>NZ_AP022617.1:0-4800000 GCF_010731575.1 Mycolicibacterium monacense | reverse complement strand
TGAACCGGTTGCTGCTGCGCAACGTGAGCGTCGTCGGGGTCGGCTGGGGCGAATTCGTCAGGCGCAACCCGAGTGCGCAGGCTGCCGTCGGCGCCGAATTGGCGGCCCTGGTCGAGGCGGGTCTGCGTCCGCCCCCGCCCGTGTGCTATCCGCTCGCCGAGGGTCCGGCGGCGTTGCAGGCGCTGGCCGACGGGGGGATCAAGGGCAAGTTGGTCCTGCAACCGTGACGAGCGTCAGCGTGTTGGCGTTCGACGTCTTCGGGACCGTCGTGGACTGGCGGTCCAGTGTCATCGCCCAACTCGAGGAGTTCGGGCGTGCGCACGGGGTGGACGCCGACTGGGCGGCGTTCGCCGACGCCTGGCGGGCCGGCTATGTGCCGTCGATGGACCGGGTGCGCCGCGGTGAGCTGCCGTGGACCCGACTCGACGACCTACACCGGATGACGCTCGTCGATCTGCTTGCCGCCGAGCACATCTCGGTCGGGGACGAGGCCGTCGACGAGCTCACCCGGGCCTGGCACCGGCTGGACCCGTGGCCCGACAGCGTCGCGGGACTGACGCGGCTCAAACGCCGCTACGTCATCACCCCGCTGTCCAACGGCAACGTGTCACTGCTGACGAACATGGCCAAGCGGGCCGGGCTGCCATGGGACTGCGTCCTGTCGGCCGAACTGTTCCGGCACTACAAACCCGACCCCGAGGCCTATCTCGGCTGCGCCGACCTGCTCGACGTCGCCCCCGATGAGCTGATGCTCGTCGCCGCGCACCGATCCGATCTGCGCGCCGCACGCGAGGCGGGTCTGCGCACCGCATACGTGTCCCGGCCACTGGAATACGGCCCCGGACGGCAGGTCCGGATGCCGGCCGAGGGCGAATTCGACGTGCTGGCAAGCGATTTTCTTGATCTGGCGGACCAGCTCGGGGCATGACCGGGCAGCGTACCGTGGGGGAGTGGACACCGCGCTGACCATGGCTCAACGGCTGCTCGCCGACCCGCCCGAACACCCCGACGTCAGCAAGGGATATCTCGACCTGCTGACCGACGGCGGTGACCGCAACACCGGAACGATCCAGGCGGTGTGGTCGTCGCGGCTCGGATCGCTGCTCTACGACAACTCGCAGACGGTGATCCGGCGGGTGTCGGCTGCGTGGCAGCTACCGCTGGAGTGGCTGAACGTGCCGGTCGGGGGAGTGGCCCTCGACGTCGGCAGCGGCCCGGGCAACATCACCGCGGCACTGGGCCGCGTGGTCGGTCCGGGCGGACTGGCGCTGGGCGTCGACATCTCGGAGCCGATGCTGGCGCGCGCGGTCCGGGCGGAGGCGGGTCCGAACGTCGGGTTCATCCGGGCCGACGCCCAACGGTTGCCGTTGCGGGACGAATCCGTCGACGCGGTCGTCTCGGTGGCGATGCTGCAGCTGATCCCCGACCCGACGGCCGCGATGGCCGAGATGGTGCGGGTACTGCGACCCGGTCGGCGCATGGCCGTCATGGTGCCGACCGCGGGACAGATGGCACGGCTGATCAACGTGTTGCCCAACGCCGGGGCGCGGGTGTTCGACGAGGACGAACTGGGCGACGCGCTCGAGGGGCTCGGCCTGGTCGGGGTGCGGACGAAGACCATGGGCACCGTCCAGTGGGCGCGCGGTCGGCGACCGTGAGCACCGGGGGTCTGCTTCTCGTCGCGTTGGCGGTCGCCGTCGGCATGGTCGGCATCGTGGTGCCGCTGTTGCCCGGGACGCTGCTGGTGTTCGGCGCCATCGCGGTGTGGGCCGTCGTCGAGCAGAACGTCACCGCGTGGGTGACGCTCGGCGTGGTGACCGTGATCCTCGGGGCGGCGCTGCTGATCAAGTACCTCTGGCCGATGCGGCGGATGCGTGCGGCCGACGTGCGGACCATGAGCCTGGTGGCCGGCGGTGTGCTGGGCGTGATCGGGTTCTTCGTGATCCCCGTGCTCGGGCTGGTGATCGGTTTCGTCGGCGGGGTGTACGTGGCCGAACTCGGTGTGCGCCGCGACCAGCGGGTGGCGTGGGCGTCGACGGTGCATGCGGTCAAGGGCGTCGCGCTGTCGGTGGGCGTCGAGTTGGCGGGCGCGCTGCTCGCGACGGTGGCGTGGGCGGTCGGGGTCTACCTGACGTAGTAGCGATTTGCGTAACGCTGGGGCGGAATTCCGACCCGAAGATCGCCGTGACGTTACGCAAGCCGGTCCCAGGCGACCCGCAGCCGCCGAACGACTGTCGCTTCGGAATCGGCAGCGGTGATCCTCACAACGCTCCAACCGCACTCGATCATCTCCTCCAGCCGGCGGATGTCTTTGTCGAATGCGCTGCGGGTCATTCGGTGGTGCTTGCCTTCGTACTCGACAGCAAGTCGCCTGTCCTGCCATCCGATGTCCACGACCCCGATCAGCACGCCGTATTCGTTGTAGACGGGGACCTGCGTTTCCGGCCGTGGGAACCCGGCTCGGATGATCACCAGTCGAAGCCAGGTCTCCTTGGGAGATTCCGCGCCCGCGTCGACGAGTTCGATGGCCTTGCGTGCCCGGGACATGCCGTGCCGTCCGGGGCGAAAGGTGGCGGCCATGACGTCGTCCACCGAGATTCGGGTCGCTCGGGCGAGCGCGTCGATGGCCGCGACGGCGGTGTTCAACGGATAACGCCGCGCCAGATCCACCGCCGTGCGGACGGGAGTGGTCACGCGGATCCCGTCGACTTCCCCGATCTCGTCGTCCTCGAGACGGTCGGCCCACACCTCGAGTGCACGGGTGCGGCGCCTGTTCGCGTCGATCACGGTCGCGGGTCGGCCGGGATCGATCCACCTCGCGCCGTGCAAGGCCGAGGCCGAGAAGCCCGCCAGCACGCCGTGACCACGCGTCCGCAGCCAGGCCGCTTTGGCGCGCACCACGGCGGTGACTTCGGCGTCCCGCGGGAGGTACACGTCGTGGTGGACCGCAACGAACCGCGTGCGCAGCGCGTGGCGGGTCAGAGCGCCGGCCTCGAGGGCGGCGCTGCCGATGAACGGCTCGGACATGGCAGCAGCATGCCGATCGCGACTGACACCCCCGACTTGCGTAACGCTGTGGCGGAAATCAGGTGCTGAAATCGCCGTGGCGTTACGCAAATCAGCCGCGCAGCGTGGACCTCAGCCGCGCGAGCTCGTCCGCCGACACGCCGGCCGCCGAGAGGTAGCCCTCGAGCGAGCCGTACTCGCCGGCGATGGTGCGGAACGCGGCGTCGAGGTACTCCTCGCGCACGCCGAGCACCGACTCGGTCAGACGGGCCTCCGCCATCTCCAGCACCTCGGGTGTCTCGGCCGCCCGCTCACGCACGGTCACCAGGATGCTCTCGCGCAGTTGCGGTACCGCGGTGTTGCTGTGCAGGTAGTCGGCCATCACCGCCTCGCGGTCCACCCCCGCGGCCTCCAGCACGACCGCGACGGTGAAGCCGGTCCGGTCCTTCCCGGCAAAGCAGTGCGCCAGCACGCGGCGGCCGGAACCCAGCAGCGTGACCACCTGCCGCACGGCGCGCTGGGCCAGCGGTGCGCTCGCGATGCGGGCGTACTCCTCGGTCATGTAGCGCGCGGCGGCGGCAGCGATCGACTCACCCTCGGGTTTGTCGGTCATCATCCGCTGGAAGGCGTGTTCGTGCGGGGCCTCCGCGTCCGAGGCGACGGTCTCGATGAACGGCAGATGGTGGATGTCCACTCCGGCGGGGACCCGGCCCGGGCCGTGCCGTTCGAGCTCGCGCAGCGTGCGCAGGTCGGCGACGTCGGTGACGCCGTAGCCGCTCAGCGCGGCGCGACCCTCGTCGTCGAGGCGCGACAGCTCACTGGCGCGGAAGAACACCCCGGGGGCGACGCCCGTGTGCGAGGAGACGTCGCGGAAGTTCCACGCGCCCGACAGTTCGTCGCCGGCCGAGGCCACTAGCGGCACACCGCGGCTGCGAACGGGGACTTCTCGCGGCCCAGTTCGGCGCGCGCGATGGTCCGCATGTGCACCTCGTCGGGGCCGTCGAACAGCCGCATCGCGCGGTGCCACGCGTAGAGCCGGGCCAGCGGGAAGTCGTCGGACACCCCGGCCCCACCGTGCACCTGGATCGCGCGGTCGATGACGTCGCAGGCGACCTGCGGGGCCACCGACTTGATCTGCGACACCAGCACGTGCGCGGCCTTGTTGCCCTCCTGGTCGATGGTCCACGCCGCCTTGTGGCACAGCAGCCGGGCCATGTCGATCTCGTTGCGGGACTTGGCAATCGCCTCGCGCACCACACCCTGTTCGGCCAGCGGCTTGCCGAAGGCCACCCGCTTCTGGACGCGGTCGATCATCAGCGCCAGCGCCCGCTCGGCGGCACCGAGGGCCCGCATGCAGTGGTGGATGCGGCCCGGGCCGAGCCGGGCCTGGGCGATCGCGAAACCGCTGCCCTCTTCGTGCAGCAGGTTCTCGACGGGCACGCGGACGTTGTCGAACACGATCTCGCAGTGGCCGTGCTGGTCCTGCCAGCCGAACACGGGAAGCGACCGCTGGATGTCGACGCCGGGGGTGTCGGCGGGCACCAGGATCATCGACTGCTGCTGATGGCTGGCCGCATCCGGGTTGGTGCGGCCCATCACGATGAGGAGCTTGCAGCGCGGATCGGCCGCGCCGGTGATCCACCACTTGCGGCCGTTGATCACGTAGTCGGATCCGTCACGCAGCATCGTCGTCTCGATGTTGCGGGCGTCGGAGGAGGCGACGGCCGGTTCGGTCATCGCGAACGCGCTGCGGATCTCGCCGTTCAGCAGCGGGTCGAGCCACTGCTTGCGCTGCTCATCGTTGGCGAAGAGGTGCAGGGTCTCCATGTTGCCGGTGTCGGGGGCGGCACAGTTGATCACCTCGGGGGCGATCTCCATGCTCCACCCGGACAGTTCGGCCAGTTCCGCGTACTCCAGGTTGGACAACCCGGATTCCGACGGCAGGAATAGGTTCCACAGGCCGCGTTCCTTGGCCAGCTTCTTGAGGTCCTCGACGACCGGCGGGACCGTGTGGTCCTTCGGTCCGGCCTCCTCGCGGTAACGGTGGTAGTCCGCCTCGGCGGGGAAGACGTGCTCGACCATGAAATCGGTGAGCCGCTGGTGGTAGTCGAGCGCCTTGGCCGACATCGCGAAGTCCATGCCGTCACGATATGACGATGCCCACGCAGACGGTCCGCCGGGCCACTGTCGGTGACCGAGAGCCCGACGTTCCATCCGCGGCCGGCCGCGGACGCCAGGACGGCTTCGAGCGGGTCTGCTACGGCGAACGGCTCAGCGTGCCGTGAGCGAGCGCGAGATGACCAGCCGCTGAATCTGGTTCGTGCCCTCGAAGATCTGCGTGATCTTGGCTTCGCGCATGTAGCGCTCGACCCGGAAGTCGCGGGTGTAGCCGACGCCGCCGAGCACCTGCACCGCGTCGGTGGTCACCTTCATCGCCGCATCCGTCGCGATCAGCTTGGCGACGCTGGCCTGGGTCGAGTACGGCAGGCCGAGGTCGCGCCGCCGCGCGGCATCCAGGTAGGTGGCCCGGGCGCTGACCACGGCGGCGGCCATGTCGGCGAGCAGGAAACCCAGCCCCTGATGGTCGATGATCTTGCGGCCGAACGTGGTTCGCTCGTTGGCGTAGCGGGTCGCCTCGTCGAGTGCGGCCTGCGCCAGACCGACGGCCACCGCCGCGATACCCAACCGTCCGGAGTCCAGCGCGGAGAACGCGATCTGCAGACCCTGACCCTCCGCGCCGATGCGCCGGTCGGCGTCGACGCGGGCCTCGTCGTAGTGCGCCGTCGTCGTCGGCACCGCGTGCAGACCCATCTTCTCCTCCGGCTTGCCGAAGGACAGCCCGGGCTGGCCACCGGGGATCAGGAAGCAGCTGATCCCGCGAGACCCCTCGCCGGTTCGCGCGAACAGCGTGTAGAAGTCGGCCCTCCCGCCGTGGGTGATCCACGACTTCTCACCGGTGATCACGTACTTACCGTCGGAAGGCACAGCCGCACAACGCAATGCCGCCGCATCGGAACCGGCCTGCGGTTCGGACAGGCTGTACGCGCCGATCTGGGAGCCCGACAGCATGCCGGGCAGCCAGCGTTGCTTCTGCTCGTCGGTGCCGAAGGCCAGCAGCGGGTGCGACGACAGGCTGTGCACGCTGACCGCCACCGCGACCGCCGCCCACCGCGCCGCAATCTCCTCGAGCACCTGCAGGTAGACCTCGTACGGTTGACCGCCGCCACCCCACTCCTCCGGCTGCGGCAGGCTCAGCAGCCCCGCCGCGCCCAGCTGGGCGAAGACGCCCTCGGGGTAGGTCTCGGTCTTCTCGTGCTCGTCGACGATGGGGTCGAGCACCTTGTCGGCGATGTCACGGGTCAGCGCGATGAGCTCGCGCGCCTCGTCGGAGGGCAGCAGACGGTCAACCGGCATCTGACCTAGACCTTCTCGGGGACCGTGAGCGCCGCGTTGATGGCGTCGACCCGGTCTTTGGCGTCACCGAACAGCATCTGGGTGTTGTCGCGGAAGAACAGCGGGTTCTGCACGCCGGCGTAGCCGGAGGCCATGGAGCGTTTGAACACGATGACGTGGTTCGCGTTCCACACCGTGAGGACGGGCATGCCGGCGATCGGGCTGCCCGGATCCTCGGATGCGGCGGGGTTGACGGTGTCGTTGGCGCCGATGACGAGTACGACGTCGGTGTCGGCGAAGTCGTCGTTGATCTCGTCCATTTCGAGCACGATGTCGTAGGGCACCTTGGCCTCGGCGAGCAGCACGTTCATGTGGCCGGGCAGGCGGCCGGCGACGGGATGGATGCCGAACCGGACGTTGACGCCCCGTTCGCGCAGTTTGCGGGTCAGGTCGGCGACCCCGTACTGGGCCTGGGCGACGGCCATCCCGTAGCCCGGTGTGATGATCACCGAAC
This sequence comes from Mycolicibacterium monacense, assembly GCF_010731575.1. Lineage (NCBI taxonomy): Bacteria > Bacillati > Actinomycetota > Actinomycetes > Mycobacteriales > Mycobacteriaceae > Mycobacterium > Mycolicibacterium monacense. Next base: position 4,793,087 of record NZ_AP022617.1, on the reverse strand, counting down.
TGGCCGAGGACAGCAGCTCGGCGGCGCCCTCGGCGTTGATCTCCCGATGCTCGCCGTAATCCTTGTCCTCGGCGGGCCCGGCCTCGATCCCGAAGCCTCCGGCGATCACCGAGATGAACGACCGGTTCATCGCCTTGCACATGATGTAGGACAGGTAGGCGCCCGAGGACCCGACCAGTGCGCCGGTGACGATCAGCAGGTCGTTGGCCAGCAGGAAGCCCGACGCCGCGGCGGCCCAGCCGGAGTAGCTGTTGAGCATCGACACCACCACGGGCATGTCGCCGCCGCCGATCGAGGCGACCAGGTGCCAGCCCAGCAGCAGCGCCAGCACGGTCACCACGACGAGCAGCCACAGCTGCGGATCGATGACGAACCACACCGTCAGGGCGGCGAAGGCCACGAGAGCCCCGACGTTGAGAGCGTTCTTACCGGGCAGCATCATCGGCGCGGATTTGATCCGGGCCGACAGTTTGAGGTTGGCCACGATCGAGCCGGTGAACGTGACCGCCCCGATGAACACACCGATGACGACCTCGGCCGAGTGGATGCCGAGCATGCCTTCGGCGGCGATCGCGGCCGCCTCGGCGCCGTCGGGCTGACCCTCGACATGCAGGTAGCCGTTCCAGCCGACCAGCACGGCGGCCAGGCCGACGAACGAGTGCAGCAGCGCGATCAGTTCGGGCATACCGGTCATCTCGACCACCTTGGCGCGCCACAGTCCGATCACGGCGCCGATGACCATGGCGCCGATCAGCAGCCCCAGGCCGAGCGGCTCGATGTCGTGATCGAGGGCCAGCGCGATGGTCGCGATCAGGGCGACGGCCATCCCGGCGATGCCGAAGGTGTTACCCGCCCTCGAGGTCTCGTGCTTGGACAGTCCGGCCAGGGCGAGGATGAACAGGATGGCCGCGACGACGTAGGCCGCCGTCGCGGTGGTTTCCAGTGACAACATTCCTCAGCTCCTCGAGAACATGGCCAGCATGCGGCGGGTCACGGAGAACCCACCGAAGACGTTGATGCTGGCGAGCAGGATCGCCACCGTGGCGATTGCGGTGACCACCGGATCGCCGTGCCCGATCTGCAGGAGGGCGCCGACGACGATGATCCCGGAGATCGCGTTGGTCACCGACATCAGCGGGGTGTGCAGGGCATGGTGCACGTTGCCGATCACGTAGTAGCCGATGACGATGGCCAGCGCGAAAACCGTCAGGTGGACCTGGAGTGCGGCCGGTGAAAGGGCGATGAGCACGAACAGCGCCGCGGCGGCGGCGAAGGTGATGCCCAGTCGGCGGCCCATCGACATCGGCTGCTTGGCGGGTTTGTGCTCGACAGGCGCCGCGGCCTTGGCGGCCGGTGCGGCCGACACCTGCACCGGTGGCGGCGGCCAGGTGACCTCGCCGTCGCGGATCACGGTCACCGAGCGCTGCACCACGTCGTCGAAGTCGAGCGTGAGCTGCCCGTCCTTGTTGGGGGTGAGCAGTTTGAGCAGGTTGACCAGGTTGGTGGCGTAGAGCTGGGAAGCCGTGGCGGGCAGCCGCCCGGCCAGGTCGGTGTAGCCGATGATCGTCACCCCGTTGTCGGTCACGATCGCCTGGTCCTTCACGGTGCCCTCGACGTTGCCGCCGTTGGCCGCGGCCATGTCGACGATCACGCTGCCCGACTTCATCGAGGCCACCATGTCGGCGGTGATGATCCGCGGGGCCGGCCGGCCCGGGATGAGCGCGGTGGTGATGATGATGTCGACGTCCTTGCACTGCTCGGCGTACAGCGCCGCCTCGCGGACCTTGTAGTCCTCGCCCATCTCCTTGGCGTAACCGGTGGCCGACACCTCCGCGGCCGCCGGGTCGACGGCCAGGTACTCCCCGCCCAGGGACGCGACCTGATCGGCGACCTCCGGGCGTGGATCGGTGGCCCGCACGATCGCCCCGAGGCTGCCCGCGGCGCCGATGGCGGCCAGACCCGCCACGCCGGCGCCGACGACGAGCACCTTGGCCGGCGGCACCTTGCCCGCGGCGGTGACCTGACCGGTGAAGAACCGGCCGAAGGTGTGCGCGGCCTCGACCACCGCGCGGTAGCCCGCGATGTTGGCCATCGACGACAGCACGTCGAGTGACTGTGCCCGCGAGATCCGTGGGACGGCGTCCATGGCCAGCACGGTGATCCGGCGCGTCGACATCTTCTCGACGAGCTCGGGGTTCAGCGCCGGCGAGATCAGACCGACGAGGGTCGCCCCGTCTCGCAGCGCCGCGATCTCGGCGTCGGTAGGTGCGTTGACCTTCAGCACCACATCTGCCGACCACGGATCGCCTATCTCCGCCCCGGCCTCGACGTAGGCGGCGTCGGGGAAACTGGAGGCCACTCCGGCGCCGGATTCGACGACGACCGAGTATCCGAGCTTGGTGATCTGCCCGACCGTCTGCGGTGTGGCGGCTACGCGTGTCTCGCCGGGCTGAGACTCGCGCGGTATCGCGATGAGCATCGGCACAGTTTGGCATCCGCGGGAGCGGAATGCGTGGCCGCCCTCGCCGCCGGTCAGGCGGTCATCAGATAGTCGGTCTTACCAACGTAGACGATGCTCGGGGGGAACGGGGTTCGGGTCGCGCCCACGATCGCCTCGGCGAACTCGTCGGCGGTCGGCAGCGGGCGCAACGTCGGACCGTCGATCCGGTCACCGGAGACCACGGTGAGGTGGATGCCGGCATGGGCGAGGACCGAACGCATCCCGTACAGGGCGGTCTCCCCGGCGCGCTTGCTCGCCGCGACGGCGACGTACCCCTTGGGCACCGCCTTGTTCGGGAAGAAGTGCGCCTGATGGCTGGTGACGAACACGATGCGGGCGCCTGCCGGCATCAGAGGCACGGCCAACTGGGCGAGGCGACGCTGCGCATCGCGGTTGAGGCGCATGGCGTACCGGGGGTCGGCGCCGAGTTCGGCCCGGCTCGCCGTGTTGAGGACCAGCGCGTCCAGACGTCCGAAGCTCGCCGCGACGGAGTCCATCAGCGTCGCCGCCTCCGCTTCGTCGGAGATGTCGGCGCCCAGCGTGGACGCGCGACCACCCGCGTCGCGGATGGCGCCCGCGACAGCGTCCGCGGCGCCGGAGTGCTCGCGGTAGTGGACTACGACGTGGGTGTCGGGGCCGGCGAGATGCCGGGCGACCTCGGCGCCGATGCCCCCTGAGGCACCCGTGATCAGGACGATCCGTTCGGGTCCATGGTGCATGTCTGGCTCCTTCCTCGACCGAGCGATGCAGCCACCGTACACCCGGATTAAGGAAGTTAAGGAAAAGATAAGGTAACGGTAAGGCAGCTTATGCTGCGGTTTTCTCGGCGGTGGTGCGGCGGCCCGTCAGCGGGTACATGGACACGTCTGACCCCACCTCTGACCGATGGAAGGATCACCCCGCCTTGGCCGCTCTCACCCTGTGCCTGGCTCTGTTGGCGGCCACCGTCGTCCTCGCCCCCGCGGCGCAACGCCTCTCCGTGCCGTATCCGGCGGTGATGCTGGCGTTCGGGCTGGCGCTGGCGTTCATCCCGGGCGTCCCGGTGCTGTCGCCGAATCCCGAACTGATCCTTCCGCTCGTCCTGCCGCCGCTGCTGTTCGCCGCCGCCCGGCGCACCTCCTGGCGGGAGTTCCTCGACAATCGCCGCCCCATCGCGCTGCTGGCCGTCGCGTTGGTCGGCGTCACCGCCGTCGCGGTCGGCGCGACGCTGCACGCCCTGGTGCCGACCGTCCCGCTGATCGCGGCGATCACCCTCGGCGCGGCCGTCGCCCCACCGGACGCCGTGGCCGCCACCGCGGTCGCCCAGAAGCTCGGCATCCCGCGACGGCTGCGCACGATTCTCGAGGGGGAGGGGCTGTCCAACGACGCCACCTCGCTGGTGCTCTACGAGGTGGCCGTCGCCGGCACGATGACCGGCGCGTTCTCCGCCTGGGGCGCGGGTGAGGCACTCGGGCTCGCCGTCGTGCTCGGTGTCCTCGTTGGTCTTGCCATCGCCGTCGCCACCCGCTGGCTGATCAACAAGCTGCCAGCGCACCCGGCGGGCAGCGGTCTGGTCCTGGTCGTGCCGTTCGCGGCCTACGCCGCCGCGGACGCCGTCCACGGCAGCGGCGTGCTCGCGGTGGTCACGGTGGCCCTCGCGATGAGTCGCTACGGCGACACCCAGTCGTCGCAGACCCGACTGGCCACCGGGACGACATGGGAGATCGTCGAACTGCTGTTGACCGGTTCGGCATTCGCGTTCGTGGGGCTGCAGATGCGGGCAGTCGCCGACAGCATCGACATGACCTTCTGGGAACTGCTCCAACAGGGGCTGATCATCACGCTGGTGGTGATCGTCGTGCGGTTCCTGTGGATCTTCCCGGTCGCCACCATCGACGAACGGATGCACCGGCGCAAAGCGCACGTGGCCGAGCCGATCGGCTGGCGGGAGATGACCGTCTCGTCATGGGCGGGGATGCGGGGTGTGGTGACACTGGCCGCCGTCCTCGCGCTGCCACCCCAGTTCCCCGAGCGTGAACGGCTGGTGTTCTACGCGTTCGTCGTCATCGTCGTCACCCTGCTGCTGCAGGGCCTCACGTTGCCGACCGTGGTGCGGCGGCTCGGCGTGCGCGCCTCTCCTCACGAAGAGGACGACGCGGTGCAGGCGCTGATCCGGCGGGCCCGCGACGCCGGCTTCGAACGCCTCGACGAAATCCGCGCGCGCGAGGAAGCCGACCCCGAGGTCATCGAACACGCCCGCGACAACGCCGAGCGGATGTGGCAGTCGGTCGGGTTCGCCCCGCCCGACGCCGAATCCCACCACGCGCACACCGACCACGCGATGACGCTCAACGCGCTCAAGGACGAGATACTCGCGGCCGCCCGCGAAGCCGTCGTCAAGGCGCGTTCGGAATCGGGCACGGATCCGACGGTCGTCGACCGGGTGTTGCGCCGCCTCGACACCCGCGGCAGCCAGCCCGAATAAACTCACGCGGATCGCAATCATTTGCCGATCGCGACGGTGCCGGTAGCAATATCCCGGTGAACACCGCGCTGTCCGACGACTGCTGTCGCTGAAGCCTTCTCGCTCACCTTCTTCAGCCACAGAAAGTCGCCACAGTGTCGGTCTTCGTCGATCTCACGCCGGACGAGTCGCAACTCGACTCACCCGTCGCGCCGCCGCGCGGCAAGTGGGCGGGCCGCCTGACCCGCGCCGCGCTGCCTCTCATCTCGGTCGCGGTGTTCACCGGGCTCTGGCAGCTCGCGGCCGCCAGCGGTATCTGGAACCAGACCTTCGTGCCGTATCCGGGCACGGTGGTTCGGGCGTTCATCGAGGTGTCCACCACCCACGACGGCACCCGCGGCTACGCCGGGTACCTGCTGGTCGAGCACCTCTACATGACACTGCGCCGGGTGCTGGCCGGTGTCGTCATCGGTGTGGCGCTCGGGGTGCTGCTCGGGCTGGTCATGGGCTCCGTCAGCTGGGTGCGCAGCGTGCTCGAACCGTGGCTGACGTTCCTGCGGGCGCTGCCGCCGCTGGCCTACTTCTTCCTGTTGGTGATCTGGCTGGGGATCGACGAGGCGCCGAAGATCACGCTGCTCGCCCTGGCGGCGCTGCCCCCGGCGGCGGTGGCGACGACGGCCGCCGTACTGGCCGCGCCCGTCGGCCTGACCGAGGCGGCGCGCGCGCTGGGCGCCTCCCGCGGAGAGGTCATCCGCGATGTGGTGGTGCCCTCGGCGCTGCCCGAGACGTTCACCGGCATCCGCCTCGCGGTGGGGATGGCCTATTCGTCGGTGGTCGCCGCGGAACTGTTCAACGGTCTGCCCGGCGTCGGCGGCCTGGTCAAGGACGCCAGCAACTACAACAACACCCCGGTCGTCCTGGTCGGCATCTTCGCCATCGGCATCTCGGGTCTGATCATCGATGGTCTGTTGCGCACGATCGAACGTCGCAGTACCCCCTGGATTGGAAAGGTCTAGAAAGATATGAGACTCAAAGCCCTTGCCGCCGTGGCGGTCACGATGCTGGCGGTGGCCGGCTGCTCGGTCGACACGTCCGGTCAGGATGCCGGGAAGCAGACGATTCGCATTGCCTACCAGAGCTTCCCGAGCGGCGACCTGATCGTGAAGAACAACCGCTGGCTCGAGGATGCGCTGCCGGACTACAACATCAAGTGGACGAAGTTCGACTCCGGCGCCGACGTCAACACCGCGTTCATCGCCAAGGAGGTCGATTTCGGCGCGCTGGGTTCGAGCCCCGTGGCCCGTGGCCTGTCGGCCCCGCTGAACATCCCGTACAAGGTGGCGTTCGTGCTCGACGTCGCAGGCGACAACGAGGCGTTGGTGGCGCGCAACGGAAGCGGCGTCAACACGATCGCCGATCTGCGGGGTAAGCGCGTCGGCACGCCGTTCGCCTCGACCGCGCACTACAGCCTGCTCGCCGCGCTGGACCAGAACGGGTTGTCGCCCAACGATGTTCAGCTCGTGGACCTGCAGCCGCAGGCCATCCTGGCGGCGTTCGACCGCGGTGACATCGACGCCGGGTACTCGTGGTTGCCGACCCTGGATCAGCTTCGCCGCAACGGCAAGGACCTGATCACCAGCCGACAGCTGGCCCGCGACGGTAAGCCCACGCTCGACCTGGCCGTGGTGGCCGACGAGTTCGCCGAAGCCCATCCGGACGTGGTCGACATCTGGCGTCAGCAGGAGGCCCGCGCACTGACCGTCATCAAGGACGACCCCGACGCCGCCGCCAAGGCCATCGCCGCCGAAATCGGGTTGACGCCCGAGGAGGTCGCCGGACAGCTCACCCAGGGCGTGTACCTGACACCCGCGGAAGTGGCCTCGCCGGAGTGGCTGGGCTCCGAGGGTGCGCCGGGCAACATCGCGGTCAACCTGGAGAGCGCGTCGCAGTTCCTCGCCGAGCAGAAGCAGATCCCGGCCGCCGCACCGTTGAAGACCTTCCAGGATGCGATCTACACCAAGGGTCTACCCGGTGCCATCACCCAGTGACGGGGCCATCCGGCTGCGCGGTGTCTCCCACCGGTACGGCCGCGGCGGTCAGGAGGTCACCGCGGTCGGGCCCGTCGACCTGACCGTCGAACCCGGGGCGTTCCTGGTGCTGGTCGGCGCCTCGGGGTGCGGTAAGAGCACGCTGCTGCGACTGCTCGCCGGCTTCGAGGCGCCCACCGAGGGAACGATAGCGGTGGCCGGCGCCCCGCCCACCCCGGGTGTGACTGCGGGGGTGGTGTTCCAGCAGCCCCGGCTCTTCCCGTGGCGAACCGTCGGTGGAAACGTCGACCTCGCGCTGAAGTACGCGCGGGTGCCCCGTGAGCGGCGGGCCGAACGGCGCGAGCAACTGCTGGCCCGGGTGGGTCTGGAGGGCACCGCCGACCGGCGTATCTGGGAGATCAGCGGCGGTCAGCAGCAGCGGGTCGCGATCGCGCGGGCGTTGGCGGCCGAGACGCCGCTGTTCCTGCTCGACGAACCGTTCGCCGCGCTCGACGCGCTGACGCGCGAACGATTGCAGGAGGACGTGCGTCAGGTCAGCGCCGAATCGGGGCGCACCACGGTGTTCGTCACGCACAGCGCGGACGAGGCGGCCTTCCTCGGATCGCGCATCGTGGTGCTCACCCGCAGGCCGGGTCAGGTGGCGCTCGACCTGCCGGTGGATCTGCCGCGTACGAATGTCGACCCCGACGAGCTGCGGCGTTCGCCGGAGTACACGGAACTGCGGGCGGAAGTGGGCCGCGCGGTCAAGGCAGCCGCGGCGTAGCCGCGAATCAGGCGGGAGCGGCGTAGCCGCGAATCAAGCCGGAGCGGCGTAGCCGCGAATCAAGCCGGAGCGGCGTAGCCGCGAATCAAGCTGGAGCGGCCTGAGTTCTAGACCGGCGGATAGGCCGGCGGCGGGTAGCCGCCGCCCGGGCCGGAGACCCCGCGCAATCCCCAGAAGAAGTAGTTGAAGAAGTACTCGATCTCGTCGCTCGCGTCGTAATCGGGATTCGGGTCCATTTGGTACCTCCGGGTGCGACGCGGCCGTTTGTTGGCAGTCTAGACGCAGGGTGGCGGACGTGGACAGGGGTCGGTGGCATTGCCATAGACTGACCGACCAGCCAGTTGATAGACGCCCGTACCGCGGGCCCGTCGATAGTGAGTCGCCATGTCTGCCGAAGCCTCGCCGAACGGCTCGACGCGGCGCGATGAGCTGCTGAGGGTCGCCACCAAGCTGTTCGCCGCCCGCGGCTACCACGGCACCCGGATGGATGACGTCGCCGACGCCGTCGGCCTGAACAAGGCCACGGTGTACCACTACTACGCGAGCAAGTCGCTCATCCTCTACGACATCTACAAAGGCGCCGCCGACTTCACCGTCGACGCACTGCACGACGATCCGACGGCGTCGGCCCGCGAGACGATCTACCACTTCACCCGCCGGTTGCTCGTCGGCATCGCCAACGACATCGAGCGCGCCGCCGTGTACTTCCAGGAGGGCCCCTACATCGGCGAGTGGTTCACCGAGGAGCAGGTCGAGTACATCCGCGAGAAGGAGACCCAGGTCTACGAGCACGTGCGTGACGTGATCGACCGGGGCATCGCCAGCGGCGAGTTCTACGACTGCGATTCGCACGTGCTGGCGCTCGGCTACATCGGGATGACGCTGGGCGCCTACCGCTGGCTGCGGCCCCAGGGCCGGCGCACCGCACAGGAGATCGCCGAGGAGTTCAGCACCGCACTGCTGCGCGGGCTGATCCGCGACGAGGCGGTGCGCACCGAGTCACCGCTGGGCGTGGACGTCCGGACGGGAGTAGGCAGTGACTGACCTGTTCTCACTCGACGGCAAGGTCGCCGTGGTCACCGGGGGCGGCCGCGGGATCGGCGTGATGATCGCCCGCGGGCTGTTGCAGGCGGGGGCGTCGGTCTACCTGTCCAGCCGCAAGGAGGCCGAACTCGCCGCGGCGGTGGACGAACTGTCGCCGCTGGGCCGGGTCGAGGCCGTACCCGCCGATCTCGGGACCGCCGAGGGTGTGCAGACGCTGTCCGATGCGCTCGCCGCCCGCGAGGACCGGGTGCACGCGCTGTTCAACAACGCCGGCGCGAACTGGGGTGCGCCCTTCGCGGAGTTCCCCGAGTCCGGGTTCGACCGCGTCTTCGACGTCAACGTCAAGGGTGTCTTCCTACTCACCCGCGCCCTGGTGCCGTTGCTCGAAGCCGCTGCGACGGAACAGGATCCGGCCCGGGTGGTCAACACCGGCAGCGTCGACGGCTTCCACACGCCGGAGAAGGGCCGCAACAACTTCTCCTACTCGGCGAGCAAGGCCGCCGTGCACATGCTGACCAAACACCTGGCGACCGAACTGGCGCCGAAGATCCTCGTCAACGCGATCGCGCCCGGCCTGTTTCCGTCGCGGATGACCAAGGTGCTGCTCGCCGCCGGTGAGGAGGCCGTCGGCGCGGCGCTGCCGCTCGGCCGCGTCGGTGCGCCCGACAACATGGCCGGGATCGCGGTGTTCCTGGCCAGCCATGCCAGCGCCTACATCACCGGCGCGATCATCCCCGTCGACGGCGGCGTCAGCACGATCCGATGAAATCGACGCTGCTGTCGCGCCGCGACCTGGACTTCCTGCTCTTCGAGTGGCTCCGGGTCGACGAGCTGACACAGCGGCCACGATTCGCCGACCATTCGCACGACACGTTCACCGGCGTGCTCGACCTGTGTGAACAGCTCGCCGAACGGTACTTCGCCCCCCACAACAAGAAGAGCGACGCCCACGAACCGACCTTCGACGGCGAGAAGGTGACAGTGATCCCCGAGGTCAAAGAGGCCTGGGAGGCGTTCGCCGCGGCGGACCTGCTGGCGATGGGGATGGACGCCGAACTCGGCGGCGCGCAGCTGCCCGCGACGGTCGCCCAGGCCGCGTTCGCGTGGATCTCGGCGGCGAACCTCGCCACGTCGGGCTACCTGATGCTCACGATCGCGAACGCGAATCTGCTGGCCGAGTTCGGAACGGCCGAGCAGATCGACAGGTTCGTCAGGCCGATGCTGGCCGGGCGGTTCTCCGGCACGATGGCGCTGTCCGAGACGCAGGCCGGATCGTCTCTGGCGGATATCACCACCCGCGCCGAACCGCGGGACGACGGCACCTACCGGCTGTTCGGGTCGAAGATGTGGATCTCCGGCGCCGAGCACGAGATCACCGAGAACATCGTCAACCTGGTGCTGGCGAAGATTCCCGGCGGCCCGCCGGGCACCAAGGGCATCTCGCTGTTCGTCGTGCCGAAATACCTTGTCGCCGAGGATGGTTCGGTGGGTGAGCGCAACGACGTGGTGCTGGCCGGGCTGAACCACAAGATGGGCCAGCGCGGCATCACCAACACCGTCCTCAACTTCGGCGAGGGGGTCTTCAACCCGGGCGGCGAGCCCGGCGCGGTCGGCTATCTGGTCGGCGAACCGCACCGCGGCATCACCTACATGTTCCGGATGATGAACGAGGCACGCCTGGGTGTCGGCATGGGCGCGGTCGCGCTCGGCTACACCGGCTACCTGAAGTCGGTGAAATACGCCCGCGAACGCCCGCAGGGCAGGCCGGTCACCGCCAAGGACCCGGCCACACCGCAGGTGCCGATCATCGAACACGCCGACGTGAAGCGAATGTTGTTGGCGCAGAAGTCCTATGTCGAGGGCGCGCTGGCACTCGCGCTGTACTGTGCGCGGCTGGTCGACCTCGGCGACAACCAGGATCTGCTCGACATCCTCACGCCCGTCGCCAAGAGTTGGCCGTCGCAGTGGTGTCTGGAGGCCAACAGCCTGGCGATCCAGGTCCACGGCGGCTACGGCTACACCCGCGAATACGACGTCGAACAGCACTACCGCGACAACCGCCTCAACCCGATCCACGAGGGGACCCACGGCATCCAGAGCGTGGATCTGCTCGGCCGCAAGGTCACCCAGCGCGGTGGCGCAAGCCTGCGCGCGGTGGGCGGGGCGCTGGCGGCGACGGTGGCCGCCGCGGGTGAATGCGGTGGTGAGGCAGCGTCATTGGCGGAGGAACTCGACGCGCGGTGGCAGCGGCTGGTCGCCGTCACCACCGCGATGTTCGGCTCCGGCGACATCGAGGCGGCGATGGCCAACAGCGTCGTCTACCTCGAGGCGTTCGGGCACGTGGTGATCGCCTGGATGTGGCTCGAGCAGTTCCTCGCCGCCGAGGGCCGGACCGGTGACTTCTACGACGGCAAACGGCAGGCGGCGCGGTTCTTCTACCGGTACGAGCTGCCGAAGGTCGGACCCCAGCTCGACCTGCTCGACAGCCTGGACCGGACCACGCTGGAGATGCGTCCCACCTGGTTCTGAGCCTGGTCCTAGTCGAACTCGATGACCTGGCGGACGGCCTTGCCCTCGGCCAGGCGGTCCATACCGGCATTGATCTCGTCGAGTGAGATCGTCGAGGACACCAGGGTTTCCACCGGGAGACGACCAGAGCGCCACAGCTCGACGAACCGGGGGATGTCGCGGGCCGGCACCGCCGACCCGAGGTAACTGCCGATCAGGGACCGGCCTTCGGCGACGAAACCCAACGGCGACACCGAGATCCGCGCATCGGGGCGGGGGAGGCCGACGGTGATCGTGCGGCCACCAGGAGCGGTGTGCGCGATCGCGGTCTCGAGTGCGGAGGGGTGGCCGACCGCTTCGATGACCACCGCTGCCTTGAGGCCCCGTTCAGCGGCCTCCTCCGGGGTGTAGGCGGCGTTGATGCCCATCGCGCGGGCTCGGTCGAGTTTGTCCTCCAGCTGGTCGATCCCGACGACGTCCACGCCGTCGTGCGCCATGGCGGTGATCATCGCGGCCATCCCGACGCCGCCGAGGCCGACCACGACGACGGTCTGGCCGGGTTGCGGTTTGCCGACGTTGAGCACCGCGCCCCCGCCGGTGAGGACCGCGCAACCGAGCAGCGACGCGACGACCGGTGGGACGTCGGCGTCGACGGCGACCACCGAATGCCGGTCCACCACGGCGTAAGTGGCGAAACCGGACACCCCGAGGTGATGGTGCACCGGTTGGCCGTCGCGGTGCAGCCGGATGTCGCCGTGCATGAGGGTGCCGGCGCTGTTGGCCGCGGTGCCCGGTTCGCACGGGGTGAGACCGCCGGTGGCACAGGCGGTGCAGTGGCCGCAGCGCGGCAGGAACGTCATCACAACCCGCTGACCCACCTCGAGGTCGGAGCCGCCCGGACCGATCTGCTCGACGATGCCGGCGGCTTCGTGGCCGAGCAGCATCGGAACCGGCCGCACGCGGTTGCCGTCGACGACCGAGAGATCCGAGTGGCACAGACCCGCGGCCTCGATCCGGATCAGCAGTTCGTCGGGGCCGGGCGGATCGAGCTGGAGTTCGGACACGGACAGCGGCGCGGACTCGGTGAAAGGGCGGGGCCGGCCGATCTCTTCGAGGACGGCGCCGCGGATCGTCATGGTCATGCTCACAGACTGCCCTGACTGAGAGACTGCAACCATGCCCCCCGAATCCGCGGACCGGCCCACCAGCCGTGACTTCCCGGTGCACTGGCCGGTGTCGACCCGATGGACCGACAACGACATGTTCGGCCATCTCAACAACGCCGTGTACTACGCGCTGTTCGACACCGCGATCAACGGGTGGATCAACACCACGGTGGACGTCGACCCGGTCAGTGCGCCGTGGTTGGGAGTGGTCGCCGAGTCGGGTTGTCAGTACTTCGCGGAGCTGAGGTTCCCGGACCCGCTGACTGTCGGGTTGTCGGTGGCGCGGTTGGGCAACAGCAGCGTGACCTATCGCCTGGCGCTGTTCGAACGCGACGCGGTGCAGGTCGCGGCGATCGGGCATTGGGTGCACGTGTACGTCGACCGTTCGACACGGCGCCCGGTCCCGATCCCGGAGGCGATCAGGTCGCTGCTGGAGACGGCGCGCGTCGAGTAGTCGATATGCTCCCCTGATGCCGCTCGTGAGCAAGACCGTCGAGGTCGAGGCGCCCGCCGAGGCCATCATGGCGATCGTCGCCGACTTCGAGAGGTTCCCGGAGTGGAACCCCGAGATCAAAGGATGCTGGATCCTCGCCCGGTATGACGACGGCCGGCCCAGTCAGCTGCGACTCGACGTCGAGGTGCAGGGGCAGGCCGGCACGTTCATCAACGCGGTCTACTACCCGGGCGAGAACCAGATCTTCACGCTGCTGCAGCAGGGCGACCATTTCGACAAGCACGAGCAGCGGTTCTCGGTGGTGTCGATCGGGGCGTCGTCGCTGCTGACGGTCGACATGGATGTCGAGACCAAGTTGCCCATCCCGAAGCCGATGGTCAAGAAGGCGATCGGCGAGACGCTGGACTATCTGGCCGACAACCTCAAGGCCCGGGCCGAACATTTGGGCGCCGGCAGCGCATAGACGCGCGCGAAGCCGGGTTGCCTAGTCCCAGAGCCCGATCTTCTCCAGCCGGACGATCAACCTCTGCGCCCCGTCGGTGAACTGCCCCGTCGTCAACCGCACCACCGTCTCCGCGTCCCGCCGCCGTAGCGCCGCGATCAACTCCCGGTGACTGGCCACCGCGTCCGTGCCCCAGCTCGGATCCGTCGCATACAGCAGTGGCGGCAGGTACCGCGCCACGTGCAACAGGAACCACGCGAGCTTGATCCGCCCCGATGCGTGGTTGAACGCCCGGTGGAAGGCGAACTCCGCGAACGCCACCTCCTCCGGATCCTGATGCTCGACCGCCTCGGCGAGCGCGGAGTTGAGCTGCTCGAGCTCCTCGATCTGCGTCTCGCTGATCCGTTCGGTGGCGGCCTCGGCCAATTTCTCCGCGATCGTCGCCTGCAGCCAGAAGATGTCCTCGATGTCCCCGCGCGTCATCGGCACCACGACGTGCCCGCGGTGCGGCTCGAGCCGCACCATCCCCTCGCCGCGCAATGTCCGAAGCGCCTCCCGGACCGGGGTGATGCTCACGCCCAGCTCCGCGGCCGTCTCGTCGAGCCGGATGAACGTCCCTGGCCGCAGTGCTCCGGTCATGATCGCCGCACGCAGATGCCCCGCCACCTCGTCGGAGAGCTGTTCGCGGCGAGTGGCGCGCCGCCTCGCCGGACGTCGTGCGACGGGGGCGGCGTTCACGGGTGCTCTCCGGTTCTTCGGCGTGATCGGACGGGGTTGTCCACGAAGCGCCTTGGCCATAGTGTGACCGGGGCCATCCAATGTTTGATCAAATATCAACCACACGCAACCCCGAGACGATGGAGCCGACCCACGTTGACCTCCGAGCCCGACGCCTCTGAGCCTTCACACACCGAGCAGCCGTATCTCGCCCGCAGGCAGAACTGGACCAATCAGCTCGCCCGGCACGCCCTCATGCAGCCGGGCGACACCGCACTGCGTTTCATGGGCCGCACCACCACCTGGGGTGAACTCGACGACCGCGTCACCAAGCTGGCCGGAGCCCTGAGCCGCCGCGGCGTCGGTTTCGGCGACCGTGTCCTCATCCTCATGCTCAACCGCACCGAGTTCATCGAGTCGTTCCTGGCCGTCAACAAGCTCGGCGCCATCGCCGTCCCCGTCAACTTCCGCATGACCCCGCCGGAGATCGCCTTCCTCGTCAGCGACTGCGCCGCCCGCGTGGTCGTCACCGAAGCGGTGCTGGCCCCCGTCGCCACCGCGGTACGCGACCTCGATCCGACGCTCGAGACGGTGATCGTCGCCGGTGGCGCCACCGACGACGGGATCCTGGGCTACGACGACCTGATCGCCGAACCCGGTGAGGCGCCGGCGCCCGTCGACATCCCCAACGACGCACCCGCGCTGATCATGTACACCTCGGGGACCACCGGCCGCCCGAAGGGTGCGGTGCTCACCCACGTCAACATCGCCGGCCAGGCGATGACGTTCCTGTTCACCAACGGCGTCGACCTCAACCACGACGTCGGTTTCATCGGGGTGCCGCTGTTCCACATCGCCGGTATCGGCAACACGATCGTCGGCCTGCTGCTCGGCCGCCCGACCGTCCTCTACCCGCTCGGCGCGTTCGACCCGGGGGCGCTGCTCGACGTGCTCGCCGAAGAAAAGGTCACCGGCATCTTCCTGGTGCCCGCGCAGTGGCAGGCGGTGTGCGCAGCGCAGCGGGCCAAACCGCGCGACCTCAAACTGCGGGTGCTGTCCTGGGGCGCCGCGCCCGCTTCGGACACCCTGCTGCGCGATATGGCGGAGACCTTCCCCGGCGCGCAGATCCTCGCCGCCTTCGGCCAGACCGAGATGTCGCCGGTCACCTGCATGCTGTTGGGCGAGGACGCGCTGCGAAAGCTCGGCTCGGTGGGCAAGGTCATCCCGACGGTGGCCGCGCGCATCGTCGACGAGGACATGAACGACGTCCCGATCGGACAGGTCGGGGAGATCGTCTACCGGGCCCCGACGCTGATGGCCGGCTACTGGAACAACCCCAAGGCCACCGCCGAAGCATTCGAGGGCGGCTGGTTCCACTCCGGCGACCTGGTCCGCCAGGACGAGGAGGGCTACATCTGGGTCGTCGACCGCAAGAAGGACATGATCATCTCGGGTGGCGAGAACATCTACTGCGCCGAGGTCGAGAACGTGCTCGCCGCCCACCCCGCGATCGCCGAGGTGGCGGTCATCGGGCGCGCCCACGAGAAGTGGGGTGAGGTGCCGGTGGCCGTCGCGGCGGTGCGTGGCGCCGAGGACGCTGCCAAGCCGCCGGCGCTGTCATTGGCGGATCTCGACGAATTCCTGACCGAACGGCTGGCCCGGTACAAGCACCCGAAGGCGCTCGAGATCGTCGACGCGCTGCCCCGCAACCCCGCCGGCAAGGTCCTCAAGACGGAGCTACGCCAGCGGTACGCAGGCCCGAAGCCGATTGACGCTGGCGAAAGTTCCACTGCGCCAACGGGTTCGGCAGCAGGTCCGGGAAGCTAGCGAATGGACGCGGGTTTGCTAACGGTTGAGTGCCCAATCCTGCCGATGCGGTGCACGGCCGGGAAACGATCGGGTACAGTCCTGTGGTCTCACTTACTACTTATGAGTAGGGAGACAGTCGTCACTAGGGTCGGAATGGGGCAAGGAGGCGGCGTGCGACAGGTTCTGCCGTTGCGCCACGAGGTTGACGGTTCCGGCATGGGAGCGCGCTCGTGACCGCCTCCAGTGGCGGGTTGACGGGATACGTACGTGATCAGGTCAGGCCGGGGCTCGAAGCCGTCGGCGGGTTCGTCCGGATGTGCGTGCTGACCGGTAAGGCGCTGTTCCGTCCGTTCCAGTGGCGCGAGTTCATCCTGCAGGCCTGGTTCCTGTTCCGGGTGTCCTTCCTGCCCACCGTCGCAGTCTCCGTGCCGCTGACGGTCCTCATCATCTTCACGCTCAACATCCTGCTCGCCGAATTCGGCGCCGCCGACGTCTCCGGCGCCGGTGCGGCGCTCGGCGCCGTCACCCAGCTCGGACCGCTGGTCACCGTGCTCGTGGTCGCCGGCGCCGGATCGACCGCCATCTGCGCCGACCTCGGCGCCCGCACCATCCGCGAGGAGATCGACGCCCTCGAGGTGCTCGGCATCGACCCGATCCACCGTCTGGTGGTTCCGCGTGTCGTCGCCTCCACCTTCGTCGCGCTCCTGCTCAACGGCGCGGTCATCACCATCGGCCTGGTCGGCGGCTTCATCTTCGGCGTCTACATCCAGAACGTTTCGGCGGGCGCCTACGTCTCCACGCTCACGCTGGTGACCGGCCTGCCCGAGGTGCTCATCTCCGTCGTCAAGGCCACCACGTTCGGCCTCATCGCCGGGCTGGTCGGCTGCTACCGGGGGCTCACCGTGGGCGGCGGCGCCAAGGGCGTCGGCACCGGCGTGAACGAGACCCTGGTGCTCTGCGTCGTCGCGCTGTTCGCGGTCAACGTGGTGCTCACGACCATCGGCGTGCGGTTCGGAACGGGGCGCTGACATGGCAACCACATCGGAGTCGAACGCCAAGACCGGGACAGTCCTGCGACAGCGCTTCCCCCGCGGTTATGCCCGCGCGGAGAAGCTCGTCGCGGCGCCGTCACGAGGTCTGGACAGCGTCGGCCACGTCGCGTGGTTCGTCGTCACCGCCGTCGGCTCGATCGGCCACGCCCTGCGGTACTACCGCAAGGAGGTGCTGCGGCTGATCGCCGAGATCGGGATGGGCACAGGCGCGATGGCCGTCATCGGCGGCACCGTCGCGATCGTCGGGTTCGTCACCCTCTCGGGCGGTTCGCTGATCGCGATCCAGGGGTTCGCCTCGCTCGGCAACATCGGCGTCGAGGCGTTCACCGGATTCTTCGCCGCACTGGTCAACGTGCGCATCGCCGCCCCGGTGGTGTCCGGTCAGGCCCTGGCCGCGACCGTGGGCGCCGGCGCCACCGCCGAACTCGGCGCCATGCGCATCAGCGAGGAGATCGACGCCCTCGAGGTGATGGGCATCAAGTCGATCTCCTACCTGGTGTCGACGCGCATCATGGCCGGCTTCATCGTCATCATCCCGCTCTACGCAATGGCGATCATCATGAGCTTCCTATCGGCGCAGGTGACCACGACGCTGTTCTACGGGCAGTCGACCGGCACCTATGAGCACTACTTCCGTACGTTCCTGCGACCCGACGACGTCGCATGGTCGTTCGTGCAGGCGATCATCATCTCGATCATCGTCATGCTCAACCACTGCTACTACGGCTACTACGCCAGTGGTGGTCCGGTGGGCGTCGGTGAGGCGGTCGGCCGCTCGATGCGGGCCTCGCTCATCGCGATCGTGCTGGTTGTCCTGTTGGCCTCGTTGGCGCTGTACGGCACCGACCCGAACTTCAACCTCACGGTGTAGCCATGGCCGAGCCGAACTCACCCGTCAACAAGCCGCGTACGCCGCCGTACAAGATCGCGGGCCTCGTCCTGCTGGTGATCTTCGCGGTGGTCGCCACGCTGGTCGCGTTTCAGTTCCGCGGCGACTTCGCTTCGCGCGAGAAGCTGACCATGATGGCCGCCCGCGCCGGCCTGAACCTCGACCCCGGCACCAAGGTCACCTACAACGGTGTGGAGATCGGCCGCGTCGCCGAGGTCAACGCGGTCAGCGTCGGCAACGATCCCCGGGCCAGGATCACGCTCGAGGTCGACACGAAGTACATGCAGCTGATCCCGGCGAACGTGCTTGCGGACATCTCGGCGACCACGGTGTTCGGCAACAAGTACGTCTCGTTCACCACGCCGCCCGACCCGGTCCCGCAGCGGATCAAGTCCACCGACGTCATCGACGTGACCAGCGTGACGACGGAGTTCAACACGCTGTTCGAGACCGTCGTGTCGGTGGCGGAGAAGGTGGACCCGGTCAAGCTGAACCAGACCCTGACCGCGACCGCGCAGGCCCTGGACGGCCTCGGCGACCGCTTCGGCGAGTCGATCGTCAACGGCAACGCGATCCTGGCCGACCTCAACCCGCAGATGCCGCAGATCCGACGGGACGTCCGCGGGCTGGCCGACCTCGGCGAGGTGTACGCCAACGCCGCCCCCGATCTGTTCGACGGGCTGGAGAATGCGGTGACCACGGCCCGCACGCTCAACGAACAGCGCGGCAACCTCGATCAGGCGCTCATCGCGGCGGTCGGCTTCGGCAACACCGGCGGTGAGGTGTTCGAACGTGGTGGTCCCTACCTGGTCCGCGGTGCGGAGGACCTCATCCCGACGAGTGCGCTGCTCGACGAGTACAGCCCCGCGCTGTTCTGCACGATCCGCAACTTCCACGACGTGGAGCCGAAGATCTCGTCGTCGCTGGGCGGGAACGGCTATTCGCTCAACACCCACTCCGAGGCCCTCGGCGCGGGCAACCCGTACGTGTACCCGGACAACCTGCCGCGCGTGAACGCCAAGGGTGGTCCGGAGGGGCGGCCCGGCTGCTGGCAGCCCATCACCCGGGATCTGTGGCCCGCGCCGTACCTGGTCCTCGACACAGGCGCCTCCCTTGCGCCGTACAACCATCTCGAACTCGGTCAACCGATCGCCATCGAATACGTCTGGGGACGCCAGATCGGGGAGAACACGATCAACCCATGAAAATCACCGGTACCGCACTCAAACTCGGCGCCTTCTCGCTGGTGCTGCTGCTGTTCACCGCGATCATCATCGTGGTGTTCGGTCAGATGCGTTTCGATCGCACCACCGGCTACTCGGCGATCTTCACCAATGTCAGCGGCCTGCGGCCCGGCCAGTTCGTCCGCGCCTCCGGCGTCGAGGTCGGCAAGGTCTCCAAGATCGAGCTGATCGAAGGGGGCAGCCGGGTCAAGGTCGACTTCAAGGTCGACCGGTCCCTGCCCCTGTTCGACGAGTCCACCGCGTCGGTGCGCTACCTGAACCTGATCGGCGACCGCTACCTCGAACTCAAGCGCGGCGACAGCGATCGGAAGATGCCCTCCGGCGGCACCATCCCGGTCGAGCGCACCGAACCCGCGCTGGACCTCGACGCGCTCATCGGCGGTTTCCGCCCGCTGTTCCGGGCGCTCGACCCGGAGAAGGTCAACAACATCGCCAGGTCGATCATCACGGTATTCCAGGGGCAGGGCGGCACCATCAACGACATCCTCGACCAGACCGCGTCGCTGACGTCGGCGCTGGCCGATCGAGACCAGGCGATCGGTGAGGTGATCCGCAACCTCAACACCGTGCTCGACACCACCGTCAGGCACCAGGAGCAGTTCGACGAAACGCTGGTGAACTTCGAGCGGCTCATCACCGGTTTGAAGAACCGCGCCGACCCGATCGCGTCGTCGGTCGCCGACATCAGCGACGCCGCGGGCACCGTGGCCGACCTGCTCGCCGAGAACCGGTCGCTGCTGCAGGACACGGTCGGCTACCTGGAGGCCACCCAGCAGCCGCTGGTCGAGCAGAAGGGTCAGCTCAATGACATCCTCGTCCGGTTGCCGAACGCGTTGAAGATCATCGGCCGCGCCGGCGGCGTGTACGGCGACTTCTTCAACTTCTACGCCTGCGACGTGACGCTCAAGCTCAATGGCCTGCAGCCGGGCGGGCCGGTGCGCACCGTCAAGGTGTGGGGTCAGCCCACGGGTAGGTGCACTCCGCAATGAGAACGCTCGAGGGATCGAACCGCCTCCGCGGCGGGTTGATGGGCATCATCATCCTGGTGCTCGTCGTCGGGGTCGGACAGAGCTTCGCCAGCGTGCCTATGCTGTTCGCCAAGCCGAGGTACTTCGCGCAGTTCGGCGACACCGGCGGCATCAACCCCGGCGACAAGGTCCGCATCGCCGGCGTCGACGTCGGCGAGGTGCTCAAGACCGAGATCGAGGGCGACAAGGTCGTCGTCGGCTTCACGCTGGGCGGTACGCAGATCGGCAGTGACAGCCGCGCGGCGATTCGCACGGATACGATTCTGGGCCGTAAGAACATCGAGATCGAGCCGCGTGGGTCGACTGCGCTGGAGGCGAACGGAATTCTGCCGCTGGGGCAGACGACCACGCCGTACCAGATCTACGACGCGTTCTTCGACCTCACCAAGTCGGCATCCGGCTGGGACACCACATCGGTGCGCGAGTCGCTCAATGTGCTGTCGGAGACGATCGACCAGACCTATCCGCACCTGAGCGCGGCGCTCGACGGGGTGGCCCGCTTCTCCGACACCATCGGTAAGCGCGACGAGCAGCTCAAACAGCTGCTGGCCAATGCCAACAAGATCGCCGGGGTGCTGGGTGAGCGCAGCGGTCAGGTGAATGCGCTGCTGGTCAACGCGCAGACCCTGCTGGCCGCGATCAACGAGCGCAGCTACGCCGTCGGCCAGCTGCTGGAGCGGGTGTCGGCGTTCTCGGAGCAGGTCGAGGGCTTCATCGACGACAACCCGAACCTCAACAGGGTGCTCGAGCAGCTGCGCGTGATCAGCGACATCCTCGTCGAGCGCAAATTCGACCTGGTCGACGTGCTGACCACGCTGAGCAAGTTCACCGCATCGCTGGCCGAGGCCTTCGCGTCCGGCCCGTACTTCAAGGTCATGCTGGTCAACCTGGCGCCCTACTGGATCCTGCAGCCGTACGTCGACGCGGCGTTCAAGAAGCGCGGCATCGACCCGCAGAAGTTCTGGCGTGACGCCGGTCTGCCGGCCTACCAGTTCCCGGATCCGAACGGGGTGCGTCAGCCCAACGGTGCGCCGCCGCCTGCGCCGGCGACCCTGCAGGGCACTCCGGAGTACCCGAATCCCGCGGTGCCGAGGGGCGACCCATGTTCCTACACCCCGCCGGCCGACGGCCTGCCCACACCGGGCAATCCGCTGCCGTGTGCGGACCTGAGCGTCGGCCCGTTCGGCGACAATCCCTACGGTCCGAACTACCACGGCCGGCCCAACGTGGCGACGTCGGAGCCGAACCCGAACGGCATGTTGCCCACTCCCGGCGTCGCCAGTTCCGGGGTGCCGGGTCAGCAGGCGCCCGTGGTGCCGGGTACGCCCGTGCCGCTGCCGCCGGCCCCGCCGGGTGCGCGCAACGAGCCGCCGGGACCGTTCCCCGGTCCGACGGCCGTAGGCGGTCAGGTGAACAACGTGCCGCCGCCGCCGGCGCTGCCGGGTCCGCCGCCGGGGCCGGGCCAGCAGCTGTCGCCCGCCCAGACGGGTCCGCTGCCGGGCAATCCACCGTTCCTCCCGCCGGGATCTCAACAATGACGGGGGCCTGATCAATGTCAACGATCTTCAACGTGCGGAACATGAAGATGCCGACGTTGTCACGCGCTTCGGTGATCATCGGCACGCTTGTCGTGGTGCTGGCGCTGGTGGCCGCGTTCGCGGGCTGGCAGCTGTACAAGAGGCTGTCCACGAACACCGTCGTGGCGTACTTCTCCGACACCCTGGCGCTGTACCCCGGCGACAAGGTGCAGATCATGGGTGTGCGGGTCGGCACGATCGACAAGATCGAACCGGCGGGCGACAAGATGAAGGTGACCTTCAGCTACGAGTCGAAGTACAAGGTGCCCGCGAACGCCACCGCGTCGATCCTCAACCCGAGCCTGGTGGCCTCGCGCACCATTCAGCTGGCCCCGCCGTACACCGGCGGCCCGGTCATGGAGGATGACGCGGTCATCCCGATCGACCGCACCCAGGTGCCCGTCGAGTACGACGAGCTGCGTGACTCGCTCGACCGCATCCTCACCGACCTCGGCCCCACGCCGGACCAGCCCAAGGGTCCGTTCGGTGACGTGATCGAGTCCTTCGCCGACGGTCTGTCCGGCAAGGGAAAGCAGATCAACACGACGTTGAACAGCCTCTCGGAGGCGCTGACCACCCTCAACGAGGGCCGCGGTGACTTCTTCAGCGTGGTCAAGAGCCTCGCGTTGTTCGTCAACGCGCTCTACCGCAGCGATCAGCAGTTCGTCGCCCTCAATGACGACCTGGCGCAGTTCACCAACTCGTTCACCAACACCGACCGCGAGCTGGCGACCGCGCTGCAGGACCTCAACGAGCTGCTCACCACCACGCGCGGGTTCCTCGACGAGAACAGTGAGGTCCTGACCAAGGACATCAACAACCTCGCCGACGTGACCAACGCGATCCTGCAGCCCGAACCGCTCGACGGTCTGGAAACGGGTCTGCACGTGTTACCGAACCTGGGCGGCAACATCCTCAACATCAGCTCACCGGTCAACGGCGGCATCGTCGGTGTGCCGGTCATCAACGGCATGGCCAACCCGATGCAGTTCATCTGCAGTTCGATCCAGGCGGGCAGCCGGCTGGGCTACCAGGAGTCGGCGGAACTGTGCGCGCAGTACCTGGCGCCGATCCTCGATGCGCTGAAGTTCAACTTCCCGCCGTTCGGGTTGAACCAGATCAGCACGGCCATGACGTTGCCGAAGATGATCGCCTACTCCGAGGACCGGCTGCGCCCGCCGCCGGGATACAAGGACACCACGGTGCCCGGCATCTTCTCCCGCGACACGTTGTTCTCCCACGGCAACCACGAGCCCGGCTGGGTCGTCGCCCCGGGGATGCAGGGCGTCGACGTGCAGCCGTTCACCGCGAACATGCTGACGCCGCAGTCGCTGGCCGCGCTGCTCGGCGGACCCGACGCGCCGATCCCGGGTGCACCGCCCGCGTTCGGCACCACGCGCGACGGCAACCTGCCCGGCCCGCCGAACGCCTTCGACGAACGCAATCCGTTGCCGCCGCCGTGGTACCCGCAACCCGGCCCGCCGCCCGCACCCGCCCCGGGTGTCATCCCGGGCGACCCCGGGGGCTCCCCGCTGTCGGGTCCGGCGCCAGGACCCGCGCCCGCCGCGCAGGCACCCGCACCGGCAGGCCCGCCGTTGCCCGCTGAAGCAGGAGCGCCGTGATGAAGCACAGGATCCGTCGTCTCGCCACCCGCACGGTCGCGCTCGCCGTGGCCGCGGTGGTGCTGACGTCGTGCGGTTCGTGGAAGGGCATCGCGAACGTGCCGTTGCCCGGCGGTCCGGGCACCGGCGGCGATGCCATGACGGTGTACGTCCAGATGCCGGACACGTTGGCGCTCAACGTCAACAGCCGGGTCCGGGTGGCCGACGTCTTCGTCGGGACCGTCCGCGCGATCGAGCTGAAGAACTGGGTCGCAACCCTCAAGCTGGGCATCCAGCCGGGTGTCGAACTGCCGTCCAACGCGCTGGCCAAGATCGGTCAGACCAGCCTCCTGGGGTCCCAGCACGTCGAGCTGGAGGCACCACCGGATCCGTCGTCGGAGCCGCTTCGCGACGGGGACACCATCCCGCTGAAGAACGCCTCGGCGTTCCCCACCACCGAGCGGGTGCTCGCCAGCATCGCGACGATCCTGCGCGGCGGAGGCATCCCCAACCTCGAGGTGATCCAGACCGAGGTGAACAACCTGCTGACCGGGCGGGCGGAGCAGATCCGCGAGTTCCTCGGCCGGCTCGACGTGTTCACCGACGAGCTCAACCAGCAGCGTGAAGACCTCACCCGCGCCATCGACTCGACGAACCGGTTGCTCAACATCGTGGCGAGCCGCAACGACACCCTCGACCGTGTGCTCACCGAGTTCCCGCCGCTGATCGAGCACTTCGCCGAGACGCGGGATCTGTTCGCCGACGCCGTGATCGCGGTGGGCCGCATCAGCCGCGCGGCCGACACCTACCTCGGCCAGGCCCAGGACCCCCTGAACACCAACCTGCAGAACCTGCAGCGTCCGCTCAAGCAGTTGGCCAGGTCGTCGCCGTACCTGATCGGTGCGCTCAAGCTGATGCTGACCGCCCCGTTCAGCATCGAGAACATCCCGAAGGTGGTGCGCGGTGACTACATCAACGTGTCGCTGAACGTGGACCTGACGTTGTCGGCCCTCGATAACGCTTTCCTGTCCGGCACCGGTGTGTCGGGTATGGCCCGCGCGCTCGAACAGTCGTGGGGCCGCGACCCGGCGACAATGATCCCGGACGTGCGCTTCACGCCGAACGCGCACAGCGCACCGAACGGACCGCTGGTCGAAAGGGGTGAGTGAGCGGTGCTGACTCGCTTCATCAAGATCCAGCTGATCATCTTCACGGTGCTGACGGTGATCGCGCTCGCGGTGCTCGGCTGGTATTACCTGCGGGTGCCCAGCCTGGTCGGGATCGGGCAGTACACGCTGCACGCCGAACTGCCGAGGTCGGGCGGCCTGTACTCAACCGCCAACGTCACCTACCGCGGCACGACGATCGGCAAGGTCACCGCGGTCGAGCCCACCGAGCGCGGCGCCAAGGCGACCATGAGCATCGACAACCGGTACAGGATCCCGGTCGATGCGAGCGCCAACGTGCACTCGGTCTCGGCCATCGGTGAGCAGTACCTCGACCTGGTGTCGACCGGCAACCCGGGCCAGTACTTCAGCGACGGGCAGACCATCACCAAGAGCACGGTGCCCAGCGAGGTGGGACCCGCACTCGATGCGGCCAACGAGGGCCTTGCCGTGCTGCCCAGGGAGAAGATCGACGCGCTGCTCACCGAGACCGCGGACGCGGTCGGCGGCCTCGGCCCGTCGTTGCAGCGGCTGGTGGACTCCACCACGTTGATCGCCCAGGACTTCAAGGACAACCTGGGTCCGGTCAACGACATCATCGCGAATTCGGCGCCGATCCTGGAGAGCCAGGTGAACTCCGGCGACAACATCGCGCAGTGGTCGCGCAACCTGAACATCCTGGCGGCCCAGTCGGCCGAACAGGACGCCGCACTGCGCAGCGGGCTGCAGCAGGCCGCGCCGACCGCCGACCAGCTCAACGCGGTGTTCAGCGGCGTGCGGGACTCGTTGCCGCAGACGCTGGCCAATCTGGCCGTGGTCATCGACATGCTCAAGCGCTACAACAAGGGCCTGGAACAGGCCCTGGTGGTGCTGCCGCAGGGCGCGTCGGTCGCGCAGGCGGGCACGATCTTCGAGGGCGAGGGTCTGCTGCACTTCGGTCTGTCGATCAACCAGCCGCCGCCGTGTCTGACCGGGTTCCTGCCCGCATCGGAGTGGCGTGCGCCGGCCGACACCAGCATGAAAGAGCTGCCGTCGGGCACCTACTGCAAGATCCCGAAGGACTTCCAGGCCAACGTCGTCCGCGGTGCGCGCAACTATCCGTGCGCCGACGTGCCGGGTAAGCGGGCGGCGACGCCGAAGGAGTGCCGCAGCGACGAACCGTACGTGCCGCTGGGCACCAACCCCTGGTACGGCGATCCGAATCAGATCCGCGACTGCCCGGCCGCCGGTGCCCGCTGCAACCAGCCGGTGCACCCGGGCCGCAACGGCGTGATCCCCGCCCCGTCGATCAACAACGGGATGAACCCGCTGCCCGCCGATCAGCTCCCGCAGCCGCCGTCGCCGGTCAGCGACCCGTTGAGCCCGCCGGGGCAGGGCCGTGTCGAGTGCAGTGGACAGCAGCCCAACCCGTGCATCTACACTCCGGCACCAGGACCACCGGGCACCGCTGTGTACAACCCAGCCAGCGGCGAGGTGGTCGGACCTGACGGCGTCAAGTACAACGTCAGCAATTCGAGCAACCCAGGAGACGACGGATGGAAGGAGATGCTGGCACCCGCCAGCTGAACCCCACCGATGCTGAGGAAACGCCGGACAAGTCGGTAGCAGTATCCGGAGACAATCCAGACGACACTGAATCCCCCGCCGAGGACGGCATCCTGGGCGAGCGGGTGACCACGGTGCCGTCGGAGGACGACGGGCGTCGTCCGCCGCGGCTCGGCCGCGGCTGGCTGACCGCGATCTGCGCCGTCCTGCTGCTGCTCGGCGCGGGCGCCGGCGTGGGCGGATACCTGGCGTTGCGGTCCCACGAGGAGAGCACGCAACTCGCGGAGAACGAGGCCGCCGCGGTGGCGGCCGCGCGGGATTGCGTGGCGGCCACCCACGCCCCGGATGCGGCGGCGATGACCGAGAGCCAGGCCAAGATCCTGGAGTGCTCGACGGGCGACTTCGGCGTGCAGGCCGGGTTGTACGGCGGCCTGCTCGTCGACGCCTACCGCGCCGCCAACGTGCAGGTGCAGGTGTCGGATATGCGCGCGGCGGTGGAGAAACACAACGCCGACGGGTCCATCGACGTCCTGGTCGCGGTGCGGGTGAAGGTGACCAACTCCGAGGCCGCCGATCAGGAACAGGGATACCGCCTGCGGGTCCAGATGGCACCCGACGAGGGCACCTACAAGGTCGCCCGACTCGACCAGGTGACTTCGTGACGGCCGTCGTCGACGCACCGCCCGACGCGCCGGCCGCCGAGACAACGCCGGCCGAACCGCTGGCCAGATGGCATGTGCGGGCCGCGGCGCTCGCGGTCGACGTGCTACCGGGGCTGGCCGTGGTCGCGACGACCGCGCCGTGGGTCCTGGCCGGACCGGGGATCGGCTGGTCCTGGTGGGTGCTGACGGCGGTGGCGGCCGTCGCCCTGCTCGCGGTGATCGTCAACCGGGTGCTGTTGCCTTCGCTGATCGGCTGGACCCTGGGCCGCGCCCTGTGCGGGATCCGCGTGCTGCGCCGCGACGGCGGCGAGGCGGCACTCGGGCGGCTGCTGCTGCGGGAACTGGCCCACGTGCTCGACACCGTGGCGTTGTTCGTCGGCTGGCTGTGGCCGCTGTGGGACCGCCGCAACCGCACGTTCGCCGACCTGTTGCTGCGCACGGAGGCCCGCGTCGTCGCTCGCCCGGACCGTGATATGCGCCGCTTCACCGCGAAGGTGCTGATCGGTGCGGTGGTGGTGGCCGTTGCGGCGGTGGGCGTGACCTACCTGGCGGTGTACCGCAAGGAGCAGGGACTCGACCGGGCCCGGGCGCAGATCGCCGAACAGGGCCCGCGGATCGTCGAGCAGATGCTGAGCTACGGCGCCGAGACGATGGACGAGGACCTCAACCGCGCACAGACGTTGACCACGGAGGCCTACCGGCCGCAGTTGGTGGCGCAACAGGAGGCCGCCCGCAAGGGCGGTGCGACCACCAACGAGTACTGGGCGGTGAGCAGCGCCGTGCTGTCGTCGTCGATGGACGAGGCGGCGATGCTGCTGGCCATGCAGGGGCAGCGCGGCACCAAGGCCGAGGATCTCAAGTTCATCACCGCCACGGTGCGGGTGGACTTCGACAAGATCGGTGACAACTGGCGAGTGGACAATCTGACGGTGCTCAAGGCGCCGCTGATGCAGGGAGCCGGTCAGTGAGCCCGCGCCGCAGGGTCGACGGGGACGAACCCGACTTCTTCGCGGCGTCGCCGAGGCGGCCGCGCCGGTGGGGGCTGCCGCTGATCGCGACGGTGGCCGCTCTGCTGCTCGCCGCGGCGCTGACGGTCAGCACGCTGATGCTGGTTTCACATGAAACCGACCGCCGCGCCGAGGTGCGCGACGCCGCCGCGCTGGATTACGTGCGGAGTTTCATGACGTCGTACACCACCCTGGACCCGTTCAACGCCAACGCGTACGCCGACCGCATCCTGGCGCAGGGCACCGGCGAGTTCGCGAAGATGTTCAAAGAGAAGATGAACGAGATCGTGATCCAGGTGGCCCGCGCCGAACCGACCGAGGGCAACGTGGTCGAGGCGGGCGTGCAGCGCTGGAACGACAACGGCAGTGTCGACGTGCTGGTGGCCACCACGACGACATCCAAGACACCGGACGGCAAGAAGACGATCGAGAGCGGAAACCGTTGGGTGGCAACGACGACCCAGGAGGGCCAGCGGTGGAAGATCAGCCAGCTGATTCAGGTGATCTGACCACGGATCCCGCCGGGACGGGATCTCCCGAACCCAAGCGCGGGCGGCGGCTGCCGTGGCGGCGCGCCAAGAAGGCTGCGGCCGAACCTGATTCGCCGGGCGTCGCCGACGAGGAGCCGGCGACGCCTGAGGAGCCCGCGACGCCTGACGAGCAGGCACCACGCATGCCGACCGGCAAGGCGCGCAGGTCGCCGAAGCCGGTCAGCACGACGGACACCGAGCCCGAGCCCGAGCCGGAGGTCGCGGTCGAGAAAGAGTCGGACGCCGAGCCCGAGGGCGAGGCTCAGGCCGCCGAGCCCGAGGTCGAGGCGGAAACCGCCGACGGCGCAGGCGAATCCGACGCCGCTGGTGAATCCGAAGGCGAGCCGGAACCGGAACCGGTACTCGTCCCGCACCGACCGGCGGGCAGGCGCCTGTTGATCGCCGCCGCCGCGGCGTCGGTCGTCTTCGTCGGGGCGGGCGCCTTCGCCGGCGCGATGCTGCAGCCGTACCTGGCCGACCGGGCCGAGGTGGACACCAAGCTGAACATCGCCCGCACCGCGACCGAGGCGATCACCACGCTGTGGAGCTACACCCCCGAAGACATGGCGACCCTGCCCGACCGCTCATCCCGTTTCCTCACCGGCGATTTCGCGACCGAGTACCGCCGCTACATCGACGCCATCGTCTCGACGAACGAGCAGGCGAAGGTGACGAACACGACCCAGGTGATGGGCACCGCCGTCGAGAGCCTCACACCGACAGAGGCGACGGCCCTCGTCTACACGAACTCCGTGTCCACCAGCCCGGTGAGCAAGAACGTGCCGTCGCTGCGCTACCTGTCCTACCGGCTGACGATGGAGCGTGACGGCGCCGACTGGCTGATCACCGGGATGAACGCGGTGACCAAGCTGGATCTCACCCCGCAGCTGTAACGATCATCTCCGGGCCATGGCCGTTCGTTCACCGGTCTCGAACCGGTTGACCGTCACCGCATTACTGCTGCTGACGTTCGCGACGGGGTTGATCGACGCGGTCAGCGTGCTCGTGCTCGGGCACGTGTTCGTCGCCAACATGACCGGCAACGTGATCTTCCTCGGGTTCTGGTTCGTCCCGCACTCCGGGGTCGATCTGACCGCGGCACTGGTCGCGTTCGTCAGCTTCCTGATCGGTGCCGTCATCGGGGGGCGGTTGGCCCGTCACCTCGGCTCGCGCCCCCGCCACTGGCTCAGCGTTGCCCTGGGCGTCGAGGTGGTGGCGCTCATGGTGCTGGCGGTTCTCGCCGGAACCGGGGTGCTCGATTACCGGGACAATACGAAGCTGGTGCTGATCGCCTGCCTCGCAATGGTGTTCGCGATCCAAAACGCCACCGCCAGGCAGTTCGGCGTCCAGGAGCTGAGCACCACGGTGCTGACCCAGACGATCGTCGGCATCGGTTTCGACAGCAGGCTGGCCGGCGGAAGTGGCGAACGCGAGAAGCTGCGCAACGGGGTGGTGCTGACCATGTGCGCGGGTGCGGTGGTCGGAGCCACCCTGACGCTCGTGACGGTCGCCCCGGTGATCGCGTTGGCCGGCGCCGTGGTGGCCACCGCCGCTGCGCTCTTCCGCTTCGGACCACCCGCGTGACCGAGTTCGTCAAGCGCAACCCGGATGCACCCCCGGGCTTCTTCGCCTGCGAAGCGGCCGGGCTCCGCTGGCTCGCCGCGGCCGGCGGGGCGGCCTGTGTGCCGGTGATCGACTGCGATGCAACGTCGTTGACCCTAGAACACCTGGATTCGGCGGCGCCGTCGCGAAGTGCGGCCGCCGCCTTCGGGGCCCGACTCGCCGTGACGCACGATGCGGGCGCGTCCGGTTTCGGCGCCGGGCCGGACGGCTGGGGCGGACCCGGATTCTTCGGCCCGCTGCAGAAGCCGCTGCCCATGTCGTTGACCGCGCATCCCACCTGGGGGGAGTTCTACGCCGACGAACGCCTCGGACCGATGGGGGAGCACGCCGCCCCGAGGCTCACTGCCGCCGGCCGCGAGGCCCTCGCGGCGGTCCGTGATCTGTGCCGCGCGGGCCGGTTCGACGACGGTGACCCACCGGCGCGGCTGCACGGTGACCTGTGGAGCGGAAACCTGATGTGGACCCCGGACGGAGTGGTGCTGATCGATCCGGCCGCCCACGGCGGACACCGCGAGACCGACCTGGCGATGCTCGCGCTCTTCGGATGCCCGCACTTCGACGAGGTGATCGCGGGATACCAATCGGTGCGGCCGCTGCGGGGCGGGTGGCGCGAGCGGATCGCGTTGCACCAGTTGTATCCGCTGCTCGCTCACGTGGTGCTGTTCGGTGGCGGGTACATCCGCCAGACGGAGTCAGCGCTCCGCAGCGTGCTGAGCGACTTTGCCTAACTGCTTTCGTACGCAACGACAGCGAACCCGAACGATCGCAGCGGCCCGCATTGCCGGACAGCGCTGAAGTGCATGAACAGGCAAATTCCGGCCGGTGCCCCATCGCACCGGACCGCTGTGTGGCTAACCCGCCCGCATTTGCCGATCCAGCGCCCGTTCAGCAAACATAAGAACAGCGTCCGCCGCGTCGCCTGATCGAACATTTGAAAGTCAAAGCACAGCACTCAAGTGCACAAAAGACGTGACCAATCGGCGAGGCGGCGCCTCGCGGCTCCGACCGCTGCCGATTTCCAGCAATTTGACGTGTGTGCTGGTGACGGGTGCTACGGTGCCTGAGACCAAGCTGAGAATCTGCGGGGAGGATCCAGTCATATGGCCAAGCATCGCGGTGCGAAGCGGCGTTCGAAGAAGATTGCTGCACTCGGCGCGGTCACCGTCACCGCGACGGCGCTGACCGTCGGCGCCGCTCCCGCGCCCCAGGCTTCGGCCGCGGCTGCCAGGTCCACCGATCGCGTCGACCTCACCGCCGACTTCCGGCTCTTCCCGCCCCCGCAAGCAATCCCGGACCTCACCGGGGGCGCCGGTGAGGCCGCCTACGACCTCAAGAACGAATTCGCCGATTTCGTCTTCCGCTCGATCTTCGAGAATCTGAACCTCGCGGCATTCGCGCAGGCGGCGGGGGTCGATCCGCAGAGCATCCTCGAGCGGGTGCTGGACAACCTGCCGCTGGCGCTGCTGACCGACCCGATCTTCGTCGACCTCCTCGGCGGCATCACGCTCCCCCTCGCCGCGGCGCTCGGCGCGCTCCCGGTCCTCAACCAGATCCCGTTGTTGCGGGACCTGTTGACCCAGGGCCTCAACGTCGCCGGCCTGAACACCATTTCCGGGCTGCTCGACATCCTCGGCCTCGACCTCAGCAATTTGGCCGACCTGACGGGGCTGGGCGAGCGGGTGGGCGTGAACCTCGTGACCTCCGGCGACGTGTTCACGCTGCTCAAGGTGCTGGGCACCGACCTCGGCTGGGTGCCGACGCTGCCCAACTCCGTGGCCGATGACGTCAACGAGACCGAGTACCTCGGCATCGGAGTGGACGGTGTGCTCGACCTGGTGGACACCGGCATCATCAACGTCCCGGGCCTCCTCAACCAGCTTCTCGACCTGCTCAACCTCAACACGGACCAGATCCCGGACGTGCTCAAGGTCCGGGCGCCTGTGGTCATCGGCGAGGGTGTCGGGGCGTTCGCGGCCGGCATGGCGTACCAGGACATCCTCGCCCAGCTGCCCAATCAGCCGGGCGGCGCGAACTACAACGGCGTCGAGGCCGACCCGCTGCTGGGCAGCGTGACGGTGCTGCCGATGTTGTTGCTGCGCAACCCCGGTCGCGCGAACGGCGGCCTGTTCGCCCGCCTGTACCCGCTGGCCGGGTTATTCGGGATCGATACGGTGACCCCGGATACCGAGGTGAGCAACAGCGGCGGTGTGCGGCTCCCCGGCGGCCTGTATGTCGGTGGGGCGACGCTGATCCCGGTCAAGATCGACGTCACGCTGCAGCACGACTGGCTCTCCGACGTCCCCGCGTGGCCCAACCCATTCTCGCTGCTGAACACCCTCACGGCGGTCGTCGCACCGACGTACATCCTGCGGGGCCTGGATACGGGTCTGGTGGCGGGTGCGGTGGCGGGGCAACTGGGGCCGCAGATCGGGGAGGTCGTCGGCGGCATCGCCGAGGATGACCCGTTGGCGCTCGACTTCTACGTGACGGTCCCGATCGACGCGCTGCCGCTGCTCGAGCCCACCTATCTCTTTTTCGACGCCATCAACCTGCTGACGGGCGCCAACCTGAACAATCCCATCGGCACCGCGCTCGGTCCGGCCCTGAGCAGCCTGGTCAACCTCGGCTACACCGACGTGGTGCGGCAGTGGAACGACGACGGCGACTACTGGGAGTACGTCCGCACCTTCGACGACACCGACGTGCCGACGGCGTTCGGCTCGTTCCCCGACATCAACTGGATGAACGTGCCGGGCGACATCGCGGGCGCGTTCGCCGCCGGCGTCCGGCAGGCGTTCGAGGACGGTCTGGTCAACCGCGACGGCCCGGTCAAGAACGCGCTGGCGACGCTGCTGAACCTGATCGGCCTCGACAACGGTCTGCCCGGCGGTATCGGCGGTGCGGGCCTCAACGGAGTCCTCGACCAGATCCGCGACACGATCGACGATGTGCTCGGCGGCCTGGATCTGCCCCGGCCGTCGACGGCCGCAGTCAATTCCGTGCCCGACGACGCCTCGCCCCGGATAGCGCTGAGGACCGTCGGCGGCGAGGACACCCCGGCCGAGGAAGCGGACGACGACACCAAGGACCACGTCGAGGATGTGCCGGTCGCCGATACGGACACCGATGGCGACGCAGACACCGATACGGACATCGACACCGGCACTGACACGGAGAACGAGCCCGTCGACGAGCCGGAGGACCAGCTCGAGGAAGACGAGACCACGGTCGAGGACGACACCACGGTTGAGGACGAAGACGCATCCGAGACCGAACCCGCCGATGACACCGCCGATACCGAGGACACCGCCGACACCAAGGACACCGGCGACACCAAGGACACCGGCGACACCGGCGAGAGCGGCGCGGGCGAGAAGGCCGCCTGACGGTCAGTTCGGGGCGAAGGCGCCGAGGGTGATCTCGCCGATCACCGGCGCCAGCCACTGCGCGTACTCGCCGGTGATGTGGTTGTCGTCGCGGTACACCAGCGTGTTGCCGACGATGACGGGACAGCGCTGCGATGTGCAGAACAGGTCGCCGAGGTCGGCGTAGCTTCCCCCGGCGGCCTGTGCGGCGTTGGCCTCGGCGGCGATTCCGCCGGCATTGAGCGCCGCCGCCCGTCCGGGCGAACAGGCCACCACGTCGTCCATGTGGTCCGAGACGCAGGACGGCACCGTCGACAACGGATCCGGTGCCGGGCCCAGCACCAGCACCGCCGCACCGGTCGCGCGCAGCCGCGACACCAGGCGGCCGAGCCCCTCCACCCAGGCCGGATCGTATGAGACGAAACCGAAGTCGGCGCCGTAGCGTCGGGACATGTCGACGACGATCAGTTGCGGCCGTTCGGATTCCAGCCGGGCCAGCACATCGCCACGCCATTGTTCGCACTCACTGAACGTCCGGCCCAGATAGGGACTGGTGATCGGAAGGTCCATCAGCGGACAGGTCACCTTGCTCATCGTCTCGAGCCGCCAATGATTCTGCTCGGCAACGGTTTCCAGGGCCGGCTGCCACATCGCGGCGTGCGAGTCCCCGACCAGCGCGACGCGCACCGCCGACTCCGCGTCACCCGATACGCATTCGGGTTGATCGACATCGCGCCACGACAGCACGCAGCCGTTGACGAACACCTCGGGTTTCGTGACGTTACCCAGAGACGGCGCCAGATCGGCGGGCACACTGCGCATCTCGGCGGACGCGGCGACCGCGGCCTGCACCTGCTGTCGTGGGGTGGGTGCGGACGGGGCGACCTCGGGAGCGGGGCCGGCGGTGGCCCGGGGCGCGGGCGCGGTGAGCGCCACCGGGGTCGCGGCGGGTCCGTCACCCGTGGGTACCGGCCGGATGACGAGCAGCACGATCGCCGCGCACACCGCGGCGGCCGTGGCGACGCCGCCCACGGCGAGGCTGCGCACCGCCGATCCGCGCAGCGCGGCGGCGAACCGGGCCGGATTCTCCACCAGATGCAGCGTCAGGATCGCCAGCCCGAGGGAGATGACGATCATGGCGAGCCGACTCGCGAGCCCGAGGTCGGTGCCGAACATGGCCGGCGCGAGGATCAGCACCGGCCAGTGCCACAGATACCAGGAGTAGGAGACCCGGCCGATCGCCCGCGGCAGGGGTTTCGACAGCAGCCGGCCGACGCCGAGGTTCGGTGTGGCACAACCGGCGACGATGACCAGCGCGGTGCCGGCCACCGGCAGCAGTGCCGCCGTACCGGGAAACGGTGTGGTGGCGGTGACGCGCGTACAGGCCGCCACGATCAGCACGAGGCCGGTCCAGCCGACCGCGGCCGCGGCGACCGGTGGCAGCCGCCGCCACCATCCGACGCTCAGCGCGACCAGGCCGCCCGCCGCGAGTTCCCACGCCCGCGTCGGCAGCGAGAAGAACGCCCACGCCGGCCAATCGCCGGTCCACGCCAGCGACACCGCGTAGGACGCCGCGGCCGCCGCCGAAAGCACCGCCGCGAACGGCAGCACCGAGCGGGCGGCGCCCGGCCCGAACCGGCGCGCGATCAACCAGGCGGTCCCGACGATCAGCAGCGGCCACACGAGGTAGAACTGCTCCTCGACCCCGAGAGACCAATAATGTTGCAGCGGCGAGGGTTCCGTCGCGGCGAGGTAGTCGGTGCCCTGGATCGCGAAGCGGTAGTTGCCGACGTAGAGGGCGCCCGCGATCGCGTCGCCGAGCACGGCGCGGGCCTGCAACGGGGGCAGCAGCAGCACCGCGCCGACGGC
This sequence comes from Mycolicibacterium monacense, assembly GCF_010731575.1. Lineage (NCBI taxonomy): Bacteria > Bacillati > Actinomycetota > Actinomycetes > Mycobacteriales > Mycobacteriaceae > Mycobacterium > Mycolicibacterium monacense. The sequence goes on along the minus strand of NZ_AP022617.1, from coordinate 4,758,035 downwards.
GGTGGCCACCAGCACGAGCGCCGCGGCGGGCAGCAGCCGGCGGGCGCGAGCGGCGTAGAACGCCCCGAGCCGCACCCCGCCGCCGGCGGCGACCTGACGCCACAGCAACCCGGTGATGAGGAAACCGGAGACGACGAAGAAGACGTCGACGCCGATGAAACCGCCGCCGAGGCCGGGCATGCCGGCGTGGTACAGCACGACGGCGAGGACGGCGACCGCGCGCAACCCCTCGATGTCGGTGCGGAACGTCCGAGACGGCGCACCCGAGCGGCCGCCTGCGGATACGCCGCGGCGGGAGGTGACCCGGGAGATCGGGGGGTTCGTCACATCAGTCACTTGAACCCCGATGGTCCCACGCAGGGGCCGCGGAATCCGGTATTGACGTGCTAGTTGAACGCAAGCCAGCTGGGCAGCGCGCGCTCCCGCGAATCGCACAACACCTGTCGGGTGTCGCAACTGCCGCGCGGTGATCCCGCACCACTCCACATACCGCCGGTGTCACGGCGCAGCACGATGGCCGACGACCCACCGCCGTCGAGCAGCAGCGCGTGTTCGGCGCCCAGCCCGCGGAACAGATCCTGCATGTTGTCGGGCGTGTAGTTACCGCCCTGGAAGACGTAGAGCTGATCGCTGGCGCTGCTGTAGGCGACCGCGGTGCGCGCCGCGCTCGGGCCGGGATCGTTGAGCTGACCGGTTTCGCCGGGGGCCAACAGGCCGAGCCCGGCGACGGCGACGAATCGAACGTTGCGGTCCATCAGCTTCTGGATCTCCGGCGATGCGGCGTCGAAATCCTGTTTTCCCTTGGGCATCACGACGTAGGGGGCCGCGCCGACCGGCAGGATCATCGTCGCCAGCGCTGACCAGGTCTCGTCTCCGCCGGAGAGCCCCTGCTTACCGGCGTAGGCGACGGTCCCGGTGATGGGGGCGTTGGCGCGGCCCTGGCCGCGGGTGTTGTCGACGTAGGCGCCCAGCGGCGAGCTGCACCCGGTCTCGCGCCAGGACCCGCCCTTCTGCCCGCGGACGTCGAAGAAGTTGGCGTTCACGGCGATGGTCGGCTGCCCGAGCGCCTGCCACGCCTGATGCGGGGTGAAGGTCTCCGACGCCTGCCAGAGCCCTTCGCCGGTGCGTGCGCGGGGGTCGCGTTCGCAGCGCGCCTGATAGCCCTGGTGGGTGTCCACCAGCAACCTCGGGTTGAGCCGGGACGACGCGTTCTTGATCGTCATCAGGTGGCCGCCGTTGTTCAGCGTGTACTCGCGCCCGTCGGCGGCGCGGAAGGGGGCGGCGAATTCACCGCCGAAGTTGTAGACGAGGTAGGAGCCCTTGGTGTTGGCGATGGCGCCGAGGAGCAGCGATTTGGGGTCGCTGGCCCGCGCGTGCGGTTCGCCCATCGTGCCCAGCGCCGCGCAGAGCGCGAACACGGCAACACCCGCCGTGAATCGCCGCAGAACGTTTGCTGAGATGGGCACGGCCGCCTTTCGACAGAGGTCACCTAGCCCTAACGATATTCACAGCAGTCACTCTGTCAACTTTGATAACAACCTGGTTGCGGCCGGGCAACGACGGGATTGCTGTCGTGGGCCTTCCGGACTTCTTTGCGTGAACCGCGCGCGGGTGGGGTAATCGGCCCACGTGCCCGTCGACGCCCCCGCGCCGTCGGGCATCCCGGACGCGTGCGTCCCATGGAGACACAGATCTAAGGAGCGGAAATGATCGGAACCATCCTCGGCGCATTGGTCGTCGGCCTGATCGTCGGTGCGCTGGCGCGGCTGATCATGCCGGGCAAACAGAATATCGGCGTCATCATGACCATCGTGCTCGGCGCGCTCGGGTCATTCCTCGGCAGCTGGCTGACCTATCAGCTGGGCTACAGCAACTCCAACGGCGGTTTCGAGATCATCCCGTTCCTCGTCGGGATCATCGTCGCGATCGTGCTCATCGCGATCTACGTCGGTGTCACCGGTAAGCGCGGGTCGCGCCCCGGTAGCACCGTCCGCTAGGAACCATCACCGAAGGTGGGCTCAGGCGTTCGCGCCTCGAGCCCACTTCGGCGTGTCAGCGGCCGGGCGGGGCGAGGCGGTAGACGGCGCCGGCGTCGTCATCGGTGATGTAGACGGCGCCGTCGGGCCCCGCCACCGCGTCGACCGGCCGGCCCCACCGGGACCCGTCCTCGTCCTGGAACCCGCCGACCAACGTCTGCTGATCGCCGAGACCGCCGTCGCTCCACGGGTAGAACGACACTTCGGGGGCGCGCGGCGGCCGCCGGTTCCACGACCCGTGGATGCCGACCAGCGCTCCCCGCGCATACGGTTCGGGCAGTTCCCCGTCGACGAAGCTCAGGCCCAGCGGAGCGGAGTGGGCGCCGAAGCTCTGCTCGACCGGTGGTAGCGCGGCGCAGTCGAGCTTGTCGCCGTCGGCGTTGGTCTGCACGTCGCGGATGAAGGGCACGTCGGCCGGTCCACCGTCGATGTTGCAGTACGGCCACCCCAGTTCGCGCCCGGGTGTGAGCTTGGCGAGTTGTTCGGGCGGGTGGTCGTTGACGTAGGCCGGGTCGACCTCACCGGTCGCGGGGTCGGCGACGTTGTCGCGGCCGTTGACCGCCGTCCACACCGAACCGTCCGGCGCGACCGCCAGCCCGGTGCCGTTGCGGACGCCGGTGGCGAACGGTTCGGCCGGACCGCCGCCCGGGGGCACCCGCATGATGGTGGCGCGCGGTGGGGTGGCGTCGCGGTCCTCGGCCGAGATGTTGCCCGTCGACCCGATCGAGAAGTACACGGCCCCATCGGGTCCGACCGCGACGCTCTTGAGCGCATGCGCGTAGGCGCCCCGCAGGTCCGGACTCTCGGCGTCGGGTAGGCCGGCGGCCACGGTGCGTCGGTTGCCCGCCCTGCCGTCGACGTAGTCGTAGGCAGATATCTCGTCACTCTCGGCGACGTAGAGCGTCGACCCGGCGAACGCCATCCCGTGCGGCTGGGTGAGTCCCTCGAGCAGCGGTGTGGACCGTGATCCGTCGAGTTTCAGGATCTCTCCCGTGCTGGGCACGGAGACCAGCAACGCACCGTCGGGCGCCCACCGGGCGAACCGCGCCTTCGGAACCCGCGCCCATACCGCCATCGTCCAGCCCGCGGGAATCGACACCCGGCGGGCTTCGTCGAAGGGTGCGGCATCCATCCCCGCGGGCACCTCGACGGTCACCGTCCGATCTGCCGAAGCCGGCGCAGGTGCCGACGTCGAGGTGGACGGCGACGGCGCGGTCTCGTCGGGTGCACTCGTCGAGCACCCGGCCAGCGCCGCAACGGCGAGAACGCCGAATGCCTTATACGGCAGACAGATTCGCATGCATTTCCCAGACCAGGATCTCGGCCGGTTCGACGGCCGTCACGCGCTGGCCGCCGGACGCCGTGAAGCGCACCGCATCGCCTTCTGTCAGCGCACCGGCACCCTCGAGCGTCACCTCACCGCGCGGGACGAACAGGTGCAGATACGGCGCCTGGGGCAGTTCGACGTTGTCGCCGGGTTCGAGCCGGGCGCCGTGCAGCGCCGCGTACCGATTGCGGATCGTGATCGCGGTGTCGTCGCGGTGCTCGGGCATGCCCGAGGCGATCGTCACGAACTTCCCGCGCAACTGCTCGTCGTCGATCTCGAGTTGCTGATAGCCCGGGGCGATACCGGATTCGTCGGGTACCACCCACATCTGCACGAAGTGGACGGGCTCGCGGTGGCTAGCCTCGCCGGTCAGGGTCCAGGAGTCGTTCTTCTCCGAGTGCAGAATGCCCCTGCCGGCCGACATCCGTTGCGCCAGACCGGGATAGATCACACCCGAATTGCCCGTCGAGTCCTGGTGGACGAGCGATCCGCGCAACACCCATGTGACGATCTCCATGTCGCGGTGGGGGTGGGTCTCAAAGCCGCTACCGGGGGTGACGGTGTCGTCGTTGTTGACCAGCAGCAGGCCGTGGTGGGTGTTGGCGGGGTCGTAGTGGTCGGCGAACGAGAACGAGTGTTTGGAGTCCAGCCAGGAGATCTGCGTCCTGGGGCGCTCGCCGGCGCGCCGGACGTCGATGCGTTCAGCAGTCGTCATATCACTCGTCTCCTCGAAACCGTGCGCCAGCCTAGGTGGCGCATCTGGACACGACAACTCACATGATGTGTCATGTATTCCGTGTGGTTGTCCGACGAGGAGCAGCAGGTGTGGCGGGGCTATCTCGCGATGGTGGCCGAACTGCAGGCCGCGATGAATCGGCAGCTCCAACACGACTGCGGGCTCTCGCTCGCCGATTACGAGGTGCTGGTGGCGCTCTCCGAGCACGGTGGGCGGCGCATGTACGAACTCGGCGAGACGCTGGCGTGGGAGCAGAGCCGGCTGTCCCACCAACTGCGGCGGATGCGTGAGCGGGGCCTGGTGTCGAGGCGGGGCGCCACAGACGACCGGCGCGGCGCCACCGTCGCACTCACCGACGCCGGACGCGCGGCACTGCGCACGGCGGCGCCCGGACATGCGGCGCTGGTGCGGCGGGTGCTCTTCGACGGGATGCCGACGGCCCGGCGCAAGGCGTTCAGCGACGTGATCGACACCGTGCGCGAACGCCTCCGCGACTCACCAGTCTGATTCGTCGAAGGTGATGACGCCGCGAATGTTCTTGCCGTCCAACATGTCCTGATAACCCTGGTTGATGTCCTCGAGGCGGTAGGTGTTGGTGACCATCTCGTCGACTTTGAGCAACCCGGATTTGTAGAGTCCGACCAGCCGGGGTGTCTCGACGTGGCTGCTGCCGCCGCCGAAGATGTTGCCCTTCAAGGTCTTCTGCAACATCGTGAACAGGAACAGGTTGAGCTTGACGTCGGCGTCGAACATCGACCCCATACCGGTGACGACGCAGGTGCCGGTCTTGGCCGTCAGCGTCATCGCCTCCTCGATGTACTCACCGCGCATCTCGCCGACGGCGATGATCGTCTTCTCGGCCATGAAACCGTGGGTCAGTTCGAGGACGGGGCCGATCGCCTCGGCCATCGACGAGAAGACGTGGGTGGCGCCGAACTTGGTCGCCTGGTCACGTTTGAACTCGACCGGATCGACGGCGACGACGTTGCGGGCTCCCGCGATCACCGCGCCCTGCAGCGCGGACAGCCCGATGCCGCCGACCCCGACGATCACCACCGTCTCGCCCGGTTGCACCTCGGCGACGTTGGTGGCCGAGCCGAACCCGGTCGGGACCGCGCAGCCCATGATCGCGGCGGTCTCGAACGGGACGTCGTGGTCGATCTTGACGACGGAGTCCTTGTGGACGGTCATGTAGGGCGCGAAGGTGCCGAGCAGATTCATCGGGGACACCTCGGTGCTACCGGCGTGCACCCGTGACGTGCCGTCGGCGATGGCCTTGCCGCCGAGCAGCAGCGCACCGCGGTCGCACAGCGAGCGATAGCCCTTCAGGCAGGGCTGACACTGACCGCAGGCGGGGATGAACGCGAGGATGACGTGGTCGCCCTCCTCGATGCCCGTGACGTTGCGGCCGACCTTGGTGACGACACCGGCGCCCTCGTGGCCGCCGAGCGCGGGAAGTCCGATCGGGGTGGCCCCGGTGGTCAGGTGGTAGTCGGAATGGCACATGCCGGCGGCGTGCACGCGGATCTGCACCTCGTCATCGACGGGGTCACCGACCTCGATCTCGTCGACACGGAACGGCGCATTCAGTTCCCAGAGCAGGGCACCCTTGGTCCTCATGGCTGGCGATCATAGAACACGTTCCAGTTCTGTGGCGAAGGTGCGGCCTGAGCTGGGCAGTCATGGCCCAGATGCCGTCGACCAAGCGCCGGAATAAGGTTCCGGCACGCTTATCCACAGCAATGTGTGCCAAAACCCTGATCTCGGCGGAGGGTGTCGGGTCCTGCCTTCACCGTATGGCCATGACGACAACGATGATGGGCCCGTTTCTCGGGACCGAGGCGCTGGCCGCCGGCATGGTGACGCGCCGCCAGTTGGGCCGTCGCTACCGGGCGCTGTATCGCAACGTGTATCTCCCCGCCGAGCAGGAACTCACCGCGGTGACGCGAGCGAAGGGGGCGTGGCTGTGGTCCGGCCGCGACGCCGTCGCCGCCGGGCTGTCGGCGTCGGCACTGCACGGCTCCAAGTGGATCGAGGCGAACGAGCCCGCCGAACTGATCCGCATCGGCGACGCGGTTTCAGGGGTCCTCATCCGCCGTGACCGGTTGCCCGAGGACGAAGTCTGCGTGCGGTTGGGCATCCCCACGACGACCGCAGCGCGAACCGCTTTTGATCTGGGCAGGCGGGGCAACCTCACCGCGGCGGTACAGCGCATCGATGCCCTGGCCAACGCGACCCTGTTGACCCGTGCCGACGTCGAACCGCTGCTCGAGCGGCACCGCGGTGCGAGGGGCATCGTTCAGGCACGCCGGGCGATCGACCTCATGGACGGCGGCGCGGAATCCCCGCCGGAGACGACGGTGCGGTTGATGCTGATCGCCGCCGGGTTTCCACGGCCGGACACCCAGATCGTCGTGCACGACCAATTCGGCAGGTTCGTCGGCCGGATCGACATGGGGTATCGGGAACACCAGGTCGGCGTCGAATACGACGGCCCGCAACACTGGACCGATCCGAACCAACACGCCCGCGATATCGACCGCCAGGCGGAACTGGCCGCCCAGGGCTGGGTCATCATTCGAGTGAGCCGCGACATTCTGCGTCACCGCCGCGACGTCGCGATCCGGCGAACGCGGGACGCCATGCGGGCGGCCGGTTGGCCGAACTGGGCCCAGGTCAGAGTTGACCCACGCATATCGGTCGAACGCTGGGCGTAACCCTGATCTCGGCGGAGCCGGAGGCGACCTACAGCGTGTCCGCCAGCCCGAACGGCGCGAACGTCGTCGCGTGGAACGCCACCACGTGCGATATGCCGTCCGCGGTGACGTCGAGGACATGCAGCTGGAAGGCCTCGTGCCGACCGGTCGCCGGATTGCGCATGTACAGCGCCGCGGCGGTCTGCCCGTTGGCGGTGGTCGGAATCAGCTGCATATCGCCCGCCCGTTCGGCCGGGCAGTGCGTCTTCGACAGCAGCACGATGTCGTGCGGGCCCTGGTACCACCCGTCGAACGGCGGCATCTCCCACACGGCCTCCGCGGTGAACAGGTCGGCCAGCCTGTCGACATCGTAGGTCTCGAACGCCGCGATGTAGCGGGTCAGCAGGTCCCTGGCCTCCGGAGACTCCGGCGGGCGCAGGTCGTCGTCCTCGCTCGGCCCGATGGCGTCGAGTTGGGCCCGCGCCCGCTGCAGCAGGCTGTTCACCGCCGCGGTGGACGTGCCCAGCGCGTCGGCGACCTCGGCCGCCTTCCACTGCAGCACCTCGCGCAACACCAGCACCGCGCGCTGCCGCGGGGAGAGGTGCTGCAGCGCCGCGATGAACGCCAACCGCACCGACTCCCGTGAGCCCACGATGCTCGACGGGTCGCCGGCGTCGTCGGGCAGCGGCTGCAGCCACGGCACCTCGGCGCGTTCGTGGATGTCGTCGACCGGGTCGGAACTGGGCGCACCGAGGCCGGTGGGCAACGGCCGGCGAGCCCGGCCGTCGAGCGCGGTCAGCGAGGTGTTCGTGGCGATCCGGTAGAGCCAGGTGCGCACCGACGACTTGCCCTGGAAACCCTTGTAGGACTTCCACGCCCGCAGATACGTCTCCTGCACCAGGTCTTCGGCGTCGTGCAGTGACCCGGTCATCCGGTAGCAGTGCGCGAGCAGTTCCCGTCGATACTTCTGTGCATCGGCGAGGAATGCGTCTTCGTCAGGGCCGTCGTCGACGGTACGAGCCAGGACGGTCACGCTGGCGAGCTTACGCACGATGGCCGACATCCGGCACCCCGTTGTCCCGGCCGCGACCGATAGTCTTTCGAGCCATGGCCAGCACCCGTAGCGAGCGACATTTCGACGGCGTCGGCGGGGTGAGGATCGTCTACGACACCTGGACCCCCGACGCGCCCGCCCGCGGCGTCGTGGTGCTCTCCCACGGCTACGCCGAGCACGCCCGCCGCTACGACCACGTCGCACAGCGCTTCGGTGAGGCCGGGCTGATCGTCTACGCGCTCGACCACCGCGGCCACGGGCGCTCCGACGGCAAACGGGTCTACCTGCGCGACATCGCCGAGTACACCGGTGACTTCCACACCCTCGTCGGGATCGCGGCCCGTGAGCACCCCGACCTGCCCCGCATCGTCCTCGGCCACAGCATGGGCGGCGGTGTGGTGTTCGCCTACGGCGCCGAGCATCCCGGCGACTACGCGGCGATGGTGCTGTCTGGCCCGGCGGTCTACGCGCAGTCCGCGGTCAAACCGTGGCTGGTCACCGTGGCGAAGCTGCTGGGCCGCATCGCACCCGGGGTGCCTGTCGAACAACTCGACGCCGACGCGGTGTCCCGCGATCCGGAGGTGGTTGCCGCCTACAAGGCCGATCCGCTCGTCCATCACGGCAAGCTGCCCGCCGGTGTCGCCCGCGGGCTGTTCACCGTCGGCGAGACCATGCCGCAGCGGGCGGGTGCGCTGACCGCACCGCTGCTGGTGGTGCACGGTGAGAAGGACCGGCTGATCCCGGTCGAGGGCAGCCACCGGCTCGTCGATCGCGTGGCGAGCCAGGACGTGCACCTCAAGGTGTACCCCGAATTGTTCCACGAGGTGTTCAACGAGCCGGAGCGGGCCACCGTGCTCGACGACGTGATCTCGTGGATCGAGGTGCGGCTGTGAAAGCCGTTGTGCGACTGGCTGCCTCGTGTATAGCGGCCGCGCTGCTGGTCGCCGGGTGCGGCTCGGACGATAAGGCCGCGGACGAGACCGCACCCGCCCAGACGGGCTGGGTCGACGACGAGGTGACGTTCACCGCCGACGGCCTGACCATCCACGGCACCTACCGCCACCGTGACGGCTCCGGCCCGGCCGCGCTGCTGATCTCCGAGAGCGGTCAGACCGACCGCAACGGCGACAACGCGGTGGCGGGTCCGGTCGGCAACATGCGCCAACTCGCCGAACTGCTCTCCGAACGCGACGTCGCCAGCCTGCGCTACGACAAGGTGGGCACCGGACGGACCGGCCTCGGCCCGTACGCCACCAGACCGGCCGACGTCGGCACCGCGGTCTACACCGCCGGGGCAGCCGCCGCGTTGCGGTTCCTCGCCGACCAACCGGACACCGCGCGCGACCGGATCTCCGTCTACGCCCTCGGCGAGGGCACCGTCCACGCCATGTCGCTGGCGGCCGCGAACGATCCGGCGGTGCACTCACTGGCGCTGCTGCAACCGCTGGCCGCCCGCTATCTCGACATCATCACCGGGCGCGTCCGCGCCGAAGCCGATCCGACCGTGCTGGCCAACTGGCTGGCCGCGGTCGAGGAGATCCGCACCAAGGGCACCGTGCCCGCCCAGCTGCCCGAAGGTCTCGGCGCCATCGTCAACCCCGGCAACATCAAGGCCGTCATCGAGGCCGACCGGGTCGATCCCCTGGCGCTGGCCGCGAAGGTGCCCGCGGGTACGCCGGTGCTGTTGACGTGTTCGAACTCCGACGGGCAGGCCAAGTGCGATGCGCTGCGGCCGTTGATGGACGCGCTGCGGCACACCGAGCTGACCGTCGTCGAACTCGACGGCGTCAACCACGTGCTCCGCGACGACCCGAGCGACAACGTCGCGAACTACGCTCAACAGGCGCCGCTTTCTCCACAGGTGGTGAAGGCGCTGGACGAATTTGTCGGCGAGCAGCCCTAACGTGGCGGCCATGAGTGACGACAAGATGCTGGCGCGTATCGCGGCCCTGTTGCGCCAGGCCGAAGGCACCGACAACGTGCACGAGGCGGAGGCGTTCATGGCGGCCGCGCAGCGCCTGGCCACGGCGACGTCGATCGACCTCGCGGTGGCGCGTTCGCACTCCGATCAGCGCACCAAGGCGCAGACCCCGGTGCAGCGCACCATCACGATCGGTGATGCGGGGACCCGGGGGCTGCGGACGTACGTGCAGCTGTTCGTGGTCATCGCGGCCGCCAACGACGTCAAGTGCGACGTCGCGTCCAATTCGACCTTCGTCCACGCCTACGGTTTCGCCGAGGACATCGACGCCAGCCACGCGCTCTACGCCTCGCTGGTGACACAGATGGTCAAGGCGTCGCAGGCCTACATCGAATCGGGGGCGCACCGGCCCACCCCGACAATCACGGCGCGGCTGAACTTCCAGTTGGCGTTCGGCGCACGCATCGGGGTGCGGCTCACAGAAGCCCGTGAGGAGGCGCTGGCGGCCGCGACCGAAGCGGAAGATTCGCGCCCGGGCACCGCAATTGCGTTGCGCGACAAGGACCTCGAGCTCAAGGACTTCTACCGGCAGGCCTCCCAGGCTCGCGGGACCTGGCGCGCGACCAGCGCGACGGCGGGATATTCGTCTGCGGCGCGCCGCGCCGGGGACCGCGCCGGGCGACGGGCCCGGCTCGGACCGAGCCAGGAACTGGCCGGCGCCCGCACGGCCCTGGAGACGTGAGCGGCCGGGACACTCAGCGCGCGAAGGTCTACGCGGCCGAGCAGTTCGTGCGCACCCTGTTCGATCGGGCGGCCGAACGCGGCAACCGGATCGTCGAGTTCTTCGGCACCCAGCTGACGCTGCCGCCCGAGGCGCGCTTCGCGTCGGTGGCGTCGGTGCAGGCCTACGTCGACGACGTCCTGGCCCACCCGCGGATGCGGACCGGCTGGCCCGGCGCCGGTGCGCTCACGGTCCGCCCGCGTCGCGGCGCGACCGCCGCACACTACGAAGTCGGCGACGGCCGGGCGCTCATCGCGGTGCCCGAACGACACTCCACCTGGGCGCTGCGGGAACTGGTGGTGTTGCACGAGATCGCCCACCACCTCAGCCGTGCGGAGCCCGCCCACGGCCCGGCGTTCGTGTCCACGTTCTGCGAGGTCGCCGAGGCCGTGATGGGTCCGGAGGTCGCCCACGTGCTGCGGGTGGTCTACGCCAAGGAGGGGGTCCGGATGGGTGGCGGTAGCAAGGGTTAACGTGTGCGCGTGAGCGAGCCGAATCCGCAGGCGGTCGACCAGCTTTTCGACCGGTTGCTGCACACCGAGGACGATGCGTTGATCGCGGCCAGGGAGTCCGCGGCGGCGGCCGGGATGCCGCAGATCGAGGTGTCCGCGCAGCACGGCAGGCTGCTGTTGCTGCTGGCGAGCGTCACCCACGCGCGCCGGGTGCTGGAGATCGGCACCCTCGCCGGGTACAGCACGATCAACCTGGCCCGCGGTGTCGGGCCCGACGGGCGCGTCGTCACCCTCGAATTCGACCCCCGCCACGCCGAGGTGGCCCGCACGAACCTGGCCCGCGCCGGCGTCGCGGACCAGGTGGAGGTGCTGGTCGGCGCGGCGCTCGACACCCTGCCGACGCTGCAGCACGGCGCACCGTTCGACCTGGTGTTCATCGACGCCGACAAGGAGAACAACGTCGCCTACGTCGAATGGGCGATCAAACTCGGCAGGCCGGGCACGGTGATCGTCGTGGACAACGTCACCCGCATGGGCCGGATCTACGACCCGGCGCCCGACGACCTCCAGGCCCAGGCCGTGCGCGAGATGCTCGAGATGATGGGTTCGCATCCGAGGCTGAGCACCGCGGCGATCCAGACGGTCGGGGCCAAGAACTGGGACGGATTCGCGGTCGCGGTCGTGACGTGACGGCGAATCTGGGTATCACAGGCGGCATGGGGATCTGCTACCGAAACGGCATGCTGACCGTCGACCGGGTGGTCAACGCCTCTCCGGCGGAGGTGTGGTCGGTGCTCATCGACCTCGACGCCTGGCCGAAATGGGGTCCGACCGTGGCCGGCGCCGAGCTGCTCGACGGCACCGAACTCGGGCTCGGTGAGCGTGGCAAGGTCTACACACCGGTGGGCATACCGCTGCCGTTCACGATCACCGAATTCGAACCGGGCCGTCGGTGGTCCTGGCAGGTGGCCGGAATCCCCGCCACCGCGCACGGCGTCGAACCGACCGAAGCCGGCACCCGCCTGTACATGGGTGCGCCCGTGTGGGCGGGCGCCTATCTGCCGGTGCTGGCGGTCGCGTTGCAGCGCATCGACCGGATGGTCAGCGGCGGGTAGCGCAACGCCGACGGTACGGTTCTTGCACTGCTTACGCGGGTAACCGCGTCAACAACCGTACTGTCGGCGCAGCGCAGGCGCGGTCGCGGCGACCTAGCTGCAGACCGCGCCGACCGCCGCCGACCCGACCAACTTCGTGTACTTGGCCAGCACGCCGGTGGTGTACACCGGGGGCAACGGCTCGAATCCCGCTTTGCGGGACTCGAATTCGGCCTCGTCGACCAGGAGGTCCAACGTGCCCTTGGCGACGTCGAGCCGGATCCGGTCGCCGTCGCGCACGAACGCGATGGGCCCGCCGTCGACCGCCTCGGGGGCGATATGCCCGACGCACAGGCCGGTGGTGCCGCCGGAGAACCGGCCGTCGGTCATCAGCAGCACGTCCTTGCCCAGGCCGGCACCCTTGATCGCACCGGTGATGGCGAGCATCTCGCGCATCCCGGGCCCGCCCTTGGGTCCCTCGTAGCGGATGACGACGACGTCGCCGTGGGTGATCGTGCCGTCCTCGAGTGCGTCCAGGGCTGCCCGCTCCCGCTCGAAAACCCTTGCGGTGCCCTCGAACACGTCGGAGTCGAAGCCCGCCGACTTCACGACCGCGCCCTCGGGCGCCAACGATCCGTGCAGGATCGTGATGCCGCCGGTCGGATGGATCGGGTTGTTCATCGCCCGCAGCACCTTGCCGTCCGGGTCCGGCGGTTCGATGTGGGCCAGGTTCTCGGCCATGGTCTCGCCGGTGATGGTGAGGCAGTCCCCGTGCAGCAGTCCGGCGTCCAGCAGCGCCTTCATCACCACGGGCACACCGCCGATCTCGTCCACGTGCTTCATGACGTGACGGCCGAACGGTTTGACGTCGGCGAGGTGCGGCACCTTCTGCCCGACGCGGGTGAAGTCCTCGAGGGTGAGCTTCACGTTGGCCTCCCACGCGATGGCCAGCAGGTGCAGCACGGCGTTGGTGGAGCCGCCGAACGCCATGACGACGGCGATCGCGTTCTCGAAGGCCTCCTTGGTGAGGATGTCGCGGGCGGTGATACCGCGGCGCAGCATCTCGACGACCGCCTCACCCGACTTCCGCGCGTACTCGTCGCGCCGCTTGTCGATGGCCACAGGAGATGCGCTGCCCGGCAACGACATGCCGAGCGCTTCCGCCGCCGACGCCATGGTGTTGGCGGTGTACATACCGCCGCAGGCGCCCTCACCCGGACAGATCGCCCGTTCGATGATGTCGACGTCCTCGCGGGACATCAGCCCGCGGGCGCACGCCCCGACCGCCTCGAAGGCGTCGATGATCGTGACTTCCCGCTCGGAGCCGTCGGTGAGCTTCGCGACGCCCGGCATGATCGAACCGTTGTACAGGAAGACCGAGGCCAGGTCGAGCCGGGCGGCGGCCATCAGCATGCCGGGAATCGACTTGTCGCAGCCGGCCAGCAGCACCGTGCCGTCGAGACGCTCGGCCTGCACGACGGTCTCGACGCTGTCGGCGATCACCTCACGCGAGACCAGCGAGAAGTGCATGCCCTCGTGGCCCATCGAGATGCCGTCGGACACCGAGATCGTGCCGAACTCCAGCGGAAATCCGCCGGCGGAGTGCACGCCGCCCTTCACCGACTGCGCCAGCCGTTGCAGCGACATGTTGCACGGGGTGATCTCGTTCCACGACGAACCCACGCCGATCTGCGGTTTGACCCAGTCGTCGTCGCCCATGCCGACCGCCCGCAGCATCCCGCGGGCGGCGGTCTTCTCGAGGCCGTCGGTGACGTCGCGGCTGCGGGGCTTGATGTCCGGCGATGAGTCGCTCGCGCGAAGAGCATCAGCGGGAGTTCCTGAACTTCCTGAGGGCATCTGTCGATTATGCCTCTGGCGTTTCACCCGGCCAAACCAATTCGGCATACCCCCTTGGGGTATCCAGTACGCTGGTCTCATGACGTCACGCGCCCTCCGACCGCTTGCCCTGTCCGCCGCGTTGCTCACCGCGCTGTTCCTGTCCGCGTGCACCAGCACCGAACAGCCGCAGAGCGAAGGTTCCACCTCCCATGCGCACAGCGAAACCGCCGGTGATGCGCATGCTCCGCACAACGCCGACGACGTCGCCTTCGCCAGGGACATGATGCCGCACCACCAGCAGGCGCTGCAGTTGGTCGACCTCGCCCGGGACCGCTCCAGCGACCCGGCCCTGCAGGGGATCGCCTCGGCGATCGCCGCGGCGCAGGGGCCCGAGATGGACCAGCTCGCCGGCATGCTGCGCGGCTGGGGTCAGGACCCCGAGGCCGGGATGCACCACGGCGGCCACGGCATGGCGATGCCGGGGATGGTCGACGACGCCACGATGAAGCGTCTCGAGTCGCTGCGCGGCGCGGAGTTCGACAGACTGTGGCTGGAATCGATGATCAGCCACCACCAGGGCGCGGTGGAGATGGCCAAGGCCGAGATCGCCAACGGCGACAACGCCGACGCCAAGGCGATGGCCGAGCACATCATCGAGGCCCAGGAGGCGGAGATCGCCCAGATGAAGCAGATGCTGGAGGGTTAGCGATGTCCACAGGTGCTCCCGAAGACGTTGCGGTGCACGGCTATTCGGCGCAGAAGGAGAACTACGCGAAACGCCTGCGCCGCATCGAGGGTCAGGTCCGCGGCATCGCCAAGATGATCGAGGACGACAAGTACTGCATCGACGTCCTCACCCAGATCAGCGCCGTCAACAGCGCGCTGCAGTCCGTCGCGCTGGGCCTGCTCGACGAACACCTCGGCCACTGCGTCACCCAGGCCGTCGCCGAGGGCGGTGAACAGGCCGACGCCAAACTCGCCGAGGCCAGCGCGGCGATCGCGCGGCTCGTGCGGTCCTGACACACTGCTCAGGTGACCGACGTCATCGTGCTGCCCGCCAGTGTCGAGCACCTGACCGCGCTGCGCGACGACCGGACGGCCTTCGGTGAACTGCTCGGATGCGCCGTGCCCGACGGCTGGCCGGAGTTCCCGGAGTCGATCGAGTTCACCATCGGCCAACTCACCGAACATCCGCATCAGGCGGGCTGGTGGATGCACTTCTTCCTCGCCGACGGGGGTGCGGTGCTGGTCGGATCGGGCGGTTTCGTCGGACCACCGCAGGACGGGGTCGTGGAGATCGGGTACGAGATCGCCCCGGAGTTCCGCGGTCGCGGCTACGCCACCGCGGCCGCCCGCGCGATGATCGACAAGGCGAAGACGGCGACGGCCCGGCTCACCACCGTCGTCGCCCACACCCTGGCGCACGAGAACCCGTCGACCGCGGTGCTGCGCCGCCTCGGCTTCATCCGGGTCGCCGAGATCGAGGATTCCGACGACGGACCGCTCTGGCGCTGGGAGGTCGCCGTGCCGGCCGGAGCGCGATGACGGTCGATTGACCCGGGCATGGACACCGCGGGTCGCCGGACAGCTCACCGTGCTGGCCGCGGCCGCGTTCGTGTACGTGACCGCCGAGGTGCTGCCGATCGGCGCGCTGCCGGCGATCGCGGCCGACCTGCGGGTCAGCGAGGCGCTCGTCGGCACCCTGCTCGCCGGGTACGCGCTGGTCGCCGCGGTGACCACGATGCCGCTCGTACGTCTGACCGCATCCTGGCCGCGGCGCCGCACCCTGCTGCTGACGCTGGTGTGCCTCACCGCGTCGCAGGCCGTCTGCGCACTCGCCCCGAACTTCGCGGTGCTCGCCGGTGGCCGGGTGATGTGCGCGCTCACCCACGGGTTGATGTGGTCGGTCATCGCCCCGATCGGTGTGCGCCTGGTACCCGCCGATCACGCCGCGCGCGCCACCACCGCGGTCTACGCCGGCACCGGTCTGGCTCTGGTGGTGGGTAATCCGCTCACCGCGGCGATGAGCCAGCTGTGGGGATGGCGGACGGCGGTCGTCGTCGTCACCGCCGCCGCGGCGACGGTCACGGTCGCGGCGTGGCGCGCACTGCCGCCGATGCGGTCACCGGCGAACGTGGCCACCCGGGTGGCCCCGCGGCCCCGCAACCCCAGGCTGGTCACGCTGGCGGCGCTGACGTTGCTCGGGGTGACCGGACACTTCATGGCGTACACGTTCGTCGTGGTCGTCATCCGCGACGTCGTCGGTGTGCCCGGTGCGCAGTCGGCGTGGCTGCTGGCCGCCTTCGGGGTCGCCGGGCTGGTCGGAATGGCCGCGCTGGCCCGCCCGGGGGACCGGCGGCCGCACCTGGCGGTGGTCGGCTGTCTGGCGGTGATGGTGGTTTCGTTCGGCGTGCTGACCGGGCTGGCGGCCGGCCATCGCACCGGCCTGCTCGTGCTGGGCGTGGGCGCCCTGGCGGTCGTGGCCTGGGGTGCGGCGTCGACGGCGGTGCCGCCGATGCTGCAGGCCGCGGTCATGCGGACGGCTCCGGAGGATCCCGACGGGGCCTCCGGGGTGTACGTGGCGGCGTTCCAGATCGGCATCGTGGCCGGCGCGCTCGGCGGCGGTCTGCTCTACGAACGGGCCGGTGCCGGCCTGGTGCTGGCGGGTTCGACGGCCGTCACCGCGGTCGTGCTCGCCTGTGTATTGCGGCGATCCGACCTGCTCAGGGCCCCCGCGACGGTTTCGGAACGGTGACGGCGAACGCCGAGCGGGGGTTGCCGGCCGGCGTCCTGTGCGACACTGGACCTTGATCTGTGACTGGAGGTATCGGATGCCGCAGCAGACCATGCGGAAGCTGACCACCGCGATCTTCGCGGCCGGATTGTTCGGAGGCCTGGTGCTGAGCGCCGCGCCGGCGCTGGCCCAACCGGCGCCGCCACCACCGCCGCCGGCACCGGTCGATCCGTTCGCCCCGCCGCCACCGCCGGCGAACCCGTTCGCGTTCCCGGCGCCTGCCGCAGCGGACCCGTTCGCGCCCACCGCGCAGCCGCTGCCGATTCCCGAGGGCACCCCGGCCGGCCAGAACCCGACCCCCTACGTCGGCAAGCCGGTGTTCGCACCGCCGACGTTCAACCCGGTCAACGGGTCGATCGCCGGCGCGGCCAAACCGATCTACATCGACTTCCAGCGTCCGATCGCCAACCGGGCCCTGGCCGAGCAGGCCATCCACATCTCGTCGAATCCGCCGGTGCCCGGCCGCTTCTACTGGACAAGTGACACCCAGGTGCGCTGGCGCCCGCAGGACTTCTGGCCGGCGGGCACGGTGGTGAACATCGACGCGTCGGGGACCAAGTCGAGCTTCACCGTCCCCGAGCAGCTGGTCGCCACCATCGACAACAAGTCGCTGCAGATGGAGATCCACCGCAACGGCGAGCTGGTCAAGACCTTCCCCGTCTCGATGGGCAAGAAGGGCTACGACACCAAGAACGGCACCTACTACGTGCTGGAGAAATTCGCCGACATCGTGATGGACTCCTCCACCTACGGCGTGCCGGTCGACGACCCGTCCGGTGAGGGCTACAAGCTCAAGGTCCAGGACGCCGTGCGCATCGACAACAGCGGGGTCTTCGTGCACAGCGCGCCGTGGTCGGTGGGCTCCCAGGGCGAGAGCAACGTCAGCCACGGCTGCATCAACCTCAGCCCGGCCAACGCGCAGTGGTTCTTCGACAACTTCGGCAGCGGTGACGCCGTCGTGATCAAGAACTCGACCGGCATCTACAACCAGCCCGACGGTGCGTCGGATTGGCAGATGTTCTGACCTGACTCCCGTTCGGCGCCGCCCGCCCGGCAGCCCGTGTCAGGATGAGGTCGGCCGGCCGTCGCACCGGCGGCCGGTGACCTGCCGAGGGTTAGCCGATGCCGGGTGCCGACAAGGCGACAGCACGCACGGTCACGGTGATCGTGCTGATCCTGCTCGCCGGTGTCGCGTTGCGGGGCCGAATCCCCGGTGCCGAACCCGCCGCTGACGAACCCACGGACACCGGTCCGGGATCACTCATCGCCGTCCTGGTGATGCTCGGGCTTTCGATGGCGGTCATCGCCGTCTCGGTGGTCAGCCAGGCCCGTCATCCCGTCACCCGCCCGGGCACCGCGGCGGATCCGCCCCGCTTCCGCGGCGGCGAGGGCGCTCGATTCACGTGGCGGATGGTGCTCGTGATGGTCGGCGCCCTGCTGGTGTGGCTGCTGGTGGTGCTGACGCTGATGCGGATCAGCGGCTGGCTCGACGTGTCCGTCGACCCGCCGGCCGCGCCGTCGCCGGATCCGGATCCGGGTTCGTCCTCGGCGGCGGACAGCGAACCGCCACCACCGCCGCCGGATTCCGAGCCGCCGGTCTCCAACGCCGTACTGGGCTACTTCGCCGCTGCCGCAGCGCTTTTCGTGTTGCTGTCGGTGATCGGAGTGATGGCCGGCCGCAACGCGCGGCGCCGTCCCACCACGGTCGTCGCCACCGATGACGAGGGCGATGGCGATGCGCCGTCCACGAGCAGGACGCAGTCGCTGGCCCGAGCGGCCGAACGCGGGCTGATCGAGATCGGCGACCTCAGCCGCGAACCGCGGGAGGCGATCATCGCGTGCTACGCGGCGATGGAGCGCGAACTCGGAAAGTCGCCCGGTGCCATGCCCCAGGACTCTGACACCCCGACGGAGGTGCTGGCCCGCGCCGTCGACCGGCGCCTGCTGCACGGTGAGAGCGCGACCGAACTCGTCGACCTCTTCGAGGAGGCCCGGTTCAGCGCCCACGTCATGGGGGAGGACCACCGCGACGCCGCGGTGCGGGTGCTGCGCCTGGTGCTGCGCGAACTGCAGGACGCGGCGTGACCCGGGCCGTCGCCGCCGCGATGCTCATGCTCGTCGCCGTCGAGATCTACGCCGTGGTCCGACTCGACCGCGACGACGTGCTGACGGTCTCCGCGGTGATGCTGGCAGGTGCGCTGATCGCCGCGCGTTTCGCATTGAGAGGTGAGGTCGCACCGGCGTCGACCGCCACCGACGCCGACGAGCGCGGTGCGGCACTGCGCCGCTGGGTGGATCGGACCGAGACCATGATCGGTTGGTCGGAGGCCAGCCGGGCGGACTGGGACCGGCGGCTGCGCCCGATGCTGGCACGCCAGTTCGAACTGGCCACCGGTCAGCGAAAAGCGCGGGACGCGAGAGCTTTTCACGCGACGGGCCAGATGCTGTTCGGGCCGGAGCTGTGGCAGTGGGTGGATCCGGAGAACGTCTCCCGCACCGGGGCGGATGAGCCCGGTCCGGGGCGCGAGGCGCTCGGCGAGATCCTGCGGAGACTGGAGAGGGTGTGACGGCGGAACCATGAACATGCCGGCGACGACGACCACCGCGCACTGCGAGGCGGTGCTCGACGAGATCGGAGAGGTGGTCGTCGGTAAGCGTCGCGCGCTCGCGTTGATCCTGACCGCCGTGCTGGCCCGCGGCCACATCCTCATCGAGGACCTGCCCGGGCTGGGCAAGACGCTGATCGCCCGGTCGTTCGCCGCCGCACTCGGCCTGCAGTTCACCCGGGTGCAGTTCACCCCGGACCTGCTGCCCGCCGATCTGCTCGGCTCCACCATCTATGACATGCATTCCGGCCGTTTCGAATTCCGGCATGGGCCGATCTTCACCAACCTGCTGCTCGCCGACGAGATCAACCGGACACCGCCGAAGACACAGGCCGCACTGCTCGAGGCGATGGCCGAACGTCAGGTCAGCATCGACGGGGTCACCCACCCGCTGCCCACGCCGTTCCTGGTGCTGGCCACCGACAACCCGATCGAATACGAGGGCACCTACCCGCTGCCCGAGGCCCAGCTCGACCGCTTCGCCATCCGCCTCGAGCTGCGCTACCTGTCCGGACCCGACGAGGTGACGATGTTGCGGCGCCGGCTCGACCGCGGTTCGGCGGCACCGACGGTGCAGCAGGTCGTCGACGGCGACGGGCTGCTGGCGATGCAGGAGTCGGTGGAACAGGTGACGGCGCACGAGGACGTCCTGCAGTACGTGGTGTCGCTGGCGGCGGCTTCGCGCCAGCACCCGCAGGTCGCGGTCGGGGTGAGCCCACGCGCCGAACTCGACCTCGTCCAGCTGTCCCGCGCCCGCGCGCTGCTGGCGGGGCGGGATTTCGTGATCCCCGAAGACGTCAAATCCCTTGCGGTCCCGGCCCTGGCGCACCGGATCAGCCTGCGCCCGGAGATGTGGGTCCGACGGGTGCAGGGCGCCGACGTGGTCGAGGAGCTGCTGCGCCGCCTGCCGGTGCCGCGCACCGGGAACCCCTGATGTACGACGTCGAACTCCATTGGCGGGCTTCGCCGTTGGCGCGGGCGCTGGCGACGTGTGCGGCGGTCGGGTTGGCGGCGGCCCTGTTCACCCTGCGGTGGGAACTGGTGGCGTTCGTCGCGCCGATGCTCGGTGTGTTGTGCTCGGTCGGCTGGCAACCTCGGCCGCCGGGCGTCTCCGTGTCCACCAGTACGCCGCTGCAGCGGTGTTTCGAAACCGAACCGTCCACCGTCGACATCCGGGCCGTCGCCGACGACGGCAGCGACGTCACGATGACCCCGTCCACCCTCGACGGGGCCGACCTCGCCACCGCGGCCGACGGAACGGGTGCGACGGTGACGCTGACGGCCGCCCGGTGGGGCCGCTATCCGGTGCGCGCAAACGTCCGCGTGGCCGGGCGGGGTGGGCTGCTCGAGGGGACGGGGTCCGTCGACGCGGCGCACGTATGCGTATTCCCGCTCGCGGCACCGCAATCGGTCAGCGTTCCGCGCACGGACCTGCTCGACCGGCTGGGCACCCACCTCACCCGCCACATCGGCCCGGGCGTCGAGTACGCCGACATCCGCGGTTACGTCCCGGGCGACCACCTCCGCACGGTCAACTGGTCGGTCAGCGCCCGGCGGCGCAGCCTGCACGTCACGCAGCGGTTGACCGATCGGTCCGCCGACGTCGTCGTCCTCGTCGACACCTATGCCCAGCCACCCGGACCGGCCACCGCCGCGACGGAGCGGATCGCCCGCGGTGCCGTGCAGGTGGTGCAGAGCGCGCTGCGCTACGGCGACCGGGCCGGACTGGTCACCCTCGGCAGCCGCCGCACCCGGTGGCTCGGCGCCGACATCGGCCAGCGGCAGTTCTACCGCATCCTCGACGTCCTGCTGGCGGCGGGCGACTTCGACGCCACCACAGGCAGTCTCGCGCCACAGGCCGCGGTACCGCCCGGCGCCATCGTGGTGGCGTTCTCCACGATGCTGGAGACCGAATTCGCGCTCGCGCTGATCGACCTGCGCAAACGGGGGCACACCGTGATCGCCGTCGACGTCCTCGAGGGCAGTCCGCTCGACGGTGACCGGGACCCGCTGATCGACCGGATGTGGGCGCTGCAGCGCTCGTTCATGTACCGCGACATGGGGACGATCGGCGTGGACGTGGTGTCCTGGCCCGCCGACGCCACCCTCGACCAGGCGATGGCCCTGACCCGTCACCGGCGCACCGGGGCGCGGCGGTGAAGGCGTTGCTGCCCAGCGTGTTCGGCGTCCTGATGGTCGCCGCGGTGGGATACCGTGCCGACGGCCCGGCGCTGGTGACCGCGGTGGCGGCGCTGGTTGCGGTGACGGTGTCGGTGTGGTGGCGGCCGGCGGCGGTCGTCGCGGTGGTGCTGACGGTGTCGGCCGTCGTGCTCGCGCCGAGTGCGCCGATGTCGACCGCGCTCGCGGGACTGGCCGCCGCCGCCTACCTCGTGCTGCGCCACAACGATCGCCACGGGGAAGCCCGCGCCACCCCGCCGACGATGGTGGCCGCGGTCGCGTTCGCGCTGACCGCGACGGCGGTGGTGGCGCTGCCGGTGGACATCCCGTGGTTACCGCTCGCGGCGCCGGTGGCACTGCTGGTCGGCTACGTGCTGACGTTGCGGCCCTTCAGTGATTTCGGCGTGCTGGGTCGCGCCCAGCACGACCCAGCACGCCGAAATCCCTAGTTCCAGATGCGGACGCGGCGTTCGGGTTCCAGGTAGAGCGCATCGTCGGCGCCGACCTCGAACGCCTCATAGAACGCGTCGAGGTTGCGGATGACGCCGTTGCAGCGGAACTCCGGCGGCGAATGCGGATCGGTGGCCAGGCGCCGGATCGCTTCCGCCGAACGGTATTTCGTGCGCCACACCTGCGCCCACCCGAAGAACACGCGCTGCACACCGGTCAACCCGTCGATCACCGGCGCCGGTTCGCCCTTGAGCGACAGCTCGTAGGCCAGCAGTGCGATCGACAACCCGCCGAGGTCGCCGATGTTCTCGCCGACGGTGAACGCCCCATTGACGTGCGCGTCGTGGTGTCCGTTCTGGCCCTCGAGTTCCCGCGGCGTGTACTGCTCGTATTGTTCGATCAACGCCTTGGTGCGAGCGCCGAACTCCGTGCGGTCGGCGTCGGTCCACCAGTCGACCAGGTTGCCGTCGCCGTCGTACTTGGCGCCCTGATCGTCGAAACCGTGGCCGATCTCGTGGCCGATGACCGCACCGATACCGCCGTAGTTGGCGGCGTCGTCGGCGTCGGCGTCGAAGAACGGCGGCTGCAGAATCGCTGCGGGGAAGACGATCTCGTTCATCCCCGGGTTGTAGTACGCATTGACCGTCTGCGGCGTCATGAACCATTCGTCGCGGTCCACGGGACCGCCGAGCTTCTGGACTTCCCGGTCGGAGGCCAGCTGGTAGCCGCGGCGGTAGTTGCCGTAGAGGTCGTCGCGGCGGATGATTAGCTGCGAGTAGTCCTTCCAGCGGACCGGGTAGCCGATCTTCGGCGTGAACTTGTCGAGCTTGGCCAGCGCCTTCTCGCGGGTTTCCGGCGTCATCCACTCCAGCCGGTTGATGCTCACTCGGTAGGCCTCGCGCAGGTTGGCGACCAGTTCGTCCATGCGCGCCTTGGCATTCGGCGGGAAGTGCCGCTGCACGTAGAGCTTGCCGAGCGCCTCGCCCATCAGGTTCTCCACCACGGAGACCCCGCGCTTCCAGCGGTCGCGGATCTGCTCGGTGCCCGAGAGCAGGCGACCGTAGAACGCGAAGTCCTCCGCCACCAGCTCGTCGGTCAGCAGGAAGGCGCGGGCGTGGATGAGGCGCCACCGCACCCAGTGCTTCCAGTCCTCCAGCGGTTCACTCGACCAGGCCGCCGCGAACTCGGTGAGGTAGTCGGGCTGGCGCACCACGACCTCGGCCACCGACTCCGGCGTGGTGCCCAGCGCCGTCACCCAGCCGGCCCAGTCGAAGCCGGGCGCCTCGGCGGACAGATCGGCGAACGTGCGCAGGTTGTAGGTCAGGTCGGCGTCGCGACGCTTCACCACATCCCAGTGCGCGGCGGCCAGCTTGCGCTCCAGCGCGACGATGCGCTCGGCCGTCTGCGTGTGATCGCCCCCGTAGACCAGCGCGAACATCGCCGCGATGTGCCCGGGGTAGGCGGCGAGTATCTCGGCGTGCTGCTCGTCGCGGAAATACGATTCGTCGGGCAGCCCGATACCGGACTGGCTGAAGTGCAGCAGGTAGCGGGTCGAGTTCTTGGAGTCGGTGTCGACGTACACGCCGGCGCCGCCGCCGACGCCGGTGCGTTGCAGCCCGCCGAGGACCGCCGCGAGCGCGTCGGGGCTGTCGGCGGCGTCGACGAGCGCGAGTTCGTCGAGCAGCGGCTGCACACCGATGCGCGCCACCGTCGCCTCGTCGAGGAAGCTGGCGTACAGGTCGCCGATGCGTTGCTCGTCGGTGCCGTCCTCGGCGTTCGCTTCGGCCGCCTCGGTGATGATGTCGCGGATCTGCTCTTCGGCACGGTCGTAGAGGGTGCGGAAGGCGCCGTCGGCGGCCCGGTCGGCGGGGATCTTGTATTCGGCGAGCCAGCGGCCGTTGACGTGGCCGAACAGGTCGTCCTGCGGGCGGGCCGCGGTGTCGAGGTAACTGAGGTCGATGCCGGATTTGATGGTCGCT
This sequence comes from Mycolicibacterium monacense, assembly GCF_010731575.1. NCBI lineage: Bacteria > Bacillati > Actinomycetota > Actinomycetes > Mycobacteriales > Mycobacteriaceae > Mycobacterium > Mycolicibacterium monacense. Next base: position 4,734,092 of record NZ_AP022617.1, on the reverse strand, counting down.
TCTACCGTCACCCCAACATGTTGCCAGAAGCGCACCGGTACCCTCACGGCCATGCCCGACGAGCTCACCGACGAGCGTGCCGATGCGGCCGAATCCGCCGACGGCCGGGTGTTCACCGGCTTCGGTGTCGCCTCGGCTGTCCTTGCCGCCCTCTCGGTGGCCGCGGTCGTGCTGGCGGTGATGATCTGGTCGGGCCATCGCGAGGCCTCCGCCGAGCGCGCGTACCAGACCCGCGTGCTGCAGGCCGCCGCCGACTGGACCAATGTGCTGGTCAACATGAACAAGGACACCGTCGACGCCAGCATGCAGCGGTTGCACGAGAACACGATCGGTGACCTCAACGCCGACTTCGACTCCGCCGTCGAGCCGTACCGCCAACTGGTCCAACGCCTGCAGACCCGCACCAGGGGTCAGGTCGACTCGGTGTCCATCGAATCGCTGCACCACCCCGTGCCCGGTCCCGACGGCGGACCGGCGCTGGCGCCCCCACCGGATCCGCAGCTGTCCGCGTTCGCCTCCCGCACCGACACCGTCCTGGTGGTCGCGACGTCGATCAGCGACAACGTCGGCAACAAGGAGCCACAGACGGTGCGCTGGACGCTGCGCCTCGACGTCTCCGACGTCGACGGGAAACCCATGATCTCCCGGCTGGAGCCGATCCGATGAGGAACCGGCTGCGCGTCCTGGTCTTCGACATCCTGGCGCCCGTCGCGGCGATCGCCGGGCTGCTCTACATCGGGCTGGCGCTGGGCTGGCCGCTGTGGTGGGTGTCGGTCTGCTCGGTGCTGTGCCTGCTGATCGTGCAGGGCGTGATCGTCAACGTCGCGCTGATGCGGCGCGACGGCGTCACCGTCGGGACCGACGACGACGGACCCGGCCTGCGGTTGGCGGTGATGGGTCTGGCGACGGTCGCGGTGGTCGCCGCCGTCGTGCTGGGTTATCAGCGCTGGACCGTGCCCGATCGCGCGTTCACCGCCGACAGCGCCGAGGTGGTGCGCATCGCCAGCAGCGTCTCGGAGGCGACCGCGACGTTCTCTCCGCAGAGCCCGACCGCCTCCATCGACCGCGCCGCGGCGCAGATGGTGCCCGAGCGGGCCCAGGCGTTCAAGGACGAGTTCGCCGGGGTGGCCAAGCAGCTGACCAGCAAGAACGTCTCCGCCCAGGCCAGCACCGTCTCGGCGGGAGTGGAGGCGATCGGCCCGCAGGCCGCCAGCGTGGCGGTGGTGCTGCGCGGCACCCAGAGCGTTCCGGGTCAGCCGGTCGACAACGCGGTGCTCGCCTTGCGCGTCACGCTGTCGAAGACCGACGGGCGCTGGATGGTCGACGACGTCACCCCGATCCACGCCCGGTGATTTCGGCGTGCTGGGTCGCGCTGGACGCGACCGCGCACGCCGAAATCGCTAAAGCAGGCGGGCGTAGTCGACCTTGAGGCAGCGGTCCATCACGACCTCGAGGCCCGCCGCCACACCGTCACGCGCGATCTGCTCGTCCCACAGTCCCTGCTGCAGCCACAGCGTCTTGGCGCCGACCGAGATGGTGTCGCGCAGCACCCCGGGCAGTTCGCTGCTGCGCCGGAACACGTCGACCATGTCGGGGACGACGGGCAGATCGGCCAGCGACGGATACACCGGTGTGCCGTCGATCTCGCTGACCGTCGGGTTGACCAGGTAGAGCTCGTAGTGGCTGGCCGAGCGCAGGTAATCCCACACCCCGTAGCTCGGGCGCATCGGGTTCGGGGAGGCGCCCACCACCGCCACCGTGCGGGTCTCCCGCATGATGCGCCGCAGGTCGTCGTGCTCGGGTTCGATCCATTCGGTCATGAGGCAGGCATTCCCGCTCGCCGCGGCGTCAACGCGGATTGTTGGCGCGCTGCGCGCGGATTTTGGCGAAGCGTTCCGACAGCCGGCCCATCCGGATCATCAGCGACGCCGACGGGCTGACCTCACCGTCGATGTAGCTCTGGAACTCGTCGACCCCGACCCCGATGCGCGACGCGAATTCGGGTGCGCCCAGCCCGGACCGGTTGAGCAGCAGCTGGACGTGGTGACCGACCTCGGCGCGCTCGGCGGCGGCCATCTGCTCGCGGGTCCGCACCAGCACCTCCGCCAGCGCCTTGGACACCCCGTAGGGCTTCGCCTTCTCGAGGACCTCCTCGACCTGACGTGCCGTGCGGCCATACGGATCCCGCTTGATCGCGGTGACGATGCGCTGCCAGACCGTCAGATCGTCGGTCTCCAGGGCGTCGCGGATCGCCGCGGTGGACCAGAACTCCACCGGCCGGTCATCGATCGACGCGCGCCGGGACACCGCCGTGAGCGGACGGGTCGCGGCGGTAGCAGCGTCGCGGCGGGTTCCCCGCGCGTCGCTCGTCAACGTCACCTCGCCTCCTCGAGCATTGCCACGGCCACCGACAGGCATCTCTGCCGCACCAGTGCCCAGTCGGACTCCGCGTCCGGGTCCGAGATCGCGGCGTCGTGCTCATCGGACGGCTGCGGATCGGCCAGGCGGCGCACCAACTGGGTGGCCACCCACTGCTTTTTCGGCTGTTGCCCACAGTAATACCGGTCCATTCCGGACAGCACGATTGCGGCGGTTTGTGTCTCCATCGACTCCACCAGTTCGGCGAACTCCGCGTAGTCGCGGCTGCTGTTGCGGCACATGATCAGGTAGCTCTTCAGGCGCAGGGTCTCGGCACCGGTCGGGATCTGCAGTCGGTCACCGGTCGGCAGCTGCACGTTCGTGGTCTCGACCGGGGTACGCCGCTCCACCGGCGCGCGGTCGGTTTCGGCCTCGGTCTGCTGGGCGGTCTCCAGCGCGTCGAGCGCCACCGAGAGCCGGCCGCGCCACAGCGTGACCGGGTGCACCGGCAGCGTCGTCCGCACCGTCGACCCGTTACCGTCGCCGTGGCCGTTGCGGCCGCCGCGCCACAACCCCGCGCCGGTGCGCAGCTTCACCGTCTGGTCACCGCCGTTGCGCGCCACCATGCGCTGTTTGATCGGCTGGCAGCCGCTGAACGCCAGCGGATCGGCCACTGTCACGGTCTGCGGTGCGAGCGTCTTCATCCGCGCCGCGGATTTCACCATGCCCCGCAGGTCGGCGCCCGACGGGCCGAGTGCGGAGATGTCGTCGGGAATGATGACCAGATCGTCGATCTGCACCTTGGGCAGCGGCTTCTCGAAATCCACCGACGGCAGCACCCGGTCCAGCCACTTCGGCAGCCACCAGTTCCACCGGTCGAACATCGCCATCAGCGCGGGCACCAGCACCAACCGCACGATCGTGGCGTCGACGGCGATCGCCACCGCACACGCCACGCCGAGCTGGGCGACCAGCGGCATCCCGGCGAACGCGAAGCCGATGAACACCGCGATCATGATCAGCGCCGCGCTGGTGATGGTGCGCGCGCTGGTGGACACGCCGTAGGCCACCGCGTCGCGGGTGTTGCCGGTCTGCAGGAAGCGTTCCCGGATGCGGGTCAGCAGGAAGATCTCGTAGTCCATCGACAGCCCGAACGTCATCGCCAGCACCAGCGGCGGGATCGTGCTGTCCAGCGACGGGATGGGTTCGAAGCCCAGCGGTTCGAGCCACCCCCACTGGAACACGGCGACGAGGCTGCCGTAGGCGGCGGCGACCGACAGCACGGTCATCAGCACACCCTTGAGGGCCAGCACCACCGACCGGATCGAGATGAGCAGCATCAGGAACGCGATCAGCGCGACGAACCCGAACACCAGCGGCTGCGTCGCCGACACCCGGTCGTCGAAGTCCTTGATCAGCGCCGTCGGCCCGCCCACGTCGACGGAGACGTTGGGCCCGGCCGTCGACGGCAGGTTGGCCCGCATCCAGTCGACGGTCTCGCGGGCGCCCTTGTCCTCGGGGTCGACGGTCAGCACCGCCGACAGCAGCGCGCTGCGGTAGTCGTCGCCGAACTCCGCGGGTGTGACCGTGGCGACGTTGGGCGCCTTGGACATCTCGGCGCGCACCGCCTCGAGCGTCGGCTCCTTGGCCGCGGCGGACGCGGCGTTGCCGTCGGGGAAGGTCACCAGCACCCGGACCGGGCCGAGGGCGCCCGGACCCAGCGCCTCGGCGGCGGCGTTGACGCCGCCGCGCACCTCGTGGGTGGGCTCGAACTGGCGCTGCATGCTGTTGCCGAGTTCCATCATGAACGCCGGCGCCGCCATGGTGAGCAGGACCAGGGCCGCCGACGTCGCCGCCACCCACGGTCTGCGCATCACCCACCCGGTCCAGCGCGTCCAGAACCGCGATTGAGTGGTGTCGGGCCTGCGCGAGAAGTGCAGATACGACGAGCGTTTGGCGGCGGCCCGCCCGAACGTCGCCAGCACCGCGGGGGTGAGCGTCGTCGAGGTGAGCACCGCGACCGCGACCGCGAGGATGGCGCCGGTCGCCATCGAGGTCAGCACGGGGGTGTTGATCAGATAGATACCGGTGACCGAGGCGATCACCGTCATCCCCGACAGCAGCACCGCCAGCCCCGAGGTGGCCATGGCCGCGTCGGCCGCCTGCTGGGCGTCGCGGCCTGCGCGCAGTTCCTCCCGGAACCGCATCAGGATGAACAAGGAGTAGTCGACGGCCAGCGCGATCCCGAACATCGACACCGTCGAGGCGACGAACACCGACATCGTGGTGATCGTCGACAGCAGATAGACCAGTCCCATCGTCACGGCGACGGTGCACACCCCGAGCAGCAGCGGCATCGCGGCGGCGGCGAACGATCCGAACACGGCGAGCAGCACGATCAACACGATCGGCAGGTTCCACTGTTCGGCCTGCGCGACGTCGGTCTTGATCGCCTGTGAGGCCGCCGCACCGAGCGCGCCCTGGCCGATCACGTACATCTTGACCTTGCCGTCGCGGAACTCACCCGGTTCCTCGCCGTCGATGCCCACCCGTGTGCGCAGGTCCTTGGCCACGTCGGTGGCGCCGGTGTTGTTGAAGTCCAGCGACAGGGTGATCACGTAGGGCCGGTCGGGCTGCGGCGGCGGCTGCTGCGGATTGGGGGAGATCTTGACGCTGGGCACCTGGGTGGCGATCTCTTCGAGGTGCGCGACGGCGGCGTTCATATCGTCGTAGGAGGCGTCGGCGCGCGGTGCGGCCACCAGTGCCAGCGGGGAGGCGCCCTGATCGGGGAAGTGGTCCTCGAGCTCGTACTGCACGTGCAGTGACTGCGAACCCTCGACCTCGAAACCACCGCCGGTCAGGTTCGACGAATGGTTCAGCGCGAGATAGATCGCGGGCACCAGCAGGAGCACCCAGGCGCCGAAGACCGCCCAGCGGAATCTGCGCAGGGTGCCGCTCAAGCGCATCATGAACTGCTGGATGGTGTCTCCTGAGGATCTTCCCGGCGTTTCGCGGCCTGCTGAGCGAGAGCGTACCGCAGCGTGCGGTAAGGTACCGCGCCCTCAACCCAGCTGCGAGCAAGCTGTGACCAAGCCTTTAACCTGCTCTGATACCGATCTCGCCCGGCGCATCGCGGGCGTTACAGGCGGCCTCGACGGCCTTCGCGCCCCGGGCGGGCGATTCCTTGGATTGGCGGGCGCCGACGCGCGGATGGCAGGATGGCCGACGGCTGTCGATGGGTCGGGGGACCCACAGAGACGTCCGGAGACGTCCGGACCTTCCTACTTCAGGAGTGCCATGCGATCGATCACCCTGGGCCGGCACCGTCTGGGCCGAAGCGTCTGCGCCGCGTTCGCCGTCACCGCCGCCGGCGGTGTCGCCGCCGCCGCGCTGACCATGCCCGCGACCCCGGCGACCGCGGCTCCGGACCCGTGCGCGGCCAGCCAGGTCGCCAAGACCGTCGCCGCCGTGGCCACCAACACCTCCAATTACCTGGCGGCCAACCCCGAGACCGATCAGGCGCTGACCACCATCGCCCAGCAGCAGGCCGGACCGGCCTCGCTCGCCTCGCTCAAGGCGTATCTCGACGCCAACCCCCAGGTCGGGTCGGATATGCAGAAGCTGCAGCAGCCGTTGACGAACCTGTCCGGGCGGTGCAAGCTGCCCGTCACCATCCCGCAGGTGCTGGGTCTGATGCAGGCCGCGCAGCAGAGCGGCGCTGCTCAGCCCGCGGCGCCCGCCGCGGCGTCACCGGTGTCACCGGCCGCCGCGACCGGCCACCGATGAGCGCCGTACCGCAGAAAGCAGACTTTTTCCCTGCTCTTTGCGGTTAAGGCAGGAAACTCTGTCCGGATTCTGATTAGCTGTGCTGTGCCGACAACCGTCGTGGTTTCGGCCTCTCAGATCAGATGAAGGAGCATGTCCATGTTGCTTCCTGCCCGTACCGCACGACGTGTGGTGGTCGGCGCGGCCGGCGCTGGTGCGATTGCCGGTGCGATGCTGTTCGGCGCGGTGCCCGCGATGGCCCAGCCGGCACCCCCGCCGCCGCTGCCCCCGAACTGCACCGCCGCCGATCTGGCCGGCGTCGCCTCCGGGGTCTCCGCGTCCACGTCGGCGTACCTGTTCACCCATCCGCCGGTGAACGACTTCTTCACCAGCCTCGAGGGTCAGTCGCGTGACCAGATCCGGCCGCAGGTGGAGGAGTACCTCAACGCCAACCCGCAGGTGAAGGCCGATCTGACCGGCATCCGCCAGCCGCTGGTCGACCTGAAGACCCGGTGCGGGACGGCGACGCCGCCTGAAGACGACGTCGACACGCCGTAACCGGCGTGCGGGCTGAAACCGGGGAGCCCGAACCCGCAGCGCAGGACACCCCCGGTCGCACGGTGCTGATGGTCGACGACGACCCCGATGTCCGCACGTCCGTCGCGCGCGGACTGCGGCATTCGGGGTTCGACGTACGCGTCGCCGCCAACGGTAAGGAAGCGCTACGGCTGCTGTCGGCCGAATCGCACGACGCGCTGGTGCTCGACGTGCAGATGCCGGAACTCGACGGTGTCGCCGTGGTGACCGCGCTGCGCGCGCTCGGCAACGACATCCCCATCTGCGTGCTCTCGGCGCGCGACACCGTCAACGACCGCATCGCCGGGCTCGAGGCGGGCGCCGACGACTACCTCACCAAACCGTTCGACCTCGGTGAGCTGGTGGCCCGGCTGCATGCGCTGCTGCGCCGGGCCCACCACTCCGACCGCCCGTCGGACACCATGACGGTCGGGCCGTTGACCATCGACACCGCCCGGCGGCTGGTGTTCGTCGACGGAGAACGGGTGGATCTGACCAAACGCGAGTTCGACCTGCTCGCCGTCCTCGCCGAGAACAACGGCGTGGTGCTGTCGCGCCAGCGGCTGCTCGAGCTGGTCTGGGGCTACGACTTCGACGTCGACACCAACGTCGCCGACGTGTTCATCTCCTACCTGCGGCGCAAACTCGAGCGCGACGGTCTGCCGCGGGTGATCCACACCGTGCGCGGGATCGGATACGTGCTGCGGGACGAGCCCTGACGTCGTGTGGTTGCCCCGTCTCTTCCGCTCGACGTCGTTGCGCACCCGGGTCGCCGTGGCGTCGGCGGCCGCCGCGTCGGCCGTCGTGGCGGCGTTCACGATCCTCACCTCGGTGGTGCTGGCCAGCAACGACGATGCCCAGCTCGACCGGAGGCTCGACTCCATCGTCGACGCCAGCATGTATCCCGAACAGCTGCAGGACCCCCGCCGCGGGGTGTTGACCACGGGGCGTGACCGCTCCACCGGGCAGGTGGTGTTCCAGCGTGGGTTCCAGCTGCCGAAGCTGCCGCCGGGCACCGAGACCGTCGAGGTCAACGGCGTGGACTATCGGGTGCGGACCCTCGTCGTCGACCAGGAGGGCGGCGTGCTGGTGTCCATCGGCATCCGCGCCGACAGCATCCTGCTCAGCCGGGGCCGCATCCCCGAGTACGTGCTCGTGGGTCTGGTGACGGTACTCATCGCCGGCGGTCTGGGCTGGCTGCTCGCCGGCCCCGCGATCCGGCCGCTGCGCAAGCTCACCGAGCAGACCTCGAAGCTCAGCACGGGCACCGACGAGATGCCCGAGGTGCGGGGCGCACGGGAGGCCGAGGAACTGTCCGCGGCGATGTCGGCGATGCTGCGGCGGCTGGCCGCCGCGCAGCAGGCCACGACGAACTCGCTGCAGGCCGCGCAGGACTTCGCCGCCAACGCCGCCCACGAGTTGCGCACCCCGCTCACGGCGATGCGCGCAGACCTGGACACGCTGCGCATCCACGATCTGCCCGAGGACGAACGCGCCGAGGTGGTCGCGGACCTGTCGCGGGCGCAGCGCCGGGTCGAGGCGATCATCACCGCGCTGGGGCAACTGGCGTCCGGTCAGCTGGCCCAGGCCGCGGACCGCGAACCGATCGACATCACCGACACCCTCGACCGGGTGGCGCGGGAGAACATGCGCTCGGCGCCGCAGGTCGACATCCAGGTCGACGCGGAGGATCTCGGCACGGTGTGGGGGTTGCCGGACGGGTTGCGCCTCGCCGTCGACAACCTGGTGCGCAACGCGATCACCCACGGCGGCGCCGGCCGCGTGGTGCTGTCCGCGCGGCGCACCGACGGGTGGCTGACCATCGTCGTCGACGACGACGGACGCGGTCTGCCCGCCGAGGAACACGAGACGGTGCTCGGCCGGTTCCGCCGGGGCAGCACCGCGGCCCCCGGGGGTTCGGGTCTGGGGCTCGCGCTGGTCGCACAGCAGGCCGAATTGCACGGCGGCACCATTGAACTGGCCGACAGCACGCTCGGCGGGTTGCGCGCCACGCTGACGGTATCCACGTCAATAGAGGGCGGCGACCCTCAGCTGCGCTGAATCTGCTTGTGCCGCAGGGCAGTTGCCACACCACGCCATCCGAGCAGCAGCAGTGCGGTGACCAGCGACGCCACGATGACGAAGCTGACCGCGACGCCCTGACCGCTCAGCTTGCGCAGCACCATGCCGACCGCGACGGTGCAGACCCACACCAGCACTCCGGTCGGGGTGAGCGAGAGCGGGCGCCGCCACGCCCGCGCGGCCAACCATCCGACGGCGGTGCCCGCCAGGAAGGGCCACGCGGTCTCGGCGATGCCGGCGATCGTCAGCCCCTCGGCATGGCTGCGCCGTCCGATGGTGCAGAACACCACGACGCACACCAGGTCGGCCAGCAGGGCGAGTGCGGCGGTGCGGCGGTCAACGGTCGGCATAGGTCATCACATCCAGGAACATCGGGCTGACAGCGGTTTCGGCGCGGGCGGAGAAGCAGGTCAACCCAGATCCTCGCGCGCGGAACGGGGCGGTTGGTTGCGGATCGGTTCGCCGGCCTTGTGCGCACCCTTCACGGGCGCGTCGGGGTCGATGTCCTTCTCGGTGCGGAACACGAAGAAGAACACCACCCAGCCGATGGCTGCCAGGAAGATCCAGCTGACGAGCCGGTAGATGAGCATCGCGGAGATCGCGCCGGCCAGCGTCATCCCGCTCGACACCAGACCCGGGACCAGCACCGCCTCCACGACCAGCAGCCCACCGGGCATCAGGGGGATGGTGCCGACCGCACGCGCGGCGGCGTAGGCGACGGTGAGCCCGGCCAGCGACGGGTGGCCGCCCGCGGCGTAACAGGCGAACGCCAGGCAGGCGACGTCGGCGATCCAGTTGAACAGCGACCACCCGAACGCCATGCTGAGGTCGCGTCGGCCCAGCTGCACCGACTCCAGTTGCCGCAGCAGTTCCCGCCACTTCGCCAGACCCGTGTCGAGGGGTTTGTTGCGCAGCGAGTTGAACCGGGCCAGCAGCCGTGCGCCGATACCGTCGATCAACTCGGGTCGGCTCGCGACTGCCTGCGCGAGCACGAGCAGCGCGGCGAAGCCGCCCAGCGTGAAGATCAACGACAACGGGTTCTTGCTCGCGCCGAGCATGAAGGCACCGCCGAGGCCGAGCAACGCCAGGCCGACGCCCTGCAGCACACCGGACATCACCAGCTGCCATGACGCCACCACCGGGCTCGCGCCCCACAGCCGCTGCTGCCGGTAGAGGAACGTCGCCGAGAGCACCGGGCCACCGGGCATCGTGGTGCTCAGCGCGTTGCCCGCGTAATACGCCGCCTCCGAGCGCCACTGCTTCAGGTGCACCCCGGCCGAGCGCAGTAGCGTGCGCTGGATCTGCGCGAAGCTGTGCATCGAGGCCAGCGACGCGACGACGGCGGCGACCACCCACCACCAGTTCGCGGAGACGAGGCTCTTCCAGGCCTTCGCCAGCTGATCCCACACGAGGACCACTTCGACGGTGAGCACGACGACCGCGACGGTGATGATCGCCCAGCGGACCCACCAGTACTTTCCGCGGGTGGATCCGTCGGGGTCGGCCCGTCCTCGCTTGGCGTCGTTCGCCGTCGCGTCGTGGGACACGCACTACAGAGTAACGGTGCGTCTGCACGGATTCGCCTGCCCGCGCAGGCGCGCCGCCGCGGGCCGGGCGATTATGCGCCTACGGTCCGCTGACGCCGGTGACGGCTACGCTCATCGCATGTCAGACGGTGTGTCCCTGGAGGACCAGTCGGTCTCGCCGCTCGTCCGCAAGGCCGCCGCATGGTCGTGGCGGCTGCTGATCATCTTCGGCGCCCTCGTCGCGGTGCTGTGGTTGGTGGCACGTCTGGAGATCATCGTCGTCCCGGTGGCGCTGGCCACGATGCTCGCGGCGCTGTTGATGCCCGCCGTCGATTTCCTCGACCGTCGCGGCGCCCCGCGCGGTGGAGCCGTGGCGCTGGTGTTGCTCAGCGGCATCGCGGTGGTGGGCGGCATCCTGACCTTCGTCGTCAGCCAGTTCGTCGAGGGTATGCCGGCGCTCGGTGAGCAGGTCACGCGAAGTATCGACGGTATGCGGCGCTGGCTCGTCGAGGGCCCGCTCGACCTCAGCCGGGAGCAGATCGACAACGCAGGCAACGCCGCGATCGAGGCGGTGCGCAACAACCAGGAGCGGCTGACCAGCGGTGCGCTGTCGACGGCGGGAACCATCACCGAGATCGTCACCGGCGCGCTGCTGGTGCTGTTCACGCTGATCTTCCTGCTGCACGGCGGCCGCAACATCTTCGGGTTCATCACGCAGGTGTTCCCGCCGGACGTGCGCGACCGGGTCCGCGGCGCGGGCCGCGCCGGATTCCACTCGTTGATCGGGTACGTGCGCGCGACGTTCCTGGTCGCGCTCGTCGATGCCATCGGCATCGGCACGGGCCTGGCGATCATGAGTGTGCCGTTGGCGCTGCCGTTGGCATCGCTGGTGTTCCTCGGTGCGTTCGTCCCGCTGGTCGGTGCCGTCGTCACCGGCTTCCTCGCCGTCATCGTGGCGCTGCTGACCAAGGGGCTGGTCTACGCGCTGATCACCCTCGGCCTGATCCTGGCCGTGCAACAGCTCGAAGGGCATGTGCTGCAGCCGCTGGTGATGGGCCGCGCGGTGTCCATCCATCCGCTGGCCGTGGTGCTCGCCATCGCGGGTGGTGGCGTACTCGCCGGGATCGTCGGCGCACTGCTCGCGGTGCCCGCGGTCGCCTTCCTCAACAGCGCGATCCGGGTGCTGCTCGCCCGCGACCAGGCGGCCGCGGTCGAGAACCTCGAGACCGACGAAGGGCCGCGCATCCAGGCCGAGCCCGACGACGTCGAGGAGAAGGTCGACTAGGTAAGCGGCGCGAGCGGCGAACCTACATCCGGCCTTCGCGGCGCAGCAGCTCCGCCGCGCTCATCCCGCCACCGCGGCGCTTCTGCTCCTCAGGGGCGTTGAGCTTCTCCGTCGACTCCGGATCCTGTTGGGTCGGGATCTTCGTCGTGGCGTCGCTCTCCTCGGGCTGCGGCGGGCGCTGCACCGGGATCGCCGTCGTCGGCTCGTTGCCTTCGGGCTCGGGTTCGGGCTTCGGCGCACCGGCCCGCATGGCCGTCGTCGGTTCGGCCGACGGCTGCGGCGGCCGGGGCGGTTGGCCGCCGCCGGGATTGGACGGGCCGCCACGCAGTTCACCGAGCCAGGACTCGATCTCGCGTTCCTCGCGCTTGGGTGCGGGGCCGGTCGGCCGCGGAGCCCGCGGGGTGGTCGCGGTGTTGACCGCACCGCGCACCGCGTTCTTCGCCATCGACAACCGCGTCGTCGGCGGCTCGTGCCCGGGGGCGGGCCGGTTGGTCGGGATCCGGCTCGTGCCGGCGACCGACGGACCGTTCAGCCGGGGCGGGCCCGGGGGGATGCGGGTGGGTCCGACGCGACCCTCGACACCGGGGTGCGTCGGATCGTGCGGCGGCCGCGGCCGCGGCGGTACCGGAGCGCCCGCGCCGACCAGCGCCTGGTCTTCTGCGGGATCGCGCACCAGCGGACGTTTGCGCTCGTCCGGCAGTTCGACCTCGCCGAGGCCGAGGCGCTCCTGCAGACGCTTCATCCAGCGCGGCGCCCACCAGCAGTCGTCGCCGAGCATCTTCATGATCGCCGGCACCAGGAACATCCGGATGATCGTCGCGTCCAGCAACAGCGCGAGCAGCAGGCCGAACGCGAGGTACTTCATCATCACCAGATCGGAGAACACGAACGCACCGGCGACGACGGCCAGCACCAGCGCGGCACCGGTGATCAATCGTCCCGTGGTGGCCGTGCCGACCCGGATGGCCTCCGCCGTGGACAGCCCGCGGGCGCGCGCCTCCACCATGCGGGAGACCAGGAAGACCTCGTAGTCGGTGGACAGACCCCAGATGACCGCGATGATCAGGCCGATCATCGGCGCCATCAGGGGCTGCGGCGTGTAGTTCATCAGCCCGGACCCGTGCCCGTCGACGAACATCCACGTCAGGATGCCCATCGTCGACCCCAACGTCAGGGCACTCATCAACGCGGCCTTGATCGGCAGGACGAGCGACCCGAACGCCAGGAACATCAGGATCGTCGTCGTGACGATCAGGATCGTGACCATCAACGGCAGCCGGTCGAACAGGCTGTGGATACTGTCCTGCTCGAGCGCCGGCGTACCGCCGACCCACACGGAGACTCCGCGCGGTGGGGACAACGCTCGCAACTCTTCGATCTTGGTGGCGGCGTCGTTGCGGTTCTCCAGACCGTTCTGGATCACCCGCACCGACGGATCCTCGGAGCCGCCTTCCTGGACCGACCGTTCCTGCCACATCTTCGACGGGTCGTTGTCGGGATCGATGAAGCCGCTGATCGACATCGCCTTGGCGCGGATGTCGGCCACCTGCTGATCGGTGACCGGGTCACCGTTGTCGCTCTTGAGCACGATCGTCAGCGGTTCGGTGCGGAAGCCGGGGAAGCTGCGGTCGAAGTCCTCCTGCGCCTGCCGGACGGAGTTGTCCGGCGGCAGGTACTTCTCGCTGATGCCGCCGAGAGACAGCTGGCCCAGCGGGATGATCAGCAGGATCATCACGACGATGATCGGGAAGGCGAACGTGCCGGGGCGCTTCATCACGTGGGTGACCAACTTGCCCCAGAACCCCTGCTCGACCTCGGCGCGGGTCTTGGTCTTCTGGGTCTTCTCCGCCAACCAGTGCAGCCACCACACGATGGGGCGACGCGCCAACGGCACGTACCGCGCGAGGGCGAGGCCGAAGGTGACGATGACGAGGAAGGCCACGATGCCGAGCAACATCCAGTAGACGCCGCTGCCGATGGTGCCGTTGTCCTTCAACGCGATGACGCCGTAGGCCATGGCGCCGTACAGCACGGTGTAGCCGAGGACCAGTCCGATCAGGGCCAGGTTGGCGCCCTGTTCACCCGTCTGCTTGATGCGCTTGCGGGCGATGTGGCCCAGCGCGATGCCCACCGGCGGCACCAGCAGCCCCAGCGGGATCGAGGCGATGGCGAACGTGTTGGTCTTCTGGACCGCCGGGTCGGAGGAGATTGGATCGGGTTCGGCGAACTTGATGAGTGTCTTGACGCCGAGCGCATCGACCCGGGGCCCGAGAATCGCCAGTGCCGCGGCGAGGACGGTGATCGACAGGACCGCCGCCAGCATGACCGAGGCGATGATCGCGTAGGTGATCGACTTCAGGAAGCCCTGCGGGAACAACAGCAGCGGGACGGACGAGGCGACCAGGATGACCGCGGAGAACATGATCGTGCGGCCGGAGGTCATCACCGTGCGGCGTACCGCCGCCTCGGTGTCGTAGCCCTCGGCGAGTTCTTCTCGGAACCGGCTGACCATGAACAACCCGTAGTCGACGGCGATGCCCAGGCCCATGAGCGTCACCACCGGCTGGGCGAAGAAGTGCACGGGCATGATCTCGGCGAGCAGGCGCATGATGCCCAGCGCGCCGGCGATGGTGAGACCGCCGATGAGGCCGGGCAGTGCCGCGGCGATCACGCCGCCGAAAACGAAGAACAGCACCACGCAGACCAGCGGGATGGCGGCGACCTCGGCCCGCTTCTGGTCTTCACCGATGCTGCCCGTGAGTTCGCTGGCCAGCGGGTTGAGGCCGGCCAGTTGGATGTTGCCGTCGTTGATCTCCTGCAGGTCGGGTTCGATGACCTGGTAGTTCTTCAGGATCTCGTCGTCGGTGTCGCCTTTGAGCGGGACGCTGACGAAGGTCTTCGACAGATCGGCCGTCTTCATCTGCTGCACGGTCTCGCTGGCGGCGTCGGGCGCCCGTAGCCAGCCGACCCAGCTCACCACCTGGTCCGGATGGTCCTTGACGAGAGCGTCGAGCTCGCCGACGACCTCGCGCTGCCACTCCGGGTTGTCGACCTTCTCGCCGTCGGGCGGGGTCAGGATCGCGACGACGTGGCTGGTGCGGTCGCGGCCGTAGACCTCGTCGCCGGCGACCGACGCCTGCACCGACTGGCTTCCCTCGTCGTAGAAACCGCTCTGCGTGACGTTGTTACCGAGACTGATCCCGTAGATGCCGCCACCGATGCACAGCGCCACCATGACACCGATCACGATGTACCGATATCGGTATACGTTTCGACCCCACCAGGCGAACACGTAAGCTCCTTACCAATTCATGTCGACCGCGCTGTGGCCACAGATGTCACACACGCGAGGTCAGCAGCGCGGACAGCGGCCGGAACGGCTGCAGCCATGCTCCCTGCTCAGGCAGCGAATCGAGTCCGATCCGCGGCAACGGCTCCCGGAAAACACCAGGAATGTCTTCCAGATCGACGAACTCCAAGGTATCCGACGCTAGCGCCCAGCTCGCATGTTCGCGAAATCCGAGCACCTGCACGGGGATCCCCTCACGGGCGATCTCTTCCAGCGGCAGCCGGAACGCCTGACCGTCCGCCGAGGCGACCAGCACGGCGGCCAGCCCCTCGCGGCGGCGCAGCGCGATGTGGTCCAGCATGTCGCTGTCGACGTCGCTGTCCTCGTCGATCTTGGGTTTGGCGAAGACGGCGAAACCGACGTTGCGCAGCGCCTCCACCCACGGCCTGACGACGTCGGCGCTGCCGGGTGCGATGTTGGTGAACACCGTCGCCTCTGGTTCGAGCGTGACGTCCTCGCGGCCGGCGGACAGGTCGGCGGTCCGGCCGAGCAGCCAGCGGCCGAGCGCGTCGAACCGGGGCCGGTGCGCCGCCGTGGGCCTGCCGCCGATGATCGAGCCGAGCCCCATGTCCAGGTTCGGCGCATCCCACACCAGCAGCACCCGCTGCGTTCCGGCGGGCGGACCGGCGGGCGGCGGGGGCGGCGTGACCTGCGGGATCTCCTGCGGAAGGTCTTCGGTGACGCTCACGGCACCTTCTCCCAGAGCAGTTCGGCGACGTCGGGGCCGGCCAGGGCCTTGCGCTCGTACTTCGTGACGGGCCGGCGCGCCGAGATCGGCAGGTCATCGGTGAGATCGACCCGGCGCAGCAGCGGTTCGGCGTCGCCCACCGCCGCGATCTGCTCGGCGTAGCCGGCGTGGTCGGTGGCCGCGTGCAGGATGCCGCCGGGGCGCAGCCGGTCGGCGATCAGCGCCACGGTCGACGGCTGCAGCAGCCGACGTTTGTGGTGGCGGGCCTTGGGCCACGGGTCGGGGAAGAACACCCGCACGCCGGTCAGCGAGCCGCTCGCCACCATGTATTCGAGCACGTCGACGCCGTCACCGCGGATCATCCTGATGTTGCGCACCCCGGCCCGGTCGATGCCGGTGAGCAGCTGGGCGAGGCCGCGCCGGTACACCTCCACCGCGATCACGTCGATGTCCGGTTCGTCCTGCGCCATCGCCAGCGTCGAGGTGCCGGTACCCGACCCGATCTCCAGGACCAGCGGTGCGGTCCGGCCGAACCACGCCGCGGTGTCGATCAGCGCCGCCGGTCGGCCGTCGTCGTCACGCGCCTCGGTGCCGAGCTCCGGCCACAGCCGCTCCCAGGTGTCCTGCTGTCCTCCGGACAGCGCCGAACGGCGCGACCGGAAGCTCGTCACCCGCCGGTGACGGTGCGCCGAGGGTGAGTCGTCCCCGGCTGAGTCAGGCGCCGGCCCGCCGGCGACATCAGACTCGCGCGCGTGCATCCGTCCATGGTGTCTCATCAGTGCCGGGGGACCCCCATCGTGGTACAGATTGATACCCAACAGTTGCCTTCGGCTGGCACGCCAAACATCCGTACGTGAGGCGCCCCGACAGATGCCACGATTTCCCCGGGACCCCACGCGGAGGGAGGGCGCAGCGATTCTCGTTCCCGACTTCGATGACGTGCTGACACGCTTCGCGCAGGAGTGCGGGGACGCGGCGGTGGCGGCGGTCGCCGCCCGCCTGGCGGCACCTCCGCGCGTGGCCGTCACCGGCCGCGCCGGGGTCGGCCGCACCACGCTGGCCCGTGCGCTCGCGCGGGACGGAAGGCGGGTCGCGGAGCACACCCCCGACGTCGCGGTGGTGGTCGTCGCCGAGGCGGTCAAACCGGAGGACGTGGCGTCGGTGGCGGCGTGGCGCGACGCCGACGTGCCCGTCGTGGTGGTGTGTAACAAGGCCGACCTCACCGGACCGATCCCGCCCGATGCGCTGCGCCGGTTCGGCTCCGGCGAACACGGCGACGTCCCGGTGGAGTCCGTCGTCGCGCTGCTCGCCGACGTCAGCCTCGACGACGACAGCCTCGACGACGACGCACCCGGCGCGTTGCAGCTGCTGGCGGCGGAGCCTGCCGAGCTGCGTTCGGCGAATGCGTTCCTCGACGCCGCCCACCCACTGCCTCGCGACGTCCGCATGCGGCTGCTGCGGACGCTCGGCCTGCGCGGTGTCGCGCACAGCGTCCGCGCGCTGCGCGACGGCGCCGACCCGCACGACCTGCCGACGCTGCTGCGTGAGGTGAGCGGGTTCGACCGGGTACTCGGCCGGCTCGACGCACTGGCCGCGCCGGCGCGGTACGACCGGATCCGGGCGGCGCTCGCCGAACTCCAGGGTCGCGCCGCCGGCAACGATCGGATCGCGGCGTTCCTCGCCGATGACGACACCGTCCTCGCGGTCATGACCGCGGCCGTCGATGTGGTGCAGGCGGCCGGGCTGGTGGTCGACCCCGGTGACGACGCCGCCACGCACCTGCGCCGGGCGGTGTGGTGGCGCGGCTACAGCCGCGGCCCGGTGAGCCCGCTGCATCGGGCGTGCGGCGCCGACATCGCCCGCGGTTCGCTGCGGCTGTTCGAGCGCCGCCGATGAGCGCCGCCTCCGATCCTGTCGCCGCGGCCGACGCGGTGGTCGCCGCCGTCGACCCCGCGCTGGACTCGCCGGGGGTGCAGCCCAGCGACAGCGTGCTGGTCACCGGTCCGTGGCTGGCCGGGGTCAGCAGCCTGATCGCGGTCCTGCGCGACCGGCTACCGGAGGTGTCGTTCGTCGAGGCCGACGAACTGCCCGCGGGCAGCGCACCCGTCGCCGTGGTGTTCGCGGTCTCGGCGGTCTCCCCGCTGGCCGGCTCCGACTGTGAACTGCTCGATCTGGCGGCCGACCACACCGACTGCGTCATCGGCGTCGTCACCAAGATCGACGTGCACCTCGACTGGCGTGAGGTCATGGCCGCCGACCGCGAACTGCTCGGCGCGCACCGCCGGCGCTACGCCGCGCTGCCGTGGGTCGGGGTGGCCGCGGCGCCTGACGACGGGGACCCGGCGGTCGACGACCTGGTCGACCTGCTGCGTGACACTCTCGGCAATCCCGAGGTGATGCGACGAAACCGGTTGCGGGCGTGGGAAAGTCAGCTCAATAAGGTGGTCGCGCGCTATCGCGCCGACGGTGAGGGCGCCGACCGGCACGCCCGGGTGTCCGCCCTGCGCGCGCAGCGCGACGAGATCCGCCGCGCCAGACGGGTGGAGAAGTCGCAACGCGCGATCGCCCTGCGGAGCCAGATCCAGCAGGCGCGCGTGCAGTTGACGTACTTCGCGCGCAACCGGTGCGCATCGGTGCGCGGCGAACTGCAGGAGGACATCGCCGAACTGGGCCGCCGCAAACTCGACGCCTTCGAACAGACGGTGCGCGGCCGCGCCGCCGAGGTGATGACCGAGGTCGACGAGGGCGTCACCACCCACCTGACCGCCGTCGCGGCCGACCTGCACCTGGACGACGTGCCGCCACCTCCGCAGCCGATTCCCGTCCCCGACCTCCCCGGGCCGTCGTTGCGGTCGCGTCGGCTCGAGACGCGGCTGATGATGTTGCTCGGCGCCGGCTTCGGACTCGGCGTCGCCCTCGCGGTGAGCCGGCTGTTCAGCGGGGTCGATCCGGGCCTGACGGTCGCCGGTGTGCTCGCCGGCGCGGCGGCCGGGCTGGCGGTGGCGGTGTGGGTGGTCGGCATCCGCGGGCTGCTGCACGATCGCGGTGTCCTGGACCGCTGGGTCGCCGACGTCACCGCGACGCTGCGCTCGGCGGCCGAAGAGGCCGTCGCCACCCGTGTGCTGGCCGCCGAGGCGGCGCTGACCGCCGCGCTGGCCGCCGAGGAGGAGGCCGACGCGGACGCCGCGGCCGCCCGGATCGCCGAGATCGACGCCGAACTGCGGGAGCACGCGGCCGCCACGGCGCGTGCCGCGGCGCTGCGCGACCGTCGGCTACCCGGCTTGCAGCGCGCGCTGGAGGCGGTGTGCGCCGAGTTGTACGACAAAAAAGCAGACGAATTCACCGATGCGAACGAACGCAATTCCGGAAAAAACGTCGGCTACTGATCGGTAGGTGCGTTATTTGCTTTTCTGAATCGTTCCTGTGAGTCATCGGACATAGATCCGAATTCCTTCGGGTATGTCACCCACGTTAACCTCGGGAACAAGGGACGACCGTGATCGCCGTTGATCTCGTTCATCGGCGTCATCGTGGGCCTGCGTCCTGGCGGAACCTAGTGCAGGAAGATGCAGGAGAATCACAGTATGACTTCAGCCACCATTCCGGGTCTGGACACCGCTCCGACCAAACACGAGGGACTGCTGGCCTGGGTTCGGGAGGTCGCCGAGCTGACCCAGCCCGACCGGGTGGTGTTCACCGACGGTTCCGAGGAGGAGTGCGCCCGGCTGACCGAGCAGCTGTGCGAGGCGGGCACCTTCCAGAAGCTGAACGAGGAGAAGAAGCCGAACTCCTACCTGGCACTCTCCGACCCCTCAGACGTGGCGCGCGTCGAGTCGCGCACCTATATCTGCTCTGAGCGCGAGATCGACGCCGGTCCGACCAACAACTGGATGGACCCCGCGGAGATGCGCGGCATCTTGACCGACCTCTACCGCGGCAGCATGCGCGGCCGCACCATGTATGTGGTGCCGTTCTGCATGGGTCCGCTCGAAGCCGAGGACCCCAAGCTCGGCGTGGAGATCACCGATTCGGAGTACGTGGTGGTCTCGATGCGCACGATGACCCGCATGGGTCAGGCGGCGCTCGACAAGATGGGCACCGACGGGTTCTTCGTCAAGGCGCTGCATTCCCTCGGCGCACCGCTGGAGCCCGGTGAGAAGGACGTGCCCTGGCCGTGCAACGACACCAAGTACATCACCCACTTCCCCGAGACCCGCGAGATCTGGAGCTACGGATCGGGTTACGGCGGCAACGCGCTGCTCGGCAAGAAGTGCTACTCGCTTCGGATCGCCTCGGCGATGGCCCACGACGAGGGCTGGCTCGCCGAGCACATGCTGATCCTCAAGCTCATCTCCCCGGAGAACAAGGCCTATTTCATCGCCGCGGCGTTCCCGTCGGCCTGCGGTAAGACCAACCTCGCGATGCTGCAGCCCACCATTCCGGGCTGGCGCGCCGAGACCGTCGGCGACGACATCGCGTGGATGCGGTTCGGCAAGGACGGCCGCCTGTACGCCGTCAACCCCGAATTCGGCTTCTTCGGCGTCGCCCCCGGGACGAACTGGTCGTCGAACCCGAACGCGATGAAGACCATCGAGGCAGGCAACACCGTCTTCACCAACGTCGCCAAGACCGACGACGGCGATGTGTGGTGGGAAGGTCTGGAGGGTGAGCCCGACCACCTGATCGACTGGAAGGGCAACGACTACATCCTGCGTGAGACGGAAACGAAGGCCGCCCACCCGAACTCGCGTTACTGCACGCCGATCTCCCAGTGCCCGACACTGGCGCCCGAGTGGGACGATCCGCAGGGCGTGCCGATCTCGGCCATCCTGTTCGGCGGCCGCCGCAAGACGACCGTCCCGCTGATCACCCAGGCCCGCGACTGGCAGCACGGCGTCTTCATCGGGGCCACCCTCGGCTCGGAGCAGACCGCCGCCGCCGAGGGCAAGGTCGGCACGGTGCGCCGCGATCCGATGGCGATGCTGCCGTTCCTCGGCTACAACGTCGGCGACTACTTCCAGCACTGGATCGACATCGGCAAGAACGCCGACGAGTCGAAGATGCCCGCGGTGTTCTTCGTGAACTGGTTCCGCCGCGGCGACGACGGCCGCTTCCTGTGGCCGGGCTTCGGCGAGAACAGCCGCGTGCTCAAGTGGGCCATCGAGCGCATCGAGCACAAGGCCGACGGCCGCAGCACGCCGATCGGCATCGTGCCGACCGCGCAGGACCTCGACCTCGAGGGTCTGGATGTCGACCCGGAGGACGTCGACGCCGCGCTGGCGGTCAAGCCCGAGGAGTGGCGGCAGGAACTGCCGCTTATCGAGGAGTGGTTCGAGTTCGTCGGCGAGAAGCTGCCCACGGGCATCCGCGACGAGTTCGACGCGCTCAAGCACCGACTGGCCGAAGAGGCTTAGTTCTCTTTCACCGCCAGGTTCTCTTTCACCGCGAGCGGCGTGTCTGATCTTCGACACCCCGCTCGCGGTGTGCTTTTGACGCCCGCTCGCGGCCGCCCGACGGTGTGCTCCCGGCCATACTCGGGCTCTTGACACCTGTCAACTCACCCCTAGTACAGTGCTCACATGCAGATCCGCGACACCGCTGTTGCCACCCCCGACAAGCCCGCCATCATCATGTATCCCTCCGGCACGGTGGTGACGTTCGGCGAACTCGAGGCGCGGGCGAACCGGCTCGCCCACCTGTTCCGCGATGCCGGCCTGGTCGAAGGCGACGCCGTCGCGATCCTGATGGAGAACAACGAGCACATCCACGCCGTGATGTGGGCGGCCCGCCGCAGCGGGCTGTACTACGTCCCGATCAACACCCACCTCACCGCTGCCGAGGTCGCCTACATCGTCGACAACAGCGGTGCCAAGGCGATCGTCGGTTCGGGCAAGCTCACCGACACCCTGGCCGGGCTCGAAGCGGAACTCCCGCACGGGCTGCCGCCGCTCCGGCTGATCGCCGGCGCGCAACTCGACGGCTGGCAGAGCTATCCCGACTGCGTGGCCGACAAGCCCGACACCCCGATCGCCGACGAGATCGAGGGCGATCTGCTGCAGTACTCGTCCGGCACGACCGGGCGTCCGAAGGGGATCAAACGCGAACTGCCGCATGTGCCGCCGTCGGAGTCGCCGGGCATGATGGCCGCGCTGGTGTCGTTCTGGATGCACCCCGACGCCGTGTACCTCAGCCCCGCACCGCTGTACCACACCGCACCCTCGGTGTGGTCGATGCAGACCCAGGCCGGCGGTATCACCACCGTCGTGATGGAGAAGTTCGACGCCGAAGGCGCCCTCGACGCCATCGCCAAGTACAGGGTCACGCACGGCCAGTTCGTGCCGGTGATGTTCACCCGGATGCTGAAACTGCCGGAGGACGTCCGCAAGTCGTACGACGTGTCGAGCCTCGAGCGGGTCATGCACGCGGCCGCGCCGTGCCCGGTGGAGATCAAGAAGCAGATGATCGACTGGTGGGGGCCGATCGTCGACGAGTACTACGCGTCCTCGGAGGCGCACGGGTCCACGCTGATCACCGCCGAGGAGTGGCTGACGCACCCCGGTTCAGTCGGCCGTCCCCTCACGGGTGTCCTCCACATCGTCGGTGAAGACGGCAACGAGTTGCCGCCGGGGCAGGCCGGTGAGATCTACTTCGAGGGCGGCTACGACTTCGAGTACCTCAACGACCCCGAGAAGACCGCCTCGTCACGGCATCCACTCGGTTGGAAGACGGTGGGCGACATCGGATATCTCGACGAGGAGGGTTATCTCTACCTCACCGACCGGCGCCACCACATGATCATCTCCGGCGGGGTCAACATCTATCCGCAGGAAGCCGAGAACATGTTGATCACCCATCCCAAGGTGATGGACGCCGCGGTGTTCGGCGTCCCCGACGACGAGATGGGACAGAGCGTCAGGGCCGTGGTGCAGACCGTGGACCCTGCCGACGCGACCGACGCCTTCGCCGAGGAACTGATCTCCTGGCTGCGGGATCGGCTGGCGCACTACAAATGTCCACGGTCGCTGTCGTTCGAACCGCAGCTGCCCCGCACGGACACCGGCAAGCTCTACAAGCAGGAGTTGATCAAGAAGTACTCGTGAACGATCCGGTGGAACTGGCCGGCGGCATCCGCGTCGCGGTCGAAACCCCTTGCGACGACGCCTCGTTCACGCTGACCGAGGCGCCGTCCGACGATCCGCGGGTGGTCGCCGTCGCATCGGTGGCCGATACGCTCGCCGAACTCGACGAGCGTTGTCGTCGGTGGCCGCAGGCCGCGGCCGTATGCGACGACGTGTTGCGCGCGTTCGATCCCGCGCGATCCACGTTCGCCGGGGTGATCACCGAATCGCTGGCCTATTCGACGTTGCAGTCGGGCCCTGAGTTCGGCCGCTGGCTCGCCGAACGCGGCCCGGCGCAGGCCCCCGAGACAGCAAATCCTGTTGTGGCAGAACGCAGAGACGGGTGCCTGACCGTCCGCTTCAACCGGCCCGAACGCCACAACGCCTTTTCCACGGGTGCCCGCGCCGCACTGCTCGAGGCGCTCGAGGTGGCCCGGCTCGATCCCTCGGTCGATGAGGTGGTGCTGTCCGGGGTCGGTCGATCGTTCTCCAGCGGTGGCGATCTCGCCGAGTTCGGCAGCTTCGACGACCCGGCCTCCGCGCACCTCGCGCGGACCCGACACAGCCCGGCCCTGGTGCTCGACGAGGTGACGGCGCGCCTCGGCCGGCGGTGCCGCGCGCAGGTGCACGGTCAGGTGCTGGGGAGCGGGTTGGAGATGGCGGCCTTCTGCGGATGGGTGGTCAGCAGCCCGGACGCGGTGTTCGGCCTGCCCGAACTGACCCTCGGGCTGATCCCGGGCGCGGGCGGCACGGTCAGCATCACCCGCCGGATCGGACGGTGGCGAACCGGCTACCTGGTGCTGTCCGGGCGGACGATCGACCCGTCGACCGCCCTGCGGTGGGGCCTGGTGGACGCCGTCGAATGACCGGAGACCGGGCGAGGAGCGCCCGGGGGGAATGGGCGCTCCTCGCGATCGGGGGGCGGTCAGTGATGACCGGTCCGCAGTGTCAAACGGGGCAGATACCGGGTTTTGTTCCCGTGGCAGCGATTGACCGGTGATGCGCAGAAGTGCCAACGCGGTCAGCGCTGGCGCGCTGGCCGCACGATCACCTCGTTGACATCGACCTCCTCGGGTTCGGAGATCGCGTAGGCGATGGCTCGGGCGATCGCGTCCGGTGTGATCGCGGCGGCCCGGTAGTCCTGCATCGCCGCCGCGGCGCCGGGATCGGTGATGGTGCTCGCGAGCTCGGACTCCACCACGCCGGGGGAGACGGTCGTGACGCGGATCGAGGGGTCGGACTCCTGGCGCAGGCCCTCGGTGATCGCCCACGCCGCGTACTTGGTGGCGCTGTACACCGCGGACGTGGGCACCACCTCGTGGGCGCCGATCGAGGCCACGGTCACGAAGTGTCCGCCGCCGAGCCGCTGGAAGTGCGGCAGCGCCGCGGCGATGCCGTTGAGCAGGCCCCGGACGTTGACGTCGATCATGGCGTCCCACTGGTCGACCAGCAGGGCGTCGAGCCGCGACAGGGGCATGATCCCGGCGTTGTTGACGAGGACATCGATACGGCCGTGAGTGGACACGGCGTCGTCGACGAAGGCCGCCATCTCGGCGCGGTCGGTGACGTCGAGCCGGCGCACCGACAGGCTTCCGTGCTCGAGATCGGCGGCGCCGTCGACGAGTTCGCGCAGGCGGTCCTCGCGGCGCGCGCCGGCGATGACATGGTGGCCGGCACGGGCGAGGTGGGTGGCGACGGCGGCGCCGATCCCGCTGCTGGCGCCGGTGACGAGGATGATCTTCGAATCAGTCATGTGCCCCAGCATCGTGTGGTGCGCGGCGCGCAACCAGGATGCGGTGTGCCTGGGTGCAGCACACCCAGGCACCGGCCCCGTCGCGCCCTTATCGTGGAGAAATGGCCGAACTCGGTGACTATCTGCGCAGCCGCCGGGGTCAGGTGCAGCCGCGTGACGCGGGTCTGGTCGCCACGGGTACCAGGCGCGTGCCGGGTCTGCGCCGCGAAGAGGTGGCCTGGCTGGCCGGGCTCAGCGTGGACTACTACGTACGGTTGGAACAGGGCCGGGAGCGCTCCCCGTCGGCGCCGGTCCTCGACGCCCTCGCCGCGGCGTTGCGCCTCGACCACGACGGCCACCGCCACCTCTTCCGGTTGGCCGGTCTGGCACCGCGGCTGGACGTCGCGAAGACGCCGGACCGCGTCGACCCGGCATTGTCGCGGCTGATGGCGGCCTGGCCGGACAACCCCGCGCTGGTCTACAACCGCGCCTACGACGTGCTGGCCGCAAACCCGTTGGCGCAGGCACTTTTCGGTGACTTCGGCGCCGGCGAGAACCTGATGCTGCTGGCGTTCGGGGAGCCCCGCGCCCGCGAGTTCTACGTCGACTGGCAGGACGTCGCGGAGAACGCCGTCGCGGGGTTCCGGTTGAACCACGCCGCCGCCCCGGCGGACCCACGCGTGCAGACGGTCCTCGCCGAGCTGTTGAATGACAGTGCCGAGTTCCGTGCACTGTGGGAGCGGCACGACGCCCGCGGGAAGTCGTTGACGAGCAAGACGTTCCGTCATCCGGAGGTCGGTGTGCTCGAGCTGACGATGCAGACCTTCGACGTGCGCTCCGCACCGGGCCAGGAACTCGTGGTCTACGACGCCGCACCGGACAGCCCCGGCGCCGATGCGCTCAAACTGCTCGGCAGCATCGCCGCCACGGCCGCCACTCAGTGATTTCGGCGTGCGCAGTCGCGCTCAGCGCGACCAGTCACGCCGAAATCGCCTCAACCCGAGCGGCGCAACGTCACCCGGTAGGTGTACTGCTCTGGCAGGAAGTGGCTGACCGACAGCTCGACGGGCCGATCCGCATCGTCGGAGTAGAGCCGGTCGACGCGCAGCATCGGATGCCCCTCGGCGCAGCCCACCGCCCCTGCGACGGCCTCGTCGGCGGGCGCGACGGTGATCGACTGTGCCGCCTGGGCGATGGGCGCGTCGAGGTGTGGTTCGAGCAGACCGATGACGGTGTGGGTGCTCACCGCGCCGGTCTGCAGTGCGTTGTCGCCGGCGATGTGGCGGGCGATCGACGGGGGCAGGTGCACGGTCGTCGACACGAACGGCACACCCTGGCCCGGTGGTCCGTGCAGCCTGCGGAACACCACGGTGTGCACGACGTCGTCGTCGAGCCGCAGCCGGCTCGCCGCCTGGATGTCGACCCGCCGCGTCAGCCCCCGGAGCACCTCCATCGTGGTGTCCTGCGACAGGCTCATCAGGTCCTCGATGGAACCCAGTTGACGCAGATAGCGTCCGGTCTCCCGCGCATAGGTGCCCCGGCCGGGAACCCGGTACACGACCCCCTCGGCCACCAGGTCCTGGAAGGCCCGTCGCACCGTCTGGCGCGAAAGGCCGTGTCGGGTGACGAGTTCGGATTCGGTGGGCAGTCGGAGCCCGCCGCGGTAGCGGCCTGCGGCGATCTCGCCGCGCAGTTGCTCGCGCAGCGACCGGTACGCCGGCTCGGGTTTGATCGGGAGCTCCTAGATCCCGCCGCGAGCGACCAGTTGGGCGGCGATGACGTTGCGTTGGATCTCGTTGGTGCCCTCGCCGACGATCATCAGCGGGGCGTCGCGGAAGTAACGCTCGACGTCGTATTCGGTGGAGTAGCCGTATCCGCCGTGGATGCGGACGGCGTTGAGCGCGATCTCCATCGCCACCTCGGAGGCGAACAGCTTGGCCATCCCGGCCTCCATGTCGGCGCGCTCACCGCTGTCGTAGCGTTCGGCGGCGTAGCGGGTCAACTGGCGGGCGGCGGTCAGTTTGGTCGCCATGTCCGCCAGGTAGTTTCCGATCGACTGGTGCTTCCAGAT
Organism: Mycolicibacterium monacense; assembly: GCF_010731575.1. NCBI lineage: Bacteria > Bacillati > Actinomycetota > Actinomycetes > Mycobacteriales > Mycobacteriaceae > Mycobacterium > Mycolicibacterium monacense. The sequence continues at coordinate 4,707,542 of NZ_AP022617.1, read as the reverse complement.
CGGCTGGCCGAAGCTCTCGCGCTCCTGTGCGTAGCGCAGCGCATCCTCGAGCGCGGCCGTCGCCACCCCCAGCGCCCGCGAGGCGACCTGGATGCGGCCGGTCTCGAGGCCCTTCATCATCTGCGCGAAGCCCCGGCCGGGCTCGCCGCCGAGGATCGCGGTGACGGGCACCCGGCAGTCGTCGAAGACGAGCTCACAACTCTCGACGCCCTTGTAGCCGAGCTTGGGCAGGTCGCGGGAGACCGACAGCCCCGTCGTGCCCTGTTCGACGAGCACCACGGAGATGCCCTTGTGCCGGGGCGTGGCGGCGGGGTCGGTCTTGCACAGCAGCGCGATCAGCCCGGACCGGCGCGCATTGGAGATCCACGTCTTCGAGCCGTTGACCACCAGCCCGTCGCCCTCGCAGGGCAGGGCCGTGGTGGTCATGTTCTGCAGGTCGGAGCCGCCGCCGGGTTCGGTGAGCGCCATCGTGGCGCGGATCTCGCCGGTGGCCATCCCGGGCAGGTAGGCGCGCTTCTGCTCCTCGGTGCCGAACAGGGTCAGCAGTTTGGCGACGACGGTGTGTCCGCCCATCGCACCCGCCAGGCTCATCCACCCGCGCGCGAGCTCCTGGGTGACCTCGACGTAGCAGGCGGTCGACACCGGCGAGCCGCCGTAGGACTCGGGGATCGCCAACCCGTAGATGCCGATGCGTTTCATCTGCTCGATCCACGCCTCGGGATACTCGTTGGCGTGTTCGACCTCGCGCACGGTCGGTTTGACGTCACGGTCCACGAACGCGCGGACCGTCTCGACCAGCATGGTCTCTTCTTCACTCAACCGGCTCATGGATCCCCTTGTAAATGTACGGCCATATTGACACAGCGAACGGCTCGCTGCCAGCATGTGAGCCTGTGACTTTGTACGGCCAAATCGTGGGTGGACCCTACTTCGACGACCTTGCGGTGGGGCAGGTGTTCGACTCGGCCCCGACCATGACGCTGTCGGCCGGTGCCGCCGCCGTCCACCAGTCGATCCTCGGCGACCGCCTGCGACTGGCGCTGGACGGGGAACTCGCCGCCGCGGTCACCGGTTCGACCAGCCCACTGGCGCATCCGGGACTGGTGTGCGATGTGGCGATCGGTCAGTCGACGCTGGTGACCCAGCGGGTCAGGGCCAACCTCTTCTACCGCGGCCTGGCGTTCCACCGCTATCCCGTCCTCGGCGACAGCCTGTTCACCCGCACCGAGGTGGTGGGGCTCAAACAGAACTCGGTGAAACCGGGCCGCCCCCGGACCGGTCTGGCGGCGTTGCGGATGACCACCGTCGACCAACTCGGCCGGCTGGTGCTCGACTTCCACCGCTGCGCGATGCTGCCGCTGCGGGACGGCGCCGCCGACACCGGACACGCCGACGACCTGTCGGCCATCGGCGCCGACGCCTCGGCACCCGACCCGACCGCCGCGTGGGATGCGCAGGCCTGGCGGAGCCGGGTGCGGTCGTCGTTCGACGCCGGGCTGGCCGGCACGGTGCTGCACAGCACCGCCGACGTGGTCACCAGCGCGCCGGAGCTGGCCCGGCTCACCCTCAACATCGCTGCCACACATCACGATTCGCGGGTCGGTGGCGGCAGGCGGCTGGTCTACGGCGGACACACCATCGGGCTGGCGCTCTCGCAGGCGACGCGTCTGCTGCCGGATCTGGCGACGGTGCGGGCATGGGAGTCGTGCGATCACACCGGCCCCGTGTACGAGGGCGACACGCTCTACAGCGCCCTGCACGTCGACGGCGCGACGCCGCTACCCGATGGGCGTGGTGGCGTGCTGAACCTGCGGTCGCGGGTGTACGCCGTCGACGAGCAGGAGGATCGCCAGGTGCTGGACTGGAAGTTCTCGGCGCTGCACTTCTGACCGCGAGCAGACACAAATGTGCCCCATTTCGGGCCATTTGAGGGACTTTTGCGTCTGCTCGCGGCGGTGGGCCGGGCACGCGGGACAATGAGGTGGTGTCAGCGTTCGCGATCCCGGCCGCGGTGCTCGCGCGTGCCGCACGCGTCGCCGCGGGCCTGCCCGTCGACGTCGACATCCCCGAACTGCTGACGGGCCGTGCCGCGCTGCTCGACCTGCCCGCGCCGGGCCGGATGTCGGCGGGCGGGGCGTCGCGGCTGTTGCGGGCGCGCGACGGGTGGTGCGCGCTGACCCTGTCCCGCCCCGACGATCTCGCCGCGGTACCGGCCCTGCTCGAGGCCGACCACATCGACGCCGACCCATGGCCGGCCATCGGCGACTGGCTGGCCGACCGTTCCGCGGATACCGCCGTCGCGCGGGCCCGTCTGCTCGGGATGCCCGCCGCGATGCTCGCCGAGGCGGCGCCCGCGCAACCCGTCGTCCAGCGGATCACCACCCAGGCGCCGCCGCGCCCGTGGACGGATCTGCTGGTGATCGAGTTGGCATCGATGTGGGCCGGACCGCTGCTCGGCCGCATGCTCGTCCGGGCCGGCGCGACGGTCGTCAAGGTCGAGAGCCTGGCCCGCCCGGACGGCACCCGGCGCGGATCGCCCGAGTTCTTCGACTGGATGAACGGCGGAAAGCACTGCATCACCGTCGATTTCGATGACGCCACGCAACTGGGCGCATTACTCGCGGCCGCGGACATGGTGATCGAGGGGTCCCGGCCCGCCGCGTTGGCCCGGCGCGGCCTCGGGCCCGATGTCGTCCCCGCGCGCGACGGCCGCGTGTGGGTGCGGATCACCGGGCACGGCACCGTGGCGGAACGCGCCGACTGGGTGGCGTTCGGCGACGACGCCGCCGTGGCGGGCGGTCTGGTGGGTGCGGCCGCCGACGGTCCGGTCTTCGTCGGTGACGCGATCGCCGACCCGCTCACCGGTCTGGAGGCGATGCACGCCGTGGTCGAGTCGCTGCACCGGGGCGGCGGGGAACTCGTCGAGGTGTCGATGGCCGCCGTCGCGGCGGGCTACGCCGCGCTGCCCGACGAGGGCACCGCCGAAGTGGCGGCCCGTGCGCCGGCCCTGGGTCCACCCGCCGCGCATCTGGGCGCGGACAACGCCACCGTACGCGCGTTGGTGGAAAGACGTTTGGCCGCATGCTGATTCGACGGGCTACCTTGCTCGACGGGACACGGGTCGACATCCGGACGGCGGAACGGATCCGCGATGTCGCCGACAGCCTGGTCCCCGAGCGAGGCGAAACGGTGCTCGATGCCGCCGGGGCGACGGTGATCCCCGGGTTGCACGACCACCACGTCCACGTGCATGCCGCGGCGGCGGCGCTGGGCTCGGTGCGGGTCGGACCGGCCGACGTGGGGGACCGAGACCGGCTCCTGCGGGCGTTGAGAAGCGCAACACCGGGCGAGGACGGCTGGATCCGCGCGGTCGGCTACCACGAGGCGGTCGCCGGACCCCTGGACCGCGCACTGCTCGACACGTTGAGGCCCGACGTGCCGGTGCGCGTGCAACACCGCAGCGGGGTGCTGTGGACGCTCAACTCGGCCGGGCTGACCCGGCTCGGTCTGAGCGGGCATCCCGACGGCAGGTTGCGCAGCGCCGACGCGGGGTGGGGCGCCGAACTCGAGCGCAGGCAGGTCCCGCTGGGTGAGTTCAGCAGAGCCCTGGCGCGCCGCGGGGTCACCGGGATCACCGATGCCACACCGGATCTCGATGTCACCACGGTGGGGGACTGGAGCGGCGAGATCGCGCAACGCCTCCACGTCCTCGCGCCGGGTAAGCGGATCCTGCACGATGACGCGCTCGACCTCGATGAACTGGTGGCCTGGATGAAGGACCGGCACGACGGCGGCACACCGGTGGCGGTGCACTGCGTCACCGCCGCCCAACTCGTCGTCACCATCGCCGCGCTGCGCATCGCGGGGGCCCAACCCGGCGACCGGATCGAACACGCCGCCGTCGTCCCCGACGACTGCATACCCGATCTCGTGGAACTCGGTGTGACGGTGGTGACGCAGCCGAACTTCGTGGCCGAACGCGGTGATCAGTACCGCGCCGACGTGCCCGCACCCGAACACCGGGAACTGTGGCGTGTCGGAAGCCTGCTGAAAGCGCATGTGCGCGTGGCATTCTCCACCGACACGCCGTTCGGTGACGGTGACCCGTGGGCGGCGATGCGTGCGGCCGTGCACCGTCGCACCCCGTCCGGTGCGCCACTCGGCACCACCGAACGTGTCGACGCCGCAACGGCGTTGGCCCTGTTCTGCGGCTCCGCCGACTCGCCGACGACACCGCGCGCCGTCGCTCCCGGTGAACCGGGTGACCTGTGCATCGTCGAGGGTTCACCGGACGAGGTGCTGGCGGAGCTCGACGGTGACCGGGTGCGCGCGACCATCGTCGGTGGTGAGCCGGTGTGGGCGCCGGGCCGTGAGTGACCCGCCCGCGTCAGTTGATGTGCCGGTGATCGACCGCGTAGGCCTGTACGACGGCATCCGTGTCACCGCCGAGCTGCAGGAACTCCTGGTCGAGCAGTTCGGCGAGGCTGTCGACGGCGATCTTCATCAGCCGCCCCGCCGTCCGGACGTGATCCTGTGCGCTGGCCATCGCCTCGGCGGCGAGCTGGGTCGCGTACTCCAGTGAAGCTGCCAGGGACGCATCGGTTTCCAGGTCGCGGAAGTAGTAGGTGGCGCTGTACTGGGTGAAGTCGTTTCGCGCTTCGACGATGCCCGCCGCCAGCGAGGTGAGGACCTCGACGGGGACACTGTCGATCGGCAGCACGGGATCGCCCTCCCGCGCCCGCCGCAGCGTCGACAACTGCAGTGCCAGCACGCGGCGGCGGTGCAGCGCCGGGTAGATCTCGAGCACCCACGACACGGCGGCGGTGAGCAGCATGAAACCGAAGAGCGCCTCGATGGGGGCGGCCAGCCGCAGCGTCACCGACGTCGGTACGACATCGCCGAACCCGAGTGTGCCGATGGTCACCAGCGACAGGTACAGCGAGTCGACGATGTCGTGCCGCTCATTCGGATCCAGCTCCGTGCCGTACGCGAAACCCTCGGGCATCTGCGCCCAGTAGATGAGCGTCCAGCCGGCGACGGCGATGACACCCCAGGCGAGCACGACCATGGCGATGCCGAGCGGCCCGGTCAGCGAGGCGATCCGGCGCTGAGGCGGTAGGAGACCCAGCAGCCGCCAGATCAGCTTCATCACCGTCGGCGCGATACTGCCGTGGCCGATCGGATGGAACAGCGTGTGGAACACGTCCCGCACGATGACGGCGATGAGCGCGATGCCGGCCACCGTGGCTGTCCACTCCATGTACGGCGTCTCCTCTACGGCGGGGCCGGTGTCCGCGTCGCTATCCCGTCCATCCAAGCCCACGCCGACGCGCACCGCGTCGGCGGATGCGCCGAGGCCGCGCGCGGGGTCAGTCTTCCTTGCGGATCAGCCGGCCGAGCGCCTCCCGGTCGGGGGCCAGCAGCTCCTCGATGCGCGCGCGGTTGACCTCGGCGACGATGATCTCCCCGACGTCCTTGTGCACATCGCTGAAGATGCCGTGCGACTTCATCTTCTCGGTCTGGTAGACGTTGTCGTCGGTCGGTGTCACGTAGTACACCGCGTCGGCCTTGAATCGGTGCACCAGCCACAGGTGGACCAGCGTCATCAGCCGCTTCTTGCGCAGCTTCTCGGCATAGGTGTTCTGGTCGCGCACCGTGAGGATGCTGCGGCCGTACCGGTCCTTGATCGGGTCGACCAGCACGTCGGCGAGTTTCTCCTCGCCGCTGTCGCGCTCCCCGTAGATACCGAGTTCGAGCACTTCACCGCCCGCGCGACGGGGCCGCAACTGCACCCGCAACTTCTCGCCCAGCTGATAGTGCTCACTCCACATCGCGAGCCAGTCCTCGAGCAGCTTCTTGGGCACCTCGGTCTGCACCAGGTGCTGATGCTGTGTGGAGCCCTTGCCCATCGCCTTGGTGGTGGCGGTGCGGCCGGACGAGGCGAGCAGGGCGGCGTCGCTGCGCGGCCCGCCGACGAGCGTCTGCGGTGTGCGGTAGGGCGATTCGACGAGCCGCATCTTGCGCTGCAGACGGGCCAGCGCGAGCATGCCGTCCTGCCGCAGGGCGGTGGCGAACTCCTCGGAGGCCACCCCGTCGACCTGGTGTCCGCCGTAGGTGATGAAGTTGAAGACGAAGCCCATCTTGCCGAGTTCCTCGGGGAACGCCCGCATCTCGTCATCGGTCATACCGGTGGTGTCCCAGTTGAACGACGGCGACAGGTTGTAGGCGAGCATCTTGTCCGGGTACTCGGCGTGGATGGCCTCGGCGAACTCCCTGGCGTCGGCGAGGTCGGCGGTCTTGGTCTCCATCCACAGGATGTCGGCGAACGGTGCGGCGGCCAGTTGTTTGGCGATCGCGTACGGAATGCCGCCGCGCAGTTGGTAATACCCCTCCGGGGTCTTCGCCAGCTCACAGTCCCAGTCGACGTCGACGCCCAACTCCCTGGCCTTCTTGCCGGCGGTGTACAGCGACGCCCGCTTGGCGAACTGCGTCCACTCGTCGACACCCATCGCGTACGCCTCGCCGTCACCCTCGGCGAACTCGAGGCGGGCGGCCACCGTCTCGGCGTAGGTCTTCAGCCCGGCGTCCTCCTCCCAGGCCGCGATGAACTGCGATTCGACGTCGTCGTAGAGCGCGTCGTTGCTCGGGTCGCCGTCGGAACGCCACTGCTCGACGGCCTTGGCGATGACGTCGGCGATACCGTGGCGTTCCAGCCAGGCGCGCGCGGTCTCGTACTCGCCGTCGGGTAGCCAGTAGAGCAGGTGGCCGTTGAGTGCGGTGACGCCCGCGTCGTGGAAGCTGCGCATCATCGCCAGGAAGCACGACTTGTACGACGGAATGGACAGATTCGTCGCGCCGAGCAGGAAGGGTTGATCGCGTTCGTCGGCGCGGCTGTCGATCAGGTTGGCGGCCTCGGCGTCGGTGCGGGCGACGATGATGCCCGGTACGCCCATGATGTCGAGTTGGAACCGGGCGGTGTTGAGGCGTTTGATCTGCTCGTCCGACGGCACCAGGACCTTGCCGCCCTGATGTCCGCACTTCTTGGTGCCGGGGCGCTGGTCCTCGATGTGGTACCCGGGCACGCCGGCCTCGACGAACCGTCGAATCAGGTTGCGCACGTGGGGATCACCGCCGTGTCCGGTGTCGGCGTCGGCGATGATGAACGGCCGGAAGTCGACGGGAGGCGGCGCTGCCGCCCGTTGCTCCTCGCTCATCCGCAGCCGAAGGTAGTGCTGGTTGCGGTCGGCGGTGAGCAGTGCGCGCACCAGACCGGCGGCTTCGTCGGGCACCTGGCTGAGCGGATAGCTGGCCAGATCGGGACCGGGGTCCTCGTCGGTGGACCCCTTGGCGGAGGTGGCCCAGCCGCCCAGGTAGATGCCCTCGATGCCGGCCCGTTTCATGGTCACGGCCTGCCCGGGGGAGTAGGGGCCGAAGGTCGTGATGCTCTTGCCCTGGGAGAACAGTTCTCGAAGGCGCGGGTAGAACGCCGTCGCCGCCTCGCGGGCCACGGTGTGGTCGACGGGGATCGTCCCGCGCTGTTCGACGACCTGTCGGGCGGTGTAGAGGCGGGTGATGCCCTCGAACCGGGGGCTGTCGAGATAGCGCTGCGTCTCGGCGACCTCTTGGTCGAATGACGTGCCGGTCTTGGATTCAGCGTGGGTGGTCACCGTGGCGCTCCTCATCGAGCAGTTCCGTTCCGGCGCGCGAGCCGGAAACCTTCATCTGCCCGACGATACGACGGTCGGTGCGCTCCGGTGGTTACGTTGGACCAATGAAGGTCCAACGATGATGAGGTTCCGACAGTGAAGCTCACCGGATACACCGCACTCGTCACCGGCGCCAGCGGCGGCATCGGCGAGGAGTTCGCCACGCGGTTGGCCGCCGACCGGGTCAACCTGATCCTCGTCGCGCGGCGCACCGAACGGCTCGAGGAGTTGCGCGGCAGGTTGCTCGAACGCCATCCCGGGATCGACATCGACGTGCTGTCGGCCGATCTGGGGGTGCCGGGCGCGGCCGCCGCGCTCGCCCAGCAGGTCGACGCCCTCGGCCGCCGGGTGGATGTGCTGATCAACAACGCCGGCATCGGTCTGCACGGCAGCTTCGCCGAACAGGACCCGGCGGCCAACGCCGCGCAGATCCAGTTGAACTGCGTCACGCTGGTCGAGTTGACCGGCTATTTTCTGCCGGAGATGATCGCCGCGAAACGCGGGGTGGTCCTCAACGTCGGGTCGACCGCCGGTTTCCAGCCCGTGCCCAGCATGGCGGTGTACGGCGCCACCAAGGCCTTCGTGCTGTCGTTCTCCGAGGCGCTGTGGCAGGAGACCCGCGGCTCGGGGGTCAAGGTGCTCACGCTGTGTCCGGGCGCCACCGAGACCGAGTTCTTCGACCGCACCGGAAAGAGCTTCATGACGCGTGGCCGTCAGAGCTCGGCGCAGGTCGTCGACACCGCGCTCAAGGCACTCGACCGCCCCTTCCCGACGGTGGTGTCCGGTCTGCACAACCGCATCCTGGCCCTCGGCTACCGGATCGCGCCGCGTCCGGTGCTCGCGATGGTCTCCGAACAGCTGATGAAGGCGTCCGGTCAGCGTTAGACGGCGAGCTGGCTCTGCAGTCTGACCGACGCGGTGTTGGTGTCGGGTCCGCTGCCGAGCCCCTTGCCGATGCCCCTGCCCTGTGCGGTGACGGCGAGGTAGATGCGGTCGCCGCGGAACAGGTCGCGGGAGAACTCGCACGGCGTCCCGTCGCTGTCGTAGGTGACCCGGGTGATCAGCAGCAGTGCCGATTTCGGTTTCACCCCGAGCAGCGACGCTTCGGTGGTGGTGGCGTTGACCGCCTCGATGCGCTCGTCGGCCCGCCCCGGCACCAGGCCGTAGCGGTTCTCGAGCACCTCGTAGATGGATCCGCCGAGTTGCTGTTCGAGCAGTCCCGGGAACGCGTCGGCGGGAAACTGGGCCAGTTCCAGCGAGATCGGCGATCCGTCGGCCAGGCGGAGCCGCTGGATCTCCACCACGAAATCGGTGGGCTGCAGCCGCAACGCGGCCTGGGTGGCGTCGTCGACCGGGGCGATCTTCGTCGACAGCACCCGGGTGCCGGCGACGTATCCCTGATTGGCCAGGAACGCCGGTACGCCGACGACATCGGCGAGGTTGCGCTCGACCTGACCGTGGCTGATGAAGATCCCGCCCGCACGCCCGATCACCCGGTGCACCATGCCGGCCTCTTCGAGGGCGGCCAACACCTGCCGCAGGCTCGACCGGCTGGTCCCGTACCGCTCGGCGAGGTCGCGTTCGCTGCCCAGTTTCGCACCGGGGACGCCGGCGTTGATGTCGGCCACGATCCGGCGCCGCAACTCTTCGCTGTGCGTCGCCACCGGCTGACCTCCCGTGTCGCGGTGATTTGGTAGAACCAATTCTAGCGGCCCCCCGTCGGCCGGTGCGGTTACAACTCGGCGATCGCCTGATGCGACTCGGGCAGGATCTGCCCGCCGTCGACGATGAGGCTCTGGCCGGTGATGTAACCGGCCTCCTCGGTGGCGAAGAACAGCGCGGCGTTGCCGATGTCGGCCACGCTGCCCAGCCGCCCGGCGGGGATCGCCGCGGCCATCTGGTTCATGTAGTCCTCGCCCATGTCGACCAGGCCCTCGGTGATGATGTTGCCGGGCAGCACCGCGTTGATGGTGATCCGCTTGGGCGCCAGCTCCATTGCCGCGGTGCGGATGAAACCGAGCTGCGCGGACTTGCTCGCCCCGTAGTGCGACCAGCCGGGATATCCCGTGACGGGTCCGGTGATCGAGGAGGTGACGATGACGCGGCCGTGTCCGCTGGCCGCCAGTGCAGAGAGCGCGGCCTGCACGATGTACACGGTGCCCTTGAAGTTGACCGAGAGGACCTGCTCGATGTCCTCAGGGGTGAGTTCCTCGAGCCGTCCGGACGGGAAGATCCCGGCGTTGGCGCAGACGATGTCGAGCCCACCGTGGCGTTCGACGGCGGTGTCGACCACGCGGCGGCAGTCGGCCGGATCCGCCACATCGGCGGCCAGCCCGCTGACCTTGCCGGCCTTCCCGCCCAGATCGGCGACCGTCGCGTCGATGTCGGCCTGATTGCGTCCGGTGACCACGACGTCGACGCCGGCATTGGCGAAGACCTCGGCGATTCCCCGGCCGATGCCCTTGCTACCTCCGGTGACGATCGCGGAGCGGCCCTGCAGTGAGGTGAACATGTGTGTCCTATGCGGTTGGGAGGGGTTGGGGTGGTCAGGCGAGCCGGCGACCGTTGGTGCTCAAATAGCGTTCGGCGAGTGCGCAACTGCCCGCCGCGTAACTGATCGCCTTGGTCTTGGATTCCTTGGAGTGGCTGTGGGTGCCCATCCACGCCAGCAGCAGCAGCCGCCGCAGGAAGACGAACGAGGCCAGCATGTCCTCGTCGGCGGTGGTCATCGGGCGCCTGCTGCGGTAGCCCTCCACCCAGGAGGCCTGCCACTCGGGCAGTGCCGGATCGTCCTCGATGAACGACACCGCGGTGCCGAAATCGTAGAAGAACCAACCGAATCCGCAGTCGTCGAAATCGATGACCGTGATCGTCGGCGGATCGACCAGCAGGTTGGCCAACCGCAGGTCGGCGTGGATCAGCCCGTAGCGGTCCGGTCCACTGCCGTAGTCGGCCAGCCGCTGACGCAGCAGGTCCTGCGCGCGGTCGAGCAGGTGCCGTTCCTCGGGTCCGACGCCCTCGGCGTCATGCCAACGGCCCCAACGGGGTTCGGAGCCCAGGCAGTGCTCCCAGTCCCAGGCGAACCGCTCGAACCCGGCGGGCCGGGTCCACGACCGGGAGTGGTCGTGCAGCGATGCGGTGATCGCGCCGAGTGTGCGGAAGTCGTCGAGCGTCACCGATCCCTCATCGGGTTCGGCGCCGCCGACCATGCCGAAATGGACGACGTGGCGCGCGGTTCCGTTGTGGTCGACGGTCACCACCCGTCGGCCGTCGCGGGTGGGCAGCACCGTCGGCACCGTGACGTCGCTGTCCCGGCGCAGCGCCTCGAGCCAGTCGAGTTCGGATTCGATCTCGTGCGGGCGGTGGTAGTTCTGGCGGTGCACCCGCAGGATCGAGCAGCTCTGGTCGTCCTCGCACTCCACCAGGTAGGTGGCGTTCTCCGACAGGTTCAGCAGGCGCAGGGTCGAGTTCGCCGGCAGGTCGTAATCGGCCAGCGCCCGCTCCGCGACCTCGACGTCGTCGGCGATGACCTCCCCCATCAGTGATCGCGTCCTTCGATCGCGGCGAGTACGGAGGTGATGCGGTCCCGCGCGGTGGTCACATCCGCGACCGAGCCACCGATGTAGAGGCGGCCGGCCGCACCGATCATCTGCACGTCGACCACCGTAAGCCCCGGCGCGGCGCGTTCGGCCTCGTTCGCCGCCACGGCCGCGAACAGCGCCGGTGTCATCTCGTACACCAGCAGCGACTGCCCCGGCAGGATCATCGACGCCTGCCGGTTGCGGTTGAGGATCACCGCGTGTTGATCGGTGATGTCGGTGATGATGTCGTGGTAGAGCACCCGCGGCCGCAACTGGTCACTGGCCTTGTTACCGGTTCCGGTGAGGATCGCCTCCCCGGCCCGGCGGACGTCGGACAGGCTGGCCGAGTGGATCTCCAGCACACCGAACTGCCGCTCCACGTAGAGGATTCCGGGCTGGATACCCGGTACCTCGCGCAGCGCCAGGTCGATCACCCGCTCGATGGCCAGCGCCGGGGACACCTCGACGATGAGTGCGTGCTCACCCTCGTAGGGCGGGTACCCCCTGGCGCGGGTCGGCGTGCCGAGGTAGGCGGCGAACTGCCGTTGCAGATCCTCCACCAGCAGGTAGACGCGGATGTCGGTGCGCGTCCCCGATGCCGTCGCGGGCATGGCCGTCACTTCCTTCGAGATGGGTGCTGGGTGCGGCAGGCGAATTACTGGGCGTTGACGGCGAAGTGTGCGCCGAGCTCGCTGTGCGGCCGCGGGATGACGTGGACGCTGACGAGTTCACCGACCTGCGACGCCGCCTCCGCACCGGCCTCGGTGGCGGCCTTGACCGCACCCACCTCGCCGGTGACGATGACGGCGACGAGCCCGTCGCCGACCTGCTGGCGATCGGTGATGGTGACGTTGGCCGCCTTCACCATGGCGTCGGCCGCGGCCAGCGCCGCCACGTAACCCTTGGTCTCGATGAGACCGATTGCGTTGCTGGGCATTGTTCTTCTCCTCTATCTCTTGGCTAACTCGTGGAGCTGGGGTCGTCGATGGAGCCGATGATCAGTGCGTCGACGGGCGGCGGGGTGCCGGTGAACCAGTTGGCGGCCACCGAACCCTGGGCGATCAGCACCCGTTCGCCCAGCCCGGTGCCCAGCACGTCGAAGGCGATCATCCGGCTGCCGGAGCCGTCGACCTCGACCTCGAGGAAGGCGCCGGCCGGTATGCCCTCGATCCGGCGGGTGGACCACACGTTTCCGGTCACGGTCGCGGCGATCATCTGCGCTTCTCCTTCTCGATGGACACCCCGAGTGCCCTGGCCTTTTCGCGTGCCAGCGGTGTCAGCACCGCACGGGGTCCGAGCACCAGTGCGGCGCCCGCGGCCGCGACGTCGGCGATGTGCCGTTCGGTGACGGCGCCGCTGTCGATGCGCTGGGTCTGTCCGCGGCCGCCGGTCGGGGCCCCGGCGAGCCGGAAGGTCAGCCGGCCCGCCTTGAGATCTGCCCGGCTCTTGGGGTTCTCGAAGAGTTTGAGCAGTGCGCGGACGAACGCGTCGAGTTCGCGGTCGTTGGTCAGGCGGACGGCTTCGGCGCGGTGCTTGCCGTCGGCGGCCAGCGGGCCGCTGGGCGTGACCCCGAACTGATCGGCCACCGTCTGCACGGGTGGTGGCGGAGGCGGCGCCGCGGGCGCGGGTGCGGCCTTCGGTGGGGCGTCACCGTTCTTCACGGCGACGTCCTTGACCGCCTCGCGGACGACTTCCCGCACCAGGGCGCGTAATTCGGCACGGTCGATCGTGCTCACACGGTGCTCCGGGCGAGGGCGTCCCGAGCCGCCTCGGCGGCCTGGCGGATGTCGGCCTCGGTGCCCGACAGGTAGACCCGTCCGGTCGCGCCGATCATCCGGAAGTCGACGACCTTGATGTCGGCGGCCTTCTCGGCCTCGTTGGTCGCCAGGATCGCGTACGACGCCGGGGCGACCTCGAGAACGAACAGCGACTCACCGGCCAGCACCATCGAGCCGATCTTGTTGCGGTTGATCAGGAAGGCGTGCTGGTGGTCGATGCTGGAGATGATGCGCGACGCCAGGATCGTCGGCCGCACCGCCGAATCCGCCTCCTGGTGCAGGGATTCGAGCGCGGCGTCGGCGGCGGCCTTCACCGCGCCCGTCTCACCGTGGAACTCCAGATAGCCGAACTGCCGCTCGACCACGAGGATCCCGGCCTTGACCTCCGCGTGTTTGAGCGCCACGTCGGTGATGCCCTCGATGTCCAGCCCCGGGGCCACCTCGATGATCTGGGCGGCCATGTTCGCCCGCGGCAGGGCGCCCTTGATCCAGGTGCCCAGGTACGACATCGTCTGCGGCTGAAGCCGATCGATGAAGATGAAGGAACGCAGTTCAGCCACGGGTCACCTCTTGATCAGTTGTGCGAGCTCTTCGACGACCAGCGCCCGCAGTTCGGCACGCAGGGCCTCGATGCTCGGGTCGGCCGCGCGGCGTGCCGCCGGGGCGCTGCGTGACGGGGACACCGGCGGTGCGCCGCGATCGTTGGAGGCGCAGGGATATTCGGGCACCGGTCCGGCCGGTGAACGCCACGGGTCGATGCCCGCGAAGCTCGGCATGGCCACCCCGGGCGCACTGTTGTAGGCGATGCGGGCCCAGTTCATCAGGTTGTCGGGGCGCAGGTTCTCACCGATGGAGCTGCGGCCGACGAAGCCGGTGCCGATCGTCATCGACGGTGCCAGGTTGGTCTCCAGGCCCGAGCTGCCGGTGCTGTTGCCGACGTTGACCGACACCCGCAGCACCGGCACCTGGGTGGCGAATTCGGTGATGACAGAGGCATTTTCGCTGTGGATGGCCGCCGAGTGGCCGGCGCCGCCGATGCGCACCACCGCGCGGGCGGCGCGGATGCCGCGCGCGGCATCGGGCACCGTCGTCATCCCGATCACCGGCGAGAGCTTCTCGTGGGCGAGCATCTCCTCGCTGATCACGTGGTCGAACGGGGCGACGAGCACGCGCGTCTTCGGTGTCACCCGGATCCCGGCCTGCCCGGCGATCCACGCGGCGTCGCGCCCGACCACGTCGGTGTTGAGGTGACCGTCGGCGAACATGTAGGCGCGCAGGCGTTCTGTGGCGTCGGCGTCGAGGATGTGCGCACCGGCGCGGGTCATCGCCGAGCGCAGTGCATCGGCGACCGAGTCCTCGACGATCAACACCGACTCGTTGGTGCACAACACCGAGTTGTCGAACGCCTTGCTGTCGACGATGCGCTTGGCGGCCGCGGTGATGTCGGCGCTGGCGTCGACGAGTACGGGCACGTTGCCCGGTCCGACACCGAGTGCCGGGGTGCCCGACGAGTACGCGGCCCGCACCACACCGGTGCCGCCGGTGGCGACGATGACGTCGGTGCGCTCATCGGCCATCAACGCCTCGACCAGTGGGATCGACGGTTCCTCGACCACCTGGACGATGCCGTCGGGGGCACCCGCCGCGACGGCGGCGTCGGCGAGCAGGCGGGCGGCATCGGCCGAAGACTGTTTGGCCCGCGGATGCGGTGCGACGACGACGGCGTTGCGCGTCATCAGGGCCAGCAGCACCTTGAAGTACACCGTCGAGACGGGGTTGGTCGTGGGGGTCAGCGCCAGCACCACGCCTGCCGGCCGCGGGATCTCGACGATCTTGTTGACCGTATCCACCCGCGGGGAGACGAAGTCCTGTCCGCGGTAGTAGTCCAGGATGCCGCGGGAGCAGGCCCGGTTCTTGATCACCTTGTCGGCGACGACGCCCATCCCGGTCTCGGCGACGGCCTCGGCGGCGAACCGCTCGGCCGCGCCGTACGCGGCGTCGGCGACGGCGGTGGTGATGGCCGAAACGGCGGCCTGGTCGTAGTCGGCGTATGCCCGTGCCGCCCATCGGGCGCGCTCGAGCATGTGGCCGGCTGACGCTATCTCCCGTCGCTCCGCTCGCCCTGACGCTATCTCCCGTCGCTCCGCTCGCCCTGACGCTATCTCGCTCACGGTCGTCCCTTCCTGGCCGCCGTCATCGCCCGGCCCACCGCGACCTCCAGCCGGTCCAGTACGTCCTCGCACAGGTCACGGCCGAGCAGCAGACCCGGTTTGAACTGCAGCACACGGGGATCGAGCGTGGAGAAGATCGCCCACACGCCGTTCTCGTAGAGTTCACGCATCACGAACTTGGCGCCCTCGGGGTGGTCGAACTCCAGCCCGATCACGACCCCGTTCTGCCGGATCCCGATGAACCAGTCCGGATAGTCGGCCTGGATGCGGCGCAGTCCGTTGTCGAAGATGTCGGCGATGTAGTGCACCATCGACCGCACCTCGGGCCGGGTGGTGATCTCGAGGGTCTTGATCGCTGCGACACAACCCAGTTCGGCGCCGCCGAAGGTGGAGATGTGGGCGAAGCCGTCCTGGTCGAGCCACTGGGCGGCCCGGTCACCGAGCAGCGCCGCGGTGATCGGGTACACGCCGCCGGAGAGTCCCTTACCGGTGACGAGGATGTCCGGTTCGATGCCGTGTTTGGTGATCGCCCACAGTTCGCCGGTGCGCATCAGCCCGGTCTGGACCTCGTCGGCGATGTAGAGGGAGCCGTACTTCTGGGTCAGGGCGTAGACCGCTTCGAGGTAACCCGGTGGGGGAAGCGGGAATCCGTACGTCGCGGGGATGGTCTCCATGATGACCGCTGCGACGTCGTTGCCTTTGAGCGCCTGTTCCATCGCGGCGACGTCGCCGAACGGCACCTGGATGAACTCGTCGGGCCGGTCGGAGAGGAACAGTTTGGCGAAGCGCTCGTCACCGGTCGCGACCGCCAGGCCGGTGTGGCCGTGGTAGGCCTTGATGATCGACACGATCTTGCGGCGTCCGGTGGCGTGGCGGGCGCTCTTGAGCGCGATGTCGATCGCCTCCCCGCCGCCGGAGCCGAAGGCCACCTTGCTGATCGAAGCGGGTGCGGTCTCCACCAGGCGTTGGGCCAGCGCGGTGCGCGCCACCGACGGGAAGTGGTGGTTACCGACGTCGAAGATCTCCATGCCCTGCGAAACGGCTTGCATGACTTCGGGATTGCGGTGCCCGAGGTTGTAGGTGCCGCCGTTGAGGTGCATGTCGATGAGCCGGCGACCGCCCATGTCCCACAGGAAGTAGTCCTCCCTGCGGTCGATCACCAGGTCGACGCCGGCGTCTGTCCAGAACTGCGTCTTGTCCGGATTCCAGAACGCCTTCGCCCGGTCCAGCACCTGAGTCTTGGACTCGAACGAGAACGTGCCGTAGTCGTACACGCGGCCCACCGTAAAAGGTCGCAACCATTTATGTCAATGGTTCGCCGTTCCTGTTGCGGGGACCTATTGGTAGTGCCAATATACGTAGCGGTCCCGATGTGGTTCAGCCCACACAGACCTCCCCTTGGCAAGCAGGAAGGCATCCCGTATATGGCGGATCAAGCCGTTACACCACAGAAAACACCAGCTCAAGGCGTGCAACGACTGAAGCGGAACGCCGTGGGGACACTCGGCGTGATCTTCATGGCGGTAGCCACCGCAGCGCCGATCACCGCAATGGTCGGCAACGTCCCGATCGCCGTCGGCTTCGGAAACGGTTCGCACGCGCCGGCGGGTTATCTCGTCGCGACCATCGTGCTCGGGCTGTTCGCGATCGGCTACGCGACCATGGCCAAGCACATCACCGCCACCGGCGCCTTCTACGGCTACATCTCCCACGGGCTGGGCCGCATCGTCGGGATGGCCAGCGGGCTGCTGATCACGATGGCCTACATCGTGTTCGAGGCGTCGCTGATCGGCATCTTCGCGTTCTTCTTCAAGAACTTCCTGTCGTCGCAGTTCGGCGTCGACGTCCACTGGATCATCCCGGCGCTGCTCATGTTGGCACTCAACGCGATCCTGACCTACTTCGACGTCAACCTGACGGCGAAGGTGCTCGGTGTCTTCCTGGTCACCGAGATCGTCATGCTCGCCCTCGGTGCACTCGCCGTGCTGTTCCAGGGCGGCGGCCCGGAGGGCTTCGTCGTCGCCGAGACGCTGAACCCGATCGGCGCGTTCACCCCGGCCGCGATCGCCGGCGCCAGCGCGGGCCTCGGCCTGTTCTTCGCGTTCTGGTCGTGGGTCGGCTTCGAGTCCACCGCCATGTACGGCGAGGAGTCCAAGGACCCGAAGCGAATCATCCCGCGCGCCACCATGATCGCGGTTCTGGGCGTCGGCCTGTTCTACGTGTTCGTGTCGTGGATGGCGATCGCGGGCACCGGCCCCTCAAAGGCGCTGGAACTCGCGCAGGACGCCGACACGTCGTCGGAGATCTTCTTCGGCCCGGTGCGCAGCACCTACGGCGAGTGGGCGATCACGCTGTTCAACATCCTGCTGGTGACCGGTTCGTTCGCCTGCGGTATGGCCTTCCACAACTGTGCCTCCCGCTACCTGTACGCACTCGGGCGTGAGGGTCTGTCGAGCGGCCTGCAGAAGACCCTGGGCGCCACCCACCACAAGCACGGTTCGCCCTACATCGCGTCGTTCGTGCAGAGCGGTATCGCGCTGATCCTGGTCCTCGGGTTCTTCGCCGCGGGCATGGATCCGTACGTGCACATGTACACGCTGCTGGCGATCCTGGGCACCATGGCCATCCTGATCGTGCAGTCGCTGTGTGCGTTCGCGGTGATCGCCTACTTCCACTTCCACAAGGAACACCCGTCCAGCGCACACTGGTTCAAGACGTTCCTGGCTCCGCTGATGGGCGGCATCGGCATGCTCTACGTCGTCTACCTGCTGTGGGAACACAAGGAGTCGGCGGCAGGGACCGCGTCGGGCACCCTGCTGTTCAAGCTGACGCCGTGGATCGTGGTGGCGATCTTCGTCTTCGGGGCGGCCATGGCCACGTACTTCAAGTACCGTGACGCCCGCCGCTACGACCTGATCGGGCGGATCGTCTACGACGACAGCGAGATTCGGGACTAACCGGAGGCGAAGGCCTGCCGGAGGGTGTCGCACTGGCTTCGGAAGAACGCCCGCGACACGTCGGCCTTCGGCAGGACTCCGTCGAATCCGTGGAAGGCACCCTGGACCACCTCGACCTGGCACGGCACGCCGGCGGCCCGCAACCGCTCGGCGTACGCCAGATCCTCGTCGTGGAACAGGTCCAGGGTGCCGACACCCACCCACGCGGGCGGCAGGCCCGCCAGATCCTCCCGGCGGGCGGGCACCGCGACGTCGGGATCGGCGTCACCGAGATAGGCCGACCAGCCGAACTTGTTGCTGGCCTGGTTCCACAGCCGGTGGCCGGGGTGGTCCAGGCCCTGGCGCTCGACGGTGCGGTCGTCGATCATCGGATACACCAAAAGCTGTGCCACCGGCTCGATCTCACCGCGGTCGCGGGTGAGCAGGGCCAGTGAGGCGGCCAGCCCGCCGCCTGCGCTGGCCCCGCCGATCGCCACCCGCTTCGGGTCCACCGCCGGCAGCCGGGCCATCCACGTCAACGCGTCGTAGCAGTCCTCGACCGGGGTGGGGTAGGGGTGTTCGGGCGCCAGCCGGTAATCCACCGAGGCGACGGTGATCCCGAGTTCCCGGCAGAACCGTCGGCACAGTTCGTCGTCCTGTGCGGCCGTGCCGATGACGTAGCCGCCGCCGTGGATCCACAGCAGCGCGGGCGCCGGGACCGGCACCCCGGTCGGGCGGAACAGCCGGACCCGCACGCCCGAGGACAGCGTGAGCTCCTCGATGTCCTTCGGGGTGCGCTTGCCCTGCAGCCTCGTCACCATCCGCACCACCGGCAGCGTCACCGGGGTGATCACCTGTCGCGGGATGTAGCGGGCGACGCTGCGCAGGTCGGGGTGGAACGCGTGGATGTGCGTGTTCGGCATCTGACCAGTAATACCGCACGCAAGCAGACGCGCCGAGACTGCGGGGAGATCGCATCCGGCGCGCGAATCGTGATCTCCCCGCAGTCTCGGCGGAAAGCGGGCGGGTTACTTCAGCAGCGGATCGCGGGGCAGGCCGAGGATGCGTTCGGCGATGGTGTTGCGGGTGATCTCCGAGGTGCCGCCGGCGATCGTCATCGCCCGGTTGCCGAGATACGCGCGGGTCAAGGTCGGAGCACCCCCGACCACGGCGGCCGTACCCGCCAGGTCCATCCCCAGTTCGGTCTGCCGCTGGCACTGTTCGGCGACCAGGAGTTTGGTGACGTTGCCCTCGGGTCCCGGTTCGGCACCGGCGATGGCCCGGCTGGCCCGGCGCAGGTTGAGCAGCCGCAGCGTATGGGCCTCGGCGATCACCGCACCGGCGCGCCGCACGTGCGCGGCGGCGACGTCGGCGGGTGCGCTGTCGAGCAGTGCCACCAGGTCGTCGGCCGAGAACCCGGTCGGCGCACCGGAGCCGCCGCCGATCGAGATTCGCTCGTTGCCCAGCGTCGCGCGGGCCACCAGCCAGCCCTTGTTCACGTCACCGACCACGTCGGCGTCGGGCACGAACACGTCGTCGAAGAACACCTCGTTGAAGTGGGAGTCGCCGGTGAGGCCGCGCAGCGGGTTGACCGTCACACCGTCGGCGGACATGTCGATGGCCATCATCGTCACCCCGGCGTGTTTGGGCGCGTCCGGATCGGTGCGCACCGTGGCCAGACCCCACTGGCACAGGTGGGCCAGGCTCGTCCACACCTTCTGCCCGGTCACCCGCCAGCCGCCGTCGACGCGTTTGGCGGCGGTCCGCACCGCCGCCGCATCCGATCCGGCGCCGGGTTCGGAGAACAGCTGGCACCACATCACCTCACCGCGCAGTACCGGTTCCACCCAGCGCTCACGCTGATCGTCCGTGCCGGCCTGGGCGATCGTCAGCGTCACCCATCCGGTGATTCCCATATCGGGGATGTCGACATCGCGGAACTCCTCCTCGATGACGAGCTGTTCGAGCGTCCCGGCGGCCCGGCCCCACGGTTTCGGCCAGTGCGGCACCAGATATCCCGAGTCGACGAGGAAGTCGCGCCGGCGGTCCGGCGGCAGCGCGGCCCATTCTGCGGCGGCCGCACGCGCGGCCGCCCGGTACTCGTCGGCCTCGGCGGGCAGCGCGAAGGAGGCGCCGCGCGCCCGACCGCTGCGCTGCGCTTCGACGATGTCGACCAGCGGATCGGTGCCGTCGGCCAGCAGCGCGGCCAGTGAGCGTGCCCGCCGCAGATACAGGTGGGCGTCGTGCTCCCAGGTGAAGGCGATGCCGCCGTGCAGCTGAATGTTGTTCTGCGCCAGGAACACCGACGCCCGGATGGCATGCGATGCGGCGACCGCGGCGGGAAACCACGCGCTGTCGAGGTCGTCGGCCCGCGCGGCGTCCCACACCGCCGCGGTGGTCTGCTCGGCGTCGACGAGCATGTTCGCCGCGTGGTGCTTGACGGCCTGGAAGGTGCCGATGGTGCGGCCGAACTGTTCACGCACCTTCGCGTACTCGACGGCCATGTCCAGGCACGCCCACCCGACACCCGCCGCCTCGGCCGCGCCGAGGATGCGGAACACCGTCTGAGCCCGCCGCGCCGCCCCGGTCAGTACCCGTCCGGCAGGCACATGGACGTCACGCACGGCGACGGTGCCGATGCTGCGGGTGGTGTCGATCCCGTCCAGCGCGGTGACGGTGACGCCGGCGTCCTTCGCGTCGAGCACCACCACGTCCTCGCCTGCCACGAGAACCAGCAGGTCGGCGTCGGGTGCGCCGAGCACCGCGGGGCATTTGCCGGTCACCGATCCGTCGGCACCCACCGTCAGCGTGCCGGTCAGGCCAAGCGCCGCGACGGTGGCGCCGCTCGACAGCCCGGGCAGCAGCTCGGCCCGCACGTCGTCGCCCGCGCACCGGTCGAGCACCACCGAAGCCGCCACCGACGGCAGGAACGGTCCCGGTGTGAGGTCGCGGCCCTGCATCTCCAGCACGACCGCCAACTCCGAGAGGCCGAAACCGGCTCCGCCGAACTGTTCGGCGACCGCCAGACCGTGCCATCCCAGGTCGGCGGCGGCCCGCCACAGGTCGGCCGGGTGCGCCGGGCCGTCCTCGAGTGTGGCCCTGGCGGCGGCCCGTGACCCCGATCGGTCCAGCCGGCCTTGCGCGGATTCGGCGAGCGCGATGTGGTCGTCGGTGATCGCCAGAGCGGATTTGCGCACGGTGCGTCCTTCGAGTTTTTTTGGCCTTTCGGCTGACGCTAACCCATAACCGCCGGTCAGCGAAGGTGTGAGCGACGTTACAAAATCGCTGTCGAAATGATGGGTAGACAAGTTCGAGATCTTGTCGTTTGGGGATTCGCCACGGGGGTACAGTCGCGCCATGACGGTACGACCGGACACCCGGTACCCCGGTCCGACATTGTGGTCCCGCGCAAGGTGGTTACTCAACGCCAAACCAGCTGACCACATGCTCGCGATGAGCGTGGCCTCGGCTTCGCTGCCGGTCATCGGCAAACACCTCGAACCCCTCGGCGCGCTCGCCGCGATGGGCGTGTGGGGTTACCGGCAGATGCCGGAGTTGCTCTCGGCGTCGGCGAAGTCGTGGTTCGACCCCGGAAATGCCGAAGTTCGCCAGCGTGAGCGCGATATGACCCACGAGGTCTCGCATCAGGCGCTGCGCGGGGTCGTCCCCGCGTCCGACCTCGCGATCGACTGGCCGGCGCCCGAGAAGGTGCCGCCGCTGTGGAAGACATTCGAACACCGCCGCAACGTGCACAAGTCCTCGGTGCGCTATGGGCCGCTGCCCTCGCAGCTGCTCGATGTGTGGCGCCCGAAGGAGCTGCCGGCCGAACCCGCCCCGGTGCTGGTCTTCGTCCCCGGCGGCGCGTGGGTGCACGGCAGCCGCCTGCTGCAGGGGTACGCGATGATGTCGCACCTGGCCGAGATGGGATGGGTCTGCCTGTCCATCGACTACCGGGTGGCACCGCACAATCCGTGGCCGGCCCACCTGCACGACGTCAAGACCGCGATCGCGTGGGCGCGCGCCAACGTGGACAAGTTCGGCGGTGACCGCAACTTCGTGGCGATCGCCGGCGCATCGGCCGGTGGCCACCTCGCCGCGCTGGCCGGCCTGACGATCAACGACCCGGAGATGCAGTGTGAGCTGCCGGAGGGGTCGGACACCTCGGTGGACGCGGTGGTCGGCATCTACGGCCGCTACGACTGGGAGGACCGGTCCACCGCCGAGCGGGCCCGCTTCGTCGACTTCCTCGAACGGGTCGTGGTGAGGCGCAAGATCTCTCGGCATCCCGAACTGTTCCGCAAGGCATCGCCGATGGCGCAGGTGCACTCCGAGGCGCCGCCGTTCCTGGTGATCCACGGCAGCGGTGACAGCGTGATCCCGGTGTGGCAGGCCCGCAGCTTCGTCGACAAACTCAAGGCCAAGTCGAGGTCGGTGGTCAGCTATATGGAACTGCCGGGTGCCGGGCACGGGTTCGACATGATCGACGGCGCCCGCACGGGGTCGATGGCCACCGCAATCGGGTTGTTCCTCAACCAGATTCACAAGAACCGTACCCTGGTCGGCGCGCGAGAGGTTATATAGACGCCTCGAGCAGGAGGAGGCGATACGTGAAACGGCTCAGTGGGTGGGACGCGTTCTTGCTGTACAGCGAGACACCCACGGTGCACATGCACACCCTCAAGCTGGCGGTGATCCAGCTCGACGATCTGGGCGGCCGCAACTTCGGCGTCGAGGAGTTCCGGCAGGTCATCCACAGCCGGCTCTACAAACTCGACCCGTTCCGGTACGAGCTCGTCGACATCCCGTTCAAGTTCCACCACCCGATGTGGCGGGAGAACTGCGAGGTCGACCTCGAATACCACATCCGCCCGTACCGCGTCGAAAGTCCAGGCGGCCGCAGGCAACTCGACGAAGCGGTGGGCCGCATCGCGAGCACCCCGTTGGACCGCAGCCGACCGCTGTGGGAGATGTACTTCATCGAGGGGCTGGCCGACGGCAGGATCGCCGTGCTCGGCAAGATCCACCACGCGCTCGCCGACGGCATCGCCTCGGCCAACCTCATGGCGCGCGGGATGGATCTGCAATCCGGTCCGCAGCGCGACCGCGACTCCTACGCCACCGATCCGCCTCCGGGCCGTGGTGAGCTGGTCCGCAGCGCGTTCCGCGACCACCTGCGCCAGATCGGCAAGCTGCCGGCCACCTGGCGCTACACCGCCGAGGGTCTGCAACGCGTCCGGCGCAGCAACCGTAAACTCTCACCCGAGTTGACCCGGCCGTTCACCCCACCCCCGTCGTTCATGAACCACAAGGTCGACGGGGTGCGCAAATTCGCCACGGCCACACTGGCTCTCGCCGACATCAAGCAGACCGCCAAACACCTCGGCGTCACGCTCAACGATCTGGTGCTGGCGCTGTCGGCCGGAGCGCTGCGGCAGCTCTCGCTGCGCTACGACGGCCACGCCGACCACCCGCTGCTGGCGTCGGTGCCGGTCAGCTTCGACTTCAACCCAGACCGGATCTCGGGCAACTACTTCACCGGTGTGCTGGTGTGCATCCCGGTTCAGGTCGAGGATCCACTGCAGCGGGTGCAGGAGTGCCACAAGGCCGCGGCGTCGGCCAAGGAGGGACATCACCTGATCGGTCCCGAACTGGTCAGCCGGTGGTCGTCGTACTTCCCGCCGGCGCCGGCCGAGGCGCTGTTCCGTTGGCTGGCCAACAAAGACGGTCAGAACAAGGTGCTCAACCTGCCGATCTCCAATGTGCCCGGCCCACGGGAACGGGGCCGGGTCGGGGGCGCACTGGTGACCGAGATCTATTCGGTCGGCCCGTTGACCACCGGCAGCGGACTGAACATCACCGTCTGGAGCTACGTCGACCAGCTGAACATCTCGGTGCTCTCCGACGGTGCGACGCTGGAGGACCCCCACGAGCTGACCGACGCCATGGTCGAGGCATTCGTCGAGATCCGCACGGCCGCAGGACTTTCCGACGAGTTGACGGTGGTCGAGACGGCGATGGCGCCGTAGCCGGCTAGGCGACCGCCCGGGCGCGGGTGGCGTTCACCCACGACAGGAACTGATCCACCGCGTTGGCGGTGTAGTGCGCCCGGGGAGATCCGAAGAAGTCGAATGCGTGCTGGGCATGCGGGATCTCGGCGTAGGCGACCACCGATCTGGACACCGCGCGCAGGGCATCGACGAACTCGCGTCCCTCGCCCACGGGGATGATCGAGTCGTCCTGGCCGTGAAGCACGAAGAACGGCGGGGCATCCGGACGTACGCGGGTGATGGGGGATGCGTCGAGGTACTCCTGGCGATGCTCCAGAATTCGCTTCTTCACCACGAATTTCTGCAGGAACGCGATGAACTCCCGGCGGCCGGGGCCTTCGACGCTGAACCAGTCGTAGCGGCCGTAGATCGGCACGGCGGCGACCACCGACGTGTCGGCGTCCTCGAAACCGGGTTGGTACTGGGGATCGTTCGGCGTCAGCGCGACCAGGGAGGCCAGATGTCCGCCTGCCGAACCGCCGGTGATCGCGACGAAGTCCGGATCGCCGCCGTACTCGGCGATGTGTTCCTTGATCCAGGCCAACGCCCGCTTGACGTCGACGATGTGATCGGGCCACGTGTGTCGCGGACTCACGCGATAGTCGATCGAGACACCGATCCACCCTTGTTCGGCCATGTGGCTCAACATCGGATAGGCCTGGGGGCGGCGCATGCCGATCGCCCACGCACCGCCGGGCACCTGCAGCAGCACCGGGGCGCGCCCGTCTCTGGGGAGGTCCGCACGCCGCCAGATATCGGCGAAGTTCACCTTCGGGTGCGGGCCGTACTGCACGGTGCCCGCCTTCTCGACGTAGCGCCGCCGGGTCAACTCGTTGGGCGGGACCCCGATCAGGTTGCGCGGGCGGGCCGGCTGCGCCCGCGCGGCGACCATCTCGTAGTCGTCGCCGAGCGTCTCGCGCAGCGGTTCGTCGAAGTAGCGCTTCGAGGTGACATTGCGGCGGATGATCACGCCCAGCAACGCCCACGCGACGGCGGTGACCAGCAACGCGATCCGACCGCGGCCGCCGCGGAAGTCGCCCCGCAGTCCTCGGCGCCCGGCGTCGAGCATCGAACCGGCGAGGTACAGCGGCGCCGCCTCGGTGGTGGGCCAGCCGAACGCGAACACCGGCAGGGTGATGTACCCGTCCCGGCCCAACGGGCGGACGCCGTTCGCGGCGTTGACCAGTTCGGCGACCGCCCGCAGAAGGGGGAAGCGCCGCCTAGCCACCGGACACCTCGGTGCCAACGTCGTTGCGGGGTGTTTCGTCGGGCACTGTGATGTTTCGGAGCACTTGTGTGTCGCCAGATTCTCTCGAACGTGCTGTGTCAGATTCCTGGGGTATCCGATGCGCTACCGATCAAACCCGCGACGCCGCCGGTCGGTCAACTCGATCGCGTCGTCAGCCCAGCACCGGGAAGCGGCGTTCGGCGGCGAGTTCGTCGAGCGCCCGCTGCATGACGTGGCGGACGTGGGCGTCGACCTCGTCGACGTCCGGGTCCTCACCGAACTCCGCCACGATGTCGATGGGCGGGAGCACCCGGGTGACGATCTTCGTGGGCAGCGGCAGGTTGACCGGCAGCACGGCCGACAGCCCGAACGGGAATCCGAACGAGATCGGCAGGATCTTGGCCCGCAGCAGCTTGTCCAGGCGGATGGTCTTGGCCAGCCACTCACCGCGGGTGAGGTAGAACTGGCTCTCCTGACCGCCGATCGACACCGTCGGCACCAGCGGAACGCCCGCGTTCAACGCGGCCCGGACGTATCCGGTGCGCCCGCCGAAGTCGATCTTGGACTCGGCCAGCGTCGGCCGGTACACGTCGTAGTCGCCGCCCGGGAAGACGATCACCACACCACCGGCACGCAGCGCCTCGTCGGCGTTCTCGTGGTTGGCGCGGATGAAGCCGGTCTTGGTGAAGAACTCGGCAGTCGGCCCGGTCATCAACAGGTCGTGCGACAGCGTGAAGACGGGCCGGTCGTAGCCGAACTCCTCGTAGAAGCCGGCGGCGAAGACCGGCACGTCCATCGCGAACAGGCCACCGGAGTGGTTCGACACCACCAGCGCCCCGCCCGCGGAGGGGAAGGATTCGAGGCCGCGCATCTCGGCGCGGTGATAGGTCTTGAGCAGCGGTCGCAGCACGCTCATCACCCGCTCGGTGAAGCCCGGGTCCCATTTCGCGATGTCCGACGACGGCACGGCTCCCCCTGGGATCGAATTGAAACGTGTTCTAATTTTCATGCTACCCAGGGGACGCGGCTTTCCCAACCGCCGACCGGGTTACCGGGCGTCCGTCACGGGCACCCCTACCGCATGGCTACCCGCGACGAGCTTCCGCTGAAGGACTACGACCAACTGGCGCTGCCCGATCTGCGACATCGCATCCGGTCGCTGGACGAACCCCATCTGCGGTTGCTGTTCGACCACGAGACCGAGCACGGCAACCGCATCCCGGTGCTGGAGGTGCTCCACGCCCGGCTCAAGGAACTGCACGGCGGGGCCGAGCCCTCGGGCGGTGACCAGTCCAACGCGCCCGGCGTGAGTGGGACCCCCGGTGGTTCGCGGGTCCAGGAATCCACTGCCGCCGAGGCGAACACCCCGCTGCGACACGGCGTCGCCAACCAGACCCCGTCCCGCGGGAAACCCTGAGACCCACGTAAGACTCTCGTCAGCACTCCTTGCGTTTGTGACTACATCAGGCGGTGAACCTCACGGTCACCATCCGCCTGTTCCAGCACATCACCAGGAGTGACACATGAAGGTCTCAGCTCGTTCGTATCTCATCGCCGGCGTTTCCCTCGCGAGCGCGGGCCTGATCGTCGGCGGGTCCAACACACCCGTCCTCGACACCACCCGGGCCGACATCACCGTCGCTCCGATGGCGGCCACCACCACCGCCCCACAGCTGGACGGGCCCGGGGTGGGCGGCGCCGCGTCGGCATTCGGGTCGGTCGGGGCGGCGTTCGTGGCGCCGGCGCCCGCACCGGACGTGACCGCGCGGATCGCGTTGCCCGAGGTCGACGGACTGGACCCGGAGGCAGGCCGGCCGGGCGTCCAGCTCAGCCTGCTCACCGGCACCCCCAACCTCGGTTACGGCAACGAGGGGCTGTTCAACGCCGGGGTGAACAACGACGGTGACTTCAACATCGGCGGCGACAACGACGGCGACTTCAACATCGGCACCGGCAACGTCGGCGATTTCAACATCGGTTACGACAACGACGGTGACTTCAACATCGGCGGCGACAACGAGGGCAACTTCAACGTCGGATTCGACAACCGCGGCGGTGAGCGCAACTTCGGTGCGGGCAACACCGGTTCCTACAACGTCGGGTTCTTCAACACCGGAGAGTTCAACTTCGGGGTCGGCAACACCGGCGTCGGCAACGTCGGCTTCTTCAACACCGGCGACTACACCGTCGGCGCCTTCAACGTCGGGATCCGGTACGCAGGCAATCCGGGGATCAGCACCGGGCGCACCGTCGCGGACACCGAGGACGAGGATCCGGGCACCAGCGCACTGCGGACCCGTGCCGCCCAGAGCGAGGACGACAACGACGACGACGCGGCGGTCACGCGGTCGGAGAAGAACGACGACGCTTCGACTTCCGACAGCACCTCGACCGACAAGGCGGGTGACACACGCGCTGCCAAGGCGTCCGACGACAAAGGTGACGGCAACGAGGGCGGCGACGACGAATAGCGGGTCCGCACCAGGGCGGGGCGGTGGCCGGTGAGACACGTATTCACCGGCCACATCGCCGGATTCGGAACCGACGCGGGGGTCCGCGTCGTCGTCGGCTGCTGGCAGACGTCGCCCTTCGGGGCGTTCACCGACGTCATGGTGCAGCAACCCGACGAACGGCGCGTGCTGCTGGCCCCCGACCGCGCGGTCGCCGACTTCGTCGCCGCTACCTACCACTTCGACCGCGTCGAGGTCGGGCCGGTGGCCGCGACGCTCGAGCCCGACCGACTGACCGTGCACAGTGCGGTACTCGACGTGGAGGTGTCGATCGGCGGGCCCGCACCGCTGGACCGGCTGTTGCGGCTGGTCCCCGCCCGGCTGGCGACGGCACCGTGGTGGCTGCGGGCCGTCGACCCGGTGGCGTCGCGCCTCGTGCGCGGCGTCCACACCGCGGGCACGGCGGGCCACGGCCGCAGGGAGTTCTACGGGGTTCGGCGCTCCCGCCGCATCACCGCGCTGGCAGGCCGCTACCGGGACGTGGATCTGGTTGGCCTGCAACCACTTCGGCCTCCGGTGAGCTTCGGATTCGCCTCCGCGCCTGCCGCGCCACAGCTGGTCGCGGTCACCACGACCATCATTGACGCCGGCTGACGTGTTTTTGGAAGGCCGGTCGCGGGCACAGTGACGGCATGGACACGGTGACTCGACTACGGCATGCCCAGCAGCGACTCCTCAAGGCGCAGCGCCGGCTGTGGCTGGCGCAACTGGCGATGTGGCCGACCCTCATCGTCACCGGGGTGGCCGTCGCCGCCGGTGCGGTCTGGCTGCTGCGCAGGCGCTCGGCCGGCGGACGCCACGAACTGCCCGAGTCACCCGGTGCGCACCGCGTCGAAACCGTCGCCGAACACGACGGTCAGGGCGTGATACCGAACTGACGCTCACATCCGCGCGTAGCGGGTGAGCGCGAAGCTGTACAGACCGTAGGCGGCGAAACCCGCCGCGGCCACCCCGATCAGCACCGAACCGAACGGCATCTGCCCGAGCGCCTTGACCGCGCCGTCGAGTCCGGTGGCCTTCGACGGATCGGCCCGCACCGATGCGACGACAACCAGCACCCCGGCGACCGCGAGGACCAGGCCCTCCGCGACGTGTCCCGACGCCCCGAGGACCGTGAGCACACGCCCGCCGGAGATGTTGAGGTCGTCGCGGAACCGCCGCGAGGCCCCCTTGAACGCGAAGTAACAGCCCACCGCCGTGACGCCGAGGCCGATGACCGCGAGCACCGCCTTACCCTCCGGAGTGCGCATCAACCAGATGCTCAGCCCCACCGACCGCTCCGCGCTGGAATGGCGGCTGCCGAGGGCGAACTGGACGGCCATCGCCGCCACCGCGGCGTAGACCACCGCAAGCCCGAGCGCCTTGAGCCGGTTGACCATCAGGAAGTCGTCGGGATCCGGATCTGGATCGTGGTGCTCGCTGGGATGCAGGCCGAGGATCGTCTCGGCCAGCCGCCACAGCGTCAACGGCACCAGCGCTATCGCCACTCCCCACAGCGCGAGGAATCCGCCCTTGGTCTGGGCGAGCGCGGCCAGCGCACCCGACTGGTCCGCGTCGTTGTGTCCGGAGCCGATCGCGATACGGAAGATGATGTAGGCGATCAGCAGGTGCAGGATGCCGTTGATCAGATAGCCGACGCGTGCCGCAACCTGTGCCCCCCGGTGGTTCGTGGCGGTGCGAACCGCACCGGCGGCGCCGGTCTCATCTGTCACCGAGGGAGGATCCGCTCAGTAGCCGCGCGGCCGGCGACGGGACCGGAAGGCGTCCTTCAGCTTCTCCCCGGCGCCCTTGAGGTGAGCCATCCGCTCGTCGCCGCGGCCCCGCGCCCGCATGCCGGGGTCGTTGATCGCGCTGCCCGTCGTCGCACGCATCCGGCCCTGGATTTGCTGCATCTTGTTCCTCGCCTTGTCGCCGACGCCCATGATGTTGCCCCTCGTTTCTCGGCGTCCCGGTAGTCGAGACGCTCACGGAGGGATTACCCGTTCCGCCGGGATGACACCGCCGAAAGTGGACCGAGGTTGACCTCAACGGCCCTTGAGGTCACTCCATGGGGCACATGACCGAGACCGCTGTCGACACCCGGGCGTACCTCACCAGGATCGGCTATCGGGGTGCGGGCGATCCCACGCTCGCCACGCTGCGGGCGCTGATCGCCGCGCACAACCGGTCGATCCCGTTCGAGAACCTCGACCCGCTGCTGGGCACGCCGGTCGCCGACCTCAGCGCGACCGCCCTGACCGACAAGCTCGTGTACCGGCGACGCGGCGGCTACTGCTACGAACACAACGGGCTGATGGGATATGTGCTCGAGGATCTGGGCTTCGGCGTCGAGCGGATCGCCGGGCGGGTGGTGTGGATGCGCCGCGATGACACGCTGCCCGCCCAGACCCATCAACTCCTGACGGTGACGGTGCCGGAGGTCTCCGGCCGCTACCTGGTCGACGTCGGCTTCGGCGGGCAGACGCTGTCCTCGCCGCTCCGCTTCGAGACCGGTGTCGAACAGCCCACCAGACACGAGCCGTACCGGATCCGCGACCACGGCGAGGGCTACGTACTGGAATCCCTCATCCGGGGTGAGTGGCGTCCGCTGTACCTGTTCGCCGACCGGCCGCAGCCGCTGATCGACCTCGAGGTCGGCAGCTGGTACGTCTCGACCCATCCCGCGTCGGTGTTCGTGGTCGGCCTGACCGCCGCGCTGGTGACCGACGAGGCCCGGGTCAACATGCGGGGCCGCCACCTCACGGTGCATCGCGCCGAGGGCAGTGAGCAGATCCGATTCGACACCGCGGCACAGGTACTCGACGCACTCGACGAACGGTTCGGCATCGACCTGACAGACCTCGGCGACCGGGCCGCCGTGGAGCAGCGCATCCACGAGGTGCTCGACAGTTAGCGTGCGGCTCGGCGAAGCTACGGTCCGACGAGCACATCCCACGGGTCGGCGGCGGACAACGCCAACCGACCCAGCACCCGGGCGTGCTGCTCGGTGGTGCCGAACTCGTCGACCCAGCTGCGTGCGCGCATGGTCGACAACCACAACGGGTGCTCCACCGTCACCCCGATCGCGCCGTGCAGCTGGTGGGCGATGGTGGTGACCGGCTCGACGGCGCGCCCGACCGTGACCTTGGCGACGGTCACCGCGTAATGCGTTGCGGCGGAGTCGAAGCCGTACTGCGCGGCCGCAGCCACGGCGAGGTCGACGGTGGCGCGTGCCCGTTCGATCTCGCCCGCCATCCCCGCGAGTGCGTGCTGGACGGCCTGGAATCTGCTCAGCGCCCGGCCGAACTGCACCCGCTCCCGGGTGTGGGCGGCGGTCAGTTCGGCGGCCGCGTCGAACGCGCCGATCGTCTGGACGCACCGCGCCCAGGCGCCCCGCCGCAGCAGCTCCTCGGCCAGCTCCGGTTCTGTTCGCGCACAGGCGCTTTCGGGTACGTCGATCGTGACCACACCGCGCGGCTGGCCGGCCAGATCCACCCCGTCGGCGATGTCGGGAGCGTCGAGCACCGTGGCGTGAAGCCCGTCCTCCGTCCGCACCGCGGCCACGATCGTCGCATCACGCGGCCACGGCACCTGCCGTGCGGTCCCGGTGATCCTTCCGCCCCGGCGAGCACCGGTGCAGACCGCCACGGTCAATGGGCCCGAGTCGGGCACCTCGAGACCGGCCCGGCCGGCCAACCACGCTGCCAGAAGGTCGGTTTCGGCCGCCGGGACCGCCGCGCTGCGGCGTGCCAGACCGGCCAGCACGATCGCCGACTCGGCGGGGCCGGCGTCCTCGGCGGTGGTCAGCCGGCTCAGGCCGGTCTCCTCGAGGTGCTGCCACAGCTCGCTGTCGAAGGATTCCGGGCGGGTGTGCCTGCCCATCCGCGCGTCATAGGACCGTCGCGCGAGATCGTCGACCAGTTGCCGTAATTCGTCGCTCATCGCACCCCTCGGCTCTTCGCGCAAGCGCTCATCGCAGTCCTCGGCTCTTCGCGCAAGCGCTCATCGCACCCCCAGCCCGCGGGCGACCACGCCCCGCAACACCTCATTCGTCCCGCCCCGCAACGTGAACAGCGGTGCATGCAGGCGACCCGTCGCCAGCAGCCTGCGCAGCCGTTCGGCCTCCGGCGCGTCCTCGTCGAGGGAGGTGAGAAGGCCGGCGACGATCTCCACCGACTCCTGTTCGAAGCGCGTGCCGAGATCCTTCACCAGCGCCGCCCTGGTGTTCGCGTCGCGCCCGGCGGTGAGTTCGCGTGCCACGGAGATGGACAGCTGACGCAGCGACACCATCCGGGCCATCAGGTCGCCCACCTCGGCGGCGGTGCGGTCGTCGACGCCCGCGCGGCCGAGGGCGGCCACCGCCTCGAACACCAGCGTCGCCGTCGACAGGATCCGTTCCGGGCCGCTGCGTTCGAACCCGAGTTCCGCCGTCACCTGATGCCATCCGTTCCCGATCTCGCCGAGCACGTCGGCGTGCGGGACGAACACGCCGTCGAACAGCACCTCGTTGAAGTGGTGTTCGCCGTTCATCAGCACGATCGGGCTGATCGTCACCCCGGGTGCGTCGGTGGGGACGATGAACTGGCTGAACCCCGCGTGCCGGTGGTCGGGGTCGACGGGGGCGCTGCGCGCCAGCACCACGACCTGGTCGGCGACGTGGGCTCCGCTGGTCCACACTTTCGTACCGTCGAGCCGCCAGCCGCCGTCGACCTCGGTGGCGCGGGTGGCGACCGCCGCGAGGTCCGAACCGGCGCCGTGTTCGCTCATCCCGATCGCCGAGGACAGCCGGCCGGCGGCGATGCGGGGCAGCAGCCGTCGGCGCTGCTCCTCGGTGCCGTACGCGAGCAGGCCGGGCGCGACCTGGCGGTCGGCGATCCAGTGCGCGGCGACGGGTGCGCCGTGGGCGAGCAGCTCCTCGGTCACGACGTAGCGGTGTAGATGTCCGAGCCCGTGCCCGCCGTACTCGGTCGGGATCGTCAGCCCGAGAAATCCGGCCGCGGCCAGCCGCACGCTGAACTCGGGGTCCCACGCCGCCAGCCAGCAGTCGACCGCCGGCTGCCAGCCGTGGGCCGCGCGATCGGCGGCCAGGAACTCCCGGATCGACGTCCGCAGCGCCGCCAGGTCATCGTCGTTGGCGCACAGCGCCTCTAATTCGCCCACTGGCGGTGGAGTGTAGTGAGCGCGGACGCAGCAGGAATTGTCATGTCCCTGTGGGTGGGCGGCGGCCATACTCGGATCCGTGAGTGAGCACGCCACCAACCCGGCGCGGCGGGACCGACTGCGGGAGCTGCTCGACGCCGTCGTCGACGTCTCCAACGCCGAGGTCGGCGACATGGCGCGCAGCAGCTACGCCTCGGCGTTCCACTTCTCCCGCGAGGTGCGCCGGCTCACCGGGGAGCCACCGGCCGCGCTGCGCCGACGGATCATGCTCGAACGCGCGGCCTGGCGGTTACGCCGCGGCGAACCCGTCGCCGCCGTCGCCGCCGACGAGGGCTGGTCGTCACCGGAGGTGTTCTCCCGGGCGTTCCGCCGGACGTTCGGCGTACCTCCGTCGCGCGCCGCCGACGTCGGATTCCGGGTGCCCGCACCCAACGGGCTGCACTTCCACCCGCCGCAGTCGCTGTGGCTCGACGGTGACGGCACGACCAAGGAGCCCGACCCGAGTCGGCTCATGGTCGCCCATGACGTCGCCGACACCGCCTACCTCATCGACCGCGCCCGGGAACTGAGCGAGGACCAGTGGTGGCGGGAGGTCGCACCCGGGCAGGTGGTGCTGCACTGGGACGGTCCCGAACCCAGCGTCGGTGCGGTGCTGGGCGCGCTGGTGTGGACCAAGGAGGTCTGGCTGGCCACCATCGAGGGCCGGGACTTCCCCGACCGCTCTCGGTCGACGGTGGATCAGCTCGCCGTCCGGCACGCGGACATCGGAAAGCGTTGGTCGGCAATGGTTTCGGAGTACTCGGCCGCCGGGCGGATGGGCGACACCGTGATCGACGCGCTGTGCGATCCGCCCGAGTCGTTCCAGCTGTACGGGATCGTGGCGCATGTGTTGACGTTCTCGGCGCACCGGCGCGGCCTGGCTCGAACCATGCTGGCCGCATTGGGTGTGCCGACGGAGCAGGGTGACCCGCTGGACTGGATGAGGAGGCACTGAGATGGCGACCGTGTACTACACCGCGTCGAGCCTGGACGGTTACATCGTCGACGCCGACGACAGCCTGGACTGGCTGATCTCCCGCGACATCGACCCCGACGGACCGTTCCACTACGAAGCGTTCGTCGACCAGGTGGGCGCGCTGGTGATGGGCGCGGCCACCTACGAGTGGATCGTGAAAAACCAACCGGGAGAATGGATGTACTCCCAGCCGACCTGGGTGGTGACACACCGGCCGGACATCGTCGCCGCCGGCCACCCCGTGCACACCTTCGCAGGCGACGTGACCGAACTGCATCCGGAGCTGGTGGCCGCGGCCGGCGGCAAGGATGTGTGGGTGGTCGGCGGAGGGGAGCTGGCCGCGCAGTTCGTGGCCGCGGGTCTGGTCGACGAGATGATCGTGAGCTACGCCCCGTGCACGCTCGGCGCTGGTTCGCCCGTTCTGCCGATCCGCTCGGAGTGGGAGCTGGTCGAGTCGGCCGTCAACCGCGAATTCGTCTGTGCGCGTTGGCGCGTGGCCGCGCTCACTGGGTGACGGTGGGGACTCCGTTGCGGCGGATGAACTCCCGCGACTTCAACAGGAATTCGAGTTGGGTGTGCACCTGCCGCAGCGGGTCGAGGTCCCGGGTGGCCCGGCACAGCACCACGGCGCCCTCCAGTGCGGCGATGGACGTGATCGCCAGCGAGGCGGCCTCGCTCGGCTCGCACCCGTCGACCTCGAAGGCGCGCGTGAGCGCCTCACGCCAGTGCCCGAAGATCGCCCCGGCCACCGAGGTGAGTTGGGGTCCGTCCTCGGCGGAGCCGATCGCCGCGGCGACCACCGGACAGCCCGCGGTGAAGTCGCTCTCTGCCAGCACGCGGTCCCAGAAGTCGACGAAGTGCTCCACCAGGTAGCGACCGCCGTTGGCGGCGGCCTCGTCGATCAGCGAGGTGATCGACTCCCCGGCGTACTCCAGCGCCTCGGCGACGATCTGACTGCGACCCTCGGGGAAGTGGTAGTAGACGCTGCCGCGCGGTGCGCCGCTGCGCTGGAGCACTTCGTCGATGGTGACCCCGGCGGCGCCGCGCTCGCGGAGCACCTCGGCCGCGCCGATGAGCATGTTGGTGCGCGTCGACCCGCGCTTCGTGGAAGTCCTGGTCATCACTGGTTCAGGCGACACGGGATGGGCGCTGCGGCATCGCTCGCCAGACGGGGCCGCGCGGGGAGAACACGAGGCGGCGCCGGTGCGGAAGTCGAGCGACGAACCGCAAACCGACGATGTTGAGCTCGACCACCCACATGACCTGCCTCTTTCTCTATGACGAAAAGCATAGAACAGGGCGGAAAATGGCACAAGCTGCCATTAGAAACCCCGGGATTGGCATCCGAATATGTGCATGTGCATAATGATTCCCGGCGCCCGCCCCGGCGGCCCCGGGGCGAGCGTCACACCAACTTTCACAGCCGCGAAAAGGGCTCCCACCCGCAGGTGGGAGCCCTCTTTCGTTCTCGGGACCTACTCCGGGGTGTAGCCGAACGGCAGCAGCGTGCTCTTGGCCTGGCAGTACTGCTCGATACCCTCGGGACCGTTCTCCCGGCCGATGCCGGAGTTCTTGTACCCGCCGAACGGCGCACCCGGGTCGAAGGCGTACATGTTCACCGCGTAGGTGCCGGTGCGGATCTTGCTCGCCACCTCGAGCGCCTTCTTGTTGTCCGTCGTCCACACACTGCCCGCGAGCCCGTAGACCGAGTCGTTGGCGATGCGGATCGCGTCGTCCTCGGTCTCGTAGGGGATCACCGCCAGCACCGGCCCGAAGATCTCCTCCTGGGCGATGGTCATCGAGTTGTCGACGTCGGCGAACACCGTCGGCTGCACGAACCAGCCGCTGTCGAGCCCTTCTGGACGGCTGCCACCGGTGACGATGCGTGCACCCTCCTCCGTGCCCTTCTTGATGTAGCTCTCCACCCGTTCGCGCTGCTTCTCGCTGATCAGCGGGCCGATCGCGGCGTTCGGATCGTCGGGCAGCCCGACGGGCATCGCGGAGACGAAGTTGGCGAGCTTCTCGACCACCTCGTCGTAGCGGGACCGCGGCGCCAGGATGCGGGTCTGCGCGACACACGCCTGACCGGAGTTCATCACCCCGGAGAACGCCAGCATCGGCAGCGTCGAGTCCAGGTCGGCGTCCTCGAGGACGATCGCCGCCGACTTACCGCCGAGCTCGAGCGTGCAGGGCTTGAGCTTCTCGGCGGCGAGCTTGCCGATCTCCTTGCCGACCGCGGAGCTGCCGGTGAACGTGTACTTGTCGATCTCCGGGTTGGCGGTCAGCGCGCGCCCGGTCTCCGCACCGCCGGGCACCACCGACAGCACGCCCTCGGGCAGGCCGGCCTCGGCGAACATCTGCGCCATCGCGAAAACCGACAGCGGGGTCTCGGCGGCGGGTTTGAGCACCACCGTGCAGCCGGCCAGCAGGGCGGGGCCGAGCTTGTTGGCGGCCAGGAAGAACGGCACGTTCCACGCGGTGATCGCGCCGACCACACCGATCGGTTCCCGGGTCACCAGCGTCTGCCCGTAGATGCCGTCGCGGATCTCGGACCACTGGAACTTGTCGGCGGCGCCGGCGAAGTACGTGAACGACGACATCGCCGCCCCGTACTGCATCATGTCGACGATCGTCTGCGGCTGACCGGTCTCGGCGGCGAGCAGGTACTTCAGCTCGGCACCGCGCTCCTCCATGAGTTTGACGGCGGCGCCGAGCACCGCGGCACGCTCGTCGGGCGACATCCGGGGCCACGGACCCTCGTCGAACGCCTTACGCGCGGCCGCGCACGCGGCGTTCACGTCTGCCTCGGCCGCCAGCGGAACCTGGCCCACCTTCTGGCCGGTCGCCGGGGAGAAGACCTCGATGACGTCGGAGGTCGACGGTGCAACCCACTGGCCGCCGATGAAGAGCTTGTCCCACGTTGTCTTGTGCTCCTGCACGGTCTGTGTCATGGAGGTCACACTACCGATTGGACGCGGAAACGAGAACCTGTTGCAGTCAGGGCTGCAGGACCAGCACCTGGTTGCTCACCACGAACTCGCGGAGGCCGGGTACCGCGTTGGTCCACCACGCCCATCGCGGGTGGTAGCGGGGGAATGCGGCGATCAGGGCGCCGGTGCTGGCCGCCCACTCGAGGCCGTCGTGCGCCGATACCGCGAACAGTGACGAACCGTAGTCGTTCTTCGGCCGGTGCCCGTGTTTGCGGGTGTATCGGTCGGCGGCCCGGGCACCGCCGAGGTAGTGCGTCAGACCCATCTCGTGCCCGCCGAACGGGCCCAGCCAGACCGTGTAGGACAGCACGGCGAGGCCGCCGGGCCGGGTGACGCGCACCATCTCGTTGCCCAGCCGCCAAGGATCGTGGACGTGCTCGGCGACGTTGGAGGACAGGCAGACGTCGACGCTGCCATCGGCGAATGGCAACGACGTACCGGAGGCTCGGACGTACCGGCCGCCTGCCTGTGCCGCGGGGCCGGCGTGCATCTCCCGGGGGTCGGGCTCGACGCCCACATACTCCA
The DNA here is from genome assembly GCF_010731575.1 of Mycolicibacterium monacense. Lineage (NCBI taxonomy): Bacteria > Bacillati > Actinomycetota > Actinomycetes > Mycobacteriales > Mycobacteriaceae > Mycobacterium > Mycolicibacterium monacense. Next base: position 4,669,916 of record NZ_AP022617.1, on the reverse strand, counting down.
TGCCGCGACGGGCGAACGCGGCGGCGAAGAATCCAGGCCCGCCGCCGACGTCGAGCACCGTGCGGCCGCCCGGGGTCGTTTCCGTCGCGGCCTGCCACAGGTCGGCCACCATCGCGGCGGTGTCGTCGGCCAGCGCGCCGTAGAAGCGGGCCGGGTCGGACTGCTCGAAGCGGAACTCACTGAGCAACCGGACCGATCGCGCCAGCGTCGCGCGTCGGGCGAACAGCTCGGTAGCGGACACGCGACCGACCCTACGCAGCCATTAGGCTGGCCGACGATGTCCGCGCGCCCGCTTCGTTCCGTCCTGCTCTTGTGCTGGCGGGACACCGGTCACCCCCAGGGTGGCGGAAGCGAGATGTATCTGCAGCGCATCGGTGAACAGCTGGCCGCCTCGGGGGTGCGGGTCACACTGCGCACCGCGTCCTATCCGGGTGCGGCCCGCCGCGAGGTGGTCGACGGGGTGCACGTCAGCCGTGGGGGCGGCCGGTACTCGGTCTATCCGTGGGCGCTGCTGGTGATGGCGCTGGCCCGTATCGGCCTCGGGCCGCTGCGCGGGGTGCGCCCCGACGTCGTGGTCGACACCCAGAACGGGGTGCCGTTTATGGCCCGGCTGGTCTACGGCCGCCGCACCGCCGTGCTCGTCCACCACTGCCACCGCGAACAGTGGCCGGTCGCCGGACCGGTGCTGGGCCGGCTCGGGTGGTTCGTCGAATCGGTCGTGTCGCCGCGGGTGCACCGGCGGGCGCAGTATCTGACGGTGTCGCTGCCGTCGTCCCGTGATCTGACCGACCTCGGGGTCGACGGTTCCCGGATCGCGGTGGTGCGCAACGGGCTCGACGAGGCGCCGGCGTCGACGCTCACCTTGCCGCGGTCGGTGACGCCGCGGATCGCGGTGTTGTCGCGGCTGGTTCCGCACAAGCAGATCGAAGACGCGCTCGACGCCGTCGCCGCGCTGCGGCCGCACATCCCCGATCTGCACCTCGACGTGCTCGGCGGCGGATGGTGGCAGCAGAAGCTGGTCGACCACGCCCGGCTGTCGGGGATCTCCGATGCGGTCACGTTCCACGGGCATGTCGACGACGTCACCAAACACGAAGTGCTGCAACGTAGCTGGGTGCATGTGCTGCCGTCGCGCAAGGAGGGCTGGGGGCTCGCGGTGACCGAGGCGGGTCAGCACGCGGTCCCGACCATCGGTTACCGGTCGTCCGGCGGGCTGACGGATTCGATCGTCGACGGTGTGACCGGCCTGCTGGTCGACGACCGCGACGAACTCGTCGAGGCGCTGAGGCAGTTGCTCGGTGACCATGTGCTGCGCGAGCAGCTGGGCGCGAAGGCCCAGGCGCGCAGTGTCGAGTTCTCCTGGCGGCAAAGCGCTTCGGCGATGCGTGAGGTGTTCGACGCGATGCTGAGCGGCCGGTACGTCAGCGGCGTCGTCTAGGAGGCTGCTTCACGGTCCCGGGGCCGTCGCCTCGTTTGCGTTACGTCACGGCGGAAATCGGCCCGGATTACCGCCACAGCGTTACGCAACCGGCCAGCGTCGCAGGCCGACCACGCCCGCCACCAACGACCCGACGAGCACCGCCAACCACGCGACGTGCGCCCCGATCAACAACCCGCGGTCCGCCGACCTCGGCCGATCCCCTCCGACGCGGTACACCGCCAAGTCGTCGTCGCGGTAGGCGACCGGCAGATCGAGTGCAGCGGAACCGGATTCGACGACCACCCAGCCCACCCCGGCATCCGCCAACTCCGAGACCGGCGCACCCCGCATGACGAGGTCCTGCACCGCGCGCGCCCGCACCCCCTCGCCGGGCACCGTCGTCCCGCCGATCACCAGATCACCCGTACTCAACACCTCCGCACGCACCCAGCGCGGCAGCGGGTCGAGCACCGGCGCCTCACCCGCCCAGGCGAACTGCCGCATACTGTCCGGCGGCAGCACCGCGACCGGCCGGGGATCGGCGTTGATCACCGCCGCGGCAGCCGCCCACCCGGGCGGGTACTGCACCGCGCGCATCTGCCCACCCACCCCGAACGCCAGATCCGGGAGCACCGCGATCAAGGCGGCGCAGCACACCGCGCCCAGTGCCGCCGGGGACACCCGCCGCACCGCCAGCACCGCACCGGCACCGGCGACGGCGTAACCGGGAACTGCCAGCGCCACCCACTTCTGCCCGTCCCGCAACACGCCCAACCCCGGCAGCGCCCGAACGGTGTGCTCCAGCACCGCCAACCCCGGACCCGTGGCCATCACCGCCGGAAAAAGCACCGCCGCAGCGGCGAGGATCAGCAGGGGGCGGGCAGCGGGCCGATGCCGCACCACCCACGCTCCCGCCAGCACCACCGCGAGCAGCACGACCGTCGCGACGACCGCGAACAGCGTTGTGCGCGAACCCGGCACCGCATCGGCGTTCCAGATGCCGCCGAGCCCGGCGAGGCTGCCGAGCGTCCCCAGCCCGGGTTCGGCCCGCGCCGCGAACGCCGGCAGGCCGGCGGCCGGTGACACGGCCAGCGACCCAGACACCGCGGCCGCGACCAGCCACGGCAAGGCGCTCACCACTGCCGCCCCGAGCGCCGCCCCCAGCACGGCAATCCGACGGCGGCCCGCACCCGGCGCGCACACCGAGACCACCGCCACCACGGCCGCCAACAGCAGACCCGTCGGCGTCAAACCGGCCACGGCGATCCAGAACGGCAGCGGCCACCACGGGCCGGACCCGTCGCGCAGCCGCAGCACCGCGGCCGCCACCCAGGGCAGGCAGCCGTACCCGACCAGAAGGCTCCAATGTCCCTGCAGCAGCCGTTCGGCGACGTAGGGATTCCACACCGCGACGGTGACCGCCACACACTGTCCTGCCACGCCCGCGTCGGGCACCACCGTCGACGCCAGGCGCGCGGCACCCCACCCGGCCGCCCACAACCCGGCCACCAACAGCACCTTGACCACCACGCCGCCGTCGAGCACGTGTGATGCCAGCGCGATGGCGAAGTCCTGCGGCAGTGCTCGGGGGGCCGCCTCCGACAGTCCCAGCGCCGCGTCGGTCAGGTAGGACCGCGGCGTCGACACCGCATCGCGCAGCAGCAGGTAACCAGGCGGCAGCAGCGGCGCGGTCACGATCAGCGACAGCGCCAGCGCGTAGACCGGCGGGAGGTGGCGGGAGATCAGACCGGTCTGTCGGGCGGTAGATCGGTCGGCCGCTGGGCCGGCAGCTTCTCGGTCTTGGCCTCGGCGCCCGGCACCGGTTCGCCGGCGTCGTCGCGCTGGAAGAACCCGTGGTCGGCCTCGTCGAGTCCCGGATCGATCAGTGCCGACTCCGCGCGCAGGCTGAACGAGCCGAGCAGCGCACCGCCCACGAGCAACACCAGCCCGACCGCCGTGAAGGTGATCGGCAGGATGCGGCCCCAGAGCGCGACGCGGTCGCGTTCGCTGCGGGCGCTGGCCACCTGCGACTCCACCGACTCCTCGTTCGTCGTGACCTTGTAGTCGGCGAAGGTCACCTCGGGCCGCAAGGCGTCCCGGGCGTAGTAGTGGTAGCCGTGCTCGTCGGATTTGACGATGGTGCCCGACACCGGATCGACCCACAGGGTGCGCTCGGCGGCGTAGAACCGGCTCATCGTGATCGGCTCTTCGGGATCGCCCTCGACTCCCCAGAGCGCGGCGCGGGCGGTGACCTGAGCGTCGGCGTCGTCTTCGTACAGTGAGGCGTACTTCACCGGTTCGACCAGCTTGCCCTCGGCGTCGTAGCCGACGTTCTGGGTGAACTTGTAGGTGGTCAACCCGTTGACGTCTTCTTCGCCGTCGTAGTTGGCGTCGTAGGCCTTCTGGGCGATCGGGTCGAACAGCGGGTAGGTCTTCTTCTCCGTGTCGAACGGGAACCGGTAGGTCAACCCGTCGTGCGGCAGCGCGATGTTGGTCGGCGGCTGATCGTCCTCGATGGCCCGCGGCTTCTGCACCGCGCCACCCGGATTGCTCTCACTGGTCACCGCCATCGCCGAGGACCGGTCCATGGTCACGGTGTCGACCATCGCCAGCAGCAGACCGTTGTCCTGCTGCTTGTCGGTGCGGCGCAGCGTGCTGCCGACCTGCAGGGTCACCACGTCGGCGTTCGACGGTGATTCCACGGTGATCTGCTGCTGGAAGGCCATCGGGATGTCCCGGTCGACGACGAATCGTTCGCCCAGCAGCGACGCCGGATCGAAGGCGGTACCCGTTCCGTCGCTGATCAACGTCGTGTCGATGTCCAGCGGAACCTTCGAGATCTTGCCCTTGGTATAGGTGGACAGCAACAGCGCGGCGATCAGCAGGGCAGCACCGAGCCCCATGAGTCCGCACGCCGCGATCCGCAGCGCCACTGCGCGGTTCAAACCGTGCCTCCTTCGGCTCGGGACGGCAAAACCCGTTTGACCCTAACAGCAGACATTAAGGCGGGAACTTACTACGAGACCTCCACCGCGCCCGGCTCAGCCCTGTCGCGCTGGCACACTGGTCGCCGTGACGAGCAGCGCGGAGATCGGCGGGACGCGGTCGTTCCTGCCCGCCGTCGAGGGCATGCGCGCCTGCGCGGCCATCGGCGTCGTCGTCACCCACGTGGCCTTCCAGACCGGGCACACCAGCGGTGCCGACGGCCGGTTCTTCGGACGGTTCGACCTGGCGGTCGCGGTGTTCTTCGCGCTCTCGGGGTTCCTGCTGTGGCGCGGGCACGCCGCCGCGGCGCGGGGACTGCGAACCGCCCCGCCGACCGCCCACTACCTCCGCTCACGCATCGTCCGCATCATGCCTGGTTATCTGGTCGCGGTCGTGATCATCCTGTCGCTGTTCCCGGACACCAAACCGGACCTCACGGTGTGGCTGGCCAACCTGAGCCTCACCCAGATCTACGTCCCGCTCACCCTGACCGCGGGGCTGACCCAGATGTGGAGCCTGTCGGTCGAGGTCAGTTTCTATCTCGTGTTGCCGCTGCTGGCGCTGTTGGTGCGACGGGTGCCGGTCCGGGCTCGGATCCCGGTCATCGTCGGCGCCGCGGTGGCGAGCCTGTTCTGGGTCTACATCCCGTCGGACCCCGACTCCGGCCACAACCTCTGGAACTGGCCGCCGGCCTTCTTCTCCTGGTTCGCCGCGGGCATGGTGCTGGCAGAACTGACCGTCACGCAGGTCGGGTGGGCCCACCGGCTGGCGCGCCGACGCATCCTGATGGCCGCGATCGTGGTGGCGGCCTTCTCGGTCGCCGCCTCACCGCTGGCCGGCCGTGAGGGCCTGCAGCCGGGCACCATCGGCCAGGTCATCCTCAAGACGGCGATGGGCGCGGTGGTGGCCGGGGCGCTGCTGGCGCCGCTGGTGCTCGACCGGCCGGACACCCCGCACCGGATCCTGGGCAGCCGGGTGATGGTGACGCTGGGGCGCTGGTCCTACGGGCTGTTCATCTGGCACCTCGCGGCGCTGGCGATGGTGTTCCCGATGGTGGGGGAGTTCGCGTTCAACGGGCACATGCCGTCGGTGCTGGCGCTGACCCTGCTGTTCGGCTTCGCGCTCGCTGCGGTGAGCTACGCGCTCGTGGAGAGCCCGGCCCGGGAGGCGCTGCGGCGCTGGGAGTTCCGACGGGCCACGCCGACGCACAGGGCGCCGCCGCTGGACAGTTCGGTCAGCGACGTGCCCGAGCCGATCTCGCGATGACCTCGGCGCGGACGGCGGAGCGACGGGCCTTACCCGCGTCGTCGCGCAGCGGATGCTCGCTGAACTCGACGGTGCGCGGCACCTTGTAGCCGGCCAGGCGCTCGGCCACGAACGCCGTCACCGCCGCCTCGTCGAGCGCCGATCCGGGTGCCCGCTGCACGAGTGCGTGGGGCACTTGACCGAGGTCGTCGTCCGGGACGCCGACGACGAGGCACGACAGGACGTCCGGATGCGCCGAGAGCGCCGACTCGATCTCGGCCGGATAGACGTTGCGGCCGCCGACGGTGAACATGTCGACGCGCCTGTCGTTGAGGTAGAGGAAGCCGTCCTCGTCGAAGTAGCCCAGATCGCCGAGTGAATCCCACCCGTCGCGGCTCTTGGCGGTGCTGCCGATGTAGCGGTAGGTGGGGGCGGCGCCCGGGGAGCGGCGCATGTAGATCTCGCCGACGACGCCGGGCGGGCAGGTGTTGCCGTCGTCGTCGAGCACTGTCATCTCCCCGGCCACCACCGTGCCGACCGACCCGCGATGGGTCAGCCACTGGTCGCCGGAGATGAACGTCAGCGCCTGTAACTCGGTGCCGCCGTACAGTTCCCAGAGCGCCTGCGGTCCCAGCAGCCCGATCCACGCCTCCTTGACCGCGGGCGGGCAGGGCGCGCCGACATGCCAGAACCGCCGGATCGACGACAGGTCGTAGGCATCGGGGTCGGCCCGGTACACGGGCAGCAGTCGCTGCATGATCGTCGGCACGGTGGTCAGGAAGGTCACCCGGTGTTCGCTCACCAGGCGCAGGAACTCGTGTGGTTCGAACCGCGGCATCAGCACCAGGTGATGGCCCATCAGCAGCCCGATCGCGAACGTGGTGAACCCCGTGTTGTGGCTCAGCGGCACCGACACCATGTTGACGTCACCGTCCTCGGCGCCCAGGGGCAGACCGATCGCCGACGGCACCCGGCTGTCACCGCCGGCCTCGATGAGCTTCGGTCTGCCGGTGCTGCCGCCGGAGGCCATCGATTTCCACGCCGGTGAGACGGCCTCCGGAAGCGGGTCGGCCGGCAACGCCGGGTCCGGCGTGAAATCCGCCGGGACAGAGGGAGATACGTCGTTGGGGTCGACACGCCCGACGAGCAGGGCGGGTGGGCGCAGCGCCAGCAGTGCGGACAGTTCGGCATCCGGGAGCCGGGCAGACAGCGGCTGCGGCACCGCGCCCAGTTTCCACGTCGCCAGCACCGCCTCCACCCAGGCGATCGAGTTGGGCAGCAGTATGGTGACGTAATCACCTTGGCGCACACCGAGTTCGGCGTACGCGCGGGCCAGCCGGTTGGTCGTCGCGTCGAGTTCACCGCGGGTGACGGTGCGCCCGGCGCACGTCAGCGCCGGTGCGTCGGGATTTCGGGCGGCCAGGGCCGAGAACTGCGTCCCGATCGGGGGTACGCCGTCGACCATCTCAGTACCCGCCCGAATGCTCGAAGATCCGTCGGGGATTGTCGACGAGCATCGTGGTGAGCTGTTCGTCGGTGACGCCACGGGCGCGCAGCGCGGGCAGCACGTCGTTGTGGATGTGCAGATAGTGCCAGTTCGGCATCGTCTGCGCGACGGTCTCCTCCGGCAGTGCGTCGAAGTAGCACGAGGCGTCGTGGGACAGGACCATCTGACCGGCGTGGCCGCGTTGGCACAGTGCCGCCACGGTCGCCACCCGGTCCGCGAACCCGAGGAACGCATCGACCCCGAAGCGGTCCATGCCGATGTAGGAGCCTGCCGCCATCAGCGCTTCGAGGTAGTCCAGGTCGGTGGTGTCGCCGGAGTGCCCGATCACCACCCGCGACAGGTCGACGCCCTCCTCGGCGAAGATGCGCTGCTGGTCCAGCCCCCGCCGGGTGGCGGCATGGGTGTGGGTCGAGATCGGCACGCCGGTCCGGCGGTGCGCCTGCGCGACCGCGCGCAGCACCCGCTCCACACCGGGGGTGAGCCCGGGTTCGTCGGTGGCGCACTTGAGGATCGCGGCCTTGACCCCGGTGTCGGCGATACCGTGCTCGATGTCGCGCACGAACATGTCGACCATCACCTCCGGCCCGCCCAGCGCGGTGCCGGGGCCGGTGAAGTGGAAGAAGAACGGGACGTCGTTGTAGGTGTACAGCCCGGTGGCCACGACGATGTTGAGGTCGGTGGCCGCGGCGATACGCGCGATGCGCGGGATGTAGCGGCCCAGTCCGACCACGGTCAGGTCGACGATGGTGTCGACCCCGCGTGCCTTCAGCTCGTCGAGCCGGGCGATCGCGTCGGCCTCGCGCTTGGCCTCGTCACCCCACGCGTCCGGGTAGTTGAGCAGGATCTCCGTGGTCATGATGAACACATGCTCATGCATGAGCGTGACGCCGAGGCCGGCGGTGTCGATGGTTCCCGCCGCGGTATTCAACTGTGGCACAGGCCCGATGCTAGGGGGCGGTGTGCTGCGGGGGCGTGGTTTGCGGGGATCGGCGCCGCAGTGGGTACCCGCTAGCGGACCCGAGGAGGAAGCCGCATGGCCACACCGCAAACACGACCCGTGGTGTCCTCGTGGGCGCCGTTCTCCTCTCCTGTCTACCGCGCGCTGTGGATCGCGCAGTTCGTCTCGAACCTCGGCACGTGGATGCAGACGGTGGGTGCACAGTGGATGCTGGTCGGCGACCCCGGTGCCGCGGTACTCGTGCCGCTGGTGCAGACCGCGACGACGCTGCCGATCATGCTGCTGGCGTTGCCGTCGGGTGTGCTCGCCGATCTGATCGACCGGCGCCGGCTGCTGATCGCCACCCAGGCCGCGATGGCGTCGGGGGTGGCGGCGCTGGCGATGTTGACCGGCTTCGGCCTCGCGACACCCACCGTGCTGCTGCTTCTGCTCTTCCTGATCGGGTGTGGGCAGGCCCTGACGACGCCGGCGTGGCAGGCCATTCAACCGGAACTCGTCCCGCGCGAACAGATTCCGGCCGCGGCGGCGTTGGCCAGCATGAGCGTGAACGGCGCCCGGGCGATCGGCCCGGCGGTCGCCGGCGTCCTGGTGTCGCTGTCGGGGCCCACCACGGTGTTCGCGCTCAATGCGTTCTCGTTCATCGGCATCGTCATGGTGCTGCTCTGGTGGCGGCGGCCCGTGGAGGAGGCGACGATGCCTCTCGAGCGGCCGATATCCGCGCTGAGTGCGGGCCGGCGGTACATCCGCAGCTCACCGGTGATCCGGCGGATCCTGTTGCGGACCGTGCTGTTCACCGCACCCGCCAGCGCGCTGTGGGGTCTGCTCGCGGTGATCGCCGCCAACCAGCTGAACCTGTCGTCGTCGGGGTACGGGCTGCTGCTCGGCGCGCTGGGTGTCGGGGCGGTGCTGGGTGCGGTGGTGTTGTCGCGGCTGCATGCCCGCTTCGGCCAGAACCAGCTGATGGTGATGGGTGCGGTCGGTTTCGCCGGTGCCACCGTGGTACTCGCGACGGTGCACGTGCTGGCCGCGGTGCTCGCCGCGCTGGTGGTGGGCGGGGTGGCGTGGCTGCTCACGATGTCGACCCTCAACGCCTCGATGCAGCTGAGCCTGCCCGCCTGGGTGCGGGCGCGCGGACTGTCGGTCTACCAGTTGGTCTTCACCGGAAGTCAGGCGATCGGCTCGTTGGTCTGGGGTGTGGTCGCGGGCGCGACGAGCGGGGTGACGGCGTTGCTGATCAGCGCTGCCCTGCTGATCGTGTGCGGGGTGTCGGTCGCATGGTGGCCGCTGCACCCGGCCACCGGCACGCTCGACGTGACGCCGTCGGCGCACTGGGGTGAGCCGGCGCTGGTGTTCGAGCCCGATCCGCAGGACGGACCGGTGGTGGTGCTGCAGTCCTACGTCGTGGCGCCGGAGGACGAGGCGGGTTTCCTGGCGCTCATGCAGCGGGTCCGGCGGTCTCGGCAGCGGACCGGCGCGATGGAGTGGGGGATCTTCCGCAGCGGCGAGTCCGCCGACACCTTCGTGGAACTCTTCCTCGTCCGGTCATGGGACGAACATCTGCGCCAGCATCTGGTGCGCCAGACCGCCCTCGATCTGGCCCTCGAGCGTGAGATCGAGGGCTACGTCCACGGCGAGTCGACGCTGCGGCATTTCATCGCGGTGCGGAACGGGCGTTGACCGGCACCGCCGAGGCGGCCAGCGCCGCCACCGACACCAGCGCCAGCAACTGCACTCCCGGTTCGAAACCGACGTAGCCGTCCACTGAGCGCCAGGGATGCTGCGAGAGCACGGCGCCGGCGAGGGTCAGCCCGCCCGCCGTCACGCCGAGCGTGAACCGGTCGAGCAGCCGTTCCCGGTTGCGCAGCAGGTAGCGCACCCCGAGGACACCGCCGACGACGACCACCCCGGCCCACCCGGAGATCACTGCCCCGACCGCCAAAACGCCTCCCGCGGCCGCCACCGCGGGCACCCGCCATGGGTGCGCGGGTTCGTCGTCCCGGCGGCGCCGCGCGGGCAGCCAGACCAGCAGCGCGAGCAGCGGAAGCAACGCCAGACCGCCGATCAGCCCGGCGCGGTAGAGCGTGTTCGAGCGGAAGGACAGCGTGACGGCGCCCTCGGTGTCCGCGGGCACCACCCAGCCCTGTTGCCAGCCGTTGACGACGACGGGGGTCAGCAGGTCGCCGCCGGGGCCGCGCGCCTGCCAGCCCGGGTTCACGCTCTCCGGGACCACCAGCACGCGGTCGCGTTGGCCGGGAACGACCCGCACCTCGCGGCGGTCCGGACCCCACGCGCCGGTGTCGGCGGGCGTCGTGGGCGCGGGCGTGATGTCGCGAGCCGCCGGCGCAGCCAACTGGACGCCGTCGATCACGAACGTGGCGCCCGGGCTGACGAGGAGTTCCTGCTGTCCGGCGGGTAGCGCGATCGGCTCGGTGCGGCAGGGTCGCGCGAGCACCGGTTCCCCGTCCAGCAGCGCACCGACGGTGGCGGTGACCCTGGTCGGCACGAACTGTCCGGCGACACCGATGATCGGACCCGCACCGCACGGCACGTCGACGGTCCGGCCGCGGTTCTCGCCGGCGTCGGCGGCGCCGATCGGGTCGCCGCGCCGGTCCAGCGCGGTCACCTCGGCCAGGCCGGGCGGTTTGAGCTGGTCGAACCCGAGCGAGGTGCGGTCGATGATGTCGTTCCAGTCGAGCAGCGAGACCGCGATCGTGTCGGTGCGGTGGGGTGTCAGTCGGATCGTCTCCGTGTCGCCGTCGCCGGAGAGCCGACGCGCCTGCGGTCCGTTGCCGAGGTCGACGGCCACCATTCGCGGATGGGCGGGCGGCTCGGTCTTGCTGGGCGTGATGCGCAGTGCGGCGACCTCCGTCGGGGCAGGCAGCCTCAACGTCAGGGTCGGCGGGGTGCGGTGCTGGACGACGCGCTGGGGTGCGGTCCACGCGGTCCGCGGATCGCCGTCGCCCGCGGCGTAGGACGATCCGAGCACGTCGAGGGCGTCGGCGTCCCCGGCGACCACGGTGGTGTCGGGCTGGCGGATCAACTCGGCCAGCCGCGGGCCCTGCCGCGCGCGCACCCACACCGTCGGCTGCACCGACGTCGGCGCGGGTACGGCCAGGGTCCGGCTCAGGTTCACCGGCTCCTCGGGCGACAGGGCCATGGCCGCCGCGCATTTGACGCCGTCCGGACTGTCGACGCAACCCTGCCGGCCCAGCAGTTCGGAGCCCAGATCCCACAGTCCGACGGCCGAGCCGGCGGGTGGGCCGGGCACCTCCACGGTGTGCCGCAGTTGGATCGGGGTGGCGAAACCGTTGGCGTCGTACTGGGTGACGGACAGGTCGGTGATGCCGAACTGCACACCGGCCGAACCGTCGTCGGTGCCGGTCGCGGTGATCCGCACCCACGGGGTCTCGCCGTAGGGCAGCGCGACGGTCAGCGGTTTGCCGGCCTCCTCGAAGCGCAGGGTGCTGGTGCCGTTGACGGTCGCCACCTCCATCCGGCGGACCTGCGCGCCGACGGCGGTGGCGCTGGGGGTGACGGTGATGGTGGCGTTGGTGACGGGCTTGTCGAAGTCGACCTGCAGCCACTGACCGAGGGCGGCCTGCAGCGCGTTGGACACCCAGCTGGTCGAGGTGTCGGCGTCGATGGCCGCCGTCGGGCCGGTCGCGGGTGCGACGTGGGGCAGCGCGGTCGAATCGGCCGCCGAACTGGACACCGACAACCGTCCGCCGGTCCACCGGCCGTAGACGACGTCGGCGCCCGCCGACGGGTAGTCGGGCACCCGGTTGAAGGTGTTGCGCGGGTCGTCGGGGGTGCGGATCGCCGACGAATGGTCGTCGACGCGGCCGTAGTCGGTCTCGCGTGCCGTCGGGGTGTCGGTGACGGTCACCAACGGCGCGGGCAGGCCCGCACGTTCGGCATCCGCGGTGAGCAGCATCGGGCCCAGCGGCGGCCGGTCGAGCAGGCGGCGGCGTTCGTCGAGGCGCAGCAACGCCTCCGGTGCGCCGTCGACCCGTGCCATCGCCTCGGCGTCGACCAGATACGGAGTCGACGGATTGTGTTGTGCGTCAACGCGATAGATCTCCACCGCCGGGTAGCGGGGCCGCAGTCCGCTGTCGGAGACGAAACCCTCGAGGGTGCCCGGACCGACCGGATCGCCGAACTGAGCGACGCGGGTCAGGCCGGGCGAGCCGTCGATGGCGCGGTGCACCAGCACCGGCCGCGCCGATCGGGACGATTCGGGATCCAGGTCGTTGCGCACCACGACGTACGAAATTCCTTGGCGGGCAAGGGTGTCCGCGAGCCCGGCGGAGGGCCGGCCCGCGGCGAAGAGGCGTTGCACCGAGTCGAGGGCGCGGATCGTCTCCGGCGGGGTCAGCGGAATCGAATCGCGCACACCCCAGGGGCTCTCACCGAGCACCTGAAGCGGCTCGTCATGGCTGCTGCCCCACACTTGGGTGGCGAACGGCGCACCGGGCGCCACCAGCACCCGCCCGGCGGTGGGGTCACCGGTGTTGTGGGCGTCGAGCCACGCCGCCGTCTCGTGCCAGTAGCCGGGGATGGCGGTGAACGCGCCCGGTGGTGTGAGCCGGCCCGTCCAGGCCAGTGAGGTGGCCGCGGTGAGCGCGGCGAGGACGACGATGCCGACCGCCACGCGCCGGTCCTTCTCGGGATGGGCGAACGCGTGCAGCCACACGGGTCGCGGCGCGCTGCCCGGCAGCGGGATGCGGGCCAACAGGTGGATGACGCCCAACGCCAGCGGGAGCCGCAGCACCGGGTCGAGTTTCTGCAGGTTTCGCAGCGGGGTGCCGTCGCCGTCGAGGAAGGCCTGTACCGCGTCCGCGAAGGGTGAGCCGAGCCCGCCGGCGTACCCCGCCGCGAGCAACGCGACCCCGACCAGCAGCATCGTGATCAGCCGACCCCGGGCCGGCATCGAACGCAGCGCCAGACCGGCCATCCCCGCCGCGGCCACCAGCGTGGTCGCCAGCACCGCGAGGCTTCCGGTGACCAACGTCGAACCGGCCGTCGCGGTGGGCGCCACGAACGGTGTCCAGCTGCCGGTGCCGCGCAGCATCTCCGTCAGCGACATCCACTGCGTGGTGACGCCGGAGGATTCGATGAAGTCGAGGAACGGCGGGCTGATCCGGCCGAGCAGCAACAGCGGGACCACCCACCACAGCACCGCCAGCGCCGCACAGCCGAACCACCACGCGGTGAACCGCCACCACAGGCGGTTGGGCCGGTGACACGCCCACCACAGCACCGCGGCCAGGCAGCCGGTGAGCGTGGCCACCGCGTTCACCGCGCCCATCAGCGCGATCGCCCCGGCCGAGCGGGCGGCCAGACGCCGCACCGAACCCTCACCCCGCAGCGCGAGGATGACCGGCAGCAGCACCCACGGCGCCAGCATCATCGGCAGCGTCTCCGACGACAGCGCGCCCAGTGTGGTCAGCACCCGAGGTGACAGCGCATAGGCGACGGCGCCGATCACCCGCGACGTCGGACTGCCGAGCCCGAGGGCCTCGGCGACCCGCACCACACCCCAGAATCCGACCGTCAGCAGCAGCGCCCACCACAGGCGTTGCGTCACCCACCCGGGCAGCCCCAGGAGGTCACCGGCGAGGAAGAAGGTGCCGTGCGGGAACAGGTAGCCGTACGCCTGGTTCTGGGCCTGGCCGAACGGCAGCTCGCTGTTCCACAGGTTCGCGGCGCGCGCGAGGAACCGCAGCGGATTCGCGGTGAGGTCGAGTTTGGTGTCGGGGGAGATCTGTCCGGGCGACTGGGCGAAAGTCAGGACGAGCGCCGCCACGGCGGCCACCCACATCCAACGCCGCGACAGCGGCTGAGTGGCGTGGGCGGCAGTGTGCGCGGGTTCGGGTGCGTCGGCCGCGACCCGGGAACTAACTTCTGTCGCCGTACTCGACCCTGTTGAGCACCGATGACGCCGGATCGCCCGCCTGCAGGGGAGGCTTGCTGTCCTCCTGCACCATCAACGTCACCCCGAACACGGCCGCCGCCCCGAGCAGCAGGCCCACGACGATGCTGGCCGCGGCGGGGACGATGAACCGATCCATGGCGCCAAAACTAGCATGCGGCCGGTCAGCGGCCCGGCGGCACGATGAGCACCGGCCGGTGCCCGTGACGCAGCACCCGGTCGGCGACGCTGGACTGCAGCAAAGAGCGCAGCCCGGTGGTGCCGCGGGTTCCGGTGACGATCAGATCCGCGTCCAACGTGTCCGCGGTCTCGATGATGGTGTTCCACACGGTGCTGGTCGCGGCCACGCACATCGCCTCGGCGGACAGGCCGGCGGCCCGGGCCAACTCGATTCCCTCGGCGTTGGTGCGCTGGGCGTCGGCGTAGGCGATGTCCTCGTCGTCGGGCGCCGGATCCGGCGGACCGTCGAGATCCACCGCGGGTGGCTCCGATCCGCGCAGCGTGGGCGACCACACCGTGAGCACCACCGCGCGGTTCGCGGACAGGAACCGTCCCGCATAGTGCACCGCACGACGGGCGTTGGCGGTGCCGTCGTAGGCGATCACCATGATCTCCTGGCCGACCTGCCGGTGGACCTCTGAGACTGACTCCCGGGCCGAGACGTCGGCGTGGGCGGTCATCGCACCTCCTCGTGGTCCCCTTCGACCCTATGGCATCGACCCGCGTCGCCGGAGCCGTTAGTGTCAGAGCCCATGGCTTGGACCCGAGGACTGTGTGCACTGGTCGCGACGTCGGGAATGCTGCTCGCGTGCTCGTCGCCGAAGCAGGAACCCGCGGCCGCACCGGCCGATCCGGCGATCACCGCCGCCCCCGTCTCCGCCGCCCCCGCCGTTCCGCTGAAGGCCCCGGTGCCGCTGGCGCCCGGCGCCGCGGCATGCGGTCAGGGCGCCGCGCTGCTCTCGGAGATGACGACCCGCGACAAGCTGGCCCAGCTGCTGATGGTCGGCGTCACCGGCGCCGCCGACGCCCGCGCGGTGGTCGACAACCACCGCATCGGCGGCATCATGATCGGCAGTTGGACCGACCTGTCGATGATGGGCGCCCCGCTGGCCGAGATCGCCGCCTCCGCGGGCCCGCTGCCGCTGGCGGTCAGCGTCGACGAGGAGGGCGGCCGGGTCTCCCGGCTGGCTTCACTGATCGGCAGCCAACCGTCGGCGCGGGCGCTGGCCCAGAGTTCGACCCCCGACCAGGTCTACGGCATCGCGCTCGAACGGGGCCGGGCGATGCGCGGTCTCGGCGTCACGATCGACTTCGCGCCGGTCGTCGACGTCACCGGGGCCAGTGCCGCCATCGGTGACCGGTCCTTCGGCGACGACCCGGCGACGGTCACCGAATACGCCGGGGCGTACGCCCGCGGGCTGCGCGACGCCGGGGTGCTGCCGGTGCTCAAACACTTCCCGGGCCACGGCAACGCCTCCGGCGACTCGCACACCGAGGGCGTTGTCACCCCGCCGCTGTCCGAGCTGCAGAACTCCGACCTCGTGCCGTACCGCACGCTGACCGCGCAGGCGCCGGTCGGGGTGATGGTCGGCCACATGCAGGTGCCGGGACTGACCGGAAGCGATCCGGCGAGCCTGAGCCCGGCGGCCTACCAGCTGCTGCGGTCGGGCGGCTACGGCGGGCCGGGGTTCAACGGTCCGGTCTTCACCGACGACATCTCGAGCATGCGGGCGATCACCGATCGGTACGGGGTGGCCGATGCGGCGCTGCGCGCCCTGCAGGCCGGCGCCGACACCGCGTTGTGGGTGACGACGGCCGAGGTGCCCGCGGTGCTCGACCGGCTCGAACAGGCGGTGGGCTCCGGTGAGCTGACGATGCCGCGCGTCGACCAGTCGGTGCTGCGGGTGGCGGCGATGAAGGGCCCGAACCCGCGCTGCGGCGGCTGACCGAACCTCACCGGACGACGGTCACCCGCTCGAGGGTGGGGTCCGCCGCGCTGATCGGGTTGCCCGCACCGCGCAGGCCGTCGAGTACGTCGACGACCTCGGCGCTTAGGCGTTCGCCGGGCATCACCAGCGGAATGCCCGGCGGGTAGGGCGTGATCGGTTCGGCGGCGATGCGGCCGACCGCCGCGCGCAGGGAAACCGTGTCCACGTCGGCGAAGAAGGCCTCGCGCGGGGTCAGCACGATCTCCGGGGCCAGGTCGAGCGCACCGCCCACATCGGGCGGGCACCCGCCGTCGCGCCGGCCCACCGCCAGGGCGACATCGGTCAGGCCGTCGACCAGCCGGTCCATGTCGGCGTCGGTGTTGCCGATCGTGGTGATGCACAGGATGTGGCCGGCGCCGGCGAGTTCGGGCTGCACGCCGTGTTCCCGGGTCAGCCGCGCCAGGATGTCGGATGCGTCGGCGGCCAGTCCGTGCGTCCCGATCAGCAGTTTGGTCTCGTCGCGCTGGTGGAGTCCGGACCCCGGACCGGTGAGGTCGTGGTCGCTCAGCACGCGTAGTCCCGGGATCTGGGCCAGCCGCGCAGCGGTGTCGCGGGCGCGCCGCAGCGTCTCGTCGAGGAGGCGGCGGCCGTCCTCCACCATCTGGCGGCGGGCCAGGTCGATCGACGCCATGATCGCGAAGTGCGGGCTGGTGGTCTGGACCAGCTGCAGCGCGCGGCGCACCGTCGGCACGTCCAGCTGATCGGTGTCGACGTGCAGCACCGCGGCCTGGCTGAGCCCGGAGAGGATCTTGTGCACCGACTGCACGGTCGCCGCCGCCCCTGCGGTCTCGGCGGCGGCCGGCAGGTCGGGGTGGAAGGCGAAGTGCGGGGAGTGGGCGCCGTCGGCGAGCAGCGGGATGCCGTGGCGGCGGCACACCGCGGTGAGCGCGGCGATGTCGGCGGTCGTCCCGAAGTAGGTGGGGTGCAGTATCCACAGCGCGGCCGCGGCCTCGGCGGTCAGAGCCGCCTCGACGCGGTCGGCCGGAAGGCCGTGCGCGACACCGAAATCCGCATCCCACTGCGGCGTCAGCCAGATCGGCCGGGCACCGGACTGGACCAGCCCGGCCAGCACCGACTTGTGGGCGTTGCGCTGCACCAGCACCGGATCGCCGGGTCGCAGCGCCGACAACGCGACCGCGATGTTGCCGCCGGTCGACCCCTGCACGA
Source organism: Mycolicibacterium monacense (assembly GCF_010731575.1). NCBI lineage: Bacteria > Bacillati > Actinomycetota > Actinomycetes > Mycobacteriales > Mycobacteriaceae > Mycobacterium > Mycolicibacterium monacense. Next base: position 4,652,714 of record NZ_AP022617.1, on the reverse strand, counting down.
GGATGAAGCTCGCCTTGGCGCCCCACGCATCGGCGATCAGTTCTTCGGCTTCGAGGATCGGCCCGCTGGGGCAGTGCAGCGTGTCGAGGTCCGCGAGATTGTTGAGGTCGACGGCGGCGATGTGTTCGCGGAACCACGGGTCCAGCGTGCGGCCGCCCTTGTGGCCGGGACTGTAGAACGGCGCCTGATCGCGTTCGACGAACCGGCGCAGCGCCTCGAACAGCGGTGCGCGCATGTGCCGGTCAGAGTCCATAGACGCGTTCGGCGTTGTGCACACCGATCATGTCGACGATGCGGATCGCGTCGGCCTCGGTGCAGTCGCCGGCGCGGACCCAGTCGCCGAGCACCAGGCCCATGGCGCGCCGCCACAGGATCGAGCCGAGCAGGTGCAGTTCCGGCGGGCCGAACGCATCCGAGGAGTAGAGCTGTTTGGCGAACGGGGCGGTGTCCAGGGCCTCGGCGACCACTGACGTCGACCGCGGGCCCAGGTAGTTGATCGCCAGTCCCACATCGAAGTTCACGTGGTCGAAGGCCTGGGCGAGGTAGCCGGCCTGCCGCTGGAAGGGATAACAGTGCAGCAGCAGCACCGGTACGGGGGTCATCGCGCGCAGCAGCGGCAGCAGCAAGAGCGGATCGGTGCGGTGCAGGTCCAGGTCGCGGTCGCCGAAGCCGACGTGCACCTGGATGGGCAGTCCGCGCTCGGCGGCCTCGTGCACGCCGAAGGCGATCAGCGCGGGGTCGTCGACGCGCAGCGGTGCACCCCGTGCGACGAGCCGCTCCGCGGAGTCGACGGCGGTCGCCTCGGAGGGCCGCGACCAGTCGACGTCGAAGCCGACACGGTATGCCGCAATGGTTTTCACGCCGACGGTGCCCTGGTCCGCCACGGCCTCGTCGAGTGCACTGCGGAACGCCTCCGGATAGTCGCGCGGCGAGGTGCCTGCCTCGAGGAGATCCTCGGTCAACCGTTCCAGCCGCAGGATCTCCGAGGAGGGGACGCCGCTGAGCGCGGTCATCTGGCCGGGCGTGGTGATCAGATCGCCCTTGAAGCCGGTGTCGACCACCCAGCGCGACACCCCGGCCGCGCGCAGGAAGCGCTCGGACAGCTCGTCGGGTCCGAATTCGGCGCGGCGCGACCAGTATTCGTCCGCGCCGGCGAGCGGCTCCAGGTCGAGTACCGGTGCGCACCACCGCCGGATGGCCAGACCGAGCGGTGAGTCGAACTGGGTCATGAACGACGGCACCGGGTCGGTGGAACCCTCGTTGATCGCGGCCTCGAACCCCGCCCGGTCGACGGCCTCGTTGAAGGTGCCGTGGACGTGGTGGTCGACGAGGTCGACGGCGCGCAGGTGCTCGGCCAGCGCGTCCGGGACGTCCGCGGCCACCCCCGCGAACACATCGGTGCGATCACCAACCGGCATACTTCGCGACCTCCTCGTCGTCGACCTTCCCTGCGGCCCCGTCGCCGCCAACGTAGCCCACCGGCGGCCCTCAGCTGACCGGTCGGCCGTCCGGCGGGCTGAGCTCGAGCTCACGGCTCAGCGACTCACCGACCCGTTTGGCGATTCCGGACGCTGCCAGCGCGATGATCAAACCGATTGCGCACCAGTACAATCCGAGAAGCGGTGCGGCCGACCACGTCTCGGCGTCCTTGACGTTGAACCACAACACCACCGCGATCACCACCGCGCCGAGCAGTGGCAGCAGCAGACCGAGCACCTTGCCCGTCCCGCCGTGCACACCGACGAACTTCGGTGCGCCGACGAACCAGGCCGCGGCGATCTCGACCAGCAGGTAGCACACCATCAGGCACACCGAACCCGCGACGGCGAACAGGAAGTAGGTGTCGATCGCGTCGTTGCCGGTGCCCATGTCGGGCCAGTCGAGCGCACCGCAGATCAGGTCGACGACCAGTGCCACGCCGACGACCAGCCAGGTGGCCCGCCGCGGGCCACCGGTCTCGGCGTGGATGTGCGCCAACGCTTTCGGACCGAACCCGTCGCGGCCGAACGCGTAGAGCATGCGACCGGAGGTGGCCGAGGTGGCCAGGTGGCAGCCGAACGCCGCGACCGTCGCGGTGAAGATGATCAACAGCGAGAACCACTGTCCGACATAGGTGCTGCCCAAGTCGCCCAGCGTGTTCCCGGAGCCCTGGAAGGCGGCCAGGCCGGCCTCGTCGGTGCCGAACCCGATGACCTGGGCGAACATCACGACGACGAACAGCACACCGGTGAGCAGCAGGGTGCCGCCGAGGGCGCGGGGGATGTTGCGGCGGGGATCGTCGGTCTCCTCGCCCATCGAGGCGCAGGCCTCGAAACCGGCCCAGGACAGGAAGGCGGCCACCACGCCGCTGAGCACCGCGGACGCGGAGACCCCGTCGAAGGTGAACACGCTGAAGTCGACGCCCGTCGTCGGCGCCCCGCCCTTGGCGAAGATGACGGCGACCAGTATCACCATGGCGAGGATGCCGATGCCTTCGATGCCGAGCAGGATCTTCGCCAGCAGCCGGATGTCGCGGCCCGCCAACAGGAACGAGATCCCCGCACCCACCAGCACCACCAGCAGCCACGGCACCTGGTAGGGGTCTTCGGCGTCGGGTTGCAGTTGCGCGATGAACGCGTTGGTGAACGCGGCGGTCAGCGCCAGTGTGCCGATCGAGAAGCCGACGTAGGCACCGAGCATCGCGAAGCCGGAGAAGAAGCCCGCGCGCGGTCCGATGGTGCCGCCAACCAGACCGTATGCCGACCCGGCGTGGTTGAGGTGGCGGGTCAGCCGCACGAAGCTGTACCCGACCAGGGAGACGCCGATCAGACCGATCAGGAAGACCAGCGGGATGGCCTTGCCCACGGTGCCGATGAGGCCCTGTCCGTTACCGGACATGGCCAGCGTCGGACCGACGAGCGCCACCGACATGGCCAGTGCCACCCAGAACGGCAGGCGGCGGTGCGGCAGCTGGTCGGTTTCGGGTGCCAAGTTGGTCTCGGGCGGCGTCTGGGTCATCGGGGGTTTCCTCTCGGCGGTGGTCAACAGCTCCAGGCGAGGCGCAGCGCCTGGGTGGTCTCGGCGGGCGGACGGTCGCCGTAGGTGGTCAGCTCGTGGCGCCGGACGGCGATCAGCGCCTCGATGATCGGGGTGGTGAGCAGTTCGGCGGCGGTGGCGGAGTTCTCGAGCGCCTCGAGCGCCGCCTGCTGTCCGATCGGCAGCGCGGGCGGGGTGGCGCCCGACCGTCGCGGATCCTCGGGCACCTCCGGTGGCAGCGGGAGCCGGCGGTCGATTCCGCGCAGCGCGCTGCCGAGGAACGCGGCGGCGGCCAGGTACGGGTTGGCGCTCGGGTCGACGAGTTTCAGTTCGGCGTTGGCGCCGTGCGGGTTTCCGGGCGTGGCGGCGATGAAACGGACCGCGGCCTCCCGGTTCTCCAGGCCCCAGCACGCCGATGCGCCCGCCCAGTTTCCCGGTTTGAGCCGCAGCGCCGACAGTGCGGAACCGGCGTAGACGCCGAGGAGGTCCGGCAGGGTGTCGAGGACACCGGCGATGGCCGCACCGCCTTCGGGCCGGATCCCGTAGGGGCCGTCGCCGCCGGACAGCAGCGGACCGGCGCTGTCGGTGAGCGAGAGGTGGAGGTGGGCGCCGTTGCCTGCGGCGTCGGCGAAGGGCACCGGCGAGAACGAGATCTTCATCCCGTGGCGGGCGGCGGCGCGGCCGATCACGATGCGCGCCAGGACGATCGCATCGGCGGTCTCGACCGGGCCGGCGGGTGCCAGGGACATCTCGAGCTGGTCGTGCCCGTATTCGGTGTGCAGCTGTTCGACGGCGAGACCGGCGCGTTCGGCCGCGCCGATGAGGTCGACGAGGAACGCCGAACGGTCGAGCGAGGTGCGGATTCCGTACGGTGACCACGGCTCGGCCGACGCAGGCCCACTGTCGGCGGCCAGCATCGTGCACTCGAGCTCACCGCCGACGCGGACCTCCAGACCGCGTTCGGCGGCCCGCTGCTCGACGCGGGCCAGCAGCGAGCGCGGGCACAACGGGGCGGGACGGCCGTACTGGTCGTGCAGATCGCCCGGGGCCCAGGCGATCCCGTCCTCGATGATGCGCAGGTGCTCGCCGTCGATACGGATCCGCAGGTCTCCGGCGACCCCGATGTCGGGGGTGAACGCGATGCCGCTGTCAACGCAGAACACGCTCCACGAGGGGGATACGCCCATCCCCGACTGTTTCGAAGGCGCGGAGCCGCCGGACGGGGACGTACTTCGCGCGCGTGACGCCGGCCAGATCGGTCACCGACCCGGCGATCAGCGCCACGCCCTGCGCCCGTAGCTCCTCGTCCTGCTGCGGCATCGAATCCTCCTCGGCGGTCGAGTCTTCGGGAACCCTATGTCATGAATGTTTCAAGTTCTTTAAAATCAGTCCACCGCGATTGATTCGTTAAATCCGCTGTTGGGAGGATGCCGGTATGTGTCGGCTGCTGGGTGTGGTGTCTGCCGTTCCGGTGTCGGTTTCGGACGCGGTCGGTGCGCCGACGCTGAAGGATTTCGTCGCGCTGACCAAGATCCACGGCGACGGATGGGGCGTCGCCGCCGTCGAAGAGGCCGGTCGGTCCCCGCGCGTCGAGGTCTCGGCAGGCAGCGCACTCGACGACCCGGCATTCGACGCGGCCACCGCCGAGCGCCGCGCGGTGGCGAGCATGGTCCACCTGCGCTGGGCCACCAACGGCCTCGCGGTGCGCCCCGAGAACTCCCACCCGTTCCTCGCGGACGGAATCGCGATGGCGCACAACGGGTCCATCAAACCGATGGCGCCGCTGGACGCCCTGCTCGAACCCGGCATCGCCGCGACGCTGCGGGGCACCACCGACAGTGAGCGCTACTTCGCCCTGATCCGTCAGCACCGCCGGACCGCACCGACGCTCGCGGAGGCGGTGCGCCGCGCCGTGTCCGAGCTACGCGACCGCTATCCGGAGGCCAGCCTCAACGCGCTGCTGCTCGGTGAGGGCCAACTGGTCGCTGTGCACGCGCACGCCCGCAGCCGCCTGCCCGCCGAGGACATCGAGGAGATCACCGCGGCCGACCTGCCGACCGAACATCTCGAGGACTACTTCGCGTTGCGCTGGGCGAGGCCCGACGACGGCACCCTGGTCATCGGGTCGACGGGCTTCGGCGACCTCGACTGGCAGCCACTGCCCCCCGAGTGCGTCACGGCGGTGTCGATCGACGATCGGTCGATGACCCTGCACCCGCTCGGTCCGTGACAGATTGACACCATGCCATCTCCCACCGGTGAGACCGTGGCCGCGTTGGCCGCCGCCGCGCTGCCGGCGTTGTCGCGCGCCGAACGGCGGGTGGGTCGGGCGTTGCTGGCCGACTATCCGAGCGCCGGGCTGGCCAGTGCCGCGCGGCTCGCCGAACGGGCCGATGTCAGCCCTCCGACCGTACTGAGGTTCGCGCATTCGCTGGGCTTCGAAGGGTTCGCCGACCTGCAGGTCTCGCTGCGGGCCGAGATCTCGGCGATGTCGAGCGGACCGATCACCCGGCTGCCGGACGCGCCCGCCGCGGGCAGCCCGCTCGACCGGCTGCTCAATCAGGCCCGCGCGCAGAACGACCGCGCGTTGGAAACGCTCGCCCACCTGCCGGGTTCGTCACTGGAGGCGGCGGTGGCCCTGCTGGCCGACCAGACGCGGCCGCTCTTCCTGCACGGCGGCCGGTTCTCGGTGCTGCTGGCCCACCACCTGGGTGCGCACCTCGAACAGCTGCGCCCGGGGGTGCGACTGCTCGCCGACCCGTCGGGCCGCGACCTCGGGGCGATGATGGAACTCACCCGGCGCGACGTGCTGGTCCTGTTCGACTACCACCGCTACCAGGCCAGCGCCGTGGACGTGGCGGCGCGTTTCCACCGGGCCGGGGCCGCGGTCGTGCTGATCACCGACGACCTCGCCTGTCCGGTGGCCCCCGACGCCGAAGTCGTGCTGGCCGCGTCGAGCACCGTGGGGACGGTGTATCAGAGCATGGCGGCGGGGTTTCTGCTCACCGAACTGCTCCTCCCGCTGGTGATGGAGGCGATCGGCGAACCCGCGCGCACCCGCATGGCGCTGTGGGAGGAGCAGCGCCGCGGCGAACTGCTGCCATGAGCGCCGTCCTGAGCCCTTCGGCGCGACCGTTTACCCTTGTCTGATGGCCGGAGGAACCAAGCGTTTGCCACGCGCGGTGCGTGAGCAGCAGATGCTCGACGCGGCCGTGCAGATGTTCTCGGTGAACGGCTATCACGAGACCTCGATGGACGCGATCGCCGCCGAGGCGCAGATCTCCAAGCCGATGCTCTACCTGTACTACGGCTCCAAAGAGGACCTGTTCGGTGCGTGTCTGGACCGTGAGCTCGGCCGGTTCGTCGACGAGGTGCGCAGCAAGATCGACTTCAGCCAGGGTGCGCGTGACCTGCTGCGCAACGCGGTGCTGTCGTTCCTGACCTACATCGACACAAACCGCGCCTCGTGGATGGTGCTCTACACCCAGGCGACCAGTTCGCAGGCCTTCGCCCACACCGTGCGCGAAGGTCGTGAGCGGATCATCGAACTGGTCAGCCGGCTTTTGCGCGAGGGCACCCGGCACCCCGAACCGGACACCGACTTCGAGATGATGGCCGTGGCGCTCGTCGGCGCGGGTGAGGCGATCGCCACCCGCGTCAGCACCGGCGACGCCGATGTCGACGAGGCCGCCGAGCTGATGATCAACCTGTTCTGGCGCGGTCTGAAGGGCACCCCGTCCGACGCCGCCGGCCAGGAGCGCAGCGACTCGGGGATGTCCAAGGGCGCCGCCGTCGCGTCGAACTAGGCGTCAGACCGCCTTACCTTCGATCAGGCTGATCGGGGCGACCGTGGGCACCACCCGGGTCAGCCGGAAACCGGCCTGCTGATACAGCTTTCGGTACTCCGCCTCGGTGCGTTCCCGGGCGGCGGTGGCCATCAGCATCTCCATGTCCGTCCAGTTGCCGATGAACGCGCGGTGGTGGTCGGGGATCACGAACTCCGCCAGCAGCAGGGTGGCGCCGGTGCCCGCGGCGGACCGGATGTTGCGCAGGATGGTGAGGGCGTCGGCGTCGGGCCAGTCGTGGATCACGTTCTTGGCGACGTAGGCGTCGGCGCCGGCGGGAATGCTGTCGAAGAACGAGCCGCCGACGATCTCGACCCGATTGGCCACGCCGTGGCTGCCGAGCAGTTCGGTGGCGCCCTCGACGACCTGGGGCAGGTCGTAGAGCACGCCGCGCGCGGACGGGGTCGCCGCCAGGATCGCCGAGAGGAACCGGCCGTGGCCGCCGCCGACGTCGACGATCGTGCCGAATCCGCGGAAGTCGTAGGCGGCGGTCAACGGCACCACCGCGGTCTCGGACAGGTTCGTCATCGCATCGTTGAAGATCTCGCCGAGCTCCCGGTTCTCGCTGAGGTACTCGAACCCCGGCATGCCGCGCAGCTTCGGCACGGTCGCCTCGCCCGTGCGGATCGCGTCGAGCAACTGGCTCCAGTGCTCTCGATGCGCGGGGTGTCCGATCATGCGGGCCATCCCCGCGACCGACATCGTCGCGTCGGTGCACAGTGTGCGGCCGAGCGCGTTCAACGCGTAGCGGCCGTCGCGGCGCTGGGTGAAGACGCCCTCGCCGATCAAGGCCCGCATCAGCCGGCCCAGCGCGTCCGGATTCGCGCCGACGCGCCGGGCCAGCTCGCCGATGGGTAGCGGTCCGTCGGCGAGCGCATCGGCCACCCGCAGGTCGGCGGCCACGGTGATGCCCTGGGAGATCCACGCGCCGAGGATCTTCTCCAACATCACAGCGGATGGGGGTGCGCTGCGCTGGTGCGCGCGGTCGAGGACGTGTCGTAACCGTTCGACGGCGCGGGCGAGGCGCACCGGCGGCACCTTGGGGGTGGCCACGGCGGTCAGAGGGTCGCGTTCTGTGGACCGAGATGTTGACACAGGTGCGCAGGCGGTTGCCCGACCCACCTCCCGCAACCTCTCCCGGTCGCGGTGTAGCCGGCGCCGGGGATGTGGGGCGCGTAGAGGATCCGGGCCGCGTCCCGGCCGCGCGACTGCGTGCATGTGGTCGGTCCGGAATTGCCGCTGAGCTGTAGGCACGCCACGCTGTAGTTGGGTTCGGCGCCCCACCCGCACTCGAGCGGTGTCACCGTGGCGGCGACAACGGCGCCATCGGCGTTCTGCACCACCGACGGAGCCGACAGGGTGAAGGTGCACGGCGGCACAGGTTGAGCGTGCGCGGCGGCGGTGCCTGCGACGGTCAGCGCCGCGGCCATCGAGAGAACCAGGCAGGCCCGGATCATGTCTGTGATGGTAGACCCCACCGGCGGGGGACGGGCGGGAATCGCCCGGCGCCGAGCCTGCCGGGAGATCACGGATTCTCGGCGGACCGTGATCTCCCAGCAGTTTCGAGGGGGCTACAGCCCGCGGACGGTGCCCGTCAGGTGTGGTTCACCCTTGCTGTTCCGCAGGGTGAGATCCCAGCCGCCGTCGGCGGTGCGCTCGACGTACAGTCCCGCCTTGGCGGGCAGGACGACCGGTTTGGCGAAGCGCACCGAGTACTCGACCGCGCCGGGCAGCTGCCCCTCGATGTTGGCCAGGACCGCCGCCGCCGAGAACATCCCGTGGGCGATCACCGTCGGGAAGCCGAACAGTTTGGCCGCAATGGGGTTGGTGTGGATCGGGTTGTGGTCGCCGCCGACCGAGGCGTACTGGCGGATCTGCCCGGCGGTGATGTTCAACAACGCGTTCGGCGGGCCGAGTTTCGGCGGCTTCTGCGGCGGCGGCTTGGGCTGATCGGACAGGCTCGTCCGCTGTTGGTGCAGAAACGTCGTCACCTGATGCCATGCCAGTTCGTTCCCGACCTTGACGTCGGTCACCACGTCGACCAGCAGACCGCGGCGGTGCTCACGCAGGTTCTCGGCGTGCACCGCGGCGGATACCGTATCGCTGACCGCGATGGGCCGATGCTGGGTGATGTGGTTCTCGATGTGCACCGAACCCATTGCGGCGAACGGGAAGTCGAATCCGGTCACCAACGCCATCACGGTCGGGAAGGTCAACGCGAACGGGTACGTCAGCGGTACGGTGTCGCCGAACTGCAACCCCGTCACATCGGCGTATGCGGCGACGTTGGCGGGATCGATCGCCAACTCGTCGACGGTGAGCGTGCGCTCGGGCAGCGACTCGCCGCGGGGGACGAACGGCAGCGCACCGGCCGCCGCACGCAACAGGTTTCGGGTTCCGCTGGGTTGTCCGCCCATGTCAGGCTCCCAACATGGCTTGGCCGCAGACCCGAATCGTGTTGCCGGTCACCGCATTCGACGCCGGGTTGGCGAAGTAGGCGATGGTCTCGGCGACGTCGACGGGCTGGCCGCCCTGGTAGAGCGAGTTGAGCCGGCGGCCCACCTCGCGGGTGGCGAACGGGATCGCCTCGGTCATCTTCGTCTCGATGAACCCGGGTGCGACGGCGTTGATCGTGATGCCCTTGTCGTGCAGCTTCTCCGCCAGCGCGTCGGTGAGTCCGATCATCCCGGCCTTGGTGGTCGCGTAGTTGGTCTGCCCGCGGTTGCCGGCGATCCCGGCCATCGAGGACAGGCCGATCACCCGGCCGCCCTCACCGAGCACGCCGCTGTCCACCAGACCCTCGGTGAGCCGCAGCGGTGCCAGCAGGTTGACGGCGATCACCGAGTCCCAGCGGCCCTCGTCCATGTTGGCGAGCAGCTTGTCGCGCGTGATCCCGGCGTTGTTGACCAGGATGTCGAGCTTGCCGCCGTGATGGTCGCGGACGTGCGCGGCGATCTTGTCGACGGCGTCGGGAGCGGTCACGTCGAGGGTCAGCGCGGTGCCACCGACCTTCTCGGCGACCTTGGCCAACTCATCGGCCGCGCCCTCTGGAGCTTTCATGTCCACCGCAACGACTGCCGCGCCGTCACGGGCGAACACCTCGGCGATGGTGGCGCCGATACCGCGCGCCGCACCGGTCACCACGGCCACCTTGCCTTGCAACGGTTTGTCCCAGTCGGCGGGCGGCGTGGCGTCATCCGCACCGACCCGGTACACCTGACCGTCGACGTAGGCGGACTTGCCGGAGAGGATGAAGCGCATCGTCGACTCGAGACCGGTCGCCGCGGTCTTGGCCTCCGGCGACAGGTACACCAGCGATGCGGTCGCCCCACGCCGCAACTCCTTGGCCAGCGAGCGGGTGAAGCCCTCGAGCGCCCGCTGCACGATCTGCTCGTGCGGGGTGCCGGCCTCGTCGGGGTCGCTGCCGATGACGACCAGGCGCGCGTTCGGCGTCACATTGCGCAGCAGCGGGGTGAAGAATTCGAAGAGCCCCTTGAGACCCTCGGGTTCGGTGATGCCGGTCGCGTCGTAGACCAGGCCGCCGAACTTGTCCGCCCACCGGCCGCCGATGTTGTTGGCGACGACGTCGTAGTCGTCGGCCAGCGCGGTGCGCAGGGGCTCGACCACCCGGCCTTCGCCGGCGATCAGCAGCGCGCCGGGCAGCGGCGGTTCACCCGGTTTGTAGCGGCGCAGCGTCTCGGGCTGGGGGATTCCCAGTTGTTTGGCCAGAAATGAACCCGGGCCCGAGTGAACAATTTGGGTATAGATGTCGGAGGCCACTTCAGCTGCCTTTCGTCTGCGGAGTGGAGGTCCCGCCTTGAACTTACTCCTGAGTAAGAACGGTGGGTAATATCGGGGATTAGATAACCGGAACGACAGTGGAGGCAAACGTGGCTGACAGCAGAAGCATGCGGCGGGTCGCCGTGCTCGGCGGCAACCGGATACCGTTCGCCCGTTCCGACGGCGCCTACGCGAACGCGTCCAACCAGGACATGTTCACCGCGGCCCTGGGTGGGCTCGTCGACCGGTACCACCTGCAGGGCGAGAAGCTCGGCGCCGTCATCGGCGGTGCGGTGCTCAAGCACAGCCGCGACTTCAACCTCATGCGGGAATGCGTACTCGGCAGCGCGCTGTCGTCGTACACCCCCGCCTTCGACATCCAGCAGGCCTGCGGCACCGGTCTGCAGGCCGCCATCGCCGCGGCCGACGGTATCGCTGCCGGACGCTACGAATCGGCGGCGGCAGGCGGGGTGGACACCGCATCGGACGCGCCCATCGCGCTGGGTGACGACCTGCGCAAAACCCTGCTGGGGCTGCGTCGCGCCAAGTCGAACGTCGACCGCCTCAAACTCGTCGGCAAGCTGCCCGCCGCCGTGGGCATCCAGATCCCGGTCAACAGCGAACCGCGCACCGGCATGTCGATGGGTGAACACGCCGCCGTCACCGCCAAGGAGATGGGCATCAAACGTGTCGACCAGGACGAGTTGGCCGCGGCCAGCCACCGCAACATGGCCGCCGCCTACGACCGTGGCTTCTTCGACGATCTGGTGACGCCGTTCCTCGGCGTGTACCGCGACAACAACCTGCGCGCGGATTCGTCGGCCGAGAAACTGGCCAAGCTCAAGCCGGTGTTCGGCGTCCGCCACGGCGACGCCACCATGACCGCGGGCAACTCGACCCCGCTGACCGACGGCGCCTCGGTGGCGCTGCTGGCCTCTGAGGAGTGGGCCCAGCAGCACTCGATCGAACCGCTCGCCTACTACGTCGACGGCGAGACCGCGGCGGTCGACTACATCAACGGTCGCGACGGTCTGCTGATGGCGCCCACGTACGCGGTGCCGCGGCTGCTCGCCCGCAACGGTCTGACGCTGCAGGACTTCGACTTCTACGAGATCCACGAGGCGTTCGCGTCGGTGGTGTTGGCGCACCTGCAGGCGTGGGAGTCCGAGGAGTACTGCAAGGAACGCCTCGGCCTGGACAGCGCGCTGGGGTCCATCGACCGCTCGAAGCTCAACGTCAACGGGTCGTCGCTGGCGGCCGGGCATCCCTTCGCCGCCACCGGCGGCCGCATCGTCGCGCAGTTGGCCAAACAGCTCGCCGAGAAGAAGAAGCAGACCGGTCAGCCGGTGCGCGGGCTCATCTCCATCTGCGCCGCGGGCGGGCAGGGCGTGGCGGCCATCCTCGAGGCCTGAGCGGGCCGACGGGAAAAGTTCCGCGGAGCCGTGTAACGCCCGCCGATGCCGCGTCGATACACCTGATAGCTCCGTGTTGCCGTCTGACCCCCCGACCCGACGGCAACACGGGGCCACTTTCTTGCGGTCGATCGCTTGCACCTCTGGTCTGAGGGGATCCCGAGGCGTACGATCGGACGCACGACGGGTTCGGGAGTGACTGATCCAAATAGCCGGTGCAGGGGTGAACAACCGGCGGCGCGAGACACAGTGAAAGACGCCCCCATTGTCCTCCCGAACCCGCCCTATTTTTCTGACCGCGAGCAGACGCAAAATCGCGTTGCACGCGCGTGTTTCACGCGATTCTGTGTCTGCTCACCGCCCACACACGCCCACACAAAAGGCCCTCGCCGTAGCGAGGGCCTTCTGCGTGGAAGGGATCAGAACGCGGCTTCGTCGAGCTCCATGATCTCGTTGTCGAGGTGCTCGACGACCTGGCGGGTGCTGGTCAGCAGCGGCAGGAAGTTCTTCGCGAAGAACGACGCAACCGCGACCTTGCCCTCGTAGAAGGCCTTGTCCTCACCGGTCGCACCGCCGTCGAGCGCGCCGATGGCCACGGCGGCCTGCTGCTGCAGCAGCCAACCGATGACCAGGTCGCCAACGCTCATCAGGAAGCGCACCGACCCGAGGCCGACCTTGTACAGCTCGGCCGGGTTCTCCTGCGCCGCCATCAGGTAGCCGGTGAGCGACGCAGCCATCGCCTGCACGTCCTCCAGCGCGGTCGCCAGCAGTGCACGCTCGGCCTTGAGGCGGCCGTTGCCCGACTCGCTCTTGACGAACTGCTCGATCTGCCCCGCGACGTACGCCAGCGCCTGGCCCTTGTCCCGCACGATCTTGCGGAAGAAGAAGTCCTGCGCCTGGATCGCGGTGGTGCCCTCGTACAGCGAGTCGATCTTGGCGTCGCGGATGTACTGCTCGATCGGGTAGTCCTGCAGGAAGCCCGAGCCGCCGAAGGTCTGCAGGCTCTCGGTGAGCTTGGCGTACGCCTGCTCGGAGCCCACACCCTTGACGATCGGCAGCATCAGGTCGTTGACGCGGACCGCCAGCTCGGAGTCCACGTCGTGCACGGCCTTGGCGACCGCCGTGTCCTGGAAGGTGGCGGTGTAGAGGTACAGCGCGCGCAGACCCTCGGCGTAGGACTTCTGGGTCATCAGCGAGCGACGCACGTCGGGGTGGTGCGTGATGGTCACGCGCGGCGCGGTCTTGTCCGTCATCTGGGTCATGTCGGCACCCTGCACGCGGCTCTTGGCGTACTCGAGCGCGTTGAGGTAACCGGTCGACAGGGTGGCGATGGCCTTGGTGCCGACCATCATTCGAGCCTGCTCGATGACGTCGAACATCTGCGCGATGCCGTTGTGCACCTCGCCGACCAGCCAGCCCTTGGCCGGCACGCCGTGCTGTCCGAGGGACAGCTCACAGGTGGCCGAGACCTTCAGGCCCATCTTGTGCTCGACGTTGGTGACGAAGGCGCCGTTGCGCTCGCCGAGCTCACCGGTCTCGAAGTCCACGAGGAACTTCGGCACGAAGAACAGCGACAGACCCTTGGTGCCCGGGCCCGCGCCCTCGGGGCGGGCCAGCACCAGGTGGAAGATGTTCTCGAACAGGTCGTCGGAATCGGCCGAGGTGATGAACCGCTTGACGCCGTCGATGTGCCAGGAGCCGTCGTCCTGCTTGACGGCCTTGGTGCGGCCGGCGCCGACGTCGGAGCCGGCATCGGGCTCGGTCAGCACCATGGTGGCGCCCCAGCCGCGCTCAGCGGCGAGCACCGCCCACTTCTTCTGCTCCTCGGTGCCGAGGTTGTGCAGGATGTGGGCCATACCGCCACCCATGGCGTACATGTACGCGGCGGGGTTGGCGCCGAGGACGTGCTCGATCAGGGCCCACTGCAGCGCGCGGGGCATCGGCATGCCGCCGAGTTCCTCGGGCATGCCGGCCTTGTCCCAGCCCGCGTCGAACAGGGCGCGCATGGACTTCTTGAACGGCTCCGGCAGCTTCACCGAGTGGGTCTTCGGATCGAACACCGGCGGATTGCGGTCGCCCTCGAAGAAGGACTCGGCGATCGGGCCCTCCGCCAGGCGGGCCATCTCGTCGAGCATCTCGCGGGCGGTGTCGGCGTCCAGCTCGCTGAAGTCGCCCTGACCCATGGCCTTGTCGACGCCGAGTACCTCGAACAGGTTGAACACCTGGTCGCGTACGTTGCTCTTGTAGTGGCTCACGTTGCCTCCTCGATGAGAAATGCCACCTGCGGTTGGGTACTTGGGGCTAAGTTACCCACCAGTAACTGCGCCCGACTATACCGCTCGGTAACTTCAACGCAAAGCGGTGGCGAGCAATTTCCACCGACTAATCAACCGGGTGGTTGGGCGAGGGAGGCCACTCACCCAGATTTCCCCTCTGAGCTGCGGATTCTCCGGAATGTGATGCTGATCACGTCCCGGTCACAAGGTGAATTGCTGCGCTGGCGCACCCGTGTGGGGAACCGCGGCGCCACGTCACCCGAGGAGATCTCGGGCCCGGGCGATCTCCGGCAGCGCGCCGTCCGCGGGCAGCCGTCGCGCCGCCGCATCCAAAACGTCCCGCGCCCCTGCACCGCGCCACTCGAATTCGTCCAGGGCCGCGCGCAGTTCGAACAGCGGCGCGTCCTGCTCACGGGCCAGCCTCCGCGCAGACGCCAGATCCGCTGCGCGCGAGACCTCCTCGGAGTGTGTGCGTGCCCGGGCCCGCAGGAGCTCCGCGTCGTGGAAGTGCATCCCGGTCTCGACGGCGATGGCCAGTGCCGTCGAGATCCGCTCCCGCGCCTCGTCACGGCGGCCGGCGGCGGTCAACAGCTTGGCCAACACACAGTCGTAATGCGTCTGGTACACGTACAGCCCCACTGCGCGCCAGAACGAGACGAACTCCGTCAAGGCCGCGATCAGCGTCTCGAGGGTGGCCCTGTCCGGAGCAGAGGCCGACAGCGCGATCTCCGCATCGACCATGCATTGTTCCGTCGCGCCGAACAGCTGCCAGAAGTCGAACCCGTAGTTCTCGGCCTTCTCGATCATCTCGGCGACGAGTGCTCGGGCACGGTCGAACTGACCGGCGTCCACGCGCAGCCAGATCTCCATGTCGATCGCGTTGACCACGTTGTACGGACCGAGCGGCACCCCCAGCTCCTCCGCGCGTTCCCGCGCGGCGCTCATGGCGGCTTCCGCACCGGCGAGGTCGCCGTGCCAGAGCCGGTCCATCGCCAGGTGTTCGTGGGCCATCGAGACCGGGTCGTGGGGGACGTACCACAACTCACCCATCCGCTGCCGGTCTTCGATCGCCACGCTCACCAGCGCCTTGCCGAAATAGTCACGCGCGACTGCCATTTCGCCGCGCACGAAGGCGATCGTCCCCAGGGCGCCGTTGACGGCCGGCCGCAGCCACTCGCGTCCGGTGTCGGGCGCCGACTCTACGAGCCCCAGAATCTGAGCGGCCCGATCCAGGTCGGCTCGTGAGAGGTAATAGCTGCTCACCGACACCAAGGTGGACCAGACCTCGTCGTCCCGCAGATCGGTTCCGACCAGCTCGAGGCAACGTTCGAAATCGTCGGCGACCGAGACGCTCTGGTAGCCCTCCATCGCGGCCGCGAGGAATCCACGCTCGAGCCGCGGCCGGATCTCGAGTCGGTCGCGGGCTGCACCGGGCGGGCTCTTCTCGAGCTCCGACAGTGCGTGGGTGAGGTAGTTGCGCGCCTCGGTGAGTGCGCCACGAAGCCGCGCGGCCGCGGATGCCTCGCGATACGCCGATGCGGCGTCGGTGTATCGCCCGGCGTTCTCGTAGTGCGAGGCGACGAGGCGCCAGTCGGGGTCACCGACAGCGCCACGCAACAACGCGTCGGCGACTCTGCCGTGCAGTTCCCGTCGCACGCTGGGCGGTGCGAGTTCGGCGGCGACCTCGCGGAGCAACTCGTGCCGGAAACGCCAGCCGCCTGCGCCCCGGGGTTCGAGCACCTGGGCGTCCTCGAGTTCGTCGATGACATCGTCGACGTCGTCTTCGGACAGGCCGGACACCGCGATCAACAGTCCGCGGTCGACCTGCCGCCCGATGACGGCGGCCGCCTCGACCACCGGAACGACGTTCGGCCGGGTGAGGAGGCGTGCGAACAGCGGCTCGTACAGCGGGTCCGGCACCGATGGTCGGTTCTCCTCGGGATCGGTCTGGCCCAGCCCGCTGACGACCTGCTCGATGTAGAACGGGACACCGTCGCACCGTTCGCGGACCGCGGCGCACTCCTCGGCGGTGACTGTCGGGTCGAGCGCGAGTACCAGTGCGTCCACCTGCTCGTCGGTCAGCGGCTGGAGGTCCAGCACCTTTGCGGGCCAATCGCCGGGCAGCCAGCCGCCGTGCCGTCCGGTGATCACCACGAGCAGCCCGCCGTCGGCGGTGCGCAGGAGATCTCCCACCAGCTCGAGTGTCGACGGGTCGAGCCAGTGGCCATCCTCGACGACCACCAGTCCGGAGCGGCCGCCGTGGCAGGCCGACAGGTACTGCAGCACCGCGGCGGCGATCGACTCCTGCAGTTTGCGGCCCTCGAACGGCACGGGCTCGTAACCGTGTTCGGGCGCAATGCCCAGCACGGGCGCCAACAACCCGATGAGCGGGTCGGGGTCGAGAGTGCGCAGCATGATCTCTTCGCGAAGCAGTTCGACTCGGCGACTCGGTTCGGTCAGCCTGGTGATGCCGCAGCGGCGTTCGAGGAGCGCGCGCACGGGCTGCAGTCCGACGTCGGCGTGGAACGGTGACCCGGCGAGGTCGAGCACCACCCCGCCGTCGGCCTCGACCAGTTCGACCACGCCGGTGACCAGGCGGCTCTTGCCGATCCCGGCTTCACCCCGGATGACCACGCCGGGTGTGGTGAGCGTGCGGGCCTGGGCCCGCACCCACCCTCTGCGCAGCCGCGCCATCTCCCGTTCCCGGCCGACGAGCGGTCCCGTCGGCCCGCGTGACGATTCGGCGCGTTCGCTGATCACACGCGAGTGGCTGATGAGCCCTTTGACGCCCTTCACCGGCGCCGGGGGCAGCGTCTCCAGTTCGAAGGCGTCCTTGATGAGCGGTTCGACCGAGTCCGACACCACCACCGAACCGGGAGGGGCGAGGCCGGAGACACGCGCGGCCATGTTGGCCGCCAGCCCGAACACATCGTCCTGGGCGGTGTCGAGGTAGACGAGACCGCGGTGCACGCCCACCCGGACGTTGATCCGGAGACCGAAGCGTCGCTGGGCCTGATCGCTCAGCCGTGCGACATCGCGAGTGATCTCCAGGCCGGCCTGCACCGCGCGACGCACGTCGTTCTCGTGGGCGATGGGGTAGCCGAAGACGACGAGTAGGCCGTCGCCTTTTGTGGACCCGACGTGGCCCTCGTATTCCCCGACGATCCGCAGCACCTGGTCCCGATACCGCCCGACGAGGAGGCGGTAGGTCTCGGGCTCGACCTCCGTCGAGAGGACTGTGGAGTCGACGAGATCGGCGAACATGATGGTCAGGCGACGGATCTCGCCGGGCTCGCCCGGGGCGACGAGGAGGTCCTCGCCGTCGGCGTACGCGGGTTCGGCCTCGAACGCCGGAGCATGCCGGTCGACGACATCGCCACCGCGGTTGATGGCCGAGACCGCGTGGTCGAGCAACTCGTCTATCGAAGAACCGGTCCTGATGTGCGCGCCGGTGTCCGGGAGTGCGGGGAACCCAAGCGGCGAAGCCGGTTTCGATGCGGATTCCGTGGGTGGAGCGAGCGTGGTGGTGATCACCGTCCGAGCGGCGTGCGCGAGATCGATCGCAGACCGGTAGCGCTCGGCGGCGTTCTTGGCCATCCCTCTGGCGATGACGGCGTCGAACTTCGCGGGCACACCGGGCTGGACGGTCGACGGCCGGGGCGGGGGAGTCATCAGGTGGCCGGCGATCTGCTGTTCGAGGCTGTCGCCGTGAAAGGGCCGGGATCCGGTCAGACATTGATAGAGCACACAGGCCAATGCGTAGGTGTCCGATCGTGGGTCGCCGCGTCCGTCGCGGAACCGCTCGGGCGCCATGTAGTGGAACGTGCCCACGGCTCTGTTGACCGATGTGAGGCCCGTGTCGTCGATCGGCCGGGCGATACCGAAGTCGATGAGGTAGGTGAAATCGAACTTTCCCACCAGGATGTTCGAGGGTTTGACGTCACGATGGACCAACCCGACCTCATGGGCGGCCTCCAGAGCGGCGGCGACCTGGTCGATGATCATGACGGCGCGAGCCGGGTCGAGTGGACCCTCACGGAGCAGGTGTTCGAGATCGCGGCCTTCGATCAGGCGCATGTCGACGTACAGACGCCCGTCGATCTCGCCGAATCCGTGGATCGGGACGATATGCGGATCGCTGAGCCGGGCTGCCGCGCGGGCTTCGCGTTGGAACCGCACCCGGTACTCGGTGTCGTGCACGAGGTGGGCCGGCAGCACCTTCAGCGCCACTGTGCGGTTGGTAGCGGTGTCGTGCGCGCGCCACACCTCGCCCATCCCGCCACGGCCCACGAGTTCGACCAGGAGGTAGCGGCCGAAAGGTGTGCCGTCCACAGTCTGCCCCCAAGAACCCGTCAGCCATCGCGCAGCTAATTCACGATAGGGCGGGGGAGGAGCCGACGCAGCTACTTCACCAGCTCGACATCAGATCCCTTTGACGACGCAATGTCGACCGAACACGACGCGGCCGTGGAGTTTTGGCAACTAACCACCTTCCACCTCCGGCGCGCCGCCGCTGTCGTCTCCGGCGGCCACCGGATCGGCGGTTGCCGCCGGCGGTGATTCGGCGTCGGGCAGCTGACCCACCAGATACTCGGCGAGCCCCCCGATGGTCGGGTAGTCGAACACCGCGGTCGCGTTGATCGTGAACGCGCCGCCGAACTGACTGTGCAACCGGTTGCGGAGTTCGATCGCCATCAGGGAATCCGTACCGAGATCCAGGAACCGGCTCGACGCGGCGGGCGGCTGCGCGAGTCGCAGGAAGTTCTGCACCTCGCGCTGGAGGAACTCGGTGACGAACCCGGCCCGCTGCGCGACCGGGATCTCCTGCAGCTGCCGGAGCAGTTCGCTGTCACCGGTCACCTCCCCGGCCGCACTCGGCAGGACCAGATCGAGGATCGGCGGCCGCGATGCGCCCAGCACCTTGGCCGCACGCTGCCAGTTGGCCTTGATCACGGTGGCCTGCGCGGTGCCGTTCGCGACGACCTCGGCGAGTGCGCTCAGCGCCGCCGACGGCTCCAGCGGAACCAGGCCCTGGGCACTGATGTTGGCGGTGGCGGCCTCCGAGGATGCCATGCCGCCCTGTGCCCACGGACCGAAGTTGACACCGGTGGCCGGCAGGCCGTGCGCCCTTCTACGCGCGACCAGTCCGTCGAGCAGTGCGTTGGCCGTGGCGTAGTTGGCCTGGCCGGGGGATCCGAACAGGCTCGACACCGACGAGGACACGATGAAGAAGTCCAGATCGTCGTCTCTGGTCAGGTGGTCCAGGTGGTAGGCGCCGAACGCCTTGGGCGCCAGCGTGGTTCGGAACCGCTCCACGCTCTGTTGGGACAGCAGCGCGTCGTCGAGCACACCGGCCAGATGTGCGACACCGGCGAGCGGCGGCAGCTCCGCGCGGATCCGCTCGAGCAGTTCCTCGACCTGGGACTCGTCGCCGACGTCGGCGGCGAAGGTGTGGATGCGGCAGCGGTGGCGCTCGGTGATCTCGTCGATCACCTGCTGAGTGTCCGCATCGGGTTCCCGACGGCTGGTCAACACGATGTCGCCTGCGCCGAGTTGGGCCAGGTACGACGCGGTGTGCAGGCCGATCGCACCCAGGCCACCGGTGATCAGGTAGCTGCGGTCGGGACGCGGCTGCAGCGGGCTTGGCATCTGCACCACGATCTTGCCGATGTGGCGAGCCTGCTGCATGCGCCGGAACGCGGCCCTGGCCTCGGTCAGCGGATAGATCTCGGCAGGCAACGGCGCCCACTCACCCTTGCCCAGCCCGTCCGACACCTCGCCGAGCAGCCCGCGGATGCGCTCGGGCTCCTGAATGGTCACCGTATCGAGAGCCACGATCTCGTAGGAGATGTCGGGACGGGCCGCCGCCATCTGCTCGTGCGTCCAGATGTCGCGCTTGGCGATCTCGGCGAACCGGCCGTTCTGCGCGGTGGCGCGCACGGTCGCCTCGACGAACCCCTCGTTGGTCAGGCTGTTGAGCACCACGTCGACGCCTGCGCCGTCGGTGTCGGCCAGGATCTGGTCGGCGAAATCCGTACTGCGCGAGTCGTAGACGTACTCCACACCCATCTTGCGCAGCGTCGCGCGCTTGTAGGTGCTCGCGGTGGCGAACACGACGGCGCCGTGCTGCTGGGCCAGCTGGATGGCGGCCAGTCCGACGCCACCGCTGGCAGCGTGGATGAGCACCCGATCGCCGGGCTCGAGTTGCGCCCAGTCGAACGCGAGGCGGGCCGTGAGCGCCGCAGCGGGAATCGTGGCAGCCTCGACCGCGCCCACCCCGTCGGGGATCGGCGCGAGCAACTGGGCCGGCACGTTGAACCGGCTCGAGAACGCGCCCTGCATGAAGCCGTAGACGCGCTGACCCACCTCGAGCTTGATTCCATCCCGTCGCTCCGCTCGCCCCGAACCGACCCCGTCACCCAATTGCGTGACGACACCGGCGAAGTCGCCGCCGATCGGTCCCGGGTCACCGGGGTAGAGCCCGAGGACGTTGAGCACGTCGCGGAAGTTCAGGCCTGCGGCCTCCACCTTCACCTGCACGTAGCCCTCGGCCGGCGGCGGCACCTCCGTCTCGGTGAGCCGCAGGTTGTCGATCGCGCCGCGTTCGGTGGGCGCCAGGACGTAGTCGGTCGATCGCGGCACCGTGAGATGACCGCTGCGCGCCCAGTGCAACAACCTCGACGCGAGCAACTTCCCTTGGCGCAGTGCGAGTTCCGGCTCGTCGACCGGCGTGGTGAGCAGGGCACTCAGCGCCTCGACCGCTTCCGGGGATCCGTCGCAGTCGACGAGTTTGCAGCGCAGCGCCGGCTCCTCGTTGATCGTGGTACGCCCGAAGCCCCACAGCGCCGCCTGCACCGGGTCGACCGGTTCACCGGATTCGCAGGCCACCGCCCGCTCGGTGACGATCCACAGACCCCCCGGCAGCTTCACCTCACCGCGTTGCACGGCGTGCACCGCGCTGAGCAGGTTGGCGATCTCGGTCTCGATCCGCGCGGCGACATCGGCGCTCGACTCGTCCGGCTTCGGTGCGGAGGCACGCCATACGACACCGGAGAACGCCATACCGCGCTCGTGTGCCTGGGTGAGCAGCTGGCCGAGCGGCTCCGGATCCGTCGTCCGGTCGAAGGGGATGCATCCGGGGACCGCGTCGGCCAGTTCGTCGAACCCGGCGATCAGCCAGTTGCCGTTGGGGTCAGCCGGATCCACCGCAGGCAACGGCACCTCGTGCCAGCCCAGGGTGTAGAGCAGCCGGGTGGCGTCGCCGCCCAGGCCGCGTAGGAGCGCCTCGCGAGGTGCGCGTTTGACCGTGAACTCGCGGATACCGCCGAGGGGGCGGCCGTCCCGACTGATGAAGTCGAGGTCGAAGACCTGGGTCTCACTGTCCAGTTCGCTGTGGTGCCACTTGGCGCGGCAGTAGAACCGCCGAGGCATCTTCTCCTGCAACGTCACCTGCCCGTACCTCAGCGGCAGGAACAGATCGCTCACCCCCTGCTCGGCGGCGAGAAGCGCCGGGAACGCCGGGAACGCGACGCCGGTGCACAGGTCCATCAGCACCGGGTGGATCGGCTCGCTGCCGAGTTGTTCGGCGAGTTCCGCGCCGACGAGGACGTCACCGATCGCCTCACCGTCACCGAGCCACAGCGACTTCAGGGATCCGGACCAGGTCGGACCCCACGCCAGTTCCATGTCGGCGAAGGTCTCGAACAGTTCCTGCGGACGCATGCGGTTGCACCGCTCGATCGCCTCGTCGACCGGATCATCCTGCGACACCGGCGCGTCGTCGACACCCCGCACCACAGTGCCTTCGGCGTTCAACGACCACTCGGCGTCCCGCACACCGTACGAACGGCTGTGCACCTGGAACTTCTGCTCACCGTCGCCGAGCATGTGCAGGGTCAGCTGCACTTCGCGAGAACTCTTCTCGGGCAGGATGATCGGTTCGTAGAAGAACACGTCCTTCACCCGCGCCGGGGTACCGACCGCGGCCAACGCCATTGCCGCATAGGTGGCTCCGGGGACGACGACCGTGCCGTAGATGACGTGGTCGGACAGCCACGGCTGCGACTTGACGGACAGCCTGCTGGTGTAGACGGTGTCGCCGGACGCGAGATCCTTGGCACTGCCCAGGATTCCGGACGTCGCCGGACCGTCCACCGTGATGCTCGACGTCTTCGGCCAGAACCGTCGACGTTGGAAAGGATACGTGGGCAGTTCGAGCCGGTGATGCGGCTGACCTTGCAGCGCAGCGAAATCGGGCCGGAGGCCGCCGACATAGGCTGCGGCCAGCGCATCGGCGATCTGACGCCGATCGCCGACGCCCTTGCGCAGCGAGGCGATCGCCCGCGGAGCGGCCAGGTGCTCCGGCCAGATCTGCACCGCGGCCCCGGTCAGCACGGGTTGCGGACCGATCTCCATCAGCACCGAACAGCCGAGCGCCGCGACGGTGCGCACACTCTCGGCGAACTGCACCGGCTGGCGCGAATGCCGCCGCCAGTACTGCGCATCGAGCGGGGTCTGCCCGGTCAGTACCGCGCCGGTCCGGTTGCACACCAACGGCATCGTCGGGGCGGCGAACTCGAACTGCGCCGCGTAGGACTCGAACTCGTCGAGCACCGGATCGAGCAGTTCGGAGTGGAAGGCGTGACTGGTCTCCAACCAGGTGCAGCGGATCCCCTCGTCGGCGAACCGGGCGACGATCTGTTCCAGATCCTCACCGGGACCGGAGAGCACGGTGTTGGGTCCGTTGTAGGCGCCGACGGACACGCGCGCGAACTCACCGGCGATCTGCTCGACCTGTTTGGCGTCGGCGAAGATCGCCACCATCCGCCCGCCCTCGGGCAGGCTGCCGAACATCCGGCCGCGTTCGGCCATCAGCCGGGCGCCGTCCTCGAGGCTGAACACCCCGGCCACGCACGCCGCGGCGTACTGGCCCACGCTGTGCCCCAGCACCACGTCGGGTGTGACACCCCACGACTGCCACAGCCGGGCCAGGCCCATCTCGACCGCGAACAGCGCGGGCTGCGCGTACGAGGTGTGCCGCAACCGTTCGGCGGTCTCGCGGTCAGCGGCGAACAGCACCTCGAGCAGCGGAAGCGGCAGCATACCGTCGACCGCGTCCGCACATCGCGTCACGGTTTCCGCGAAAACCGGTTCGGCGTCGAACAACTCGCGCGCCATCCGGGGGTACTGGCTGCCCTGTCCGGTGAACAACCACGCGGTCGTCGGGCGGTTCGTGTGCTCACCCCGCACGACACCGGGGCGGGTGCGGTTGTCGGCCAGGTCGGCCAGACCCTGGCGGGCGCTGGCGACCGAATCCACGACCATCGCCGCGCGATGTTCGAAATGCGAACGACCCGTACCGGCCGTGAAGCACACGCCGGCGAGGTCGGCGTCCGGGTGCGCGCCCAGCCACGAGTCGTAACGCCGGGCCAACGCCACCAGTGCCTCCGGTGACCGGGCAGACAGCGGGAGGACGTGGACGGGCTGATCGTCGGTGTCGGACTCCTGGTCCTCGGACACCGGTGCCTGCGGCGCCTCTTCTACCAACACGTGCGCGTTCGTGCCGGTGAACCCGAAGGAACTCACCCCGGCGCGCCGCGGCCTGCCGTTGGGCTGCCACGGCACCGCCTCGTCGACGACCCGCACCGGCAGCGAATCCCACGGGATGTGCGGCGACGGGTTGTCGAAGTGCAGGCTCTGCGGCAGCACGCCGTGCTGCAGCGACAACACGACCTTGATCAGACCTGCTGCGCCCGAGGCGGATTCGAGGTGACCGATGTTGCTTTTGACCGATCCCATCAGCAGTGGCCGGTCCGCGTCACGGGAGGCGCCGTAGGCGGCGGCGGCCGCCTGCACCTCGATCGGATCACCCAGCGGGGTGCCCGTCCCGTGTGCCTCGAGGTAGTCGACGTCACCGCCCGTCAGGCCGGCGCGGGTCAGTGCGGTCTTGATGAGGCGTTGCTGCGCACCACCGTTGGGCACGGTCAGACCGCTGGAGGCGCCGTCCTGGTTCACGGCGGTGCCGGGGATGACCGCGCAGACCCGGTCTCCGTCGCGCACCGCGTCGCTGAGTCGCTTGAGCACCAGGATGCCGCAGCCTTCGCTGCGCACGTAGCCGTCGGCGGAGGCGTCGAAGGTCTTGCACCGACCGACGGGGGAGAGCATCCGCGCGCGCGAGGCGGCGACCACCGTCACCGGGCTGAGCAGGACGTTCACCCCGCCGGCCACTGCCAGGTCGCAGTCCCCGGAGTGCAGTGCCTGAACGGCCTGGTGGACGGCCACCAACGCCGAACTGCACGCGGTGTCCACCGCGACCGCCGGACCCTCGAGGCCCAGCGCGAAGGCGACCCTGCCGGAGATGGCGTTGAGCGCGTTACCGGTGATGAAGTGGGGCTCGATCTTCTCGATCGACTCCGACGACAGCAGGTGGGCGTACTCGTTGGCGGCCACGCCCACGAAGACCCCGGTCCGGCTGCCCCGCAGATCCGCCGGGGACAGGCCGGCTCTTTCGATGCCCTCCCAGACCGTTTCGAGCATCAGCCGCTGCTGCGGTTCGATCCAGACGGCCTCACGGGGGGAGATGCCGAAGAACTCGGGGTCGAATCCGTCGATCCCGTCGAGGAATCCGCCGAAGCGCGTGTAGGTCTTGCCTGCGGCGTCCGGATCCGGGTCGTAGAACTCGTCGATGTCGAACCGATCCTCCGGGACCTCCCGGATCGCGTCGACACCACCGGAGAGCAGATCCCAGAAGGCTTCCGGGTCGGGAGCGCCGGGGAACCGGCACGAGACCGCGACGATCGCGATCGGGTCGTCCGTGCGCTCGGAGGCCAGAGACGCCAGCGCGGGCCGGGATTCGGCGGGCGCCTGTTCGGACAGGCCGAGCACCTCGCCGAGCAGGTAGTCGGCCGCGTCGGACAGGCGGGGATGGTCCATCACCAGGGTGACCGGGATCTCCTTGCCGACACCCTGTTCGAGGCGGCGCCGCAGTTCGACGGCCATCAGCGAATCCATCCCGAGGTCGAAGAACCCTGCGTCCTCGCGGATCTCGGCGGAATCGACGCGTGTCACCTCGGCGACCGCGTCCCGCAGATAGTCGGTGAGCAACTTCTTGCGCTGCTGCACCGGGGCACCCGAGAGCCGCTCGACCAGTGGGGTCTTCCCGGATGCCGTCACCGCCGGCGCCGCATCCGTCGACGCGACCGGCACCTCGCGCTCCAACTCGGTCAGGAACGCGCGCCTGCCCGCCTGCTGGTACAGCGGCAGGAAACGGGCCCAGTCGATCCGCGCGATCACGCCCTGAGGCGCAGGACCAGCCACGACGTCGGCCAGGCCGGCCAGTGCATCGGCCGGGTCGAGGGTCCGGACTCCGCGCTGCTCGAGGCGCGCGCGGGACTCCGCGTCGGCCATCCCCGCCGACCACGGACCGAAGTTGACGCTGGTCGCGGCGATACCCTGTTCGCGCAGGCGCCAGGCCAGTCCGTCGAGGAAGGCGTTCGCCGCCCCGTAGGCGGTCTGACCGAACCCACCCCAGACCGAGGCGATCGACGAGGTGCTGATGAAGAAGTCGAGCTGCAGGTCGACCGCCGCCTCGCTGAGATGCCAGGCGCCCCAGACCTTTCCGGCGAAGACGCGATCGACCTCGGCTTGCTGGGATTCGTCGTCCATCGCGCTCAGTGCGGTGGTGCCGATCTCACCGGCGGCGTGGACGATGCCGGCCAACGGCGGTAGCTCGGCCTGCACACCCGCCAACAGGCGTGCCACGTCGTGCGCGTCGGCGACGTCGGCGGTGGCCACCCGGATCGCGCAGCCGAACTTGTCGCGCAGCGCGTCGATGCGCTGTTGCGCGGCATCGCCGGGTGCGCGCCTGCTGGTCAGCACGACGTTCCCGGCACCGTGCGCGGCCAGGTATCCCGCGATCTCCAGGCCGATCGCACCCAGCCCGCCGGTCACGAGATACGTTGCGTCGCTCCGCAGCCGCAGCGGAGCACCGCTGGGCTGCCCGGTCCGCCGGACCAGCCGGGGCACGTGGACGGCGCCGTCGCGCAGCGCGACCTGGTCTTCGGTGACATCCGACTGTCGCGGCGCGCCGATCCGGTCGAGGAGCCGGGACCATTCGTCTTCGCTCGCACCGGGACCGGTCGGCAGGTCGGCCAACCCGCCCCACAGGTGCGGAAGCTCCAGCGACGCGGCCCGTCCGAATCCCCACAACGCGCTCTGATCGGGCGCGACGGTGTCGGTGGCCGTGACTCGTTGTGCGCCACGGGTGATCAGCCAGATCGGGGTGCGCAGTCCGGTGGTGGTCACGGCATGGAAGAGCCGTCGGGTTCTGTTGAGGATCCGGTGCTGCATCCTCAGCAGGGTCCGCATCGACGGTGCGGTGGTGGCGTCGAGGGCCGCGATGTGCAGGATGCGGACAGCGCCCCCTGGCGCCGATACGTCGTCCACTGAGGCGCGCAACGCATCCGCGAGGGACGCCTCGTCGGCGTCGGACACCGGCGACCCGACGAGCCGGTGGCGGTCGCCGCGGGCGGTCACCGCGTCGATCAGCGGACGGGCGGCGTCGGTGTCGTCGCCGACGATGATCCACGTGGACGGCTCGCCGGTCGCCGCCGGCGATGCGGTGGTGAGCTCCTCCCAGCGGATCTCGTAGCGGTCATCGGTGATCGACTGACTCGTACGCTGTTGGTTGTGTTGTGCCGCAAGCTTGCTCAGCACGTCGAAGGTCTGCCGATCACCGTCGGTGTCGCCGAGCAGGGCCGCGAGTTCCTCGATCCGGCCGTCCTCGAGGAGGCCGACCGCCTCGGTGCGCGCGGCCTGATGGATCGGCGGGCCTGCCTGTTCGGGACGTTCCGCCTGGTTGTCCCGGAACGAGTACTGGCGGTGCTCGAACGGATACGTCGGCAGGTCGAGCTTGTGCGCGTCCGGCCGCTGAATCGCCGCGAAATCGGGCCGGTGGCCCAGGACGTAGGCGTCGGCGAGGGCTTCGGTGATCTGCCGGTGGTCGGCGGTGTTGCGCCGCAGCGAGGCGATCGCCCGCGGCGCGGTGGCGGGGTCGGGCCAGGCCGAAAGGGCTGCGGCGGTGAGCACCGGTCGCGGACCGATCTCGAGCAGGACCTTGCAGTTCAGTTCGGCAAGGGTGCGCACGCTCTTGGCGAACTCCACGGGTTGGCGCGCGTGCCTGCGCCAATAGGTGCCGTCGAGTTTCGCGCTCCAGCCGAGTGCGGCGCCGGTGCGGTTGTCGATCAGAACCCGTTGCGGGGCGGCGTATTCGATCTGCTGCGCGTACGACTCGAACTCGTCGAGGATGGGGTCGAGCAGCGCCGAGTGGAAAGCGTGGCTGGTGTCCAACCAGTCGCACCGGACACCGTCGGCCGCCAGCGTGGCGACGGCCTTTTCCAGATCGCCTGCCGGGCCGGACAATACGGTGTTGGCGCCGTTGTAGGCCGCGACCGACAGGCGCGGGTACTCGTCGGTGATGTTCTCGACCCGTTCGGCGGCGGTGAACACCGCGACCATGCGGCCACCCGCGGGCAGGCTGCCGAACAGGCGGCCGCGTTCTGCCATCAGCCGCGCACCGTCCTCGAGGCCGAGCACACCCGCGACGCAGGCCGCCGCGTACTGGCCGACGCTGTGGCCCAGCACCACATCGGGTTCGAAGCCCCACGACTGCCAGAGCCGGGCCAGGCCCATCTCGACGGCGAACAGGGCGGGCTGCGCGTACGAGGTCTGCCGCAACGTCTCGGCAGCCTCTGGACCGTGGGCATCGAATATCACGTCGAGCAACGGCTTTTCGAGCACATCGGCGACCGCGGCCGCACACTGCTTCATCGTCTCGGCGAACACCGGTTCGGTGTCGAACAGCTCCCGCGCCATGCCCGGGTACTGGCTGCCCTGCCCGGTGAACAGCCACGCCGTCTTCGGTGTGTCATGGGATTCGCCCCGCACCAGGCCGGGTGCCGGTCGGTCCTCGGCCAGCGCACCGAGCAGTTCGACCGCCGACTCCCGCGAATCGACCACCAGTGCGGCTCGCTGCTCCAGGTGTGCGCGCGCCGTGCTCGCGGTGAAGCAGACGTCGGCCAGCGTGGCCTCCGGATGGGTGGTCATCCAGCTGCGGTACCGATCGGCGATCCGCACCAGGGCGGACGGTGTCCGCGCCGAGAGGGGAAGGAGGCTGAACCGCTCGCCGGGTTCGGGGGTCGCCGCGGGCGTGACGGTCGACTCGGGTGCCTCTTCGAGGATGACGTGGGCGTTGGTGCCGGCGAACCCGAACGAGCTCACCCCGACGATGCGCGGCCGGCCGTTGCGCTCCCAGGGCGTGGACTCCGTCACGACCTTCACCGCGAGCCGGTCCCACGGGATGTGCGGCGACGGGGTGGTGAAGTTGAGGTGCTTCGGCAGGGTCTCGTGTTCGAGCGACAGGATCACCTTGATGACGCCGGCGATCCCCGCCGCCGCTTCCAGGTGCCCGATGTTC
This sequence comes from Mycolicibacterium monacense, assembly GCF_010731575.1. NCBI lineage: Bacteria > Bacillati > Actinomycetota > Actinomycetes > Mycobacteriales > Mycobacteriaceae > Mycobacterium > Mycolicibacterium monacense. The sequence continues at coordinate 4,623,913 of NZ_AP022617.1, read as the reverse complement.
GTCTTCGCCGAGCCGATCAGCAGCGGCCGGCTCGGTTCGCGTCCGGCGCCGAGCACCTCACCTGCGGCCTGCGCCTCGATCGGGTCGCCCAGCGAGGTTCCGGTGCCGTGCGCCTCCAGATATCCGACATCGCCGGCCCGAACACCCGCTCGTTTGAGCGCATCGGTGATAACCCTTTGCTGGGCAACACCGTTCGGCACGGTCAGACCGCCGGAAGCACCGTCCTGGTTGATTGCGCTGCCGCGGATCACCGCCCGGATCCGGTCGCCGTCGCGCAGCGCGTCCTCGAGGCGTTTGATGACGATGACGCCGCATCCCTCACCGCGTACGTAACCGTCCGCGGCGGCGTCGAAGGTCTTGCACCGGCCGTCGGGTGCGAGCATGTGCGCGTTGGAGAACGTGATCATGGTGGCGGGGGTGAGCAGGACGTTCGCACCGCCGGCCAGCGCGAGGTCGCATTCGCCCAGTTGCAGCGCCTGGCACGCCTGGTGGATGGCCACCAGCGACGAGCTGCACGCGGTGTCGACGGCGACCGCGGGCCCCTGCAGGCCCAGCCGATAGCTGATCCGGCCTGCCGCCGCCGCATTCGACGTACCGATGGCCATGTAGGCCTCGATCTCGGGGTAGCTGAGCTCGTCCGAAGCCATGCCCAGGTAGTCGTGGGTGGCCAGACCGACGAAGACTCCGGTGTTGCTGTTGGCCAGATCCGTTGGCGCGGTGCCCGAATGTTCGACCGCACGCCACGCCGTCTCGAGCAGCAGCCGGTGCTGCGGGTCCATCAACCTGACCTCGCGCGTCGACATGCCGAAGAACGGCGCGTCGAACCCGGTCACGTCGTCGACGAACCCCGCACGGCGGGTCACGACCTTACCGGGCGCCCCCGGTTCCGGGTCGAAGAATTCGTCGACATTCCAGCGGTCTTGGGGGACTTCCGAAATCGCCTCGCGACCGTCCCGCAAAAGGTCCCAGAACTCGTCTGCGTCCTGTGCCCCTGGAAACCGAGCCGCGTAGCCGACGATGGCAAATCGGTTGGCCGGCACGTGCGGATATGCGGCAGACTCCATGCCGTTCGTGTCCTCCCTTGCGTCTGCGGTCAGTGCACGACCCCTGTGGGACATCCACTGTCGCGACGCAAAATAAACTCCCGGGTCGCACACTAGGGCATGTTCCCGTGAGATGCGCGAGTGCTGCTGATCGTTTCTGCGGTCGGCGCGGGGCCGCGGCGTCGGATGCGAGAGTATGTTGACCGGCGACGGCTCGAGCCGGATCCGGATACCGGCACGAACCGGCCGAAGCGGGGAGGAAAACGCTTTGCGCATAGGGAAGATCACCATCGGCGGTCTCGACGAATGGGCGCTGAAACCGGGCACTGTCACGTCCTGGCATCCGACTCCGGCGGCTGCCGAAAAGGCGCGTCGAGCGCCGGTCAGCTCGGTGCCCATCAGTTACATGCAGCGCCAACATCTTCGGAATTACCGCGAACGGACGGGCGCGGGATTGAACTTCTCCCGGCAGATCATCGCGAGCTGTGAAGTGTCGGGCGAGTGTGAGATCGCGGCGATGGACCACGCCGTGAACAACTATCTGCGTCGGCACGACACTTTCCGCAGTTGGTTCGAAGACATCGGTGACGGGGAGTTCGTCAGGCATGCCCTCGAGGATCCGGCGGACATCGAATTCGTCCCCGTCCATCACGGCAGCATGACCGTCGACGAGATACAGGCGCACGTCGTCGGGATACCGAGTCCGCTGGAGTGGGCCTGCTTCACTTTCGGCATCATCCAGAACGACGGCGATTTCACATTCTTCGCGGCCATGGACCACGTTCACGGCGACGCGACATTGATCGGTACGACAATGTTGGAAGCCAACGGAATGTATTCCGCGCTGAGCGGCGGCGGTGAGGCGCTCACGCTTCCCGAGGCCGGTAGCTTCGACGAGTTCTGTGTTCGCGAGCGCGAGCGCACGGCGGATCTGACCGTGGACAGCAAGGATGTGCAGGCGTGGATCGACTTCGCCGACAGCAACGGTGGCGGCTTCCCGGAATTCCCGCTTCCGCTGGGCAATCCGCAGGAAGCGACCAGAAGTAGCATGACCACCGAGGTCCTGATGGACGTCGCCCAGACGGAGCGCTTCGACGCCGCGTGTGCGGCCGCCGGTGCCCGCTTCGTCGGGGGCCTGTTCGCCTGTCTGGCTCAGGTGGAGCACGAGTTGACGGGTGCGCTCACGTATTACGGTCTCACTCCGAGGGATTCGCGCAACGCCACCGACAATTTCATGACCCAGGGTTGGTTCACCGGGTTGATCCCGATCACCGTGCCGATCGGCGCGGGGTCATTCGCCGATGCCGCGTGGGCGGCGCAGGCTTCATTCGACTCGAATTTGAATATGGCAAAAGTGCCGTACTACCGGGTGCTGGAATTGGCGCCCTGGTTGAACTGGCCGCAACCGAATTTCCCCGTGTCGAACTTCTTCCATGCCGGCGCCGCCCCGCTCAACGCCGTTCTGGCCGCGGCTGACATGGGCCTCGCGGACAACATCGGGATCTATCCGGACGGCCGGTTCTCCTATCAGCTCACCATTTACATATTCCGATACGGCGAGGGCACGGTGATGGCGATCATGCATCCCGACAATCCGGTCGCCGAGAAATCGGTGACCCGTTATATGCAGGCGATGAGAACCGTTTCGGCGCTGGTCGCCGACAGCGGGCACTGGGGACGCGTCGCATAGCGTGAAGCGGCGAGGGTGAGGGCGATATGCGGCGGTTAGCCGATCTGGTGGTGCGGTGGCCCTGGGTGGTGATCGGGGTCTGGGTGGCGATGGCCGTCGCCCTGCCGCTGTCGTTTCCCTCCCTCGGCGAGATGGCCCAGAAGCATCCGCTCGCGATCCTGCCCAGCGATGCGCCGTCGAGCGTGGCCGCGCAGAAGATGGCGGAGGCGTTCCAGCAGTCCGAATCGGACAACCTGCTCGTCGTCGCGTTCATCAACGAGACGGGGCTCGAGCCCGCCGACGAGGTGACCTACCGCGAGGTCGTCGACGCGCTGCGCGACGACCCCGCCGACGTCGTGTCGGTGCAGGACTTCGTCAGCACGCCGCAGCTGCGCCAGTTCCTGACGAGCGAGGACAAGACGACCTGGGTCCTGCCGGTCAGCCTCCAGGGTGAGCTGGGCACACCGCGGGCCTTCGACTCGTTCAACCGGGTGTCCGACGTCGTCGAACACAAGCTCCCCGACGGCGACACGCTCGACGTGTACCTGACCGGCCCCGCGGCCACCGTCGCCGACCTCACCGTCGCCGGTGAGCAGGACCGGCTGCCCATCGAGATCGCGATCGCCGTCCTGGTCCTCGGGGTGCTGCTGCTCGTCTACCGCAGCGTGGTGACGATGCTGCTGCCGTTGGTGACGATCGGATCGTCGCTGATGATCGCGCAGGGCGTGGTGGCCGCCTACTCGCACCTGACCGGCTCGGGGGTGTCGAACCAGTCGATGGTGTTCCTCAGCGCGATCATGGCCGGCGCCGGAACGGACTACGCGGTCTTCCTGATCAGCCGCTATCACGACTATCTGCGGTCAGGTTCCGGCTTCGATGAGGCGGTCAGGTCGGCGATGATCTCGATCGGCAAGGTGATCACCGCGTCCGCGGTCACCGTCGGCCTCACCTTCCTCGTCATGAACTTCGCCCAGATGGGGGTGTTCAAGACGATCGGGGTGTCCGCGGCGATCGGCATCGGTGTCGCCTACCTGGCCGGGATGACGCTGCTGCCGGCGATCCTGGTGCTCGCCGGGCCGCGCGGTTGGGTGAAACCGCGGCGGGAACTGACCTCCCGGTTCTGGCGACGCTCGGGAATCCGCATCGTCCGCAGGCCGGTGCCGCATCTGATCGCCAGCGTGCTGGTGTTGCTGCTGCTGGGCGGCGCCGCGGGCTTCGCGCGATTCAACTACGACGATCGTGAGGTCGTCGCCGACTCGGCGCCGAGTTCGATCGGGTACGCCGCACTGGAACGTCATTTCCCGATCAGTCAGTCCATCCCGCAGTACATCCTCGTGCAGTCGCCACGCGACCTGCGCACCCCACAGGCGCTGGCGGACCTGGAGCAGATGGCCTCGCGGATCGCACAGTTGCCCGACGTATCCCTGGTCAGCGGCGTCACCAGACCGCTGGGAGAGGTGCCGCCGGAGTTCCGCGCCACGTTCCAGGCGGGCATCGTCGGTGACCGGCTGGCCGCCGGTTCCGCCCAGATCGACCGGCGCACCGGTGACCTCGACGAACTGGCGGCCGGGGCGACGACACTGGCCGACACCCTCGGCGACGTGCGCGCACAGGTGAACGAGGTCGCCCCGAGCCTGCAGACGCTGCTGGACGCGGTCACGCAGGTGCGTGTCGAGTACGGCGGCGACCGGTTGGTGCGCGACGTCGACACCGCCGCAAAGCTGGTCAAGAGCGTCAACGAACTGGGCCTGTCCATGGGCGTCAACTTCGCCGCCGTCAGGGACATGTTCGGCTGGATCGGCCCGGTCCTGATGGCGTTGAACGGCAACGCGGTCTGCGACGCGAATCCGTCCTGCGTCAACACCCGCATGCAGTTCGAGAAGCTGATGGACGCGCGTGAGGACGGCCGGCTGGAGCGGATCAACACCCTCGCCGGAGAACTGGAGGGTCTCGACGACAGGCAGTCGCTGAACTCGACGGTCAAGACGCTGAACGCGGCGATGACGAACATCGTCAAGGCCGTCGACGACCTCGGCCTGGATTCGCCGGCCGAGGCGCAGAAGGGTCTGCGAGACGTCCGGCAGGGCGCCGACCGACTGGCCAGCGGAAGCCGGCAGGTGGCCGGCGGCGTCGATGAACTCGTCGAGCAGATCAAGGTGATGGCCGACGGTCTCGACCAGGCGTCGACGTTCCTGTTGACGATGCGCAAGGACGCGGCGGGCTCGTCGATGGCCGGGTTCAACATCCCCGCCGAGGTGCTCAGGGCGGTCGAATTCCAGAAGGCTGCCGAAACCTTCATCTCGCCGGACGGCCATTCGGCGCGGTATCTCGTGCAGACCAGCCTCAACCCGTTCAGCCCCGAGGCCATGGATCAGGTCAACACGATCAACGACGTCGCCCGGGGTGCCCAACCGAACACCACACTGGCCGACGCCTCGATCTCGATGGGCGGCTTCCCCGCCTCGCTGCGCGACACCCGCGACTACTACGAGCGCGACATCCGCTTCATCATCATCGTGACCCTCATCGTGGTCCTGTTGACGTTGGCGGTGCTGCTGCGTTCGCTCATCGCCCCGCTCTATCTCGTCGGTTCGGTGGTGCTGTCGTATTTCGCGGCGATCGGCATCGGGGTCCTGACATTCCAGGTGCTGCTCGGCCAGGAGTTGCACTGGAGCGTGCCGCCGTTGGCGTTCGTGGTGCTCGTGGCGGTCGGCGCCGACTACAACATGCTGTTCGTCTCGCGATTGCGGGACGAATCGCCGCACAGTGTGCGCTACGGCGTCATCCGCACGCTGGGCTCGACCGGCGGGGTGATCACCGCGGCCGGTCTGATCTTCGCGGCCTCGATGGCCGGTCTGTTGTTCGCCAGCATCGGCATCGTCGTACAGGGCGGTTTCGTGATCGGGGTGGGAATCCTGTTGGACACCTTCGTCGTACGCACCATCACGGTGCCCGCCATCGCCGCACTCGTCGGGCGCGCGAACTGGTGGCCGTCGCGAGTCACCGCATCGCCTGGCGCCGAGCGGATCGGTGCGCACCCGTGATGACACCGACGTCCGAGTCGTCGATGCTGTCGATGCTGCACGGGCGGGCCAGCCTGCGCCCCGACGACATCGCCTTCACCTTCACCCACTACGACCGCGACCCGGCGGGCGTCCCGGAGACGCTGACGTGGGCACAGCTGGCCCGCCGGACGATGAGCGTGGCACGCGAGATCCGCCAGTACGGGTCGTTCGGCGATCGGGCGGTGATCCTCGCGCCCCAGGGGTTGGAATACGTCCTGGCGTTCCTGGGCGCCATGCAGGCCGGGCTCGTGGCGGTCCCGCTCCCGCTGCCGCACCGGGGCTCGGGTCATGACCGGGTGAGCGCGGTGCTCACCGACACGAAACCGGCCGTCGTCTTCACGACGTCGTCGACCGCGGGCGACGTCGGCGATTTCGTCGATGCGTCACCGTTGGACACCGTGCCGAAGATCGTCGAGATCGATGCGCTGAACCTGGACGCCGAGGGCGAGATCCGCCTCGATCCGGCCGGCCTCCCCGCCACGGCGTATCTGCAGTACAGCTCCGGTTCCACCCGGCTGCCGACCGGGGCCATGATCTCGCACCGCAACCTGCAGGCGAACTACGAGCAGGTGATGCGCACCTTCTTCGCCGGCGATGGACCCTCGAGCACCACCACGTTCGTATCGTGGTTGCCCTTCTATCACGACATGGGTCTGGTGCTGGGCATCTGCGTACCGATCCTCAGCGGCCATCCCGCCGCGTTGACCAGTCCGGTCGCCTTCCTGGAAAGGCCGGCCAGGTGGATACGAGCGCTGGCCGAGAACCCGCACGCCTTCTCGGCGGCGCCCAACTTCGCCTTCGACCTGGCCGCCCGCAAGACCAGCGACAGTGACCTCGCCGGTCTCGACCTCGGCGGGGTGCGGGGAATCATCAACGGCGCCGAGCGGGTCGAGCCGGCCACCCTGGAACGCTTCGCGGATCGGTTCGCCCACTTCGACTTCCACGACCACATGCTGCGTCCGTCATACGGCCTGGCCGAGGCGACGGTCTTCGTGGCATCGGGCACGTGGAGCGAGACGTCACCGGCCGCACACTTCGATGCCGACGAGCTGGGCGCCGGCCGCGTGGTGCCGTGCGCACCCGGGAAGGGCACGGCGCTCGTCAAGTACGACGTGCCGCAGTCACCGGTGGTGCGGATCGTCGACACCGACACCCACCGGCAGTGCCCCGATGACGTGGTGGGGGAGATCTGGGTGCACGGAGACAACGTCGCGGCCGGCTACTGGAGCAGGCCGCCGGAGGATCAGCGGTGCTTCGGCGCCACACTCGTCGACCCGTCGCCCGGCACACCGGGCGGGACGTGGCTTCGAACCGGCGACCTCGGGTTCATCCACGAGGGCGAGCTGTTCATCGTCGGCCGCATCAAGGACCTGCTCATCATCCGCGGCCGCAACCACCATCCCGAGGACATCGAGGCGACGGTGCAGGAGATCACCCGCGGTCGGGTCGCGGCGGTATCGGTCCCGGTGAACAGCACCGAAAGCCTCGTCACCGTCATCGAACTCAAGGAGCCGCCCGTCCTCGACGAGGATGCGGTAAGCCGCTTCGGTGAGCTCAAGAGTGACGTCACCGCCGCGATCTCCAACGCGCACGGCATCAGCGTCGGTGACGTCGTGCTGGTGGCATCCGGGTCGATTCCCACCACGACGAGCGGCAAGATCCGGCGCACCGCCTCCGCGGAGTTGTATCGGAAGGACGGGTTCGCCCGGCTCGACGGCGGGAAGGGGCAGCATGGGCACCTGGCGGGGTAATGTCGGGCCCGGTGCGGCCGAGCAGGGCGGGAAGGTGCGCGAAACGATTATGAGACGGCTTCTCGCATTCGGTTCTGCGCTGACGATCATCGGCGCCGCAGGCGGTTTCGGCTTCGGCAGCGCGTCGGCCGACGAGCCACCGGTCCCGCCGCCGCCCGCCCCGGCCGACGGTCCGCCGCCGCTGGGCACACCGGGTAGGGCCTACGCCCTCGGCGGTGCGCACGTGCTGGGCATCCCCTACGACGAATACATCATGCGCACCGGCTCGGACTGGTTCCCGGGTCTGGACCGGCAGATCGTCGACTACCCGGCCGGGCAGGTCCAGGGGCACACTCTCGAGCGGCTGTTCCCCGGTATCGGCCGGTTGGACGACTCCTTCCCCGGACTGGGCATCGACGGTCCCAGCGTCGGTGAGTCGGTCGACGTCGGCACACCGAACGTCATCAACGCCGTCCGGGAGGGTGGTCGCGGTACCGCGATCGGCCTGTCCGAGGGTGCGATGGTGCTCAACGACGTGCAGGCGAAGCTGGCCTACGACCCGGCCGCCCCGCCCCCGGACGAGTTGAGCTTCGCGATGTACGGCGACCCGGTGGCCCGGCACGCCTTCGGCGAGAGCTTCCTGACCCAGAACTTCCCCGTCGGCAGCGTCGTGCCGTCGCTCGACTACCGGATCCCGGCGCCGGTGGAGAGCCAGTACGACACCTACCACTTCGTCTCCGCGTACGACAGCATCGCCGACTGGCCGGACCGGCCGGACAACTGGATCTCCGTCGCCAATGCGATCGTGGGCCTGGCGACCGGTCACACCGCGGTCGCCTTCACCGAACCGAGCATGGTGCCGGAGCGCAACATCCGGACCACCGTCAACTCCCGCGGCGCGAAGACCACCACGTTCATGATCCCCGAGGAGCACCTCCCGCTGGTGCTGCCGTTCAAGTACCTCGGGGTGCCCAAGGACACGCTGATGGAACTCGACTCGGTGCTCAAGCCGTACGTGGACGCGGGCTACTCCCGCAACGACGATCCGCTGACCGCCCCGATCACCGTGGACCCGGTGAACGGCTACGACCCCGCGGAGGTCACCGCGCCGGCGACGCAGGCCGCCTTCGGCGGCGCCGCCGATCCGGTGTCGCAGCTGTTGTCGGGACTCCAGTACGTCCTGAACAACCAGCCGACCCGGTGATTTCGGCGTGCTTGGTCGCGGTGAGCGCGACTGCGCACGCCGAAATCGCTACAGACCCGCGAAGCCGACGCCGAGCAGCACGCAGCCGATCACGGCCAGCAGGGCGCCGACCCCGCGCCGGCCCTGCGCGCGTAACCACTCGTACAGCGCCGACAGCGCCGCGCGGGTGCGCTCCGGGGCCACCAGGTAGCACAGCAACGGGATCTCGACCAGCGCGAACGCCACCACGTTGAACACCATCAGCGCGCCGAGTTGGACGGTGGTCGCGGCACCGGACGCGACGATGAGCGCCAGCGCGGCGAGGTAGTCGACCGACGGCAGCGCGATGCCGAGGCCGGCGATCCCCGCCGTCCACAGCGAGCGCCCGTCGAGCAGCCGCCGCGTGCGCGTCGCGAGCGGTCCGAACCTCGTGTCCGCCAGGCTCACGGCGTCACGGCCGCGGCCCCACACGCCGGTGGCCACCAGCGCGGCGTTGACGAGCACCACGGCGCCGACCGCGATCTGCACCACCGGCAGGGTGAAGTGAGCGGAGTCCAGCGCCGGCCGCAGCACGAACAGCACGATCACGCCCACGGTCAGGCCCATCGCGAAACCACCGGCGAGCAGAGCGAGCAACTGCCGCCGCGGCTGCGGGCGGTTGATCATCAGAACCGTCATCCCGACCCGGAACGGCTCCAGGCTGACCGCGACGGCCATCACCAGGAGCGGGATCCACATGATGAGCGTCAGGCTACCGCCCCGGGGGCGCCGCGCCGGTTTCCGCTCACCGGGACTCAGACCATGGCTCCTCGCCGACGCCCGTGTGAAGATGGACGGCGATGAGCGCAATCGATCTGAACCCGGCCACGCTGCGCGAGGCCTTCGGTCACTTCCCGACCGGTGTCATCGCGATCGCGGCGGAGGTCGACGGCATTCGCGTCGGCCTGGCCGCGAGCACCTTCGTCCCGGTGTCCCTCGACCCACCGCTGGTGTCGTTCTGCGTCCAGAACACCTCGACGACGTGGCCGAAACTCAAGGATCTGCCCCGCCTGGGCATCAGCGTGCTGGGCGAATCGCACGACGCGGCCGCGCGCACGCTGGCGGCCAAGGCCGGTGACCGGTTCGCCGGGCTGGAGACGACGTCGACCGACGAAGGTGCGGTGTTCATCCACGGCACCAGCGTGTGGTTGGACAGTTCGGTGCACGACCTCGTCGAGGCGGGCGATCACACCATCGTCATCCTGCGCGTCGAGGACATCACCGTCCACCCCGACGTCGCACCGATCGTGTTCCACCGCAGCACCTTCCGCCGTCTCGGCGGGTGACGCGACGGGGTCTAGGGGCGCTGGGCGAGTTCCTCGCGATAACCCTGGATCCGCCGCTCGATCTCGGCGGCATCGCTGGGCCGGCCCTCCTTGCGGGCCAGGTCGGCGCGCGTGGACAACTCCCGGATCGCCGTTCGGATGTCGTTGAGGCTGTGCGTGTGACTGAGGGTCATCAGGCTGCCTTTCGTCGTTGATTGGCTGCTTGGTACCGAGGCTACCCGAGCGTGACGTGGATCACTTCCGCCTGAACAGCTTGTTGCCCAGCCAGACGACCGGGTCGTACTTGCGGTCGGCAACGCGCTCCTTCATCGGGATCAGCGCGTTGTCGGTGATCTTGATGTGTTCGGGGCAGACCTCGGTGCAGCACTTGGTGATGTTGCAGTAGCCGAGGCCGTGCACCTCCTGGGAGTCCTCGGCGCGACGGGCGTGCACGTCGAGCGGATGCATGTCCAGTTCGGCCATCCGCATCAGGTAGCGGGGCCCGGCGAACTCCTTCTTGTTCTCCTCGTGGTCGCGCACCACGTGGCAGGTGTTCTGGCACAGGAAGCACTCGATGCACTTGCGGAACTCCTGCGAGCGGTTCACGTCCTCCTGCGCCATCCGGTACTCACCGGGTTGCAGATCCTTGGGCGGGGTGAACGACGGGATCTCGCGGGCCTTCTCGTAGTTGAACGACACGTCGGTGACGAGGTCGCGGATCACCGGGAACGCCCGCAGCGGCGTCACCGTGACCGTCTCGCTCTCGCCGAACGTCGACATCCGGGTCATGCACAGAAGACGCGGCCGCCCGTTGATCTCCGCCGAACACGATCCGCACTTCCCGGCCTTGCAGTTCCAGCGCACCGCGAGGTCACCGGTCTGCGTCTGCTGCAGGCGGTGGATGATGTCGAGGACAACCTCACCCTCGTTGACCTCGACGGTGTAGTCCTGCAGTGCGCCGCCCTCGTCGTCGCCGCGCCACACCCGCATCTTCGCCTGGTAGCTCATGAGCCCCTCCTTGCCGGGTGGTTGGCGAGTTCCTCGTCGGTGTAGTACTTCTGGAGTTCTTCGATGTCCAGTAGCTCGAGCAGGTCGTCGCGCATCGGCACCTGGTCCTCGCGGGTGACGGTGACGCTCGGGACGACGACGTCGTCCCCCTGGGCCCGGCACACCAGCAGCGTTCTGCGCCACTCCGCTTCCATCGACGGGTAGTCGTCGCGGGTGTGGCCGCCGCGGCTCTCGGTGCGTTCCAGCGCCGCCTTGGCCACGCACTCGCTGACCAGCAGCATGTTGCGCAGGTCGATCGCGAGGTGCCAGCCGGGGTTGAAGTGCCGGTTACCCTCGACCTTCATGCGCTTGAACCGATCGCGCAGTTCGTCGAGTTTGCCCTGGGCCTCGATGATCTCGTCGGCCTTGCGGATGATCCCGACCAGCTCGTTCATCGTGTCCTGCAGGTCGAGCTGCATGGTGTAGGGGTTCTCCGGTTGACCGTCGCTCGGCCCGTCGAATGGGGCGAGCGCCAGTTTGCGCGCCGCCTCGACGGCCTCCTCCGACACCGTCGGCCGGTTGCCGAGAGCGCGTACGTAGTCCGAGGCGCCCAGTCCGGCGCGGCGGCCGAAGACCAGCAGGTCCGACAGCGAGTTGCCGCCCAACCGGTTCGACCCGTGCATACCGCCGGCGCACTCGCCGGCGGCGAACAGGCCCGGCGTCTTGGCGGCGCCGGTGTCCGGGTCGACCTCGATGCCACCCATCACGTAGTGGCAGGTGGGCCCGACCTCCATCTCGTCGGTGGTGATGTCGACCTCGGCGAGCTCCATGAACTGGTGGTACATCGACGGCAGCCGCCGCTTGATCTCCTCGGAGCTCATGCGCGACGCGATGTCGAGGTAGACGCCGCCGTGCGGGGTGCCGCGACCTTCCTTCACCTCGGTGTTGATCGCGCGGGCCACCTCGTCGCGGGGCAGCAGGTCGGGGGTTCGGCGCGCGGAGTCGTTGTCCTTGAGCCACTGGTCGGCCTCGTCCTCGGACTCGGCGTACTGGCCCTTGAACACGTCGGGGATGTAGTCGAACATGAACCGCTTGCCGTCGGAGTTCTTCAGCACACCGCCGTCACCGCGCACACCCTCGGTGACGAGGATGCCCTTCACGCTGGGCGGCCACACCATGCCGGTGGGATGGAACTGGATGAACTCCATGTTGATCAGGGTCGCGCCGGCCCGCAGCGCCAGCGCGTGTCCGTCGCCGGTGTACTCCCACGAGTTCGAGGTGACCTTGTAGGACTTGCCGATTCCGCCCGTGGCGAGCACGACCGCGGGTGCGTCGAAGAGGATGAAGCTGCCGCTCTCCCGCCAGTAGCCGAAGGCTCCCGCGATCCGATCCCCGTCTTTGATCAGATCGGTGACGGTGCACTCGGCGAACACCCGGATGCGGGCCTCGTAGTCGCCGAGTTCCTCCTTGTCCTCCTGCTGCAGCGAGACGATCTTCTGCTGCATGGTGCGGATGATCTCCAGGCCGGTGCGGTCACCGACGTGGGCCAGCCGCGGATAGGTGTGACCGCCGAAGTTGCGCTGGCTGATCCGGCCGTCCTTGGTGCGGTCGAACAGCGCGCCGTAGGTCTCCAGTTCCCACACCCGGTCGGGCGCCTCCTTGGCGTGCAACTCGGCCATCCGCCAGTTGTTGAGGAATTTGCCGCCACGCATGGTGTCGCCGAAGTGGACCTGCCAGTTGTCCTTCGGGTTCGTATTGCCCATCGATGCGGCGCAGCCGCCCTCGGCCATCACCGTGTGCGCCTTGCCGAACAGCGATTTGCACACCACGGCGACCTTCAGGCCGCGTTCGCGTGCTTCGATCACTGCTCGCAGACCCGCGCCGCCGGCACCGATGACCACCACGTCGTACTGGTGTCTCTCGATACCGCTGGAGTCGCCGGGTCGGGGGTCGCTCGCCGCCATCAAACCTCACTCGTCGTTTCGTGCGTGTGTGAAATCACTACTCAGCCAATGAATCTCAGGTCGGAGATGGTGCCGCTGGCGACCAGCATGACGTAGAAGTCGGTCAGCACCAGGGTGCCCAGCGTGATCCACGCGAACTGCATGTGCCTGGTGTTGAGCTTGCTGATCTGAGTCCACATCCAGTACCGGACCGGGTGTTTGGAGAAGTGCTTGAGGCGGCCGCCGGTGACGTGCCGGCAGGAGTGGCAGGAGATCGTGTAGGTCCACAACAGCACCACGTTGACGACGAGGATGACGTTGCCGAGTCCGAAGCCGAATCCGCTGGGGGAGTGGAACGCCAGGATCGCGTCCCAGGTGTTGATCAGCGAGATGAGCACGGCGACGTAGAAGAAGTAGCGGTGCAGGTTCTGCATGATGAGCGGCAGCTTGGTCTCACCGGTGTAGGTCGAATGCGGTTCGGCCACAGCGCATCCCGGGGGCGACTGCCACACCGAGCGGTAGTAGGCCTTGCGGTAGTAGTAACAGGTCAGCCGGAACAGCAGCAGGAACGGCAGCGAGAACGCCGCGTACGGAAGCCACCAGACGTCGGGCAGAATCTGGCCGAAGTGGCTGGCCTCCGGGATGCAGCCCTTGCTGACACACGGTGAGTAGAACGGCGTCAGGTAGTGGTAGTCGGCCACCCAGTAGGCGCTGCCCCAGAACGCCCGGATCGTCGCGTAGACGACGAACGCGGCCAGGCCGAGGTTGGTCAACAGCGACGGCACCCACCAACGGTCGGTGCGCAACGTCCGCTGCGGGATCTTGGCGCGGCCGGCGGAGTAGACGCCGGTGCCCTCGCGGTCTGCGGTCGGTGCGCTCACGGTTGCCTTTCGGGTATCGGTGGGGCGGGCATGCGGTAACCCGCGGTCGGCGCTGTCACGCCGGTGGTGGTGCGGGCGGCGGGCCGCCCGCGACCGCTCAGTGGGTGCCGCCGAGGCCCTCGTCGTCGACACCGCGCCAGAATTCGGTGTCGTACTGGGTGTCGGGGATCGGGATCTTCTCGCCGACGTGGCGATGTCTGCTCAACCCGCGGCCGAGTTCGAGTTCCTCGGCATCGATGTCGAGACGGTCGATGTCGTTGAGGATGCGTTCGGCATCGTTGACGATGCGGCGCATCGCCGGGGAGTCGCCGTACTGGGACGCCAGCGCGGTGACGCAGCGTCGCAGGCCGCCGATGAGTTCGTGCAGTTCGGCGAAACCGGTCGTGGTGGACAAGTGACCTCCTTGGGCTGAAGGGTGTCGTGAATCACAGTACGCAACCGATGCTAGCCACATCACTCACTTAAGAGTGAGACAGATCACGTCTGAGGCGGCAGGATGGGCCCGTGCCCAACCACGATCTGAAGCAGCTCGCCGACGCCCTGCTCGCCCTGCACCAGCCCGGAAATCCCGTGGTCCTGCCCACCGTCTGGGATGCCTGGTCGGCCAACCTCGCCGTCGGCGCGGGGTTTGCCGCGCTCACGGTCGGCAGCCACCCGGTCGCCGATTCGGTCGGGCGCGCCGACAACGAGGGGATGACGTTCGACGAATTGCTCACCCGCGTCGCGCAGATCACCGATGCCGTCGACGTACCGGTGTCGGTAGACATCGAATCGGGGTACGGCGAGGCGCCGACCCGGCTGATCGAGGGGCTGCTGGGCGTCGGCGCCGTCGGGCTCAACATCGAGGACACCGTGCACGGTGAGGGTGGCCGGCTGCGGTCGGCCGGTGAACACGCCGAACTGGTCGGGGCGCTGCGGGCGGCCGCCGACGACGCCGGGGTTCACGTGGTGGTCAACGCCCGCACCGACCTGTTCCTGCGCAAGGACGGTGACGACGCCGACCGGGTGGACCGGGCGGTGGCGCGGCTGAAGGAGGCCGCCGAGGCGGGCGCCGACGTGCTCTACCCGGTCGGGCGCCACGATCCGGACACGCAACGCCGCCTGACCTCCGAGCTGCCGTTGCCGGTCAACGCGATCGGCATACCCGATCAGGACGATCCGGCGTCGTTCGGACCCCTCGGCGTCGCGCGCATCAGCTTCGGCCCGTTCCTCCAGGCGGCGCTGGCCACCCGGGCGAACGAACTACTCGCCCGCTGGAAGTAGCGGCGCCGCCGTCGCCAGACAGCAGTCAGGGTCGTGAACCACGAGGATTCACGACCCTGACCTCATTCTCGGCGCCCAGAGGGTCGCGCCGAGGGGCTACTTGTTCTCGATCGCGATGCGCTGCGGCTGGGCCCCGGCATAGGCGCCGGCCACCCGGACGGTCAGCACACCGGCGTCATAGGACGCCGAGATGGCATCGCCGGTGACGTGCTGCGGAAGCCGGAACGAGCGCCGGAACGAGCCGTACCGCATCTCGCGCAGCGTCCGGCCGTCCTTTTCCTCGCTGCGCTCGTCGCGCCGCTCGCCGTGGATGACGAGCTGACCGTTGTCGACCTCCACGGTGACGTCCTTGTCGACGTCCACGCCGGGCAGTTCCACCCGTACGGTCGCGTCGTCACCGTCTCGGGCGATCTCGGCGGCCGGGCTGAAACCCGGGGCCGCGGTACCGCTGAACCCGTCGTTGGCTGCGGCCGGACCGAAGAAATCACGGACCCACCGATCCAGATCCCACGCGGGTCGCACCCGCAAGGCCACGTTGCTCATGTGCTGCTCTCCTCGTCTGGTGGAGACCGACCCTGCGCCGGTCCTCTGCCCAATAGAACTTGAGTCGACCGCGCTCATGTTCCGCTGTGGTGTTCGCCTGGGGCGAAACAGCGGCGGCGGTCTCACAACCGCTCGCGAAGCGACGTGAGCACACCGTGATGGGGCCTTCACACGAGGCGACATCGCGGCAATATCCGATTCCTAGCCTTGCGCCCATGTCGACCAGCATTTCCAACGGACCAGCGAGAAACGTCGTGGTCGTCGGCCACGGCATGGTCGGGCACCGGTTCGTCGAAGCGCTGCGCGCGCGCGACGACGCGGGCGCCTGGCGGATCACCGTGCTCGCCGAGGAGACCGACGCCGCCTATGACCGAGTCGGTCTGACCGGCTACACCGAGCACTGGGACCGTGCCCTGCTGGCGCTGGCCGGCAACGACTACGCCGGCGACGACCTGGTCGACCTGCGACTGGGACAGCGGGTCACGTCGATCGACCGCGCCGCGCGCACGGTGAAGACCGCCGACGGGACCGCGTTCGCCTACGATGCGCTGGTGCTGGCCACCGGGTCGTACGCCTTCGTGCCGCCGGTGCCGGGACGTGACCTGCCCGCCTGTCACGTCTACCGCACGTTCGACGACCTCGACGCGATCCGCGCCGACGCGGCACGGGCCCGCGAGACGAGCCGCGCACCGGTGGGTGTCGTCATCGGTGGCGGTCTGCTGGGTCTGGAAGCCGCGAACGCGCTGCGCTGGTTCGGGCTGACCGCCCACGTCGTGGAGCGGTCGCCGCGGCTGATGTCACAGCAGCTCGACGACGCCGGGGGTGCGTTGTTGAGCCGGATGATCGCCGACCTGGGCATCGAGGTCCACCTCGACGTCAGCACCGACGCGATCACACCGGCGCAGCGCAACCGGCCCCTGCGGCGTTCCGAGGAGGACGACTCGCTTCGCGTGATCCTGGGCGACGGGTCGTTCATCGACGCGGGCGTCGTGGTCTTCGCGGCCGGGGTCCGCCCGCGCGACGAACTCGCCCGCGACGCCGGGCTCGCGATCGCCGAACGTGGTGGTGTGCTCACCGACCTCGGTTGCGCGACAAGCGATCCCAGCATCTACGCGGTCGGTGAGGTGGCCGCCATCGAGGGCCGCTGCTACGGGCTGGTGGGTCCGGGCTACACCAGCGCGGAGGTGGTGGCCGACCGGCTGCTCGGCGGTGCCGCGGAGTTCCCCGAGGCCGACATGTCGACCAAGCTCAAACTGCTCGGCGTCGACGTGGCCAGTTTCGGGGATGCGATGGGACGCACCCCGGACTGCCTCGAGGTGGTCGTCAACGACGCGGTCAACCAGACCTACGCCAAGCTGGTGCTCTCCGACGACGCCAAGACGCTGCTCGGCGGGGTGCTGGTGGGGGACGCCTCGGCGTACGGCGTGCTGCGGCCGATGGTCGGCGAACAACTGCCGGGCGACCCGATGGCGCTGATCGCGCCCGCCGGTTCCGGTGGAGCCGAAGGTGGGCTCGGTGTCGGCGCACTGCCCGCGGCAGCGCAGATCTGCTCGTGCAACAACGTCACCAAGGGTGATGTCACCGACGCGATCGCCGGCGGATGCTGCGACGTGCCGGGCCTCAAGGCGTGCACCAAGGCGGGCACGTCGTGTGGATCGTGTGTCCCGCTGCTCAAACAACTGCTCGAAGCGGAGGGGGTCGAGCAGTCGAAGGCGTTGTGCGAGCACTTCTCTCACTCACGCGCCGAACTCTTCGAGATCGTGTCGGCGACGGAGATCCGCACGTTCTCCGGACTGCTCGAGCGCTTCGGCACCGGAAAGGGTTGCGACATCTGCAAACCCACCGTCGCCTCGATCCTTGCCTCGACCAGTTCCGAGCACATCCTCGACGGCGAGCAGGCCGCGCTGCAGGACTCCAACGACCACTTCCTGGCCAACATCCAACGCAACGGCAGCTATTCGGTGGTGCCACGCGTGCCGGGTGGTGACATCACTCCCGAGCAGTTGATCCTGATCGGCGAGATCGCCCGCGACTTCGACCTCTACACCAAGATCACCGGCGGCCAGCGCATCGACCTGTTCGGCGCCCGCGTCGAGCAGCTCCCGGAGATCTGGCGCCGGCTCGTCGAGGGCGGGATGGAATCGGGCCACGCCTACGGCAAGGCGCTGCGCACCGTGAAGAGCTGCGTCGGCAGCGACTGGTGCCGCTACGGCCAACAGGATTCGGTGCAGATGGCGATCAACCTGGAACTGCGCTACCGAGGGCTGCGGGCACCGCACAAGATCAAGATGGGCGTGTCCGGCTGCGCCCGCGAATGCGCCGAGGCGCGCGGTAAGGACGTCGGCGTCATCGCCACCGAGCACGGCTGGAACCTGTACGTCGGCGGCAACGGCGGGATGACCCCCAAACACGCCCAGCTGCTCGCCGGTGACCTCGACGACGAGACGCTGATCCGCTACATCGACCGGTTCCTGATGTTCTACATCCGCACCGCGGACCGCCTTCAGCGCACCGCGCCGTGGGTCGAACAGCTCGGACTGGACCACCTGCGCGAGGTCGTCTGCGACGACTCCCTGGGCCTGGCAAGCGAATTCGAGGCGGCCATGGCCCGCCACGTCGAGGGCTACTCCTGCGAGTGGAAGGGCGTGCTCGAAGACCCGGACAAGCTCTCCCGGTTCGTGTCCTTCGTCAACGCGCCCGATGTGCCCGACCCGACCGTCACCTTCACCGAGAACGCCGGCCGCAAGGTGCCGGTGCCCATCGGGATGCCATCCATCCGACCGCTTCAGGAGACACCGTGACCCTGCTCGACGACCGCAACGAGCTCAACGGGCCGCCGGATACGCGTTGGACGGTGGCCTGCCGCTACGACTACCTCATCCCGTGCCGCGGCGTCGGGGTGCTCTTGCCCGACGGTGCCCAGGCGGCGCTGTTCCGTCTCGACGACGGGAGCCTGCACGCGATCGGCAACATCGACCCCTTCTCCGGGGCGGCGGTGATGTCGCGCGGTATCACCGGCGACCGGGGCGGGCGGGCCATCGTGCAGTCCCCGATCAAGAAGCAGGCCTTCGCCTTCGACGACGGCAGCTGCCTCGACGACCCGTCGGTGTCGCTGCCGGTGTACCGGACGCGGCGGACCGCCGACGGGATCGTCGAGATCGAGGGCTAGCGCTCAGGCGGCGCGCCGGTACTCCACCGGGCCGCGGTGGGTGAGGGCCCGCACCGGTTGCCAGCGGAACACGCCCGCACCCTGCGCATAGGACAGGTGGCCGCCGAGCGCACCGCCGACACTGATGGCGCCCAGGCCGAGCAGGCTGTACACCCGCGCTGTGCGCACCTTCTCCTTGCGGTAGGCCCGGTAGGCCAGACCGAAGAGCGTCACCCCGACGGCGTTGGACACCGCGTGCACCAGGCCGACCCGCTGCTGACGTTTGTTGAGCAGCACGTAGTCCGCCCACCCGGCCAGCACCGTGGGCGGTGTCGCGACCAGTCCCACGCCGACGAGTCGGCGCGCGGTCGCGACATCTTTGAACACGACGTCGAAGACGACCGACGTCATCCACGTGCCGATCGGCAACGTGACCAACAGCGGGTGGACGGGGTGGCCGAGCCAGGAGCCCCGCAGGACGTGGCCCAGCCGGGCACCGTCGACCACTTGACTCGCGATGCGGGCGCTGGCGTGGGCCGGTGCGTCCAGCGACTTCACCTCTTCGACTCCGGCGAGGATGCGATGGATGTTCATGCTCGTCGAGATACCCCGTCAGGACGCGCCGAACCGGCGTTTGACGTGGCGCTATCCGGGTACCATCGGACGATGACGGCGGGTGTCGAGCGCCTGGACGAGGTGCTCGAGCACTGCCTGCGCCACTCGACGCGACGGGCACAGGCAGACCTGACCGGTGTGTTGGCGGGGCTCACGGCGCTGGCGGTGTCCCACCTCCCCGGGGTCGACCACGCGAGTGTGACGCTGATGGCCGATGATGACGACATCCGGTGTCTGGCGGCCACGGACGGCCACCCTCTGGTTCTCGACAACGTCCAGCGTGGTTGCGGGCAGGGTCCCTGTCTCGACGCCGCGACCGAGCATCGCGTGGTCCGCGCCGACGATCTGACCGATGAATCCCGATGGCCGGCCTTCACCGCCAAGTCGGTGGACGCCACGCCGGTGCGCGCGATCCTGGCGTTGCCGGTGTTCCGGGACGGTCGCTCGTCGGCGACCCTCAACCTGTACGCCGACCGTCCGCGGGGGCTGGACGCCCGCACCGAGTCCGCCGGCGCGATCGTCGCCTCGCACGTCGCCGAGGCGATGACGGCGGCGTACCGTACCCGCAGCCACGGCCGGTCACCGCGGTCGACCGTCATCAACCAGGCCAAGACGCTGCTGATGCGGGACTTCGATGTGGACGTGGCCCAGGCCTACGCGCTGCTGGTGAAACTGGCCAAACAGCAGAACGATTCGATCGAGGCGGTCGCCCGGCAGGTGGTGGCCGCCGACGGTCCGTCCGGCCGCAACTGACCGTTACGCCGCGATCGGGATCCGCGCCCGCCGGAACCGGCTCGCGATCAGCCGCACCAGTCCCGGGTGGGTGCCCAGCGGGGCGGTGACGATGTCGGCGCCGCTGGCCCGCAGCCGGTCCTGGAACAGGCCGTCGGCCAACAGGTACGACGCCACCACGACCCGCCGGGCGCCGCTGCGGCGCGCCGCGGCGACCGCCTCGTCGACGCGGGGTCGGCCCGTGGCGGCGAACGCCAGGTCGACCCGGGCACCGGTGACCGCCGACAGCGACGCTGCGGTGGTGTGCAGATCGCGCAGCGCCAGCGGGTCCGAGGTGCCCGCCGCGGCGAGGATGACGGAATCGCCAGGCGCCCAGCCGGATTCGATGAGCCGGTCGCCCACCACCCGTACCAGCTGCGCGTCAGGGCCCAGTGCGTCGGCGACCGTCACATCCGGGTGGCCGCTGGCCGCCACATGCGCCGGGATATCGCTGCGCACGTGGTAGCCCCTGGACAGGAACGCGGGTACCAGGACGGCCGGGCGATCGGGTAGCGCGGACAGTACGTCGGACGGGGTCGGGCCCAGCACGTCGACGAAGGCGACGCCGACCGGCGATCCGAGGGTGGCGGCGACCCGGTCGGCGATGTCACCGATCAGCGCCACACCGCTGGACTTGCGGGTGCCGTGCGCGACCAGGATCCGGTTGGCCGGGGCGCTCACAGGGCCTCCGCCAGATCGTCGTCGACGGTGAGCCGGTATCCGCGTTTGACGACCGTGGACACGATCTGCTTGTCGCCCAACGCGGTTCGCAGCCGCAGCACCGCGGTCTCGACAGCGTGGGTGTCGGTGCCGCTGCCGGGCAATGCGCCAAGCAGGTCGGTGCGCGACACCACCGCGCCGGGCCGGTGCGCGAGTGCGCGGATGGTGGCCATCCCGGCCGGGGACAGCGATTTGACCACACCGTCCACGAGTACGCAGGTACCGCGGATCTCGAGCAGGTGTCCGGCCACCCGAACGGTGCGGGCCTGCAACAGTGGAAGTTCGTCGGTGATGTGGCGGGCCAGCGCACCCAACCGCATGCGCTCCGGCGCCGACGTCGGAACCCCGAGCCGGACCAGGGGACGCGCGGTGACCGGGCCGACGCACATCGCGTGCACGTTGGTCCGCAGGGCCGTCAGCACCCGGTCGGCGACACCCATCTCGGTGGCCCGCATGAGCACCGACGCCACAGCCGGTGCGGAGGTGAAGCTGACGGCATCGAACTTCTCCTCGGCGATACCCGCCACCAACTGGTCGAAGTCGCCGTCGCGGGGTGCCGGACGCCAGCGGTACACCCGGATCGGCACCACGTCGGCGCCTGCGGCCCGCAGTTCGTCGAGGAATTCGGGGAAGGGATCCCAGTCGTCGGTGGCGCCGTGCAACTGGACGGCGATGCGCTTGCCGGCGATGCCGCCGTCGAGCAGATAGCGCAGCACCTCCCGGGACGACTCCGAATCCGGTGACCACTCCTCGGGCAGGCCGGCGGCCCGGAGCGCGCCGGTCGCCTTGGGTCCGCGGGAGACGATGCGGGCCCCCGCCAGGGCCGCGGTGAGTTCGGCGGCGACGCCCCAGCCGTCGGCGGCGGCGATCCAGCCGCGCAGCCCGATCCCGGTGGTCGCGATCACGATGTCAGGCGGTGCGTCGATCAGTGCCTGGGTATGGGCCCGCAGTTCGTCGTCGTCGGGTAGCGGCACCATCGCGATCGCGGCCGCGCTGGTGACGGTGGCGCCGCGGCGGCGCAGCAGTGCGCTCAGCTCCTCGGCGCGTCGGGCGGAGGTCACCGCCACCCGGAATCCGGTGAGCGGTGCCCAGTCAGGCTCACTCATGTGTTCTGTGTATGCAGGTCGTGTTTCGCATCTGTTTCCGGCCTATTGCCGGGCGATTGCCATAGCCGTCGGTGTGGACAGGTCGGTGTGGACAGGACGACGCCGTTGTCGTCCTGTCCACGGATCCGGTGGTCACGTACGCGCCAGGTCCGGCCGCGACGCGCGGTCGACCGATGCGTCGCCGCTCGGGCGGCGCACGTACATGACCCAGGTGACCGCGGAGGCCACCACGTAGAACACTGCGAAGATCCAGAACGCGGTGGTGGCCGACCCGCTCGAGAGGTAGGACTGCCGCAGCGCGAGGTTGATGCCCACCCCGCCGAGCGCACCGATGGCGCCGGCGAACCCGATCAGCGCCCCGGACATCGCGCGCGACCAGGCCACCCGCTGCTCCTCGCCGGCGTCCAGCGAGCGGCTGCGCGCCTCGAAGATCGACGGGATCATCTTGTACACCGACCCGTTGCCGATGCCGGACAGCAGGAACAGGGCGATGAAGCCGACGACGTAGCCGATCATCGTGGCGGCGGTCGCCGCACCCGGGCTGCCGTCGTCGAGGGTGCTGACGGTGACCAGCACTCCGGCCGCGAGGATCATGCCGGCGAACACGGCGAGGGTGACACGGCCACCGCCGATGCGGTCGGCCAGTCTGCCGCCGTACACCCGTGACAACGAGCCGAGCAGCGGGCCGACGAACGCGATCTGCGCGGCGTGCAGCGACGCCTCGGCGGGACTCTGCCCGCGGGCGGCGAAGTTGATCTGCAGCACCTGACCGAATGCGAACGCGAACCCGATGAACGAGCCGAACGTGCCGATGTAGAGCAGCGAGATCACCCACGTATCCCGTTCCCGCAGAATGTCTTTCATCGCGGTGAAGTCGATCTTGTGCTGTTCGAGGTTGTCCATGTACAGCGCCGCGCCGATACCGGCGACGGCCAGTGCCACCAGGTAGACCGCGCACACCCAGTACGGCTGCCGGTTACCCGCGGTGGCGATGACGAGCAGCCCGACCAGCTGGATCATCGGCACCCCGATGTTGCCGCCGCCGGCGTTGAGGCCCAGTGCCCACCCCTTGAGTCGCTGCGGGTAGAAGGCATTGATGTTGGTCATCGAGGAGGCGAAGTTGCCGCCACCGAAGCCGGCCAGCGCCGCACACAGCAGGTACGGCCACAGCGGCAGACCGGGATTGGCGAGCAACACCATGGTGCCGAGGGTCGGGATCAGCAGCACGAATGCCGAGAACACCGTCCAGTTGCGCCCGCCGAACCTCGCGGTGGCCAGCGTGTAGGGGATTCGCAGGCAGGCCCCGACGAGGGTCGCGGTGGCACCGAGCAGGAACTTGTCGCCCGCGGAGAATCCGTAGACGGCCTCGGGCATGAACAACACCATGACCGACCAGATGGACCACACGGAGAAGCCGATGTGCTCGGCGGCTACCGACCAGATCAGGTTGCGGCGGGCGATGTACTTGTTACCGGCTTCCCAGGCGATCGTGTCCTCGGGATCCCAGTCGGTGATGCGGTGCGACATGGCGGCAACGGTAGGAAGTGTTCGTTACCCCAAAGCTGCAGGCGATGACCCCGCCGTGAAATTCCGCTCACCACTGCGGGCGAAGCGGTGTGAGATCACCAGACGTCGCCGTGGCGCCAGTCGCAGGTCAATTCGGCGGTGGTGTCGAGGTCGGTGCTCCCGAGTGCCGAGCCGACCGGGTAGACGAACACCGACCCGTCGTCTTCGGGGGTGCTGATGCGCCCGCCGGGGGACAGCACCGACGTCGGCCCCCGCCACGGTACCCAGCCGCGGGCCCGGTACATCGGCCGGGCCATCGTCGAGGTCGCGAGTGCGCCGAGTTGGTAGGCGCCGCGCAGCACCTGTTCGCACGCGTCCATCACGGCGCTGCCCAGTCCCTGCCCGCGACAGTCTTCACGCACCGCCACGGCTTCGATGTAGCCGCAGCGCAGCGCCGCGTCACGGTAGAGAAGTCGGCGCTGCACCACCGCGGCGTGGGCGATCAGCACGCCGTGGCTGCAGATCAGCGCATGCATACCGCCGAGGGCGTGTTCCCAGTCGTCGTCGGTGAAGTCACCGCGAAAAGCCTCGCTGACCATCCGACGGGCGCCTTCGCGGGTCTCGTTGTCGAGGTCGGCGGTGTGTACCAGCCGCGCGGTGTGGATCACCCCGTGACCGCGAACCTCACTGGAAAGTTGCGGCAGCACACCATCGTTGTACCAGCGCGGCGTTCCCGCCACAACGCCGGCACCGATCAGGTGATCGACCAGAATTCGAGTAGCGTCCGGATCGTCGCCACCAGCGGAAGCGGTTGGTCCAGCATCGGATGGTGCCCCGCCTCCGCGAGTTCCACGAACGGTCCGCGCAACTGCAGGATGGAGCGGATCTGTTCGGCCATCGCCGGCGGGACGATCCCGTTCTCGCACCGCAGATATCCCACCCGGCACGGGAGTCGGGTGAAGGTCTCCTCGACGATCTCGTGTTCGGCCGCGGTCTGCTCGAGCAGGTCACCACCGAAGATCTCGGGGTCGAACTTCCACACCCACCCGTTGTCGGTGTGGCGTACCGACTGCCTGGCGATGGGGTCGGCGATGTAGGACAGTGTCACCTCTTGGGCGGGAACCGCCTTGAAGCGCGCGAGGATCTCCGCCTCGGTGCGATATCCCGGACTGTCGCGCCTCCGGTTGCGCAGCCGGTTCTCCTCGGGAGCGCGATCCCGCAGGGGCGAATCGATGATCAGCACGCTGTCGATCTGTGCCCCGTACCGGGTGGCCGCGGCGGCGGTCACCCAGCCACCCATGCTGTGGCCGACGATGGTCGGCCGCGCCGACGATCCCGAG
The DNA here is from genome assembly GCF_010731575.1 of Mycolicibacterium monacense. Taxonomy (NCBI): domain Bacteria; kingdom Bacillati; phylum Actinomycetota; class Actinomycetes; order Mycobacteriales; family Mycobacteriaceae; genus Mycobacterium; species Mycolicibacterium monacense. The sequence continues at coordinate 4,599,096 of NZ_AP022617.1, read as the reverse complement.
ACGCTCGCGGATGCGAGTACCTCGCGCGCCCAGGCGGCCACCGCGTAGCTCTGGCGTGTTCCGCTGTCACCGTGGCCGCTCAGGTCGGGGGCGACGACGGTGTGGGTGCGGGTGAAGAACGGCGCGATGTGATCCCACCATCCGGAGTGGGCGCCACCACCGTGCACGAACACCAGCGGCGGGTTGCCGGGCTCACCCCACGCGCGCACCCGGATCGGGCAGCCTTCGACCTCGATCGTGTGGTGTCGCGGCCGCTGCCCCACGGCCGCGGCGAACCAGGCCGGCGCAGCCGCCGGCGGAGGTGTGGCCGAGGACCCTCCGCGGCGGAACAGCCGATTCACCTGGCTATTCTGCAACAGCTCCTCATGCGAACGGTTTGCGCGGCCGCGACCAGTGCAGCCGCACGGTCTGTCCGGGGCGGGCCTGCGAGGCCTTGTCGATGTCCTCGTCGACCACCACAGCGATCACCGGGTACCCGCCGGTGACGGGATGGTCCGGGCCGAGGATGACCGGTAAACCGTTGGGCGGCACCTGAATCGCTCCGCGGGTGGCTCCCTCGCTGGGCAGTTGCCGGTCGGGCCACCGGTAGTCCAGGGGCATGCCGACCAGCCGCATACCGACGCGGTCGCTGCGGTTGGTGACCTGCCAGTTGGTGCGTACCAGGAATTCGGGGTCGACAAACCAGTCGTCGTGCGGTCCGGGCACCACCATGAGTTCGAGCACGTCGTCGTCGATCGCCGCCACCGGCGCCTGATCGAGTTCGGGGAAGTCCTCGGTGTGCTCGCCGACGGGCAGCACGTCACCGGGTTTGAGCGGTTGCGGTCCGATGGCGGACATGACGTCGTAGCTGCGGGAGCCGAGCACCGGCGCCACGTCGATACCGCCGCGCACTGCGAGGTAGCTGCGCAGCCCGGCCTGCGCCATCCCCAGCGAGATCACGTCGCCGTCGTGCGCGTAGTGGATGCTGTTGGTGCCGAACGGTTTTCCGTTGACGGCGGGGTCGGTGTCGGCGCCGGTGACGGCGACGGTGACGTCGCCTCCGCGGACCCGGGCGGTGAGCCCGCCGAACATCACCTCGACGGTCGCGCGATCACCGGGGTTGGCGACCAGGCGGTTGGCCAGGGCGTGCGCGCGGCGGTCCGCGGCACCCGATCGGGTGACGCCCATGTGTGCCAGCCCGGGGCGGCCGAGGTCTTCGACCAGTGCCAGCGGCCCGGTGTTCAGAATCTCCAGAGTCGTCATCGTCTGCTCCTCATCCGACCGTGCTCATTTCGCGTTGCCTATTCCGCGACGCGGAACTCGACCCACATACCCGGGGTGAGCAGCGCCGGGTTCTCCCGGTCCACGTCCCACAGCACGGCGTCGGTGTGGCCGATCAACTGCCACCCGCCGGGCGACTCGCGCGGGTACACCCCGCTGAACTCACCGGCCAACCCGACGGAACCGGCAGGCACCTTGGTGCGGGGTTCCGCGCGACGCGGGACGTGCAACCGCTCGTCGCCGCCGACGAGGTAGGCGAAACCCGGTGCGAAGCCCCCGAATCCGACCCGCCACAGCGTGCCGGTGTGGGCGGCCACGACCTGGTCGGTGTCCATCCCGGTCAGCCGCGCGACGTCGGCGAGGTCCGCGCCGTCGTAGACGACGTCGATGACGGCGTCGGCGCGGTCCGGCGGGCTCGCGGATTCCGCGACGGCGCCCCGATCGATGCGCAGGGCGGCCAGCCGCTGCCGGGTCGGCGCCTGATATCGCGGGCCGTCGAGTTTGACGAGCACGGTGCGCGAACCCGGCACGATGTCGACGACGCCGGGTAGGCCCGCGGCGCGGACCGCATCGGTCCACGCCAGTACCTGAGCGGTGTCGTCGAACTGGAGAAGCAGCGCGCGGTCGCCGTAGTCGAGCACTGTGCCCAGGACCATCGGCTCCATCACATCCGGTACTGCGGTCATACCCAAAGCTACCGCTGGGTAACGTCCGGCGTCCGCTCCCTGAGAAGGGTTGCCAGAGGTGTTTTAAAGAAGGCTCAGACCGCGGGCTCGTAGGTCGGTTCGCGACGCTTGATCGTGGCGATCACCCGGTAGGTCACCGGTAGCATCGCCGCTTCGATCACGGTCTTGTACACCCACCCGAGCGCCGCGTAGACGGCGAACGAGCCCATGTTCCCGAAGCCGATGATCGGCGCCGCGATCGCGCAGAAGACCAGGGTGTCGGCGAACTGGCCCACCACGGTCGATCCGAGCAGCCGCGCCCACAGGTACTGCTCCTTGGTGCGCTGTTTGACCTGCACCACGACCCAGGCGTTGACGAGCTGACCGACGAGGAAGCCGGACAACCCGGCGACCGCCAGACCGGTGATCGCGGCGACGGTGGTGGCCAGCGCGTCCTGGTTGGCGTAGTCGGGGGCGCCGGGCAACCGCACGGTCGTCCACAGCACCAGCACCGCGAGCGCCTGCATGGCGAAGCCGATGAACACCGCCCGGCGGGCGGCGCGGAATCCGTACACCTCGCTGAGCACGTCACCGATGACGTAGGTGAGGGGGAAGACGAGGAAGCCGCCGTCGGTGAGCAGCGGCCCGAACGCCACCCCCTTGGTGGCCGCGACGTTGGAGATCAGCACCAGGCCGGTGAACACGGCGACCAGCGTGGGGTAGTAGGCCGAGCCGATGGTCGCGGAACCGCGGTGATCTGTCGGCGCGACGGTCATCGGCACATTGTGTCAGGCCAGGATCTGCGCGAGCAGCGGCGGCAGCCGGTCGGCGACCAGCGGATAGGACAGCGGGGAGGCGAACGCGATCGCCCCGGCGAGTTCCTTGTCGGTGAAGATGGTGCGCCCACCCGCGACGGCTTTCAGACCCGCGATGGTCGGATCGGCGAGCAGCGCGCCCTGTTCCTGTTCGCTCTCGGTCGTCCAGATGAGGACGTCGGCGGCGTCGAGCACCGACGCCATCCGGTCGCGGGGGATCAGCGGATCGCCGGGGTCGGCGACGGTGAAGCCCATCTGGGTGAGGAAGTCGGTGCGCCAACCCGGGCGTACGGCCTGGACGCTGTCGCGGTAGAGCGGGCCGCGCAGCAGCAGCGCCTTCTTTCCGCCGAACTGTGGATTGGCCGAGGCCGCGTTGGTGAATTTCTCGTCGACGCGGGCGATCAGCGCCGCCATCTCGTCGGCCTTGAACACCGCCTGGCCGATGATCGTGGCCTGGTCCTTCCACGGCTCGAAGAATGCGGCGGACCCGCTCTGCGCCACCGTCGGCGCGATCTCCGACAGCGTCGTGTAGGTGTCGGCGTCCAGGCCGGCGTTGGTGGCGACGATCAGGTCGGGGTTCAGCGCGCGGATCGCCTCGATCTGGATACCGTCGCCGAGGCTGAGCACCGTCGGCTGAGCGGGCCCGAGTTGGCCTCGCGCCCATGGCCATACGCCGAACGGCTCACCGCCGAACCAGTCGGTGACGGCGATCGGCACGACCTCGACGGCCAGCAGGTCGTCCTGTTCGGTGAGTCCGGCGCTGACGACGCGGGTGGGCGGCCCGGGGATGCGGGTCTCGCCGAAGGCGTGCGTGACGGTGACGGAGCCGTCCTTCGCGACGGTGCCGGGCGCGTCGCCCCCGCAGCCGGCGAGCACCGTCGAACCGGCGAGCGTGGCGGTCATGGCCAGGAAGTTGCGCCGCGACCAGGCAGTTGACACGCGGCGAGCGTAACCGCTAACCCACCTCGAAGCTGCCGAACAACACGAGCGCGAGACCGAGTGCGACCACGATGTTGACGACGGTGGCCGAGGCGAACACGGCGACCGGACGCCAACCCGCCTCGCGCAGACCACGTAGCGAGAACTCGAGGCCGATCGCGACGAACGCGAAGATCAAGAACCACGTCCGCAGGTCGTTGACCGTGGTGATGGTGGCCTTGTCCCCGCCCCCTTGCAGATAGAGGGTGCCGACGATCGATGCGGCGATGAACCCGAGCACGAACTTCGGGAAGCGCTCCCAGAACTGGCCGACCGTGGGACGAGCGTCTTGCGCGCTGCGCCGTTCGACTTTGAGCGCGAAGTAGGCGGTCAGGGCGATGGCGACGATGCCGATCAGCGCGTTCTGCGTGGTCTTGACGATGGTGGCGATCTGCAGGGCGTCCTCACCGGCGATGGCTCCGGAGGCGGCGACCGCGGCGGTGGTGTCGATGTTGCCGCCGATCCACGCGCCGGCCACGGCATCGGGCAGGCCGAACACCCGGGCGAGCCAGGGCAGCAGAAAGATCGACGGCAGCGCGAACGCGATGACGAGCGAGGCGGCGTAGGCGAGTTGCTCGCGCTTGGCCTGGACCGCACCGGCCGCGGCGATGGCCGCGCTCACCCCGCAGATGGACACGGCCGAGGCGAGCAGGGCACGCAGTTTGTCCTCGAGTCCGAGGCGACCGCCGAGCCACCAGGTGAACCCGAAGACGATGGAGATCAGCAGCAGCGCCTGGATGATGGCCGGTCCCGCCGCGGTGACGAGCACCTTCAGGTTGATCGACGCCCCGAGCAGCACCAGGCCGGTCTTGATGAAGAACTCGGTGCGGAAGCCGCCGGACAGCGCGTCGCGTAACGCGAGGCGGCTCAGCACCACGTTGCCGAGGAGGCCCAAAGCGATGGCGTAGACCGGGAATTCGACGGATTTGGCCACACCCTCGAACGCGGTGCCGTCTGCCCACCGTGGCACCTGGGCTTCGAGGAACCGGGTCGCCGCGCCGAGCGCCAGCACGACGGACACCCCCGCGACCGCGTAGCCGATGCCCGATGAGCGGCGATCCTCGGCGCGTTCCTCGGGGCTGGTCCGGGAGGCCTGTTCCGTCATGGGATGACGCTGCCGGGGATCGCGCCGATCAGGACGAGCGCGAGCAGAGTCAGGCCGACGATGACGGCCAACCAATCCTCGTTCATGGATGCGGAACGTACCGGCGCCCGAGGGGGCGGGCACCGGTTGCGCTCAGCGTGAGGCCAAAGTCAGGAGTGGGCCAGCTTCTTGTTGACCAGCCTGGTGAGCCATGCGGGTGAGAAGCGGGCGCCGGTGGCGAGCACCTTCGACTGTGCGCCGACGGGGAAGTGCACCTGGTGCAGTGCGCGGCGGAGTGCCGTCGGTTCGACGGCGGCGACGATGGCGTCGGCGATGTCCTGGGCGGTCAACCGGATGCCGAGCGAGTCGGTGGTGCCGGTCTTGATGTTGTCGGTCATCGCCGTCTGGACGTAGAGCGGCCACATGGCGATCACCCGGATGCCGTACCGGTTCCATTCGAGGTCGAGGGCTTCGGTGATGCCGCGCACGAAGAATTTGGTGGCGCTGTAGTTCGCGAGTTCGGCCTGTCCGTAGATCGCGCTGGCCGAGGCGAGGTTGACGACGACCGATCCGGGCGTGTTGCGCAGGTGCGGGAACGCGGCGTAGAGACCGTTGACCACGCCCTTGGCGTTGATGTCGATCTCCTTGAAGTGGCCGGCGAGGTCGAGTTCCTCGAACCGTCCGGCCCGAAGGATTCCCGCGTTGTTGATCAGGACGTCGAGGCGGCCCCCGGTGACCTGGGTGAACTCCTCGATGCGCTGGGACATCTCGTCGCTGTCGGTCACGTCGAGGTGACCGGTGACGACGGGGGTCTGCACCCGGTCGAGTTCCTCGGTGAGCGTCTTCAGTCCGACCTCGTCGATGTCGAACGCTCCGACGGTGTAGCCCTTCCGGGCGAACGCGATCGCGGTTTTGCGGCCGATGCCGGCGGCGGCGCCGGTGATGAATACCGATTTGGGGGTGCGCATAAGACATAGTCACCCATCTGCGGGTTTCGCAAACGTGATCGGGCTGCAGCGAACGAGAACGTCATAGGTGTTGGAATATCCAACTACGTCATTATTTGCGGGTATTCCATGCGACGGACGCGTCGCATGTGTCTCATGTGACGGGCGTGACGGAGTCGACCTGGCCAATGAGCCACGAATGGCCTGGAACTCCCCCTCGCGGCGCTAGGGAGAACAACCGCTCGGGAGAGCCCCAGGCCTGCGCCCAGGCTACGCTCCGAATTCGCTGGAGAACAGATTTCCTGGGATTTGTCGTCAGGAAATCAAGAAACTCATCCGAGCGCGACGGCGACGCCGAGAGCGATCATGATCATTGCGATCAGCGCGTCGAGAACCCGCCACGTCGACGGTGCCGAGAACAGGCCGCCGAGGCGGCGCGCGCCGAAGCCCAGAGCGGTGAACCAGACGGCGCTCGCCGTGACGGCGCCGACACCGAAGAGCCAGCGGTCCTCGCGGTGCTCGTTGGCCAGGGCGCCGAGCAGCACGACCGTGTCGAGATAGACGTGGGGGTTGAGCCACGTCAGTGCCGCGCATGTGACGAGCACCCCGACGAGGCGGGCCGGGCCCTGCTCCGATGGCGTGAGTGCGGCCGGTCGCGCGGCGCGCCGGGCGGCCAACAGTCCATAGCCGATCAGGAACGCGGCGCCACCGAACCGTGCGATGTCCAGCGCTGCGGGGTGGGCGGTGACGAGCGCGCCGAAGCCGGCGATGCCGGCGCCGATCAACAGGACGTCGGACACCGTGCACAACGCGACGACGGCGGCGACGTGTTCACCACGGATGCCCTGGCGCAGGACGAACGCGTTCTGCGCGCCGATGGCGGCGATCAGCGTGAGCGCCGACAGAAAGCCGAGGACGACGGGGTAGGTCACGACGTCGACGGTAAGAGGCCGTCATGAACCAGTACAGCTAAAGATTTTCACGCATCATCAGAAAAACTGATGATCTCTCGGGTCCGTCGACCCGAATGAACTCCCACCACGGACGGATCGCGCGCGTCGAACACGACCGCGGCGACCGGGCCGGTGCCGCCGCGTTATCCCGATGGGCGGGACGGGAGATGTGCCCCCGCTCACCCGGATGCCACTGTTGCCCCTCGAGCCACCGCCTGCGGTGGTAGGTAAGGAGGAGCGTTGGTGAACCGGGCAGATCTGGATCGGCCGCTGGGCGCGGTCGGCGGGCTGTTCGGGATGGCCCTCGATGCGGTTCGGTTCACCTTCCGGCGGCCCTTTCAGGCCCGGGAGTTCCTCGAGCAGTCGTGGTTCGTGGCACGGGTCTCCCTGGCGCCCACCCTTCTGGTCGCGATCCCGTTCACCGTGCTGGTGAGCTTCACGCTGAACATCCTCCTGCGCGAACTCGGCGCCGCCGATCTGTCGGGTGCGGGCGCGGCCTTCGGTGCGGTCACCCAGGTCGGCCCGCTGGTGACGGTGTTGATCGTGGCCGGCGCGGGCGCCACCGCGATGTGTGCCGACCTCGGTTCGCGCACCATCCGCGAGGAGATCGAGGCGATGGAGGTGCTGGGCATCAATCCCGTTGCGCGCCTGGTGACTCCGCGGATGCTGGCGTCCGGCTTGGTGGCGTTGCTGCTCAACAGCCTGGTCGTCATCATCGGCATCGTCGGCGGCTACGCGTTCTCGGTGTTCGTGCAGGACGTCAACCCCGGTGCGTTCGCCGCGGGTATCACCCTGCTGACCGGGATCGGTGAGGTGATCATCTCGTGCGTCAAGGCCGCACTGTTCGGGCTGATCGCCGGACTGGTCGCCTGCTACCGCGGACTGTCGATCAACAGGGGCGGCGCCAAGGCCGTGGGCAACGCGGTCAACGAGACCGTGGTGTACGCCTTCATGGCACTGTTCGTCATCAACGTGGTCGTGACCGCGATCGGCATCCGGATGACGGCGGGCTAGCGGATGGGCACACTCACCACGCTGGGCACGGCCTATCCGCGCGTGGTCAGCCAGTTCCGAAAGCCGGCCTCGCTGGTGGGCCGCCTCGGCGACCACATCCTGTTCTACGGCCGCGCACTGGCCGGCACCCCGCATGCGGCGATGCACTACCGCAAGGAGATCGTCCGGCTGATCGCCGAGATCAGCATGGGCGCAGGGACACTCGCGATGATCGGCGGGACTGTCGTCATCGTCGGGTTCCTCACTCTCGCCGCGGGTGGCACCCTGGCGGTGCAGGGCTACAGCTCGCTGGGCGACATCGGCATTGAGGCCCTCACCGGATTCCTGGCCGCCTTCATCAACGTCCGCATCTCCGCACCCGTGGTCGCCGGAATCGGTCTGGCCGCCACCTTCGGCGCCGGCGTCACCGCACAGTTGGGCGCGATGCGCATCAACGAAGAGGTCGACGCACTCGAGACCATGGGCATCCGCCCGATCGAATACCTGGTGAGCACCCGCATCATTGCCGGGATGATCGCGATCACCCCGCTGTACTCGGTGGCGGTGATCCTGTCCTTCCTGGCATCACAACTCACCACCGTGGTGCTGTTCGGCCAGTCCGGCGGGCTCTACGACCACTACTTCAACACCTTCCTCAACCCGGTCGATCTGCTGTGGTCGTTCCTGCAGGCGATCCTGATGGCGCTCACGGTGTTGTTCATCCACACCTACTTCGGCTACTTCGCGACCGGCGGACCGGCCGGTGTCGGGGTGGCCGTCGGCAACGCGGTCCGCACCTCGCTGATCGTCGTCGTGGCGGTCACGCTGCTGGTCTCGCTGTCCGTGTACGGCTCCAACGGCAACTTCAACCTGTCCGGATAGGCGTGGTGTGACGATGAAGTCGATCTCCGCGCGCAACGTGGCGGGCACGCTGGCCGTGGTGTGCATCGCCGCGATCGTCGCGTTGGCGGTCGGACTGTTCAACGGGTCGTTCACGAGAAGTGCGACGGTGACCGTCGTCTCCGACCGCGTCGGGTTGGTGATGAACCCCGATGCCAAGGTGAAACTGCACGGGGCGCAGGTCGGCAAGGTCGCCGCGATCGAGGCGCTGCCGGACGGCCGGGCCGCCATCCGGCTCGCGATGGATCCTTCCCAACTGGCGATCATCCCGTCCAATGTCCTGGTCAATGTCGGGTCGACGACGGTATTCGGTTCCAAGGCAGTGGAATTGGTGCCGCCGGCCAACCCTTCACCGGACCCGTTGCGCGCCGGTCAGGTGCTCGACGCCGGACACGTGACCGTGGAGATCAACACGGTGTTCGAGCAACTCGTGTCCGTCCTGGCGAAGGTGGAACCCGCCAAGCTCAACGAGACGCTGGGCGCGTTGTCTCAGGGCCTCGCCGGACGGGGCGAGAAGTTCGGCCGAACGCTGGTCGACCTCGACACCCTGCTCGCCGACCTCGACCCCAGCATGGACAACCTCAGCCGCGACATCGCCGTCGCCCCAGGGGTTCTCAACGCCTATGCCGACGCTGCTCCCGATCTGCTCGCCACGGCCGACAATGCGTCGCGGATCAGTGACACGCTGGTGGAACGGCAGAGCGACCTCGATGCTCTGCTGGTCAGCGCCATCGGGCTCGCCGAGGTCGGCAACGACGTCGTGGCGACGAACCGCGGCGCGTTCACCGACGTCATGCGGCTGCTGGTGCCCACGACGGATCTGACCAACCAGTACCACACCGCACTGAACTGCGGTCTGGCCGGGATGCTGCCGTTGGCCATGGCGCCGCCACCACCGGTTCCCGGTGTGCTGCTGCTGGATTCGTTCGTCCTGGGTACCGAGCGCTACCGGTACCCCCAGAACCTGCCGAAGGTGGCGGCGCGCGGCGGACCGCAGTGTGTGGGCCTGCCCGACGTGGGCTACGAGACCCGCGCGCCGTACGTCGTCTCCGACATCGACGCCAACCCGGCGCAGTACGGCAACCAGGGCATCCTGCTCAACTCCGAGGGGCTCAAGCAGATGCTGTTCGGACCCCTCGACGGACCGCCGCGCAACACCTCGCAGATCGGCCAGCCGGGATGAGGCGGCTGGGCCCCACGGTGGTCAAGTTCGGGGTGTTCGCCGTGGTGATGGTGCTGTTCACCGCCGCGCTGGTCGCGATCTTCGGCCAGTACCGTGCCGGATCGGCCAACGAGTACTCCGCGGTGTTCGGCGATGCATCGAGCGTGAAATCCGGTGACTCCGTGCGTATTGCGGGTATCCGGGTCGGCACGGTCAACGGTGTCTCCCTGCAACCGGACAATACGGTGGTGGTCGACTTCGACGCCCGCACCGACGTCGTGCTGACCACCGGGACGAGGGTGGCCGTGCGCTACCTGAACCTCGTCGGTGACCGCTACCTCGAACTCGTCGACGGCCCCGGCTCGACGCAGATCCAACCCGCCGGGTCGCGGATTCCCAAGGACCGCACCGAACCCGCGCTCGACCTCGACCTGCTCCTCGGCGGCCTCAAACCGGTGATCAGGGGACTGAATCCCGAGGACGTCAACGCGCTGACCCACTCGCTGATCCAGATCCTGCAGGGTCAGAGCGGGGACATCGAGTCCCTCTTCGCCAGGACCTCGTCGTTCACCAACTCCATCGCCGCCAACGGTGAGACTGTCCGGCAGATGATCGACCACCTCAACACCGTGGTCGAGACCATGTCGCGCGACGGCGACAAGTTCTCCGGCGCCGTCGCGCGACTCGAGGAACTCGTCACCGGCCTGGCGCAGGACCGCGATCCCATCGGTGCGGCCATCGAATCCCTCGACAAGGGCACCGCATCGCTGGCCGACCTCATGACCGAGGCGCGCCCCCCGCTGGCCGGATCCATCGACCAGCTCAACCGGGTTGCGCCGCTGCTGGAGAAGGACAAGGAGCTGCTCGACATCTCCCTGCAGAAGGCCCCGGGCAACTACCGCAAGCTGGTGCGCCTCGGCGCCTACGGCAGCTGGCTCAACCAGTACCTCTGCGGGCTGTCCGTACGAGTCACCGATCTGCAGGGGCGCACCGCCTACTTCCCCTGGATCAAGCAAGACACCGGAAGGTGTGCTGAGCCCTGATGCTGAAATATGGTGGATCATCCTCGGTCCGTGCCGGTTTCATCGGCCTAATGCTCATCGTGCTGGTCATCGTCGTCGGCCTTCAGCCGCAGCAGCTGTGGTCGATGGCGACCTCGGTGAAGTACCGGGCGGTGTTCGCCGAGGCCGGCGGGCTCGCTGCCGGTAACGATGTCAAGGTCTCCGGCGTCACCGTCGGAACGGTGTCCGACGTGGTGCTGGACAAGGGCAAGGCGCTGGTGACCTTCTCCCTCGACGGGAAGGTGCGGCTGGGTTCGGATTCGACCGCTCACATCCGCACCGGCACCCTGCTCGGCGAGCGGATGCTGACGGTGGAACCCAAGGGCTCGCGGCGGCTGGGCCCCATGGAGGCGATCCCGGTTTCGCGGACGTCGTCGCCCTACTCGCTGACCGAGGCGGTCAGCGATTTCACCGCCAACACCGCCGACACCGACACGGCCACGTTGAACCAGTCGCTGGACATCCTGTCCGAGACGATCGACCGGCTGGCACCCCAGCTCGGCCCGACCTTCGATGGCCTGACCGAACTCTCCCGGTCCCTCAACGACCGCGACGAGACGCTGGGTGACCTGCTCGCCGGTGCCGCCGACGTCACCGCAATCCTGTCCGAGCGGAGCCAGCAGGTGAACTCGCTGCTGCTGAGCGCCAACGACCTGCTGGCGGTTCTCGAACAGCGCCGCTACGCGATCGTCAACCTGCTCGCCAACACCTCCGCGATGTCGCAGCAGCTGACCGGTCTGGTGCGGGACAACGAACAGGAACTGGCGCCGACGCTGGAGAAGCTCAACTCCGTATCGGAGATGTTGGAGCGCAACCGGGACAACATCGGCAAAGCCCTCAACGGCCTCGCCAAGTATCAGGTGACTCAGGGCGAAGCGGTCAACAACGGGTTCTACTACAACGCCTTCATCGGCAACCTGATACCGGGTGGGGCGCTGCAGCCGTTCCTCGACTACGCGCTCGGCTACCGGCGCGGAGTCAATGCCGGCCAGCCTCCGGACAACGCCGGTCCGCGCGCCGAATTCCCGCTCCCCTACAACGGCATCCCGGGTGGTTCACGATGATCGGCCGCACCAAGTCCGCCAAGGTCCTGACCGTCGCGTTGGTGGCGTTGCTCGTCGCCGGCGCCGCGGTGATCGTGCGGCAGGAGTTCTTCGCGCCGCGGACCATCACCGCGTACTTCACCTCGGCCACGTCGATCTACCCCGGTGACGAGGTGCGGGTCGTCGGAGTCCGGGTCGGCACCATCGAATCGATCGAGCCGGTCGGCGAACAGGCCAGGTTCACGCTCGCCGTCGACCGCGGTGTGTCGATCCCCGCGGACGCCAAGGCGATCATCGTGGCGCCGAATCTGATCGCCGCCCGCTACGTCCAACTCACCCCGGCCTACGAGTCGAGCGGTCCGGTGCTGCCCGATGACGCCGTCATCGGTGTGGAGCGCACCGCAATACCGGTCGAGTGGGACGAGGTCAAGGAGCAGTTGGCCAGGCTGGCAAGCGAACTCGGCCCGTCCGGTAGAGTGTCCGACACGTCGGTCAGTCGGTTCATCGACAGCGCGGCCAATGCGATGGCCGGCAACGGCGACAAGCTGCGGGAGACCATCTCCCAACTGTCGGGGGTGGGGCGCATCCTCGCCGACGGCAGCGGCAACATCGTCGACGTCATCAAGAACCTGCAGGTCTTCGTGACAGCCCTGCGGGACAGCAACGTTCAGATCGTCCAGTTCCAGGACCGTCTCGCCACCGTGAGCAGCGTGGTCGACGGCAGTCGGGTGGAGATGGACTCGGCGCTGACCAACCTCGCCGAGGCCGTCGGAGAGGTGCAGCGCTTCATCGCGGGCAGCCGCGATCAGACCGCCGAACAGATCCAGCGCCTGGCCAACGTGACGCAGAACGTCGCCGACAACCGCGTCGCCCTCGAGAACGTCCTGCACGTCGCGCCGAACGCAATCGGCAACGGGTACAACATCTATCACCCGGACACGGGCACGATGCTCGGCGGGTTCGCGATGGGCAACTTCGCCAACCCGGTACAGCTCATCTGTTCGGCGATCGGCGCGGTCCGCAACGCGACGGCGCCCGAGGCATCGAGGATCTGCGCGGAGTACCTGGGACCCGCCCTTCGCCTGTTGAACTTCAACTACCTGCCCATGCCGATCAACGCGTACCTCAAGAAGTCGCCGAGCCCCGAGAACCTCGTCTATTCGGACCCCGCGCTGGCGCCCGGCGGCGCCGGGGGCAGCCCGACGCCCCCCGAGACGCCCCCGGCGGTGTCCGCCTTCACCGGCGGCGGGGACGTCCCACCCCCCGCGGGGTGGGGGACACCGCCCGGTCCGCCGGGCACATACGCACCCCACGGTCTACCGGCGAACCCGACACCGGCGTTACTCCCGGGCGCACCCATCCCAGCCGGCGCCTCCGCCCCGGCCACGCTGGACGACATGCTGCTTCCCGCGGAGGCACCGCCGTCACCAGCGCAGGAAGGCCCACCCGCATGATCGGCCGCCGTTCGACCCTCCGCGTGGCAGCGGTCGCCGCCTGCGTGACCGTCATCGCCTCCGGGTGCACCTTCGACGGGCTCAACTCGATACCGCTTCCCGGCACCGTGGGCACCGGTTCCGGTGCGACGACGTATCGTGTCCAGCTCGCCAATGTCGGTACGCTGGAATCCAATTCGCCGGTGATGGTGAGCGACGTGGTGGTCGGCACCGTCGGCAAGATGACCCTGCGTGGCTGGCACGCCGACGTCGAGGTGACGGTGCGGCCCGAGACGGTGATCCCGGCCAACGCCGTCGCCACCGTGGGCCAGACCAGCCTGCTCGGGTCCATGCATCTGGCGCTCGATCCGCCGGTGGGCAAGCTGCCGAGCGGTCGTCTGCAGCCGGGAACCACCCTCGGGCTCGACAGATCGTCGACCTATCCGTCGACGGAGCAGACCCTGTCGTCGCTGTCCGTCGTCGTCAACGGCGGCGGGCTGGGTCAGGCGGGGGACATCATCCGGGAGTTCAACGCCACCCTGAACGGTCGCGAAGACAAGTTGCGCGACCTGTTGGTGCGACTCCGTGACTTCGTCGGAATGCTCGACACGCAGCGCGACGACATCAACGCCTCCCTCGCCGCGCTCAACCGGCTCGGCGGCACTCTGGCCGGCCAGCGCGAGGTCATCACCTCTGCGCTGCAACGCATCCCACCTGCACTCGACGTCCTGATCGCCGAACGCCCCCGGCTCACGACCGCGCTGGACAAACTGCGGATCTTCAGCGATTCGGCCACCGGCCTCGTCGAGGACACCCAGGCCGACCTCGTGCGCAACCTGAAGAACCTGGAGCCGACACTCAAGGCGCTCGCCGACGTCGGTCCGAACCTCGGCACGGCGCTGGCGTACGCCCCGACGTTCCCCTACACGCAGGGCTTCATCGACCGGGCCATCCGGGGCGACTACATGAACCAGTTCATCATCTTCGACTTCACGATCCCGCGGCTCAAGCGCGGCCTGTTCCTCGGCACCCGCTGGGGGGAGGAGGGCACCCCGATGGTGCCGGCGCCCGGCGACCCGTGGTACCTCAACTACACGCTGGATCCGCTCAACGCCCCGGTCGCCCCGCCGGCGGCGGTGGCGCCTGTTCCCGAGCTGACCGAGACGTCCGACGGGGTCGACACCGTCGATCCGTCCCCGAGCGTCGGGGGTAACTGATGCTCACCCGTTTCGTGCGTACCCAGCTGATCATCTTCACGGTCACCGCTGTGGTGGCGATGGGTGTGATGATCTTCGGGTACCTGCAGGCTCCCACCCTGCTCGGGATCGGCCGGATGACGGTGACCGTCGAACTGCCGGGCACCGGTGGCCTCTACCGGTTTTCGAACGTGACCTACCGCGGTGTCGAGGTCGGGAAGGTCACCGACGTGCGCGCCACCCGGCAGGGCGCGGTGGCCACGCTGTCGCTCGGCACGAACCAGGACATCCCCGCCGACCTGCACGCCGCTGTGCGCAGTGTGTCGGCGGTCGGTGAGCAGTACGTCGATCTGCAGCCGCGCACCGGATCCGCTCCGTATCTGCACGACGGTTCGGTCATCGGTGTGGAGAACACGTCGATCCCGCAGGCGGTCGGGCCGATGCTCGACGAGGTGAGCGCGATGATCGACAGCATTCCCAAGGACAAGATCAGCGGCCTGCTCCACGAATCGGCGAAGGCCCTCAACGGCTCCGCATACGATCTCGGATCGATGCTCGACTCGTCGGCGACGGTGGTCGGGGACGCCAAGGGCGTCAGCGGCGAGATGCGTTCACTCATCGACGACAGCGGGCCACTGCTCGAGGGTCAGGCGCAGACCGCCGATCAGCTCCGCACCTGGGCCCGCAGCCTGGCCGGTGTCACCGGTCAGGTGGCCGCGAACGACCCACAGGTCCGCACGCTGCTGGGCACCGGTCCCGGTGCTGCCGACGAGGCGTCGCGGCTGCTCAACGCCGTCAAACCGACGCTGCCGGTGCTGCTGGCCAACCTCACCACCATCGGTCAGGTCGCGGTCACCTACCACGCATCGATCGAACAGCTCCTCGTACTGCTTCCGCCGTATGTGGCCGCGACGCAGACGGTGGGCGTCTCGCGGAACAACCCGACGGGAATGTCCTTGGGCGACTTCACCCTCAACCTCAACGATCCGCCCGCGTGCACCGTGGGGTTCCTGCCCCCGTCGTCGTGGCGCTCACCCGACGACGAGAGCGACATCGACACCCCCGACGGTCTGTACTGCAAACTGCCGCAGGACTCCCCGATCGGGGTGCGCGGGGCCCGCAACTACCCGTGCATGGGTCAGCCGGGCAAGCGGGCGGCCACCGCCGAACAGTGCGCCAGCGACAAACCGTTCGAGCCCCTGGCCATGCGTCAGCACGTGCTGGGTCCCTACCCGTTCGATCCCTCCCTTGTCGCGCAGGGGATCCCGCCGGACGATCGCGTCGACTCCGACGAGCAGCTCTACGGTCCGGTCGGCGGCACGCCCATGCCGCCGCCGAGTCCCGAACCGGCACCGGCGCCCGGTGGCCCGGCCGTCGCGCCGAGCGCATTCACCCCCGGTGAGTCCGGTGGTCCTTCGGTGGCGATCGCCACCTACGATCCGCAGACCGGGAAATACGCCACACCCGACGGCAAGGTGTTCACGCAGCCTGCGCTCGGCTCGAAAGATGCCGGCGGGCAGAACAAGACATGGCAGGACCTGCTGCCGACAGGGGCCTGAGAGGTCAGCTCAGCTTGACCAGTTTGAACGGCATCGTGATGAACAGCGGCCGGCTGACGCCGCAGGCGCCGCTCGGGCCGGTTGTCTGGTCTTCGCCGGTCAGCGTCGTGGAGGCCGGGTCGGTCATGCTGCCGTCGGGCACCGTCGGCACGAACCGGAACACCTGGAGTCCGTCGGCCGCGGTGCCGTCCGGGCAGGGCTCCCAGCGTGGCACGGTGTGCTTGACGTACCAGATGCCGCCCTTCTTGTAGATGGGAGCCTCCCAGCCCTGGTCGCTGCGGACTGTGCCGGTGCATTCGGTGGGGTAGCTGCAGACGGTGTCGATGGTCCAGACGGCCCGGACGGTGGCTTCGTCGCGGAAGACTTCGTTCTTCTTCGCCCACTCACCGTTCGACGTGGCGGAGTACGTACCGTTGAGACCCCACTCCGGGTCCGCCGATGCGGTCGCCGGATGTGCCAGGCTCGCGACAGCTGCCAGCGCTCCGACCGTGGTGACCATGCCCAACACCCGCAACGCCGTCTCCTCAGCATTCGTCGATGGGCGAGGCTAACAGCGGCGCGACCCACCTCGGCGCCGCATCGGCCGCTGAGCGGGACGATTCGCGCGCGGTCGCTGTCCCGGATGCCACAGTGGCGCCGTGCGCACGCCCGTCTTCGTCGTTTCCGCGGTGGTCACCGCGGCCGTCTTCGCCTCCGCCCCGGCCGGTGCGGACCCGTTGGGATGCGAAGAGCCCGCCTGCGTCCCGGGCATCGCCGGCAACGTCACGCTGGGCGCTCCGTGCGCCAACACCTCTCACTTCGTGTTCGGCACCACGGACTGGGGCAGGCTCGTGTTCTGCGGTTCGCCGCGCCGGTACGCGCCGCGGTACTTCCGGTCACCGCCGATGGAGGGCATCCGGGTGGAGAACACCAACTGCACGGGCTTCGAGAACTCGGTGGCCCAAGCGCCCGACGGACTGTTCCTCAGCTGCGTGGCCTCCAGCGGCGAAAGCCTCTGGGTACGTGGAGACAACGCGTGAACCGGTTCGGGGCACCGGCAGCGATCGCCGGTCTGATTCTCGGCATGGCACCGCAGGCATCGGCGCAGGGTCCCGTGCCGCATCACGTCCGGTACACCGTCACCGCGGACCAGCCGACCAAGGCCGATATCTATTACCGCGCTGTCGATCCGCCCAATTGGGCCGACTACAGCCACAACCCCTACCGGTCAAGTCCGAAGGCGGAGGTCGTCCTGTACCCCGCCCGGCCGTGGGTCTTCGACACCACACTCGTCGATCCGGACCGCTGGGCGATGGTCACCGCCAGCAGTGGCGTCGGTCCCGACCGGCCGAATTTCCGCTGCGAACTGACCGTCGACGGGGTCGTGGTCGCCACCCAGGAGGGCCCGAAGGGCGCCCTGTGCTCCGTGCGGATGTGGTGACCGGTCAGCGAGACAGCGGACGAGGACCCCGCAACCGGGTGACTAGGGTCCCGCTGAAGTAGTAGATCGGAAGGAGGCCGTAGTGCCTCACGGCAAGACCTCTGTGCTGAACGACGAAGCGCTGAACGACGAAGCGCTGAACGAAGAAGCGCTGGCCGACGAAGCGGAAGCCGAAGCGGCCGAGCCGAAACGCCGCCGCTTCCGCCGCCCGGGCTGGAGCACCGTCGTCGCTGTCCTCGCCGTGTTCGTCACCGCCGCATCGCTTGCGGCGAGTGGATACGTGACGTGGCACCACCGCGAAGCGATGCACCGACAACAGCAGTCGGCCGAGTTCGAGGCCGCGGCGAGGCAGATCGCGATCACACTGATGTCCATCGACGCCGCCAAGGCGGAGGAGAGCGTCAAGCAGATCCTCGACAGCTCGACCGGACAGTTCCACGAGGAGTTCAAGTCGGCCTCAGAGGACTTCGTCAAGCTCACCCAGGACGGCAAGGTGGTCACCGACGTCAAGGTCAAGGCGGCCGCCGTCGAATCCATGACGGAGGATTCGGCAACCGTTCTCGTCACCACGACGTCGACGGTCACCAACGCCGCAGGCGCCGACAAACAACCCCGGGCGTGGCGTCTCAGCGTCGACATCGTCAGGGACGCAGGCCGACTCAAGATGTCGAAGATGGAGTTCGTCCCGTGAACGTTCGGAGCACGATGCGGCAGGCACGCTGGCGGCTCATCCTGACCGTACTGATCGCCGCGGCGTCCGTCGGGCTGGCGGTCGTCCTCTACGTCACCCAGTACCGCACCGATGTGCAGACCGACGGGGCGGCCGCCTCGGCGGCGGTCCGGGCGGCCTCGGAGGGCACGGTCGCCCTGCTGTCCTATCAACCCGACAGCGTCGACACCGACCTGACAGCCGCGAAAACCCACCTGACGGGCGAATTCCTCACCTACTACGGCAAATTCAGCGACGAGATCCTGCTGCCGGCGGCCAGAGAGAGAGCGGTACGGAGCGAGGCGGCGGTCGTCCGTGCCGCGGAGGCCGAGATCCACCCGGACACCGCGAAAGTACTGGTCTACGTCAACCAGACGACGACGAGCCGGGAGCGTCCGGACGCCTCACAGACCGCGAGCAGCGTCATGGTCAGCCTCACCAAAGTCGGTGAACGGTGGCTGATCTCGGCGTTCGACCCGATCTAGTCGGCCGATCGGTCCGCCCTGGGCCGGATGAAGACACCCTGGGCCTCCACCGTGGTCTGGCCGGCGGACAGAATCCGGCCCCGGGCATAGGTCTTCCGTCCGTCCTCGTGCTCTACCCAGGCCTCGGCACGCAACGGGCCCAGCGGTGTGGGACGCACGTACCGCAACTGAAGCGTGCCGGTGAACGCCGGGCGGTCCGGACGGTGTGCGGTGGCCCCGAGTAGATGGTCCAGGATCAGCGAACACACGCCGCCGTGGACGTGACCGACCGGCCCCTCGTACGCCGCGCCGAGGTCCACCTCGGTGCTGACCAGGCCGGCCTCGTCACGATCCACGATCAGCGGTGGAGCGATCGCGTTGCGCTCCCCGATGAGGACGTTGCCCCGGGGCGCGCGACGGCCGTCGGGTGCGGCTCGGACTCCGTAGGCACCCGGCATCATCTGTTCACCGAGGATGTCGAGGGCCGCCGCGACGTGGGCGTGTGCGGCGGCGATCTTCTCGGGGTCGACCTCGGTGCGGATGACGGCGTCGATCAGGGACCGGACCGACTCCGTCAACGGTTCGTGCCCGTCGTTCACCGCGGTCCCGCGCCCGCCATGTCCATCGCGGCGAGATGGCTGAACAGCAGGGAGGCGCCGATCGGGTTGCCGCCACCCGGATACGTCGTGCCACTGACCGCGGCCATGGTGTTGCCCGCAGCGTAGAGGCCGGGGATCGGCCTGCCGTCGGCGTCGAGCACACGTGCGCTGGTATCGGTACGCAGTCCGCCCTTGGTGCCCAGGTCCGACACCCCGAAAGCCGCGGCGTGGAAGGGCGGTTGCTCGATCGCCACCATCGGCGACCTACCGCCGGAGAACGCGCGGTCATACGGTTCGTCACCGCGGCCGAAGTCGGTGTCGCGCCCGCCGGCGACCATCGCGTTGAACCGGGCGACCGTGGCGGTCAACGCAACCGCCGGGACCCCGATCAAGTCCGCCAGTGTGTCGAGCGTGTCCGCCGTACGCCACAGACCGGCGTCCCGGTACTGTGCTGCCTCGACCATCGCCACGTTGGTGGCCTTGACCGGAGGCACCTCGCCCTCGCGGTCGTCGTAGACCATCCAGAACGGCAAAGTCATACCCCGAGAATCCATCTCGGCGATAACGGCCCGGCCCAGCCGGTCGTAGGGCGCCGATTCGTTGACGAACCGTTCACCGCGCTGATCGACGAAGATGCCGCCGGTGAACCAGAGCGCGAACGCCGACCGCCCGTCCGGGTGGGTCAGGCCGGGCGACCACCACGCCTGATCCATGAGGTCGGTGGCGGCGCCGACCCGGATCGCCGCCCGATGTGCCGCGCCGGTGTTGCCGGGACATCCCATCGTGTCCTCGGCTCGTCCCGGCACACCGAACGATTCGCGCATCCGGGAGTTCTGCTCGAATCCACCCGCGGCGAGCAGCACGCCGCGGCGTGCGCGAACCCTGACGTTCTCACCGTCGCGGTTGATCACCGCCCCGACGACCGCGCCGTCGACGTCGACGAGATCGACCAGCGGCGCACCCAGATGGGTTCGTGCGTGCGGGAACCGAGCGAGCGCGGCGAGGAAGCGCCCGATCAGCGCCCGCCCTCCGGTCAACAGTGCGGGGACTGGATGCCCGAGGCGTTCGGCGTCGAGCGGTCCGCGGATCTGCGCGGCCTGCGGTCCGACGTCGGCGGCGGGCAGCGGTACCGGGACGATGTGGCGGCGGCCGTCGGCGCGGGCGTGTTCGACCGCACCGAAGTAGTCCGGCCAGGGGAGTTCGGCGAACTGGAAATGCTCGTCTCGTTCGAGGTATTCGATGAGGCGGGGGCCGCCCAGGACGTAGGCCCGCTGCAGGTCCAACGGCGTCCGGTCACCGACTACGCGATGGAAGTACGCGAGCGCGTCCTCGGGGCTGTCGTCGATGCCCGCCCGCTGCGCCACCGGGTTGCACGGGAACCACATGCCGCCGCCACCGGAGTACGCGGTGGTTCCGCCGAAGCGTTCGGTCGCCTCGACGAGGGCGACGGACAGTCCTTCGCGCGCCGCGGTGTAGGCGCCGGCGACACCGCCGCCGGATCCGACGACGACGACGTCGACCTCCTCGTCGAAAGCTGACATGGAGTGCACCTTTCCCGGTGATGGCAACGGCAGGCAAGTGTCGGTCCCGATCAGTGGATCACACGAAGGCGCAGGTCACGGCGCGTTGCTACCCTGGATGGGTGAAATCCGGCGACGGCCCGAACGTGACCGCTACAGGGTGGGCCCTGCTCGGCGTGCTGTCGTACCAGGATGAGCTGACCGGCTACGACATCAAGAAATGGACCGAGTGGAGCCTGCGGTTCTTCTACGGCAGCCCGGCCTACAGCCAGATCTACACCGAACTGAAGAAGCTCGAGAACATCGGCCTGTTGACCTCGAGGGTCGAGACCGACGGTGGCGCGCGCAGTAAACGGCTCTACAAGATCACCAAGGCGGGCCTCGACGCGTTGAGGGACTGGGCGGACGAGGGACCGGTGGACCCGCCTCAGCTCAAGCACAACCCGCTGCTGAGGGTGACGTTCGGGCATCTGACGAACCCCCGACGGCTCAAGGAGATCATGCAGGACCACGTCGCCTACGCCGACCGGATGCAGCGCGAAGCCGCCACCGAGGCGCGTTGGGCCGAGGCCGAACCCGCATGGGCCTACGGCCGGGTGGCGCTGCAGTGGGCCGAACGCTACTACGCCGCAGAACGTGAACTGGCCCAGAGCGTCATCAAGGATCTCGACGCGGCCGAGGAGGCCTTCGCCAAGTCGGCCGAGTCCAACCAGGACGGGAAGCCGTCGCTGGCCAAGGACTACTGGTACGAGATCGAGCGCAGGGTCAGGGCCGAAGAAGGCGATTGACGTCGCGCGCTGTTCCGGTGAGCGGAAAGGTGATCCGCCACCGCCGCGCCCCGCTGTTAGAACCGACTGATGGGACGTGAACGGCCGACGGCCGCGGACGACATCGACCCGCTGCAGCCGGCCGTGCTCGGTCCCGTCACCCTGCGGAACCGCGTCATCAAGGCCGCCACCTCCGAGGGACGGTCACCGGACGGCCTGGTCACCGACGACCTGATCGCCTTCCACAAGCGCTTCGCGGACGGTGGTGTCGGCATGACCACCGTCGCGTACTGCACCGTGGCCGAAGACGCCGCCAGTGCGCCCGGCCAGATCCTGATGAGCCGGCGGGCCGTCCCGGGCCTGCGCAGACTCGCCGACACCGTGCACCAGGCGGGTGCGGCGGTCTCGGCGCAGCTCGGCCACGGCGGTGTCGTCGCGACCCGCAAGGTCAACAAGGTCACCCCGAAGGCCCCGAGCAGATTCGTCAACCCCCAGTCCTTCGACTACTGCCGTCCGATCAGCCGCGACGAAATCCTCACGGTGGTCGACCAATTCGGGACCGCGGCACAGGTGGCCGTCGACGCCGGGTTCGACGCCGTGGAACTCCACCTCGGACATCTGTATCTGCCCAGTTCTTTCCTGAGTCCGCTGATGAACCGGCGCAAGGACGAATACGGCGGCAGCATCGACAACCGGGCCCGGTTCGCCCGCCAGATCGCCCAGCGGGTTCGCGAGGTCGTCGGCAACCGCGCCGCCGTCATCGCCAAGCTCAGCATGGAGGACGGTAAGCGGGGCGGGATCGCGCTGAGCGAATCGCTGCGCGTGGTGCAGTTGCTCGACGCCGACCGCAACCTCGACGCGATCGAACTCACGCAGGGCTCTTCGGTGTTCAAACCGATGTACCTGTTCCGCGGCGACACCCCGGTCGACGAGTTCGCGGCCGTGATGCCGCCGCCGATGAACCTCGGGGTGAGGATGGTGGGCAAGCGGGTGCTCGGAACCTTCCCCTACCGGGATCTGTACATGCTCGATGCGGCGCGCCAGTTCGTCCCCGTCGCCGCGCACACACCGCTGATCCTGCTCGGCGGCATCACCACTGGCGAACACATGCAGGACGCGATGCGTGAGGGTTTCGCATTCGTGGCCATGGGGCGCGCGCTGCTACGAGAACCCGATCTGGTCAACCAGATTCGCGAGCAACCGGGCAAACGCAGCCTGTGTAACCACAACAACAAGTGCATGGTGACGGTGTTCGGCAAGACGCACTGCGTGCTGGACCCGGGCCAGCGCTACGGACCGGTGGTGAGCCAGTCGTGAGGAGCGCAGTGGTGGGTGCGGTGTTGGCGTTGGCGGCGGTGCTGTCGCCGCCGGCGGCGCACGCCGAGACGCCGTACGGCAACTTCGAGATGCAGATCCAGGGCAGGTACGACTTCCACACCTGGCTGTGGGCGGTGTCGCGGTGCCCGGGTGAGTGTCTACGGGTGCAGGCGATCGCGCAGCCCGTCGCCAAGGCGTTCGCGTTCCGGGCGGATGCCCACCTGGTCGACGGGCGCTACACCATGACCGTCGACGTGCCCGACGGATTGCGTTGCGGCAACGTCTACTACGGTCCGGTGATCCCCACCCGTGACGTGTACACCTGGGACGACGCCACCCGGTCGGGAACGCTGTCCTCGTCTTTCGCCACCGGATGTGACGGCGCGCCCGGTGGGACCCTGACCTACCCGTTCCGGCTGGTTCGCCTGTAGAAAGCACTGCATGCGAATCGGTGTGTCCACGCCAGTGGTCGTCCAGGTGCCCGGGGTGGCCGCGGAGTGGGAGCGGGACGCCGGGATCGAGGACCTGCGGACGGTCGCCGAGGCGGCGGATTCCCTCGGCTTCGAGTACCTGACCTGCTCCGAGCATGTCGCCGTGCCGGCCGCCGACGCGCAGGCCCGCGGCGCCGTGTACTGGGATCCGCTCGCCACGCTGGGCTTCCTGGCCGCGTGTACGTCACGCATCCGGCTGGCGACGTCGGTGATCGTGCTCGGCTACCACCACCCGCTGGAGATCGCCAAGCGGTACGGCACCCTCGACCGGGTCAGCGGCGGCCGGTTGACACTGGGCGTCGGCGTGGGATCCCTGGCCGCGGAGTTCGAGCTCCTCGGCGCGCAGTTCGGTGACCGCGGCCGCCGCGCCGACGACGCGCTGCGCGCGCTCCGCGCCTCCCTGTCGACGACTCGACCGGCCTACGACGGCGAGTTCTACCAATACGATTCCGTGGTGGTCGAACCGTGCGCGGCGCAGCCGCGGGTGCCCATCTGGGTCGGTGGACGCACCCGGCGATCACTGCGCCGGGCAGTGGAATTGGCCGACGGCTGGATGCCCTTCGGGCTGTCGGCCGGTCAGCTCTCGGAGCTGTTGTCGACGGTGGACGTCCCGGCCGGCTTCGACATCGTCCTGCCGGTCGGGCCGCTCGACCCCTCCGGGGACCGGGAGCGGGCCGCGCGGCGGCTGCGCGCACTCGACGAGCTCGGGGCGACGGCGGTCACGTGCACACTCGCGGCGACCTCCGCCGGTCACTATTGCGATCAGCTCGAGGCGCTGCGCGCCGTCGCCGACGACCTCTGACCGTCTCCGGTCACATGTGGGTGCCGCCGTCGACCCGCACCTCGGTGCCGGTGACGAAGAACGCGTCGGCCGACCCGAGCATCGCCACCACCGATGCGACGGCCGACGGGTCGGCGAACATCGCGCCGCCGTCGATGGCCAGCATCGGCTGCAGCCGCGAGAACAGCGAGTAGTCGGTGTCGTCGGGCAGGCCCGGACCCACGCTCTGTCTGGCCTGACCGGTGCCATCGGTCATACCAGACGAGATCGACCCCGGCTGAACGCAATTGAAGCGGATGCCGTCTTTTGCGAACTCGAGCGCCAAGGTGTGGGTCATCGACAGGATGCCGCCCTTGGAGGCGGCGTAGGCCGACATGTACGGATGGCCGAAATGCGCCGACGTCGAGCTGAAGTTGACCACGGCGGGGCCGTTCCCGTTGCGCAGCGCGGAAATCGCCTCCCGGGTGACCAGGAACGTGCCGACCAGATTGATCCGCAACACCCGCTCGAAGTCGGTGAGCGTGGTCTGTTCGAGCCGCGCCGAGCGCAGTATCCCCGCGACGTTGACGAGGGTGTCCAGCCCGCCGAGGATGCCGATCGCCTCGGCCACCCCGGCCCTCACCGACTCCTCGTCACCGACGTCCATGACGAGCGTCGACAGCCGGTCGGCGGCGGACTGCGCCTTGCTCACGGTGTCTTTCAGTCCGGCTTCGCTGACGTCGGCGGCGACGACATGCCCGCCCTCGTCGAGGATCCGCAGCACGCACGCCTGTCCGATGCCCGATCCGCCACCGGTGATGAGGACGCGCCGATCGGTGTAACGGGACATTCCGGTGAGCTCCTCTCCGTCAGGCCTGTGCCGCATCCTGTGCGGCGATGTAGCCGTACACCAGGCCCTGGGCGATCGTCGCCCCGGCGCCAGGATAGGTGGCGCCGAAGGCGTTGGCGGCCGTGTTCCCGATCGCGTACAGACCGTCGATCGTGGTGCCGTCCTCCCGCAGGACGCGGGCTCGGTCGTCGGCGCGCAGGCCACCGCAGGTGCCGAGGTCGCTGAGCACCATCTTCACGGCGTAGAAGGGGCCGCGGTCGAGCGCACGCAGATTCGGGTTCGGGGTCACCGTGAGGTCGCCGTAGTACCGGTCATAGGCGCTGCGACCGCGCCCGAGGTCGGAATCCTGCCCCGCATGGGCCATCTCGTTGAACCGCCGCACCGTGGCCACGAACTGCGCGTCCGGCACCCCCATCTTGCGGCCAAGGTCGTCGAGGCTCTCCGAACGGTGCGCGATGCCGGCGTCGTACCAGGCTTTCGGGACCGCCATCCGCGGGAACAGCTCCGCGGCGAACACGTAGCTGTTGCGGTACTGCTGGTCGAACACGATCCACATCGCCTCGACCGGGTCGCCTGCGCGTTCCCGGTCGAGCACTGCCTGCCCGAAGGTCATGTAGTCGCAGGACTCGTTGACGAACCGGCTGCCCGTCTGGTCGACGATGAGTGATCCCGGAAGCGACCGTTCGGCAAGCATCACCTTCGGATCGCCGTCCGGAAGCGCCGCCACCGCGGGGAACCACCACGACTGATCCATGAGATCGATTGCCGCGCCGAGATCCTGGGCGACGCGGATGGCGTCACCGGTGTTGGTCTCCGCGCCGAGGCTCGCATGCTCACCCAGCCTCTCGGACTGGAACTTCCAGCGCATGTCCATGTGATGGTCGAAACCCCCGGCAGCCAGTACGACACCCCGGCGCGCGGTGACGGTGATCTCCTGACCCCGGTGGTCGACCACGGCCCCGGTGACCCGGCCACCGTCGTCGGTGACGAGTCGCTGCAGTGCGGTCTCGGTCCAGATCGGGATGCCGGCGCGCAACACACCGGCGAACAGGCCGGCCGCCAGCGCCTGCCCACCCGCCGCGTACCGCCGGCCGAGCAACAGACCACCGATCCCCTGACCGAGTCGCTTGGCCACCAACGGGATTCCCTTGCGGGGCACCCGCGACATCAGGTTCAGCCAGCGGTAGTCGGCGCCGGTCGTCGGCATCGGGATCTTGACTTCCATCACGCCCGGACGCAACCTCGGCAAGTACTCCCCGAGGACCGCGGTGTCCAGCGGGCGGCACTCGCACGTGCGGCCCGCAGCGGAACCGCCGGGTTGTTCCGGGTGGTAGTCCGAGTACTCCCGCGCCCAGAACAGCCGCATCGGGGTCGTGCGGCGCAACAGGTCGATCGTGGCGTCGACGTGTTCGAGGAATGCTGCGGAGCGCGACGCGGGCGCCGTGCCGTCCACCACCGCGTCGAGATAGGTCGCGGCCCGCTGCGAGGTGTCCCCGCCGCCGTCACCGTCGATCACCTGACTGGCGGGCAGCCACAGCGCACCTCCGGACCGCGCCGTCGAGCCGCCGACGAACTCCGACTTCTCGACGATCAGCACCGACAGGCCGCGGGCCTGGGCGGCCAGCGCGGCGCCCATCCCGGTACCGGAGCCCACCACCAGGAGGTCGACGGTGGTGTCGAGGACCGGCAGTCCACCGGGAATCGTCGCTGTATGCGCAGTCGTCACGGCCGTGACGCTAGGGCGTCACCCCTCCCGGCAGCACCGACTCGCCCGGTCAGCGGAACACCTGGCCGGCGGCAGGGACCCACGGTGTTGGATCGTCCTCATGACAGACCTCGACAAGTACGGGCCGTGGGCCGTCATCGCCGGTGGATCCGAAGGAGTCGGAGCGGAGTTCGCGCGGTCACTCGCCGGAGACGGTTTCAACCTCGTGCTGATCGCCCGCAAACCCGGGCCGCTGGACGAGACCGCCGAGTCCTGCCGCGAACTCGGCGCCGACGTGCGCACGCTGTCCCTCGATCTGCTCGACCCCGAGGCCACCTCGCGCATCGCCGAAGCCACCGCCGACATCGAGGTGGGTCTGCTGATCTACAACGCAGGCGCCAGTACGTGCAACGATCCCTTCCTCGACGCCGATCTGGCCGAGTGGCGCAAGATCATCGACCTCAACATGTCCAGGATGCTCGAGCTGACGCAGCATTTCGGCAGGCGCATGGTCGCGCAGTCGCGCGGCGGCATCATTCTGGTCGGATCGCTGTCGGGGTACATGGGCTCGGTGCGGCATGCGGTGTACTCCGGGGTGAAGGCGTTCGGCCGGATGTTCGCCGAGAGCCTCTGGCTGGAACTGCGTGAGCAGGGTGTGGATGTTCTCGAACTGGTCCTCGGGGTGACCCGGACACCGGCGATGGAGCGCGCCGGCCTGCGATTCGACATCCCGGGGTTCATCGTCAACGACCCCGCCGACGTCGCCCGCGAGGGGCTGGAGCATCTCGGTGACGGGCCGGTACGCGTCGCCGGCGGCAACGCCGAGCAGGCGGCGCGCAACAGCGGTCCGGACCGCGCCAGGATCGTGCTCGAATCCCACCTGGCCATCCAACGACTCATCGGGGCGCAGCCGTGAGTTCGGACCGGCTGGCGGCCCTCGAGGCGCGGTTGCAGCGGCTCGAGGACGAACGCGACATCCAGCGGCTCATCGCGAGCTACGGCCCGTACGTGGACGCCGCCGATGCCGACGGTGCCGCCGCACTGTGGGCCGAGGACGGCAGCTACGACGTCGAGGGCTGGCGGATGACCAGCCGCGACGACGTCCGGGCGATGGTCTCCTCGGACGGCCACCGAGCGCTCGTCGCCGCAGGGTGCTGCCATTACCTCGGCCCGTCGATCGTCACCGTCGACGATGACGAGGCGGTGGCTGTGTGTGAATCCGTGGTGCTGCGCACGACCGGCGAGACGCCGGTCGGATATGCGGTGTGGCGCGCGGCGGCCAACCACTTCCACCTGCGGCGGGTCGGGGGTGTCTGGCAGATCGCGGCGCGCACGACGCGTCTGCTCGACGGCAACCCCGAGGCGCACCGACTGTTGACGGCCGGTGTCGCGGGGCAGCGGTCCGACCTGTCCTGATGAGCGGAACATTCGCCCCCCGGCGCCACCGCCCGGCGGTAGAACTGTCACATGACGTCCGACATCGACGAGGTTCGGCAGATCGAGGCCGACGCGGCACCGACCCGGTTCGCCCGCGGGTGGCACTGTTTGGGGTTGACGCGTGATTTCGGCGACGGTAAACCGCACACCGTCAACGCCTTCGGCCAGAAGCTCGTCGTGTTCCGCAGCGGCGACGGCAGGATCAACGTGCTCGACGGCTACTGCCGTCACATGGGCGGTGACCTGAGCCAGGGCGAGGTCAAAGGCAACGAGATCGCCTGCCCGTTCCACGATTGGCGCTGGGGCGGCGACGGCCGGTGCAAGCAGGTCCCGTACAGCAAGCGGGCGCCGCGGCTTGCCCGCACCGCGACGTGGACCACGCTGGAACAGGACGGCATGCTGTTCGTCTGGAACGACCCGGAGCGCAAACCGCCGCCCGACGACGTGACGATCCCCCGGATCGAGGGCGCCACCAGCGACGAGTGGACCGACTGGCACTGGTACACCACGGTGGTCGACACCAACTGCCGTGAGGTCATCGACAACGTCGTCGACATGGCGCACTTCTTCTACATCCACGGGTCGCTGCCCACGCACTTCAAGAACATCTTCGAAGGCCACGTCGCCACCCAGTACATGAACAGCGCGGGACGCGCCGACCTCCAGCCCCCGGAGGGACCGCGGATGCTGGGCACCACCTCCGTCGCCTCCTACCACGGCCCCTCGTTCATGATCGACGACCTGACGTACCACTACGAAGAGGCCGATCACCACACCGTGCTGATCAACTGCCACTATCCGATCGACGCGAATTCCTTTGTGCTGCAATACGGCATCATCGTCAAGAAATCCGAGGCACTGCCCGACGACCTGGCGGTGCAGACCGCGGTCTCGCTGGGCGACTTCGTCAAGATGGGCTTCGAACAGGACGTCGAGATCTGGAAGAACAAGGCCCGCATCGACAATCCCCTCCTGTGCGAGGAGGACGGGCCGGTGTATCAATTGCGGCGCTGGTACGAGCAGTTCTACGTCGACATCGCCGACGTCACCCCCGATATGGTCGACCGATTCGAGTACGAGGTCGACACCACCCGCCCGCGGGAGGAGTGGATGAAGATCGTCGAGGCCAACATCAGCGCACGGGCGTCGGCGACGAGCGCGGGATGAGCGTCCGGCCCGACAACCGGCTCGACGACGCCCCCATGGTGCCGGTGACGTGCCGGGCCTGCGGCGCGAAAGTGCTCGCCCGCAAGAGCAGTTGGCAGCAGACCAGCGTCCAGTGGAGCGCCGACGCGGCGCAGCGCTGCCCGCAACGGCGGGACAGTGAGGCGCTCGCCGCGCACGGCCGCAAGACGGTCTTCCTGTCCTGCTCCGAGTTGTCCGAGTCGATCGTCGAGGCGGTGCGTGCGGGCCGGCTGTCCATCGTGGACGAAACGGTGGACGTCGCGCCGTAGTCTCGCCTGGTGACCGAACACATCGATCCGCCGGTGGCCGTCGTGACCGGGGCTTCTCGCGGAGCGGGCCGCGGTATCGCACGGGCGCTCATCGCCGCCGGGTGGCGGGTGTACCTGACCGGCCGCACCGTCGACAGTCTGGGCGAGGGTTCGGTGGCGGTGCCGCTCGACCACCGGGACGACGCGGCGGTGGGCGCCTTGTTCACGCGGGTGGAGGACGAGGCCGGCCGGCTCGACCTGCTGGTCAACAACGCCGCCGCGGTCCATGACGCGTTGACGGGTCGAGACCCGTTCTGGCAGAAGCCGGTTGAGCTGGGCGACATTCTCGACGTCGGATTGCGGTCGTCCTATGTGGCGGCCTGGTACGCGGCGCCTCTGCTTCTGCGCGGTCCCCGGGGACTGATCGCGTTCACGTCCTCGCCGGGATCGGTGTGCTACATGCACGGTCCGGCCTACGGCGCGCAGAAGGCGGGTGTCGACAAGATGGCGGCCGATATGGCTGTCGACTTCCGCGGTACGCCGGTGCACACCGTCTCGATCTGGATGGGCATCCTGCTGACCGAGAAACTGCGCGGTGCGTTCGACGGTAATCCGGATGGGCTGGCCGCGATGGCCGAGCACGCCGAGACGCCCGAATTCACCGGTCGGGTGATCGATGCGCTCTACCGTGACCCGGCCCGCGAGTCGCTGAGCGGGCACACCGTGATCGGCGCGGAACTGGCTGCGCGCTACGGGATCACCGACGAGGGCGGCAGGCAGCCGGTGTCACACCGCGGAATGCTGGGCGCGCCCCGGACGCCGAGTGACGTGGTGGTCCGCTGAGCGGGCTGCGCCGGTGCCTGTGGATAGAAGCGGCGCTGTGGATGACTCGGCCCAGCCGAGGGAATCGCGTCGGGGGTCGTGCTTAGCGTCGGTGTCATGGTCGATACAGAGATCGATGAGGCGGCGCTGATCGAGCGGATCGCGGCGCTGGAACGGGCGAAGTCCGCCGCGGCGGCTGCGCAGGCACGCGCGACCGCGTTGCTGGACGAGAAGCGCCGGGCCGCCGAGGCGGCGGCCGGTGTGCCGGCGAACAAGCGAGGCCGCGGTCTGGCCTCGGAGGTGGCGCTGGCGCGGCACGACTGCCCGAACAAGGGCGGCCGCCACCTCGGATTCGCCCGAGCGCTGGTCCACGAGATGCCCCACACCCTGGCCGCACTCGAGTGCGGTGCACTGTCGGAGTGGCGGGCGACGTTGATCGTCCGGGAATCGGCGTGCCTGTCGGTCGAGGACCGGCGCATGTTGGACGCCGAACTGTGCACGGACGTTGCCGCGCTGGAAGGTCTGGGCGACAAGCGCATCGAGGCCGAGGCGAAGAAGATCGCCTACCGCCTCGACCCTCAGGCGGTGGTCGACCGGGCCGCCAGGGCGGCCTCGGAGCGCACCGTGACGTGCCGGCCGGCGCCGGACACGATGACCTACGTGACGGCACTGCTGCCGGTTGCTCAGGGGGTGGCGGTCTACGCCGCGCTCAAACGGTCGGCCGACACCACCTTCGACGACCGGTCCCGCGGTCAGGTCATGGCCGACACGCTGGTCGAGCGGGTGACCGGCTGCCCCGCCGAGGTGGCCGTCCCAGTGGCGGTGAACCTGGTGATCACCGACGAAGCGCTGCTCGGCGGCGACCCGGAACCGGCGGTGATCAGCGGGTATGGTCCGGTACCCGCGGCGGCGGGCCGCCGCCTCGTCGACGCCGCGGTCACCGACAAGCGGTCGAAGGCCACGTTGCGCCGGTTGTACCGCCGGCCGCGCTCAGGTGCGTTGGTGGCGATGGAGTCACGGTCACGGTGCTTCCCGAAGGGCTTGGCCACGTTCATCGACCTGCGCGACCAGACCTGCCGTACCCCGTACTGCAACGCCCCGATCCGCCACCACGACCACGCACGGCCACACCGCGCCGGCGGACCGACCAGCGCGCTCAACGGGCTCGGCGAGTGCGAAGCATGCAACTACGCCAAAGAAGCCCCGGGCTGGCAGGTCACCGCCGCTATCGATGAAACCGGAACTCATACGGCGGAATTCACCACGCCAACCGGTGCGGTGTACCGCTCGACCGCACCGTCACCACCCGGTGTCGCGCCTCCGGACGCCGCGGGAGACTCGCGAGCCGCTTGAGCCGGTCAGGCGAGCTGGAACGCCGACAGCGGGGCTTCCTCCGGGTAGGCCGCCGGACCTCCGAGGTCGTACGCCGCATTGAGCGTGGCGATGAACTGCGGGTCGTGCAGCGGATTGTCGGGCATCTTCAGCGAAATACCCTGCGCGTTGACGTCTTTGACCAGGGTGTCGATCGCCTGCTCGATGGTCAGGTCGTCGGAGTGGTCCATGTTCTTCTTGAGCTCGTCGTAGTCGGAGAACACCTCTGCCGACCAGTGGACCAGGAACCGCAGTTCGTCGGTGTGGTGGCGGGCGATCACGTCGTCACCGTTCTTCAGAACCCAGTGGTCGCGATCGGACGGATCCCCCGTGAACACCGTGTCGAATGCCAGGCCCGCGGGGGTCTGCTGCTCGAGCGGGCCGTTGGCCTCACCGCGGTGGACCATCATCTCGTTCTGCACCACCACGCCGCGGTTGTACACCGGCGGAAGCAGGCGCTGCGGCGCCTTGAGCGGGCCCTCTGGCCAGTAGGTGAAACCGCTGCCCTCGTCGAGCGAGAACCAGGTGATCACCTGCGCCATCTTGATCAGATGGTCCTGGAACAGACCGGATTTGCCCATCACGCTCGTCAGCCAGGTGGGGGCGTTCTCGTGGCGCACCCCGCGGAAGCTGGGGGAGTCGAGGTGCCCGGGGTCGCGGTTGGCGCACGGACCGTTGATGTTGAACAGCATCATTTCCGGCTTCGCGTACTCGGCGTTCCAGTAACTCTTGGCGTGAGCCAGGAACTGCTCGTTGTAGAAGCAGTCGTGCAATTCGGGGTAGAGCACCGTGCCGTAGTTCGCCAGGTAACCCCGGAACGTCGGGGTCAGGAACAGATCGAGCGACGGTTCGAACCCTTCGGGGAACGCGCCGCTCATGGTGGCCATCAGTTCCTCGGCCGATGCGAAATGCTGGGCGATGATCAGCTTCCACGGCCCCTGCGTGCGCACGACATCCAGTAGCCGCTCCCGCTGGTCGTCGGTGTAGATGTCGTCGACCTCACGCGGCGGTGACGCGGGGCGCAGGACGTCGGACAGCGCCAACCGCCGATCATCAGTGAGCATCGAATCTCTCCTTCATTCATCGGCGCGCACGGCGCACTGGGTTGTCTAGATTCTGCGTCCGTCCGTGGTGTCCCCGACGGCCGCTTTCCGGTCATCGGGAGACTGGAACCGGATAGGCGAACTTGGCCCGCAGCAGCGCGCCGGTCTCTGCGATGGCCAGCCGACCCCTGGCGGTGGCGTCCGAGCGCATCAGGAATCCGTGATACGCGCCGGGATAGCGCGTCTGGGTGGTCTGCACGCCGGCGTCGCGTAACCGGGTTGCGTACCGCTCACCCCAGTCGCGGATCGGGTCGCATCCGGCCGTCACAACGATCGCCGGTGGCAGACCGGTGAGATCTGTTGCCAGCGCCGGGAATCGGTACTGATCCGGGGGAACGGCGGCGCCCTGGTCGGCCAGTTCGTGCATGTAGTCGATGTCGGCGCGGGTCAGCATCGGCGCGTCGGCCAGCAGCTGGATCGACTCGCAGGTCATGTCCCGGTCCAGGCCCGGGTACAGCAGGACCTGGCAGAGGATCGACGGGCCGCCACGGTCGCGGGCCGCCAGCGCGACCGCCGCTGCCAGCGATCCGCCGGCACTGTCACCTACGACGGCGAGCCGGGAAGCGTCCACTCGAATCACCTCGGCATTGCCGGCCACCCAGACGGTGGCGGCGTAGGCGTCGTCGAATTGGGCGGGCGCCGGTGCCTCGGGGGCCAGTCGGTACTCGACGGAGACCACCGTCGCACCGCTGTGTGCCGCCAGAGCCCGGGCGAGCGGTTCGAACGAGCGGTTCGACCCCATGACCATGCCGCCGCCGTGGAAGTAGACCAGCACCGGTGCCGAGTCGTCGTCGGTCGGCCGATAGATCCGCACCGGAATCGGTTGCGCCGGGCCGGGAATCGACAGGTCATCGACGTCCGCCATCTCGGGCGTGTCATCGGGGTGGGGCGTCGCCTCCACGGCGCGCCGCACCGCGTCCAGCCCACGCTCGCGCATCGGTGGGATGGCGCCGAACGAGGCGACACGCGCGGCGGCGTCGGGATCGAGTCCGGGCACGGTCACCGTGGCTGTCCCAATCCGTCCGCGGCGTGCGCGCCCGCGCGCCGACCGCTGAAGATGCAGTCGGCGAGGGACAGCCCGCTGACGTAGCTGTTGGAGCACACGCCCACCGCGTTGCGTCCGGCGGCGTACAGACCCGGCACCGATTCCCCATCGACACCCAGTATTTCGCCGGTGCTCTCGTCGACCAGCAGGCCGCCGAGGGTCAGGCCGGGAATCGGGAAGAACATCGAGGAGTCGGCCGAGATGTCGATCGAGTAGAACGGCGGGGTGAGCAGCGGCGGACAGAGTTCGGGGTCCTTGTGTGCGGGATCCCCGGCACCATTGGCGAGGCCGCGGTGGTACTCGTCGACCGTGCGTCGCAGGCCTTCGGCGTCGATCCCGTTCTCGGCGGCGAGGTCCTCGATCGAGGCGGCCTTCTTGTGGCCGATCGTGAACAGGTAGATCAGCTGCAGGCGTTGGAAGATCTGGGTCTGGGTGCGGATCTGGCTTTTCACCTTCCGCCACGTTTGCGCGTCGTAGATCGCCCATCCGGTGCCACCGAAGTCACGCATCAGCACGTTGCCGTGGGTGGCGCCGTAGAGGTCCTCGTTGGCGATGCGCCGTCCATCCGCCCCGACGGTGAGCCCCTCGAGGAACGCGCTCGGCGGCGAGAGGAATCGCCAGGCCGTCACATTGTCCATCTTGCCGGTCACCCCGCCGGCGGCGAGCCCCAGCGCTATGCCGGTGCCGTCGTCGCCGACGGTTCCCAGCGGGGACACCTTCATGAACTGCGGTGCGTGGGCCTGCATCCACTCTCGGTTGTGGACGAAGCCTCCCGCCGCGAGGATCACCGCGGGTGCGCGGGCCTCCGCGTCCACGGAAGCACCGGTGCGCATCTCCTCCGCGCGCGCGACGAGGCCCTCGACCAGTCCGGGCATCCAGGTGCCCGCCTTCCCGGTGAGCTTGGTCAGCACCTTGTGCTTGCGCGCGTTCGGGTGCGCCGGATCCAACGCGCGGTAGCGGACACCGGCGATGCGGCCGTCGTCATCCTGGATGAGGCTGTGCACCTGGGCCAGGGGGATGAATTCCACGCCTTTGTGTCTCGCCGATCGGGCGAGGCGGTCGAACAGGACCTTGCCGGAACTCATTCCGCGCGCGAGGACGCGGTGGCCGCGCGGTACCGGCCGGGCGCGGCCTGCGTACGGATAGGCCTTCTCGTTGCCGGAGTAGTACAGGTAGAAGTCGTCGGTCGGATACGAGGTCTTGTAGGTGGGCACCTCGCCGCCGCGGAACTCGACCCCCTGCGCCTTGAGCCACTCGATCATCGCCGGGCTCTGCCGGCAGAACCGGTCCAGTGTCTCGCCGGACACGGAGTCGCCGACTTCGGACTCGAGGTAGGCCCGCATGTCCTCGACGCTGTCGTGGTAGCCGCCGGCGTGCTGTTCGGCGGTGCCGCCGCCGGCGTAGACGATCCCGCCGGACAACGCCGTCGCACCGCCGCCGTAACCGCGGTCGAGCACGAGCACGCGTGCGCCACGGTCGGCGGCCTCGATCGCGGCTGCCGCACCGGCTGCGCCGAATCCGACGACGATGACGTCGTAGTTCATGGCACCGAAGTTCATGGCACCGTAGTTCACAGCACCGACTTGATCTGTTTGGCGACCAACCTGGTGGTGCGTTTCGCCGACACCCGCGCCAGCACGTCGAGGCTGTGTGCGTCGGCACCGATGAGTACCCGGAAACGGTCCTCGGCGATGCCGTCGACGATCTTGCGGCCCGCCGCCTCCGGCGTGGTGGACCGGACCTTCTTACCGCCGGCGTCGAGCATCTCGACACCCGAGTTACTGGTCAGCTCCGTGGCGACGTTGCCCGGAAAGACCGTCACCACATGGACATTCGTATCGCACAGCTCGGCGTAGAGGCCTTCGCTGAACTGTTTGACCGCGCCCTTGCTGGCGCTGTACAGCGTCTGGCTGGCGAAGGGCAGCAACGCCGACAGGCTCGACATGTTCGTCAGGTTCGCCTCCGGGCGGGCCAGGAGGACGGGCAGGAACGCGCGGCACATGTCGACCGTGCCGGCGAAGTTGACGGCCATGATGCGATCGGCTGTCTCCGGGGGCAGCTCGATGAACGGCGCGAACCGGTGGATGACGCCGGCGATGTTGACCAGCCCGTCGACTCGGCCGTGGACGTCGACCACCCGGCCCGGCATGGCGGCGACCGCGTCCCTGTCCGTGACGTCGAGAACGTGGGTGGACAGCCGGGTCCCGGCCATCGCGAGCCGTGCCGTGCCGGTCAGTCCCACTTCGTCGACGTCGGCCGCCGCGACCAGCGCACCCCGGCGCAGGAGGTCGAGCGTCACCTGCCGGCCCATACCGTTACCGGCACCGGTCACGACGAACACCCTGTCGGTGATGCGCACCCGAAGTCCTCTCAGTGCTGTGCGGGGTCGTAACGCGGTTTGGTGCGCAGCAGCGGTGCCCGCTGCGTGGTCAGCACATCGGCGCGTTCGGCCATCGCGTTTCCGACGTACTCGGGCTGCGTGAGCAGGTAGAACCGGCCGTCGGCGGCCTGGTCGAACACCACCTCTGCCGCGGCCAGGGGGTCCATCGCGGCCGCCTTGATGTCGAGCATCGCCAGCCGCTGGGACTCTGCCGCGCCGACGTCCCCGTCCGTGACGCCGCCCGCCGACTCGAAGATGTTGGACGTGACCGCGCCGGGCAGCACCGCCTGCACGTGGATGTGGTCGTGTTCGGCCAGTTGGACTTCGAGCGCCAGGCACTCCGTCAGGGCGAGCACGGCGTGTTTGCTCATGATGTAGGGCGCCTGCAGGGGGACGACGGCGACGCCGCCGATCGAGCTGAGATTCCACACCCACGCCGGGGTGCGCGCCTCGATCATCATCGGCAGGAATGCCCGGACACCGTGGAAGACGCCGCTGACGTTGATGTCGACGACACGCTGCCAGTTCTCGACCGGGGTGTCCCACAGGTAGCCGAACTGTTCGACGCCGGCGTTGTTGACGAGCAGGCGCACCGGGCCGATGTCGCGGTAGGTGCGTTGCGCCAGCTCCTCGACGGCCGCGAAATCCCTGACGTCGCAGACCATGTCGAAAGCGGTGGCGCCCTGGTCCGACAGTTCGTCGCGCAGCGCGGCGATCGCGTCGCCGTCGACGTCGGCGAGCACCACCGTCATGCCCAGGCGGGCGGCGTGGCGCGCCAGCCCGGCGCCGATGCCGGCGCCCGCCCCCGTGATGACCGCGACACCGCCGCCGAAGGTCTGCCCGGCGTTCACGACCTCAGGCGCCCGCGGCGGCGGGGTCGGCTGAATACTCGGACAGCAGAACCGAATTGGTGGTGTCGAGGATGACCTCCATCTCGGTGAACTCCAGCCCGCCTGCGCCGCGCCGCACGGCCACCTCGGCGACGCCGCTGGACACCGCGAACGGCACGTAGTTCGCGATCTGGTTCACGAAGATGTAGAAGCGGGCGCGGGTCACGTCACCGTCGGTACCGGTGCGGTGCAGGTTGGTGGCGTGGTGGCGCAACGGGTAGGGGCTCTGCTTGCGGTGCTCGGACAGCCACTCCATGACCGCCTCCCGGCCGACCAGCTCCGGTGACATCAGCTCCTCGAAGGGGCTGGCGCCGGACTCGCTGCGGCTGATGTACCGGATGTCGTCGGCGTAGGCCGCCGCCATGTCGTCGTAATGGGCTTCGTCGTAGTGGTACCAGAAGCCGGCGACGAACTCCTGCAGTTCCGACAGCGCGATCTCGTTGCTCATGGCGGTCAGTCAACCGGCGGGCGGCCCGGATGACACCCGGGCTGTCCGGTCAGCGGAACACGTCAACTCCGCCACCGGCTGATGCGCCGCTCGTGTTCGGCATCGCGATGGGCGAGTGGTTGCATCGCCGCGGCCATTCCGAGCGTCGACTCCAGGGAACCGGTCCGCGATTCCTGTAGGAGGCGCTTGGCCATCCGCAGGACGTGAGCGGGGTTCTTCGTGATGCGCTCGGCGAGCGCCTGCGCTTCGGCGAGAAGATCCTCGTGCGGAACGACGCGGCTGACCATGCCCCACTCCGCCGCCGTGGCCGCGTCGATGCGGTCCCCGGTCAGCGTCATCTCCGCGGCGCGCGCATATCCGACCGCCCGCGGCAGGAACCAGGTGCCACCGTCCCCGGGGATGAGCCCGACCTGTACGAAGCTCTCGGCGAACGACGCACGGTCGGAGGCGATCCGGATGTCGCACATCATCGCCAGGTCACACCCGGCGCCGACCGCGGCCCCGTTGACCGCGGCGATCAACGGCACCTCGAGCCGCTCGAGCGCACGGGGAATGCGCTGGATGCCGTCGAGGTATGCGCGCCGCTGATCGAGCGGCTCCAGGCCGAACATGCCCTGCCGGTCCGCCATCTCCTTCACGTTGCCGCCGGCGGAGAAGATCTTGCCCTCACCGGTGAGGATGACGGCACGAATCGCGTTGTCGGCGTTGACGGCGTGGACCGCGGCCTCGAACGCGGCGATGAAGCCGTCGTCGGTGATCGCATTGCCGACGTGCGGCAGATCGATCGTCCACACCTGAATGGCTGCGGTCGTCGTGATGCGCAACGGACCGCTCATGTCGGCGGTCATGCGGGCAGCTGCAGGGATTTGGTCTGCAGGAACTCTTCGAAGCCCGCGCGGCCGAGTTCCCGGCCGACGCCGGACTTCTTGTACCCGCC
Organism: Mycolicibacterium monacense; assembly: GCF_010731575.1. Taxonomy (NCBI): domain Bacteria; kingdom Bacillati; phylum Actinomycetota; class Actinomycetes; order Mycobacteriales; family Mycobacteriaceae; genus Mycobacterium; species Mycolicibacterium monacense. Next base: position 4,560,579 of record NZ_AP022617.1, on the reverse strand, counting down.
GAACGGCGCCACGGGGTTGTACGCGCCGCCGTTGAGGTCGAGCTGCCCGGTCTGCACCCGGCGCGCGAAGGCGATCGCATGATCGAGGTCCCCGGCCCACACCGCACCCGCCAGCCCGTACGGGGTGCCGTTGGCGATCCGCACGGCGTCGTCCTCGTCGCGGAACGGGATCACCGCGAGGACGGGTCCGAAGACCTCCTCCTGACCGAGTTCGGAATCGGGGTCGACGTCGGCGAAGACGGTCGGCGCGACGTAGTAGCCGATGTCGCGGATCTTCTCGGCGCCACCGGTGATCAGCCGCGCGCCGTCGCGCTGGGCGCGCTCGATGAATCCGCGCACGGTGGCGAACTGCGATGCCGACGCCGACGGTCCGATACGCGTGGCCGGGTCGAGCGGGTCACCGACGGTGTACCTGGCGGCGGCCGCCTCGACCAGCTCGAGCGCCTCGCCGTAACGGCTCTCCGGCACCAGCATCCGCGTCCAGGCCATACAGGTCTGGCCTCCGTTGAGGTATGCGTTCCCGACACCGACCTTCACCGCCGTCGTCAGGTCGCCACCCTCGAGGATGACGTTGGCCGACTTGCCGCCCAGCTCGAGCGCCACCTTCTTCACCGTTTTCGCGGCGAGCTCGGCGACCCGTTGGCCGACCGCCGTCGATCCGGTGAACGACACGAGGTCGACATCCGGGTGCTCGGCGATCCGCTCGCCCACCACGCGTCCGCTGCCGGAGACGAGGTTGACCACCCCGGGCGGCAGGCCGGCCTCGTCGAGGGCCTCGACGAACTCGAACACCGACAGCGGCGCCTCGTTGCTCGGCTTCAGCACGACGGTGCAGCCCGCCGCGATCGCCGGCACCACCTTGGCGACCACCTGGTAGAGCGGGTAGTTCCACGGCGTGATGGCGCCGACCACCCCGTAGGGTTCGCGGACGACCAGCGAATTGCCCATCCGCTCTTCGAATTCGAAGGTGGCGAGTACGTCGGCGATGCCACGGGCCACCGCCAGCGGCACCTTGGTCTGCACCCCCTGCGCGATCCGCACGGGGGCGCCCATCTCGCGGGTGATCGTCTCGCCGATGTCGGGAAGCCGCTTCTCCATGGCGGCGATCACCCGATCGAGGCGCTCGCGCCGTTCGGCGACGGTGATCAGCGGGTCGAAGGCTCGGCGCGCCGCGGCGACCGCCGCGTCGACGTCGGCGGTTGTGCCGTCGGGGACCGATCCGATCACCTGCTCGGTTGCGGGGTCGATGACCTCGATCGCGTCGCCGCCGTCCGGGGTCGCCCAGCGGCCGTCGATGAACAGGGTCTTCCGGGTGTAGTCGTGCATGGATTCCTTCTCGATCAGGGGATGATGCTCGCGCGGACATCGCGTTTGCCGTCGGCGGCGGCGAATGCCTCGTTGATGTGGTCGAGCGGGTAGTGCGCCGCGGCGAGACGGTCCAGCGGCAGGTGGTCCTGGTGCTGTTCGAGGAACGTCAGGGCCCGCGACAGCACGGCTGGGTCGTAGAGCGAGACACCGACCATCGTCTTGTTGCCGAATACGAAACGCGACGGGTCGAACTCGAAGGTCTTGCCGATGTTGATGTTGCCGATCTCGACGTAACGGCCGAACTGACCGAGCAGTTTGAGGCCCTCGTCGATGGCCGCGGGGTGGCCGACGACCTCGACGACCACGTCGGCGCCGTGGCCGTCGGTCAGCGTGCGCACGATCTTCGCGCGGTCCTTGACCGTGGTCGCCTCGGTGATGTCGACGACCGCGTCGGCGCCGAACGCCGTCGCCAACTCCAGACGCTCGGGGACTCCGTCGATCGCGATGACCTTGGCGGCGCCGCGGGCCTTGGCCACGGCGACCGCGTACAGGCCGAGCGCCCCGGCGCCCTGCACCACCACCACCTCACCGAGTTGCTGGTCCACCCGCTCGAGCCCGTACATGACCTGTGAGAGTGCACAATTCGCACCCGAGGCGACCTCGTCGGACACCACGTCGGGCACGGTGTAGACCACCGCGCCCGCAGGTAGCAGGTAGTAGTCGCCGTACCCACCGACGAAGTACGGCGGTTCGTCGGCACGCCCGAGCATCGCCATCTTCAGGTTCAGGCAGGCGCCCCGCCGCCCCAGCAGACAGTTGCGGCAGCGGTGGCACGAGTAGAAGTAGGGGAACACCACGCGGGTGCCCTCGGCCAACGGCACGCCGTTCGAATCCGCGGTGACGCCGTCGCCCAGTGCGGCGACGGCACCCACCATCTCGTGGCCGAGGACGGTGGGCAGTTGCCCGCCGAGTCCGCGGGTGGCGAAGGTGCCGTGCCAGGCGTGCAGATCCGACCCGCAGATGTTGGTCCGGGTGACCTTGACGAGGATCTCGCCCGGACCGACGTCGGCCAGGTCGACGGTGTCGATCACGAACGGTTGTCCGGGTGCGTCGAAACGCGCGATCCGTCCTTCGAACACAGGTGTTCCCTCTCAGTGGCTGTGGGCGGCGCTGAACCGTTGCCGCAGATCGCGTTTGAGCAGTTTCCCGCTGGGGTTCTTCGGCAGTGTGTCGACGAAGAAGACCTGCTTCGGCGTCTTGTATCCGGCGAGGTGCGCACGGCAGTGCGCGATGATGTCGTCCTCGGTGACGGCACTGCCGTCGCGGAGGACCACCGCGGCCACCACCGTCTCCACCCACACCGGGTGGGGCAGGCCGAAGACCGCGGCCTCCTGCACACCGGCGTGCCGGTACAGGGTCTCCTCGACCTCCCGGCTCGCGACGTTCTCACCGCCGGTCTTGATCATGTCCTTCTTGCGGTCCACGACGTGCAGCAGGCCGTGCTCGTCGTAGTAACCGAGGTCGCCGGAGTGGAACCAGCCGCCCCGGAACGCTTCTGCGGTCTTGGCCGCGTCGTCGAGGTAGCCGAGCATCAGATGTGGGCTGCGGTGGGCGATCTCACCCACCACACCCGTGGCGACGGGGGTGTCGTCCTCGTCGAGGATGGTGGTCTCCACGTTGACCACCGGACGCCCGGCGGAACCGGCGTGGGCGTCCTGTTCGTCGGGTCCCAGCGCCGATGCCAGGGGCGCCATCTCGGTCTGACCGTAGAAGTTCCACAGCCGGAGGTCGGGCAGGCGTTCGCGGAGCTCGGCCAGGATCTCCCTCGGCATCGCCGAGGCGCCGTAGTAACCCTTGCGCAGACTGGAAAGGTCGACCTCGTCGAAGACCGGGCAGCGCAGCAGGCTGATCCAGACAGTCGGTGGCGCGAAGTAGTTGGTGACGCCGTAGCGCTCGATGGTGCGCAGCACCAGCTCCGGCTCCGGCCGCGGCAGGATGATGCTCGTCGCACCGAGATAGACGTCGGTGGCGAGGAAGTTGTCCAGCTGTGCGCAGTGATAGAGGGGCAGTGAATGGACCTCGACGTCGTCGCCGGCCATGGACCCGGCCACGATGGTGCTGACGTACTGCCACATCAGGCTCCGGCTGCTGTGCATCACCGCCTTCGGGCGCGATTCCGTGCCGCTGGTGTACATGAGTCGCAGCAGTTGGTCGTCGTCGATGTGCGGGCTGGGTGCGGGGGATTCGGTGGTCAGCCACCGGGCGAAATCGTCCCAACCCTCCGCGGGGGCGTCCCCGTCCGGTACGAGCGCGACCTTCGTCGTCACCGAGCCGCCCAACCGCATGGCTTCCTCGGCTGTCGCCGTCAGGTCGGCCTCGACGAGGAAACCGCGGACCCCGCTGTGGCCCAGCAGGTAGGAGATCTCCTCGGCGGTCAGCATGAAGTTGATCGGCACCAGCACCACCGCGGCACGGGCGGTCGCGAAGGCCAGGACGGCGTACTGCCAGCAGTTGTGAGACAGCAGGGCGATGCGGTCACCGGGGCCGAAGCCGTTGTCCTGCAACGCCGCCGCCGCCCGGTCCACCAGACGCTCGAACTCGGCGAACGTCAGGACCACGTCGCCGTCGACGATCGCCGTCTTGTCCGGAAACCTGCGCGCCGACCGGCGGGGGATGTCACCGAGCGTGTGACTGCGTGCCTGCACGACGACCGGGTCCATGGCGGCATCCATGGGGAAACCCAAACACGCCCGGTCGCCCGCCACGGACGGCTGTCCCGCTCAGTAGGCACGACAGTGCTCGGCGCGCGACGCCGGTCCGATACTCGTCGGCGTGACGACTGATGCGGAGCTGAGGAGCCACCTGCGCCAGGCCGACCCCGGTGTCCTCGTGGCGGTGTTGGCGCAGATGACCGGCGACCCCTCGGTCATCGACGAGTTCGCACCGGCGATCTCGCACATACCGGACCCTCCGGAGCGGGCCGGCGTCACCGACCCGGACACCATGGAGGCCCTGGTCGACCGGATCGTCGAGGCCCTCGACACCCCGCGGTCGGGCGGGCTCGCCGCCGACGACCCGAACCTATTCACCCGGCTGCTGCCGGTGGCGCTGGGCTCCGACGTCGAGGACGAATTCGTCCCGCTGCTGCTCGAGCAGGGCGGGTTCCAGCTCTCCCAACCCACACTTCCACGGGATGTGCCGATCCCGGCGTCGACGACGGTCACGATCATCGGTGCCGGCATCGCCGGGATCGTCGCGGCGCTGGCCGCCCGCGATGCCGGGGTCGCCTTCGAGATCCTCGACCGCAACGACGAGGTCGGTGGCACGTGGTTGACCACGAAATACCCCGGCATCGGCGTGGACACCCCGTCGGCGTACTACTCGCTGTCGCGGGAGGTGAATCCCGACTGGACGAACTACTACCCGCAGGGCGCCGAATACCAGGCCTACCTGGTGTCGCTGGCCGACAAACACGGCTTGCGGGAGCACACCCGGTTCGGCACCGAGGTCGAGGCGCTGTGGTGGGACGACGACCGGCAGGAGTGGCAGATCCACGCGGTCGACCGCGACGGCAACCGCAGCGTGAGCCACTCGCGTGTCGTCATCACCGCTGCCGGCTACCTCAATCGCCCGCGGTGGCCGGACATCCCGGGCCGCGACACGTTCGCCGGGATCAGCGTCCACTCGGCGCAGTGGGACCCGTCGCTCGACCTGACGGGTAAGCGGGTGGCGATCATCGGTGCGGGCTGCACGGCCGTGCAGATCGTCGACGCCTGCGTCGACCAGGTCGAGCACCTGACCGTGTTCCAGCGCCAGCCGCACTGGGTCGCGCCGCGCAAACGGCTCTCCGACGACGTCCCCGAGTACCGCCGTTACCTCGGCCGGCACCTGCCCTACTACGCGAACTGGCACCGGCTGAAGTCGTACTGGGCCACCGCCGACAACAACTATCCGGTCATCGTGCGCGATCCGGAGTGGGCCGAGAGGCACCTGTCGATCTCGCCGGCCAACGACGTCCTGCTGCAGATGTGCCTCGAGTACATCGACCGGATGTTCGGCGAGGGAACCGAACTCGCGAAGAAGGTCACGCCCGACTTCGCCCCGTACGGTAAGCGCATCATCCGCGATCCGGGCGGTTACTACGCCGCGTTGACCCGCGATCACGTCGACGTCGAGGCCAGCGAACCGGCCGAGGTCGACGCGCGGGGCATCGTCACCCAGGACGGCAGGCAGATCGACCTCGACGTCATCGTCTACGCCACCGGCTACCACCTGGATTTCCTGTCCACCGTGGACATCCGCGGGCGCGGCGGCCGTACGCTGCGCGAAGAGTGGGGTGACAGCCCCCGCGCCTATCGCGGCGGCACGGTGCCCGGCTTCCCGAACCTGTTCATCACCTCGGCGCCGAACTACAGCCCCGGCCACGGTGCGGGCGCCAACTTCTCGATGGAGGTGCTGGCGCACTACATCATGGAATGCCTGCAGCTCATGGCATCACGACGGGCGACCACCATCGAGGTGACGCAGGAGGCGTACGACGACTACGTGGCCGACATCGACGACGCGATGTCGCGCACCGTGTGGTGTCATACGCCGAACGCCCACACCTACTACCGGTCCGGGTCCGGGCGGGTGGTGGTCGCCACCCCGTACCGTCTGATCGACGTATGGCAGCAGCACCGCGCGCCGGTCGAAGACCATTTCGTGATCCGATGAGTCGCCTGCTCAGCGGTAAGACCGCGCTCGTCACCGGAAGCAGCCGCGGCATCGGCCGGGCGATCGCGCAGCGCCTGGCCGCGGAGGGGGCAACGGTGGTCGTCACGGCGCGCTCGCACACCCCGTCACCGTCCGTACGGGCCGGTGCCGCGGCCGCGCTGCCCGGAACCATCGGGGAGACCGTCGAGATGATCGAGGCGGCGGGCGGAACCGCCTGCGGGGTGGCGGCCGACCTCGAGGACCAGCAGCAGCGGCTGAGACTGATCGACGAGGTGCTCGACCGTACCGGCCGGCTCGACATCCTCGTCAACAACGCCGGATACGCCGACTACTCCGTCGTCGAGCACATGGCCATGGACACCTTCGACCGCACGGTCGAGCACTATCTACGCACTCCGTTCGTCCTGTCGCAGTGCGCGATTCCGCACATGCGCACCCAGGGCGCGGGGTGGATCGTCAACATCGGTTCGGTCACCGGAATGGCGCCCGTGCGGCCGTTCCGTGAGTACAACAAATCGTCCGGCGACGTCGTCTACGCCTCGGTAAAGGCCGCCTTGCACCGCTTCACCCAGGGTCTGGCCGCCGAGTTGGTCGACGACGACATCGCCGTGAACTGCGTCGGCCCGTCGACGGCTGTGCGCACTCCCGGTGCGTCCCAGCTGATCCCGGACACGTTCCCGACCGAACCCGTCGAGTATCTCGCCGAGACCGTGCTAGCGATGTGCCATCTGCCCGCGGCCGATCGCACCGGGCTCGTCGCCTTCAGCCTGCACTATCCGTGGTCGCAGGGGTTACCGGTGCACACTCTCGACGGCAGCGCGGTCCTGCCGCCGCTGGAGCCGCCGGCGACGGCGAATCCGAACATCCGGCCGGCAGGGCTGTAGCGGCTTCAGGCGTGCACCACCGCGTCGTTGCGGCAGAAGCTGTGGCACACCCGATCCCGCACGATCATGTCCGGACACTCCGGATCGAACCACCGGTCGACGTACGCCCAGTGAATCGGATGCATGAGGTACGGGCCCATCAACCCGTCGACATCGGTGAACTCCTGCTCGAACACATGCGTCCACGTCGACGTGCCGATGGCGTCCTCGACCCGGCTCAGCTGCCACGAGTGGATGGTCCGCACGTAGCGGGGGAGTAGCCGCAAATCGTCCTCGAATCGGCGGACGGTCGCCTCATCGGTCCCGGGACGTACGCGCAGCAGCAATGCCCGATAGACGGTGGCGATCCCGTCGGCGCCGGGGGTGGATGAGCCGCTGTAGGTGGCGCCGTTGACGTGCCGGACGGCATTGCGGTCCAGCAGTTCGTCGAGCTTCGTCACGGCGTCGGCACGCGCGTGCCGGTCGGAGAACCGCAACCGCACGAGGATGTCGCCGCCGTTGCGTACCCCGGGCAGCGTCGGTTCGACGAGCGTCCACTCGGCGCCGAAGGTGCTTCGGCGCAACGTGTCCAGAACGTCGTCGCGCTCCGACTCGTCCACGTCGAGCAGGCGGATGACGCTATACATCGCAGAGTCCGTCCACGTCGGCGGCATCGGCGGCCACCTCCCGGCTGCGTTCGGTGACGAGTTGGTCGATCCCGGTCCACCATTCGCCGATCGAAGGGTCGGGTCGGCCTTGCCACGTCATCTCCCACCATGCCCTGGCGCTGGGCAGCGACCAGGTCACGGTGACGGTGTTCGGCTGGTCCTCGAACCAGATCGGCGGGCTCACCAGCACCCGCTGCAGCGTCATCCCGCGTTGCCGCGCCCCGGGCGCGTATCCGGTGAGATAGGCGTCGACGAACTCGCGGGTGCGTCCGGGCCGGGTGACCACCCGGTCGGTCACGAAAACCTCAGCCACCGGCGGGAACTCCCGTCAGCAGAGCGACGGCATCCTGGCACAGCTGCGCGCGGGCGGTCTGCGCGAGTTCGAGGCTCGGCATGGTCATGAAGCCGTGGATGCCACCGTCGAAACGGCGCACCACCGTGGGCACCCCGGCCGCGGACAGCGCCTCACCGAATCGCACACCCTCGTCCCGGAGCGGATCGTGGCCGGCGATCACCACGACAGCAGGCGGCAGCCCGCTCAGATCGGCGTGCAGCGGCGACACATAGGGGTGCGTGCGGTCGAAGTCGTTGGGTACGTACTGATCCCAGTACCACCGCAGCGCCTCGGCCGGGTTGTAGTACCCGGACCCGAACAACCGGTACGACTCGGTGGTGAAATCGGGGGTGACCATCGGGTAGACGAGCAACTGGGCGACCAGCGAAGGCCCGCCGCGGTCCCGGGCGATCAGGGCGGTGACCGCGGCCAGATTGCCTCCGGCGCTGTCACCGCCGACCGCGATACGTCCGGGATCGGCGCCCAGTGCGGTGCAGTTGTCCGCCACCCACCGCGTGACCGCGTACACGTCCTCGGCCGCGGCCGGCCACGGATGCTCGGGAGCCAGTCGGTAGTCGACCGAAACGACAATGGCGGCAGTCTGATTGGCGATGTCGCGGCACAGCCCGTCGTGGCTGTCGAGGTCGCAGAACACGAAACCGCCGCCGTGGGCGTAGACCAGGACGGGCAGGGGTCCGGCACCGGCGGGATGGTAAATCCGTATCGGGATCTCACCCACGCTGCGGTCCTCGACCGCGGCGACCGGCTCGGGTTCGGCGGGGGCGATGAACCGGGAGCGGATCGTGGCCCGTGCCTGCGCGCCGGTCATGGTCTGCACCGGTGGGAAGCCGCGGTCCAGCCCCTCGATGAGGTCGGCGATCTGCGGGTCGAGCGCCCCGGTCATGCGAGCTGCAGGGCGGTCGACTCGTGGGCCGGACGCGGCGTGGGGCCGCTGCGCAGTGGCCGCACCTGCTGCAGGGTCGGCGCGACGCGCTGCGGCCCGCCTTCGACGTTGCGCCACACGCCCATCGCGGTCATCCGGACCGGCGCGGCGAGACGTTGGTCGAAGACCATGCGGCCCATCGGCCCGCACACGGACAGCGCCGCGACGGCTTCGCCGGGTGCGCCGATCGGCGCTGCGACACAGCCGAACCCGGGTAGCGACTCCTCGCGGTCGAAGGCGACACCGTGGGCGCGGGTCTTGGCGAGTTCGTTCGCCAGCTGGGCGGCGCTGCCGATGGAGTACTTGGTCCGGCGATTGTCGAGGTCGACGTCGTCGCACGCATCCGCGTTGTAGGCGAGCAGCGCCTTGCCGATCGCGGTGCAGTGCGCGGGCTGGCGGCCGCCGACCCGGCTGGGGAGTGCGGCCACCATCCGGTCGCCGATCTTCTCGAGGTAGACCACGTCGGCGCCGTCCAGGACGGCGAGGTGCACCACCAGACCCGTCGCGCGGTGCAGATCGTGCAGCAGCGGCGTCGCCGCCCGGTGCAGCCGGTCCTGGTGTACGGCCAGCGACCCGAGTTCGACCAACCGCATGCCCAGCTCGTAGTCGCGGCCGTTGCGGCGCAGCCAGCGCAGTTGCACGAGGCGTTCGAGCATGCGGTGCGCCGACGACCGGGGCAGCCCCGTGCGCCGGACGATCTGGGCCAGCGTCAGCCGGCCGGGGCCGTCGAAGGCATCGAGCACCAGCGAGACCCGGTCGATGACCGCGCTGGGGGTGGATTCCGGGCTGACTGGAGCCAGTCCTGGTTGGACCGTCATGGCGCCTCCTGGGGCTGAAGTGAAGATCAGGCATATTCCTATTAGGAATATGCCTGTTTGTATCACAACCGAGTGGGCTGTGTCACTTGGATCTTGAAACTGGATTCAGCCCACATTCGGCCACGCCGATATGGCCGTGACCCGGCTGGGTCACGGCCATGGTCCGGAGGCGATCAGCCCTTCGCGGCGGCGCGTCCTGCCCGGCGGCCGTAGAAACTGCCGTCGCCCAAGGAGATTCCGCTGGCGTATCCCCAGGCGGCCAGGCCGGCGGTCGAGCGGCCCGCGGCGAACAGCCCGGGGATCGGCTCCCCGTCGACGTGCAGCACCTCCCCGTCCAGCGAGGTCTGTAGGCCGCCCAGGGTGAATCCCCCGGTGCTCTCGCGCAGATCGATCGCCCCGACCGGGGACCCGACCGGACGCAGCCACTGCGGTTTCTTGTGCAGCAGTGGATCTTCCCCGCGCGCCGCGCCGTCGTTGTAGGCGGCAATCGTGGTCTGCAGCGATCCGGGTGCCAGTCCGATCTCGGCCTCGAGTTCGGCGACGGTCTCGCACACCCACGTCGGCGGCCGCATCATGAGCTGAGGCGACAGCGAGGCCATCGCCTCCTCCTGCGCGTCGCCGTCGATGATCAGGTACGCGGTGTTGTTCTGGTGGTACAGCGTGAGTTGCCCGACCCGGCCGGGATAGGTGTCCTCGGCGACGAACCGCTGGCCCCGCTCGTTGACCAGGACACCGCGCACCAACTGCTGCGGGTCGATGAAGATCGCGACCTCGGTGGCGTCCATGTGCGCCAGATCGGCGCCGAGCGCCTGGGCCATCCGGATCGCCTGACCGTCGTGCTGTTCGATCGACGCCGCGGGACGTCCCGCGATCCGCGGGGCGTACTGAGCCACCATCGCGTCGTTGTAGGCGAAGCTGCCGGTGGCCAGCACCACCCCGCGGCGCGCGCGGATCGTGACGTCGGTGCCGTACTGGCGGGCGCACATGCCGGTCACCCGGCCGTCGGCCTCGACCACCAGGCGCTGGACCCGCACGTCGTACAGCGCGCGGGCGCCGGCCGCGGTCGCGGTCTCGACGAGCGGTTTCATCAGCATGTAGCCGGCGCTCGCCTCACCCTGCTTCTTGTCCGACATCTGCGGGACGTGTCCGCGAGGGGCCGGCGTGGCGATGGTGTTGAACGGATACGAGTTCTCCCCGCCGCTGTACATCAGGCCCTGGTCGCCCATCGGCTCCCAGCCCGGTTCGCCGAAGAACTCGGCCTTGAACGGGACCCCGCATTCGACCAGCCAGTCGAAGTGCGCGACGCTGCCCTCGCAGTAGTCGGCGATCCGGCGGTCATCTGCACCGGGGCCCATGGCCGCGTTCAGGAACGCCGCCATGTTGTCGACCGAATCCTCGAAGCCGCAGGCTTTTTGAATCGGTGTCCCGCCGCCGAGGTAGATGAACCCGCCGGCCATCGAGGCCGCTCCGCCCCACGAACCGGTTCGTTCGAGCACCAGCACGTCGGCGTCCGCGTGTGCGGCCTCGACCGCCGCGGCGGCACCGGCGACGCCGTACCCGGCGATCACCACGTCGGCCTCGTGGTCCCAGGAGGTGACCGACGAGGCGGGGACGGGCCGGACGTCGTCGGCCGTCACGGGCGCATCGCCGCGGGGAGGTCACCCACCCACTGGTGGCCCCAGTAGCTGTCGGCGGTGATCTCCTCAGCGGTGTAATAGGTTTCGTCGACCCGCATCCCCTCGGTGCCGAATTCGATGTCCCAGTCGCCGGGTGCGCGGACGTAGAACGACACCATCTTGTCGTTGGTGTGCCGGCCCAGTGTCGAGGACAGCTGGTATCCGTCGGCGGCCACCCGGTCCAGCGCCTGGCCGACGGCGTCGAGGCTGTCCACCTCCACCATCAGGTGCACCAGACCGGGATCACGCACGGTCGACGCGGGGCAGATCGCCAGGCTGTGGTGGCGTTCGTTGATGCCGAGGAAGCGCACCCGAACCGGGCCGAACTCGGGCGGTACGGGAACGCGGAACGCCCCGCGGGACCGGAAGCCCAGCACCCCGGTGTAGAACTCGAAGACCCCGTTCACGTCCAGTGCGGGCAGCACCACATGGCCGAGACCCTGTGCGCCGGTGACGAATCGGGCTCCGAACGGCGTCACGACGGGGCTGTGGTCGAGCACCGCCCCGTGGAACACCTCCAGTGCGGTGCCCGCGGGATCCTCGAACGCGATGACCTCCTCGACCCTGCGGGCGTCGGCCTCTTCGAGCGAGAGCTGTTTGAACGGCGTCCCTGCCGCATCCAGGTCGCGCTTGACCTGTTCGAGCGCCGCATGGTCGCGCACCTCCCAGCCCACGGTGACGATCCGGTCGGTGTCACCGGGGCGCACGATGATGCGGGCGGCCCGCTCGTCCATCCGCAGATAGAGACACGAGTCGTCGGGTCCGCTGCCCTCGGCGAAACCCAGAACCTGGAAGGCGAAGTGCCGCCACCGGTCGATGTCGGCGGTCTGCACGGTGACGTAGCCGAGGCTCTTCAACACTGTCATCTGTCGTCTCCCTGCTCAGATCATTGCCCGCAACGCGCCCTGGGGGTCGACGCCCAGTGAGCTCAGCGCGGAGGCGTGGTAGATGGTGCCGGGCGTGTGGATCGCGTGCGCCACCCCGGCGTGCGCGTCACGCCAATACCGTTGCAGCGGTTTGTCCATGCGCAGTGCGTTACCGCCCGAGCGGGCGAAGATCTGATCGACGGCGGTCACGGCCCGCCATACCGCCTTGATCTGGTCACGGCGCACCGCGGCGCGGTCGGCGAAGGTCACTTCCGTCCCGGTGTCGACCATGTCGAAGATCCGGTCGACGTTGGCGAGCAGCGCCTGGCGCGAGGCCTGGATGTCGGCGGCGGCCTCACCGATCGCGTACATCACATACGGGTCGTCCTTGACGGCGACGCCGCTGGCGTTGACCCGTTCGCGTTGGTAGTCCAGATGTGCGGCGAGTGCACCCTCGCAGATGCCGATGGTCGCCGAGCTGATGCCGAGCGGGAACATCGTCGACCACGGCATCTTGTAGAGCGTCTTGGTCATCCCCGCCTCGACCTGGGCGGAGCCGTCCATCACCTTCAGCCCGTCCATGGTGCGGTAGGCGGGGACGAACGCATCGCGCACGACGACGTCCTTGGAACCGGTGCCCCGCAGTCCGACGACGTCCCACGAATCGTCGACGATCTCGTAGTCGCTGCGCGGCAGGATCATGTGCAGGATCTGCGGTGGCATCACCGGCCGGCCGTCGGCGTCACCGACCATGGCGCCCAGGATGATCCAGTCACACGCGTCGGTGCCCGAGCTGAACTGCCAGCGCCCGTTGAACAGGTAGCCGCCGTCGACGGGTTTGGCCACACCCTGCGGGGCGTACGGCGACGCGATCCAGGTGTCGACGTCCGTCGCCCACACCTCCTGCGCGACCTTCGGATCGGCGTACGCCAGCTGGTACGGGTGCACGCCCACCACACCGTTGACCCACCCCGCCGCCGGATCGAGCGCCGCGGTGGCCATCACGGTCTCGGCGAACTCGCGCGGGTGGACCTCGTAACCGCCGTACTCCTCGGGCTGCAGGAGCCGGATGTTGCCGACCGCCTTCATGTTCTTGACCGTGGTGTCCGAGAGCTTGCCGATCCTCTCGGCCTCGACGGCCTGCTCTCTGAACTGGTCGGCCAGTTCCATCACCCGGTCGATAACCCGCTCGGTCATGAGGCGTCCTTTTCTCGTGAGGCTGTCTTCGATGGTCTACCGCGATCGTCTGCCGCTCGTGGGCGAATCCCGGTGAATGGAAAAGCGCGTCAGAACTCGATGTGCACGTCGTCGGACGCAGGGGTGGCCTGACAGCCGAGGATCGTGCCTGCCTCGATGTCCTCGGGTTCGAGGATGTCGGTATCAGGCATGTCCACCCGGCCGCTGCGCAGGGTGGCGGCACACGATCCGCACTGTCCTTCGCGGCACGAGTACGGCACGTCGAGGCCCGCGGCGATCATCGTGTCCACGAGCGTGGACTGCCGCGGCCACCTGAGGCCGTGCTGCCGGCCGTCGAGGTCGACCCGCAGGTCGGCGCCGTCCTCGGTGGTGGTGTCGACCGGGGCGACCTCGGCGAACGGGTCACCGGTCAGTGATCGGAAGACCTCGGTGTGGACGGCGTCGCGGGCCACACCCGCATCGGCCAGCGCGCCCTGCACCGCGGCCATGAACGGGGCGGGTCCGCAGAGGTACGCCTCGCCACCGGCGAAGCGCCGCGCCAGGGCCGCGAGCTGCTCCCGTCCGGGCAGGCCCTGCACGGATTCCAGCCAGTGCGCGACCGTGAACCGGTCGGGGTGGCGGGCGACCAGCCCACGCAGTTCGGCGGCGAAGATCACCGACCGCTCGTCGCGGTTGGCGTAGACGAGGGTGACCCGTCCGCGGCCCACCGCGAGTGCGGACTTGAGGATCGACATGACCGGTGTGATGCCGCTGCCGCCGGCCCACAGCACCAGATCGCGGTCCAGGTCGGCAGGGGTGAACGTCCCCGACGGCGGCAGGGACTCGATCACGTGACCCGCGACCACGTTGTCGCACAACCAGTTCGACCCGTATCCGCCGTCGACGCGTTTGATCGTCACCTTGGGTGCGGCGTCGGTGTGCGGGGAGCTGGCCAACGAATAACAGCGGGCCACCGCACCCCCGTCCGTCCCCGGCACCCGCAACGTCAGGAACTGACCGGGCCGGTAGTCGAGGCCGGCGGCCTCGGCGAAGACCAACGACCGGGCATCGTGGCTCTCCTCGATCACGTCGGTGACGATGAGCTGTACGGAATCCACGTCGGCGATCATGGGGGCGCACCGTGCGCAGCAGTAACGCGGCGTCCGTTGACCGGGACGGACCCCTCCGCACGCCGGCCGCGCACGCCTACCTTGATCGTCGTGGACACCTCGGCTGATCAGCTACCCGACCACGTCGATGCGGTGGTCGTCGGCGCCGGTTTCGCGGGGCTCTACGCACTGCACAAGCTGCGCTCGCAGGGGCTGACCGTCCGGGTGTTCGAGGCCGCCCCCGATGTCGGCGGCACCTGGTACTTCAACCGGTACCCCGGAGCCCGGTGCGACGTCGAGAGCGTCGACTACTGCTACTCGTTCTCCGATGAGCTGCAGCAGGAGTGGAACTGGAGCGAGAAGTACGCCACCCAGGCGGAGATCCTCCGCTACATCAACTGGGTGGCCGACAAACTCGACCTCAGATCAGGTGTCACGTTCAACACGAAGGTCACCTCCGCGGTCCTCGACGAGGACACGCTGCGCTGGACGGTCACCACCGACACCGGCACGGTGGTGAACGCCCGGTTCGCCATCATGGCGACCGGTCCGCTCTCGGCGGCGCTCACACCGCAGTTCCCCGGCCTCGACACCTTCGCGGGCGAGATCTACCACACCGCGGACTGGCCGCACGAGGACGTCGACTTCACCGGCAAGCGGGTCGCCGTCATCGGCACCGGGTCGTCGGGCATCCAGTCGATCCCGATCATCGCCGAACAGGCCGCGCAGCTCCACGTCTTCCAGCGGACCCCGAATTACAGTGTGCCGGCCGGTAATCGGCCGTTGACCGACGACGACATCGCGACGGTCAAGGCCACCTACGACGAGCGGCGACGACTGTCGTGGCGCAGCGGCGGCGGCTCACCGCACATCGCCCACCCGAAGCTGACGATGGAGGCCTCACCCGAGGAGCGCAGGGCGGCGTTCGAGCGGCGGTGGGAACTCGGCGGCGTGCTGTTCTCGAAGACCTTCAGCGACCAGATGATCGACCCGCGGGCCAACGAAGAGGCCCGCAAGTTCTACGAGGAGAAGATCCGGGCGGTCATCGACGACCCCGAGGTCGCCGACCTGCTGATCCCGAACGACCACCCGATCGGTACGAAGCGGATCTGCACAGACACCAACTACTTCCAGACCTTCAACCGGCCCAACGTCGAGTTGATCAGCGTCCGCAAGACCCCGATCGAATCGGTCGACCCGGGTGGGATCAACACCTCGGACGCGCACTACGACGTCGACGTCATCGTGCTGGCAACGGGATTCGACGCGATGACCGGCGCGCTGGCCAAGATGGACATCGTCGGTCGGGGCGGTGAGACACTCGCCGACGACTGGCGGGACGGTCCGAGGACCTACCTCGGGCTCGGTGTCGACGGGTTCCCCAACCTGTTCATCGTGTCCGGTCCCGGCGCGCCGGCGGTGCTGGCCAACATGGTGCTGCACGCCGAGGCGCACGTGAACTGGATCTCCGACTGCATCGACTACCTCGACAGCCACGGCTGTGCGGCCATCGAAGCCACCCCGCAGGCTGTCGACGACTGGGCCGCCGAACTCTCACGGCGGGCCGAGGCGACGTTGTTCACGCAGGCGAACTCGTGGTATCTGGGCGCCAACGTGCCGGGTAAACCGCGGGTGTTCATGCTCTTCATCGGGGGGTTCGGGGTCTACCTCGACATCTGCGCCGAGGTCGCCGACGCCGGATACAAGGGCTTCGAGCTGCTCAAGGCGCCGTAGCGCAAGCCGTCTCGGCCGCGAGCAGACACAGAATCGCGTGGCGGGCGGGCGAATGAGGCGATTCTCTGTCTGCTCGCGGGACGGAGCGGGTCATTCCCGCAACAGGAAAGACAGCACCGCTGCCTCGAACGCCGCCTTGGCCTCGATCATCGCCCAGTGCCCGCAGTTCGGGAACACGTGCAGTTCGGCGTTGGGGATGGTCCGCATCGGGATCAGTGCCATGTCCAGGGGGCTGACCCGGTCGTCGCGGCCCCAGGTGAGCAGCGTCGGGGCGGCGACCTTGTGCATCTGCGCCCACGGCAGCGGGGCGTCCGATGTGCGCATGAACGCCATCATCTGGGCGAAGGCCGCCTTACCGTACATGCGGCGCGCGGCGGCAAGCGTCTCCGGATCGGTTGCCAGTTCCCAACGCTCGGCGATCAGTTCCTCGGTCACCAGCGCCTCGTCGTAGACCATCGACCGCAGCCAGTCGACCAGCCGCTGACGGGTCGGGTCCTCGGTGAACTCCTGCAGCAGGCGGATGCCCTCGCTGGGCCCAGGGCTGAACACGTTGGTGCCGATACCGCCGATGGTGACCAGTCGCCGAAGCCGGTCCGGATGGTGGATGGCGAAGTTGACACCGACACCGCCACCCATCGAGTTGCCGACGATGTCCACGCGGTCCACCCCGAGGCCGTCGAGGAACGGCGCCACCGCCCCCTGCGCGTCGATCATCGGATGACCGCCCGCGTCGTCACTGACCCCGAATCCGGGGAATTCGAGGATGAGACAACGGAAGTGCGCGCTGAACGCAGGCAGGACACCGCGGAAGTTTCGCCATCCCGTGACGCCCGGGCCGGAACCGTGCAGGAACAGCACCGTCGGCCCGGCCCCGGTGTCGTAGTACCGCAGGGTGCCCGACGGCGTGGTCAGTTCCTGCAGCGGCAACTGGTCTGACGTCGCGGTCATGTACGGCTCCTCGTTTGGTGTGACGGGTCGGCGCTCAGACTGCCCGAAGGCCGGCGCTGGGGAGGCCTTCCTCGGCATCGTGTCGGGCGATCACCGCGATGGTCCTGGCCAGCCGCTCCCGCGAACCGTCGGCCGTGGCGCGGTGCTGGGCCACCGCCAGCATGGACGACGCCCAGATGTCGGCGACCAGGTCACCGATGTGCCGTTGACGGACCGTCGGGAGTTCGCGGCCCATCGCCGACGTGAGCATCTGACTCAGGCTGTTGCGCACCCGATCGGCGTTGGCCGCCGCGACACTCTCCGCGCACAGGTACGCGCGGGTGAGGGCATCGGCGAGAAGCGGTTCGGCCCAGAGTCGTTGGGTGATGAAGTCGGCGACGTACAGCAGCCGGTCATACGGCTCGGCGATCCTGTCCAACGGCGCCCGGGCGTCGGTCTCACACGCCGAGAGCCACCGGTGCAACGAGGCGACCAGCAGGTCGTCCTTCGAGGCGAAGTGCTGGTAGACGGTGCTCGGCGCGACACCGGCCAGTTCGGCGACCGTCCGGATGTGCACGGCGTCGTAACCGTCGGCGGCCAGATGCAAGGCAGCTGCGACGACCCTGTCTCGACGGGTCACGGCCGTGATCGTGCTGTCCACCGCTGCAGGCTAGAGCCGTCCGGCGGACGTGCACAGCGTTCTCTCGATGAATGGGATTCCGGCCCACAGGAGCACCGGCGAACGCGAAGATCGGGGACATGGACGAGACGGCAACTCCTGATCCGGCGTTGCTGCGCCGGGTCGCGATTTCCAGTCTGCTGGGCACCGCGATCGAGTACTACGACTTTCTCGTCTACGGGACGATGAGCGCGCTCGTGTTCGGGATCATCTTCTTCCCCGAATCGGATCCCGCGGTGGCCACCATCGCCGCGTTCGGCACGCTCGCCGCGGGTTACGTCGCCCGGCCGGTCGGCGGAATCCTGTTCGGACACTTCGGTGACCGGATCGGCCGCAAATCGATGCTGGTGCTGACGATGACCCTGATGGGCGTCGCGAGCTTCCTCGTCGGCGTGCTGCCCACGTTCGCCGCGATCGGGGTCGCGGCACCGATCCTGCTGGTGGCACTGCGCGTGATCCAGGGGGTGGCGATCGGAGGAGAATGGGGCGGAGCCACCCTGATGGTCACCGAGCACGCCGAACCGCACCGCCGCGGGGCCTGGAACGGTGTCATGCAGATGGGTTCGCCGATCGGCTCGCTGCTGTCGGTGGCCGTCGTCACCGCCATCACCCTGATGCCGGACGAGTCGTTCATGTCGTGGGGTTGGCGGGTGCCGTTCCTGGTCAGCCTGCTGCTGCTCGGCCTCGGGATCTACGTGCGGTTGTCCATCACGGAAAGCCCGGTGTTCGAGCAGGCGAAACGGGCCGACGACCGCCCGCAGGGCCCCCCGCTCGTCGAGGTGCTGCGCCGCCCCGGGAACCTGGTCCTCGCCTGCGCCGTCGGGATCGGGCCGTTCGCGCTCACGGCGTTGATCAGCACCTACATGATCAGCTACGCGACGGCGATCGGGTACCACCGCACGGACGTGATGACCGCGCTGATCTTCACGTCGACGACGGCGCTGATCACCATTCCGCTCTTCTCGGCCCTGTCGGATCGGGTGGGGCGGCGGGCGGTGATCGTCACCGGGGCGATCGGCATCGTCTGCTACGCATGGCCGTTCTACGCACTCGTCGACATGGGTTCGGTTCCGCTGCTCACCGTCGCGATGGTGATCGCGCAGGTGCTGCAGTCGCTGATGTACGCCCCGCTGGGCGCGCTGTTCTCCGAGATGTTCGGTACGCGGGTGCGCTACACCGGCGCCTCGATGGGCTACCAGTTCGCCGCCCTGTTGGGCGCCGGCTTCACACCGTTGATCGCCAGCAGCCTGTTGGCAGAAGGGGTCTCGCGAACTCCATTGGTGGTACTGGCCGCGGGTTGCGGTGTGGTGACCATCGTCGCGATCTGGCGCGTCAGCGAGACGCGGGGCGCCGACCTCACCGACGCGGGGAGGCTACCCCGCGGAGCGGCGGCGGCCGATCGCTAGTTGCGGAACCGCTTCAGGTAGGACACCAGTCGGCGCGCGGGCACCGGTTTCGGCCAGTCGTCGGTGCGGAAGTGGGCGTCGGTGCCACCGTCGACGAAGATGACGCTCCCGCAGAGGAAGTCGGCGGCATCAGACAGCATGAACCGGATCCAGTCCGCGAGCTGACCGGCGTCGCCGAAACCGCCCACCGGAACCGGGAACCGCTGCACCGCCTTGGCCTGCTGCTTCGACGCCAACTGCTCTTCGAGCAGCGGGGTCATGATCGCACCGGGTGCCAGCGCGTTGAGCCGGATCCCCGCACCTGCCCACTCCGGTCGGATCGCGTGGCGCCGCACCCAGCGGCTGACCGCGATCTTGGAGGCCGCGTAGATGAGCGCCGAGCCGACCGGCCCGAACAGGCGGACCGCGCGGACCGCCTTGTCGACGTCGCCGGCGAGCAGCGCCTTCACCGCGCGCTTGGGCACCAACGGGGTGGTGGTGGTCGAATTACTCGACACCACAA
This sequence comes from Mycolicibacterium monacense, assembly GCF_010731575.1. NCBI lineage: Bacteria > Bacillati > Actinomycetota > Actinomycetes > Mycobacteriales > Mycobacteriaceae > Mycobacterium > Mycolicibacterium monacense. The sequence goes on along the minus strand of NZ_AP022617.1, from coordinate 4,540,854 downwards.
CCACTTTCGCGTTGCCCGCGGACGCCAACGCCGGTCGCCACCCGTCCAGGAGTTCGACGACCCCGCGGTAGTTCACCTCGGCGATCAGCCGGAGTCGGCCCTTGCCACTGCCCGGCCCGATGCCCGCGGCGAGCACCGCGCCGTCGAGGTGACCGCCCGCGGCGCTGACCACCTGCGAGACCGCCCGCGCCCGCCCGTCCGGTGTGGACAGGTCGGCGACCACGTCGGCCTCCTTGACATCCACACCGATCACGCGGTGACCGTCGGCCCGCAACCGTTCGGCGGTCGCACGGCCCATTCCCGACGCCGATCCCGTGACGGCATAGGTGCCCATGTCGAGCCCTCCCAAATGTCGCTGTGGCAACGACTGTGGCACACGCGGTGTCCGAAGGCCGCCTCGGGCCACCCCGGCCGGAATCTAGACTCACCGGATGGCGGAACCGCCCACCACCGAGGACGGCCACCACGTCGTGGTCAACGGACGTAAGTGGCGCGCCACCGACCCGTCGATCCCCGCCGACCGCAGGGCGGAGTTGACCCGCATCCTGATGTCCTGGCGAAGGGAGGTCCGCCGCACCAAGGGCACCGACCAGGAGCGGGCGGCCCGGGCCGGTGTGCAGGCGGCCAAGGTGGCGCTGGGGGAGCGCGGAACGCCGCCGTGGTGGGAGCAGACCGACGAGCAGCGCCGGGCCCGCTGGCAGGCCGACGTGCCCGCGCCGGGAGGGCCGCTACCGCCCGAGGCGCCGGTGAGGGAGCATCGTGGGGATCACCCGCATCCGGGTAACGGTGAAAGGACCGAACATGCCTGAGAACACCTCCGCCGTGGTCGTCGGCATCGACGGCAGCGACAGCGCCCTGCAGGCCGCGCGGTGGGCCGGTGCGGTGGCCGCCACCTGCGGCGCGCCGCTGCACATCCTGCACGGCATGCCCAGCCTCGGCCGCAACCTGACCGAGACGGCCGCGGCCATCCAGGCGGCGATCATGTCCTACCAGCGCGACTCCGCGCTGATCTTCCTGCGTGCGGCGGCGGACGCCGTCCACGAGGACCGGCCCGACCTCTCGGTGACCACCGAGGCCAGCGAGACACCGGTGGACGAGGCGCTCATCGAAGCCAGCGCCACGGCCCGCCTGATCGTGCTCGGCGGTCAGGACGTCACCGGCGCGGCCGCACTGATCCTGGGCTCGACGACCCTGCGGGTGGCGACCCACGCCGACTGCCCCGCCGTCGCCTTCCGCGGTGACGATGTCACCGTGTCCGACAAGCCGATCGTCGTCGGCGTCGACAACACCGCCGCCGGCGCCGGGGTGCTCGCGACAGCATTCGACTTCGCAGATGCGATGAAGGTCAAGCTCATCGTCGTGCGGTCCTGGACGACCCGCGCGCCGGCCGGTGACGTCACCATTCCGTTCCTGATCGACTGGGAAGCGCTGGAAGCCGCCGAGTGGGCGGCGTTGACCGAACTCGTCGACGGCTGGCGTCAGCGCTATCCCGATGTCGACGCGGAGTGCGTGGTGGAGACGATGTCCCCGGCCCGGGCGCTGCTGAGCCACGCCACCGGCGCGCAACTGGTGGTGGTGGGCAGCCGGGGGCGAAACGCGTTGGCCGGGCTGGTATTAGGATCCACCAGCATGAACCTGCTGCACCACAGCCAGGTTCCGGTGATGGTGACGCGGGCGCACGCCCCAGAAGCAGATTGACGTTGACGGCCGAGATCACGCTCGAGGGGCGGCGGGTTCTCGCTCGCGCTGTGACACCCGCTAGGGCACTTGGGGTTTGATCTCCTCGACCACCCACTGGGCGTAGTCGAGGTATTCGTCGACGCCGCTGACCGGAGGTAACGGGACGGCGCTGACGGTCACGCCCTGTTCGCCGAGCCAGCAGAGGCGGTCCACGATCTCGGCCGCGTTCATCCCCGGGCGGCCGTGGGGGTCGTCACGGGCGACGTGCCCTTCACCGACGCGGGTGGTGCCCAGTCCGTGGACGACGTCGAAGGTCCGACCGTCGTACCCGGGTTGGGATTTGATGAACTCGAGACGTTCGGCGATCTTCTCGGGCGGGGTGAGAAACGACCACCAACCCGATGCGAACTTCGCCGCCCGGCGCAGCGCCGCGTCGGCGTCACCGCCGATCCAGACCGGCAGATGCGGTTTCTGCACCGGCTTGGGCTCGAAGGCGACGTCGTCGAACGACACGTATCTACCCTGGAAGCTCGGCGAGTCACTCGTCCACAGTTCGACGATCGCGGCCAGGTATTCGTCCGCCATCCGGCCGCGTTCGTGAAATGGCACCCCGAGTAGCTCGAATTCCTTTTCCAGCCAACCCACCCCGAACGTCACCATCATCCTGCCGCCGCTCATCCAGTCCGCGGTCGCCAGCGCCTTGGCGAGGACGATCGGATGCTGCAGCGGCAGCACCGTGATGCAGGAGTTGAGCCGGATGCGTTCGGTCGCACCGGCGAGGTAGGCCTGCGCCACCGTGGATTGCAGATAGTGCGGACCGGACAGTTCGACGTGGTCGTTGGGGATCACGAAATGTTCGGGAACGGCGATCATGTCGTAGCCCCACGCGTCGGCGCACTTGGCCATCCGGGTCTGATCGGCCCCGGTGACCGCGGCCTCCCACGGCTGCGTCATCGCCTTGAGCCGCAGCATGTGGGGCAGGTTGAAGACGAGTTTCACACGGGACTCCTGTGTCCGGCGGCACGCGCTACTTGAGCATGCTACCGGCGTCGACGGTGACGGGTAGCCCGGTGACGTAACGGGATTCGTCGGAGGCGAGGAACAACACGGCGTTGCTGATGTCGATCGGCTCGACCCAGCCCACGGGCAGCACGTGCATGAACTGCGCTGCCACGGCGAGGTCGTCGACCCCGGGGTTCTCCAGATCGGGCCGGAACAGCTTCTTCGTCCCCTCGTTCATGAACAGCGGGGTGTTGACGTTGGTGGGGCACACCGCGTTGACCCGGATCGAATGCTGCCCCAACTCGACCGCGAAGGTCCGCATCAACCCGATCACGCCGTGCTTGGCCGCGATGTAGTGGCCGGTGTGCGGATACGCCTTGAGCCCGCCCACCGAGCTGGTGAGGATGATCGATCCGCCGCGGCCTCCCGAGAGCAGATGCGGCACAGCGGCTTTGACCGTTTTCCAGACGCCGGACAGGTTGACGTCGATCATGTCACGCCAGTCGTCCTCGCTGGTCTTGTCCAGGGTCTGGCCCCCGTTGCCGATCCCGGCGTTCGCCACCACGATGTCGAGCCGGCCGAGTTGCTCGACGCCGCTGCGGACGACCGCGTCGAGCGCATCGAAATCGCGGACGTCGACCTCGGCGGTGACGATCCGGCGGTTCAGTCCCTTGACCAGATCCGCGGTCTGGGCGAGGTCGTCGGGTGTGGCGGGCGGGATGTCGGTGTGGCTGCTGATCGGACCGCACACATCCACGGCGATGATGTCGGCGCCCTCCTCGGCGAGCCGCACCGCATGACTGCGGCCCTGACCGCGTGCGGCACCCGTGATGAACGCGACCTTGCCGTCGACTCGCCCGCCCATATCGCCTACCTTCCCTCGCTTTGTCGCCCGATCAATTCTGATCGATCGATCAGGAGCGTGACACTGTGGGCGCGGCTTGTCAACCGTCCTGGCCTGCCGTCAACCGGTCCAGCAGGCGCTCCATGAACGCGCGGAACTCGTCGTGTCCCAACGTGACACCGACCGCGCTCTCGTTGCACAGGCTCCGGGCGGTCTGGGCGATGAGCATCGACACCGCGGTGGGCGGATACTCCTGCAGGTCGACACCGCGGGCGCGAAGCGCGACGGCGACGGCCGCCGTCTCGATGTCCCTGACCCGCTCGGCGTAGGACTTGAGTTCGGCGCGGATCGCCTTGCGGTGGTTGGCCAGTGCCATGAACTCGGTGTTGAGCCCCGTCAGGCGCAAGTCACTGTTCATCGTCCACAGCGTGTGCAGCGGTTCGTCGGCGGTGAGCGCTTCGCGCATGCGTTCCAGTGAGGCTTCCGCGCCGGCCCGCAGGACTTCCACGTAGAGGTCGTCCATGGTGGGGAAGTAGTAGTAGACCAGCGCCTGTTTGACGCCCGCCTCGGCGGCCACCCGGCGCGACGTCGCAGCGGCGTAACCCTCTTCACGCATGATCTTCGCCGTCGCCTCGATGAGCCGCTGCCGGGCCGAGATGTCCGCCTTGGGTTTCCGGGGAGCCGACATCAGTGGACCTCGACTCGTGGATCGCTTGACCCCCCGCGAGACGGCGTGATAGGCATGGCGCATTCTATCAGCCTGATCGATCGATCAGGATGCAGCGAAGGAACCGAGCTCCATGACCGATCTCGCCTCAGTCGACTTCTTCTCCGACCCGGACATCAGCCAGAATCCCTACGGGTACTGGGATGCCCTCCGCGAGCAGGGCCCGGTCGTGCGGGAACCCCACCACGGAGTGGTGGCGGTGACCGGATATCAGGAGGTGCTCGCGGCGTTCCGGGACCACGACCACTTCTCGGCGGTCAATGCGATCGGCGGACCCTTCCCGCCCCTGCCGTTCGAACCGCAGGGCGACGACATCACCGAGCAGATCGAGGCGCACCGGCACCTCTTCCCGATCCACGAGCACATGGTGGTGATGGATCCGCCCGCCCACGAGCGGGCGCGGTCGCTGCTCAGCAGGCTCCTCACGCCGCGGCGGCTCAAGGAGAACGAGGACTTCATGTGGCAGCTGGTCGATCAGCAGATCGACCAGATCATCGGTAACGGCCGATGCGAGTTCCTCTCGGAGTACGCCAAACCCTTCGCGACGTCGGCGATCATCGACCTGCTCGGCGTACCCGAGGACGACCGCCCCGAGTTCCTCGCCGCCCTGGGCGCGGAGACGCGCCAGGGCACCCGGGTGGGTGCGCTCGACGGCGAATCCGTGGGATTGGACCCCCTGCAGTATCTCGACGACAAGTTCGCCGGGTATCTGGCCGATCGGCGCCGTGAGCCGCGGGACGACGTGCTGTCGGGGATGGCGACCGCGACCTACCCGGACGGTTCCACCCCCGAACTGATGGAGGTCGTGAAACCGGCGACGTTCCTGTTCGCCGCGGGTCAGGAGACCGTCACCAAACTGCTCAGCGCCGCCGTCCAGACACTGGGCGACCGCCCGGAATACCAGGACCTCCTGCGCGAGGATCCCCGTCGGATACCGACGTTCATCGAGGAGGCGCTACGGATGCACGCGCCGACCAAGGTCGACTTCCGGCTGGTCCGCAAGACCACCACGCTCGGGGATGTGCACCTGCCGGCAGGCACCATCGTGATGCTCTGCCTCGGCGCCGCCAACCGGGATCCCCTGAAGTTCGACGACCCCCATGAGTTCCGTCCGGACCGCAAGAACGTCCGGGAGCACCTCGCCTTCGGCCGGGGTATCCACACGTGTGCGGGCGCACCGCTGGCACGCGTGGAGGGCGTTGTCACCGTGCGCCGTCTGTTGGATCGGCTGCGCGACATCGGCATCGACGAGAGCGTGCACGGCCCGGCCCGGCGCCGCAACTATGTGTACGAGCCGACCTTCCTGCTGCGCGGGCTCACCAGCCTGCACATCGAGTTCACGCCGGCCTAACCGGTGTCGGCCCACTCGGCGGTGACCCGCTGCTTCTGTTCACGAATGGCCTCGGCCAGGTGGGCCGCCTTGGGCCAGCCGTAGTGCGCCGCGAAATGCAGTGCCAGTTCATCCATCTCGTCGAAGGACAGATCGCGGCTCTTGAGCGCGGCATACACGTGGCTCACGATCGGGTACGGCGCATCCTGGAACCCCACGCAGGTGACGGTGATCAACCGGCGTTCCCTCATCCCCAGGCCGGGCCGCAGCCACACCTCGCCGAAAACGAAGTTCAGGATGCCCGCCCCGGAGAAAGGGTTGTCGCGTGTCGGCGCGAACGCCAGACAGTTGACGTCCTTGAAGGCCTGCTCACCGACGGCGAGCCGGTCCTCGGGATCGCTGGGCGTGGTCAGCGGCAGCAGAGGTTCGGGCGACGGCAGCTGGTGGCCGCGCTCAGCGTGGATGCGTTCCCAGAGTTCGTCGACGATCATGTTGAACCGGGAGGCCTTCGGCCATCCGGCGTATACAGCGAAATGCAATACCATTTCCTGCATTTCGGCGATCGTCACGTCCCCGCTGCTGAGGGCGGCGTAGACATGGTCGCGAAGCGGCGTCTCGGCGTCGGCGGCGGCCACGCAGGCCAGCGTGATGAAGCGCCGGTCGCGACGGCTCAGCACCGGGCGCTGCCACACCTCGGCGAAGACGAAATCGTACAACCGCGCCATGGCGGAGGAATGCGGTTCGGGCGCCGCGACACCCATCACATCGGTGTATGCGTGCCGCACCCGTTCGTAGGCATCGGCGTTCGTCTCAGCGGAGTGTGACACCGGCGTCCACCTTGAACTCCAGACCCGTGACGTACCGGGACTCGTCGGATATGAGGAACAGCACCGCATTGCTGATGTCGACCGCGTCGGCCATGACGACCGGCAGCGCGTTGAGGAACAGCGGGACCAGATCCGGCCGGGATTCCAGCACGCCGCGCAATGAATCCGGTCGCATCCCGGTCTCGACGCCGGTCGGATGCACGGTGTTGACCCGGATGCTTTTGGCGGCAAGCTCATTGGCCAGCGCGCGCGTCATGCCGACGACACCGTGTTTCGAGGCCGTGTACGGCGTGTGCAGCGGCGTGCCCTTCACGCCTGCGGCCGAGCTGATGTTGACGAGGCTGCCGCCGTGCTCGAGGAGGTGTGGAATCGCCGCGGCGCAGGTGTTCCACGTACCGATCAGGTTGACGTCGACCACCGCGCGCCACTGTTCGGAGGTGGTGGTGTCCCATGTACCGACGGTGAGCACACCGGCGTTGGCGACCGCGGCGTCGAGACCGCCCAGCTGCGCCACCCCGTCGTCCACCGCAGCCGCCAGCGCCGCGCCGTCCCGCACGTCGACGACGTGGGTGACCACGCGGGCACCGTGCGTCTCGGCCAGTCGTCCGGTCTCGTCGAGTTCTTCCGCAGTGGCAAGCGGGTATTCGAGTTCAGGCAGTGACCGGCAGATGTCGACGAGGATCAGATCGGCGCCCTCTTCGGCCAACCGGACGGCGTGGCTGCGCCCCATCCCTCGTGCGGCCCCGGTGACGACGACCCGCTTACCGGCGACCCGTCCGTTGCGCTCGTTCACAGCTTGTTGCAGAAGCCGGCGTCGACAGGGAAGGTGACCCCGGTGACGTGTTTGGCCTCGTCGGAGACGAGATAGGCGATCGCGCTGCTGATCTCCTCCGGCTCGAGCAGTTGCACCGGCATCGGATTCTGCAGATGCGGACCGCCGTCGGGATAGTTCTCGAGGAACGCGGTCATCGCGGGATTCACCGCCATCATCGTGTTGACCGCGGTCGGATGGACGGTGTTGACCCGGATACGGTGCGGTGCAAGCGCATTGGCCAGGGTTCGCATCAGCCCGACGATTCCGTGTTTGGAGGCCGCATAGCCCAGGCCGCCGCCCTGCAGTCCGCCGAAACCGCGCAGGCCCGCGGTCGAACTGGTGAACACGATGGACCCGCCGCGTTGACCGGCGATCAGATGGGGGATGGCGGCCTTCGCGGTGTGGAAGGAACCCACCAGGTTGACGTCGACGACGTCGTTCCACATCTCGAGGTCTTCCTCGATCGTCAGTTCGCGGAAGGCCATCGTCGCGATACCGGCGTTGGCGCAGACGATGTCGAGGCGGCCGAAGTGTTCGACGCCGGCGTCCAACGCCGTTCTGAGCGCGTGGAAGTCGCGAACGTCGGCGACAGATCCCAGCATTTTTCCACCCTGGGCCTCCACCAGCGCGACAGTCTCGTCGAGCTCGTCGCGGGTGGCCATCGGATACCCGTTCGACTCGATGTCGGCGCAGATGTCGACGCCGATGATGTCGGCGCCGTCGGCCGCCAGGCGTACCGCATGGCTGCGGCCCTGCCCTCGGGCGGCACCGGTGATGAACGCGACTTTTCCGTCCAGGGAACCCATGATCCTCGCTTCGTCGACACAGTGAGTAACCGCGTTACTGTGAGCAGACGGTAACCTAGTTACTCAGCTGTCGGCAAGGGGGTGAGGATGGGTGAACCGGGGGACCGGAGTGATGACCGGTTGCTCGCCGTCGTGGTGGAGATCCTCGACACCGACGGATACGACGCAGTGCAACTGCGGGAAGTCGCGCGCCGCGCCCGCGTCTCGTTGAGCACGATCTACAAGCGCTATGCCACCCGCGACGAGCTGATCCTCGCCGCGCTGGAGGCGTGGATGGAGGACAACCGGTACTCCGGGGTCGTCCCACATCCCAAGGCGGCGGACGCCTCGCTCCACGAAGCGTTGATGGACCTGTTCCGCACCATCTTCGAACCGTGGGAACAGCACCCGGGCATGCTGACGGCGTACTACCGCGCGCGGTCATCGCCGAGTGGGCAGACCTTGTTGCAGCGCGGCCTCGATGTCGTGGTTCCGGCCGGTCTCGAGTTGCTCGCCGAGGTCGACGAATCGTTCATCGACGACCTCAACGCCGTCGTGTCGAGCGTGGTGTACGGGCTGCTGGGTCGCTTCTCCACCGGGGAGATCGCGATCACCGAGATACTCCCGACGCTCGACCGTGCCGTGTACTGGCTGACGACGGGTTACGAAGCGGCGAAAGGCTCAGTGGCTGCCGTACATACGCGCGATGTCCGGTGAGTCCAGCCATCCCGAATAGGTGGGCCGCTGCGGCCATCCGTCGGGGGAGTCCTGCCATTCCTCCTGGCGCCCCCATGGCAGGAGGTCGATCAGCGCGAACGTGTGGCTGAGCTGTTCGGTGCCGCGGCCGTTGGTGTGCCAGGTGCGGAAGACCGCATCGCCGTCTCGGAGGAAGACATTCACGCCGAACCCACCGCCGGGCGGTGCATCGACGTCGGCGCCGAACGAACTCTCCGACGACGAGTACCACTCCATCTTGTTACCGACCTTGTCCTTGTAGGCCAGGGCCTCCTCGATGGGTCCGTTCGTGACGATGACGAACCTCGCGTCGTAGTTGTCGAGGAATTCGAGCCGGGTGAACTGCGACGTGAAGCCGGTGCATCCGCCGCACTGCCACTCCTGGCCGTCGGTCCACATGTGGTTGTAGGTGATCAGCTGCGACCGCCCCTTGAACACGTCGGCGAGCCGGACGGGGCCCTCCGCGCCGATCAGCGTGTAGTCGGGCATCCGCACCATGGGCAGGCGCCTGCGTTGTGCGGCGATCGCATCCAGTTCGCGGGTCGCTGCCTTCTCGCGCCGGCGCAGATCCTCCAGCGCGGCGCGCCAGGTCTGTTGGTCGACTTCGGGCGGCAGCCCGGTGATTCCAGTGGTCATCGCGTCATCCCGTCGTGGTCGTACGAGTTGTTCACGGGTACTGACTCAGTGTGCGCGCGAAAGTCATCGCCGCGCTTCGATATCTTGGCGCACGCTCGCGGACTGTTCGAAACCTCTTTCGTCACAGTGGTTTCCATAGTCACATCGCTGGCGGTTTTGTCGGTGGCTCGAACTAGTGTTCGAAGCATGGATGGATTGTCTGGCGCGGTCGACCACCTCGTGGCGTCCATCGCCGCTCTGCAAACCGCCTCCATCGACGAGCTCTCCTACGAGCAGATCGTGGCCGAACTGGACCGCATCAAAGCAGCTGTGTGGGCGGTGCCCAGTGTGGAGCACCGCCTGACCGCGCGGCTGATGGACGCCGACCCGCATGAACTCGGCGCCACCTCTATCAAGGAGGTGCTGGCCAACCACCTGCGCATCTCCCGCAAAGCCGCCGGCGACCGCCTCACTGACGCGCGCCAGTTGGGGCCGCGCTACACCCTGACTGGGGAGCGGGTGCAGACCGAGTTGGCCCACACCGCCGATGCGGTCGCCCGCGGCGACATCGGCACCACGCACGTGCGGATCATCCAGGAGTTCGTCAAGAAGCTTCCGGCATGGGTGTCCTGGGAGCGCCGCGACCACTACGAACGCGACCTGGTCGGCCACGCCAGCGCACTGCGGCCCGAGGACTTCCGCACAGTCGCCGACACCCTGCTGGGGTTCATCGATCAGGACGGCACCGAACCCGACCACCACACCCACCAACGTCGCCGTGAGTTCACCGTCGGCCGCCAGCAGGCCGACGGGATGAGCCGGGTCTCGGGGTGGCTCACCCCCGAAGCCCGCGGGCACTGGGACCTCATCGCCGCCAAATACGCCGCCCCCGGCACCAACCTGCCCCACGACGACACCCACACCGGCCGCGACGACCGCACCACCGGCCAACGCCACCACGACGCGATCACCACCGTCCTACGCGACGCGGTCGCCTCCGGCTCCCTCGGCCAGGTCGCCGGCGTTCCCGCCAGCATCGTCGCGACGATGACGCTCAGCGAGCTTGAACGTGCCGCCGGGTGGGCGCACACCGGCGGCGGCAACCGCCTGCCCATCCGGGATCTGATCCGGATGGCCGCCCACTCCCGGCACTACCTGGCGGTGTTCGACGACCACACCGAAGAGATCCTGTATTTCGGCCGCGCCCGCCGCACGGCGTCGACCGCGCAACGCCTGGCCCTGTTCGCCCGCGACAAAGGCTGCACCCACCCCGGCTGCACCGTGCCGTTCTACTGGACCGAAGCCCACCACGCCCACGACTACTCCCGCGGTGGGCGCACCGACATCGACGATCTCACCCTGGCGTGTCAACCCGCCAACCTGCTCATCGAGACAACCGGATGGACCACCCACCGGCCCGGTAACGGCCGCACCGAATGGACCCCACCCGCCGACCACGACACCGGCCAACCCCGCATCAACAACCACTTCCACCCCCACCGCTACCTCACCGACAACGACGACGGTCAAGACGACGAGCCCGAATAGCCATGCAGCACAGCGTGTTGCATGCGCCGGTCCGCCTCAGCGTCGATCCGGGAGTTCCTCGATGAGCTCCTCGAGGAAACCGCCTGCCTCGTGGCCGGCTCGGTCGACATCGCCTCTGGCGATCGCTTCGACCAGCCCGTCGTGCGGGATCCGGTCGAATGCGTGGGTTTCCACGGTGGTCGCCACACTCGCAGTGACCACTTCGGTGAGACCGCGGTACAACTCGATCAGCACCGCGTTGTGCGACGCCCTCACCACCGCGAAGTGGAATTCCGCGTCGGCCCGCACGAACTCGTCACGGGCGTCGAGGGCATCCCGGCGGGCGAGCAACGCGCGAATCTCGGCAAGGTCTTCGGCGGTGCGCGCGGTCGCCGCCAACCGGGCACCTTCGACCTCGAGGCAACGCCGCACCTCCAGCACCTCGCGCAACTCCGAACCGCACAGCCGGCGCACTGCCCCGGAGACCTCGCTCGTGGCCCGCACATATGTGCCGTCGCCCTGTCGGACCTCCAGGATTCCGCTGTGGGCCAGCGCGCGCACCGCTTCCCGGACCGTGTTGCGGCCGACGCCGAGAGCGGCGACCAGCGCGGGCTCCGTCGGGATCCGGGTGCCGACCGGCCACTCGCCGGCGGACACCGACGCGCGCAGTTGAGCGATCACCTGGTCCACCAGGCCTGCGCGGCGGGTAGTGGCGAGCGGCACCGAAACTCCATTCGTCCAATCATGGGATGTATGGGACGATACCGCGGTGAAGGGCCACACGCGCGTCGACGCCACAGCCGGTCAGGCGTCCGAAGCCGGCGTACGGGCTGCCGGCGGCGTGTTGCTCACGATCGCGGTCATCCTCACCGCGCTGAATCTCCGCCCCGCGATCACCAGCATCGGACCCATGCTCGGCGAGATGCGCACGTCGATGGGGGCCAGCGCCACCTGGGCCGGTGTCCTGACCACCCTGCCCGGATTGTGTTTCGCCGCTGCGGGATTGACGGCCCCATGGCTGTCACGACGGTTCGGTCTGAGTAGGGCCATCAGCGCCGCCCTGACCATCCTGAGCGCCGGGCTGCTCATCCGCGTCCTGGACGGCCCGTATGTGGTGCTCGGCGGAACGCTGGTCGCCACCGCCGGCATCGCGTTGACCAACGTGTTGATCCCCGTGGTGATCAAGGGCTCCTTCCCGACCCGCGTCGGGCTCATGACCGGCGTCTACACCGCCGCGCTGCAGGGCGGCGGTGCGCTGGGCTCCGCGGTGACACCCGGATTGGAAGCCGTGTTCGACGACTGGCGCACCGCCCTGGCGTCGTGGGCCGTCGTCGCCGTCGTCGCGCTGGTCTTCTGGATCCTGGCGTCCCGCGGCATCGCCGGCGGGCAGCCGTCGACGACCCGGGTCAAGGGACGGTCCCTGCTGCGCAACCGGCTGGCGTGGACGGTGACGCTGTTCTTCGGATGCCAGTCACTGCTGGCCTACGTGATGATGGGCTGGCTGCCCGAGGTCTTCATCGACAGCGGGGTGAGCAAGTCGACCGCAGGGCTGCTGGTCGGGTTGATGTCGCTCATCGCGGTCCCGATCAGCATCTTCGTCTCACCGCTGGCCGCCCGCTCGTCGAGTCAGAGTCCCTGGATCGTCGGCCTCGGCACGATCGGCGTTGCGGGCGTGATCGGACTGCTCATCGACCCCGGCGCCGCCCCGCTGCTGTGGAGCATCCTCGTCGGCCTCGGGCTGAGTGTGTTCTCGCTGGCGCTCACCGTGATCGCGCTGCGTGCCCGCACGACCGAGGACACCGCCCAGTTGTCCGGCATGGCGCAGGGATTCGGCTACCTGCTCGCGGGGCTCGGCCCGTTCCTGTTCGGGCTCCTGCACGACGTCACCGACGGGTGGACGGTGCCGTGGGCCATGGTGCTCGTCGTCTATCTCGTGCAGATGACCATGGGCGCCTTGGCCGGACGCAACCGGTACGTGTGACTCAGCCGCAGAGCCCGTCGAGGGTGGCGGTGAGCGCGTCCAGATCGCGTTTGACGGCCTGCTGGCCGGGATCGCTGTCCGGTGCGCCCGCGGTGGCCGCGGCCCCGAACTGCATCAGCTTCATGGCGAACTGCCGCACCGCGTCGGCGAGTTCGGGCGGCGTGGCCGGATCCAGGATGTCGAGCAGGTACTGGCCGCCGCCCATCAGCGCCACCCGGGCGTTGGCGGCCACCGCGAGCACCCCGGTCACGTCGTCGTCGCCACCGGGCGACGCCAGATGCGTATTGGTCGCGACTCCCGTGCGCACCTGCGTGTACGCCGCGCACGCGGTGTCCTTCGCGCCTGCCTGCGCGGCCGCGTCGTAGCTCGGCGGCCGGGCCTGCCACCACGTCCACACCGACAGGATCAGCGCGGCGGTGGCGATGAGGCAGGCGATGACGGACAGGGCCGTGGACCGGGAGCGGGCGGCACCGATCGGCTGTGGTCCCGGCGGCATGGGAGAGATCGTAATCCGGTCGCGCGGTGCAGGCCGAAGCTGGCATGGTGGCGGGGTGGGTGTGTGGCGGACGGTGTGCCGGGTCAGCGTGGCGGTGGGCTGCGCCTGCGGTGTGCTGTTCGGCGCCGCGCCGTCCCACGCGGACCCCGCCGAACCCGGCGTTGACACCCTGGTAGGGCCCGCGGCGACCGACACCTTCGGCGGATACCTCCCCGAAGACGGGACGCTGACCGCCTTCGACGTCGAGAATCCGATCGTCGGCAGGCTCGATCCCGCACTGCTGGCGGCCGTGCAGGAGGCCAGCCGCGCGGCGGCCGCCGACGGCGTCGAGGTCGAGATCAACTCCGGTTGGCGCTCGATCGGGTTCCAGGAGCGGCTGTTCGAGGACGGGGTGCGCACCTACGGCAGCGTGGAGGTCGCCCGGCAGTTCGTCGCGTCACCGCAGACGTCGATGCACGTGGTCGGGCGGGCGGTGGACGTCGGCGGACCGGGCGCGGCGGCGTGGATGTCGCGCAACGGCCCACGGTTCGGACTGTGTCAGGTGTACGCCAACGAGCTGTGGCACTACGAGTTGACCGCGGACGCCAACGGCGCCTGCCCGCCGATGAAACCGAACGCGACCGGCTGACAGCCGGGAATGTCGTTCTCACGCTCGGTAACATGATGGCCGTGTCGGGAGAAGACGCGGTGACCACCGGTGTCGCGGGTTCTCTGATCCTGACGTCGGACTACCGGGTCGCCGATCCCTCGCGGGTGTGGCCGCTGCTCGAACGGCGCCGGGCGGAACTCGCCGCAATCGGCGCCCATCACGTGTTCGTACACACCTCGATCAGCGAACCCGACCGGGTGCTGGTCACCATGGCGCTGCACACCGTCGAACCCGTGGCGGACCTGCTGCGCTCACACGTCTTCTTCGACTGGTTCGACGCGGTCGGGGTGGCGGACCTACCCGCCGTGTTCGCGGGTGAACTCGTGGACCGCTTCCACATCGAACCCGGTCACCACTGGACGGCCAAGGCGCCCGCGGTGGTGATCGCGGGCGTCACTGTCGTGCGGGACGTCGACACTCTGCTGGGCCAGGTCCACCGCACCCGTGACCTGTTCCGCCGCAACGGGATCGAGAACGTATGGATCTTCCGGGCGTTGGACGATCCGCACGAGGTCATGTTCCTGCAGGACGTCGCCGACGAGGCGAGCGCCCGCCGATGGCTGGAACGTCCGGAGACGGCGGAGAAGTGGCTCGCCGAAGCGGGCGTCGGGGCGTATCCGCCCGTGTTCGTCGGCGCACTGCGCCACGTCATGCGCATCGACGTGGCCGAACATGTGAACGGACCCTAGTCGAGCCCCTCCAGGTGGCCGCTCAAACCCCTTGTCTGCCAGAGGTTCAACATGTTGGTGAACATCTGCAGCGGAGCGCGCAGGCTCTCGTCCCCACGGATGCGTGGATCGTGTCTCGTGGTGTGGACGTCGGCGTCGGGCAGGCGGTTGCCGATGCGCGCAGGCACGTCGAGCAGCCAGGTGATGCCCATCAGCGCCATGTAGAGCATCAGGTGCCGCCGCATCAGCACCGGATCGGGTCGTGGTCCTCCTGCGCCTTCCACCTCGGTGCAGAACAGCACGAGCAGCTCGTCGAAGTGGTTGTCCCACAGGTCGGTTTCGGCGGCGCACAACGCGCCCCACAGCGCCATCGCGAGGTTCAGTCGGCTGACGCAGCCCCAGTCCATCAGCCCGCACTGCAGCACGCCGCCGCCGTCGCGCCAGAACCACGCGTTGTCGACGTTGGCGTTCCAGTGGCTCAGCGCGATGTGGTCGTCGGCGTCCCGCAGCGATCGCCAGATCGCCTGCTCGCGGCGTAACACCTCATGGGCCTCCTCGCCGAGGCGCGCCAGGAAGCCGGAGGTCCGCACATGCGGTGGCAGCAGTCCCGGGTGGGTCTCGGTGAATTCTCCGAGACGGGACAACCGGCGCTGCAATCGATCTGGTGACAACGTCACCGGTTCCCCGACGGTCGCCGCCCGCAGGTCGACGGGGAACGCCGCCGAGAGCTGCTCAGGCAGCCGACCGGACCGCTGCGCGCCCGCCAGCCGCGCCAGCGCGGTGACCAGCGCGCGGTAGTGCTCGTCGGGATGCGGCATGTCCTCGTCCAGGCACTTCTCGTACTGGCGCTCGACACCGTTGCACCCGAACGGGATCCGATCGGTGATCAGGATTCCCGTGCCGGTGCCGGCGTGGTAGTCCCCGAACCGGGGATGGGGGATCGCGATCGGGAACCCGGGCGTCCGCGACAGCGCCGCGAACACCACCTCCGAAGCCATCTGGGTTCTCCCGCGGTCCCGGACGGGGTCGTCGAAGTCGCGGGAGAACTTGACGAACAGGTCCGTGCGCAGACCCGGTTCGGGGCGGGCGTACTCGACGTCGAGCAGCATCTTGCGGCCTGTGCTGCCGCCGGTCATCTCGTCGCACCGGCCGATCCGTACCACCCGGTTGTCCTCGGTGAGTGCACCGAATGCGCGAAACGCGTTGGTCAGAAACGTCTCTCCGCCGTCACGCAGTGCAGCGGCGGTGGCGGGGATCGGCAGGCCGAGATGGTCGCCGACGACCCAGTCACCGCTCATCAGGGTTTGTTGCGCCCCGACCGGCTGAGTCGCCATTCGGGCGGGAAATTCAGATCGTTGTCCTTGACGTCGTCGTCGACGTTGCACTTGTGGATCAGATCGGCGTAGTTCTGCCGCATGCCCATCGTGGTCGAGTTCTGCGCCTCAGGACGGTCGAAGGTGATGTACGCGATCCGGTTCTCGACGTCCTTCTCGAACTTGATGAAGGGTTCGGCGTCCTTCTTCATCTTCTCGTAGTCGTATGCGCGCATATCGTGTTCGGGCATTGTCATCTCCGTCTGTGCCGCAGGGCAATCCGCCTCAGTCTGTCAGCGCGGCCGGAGATTCGGGCCGTTTACACTTTCCGCTTAGCAGCCGATCACGTCTCGGAGTCGTCGGCGGTGACCTCGACCAGCAGGGACATCCCGTGATGCGCGGGCATCTCGACGGTGAAGCTGTGCAGGTCGTCGACCGTGGCGAAGGCGTGGCCGGTGAACATGTCCGACACCTCGGCACCGGGTGGCAGCGCCTCGGAGCGCACCGTTCCGGCGACCTCCTCGTTGGCGAAGTTCAGCACGGTCAACTGATAGCGGCCCTCGTCGGCCAGCTGGTGCACCAGCACGAGCATGCCGCGGTGGGAGACCTCGGGGATGTCGACCTGGCGGCTCGTCGCGATGCCGTAGTGCGAACGCACCCGCAGGATCGCCTGCAACTGGCGTAGGAAGCTGGTCTCGTCGTCGAGCTGATCGGGGATCGACCCGTAGAGGCTCCGCCCCCGCGGCATCCCCGCCAACGACTGTGTCGCACCGGGATTCACGCCCATCAGATCGTGGGCGGCCCGGTGGATCCACCGGGTGTCGCCGCCGCGCAGGAGTTCGCCGACCTGCCCGGCCGGCAACGTGAGCATGCCGCACAGGTCCCACCCCGACAGCGCGAACACCCCCGGCTGCAGCGCGTTGAACATCGCCAGCAGCAGATGGGCTCGCCGGATGCGGTCGATGCGCACCGGATCGTCGTCGATCTCGTCCAGATCGGTGATGCCGAGGGTGGCCGCGATGACCGTCGCGGTGGTGCAGGCGATCCCGTTGGTGGTGAAAACCAGGTTGTACGGGGCGTTCTCGCCGGTGAGCCGTACGCTGAGGTCCCGGCGGATCGTCTCGCCGAGCGCCTCTCCGGTGATCTCCTCACCCTTGTAGGTGTAGATGTCGTCGCGGTGTCCGTTCGACCAGTGCACGAGTTCGTAGGTCAACTCGTCGTGGTTCTGCAGGGCGTGAATCAACGACGCCGGGTCGACGCCGAGTTCCAGCGTGGTGCGCAGCGTCAGCCGCAGGAACTCGGTGTCCGCGGTGGCCAGGGCGTGCTGGTAGGCGGGCCGGTTGATGAAGTCGTAGGACAGGTCCGCGCCCGCTTCGCCGATCTGGCGGATGTCGTCGATGGTGAGGTTGAGCTCCTGGAAGGTGAACCCGCCCACCTTGCGCACCATGCTGGCGATCAGATGGTTGGCCGCCTCGGACAGCGGATGACCCTCCGACCAGGCGGTGCTGTCCTCGGCCGCGGTCTTCTCCGCGCCGAGAAAACCGTTGGCGTCCAAACGAAGTCCGCCGGTGCCCAGGTCGGCGAGCGAATGCAGCGCGTCCCCGATCACGAGGCGCATCCCGGCGAACGACGGGTCGAGCCAGTTGATCGACGGCTGACCGTCCTTGAAGTAGTGCAGGTACACCCAGCGGCGCTCCACGCCGTCGACGCCGAGCACCGGCCGGGTGACGCTCCAGTTGGTCTCCTTGATGCCCTCGGCGTAGAAGATCACCCGTTGCAGGCGGCCGATGATGTAACCGGCCTTGTCCAGCCACTCCTCGGTGGCCTGGTCGATGTTGACCGAGTCGACACCGGGCGGCACGGCGGGCAGGTGTTCCCAGTCGCGGGGATCCACCTCCACCATGTGGTAGATCCCCGGATAGTCGGCGTACTTCATCTCCGCGAGGCGGAAGTCGGCGCCCTTACCGGTGTGGCCGGGCACGATGTCGTCGATGATCGTGCCGCCGTACCAGTTGGCCGTCCCGCACATCTTGCGGAACTCCTCCTCGGTGCCGAAGGCCGGGTCGATCTCGGTGCTGATGCGGTCGAAGTGGCCGTCGACGCTCGGGGTGGTCTGCCACCCCGAGATCCCGCCCGCGCGCTTGACCGGTCCGGTGTGGATGGCCTCGATACCGATGTCGGCGAACGCCTTCCACATCTCGTCGTCGGCCAGCGCCTTGAGGAACGACTCGTTGGGCCGGGTGATCAACGACAACGGGTAGGCGGTGAACCACACCGACGCCGTCTCCACCGCGCCGCGCGGGCTCGGTGTGGCGTACGGGTTCTGCCACATCGAGCCCTGACCGGAGAACTGCTGGCTGATCTCGTTGGCGTCGGCGAGCATCGACTGCGACAGCAGCCACGACACGTACGCCGGGTTGTCCGCGCGCGCCGGACCGTCCTGGGCCACCGAGCGGCGGGTGAACGGCGATTTGACGCGGGGACGGAACCGCAGCGCCCGCGGACGCGCCGGATGCAGGTACTCGTCGTAGGTGATCTCGCTGGGCTCGTTCGTCTGATCGTCGGTGCCCGACCCGGCCTGGTCGTCGTAGTCCGTCTCTGGCGCCTCAGACATGCATCCCCTTCACGACCTGGTTCCCGGTGGTTCGACCTTCGGGAGGTAGTTCCACACTGCCGCGATGTCGAAACGGCGCGTCGTTGCGCACGTGCCGACCACCGGCCCACCAACCCTGGCCACCAACCCTACGGATGCCGAGGCGCCGGCGTCTTCCGGCGAGGGGGTGTCAGCGACGGTTACAGGTGCGAGTCGGCGACGTCGAGTGCCTGGTCGAGGATCGCGAGACCTTCGCGGACTTCGTCGGCGGTGACCGTGCACGGCGGTACGGCGTGGATCCGGTTGAAGTTCGCGAACGGCAGCAGGCCGTTCGCCTTGCACGCGGCGACCACGGCGTTCATCGCTGCGCTGCTCGCGCCGTACGGGGCCAGCGGTTCGCGGGTCTGCGGATTGGCGACCAGTTCGATCGCCCAGAAAACCCCGGTGCCGCGGACCTCGCCGACGCTCGGGTGGCGGGCCGCGAGTTCGGCCAGACCGGGTCCGAGCACCTCGGCGCCGATGCGGGCGGCGTTGCCGACGATGTCCTCCTCCTCCATCGCGTTGATGGTGGCCACGGCCGCCGCCGTCGCGAGCGGATGCCCGGAGTAGGTCAGCCCGCCCGGGTAGGGGCGATGGGCGAAGGTCTCGGCGATGGCCGGGCCGATCGCGACGCCACCGAGCGGCACGTAACCGGAGTTGACGCCCTTGGCGAAGGTCAGCAGGTCGGGGGTGACGTCGAAGTGGTCGATGGAGAACCACTTACCGCTGCGCCCGAAGCCGGCCATCACCTCGTCGGCGATCATCACGATGCCGTAGCGGTCGCAGATGTCGCGGACACCGGCCAGGTAACCGGGCGGGGGGACCATGATGCCCGCGGTGCCGGGGATGGACTCCAGCACGATCGCGGCGATCGTCGACGGACCCTCGAGTCGGACGATGTCCTCGAGGTGGGCCAGCGCGCGGGCCGACTCCTCGGCCTCGGTGGTGGCGTGGAACTGCGAGCGGTACAGGAACGGGCCGAAGAAGTGCACGACGCCGGCGTTGCCGTGGTCGTTGGGCCACCGGCGCGGGTCACCGGTCAGGTTGATCGCCGTCTCGGTGCCGCCGTGATACGAGCGGTAACGGCTGAGCACCTTGTACTTGCCGGTGTGCAGCCGCGCCATCCGCACCGCATGCTCGACGGCGTCGGCGCCGCCGTTGGTGAAGAAGATCCGGTTCAGCTCGCCGGGGGTGCGCTCGGCGATCAGCCGGGCGGCCTCGGAGCGGGCGTCGTTGGCGTGCTGCGGGGCGACCGTGCACAGCTTGGCGGCCTGCGCCTGGATGGCGGCGACGACCTTCGGGTGCTGGTGGCCGATGTTGGTGTTGACCAGCTGGCAGGAGAAGTCCAGCAGGCGCCGACCCTCACCGTCCCAGATGTAGCTGCCCTGCGCGGCGGTGATCACCATGGGCGAGATCTCGGCCTGCGCCGACCAGGAGTGGAAGACGTGTGCGCGGTCGAGTTCGTAGGCGCGGGCGGCCTCGGCGCGGGCGTCGTCGATCGACAGGCCGTTGGGCAGGGTGGTCTCGTTGGTGAGCGTCATGGGGATTCTCCTCCTGCGCCGAAAGTACGGTTGTTGACGCCGCTACTCGGGCGATGCGTGCAACAACCGTACTCTCGGCGCGAAAATTAGTTGTTCTGCGGGAAGCCGAGGTTGATGCCGCCGTGGGACGGGTCGAGCCAGCGTTGGGTGATGGCCTTGCCTCGGGTGAAGAAGTGCACGCCTTCGGTGCCGTGGGCGTGGCTGTCGCCGAACAGCGAGTTCTTCCAGCCGCCGAAGCTGTAGTAGGCCATCGGCACCGGGATCGGCACGTTGATGCCGACCATGCCGACCTCGACCTCGTTCTGGAAGCGCCGGGCCGCGCCGCCGTCGTTGGTGAAGATCGCGGTGCCGTTGCCGTAGGGATTGCTGTTGATGAGCTCGAGCGCTTCGTCGTAGGTCTCGACGCGCACGACCGACAGGACCGGGCCGAAGATCTCGTCGGTGTAGACGCTCATCTCGGGGGTGACGTTGTCGAGCAGGGTGGGTCCGAGCCAGAAGCCGTTCTCGCCACCGTCGGCGGAGACCTGGCGGCCGTCGACGACGACCTTGGCGCCGTCGGCCTCCCCGGCGTCGATGTAGGAGGCCACCTTGTCGCGGTGGGCCTTGGTCACCAGCGGGCCCATGTCGGAATCCTTGGTGCCGTCACCGGTGCGAAGTGCGCGTGCCCGCTCACCGATCTTGGCGACCAGGTCGTCGGCGATCGGCCCGACGGCCACACAGGCGCTGATCGCCATGCAGCGTTCCCCGGCCGAGCCGAAGCCCGCGTTGACCATGGCGTCGGCGGCCAGGTCGAGGTCGGCGTCGGGCAGGATCACCGCGTGGTTCTTCGCCCCACCCAGGGCCTGCACGCGCTTACCCGCGGCGGTGCCGGTGGCGTAGACGTACTGGGCGATCGGGGTGGACCCGACGAACGACACCGCCTTAACCTTCGGATGGGTGAGCAGTTCGTCGACCGCGGTCTTGTCGCCCTGCAGCACGTTGAACACGCCGTCGGGCAGTCCGGCTTCCTTCCACAGGCGGGCCAGCCACAGCGACGCCGACGGGTCCTTCTCGCTCGGCTTGAGCACGACGGTGTTGCCGGTGGCGATCGCGACGGGGAAGAACCACATCGGCACCATGGCCGGGAAGTTGAACGGGCTGATGATGCCGACCACCCCGAGGGCCTGGCGGATGGAGTACACGTCGACGTTGGTCGAGGCGTTCTCGGTGAACCCGCCCTTGAGCAGATGCGGGATACCGCAGGCGAACTCGACGACCTCCTGGCCGCGGCTGACCTCGCCGAGCGCGTCGGAGAGCACCTTGCCGTGCTCGGCGGTGATGATCGCGGCCAACTCGTGCTTGCGGGCGTTGAGCAGTTCGCGGAAGTTGAACAGCACCGAGGTGCGCTTGGCCAGCGAGGTGTCCCGCCATGCCGGGAACGCCGCCGCGGCCGCCTCGATCACCGTGCGGGCATCCTCGACGCCGGCCAGCGCGACCTGACCGGTCACCTCACCGGTCGCCGGATTTGTCACCGGCGCGGTGGCCTGCGAGCCACCCGCGAAGACGTCGTTGTTGCACCAGTGCTGAACAGTGTTCGCCATGCGACCGAGTGTGCAACGGCCTCCGCGCTGCAGGGCGTTGCAGAGTGTCACTGATTCTTCGTCCGGGGCTACATTGTGTAAATGACGATGACCGTGGCCGACGTGATCGGGCTGCCGGTCGTCGCGCGCGGCGAACCCGAGGTGCTCAGCGCGCGCCGCTGGGAGGACCCGATCAGGTGGGTGCACGTCGGCGACGTGGCCGACCTGTCTGCGCTGCTGCAGGGCGGCGAACTGGTGCTGACCACCGGTGCCGGGCTGGCCGCCGATCCCCGGCGCTACCTGCAGGGGCTCGCCGACGCCGGCGCGGTCGGGGTGGTCGTCGAACTGGGGACGGCGATGACGGCGGTGCCGCAGTGGGTCGTCGCCCATGCCGAACGGCTGGACCTCGCGCTCGTCGCGCTGCACCGGCAGATCAAGTTCGTCGCCGTGACCGAGGTGGTGCACCGGCGGATCGTGGCCGCCCAGTACGACGAGGTGGCGTTCGACCGGCGTGTGCACGAGACGTTCACCGAGCTGAGCATGAAACGCGCGTCCCCGGCCGGGATCGTCGACGCCGCGGCGCGCATCCTCGGCGAACCGGTCGTCCTCGAGGACCTCGCCCACCAGGCGCTGGCCGTCGCTCCCGGCGGCGACGCGGCCGCGACGCTGTTGCAGAACTGGGAGCGGCGGTCCCGGGCGAGCGCCGCCGACGGGGACTGGGCGGTCACCTCGGTCGGACCGCGCGGCGAGGAGTGGGGGCGCCTGATCGTCCCCGCGGCACCCCCCGACCGGGCCCGCGCCACGATGGTCCTCGAACGGGCGGCGGCGGCGCTGGCCCTGCACCGGATGATCGAGCGCAACCGCAGCGGGCTGCACCAGCAGGCCCAGAGCGGGCTGATCGACGATGTGGTGGCCGGTCGCATCACCGACGAACGCGAGGCCGCGGCTCGGGCGCACGCCCTCGGACTGCGCAGGTCCGCCCGGTACCTGCCGCTCGTCGTGCGGGTCGACCGCGGGGCGGCCACCATGGATCCCGTTGTGGCGCAACGCCGTAACGTCGAACTGCTGGACGCCGTCGCGCACACGGTCAACGCCGCGGGCCACACCGCGCTGTGCTCGATCCGCCGCGACGGCGAGATCGGCGCGCTGGTGGCGCTCGACCCCGGGCGCGGCGGCTGGGACCGGGCGCTGACCGCACTCGGCGAACGGGTGCACGCCGAGGTGCGCCGCCGCGACGGCGGTGCCCGTTCCGAGGGCCGCTCGGTGTGCGCGGTGGGTGATCCCGCCGCCGAGATCGTCGAGGCGATCCACGGGCTGGGCGAAGCCGCCCACGTCGGCGAGGTCGCCATCGCCATGCACGGCCACGGCCGGGCGGTCTACCGCGCGTCCGACGTACGCCTGCGCGGTCTGATCGCGCTGTTGCGGGACGATCCGCGGGTGCAGCAGTTCGCCGAGACCGAGTTGCGGGCACTGCTGCTCGACGACGACGAGCGCGTGCCGTCGAACCTGGAGGTGTTGCGCCAGTACCTGCAGGTGGCGGGCAACAAGGCGGCGTTGGCGCAACGGCTGCACATGAGCCGGCCCGCGCTCTACAAACGGTTGGCCGCGATCGGCCGGACCCTCGGCGTCGATCTCGACGACGCGGAGTCCATGACGTCGCTTCACGTGGCCGTGCTGATCCTCGACGCTCAGCGGCGTGCCGCCCCCGCGGTACTCACCCGGGGCGGCTGATGAACCTGGTTTCACTTTCACCCGCTTTGGGCAGCCTGCATCCACGGATGACTCCGGGGACAGACGGCGCCGCGACCGCGGCGCTCGACCATAAGGTGACGATCACGCCGGGCGCGGGCGCGCGCCCTGGCGCGGCGCCGCCTTCGTGCGTCGATCCGCGGCGCTGAGAGGGATGTCGGTTGGGCGTTGAGGAAGCTGGGGCGGCTTCGTTGACCTCCTCTGCGAGTGCACTGTTCGGCGCGGACCCGGAAGTGGGCCGTCATCTCGCCATGGTCGACTGGGCGTCGACCGCGCTCGGGGACCCCACCGCCTGGCCCCAGAGCCTGCGCACCGCCGTCAACATCCTGCTGTCGTCACGGTTCCCGATGTGGATGGCGTGGGGTCCGGAACTGACCTTCTTCTGTAACGCCGCCTACCGGCGGGACACGTTGGGCCGCAAGTACCCGTGGGCGCTGGGCCGGCCGGCCAGCGAGGTGTGGGCGGAGATCTGGCCCGACATCGGTCCCCGGATCGAATCCGTGTTGTCCACCGGCCGGGCGACGTGGGATTCGGCGCTGCTGCTGTTCCTCGAACGGTCCGGGTACTCCGAGGAGACCTACCACACCTTCTCCTACAGCCCGCTGCGCGACGACGGCGGTCAGGTCGTCGGCATGCTCTGCGTGGTCAGCGAGGACACCGAGCGGGTGATCGCCGAACGCCGCATGACGACGCTGCGGGACCTCGGATCGGATCCGAGCGTCGTACGCACCGAACGGCAGATGCTCGATTTCGCCGCCGAGCAACTGGGCCGCAACCGCCACGACCTGCCGTTCACGCTGACCTATCTGTTCGGTGACGATGGCGATGCGGTTCTCGCCGCGAGCAGCGGGATCACACCAGGGCACGCGGCGGCGCCGGAAACCCTGTCGGCCGACGGGATGTCGGTGTGGCCGGTCCGGCAGCCCGCCGAGGGTGAGACCGTGTTGCTCGAGATCGACGGCGAGTCGCTGGCCCTGCCCCGCGGGGTGTGGCCGGACCCGCCCACGCAGGCGCTGGTGGTCCCACTGCTGCAGCAGGGCGCCGACCCGGTCGGATTCCTGGTGGCGGCGTTGAACTCCCACCGCAGGCTGGACGCCCCCTACCGCGGGTTCATCGAACTGGTCGCGGGGCACATCGCCGCCGGGATCGGCAGCGCCCGCAGCTACGGGGCCCAGCAGCGGCGGGCCGAGGAGTTGGCCGAGCTCGACCTCGCCAAGACCACGTTCTTCTCCAACATCAGCCATGAATTCCGCACACCCCTGACCTTGATCCTCGGGCCGTTGGCCGAGATGCTCCGCACCAGTGAGCTCGACGTGCGGGTGCGCGAAGAACTGGAACTCGCGCACCGCAACGGATTACGGCTGGCGAAGCTGGTCAACACGCTGCTCGACTTCTCCCGCATCCAGGCCGGCCGCATGCGGGCGCAGTTCGAACCCGTCGACCTCGCCGCCGTCACCGCCGAACTGGCGAGCGTGTTCCGTTCGGCGATCGAGCGGGCGGGGCTGGAGTTCACCGTCGACTGCCCGCCGCTGGCCGAACCGGTCTTCGTGGACCGCGACATGTGGGAGAAGGTCGTCCTCAACCTCCTCTCCAAC
Organism: Mycolicibacterium monacense; assembly: GCF_010731575.1. Lineage (NCBI taxonomy): Bacteria > Bacillati > Actinomycetota > Actinomycetes > Mycobacteriales > Mycobacteriaceae > Mycobacterium > Mycolicibacterium monacense. The sequence goes on along the minus strand of NZ_AP022617.1, from coordinate 4,515,785 downwards.
GCGCTGAAGTTCACCCGCGAGGGCGCTGTCACGGTGCGCGTCACCGCCGACGACGGCGTGGCCGTGGTCACCGTAGCCGATACGGGGGTCGGGATCCCCGAGGCGGAGATGCCCCGGCTGTTCGAGCGGTTCCACCGGGTCGAGACGGTCGATGCCCGGTCCACCGAGGGCAGCGGGATCGGTCTGGCGCTGGTCAAGGAACTCATCGGCCTGCACGGAGGCACCATCGGTGCCCAGAGCGAGGAAGGCCGAGGCACCACCTTCACCATCCAGATGCCCTTCGGCGCGGCGCATCTGCCGGCCGACGAGGTCGTGCCGCACGGGCGGGTGTCGGGCGTCTCCGCCAACGCCGACCCCTACCTGCAGGAGGCGCTGCGCTGGCTGCCCGCATCGGATCCCGAATCCGACTCTCGAGACCCGATCGCCGCGCCGGTGCCGGCGACGGGCGGGAGTGGCACCGGCACTGCCGTACCGGCCCGGATCCTGATCGCCGACGACAACGCCGACATGCGCGCATACCTCACCGGTCTGCTGCGCGGCGCGGGCTACGAGGTGACGGCGGTGTCCGACGGCAGACAGGCACTGGAATCCATCCGGGCGGAGTTGCCCGACCTCGTCGTCAGCGACGTCATGATGCCTGGTCTCGACGGTCTGGAACTGGTCGCGGCCCTGCGCGCGGAATCCCGCACCGCCGCACTGCCGGTACTGCTGTTGTCGGCGCGGGCGGGGCAGGAATCGTCCATCGAGGGCCTGCACGCCGGCGCCGACGACTACCTCGTGAAACCCTTTGCGGCAGCCGAACTCCTGGCTCGGGTGCACGCCAACGTGGCGCTGGCACGCCTGCGCAACCACCACAGCCGCTGGCGGACCGCGCTGATCGACTCACTGCAGGAGGCGTTCTTCGTCTGCGACGAAGACGGTGCGGTCGTCGAGATCAACGCCGCGTTCAGCCAGATCCTGGGCTACGGTCCCGAAGGTCTGCCGTACCAACCCGTGCAGCCGTGGTGGCCCGACCCCGACACCGATCCCGAGGGCTACCGTCAGACCAGCCAGGCCTTCGGCGGAGTGATGGGTCAGAGCCGCGGGGAGTTCACCTTCCCGGTCGTGCACCGCGACGGGCACCGGCTCTGGGTGAACGCGAATTTCAACCCCGCCCGGGATCCCGACACCGGCCGCCGCGTGGCGGTCGGTACGTTCCGCGACGTCACCGCCGAGCACTACATCGTGCAGCGCGAGATGGCGCTGGCCGCGCTGAATGCGCAACTGGCAGAAGCCGACACCCTCGACGGGGCGCTGCGCGCCGCCGTCGCGGAACTGCACCGGCTGTGGCAGGCGCGCCGGGTGCTGGCCGTGACCTTCCCCGGCGCGGACGGCGACGTCACCCCGGACGTCATCTGCGCCGGCGAGGCCGTGCAATGGTCGGATCTGCCTGCCGGACAACGCGATACGATCACCGCGCTGCGTACCGCCGATCTGCTGACCGCCGACACCGAGGAGTACGGCACAGCGGGTATCACGCTGCAACATCCCCGCGGTGTCCTCGTCCTGTGGATCGAGTTGCTCGAACAACGGCCGTTCACCCCGGAGGACCGCACGCTGCTCACGGTCCTCGCGGGCCGTCTCGGCCAGGGTCTGCAGCGGGTGCACCGGCTCGATCAGCAGCGGGAGACCGCGCTGACGCTGCAGCACGCGATCCTCGGCCCCGCCCGGCTGCCGGGCGGGTTCGCCGTCCGCTACCACCCGGCGACCCGGCCGCTGCAGGTCGGCGGCGACTGGTACGACGTCGTGGATCTCGACGGCGACTGCATCGCGCTGGTCGTGGGCGACTGCGTCGGCCACGACCTGGAGGCCGCCACCGTCATGGGCCAGTTGCGCAGCGCATGCCGTGCACTCCTGCTCGACCAGCCCAGTCCCGGGGCGGCGCTCGCCGGTCTCGACCGGTTCGCGGCGCGGCTGCCGGGGGCGCGCTGCACGACCGTGTGGTGTGCGGTGCTCTCACCCGAAACCGGTGAACTGGTGTACTCCAGCGCCGGTCACCCCCCGCCCATCCTCGTCGGTCCGGACGACGGCCACCGCGTGCTCGACGACGCCCGCGGCTTCGCGCTGGCGCTGCGGCCCGATCAGGAACGGCCGGAGGCCCGGGTGACCCTGTCCGCCCGGACCACGCTGCTCCTCTACACCGACGGGCTGGTGGAGCGTCGCCGCGCCTCGTTGGAGACGGGTATCGGCCGAGCCGCCGACCTGGTCGCCGACGGTCGATCCGATGCCCTCGACGCGGTCGCCGACCAGCTGATGTCCCGCCTCGCACCCGACGGTGGCTACCAGGACGACGTCGCGCTGCTGCTCTACCGCCAGCCCGCCCCGCTCGACCTGGTGTTCCCGGCGCGCAACGAATACCTCGCGAGTTCCCGTACGGCCCTTCGCCGTTGGCTGACCAAGGCGGGCGTCGGACCTGATCAGGCGATGAACGTGCTGATCGCCGCCGGCGAGGCGGTCGCCAACGCGATCGAGCACGGGCACCGTGACCGGCCCGACGGACGCGTCACCCTGCGCGCGACCGCAATGGTCGACCGGCTGCAGGTGTCGATACTCGACACCGGTTCGTGGAAAACCCCGCGCACCGAGGTCGACACCCGGCGCGGCCGCGGCGTCGCGCTGATGGAGGGCCTCATGGACGATGTGACGATCAGGCCCGGCGACGACGGCACCACGGTCCACCTCGAGGCCGGGATCCTGTGATGGCCACACCGCTGACCGTCAACGCCGACCGGCACACGGACGGCACCCCGCTGCTGGTCGCCGCGGGCGAGATCGACCTGAGCAACGTCGAGACCTTCACGCGGGCGCTGATCACCGTCATCGCGGCGGCCGACGGCGCCGGGGGAACGGTCACCGTCGATCTCAGCGCCGTCGAATACCTCGACAGCGCCGCGATCGGCGCGCTGTCCGTGCACGCCGACCAGGTGCCGCAGATGCGGTTGGTCGCCAACCCGTACCTGATCCCGGTGCTGCGGATCAGCGGTATCGACCAACTGGCGACCGTGGAGCCGGCGCAGCCGACCGACGGCTAGGCGGTTCGCGGTGATCGGTTGGTTCGACAGGCTCCAACAGCGCAGCCGCGCCATGGGTTACGTCATCGCGGTGGTCTACAAGTACGTCGACGACCAGGGTGGGTACCTCGCCGCGCTGATCACCTACTACGCGTTCGTGTCCCTGTTCCCGTTGCTGCTCCTGTTGACCACCGCGCTCGGTGTGGTGCTCGTCGGCCGCCCGGAGCTGCAGCGGCAGATCGTCGAGTCGACGGTCAACCAGTTCCCGCTCATCGGTGAGCAACTGGCACAGCCCGAACAACTCAGCGGCGGCGCGGTCGCCGTCGTGGTCGGCATCCTCGGCGCGCTCTACGGCGGGTCCGGCGTCGGCCAGGCGGTCCAGAACGCGATGAACTCGGTGTGGGCGGTGCCGCGCAACGTGCGCCCGGATCCGATCCGCTCACGCGTCCGTAGTCTGCTGCTTCTGCTGGTGCTGGGGTCCGCGGCGATCGCCGCGACCCTGTTGTCCGCCGTCGGCCGTGCCGTCGACGATCTCGGGGTGCTGGGCACGGCCGGGGTCGTGGTGGGGACCATCGCGATCAACACCGGGATCCTGCTGGTCGCGTTCCGGACGACGACGAGCCGTGAGCTCACCTACCGCCAGGTGCTACCCGGTGCGCTCGCCGGGGCGCTGATCTGGCAGTTCCTGCAGTGGTTCGGCGCAGGCTACGTCGCGCGCACGGTCAGTTCGGCCAGTGCCACCAACACCGTGTTCGCACTGGTCCTCGGGCTCCTGGCGTTCCTTTACCTCATCTCGGTCAGCCTGGTGCTGTGCGCCGAGCTCAACGTGGTGCGGGTCGACCACCTGTACCCGCGCGCCCTGCTCACCCCGTTCACCGACTCGGTGACGCTGACCTCCGCCGATCGGCGCACCTACACGCGCAAGGCGAAGGCCGAGCGGGTCAAGGGTTTTCAGCATGTCGCGGTGACGTTCAGGCCGAGCCGGTCACACTCCCATGAGGGTCTCGATCCAGCTGCGGGCGAAGTAGAAGAGGAAGCCGGCGGCCACGACCCACAGCAGCGGGCTGATCTCGCGGGCCTTCCCGGCGCCGGAGCGGACGACCACCCACGAGATGAACCCGACACCGATTCCGTTGGCGATGGAGTAGGTGAACGGCATGGCGGCGACGGTGAGGACGACCGGCAGCGCCACTGAGAACTCCGACAGTTCGATGTGGCGCAGGTGGGACACCATCATCGCGCCGACGACCACCAGGGAGGCCGCGGCCACCTCCGTCGGCACGATGGAGGCCAGCGGGGAGACGAACATCGCGGCGAGGAAGAGCGCACCGGTGATCAGGTTCGCCAGGCCGGTGCGGGCGCCCTCTTCGATACCGGCGCCGGATTCGATGAACACCGTGTTGGACGACGCCGACGACGCACCGCCGACTGCCGCGCCCGCACCCTCGACGATCAGCGCGGAGCGCAACCGGGGGAACGTCCCCCGGTCATCGGAGAGCCCCGCCTCGCGCGAGAGCCCGGTGAACGTGCCCATCGCGTCGAAGAAGTTGGCGAACACCAGCGTGAAGACGAGCATCACCGCCGCGAGGATCCCGATGCGCTCGAAGGCACCGGTCAGGCTGAACTCACCGACCAGCGAGAGGTCCGGTAGCGCGAACGGCGAACCGGACAACTGCGGCACCGACAGGCTCCAGCCGCCGGCCTTGTCCTGGGCCGATCCCAGATCCCAGATCGCCTCGACGACGACGGCGATGACGGTTCCGGCCACCAGGCCGATCAGGATGCCGCCGCGCACCCGCCGCGCGACCAGCACACCGGTGACCAGCAGCGTGATCACGAAGATGAGCGTCGGCACGGTGTTGATCGAGCCCAGTCCACCGGCACCCAGCCCGACCGGCGGCGACGCCAGCCCGGTGGAGTTGACGAAACCGGCGTCGACGAGGCCGATGAACAGGATGAACAATCCGATGCCCGCGGTGATGGCCAGCTTCAGTTGCATCGGCACCGCGTCGAACACCAGTCGCCGCAGACCGGTCACCGCCAGCAGCACGATGATCAGACCGTTGATGACCACCAGGCCCATCGCCTCGGGCCAGGTGACGTCACCGACCACCGTCGTCGCCAGGAACGAGTTGATGCCCAGGCCGGCGGCGAAGGCGAAGGGCAACCGTGCGATCAGACCGAACAGGATCGTCATGACCCCCGCGGCGAGCGCCGTGGTCGCCGAGACCTGGGCGAACTGCAGCGAGTTGCCCTCCACGTCGTCGGAACTCGACAGGATGATCGGGTTCAGCACGATGATGTAGGCCATCGCGATGAACGTGACCAGGCCGCCGCGGACCTCGGCGCCGAGCGTCGACCCACGCGCGGAGATCTCGAAGAAGCGATCGAGGCGATTCATGGGACGAACCCTAAGGTGAACCACCGTCGACGGCGAATTACCACGGCGGGCGCCAGGAATCCTAGATTGGTTCGGTGGCCACAGCCCATTCGCGGACGCGTGACGAGGTCCGCCTCGGCGCCGACCAACTGGCCGCCCTCGCGGCGGTGATCGAATTCGGCAGCTTCGACGCGGCCGCCGAGCACCTGCATGTGACCCCGTCCGCGGTGAGCCAACGCATCAAGGCGCTCGAACAGCGGGTCGGACAGGTTCTGGTGGTGCGCGAAAAGCCCTGTCGGGCAACAGCATCGGGCATACCACTGCTGCGCCTCGCGGCGCAGACCGCGCTGCTCGAGGCCGAAGCGCTCGGGGAGCTCGGCGGTCCGGGCGCCGCCCTGGTGCCGCGGGTGGCGGTGGCCGTCAACGCGGACTCCATGGCCACGTGGTTCACCGCCGTGCTGGGCGACGTCTCGGAGGTGTTGTTCGACATCCGGATCGAGGATCAGGATCACTCCGCCCGGCTGCTGCGCGAAGGCGTGGTGATGGGGGCGGTCACCACCGAGCGCAGCCCGGTGCCCGGCTGCCGGGTGCAGTCCCTCGGGGTGATGCGGTACCTGCCCGTGGCGAGCGCGGGGTACGTCGAGCGGTATCTGCCCGACGGTTTCACCGCGGTCGCCGCGGCGCACGCGCCGTCGCTGGCCTGGAATCGCGATGATGCGTTACAGGACATGCTGATCCGCCGGGCATTTCGCCGCGCGATCACCCGGCCGGTGCACTACGTGCCCACCGCGGAGGGGTTCGGCGCGGCGGTGCGCGCCGGGCTGGGCTGGGGGATGTACCCGGAGCAACTGGCCGTCCCCGAACTGGCCGGTGGTTCGTTCGTCCGGGTCGCCGACGTGCATCTCGACGTGCCGTTGTATTGGCAGTGCTGGAAACTCGACAGCCCGCTGGTGGCGCGACTGACCGGCGCGGTCCGATCCGCGGCGGCCGGTCTGGCGCGGCGGCGATGACGATTTATACGCGCCCTCTGAGGATGAGGTTCCAGTAGGTGCGCGGCAGCACGTAGCGGTCGAACGCCCACGCCGTGCGGCGAGATTCGAGTGGGTCGACGAACGACGGCAGCGACGACGCCACCGATCCGGTCCGGTCGTACTCCCCTGGTATCAGGTGGTGCGCGTCGGTCGTGACCGGCGCGACCGTGTAGCCGTCGTAGCGCTGGAGGTCTCCGCCCTCGCGGGCGGCGAGCAGGTTCTCGACCAGGATCGAGACCTGCCGCCGCAGCGCACCGCCCGACGGATCGGTTTCGACGGCCGCGGCGTCGCCCGCCGCCCAGATCTCCGGATGTGTGCGGTGTCTCAGCGTTTCGGGGTCGATGTCGATGAGCCCGTGGGGCCGCCCATTCGTCAGGCCCGAACCCTCCAGCCAGCGGACGCCGCGGAACGGCGGTACGAGGTGCAGCATGTCGTACGGCAGCGTCTCGCTGGAGCCGTCGCGGCCGGTCACCGTGATGTTGCGCTGGTCGGGGCTCAGCGCGGTCACCGCGGTGTCGAACAGCACGCGCACTTCCAGGGCCCGCAGATGGTCGCGCAGCCGGTCGTCGATGCGCGGCGCGGGGAGCAGGTGTGGCCGGTCGACGACGAGGGTGATGTCGACGCCGGGGAAGCGCCCGGTGCGCTTCCAGTGCGCGGCGGCCAGGAACAGCGGTTTGAGCGTCGTCGCGGTGCAGCTGACCGGCGGGCGCGGCACGGTGAACACCACACGCCCGCTGGGGGGCATGGCCTGCACGAGTTGCCAGGTCTCCTCGGCGCGGTCCACGTAGTTGCTCGCGACCGCCGGCGTGTCCAGCGCGGTGTGGATCCCGGGCAGCGCGTCGGTGTCGGGCACCAGCCCGGTGCCGAGGATCAGATCCCGATAGCGGTAGCGGCGGCCCGACGAGCACGACACCGTGCGGTTGGGCGCATCGATCATCGCCGCGGCGTCCTGCAGCCACGTGCATCGGCGTGGGGTCACCGACCGCTGGGTCCGCTCGGCGTCCCGCATCGCCGCCTGTCCGCCGCCGACATAGGACAGCAAAGGCCGGTAGGTGTGGACGCGCTGCGGTTCGATCAGCGCCACGTCGGTGACGCCCTTACGGATCAGCCGCGCCGCCGCGCTGACACCGGCGTTGCCGCCGCCGACGACGAGGACATCGAAGCAACGGTCGGCCGGTTCGGCGGTGGGGTCCACCCCGGTGCGTTACCCGCAGCGGTGCCCCGTCAACCCCGCGCTGCGTTAGGCTGCGGCGGGCACTGCCGGTGGGTTCCAGCGAACTCGTGGCTGCCAGTGGGTGAAGGGGGGGGTCGCTGGTGCACTGGTTTCGTCGGTGGTGGCGGCAGCCCGACCACTTCGAGTGGATCACCGGGTATCTGGCTGCGCGCGGCATGCTCGGGGTGGCGCGCTGGAATCTGGCGTCCAGCACCGTGGCGTTGGCGCTCGTCCCGGCGGTCCTCGCGATGAGTTCCCGGGGGCCGGATGCCGGGCCGGACCAGGTGCTGAGCCGGATCGCGGTGCTCGGTGGGTTGTGCGCCGCGACGCTGTGGGTGGTGCGCTGGCCCACCCGCGCGCAGTCCGTCGCCTACATCCTGGCGGCCAACCTGTTCATCACGCTGGCGTGCTACGTGCAGGACGACCCGATGGTCGGGTTGATGGGCTGTACGGTCTTCGCCACCACCGGCGGCTACATCGCGCTGTTCCACACGCCCGGATACATGCTGTACAACTTCGGGGTCGCGCTGTATGTCGGTGTGCTGCAGACGGTTCGGCTCGCGGTCGAGACCTCTGACCCCGCATTGGCCGTCGGCCTGCTGCTGCTGGTCCTGGTGCTCAACGTCGCGGTGCCGTTCGCCGTGCAGGCCATCGTGCATGCGCTGGGGGTGGATCTGCTGCGGGCCGCCCGCGACCCGCTCACGGGCCTGCTCAACCGTCGGGCGGTGTACCAGCAGATCGAGCAGCTCCTCAGCGCCCATCGCGACCGGCACGTCCATCTCGCGGTGGCGGTGGTCGACCTCGACGACTTCAAACAGCTCAACGACAGTCGCGGACACGCGATCGGTGACGAGGCGCTCGTCGCCGTCGCTCAGGCGCTGCGCGCAGGGGCGGGTGAGGGGGCGGTGGTGGGCCGGCTCGGAGGTGAGGAGTTCGTGCTCGCCGAACTGCTCGAGGCCGGCCAGATCGACGACTGGGCGCAGCGCATGTGCACCGCGGTGGACGTGGTCCCGTTTCCCGTCACCGCCAGCGTCGGTGTCGCGGCGGTATGCCTGCCCCTGCCCGCCGACGACGATGCACAGACCGTGATCCACATGCTCATCGGCGCCGCCGACCACGCCATGTACGCGGCCAAGCGCGCCGGCGGCAACCAGTTCCGGCACGACGACCGGAGCGCCTGCTGCTGATACGTTGGCCGCGATGGAGACGCCTGACGAATCGACGACGAACACCTGGTCGCAGCGGCTGTGGCACGAGACCGAGCCGATCTTCTCGGCGATCATGGCCCACCCGTTCATCTCCGGGCTCACCGACGGCACCCTGGACCCCGAGGTCTTCGCGCACTACGTCGCCCAGGACGTCCACTACCTGCGCGACTACGCGCGGGCGCTCGCGGTGGTCGGCGCCAAGGCGCCGACGCTGGCCGGCACCGCGATGTTCGCCCGCCACTCGGCCGAGATCGTCGAGGTGGAGCTGTCGCTGCACGAGACGCTGTTACCCGAGATCGGGCTGGACCCGGCCGAGCTGGACCGCGTACCGGTGGCCCCCACCACCCGCGCCTACACCAGCTATCTGCTCGCGACGGTCTACGGCGGCAGCTTCGTCGACGGCCTGGCGGCGATCCTGCCGTGCTACTGGATCTACGCGCGGGTGGGCGAGGAGTTGATCGGACGGGGATCGCCCGACAGCCGCTACCAACGGTGGATCGACAGCTACGGGGGCGACGAGTTCGCCGCCACCGTCAAAGAGGTGCTCGAGCTCACCGACCGCGTCGGCCCGACGCTGAAGCCGGCGGAGGAAGCGGCCGCTCGCGCCCACTATGTGACGACGGCACGGTATGAGTGGATGTTCTTCGATGCGGCGCACCGCCGCGAGGCCTGGCCGGTCTGACCATGGCGCCACACTCCTTCGACGCACCGGTCCGACGGTGGGAGGACATCCCGGGCTGGTTCGGCTGGCGGCAGGCCCAGGAGGAAGCCGTCGCCCACTTCGGCGACGGCGACCGGTTCTCCGCCCCACGTTTTGTCGCCCCCCGTTTCGTCGAGGTGGGCAGCTATCTCGGCCGCAGCCTCTGCTCGCTCGCCGAGGTCGTGCGGCAGTCAGGCCGCGAGATCGGCATCATCGGGGTGGACACGTGCCGGGGGAGCGGTCCGGAGGGTGCCCGCGAGATCAACGCCCACGGTCCCGCCGTCGAGTTCGGCGGCGGCACGTTCGCGGGACTGCTGCACCGCAACGTCATCGCCTGTGGATTCGCCGACACTGTCGCGCTCCTGATCACCGACTCGGTGTCGGCGGCCCGGATGTTCGACGACGAATCCCTGGCCTGGGTGCACATCGATGCCAGACACGATTACGAGAGCGTGCGCGCCGACATCGCGGCCTGGGCGCCCAAGGTGGGCCCCGGCGGCTGGCTGTCGGGGGACGACTACCACCCGGAATGGTGGCCGGGTGTGGTCGCTGCGGTAGAAGAAGCACTGCCCGACGCCCGTGAATGGACGCCGGGACAGTGGCGCTGGCGGAAACCGCCGGCTTCGGATCGGTGAGAGGTCAGGCGGCGGACTGCACGTGATGCACGTGGTGGCGGCGCTTGAGCAGGAATGTCAGCCAGCGAACGTCGATGAGCATGGGATGTGCCTTTCCGTGTCAGGCTGTCTTGGTCAAGAGGGGCAGCAGGCGGCGCCGGGCCAGGATGCCTTCGCTGAAGTGATGCAAGGCTTCCGGAACCGAGGCGGTCACCGGCATGTCGTCGAGAGTGCCGGAGGCGCGCAGCACCTGCAGAACGGGTTGGCTGCCGATCACCGACCATTCGACGTCGGCTTCGGCGCAACGGGCGTCGATTTCGTAGAACAGTGAGAGGCCTTCTGCGGCAAAGGTACTCACACCACTGAGATCGAGGATGAACGGCTTCTCCGCGAGGACGAACCGCCTCGCGTAATCCGCGACGCACGACAGGTTGTCGGCGTCGATGTCGCCCGTGACCGTGACGACCGTTGCGAGTTGACGGCAGCGGGCCCGCATCCGGACCCGGTCGCAGTCGAACGACGGGTTGCCGTAGTGGAAGGCGCTGTGCGAACCAGTGGATGTGCTCGTGAGTGTCATGAGCGGTCTCCCGTCGGCGTTTCGCTGGAATGGCTTCGTTGTTTTGCCACCTCAACGTGACTCCGAAGTTATGCGGGGAATTTAAGGCCGCCGGGTAGCTACCGCTAAACCTTTGGTAAGAGTTGCTATTCGCGGGACTCGTGATGCGATTGTTACCGGTCGGTATCCGGGCCGTGCCGCGACTGGGAGGCCCACTGGGGTCCGGTGTAGTTCTCCCACGGACTGTAATCGGCCAGCAGCGGTTCCTGCGGCGGACGCTGCTCCTCCGGGACGTGCCGGAGGTTGATCCGGATCCGGTACCAGATGGAACTGGGACCGCGCATCCCGTCGACGAGGACGTCGGGCGGTTGCAGCCGTTCCGCCGCGGCCGGGTGGCGCTGACGCCAGGTGTCGAGTGCGGCCAGTGCCTCGTCCTTGGTCTTGGTGCGGGCGATCTCGATGAGCGGCATCACCGACTGCCTGCGTCCTGTGGCCCCGCCCTGCCGTTTGGCGCCGCGGGGCGCCTTCTCGGCCGGCCCCAGTCGGTCGGCGAGATCGAGCAGCGCGTCCAGCCGGCCGGGATGGTCGTCCATCGACTCCCACGGATCGCCGATCTCGGCGTAGCGGGCGGGCACGGTCGCGACGGTGAACGCCTCGGGTCGGCAGCCCGGCACCTCGTCCCAGCGCAGCGGGGTGGACACCCGGGCGTCCGGGGTGGCGCGCACCGAGTACGCCGACGCGACGGTGCGGTCGAAGGCGTTCTGGTTGAAGTCCACGAACACCCCTTCGCGTTCCTCCTTCCACCACCGGCTGGTCGCGAGGTCCGGCGCGCGCCGCTCCACCTCGCGCGCGATCGTCTGGGCGGCCAGCCGGACGAATTTGAACGGCCAGCGCGGTTCGATGCGGGCATAGATGTGGAAGCCGCGCGAACCCGAGGTCTTCGGCCAGGCGGTCAGGCCGTGGTCCTCGAGCACTTCTCGGGCCACCATCGCGACGGCGACTATCTGCTGCCAGTCGACACCGGGCATCGGGTCGAGGTCGACCCGCAGTTCGTCGGGATGGGCGAGATCGCCCGAACGCGTCGGATGGGGGTTGAGGTCGACGCATCCGATGTTGACCGCCCACCCCAGCCCCGCGGCGTCGTGGATCACCGCCTCCTTCGCCGAGGTGCCCGATGCGTACTTCAGTTCCGCGACGTCGACGTAGTCGGGGCGCTTGGCCGGCGCGCGCTTTTGGAACACCGCCTCCTCGGTGATGCCCTTGACGAAGCGTTTGAGGATCATCGGCCGGTCCGCGACGCCGCGCAGGGCGCCGTCGGCCACGGCGAGGTAGTACTCGATCAGGTCCAGTTTGCTGATCGGCGGCCTGCCCTGATGCGTCTCGAAGACGACCTTGTCGGGGTGGGTGACGGTCAGCGTGCGACCGGCGATGTCCAGCGTCAGGCCCTGAGCCCGGGATCCGGCCATGTCAGCCATGGTAGGGACTGTCCGATACCCGCCTCCGCTGCGACATGGGTCACATATTGTGGTGACATGCCGAAGCTCACCGAACTTCCGTCGCAGGTTGCCGCGAAGGCCAAGCTGTATCTCGACCGTGGCTCCGCTGAATTGCACTACGCCCGAAAGATGTTCGAGGCGGGCGCATTACAGCTGGAGCCGCCGCAGAACATGGCTGCGTTCGTGGCCGACATGCGTCGGTGGGGTGAGTTCGGGATGATTCCGGCGCTCAACGCCCGTCGCACCCCGGACCGTAACGCGGTGATCGACGACGAGGGCGAGATGACCTACGCCGAACTCGACGAAGCGGCGCACGCCGTCGCGCACGCCCTGCTGGCCAAGGGGATCAAGGGCGGCGACGGGGTGGCGGTCCTGGCGCGAAACCACCGCTGGTTCCTGGTGGCCGTCTACGGCGCCGCCCGCACCGGCGCCCGCATCATCCTGCTCAACAGCGAGTTCTCCGGACCGCAGATCAAGGAGGTGTCCGAACGCGAGGGCGCCAAGCTGATCATCCACGACGACGAGTACTCCAAGGCGGTGTCCCAGGCGAAGCCCGAACTCGGGTATCTGCGCGCACTGGGCACCAACCCCGACAACTCCGAGCCCTCGGAGAGTGACGCGCAGACCCTCGCCGACATCGTCGCCGGGGGCGACAAGACCCCCGCACCGAAGGTGACCAAACACTCGTCGGTCATCATCCTCACCAGCGGCACCACCGGCACGCCCAAGGGCGCCAACCGCAAACCGCCGCTGTCGTTGGCGCCCATCGGGGGCATCCTGTCGCACGTACCGTTCAAATCCGGTGAGGTGACGCTGCTACCCGCGCCGATGTTCCACGCGCTGGGTTACCTGCACGCCACCATCGGCATGATGCTCGGGTCGACGCTGGTGCTGCGGCGCCGGTTCAAACCGGCCACCGTGCTCGCCGACGTCGAGAAGTACAGGGCGACCGCCATGGTCGTGGTGCCGGTGATGCTGTCGCGGCTGCTCGACCACATCGAGAAGACGGACACCAAACCGGATCTCTCGTCGCTGCGGATCGTGTTCGTCTCGGGTTCGCAGTTGGGCGCCGAGTTGGCGACCAGGGCGATGAAGGACATCGGCCCGGTCATCTACAACCTGTACGGCTCGACCGAGATCGCGTTCGCGACCATCGCCCGTCCGGAGGATCTGCAGAAGAACCCGGCGACGGTCGGGCCGGTCGTCAAGGGGGTGCGGGTCAAACTCTTCGACGAGAACGGCAAAGAGGTGCCGCGCGGTGAGGTGGGCCGGATCTTCGTCGGCACCACCTTCCCCTTCGAGGGCTACACCGGCGGCGGCCACAAGCAGATCATCGACGGGCTGATGTCCTCGGGCGACGTCGGATACTTCGACGAGGACGGACTGCTCTACGTGTCCGGCCGCGACGACGAGATGATCGTGTCCGGCGGAGAGAACGTGTTCCCGGCCGAGGTGGAGGACCTCATCAGCGGCCATCCCGACGTGGTCGAGGCCACCGCGCTCGGAGTCGAGGACAAGGAGTGGGGGCACCGGTTACGGGCGTTCGTCGTCAAGGCCGAGGGCGCATCCGTCGACGAGGACGCCATCAAGGGTTACGTCAAGGAACACCTGGCGCGCTACAAGGTGCCCCGTGAGGTCATCTTCCTCGACGAGTTGCCGCGCAACCCGACCGGCAAGATCCTCAAACGCGAACTGCGCGAGATGGACGTGGACGGCTCGGGCGGTGACGCCGGTGACTCCGACGGCGCCGACGGCTCCGACGGCTCCGGTGACTCCGACGGCGCCGACGGCTCGGGCGGTGACACCAAGGCGGAATAGCCGCTAATCGGTGAGCGCGGACCCCGGCACCGACAGGCACAGCAGGAACAACATGAACAGGAACCAGCCTGCGCCGTGCCAGATCGGCCAGGTGCCACGGAATTTCCAGACGCGGTAGGTCTGGATGAAGGCGCCGACGCCGCCGGCGAACAGCACGACGGGGACGAGGATCGCTGCGATGAGGGAATGGTCGTCGGGGATCGCGTAGAACGCGAAGCACACCCCTGCCACCGCGATCACGGCGACGACGTAGGTGACGGCCGAGTGGAAGGCCTGCGGATCGTGCCAGCGCTTCTCCACATCGTTGGTCATGAGGTCCGGTTTCCCGGGGCACACTCGGGGGAAACGGCCGCGACGACGAAGGGAGGCGAGGTGGGTGGTGCATCGATACGGTCGAGGATCCGGGCGGGCCTGCTGGCCTACGCGGCGGGGGACGCGGCAGGCGTGCCATGGGAAGGCTGCGTGGCCGCGGAGATCGACCGCCCCGGCATCGACGAACTCCCTCGCCGCGGGGACTGGCCGCCCGGCGCCACCTCCGATGACACGGCGCTGACCCTGCTGGTCGCCGAATACCTCCGCGATCACGGTGCGGTGGTCGACGAGGCCGACTTCCTGACCAGGCTCGCCGCCGCCGCGCCGCACATCCGCGGGATCGGGCCCAGCACCCGTGCGGCGATCGACCGGTTCTGGACCCGCGGCGCGCTGCACGCCGAGACCGGCGACACGAACGGGGCGGCCATGCGCGCGCTGCCGATCGGGTGGGCGGTCGCCGACGACGGTCTGCGCCGCACGGTCACGACAGGCCTGTCGCGGACGACACACGGTGCCGCATCCGCCGTCGCGGCCGCGTGCATCGCGTCGGCGATGGCGTCCGCGGCGGTGGACGGAGCCTCTCCTCTGGATGCGGCCTCGACCGAAATCGATTGGGCCGAAACGCAGTTCGGCATCGAGCTGAGACCCGTGCGCGGCGCGGTCGACGGCCGGTGGCGGCCGGGCCGCAACGGGGTGTCGCTGGAGGCCGTCGGCGCGGTGGCCGCGGTGGTGGACGTGGTCCGGCACGCCGACGTGGGGCACCTTTCTGTCGCCGACGCGCTGCGCTACGCGGTGTCCCTCGGCGGCGACACCGACACCGCCGCGGCGATCGCGGGCGGAATCCTCGGCGGCCGCGTGACGGGCACGCCGGACATCCCGTGGCTGGACCGCGTCGACCTACCCGACGGTGCGACTCTCGACGGCCTCAGCGCCGCGCTGGCGGAGTTGCGGGCGTCGACGGGCTGAGCCGGTCGTTCGACAGTGTGAATACGACGCCCGCCGAGATCACCATCATCAACCCGACCGCCCACATCCCCGCCCGTGCCGAACCCAGCGCGTCGTCGAGCGCACCCGTGACGTACGGGGCGGCGAACCCGCCGAGGTTGCCGACCGAGTTGATCAGCCCGATGCCGCCCGCGGCCGCGGCGCCGGTCAGGAACCGCGACGGCAGCGCCCAGAAGCTCGGGATCGCGCTGAACACCCCCATGGCGGCCAGCGTCACCGGGATCATCACCAGCACCGGGCTGTCCAGGTACAGGGCCACGGGGATCGCCAACCCGCCCAGTAGCATCGGGACCGCGACGTGGCGGGTGTGTGCGCCGGTGCGGTCCGCGCGTCGCGACCACAGGTACATCGCCACCGCCGCGAACGCGTACGGGATCGCCGTGATCAGCCCGACCTGCTCGATGGACAGCGTCAGCCCGAAATCCTCACGGAACCCGGCGATGATCGACGGCAGGAAGAACGCCAGCGCGTAGAGCCCGTACGCGACGCCGAAGTACACCACCGCGAGCGCCCACACCCGCGGGCTTCTGAGCGCTCGGCGCAGCGGGAAGTCGAACCGGCTGCTCACGGCATGCTCTTCTGCCGCGAGAACGCCTATGAGCCAACGTTTTTCGTCGTCGGGTAGCCAGTTCGCGTCGGCGGGCCGGTCCGTCAGGGCGATCCAGCACACCACGCCGAGCGCGATCGCCGGAAGGCCCGAACAGATCATCATGAACTGCCAGCCGGCCAACCCGAACAGGCCGTCACCGACGTCGATGAGCCAGGCGCCGACCGGTGTCCCGACCGCCGCGGCGATCGGGCTGGCCAGCATGAACATCGCGACGACCCGCGCCCGGTACGCCGTCGGGAACCAGCGGCTGAGGTAGAGGATCACCCCGGGGAACAGTCCGGCTTCGGCCACGCCGAGCAGGAAACGCAGCGCCAGCAGTGTCGGGGCGTTCGGCGCGAAGCCGATCGCGACGACGACCAGACCCCAGGACACTGCGATACGCGCCAGCCACCGCCGGGCGCCGAAGCGGTGCAGCGCGAGATTCGACGGCACCTCGACGAGGACGTAGCCGATGAAGAAGATGCCCGATGCGAACCCGAACATCGTGGCCGACAGTTGCAGGTGGGCGCTGATGTCGGCTCTCGCGATGCCGAGATTGGTGCGGTCCAGGTAGTTGACGAAGTACAGCGCCATCAAGATGGGAACGGTGCGCCACATGACCCTGCGCACCGTGGCGGACCCCCGCTGCCCGCCACTGGTCACGCCGTGATCGTAATGGGGCGGCGGGCGCCGCCCCAGTCACGTCAGGCGCAGTCGGCGCAGATCATCGTCCCGTTCGAGTCGCGGGCCAACCGGCTGCGATGGAACACGAGGAAACAGCTGCTGCAGGTGAACTCGTCGGCCTGCTTGGGGATGACCCGCACCGTGAGCTCTTCACCGGACAGGTCGGCGCCGGGGAGGTCGACGGTGTCCACTTCCTCGGCGTCGTCGTCGAGAACCGCCGTGCGGGCGTCGGCGCGACCCACCGGCAGCTCGTCGAGCGAGTCCGATTCCAGGTCTTCTTGCTTACGGCGGGGGGCGTCGTAGTCAACGGTCATGATGGCTGCCTCTTAAGTCGTCGCGGGGAACTGCACAGCACTCAACGGACGCTGATCGCCTGTTGTTCCCGCCCCGTCGACCCGCCAAACCCCCCAGCGGATTACGGATCGCGCGGCAACCCGAGCAGGCGCTCGGCGATGATGTTGAGCTGCACCTCCGAGGTGCCGCCGTAGATGGTCGTCGCCCGGCTGCCCAGCAGGTACTCCACCCACTTGAACTCCAGTGACTCCGGTTCGGCGAGCACGCCGTCGGTGCCGAACGACGACACCGCGAACTCCGCGTACCCCTGACCGGTTTTCATCGACAGCAACTTGGAGATCGCGGCCGACGGCATCGCGTCGCCGCCGGCCAGGGTGAGCAGCGTCGAGCGCAGGTTGAGCAGTTTGGCGGCGTGCCCTTCGGCGATCAGCTGACCGGCCTTGTTCTGGCCGATCTGGTCGAAGTGCCCGTCGCGGATGAACTCGACGAAACCGTCGAGCGTGGCCAGGAACGGCGGCTCGCTGCTGCCGATCGAGACCCGCTCGTTGGTCAACGTGTTGCGGCTGACCTCCCAGCCGCGGTTGACCTCACCGACCACCAGTTCGTCCGGGATGAACACGTCGTCGATGAAGACCGTGTTGAACATCGCGTTGCCGGTCAGTTCGCGCAGCGGTTTGACCTCGACGCCTTCACTGTTCATGTCGAGCAGGAAGTAGGTGATGCCGTTGTGTTTCGGGGCATTCGGATCCGTTCTCGCCAGCAGCGCCCCCCACTGGGAGTACTGCGCGCCGGTGGTCCAGATCTTCTGGCCGGTGACGCGCCAGCCGCCGTCGACCTTGGTGGCCTTCGTGGTCAGGCTCGCCAGATCGGATCCGGCGCCCGGCTCGGAGAACAGCTGGCACCAGATCATCTCGCCACGGAACGTCGGCGGCAGGAAGCGCTGCTTCTGCTCGTCGGTGCCGAACGCCACGATCGACGGGATCAGCCACGCGGCGATCCCCATCTGGGGGCGCTTGACCCGGCCGGCGGCGAACTCCTGGGCGATGAGGATCTGCTCGACCGGACCGGCGCCGCGACCCCACGGGGTGGGCAGGTGCGGCACCACCCAGCCGCCCTCGGCGATCGCGACGGTGCGCTCCTCGCGCGGCAGCGCCTTGAGCGCGGCGACCTCGGCGCGGATCTCCTCACGAAGCTTCTCGGTGTCGGGGTCGAGGTCGATGTTGATCGGACGCATCCCGGTGGTCGTCGCGGTGTCGACGATGTGCTGCGGGTAGTCGGCGCGGCGTCCGAACGCGGCGGCGAGCACCAGCGCGCGGCGGTAGTAGACGTTGGTGTCGTGTTCCCAGGTGAACCCGATGCCGCCGTGCACCTGGATGCACTCCTGGACGCAGTGCTGGGCGGCGGTCGGCGCCAGCGTGGCCGCGACCGCGGCGGCGAACTCGAAATGCGGCTCGTCCGTGACGTTCTCGCGAACCTCGTCGAGGGCGCGGGCGGCATCCCACACCGCGGCGGTGGCCCGCTCGGTCTGGGCGATCATGTCGGCGCATTTGTGCTTGATGGCCTGGAACTGTCCGATCGGCCTGCCGAATTGTTCGCGGATCTTGGCGTAGCCGGATGCGGTGTCGGTCGCCCACCGGGCCACCCCGATCGCCTCGGCGGACAGCAGCGTGACGATGAGCGCCCGAGCCAGCGCGGGCGTGAGGTTGCTCAGCACCCGGTCGTCGGCGACGTCGACGGCGTTGGCGCGGACGTGGGCCACCGGACGGAGGGGGTCGATGCTCGCGACCGGTTCGATCTCCAGTTGGCCGGCGTCGAGGACCACCCATTCGTCACTCGAGTCGATGGCGACCGGGAGAACCAGCACGGAGGCCTGCGCGGCGGCGGGAACGGCCCGCACCTCACCGCGGATGACCAGCCCGTCGCCGTGCCGGGTGGCGGTCAGGCCCGAGTCGATCGCGTAGGCGGCGATGACGTCACCCGAGGCGAGCCCGCTGAGGACCTTGGCGTCGGGATCGTGCGCGGCGATCAGCGCACCGGCGATCGCCGACGGTACGAACGGGCCGGGCACTGCGCCGTAACCGAATTCGGCGAGCACGATCGCGAGCTCGAGGATGCCGAAGCCCTGCCCGCCCACGGATTCGGGAAGGTGCACCCCCTGCAGTCCCTGTTCCGCTGCCGCCCGCCAGAACGGGGGCGGGTTGGGAATCGGGTTCTCGAGCGCATCGTGGAGCACTTCGGACGGCGCCACCCGCGCCACCAGGGATCGCACCGAGTCGGCGAGATCGTTGTGCTCTTCGGTGATTGCGATGGGCATAGCTTCGTTGCCTTCCCTATTAACCGCTTGGTTGGGAGCCACATTACATACGGTGCGAGTCAGTACAACCGGGGATCGGCGAGCTGGTCGACCATCGCGGTCAGCTGGTCGACGAGCCCATCGGGGTCGAGCGCGAAGCTGCCTGCCAGCCAGGCGCTGATGGTCTGCCCGACACCGCCGACGACGAAATGCGCTGCGGCCTTGATGCGGTCGTTCTCGGACTGGCGCAGCGCTGCGCTGGCGTGCCGGCCGGACAGCATCGCGAACAGGGCGCCCGATTCGGCGCGTTTGCGCACCACGACGGTGTTCGACAGTTGTGAGCTGAACAGCAGCCGGCCGATGCGGGGATCCTCGGAGACGGTCCGGATGATGTCGGTCATCACCGCGCGGCTCTGGGCCCGTGGCGGCGCGGCGGCCGCGGCGGCCTGTGTCGTGGTGGCGATGCCGTTGATCACCCAGTCGAAGACCGCCGCGACGAAGTCGTCCTTGTCGGTGAAGCATTCGTAGAAGTACCGGACGGTGACGCCGGCTCGGCGGCAGATGGCCCGGACCGTCAGCTCGGCCAGATCCTGTTCGGCCGAACCGAGCAGGTCGAGGCCGGCTTCGAGGAAGCGCTGCCTGCGCTGCGCGAGGCGTTCCGGAGCCTCGACGCCGCGGTAGGGCCGCACCTGTCCCATGCACCCATCTTGACACCCGTCGATGCGGCGGGGGAAAATCAGGAAACATTCGTTCTCACATTTAGGGGTGGCCAGTGACGGTCAGCGAACCGCTTCCGCACGTCGAGCGTCCGGTCAGCGCGCCCGCGCACCCCGACAAGCTGACCCCACCCCCTGCGCTGGCCCGGCGCGCCGCCAGCATGGAGGACGGGCTGATGGGGGTCGCGCTGCTGGCCGGCCCGGCGAACGTGATCATGCAGTTGGCCCGTCCGGGCGTCGGTTACGGCGTGCTGGAGAGCCGCGTCGAAAGCGGCCGCGTCGACCTGCACCCGGTCAAACGCGCCCGCACCACCTTCACCTATCTGGCCGTCGCGACCCGGGGGAGCGACGCGCAGAAGGCGGCGTTCCGCCGGGCCGTGAACAAGGCGCACGCGCAGGTGTACTCCACCGACGAGAGCCCGGTGAAATACCACGCCTTCGACAAGGACCTGCAGCTGTGGGTCGCGGCCTGTCTCTACAAGGGCGCGGTGGACGTGTATCGGCTCTTCGTCGGGGAAATGGACGACCAGGCCGCCGAAGAGCACTACCGCGACAGCATGACGATGGGCACCACGCTGCAGGTGCCGCCGGAGATGTGGCCCGCCGACAGGGCGGCGTTCGACAAGTACTGGCAGGAATCGCTCGACAAGGTGCACATCGACGACACCGTGCGCGAATACCTCTATCCGATCGCGGCGTCGCGGCTGCGCGGGCTGAAACTGCCCGGCCCGTTGCAGCGCAGGAACGAAGAACTCGCGCTGCTGATCACCACCGGCTTCCTGCCGCAGCGCTTCCGCGACGAGATGCGGCTGCCCTGGGACGCCGACCGGCAGCGCCGATTCGACCGCCTCATCGGGGTGTTGCGCACCGTCAACCACCTGCTGCCGCGGTTCATCCGGCAGTTCCCGTTCAACGTGCTGCTCAAGGATCTGGATCGCCGCATCCGCACAGGGCGCCCGCTGATCTGACGCGTATAACCGAATCGTGCGTCACGACAACGATTCCTGGGACATCACCACCAGCGTCGGATCGACCGCCCTCTTCGTGGCGGCATCCCGGGCGCTGGAGGCACGCAAACCCGACCCGCTCGCGGTCGACCCGTACGCGGAGGTCTTCTGCCGCGCCGCCGGTGGCGACTGGGCCGGCCTGTTCGACGCAGGGGCCGATCCGAAACCCGACCACGTTCTGTTCTCGGAATTCGGTGAGCAGTTCGTCAACTTCCAGGGCGCCCGCACCCGGTACTTCGACGCCTACTTCGCCGCGGCGTCGGATGCGGGTGTGCGGCAGGTCGTGCTGCTCGCGGCGGGGCTCGACTCGCGCGCCTACCGGCTGCCCTGGCCCGACGGCACCGTCGTCTACGAACTCGACCAGCCCCGGGTGCTGGAGTTCAAACGGGAGGTGCTCGCCGAGCGAGGCGAGCAACCGGTGGCGCAGCGCCGTGAGGTGGCGGTCGATCTGCGCGACGACTGGTGCGCCGCGCTGACCGCGGCCGGATTCGATCCGGCCCGGCCCTCGGCGTGGCTCGCCGAAGGGTTGCTGATGTACCTGCCCGCCACCGCCCAGGAGGCGTTGTTCTCGGGGATCGACGCGCTGTCGGCCCCACGTAGCTGGGCCGCCGTCGAGGAGTCGGTGCCGATGCCCGCCGAGGTCTTCGCGTACAAGCGCGAGGAGGAGCGCGCGGCCGGCGAGGAGGGCACCTTCTTCACCCTGGTCTACAACGAGCGGCACGCCCCGGCCGAACGGTGGTTCGGCGAGCGCGGATGGGCCGCCGAGCCGACCTCACTCGCCGACTATCTGACGCGCGTGGGGCGTCCGGCCCCTGTCGACGATCCCGAGTTCGGCGCCATGATCAGCGCAATCCGACTGGTCACCGCGACCAAGGGGTGACCGGCGTCACCGGTCCGGTCGCCACCGTGCGTCTCGACACTTAGGTTGTGCAATGCTAACTTCACCGAAAGTTAGCCTAGCCATACTTAAGGGGAGACTGCGGGGGCCGAGCGCCCCTGCGTGTAACGACCAATGGAAACGCCTACTGACACGCTCGCGGCGCCGAGAACCGCGCCTGCCCGGGTCGACCGTGACGTGGTCAGCCGGTTTGCCACCTGTTGCCGTGCACTGGGTCTGACCGTCAACGACCGGCAACGCCCGGCCGACGTCTCCGCCGCCCGCACCGGATTCGCCGCGCTGACCCATATCGCGCACGACCAGTGCGACGCCTGGGTGGGTCTCGCCGCCGCCGGCGACGTCAGCGCACGGGTCGTCGAGGCGATCTGGTCGACCCGCCACAGCGCGGGCGCCCTGCAGCGGCACCTCGAGATGGCCCCCGGTGCGCTGGGCTTCCACTACGACAGCGGGCTGTATCTGCAGTTCCGTGCCACCGACGGTGACGACTTCCAGTTGGCCTACGCGGCCGCGCTCTGCGACAACGGCGCGTACGCCGACGCCGACGCGCTGGTGGGTGAGCTGATCGAGCGGCGCCCCGGATGGCCGCAGGCCCGGTGGCTGCGGGTCGCGATCCACCACCGCACCCAGCGCTGGTCCGATGTCGTGCGGCTGCTCACCCCGGTGGTCAACGACCCGTCGCTCGACACGACGTACGCGCACGCCGCACGGGTCACGCTCGGCCTCGCGCTGGCCCGCCTCGGCATGTTCGCGCCCGCGATGTCCTATCTCGCCGAACCGGCCGGGCCGATCGCGGTCGCCTCCGTCGACGGCGGGTTGGCCAAGGGTCTCACCCTGCGGGCCCAGGGCGAGGAGGAGGACGCCGCCGACGCGCTCCAGGAGCTCTACGCGGCCAACCCGGAGAACGCCGAGATCGAGGCCGCGCTGACCGATCCGACGTTCGGGCTCGTGACCACCACCGCGGCCCGTATCGAGGCGCGCAGCAACCCGTGGGATCCCGAGACCGAGCCCAGCGAATCGGATTTCGTCGACCCCGGCGCCAAGGACCGCAAGGCGCACCTGCTCGTCGAGGCCGAGGCCGAGCTGGCCGACTTCATCGGACTCGAAGAGGTCAAGTACCAGGTGGCGCGGCTGAAGAGTTCGGTGGCGATGTCGATCCGGCGCCAGGAGCGTGGCCTGGCCGTCGCACAGCGCACCAACCACCTGGTGTTCGCGGGCCCGCCCGGCACCGGTAAGACCACCATCGCGCGCGTCGTGGCCAAGATCTACTGCGGACTCGGGCTGCTGCGCAAGGAGACCGTGCGCGAAGTGCACCGCGCCGACCTGATCGGCCAGCACATCGGTGAGACCGAGGCCAAGACCAACGCGATCATCGACGCCGCGCTCGACGGCGTGCTGTTCCTCGACGAGGCCTACGCGCTGGTGTCCACCGGCGCCAAGAACGACTTCGGTCTGGTCGCCATCGACACGCTGCTGGCCCGGATGGAGAACGACCGCGACCGGCTGGTGGTGATCATCGCCGGGTACCGCAAGGACCTCGACATGTTCCTCGACGCCAACGAGGGTCTGCGGTCCCGCTTCACCCGCAGCATCGACTTCCCGTCGTACTCGCCGGGGGAACTCGTCGAGATGGCCGTGCGGATGGCCGAGAAGCGCGACAGCGTCTTCGAACCGGCCGCCCACGACGACATGGAGAAACTGTTCGCCCAACTGGCCGAGTCGTCGAGTCCGGACGCCAACGGTGTGGACCGGCGCAGCCTCGACATCGCCGGTAACGGCCGGTTCGTCCGCAACCTCGTCGAACGGTCCGAGGAGGAGCGCGAATACCGCCTCGACCATTCCGGTGACCACTCCGCCGAGGCCGACGACTTCACCGACGAGGAACTGATGACCATCACCGTCGACGACGTGCGCAAGTCGGCCGAACCTCTGCTGCGCGGCCTCGGGCTGACGGTGTCCGCATGACCACACCCGACGACCGCCGGTCGTTCAGCTCGCGGACGCCGGCCAACGAGAACCCCGAACGGATCACCTACCGCCGCGGTTTCGTCACCCGCCACCAGGTGTCCGGATGGCGATTCGTCATGCG
This sequence comes from Mycolicibacterium monacense, assembly GCF_010731575.1. Taxonomy (NCBI): domain Bacteria; kingdom Bacillati; phylum Actinomycetota; class Actinomycetes; order Mycobacteriales; family Mycobacteriaceae; genus Mycobacterium; species Mycolicibacterium monacense. The sequence goes on along the minus strand of NZ_AP022617.1, from coordinate 4,491,835 downwards.
CCGCACCGCTTCCGGTGTGGCACTGCACGACACCAGGATGCTCGTCGACCCGCTTCGCACGCAGTCCCGCGCCGTTCTCACCGGGGCGTTGATCCTCATCACCGGTCTGGCGGGCTGTTTCGTCTTCTCCCTGATCCGTCCCGCCGGTTCGGCGGGCACCGACACGGTGCTGGCCGACCGGTCGACCGCGGCGCTCTACGTGCGCATCGGTGAGCAGCTGCACCCCGTGCTCAACCTCACCTCCGCGCGCCTGATCGCCGGACGGGCGGACAACCCGACCACCGTCAAGACCAGTGAGATCGACCAGTTCCCCCGCGGCAACCTGGTCGGCATCCCCGGGGCGCCGGAACGCATGGTGCAGAACGACTCCCGCGACGCCGAGTGGACGGTGTGCGATGCGTCGTCGGGTGCCAACGCGGGTGTGACGGTGCTCGGCGGGCCGGTGGCCTCCGGCGGTGAACGGGCCAGACCGCTCGCCGACGATCAGGCCGTGCTGGTGTCCGGCGACGCGGGCGCGTGGCTGCTGTGGGACGGCAGACGCAGCCCGGTCGACCTCGCCAACCGCGCGGTGACCGACGCGCTCGGCTTCGGTGCGACCCCGACGACACCGCGGCCCATCGCCGCCGGGCTGTTCAACGCCATCCCCGAGGCGCCGCCGCTGGCCGCCCCGCCCATCCCGGATGCCGGTGCGCCGCCGCGGTTCCCGCTGCCGGTCGCCGCGCCCGTCGGGGCGGTCGTCGCCGCGTTCGAGGCCGACAACACGATTCGCTACTACGCCGTGCTGCCCGACGGGCTGCAACCAGTCCCAAAGGTGCTCGCCGCCATCCTGCGCAACACCAACTCCTACGGGTTGAACCAGCCGCCACGTCTCGGCGCCGACGAGGTCTCCCGGCTCCCGGTCTCACAGCTGCTCGACACCGACGCCTACCCCGCCGACCCCGTCACGCTCGTCGACCCGGCCGCCGATCCGCTGACCTGCGCGCATTGGTCGAAAGCTGCTGACGCCGAACAGAGTTCACTCGGCCTGCTGTCGGGGGCGGCGCTGCCGATGCCCGAGGGGATGCGCACCCTCGATCTGGTCGGGGGCGGTAACGGTGTGACGGCGAACCGGGTGGCGCTGACCTCCGGTCGCGGCTACTTCGTCCAGACGGTCGGCCAGGAGCCGGGATCGCCGACCGCCGGATCGCTGTTCTGGGTCAGCGACACCGGTGTGCGCTACGGCATCGAACCGGGTGAGAACGGCCAGACCATCGCGGCGTTGGGCCTCACCGCGGCCCCGGTGCCCGCGCCGTGGTCGGTGCTGGCGCAGTTCGCGGCCGGCCCGACACTGTCCCGCAACGACGCGCTGCTGGCCCACGACGCCCTGACACCCGACCCGAATCCCGCGCGTCTGGAGAACCTCACACTTCAGGAGAATCCATGAGCCGGCTGATCTTCGAGGCACACCGCCGGGTGTCCCCGCCGGCGACCCGTAAGGGCACGATCACCATCGAACCGCCGCCGGAACTGCCGCGGCTGGTGCCGCCGTCGCTGCTGCGCCGGGTGCTGCCCTACCTCATCGTGCTGCTGATCGTCGGCATGATCGTGGCGCTGATCGCGACGGGTATGCGGCTCATCTCGCCGACGATGCTGTTCTTCCCGTTCGTGCTGCTGTTGGCGGCCACGGCGATGTACCGCGGCACCGACAACAAGATGCGCACCGAGGAGGTCGACGCCGAACGCGCCGACTACCTGCGCTACCTGTCCGTGGTGCGCGACAACGTGCGCGCACACGCCGCGGAACAACGTGCGGCACTGGAGTGGTCGCATCCGTCGCCCGACGTGCTGGCGACCATCCCCGGCACCCGCAGGCAGTGGGAACGTGATCCACGCGACGCGGACTTCCTGGTCCTGCGGGCCGGTCTTCACGACACCCCGCTCGACACGACGCTGCGGGTCAAGGACACCGCCGACGAGATCGACCTCGAGCCGGTGTCGCACACCACGCTGCGCGGGCTGCTCGACGTGCAGCGCACCGTGCGGGACGCCCCGAAGGGCATCGACGTCACGAAGGTCTCGCGGATCACGGTGTTCGGTGAGGCCGACGAGGTGCGCGGTGCGTTGCGGGCCTGGATCGCTCAGGCGGTCACCTGGCACGACCCGAGTGTGCTCGGCGTCGCGCTGGCCGCCCCGGACGTCGACGGTGACGACTGGTCGTGGCTGAAGTGGTTGCCCCACACCGACATCCCCGGCGAGGCCGACGGCGTCGGACCGGCCCGCTACCTGACCACCGACATCGAGGCGCTGCGCGCGGCGCTGGCCCACGTCCTGGCCGACCGGGCCGCGTTCCCGGGTGATCCCGACCGCGCGCTGCGCCACCTGCTGGTCATCGTCGACGACCCCGACGCCGACGTGGAGGACCTCATACGCAGCCCGGGGCTGGCCGGCGTGACCGTGGTGCACCGGATCGCCACCCCGCCGCACCGCGAGCAGTATCCGAATCCGGAACGGCCCATCCTGCGGATCGCCGACGGCCGGATCGAGCGGTGGCAGAGCGGTGGCTGGGCGCCCTATGTCGACACCGCCGACACCATGGGCGCCGCGGACGCCCGGCACATCGCGCGGCGGCTGTCGCGGTGGGATTCCAACCCCAGCCACGCGCGGTCCACCACCACGGGCGGTTCGACGTTCACCACGCTGCTCGGCATCCCCGACGCATCGGCGCTCGACGTCGCCTCGCTGTGGGCGCCGCGCAGCCGCGAGGAGGAGCTGCGGGTCCCCATCGGGGTCACCGCCACCGGCGAGCCGCTGTACTTCGACCTCAAGGACGAGGCCGAGGGCGGGATGGGCCCGCACGGCCTGATGATCGGTATGACGGGCTCGGGCAAGTCGCAGACGCTGATGTCGATCCTGTTGTCGCTGTTGACGACCCACTCCGCCGAACGGCTGAACGTCATCTACGCCGACTTCAAGGGCGAGGCAGGCGCCGACATCTTCCGAGACTTCCCGCAGGTCGTCGCGGTGATCTCGAACATGGCCGAGAAACGTTCTCTGGCAGACCGTTTCGCCGACACCCTGCGCGGTGAGGTGGCACGCCGCGAGCAACTGCTCAAGGAGACCGGCCGCCGCGTACAGGGCAGTGCGTTCAACTCCGTCACCGAATACGAGAACGCGGTTGCGGCAGGACACGACCTACCGCCGCTGCCCACCCTGTTCGTGGTCGCCGACGAGTTCACGCTGATGCTCGCCGACCATCCGGAGTACGCCGACCTGTTCGACTACGTCGCACGCAAGGGCCGCTCGTTCCGGATCCACATCCTGTTCGCCTCGCAGACGCTCGACGTCGGCAAGATCAAGGACATCGACAAGAACACTTCGTACCGCATCGGTCTGAAGGTGGCCAGTCCCAGCATCTCTCGCCAGATCATCGGCGTGGAAGACGCGTACCACATCGAGTCCGGACGCGAACACAAAGGCGAAGGCTTCCTGGTGCCCGCCCCGGGTGCGGTGCCGATCAAGTTCCGCAGCACCTACGTCGACGGCATCTACGAACCGCCGCGGGCGGAGAGGTCGATCGTGGTGCGGGCGTTGCCGCAGCCCCAGCTGTTCACCGCCTCGCGGGTCGAACCCGAACCGGACACCGTGATCCCGTCGTCCGCGCCCGAGGCCGAGGCCGCGCCGCCGCGCAAGCTGATCGCCACGATCGGACAGCAACTGGCGCAGTACGGGCCCAAGGCGCCGCGGCTGTGGCTGCCCCCGCTCGACGAGCCCATCCGGCTCGTCGAGGTGCTGCAGCGGTCGGCCGTACCGGCCCGGCAGTGGCGGTGGCCGCTCGGCGAGATCGACAAACCCTTCCAGATGCGGCGCGACCAACTCGTCTTCGACGCCACCTCGTCGGCGGCCAATATGGTCATCCACGGCGGGCCGAAGTCCGGCAAGTCCACTGCGCTGCAGACGTTCATGCTGTCCGCGGCGGCGCTGCACTCGCCACGCGAGGTCACGTTCTACTGCCTCGACTACGGCGGCGGCAAACTGGCGCCGATGGCGGACCTGGCGCACGTCGGCAGTGTCGCGACGCCGTTGGAGCCGGAGCGGATCCGCCGCACCTTCGGTGAGCTCGAGCAGCTGCTGCGGGCCCGGCAGGCGCTCGGCGCCCGCGGGGAGGGAAGGAGCGGAGAGGCCTACCCCGAGACTTTCTTGGTCATCGACAACCTGTACGCGTTCAGCCGGGACAACACCGACACCTTCAACACCCGCAACCCGTTGCTGGCCAGGGTGACCGAGTTGGTCAACAGCGGCCTCGCATACGGCATCCACGTCGTCATCACGACACCGAACTGGCTCGAGGTGCCGCTGAACATGCGCGACGGGCTCGGGCTGCGGCTCGAACTCAAACTGCACGACAGCCACGACAGCAACGTGCGCATCGTCGGCGGTCTGCGCAGGCCCGCCGAGAGCGTGCCCGCCGATCAGCCCGGCCGCGGCCTGACCATGGCCGCCGAGCACTTCCTGTTCGCCACTCCGGCGCTCGACCTCATCCCCGCGATCAACGCGCGGTTCCCGGAGCAGACCGCGCCCCCGGTGCGGCTGCTGCCGCACGACCTCGCACCCGAGGCGATCGGGCCGCTGTACCCGGGCCCCGAACGGGTCGTCATCGGGCAGCGCGAGGAGGACCTCGCCCCGGTCGAACTCGATTTCGCGCAGAACCCGCTGCTGATGGTGTTCGGCGACAACCGATCCGGTAAGACGACACTGTTGCGGCATCTCATCCGCACGGTGCGCGAACACTCAGAGCCCGACGACGTCGCGTTCACCGTCATCGACCGGCGGCTGCAACTCGTCGACGAACCGCTGTTCCCGGACAACGAGTACACCGCGAACATCGACCGCATCACCCCGGCGATGCTCGGGCTGTCGGCGCTGATCGAGAAGCGCCGCCCGCCCGCGGGTCTCACCCCTGCGGAGCTGAGCAGGTGGTCGTATCAGGGGCATACGCACTACCTGATCATCGACGACGTCGACCAGATCCCGGACGGGCCGGCGGTCAACGGACCCTACGTCGGGCAGCGGCCGTGGACTCCGCTCGTCGGATTGCTCTCGCAGGCCGGTGATCTGGGCCTCCGCGTGATCGTGACGGCCAGGGCGACCGGGTCGGCGCACGCGGTGATGACCGCACCGCTGTTGCGCAGGCTCAACGATCTGCAGGCGACCGCGCTGACGCTGTCCGGAAACCCGCAGGACAGCGGAAAGTTGCGCGGTCACCGGTTCAGCCGCTTGCCCGCGGGCCGGGCGATGTTGCTCGGCGACACCGACACCCCGACGTTCCTCCAGCTCGTCAATCCGCTCGTGGCCGAGTCCGTCGCATCGGCGGGATCGACCCACACCAATGGAAAGGACTACCGCTGATGACACTTCGCGTCGTACCCGAAGGTCTCACCGCGGCGAGCGCCGCGGTCGAGGCGCTGACCGCCCGGCTGGCCTCCGCCCACGCCGCGGCCGCGCCGTTGATCGGCACCGTGCTGCCGCCCGCGGCGGACGCCGTCTCGCTGCAGACCGCCGCGGGCCTGAGCGCCAACGGCGGCCGGCATGAGGCCGTCGCCGCCCAGGGCGTCCAGGAGCTCGGCAGATCCGGCGTCGGTGTCGGCCAGTCCGGCGCCAGCTACGCCGCAGGCGATGCGATGAACGCATCGGCATACATGATCGCCCGCGGTTAGATGGTTCCCCCCATCTGGATGGCCCTGCCACCCGAGGTGCACTCGGCGCTGCTGTCCAGCGGCCCCGGCCCCGGGTCGCTGCTGGCCGCCGCGGGGGCGTGGCAGTCGCTGAGCGCCGAATATGCCTCGGCCGCAGCGGAGTTGACCGGCATACTCGGCTCGGTGCAGGCCGGGGCGTGGGAAGGGCCCAGCGCCGAGCAGTACGTCGCCGCACACACCCCGTACCTCGCCTGGCTGGCGCAGGCGAGTGCGAACAGCGCGGCGACGGCGGCGCAACACGAGACTGCGGCCGCCGCGTACACCACGGCGCTGGCCACCATGCCGACGCTGGGTGAGCTGGCCGCCAACCACGCCACCCACGCGGTGCTGCTGGCGACGAACTTCCTCGGCATCAACACGATTCCGATCGCCGTCAACGAGGCCGACTACGTGCGGATGTGGATTCAGGCCGCCACCAGCATGAGCACGTATCAGGCCGTCGCCGGTGCCGCGGTGGCCGCCGCCCCGACCACGGCGCCGGCGCCGTATCTGCTGGCGCCGGGTGTCGGCGAGGCGGGCCAGGCGATGGCGTTGGTTCAGCAGCTCGGCGCGCAGGCCCAGGCGAGTGAATCCGGTTCGGCGCTCAACATCTCCGACTCCATCAACCAGCTGCTCGAGCAGTACCTGCAGAGCGCGCCCGGCGGTCAGGAGATCATCGACTTCCTGCGGGACCCCCTGGGGAACCTGCAGACGCTCATCAACGACTTCATGACCAACCCGTCGGCCGCGCTGGTGACGTGGGGGCCGCTGCTGTCGGCCGTGGCCTACCAGGTCTTCACCAACCTGGTCGGGTGGCCGACGTGGGCGATGATCTTCGCATCGCCGTTCCTGCTCGCGGCCCTCATCCCGCTCGGCATCGCCGGGCTGGTGCTGATCATCGACGCACTCAAACCCGAACTGACCCAACCGCCCGCGGAACAGACCGAACCGGCGCCGGCACCGGCCCCACGGCCCGACCAGCAGGTGCTGCCGGTGGCGGGCGTTCCCGCACCCGGTGCGCCCGCCACTCCCGGAACGGCGCCGGCGGGCAGTTCGGCCGCCGCCCCGGCCGCACCCGCCCCCGCCGCGGCGGCAGCCGCCCCACTGGTGCCCTACGCGGTTCGCGGTGGCGATCCGGGGGAGGGGTTCACGCCCACGGTGCGCGACTCGACCGGGGCCAAGGCACCCGCCGGTGACATCCCGGCCGCCGCCGCGGCGGCGGCCGCCGCCTCGGCCGCGGAACGGCGAAAGCGGCGGCGCCGCAAGATCACCGAGGTCAAGGGCCGCGGCTACGCCGACGCGTACATGGACTACGAAGACGACCCCGACGAGCCGCCGGTCGTGGAGCCGCGGGTGGCGGCGTCCTCACGCGGCGCGGGTCCGATGGGCTTCACCGGTACCGCACCGGGTGCCGCCGATGCGCGGGCGACGGGGTTGACGACGCTGTCCCCGGATGCGTTCGGCACCGGGCCGGTCAGCCCCATGCTGCCCGGCACGTGGAACCCCGACAGCGAGCCCGACCAGCCCGCAGAGGGCCAGGAGGGAGGACCGCGCACCTGAACAGACAGTCAGTGCCCCAACATCTTTCCGCGATCCGAAAGGAACAACCATGAGCATGCTCGACGCCCACATCCCCCAGCTGATCGCCTCGGAGGCCGCGTTCGGCGCCAAGGCCGCGCTGATGCGCAGCACCATGGCCCAGGCCGAACAGGCCGCGCAGTCCTCACAGGCCTTCCACATGGGCGAGTCGTCGGCGGCTTTTCAGGCCGCCCACGCCCGGTTCATCGAGGTCTCGGCGAAGATCAACGCGCTGCTCGACATCGCCCAGGTGAACCTCGGCGACGCCGCGGGCACCTACGTCGCCGAGGACGCGGCGGCCGCCGGCACCTACACCGCCATCTGACCACACGCCACGATCTTCAGGAGATTCCCATGTCGCAGATCATGTACAACTACCCGGCGATGCTGGCGCACGCGGGTGAGATGTCGAGCTACGCAGGCGCGATGCATGCCGTCGGCGCCGACATCGCCAGTGAGCAGGCGGCGCTGGCCGGTGCCTGGCAGGGTGACACCGGTATGACCTACCAGGCCTGGCAGGCCCAGTGGAACGCCAGCCTCGAGGAACTGGTGCGCGCCTACCGCGCGATGGCGAGCACCCACGAGATGAACACCATGTCGATGAGCGCACGCGATCAGGCCGAGGGCGCCAAGTGGGGCTGAGCGGCTCCCGGCGTGCCGGGCGGGTTTCGGGTTGCAGTGGGTCCCAACGCCGTTGAGCTGACCGCCGCCCAGGCGTGGTTCGTCGCCGATGCCGTCGGCGCGGGATCGCTGCCCTGGGTGCTGGCCGTCACCCCGCCGTACAGCCAGGAGGCCGACCGGGTGCCGTTCACCGCCGAGACGGTGGCTGCGCTCGAAACGCTCGGGGTGCTGTCCGGTGACGGGGTCGTCGACGCCAGGGTGGCCGACTGGGTGCGGGTGGTGTGCCGCGCCGAGCAGTGGCTGGATCTGCGGTTCGTCTCCGGCCGCGGTGCGCTGCTGCGCGGGGTCGTGGCGCGCCGGGCGGATCAGACGGTCGTCGCGTTGCGCAGCCGCTCGCTGATCACGTTCACCCGCATGGCCATCGACCATCCGCACGCGCTGGTGCCGGTGCTCTGCGCGGGGTTGTCCGGACGTGCGCCGGCCCGATTCGCCGAGTTCACGCTGCCGGCGGCGGTCGGTGCACGCGCCGACGAACAGATCCGGCAGGGCACGCCGCTGGCCGAGGTGCTCGACTTCCTCGGCATCCCACCGTCGGCGCGGCCGGTCGTCGAGGCGGCGTTCGACACCTCCAGGACCTACGTGGAGATCGTGGCGGGGGGGCACCGCGACGGTCACCGCGTCACCACGCAGGTGGGCGTCAGTGTGGTCGACACGACCGAGGGCCGGGTCCTGGTGAGCCCGGTCCGGGCGTTCGACGGCGAATGGGTGTCGACGTTCGCACCCGGTACACCCTTCGCCATCGCCGCCGCGGTCGAACGGCTGACCGGCTCGCTGCCCAGCGGGGCGTGGTTCCCCGATCTGCACCTCACCCGAGACTTCGACACCCGACCCCGCGACGAATACGACACGAGAGAACCGAGAACACGACATGCCCGACACCACGACACTGTCCGACAACACTGTGATGCCGATCGTGCGGGTGGCCGTACTCGCCGGTGGTGACGACGGCGGTCGGCTGACCGAGATGGCGCTGCCCGCCGGCCTGCCGCTGCGTGAGATCCTGCCCGCCGTGCAGCGCATGGCGCGTCCGCACGACGACGGCGACCGCGACGATCCGGCGCCCCAACCGGCGAGGCTGAGCCTCGCGCCGATCGGCGGTGCGCCGTTCAGCCTCGACGCGACGCTGGACACCGTCGGCGTGGTCGACGGGGACCTGCTGGCGCTGCAGCCGGTGCCCGCGGGCCCGAGCGCGCCGCGCATCGTCGAGGACATCGCCGACGCGGCGGTGATCTTCTCCGCCGCGCGGGAGAAGCGTTGGGGACCAACGCACATCAGGCGCGCCGCCGCGGCCGCGGTGGTGGGTCTGATCCTGGTCGTCACCGGCCTGAGCGTCGCGCATCGCCTCGTCACCGACGACGGGATCGGCCTGATCGTGGTGTGTGCCGTGGCGGTGGCCGCGGTGCTCGGCGCGCTGCTCAGCCGCGCGTCCTCGCCGGCGCTCGCGAGCACCCTGGCCCTGAGCGCACTGCCCGCGGTGGCGGCCGCGTTCGCGCTGGCGGTGCCCGGCGACTTCGGCGCCGCGCAGATCCTGCTCGCCGCGGCGGGGGTCACCGCCTGGTCGGTGATCAGCCTGACCACGGGCGACCGGGCCGTCGCGGTGTTCACCACCACCGCGGCAACGGGTTTCGGGGTGCTGCTCACCGCCGCCGCGGCATCGCTGTGGACGCTGTCGGAGACGGTGCTGGGTTGTGTGCTGATCCTGACCGGCCTGCTGGTGACCGTGCAGGCCGCGCAGTTGTCGGCGATGTGGGCCCGGTTCCCGCTGCCGGTGATCCCGGCGCCCGGCGACCCGACGCCGTCGGCGCAACCGCTGCGGGTGCTCGAGGATCTGCCGCGCCGCGTGCAGCTGAGCCAGTCGCACCAGACCGGTTTCCTGGCCGCGGGTGTGGTGCTCGGCGTGACGGGATCGCTTGTGCTGGTGGGTCAGCAGGACGTGTCGCGGTGGGCGTGGTACGTCGTGGTGGCCGCGGCGGCAGGCGCGGTGCTCCGCGCCCGCGTCTGGGATTCGGCACCGTGCAAGGCGTGGCTGCTCGCCCACCCGCTGCTGCTCGGCGTGGCGTTGCTCGTACTCTTCGCCGCCACCGACCGGTTCGACGCCGCCTGGTGGGCACTGGCCGCGACGGCGGCGGTCGTCGTGGTGTGGGTGATCGTCGCGCTCAACCCGTCGATTGCCTCCCCCGAGACGTACTCGCTGCCCATGCGCAGGCTCGTGGGGTTCGCCGCGACGGCAGTCGACGCCTCGCTGATCCCCGTGATGGCCTTGCTCGTCGGACTGTTCAGCTGGGTGCTCAACAGGTGATCCGACCCCTCGCCCTGCTCGCCGTCACCGGTGCGGTCGCGCTGCTCGCCGCACCGTCGGCCGCTGCGGTGACCCCACCGCAGGTGGATCCCGCGACACCGCCGCCGTCGGGCACCGCCGGACCGGTGCAGCCGATGGCGCAGCGTGGGGACTGTGTGGTCGGTGGTGTGCTGGCCGGCAGCGATCCCGGTGCGGTCAGCCCGAACCAGTTGGCGCTCAACCTGTCCGGTGCGTGGCGGCACAGCCGCGGCGAGGGTCAGACGGTCGCCGTCATCGACACCGGCGTCAAGCCGGGGCCGCGGCTGCCGAACGTCGAACCGGGCGGCGACTTCCTGGGCTCGACCGACGGGCTCACCGACTGCGACGGGCACGGCACACTGGTCGCCGGGCTGATCGCCGGACAACCCGGCGCCGACGGTTTCTCCGGGGTGGCGCCGGGCGCGCGCATCGTCTCCATCCGGCAGAACTCGCCGCGGTTCTCCCCGGTCAACCCGGGGGACGACCCCGCGGTGTCGCGCGCCGCCGCCGACGTCGCGAGCCTGGCCCGGGCCGTCGTACGGGCCGCCGATCTCGGCGCGCGCGTCATCAACATCTCGGTGGTCAGCTGCCTGCCCGCGGGCCGCAGCGTCGACCAGACCGAACTCGGTGCGGCGCTGCGATATGCGGCCCGGGAGAAGGATGCGGTGATCGTGGCCGCGGCGGGTAACGACCGCGCCGGTATGAACACCGGATCGGCCTGTGAGTCCAATCCGCCCGGCGACGCCGCCCGCCCGGACGACCCGCGCAACTGGGCCGGCGTCACGTCGGTGTCGATCCCGTCGTGGTGGCAGCCGTACGTGCTGTCCGTGGGGTCGCTGGCCAGCACCGGTCAGCCCTCGGACTTCACCATGTCCGGTCCGTGGGTCGGTATCGCCGCGCCGGGGGAGAACATCACCTCGGTGAGCAACGGACCCGACGGCGGGCTCGCCAACGGGCTGCCCAACGACCGCGACGAGCTGTTCCCGGTCAGCGGCACGAGTTATGCGGCCGCGTATGTGTCCGGGGTTGCGGCGCTGGTGCGCAGCAGATTCCCCGAACTCACCGCAGAACAGGTGGTGGCGCGGCTGACCGCCACGGCCCACGGTGGCCCACGATCGCCGTCGAACGTGGTGGGCGCCGGCAGCGTCGATCCGGTCGCCGCGCTCACCTGGCGGGTGCCCTCCGCCACCGCCGCCGCCGCGGTTGCGTCGAAACCGATTGCGGCGCCGCCGAATCCGCCGGTACCCGACCACACTCCCCGAACGGTCGCGCTGATCGGCACGGCGGCGCTCGCGCTGACGGTGCTCGCCGCGCTGGCCTGGCGCTCGGGGGCGACCCGACCACGAAAGGACGAGGCCTCATGACGGCCAGGATCACGTTGGCGCTTCTGTTCGCCCTACCGGCGGCGCTGGCGTACCCGTGGCAGACCGACACCGACTGGTGGCTGCTCGGTGTGGCGATTGCTGTCGTCGTACTGCTATTCGCCTGGTGGCGCGGTCTTTTCGTGACCGAGATGGTGCGGCGGCGTTTCGCGATACTGACCCGCAACCGGCGCGGCGGGCACCGGCAGGAGCCGGCCGAGCACTTCGCCACGGTGGCGCTGCGGGTCGACGAGGCGCCTACGGGCGATGTGCCGCTGGCGCTGCTCGCCGGTTACGCCGACCGCTACGGGGTGCGCGCGCACAAGGTGCGGGTGGTCAGCAGGGACCTCGCCGGCGAGCGGACGACGTGGATCGCGCTGACCGTGGGCGCCGCCGACAATCTGGCGGCGCTGCGGGCGCGGTCCCCCCGGCTGCCGCTGCGGCAGACCACGGAGATCGCCGCCCGCAGGCTCACCGACCACCTTCGTGAGCTCGGCTGGACGGTCACCCCGGTCGACGAGACCGCCGCACCGGTACCGCACCCGGTACGTGAGACGTGGCGCGCACTGCGCAGCGAACACGGCCATGTCGCGGCCTACCGGGTCACGGTCGACGATCAGGTGTCCGACACGCTCGCCGCGGTGGCGGCGCTACTGTCGGCCGAGACGTGGACTGCCATCGACATCGTCTGCGGCGCAGAGTCTCCCGAGATCGTCGTCGGATGTGCGGTGCGCACCGAGGACCGGCCGAAGGCCAAGGCGCCGTTGCCTGCGCTGACACCGCAGCGCGGCAGGCACCGGCCCGCCGCCGTGGCGCTGCACCCGCTGGGCGACCAGCGGCTCGAGGGCCGGCCCGTACCGGTGACCGGCGACGGCCTGCACCGGCTGCGGTGGCCGGTCGACCACCCGCCGGTTACCGAGCTCGTCGAGGTGGGTACCTCAGATCCCCAGTGATCGCCGCACGTCTGCCAGCGTCTGCGCCGACCGCCGCAGGCCGTCGAGTTCGCCGGGGGACAGCTCCACTTCGAGGACGCGTCGCGCGCCGCCGGCCGATACGACCGTGGGCAGCGAGAGCGCGACACCGGTGATGCCGTAGGCGCCGTCCTGCACCGTCGACACCGGCAGCACCCGGTGCTGGTCGCCGAGTACCGCCTCGACGACCCGGGCGGTGGCGAGACCGATCGCGAGGTTGGTGGCGCCCTTGCCCGCGATGATCTCGTACGCGGCGTTGACCACATCGGTGGCCACGGCCGTCCGCGTCGGCTCGTCGAAGACCAGGCGGCCGTCCACCCGATAGGCGTCGGCGCCGACGCCACCGATGGACAGCGTCGACCACAACGGGATCTCGGAGTCACCGTGTTCGCCGATGACGAGGGCGTGCACGTTGCCGACCGCGATCGCCGCCCGCTGCGCCACGAGGTACCGGAACCTGCTGGAGTCGAGCACGGTTCCCGTTCCGAAGATCTGGCCCGGCTGGGCGTCGACCACGCTGGACGCCGCGTAGGTGACGACGTCGACGGGGTTGGTGACGAAGATCACCACCGCGTCCGGCGAGTGCTCGAGGAGCTGCGGTGTCAGCGTCTGCGCCATGGCGACGTTCGCCGCCGCCAGGTCGAGCCGGCTCTGGCCCGGGTGCTGTTTGGCGCCGGCGGTGACGACGACGATCGCGGAGCCGGCGGTGACGGCGATGTCGTCGGATCCACCGACCCGGCACTCGGGAACGAACTGGCTGCCGTGATTCAGGTCGAGGACCTCGGCGCGCACCTTGGCGCTGTTGGTGTCGTAGAGCGCCAGCGTCCCCGCGGAGCCGCGGATCAGGCAGGCGTAGGCGATCGCGGTGCCGACACTGCCCGCACCGATGATCGACACCTTCGGCCGAGCGGACCGCACTTCGGGAGATGCCGGGGGAGTGGTCACCGCTCCAATCATGCTGGCTCGCGATCATGCTGTCTCGCGGCCCCCGGCGTTCACCGGGAGGTAACCCGCGGCCGTTAGCGTGGCGAACTCCGACAGAGAACCAGGAGTGCCGCCGTGTCGTCTGCGCATACCCCGGTCGTGTCACGGCTGGAAACCGCCGACCGCGCACTCGAACAGCTCGACGAGCTGATCGAACGGCTCGAGAAGGCCGAAGACGCGTGGTCGGACTGGCTCACCGCGGTGAGCCCCGAGCACCGCGCCAGCGCGACGAACATGGTCCACTACTGGTCGCTGCGACAGAGCGATCTGCGTGACCTCCAGCGCCGGCTGGCGGGTCTGGGCCTGTCGTCGCTGGGCCGCAGCGAACCACACGTGGAGGGGACGTTGCGGCTCGTCCACGCGGCGGTGGCCGCAATGCGTCACGGCTCCTGGCATCCGCCCGGCGTCACCGCCGTCGACGCGAACGTCGGCGACGAACTGCTGCGGGAGCACGCCGTTGACCTGTTCGGCCCGGCACCGGCCGAGCGCGCAACCCGCATCATGGTGACCCTGCCCTCGTCGGCCGCGACCGACCCGGATCTGGTGCGCGACCTCATCGCACGCGGGATGAACGTGGCCCGCATCAACTGCGCACACGACGATGCCGAAGCCTGGACCGCGATGGCCGGCCACGTCCGGCGCGCCGCGGAGTCGACCGGTCGAAAGTGCCTTGTCGCGATGGACCTCGCGGGCCCGAAACTGCGCACCGGACCGATCCGGCCCGGGCCGCGGGTGATCAAGCTGCGACCCACGCGCGATGCGCTCGGCCGCGTGGTGACACCCTTTCGGCTGCGGCTCACCGCATCTGAAGAGCCCACTGGCTCAAGCGAATCCGCAATGGCTGTGGTGCCGGTCGATGAGGCGTGGCTGGCCCGCCGCCGCGACGGGGACGTGGTCGGATTCCACGACGCCCGCGGGGCGAAGCGGCAACTCGTCCTGAGCCGTCCCGACGAGATGGCCGGGGCCGTCATCGCGACCGGCGACAAGACGAGCTACCTCGCCACCGGAACCGTTCTGCACGCCGGTGCGCACGACCCGTGCGAGGTCGGCCTGCTTCCCGAACGGGATCAGACGCTCATGGTGCAGCGGGGCGACGAGTTGACGCTCACGCGCGACTGTGCGCCGGTTCCCGCCGACCACGGAGGGGCGCCGCGGATCGGGTGCACCCTGCCTGAGGTCTTCGACCATGCGCGGCCCGGCCAGAAGATCCGGTTCGACGACGGCCGCATCGGGGGTGAGATCGTCGCCGTCGAACGCGATGCGCTGCGGGTACGGATCGACCGCACCGCACCCGGCGGGTCGAAGCTCGGTTCGGCCAAAGGCGTCAACGTGCCGGACACCCACCTGCCGATCGCGGCGCTGACCGACAAGGATGTGGAGGATCTCGCGACGGTCGTCGCGATCGCCGACATCGTCGAGATCTCTTTCGTGCAGCGGCCTTCCGACATCACGCAGCTGCACGACGAACTGCACCGGCTCGGTGGCGACCACCTCGGTGTGGTGCTCAAGATCGAGACCCGGCGGGCGTTCGAACACCTCCCGCAACTGCTCCTCACCGCGATGCGGTGGCCGCGCGTCGGTGTGATGATCGCCCGCGGTGACCTCGCGGTGGAGGTCGGCTACGAACGGCTCGCCGAGGTGCAGGAAGAGGTGCTGTGGTTGTGCGAAGCGGCGCACCTTCCGGTCATCTGGGCCACCCAGGTGCTCGAGAGCCTGGCCAAGTCGGGTCTGCCGTCGCGTGCCGAGATCAGCGACGCCGCCATGGGTGAGCGTGCGGAGTGCGTCATGCTCAACAAAGGTCCGCACATCGTCGACGCGGTCGTGGTGCTCGACGACATCCTGCGTCGAATGAACGAACACCACTACAAGAAGAACGCGCTGCTCCGGCAGCTGCGGTCGTGGCGGCCCGACGCGACGGAATGACGTGAGCTAGGCGACGAAGCCGAACCGACGGCCGGTCACCCGGTCGGGCCTGATCCGCACGAAGTGCTGTTTGGTCGTCGCCGTCCACGAAAAAAGCTGCGCCCCAGCTGCTTTCTCGAGTTCGTCGTCACCGTGAACGGTGCGCGCGACGCCCTTGACGACCACGCTCCATCCCTCGGTTGCGGTGTGCGCGTCGGCCTCGAACAGCACCTGGTTGCTGATCGCGGCGCTGGTCAGTTTGGTGCCCTCGGCCGTGCGGAACAACACGGTCCGGTCCTGGACGGCGAAGTTGACGGGGAAGATCTCCGGCTGGCCACCGGCACATGTGACGAGGCGTCCCAGGGCCACGCTGTCCAGCAGCCGCCAGCACTCACTCTCCGGCAGGATGGAAACCGGTTGCGACTCCGCGGACATGGTCAGCGATGCTACCCGCGGCTGGGCGGGCATCGGGCGAACCGACGGTGAACAGTCAGTCGAACATGAAGTCGCGCAGGAAGCGTGTCATGCGGCGCAGATAGTCGGGCTGGCTGACGTGCAGCAGGTGGTTACCCGGGAACCAGTGGAAGGCGCACCGCTCCCAGTGCTCCCACAACAGTTCGGCCTGTTGCGGCGGCGCCAACCGGTCCCCGAGGCCGGTGATGATCAACCGGCGGTCCCGCGGCACCAGCGGTGCGTAGTTCAGCGGGGACGGGTAACGCGATGCGGCGGCCTCCAGTTCCGGGCCCAGCCCGGCGATCCTGCGGTTGAGGGCCACCAGTTTGTTGGCGGGGAACCACTCGTCGACCGTGCGGTCCGGGGTGACCACGGGCACGTTCGGGATGACCGCCTGGATCCTGTCATCGACGCAGGCGAGCAACGCCGAGGTGAACCCGCCCAACGAGATTCCGGTGACGGCGACCCGGTCGACACCGGTGAACTCGAGATGGTCGATGAGGGAACGGAAGTCGTGGACGGCCTGGGCCATGGCCTCCGCGAAGCCGGCGAACCCGTTGGCGAAGTAGCCGTATCCGCTGTAGGGCGAGTACTTCTCGGCGCGGCGGCCGTGGAACGGCAGCGTGTAGAGCAGGACGTCGTAACCGGAGCGGTAGAACCACGGCAGCGACAGGAACTGGCCGTTGAACAGGTAGGCCGAGCCCATGAAGCCGTGGATGACGCACAGCGTCGGGCGGGGTCCGTCCTCGTGGCGCCAGTGCTGGGCGTGTACGACGTTGTTGCGTCGGTATCCGCGGCAGCGGTCGCGCAGTGCCGGGTTGACCGCTTCGAAACTGCTGCGGAACCGGATGTTGTGCACACGGCCGTGCGCGGTCCACTCGGCGACCGGGTTGGCCGGGCGCGACGAGATGCGGGGCGGCACGGTCGGCGCCGGGAAGGACACCGCAGGGTCCTTCGCGGCGGCGAGTTCGCCGTAGAACCTCAGGTGTTCGGCGTCGGCCCCGGTGGTCGACGGCCGCAGCGCCGAGGCCACGACCGACGGCAGCATGGCAGCACCGACCATCGAGGCGACGCCGGTGCGCAAGGCGATGTCCGCGACGGCCGACGAGTCGACGATCATGCGCTGGCGCAGCGTGAGGTCGGCCCGCCGCGGCAGACCGCGCGCACCGGCGTCGGCACCGGGGATGTCCAGCACGGGGACGGGCGGGTCGACGGGATCGGCGGACTGCGTCATCCGACCGATGCTAGCCCTCGGAATGCACGCCCGAGTGTGTACTGAGGGCGGGAAATCGGCGGAATCAGCACCCTGACGGCACAGTCGGCGCCGTGGACACACGGTCAACGGTGCCAGACTGGCCACATGTGGAATCCCGAGGCGTACCTGTCCTTCGCCGATCATCGCGGGCGGCCCTTCTTCGACCTCCTCGCCCGCGTCGGCGCCGATGCGCCCCGCCGTGTCGTCGATCTCGGTTGCGGCCCAGGCAATCTCACCGTCGTCCTGCAACACAGGTGGCCCGAGGCCGTGGTGGAGGCGTGGGACAACTCGCCGGAGATGGTGGCGGCCGCCCGCGAGCGCGGTGTGCAGGCGAACCTCGGCGACGTCCGCGGCTGGTCGCCGCAGCCCGACACCGACGTCGTGCTCAGCAACGCCACGCTGCAGTGGGTGCCCGAACACCCCGAACTGCTGACCCGGTGGGCGGGTGCGCTGGCCGCCGGTTCGTGGCTGGCGATGCAGGTGCCGGGCAATTTCGACGCGCCGTCACACCAGGCGGTGCGCCGGCTCGCGGATCGGGAGCCGTGGGCACCGCTGTTGCACGACATACCGTTCCGGGTGGGCAAGGTCGTCGAGACGCCCGCGGACTACGCCGCACTGCTCACCGATGCGGGCTGCAGCGTCGACGCCTGGGAGACCACCTACATCCACGAGCTGACGGGTGCACACCCGGTGCTCGAATGGACCACCGGCACGGCGCTGCGGCCGGTGCGCAGCCGGCTGACCGACGAGCAGTGGGACCGGTTCCGCGCCGAGCTGATCCCGCTGCTCGACGAGGCCTACCCGGTGCGCGCCGACGGGCGGACCTTCTTCCCGTTCCGGCGGGTGTTCGTGGTCGCGCGGACCGGTTAACGCCTGCTGTCGAGCAGGTCGATCACCTGCTTCACCAGATCGGCGATGTCGGCACCGGTGGTGTCGAGCACCAGGTCCGGAGCATCCGGCGGCTCGTAGGGGGCGTCGACACCCGTGAGGCCCTTCAGTTCGCCGGCGCGGGCGCGGGCGTAAAGCCCCTTGGGGTCCCGCTTTTCGCATTCCTCGACGGGGGTGGACACGTACACCTCGAGGAACGGCAGCTTGGCGGCGTCGCTGAGGGTGCGCGCGATCTCCCGATCGGATTTCAGCGGCGACACCAGCGACGCCAGCGCGACGACACCCGCATCGGCGAACAGCCGGGTGAGATGCCCGACCCGGCGGATGTTCTCGGCGCGGTCACCCGCGGCGAACCCCAGGTCGTCGGACAGGCCGTGACGGATGTTGTCGCCATCGAGCAGGTAGGCCACCTGCCCCGATTCGACGAGCGCGCGTTCGACCGCCACGGCGACGGTCGACTTGCCCGATGCGGGCAGACCCGTGAACCAGATGGTGGCACCCCGCTGACCCGTCGAGGTCCAGCGGTGGGTCCGGTCGAGTGAGGAGGGATGCCAACGGATGTCGTTGCGGGTCTGCGCCCCGGGCGTGACCTCACGTGGTTCGAGGATGGTGCCCGCGCCGACGGTGTCGTTGCTCGATTCGTCGATCAGGATGAACGCACCGCTGTCCCGGTTGTCGGCGTACGCGTCGGTCACGACCACCGAACTGGTGCGCAGCGTGAGCGATCCGATGTCGTTGAGGACCAACTCCACCGGGTTGTCGAACTCGTCGAGGGTCTCCGGGTCCAGGCGGCTGTGCAGCGCCTGCACCGTGGCGCGCACCGTGCGGGTGCCCTGTTTGAGGGCCAGCCGGTCACCGGCGCGCAGCGGGGCGTCGGCGAACCAGCAGACCGTCGCGTCGAGTTCGCGAGCGAGCACCGGCAGCGTCGCATCGTCGGCGCCGCTGACGAACACGTCCCCACGGCCGACGTCGATGTCGTCGGCCAGTTCGATCGCGACCGACAGCGGCGCCACGGCGACCGGCCGGTCGTCGTCGAGGGTGTCGACGACCGTGACTGTCGAGCGGGTGCCGGCCGGAAGGCTCACCACCGTGTCACCGACGCTCAGCGTGCCCGCCGACAACCTGCCGGTGTAGCGGCGGCGCTGTTCGGCGGTCGGCCGCGACACCCACTGCACGGGCAGCCGCAGCTTGTTCGGCTCAGGTTGCGGCGGAACGAGTTCCACGCCTTCGAGGTACTCGAGCAGGGTCGGTCCGTCGTACCAGGGTGTGCGGTCGGAGCGGTGCACGACGTTGTCGCCGTGTTTGGCCGCGAGCGGGATGACCGTGATGTCGAGACCGCCCAGGCGTGCCGAGAGCGTCTGCAGTTCCGCGGCCACCTCGGCGAAGCGGTCGCCGTCGAAGTCGACGAGGCCGATCTTGTTCACCGCCGCGACGAAGTGCTTGATACCCAACAGCTTCGCGATGCGCGCGTGCCGGTTGGTCTGCCGGAGCACCCCGGCGCGGGCGTCGACGAGCAGCACCGCCACATGCGCATTGGAGGCGCCGGTGAACATGTTGCGGGTGTAGCGCTCGTGACCCGGGGTGTCGGCCAGGATGTAGCTGCGGTTGGCGGTGGAGAAGAACCGGTAGGCGACGTCGATCGTGATGCCCTGTTCGCGTTCGGCCCGCAGCCCGTCGGAGAGCGCGGCGAGGTCGGCGACCCCCTCCTCGTCGGTGACGGCCTCGAGGTGGTCGAGCGGCAGGCTGTCGGTGTCGTGCAACAGCCTGCCGATCAGCGTGCTCTTACCGTCGTCGACCGATCCCGCGGTGGTGATGCGCAGTAACTGACGAGTCCCCATCAGAAGTACCCCTCGCGTTTCCGGTCCTCCATGGCCGCCACCGAGGTGCGGTCGTCGGCGCGGGTCTCGCCGCGCTCGGACACCGTCGCCGCCGAGATCTCGGCGATGACCCGCTCGATGTCGGTGGCCTCCGAGCGCACCGCACCGGTGATCGTGAGATCGCCGACCGTGCGGTAGCGCACCCACTCCACCGCCGAGGTCTCCCCGTCGCGCGGTTGCGCGTACTGCGACACGGCCAGCAGGATGCCGTCACGGGCGAATACCTCACGCCGGTGGGCGAAGTAGATCGACGGCAGCTCGAGGTTCTCCAGTTGGATGTAGCGCCACACGTCGAGTTCGGTCCAGTTGCTCAGCGGGAACACCCGGACCTGCTCACCCTTCTTGATGCGCCCGTTGTAGAGCGACCACGGTTCGGGCCGCTGCGCCCGCGGATCCCACTGTCCGAACTCGTCGCGGAAACTCAGGATCCGTTCCTTGGCGCGGGCCCGTTCCTCGTCGCGCCGCGCACCGCCGAACGCCGCGTCGAAGCCGCCCTCCTCCAGCGCGTCGAGCAGCGTGCGGGTCTGCTGGCGGTTGCGGGAGGCGCCGGGACCGGGATCCGGGACGCGGCCCCGGTCGATGGACTCCTGCACCGAGGCGACGATGAGTTTGTGGCCGTGTCCGGTGACGCGGCGGTCGCGGAACTCGATCACCTCGTCGAAGTTGTGGCCGGTGTCGACGTGCATGACCGGGAACGGCAGCGGTGAGGGACGAAAAGCCTTCTCCGCCAGGCGAAGGAGGACGATCGAGTCCTTACCCGCGCTGAAGAGCAGCACCGGGCGCTCGAGTTCGGCGACCACCTCGCGGATGATGTGCACGGCCTCGGCCTCCAGGAGCCGCAGTTCGTCGACCCGTAACGCGTCGATGTCGGTGGTCGTCATGTCGGCAGCCCGTCCCTCTCGGCGTCGGCCCTGTAGCGGTCCACCCATTCGTCGGACCGTTGATCGGCCTGACGTTCGAGCACCGGTGCCGGCGCCAGCCGGGGGTCCTGACCGAGCCGGTCGAGGACGTCGGCGACCACCTGGGTGAGGTTGCGCCACAACACCGGGTAGGGCACGTCGATGGGTTCGACGTTCTCCTCGGCGAACCAGTTCCGCCAGCCATCCTCCTGTGCGCGAAGCATTCTCACGACGTGCGCGATGGCCCCGGCGTGGTACTCGGCCCTGGCGTCGCGGTTCGGATCCGGGCGGCCGCGCCACACCCGCGTCTGTACGGCGCGCCAGAACGACACCGCCTGGGAGATGACGTCGGGCCGGTAGACGTGCACCAGAACCGGATCGCTGCCCACGACGTCGCGGATCGCGGAGAGCAGACCGTCACCGGAACGGTCGGGCAGATCCTTGGCGCGGTCGAGCAGCAGCGGCGTCTGGTTCCACATCAGCTTCCCGCCCCAGACACCGTTGGGGGTGCGGCCTACCGTGCGGATGTAGTCCCGCCAGATGGTCGCCGGCGCGAGGTCCGGCTTGCCCTCGTCGAGCGGGTCGAGCAGCCGCAGGATCGACTCGTCCTCGATGTCGGCGAACCACTCCCGCGGCTGGGGCGCCTGACTGGTCTTCGGCAGGTACTGGAAGAACTCCTGCGGTTCACCGGCGACACCCGTGGCGCGCAGGGATTCCACGAGCAGGGTGCTGCCGCTGCGCTGTGAGGCGAGAACCAGATACGCCGTGGATCGCGAAGGCATGGGCGTGAGCCTAACCGCAACGCAATTCCGCTGCCTATCCGGAATTTACGTTCACGATGAGTTTATTCATTGCGCCGTTCGGCGCTCACCCTTGACGCCTCGTTCCGCCGCGATGGCCGAGCGACTGGTGACTTCCCGCCGGTGAATTCGCAGATATGTCTCGGTGTATCGGTCGGATATCCGCGTACCCGCGAAATCCGACGGTATGACGTCGTTGGTCTTCACCCGCCAGTCGTCGAGCAGGAGCGCCAGATCGGTCGCGACGGCCTCGGCGTTGATCTTGTTCTCCGACGTCAGCAGGTTGTGTTGCTCGGTGGGGTCGGTGCGGAGGTCGTAGAGTTCGCGGGCGGGCCGTGGCGTGCGTGCCCGCGGTCCGACGATGCGCCCGGGGGCGCTTTCGGCGATGTCCCACGGCAGATCCAACAGCGGCCGTTGCGCGTAATTCTCGATATAGCTGAATTCTTTTGTCCGGATCGCACGAATTGGGTCGAAGGAATCGTGATAGGTCTTCGTGGTGTACACCGCGGTGCGCACTTCCCGTGTTTTCTCCGCGCCGCCCAGCAAATTGTCGGCATGCGAGAGTCCCTCGACCTCTCCGGGAATGTCGACGCCGAGCACGTCGAGCAGCGTGGGCAGCAGGTCGACGCCGCTGAACAGATCGTCGTAGACGTCGGGGGCGATGCCGGCGTCAAGCGGCGGCCGGATGATCATCGCGATACCGGTGCCCGCGTCGTACAGCGTGGACTTCGCCCGGGGCAGGGCCGGACCGTGGTCGGTCATGAACACCACCCAGGTGCTGCGGTCCAGTCCGGTGGCCGCGAGCGTGTCGAGCAGTTGGCCGACTGCCGCGTCGGCAACGGTGATCGACCCGTAGAACGCGGCCAGATCCTGGCGCACCTCCCGGTCCTCGGGAAGGTAGTCGGGTAGCGCGACGGTGGCGGCGTCGGCGGGTTCGTAGCGGTCACGCGGGTAGGGCCGGTGGGTCTCGAAGAATCCCGCGGTGAGCAGGAAGGGGCGCTGCGGTGCGTCGCGCAGCCACCCGGTGGCGCGTTCGACCACGTATTCGCAGTAGGAATTGGACACGTCGAACTCGTCGAACCCCAGTTTCGGCGGATACGATGTCTCGTGCTGCATCCCGAAAAGTGCTGTGTGTAAACCGTTGTCAGACAAGATGTGCGGTAGGGTGCGGACGCCGGCGCGGTACTCCCAGCCGTGGTGCGCCAGTCCGACCAGGCCGTTGCTCTGCGGGTAGCGGCCCGTGAACAGCGACCCGCGCGACGGTGAGCACAGCGGTGCGGTGGCGTGGGCGCGGGTGAACAGGATGCTCTCGGCGGCGAACCGGTCGAGGCGGGGGCTCTGTACGTCCGGGTGTCCGTAGGCGCCGAGGTAGCGACCGAGATCGTGCCAGTGGACGATCAGCACGTTGGCGCGGTCCTGCGGAGTCACCCGTGGTTGTCCTGTCACGCTGCCCCACAGAAGCGGTTCTCGGCCCGTTCGGCAAGTGTTCGGCTCACCCGAAGCAACTTATCCCTCGCCGGATCTAACCTCGTCGGATGGACGAGTTCTCCGCCGAAGTGGTCGCATTCCTGTCCGAGGGCACTCGAACCGGCAAGCTGGGCTATGTCGCATCAGACGGCAGACCGCTCGTCGCGCCGGTGTGGTTCATCGTCGAGGGCAACCAGCTGGTCTTCAACACCGACCGCGACACCGCGAAGGGGCGTGCGTTGCGCCGCGATCCCCGGGTGGTCCTCTGTGTCGACGATGAACGTCCGCCGTTCTCGTTCGTCCAGGTGCAGGGCCTCGCCTCGACGAGTGAGGATCCCGACGAGCTCCTCGACACGGCGACCCGGATCGGCGGCCGATACATGGGCGCAGACCGCGCGGAGGAGTTCGGCCGCCGCAACGGCGTACCGGGCGAGTTGGTCGTCCGCATCACTCCGACGAAGGTGGTCGCGGTGTTCGACCTCGCCGACTGAGCGCAGGGGGCACCCGATGCCGGCCTACGGCCGGTAGGGCACGCCCACCGCACGGAACACCCACTCCGGAGGGACGCTGATCTGCAGTGACCGGGTCGGCAGCACGGCGAGCACGTCGTCGGGGATGTCGCTCTTGTAGTGCATCGACAGTTCCCCGTGGGAGCGCGGTTCCACGCGGTGGACGTCGACCTCGAAATGCAGGCCGTCGGGCGCGATCTCGACGCCGACCGGCCCGTCGGCCGGGGTGCCCCAGCGCTGGTCGATGGTCCGGCCTGCCAGACCCGGCACGGTCGACAGCGTGGCCAGCACCCGCTCGCGGGTGAGCACCAGTGCGCCGGTGTATCCGGAGACGCTTCCCGACGCCCGCTTACCGGGGATCGATCCGGTGAACCGGCGGGTGACGGGGACGAACTCGGACAGGTGCAGGATTCCCTCGGCCTCGGACTGAGCGCGCATCTCGTCGGGCAACCTGCCGATACGAAGCAACTTGCGCAGAAAGACGGCCATGTGCAGGCAGCCTAAACCGCTTCGCCGGTGACTGGTAAACAGGCGTGATGTCCAACCGGAGGTGGCTGATCGGTTCGGCCGTATCGGCTGCCGCGGTCTTCGTGCTGATGTGGATCGGGTACGCCCACTGGGCGTGGTTGTTCGAGGCCGATCTGGCCGTCCTCGAACCACTCGACCGCTTCGGCGCCGCCCACCCCGGCTGGGTGACCGGTTGGGACGTCTACTGCACGGTGCTGGGGCCGACGGTGTTACGGCTCGCGGGCGTCGTCGCCATCGTCGTCTCGTTGGTCCGGCGCCAGTACCGAACCGCACTGTTCCTGGTGCTCACCGTCGAGTTGTCGGGGCTGCTCCTGGTGGCTGCCAAGGCGATCGCGGACCGTCCGCGGCCCGCCACCGCACTGGTGGCCGCGCAGTCGACGTCGTTTCCGTCGGGCCACGCGCTGGGTGTGATGGTGTGCGTGCTGGCGTTTCTCGCCGTCCTGTCGCCCACACTGGCGCCAGCGGCACAGCGGTGGGCGATCGTCCTGGGGGTGGTGCTCATCGTGACGATCGGGGTCGCGCGCGTGGTGCTCAACGTCCACCACCCCTCCGACGTGGTGGCCGGGTGGGCGCTGGGTTACGTCTACTTCGTCATGTGCTGGCTGTGGTATCCACCGCGGGTCAGTCCAGCGGCCGAAACACCGGCAGCACCCGGTACTGCGCCGTGAAGCTCGCGGTCTGGCACTCGGTGCCGACCTCCCCGTCGCACGCCAGAACGGTCGGGCCGTCGATGGCGGTGAAGGTGAACTCCGGCACCCGCATCTCGTGGTAGAGCGGGCTGCGTTCCAACCGGCCCAGCATCAACGCGGTGAGGATCCGCACCCGGCTGAACCGTTTCCCGGTCTCCAGGATCCGCACGTCGAGTAGGCCGTCGTCCATCCGGTGGCGCTGTGCCGGTGCGAAACCTGACGGCAGGTAGGTCGAATTACCCAGGAAGAACAGCGATGTCTGCAACGTCCGGTTGTCGTACTGGATGCGCACGGGTTCGGCACGGCGCAACGTGTGGAACATCGCGTAGAGGCCCGCGACGGGTTTGCCGACCTTGTGCTCCAGCTTCTCCCTGGTCTGCACGAACTGCGGATAGGCACCGATGCTCGCGGTGTTGATGACCATGTGTTCCTCGTTGAGGCACACCAGATCGACGCACGCGACGCTGCCGCGGCGGATGGCATCGACGGTGCGGGCCACCGAATCGCACCCGATGTCCTTCGCGAAGTGGTTGAACGTTCCGCCGGGGAACACCGCGAGCGGGAGTCCGGCCTCCTTGGCGATCCCCGCCGCGGTGGCTACCGTGCCGTCGCCGCCGCCGACGGCCAGGACCTCGGCGCGCCCGGCCGCCTCGCGCAGCACCTGCTGCAGATCGTCGCCTTCGTCCAGTTCGACGACCTCGGCGCGGGGCAGGGCGTCCCGCACCTCGTCCACCACCCGCGCGCCGTTGCCGCCGCCGGAGGCCGGGTTGATCACCAACACCACACCGGCGCCCTCGGGCCGGGGCGGGGTGGGTACGCGCAGCGGTTCGGCCGTCGGCAACTTCGTCGGGGTGGTCGGTGGTACCACGCGGCCGCCGAGCACCGAGACGGCCGCGCCGAGACCGAAACCGGCGAATACGTCTCCGGGATAGTGCGCCCCCGTCGCCACCCGGGACAGCCCCACCAGCCCGGCCAGCAGCGCCAACCCCAGTCCGATCGGCGGGCTCTCCAATCCGACGCCGACCGCGAAGGCCGCCGCGCTCGCGGAGTGACCCGACGGAAGCGAGTTCGACGTCGGGAAGCGCCGGCCCCGCCGGGCCAGCGGTACCGGCAGATAGCTCGGGCGGGCTCGTCTCCAGATGCGCTTGGCGCCCTGGTTGGCGACGAGGCTGGTGACCGCGAGCGACAACACCCCACGGGTGGCGCCGCGGCGCGTCCTCGGCCCGCCGGACGCCATCAGGCCGGCGGCGATGGCGCACCAGAGCTTCGAGTGGTCGGCGGCGCGCGTCAGCCGCGGCATCGTCGCGTCGAGCAGCGGACTCGGCGACTCGGCGACGGCTTCGAAGACCTCCCGGTCGAGGCTGCCCAGGCCCTTGCCGATCTGTCGGAGGCTGCTGCCGCGGCGCCGGATGCTCAGGTCCATAGGAGCCAACGTAGCCGCCCGTGCCCTTGACAAAACTTCTTGTCAAGGGTGAGGCTGGCCGGGTGCTGGATGTGGACGTGATCGCCGACCCCGCCGCCGCCGTCGTCGCGCTCGACCCGGTGCGCAGCCGACTGCTCGCGGAGCTGACCGAACCGGCATCGGCCGCCGCGCTCGCCACCCGTGTCGGAATCACCAGGCAGAAGGTCAATTACCACCTGCGGGCACTGGAACAGCACCAGCTCGTCGCCGTGGCCGGCGAACGAAAGTGGGGCGGTCTCAAAGAACGTCTCCTGGTCGCCACCGCATCGTCGTACGTGGTCGCGCCCGGCGCGCTCGGCGCCGCCGCCGCAGATCCCGCGCGGTCCCGCGACCGGCTCTCCGCCAGCTACCTGATCGCCTTGTCGGCCCGGGCCGTCCAGGAGGTCGGCGACCTCTGGCGCGAAGCGCGGGCCAAGGACAAACGCCTGGCCACCCTGTCCCTCGACGCGACCGTCCGCTTCCGCAGCGCCGCCGACCGGGCCGACTTCACCCGCGAGCTGTCCGAGGCCGTCACCACCCTGGTCGCGCGCTACCACGACGACACCGCCCCCGGTGGCCGTGCACACCGGGTGGTGCTGGCCGCTTATCCACAACCGAGAGATCAGGAGGATGCGTGATGCCGATACGGAAAGACGACGGCCGCCGTTGGGTCGAAATGGAACTGCTGGTGCCCGGCACACCGGAACAGGTGTGGGACGCCATGGCGACGGGCCCCGGGATGAGCGCCTGGTTCACCCCGACGACGGTCGAGGAACGCGTCGGCGGCGAACTGCACTTCGACTTCGGCGGGGGCGCCACGCAACGCGGCGTGGTGACCGGGTGGGAGCCGCCGCGCCGGCTCACCTACGAAGAACACGACTGGAGCGGTATCGGTTCGCCCGGACCGCTGGCCACCGAGATCACCGTCACCGGCCGGCGCGGCGGTGAGTGCGTGGTGCGGATGGTGCACAGCCTGTTCACCGACGCCGACGACTGGGACGACGAACTCGAGGGCTTCGAGGGCGGCTGGCCGGGATTCTTCGCGGTGCTGCGGCTCTACCTGCGCGACTTCGCGGGGCAACCGGCCGCGCCGGTGCGGGTGATGGCCGAGTACCCGGGTGAAGTGGCCGACGGGTGGTCCCGGTTGGCCACCGCGCTCGCACTGACCGGTGCCGACGTGGGTCAGCGCGTCGCATCCCCTTCGGGTGCACCCGAATTCGGCGGGGTGGTGGAACGGGTTCACCAGACGCGAGAGTCACGTGACGTGATGGTGCGGCTCGACCACCCGGGCAACGGGATCGCCGTCGTCGGTATGTACCCGATGGGGGACGCGGCGCGGGCGATGGTCTCCCTCTACCGCTACGGTGACGCCGCCGCGGATACGGCCGCCGACCAGCGGCAGGTGTGGGCGCAGTGGCTCGACGGGGTCCTCGGTCGCGACCCGATCGTGTCCCAAACTTGACGTGACCGAGAGGCCGACCGCCCAGGATGGGTGGGATGCGCCGACTGTTGACCCTGCTGTGCGCAGCCGCGGTGTGTCTGGTCGCCGGGGCGCCGGTCGCACCAGCCACCGCCCCGTGGTTCGCCTCGTCGGTCGGGCCGGCGACCCAGGTGATCTCCGTTGTGGGCGTGGGCGGTTCGTCGGCCAAGATGGACGTCTACCAGCGCACTGCGGTGGGTTGGCAGCCGGTCGCCGCGGGCATCCCCGCGTTCATCGGCGCCAAGGGGATGGCGCCGCAGACCCACGACGGTGAGATGAAGACCCCGATGGGGGTGTTCACGCTCGACTTCGCGTTCGGCACCGAACCCAACCCGGGCGGCGGACTGCCCTACGTCCAGGTCGGGCCCGACCACTGGTGGGACGGGGACATGAAGAGCCCCACCTACAACACCATGCAGGTGTGCAAGAAGGAACAGTGCCGGTTCAACACATCGCTGAGTGCGGGGACCGAGAACCTCGACATCCCGCAGTACCGGCACGCGGTGGTGATGGGGGTCAACAAAGCGCGTGTGCCGGGCAACGGCGGCGCCTTCTTCGTGCACTCCACCGACGGTGGGCCGACGGCCGGGTGCGTGGCCATCGACGACGGCAGGCTGGTCGAGATCATGCGGTGGCTGCGGCCGGGCGCGCTCATCGCGGTCTCGAAGTGACGGTCAGAGGTTCAGCGCGCGACCGCGTTTCAGCTTGAAGTTCAGGTTCGCCAACGACATGCTCGCATCGTAGGTGCGGTCGTAGCCGGTGGCGCAGATCTTCCAGCCGTCCGGTGTGCGGCGGTACCGGTCGCGGTAGAACGCGGCGCCGATCAACATGAAGTCGAAGTCCGGCGCGATCACCCGGTCCTGCAGATACCAGGTGCCGGTCGCCTCGTCACCGTCGACGACGATCTCGGGGTGGTCGACGCGGTGTTCGGTGATCACCTCCGGTCCCAGTGAGGCGCGCATGAACGACACCAACGCCTCACGGTCGGTGAACCGGTGGTCCTCACCGAGCGACTCGCCGTACTCACCGACGACGTCCTCGGTGAGCGTGTCGGTGAACGCCGCCCAATCCTTGGTGTCCAGGGCCCGCAGATACCGGTACTTGACGTTCTTGATCTCGTCGATGTCACCCATGGCCGACATTGCAGCACAACCGGTGCGGACGGCATAGAGTCCGGGCATGAAATTGATCGACGGCTACGTCAGATCGCCGTTCGCGGGTCTCGCGCCGTGGATCCTGATGGCGGTCGTGGCCGGTCCCGGCCGGTTCGAGGAAGCCGCCTCCGCCGCTCTGGGCCTCGCGCTGCTGACGCTGTGGGTCGGCAGGCGCCGCGGGGTTCCGGTGCACGCACTCGAGGCGTTCGGCGTCGCCTTCTTCGCGGTGCTGGCCGTCCTCGGGCTGATCGCCCCGCCGGACACCATCCGGTGGCTGGAACTGTGGGCCGGCGAATTGAGCAACGTCGCACTGGCGGTCTTCGCGGTGGCCACGCTGCTGATCCGGCGCCCGTTCACCTTGGCGTACGCGAAAGACACTGCACCACAGGAGTACTGGGACAGCCCGGTCTTCCTCCGGATCAACTACGTCATCTCGGCGGTGTGGGCGGGTGCCTTCCTGGTGTCGGCGGCCGCAGGCGCGTACGCGGACGGGGTGCTGGGCGACAACGACAACTTCTGGTTCTCCTGGATCGTGCCGCTGGCCGCGATCATCTTCGCCGGGGCCTTCACCGACTACTACCCGGACCGCGCGACGGGCGAGAGCACGGCCTCCTGGGCGCGGGTGTTCGACTGGTTGCCGATTTTCGTCGTCATCACCGGCATCGTCGGCTGGGTGTCGGATTCGACCTCCGACACGGTCGGCATCGCGCTGATCGTCATCGGCAGCGTCGGGTCGGCGGTGATGCGCAAGGTTTTTCCCGACGAGCCGGCGAAAATCCCCGGGCCGTCACAGTCATAGAGACCGCGTGAGATCCCGCGTCGCGGGGCCCTCGAGCAGGGTCCCGTCCGGTGCGAAACGCGACCCGTGCAACGGGCATTCCCACGATTCGTCGGAGTCGTTCCAGTTGACGATGCCGCCGAGGTGCGGGCACACCGGCGAGACCCGGCGCTCCACCCCGTCGACGACGCTGCGCGCCTCCAGCGCCCACGGCGGTCCACTGACCACACCGCCGGACTGTGGGGTCCGGTCGGCGATCCGCGTCACCGGCGTGATCCATCCCTTGGCCAGGTTGATCCCGACCTCGACGTTGGCCTGCACCGCCTTCGGGATGCCCGACAGCTCGTGCGGGCTCCAACTGGCGAACGCGTCGGCCCAGTCCATCCGGCCGCCCAGGATGCTGCTCGACAACGCCAGCGCGGCGGCGGCGCCGTTGGTCATCCCCCACTTGTCGAAACCCGTTGCCACGTAGATCTTGTCCTGCCCGGGCAGGATCGGCCCGACGTAGGGCAGCTCGTCGGCCGGTGAATAGTCCTGTGCGGACCAGTAGTTCGTCTGCATCGCACCCGGGTAGTGCTGTTTGGCCCACGCGTCGAGTTCCTGCACCGACGACGACGGATGCTTCTCCCGGCCGACCGGATGTCCGGCCCCGCCGACGATCAGCCGATCCCCGTCCTGGGTCGGCGCGTAACGCACCGACCGGGTGGGGGAATCGGTGGACAGGTACATGCCGCGGGTGATGGTGCCGGGCACCTTGTACGCCATGCAGTAGGACCGCGCCGGTTTCAGGCGGGCGAAGAACCCGCCGCGGTCGAGGATCGGGATTCCCGTCGCCAGCACGCACTGCCGCGTGTCGACGTCGAACTCGTCACCCCCCGAGGTGCGCACGTGCAGCGTGAGCCCCCTGGAATCTCCGTCGGTGCCGGAGACCCGCTGCACCCGCACGCCCTGGATCAGTCGGCCGCCCCGCTCGTCGAGTTCGACGATCAGGCTGTCCAACAACGGCATCGGATCGAACTGCGCCTGACCGGCAAGCCGGACACCGCCCTCGAACGGGAAGGGCACGTGGGCCCCGTGAGACCCGTCGACCCACTCCGTGTCCAGACCCGCCGCCTGACACGCCTCCAGTTCCGCCCGCGCCGCGGGCAACCCCGTGTCCGACTGCGCATAGGTGAAGGCGTCCTCGCGCTGCACCGAGATCCCGTGGTTCTCACACCGCTGGATCAGCCACTCCTGGCCCTCGAGGTTGCCCTCGACGTACTTCTTCGCGACGCCCGGGCCGTGCTTGCCGACGATCTTCGACAGTTTCGTGCCCTGCAGCAGGCTGATCTTGGCGGTGGTGTTACCCGTCGCCCCCGCGCCCGCACGGAACGCCTCGAGCACCATCACGTCGCGCCCGGCGCGGGCCAACAGGACGGCGGTGACCAGACCGGTGAGCCCGGCGCCGACCACGACAACGTCGGCGGAGCGGGTGGTTTCGTCGAGCGGGTTGGGGGCAACGGCCTGTTCGGGACGGCCGGCCAGCCACAGTGACGTCATGCGAGGGTGTTACCCCCCGTGAACCCGCCGAAACGAGGGGTTGACGGCAGGCAGACAACGATGCCACTAGGGTGATTACCCGATGAGCGACCCGTTGGGCTTGTCGATCGGGACCACCAACCTGGTTGCGGCACGAGTCGGCAATCCACCTGTCATACGGCGTTCGACGCTGAGCCTGTTCAGCGATCGCACGCCGCAGGTCGGGCTGCCCGCCGAACAGTCCGGGGGCGTGGTGCTCGACGGTTTCGTCGAGCGGGTCGGCGACCCCGTCCCACTCGTCGCCGCCGACGGCACCTCCTACCGCGCCGACGCCCTGCTGGTCGAGGCGCTCGACGCGATGACCGAGGCCGTCGGCGCGGCACCCAGCGGTGACATCGCCATCGCCGTGCCCGCGCACTGGGGTACCGCCACGGTCTACGCGTTGCGCAACGCGCTGCGCACCAACCCCGTCTTCACATCCAACGGCGCCCCCGCGCGCCTGGTGTCCGATGCGGTCGCCTCGCTGACCGCGCTGCGCGCCAACCCCGGACTGCCCACCGACGGAGTGGTGGCGCTGCTCGACTTCGGTGGCAGCGGCACCAGCATCACCCTCGCGGACGCCGCCGCGGGTTTCGCGCCGGTCGACGAGACCACCCGGTTCACCGAGTTCTCCGGTGACCTGATCGATCAGGCGTTGCTCACCCACGTACTGACCGGGATCACCGACGCCGGTGGCGTCGACCCCGCGGGTACCGCGGCGGTCGGATCACTGACCCGGCTGCGGGAACGGTGCCGCGACGCCAAGGAGCGGCTGTCGGCGGTGACGGCCGCCGACGTGGCCGCCGAACTGCCCGGCTACCACTCGACGATCCGGATCACCCGCGCCGAACTCGAGGAGATGCTGCAACGCCCGCTGGCCGGGGTGCTGGCCGCGCTCGACGCCGCGCTGGAACGGACCCGCATCGGATGGGCGGGTGTCTCGGCAGTCGTCACCATCGGCGGCGGAGCGAGCATCCCGCTGATCACCCAACAACTCTCGGCGCACACCCGCGTCCCCGTGATCACCACGCGGCAACCGGCGCTCGACGCCGCGGTCGGTGCCGCCCTGTTCGCCGCCTACAGCGCGGCCGCGGAGGCGCCGACGGGGATGGCCGCCGCCGCACCCGTCACCGCGATGATCGACGACGCCCCGGGTTCGGCGACCTTCCGCGCACTGGCCTGGTCGCAGGACGACACGACGTCGGACGAACCCGTGCCCTACACCGGTGACGACGCCTACGAGCCGTACAACCCGTTCGGACCCGCGCCCACCGGTGCCCGGCCGGAGGTGCAGTACCTGCCCGCCGACGAACCGGAAGACGGGCGGCGCGGCTGGCACGTGCCGCAGCTGGCGTTCGGCGCCGCGGCGGTGGTCGCGGCGATCGCCGTCGGCGGCGTCGCCTATGCGTTGACCTCGACGTCGGCCGACAGCACACCGGTCACCGAGTTCGAGACCACCCGGCTGCCCGCCGGCGCGCCCCTGCCCGAGCCGTCGAGTGCGCCGCCGCCCCCGGTCGTCACCGTCACCACGGCGCCGCCCGCGCCCGCTCCGCCACCCGAGCCCGGCACGCCCGCGCCCCCGCCACCACCCGTGACGCCGGTGACCACGACGCCGCCGACCACCACCACGACGACGACCACGACCACCACGACGACGACCACGACAACCACAACCACCACGACGACGCAGCCGACCACGACGACGACGCAGCCGACGACCACACAGCCGACCACGACCCAGCCGACGACCACACAGCCGCCGGTGACCACGACGACGCAGCCGCCGGTGACCACGACGTACGTGACAGTGCCGTTCGTGCCGATCCCCATCCCGATCCAGGTGCCCAACAACTGACGTAACACCTTGAGCGGCAGGCGAATCCGATCCCGCTTGCGCCGGCGGGTTTCCGCGCACGCGTTCGGGGTAACACTATGCAAAGCCCTCCGCGTGGCTGGGTGGCCGACGAAGCCCCCACCCGGGGAGTTTCAGGTACCCAGACAGCGTGGCGCCGCTCGTAGCAGCTCTTCACAGTCACTCGCCCGATCGCCTTCGCGGCGACTGACCGTTCGTTTCGAGGACCCTCGATGGCCATCACAGACGTCGCGCAGTACGCGCATCTGAGCAACACCGACATCGAATCGCTCGGTGCCGAACTCGACACGATCCGCCGCGACATCGAAGAATCCCTCGGCGCCCGCGACGCCGCCTACATCCGTCGCACCATCGCCTTCCAACGGGCGCTCGACGTCGGCGCCCGGCTGCTCATCGCCGCCGGCAGCGGCAAGACCGCCTGGATCGCCGGAACCGCGGCGCTGGCGTTCGCCAAGACCGTGGAGAACATGGAGATCGGTCACAACGTCGGGCACGGCCAGTGGGACTGGATGAACGACCCCGAGATCCACTCGAACACGTGGGAATGGGATATGGCCGGGCCGTCGTCGCAGTGGCGGTACTCCCACAACTACCTCCACCACGTGTTCACCAACGTCATCGACATGGACGAAGACCTGGGTTTCGGCGTGATGCGGGTGACCCGCGACCAGCCGTGGGAGCCGCGTTACCTGCTTCAGCCACTGCGCAACATCGCCCTGGCGATCGGATTCGAATGGGGTATCGCGCTCCATGACATCCACGCCGCCAAGGAGCGCGCACAAACCCCGGGTGAGAAACACGCGCAGTCACGCCTGATCCGGAAGAAGATCGCCCGCCAGATGGTCAAGGATTACCTGATCTTCCCGGCGCTGAGTCGGTCACGCTGGCGCCGGACACTGGGCGCCAACGTCGCCGCGAACATCGTGCGCAATCTCTGGGCGTACGTGGTGATCTTCTGCGGCCACTTCCCCGACGGTGCGGAGAAGTTCACCGCCGCGGTGGTCGAGCAGGAGAGCAAGCCGGAGTGGTATCTGCGCCAGATGCTGGGCACCGCGAACTTCAACGCCGGACCACTGATGGCATTCGCCAGCGGGAACCTGTGCTACCAGATCGAGCACCACCTGTTCCCGGATCTCCCCAGCAACCGGTACGCGCAGATCGCCGTACGCGTGCGGGCACAATGTGAGAAGTTCGATCTGCCGTACACCACCGGGTCGCTGATGCGCCAGTACTGGCAGACGCTGCGCACCATCCACCGGCTCGCACTGCCCGACGGTGATGACGGTCACCGGGGCGTTTCCGCGACGGGCAAGCGGTGAACCCAGACGACTGACCGCAATCGGAAGAGTTGTCGATGAATGACGTCGAATACGTCGAACTGCACGGCGAGCGTGTCGCGTACCGGGATGCGGGCAGCGGCGAGGTTCTGCTGCTCATCCACGGCATGGCCGGCTGCTCGGACACCTGGAACGCGGTCCTGCCCCGGCTGGCCGAGAACTACCGAGTGATCGCCCCCGACCTGCTCGGACACGGCCGCTCGGCCAAACCGCGCACCGACTATTCGCTGGGTGCGTTCGCCGCCGGCCTGCGGGATCTGCTCGACGAGTTGGGGGTCGACCGGGCCACGATCGTCGGTCAGTCCCTCGGTGGCGGCGTCGCGATGCAATTCATGTACCAGCACCCGCAGTACTGCCGGCGGCTGATCCTGATCAGCAGCGGTGGCCTCGGACCCGATGTGGGGTGGGTCCTGCGATTGCTGGCGGCGCCGGGAGCCGAGGTCCTGCTACCGGTCGTCGCGCCCAAGCCGGTGGTCGCCCTCGGCAACCGGTTACGGCCCGTCCTGGGGGCGCTGGGCCTCGGCTCGCCACAGGCCGCGCAGACGTGGCAGTCCTACAGTTCGCTGTCCGATCCGCCCACGCGGGCGGCGTTCCAGCGCACGCTGCGATCGGTGGTGGATCACCGCGGTCAGTCGGTCAGTGCGCTGAGCCGCCTCGGGATGCACCTCGAGGTGCCCAGCCTGGTGATCTGGGGAGACCGGGACCCGATCATCCCCGTCGCACACGCCTACTCGGTGCAGGCGGCCAGACCGGGCAGCGCGCTGAAGGTGTTACCGGGTGTCGGGCACTACCCCCACGTCGAGGCTCCGGACGAGGTCGTCGACGCCATCCGGCAGTTCTTCCTGGACACCGCCGCCGATGATCCCCACCACCACCCGGGCGCGGTGACATAGCGTCGGACCCAAACCCTGCGTTCTTTCGACAGCGGTTCACAGGTTTGCTTAAGGTTGACCCGGGGTTGGGGCGAACCAGCGGGGTGGATATGGGTGCGGGACTGCAGTTGGGGCTGAGCACGCCTGCGGGCGTCTTCGGTCTCGACGAGGTCGCCGCCACCGGCGCCGCCGTCGACCGGCACGTGGATCTGGTCCTCTGGTACGAGGACTTCGCTGCACCACCGCCCGTGAGCGGCGTAACGAAGGTTTCGGCCACCGGGGCGGTCCCGGTGATCACCTGGGAGCCGTGGCTCTGGCGCACCGACGTCACGGTGGCGGGTGCGGAGACGATCTCCGAGATCGCCGCCGGGGCGCACGACGACCGCCTGTTCTCCTGGGCCGCGGCGCTGACGATCACCGGCGAACCGGTCCACCTTCGGTTCGCCCACGAGTTCAACGGCGACTGGTACCCCTGGACGCCGGCCCACGGCGCGACACCGGACGCCTACGTGGCCGCCTGGCGCCATACCCACGACCTGTTCCGCCGTGCCGGCGCGACGAACGTGCGGTGGATGTGGTCACCGGACGCGATCTGCGGCGGGGAGGTGCCGCTGCGCGCATGGTTCCCCGGCGACGACTACGTCGACGTCGTCGGCATAGACGGCTACAACTGGGGAACAACACGTCCATGGAGTCGGTGGACGCCCCCGGTCGAACTCTTCGAACCCGCCGTCACCGAGATCCGCGCCCTGACCGGCCGCCCCATGATGATCGCCGAGGTCGGCTGCGCGGAGGACGGCGGCGACAAGGCCGAATGGATCTCCTCGTTCGTCGAGTGGGCGGCCGCGCAACCCGATGTCGACGCGGTCATCTGGTTCGAACACGACAAGGAGACCGACTGGCGGATCACCAGCACCCCGGCGGCCACCGCGGCGATGGCAGGCGCACTGCGGACGGTGATGCCGTGACCGCCGAGACCCCGGTGTCGCCGTTCGCCCTGCCGCCGGAGGTGGAAGACGAACGCGTCCGCTCGCTGGCCCAGCTGCATGTGCTCGACACCCCACCGGAGGACCGGTTCGCCCGGATCACCCGCATGGCACGGGCCGTCTTCGGCATCCCGATGGCGGCCGTCGCCCTCGTCGACCGGGACCGGCAGTGGTTCAAACAGGTCGACGGCCTCGACATCGGCACCAACCTGCCGCGGAACCAGACGATCTGCCAGGCGACCATCGCCCGCAGCTACGAGCAACCCGACAACCCGGCGCTGATCATCGAAGATGCCGCTGCCCGACCGGAATTCGCGATGGTCCCGGGAATCGGTGAGCCGGGCGGCATCCGCTTCTACGCCGGCTATCCGCTCTACGGTCCCGGCGGCCATCCGGTCGGCACCTTCTGCATCTACGACACCGAACCCCGCTCGTTGACCGAAGCCGAACTGACGACGTTCACCGAACTCGCGTCCTGGGCGCAGCGCGAACTGGAACACTCCGACGACCTCGAGCGCGCCGCCGACGTGCAGCGGCATCTGCTGCCACGCCCACTCGGCGACCTCCCCGGGTATTCGGTGTGCGCGATGTGCCTGCCCGCCTACGCCGTCGGCGGCGACTTCTACGACCACTACCGCGTCGAAGGCGGTGCGGTGTTCACGGTGGCCGACGTGATGGGCAAGGGTTTGGGCGCCGCGATTCTGGCGGCCAGCGTGCGCTCCGCGCTGCGGGGCGCATCGAGCGCGTTCGCCCGGGTCGAACGCCCACTCGCCCCAGAGGACGTGGTCGACGCCGTCGCCCTCCAGTTGTCCGAGGATCTCAGTAGCACCGACACCTTCGTCACGCTCTTCCACTGCCAACTCGACAGCGCGACCGGAACCGTGCGCTTCGTCGACGCCGGACACGGCATCGCCCTGGTGGTGCGCGCCGACGGCCGGGTCGAGGGACTCGACAGCGCCGGTCTACCCCTCGGTGTGATGCCGGGCGACACCTGGGATTGTGGTGAGGTGACACTCGGGGAGGGGGATACGTTGATCATCGCCTCCGACGGTGTGCTCGACCTCATCGGCGACGGCAGCGATGCGCGCCCGGCGCTACGCTTCGTCGCCACCCACCCCGAACCGGCCGACCTGTGCGCCCGCGCCCGGGCACTGGTCGCGGAGAAGTCACCGCTGGACGACGTCACGCTCGTGGCGGTGCGCCGAGAGCCGACCGCGTGAGGCACCAACTGCCCGAAATCTCCCCCGGCAAATACCCGTCGCCCTGGTTGCGGCTGCTGATCCTCTGCACCGCGCTGTTGGGCATCAACTACATCGTGTGGCGCTGGTTCGGGTCGATCAACTGGGCCGCCTGGTGGATCGCGGTACCGCTGGTGATCGCCGAGACCTACAGCGTCATCGACTCGCTGCTGTTCGCGATGACGATGTGGAAGATGTTGCGGCGCAACCCACCTCCGCCGCCGCCCGACGACGCGACCGTCGACGTCTTCATCACCACCTACAACGAGCCGATCGACATGGTGCTGGAGACGGCCGAGGCCGCCCAGCGGATCCGCTTCCCGCACTCGACCTGGATCCTCGACGACGGCGACCGCCACGACCTGGCCGAAGCGGCCGCCGAGCGCGGCATCGGCTACATCACCCGATCGTCGAGTTGGACCCCCGACAAACCGCGCCATGCCAAGGCGGGCAACCTCAACAACGCGCTATTCGAGACCCACGGCGAGTTCATCCTCGTACTCGACGCCGACCAGGTGCCCGAACCCGAGATCCTCGACAGGACCCTGGGCTACTTCCGCGATCCGCACATGGCGCTGGTGCAGACGCCGCAGTACTTCCACAACGTCCCGTTCAGCGACCCGCTGGGTAGCCAGGCGCCGCTGTTCTACGGGCCGATCCAACAGGGTAAGGACGGGTGGAACGCGGCCTACTTCTGCGGGTCGAATGCGGTGTTGCGCCGGGAAGCGCTGATGCGATTGGGGATTCGCGGATACGTGCGCGCCGTCGAGGAGGGCGTCCGGCGGACGCTCTATGCGGCGCGCAAGATGATCAGGACCGCGCGCAAACAACCGGGCGCCGACCAGCCCGAGGTGCAGGAGGCGCTGGAGTCGGTGCTGCAGGCGGTGCGCGACGCCCGCCGTCAGTTGCGGGACAAGCGGGCCCTGGCCGATATCACCTTCGACTTCCAGCAGCGCGTCGACGCGGCCGCACGCACGGTGGTCGACGCCGACATCACCGCCATGCGGGCCGATCTCGAGGTGATCACCGCGCTGAGCGAACACCCCGAGGCCACCGCCACGACAGTGGTGTTCGATGACGAAGCGCTGGAGTCGCTGGCGGGCCGGGAGTGGTCCCCGCTCGGCGCGATCGAGTCGATCGGCGCGATGATCCGCGCCGTCGACGTGGGCCGCGACGACGAGGCGCAACCCATGCTGCCGATGGCCACCATCTCGGTCACCGAGGACATGGCCACCTGTATGCGGCTGCACGCACTGGGCTGGCGCTCGGCCTACCACCACGAGGTCCTCGCCCGTGGTCTGGCGCCCGACGACGTGCGGACCATGCTCACCCAGCGGCTGCGCTGGGCGCAGGGCACCATCCAGGTGATGCTGCGGGAGAACCCGTTCGTGCAGAAGGGACTGTCGATCGGCCAGAAGCTCATGTACTGGGCGACCATGTACAGCTATCTGGCCGGGTTCGCCGCGCTGGCCTACATCGCCGCCCCGGCGATCTACCTGATCTTCGGCATCATGCCGGTGACCGCGTACAGCTGGGACTTCTTCGGGCGGCTCATCCCGTTCCTCGTGCTCAACCAGCTGATGTTCATCATCATCAGCCGCGGCACCCCGACCTGGCGCGGCCAGCAGTACAGCCTCGCGCTGTTCCCGGTGTGGATCCGGGCCTGTTACACGGCGTTCCTCAACGTGGTGTTCGGGCGACCGCTGGGCTTCGCGGTCACCCCGAAGACCAGACAGGAGGCGACGGCGATCCCGTGGCACCTGGTGAAGTGGCAACTCGCCGCGATGGCCATGCTGGTCGTCGCATCGATCATCGGCATCGTGCAGCTGTACTTCGGTGCGATCTCCGTGCTCGGTGTCGGTGTGAACCTCTTCTGGGTGATATTCGACCTGTTGATTCTGAGTGTGGTGATCCAGGCGGTGCGCTTCCGCGGACACCAGGACGAAGGAGTGTGATGAGCAGATATCCGACCCGCACAACCGATTCCGGTGTGTTGGTGATCCGGCCGGAAGGGCGCCTCAACATGGTGGCCGCGCCGGCGCTGCGCAAACAGATCCACGAGCTCGTCGACGGCGGCAGCACCCGCGTCGTCGTTGACCTCAGCGCAACCGAGTTCATCGACTCCTCGGGTCTCGGTGCGCTCATCTCCGGCCTGAAGGTGGCACGGCAGGCCGGCGGCGACCTCAGGATCGCCGCGCCCACCAGACAGGTCACCACAGTCCTGGAACTGACCAACCTCAACCGCGTTCTGAGCACCTATGATTCGGCAGACGGTGCCTTCGATGGCGACGCATGACCCGTCGGTGGTACTCGAGACCACAACCGGGCCGGACACTCTGGACGCGGTCCAGCGCACGCTCGACACGCTGTGGGCGGAACACGACGTCGACGAGATGGTGCGCATGCACGTGGATCTCGCGGTCGGCGAGATCGCGGCCAACATCATCGAACATTCCGGCGGCGGCGACCCCGTCCGGATGCGGATGGAGGTGAGCCTCGATCCGGACGTGGTGCGCACCACCTTCTTCGACGACGGTCACCCCTCTCCGATCGACCTCGGGGAGGTCAGCATGCCCGAGGAGTTGTCCGACCGCGGGCGCGGCCTGGCGATCGCGCACCGCGTCCTCGACGAACTGTCCTACCGCCGCGACAGCGACGGCAACCACTGGACGCTGGTCCGCAGCCGCACCCCGTAGGGGGCCGGGTTCCGATCGGGTCTGCGAGAATCGAGCGATGTCGGTGCCTGAGAAGCAGTCGGGGCTCAGGGAGCGCAAGAAGCTCCAGACCCGCGAAACGATCAGGCGAGAAGCGTTACGGCTCATCAAAGAGCGGGGCTACCAGAACACGACGGTCGAACAGATCTCCGCCGCTGCCGACGTCTCGCCGCGAACGTTCTCCCGGTATTTTCCGACCAAGGAAGCCGTGCTGCTGTCGGACGACCAGATCGCTCCGATCATCGAGGCGTTCGTCGACGCCCCCGCCGACTTGTCGGTGATCGAGGCCTACCGCCACGCCGTCGCAAGGACGTTCGGCGCGCTGAGCGAGGAGCAGCGTGCGGAAGCGATCTTCGGTCAGCGGCTGATGTACGCCATCCCCGAGGCGCGTGGACTGATCTACACCGAATACGTCCGGTTGATCGAGCTGATCACCGAGGCGCTGACGAAGCGCCCCGGCCAGCCGGCCGACACGGTGGAGCGTCGGGTGCTGGCCGGGGCGATCGTCGGTGTGCTCATCGCGGCGTCACACAACACCCCGCTGCCCGGTGATCCGATCTCCCGGTTCCTGCAGGTGCTCGACGACAAGCTGAAGTAGCACGCACAAGAAAGAGGGGCACCCGACGGGTGCCCCTCCCTTGCTCGTCGTTCAGCGGACGTCGACATAGACGACGCGGTCGCCGTTGTCGTAGCGCACCGAAACGATCTTCGACTCGTCGAGGGGCTTCACCATGCCGTGATGGTTCACGCGGATGGCGTAGCCGCGGTCTTCGAGGGAGTTGATGGTGTCCTGTGCGTTACCGGGACCGGCCGGGGCGGCCTGCGCAGGCGCGGCCAGT
The DNA here is from genome assembly GCF_010731575.1 of Mycolicibacterium monacense. Taxonomy (NCBI): domain Bacteria; kingdom Bacillati; phylum Actinomycetota; class Actinomycetes; order Mycobacteriales; family Mycobacteriaceae; genus Mycobacterium; species Mycolicibacterium monacense. Next base: position 4,450,696 of record NZ_AP022617.1, on the reverse strand, counting down.
CCGAGGAAGGCGGCGGTCAATCCGCTGGCGACGATGGTGGCGAATCCGAGCTTGTTCATGTCCCGCTTCTTTCTGTCCCTCTGGCGTCTCCGGACTTTTCCGTTCCGCTCTGACTGCGTAAACCTGCAGGTCAGCGGTTTAATTCCGGTGGCAGTAATTGATCGACAGACGGCAGGATCTATTCGTGCCGGATACCTCGACTTCGTCGAGCGGACAGCTTTCGACCGGGCCGGCGGACCGGGCCCCGGTCGCTGATCATGAAACCGTAGGTCGGGAAACGAAGATCTTTGCCGGAAATTGAATTTTTCAGCAAGTTTGCCGCTATCTTCAATGCACCAGCGGCCGCAATGCCGTAGGCATTCGGATGGCGTCGGGGGATGCATCTCAAGGGGAAAGCGATGGATGCTTCGGCGTATATCGGTCGTGTCGGCGGTTTGGCTGTGGCGTTGGGGGTGGGCGCCGCGGTGATGGTCGGAGCTCCGGGTACGGCGTTCGCCGAGACCGGGGAACCGACGTCCCAGACTCCGCCCGACGACAGCCCGAAGCCCGCTGCGGAGCAGGATGATCCGGGGCAGGAACAGGCCGAAGAAAAGGCCGAAGAACAGGCCGAGGAGCCTGATCCCGAGGCTCTCGAGGGGCTGCCGGACGACGACGGTGACGAACCGGTTGTCGAAGAACCGGTCGTCGAAGAACCGGTCGTCGAAGAACCGGTCGTCGAAGAACCGGTCGTCGTGGAGGACGACGCCGAGAAGGACGCCGAGGGTGCGGATCCCGACGTGACCCTCCCGATCGTCGACCCGACCACCTTCGAGCGCGAGTCGCGTAACCGCCCGGACAGCACGCTGCAGACCGAGAAGTCGTCGGAGCCCGAGGGATTCGAAACCCTTTCCGAGACTGCGGATGTCGCGTCCTTCGTCGTCGATACGGCGCACGAGGTGAGCGAACAGCCCGCCGCAGCGGCGCGGACCGTGCTCGTCGACAACGTCGAGGAGATGGTGCAGACGGTGCTGTCGCCGGCCGCGGCGGCCGTCACGGCGATCACCGCACCCACCGCGGCCCGCAACTCCGCCCCGGTCATCAACCGGTTGCTCGCCGCGTTCGGTCTTGGTTCGTTGCGCAACCTGCCGTCACTGCCCAGCCCGGCGTGGGCGCTCAGCGCGTTGCTCGCGCTCGGTTCGCGGCGCGAACTCGAACGGTCGGTGGCGACACGGTCCGTCTCGACGAGCACCCCCACCGTCTCGCTCGCCGCTGCGGCGACGCCGTACGATCCGGCCAAGGATTACGTCGTGACCCCGGTTTCGGTCAGCGGCAACACCGTTCGCATCACCAACGTCACCGGACCCGGCGGGCTGAACAACACCACCACCCGCTTCGGGATCGGTGGCACCGACCTCGGAATCATGTGGGACAACGGGATCAAGGACAACCCGAACACCGCCGTCAACGAACACCAGGTGCTCATCGCCTTCGGTGACACGTTCAGCAACCGCACCCCGGTGCGCACCGGCGTGTGGCGGATGAACACGCTCTTCCGTAGCACCGACACCGTGCTGTCCAACGGTATGTACGTCGCCGACGGCATCCCGCACGATCCCGGGATGTACAGCGGCTCACCGATGTCGGATCCGAACTTCTCGCGCGAGATCATCGGCAACTACCACTACGGCATCGGGCCGGAGGTGACGATGATCCCGACGGCGGCGATCTCGGTGCCCGGTGCGGGCAAGGACGGCGCGACGCGCCAGTACATCAACTACATGGCCGTGAAGTCGTGGGATTCGCCCGGCCGGTGGACGACGAACTACTCGGCCATCGCGTACTCCGATGACAACGGCCAGAACTGGACCGTGGTGCCGCAGTCGTCGGTGCGTCCGGCCGCCGCCGGCCGCACCATCCTGCCGTTCGTCAACGGCGACCAGAACTTCCAGCAGGGCGCCTACGTCCGCAAGTACACCGTCGACCCCGTCACCGGTAAGCCGCTGAAAAACGCTGCCGGACAAGAGATCACCGACGGCTACATCTACTCGTACGGCACCCCCGCCGGACGCACCGGCACGGCCTACGTATCCCGGGTGGCCGAAGCCGACATCCTGGACAAGACCAAATACGAGTACTGGAACGGGACTTCGTGGACGCCGGGTAACCCGGCGGCCGCCAAGCCGATCCTGCCGTCGACGACCACGACGAGCTTTTTCGGTCTGATCAAGACCACCACATATCCGACGGTCAGCGAGATGTCGGTGCAGTACAACAGCTACGAGAAGAAATACATCATGTTGTACGGCGACAAGAACAACAACATCGTCATGCGCAAGGCCGATTCGCCCGAGGGCCCGTGGTCGGCGCCGATCACGCTGGTGACGTCGTCGAAGATGCCGGGGTTGTACGCGCCGATGATCCATCCCTGGTCGTCGACCGACAACGTGAGCGCCGCCGACCAGCAGTACCTCTACTGGAACCTGTCGACGTGGGACGACTACCAGGTCAAGCTCATGCGCACCGATCTGACGAAGGTGTAGCGCCATCGGTGCCGCGGACGACAATCCAGTTATGAAGCGAAGGACGCTGGCCGCGCTGGCCGTCGGTGCTGCCGTACTGAGCCTGCCGGCCACCGCGGTGGCGCACGCCGCACCGCCGGCACCCCAGCCCGGGGCGGGGTGTGCGCCCGCGGTGGACCGCGCGTTGGCGCACACCGCCGACGACACCGTCGTGCAGTGCAGCGCGGGCCGCTGGGAGGTCTATGCGGGGCCCTATCCGTCGAGCGACCGTTGGTTCTCCGGCGGCGACGGTCTCGACCTGCACGGGCAGGGGATGCGCAACCCCGAGATGCTGTCGGGTCCGTGGACCGGGATCCCGCAGGACCCCGCCACTCGGTGCCGCGCCGAGCAGACCGCCGTCGTCAGTGCCGGGAAGGTGGGAGAACCGCAGGTCGCCGAGGGGGAGCCCGGGCAACCGCTGCGGTTCGAGGTACTGCCGGTGATGTTCTCGATCCAGCTCACCGGCGACTGTCTCTGGCAGGCCGACTGACCCTGGTCACGGGATCGTTGCCCGGGCGAACTTGAACCGCGCCCGCACAGCGGTATCGTCATCCCGAATTGTGCAACCAGAGCGGGAACGATCAGTGGACCTAGTACTCGGCGTGTCGGTGACCTCGACGGCGCTTCGCTTCGTGCTCGTCGAAGGCGCGACAGGTGACGGCGCGACCGTCGACAGCGGAACGCTTGCGATGCCGGTTTCCGGCGACAGCCTCGACGCGCTGGTCGGCGCGGTGTCCGGCGAAGGCCCGTACGCCGCGGCGCCCGGACAGCGGCCGCTGGCCGTCGGTGTGACGTGGACCGAGTCCGTCACCGAACAGGCCGCCGGGCTGATGACCGCCCTGACCGCCCGAGGTGTGCGAAACGTCGTCGCTCTCTCGCCTGCGGAGTCCGCCGCCGCGCTGGCCGCCGGACTCGGTGACCTGGCCGCGCAGACCGACGTCGCGGTGTGCGTGGCCGAACCGGATGTCGCGCTGGTCGCGGTCGTCACCGCCGACACCGTGCACGTCGACCAGATCGACCGCGCGGGTGCAGGCGCCCTGGCCCGTCAGGTGCGGGAGACGGCCGATTCGACCGCGGTGTACCCCGAGGCGGTCTACGTCCTCGGCTCGGCCGACGACGTCGACGCGGTGGTGGCCGAGCTCGCCGGTCTGGTCACGGCCCCGGTGCTGTCCGCGGCCGAGGCGGACCTGGCTCTGGCCCGGGGTGCGGCCCTGGCGTCGGCGCAGGGCTCGGTCGGTGTGGACGCCCCGCTGGCGTTGGCTCAGGTGACGACCGATGCGCCGAGGTCGTGGCTGACCTGGCGAATCCCCGCACTCACCTCGGTGCTGGTCGCGGCCGTGGTCACGTTCGTGGTGTCGCTGTCGGTCGCGCTCGGCCTGGAGTTGACGCCGCAGATGCGCTCGGACGACGCGGCGACCCGCCAGGTGGCCAGCGCCTCGGATCAGGCGAAGGCCGCCGTCGACGCACCCGCTCCGGAGGCGCTGCCCAAGGCGGCGCCGAAGCCTGCCGCGCCGCCGCCTCCGCCCGAGGCGCCGCCGGCGCCGCCACCGGAGGCTGTCACGGTCGTCGACATCGCCCCCGCCGCCCCGGCGCCCGCACCGGAGGTCGCCCCGGAGGTCGCCCCGGTCATCGAACCGGTGTACGCCGCACCCGAGGTGGCTCCGCCGCCGGCGCCGGTCTACGTGCCGCCTGCCCCGCCGGTGTACGTACCGCCCGCACCGGCGTACGTGCCGCCGCCGGCACCCGTGGCCCCGGCGTACACGCCGCCGCAGGCGGGATACGTGCCGCCCGTCGCCCCGCAGCAGCCGCGATTGCGTGACCGGATCATCGAGCGGCTGCCGATCATCAACCGGTTCCACGAACCGCAGTACCCGTACTAGGCGTCCTCGCCGCGGTCACGGCGCCGCAGCACCACTGCGGCGACTCCGCACACCAGGGCGATCGCCAGAGCGACGGTCGCGATGGTGAGCCCGGCCTGCCCGGCGGACGATTGGACGCCGAGCATCTGTGCGCGTCCCCAGGTGACCCATCCGATCAGGACGGCTTTGACGATCAAGATCACCGAGACGACACTCAACGCAGTGGCGGGCCGCATGGGTCCGAGGGTAGGCGCGCCCTGACGCCCGGTTCGTCACCTTTCCGTGACCATGCCGTGACATAACGCGAGTTATTTCGTACAGTGCTGGGGTGGGTAGGCACTCGAAGCCCAGCGAGCAGCGGCGAATTCCGTCGTCATCGCTCGTTTTGGCCATGCTCGCCGCCCCAGCGGCCGTGGTCCTCGCCGCCGGTGCCGACGTCCACCGGGAGGCGCAAACCGCCGCCGCACCCGCCCCGCTGCCGCCGCCGCAACTGCCGCCGTACGACCTGGAGGTGGTGGCCTCCGGTGCGGTCGGCGGGCCGGCAGACCTGAAGGTGGCGCCGAGCGAGACGGTGTCGGTCGCGAACTGGAAGGTGGCCAATCGCGCCTCGTACCGGGCGCTGCCGGTCGGCGTCGCCCCGGAGCGGGGTCTGCAGGTGAAGACCATCCTCGCCGCCCGTGCCATCAGCGCCGTGTTCCCCGAGATCCAGCAGATCGGTGGCATGCGGCCCGACGCCCTCAGGTGGCACCCCAACGGTCTGGCGATCGACGTGATGATCCCGAACCCGGGTAGCGCGGAGGGCATCGCGCTCGGCAACCAGATCGTCGCGTACGTGATCAAGAACGCCGAGCGCTTCGGCATGCAGGACGCGATCTGGCGGGGCGTCTACTACACGCCCAACGGTCCGCGCGGGTCGGGTAACGGGCACTTCGACCACGTGCACATCACGACGACCGGTGGCGGATATCCCACCGGTTCGGAGACGTATTTCCGTTAACGCAAATCTGAATTTGCGTCAATATTTGTCAGTAACTTTCCGGCATCGTTTCGATGCCGGCTCGGCATCGCGCACGCATATTCGCTGCGCCGAACGCTATACAGACTCCGCACCGCAAACACCGCGAGAAGGGTCGGGGAATGTCGTCAACGAGCCGTGTTGGAATTTCTTCACTATTCGCTTGTGCGCTCCTCTTCGGATCTACGGCGGTGACGCCGGACATATCGCAGGCGCAACCCGGACCGGGCGGGGCAACCGTGCTTACCCTCGCGCCGGCGTTCAACGAATTGAAGTCCAATTGGCTGCGTGGTGAATTGTTCGCCGCACCGAATGTGAAGGTCAAGGTCCCGTACACGAACATCCCGAGTGCCACGAACACGCACAAGGGCGCCGACAAACTCAACGAGATGCTGCACGCCTATCCGGGCCCCAAGATCGTGGCCGGGCACAGCCAGGGCGCGCAGGTGGCCGACGACTGGCTGCGCCGTTATGGACCGACCAGCGACATCGACCCGGCGACTGTGCAATTCGTTCTGACGGGTGATCTGGAGAGCAAGTACAACGGGTGCGCGAATGTTCCGGGCAGCGGTTGTGTGGCCGCCTACGGGGGAAACAATTTCCCCGATGACACCCCGTACACGGTGAAAGTGATCGCCCGTCAATACGACTATTTCGCGGACTGCCCCAACGACCTGTCGAATGAAACCGCGAAGAAGAACCGCAATGCGTCACAGGTCGTCGGCGGTAAGGGTGAACTCAACAGCGTGCACACGAATTACAGCAACATCGGTTTGAACGATCCCGGCAACAAGACCTTCGTCGAGGGGAATGCGACGTACATCCTCGGCGCACCGGCGACCTATTTCCTGCCGGTGGTCACGCAGAAGTGGACGTCGAACGAATCCAAGGTGGTGGAGGACGCCGAGCTGCGTCCCATCGTGGAATCGGCCTACAACCGACCGATGGGAGCGCCGCCCGCACCACCGGCACCGTGAACCAGAAGAGCAATCACGGCCCATCGGCGGGTTTGGCCCCCGAAACCGGCGCCGCTCCGTTTACGGTTTGGGAGTGCCAAACATGGATCGTCGGAGTGCAATGTTGATGTTCGGGGTCGGTGTGGCGGCTGCCGCGCTACCGGTTGCCAAGGCCGGTGCCCAACCGGTGATCGGTGATACGCCGCCCGGACCGGGTGTTCCCGAGGCCGGCGTACCCGGTCTCCTGTTCTCAGACGAGTTCAACGGACCGGCAGGGGCGCCGCCGAACCCCGCGTCGTGGTTCATCGTCCCGGCCAGGGAGACCATCCGGAACCCCGTCGAATGGGACAAGCCCTTCAACATGGGCCGCTACGTCACCGATCAGGAGCACGTCTTCCAGGACGGGGCGGGCAACCTGGTCATCCGGGCCACCCGCGGCCCCGGTGCGAACATCCAGGAGAAGTACGCCAGCGGGAAGGTCATCGGCAACTGGCGCGGCGGTGTCGGGACGACGTGGGAAGCCCGCATCAAGCTCAACTGTCTGACCGACGGCGCGTGGCCGGCGTTCTGGTTGATCAACGACAACCCGGTGCGCGGCGGCGAGGTCGACCTCGTGGAGTGGTACGGCAACCGGGACTGGCCCTCGGGCACCACCGTGCACGCGCGGTTGGACGGCACGCAGTTCCAGACCCACAAACACCCCGTCGACAGTGACTGGCACACCTGGCGGATGACCTGGCAGCCGCAAGGCATGTACTTCTGGAAGGACTACCAGCCGGGGATGGAGCCGTTCTTCACCGTGCTGGCGAACTCCCTGCCGGAATGGCCGTTCAACGACCCCGGCTACACGATGGCCCCGGTCTTCAACATCGCCGTCGGCGGCTCCGGCGGTCGCGAGCCGGCCGGCGGCAACTACCCCGCGGAGATGCTGATCGACTGGATCCGGGTCTTCTAACAGCAGCGTTCGAACCAGCATCGGAGTCTCATGTCGAACTACGGCCCGCCGGATGACCGCGGCTACTACTCCGACCCTCCGGACGGGTACGGCGGGCAGCGTCGGCCGCCGGGTCCACCTCCGGAGGAACCGGTTCCGTGGTACCGGACACCGGCGGCGATGTTCGCCGCAGGAGTCCTGCTGACGCTGGTTCTGGTGCTGCTCGTCTGGGCGGTCTTCGGCTCGAGTTCAGACGAGGCGGACACCACCCCGACGACCACGCTCACGCCGATCACCCCGACGGCGACGACCGCGACGACGGCGCCGGGGACGACTCAGACCGAGACCGAGACGGTGACGATCACCGAGACCAGCACGCCGCCGCCCACCACGACGGCCGAGCCGAGCACGTCGACCAGCGTCGTCACCAGCACGACCACGAGCACCACCGTCAGCACGACAACGGTGACGGTGACGGCTCCGCCACCGGCGCCGTAGTCGCTACACCTCCGGAACCCGGAGGTTCAGCAGGGCGCTTTGATCTCGAAGGGCATTGTCTGCGATTGTCCGGGGTTGGCCGGATCGGGTCCGACCACCGTGCCTGTGATCGTGTAGATGGTGTCGTCGAGGGTGGCCTCGGCCTTGCCCAGATCACCCCCGGCGACGCCGTTCACAGGGCCGATGTCGTCGATGCTGACCGTCTCGACTACCGGCTCCTGACCTCCGAGGCGCAGATATGCGTGGGCCCGGCCAGGTTCAGCGCCCGCGTCGATCATCAGCGACCACTCGATCTGACTGCACTCGACGGACCGGGTTTCGCGCGTCTGACCGTCGAGCGTGATCTGGCCCGCCTGCGCGGACGGTTCACTCGGCGGCGAGCCGGTCAAACCGCATCCTGAAGTGACGACGGCACCCACCACTGCTCCTGCTCGCACCACCAGTCGTCTCACCGAACACCTCCTAGCCGAAACTCGGATACCCGGATCTGGTCACAACTCGCGTGAGAACCACATCGCGGGAGACGTCGCTCAGTCGCCGGTGCTGCTGGAACTGCCCTTGCCGTTCGAATTTCCGGTGCTGCTGGAACTGGAACCGCCCTTGCCGTTGGAATTGCCGGCGCCGCTCGGGCGGTCGGTGGTCCCTGAGCTCTTGGGGCGGGATTGGGTCGAAGCATCCGCCGGAGCGTCATCTGCCGTTGATGCCGACCTCTTGACCGCCCCGTTCGAAGACGACCCGCCGATCGGCTCGTCGACGATGTGCTGCTTTGGCGCCGGCGGGCTCGTCGACGGAATCACCGAATCGTTCACGCCGTCAGACAGAGGAACCGCCGTTGTCGGCGTGGCGGAAGGAACTTTCGGCGTCGAAGGCGCCGCTACGGTTTGGACGGGGGGTGCAGGCGGGGGCGTCTGATTCGGCAGGGTCACCGACGGACCGCCGATGCCGTACGCGTCCTGCCCGGCCACGCCGGGCGGCGGTGTCCCCGGTTCGCGCAGATGGAGGATGTCCTGCGTCCCGTATGTCAGTCCTGTGGGTATCGCGTGAAGGAGGCTGGAACCAAGGGTCACCGGGTCGGGCAAGTAGAGGAAGTTGGCCGGTGTCGGCACACCGGGATTGATGGTGCGGTCGTACCCAGCCTCCACCAGGACGCGCAGTACGGGATCCAGCATGTCGACGGCAATGGGGCCGATGACCGGAATCCAGGTCAGCGGCATGAGGAGCGGCAGAGGATAGGTCGGGATCAGGTAGTACGCCGTGTCGCCGTAGGTGCCCTGGAACACGGCTTGGCTCATGTCGACGGATCCGTAGTCAGGGTGCACGAAGAGCTGACCCGCGAACGCGTTGGCGACGGCGAGGATATTCAGCGGATTGGTCGGGAAGTCGGCGAAGAGGTCGTACTGGCGCGCGATGTCATAGGTCGTGATCTCGCCCGGAGTCGCCCCCGCCGTGGTCGTCGGGGTGGGACCGATGAACGAAACGTCGAGGATCGGAATGTAGGCCCCGTCGAACCGCGACATCAATCCACCATTCGGGCGGCTGCCGTTGCCGAGGAGCACGAAGGTGACGTCGGGCGCGGCTGTCGGGTCGCTCGCTCAGTACTCGTTGAATTCTCGCTTGTACAACGTCGCGACCTGGGTGCCCTGCGAGTAGCCGAAGATGACGCTGCCGTCCAAGTCCTGGAACTGACCGGGTGGCGGCAGCGCGTTTACGCCTTGCTCGACCGCGTCGTCGTAGGTGGGGTCGACGAAGTAACCGTCGGAGAACGGCCAGAAGCTCGCCGGGTAGTCCACCACGACGATGCCGTCGGGCGGATTGTTGACCGTCCCGTCGACGTAGGGCATCGCCAGCTCTTCGGGCGTGGGATTCCCGTGGCAGAACGGCAAACAGAAGGGAACGCCGTACTCGGTTCCCCTGATGACATAGGTCGACGCTGCAAGCGTGAACACCAAGGTCACCGTCGAGACGAGAGCCAACAGAACGGTGCCGACGGCAACGAGAAGAGCCAGGCCGGAGCGGGCAAGAATTCGCATGTGCAGTCAATCCCCAGAGCAGTGACAGTGTGAGCGTCCAGCCTCCCCGCGAGCAATCACGCCACTCCGAGCCACGGTACTGGACAGTCCATCAACATCACGAGGCCGATTTGGCAGCAAATTGCAAAGGGGGCAACATCGTTAACCGGCCGAAGTTGCTCTTACGGGCTGTTATGGGACGGCGGTGCGACCAGGACGTGGTCAGTACGCTAGCTCGACACCCGGTGCAGGACGGCCGACAAATGGTGCTGCAGTGGCCGTCCCACCGCTGCCATCCGCAAGGTGTATGTCAGGGTGTCGCCGCTGATCTGCATCGACCGGCCAACGGCCATAACCTCTTTCGCGGACTCGCTTCGGCCGATGTCGGTCGAGATGAGGTCCATCCGCAACGTGTCACCGTCAGCGGTCAACGGCCCCTCTTGGATCTCGGTGATGCCGGTCGGATGCGCGAGGATCCACTCGACGTTGTTCGGCGTGGGCGCGCGCAGGTAGCCGGTCTCGGCGTGTAGCGGCCGACCGTCGTCTGCAGCGCGCGTGCGCTGGACGTAGGTGAGGAACGGCTTGCCGGTGTGGCCGAACGTGATCTCCTCGGTGTAGTCGAACGGTTCGATCGTCGGATACTCACCCGAACCCTTGCCGGACCACGTGCCGAGCAGGGGTGCCAGCGCGGTCAGGTCGGGGTGCACCTCGGGGATGGTGACGGCCACGTCGCCAGGGTACGTCGAGCGTGCGTTCATCGTGGCGCCGATTACCGACGGCGCCCGCCGAGGTTTGGTGGACCTCGCCACGGGTAAGCGGCGTCATCCGACGAGAACGGACGCCATGACAGCAGAGCCTTCGCGAATAGTGGTGACCGGGGCGTCGGGCAATGTGGGAACCGGCGTGCTGCGCGCGCTGGCGTCCCAGCTGCCCGACGCCGAGGTCGTGGGAGTGTGCCGGCGGCCGCCCACACACGGTGAGCCCTACGAGCGGGTGCGCTGGCACACCGTCGACCTGTCCGCGCCGAGCGCCGTCGCGGACCTGGAACCCGCTCTGCGAGGCGCGGACGTCGTCATCCATCTGGCGTTGGCCGTCCATCCGGTGCGCGACGAGCACTACCTCTATCGAGCGAATGTGCTTGGCACACAAGCACTCCTGAAGGCCATGACGGCGGCCGGGGTGAGGCAGCTGGTCTACGCGTCCAGTCTTGGCATCTACGCGCCCGGATCCGGACCGCCGGTCACCGAGGATTGGCCCACGACAGGCCAGACCACCTCGGTCTACAGCCGGCACAAGGTGAAGGTGGAGCAGGTCCTGGACGGGTTCGAGCTCGACCACCCCGAGGTCACGGTCTCGCGGTTCCGCCCGACCGTCGTGGTGCAGCGCGAAGCCGCCTGGCTGATCAAATCGTTGTACCTGGGTCCCCTGGTGCCACGGTCGGTGCTGGAACTCCTCCGTCGACGGGAGCTCCCCGTCCTTCCGGTGCCTGCGCCGCTGGCACTGCAGTTCGTCCACGCCGACGACGTCGGCGATGCAGTGGTCCGGATGGTCACGCAGCAGGTTCGCGGATCGTTCAACATCGCCGCCGATGTGCTGGACACGGCGGCGCTCGCCGACCTCGTCGGGGCACGCCCGGTCAGCGTTCCCCCGCAGGCGGTGCGCACGCTCATCGCGGCCCTGAGTGCTGTCCGTGTCGTGGCGCTGACCCCCGGGTGGTACGACGTGGCGTTCAGAACCCCGCTGATGGACACCTCCAAGGCGCGCCGGACGTTGGGCTGGGAGCCGGCGCGCTCCTCGGCCGAGAGCGCGCGGGAGTTGATCGAGGGCCTCGCCGACGGGGCAGTGGGCACCAGCGCCGCGATGGGGTGGCGGCTGCGGCCCCGCAGGGACGTCCGCGCCGCGGTCGATCGTGCGCATGACGTCACCCTGGTGTCATGGGGCGCGCTGGCGTTGCTGCGCGCCGCCGGGATGCGCCGCGCCCGCGTCGTGGATGCCGTGGTGGTGGCGTCGAACCTGGCCACGGGTACTCCGATGGCGCTGGACCGGATACTGGAGCGGCGCGCCGATCCGGTCGCACTGCTCGCGCCGGTGGCTGTCCTGGCTGCCCTCGGTGCCACGCTGCGCGGTGGCTGGCCCGCTGTTGCCGCCACCGGCGCCTTGCAGGTGCTCCGCATGTCCGAACGCAATCAACGAAAAGCGAAACTCGTTAGCAACGCCGAGGTTCCGGCAGGCTCCCGGGGGTAATGCCCCACGATGGATGAATCTGCGGCAACACCCGAAGTGGTCGTGGTGACGGGTGCCTCCAGCGGCATCGGCGAGGAGACGGCCCTTCGCTATGCGGGGCGCGGGGCGCGGCTGGTGCTCGCGGCACGCACTGAGGACGCGTTACAACGGGTCGCGGACGCCTGCCGCGCGGCGGGCGCCGAGGCCGTACTGGTCCAGGCCACCGATATCGCCGACGCCGCCGAGGTCGAGGAACTGTTCGGCGTCGCCGAGGGCCACTTCGGCCGGATCGACATCGTGGTGCAGTCGGCCGCGATCACCGCGTTCGGCCGGTTCGAGGACGTACCTGCAGGCGTCTTCGACAGCATCGTGCGGACGAACCTCATCGGATCGGCGAACGTGGCGAGGTCGGCCCTCGCCCACTTCCACAAGCGCGGCAGAGGGCATCTGGTGCTGATCGGCTCCCTGCTGGGTACGGCCGCTGCACCGTATCAATCCGCCTACGTGGCAAGTAAATTCGCGCTCAACGGGTTGGTGAGGACGTTGCGGCAGGAGAATCGCCACCTGTCGGGCATCAAGATCCACGGTGTCTACCCGGGTCCGGTCGACACCCCGGTCTACGGCACCGCGAGCAACTACTTCGGCCGCGCACCGCGGGTCCCGCCCACCGCGGTCAGGCCGTCGTCCGTGGTTTCGGCGATCGTCCGCGCCACCGATCGCGGGCGTTCCAGTGAGCGCCAGGTGGGTGTGTTCAACCGGCCCGTCATCGCGATGTACCGCCTGGCGCCGCCGGTGTACGACGTCCTCATGGGGGTGTTCCTGCGTACCTTCGGCTTCACGTCCGAGTCGACGGAGCCGACCCACGGCAACGCGTTCGCGCGGGATCGTCATCCGAAAGCGGATTGAGCGGAGCCTGGTTACGGGGCATCCGTCGTCGACAGCGGTTGGCGTTCGACGGAGCGCCCCAGGACGACCTTCGCCGTGATGACGCCCAACTTGACCATGCCCAAATACGTCGACGGGTTGAACATCGTCGGCCACACCGTGCGTGTTTTGTGCTCGTAGACCGGCCGGTCGGTGAACCGGTCGCGCAGCCACCTCAGCGTCATGGGCGCCGACAGCGGATGCAACAGCAGATGACCGCAGAACCGGTCGCGGTGGTAGGTGACCGCGGCACCGATGCGTTCATACTCGGCCACCAGTGCATCGACATCGTCGACGCTGATGATTCCGTCGTGCACCGCCTGGATGACCAGCACCGGGGGCTTGGGCCTGGATTTGCCGAGCTTGGTCTCGTCGAAGATGTGGCGCACTTCGGGCAGGTCCCACAGTTCGTCGGCCGTCATGTCGACGTAGGACCCGATGTCGACGTTGCGCAACTGCCAGACCGCCTGGGCCGTCGTCATCGTCTGCAACTTCTCGAGTAGCGCCTTACCCTCGTCGGTCGCGTGCTCGTCGACGACGTTCTGCGCGCCGGGGAAGACTTGCGTCAGTGCGGAGATCATCAGCGCGGCGAGGCCGGCGAAGAAGCTGCCGTTGAGGCGGCGCGCCACACTCCCCGGGTCGCCGACAGGTGAACCCAGCACGGCGCCAACGATATTGAGCTCCGGTGCATATCGCTCACACAGTTCGGCCGCCCACGCCGAGGCCAAGCCTCCGCCGGAGTATCCCCACAGACCCACCGGCGCAGACGGCGACAAATCCAAGCGCTCGCATTGTTGAGCGGCGCGCAGCCCGTCCAGGATGCGGTAGCCGGGCTCGACGGGAGCGCCCCACATGCCATGGCAGCCTTCGTGATCCGGTACGCAAACCGCCCAGCCTTCGGCCAGCGCGGCGGTCACCAACAAGTACTCCGCTTTGTGTGAACGCACCGATCGGTCCCGCGCCGCGCCGCATGGCGAACGAGGGGAAACAGCGTGACGCCACGGCGTCGATCGCGCACTGATAAGAGAGCATCGGATAAGCGACGTCTGGCTCGCGCTGCGCCGGGACGAGCACGGTCGTCACGGCGACTTCCGGTTCTTCGTGCAGATTCGTGGTGCGGTACAGCAGCTGGACGGCTTTCACGGGCTGGCCGACGAGGCCGAGGAATCCGATCTCCACGTCGCGCGAACGCAACACCGTGCCCGGTTCCGCGTGCTCGTAGCCCTCCGGGGCCCGGTAGAACGGGTCGTGGTCGGGCGGGATCGGACGTTCGCCGCGCCGCAGCTCGTCGTGCGGGGCGTGTGCGGCTCGTACTTGCGTCGCGGAATAGTCATCCATCGGTGTGGTGCCTCCTCGGCGTATTGCTGACGGCGCGCACGCCACGCCATCCGAAGTAGCCATTACCCGCGGTACCGGGAGGTCAACCCTCGGTCAGCCGAAACCGCCTCTGATGGTCAGATGCTCGCTCGCTGTCGACTGCTCTCCACCGTTGCGTCGACTCCGGCCGGTGGGTGCTGTCGTGCCCGCCAGAGCGCGCACACGCTGCAGATGAGCACGATGGTGAGCGCGAAAAGGTAAGCCGCTGGAAGTAGCTGATCCCATGTTCCGGGGTGGCGCAAGGACATGAGACCTGCTTGTGGGGGCAAGCTTCGCGATGCGACGAACCAGCCCCCGAAGATCGCCGCCAGCACCCACATGGCCAGCGCCGCGACGCGCGAGCGGTGTACATAGCCGAGGTACCCGAGATGGACGAGAAGCGGTGCGAACCACACCCAGTGATGGCTCCAGCTGAAGGGTGACGCGGCGGCCGAGGTCATCCCCGCGATGGCGACGCTCAAGAGCCGTTGACCGCGGCGCCACGCCAGCGCGGCGATCGCGATGGCGACGATCGCGAATACGCCTGCGGCCACGGTCGGCCACGGCGGGACCCAGTTGAAGCGCGTGAGAAGTCCGGCCAGGCTGGTGTTCGCCAGAGGGTCGCTGGAGATCCGTCCGACATCCTGGAACCTCTTCTGCAGCCAGAATTCTGTTGAATCGGCCGGCAGCAGGACGAATCCGACGGCGATGGTGGAGACGAACGTCAATCCGGCGACGAGTGCCTCGCGACGTCGCCCGGTTGCGACGAGGAAGACGATGAAGAGCGCGGGAGTCAGTTTGATCCCGGCGGCGACCCCGATACCCATCCCCGTCCACCTGCGCGACGGTTGCGCCAGCAGGTCCGCGACGACGATGGCCATGATCAGCACATTGATCTGACCGAGCTGTAGTGAGAGCCGGACCGGCTCGAGCCAGATGATCGGGGCCATCAGAAGCGCCGTCAAACCCCACAGACCCGTTGCGGTCCTGATTCCTGCGGCACTGAGCATCCGGCTGACGATGTAGCCCATGCATGCGACGTTCACCAGGAGACCGAGGACGAGAACGCCAGGCTGGCTCAACCCAATCAGGGGGAGGAAGCACAGCGCGGAGAACGGCGTGTATATGAACAGCATCGTGTCTGGGTTGCCGGTCAGGCCCACCGAGTACAGGTCCTGGCCGTCCCAGGCCCGCTCTGCCCCGAACCGGTACACCAGCAGGTCGACCTGGCTGGCCA
Source organism: Mycolicibacterium monacense (assembly GCF_010731575.1). Taxonomy (NCBI): domain Bacteria; kingdom Bacillati; phylum Actinomycetota; class Actinomycetes; order Mycobacteriales; family Mycobacteriaceae; genus Mycobacterium; species Mycolicibacterium monacense. The sequence goes on along the minus strand of NZ_AP022617.1, from coordinate 4,435,148 downwards.
GGCTGGGCCACCTCAGGTACGCCGCCACGTACAACGCCAACGCAACCGACAAGACGATCGGCCCCCATACGCGGACCGATCGAGGGACGGCGCGCGGGGGGAGATGGTCCTGCACGATGAGGCGACTCCTTCATCGGTGTCGGTCAGCTGGGCGAGGGTCGCGGTCAACCCTGGAAGCGCCCCTACCCGAGCGCAGCGAACGGTAAACGGTTTCGGAATCACCGTCGGTGCGCTTTCGGGCGCTCGCAGGTCCGGAATCCCTTGGCCGCGTGCTGCTCGGTGCGGGATATCGAGCGCATGCGATCACACAAGGACCATCGCTGGCGGAGAGGCCGGTTTGATCGGACGGCCGCGCTGACCGTCTGGGGCGAACACCCCTGGGGGTCAGAGCATCGAGCGCCGCACTGCGTGGCGAGATCGGTTCCCGCGCCGTCTAGTTGGTGGTGGGTGGTGGGGGTTGGAAGGGTGTGTACCACCACCAGTCGGCGTGCTCTCCGGATGGTCCGCGGTAGGGCGCGACGGTGGGTGGGGGTTGGTTGGGTGGGCGGGCCAGCGAGCCGGACGTGAGGTGTCGCCCGGTGCTGTCGGTGACGGTGAGCTGGTCGGCGGGTCCGGTGATGGTGATGACGCCGCGGTGGTGGGCCCGGTGGTGGTAGGGACACAGCAGCACGAGGTTGTCCAGGTCGGTGGCTCCGCCGTCTTCCCAATGCTGGATGTGGTGGGCGTGCAAACCGCGGGTGGCCCCACACCCGGGGACTGCGCAGGTGCGGTGACGGTGTTCCAGCGCGCGCCGCAGCCGGCGGCTGATCATGCGGGTGGTGCGCCCGGACCCGATGGGTTGGCCGTGGCGTTCGAACCACACTTCACAGGTGGCGTCACAGCCCAGGTAGCGGCGGTCGGCCTCCGACAGCAGCGGACCCAGATGCAGGGCGGCGATGCGCTCGTCGAGGTCCAGGTGCACCACCACGGTGGTGCGCTGACCGTGCGGGCGGCGGGTCACCTCGGTATCCCAGCCGGCCTCGACCAGCGCGGCGAACGCATCAGCCAGGGCGGGCATCGGTGGGCGGCCACCGGCGGGAGTGCCGGTGGGGGTGTCGGTGGGGGTGTCGTGGTCGCGTTTCCACTGCGCGATCAACGCATCGTGATGAGACCGCAAAGCGGCGTCAAACACCGCCGCCTCGACATGCGGCAGGGCGATACGCCAGTAGGTGTACTCCTCATCGGAGGTCTTGCGGATCGAGGCCTGCGCCACCGGCACCGGCTTGGGCTCGCCGTCGGCATCCTTGTCGGGCTCGGGTGCGGGGCGGGGTTCGAGTCTGATCGCGGTGCGGAGCTGGTTGACCGAGGCGCTGCGGGCCAACTCCGCATAATGCTCATCAGAACCTGCGCCCGCCCCTTCGGCGATGACCCCGACCTGATCCAACGACAGCCGCCCGTCGCGCAGCGCCTGCACACAACGCGGGAACTCCGCGATCCGGTGGGCGATCGCGGCGATGGTCTTACCGTTCCGCGACGAGGATCCGGTTTTCCAGGCCATCAAATGCGCCACCGACTTCGCCCCGGTGATCCCACCCAACCCGTCGTGATCGATCTCCGCGGCGATCTCCACCAGGCGTGCATCGATGGCGTTGCGCTGGCCCGCCAACTCCGCCACCTCCTCGAACAACACCTCCAGACGCTCCTTCGGCAACAGCGCCACCGCGCCGGACGAAACGTTCGAGGACATAACCCCATACAAGCACCAGGGTCCGACAATCCCGCGGGTTGCCCGACGGCCCACAGTCCGTGTGTGTCGGAGCCGATCATTTGTCTCACCAGCGTGTAGGCGCATCCTGGATGCCAGAGGATCGCGTACCGAAAAGGGGCAGCGATGGTTCGCGACGCGCGCGCGGAGGCATCCACCGCCTACGAGCGACACGGGTGGGAGGATGCGTACAACTTGCTGTCCTCCGCTGACGCGCAGGATTCGCTCGCGGCTGAGGATCTGAACCGGCTGGCCACTGCCGCTCATCTCACCGGGCGCTTCGACGCCGCCGGTGAGGCGTGGGAACGGGCGTACCGGGCATATGTCGAGCACGGCCATGTCGCCGAGGCAGTGCGGTGCTCGTTCTGGCACGCCCTGACACTGATGCTGCGCGGCGAGCACGCACGCGGCAGCGGGTGGTTGGTCCGGGCCCAGGGTCTCCTCGAGGAGGCAGGCCTCGACAGCGTCGAACGGGGGTACTTGCGCATCCCGGTTGCACTGCAGGCCCTCGGTGGTGGTGACCCGTCGGCCGCATATACCGAGTTCGACGCGATCGCAGCGGTCGCCAGGCGGTTCGGCGACCCGGATCTGCGGGCTCTCGGCCAGCTCGGCCGCGGTCAGGCGCTGGTCGCCCGTGGCGAGGCCGCACGGGGAACCGCGATCTTCGACGAGGCGATGCTGGCGGTGACGACCGGTGAGGTGTCGGCGATCGCCGCCGGGATTGTCTACTGCGCCGTCATCATCTCCTGTCAGCAGGTTTTCGATGTGCGTCGGGCGGCGGAGTGGACGGCGACGATGAGCCGCTGGTGTGCCGAGCAGCAGGGCCTCAAGGCGTTCCGCGGGCAGTGTTTGGTGCACCGTTCAGAGATCATGCAGCTGCAGGGTGAGTGGTCGGATGCGATGGAGGAGGTACGCCGGGCCTGCGATGCGCTGTCAGACGTCCCCGGTGATCCGGTGCTGGGTATGGCGCACTACCAGCAGGCCGAGCTGCTCCGGCTGCGCGGCGAACTGGACCGGGCCGAACTGGCGTACCGCGAAGCCAGCGGCTGGGGGCACCCGGTGCAGCCGGGGCTGGCACTGCTACGGCTGGCCCAGGGTCGGGTGGATGATGCGCTCGCCGCGATTCGCCGCGCGATGGCAGCAGCCGAGGGACCGGTCGAACGATCCCGGGTGCTGGCGGCCTACGCGGAGATCGCGCTCGCGGCCGGTGACGTCGAAGCGGCTCGCAGTGCGGCCGAGCAGCTCGAGACCATCGCGGCGGACTTCGAGTCGCCATACCTGCGGGCGGTCGGCGAGTACGCGCGTGGCTCGGTGCTGTTGGCGGGCGGCGATCCAGCGGCGGCCTGCACGGTCCTGCGCCGATCCTGGGCGGCCTGGCAGGAGCTGGACGCGCCCTACGAGGCCGCCCGGGTGCGGCTGCGGATGGCGCAGGCGTGCCGGCGGATGAACGATGACGACACCGCCGCGATGGAGCTCGACGCCGCCCGCCGGGTGTTCGAGCAACTCGGCGCCGCACCGGCGCTGGCGCAGGTTGCCGAGGTATCCACGAACGCACCGGCAGGTGCGCCGAGCGGGCTGACCGCGCGTGAGTTGGAGGTGCTGCGCCTGCTGGCGACAGGGGCGACCAACCGCGAAATCGCCCATACGCTGGTGATCAGCGAGAAAACGGTGGCCCGCCATCTGGGCAACATCTTCAACAAGCTCGACGTTTCGTCCCGGACCGCCGCGACCGCTTACGCCTACCAGCACGACCTGGTGTAGCCGCCTGCGCAGAATTACCCACGCCGCCTCGCGGGGCATTTGGTCAATCCGACCGATGCGGTACCGCTCGGCCCGCCCATACCGTCGGGCCCATGGCGCAACGCGTATACGCGCAGGCCCCGAGCCCGAGGACGCCCGCGCCCCGGCCGAGCCATAGAGCTAGTGCCGGGCCGCCCAGCGGCGGGCGTTGAGCCGCTACGGAGCTCACTTCGTCGAAGGCACCAGAGAGGAACTGTCATGAACATCCATGCGCCATCCCAAGACCTGATCCGCGATGCCTGGGATGCCATTGCGCCCAGGTTCGACGAGTTCGTGACGCCGGAGAGCATGCAGTACGGCGCTCATGCCCTCCGACAGCTCCACATCGGCAGAGGCACCAGATTTCTGGATGTGGCCTGCGGTAGTGGGGCATTGAGCCTCCCCGCCGCGCGCCTGGGAGCCGACGTGGTGGCAGTCGACATCTCGCAGGCCATGACCGAGCGGGTGGCCGCCAGGGCAAGGGCGCAAGGGCTGTCGAACATCTGGTGCCGGGTCATGAACGGTCAGGATTTGGACCTCGCCGACGACACGTTTGACATCGCCGCCTCCCAGCACGGGGTGTCGTTGTTCCCCGATGTGGACGCCGGGCTGGCCGAGATGGTGCGCGTGACCAAGCGCGGCGGGACTGTGCTCGTCATCGCGTTCGGCGCTCTGCCGAAGGCGGAGTTTCTCGCGTTCTTCGTAGCCGCCATCAAGGCGGCCGTGCCCGGCTTCGCCATCCCGCCTCTGGACCCGCCGCCGCTGCCATTCCAGCTGGCCGACCGGGAGCTCTTCCGCAGCAAGCTCATCGCGGCCGGGCTGAACGACGTCACCGTCGAGAGGACTGCCTGGGAGATGCCCTTCCGGTCGGGGGCGCACATGTGCACTATGGTCACCTCCAGCAACCCATTGGGCGCCCAGTTGGTCGCCGGCCTGACCGCCGCCCAGCGCGCCGACGTGGAACATGTGCTCGACGGGATACTTCGTGAACGCTCGGGCGGCCAACCGGGCGCGGTGCTGTACGCCGACGTCAACGTCGGTGTCGGCACGAAATGACCCCCTTGGTGGGTCGCGGCTGGCTACACGCTCACTGTGCCCGGCGATGCGGGGGCGCAGCCCAGTGCTCACCTGGTACTGATCCGCCCGAGCGGCATCGTCACCCGAGGATCCCTTTGTCACCTTCCTGAACGTGCTGCGCCCGGGACAGCCGGATTCCCGCCGACGACCAACCGCGTCTACCCACTGGTGAATGCGACGGGGACCGTCCTGGTGACCGATGTAATCGGCACCGGTGCACCCGGTGATCCGTTGTCCACCATCCTCACCCTCTACCGTCCTGGCGAGATGCCCGTCGTGGTCGAGATCCCCGGTCCGCCCGTGGGTAAGGGCCTCGGCGCCGACGGCACGGTGACCTACGCGGCATCCACCGCTTCGGGCTCGACGTTCACGGTGCTCCGTCCCGGTCAACCCGCCGTCACCATCAGCACTCCCGGTCCGGTCTCCAACGGGCCGGTGGTCGGGCCCGACGGCACGCTCTACCAGGTGACCGACGATCGCGTCTCGGGACGCACGAACCTGACGATCGTGACCGCCGCCGGGGAGGTGACCAGGTTGGACTTCGCCGGCAGCAGCCCGAGTCTGGCGATCGATCCGGACGGCGGCAAGGTCGTCCTCGTGATGACGACCCGCGAGGGAGGGATCGAGACGCGCACCGGCTATGAGATTGCAGTCGTGACGGGCGCCGCGTCGTCGGTCTAGCTGTTCGACGTGGAGCCGATGACGGGAATCGAACCCGCGTATTCAGCTTGGGATCTGTCCGTAAATTGCAGTACGCGCAAGTATCGCAAAGTATTGCAGGACAGCATCTTTCGGGTGTGTCTAGTACGGCGAGATGCAGGTAAGTTCATGCCAAATTCGGCACGTTTTTGCGGGGAAAGTGCGGAGCACCGGCAAACGCACCACCGAGCGACGGGTAGCGGCATGTGCCGCCTAGCAAGATCCATGGAAAGTGTCAGGCGCTACACACCGCGGGCTGCAGGCGTCCGCTAGGCGACGGATATTGGTGGGAGTGGCCGGTAGGCTCCCTCACATGGGGGTCCTGCCAGAAAAGCCTTGGCCAACGGCTGAGATCTACCTTGGCCTGCTATCCACCGCTCTGTTGGTGGTAGCCGTCGTCGGATACTTCGGCGATGAGGAGGAAGGTGTCACCGGCTGGCTCCTGGCTGCTGGTGTGTTACTCGCATCGCTGGCTGCTTTCTTCCGCAGAATCGAAGGTGTCCTGAAAATCACCAAAGAAGGCGCTGAGATCCCGATAGGGGAGTACCAGGCACAGCGGGGTCAGATCGTTCCTGCGCCTAAGCTCGAACTGCCCTTCGGCGGCGAGGGCAAGCTGACCGCGGAGATCGAAAAGAGCGAGATGCCGGCGCTTACGACGGGTGACCAACAGAAGCAACTCGGGACGGGTGCCGACGTCGGACGGGATGCGACTCCGTCGGTCGTCTTCACATCCCAGGCCGGCGAGCAGTACAACCAACTCACTCTGCCCCGCAAGCTCGCGGTCGATGCCGCCGTCGAAACCCTTGGGCAAGTCCGCGATCCCAAGTTCATTACCTCAGCCAACACTGGTGGCCGTGCCTATTCCCGCCGACGGCTCCCCGACCAGAACTTGCAACTGATCTATCGCATGTTGGATAAGACGAGGACCGACGAGCCGGACCGCTATGTCGTCATTGCAATTGAAGACATCAAATAGGTCGATTTCCGCGCCACCGGAGGCCACACCGGCAGCGGGACCTTCCTGCTGCGTGCAAGAACTCCCGAGGCACACTGCACGCCGAAGGTGCTCTCGCCGACACTTGCCGTTCGGGAAGCTCTACTCCCGTCGCCGTGTCTTTCGGCGCCCGCACTGCGTTCGAGGTTCGGTCGGATCGTTGCGTCGACGTGCCGCCGAGGTGCGCGGCTGCCGCCGTCGTATCGTCGACCAAGCCGGTGATGCGGGTGCGCTCGGCGTCCTCGGGACCGGGCTCGACGCGATGTGAGCGGCCGGGACGATACGAAGGACACCTCCGGTGAAGGTTGATCAACTGCGACGCGCAGCCCGTTCGGGCGGGGCAAATCAGCGCCACCCACCTATCGCCATGTCATATTTGCCATGTGACGGTTGCGCTCTACGTGAAAGTGTTCGACGGCATCGTCCTGGCAACCGACTCGGCAACCACCTTGAGCGCAGCCCTGCCGACTGGCCACATCGTCTCGCAGGTCTACAACAACGCCGACAAGATTTTCCACCTGCACCGTCAGCTCCCGGTTGCCGCGATGACTTGGGGGCTCGGAGTCGTTGGTCCGGCAAGCATCTCCTCGTTGTCGAAAAGCTTCCGGCTGCGGTTGATGGGGCGCGATCCGAAGTACAAGGCGGACACTCTTGATCTTTCCGACTTCAGTGTTGAAGACGTCGCGGACCGGGCGTCGAAGATGTTCGGCCAGGCGGCCAACGACGCTGGCTGGCAGAGCTTCCCCGCCGAGCTCGGCTACCTCGTTGTCGGTATTTCAACTAAGTGCGACCAGGCGGAAGCTTGGCTACTTGAGTTCTCGGGCAACACAGTGGAGCCAAAGCCAGTTCAAGTGCTAGAGGACTCAGAGTATGGTTTCCGTGCTTACGCCCAACCGGATGCCGTGAATCGCCTGTTCAACGGCTATGACGATCAACTCCGGGAGAGGTTGATAGATGCCGCGATGCAGCCTCCAAATACCGCCGATCGCGCTCAAGCGGAGTCGCAAGTGGACACCGCTCTTGGTCAGTACCGTTTGGACCCCGTCCAGCCGGGAATGCCTTTGCCAGACGCTATTGATCTAGCTCGTTTCATGGTGGAGACGACAGAGGGGTATGCACGGTTCCGTCTTGGGGCGGATACTGTTGGTGGACCGGTCGAAGTGGCTTCCATCAGCCCGCATGAGGGATTCAAGTGGATCAACCGGAAGCATTACTTCACTCGGGACTTAAACCCAGGAGAGATGACCCAATGACTCAGCTCCCATCTATCGCCAACCACTCGACGCCAAGCGGCCAGGGCAGTTCGAAGTCAGTGTTCCGGTCCGCTGGGCAAACAAAGCAGTATCCGCCCCGCCCGTCTATCACGACCGCAAAGCCCCAGGCCTCCGGTACAACAAAGAGCACACCCGCTTCGAAGGATGGCAAACGTAAATAGCCGTAACCTCTCGCGAACACGCGCTCCTGCACCCGCAGGGGCGCGTGTCGTTTTGTGGGCAATCTGCGCGCGGCGCAGATGAAGCTTGAACAGTCCGGCGTCGCGACTCAGAGCGATACGCCGGGGTCGACCGACGAGATCGGTCCCGCGATGATGTCCGCGGGAAGCAACTAACTGTTCTGCAACTGTGCAAGCGGCCGGGAGACGTGCCCCTGAGTCGGCGCGGACTTACTCGTCGAAGCGCCGCCGGAAGCGGTCCTCCATCCGGCTGGTGAACGCGCCGCCGGCGCCCTTGGCCCGCTTCGGCCGCTGCTGACTGACCTCGTCGGGGACGAAGTGGTCACGTCCACCAAGGCCTCGCCGGCGGGTGATCGCGAAGACCACGCCACCGAACATCACGACGAAGCCGATGACGGACAGAATCGCGAAGTCGCCGATCCGCGTGGCCGGGAACGCGACACCGGACACCAGCAACGCCAGTCCAATCACAAAAAGCGCTGCGCCCTTGAGCCGCCGCCGGGTGGACGGTGCGCACAGAGTTCCACCACGCACGCTGGACGCGAACTTGGGGTCCTCCGCATAGAGCGCGCTCTCGATCTGGTCGAGCATGCGCTGCTCATGATCGGAGAGTGGCATTCGTCCCTCCTTCGGGCCGTGCCGCCGTGTACGCCGTAATTATTAGGCGGCTAGAGGTCATGGTACGAGGGGAAGTCCGGTAAAGCATCAGCTTCTCGGTGCCACGGTGACGCGAGCGCTTCATCGCCATGGCGTCCGCCACACGGAGGTTGGCGCATCCCAGTTACCGTTGGCGGTCTGACACCAGTCCTCGGCGCGAGACACGACGCAATGACCTCGATGTTGTCGGCCCGGACAAGCGTCGGTACCCGCGCCACCACAGTTCGCGAATAGCAGCGTCGGCCGACCTTGATTGCCTCGGCCGACTTTTCTCGCCGACGCCGCTACCACCAGCGATCGAGTCATTTCCATCGCCGCGGTAGATCGACACCGCGTCGTTGCGGGGGTCACGCACGAATCGCCCGCAATGCGATCGGTATTAATTCGCGGAATGACGGTGTACGCGAGGAGCTAGGGCTGTCGTCTTGCTGCTCCATCTGCAGTACTTGCGGCCTTGTCTGGCCGCATGACCTTCCGGCATATAGCTCCACTTCATTCCGCCGTGCTGTACGACCTCGCCGGCGCCGCGTTGGTTATCGGGCATCAGGCGCAAAGCGGGGTTGTTGACGATGCTGCTGTCGGTTCGCTCCCAGCAATACTTGCGTTCCATCTCGAGGTGAGATCCTGTAGAACAACCTCGGACTGATCAACCCAGGGGGAAGCGGGCGCAGCGGTGACGCGGATTTTCGACAACATCAAACAGGACCTGGGCTCACACCTGGAGAAGACGCTCCTGGTGTCCAACACCATGGACGTCGCCGTCGGCTACTTCAACCTGCGCGGCTGGGCCGTGTTCGACCATCTCGTCAGAGATAAGGCTGAGAGCTGGAACGAGGGCGATCCGCCGATCGTTCGGATCCTCATTGGCATGGTGACCGCCGGCGTCCAGCAGGAGACGCTCGACGCCCTCCAGGCCGATCTGGAGGGCAACACGGAGTCAGACGCCGACGCGAACTCCGCGCGCGAGCGCAAGGCGGTGTTGGTCGAGCAACTCCGTCTGCAGTTGATGCGCGGACTTCCGACCGCAGCGGACCGTGCGGTCCTGCAGTCCCTGCGCGACCTGCTCTCAACCGGGGCTGTGGAAATAAAGGTGCACACCCGCAAGCCGCTGCACGGTAAGGCCTACGTTTGCCACCGCGACGACCTCAATAACCCGATCACCGGGTTCGTCGGCTCCTCGAATCTCACCCGACCTGGCCTCACTGTTAACTACGAGCTAAACGTCGACGTGCTCGACACCACTGCGGCTGAAACTCTCGCGCAGTGGTTCAACGACCGGTGGGACGACAGATTCAGCCGACCGATAACCGCGGACATTCTCGATCTGCTGGACGAATCGTGGGCGCGCCGCGAACCCCGACGGCCATACGACGTGTTCCTCAAGGTGTGCTACGACCTCTCACGCGATGTCCGCGAAGGGCTGGCCGAGTACTCCGTGCCCAGCGCAATCCGCGAACAGTTACTTGAGTACCAGGAAACCGCGGTGCAAACCCTCGCGCGGCGGATCATGACGCGGAACGGAACCATGCTCGGCGACGTGGTCGGTCTCGGCAAAACGCTGACGGCGATCGCGGTTGCACTGATGCTTCGCGACGAGCACGGCTACATGCCGCTGGTGGTGTGTCCAAAGAACCTGGTGTCGATGTGGGAGGAGCACTTCGAAGCGTACGAGCTGCATGGCAGGGTGGTGCCGTACTCCATGGCTCACGCGGTTTTGCCCGCACTCCGGCGGTACCAATTGGTCATCGTCGACGAGTCCCACACGCTGCGCAACGACACTCGCCGCGACTACAAGGCGATCCAGGACTACATCCAGGCGAACGACAGTAAGGCGCTGCTACTGACGGCCACCCCGTACAACATCCGATTCCTGGATGTAGCGAACCAACTAGGTCTCTACATCGACGACGACGACGATCTGGGCATCTCCCCTGTCAACGCGCTCGCCGCCGACCCGCGGCTGGCCGACAGAGTAGATGGCAAGACGACCACGATGGCCGCGTTCCGTCGCTCGGAAGATCCGGACGACTGGAAGCGCCTGATGAGCGAGCATTTAGTACGTCGGACCCGCACATTCGTGAAGAACAACTACTCCAAGAATGACGGCGACGGACCGTACCTGGAGTTTTCGGACGGTACCCAATTCAGATTCCCGCAGCGTATCCCGAAGCCGGTAGACCACTCCTTCGGCGAGAGCGACCCCGCCACGCTGATGGCCGGGGACACAACCCTAGACACGATCACCGCGCTTCAACTTCCCCGGTACGAGCTCGGCAACTACCTCTCGTCCACCGCTGCACCAACCGACGCGGAACGTGAGTTTATTGACAACCTGGCACGCGGCCGCGGCCACGTCGCCGGCTTCGTCCGCACCACCTTCTACAAGCGACTATCGTCCTGCGGGCATTCGTTCACGCTGTCCCTCAAACGGCACGTCGCACGCAACGAGCTGTTCCTGTACGCCATAGACAATGGCCTAGCGATCCCGGCCGGGACGATCACCGAGAACCAGTTCGGTGAGGACGACGACGACCCGAACGGCGGCGGCGAAGACACAGTTGGAACCCCCGAGACTCGCTACGCGACGCTGCAGGAGAAGAATCCGGCGGGCTTGACATGGCTTCGGCCAGAACTGTTTACCCCTGCGCTCCGGGAGGCGCTGGTCGAAGACACCGCGGCTCTCCGGACGCTGCTCACGTTGTACGGCGATTGGAAGCCCGAGACCGATTCCAAGCTTGATGCCCTGATCCACCTCTTGCAGATCGATCACCCCGACGAGAAGGTTCTCGTCTTCACCGAATACAAGGACACCGCCGAGTACATCGGAGCGGCGCTGCGAGCAGCCGGCATCGACCGCGTCGGCATCGCCACCGGTGACAGCGAGGACCCGACCCGGCTCGCGCAGCGGTTCTCCCCCGCGTCCAATACGCTGCCGGGCCACGACCCCGGCATCGCTCCAGAAGATGAACTCCGGGTTCTGATCGCAACCGACGTTCTCAGCGAGGGCCAGAACCTGCAGGACGCGCATATTGTCGTCAACTATGACCTACCGTGGGCGATAATCCGGCTGATTCAGCGCGCTGGCCGTGTCGACCGCGTCGGTCAGAAGGCCGAGACTGTCACGCTTTACTCCTTCTTCCACGAGTCGGTGGACAACGTGATTGACCTTCGCCGCCGTATCGCCGAGCGCCTCCACGCTAATGCTGAGGCATTCGGTTCCGATGAGCAGTTCTTCGGCTCCGACGGGGAAACGCAAGCCATCACTGACCTGTACAACGGCAAGCTCGACGAGACCGACTCCACAGACGATGTAGACGCGTCCAGCCTCGCTTACCAGCATTGGACCCAAGCTGTCGACCACGACCCCGACCTCGCCGCCAAAATCGCGGGCTTGCCCGACATGATCTCTGCAACCCGGCGCAAGCGGCTCACCGACATTGATACGGGGGTGGTCTGCTACGTGCGGACCGACTCCGGCGTTGACGGTTTCGGCCGCGCCACCTCGGACGGCACCACTTCACTCCTCACAGGCCACGAAGTCCTTAAGACCTTTGAGGCGTTGCCGGAGGAGCCAGGATTGGAACCCGTCGCGGATCATGACGACCTGATTGAGAAGCTGGTCCGCGGCCCTCTGGCCACTCCGACGCTCGCTGCGGGGAGGCTGCGGGGTGTCCGCCGGACACTCTGGAACCGCCTGGGTGCAACGCTGCATAGCCACAACGCCGATACCTCTTTGGCTCTCGACGACCTCTACCAACACCCGTTGACGAAGGACGCCGAAAACCGACTCCGTCGGGCGGTCCGCAACCAAGCGAGCGACGACGAATTGGCCACCCTGATAACCGCGTTGCACCGCGACGGCGATCTCACCGTCACCGCCCGTAGTGGTAAGGATCCGATCCGCATCGTCTCCAGCATGGGAATCGTGGAATGACCGACAACCGACTTCTCGACCTCGTCGACACTCGCGACTTTCGCACTTTATTCATCGACGAACTCGGCTGGGAGAATCCTGATCGGCCGCCGCTGAATCTGAATGTTGATGGCAACGACTACACCCTTACTCAGGTGGCCGGGTTTAAGGGATTGCGGATCTGGCACTGCCCGGTGCTGCCGCCGCGTCCCGTTCAACGTCAGATCGATGTCCTCGTTGGTAAGGACAATCTGGAGCGGCTGGTCATATTCACCGACGATCATCGCCAAGAATGGCGTTGGCCGCGCCGCGCGCAGCTTGGTTCCACCAACGCCAAACTTGTTGTCCACCAATACCACAACGGCGACCGTAAAACTCATTTAGGTGATCGTCTTCGTGCGATAGAGCTCGACTTCGACGAAGACCTCCCACTTGTCGCGCTCCTGGATCGGATGCGCGAGGCGTTCGACCGTGAAGCGGAGACCGCTTCGGTCGCGGCTGCACGGCTTATGGGAACTTTGTATTCCCACCTCGAATTAGCGGGTGTCGGTGCACACGAAGCTACGCTGCTGCTCGCGCGGCTTCTCTTCCTGTTATTCGGTGACGACGCCGACATGTGGAGGCCACCCGCACTTTTCGAGAACCACCTGCGCAACCAGACCACTGGGCAGACCCTTCACGGCGACTTGGTCGAGCTCTTCGATGTGCTGAACACCCCGCAGGATCGCCGCAGCATCGAAGCTGGCCATCCGCTCGCATTCTTCCGGTACATCAACGGTGGACTGTTCGAGGATCCATTGCGGTTACCCCCGTTGCCAGTCGAGTTCCGCAATGCCCTTCTGGAAGCATGCAGCTTCAATTGGTCGGTGATCTCCCCGGCTGTGTTCGGGTCGATGTTCCAGACCGTTAAGAGCAAGGAGGCACGCCGGCACGGCGGGGAGCACTACACCACCGAAGCGAACATCCTCAAGACGATTGGGCCACTCTTCCTCGACGAGTACCGAGACCGACTGAAGCGTGCTTGGGACGACAAAGGGCAGCTCACTCGCCTCCACAATGAGCTGGGGCAGTTGCGATTCTTGGACCCGGCCTGTGGATGCGGAAACTTTCTCGTTGTTGCCTACCGCGAGATGCGTGCCCTCGAACTCGAAATTCTGCGCCGTCGCCGCGAACTCGACATGATCGACGGCACCGCAACGGGCGGGGACCGCGCGCAACTCACGTTCGACGTCACCGGTGACATCAAAGTCACACTCGACCACTTCTTTGGTATAGAGATCGATGAGTGGCCGGCCCGGATCGCAGGGACCGCAATGCTGCTGGTGGACCATCTAGCCAACCAGCAGATGGAGCTGGAGTTCGGTGTCGCTCCCGACCGTCTGCCCATCACGATCGCGTCCAGCATCAAGGAAGGCAACGCGCTGGAGATTGATTGGAAATCGATCTTGCCTTCCAGCGAGCAGGTCATCGTCTTCGGGAACCCCCCTTACGCGGGGCAAAAAGAGCGATCGGCGCAACAGACCGCCAATCTTCGGTCCACCTTGGGCGACGACTACAACGGCAACCTCGACTATGTCTCGGCGTGGTTTCGAAAGGCGTCGGAATATCTCACCGCTCCCAACTCGCGGTTCGCCTTCGTCGCCACCAGTTCGATCTGCCAGGGGCAATCTGTCGCACCGCTTTGGGTGCCCATCCTGGACGCCGGTTGGACGATTGCCTTCGCCCACCGCCCCTTTGACTGGGACTCCGAATCGGCCAACCCTGCTGGCGTCCACGTTGTGATCGTGGGCCTTGCCCGAGGGCCGAAGCGAGTCGAACGCACGTTGTTTCACTACGCTGCCAACGGTCTCGGTGAGCCCGAGGCTCGACGGGTGGAGAACATCAACCCATACCTGCTTAACGGTCCCAACGTCGCAGTCCGGGGCTCGCGGAAGCCAGTACCTCCGCATTTGCCGCCGCTCACCGAAGGGAACAAGCTGTGGGACTTCAACCACCTGGTCATCAAGCCGGAGGAACTCGAAGCCTTCGAATCAGACCCCGTTGCGTCCCAGTTCATCCGGCCGCTGTTGTCCAATACCACTCTCTTGAAGAACAAGCCGCGGTGGGTTCTGTGGCTACGGGATGCGAAGCCCGACGACTGGGCTGGCAGTGCTCTGATCGAACGGCGACTAGAGCTGGTCAAGCAGGGGCGAACTGATAGTTCGGATGCGGAGGCGAATCGTAAGGCGTCGACCCCGCACCTCTTCACCAACTATCGGCAACCATCCGAGCCGTACCTCGCCATTCCAAAGGTTACCGGTCACACCCGCCTCTATCTGCCCGCCGCCTACTCAACACCCGACGTGGTCGTGAACAACACGTTGTTCACCGCGCCTGATCCGGATGGCTTCGTCTTCGCGATCGTCAGCTCGCGAATCTTCGCGGTTTGGCAGCGACTCGCGGGTGGGCATACCCGCGCGGATAGCAACTTCTCAAACACACTGGTGTGGAACACTTTCCCGCTCCCCGAACCCGGTAGTGTTTTCCGAGCCGCGGTGGTCGGTGCGGCAGCGAACATTCTTGAGGTGCGGAAGAAGTTCCCCGGCAAGACGTTAGAGGCTCTCTACGATGCCAGCAGCATGCCCATCGACTTGCTAACCGCGCACCGGAGTCTGGACGCGATTGTCGAAAAGCACCTCGATATCGATATCAGTGACATTGAGCGTTGCGAGGTGCAGCTCTTGTCCCGCTACGAACGAATGATCGAGGAACAAGGGAAGAAGAAGCGGTGAGGGCACCGGTGCTGACGCCGGCAGGCACTTAACACTTCAGCCAGATGCGCTAAACCGACAGCGCGTCGGCAACGACTGAGCGCGGAGGTCTGTCGAGTCAGGACTCTGGCCAGGATTAGATCTTCGACTCGTCCCACGGCTCGTCGGGCGTCATGGCGACTGCCGACTGCGGGCCTGACGTTAGCGAGCCAGCATCGGCAGCGAGATCAATCGCGTAAATCTCGGCCGCAATGTCGCGCTGCTGCTTGACCAACGCCGCGAACGCCGGGCCTGTGGCCTTCGGGTCGTCGATCGCCTTCGCAATTCGATGCTGCAACGCTACGAGTAGTTGGCGGCGATCACCACTCCTCGCCGCCTCTACGACCGACTTGGGTGCCGCTTTGCGAGATGCCCGCTTCACCGGCACGTTCTCGCCCGCCTTCATAACGCGCAGTCTTCGCTCGGTCACGTCCGGAGGCCAATCTGCTCGTCTCGAAAAAAATCGCGGCGGAGGGGGCGGCGCCTATGCCATGGGAGGCGGTCGCGGTGGGGGTAGGGGGTCACCCGCCCTGGGCACTTACGGCCGGCGCAACGTCATACGCGCACCGGCCCGCGAGGCGATCAGGCGATGTAGGACAGGCCGGCTTCGAAGGAGTTGTATTGCTGGATCTTGGCGAGGTCGTCGAGGTCTTCGCGCGCGGCAGGGTCCTGCTTGACGTATTCGGCGACGATGGTGTCCCAGCCGTTAGCGAGTGCTCGCGCCAGTACGGCCGCGGCGAGGCTCTTGTCGTCTGACCGCATGGCTGCCGCAAATACCTCTGCCGCTTCGTCGCTCCGGGTGAGCCGCGCGGCGCGGTCTTGCGCATCGCGGTAGGCGATGATCTGGCCGGGGTCGCTGCTGGTGACGCTCGACAACCCGAACAACCGCTTCTCAAGCGCCTGCTTCTTGGCGATGACCAATTCCTTCTCCTGCTTGCGGAGATCGCTAAGTTTGGCGCTCACCTCGGCGCGTTCGCTTTCGAGCTTCGCGCGCTTCCCGAGATCGGAAAGGGTGTTGTCGTTGGTCCAGCTTTCACTGGTGCGAGCCCATCGGCTTTGGATGCGTTCGGCTTGCGCGCGCAGGGCGTCGATCTGGGATTCGAGCTGTGCGAGGGACATTATGTTCGTTTTCCTTTCGAGGGTGGTTAGATCGCGGAGCGGCCTGTGGTGAGGTGCCAGAGTTCCTGGATGGCTGCAGATGTTGGGTGCTCTCCGAAGTGACGGATGCCGGCCTGGACCACTTGGTTCCATCGCTTGTCGATCGCCATGCGCAGAATGCCGAGCACCATGAAGTTGTCGGCACTGTTGCTCGCAGAAATCAGTAATCGGGCAGCTTCCGGTTCGGTCTCGACGGCTTGCAGGTCGCGGGTGTACGCAGCGTTTCGAAAGATGTTCTGGCGCAGGGCCGCGATGCGTTCGGCAGTTGCGCGCGCAGCTTCGATCGCCAGCATGCGTCGCTTCGCTTCCTGATCGATATTCCTTGCGACCCGATGAACGATCGTCAATCCAGACCGCTTGTCTGCGGTGCTAATCGTCGCCACCACCGAACAGATCTCGAACGTATACGGCGTCCTCGGATTCCGGCGGCTCCCGCCGAGAGTCAGGCGTCCGCACCCGCTGAGTAAGTTCCCTGAATTCGTCATCCGGCAGCTCTCGGAGGTACTGCTCGACTCCCAGCCGTAGGTAGTCGGTTGGGTTCATTTTGCTGACCTGCCTCTCCGTTCAGCGTGCTCAAGGACGGTCTGTCGCGGGAATAGCCATCGACCGCCGATCTCGCGGCCGGCAAGCTGGTCGCGAAAGCGAGGGCTTCGCACCCAGCTCATTGAGCAGTTGAGAATCGCTGCAGCCTCGGTCGTGTCGATGAGTTCCACTACCGAGGGTGACGATTGGGTTTGCGACGCACAACTTTTGGTTGCGTCTACGCAACTGACGAGTCGGTCGCGCAGAGCAGCGAATCCGTGCGGCAAGGGTTTGTTGCCGAGTGTGCGACGCACGATGAGATCGTTGACAGCGTAGAGCAGCAACTCGATTTCGTCCGGCGGAAATTTCATGACGCCAGCCGCGATGCGGTCGTCGACCCCGCCCTGGGATCGGTCGGCTCATGGTGGCTTCTCATTCCACGCGTACGCGGTCTGTGGATTACCTGGATGTCCCCGGTTTGCGTAACCCCATACCTAGACTCGGTAGGAGGTTTTGCGGCGCTCTTGCACCGCCAGGTGCATGAGCGGATGTATATACGGGTGAGGGTTTTCAGGTGTTGCACCGACGGGGGTGCAAGGTGTCTTGCACCGGCGGAGGTACAAGCTCGGACCTTCGCCCTTGTACTTTTTTTGGTGCAAGGTGGCAGTAGCCACCATGCACCAATGGTGGTGCAAGTTGAATGAGCGGATGATGCCCCAGTGGTGGTGCAAGGTTGAGCGGTCACCAGAAGTCCTCCTCGGGATCATCGACCGACTTGCGGCAAGGTCTGGGCGGCAGAATGATTGGTGTGGAGTAGTGAGATAGTTCGCCGTCGGTGAAGCGGCGGCCTCCGGCGCACACCACGTAGGCGCGGCGCCGTTGTACCGGCTTGCCGTCGCGGACGTACTCCCGGATCACAAGCCGCTGATCTTTGACCGCTGCCCCGATGGCTGCGGTGACGCGCCGGCGGTTCCCAGGCCAGCCGAAACGCTCGGAAATTTCGGCAGCCGATGTCTCCCATAGGCGCCGGCCGGACTGGGCCGACGTTGCGACCGACAGCAGGTAGGCCAGAACGGCGAATCCGTCGGTGCCGAGTGCGTCTTTGTGCGGTCCGGTGCGGATCAACTCGTCGGAGAGAATCGAGTAGCCAGTGCGCTGCTTGTCGCCCACTACGTAAATAGGGTTGCGGCGCCTCATCTCGTAGACCTGCTTGCTTCTTCCGGCGTTCGTAGTCCGTCCGCGCGCTGTGCGGCACATGTCCGCTCGAAAGCTGGTTTTCGATTCCCAATCTGGATAGGTCGTATTGACCGCGTGGACACACTGGCTCCAGGGAGATTCCAGGCGGTGACCCCTCGACCGACGAGTTGGCCAGCCATTACGTACTTGGCTCGAATGGGCCGCGGCGGTTCGTTGCCTGTTCCCGTCCAGTGTTTGGTGCACCGGCGCCGACGGAGGCCGTCGCCCTCCGCAGGTCCTCGGTGCTGTCAGAATTCGGAATCAGGCCGATGTCGGCGTGATCCTCCTGTGGCCAGCGCATCAGGCAGCGTCCGGCCCAGGCCGGGCAGCGTGCTCCAGACGCGCCAGGTACTCGTCAATCTGCCGATCCGTGCTAAAACGCCGACGCCCGATCGTGACCGAGGCCAGATCCCCCGATGCCCAGAGGTTGAAAACTACCGTTCGGCTCACTCCGAGACGGGCACCTACTTCGGCGTGATTGTTGTTCCGGTTCATCGGCCTCCTGTCGAGTTCGCGACCGTGCTGTCGCGAACCCGACAGTACATCGGGATGTCGGAAAGTCAACAGAAACTGTGCGATGATGTCGCCATGGACGACAGCCGAAGTTGGACCCGAGAGGTCGCAGAACGCGTTGGTGAGGCCGTGAGGTCGGCGCGGGAAGAACGGGGCATGTCGTACGTCCGTCTGGCCGAGGCAACCGAGAAGATCGGCGCACCTGTCCACCGGGTGGCGATACCGCGGATAGAAAAGGGTGAGCAGGGGGTTACGCTGCCCGAACTGATCGCGCTGGGTGTCGCGTTGGAGGCAGATTGGTCCAAGTGGTTGGACAGGGCTACGGCGGGCGTCGACATTCCAGGCGCCCGTTCTGATCGGGCGGTTCTGCGGATGCTGATCGCCGAAGTCGAAGAAAAGCTAGAAACGCAGCGCCACAATCTTTTCCAGGCCGAGGAGGGCGCCAAACGCCTGAATATGCCGGAGCGATACCGCGAGCGCCTTATCGATGAAGCGAGACGGTACCGCGAACTCATCGAGTCCCTTCAAGTGGCCCGAGATCGGTACCTAGAAGATCTGCGCGGAATGGAAGACGATGCCTAGGCAGCGGATGGCACCAGGCGAGCATGGCAAGATCACTGAACGCGAGCGCAATGGAATCTTCTATGCGACAACGTATGTCAGGCTCCATAGCGGTAAGAGGCGAGAGCGTGAGGCGCGGTCTGCAAAGTCCGCCGAGGATGCCCGGCGGACGCTAAAACGACGGATCGCCGCGGAGCTCGCAGTCGGGGAGCCCAGCGGGGTGATCAACCATCGCACGACGCTTTCCGACCTGTTCGACGCATGGATGCCGGTGAAGATCACTGAGGATCGGATCGGGGAGCGGACGGCAACGCTCTACCGCGATACGTGGAGATTGCACGGCGCTCATCAGCTCGGCGCGCTCCGAATCTCGGAGTTGTCGACAAGCCGCGCAGATTCCTACTTGAAGGCCCTGTCGCCGGCGCCTGCCACCTACATGCGCATCATCCTCTCGGGCATGTACTCGTTGGCTGTCAGGTTCGACGTGATCGGCAACAACCCAATTCGGGAAACGCGGACCGCCAAACTGGTTCGTAAGCCCGCAAGGGCGTTGACGGCGATGGAGTTTGAGCAGGTACGCCTGGCGGTCAGAGCATTCTGCGGACATAGGGGTCCGGGACCCCGGCGGGGTCGGATGCTGCCGGCGTTCATCGAACTGCTTGCGGCCACCGGTGCGCGGCCGGGTGAGGTGCTGGCGATCCGGTGGGAGGATGTCGACCTCCTCGGTACACCTCCGACCGTGACGGTGAACGGCACCGTGGTTGACGCGGGCAGAGTGGCCGGCAAGCCACTCCATCGGCAGAACGGACGCAAAGGCGGCGCGCCCCCGCACACTGTGAGCTTGCCGGCGTTCGGTGTCCAGGTCCTGGCCGACCTGTACGCGGTGACGGGTCCCGATGGGCCGGTCTTAACCAACCGTGACGGCGGCCTAGTGGCACTGACAAACATCCGGTCGTCCTTGCGCGAAGCGCTTGCCGGCCACGAACACCTCAAGTGGGTGACACCACACAGTTTCCGCCGGACCGTCGCGACGGTCGTGCGCGATGGACTTGGTGTCGAAGCGGCCCAACGTCAGCTTGCGCACGCCCAGCTCGCCACAACCGAAGGGCATTACGTTCAGCGGGTGACGGCCGGCCCAGATGCCCGCGACGTGTTGGAGACATGGGCCAGCAACCAAGCTTGAGAATCGTTTGTACGGGGAAAGTACGGAATTTCGAGCTTTCCTGTTAGCTGGCGAACTCCTGTGCCGCACCTAGCAGGGCACTTGGAGCCGATGACGGGAATCGAACCCGCGTATTCAGCTTGGGAAGCTGATGTTCTGCCATTGAACTACATCGGCCTTGCCAGCTCACGCTGGTGATCACGGAGATTATCACTCCGAGCCGATAGTCTCGTCGGGTGCTGCTCTCCGATCGTGATATCCGCGCCGAGATCGACGCCGGACGGCTGGGCATCGATCCGTTCGAGGACAGCCTGGTGCAGCCGTCGAGCGTCGACGTCCGCCTCGACACCCTGTTCCGGGTCTTCAACAACACCCGCTACACCCACATCGACCCGGCCAAGCAGCAGGACGAACTGACCAGCCTCGTCGAACCGTCGCCTGGTGAGCCGTTCGTCCTGCATCCCGGTGAGTTCGTGCTCGGCTCGACGCTCGAGACGTGCACCCTGCCCGACGACCTGGCCGGCCGGCTCGAGGGCAAATCGTCGCTCGGGCGCCTCGGCCTGCTGACCCATTCGACGGCCGGTTTCATCGACCCCGGGTTCAGCGGCCACATCACCCTCGAACTCTCCAACGTCGCCAACCTGCCGATCACACTGTGGCCCGGCATGAAGATCGGCCAGCTCTGCCTGCTGCGCCTGACCAGCCCGGCCGAACACCCCTACGGCAGCGCCAAGGTCGGCTCGAAATACCAGGGTCAACGCGGGCCGACACCCTCGCGGTCCTACCAGAACTTCATCAAGCTGAGCTGAGTCTGTTCGGCCCTGCGCCAGGGTGCCGATGCGCGAGAAGACACCGCGCCACGTTCGTGACCGCACGGCGGAGATTGGCCCGAAACTTCGCCACCTGGTCACGAACGACGGCGCAGGCCGGCCACGTCGCAGACATGCGAGAACGCGACGCCGTGGGCGCAGACTCAGCGCGGGGAATTCGAACTGGCAGGGGCCGGTTGTCGTAGTTCCGAGTAGGGTTTCTCGTACGCGATCAGCTAACGCCGTGGCGTGTAACGACTCGGCAGGTCGCGGCGATGAAGGTTCTAGTTGTCGGCTCGTTCGGTTCGGGCGCGCCGGGACGGCATAATCGATATAGCAAACTTTTGGAGGGCTTGGTGGACATCGTACTTGGTGTCTCGATGACACCGACGACGGTCCGCATGGTGCTGGTCGAAGGCGAGAAGGCCGACGGGGTGACCGTCGACCACGACGTCTTCGACATCAACGCTGTCGAAGGCTCAGCAACGTCGAACGCGGCCGATCAGGTCGTCGCCGCGGTGCTCGGCACGCAGGAGAGCGCCGCCGCGGGCGGCCACCACCTCCGGTCGGTCGGCGTGGCGTGGAGTGATCACGCCTCGGCGGCCGCCCTGCGCGACACGCTCACAGCACGCGGCATCGAAGACGTCATGCTCGTGTCCGAGGGTCACGCCGCGGCATCGCTGGCCCAGGCGGTCGGCCGCGCCGTCGGCTACACCGCCACAGCGCTGTTCTTCATCGACCGCGACGCCGCCACGCTGTCGGTCGTGCAGACCGACGACGGGTCGGTCACCAAGGTGCTCAGCCGCAGCCTGCACAGCACCGACGCGATGGCCGTGCTCACCGAGATGGCCGCCGCCGTCGACGCCCAGGACTCCCCGCCGCAGGGCATGTTCGTCGTCGGCTCCGGCGTCGACGTCAGCGAGGTCAAGGCGCATCTCGGACGTCTGCTGTCGCTGCCGATCAACGCCCCGGAGGAACCCGAGCTCGCGCTGGCCCGCGGTGCGGCCCTGGCATCCGCGCACGCACCGGACTTCGAGGCCTCGACCGTCGGGCTGGCCTACTCGCAGGATCCCGAGGAGGGAACCACCGCGGGCAGCTCGTATGCCGCGTTCGGCGCCGCCGCCACGCAGCTGGCCCCGGTCAGCAGCGCCGCCGCCGCACCGCAAATGGTGTTCGCCGAGCCCGAGGCCGCCCCCACCCCGGCCGACGACGAGAACCGCAAGCCGTTCCTGCTGGTCGGCAGCGCCCTGTCGTCGATCTTCGTGGTCGGCGTGGTGGCCCTGGTCATCTCGTTGGCCGTGAACATCCGCCCCACCGCCGACCAGCGGCCCAGCCCCGCCGAGGCCGCCATCGTTCCCAGCGCGCAGGCACCCCGTCCGGCGCCCGCGCCGGAGGCTCAGCCGGCGGTCGCCCCGCCCGCCCCGCCGGCCGAGACCATCAAGGCTCCGGTGCCTGTCGTGCGGGAGGCCCCGGCCCCGGCCCCGGCTGCGCCCCGCACCGTGTACGTCGAGAAGGCTCCCGTCCCGGCGGCACCCCCGGCACCCGCGCCGCTCCCCGCGGCGCCGCCCGCCCCCGTGCCCGCGCCGATTTCCGCAGCGCCGGTGCCCGCGCCGGTCCCGGTTCTCCCGGCGCCGGTGTTCCGGCCGCCGGTGGTGTTGCCGCCCCCGGTCATCCGGTTGCCGCGGCCCCAGCTGCCGCCGATCTTCCGCGACGACGACGAGCCCGAACGCCCGTCGTGGCCGAACCCGTGGCAGCCGAAGCCGCAGACGCCGCCGAAGCAGGACGACGACTACTGGCCTCAGCGGCCGACCGTTCCGACGGTGCCGCAAGCGCCGAAGCCTGTCGTGCCGCAGGTGCCCCAGACGCCGTACGTGCCGTCGGTGCCCCAGACGCCCTACGTGCCGTCGGTGCCCCAGGCGCCGTCGAATCCGTACTACCCGCCCTCGAGTTCGGGTGGCGGTTCCGGGTCGAGTCGCGGTGACTACGGCTCAGGGTCTGGCTCAGGGTCCGGCTCCGGGTCCTACGACGGAGGCGGATCGTCGGGCGGCGAGGATTCGGTGTGGCCGTTCCCGTCCTTCGGCGGCGGTGACTGAGCGGACGGTAGCGTTTCCGGCCATGTCGCCGGTGTATGCGCTCAACCTGTTCGACGTCGCGAACCGCGACGAATACCTGGCCTACGCCCGGCGTTCGCCCGCCGCGGTGACCGCCCACGGCGGCCGTGTCGTCGCGCTCGGCAAGTTCCGTGAGTCGGTCACCGGTGACATCGAACCCCGCCAGGTGTTGATCCTGGTCGAATGGGAGTCGAAGGAAGCGTTCAACAGCTACCGCAACGA
Organism: Mycolicibacterium monacense; assembly: GCF_010731575.1. NCBI lineage: Bacteria > Bacillati > Actinomycetota > Actinomycetes > Mycobacteriales > Mycobacteriaceae > Mycobacterium > Mycolicibacterium monacense. The sequence continues at coordinate 4,411,749 of NZ_AP022617.1, read as the reverse complement.
CCCCGACCTGGCCGATCTGCACCCGCACCGCGAGGACGGTTCCTCGGCCTACGTCTGGCATCTGTTCGACCGCTTGGACGATCTGCGGCCCCTCCTTAAGCTCGAGTGATGGTGCACGACTCCTCGGGGGCAACGATTCGGCAGCGGGTCCGGTGGCTGGCTCTGCACGGGTTCGTCCGCGGTATGTCACGGCTGGGGATGCGCCGCGGCGACCCCCAGGCGCGGCTGATCGCCGACCCGACGGTGCGCGCGAACCCGGCGGCCTTCGCCGACGAACACCGGGTGAAGGGACCGCTGATCCGGGGGCGCGTCGGGCTCATCACGTTCGACCACGCCGTCGCCCACGAACTGCTGCGCTCGGACGACTTCCGGGTGTCATCGCTCGGCGGTGAGCTGCCCAGACCGCTGCGCCGGGTCATCGACCGCACCGACACGGGACTGCTGCACCCGATCGAACCCCCGTCGCTGCTGTCCATCGAGCCGCCCGACCACACCCGCTGCCGCAAGCTGGTGTCATCGGTGTTCACCACCCGCGCCGTCACCGCACTGCGGGACGGGGTCGAGGCCACCGCGGTGAAACTGCTCGACGACCTCGAACGCGACGCCACCGGCAGCGGACCCGTCGACATCGTCGCGCGGTACTGCTCGCTGCTGCCGGTCTCGGTGATCAGCGACGTGCTCGGCGTCCCCGAGGCGGACCGCGCCCAGATCCTCCATTACGGCGAACTCGGCGCGCCCAGCCTCGACATCGGCCTGAGCTGGCAGCAGTACCTACGGGTGCACAGCGGCATCGTCGGCTTCAACGCCTGGCTGGTCAACCACCTCGAGAACCTGCGCCGCAACCCCGGCGACGACCTGCTGAGCCAACTGATCTCGGCCACCGAGGACGGGGCGGGCCTGAGCGAACGGGAACTGCAGGCGACGGCCGGGCTGGTCCTCGCCGCCGGATTCGAGACCACCGTCAACCTGCTCGGCAACGGCATCAAGATGTTGCTCGACCACCCGGACCAACTGGCGAAACTCCGGGACCGCCCGGAACTGTGGCCGACCGCCGTCGAGGAGATCCTGCGGCTGGACTCCCCGGTGCAGATGAGCGCACGGGTGGCCAAGAAGGACGTCGAGGTGGCCGGGGTGCCGGTCCGGGCCGGTGAGCTGATCATCATCCACCTCGCCGGTGCCAACCGCGATCCCAAGGTCTTCGACGACCCCCATCGCTTCGACATCGAACGCGACAACGCCGGCAAGCACCTGTCGTTCTCCGGCGGCAGGCACTTCTGCCTGGGCGCCGCACTCGCGCGCGCCGAAGGCGAAGTGGGACTGCGGACCTTCTTCGACCGGTTCCCCGACGCCAAACTGGCCGGGACGGCCAGCCGCCGCGACACCAGGGTGTTGCGCGGGTGGTCGACTCTGCCGATCACGCTCGGAACCGCCCGCGCCGCGCTAGGTTCGTGACGTGGACTTCCGGGCGGCGCTGCTCGAGCAGACCAACAGCTTCGGTGACCTGATCGCGACGGGCGATCCGGAGACGCCGGTGACGACGTGCGGGGACTGGACGCTCAGACAGCTGTTCCGCCACGTCGGCCGCGGAAACCGCTGGGCCGCGCAGATCGTCGCCGAACGGCGCCATGAACCCCTCGACCCGCGCGAGGTGCGCGACGGCCGGCCGCCCGAGGATCCGGACGGCGCGATCCAATGGCTGCGTGACGGTGCCCGGCTGCTCATCCACGCCGTCGACAGCGTCGGCTCCGGCACCAAGGTCTGGACGTTCCTCGGGACGCGTCCGGCCGGGTGGTGGATCCGTCGCCGCGTGCACGAGGTCGCCGTCCACCGCGCGGACGCGGCGCTGGCGCTCGGGCAGCCGTACGACCTCCCGCCCGACCTCGCCGCCGACGCACTCAGCGAATGGATCGAATTGGCGGCCGTGCAGGCCGGCCGCCGTGGACTGCCCATCGAACGGGGCCACACGCTGCACCTGCACGCCACCGACGAAAGCCTCGGCGGGGTTGGCGAGTGGATGATCACCAGCACCGAAGATGGCATCGACTGGACCCACGAACACGGTAAGGGCGACGTCGCCGTCCGCGGACCCGTCGCCGACCTGCTGCTGGCGGTGACCCGGCGCCGCACGCTGGCCGACAGTGGCCTCGAGGCGTTCGGCAAGACCGAGATCTGGGACCGGTGGTTGGAGCAGACGCCCTTCTAAAGTGGCGTACCTTCACGAACATGACCACATCGGAGAAGGCGACCGTGCTCGCGTGGCACGACGCGCTCAACGCCCGTGACATCGACACGCTGCTCGAACTGTCCAGTGACGACATCGAGATCGGCGACGCCCATAGGGCGGCGCAAGGGCATGCGGCACTGCGTGATTGGGCCCGCGCACTCGATGTCAACGCCGAACCGGGTCGGCTCTACATCCGTGACGGTGTGGTCGTCGTCGAACAGCAGATCACCTCGGTGACGGGGGAGACCGGTACCGCCGCCTCCGCTTTCCGCGTCGTGCACGACAAGGTGACGTCGATGTTCCGCCACGCCGACCTGTCGTCCGCGCTGGCCGCCACCGAACTCGGTGAAGAGGACCTGACCGGCTGATGCGGGGGATCATCCTGGCGGGCGGCTCGGGCACCCGGCTGTACCCGATCACGCTCGGGGCGAGCAAGCAGCTGCTGCCCGTCTACGACAAACCGCTCATCTACTACCCGCTGTCCACGCTCATCATGGCCGGCATCCGCGACATCCAGGTGATCACCACCGCCGAGGACGCCCCCGCCTTTCACCGATTGCTGGGCGACGGTGCGCATTTCGGCGTCAACCTCACCTATGCGGTGCAGGACGAGCCGGACGGGCTCGCACAGGCGTTCGTGATCGGCGCCGACCACATCGGCACCGACTCCGTCGCACTGGTGTTGGGGGACAACATCTTCTACGGCCCCGGGCTCGGCACCGGACTGCGCCGCTTCCACGACGTCAGCGGCGGGTCGATCTTCGCGTACTGGGTCGCCAACCCGTCGGCGTACGGGGTGGTGGAGTTCAGCGCCGACGGCACCGCCCTGTCGCTCGAGGAGAAACCCGCGACACCGAAATCGCACTACGCGGTGCCCGGACTGTACTTCTACGACAACGACGTCATCGAGATCGCGAAGTCGCTGAAGAAGTCCGCGCGCGGTGAGTACGAGATCACCGAGATCAACCAGCGCTACCTCGATCAGGGCCGGCTCACCGTGGAGGTACTCGCGCGCGGCACCGCATGGCTCGACACCGGCACGTTCGACTCGCTGCTCGATGCGAGCGACTACGTCCGCACCATCGAACGCCGTCAGGGACTGAAGATCTCGGTACCCGAGGAGGTGGCGTGGCGCGTCGGGTTCATCGACGACGAGCAGTTGGCCGCCCGCGGGCACAGCCTGCTCAAGTCCGGGTACGGCGCCTATCTGCTGGAGTTGCTCGACCGCTGATCAGGGCAGCCCGGGCAGCACCTTGTCGAGGGTGACCGGCAGATCGCGCACACGCACCCCGGTCGCGTTGTAGACGGCGTTGACCACCGCGGCGGCCGATCCGACGATGCCGATCTCCCCGGCGCCGCGCGATCCCATCGGGTTGGCGTGTTCGTCGGCCTCGTCGAGCCAGATCGCGTCGATGTCGGCCACGTCGGCGTGTGCGCTGATGTGGTAGGTCGCGAAATCCTGTGTGACGACGTGGCCGAACCGCGGATCGCGCACGCTCTCCTCGTGCAACGCCATCGACAGGCCCATCGTCATTCCGCCGATGAGCTGCGAGCGCAGCGTACGGGCGTTGATCGCCCGGCCGATGGAGAAGACGCCCAACATCCGCGGCACACGGATCTCCCCGGTGTCCCGGTTGACCCTCGCCTCGACGAAGTGGGCGCCGAAGGACTGCATGGTGAACTTCTCGGACTCGGGGTTCTCTGGTGCCTCGGCCACCGTGGTCGCGCCGATCGCCGGGGGATCGCCGTGGTCGCGACGGAACTGCCGTGCGGCCGCGACGATCGCCCGTCCCCACGAGTTGATGCCCGACGATCCGCCGGCCACCGATGCCTCCGGCAGCGCGCTGTCGCCGATCTGCAGGTCGACCGCGGCCACATCGCAACCCAACGCGTCGGCGGCGATCTGCGTCAGCGTCGTCCAGGTGCCGGTGCCGATGTCGGCGGCGCCGATCTGCACCAGGTAGCGGCCCTCGTCGGCGTAGGTGATCCGCGCGGAGTTACCCGGCATCTGCATGGCCGGATAGGTCGCCGACGCGACACCGAGCCCGACGTACCAGTCACCGGAAACACGTTGTGCGGGAACAGGATCACGCGACGACCAGCCGAACCGCTCGGCCCCCAGCCGCAGGCATTCCACGAGGTGGCGGCCCGACCACGGGTTGCCGGTCTCGGGGTCGACCTCGGGATCGTTGCGCACCCGCAGTTCGATCGGGTCGACCCCGCAGGCCGCCGCCAGTTCGTCCATCGCCACCTCGGCGGCGTAGGCGCCGGGACACTCACCCGGGGCGCGGAACCAGAACGGTACCGGCACGTCGAGGGCGGCGAGTCGGTGGGCGGTGCGCCGGTTCGGTGCGGCGTACATCTTGCGTGACGTCACCGCCGTCTGTTCGGCGTATTCCTTGACGGCCGAGGTCTGTTCGACGACCTCGTGCGCCAGTGCGGTCAGGGTGCCGTCCTGGTTCGCGCCGAGCCGGATGCGCTGGATGGTCGGTGTCCGATAGCCCACCAGGGCGAACATCTGCTGGCGGGTCAGCGCCAGCTTCACCGGCCGCCCACCGCTGCGCTGGGCGGCCAGCAGGGCCAGGACGTCGTGCGCGTGCGGGGCCCCCTTCGAGCCGAAGCCGCCGCCGACATGCGGTGCGATGACCCGCAACTGGTCGGGTTCGAGTCCGAAGAGCGGTGCCAGTGCCTTCCGCGCGGCGTGCACACCCTGTGTGGAGTCGTACATCGTCACCCCGTCAGCGGTCCATATCGCGATCGCGGCGTGTGGCTCCATCGGGTTGTTGTGCTCGATCGGTGTCGAATAGGTCTGGTCGACGGTGACCTCGGCCGAGGCCAGCGCCGCCTCCACGTCACCCTCGTCGGTGTCCGACGGATACCCCGCGTTGACCTGCTCAGGGGTGTAGAGCCCGGGGTGGTCGGCGGTCAGCTCCACGTCGTGCGATTCCTCGGTGTACCTCACCTGCACGAGACCTGCTGCGTGCCGGGCGATCTCGGCCGTCTCCGCGACGACCCCGCCGATGATCTGACCGCGGAAGTGCACGCGGTCGTCCTGCAGGATCGACAGCTCACCATCGGAGGTGTCGGCGAGTTCCGGGGCGTCGAACACCGTCAGCACATCGAGCACACCGTCGATCGCCCTGGCGGCGTCGGTGTCGACGGCCGCGACCCGACCACGGGCGATCGTCGACTGGATCGGATGCAGATACGCCGGATCGTCGACGCGCTGTTCGAAGGCGTACGGCGCGGCGCCGGTGACCTTGGCGCGGCCGTCCAGCCGTGCCATCGGGGCGCCGATCGCCTGCGGGTCGAGGAGTGTCATGGCCGTCCCCGTCCGGTCAGCGCGCGCAGTTCGGCGATCAGCGTGCGGCGGGCCAGCGCAACCTTGAACTCGTTACCCGGCTGCGGTTCGGCGGCCGACAACTCGGCGTCGGCGGCCGCGGCGAACGTGTCGTCGGTGGGTGGTGCGCCGGTCAGCACCTCCTCGGCGCGGCGGGCCCGCCACGGCTTGTGCGCGACACCGCCGAAAGCGATTCGCGCCGAACCGATCCGGTCGTCGGCGAGGCTGAGCTCGGCAGCGACCGATACCAGCGCGAACGCGAACGACGCCCGGTCGCGGACCTTGCGGTACTCGGACACCGCCCCGGGAGGCGGTGCGGGCAGTTCCACCGCGGTGATCAACTCGCCGTGGCGCAGCACGGTGTCGCGGTGAGGTTCGTCGCCGGGCAGCCGGTAGAACTCGTCGATCGGAATGCGGCGCTCGCCGTCGGAGCCCTCGACGACCACCACACCGTCCAGCGCGCTCATCGCGACCGCCATATCGGACGGATGCACGGCGATGCAGTGTTCAGACGCGCCGAGAATCGCGTGGTAGCGCACGTAGCCGCCGATCGCCGAGCAACCGCTTCCCGGGCTGCGCTTGTTGCACGGTGTGGTGACGTCCTGGAAGTACACACAACGGGTGCGCTGCAACAGATTTCCCGCCGTCGTGGCGGAGTTGCGCAGCTGACCCGACGCCGCGGACAGCATCGCCCGCGACAGGACGGGATAACGGCACCGGATCACCGGATGGGCGGCGAGGTCGCTGTTGCGAACGGTGGCGCCGATGCGCACACCCCCGTCGTCGGTGGCCGTCACCTCGTCGAGGGGCAGCCGGCTCACGTCGACCAGCAGGTCGGGGGTGGCGACCCCGAGCTTCATGTGGTCGACGAGGTTGGTGCCGCCGGCGAGGTAGGCGGCATCGGGATGCGCGGTCAGTGTTGCCACCGCATCGGCCGGGCTCTCAGCCAGGTGGTAGTCGAACGCCCTCACTGAACCCGCCTCACTGAACTGAAGCCCGTTCGATCGCGGCGACGATGTTCGGGTACGCCGCGCAGCGGCACAGGTTGCCGCTCATCCGTTCCCGGATCTCGTCGTCGGTCAGTTCCGGTACCGCCTCGAGATCGTCGGACACGAAACTCGGTGCGCCGGACTTGACTTCGTCGAGCATGCCGACAGCCGAACAGATCTGGCCCGGTGTGCAGTACCCGCACTGGAAGCCGTCCTCGTCGGAGAACGCCTGCGCGACGGGGTGCAGATCGTCGCCGTCGCCGAGACCGGCGGCGGTGGTGATGTGCGCACCGTCGGCGGCGACCGCGAACGTCAGGCAGGTGGTGACCCGCCGTCCGTCGCGCAGCACGGTGCACGAACCGCACTGCCCGTGGTCGCATCCCTTTTTGGGTGCGGTCACGCCGAGGTGTTCGCGCAGCGCGTCGAGAAGGGTGACGCGGTTGTCGAGGTGCAGTGTGTGTGGCCGGCCGTCGACCTCGAGGGTCACTTCACGATGACCGGTGGGCTGGGTCATGGCGGGCGGATACCCCAGGGCCTGACCGCGAAACGTCGCTAGTGGTTGTCCGCCCGCGGTGTCGCCAGGACAGCGGCGATTCCCGTCGTCAACGGGACCGACAGTGCCAGCGCGATACCGCCGACGGCCGAGCGCGCGACCTCGATGGCCACGCTCTCACTGGTCAGCACGTCGACCAGCGAGCGGTTGGCGACACTGAACAACAGCAGCAGCGGTAACGCGCTGCCGGCATAGGCGAGCACCAGCGTGTACACCGTGCTCGCGATGTGGTCACGGCCCACCCGCATCGCGCCGACGAAGACCGCCCGCCGCGAACTGCCCTCCAGTTCGGCCAGTTCGAACGCCGTCGACGCCTGGGTCACCGTCACGTCGTTGAGCACGCCGAGTGAGCCGATGATGAACCCGGCCAGCAGCAGACCGGTGATCGACACGTTGCCCAGGTAGGCGGCGACCTCGTTGTTCTGGTCCTCCGAAAGCCCGGTGAGATGGGCGATTTCGATGGCGCCCCAGGACAGCACGGCGGCCAGCAGCAGCGACGTCAGCGTGCCGAGCAGCGCGGCGCTGGTGCGCAGGCTGACACCGTGGGCCAGATAGATGACGGCATAGAGGATCACCGCGGACGCCACCAGCGCGACCGGGACGGCCGATGCGCCGTCGCGCAGGGCGGGCAGCAGGAACACCACCAGCACCGCGAACGCGACCACGATGCCCACCAGCGCGCGCAGACCCCGCCACCGCGCGACCGCCACGACCACGACGGCGAAGGCGGCGGCCAGCAGGGCCAGCGGCCATCCCCGCGCGTAGTCGTAGAACGTGTAGCTGGTGGCGCCGCCCGGGCTCACCTGACGGCTGAGCCGGATGTCGTCCCCCGCGGCCAACTGTGGCTGGCCGGGTCCGCCGCTGAACTCCAGAAGCGTGTTGGCGCCCTTGTTGGGCCCCGAGTCGATCGCGACGAGCACCTGTACGCACTGGGACCCGTCGGCCGGCGTCGGGACCGGATCGGCGGTGAGCACCTGACCCGCCGACGGACTGCCGCACGGCGCCAGGCTGGTGGCGCGCACCTGCCCGGCCTCCGTCGTCACCGCACCGCCCTCGGCGTTCTGGAAGGGCAGCGGGATGTCGGCCTTCTGCTGGCTCGGCCACAGCAGCACCGCGCCGATCGCCACCGCGACACCGATGAGCGCCAGCAACCCGACGACGATCCTGGCGGCCAACGGGCCGAGCGGGGACGGCCCGCTCAGCGAGTGGGAATGCGGGTGGGAGTGCGACACTCGCTACTGCCGGTAGCTGACCAGGAAGTTGCCGAGACGCTCGATGGCGTTGGCCAGGTCACGGGCCCACGGCAGCGTGACGATGCGCAGGTGATCCGGTGTCGGCCAGTTGAACCCGGTGCCCTGCACAACCAGGATTTTTTCCTGCAGCAGCAGGTCGAGCACCAGCAGCTCGTCGTCGTGGATCTCGTAGACCTCGGGATCCAGCCGCGGGAACGCGTACAGCGCGCCGGCCGGCTTCACGCACGAGACGCCGGGAATCTCGTTGAGCTTCTCCCAGGCCACGTCGCGCTGCTCGAGCAACCGCCCGCCGGGCAACACCAGATCGTCGATGCTCTGATGGCCGCCGAGCGCCACCTGAATCGCATGCTGTGCAGGCACATTCGGGCACAACCGCATGTTGGCCAGCAGGCTGATGCCCTCGATGAAGCTGCTGGCGTGCTCCTTGGGTCCGGTGATCACCAGCCAGCCCGAGCGGTAACCCGCCACCCGGTAGGCCTTCGACAGCCCGTTGAACGTCAGGGTCAACACGTCGGGCGCGACCGAGGCCAGCGAGATGTGCTTGGCATCGTCGTAGAGGATCTTGTCGTAGATCTCGTCGGCCAGCAGCAGCAGCTGGTGTTTCCGGGCGAGATCGGCGATCCGCTCCAGCGTCTCGCGGCTGTACACCGCGCCGGTCGGGTTGTTCGGGTTGATGACGACGATCGCCTTGGTGCGGTCGGTGATCTTCGACTCGATGTCGGCGACGTCGGGATTCCAGCCCTGCGTCTCGTCACACAGGTAGTGCACCGGGGTGCCGCCCGCCAGCGAGGTGCACGCCGTCCACAGCGGATAGTCCGGCGCCGGGATCAGCACCTGATCGCCGTTGTCCAGCAGTGCCTGCAGCACCATCTGGATGAGCTCGGAGGCCCCGTTGCCGAGGAACACGTCGTCGACGTCGAAGCGCGGGAACCCGTCGACGAGTTCGTAGCGGGTGAACACCGCCCGGCGCGCGGGCATGATGCCCTTGGAGTCCGAGTAGCCCTGCGCGTACGGCAGCGCCTGGATGATGTCGCGCATGATCACATCGGGTGCCTCGAAGCCGAACGGCGCCGGGTTGCCGATGTTGAGCTTGAGGATGCGGTGGCCCTCGGCCTCCAGCCGCGACGCGTGCTCGTGTACCGGGCCGCGGATCTCGTAGAGGACGTCCTGCAGCTTCGACGACTGCGTGAACGTACGGGGCCGCGGCTGGTGGCCCTGGGGGTGCCAGGTCCGCTCGGCCGGCGTCTGAGGCATGGTCACGTCGTCCATGGTGGCATTGCCGTCCACTCAATTAGAAATTCGTGCAGGTCGGGGGCCGGACAGGCCCGCCGCCACCGCGGTGCGTGCGGGGTCAGCGCTTCCCCGGCCGACGGGCACCCTTCGCGATGCCCAGGCCCTTGACCGGCGGCTCGTCACCCACGACGCGGGCGTCGCCGTTGCCCGATGCGGGCTGCGACGGTGCCTCCGGCTCGGGTTCGGGTGCTGGTTCGGCTTGGGCTTCAGGCTGGGCTTGCGGCTCGGGTTCGGCCGGCTTCGCGGGCGCAGCAGCCGGTGCGGCGGGTTTCTTCTTCGCACCCGGGCGACGGGCGCCCGCGGCGATGCCGAGCCCCTTCACCTCGGGTTCCGGCTTGGTCTCCAGACCCCGATCCGAATCGGCGGTGTCCGGGGCCTCGGTGCCGGCCTCGGCCTGGTCCGGGTCCGCGTTCGGCGGCTGGACGACCGTCGCGGCGCCTTCGTTCGGCGACGCCTTGGCGGGCGCCTTCTTCGCGCCGGGACGCCTGGCGCCTGCGGCCAGACCCAGCCCCTTGACCTCGGGTTCGGGTTTGGCTTCCGCGGGAGCCTCGGTGGTGCCCGCAGTCTCGGCCTTGGCCTCGGGTGCAGCTGTGGTCTTCTCGGTGGCGGTCTTCTTCGCGCCGGGACGCTTGGCGCCTGCGGCGAGACCCAGCCCCTTGGCCGGTGCGGCCGCGGGTGCCTCGGCCTTGGCTTCCGCGGGCGCCGCGGCGGTCTTCTCGGTGGCGGTCTTCTTCGCACCGGGACGCTTGGCGCCCCCGGCGATACCGAGCCCCTTCGCCGGAGCTGCGGCCGCCGGCTTCGATTCGGTGGCCGTCGACGCCTTGGCCGCGGGTGCTTCGGCCGGCGCTTCCGGCTCCTTCTCGGGGGCCTTCTCTGGGGCCGGTGCGGCCGCTGCCGTCTCCTCAGCACGAACGGCGGCGCGCTCCTCGGCCTCCTTGGCCGCGGTGCCCTTCTCCGGCAGCGTGACGCCGCTCTTGTCCAGCGACCCGAGCAGCAGCTGGGCCACGTCGAGGACCTCGGCCTTCTCGACGTTGCGGGTGGCGGCGACGTCGTCGACACCGTCGGTGATCATCACGCGGCAGAACGGGCAACCGGTGGCGATCGTCGAGGCGGTGTCCATCGCCTCCTCGGTGCGCTCCACGTTGACGCGCTTGCCGATGTGCTCTTCCATCCACATCCGCGCACCGCCGGCACCGCAGCACAGGCCGCGGTCGGCGTGACGCGGCATCTCGGTCAGCTTCGCGCCGGAGGCGCCGATCAGCTCACGGGGCGCCTCGTAGACCTTGTTGTGCCGGCCCAGGTAGCAGGGATCGTGGTAGGTGATGTCGGCCCCACCGTCGGCGGGGGTGACCGGAACCAGCTTCTTGTCGCGGACCAGCCGGTTGAGCAGCTGGGTGTGGTGCAGGACGGTGTAGTTGCCGCCGACCTGCGGGTACTCGCGACCGAGGGTGTTGAAGCAGTGCGGGCAGGTGACGACGACCTTGCGGTCGACCCGCTCCACACCTTCGAACAGGTCGTTGAGGGTCTCGACGTTCTGTGCGGCGAGCTGCTGGAACAGGAACTCGTTGCCGGAGCGTCGGGCCGAGTCGCCGTTACAGGTCTCACCCTCGCCGAGCACCAGGTACTTGACGCCGGCGATCGCGAGCAGTTCGGCGACCGCCTTGGTGGTCTTCTTCGCGCGGTCCTCGTAGGCGCCGGCGCAGCCGACCCAGAACAGGTACTCGTAGTCCTCGAAGGATTCGACGTCCTTGCCGAACACCGGCACGTCGAAGTCGACCTCGTCGATCCAATTGGTGCGGTCCTTGGCGTTCTGGCCCCAGGGGTTGCCCTTGGTCTCCAGGTTCTTGAACAGCACACCGAGTTCACCGGGGAACTCGGACTCCATCATCACCTGGTAGCGGCGCATGTCCACGATGTGGTCGATGTGCTCGATGTCGACCGGGCACTGCTCGACGCAGGCACCGCAGGTGGTGCAGGACCACAGCACGTCGGGGTCGATCACGCCGCCCTGTTCGAGGGTGCCGACCAGCGGGCGGGTGGCCTGCTCGGGTCCGGAGCCCATGATCCGTTCGAAGCCGGACTCCGGGACGTGGTCGTGGGAGTGCTTCTCGGATTCCTTCTCACCGCGCAGTTCCTCGCCGAGACCGCCCTCGGGGGTGTTCTCCAGCGGCGACTCCTTGTCGCCGAGGATGTAGGGCGCCTTGGCGAACATGTGGTCGCGCAGGTTCATGATCACGAGCTTGGGCGACAGCGGCTTACCCGTGTTCCACGCCGGGCATTGCGATTGGCAGCGGCCGCATTCGGTGCACGTCGTGAAGTCGAGGTAGCCCTTCCAGGTGAAGTCCTCGATCTTGCCGCGGCCCAGCACGGCGTCCTCGGCGGGATCCTCGAAGTCGATCGGCTCGCCGTTGTACTCCATCGGCAGCAACGGGCCGAGGCCGTTGGGCAGCCGCTTGAACGTGACGTTGATGGGCGCCAGACCGATGTGAAGGTGCTTGGAGTGCAGCACGATCAGCAGGAAGACCAGCATGACCGCGATGTGCAGCAGCAGGGCGATGGTCTCGACCCACTCGTTGACGTCGTGGCCGAGCGGGCTCAGGACCCAGCCCATGAACTGGGAGAAGAACGCGCCGTTGCCGTAGGGCAGGTTGCCGACGTCCGCGGCGGCGCCACGCACCAGCGCGTAGGTCCAGATGACGTTGAAGATCATGAACAGGATCAGCCAGGCGCCACCGGTGTGCGAACCGTAGAACCGGGAGTCGCGGCCGTGTTTCTTGGGCTCGCGGACGATGCGGATGATTGCGAAGGTGATGATGCCGAGCAGCACCGCGACGGCGAAGAAGTCCTGCAGGAAACCGAGTGCGTCCCACGTGCCGATGATCGGGATGTGGAAGTCATGGTCGAACAGCAGGCCGTAGGCCTCCAGGTAGACCGACGCGAGGATGAAGAAGCCCCACATCGTGAAGAAGTGCGCGATACCGGGGATCGACCAGCGCAGCAGGCGGGTCTGGCCGAAGACCTCTTCGAACTGCGTGGTGATGCGTTTGCCGAGGTTGTCCTTGCGGTTGTTCGCCTCGCTGGTGGGCGCGCCGGACCGGATCAGCTTCGTCAACCACAGCACGCGTTTTGCGGCGAGTGCGATCACGATGCCGGTCATCAGCAACCCGACGATGAGTCGGATCAGAATCTGCGTGTCCACGCGCGGCCTCCCGGGGTGAAGTTACTGAGCAGTAACTTAGCCCAAGTTACCCGTCGGTAACTTAGGCTTGGTCCTGCTCATAGTGTCACCATTGCCAAGCGGGCCGCTACGAAGGCTGCCCTAACCCGCCCTGTGGTCAGCCCGAGGGGGCGAGAAGTGCGCGCAGCATCGACAGCATCTCGGACCGCGATTCCGCGCCGAGCCGGCGGCGGATCCGGGCCACATGGTGTTCGACGGTCTTCGCTGAGATGAACAGTTGAGCGCCAATGTCCCGGTAGGGCATACCGAGCAGCAGCAGCTCTGCCACCTCGCGTTCCCGTTCCGAGAGTTGCGCCGGGGCGGCCCGGGCCGGGGTCGCTGCCGGGGTGGCCGCCGCGGGCGTCGGTGCACCCATACCGGTCGTCTCGGTCGGCACCTCGGCGCCGGCGACGCTTTGTTTGAGGTCGCGCGCGAGCTGCAGCATCGCCTGCGACACCCGGCCGTCCGGCGTCTGCAGGGCGGCCTGCCCGGCCAGCCGCGTCGCGTCCCAGGTGTGGCCGAACTGCGCCAGCCCGCGGGCGGCAGCGGACACCTCGTCGACATCGACGTGGTTGGCGAGCACCCGCAACCAGGTGCGACCGGCCGAGGCCAGCGCTTTCGCGAACGCGCTCTGTGCGCGCCCGTCGCGGCTGGCGGCGGTCAGCGCCTGCCCGTGCGGGGCGACCGCTTCCGGAGAGTTCGCCAGGATGCCTGCGTGCACACCCGCCCAGTGCAGCGGCACCGACCACAGCACCGGATCGCCCAGCGCCGTGAGCAGCGCGAAGGCCTCGTCGAGGGTGTGCTGTAACCGCTCGACCTGCCGCAGCCGGGCCGCGGCCACCCACAGCTCGCCGAGCGGGAGCAGCGCGAACAGGTCGACCGAGTATTCGGCCAGCACCTCCACCGCGGAGTACCAGTGCATCTGCATGGCGCCGCTGTCCCCGCTGCGCCGCGCGATCGCGGTCTGCAGCGCGGCCGCCCACAGCGCATCGCGGCGGTGCAGGTCGGCGGTGGGCCGCGGAAGCGCGGTGGCCGCGGCCTGCAACTGGCCGTCCTGCATGTGCGTCCAGCCCAGCAGCAGGCGGTGCCGGTACGTGACGAATATCGCATCGCCGGATCCGTCGTCGCGCCCGCTGCGAACGGCCCGGCCCATCACGCTGCGGGCGCGGACCGGGTCGCCGCCGTGCAGCGCCGCCAGCGTCACCAGTGCGACCGGGGTGTCGGGGGTGACGACGCCGGCATCGGCGTTCAGTGACTGCCCCAGCCGCGCCGCCGCGACGGGGTAGGGCTGGTCGAGGGACAGCATGAGCCCGTCGGCGAGGCTGCGCGCCGCGCGGGCGATCGACGTCGGGGGTCCGGCGGCCTGCGTCCGCGCGAGCTCCCTGGCGGTGTCCCCGTCAGCGGCGGCGAGTGCGGCGACGGTGCCCGCGGCGCTCAGCAGCGCGTCGGGGGACGGCCCCAGCCAGCGGAAGAGGTCGAAAGCATGGGCGGCGCTGCCGTCGTGCATCGCGATGCTCGCCGAGATCCGCACCGCGGCGGCCCGTTCGTCGGGGTCTTGGGAGGTGAGCAGTTCATCGGCGATGCGGCCCGCCGTCGCGCAGTCCCCGGTCAGCGCGAGTGCGTCGGCGAGTTGCGCGCTGAGTGCGGTGGCGCCGGCGTCGGCGGCCGCCCGGTACAGCCGTGCCGAGCGGGCAGGGTCGTTGGCGGTCTGCGCGGCCAGATCGGCCAGCGCGGTGCCGAGCCGTTCGTCGCGCAGTCCGTGTTCTGCCATTCTCAACGCGAGATCTGCTGTCAGCGTTGACAATTCGAGTTGCGAACGGAGCAGCGACACCTCGATGTCGTGGTGGCGGGCGGCGCCCACCAGCTGGGCGATGCCCTCGTGCACGGTGCGCAGGAAGCTGTGGTGGTACGCCGGTTCGAGAAGTCCGCTCGCCCTGGCCCGGTCGACGACGGCGAGTGCGGCGTCGGACGGGATGTGCAGGGCCGCAGCGACGTCGTCGGGTCCCAGTTCGGGGCTCAGCGACGCCACCAGCAGCGTGTCGAGCAGCGGTTCGTCGAGGCGGCGCAGCCGTTCGATCAGCGCGATGCGCGCCGCCTGCCGGACCGCCGCGGCCCCGTCGCCGACCGCGGTGAGCGCGGGCCGCAGCAGGAACGGCAGACCGGCGGTGACGGCGGTCAGTAGCCGGACGACCTCGGGTGCCGGGGCGGCACCGAGCGTCGCGGCCGCCGCCCGGCCCACCTCCACCGCGGTGACCGAACCCAGTGCGACGGCGGGGTTTTCGCGTTCGAGCGCGGTGACCAGTGCGCGCAGCGGCGCATTGTGTGCGAGCGGCTGGGTGGCGATCACCACCGTCGATCCCGAATCGGCCACCAGATCGGTGAGCCGATCGAGGTCGCCGGGGTCGAGCAGGTGCGCATCGTCGACGACCACCGCGGCCTCGGCGGGGTCGTCGGGGCGCCGCGGCCGGGACAGCACCGGACGGCCCGCCGACCGCAGGGCCGCACGCACCGCCGCCAGCACGGTCGACTTACCGGTCCCGATCCCCCCGGTGACCAGAACCTTCGCCGGCGCCGCGGGGTCCGCTTCGATCGCCGTGACGGCCTCGCGCGCCGCGGCCGGAAGCTCCGCCGGACGGTGCGGCGCCGGGCTTGCCATCGTGTGCGATCAGGCGCCGTCGTCGGGCACGGGAACGGTCGTGACCGGCGGATCGGGCGGGTCCACCGTCGTCGGCGGCGGTGCGGCCGTGGTGGTCGGCGGCGGCTGCGTCGTGGTCGGCGGCTGGGTCGTAGTCGGCCGCGTGGTGGTCGTCGTCGGCTGGGTGGTCGTCGTGGTCTGTTGGGTGGTGGTCGTCGTGGTCGTGGTGGGCTGAGTCGTCGTGGTGGTCTGCTGGGTGGTCGTCGGAGGAGGTGGTGGCGGCTGGCTCACCGTGGTGGTGGCCACGCCGTCGGGTCCGATGGTGACAGTGGTGACCGGCGGGGGTGGGGCCTGCGGCGACGGTTCCATCGAGAAGGTCGTCGCGGTCTCGGTCACCGGCGTCGAATCACCTTCGGTGCCGGTCAGGGTGATCGCCAGGCCACTGAGCGCCGCCAGCGCCGCCGCGGCGGCCGCGCCGAACAGCACCGGCGGGCGTTTGTACCAGGGCAGCGGCCCGGGTTCCTCACCGTGACCGGCCCCGTAGCCGGTGTCGTCGGGTGCGAACGCGACCGGCGGGCGCGCCCCGGTTGCGGACGGGTCGTAGTCCGCACCCGCGTAGGGAACGGGCTCACCGGCGGGTTCGTCGTCCTGTGACCAGGCCAGCGCGCGGAAGGTCGCCGACGAGGCCCCGTCCGCGGCGGCCGCGCCGGCGGCCAGTCCGGCCGCACCGGCCGCCCAGGCCGCTGCGCCCATGCTCGTCGGGGCGTCGGCGGCCGGGGCCATGCCGGTCGGAGCGTCGGCGTCGGCGCTCTGATTGGCCACCAACGCGGCGCCGGCGGCGACGTTGAGCTGCGACTCCGGGGTCGTGACGACCGGTGCCCGCAGATGCTCGGAGAGCCGCTGGGTGACGAGCGGGATCGCCGCCCCGCCGCCGACCGTCGCCACCGCGGTCACGTTCGCCACCGGAATCTGGTTGCGCTGCAACGTGTCCTCGATCGCGTTCAGCAACCCGCCGAGCGGTTCGGAGATCAGCTGCTCGAGTTCGGGCCGTGTCACCCGGATGTCCGACTGCACCCCGGGCAGATCGACCGGCACCGCGGTCGCGGTGTCGGCGGACAGCCGTTCCTTGGCCTGGCGGCACTCGTCGCGCAGACGGGCGAGCGATCCGACCGCGGCGGTGCTCGCCGGATCCGCGGACCCGGCATCGGCGATACCGACCAGCACATGGTTGAGCAGCGCCTGATCGATCGCATCGCCGGAGAACTCCGGGTAGCGCACGGTCTGGCCGACGGCGTCGAGGTTGGCGCCCGCATCGGCCAGCGAGATGCTGCTGCCGCTGCCGCCGAGGTCGACGAGGACGACCACGCCCTGGTCGGGCAGCCCCGGCGCGGCCTGCAGCGCGGCGAGCGCGGCGGTCGAGTCGGGGATCAGCGCGGCGGGCACCCCGTGCGGTGCGAGGTTCGGCCGGTTGCGCAGCGCCCCGCGAAGCGCCCCGACGGTGCCCGGACCCCAGTGGGCGGGCACCGCGATGGCGATCGGCGAACCGCCGTCGACCGTGCGGGCCATCGCGTCGAGCGCTTCGGCGAGCACCAGTTCACCGCGGTGTGCGGAACCGTCGGAGGCGACCAGCGGGACGGGATCGCCGACCCGGTCGACGAATCCGCTCAGCACGAGGCCGGGTTCGGTGGGGTTCGCCGACCATTCACCGGGCACGCCCACCTCGGGGGCCCGGTCGGCGAAGAGGGTGAGGATGGCACGTCGGATCACCGGCGGGCGGCCGACGCGGGCCGCGACCAGGTTCGTCATCCCGATCGACAACCCCAGGGGTTCGGTCATGGTGGCATGTCTCCTGTCTGGGCCGGCCACCACAATAACGCCGGGGTCCCCGCATCCTCGGGAAATCCCCCTAGTGGCGCGCATCCCCTAACGCCTAACCCCCTAATGGTCGAGGCGCGGGAGTGGGCTGCGCACCGATCCCGTGGGCGTCCGGCGTGCATAGCATCGTGACAAGCAGTCGGGGGACTGACTCCCGACCCGCGTGAACACGATCAGTCATGGGATCGGTAATGGAAAAGGGTGCTCGATGGCTAACTCACTACTCGACTTCGTGATGTCGCTGGTGCGGGACCCCGACGCTGCCGCACGGTACGCCGCCGATCCTGCCGCAGCCATCGCAGATGCGCAGCTCACCGACGTGACCAGCGTCGACGTCGACAACCTGATCCCCGTGGTGACGGAATCGATGCCGATGGCCGCGGCGTCGACCGGCCTGGACCCCTTCGGGGCGGAGGCCGCGGGCAATGTGTGGTCCAGCGGCGCCGCCACCGCGGCGTTCGACGCGTTCGCCGATCCGGCACCCGCCTCGGCCGTCATCGACACCACATCCGCCGTCATCGACACGACCGATCACTTCGACCAGGCCGCCGACCCGCTCACCGGATCCGACACCCTCGTCGACTCGCTGTCGACGCAGCTCACCGACCCGGTGCTGGACGAGGCGACGCCTGCGGGCACAGGCCTCGACGACGTGTGGGGTGCGGCGCTCGACGACGTCCAGCCGGCCGACCACGATCCCGGCCAAAACCCGGGGTTCGACCTGTTCGACTGACCCCACTCGCTTCACCGAAACCCGCGCGGATTCCCGTCCGCGTGGGTTTTTTGGTGCTTGAGCTGGGGTTATTCCGCTCATCCCGATATCCCCCGATGGATCCCCCTATTCCCCTAATGGGGATGAGCTCCCACCCCCTACGCGGATCGCTGAGCGAGGGGTGGCAACCCCGTTGGCCGGGTGTCTCGAACTCCATAACGTGGTGTCCAGATCGCCGGAGGGCCGGCGAGACAACCTCCCCGGGGAACCGGGAAGACACGAAAGGCAGTCACATGAACATCATTGACTTCATCCTCGACCTGTTCCGCAGCCCGGCCTCGGCGGCGTCCTTCGTCGTCGACCCGGACGGTGCGCTGCGCGATGCGGGCCTGCCGAACGTTACCGCCGCGCAGCTGGCGTCGGTGGCCGCGACGGCCGCACCCGCCGGCTACGCGCTCGGCGGCGGCGACCCGATCGTCGGCCTGCAGCGGGCGGTCGCCGACCACCACCAGCTGGCCTCGAACTTCGCCTCGCCGTTCTCGCCGCAGACCTCGTTCGCGCCGACGACCGAGTTCGCCAGCCGCAACGACACCGACCTGCTGAGCGGCAACAACGTCCCGATCGCCAGCCCCGACCAGGCCGCAGGCGCCAACGCCCAGAACGGTGCCTTCAACCTGGGCTTCGGTGACATCACCCTCGGCGACAAGACCACCCAGACCGCCACCAACGGCGGCGTCGTGGTCGGCGGCGACAACGACGGCGACATCGTCAGCGGTGACGGCGCGGTTCTCGGCGACGGCAACACCATGAACAACGGCGACATCCTGGCCGGCTCCGGCTCCAACGTGGTCGTCGGCAAGGACAACGAGGTCGAGGACAACTCGCAGACCGCGGGTGGCGACCTCATCGCCGACAACGACGCGCCGGTGCTCAACGACGTCGACACCAGCGGCGGCAACGGCGGCGGTGCGGACGGCGGCGGCAGCCTGATCGGGATCGGCGGCGGCAACGCGGTCGGCGGCGACGGCGGCAACGGTGGCGGCATCATCATCACCGACAACGACGTCAACGCCGGGACGCAGATCGACGGCGACTACGGCAGCGACAACGTCGAGGACAACTCGGTCAACACCTCGGTCGAGACCAACACCTCGACCTCGACCGAGAGCAAGATCGAGGACAACTCCTCGAGCTACGAGTCGAACATCGGCTCCGGCAACGACACCGCGATCGGCTCGGGCAACGAGACCAACACGAGCCTGTTCTCGGGCAACGACACCGGCTTCGAGACCAACACCGGTATCGACACCGACGTCGCGTCGAACAACGACACCAACACCGGTCTGGACGTGTTCTGACCGACAACCGGATGACGCAGCTGGCGGGGACCGACATGGTCCCCGCCAGTTCGCGCGCCTACCGTGTGAACAACTCCGCGTGAGAGAAGGGCGTCATGACCCGACCGAACGGCCCCCGCAACGTGGCCGATACGCGCAAGGTGGTCACCGAGCTCATCGAGCACACCACCAAGATCGCCGAGGCGCAGGACCGCGGCGACCTGGTGGCGCGGCTGGCGCGCGCCCGCACACGCATCGGTGACCCGCAGATCCGGGTGGTGATCGCCGGGCAGCTCAAACAGGGCAAGAGCCTGCTGCTCAACTCACTGCTCAACATGCCGGTGGCCCGGGTCGGCGACGACGAGTCGACGGTCCTGGCCACCGTCGTGTCGTATGCCGAACAGCCGTCGGCGCGGCTGGTGGTGGCCCGTCCCGACGGCGAGGAACCCGAACTCGTCGAGATCCCGACCACCGACCTCGGCAAGGATCTGCGCCGCGCACCGCAGGCCGACGGCCGTGAGGTGCTGCGCGTCGAGGTGACGGTGCCCAGCCCGCTGCTCAAGGGCGGTCTGGCGTTCGTCGACACCCCGGGTGTCGGCGGCCACGGCCAACCACACCTCTCGGCGACGCTGGGGCTGCTGCCCGACGCCGACGCCATGCTGATGATCAGCGACACCAGCCAGGAGTTCACCGAGCCGGAGATGACCTTCATCCGCCAGGCGCTGGAGATCTGCCCGGTCGCCGCGATCGTCGCGACCAAGACCGACCTGTATCCGCACTGGCGTCAGGTCGTCGACGCCAACGCCGGCCACCTGCACCGGGCGGGCATCACGACCCCCTTGATCCCCGCGTCGTCGACGTTGCGCAGCCACGCCGTCCAACTCAACGACAAGGAACTCAACGAGGAGTCCAACTTCCCGGCGATCGTGAAGTTCCTGTCCGAACAGGTGCTCGCCCGCAACACCGACCGCGTCCGCGATCAGGTGGTCAACGAGATCCGCGCCGCCGCCGAACACCTCTCGATGGCCGTGCAGTCGGAACTGTCCGCACTCGACGATCCTGCGGCCGGCGGCACCCTGACCGCCGACCTGGAGCGGCGCAAGAAGGAGGCGGAGGAGGCGCTGCAGCAGACCGCGCTGTGGCAGCAGGTGCTCAACGACGGCATCGCCGACCTGACCGCCGACGTCGACCACGACCTGCGGCAGCGTTTCCGCAACATCACCTTCCACACCGAGCGGGTCATCGACGCAGGCGACCCGACCCTGCACTGGGCCGAGATCGGTGCGGAACTCGAGGAGTCCGTGGCGACCGCCGTCGGCGACAACTTCGTCTGGGCCTACCAGCGGGCCGAGGCGTTGGCCGCCGAGGTCGCCCGCACGTTCATGGAGGCCGGGTTGGACGCGGTGCGGATGCCCGCGATCGACGCCAGGGAGATGGGGGCGGAGTTCGGCGAGTTCCGGTCGCTGGCCCATCTGGAGGCCAAACCGCTCAAGATCGGCCACAAGATCGTCACCGGGATGCGCGGCTCCTACGGCGGTGTGCTGATGTTCGGCATGCTGACGTCGTTCGCCGGGCTCGGCATGTTCAACCCGTTGTCGCTCGGTGCCGGCTTCGTCCTCGGCCGCAAGGCCTACAAGGAGGACATGGAGAACCGGATGCTGCGGGTGCGCAGCGAGGCGAAGACCAACGTGCGCCGATTCGTCGACGACGTCGCATTCGTGGTGGGCAAGGAATCGCGCGACCGGCTCAAGGGCATCCAGCGTCAACTGCGCGACCACTACCGCGAGATCGCCAACCAGACGACCCGCTCACTCAACGAATCGCTGCAGGCCACGATCGCCGCGGCCAGGCTGGCGGAGTCCGAACGCAACGCCCGCACCAAGGAACTGCAACGGCAACTCAACATCCTGCGTCAGGTCATCGAGCACGCCGAAAAACTCGGCACGCCGGCCGCGGCACCGGTCGCCGCGCCCTGACCGGCGGACCGGGTCTGGCAAGCTCTTAGCGTCAGCGAGTCGGGTAACTGGAACGGACTGGGCAAACCCTGAGCACAAGCGACCAAGTGCGCGCGATCCTGGGCGGCACCATCGCGGCCTACCGGGACGATCCGGCGTACCGTCAGCGCCCCGAGGTGCACAACGAACTCGAACGCATCGGCGCCCGGCTCAACCAGCCGATCCGCATCGCGCTGGCCGGCACGCTGAAGGCCGGTAAGTCGACACTCGTCAACGCGCTGGTCGGCGAGGAGATCGCACCCACCGACGCGACCGAGGCCACCCGCATCGTCACGTGGTTCCGCCACGGCCCCACCCCGAAGGTGACGGCCAACCACCGCGGCGGCCGCCGGTCGAACGTGCCGATCGCGCGCAGGTCGAGCGGCCCCGCCGACGAGAGGGGTCTGACCTTCGACCTGGCCAGGCTCGACCCCGACGACGTGCTCGACCTCGACGTGGAGTGGCCTGCCGCCGAACTGATCGACTCGACGATCATCGACACCCCGGGCACGTCGTCGCTGTCCCGCGACGTCTCGGAGCGCACGTTGCGGCTGCTGGTGCCGGGTGACGGGGTGCCCCGGGTGGACGCCGTGGTGTTCCTGCTGCGCACGCTCAACGCCGCCGACATCGCGCTGCTCAAACAGATCGGTGAACTGGTCGGCGGCTCATCGGGGGCGCTCGGCGTGATCGGGGTGGCCTCGCGGGCCGACGAGATCGGCGCCGGCCGAATCGATGCGATGCTCTCGGCGAAGGACGTCGCCACCCGGTTCACCGAGGAGATGGACCGCACCGGTATCTGCCAGGCGGTCGTGCCGGTCTCGGGGCTGCTCGCGCTGACCGCGCGCACGCTGCGGCAGAGCGAGTTCGTGGCGCTGGAGAAACTCGCAGGCGTGGATCCCGCCGAGTTGGCGAAGGCCATGCTGTCGGTGGACCGGTTCGTGCGCGAGGACAGTCCGCTGCCCGTCGACGCGTCGACCCGCGCCGCGCTGTTGGACCGGTTCGGCATGTTCGGCGTGCGGATCTCGATCGCCGTGCTGCGCGCGGGGGTCAAGGATTCGGTGGCGCTGGCCGACGAACTGCTCGAACGCAGCGGCCTGGTGGCGTTGCGGGACGTGATCGACCAGCAGTTCGCGCAGCGCTCCGACCTGCTCAAGGCGCATACGGCGCTGCTGTCGCTGCGGCAGTTCGTCCAGCTCAACCCGATCTACGCGACCCCGTACATCATCGCCGACATCGACCCGCTGCTCGCCGACACCCATGCGTTCGAGGAGCTCCGGTTGCTGAGCCAACTGCGTTCGCGAACAACGACGTTGACCGACGACGAGATGGCCTCGCTGCGGCGATTGATCGGCGGTTCGGGTACCGATGCGGCCAGCCGGCTGGGGTTGCAGCCCGAGGACCCTTACGACGGGCCGCGGGCGGCGTTCGCCGCGGCGCAGCGGTGGCGTCGGCGTGCCGAGCATCCGCTCAACGACCCCTTCACCGCGAGGGCCTGCCGGGCGGCGGTGCGCAGTGCCGAAGCGCTGGTCGCCGCGTACGCGGCGAAGGGCCGGTCTTACCGGGACGGACCCGCTTAACGTTTGTGCGCGCCGCGACGACAAACAGGTATGCGCACTTCTCTCGGCGTATCCCTGGGTGCGGCCAACCTGGTCGCCGTAGCCGACGGACGCCCGACCATCCAGCCCGCGGTACTGACGGTGGGCGGTTCGACCATCACCGGGTTCGTCGACCGCGTCGGTGATCCGGTGCCCCTGGTCGCGGCGGACGGCTCGGCGCACTACGGCGGTCAGCTGGCCGCCGCGGCGATCGAGGCGCTCACCCGGGCCGCCCACCCTCTTCGACGTCCCGACGTGGTGGCGGTCGCAGTGCCCGCACACTGGTCGACGGCAGCGGTGGCGGCGTTGCGCGCCGTCGTGCCGCACGTGACCGTGGTCTCCGACGCCGTCGCGGCGCTCACCGCGCTGCAGGCCAACCCCGGACTGCCCGCGCGCGGCGTCGTCGCGCTGTGTGACTTCGGGGCGACCGGCACCAGCATCACGTTGGCCGACGCGGGCGACGGGTTCCGCGTGATCGGCGAGACCGTCCGCTACGACGACTTCTCCGGAGACCTGATCGACCAGGCGGTGCTGCAGCATGTGCTCGCCGACCTCGCCGCCGGGATCCCCGCCGACCCCAGCGGTACGTCGGCGGTCGCGTCACTGTCCGCGTTGCGGGAGCAGTCGCGGGCCGCGAAGGAGCGACTGTCGGTGCACACCGCGACGGCGTTGGCCGGGCCGCACGGGGACATCCGGCTGACCCGGCCCGAACTCGAGTCGCTGCTGGCCGGCCCGCTCGCCGGGTTCGTCGACACCGTCCTCGACGTGCTGCACCGCAACGGGGTGGTCCCCGCGCAACTCGCCGCGGTCGCCACCGTCGGCGGTGGGGCACGGATACCGATTGTCACCCAACGCCTTTCGGAGGCGCTGCGGTTGCCGGTGATCACCGGTCCGTACGCGCAGGTCGTCGCGGCGGCGGGTGCGGAACTGATCGCGACGCGCGGCTCGGAGCAGGATGCGGTGACCGCGCTCGCGCCGGTGTTCGACGCCGCCCCCGCGACCGAGGCCGCGATACCGCTGGCGTGGTCGGCCGAGACCGAGGATTTCGAGGCGGCGACGCAGTACGCGCAGCCGGTGTACGACCCGGCGCTGGCGCGGCCAGGGATCCATTTCGACCCGGAGCCGATCGAGGATTCCCCGGACGGCTCAGCGTGGTACCGCAGGCCCGGGGCGTTGTTCGCCGGCGCGGCCTGTCTGGCGGCCCTGGCGGCGACCGGACTCATCCTCACCTCGCAGACCGGCGAGGCGGATGCCGTGCAGGCGGGCTCGTCGCAGATCACCGCACCGGTGGCGACGCAGCCAATCGAACAACCGGCCCCGCAGCAGGCCGCGGCCCCGCAGGGAGGGGCGCCGGCCCCGGTGGTCACCGAGCGGGTGGCGGCCGCCGCGCCCGCACCGGCGCCGAGGGCCGTTCAGCCACCGTCGCGACCGAATCCGAACGCTCCGGCCGAGCGGCGGGTGGCGTCCAAGCAGGTGGCGCCCGCGCCGCGAGCGCCCGCACCCGCTCGAGTACCGGCCCCTGCGCCTGCGCCTGCCCCGGCCCCTGCTCCGGCTCCGTCGATGGGTCTGCCCCGGATCCCGTTGCCGGAGTTCACGTTGCCGCGGCCCGCTCCGCCGTCGTCCACGCCGGCACCCGCTCCGGCGCCGGAACCCGAGCCCCAGCCGACGCAGGAGCCTCAACCGACGCAGGAACCGGAGCCGGAACCGACCGTCGCGCCGGAGCCTGAGCCGACCGTCGTCCCGGAGCCGACCGTCGCGCCGCAGCCTGAGCCGACTGCCGCGCCCGAACCCTCTGCGGAGGCTCCGGCCGAACCTCAGCCCGAGTGCGTGCCGGACGCCGAGACCGTCTGCTGACTCCGGCGCCCAGCGCAGGCGGTTCTCGCGAGGCTGAACTGACGCAGGTGTGTTCTTGCACTTTGCCTGCGTAGTTTCAGCCTCGCGGTGGCGGGCGCCGCCCGACCCTCAGCCTCCCGGCGGGACCAGCGTCGGCACCGTGATCGTCACCGTGCTGGTGCTCGTCTCCACCGTCGTGGTGGCGGCAGGCGAGGTGGTGGTCGTGGTCGGCGCCGTCGTCGTGGTGGTCGTCTCGCTGGGTGTGGTGGTCGTGGTCTCGGGCGGCGCCGTCGTCTCCGTCGGCGCCGTCGTCTCGGTCGGCGATTCGGTCACGGTCTGCGGGGGCACCACCGAGGGTGCTTCCGACGTGGTGGTGGTGGTTGTGGTCGTCGTCGTGGATTCGCCCGAGTCGTCGCCCGAGACCAACTGCACGACGAGCCAGACGATCACCGCCACCAGCAGGGCCGCGATCGCACCGAGGGCGATCAGCGCGCCCGGTTTGCGGTACCACGGCTGCGGCTCCTCCGGCGGCGGCTGGTCGTACGCCCCGGTGTAATCGCCGTACTGCGTCGGTTCATCGCTGTAGGCGTTGGAGTACTGGGTCGGCTCGTTGTCCGAATAATTCGGATCTTCAGGAGGTCGCGCCACGGGCTTCGATAGTAGGCGTCGTTTGCTCAGGGGCGCGGGTAAAGCGTGCGTGTCTCGTTGAGTCGCGGCCGGTTGCGGGTCGTCGTTCGCGGCGACGACTCCTCTTCGCTCTCCTCGGACTCCTCTTCCTGGGTCGTCGACCGCCCCCTGGTGCTCGAGGTCTCCGACGGCGAGGGAGGCGTCGACGACGGGAGCTCCGGTGGGAGGTCCAGGTCGGTGGTCAGGGGCGGGCTGATGCGCGTGGTGGTGGTCGAGGTGGTCGCCGAACTCGATCTGGTGGTCATCGACGAGAAACTCGGATCGACGAAATTCGCCGGCGCCTGCGGGGACTCGCCGCCACGCGACGCGAACATCACCCCGGTCACGATCAACCCGATCGCCGCCAGCCCGGCGATGCTCGCGCCGAGCACCTTGGCCGTCGAGTGGTGCCACGGAGTCGACGCATCGACCTGTCGGCCGGAATGCTCGTCGTCGTCGCGGGCGCCCGTCACGGGCACCGATCCTAACCGCGACCAGGTGCGGCGTGCCGGGTCAGCGCAGCTGGGGCAGCACCTGACCGGCGACCAGCGCCAGGTGGTCGAGGTCTGCCATGTCCAACATCTGGAGGTACACCCGCTCCACGCCGGCCTCGGCGAACGGTCCGAGCTTGTCGACGATCTCCGCCGGTGTGCCGACCATCGGCGAGTTGCTGCGCAGTTCGTCGACCTCGCGGCCGATCGCGTCGGCGCGCCGGGCGATCTCGGCGTCGTCGGCGCCCGCACACAGGACGAACGCCGCGGAGTAGACCATCGAATCCGGTTCGCGGCCCGCCTCGGCGACCGCCGCCCTGACCCGGTCGAACTGGGTACTCAACGTGTCCAGGGGGACGAACGGCACGTTGAACTCGCCCGCGTACTTCGCCGCCAGCGCCGGCGTGCGCTTGGCGCCCTGGCCGCCGATGATGACCGGCGGCACCGCCTGCACCGGTTTGGGCAGGGCAGGGGAGTCGACGACGGTGTAGTGGGTGCCGCTGTAGTCGAACGTCTCGCCGACGGGGGTGGCCCACATGCCGGTGAGGATGTCGAGTTGTTCGGTGAGCCGGTCGAACCGTTCACCCAGCGGCGGGAAGGGGATCGCGTACGCCTTGTGTTCGGCCTCGAACCACCCTGCGCCCAGTCCCAGTTCGACACGTCCGCCGCTCATCTCGTCGACCTGCGCGACGGAGACCGCCAGCGGGCCGGGGTGGCGGAACGTCGCCGACGTGACCATCGTGCCGAGCCGGATCGACGACGTCTCACGGGCGATGCCGGCCAGCGTCACCCAGGAGTCCGTCGGCCCGGGCAGACCGTCACCGCTCATCGCGAGGTAGTGGTCGGAGCGGAAGAAGGCCGAGTAGCCGAGTTGTTCGGCGGCTCGGGCCACGGCGAGTTGGTCGGCGTAGCGGGCGCCCTGCTGCGGTTCGACGAAGACACGGAAATCCACGGCGGCCAACCTACAGACCCTTCGGGGCATCGCGCAGCGCCTGGACGGCGGCGGGGTCACCCTCGAATTCGACGCGGGCCTCGCGACCGACCGCGAAGAGCAGCAATTCCTCCGGCCGTCCGGTGACGGTCACCGGATCACCTTTGCCCGCGGTGACCAGGGTCTTACCCTCCGGTGTGCGCAACGCCGCGCGCGCCGGCGCCTTGGCCAGTGTGAGGCGTGCCATCAGCGACAGCGTCCGGGTCAGGCCGTTGACCGTCGCGTCGTCGAGGGTGCGCGGTTCCCACCCCGGCTGCGCCCGGCGCACGTCCTCGCAGTGGATGAACATCTCGGCGAGGTTGGCGACCGGGTCGAGCAGTTTGAACGGTGAGTACAGCGGCGGCCCGGCGGCGATCTTGTCCAGCAGCTCGTCCCAGTCGCCCTCGGCCGCCCGGTTCTGGACCTTTTCGGTGTACTTCGCGAGCGCGGGGACGGCGATCCCGGCCGTGGCGTCCGGCCGGTGCTCCCGGACATAGAGGTGAGCGGCCAGGTCGCGGGTCTTCCAGCCCGCGCACAGGGTCGGGGCGTCCGGTCCCTTGGCGCGCATGGCATCGACGAGCGCGGCGCGTTCCCGCTGGGCGGCGGTCATGGTGTTCCTCCATCTGGTCCGGCGAGAGAGCTCGTGAGCATCGGGTGCAGCAATACCCCGGTATCGACTTCGCTACGCGCCGGGCCCGGGCCCGGGCCCGGGCGCGGCCAGGTCGGAGGAACGGCGCTGTCGGCAGGCGTCGAAGTAGCGAACAAACGCAACAATTGCGAACGTGCAAAAGATGTCGCCGGACATTCAAGTTTCCGGTACCGCGGGTATGGGTAGCCGGTTATCGTTCTCCGAAGTACTTGCGTTTCGATCGGCGGAGGTTTCGATGCCGGAAGTTCAACTGCACCACGACGGATATCCGAAGTACCGCAGGATGGTTCGCTTCGATTGGTCGGAGACTCCGGTGCACTGGGTGCCCGGGGATCCGTTCTCGACACACATGATGAACGTCCTGCATCTGCTGCTGCCGGAGGGGGAGCGGCACTTCATCAAGGCGGTGCTCGAGGCGTCCTCGCTGGTCGACGACCCTGAACTCGAGGGGTCCATCAAACCGTTCATCCAGCAGGAGTCGTGGCACGCCTGGGCGCATCAGATCGTCCTCGACCACCTCGCCGAACAGGGCATCGACACCAAGCCGTACACCGAGCGGCTGGGTAGAAGCCTGTCGATGACGCTCGGGGACCCCCCGCGCTTCCTGCCGGCCCGGTTGCACCGGTGGTGGCTGTACCGGCGGCTGGCGGAT
Organism: Mycolicibacterium monacense; assembly: GCF_010731575.1. NCBI lineage: Bacteria > Bacillati > Actinomycetota > Actinomycetes > Mycobacteriales > Mycobacteriaceae > Mycobacterium > Mycolicibacterium monacense. The sequence goes on along the minus strand of NZ_AP022617.1, from coordinate 4,383,471 downwards.
GTCGCCGCACTCGAACACTTCACCGCGGTCCTGGGGCAATGGGTGCTGCAGAATCGCGCCCTGGACTATGCCGGTGCCGATCCGGTGATGCTCGACCTGCTGCGCTGGCACGGCGCCGAGGAGGTCGAACATCGCTCCCTGGTCTTCGACGTCTACCAGAACGTCTGCGGGAGCTACTGGATCCGCGCGATCTCGATGCTCACCACCGCACCGCTGTTCATCGGCTGGTGGATCGCCGGGGCCCGCTACCTGATGAAGAACGATCCGACCATCGACCAGACCTGGCGCTGGCGGGACTGGTTGCGTGCGGCGCGGCAGTACCGGCTCCCCGGGCCGGGGAGCCTGCTCTTCACGATCCCGGTGCGCTACCTGCGGCGCGGCCACCACCCCGATCACGAGGCCTCCACCGAGATGGCCGTCCAGTACCTGGAGTACTCGCCGGCGGCCCGCGCGGCGCGCGAACGGGCCGGGCTCGCACCCCAGACGACCTGATCCCGGCAGCGGGTGCTGGCCGGCGTGGAACGAGATGAGGAGGTGCACTGGTGAAGGTTTCGGTGGATTTCGACACCTGTGACGGCAACGCCGTCTGTATGAGCATCTGTCACGAGGTGTTCGAGCTGGACGACGACGGCTACCTGCACCTGCTGCAGGAGAACCCGAGCGAGGAACTCCGAGAGCAGGTGATCGGCGCCGAACGGTCCTGTCCCACCCAGGCGATCACCGTCGAGGGATGAGCCATGCCGGTGGACCGTCAACTCGAGAAGATCCTCGTCGTCGGCACCGGTGTGGCCGGGATGCGCGCGGCGGAGACCCTGCGCCTGGACGGCTACCGCGGTGAGCTGACCGTCGTCGGCGCCGAACGTCACGCCCCGTACCAGCGGCCGCCGCTGTCGAAGAAGCTGCTGAGCGGCGCGGTGCACCGGGCCGGGGCCGACCTCGCGCCGCGGATGGACCTCGAAGCGCGGGTGCTGCGAGGAGCCTCGGTGCGCGAGCTCGACATGTCCACGCGCACGGCACACCTGCGCGACGGGTCCGACGACGTCTCGGTGCCCTTCGACGGACTGGTCGTCGCAACCGGCGCGGCCGCACGGCAGTGGCCGGACGGTCCGGTGCCCGACGGGGTCATGGCGCTTCGCACCGTCGACGACTGCCTGGCCATCCGGGAGCGGCTCGAATCGCGTCCGCGGGTGGTCGTGGTCGGCGGCGGGTTCATCGGCGCGGAGGTGGCGGCGACGTGCCGGTCTATGGGTCTTTCGGTGACACTGATCGAAAAGAGCAGTGCGCCAATGGCTTCAGCGCTCGGCGAGGAGATGGCCGCGTGCTGGGAACGACTGCACCGCGGCAACGGCGTCGAGTTGCGTTCCGGGGTGGGTGTGGAGTCGTTCGCCGGCGACGACCGGGTCGAGGCGGTGCACCTGACCGACGGCACCCGACTGCCCGCCGACCTGGTGATCATCGGACTGGGCGTCACCCCGTCTGTCGACTGGCTCAGCGGGTCGGATCTGCGCCTCGACAACGGCGTGGTGTGCGACGCCACGGGTGCGGTGGAAGGTGTGACCGATGTGGTGGCCGCCGGTGACGTCGCGTCCTGGTGGCACCCGCGCTACGAACGGTATCTGCGCATCGAGCACTGGGAGCACGCCGAACGTCAGGGGGTCGCGGCCGCGCACACCCTGCTCGCCGGGCCCGAGCGGGCGCAGGAGTTCGACGCCCTGCCGTACTTCTGGACGGATCAGTACGACGTCAAGATGCAGATGCTCGGTGTGCCTGACGGTTACGACAGTGTCGCCGTCGTCGAGGGTAGCCCCGACCGGTGGGACTTCGTCGCCGCCTACGGTCGCGACGGTCGCGTCATCGCGGTGCTCAGCACCATCCCCGGCCGGGTCCACGCCTATCGCGACGCAGTCTTCGGCGCCTTCCCGCCGGCCCCGCCCGGGTAGTCGAGAAGGTCAACTCTCCTGCCGCTCACGGCGACGCGACCCGACACCCAGGACTCCGACCGCCGCGACCACGGCAGCTCCGGCGACGGCCAGGCTGACCGTCCAGACCCGCCGGTCGTGCAGTTCCGCACGGCAGAGGTCGGTATAGGCGACGTCGACCAGGAGGCCGCCGTCGACCGGAACGTTCGCGGCGTTGCCGTCATCGAGTGCCTGCGCCTCGGAAAGATCCGGCCCCAGAGCGCTGCCACAGTCGACCACCTGCCGTTCGGGGGACACGGACACCGGCGTCAGCAGGCCCACCACACCGACCAGCAGCGCGACCAAACCCAACATCAGAGCGAGTCGTTTGACGATCATGCCGCCCCTTACCCCCTGCGCGCCGCTCCGATACGGGTACCGGTCCCCGCGCCTCCGCGACACGTATCAGCGGTGGCGAGACGGGGTATGTGACCCCATGGTGGACAGACTGCGAGGGCTTGGCCTAGCTCCGCGGCGACCGCTGACCCGGGTCGCCGCGACGGCCCTCGCGCTGTCGGCGGTACTCGCCGGCTGTTCCGAGCAACAGCCGACCGAACCCCCTGTCTCGCGCGCGACGGTGACGGTGAACGACACCGCCGTCGCATCGCTCGTGCCCCGATGCGAACGCCAGCAGAAGTATCTGTCGGTCCGGGCCGGGAATTCGCGGGGGGAGATCACCGGCGTTCTCGACGTCGGCGGTGCGCGGCCCGTGGCGAAGTGGGTGAAGATCCGCGACCTGGGCGGATTCTCGGGAGACTTCTGGGAGGGCGGCGTCGGGAGCATCAAGACCGTCAGAAACGACGGCGACACAACCGAACTGGGCGGCACGGCCTACGGCGTGTACACCGCGCGTCCGCACGAGCTCGCCCAGACCGCACGCTTCTCCTTCGAAGTGCAATGCTGAGCGCCGGACGAGCGACCGGTGTGGTGGAGCGGATGCTGCGGTGCCGGCCCCTGGTACGCGCGCCGATCCTGCTGTACCGATGCGGCCTCGGCTTCATGCTGGGCGACCGGTTCTTGATGCTCGAACACGTCGGCCGCAGCACCGGCAGGCGCCGCTACGTAGTGCTCGAGGTGGTCGCGCATCGCACGCGCGACTCCTACACCGTCGCTTCGGGATTCGGCGAACAGGCGCAGTGGTTGCGCAACGTCGCGGCCCAACCCCGGGTGCGCGTGTCGACGGGGCGGCGCATCTCGGTGCCGGCGACCGCCCGGCGGTTGACCGGGCCCGAAGCCGATGATGCGCTGACCGACTACCGGAGCCGCCATCCGCGGGCGTGGCGCGCTCTGAGAGGAGTCCTCGAGCGGAACCTCGGCGGCCGGGTCGAGCCGCCGGGCACCGAGCTACCGGTGGTCGAGGTCGCGCTCGACTGACACCGGCTCACGCATCCGGCAGCCGCCACCCCGCCGCGCCGGGCAGGGCCAGCGCTTCCTGCGGACCCCACGAGCCGGAAGCGTAGGTGAGCGCCGGTGGCGGTGCGTCGAGCACCGGCTGGCACACCTGCCACAGCCGGTCCACCTCGTCGGCGCGGGTGAACAGGGTCTGGTCCCCGCGCATCACGTCGAGCAGCAACCGCTCGTAGGCCTCGAGCGGGGTGTCGTCGGAATCCTCGTCGGCCACGCCGAGACTGAGGTCGAGCGGCATCAGCCCGAGGTCGGGGCCGGGTCGTTTGGCCAGCAGCCGGACCTGGAACTCCGGTGAGTCGGTCAGTTCCAGGACCAGTTGGTTGGGGGAGTGCTCGTTGTCGTCGGCGCCGAACAGCGCCATCGGCGGGCTGCGGAAGGTCAGCGTGACGGTGCGTCGGGTGGCCCCGAGCGCCTTGCCGGTGCGCAGGTAGAACGGCACGCCCTGCCACCGCTCGGTGTCGATGAACGCCTCGAGCGCGACGAACGTCTCGACCTGCGAATCGTCGGCGACGCCCTCCTCCTCGCGGTATCCGTCGTACTGACCGAACACCACGCGGTCGGGATCCAGCGGTCGCATGGCCTCGAAGACCTTGGCCTTCTCGTTGCGCAGCGACACCGGATCGAGGTGGACGGGCGGCTCCATCGCGACGAACCCCAGCACCTGGCACAGATGCGTGGAGATCATGTCGCGGAAACAGCCCATCGACTCGTAGAAGCTGCCGCGGCCCTCGATCGTGAGTTCTTCGGGGACGTCGATCTGCACCGACACGAGGTGGTTGCGGTGCCAGGCGGGTTCGATCAGGCCGTTGGCGAACCGCACCGCCAGGATGTTCTGCACCGCCTCCTTCCCGATGAAGTGGTCGATGCGGTAGACCTGATCCTCGTCGACGACGTCCTTGAGCGTCGCGTCGAGTTCGCGCGCGGTGTCCAGGTCGGTGCCGAAGGGTTTCTCGACGACCACCCGTGCACCCTCGGCGAGCCCCTCACGGCCCAGCATCCCGATCATGGGCTGCATCGCCCTGGGTGGGACCGACAGGTAGATCAACGTCTGGGCGCCGTCGCCGAGTCGCGTCCGGGCGGAGCGGACGGCCTCGGCGAGGTCGCTGCCGTCGTCACTGTCGGAGGTCTGAAAAGACAAGCTTTGCAACAGGTTTGACAGCACGCGATCGTCGATGTCGTCGACCGAGTCGCGCAACCCGTCGCCCACGCTGTCGCGGAACTCGTCGTCGCCGCCCGGGGAGTGGCGGCCCGATCCGATGATCGCGTACTCCTCCGGCAGGCGTCCCGCCGCGGCCAGCCGGTACAGACCGGGGAACAGTTTGCGTTTCGCCAGATCGCCGGTCGCGCCGAACAGCACGAAAATGTGTGGGGCAGGACGCTGTTCGCTCACTGGTGCAACATGCCCGGCGGCCGCATGTCTTCAAACCGGTGTGACCGACAAGTCAGAAAGTCTGCACCCGTTCGACGGAGACGAACATGCCGCGCTGGGTGCGGTCGTTGGTGAAGCGGGTGCCGTCGCTGCTCGCGTCGATCGTCCACCCCACCACCGAGTAGCGGCGGTAGTCCAGGGTCACGGCCGGGATGTCGCCGAGGTTGCCGAGCACCCACTCGACCTGCCCGTCGGCCGACAGGCGCACACCGTTGGCCGGCAGGCCGCCGACCTCGGGGGAGTCGGTGAACTGCGCTTCGCAGCCGACCTCCTCGGTGCTGAGTTGGCAGCGCGTCTTACCGGACTTCGTCTGGATGAACACGTAACCGTTCTGCGGTGCGAGCACCTCGGCGGCCGACGGCGGCGCGGACGCGCTGGGCGGCGCCGGGGTGAGGGTGCGCGGCGGCGGGGCAGGAGTGGAGGTGCGGGACGGCCGCGGGGTCGGGACCGTGGGCTCGGTCGGTTCGATGAGCGAGTCGGGGCTTCGGACCGCGGTGCCGCTGGTGTCGTTCTGGCAGCCCGTGAGCAGCGTGGCGACGGTGACGACGCCCGCCATCACCACCTTTGACCGCACCCCTCAACCCTACGGGGGTTGTGGTGTAAGTGACTGGAGTGACGCGCGCATCATGTCGGTGTAGCCGTCGGCGAGCCGGCGCAGCTGGTGCTCGCCGTCGCCGGTGAACGACGAACCGTGCATGATCGCCAGCGTCGTCGGGCGCAACTCGGCCAGGGTGGTCAGCGTGGGAACGAGATCGGTGCAGAGCCCGGTGGCGTGAAAGAAGGCCTCCGCCTCGAGAGCCGGAGCGACGCAATCGTTTTCGGTGAGCGCGGGACAGCGGCCGACATGGGTGAACAGATCCCCCGCAAGCAATGTGCCTGTCGCGTCGTCGAACCACAGGCCCGCCTCCCAGTTGTGCGGGACATGCGGGGTGGCGATGAACCGCAGCGAGTGCCCGCCGGTGTCGAGCGGTTCGTCGGTGGCCGCGACCGGTGGCCGGTCGCACATGTCGGTCAGCGACAGCATGCAGGCGAGCTGACCGTGCACCACCTGGGCGTTCGGGGCGCTCGCGAGCAGAAGGTTCATCGCGCCGCACTCGTCGGCCTCGAGATGGCCGAACGAGATCCATCGCAGCTTTTCGAGGGGGATGACCCGTTGGATCGCCGCCGACACCAGCGGGAAGAGTTGCCGTTGTCCGCAGTGGAAGAGGAACGGCTCGTCACCGGTGAGCAGGAACTGGTTGAAGGTGAACCCGTGCTCGGTGATCTCGGGAACGTAGGTCGACAGCCGGAAGACTCCGGGCGCGATCTCGTCGACGGTGGTTTCCATGCCCTGATCGTCCGCCTACCGGTGCCGGCGGTGGGCGTAGTGGACAAAAAATCCGCGCCGGGAACAAATCCGTCGGCCGACCAGTTGAGGGTAACGACAAGTTGAGTGAACTTCGCTCAAGTCTGAGTTGACAGCCGGGCCTCCGGCGGAGCAGTCTTGAGTGCGGTCCGCTCAGACCCCACAAACGTAGTAGTCGGTAACAAGGAGGACAAACCATGGCTCGTGCGGTCGGAATCGACCTCGGGACCACCAACTCCGTCGTCGCAGTGCTGGAGGGTGGCGACCCCGTCGTCGTCGCCAACTCCGAGGGCTCGCGTACGACGCCGTCCGTCGTCGCGTTCGCGCGCAACGGTGAAGTGCTGGTCGGACAACCCGCCAAGAACCAGGCGGTGACCAACGTCGACCGCACCATCCGGTCGGTCAAGCGGCATATGGGCACCGACTGGAACACCGAGATCGACGGTAAGAAGTACACCGCCCAGGAGATCAGCGCCCGCACGCTCATGAAGCTGAAGCGCGATGCGGAGAGCTACCTCGGCGAGGACATCACCGACGCCGTCATCACGGTGCCCGCCTACTTCAACGACGCCCAGCGTCAGGCCACCAAGGAAGCCGGCCAGATCGCCGGCCTCAACGTCCTGCGCATCGTCAACGAACCGACCGCCGCGGCGCTGGCCTACGGCCTCGACAAGGGTGAGAAGGAACAGACCATCCTGGTCTTCGACCTCGGTGGCGGCACCTTCGACGTCTCGCTGCTCGAGATCGGCGAGGGTGTGGTCGAGGTGCGTGCCACCTCCGGTGACAACCACCTCGGTGGCGACGACTGGGACGAGCGTGTCGTGACGTGGCTCGTCGACAAGTTCAAGGCCTCCAGCGGCATCGACCTGACCAAGGACAAGATGGCCATGCAGCGGCTCCGCGAAGCCGCCGAGAAGGCCAAGATCGAGCTCAGCTCGAGCCAGAGCACCTCGATCAACCTGCCCTACATCACCGTCGACGCCGACAAGAACCCGCTGTTCCTCGACGAACAGCTCACGCGCGCCGAATTCCAGCGCATCACCCAGGATCTGCTCGACCGCACGCGGCAGCCGTTCCAGTCGGTGATCAAGGACGCCGGCATCTCGGTCGGCGACATCGACCACGTCGTGCTCGTCGGCGGCTCCACCCGGATGCCCGCGGTCTCCGAACTGGTCAAGGAGATGACCGGCGGCAAGGAGCCCAACAAGGGCGTCAACCCGGACGAGGTCGTCGCCGTCGGCGCCGCGCTGCAGGCCGGTGTGCTCAAAGGTGAGGTCAAGGACGTCCTGCTGCTCGACGTCACCCCGCTGTCCCTCGGTATCGAGACCAAGGGTGGCGTGATGACCAAGCTCATCGAGCGCAACACCACGATCCCGACCAAGCGGTCGGAGACCTTCACCACGGCCGACGACAACCAGCCGTCGGTGCAGATCCAGGTCTTCCAGGGTGAGCGCGAGATCGCCTCGCACAACAAGCTGCTCGGCTCCTTCGAGCTGACCGGTATCCCGCCCGCCCCGCGCGGTGTCCCGCAGATCGAGGTCACCTTCGACATCGACGCCAACGGCATCGTGCACGTCACCGCCAAGGACAAGGGCACCGGCAAGGAGAACACGATCCGCATCCAGGAGGGCTCCGGCCTGTCCAAGGAGGAGATCGACCGGATGATCAAGGACGCCGAGGCGCACGCCGACGAGGACCGCAAGCGGCGTGAAGAGGCCGACGTCCGCAACCAGGCCGAGACGCTGGTCTACCAGACGGAGAAGTTCGTCAAGGAACAACGCGAAGCCGAGGGCGGGTCGAAGGTTCCGGAAGACGTGTTGACCAAGGTCGACGGCGCGATCTCCGAGGCCAAGACGGCGCTCGCCGGCACCGACATCGGCGCGATCAAGGCGGCGATGGAGAAGCTGGGCACCGAGAGCCAGGCGCTCGGCCAGGCGATCTACGAGGCCACCCAGGCCGAGCAGGCCGCCGGCGGTGGCGCCGGTGGCGCCGACGGTTCGTCCAGCAGCAGCGATGACGACGTCGTGGATGCCGAGGTCGTCGACGATGACCGGGAGAACAAGTGACCCGTCCCTTCAACAGCGAGAGCGATCCGCAGGAGCCGGTGACCGTCACCGACAAGCGGCGCATCGATCCCGTGACGGGTGAGGTACGCGATCCGTCCGGCCCGGCCCCCAGTGGGCCGGCGCCGGACGCCGCGCCGGACTCCTTCGCAGGGGAGACCCCGGAGGAGGCCGACAAGGCCGGTGAGCTGCTCGCCGATCTCCAGCGGGTGCAGGCCGACTTCGCCAACTACCGCAAGCGGGCCCTGCGCGATCAGCAGCTGACGGCGGACCGCGCCAAGGCAGGGGTGATGGCGCAGCTGCTGCCGATCCTCGATGACCTCGACCGGGCACGCAGCCACGGCGACCTCGACACCGGCCCGCTCAAGGCGGTCGCGGACAAGCTGGTGAGCACGCTCGAGGGGCTGGGGCTGACGCCGTACGGCGAGGAGGGCGACGAGTTCGACCCCGGCCTGCACGAGGCCGTTCAGCACGAGGGCGAGGGCACCCACCCCGTCGTCGGCACCGTGATGCGCCGCGGTTACAAGGTCGGTGACCAGGTGGTGCGCCACGCGCTCGTCGGCGTGGTGGACACCGTGCCCGCGGGCGACACGGCCGAGAACGCCAGCGCGGCGGGGCGCGAGGCCGCAGAATCAGACAACCAGTAACGAGAGAAAGGTGAGGAGGTGACGCGGTATGGCCCAACGCGAGTGGGTCGAGAAGGACTTCTACAAGGAGCTCGGCGTCTCCTCTGACGCCAGCGCGGACGAGATCAAGAAGGCCTACCGGAAGTTGGCCCGCGATCTTCACCCCGACACGAACCCGGACCCGTCCGCCGCCGAGCGGTTCAAGGCGGTGTCCGAGGCGCACAGCGTGCTGTCGGACGCGGCGAAGCGCAAGGAGTACGACGAAACCCGCCGGCTGTTCGCCGGCGGCGGCTTCGGGCGTGGCCGGTTCAACGGCGGCGGCGGAGGATTCGGCGGTTTCGGCGGCGCCGACGGTGGGGTCGAGTTCAACCTCAACGACCTCTTCGACGCCGCCGGGCAGACCGGCGGCGCCAACATCGGCGACCTGTTCGGTGGTCTGTTCGGGCGGGGTGCCTCGCCGCGGCCCAGCCGGCCCCGGCGGGGTAACGACCTCGAGACCGAGACCGAGCTGTCGTTCCTGGAGGCCACTAAGGGTGTGGCGATGCCGCTGCGGCTGACCAGCCCGGCACCGTGCACGAATTGCCATGGCAGCGGCGCACGTCCGGGCACCAGCCCGAAGGTGTGCCCGAACTGCAACGGCGCCGGGGTGGTCAACCGCAACCAGGGCGCGTTCGGGTTCTCCGAACCCTGCACCGAGTGCAAGGGCAGCGGCTCGATCATCGAGCACCCCTGCGGCGAGTGCAAAGGCACCGGCGTCACCACCAGGACCCGCACCATCAACGTGCGGATCCCCCCGGGCGTGGAGGACGGTCAGCGGATCCGGTTGGCCGGTCAGGGCGAGGCGGGTCTGCGCGGTGCGCCCTCGGGCGATCTGTACGTGACCGTCCATGTGCGTCCGGACAAGGTGTTCGGCCGCGACGGTGACGACCTCACCGTCTCCGTGCCGGTCAGCTTCCACGAGTTGGCGCTCGGCACAACGCTTTCCGTCCCGACGCTGGAGGGCAAGGTCGGTGTGCGGGTGCCCAAGGGCACCTCCGACGGCCGCATCCTGCGGGTGCGTGGGCGCGGTGTGCCCAAGCGTGGCGGCGGGCACGGCGACCTGCTGGTCACCGTCAAGGTCGCGGTTCCGCCGAACCTCGAGGGTGAGGCCGCCGAGGCGCTGGAGGCCTACGCGAAGGCCGAGCGCGCGAGCGGATTCGACCCGCGGGCCGGCTGGGCAGGAGCCTGATCGTGGCGGCCAAACGGAACGAGGAAGCGCGCACCTTCCTGATCTCGGTGGCCGCCGAGTTGGCCGGTATGCACGCGCAGACGCTGCGCACCTATGACCGGCTCGGCCTGGTCAGCCCGCAGCGCACGTCCGGCGGCGGCCGGCGCTACTCCGAGCGCGACGTCGACCTGCTGCGCGAGGTGCAGCGGTTGTCGCAGGACGAGGGCGTCAACCTGGCCGGGATCAAACGCATCATCGAACTGACCAACCAGGTCGAGGCGCTGCAGTCGCGCGTCAAGGAACTGGTCCGCGAGGTCGAGGAGTTGCGCGCCAACCAGCGCCGCGATCTCGCGGTGCCGGCGAAGAGCACCGCGCTGGTCGTGTGGCAGCCGCGGCACGGCCGCGGCCGCTAGGTCACCCTGATGGTGAACCGACTCGTATCGGGTTCACCCGGCGCCGCCACCCGGTAGTTCTCGCGGCGCAGCGCGTCGGTGGGCGCGGCCATCGGTTCGACGGCGACCAGATCGTCGGCCGACGGTGCGAAGAGTTGCGCTGCCGGATAACCTTTTTCGAACGTCACCTCCACCCGCCGGTCACCACCGGCGAGGACGAACAGCGCGCCGTCGCCGACCTGGTCGAAACCGTGGTCGAGTTCGCGGTCGCCGAGCGGTGCGGTGCCACCCGCCCATTCCTCGGTGGCCCCCGTCGGCAGACCCCAGGCGTCGACGCGCAGGTGGCGCATCGTCGGGGACTGCAGCTGCCACTGCGCGCGCGCGACGTCCGGGATCTGCAGGTACGGGTGGTAGCCGTAGCAGAGCGGGACCGGTGCTGCGGCCGACGGCGTCACCGTGGTCTCCACGGTCAGGGTCCGGTCGGCCAGCGTCACCGACATCGTGAGGACGTGGGGGAACGGGAAGGTCGCCAGCAGGCGCGGTTTGTCGGTCCAGTCGACCTCGGCCACCAGCGTGTTGTCGGACCGCTCGGTGACCACCCACCCCGGGTAGGCGCCCAGCACCCCGTGGATCGGCACCCCGTTTTCGTCGGTGCGCACCCCCGCAACGCCCGGGGTGAGCGTGACCACGCCGCCGTCGATGGCGTACTTGCTCGAGCTCAACCGGTTCGCCCACGGGTAGAGAAGCGGGATACCCATCGTCTTACCGCTGGTGATGTAGGCCTCCACGCCGCGGCGCTGGCCGAGGAACTCGACCCCGCCGTCGGCCAGCGATGTGCAGATCATCCCCGCGGCGGGCACATAGGTCGCGGTCACCGAGGACGACGGATCGCTCAGTGTGACGGGTTGGTGTTCGGCCACGTCGCCAGTGTGGCACGGTACGGCCGCCCGGTGGCCCGGCGCTGTGGTCAGGTGGTCAGCGGGTCGTGCTGAATGCGTTCGGGTGGAGCGCCTTTGGCGATCAGCGCGGCCTTGGTGGCCTCGGTCATCGCCACCCCGCCGCAGATCAGGATCTGCCGGTCACCCCAGTTGCCGTAGCGGGTGACCACCGCGTCGAGTCGCCCGGTCTGGCGGACGTGCAGCCCCCGCGGCGGCGACGGGTCGGGATAGTCGGCCGCCCACGGCGGATCGCTGCTGTACTCCGACACCGGCGTCACCGACAGCCACGGATTGGTCGAGGCGATCTGCCACAGCGTCATGAGGTCGTACAGATCGCACGGGAACCGTCCCCCGAAGAACAGGTGTACGCGCGGGTTCACCCCGAATCGGGTCATATCCATGATCAGCGTCCGCAACGGGGCCAGGCCGGTGCTGCCCGCGACCATCAGCACGTCGCCGCCGTCGCGGTCGACGGCCAGTGCGCCGTGAGGGTTCGACACCCGCCAGCGGTCACCGACCTGGGTCTCGTTGACGATCGCGGTGCTCACCATGCCGCCGGGCACCGAACGGATGTGGAATTCGATGTACCCGTCCGGATCGGCGGGGATCGCGGGGCTGAAGTACCGCCAGCGCCGCGGCCACTGCGGCACCTGGACGGTGACGTACTGACCCGGGTGGTAGGCCAGCGGCTGGTCGAGTTTCAACCGCACCACGGATACGTCGCGGGTGGCGCGGATGTGCTCGATGACGGTGCCGTCGCAGAACGGCGGGCCCTCTTCGGCGTCCGCGGCGCCGCGCATCACCCCGGTGGCCAGGGCGACGGCGTCGTGGGCGGCCTCGGCCACCCGATCGGACCACTGGTCGGCGAGCCCGCTGCGCAGCGCGGCGTACAGCGCGTCACCCATGGTGTCGTAATGCCGTTGCACCACACCGTATTTGCGGTGGTCGCGGCCGAGTTGGGCCAGGAACGCCACGGGCTCTTCGGCGCGCTGGTCGATCAGTTCGCCGAACAGCCAGGTCATCGCTTCGGCGAAGACGGTGCGCTGGCGGGCCATGTCCGGCGGGAACAGGTCGCGCACCGAGAGGTCGGCGGCGAACCAGCGGGTGTAGAAGTCGGCGATCAGGGGGTCGGAGCCGCGACGGGGATTGACCGCGTCGCGCAGTACCGCCAGCGCGTCACGGTCGTCGAGTCCCACGTCGTGCGAGTGTAAGTCAGTCTCCTGTGCGCGCCCGTTCTCGCAGCGCAGCCAGGGCGATGAGTACCGCGCCGGCCACCGCCCAGCAGATCGCCACGACGATCGCCGACGTCGCCCCGGCCCCGCCGAAGAACGCCGTCGAACGCAGCAGCGTCGCGGTCGCGCCCTGGGGGAACAACTGGCCCACCTCACCCCACCCGCGGGGCAGCATCTCGGGTGCGCTGTTCAGTCCGGACAGCGGGTTGCCGACCAGCAGGGCCAGTGCCGCGCCGCAGGCCAGACCGACCCGGCCGAACAGCGAACCGAGCCCCAGGATGGGCAGCCCGCAGGCGAGCAGTCCGAGCGTCAGACCCGCCGTCACGCCCCAGAAGTTCTGGTCGAACGAGCCGAGGACGTAGTACAGCAGGGCGGTGATCGTCCACGCGGCGACGCCGCTGAAGACGATGGCGGCGGCCAAGCGGGTCCAGACTTCCCGGCGCAGGGCGAGGACCAGTGCGATCGCCGGAAGGATGCCGGCCAAGGTGATCGGCAGGGCGGAGGCGGCCAGTCCGGTGCCGCGTGGGTCGGTGTCCGGCAGCGGGGCGACGTCCTCGATGGTCGGAGCGCTGCCGGTCTGGGCGGCCATGCCGGTGCCGAGTTGGGTCAGCACCTGTGCCACGGCCGGGCCGGCCCCGCTGGCGATGAGCAGCTTGCGTCCGTCCGGACCGACGGCCAGCCCGCCGTACACCTGCCGGTCGGCGATGGCGTCCCGCAGCGCGTCCTCGCCGGGGTAGTAGGTGACGGCGAAGGCGCCGGGGGCGCGCTCGTCGAGCATCGCGGCGATCCGACCGTTGGCCGCCTGCGGGCCCGCGACGCCGATCGGCACGTCGTGCGGGCCCGATTTCGCCGCGGGCAGCGCGAACGCGAGCGCGACGATCGCGACGACGGCGGCCAGCGCGATGACGATCCCGGCGGCGCGGAAGGCCGGCGGGGGTTCGTGGTGGCGCGTCGGGGTGTGAGGGGATGACGTCGTTGTCATGGCCCCGCCTCCTTTTCATCTGTCGTTGAATTCTTGTGCTGTGAGCGTAACCCCGCGCCGGTATCTATTCAATAGCTGTTGAAATGATACTGTCGTCACATGGCCTCACCTGCGAAGACGACCCGTCGCCGCGGCCGCCGACAAGGGGAGCCGGTGTCCCGCGATGTGGTGCTGGCCGCGGCGAAGAACCGGTTCGCCACCGACGGCTACGAGCGCACCACGCTGCGGGCCATCGCGAAAGACGCGCACGTCGACCCGTCGATGGTGCTGTACCTGTTCGGTTCGAAACTCGACCTGTTCCGCGAGTCGCTGCGGTTGATCCTCGATCCGGAGCGGCTCGTCGAGGCCCTGTCGGAGGCCGGCGGCGACGTCGGGAGCCGGATGGCCCGGGTGTACCTGCAGATCTGGGAGTCGCCGGAGACCGGACCGAGCATGGTGGTGATGCTGCAGTCGGCCACCTCGAACAGCGAGGCCCACGAGGCGTTCCGCACTTTCATGCAGACCTACGTGCTCGCGGCGGTGTCCGGGGTGCTCGGCGGCGACGAACACGCACGGCTACGCGCGATGCTGGCCGCGACCACGCTGGTCGGCACGGCGGTGCTGCGCTACGTGATGAAGATCCCGCCGCTGGCGACGATCCCGACCGAGGATCTCGTCGCGCAGCTGGCCCCGACGGTGACGCGCTATCTCACCGCCGACGCCGAGGAGCTGGGGCTACCGGCTCAGAGTGTGTGAATTCCCTTGTACAGGACCAGAAGTCCGATGACGACGAGTATCACCGCCATCAGCGTGGCGTGGTTGCGCTCCATCCAGTCCTTGAGGCGCGCGAGCGGATCGTCGAGTCGACCGCCCGACACCGCGTAGGCCAGGATCGGCACCGCGACGCTGCAGCCCGCGATCGCGGCGAAGTAGACCACCGCGGCCCACACCGCATTGCCGAGGCCCGCTGAGCCGATCGCCAAACCCGCTGCGACACAGATGAACAGGACCTTCGGATTGGCGACGGTCAGTACCGCGGCGGTGCCCGCGGCCCGGCCCGGGCCGAGGGTGGTCAGGTTGCGCAGCCACTTCGGCTGGTGCGACGAGGAATGTCGGCGCGCGAATCGGACCAGGCCGAAGACGATCAGCGCGGCGCCGATCACGATGCGCAACCACGACGCCCAGCTGGGCGGCTTCTCGAAGCCGCCGATCGCACCGGACACCGCGACGAAGATCGCCGTCAGTGCCCCGAGGCCGATCAGCCAGCCCGCCATGAAGGCGAGGGCGGTCGGCCGCGGTCGGGGAGTCTGGAGCATCAGCACCGCGGGGATGATCGACAACGGCGAGAGCGCGATCACCAGGGCAAGCGGAATCAGTTCGGTCAGCACAGTTCCCCAACTGCCGGTCATGCACGCTCCTTCGGTCCGGATGTCGCACTCAACGTAGTCACACTCGGCCGGTTTCGAATGAGTGCGCCTTGTCAGCGCGTCGCCGAGACCGGCTCAGTCACGTGGTAACAGTGCCGGAATCACCGGTAGCGGCCAGTTCGTCATCCGTCATCGTCCGGGGTGCATCATGCCGTCGAGCTCATCCCGGGCGTTCGCGTCGGTCGTCAAGTACTGCGCTTGTGCAAGCTCGAGGCTGCCTGCGAACGCCTCCGACACCGACTGCACTGCCGCGCAAGCCTTCACGCGCGCCTCCTCGGCTGCTGCCGCCGCAGCGAAGGCCGGTGCGCAGACTCGGCCGTGAGTTCGTTCGACCTCGGAGGCGACTCCATTGGTCAACGTCGTCGCCGCGGCGATCTGGTGTGCCCCACGATTCTGCTTGTCCGACAACTCCCGCAAGTGGGCGGGAGATACGTGCAATTCACCCGGTCCTTCAGTCATGCCCTAGACCCCTACATCCTCGTCGGATAGCAATCATCGGCCACTTCCTCGTAGAGGCGCGTGGCTGCTTCGATACTCGCTGCCGATCTCTCGGACAGATTCGCCAGTTCGTTCATGTACCAGACGCAGGTCGGCACCGATACGCCGACCACGGCTGTCTCGATCGAGAGCGACAGCGCTTTGCCGGACTTTCCCAGCGCGCGCGCTGCCAGTGCAGGTGCAATGGCGTTGCCCATCATCGTCGCAGCGTTGTTGAGGATCCGACGTGTGGTCTCGACCGCGCCCGCCTCGGCTGAAAGAGCCATCCGCACATCGAGATCGGCGTCGACCATCTTCTTCATGCGGAGTTGTTGGCGTTCGTTCGCGGTCGCGTACGCATCGGACGCCGCACCGGTCCATCTCTGGTCGGGAGTGGCGCCGGCCAACGTTTCGGTGACTTCGTTGAAACGCTGCGCGCCCATGCTGTAGCCGTCTGCCCGCTCGGGTTCGTTGGTGAACCCGCACTCGTATTGCATTGCCAGGACGGCTTTCAGGCCTCCTTGGATAATCAGGGTTTGTTTCGCCAGCGGAAGCATGCCTGCCGCGACGCTGGCCATCTCCGCGGAGTCGGCAGCCAAGTTCCACAGCGCGTCGACACCGTTCTGATCGATGAGTTGGGCGGTTTGAGCTACTCCCGAAAGCATTTCCCCCGCAGCGCCTATCGGGCCGAACGGGTCGAACGAACTCATCGTGCTGCCGACCTTCTCCAGCACTTTGCCGTAGTCGTCGAACAACCCCATCGACCAGTACCACCTCTCTCCCAGACTGACCGTAGCAGTGGGCGTAAGGTGCGGCAGACGCTAATTTCACACTTTGCTGGGTATGATCCGTACGGCCGCCACCAAGGCGTCCCCCTCGATGGAGGTGAGTCATAGGAGACGACGCGGGTCTGGGCGCGGCGCCCGGATGGTTCGCCGATCCGTGGGATCCATCGCGACTCAGGTTCTTCGACGGTCGGCGATGGACCGGCGATACCGCCATCGGATCGCCGCTGACAGGTACGTATGGCCAAGCGGACGGTGGTTACCCGCTCGGCCGTCCCAGGCTTTACGTGTGCCGGTTGTCTGACCATCGTGACGAGGACGTGCAGTGGTCGGTCGATGATGAGTTCGGCAGACAGGTCGCGGTGGTCGTATCGACTTCGCTGCCGAACGAACCCTCCGGGACTCTGCATTTCCAGATGTCGGAGCCCGGCGGTACGCCGATGCTGTCCATCACCCGCTTCGCGGAGCGGCAACACCGACTCGAAATCCGCGATTCAGCGGGCGGCGTCATCGGCCAGATCCGTCAGACGAGCACCCGGGGGCAGGCGTTTCGGAAAGCTCGCATGGCGGTCGTGCTCGAATCTCGCCGGCAGCCACTCGCCTGTGCCGATCTGACCATCGACCCTTCGCAGAACCGGTATGCCAACCTCGAGACACCGATCCGCGGCGCCGCCGGTGCGGTGATCGCCACGATCGAACGACAGGGCGGGTACACGGGCCGAGGGGACGACCCATTCGTCTACGAGTTGCGATGTGCGCAGCCGACCGGTGAGCCGCTGCCGATGCTGCTGCTGGTCACTGCTTTCATGCATTCGCTCTACGACGGCGTGGTCGATCGTGGGCCCTTTGGTGCAGTCGGGCGTTGGTTGTCTCGTCCAACGTGGGAGTCGTGAGCGGCACCGCCCCGGGGTGGTTCACAGACCCCTGGGATCCTCGTCAGACGAGGTACTTCGACGGTGACCGATGGACTGGCAGCATTGCGCCGCATCCCGGGTATGCCCCATCGGCACCGGGACATCCGATCGGGGAGCCGATCCTTCTGTTGCGCGCCATCCCCTTTCCGCGAGACGTGGACGTCTCGTGCGCGTTGGAGACGCAAAGCGGTCAACAGGTTGGTCTCATCCGACCGCGATCGAACAGATCGTCCGCGATCAACCGCGAGGTCGCCGATCTGTCCTACGAGGTGCTCGGACCGGGCGGCGCTCCGATCCTGTCGCTGAAGCGGCTGGGCGGATTGGCGCGCAGACACACCATCGTGGTCGAGGACGCCACGGGCCGTCATCTCGGCCGCATCCGTCAGACGAGTTCGGTGTGGCGACAGATGCGCACAACGCGTATCACCGTGGCGCTCGAGGTCGGTGGACACCAGGTGGCGACGACGGATATATGCATTCACCCCCGGGACAGATTCGCCGCCGTCTGTGAGCCGATCGGACCCACCGTCGGCCCGGCGATCGCGACCGTGGAACGACAGTGGCGATCGGTCGGGACGAGTAACGACTTCTTCGACTACACACTGAGCTGCCTGCAGCCCACGGTCCACCCTCTGCCCGAGCTCCTCCTGGCGACGGCATTCGCGCACTACCTCTACGACAGGCTCGCCGTCGGCGGCCCGCTGGAGACCTACCAGAGCTTCGGGCGGGGTGGCACCTGGCACGACCCCCGTTGACGCGCCGACATCGAGGGCCCTTTGCCTCTAGTCCGACATCTGCAAAGGAGTTAAAGTTGAGCGGAACAGACTCAAGATTTAGTGCGTTGAAGTAGCCGACAAGCATTTCAACCAGACGATCGGAGGTGTCGTGGACTCGTTCAACCCGACGACCAAGACCCAGGCGGCGCTGACTT
This sequence comes from Mycolicibacterium monacense, assembly GCF_010731575.1. Taxonomy (NCBI): domain Bacteria; kingdom Bacillati; phylum Actinomycetota; class Actinomycetes; order Mycobacteriales; family Mycobacteriaceae; genus Mycobacterium; species Mycolicibacterium monacense. Next base: position 4,365,379 of record NZ_AP022617.1, on the reverse strand, counting down.
CGGCGTTGCAGGCGGCCAGTGCCGCAGGCAACCCCCAGATCGCGCCCGCCCATTTGTTGATGGCATTGCTGACGCAGAACGACGGCATTGCCGCACCCCTTCTGGAGGCCGTCGGCGTCGAACCCGCGACAGTTCGGGCCGAGACGCAGCGCCTCCTCGACCGGCTGCCCAGCGCCAGCGGCGCCAGCAGCCAGCCGCAGCTGTCGCGTGAGTCGCTGGCCGCGGTCACCGCCGCCCAGCAGCTCGCCACGGAGATCGACGACGAGTACGTCTCGACCGAGCACCTGATGGTCGGCCTGGCCACCGGCGACTCCGACGTCGCCAAGCTGCTGACCGGCCACGGCGCCTCGCCGCAGGCGCTGCGCGAGGCGTTCGTCAAGGTGCGCGGCAGCGCCCGCGTCACCAGCCCGGACCCCGAGGGCAGCTACCAGGCGCTGGAGAAGTACTCCACCGATCTGACCGCCCGCGCACGCGAAGGCCAGCTCGACCCGGTCATCGGCCGGGACACCGAGATCCGCCGCGTCGTACAGGTGCTGAGCCGTCGTACCAAGAACAACCCGGTGCTCATCGGTGAGCCCGGCGTCGGCAAGACCGCGATCGTCGAGGGCCTGGCCCAGCGCATCGTGGCCGGTGACGTGCCGGAGAGCCTGCGCGGTAAGACCGTCATCTCGCTCGACCTGGGTTCGATGGTCGCCGGTTCGAAGTACCGCGGTGAGTTCGAGGAACGGCTCAAGGCAGTCCTCGATGACATCAAGAACTCGGCGGGGCAGATCATCACGTTCATCGACGAGCTGCACACCATCGTCGGCGCCGGCGCGACCGGCGACTCCTCGATGGACGCCGGCAACATGATCAAGCCGATGCTCGCCCGCGGTGAGCTGCGGCTGGTCGGCGCCACCACCCTCGACGAGTACCGCAAGTACATCGAGAAGGACGCTGCGCTCGAGCGCCGGTTCCAGCAGGTCTACGTCGGCGAACCGTCGGTGGAGGACACCGTCGGCATCCTGCGCGGCCTCAAGGAGCGCTACGAGGTGCACCACGGCGTGCGCATCACCGACTCCGCTCTCGTCTCCGCTGCCACCCTCTCCGACCGCTACATCACCGCCCGGTTCCTGCCGGACAAGGCCATCGACCTGGTCGACGAGGCCGCCTCCCGGCTGCGCATGGAGATCGACTCCCGGCCCGTCGAGATCGACGAGGTCGAGCGCCTGGTCCGTCGCCTCGAGATCGAGGAGATGGCGCTGGCCAAGGAGGAGGACGACGCGTCGAAGGAACGGCTGGAGAAGCTGCGCGGTGAGCTGGCCGACTACAAGGAGAAGCTGGCGGAGCTGACCACGCGGTGGCAGAACGAGAAGAACGCCATCGACATCGTCCGCGAACTCAAGGAGCAGCTCGAGGCGCTGCGCGGTGAGGCCGACCGGGCCGAGCGCGACGGCAACCTCGAAAAGGCCGCCGAGCTGCGCTACGGCCGCATCCCCGAGGTCGAGAAGAAACTCGACGCCGCGGTCCCCCAAGCCGAAGCCCGGGACGACGTGATGCTCAAGGAGGAGGTCGGACCCGACGACATCGCCGAGGTGGTGTCGGCCTGGACCGGCATCCCCGCAGGCCGCATGCTCGAAGGCGAGACCGCCAAGCTGCTGCGCATGGAGGACGAACTCGGCAAGCGGGTCGTCGGGCAGCGCAGGGCGGTGCAGGCCGTATCCGACGCGGTGCGGCGCACCCGGGCCGGCGTCGCCGACCCGAACCGGCCGACGGGCTCGTTCATGTTCCTGGGCCCGACCGGTGTCGGTAAGACCGAGCTGGCCAAGGCGCTGGCGGAGTTCCTGTTCGACGACGAACGCGCGATGGTCCGCATCGACATGAGCGAGTACGGCGAGAAGCACTCCGTCGCCCGCCTGGTCGGTGCGCCTCCGGGATACATCGGATACGACCAGGGCGGCCAGCTGACCGAGGCGGTGCGGCGTCGCCCGTACACCGTGGTGCTGTTCGACGAGATCGAGAAAGCCCACCCGGACGTGTTCGACGTGTTGCTGCAGGTGCTCGACGAGGGCCGGCTGACCGACGGTCAGGGCCGCACGGTCGACTTCCGCAACACCATCCTCATCCTGACGTCCAACCTGGGCGCCGGCGGCACCGAGGACATGGTGATGGCGGCAGTGCGCTCGGCCTTCAAGCCCGAGTTCATCAACCGGCTCGACGACGTGATCGTGTTCGACGGGCTCAACCCCGAGGAGCTGGTGTCCATCGTCGACATCCAGCTGCAGCAGCTGGCCAAGCGGCTGGCGCAGCGTCGCCTCACGCTCGAGGTGTCGCTGCCGGCGAAGAAGTGGCTGGCCGACCGCGGGTTCGACCCGCTCTACGGCGCCCGGCCGCTGCGTCGGTTGATCCAGCAGTCCATCGGCGATCAGCTCGCGAAGATGCTGCTGGCCGGTGACGTGCACGACGGTGACATCGTGCCGGTCAACGTCAGTCCGGACGGCGAATCGCTGGTGCTGGGATGAGCGCTTGCGCGAAGACCCTCGGCCTGGGCTGAGGTCTTGAGCGCCCGAGATCAGGGTTGGGCACGCCGAAACGGTCGTCGGCGTGCCATAACCCTGATCTCGGCGTGCGGAAATAAGGTTGTGACCAACTTGAGTTCGGGCGAATGCGGTACCAGCAAGTAGGCTAGGTCCGATGGTCCCGCTCTGGTTCACGCTGTCTGCGCTCTGCTTCGTGGGCGCAGCCGTGCTTCTCTACGTCGACATCGACCGTCGACGCGGGCTCGGCCGACGCCGGAAGTCGTGGGCCAAGTCGCACGGCTTCGATTACGAGCACGAATCCGCCGACATCCTCAAACGCTGGAAACGCGGCGTGATGTCCACCGTCGGTGACGTCACCGCCAAGAACGTCGTGCTCGGCCAGATCCGTGGCGAGGCGGTGTTCATCTTCGACCTCGAGGACGTCGCCACCGTCATCGCGCTGCACCGCAAGGTCGGCACCAACGTCGTCGTGGACATGCGGCTCAAGGGCATCAAGGAGCCCCGCGAGAACGACATCTGGCTGCTCGGCGCGATCGGCCCCCGGATGGTGTACTCCACCAACCTCGACGCGGCCCGCCGCGCCTGCGACCGGCGCATGGTCACGTTCGCCCACACCGCGCCCGACTGTGCCGAGATCATGTGGAACGAACAGCACTGGACGCTGATCAGCATGCCGGTCACCAGCACGCGCGCCCAGTGGGACGAGGGTCTGCGCACCGTGCGGCAGTTCAACGACCTGCTGCGGGTGCTGCCCCCGATCCCGCAGACCGATTCCGTCCAGGCCGTCGCCCGGCGCAGCGGTTCGCCCAGCCGGCCGATCAACCCGGCGCCGCACCGCCCGCCGGAGCCACCGCAGGGCCGCCCCGACGTCGGCCGTCCCGGTTCTGCCGCCCCGGCCCGCCCGTACGCGCAGCGTCCGGAGGCCGGCCGGCCCGACGGTCCGCCGGCGGCACGTCCCGACACCGCACGCCGGACCCCGCCGGCGCGCAACGGGCACCAGTCGGCCAACTTCCAGCGCTGAGTGCGCTCCTCCGCGATGCCCCGTCCCGTCGTCCTGATCACCGGACCGACCTCCGGCCTCGGTGAAGGCTTCGCGCGGCGCTACGCAGCCGACGGCCACGACCTCGTCCTCGTCGCCCGCGACGAAGCCCGCCTCGAAGCGCTCGCGGGGGCACTACGCGCCGAGACCGGCGCCGGTGTCGAGGTGCTACCCGCGGACCTCGCCGACGCCGATGACCGCGCCAAGGTCGCCGAACGGCTCTCCGCGGGCGTCCGGGTGCTCGTCAACAACGCCGGATTCGGCACCTCCGGGGAGTTCTGGACCGCCGACTACCAGGTGTTGCAGTCCCAGCTCGACGTCAACGTCACCGCGGTCATGCAGCTCACCCACGCCGCCCTCCCGCCGATGCTCGACGCGCACGCCGGCACCGTCATCAACGTTGCGAGCGTGTCGGGTCTGCTGCCCGGCCGCGGGTCGACCTACTCGGCCTCCAAGGCGTGGGTGATCGCCTTCTCCGAAGGACTCGCCAACGGGCTCGGCGGCACCGGCGTCGGCGTGCACGCCCTGTGTCCCGGATTCATCCACACCGAATTCCACCAGCGGGCCGGCATCGAGATGTCGGGCCTGCCGTCGTGGATGTGGCTCGAAGTCGACGACGTCGTCGGTGACTGTCTCACCGCCGTCGCCAAGGACAGAGTCGTCATCGTGCCCGGTGTGCAGTACAAGGCCATGACCACCGTCAGCCGCCTGGTCCCGCGCCACCTCGTGCGCGCCATGACGAGGACCGTGGGCCGCGGCCGCGGCCGCACCTGATCGCCGGTGCGCGCGCTCGTCGCCGTCGTCGTGACGGTTCTGCTCGTTGCGGTCACCGGCTGCTCGAAGGCCGAGGGCCGGTCCGACACCTACTCCGCGCCGACGGCGAAAGTCGGTGAGTCCCTGGCAGTCTCGGGATGGAACATCTCGGTGTCGAATCTGCGCTTCGAGGCCGATCACGTCCTCGTCGACGTCGACGCCTCGCATTCGGGCGAGGGCGAACCGGTCGCGCCGGAGTCGCTGCGGTTCGGCCTCTACGGCGCGCTGGTGCACCCGATCGAGGCGAACGGGCTCGGCAGCTGCCAGAACGTCGACGCGCTCAACGTCAACCCGGTGTCCGCGCCGAGCCCCGACCGGCTCAGCGGCACAGTGTGTCTGGGTCCGCAGCGTGACCAGAGCCAGGTGCGTGGCATCTACGCGTACTCACCGCAGGACCGGATGGCCGGGACCACGGTCGCCTACGCCGCGGCGTTCCCCGTCGGCCTGCTGCCCACCCGTGACACCGAAACCGGCCTCACGCTCAAGACGACCAGCCTCGATGCGTTCCGCGCCGACGGCGCACAGCTGAACCAGGCCGCGCTGGGTGACCCGGAAGCCTTCAGCGGCAACGGTTACATGCTGCTCGGCCTCCAGATCGACGGGCTGGCGAGCCGCTACCGGGAGGACTCCATGCGCCGGGGCGGCCCGCTGATGGTCGTCGTCGCACCGACGTTGCCGGGTAAGGGACTGAGCTACGCGTGTGCGGCGTACGGGGCATCGGTGCTGGTGCTCCCGGAGGCGTCCCGCGAGGCGGTGAACATGCGCGCCTCCCTGTGCACGCAGGGTGAGATCAACCGCGCGCTGCTGTTCGCCTCGGTGTCGGTGGTCGGGACCCACGCCGCGCTGTGGACCACCGGTGACTGAGGCGCCGGGTCCCACCGAATGGGGTGAGGCCCCCGGCGTGGGACCGTGGCCGGGGGAGTTGCCCGACGATCCGCGGTACGACCCGGAACTGTTGCGCGACGGCGACACCCGCAACGTCGTCGACGCGTACCGCTACTGGACGCGTGAGGCGATCATCGCCGACATCGACCGGCGCAGGCACCCGCTGCACATCGCGATCGAGAACTTCGGCAACGATGCGAACATCGGCTCGGTGGTGCGCACCGCCAACGCCTTCGCCGTCGACACGGTGCACATCGTGGGCCGGCGCCGCTGGAATCGCCGGGGCGCCATGGTCACCGACCGCTACCAGCGGCTGCGCCACCACGACAGCACCGCCGAAATGCTCGACTTCGCAGCCGAAGCCGGGCTGACCGCGGTCGCGGTCGACAACATCCCCGGCGCCGTACCGCTGGAACACACCGATCTGCCGCGCGAGTGTCTGCTGATCTTCGGGCAGGAGGGGCCCGGGATCACCGACGACGCGAAAACCGGTGCACGGCTGACGGTCTCAATTGCCGCGTTCGGCTCCACACGCAGTATCAACGCGGCCGTCGCCGCCGGCATCGCCATGCACACCTGGATCGTTCAGCACGCCGACCTCGGCAAGGCGTGGTAGCCGCTCACGCAGCAGCACCCACACCGTCACCGCCGAGGTCAGCATCAGCGCCGCGCCGACACCGGAGGCGACCGCCAGTCCGCTGCTGAACGATTCGCGCGCCGCGTCGAGCAGTGCGCCGGCCTGGGCGGGCGGCAGTCCGGCGGCGACGTCGGTGGCGGCGGCCAGCGAATCGCGGGCCTGCGTCGCCGCGGCGGGCGAAAGGCCCGGCGGCACGACGAGGGTGCGGTACACCCCGGTGAGAATCGAACCGACGACGGCGATGCCCAGCGCCATCCCGAGTTCGTAGGCGGTCTCCGAGACGGCGGCCGCCGCCCCGGCGCGTTCGCGGGGAACGCTGGCCAGGATGACGTCGCTGGCCACGGTGAACGCCAGCCCCAGTCCGACACCGACGACGAACAGCGCGATGCCGAGGTGCGGATACGGTGACGTCGGGTGGATCGTGGTGAGCGTGGCCATCGCGACACCGACCAGGGCGAGCCCGGTGGTGAGCACGGCGCGCTGAGTCCAGCGGCGTACCGCGAACCCGGCCAGCACACCGAACACCGTCGCGGTGACCGCCGCGGGGAGCTCGGCCAGTCCGGCGCCCAGCGGGCTGTACCCCTGCACCAGCTGGAAGTACTGCGAGAGGAAGAACACCAGCCCCGAAAGGCCCAGCACGGACAGCAGATTCGCCCCGACCACACCCGAGAACGCCCGGTTGCCGAACAGCCGGACGTCGATGAGCGGGCTGGGCAGCCGCAGCTGCCTGCGGACGAACACCGTCAGTGCGGAGACGCCGACCACCGCGGTCGCCAGGGCGCTGAGCCGCGGACCGTGTGCCGCGGTCTCCTTGATCGCGTAGACCACGCTCAGGATGCCGAGCATCGACAACCCGACGCTGGGCAGATCCCACGGGCCCGGTTCGGGATTGCGATGTTCGGGCAGCAGGGTGAGCCCACCGATCACCAGCACGGCCATCACGGGTGCGTTGATGAGGAACACCGAACCCCACCAGAAGTGTTCGAGCAGAACACCGCCCACCATGGGGCCGAGTGCGGCGCCCGCGGAGAACGCCGCCGCCCAGATACCGACGGCCATGGAGCGCTGCCGGGCGTCGGCGAAGATCCCGCGGATCAGCGCGAGGGTGGCCGGGGCCAGTGTCGCGCCTGCGACGCCGAGCAGTGCGCGGGCGCCGATCAGCGCCTCTGCGGTGGGGGCGTAGGCGGTGACGACGGAGACGGCGGCGAAAAGCGTTGCCCCACAGAGCAGCAGCCTGCGGTGGCCGATGCGGTCACCGAGACTGCCCATTGTGATCAGCAGGCTGGCGAGCACGAACGAGTAGATGTCGCCGATCCACAGCAGTTCGGTGGCGGAGGTGTGCAGGTCGCTGCTGATGAACGGTGTCGCCAGCGCCAGCACGGTGCCGTCGATGCCGATGACGAGGACCGCCAGGGTGAGCACGCTCAGGGCGAGCCAGCGGCGGGTCATGAGTTCTGCACTCCACTCAGCAGTAGTTCGGAGATCATGCGTTCGAAGTCGCGGCCGGCCGCGCGGCCGACCTGGATACACCAGCCCGCGCCGGCGACCAGGCTGTAGAGCGCCTCGGTCAGCCACGCCGCGGTCAGGTCGGGACGGAACTCCCCGGAGCGCTGGCCGCGTTCGAACAACGCGGTGATCGCGGCGTCGGATTCCGCCCAGCCCTGCATGGACTGGTCGCCGTCGATGTCCTGGCTCTGGCTGTAGAGCAGCGCCAGATACGGCGACACCGGTCGGCAGGCGGCGACCAGGCGGCGCAGCGCGTCGGCCGCCGAACCCTCCGAAAGGCGTGCCGCGTCGACCGCGGTACGCATCTCGGCGATCGCGAGGTCGTCGAGTGCGGCCATCAACGCCGGTTTCCCGGCGAAGTGGCGGTGCAGCGTCGCCCTGCTGACGCCGACGGCGGCCGCGATCTCGTCCTGGGTCGCGTTCGGCCGGCGGCCCAGGAAGTCCGCGGCGGCGCGCAGCACAGACTCGCGGTCGGTCACCATGAAGCGAGAGTATCTCATCTGAGACAGATTTGTCTCATCGCTGTTGGCCGGAGCGGTTCCCGCGGCGGGGTCGGTGAGGCAGGATCGACCCATGGATCAGCTGTGGGCAAACCGGGCGGCCAGCGCCGAGGCGGCGATCACCCAGCGGCATCTGCGTCGCCTCTGGGGGCTGCCGGGCACCCAACTCGGCGTGGTGGCCTGGCCGGCGGCCGGACCGCACAAACAGTTCCGTACGTGGCATTACTGGTGGCAGGCCCACCTGCTGGACTGCCTCGTCGACGCGCAGCTGCGCGAACCCGACCCGGACCGCCAACGGCGCATCACCCGCCAGATCCGCGCGCACCGCATCCGCAACATCGGTCGCTGGACCAACGACTACTACGACGACATGGCGTGGCTGGCGCTCGCGCTGGAACGCGCGGGCCGGCTCGCCGGCGTGGCCCGACCCCGCGCCCTGGGAACGCTGTGCGAGCAGTTCCTCAACGCCTGGGTGCCCGAGGACGGCGGCGGCATCCCCTGGCGCAAACAGGACCAGTTCTTCAATGCGCCCGCCAACGGACCGGCAGGCATCTTCCTGGCGCGTTACGACAACCGGCTGCGGCGTGCGCAGCAGATGGCGGACTGGATCGACGAGGTGCTCATCGACCCGGACACCCAGCTGGTGTTCGACGGCATCAAGGGCGGATCGCTGGTGCGGGCCCAGTACACCTACTGCCAGGGTGTGGTCCTCGGGTTGGAAACCGAGCTCGCGGTGCGCATCGGCGGTGACGACGGGGGCGGTGAGCACGCCCTGCGGGTGCACCGACTGGTCGCGGCCGTCGCCGAACACATGGCCCCCGACGGCGTCATCAAGGGAGCCGGCGGCGGCGACGGTGGCCTGTTCAACGGCATCCTCGCGCGCTACCTCGCACTGGTCGCCACCACGCTGCCGGGTGACACCGCCGATGACGTCGCGGCCCGCGACACCGCGCGGCGGATCGTGCTCGCCTCGGCCGAGGCGGCGTGGGGGAACCGGCAGACCGTCGGGGCCGACGGGGGCGCGCTCCCGCTGTTCGGGGCCTTCTGGGAGCGCACCGCGGAGCTTCCCACCGCGGCGGGTCGGCAGGCCGAATCGGTCGAGGGTGCGGTGAACGCCTCGGAGATCCCCGAACGCGATCTGTCGGTGCAACTCTCGGGATGGATGCTCATGGAGGCCGCGCACGCGGTGAGCGATCAACCCGCGGAGTCCGCTGATCCGGGGCCCGCCGAAACGTGACCGAGGCGTCCGCGCGCACCATCGGACCGCTGCCCAGCCGCTTCAGCCGGGACCCCAAGACCCCGCGGTCGACCGACAACGCCGCGGCCGCCCTGCTGCTGGCCTTCACCGTGCTGGCCATCCTGTGGGCGAATTCGCCTTGGGCGCAGAGCTATTCGACGTTCTGGGATACGCACGTCGCGGTGAGCTTCGGTGAGTACCGCGCCGAGTTGTCGGTCAAACACCTCGTCAACGACGGCCTGATGGCGTTCTTCTTCTTCATCGTCGGGCTGGAGGTCAAGAGCGAGTTCGTGATCGGCGAACTGACCGACCGGTCGCGGGCGGCGGTGCCCGTCGTCGCGGCGATCGCCGGGCTGATCGTGCCCGCGGTCATCTTCCTCACCTTCAACCCCTCCGGACCCGACGCCCAGGCGTGGGGTGTCGTCATCTCCACCGACACCGCCTTCCTCGTCGGCGCGTTGGCGGTGATCAAACCCAAATTCCCCGCGCGCCTTCGGATCTTCCTGCTGACGCTGGCGGTCGTCGACGACGTCGGGGCGCTCGGCGCGATCGCGCTGTTCTACACCGACGACCTGAAACTCGCGCCGCTGGCGGTCGCGGCGCTGCTCATCGCCGCGCTGGCCATGGTGCGCAGGCTGCCGTCGCTGCGCGGACCGGCCTACGCCGTCCTGGGTTTCGCGCTGTGGATCGCGCTGTACCTCGCACACGTGCACCCGACGCTGGCCGGTGTGGCCGTGGCCGTGCTCATCCCGGTCTTCACCCCCGAGCGCCGACAGGTCGAACAGACCGTCGACCTCGTCCGGGCGTTCCGCCAGTCACCGAACCCGCAGTACGCCCGGGCGGTGACACGCGGTCTGCGCGAGTCGATCTCGATCAACGAGCGGTTGCAGACCGCGGTCGGACCCTATGTGTCGTTCGTGGTGCTGCCGATCTTCGCCCTCGCCAACGCCGGCGTGCACCTCGACGAGCAGACCATCACCGCGGCGATGAGCTCGACGCTCACGTGGGGCATCGTGGCCGGATTGGTGGTCGGGAAGTTCGTCGGGATCACCGCGGCCACCGCGCTGATGAGCGCCACCGGCTGGGGTCAGCTCGCGCCGGGGCTCTCGCTGCGGCGGGTGGCCGGCGGTGCGGCGCTGTCCGGGATCGGTTTCACCATCTCGCTGTTCATCGTCGACGTCGCGATCGAGGACCCGGCCCGCCAGGACGAGGCCCGCGTCGGCGTGCTGATCGCCTCGGTCCTGGCGTTCACGTTGAGCTGGGCGCTCTTTCGCATCACCGACTGGATCAGCCCACCCGAACCCGTCGGACTCACCCTCGTACGTCCGGTCGATCCGGAGCGCGACCACATCCGCGGTGATCCGGATGCACCGCTGGTCCTCGTCGAGTACGGCGACTACGAATGCCCGTTCTGCGGCCGCGCGACCGGAGCGATCGACGAGGTGCGCACCCACTTCGGCGACGACCTGCTCTACGTGTGGCGCCATTTCCCGCTGGAACGCGCGCACCCGCGGTCGTTCGACGCCGCCCGCGCCAGCGAGGGCGCCGCAGCGCAGGGCAAGTTCTTCGAGATGGGCCGCGAGTTGTTCGCCCATCAGGACGATCTGGAGTGGTCCGACATGTACCGCTACGCGGTCGCGATCGGCCTCGACATCGAGCAGTTCGACCAGGACGTGCGCGTCCACGCCTCGAAGGTGCTGCACCGGGTGCGCGACGACGCCCAGGATGCGGAGGTGATGGACCTCAACTCCACACCTACGTTCTTCGTCAACGGCAAGCGACACAAGGGGCCGTGGGATGCGGCCAGCCTGATCCGTGCGCTGGAGGCGGGGCGTTAGCCGCCTCAACTCCAGAGCGTCACATGCACCTTCGGTTTGAAGCGGGTGACGCCGACACCGGTGCCGCGGATCATCGCCTGTGTGCAGCGGGGAGTGGTGATGAAACGCATCAGTTCCGATGATGCCGGTGGGCGCGCCGCCGGGGTGAGCGTCGAAGCGAACCACTCCCCGGACGTCTGCAGGCCCGCTCCTTTGATCTGCACCAGTCGGCGCGACGAAAGATCTCTCGACACCGCGAAGCCGAGGGTCAGCGTCACGCCGCCGGCGCGCTGCACTTCCTCGAGTGCGGCCGCCTCGCTCTGGAAGATGCGCTGCCGCGACTCCGGGATCGACAGGTTCCGCAGCATCGTGGCGACCTCACCGTCGACGCCGCCGGCCGACGGCCCCAGCATCCAGTCGTGCTCGCGCAGCTGCGCGGGTGCCTGCATGCCCGGGCCCGCGGCGGTCTCGGGGGCGGCGACGGTGATGATCTGGTACTTGAGAAAGGGGCGTACCACGAGGGCGGGGCCGGGGTCAGCGGGTGCGGGGCCCAGCGTGATGTCGACGGCGCGTGACTCGATCAGGTCGCGGAACCGGCTGGTGGGGTGCACAGACAGTTCCACCGTGAGATCGTCGGCGCGCGCGGAGAACAACTCGATCAGGCCGGGCGCGGCGTGTTCGGCGAACATCGTCGACGCGGCGATGCGCAGCAACCGCCTGCCGTGGGCCGCTTCGGTCACCTCGATGGCGGTCTGCTGCTGCAGCCCCAGGATCTCGATGGCACGGCTGGCGAGCCGAAGGCCTCCAGGAGTGAACGCCAGCCCGGCCGACGTGCGGCTGAACAGCGGATCGTCGAGTTCCTTGCGCAGCTGTGTGACGTGCATGGAGATTCCCGCGTCCGACATGCCGAGTTCCTCGGCGGCCGCACGCACGGAACCCAGTCGCACCACCGCCGAATAGGCACGGAGCTGAGCGGGTGTCACGGTGTGCAGCCTACGGTCGGCATACATTGGGCGACGTGAGAGACGTGCTGAGCGCCCTGTCAGCAGTGTGGCGCACCGGCGGTACGGCCGGTCTGGCGACGGTGGTGCGCACCTTCCGATCGGCGCCGCGCCAGCCCGGCGCCGCGATGGTGGTGGCACCCGACGGCACGGTGACCGGTTCGGTGTCGGGCGGCTGCGTCGAGGGTGCGGTGTACGAACTGGCCGGTGACGTGGTGGGCAGCGGGACGCCGGCACTGCAGCGCTACGGCGTCAGCGACGACGACGCCTTCGCGGTCGGCCTGACATGCGGCGGGATTCTCGACGTGTTCGTCGAACCGGTGTCGCCGGCGACCTTCCCCGACCTCGACGCGGTCGTCGAGGACATCGAATCGCACCGCCCCGTCGCGCTGGCCACCGTCATCGCCCACCCCGACGCCACCCGGGTGGGTCGTCGGCTGGTGGTCCGCTCCGACGAGGTCAGCGGCACGCTCGGGTCGTCGCGTGCCGACGCGGCGGTGACCGACGACGCCAGAGGGCTGCTGGCCACCGGGCGCAACGAGGTGTTGACCTACGGACCTGACGGCCAGCGGCGCGGGGCGGGCATGGAGGTGTTCGTCGCGGCATACGCCCCGCGACCGCGGATGCTGGTGTTCGGCGCTATCGACTTCGCCGCCGCGGTCGCACAGCAGGGCTCGTTCCTCGGCTACCGGGTGACGGTGTGCGACGCGAGGCCGGTGTTCGCCACCGCGGCCCGCTTTCCCACCGCCGACGAGGTGGTCGTCGACTGGCCCCATCGCTACCTGGCCGCACAGGTCGCGGCGGGTGACGTCGACGCGCGAACCGTCATCTGCGTGCTGACCCACGACCCCAAGTTCGACGTTCCGCTGCTGGAGGTGGCGCTGCGGCTGCCCCAGGTCGCCTACATCGGCGCGATGGGATCGCGCCGCACTCACGACGACCGGTTGACCAGGCTGCGGGATGCCGGTCTCACCGACGCCGAACTCGATCGGCTGGCGAGTCCCATCGGGCTCGACCTCGGCGCGCGCACACCCGAGGAGACGGCGGTGTCGATCGCCGCCGAGATCGTCGCCGTCCGGTGGGGCGGAACCGGCCGCCGGCTCACCGACACCGACGGCCGGATTCACCATGACCAGGGCAAAGACAGTGAGTTCAGTGATCGCTTAACTCGCTATTGACGCCCGCGTCGGGCGGGCCGAGACTGAAGCCCTCCCGATGAGTGTGAGGGCGGTCACATGCAGGTCCCCGGTCCCTTCGAATACGAACGAGCCACCAGCGTCGACCATGCAATCGGCCTGCTGGACCGGCTCGGTGACGGCGCCATGATCGTGGCGGGCGGGCACAGCCTGTTGCCGATGATGAAGTTGCGGATCGCGAATCCGGAGTACCTGGTCGACATCAACGACCTGACCCGCGAACTGGGCTACATCACCGTCGACGCCAGGGCCGTGCGCATCGGTGCCATGACCCGGCATCGGCAGGTCCTGGAGTCGGCCGAGTTGGCCGAGGTGTGCCCGATCTTCGCCGACGCCGAACGGATGATCGCCGATCCGGTGGTCCGCAACCGCGGCACGCTGGGCGGGTCGCTGTGCCAGGCCGACCCGGCGGAGGACCTCACCACCGTGTGCCAGACCCTCGGGGCGGTCTGTGTGGCCCGCGGCCCGTCCGGGCAGCGCGAGATACCGATCGACGAGTTCCTCGAAGGGCCGTACGAGACGTCGTTGTCGCACAACGAGATTCTGCTCGAGGTGCGCATCCCGGTGCGGCCCAACACCTCGAGCGCCTACACGAAAGTCGAACGCCGGGTGGGGGATTGGGCGGTCACCGCCGCGGGCGCCATGGTCACCCTCGACGGCGACACCATCACCGCCGCCCGAATCGGCCTCACCGCCGTGAACCCCGATGCCGCCGCACTGGCCGCCGTCGGCGCGGCACTGGTCGGGCGGACCGCCGACGAGGACGCCTTCGCCGAGGCGGGCCGGCAGGCCGCCGACGCGTGCGCACCCGACTCCGACATGCGGGGCAGCGCCGACTACAAGCGGCATCTCGCGTCCGAACTGACCGTCCGCAACCTACGCACCGCCGTGCGGCGCGTCCGAGAAAGGGCCTGAGTATGCAGGTGAGCATGACCGTCAACGGCGAGCCGGTGAGCGCCGATGTCGAACCGCGGATGCTGCTGGTGCACTTCCTGCGAGATGAGTTGCGGCTCACCGGAACCCACTGGGGCTGTGATACCAGCAACTGCGGGACCTGCGTGGTGTCGCTCGACGGGGAGCCCGTGAAGTCGTGCACGATGCTGGCCGTGATGGCCGACGGGCACGACGTCCGCACGGTGGAGGGCCTCGAGGTCGACGGAAAGCTCGACCCGGTTCAGGAGGGGTTCATGCAGTGCCACGGCCTGCAGTGCGGCTTCTGCACCCCGGGCATGATGATCACCGCCCGCGCCCTCCTGGACCGCAACCCCCACCCGACCGAACACGAGATCCGGGAGGCGATCTCCGGGCAGATCTGCCGGTGCACGGGCTACACCACGATCGTGCGGTCGGTGCAGTGGGCCGCCGGGCACGCGCGGGGGCGGGACGTCGAATCAGGCCCGTCCGCAACGGATTTCGCACCGCAGTCCCAGACCGACGACACCCTCGGCCCGGTGGCTGGTGACCATCTCATCGAGACAGGAAGCCCATCATGACCGCGGTGGACGAACGCCCGGACGCGCAGGCGGACAACGACAGGAAACCGTGCGGTTACGGCCGGATGCTGCGCAAGGAGGATCCGCGCTTCGTCCGCGGCCGGGGCAACTACGTCGACGACGTCACGCTGCCCGGCATGCTGCACCTGGCGATCCTGCGCTCACCGTATGCCCATGCGCGGATCGCGAACATCGACATCTCGGCCGCTGAGGCGCATCCGAAGGTCAAGGCGGTCGTCACCGGCGCCGACCTGGCGGAGAAGGGCCTGGCCTGGATGCCGACCCTGTCCAACGACGTGCAGGCCGTCCTCGCCACCGACAAGGTGCGATTCCAGGGGCAGGAGGTGGCATTCGTCGTCGCCGAGGACCGGTACTCGGCTCGTGACGGCGTCGAGTTGATCGACGTCGACTATGAACCTCTCGACCCGGTCATCGACGTCCGCCGGGCACTGGATCCCGACGCGGCGGTGATCCGCACCGACCTCGACGGTAAGACCGACAACCACTGCTTCGACTGGGAGACCGGCGACGCCGCCGCCACCGACGCGGCGTTCGCCAAGGCCGACGTCGTGGTCAAACAGGAGATGGTCTATCCGCGTGTGCATCCCGCGCCGATGGAGACCTGCGGCGCGGTCGCCGACCTCGACCCGGTCAGCGGCAAGCTCACCCTGTGGTCGACCACGCAGGCGCCGCACGCACACCGCACCCTCTACGCCCTGGTGGCCGGGCTGCCCGAACACAAGATCCGGGTCATCTCACCGGACATCGGCGGCGGCTTCGGCAACAAGGTGCCGATCTATCCGGGATACGTCTGCGCCATCGTGGGTTCGCTGCTGCTGGGTAAGCCGGTCAAGTGGATGGAGGACCGCAGCGAGAACCTGACCTCGACCGGATTCGCCCGGGACTACATCATGGTCGGCGAGATCGCCGCCACGTCCGACGGCAAGATCCTGGCCGTCCGCTCCAACGTGCTGGCCGACCACGGTGCGTTCAACGGCGTTGCGGCGCCGACGAAGTACCCCGCGGGCTTCTTCGGGGTGTTCACCGGCAGCTACGACCTCGAGGCCGCGTACTGCCACATGACCGCGGTCTACACCAACAAGGCGCCCGGCGGCGTGGCCTACGCGTGTTCGTTCCGGATCACCGAGGCGGTGTACTTCGTCGAGCGGTTGGTGGACTGTCTGGCCTACGAGATGAAGATGGACCCGGCCGACCTGCGGCTGCGGAACCTGCTGAAACCCGACCAGTTCCCGTACCACTCGAAGACCGGCTGGACCTACGATTCCGGCGACTACGAGACCACCATGCGCAAGGCCATGGACATGGTCGGCTACGAGCAGTTGCGCGCCGAGCAGGCCGCCAAGCGGGAGCGCGGTGAGCTGATGGGGATCGGCATGGCGTTCTTCACCGAGGCCGTCGGCGCCGGACCGCGCAAGGACATGGACATTCTGGGACTCGGCATGGCCGACGGCTGTGAACTGCGGGTGCATCCCACCGGTAAGGCCGTCGTCCGGTTGTCGGTGCAGACCCAGGGGCAGGGCCACGAAACCACCTTCGCGCAAATCGTCGCCGAGGAGTTGGGGATCCCACCCGACGACATCGACGTGGTACACGGCGACACCGACCAGACGCCGTTCGGGCTGGGCACCTACGGCAGCCGTTCGACCCCCGTATCCGGTGCCGCGGCCGCGTTGGTCGCGCGCAAGGTGCGGGACAAGGCCAAGATCATCGCCTCGGGGATGTTGGAGGTCTCGGTCGCCGACCTCGAATGGGACAAGGGCGCCTTCCACGTCAAGGGTGACCCGGCGGCGTCGGTCACCATCCAGGACATCGCGATGCGCGCGCACGGCGCCGGTGACCTCCCGGAGGGCATCGAGGGCGGCCTGGACGCCCAGATCTGTTACAACCCCGAGAATCTCACCTATCCGTACGGCGCCTACTTCTGCGTGGTCGACGTCGATCCGGGCACCGCGGTGGTCAAGGTCCGGCGGTTCCTCGCGGTCGACGACTGTGGCACGCGGATCAACCCGATGATCATCGAGGGTCAGGTGCACGGCGGCATCGTCGACGGGATCGGGATGGCGCTGATGGAGATGATCGCGTTCGACGAGGAAGGCAACTGCCTCGGCGGGTCGCTGATGGACTATCTGATCCCCACCGCGCTCGAGGTGCCGGAGCTGGAGACCGGTCATACCGTCACGCCGTCCCCGCACCACCCGATCGGCGCCAAGGGCATCGGGGAGTCCGCCACCGTCGGCTCACCCCCCGCGGTGGTGAACGCCGTCGTCGATGCGTTGGCGCCGTTCGGAATCCGGCACGCCGACATGCCGCTGACCCCCTCCCGGGTGTGGGAGGCCATGCAGGGCCGGCCCACCCCGCCGATCTGATCATGAGGTCCGCCGACACCATGCACGACCGCGCGCAGCAACTGCTGCAGACGCGCATCCCGTTCGTCCGCGCCACCGTGGTGCGGGCCCAGCAGCCGACCTCGGCGCATCCCGGCGACGAGGCGATCCTGTTGTCCGACGGGACCATCGAGGGTTTCATCGGCGGCGAGTGCGCGCAGAGTTCGGTGCGCAAGGCGGCGCTCGGGGCGCTCCAGGCGAATCAGAGCGTCCTGCTGCGCGTATTGCCCGACGGAGACGTGCATTTCCCCGACGCCCCCGGTGCGTGCGTCGTGGTCAACCCGTGCCTGTCCGGCGGAGCGCTGGAGATCTTCCTGGTGCCGCAGGTGCCCGCCCCGCTGGTGCGGATCTGCGGTGACACCCCGATCGCCGAGGCGCTGGCCCAGGTGTGCGCCGTCCTGGGATACGAGGTGACCCGCTCGGCCGGCGAACCGGCCGGCGCGACCGCGGTCGTGATCGCCAGCCACGGCGGCCCGGAGGCCGAGATGATCCGCGCCGCGCTCGATGCCGACGTCGGCTACATCGGCCTGGTGGCCAGCCGGGTGCGCGGCGCCGCCGTGCTCGAGGGCCTGCATCTGACGGCCGCCGAGCGGGCCCGGGTGCACACCCCGGTCGGTCTGCCGATCGGGGCGCGCACCGCAGCCGAGATCGCGGTCTCCATTGCGGCGGAACTGATCGCGGCCATCCGCGTCGACGCGGCGGCGCCGCATCCCGCCGAGGTGGGCGCCGCGGAGGACCATCATCGCTGCCACTGACCCGCTCTTCGCCGACGTCGCCGACGTCATCGCCCGTTTCGACCGGCGGGACTACCTGCTCGACACCGGTACCGCGTCTGCGATCTACCTGGCGACGACACTCGGCCGCCCGCTGCTGCTCGAGGGTGAGCCGGGTGTCGGGAAGACCACGGCGGCCAAGACCCTCGCGGACGTGTGCGGCGCACCCCTGATCCGGTTGCAGTGCTACGAGGGGCTGTCAGCGGGAGAAGCGCTCTACGACTGGAACTATCAGCGTCAGCTGCTGAGCATCCGGCTGGCCGAGGCACGCGGCGACCACATCACCGAAGCCGACCTCTACGCCGAGAAGTACCTGGCCGACCGGCCCATCCTGCGGTGCGTGCGGCACCCCGGCCCGACACCGCCCGTGCTGCTGATCGACGAGATCGACCGGGCCGACGACGAATTCGAAGCACTCCTGCTCGAATTTCTCGGCGAATCGAGTGTGACGGTCCCCGAGATCGGCACCTTCGTCGCCGCCGTGCCGCCGATCGCAGTGCTCACCTCCAACCGCAGCCGCGACCTGCACGACGCCCTGCGGCGGCGCTGTCTGTACCACTGGATCGACTACCCGCAGCCGGAACGGGCCGTGGCCATCCTGCGCCGGACCGTGCCCGGGGCGACCACCGCGCTCATCGAGCAGGCCGCCCAATTCGTCGGTGCGGCAAGGGAGCTCGACCTCGACAAACCGCCGGGCATCGCGGAGACGATCGACTGGGTGGCCGCGCTGGTCACCCTGGGGGTGGCCGAACTCGTCGAGTCCGTCGACACCGTGCTCGCCGGGTTCAGCGCCCTGGCCAAGACACCCGACGATCGTGCCGTCCTGCGCGATGCGCTCGTCGACCACAGTTGGACATGAGGAAGGAAGACGATGAAGATCGCCAATGAATTCACAGTCGGTGTGCCGATCGAGCAGGCCTGGGACGTGCTGACCGACCTCGAGCAGGTCATCCCGCTGATGCCGGGTGCGGCGATGACCGGACGCGACGGCGACGACGTGATGGGCAAGGTCAAAGTCAAAGTGGGACCGGTGACCAGTGAATTCAACGGGAAGGTGCACTTCGTCGAGCAGAACCGCGCCGAGCACCGCGCGGTCATCGACGGCCGCGGCAAGGAAGCCCGCGGCACGGGCAACGCCGCGGCGACGGTCACCGCGCAACTGCATCCCGACGGGGACCGCACCCGCGTCACCGTCGACACGGATCTGAAGATCGTGGGCAAGCTCGCGCAGTTCGGCAGCGGCATGCTGCAGCAGGTTTCGGAAAAACTGCTCGGCCAGTTCGTCGAGTCGCTGGAAGCCAAACTCGCGGGCGACGCGACTCCGCCCGCCGCCGCCCAGGAGGTCGCGACACCCGTCGCCGGCGGTGACGGCGATGCGCCCAGGCCGCAGGTGGTGCCGGCCCCGCCGGCCGAGGCGCCGCCCATCGACCTGCTCGAACTCGCCGGCGGCGGAGCCGTCAAGAAGTACGGTCCACCGGCCGTCGGCGCGCTGCTGCTCCTGGTGCTGCTGTTGGTGGCGCTGCGTCGACGGCGGCGATGAGCGCACCCCTGCTGCTGCGCGGAGTCGACCTGGCGGCGTTCGCCGTCGCCCTGGTCGCGAGGCTGCGCGGCGGCGGGGTGGTCGTATCGGCCAGTGGGTCCGCGGAATTCGTGCACGCGATGCGCGCGCTGCGGCCCGGCCGTCGCACCGAGTTGTACTGGGCCGCCCGGCTGACCCTGGTCAACCGTGCCGACGATCTCGAAACGTTCGACCGCGTCTTCGAGGCGGTGTTCGCCGATGCGGTGCTGGGCCTGGACCCATTCGCGATGAAACACCGGTCCGCCGACCCGGACCCGTCCCGTCCCGTGGCCCGGCCCGGACAGGGTCCGCCGGAGGACGTCGACGGCTTGCCGTGGGTGACCCGGCCGACGAACATCCGCGCGGCCGCCGGATCGGAAGGCACCATCACGCTGCCCGACGTGCTGCCCAGCGGGATGACCGCGCGCGCCGACGAGCCGTTCGACCAGTTCGAGCCCGAGGATCTGCGGTTGCTCGGCCAGTGGCTGGAAGACGCCGCGCCCCACTGGCCGCGCCGCCGGACCCTTCGCCGTCGACCGCACCCTCGCGGCGATCGCATCGACCTCCGTCGGACCGTCCGCGCGTCCCGTGGCACCGGGTGGGAGACCATCCGTCTCACCCGGACCCGTCGACGGCAGCGGGATCGCCGCATCGTGTTGGTCTGCGACGTCAGTCGCTCCATGCAGGCCTACGCGACGGTCTACCTCCACCTCATGCGGGCGGTGATGATGCGCCGGGACCGCCTGCGGCCCGAGGTGTTCGCGTTTTCCACCTCACTGACGCGGCTGACCCCGGTGCTCTCGCACCGGTCGCCGGAGCTGGCGCTGGCCCGGGCCAACGAGACCGTGGCCGACCGCTACGGCGGCACGCACGTCGGGCGCAGCATCGGGGAACTGGTGTCGGGTCCCCATGGCGCCGTCCTGCGCGGGGCGGTGGTGATCATCGCGTCGGACGGGTGGGACAGTGACGCTCCGGAGGTTCTCGTCCATGCGCTGGCCCGGGTTCGCCGCCGGGCGTACCGCGTGGTGTGGCTGAACCCGCGCGCCGCCCACGTCGACTATCGGCCGCTGGCCGGCTCGATGGCCGCGGCGCTGCCCTTCTGCGACGAGTTCATGCCGGCCCACTCGATCAGCGGGCTCCGGGACCTGTTCGAGGTGCTCGGCGAATCCTCGGCATCTGGTGACCGGCCCCGGGCGGTGGTCCGCGGGCGAAGTCGGCCCGCTGCGCGGCGCCGGATGCCATGCTGAGCGGTATGGATCAGTACCGGCGCGACGGCCTGGTGTTCGAGGTGCGGGACGAGGGGCCGGCCGACGGCCCGGTTGTGGTGCTGCTGCACGGTTTCCCGCAGCGCAACACCAGCTGGGACGCCATCATCGAGCGGCTCACCGCACAGGGCTACCGCTGCCTGGCGCCGAATCAGCGCGGGTATTCGCCGGGCGCGCGGCCCCGGCGGCGGCGCGACTACCGCATCCCGGAGCTGATCGCCGACGTCGGGGCGCTGATCGACGCCAGCGGCGCCGAACGCGTGCATCTCGTGGGTCACGACTGGGGCGCCGCGGTCGCGTGGGGGGTCGCCGCGGAGATGCCCGAGCGGCTCGCCACGGTGGTCCCGGTGTCGGTGCCGCATCCGGCGGCGTTCCTCAAGTCGATTCCGACCAGCCGGCAGGGCCTGGCGTCCTGGTACATGTACTTCTTCCAGCTGCCCTATGTGCCCGAACTGCTGCTGACCCGGCGACGCGGGGCGCTGGCGCTCGGTGCGTTGCGCCGCACGGGCCAGAGCGAGGCTGCCGCCGAACGCGACGTCGCCGCGATGCTCGATCCCGGTGCGCTGACCGCCGGCCTCAACTGGTACCGCGCTATGCCGTTCATGGATCCGCGCGCGACCGGCGGCAAGATCACGGTCCCGACGATGTTCGTGTGGAGTGACCGGGATTCGGCGCTGCTGCCCAAGGGCGCCTACGACACCGCCCGCTACGTCTCCGGCGAGTACCGCTTCGAGATCATGTCCGGCGCGTCGCACTGGCTGCCCGAGGAACGCGCCGACGAACTCGCCGCCCTGCTGCTGGAGTGGTTCGACGCCCACCCGATCACCTGAGCCCGTGGCGGCCCGGTTAGGTTGGGGCGGTGAGCGAATCCAGCAGGCCGACCATCGAATTCCCCGCCCGCATCGGTGTCTGGTGGGCCAGTGAGACCTGGTCGATCACCGACGCGCAGGACGTCGCCCGGGAGATCGAGGCGCTCGGCTACGGCTCGCTGTTCATCCCCGAGGTGACGGGCAAGGAGTGCCTGACCCAGTCGGCGGCGTTCCTGTCCGCCACCGACCGGCTCGTGATCGGCACCGGCATCGCGAACATCCACATCCGGCTGCCCTCGGCTGCGGAGACCGGCGGGCGCACGCTGGGCGCGCTGCACCCGAACCGCTTCGTGCTCGGCCTCGGCGTCAGCCACGCACCGCTCGTCGAGCACGGGATGGGCGGGACGTACTCGAAACCGCTGGCGACGATGCGCGGTTACCTGGAGAAGATGGCGGCGGTGTCGGAGGCGATCGAACCCGGCGCGCCCAGGCCGACCCGGCTGCTCGCCGCGCTCGGCCCCAAGATGATCGAGCTGTCGGGCACCCACGCCGACGGCGCCCACCCCTACCTCGTCACACCCGAGCAGACCCGCACCACGCGGGACATCCTCGGGCCCGACAAGTGGATCGTCTCCGAGCAGGCCGTCGCGATCGGCGGCGACGACGCCGACCAGTTGCGCCGCGCGCATCAGCACCTCGAGGTCTACAGCGGACTGCCGAACTACCGGAACTCGTGGCTGCGTCAGGGATTCGACGAATCCGATCTGGTGCGCGGCGGTTCGGACCGGTTGGCCCGCGGGATCGTCGGCATGGGGTCGGTCGACGCGGCGGCCGCCTCGGTGACCGCGCACCTCGACGCAGGCGCCGACCACGTGGTGCTGCAGGTGCTGGGGGACGACCCGATGGCCGATCCGCGGCCGGCGCTGCGTGAGCTGGCCGCGGCGCTGGGGCTCAACGGGTAAAACCGGTCGGCTGGTTCAATCGCGGATCAGCGGGTGTCGGCCGGGACTACGATCACCCCATTGGGGAGGTCCTGACATGGCTCATCCATCGATCGATCCGACTTTCTACCGCACCGCTGCCGACGCGGCAGCCGCTCCGGGCGAGCGCCTCGCGTACGTGGTGGCCTTCGACCGCGCCGCACACGACCACGATGCGATGACCGTCGTCGACGTGAAGCCGGGCTCCGAACGCTATGGGCGAGTGGTCGGCTGGACCGAGGTCCCCGGCCTCGGCGACGAACTTCATCACTTCGGCTGGAATGCCTGCAGCAGCGCCCTCAAACACGAGGGCCACGACATGCACGGTCTCGAGCGCCGCTACCTCTTGGTGCCGGGTCTGCGATCGTCGCGTGTCCACGTCTTCGACACCCGGCCCGACCCGCGCAACCCGACGCTGGTCAAGACGATCGACGCCAGCACCCTCTCCGAGACGGCGGGCTACTCGCGTCCGCACACCCTGCACTGCGGCCCCGACGGCGTCTTCCTCACCTGCCTGGGCGGCCGCGAGGGCGACGACGACGGCCCGGGTGGGATCGCTCTGCTCGACCACGCGACATTCGACGTGCTGCGGGCGTGGGAGACCGACCGCGGACCGCAGCACTTCCACTACGACGCCTGGTGGCATCTCAATCAGAACGTGCTGATCTCGAGCGAGTGGGGCAGCCCCTCGATGATCGAGAACGGCATCGTGCCGGAATTGTTGCTCGGCCAGAAGTACGGCCACGCCATCCACTTCTGGGACCTCGCCAAGGGTGAACACAGGCAGCGCCTCGACCTGGGCGCCCAGCACCAGATGGTGTTGGAGGTGCGCCCGTCGCACGATCCCGAGGCGACCTGGGGCTTCGTCGGCGTGGTCATATCGACCGACGATTTGTCCGGCTCGGTCTGGCGCTGGTTCCGCGACGGGGACGAGTGGAAGGCCGAGAAGGTCATCACCGTGCCCGCCGAGCCCGCCGACCCCGACCTCCTGCCACCCGCGCTCAAGCCGTTCGCCGCGGTGCCACCGCTCATCAGCGACATCGACCTGTCGGTCGACGACCGGTTCCTGTACGTATCATGCTGGGGCACCGGGGAATTGAAACAGTTCGACGTGTCGGACCCCGCGAACCCGAAGCAGGTGGGTTCGGTGCGGCTCGGCGGCATCGTCGACCGCGCACCGCACCCGGCGATGCCCGATACGCCGCTGGCCGGCGGACCGCAGATGGTCGAAGTCAGTCGCGACGGGAAGCGGGTGTACTTCACCAACTCGCTGTACGGGGCGTGGGACGACCAGTTCTACCCCGACGGTGTGGGCGCGTGGATGGTCAAACTCGACGCGGATCCCGACGGCGGGATGAGTATCGACGAGAGCTTCTTCCCGCACGGCGAGGAATTCCGCGGCCTGCGGGTGCATCAGATCCGGCTGCAGGGTGGCGACGCTTCGTCGGACTCATACTGCTACCGCTGACGCGGCGCCCCCGACAGCGCCGCCTTCACGTCGCGGGTCAACGCGTCGCCGAGGATCTCGTTCTCACCGGCGAACAGACCGTCGAGCGCGAGTTCCGCTATGGCACCCGGGTGGGACTTCTGGTCGGCGGGGATGTAGCTGACCATATCGGTGTCCATGTAGCCGACGTGCAGTGCGGCGACGTGAATTCCCTTTGGCGCCAACTCTGTTCGCACCGCGTCGGTCAGCGCCCAGGCCGCGGCCTTCGCGGCCGAGTAGGCACCGCTGGTCGGCGGATGGAACCACGACAACACCGACAGCACGTTGAGGACGGCCCCTCCGCCGTTACGTTCGATGATCGGGGCGAACGCCCGGAGCACCTGCAGCGTGCCGAAGTAGTGCGTCTCCATCTCCAGCCGGATGTCGTCGAGTGATCCGTCGAGCAGAGTGGATTGCGTCGAGACGCCGGCGTTGTTGATGACGACGTTGACATCGGCTGCGAACTCCGCAGCGCGCCTGATGGATTCGGGATCGGTGATGTCGAGTTGCACCGGTATCGCGCCGGGCAGGTCGACGGTCTCGGGTTTACGGGCGCCCGCGTAGACCTTGGCGCCCCGGGCGATGAGTTGTTCGGCGAAGTGCCGACCCAGTCCGCGATTTGCCCCGCTCACCAGGGCTACGACGTTTTCGGTGTTCATGGCGCCTCCTCCAGTTCGGACTTCCGGGGGAACGCCGATCGCGCTGACGACATTCCCCGTGGCACCATCACAGGCGAGGAGCATCGATGACATCACCACTGAGCGCCCTGGGCGTCCGACTTCCGGTTATCGCCGCACCGATGGCGGGCGGTGCCACCACCACCGACATGGTGGTCGCCGCCGCCCGGGCCGGCAGCCTGGGACTGCTCGCGGCAGGGTACAAGACTCCCGACGCCCTGCAGGCCGAGATCGCGACGGTGCGCGCCGCGTCGATCCCGTTCGGCGTCAACGTCTTCGCGCCGAACCCGGTCCCCATTGACATCGCGGCCTACCGCCGCTACGCAGCGCTCATCCAGCCCGAGGCCGACCGGTTCGGGCTCACCCTGCCCCCGGATCCGATCGATGACGACGACGCGTTCGGCGCGAAGGTCGATCTGCTGCGCGCCGACCCGGTGCCGATCGTGAGCTTCACCTTCGGGCTCCCGGCGAGCGACGTCATTCGCGCTCTGCAGAAGGCGGGCACGACCGTGGTGCAGACCGTCACCTCACCGCAGGAGGCCGAGGCGGCCGCCGCTGCGGGCGTCGACATGCTCGCCGTGCAGGCGTCGGTCGCCGGCGGCCACTCCGGCACCTTCACCCCCGACCGGATGGATGCGCCGGTCGTGCTGACAGAGCTGGTGCGGGCGGTGGTCACCCGGGTCGGCCTGCCCGTCATCGCGGCCGGGGGACTGGCCACCCCCGCCGACGTGACCGCGGTCCTGCATGCCGGGGCCGCCGCCGCGGCGGTCGGCACGGTGCTGCTGCGGGCCGACGAGAGCGGCGCCTCGGCGACTCACAGGGCGGCGCTGGCCGATCCGACGCGCACCGAGACCGTCATCACCCGCGCGTTCACCGGGCGCCCGGCGCGCGGCCTGCGTAACCGGTTCATCGACCGGTTCGAGGCGGACGCGCCGCTGGGGTATCCCGCCGTCCACCACCTGACGAGTCCGCTGCGCAAGGCGGCGGCGGCCGGCGGCGACGCCGACCTGGTCCACCTGTGGGCCGGCACCGGCTACCGCCACGCCGCCGAGAAGCCGACGGCGACGATCCTGACCGAGCTGGCCAGCTAGGCCGGCTCGATCGGCGGCGCGGCGATCCCGGCGCGCTTGGCGGCCTTGCGGCGCTTGTACCACTCGAGCAGCATCGGGGCGACGGAGACGATCACGATCGCGATGACGATCGGCTCGAGGAGTTTCTGCACCATCTCGAACCTGCCGAGCCAGTAGCCGAGCAGCGTCAGCCCCACCCCCCAGACCACCGCGCCGAGGATGTTGAACAGCGCGAACACCGGGTAGCTCATCCGGGCGGCGCCCGCGGTCAGCGGCGCCAGCGTGCGGACGATGGGCACGAACCGCGCGATGACGATCGCGAACGGTCCGCGTTCCTCGAAGAACAGGTGCGCCTCCTCGAGGTAGCGCTGTTTGAGGATGCGGGCGTTCGGTTTGAACATCGCGGTGCCGACACTGCGGCCGATCCAGTACCCGACCTGCCCGCCCAGGATCGCCGCGATGGGGATGAACACCAGCAACTGCCACAGGTGGAAGTTGATCGGCTCACCGCCGCTCTCGGCCACGGCCGCCGTCCCTGCGGCCAACATGCCCGCCACGAACAGCAGCGAGTCACCGGGCAGGACGGGGAACAGCACGCCGGATTCGACGAAGATCACGACCAGCAGGCCCACCAGCGCCCAGCCGCCGAAATAGCCGAGCAAAACCAGCGGATCCAGGAAATCGGGCATGAGGGCCAGATGGGTGGTCGTCATGGGTACCCAAGATACCGGCCGAAAATTGCAGCTAGCCGGTGCGCATTCGGGCGGCGGCGCCGTGTTCTCGTCATTAAGGTCCAAAACATGGCCACTCACAAAGCCGTCCACGTAGCCGCCGCGGGAGAACCGTTGACCCTCGCGGACGTCGAAACACCGTCTCCGCCGCCCGGCCACCTGCGCATCGACGTCGCCGCCTGCGGCGTGTGCGGTACCGACCACGGGTTCGTCAACGGTAACTTCCCCGGCCTGAGCTGGCCGATCACGCTCGGTCACGAGATCGCCGGCACCGTCGCCGAGCTGGGCGACGGGGTCGACGAGTTCGCCGTCGGCGACCGGGTGGCCGTCGGCTGGTTCGGCGGCAACTGCAACAAGTGCATCCCGTGCCGCCGGGGTCTGTTCATGCAGTGCGTCAACATGCAGGTGCCGAGTTGGCATTACCCCGGTGGCTACGCCGAATCGGTCGTCGTGCCCGCAAAGGCGCCGGCGCGCATCCCCGACGGGTTGTCGTTCGTCGAGGCGGCGCCGATGGGATGTGCGGGTGTCACCACGTTCAACGGGCTGCGCCAGACCAGGGCCCGCGCCGGCGACCTGGTGGCCGTCCTCGGCATCGGCGGGCTCGGCCACCTCGGGGTGCAGTTCGCGCGGGCGATGGGTTTCGAGACCGTCGCGATCGCCCGCGGGGCCGCCAAGGAGGACGACGCCCGGGCGCTGGGCGCCCACCACTACATCGACTCGACCGCCGGGGACGTCGCCGCGGCGTTGCAGAAGCTGGGCGGCGCCGCCGTGGTGCTCGCGACCGCGGCCAGTTCGGCCGCGATGGGTCAGACGGTCGGCGGGCTGGGCCCGCAGGGGGAGCTGATCGTCGTGGGCGTCACCCCCGAACAGCTGCCGATCAGCCCGCTCGATCTGATCAACTCGGGTCTGTCGGTGACCGGCCACCCGTCGGGCACCGCACGCGACGTCGAGGAGACCATGCACTTCGCGGTGCTCTCCGGCGTGCGCGCGCGGGTCGAGGAGAAGCCGCTCGCCGAGGCCGCCGAGGCCTACGCCGCGATGGACGAGGGCCGGGCCCGCTATCGCATGGTTCTCACCATGTGATCACGCCCCGATAGGGGGATACTTCGTCGTATGCCGATCGCCACACCCGAGGTCTACGCCGAGATGCTCGACCGCGCCAAGAAGCACTCGTTCGCGTTCCCCGCCATCAACTGCACGTCGTCGGAGACCGTCAACGCCGCGATCAAGGGATTCGCCGACGCCGGTAGCGACGGAATCATCCAATTCTCCACCGGTGGAGCGGAATTCGCGTCCGGCCTGGGGGTGAAGGAGATGGTGACCGGCGCCGTCGCGCTGGCCGAGTTCGCGCACGTGATCGCCGAGAAGTACCCGATCACCGTCGCCCTGCACACCGACCACTGTCCGAAGGACAAACTCGACACCTACGTCCGCCCACTGCTGGCCATCTCGGCCGACCGTGTCGCCGCCGGCGGCAACCCCCTGTTCCAGTCGCACATGTGGGACGGGTCGGCCGTGCCGATCGACGAGAACCTGACGATCGCACAGGAGCTGCTCAAACAGGCCGCCGCCGCCAAGATCGTGCTGGAGGTCGAGATCGGCGTGGTCGGCGGCGAAGAGGACGGTGTCGAGGCCGAGATCAACGACAAGCTCTACACCACCTCGGAGGACTTCGAGAAGACCATCGACGCCCTCGGCGCGGGGGAGCACGGCCGGTACCTGCTGGCCGCGACGTTCGGCAACGTGCACGGCGTGTACAAACCCGGCAACGTCAAACTCAAGCCCGAGGTGTTGGCGGAGGGCCAGAAGGTGGCCGCCGCGAAGCTCGGATTGGATTCGGACGCACAGCCTTTCGACTTCGTGTTCCACGGCGGCTCGGGGTCGCTGAAGTCGGAGATCGAGGACTCCCTGCGCTACGGCGTGGTCAAGATGAACGTCGACACCGACACCCAGTACGCGTTCACCCGCCCGATCGCCGCGCACATGTTCACCAACTACGACGGTGTGCTCAAGATCGACGGCGAAGTGGGCAACAAGAAGGTCTACGACCCGCGCAGCTATCTGAAGAAGGCCGAGGCGGGGATGGCCGAGCGTGTCATCGAGGCCTGCCGGGATCTACACAGCGAGGGCCGCTCGGTCACCGCCGATTAGGGCGACGGCGCCTGGCAGATCTTCCACTGGTCGTCGCGGAACTCCAGGTCGAAGCTGCGGGTCGAGCGGGTCTGCGGCGCATAGGCCATGAAGGCGGTGACGTTGGCCTCCGCGTGGTCGCCGTTGACGACGATCTGGTCGATGCTGGCGACCACCGGGTACTGCTTGGCCGCGGCGACCCGCTTGTGGGTCTCCGCCCAGGCCTTGTCGTCGTAGTTGACGTAACTGTCGCGCTTGGCGCCGCACGTGATGCCCCGCAACGTCGCCAGATCGCCGTTCTGGATGGCGACGTCGAACTGCTCGATTGTCGCGCGGACCTGATCCTCCTGCGATGCGGTCGACCCGGATCCGCGGGTCAACAGGATCGTGCCCAGGATCGCGATCGCCACCAGCGCCGCGATCACCAACACGACGGCCACCACCCAGCCCCAGCTGCGACGGCCCTGCTGCGGCGGTCGCGGCGCATCGCCGCGCGGGGGGATGACCTGCGGGCCCGCGGCCTTCTGCGCGGCGAACGGGTCGGTGCCCGAACCGGGGAGGCCGCCCTCGGAGCGGGGGAACACCTCGGTGGCCGGGTCCGGTGGTGGGTCGATCTTCTGGGTGGACCCGGCGTCGAAGCCCGACGGGGCGGTGAAGCGGCGTTCGCCCTCCGACGGCTCGAACTGGTCCGCCCCCGGTGACGAGGACGCGATCACCTCGGTGGCGGGTTCGTGATCGGCCGTCGGAGACGGCCTGGTGGTGTCGTCGGGGCCGGTCTGGTCGCCGGGGCCACCCGCTGCCGACGGGTCGGTCGGCTCGTCACCCTGTCCGGGCCCTCGTGGGTTCGACATCCCGTTGCGTTCCTCCTCCAACGACGCTACCGATGGAGCTTATCGGCCGATTCGGACCGATGACCGCGCGCCGCGACCGGCACGGCACAATGTTGTCCATGACGCGGATGGGTGACCTTCTCGGACCGGACCCGGTGCTGCTGCCGGGTGACCCCGAAGCGGAAGCGGAACTCGAGGCGAGTGAGAACCCGGCGATCGTGGCGGCGGCCCATCCGTCGGCGTCGGTCGCGTGGGCCGCGCTCGCCGAAGAGGCGCTCGCCGACGACAAGGCCGTCACCGCGTACGCCTACGCCCGCACCGGCTACCACCGGGGCCTGGACCAGCTGCGCCGCAACGGGTGGAAGGGATTCGGCCCGGTGCCCTACCGGCACGAGCCCAACCGCGGCTTCCTGCGCTGTGTGGCCGCGTTGGCCCGCGCGGCGGACACGATCGGCGAGACCGACGAGTACCAGCGCTGCCTCGACCTGCTCGACGACTGCGATCCCTCGGCGCGGGCGGAGTTCGGGCTCAGCTGAGGCCGTCGCGGTCGGGGGAGCGCCGCTACCAGTCGTTGCTCTCGCAGTTGCAGTCGGTTTCACCGGGCGGCTCGACCTGCACCGTCGCATGGTCCAGCCCGCGGGCGGCCAGCACCGCGCGGGCGTCGTCGAGCACGCGGGCCGAATCGCGGGCCGACGTCAGATGCGCGGTCACGACGTCCTTGCCCGGGACCAGCGTCCACACGTGCAGATCGTGCACCTCGGTCACGCCCTCGACCGCGCACAGCGCCGTCTTGAGCTCGTCGACGTCGATGTGGGCCGGCGAGGATTCCGAGAGGATCCGCAGGGCCGCCCGGGCCAGCGAGATCGCCCTCGGCAGCACCCACAGCGC
Source organism: Mycolicibacterium monacense (assembly GCF_010731575.1). NCBI lineage: Bacteria > Bacillati > Actinomycetota > Actinomycetes > Mycobacteriales > Mycobacteriaceae > Mycobacterium > Mycolicibacterium monacense. Next base: position 4,335,134 of record NZ_AP022617.1, on the reverse strand, counting down.
GACGAACACCGCCACCACGACGTCGGCGTACGGCCAGCTTGTCGTCACCGTCACGATGCCCGCGATGAGCACCCCGATGCTGCCGACCGTATCGGCGACGACCTCCATGTAGGCGCCCTTGACCGCGAGGCTCTCCTTGGAGTGCGACCGCAGCAGCAGGACGACCACGGCGTTGGCGGCCAGCCCGGCCAGTGCGACCACGATCATCGGCACACCCGGAACGTCCGGCGCGTCGCCGAGTCGTTCAACCGCCTCGTAGAGGATGAACACCGCCATCGCGAGCAGCAGGACGGCGTTGGCGACCGCGGTGAACACCTCGGCCCGGTGCCAGCCGTAGGTGCGGGCGGGCGAGGCGCTGCCGCGCCGGGCGAGCAGGACGGCGGTCAGCCCCATGAACATCGCGACGAGGTCGGTGAGCATGTGCCCGGCGTCCGCGAGCAGGGCGATCGAGTCGATCCACAGCGCGGTGACCAGTTCGAGGACGAAGAACGCGGTGAGGACGGCGGCGGCGATGAGCATCCTGCTGACACGGGTGTCGGTCCCGTGCTGATGATCGTGACCGGCGCCCATGCCAGCAATCTATGCGTGAAGTCGCATATATCGCAAGAGGCCCCGCCGCCCGCGCACTACAGCCAGGCAGACCAGAAGCGGGTCAGCTGACCGCCGATCGACATCAGCGCGCTCGGCACCCCGGACAGTTCGGCGAGCCAGTACACGGCGCCGAAGAACCACTGGTTGAGCGCGGGGGCGAGCAGCAGGATCAGCAGGATGAAGAAACCCCACTGCTTGACGGGCACCAGGGCGCGCTGGGTGTCCGGGCTCAGGTGCGGCTCCAACGCGCCGTAGCCGTCCAGACCCGGGACCGGCAGCATGTTCAGGACGAACGCCGTGACCTGCAGGAACCCGAGGAATGCCAGCCCGGCCCAGAACACACCGTGCGCCGGGTCGTACAGCAGCCGCGTCGACCCCAGCAACAGGACCGCCAGCACGAGGTTCGCACTCGGGCCGGCGAGGCTCACCAGCGTCTTCTGGCGCGCGGTCATCCACGATGTCCGCAGGTAGACCGCCCCGCCCGGCAGCCCGATCCCGCCGAGCGCGATGAACAACACCGGCAGCCCGAGCGAGAGCATCGGGTGGGAGTACTTCAACGGATTCAGGGTCAGGTATCCGCGGATCTCGACGTCGCGGTCGCCGAACCGGAACGCGGTGTAGGCATGCCCGAACTCGTGCAGCGACAGCGACACCAGCCAGCCCGCGATCACCAGGACGAACACCCCGGCATACGCCAGCGGCGCGACGGTGTCCGCCGCCATCCATGCCAGGGCGCCGCCGGCGACGGTGATCGCCACCACGGCGAGGAAGACGGGGCTCGGCCGCACCGACTGGCGCAGCGGGCGGATGCTCACGATTCGACGTTACCGGCCGCTCCGGCAGCGCTCAGCCGGCCGAGCGGACCTCCGGCGACTCACGCGTGGACAGCACCGCCGCCACTTCGTCGCGGGCCTCCTCGATATGGGCGGCCATCGCCGCCGCCGCGCCGTCGGGGTCCGCGTTGCGGATGGCCTCGATCACCGCGGCGTGGCCGCGGATCGAGGATTCGTAGATGACGGCGAAGTCCTGGCGGTCCAGCCGGGAGAAGGCCGCGGCGCGGGCATCCTCGATCACCTGGCTGAGCATGCTGTTTCCGCTCAACCGGGCGACCGCCAGGTGGAACTCGGAGTCGGCGCGCCGGAAGGTGTGCACGTCGGAGCTGGCCCGCAACGCCTCCTGGCAGGAGTCCAGCCACCGCAGGCCCTCCGGCCGGCCCCGCCGGGCCGCGAGGCGGGCGGCCATCGACTCGACGGCCAGCCGCAACTCGAAGACCTCGTCGAGTCGGCGGCCGTAGTCCACGCCGTCCGGATCGTCCCCGAGGCGGGCGACCGTGGGCGCCACCACCGTGCCGCCGTTGCCCCGTTTGGTGATCAGCAGCCGTTCACCCTGCAAGACCCGCAGCGCCTCGCGCACCGTGACCCTCGAGACGCCGAGCCCTTCGGCCAGCGCCCGCTCGGACGGCAACCGGTCGCCGGGCAGCAACACCCCGAGCGCGACCGCGCGCCGGACCCGCTCGACGACGGCGGCATACGCCGGTGGGGCGTCGAGAGGTCGCAGCAGGAAATCGTCGGGCATCTTTTGCAGCGTAACCGGGCGCGGTCCCGAAGTCTGGTGGTATGAAACTAAGACCATGAATTCGGAAGTAACGCCACTGATCGGTGTCTGCGGGTTAAGCGTCGCCGCGCGCTGGGGTCTGTGGGACCAGCCGGCCGTCCTCGTCGCCCAGACCTACCTGGAGGCAATCCACCGCGCGGGCGGCCAACCGCTGATCCTGCCTCCGTCCGCACACGCCGACACCGACCTGCTGCTCCACACCGTCGACGCGATCGTCCTCGCCGGCGACGGCGACATCGAGGCGCAGCGCGACGATTTCGAACTCGACATCGCGGCCGCCGCCCTGTCCGAAGCGGTGCCGGTGCTCGGTGTCTGCCGCGGACTGCAGGCGCTCAACGTCGCGGCCGGTGGCACCGTTCGCCGACGGTTCGGACACCACCACACCGCCGAGACGACGTCGCACACCGTCGACGTGGCCGTCGACAGCCTGCTCGGCGAGGCCGGGTACGCCGGCGTCCGCGAGGTGAACTCACGCCACCGCCAGGGACTGGCGACGGTCGGCGACGGCGGCAAGGTGACGGCCGCATCGGTACCCGACGGCGCGATCGAAGCCGTCGAGTGGCCGGACCATCCGTTCGCCCTCGGCGTGCACTGGCATCCGGAGGACCCGCTCATGCACGAACTGTTCCGCGCGTTGATCTCGGCCGCAACGGCGCCGCTGTTCAACACCTCGACGCTGCCGGTGCAACCGTGATCCAGACACCATCCCTCTCGACCACATTTGTTGGAGTGCAGTGACAATCGACAACATCTCGACCATCGCGCCGTTCGGCAACCACCTGCCGGTGCGCATCACCTTCGGCGAGGGCAGCGCTCACCGCCTGCCCGACCTGCTCCGCGACGCGGGTGCGCAGCGCGTGCTGGTGCTGACCGATCAGGGCATCGAGCACCACAACCCGGCGGTCGCGGCTGTCCTGACGACCCTGTCCACCTCGGGCCTGACGGTCAGCCGACTGGACAAGGCCCCCGGTGAACCCACGATCGAGATGGTCGACGCCGCCACCGCGAGTATGACCTCCGAATCGGTCGACGCGATCGTCGCCCTCGGCGGCGGCTCGGTGATCGACACCGCCAAGGCCGCCCGGTTGTGCCACCAGCAGGGCCTGACCTTCGGCGAGTTCCTCGACTCCGCGCGCACCTATCCGGCTCCCGCGGTCCCGCTGATCGCCGTGCCGACCACGGCGGGTACCGGATCGGAGGTGTCCGGCGGTGCGGTGGTGTCCGATCCCCAGGCCGGGCGCAAGGCCGGCATCGCCCACCCGAACATGCGGGCCCAGTACGCCGTGGTCGATCCCGTGCTGACGTGGAGCATGCCGCCGGTGATGACCGCCAACACCGGTATCGACGCGCTCGCACAGGCGATGGCCGCGGTCATCGCCAAGGTGCGCACCCCGGTCGGGGATGCCATCGCCCTGGAAGCCGTACGCCTGATGGGCCATTCGCTGCCCGCCGCCTACCGCGACGGCGCCGATGCCGCCGCCCGTGCCGATATGGCCTGCGGCAGCATGATGGCCGGGCTGGCGATGAACATCTCCGACTGCGCGGCCGAACACTCGCTGGGGCAGGCCATCGGCGGCCTCACCGGCGCCCCGCACGGCCTGACCATCGGCCTGGTGTTGGCCGAGACGCTGGAACGGGAGCGCCACCACGTGCCCGACCGGATGGAGCGCATCGCCGACGCGTGGGGACTGCCCGCCGACGGGACCGCGGACGGTAGCCGACTGGTCGGTGCGGTCCGCCGACTCCTGAGTGATCTGCAGTTCCCGGTGCTGAGTGATCTCGGCCTCGGCGCCGAGCATCTGGACCGCCTCACCGACCTGGCCCTGTCGGACTACTTCATCACGATGGCCCCGCAACCGTGGGACCGCGCCGAGGTGCACCAGGCGTTCGCCCGCGCGCTGGCCACCCGTGACCGCGGCCTCGTCACGGCCGCAGGTTAGGAAAACCATGTCCGCCCAGCAGGATTCGCCCGACCGGTTCGACGTCGTGATCGTCGGTGCCGGTTTCGCCGGCCTGTACATGCTGCACCGCGTCCGCGCGCTGGGGCTCACCGCGCGGATCGTCGAACGGGGTGAGGACGTGGGCGGCACCTGGTACTGGAACCGCTATCCCGGCGCACGCTGCGACATCGAGAGCATCGACTACGCGTACTCCTTCGACGAGACCCTGACCCGTGAGTGGCGGTGGACCGAGCGGTACGCCGCGCAACCCGAGATCCTGTCCTACATCGGCCATGTCGCCGACCGCTTCGACCTGCGCGACGACATCACGTTCGGCACCACGGTGCGGCGCGCCGACTGGGACGACGACACGGCACAGTGGACGCTGGTCTGCGATACCGGCCAGGTACTGCGGGCGACGTTCTGCGTGATGGCGACAGGCTGCCTGTCCGTGGCCAAACAGCCGGAATTCCCGGGCCTTTCACAGTTTCGCGGACGGTGGTACCACACCGGGCGGTGGCCCCACGACCCCGTGGACTTCACCGGCAGGCGGGTCGCGGTGATCGGCACCGGATCCTCGGGTATCCAGGCCATTCCGCGCATCGCCGAGGCGGCCGAACAGCTCTTCGTGCTGCAGCGCACCCCGAACTACAGCATGCCGGCACAGAACCGGCCGCTCGCGGCCGATGAATTCGATTCGGCCATCGCCGATTTCGCCACCCGCCGCCGCATCTGTCAGCGCAGCGACGCCGGGGTCCCGCATCCGCCGCCGACCCAGGGCACCTTCGACGTCACCGCAGAGGAGCGCGAACGGCGCTACGAGGAGGGCTGGCAACGCGGCGGGATCAACGCGCTGTCGGCCGCGTTCACCGATTTCTTCACCGACGAAGACGCGAACCGGATGGCTCAGGAGTTCGCGCGCAACAAGATCCGCAGCATCGTCGAGGACGCCCAGACCGCCGAACTCCTCTGCCCCCAACACCACATCGGCACCAAACGCACGTGTGTGGACACCGGCTACTTCCAGACCTACAACCGCGACAACGTCGAGCTGGTCAACAGCCGCGCAGAACCGATCGACCAGATCACCGCCACCGGGATCCGGCTCGTCGGCGGACGCCACCTCGACGTCGACACGCTCGTGTTCGCGATCGGCTTCGATGCGATCACCGGGGCGCTGACCGACATCGACATCCGCGGCACCGGCGGCGCGGCACTGCGCGACGAATGGGACGACGGCCCACGGACCCTGCTCGGCCTGCAGACGGCCGGATTCCCGAACCTGTTCATGGTCACCGGGCCCGGAAGCCCGTCGGTGCTGAGCAACATGCTGGTGTCGATCGAACAGCACGTCGACTGGATCGCCGACTGCCTGCTGCACCTGCGCAAACTCGGCCACGACCGCATCGAGGCCACCCGCGACGCGCAGGACCGGTGGATGGAGCACATCGGCGAGCTGGCCGCCGAAACCCTCTACCCACAGGCGAACTCGTGGTACCTGGGCGCCAACATTCCCGGGAAGGCGCGCACCTTCATGCCCTACGTCGCCGGATGCGGTGAGTACCGGCGCGAGTGCGACGAGGTCGTCGCGTCGGGCTACTCGGGTTTCCTGCTCGGGCGACCCAGTCCGGTCCGCGAGGGGACGAGCGCATGATCGACGCACGCACCGCCCCCACCGCCTCGGAGGTCCTCGCCCGACTGCACGCTGAGGACATCGCGACGGTGATCCTCGGCGGCACCGACACCCACGGGGTGATGCGCGGCAAGCGGGTCCCGATCAGCCAGCTGCCCCGGATGCTCGAGCACGGGATGCCGATGTGCGACGTGTTCTGGGTGATGCACGTCGACGAATCCGACCTCGTCGCACGCCCCGACGGATACCGCGGATACTTCCCCACCGAACGGCAGGGCTACCCCGACATCCTGGCCGTCCCCGACCTGACCACCCTGCGGATCGTGCCCTGGCACGACGACACCGCGCTGTTGCTGTGTGACTGGGAGCTGCCGGCCGACCACCGGCCGGTGCCCATCGCGCCGCGGTCGGTGCTGCGCCGCGTCGTCGAACGTGCCGACGCGATGGGCTACCAGCCGCTGAGCGCGCTGGAGTTGGAGTTCTATCTGCTGCGCGAGAAGGCGGGCACCACGCACCGCAAACGGGCCGACGAACTCGTCCCGCTGCAGGAGGCGCCCAGCACCTACGGCGTGGTGATGGGTTCGCTGCAGGAGGACATCGGAGCGCTGATCCGGCGCCACATGCTCGACTACGGCCTGCCCGTCGAGGCCTGCAACCCCGAGACGGGTCCCGGGCAGTTCGAGATCACGCTGCGGTACGGCAACAGCCTGAAGTCCGCCGACGACGCCTTCCTGTTCAAATCGGCGGTCAAGGAGGTCGCCGCCCAGAACGACCTGCTCGCGACGTTCATGGCGAAACCCGTGACCGACTGGGCGGGTAACAGCTGCCACGTGCACCTGAGCCTGCGCGACATCGCCGGGGGCGGGGTCTTCTTCGACCAGGACGCCCCCGATCAGCTCTCCACCGCGCTGCGCCACTTCGCCGGCGGAATCCTGCACACCATGCGGGAATTCACCGCGCTGATGGCGCCGACACCGAACTCCTACCGCCGCTTCGTGCCGTACTCGTGGGCCGGCACCACCGCCACCTGGGGTGTCGACAACCGTTCGGTCGGCTTGCGCGTCATTCGCGAAGGCGACCACGGCACCCGCGTCGAGCACCGTCAGCCCGGTGGTGACGCCAACCCGTATCTGGCCACCGCCGCCGCCCTCGCGGGCGGACTGCACGGACTGCTCAACGAGATCGAACCCCGCGAACTGTCCACGACCGACATCTACAGCCAGCCGAGCGAGGATCTGCCGGTCCTGCCTGCCACCCTCGCCGAGGCGGTGGACCTGCTCGCGGACAGCGCGGCGGCACGAGAGTGGTTCGGGGACGACTTCGTCGACCATTACGTGCTGATGAAGCGCGCAGAGATCGCGGCCCAGTCGGTGGCGGTCACCGACTGGGAGGTCGCCCGGTACCTCGAGGCGATGTAACCGGTAACCCAGAAGGGAACTCCCGTGGCCGATTCCAGCGAGACACGCAGTTACGGCGACGTCGGATCCGCGCCGCACGGCGAGCTCACCCCGGAGCAGGAACGGGGTCTGCGCCGCGGCGCGATCAACTGGAGACAGGTGGCCGTCCTCTCGGTCGCCGGCTGCGGGCCCGCGTCGGTCATCGCGCTCAACCTGCAGTTCATGGGCCAGTTCGCCGGTGCCGCACTGGTTCTGGCATTCGTCCTGGTGTGGCCGGGAATCCTGTTGCTGGTCAACACGTTCGCGGAGTTCTCCAAGAGACTGCCGACCTCCGGCGGGCTCTACACATGGAACTCCAAGGCGTGGGGGCCCAATGTCGGGTTCGTCTACGGCTGGACGTTCATCGGCGCGTACCTGGTGTTCTCCGCCGCCGGGTTCGCGGTGTTCGGCGGATGGGTGCAGGAATGGCTGCAGACCCAGTTCGGCATCTCGGTGCCGTGGTGGTTGTTCACCTTCGCGGCGCTGGCCTACGTATGCGTGCTGGCCTACCTGGGAATCACCCAATCCCTGCATGCCGCACTGGGATTGCTGGCATTCGAGATCATCGTGCTGCTGGCCCTGGCGGCGTGGATCTTCATCACCGGGCCGCAGTCCGGCAGCGGATTCGGGGTCGCGCCGTTCCAGGTGTCCTCGGCCGGGGCGCTCGCCCTCGGCGGTGTCGGGTTGGCGATGACGTACGGCGTGCTGTCACACGTGGGCATCGAGGAGGGCGCCACCCTGGGCCAGGAGGTCAAGGACCCGAAACGCCAGATCCCGCGGGGGCTCTGGGTGGCGGCCGTCGTGGTGCCGGTCTTCTACATCGTCGTCGCCTACGCGATGGTCTACGGCTACGGCATCGACGACATGACGGCGTTCGGCGAGGATCCCGCACCGCTGCAGACGATCGCCCAGACATACTGGGGGCAGGTCGGTCTCACCGTCATCGTGCTGGCCACGCTGAGCAGCATCCTGGCGTTCAGCCAGACGGCGTTCCTGGCGGGCGCCCGCGTGCTCTACACGCTCGGCCGGGAGGGCGTGCTGCCCACCCGCCTCGGCGCGGTGTCGCGGCGGCAGACGCCGGCGGTGGCGATCGCGGTGATGGGTGTGCTGTCGATGCTGCTCGGGGTGCCCCTGGCGTTCCTCGTCGGACCGTTCAACGTGTGGGGCTACTTCGGGTTCCTCATCTCGATCGCCTTCTTGGTGTCCTACATCTTCACCAACATCGGCCTGGTGCGGTACATGCTGCGCATCGGGGAGTTCCACTGGTTCCGGCACGGCGTGCTCGGCGCCCTGGGGTCGCTGGTGTTCCTCTATCCGCTGTACAAGACCGTGTGGCCGCTGCAGACCGGCATCTACGGGGCGCTGCCGTTCGTGTACCTGGCATGGATCGTGCTGGGCATCGGATTGCTGATCTACACGCTGCGCCGGCGTCCCGAGGTGATGTCGCGCATCGGCACCTCGCTGGCCGACGACGACGTCAGCTGACCCGCAGCCAGCCCTCGGTGTGGCGGTAGAACGTCGACCGTTTCACCTCGCGGGTGCCCTCGACGCCGTCGCGGACCACCCGCGCACCCGTCGTCCCCAGTTGCGCGGCGCGGCCGGCCACCCAGCGCTGCGGCCGCCCGCGCCCGGACAGCACCGCTGCCCGCAACCCCGGGATCTCCGCCGTCGGCTCGATACGCACACCCGCCACCTCGCCGGAGAACAGCGTGGTGTCGTCGACCACCGCCTCGCCGAACAGCGCTCCCTCGGTGCCCCGCCACTGCGCCGAACCCACGATCGCGATCCCGGCGTCGTCCCTGATCAACGGCACCCGCCGCGCCGTACCCGACAGCGCGGTGCGCGGGAACAACCCCCGCGCGGCGGCCAGCTCGACACCGAGGCGCTCGGTGCGCATCAACCGGGTCAGCACCGTCGCCAGATCCGCGTCGGAACCGACGACGACCAGCCGCCGCGCTCCCGCCGCGGCCGCATCGACGTCCGGCGCACCGGCCACGTCGACGGTGTCCAGACCGGTCAACCCGCGCGGGGCGCGGTGTCCGCCGAACCGGAGCACGACCATGCCGTCGCCGCGGCCTGCGGCCCTGTCTCTGGCACTCAAGAGCGATCCTCCCGACCTGCTGGGATAGGGTGTGTCACCGGCTGCACCACATCAAAGCGGGAGACTAAGCCATGCCGGCAATCGTGCTCATCGGCGCCCAGTGGGGCGACGAGGGCAAAGGAAAGGCCACCGATCTACTCGGTGGCCGCGTGCAGTGGGTCGTGCGGTACCAGGGCGGCAACAACGCCGGTCACACCGTCGTGCTCCCCACCGGCGAGAACTTCGCGCTGCACCTCATCCCGTCGGGGATCCTCACCCCCGGCGTCACCAACGTCATCGGCAACGGCGTCGTCGTCGATCCGGGGGTGCTGCTCACCGAGCTGCGGGGTCTGGAGGAGCGCGGCGTGGACACCGAACGCCTGCTGATCTCCGCCGACGCCCACCTGCTGATGCCGTATCACGTCGCGATCGACAAGGTGGTCGAACGATATGCGGGCAGCAAGAAGATCGGCACCACCGGCCGCGGCATCGGACCGTGCTACCAGGACAAGATCGCCCGCCAGGGCATCCGTGTGGCCGACGTGCTCGACCCGACCGTGCTGGCCGAGAAGATCGAGGGCGCACTGGAGCTGAAGAACCAGGTGCTCGTCAAGATCTACAACCGCAAGGCGCTGGAGCCCGCCGAGGTGGTCGAGAACCTGTTGGAGCAGGCCGAGGGGTTCAAGCACCGCATCGCCGACGCACGGCTGCTGCTCAACCAGGCGCTCGAGCGCGACGAGATCGTGCTGCTGGAGGGGTCGCAGGGCACGCTGCTCGACGTCGACCACGGCACGTACCCGTACGTCACATCGTCGAATCCGACGGCCGGCGGCGCATCGGTGGGTTCGGGTATCGGACCCACCCGCATCACCACCGTGCTCGGGATTCTGAAGGCGTACACGACGCGGGTCGGCTCGGGTCCGTTCCCGACCGAATTGTTCGACGAGCACGGCGCCTATCTCGCCAAGACCGGCGGCGAGGTCGGTGTCACCACCGGCCGCGCCCGCCGCTGCGGCTGGTTCGACGCGGTGATCGCGCGGTACGCGACCCGAGTCAACGGCATCACCGACTACTTCCTCACCAAACTCGACGTGCTGTCCAGCCTGGAGACGGTGCCGATCTGCGTCGGCTACACCATCGACGGCAAGCGCACCGACGAGATGCCGATGACGCAGAGCGACATCGCGCGCGCCGAACCGGTCTACGAGGAACTGCCCGGCTGGTGGGAGGACATCTCCGGCGCCCGGGAGTTCGACGACCTGCCCGCGAAGGCGCGCGACTATGTGCTGCGGCTCGAAGAGCTTGCCGGAGCGCATGTTTCGTGTATCGGCGTGGGCCCGGGACGGGATCAGACCATTGTGCGGCGTGACGTGCTGGCGCCGTCGTGAGCTCCGACTACGGTCTGGATCCGCGCCGCGTCGACCCGGAATACGACCGCCACGGCGGGTTCCCGGTGTTCGAGGCCGCCGAACCCGGACCTGGTTTCGAGCGGTTCCTCACCGCCATGCGGCGCGCGCAGGATCTGGCCGTGTCGGTGAACCCGGACCCGGACACCTGGGACGAGGCGGCCGACCGCGTCGAGGAACTGGTCAAGCTGCTCGACCCGTACCGGGCCGGTGAGGGTGTCGGTCCCGCCAACCGGGTGCCGACGCTGCCGGGCGCGGGCAGCCTGCTCATGCCGCCGTGGCGGGTGACCAAGTTCGAATCCGACGGCGTCGAGTTGGAGGTGGCGTTCAGCCGCTACCACGTGGGCGGCAACTCCGCGGTGCACGGCGGTGTGCTGCCGCTGATGTTCGATTCGATGTTCGGCATGGTGATCCACGCGACCGGCCGTCCGATCAGCCGGACCGCCTTTCTGCACGTGGACTACCGCAGGGTCACCCCGATCGACTCGCTGCTGACGGCGCGGGGCTGGCTGCGGGAGGCCGAGGGGCGCAAGGCCTTCGTCAACGCGGAACTGCTCGACGCCGACGGCAATGTGCTCGCCGAGGCGAACGGCCTGATGATCCGGTTGCTCCCCGGTCAGCCCTGACCGCCGAGACTGCTGTCAGATCACGGTTTCGCCTCGGGCGGTGATCTGGCAGCAGCCTCGGGGAGTCGGTGCGACGATGACCGCGTGGCCGGACCTCAACCGCACCCGATGTCGACGCCCAGGGCCGCGGCGCTGGCCGGAGTCGTCTTCGCGCTGCTGTTCGGCGCGGCGCTCATCCTGATCCGCACGTCGCTTCCGGAGGGCGCCGAACCCGGCTCTCAGTGGATCGACGGCGGCAGTGACCGGTTACAAGTGGCAGCGGTGCTCATGCCGTTCGCCGGCATCGCTTTCCTCTGGTTCATCGGCGTGATCCGCGACGGGTTCGGCCGGTACGAGGACAAGTTCTTCGCCACGGTGTTCCTCGGCAGCGGCCTGCTGTTCCTGGCGATGATGTTCGTCGCCGCCGGGGTGGGCGCGGGCCTGGAGTCGATGAGCGGGCACCCCGCAGAATCCGTCTCCGGTGTGGCTCTGCTGGGGCAGACGGTGCTGCTGTCGATCTCGAAGACGTACGCGCTGCGGATGGCCGCGGTGTTCATGATGTCTCTGGCCACGATCTGGCTGCGCACCGGCCTGATGCCCCGGCCGTTGGTCTACGTCACCTATCTCGTGGCGGTGGCGCTGATCGTGGCGGCGGAGGTCAGCATGTGGCTCGTGTTGACCTTTCCCGCCTGGGTGTTGGTGGTCAGCGCACTGATCTACAGCCGCGAAGTCACTCCGACGCCACCCGCAGCGCCGTCGCCGGACACAGCTTGACCGCTTCGCGGGCGTGCTCGTGCTCGCTCTCGGGCACCGGGTCGGCCAGCAGCACGACGATGCCGTCGTCGTCCTGGTCGAACACCTCCGGCGCGGACATCACGCAGTTGCCCGCGCTGATGCACACGTCGCGGTTCGCCTCGATCCTCATCGCATCACCATCCCACCAGCAGCGACCGTAGCCCGTAGATGAAGTGGAACGACCGGAACTCGACATCTTCGAACGGTTCGGCCAGCGTCAGCGTGGGGAACCGGCGCAGCAGCGCGGGGAACGCGATCCGCATCTCCATGCGGGCCAGCGGCGCCCCGAGGCAGTGGTGCACTCCGTGGCCGAACGCGAGGTGACCGGGCGCGCCGCGGCGGATGTCGAAGGTCTCGGGCGCGTCAAGGAAACTCGGATCCCGGTTGGCCGACGGCAGCGACACGAACACCAGCTGACCCTTCGGGATCAGCACGCCGGCCACTTCGACGTCGGTGGTGGTGATCCGCGGGATGCCGCTGTGCACGATCGACAGCCACCGCAGCAGCTCCTCGACGGCGGGACCCACCGCGTCGGGGTCGTCGCGCACGGCCGCGAGCTGCTCGGGGTGGCGCAGCAGCGCCAGCACACCGAGGCCGAGCATGTTTGAGGTGGTCTCGTGCCCGGCGAGCAGCAGCAACCCCGCGATGCCGACCAGTTCGTCGTCGGTCAACTCGTCACCGTGCTCACGGACCAGCATGCCGAGGATGTCGTCACCCGGGGTGCGGCGGGCGCGGCCCACCAGCGTGTGCATGTACTCGCGCGCCTGCCGGGCCAGGTCGAGCCGCTCCGGGATCGGCAGCGACAGGTCGAGCTGGCGGGCGCTGCGGCGCTGGAAGTCCTCCCGGTCGGCGTACGGCACGCCGAGCAGTTCGCAGATCACCAGCGACGGTATGGGCAGCGCGAAGCCGGCCACCAGATCGGCCGGCGGGCCGGACTGCTGCATCGCGTCGAGGTGTTCGTCGACGATCGCCACGATCCGCGGTTCCAGCCGGTTGATCCGGCGCAGCGTGAACTCCGGGGTGAGCATCCGCCGCAGCCGCTGATGTTCGGGCGGATCGTTGGCGAGCAGGTTGCCCGCCTGCGCCCTGGCCTGTTCGGCATCGGAGATCGGCGACCCGGCGCCGGCGAAGCCCGGCGGGCGGGTGTTGGAGAACCGCGTGTGGTCTGCGAGGACCGCCTTGACGTCGTCATGGCGGGTCACCAGGTACACGTCCATCCCGAACGCGTTCTGGGTGAGGCGCACACCGGCCGACTCCCGGATGTCGCGCAGTTCGTCGGTGGGGTCGAATCCGGCGCGCCGCATGTGCAGCGGCGGGAGCGGGGGCGCCGTCGATGCTCCAGTCGTGCCTGTCATACCTACCGAACGTACGCGCGTGGAAGCGGAGCGGGGTTACGGCGAAGCGCGCAGCGCGGGCCACCAGATCTTCGGCCCGATCAACGTGAACAGGGCCGGGATGATGACCGTGCGCACCAGGAACGTGTCGAGCAGGATGCCGAGGCCGACGATGATGCCCAACTGCGTGAGCACGATCAGCGGCAACACCCCCAGCACGCAGAACACCGCGGCCAGCACGATGCCCGCGCTGGTGATGACGGCGCCGGTCGCCGACACCGCGCGCACGATGCCCTGGCGGGTGCCGTGGTCCGGCGTCTCCTCCCGCGCCCGGGTGACCAGGAAGATCGTGTAGTCCACGCCGAGGGCCACCAGGAACAGGAACGCGAACAGCGGCGTCGTGTCGTCGAGCGCCGGGAAGCCGAACAGGTGCACGCTGGCCCAGCCGCCGAGACCCAGTGCGGCCAGTGCGCTGAGCACTGTCACCGCGACCAGGATCAGCGGCGCGAGCGCGGAGCGCAGCAGGACGTACAGCACCACGAGGACGACGGCGAGGATCGTCGGGATCACCACCATGCGGTCACGCGAGGCGGCGCTGCTGATGTCGCGCGCCTGGGCGTCGGAACCACCGACCAGCGTCGACGAATCCACCCCACGCACGTTCTCGCGCAGCGCGTCCACGGTCGAGAACGCCTCGTCGGAGGCGGGTTCGGCGGACAGCACCACTGACCACTGCGTGAGCCCGGTCGGGGAGGTGCCCGCCGGGTCGGCCGACACGACGCCCGGCGTCTCGGAGATGGCGCGCTGGAGCTCGGCGGTCTTGTCGGAGGGCCCGATGACGCGGGTCGGATCGGTCAACCCGCTCGGGAAGTGGTCGGCCAGGGTTTCGTAGCCGGTCACCGATTCGGCCTGCACCCGGAACTGCTCGGTCTGCGTCAGCCCGATCGGGGTGAACAGCAGGCCGGTGCACAGCACGGCCAGCGCACCGATCGACGCGACGGCGACGACGGCGGGACGGCGTGAGACGCCGGCGGCGATGCGGTGCCACAGTCCGCTGTCGGTCAGCGGTGCGGCGCCTTCCTTCGGGATGAGCGGCCAGAACAGTTTCTTGCCGAACAATCGCAGCAGGGCGGGCAGCACCAGCAGTACGAAGACGGCCGCTACCACCAGGCCGGCGGCGGCCTGTACGCCGAGGGCGCGGGTGCTCGGCGCCGACGCGAACACCAGCGTGAGCAGGGCGAGCACCACGGTGGCGTTGCTCGCCAGGATGGCCGGTCCGGCGGCGCGCACGGCGACAGCGAGCGCTTCGCGGTGATCGCCATTGCGGCCCAGTTCCTCCCGGTACCGGGAGATCAGCAGCAGCGCGTAGTTGGTGCCGGCGCCGAACACCAGCACGCTGGTGATGCCGGAGGTCGACCCGTCGGGGGACATGCCGACGGCCTCGGCGATCGCGGTGCCCACCACGGCCGCCACCCGGTCGGCGAACCCGATCACCAGCAACGGCACCAGGAACAGCACCGGTGACCGGTAGGTGACGATCAGCAGCAGTGCGACGACGGCGGCCGTCACCGCCAGCAGGGTGACGTTGGCGCCGGAGAACGAGTTCGCGATGTCGGCGCCGAATGCGGGCCCGCCGGTCACCTCGGCCCGTAGGTCGCCGGGCAGTCCGTCGGCGGCGGCCTCCCGCAGACCCTTGACCGCGTCGTTGAGCCCGAACCCGGACAGGTCGGTGGCGAGCGGCACGGTGGCGATGGCGGCCTTGTCGTCCTCGCTGACGATCACCGGCGGACCGGCTGGCGCGCTCTGGGCGGCGTCGAGCATGCGGCCGCGCGCCGCCTCGGTGGCGGCGATGTCGGCGGGGGACAGCGCTGCGCCGTCGGTGCGGGTCACGACGAGGATCGTCGGCGCCTGATCGCCGCCGGGGAACTCGCTGCGTAAGGCGTTGACCTTGGCCGATTCCGCATCCGTCGGCACCGAGACCGGTGACTGCGAACTCGACTCGCCGCCGCTGAGCACACCCATCAGCCCGCCGGAGACGAGCACCACCAGCAACGCCACCACCCAGGAGAATCGACCTGCCATACCGACCACTATTCCCGATATTTCAGAAACTGAACATCTGCCGACCTATCCTCGTCGAGTGGCTGACGCCGACCGCGCCGCGCTCGAAGCGCTGATCGCCGCCGACGTGCGCGTGCTGTCGGCCGAGTCCGAACACATCGGTCGCGTCTTCGCCGCGCGTCATTCCTTGTCCGCCAACGACTTCCGGGCGCTGCTGCACATCATGGTCGCCGAGACGGCCGGCCGGCCGCTGACCGCTGGCGACCTCCGCAGGCAGATGGGGATGTCCGGTGCGGCGATCACCTACCTCGTCGAACGGATGATCACCTCCGGGCATCTGCGGCGTGACTCCGACCCCGCCGACCGACGCAAGGTGATCCTGCGGGTCGCCGAACACGGGATGGGCGTCGCCGGCCAGTTCTTCGCACCGCTCGCCGAGCACACCACCCGGGCGATGGCCGACATGCCCGACGACGACATCGCCGTCGCGCACCGCACGCTCACCGCGCTGATCGATGCCATGGCCGCCTTCCGGCGCGACCTCGGCGACTGAGGTGGGTCGGGCTATCGCCGGTTGAGCGTCGCCTCCTCGAGGTCGAGCCCGTGGAGCACCGAGCGCAGCACCTCGTCGTCGATGTGCCCGCTGTCGCGTTCGGCGATCAGCGTCGCCCGCTCCGCGGCGAGCATCTCCAACCGCAGCCGGCGGAACGCCGCGGCCGGGCTCTCGCCGATGTCGGCCTCGTCACGGCCGAGCTGCTCCCAGGCGGAGTTGCGCCGCCGGGTGTTCCAGCCGCGGAGCACCTCGGCCGCACGCTCGTGCACGTCGTCGACGGTGCCGTCGGTGCGCTGCTGTTCGAGCACCTCGTCGAGGCGTTCGGCCGCCGCCCTGGCCGCCCTGTCCTGCGCGGCGGCCGCCGCGACCGCATCGGTGTGGGCCTCGTCGCCCTGCACGCCGAGCCGCCTGATCAACCACGGCAGCGTGAGCCCGTGCAGCAGCAGGGTGCCCACCACGACGACGAAGGTGAGGAACACCAGTTGCGGCCGGCCCGGGAACTCGGCGCCGCTCAGCGTGGTCGCCGGCACCGCGAACGCCGCCGCCAGCGACACCACACCCCGCATTCCGGCCCACGCGACGACGAACACCTGCGCGGGCCGCGGGCTGGGTTCGCGGTAACGCAGCGCGGGCGAGACCAGCCGGGGCAGGTAGGCGAACAGGTACACCCACACGATCCGCACCGCGATCACCGTCGCCAGCACCGCCAGCGACGAGACGACGAGGACCGCCGCCGAAATGCCTGCGAGTTCCTCGATGACCTTCGGCAGCTGCAGGCCGATCAGCAGGAACGCGAACGACTCCAGCAGCAATTGCACGGCCTTCCACACCGCCGAGTCCTGCAGCCGGGTTGCGTAACTCGCGTTGGTCGAGTGCTGCCCGAGGATCAGCGCGGCCACCACCACCGCGAGCACCCCCGATCCGTGCACCTCCTCGGCGAGCAGGTAGATCCCGAACGGGGCGACGAGACCAAGGGCGCTCTCGACCAGCGGATCACGCAGCCGCGACCGCACGTGGACGATCACCGCGCCGAGCGCGCCGCCGACGACGACGCCGCCCACCGCGGCCAGCGCGAACGTCCAGAGGCCGCCCGTCCAACTGGCCGACCCGCCGATCGCCAGGCCGAGCGCCACCTTGTAGGCGGTCAGTGCGGTCGCGTCGTTGAGCAGGCTCTCGCCACCCAGCAGCGTCATCAGCCGGCGGGGCAGGCCGAGCCTGCGGCCCACCGCGGTCGCCGACACCGCATCCGGGGGCGCCACGATCGCTCCCAGCGTCAGCGCGGCCGCGATGGTGAGTTCGGGCACCGCCCAGTACGCCACCACCCCGACCGCGAACGTCGTCGCCAGTGGCAGGCCGACCGCCAGCATCCCGATCGAGCGCACGTTGCGCCGCAGCGCCACGTAGCTGCTCTCCAGTCCGGCCGACCACAGCAGCGGCGGCAGTACGACGTACAGCACCAGGTCCGGATCGAGTTGGATGTCCGGTACGCCGGGGATCAGGCCGACGGCCAGCCCGGCGACCACCAGCGCCAGCGGGGCCGACACATCCGCCCGACGGGCGACGGCGGCCAGCAGCACCGCGACGACCAGGACGGCCAGCAGTGAGGCACTCACCCTCGGAGTCCTCCTCTCAGCTCTCTCTCGGACTTCTCTCGGGCGTCCGTATCCTCGATCACCATGCGCAGCAGAGCACGTCGGGCCACCGGGCGGACGCAGGATACGGCCGCGCCGCGCACATGTGAGCACCTGGCTTCGACCAGCCCCGAAGCGGTCAACGCCGACCCGCGGCCGAACACTCCCGGCCGCTGTGAGGACTGCGCCGAACTCGGCGAGGCGACCTGGGCGCACCTGCGCATGTGCCTGACGTGCGGGCACGTCGGCTGTTGCGATTCCAGCCCGCACCAGCACGCCACCGCACACTTCCACCAGACCGGCCACCCGGTGATGCGCTCGGCCGAACCGGGGGAGTCCTGGCGGTGGTGCTACATCGACCTCCGGGTGGGTTGAGCATCTGGCAGGCTGGCGGGCGATGACTGAACCAACCGACGCCGACACACCCGTCACCGACCCCGAGGTGGCGGTCCCGCAGGTCGCACCGGCCGCACCGGATGCGCCGGCCGAGCCCGCCGCACCGAGGAACACGGTGCTGCTGCTCGGGGCAGGCGAACTCAGTCGGGAACTCGCGCTTGCCTTTCAGCGGCTGGGTGCGTTCGTGGTGGCCGTCGACCGGTACGCCGACGCGCCCGCGCACGGGGTGGCCGACCGCTCGGCCGTCGTGCGGCTGACCGACACCGAAGCCGTCACCGCGCTCATCGAACGGGAGAAACCGCGCTACGTCGTCGCGCAGTCGGGTGCCATCGCCGCCGACGCGTTGATCGCGGTGGCCGAACGCGGCGGCGTCGACGTGTTCCCGACGCCGCGAAGCACCCGCCTGGGACAGGACCGCGAAGGGCTGCGCCGCCTGGCCTCCGATGAACTCGGCCTGCCGACGGCACCGTTCTGGTTCGCCGGTTCGGCCGAGGAGCTCGGCACCGTCGCCCAGCACGCCGGGTTCCCGCTCGTCGTCAAACCCATCTCGGGCGCACCCGGGGAGGGCCAGTCGGTGCTGCTGCGCGCCGAGGACGTGGAACCGGCCTGGCACCGCGCCGTCGCCGCGGGGCGCATCACCCACAACCGGGTGATGGCCGAGACCGTGGTCGAGGTGGATTACGAGGTGACGCTGCTGACGGTGCGCAGCACCGGCGCGACCGGCCCGACGCTGACCTTCTGCGAACCGATCGGCCACCGCCCCGGCGACGGCGATGCGCTCGAGTCGTGGCAGCCGCAGCAGATGACGCCCGCGGCGCTGGACGCGGCGAAGTCGATCGCCGCGCGCATGGTCAACTCGCTCGGCGGTCGGGGCGTCTTCGCGGTCGAACTGCTGGTCCGCGGCGACGAGGTGTACTTCTCCGACGTGCGGACCCGGCTGCAGGACACCGGTCTGGTGACGGTGCGCTCCCAGCGGCTGTCGCAGTTCGAGCTGCACGCCCGGGCGATCCTCGGTCTCGCGGTCGACACGATCATGATCTCGCCCGGTGCGGCGGAGGTCCGGTACGCGGGCACCGAGACGTCGGTTTCCGAACCCTCGGGTGCCGATATCGCGGCGGTGGTGGCCGACGCGCTGGCCACCCAGGAGAGCGACGTGCGGTTGTTCGGCAGGCCGGACGAGACCGACGGCCGACGCCGGCTCGGGGTCGCGCTGGCCACCGCACCGGATGTGATCATCGCCCGTGACCGGGCCCGGCGGGTGGGCGCCGCGCTGCGCCGGCTGTGGTGAGCGATGTCCGCTGAATCCGATCCGGACACCGGCCGCCCCAGCGACCGGCCCACCGCCGCGCCGTTCATGATCGCGCTGGTGATCATTGTGCTCGTCGTGATCGGTATCTGGCTGGTCAACCTGTTCGAAGGGGACGAGCCCACGCCAGAACAGCTGATCGGCCGGGTCGCCGCAGCGCAGAACGACGCCCTGCAGCGCGAGGACTATCAGGCATTCCAGGCGTACACGTGCCGTGCGGAACACGCGACCGAATCTGAAGTACTTGAGCGGCAACGAAATTCGTCGGCCGAACAGGGCGCCCGGTTCATCGACGGGGTGAGCGACGTCGTCGTCGACGGTGACCGGGCCACCGCCACCGTCACCTACCACTTCGACAGGTCCGAGGACGACAAGTTCGGGGTCCCGACGACCTTCGTCCAGGAGGACGGAGCATGGAAGGTGTGCTCGACCGGTTCTGGCTAGGTGTGCGAGACTCACGGCCGTGAGTTATGCGGGAGACATCACCCCCGAGCAGGCCTGGCAGCTACTCGACGACGACCCGAACGCCGTGCTGGTCGACGTGCGCACCGACGCGGAGTGGCGCTTCGTCGGGGTGCCCGATCTGTCGCCGCTGTCCCGCGATGCCGTGTTCATCGAGTGGAATCGGACCGACGGCACCCGCAACGACGGGTTCGTCGACGATCTGAAGGCCGCGGGCATCACGCCCGGTGAGCGCCCGGTCGTGTTCCTGTGCCGCTCCGGCAACCGCTCCATCGGCGCCGCCGAGGCTGCGACCGAGGCGGGGATCGGGCCGTCGTACAACATCCTCGACGGGTTCGAAGGTGACCTCGACGAGCAGAAGCACCGCGGTCGCACCGGTTGGAAGGCCGTGGGACTGCCCTGGAAGCAGTCATGAGCTCAGAGGTGCCCTCGCGCACGCAAGAAGCGGACAAGCCCTCCGTCCGCCGGCCCGCCGAACTGCCCGAGGGGGTCGGTCAGGCCACCATCGGGGTGCGCGGCGGTCTGCTGCGGTCCGGTTTCGAGGAGACCGCCGAGGCCCTGTACCTCACGTCGGGCTATGTGTACGCGTCGGCGGCCGAGGCGGAGAAGGCGTTCACCGGAGAGATCGACCGGTACGTCTATTCGCGGTACGGCAACCCGACGATCTCGATGTTCGAGGAGCGGCTGCGGCTGATCGAGGGGGCGCCGGCCTGTTTCGCGACGGCGACCGGCATGGCCGCGGTGTTCACGTCGCTGGGCGCGCTGCTGGGCGCGGGGGACCGGTTGGTTGCCGCGCGCTCACTGTTCGGTTCGTGTTTCGTGGTCTGCAGCGAGATCCTGCCGCGTTGGGGTGTGGAGACGGTGTTCGTCGACGGCGACGACCTCTCCCAGTGGGAGGAGGCCCTCTCGGTGCCCACGCAGGCGGTGTTCTTCGAGACACCGTCGAACCCCATGCAGTCGCTGGTCGACATCGCCGCGGTGACGGAGCTCGCGCATGCGGCGGGCGCAAAAGTGGTGTTGGACAACGTCTTCGCCACGCCGCTGCTGCAGCAGGGTTTCCCGCTGGGGGTCGACGTGGTGGTCTACTCCGGCACCAAGCACATCGACGGTCAGGGCCGGGTGCTCGGAGGCGCGATCCTCGGTTCGCAGGAGTACATCGACGGCCCGGTGCAGAAGTTGATGCGTCACACCGGCCCGGCGATCAGCGCGTTCAACGCGTGGACGCTGTTGAAGGGTTTGGAGACGCTGGCGGTACGGGTCGACTACTCCAACCGGTCGGCGGAGCGGATCGCGGAGTTCCTCGAGGGGCACTCCTCCGTGAGTTGGGTCAAGTACCCGTTCCTGGAGTCCCATCCGCAGTACGACCTGGCCAAACGGCAGATGCGCGGCGGCGGCACCGTCGTCACGTTCGAACTCGCCGGCGGTAAGGAACGGGCCTTCGAGGTGCTCGACAAACTGCAGATCATCGACATCTCGAACAACCTCGGCGACGCCAAGTCGTTGATCACCCATCCCGCCACCACGACCCACCGGGCGATGGGTCCGGAGGGTCGCGCGGCGATCGGTCTGGGCGACGGTGTGGTGCGGGTGTCGGTCGGGCTCGAGGACACCGACGACCTGATCCGCGATCTCGACCGGGCGCTGGGCTGAGTGTCCCGGCGCTCGGAGGCGAAGAAGGCGCGGCGGCGTAAACGCCAGGCGGCGCAGAACGTGGCCTGGGTGCCCGAGGCGGTGGTGGAACAGTTGTCGACGATCGAGGACGCCATCGTCGCCGATCTGGCCGCGTTCGACGAACGAATCACCGAGCGCGGGTGGACGTTCGACGAGCAGGAGTCCGATGACGACTACGCCATCTGGTTCTACGAGCCGTCCGGCGCGGAGGTCTCCGACGGGCTGCCGGTGACCTCGCTGTGGCTGGACGCGGCCGAGGACGGCGAGGTGGTCCGGGTCGTGTTGGTCGGCACGACCGAACAGCACGGTTTCACCCACGACGAGCTGGACCAGCACCTGGACGCGATCGAGTCCTACCGGAACGGTCACCCGGTACCGGACTTCGACTAGGGACTGGCGGAGGGTCTCGCCGAACGTGCGTCCACTGCGAGATTCGGCCCGAGTTTTCGCCGTGAGCGCACGTTCGGTGCCGCGCGCCTAGGTCCTGTCGCCGGACTCGACCACACCGAGCGCCGTCTGCGCGCGGTCCTCGTAGCTCTTGCGCTTGGCGGTGTCGAAGTCGAGGAACACGTTGTCCAGACCGAGCTTCTTGTTCAGCCAGCGTCGCCCGCGCGGTCCGAGCAACTGGGCCGCCTGGGCCGTGAACCGCAGGGCCGGCGGCACCGACACGTGCGTCTTGGGCTTGTCCAGCGTCTTGACGATCGCCGCCGCGATGTCCTCCGGTTCGACCGGTTTGATCGCCCCGGACTCCTTCGTGCCCGAGATCAGCTCGGTGCGGGTGAAGGGCGGCATCACCACCGACACGTGCACGCCGTGCGGTGCCACCTCGTCGGCCAGCGCCGCCGACAAGCCCACCACACCGAACTTCGCGCCGACGTAGACCACCTGACCGGGCACGGGAATCACCCCGGACAGCGAGGCGATGTTGATGATGTGACCACGCCCGCGAGCGACCATGTCGGGCAGCGCCAGCTGGCATCCGGCGATCACGCCGTAGAGGTTGACCTCGATCGACGACCGGATCGCCTGTTCGGACTGTTCGAGGAACGGGCCGATCGGCATGACGCCGGCGTTGTTGATCAACACGTCGATGTGCCCGCCGCCGTCGGTGCGCGCCTTGTCGAGGAACGTCGCGAACGACTCACGGTCGGTGACGTCGAGCGGGTAGCCCGACACCGGGCCCAGCTTGGTCAACTGGGCGACCGCCGACTCCTGCAGCGCCACGTCGCGATCGCCGATGACGACGCGGGCGCCGCGGGCGAGCAGAGCCTTCGCAGTGGCATAACCGATACCGCGAGCGGCGCCGGTGATCGCGATGGTCTTGCCCCTGATGTTATCCATGTCACGAACTTTACAGGTGTCAATTTTTTATCGGAAGAGGGTCTGAAAGGGTGACTCGGTGATCGATGACCTGCGGTTCGTGGCCGTGGACCAGACCGACCCCCTGGCCGAACCCCTGCTCGGCGAGCTCGCCGTCGAATACGCCGACCGCTACGAGGGCCGCGCCGAGGCGGTCCTCGCGTGGCTGCGCCGCTACCCGGCCGCCGAGTTCACCCCACCCGACGGCGCCATGCTGATCGGACTGCTCGGCGACACCCCCGTCACCGGCGGGGCGTTCCGCCGCTTCGGCGTCGTCGACGGAGTGCCGACCGCCGAACTCAAGCGCATCTGGACCGACAGTGCGCATCGTCGCCGAGGTTTCGGTCGCGCACTGCTCGCCGTGCTGGAACAGGAGATCGCCGCCCGCGGGTACCGCCGGATCTACCTGACCACCGGTGACCGTCAGCCCGAAGCCGAGGCGCTCTACCTCGCGACCGGATACCAGCGCCTCGCCGAACCGCTACCCGCCGAGGGTGAGGTGTATCCGGTGGCGTTCGCCAAACTGCTCCAGTGACCGGTTTGTAGGCTGGCGCAATGCCGTTGGCAGCGGGAGTGTCCCAGGCAGCCGTGGGTTGGCTGATCCTGCTGGCAGCGGCCGCCATCGCCGCCGGGGGTGTGATGTTGCGGGCATTCATCGGCCGCCGCGCCGACCGCCACCTGCTCGGCCGCCTGACCCGCCGGATGCGTGGGACGGCGCTCGCGAGGGTGCTGTTCGGCCCCGTGCAACACGATGCGCTCGACCCCGACGAACTCGACCAGATGATCCTGATGCCCACCATCGTGGTGGCATGCGGGCTGTGCCTGACCGCGGTCTTCCTGCTCGGCTACCGGATCCTCACCTAGCGCGCGGCCTGCGCGGCCTCGCGGATCGGCCCCCGCCACAGCGGACCGTGTCCGGGCAGCAACACCTCGGTGTCGAGCGCCGCCAGCGCCGCGAGGCTCGCCACGCACCGCGCCTGATCGTGGTTGAACAGGTCGGGCAGCAGCTGCGGGCGGGTGTCGCTGAGCAGCGGGTGGCCGGTCACCAGGGCGTCACCGCTGACCAGTACGCCGTCGACGACGTAGGAACAGTGCCCGCCGGTGTGGCCGGGCGTCGGGACCGCCGCCGGGGTGCCGGGCAGCGTCGCGGCGATCTCGTCGGTCAAGGCCTGTGCGGTCGGGATGCCGCCGCGGTGCGTACCGCCCTTCCCGCTGATCGTCAGCGACCATTTCAGCCATCGGGGCCGCCACGCATGTCTGGCGACGGCGAGCGGGGACACCTGCTCGAGGTAGTCACGTCTGGCGTGGCCGACCTCGTCGGCGTGGGTGTAGACCGGCACCCCATGCGTCTCGGCGAACCAGATCGCCGACCCGAAGTGGTCGATGTGGGCGTGGGTCAACAGGATCGCGCGGATGTCGTCGATCCCGAACCCCAACCGCCGCACCGAATCCACCACGTCGTCGCGGTGGCCGGGATAGCCGGCGTCGATGAGCAGCACGCCGTCGCCGTCGGTCACCAGCGTCCAGTTCACGAGATCGGTCCGCGCGAGGTGGACCCGGTCGGTGACGGCCGTCAGGGCTGCTGCCATGCCGCGAGTGTAGGCAGGTGGAGTAGAAACGAGTCGTGCGCACGCGAGGAGCAGGGAGACACCATGGCTGAACTCAAACTCGGATACAAAGCGTCGGCGGAGCAGTTCGCGCCGCGGGAACTGGTCGAACTCGCGGTGGCGGCCGAAGAGCACGGTATGGACAGTGCGACGGTCAGCGACCACTTCCAGCCGTGGCGCCACGAGGGCGGACATGCGCCGTTCTCGCTGGCGTGGATGACCGCGGTGGGGGAGCGGACCAAGCGGTTGCAGTTGGGCACCTCGGTGCTCACACCGACGTTCCGCTACAACCCGGCGGTGATCGCGCAGGCGTTCGCGACGATGGCCTGTCTGTATCCGGACCGAATCTTCCTCGGTGTCGGCACCGGTGAGGCGCTCAACGAGATCGCGACCGGTTACGAGGGCGACTGGCCGGACTTCAAGGAGCGGTTCGCGCGGCTGCGCGAGTCGGTGCGGTTGATGCGTGAGTTGTGGCTCGGCGACCGCGTCGACTTCGACGGCGAGTACTACCGCACCAAGGGTGCGTCGATCTACGACGTCCCCGAAGGCGGCGTCCCGGTGTACATCGCCGCGGGCGGGCCAGTGGTGGCGAAGTACGCCGGCCGCGCGGGGGACGGTTTCATCTGCACCTCCGGTAAGGGTGAGGAACTGTACAAGGACAAGCTGCTGCCCGCGGTGGCCGAGGGAGCCGATGCGGCCGGGAAGAACGTCGACGATGTCGACAAGATGATCGAGATCAAGATCTCCTACGACACGGATCCCGAACTGGCGCTGGAGAATACGCGGTTCTGGGCGCCGCTGTCGTTGACCGCCGAACAGAAGCACAGCATCGACGACCCGATCGAGATGGAGAAGGCCGCCGACGAGTTGCCGATCGAGCAGGTCGCCAAGCGGTGGATCGTCGCCTCGGATCCGGATGAGGCCGTCGAGAAGGTCAAGGACTACGTCGGGTGGGGCCTGAACCACCTCGTGTTCCACGCACCCGGCCACGACCAGCGCCGGTTCCTCGAGCTCTTCAAACGGGATCTGGAGCCGCGGCTGCGCAAGCTGGGCTGAGGCTCATCCCGCCGTCGGCGGCGCAGGCCGGCCGGTCACCCGGTAGACGCGGAAACGTTCGTCGCCGGTCGCGCCGTACACCGAGTGCACGAGCGTGCCCAGCCCGGCGCCGTCCTGCCACAGGGTCGGGTACCGGATGTTCAGCGCGTCCGCGTTGCTGATCCCGGGGTTGCTCGCGACCAGGTATTGCACGCCGAAGTCCCACGGGCGGTTGAGCGTTGCGGTGAAGTCGTAGTCGCTGGTGATGACGAACTGCTTCGGCCGCTGCGAACCGAGCCAGACACCCCACGTGTTGAAGGTGTCCATCAGCACCGCGCCCTCGGGCAGGCGCTTGCGGTCGAAGTAGGCGGCCAGTGCGCGGTCGTTGACCATCAGCCGCCGGTACCACTGTTCGGTGGGTGGATACCGCTGCGGGTCGGTCAGCGACTTGAGCCCGAACTGCAACTGCTGGTTGCCGATTCGTTCGTCGGACATCGCCGTCACGGTGACCGGGATACCGATGACCAACGATGCGCACAACAGCCCCGCGCCGACGCGGCCCGCCCGCACGTCGGACCGTGCGACGGTGACCGCGCGCCGGGCGCCCGGTTGCCAGAACGCCAGCGCGACACCGATCACGAGCGGAATCGCGAGCAGGTAGAACCGGAACCAGCCGAACGTGGTCGAGGTGAACTGACCCCATGCGGCGAAGGCCAGCACCGGCCCGAGGGTGGCGACCGGGACGAGAGCGGTGGCGTTGCGGCGGAGGACGGCGAACGCCACTGCGCCCGCTGTGGCGATCAGCACGAACGGCTGCATGCCGAGGAGCCGCGCCGCGATCACCACCCAATCGTCGGAAGCCGCTCCCGCGAGCGGGCTCGCCCGGTCCATCGCCGCGGCGACCTGACTGTCGTTCCCGTACTGCGAGGACAGGGTCGCGAAGAGTTCACCGGACACCACCCATCCGGTCAGCGCCCAGATCGCGAACGCCGAGATGAGCGGGAACATCACGATCAGGACGTTCAGGATCACCGAGTTCACCCGCTGACCCCGCTGCGCGCGGTGGAATGCGACCACGGCCACCAACAGCGCCGCCCCGCACGCCGCGGGGACCGCCTCGTAGCGCGACAGGTATCCGACGCCGAGAGCGATTCCCGCCCAGGCGAGATCGCCGACCCGGTGCGAGTGCACCCACTGCATGAGATGGCGGACGCACCACACCAGGGCGAACGTCTCGGCCGCCTCGCTCATCCCGGAGGCGCCGTAGGTGACGATCATCGGGTGCAGGGCGAAACACCCGACGGCCAGCCACCGCCACACCGTGCCGACGCCGCGGTCGAGGGCGATGCGCCGCACCATCACCGCGGCGCCCGCCATGAACAACGCGCTCTGCACGACCCCCGCGAGGCCGTGGGTCTTGAGCGCCGGCCACCAGTCGGCGAGCGTCAGCACCGGGATCTCGACCAGGCTCGGCAGCGGGTTCCACACGAACCCGATCGCCGACAGGTGCGGCTGCCGGCTCATCAGCACGTATCCGGCGTTGGCCACCCGGCTCGGCGAATCGGGGTCGAACATGTTGAACCGCAGGACCAGTACCGCGCCGACGGTGAAGTACAGCGCGCTGAGCGCGGCGAACAGTGCGACGCCCCAGATGCGCCGCGGGGCGCCCGCCGTCACCGGGCGCGGCGCCGGCGTCGCATCAACACGATGACCACGGCCGCGATCGCCACGGCCACACCGACGGCCGACGACAGCACCGCCCACCACTTCCACGGGTCGCCCGGGTACTCGTTGACCAGCGCGCCGCCCTCACGCACCGTCAGGTTGACCGTCTGGTGTGCCGCGCCGGTGGCGACGACGTCGCCGGTCAGCGAGGCCCACCGGTTCGGCAGCCCGCGGATGTGGTTGAACGTGTCGTCCACCAGCGCCCAGTCCCCGGTCCCGGTGATCGACAGCACGGTGCGGGCATTGTGGGTGAACACCTGCACCACCCCGAGGGGGCCGCTGAGGTCGACGTCGGTCTCCGGAGATCCACTGATCCCGAACGTATTCGGGGCGCCGGGCAGCACCGGTGCGGGCATCGCCGCGTCGGCGAGTTCGGTCCCGCCGCCGACGGCGAGCAGCCCGGTGCCCGAGCCGACGGCGGCGTCGAACGTGGTGATGCGCGGACGCAGCGTCTCGCTGCTCTGCTGGCCCATCAGGTTGATCGCCTGCGCGGCGTACCGGAGGTGCCCCGGGCTGTCGACGGCCACGTCGAAGTCGGGGGTGAACGCCATCGGCAGCACCGGGAAGCCGCCACGGTTGTGCACGCCGGGGATCACGGTGACCGTCGACTGCGGGTCGAGGGCGAAGGTCATCCGGTCGTTCATCGGTGCGCACTCCTGATCGGGAACGTAGCGCAGCTCCAACGCCATTCCGACGTTCGACGTGACCGACTCGGCCGGGATGTCACCGGTCAGGTCCAGCACACCCGACTCGTCGAGACGACGGGTGGCCAGCACCGTCGACCCCGATCGCACCAGGATCGACGCCTCCCCGCCGACCACCGGCGTGTACCTGGCCTTCAGATGCACCCGCGCTCCGGTGATCGGCCCGACGGCGAACCGGGCGACGTCGAAGCCGGCATAGAGCGTGGTGGTGCCCAGCACCGACGCCTCACCGGTCATGCCGAGCTGGGCGAAGGTCTTGATGTCGGTCGACTCCGCGCGGTTGGGCGTGGCGTAAAGCGTTGCCGCCGAATCGGTCTGAGCCAAGGTGAAGCGGCGGTCGGCGAACAGGTCCACCTGTCGGGTGAGTTCTTCACCGGTCCCGCCGATCGCGAGCACCGCCGCCTGGGTGCCGGGGTTCTTGACCGCCATCGCGGCCTTTCCGCCTTCGCTGATCTCGATCACCCGTCGTCCAGGGGCGCCCTTGGCCGATGGAGCGCCGGAGGTGTCGAGGTCGATGCGCACCGGCATCGGCCGGTACAGACGGGTGAGCTCGGCGACGAGGGTGAGCGCGGCCTGCTGTTCGGCCGGCGTCGGCGACGGCCCGACCCGGATGACGATCTCGTCGAGGTAGCCGGGCAGGAAGTCCGATACGGTCCTGGGGTTCGGCGTCGGCCCGGTGAAGGAATTGCCGAGCTGGGTGAGCGACAGCGACGGTGGCTGGCTGCAACTGTCGGCCACGGGGCCGCGGTCGCGCAGAACGAACCTCAGGGTGGCGGTGCCATCGACGATCTCGGCGCCGGAGACATTGACGGAGAAGGGCTTCGACTCGGCCTCACGGGGCACCGGGAAGGATCCGAGGATGCTGTCGCGCCCGTCCATCACCTCGATCCGGCCGTCGGCCACGTTCACCACCGAGCCGACCTGACCGGTCAACCTGCCGGGACGCACCCCGGCGGGCACCGGGATGGACACATCGACCGGCTGGTTCTCGCCGATCAGGTCCAACCGCTCGGACACGCCGAGCGACTCCCACCGGATCTGTCCGGCCGCGCCCAGGCCGGCGACCACGGTGTTCGCCGGGTCCGCCAGTGCCACAGGCGGACCCGACACGCCCAGCGCGAGGCCGGCGACGGCGACTGCGATGACGGCGCGGGTGAGAACTTTCATCGGCGTCCTTCGGTGTGTGGGTGAGTCAGGCAGAAGGGGAGAGACCGTGAACGGTCTTCTCCCAGAAAGACGGTCGGGCGAAGAGCTGGTAGATGGCCTTGACGGCGGCGACGGACTGCAGCATCCAGTACAGCGGTGCCAGCAGTGCGGCCCACCACAGCTGCGGTTTGCCCAGCGCCGCGGTGACGATGAGCCCGGCGAACACCGAAAGGGGTGCGCAGATCAGCAGCAGGAGCAGGCAGACGTAATAGGTGACCGGCGGGAAGAGTGCGCCGATCGCGTCGGGTCTGCCGAGCACCCAGACGAACAGGGTGAACCAGAAGACCACGTTCAGCGCGCTGGTCATCGGCACGCCGCCGGTCATGTTGATCAACCGCAGGAAACCCTTGGTGCCCAGTTCGCGCCGGAGCCGCACGGGTGCGCGCAGATGGACCAGCATGGTCTGCAAATAGCCCTTGTACCAGCGCGAGCGCTGCCGGATCCAGTTCACCACATCGGAATTGGCTTCCTCGAGGGTGACCGAGTCGAGGATGAGGGTTCGGTAGCCATGGCGCGCCAACCGCACGCCGAGGTCGGCGTCCTCGGTGACGTTGAACTCGTCCCACCCGCCGATCTGGCGCCACACGCGAACGGACATGTGATTCGACGTCCCTCCGAGGGGCACCACACACCCGGCGTTCTCCACGGCGGGCAGGACGACCCCGAACCACTGGTCGTACTCGAGGGAGAAGAACCTGGTGAGTAGATTCTGCCGTTCGTTGAAATAGCCCAATCGCGCCTGTAGACAACCGATCTCGACGGGTAACCGGCGAAACGCGGCGACCGCTCGCCGCAGCTGCAGCGGATCGGGGATGTCCTCGGCGTCGTAGATCGTCAGATACTCACCGCGCAGGTCGGGTAGCGACATGCCGTAATTGCAGGCCTTGGGCTTGGTCTTCGGCAGGCTGTGCGGCACGATCACGATGCGGGCCGACTGCAGGTCGGCGCCCAACAGCGCCTCCTGGGTGGCGATGTCGTCCTCCTCGATGAGCAGGAGGATCTCCAGTTTGTCCGGCGGGTAGTCGAGTCTGCCGACGCCGTTGATCAGGTTGGTCACGATGGTCGGTTCGTCGTAGACCGGGAGCAGCACGGTGTAGACGGGGAGGTCGTCGTCGGGGACGGCCCTTGCCTCCTCGGCGTTGACGGTCACGAGGCTCGACATCCGAAGGCCTTTGAACAGCAGGTAATTGCGGTCGACGGTGGAGACCAGGTAGGTGAACGCCACCACCCCGGTGATCACCGGCGCGAGGACCGAAGGCCACGCCCAGACGACCGCCGCGAGCGCAGCGAGTACCGCGGTGACGACCGCCAGGGCTCGTGGCCCGAGCAGGCCGCGCGCCGACATGTGCGCCGGCAGCAGGGTGCCGGCCGGGTCATGCATCTGTCGTCAGACCATCCGCCGGATGGCCGGTGGCGGCGGCGTTGAGCTCGGCCCCCAGCGCGACGGCATCCCGCAGCACGATGTCGTCGACGCCTCCTGCGGCGTCCGGTTGTTGCCGGGCCACCCACAGTGCGGGGCGCAGTGACACGTCGAGCACGCTCACCGGTGAGGGCTCGGGCAGCCGACGGACACCGGTCGGCGACTGATCCGCGACGATGGTGACTCGCTGAAAGACGTTCCCGGCCTGCCACTCCCAGGCGATCGCCACCCAATCGGTGTTCCTGCCGTCTCGGGCGGCATCCGCATTCGTGTGCGCGATCCGCGCGCCGGCGGGCAACCCGGATCCGGTGGGGGCCGGGCGGTAGTTCACCGGCTGTGAGGTGGGGTACCACGTCAGGTCGCCGATCGCGGCCAGCGCCGCACGGTCCGGGGCGGTGATGACGTCGACGGCCGGCGCCGACGATCCCGAAGGCGCCGAGGGGCGGTAGCGCACGAACGTGGCGGCCGGGCCGGCGTAGCGGCTGATGAAACCGTACGACGACGAGGAGGTCAACCCGGCCGCGTTGATCCAGTCGGCCGCGGCGGTGGGCAGCGGCGCCGGACGCACCGTGGCCGGGTTCGACACGGCGAGGACACCGGCCATGGCGGCGAGTGCGGTGACCGACCGCGCCGAAATGCGGTGAGGCGCCGCCCACGCCGTCGGGCCGGACCGTGCAGCACGATGGCGGTACAGCAGCGTCACGGCGACGGGCAGCGCGGCCCCGACGAACAGCGCGGTCGCGGGCAACGGCAGATGCGGCCCGGCCGTGACGATGAATGCGGTCGCGACGACCAGGCACGCCGACGCCGCGAGCATCCGCCGGAATCGGGGAACCTCCGGGCAGGCCAGGAACACGGCGGCGGCCCCGGCGACGGCCGCGGGTGCCGCGGCCGCGGTGTCCGACCCGCCGGCGGCGGCGGTCACCAGGATCCACGGAAGCGGGCTGACGAAACTCGCCGCGGAGATCCACAACGGCCACATCCGCACGACATGCCGCACGCCGAACAGCACCGCGAGCAGGGCGGCGAACCAGACGACCGCACCGAAATCCCGCAGATGCCAGAGCGCGGCGAGGGTCGGAAGCCGGTTTCCGAGAAGTTCGATCCCGGCGAGCGCGGGAACGGCCACCATCAGGGCGATGATCCAGTTCGACTCGGTGTCTCCCACGCCCCGCGGCGGTGTCCGGTAGCCCGTGGCGATCAGCACGATCAGAACGGGCAGTGCCACGAGCTGCGGGGTGCGCGATCCGGCCGCCGACTCGGCGACGGCGGCCGCGTACCCGGCGCCGTACGCGACGGCGGTCACGACCACCGCGACGGCCAACCGGCGAGCGATCCACCCTTGGTGGGGTTGAGTCTCGAGCGACTCGTCCGAAATCCCCAGTAGTGGCCCTAAGGGCTTCGCGCCTGCGACTTCAGTAACGCCATGCTCCGATGGCACCCTCTTCGGGCGCGCAATCGGACGAAGCGCTGTATCGGCGGAAGTACCAGTTCCCACGGCGTTCCTGACTCGTAAGTAAGTTATTGACGCAGACGCCAAAGGCGTGTGCGTGCGAAGGTAGCAAATAGTTAGTCAATAACCAAACTTTTAATCTCCTGCGCGTTCAAACCTGTTCGGGCGGCCTGCTGGCCGCGATGTCGCTGATGCGGCAGGCTGTGAGGGTGCCTGACCAGACCGACTCGCGGGTTTCCGCCATCTACGTCGCGTCGCCGGAGGGCGACACAGGAAAATCCACCATCGCGCTCGGACTGCTCGACCGCCTGACGGCGACCGCGCCCCGGGTCGGGGTGTTCCGGCCCATCACCCGATCGGGGCCGGCGCGCGACTACATCCTCGAACTGCTGCTCGCACACTCCACCGCGGGTCTGACGTACGAGGACAGCGTCGGCGTCACCTACCACCAATTGCACGAGGATCCCGACAGCGCACTCGCCGACATAGTCGACCGCTTCCACCGCGTCGCCGACCGATGCGACGTGGTGCTGATCGTCGGCAGCGACTACACCGACGTGGCGAGCCCCAGCGAGCTGTCGATGAACGCGCGCATCGCCGCCAACCTCGGCGCGCCGGTCGTCCTCGCCGTCAAGGCCCGCGGGCGCACCCCAGACGACGTGGTGCAGGTCGTCGAGGTGTGTCTCGACGAGATCGCCGCCCAACACGCCTACACCGCCGCGGTGGTCGCCAACCGGTGCGATCCCGACCAGCTCACCGAGGTGCGCGAGGCGCTGAAACGTGACGGCGCCCCGCAGGTCTACGTGCTGCCCGAGGAACCGCTGCTGGTCGCACCGTCGGTCGCCGAACTGCGCGATGCCGTCGACGGGTCGATGGTCAGCGGTGACGAGTCGCTTCTCGACCGCGAGGCGTTGGATGTGCTGGTCGCCGGAATGACCGCCGAGCACGTGCTGGAGCGGCTGACCGAAGGCGTCACG
Source organism: Mycolicibacterium monacense (assembly GCF_010731575.1). NCBI lineage: Bacteria > Bacillati > Actinomycetota > Actinomycetes > Mycobacteriales > Mycobacteriaceae > Mycobacterium > Mycolicibacterium monacense. The sequence continues at coordinate 4,302,134 of NZ_AP022617.1, read as the reverse complement.
GTCGTCACGCCGGGCGACCGGTCCGACGTGGTACTCGCCGTCGTGAGCGCCCATGCGGCCGAGGGTTTTCCGTCGCTGTCGAGCATCATCCTCAACGGCGGGCTGGAACTGCACCCGTCGATCGCGAAGCTGGTCGCCGGGCTCGGGCTTCGGCTGCCGATCGTCGCCACCGGGTACGGCACGTTCGAAACCGCCAGCCGGGTGGCAGGCACCAGGGGCCGGGTGACCGCGGCCTCGGTGCGCAAGATCGACACCGCGCTGACGCTCATGGAGACCCACGTCGACACCGCAGAACTGCTGAGCCGCCTGGCGATCCCGATCCCGACGGTCGTCACGCCGCAGATGTTCACCTACCAGCTGCTCGACCAGGCCCGGTCGGATCGCAAACGCATCGTGCTGCCCGAGGGGGACGACGACCGGATCCTCAAAGCGGCCGGGCGCCTGCTCCAGCGCGGAGTCGCGGACCTGACGATCCTCGGCGAGGAGGCCCCGGTACGCGCGCGCGCGGCCGAACTCGGTGTCGACCTCGCGGCGGCAACGGTGCTCGACCCGCGCACCAGTGAGCTGTGCGACCAGTTCGCCGAGCAGTACGCGGAACTGCGCAAGCACAAGGGCGTCACCGTCGAGCAGGCCCGCGAGATCATCCACGACGTCTCGTACTTCGGCACCATGTTGGTGCACAACGACATGGTCGACGGCATGGTCTCCGGTGCCGCGCACACGACGGCGCACACGGTCCGTCCGGCGTTCGAGATCATCAAGACCCTGCCCGATGTGTCGACGGTGTCGAGCATCTTCCTGATGTGCCTGGCCGACCGAGTGCTCGCCTACGGCGACTGCGCGATCGTTCCCGACCCGACATCCGAACAGCTGGCCGACATCGCCATCTCGTCCGCGCGCACCGCTGCGCAGTTCGGCATCGAGCCGCGGGTGGCGATGCTGTCCTACTCGACAGGGACCTCCGGTACCGGCGCTGACGTCGAAAAGGTCCGCGAGGCAACGGACCTGGTGCACAAGCGGGAACCCGACCTGCTCGTCGAGGGGCCGATCCAGTACGACGCCGCAGTGGAACCGTCGGTCGCCAAGACCAAGATGCCGGATTCACCCGTCGCCGGCCGCGCCACCGTGCTGATCTTCCCCGACCTCAACACCGGCAACAACACGTACAAGGCGGTGCAGCGCAGCGCAGGGGCCATCGCCATCGGTCCGGTGCTGCAGGGGCTCAACAAACCGGTCAACGACCTGTCACGCGGTGCGTTGGTAGAGGACATCGTCAACACGGTCGCGATCACCGCGATCCAGGCCCAGGGAGATCGATGACCCGCACAGTGCTCGTGCTCAATTCCGGGTCCTCGTCGCTGAAATTCCAACTGCTCGAACCGGACTCCGGGGTCTCACTGGCCGACGGGATCGTCGAGCGCATCGGTGAGGATTCGTCGTCGGCGAGCCTGGTGTGCGGTGAGCGGGAGGTCACGCACAGCGACCGGGTACCCGACCACGAGGCCGCGCTACGTACGGCATACGGCCTGTTCGACGAGGCCGGCGCCGAATTGGGCAGCGTCGGTCTCGTGGCGGTCGGGCACCGCGTCGTGCATGGTGGGCCCGATCTCTACCAGCCGACGCTGATCGACGACGCGTTGGTCGACACGCTCGAGAGCCTGGCCCCGTTGGCGCCTCTGCACAACCCGCCCGCGGTCCTCGGCATCCGCGGGGCTCGTAAGGCCTTCCCGGACCTGCCCCACGTCGCGGTGTTCGACACCGCCTACTTCCACGACCTACCGGCTGCGGCAGCCACATACGCGATCGACCGGGACCTCTCCGAGCAGTGGCACATCCGGCGTTACGGGTTTCACGGCACCTCACACCAGTACGTCAGTGAGCAGGCGGCGCTGTTCCTCGACGTCCCGCTGTCGTCGCTCAGCCAGATCGTGTTGCACCTCGGCAACGGAGCGTCGGCGTCGGCGATCCTCGGCGGCCGCCCGATCGACACCTCGATGGGCCTGACGCCGATGGAGGGTCTGGTGATGGGCACCCGATCCGGCGACGTCGACCCGGGAGTGCTCGTATACCTCTGGCGCACAGCGGGAATGAGCGTCGACGAGATCGAGACGATGCTCAACAAGCGGTCCGGGGTCCGTGGTCTCGGCGGTGAGATCGACTTCCGGGTGCTGCACCAGCGGATCGAAAGCGGTGACGAATCCGACCGGGAGAACGCGCAACTGGCCTACGACGTGTACATCCACCGGCTGCGGAAGTACATCGGCGCGTACCTCGCGCTGCTGGGGAGCACCGACGTGATCGTCTTCACCGCAGGTGTGGGCGAAAACGACGCCGCCGTGCGACGCGACGCGCTGTCGGGCATGGGACGGCTGGGCATCGAGTTGGACGAGCATCTCAACGAGAGCCCGTCGCACACGGCGCGGCGCATCTCGGCGGAGACGTCGCCCACCACGGTGCTCGTCATCCCCACCAACGAGGAGTTGGCGATCGCCCGGGCGTGCGTGGAGGTCATCTGACGATCAAAGATGATGACCGCAAACCCGCGAGATTCGCGCGGAGTTCGGCATAGGATGCGCTGATGGTATTCGGGGGGATCACCGGGTGGGCGGAGTGCCCGTCGTGATGCAGGTACTTCAAGCGGTCGCGGCGAACCCGCTGCAACGACGGATCCGGCGCGACAAGCTCACATATCTCGGATACCAAAAGCTGCGCAGCCTCTCGCGTGCTGCAGAAGCGGTGCGGGAGGTGCCGGGGTGCGTCATCGAATGCGGCCTGGCGCTCGGAGGCTCGGGCATCATGTTGGCCACCGAGTTGCCGGACCGACCGTTTCACGGCTATGACGTGTTCGCGATGATTCCGCCGCCGGGGCCGAACGACCCCGCGAAGGCTCACGATCGGTATGAGGTGATCGCGTCGGGCCGTTCGGAGGGGCTCGGCGGGGAGACGTACTACGGCTACGTGGACGATTTGTTCGACCGGGTGTCCGACTCGTTCGCCAGGTACGGGGTGCCCACCGGCGACCGGATCCACCTCCACAAGGGTCTGTTCGAGGACACCCTCGACCCACAGTGGCCGGTCGCGTTGGCGCACATCGACTGCGACTGGTACGACCCGGTGAAGCTGTGCCTCGAGCGGTTGACCCCGTGGTTGTCACCGGGTGCGCGGGTGATTCTGGACGACTACTCCGACTATGGCGGGGCGAAGAAGGCGACCGACGAGCACGTCGCCGCCCATTCCGGATTCAGCGTGGAGCGCGATGCCGGGCACCGGGTGCTGGTCTACAAGCCGGGAGCCTAGAACGTGCTCATCGGGCGCACGCTGTTCGCCAGGTCGATCAGCGCGTAGCGGTGCGCCTGCGTGGGCGCGACGCGGGCCAGCGCGCGTAGCGACGCCTCGACGCCGAGCTGTAATCCGTATTCGGTGAACGGGAAACCCAGGATGTGGTTGGTGTTCGCCGAGTTGTCGACCAGCCAGTCCATCGCCGTGCCGAGCACCAGCGCCCGGATCTGCAGCACCCGCGGTTCGGTGTCGGGCAGCGCCTCCACCCGGCGGGCGGCATCGCGGATCTGCTGTTCGGTGATCTCATTCGACGAGCGGCCCGACAGCAGCGTCACCGCACTGGTCAACCGGGCGGTGGTGAAATGGCGTGAGGTGGCAGGGACTTCGTCGAGTGTGCGCACGGCTCCGTTGCGGTCACCCTCGGCGGACAGCGCCCGTGCCAACCCGAACCCCGCCGAGATGATGCCGTGGTCGGTACCCCACACCGTCTCGTAGAACTTGCGCGACGGTGCGTGGTCGAGGTCGGAGCCGGCGAGTTCGGCGGTGGCCGCCAACGCCAGCTTCGGCGCCAGCTCACCGGGCACCGTGTCGAGCACCTCGGTGAAATGCTTTGTCGCCGACTCGTAATCGGCCGAAAGCAATTCGGCGACCGCGCGGAACCACACCAGCCGCCACCGCCAGCCGACGCGCGTGGCCAGGTCGTCGAGCTTGCGGGTGGCCTTCGCGACGTCGCCGAGATCGAGCAGTGCTCGCGCCTCCATGAGCGGCAATTCGACGGACTCCGACAGGTCGATGCCCTCGGAGTCCAATGAGCCGTGCCGGGCGGCCCGCAACTGATCGAGGGTCTGCACCGGTTCGCTGAGCACGCTCGCCGAGAGCACGGCGGCGCCGACGTCGGTCGGATCCACCAGCGGTACGGGCAGCGCCCTGACGATCTCCTGGGCGGTCAACTTCTCCGAGTGCACCTGGCCGTCGACGTAGACGTCGGTGTGCGCGACCAGCAGGTCGATGCCGAACGTCGACCGGGTGGGTGAGAACACCGTCGACAGGCCGGATCTCGGCACACCGGTGTCGCGGGCCACCACCTCACGCAGCACACCCAGCAGCTGCGACGACATCTCCTCGGAACTGGCGAACCGGCGCCGCGGGTCCGGGTCGATCGCGCGGCGCAGCAACCGCCCGAACGAGTCGTACTGCGCGAGCACCGGATCGTCCTCGGGCAACCCCTCGACGTAACGGCCCTTGCGCGTGCGCAGTTCGAGCGTCAAGGCCGCCAGCGTCCGGCCGACGGTGTAGATGTCGCTCTGCACGGTCGGACCCGTCCGCACGATCTCCGGAGCCTGGTATCCCGGCGTGCCGTACAGGTAGCCGAACGAGTTGATCGTCGAGACCGCACCCAGGTCGATCAGCTTGACTTGATCCTCGGTCAGCATGATGTTCTCGGGTTTGAGGTCGTTGTAGGTCAGTCCCAGCGAGTGCAGGTAGCCCAGCGCCGGCAGGATCTCCAGCATGTAGCCGATGGCCTGGGCGACCGGAAGCCGTTGCCCCCTGGCCTGTTTGAGTGACGTTCCGCCGACGTACTCCATCACGATGTAGCCGACGGGGTTGCCGTGCTTGTCCTCGTGCTCGACGAAGTTGTAGATCTTCACGATCCCCGGATGCGTCACCTCGGCGAGGAACTGCCGCTCCGCCATCGCGATGGCCTGGGCCTCGGCGTCGCCGGAGTGCACCAGACCCTTGAGCACCACCGGCCGTTCGTTGACGTTGTGGTCGAACGCCAAATACACCCAGCCGAGCCCGCCGTGGGCGATGCAGCCCTTGATCTCGTACTGGTCTGCGACCATGTCACCCGGATTGAGCTGCGGCAGAAACGAATACTGGCTGCCGCAGTGCGGGCACCAGCCTTCCGAGAGCGCCTTGCCGTCCGACGTCGAACGCCCGACCGGTCGCCCGCAGTTCCAGCAGAAGCGCTTGTTCTCGGCGACCACCGGGTTGGTCATCAGCGCTTCGAGCGGATCCTTGGCGGGCACCCGCGGGATCTCGACCAGCCCGCCGCCGAGCCTGCGGACCGGCGACAGCGTCCGGATCGCCGTGGTGGCGTGGTCCTGGGGTTCGGTGTCCCCGGTGTGCACGCTGATGCTGTCGGAGTCGTCGAAGTCGGGGCGGAACACCGCCTGGGTCGCCATCGGCCGTACGGTCGACGCCGAATCCAGATCGAGATCGTCGAGGCTCGCCGGCTGGGTGCCGGGTTCGTCGTCGACGGCGGGGTCGAGGTCGTGGTCGGAGGCAGCCATCAGTCCACGTACCTCGCCACCGGCGGTGCGGGTGCGGGACCCAGCACCGTCAACCACTTGCGGTACAGCGCATACCAGGTGCCGTCGTTGCGGATGCGCTGCAGCGTCCCGTTGACGAACCGCACCAACCCGGTGTTCTCCAGGTTCACCCCGATCCCGTAGGGCTCCTGGTTCATACTCGGCCCGACGATGTGCAGATAGGGGTCCTGCGCCACGAGCCCCGCCAGGATCGCGTCGTCGGTGCTGACCGCGTCGACCTGCCGCTGCTGCAACGCCACCAGGCAGTCCGCCCACGTCACGGTGGACACGATGATCGGCGGGGGGCTGATCTGCTGGACCCGCCGCAGCGACGTCGTCCCCTTCACCACACACACCCGACGGCCCGACAGGTCCGCGGCCCGCGTGATCGCCGAATCCCGTGGCGCCAGGATCCGCTGGTCGGCGTTGAGGTACACCGTGGAGAAGCCGACCTTCTTCTTGCGCTCACACGTGATCGTCATGGTCTTCACGACGACGTCCACCTGATTGTTCTGCAGCGCGACGATCCGGTCGGCCGACGACAGGATCCGGTAGTCCACCTGGGCGGGGCTGCCGAAGATGTCCCGGGCGATCTCACCGGCGATGTCGACGTCGAACCCGGTGATGTCGCCGGTGATCGGATCGCGGAAGGAGAACAGATTGCTGCCGATGTCCAGTCCGACGATGAGCCTGCCGCGTTCGCGGATGTACGCCACCGCGGCGTCGGCCTCGGCGCGGGTGGGGAAGGGCCGCAGGCTCGCCCGGCGGTTGCAGTCGTCGGTCTCGGGTATCGGCAGCCGCGCCTGTTCGGGTGGAAGTTCCTCCATCCCCGCCGGGGTGGGCGGCGCGAGCGTCACCCCGGGTGTCGGCACCACCGACGCCGCCTGGCCACAACCCGCCAGCACCAGAACCGTGGCACTGAGCAACGCGAGCAGCCTCTTCATCACCGGTACTCACTCAGTCGTGGCCACAAGCCCAGCGCCACCGCCACCGCCGCGATCACGCTGAGCGCCGCGGCGCCCGCCGTCGCACCCGACAGCACCCGCCGGGCGTTGAGGATGTCGTTGCGCAGCTGGCTCCGGCTCTGCTCGATCGCCTTGGTCAGCGCATCGTTGAGCTTGTCGAACGCCGGGGTGGAATCGTCCTCGCCTGTGCCGAGCGCGACCTGGGTGGCGGCCTGGTAGTTGCCGACCGCGATGTAGGCGTTGATGCGGTCGTCGGCCGCCCGCCACCGGGCCAGCAGGTCCTCGGCGGCGACCAGGTCGGTGCTGTCGATCGCGTCCTCCCGCGCGAGGTAGTCCGCCAGCTTCTTCTGCATACCGTCGATTCGCTGGTAGTAGGACTGTTTGCGGACCTCCTCGTCGCCGCGGCGGATCAGCGCGAGCGTCTCGTCGGCGCGGGCCTGCTGCGCGGTGATGGCCAGGGTGGTGATCGTCTTGAGCGATTCGGCGCCTGCGCCCCTGGCGCTGCGGCTGTCGGTGGTCGAGATCGTCAGCGCGGTACCGACCCACAACACCATGATCAACACCGCCAGACCGCCCGCGACGAAGCCGATGTTCACCCGCCGCCGGGTGCGCCGGGCCAGCCAGCGGTTGGCGAACAGACCGAACAGCAGCGTCGCGAGCACCACGAGGATGACCGGCGCCGGGATGCGGGTGGATGCGCCGGTCTCCTGATCGACCTGCGCCGAGGTGCGCTCGTAGAGCCGCTCGGCGTCGGGCAGGATCTTGGTCTGCATCAGCGACGACGCCTCGGACAGGTAGGACGAGCCGACCGGGTTGCCCGCCCGGTTGTTGGTCCGCGCCGTCTCCACCAGTCCGGTGTACACCGCGAGTTCGGCGTTGATCCGGCCGAGCAACTGAACCAGCTCCTCGTCGGTCAGCCCACTCGAGGCCCGCGTCAGAGCGACCGCGGCGTCGGTGATCGCCTGTTCATAGCGCTGGCGCACGTCGCGCGGTTCGGTGCCGGCGATGAACGCCGTCGCGGCGGCGGCATCGGCGACCGAGAGCCGGCTGTACAACTCACCGGCGGCGAACGACAGGGGTTCGGTGTGGTTGAGGACGGTGGTGAGCGCCCGCTGGCGGTCGTTGATCGTCGTCGATGTGGCGAAGGCGCTGGCGATCGCGAGAGCGGCGAGCACGATGCCGATGGTCAGAATGCGGCCCGGCGTGGTCCACAGGAAGAACCAGCGCGGATGGGCGGGAGTGGTCGGCGACCGGGACGCCAGCGGCTCGGTCGAGGGATGCGCCAACTCCACAGTCACCTGCGCGCGGTCCTCATCTCTCCGGCAACTTCCCGACCGTCCGACTCTATAAAAGAATCCTAAGAGGTTCTGTCACGGCTCGCGCCCAATCGAGCGGAGCCGTACAGGTTGGGTGCGCCCTATCCTGTACGGGTGCGTGGCGACGGTGACGGCTGGGTGTTCTCCGAGGGCGGCGGCCGCTACTGGGGCAGGCACGGTGCCGCCGGCCTGCTGCTGCGTGCACCGCAGTCCGACGGTTCGGCCGCAGTGTTGTTGCAGCACCGCGCGCCCTGGAGCCATCAGGGCGGGACGTGGGGCCTGCCGGGCGGCGCCCGCGACAGCCACGAGACACCCGAACAGGCCGCCGTACGCGAGGCGCACGAGGAAGCGGGGCTCTCGGTCGAGCAGCTGACCGTGCGGACCACGGTGGTCACCGCCGAGGTCGTCGGCTCCGGTGGCGCGTCGTGGACCTACACCACGGTGATCGCCGACGCGCCCGCACTGCTGCACACCGTGCCCAACCGGGAGAGCGCCGAACTGCGCTGGGTCGCCGAGGAGGACGTCGACTCCCTGCCGCTGCACCCGGGTTTCGCCGCCAGCTGGGACCGACTGCGGACCGTCACCGCGGCTTTTCCGCTGCTGGTCAGCGACTGACGAGCGCATCCTTCAGCCGGCGAGCCGCCGCCTTCGGATCGTCGGCCGCCGTGATCGCGCGGACCACGACGATGCGGCGGGCGCCGGCGTCGAGCACCTCGGGCAGCCGCGCCTCGTCGATACCGCCGATGGCGAACCACGGTTTCTCTGTTGCCCGCGAAGCGGCCTCGCGAACCAGGCCGAGCCCGGGGGCCTCGCGTCCGGGTTTGGTCGGCGTCGGCCAGCACGGCCCGACGCAGAAGTAGTCGACCTCCTCGGCCACTGCCGCGGCGACCTGGGCGCTGTCGTGGGTGGACCGCCCGATCAGCGGGCGTGGACCGATGATCCGGCGGGCCACGGGCAGCGGCAGGTCGTCCTGACCGAGGTGCAGGACGTCGGCGCCGGCGGCCAGCGCGATATCGGCGCGGTCGTTGACCGCCAACAGTGCGCCGTGGCGGCGGGCGGCTTCGGCGAGGATTTCGAGCGCGGCCAGTTCCTCGCGCGCCTCGAGTGGGCCGAACCGTCGTTCGCCTGCCGACCCCTTGTCCCGCAGCTGGATCAGGTCGACGCCGCCCGCGAGCGCCGCGTCGGCGAATTCGGCGAGGTCGCCGCGTTCGCGGCGGGCGTCTGTGCACAGGTACAGCGAGGCTTGCGCAAGGGCTGGGCCGAGCGGGTCGAGGGGTTCACGCACACGGCGACGGTAGCGCCTCGGCCGCGGGTAGGGTTGATGGCCGACACGGGAGTCCCGGGACAGCGGGACTGAGAGTGGGCCAGACGATCCGGCCCTTACCGTCGGACCTGATCCGGGTCATGCCGGCGAAGGGAGGGCTATGCCACCGGACAGCACCCTCGCCGTCATCGGCGGCGGGGTCATCGGCCTGTCGGTCGCGCGCCGCGCCGCGCTCGACGGTTGGTCGGTGCGGGTGCACCGCAGCCCCGCCAAGGGCGCGTCATGGGTGGCAGGCGGGATGCTCGCCCCGCACAGCGAGGGCTGGCCGGGGGAACACGAACTGCTGCGCATCGGGCTGGATTCGCTGCGGCTGTGGCATGGCGGCTTCCTCGAGGGACTGCCCGACGAGGTGGTGACCGCCCGGGAGTCACTGGTGGTGGCCGTGGACCGGGCCGACGCCGCCGATCTCAAGACCGTCGGTGAATGGCTGGCCGTCCAGGGCCACCCGGTCACGTTCACGACGGCGGCCCGTGACATCGAACCGCTGCTGGCGCAGGGCATCCGGCACGGGTTCGTCGCCGACACCGAACTGGCCGTCGACAACCGCGCCGTCGTGGATGCGTTGGAGGCGCACTGCACCCGGCTCGGGGTGCGGTGGGCGCCGCCGGTCGACGATCTGGCTGCCGTCGACGACGTGGACCTGCGGGTGCTCGCCAACGGCGTCGACGCACCGACGTTGTGGCCCGGGCTGCCGATCCGCCCGGTGAAAGGGGAGGTGCTGCGCCTGCGTTGGCGGCGCGGGTGTATGCCTGCCCCGCGCCGGGTGGTTCGCGCCCGCGTCCACGGCAGGCAGGTGTATCTGGTGCCGCGCGCCGATGGCGTGGTCGTCGGCGCGACCCAGTACGAACACGGACGCGACACAGCACCCGCGGTGACCGGGGTTCGCGATCTGCTCGACGACGCGTGCACGGTCATGCCGGCACTGGGGGAATACGAGTTCGCCGAATGCGCGGCGGGGCTGCGGCCGATGACGCCCGACGGGTTGCCTCTTGTCGAGTGGCTCGACGAGCGCACACTGGTGGCTGCAGGGCACGGCCGCAACGGCTTCCTGCTCGCGCCGTGGACCGCCGAGCGGGTCTCCGCCGAACTGCAGACGACACAGGGAGCCAGGACATGAGGAGTCACGGATGAAGATCGTGGTGAACAACGAAGACGTCCACCTCGACGAGCAGACCACGGTCGCGCAGCTGGTGGCTCGAATGGGGTTCCCGGAGAAGGGGATCGCCGTGGCGGTGGACTGGTCGGTGCTGCCGAGGACGGAGTGGGAGACCCCGCTGCGCGACGGCGCCCGCGTCGAAGTGGTGACGGCGGTGCAGGGTGGCTGAGGCCGCGAAGCTCACCATCGCGGGACGGGAATTCGGATCGCGACTGATCCTCGGCACCGGCGGGGCGGCCAATCTCGCCGTGCTGGAACAGGCGCTGATGGCGTCGGGCACCGAACTGACCACCGTCGCGATGCGCCGCGTCGACGCCGAAACCGGCACCGGTGTGCTGGAACTGCTGAACCGCCTCGGGATCAGCCCGCTGCCCAACACCGCGGGGTGCCGCGGTGCCGCCGAGGCGGTGCTCACCGCGCAACTCGGCCGTGAGGCGCTGGGCACCGACTGGGTGAAGCTCGAGGTGATCGCCGACGAACGCACCCTGCTGCCCGATGCCGTCGAACTGGTCCGTGCCGCAGAACAACTCGTCGACGACGGGTTCACCGTGCTGCCGTACACCAACGACGATCCGGTGCTCGCCCGGCGGCTGGAGGACATCGGGTGTGCCGCGGTCATGCCGTTGGGGTCGCCCATCGGGACCGGGTTGGGGATCGCCAACCCGCACCACATCGAGATGATCGTCGACGCCGCGAACGTGCCGGTGATCCTCGACGCCGGTATCGGCACCGCCAGCGACGCCGCGCTGGCGATGGAGTTGGGTTGTGACGCAGTGTTGTTGGCCAGTGCGGTGACCCGGGCCGCCGACCCGCCGGCGATGGCCGCCGCGATGGCCGCCGCCGTGACCGCAGGACACCTGGCCCGCCACGCCGGCCGCATCCCGAAGCGGTTCTGGGCGCAGGCGTCGAGTCCTGCGCTGTGACGCGCTATGTGGCGCTCGGTTCGTCCATGGCGGCGGGGCCGGGCATCCGGCCTCCGGCCGACGGCGCGCCGTTCCGCGCGGGTCGGTCGGCGCGCAACTACGCGCATCTGGTGGCCGAACGCCTCGGCCTCGATCTGACCGACGTCACGTACTCGGGGGCCACCACCGCCAACATTCTCGACGAACCCCAGCACGGCACACCGCCGCAGTTCCTGGCGCTCGACGGCACCGAGACGCTGGTGACGGTGACGATCGGCGGCAACGACGTCGGCTACGTGCCGATGCTGATGGCCGCGGGGCTCCCGCGGGTGGTCCGCTGGCTGCCGCCGGTGTCGACACTGTTCGACCCCACCGCCCGCGACCGCGCACTGGTCGAGGTCGGGGAATCGCTGCACCGCGTCGCTCGCACGGTACGGGCGCGCGCGCCGCGGGCGCGGGTGCTGTTCGTCGACTACCTGACCTTGCTGCCGCCACCGGGCGAGCCGGTCGCCCCGCTGTCGGACGCCGATGCGGCGCTGGGCCGGCGGATCGCCGACACGCTCGAGCGGTTGACCGGCCGGGCCGCCGCCGACACGGGGTGCGGTTGGATCCGGGCCGCGCAGGCCAGCCGCGCGCACCACGCGTGGTCGTCCGAACCGTGGACGACCGGCCCGGGTCTGCCGTGGCCGGGCCGGCCTGCGCCCCTGCACCCCAACGCCGCCGGTATGCGCGCGGTGGCGGATCTGATCGTCGACGCGGTGGAGTCCCGCGATGATTGAGCTGACCGGCCTGACCAAGAGATTCGGCCGGGTCCGTGCCGTCGACGACCTCACGTGCACGGTCGAACCGGGCGTCGTCACCGGATTCCTCGGCCCCAACGGTGCGGGCAAGTCGACCACCATGCGGATGATCCTCGGGCTGGACCGGCCGAGCGCGGGCACCGCCACCGTGATGGGTAGGCCGTACCGCGAGCACAGGCACCCCCTGCGAACGGTGGGCGCGCTGCTCGACGCGCGGCAGGTTCACCCGAACCGCACCGCACGTTCGCATCTGCGGTGGATCGCCGCCAGTAACAGATTGCCGGACAAGCGCGTCGACGAAGTCCTCGGCATGGTCGGTCTGGCCGATGTCGCGGGTAAGCCTGCGGGTGCGTTCTCGCTGGGGATGTCCCAGCGCCTGGGGATCGCGGCCGCGCTGCTCGGCGACCCGCAGGTGTTGCTGTTCGACGAACCGGTCAACGGTCTTGACCCGGAAGGGATTCGGTGGATCCGCACACTGATGCGCGACCTCGCCGGCGAGGGCCGCACCGTGTTCGTGTCCAGCCATCTGCTCGCCGAGATGGCCCAGACCGCGGACCGGTTGCTGGTGATCGGACGCGGCAGGCTGATCGCGGCGACCACTGTCGGCGATTTCGTCAACCGCGCCGGCCTGGACACCGTCCGGGTGCGGACACCGGACCGCGACCGGTTGTGCGACGCGTTGACCGCCGCGGGACTGTCGACGACTGTCGAGGATTCCGCCGTGCTGGTGCACGGCGCATCCACCGAGCAGGTGGGTGAACTGGCCGCGCGGACCGGAGCGACGTTGCACGAGTTGAGCATTCAACGCGCCTCGCTGGAGGAGGCCTACATGGCGCTGACCGACGAAGCCGTCGACTTCCGGGCGCGACGCTGATGCTGCGCGCCGAGCAGATCAAACTGCGCACCACCCGCTCACCACTGTGGACCCTGTTCGCCGTCGTCGTGGTGAGTTTGGGCTTCGCGGTGATCCAGGCGTCGGTCGGCAGCACCGCGGTGCCGCTGGCGCCGGAGCGCGCGGCGATCGGCGTGGCGGGCTTCGCGGTTCCCGTCCTGATGGTGCTCTCGGCGCTGACCGTCACCGGCGAGTACCGCACCGGCATGATCCGAACCACCTTCCTCGCCATGCCGGGGCGTACCCGGGTGCTCGCCGCGAAGGCCGTTGTGACCGCGGTGTTCTCAGGTATCTGCGCGGTGATCATGGTGCTGGCGTCGGCGCTGGCTGTCCGCCTGGTGGGCACCCCGGCACAGGGTGCGGAGTTGTCGTTCACCGAGTTCGCTGTGTGGCGGACGGCAGGGGCGATCGGCCTGTACGCGGTGCTGGGCGCGGTGCTCGCCGTCGGTCTGGGGACTTTGATCCGGCACAGCGCCGGCGTCATCGCCATCCTGCTCCTGCTGCCGTTCGTCATCGAGCCGCTCCTCGGGTCGATTCCTCGAGTGGGTGCGCGGGTCGGACCGTTGATGCCGTTCGCCAACGTCAACACCTTCACCGAGGTGGAGTGGGTGCAGACGTTCTCCATGTGGTGGGGACCGCTGGGCGCGCTGCTGTACTTCACCGGCGTGGTGGCCGTCGTGTTCGTCGCCGCCGCCGTCGACATCAACCGCCGCGACCCCTAGACGCTGGCAAACTACCGTCAGCGACAGCCGACGCCGCAGTGATCGCTTGGTGCCGTCCGAACGCGTTACCTCACCTGTGGAGCGGCGCCGCCGGTTGTTTGCGATAAGAGCAAATCCTTGGTCGTTGCCTGCGCAAGGGATATCGCGGGCGTTTGCTGGGCACGGGCCCGGATCTGCTCGGAGGCGAGCCCGCGTTGATGGCTACGCGGTACAGCAAATGAACGATGTCGACTCTGACATGATTCCGGCGTTCTCATTCGCTCGCGTTTCTGTGAAATCTTCGCGCCGTGAGGCAGGTTATGGTATGAGCCTTTCGGATTGCTGATGTTCGTCCTCGGTCGGTCCGCATGATGAGCGGATCGCTTACATCCCAGCTTGACCCGATGATCGGTGGGTCATTGTCAGCCGGGTGTCGAAGGCGGACATTTGCCTGAGTTCACCGTGTGCGCGCGCATCCGAATCGAGAACTTTGCGTATGGAAGTTTCTGCGGCGGCGTCCGGTGCGTACTACGCAAATAGCAGCGAATATTGACAAGATCGAAAATGCGGTCATAGATTGGCCCAGCAACTGGCAACGACGCCGGCCCACACCGTAGAAGGGGTTGGGGACATGGGTAAGCACTCGCTGCAACCGCCGAAGAATGTCTCTCCTCCAGCCAAGTCGGACGCTACGAGTGCGGCGTCGGCGGTACGGCGAACACTGACCGCGCTCTGCGCCGGCGGAATGGCGCTGTCGGTGACCGCCTATTCGCAGGTGCCCCGATCTCCAGAGGTTCAGTTACTTTCCACACCCGGCGCTGGAATGGTCCCGCTCGCGCCAGTGGGTGGGGACGCCGGTGAGAACGAGGGTGACGACGGGTCCGATGGCTCGCCCGGCTCGGAGGGTGGTTCGTCCGCTACGTCGGACGGCGAGTCGCCGTCGGCGGACGAGCCGGACGCCGGGTCTCGGATCGGCACAAGAGGATTGCTGGATCTCGGAGGCGGCGGAGGGCTGGACCTCGGCAATCTCGATATCAGCGACCTCGTCGACGGCGTGCTCGACACCGTTGACGACACGGTCGACGGCGTGACCGACACCCTCGACACCACGGTAGACGGCCTGGATGACGCGCTCGATCTCACGGACGCGACGGATCTCACTGACCTGACCGACGTGGTCGATACGGCTGCCGACGGGCTGGGTGATGCAGTCGACTCCACGCTGGATGCGGCCTCGGATGCTGACGGGGTGAGTGATGTCCTCGACACCGCGGTTGATGGGGTGCTCGACACGGTCGACGGTGCCGCTGACAGTCTGGATCTGACCGACGTGGTCGACGGCACTGATCTCACCGACACGGTGGACGTGACGGTCGACGGTCTCGGCGACGCGGTCGATTCCACGCTGGATGCGGCCTCGGATGCTGACGGGGTGAGTGATGTCCTCGACACCGCGGTTGATGGGGTGCTCGACACGGTCGACGGTGCCGCTGACAGTCTGGATCTGACCGACGTGGTCGACGGCACTGATCTCACCGACACGGTGGACGTGACGGTCGACGGTCTCGGCGACACGGTCGATTCCACGCTGGATGCGGCCTCGGATGCTGACGGGGTGAGTGATGTCCTCGACACCGCGGTTGATGGGGTGCTCGACACGGTCGACGGTGCCGCTGACAGTCTGGATCTGACCGACGTGGTCGACGGCACTGATCTCACCGACACGGTGGACGTGACGGTCGACGGTCTCGGCGACACGGTCGATTCCACGCTGGATGCGGCCTCGGATGCTGACGGGGTGAGTGATGTCCTCGACACCGCGGTTGATGGGGTGCTCGACACGGTCGACGGTGCCGCTGACAGTCTGGATCTGACCGACGTGGTCGACGGCACTGATCTCACCGACACGGTGGACGTGACGGCCGACGGCCTCGGCGACGCAGTCGATTCCACGCTGGATGCCGTGGATTCCACACTCGATTTCAGCGACGGCTCAGATTCCACCGACGCGGTCGACGCTACGAACCCATCTGATCGACCGACCCCCAATCCGATCGCTCGTTTCTTCAAGTTCCTCTCCGATCTCTTCTGGCGGGTCGTGCACTTCTTCGAAGATCTCGTCTCCCGGTTCGTCGATGTCCTCTTCGGTGGTGGCCCGGTGGGGCGGGACGGTTGGTGGGAGCTGTAAGCGCCGATGTCCACGCACGAGGGTGAATCAGCTTCGAGGACCAGACGGGCCGGTGACATCGCCATCAGCGTCATGGTGGCGCTGCTCGTCGTCGTCGCCGTCGTCGGATCGCTGCCGGATTCAGCGATCAAGGACACGCTCGCGCCGATGCTCCAACCCCTCACTCGGGCAACAGGTCTCGACCAGAGCTGGGGCGTGTTCTCGCCGAACCCGCCACGAAAGCTGACTGAGGTCGAGGTCCACGTCATCATGAGCGACGGCGAAGACCGCGTGTGGCGCCTCGACGCCGATCGCTCACTTCCGGGGTACCGGTGGCGCAAGCTGAAGGAAGAAGTGATCCGGCACAACAAGTTGCGGCCCGGACTGGCCAAGTACGTCGTCCGCGAGGTGACCGAGCCCGGTGAACGCGCGGTGCGGGTCCTGATGGTGGTACAGACCGAGACGCTACCCCTGCCCGGTGACGGCGAACCGAAGACGGTGCGCAAGTTGCTGTTCGACCAGAAGATCAAACCCACCCAAACCCGTTCGCCGGGCGATGCGCCGAATCCGGTGGCGACGCGGTGACGGCCGACCTGTGGTCGCGTCTGCGGCAAACCGGTGGCGACTCGGCGCGGGCCTGGCGCCGATTCTGGTTCAGCTACGACTCGGCCTATCCGCTCGGCTTCATCCGAATCGCTTTCGGGGTCCTGATGATGGTCTGGACGGTGTCGCTCTACCCCGGGTTGCACGACCGTTTCGGCACCGACGGCGTCGTCCCGCGTCCTCCTACCGCGGACTTCACCTGGAGTGTCTTCCGGGTGTTCCCGGACGACGACGCGGTCTTCGCCGGATGGGTACTGCTGCTGGTGGCCTCGATCGCCCTGACCGTCGGTTGGCACAGCAGGCTGGCGGCGGTCCTGGTCTTCGTCATGGTCGTGTCCTTCGAGCGCCGCAACCCGTTCGTGATGAACGCCGGTGACGTGCTGTTGAGGGTCGAGGCCCTGTTCATCGCCCTCGCAGCCTCCGGTGCCGCGCTGTCGCTCGACCAGCGTAGGCGGACCGGTTCGTTCTGGACGGCGGAACAACGACGGATTTGGCCCGTCCGACTCATGCAGATCCAGGTGTCGGTCATCTACGTGTCGACAGTCGTCGCCAAACTCCACGGTGAAACCTGGCAGGACGGAACCGCCGTGTCGTATTCGCTGCGGCAGAACGACTTACTGTTTTTCACCACTCCCCGGTGGATCACCGACAACCTGCTCGTCTCGAACGTGCTGAGCTGGTCGACTCTGCTCATCGAACTGTCCATCGGGCTGTTGGTGTGGAACCGCCGCTGCCGGCCGTGGGTGTTGGCCGCCGGGGTGGTCCTCCATCTGAGCATCTTCGTCAGCATGTCGATCGGGTTGTTCAGCCTGGCCATGTTCGTCCTGTACCTGGCGTTCCTGCCCAGCGGACGCGCGGAGGCGCTCGGCAACCGACTCGCCCAGCGGAGCGCCGCCCGCTGTGGCAGGCACAGCGGGCGCCACTCGAGGCAACGGTCAGCGGACATGACCCGCGACCTCGCGCGAAGCGGCGGTTGAGCCTGGCCCACAGTTGCAGCCGCTAACGTGGATGCAATGGTGCGCGAGATGCTGGCGGTGCTGTCGATAGTGGCCGTCACGGCAGGCTTGACCGGTTGCGGCGACGATGAAAAGGGAAACCCGGTGCCGGCGCCGTCCACCCAGGAGACCGCACCCGAAGCCAAGGAGTTCGGCGCTGCACTGAAGGACAAGGTGACCGTGGACGCGATGATGGGCCACCTCGACGAACTCCAGAAGATCGCCGACGCCCACGGCGGCAACCGGGCGCTCGGCACACCGGGATACGACGCGAGCGTCGACTATGTGGCCAACACCCTGCGCGACAAGGGTTTCGACGTGCAGACCCCCGACTTCGAAGTACGCCTGCCGTTCGCCGAGAAGCCGCAGCTGACCGTCGGCGGGCGGGCCGTCGAGGCCAAAGCGCTGGAGTACACCATCGGCACCGCGCCGCAGGGCGTCGAAGGTCCGCTCGTGCCCGCCCGCGTCGAAGACTCACCGGGCTGCACCGCGTCGGACTACGACGGACTGCCGGTGCAGGGTGCGGTGGTGCTGGTCGACCGCGGGGAATGCCCGTTCGGGGTCAAACAGGCCGTCGCCGCCCAACGCGGCGCGGTGGCGCTGGTGGTGGTCAACAACGTCGACGGGGAGGTGGTGAGCGGGACCCTCGGCGACGACACCGACGTCAAGATCCCCGCCGTCAGCGTCACCAAGGCGGTCGGCGGCGAGTTACGCGACGCTCCGGGGCAGACCACTCTGCGGCTGGAGGCCGGTGTGCGCACAGATCGCACCCGAAATGTCATCGCCCAGACCAAGACCGGATCCACCTCCGATGTGGTGATGGTGGGGGCGCACCTCGACAGCGTTCCGGAGGGTCCTGGCATCAACGACAACGGATCCGGTGTGGCCGCCATCCTCGAGACGGCCTTGCAGCTGGGTGTCGACCCCGACGTGCGCAACACGGTGCGCTTCGGGTTCTGGGGCGCCGAGGAACAGGGTCTGCTCGGATCCATGGATTACGTCCAGTCGCTGAACGAGGAACAGCTCAAGGACATCTCGCTCTACCTCAACTTCGACATGTTGGGCTCACCGAACCCCGGCTATTTCACCTACGACGGCGATCAGTCCGCACCGCCGAACCCCGAGGCGGGTTCGCCTCGGGTGCCGGAGGGGTCGGCGGGCATCGAACGCACCCTCATGCAGTACCTCGACGATGCGGGCAAACCGGGCGAGGACACCAGCTTCGACGGCCGCTCCGACTACGACGGCTTCACCCTCGCAGGCATCCCGGCCGGTGGTTTGTTCTCCGGCGCCGAAGAGGAGAAGACCCCGGAGCAGGCCGAGCGCTGGGGTGGTGAAGCCGACCGACCCTTCGATCCGAACTATCACAAGAAGGAAGACGATCTCACCCACATCGACCGCACCGCGATGGAGATCAACGGCGGCGGCGTGGCGTACGCGGTCGGGCTGTACGCCCAGGATCAGCGCGGCCGCAACGGGATTCCGATCCGTGACGACCGCACGCGCCATCCCGTCGAATCCTGATGCGCATCAGCCGGGCGGTCACAGCGCTGGTGGCGGCGCTGGTCGCGGCGTGCTCGTCACCCGCCCCGCCGCCGGATGTCACGGGCGGTGATCTGGCAGGCAAGGTCACCGTCGACGCGCTCTACACCCACCTCGAGGCGCTGCAGGACATCGCCGAACGTCACGGCGGGAACCGCGCGCAGGGGACGGCGGGGTTCGACGCCAGCGTCGACTATGTGGCCAATCTGCTGCGAGACAGCGGTTTCGATGTTCAGACCCCTGAGTTCGACCGCTACGGTGGCACGCGTGGTGGTGCACCACGGCTGACCGTGAACGGCCGCGCTCATGCGGTGGAGAAGGCGTCGCTGCTGGTGGACACCGGACCCGAGGGCCTCGATGCGGTCACCCTGCGCCCGGGCCGGCCCGCCGGCTGCAGCGCCGGCGATTACGGCGGAGTCGACGTCCGTCGTTCGATCGTGGTGGTCGACGACACGGGGTGCTCGGTGGTGGTCAAGCAGGACGTCGCCGTAGCCAGGGGCGCGGTGGGGGTGCTGGTGGTCACCGGCAGTGGCGGCGGCAGCCCACCGGGGCTGTTCACACCCGGGTACTACCGTGAACTCACCGTCCCGGTGGGGATCATCAACTCGGACGCGAACGCCGCACTGCGCCGTACGACCGCACCGGTGCGGTTACGTCTGGACGGACAGCCGGTGCTGGTGAAATCACGGAACGTCCTGGCCCAGACGAAGACCGGCGACACCCGCAATGTCGTGATGGCCGGCGCACATCTCGACAGCGTGTCGAGCGGGCCGGGGATCAACGACAATGCCACCGGTGTGGCCGCGGTTCTGGAGACGGCCCTGCAGCTGGGTAGTTCACCGCGGGTCGCCAACGCCGTGCGGTTCGCGTTCTGGGGTTCCGAGGAGATCGGCCTCGAAGGATCACGGGCCTACCTCCGCGACCTCGACGGCGAACAACTCGACGACATCGCGCTGTACCTCAACTTCGACATGCTCGGGTCGACCAACGCGGGATACTTCACCTACGACGGGGATCAATCCGCGGCCACCGAACCGGTGTCGGTGCCGGAGGGATCGGCGGGCGTCGAACGCCTGCTCGCGGGATACCTCAACGAGGCGGGTGTGCGGCCCGCCGACATGCCGCTGAGCGACCGGACCGACTACCACTCGTTTCTGGCCGCCGGCGTGCCGTTCGGCGGTACGACCACCGGTGCGGCGCAACAGAAGACCGAGGTGCAGGCGCGGCTCTGGGGCGGACGGGCCGGCGCGGCGTTCGACCCGAACTATCACACCCGTCGCGACACCATCGACAACGTGGACCGTCACGCGCTGGGAATCATGGGTCCGGCGGTGGCCTTCGCGGTCGGCACCTATGCGCACTCCATCGAGGGCGTTAACGGGGTGCCGCCGCGCGACCGACGCGACCGTGACAGGCCGTAGACACCACCGAATCCGTCGTGTACACGAGCGCCCTTCACGACAGCGAACTGGGCAACGGGGCTGATTTGTCGACTTCTCGTTGCTGGGCGGGGGCCGGTCGCGCTGCGCGCCCTTAGCCGTCACCCCGCCGTGTGAGCCAGTTCATAGTGGGCGGGCAAAGGTGCTCCAGGGCATAGCAGCAGCTGTTACCGACGAGTAATGGTCGCTCCGAGTCGGCGGCCGCTTCGTGTAGCGAACTCGCCCCGGGTGGTGGGGCCACGTGCGCCACAGTTTGCACGGTACGGGAGTGCTTGTGCTTGCAAGTAGTTAGCTGCTCGCAAGTTGGCATTTCCAGCGGGAGGCCGCCAGCGAATTTCGTTTTGCGGATATTGACGATCACTTCGCTGCGTTCCCGGCAACGCAACGCCCTGACATGCAAATTCACACTTGCTTTTAACTTACTCTCGGGTAGGTTTCAGGCTCGGGTGGGGATGAGCAAAGGAGAATTCAATGCAGACCGCTGTTCGCTCGTACGTGTCGGCAGGTGTCGCCCTCGCCGGTGTCGGCGCCATCGCCTTCAGCCCAGTGGTGCCGATTCCGGACGTCGAGGTGCCGGCGATCTCGTCGTCGGCCGTCGAGCTCAACGCGCTCGTCAACCCGATCGAGCTCTTCGTGCCGATCTTCGAGAAGGCGTTCGCGGACACCGGCGCGCTCGGTCAGCGGGTCTTCGCGAATCCCGCGCCGATCCTGGAGCAGATCCTGGCCAACCAGGTCGCCAGCGCCCAGACGCTCGGCGAGATCGCCGGGGTGTTCGGGGAGTCCTTCCAGACGGCATTCGCGGCCGCCCCGGGACTGCTCGAGACCGCATTCGATCAGTTCGCGGCCGGTGAGATCACCCTGGCGCTGAACACCTTGTTCGACCTCGCGCTCTCGCCGGTCATCGGGCCGCTGCTGGACAGCATCTTCATGGGGGACGGGGTCCTCCAGGACCTCGTGGGCGTCCTCCAGAAACCGTTGGTCAACGCCCAAAATGTGATCGGCCTACTCGGTGACCCCGACTTCCTGCTGACCATCGGACTCCTCCCCCTGCAGACGGCGTATGCGCTCAACACCGCCGTCGGCGGAGCGGCCGAAGCGCTCCTCGCCGCCGCCGAAGCCGGAGATCCCGAGGGGTTCGTCAATGCGATCACCACCGGTAGTGCGAATGTCACCGCGGCAGTGCTGGACCTACTCCTCAACCCGGGCACTCCGCCGTACAACTACGACCAGGGTCTCGTCGCTGCGCTTCTGAGCGCCCGCGACATGATCGCCCAAGCCATCGGCGCGCCCGCACCGAGCCCAGCGCTGTTGGCAACAGTGAGCTCGGAGGTGACCGATCCGGCGCTGACGACCATCACGTTGGACGTCGCGCCTGCATCGGACGCCATCGAGGCCCCGAAACCCGCTGCCGAAACTGATGTTTCAGCCGTCAGCCTCAGCGCCGATGCGGTCGATGCCACGGAGCCCGCGACGGCGGTGGCCGAGGAGACGGCTGCGGTCGAGGCCGGTGTCGATGAGGTCGTCGCGGAATCCGAGGTCGTCACGCCGAAGAAGTCGGATCCGCTCAACGAGCTTCGCAAGGGCGTCGAAGGCGCCGTCAACGACATCCGCAACGGGTTCAAGCACGCCGCGGCGAGCCTCACCGGCAAGGCGAGCAAGCCCGCGAAGTCGGAAAGTTCCCCGGCGTCCGACAGCGGCTCGGCGTCCGAGAGCGACTCGGGGTCGGACTCGGGCAGCGGTTCGGGGTCCGACTCGACGTCGGGCGACGCCGAGTAGAGCCGTTCCGTCCGGCCTCACACGGTGGAGGTGGAGGGCTCGGCAGATCTGCTCGTGCGCAGGCCCAGCAGGCGCATCCCGTGGTAGACCAGCAGCGCCGCGATCGAGCCGAGCGCGATCCCGGTGAACGTGAGTTCGCCTGCCTGCCAAGTGAAGTCGGCGATGCCGATGATGAGTGGGATGGCCGCGGTCATCTGGTTGACCGGCAGCGAGAAGTCGACGTGGTTGGTCAACCAGATCCGCACACCGAGCACGCCCACCAACCCGTAGAGCACCACGGTCGCGCCGCCGAGCACACCGGCCGGGGTGGCCGAGATCGCCGCCCCGATCTTCGGGCACAGCGACAGCGCGATGGCCACCACCGCTGCCACCCAGTACGCGGCCGTCGAGTACACGCGGGTGGCGGCCATGACGCCGATGTTCTCCGCGTACGTCGTGGTCGCCGATCCGCCCCCGAAACCGGCCAGCGTGGTCGCGACACCGTCGGCGGCGAGTGCCCGCCCGATGAGCGGATCCATGTCGGTTCTGGTCATCTGACCGACCGACTTCACATGGCCGATGTTCTCGGCGATCAGCGCGACCACGGCGGGCAGGAACATCGGCAGCACTGCGAGCGAGAACGACGGCGCCTCGAAGTCGGGTAGACCGACCCAGGGGGCCGCCGCGATCGCCGAGGTGTCGACGTCGCCCATCGCCAATGCGAGCAGATACCCGATCAGCACCGCGAGGAAGATCGCCAACCGGCCGATCATCCCGCGGAAGAACGCCAACGTCGCGACCAACAGCACCAGCGTGACGGTGGCGACGACGGGCCCGGCCTCGAAGTTCGTCTTGGCGGCGGGTGCGAGGTTGAACCCGATCAGCGCGACGATCGCACCGGTGACGACCGGCGGCAGGGTGACGTCGAGCCAGCGGGTGCCGACGAGGTGGACGACGCCGCCGATGACGATCAGCACCAGTCCGAGTGCGACGATGCCTCCGAGCGCGCTGCCCGTGCCCTCCGACGCGACGGCCGCCGTGACGGGCGCGATCACCGAGAAGCTCGAGCCCAGGTAGCTGGGCAGCCGGTTGCCCGTGATGATCAGGAACAGGATCGTGCCCACACCGGAGAACAGCAGGGTGGTGGCGGGCGGGAAGCCGGTCAGCACCGGCACCAGGAACGTGGCACCGAACATCGCCACCACGTGCTGAGCGCCCAGGCCGATGGTGCGGGGCCAGCTCAGGCGCTCGTCCGGGGCGACGACGAAATCGGCGTCCGCGCGCGCTTCGACGGGCTTCCACTTCCAGTTCGCCGACCGACCGGTCTTGGCTGGGATCACGGTTGCCTATCTTGCACCGTTGCCGGTGCTCCGCGCGCGGCGTACCGCATAGGCCAGCGCGCCCACCGCGAGCACGGCGACGCCGGCGAGCACGGACGTCCACGGCAGCGCGAACGCCAGCAGCAGGCAGCCGGCCAGTCCGACCGCCGGCACCACCCGGGCGCCGAGCGTCCACGCCGACGCGTTGGCGATCGCGTAGTACATCAGCACCGCGAACGACGAGAAGCCGATCGCGTCGCGCAGATCCACCGTCGCCGCCAGCGCGGCGACCAGCACGCCCACCGCGACCTCCGCGCGGTGCGGGGTGCCGTGGCGGGCGTGCACGGCGGCCAACCCGGACGGCAGGTGACGGTCGCGCGCCATCGCCAGCGCCGTGCGCGAGACGCCGAGAATCAGCGCGAGCAGCGAGCCGAGCGCGGCGACCGCGGCGCCGGCGCCCACGACAGGGACCCAGCCCGGGAACCCGGCCGCCCGGACCGCATCGGCCAGTGGCGCCGTCGAGCCGGCCAGCGCCGCGGGTCCCAACTGGGCCAGCACGGTGACCGCCACGACGGCGTAGACCGCCAACGTGAGGCCCAGCGCGATCGGGATGGCGCGGGGGATGGTGCGCGCCGGGTCGCATACCTCCTCGCCCAGGGTGGCGATGCGGGCGTATCCGGCGAACGCGAAGAACAACAGGCCGGCCGACTGGAGTGCGCCGCCGACCGTGACGTCCGCCCCGAAGTCCAACCGGTCGCCGACAGGATCCCCGAACCCCAGGACGATCACCACCACGACGGCCAGCACCGCCAGGACGACCGCGACGATGAGGCGGGTGAGCAGCGCCGATTTCCGGATGCCCGCGTAGTTGACCGCGGTGAGCGCGACCACGGCGGCGACCGCGATCAGGCGGGCGCCACCGGGCCAGACATAGACGCCGACGGTCAGCGCCATCGCCGCGCACGAGGCGGTCTTCCCCGCGACGAACCCCCAACCCGCCAGATATCCCCAGAACGGGCCCAGTCGCTCCCGGCCGTAGACATAGGTGCCGCCGGATTCCGGATAACGCGCGGCCAGGCGCGCCGAGGAGGTGGCGTTGCAGTACGCGACGACCGCCGCCACGGCCAGCCCCACCAGCAGGCCGCCACCGGCGGCGGCCGCCGCAGGCGCGAGCGCGGTGAAGATGCCGGCGCCGATCATGGCGCCCAGGCCGATGACGATCGCGTCGACGAGACCGAGTCGTCTCGACAGCGCCGGCCCGCCGGGTGGGTTCACACCGTGATGCTAGGAAGTCTCCCGGTCGCCGGCGAGCGTGTCCTCGTCCTCGTGGGCGACCGTTGCCGTGAGCAACACCGCGACCATGGCGACGACCCCGGCCGCGATCAGCGGGATGGTCCACAGCCGGCGGGTCAGCAGCGCGTTCTGGCAGGAGGCGACGAAGTCGGTGCCGTCGACGGCGGCATTCTCGGCCTGTGTCAGGTTGGCGACGAATCCGCTACCGCACTCGACCTGCCAGCCCCACTGGTCGTAACCGTCGATCAGGACCGGGAATCGCAGCGCGAACAGGCCGATCGCCATCAGGATGGCGCCGCCGATGCCGATGTACCAGGCCCGTGCCGACATGCTTCCCCCTCCGAGACGCTCCGACGATGTTAACGCTCATTCTCAGCCCACGTCGACACCGAATGACAATCTCTGCCGTCGCACCGAGTTGTGCGGTGTGCGGCATTAGTGTGTTCGGCATGGCGCCCACCCCGCCCGGCCGCGGTGACGGTGTTCGGCGCCGTCCCAAAGACCGCAAAGCCCAGATCGCCCGGGCGTCGGCCGAAGCGTTCAGCTCACTGGGCTATCACGGGGTGAGCATGGACGCCATCGCCTCACGCGTCGGCATCTCGGCGGCCGCGCTGTACCGGCACTACACCGGCAAGTACGAGTTGTTCCGCGACGCGGTCCTGGCGCTCGGGCAGCAGCTGGTCGACGCCACCGCCTTCGTCGACGGGGAGATAAGCGACGACGGGTTCGGCGCCCACATCACCGAAGACCCCGAGCGGACCCTGGTCCACCTGGCGACCGCGGTGTGTGACGCGGCGCTGGCCAATCGCGAATCCGGCGGGCTGTACCGCTGGGAGGCGCGTTTCCTGCGCGGTGACGATCAGGCCACCCTGGACTCGCAGATCCGCACCGTGCACCGCCGCTTCCAGCAACCGCTGCGCATGCTGCGCCCGGAACTCGACTCCCGGCAGCGGTGGACGTTGTCGACGGCGATGATCAGTGTGCTCGGCAGCATCGTGGACCACCGGGCCAAGCTGCCCGCCGGTCAGATCCGCCCACTGCTCGCCGAACTCGTCGTCGCGCTCGTGCCCGCCGAGTTTCCCGACCTGCCCGACGATCCCGAACCCCCGGCACCCACCGCCGCCGCGCACCGGTCGAAATACGAAGCGCTGCTGATGGAATCGATGCGGCTGTTCAACCTGAAGGGCTATCGCGACACCTCGATGGAGGACATCGCGGCGGCCACGGGCATGCCGGCCTCGGGCATCTACCGGTACTTCTCCGGCAAGAGCGACATCCTGGCCGGGGCGTTCCGCCGGTCGGCCGATCGTTGGTCGGCGGAGATGTCGGCCATCCTCGACACCACCGCCGACCGCGAAGAGGCGCTGGCCAAGCTGATCGACGGACACGTGGCCAGGTCGTTCAGCGAGCCCGAACTGGACTACGTGTACTACACCGAACGCCTGAACATGTCACCGGCCGATCAGCAGATCCTGCGCAACCTGCAGCGCTCGACGGTCGAGACCTGGGCCGACCTGGTGGTGACGTTGCGACCGGAATGGACTGCGGGACAAGCCCGTTTCGCTGTCTACGCGGCGTTGGCGGTCACGACCGACCTGGGCAGGCTGGTCCACTACCGCAACTCGCCCTACACGCGCGCGCTCGTTGCGGGGTTGATGGACCTGACCCTGCTCGGCCGCTACCGCTTGCGAACGGTGTTGCCCGCCAAGTAGACCGCGTATCCCAGCAGTCCGGCCAGACCGAATTTGCGGGTCCTGCGGCCCGCCAGCGCGAGACCGATCGCCGTCTCGAGGCTGCCGTTGGTGTAGATGTGGCGACGGGTGTTCTGCGGGAATGCCGCCACGGTGATCGGCTCGAACACCTGCGGGCGAACGAAGTGCGCCAGTCCGGTCCCGGCGATGGCCAGCCCGGTCAGCTTGGCGGCACGGTTGTCTTGTTGCGGCACAGAGGGTCCTCTTTCAGGCAATCTGGTAATCACTGAGCGGGAACTCGGACGCCTCTTTGATGGCGTCGCGCGTCGACATCGGGCGCAGCAGCGACGGTTCGCCGCTCGGGTTGAAATAGTAGGACCGCGACGAGGCGCAGTTGCCGAGCGTCCACAGGGAACTGCCGAGCGCTTCCGTCATCCGATCGAGGTAACGGGTGTTGGCCTCCTCGGTCACCTCGAACGTCGTGGCGCCGCGCCGGTGCACCTCGCTGAAAAGCCGGTCCATCAGCCGCATCTGGTACTCCATGGTGTTGAAGAAGTTCAGACCCAGGAATGCGTACGGGCTGGCCAGGCTGAGGTAGTTCGGGAAATACGGCATCGACACACCCTGGTACGCCTGGAAACGCGTTTCGCGCCACCACTTCCCGAGGTTGCGGCCACCGCGGCCGATGATCTCGATCGCCGGGAAGTTGGCCTCCCACAGGTCGAATCCGGTGGCCAGCACCAGCGTGTCGATGACGGTCTTGGTGCCGTCGGCGTTGACGATGCCGTCGGCTTCGACATGGTCGATCCCGTCGGCCTGCAGGTGGACGTGCGGTTTGGTGAACGTGCGGAAGTAGCTGTTGGAGAACGTCGGTCGCTTGCAGCCGATGTCGTAGTCGGGGGTGAGCTTGCGCCGCAGCTCTTTGTCGCGGATCGCCACGAACTGGTTGATCTTGCACAGATCCATCGCCGACATGTTGAGGCGCCGGAACAGCGGCACCTTGTAGTGCACGACACCGATGTTGATCATCGCCTCGTAGATCGTGTCGGTGATCAGCCGCACGGTGCGCTGGAGCAGCGGAACCCGCGCGAACAGCCGTTTGGTGCGCTCGGAGAACCGGATGTCGACCTTGGGCGCCACCCAGATCGGGGTGCGCTGGTAGACGGTGAGGTCGGCGGCGTTCCTGGCCAGTTCGGGGATCAGCTGAACGGCGGTGGCGCCGGTGCCGATGATCGCGATCCGCCGGCCCGACGGGTCGAAGCTGTCGTCCCAGTCGGTGGTGTGGATGACCTTGCCCTCGAACGAGGTGATGCCGGGAATGTCGGGGGTCCGCGGTTGCGAGAGGAACCCCGTCGCGGTGATGAGATAGCGGGTGCTCAGCGTCTCCCCGCCGTCGAGCGCCACGCGCCAGAGCTTCGCCTCTTCGTCCCAGCGGGCGCCCTCGACGGCCGTGTTGAAGCGGATGTGGCGACGGACGTCGTACTTGTCGGCCACCTCGTCGGCGTACTGCTTGATCTCCGCACCGGTGGAGAACAGCCGCGACCACTTCGGGTTGGGCTCGAAGAAATAGCTGTAGGTGGTGGTGGGGACGTCGACGGCCAGGCCCGGGTAGTGGTTGACGTACCAGGTGCCGCCGAGGTCGTCCTCGCGGTCGAGGATGACGAAGTTCGCGTAGCCCATTCGCTTGAGCTGAATCGCGGCACCGATTCCGGCGAATCCGGCGCCCACGATGACCGCGTCGTACTGCTCCGAAGTCATGAGTAGACGGTACCCCAGGTATCGGAGTGGTCCCGTGCCGCCGACCTGGGCGGCGTCAGCCCTTCAGTGAACCCGCGCGCGGCGGGTTCAGGGTTGCGACGCAGGTCACCGCCCGGTCGCCGTCGGACCAGGTCTCGTCGGTGGGGAAGAGGACGAACAGTCGCACGGTGTCGTCGGTGACCGCGGACGGTGAATAGCTCGCCAGTTCGGGTGCGCACCGGTTGGCGTACTCGACCATCGCGTCCTGTCCGGGGAAGTCACCGTCGGGCATCTGGAGCACCGCGAACACCTCGCCGGCGTGCGGTTCGGCGCAGTCGACGGTCTTGAGCGTCCTGACCTCACTGCCGTCCGGGATCTCGGAGAGGCAGTCGCCCAACTTCACCTGTGTTGCTGTCACCGTGCCCTCGCGCACCACCAGGACCACGAAGAGCACCACGGCGATGGCGATCACGACGACGGTCAGCGCCACCAGGCCCAGGATCAGCCAGAGCTTGCTCTTCTTGGGCGGGGGCGGCGGTCCGGCCGGCCGCATCTCGGCGTAGGGCTGCGGCGGGGGCGGTGGGAAGTACGGCTGTCCGTAGGCGGGCTGGCCGTAGGCCGGCTGACCGTAGGGCTGCTGGCCGTACGGGGGCTGGCCGGGGGGTGGGGGTGGCGGGCCCGGCGGCATGCTCATGTGTTCGACCCTAACCGGTGGCCAGCAGTCGCAGCGCCGCGTCGACCGCCAGTTTCGGCACGTCGAGCGCCTTGGACCCCAGATCGTGACGCGCGCCGGTGATCTCGACGAGTTCGGTCGGCCCGGCGACGAGCGCCGCCGCCGCGGTGAGCTCGTCGATGCTCCCGAACGGATCCGCGGTGCCGTGCACGAACACCGTCGGCACACCGATGCGGGGCAGGTGTTCGGTGCGGGCCCGGTCGGGCTTGCCGGGCGGATGCAACGGGTACGAGGACAGCGTCATCACGTCGAGGGCCACCCCGTCGTCGGCGACCGCCATCGACGTCATCCGGCCACCGTAGGAGTGTCCGCCGGCGATCACCGGCCCGTCGGTGAGTTCGCGGGCGGCGGCGACCGCGTCGGCCACCCCCGCCCGGTCGGCGGTGGCCGACCCCGAGGGCGGGCCCTTGGGTCTGCGCCTGCGGTAGGGCAGGTTGTAGCGCACGGCCAGCCAACCCCGCCCGGCCCACTCGTCGCAGAACCTGACCAGCAGCGGCGCGTCCCGGTTACCCCCGGCGCCATGGGTCAGCAGCACCACCCCGCGCGGTGTGCCCGCCGGTTCGTGGGCGACGCCGGCGATGTCATCGAGGTTCATCGGCGCTCAGCCTGAACAGCGCGGAGACCGGACCGTGGCCGTGGCCCAACGGGTATGCGGCGCGCAGACATTCGGTCACCCACTGTTTGGCGAACGCGACCGCGTCGGGGACGGAGTAGCCGTGCGCGAGTGCGGAGGCCGTGGCGGCCGCCAGGGTGTCGCCCGCGCCGTGGTCGTGGCCGGTGTCGATGCGGTCGGCGCCGAACTCGTGGAACTCGGAGCCGTCGAACAGCAGATCGGGGCTGTACGCCGACGAGCGCAGGTGGCCGCCTTTGACCAGTGCCCACTGTGGGCCGAGCGCATGCAGCGCCCGCGCCGCGTCGCGCTGGGAGGCGGCGTCGGTGACGTCGATCCCGGTGATCAGCCGCACCTCGTCGAGGTTGGGGGTGACCAGGGTGGCGAGGGGGAACAGTTCGGAGCGCAGTGCGTCGAGCGCCGACGGATGCAGCAGCGGATCGCCGTGCATGGAGGCGCACACCGGGTCGACGACCAGCGGTGCGGGCCGCAGGCGACGCCACGTCTCGGCGACGGCGGTGATGATCTCCGAAGAGGCCAGCATCCCGGTCTTGGCCGCCTGGATGCCGATGTCGGAGACCACCGCCTCGATCTGCCCGGTGATGACGTCGATGGGGATCTCGTGGAAACCCTTGACGCCCACGGAGTTCTGTACGGTGACGGCGACCACCGCGACACAGCCGTGGACGCCGAGCATGGCGAAGGTGCGGGAGTCGGCCTGGATCCCCGCGCCACCGCCGGAGTCGGTGCCCGCGATGGTCATCACCCGCGCCGGGGTCTGGCCGGGTGGGGCGAGTGGCAGGTATCGCGTATCGGTCATCGAAAACTCCCTACGCCGGCATTACCCGGTCAGGTTCGTACGGTCGACGACCCCAGTCGTCCTCTCAGCGCGCTGGTGCGCGCTCCCGCGTGGTCGGTGGTGCGTTGCTCAACCTAGCGCAGACGCCGGATGGGGCGAACGCGAATTGCCGACCGATTATTTGTATA
This sequence comes from Mycolicibacterium monacense, assembly GCF_010731575.1. Taxonomy (NCBI): domain Bacteria; kingdom Bacillati; phylum Actinomycetota; class Actinomycetes; order Mycobacteriales; family Mycobacteriaceae; genus Mycobacterium; species Mycolicibacterium monacense. Next base: position 4,271,616 of record NZ_AP022617.1, on the reverse strand, counting down.
GATAATATATGTGTTCTGCGGCGTCCGCTCGTCGCTGCGCACCGTCGGATACGAAACGAACGAGACTGCAGATGACAACCGAGCTCACCGGCCGGCGCCGGATCGCCACCGATCGCGACCACCCCCTCTACAAGTGGGTGGTGCTCTCCAACACCACGCTGGGGATGCTGCTCGCGACCGTCAACTCGTCGATCGTGCTGATCTCGCTGCCGGCGATCTTCCGCGGCATCGGCCTCAACCCCCTGCAGCCTGCCAACGTGACCTACCTGCTGTGGCTGCTGATGGGATACATGGTGGTCACCGCGGTGCTCGTGGTGCTGTTCGGACGGCTGGGCGACATGTTCGGCCGGGTCCGCATCTACAACCTGGGCTTCGTCATCTTCACGCTGTGTGCGCTCGCGCTGTCGTTCCAACCGTTCGACCTCGACGCCGGCGCGTGGTGGCTGATCGGGTGGCGGGTGGTCCAGGGCGTCGGCGGTGCGATGCTGATCGCCTCCTCGGCGGCCATCCTCACCGATGCCTTCCCCGCGCATCAGCGCGGAATGGCGTTGGGCGTCAACATGGTTGCCGCCGTCGCCGGTTCATTCCTCGGGCTGGTGATCGGCGGCGCGCTGTCCGAATGGCACTGGCAGGCGATCTTCTGGGTGGGCGTCCCGATCGGCGTCCTCGGCACGGTCTGGGCGATGCGTTCGCTGCGCGAGGTGGGGGAGCGCAGCCCCGGCCGGCTCGACTGGGCGGGTGCGGTGACGCTCGGCCTCGGGCTCACGGTGCTGCTCACCGGGATCACCTACAGCATCCAGCCCTACGGCGGTTCCCCCACCGGGTGGGGCAACCCGTGGGTGCTCGGCGCGATCGCCTTCGGGGTGCTGGCGCTGGTGGCGTTCTGCGTCATCGAACTGCGGGTCGATCAACCCCTGGTCGACATCCGGCTGTTCCGCATCACCGCGTTCGGCATGGGCAACCTCGCCGGGCTGATGTCCTCGGTCGGCCGCGGTGGACTGCAGTTCATGCTGATCATCTGGCTGCAGGGCATCTGGCTGCCGCTGCGGGGCTACGACTTCGAGGCCACCCCACTGTGGGCGGCGATCTACATGCTGCCGTTGACCTTCGGATTCCTCGTGGCCGGACCTCTGTCGGGGTGGCTGTCCGACCGCTACGGCGCCCGCCCGTTCACCGTCGGCGGCATGCTGCTGATGTGTGCCACCTTCGTCGCGCTGGTGCTGATCCCCGTCGACTTCGACTACTGGCTCTTCGCGACGCTGATCTTCCTCAATGGTGTCGGTGGCGGGGTGTTCACCTCCCCGAATTCGGCCGGGATCATGTCGAGCGTGCCGGCGAGCGCGCGCGGCGCCGCCTCCGGGGTGCGGGCCACGTTCTTCAATGCCGGCGGATCGCTGTCGATCGGGATCTTCTTCTCGCTCATGATCGTCGGGCTGGCCAACACGCTGCCCGGAGCCATGAGCGCAGGCCTGCAGGCGCAGGGCGTCTCGGCGGCGGTCGCCGACGAGGTCGCAGGCACGCCGCCCGTCGGCAGCCTGTTCGCGGCGTTCCTCGGCTACAACCCGATCGGCGAACTCCTGGAGCCGTCGCACGCGCTGCAACAGCCCGGCGTCAACGCCGAGGTGCTCACCGGTCAGACCTTCTTCCCGCACCTGATCATCGAGCCCTTCCACACCGGACTGGTGGTGGTGTTCGTCGCCGCCGCGGTGATGATGCTGATCGGCGCGGTGGCGTCGCTGTTCAACGCTGGGCGTTACGCCGAGCAAACGTGATCATCCGGTGGGCGGCCCCCACGATCTGCTGCGAAGATACGTAGGTGCCCCTGCAGCTCATCAGCCGCGACGCGGAGTTGAGCGCTGTCGACGACCTGCTCTCCGCAGTGCCGACGGGTACCTGCGTGCTGGTGCTCGAAGGCGATGTCGGGATCGGTAAGAGCACCGTGTGGCGCGCAGGCATCGAACGCGCCCGGACCCGCGGCTTCCGGGTGCTCGCGGCGCACCCGGTGTCCAGCGAGTCGGTGGCCGCGTACTCATCGCTGGCCGAACTGCTCGCCGATGTGGACACCGAGGTGCTCGACCACCTGCCCGCCCCGCAACGAGTCGCGATCGACCGGGTCCTCTCTCGCGCCGACGACACGGGACCCGGCACCGATCAACGCGCGGTGGCCGCCGCCGTCCGGTCGGTGCTCGAACGGCTGGCCCACGACAGTCCCGTCCTCGTCGCGATCGACGATCTGCAGTGGCTCGACCCGCCGACCGCCGCCGTTCTCGCGTCGGTGGCCCGCCGGTCCGCGGGCGCCATCGGTTTCCTCGTGACCGTGCGCTCCGGCGCAGGCGACCACACCGAGACGCTGCTCGAACCGTCGCGTCCGGAGCGTCTGCACCGGGCCCGGGTGCATCCGATGACGGTCGGGGGCCTGCACGCCATGATCAGCCACCAGCTGGGCCGGTCGCTGACCCGCCCGAGAATGGACTGGGTGTACGAGGTTTCGGCCGGAAACCCGCTCTACGCCCTCGAATTGGCGCGGGCACTGGACCGGGACGCCACCGGTGTCGGGCCGCTGCCGGCCACCCTCGCCGATCTGGTGCGGACACGCATCTCCGGTTTGCCCGACCACACCCGGGAGGTCCTCCTCGCCACCGCCTGTATCGCGTCGCCCACCGTGGATCTGGTGGCGCGCGCCGTCGGCGACAACGTCGAGTGGACCGTCGCGGCTCTCGAGGAGGCCGAACGGCACGGCGTCGTCGAGATCACCGGCTACAAGGTGACTTTCAGTCATCCCCTGTTGGCCCGTGGGGTGTACGCCGAGGCGTCCGCGGACGAACGGCGGTGGATGCACCGCCGGTTGGCCGACATCGTCGAGAGCCCTGAGTCCCGGGCCCGGCACCGCGCCCTCTCGAGTGACGGCGCCGACGAGCAGACGGTCAAGGCGCTCGACGAGGCGGCCGAATCGGTCCACCTGCGCGGCGCACCCGCGACCGCCGCCGAACTGCTCGACATGGCCCGTGCCCGCGGGGGTGACACCCCTGAACGCACGCTGCGTGCCGCGGCCTGCCACTTCGAGGCGGGTGATGCCGCGCGGGCACGAGTGTTGTTGGAACACGCCCTTTCCGAGATCCCGCCGGGTGAGCTGCGGGCCCGGGCGCTGCAGCTGCTCGGTCTGGTACGGCTCTACGCCAACAGTTCGTCCGAGGCGGTGCCGATGCTCGAACAGGCCATCGCCGAGCCGGGCGTCAACCCGGACCGCCGGGTGCACATGCTCGTCATGTTGGCGTTCATCGAGTTCAACGCGGGGCGCGCGGACCGGGCGGTGCAGCGCGCGGAAGAAGCCGTGACACAGGCGATGACACTGCATCGGCCGGATCTGATCACCCAGGCCAAGCCGATTCGCGCGCTGCTGCGGTTCCTGCTCGGCGAGGGTTTCGACGAGGCTGAACTCGACGGCGTGTTCGATTTCGACGAGCCCGAGGGCCTACCGCTGGCCGCGCAGCCGAGGACCCTGCACGCCCTGCTGATGTTGTGGACCGACCGGCTCGACGAGGCCGCCGACCAGTTCAACGCGATCGCACAGCGCTGCATCGAACGGGGCGACGAAAGCGAGCGGGCGTTCGTCGACTTCCACCTCGGGCAGGTCAACGTCTGGCGGGCCGACCTCGCGGCTGCGGAACGGGTCGCCGAGGACAGCGTCGAGCGGGCGTTGCAGTCCCACGGTGACCTGCCGCTGTTCGTCGCGTTGATCGTGCGGGTGATGGTGAGTGCCCACTTCGGCCGCGAGGACCAGACGCGCCGGTTCGCCGCCCAGGCGCGGACGGTCGGGGAGCGGTGTGAGTCCACCCGTCTCGGGGTGTGGCTGACCACGAGCCTGGGTTTCCTCGAGTTGTCGCTGGGCGACCACCGGGCCGCGGTGGACGTGTTGAGTCCGGCGGTCGAGGGCTGGTCGTCGGCGGCGACCGGGATCCCGGCGCCCACCGAACTCGTCACGGCGCCGTTCCTGCCGGACGCGGCGGAGGCGCTCATCGGCATCGGCCGCCTCGATGAGGCGGAACGGCTCGTCGAGGCGTTGGAGGCCAACGGAACCCGCCTCGACCGGCCGTGGATGCTCGCCCTCGGTGCGCGCTGCCGGGCGCTGCTGCTCGCCGCACGCGGTGACCTGACCGCCGCCGTCAGGGCCGGTGAGCGCGCGTTGACCGAGCACGGCCGGCTGTCGATGCCGTTCGAACTCGCCCGCACCCAACTCGTGGTCGGCCGGTTGCAACACCGGCGGCGCCAGTACGACGCCGCCACCGCCACCGTCTCGACCGCTCTCGCGGCGTTCGAGCGCATCGGGGCGGAGCTGTGGGCGCGGCAGGCCCGCGCCGAACTCGACGCGCTGACCGGTAGGCAGACCGCGGCCGGCCTCGCCGAATCCGAGCGCCGCTTCGCCGATCTCGCCGTGCAGGGGATGACGAACCGTGAGATCGCCGCGACGCTGTACGTGAGTGAGAAGACGGTGGAGGCCAACCTGTCGCGCGTCTACCGCAGGCTGGGCATCCGTTCCCGCGGCGAGCTCGCCAGGGTGCTCAACGCCGAATCCTGACAGGGAGATTCAGTCTCGCAGGTCCACCAACACCGGTGCGTGATCGCTGGCGCCCTTGCCCTTGCGTTCCTCGCGGACGATCTCGGCGTGGGTGACCCGATCGGCGAACGCCGGTGAGCCCAGGATGAAGTCGATGCGCATACCGCGCCGCTTCTGGAACGCCAGCCGGGTGTAGTCCCAGTACGTGTAGACACCCGGTCCGGGGGTGAAAGGTCGCACCACGTCGGCGTATCCGGCGTCGACGATCTCGGTGAAGGCCTGACGCTCGGGCGGTGTGACGTGGGTACTGTCCTGATACGCCTCGACGCTCCAGACGTCGTCGTCGGTCGGGGCGATGTTCCAGTCGCCGACCATCGCGATCGGCAGGGCGGGGTTCTCGGTGAGCCAGCCGTGCGCGGTCTTGCGCAGGGCGGCAAGCCATTCGAGCTTGTAGGCGTAGTGCGGTGAGCCGACGAACCGGCCGTTGGGTACGTAGAGGCTCCACACCCGCACCCCGGCGCACGTCGCACCCAACGCGCGGGCCTCGGCGGCGGCCTCTATGTCGGGTTTGTCACACCAGGTGGGTTGGCCGTCGAAGCCGACCGCCACGTCGTCGAGGCCGACCCGCGATGCGATCGCGACGCCGTTCCACTGGTTGAACCCGCAGTGCACGACGTCGTAGCCGAGCGCGGCGAACGGCATGGTGGGGAACTGCTCGTCGTTGCACTTGGTCTCCTGCATGGCCAGCACGTCGACGTCGGCCCGCTCCAGCCAGTCGGTGACCCGGTCCACCCGGGCGCGGATCGAGTTGACGTTCCAGGTGGCCAGGCGCATGGGCTACAGCTTAGAAGCGTCGACGTAGCGCTCCCGGTGCTGTGCCGTGAACCCCATCGACTCGTAGAGGGCGATGGCGCCGTGGTTGTCGGCGAGCACCTGCACGTAGGCGTGGGTCGCACCGCCGCGCGCACCCCACTGCAGCAGCGCCGCGCACAGCGCGCGGGCGTGGCCGCGACGGCGCCGGTCCTCGGCGACGCGCACGGCCGACAGCCCCACCCATCGCGTGCCGTCGTGCGCGGGCGTGACGGCGGCGCGGCCCACCGCGGCGTCGTCGATGCGGCCGAACGCCACCTGTCCGTCGACCACCGCGGTCAGCACCTCGATCGGCACCTCGCGCTCGTAGACGGCCAGCCAGGCGGGGTCGGGCTGCGGGGTCACGGTCACCTCCGCGGCCGCCTCGGCGGGCAGGGCGCGCACCATCACGATGCTCTCGAGGTGGACGTCGCGCAGCGGCAGGCGCACCAGCCGGTCGGGTACCGCCAGCCACGGGGTGAGGCCGCGCCGGGCGTACCAGTCCCTGATCGCAGGCACCGTCGCCGCATTGGCGTTGATGTCAAGCGGCACCGCGGAATTGCCGCGGTGGGTGTACCCGTCGGAGGCGCGCAGCAGCCACCCGTCGACCCATTCACGGTGCAGACCCGGCCAGGCCAACGCGGCCGCGTGCTCGACGGCGCGGATCTGCGACGACTTGACCGGGACGTCGGTGAGCACCCGCACCGTGACCACATCGGCGGGTGAGATCGTCACGCTCTCACCGGTTTTCGTCCGGACGCGGACCACCGGATCGCGTTCGAGCAGGTGTCCGACGACATCGTTGAGTGGCGGGACCGAACCGGCGGGCAGCCGGTAACGCAGGCTCACCCGGGTGCCGGCGCGGGGTAGCTCGGGCACGGGACGGCTCAGTGGCCGAACGGATCGGGATCCTCGCCCGGCGTCCAACTCAGCCCGGGCACCCCCCAGCCGTTGTGTTTGACTGCGCGTTTGGCCGCGCGCGCGTGCCGACCGATCAGGCGGTCGAGGTAGAGGAATCCGTCGAGGTGGCCCGTCTCGTGCTGCAGCATCCGCGCGAACAGTCCGGTGCCCTCGACGGTGATGGGGCTGCCGTGGGCGTCCAGGCCCGTCACCCGCGCCCAGTCGGCCCGCCCGGTGGGGAACTGCTCGCCGGGCACCGACAGGCAGCCCTCTTCGTCGTCATCGGGATCGGGCATGGTCTCGGGGATGTCGGACGTCTCCAGCACCGGATTGATCACGACCCCGCGGCGCCGGCCCGCCCGGCCGCGCGAATCGGGGCAGTCGTAGACGAACACCCGCTGGGAGACGCCGATCTGGTTGGCGGCCAAGCCGACACCGTTGGCGGCGTCCATCGTCTCGTACAGATCGCGGATGAGATCGGCCACCTCGGCGGGGAGGGAACCGTCATCGCCGACGGGGATCGGGGTGGTTTCGGTGCGCAGGACTGGATCTCCCACGATGCGGATCGGAACGACTGCCACGTGGAGGAGCTTAGGGCGAGCCGCTTATGTGAGCCGACTCGCCCGTATCGGTGACGCCTCAACTCTGGCCGCCGTGATTGAATGAGCGCCGAACCACATGGATGTTATTTCGAGTGTCGGAGGGTCCGAGGAGCAATATGGACGGCGCCATGGCGCAGACTGAGCAATCCGGTGACGACTCTGATCTGCCTGCAGGACTGACCAGGCGCGAATTCGACATCTTGGCGTTCGAACGCCAGTGGTGGAAGTACGCGGGTAGCAAAGAGGACGCCATCAAAGAACTGTTCTCGATGTCGGCCACCCGCTACTACCAGGTGCTCAACGCCCTGGTCGACCGGCCGGAGGCGTTGGCGGCGGATCCGATGCTGGTCAAACGGCTGCGTCGGTTGCGGGCCAGCCGGCAGAAGGCGCGGGCCGCGCGACGGTTGGGCTTCGAGGTCACCTGATTCGGCCCGCTAGATACAGTGGGGCGTGATGAACCAGCGAGAATCCTCCGGACTGCCTCTGCGCGCCATCGTGATGGTGCTGCTCTTCCTCGGCATCGTCTTCCTCTTGGTGGGATTCCAGGCGCTGAGATCCGATGACTCGTCGGCCGACGAGACGACTGTGGCCACGACGACTTCGTCGACCCCGTCACCGAAACCCGCTCCCGAGGCCGACGCCCGTCCCGAGGTGCGGGTGTTCAACATCTCCGATGTGGCGGGCGCCGCGGAGGGGGTGGCGACCCGACTGCGTGACGAGGGTTGGAACGTCACCGAAACCGGCAACCTGACTCTCGAGGGTGTCACCGCGACGACGGTGTACTTCGGTGAGGCTCCGGGGGAGCGGGAAGCCGCCGACGAAGTGGGCCGACTGCTCGAGGCGCCGGTCGAACCGCGGGTGCCCCCGCTGGCCGAACAACCACCGGGCGTCGTCGTGGCGGTCACCGGTTAGGCTCTTGACCATGCTCAAGCCCGGTCTCACATCCGCCGCCGTCGCCGCCATGTTCGCCGTTCCCGCGCTCGCGCTGAGCGCCTGCAGTCCCAACGAGCCGGTGTCCAGCGAGCCGGGCACCACGCCGTCGGTGTGGACCGGTTCGCCGTCTCCCTCGGCGGCGCCCGGACAGGGCGAAGAAGGCGGGAGCGGATCGGAAGGCCAGGGCGAGGGTGGTCAGAAGCTGACCGCCGAGCTCAAGAGCCCGGACGGCACCACCGTGGCGAATGCGGAGTTCGACTTCAGCGGCGGCTATGCCACCGTCACCGTCCAGACCGTCGCTTCGGGCCAGCTGGAACCGGGGTTCCACGGGATGCACGTCCACCAGGTCGGCAAGTGCGAGCCGAATTCGGTCGCTCCCAGCGGCGGTGCGCCGGGCAACTTCAACTCCGCGGGCGGGCACTTCCAGACCGAGGGCAAGACCGGGCACCCGGCCAGCGGTGACCTCACCTCGCTGCAGGTCCGCGAGGACGGGTCGGCGATGGTGGTGACCACCACCGATGCGTTCACCGCCGAGGATCTGACCGGCGGTGAGGGCACCGCGATCATCATCCACGAGAAGGCCGACAACTTCGCGAACATCCCGCCGGAGAAGTACAACCAGGTCAACGGCACCCCGGGCCCGGACCAGGCGACCATGGCCACCGGTGACGCCGGTGGGCGGGTGGCGTGCGGTGTTATCCGTTCCGGCCAGTAGTCGTATCGACTTCGCCGGGTCACCCCGGCCCACCGTCGGCGTCGAGTGGGAGTTCGCGCTCGTCGACGCCCACACCCGCGATCTGAGCAACGAGGCGGCCACCGTCATCGCCGAGATCGGCGAGACCCCGCACGTGCACAAGGAATTGCTGCGCAACACCGTCGAGGTCGTCACCGGGATCTGCGAGAACACCGGTGAGGCGATGGCGGATTTGCACGACACCCTGCAGGTCGTGCGCCGGATCGTGCGGGACCGCGGCATGGAACTGTTCTGTGCCGGGACGCACCCGTTCGCCAACTGGTCGACCCAGCAGCTGACCGACGCGCCGCGTTATGCCGAGCTGATCAAGCGCACGCAGTGGTGGGGCAGGCAGATGCTGATCTGGGGTGTGCACGTGCACGTCGGGATCTCGTCGGCGCACAAGGTCATGCCCATCATCTCGTCGCTGCTCAACCAGTACCCGCACCTGTTGGCGTTGTCCGCGTCCTCGCCGTACTGGGACGGTTCGGACACCGGATACGCCAGCAACCGGGCGATGATGTTCCAGCAGTTGCCGACCGCGGGGCTGCCGTTCCAGTTCCAGTCGTGGCCGGAGTTCGAACGGTTCGTCCACGATCAGAAGAAGACCGGGATCATCGACCACATGAACGAGATCCGGTGGGACATCCGGCCCTCGCCTCATCTGGGCACCGTGGAGATCCGGGTCTTCGACGGGGTTTCCAACATCGCCGAACTCGGTTCACTGGTCGCGCTCACCCACTGCCTGGTCGTCGACCTCGACCGCCGGCTCGACGCGGGGGAGCAGTTGCCGGTCATGCCGCCCTGGCATGTGCAGGAGAACAAGTGGCGCGCCGCGCGCTATGGACTCGACGCCGAGATCATCCTCGACGCCGACAGCAACGAGCGGCTGGTCACCGAGGACCTCGACGACCTGCTCACCCGGTTGCAGCCGGTGGCCCGATCCCTGGACTGTGCCGACGAACTCGCCGGGGTCGCCGAGATCTACCGGCACGGTGCCAGCTACCAACGGCAACGCCGGGTCGCCGAGGAACACGACGGTGATCTGCTTGCGGTCGTTGACGCCCTGGTCGCCGAACTGGAGCTATAGAGTGGGTTGATGAGAGTGCGGCGATGGGTGCTGACGGGGTGCGCGGTCGCCGCACTCACCGCCGCCGGGTGCAGCAACGTCACGACGGGGACGCCGATGGCCGACCCGGACCAGGTGGCGATGAACACCACGGCGCCGTCCACCACAACGACGAGTCCGTCGCCGACCACCCGGGCCCGGGTACCCGATCCGACGCCGAGCGCACCGCGGTCTCCCGGTGCGCCCGCGCCTGGAGGTCTGGCCGCCACCACGTGTGGTGAATACGTCGACATGGACGAGGCGACGCAGCGTCAGGTGATCGAGGCGATCGGCGAGCAGAACGAACTCGTCGCGCTCAATCCCGAACTCTGGATCACGATGGCCTCCGCGATGTGCACGTTCGCCGATCCGGCGACGCTCGTCAGCGACGCGGTCGTCGGGGGCGGTTTCAACTGACCGATGACCGTGACGCCGATGTTCCCTCTCGAGGTGACCATGCTCCCAGGCGAGGAGCTGCCCCTGCGGATCTTCGAACCGCGGTACGTCGCGCTGGTGCAGGACTGTCTGGCGATGACGGACCCGGCGTTCGGTGTGGTGCTGATCGAGGCCGGACGTGAGGTCGGTGGCGGTGATCGGCGCAGCACAGTGGGTGCGCTGGCGCGAATCGTGGACTACGCCGATCTCGGTGTCGGGCGGTTCCGGTTGAGATGCCTGATGGGCGAACGCATCCGGGTGAGGCAGTGGCTCGACGATGCGCCGTACCCGCGGGCCGACATCGAGGTGTGGGAAGACGAACCCGGCTCGGTCGACTCCGCGGCAGTTTTCGATGTCGAGGATCGCGTCGTGGCGCTTTACGAACGGATCGCTGCGGCAAGGGGTTCCGAGTTCGGCGGTCGATCTGCGGTGCTCGGACCCGAGGAGTCCGACGTGGTCAAACGCCTCTACGGGCTGGCGGCACGCGTGCCGATGGGACAGGCCGACAAGTACGCCGTACTGTCGGCGCCCACGGTGTCGGCCCGGTTGTCCGCGTTGAGTGAGGCCGTCGACACCGTCACGGCGATGGTGGAGTTCCAACTCTCCGAGTGAACCCCGGCGCTCAGAACTGAGGTGACTCTCGGCGCGGGTGAACCGCCGGAGGCTCATCTCATGGTTGCCAGGTTGTGCCAGAGATTGCGAAGGCTGTCGGTGCCGCCGAAGAGGGTGGTGAAGTGTGTCGAGTCGATCAGCACGACGTCGCCGGAGCGATGGCCGGTCGGGGGCATCCAGATGAGCGCGTTGAACTCGGTGTTGCCGCCGTCGGTGAATGGATGCGGTCTGTGGGGGTCCACGCGCTGCCTACCTAGCACTCGGAGCGTGTCGCTTTCGGGTGCCGTCAATTCATAGTGCGGGAGGTGGGGGTGGAAGTTGAAGGTCGTGACGTTGTCGAGCAGTCGGGCGGTGTCGAGGTCTCGAAATCCGTTCAGCGGCGCGATTTCCCGGGTGCGCTCGACGACCGCTGGGCGTAAACCCCAGGTGTTGTGGACCGGTACGTCGAGCGCCTTCATCAGCGAGCGCGTGTACTGGCCGAACCGCTGCTGGCGGGGTACCAGCGGATCGCCGTGATGTGCGAACTCCGCGGCGCGCTGGTCGAAGTCGTCGGTGAAGCCCACATCGTGATGCGGCGCCAGCAATAGGCACGTGCCCTCCCGCTGCAGCCACTGCTTGATCGCCGCGATCTCGTCAGCGGTCGCCTCCTGCTCGGACAGAATGTGGTCGAGTCCGAACACCATCAGCGTGTCTGTGTCCGCGAGAATGCGTTCGTCGATCGGCAGTAGGTATCCGGCTTGGTCGATGCGTTGGAACACCGCGACGGGGTGGCCGGTCACCTCACCGGCGAGTTCTTGAAAGGCGAGCGTCGACCGGTGGAACAGTTCAAGGGTGCCGGCTATGCCCTGCAAGAAGTGGGCGTCGTCGTATTCGGTAGTTTCATAGCTGGGCCACAGTGCGTTTCGCACTTCAGTCATGGTGGAGAAGCGGTTGTAGACTTCTGCCGGGTTGCGCTGCGCTTCCCACGGGTAGCTCCACGTCCAGTAGATGCTGATTCTTCGGCGGCCGTCGCGCCGTCGTGGAACGTGCTCCTGGTTGTACGTGCGAGCGGTGGTCATGATGTGTCTCCCAGTGTGGCCAGATACCTCAAGCCCCGCAGGCCGGGCAGGAAGAAGTAGGCGCCGCCACGCAGGGTGGTGAAGGCCGGGATCCCCTTGTGCACCCTGCGGATGGGCCGTTTCGGCACGGTGAAGTCCAAGGTGTTGTCCTGCGTCCCGGCGATGGGGTCGTGCTCGTTGTCGAGCTCGTGGAAGGTTTTGTCGTTGATCCAGACGTTCTGTGCGAATTCGAATTGCCGGACCAGGTCGGCGCAGATGATGAACGCGGCGATACCGCGTTCGACTCCGTCGTCGGGCGCACCCTCGGGTAACGCGGGACCGTAGGTCGCACCGCGCCGGATCATTCGCCGTCGGTTCATGTAGTGGGCGGTGTCCCGGGGATTGAGTCGTCTGGCGTGCGATCCGAGCGGGCACGCGTATCCGAACGGGTCCATCTTTTTGTAGTTGAAATCGTTGTTGCGCATCGGATCGGCGCCCAATTCGGGATCGTCCTGATCGGGCGCGAGAACCAGCGGCGCACCGCTTCGCCAGCGGCCCATGAACTTCGCGGCGAGAAGCTCTTCTTCGCCGGCGTCCTTCGAGTTCGCCCGCAGGTAGTCGCGGAACAACCCCACGTGTTCCTCGAGTCGGCGGTACGCCATGTAGCTGCCATTGCGGGCCAACGCCTCGGGCTGGAGGGAATCGGCGACCGGACCGTTCTCGTCGGGATAGCCGAGAATGAATTCGCCCGGCGCCAGTGGTGCACCGGACCCCGGCGTCGGTTCCTCGCCGGAGCCCTTTATCACCGGCTGGGACAGGCGATCCCGGAATCCGAAGTGGTCGTGTGCGTAGTTGAACGGCGGTGCGGCGTTGAGGTCGAGGTGGGACAGGCTGCGCACACCGGCCAGGCTGTCGAGGAGTGCATCGTGGTTGGCGACCGATGCGCGGTACTGCTCGTCGGTCCGGGAGAACAGGATGGCGATGGCATGCAGATCGTCGCCGGCGAGACCGCCGAGCCAGTGTTCCGGTGCGGCCGCCCCGGTATCGCCCAGGATGCGCGCCCGCGCGGCCATACCCTCCCGGAACGCGTCTGGAAAGGTCGCCAGTGAAGTGTCGGGCACGCCCAGTGCGCGCAGGCCCTGCCACGTGAAAGCCAGCGTGACCCAGCGATCCGACGTGTCCATCGCGGCACGGACATCGGCGGCGGACTGGACCTTGTCGAGCAGCGCGGTGACCCAGGCCCGCCCGCCTGCCGGTGCGTCAAAGGTCAGGAACTCGTACCGTCCCGTTATAGCCGGTGTGCGGGTCAGCAGGATGTGCTGAATGTCATCGAGTTCGAGTTCGGTGAGGGTGAAAGTCACTGCTGCGTGCCTTTCGTCCATGCCCAGGCGGTGATGCGCCAGCCTTCTGCGACCTGGCGAAGGGCGACTGTGAAGAAGGCACCCGTCTGCGTCACCGGTGTGCCTCGGACGCGGAAGGTCATCCTCGCCGGAATCGCGAGATAGGCGCGATCGCCGGTGACATTGTGATGCAGAGGTTCACCGAGTGTGACGGCATAATCAGAAGCGCCATGGTGCTCGCCTTCGACCAGCACGTCGCGATACCAATCCTGAGCGGCTGACGGACCCAACCAGACGTGGGGCGCCATGCCGTCCAGAATCACACCCTCGGTGTCGAACATCGATGCCATGACAGCGGCGTCGCCGCGGTTGAACGCTTCGATGTAGCGAGTCACCGTGACCAGGGGGTCTGACGTGCCCATGGTCGCTATTGCATCTGATCGAGCATGTCGGAGAACGCGGCTTTGAGCCGCAGCGCCTTCTTGATCTCGTCGGCGGTCACATACGGGTATTCGCCGTACTCGAGGAAGCTTGGAACCTGGTGTTCGCGAACGAAATTCACGAATGACTCAGGGTTCTCCTTCCAGTCCTCAGGGAAGCCTTCGAGGTTGGTGAACACCGTGGTGATGCCCGTGGCGCTGAACAGCTGGACGGCATCTTCGGTGTACTTGTCGAAGTCGGTGTCGAAGATGCCCTGGTACTGGAAGTGCAGTCCCGAACCGACGTCGAACAGTTGCCATCGCAGATAGTGCAACCGAAGCGGCGCCAGTGCGTCGGGACTGGCTGCGATCGTCTCCTCGATGGTCTTGCCGTAGGCCCGTACGGCTTCCTCGCGGCCTTCTTTCACCTTGGCGATGATCGAGAAGCCGTAGCAGGCCGGCGTCCGGGGATACACCGGTCCGTAGCGGCCTTGCTCGAGTTCGAAGTATCCCTCCCTGGGGATAGCCATCGCGGCCGGTTTGGACCAATGTTGATTGTCTGCCGACATGTCCGCCCCTTATGTTGAACCGGATGCCCGGACACTAACACCGGACGGACATCGAATCGGGGCGATTGGTCTCGCGCGCGAAGCCCGGCGCAACGGACCTGCCCTTGATCAGCCCCGCGCCTCGGCCATCAGCAAAACGGGACACACCGCGAAAGTGCAAGCCAACAACGCGGACGATCGGTGAGGCAATGAATCCACGGCGGCGCGCATCCTGACATGAGGCCGCAGCGGGACGTCAACGGGATCGAAACCGCAGAGCCGTAACTGAAATGATTTCCTGGAGATTCGAGTCGAGATTCAGCGGTCCCGTGTGGCGTTGACGAACACCGTGTCCATGCCAGCGTCGGTGTCGCTGTGATCACCGCATCGCCCGTAGCGGGTCATCAATTCCTGCGCCCCGATCACGGTGACCTGCCAGCCCTGCGTGGACAACCAGTCGGCCACTCCCGTCCCGACAGCCTCGACGGCCAATCGGCTCCCGGCCGGACTGATCTCGTGGATTCGGTCGAACAACAGATGCGGGCCGTCCGCGACGTACGGGAGCAGCCCCTCGACCGCCCACGCGGTCGGTTCGGAGACGTCGAATCCCGCGTCGCGCAACCGTTCTGACCATCCATCGGACAGGTCGGCCGGAACCGGCACATAACGGGACACCGAAGGGCTCTCGCCGTGCTCGTGCAGGGCCTCGTTCTTGAACTTCAGGACCCCGGGGTGGTCGATCTCGAAGAGGGTGGTCCCCGCGACCCAGGGCAACCGCCACGCCCGCGCATCGAGTCCCGCCGCGACGATCACCATCTGCTCGAGCCCGTGCGCGCCCGCGGCGATGAAGTACTCGTCGAACCATTTGGTGCGCGACGAGGCGTAATTCGCGATGCCGTTGATCCGTTCGGACGTCTCATCCGACGGGAGCTGGCAACCCCGGCTCAGAGCGGCGTCGATGAACACCTGTGCGTACGGGTCGTTGAACAGCGGACAGTCGGCGTGCGACTCACTCTGTCTGGCCAGCGCGACGGCGAGCGCGCTCACGATGCCGTCAGGAGTCGTCATGGCGGCGGTGTTCCCCTTCCGCGGCGACTTCAAGCATTTCGTCCCTGGTCAACAGGTCGTCACGGATGTTCTGCTCGTGGTAGGCGAGTTGACCGACGCGGTTGGCGATCACCGGTGCGGTGATGATGGTGAAGAGTCCGGCGAGGATCAGCATCCCGACATCGATGTTGCCGCGCAAGCGGATCGCCGCACCCGCGAGTACCAGGAGCAGACCGAGCACCTGAGGCTTGGTTGCGGCGTGCATCCGGGAGAGGGTGTCCGGGAATCGGACCACGCCGATGGCGGCGGTCAGCGCCAGCGTCGAACCGCCGAGCACGAGAACGCTGGCAACGATGTCGAAGGCGTTCACGAGATCCTCCGTGTCCTGTCGGGCCTTTGCACGTCGGGGACGCGAAAGCGCGCGACGCTGACCGAGCCGACGAAGCTGATCAAGGCCAGGGCGGTCAGGCTGTAGGTGACCGTCGTGTTCAGGCTGAAGGCCGCCCACGTGCCGATCGCGCACATCGTGACGGCGACGAGGGTGTCGAGCGCGACGAGCCGGTCCAGTGTGCTCGGCCCGGCCAACAGCCGGAACATCGTCGCGGCTGCGGCGGTGCTCAGCATCACACCCGCGATGATCCATACGGTATTCATGCGCGATCCGCCTTCGCTTCTCGCTCGGCCTTCATTCGGGATCCGCCTCCTTCTCCGTCGATGGCCGCCAGTCCGACTCCCGTTCGAATGCCGCGATCAGCAACCGCTCGAACTGTCCGATCTGGCGGTAGAAGCGACTCAACGCACGGTCGGAGCCGACATCGATGACGTGGACGTAGACCACGCGCCTGGTCTGGTCGATCTCGAGCGCGATGGTGCCCGGCGTCAGGTTCACGATGTTCACCGCGAGGGCGAGCACCAGATCCGATTTCACTGCGAAATGCGCGCGCAGCACCGCGGTCAGCGGCGGCGGACCCGGTTTGACGGCCAGCCACGCCACCTGCACGGACGACACCACGAGGTAGTACGCCACGGTGGCGACCAGGCGCAGCAGTGACAGCAGGTGGACCCGGCCCTCCACGGGTACCGGCGGCAGCGGCAGCAGCAGTGTGATCATCAGCGCGACGGCCAGGCCGCTGACGACGTTGGCCGCGGACAGCGTGCCCCACAACAGGACCCACACCAACGTCAGCCAGCACAGCACCCACGCGCGCAGTGCCAGTCGGCGCGGTGACCACCTGGTCCCTTCGATCACCTTCATGGCCGCTCACCCACCACCGCGGTGATGTAGTTGTCGCGCTGGATCACCTCGTCGGCGGCCCGGCCGCTGTAGGCGAAGATCGGTCCGGCCGCCACGGTCAGCGCCAGGCCGACGGCGATCAGCAGACCCGTCGGCACCAGCATGCCTGCGGGCATGCGGCCGACGTGATCACGGTCCACGAACTGGATGTCGTCGGACTCCGCGGTGTCGTCCAGCAGTGCGGCGGGCGCGGTGGAGGACAGGTGCCCCTCCGGTGCGTCTTCGCGCGAGCGCCAGAACGCTTTCGTCCACACCCGCGCCACCACGTACAGCGTCAGCAGGCTCGTCACCACCCCGCCGGCCACCAGCGCCCAGGCCAGCGGCGTTCCGTTGGCCGCGCCGGCTTCGAGCAGCGCCACCTTGCCGATGAACCCGGAGAACGGCGGTATCCCACCGAGATTCAGCGCCGGGACGACGAAGACGAAGGCGAGCAACGGGCTCGCGGCGGCGAGTCCGCCGAGGCGGGTCATCGTCGATGCCCCGGCCTGGCGCTCGATCAGACCCACGACCAGGAACAGGGTGGTCTGCACGACGATGTGGTGCGCCACGTAGTAGATGGCACCGGCCATCCCGATGTCGTTCGACAGCGCGATGCCGAACACCATGTACCCGATATGGCTGACGAGGGTGAACGACAGCAGTCGCTTGATGTCGCTCTGCGCGATGGCGCCGAGGACGCCGACCACCATCGTGAGCAGCGCCGCCCACAGCAGCACCTGGTCCAGCCCGCCGCCGGGGAACAGCAGCGAGTGTGCCCGGATGATCGCGTAGACACCGACTTTCGTCAGCAGGCCGGCGAACACGGCCGTCACCGGCGCCGGTGCCGTGGGGTAGGAGTCGGGCAGCCAGGTCGACAGCGGGAACACCGCGGCCTTGATGCCGAACGCGACCATCAGCACGGCGAACAACGCCATCCGCGTCCCCTCGGAGACGTCGTCGAGGCGTACGGCCAGTTCGGCCATGTTCAGCGTGCCGGTCGCGGCGTACACGAGTCCGATGCCGAGCAGGAAGATCAGTGACGACACCATCGACACCATCACGTACGAGATACCGGCGCGGACACGTTCGGCGCTCGCACCGATGGTGAGCAGCACGAAGCTCGCGGACAGCAGAACCTCGAACCCGACGTACAGGTTGAACAGGTCACCCGCGAGGAAGGCGGTGCACACACCCGCCGACAGCACCAGATAGGTGGGCAGGAAGATCGACACCGGCTGACGGCCGTCGCCGTCGCGGATGCCCTGCCCGATGGCGTACGCGACCACCGCCAGCAGCACGATCGACGACACCATCAGCATCAGCGCCGACAACCGGTCGACCACCAGGGTGATGCCGAGCGGGCCCATACCGGGAACGCTCTGACCCCAGCCGCCGACGTGTAGCGCCAGCGTTCCGTCACGGTCGGTCAGGTAGACCAGCGCAGCGCACACCACCACGACGGCGACCAGCGCCAGTTGGGCGATCACCCGCTGCAACACCGGGCGGCGGCCCGCGAACAGCGTCAGCGCGGCGGCGATCGTCGGGATGAGCACCGGTAGGGGCGTGAGCACCGAGCTGAGACTCACCGGGACCCCTCCCGACCGGGTAGCGCGTCGAGTTCGTCGGGCAGGTCGGTGTCGATGGCCAGATCCGGTTCGGGTGGGCGGTCTTCGTCGAGGGCGGCGGCCTCCTTGGCGGCCATCGACGACACGCGGGTGTCCTCGGGGTCGTTGCCGACATCTTCGGCGGTGGTCAGTCGATAGGACCGGTAGGTGAGCGCCAGGACGAACGCCGCGATGCCCATGCTGATGACGATCGCGGTGAGGATCATGCCCTGCGCCAACGGATCCGCCGTGGTGGTCTCCCCGGCCTTGGTGCGCCCCCGCACCGGCGGATTGCCGGACGGTCCGGCCACCGTGAGGATGAGCAGATTGATGGCATTACCGATCAGCAACAGCCCCAACAACATTCGGGTGAGGTTGCGCTCGAGCAGCAGGTAGACCCCCACGCTGGTGAGGCCGCCGATCAGGATCAGGGGAACGAGGAAGGTGGTCACCGCGCACCGACCTTCGCCGCGGACCCGCCCGAACCGGGGTTCGGTTGGGACATCTCCACGTCGACCTGAGCGCCCAGGCTGCGCAGTACATCGAGGACCAGTCCGACGACGATCAGATACACCCCTAGATCGAAGAACAGCGCGGTCACCAACTTGACCGTTCCGAGTACCGGCAGGTCGAATTCGATGACCGCCGAGGACAATACGGGCGCACCCAGGAACAGTGAGGTCACCGCGGTGCCCGCGGACAAGGCCAGGCCGACGCCGAGGATCTTGCCCGCATCCAGGGGCAGTGTCTCCCCGAGTTCGTAACGGCCGCCGGCGAGATAGCGCAGCACCAGGGCCAGACCCGCCGTCAGACCGCCGGCGAAGCCGCCGCCGGGCGTGTTGTGTCCGGCGAAGAAGAAGTACGCCGAGAGCACCATGATGAGCGGGAAGATGACCCGCGTCGCGACCTCCAGCACCAGCGAGCGGTGCCGCGGATCGCGCAGTTCGCTGCCGCGCAGCCAGGTGATCTCACCGACGGCCGGGCTGGTGGCGAAGTTGCCGATCCGTCCGATGTCGGGCTGGCCGGCGTCCGACACCCGCGGCGCGGTGCCGAAGCGGCGGTTGCGGAACACCAGGGACGCGACGCCGGTGGCCGCGACGAGCAGCACCGAGATCTCGCCCATGGTGTCCCAGGCGCGGATGTCGACCAGCAGCACGTTCACCGCGTTGGCGCCCTGGCCGCGGTAGTAGGCCGCGTCGGGGATCAGCTCGGCGATGCCGACACCCGTGCGCGCCGCCATCGCGTACACCGCGAGCGACGTCACCGTCGCGCCCACCGCCAGTGAGAGCAGCGCACGCGGCAGGCGTTTGTGCCTGATGTGGGCCTTCTCGGCCTCCGCGGGCAGCGTGCGCAGCACCAGCACGAAGATGACCAGCACCAGCGTCTCGACCAGGAACTGGGTCAGCGCCAGATCGGGCGCACCGTGCATCGCGAAGATCGCGCCGCAGCCGTAACCGCTCACGCCGATCAACAGGACGGCGGCCAGACGGTTGCGCATCACCGCGGCGCCCACCGCGGCGGCGAGCATCAGCAACCCGACCACGACCTGCCACGGCGAATCCCACAGCGCGAATTCGGGCCGGTCACGCACCCCGAGGGCGAGAGCGGCCGCGGGGACGACGACGAGGGTGCAGAGGATGACCGACTGGGTGGCCGGAATGGACCCGCGCTGGGTGATCGCGGTGAGCCGGACGGACACGATGTCGAGGCCGCGGATAAGGGCGTCGTAGACGTGGTCGGCGTTGCCGAACGGAAGGTAGGCGACCCGGGCCCGGCGCAGCTTGGACCGCTCGAAGAACGCGGCGAACCCGGTCGCGATGACCACCGCCGACAGCAGCAGCGGCAGGTTCAGCCCGTGCCACAGGGCCAGCTCGTAGTCCGAACCGCCCGGGACGGTGTCGGCGTAGTCGTCGAGGACGGCGTCCAGCGGTGCGGGCCACAGCCCCGCCAGCAGGCCTGCGGCGGCGAGGACGGCCGGTGCGGTGAGGAACGCCACCGAGGGCCGGTGCATCTCCCGGACGCGCAGGCTCGGCTCGTGTAAACCCTTCCGGCTGAACGCACCCCACAGGAAACGCAGGCTGTAGATGGTGGTGAACACCGAGCCGACGGCGATCCCGGCCAATACCCACGGGGCGAACGGACCCAGCGCGGCGCTGTGCAGCACCGTCTCGAAGTCGGCCTCCTTGGCGACGAATCCGAGGAACGGCGGGAGTGCCGCCATGCTCGCCACGGCGCCGACGGCGATGATCAGCAACGGTTTGTGGCGGTCGCCCAGCCAGGCGAGCCGGCGGATGTCGCGGGTGCCGGTCGTGTGGTCGATCACGCCGACCACCATGAACAGCGATGCCTTGAACATCGCGTGGGCGACCAGCATGGCCAGCCCGGCGAGCATCATGTCGCGTCCGCCGGTGCCCACCATGATCGTGATCAACCCGAGCTGACTGACGGTGCCGAAGGCCAGAATCAGTTTGAGGTCGTACTCGCGCACCGCCCGCCAGCCGGCCAGCAGCATGGTCGCCAGGCCGAGGGTGATGATCATCGGCCGCCACACCGGGGAGTCGGCGAACCCCGGTGTCATCCGGGCCACCAGGAACACGCCGGCCTTCACCATGGCCGCGGCGTGAAGGTAGGCGCTGACGGGGGTGGGTGCGGCCATCGCGCCCGGCAGCCAGAAGTGCAGCGGGACGATCGCCGATTTGGACAGCGCGCCGACGAGGATGAGTGCCACCCCGACGGCGGCGGCCACCCCGGACGGCGGTGCGGCGACCAGCTCCGAGAGCAGATAGGTGCCCGACAGGTTGCCCAGGATGATGATGCCGACCAGCATTGCCAGCCCGCCGAAGGTGGTGACGAGCAAAGCCTGGGTCGCGGCCCGGCGGCTCGTCGCGCGTTCTGCGTAGTGGCCGACCAGCAGGAACGACAGCACCGTCGTGGTTTCCCAAAACACGTACAGAATCAGCATGTTGTCGCTGATGACGAGGCCGAACATCGAGCCGGCGAACGCGACCATCTCGGCGGCGAAGCTGGGCAGCCGCTTCTCGGTGTGCCCGTCGCGGTGGTGGAAGTAGGTCGCGCAGTAGAACAGGACGAGCGCGCCGATACCGAGGACGAGAACGCTCATGATGGCTGCCAGCGTGTCGAAACGCAGCGTGATGTCCATCGAGAGTTCGGGCAGCCAGACCAGGTCGACGGTCTGCGCGCCTCCGGGTGGCGGCCAGTTGAGTACGACCCAGACCAGGGAGATCAGCGGGACGAGCGCCAGCGGGTAGAAGGCGACCCGCCCCCATCTGGCCACCAGAAGCGGCGCCAACGCGGTCGCGACCGCATGGGCACAGAGGATGGCCAGCATGGCACTCCGATCTTGATTGGGGTCGGGGTGTCAGCCTCAGCTGCTTTGGATTGTGTCAATTCTACGTGGGCCACCGACGGGGTCGACGGGCCACTGCAAACGGCTTTCATCAGAAGTACCTCAGCCACACATAGCCCCAGGCCAGCGTAGTGCTGAGCAGGGTCACCACGATCCCGTACCGGGTGAACCGCCAGAAGCTGATGGGGTGGCCGGCCCGCGCGGCGATACCGATCGCCACCACGTTGGCGCTGGCGGCGATCGCGGTGCCGTTGCCGCTGAAGCAGGCGCCCAGTGCGAACGCCCACCACAGCGCCTGACCGGTGCCCGGGTCCGGCGTCTCGGCGACCATCGACCCGACCACCGGCGTCATCGTCGCGGTGTAGGGGATGTTGTCGACGAACGCGCCGACGATCGACGACCCGAACAGCAGCGCCGTGGCGGCAGCGAACCAGTTGTCGCCGAAGGCGGACTGGGCGACCGAACCGAGCGCGCCGATCACACCGGTGTGCGTCAGGCCGGCCACCATCACGAACAGGCCCATGAAGAACACCAGCGTCGGCCACTCCACCTCGGGCAGCACCTCGCCCACGTCCATGTCGGTGACCAGCAGCATGGCCCCGGCCCCGAGCAGCGCCACCACCGACGGCGCCACATGCAGCACGGAGTGCAGGGCGAATCCGACGATGACGAGGTTGAGCACCACCAGCGAGCGGACCAGCAGCCTGGTGTCCTTGATCGCCCGGCGTTCCTGAAGCGCCATCACCTCATCGAGGTGGATGTCGTCCGTACGCAGATCCTTTCGGAACAGCACCCGGGTGAACACCACGAACAGGGCGAAGATGATCAGCACGATCGGCGCCATGTGGACGAGGAAGTCGTTGAACGTCAGGCCGGCGCGGCTGCCGATGATGATGTTGGGCGGATCGCCGATCAGGGTGGCCGCGCCGCCGATGTTGGACGCCAGGACCTCGGCGATCAAGTAGGGCTGCGGGGCGATCCGCAACCGGTCGCAGATGACCAGCGTAACCGGGGCGATCAGCAGGATGATCGTGACGTTGTCGAGCACCGGTGAGGCGAACGCGGTGATCAGCATCAGCATGACCATCAGCCGGAAGGGTTTGCCCTGCGAGCGTTTCGCCGCCCAAATCGCCAGGAAGTCGAACAGTCCGGTCTGCTTCACGACGCCGACGATGACCATCATCCCGAGCAGCAGGAAGATGACGTTCCAGTCGATGCCCGCATGCTCGGAGTAGAAGACCTGCTCGCCGGGGATCAGGCCGAGCAGGGCCATCAGCCCGGCGGCGACGAGGACGGTCTTGACCTTGTCGGCCCGCTCGGTGGCGATGAACCAGAACGCGACGACGAAGATCGCCAGTGCGAGCACCGGAGCCGGCGAGAACGACACGGCCGGAGCTGCTGACACGCGCTCGCAGAGCCGGGATCAGTCGCCCGGGCCGGCGACGGCCAGACTGGTCAGCAGCCGTTCGAGGGTCACCGCACCGGTCAATCGCCCAGCGCCGTCAACGATCGCGATCAACGGACTCCGCTTGGTCGCCATCACGGTCGCGACCTCGAGCAGGGTGGCGTCGGGCGCCACCGTCGCGGGTTTCGCGACGGGTGACGGCAGGCAGTCGCCGACGGTGAGCCGCCCGGGGCCGTGCCAGAACAGGTCGGCGTGGATCTCGTCGACGGTGCGGACCAGGGCCGGATCGTCGCGGTAGGTCTCGGGGATGGTCAGGCGGAGGACCTGCGTGCCGGGCAGGACGGCGATCGGGTGGTCCGCGTCGTCGACGACGACGAGCCCGGGCAGCCGGTTGACGACCATGAGCTGCACCGCCTTGGACACCGGATCGTCCATGCGGACGGTCGGGGGCGAGACCGCGATCTCGTGTGCTTGCATGGCGACTTCATTCAATCGGGCGGTCCATCCGGTGGCCGTCGTAATCGTCATGATGCCCGTTCTCCGATCAGCGCATCGACGCGGCGTTCCAGCGACCGGACCCGGTCGGCGATGGGGCGGCTGTGCAGGATCTCCGCGACACCGTCGGCCTCGTCGGGTGCCAGCACCAGTTCCTTGGCAGGCTCGTCGCTGTCGTCGTCGTAGACGAAGACCTGCCGTTCGCCGTCGCGGGTGACCAGTACGCACAGCCGGCCACCGGCCCGGGTGACGATGTGGTGCAGCATCCCGCCGCCGGGCACCGTCGTCCGATCGATACGCATCGCAGCTCCTTATTGGTCCACCTCCATGTTCGGCAGGAGACGCGAGGGCCACCATCGGGGCTGACACCCATTTCCGGGGGGCGGTGCCGTGTATGGACATCCTCAGGCCGGGACGCCACGCTGGTGGGTATGAATCGGGCGCGCACCCCCGCGGCCGCACTGTTTCGCCGGGTCTTCTTGATCAACGGCCTCATCTTCACGCTCGGCACACTCGTCCTCGCCGTGTCACCGGCCTCGGTGTCGTCACGCATCCGGCTCACCGAGATCCCGGTCCTGGTCGTCGGTTTGGCGGTCATTCTGAGCGCCAACGCGTTGCTGCTGCGGTCCAGCCTGGCCCCGCTCGATCGGCTGACCGCGTCCATGCGACGGGTCGACCCGCCGCGGCGCAGTGACCGTGTCGACGATCGGGGCAGCGGTGATCTGCACCATCTGATCGAATCGTTCAACGCGATGCTCGACCGGTTGGAGACCGAGCGGACCACGGCCAGCGCATCGGCGCTCGCCGCGCAGGAGAACGAACGGCAGCGCATCGCGCGCGAACTGCACGACGAGATCGGGCAGACGTTGACCGTCGCCCTGCTCACGCTCAAACGTGCCGTGGACCGCGCGCCGGCGGAGATCCGCGGCGAGTTGGAGGAGACCCAGGAGACGGTGCGGGCCAGCCTCGATGAGGTGCGCGGCATCGCCCGCCGGCTGCGACCGGACGCGCTCGAGGATCTGGGACTGCAGAGCGCGCTCAATGCGCTATGCAATGAATTCGCCCAGGCGACCGGGCTTCCGGTCGTCAAACACATCGCCTTGCCTGCCGCGCGGCTGGCTCCCGACGTCGAGCTGGTCTGCTACCGCATCGCCCAGGAGTCGCTCACCAACGTCGCGCGCCACGCCGACGCCCGCAAGGTCTGGGTCGACCTGCACGTCGCCGACGATCAGGTGACGTTGCGGATCGCCGACGACGGGGCGGGCGGTGCGGGTGACGCGGGGGAGGGCGCCGGCATCAGCGGTATGCGGGAGCGGGCGCTGTTGGTCAACGCGACGCTGACGATCGCGTCTCCACCGGGTGAGGGCACCGAGGTTCGGTTGACCATCCCGT
Organism: Mycolicibacterium monacense; assembly: GCF_010731575.1. Taxonomy (NCBI): domain Bacteria; kingdom Bacillati; phylum Actinomycetota; class Actinomycetes; order Mycobacteriales; family Mycobacteriaceae; genus Mycobacterium; species Mycolicibacterium monacense. The sequence goes on along the minus strand of NZ_AP022617.1, from coordinate 4,246,962 downwards.
ACCGCGACGGGAGCCGGTGATGCCGGCGCGGATCCTGCTCGCCGACGACCACGCGCTGGTGCGCAGCGGGTTGCGGCTGATCATCGACGCCGAACCCGACCTGCAGGTGGTCGCCGAGGCGGCCGACGGGCACGAGGCGCTCGAAGCGCTCGAGCGGACCCCCACCGATCTGGCGATCCTCGACATCGCGATGCCACGGATGACGGGTCTGCAGGCCGCCCGCGAGATCAGCCGCATGCATCCGCACGTGCGGATCCTGATCCTGTCTATGCACGACAACGAGCAGTACTTCTTCGAGGCGCTCAAGGCCGGGGCGTCGGGCTACGTGCTCAAATCTGTCGCCGACCGCGATCTGCTCGCGGCGTGCCGCGCGACGCTGCGCGGTGAACCGTTCCTGTACGCAGGTGCGGTGACGGCGCTGATCCGCGACTATCTGCACCGCGCCCGCAGCGGCGACGAACTGCCCGACACCATCCTCACCCCGCGGGAGGAGGAGGTGCTCAAGCTGGTCGCCGAGGGCTACTCGACGCGGGAGATCGCGGCGACGCTGAGCATCAGCGCCAAGACCGTCGACCGGCACCGGGCGAACATCCTCGCCAAGCTGGGTCTGCGGGATCGGTTGGCGCTCACCCGATACGCCATCCGGGCGGGACTGATCGAGCCGTGAGCCGCCCGCACGGTGAACCGCCCACGTAGCGCACCGGCAGTGCGTGGCCGAGCACCCCGATGCCTGCGCCGAGGATCGGCCAGATCGGCCAGAAGTACCAGGCCCCCGCGGCGAGCCCGACGGCCAGCCACACCGTGAGCACGATGACGACCATGGCGAGGTAGCCGGCCAGGTGCCAGCGCACCCCGCGGCGGGCGGCGCGCCGCCGCTCGGCCCGCCGCGCCGGATCGTTGCGGCGCAGGGTGGCGACCGGGAGGTCGGCGGTGAGGCTGTGCAGTTCGGTGTTGGTCTGCGCGGCGAAGGCCGCCTGCAGGCGCTGTTCGTAGTCGGGCATGTCGAGGTAGCCCTGGGCCAGCGCCAGGCCGAGCAGATTCGCGGTGCGGGTGCGGTCGTCGTCTCCGACGCGGACCGTGGTGGGGACGGTCATGATGCCTCCCGAAGTCATCTAGACAGTGGCTAGTTGCGATGGTTCGACTGTCCCACCACAACTAGGCACTGTCAAGATTTATGCCCGCGGTGTTCAGCGGTTCTCCGCGAACGCCCGCAGCGTGTCGACCTGCAGCGGGTCCAGCGACGGGCGCACCGTCTGGCGGGCGGCCTCCACGTCGGCGGCAGTGACGTCGGCGGCGTCGATCGATCGTCGCATCGCCGTCATCGCCGCCTCCCGCAGCAGCGCGACGCAGTCCGCAGCGCTGTACCCGTCGAGACCGGCGGCCAGCGTGTCGAGGTCGACGTCGTCGGCGAGCGGTACGGATTTGCCTGCGGTGCGCAGGATCTCGCGGCGCGCCTCGGCGTCGGGCGGTTCGACGAACACCAGCCGCTCCAACCGCCCGGGCCGCAGCAGCGCGGGGTCGATCAGATCGGGCCGGTTCGTGGCGCCCAGCACGACGACGTTGCGCATCGGTTCGATGCCGTCGAGTTCGGTCAGCAGCGACGCCACGACCCGGTCGGTCACCCCGGAGTCGAAGCTCTGCCCGCGCCGCGGCGCGAGCGCGTCGATCTCGTCGAGGAACACCAGCGACGGGGCGGAGTCGCGCGCCCTGCGGAACAGTTCGCGCACCGCCTTCTCCGAGGCGCCGACCCATTTGTCCATGAGCTCGGCGCCCTTGACCGCGTGCACCGACAGCCGCCCCGAACTGGCGAGGGCGCGCACCACGAAGGTCTTCCCGCAGCCCGGCGGTCCGTAGAGCAGCACCCCGCGCGGCGGTTCGATGCCGAGGCGTTCGAAGGTGTCCGGATGCTGCAGCGGCCACAACACCGCCTCGGTCAGCGCCTGCTTGGTCTCGGTCATGTCGCCGACGTCGGCGAGGGTGACCGACCCGACCGACACCTCTTCGGTGGCCGACCTCGACAGCGGACGGATCACGGTGAGCGCACCGGTGAGATCCGCCTGGGTGAGTTGCGGCGGCGCCCCGTCGGCACTGGCCCGTGCCGCCGCCCGCAGCGCCGCCTCACGCACCAGCGCGCACAGGTCGGCGATCACGAAACCCGGTGTGCGTCCGGCGATCTCGTCGAGGTGCAGTTCCTGCGCCGGGACGCTGCGCAGCAGCACCTCGAGCAGCTCCTTACGAGTGGCCGCGTCGGGCAGGCTCAGCCCGAGCTCACGGTCGCAGAGGTCGGGGTCGCGCAGGCGGGCGTCGACGCCGTCCGGCCTGGCCGAGGTCGCCACGAACGCGACACCGGGTGTCGCGACGGCGGTGCGCAGTTCGGTGAGGATCAGCGTGCCCACCGGTTCCGGCGTCGCGGGCAGCAGTGCGTCGATGTCGGTGATCAGCAGTACGCCGCCGCCGTCGCGGACCGTCGACACCGCCGACGACACCCGGTTGAGCCGGTCCTCGGCATGCAGCGCGCCGACCTCCGGACCGTCCAATTCGACGAGCCGTCGCTGGGCGCACACCGTCCGCACCAGCGTGGCCTTGCCCACCCCGGCCGGACCCGATACCAGCACGCCGAGATGCGCTGTGGCGCCGAGCGTCTCGAGCAACGACGGCTCGTCGAGGGAGAGCTTGAGCCATTCCGTGAGCCGGCCGGCCTGCGCGTGGCTGCCCTTGAGATCGTCGAAGGACACCGCCGGTCGGTCCACCGACGGTGTGGTGACGGTGGCCTCGCCGACCGCCGCGCCGTCGGTCGGGCGGGCGGACGCGGCCTTCGGCGCGGGTCCGTCACCCCAGGTGACCGACGAATTCGGCTGGATGCTCACGGTGCCCGGGGGGTCGACGCTGGTGACCGTCAGCAGTTCCGAGGTCCAGGTGATGCCCACCGACGACGCGAGCGCGGTGGTCGCCGACGACGTCGACGTGCCGGGGCCCAGATCGCGGGGGAGCAGCGAGACGGTGTCGCCGACCGTCATCACCTTGCCCAGCAGCGCCTGGCGCAGAGTGGCCGGGGAGATCGAGTTGGTGGCCAGCCGGGACCCCGACACGGTCACCGATCGTGCGCCGTAGACCGTCACCGGCGCCACGATGACGCTGCTGTTCTCGGGCAGCCCGGCGTTGGACAGCGTCACGTCGTCGAGCAGGGCGGTGCCCGTCGGCGTGCCCGGCGGGGCGATGCCGACCACCGCGGCCGTCGTCCGTGCGCCGGTGAGCGACACCGCATCCCACTCCCGGATCCCGAGCGCGGCGATCACCTCCGGATGCAGCCGGACCACCCCGCGCCGGGAGTCGAGGGCGGCGGTGTTCAACCGCGCCGTGAGCCGCAGGTGGCTCAGATTCGGTTCGCGCTCGGACAGTCCGGCCTCGGTCATGTCACCTGCCCGGTTTGCGCAGACCCAGCCGGGCCACCGAACGGCGGTGCGGTTGGGTGCGCCGGATCTCGCGACGGGAGGCGCGGCGGATCGCGCGGCGCTGCCGCGGTTTGTCATCCCACGTCTCCGGGTGGGCGGCGAGCCAGCGCTCGGTGCGCACCGCGAACGGGATGTGGATGACGTAGGCCAGGATGATCACCAGGATCACCAGGTAGCCGTAGAGGATCGAGGCGGTCACACCGATCGCCAGCAGCGCGAGCAGCGGCGCCACCATGTTCGGCGGGACCGAGAACGTGTGGATCTTGCGCATCGGGATGGTGCTGACCACCAGGAGCGAGACCCCGACCATCCAGATGACCACGGCGATCTCCGACGTCCACCAGCCGTCGCCGAACTGCATCTTCGCCGCCAGCGGGCCGATCGCGCCGATCGCACCGGCGGGCGCGGGCATCCCGACGAAGAACTCCTTGGTGTAGGCGGGCAGGTCTTCGGCGAGCATCGCGTTGAACCGGGCCAGCCGCAGCACGATGCACACCGCGTAGAGCAGCACCACGATCCAGCCGATGCGCGACTGTGACAGCAGTGTGCCGTAGACGATGAACGCCGGTGCGACACCGAAGTTCACCGCGTCGGCCAGCGAGTCGATCTCCTCGCCCATCTTCGAGGTGGCCTTGAGCATGCGGGCGATACGGCCGTCGAGGGCGTCGAGGATGGCCGCCACCGCGAGGAACGCCATCGCCTCGGTGGGCCTGCCGTCGAGTGCGAACTTGACCGACGACAGCCCGAGGCAGATCGCCGCCACGGTCATCGCGCTCGGCAGCATGCGCAGGCTGACGACGCGTTTGGGGATGCTGCGCGGCTGGATCACGGCAGCTCCGCCAGGATCGTCTCGCCGCCCACCGCGCGCTGGCCCGGCAGCACCTGGATGTCGGTGCCTTCGGGCAGGTAGGTGTCCAGCCGGGAGCCGTAGCGGATCAGCCCGTAGGTGTCGCCGATGGTCACCTTGTCGCCGGTGGTGAGGTCGCAGACGATGCGGCGGGCGACCAGGCCCGCGATCTGCACCGCGATCACCTGTGCGCCGGTGTCGGTGCGGATCACCACGCTGTTGCGTTCGTTGTCCTCGCTGGCGGCCGCCAGCTCGGCGGATCCGAACAGACCGGGCCGGTGTTCGACGGCGACCACCTCACCGCTGATGGGGATCCGCTGCACATGGGCGTCGAAGATCGACAGGAAGATGCTCACCCGCGGCACGGGCCGGGCCGGCAGGTTGAGTTCGGCGGGCGGTTCGGCGTCCTCGACCAGGCAGATCAGGCCGTCGGCGGGGGCGACCACCACACCGGGGCGGGTCGGTGGCACGCGCGGCGGATGCCGGAAGAAGGCGGCGTTGGCGCCGGCGGCGACCAGGCCCGCGCCGCGCACCCACCGGTTGCGGCGGCCCGCGGCCGCCAGCGCGAGGCCGGCGCCGATGAACGGCAGGCCGGCGGGGTGTACCGGCGGGACGGTGGTTTTCACCAGCGCCATGAACCGCTCTGGGCCGGATCTCAGGTCATCGGTGCTGGGGCGTCTGGCCATCGGCTGGATTCTACGTGCGTGGGGTGTCGGGCAGGCTAGCTCAGGTCCCATACTTCTACCCGCGATCCGGCGGGTAGCTCGCTGACGTCTTCGGGGATCTCGAGGAGGCAGTTGGCCGACGCCAGCCAGCGCAGGTGGTGTGACGCCGGGGGACCGTAGCTCGTGACCTCGCCGGTGTGCTGGTCGAACACCCCGCGCCGGAACTGGCGTTTACCGCGCGGCGACGTCAGATCCTCGGTCAGCACCGCGCTGCGGCGCGGACGTTCGGGCCGGTCCGCCCCCATCGCCGCGCGCAGCGGCGCCCGTAGGAACACCTCGAACGAGACCAGCGCGCTGACCGGGTTGCCCGGCAGGGTGATGACGGGTGTCTCCCCGACCCGGCCCGCGCCCTGCGGCATACCGGGCTGCATGGCGACCTTGGCGAACTCGACCTCGCTGGAACCAAGCGTGTCCTTGACGACCTCGTACGCGCCCGCGCTGACGCCGCCGGTGGTGACGATCAGATCCGCCTGTCCGGCGTACCGGTCCAGCGTCGCCCGGAAGGCGTCCACGTCGTCACCGGTCATCGTCGAGGCGACCACCTCACCGCCCGCCTCCCGGACGGCGGCGGCGAGCATGACGGCGTTGGACTCGTAGATCTGACCCGGCAGCAGCGGGGTGCCCGGCGCGACCAGTTCGGTCCCCGTCGACATGACCAGCACCCGCTGCGGAGCGATGACCGACAACTCGCCGAGGCCGAGCGCGGCCGCCAGACCCAGGGCCGCCGGGGTGAGCGCGACCCCGGCCCGCAGGACCGTGGTACCCGCGGTGACGTCCTCACCGGCGGTACGGACGTGCTGGCCGGCCTTGGCCGCGGACCGGATCGCGACGGTGTCGGTGGCGGCGTTCGTCGCCTCGACCGGGACCACCGCGGTCGCCCCGCGCGGCAGCGGTGCGCCGGTCATGATGCGGTGCGCCGTACCCGGTTGCAGCACCAGCGGATCGGTGCGCCCGGCGGGGATGTCCTCGGCGACCGGCAGATACACCGGCCGGTCCTCGGTCGCGTCCGCGACGTCCTCGGCGACGACGGCGTACCCGTCCATCGCGGAGTTGTCGAACCCCGGCAGCGACAACGGCGCGACGATGTCCTCGGCCAATGTGAGACCGAGCGTGGCGGCGATCGGCAGACGGACGGGTGGACGCCGCTGGATCAGCCCGGCGACGACGCGCTGGTGCTCTTCGACAGTCCGCATGTTCAGACGGGGAACGTGACGCCGGTGAGTTCCTCGGACACGCTCCACAACCGGCGCTGTGCGGCCTCGTCGTACGAGCGGGCGTTGGACTGCACGAGTTTCGGGTGGCCGCGTTGTTCCCCGATGCCGTCGGGCCCGTAGTACTGCCCGCCGCGCACGTCCGGGTCGGTGGCAGCCCGCAGTGTCGGCAACGCACCCATCTCCGGTGTCTGCGAGACAAGCCCCCAGACGAGTTCGACGGGCCGGCGGGCCACCGGCCACAGGTTGCGGGTCAGCTCGGTACTCGATGTCCCGGGATGGGCGGCGACGGCGATGGTCGGCGCACCCTTCGCCGACAGTCGGCGGTTGAGCTCATAGGTGAACAGCAGGTTGGCCAGCTTGCTCTGCCCGTAGGCGGTGACCCGGTTGTAGCTGCGCTCGGACTGCAGATCGTCGAAGTTCACGCGGCCCCACCGGTGGGCGTTGCTGCTGACGGTCACCACCCGCGACCCCTCGACGGGGAGCAGGTTGTCGAGCAGTTGGCCGGTGAGCGCGAAGTGGCCGAGGTGGTTGGTGCCGAGCTGGAGCTCGAAACCGTCCTTGGTGGTGCCCTTCTCGGTCATCATCACGCCCGCGTTGTTGATCAGCAGGTCGATCCGCGGATAGTCGGCGCGCAGCCCGTCCGCGGCCGCGCGGATGCTGTCCAGCGACGTCAGGTCGAGTTCCCGAACGGTCACGTCGGCATGCGGCAGCGCAGAACGGATGCGCTCGGCCGCGGCGCCGCCCTTGTCGGTGTTGCGCACCGCGAGCACCACGTGGGCGCCCTTGGCGGCCAGCACCGCCGCCGCCTCGTAACCGATACCCGTGTTGGCGCCGGTGATGACGGCGACACGGCCTTCCTGGTCGGGCACGTCCGCCGCAGTCCATTTGGTGTTCGCGCTCATGGGGAAACCCTACTGGCCTCCCGCCGTCGGCCCCCGATGAGCCATGCTCGGACCATGGAGTACGCGCCCCTCGTTCTGGCAGATCCCGAGCACCGGCCGAGCGCCAAGGCGCCTCTGCTGTGGGCGGCGTCCGCGGCGCTGCCGTGGCTGGTGCTCGTGGTGGCGCAGGTGGCCTGGTGGGTGACCGACCCGGCGTCGGGGTGGCTGCACGCCGTGGCGGCGGCGGGCACGGTGCTCGGCATCGTGCTGTTCGTCGGCGTCGTTCCGGTATGGCGTTATCGGGTGCACCGCTGGGCCGTCGACGCGCGTGCGGTGTACACGCGGACCGGGTGGCTGACGCAGGAGCGGCGGATCGCGCCGATCTCCCGCGTGCAGACCGTCGACACCCAGCGCGGTCCGCTGGACCGGATGTTCGGGTTGTCCAGTGTGACGGTGACGACGGCCTCGTCGGCCGGGGCCGTGCGCATCGTCGCGCTCGATGCCCCGGTGGCCGAACGGATCGTCGCGCAGCTGACCGACATCGCGGCGCTCGGCGAACAGGATGCGACGTGACGGCCCCGGCGCCACAACCGCAATGGCTGCGGTTGAGCCCCCGCATGCTGCTGGTCCATCCGGTGCACGAGGTGCTGCGGCAGGTTCCGGTGCTGATCGGGTCGGTGGTGCTCGGCTCCGCGACCGGCAATCCGTGGTGGGCGGTCGCCGCCCTGGTGGGGACGGTCGGCGTCGGGATCGCGCGGTGGTTCACCACGACCTACCGGATCGACGCCGAGGAGGTGCAGCTTCGCGCAGGTGTCCTGCAACGCCGGGTCCTGTCGGTGCCGCGCAACAGGATTCGGTCGGTCTCCACCGATGCCCGCCTGCTGCACCGGGTGCTCGGCCTGGCCGTGCTGCGCGTGAGCACCGGACAGGAGGCGCGCGGTGACGACGCGTTCGCACTCGACGCCGTCGAGGCCGCCCAGGTCCCGCATCTGCGGGCCGAACTGCTGGCCGAGTCGCTGACCATCGCCGCCGATCCCGAACACCGGGGACGGGTGCTGGCCAGCTGGCAGCCGGCGTGGCTGCGGTACAGCCCGCTCAGCTTCACCGGTCTGGCGATGATCGCCGCCGCGGCGGGTCTGCTGTACCAGGCGGGAGCCGGTGTGCTGCTGCGGGATTCGAGCCTGGCCGAGGGCGGGCGCGGCGTCGCCGAGCGGTTCGGCGTTGCGGCGACCGTGGCCGTCGTCGTACTGGCCGTGCTGGTCGGGTCCGTGGTGCTGTCGGTGCTCCGGTCCCTGGTGACGTACGGAAACCTGTTGTTGCGGCGCGACGGTGAGGTGCTGCATCTCGAACACGGTCTGCTGCGTCGACAGGAACACACCTACGACATGCGCCGGCTCCGCGGCGGCACGTTGCGGGAGCCGCTGTTGGTCAGGGCGTTCGGCGGCGCGCGGCTGGACGCGGTGATGACCGGGGTGGGCGGTGAGGGCGAGGCGTCGTTGTTGTTGCCGCCGTGCCCGGCTGCGACGGCCCGGGCGGTGCTCAGTGATCTCATCGCCGATGAGGAGGAGGTCGCCGGACCGCTGCGCAGCCACGGGGTGGCCGCGGCGCGGCGCCGGTGGACCAGGGCGCTCGCCGTGCCGGTGGCGACGGGGCTCGCGCTGGTGGTGGCGACCGTCTTGACGGCGCCGCCGATCTGGCTGTGGGCGGTGTGGGCGGTTCTCACGGTGTGCTGCGCGCTGCTGGCCGCCGACCGGGTCCGCTCGCTCGGGCACCGGGCCGGCCACGGCTGGCTGGTGGCGCGCACCGGCAGCCTCGAGCGCCGCCGCGACTGCATCGCCGGTCCGGGCATCATCGGCTGGACGGTGCGGCAGACGTTCTTCCAGCGGCGGTCCGGGGTGGCGACGCTGATCGCCGCCACCGCCGCGGGGGAGAAGGCCTACCGGGTCGTCGACGTCCCCGCCGATGCGGCGTGGGCGACCGTCGCGGCGGCGTCGCCGTGGGTGAGGGATGTCCCCTGGGCGCGTGATTGACCGGGTCCGAGTTGCACGTCGTCGGCCGCGGTTTACTGTCGGCACATGGCGATCGGTGGAGTGCTCTTCGACATCGATGGCGTGCTGGTGACGTCGTGGCGGCCGATCGACGGTGCGGCCGAGGCGCTGCGTGTGCTCTCCGACCAACAGATCGCCCGGTCCTATCTGACCAACACCACGACCAAGACGCGCAGGCAGATCGCCGATCTGCTCGTCGACGCCGGAATGGCGGTCACCGCCGACGAGGTGATCACCGCGGCGGTGCTCACCGCCGAGTACGTCCGCGACCGCTACCCGGGCGCCCGGTGCTTCCTGGTGAACAGCGGCAGGATCGGGGAGGACATGCCCGGCGTCGATCTGGTGTACGCCGGGGAGTTCGGCCCCGACCACGTGCCCGAGACGCCGGATGTGGTGCTGCTCGGTGGCGCAGGCCCGGAGTACGACCATCTGACGTTGAGTTGGGTCTACGACTGGATGGCCCGCGGTGTGCCGGTGGTCGCCATGCACCGCAGCACGTCGTGGAACACCGCCGACGGTCTGCGCATCGACACCGGTATGTACCTCATCGGGATGGAGGAGACGTCGGGGCGTAAGGCGACGGCGGTCGGTAAACCGGCACCCGAGGGATTCCTGGCCGCCGCCGGCCGCCTGGGTGTCGACCCGGAGGAGATGTACATCGTCGGTGACGATCTCAACAACGACGTGCTCGCGGGTCAGGTGGTCGGGATGACCGGGGTGCTGGTGCGCACCGGCAAGTTCCGCCAGGACACGTTGGACCGTTGGGCGGCAGACGAATTCGCCATGCAGCCGAACCACGTCATCGATTCGGTGGCCGACCTGCCCGGCCTGCTGGGGCTGTGACAACGCGGCCGGTTGCGCGCTGCGACAAGGCATCTCAACCGTTCGGCTGAGGCGCCGCACCCTGTGGGGGTGATTGGGTTGAGCCCGTCACCTACCAGGGCGAGGAGTGAGCGATGCCGAGAACAGGGGCGCACGCGGTGGTGTGCGGGGCGAGTATGGCGGGGCTGCTGGCCGCTCGGGTGCTCACCGAGCACTACGACCGGGTCACCGTGGTCGAACGGGACCGATTGGTGGACGAGCCGGTGGCGCGCCGCGGCGTACCGCAGAGCTGTCAACCGCACGCCCTGCTCGCACGGTGCGCACAGATCCTCGACGAACTGTTCCCGGGCTACCTCGACGAACTTGTCGCCGCGGGGGCTCACCGCTGGGACGACGGCGACATGTCGAAGTTCGACATCAGCTTCGGCGGTCACGTCATGCTGCAGAACGCCATGATGCCGAAGCCCGAGAGCCTGGTGCAGCACTACGCGAGCCGGCCGATGCTGGAGCACCACGTCTGGCGGCGGGTGCGCGAACTGCCCCGGGTCGACATCCTCGACGGGCACCACGTCGACCGACTGCTGGGGTCCGGCCCTCGTGTCACCGGCGTGCGGCTGAGCCACAAGTGCGGCGCCACAATCGATCTGGATGCCGACCTGATCGTCGATGCCTCCGGACGCGGCTCGCGCACACCTGCCCTGCTGGCCGAACTCGGATACCAGCGACCAGAGGTGGACGAACTGGTCATCCGAGTCGCGTACGCGAGCATGCCGGTGCGGATCCCACCGGATGCGCTGCGGCAGAACCTGATCGTCCGGATGTTCGAGCCGGGACGTCCCCGGGGCTTCGTCATGTTCCGGTGCGAGCGGGACGTCTGGCTGGTCGCCGCCGGCACGCTGGGGCCGATCCGCCCGCCGACCACCCCCGCGGAACTGCTCGACTTCGGCGAGGGGATCGCACCCGCCTATGCGCTCGCCGCGGCGCGTGCCGCCGAGCCGCTTGCCGGTGTGCGGGTGCACCAGTATCCGAGTAACCGGTGGCGGCGCTACGACAAGCTGAAGCGTTTCCCGGCCGGCTTCGTCGTCCTCGGGGACGCGTTCTGCAGCTTCAACCCGATCTACGGGCAGGGGATGACGGTCGCCGCGATCGAGGCGACGATCCTGCGGGACTGCCTGCGCGCCGGCGACGCCGACCTGCCGCGCCGCTTCCACCGCGCGGCGGCCAAGACGATCCGGATCGCCTGGCAGACGGCGGTGGGCAGCGATCTGGCGCTACCGGAGGTGCAGGGCCGGCCCTCGCTGTCCATGCGTCTGACGAACGCCTACACCGACCGCGTGCTGCGGGCCGCCGAGACCGATCCGGTGGTGACCCGGGACTTCCTGCGAGTGGTCGGGATGGTGGCCCCGCCCGCACAGTTGGTGCATCCGGCGACGCTGGCCCGGGTGGCGCGGGGTCAGCGCCGGCGCGCGACCCCGGTGGGCGACGGCGCGCCGGTCCTCACGGCAGCAGGGCGGTGAGGAGACGGACCAGCTCGGCCTGCCGGTGAGTGTCGGTCTTGTCGAACACGTGCTGCAGGTGGGTCTTGACCGTCGCGAGCGAGACCGACAATTCGTCGGAGATGGGCGCGAGACCCTGACCGTTCGCGACCCGCAGCGCGACGTCGGCTTCGCCGTTGGTGAGGCCGAACAAGTTGCGCAGCATGTCCTTCGGTGGTTGTGGCCGGTGGTCGGGATCGACGATCACGACGATCGCTCTCGGCTCGCCCTCCCGGTTGGGGAACGGGAAGGCGTGTGCGACATACGCCCGGTCACCCGACGGCCGCGGGCACAGCACCGACGTGCCGAAGCGGGCCCCGGCCTCGTTCATCCCGAGCGCGTCGGCCAGCGCGCGTTGTACCGCACAGTCCACATCAGAGCGGAAGGCGCACAGCCGGCCCGATCGGACGGTGAGCCCGTCGGCGCGGTGTAACAGCGCGTCGCATGCCGCATTGCTGTGCAGGACAATGCCGTTCACGCCGGTGACCAGAACGGCCTGCCGCATGCTGTCGATCGCCCCGGCCAGGTCACCGGCGTCGCGTCTGAGCTCGGCGAGGTGCTTCTCGGTGCGCAAGGCCTGCTGGAAGTGGGGGACGAGGGCGGCGACGAGTTCCGCGCGTTCGGTGGTGACGAAGGATTCGTCGCGCCGCGGGTTGGCGACGATGAAACAGGCGGGATGGTCGTTGCCGGTCAGCCGGACGAACATCCCATCGTCCATGTGATTGGGCCGGATCCAGTCGACGTTGAACTCCGAGCGCTCGTCCTGCTCGATCAGCTGCCGCCCGCTGTGGATCAAGCCGACCGGGCCACGCTCGACCGCTTCGAGCACGTAGTCGATCCGGTGGTAGTACTCGCGGTAGGTGCGGTGGGCGTCCGGCGGAAGGCTGGCCCGGTCGGCCGCCCGTCCCACATCGTCGGCGATCAGCATCGCCCCGGTGATCGCGCCGAGCGAGTGGCGCAGGTCGGTCATCGTGTCCACCCAGTGGTCGGGCGTGACCGCGGCGTCGTGGATCGCCGAGACTAGGCGCGAGAACTCATCGAGCGTGACCATCGCCGGTACCCCGTACGGACAACCCAATTCATCGCGACCCCCGATCGTGCGTACACCGACTGTAAGTCCTGACCGGCCCGCTGACAGCACGGGTGAGCGGACTGCTTACATCGGCAACAGACGCCCCACCGGTCACGCCTTGAGCGTGCGCACCGCCGCGATCCTGGCCTGCAACTGATCCGACGTCGCTGCGGCCACCGGTGGCCCGCCGCAGATCCGGCGCAGTTCGTTGTGTATCCATCCGTGCGGTTTGTTGAGCCGGTGATGCGCCAGCGACACCAGCGTGTTGAGCTCCTGACGCAGCTCGCGAAGCTGGCCGTACGGCGTCACCGGCGGCGGCTCACCCGACGCGGTGCGTCTGGTCAGCTGCTCTTCCTGCCTGCGCCGCAACAGGTCTCGCATCTGATCGGCATCGAGCAGACCCGGTATACCGAGGTAGTCGGCCTCTTCCTCGCTGCCCGCGGGCGTGGCGGTGCCGAAGGACGCCCCGTCGAAGATCACCTGGTCGAGTTCGGCGCTGGCGCCCAGTGATTCGAACCCCCGGTCCTCTTCGGTGGGTTCGCTGCGGCGGCGTTCGACGAGCTCCTCGTCACCCATCGACTCACGGTGGGGTTTGCCGAGCACATGGTCGCGCTGGGCCTCCATCTGGCTGGCCAGGTCGAGCAGCGTCGGCACCGAGGGCACGAAAATGCTGGCGGTCTCACCGGGGCGTCGCGACCGCACGAAGCGCCCGATCGCCTGGGCGAAGAACAGCGGGGTCGATGCGCTGGTGGCGTAGACGCCGACCGCCAGGCGCGGCACGTCGACCCCCTCGGACACCATCCGGACCGCCACCAGCCACGGCGTGTCGCCGGCCGAGTACTCCGCGATCCGCGCCGACGACCCCGGATCGTCGGAGAGCACCAGCGTCGGCGCCTCACCGGTCATCTTCGTCAGCAGCGCCGCGTACTGGCGGGCGGCGGTCTGATCGGTCGCGATGATCATGGCCCCGGCGTCGGGCATACCTCCCGCGCGCAGCTGGCGCAGCCGGGTGTCCGCGGCCTTGAGCACCGCCGGGATCCACTCGCCGTTCGCGTCGAGGACGGTGCGCCAGGCCCGCGCGGTCTGTTCGGCGTTCAGCGGCTCGCCGAGGCGGGCGGCGTGCTCCTCACCCGCGCTGCTGCGCCACCGCGCCTCGCCGGAGTAGGCGAGGAAGATCACCGGGCGCACCACCCCGTCGGCCAGTGCGTCGGCATAGCCGTAGGTGTGGTCGGACTCCGAGCGCAGCAAACCCTCGGCGTCCGGGACGTAGTTCACGAACGGGATGGGGCTGTCGTCGCTGCGGAAGGGCGTCCCGGTCAACGACAGGCGGCGGGTGGCGTCGCTGAACGCCTCGCGCATCGCGTCACCCCACGTCTTGGCGTCCCCGCCGTGGTGGATCTCGTCGAAGATGACCAGGGTCCGGTAGTTCTCCGTGCGCACCCGGTGCCGGGTGGGGTGGCTGGCCACCTGGGCGTAGGTGACCACGACACCGTGGTACTCCGACGACGTCTGCGCCGAGGAGTTGCTGAACTTCGGGTCCAGGGCGATACCGGACCGCGCGGCCGCCTGCGCCCACTGGATCTTGAGGTGCTCGGTCGGCACCACCACCGTGACGCGTTCGACGGTGCCGTCGGCCAGTAGCTCACCCGCGATGCGCAGGGCAAACGTGGTCTTACCTGCACCGGGGGTGGCGACCGCCAGGAAGTCACGCGGCTTGGCGCCAAGATACCGCACCAATGCCCGACGCTGCCAGCCACGTAAAGCCTGGGTGTCGGGCGCTGCATAAGCCCGCACCCAAAGACTCCTCACTGATCGGACAGCAGCCTAGCGCAACGGATTCCGGCCGCGCATCTCTGCTTGGCGAGTCGCCGGACAGACGGTGTGTCGCCCTTCGCCCGCGGCCGGGACGCCGCCACGGGGCGGGCTCGGCGACTGCAAACGCCGTGCGTGCCCGCGCGCATCGTGGGTACCCTTCTGCGCACCATGACAGCAACTTCCGACGCGCGCGACGACGAGCACGACCCCTGCGTGCGCGTGTTCGGTACGCGGGTGCACAACCTCAAAGGTGTCGACGTCGCCGCCCCGCGCGATGCGCTGGTCGCGTTCACCGGGATCTCGGGGTCCGGCAAGTCGTCCCTGGCGTTCGGGACCATCTACGCCGAGGCCCAGCGACGGTACTTCGAGTCGGTCGCCCCCTACGCGCGGCGGCTCCTGTTGCCGACCGGCGCCCCGAAGGTGGACGACATCACCGGACTGCCGCCCGCGGTGGCGCTGCAGCAGCGGCGCGGAACCGCGACGTCGCGGTCGACGGTGGGCACCGTCACGACGCTGTCCAACCTGCTGCGGATGCTGTTCTCCCGCGCGGGCACCTACCCGCGCGGGGCGACCGAACGCCTGGACTCCGACGCGTTCTCACCGAACACCGCGGTCGGCGCCTGTCCGGAGTGCCACGGCCTCGGCCGGATCCATCAGGTGACCGAGCAGACGCTGGTCCCCGACCCGTCGCTGACCATCCGCGAAGGCGCCGTCGCCGCCTGGCCGGGGGCCTGGCAGGGGCAGAACCTGCGTGACATCCTCATCACGCTGGGCTACGACATCGACCGGCCGTGGCACAAACTGCCCAAGCGCCAACGGAATTGGATCCTGTTCACCGACGAGCAGCCGACCGTCGAGATCGATCCGAGCCAGCACCCCGTCACCGCCGACTACTACTACAACGGGACATTCTCGAGTGCCGAACGCCATGTCCGGCACACCCTGGCCAACTCGCAGAGCGCGACGATGCGCCGCCGGGTGCTGCAGTACGTCGACACCGTCGAGTGCGGGATGTGTGGCGGATCGGGGCTGCGTCCGGAGGCGCTGAAGGTGACCTTCGCCGGCCGCACCATCGCCGACTACGTGGCGATGCCGCTGGCCGGACTCGCCGAGGCACTGCGCCCGGTCGCCGCGCGCACCGATGCGGCGGCCGCATACGAGTCGACGGCGTCCGGTGAGTTCACCGAGGTGGCCACGATGATCGCCACCGACCTCGTCGCCCGCCTCCAGGTGCTCATCGATCTGGGCCTTGGCTACCTGACGCTCAACCGCCGCACCCCGACCGTGTCACCGGGTGAACTGCAGCGGCTCCGGTTGGCCACCCAGTTGCGCGCCGGGCTGTTCGGGGTTCTCTACGTCCTCGACGAACCGTCCGCGGGTCTGCATCCCGCCGATGCCGAACCCCTGCTCGAGGTGCTGGATCGCCTTCGGCGAGCAGGTAATTCGGTATTCGTCGTCGAGCACGACATGGACGTGGTGCGCCGCGCCGACTGGATCGTCGACGTCGGCCCCGGCGCGGGCGAACTCGGCGGTCAGGTGCTCTACAGCGGGCCCGTCCCCGGACTCGCCGAGATAGGTGAATCGGTAACCGGCAGATACCTTTTCGACTCCGCGCCCACCGCCACGCGGACGCCGCGCCCGCCGTCGGGCTGGCTGCGGATGGGCGGCATCTCGTCGCACAACCTGCGTGACCTCGACGTCGACCTGCCACTCGGGGTCTTCGCCGCGGTCACCGGGGTGTCGGGTTCGGGCAAGTCGACGCTCGTGGTGAAGGTGCTCGGCGACGTGGTCAACCGCCATCTGGGCCGCGCGGTGAACCAGCCGGATGCCGATGCCGCCGACGGGGCGGATCCCGACGCCGAGATCGTCGACCTCGACCACGACGCGTCCGTCGGCGTGAGTGTGGAAGGGGTGGAGGCGATCACCCGACTGGTGGCCGTCGACCAGCGGCCGATCGGGCGGACCCCCCGGTCGACGCTGGCCACCTACACGGGGCTCTTCGACGCCGTCCGGCGGGAGTTCGCCGCGACCTCCGCCGCGCGCCGACGCGGTTGGACGGCGGGCCGGTTCTCGTTCAACGTCGCCGACGGTCGCTGCCCGACCTGTCAGGGCGAAGGGTTCGTCTCCGTCGAATTGCTCTTCCTCCCAGGCACATACGCCACCTGTCCGACGTGCCACGGCGCGCGTTACAACGAGGCCACACTCGGTGTCCGGTACCGCGGCCGCACGATCGCCGAGGTGCTCGCGATGACCGTCGACGAGGCGGGAGAGTTCTTCGCCGACATCGCCGGTGCCTCGCGCAGCCTGGTGACGCTGCACGAGGTCGGCCTCGGCTATCTGCGGCTCGGGCAGCCCGCCACCGAACTGTCCGGCGGTGAGGCGCAACGCATCAAGCTGGCCTCAGAGCTGCAACGGCCCAAACGCGGCCACACGCTCTACGTACTGGACGAACCGACCACCGGTCTGCATCCGGCCGATGTCGACCTGCTCGACGCACAGCTGCACCGCCTCGTCGACGCGGGTAACACCGTCGTGGTGGCCGAACACGACATGCGGATGGTCGCGGGATCCGACTGGGTCGTCGACCTCGGACCCGGCGCCGGCGCCGACGGTGGGCAGGTGGTCGCCGCGGGCACCCCGGCCGAGGTGAGCCGGGTCGACCGCAGCCGTACCGCGCCGTATCTGGCGGCGCGCCTGGGTCACTCCACGAAGTAGTTGTCGTTCTTGACGAACCACTCCCGGCGCTCGTCGTCGGTGAGCTCACCGAGGTGGGCGAGGCCCTCGAAGTAGTGCTCCCGAGGCGCACCGGGTGCGAACAGCATCAGGATCGACGCCGGCTCGTCGGACTCGTTGCGGAAACCGTGGATTCCGCCCGGCGGCACATAGAGGAAGTCGTTGGGGTTGCCGTCGGACCATTCGGTGCCGTCGTAGAGCTTGATGCTGCCGGACAGGACGAAGAACGCCTCGGACATCGCGCGGTGGTAGTGCGGACCCGGCCCGCCACCGCGCGGGGCGATCTCGACGCGGTAGAGGCCGTAGTCCCCGCCGGTGGCCTTCTGGTCGGCGAGATAGTGGTACCGCACCAGCCCGAACGCGTCGTAGTCCGGCGGCTCGTCCCCGCGCCGGACCCACGCGCTCACCGCAGGTTCGTCCTCGGTGTAGCGCGGCGGGGGATAGGGCGGTACGACCAGCGACACAGGAAACGAGCCTAGAGCGGAAACGCCACTCCGGTGAGCTCTTCGGACACCGTCCACAGCCGGCGGGCCAGGTCCACGTCGCGCGACTGCGCGCTCGACGTGACGAGCTCGGGGTAGCCGCGGATCTCGCCCAGTCCGCTCGGCCCGAAGTACTGCCCGCCCCGCACGGTGGGGTCGGTCGCGGCCCGCAGCGTCGGCAGTGCCCCCATCGTGGGGCTCTGCGTGAGGACACCGACCAGCGGGTTGAACACCGGCGGCAGATGCAGGTGACGCATGAGTTCGGTGTTGGACACCCCGGGGTGGGCGGCGACCGCGATGGCGTCGCGGGTGTCGAGGCGGCGCTGGAGTTCGTAGGTGAACAGCAGATTCGACAGCTTCGACTGTCCGTAGGCGCCGACGCGGCTGTAGCTGCGCTCCCATTGCAGATCGTCGAAGTGGATCGCGGCCCGGATGCGGTGCCCCTGGCTGCTGACGGTCACCACCCGCGAGTTCGGCGCCGCCAGGACGTTCTCCAGCAGCAGTCCGGTGAGGGCGAAGTGGCCGAGGTGGTTGGTGCCGAACGTGAGCTCGAAACCGTCCTCGGTGGTCTGCTTGGGCGGGTACATCACCCCGGCGTTGTTGATCAGCAGGTCGATGCGCGGGAAGTCGGCCTTGAGCGCCTCGGCCGCGGTGCGCACCGAGCGCAGCGACCCGAGGTCGAGGCTCTGCACGCTCACCGCGGCCTCGGGATGGGCGGCGGTGATCTCGTCGGCGGCGCGTTTGCCCTTCTCGGTGTCGCGGACCGCGAGCACGACGTGTGCGCCGCGTGCGGCCAGCGCTTTGGCGGTTTCGAGGCCGAGCCCGGTGTTGGCGCCGGTGACGACCGCGGTGCGGCCGGACTGGCTCGGGATGTCGGCGGTGGTCCATTTCGTCATCAGGTCTCCTAGACTGAAGCGGAACGTGCGCTCCGGTTGCTTTCCACTATACGGAACGCTCGCTCCGTTTCAAGGTTTCGAGAGGAGCGGCTGGGATATGGCCAGGGACGCCGCCGGGGCTCGACCGCTGCGGGCCGACGCCGCACGCAACCGTGATCGCGTCCTGCGGGTGGCCTACGAGACATTCGCTGCCGACGGATTGACGGTTCCGGTCGACGAGATCGCCCGCCGCGCCGGGGTGGGCCCCGGCACGATCTACCGCCACTTCCCGACCAAAGAGGCGCTCTACACCGCCGTCGTCGAACACCGGCTGTACGAGATGATCGAACGCGGTCGGGAGCTGCTGGCGTCCGGCGACCCCGGTGAGGCGCTCTTCGACTTCCTGCGCGCGATCGCGGTGGAGTGGGGCGCGGCCGACCGGGTGCTGATCGACGGGCTGGCGGGTTGGGGGCTCGACGTGCACACCGTCGCCCCGGAGGCCGACGCCGCCGCCCGCACACTGCTCGCCGAGCTGCTTGCCGCAGGTCAGCGGGCGGGTACGGTGCGGGCGGACCTGACCGCGCCCGAACTGAAATCGATCCTGGTCGGTCTGCAGGCCATCGGGGCTTACGACGCCGCGGTGGCCGCGCGCGCGACGGCCGTGGTGGCGGACGGTTTACGGCCCCCACCAAGCCGGCACTGACGCCTTGCACTCTCCCTGGTCGAGTGCTAAGAATGCAACTGGCACTCGCGACCGGTGAGTGCTAGGTCGGGACGGTGAGGCGAGGGTCCGCACCTGCGGGGCACACCCAAGCCGTCCGTCGCGGGCACTGGACCCGACCGACGAGAACGTGCATCCGTTATCGGAGGAAACACTTCGCAATGGCCAAGACAATTGCGTACGACGAAGAGGCCCGTCGCGGCCTCGAGCGGGGCCTCAACGCCCTCGCCGACGCCGTAAAGGTGACGTTGGGCCCCAAGGGTCGCAACGTCGTTCTGGAGAAGAAGTGGGGCGCCCCCACGATCACCAACGATGGTGTGTCCATCGCCAAGGAGATCGAGCTGGAGGACCCGTACGAGAAGATCGGCGCTGAGCTGGTCAAAGAGGTCGCCAAGAAGACCGACGACGTCGCAGGCGACGGCACCACCACCGCCACCGTGCTCGCCCAGGCGCTCGTGCGCGAGGGCCTGCGCAACGTGGCCGCCGGTGCGAACCCGCTCGGCCTCAAGCGCGGCATCGAGAAGGCCGTAGAAAAGGTCACCGAGACGCTGCTGAAGTCGGCCAAGGAGGTCGAGACCAAGGAGCAGATCGCTGCCACCGCCGGGATCTCCGCCGGTGACCAGTCCATCGGCGATCTGATCGCCGAGGCCATGGACAAGGTCGGCAACGAGGGTGTCATCACCGTCGAGGAGTCCAACACCTTCGGCCTGCAGCTCGAGCTCACCGAGGGTATGCGCTTCGACAAGGGCTACATCTCGGGTTACTTCGTCACCGACGCCGAGCGTCAGGAAGCGGTCCTCGAGGATCCCTACATCCTGCTGGTGTCGTCGAAGATCTCGACCGTCAAGGATCTGCTGCCGCTGCTGGAGAAGGTCATCCAGTCCGGCAAGCCGCTGCTGATCATCGCCGAGGACGTCGAGGGTGAGGCGCTGTCCACGCTCGTCGTGAACAAGATCCGTGGCACCTTCAAGTCCGTCGCCGTCAAGGCCCCGGGCTTCGGTGACCGCCGCAAGGCGATGCTGCAGGACATGGCCATCCTCACCGGTGGTCAGGTCATCAGCGAAGAGGTCGGCCTCTCCCTGGAGACCGCTGACATCTCGCTGCTGGGCCAGGCCCGCAAGGTCGTCATCACCAAGGACGAGACCACCATCGTGGAGGGTGCCGGCGACGCCGAGGCCATCCAGGGCCGGGTGGCTCAGATCCGCGCCGAGATCGAGAACAGCGACTCGGATTACGACCGTGAGAAGCTGCAGGAGCGCCTGGCCAAGCTGGCCGGCGGTGTTGCGGTGATCAAGGCCGGCGCTGCCACCGAGGTGGAGCTCAAGGAGCGCAAGCACCGCATCGAGGACGCCGTTCGCAACGCGAAGGCCGCCGTCGAGGAGGGCATCGTCGCCGGTGGCGGCGTGGCGCTGCTGCAGGCCGCCCCGTCGCTCGAGGAGCTCAACCTCACCGGTGACGAGGCCACCGGCGCCAACATCGTGCGCGTCGCGCTCGAGGCCCCGCTCAAGCAGATCGCCTTCAACGGTGGTCTGGAGCCGGGTGTGGTGGCCGAGAAGGTCCGCAACTCGGCAGCCGGCACCGGCCTCAACGCCGCGACCGGTGAGTACGAGGATCTGCTCGCCGCCGGCGTCGCCGACCCGGTGAAGGTGACCCGCTCGGCGCTGCAGAACGCAGCTTCGATCGCGGCGCTGTTCCTCACCACCGAGGCCGTCGTCGCCGACAAGCCGGAGAAGTCGGCCGCACCCGCGGGCGACCCGACCGGTGGCATGGGCGGTATGGACTTCTAAGAAGTCGTCTGAAGAGGCCCGGTCCCGTTCGCGGGGCCGGGCCTTTTCGTGTGCCGGTCGCCGAGTGTGCGGTTTCATCCGCAACCCGCCGCGGCGGGCGTATCGATTCGCACACTCGACGCCCGTGGGCTGTGGATAACTCGGCGGTGAGTACCGGATCGTCGGAGGCCGCTGAGACCGTCCGGCCATGCACCACGTCAACGGCCCGTTCCTGGCACGCGAGGCGCTCGATGACGGCCTCCTCACCTTTCGGGAACTGCGGCGGTTCCATCGCGCGGACTTTCCCGGCGTGTGGATGCTGCGCGGCAGCGACCTGTCGATGGATCAACTCGCTCACGCGGCGTGGCTCTGGTCCGGCCGTAAAGCGGTGGTCGCGGGACTGGCGGCCTCGGCGTTGCACGGTGCCAAGTGGATCGAACCGGGCGCGCCTGTCGAGCTCGTCCACACCAATCGACGCCCACCCACCGGCATCGTGGTTCGCACGGAAACGCTTGCGCCCGAGGAGATGCAGCGTGTCGGAACCCTACCCGTCACTTCTGCCTGTCGCACGGTCTTCGATCTCGGGAGACGCCTGCGGCTCGGCGACGGTGTGCAACGCATCGACGCGCTGCTGAACGCCACCGACGTCAAGATCGCCGATGTCGAGGCGGTGATCGCGCGGCATCCCGGCGTCCGTGGACTGCGACAGTTGCGTGAGACGCTCGCCCTGGTCGACGGGGGAGCGGAGTCGCCCTACGAATCCCTCACCCGACTCGTCCTCGTGCAGGCCGGGTTTCCGCCGCCGCAGACGCAGATCCGGGTCTGCGACGAGAACGGATACGTCTTCGCGCGCGTCGACATGGGTTGGCCGGAGTACCTCGTCGGCGTGGATTTCGAAGGCGCGCAGCACTGGACGGATCCGAAGCAGCGGTCCGGTGACGTCGTGCGATACACCCGGCTGGCGGAGATGGGATGGATCGACGTCAGGCTGACCAGCGGCATCCTGCACACCCGCAGGCAGTGGTTCCTCGACCAGGTCGGCGCCGCGCTCGAGTCGCGTGGATGCCCGAAGACGTGGTGAGTGTGCGGATCGATACGCCCACCCCGGCGCGTCGCGTATGAAACCGCACAGTCGGGTGGCGCGGCACCCACTAGGCCGGCGCCGGTTGCCGTCCGCGCACCAGCTTGCCGGGGCGGGCGGCCGTCGGAACCCCGCGTTCGGCGATCACGACACCGCTGACGACGGTGGCGACATAACCGTCCGCCGTCTGGTCGAGCCGTTTACCGCCGGCGGGCAGATCGTGGACGACGACGGGTTTGTGCAGGTGCAGGGCGGCGTGGTCGATGACGTTGAGGTCGGCCTTGTAGCCGACGGCGATACGGCCGCGGTCGGCCAGTCCGGCGACGCCCGCCGGTACCGACGTCAGCTCACGCACCGCCTCGGCGACCGACAGCCGGCCGGTGGCCCGGTCGCGCGTCCAGTGCGTCAGCATGAACGTGGGAAAGCTTGCGTCGCAGATCATCCCGTAATGGGCACCGCCGTCACCGAGGCCGAGCACCACATCGTCGCGGTGCATCAGCTCTCCGACGGTGTCGAGCGAGTTGTTCTCGTAGTTGCCCAGGGCCACCAGCATCATGGCGTGCCCGTCCTCGTCGAGCAGCCGGTCGTAGGCCTCCTCCAGTGGGCTCACGCCGCGCGCCGCGGCGCGGGCCGCGATCGACGTCGAGGCCGCCGGTTCGTAGTCGGGGTTCTCGCCGAGCGGGAAGATCCAGTTCCACGCCTGCACCATGAACATCAGCGGGTGACCGGGAGCCGACGGTGTGTCGTTCAGGATGCGTTCGCGCACTTCGGGTTTGCGCATCTCCGCGACCCGCTCGGCCAGCGGCAGGTCGGCGATCTCCTGGTAGCTCGGGTACATGATGAACGGGTTACCGCTCACCTCGAGGCCGATCACCATGCCGATCGGCCGGGGGAACATCTGCGCGGTGATCGAACCGCCGGCGGCGTTGAACTTCTCGACGAGGTTCATCGCCTGCGGCCACACCGGATCACCGGTGTTGCCGGTGAGGAGGGAGAACGTCACCGGCAGGCCGACGTCCGCGGCGACCTCGAACACCTGCCGCAACACCGTCTCGTAACCGCCGGCCGGGATGTCGGGGACGAATTGGAGCAGCCCGCCGCCGCCGTCGGCCACCCCGGCGGCGATCGCGGCGATCTCGGCCTGCGCCGCATCGTAGGTCGGGATCGGCGATCCGCTGGAGGTCTTGTGCAGTGCGAAGCGCGACGAGGCGAATCCCAGCGCACCCGCCTCGACCGCCTCCTTGGCCAGCGCCCGCATCCGCGCGAGGTCCTCGCCGGTGGCGGGTTCCCGGTCGGCGCCCCGCTGACCCATCGTGTACACCCGCAGCGGCGAATGCGGCAGATACGCCGCCACGTCGATGTCCCGGGACCGCGAGTCGACGGCGTCCAGGTACTCCGGGAACGTCTCCCAGTCCCACGGCAGCCCGTCGACCATCACCACCCCGGGGATGTCCTCCACGCCGGCCATCACGTCGACGAGCACGTCGTGGTCCTGCGGGCGGCACGGCGCGAAACCGACACCGCAGTTCCCCATCACCGCGGTGGTCACCCCGTGCGCCGACGACGGCGTCATCCGGTCCGACCAGATGGCCTGCCCGTCGTAGTGGGTGTGCAGGTCGACGAAACCGGGGGTGACGAGCAGGCCGGTGGCGTCGATCTCGCGGTCACCGCGTTCGGTGACCGCGCCGACCGCGGCGATCGCCCCGCCGCTGACCGCCACGTCACCCGCATACGGTTCACCACCGAGGCCGTCGACGATGGTGCCGTTGCGAATGACGAGTTCGAATGTCATGCCCCGAATGTACGGTGGCCGGGTGATCGATCACTTCGGAATCAACTGCGCCGACCTTGACAGGTCAAAAGAGTTCTACGACAAGGTGCTCGGCGTGCTGGGCTACACGCGCCAGATGGACTTCGGGGTCGCCGTCGGTTACGGCACCGAGGGCCATCCCGACTTCTGGATCGCCGATATGAGCGAGGGCAACGTGGCCGGGCCGAACCGCGAGATCCACGTCGGGTTCGCGGCCAAGGACGCCGAGAGCGTGCAGGCGTTCTACCGGACCGCACTGGCGCTCGGCGCCGAACCACTGCACGAGCCACGGCTGTGGCCGGAGTACCACGAGAACTACTACGGCGCGTTCGTCCGCGACCCGGACGGCAACAATGTCGAGGCGGTATTCCACGGCGGTGGCCCGCGGGCGTGAGCTTCGCTGGGTAGGTTGGCCGTATGCCTGATTCGGATGCGGCCGCCGCCCGCGAACTGTTGCGTGACTCGTTCACCCGCCTGATCGAGCACGTCGAGGACCTGACCGACGAACTGACCGACGAGGTGGCGCTCTACCGTCCGACGGCGACCGCCAACAGCATCGCGTGGTTGCTGTGGCACAGCGCTCGCGTGCAGGACGCGCAGGTGTGCGACATCGCCGGCACCGAACAGGTGTGGACACGTGAGGGCTACGTCGACCAGTTCGCGCTCGATCTGCCCCGCGACGACACCGGCTACGGCCACAGCCCCGACGACGTCGGCAAGGTGCGGGTGTCCGCGGACCTGCTGGCCGGTTACTACTCCGCGGTGCACAAGATGACGTTGGCCTACATCGCGTCCGTCACGCCCGAGGACCTCGGCCAGATCGTCGACCGCCGCTGGGACCCGCCGGTCACGGCAAGCGCTCGGCTGGTCAGCATCATCGACGACTGCGCCCAGCACCTCGGTCAGGCCGCCTACGTCCAGGGGATCTCGCGCTAGATGCGGTCCGCGTTGCACTGGTGGCCGGTGGTCGCCGTGGCCATGATGTTCGCGCTCGGGCTGCTGGTGGGCAGGGGCTCGACACCGCTCGACAGCCGCCTGCTGGAGATCGACATCCCCGACCGGCTGCTGGTGTTCGTTCAGGCACCCGCTCAGGTGGCGGTGCTCGGCGCCGCGGTGGCCTACGCGCTGTGGCGCAAACGGTGGCGGTTGGCCGCGGTGACGGCGCTGTGCCCGCCGGTGGCCGTCGTCTCCGCGCAGTTGCTCAAGCGCGTGTTCGGCCGCACCCGCGACGGCGAATTGGCCTACCCCAGCGGACACATCACCGCGCTGGTGGTGGTCGCCGGGATGGTGGTGCTGGTGGCAGGCGGGCGGCTGTGGGCGGTGGCGGCCGCGGCGGTGGCGGTCGTGGTGGGCATGGTCCTCGTCGGAATGTCGTTCCACTACTTCACCGACACCGTCGGCGCGCTGCTGCTGGGGAGCGCCTGGGTCGCCGTCGCCGCCCGGTTGGTCGCCCGCACGCCAAGCCGGGCAACTTGACAGGTGTCAACCCCGGTGCGATCTGCGTCACAACGGGTGGTTAACATAGGTCCATGACCGCGACGCCAGAAGTTGATGCGCGAGACAGCAGCACCATCCGCAACCCCGCCACCGGTGCCGTCGCCGGCCAGGTCCGCTGGACGGACCCCGCCGACGTGACCCGGATTGCCGCAGGCCTGCGCGCCGCGCAGACGGACTGGGAGGCGCGCGGCGCCAAGGGCCGGGCCAAGGTGCTGGCCCGATACGCCGTGTGGCTGGGCGAACACCGCGCCGAGATCGAGGACCTGCTGATCAAGGAGACCGGCAAATCCGCCGTCGACGCGGCACAGGAAGTGCCGCTGATCCTGATGATCACCTCGTACTACGTGCGCACCATGGAGAAGGCGCTGGCGCCGGATTCGCGTCCGGCGGCGCTGCCGTTCCTGTCGATCAAGAAGATCACCGTGCACTACCGGCCGCGTCCGGTGGTCGGGATCATCGCGCCGTGGAACTACCCCGTCGCCAACGCGCTGATGGACGCGATCGGGGCCCTGGCCGCCGGTTGTGCGGTGCTGCTCAAACCGTCCGAGCGCACCCCGCTGACCGCCGAGCTGCTGCTGCGCGGCTGGCAGGATTCGGGTGCCCCCGAGGTGCTCGCGCTCGCCCAGGGCGCCCGTGAGGTGTCCGAGGCCGTCATCGACAACTCCGATTTCATCCAGTTCACCGGCTCCAGCGCCACGGGTGCGAAGGTGATGGAACGGGCCGCGCGCCGCCTCACCCCGGTCAGCCTCGAACTCGGCGGCAAGGATCCGATGATCGTGCTCGAGGACGCCGACGTCGAACTGGCCGCCCACGCCGCGGTGTGGGGTGCGATGTTCAACGCGGGCCAGACGTGCGTGTCGGTGGAACGCGTGTACGTCCTCGAGTCGGTCTACGACCAGTTCGTCGACGCCGTCGTACGGGACGTCAAGAACCTGAAGATGGGCGCCGGTGAGGGCAACGACTTCGGGGCGCTCATCGACGACGGTCAGGTGTCCGTCACCGAACGGCACGTCGAGGACGCGATCGCCAAGGGCGCCAAGGCGCTCACCGGCGGTGAGCGCCGCAACGGCCCGGGCAGCTTCTACGAGCCGACGGTGCTCGTCGACGTCGATCACTCGATGGCGTGTATGACCGAGGAGACCTTCGGCCCCACGCTCCCGATCATGAAGGTCAAGTCGGTGGAGGAGGCCGTCCGCCTCGCCAACGACAGCCCCTACGGCCTGTCCGCGGCGGTCTTCTCGAAGGACGTCGACCGGGCAAAAGCGGTTGCGCTGCAATTGGATTGCGGTGGGGTGAACGTCAACGACGTGATCTCCAACCTGATGTGCACCACCGCGCCGATGGGCGGCTGGAAGACGTCGGGCATCGGTGCGCGCTTCGGCGGTCCCGAGGGGTTGCGCAAGTACTGCCGGGTCGAGACGGTGGTCGCCCCGCGGACCAACGTCGGCGCCGGCGGCAACTACTACAACAACTCGCCCAAGGCGCTCAAGCGGATGAACACGATGATGACCAAGCTGGCGCTGATCCGCCCGCGCCGCATGGCCAAGTAGGGCGCCGGTCTCACCGCGTGCGGTTCGTGCTGACAGCCCTGCTGTGGCTGCTGACGACGGTGCTCCTGGCCGCTGCCGTGCCCGCGGTGTGGGCGCAGCAGAACCTGGTCAGTGAGCAGGGCTACACCGAGTTCGCCGAATCCGCGGCCACCGACACCCGCCTGCGGGACGCGATGGCCGACGAGCTCACCACGCAGATCGTCGCGCTCGCGGCCGACCGCGGGTACGGCCTCAACGAGATGCTGGTGCATCAGGTCACCTCGGCCTACACCGGTAACGCCGGTTTCCCTGGACAGTTCGCGCAGGCCAACCGCATCGCGCACCGGTGGATGTTCTCCGACGGCGTCCCGCAGGCCAACGCCGACGATCAGTGGCTGATCGACATCGCGCCGATGCTGTCGGATCCGTCGCTGGCCGCGACGCTGGGCAACCTCGACCTCGACGTGCCCGATTCACTGATGGTCCCGGTCACCGTGCCGTCGCCCGAACTGCGGCCGGGCCGTCTCCAGGCCGTGGCGACGTGGGGGCCGTGGGTCAGCATCGGGTTGGCGGTGCTCACCGCGGTGTTCGCACTGCTGACGCTGGCGAGTTCGCGCCGGCGCGGCAAAGGGCTTGCCGCGCTTGGCGTCTCGGCCCTGCTGGTCGGTGCGGCCGGATGGGCCGGGCTGGAGGTGGCCAACGGCTACATCGACGACGCGCTCAACCGCACGGAGGGCAACTTCCGCCGGATCGCCGACGAGATGGTCCGACACGCCGAGGACAGCCTGCACCACTGGCTGAATCTGACGCTGGCCGCGGGTGGGGCGCTGGTGGCGGTCGGTGTGGTGGTCTCGCTGCTCGGGGGTCTGGGGCGTCCACCGGAGCGATCAGGGATCGATCGAGTGTGACGGATCGGGGCGCCGGTGTGGGGGAGCCTGGCTGTAGTCGCCCCACGGACCGTCGCGCCGTTCGACCGCGGCGCGCACGCCGTGCGACTCGGCCGTCGCGATGAACTCCAGCGCCTCCGGGGTGTTGCGCATCAGCCCGTCGAGGATGCCGCCGAGGGTCTGCGTGGAGGCCAGCCCCATGTTCTCGTAGGCCTGGTTGACGATCAGCTTCTGGGCCTGCAACTGCGACAACGGAATCCGGGCCAGTCGTCCGGCCACCTCGGCCACCCGCGCCTCGAGACGTTCGAACGGCACCGATTCGTTGATCAACTCGACGGCGGCGGCCTCGACGCCGGTCAGCGGTTCACCGGTCAGCGAATGCCACTTCACCTTCGCCAGGCTGAGCCGGTAGAGCCACATCCCGGTCAGGTAGGCACCCCACATCCGGGCGTACGGCGTGCCGATGACGGCGTCGTCGCTGGCGATCACGATGTCGGCGCACAGCGCGTAGTCGCTCGCCCCGCCGACACACCAGCCGTGCACCTGCACGATGACGGGTTTCGACGCCCGCCAGATCGACATGAACTTCCCGGTCGGCGAGGTGGCGCGGCCGGTGACGAACGCGAAGTCCTTGCCCGGGTCCCAGCGGCCGTCGCTGTTCATCGACTCGTCCCAGTGCGCGAATCCGCCCCCGAAGTCGTAGCCGCCCGAGAACGCCCGGCCCGCGCCGCGCAACACGATGACCTTGACCTGCGGATCCCGCTCGGCGAGTCCGATCGCGGACTCGATCTCGTCGGGCATCGGCGGCACGATCGTGTTCAGCTGATCCGGCCGGTTGAGGGTGATCGTCGCGACGGCGGCGTCGGTGTCGGTGCGGTAGAGCAGCGTCTCGAACTCCGTCATACCTGCAGTTTGGCAGGGTGCCGGCCGGGGAAATGCCAGTTCATGGGAGCGAGTGGGCGTCGACTCACCGGGGCGAGGGCCGCCGCGACGTTGGCCGACCTGGGTCCGGCGTCGACCGCCGCCAGGGCGGTCCGCCGGATGCAGCAGCTGCGGGAGCAATTCGGCGCCGGGCCGGTCGAGCTGGTGCTGCCGGGCCGGCGCATGGTGGTGGTGCTCGACCCCGACGACGTCCGCCGGGTGCTCGCCGGTGCGCCCGAACCGTTCCACCCGGCCAACCGTGAGGAGCGCAAGTCCCTCGAGTGGTCCCAGCGGCGCGACCTCGACGACGCGGCACTCGACTCAGGTGCCGAGATGCACCGCCTCGCCGGTGCTTTCGGCGACGTGATCGCCGCGGAGGCGCGCGAGTTGACGGATGAGGTCACCGCCCGCGGCACCATGGATGCGAACCAGTTCATGGCCGCGTGGTGGCGGATCGTGCGCCGGATCGCACTCGGCGACCGCGCCCGCGACGACGACGAGATCACCGATGCGCTGCTGCGGCTGCGCAGGGCGCGCAACTGGTCGTTCCTGTCGATGCCGCACTACCGCACGCGGGCGAGGTTCCTCGAGCGGCTCTACGACTACGTGGAGGATCCGCAGATCGGAACATTGGCCGCCGCGGTGCCCGCGAGCGGTGCCGTCGATCCGGTGGGCCCGCTCCCGCAGTGGCTGTTCGCCTTCGACGCCGCGGGGATCGCGCAGTTGCGGGCGCTGGCCGTACTGGCGACGCATCCGGCGGCGATGGCCAGGGCGATCGAGGATGCCGCGGAGCCGGACCGGCTGAGGCTGCGGCCGTTCCTGCGGGCGTGCGTACTGGAGTCGGTGCGGTTGTGGCCGACCACGCCGACGATCCTGCGCGAGACGACCGAGAAGGGCGCCGGGCTCATGATCGTGACGCCGGCGTTCCACCGCGACCCGAAGCTGTTGCCGTTCGCGAACGACTTCGTGCCCGACATCTGGCTCGACGGCCGCGCCCGCTCCTATCCGCAGTTGGTGCCGTTCTCCGCCGGTCCGGCCGAGTGCCCCGGACGCAACCTGGCGTTGTTCACGACCAGCACGCTGTTGGCGAACCTGTTGAGCGCGTTGGACTTCCGAATTTCGTCGATGCCACACCTCTCACCGGACGAACCGCTGCCGGTGACGTTGAACCAGCACGGGTTGGAGTTCGCGGTGGTCACCGCACCAAGGTGGCGCCACCATCGAGCCGGATCTGCTGTCCGGTCATGAACCGCGATTCGTCGGCGAGCAGATACACGGCGGCGTAGGCGCTCTCCCAAACGCTGCCGCGGCCCATCTTGAGCTTGACGACCTCGTTGTGCCGCTGGGTCGCCTCCTCGGCGTCCAATCCGAAGAGCGACTGCGAATCATTCTTCGCCAGAACGGAATCGATGGGGCCCAGCATCAACGTGTTGGCGCGGATGCCGGCCGCCGCGTACTGCACGGCGGTCAGTTCGGTGATCTGGTTCAGACCGCTCTTGCCCAGCGCATAGGGCATGATGCCGATGTTCAGACCGAGTTCGTTCTTCACGCTCGCGATCGACGAGAGGTTGACGATGCTGCCGGTGGAGTCCCCGTCGTTGCGCTCCATGCACTGTGCGGCATACAGATTGCAGTAGTAGCACCCGAGCATGTTGACGTTGATGCCGCGGTTGAAGTTCTCGACGGTCATCGAGTTCGTCTCGATGTCGAACGGCGGATTGGTCGCGACGCTGTAGACCATGCCGTCGACACGACCGCTGGTGGCCATCGCCGTGTCGAAGATTCGCCGGCAATCGTCCTTCTCGGCGACGTCCGCCTCGATGGCGTAGGCCTTGCCGCCCTCGGCGAGGATCATCTCGACGGTCTCTTTCACCGCGGCCGGGTTCAGGTCGACCGCCACGACCTCCGCGCCGTGACGTGCCGCCAGGAGCGAGATCGCGCGCCCGTTGCCCATGCCGGGGCCCGGGCTCTGTCCCGCTCCCACCACGACGACGACCTTGCCGGTCAGGTCGAAGGCCTTGCGCTCTCTGCGGTCGAAATCAGTTGACATGGTTCTCCTCTTTGATGTGGATGGCGTGTTCGGGACACCCGTCGACCGCCTCGCGCACCGAGGCCTCGAGGTCCGGCGGGATGCCGTCGGCGGTGGCTTCGGCATAGCCGCCGTCGGTGATGACGAACACCGACGGGCACACCGCCGCGCAGACCCCGTGGCCGCGGCAGAGGTCGTCGTCGACGGTGACCCTCATCGGGTGACCTTGACGTGCAGATCGGTCAGGCCGCGCAGGACGTAGGTCGGCACGTAGGCGTAGCGCCGTGCACCGGCTGGTCCGTGTGCGGCCTCGTCGATGGTGATGGCGGTGGTGCGTGCCAGCAGCCGCTCCAGGAGCACCCGGCCCTCGGCGCGCGCGAGTGGTGCGCCGATGCAGCTGTGCACACCCCTGCCGAAGCCGATGTGGCGCCGGGCATTCGGTCGGTCCGGGTCGAAGACGTTCGGGTTGTCGAAGTGGCGGGGGTCGCGGTTGGCGGCCCCGAGGTGGACCATCAGCGTCGTCCCTGCGGGGATCTCGACGCCGCCCAGGGTCGTCGTCGCGCGGGCCAATCGGAAGTCCCCCTTGATGGGGCTCTCGAAGCGCAGGCACTCCTCGTTGAAGTTGGAGATCTTGTCCGGCGAATCACGCAGTGCAGCCTGCAGTTCCGCATTCTCGGCGACCAGCTGCAGCGCCGTCGACAGCAACCGGACGGTGGTCTCCTGACCGGCGGAGAACAGGTTGGCGGCGACCCGGACGACATCGATGACCTCGGGCGTCGACCCGTCCGGGAAGGTCGCGAGCGCCATCCCCGTCATGATGTCGTCGCGCGGCGCCTTGCGACGGTCGTCGATGTAGTCGGTGAAGCGGGTGTAGAGGTACTCCAGCGGGGCGTGCTCCATGACGGTGTCATCGGTGCTGCCGAGTGCCATGTCGCCGGTGAGCCTCGCGGTCAGCTCGGCGTGGTCCTCCTCGGGCACGCCGAGCAGGTCGGCGACGACGAGAAGGGCGAATTTGCCCGCGACCTGCCGGATGAATTCGCCGCCACCCTGCGCCAGGAACGGGTCGAGCACCCGGTCGGCGAGGGTCCACATGAACTCCTCGTTCTCCTTGAGCCGCTTGGGTGTGATGAGGCGGGACAGCAGCGAACGGTGCGCGGTGTGCTTGGGCGGGTCGAACGAGGGCAGCTGGTCACTGAACGGCAACTCCTCGCGGTGCGCGTCGATCAGCGCGCTCACCTCGGCACCGTCCAGACCCTCGAGGGGAACCGGGAAGCCCGGAATGGGTCCGGTCACGGAGTTGCACGAGGAGAACGTCTCGGGGTCGCCGAGGACGGCGAGCGCTTCGTCGTAGCCGGTGACGATCATGACGCCGTGGACCGGTTCACGCAGCACGGGGCCGGCCTCGCGCATCTGGTTCAGCACCGGGTAGGGGTCGTCGATCAGCGTCTCGTCGTGGAAGAAGTCGAGCGATTCAAGGGTCGTCACATGCTCTCCTAGGGCGTGGTCGGCGGCGCGAATCTACTGACCAACCGTACAGGTCTCTCCTGACCAAACGTACAGCAGATTCCTGTACGAATGGTCAGGTAGAGTCTGGAGTGTGAGCAGCCAGACAATCGCCCACGGGGGACCGACCCGGCAGCGTCTCATCGACGTGGCGATCGAGCTGTTCAAACAACACAGCGTGGCCGGTACGTCACTGCAGATGATCTCCGACGAACTCGGCCTGACGAAGTCGGCCATCTACCACCACTTCCGCACCCGCGACGAACTCCTGAGCGCGGTGATGGAACCGCTCATCGCCGAGGTGACCGCCCTCGTCGAGGCAGCCGAGGCCCGCACCGGAGTCCGCGCCCGCGCCGACCACCTGCTCTGCGGTTACGCCGCGCTGGCCGCGGCCCACCGCGACCTGATCCCGTTGCTCACCGGCGACCCCGGCGTCGTCGCCCTGCTGCGGATCCGCGCGGACTGGGGTGCGGTCGTGGAGCGTCAGATGGCCGTGTTCGCCGCCGTCGAACCCGGCCTGGGCGGTCAGGTGAAAGCCGCGGTCGTCATGTCCGGGATCGCCTCGGCGGCAGGCGCCGACTACGGTGACGCCGACGATGCGGAGCTGCGCGATCAGCTGATCGCGGCCGGCCGCCGCGCGCTCGGATTGCGGGCACCGCACGGCCGCTCTCGCTAGCCGTTCGTCAGAACGGTGGTGGTCGCTCCGCGCGCGAATTTCGTTGGGCGGCGTTGTGTTCGCGTTCGGCTTTGACGCGGGCGGCGTTGTCGGCGGCGCGGGTGCGTCGTCGCTTGGGCATCTTCGCGGTGCGCCCGGGGTCCGGGGGCGGTTGGGCCAGCGGCGGTAACTCGGCGGTGGTGGTGTCCCATTCGGGGAAGAACAGCCGGCTGCCCGGCACCGTGGTGTGGCGCTTGCCGGTCGGCGTTGTCCAGGTCACCGTGCCGTCAGGTGATTGTTCGTCATGCCAGCCGTCCCAGAAGGTCTTTCCCAGGTGGTGGGTGCGGCATTTGCAGTTCAGGTTCGACGCGTGGGTGGGTCCGTACGGCCACGGCACGACATGGTCGATATCGCAGCGCTCGGCGGGCACGTCGCAGCCGGGGAAGCGGCAGAACAGGTCGCGGGCGCGCACGAACGCGGCCAGCGTGGCCGAGGGCCGGTAGTGCGGTTCGGGATCCGGGCCGGGCAGCCACAACGGTTTGATCGCCGCTCCACCGCGGATCGCCTCGGCCAACGCCACGATCGGCAGGAGCTTCACCCCGGGCAGCAACGCCACCCCCGAATCCTGCGGGCACGGGACGGGTTCGGGCTCGTCCTTCGCGGCGTGGTGTTCGTCCTCGGCGGCGATCAGCTTCTGGGCCGCCTCGACCGCGGCCGGATCGGCGATCACCGAGATGACCACATTCGACTTCTCCGGCGCTGCTGCCGCGCATGCGGGGGAGCCGCAGCGGCACGGCAGATGGTCGTGGCCCTGGACGATGGCGCCCACCGCACACGAGCGCCGCTCACCCACGCTGCGCGGGTCGTTGTCGCAGATCCCTTTGAGCAACGCGGCGATCCGCGCCGACAGCGCTGCGGCGTCACAGCCCAGCAGCTGACCCCAGACCAACACCAACTCGTCGGGATCATCAACGGATCCGATATGGAAGTCGCGGGTCTTGACGGTGTCTTTGGCTCGGATCACCGCATCCCGGTCATACCGGTGGATCACCGCATCGAGGGCCCGGGCCAACCGCGCCTCCGACAACGGCCCCCACCGCAACGCCGCCTCGGCCAGCGCCGCATCCAACAGCCCCAGCACCTGCTCGTCGTCGACCAGGCGGGTGCGCCAGCTGATCTCGGAGATCAACCGGGCACTCAACCGCCCCTGCAGGTACAGCGCCGCGACCTTGGGCAGCCGGTCACGCAGGGCGACCGCGATCCGCATCTGCCCCGACGCCCGCTTGTGGCCGATGTTCAACACCGCCCCGATCTCGGAGGCGGCCGCAGCCCACGAGTCATACACCCATCCGTCGCACTCCTCGTCGCAGGTCACCGTCAGATGCACCAGTTCCGCGATCGCGGCCAACTTCCGCGCCCCGGCCTGCGCCTCCTCACGCGCGGACTGCTCGATCGCAGCAAGAAGCGCGGACTCCTCCAGCCCCGCAAACACCGTATCGAACATGTGTTCGATTGTAGCGTCGACGGGTGACAACCCGCTGTGATGTCTCAAAACATCGGTGACCGTTCTGTATCAGGACATCGGTGACGGTTGATGTGTCAGGACTTCGGTGACGTTTGGGTGGTCTTGGGGTGTGGGCCGCGGGGTCGTCCGTTGCCGACGTAGGTGATTCCGGGTGCGGGGCGGGTGTGTTCGATGAGGACTTCGCCGTCTAGGTCGGCCGCGGTGATCTTGTCGCCGTCGATGACGACTAGGACCTGCTCGAGACTGCGTCGTCCGTCGACTTTGTAGGTGACGCCGGCGAGGACGAAGGCGCCGGCGGTATTGAGAGTCTTGACCGAAGTGCCGTGTGGGAGGTCCGCGGGCGTCGGTGCGGGCCGGTGTGGTCTGACTACGGCGTGGTCGAACGAGGGCGGGTCGGGCTTGGGACGAGGAGCCGGCGCTTTGGCGGTTGCCTCCCATGCCGTGCGGGGTGTGACACGCCCCGGTAGCCCTTGGTGGGGGCGTTCGGTGTTGTAGATGCCGTCGAAGGCGTCGACGTGGCACTGCAGTTCGGCCAGCGACTCGGCGATCGGCTGCTTGTCGAGGTAGCGGAACAGGGTCTGATGGAAACGTTCGTTCTTGCCCTGGGTGGTCGGCTTGTAGGGCTTGCCGGTGATCGCCTCCACGCCCAGGGCGGCCAGGTGGGCGACGAGTTGGCCGACATGCCCACGCCGTGACGGGTTGAGCGCGATCCCGTTGTCCGACAGCAGCCGTTGGGGCACCCCGTGGGCGGCGATGGCTTTATCTACCACGGCGATCGCCTCCTTGGCGGTCTCGCTGAGTGCGACGTGGGAGGCGAGCGCGTAGCGGGAGTGGTCGTCGATGAGCTGAAAGATCACGCACCTGCGCCCGCCGCTCAACACGTACTCGGTGGCGTCGAGTTGCCAGCATGCGTTTGGCGCCGGGTAGACGAAACGCCGCCAAGCCGAGCGCGGCTTCTTCTTCGGCTCCAGGCGAGCCACGCCCGCCTCACGGAACACCCGCGCCAGCGACGCCGTGGAAGGGACCCGCTCTAGGCCCATCGCGTGCATCTTGTCGTGCACGCTGATCGGGCCGTGATCCAGCCCGGTGGCCTCCAGAGCGGCACGTACGGCCAAGGCCTGTTCCTTGACCTCGTCGCTCAGCTTCGAGGGACTCGACTTCGGTCGTCGTGTCATCGGTTCGAGCACCGCTGCCGGCCCCTCAGTCTTCACACGCTTACGCAACTCGTAGAACGACTTACGCGAAATGCCGTACTCGGCGCAGAACGTCGACACCGCTCCGCGAGGAGCGTTATCGGGCCACTGCGAGATCGCCAGCCGAACGAGAGGATCGATGGGTTCATTGACAGCCACCACCGCAGCCTCGGGGCAGAACTGTCACCACCAAGACCACCAGAACCGTCACCGATGTCCTGATGCAGAACTGTCACCGATGTCCTGAGAGATGACACGGGTGACAACCCGCGGTGCTGTCGCCGGTGAACGCCTATCCGCCCAGCTTCCGCCACAGGAACTCGTAGATCAGCGCCGCGCGGAACGCAGCCTGCGAATTGTCCGCGGCGCCGCCGTGCCCACCCTCGATGTTCTCGTAGTACTGCACCGGCTGTCCGGCATCCTCGAGCGCTGCGGTCATCTTGCGCGCATGTCCCGGATGCACGCGGTCGTCGCGTGTGGAGGTGGTGATCAGCACCGGCGGGTATCGGCGCTCGGCCGAGATGTTCTGATAGGGAGAGTATTTCGAGATGAACTCCCAGTCGTCCGGGTCATCCGGGTTGCCGTACTCGGCCACCCAGGACGCCCCGGCGAGCAGCAGGTGGAACCGGCGCATGTCGAGCAGCGGCACGCTGCAGACCAGCGCGCCGAACAACTCCGGGTACTGCGTGAGCATGATCCCCATCAGCAGCCCGCCGTTGCTGCCGCCCTGCGCGCCCAACCGGTCGACCGTCGTGATTCCGCGTTCGACGAGATCGGCTGCGACGGCGGCGAAGTCCTCACCCACCAGGTGGCGGCCCTCGCGCATCGCCTGCGTATGCCACGTCGGTCCGTACTCCCCGCCGCCGCGGATGTTGGCCAGCACGTAGGTGCCGCCCCGAGACAACCAGAGCCGGCCGAGCACACCGTCGTAACCGGGTGTGCGCGCGACCTCGAACCCGCCGTAACCGCCCAGCAGCGTCGGCCCGGGCGCCTGCTGATGCCGGTGGCCGACAACGAAGTACGGGATCTTGGTGCCGTCGGCTGATGTCGCGAAGTGCTGGTCGACCTTGAGATCGGCGGCGTCGAAGAACGACGGCGCCCGCTTGATCTCGGTGAGTTCACCGCCGGCCGCGCCCTGCAGGAGCCGCGACGGGGTGTCGAAACCGCTGGAGTCCAGGAAGATCTCGTCGCCCAGGTCGTCGGCCGCCACGATCACCGTGTTGGTGTTGTCCGGCAGTCCCGGCACGGGCTGCGCCGTCCACTCGCCGGGGGTGTACACCTCGACGCGGCTCGCGACGTCGGCCAGCGTGACGACCACGAGTCGGTCCTTGGTCCACGCGTAGTGGTGCAGGCACGTGTGCTCATCGGGTTCGAACACCACCTGCAGAGCCCTTGTGCCATCGAGGTATTCGTCGTATTTCGCGGCCAGCAGCGATCCTGCCCGGTAGCCGTCCCAGTCGCTGCGCAGCTCGATGAGCAGCCAGTCGCGGTGTGCCGACACGGTCGCGTCGGTCGGGGCGTCGATGCGGCTGAGTTCGCCGGCGCGCAACTCGTACACCTCGTCGTTGAAGAAGTCGACGGCGCGGCGCACCACGGTGCGCTCGAAGCCCGGTGTCCGATCGACCGACGCGGTGACGATGACGTCGGCGGGCTCGCCGCTGTAGACCGTCTCGGCCTCGGTGAGCGGCGTACCGCGACGCCACCGCTTGACCAGCCTCGGATAACCGGATTCGGTCAGGGCGCCCTCCCCGAAATCCGTTCCCACCAGGACGGTGTCCTCGTCCTCCCACGTGATCGCCGTCTTGGCCTCCGGCAGCTCGAACCCGCCGTCGACGAACTCCATTGACACCATGTCGAATTCGCGCACGATCGCGGCGTCGGCACCGCCGCGCGAGAGGCTGATCAGCGCACGGGTGTGGTCGGGGTCGATGACGTCGGCGCCCGCCCACACCCAGTTCTCGTCGTCGGCGCGGGCGAGTGCGTCGACGTCGATGACCACCTCCCAGTCGGGCTCCTCGGTGCGGTAGCTCTCCAGCGTGGTGCGTCGCCACAGCCCCCGCGGGTTGGCCGCATCGCGCCAGAAGTTGTAGAGGTACTCACCGCGGCGCCGGACGTAGGGGATGCGGGCGTCGGTGTCGAGCACCTCGAGCGCCTCGGCGCGCATCTGCTCGAAGCGCTCACCGCCCAGGTCGGCCAGGGTCGGTTCGTTGTGCCGTCGCACCCAGTCCAGGGCGTCGTCGCCGGTGATGTCCTCGAGCCACAGGTGCGCGTCGTCTACCGTCACCCATTCATTGTCGCCCGTGGGGCGTCAGCTCAGGTGGTGCACCTCCTGCAGTCCGTACACGGGTGTCGGGATGCCTTCGAAGCGGGCCTTGAGCTGTAGCGCGAGATACAACGAGTAGTGCCGCGACTGGTGCAGGTTGCCGCCGTGGAACCACAGGTTCTCCTGCTGGGTCGGTTTCCACATGTTGCGTTGTTCGCCCTCCCACGGCCCGGGGTCCTTGGTGGTCGACGAGCCCAGTCCCCACACCTTGCCGACTTTGTCGGCGACGTCCTGACCGATGAGGTCGGCGGCCCAGCCGTTCATCGAGCCGTAGCCCGTCGCGTAGACCACGACGTCGGCCGGCAGTTCGGTGCCGTCGGCCAGCACGACGGTGTCCTCGGTCAGGTGCGACACCTGACCGTGGGCGAGTTTGATCGTCCCGTCGGCCACCAGATCGCACGCCCCGACGTCGATGTAGTAGCCCGACCCGCGGCGCAGGTACTTCATGAACAGCCCGGAACCGTCGTCACCCCAGTCCAATTCGAACCCCGCTGCGGTCAGCCGCTCGTAGAAGTCCTTGTCCCGCTCGCGGATCGCGTCGTAGATCGGGGTCTGGAATTCGTGCATGATCCGGTACGGCAGTGAGGCGAACGTGAGGTCGGCCTTCTCGGTCGTCATGCCCGCCGCCAGCGCCCGCTCGGAGTACAGGTCGCCGAGGCCGAGGTCCATCAGCGAGTCCGATTTCACGATGTGCGTGGAGGACCGCTGGACCATGGTGGTGTCGACGCCGTTCTCGACGAGCGCCTTGCAGATGTCGTGGGCGGAGTTGTTCGACCCGATCACCACGGCCCGCTTGCCGACGTAGCGATCGGGTCCCGGGTGTGCGCTCGAATGGTGCTGCTCGCCGCGGAAGACGTCCTGGCCCGGCAGCGTCGGAACGCTGGGTTTGCCCGACATGCCGGTGGCCAGGATCAGCTGCGTCGGGCGCAGGGTCAGCCGCTCGCCGTCACGGTCGACCTCGACCGTCCACGTGTCGGGGGCGCCGTCCGACCCCGGATTGAACACAGCCGACAGGCAGGTCGTCTTCGACCAGTACGGCACCTCCATCACGCGGGTGTAGAACTCCAGCCAGTCGCCGATCTTGTCCTTGGGCGCGAACACCGGCCAGTTCTGGGGGAACGGCAGGTAGGGCAGGTGGTCGTACCACACCGGGTCGTGCAGGCACAGCGACTTGTACCGTTTGCGCCACTGGTCACCGGGTCGTTCGTGACGGTCGACGACGATGGCCGGCACGCCGAGTTGGCGCAGCCGCGCGCCGAGCGCGATGCCGCCCTGCCCGCCGCCGATGACCAGCGCGTAGGGCTGGACGGTCCGCCCGAGCGCCGCGTCCTCCTCGGCCCTCTTCTCCGCCCACGACCGCGGATCCGGGTCCGATCCGTGCACCGCGCCGAGCACCCGCGACGGCCCCTTGCGCTCCTCGTGGCCCTTGATCTCCTGCATCGTGGTCAGCAGGGTCCAGCATTCGTCGCCCCGCAGCCGCAGGTGTCCGACGCCGCGGCCGACGCCGGTCTCGAACTCGATGAACGCCGTCGTGACGTCGCCGTCGACCGTCGGGGCCTCCCGCGTCCGGAAGCGGGCCGGGTCGGTTTCGGTCAGCCGGGCGGTGAGCATGTCGGCGATGCCGTCGCGGCCTTCGAGTGTCTTGATATTCCAGGTGAACGCCACCAGGTCACGCCAGAAGCTGTCGGTCGCGAACTTGGCCACCACGCGTTCGATGTCACGCACCGCCAACGCGGCCTCGAAGTCGGCGAGCCAGGCGTCGACGCGCTGCTGCGGCGTCAGATCGGTGGTCGGTTCCCGAGGATCGGCAAGAGTTTGTGTCATGTGACCCAGCGCACACCGCCGGCGACGGCTGCACAAGGGTTGCACGCCGTTGCATACCGGCATGCAACCCGATGCAACTCTTTCGGGGTGTGGTCGCGGTCACATACAACTGGGGTATGGCAACACAGATCCCCGCACCCCTGTCCGGCAAGGTCGCCCTGGTGACGGGCGCCGGTCGCGGCATCGGCCGCGGTATCGCCGTCGAACTGGCCCGGCAGGGCGCCGACATCGCACTGGTCGACGTGTCGGAGGCCGGCCTCCCCGATGCGGCCGCCGAGATCAGCGAGATAGGCTCGAAGACAACGACTTTCGTCGCCGACGTGAGGGATCGCGACGCCGTGTTCGCCGCAGTGGACCATGCCGCGGCCGCGCTCGGCGGTTTCGACGTGATGGTGAACAACGCCGGGATCGCGCTCGTGGGCCCCATCGCCGAGGTGACTGCCGAGGACCTCGCGCGACTGTGGGCGATCAACGTCGACGGCGTGCTGTGGGGCATCCAGGCGGCGGCCGCGAAGTTCAAGGAACTGGGCAACCAGGCTGAAGGGAAAGTCAGCAAGATCATCAACGCCTCGTCGATCGCCGGCCACGAGGGTTTCGCGATGCTCGGCCCGTACAGCGCGACGAAGTTCGCGGTGCGCGCTCTGACCCAGGCCGCCGCGAAGGAGTACGCCGCCGACGGCATCACGGTCAACGCCTACTGCCCGGGGGTGGTCGGCACCGACATGTGGGTGGAGATCGACAAGCGGTTCGCCGAACTCACCGGTGCCGCCGAAGGTGAGACGTTCGAGAAGTTCTCCGAGACCATCGCGCTGGGCCGACCGGAGACACCGCAGGACGTGGCAGGTTTCGTGGCCTACCTGGCCGGACCCGGCGCCGACTACATGACCGGACAGGCCGGTCTCATCGACGGCGGCATGGTCTACCGGTGACCTCGTTGCCGCGCCGTTGTGACGGGGAGCACAATCGGCAGTGATGCCTCGCCCGCCCGTCCCGGAACCCGCTGTCGCAGCGGGCGAGGACCCACGTCAGTACGCCCGGCTGATGTCGGCGGTCTACGACGCCACCATGGCGGGTGGCCGCGCCCCCGCGCGTCCCCGCAAGGTCATCGAGGACTCGTGGCGCCGGCTCATGGCCCGCGGCATCGAACCCGACACGCTGCCCGACCCCGAGGTGGAGGGCGCCACGCTGGAGGAGATGCGCCACTCCTCCGGGTTGATGTCGGTGCTCGAGGACCTCTCGCGCGGGCTGGAATCGCTGATCGTCGAGGGCGACAACATCCTCGTGGTCGCCGATGCGCGGGGCCGGGTGCTGTGGCGGGCGGGGTCGCGTGCGGTGCTCGGGTCCGCGGACCGGCTGGGCTTCATCGAGGGGGCGCACTGGGGCGAGAACGCCGTCGGCACCAACGCCATCGGCACCGCGCTGATGTCGAACGCCGCGGTGCAGGTGTTCTCCGCCGAGCACTTCTCGCGCAGCCACCACCCGTGGACCTGCGCGGGCGCGCCCATCAAGGATCCCAGGACCGGTCACGTCATCGGCGTGGTGGACGTGTCCGGGCCCGCGGCCACCGTGCATCCGACGACGGTGGCGCTCGTCGACGCCGTGGCGCGCCTCGCCGAATCGCATCTGCGCGAACAACACAACCGCACCCTGAACAGCCTGCGGATGGTCGCGGCGCCCATCCTGGCCCGCATCGGCAGCCCCGCCCTCGCGGTCGACCCCGACGGCTGGGTCGCCGCGGTGGATTCACTTCCGCCGCACAACCGGATCGCGCTGCCCCGCGAGGTGACACCCGGCCGGCTGCTGGTCCCGGCGCTGGGGCTGTGCGACGTCGATCCGCTGCCCGGGGGATGGCTGGTCCGGTTGGCCGGCGACCGGGAGGCCGACTCCGGGTCGCAGGTGGCGCTCGATCTGCGTAACCCTGAGGCGCCGGTATTGAAGATGGTCGGACAGGCCGGCGGCTGGCGCCGCGACCTGAGCCTCCGGCACGCGGAAATCCTTCTCGCGCTTGCGGTTCAGCGACAGGGCCGGTCGGCGCCGGAGCTGGCGGCCGATCTGTACGGCGATGCGTCGCGGGTGGTGACGGTGCGCGCCGAGGTCTCGCGGATGCGCAAACAGTTCATCGGACTGCTCGCCGCGCAGCCGTACCGCATCACCGACACCGTGCATCTCGACGTGCAGTACCCCGCCGATAGGATGCGACTCCTGCCGACGTCGACCGCTCCCGTCGTCCGCGCCGCACGCATCGGACCACCGAATTCCCAACCCCACCAAGGAGGAAACGCATGACTGTCTACGCACGCCCCGGTGCCGCGGATGCATTGATGGCTTTCGAGTCGCGGTACGGCAACTTCATCGGCGGCGAGTGGGTCGCGCCCGCGGGCGGGGAGTACTTCGAGAACCTGACACCGGTGACGGGACAGACGTTCTGCGAGATCCCGCGCTCGACGGAGGCCGACATCGACAAGGCGCTCGACGCGGCGCACGGCGCGGCGACGGCGTGGGGCAAGACCTCGCCGGGGGAGCGGGCGCAGATCCTGATCAAGATCGCCGACCGGTTGGAGGCCAACCTCGAATCGCTCGCGCTCGCCGAATCGTGGGACAACGGCAAGCCGATCCGCGAGACGCTGAACGCCGACATCCCGTTGGCGATCGACCACTTCCGCTACTTCGCCGGTGCGATCCGCGCCCAGGAGGGTGCGCTGTCGCAGATCGACGAGGACACCGTGGCCTACCACTTCCACGAACCGCTGGGCGTGGTCGGCCAGATCATCCCCTGGAACTTCCCGATCCTGATGGCGACCTGGAAGCTGGCGCCCGCCCTGGCCGCGGGCAACGCCGTCGTCCTCAAACCGGCCGAGCAGACACCGGCGTCGATCCTCTACCTGATGTCGTTGATCGCCGACCTGCTCCCGGCCGGTGTGGTCAACGTGGTCAACGGGTTCGGTGTCGAGGCGGGTAAACCGCTGGCGTCGTCGAACCGGATCGCCAAGATCGCGTTCACCGGGGAGACCACCACGGGCCGGCTGATCATGCAGTACGCCAGCCAGAACCTGATCCCGGTCACCCTCGAACTCGGCGGCAAGAGCCCGAACATCTTCTTCTCCGATGTGATGGCCGCCAACGACGACTACCAGGACAAGGCGCTCGAGGGCTTCACGATGTTCGCCCTCAACCAGGGTGAGGTGTGCACGTGTCCGTCGCGCAGCCTGGTCCAGGCCGACATCTACGACGAGTTCCTCGAGTTGGCGGCGATCCGCACCAAGGCCGTCCGCCAAGGGGATCCGCTCGACACCGAGACGATGATCGGGTCGCAGGCGTCCAACGATCAGCTCGAAAAGGTGTTGTCCTACATCGAGATCGGCAAGGACGAGGGTGCGCGCGTGGTCACCGGCGGTGAACGCGCCGAGTTGGGCGGCGACCTCAACGGCGGATTCTACGTACAGCCCACGATCTTCGAGGGCAAGAACTCGATGCGCGTGTTCCAGGAGGAGATCTTCGGCCCGGTCGTCGCGGTCACCTCGTTCAAGGACTACGACGATGCGATCTCGATGGCCAACGACACGCTCTACGGTCTGGGCGCCGGGGTGTGGAGCCGCGACGGCAACACCGCCTACCGGGCCGGACGTGACATCAAGGCCGGCCGGGTGTGGACGAACTGCTATCACATGTACCCCGCGCACGCGGCGTTCGGCGGCTACAAGCAGTCCGGCATCGGGCGCGAGAACCACAAGATGATGCTCGACCACTACCAGCAGACGAAGAACCTCCTGGTGTCGTACAGCAACAAGGCACAGGGCTTCTTCTAGATGACACCGCCTCGGG
Organism: Mycolicibacterium monacense; assembly: GCF_010731575.1. Classification (NCBI taxonomy): domain Bacteria; kingdom Bacillati; phylum Actinomycetota; class Actinomycetes; order Mycobacteriales; family Mycobacteriaceae; genus Mycobacterium; species Mycolicibacterium monacense. Next base: position 4,203,375 of record NZ_AP022617.1, on the reverse strand, counting down.
CGCTGATCACCCAGGCGGCCGCCGACCTGCTCACCAGGCTGCAGGGCCGCCACGGCGCGCTGATGTTCCACCAGTCCGGCGGCTGCTGCGACGGGTCGTCGCCGATGTGTTATCCCGACGGCGATTTCATCGTCGGCGACCGCGACGTGCTGCTCGCCGTGCTCGACGTCGGAGCCGACGGTGTGCCGGTCTGGATCTCCGGCCCGCAGTTCGACACCTGGAAACACACCCAGCTCGTCATCGACGTGGTGCCCGGCCGCGGCGGCGGGTTCAGCCTCGAAGCGCCCGAGGGCATGCGTTTTCTCAGCCGCGCCCGCGCGTTCACCGACGCCGAGAACGCCGAGTTGGCCCAGGATCCGCCGGTGACCGGCGCCCGCTACGCCGACGGGGACCGCCCGGCCGGTCGCGCACCCGTCGTCGCTCGAGCCGAAGACGCGTGCCCGATACCTGGGAGGCGCGCCGCGCGCGTGCAGGGTTGAGGGCGCCCGGCGGCGTTATCGTCGAATACGTGATTCCGCTGCCCCGCGCCTGGCTGCTGACCAGTGCCATGCTGGTCGGCGCCGCCATCGGGCTGGTCGCCGCCGTCACGTCGACGCTGCTGATCACGGCCACCGTCCGTCCCGACCTCGTCATCGCGCTCGTCGTCGGTGTGCCCGGCGCGGTCGGTGTGGTCACGATCCTGTGTTCGGCTCGACGGTGGGTCACCACGCTGGGGGCGTTCATCCTGGCCATCGGGCCGGGCTGGCTGGGCACATTGGCGCTGATCGAGGTGGTCAACGGTGGCTGACAACGGAAACGAACACCCGACCGGCGAGCACACCTCGCCGTACCTGCCGACATTCGACACCGGCGGGTTCAGCCAACCCGATCCGGTGACGCCGCTGGCCGCCAGGCCCGAGCCCACGCTCACCCTCGACCGGGAGCCCGATCCGCTCGCCTACGAGGCGCTCGACTTCGAACCGGACTCGGAGCCGATGGTCGTACCGCCCGCGCAGCCGGTCGTGCTGCCCGGCTCCTACCAGTTCCTCAAGCGGTGGGTGTTCGCGCTCGTACTCTCCGCGGTGTGGGTGGTCGCCGCCGCCGTCGGCGCCGGCCTCTACTACTGGTGGGTCGGCGACCTGGATCCCGACAAGACGTGGCCCGTGTACGTCGTGCTGGTCTACCTGCTCGGCTGCACGGTTGCCGGCCTGATCGTCGCGATGGTCGCCCGCAAACCGGTCGTCACGGCGCTGGCGATCGCGCTGATGTCGGCGCCGCCGGCGTCCACCGCAGGCGCCGCCGCGCTCTACGGCGCCTACGTTTTCGGCTGGATCGCACACTGACACAGCGGCCGCGACCACTAGGGTGGTGAGGGTGACCCACTATGACGTCGTCGTTCTCGGAGCCGGTCCCGGCGGATACGTCGCGGCTATTCGCGCTGCCCAACTCGGGCTGAACACCGCAATCGTCGAACCCAAGTACTGGGGCGGCGTATGCCTCAACGTGGGGTGCATCCCGTCGAAGGCGTTGCTGCGCAACGCCGAACTGGCGCACATCTTCACCAAGGAGGCCAAGACCTTCGGCATCAGCGGGGAGGCCACGTTCGACTACGGCGCCGCCTTCGACCGCAGCCGCAAGGTCGCCGAGGGCCGCGTCGCCGGTGTGCACTTCCTGATGAAGAAGAACAAGATCACCGAGGTTCACGGGTACGGGAAGTTCACCGACGACCACACCATCGAGGTCGATCTCAACGAGGGCGGGACCGAGACGCTCACGTTCGACAACGCGATCATCTCGACCGGCGCGAGCACCAAGCTGGTGCCCAACACGTCGCTGTCGGAGAACGTCGTCACCTACGAAGAACAGATCATGGAGCGCGAACTGCCCGGCTCGATCGTCATCGCCGGCGCCGGCGCGATCGGCATGGAATTCGGCTACGTGATGAAGAACTACGGTGTCGACGTCACGATCGTCGAGTTCCTGCCGCGCGCGCTGCCCAACGAGGACGCCGAGGTCTCCAAGGAGATCGAGAAGCAGTTCAAGAAGCTGGGCGTCAAGATCATGACCGGCACCAAGGTCGAGTCCATCAAGGACGAAGGAGGCGACGGCTCCGTCACCGTCACCGTCAGCAAGGACGGCAAGTCCCAGGAACTCAAGACCGACAAGGTGCTGCAGGCCATCGGCTTCGCGCCCAACGTCGAGGGTTACGGCCTGGACAAGGCCGGGGTCGAGTTGACCGACCGCAAGGCCATCGGCATCGACGACTACATGCGCACCAACAAGCCGCACATCTACGCGATCGGCGACGTCACCGGGAAACTGCAACTCGCGCACGTCGCCGAGGCGATGGGCGTGGTGGCCGCCGAGACGATCGCCGGTGCCGAGACCCTGCCGCTGGGCGACTACCGCATGATGCCGCGGGCTACGTTCTGCCAGCCGCAGGTCGCGAGCTTCGGGCTGACCGAGGAGCAGGCCCGCGAGGAGGGCTACGACGTCAAGGTCGCGAAGTTCCCCTTCACCGCGAACGGCAAGGCGCACGGTATGGGCGCCCCCGGCGGTTTCGTCAAGCTCATCGCCGACGCCAAGTACGGCGAACTGATCGGCGGGCACCTCATCGGCCACGACGTCTCCGAATTGCTGCCCGAACTCACGCTGGCGCAGAAGTGGGATCTGACCGCCAACGAACTGGCCCGCAACGTGCACACCCACCCGACGCTGTCGGAGGCGCTGCAGGAGGCCTTCCACGGGCTTGCCGGCCACATGATCAACTTTTGAGAAACGAGATCGTCGCCGGTGTCGGCGGATTCGTGATCGGCCACATCCTGTGGCTGATCGCGATCACGCTCGCCACCAACACCTCCGACGTCAGCACCTGGGTGCTGGTGGTCGCCGCGCTGTCGTTCGTGGTGGGCGCCGCGCTGGGTTACCTCGGCTGGCGCAGGTTCCAGCGCAAGGAACACGTGTGGTCGTCGTTCGTATGGGGTCTGGCGGTCTCGCCGGTGCTGTTCTCGATCGTCGTGCTCGGCGTGACGTACCTCTGACCCTCTAGTCCGGGAAGTCGAGCGGCACCTGCAGCGTGCTGATCGTCGCCGCCAGACCGTCGTAATGCGCTGCCAGCAGGCAGAATTCGATGAGCTGAGGTTTGGTGAGATGCCGGGCCAGCACCGACCACGTCTGCGGTGACACCCCGCGGGTGACGACGAACTCGTCGGTGGCGGTGACGAGCACCCGCTGCCGGTCGGTGAGACCCTCGGCGTCGGGGCCCTCGAAGATCCGGGCCTGAAGGTCCGCGCCGACGCCGCGGCTGCGGGCCAGCCGGCGGTGCTGCTGCAGTTCGTACTCACACTCGCGCAGATGGCCGACCCGCAGGATCACGAGTTCGGCGTCCTGACGGGACAGCTTGCCGAGGCGGCCGAGCAGCACACCGCTGTAGGGCAGGAACGCCAGGAACAGCAGACGGTGTTGGCCGAGCACGTTGAACAGGCTGAAGCGCGGCGCGCGGATGGCACGGGCACCCGCCTTCGCGATGGCCCAGTTCAGGGGTCCCAGTTCCCGGAATCCGCCGGGTGCGATACGCGTCACGACTGCTTCACCAGGTATGGCGAGACCGTGGACCGGTGCTCGTCGAGGTCGAGGGCGCGGCCCAACGCGGGGAACGCCCGCTGCGGACAGTTGTCCCGCTCGCATACGCGGCAGCCGGCCCCGATGGGTGTCGCATTTTCACCAGAAAGATCCAATCCCTCGGAGTAGACCAGCCGATGCGCGTGGCGCAGTTCGCATCCGAGACCGATCGCGAACGTCTTACCCGGCTGACCATAGCGCGATGCCCGGCGCTCGACGGTCCGCGCCACCCACATGTAGTTGCGGCCGTCGGGCATCTGGGCGATCTGCACCAGGATCTTGCCCGGGTTGGCGAAGGTCTCGTAGACGTTCCACAGCGGGCAGGTGCCACCGCTGGACGAGAAGTGAAAACCCGTCGCGGACTGGCGTTTCGACATGTTGCCCGCGCGGTCCACGCGGACGAAGGAGAACGGCACCCCGCGCATCGACGGGCGCTGCAGCGTCGAGAGCCGGTGCCCGATCGTCTCGTAGCTGACCTGGTAGAACGCCGAGAGCCGTTCGACGTCGTAGCGGAAGTTCTCCGCGACGTCGTGAAACTGCCGATACGGCAGCACCGTCGCGGCGGCGAAGTAGTTGGCCAGACCGAGGCGGGCCAGGGTGCGCGATTCGTCGCTGGTGAACATGCCCTCGTCGACCATCTTGTCGATGAGGTCGCCGAATTCGAGGTAGGCCAGTTCGGCCGCCATCTTGAACACCTGCTGACCGACCGACAGGTGGGTGCTCATCTCGAGTGTCTTGGTGCCGGGTTTGAACCGGTGCAGCACGGTCTCGCCGAGGTCGATGCGCCGCACGATGTGCACGCCGTGCACCGTGGACAGCCGGTTGGACAGTTCACCGGCGAGGTCGCCGCGATGCATGCGCATGCGGACGGTGAGGTCTTCGGCCGCGGAGTCGAGTTCGTGCAGATAGTTCTGGCGTTGGTAGAAGTAGTCGCGCACTTCCTCGTGCGGCATGGAGATCGAGCCCGATCCCGAACTGGACCCGGTGCCGTCGCTGTAGCGGTCCTCGGTCGCGGCGGCCAACTGCGTGGTGGTCAGCCGGTAGCGGCGGTGCAGGTTGACCATGGCGCGGGCCAGCGTCGGATGCGCCGCGACCATGTCGGCGATCTCGGAGACGTCGACCTCGACGCCCAGTTCGCGGTCCATCGCCACTTCGCGTAATTCGGCGACCAGTCGGGTGTCGTCCTGGGAGGCGAAGAACGTGGCGTCGACGCCGAACACCTCGGTGATGCGCAGCAGCACCGCGACGGTCAGCGGGCGGACGTCGTGCTCGATCTGGTTCAGATAACTCGGGGAGATCTCGAGCATCTGCGCCAGCGCCGCCTGGCTGTATCCGCGTTCGTTGCGCAGTTGCCGGACACGCGACCCCACGAACGTTTTTGCCACGTCAACCAGCGTAACAACGCTGCGAACAACGGCCTTCGCAGTCTTGGCATGGGCCGGGCTGTGGCAGGATCGGGGCGCCTGGCATCAACGCGTCGGGCAGTCAGCAGGGAGGACGACAGGTGAGCGGTACGACCACGGGGACCGGCCTGAGCAAGACGATGATGCCGGTGCCGGATCCGCACCCCGACGTCTTCGACACCGGCTGGCCGCTGCGGGTGGCCGACGTGGACCGGACCGGGCGGCTGAAGTTCGACGCCGCCACCCGGCACATCCAGGACATCGGCTCCGACCACCTGCGCGAACTCGGCTACGAGAAGACGCACCCGCTGTGGATCGTGCGGCGCACGATGATCGACCTGATCCGCCCCATCGAGTTCCAGGACATGCTGCGGCTGCGGCGCTGGTGTTCGGGGACGTCGAACCGGTGGTGCGAGATGCGGGTGCGCATCGACGGCCGCAAGGGCGGGCTGATGGAATCCGAGGCGTTCTGGATCAACATCAACCGCGAGACGCAGGGGCCGGCGCGGATCAGTGACGACTTCATCGCCGGGTTGCAGCGCACCACCGACGTCAACCGGCTGCGCTGGAAGGCGTATCTGAGTGCCGGCAGCCGTGACGACGCCGAGGAGATCCGCGAGTATCCGGTCCGGGTCAGCGACATCGACATCTTCGATCACATGAACAACTCGGTGTACTGGTCGGTGGTCGAGGACTACCTCTACAACCATCCCGAGTTGCTGACGGCGCCGCTGCGGGTGACCATCGAACACGACCTCCCGGTCGCGCTCGGCGACAAGCTGGAGATCATCTCGCACGTCCACCCACCCGGTTCGACCGACAAGTTCGGTGCGGATCTCACGGATCGGACTGTTAGAACGCTCACATATGTGGTCGGCGACGAGACCAAGGCCGTCGCATGCATCTTCCCGCTGTGACGTTCCCCGTTTAACAGTACGGGCGTACTGACCAGCGGAAACCGGTTACTGGCCAGTAGCTACTGAACCGGTCAAGCCGTGCGCGCCTTCGCAACCTTCGCAAGTTCCGTGTAGCTCTTGGCAAAACTTGGCGATTGAAACGGGTGGACCTGCGGTTATGCCGTAGGGCATCCTCGCATCAGCAAGGCAGTGAACTCCTGCAGGTGTTAACAAGCCGGAACGACGGCGGCACCGGCAGCGACGCAAGTAACCGAAGGAGCCACTCAATGTCGACCGTTGGCAAGCCGAAGTCCCCCGAAGAGATCCAGAAGGACTGGGACACCAACCCCCGCTGGAAGGGCATCACCCGCGATTACTCCCCGGCAGACGTCGTGGCCCTGCAGGGCTCGGTCGTCGAGGAGCAGACGCTGGCCCGCCGCGGCGCCGAGGTGCTGTGGAACCAGCTGCACGACATGGAGTTCGTGAACGCGCTCGGCGCGCTGACCGGCAACATGGCCGTCCAGCAGGTCCGCGCCGGCCTGAAGGCCATCTACCTGTCGGGTTGGCAGGTCGCCGGTGATGCGAACCTGTCCGGCCACACCTACCCCGACCAGAGCCTGTACCCGGCCAACTCGGTGCCCCAGGTCGTCCGCCGGATCAACAACGCGCTGCTGCGCGCCGACGAGATCGCCAGGGTCGAGGGCGACACCTCGGTCGAGAACTGGCTCGTGCCGATCGTCGCCGACGGTGAGGCCGGATTCGGTGGCGCGCTCAACGTCTACGAGCTGCAGAAGGCGATGATCGCCGCCGGTGTCGCGGGTTCGCACTGGGAGGACCAGCTGGCCTCGGAGAAGAAGTGCGGCCACCTCGGTGGCAAGGTGCTGATCCCGACCCAGCAGCACATCCGCACGCTGACCTCGGCCCGCCTGGCCGCCGACGTCGCCGACGTGCCGACCGTCGTCATCGCCCGCACCGACGCCGAGGCCGCCACCCTGATCACCTCCGACGTCGACGAGCGCGATCAGCCGTTCATCACCGGTGAGCGGACCAAGGAAGGCTTCTACCGCGTCAAGAACGGCATCGAGCCGTGCATCGCGCGCGCCAAGGCCTACGCGCCGTACTCGGATCTGATCTGGATGGAGACCGGCACCCCGGACCTGGAGCTGGCCCGCAAGTTCGCCGAGGGCGTGCAGGCGGAGTTCCCGGACCAGATGCTGGCCTACAACTGCTCGCCGTCGTTCAACTGGAAGAAGCATCTCGACGACGCGACGATCGCGAAGTTCCAGAAGGAACTCGGTGCGATGGGCTTCAAGTTCCAGTTCATCACGCTGGCCGGCTTCCACGCCCTGAACTACTCGATGTTCGATCTGGCCTACGGCTACGCCCGCAACCAGATGACCGCGTACGTCGAGCTGCAGGAGCGCGAGTTCGCCGCCGAGGAGCGCGGTTACACCGCGACGAAGCACCAGCGCGAGGTCGGCGCCGGCTACTTCGACCGGATCGCCACCACCGTCGACCCGACCAGCTCGACCACCGCGCTGACCGGTTCCACCGAAGAGGGCCAGTTCCACTAAGTCGTTGACCGCCGAGCGCACGGTTGTTGTACGCAAACGTCGAATAGACGTGACAACAACCGTGCGCTCGTCGTCTGTTAGGAAGTAGCAGTGAGCAATCCCATCGAACGAGTAGGCGTGATCGGCGCGGGGCAGATGGGCGCCGGCATCGCCGAGGTGTCCGCCCGCGCGGGCGTCGAGGTACTGGTCTTCGAGACCACCGACGCGCTGGTCACCGCGGGTCGCAACCGCATCACCAAATCGTTGGAGCGTGGGGTGAGCGCGGGCAAGGTCACCGATCGGGAGAAGTCGGCGGCGCTCGGGAAGCTGAGCTTCACCACCGACCTCGCCGACATGGCGGACCGCCAGCTCGTCATCGAGGCGATCATCGAGGATGTGGCGATCAAGGCCAAGGTGTTCGCCGAACTCGACAAGGTCATCACCGACCCCGACGCGGTGCTGGCGTCGAACACCTCGAGCATCCCCATCATGAAACTCGCTGCGGCGACGCAGAATTCGGGCCGAGTGCTGGGCCTGCACTTCTTCAACCCGGTGCCGGTGCTGCCGCTGGTCGAGCTGGTCAGCACGCTGACGACCACCGATGCGGCGATCGCGCGGACCGAGGCGTTCGCCAGCGACGTGCTCGGTAAGCAGGTGGTGCGCTGCAGCGACCGGTCGGGCTTCGTGGTCAACGCGCTGCTGGTGCCGTATCTGCTGTCGGCGATCCGGATGGTCGAGGCGGGCTTCGCCACCGTCGAAGATGTCGACAAGGCGGTCGTGGCCGGGCTGTCGCATCCGATGGGCCCGCTGCGGCTGAGCGACCTGATCGGCCTGGACACCATGAAGCTGATCGCCGACGCGATGTTCGACGAGCTCAAGGACGCGCACTACGCCCCGCCGCCGCTGCTGCTGCGCATGGTCGAGGCGGGTCAGCTGGGCAAGAAGTCGGGCCAAGGCTTCTACTCCTACTAGCGCCGAGTGCACGCTTGTTGTACGCATCGGCCGAGTAGGGCCGTCAACAACCGTGCGCTCGACGAGCGGCCGTCACCCGGTCGATGATCTCGGCCCGGCGGTGACGCAGTTGGGTGGCGCTTACGCGGACGATCAGCCATCCCCGCGCTGCGAGGAACTCGAGCCGTTCGATGTCCGCGGCGTAGTCGTGCGGATTGGTGAAGTGCTGTTCGCCGTCGTACTCGATACCGACCATGGCATCCGGCCAGCCCATGTCGATGCGGCGAACGACTCGTCCGAGTTCGTTGTGCACCGGTATCTGCGTCACCGGTCGCGGCAATCCCGACCGGATGATCAGCAGCCGGAGCCGGGTTTCCTGCGGGGACTCGGCGCCCGCGTCGACCAGTGTCAGTGTCTTGCGTAACCGCCTGATGCCCCTGGCGCCGGGATGCCGTGCCGCGACGGCGGCGACGGTCGAGGGGGCCACGCCGGTCGCGTTGAGTAGCGCGTCGATGCGGACCACGCCCATCTGTTCGGTGAGTCGCCGCCCCAGGTCGTAAGCCGTTCTGGCGACGGTGGTGCAGCGGATGCCGTCGACGACGCATACCTCGTTGTCATGAAATGTGTTGCAGCGGGCGATCATTCCTCGGGCCGCTGGCCGGCGGGAGTGGGCGATCTCGACGGGGGCGTCCGGCGGAATCCAACGGCTGCCGAGAAGGGCGGCCGCGCAGTGCCCGGTGAGCGTGGCCCGCCGTCCCGACCAGAGCCAGGCCGCCCGCGCCCGGTCCTCTGCGGTCAGCTGAAGACCGTTGCGGATGTAGACGTTGCGATAGACCATCGTGTACCGGCGCCGTAGGTCTCGGCGCGTCAACTCGCCGGACTCGAGCGCTTCGGTGGCGATGATCAGTGCGGCTCCCACACTCTCATCGTCAGGCCGTGCCGGTGGGCACCCCGACGGCAATCGCTCAACCTGTGTACAACTGCGCCGAGCGCACGGTTGTTGTACACGAACGCCGAGAGGACGTGGCAACAACCGTGCAGTCGGCGCAAACCTAGGCGTTCGCGAGACGCTTCTTCTCCGCCTTGACGTCGAAATCCGGTGGCGGCCAGGACATGTTGAGGCGTTTGAGCGCCTCGATGAGCAGCTCGGTGATCGCCAGCCGGCTGTACCATTTTCGGTCGCACGGCACCACGTGCCACGGCGCGTAGTCGGTCGACGTGCGGTCGAGCACCGCCTGGTAGGCCTGCTCGTACTGCGGCCACAGCAGCCGCTCGTCGATGTCGGCCGGGTTGTACTTCCAGTACTTGTCGGGGCGCTCCAGCCGTTCGGCGAGGCGGCGCTTCTGCTCCTGCAGCGATACGAACATCGCGACCTTCACGATGGAGGTTCCGCTGTCGACGATTTCGCGTTCGAAGGCGTTGATCTCGTCGTAGCGCGCCCCCCACACATCGGGCGGTACCAGGTTGTGCACACGCACGACCAACACGTCCTCGTAGTGCGAGCGGTCGAAGACCCCGATGTGCCCCGGCGTCGGCAGCGCGTTGCGGATACGCCAGAGGTAGTGGTGCGCCAACTCCTCCGCAGTGGGCTTACCGAAGCTCGTGTACTTCACGCCTTGCGGATTGGCCGCTCCGACAACGTGTTTGACGATGCCGCCCTTGCCTGCGGTGTCCATGCCCTGCAGGATGAGCAGCACCGAGCGGGTGTCGCCCGCGCGGCTGTTGGCGTAGAGCTTCTCCTGCAGTTCGCCCAGCCGCATACTGCGCTCGGCCTGCAGCACCGGGGCATCGCTCTTGGAGCCGATGAATCCGGGTGTGGCGTCGGTCTCGATGTCGCCCACCTTGTCGCCGGTACGGAAGCGGAGGTGGACATGCGGGTCGTGGGACCACAGGGCGGGTAGCTCGGGTTCTCGGCTCATTGCTCCATCAACTGGGGAGGCAGGATCGGGGAGGGGTGCGGTTCGGACCGGAACTTCTCGAGCGATCCGCCTACTTCGACGATGCCGCACAACGCACTCCACGACAGCATCGTCAGGTAGTCGATGAGCTCGTCGGCGCTCATCCGCGGATGCGACATCCACGAGTGCGTGGCCAGCTGCACGCCGCCGACGATGTGATAGGCCCACGGCTCGACGCCGCCGGTGTCCATCCCGGCCTGCGCCATCCGGCGGCGCAGCATCACCGCGAGCATGCGGGCGATGATGCGTTCGGAGTCCGCGACGGCCTTGCTCTTGCTGGCCGAGTTGTTCGCCATCACGAAGCGGTAGGGCTCCGGCTCGTTCGCAACGGTTTCCACGTAGACCTTGATGATCTCGCGGGTCAGGTCGTAGCCGTCGAGGTTGGACATCAGCGCGGCGGCCATGTTCGGGATCAGTGTGGTCTGGGCGAACCGCATCATCACCGCGGTGGTGAGGTCGTTCTTGTCGACGAAGTAGCGGTACAGGACCGTCTTGGAAACGCCGATCTCCGCGGCGATCTCGTCCATGCTGACGTTGCTGCCCCGGCGGCGGATCGCCTCCAGGGTGCCATCGACCAACTCATTGCGGCGCTCGACCTTGTGCTGGTGCCAGCGCCGCTTCCGACCATCGGTCTTGACCGCCAAAGGCGGGGTCTGTTGTGCCACTATCCCCGTAGTCCCGTTCACTAGTCCGTCTCGATACTACGGCGGATCGGCGCCGACAGCCGCGTCGGACCGCTGCGCTGACGGGATAGCGGATGATGGAACCCGTGGTATCAACACAGCAGTCCGAACGGCCCAGCTTCGCCGAGGCGATCGCGGGCGCGGACTCGGCCGCCGACGCCGAACGCCGTCGCGGTCTGCGGCGCATGAAAACCGTCGCACTGGGGTTCCTGCTCGGGGCCACGGTGATCTTCCTGGTCTGCACCTGGGCGCAGTCGCAGGGGACCGCCGCCCCGTGGATCGGCTACGTGCGGGCCGCCGCCGAGGCCGGCATGGTCGGTGCGCTCGCCGACTGGTTCGCGGTCACCGCGCTGTTCAAGCATCCGCTGGGCATCCCGATCCCGCACACCGCGATCATCAAACGTAAGAAGGACCAGCTCGGCGAGGGTCTCGGCGAGTTCATCCGGGAGAACTTCCTGTCGCGGGAGAACGTCGAGACCAAGCTGCGGAGCGCCGAGGTGGCGGGCCGTCTGGGCAAGTGGCTCTCCGACCGTTCGCACGCCGAACGTGTGGCCACGGAGGCCTCCAACGTGCTGCGGGTGCTGGTGGAGATGCTGCGCGACGAGGACGTCCAGCAGGTCCTCGACCGGATGATCGTCAAGCGGATCGCCGAACCGCAGTGGGGTCCGCCGGTGGGCCGGGTGCTCTCGCAGCTGCTGCAGGAGGGGCGTCAGGAGGCGCTCATCCAACTGCTCGCCGACCGGGCGTTCGAGTGGTCGCTGAACGCGGGCGAGGTCATCGAGCGGGTGATCGAGCGTGATTCGCCGACGTGGTCGCCGCGCTGGGTCGACCACCTGGTGGGCGACCGGATCCACCGTGAGCTGATGGACTTCACCGACAAGGTGCGCCGCAACCCAGACCACGAGCTGCGCCGGTCGGCGACCAAGTTCCTGTTCGAATTCGCCGATGACCTGCAGAACGATGACGCCACCATCGAGCGCGCGGAGAACGTCAAAGAGCAGATCATGGCCCGCGACGAGGTGGCGCGGGCCGCGGAGACGGCGTGGAGCGCGGCCAAGCGCATCATCTTCGAATCGGTCGACGATCCGTCGTCGACGTTGCGTGCCCGCATCGCCGACTCCGTCATGCGCATCGGTGAGAGTTTGCGCGACGACGCCGAGCTGCGGGACAAGGTGGACAACTGGATCATCCGCGGCGCCCAGCACGTGGTCGGCGAGTACGGCGCCGAGATCACCACGATCGTCACCGACACCATCGAGCGCTGGGACGCCGACGAGGCCAGCAGCCGCATCGAATTGCACGTCGGCCGCGATCTGCAGTTCATCCGGATCAACGGCACCGTCGTCGGGTCGCTCGCGGGCCTCGTCATCTATTCGATAGCTCAGCTACTGTTCTGACCTGCGCTAGCTAGTGCTTGCAAAAGTTAGCACCCCCGCGTACGGTTGGTGATGTCGTTGATCGGATACCCGCGTTTCGAGGGGGTTGTCACCCAATGTCGCAGGACGAGAATCTTGCCGCCGTGGTGACCAACGCCGCTCAGGACATCGGCAGCTTCATCCGGAGCCAGCGAGAAGCGGCGCAGGTGTCCGTGCGGCAGCTGGCGGAGAAGGCCGGTGTCAGCAATCCCTATCTCAGTCAGATCGAGCGGGGATTGCGGAAACCGTCCGCCGATGTGCTCAACCAGATCGCCAAGGCGTTGCGGGTCTCGGCCGAAGTGCTCTACGTGCGAGCCGGGATCCTCGAACCCAGCGAGGCCGGACAGGTCCGCGACGCCATCCTCAGCGACACGGCGATCACCGAGCGGCAGAAGCAGGTGCTGCTCGACATCTACACGTCGTTCTGCCAGCAGAACGAGGTAGCCGGAAGCGAAGTAGACGAGGAGCCGACGACTGCACACACACCGATCAGTGGCGACCCGATCCAACGCGCACTAGAAACCACACCCGAAGATTCCCGAAAGGACATCCACCATGGCTGAGAAGAACCCCCAGGTCGACATCGAAGACCTCAAGGCCCCGCTGCTCGCCGCCGTCGGCGCCGCCGATCTGGCGCTGGCCACCGTCAACGAGATCGTCGCGAGCCTGCGTGACCGCGCCGAAGAGGCCCGCACCGACGCGAACAGCCGCGTCGAGGAGAGCCGGGCCCGCATCAACAAACTGCAGGAAGAGCTTCCGACGCAGGTCACCGAGCTGCGGGAGCGGCTGACCGCCGACGAGCTGCGCCGTGCCGCCGAGGGCTACGCCGAGGCCGCGCAGAGCACCTACGCCAAGCTCGTCGAGCGTGGCGAGGCCGCACTCGAGCGGCTGCGCAGCCAGCCCGGCTTCACCGACGCCGCCAACCGGGTCGAGACCTACACCGACCAGGCCGTCGAGCTGACCGAGCAGGCGCTGGGCAACGTGGCGACGCAGACCCGCGCCGTCGGTGAGCGCGCCGCCAAGCTCGTCGGTGTCGAACTGCCGAAGAAGACCGAGGAGACCGCCGAGCCGGTCAAGGCGGCGGCCAAGAAGGCCCCGGCCAAGAAGGCTCCCGCGAAGAAGGCTCCGGCCAAGAAGGCTCCGGCCAAGAAGGTCACCCAGAAGTAAGTCGAATTCGACCGAAGGATGACGCCCGCATAGGCTGGTGAGGTGATACTTGCCGACCTTGCGGGCGTCATCGTCTTGGGTCTCGTTCTGATCGTGTTGGTCGTCGGCGTGTACTCGTTCGTCCACGCCGCGATCCAGCGTCCCGACGCCTACACCGCGGCCGGGAAACTCACCAAGCCGGTATGGCTGGCCATCCTCGGCGGCGGTGTCCTGATCCTGCTGCTGTTCCGCGACGCGTTCGGCGCCGCGGTGTGCGCCTGCGCGGCGGGTGTCTACCTGGTCGACGTGCGGCCCAAGATCCTCGAGATCCAGGGAAAGTCGCGGTAGGTCCGTGCGCTACTTCCTGGCCGCCGTGACGGCGGCCCTGGTCCTGCCGCTGTCGATGAGCCTGTCGCCGGTCGCGGCCGCTCAACCCGCCCCGCCACCGCCCTACATCGACCATGTCACGTGGGCGAAGTGGGGCGATCTGTCGAGCCTGCGCGTCTACCCGACGACCGCGGGCCGGCGGGCCGCAGGCCAGGTCGGCACCGTCGCCGAAGCCGAACACGCCTGGGCCGAGGTGCTCGCCGCCTCGCCCGACGCCGCCATCCCCGGGATGCGGGAACAGTTCGACTGCCACTGGCAGTTCGCGGAGTTCGCCGCACCCGGTAAGACGAGCTGGAACCTCGAGCCGTGGCGACCGGAGGTCCCCGTCGAGCAGATGGTGGCCGCCGGCTGCAATCCCGGCGGCACCGAAGAGCCGTTCTGATGGGCGGGTGGACCCGCGAACGCGTGGCCGGACTCGTCGACCACACGCTCCTCAAACCGGAGGCCGGCGAGGGGGACGTCGAGGCGCTCGTGGAGGAGGCCGAGGCACTCGGCGTCTACGCCGCCTGCGTATCGCCGTCGATGGTGCCCGCCGCCGTCCGCATGCGCCCGTTCAGTACCAAGATCGCGGCCGTCGTCGGCTTTCCCTCCGGTAAGCACCTCCCGGCCGTCAAGGCACACGAGGCCGCGCTCGCCGTCGCCGCCGGAGCCGACGAGATCGACATGGTGATCGACGTCGGCGCCGCCCTGGCCGGTGACATCGACGCGGTGCGTGCCGACATCGCCGCGGTGCGCGCCGCGATCGGCGAGCGCACCCTGCTCAAGGTGATCGTGGAATCGGCCGCGCTGCTCGAACTCGGCGGCCGCGACGTGCTCGTCGACACGTGTCTGGCCGCCAAGGCCGTCGGCGCCGAATACGTCAAGACCTCGACGGGGTTCCACCCGCTCGGCGGCGCTTCGGCGGGCGCGGTCGAGATCATGGTCGCGGCGGTCGGACCGCAGGTCGAGGTCAAGGCCAGCGGTGGCATCCGCACCGCCGCCGACGCGATCGCGATGCTCGACGCGGGGGCGACCCGGTTGGGTCTGTCGGCCACCCGCGCCGTACTCGACGATCTGGACTGAACCGGGCTCAGAGCCCGTTGAAGCAGGGGTCCTCGCCGCTCTTCGGGATTTCGGCGTTCTGCGTCGAGAACAATGCCGTCACGCCGGTGTCGGTGACCTCGACGCTCTGCGCCTTGATGTCCATCGGGTAGTTCTGGGTCAACCCCGAGGTGAAGGCGTCGAGCGCGGGCTGCACGGCTTCGCGCGGGAGGGTGAACCCGAGCCCGGAGAGCTGCTGCACCTGCAGGGTGATGCCACCATTGCTGACCTGCGGTTTGGCGACGATGCTGCCGAGCGCGCCCTCGAGTTCGATGGTGCCCGCCGACGGGTTGGTGCTCACCCCGTTCAGGAAGCTGCCGAACAGCGGGATCGCGTCCTGGACGGTCTGGGTGATGCCCTCGGACGACCAGGTGATGTTCGCGGACAGCGAGCCGATGGTGCCGCTGGAGTTCGCGGTGTCCTCGAGCCGGACGTCCTGGATGTCGATGCCGACCTTCATACCCTTGGCGTCGCGGATCTGGTTACCCGCGGTCTCGATGTCGATGTTCGTGTAGTGGCCGGTCATGTGCTGCAGCAGGAACGGCGGCATCGCACCGAACGATGCGGTGGCCTCGTCCTCGACGACGCAGGACACGACGCGGGAGACCACGTCGTCGGCCCGGTTGCGGGCGTACAACTCCCCACCGAGCAGGCCGGCCGCGGTGAGCGCCACCACGATGACCACGGCCAGCACGATGGACAGCGGATCGCTGAACATGTCCTTGACCTTGGCCAGGAGAGAGCCGCGTTCCTTCGGTGGTTCCGCTCCCGGGCCGGGCGCCGACGGCGGCGCACCCTGCGGGAACGGCGGGGGAGGCGGGACTGGCTGCTGGTCGGCCGGACGGGCCCAGGGATCAGTCACGCCCGCGATTCTGCCCTACCGGGTGAGTCGACCTCCGCGCGGTTGTTCAGCACCGCGATGGTCTCGCGCACATTGCGCGCCGCGTCGAGGTCGAGGTCGGCGACCATCAGCTGCGGGTCCGCACCCGCGCTGACCACCACCTCTCCGGTCGCCGAGGCGACCAGGCTGCCGCCGATCCCGGTCGGTCCGGAGGCAGCCACCTCGTCGCCGGGATAGGCCTGGTCGACGGCGGCGAGGTAGCCGGTGGTGTCCAGCGCCCGGGCCCGCGCCAGCAGGGTCCACTGGTCGAGCTTGCCGGGCCCCGCACCCCACGAGGCGTGGACGGTGATCAGCTGGGCGCCGCGGCGCGCCAGCTCGACGTAGAGCTCGGGGAAGCGGATGTCGTAACACGTCGTGAGGCCGACCTCGACACCCGCGACGGTGATCGTGGCGGGCTCCGAACCCGGTGCGACCGTTCGGGATTCGCGAAAGCCGAACGCGTCGTAGAGGTGGATCTTGTGGTAGTGGGTGTCGACTCCGCCGCCGGTCGCGATCAACGTGTTGAGGACGCGACCGTCGCCGCTGGGGGTGAACATGCCGGCGACGACGGTGACGCCGGCCCGTTCGGCGATCGACCGCACCGCCGACGCCCACGGCCCGTCGAGCGGTTCGGCGACCGGCGCCAGCGGCACCCCGAACCGGCACATCGTCGCCTCGGGGAACAGCACCAGTTGCGCACCGGCGTCGACGGCGCGGCCGGTGTGGTCCTCGAGCACCTCGAGGTTGGCCGCCGGGTCGGTGCCCGCGGCGATCTGTGCGCAGGCGATCCGCATGGCTCCGGACATGTGCCAAGCCTACGGCCGCCGTCGTTCGCAACACGCGCTTAACCCCGCTCGCGAACCGCTGTAACCGCGCGGGGTTTGTCTGGGCCGATGGTGCTCTTCGGCGTGGGTGTCAGCATCGCCGTGGTGGTGCTCGTCGGCTTCCTGGTGTCCCGGCGGATCGCGGGTGACAGCGCCAACTTCCTCGTCGGCGGCCGGACGCTGCCGCTGATACTCGTCGGCGGCGCGCTGATGGGTTCGGCGGTCGACACCAACGCGACGCTCGGCAACACCGACCTGGCGTCGGAGTTCGGCTTCTGGGCCGGTGCGTGTCTGCCGCTGGGGCTCGCGCTGTGTCTGTTGTTCACCGGTCTGTTCTTCGCCAAGCCGATGAACCGGATGGGCCTGACGTCGTTCCCCGACTACTACCGCCTGCGGTTCGGCCGCGGCGTGGAGGTCGCCGCCTCGGTGATGCTGATGATCGGCTTCTGCATCCTGGTGGCGGGGAACCTGGTCGCGGGCGGGTTCCTGTTCAACTACTTCCTCGGCATCCCGTACTGGCTGGGCACGGTCGTCATCGCCGCGCTGGCCGTCGCCTACACCGGGACCGGCGGGCTGTTGGCCGACGCGTACACCGCGATCATCCAGATGGCGATGATCCTGGTCGGGGCGATGGGGCTGCTGATCTGGATGGTCCTCACCCATGGCCTGGCGATCGAAGAGGGGATGGGTCCGCTCGATCTCGGTCAGATGACCGATCCGGCGCAGGGCGCCACGGTCAACTGGGCGACGCTGATCGCGCTGGGGATCGGCGACATCGTGGCGATCGACTTCATGCAGCGGGTCTTCGCCGCGAAGTCGCCCGAGACCGCCCGCCGCGCGTGCTTCGGCGCCGCGGCCGGGGTGGTCGCGATCTGCGTGCCGTTCGGGTTGGTCGTGCTGTCGGCCAGGGCGTTCCTGCCCGGCGACCTCGATGGGCCGATCCTGCTGGTGCTGCTCGACGGCTATGCGCCGCTGGCGTTGACGATCCTGGTGCTGTGCGGGTTGGTCGGCGCGTCCATGAGCACCGCCAACGGCGCGATCCTCGCCATCTCCAACGTGTGCGTGCGCAATCTCGGCGGCGTGCGGCGGACGCACGTGCCGGGACAACCGGATCCGCTGCTGCGCGCCACCCGGATCGCGATGGTCCCGGTGACGCTGCTGGCCATCGCGATCGCGATCTACGTCAAGCAGACCGGGATCCTGCTCACCCTGGCGTTCGACCTGCTGCTCGCCTGCCTGGTGGTCCCGTTCATCCTCGGTCTGGTGTGGCGCAAGGGCACGTCGACGGCGGCGCTGGCGTCGATCGTCGTGGGCCTGTCGGTGCGGCTGGTGCTGTTCGTGATGACGCCGACGATGTACGGCCTCGACAACACGATCCTCTACATCCCCAACGGCGTGTTCGACGCGACGTTCGACGGGTGGCCGACGTTCATCGCGTTCGCCGCATCGCTGGCCACCTACGTCGTCGTCGCCCTCGTCACCCCGGCCGCGCCGATCCGGGGACTCGACATCCAGATGGCCGAGGACCTCGACGACGCGCTCGCCGCCGAACCGGTCACGGCGCGACCGTTGACCACGGCACGGTGAGCACCCCGTCACGCATCCGTCGCCGCGGCGGCTCGACCGGAAACCCTTCTGCGGCAAGCAGATTCAGCATCGCGCGCCAGCGGATCCGCGGGCCGAACACGCCGTGGCCCGCCACGCTGGCCCACGCCCGGTCCGCAGCGGCGAGCAGCCGGTGGATGGGCTGACCGGGCACGTTGTGGTGGATCAGCACCTTGGGGAGGCGTTCGGCGAGATCGGACGGGCGCTCGATGGCGAACGGATCGCACGCCAGCGTGAAGCTGACCGGTCCGACGGCGTCGAGCAGCACCCAGGCGCACCGGCGCCCGAGTTCGTCGCAGGTGCCGTCGACGATCAGACCGCCGGGCGCCAACCGGCTCCGCATGACCTCCCACGCCCCGGCCACCGCGTCGACCGGATACTGGCGCAGCACGTTGAACGCGCGCACCAGCACCGGCCGCAGCCCGGCCAGTTCGAAACCGCCCAGCGCGAACTCCACATCCGACGGCGCGGCGGCGCGGGCGGCCGCCACCCGCTCGGGATGGATCTCCAGACCGACCACCCGCGCGTCTGGGCGCACCGACCGCAGCCGTGACGCCAACTCCAGGGTGGTGATCGGCAGCGCGCCGTAGCCGAGGTCGACGACGAGCGGATCGGCGGCCGACCGCAACGCGGTGCGCACACGCGGCGAGTGCATAAGCCAGCGGTCGCTGCGGCGCAGCCGGTTGTGCCCGGTGGTGCCGCGGGTGAGGACACCGATCGGGGCGTTCGGACTCTGCGTCATCGGCTGTCAGCGGCGGCCGGAGACCCGTTCGGCGGTGAAGCGTTGTTCACCGTCGAAGAGGGTGCGCATATTGGTCAGGATGAGGTCTTCGAGCGTGCCGCCGACCAGCGGTATGGAGACCTTGCAGGTGCTGTGCACCAGTAACCGGCTGCCGGCCGGGGTGTCGGACAGTTCGTAGCGGCCCTCGAGCCGGCCCGGTGCGCGCGGCATCGTGGCGGCGAACCTGCCATGGGCGCACGCGGCGCCGTCGTCGAACGGATCGAAGTGCTGTTCACGGGTGATCACCAGGTCGACGGGCATCACCTTGCGCGCGACCGGCGGCAGATCGTCGCGCGGCATCACCTGACGCAACGCGATGTCGGTGCCACGCGCGTCCGAGCGGAACAGCGTCAGCTCGGTGCGCGGGTTGAGTGCGCGGTACACGTCGGTCAGCTCGCGCCAGTAGTCCTCGGAGGTGAACTGCGCGTGGACGTGTGCGGCGGGCGCATCGAACGCGACGGTGTGCTCCATCCGCCGTCCCATGGGGACTCACGGTACGCGTCAGGTCAGACGTTCTCGGTGATCCACACCGTGGTGAACCGTTGCTCGGCGATGATCAGGTCGACCAGACCGTTGCCGATGAAGTTCTCGATCTTGCCGCCGACGAGCGGCACACGCACCTCCACGGTGGCCTTGAGTTCCAGCCGCGAACCGCCGGAGGCGCCGGGCGACAGCACCGCCGTCCCGTTCAGCGTGACCGGGGCCCCGGGGATGGAACCGGTGACCGTCGCGGTGGCCCGGCCGTCCCGCACGCCGGTCCACGTCTCCTCCCGCTGGATCTCCAGATCGCCGCGGTGGAACTGGGCCACCACACCGGGCAGCCGGTCGGCGCGCAGCGTCTGCGTGGTCGTGACGTCGATGCTCCCGTCCTCGCCGACGGTCATCCCGTCGAGCGTGGCGTGGTCGGCGCCGGAGTCGGCCAGCCGTGCCAGCCAGTACCGCTGGTCGCTGAACGCCCGGTGGACATCTTCGACGGTGCCCTCGTAGTCGGCGGCCAAGTCGAATGAACGCGGCATAGCTGGCCACGCTACCGTTACCGCCCGTGACCGGTCAGGAACTCGCGGGCGCGGAGGTCGAAGCCGACGTCGCGCTGGCTCCCTTGACCACGCTGCGGGTCGGACCGGTCGCGCGGCGGCTCGTCACCGCGACCAGCACCGAACAACTCGTCGCCGCCCTGCGCGCACCCGTCGGCCGGGACGCGCTGATCCTCGCCGGCGGTTCGAACGTGGTGCTCGCCGACGACATGGCCGACCTCACGGTGATCCGGGTGGCCAACAGCGAGATCACCGTGCGCGACGGCATCGTGCGCGCCGAGGCGGGTGCGAACTGGGACGACGTCGTGGTCACCGCGCTGGCACACGGCCTCGGCGGGTTGGAGTGCCTGTCGGGAATCCCCGGTTCGGCAGGGGCGACACCGGTGCAGAACGTCGGCGCCTACGGGTCCGAGGTCGCCGACAACATCCGGCGCGTGCGGCTGTTCGACCGACGCACCGGCCGAGACGATTGGGTGACACCGCAGGACATGGCCTTCGGGTACCGAACCAGCGTGTTGAAGCACTCCGATCACGCCGTGGTGCTCGAGGTGGAGTTCGCGCTCGACGTCGGGGGCCGCAGCGCGCCGCTGCGCTACGGCGAACTGGCCAGGGCGCTCGACGTGGAACCGGGCGGCCGCGCCGATCCGGTCGCGGTGCGCGACGCGGTGCTGGCGCTGCGCCGCGGTAAGGGCATGGTGCTCGACGAACCCGACCGCGACACGTGGAGCGTCGGATCGTTCTTCACCAACCCCGTGGTCACGACGGCGGACCACGAACGCCTCGCCGCCGAGGTGGACGGTCCGGTGCCCAGCTATCCCGCCCCGGACGGGGTGAAGCTGGCCGCCGGCTGGTTGGTGGAACACGCGGGGTTCGGCAAGGGTTACCCCGGCGACGACGCCCCGGCCCGGTTGTCGACCAAACACGCGCTTGCTGTGACCAATCGGGGCCATGCGACCACAGCGGACGTGATCGCGCTGGCCAGGACGGTGCGCGACGGTGTGCGAACCACCTTCGGGATCGAACTCACCCCCGAGCCGACACTGGTCGGCTGCACTCTCTAGGTATGTTGGGTACACGTGAGTGCCGCCGACAAGCTGCCGCCCATGAATCGGCGGCGTGCCCTGACCGCCCTGGCGGTCGGACTCGTCGCGCCCGGAGCGCTCGCGGCGTGTAGCCGCTCGATCAGCAACCCCGGTGAGGCCGCGCAGGCGCCCGCGTCGGCGTCGCTGGCGTTCGAACCGGCCACCTCCGCCACCGACGTCTCACCCACCGAGCCGGTGCGGGTCGAGGTCAGCGGCGGCTGGTTCCAGCGGGTCGCGCTGATGAACGCCCAGGGCAAGCCCGTCGCCGGTGCCCTGAACCAGGACCGCAACGTCTTCACGGTGAGTGAACCGCTCGGCTACGGGGTGACCTACAGCTGGTCCGGCTCGGCGGTCGGGGAGGACGGCAAGGCCGTCCCCGTCAGCGGAAAGTTCACCACGCTCGACCCGGCCACCCAGGTCAACGGCCAGTTCCAGCTGTCCGACGGGCAGACCGTCGGCGTCGCCGCCCCGGTCATCCTGCAGTTCGACGCCTCGATCGGCGACGAGGACCGGGCCACGGTCGAGAAGGCGCTGTCGGTGACCACCAACCCGCCGACCGAGGGCAGCTGGGCGTGGCTGCCCGACGAGGCCGCCGGGTCCCGGCTGCACTGGCGCAGCAAGGAGTACTTCGCGCCGGGCACCACCGTGCGGGTGGACGCCCGGTTCTACGGGGTGAAATTCGGCGAGGACGCCTACGGCGCCGCCGACTCCTCGCTGGACTTCACGATCGGCCGCCGCCAGGTGGTCCGGGCCGAGGCGTCATCGCACCGCATCCAGGTGATCGACGAGGCCGGCGCGGTGATCATGGACTTCCCGTGCAGCTACGGCGAGGGCGACCTCGACCGCAACGTCACCCGCAGCGGCATCCACGTGGTCACCGAGAAGTACGAGGACTTCTACATGACCAACCCGGCCGCCGGTTACGCCAACGTCCGTGAGCGGTTCGCGGTGCGGATCTCCAACAACGGCGAGTTCATCCACGCCAACCCCGCCAGCCTGGGTTCACAGGGCAACAGCAACGTGACCAACGGCTGCATCAACCTGTCCGAGTCGGATGCCGAGCAGTACTTCCGCACCGCGCTCTACGGCGATCCGGTGGAGGTGACGGGCACGCGCATCCAGCTGTCCTACGCCGACGGCGACATCTGGGACTGGGCGGTGCCGTGGGAGGAGTGGAAGTCGATGTCGGCGCTGTCGGATCAGGCGTCGCCGGCGGGCATCCCGAGCACCGCACCGGTGACCCCGACCGGCGCACCGCAGCCGGTCAACGGCCGCCCCGGCGGGTAGCCCCGCCGTCAGCGGCGGTTGAAACGTGAGCCGCTGGCGCCGCTGACCTGATCGCGCGGCCGGATCACGATCAGGTCCAGGTCGACGTGCGAGGGCCGGCTGGCGACGAATCCGATCACCTCGGCGATGTCCTCGGCGA
Organism: Mycolicibacterium monacense; assembly: GCF_010731575.1. Classification (NCBI taxonomy): domain Bacteria; kingdom Bacillati; phylum Actinomycetota; class Actinomycetes; order Mycobacteriales; family Mycobacteriaceae; genus Mycobacterium; species Mycolicibacterium monacense. Next base: position 4,180,671 of record NZ_AP022617.1, on the reverse strand, counting down.
CCAGCGGGGTGACCCCCTCGTAGACCTTCTCGGCGCGCTCTTCGTCGCCCTCGAACCGGTTGAGCGAGAAGTCCGTCTTCACCATGCCGGGCGCAACCTCGGTGAGCCGCACCGGTTTTCCGAGCAGCTCGCTGCGCAGCGTGCGGTGCAGGACCCCCTGGGCGTGTTTGGCCGAGGTGTAGCCGCCACCGTTGTCGTAGATCTCCACCGCGGCGATGGAGGTGACCGTGACGATCAGCCCGTCACCGGAGTCGATGAGCTTCGGCAGCAGCGCGCGGGTCACCAGCAGCGTGCCGAGCACGTTGGACTCCCACATCCACCGCCAGTGCTCGATGTCGGCTTCGGCGATCGGGTCCAGCCCGCGGGCGCCGCCGGCGTTGTTGACCAGCACATCCACCCGGTCCAGCGCCGCGGCCAATGCGTCCACCGCCTCGGTGGACGTGACGTCCGCCACAATGGCGGTCCCGCCGATCTCGTCGGCGAGAGCCTTGATGGGTTCCTCTCGGCGGGCCACACAGACCACGTGAAAGCCTTGGGCGGCAAGGTTTCTCGCGGTCGCCTCGCCGATACCGGCGCTGGCGCCGGTGACCACCGCGACGCGTTGGTCGCCTCGAGATGTCGTCATCTGCCCAACTCTAGCCAGCGTGCTAGATTCACTCTCGTGTTCTCCGATGGTCAGGTCTTCGACGCGCGGCACTGTTGTTGTCGTTGCGCATTTCGCCGCGCCTGACCGAACCGAGGGAGTCTTCCCGTTGAGTCGCAGGTGTGGCCAGGACCCACCAGCCGACTCTCCCGAAGGACCATCCCGTGCGTGCCACCCTCGATTCCGCCCCCGCCGCTTCGGTCGCCGTTCGTCGTCTGCCGGCGTCCAAGCGCCCCCTCGCCGCGGCGCCGCCGCGCATCACCCATCAGCGCCACGTCGTCGCTCCCGCGCTGAAAGTTGCTGACGCAGCGGCATCTTCGGTCTTCGCCGCCGCCCGCATGCGCGGTCCGATCGCCCGTGACGCCATCGCCCGCGTCACCGGGCTGAGCATCGCCACGGTGAACCGCCAGGTCAGCGCGCTCCTCGACGCCGCGATCCTGCGCGAGCGGGCCGACCTCGCGGTCTCCGGAGCCATCGGCCGCCCGCGGGTGCCGGTCGAGGTCAACCACGAACCGTTCCTCACCCTCGGCATCCATATCGGCGCCAAGACCACCAGCATCGTGGCGACCGATCTGTTCGGCCGGACGCTCGACGTGGTGGAGACGCCGACCCCGCGGGGTCCGCAGGACGCGGCGCTCGCGGTGCTGTCGGCCAGTGCCCGCAAATATCTGAGCCGGTGGCACCGACGGCGTGCGCTGTGGGTCGGGGTGGCCGCAGGCGGTGTCGTCGACGGCGTCACCGGCCACCTCGACCATCCGCGGCTGGGCTGGTCACACGCCCCCGTCGGCCCGGTGCTGGCCGAATCGCTGGGGTTGCCGGTGTCGGTCGCTTCGCACGTCGACGCCATGGCCGGCGCCGAGTTGCTGCTCGGTGCGCGCAGGCCGACCGTGGCGCCGTCGTCGACCAGCCTGTACGTGTACGCCAGGGAGACCGTCGGTTTCGCGTTGTCGATCGACGGGCGGGTGCACTCACCGACGAGCGGTCCCGGCACCATCGCCGCCCTGCCCGCCCAGTCCGAATTGCTCGGCGGCAGTGGCCAATTGGAGTCGACGGTCAGTGACGAAGCCGTCCTCACGGCGGCCCGCCGACAGCGCATCATCGCGGCCGACGGCCCCACCTCGACGATGGCGGCGGTGCTGCGCGCGGCGCGGCAGGGCAACGACGCCGCGCAGGCGTTGCTGGCCGAGCGGGCACGCGTGCTCGGTGAGGCCGTCGCGTTGCTGCGCGACATGCTCAACCCCGACGATCTGGTGGTCGGTGGGCAGGCGTTCACCGAGTACCCCGAGGCCATGCCGCTGGTCGAGGCGGCGTTCACGGCGCGCTCGGTGCTGCCGGGCCGTGACATCCGGCTGACGACGTTCGGCAACCGGGTGCAGGAGGCCGGCGCCGGGGTGGTGTCGCTGGGCGGTCTCTACGCCGACCCGATCGCCGCGATGCGCCGGTCGGGCGCCCGCCGCCCGGAGGCGGCGTCCTGACGGCCCGCCGATGACAGAGGTGTAGACATGAGTGTGTGCGCCTAGCAACGGACCAGCTCGGTAGGCCGCCCCAGCGCGTGGCCGTGTTGTCGGTGCACACGTCGCCGCTGGCGCAGCCCGGCACCGGCGATGCCGGCGGGATGAACGTGTACGTACTGCAGAGCGCGCTGCACATGGCGCGCCGCGGCGTCGAGGTGGAGATCTTCACCCGCGCCACGACATCGGCCGATCCGCCCGTCGTGCGGGTGGCGCCGGGCGTACTCGTGCGCAACGTCGTGGCAGGCCCGTTCGAAGGGCTCGACAAATACGATCTGCCCACCCAGCTGTGCGCGTTCACCGCCGGGGTGCTGCGCGCCGAAGCCACCCACGAACCCGGTTACTACGACATCGTGCACTCGCACTACTGGCTGTCCGGTCAGGTCGGCTGGCTGGCCCGGGACCGCTGGGCGGTGCCGCTGGTGCACACCGCCCACACGCTCGCGGCGGTGAAGAACGCCGCACTGGCCGAGGGTGACTCACCCGAACCACCCCTGCGTGCCGTCGGCGAGCAGCAGGTGGTCGACGAGGCGGACCGGCTGATCGTCAACACCGAACTCGAAGCCGAACAACTGGTTTCGTTGCACAACGCCGACCCGTCACGCATCGACGTCGTGCACCCCGGGGTCGACCTGGACACCTTCACCCCCGGTGATCGGGCAGCCGCCCGCGCCGCGCTCGGCCTGGACCCGCGCGAGACCGTCGTCGCGTTCGTCGGCCGGATCCAGCCGCTCAAGGCGCCCGACATCCTGCTGCGGGCGGCGGCGAAGCTGCCCGACGTGCGGGTGCTGGTCGCCGGCGGACCATCGGGGTCGGGCCTGGCCGCGCCGGACAACCTGGTTGCCCTCGCCGACGAACTGGGTATCTCAGAGCGCGTGACGTTCCTGCCCCCGCAGTCGCGCGAGGATCTGGTGCGGGTGTATCGCGCCGCCGATCTTGTTGCGGTGCCGAGCTACTCGGAGTCGTTCGGGCTGGTTGCCGTCGAGGCGCAGGCCTGCGGCACCCCGGTGGTCGCGGCCGCCGTGGGCGGGCTGCCGGTGGCGGTGCGCGACGGGGTGACCGGTGCGCTGGTCGACGGTCACGACGTCGGCGACTGGGCGCACACCATCGACTCGCTGCTGTCGCGCGGTCCGGCCACCATGCGGCGGGCCGCAGTCGAGCATGCGGCCACCTTCTCCTGGGCCCACACCGTCGACGACCTGCTGGCCAGCTACGGCCGGGCGATCAGCGACTACCGCGACCGGCATCCGCACGCCGACGAAACGCTGTCCCGCCGCACCGCACGGCGGTTCTCGAGGCGACGGGGGGTCCGGGCGTGAGTGACGACGGTCCGCTGGGGCAGCGAACGGATGACACCGTCCAGCGGACGATCGTCGACACCCTGGAGGAACACGACCTCGCCTACACGTTCCACGAGGGCGCCCACGGCGGACTGCCCGGCATCATCGTCGAACTGCCCGGCGAACGACGCCTCAAGACCAACACGATCCTGTCGATCGGTGAGCACTCGGTGCGGATCGAGGCGTTCGTCTGCCGCAAACCCGACGAGAACCACGAGGGCGTCTACCGGTTCCTGCTCAAGCGCAACCGCAGGCTGTACGGCGTCGCCTACACCCTCGACAACGTCGGCGACATCTACCTCGTCGGCCGGATGGCGTTGCACTCGGTGACGGCCGACGAGATCGACCGCATCCTCGGCCAGGTGCTCGAGGCCGTCGACAACGACTTCAACACCCTGCTCGAACTCGGGTTCAAATCCTCGATCCAGCGCGAATGGGAGTGGCGGGTCTCGCGCGGCGAATCGCTGAAGAATCTGCGCGCCTTCGAGCACCTCATCGACGACGACTGACGGCTCGGATGCAACCACCGCCCCCGTGAGAAGATTCAGCCATGGGAGATTCCACGCTGATCCTGCTTCGTCACGGCGAAAGTGAATGGAACGCGAAGAACCTGTTCACCGGCTGGGTCGACGTCGACCTGACCGACAAGGGCCGGGCCGAGGCCACGCGGGCCGGTGAGCTGATCGCCGATCTGGACCGGTTGCCCGACGTGCTGTACACCTCGCTGCTGCGGCGCGCGATCACCACGGCCAACATCGCGTTGGACAAGGCGGACCGGCACTGGATCCCGGTGCACCGGGACTGGCGGCTCAACGAGCGGCACTACGGGGCGCTGCAGGGGCTGAACAAGGCCGAGACCAAAGAGAAGTACGGCGAAGAGCAGTTCATGGCCTGGCGGCGCAGCTACGACACCCCGCCGCCGCCGATCGAGGCCGGCAGCGAGTACAGCCAGGACCGCGATCCCCGCTACGCCGACATCGACGGCGGACCGCTCACCGAATGCCTGGCCGACGTGGTGGCCCGCTTCGTGCCCTACTTCGAGCAGACGATCGTGCCGGATCTGCGCGAGGGCAAGACCGTGCTGATCGCAGCGCACGGCAACTCACTGCGTGCGCTGGTCAAGTACCTCGACGGCATGTCCGACGAGGACGTGGTCGGGCTGAACATCCCGACCGGCATACCGCTGCGCTACGACCTGGACTCCGATCTGAAGCCGACGGTGGCAGGCGGCACGTACCTCGATCCGGAGGCCGCGGCGGCCGGCGCGGCGGCCGTGGCATCCCAGGGCGCGAAGTAAGGGCCACGAATCAAGGGGGCCAACACAAACACGCGGTGAACTGCGGCCGAACTCCTGCGATTCGCGGTGTGACTTGTCTCGATTTGGCCGCACGCTGCTGGGATGACGTTCACCGCATGCGTACGATTTCGCTGTGAGTGTGGCATCCGCACTGCTGATGACGGCAGTCGTGGCGCTACTCACGCTGCTGGTGGGCGTGGGAGTGGGCGTCGCGCTCACCCCTCGGGTGGCGGAGCGCCGTCGCCGGCGGGCGGCCGAGACGGCGGGGATCACCGTGTCGCAGATGCTCGCCCACATCGTCTCGTCATCGCCCGTCGGCATCGTCGTCGTCGACAAATTCCGTGACGTGGTCTACAGCAATGTGCGGGCAGAGGAGCTGGGCCTGGTCCGGGACCGGCTGCTCGACGAACGGGCGTGGGAAGCCGCGCAGCACACGCTGAGCACCGGTGAGGACGTCCAGGTCGACCTGTCCCCGCGTAGGGTCGCCCACCCCGGCCGCTCCGGGCTGTCGGTGCGCGGCGCGGCGCGGTTGCTGACCAAGGCGGACCGCCGGTTCGCGGTGGTCTACGTCGACGACCACTCCGAATACGCCCGGATGGAAGCCACACGCAGGGACTTCGTGGCCAACGTCAGCCACGAACTCAAGACCCCGGTCGGGGCGATGGGCCTACTCGCCGAGGCGTTGCTGGCCTCCGCCGACGACCCCGAGACCGTGCGCCGCTTCGCCGGGAAGATGGTCGACGAAGCGCATCGACTCGCCGACATGATCGGCGAACTGATCGAACTGTCCCGCCTGCAGGGCGGTGAGCGGCTGCCCGACCTCGGCGTCGTGGACGTCGACACCGTCGTCTCCGAAGCGCTGTCGCGCCACAAGGTGGCCGCCGACAACGCCGACATCGCGATCACCACCGATGCGCCGACCGGCTTCAAGGTGCTGGGCGACCAGACGCTGCTGGTGGCCGCGCTGGCCAACCTGGTCTCCAACGCGATCGCCTACTCGCCGCGGGGGACCCCGGTGTCGGTGAGCCGGCGGCGTCGCGGCGACAACATCGAGATCTCGGTCACCGACCGCGGTATCGGCATCGACAAAGACGATCAGGAGCGGGTCTTCGAACGCTTCTTCCGCGTCGACAAGGCCCGCTCGCGGGCGACCGGCGGTACCGGTCTGGGCCTGGCGATCGTCAAACACGTCGCCGCCAATCACAACGGAGCCATCCGGCTGTGGAGTCAGCCGGGCACCGGATCGACGTTCACCCTGTCGATTCCGGCCTACCCGCGACCTCAGGAAGTAGACGATGAACCGAGTCAATAGGAGGACCCGAGACCAATGACCAGTGTGTTGATCGTGGAGGACGAGGAGTCCTTGGCCGATCCCCTGGCCTTCCTGCTGCGCAAAGAGGGCTTCGAGACCACCGTGGTGGCCGACGGACCCTCGGCGCTGGCCGAGTTCGACCGCGCCGGCGCCGACATCGTGCTGCTGGACCTGATGCTGCCCGGAATGAGCGGCACCGACGTCTGCAAGCAACTGCGCGCCCGGTCCAGCGTGCCGGTCATCATGGTGACCGCCCGCGACAGCGAGATCGACAAGGTCGTCGGGCTCGAACTCGGCGCCGACGACTATGTCACCAAACCGTATTCGGCCCGCGAACTGATCGCGCGGATCCGGGCGGTGCTGCGCCGCGGCACCGACGTCGACGACCCCGGCGTCCCCGACGGGGTGCTTGAGGCCGGACCCGTGCGGATGGACGTCGAGCGCCACGTGGTCAGCGTCAACGGCCAGTCGATCACGTTGCCGCTCAAGGAGTTCGACCTCCTCGAGTACCTGATGCGCAACAGCGGCCGGGTGCTGACGCGCGGTCAGCTCATCGACCGGGTGTGGGGTGCGGACTACGTCGGTGACACCAAGACCCTCGACGTCCACGTCAAGCGGCTGCGGTCGAAGATCGAGGCGGATCCGGCGAACCCGGTGCACCTGGTCACGGTGCGCGGTCTGGGATACAAGCTCGAGGGCTGAACCCGCCCCGACGCCGGACACCTATCCGGTTGTGCCGCCCATGATCTCGAAGACCTCGAAGGTGTTCACCCCGGCGAGGACCGAGGGGTCGTGTCGGCCGATCTCGAGGACCTCGGCGCGGTCCGCGGCGCGCAGCACGCCCAGCCCCCACACCCCCTCCGGATCGGCCACCGGACCGTAGACGACGACCTTGCCCGCCGCGAGGAGGTCCCGCCAGTAGTCCTGGTGGCCGGCCATCGCCTGCTGTTCGTCGGCCGTCATCGTCTGCGCGAAGTCGGCGCGCGGGGGCACCAGCTTGAACAGGAACACCCCCGGCCCGCTCACTGTGCGGCCCGCGTCGCCGGGTGGACCGCGACGAGTCCGAGCCCGCTGCGCCGACGGCACATGGCCGCCAGTTCCGCGTACGCCTTCTCGCCGAGCAGTTCGGTCAGCTCGGGTCCGTAGGACTCGTACACCTGCCGCGCGCCCACGTGGGCCGCCGGGTCGCCGGTGCAGTACCAGTGCAGATCGGCACCACCCTCACCCCAGCCCCGGCGGTCGTATTCGGTGATCGTGGTCTTGAGGATCTCCGAACCGTCCGGCCGGGTCACCCAGTCCTGCGTCCGCCGGATCGGCAACTGCCAGCACACATCCGGTTTCATCGTCAGCGGTTCGACGCCCAGCTTCAGCGCCTTGGTGTGCAGCGCGCAGCCGATCCCGCCCGCGAAGCCGGGGCGGTTGAGAAAGATGCACGCGCCCTTGTACTTCCGCGTCCGCAGGTTGGGCTTGTCGTCGTACTCGTCCATCTCGAGGTAGCCCTTCTTGCCCAGGCCCTTGTCGCGGAACTGCCAGTCGTCGGCGGTCAGCTGTTCGACGGCCGCATCGAGGCGGGCGCGGTCGTCGTCGTCGGACAGGAAGGCCCCGTGCGAACAGCAGCCGTCGTCGGGCCGGCCCTCGACGGTCCCCTGGCAGGCCGGGGTGCCGAAGACACACGTCCACCTCGACAGCAGCCACGTCATATCCGCGGCGATCAGGTGCTCTGGATTGTCCGGGTCGTAGAACTCGACCCACTCGCGGGCGAAATCGAGCTCCACCTCACCGGGATGGGCTGGCATCACGGGTGAAACGCTACCCGCCCCGGCGGGGTGCCGCGGTATACGAGATGGGGTGTCGGCGCACGGCAGGCCAGGGGCGACGGTCTAGGTTGGAAGCGTGCGACTGGGCGTGCTCGACGTGGGCAGCAATACCGTCCATCTGCTTGTGGTGGATGCGCGACGGGGCGGCCACCCGACCCCGATGAGCTCCACCAAGGCGTCCCTGCGGCTGGCCGAGGCGATCGACGACTCCGGCAAGCTGACCCGCAAGGGGGCCGACCGGCTCGTCGCGACCGTCGACGAATTCGCCAAGATCGCCACCAGTTCCGGCTGTGCGGAGATGATGGCGTTCGCCACCTCCGCGGTGCGCGACGCCACCAACTCCGACGACGTCCTGGCGCGGGTGCTGGCCGAGACCGGGGTCCGGTTGCGGGTGCTCAGCGGGGTCGACGAGTCACGGCTGACCTTCCTGGCCGTGCGGCGCTGGTACGGCTGGAGCGCCGGCCGCATCATCAACATCGACATCGGCGGTGGCTCGTTGGAGCTGTCCAACGGGGGCGACGAGGAGCCCGAGGTGGCGCTGTCGCTGCCGCTCGGCGCGGGACGGCTGACCCGCGAGTGGCTGCCCGACGATCCACCCGGCCGGCGCCGTGTGGCGATGCTGCGCGAATGGCTGGCCAACGAGCTCTCGGATGCCAGCACAGAACTGCTGGAAGCGGGCAGCCCCGACCTCGCCGTCGCGACGTCGAAGACGTTCCGGAGCCTCGCGCGGCTCACCGGGGCGGCGCCTTCGGGGGCCGGACCGCGGGTCAAGCGGACGCTGACGGCGACCGGGTTGCGGCAGCTCATAGCTTTCATCTCTAGGATGACCGCGGCTGACCGAGCGGAATTGGAAGGGGTGAGTGCCGAGCGCGCGCCACAGATCGTGGCCGGAGCGTTGGTGGCTGAAGCAAGCATGCGGGCGCTCGGAATCGAGTCCGTGGACATCTGTCCGTGGGCGTTGCGGGAGGGTTTGATTCTGCGGAAACTCGACAGTGAGGCCGACGGCAGCGCTTTCGTCGGCGGGACGGAGGTCGGCGGAGCCGACGACCTCACCCGCGTGAGCGGTATGGACGATCTCGCCGCGGTGGAGACGCCGGTGCGGGATGCTGGACCCAAGGCGCTCAGCCCAACTGCCACTAAAGGCAACACACGATGACAGAACCAGATAACAGCTCCAGCAGCACCCGGCCGATCTCGGTCGCCGAGTTGCTCGCGAAGAACGGCACCATCGGCGCGCCCCCGGTCGGCGGCCGGCGTCGGCGCCGCCGTGGCAACGCCGATGCGGTGACCGTCGCCGAGCTGACCGGTGAGATCCCGATCGTCACCGACCGCGCCTCGGACACCCGCGAGGAGCGGGCCGACGAGACCGCGCGGATCCCCGTCAACGGCGCCACCCAAGAGCAGGAGACGGTCACCGAACCCGCGCCGGAGGACGTCGCCGAACCCGAGGTCACCGAGGTGGCCGAATTCGAGACCGAGGAGCCCGACGACGTCGACGTCGACGAGGACATCCCGCTCGAACAGGACACCGTCGAACAGGACACCGTCGGCGCCGAGGACATGAGCCCCGACCCGCTCCTCGACGACGACGAGGAGCCGGCGGATCTGCTCGACTCTGACCTCGACGAACCGGCGCGCGAACGTTCCCAGACCGACGACGACGAGTTGCCGTCGTATCTGCGTTCGTCGGCCGGGCCGCTGTTCGGCGGCGGCACCGTCGCCGACGACCTCGCCCGCCGCGGCAAGGACGCCGACACCGCCACGATCGACGAGCACGACGACGAGGACGAACTCGACGAGCACGACCTCCGCGATGACCTCCGCGATGATGACGTCGAGGCCGGCGGTCGCATGTCGGCGTTCCTGCGCGGCGCCTGGATCGTCGGACAGTGCATCATCGCCGTCGCGTTCGGAGCGGGCCTGTTCATCGCGTTCGACCAGCTGTGGAAGTGGAACAACATCGTCGCGCTCGTGCTGTCGGTGCTGGTGATCCTCGGGCTGGTGGTCGGGGTGCGCGTGGTGCGCAAGACCGAGGACATCGGCAGCACGCTGATCGCCGTGGCAGTGGGCGCACTGGTCACGCTGGGACCGCTGGCGTTGCTCCAGTCCGGCTAGTCACCCTGTGCGCCCCGCGATCAAGGTCGGTCTGTCGACGGCCTCGGTCTATCCGCTGAGGACCGAGGCCGCCTTCGAGTACGCCGCCCGCCTCGGCTACGACGGCGTCGAACTGATGGTGTGGGCCGAAGCCGTCAGCCAGGACATCGACGCCGTGGCGCGGTTGTCCGCCCAATACGGGGTGCCCGTGCTGTCGGTGCACGCGCCCTGCCTGCTGATCTCGCAACGGGTGTGGGGCGCCAACCCGATCCCCAAACTGGACCGCAGCGTGCGCGCCGCCGAACAGCTCGGCGCCCAGACCGTCGTCGTGCATCCGCCGTTCCGCTGGCAGCGCCGCTACGCCGAGGGCTTCAGCGAGCAGGTCGCCGAGCTCGAGGCGGGCAGCGACGTGATGGTCGCGGTGGAGAACATGTTCCCGTTCCGGGCCGACCGGTTCTTCGGCGCCGGCCAGACGTCGATCGAGCGGATGCGCAAACGCGGCGGCAGGCCCGGACCGGGTATCTCGGCGTTCGCCCCCTCGTACGACCCGCTGGACGGCGATCACGCGCACTACACGCTCGACCTGTCGCACACGGCGACGGCGGGCACCGACGCCATCGAGATGGCGCAGCGGATGGCAGACGGGCTGGTGCACCTGCACCTGGCCGACGGCAGCGGCGCGTCGGCCGACGAGCACCTGGTGCCCGGTCGCGGCACCCAGCCGACCGCCGAGGTGTGTCAGATGCTGGCCAACGGCGACTTCAGCGGCCATGTCATCCTCGAGGTCACCACGTCCGGGGCGCGCACGGCCAACGAGCGCGAGGCACTGCTGCGCGAATCGCTGCAGTACGCCCGGGCGCACCTGCTGCGCTGACCGACTGCGCGCCGACCCACGGAGGATCCACATGTCCGGTTCGACCCTGTTCACCGACGCGATGGCGCTCACCGCGCTGGGCGAGGGCCGGTACCGCGGTGAGCTCAACGAGCACTGGACGATCGGCCCGAAGGTGCACGGGGGCGCGATGCTGGCGTTGTGCGCGAACGCGGCCCGCCTCGAACACGGGACCGCCGGGCAGGAGCGAAACGACTCGGGGGGTGGGGAAAGTGGTGTCGAGCCGATCGCGGTGTCCGCCAACTTCCTGTGGGCGCCGGACCCGGGTCCCATGGACGTCGTCACGACCGTGCGCAAGCGCGGGCGGCGGGTCAGCCTGATCGACGTCGAACTGCAGCAGGGCGACCGGGTGGCGGTGCGCGCCGCGATCACCCTCGGCGAACCCGAACACCACACCCCGCCGCTGCTGTCGGTCAACCCGGTCGTCCCGTTGATGACGCCCGAGCCGCCGCCGGGGCTCGAACCGATCGGCCCGGGGCATCACATGGCCGACATCGTGCACCTGGCGCACGGCTGCGACATCCGGCCGTCGCTCACCACGATGGCGCCGCGCTCCGACGGCGGCGCACCGGTGATCGAGTACTGGGTGCGGCCGCGCGACGCCGCACCGGACGTCCTGTTCGCGCTGCTGTGCGGCGATGTGTCGGCTCCGGTGACGTTCGGGGTCAACCGGTTCGGCTGGGCGCCCACCGTGCAGCTGACGGCGTATCTGCGGGCCCGTCCGGCCGACGGCTGGCTGCGGGTCATCTGCACCACGACGCAGATCGGTCAGGAGTGGTTCGACGAGGACCACGTCGTCGTCGACTGCGAGGGTCGCATCGTCGTGCAGAGTCGGCAGTTGGCGATGGTGCCCGCCGCGCAGTGACGCGCGCCGGATGACGGTGCGCGAGGCGGACATGCCATGCTTTGGCGCATGGCCAGAATCGCGATCATCGGTGGCGGAAGTATGGGTGAGGCGCTGCTGTCCGGGCTGCTCCGGGCCGGCAGGCAGGTCAAGGATCTGGTGGTCGCCGAGAAGCATCCGGACCGCGCGAAGTTCCTCGCCGAGAAGCACTCGGTGCTGGTGACCTCCGTCGTCGAGGCCATCGACAACGCCCACTACGTCATCGTCGCGGTGAAGCCGGCCGACGTCGAGCACGTCATCGACGACATCGCCGAGGCCGCCGCCAACGCCGATACCGACACCGCCGAGCAGGTCTTCGTCACGGTCGCGGCCGGGGTGTCGACCGCGTACTACGAGAACAAGCTGCCGGCGGGCGCACCGGTGATCCGCGCGATGCCCAATGCGCCGGTCGTGGTCGGCGGGGGAGTCAGCGCGCTGGCGCCGGGCCGCTTCGCGACCCCCGAGCACCTCAAGGAGGTCTCGGCGATCTTCGACTCGGTCGGCGGCGTGCTGACCGTGCCGGAGTCGCAGCTGGACGCGGTGACCGCGGTGTCGGGCTCCGGGCCCGCCTACTTCTTCCTGATGGTCGAGGCGTTGGTCGACGCCGCGGTGGCCAGTGGGCTGTCGCGCACGGTGGCCACCGACCTGGTGGTGCAGACGATGGCGGGTTCGGCCGCGATGTTGCTGGAGCGCCTCGACGAGGCCCAGCCGGTGGGCGATGCGGCAATGGGAACGGCGATGGACACCACGGCGGCGCAACTCCGCGCTACGGTTACCTCACCGGCCGGTACCACCGCCGCTGGGCTGCGAGAACTCGAACGCGGTGGTTTGCGGTCGGCGGTGGCGAATGCGGTGGAAGCCGCGAAAACCCGCTCTGAGCAGCTAGGAATTACATCAGAGTAGTTCGTGGATTTCGGACTGATTAGCCCACACCCGTCGCAGTAACCCCATCCGCCACGCTATTCTCCTCGTGTATGCACGGGTCGGTGCCAGCGGTGGGGAAGCCGCTGGAACTGCCCGCGCCTGATGGATTGGGTTGCGATGACGTCTATGAACGGGCCATCGGCACGTGATTCGGCTGGCGGTAAGAGGGAAAGCGGCGCCGACGGCCAACAGCCACGGGCTCAATTCCTCACGGTCGCCGAAGTGGCGAGCCTGATGAGGGTCAGCAAGATGACGGTGTATCGCCTGGTGCACAACGGCGAGCTGCCCGCGGTGCGGGTGGGCCGGTCATTCCGGGTGCACGCCAAAGCCGTCCACGACATGTTGGAGAGTTCGTACTTCGACGCGGGCTGACAGCCGGCGGAGCGGGCCGACGGGCACCGACGTTTTCGTTCACCTGCGCCCCTTGGGTAAGGTGTCCGGGTTGGACGTCAATCCTGACGTCGGGCCGATCGTCGGGTCGGGCCCCGAGTCGGACCGAGGAAAACGTAGGTAGCGGAGTTCATGGGTTCAGTCATCAAGAAGCGGCGTAAGCGCATGTCGAAGAAGAAGCACCGCAAGCTGCTTCGTCGGACACGGGTGCAGCGCAGAAAACTCGGTAAGTAGTCTGCCGGCCGTCGCCCAGGTGGCTCTCAGCCGCAGCCGTTAGGCTGGCGTGGTGGATTCGAGCACCTCGGGCGACGTCGGTTCGTACCCGAAGGTGGTCCTGGTCACCGGGGCGTGCCGGTTCCTCGGCGGCTATCTGATCGCGCGGTTGGCGCAGAACCCCTTGATCAACCATGTGATCGCGGTCGACGCGATCGCGCCGAGCAAGGATCTGCTGCGGCGAATGGGCCGCGCCGAGTTCGTCCGCGCGGACATTCGTAATCCGTTCATCGCCAAGGTGATTCGCAACGGCGATGTGGACACGGTGGTACACGCGGCCGCCGCGTCGTACGCCCCGCGCGCAGGTGGCCGGGCCGCGTTGAAAGAACTCAACGTGATGGGCGCGATCCAGCTCTTCGCCGCCTGCCAGAAGGCGCCTGCGGTACGGCGGGTGATCCTGAAGTCCACCTCGGAGGTGTACGGCTCGAGTCCGCGCGACCCGGTGATGTTCACCGAGGACAGCGACGCGCGCCGGCCACCCGGCGAGGGCTTCGCCCGCGACAGCATCGACATCGAGGGCTACGCCCGCGGCCTCGGGAGGCGCCGCCCCGACATCGGGGTCACCATCCTGCGGCTGGCCAACATGATCGGGCCGGCGATGGACACCGCCCTGTCGCGGTATCTGGCCGGACCCGTCGTCCCGACGGTGCTCGGACAGGACCCGCGGCTGCAGCTGCTGCACGAACAGGACGCACTGGGTGCGCTGGAACGCGCGACGACGGCGGGTAAGTCCGGCACGTTCAACATCGGCGCCTCCGGAATCATCATGATGAGCCAGGCGATCCGGCGTTCGGGCCGGGTCGCGCTGCCGGTCCCGCGTTCGGCTCTTTCGCTCGTGGACTCCTTGCGACGGGCAACCCGATACACTGAGCTCGATCGGGAGCAGCTGAACTATCTGAGCTACGGCCGGGTCATGGACACCACTCGCATGCGCGAAGTCCTCGAATACCACCCGAAGTGGACCACGGCGGAGGCTTTCGACGACTACGTGCGTGGCCGTGGATTGACGCCCATCGTCGATCCACGGTGGGTACGGTCGGTGGAAGACCGCGCCGTGGGGGTGGCGCAACGGTGGGGACGTTAGAGACAACTGACGAATCGGTGGGGTGAAGAGTACGTGTCTGGCGAGTCGAAGGCCAAAGTCATCCCGCTGCATGGGACGTCGGGGCGGAACGCGGCGAGGCGGGCGGCCCAGCGCGCGGACAGCGCCCGTCGTCACCCTTCTCTTCTGTCCGATCCCGGCAGCCGGGCCTCGGCCGAGCAGATCGCCGCGGTGGTCCGCGAGATCGATCAGCACCGCGCGGGTGGCCTCGGGGCCGGGGTCGAGGAGACCCCCACCGAACTCGCCAAACGCATCGCGGCGGTCGCCGAATTCGTCCGCAAACGGATGTCGGGTGACTACACCGTCGACGAGTTCGGCTTCGACTCGCACCTCAACAGCGCCGTCTTCCTGCCGATCCTGCGGGTGCTGTTCAACTCGTGGTTCCGCGTCGAGGTCAGCGGCACCGAGAACCTACCCGCCGAGGGCGCCGCGCTGGTGGTCGCCAACCACGCCGGTGTGCTGCCGTTCGACGGGATGATGCTGTCGGTGGCGGTCAAGGACCACCACCCCGTGCATCGGGATCTGCGGCTGCTGGCCGCCGACCTGGTGTTCGACCTGCCGATGGTCGGGCAGGCCGCGCGCAAGGCCGGCCACACGATGGCGTGCACCTCGGATGCGCACCGGCTGCTGGCCGCCGGTGAGCTGACCGCGGTCTTCCCCGAGGGATACAAGGGGCTGGGCAAGCAGTTCAAGGACCGCTACAAGCTGCAGCGGTTCGGCCGGGGTGGCTTCGTCTCGGCGGCGCTGCGCACCAAGGCCCCGATCGTGCCGTGCTCGATCGTCGGGTCCGAGGAGATCTACCCGATGATGGCCGACGTCAAGCTGCTGGCCCGGTTGCTCGGCCTGCCGTACTTCCCGGTCACCCCGCTGTTCCCGGTGGCAGGCCCGCTCGGTCTGGTGCCGCTGCCGTCCAAGTGGCACATCCAGTTCGGTGAGCCGATCTCGACCGAGGACTACGACGAATCCGCCGCCGACGATCCGATGATCACGTTCGAGCTGACCGACCAGGTGCGCGAGACCATCCAGCACACGCTCTACCAGTTGCTCGCCGGCCGACGGAACATGTTCTTCGGCTGAGTTCCCTCGGCGGGGCTGCGCTCACTTCGCGTTCTGCCCCGACACCATCTTCGCGATCGCCGCATCCCGGCGGGCCTTGATGGTCGCGCTGATCTCGTCCGCCTCGTTGTCGTGGGCGGCCTCGCCGATGACGGTCACGACGCTGGTCAGCACCGGTTTCCCGGCCTCGTCGCTTACCTCGCCGCGGACCTCGGTCACGACCGTGCCGTGCGCCTCGATCACCGAGTCCAGGTAGGAGTCGAAGAACAGTTTGTCGCCGGCCACGATCGGCCGGTGGAAGGTGATCTTCTGGTCGCGGTGCAGCACCCGCTCCATGTTGATCGGCACGTCGAACTGGTTGAAGATCTCGGCCTGCACCTTGCGCCCGGCCACCGCCAGGAACGTCAGCGAGGCGATCAGCGCGTCGTAGCCGGACTCCTTGGCGGCCGCCTCGTCGTGGTGCGCCGGATGGTCGTCCTTGACCGCGCGGGCGAACTCGCGGATCTTCTCCCGGTCCACCTCGAAGTAGTCCGGATACCGGTAGTGCGTGCCGATGATCTCTTCAGCGATGGCCATGCTTCGCTTACTCCCAGCGTCGACGTGCTTGGCGGCGCGAGCCTATCAGCGCCAGCCGGTACGGCCGTCCTGGCGGCGTGACACCACGGCCGCCAGCGCACCGCCCAGCGCGCCGAGCGCCACCGCCGACGGCACCCCGATCCGCGCCGCTTTGCGGGCGGTGCGGAAGTCGCGGATCTCCCAGCCACGTTCGCGGGCCAGGCTGCGCAGCGCGGCGTCCGGGTTGATCGCCACCGCGGTGCCGACCAGCGACAGCATCGGCACGTCGTTGTAGCTGTCCGAGTAGGCGGTGCAGCGGCGCAGGTTGAGGCCCTCCCGGATGGCCAGCGAGCGCACGGCGTGCGCCTTGCCGGTGCCGTGCAGGATGTCACCGACCAGCCGGCCCGTGAACACCCCGTCCACCGACTCGGCCACCGTGCCCAGCGCACCGGTCAGGCCCAGCTTGCGGGCGATGGTCGCGGCGAGTTCGTAGGGCGTCGCGGTCACCAGCCACACCTGCTGGCCGGCGTCGAGGTGCATCTGCGCGAGCGCGCGGGTCCCCGGCCAGATCTTGGAGGCGATGATCTCGTCGTAGATCTCCTCGCCGAGCGCCACCAGCTCCGCCGTCGACCGGCCTTCGATGAACGACAGCGCCTTACTCCGTCCGGCCGCCACGTCGTCGCTGTTCTCCCGGCCGGTCAGCTGGAACTTCGCCTGGGCGTACACGAAGCCCAGCACGTCGCCGTAGGTGAAGTACTTGCGCGCGGCCAGCCCGCGGGCGAAGTGCACCAGCGACGAACCGTGCACGAGCGTGTTGTCGACGTCGAAGAACGCCGCGGCGGTCAGGTCGGGCGGCGGCGCCGGCGGTGCCGGGACGGGCTCGGTCTCCAGCTCGGTGACCGCGGCAGCCGCGCTGGCGTCCCCGGCGATCTGTTGCCGCTCGGCGTGCGTACCCCCGGTTTCGGACACGGCTCAACCCTAGGACACCGGGCCCGGATACTGGGGTGGTGGACCATGCAATCGAGTTGCTGACGCGGGCCGGATGCGGTTTGTGCGAGCAGGCGGCCGCCCGGCTGGCGGAACTGTCCGGCGAACTCGGCTTCGGGCTGACCATCACAGACGTCGACGCCGCGGCGGCCGGCGGGGACGCCGCGCTGCGCGCCGAGTACGGCGACCGGCTGCCGGTGGTGCTGCTCGACGGCGCCGAACACAGCTACTGGGAGATCGACGAACCCCGGCTGCGGGCGGATCTCGGGTGACAGAATCCCGCTTTGGTGACAAAGATGACTAGGTGAAATTTGGTCGGCACGCTCGTGAACGGATACCGTGGATGACGTGGTGATGAAGCCATGAGCGTGCTGCTGTTCGGGGTTTCGCACCGCAGTGCCCCGGTATCGGTCCTCGAGCAGTTGAGCACCGACGAGTCCGACCAGGCCAAGATCGTCGACCAGGTGTTGCAGTCGTCGCTGGTGACAGAGGCGATGGTGCTGTCCACCTGCAACCGCGTCGAGGTCTATGCCGTGGTCGACGCCTTCCACGGCGGGCTGTCCGTCATCGGCCAGGTCCTCGCCGAGCACTGTGGCATGTCGCTCAACGATCTGACCAAGTACGCCTACGTGCGCTACGCCGAGGCCGCCGTCGAGCATCTGTTCGCCGTGGCGAGCGGACTGGACTCCGCGGTCATCGGTGAGCAGCAGGTGCTCGGGCAGGTGCGCCGCGCCTACACCTCCGCCGAGGCCAACCACACCGTCGGCCGCACGCTGCACGAACTGTCGCAGCGCGCACTGTCGGTCGGCAAGCGGGTGCACTCGGAGACCGGGATCGACGCCGCGGGCGCCTCGGTCGTCTCGGTGGCCCTCGACATCGCCGAAGCCAAACTCGGCTCGCTGGCCGGTCGTACCGCGGTCGTCATCGGCGCCGGATCCATGGGCGCCCTGTCGGCCAAACACCTGGTCCGCGCCGGAATCGAACGGGTGCACGTGGTCAACCGGTCGCTTCCGCGCGCCCGCCGCCTCGCCCAGAGCCTGCTCGACCAGGGTGTCACCGCCGATGCGCACACCCTCGACGACATCGCCCACGCGCTGGCCGACGCCGACGTGGTGATCACCTCCACCGGTGCGGTCCGGCCGGTGGTGTCGCTGGCCGACGCCCACCGCGGGCTGACCGGCCGTCCTGAGCACCGCCGGCTGGTGATCTGCGACCTGGGCATGCCCCGGGACGTGGAACCGGCGATCGCCGGGCTGCCGGGTGTCAACGTCATCGACATGGAGCGCATCCAGCGCGAGCCTTCGGCGCGCGCCGCGGCCTCCGACGCCGACGCCGCCCGCTCCATCGTGGCCGCCGAGGTCGCGAACTACCTCGCCGGACAGCGGATGGCGGAGGTCACCCCCACCGTCACCGCGTTGCGGCAGCGGGCCGCCGACGTGGTCGAGGCGGAGTTGCTGCGCCTGGACAACAGGTTGCCGGAGCTCGACGCCGCGCACCGCGCCGAGGTCGCCAAGACGGTCCGCCGGGTCGTCGACAAACTCCTGCACGCCCCGACCGTGCGCGTCAAACAGCTCGCCAGCGCACCCGGCGGCGACAGCTACGCCGAGGCGCTGCGTGAGCTCTTCGAGCTCGACCAGCAAGCGGTCGACGCGGTGGCCGCCGGCGAACTGCCCCTGCTGCCAATCGAACTCGACAAGTCCGAGTAACGCTTGAGCAACGCCGACACGCCCATCCGGATCGGCACCCGGGCCAGCCTCCTCGCGACGACGCAAGCCGGCACCATTCGCGACGCACTGATCGCCAGGGGGCATGCCGCCGAACTGGTGCTCATCTCCACCGAGGGTGACCGCAACCAGGGCCCGATCGCCGACATCGGCGTCGGGGTGTTCACCGCCGCTTTGCGCGAGGCGATCCACGACGGTCGCGTCGACGCCGCCGTGCACTCCTACAAGGATTTGCCGACGGCGGCCGACGAGCGGTTCACGATTCCCGCGATCCCGCGCCGTGAGGACCCGAGGGACGCCCTGGTGGCCCGCGACGGGCTGGTGCTGGGGGAGTTGCCGGCCGGTTCCACGGTCGGCACGTCGAGCCCGCGCCGGGCCGCGCAGCTTAGAGCACTGGGTCTCGGTTTGGAAATCCGCCCCCTAAGAGGCAACCTAGATACCAGGTTGAACAGGGTCGGCAACGGTGAGCTCGACGGCATCGTGGTCGCCCGGGCGGGTCTGGCCCGCATCGGACGGCTGGGCGATGTCACCGAGACTCTCGAGCCGGTGCAGATGTTGCCAGCGCCGGCTCAGGGTGCCCTCGCGGTCGAGTGCCGCGCAGGTGACACCGGACTGATCGCGCTACTGGCGGAGTTGGACGACGCCGACACGCGCGCGGCAGTCACCGCTGAACGGGTCCTGCTCGCCGAACTGGAGGCGGGTTGCTCCGCACCGGTGGGCGCGATCGCCGAGGTGGTCGAGTCTATCGATGAGGACGGCCGCGTCTTCGAAGAGGTGTCGCTTCGCGGGTGCGTGGCGGCGCTGGACGGATCCGACGTGATCCGTGCGTCTGGCATCGGAACTCCCGGCCGGGCCGCAGACCTCGGGGTCTCGGTGGCCGCGGAACTGTTCGAACTGGGTGCGCGAGAGCTCATTGCGGATCACCACTGAGCTGTAGAGCGGAGTGAGCGACAAATGACTCGGCAGGAGAGCGGGCGTGGGCGCAAGATGAAGCCCGGCCGCATCACCTTCGTGGGCTCGGGCCCGGGCGACCCCGGCCTGTTGACCGCACGGGCCCACAGTGTGCTCGTCAATGCCGCGCTGGTCTTCACCGACCCCGACGTCCCCGAGGCGGTGCTGTCCCTGGTGGGCGCGCACCTGCCCCCACCGTCGGGCCCTGAACCGGCCGAGCCGGCGGACGCCGCCGACGAGCAGGCGGGCTCGACCATCCCCGGCGGCCCGGACATCCGGCCCGCGCTGGGCGATCCGGCCGAGGTGGCCAAGGTCCTGGCCGGTGAGGCCAAGCACGGTGTGGACGTGGTCCGGCTGGTGGCCGGCGACCCGCTGTCGGTCGACGCCGTCATCGCCGAGGTGAACGCGCTGGCCAAGAGCCACGCCAACTTCGAGATCGTGCCCGGCCTGCCGAACACCACCGCGGTCCCGACGTACGCCGGCCTGCCGCTGGGTTCCACCCACACCGTCGCCGACGTGCGCGACCCGAACGTGGACTGGGCGGCCCTGGCCGCCGCGCCCGGCCCGCTGATCCTGCACGCGACCGCCTCGCATCTGCCCGACGCCGCGCGCACGCTGATCGAGTACGGCCTGGCCGAGACCACCCCGGCGGTGGTCACCGCCAACGGCACCACCTGCCAGCAGCGCTCGGTCGAGTCGACGCTGTCCGGGCTGCTCGACAAGGCCGCGCTGACCGCACCGGACGCGACCGGTGCACCCGCCGCACCGCTGGCCGGCCCGCTGGTCGTGACGCTCGGCCGCACCGTCACCAACCGGGCCCGCCTGAACTGGTGGGAGAGCCGCGCACTGTACGGCTGGACCGTGCTG
Source organism: Mycolicibacterium monacense (assembly GCF_010731575.1). NCBI lineage: Bacteria > Bacillati > Actinomycetota > Actinomycetes > Mycobacteriales > Mycobacteriaceae > Mycobacterium > Mycolicibacterium monacense. The sequence goes on along the minus strand of NZ_AP022617.1, from coordinate 4,160,053 downwards.
GTGCCGCGGACCAAGGATCAGGCCGGGGAGATGAGCGACAAGCTCGTCGGCCACGGCGCCCTGCCGATCGAGGTGCCCACCATCGCCGTCGAACCGCCGCGCAGCCCCGCGCAGATGGAGCGTGCGGTCAAGGGTCTGGTCGACGGCCGGTTCCAGTGGGTCGTGTTCACCTCCACCAACGCGGTGCGCGCGGTGTGGGAGAAGTTCAACGAGTTCGGGCTCGACGCCCGCGCGTTCTCCGGTGTGAAGATCGCCTGCGTCGGTCAGGCGACGGCAGAGCGGGTGCGCGCGTTCGGGATCAACCCCGAGCTGGTTCCGACGGGGGAGCAGTCCTCGCTGGGTCTGCTCGACGAGTTCCCGCCGTACGACGACATTTTCGATCCGGTGAACCGGGTGCTGCTGCCGCGCGCCGACATCGCCACCGAGACGCTGGCCGAGGGGCTGCGCGAACGCGGTTGGGAGATCGAGGACGTCACCGCCTACCGGACGGTGCGTGCCGCACCGCCGCCGGCCTCGACGCGCGAGATGATCAAGACGGGCGGCTTCGACGCGGTGTGCTTCACGTCGAGCTCGACGGTGCGCAACCTGGTCGGCATCGCCGGTAAGCCGCACGCCCGCACGATCGTCGCCTGCATCGGGCCCAAGACCGCGGAGACGGCAGCGGAGTTCGGCCTGCGCGTCGACGTGCAGCCCGAGGTGGCCGCGGTCGGTCCGCTGGTGGAGGCGCTCGCCGAGCACGCCGCCCGACTGCGCGCCGAGGGTGCGCTGCCGCCGCCGCGCAAGAAGAGTCGCCGCCGCTGATCATGCGTCAGCGTCCGCGTAGGTTGCGTTCGACACCGGCCATGCGTCGGCTGGTTGCTGAAACCTCCCTGGAGCCAAGGCATCTCGTGCTGCCGATGTTCGTCGCCGACGGGATCGACGAGCCGCGGCCGATCTCGTCGATGCCCGGGGTGGTGCAACACACCCGCGACTCGTTGCGCCGCGCGGCCGCCGACGCGGTGGCCGCCGGGGTGGGCGGGCTGATGCTGTTCGGGGTGCCCCGCGACGAGGACAAGGATCCGCGCGGTTCGATCGGCATGGACCCCGAGGGCATCCTCAACGTCGCGCTGCGCGACCTCGCCAAGGACCTCGGCGAGGACACCGTGATCATGGCCGACACCTGCCTCGACGAGTTCACCGATCACGGCCACTGCGGGGTGCTGGACGACCGGGGTCGGGTCGACAATGACGCGACCAATCAGCAGTACGTGAAACTTGCTGTGGCCCAGGCGCAGTCGGGTGCCCACGTGGTCGCGCCGAGCGGGATGATGGACGGTCAGGTGGCCGCCATCCGCGACGGGCTGGACGGCGCAGGACACACCGACGTGGCGATCCTGGCGTATGCGGCCAAGTTCGCCTCGGCGTTCTACGGCCCGTTCCGCGAAGCCGTCGGATCGAGTCTGCAGGGCGACCGCCGCACCTATCAGCAGGACAGCGGCAACGCGCGCGAGGCTCTGCGCGAGATCGAACTGGACCTCGCCGAGGGCGCCGACATGGTGATGGTGAAGCCGGCCATGTCCTACCTGGACGTGGTGCGCGCATGCGCCGACATCTCCCCGGTGCCGGTCGCGGCGTACCAGATCTCCGGTGAGTACGCGATGATCAGCGCCGCCGCCGCCAACGGCTGGATCGATCTGCAGGCGTCTGCCCTCGAAGCGCTCACCGGTATCCGGCGGGCCGGTGCGGACATCGTGTTGACCTACTGGGCGGCCGACGTGGCCGGCTGGCTGGGATGACCGGATCCGCTCCCACCCGGCCGCCTGACGTCGACACCGGGTTCTGGCTGTGGGTGGCCGCGCTGCCGCTGCTGGTCATCGGCTACCTGATCGACAACCTGATGGTGCCCGTGGCCGGCGCCTCGGTGTTCCTCAAGGGCATGGCGGTGATGATCGTCGTCGTGGTCTCGGCGATCGTGGTGACGTTCCTGGTCCTGCTGCGGCAGGGCTACCGCTGGACCCGCACGCTGCTGACCGCGGGCGGGTTCGGGTCGGTGGCCTACACCGTGACGAACCTGTTCACCGTCGAGCGGGAGTCGCCGGTGGCCGCGTTCGGCTATGCGGTCACCGCGATCATCGGGTCGGTGCTGATCGCCGGCGGCATCTTCCTGCTGCACCGAAAAGACGCCAACGCCTTCTTCACCCGCTGACCCGTTAGGCTGACCCGACCATGACCGCTTCGCCAACACCGTCGCGGCCGCGCGTCGTCGAGTTCGGTTTCTGGGCACTGGTCGCCGGGGCCGCGCTGCTCGTCTTCGGCGGGCTCATCGCCACCACGGTCACCTTCGAGACCGCCCGCTCGGCCGTCGACCCGGAGATGTCGAACGACCAGCTGCGCGACTACCTCACCGTCTACCGGGGGGTGGGTATCGGCGCTGCGGTGGCCGGCGGGGTGCTGGCGTTCCTGGCGAGCAGGGCACGCCGCGGTGATCCGAAGTTCCGGCGGGCGACGATAGGACTGTCGTTGGCGATCGCGGTGGTGCTGGTGCTGCTGGCCGCGGGAGCCGGGCTCGGTCAGCCCGTCATGCTCCTGGCGTTGGTGCCGATCGCCGTCGGCACCGTCCTGTTGACGCGGCGCAGTGCCGCCGGCTGGTTCGACCAAGGGGAGGCCCGATGACGAACCCGTCTGGTGATCCGTCGACCGAGCGTCTGTTCTACGAGCCGGGCGCCAGCTGGGCGTGGCTGCTCGCCGGGCCCGCGGCGGGCGGGGCGATGCTGGCGATCCAGATCTCCGCCGGGTACGGCCTGCAGCCGTTGGTGCCGGGACTGTTTCTGGTGCTGGTGTCGGGCTTCCTCGCGGTCCAGGTGAAGGCCGCGCGCATCCACACCTCCGTCGAACTGACCCCCGAGACCCTGCGGCAGGGCGCCGAGATCACCAAACTGTCCGAGATCGTCGCGGTGTACCCACCCGCGACGGGGTCCGAGATGCAGAAGTGGCAGTCGGCGCGAGCGCTCGGCGAGCTGACGGGCGTTCCGCGTGGACGCACCGGGATCGGACTCAAACTGTCCGGCAGCCGCACGGCGCAGGCGTGGGCGCGGCGGCATGCGACCCTGCGCGCGGAGCTGACCAGGCTGGTCGAGGAACGGGTGCCGTGAGCGCGCGGAGTCGCGCGCTGTTCGAACTCGCGTTGGCCGCGGCCGCGGCGGTCGGCTGTGTGCTGAGTTGGGCGGCCGCGGGCAGGCCGGCGACGGCGGCGCCGGTCATGCCGGGAGAGCCCGAGACCGTCGTGACGGTGTACTCGGCTCCGCTGCTGGTGCTGGCACTGCTGCTGGCCACCGTCGCGGGCGTGCTTCTCGTCCTCGGGGTGGCCCGGCTGCGGCGCCGCTGAGCCGGACGCGGGAGGCTGCCGGTGCGCGATCGTTCCCCGCTCAGCAGGCAGATCCTCGTCCAGTCGACGCTGGCCGGGTTGATCAACCTCCTGGTCAACCCCGCGATCGACTATCTGACGTCGAGGCATGAGCCGCCGCAGCGGGTGTGGGGCGTCGACGGTCTGGTGGTCGGTTTCGTGCTCACATCGCTGATTCTGTCGACGCTGGTCGGCGTTTTCAGCGCGCGGGCCGCCCGCCGCCTCGACGCCGACGGTATGGCGACTCCGCGGTGGCTGCGGCGGCTGCCCCGCCGGGGCTGGTCGGCGGGCCTCGCGCTGGGCGCCGGGGCCGCGGTGTTCGCGATCGCGGGGTCGTGGCTGCTGTCGGTCGCCGGCGTGACCACGTTGTCCCTGCCGGCGCTCATGGCGGTCAAGGCCGTGTACTGCGGGACGCTCGGCTTCTGGGTCGCCCGCCTGGTGATCCTGCGGACGCTCGCGTGATGCTGGTCACTGAACCGTTGGTACAAAGTTCGGAATCTGTAACACTGTTGCACATGACGGAGTTGGCGGAGAACAGGACCGAGATCGACGCACTACCACTGGGGCCGCAATCGCTGGTCTGGCGCTACTTCGGCGACAACCGCATGTACCTGATCGGCCCGCGGCCCGCGGTCCTGCAGAACATGCTCGCCGAACTCGGCCAGGGCGTCCTGGACCACTCGGTGTTCTTCTCCGACACCGCCGCGCGCGTCAAACGGTCGCTACCGCCGATCTTCATGACGGTCTACGGATCAGACGACCGGAACGAGGGCTTCAACGTCCGCGACTTCCACCACGACATCAAGGGCGAGATGCCCGACGGTTCGCGCTACCACGCGCTGGATCCGGAGACCTACTTCTGGGCGCACGCGACGTTCGTCGAGCAGGTCCTCTACTTCGCCGACACCTTCGTCAAGCGCCTGACGCGTGCGGAGAAGGAGCAGATCTACCTGGAGTCGAAGACCTGGTACCGCCGCTACGGCGTCAGCGACCGGCCGATGCCAGCGACGTACGCCGAGTTCGAGCAGTACTGGGAGCGGATGCTCGACGAGACCGTCATCGCGCACCAGACCGCCAGATACGGCGTCGGCTACGTGACCAAGGGCTTTCCGTGCCCCAAGGGTGTGCACCCCACGGTGTGGCGGGTGCTGTCGATCGCCTTCGATCCGCTCGCGGCGTTCCTCACCACCGGTGGGCTGCCGCCCCAGGCCCGGCACCTGCTCGACCTGCCGTGGAGTGAACGCCAGGAACGGCGCTACCAGCGCTTCGCGGCGTTCTGGCGGTCCCGGCCGGTCAACTGGGTGTGGGACCGGCTGCCGATGAGCGTCCGCTACAACAAGTACGCCCAACGCGGCTATGCACAAGCCGGATAGCGCCACCGAAGCGATCCTCGACGCCGCGGTCGTCGAGTTCGAACGGCACGGTTTCCGTCGGGTCGCCCTCGACGACGTCGCCCGGCGCGCGGGCGTCAGCCGCACCACGATCTACCGGCGCTTCGCCAACCGCGACGAACTGGTGGCGGCGGTGGTGGAGCGGGAGAATGTCGCGCTGTTCGCCGACATCGCGCTCGAGCTCAAAGAGGCCGGGCCGCAGGCGAATTACTACGTCGAGGCGTTCACGCTGTCCATTCTCAAGTTCCGCGGGCACCGGATCCTCAACGGCATGCTCGCCGAGGATCCCGGTTTCGTGCTCGCCCTGGCGCATCAGCACTGGGCGGCGGCCGTCGAGCGGATGGCCGAGGCGTTGCGGGTGATCTTCCCGGCCGGATTCGCCGAACGGATCGGCCCGCGGGCGGTCAACGAACTCGCCGACGTCATCCTGCGCTACGCCGCGACGGTGCTGCTGCTGCCGAGTATGCAACCGCTGGACACCGCCGACGACCTCCGGGCGTTCGCCACCCAGCATTTCCTGCCGAGCCTGCCCGCCGCACTGAGAGCCGTACCGGCGTAACCAGGCTTCTGTTTCGCGGGTCACACATTCGGGCAGTCGTTAGCGCATGAGCAGCGACGACAAGGACGAAGAACAGACCGGGGCCGAGGCGAACGCGTCGCAGAAGGTAGCCGACGATCCCGACGCCAAGATCACCGAGAAACCCGAGGTCACGGACGAGCACCGCGAAGTGGCCAAGGAGATGCGCAAGGAGTACGAGGAGGAGCGGCCCACGATCGTGATGCCGGGCACCGGCGGAACGGTCGCCGGGACCGCGGTCAACGACTGGGTCGACGAGAACGGCGAACCCAAGTTCGGCAAGGACGAGGGCGGTGAGGGCACCGGCGGTCAGGACGGCGGGCAGGACAAGGCCGAAGACAAGGCCGAAAACAAGGCCGAGGCAAGTTCGGAGTCCGGCTGACGGTCGCGAGACGGAACGCACGCAGCGGAAGCCCGAGAGGGTCCCTGCGTGAGTTCAGTGTCGCGTCGCTGCGCCTTAGGGTGAGGGTGTGCACACCCTGGACCGCACCGCGCCGGCGTTCGTCGAAATGGCGCACGCGATCGTGTGGGCGTCGGTGGCCACCGTCGACGCCAACAGCCGCCCGCGATCGCGGGTGCTCCACCCCATCTGGGAGTGGGACGGCACCGATCTGTTCGGCTGGATCGCGACGGTGCCGTCACCGGTCAAGCGCGCCCACCTGCACGCGAATCCGTACGTATCCGTGAACTATTGGACCCCGACCCAGGACACCTGCAGCGCCGACTGCCTCGTCGAGTGGTACACCGACGACGAGACCCGCACGGCGGTGTGGCAGAAATTCGCCGACGGTCCGGAACCGGTCGGTTACGACCCGTACGTCATTCCGCAGTGGAGCGGCGGGCCGACATCCGACGAATTCGCCGCGCTGCGCCTGACGCCGTACCGGCTGCGCGTGATGCCGGGAACGGTGATGACCCAGGGGGCGGGGGAAGTGCTCACCTGGCACGGACGGTTGCCCTGACCGATCCCACGCCCGCACACTTACCGTCATGGCGTACCTCGAGCCGCCGTGGTTCACCCGCGTGGTCTTCAACCGGATCGCGAAGGTCACCGGTGTGGGCGGGGCCGAAACACTGACCGTCAGCCGTCGCCGCACTGGCGGGCTGCAGAGTGTTCCGGTCATCCCCGTCGAGGTGAGCGGTCACAGGTACGTGGTGTCGACGCGCGGCGAGGCGCAGTGGGTGAAGAACCTGCGGGCATCCGGGACCGCGACGATCGGTTCGACGGCATACGTCGCGCGCGAGGTCGCCGAGTCCGAACGCCCCGTCGTCCTCGCCGCCTACCGGGAGAAAGCGGGACGTGCCGTCGCGGGGTACTTCCGCCGGCTGCCGGGCGACGCCGACCATCCGGTGTTCGCGCTCGTGCCGAAATAGCGGTATGACAGTTCCCACTACACCCTGTAGTTGACGGGTTCGACGCGGCTGGGACACTGGTGGTCATGGGTGCTCACCACACCGCGACCGAGCAGTCGGCGCGGCTGTTCGCTGATGCGTGCGCTGTCATCCCCGGCGGGGTCAACTCCCCGGTCCGGGCGTTCAACGCCGTCGGCGGAACACCCCGCTTCATCACCTCGGCCAACGGCTACTGGCTGACCGACGCCGATGACAACCGCTACGTCGACCTGGTGTGCTCCTGGGGGCCGATGATCCTCGGCCACGCCCACCCGGCCGTCGTCGAGGCGGTGCAGCGCGTCGCCGCCGACGGTCTGTCGTTCGGTGCGCCGACGCCGTCGGAGACCGAACTGGCCTCCGAGATCATCTCCCGTGTCGCGCCCGTCGAGCGGTTGCGGATGGTCAACTCCGGCACCGAGGCCACGATGAGCGCGATCCGGTTGGCCCGCGGGTTCACCGGCCGACCCAAGATCGTCAAGTTCTCCGGCTGCTACCACGGCCACAGCGACGCGCTGCTCGCCGACGCCGGTTCGGGTGTCGCCACGCTGGGCCTGCCGTCCTCGCCGGGTGTGACGGGTGCGGCCACCGCCGACACCATCGTGCTGCCCTACAACGACGTCGACGCCGTCGACGAGATCTTCGAGCAGGTCGGCGACCAGATCGCCGCCGTCATCACCGAGGCCAGCCCGGGCAACATGGGTGCCGTCCCACCGGAGCCCGGCTTCAACGCCGCACTGCGGCGCATCACCGAAGAACACGGCGCGCTGCTGATCCTCGACGAGGTGATGACCGGGTTCCGGGTCAGCCGGTCGGGGTGGTACGGCCTCGATCCGGTCGACGGCGACCTGTTCACCTTCGGCAAGGTGATGAGCGGCGGCCTGCCCGCCGCGGCGTTCGGCGGTCGCGCCGAGGTGATGGAACGGCTCGCGCCGCTGGGCCCGGTGTACCAGGCCGGCACCCTGTCGGGGAACCCCGTGGCGATGGCCGCCGGATTGGCGACGCTGCGCACCGCCGACGATGCGGTGTACGCGGCGCTGGACAAGAACGCCGACCGGCTGGCCGGTCTGCTCACCGACGCCCTCACCGACGCCGGTGTCACCCACCGCGTCCAGCGCGGCGGCAACATGCTGTCGGTGTTCTTCACCGCCGAACCGGTCGGCGACTTCGCCACCGCCCGCGCGAGCGAGACCTGGCGCTTCCCGCCGTTCTTCCACGCCCTGCTCGACGCCGGCGTCTATCCGCCGCCCAGCGCGTTCGAGGCGTGGTTCGTCTCGGCGGCCCTCGACGACGAGGCGTTCGACCGCATCGCCGCCGCCCTGCCCGGCGCGGCCCGTGCCGCCGCGGAAGCGAGTAGGCCCGCATGACCGAGAAGACGATCGTGCACGTGATGCGGCACGGTGAGGTGCACAACCCCGAGGGGATCCTGTACGGCCGGCTGCCGGACTACCACCTGTCCGAACGCGGCCGGGCCCAGGCCGAGGCCGTCGCCGCCTGGCTCGCCCACCGCGACGTCGTCTATGTGGTGGCCTCTCCGCTGGAACGCGCCCAGGAGACCGCCGGCCCGATCGCGGCGGCGCACGGGCTGTCCATCGACACCGACGACGAACTGATCGAATCGCTCAACGTCTTCCAGGGCAAGAGGGTCTCACCCGGCGACGGTGCGCTGCGCAATCCGGCCAACTGGCGCCACCTGCGCAACCCGCGCACCCCGTCGTGGGGTGAGCCGTACCGCGACATCGCCGAGCGGATGACCGCGGCGCTACACCGGGCGCGGGAGAAGGCCGCAGGCCACGAGGCGGTGTGCGTCAGCCACCAGCTGCCGGTGGAGACGCTGCGCCGTGCGGTCACCGGAAAGCCGTTGCACCACTTCCCGACCCGGCGGCTGTGCAACCTCGCCTCGGTCACCTCGTTCTACTTCCACGGCGACGAATACGTCGGCTGGGGTTACGCGGAGCTGTCCGGACAGTGAGGCGGTGGTGGATCGTGCTGGCAAGCGTGGCGGTGGTCGCGCTGGCCGGCTGCTCCACCGGTGACGACGCCGTCGCCCAGGGCGGCACCTTCGAGTTCGTGGCGCCCGGCGGCAAGACCGACATCTTCTACGACCCGCCCGCCGACCGCGGCAGACCCGGCGCGCTGTCCGGCCCCGACCTGCTGGACCCGGCCAAGACGTTGTCGCTCGACGACTTCGCGGGCCAGGTCGTCGTGATCAACGTCTGGGGCCAGTGGTGCGCGCCGTGCCGCACCGAGATCGGCGAACTGCAACAGGTCTACGACGCGACCCGCGCAAAGGGTGTGGCCTTCCTGGGCATCGACGTGCGGGACAACAACCGGGAGGCCGCGGTGGACTTCGTCCGCGACCGCGGCATCACGTTCCCGTCGATCTACGACCCGCCGATGCGCACCATGATCGCCTTCGGCGGTAAGTACCCGACGACGGTCATCCCGTCGACCGTGGTCCTCGACCGCGAGCACCGGGTCGCGGCGGTGTTCCTGCGGGAGCTGCTCGCCGAGGACCTGCAGCCGGTCGTCGAACGCCTCGCCGCCGAACCTGCGGCCGATGCGGGGGCCCAGCCGTGACCGGATTCGCCGAGATCGCCGCGGCCGGCCCGGTGGCCCTGGCGATGGGGCTCTGCGTGCTGGCCGGGCTGGTGTCGTTCGCCTCGCCGTGCGTGGTGCCGCTGGTGCCGGGCTACCTGTCCTATCTGGCCGCGGTGGTGGGCGTCGACACCGACGAGACCGGCTCCGGCGCCGTCGCCGTGCGCACCCGGCGGCTCAAGGTGGCCGGCGCCGCCGGGCTGTTCGTCGCCGGGTTCACCGCGGTGTTCCTGCTCGGCACCGTCGCGGTGCTCGGCATGACGACGACGCTGATCACGAATCAGCTTCTGCTGCAACGCATCGGCGGAGTCGTCACGATCATCATGGGTCTGGTGTTCATCGGGTTGATCCCCGCGCTGCAGCGGCAGGCCCGGTTCACCCCTCGTCAGCTGTCCACCGTCGCCGGTGCGCCGCTGCTGGGCGCGGTGTTCGCACTCGGCTGGACGCCGTGCCTGGGACCCACGCTGACCGGGGTCATCACGGTCGCGTCGGCGACCGACGGCGCCAGCGTCGCCCGCGGCGTCGCGCTGGTCATCGCCTACTGCCTGGGCCTCGGCATCCCGTTCGTGCTGCTGGCATTCGGTTCGGCGCGCGCGGTGCAGGGGCTGGGCTGGCTGCGCCGGCACACCCGCACCATCCAGATCTTCGGGGGAGTGCTGCTGCTGATCGTGGGCGCCGCACTGGTCACCGGGGTGTGGAACGACTTCGTGGCGTGGGTGCGCGACGGTTTCGTCAGCGACGTCAGGTTGCCGATCTGATGCCCCGCCCGTTCTCGAAGCTGCTCGCCTACGCGCGCAACACCTGGCGGACGCTCACCTCGATGGGCACCGCGCTGGTCCTGCTGTTCCTGCTGGCGCTCGCCGCCATCCCGGGCGCCCTGCTGCCGCAGCGCAGCCTCAACGAGGCCAAGGTCGCCGAGTACATCGCCGAACGGCCCACGCTCGGCCCGTGGCTGGACCGTGTGCAGGCCTTCGACGTGTTCTCGAGTTTCTGGTTCACGGCGATCTACGTGCTGCTGTTCATCTCGCTCGTAGGCTGTCTGACACCGCGGCTGGTCGAACACGTCAAGAGCCTGCGGGCGGTTCCGGTGCCGGCGCCGCGGAACCTGGGCCGGCTGCCCAAACACCACACCGCCGAGGTCGCCGGCGACCCGCAGCAGGTGGCAGCCGCGATGGGCGAGGAGCTCAAGGGCTGGCGCAAGACCACCCGCACCGACGGTGAGGTCACCGAGGTGTCCGCGGAAAAGGGCTATCTGCGGGAGTTCGGCAACATCGTCTTCCACTTCTCGCTGCTGGGCCTGCTCGTCGCGATCGCCGCGGGCAAGCTGTTCGGCTACGAGGGCAACGTCATCGTCATCGCCGACGGTGGCCCCGGCTTCTGTTCGGCCTCGCCGGCGGCGTTCGACTCGTTCCGCGCGGGCAACACCGTCGACGGCACCTCGCTGTACCCGATCTGCTTGAAGGTCAACGGCTTCCAGGCCGACTATCTGGACAACGGCCAGGCCACGTCGTTTTCGGCGGACATCGCCTACCAGGCCGGCGAGGATCTGAGCACCGGCACCTGGCGACCCTACGAGCTCAAGGTCAACGAGCCGCTGCGCGTCGGCGGTGACCGGGTGTACCTGCAGGGCCACGGTTACGCACCGACGTTCACCGTCACGTTCCCCGACGGGCAGACCCGCACCCAGACCCTGCAGTGGCGCCCCGACGACCAGACGACGTTCCTGTCGTCGGGCGTGATGCGGTTCGACCCGCCGGCGGGCACCTATCCCGACGCCGACGAACGCCGCAAGAACCAGATCGCCATCCAGGGGTTGTTCGCGCCGACGCAGCTGCTCCACGGCAGCCTGCTGTCGTCCAGCTTCCCCGCGATGCGCGACCCCGGCGTCGCGATCGACATCTACCGCGGCGACACCGGCCTCGACTCCGGCCGGCCGCAGAACATCTTCTCCCTCGACGAGCGGCTGGTCGGGCAGGGCCGGCTGACCCGGGAAGCCCGGGTGAACCTCGACCTCGGGGCGGAGACGCGGCTCGACGACGGCACCGTGGTCCGGTTCGACGGGGCGGTCCCGTTCGTCAACGTGCAGGTCTCGCATGATCCGGCGCAGATCTGGGTGCTGGTGTTCGCGATGACGATGATGGCCGGTCTGGTCGTATCGCTGATCATCCGTCGCCGCCGGGTCTGGGTTCGGATCACACCGGCAGGTCCGGGTACCGTTGGCGTCGAATTCGGCGGTCTGGCCCGCACCGACAACTCCGGGTGGGGCGAGGAGTTCGAGCGGTTGACGGCGCGGCTGCTGGCCGGCCACCCCGACGCTGGTCATGCCGGCACGCAGGCCGACGCCGTGTCAGGAGAGAGAGTCACATGAACGCTCAGCGAGTAGCGAAGGCGGATCGCGCATGAACGCTCAGCGAGTAGCGAAGGCGGATCGCGCATGAATACCGTCGAGATCGACCTCGGTCTGGCCCGGTACTCCGACTGGGCGTTCACGTCCTCGGTCGTGGTGCTCGTGGTGGCGCTGCTGCTGCTTGCCGTCGAACTGGCCTACAGCCGCGGCCGCACGGTGGAGCGCCGCGAGCTGGTCTCCGCCGGAGCCGCCCCGGCGGCGACATCGGGTCGAGGCGTCGGCGCCGACAGCGCAGGCCCGGGCATCGTCGCCGACACCCCCAGGCGTCCGCTCGGCGAGCGGATCGGCTCGTCGGGGGTGGCGCTGGTCTACGTCGGCACCGCGCTGCTGCTGGCGTGCATCGTGCTGCGCGGGCTGTCCACCTCACGGGTGCCGTGGGGCAACATGTACGAGTTCATCAACCTGACCTCGTTCTGCGGTCTGGTCGCCGCCGCGGTGGTGTTGCGCCGGCCGCAGTACCGCGCGCTGTGGGTGTTCGTCCTGGTCCCGGTGCTCATCCTGCTCACGGTGTCGGGCCGGTGGCTCTACTCACACGCCGCCCCCGTCATGCCGGCGTTGCAGTCGTACTGGCTGCCCATCCACGTGTCGGTGGTCAGCCTCGGCTCCGGGGTGTTCCTCGTCGGCGGTGTCGCCAGCATCCTGTTCCTGCTCAAGATGTCGCGGTTCGGTCAGCCCGGGCACGACGGCCCGGTGGCGCGGATCGTGCAGCGGCTGCCCGACGCGCAGACCCTCGACCGCATCGCCTACCGCACGACGATCTTCGCGTTCCCGGTGTTCGGGTTCGGCGTGATCTTCGGCGCCATCTGGGCCGAGGAGGCGTGGGGCCGCTACTGGGGCTGGGACCCCAAGGAGACGGTGTCGTTCATCGCGTGGGTGGTCTACGCCGCCTACCTGCACGCCCGCTCGACGGCCGGGTGGCGGGACCGCAAGGCCGCGTGGATCAACGTGGCCGGGTTCATCGCGATGGTGTTCAACCTGTTCTTCATCAACCTCGTCACCGTCGGCCTGCACTCCTACGCCGGGGTCGGCTGATGGGTGACCACTCGGCGGGCGGGTTCCGGGCTCAGCAGCGGTTCCGCGATCCGGCGGCCGACGAGCCGCAGGCGCCGCCGGAGTGGTCTGTCCCCACCCCGCCGACCGGTATCCCGGTCGTCGACCCGGCCGCGGTGGCGCCGGCACCGTCCGTCGCCGAACCGCAGCTGGACGCCCAGCCGGTTTCGCACCCCGTCTCCCAGCCCCTGCCGGTGCCGCCCACCCCGTACCTCGACCTGTCCACCGTGGCCCTGCTGGGCCGGCCCAAAGAGGCCCCGTCGCACGGGTGGCGCAAGTGGCTGTACCTGGCGACGTTCAAACTCGTCAACATCGGTGAAAGCCCCAAGGCCGCACAGCAGGACAGCCTCGTCACGCGCGTGAAGCAGCCGCTGGGCGGCTGCTATCGCATCGCGGTGCTGTCGCTTAAGGGCGGCGTCGGTAAGACGACGATCACCGCCACCCTGGGCGCCACGTTCGCCTCGATCCGCGGGGACCGCGTGGTGGCCGTCGACGCCAACCCCGATCGGGGCACGCTGAGCCAGAAGGTGCCGCTGGAGACGACGGCCACGGTGCGGCACCTGCTGCGCGATGCGGAGGGCATCGAGCGCTACAGCGACGTGCGGGCCTACACCTCCCAGGGGCCAAGTCGGCTCGAGGTGCTGGCGTCGGAGACCGATCCGGCGGTGTCCGAGGCGTTCAGCTCCGACGACTACACCCGCACGCTGGAAGTCCTCGAACGCTTCTACAGCCTGGTGCTCACCGACTGCGGCACCGGGCTGATGCACTCGGCGATGACCTCGGTGCTCGCACACGCCGATGTGCTGGTGGTGATCAGTTCCGGTTCGGTCGACGGGGCGCGCAGCGCCTCGGCCACCCTGGACTGGCTCGATGCGCACGGGCATCAGGCGATGGTGGCCAACGCGATCGCCGTCATCAACGCGGTGCGGCCGCGGTCGGGCAAGGTCGACCTGCAGAAGGTCTCCGACCACTTCTCGCGGCGATGCCGCGCGGTCCAGGTGGTGCCGTTCGATCCGCATCTGGAAGAGGGCGCCGAGATCAGCCTCGACCGGCTCAAACCGGCGACGCGGCAGGCGCTGCTGGAACTGGCGGGTGTGGTGGCCGACGGATTCGCCGGCGCGGCGCGACGCGACGGGGACCGCGGGTAGGCGCCGACGAAGCGGACTACTGCCGCGGGTTGTTGTCGTCCTGGCCGAGGCGCCGGAGAAAATCCGGGTCGTCGTCGGGCCCGATCACACGCCGCTGCGGCCGGGTCGCGCTGACCCGCATGAGCCGCCAGCCGATGTAGACCAAGCCGGCCAGAACGAGTATCAGGAGCAAATACGCCACTCAAACCTCCTGACATCGAATATACGCGCCGTCGGTAGGCTCGGGTGCGTGTCAGAAGGTCGACAAGGTGCCCGTCTCGTAGCCGATGTGCTGATCTACGTCGGGGCCCGCTTGCTACTGGTGGCGGTGCTCGCCGCGGCGATCCTGGGCGTCGGCCACCTGCTCGGTTTGCGGGAGTTCCCGTTGGTCATCGCCATCCTGTTCGCACTCGTGATCGCACTGCCCCTGGGCATCTGGATGTTCGCACCGCTGCGGCAGCGGGCCACCGCGAGCATCGCCGCCTTCGACGAGCAGCGGCGCAAGGACCGCGAACAGCTACAGGCCCGACTGCGCGGCGAGGAGTCGCCCGGCGACCCGCAGGCATGACGCCACGTCAGGTGTACGGCGCCGAGTTCGCCGGTGCCGCAGGTTTTCTCAACTCTCCGACGTACGGCCTGCCCCCGGATTTCCTGATGCGGGCGCTGCACGACTGTCTTGCCGCGTGGCAGGCCGGGACGCTCGACGCGAAGTCGTTCGACCAACCCGTGCGCGACGCCAGGGCCGCATACGCGGCGCTGGTCGGCGTGCCGTACGCCACCGTGGCGATGGCCGGCAGCACGTCGGCGGCACTGGGTTTGGTGGCCGCCGCCATACCCGACGGCAGCCGGGGCGCCACGCTGGCCGGTGAATTCACCAGCACCACCTTTCCGTTCGCCGCGCAGGCTCGCCGCGGGGTCTCGCTCACCGAACTGTCCGCCGACGAACTCGTTGCCAGGGCCGGCGATTACGACTTCGTGACGGTCAGCCTGGTGCAGTCGGCGACGGGCGCGGTGCTCGACGCCGAGGCGCTGCGGACGAACGTGGCGGGCACCGGGACGCTCACGATCGTCGACGTCACCCAGGCCGCCGGATGGAAGCTGCTGAACCTCGACTGGGCCGACGTGACGGTGGCATCGGTCTACAAGTGGCTGCTCGCACCGCGCGGCACCGCGTTCCTGTCGGTCAGTGAGCGGACCGCCGACCTGATGACCCCGCACGCCGCGAACTGGTACGCCGGGGATCAGCCGTGGGAGTCGATCTACGGGCTGCCGCTGCGGCTGGCGTCCGACGCGCGCCGCTTCGACGTCTCACCGGCCTGGTTCAGCGCGCTGGGTGCGGGCCTGACCCTTCCGTGGCTGGCCGGCCTCGACAGGGCCGCGGTCGAGGCGCACACCGTGGGCCTGGCCGACACCCTGCGGGCCGAACTGGACCTCCCGCCGCATCCCTCGGCGATCGTGACGCTGCCGTCGGACCGCCACGACGACGCTGCCGAGCGTCTGCAGCGCGCCGGCATCCACGCCTCGGTGCGGGCGGGGGCCGTCCGCGTCGGATTCCACCTGTACAACACCGCCGACGATCTGAATGGGCTCCTCGACGCCCTGGCATGACCGGCGCCGCAGGTGGGTAGCCGATTGATCATGACGACTCACAAGAACCTCTACGAGCAGTGGATCACGCGGCTGTGGGCCGGAGAACCCGTCGCCGCCGAGTTGGTCACCGACGATTTCGTCGGGCATTGGCCCGACCGTCAGGTGCACGGACCCGCGGAACTCCAGGCGATCATCGAGCAGACCCACAAGATGCTGTCGGACCTGACCTTCGAGATCGAGCTGGGCCCGTTCGTCGACGGGGACATGGTGGCCGGACGCTGGGTCGGCAGCGGCACCGGCGAACAGGGCCCGATGCGGTTCACCGGCAACGACATCCTGCGGGTGGCCGACGGCAAGTTCGCCGAGTACTGGACGGGCACGTCGACGAGCTGACGTTCGGCTGCGTCGACTCTGCGCACAGGGCGACGACACGCCGACAGGCAACGCCCTCACCGCAGAGCCACTGTCAAGAAATCTTGACATCTCCGGATTTGTCAAGTTACCTTGACACCGTGACCGACATCGACGAACTGAACGCAGCCACCAAAGCTGTCGCGAGTGCGGATCCGGCTGTCGGTCTGCGGGCGGTCAAGGCGCTGCGCCGCACGGTCGAGAAGCTCGAAGCCATGCACGTCGCCGACGCGCGCCGCAAGGGCTGGAGCTGGCAGGGCATCGCCGACGCACTCGGCGTGAGCCGGCAGGCCGTTCATCAGAAGCACAACGGGAGGAGTTGAGATGTTCGAGCGGTTCAGCGGTCCGGCGCGCACGGCGGTGAGAGTGGCGCACGAAGAGGCACGGGCAATGCGCGCCGACGACATCCGGCCCGAACATCTCCTCGTCGGCGTGCTGCGAAGCGCCGGACCGAGCCTGTCGCGCATGCTGAACGGCCACGCGTTGACCGCCGAGGATGTCCGCGAACGACTGGCCGCGGCGAGTACCGGCGAATTCGACGACGACGCCTCGGCGCTCCGGGAGATCGGCATCGACCTGTACGCAGTCCGCGACATCGCCGACCGCAGGTTCGGGGCCGGCGCGTTCGACTCCGCCGGCCGCGCACCCCGGCGGCGCCGCCGCCTCGGCACGCCGCTCGTCAAACCGGCGAAGAAGGCGCTGGAGTTGGCCTTACGGGAAGCGTTGGCGCACAGGGACAGCGTCATCGGCTGCGAACACCTGCTCCTGGGGATCCTGCGCGGCGGCGACGAGGTGGCCGTCGGCCTGATCACCGAGCGCGTCGATGCCGCGCGGCTGCGCGCCGACATCGTGGCCCTGCTCGACCGGGCCGCCTGACCCGGGCTCGCCCTAACCGAGGGCGAGCGCGAGCGCGACGGCGACCGCCCACACCAGCATGGTCAGCCCGGTGTCGCGAAGAACGGGGATCAGGTCCTTACCGCCGAGCCCGCCGCGCACCGGACGGGCCGCCCGCACCGCCAGCGGCAGCGCCACCAGACCGACCGCACACCAGGGCGTGGCGAG
Source organism: Mycolicibacterium monacense (assembly GCF_010731575.1). Classification (NCBI taxonomy): domain Bacteria; kingdom Bacillati; phylum Actinomycetota; class Actinomycetes; order Mycobacteriales; family Mycobacteriaceae; genus Mycobacterium; species Mycolicibacterium monacense. The sequence continues at coordinate 4,143,069 of NZ_AP022617.1, read as the reverse complement.
CATCAGCACCAGCGTGAGCGCGAACGCGGTGGCCAGCAGCGCCTGGTACAGCAGCCGGGTGCGGGCGTCGCCGAGCCGGACGGCCAGCGTGATCTTGCCCGACTCGCGGTCGGTGGGGATGTCGCGCAGGTTGTTGGCGACCAGCACCGCCGACGACAGCGCACCCATCGCGACGGCCAGGGCCAGCCCGACCCAGTCGACGCGCAGCGCCTGGGTGTACTGCGTGCCGAGCACCGCGACCAGGCCGAAGAAGACGAACACCGCGACCTCGCCGAGCCCGAGGTAGCCGTAGGGCTTCGAACCCCCGGTGTAGAGCCACGCGCCCGCGATGCAGACGGCGCCGACGGCGATCAGCCACGGGGCGCTGGCCACCGCGAGCGCCAGACCGGCCACCGCCCCCACCGCGAGGCTGGCGATGGCCGCCGTGAGCACCGCCCGCGGGGACGCCAGCCTGGAGCCCACCAGGCGCAGCGGCCCGGACCGCACGTCGTCGGTGCCGCGGATACCGTCGGAGTAGTCGTTGGCGTAGTTGACCCCGATGATCAGCGCGACCGCGACGACGAACGCCAGCAGCGCTTTCCACCACACCGCACCGTCCAGCCACGCCGCCGCCCCGGTACCGGCGATCACCGGTGCGACGGCGTTGGGCAGCGTGCGGGGGCGCGCGCCCTCGACCCATTCGGCGAAAGTTGCCACGACCGCAATCGTCGCACGGCCGGTCCGTCCGCCCTGCGCGGTGCGCGATGGTCGAGAATGGTCCCATGCCCGCGCACGTGAGGAGCATCTGAATGCTGGGAGTCATCGGCGGCAGCGGTTTCTACTCGTTCTTCGGACCCGATGCGCGCAGCGTCAGGCTCGACACCCCCTTCGGCGCCCCGAGCGCGGCGATCACGGTCGGCACCGTCGGTGACCACGAGGTCGCTTTCCTGCCCCGGCACGGCGTCGACCACGAGTTCTCCCCGCACACCGTGCCGTACCGGGCCAACATGTGGGCGCTGCGCGCGCTCGGCGTGCGGCGGATCTTCGGGCCGTGCGCGGTCGGCAGCCTCACCCCCGACCTGGGCCCGGGCTCGATGGTGGTGCCCGACCAACTCGTCGACCGCACCAGCGGACGCGACGACACCTATTTCGACTCCGGCGGCATCCACGTCGACTTCGCCGATCCGTACTGCCCGACGCTGCGCGCGGCGGCCGCCGGCCTGCCCGGGGTCGTCGACGGGGGCACCATGGTGGTGATCCAGGGACCGCGGTTCTCCACCCGCGCGGAGAGCAAATGGTTCGCGAGCCAGGGTTTCTCGCTGGTCAACATGACCGGGTATCCCGAGGCGGTGCTGGCGAGGGAACTCGAGATGTGTTATGCCGCAATAGCTTTGGTGACCGACCTGGACGCGGGCATCGACAGCGAAACGGCGGTCCGGGCTGTCGACGTGTTCGCCGAGTTCCAGCGAAACCTCGTACCGTTCAAGAAGGTGGTGCACGAGGCGATCGATCAGGTCGCCGTCGAGCGGACGTGTGACCACTGCCTACCGCACGACGGTGTGACGCTGCCGATCGAGTTGCCGTGAGGGTGCTGCTGACCGGGGCCGCCGGATTCATCGGCTCGCGGGTGCGCGCGGCGCTGGAATCGGCGGGCCACGAGGTCGTCGCCGTCGACGTGATGCTGCCCGCCGCCCACGGCGGAGCCGCACCGCTGCCCGAGGACACACACCGCGTCGACGTCCGGGACGCGGACGCCCTGGCCCCGCTGCTCGAGGGGGTCGACGCCGTCTGCCACCAGGCCGCCGTGGTCGGCGCCGGGGTCAACGCGGCCGACGCACCGTCGTACGGCAGTCACAACGACTACGGCACCACGGTGCTGCTCGCCGAGATGTTCGCCGCGGGCGTGCGGAAACTGGTGCTGGCGTCGTCGATGGTGGTGTACGGGCAGGGCCGGTTCGACTGTCCCGCACACGGACCCGTCGACCCGTTACCGCGCACCCGGGCCGATCTGGACGCCGGTGTGTTCGAGCACCGCTGCCCCGTCGGCGGTGAGGAACTGCAGTGGCGACTGGTCGGTGAGGACGAGCCGGTGCGGCCCCGAAGCCTCTACGCGGCAAGCAAAGCCGCCCAGGAGCACTACGCGCTGGCATGGGCCGAAGCCACCGGCGGGTCGGTGGTGGCCCTGCGCTACCACAACGTCTACGGTCCGCACATGCCGCGTGACACCCCCTACAGCGGGGTGGCGGCCATCTTCCGCTCCGAACTCGAGAACGGGGACGTGCCGCGGGTTTTCGAGGACGGCGGTCAGATGCGGGATTTCGTGCACGTCGACGACGTCGCGGCGGCGAACCTGGCCGCGATCGAGGCGGGCCTGCCGGGTTTCGAGGCCTTCAACGTGTGCTCCGGCCGGCCCATCTCCATCATCGAGGTCGCCAGCGAACTGTGCGAGATCCGCGGCGCCGCACCGCCGTTGGTGACGGGTCAGTACCGCAGCGGCGACGTGCGCCACATCGTCGCCTCACCCCGGCGGGCGGCCGAACAGTTGGGCTTCCGGGCCGTGGTGGATCCGCGGGACGGGCTGCGCGAGTTCGCCTTCGCACCGCTGCGGGCGTGACGTGCGCCGCTTGGCACGCCTTGTCGTTATCGTCGTCCTCGTGGCCAACGGAGCATTGGCGCTGCTGTGGAACCAGCAGCGGCGGCTGATCTACTTCCCGGCCCCGGGACCCGTGCCGTCGGCGACCGCGGTGTGGTCCGGCGCCCGCGACGTCGTGGTGCGCACCGCCGACGGTGTGGATCTGGGTGCCTGGTTCTTTGCGGCCGCCGACCGCGGGCCGGCCGTTCTGGTCTGCAACGGCAACGGCGGTGACCGGTCGATGCGGGCGGCGTTGGCGCTGGCGCTGCGGCGAATGGGGTTGTCGGTCCTGTTGTTCGACTACCGCGGTTACGGCGGCAACCCGGGGCGCCCCACCGAGGACGGTCTGGCCGCCGACGCCAGGGCGGCCCGCGACTGGCTGGCCGCGCAACCGGAGGTCGATCCGGACCGCCTCGCCTACTTCGGCGAATCGCTCGGCGGCGCGGTCGCCGTCGGCCTGGCTGCCGCGCGTCCACCCGCCGCACTGGTGTTGCGGTCACCGTTCACCTCACTGGCCGACGTCGGCGCGGTGCACTACCCGTGGCTGCCGGTGCGGCGTCTCCTGCTGGACCGGTATCCGTCGATCGAGCGGATCGCGGGGATTCACGCGCCGCTGCTGGTGATCGCCGGCGACCGCGACGACATCGTGCCGGCCGGGCTGAGCCGACGCCTGTACGACGCCGCCGCCGAACCGAAGGAGTTCGTGCTCGTGCCCGGCGCCGGCCACAACGACCCGGAACTGCTCGACGGACCACAGATGCTCGAGGCGATCGAGCGGTTCCTGCGGCACACCGCCGTCCTCGGCCCGTAGCACGGGGCGATACTGACTGCGTGAAAACCGCGATCTGTGAACAGTTCGGCATCGACTTCCCCCTCTTCGCGTTCAGCCACTGCCGCGACGTCGTCGCCGCCGTGACCAACGCCGGCGGGTTCGGCGTCCTCGGGGCGACCGCCTACACCCCCGAGCAGCTGGACCGCGAGCTCAGCTGGATCGACGAGCAGGTGGGCGGGAAGCCCTACGGTGCGGACATCATCGTGCCGGCCAAGTTCGAGGGCAAGGGTGAGAACCTCACGCGTACCGACCTGGTCGACCGCATCCCCGCCGAGTACCGCGAGTTCGTCACCCAGCTGCTGGCCGACCACGACATCGAACTCGACAGTGCGCCGAAGCTCGGCGGCTCGTCGCTGTCCGGTGACACCGGCCGTGAACTGCTCGACGTCGCGATGAGCCACCCGATCAAGCTGATCGCCAACGCGCTCGGCGTCCCGCCGGACTACATGATCGAGGCGGGCCGCGAACGGGGCGTGCCGGTGGCGGCGCTCGTCGGCGCGCGCGAACACGCGGTCAAACAGGTCGCCGCCGGTGTCGACCTCATCGTCGCGCAGGGCACCGAGGCCGGCGGACACTGCGGTGAGGTGACGACGCTGGTGCTGATCCCCGAGGTCATCGCGGCCGTCGAGGAGACCGGCACCAAGGTTCCGGTGCTGGCCGCCGGCGGCATCGTCACCGGACGGCAGATGGCCGCGGCCGTGGCGATGGGCGCCGACGGGGCGTGGACCGGTTCGGTGTGGCTGACCACCGAGGAGGCCGAGACCGCCCCGCACACCGTGCAGAAGATGCTGGCGGCGACGTCGCGGGACACCGTGCGGTCGGCGGGCCGGACCGGTAAACCCGCCCGGCAGTTGGTGTCGGACTGGACGCAGGCCTGGGCGCCGCGCGGAGATCGGCGGCCGCTGCCGTTACCCCTGCAGAACATGCTCGCCGAACCCCTGTTGCGCAGGATCGACATCCTCGCCGCGCAGGGGCATCCGGGTGCGCAGCAGCTGGCGACCTACTTCGTCGGCCAGGGGGTGGGGCTGATGAACAAGGTCAAACCCGCGCGTGAGGTGGTGCGCGAGTTCATCGAGGACTACCTGTCCGCCGCGGAGCGGTTGAACAACTCGCTGCCGGACTGATCGGCTTCGCGACCTCGGTGCCAGCGATTAGCGTTGCGGTGATGAGCCACAGCAGACCCCGGGTCCTGATCATCGGCGGCGGGTTCGGCGGCTTGTTCTGCGCGCGGCGGTTGTCCCGCGCCGACGTCGACGTCACCGTGCTCGACCGCGCCGCAGGCCACCTGTTCCAGCCGCTGCTGTACCAGTGCGCAACCGGGAAGCTGAGCATCGGGCAGATCAGCCGCCCGCTGCGCGAGGAGTTCGCGCGGCACCGCAACATCAGGACACTGCTGGGTGAGGCGATCGAGCTCGATCCGGTCGCCCGCTCGGTCACCGCGCTGCGTCCCGACGAGACCACGTTCACCGTCGACTACGACGTCCTGGTCGTCGCCGCCGGTATGCGGCAGTCCTATCTCGGCAACGAGCAGTTCGCCGAATGGGCGCCGGGTATGAAGACCCTCGACGACGCACTCGACATCCGGCAGCGCCTGTTCACCGCATTCGAGATCGCCGAGACCCTTCCGCCGGGGCCGGAACGGACGAGCTGGTTGACGTTCGCGGTGGCCGGTGGCGGACCGACCGGCGTCGAACTGGCCGGCCAGATCCGCGAGGTGGCCACCAAGACGCTCGCGAAGGAGTTCCACAGCATCGATCCCGAAGAGGCCAGGGTGCTGCTCTTCGACGGCGGGGACCGTGTGCTGAAGACTTTCGCACCCGCCCTGTCCCTCAAGGCCAACGACACCCTGCGAGAACTCGGGGTGGAGTTGCACTTCGGTGTGCACGTGACCGATGTGCGCCGCGACGGCATCACCGTCACACCGAAGCAGGGCGGGCCCGACCAGCAGTTCGGCACCCGGACGGTGCTGTGGACCGCCGGTGTCGAGGCGGTGCGCTTCGCCCGTCACGTCGCCGAGGTGCTCGGCGCGGAGACCGACCGGGCCGGTCGCATCACGGTCGGCCCGGATCTGACCGTGGCCGGCCACCCCGAGATCTTCGTCATCGGCGACCTCGCCGGACGCGAGGGGTTGCCCGGCGTCGCCGAGAACGCCATGCAGGGCGGTCTGCACGCGGCGTCCTGCATCCGCCGCGACCTCGCCGGCCGGCCGCGCCGCCCCTACCGCTACCGCGATCTGGGGTCGGCCGCCTACATCAGCCACGGGCACGCGCTCCTGCAGGTCGGACCGCTTCGCGTCTCGGGTTATGCGGGGTGGGTGGCGTGGGGGCTGCTGCACATCGCCTTCCTGACCGGGGTCAGCAACCGGATCAGTACCGTCGCCACCTGGTTGGCGTCGATCGCGCGCACCGGCCGATACCACCGGGCGTTCATGCTCGGGGCCGGGGACCGTCACGATCAGCGGTACACCTACTCCTCGTGGGACCTCCCGGAACCCGCCCCCGAGGGCAACTAGACCGGATCCGGCCCGCTCGGTCAGTCGGAGACGTCCGAGGCCAGCGGAAGCCGCACCTCGAAGCGCGCGCCGGTGTCCAGGTTGTGCGCCGACAACGTGCCCCGGTGCGCCTGCACCAGACCCGCGGCGATGGCCAGCCCCAGCCCCGAACCGCTCGGCAACGACGAATCCTCGCGCGGCACACGGTCGTTCGATCCGCGGTAGGCGACGTCGAACACCCGCGGCAGGTCGGCCTCGTCGATGCCGACCCCGGTGTCGTCGACACGGGCCCAGGCCACGTTCTCGTCGGATCCGAGCGCCAACTGCACGCGCCCGCCCTCCGGGGTGTGCGCGATGGCGTTGGCCACCAGATTGGACAGCACCCGCACCAGCGCGCGGTCGCTGCCCAGCACCCGCACGGGTTCGTCGGGCAGTTCGGCCCGTAGTTGCACTCCCGCGCGTTCGGCGGCGATGCGGTGGGCGGCCAGCACGTCGTCGACCACCTCGTCGAGCGCGACCCGGTCGAACGTCGGCTGCACCGCCCCGGCGTTGATCTTGCTCATCTCGAACAGGTCGTCGACCATCTCCGAGAGGCGGATGGACTCCTGTTCGATGTGCTTGGCGTGGGCCCGCACCTCGTCGCCGCCGACCAGACCGTCGGCGATGGCTTCGGACACCGCCCGGATCCCGGCCAGCGGGGTCCGCAGATCGTGGCTGACGAACGCGACCAGCTGGCGTCGCGACATCTCGGCCGCCCGTTCGGAGTCGCGGATCTCCTGTTCCCACACCGTGCGGCGGGCCTGGTAGCGGCCGAGCATCACGGCCCCGGGGATGGTGACCACCGCCACGACCACGAGCACGACGGCGATCGGTTCGAAGGTCTCGGTGATCATGAATCCGCTGGCGCCCAGCACGCCGGTGAAGGTCGCGATCACGGGAATCAGCACCAGCACGACCATGCTGACCGCCAGCGACCACGTGCGGGCCAGCCGGATGACGAGCGCACCGGCCAGCACCACCGGAATCGAGCAGGCCAGCGCCCAGGCGCCGATCTCCCAGAGGTCAGTTGACGGCACCGCTGGCCAGGCCTTCACGGGCGCCTGCGGTGTCGCTCCACATGTAGCCGCGGCCCCACACCGTCTGCACCCGGTGCTGGTCGCCGAGCTTGGAACGCAACCGTTTGACGTGCACGGTCACCGTGGACAGATCGCCGAAATCCCACCGCCACACCTGCTTGAGCAGCTCTTCGCGGGTGAACACGGTGTCGGCGTGGGTGATGAAGAACAGCAGCAGGTCGAATTCGCGGTTGGTGAGGCTGACCGGCCGGCCGTCGACGGTGACCGAGCGGGCGGCCGCAGAGATCGTGAGGGCGCCGACCGTCAGGTCGACCGGGGTCACCCCGACCGGTGTCGGTGAACGGCGCAGCACCGAACGCACCCGTAGGGCCAGTTCCCGCGGGCTGAACGGTTTGGTCAGGTAGTCGTCCGCGCCGGCTTCCAGTCCGGCGATGCGGTCGTCCTCCTCGCCGAGGGCGGTCAACAGGATGACCGGGACGGTGTGTTCGCCGCGCTGGCGCAGGGTGCGGCACAGCGTCATCCCGTCGGGTCCGGGCATCATCACGTCGAGTACGGCGACGTCGATCCGCTCGGTGCCGAGCAGTCGCAGCGCCTCGGTGCCGTCGCGGGCGATGGCCACTTCGAGGCCGTCCCGTTCGAGGTATCGGCGCACGACATCCCGCACGACGGAGTCGTCGTCGGCGATCAGGACGCGTGTCACCCTTCGAGGTTAGCCGTCGGCGCCCGCCACCTGCGCCGATGTCAGAGATTCGTCACTGTTGCCCCAGATGGCCCCCGGTGGGGGTGGTTAGCCTCGGTGCTATGCCCGAGTGTCCCGTGACGGTGGTGCTGCCGTGCCTGGACGAGGCGGAGTCCCTGCCTGCGGTGCTGGCCGCTCTTCCCGACGGCTACCGCGCGCTGGTGGTGGACAACAACAGCACCGACGGGACCGCGGAGGTGGCCCGGCGGCACGGGGCCGAGGTGGTGCACGAGGCGCGCCCCGGCTATGGCGCCGCGGTGCATGCCGGTGTGGTGGCGGCCGGCACCCCGGTGGTCGCCGTCCTCGACGCCGACGGGTCGCTCGACCCGCGCGAGCTGCCCGCTCTGGTGGCCGAGCTCGACCGCGGCGCGCACCTGGTGGTCGGCCGCCGGCGGGCGGTGCCGGGGCTGCGCTGGCCGTGGCACGCTCGGCTCGGGACGGCCGCGGTGTGTTGGCGGTTGCGGCGCAGGCACGGTCTGCCCGTCCACGACATCGCGCCGATGCGGGTGGCCCGCCGCGACGATCTGCTCGCGCTCGGTGTGCGCGATCGCCGTTCCGGGTATCCCCTGGAACTACTGGTCCGCGCCGCCGCCGCGGATTGGCGCGTCGTGGAATTCGACGTCACCTACGGTCCGCGCACCGGCGGGAGATCGAAGGTCAGCGGCTCGTTGCGCGGCAGCGTGGTGGCCGCCCTGGACTTCTGGCGGGTGATCGAGTGACGCAGTTGCCGGTGACGGTGCTCGTGGTCGCCAAGGCTCCGGTGCCCGGGCTGGCGAAGACGCGGCTCGCGGTGACGGTGGGCTTCGAGATGGCCGCGGTGATCGCGTCGGCGGCGCTGCTCGACACCCTCGACGCGGTGCTGGCGACCCCGGTGCAGGCGCGGGTGGTCGCGCTGACCGGCGACCTGGACGACGTGCACAACGGCGCGGTGCTGCGCGCCAAACTCGCCGGCTTCACCGTCGTCGACCAGCACGGTGACTCGTTCGCCGAACGGCTGGCGTACGCCCACGTCGATGCGGCCGCGGCGGTGGGGGACCGTCCGATTCTCCAGATCGGTATGGACACCCCGCAGGTGACCGCCGACCTGCTGGCCCGGTGCGCACAGACGCTGCTCGGCGCCGACGCGGTGCTGGGCCCCGCAGTCGACGGGGGCTGGTGGCTGCTCGGGGTGCGCACCGCAGCAATGGCCGACTGTCTGCGCGAGGTGCCGATGTCGCGGGACGACACCGGTGAGCTTACCCGGAAAGCATTGCAGGACAGGGGGTTCGATGTGGTGATCGTCGATGAGCTCGCCGATGTGGACACCGCCGCCGACGTCGAACCAGTTCGGCGGGCATGTCCGCCCGGTGGGCGGTTCCCGTTCGCGACGGCCGCGGCGGGGCTGTGATCCGATGCTGGGCAACCTCTACGACCGCGCGCTCGACGGGGAACGGTGCTGGATTCGCAGCGGTGACGGGGAGGTCAAGACGCTTCCGGTGCGCAGCTGGCTCGGCGGGCGGCACGCCGACCGGCTCTTCGATCGGGCCGTCGTGCGGCTCTGTGAGGGTCCGACGATCGATCTGGGTTGTGGCCCAGGACGTCTGGTCGCCGACCTGGTCCGGCGCGGTGTTCCCGCGCTGGGTGTCGACCAGTCCGCCACCGCGGTCGAACTGGCGCGGCGAAACGGTGCGCCTGCGCTGCGCCGCGACGTGTTCGGGGCGTTACCCGGGCTCGGGCGCTGGCAGACGGCGTTGCTGGCCGACGGCAACATCGGCCTCGGCGGAGACCCGCGGCGGGTGCTCCGGCGCGCCGCCGAACTGTTGCGCCCCGGCGGCCGATGCGTCGTCGAATTCGACTCCGAAACCCAAGGTGTGCAGAAGAATCTGGTGCGCCTGGAATCGTCGAACACCGTCGGACCCTGGTTCAGGTGGGCGTCGGTGGGGGTGGATTGTGCGGCCGCGCTGGCGGAGGAGGCGGGGTTGGTGATGACGGGTCTGCATCCCGCCGGGCGTCGGATACTCGCGACGCTGGCGACACCGTAGCGGACTGTCGGGGACGCCCCAGCCGGACCGCGTACACCGCGGCGCTGAGCGTGAACATCGCGGCGACCAGCAGCAGCCAGCGACCGAGGTACGGTTCCTGCGTCAGGCCGGTGGCCGCGGTGTAGGCGGGCGCACCCTGTTGCAGGATGCCCGGACTGAACACCACGAACGTCAGTGCGGCGCCCAGCAGGGGTACGCGCAGGTGGTTGAGCACCGGCACAGGTGTCGGAATGCGTTGGGAGAGCACAAGTATCCGGTCGGTGAGCGCGTAGAACGGGAACAGCACCAGGTCGTGGGCGACGATGGCCGCGGCGAACCACACCGCGATCGACTGCCACCAGGTGCGCGGATTCCACAGCGCCGAAAAGCCTAGCGTCACAATGGCATAGCCGAACAGCGCGAAGCCGGCGATCAGCGTCAGCAGATGCAGCGGATGCGCGCCGTACACCCTGCGGAACGCGGCCATCACGGTGCCTCGAAATCGATCGCCGACACCCACTTGGTGTTGTGCACACCGGGTAGCGCAGGCACGATCACCCTGGCGGGGAAGCCGTGGTCCGGCGAGAGGTCCGCACCGTTGACGCGCAGCGCCAGCAGCGCATCGCCGTGCGCGATCTGGTTGGCCTGCAACCGGGCCCGGTTGAACGCGCCCCGCCGTTCGACCGAGGACACCAGGGCCGACGCCGGTTCGGGCACCCCGGCCAGCGCGGCGAGGTCGCGCAGTCGCACCCCGCTCCACGTCTGGGTGGTCGACCATCCCTCGACGCAGGCGATCGGCAGTCGGGCCGTGTGCTGGGGGAGGGCGGCCAGCGCGGCGCGGTCGAGGACGATCGGCCTCGGGCCGCCACGGAGCGTGAGCGCCCACTCCGCACCCGTCGCCGCGGGGGTGATGCCCGCCGCGCGGGCGGTGCGGTTGACCTGGAAGTCGTTGGCGCCGTCACCGTAGGAGCGGCCGCGGGGCAGCAGCAGCGCGGCCTGTCTGGTGACGCCGCCGAGGGTCTGGCCCGCGGTCAGGACGGCCATCAGCAGCGCACCCCCTCCGACGAGCGCGAGCGCACCGCGGCGACTCACCGTCGGCTCCGCCGGGTCGGCCGGCGCCAGCCCGTCGGGTTCGAACGCCTCGGGCCGGGTGCCGGCGCGGTCGGTGCGCAGCACCGCGCGCAGCGGCATCGACCGCAGTCCGGCCCGCATCCGCGGGATCTTGATCGCGATGTGGACCAGGAAGCCCGCGATGAACACCCAGGCCCCGAAGTAGTGGGCGGTGTAGAAGCTGAAGCCGAAGATGTAGTCGTACTGGATGTTCAGCACCCCGGTGACGATCTCGAACAGGATGCCGCCGACGAGCATCAGCAGCGAGACCCGTTCCAGCAGTTGGGCGGTCGACCGGGCCGGCGGCCAGACGAACAGTCTGGGGATCACCGACCACAGCTTGGCCAGCACCACCGGGATCAGGATCAGTCCGAGCCCGACGTGGAGCCCCTGGGTCAGCCGGTACAGCCACGCCGGGTCGGTCGGCCAGTCGAACGTCGGCAGCTTCAGCCATCCGACGTCGGCGGGGATGGCCTGACCGAACTGCGGACCGTAGGCGATGTAGGAGAGCAGGCCGGTGACGGTGACGATCGGCAGGGTCACCAGGAGTACGGCGCCGAGGACGGAGGTCAGCCACCTCCCGCGGAGCGGGCTGCGCCACGGGAACTTCCGGGGACCCATGAGGGCATTGTGCCGATCCGCCGCACCGTCGGCGCACGAAAAGGCGGTTCTCGGCGCATCGTCACCAGTTGGTCAGGATGAGGTGGTTGATCAGCAGCGCGCCGAGCACGTTCAGCGCGAGCCACCACCGCTGCGCGCGCACCGGGAGCAGCGCTCCGGCCGCAACCAGCCACATCGTGAACGGCAGCCAGATCCGCTCGGTCTCGGCCTTGCTCAGCATGCTCAGATCGGCGCACAGGATGGCCGCCAGGGCGCCGAGCATCAACAGGTGCAGACCGGAGCGGGCGCGGATGGCGGCGATGTCGAAGACCCGGCCCAGCCCGGCGACGCTGCCCAGCCCGATCGCGCAGACGACGGAGGCCAGATTCGCCCAGCCCCAGTACTGGAACGGCCGGTCGACGGCGATGCCCTGCCAGTAGCGTTCCTGCACCAGCTGATATCCGTCGAACCACCAGAACCCGGCGATGACGAACACCACGACGATCACGACGGCCGCGCCGACCGCGGGCAGCAGCGCGCGCAGCGCCGAGCGCCAGTCGGCCGAGCAGATCAGCACCGCGAGCGCGGGCAGCGCCATCAGCACCAGGCCGTAATTGAGGAAGACCGCCCACCCCAGCAGCAGGCCCGCACCGACGGCGAACAGTTCGGGGCGGCGGCCGACGCGGCGCACCGCCAACGCCAGCAGCGCGATACCCCAGGCCGCGACACCGGCGAAGTAGCCGTCGGCCGACACCGCCACCCAGATCGCGGTCGGCGCCACCGCGAGGAACGGCGCGGCGAGACGGGCGGTGCGCTCGTCGGCCAGTGCGCGCACCGCCACGAGGATGGCCGCGGCCACGCTCGATCCGGCGAGCAGGCACAGCAGCCCGGCCCACGCGCCGCCGCCGAGGCCGATGCGGTCCAGCCAGACGAACGTCAGCAGCGCGCCGGGCGGGTGGCCGGATACGTGGGTGATCCATGAATCGGGTTGGTAGTCGAGGATGCGGTCGGCGAAGGTGCGGACGGCGTCGGGGATGTCGGTGACGGTCGGCACCTGCCGCAGATACTCGTGGCGCGCGGTCAACCGGCCGGCGAAACCGCGTTGCCATCCGTCGACCATCGCCAGCGAGAACGCCCACGCCGCCGAGGTGGCCCACGTCGCCGGCACCAGCGTGCGCCAGCTGAGCCGCTCCGACAGCGTTCGGCCCCAGACGACGGCGGCGACGCCGAGGAAGACGGCGGGGACGGTGCCCCACCCGACATGGGCGTTCCACCACCCGAAGACGGGTGCGGTGCCTGCGAAGCTGCGGAACCGTTCGGGTGTCGCGTTGATCAACGGAGTGACGACACCGAGGTCGAGGTGGGGCACGATGAACGCCGTCACCACGAGCAGCAGGCCGACGGCGGCGGCGATCGTCTCCCTGCGGTGGGCACGCACCCGGCCAGCCTATGGCGTGCGGCTGGCGGCCGTGTGAACCACGTCACCCGCGGGGAGCCTCACAGCTGGTCATCAGCGTCGGTGAAGTAACCGTGACGCGCTGTCAAAGGCGCGTTACGTGCCCGACACATGCAGTCGCCAAGCTGAGGTCACGTTCAGTGCCGTCGTCCGCCGCTGCCACTCACCGTCCGAAAAGGAGCGACGACCCATGTCCTACGTGAATCCAGCACAATTCGTCACGAAGATGATCGACGCCGGGGAGACCAAGGCGTTCATGTCGACCCGTGACACCGTGATCCGCGCGTACATGGCGGGGGCGATCCTCGCGCTGGCCGCGGCATTCGCGGTGACCATCACCGTGCAGACCGGTAACGCCCTCGCCGGCGCCGTGCTGTTCCCGGTCGGCTTCTGCCTGCTGTATCTGCTCGGATTCGATTTGCTCACCGGGGTTTTCACGCTGGTGCCGCTCGCCCTGCTCGACAAGCGGCGCGGGGTGACGGTGCGGTCGGTGATGCGCAACTGGGGGCTGGTGTTCCTCGGCAACTTCGCCGGTGCGCTCACCGTCGCGTTCATGATGGCGATCGTCTTCACCTACGGATTCTCCGTGGATCCCAACGAGGTCGGCCAGAAGCTCGGCGAGATCGGCCACAGCCGGACCGTCGGTTACGCCGAACACGGCGCCGCCGGCATGCTCACGCTGTTCATCCGCGGTGTGCTGTGCAACTGGATGGTCTCCACCGGTGTGGTCGCGGCGATGATGTCGACGTCGGTGTCGGGCAAGGTCATCGGGATGTGGATGCCGATCATGCTGTTCTTCTACATGGGCTTCGAGCACTCGGTGGTCAACATGTTCCTGTTCCCCTCCGGTCTGATGCTCGGCGGTGACTTCTCCATCATGGACTACCTGGTGTGGAACGAGATCCCCACGGTGGTGGGCAATCTCGTCGGCGGGTTGGCGTTCGTCGGGTTGACGCTGTACGCCACCCATGCCCGCACCGGCACCGAGTGGAACCGGCCCGTCGACCCGGAGCAGTTCACCCTGCCGGTGGAGGCGCGCGCATGACCCGGGAGCAGCTCACCGCCGAACAGGCCGCCCGCCTCGCGAAACAGCTGACGTGGCAACAGCTCGCCGATGCCATCGACCGGCCGGTGATGTGGACCATCGCCGCGCTCCTCGGCCAGCATCCGATCCCCGTCGACAGCGGCAAGGTCCTGGTCGACATGCTGGGTCTGGACGAGGCCGCCATACCGGTTCTCGCCACTGTCCCGATGCGCGGTGGCCTGCCCACCGCGGTACCGACCGATCCGACCATCTACCGCTTCTACGAGGTGCTGCAGGTGTACGGCGGGGCCATCAAGGAACTCATCCACGAGGAGTTCGGCGACGGCATCATGAGCGCGATCAACTTCAGCATCGACGTTCAGCGCAAACCGCATCCCGCCGGCGACCGCGTGGTGGTGACGCTCGACGGCAAGTTCCTGCCGTACGACTGGACCGCCGCCGAGGTCTGACCCTCGGCGTGCGTCACGGCTGTGCCGCTTCGAGCCGGACCACCACGGCCTTGGACACCGGGGTGTTCGACTTCGCGGCGGTGTGATCCAGCGGCACCAGGGGGTTGGTCTCGGGATAGTAGGCGGCCGCATTGCCCACCGGAGTCGAGTAGGGCACCACCAGGAAGTCGTCCACACGCCGCTCCACGATCGACCCGTCGGCGTCGGGGAACTCCGAGATCAGGCTGACGCGCTGCCCGTCGCGCAACCCCAGCGACTCGATGTCGGCGGGGTTCACGAACACCACGCGACGGCCGCCCTTGACCCCGCGATAGCGATCGTCGAGCCCGTAGATCGTGGTGTTGTACTGGTCGTGGCTGCGCAGCGTCTGCAGCACCAGCCGTCCCGGCGGCACCGGCACCCATTCCAGCGGGTTGACCGCGAAGTTGGCTTTGCCGGTGTGCGTGTGGAATTCGCGGGCGTCGCGGGGCGGGTGGGGGAGCTGGAATCCGTCGGGCCTGCGGACCCTGGCGTTGTAGTCGGCGCAGCCGGGTACCACGGCGGCGATCGCGTCCCGGATGCGGTCGTAGTCGGCGACGAACCAGTCCCACGGCACCGGATGATCGGCACCGAACAGTGTCCGCGCCAACTGGCAGACGATCGCGACCTCACTGCGCACCTGATCACTCGGCGGGTGCAGGCTCCCGCGTGACAGGTGCACCATCGACATCGAATCCTCCACCGACACCACCTGTTTGCCGCCGGCCTGGACGTCGCGGTCGGTACGGCCCAGCGTGGGCAGGATGACCGCGGTTCGGCCGTGTACGAGGTGGCTGCGGTTGAGCTTCGTCGAGATCTGCACTGTGAGTGTGCAATTGCGCAGTGCCGTCTCGGTGACGTCGGTGTCGGGGGTGGCCGAGGAGAAGTTGCCCCCCATTCCGATGAACACCTTGGCGCGGCCGTCGCGCATCGCCCGGATCGCGTCGACGGTGTCCATACCGTGCTTGCGGGGGCTTGTGATGCCGAACCGTTCGTCGAGCGCCGCCAGGAACGTCTCGGGCATCTTCTCCCAGATGCCCATCGTGCGGTCACCCTGGACGTTCGAGTGGCCGCGCACCGGGCACAGTCCGGCGCCGGGTTTACCGATCATGCCGCGCATGAGCAGCAGGTTCGTGGCTTCGCCGATGGTGGCGACGGCGTGGCGGTGCTGCGTCAGTCCCATCGCCCAGCACAGCACCGTGCGTTCGGAGTCGATCAGCAGCCGGGCGATGCGCTGCAGTTGTTCGCGGCCGACACCCGTTGCCTCGGTGACGGTGTCGAGGTCGACCGCGCGCGCCTGGGCCTCGTAGTCGGCGAATCCCGCGCAGTGCCCGTCGATGAACGCCCGATCGAGCACCGTGCCGGGAGCCGCGTCCTCGGCTTCCAGCAGTAGCCGCCCCAGCCCGGCGAACAGCGCCATGTCACCGCCGAGGCGGATCTGGACGAACTCGTCGGCGATGGCCACCCCGTGGCCGATCACGCCGTGCACCTTCTGCGGATCCTTGAAGCGCATGAGGCCGGCCTCGGGCAGCGGGTTGATCGCGACGACGATCGCACCGTTGGCCTTGGCCTTCTCCAACACCGAGAGCATCCGCGGATGGTTGGTGCCGGGGTTCTGCCCGGCGATGACGATGAGGTCAGCGTGTTCGACGTCGGCCACGGTGACCGAGCCTTTTCCGATGCCGATCGACTCCGTCAAGGCCGCCCCCGACGACTCGTGGCACATGTTCGAGCAGTCGGGCAGGTTGTTGGTGCCGAAGCTGCGGACCAGCAACTGATAGAGGAACGCGGCCTCGTTGCTGGTGCGGCCGGAGGTGTAGAACACCGCTTCGTCGGGGTCGGCGAGCGCGCGCAGTTCGTCGGCGATCAGCCGGTACGCGTCGTCCCAGGCGATCGGTTCGTAATGGGTGGCACCCGGCCGCAACACCATCGGATGGGTGAGGCGGCCCTGCTGGGACAGCCAGTACTCGGGCCGGCCGCCGAGTTCGGCGACCGAATGGCGGGCGAAGAACTCGGGCGTCACGACCCGACGGGTGGCTTCCTCGGCGACGGCTTTGGCGCCGTTTTCGCAGAACTCGGCGAGCTTCCGGCCGCCCGCGTCCTCGGGCCAGGCGCAGCCGGGACAGTCGAAGCCGTGCCGCTGGTTGAGCCGCGTCAGTGCCGTCGCGGTGCGCACCGCCCCCATCTGCTCGACGCCGCGTTTGAGCGACACCATCACCGCCTTGACGCCGGCGGCCTCAGTCTTGGGTGCGGAGGTGACGATCGCGTGCTCGTCGAAGGATGCGTCGTGGTCGTGGTGCGGTCGGCGGCGGCTGTTCACCCGCGGATCCTACCTTCGGCCTTCACTGATGCTGTGCGCGGACCGCAACTGTGCGAACGGGTTTGGACCTTCCTCGTGTCCGCCGCCACCACGCGGCGCAACACCTCGCCCGCGAACGCACACGGGTTGAGGACTTTGGTGCGGCTGTCACCGTAGTGTTCGTAGGGAAGCCCACTGAAGGAGCGCCATGTCTTCGTCTGTCACCACCCACGGCATCGTTGTCGGTGTCGACGGGTCCGCCGCCGGCAAGGTCGCGGCGGATTGGGCGGCACGCGACGCCGCCCGGCGCGGGGTTCCGCTCACGCTCGTCCACGTCATCGCGCCGAAGGACCTGCAGATGTGGATCGAGGTCCCGGCCCCGCAGGAGTATCTGCGCTGGCAGTCCGAACGCAGTGAGCGTGTCATGGCGGAGGCGACGGCGATCGCCGAACGGGCCGCCGAGAACCGGCAGCTCACGGTGGTGCGGCAGGTCGTCCCCGGCGAGGCGAAGGCGACGTTGATCGAGATGTCCAAGGACGCCGACATGGTCGTCGTCGGCAGCCGCGGCCTCGGCGCCTGGGGCAGGCGGCTGCTCGGCTCGGTGAGCACCGCCGTCGTGCACCACGCCCAGTGTCCGGTCGCGGTGATCCACGACGAAGACCCGCTGATGGACCACCCCGACCAGGCTCCCGTCGTGGTCGGGGTCGACGGCTCCAAGGCCGCCGAACAGGCGATCGCGATCGCGTTCGAAGAGGCATCCCTGCGCGGCGTCGACCTGGTCGCCGTCCATGCCTGGAACGACGTCGACTACGAATTCCCCGACATCAAGTGGGTGGACTACACGGCCCGTGGCGAGCGCATCGTCGCCGAATGCCTGGCCGGCTACTGCGAGACCTACCCCGACGTGACGGTGCGCAAGGTGCTGGTGCGCGACCGCCCGGCCCACCAGTTGCTGCAGCAGTCCGAGGCGGCGCAGCTGCTCGTCGTGGGCAGCCACGGCCGCGGCGGGTTCCCCGGCATGCTGCTCGGCTCGGTCAGCTCCGAGGTGGTGCAGTCCGCGCGAATGCCGGTGATCGTGGCCCGCAGCAACTGATCACCGATTCCGAATGCTTGCAGCGATGCCGTGGACCAGCAGCACCACGGTATCCGTACCGGCCCGTCGGTCGACCGAGATCTGTTGGTACTCAGGAGAATCGGCCCACCGGCGAAACTCCGCCTCGTCGGGGAACGACATGAGCACCACTTTGTCGCCGGTCCACTCACCCTCGATCACCCGCGGCGCGTCGTCGGCGGCCAGCAGGGTGCCGGAGTACCGGGCGAACACCTCCATGAAGGCCGCCTGATACCGGTCGTAGGCCGTGCGGTCGGTGAATCGCAGCTGGGCGACGGCATATACGGTCATCGCCGCAGGCTAGTACGTCGGCCTCATCGCGTCGGCAGCAATTCCACACAGCATTCCCCGGCGACGGGTGACAGAACGGCTTCGACGGTATCGGCGCCCAACCCGTCGAGCGCGCCGGCGAGGAAGGCGTGGTTCAGCCGGCATACGAGCTCGGGCAGCTCGCGAGCGAGCGGGTGAAACGGGCAGTTGCGCAGCCGGATGCACCCCGCTCGCGCGCGGTAGGGTTCGAACCCGTAGTCGACGAGCAGCTCTTCGGCCAGGCGCAGCGCCCGCTCGGCGCCGATGCGGCCGCCCCGTGGGCGTTTGACTGCGGTGGTGGCATCCACGCCACGCTGGTGGGCCACCCGCACCGCGGCGGCCCGCGCCGATGTCCGGTCACCGTCGTCGAGCACTGCATGCGCCAGGATGTCGGCGAGCAGGTCGGGTCGGCGTGCCGGAATGCTCACCGCGAACTCGGCATCGGCAGGTGCGTACACCTTCGGAGGCCGGCCGACACGGGCCTCGGCAGGCTGCAGAAAGCGGAAGCGCAGCAGGCCGACGTCGACGAGCTTGTCCAAGTGGAACGCGGCCAGCTTGCGCGAGATGCCGACGGCCGACGCCGCTTCGTCGCGGCTCACCGGTCGTCGCTCATCGCGGGCGTACTCGTACAGTCGTCGCCGAAGCTCGTCTCCCAGCGCCGCGATCGCGCGGATGGAGCCCGTGTGCGTGCTCGGGCGGTCGTCCTCCACGCCCTCATGTTATCGCTAACAAAGATTGGCGAAATGGGATCTTGACGGGCATTCCCGGATAAGACCAGAATTGATTGCCTAAAACCACGCAATGTGGGAGGTGGTCGTGAACGCACCACTCGAGCAGGCCAAGCGCCCAGTCAGCGCATTGCTGGCCGGCCCCTACGGGCACCCGTTCCATCCGATCCTGGTCACGGTGCCGATCGGGGCGTGGGCTTCCAGCCTGGTCTTCGACGTCGCGTCGCATCTCGTCGACGGACCGGGCTTCCTGGCCCGAGGTGCGGAGTGGCTCATCGCGATCGGCGTGCTCGGCGCCCTCGTGGCCGCGACGGTGGGCTTCCTCGACCTGATCGCGATCCCCTCACGCACCCGGGCACACCGGATCGGCCTGCTGCACATGGCGCTCAATCTGACCGTCACTGCGCTCTACATCGCCGGCTTCGCCTGGCGACACGCGGACTATCCGCAGCAGGCCGCGGTGGGGTTCGGGCCGCTGGCACTGTCGGTGGTGAGCTTCGCGGTGCTCGCGGTGTCGGGTTACCTGGGCGGAATGCTGTCCTACCGGTACGGCGTGCGGGTCGCCGAGGAGTCGACGCAGGCAGAGGGATTCGGACGAGTCGAACAACCGGCACAGGGAGGAAAACCATGAGTATCGCGTCTCTGATCGCATGGATCCTGACCGCGGGAGGCGGCGCCTTCATGCTCGCCAAATGGGTTGGTGGCGGCGGTCATCGCGACCGCACGAGAACCCACCTGCCGCCCGCAGTGGTGTTCGGCCATTTCGCGCTGGCGGCCTTGGGCCTGGTGCTCTGGATCGTCTACGTCTTCACCGACAACCACCCGATCGGCTGGGTCGCGCTGGCCCTTCTGGTACCGGTGGCCGCACTCGGTGTCGTGATGGTGCTGCGTTGGTTGCCCGTGCACCGGGCGCAGGCTCAGTCCGTCGGCGGCGGATCCCAGGCGGCGCTCCAGGATGCCCCTGAGCGGTCGTTCCCGGTCGCGGTGGTGGCCGCACACGGTGTACTCGCCGTCGCCACCGTGGTGATCGGGTTGCTCGCGATCCTCGGGATCGGCGGCTGATCAGTACAGCTGCTTGTCCATGTTGTCGGGGGAGTAGTACTCGTCCAGTTCGGCCTGCGTCAGATCCGGTTTGAACGTCTTGGCCAGCTGCGCGACGCTCGGCACGGCATCCGGAGTCCACGACTCCGGGTTCCACGCGCCGGAACGCAGAAAAGCCTTAGCGCAGTGGAAGAACACCTCTTCCACGCGGATCTCCAGGGCGAGGACGGGCCGCTTACCCCTGACCGCCATGCCGTCGAAGTAGTCGGCGTCGGCCAGCACGGTGGCGCTGCCGTTGATCCGCAGGGTGTCGCCGCGGCCGGGGATGACGAACACCGTGCCGACCCGCGGCCGCTGCAACACGTTGAGGTAGCCGTCGACCCGCTTGTTGCCGGGCCGTTCGGGGATCGCGATCGTCCGGTCGTCGATGATGTGGACGAAGCCGGCCGGATCACCCTTCGGGGACACGTCGAGGTGGCCCTGCGCGTCGACGGTCGCCACGAAACCGAGAGACGCGGCGCGCAACCACTCCTGCTGCACCGACGACAGCCGCGGACCCACCTTGTTCGCCACGTAGCTGTTCGGATGGCCGACGATCGCGCGCAGTTCCTCCACGGTCGTGATTTCTCGACGCATGGGTCCCATCATGCCCGGCTTCCGCAGCGCGGCCATTGATTAACCGTCGGCGGTACGGGTAGCCGGGGACGAAGGAGGTGGCCGACATGAGCCGACACGTCGAGGTCGACGACGATCTGTGGGACGAGTTTCACCGCGTGGTCAACATGACGTCCCGCGAACTGCTCGACTGGTTGCGCACGCGCTCCGCCGGCGAGGGCAGCGAGGAACTGCCCGATCAGGCCGGCACCCAGACGGGCAGGCATGTGCTCGACATCCTCGGCAAACGACGGGGCGACCTGACGGCCGACGACGAGCATGTGATGCGCCGGGTGGTCGAACGCGTCCATGCCGAACGACGCGACGATCTGGAGCCGACGGCCGGGCAGGAGAACTGGCGGCACCGGCTCATGACGATCGGGCACGATCCGCTCAAGCCCCCGCGCTAGCTGAACTGCGCGCTCAGCGCGCGCTAGCTGAACTGCGCGCTCAGCGCGCGGCGGTCCACCTTGCCGATCCCCCTTCGCGGCACCTCGTCCACCACGTGCACCTCGCGCGGTGCGGCGGTCGCATCCAATTCGCGCGCGACGTGTGCGCGCAGGTCCGCCACCGTCGGCGCCGGGGCGCCCGCGGCGAGCACGATCGCCGCGACCACCCGCTGCCCGAGTCGCTCGTCGGCCACCCCGAACACCGCACAGTCGGCGACAGCCGGGTGGCGGGACAACACCGCCTCGACGACAGGGGGCATCACCGTCAGCCCGCCGGTGCTGACGGCGTCGTCGACACGGCCCAGCACCCGCAACACACCGTCGTCCAGCGCGCCGACGTCGTCGGTGCGGAACCAGCCCGGTTCGGCGAAGGGGTCCGGCTGCACCGTGTTGCGGTAGCCCTTGGCCAGCGTCGGCCCGCCCAGCAGGACCCTGGATCCCTCGAGACGCACCCGCACCCCGTCCAGCGGCACCCCGTCGTAGACACAGCCGCCCGCCGTCTCGCTCATCCCGTATGTCCGGACGACGGGAACCGCTGCGGCAGAGGCTTTCTCAGCCAGTCCGGCCGGCATCGGGCCGCCGCCGATCAGCACCGCGTCGAACGTGGCGAGCGCCGCGGTGGCCGCCGGATCGCGCAGCGCCTTGTCCAGTTGCACGCTCACCAACGACACGTACCGCCGGCCCGCGCCCATACCCGCCACCGCCGACACGAGGTCGGGTGGCTCGAAACTCGCAGGTATCGCGACCGGCCGCTCGCCGGCGACGACACTGCGCACCAACACCTGCAGTCCGGCGATGTGGTGGGCGGGCAGCGCGAGCAACCACCGGCCGGGGGCACCCAATCGCGCATGGGTGGCATGCGCGCTCGCCGTCAACGCCGCGGCGGTCAGCATCGCCCCCTTTGGGGTTCCGGTGGTCCCCGAGGTCGGCACCACGACGGCGACGTCCTCGTCGATCGCCGCACCGGCGCGCAGTGCCCCGGACAACCGCGCGGCGTGGTCGGCGTCGTCGGCCGGAGTGGGCAGCAGCGCCGGGCCACGGCCGGCCATCAGGGTCTCGACGACCGGGAGGATGTCGAGCGCCGCGGCGCCGGACGGGACGGCGAGGGCGCGCAGGACGGCTATGTGTCCTCCCGGGGTTCGCGGTCGTCGATGGGCCAACTGCGGCCCGCGAGCCGGGTGCGTACGCGCTCGATGTCGGCCGGGGTGGGCATGTCGTCGGTGATCGACGTGATCATCACCGCAATGTCGACGTGATCCCACTGACCGCGCTCGGCGAGGGTCTGCGCCACCGCCGTGACCTCCTCGTCGGTCAATCGTCGGCGCAGCAGCGCGAGCAGCGGTACCCGGTCCGGCCCCGGGACGCCCTCGGGGTAGCCGGCGGTGATCCACCCGACGATCTTGGCGAGGAAATTGGGCACTTACGTCACTTTCCCGGGCATCGAAGAAGGCCGGTGCCCGCAGGGAGTCGATGGTAGCTCCGGCCGGTGGTGAGCGTCGTCCGGCCAACGGCGACTGCACGTTGGATGAACAGTTGGTGAACAACCCACCGAAGCCGCCGAAAGCCCAGGACACACCGGAAATTAGGCGCGCTAGTTTTTGGTTTTGGAAGCCATGGCCCAGCAGAATGTGGACTCGTGAGTTCCGAGTGGATCATCTTGGTGCTGCTCATCGCGACAGCACTGGCTTTCGACTTCACCAACGGTTTCCACGACACCGGAAACGCGATGGCCACGTCGATCGCCACCGGCGCGTTGAAGCCCAAGACTGCCGTGACGCTGGCCGGCGTGCTCAACCTGGTCGGCGCGTTCCTCTCGGTGGAAGTGGCCGTCACCGTCACCACCTCGGTGCTCAAGATCCAGGACAGCAAGACCGGATCGCTGCTGCCGAACATCGACGCCTCCACCGGCCTGACCATCATCTTCGCCGGGCTGGTCGGCGGCATCCTGTGGAACCTGCTGACGTGGTTGTTCGGCATCCCGTCGAGTTCGTCGCACGCGCTGTTCGGCGGGCTGATGGGCGCGGGCCTTGCCGCGATCGGGCTGGCGGGCGTCAACTGGTCGGGCGTCACCCAGAAGGTGCTCATCCCCGCGATCGCCGCACCCGTCATCGCCGGTCTGGTCGCCGGATGCGGCACCTGGCTGATCTACCGCATCACCCGAAGGGTGGGACGCAAGCAGCGCGAATCGGGCTTCCGGTGGGGCCAGATCGCCACCGCGTCGCTGGTCGCGCTGTCCCACGGCACCAACGACGCGCAGAAGACCATGGGCGTCATCGCGCTGGCCCTGATCACCACCGGCCACCTGACCGGCGACGTCGCCGAGGACGGTCTGCCGTTCTGGATCATCGCCAGCTGCGCACTGGCCATCGGCCTCGGCACCTACCTCGGAGGTTGGCGGGTCATCCGCACACTCGGCAAGGGTCTGGTCGAGATCGAGTCGCCGCAGGGCCTGGCCGCCGAGGCGTCGTCCGCCGCGATCATCCTCAGCTCCAGCGCCGCGGGGATGGCGCTGTCGACCACGCACGTCGCCACGGGTTCCATCCTCGGCAGCGGTGTCGGCAAGCCGGGTGCGCACGTCCGCTGGGCCGTCGCCGGCCGGATGGCGGTGGCCTGGCTGATCACCCTGCCCGCCGCGGGTCTCGTCGGGGCGCTGGCCTTCTGGGTCTCCCACTCGGTGGCCGGGATGACGACCCAGCTCGTGGGCGACGGCCTGATCTTCCTGATCCTGGTCGGCACGTCGTTCGGTCTGTGGTGGCGCGCCCAGCAGCAGAAGGTCGACCACCGCAACGTCAACGCCGACTGGGACGCCAGCACCAATTCCGTGGTGCCCGTCGAGGTGCGGGAGCCCGTGCCCGTCGCAAAGGCCAAAGACGTCGCGGCCGTCTGAGACCCGAGAACGACTGAAGGACATACCGAATGGTTAACCTCGAGAGCATCCTGCGGGTGCTGGTCGTCGGCCTGATCCTCGGTGCGGGGCTGCCCGCGCTGTTCGCCTGCGGGTTGGTCGCGTACTCCTCCGGAGCCGGCACCCCCGACGCCGACGGTGTTACCCGCGCCCCGAACCCCGCGCTGAAATACCTTGGCGTGGCGCTGTTCACGATCGTCGCGGCCGTGATCCTGGTCGGGCTGCTGTGGATCACCCGGTCGACGATCGAGCACCAGTTCGGGCTCGACCTCTTCCCGTTCGCGAAGTGAGGTCGCGGTGACCACAGACAACGCCGGCGTCATGGACAAGGTGCTCACCTGGCTGCGCGACGGATACCCGCAGGGTGTCCCGCCGAAGGACTACTTTCCGCTGCTGGCACTGCTGAAGCGCTCGCTCACCGAGGAAGAGGTCGTCAGGGCCGCGCAGTCGATCCTGCGCTCGACGGACTCCGACGTGGTCACCGAGGACGAGATCCGCACCGCGGTGCACGAGGTGATCGCCAAGGAACCCAATCCCGAAGAGGTCCATCAGGTCGCCGCGCGGCTGGCGTCGGTCGGGTGGCCGCTGGCCGCACCGGTGCGCTGAGTCCGTCAGCCGCGCGTGTCCCGGCGCAACGGATGGTCGTCGGGCACCTGCACGAAGATCAGCGTGACGCCGTCGGGGTCGGTCACGTGCATCTCGTACAGCCCCCACGGCTCCTGCCGGGCCTCCCTGGCGATCTCGACGCCGCGGTCGCGTAACTCGTCCTGCGCGGTGTGGATGTCGCGCACCTGCAGCCACAGCGTGCCGCCGGCGTCGGGGCCGCCGTGGGCGGCCAGTTCGATCAGTGACTGTCCGGCGTAGAAGACCGTGCCGCCGCCGTACTCACGCGCGATGGCGAGTCCGAGCCCGTCGCGGTAGAACCGCAGCGACCGTTGATAGTCCGCCGGCCGCAGCAGCATCCGGCTGGCCAGGATCTCCATGGCTTGTGTCTATCACGGCGGTCAGGCCCCCGGCTGGAACTGCTGCCGCTTGACGATGGCGTTGAACCACGTCGGCGCCAGCGAGTCGACGGCCCGCGCGGTGACGGCCATCCGGGGCGCGATCCGCACCGGCCGGTGGCGCGCCGCGGCGATCATCCAGTCGGCGGCTTCCTGCGGGCTCAGCCCCGGCACCCGGTCGTACTCCCTCGTGGGCGCGATCATCGGCGTCTTCACCAGCGGGTAGTAGAGCGTTGAGGAGTGCACGCTCTTGTCGGCCCATTCGGTCTCGATGACCCGGCTCACCGCCGACAGCGCCGCCTTCGAGGCGACGTAGACCCCGAACAGCGGGGAGGCCTCGCTGAACACGCCCCACGTCGCGACGTTGATGATGTGGCCCTCGCCGCGGGCGATCATGCCCGGCGCCAGCCCGCGGATCAGCCGCAGCGGCGAGTAGTAGTTCAGCGTCATCGTCCGCTCGACGTCGTGCCAGCGGTCCAGCGATTCGGCCAGCGGACGGCGAATTGACTTGCCCGCGTTGTTGATCAGGATGTCGACGCCGCCGAACCGCTCCTCCACGTCGGCCACCAGCTCGTCGACGGCGTCGAGGTCGGACAGGTCGCACGCCCGGGCCGCGGCGACGCCACCGGCCTCGGAGATCCGGCCGACCAGTGCGTCGAGCAGATCCTGGCGGCGGGCCACCGCGACGACCGTGGCGCCGCGCCGGGCGAACTTCTCCGCGGCGGCCTCGCCGATACCCGACGAGGCGCCGGTCAGCAGGATGCGCTTACCGGTGAGGTCGACGTCCGCGCGCGGTTGCAGGAACTGTTCGGCCATCGACGGCCGCATGCTCGTCAGCATCAGGCTGTCCGACAGCCGACGCAACGGATTCTTGCTCACGCCGGGAGTCTAGGCGCGCCGCCTATAGTGCTGATGCATGGCGCTGGCCGACGCTGTCGAGGTACTGCTCCGGGGCGACGCCGTCACCGGTGATGCCACCGACGAGCGGATCCTGCAGGTCGCGGTGGAACGGTTCACCCGGTTCGGCATCGCGCGCACCAACGCCGACGACATCGCGAAGGCGGCCCGGGTCAACCGCACGACGCTGTACCGCCGGATCGGCACCAAGGACGACCTGGTCATCGCGGCGATGGCCTTCGAGGTGAACCGGATGCGCGCCGAGGTGGTGCGCGAATCGGAGGCGATCGACGACAGCGTGGAACGGCTGCTGCACGGGTTCGTGGCCACCCTCGAGACGCTGCGCGGCAACCGGTGGATCCAACAGCTGATCCGTGACGGCGAGGTGCAGCTGCTGCTCGACGACGACCAGACCCTGTTCCGGGCGGGCGCGGCGATGGTGGCCGAGCGAATTCGCCAGTGCTGGAACGACATCGGGCACGACGGCGGCGACGCCGACACCATCGGCGCCATCCTGGCCCGGCTCATTCACTCGTTCGTCACGGTGCCGGCCGCAGCCCCGGTGCTGGCGACCACCGAGCAGATCCAAACCTTTGCCGACATCTACGTGCGGGCGTTGATCTTCTCGACCGGTTGACCGCTGCGGGTGCATCAGTGCAACATAGAAAGGTGCAATGATGCATATCGTCGGGAGGGTGGGGTCATGACGCGGCAGCTGGAACAACAGGTCGAGCTGGTCGAACCCGATTCCCTGCTGGGCCGTATCGCCGGCCAGTGGACGTACCTGCCGATGAACGGCGCCGCCTTCATGATGCAGGGCATGCACCCGGTGATCGGTGACATCACCCAGAAGTACTCGGTCGCGCTGACCGACCCCGCCGGCCGGGCGGTCCGGTCACTGGATTCGGTGCAGCAGTGGATCTTCGGCGGCCAGGCGGCCATCGAGGAGGGCAACCGGTTACGGCGCCTGCACCAACCGCTGCAGATGAAGGACGCCGACGGTAAGCACATCAGCGCCCTCAATCCCGACGCCTACGCGTGGGTGATCGCCACGGCGTACGTGACCACGGTGTCGGCCGCGCCGCTGCTGCTGGGACGTCCGTTCACCGAGGCCGAACTCGACGAACTGTGGCGCGACAGCGTGCGGGTGGCGAAGATCGTCCAGGTCCCGATGAGCCACTTCCCGCAGACCCGCGAGGAATACGCCGCCTACTTCGAGAAGATGGTCGCCGAAACGCTGGTCGCGCACCCGTACATCCTCGAGATCCTCACCGAGATGCGGAAGGGTCAGGTCCCCCCGACGCTGCCCGCCCCGGCCCGGTGGGCGCTGCGCAAGGCGCTACGGCCGGTGTTCGCCGCGACCTACCTCACCACCGTCGGGGTGATGGAGCCCGAGGTCCGCGACATCCTCGGCATCACCTGGACCGACCGCGACCAGCGCAAGCTGGAGAAGACGTGGCGGTTCATCCGAACCGCGTATCGGCTTCTGCCCGAACGCATCTCGTACACCCCGCTGGCCTACCACGCACGGCGCCACCACGAGGTGATCCAGAAGATGCGCCGCCGCGAGCTGAAGTCGTTCGTGTAGATCGCCTGTCAGAAGTAGCGCGGGAAGGCCGACCAGTCCGGGTCGCGCTTCTCCAGGAACGCGTCGCGTCCCTCGACGGCCTCGTCGGTCATGTACGCCAGCCGCGTCGCCTCACCGGCGAACACCTGCTGGCCGACCAACCCGTCGTCGATGAGGTTGAACGAGAATTTCAGCATGCGCACCGCCTGCGGGGACTTGCCGTTGATCTCGGCGGCCCACTGCAGCGCCTCGGATTCGAGTTCGGCGTGGTCGACGACGGCGTTGACCGCGCCCATCTGATACATCGTCTCGGCGTCGTAGGCGCGGCCGAGGAAGAAGATCTCGCGGGCGAACTTCTGCCCGGTCTGCCGTGCGAGGTAGGCGCTGCCGAAGCCGCCGTCGAAGCTGCCGACGTCGGCGTCGGTCTGCTTGAACCGGGCGTGCTGGCGGCTGGCCAGGGTGAGGTCGCAGGTGACGTGCAGGCTGTGCCCGCCGCCGGCCGCCCACCCATTGACCAGGCAGATCACCACCTTGGGCATGAACCGGATGAGGCGCTGCACCTCGAGGATGTGCAGCCGGCCCGCGCGGGCCGGGTCGACCGTCTCGGCGGTTTCGCCGGCGGCGTACTGGTAGCCGGAGCGCCCGCGGATGCGCTGGTCGCCGCCGGAGCAGAACGCCCAGCCGCCGTCCTTGGCCGACGGACCGTTGCCGGTGAGCAGCACCACGCCGACATCGGGCGACATCCGGGCGTGGTCGAGCACCCGGTACAACTCGTCGACGGTGTGCGGGCGGAACGCGTTGCGCACCTCGGGCCGGTCGAAGGCCACGCGCACGGTCGGCTGCGCGACACCGTCGACGACGTGGCGGTGGTAGGTGGTGTCGGTCAGGTCGAAGCCGGGAACCGGTTGCCAGACTGACGGGTCGAAGGGGTTGTCGCTCATGGCAACAGAACCTACGTGATCGGGTCGAAGCGGAAGACGGCGCAGCGGCCGGCCAGCGCCTCGAACTCGTCGGGCGTCGCGTCGGTGACCAACCCGGCGTTCTTCATGAAGTCCACACCGGTGGGCACCAGGGTGGGGAACTGCCGCAGCAGCGGCCGGGCCTCGTCGACGGACATCTCCACCATCCGCACCCGCTCATCGCGGCGGTTCTGGGTGAGCGTCACCTCGGGGTTGGCCCGGGCGTTGCGCACCCAGTCCGCACCCGGAAAGCCGCCCACCACATAACGTTTCCCGTCGACGTACATCGGGGTGATCGGCGTGGTCCGCGGCCGCCCGCTCGTGCGGCCGGTGACGGTCAGGATCATCGGCCCCTCCTTACCGAAGATCGGCAGTCCCAGCTTGGTCGAGGCGATCACGACCTTGTTGAGCGGTTTCAGCCACCACGGCGGCCGGATGCGTTCCTCGGGCATATCCCTCCTAGACCTCGAGACCGACGAGGGTCAGCGCATCGCGCAGACCGGTGGGGCGTTCGGTGGTGGGTAACGGGTCGACCAGGACGAACTGGCAGCCGACCGCACGCGCCCCGCCGTCGGCCTCGTCGCTGTCGCCGACCATCACCGCGTCGGCGGCGTCCACCCCCAGCCGCGTCAGGGCGGCGGTGAAGATCTCGGGTGCCGGTTTGGTGGCGCCGACCTCGAAGGACAGCACGAATTCGTCGACGTCACGGTCGGCGCCGATCGCCGCGAACGCCGGCCGCACGTCGAACGCGATGTTCGACACCACCGCGGTCCTCACACCTCGGCGGCGCAGGCCGGCGAGCACGTCGGCGGTGTCGGGGTAGGGCGTCCACGACGATGGGTCGACCACCCGCCGGTAGAGCTGTTCGGCGTGGTGGTCGGCGAGCCCCGACTCGCGCAGCACGTGGAGGTAGGCCTCGCGGTGCAGATGTGGGGCGAGGTCGCGGTTGACCCATGCGTGGTCGGCCTCCGGGGTCATGTGCACCGACCGCCCGGTCGGCGCGGTCAGGCGGCGCAGCAACTCGGCCTGGACGTGGCCGTCGACCTCCCGGTTGTCGACCTCGATACCGGTGAACCAGCTCTCGTCCTCCTCGAGACGGAAGAGTGTTCCGGAGAAGTCGAACAACGCCGCGCGCACAGTCATCTCAGCCATCGTGCCACGTCACCTCTGGCGTACCCGGGCGGCTTTGTCGGACAACACGTCTCGTTCGCGCTCGTTGTCGGCGAGTGCGGCGGCCCGGTCGAACTGAGCGGCGGCCTCGTCGGCGCGGCCCAGGCGGGCCAGCAGTTCGCCGCGCACGCTGGGCAATAGATAGGAGTCGGCGAGCCCGGTGATCCCGTCGACGATCTCGAGCGCGGCGGCGGCCCCGTCGGCCATCGCGACGGCCACGGCGCGGTTGAGTTCGACGACGGCCGAGGGCGTGATCTGCAGCAGCGCGTCGTAGATGGTCACGATGCGCCGCCAGTCGGTCTCGGCGGTCGACGGTGCGGTGGCGTGGCATTCGGCGAGCGCGGCCTGCAGCGCGTACGGGCCCCACCCGGTGCCTCGCCGGTCGATGGCCGCCGCCGCACGCCGCAGCGCCGCGACGCCCCGGCCGATCTGGGCGCGGTCCCATTTCGTCCGGTCCTGGTCCTCGAGCAGGATCGGGCGGCCCGCGTCGTCGGTACGGGCCGCGAACCGCGAGCTCTGCAGTTCCATCAGCGCCACCAGCCCGTGGGCCTCGGGTTCGTCGGGCACCAGCGCGGCGAGGACGCGGCCCAGGCGCAGCGCCTCGCGGCACAGTTCGTCGCGGATCCAACGCTGCCCGGAGGACGCCGAATACCCCTCGTTGTAGATGAGGTAGATGACGCTCAACACCGCCGACAGGCGTTGCGGGTACTGCTCGCGGGGCGGCACCTCGAACGGGACCTCTGCGTCGGCCAGCGTCTTCTTGGCCCGCACGATGCGTTGGGCCACCGTGGCTTTCGGCGTCAGGAAGGCCCTGGCGATCTCCTCGGTGGTCAGGCCGCCGATGACGCGAAGGGTCAGCGCGATCTGGTTCTACCGCGACAGCACCGGGTGGGCCGCGATGAAGATGAGCCGCAGGATGTCGTCGTCGATGTGGTCGGGGTCCCAGGCGGGTTCGTCGAGGTGGGTTTCGAGGTCGCGGGCCAGTTCGGTGTACTTCGCGTCGAGGTTGTCGCGCCGCCGCCAGTGGTCGATCGCCTTGCGTTTGGCGACGGTGGTCAGCCAGGCGCCCGGGTTGTTCGGCACGCCGGTCGACGGCCACTGGGTGAGGGCGTCGACGAGGGCGTCGGCGGCGAGATCCTCGGCCAAGCCGACGTCGCCGACGGTGCGGGTGAGCGTGGCGACGATCTTGGCGGCCTCCATCCGCCACACCGCGTCGACGGTCTGCTGGATGTCAGAAACCACGGGCCCATTCTGCCGAGCAGACGCAAATGTCCCGCGACACGCCGTCGAGGCGGAGCATTTGCGTCTGCTCGCGGATGAGAATCAGCCGACGGCTCGCCCTGCGCCCTCCCAGAACTGCGCCCGCACCGCCTTCTTGTCGGGCTTGCCCAGCGCGGTGATCGGCACCGACTCGGCGACGACCACCTGCTTGGGCACGTGCACCGAGCCCTTGCGCTCCTTGACTGCCGCCTGGATCTCGGCGGTCATCGTCGCCACGGCCTCTCCGGAGGAGTCGGCGTCGGGCCGCAGCACCACCACGGCCGTGACGGCCTCACCCCACTTCTCGTCGGGGGTGCCGATCACGCACACCTGCGCGACCAGGGGATGTTCGGCGACGACGTCCTCCACCTCGCGCGGGAAGACGTTGAAGCCGCCGGTGACGATCATGTCCTTGGTGCGGTCGACGATGAAGTAGAAGCCGTCCTCGTCCTCGCGGGCCAGGTCACCGGTGTGCATCCAGCCGTCCCGGAAGGTCTCGGCCGTCGCGTCGGGCAGGTTCCAGTAGCCGCCCGACAGCAGCGGACCGGAGACACAGATCTCCCCGACCTCGCCCTGCGGGACCGGCTGCCCGTCCTCGCCGAGCAGCGCCACCCGCGCGAAGAGCGTCGGGCGGCCACATGACGTCAGCCGCTTGTCGTCGTGCTCCTTCTTCGACAGGTAGGTGATCACCATCGGCGCCTCGGACTGGCCGTAGTACTGCGCGAAGATCGGGCCGAACCGCCGGATCGCCTCCTTCAGGCGCACCGGGTTCATCGCCGAGGCGCCGTAGTACACCGTCTCCAGCGACGACAGGTCGCGGGTGTGCGAATCCGGGTGGTCCATCAGCGCGTAGATCATCGACGGCACGAGCATCGTCGCGGTGATCTTCTGCTCCTCGATGACGCGCAGCACCTCGGCCGGGTCGAACTTCGTCAGCACGATCAGCTCGCCGCCCTTGACGATGACCGGGGTGAAGAACGCCGCACCGGCGTGCGACAGCGGCGTGCACATCAGGAACCGCGGGTTCTCCGGCCACTCCCATTCGGCCAGTTGGACGGTCGTCATGGTGGTGATCGACTGGGTCGTGCCGATGACGCCCTTGGGTTTGCCGGTGGTGCCGCCGGTGTAGGTCAGCCCGCCGATGTGGTCGGGCGGCAGATCCGCGGCCACCAGGGGTTTGGCCGGGTATTTGGCCGCCTCGGCGCTCAGATCGACCGCGACCTCGGACAACTCCTCCGGGACCGGGCCAATCGTGAGGACCTGCTTGAGCGACGGAACCTTCTCCAGCAGGCCCAGCGCCCGCTCGACGAACATCGGGTTGGGATCGATGATCAGCGACGTCACCCCGGCGTCGGACAGCACGTAGGCGTGATCGTCCAGCGAGCCTAGAGGGTGTAGTGCGGTGCGGCGGTAGCCCTGCGTCTGGCCGGCGCCGATGATCATCAGCACCTCGGGCCGGTTGAGCGAGAGCAGGCCGACGGCCGCGCCCGTACCCGCGCCGAGCGCCTCGAACGCCTGGATGTACTGGCTGATGCGGTCGGCGAGCTCACCGCCGGTCATCGTGGTGTCGCCCAGGAAGAGCACCGGCCGGTCCTTGTGGCGCTTCAGTGCGCCGACCGTCAGGTGGCCGGAGTGCAGGAAATGCCGCAGCTGATCACTCATGGCCAACAGACTAGAACGTGTTCCAATTCCAGTCAGCCGGTCCCCGCGATTTCAGAACCGGGCCGGGGCGCGGCCCTGTTCGCGCAACCACCCGGCGCGGGCGGCCGGGTACCACTTCAACGACGCGGGTCCACGAATGCCGAAACGTTCGCGCACCTGGGGCGGCAGACCGCCGACGATCACCAGCCCAGGGTGGTGCCCGTAGGCTTTGCCGGACGACGATGCCGGGAGGCGCCATGGTCCCAGCCGACGGCGATGAGCTGCGGGCGACGATCCTACGAATGGCGCGCGAACGCGGCCCGGCCAAGACCATCTGCCCGTCCGACGCGGCACGGGCCGTCGGGGGAGACCGCTGGCGTGAGCTCATGGACGGAGCGCGTGACGCCGCCCGCGAGCTGGCCAGGGCCGGCGAGGTGGAGATCACCCAGAGGGGCGAAGTACTCGATCCCGACGCGGCCTGGCGCGGACCCGTCCGGATCCGCGCCAGGGACGACTACTGACCCAGTTTGTCGGCATCGGCCCGCGCCTGCGCCGCGAGCTTCTCGGCGAGTTCGGCCTTCCACCGGATCTCCTTCTGGACCCACGGATTGTCCTGCGGGAACTCCTCTGTCTCCGACACCCGCCGCACCTCGAGCTTCACTCCGGGCCCCAGCGGCACCTTCTTCGCCCACTGTTTCGCCTCCTCCTTCGAGGACACGTCGAGGATCCAGAACCCGTTGAACAGCTCCTTGGCCTCGGTGTACGGACCGTCGGTCACCACCGGTGGATCGGAGTTGAAGTCGACGACGAAACCCTCCTCGGGACCGGTGAGACCCTCCCCGGCCAGCAGCACCCCGGCCTTGATGAGTTCCTCGTTGAAGCGGCCCATCGATTCGATGACCTGGTCGAAGTCGATCTCCTGTTCGGCCATGGCCGCCTCGGCCTCCGGCCCGACCCGCATGATCAGCATGTAACGCGCCATCGTGTGTCTCCTTCTCGAGTGGTGAAGGGGCACTCCCATCGTGCCCTCGCAAACACGTCGAACGGCACCCCCGGAAAATCGACACGAAAAGAAATTTTTCTCGAAGTTTCTCGCGACTACCGAGAAACCGCAGGTCATCGCATTAGCATTCGCCCATGCCCGCCGCCGATCTCGTCCTGACCGGGACCGTGCTCACCGTCAACGACGCACAACCGACGGCCGAAGCGCTCGCGGTGGCCGACGGGCGCATCGTCGCCGTGGGGTACCGCTCCGACGTCGAGACCTGGATCGGGCCCGGCACCGAGGTCCTCGACGTGGGCGATGGCTGCGTGCTGCCCGGTCTTGTGGAGGCGCACGGGCATCCGCTGATGGAGGCGATCGCGCTGTCCGAGCGGATGGTCGACATCCGTCCCGTGACGATGAGGTCCGCCGACGAGGTCGTCGCCGCCGTGCGCAGCGAGGTGGCGCGGCGCGGACGACAGGGTGCCTACCTCAACGGGTGGGATCCGCTGCTGCAGGACGGGCTGCCGGACCCGACGTTGACGTGGCTCGACGGCATCGCACCGGACAGCCCGCTGGTGATCCTGCACAACTCCGGACACAAGGCGTTCTTCAACAGCGTCGCGGCCAAACGGGCGGGGCTCAACCGCGACGTCCCGGATCCGAAGGGCGCACGCTTCGGCCGCGACGCCGACGGCGAACTCGACGGCACCGCCGAGGAGACCGCCGCGGTGTTCCCGCTGCTCGCCGGCGTCGTCTCACCGAGTGACTATCCGTCGATGCTGGTGGCCGAGTGCGCGCGACTCAACCGCGCGGGGCTCACGACGTGTTCGGACATGGCGTTCGATCCGGTGTTCCGGCCCATGCTCGACGGTCTGCGCGACGAGCTCACGATCCGGTTGCGCGCCTATGAGGTCTCCAACCCGCAGCTGACCAGCACCGCGCACCCGGGCGACGGCGACGACCTGGTGCGCCAGATCGGCATCAAGATCTGGGTTGACGGTTCGCCGTGGATCGGCAACGTCGACCTGACGTTTCCCTATCTGGACACCGCGGCCACCCGGACCATCGGGGTGGTGCCGGGCTCGTGCGGTCATGCGAATTACACCCGCGAGCAATTGCGCGAGATCGTCGGCGCCTACTTTCCGTTGGGCTGGCAGATGGCCTGTCACGTGCACGGCGACGCCGGGGTCGACACGATCCTCGATGTCTACGAGGAGGTGCTCGAGGCCCATCCCCGCCCCGATCATCGGCTGCGCCTCGAACACGTCGGCGCCATCACCGACGAGCAGCTCGAGCGTGCGCACGCCCTCGGCGTCACCTGCAGCATCTTCGTCGACCAGATCCACTACTGGGGGGACGTCATCGTCGACGGGCTGTTCGGCCCGGAACGCGGAAACCGTTGGATGCCTTGCGGATCGGCCGTCGCGACCGGTATGCGGATCTCACTGCACAACGATCCGCCGGTCACCCCGGAGGAGCCGTTGCGCAACATCAGCGTCGCGGTGACGCGCACGGCGCCCAGCGGGCGGGTGCTCGCGCCCGAGGAGCGGCTGACCGTCGATCAGGCGATCCGCGCCCAGACCCTCGACGCCGCGTGGCAGCTGTTCGCCGACGACGTGATCGGCTCGATCGAGGTGGGCAAGTACGGCGATCTGGTGGTGCTGTCGGCGGATCCGCGCAGCGTGCCGCCGGAGCGGATCGCCGAACTCGACGTGCTGGCCACCTATCTCTCGGGCCGCTGCGTTTACGCCAAACAACTCTGACAACCACCGTTGTCATGGCAGGCTCGTAGGTATGCCCGGACTGCCTGACCCCCGCTTCCTCGACGACCGGCTCAACCACTGGGCGCACACCACGCCCGACGCCGAGGCGGTCGTCTATCTCGACCGGACCTGGACGTGGGCGCAGTGGGACGACCGGGTCCGCAGGCTCGCCGGCGCGCTGAGCCGGTTCGGGGTGGGCCACGGCGACGCGGTGGCGTTCCTCGACAAGAACCATCCGGCGTGCGTCGAGCTGACGTTCGCCGCGGCGTCGCTCGGCGCCGCGAATGCGGTCGTCAACTTCCGCCTCGCCGGTGACGAATTGGACTACGTCCTGGGCGACAGCGGCGCGAAGGTCCTGATCGTGGGCCGCGAACTGCGCCCGACGATCGACAAGATCCGCGACCGGCTCACCCACGTCGAACACGTCGTCGAGGTCACTCCCGACGGGCAGGACGGCGACGAATACGAGGCGCTGCTCGCCGGCTCCGCGCCGACCGGGCGCGCCGAGGACGTCGCACCCGACGACGTCTGCGTGATCATGTACTCGTCGGGCACCACGGGACGCCCCAAGGGTGTCGAGCTCACCCAGGCCAACCTCATCGCCCACACCGTCAACGCCCACGACGGCTGGGGGTTCGACGAGGGCGACAAGAACATGGTGTCGATGCCGCTGTTCCACGTCGGCGGCCAGTCCTATGTGCAGTTCGGCATCCACGACGGGGTGCCCACCGTCATGACGCGGGAGGTCGACGGCGCCTCGCTCGCCGACGCGATCCTCAAGGGCGCCAACCGCACCTTCCTGGTGCCCGCCGTTCTGGCCAAGGTGCTGGAGACGGGTCCGGACGCGGTGAAGCTGTTCGGGGCGTTGAAGACCTTCTGTTACGGCGCGTCGCCGATGCCGCTCCCGCTGCTGCGGCAGGCCCTGAAGGCCTGGCCCGACACCGACTTCATCCAGGTGTATGGGTTGACGGAGGTGTGCGGGGTGATCAGCCACCTGATGCCCGAGGCGCACCGCGACGCCGAACACCCGGAGCGGCTGGTCAGCGCGGGTCAGCTCATCCCGAATGCCGAGCTGCGCGTCGCCGACCCCGACACCGGTGACGAGCTGCCGACCGGACAGCAGGGCGAATTGTGGTTCCGCACACCGCAACTGATGAAGGGCTACCACAACAAACCCGAGGCGACGGCCGAGGCCGTCACCCCCGACGGCTGGTTCCGCACCGGTGACGTCGGGCGGATCGACGCCGACGGTTTCATCTTCGTCGAGGATCGCCTCAAGGACATGATTATGTCGGGCGGCGAGAACGTCTACTCGATCGAGGTGGAGCGGGTGCTCGCGGAGCACTCGGCGGTGACGGAGGTCGCGGTGATCGGCGTACCCGATGAGAAATGGGGCGAGGCGGTCAAAGCCGTTGTCGTGGTGGAGGGTTCAGCATCCGAGCAGGAGCTGACCGAATGGTGCCGCGAGCGCCTGGCGCACTACAAGTGTCCGCGCAGCATCGACATCACCGAGGAACTGCCCCGCAATCCGACGGGCAAGATCCTCAAGAAGGAACTGCGCAAACCGTTCTGGGAGGGTCGGGACCGGACCACGGTGTGAGGTCGGCGAGACTGGCGGGGTGAACCCCGCGCTCGATGATCTCGTGGACCGCCTGCACGTCGTCGCCCTGCCGATGCGGGTGCGGTTCCGCGGCATCACGGTGCGTGAACTGGCGCTGATCGAGGGCCCGGCCGGGTGGGGTGAGTTCGGGCCGTTCCTCGAGTACGCACCGCCGGAGGCGGCGACGTGGCTGGCCTCGGCGATCGAGGCGGCCTACTCCGCACCGCCGGCGGTGCGGCGTGACCGGATCCCGATCAACGCGACGGTGCCGGCGGTGAGTGCCGCACAGGTGCCCGAGGTGCTGGCGCGCTTCCCCGGCGCCCGGACCGCCAAGGTCAAGGTCGCCGAGGCGGGTCAGATGCTGGCCGACGACGTCGAGCGGGTGAACGCCGTGCGGGCGGCGGTGCCCACGGTGCGGGTCGACGCCAACGGCGGCTGGACCGTGGAGGAGGCGGTGGGCGCGGCGGCGGCGTTGACGGCCGACGGATCGCTGGAGTACCTCGAACAGCCGTGCCGCACGGTGCCCGAACTCGCCGAATTGCGCTCGCGCATAACCATTCCCATCGCCGCGGACGAGAGCATCCGTAAGGCGGACGATCCGCTGCACGTGGTGCGGGCCGGGGCCGCCGACATCGCGGTGGTCAAGGTCGCCCCGCTGGGCGGGGTCCGTCCGTTGCTCGACATCGCGGCGCAGATCGACATCCCGATCGTGGTGTCCAGTGCGCTGGATTCGGCCGTCGGGATCTCCCACGGTCTGTACGCGGCCGCGGCACTGCCCCGGCTGGAACACGCGTGCGGACTGGGTACCGGCGGGCTGTTCGTCGAAGACGTCACCGAACCGTTGGTTCCCGTCGACGGTCAACTGCCCGTGACGCAGGTCGTACCGGATCCGGACCGTCTGACCGCGCTGGCCGCGCCGCCCGAGCGGCGGCAGTGGTGGATCGACCGCGTTGCTGGGTGTTTGCAACTGCTACGCCGTTGACATGTTGACACAAAAGCATAGTCTTTGTGTCAACATCGACGCCTGGAGGCGACATGGTCGCACCTGCCCACTCTTCACCGCAGCGTCAGGTCGCGGCCGTCCGGCCGAAGGTGATGCGCGAGTTCCGCAGACACAGCGGCAGCACGCTCGGCGGCTTCTTCGGGGCGGCAGCGTTCGACGAGGTGGCTCTGGTCCCGGTGGCGGCCGCGGTGGACAAGACCGGACGGTTCGCCGCGAACTTCGCCGATCGTGGTGTGCGCAGCGGGTTCTCGGCGTTCCTGGCCATCTGGGGGGACGCCGAGGACCGGGTCGCCGAATCCGACCGGCTCAAGATGCTGCACCGCGACGTGCGCGGCCACGGCAGCGGTGACTTCGCCGACGTCCGCTACAGCGCGCTCGACCCCAAGCTGTGGAGCTGGATCGCGGTCAGCGGCATCTTCCTCGTGCTCAACTCGTTCACCCCCTGCACCGGCATCGTGCTCTCCGAAGCCGAACGCGACGCCGCCTACCTGCAACTCCTCGACGCCTTCCGCGGCCTCGAGCTGCCGGGCAAGAACGCCAAACTGCCCGCCACCCACGCCGACGCGGTGGAGTACTACGACGCGATGGTCGCCACCGAACTGCGGGCGAACCCGTTCCTGCAGCGCGTCACCACCGACCTGACCCGGCTGCCGCTGCCGACGCTGTTGCTGCCCGCCCCGGTCCGGCGGGCGCTCACACCGCCGTGGCTGCTGCTGCGCCCGGTCGCCGGGCGCGTCGTCAAGGTGTGCTCGTTCGGCATCCTGCACCCGGGGATCCGCGAGATGACCGGCTTCGACTGGCAGGCGCGCCACGACCGGGAATTCGAGGTGTACTGCCGGCTGCTGCAGGTGGCGTGGCGGGTGCTGCCGGACAGGCTGCTGCTGATCCCGTTGGCGCGCAACCGGATCGAATACGAGAAGCTCGTCCGGTTGCACCGGTCGGTCGCGCTCGACTCGTTCGCACCGCCGCCCGGATGCCCGGCGGGCTGAGCTGATCTGAATGCGCCGCACCAGCGCCAACCGCTCCGAACAGGAAGCCGCGATCCTCAAGGCCGCCGCCGAGGAGGTCGCGCTCGTCGGCGTCGGCCGGTTGAGCATGGACGTGATCGCCCGCCAGGCCGGCGTCAGCCGCAGCACCCTGTACCGCCGGTATCCCAACCGCGAGGCGCTGATCACCGAACTCGGAAGGCAGACATTCGACTTCGCGATGGCGCGGTTGCAGACGGTCAGCGTGGCCGCCGGTGCGCAGGAGGCGGCGGTGGCCGCATTCCGGGAGGGGGTGCGTCTACTCACCGGGGAGCCCGTCATGCGGCGCTTCCTGCAACTCGACGGCGACTTCACCGCCACCACGGGCATGTTCGACGAAGCCCGGATGTTCCTCGTCAGCGCGGCCACCGCGATGGCCAAGGCGTTGCGGGCCGCGGGCGCCACCATGCCCGACGACGCCCTGCTCGCCGTGTGCGAACTGCACATCCGCCTGGCGGCGTCCCTGGTTCAGGTGAGCACACCCGTCCTCGACGTCACCGACGACGACGCGGTGACCCGCTACGCGCGGACCTATCTCACGCCGTTGGTGTGGTGACCGCGGAACCCCGCCCGATGGCCTGATCTGTGGGATCCATGGCGTAGACGCCACGTCCCGGGGCGCTTCACACTGAACGCATGACGAGATCGGTGCTGATCGTCGGGTTCCCCGGCGTCCAGGCACTCGACCTCGTCGGCCCGTTCGAGGTGTTCACCGGCGCCTCCCGCTACCTGGCGACCGACGGCAGGGACGGCTACCACGTCACGGTCGGCTCGCTCGGCGGCCGGCCCGTCACCACCGGGACCGGGCTCACGCTCGCCGCCGAACTGCTCCCGAAGCCGGACACCCCGCTCGACACGCTCGTCCTGCCCGGCGGCGAAGGCACCCAGACCGCCGTCGCCGACACCGAACTCATCGCCTGGGTGCGCGCCGCCGCCCCGCACGCCCGCCGCGTCGTCACCGTCTGCACCGGCGCCTTCCTCGCCGCCGAGGCCGGTCTGCTCGACGGTTGCCCCGCCACCACCCACTGGGCCTACGCCGATGCCTTCGCCAAGCGATACCCCGCCGTCGCCGTCGACCCGGACCCCATCTTCATCCGCAGTTCACCGAGGGTGTGGACGGCCGCAGGCGTCACC
This sequence comes from Mycolicibacterium monacense, assembly GCF_010731575.1. Classification (NCBI taxonomy): domain Bacteria; kingdom Bacillati; phylum Actinomycetota; class Actinomycetes; order Mycobacteriales; family Mycobacteriaceae; genus Mycobacterium; species Mycolicibacterium monacense. The sequence goes on along the minus strand of NZ_AP022617.1, from coordinate 4,103,141 downwards.
GCCGGCATCGACCTCGCACTCGCGCTCGTCGAGGACGACCACGGCACCGAGGCCGCGCAGACCGTCGCCCGGTGGTTGGTGATGTACCTGCGCCGGCCGGGCGGACAGACCCAGTTCGCCGCACCGGTGTGGATGCCACGCGCCAAACGTGCCCCGATCCGCGACGTCCAGGAGGCCATCGAGGCCGAACCCGGTGGCGCGCACAGCATCGCCGAACTGGCGCAGCGCGCGGCGATGAGCCCACGCCACTTCACCCGGGTGTTCAGCACCGAGGTCGGCGAGGCCCCCGGCGCCTACGTCGAACGCGTCCGGACCGAGGCCGCGCGCCGCCAACTCGAGGAGACCGACGACACCGTCACCGCGATCGCCGCCCGCTGCGGCTTCGGAACCGCAGAGACCATGCGCCGCAACTTCATCCGACGACTCGGCGTCTCACCCGATCACTACCGCAAGACGTTCACCGCCTGAGAGGACCGCCCATGACCCAGATCGCGATCGTGCTCTACCCCGGCTTCACCGCCCTCGACTTCATCGGCCCCTACGAGGTGCTGCGCAGCCTGCCCGACACCGACATCCGCTTCGTCTGGCACGAACCCGGACCCGTCACCGCGGACTCCGGTGTGCTCGTCGTCGGCGCCACCCACTCGTTCGACGAGACCCCCTCACCCGACATCGTGCTGGTTCCCGGCGGCCCGACCTCCGGCGAACACGCCCGGGACGAGAAGCTGCTCGCCTGGATCCGCGCCGCGCACGCGACCACCACGTGGACGACGTCGGTGTGCACGGGGTCGATGATCCTCGCCGCGGCCGGGGTGCTCGACGGCAGGCGCGCCACCTCCCACTGGATGGCGGTCCCGCTGCTCAAGCCCTTCGGTGTCACCCCCGTCGGTGACGAACGCGTGGTGCGGGACGGCAAGGTCGTCACCGCCGCGGGCGTCTCGGCGGGCCTCGACTTCGCGCTGTGGCTGTCCGCGCAGCTCGCCGGCGAGGCGCAGGCCAAGGTCCGGCAGCTCATCCTCGAGTACGACCCGCAGCCGCCGTTCGACTCCGGCCATGTGTCGAAAGCGTCGGCCGTGACGAAGGCCGCCGCCACCGCGGCGCTGGGCAAGGACACCTTCGTCACCCACCGCCAGCTCGCGCCGTCGGCGAAGCTGCTGTGGGACACCGCGCTGCAGGCCGTCCGCGCGCGCAACCACCGCCGGAAGGCGTCTGCCTAGGATCTGCCGCATGGGTATACCCGAGGTGGATCCGACCGCCGGCTCGCCGATGCTGAAAGTCGGTGCCAGGCTGCTGCGCCCCCGGCCGGTGCGCTATCTGGTTCGTCACATCGTGCCGCGCATCGACCCGCCGCTGCTGCGCGTCAGCCGCGGCCGGGTGTCCACGGCGATGGTCACCCCGGAGCTGTTGCTCACCTCGGTCGGGGCGAAGACGGGCGAACAACGCGTCACGCCGCTGACCTACTTCACCGACAACGGCCGCGTGATCGTCGTCGCCTCGAACTACGGCGGCCGCCGGCATCCCGCCTGGTACCACAACGTGCGCAAACAGCCGCGTGTCACGCTGACCGCCGGCGGATACCAGGGCACCTTCGTCGGCGAGGAGGTCACCGGCGCCGAGCGCGACCGGCTGTGGGAGTTGGCGAAGAACTGGATCCCCAGCTACGCCGACTACGAGAAGCTGACCCAGGGGCGCACCATCCCGATCCTCGCGTTCACCGAGACGACCGAGTGATTTCGGCGTGCGCAGTCGCGCTGGGCGCGACCCACCACGCCGAAATCGCCGTCGAGTAGCGTCGGGACGCGTGAATCTCGCTTACGACGATCGCGGCACCGGCATCCCGGTGCTGTTCATCGCCGGTCGCGGCGGCGCCGGCCGCACCTGGCACCTGCACCAGGTCCCGGAGTTCGTCCGCAACGGTTACCGGGCCATCACCTTCGACAACCGCGGCGTCGGCGCCACCGAGAACGCCGAGGGCTTCGGCGTCGAGCAGATGGTCGCCGACACCGCAGCGCTCATCGAGAAACTGGGCGCCGCCCCCGTCCGCATCGTGGCGGTGTCGATGGGCTCCTTCATCGCCCAGGAACTCATGCTGGCCCGCCCGGATCTGGTCCGGTCCGCGGTGCTGATGGCCACCCGCGGCCGCCACGACCGGGCCCGCAACTTCTTCTCCGACGCCGAACGGGAACTGGTCGACGCCGGCATCACCCTGCCGCCACGATTTGACGCGAAGGTCCGTGTGCTGGAGAACTTCTCACCCAAGACGATCAACGACGACCGCGCGATCGGCGACTGGATCGAGATGTTCACGATGTGGCCGACCAAGTACACGCCCGGTCTGCGGACCCAGGGGTCGGTGGGCCCGAAGGAGAACCGCCTGCCCGCCTACCGCAGCATCCGCATCCCCACGCTGGTGATCGGGTTCGCCGACGACGTCCTGTTGCCCCCGCATCTGGGCAAGGAGGTCGCCGACGCGATGCCGCACGGCCGCTATTTGGAGATCCCCGACGCCGGACACCTCGGCTTCATCGAGCGGCCGCAGGAAGTCAACGCCGCGGCGCTGAAATTCTTCGCCGATATCCTGTAGCGATGAACCCCTCGACGGCACAGGCGCGGGTCGTCGTCGACGAACTCGTTCGCGGCGGCGTGCACGACGTCGTGCTGTGCCCGGGGTCGCGTAACGCACCGCTGGCCTTCGCGCTGGCCGACGCCGACCGCGCGGGCCGGCTGCGGCTGCACGTCCGCATCGACGAACGCACCGCCGGCTTCCTCGCGATCGGGTTGGCGGTCGCCGACCGGGCGCCGGTGTGCGTGGCGATGACGTCGGGCACCGCGGTCGCGAACCTGGGCCCCGCCGTCGTCGAGGCCAACTACGCCCGGGTGCCGCTGATCGTGCTCAGCGCGAACCGGCCCTACGAACTGCTCGGCACCGGGGCGAACCAGACCTTCGAGCAGCTCGGCTACTTCGGCAACCAGGTACGGGCGAACATCAGCCTGGGTCTCGCCCCGGAATTGAGCGCAGGCAGTCCGGGCGATATGACTTCCCTCAACGCGCAGTGGCGTTCGGCGACCTGCCGGGTGGTGGTGGCGGCGACGGGTTCGCGCAGCGCCAACGCCGGCCCCGTGCAGTTCGACATCCCGCTGCGCGAACCGCTGGTGCCCACCTTCGACGACGACGGCTCCTGTCCGCCGGGCCGCCCCGACGGCAAACCGTGGACCCACACCCCGCCGGTGACGTTCGACCAGCCGCTCGACATCGACCTCACCCCCGACACCGTGGTGATCGCCGGTCACGGCGCGGGCGTGCACCCGAACCTCGCCGACCTGCCCACCGTCGCCGAACCGACGGCACCGCCTGCGGCCAATCCGCTGCACCCGATGGCGCTGCGCCTGCTGCGGCCCAAGCAGGTCATCATGCTCGGCCGCCCGACACTGCACCGGCCGGTCTCCGCGCTGCTCGCCGACCCGTCGGTGCCGGTGTACGCGCTCACCACCGGGCCGCGCTGGCCCGACGTCAGCGGTAACTCGCAGGCCACCGGAACCCGCGCGGTCACCAGCGGCACTCCCGACCCGGCGTGGCTGCGGCGCTGCAAGGAGGTCAACGACCACGCCGTCGCCGCGGTGCGCGAACAACTCGCCGCCCACCCGCTGACCACCGGACTGCACGTCGCCGCAGCGGTGGCCGACGCGGTTCGGCCGGGGGATCAGCTGGTGCTGGGCGCGAGCAACCCGGTGCGCGACGCCGCGCTGGTCGGGTTCACGCCCCACGGTGTGCAGGTGCGCTCCAACCGCGGGGTGGCCGGTATCGACGGCACGGTGTCGACGGCGATCGGCGCCGCACTGGCCCACGACCGCACCGGCGGCCGCACCATCGCGTTGATGGGCGACCTGACGTTCGTACACGACAGCTCGGGCCTGTTGATCGGCCCGACCGAACCGACCCCGCGCAACCTGACGATCGTGGTGTCGAACGACAACGGCGGCGGCATCTTCGAACTGCTCGAACAGGGCGATCCCCGCTTCAGCGACGTTTCGTCTCGGGTGTTCGGCACCCCGCACGACGTCGACGTCGGCGCGCTGTGCCGCGCCTATCACGTCGACAACCGCCAGATCGAGGTCGGCCAGCTCGCCGACGCACTCGACGAACCGCACGAGGGGATGCGCGTGCTGGAGGTGAAAGCCGACAGGTCGTCGCTGCGCGCGCTGCATGCCTCGATCAAGGCCGCGCTGTGAGGCTGGCCGAACGGGTGGCCGCCGTCCGCCGCGTGGTCATCCCGCATCTGTGGGGCGACGGGGACGAGACCCGCGCCGAGCGGATCATCCGGCGGGTGCGCATCGGCATCATCCTCGCGGCGTGCCTGGTGACGCTGCAGTCGGCGCTGATGGTGATCGGCGCCTGGCGGAACGACCGCCAGATCGAACGCCACATGGGCGTCGCCGAGGCGACGGTGCTCAGCGCCGGGCCGCGCCGGTCGACCATCGAGTTCGTCACCCCCGACCGCATCACCTACCGTCCCGAACTCGGCGTGCTGTACCCGTCGGAGTTGGAGACGGGGATGCGCATCTACGTCGAATACGACCGCAACAACCCGGATCTCGTGCGGGTGCGCGACCGTGACGCGTCATTGGCGATCATCCCGGCCGGATCGATCGCCGTCGTCGGCTGGCTGGTCGCCGGTGGTGCGCTGATCGGTCTGGCCGTACTGCAGAAGCGGCTGGCCCGGGAGCCTGTCCCGTCCTGACGCGTTTGGCCGTCCCCGCGCCGGGTATCGCCCGCGCGACGGAGGGAGCTCGACATGTCGATTCTGGACTCGGCCAGAGACCGGGCCACCAACTTGGCCGCAGGCGTGGTCAGCAAGGTCGGCGACAAGACACGCGACGCGACGCACGGGCAGTCGGTGACCATCACCAGCAGCGTCGTCGAGGTCGAGGAGCTGTGGCGCGACGCGCACCGAATGTCGATCGTGCTCGGCGAACTCGGCGACGTGGAGTACACCGGACCCGACCACTACCGCTGGACACTGCACGCCGGCCCGGTCGAGACGACGTGGGAGTCCCGGATCCACAGCATCGACGGCGGGCTGCGGTTCGCCGGCGACGACGGAAACGAGATCATCGTCACCTTCCGGCCCGCGCCGAACCACCTCGGCACCGAGGTCACCCTGAAGACCAAGACCCCGGCGCCCGATCTGCTCTCCGGCGCGCTCGCGTTCAAACTGCTCTACCGCTGCCGCGCGTTGTTGCAGACCGGCGAGGTCCCCACCATCCGTAAGAACCCCAGCGCGCGTCCCTCCGCGCGGTAAGGAAGGTTACTCATGCGCGCACTGTGCTGGAACGGCGTCAACAAGCTGTCCGTCGAGACGGTCGACGATCCCGAGATCCTCAACCCGCACGACGTCATCCTCAAGGTCACGCTGACCACCACCTGCGGATCCGATCTGCACTTCATCGACGGTTATCTGCCTGGCATGCGGGAAGGTGACATCTTCGGGCACGAATTCATGGGTGAGATCGTCGAAACCGGCCGCGAGGTCCGCGACGTCAAGGTCGGCGACCGCGTCGTCGTCCCGTCGTTCATCGGGTGCGACCGGTGCTGGTACTGCGAGCACGACCTGTACTCGTGCTGTGACACCACCAACCCGAATGCCGAACTGCAGCAACCACTCCTGGGCTACCCGTCCGGCGGGATCTACGGATACACCCACCCGTTCGGCGGCTACGCCGGATCGCACGCCCAGTTCGTGCGGGTGCCGTTCGGCGATACGAACTGTTTCCCGATCCCCGGCGACATCACCGACGAACAGGCGCTGTTCCTGTCCGACGCCGTGCCGACCGGGTTCATGGGCGCGGACTTCTGCGACGTCAACGGCGGCGACACCGTGGCGGTCTGGGGCGCCGGGGGAGTGGGCCTGATGGCGGCCAAGAGCGCATTGCTGCTCGGCGCCGAACGCGCCATCGTCATCGACCGTATCCCCGAACGCCTCTCGCTGGCAGGCGAATTCGGGCTGGAGACCATCGACTACGGCGCGGCGGACAGCGTGCAGGAGTCGCTGCGCGAGATGACCGGCGGGCGCGGGCCGGACGCCTGCATCGATGCGGTCGGCATGGAGGGCCACAGCACCGGACTGCAACAGGTCTACGACCGGGCCAAGCAGCTGCTGCGGCTGGAGACCGACCGGGCGAGCGCACTGCGCCAGGCGATCCTCGCGTGCCGCAAGGGCGGAGTGGTGTCGGTGCTCGGCGTCTACGGGTTGACCGACAAGTTCCCGATGGGCGTGGTGACCAACAAGGGGTTGACGCTCAGATCGGCTCAACAGCACGGTCAGCGGTACATGGCGCGTCTGTTCGACTACGTCGAGCAGGGCGACCTCGACCCGGCGAAGCTGATCACCCACGATCTACCGCTCGAACAGGGTGTGCGCGCCTACGACATGTTCAAGAACAAGCAGGACAACTGCATCCGCGTGGCACTGCGTCCCTAGGAAGCGGCGCTAGATCGTCGAGATGAGCTTCGACAGCCAGTTGTCGTCGTTGATGTCGAGCACTTCGTCGTTGACCAGGTCGTAGACCGTCGGCGTGCCGATCCCGTAGATGTTGATCTCCGCTAGGAGTTCGACGTTGAGGTCGGACATGTCCCGGGTGTCGACCGCCTCGCCGCCGCCCGCGACGGCCGCGACGCCGGGTGCGGGGATACCGCTGTTCTGGGCCATATCGGCCATCTCGGCGTCGGTCGGTCCCGAACCGCCGGGCTGCTGATGCGCCCACAACTCCTCGACGAACGCCTGGAAGGCCACCGCCCGCGGCGATGCGTCGGCGGCGGCGAACATCGCGTTGCTCACCCGCGCCGAGTGGTCGCCGTTCTGGTCGAGGAACGTCACCGGCCGATAGGTCACCGCCAACTGTCCGAGGCTGACGTAACTGGCCAGCTCGCTGCCGAAGTCGGCCTGCAGGGCGGCGCAGTGTGGACACTGCGGTTCGGTGAACACCTCGATCTGCGCCGCGGCCTCGGGATCGCCGACGAGGATGCCGTAGCCGTCCTCGGTCACCGCGGCGCGCGGCTGGTTCGGATCCTGGCGGGCGGTTCCGGTGACCTCCCGCGAACACCCGACGGTGAACAGCAACAGTGTCGCGACGAACAGGATCGCTGTGCGCACCGGCAGTTCCTTCCTTCTTCACGTACCCGTTCACGTCCGCGCCGATTCGACGCGCCGTCGGCCCTGGTGGGCGATATCGTCACGGTAATCGTGCCCGCTTGGCCGAGGGGGAGTCATCGGCGGATACCTCAAACCTGATGAAGTGGTCGACCGACTCGCCGACCTTGCGCTGTACTACCGAGAGCTGTGTCGGCCGGTGCACCTCACCGCATCACCGGTCGGCGCTCCCGGGGTGGCGCCGAACGGTTTTCCGATCACAGCTGTCGCCCTGACCGACCGGACGGTGACGTCGCGCAAGATTCCCGCGTTGTTCATCGGTGGCGTGCACGCCAGGGAGTGGGTTCCGCCCGACGCGCTACTCAGTTTCGCGGAGAAATTGGTCGAGGCGAAGACACTCGCCAGGGACATCGTCTATCCGCGATTCGAGAGTGGCGGTGTGCCGTACGAGAATCCGAGCAACGCAGCGCACGACAAGGCGCCCTATGTCGTCGCGGCCGCAGATGTGGCCGCGATACTCCGACGCTTCGACATCATCGTCCTTCCCCTGGTGAACCCCGACGGCCGGTGGGTCTCGGTCACCGCGCCGAAGGAGAACGCCGAGAACCGCCTGTGGCGCAAGAACCGCCGTAGCGCGGTGGCAGGGTCATGCCTCGGTGTGGACATCAACCGGAATTACGACATCGCCTGGGACTTCCAGAGGTACTACGACACCGCCGCCGCAAGTCGCGTCAAGGCGTCTACGAAACCGTGTGCGGGCACGTTTCACGGACCGAGTCCGCTTTCCGAACCCGAGACCCGCAACGTGGCGAATCTGATCGATGCCGAGAAGGTGGAGGTCTTCGTCGACGTGCACATGACCGGGCGCAGTGTCAGCTTCCCGTGGGGTATGGAGACGAACCAGAGCACCGAACGCGCAATGTCATTCGGCAACACCGCGTTCGACGGGAAGCGTGACGGCGTGGCCGCCACCGCGACACGCTACGGCGAGTTCGTCGACAACGACCTGAACAACCTGCTCGCCGACCTCGGGCTCGCCATGGCCAAAGAGATCGTCGACTCGGCCGGTGCCTCGCCCGTCGCGCGCCGGCGCTCGACCTATGCGGTATCGCAGTCCGCCGGGATGGAGGGTGACGGCGAGACCTACACGGGCGTCGCGGATGACTATGCATTCAGCCGACAGTTCGCCGCAGGAGTGGACCGGCGCTGTGTGGCCTTCACCATCGAGTGCGGCTTGACGAAGAGTCAGAATCCCGACAACCCCGACGAGGACGAGGGCGGTTTCCAGCCGAATTACACCGACGTGTATCCCAAGATCGAACGCGAGGTGCACGCCGGGCTGTTCGGTTTGCTCAAGCATGGCTCGTGGAGCGCGTGGCATCAACCGTGATCCACTACATCGCGATCACCGGGTCGCCGTCCAGTCAGCGGCTGATGAATCAGCCGGGGCTCTACCTCGTCGCCACCACACCGGCGCCGTCGGGCGGCTGGATGATCCTGGCCTATGCCGACGAGGTGGCTCGACAAGCCCTGACACAGAACGGATTCCGATTCGAGACGCTGGAGGACGATCGGGCTAGTGACGCGCGATTCGCGATGTCGGCCAGCCAGGTGCTCGGCGGTCCGCCCGTGCCTGAGGCGGTGCGCAGCGACATCGCGGTCGAGCTACTGCTGCGCGCGCTCGACTACCTGCGGGGACGGCTCAACCGGGTGGTGCTGGAGATCATGCAGTCGGCCGACGTGCTGGCCGCGCAGCTCGCCCTCCCGGTCGATGAGGCAGCCTACGACGCGCTGATCGCGGCCATCGACCGGTTCTCCACCGCCGTCGACGTCGGATTCGAGCCGCGCACAATTGATTTCACCAAGGCGGCGTCGGCCTCACTGGCCGGTGTCGTCTCGGCCGCCAAGACTGCGGTGGGCCTCGAGGGCCTGCGCAAGATCGTGCGCCGCGTCCTGGACGCCGGTTCGGTGAGCGGGGAGTTCGCGGATCTGCTCGGGCTGGCCGGCTCGCAGGCCTCCGTGGTGACCGGTGCTTCATCGGTCGAGCTGAAGGTGGCCGCCGGCGATGTCTCGCTGCTCGGGATCGTCTCGGTCGGTGAGGTCGCGCTCGCCGGGGACTTCCGCTACAGCGGCGCACCGCAACTCGGATTGACCCTGCGGCTGCAGGACCTGCGGATGGTCGACTCCGCAGCCGGGTCCCTGACCGCCGCGCTGGGGCTGGCCGACGCGACCGGCAGCGTTTCGCTGCGCATCGACACGGCAGACGGTTTCACGGTCAACGGCGGGGCCCGCGGAGAGCGCATCTCACTGGTGCCGCCCAAATCGAAGGGTCCGGTCCGCATCACCAGCCTCATGCTGGACGTCGTGCCCACCGGGACCCGACTGTTCGTCGCGCTCACCAGTTCGGTGCAGGGCAGCATCGGTTCGCCGCTGACCCTGACCGCGAAGAACCTCGGGGTGCGATTCGAAATCGACCCGCTCGGAGACCGGCTCGTGCGTGAGGCGTCTCTGAAGACGCCCGACGGCTTCGGGATCGCGCTCGACGCCGGTCCGGTTCGCGGCGGCGGATTCCTCGAACGCGTTCCGGTGCCCGGCCACCCCGACTGGACGCGGTACTCCGGAGCGTTGGCGCTACGGATCGGACCGGTCGCGGTCACCGGCTTCGCCGTGCTGACCGATCGGCCCGACGGCTTCTCGTTCGCGGTGTCGATCTCGGTGCAGATCTCCCCGCCCGTCGAACTCGGTCTGCTGTTCACTCTCAACGGTGTCGGCGGCATCGTCGGCGCCAACGTGAGTGCGGACACCCGTGCGCTGGCTGCCGGGGTCGGTGACGGGACGATCAGCAGGTTGTTGTTCCCGGACGACCCGGCCCGCGCCGCCCCCGCCATCCTCGAAACGCTGGCCACGGTTTTCCCCGTTCACGAGGGCGGTTTCGTGATCGGCCCGATGGTCAAGCTCGGCTGGGGCAGGCCCGTCTCGTTCGTCACCGCCGAGGTGGCGCTGATCCTGTCCCTGCCGGATCCGAAGATCCTCGTCCTCGGCCGCCTACGCATCGCGATCCCGGCCGACTTCGCGCCGATCATCGACCTCAAGGCCGAGATCTATGGGGAGTTCAGCGGCGACCGCGTGCTCATACTCGCCTCGTTGATCGACTCGCGGATAGGGTTCTTCACCGTCGCAGGGCAATTCGGCATGCTGCTGCGGTTGGGGGCCGATCCCACCTTCGTGCTGTCGGCCGGCGGTTTTCATCCCCGCTATCAACCGCCCGGTGAACTCGCCAACCTGCGGCGCATCAGCGCCGAGATCTCGCCGCCGGCCTTTCATCTGCGGCTCGAGGCGTATGCCGCGATCACCACCAACACGGTCCAGTTCGGCGGCGCGCTGGACGTCCGCTACGGAATCGACGGCACCGGTGTGTACGGCACGGCCGCTCTCGACGCGCTGATCCAGTTCGATCCATTCGGCTTCCAGGCGGACCTGATGGCGGGCGTGTCGGTCCGCGTCCTCGACATCACATTGCTCGCGATCACCCTACGCCTGCACCTGGAAGGTCCGGCTCCGTGGAAAGCCTGGGGGACAGGCGAAGTGGTGCTGCCGTGGCCGCTGCCCGACATCTCGATCGACGTCGGCCCGGTCACCTGGGGTGGCAAACAGCCCGCGCCGGCGCCGGTGGTCTCCGCCCGGTCGATGGTTGTCGACGCGCTGTCCCGGCCGCAGGCGTGGAGCGCCACCACCGCGGCCGGGCAGTACGGCGTCGCGCTGGCCGCCGCGGACCCTGGCGCGGGCATCCTCATCGACCCATGGTCACAGTTGTCGGCGACGCAGAGCGCGGTACCGCTGGACGTCGACATCGTCCGTATCGGCGCCAGCCGTCTCGCAGACGGCGAGCGGCGCGTCGTGCTGGGACCTGTGACCATCGCCCAGCAGCTGGCGCTCGGCTATAGCGCGGAAACCGCCACGCTCACCGGTGAATTCGCCTCCGGCCAGTATCTGGACCTGTCCGATGACGACGTGCTGCGCCGACCGTCGTTCGAGAACATGCCCGCCGGGATCCAGATCGACCCGCGCGATGCCGATCTGGTGCCCGGCGTCGTCTGGGTTCAGCCGCACTACGTCACCTCGTTCCCACACCACGACACCGGCGGATTCCTGGACTCCGTCGAGGCCGCCGCGGTCAGCGGGCTCGCCGTCGCGGCGACAGCGGCGGGCAGCAGCGTCGCCCGCACCCGGTACGCCACCGCGGGCAGTGACCTCTCCATCGCCCACCCGGGGCAGATGGTCGTGGTATCGGCGAACACGCTGCAAGCCGTTCCCGGCGGACCGGCCACCGCCATGACGTTCACGCTCGCCGAACAGCAACTCACCGCACTCGGCGCCACCGCGGTGCAACTGATGGCGCTGGGCGGTGCGGGGTGACCGCACCGAGGCCGGCCGGGTCACGCTATGCGTTTCTGCCGTACTACCGCACCGGTGCGGTTTCGGCGCTGCGGCAAGCCTTTCGGCCGACCGCCGCCGTCCGGGCCACCATGACGGTGTCGGTTGCGGTGCGGGCACTGCCCGCGGACCAGGATGTCGCGCAACCGCCGAAAGCCGATGTGAACGTCACCATCCGGGGTCCCGGCGACGTGGTCGGCGTCGATCCGGTCCAGATCATCCGTCGACATCCCGCGCCCGGGACCGTCAACGCGGAACCCGGCGACCTCGCGCACATCGAATTCGACCGGCCGGACCTGCCGTGGCAGTTCACCCCTACCGGGCCCGGGGCGGACGGCAACCTGCCGCCGTGGCTGCGGCTCGTCGTCGTCGACGCGGCCAACGCGGTCTTCACCCCGCGCAGCGGCGACCGCCTCGCCACCGTCGAGGTGCCGGCCACGGAGCTGCCGCCCCCCGACGACGCGTGGGCGTGGGCGCACGCGCAGGTGATCGGATCCGACGTCGCGGGCGGCCTCGACGAGAACAATCCCGCACTGAACCTGTCGCGCCTGCTGTGTCCGCGTCGCCTCACCGAAGCCAAGGAGTGGATCGCCTGTCTTGTGCCGGTCTTCCGGGCCGGCCAGGAAGCCGGCCTGACCGGTACGGCGCAGACCTCGACACTCGCCTATGCGTGGCGGGCCGGGGATGCCCGGGTGGTGCTGCCCGTCTACGACTCGTGGACGTTCCGCACCGGACGCGACGGCGACTTCGCCACGCTCGCCGGCCGCCTGCGGCCACCCGACGCGGACTCCCGGGTCGACGTCGGGATTCGACACGTCGACACCGGACACCCGGGTAACGGGATCGTCGGCGTCGGGCCGGGCGATCCTGGCCGGCGCCGCTCGGTTCGCGGCGCGCTTGTCGCCGTGGACGATCCGCTCACCGACGCGAAGAAGTGGCCGGCTCCGACCACCGCCGAACTCCGCAGGCAGCTCGAAGCGGTGGCCGGATACCGCTACGAGGCGAACGTCCCCGCCACACCGACCGTCGGACCGCCGCTCTACGGCGGCGCCCACATCGCGCGCGGCGATGTCTCCGAGGCGGCGCCGGGCTGGTTCCGCACTCTCAACCTCGACCCGGCGGACCGTCTCGTCGCCGGTCTCGGCACCCGCGTGGTGCAGATGGATCAGGAAGACCTGATGGCGTCGGCCTGGGCGCAGGTCGGCGGTGTGCTCGCCACCAACCAGGCGCTGCGCCTCGCGCAGCTCGGGCGGTATGTCAGCGAGTCGCTGCACAGGCGGCTGGAGAAGCTCGACGGGGCCAGCCTGCTCACCGTGACCAACCCCGTCACGGGGCGGCTACCCGATCCCACGTTCGGCACGCTCCGGGCGCGGCTTGCGGCCGGCGCGTTGCCGCTGGCCGCCATCGGTCAGCTGCGCCGGTTCGCCCCACCCCGCGGACCGGCCACCCGCTTCGCGGGTAACGCCGCTTCGCGCACCACGGCCGTGCGCCGGTTGCTCACCGACGATGCGGGCCGCACCCGCAGCTGGGTGCGCCCGCTCGGTGAGGCGCTCGGCTCCGGCAGCCCGGCCGTGCTGGCCGAACTGGGCACCGAGATCGGTTTCGACGCTGCCTCCCTCGTCGCACTCAGCACACCTGATCTGCGGGTGGCTGCCGACGGTGGAGCGGCGCTGCGTGCCCACGTCGCACCTGCGGGCGAGGTCGTCGCGAGAGTGCTCAGCGCCACCCTCGACCGGCTGATCGCGGCGCTGCCCGCCCCCGACGACAACGACCACCCTCCCCACGTGGTCACCGACGTCAGACCCAGGATCAGCGAACTCCTTCGCACCGCACAGCATTGGCGGGTCACGGACTGGTCGCTGTCCGCCGACACGGCGCGCAGGATCGGCCTCGACGCGCGCACCGATGAGCGTGGGCGCCAGACCCTGCGCACCGCCGAACTGGTCGACTGGTGGTCCGATCCCGGGGGCGTCGACACCTCACGGCCGGGCGCCGCGACCTCGTCGGCGTGGCGGCGGGACACCGCGGGACTCTTCGCGGCGGCCGCCACTGCGCCGGTGACAGCCGACACCGCCCGCCCCACCCTCGCGGTGTCCACGCTCAAACTCGTTCCGGCGCTGCAACCTTCGGTCACCACGACCCGCCGGGTCCTGGGGCGGTTGCCGCGCCTGGTGGACTGGCCGGAGTGGCTGCCGCCGGACTGGTTCGACGATCGCCGCGTCGAACCGGTGCTGGCCGGTCCGCGGTTCGACCACCCGATGTACGAGGCACTGCACCGGTACGACCCGGAGTGGTTGATGCCCGGTGTCGCCGACATCCAGCCGGCCGAACTGGTGACGGTGCTGCAGACCAATCGCCGCTTCGTCGAGGCGTTCCTCGTCGGCTGCAATACCGAGTTCGCCTCCGAGCTGGTCTGGCGGGGTTATCCGAGCGACGGCCGGGCGACGTCGTTCCGGTCGTTCTGGACCGCAGCCGACGAGTTGACCCAGCCGGTGCACCGGTTCGATGCGCAGGCACCGCTCGGCGGCCACCTGCGCGATGACGTGGCCAACGCGCTGGTCGTCGTTGTCCGCGGAGAGGTCGTGCGCCGGTATCCGACGATGCTGGCCGCCCTGGTCACCCAGCGCGGCCAGGGTGATCCACCGTCGGGCTTCAACCCGCTCGGCGCGGCCACCCCACTGTTCCGGCTCCACCTGGACCCCGACATCCTGCTGCTGGGCTTCAGTCTCCCCGGTGCGCCGCCGAAACCGGCGGAGCGACTGCAGAATCCGCCTCCCGGGAAGCCGATGGCGTGGTGGTTCACGCTCAGCGAGCACGTCGGCGAGCCGCGCTTCGGGCTGCTCGAAGGCGACGGTCGCCCGTCCACGGCGCCCGCGCTGGACCGTGACGGCCTCACCTGGGACGACCTCGACCCCAGGAAGTCCGGCTTCCTGCCGGCCAAGGCCCCTTCGGTGCCGGTCGACGGCGCTGTGATGCGCGCCGACAGCGCCCGGTTCGCCTGGCTGCTGTTCCGTCACCCCGAACGTGCCGCCTTCGCCGCTCGGGACATCCTCATCGCCAACCGGATGCGAAGCGAACCATGAGCGACCGATACGAATGGGACAACGTCCACTCCCGGACCCCGCTGCTGCTGCTACCCATTCGGATCGAAACCCGGCTGACGCCCGGCCGCACGCAGCTCAAAGTGCGCATCTATCCCGACGACATCCATGTCGACCGGCTCGGTCATGGCCTGTCAGCTGCGGAACAGGCTGCCGCAGCGCGGTATTGGCGACGCCGGTGGACCGAGGATGATGATGCCCCCAAATCGGACCGCTGGCAGAAGCTGGTCGACGAGGTCGGTCCGCGCCGGGCCGCGTGGGCCGCGGCGCTCTACCTGCCGAAGAACTACGGGGCGACCACCGGGCAGCCGGTCTTTCCCAGCCTCACGCCGCAGGCGGTCGCCGACCGGGTGCGCGCGGCGCTCATGCCCGAGCGGTTCTGGGTGCTCGTCCACCAGTTCGAGTGGAAAGTCAAAGCGGGCGCGCGCATTACGCAGGCTCCCGCACTCGGACCGAAGCCCGGTGCCGGCGGAGCGCCCATGACCGAGCTCGCCGGCGCACTGTCCGCGGCCGCCAACGCGGTGGCGGGAGTCAGCGGCGAGCAACAGGACCCGGAGTTGAAGTGGCTCACCGATTACGCCGTCGCCGAAGCGGCCGGCATGGCGGTCACCGTCGACATCTCACCACCCTCGCCCCCGTTGATGCCGCCGGTGCAGGTCGTCGGCGTCAGCATGCGGCCACCGTCGGCGGCCGCGGCGGAGTTCTGTCGTCTGCTCCACGCGCACGCGCACAGCGACGGATTCGAGTTTCTCGCGACCGGTGCGATCACCAACAACACCGCCGAGGACCGCACCACGTTCAGCCGTGCGGCCGGCGTTCCCGCCGAGCCCCGGTTCCGGCCGGTGCCGCCTCCGACGCCACCCCCGCCCCCACCGGCGCACACCGGGATCTTCGGGATGGGAGGCGAGGAGCAGGAGGAGCCGTTCGTCTCTTTCGGCGAACCGCAGCCGCCCGAGGAGGCGTCGTTCCCGCCGGCGGTGACGCCGGCCGCCGCACTCAGTCACGCCCTCGGTGTGGACGTGGGCGCGCTCGCATCCCTCGACGATCCGGAGCGGCCGGAGCAGGACTGGGCCGCGGCGTTCAACACGGCGCTCTGGCCGATCACCTGGGCGCCGCTCTTCGACCGCGTCATGGCTCCCACGGTGACCGGTAGCGTTTTTCCCGAATGGGCCCGGAAAGACCTCAAGGACCACGCGATCGGGCACGTGCGGGGCCGCGGTCCGCTGCCCTCGATCAGGGTGGGCCGGCAACCGTACGGGATCCTGCCCACATCGAATTTCGCCGTCATCAACGACAACCCGCCGACCTGGAAACCCGACCCCGACGACCTCGTCGACGTCAAGTTGTCGAAAGTCGTTCCCGCCGTGCGCAAGCTGTGGGCGGCGCAGGAGCATCTCGCACCCACGGTGACGAATGGCCAGCTCGACCGTGACCTGCCCCGGATCCTGGCGATGCAGCCGACGTCGCGGGCGCTGCGCATTCGTCAGGTACTGGTCGGCGAAGTCGACGCGATGCTGTTCATCCCCGATGTCCTCGAGCCGCCGAGGAAGAAGGCGCTACGGGATCTGATGGCCAAGGTGGCTCAGTGGTCCGGCTATCGGTTCGACGATTTCCGGGTGCCGGAGCTGGTCTCCGATCAGACGCGGATGCTGCGTCTACCGCTCGCGCACGACAGCGATCCGCAGGTGTGCGCCGACATGCTGGACGGCCGCATGATCGTCGAGATAGCCAGCGTGCTGCAGGCTCTGCTCGGGCTCTCGTTGTCCACCGCTCAAGCCGCTGTCGACCGCGTCCAGGTCCGCCGCGATGCGCTCATGGGGGCAGTTGCCGTCAAGTGGCACGGTCTCCGCGCGCTCGAGGAGACGACGCGCGTGTTGGACCACGTCAGCGACTCGAACCGCATCGACGATCCGCTCACAGCGGCATGGGCGGCGTTCGTGGCTGAACAGGCCGAAGCTTCCAATCCTTGGTCGCAGATCCCCATCTTTGACCCGAACTGGCGCACCAACATGTTCGACCCCGTCGCGTTCGCCGCCCGATACACCGGTGCCCCGCCGCATCCGATCGACGTCATCGACACGCCGGGTTCCGGCGTCACCGTGAACAAGGCCCTCAGCGCTGCGATGCGTGCGGTGTTGCGACTCCTGGAGATTCGGCGTGCCATCCGCACGATCGGTGGGATCGTCGACACCCCCGACCGCATCCTGCTGACGGCTGAGACGATCGACTGCGCGTCGTACCGCGTGGATGCCTGGCAGACGTCGCGTGCGACGCGGCGGGTGGCGAAGACACGCGAAGAGGGTGATCGGGGGGTGGCGGTCGGTGTCTACGGCTGGGTGTACGGGATCGACGTCGAGAACGCACCGAGCACCGCCGGTGACGGGGGATACGTTCTCGCGCCGAGCCTGGCCCACTCCGCGACCGCGGCGGTGCTCAGGGGTGCCGCCCTGACTCACGATCCGGAGGGAACCGGGAAGGGGCCGTTGAACATCGACCTTTCCAGCACCCGGGTGCGCGAGGCGTTGGCGGTTCTCGACGGGGTCCGGGCCGGTCAACCGCTGGGCGCACTGCTGGGCTATCGGCTGGAGCGCTGGCTGCACGAGGACCGCCGACCGCTCGACCGATTCATCTACTCGCTGCGGTCGGTCGCCCCGCTCGTGGCGGCCAAGGACACCGACCGGACCTCCGGGGTCGCCGAGGCCGGCCTGGAGGCGGTCAGCGTCAACGACGTCGTCGACGGGATCCGGATTCTGGAGCTGGGCACGGCTGACCCACGCAAGGTCCGCCTTGCCCTCAAGAGCCCACCGGCGGCGTACGCGAAATACCTGCAGAGCTTCCCGCCGGTGGAGGAGGCGGATCTGGATCTTGTCTTCAAACACGTGGAGCGGCTGCGCAGCCTGCACGACGCGATCGCCGACGTACTGCTGTCCGAATCGGTGCACCAGTTGCTGCGTGGATCGCCGACGCGGGCCGCCGCGGCGGCGGACGTGCTCACCGGTGACGGTCCCCCGCCGCCGATCGAGGTGACCGCCAACCCGACCGAGGGGTCGACCGTCACGCACCGGGTTCTGGCCCTGCTGCCGCCGGTCATCACGCTGTCGAACTTCTGGCCGCAGACCGCACGCTCCGAGATGCATCCCCACATCGAACGATGGGCACAGACGATTCTCGGCAGTGCCCGCGAGATAACGCTGAGTTCGACGGTGTCGATGACGAAGGCGGGCCTGAGCGCCACGGATGTCGTCGTGCTGGCCGGCGGGACCACCAGCGCCGACGAACTCTGGCAACAGCTGGCGCGGCGTATCTCGGGCCTCGGACACCGACCGTCCACGGCCTTCACCGAAGCCTGGGTACTGGCCGGCGCGGCCTTCCGGCTCCTCGGCACGTCGCGCGCCGCGACACCCGACGACCTGCGCAGACCGAGCGACGCGGGCACCGACCCCGGCACGCGGCGCCGCGTCGACCTGCACGGGGTGCGCATCCGGTTGCAGGGTGCCCACGACGCCCTCGAGGGCGTGCTGCGCATGACCGACGGGGCGGCGCTGGTCGACACGCTGGTCTGCCAGTTCGGGCGCAGTCACCAGGGATTCATCCCGGAGGAGCTTCCGGCGATCGTTGCGCAGAACCGGGCGCGCCTAGCCGCCTTCGAGCAATCGATGGCATCCTTCACCGCCGCTGCGCCGTCCGCGGAGTCGGACGCGCTCGCCGCGCTCGCCGACATGGCGGCGTTGCTGTTCGACGACCGGATTCCCGTCGTCGCCGAACTCCTTGCCGCAGGCGGTGATCCGTTCATCGCAGCCCTCCGCGTCGGACCGTCGGACACCGGCAGTGCCGGTGCGGTGGCCGAATGGTTGCACCGCTGTGCGACCGTACGTCCCGATCTGTCCCGCTACACCGAGCTGCACCTGCTCACCGACACCGTCGGCCGGCCTCGGCCGGTGCGCGCCTGGCAGCTGCCGTCGGATGCACTGCCGACGTGGGTCGGGGCCCCGTTCCGCGGGAAGCCGCCCGAACAGCCGGTCACCGGTCTCGTCGTCGACGGTCTGCTGCCGGCTCGAGACGAAGACCCCATCGCGCTGTTGGTGCTCGATGCCTGGAGCGAGGTGATCCCAAGTCCGTCCGGCCGTCATACGCTCGGGCTGGCGATCAACGCCAACGGGCCCAATGCGCGTGCGCCGCAGGCGTTGTTGCTCGCGGTCAATCCCGATACCGAGCCGTGGAGCCCGGAGAAAGTCGGCAATCTTCTCTCCGACGTCGTCATGGCCGCCCGGCAGCGGGCGCTGACGCTGGAAGAGGTGCCGCTCGCCGGCCGGATCGTGCCGGCGACCTCGCTGGCGGACTGGTCGCTGCAGGGCGAACCGGTGCTTGACGTCGCGGCCCTGGTGGACGAGGGCTTCGACATCGGCAACGTGCTGTCGCACATCAGCGAGGAGGAGGGGCCATGACCGGGCCCAGTGCGTGGCGGGCGCGCCCGTGGAACGTCGAGGTGGGTTCCATGTTGCCGTTCTCGCCGTCGTTCACCCGTCTGGAGCCGATGAGCCGGTCGGGCAACCCGGCCGCCGCGCTGTCCGCCGCGGTGGCCGACCCGCTGTGGATGTTCATGCGGCAGTGGCAGTTCGGAGAATTCCGGGGTGAGGACGCCGGGACACCGGTGAGTGTGCAGGTGCAGACGACCTCGGCCCCTGCGAACTCATGGGGTACGTCGGCCGGCGCCATGTCTCCCATCGCCGGCGCACCCGTGGACGCCACGGTGGAGCGCGAACCGGCCGGGCCTCTCGACTATGTGACCCGGGCGCGGTCCGGCTTCGACCTGATCAAACGGTTGCGCGCGGCCGGGCTCGGCGCGGTGGCCGACGCGCTACCCCAGCGTGCCCCGCTGTCGGCGCCGTTGGGTGCGCCCGCCGCGGCGGTGGCCCCGCTCCTGGCGTCACGCACGGCGGATCCGGAAACCCTTTACGCCATGCTCCGCGACGCCGGCCCCACCGGAATCCCGTCGACGTGGGGCGTGAAACCCGAGCAGGAGAATGCTTTCCGCACTGTGGCCGCGGCGTGGAAGGACGTCTATGCCGCGGCGCGCACCGGGCCGGAGCGGTCGGCGTGGAGCGGGTCCCGACTCGAATACAACTACCGACTCGAGATGAAGAGCGGCCCCACGCTGACGGCGGCGGAGGCCGGCAGTGGCCGCGGGGAGTGGTGGTCGTTCGACGCGGTCCCGGGCTCGCCGGCAGCCGGCCCGCCGTTGGTGATGACACACCACACCGCGGCCGCGACCCCGTTGCGCTACCCCGGGATGCCTGCCGACCGGTTCTGGGAGTTCGAGGACGCAAAGGTGAACCTCGGGGCGTTGGAGGTGCAACCGCACGACCTGGCGAGGTTGATGGTCGCAGAATGCGCGTTGATCTTCGGTTGCGATTGGCTCAACATCCCGATCGACGCGCCCGGCTCGTCCCTGGTGACAGTCAGGTCGGTGCAGTACCGCACCACGTTCGGTGAGACGTTCACGGTGCCACCGTCACGGATCAGCAACCGGAATGCGCCGTGGCGGATGTTCTCGGTGTCCGCCCCCGGTTCGGCAACCGGTGCGATCGACGGGCTGGTGACGCCGCCGGCAAGCGCACCACCGCTCGAGGGACCGCCGCTGGAAGAGGTGTTCTTTCTCCGTGACGAGTCGGCGAACCTGGCTTGGGCGGTGGAACGAATCGTGCCCGACAGCCTCGGCCGCGGAATGCCCCGCGCCGCCGCTCGGGTCGACGCCGCCGTGCCCGTCGACGTCGCCGCGGGCACCGAGCTGCGGTATCTGCTCGCCACATCGGTGCCCGCCTGGTGGGTGCCGTACGTCCCGCGGTTGATGCGCACGCCGCAACTCGACGGCACGCCGGACCGGGTGGCGATGCGGCTGGTCCAGGGGCGGCTGGACTGTGACGCGTCAACGGCCACCGACATCTGGGGCAGGCTGCTCAGCGGGGACGAACACCGGGTGCTCTTCGATGCGGAGGTGCCCCGCGAAGGCGTTCGGGTGCAGCGGGTGCCGATTCTGGCGCGCCGACGGGACGGCACCTATGTCAGCTGGGTCGCCAGGCGTGTCAGCGTCGGACGGGGTGAAGGCCGTAGCGGGCTGGCGTACGACTCCGCGGAGCCGCACGACGACGTCCGCACGTGATCTTCGTGTCCTGTACCCCGACAGGCAACCTGCGCGACAGGCGGCGCTGAAACCCTCGGTGTGTGCGCGTTGCGATCGTCACGGAGTCATTCCTGCCCAACGTCAACGGAGTCACCAATTCCGTGCTGCGGGTGCTCGAGCATCTGCGCCGCACCGGACACGAGGTGATCGTCATCGCCCCGGACACCCCGCGCGGTGAACCGCCGGCCGAGCGAGTGCACGACGGGGTCCGGGTGCACCGGGTGCCGTCGCGGATGTTCCCGAAGGTGACCTCCCTGCCGCTGGGCGTGCCGCGGCCCCGGATGGTGGGCGTGCTGCGCGGATTCGACCCTGACGTCGTTCATCTGGCGTCGCCGGCGCTGCTCGGCTACGGCGGTCTGCACGCCGCGCGCCATCTCGGGATCCCGACGGTCGCGGTGTTCCAGACCGACGTCGCGGGGTTCGCGCAGAGCTACGGTGTCGGTGCGATGTCGCGCGCCGCGTGGGCGTGGACGCGGCACCTGCACAGCCGCGCCGACCGCACGCTGGCGCCGTCGACCTCGGCGATGGAGAACCTCGCGTCGCACGGCGTCCCGCGGGTGCACCGCTGGGCGCGCGGCGTGGACATCACGGGCTTCGCACCGTCGGCCCGCGACCACGAGTTGCGCCGACGGTGGTCTCCGCACGGTGAGCCGATCGTCGGGTTCGTCGGGCGGCTGGCGCCGGAGAAGCACGTCGAGCGGCTGGCGGCGCTCAGCGCCCGCACGGACCTGCAGGTCGTGGTGGTCGGTGACGGCGTCGACCGCATGAAGCTCGAATCCCTGATGCCCACAGCAGTTTTCACCGGTGCGCTCTACGGTGATGCGTTGGCCGCCGCGTACGCCAGCATGGACGTCTTCGTCCACCCCGGCGAGCACGAGACGTTCTGCCAGGCGGTGCAGGAGGCCATGGCCTCGGGTCTTCCGGTGATCGCCCCGAACGCCGGTGGGCCACGGGACCTGGTCGCCCCGTACCGGACCGGCCTGCTGCTCGACGTCACCGAATTCGAAGACAGGCTCAGCGAATCGGTCGACCATCTGATCGCCGAGCGGCCACGGTATTCGCCGGCCGCCCGGCGCAGCGTGCTCGACCGCACCTGGCCGGCGATCTGCGACGAGCTGATCGGCCATTACGAGGCGGTCGCAGGCCTGCGTCGGTTGCGCGCGGCCTGACCGTCAGCCCTGCGCTTCGATCGCGACGGGCTGCCACTCCTCCCACGTCTTGAGCCGGTTCTCGTAGTCGGCCTTCGCGATGCCCAGCGGCACCTCACCGAAGAACACCCGCAGCGGCGGATTCTCGGCGTCGACGACCTTGAGGATCGCGCGTGCCGACGCCTTCGGATCGCCCGGGTTGGCGGCGCGTTGGCTGCGGGCCCGCTGCGCCTCCTCCTTGATCTCCGCGTAATCGGGCAGCGGGGTGGCGTGCTTGGCCGACGGACCCGCCCAGTCGGTGGAGAAACCGCCCGGCTCGATCAGCGTGACGTGCACGCCGAACGGGGCCACCTCCTGCGCGAGTGCCTGCGAGAATCCTTCCAGCGCCCACTTCGACGCGTGATAGATGCCGACGTTCGCGAAGGCGCTGATCCCGCCGATCGACGACACCTGCACGATGTGGCCGCCGCGCTGCTCCCGCAGGTACGGCAGGGCCGCCTGGGTGATCCACAACGCCCCGAAGACGTTCGTCTCGATCTGGTCGCGCGCCTCCTGTTCGGAGAGCTCCTCGATGAAGCCGAACTGTCCGTAGCCGGCGTTGTTGACCACGATGTCGAGGCGTCCGAAGTGGTCGTGGGCCTGTTGGACCGCCGCGAAGTCGGCTTCGCGGTCGGTGACGTCGAGGGCGATCGGCAGCAGCGCGTCGCCGAACTTCTCGACGAGATCGGCCAGCGTCGCGGTGTCCCGCGCGGTCGCGGCCACGCGGTCCCCCCGTTCGAGCGCGGCGATCGCCCATTCCCGGCCGAACCCGCGCGATGTACCAGTGATGAACCAGACTTTTCCGCTCATACCGCGTTACAAGGGCGCCGGCGGCGTCCCCCATTCCCGGTGGCAGCGGATTCACAGGTAGCGTCGGCGTCGTGAGCCGGGCGACGTTGGACAAGAACCCCCACGAGGTCGCGTCGATGTTCGACGCGGTGGCCCGCCGCTACGACCTGACCAACACCGTGCTCTCGCTCGGACAGGACCGGTTCTGGCGGCGCGAGACCTGTGCGGCGCTGGGCATCGGCCCCGGCGACAAGGTGCTCGACCTGGCCGCCGGCACCGCGGTGTCGACGGTCGAACTCGCCGCCTCCGGTGCGTGGTGCGTGGCCGCGGACTTCTCGGTCGGGATGCTCTCGGCGGGCCGGCAGCGCGACGTGCCGAAGGTCGCCGGCGATGCGACCAGGCTGCCGTTCGCCGACGAGTCGTTCGACGCGGTCACCATCAGCTTCGGGCTGCGCAACGTGGTCGACCATGTCGCGGGCCTCGAGGAGATGGCCCGCGTGACCCGGCCGGGTGGCCGGCTGGTGGTGTGCGAGTTCTCCACGCCGACCAACCGTGCGTTCGCCACGCTCTACAAGGAGTACCTGATGAAGGCGCTGCCGCGGATGGCGCGGGCGGTGGCCTCCAACCCCGACGCCTACGTGTATCTCGCCGAATCGATCCGCGCCTGGCCGGATCAGGCGGGTCTGGCGCGGCGGATCGAGGCCGCCGGCTGGTCGCAGGTGCGGTGGCGCAACCTCACCGGAGGCATCGTCGCCCTGCACGCCGCGGTCAAACCACCGCGCTGACGCATCCGACACGCGCAAACCCGGGCCAAATGCGCGGTTGTGACGCGAATCACCATTAACTTATCGCTCTGACGGGGTTCCGCGACAGGGCGGTGGGTCATGGGTCGGGTTCATCAACAGCAGGTGTCGCGCCGGTCGTTCCTGGCGGGCACCGCCACCGCCGGTCTGGCCGCCGCGACGCTGACGTCCGCACCGCCGCAGGCGCGCGCCGCACCGCGCGGTATGTCGGTGGCGGTGTTCGGCGCCGGCATCGCGGGGTTGACGGCCGCGCACGAACTCGTCGACCGCGGCTACACCGTCACCGTGTACGAGCGAAAAGCGCTGGGCGGCAAGGCCAGATCCATTCCCGTGCCGGACTCGGGTGCCACGCCGCTGCCCGCTGAACACGGCTTCCGGTTCTTCCCCGGCTTCTACCGCAACGTCACCGACACGATGCGGCGAATCCCGTTCCCCGGCAACAGCCACGGCACGTGGCAGAACCTCACCAGGGCGACGTCATATCTGCATTCGGGACTCAACCGCGCCGATCTCACTGTGCCGCTGCCATTCCCGTTGCCTACTTTGCCGAATCCGGTCACCCCGAAGGCGTTCATCGAGTCGGTGACCACCGTGTTCCAGACGCTGTACCGGCTGCCGCTGTGGGAGGCGGCCTATGCGGCGCAGAAGTTGGCGGTCTACGTGACCAGCTGCGACGAGCGCAAGCTCGGGCAGTGGGAGAACATGACGTGGGAGGACTACATCGGCGCGAACAAGCGGTCACACGAGTACAACCGCTACCTCGCCGACGGCATCATCCGCAATCTGGCGGCGTCGAAGTCCAAGGACGCCAGCGCGCATTCCATCGGCCTGGTCGGTGAGGCCTCGGTGTGGTCGATCCTGTTGCTCGGCAACGACTATGACAACAAGGGTTTCGACCGCGTGCTCAACGGCCCGACGAGTTCACAGTGGCTCGACCCCTGGGTCGCCCATCTGCGGTCGAAGGGGGTGACGTTCCACGTGGGTCAGGCGCTGGCCCGGTTGACCCCGGACGGTCAGCACATCGCGTCGGCCACCGTCGTGGGCCCAGGTGGCGTGGCGCAGCCGGTGGTCGCCGACTGGTACGTCAGCGCGATCCCGTGCGAGAAGCTCGCCGCGGTGCTCACGCCCGACGTCGTCGCCGCAGACCCGAAACTGGCCGATGTCGCACTGCTGCGCACCGAATGGATGAACGGGTTGATGTTCTATCTCAGGGAGCGGGTCGACGTCACGAAAGGCCATGTGAACTATGTCGATTCGGGCTGGGCGATCACCTCGATCAGCGAGGCGCAGTTCTGGAAGCGGAAGCTGAGCAGCTACGGCGACGGCACGGTCAAGGACTGTCTGTCGGCGATCATCTCGGACTGGACGACCGCGGGTAACTTCAACCGCAGAAGCGCCCGGGACTGCACGCCGGAGGAGATCGCGCGGGAGGCCTGGGCGCAGATCAAGGCGCACCTCAACGACACCGACACCGTGCTCACCGACGACATGCTGCACTCGTGGTTCCTCGACCCGGCGATCATCGCCCCGGGAACCCCGGAGGTTCGCAACGACGAACCGCTGTTCATCCAGGACCCCGGTTCGTGGGCCCGCCGACCCGAAGCCGTGACCGGTATCGACAACCTGTTCCTCGCGGGTGAGTGGGTCAAGACCGACCAGAACGTCACCACGATGGAGGGCGCCAACGAGGGTGGGCGGTACGCCGCGAACGGTGTGCTGCAGGCGTCGGGTTATCGCGGTCCGATGGTCAAGATCGTCGAACTGTTCCAGGCGCCGTGGTGGGTGCCGTTCAAACAGGCCGACCGGGCGCGCTACCGCGCGAAGCTGCCGAATGCCCTGGACATCCTCGACACCCGCTGGCCCTAGCGTCAGATGTTCGAGGCGTCGGCCGGTGCCTGAGGTGGTTGCTGTTGGGCGGCAGCGTCTTCGGACCCGGTGACCGTAGCCGCTCCCAGCGTGTAGGCCGTCATCGACAGGGATCCGTAGGAGTAGCCGTCGACGAGGATGTCGACACTGTCGGCGGCGGTCGACGCCAGCCCCGCCAGATACAGCCACGGGATGAAGTGGTCGGGGGTCGGCACCGCGATGTCGAAGTCGCTGTGACCGTGCAGACCCGGCGCCCGCGAGGGCTCCGACAGGATCACCTCCCGGGCGGCGTCGTCGAATCGGTGGGCCCAGTCGTAACCGGTGTCGAGGTTCCAGTCCATCGCCCGCAGATTGTGAACGACGTTGCCGCTGGCCAGGATCAGCACGCCGCGTTCGCGCAGCGGGGCCAGCTTGGCGCCGAGTTCCAGGTGGTACTCGAGCGGTTTGTCGGCGTTGACCGAAAGCTGGACGACGGGTATCGACGCGTCGGGGAAGGCGTGGACCAGCACCGACCAGGTGCCGTGATCGATGCCCCAGCTGTCGACGTCGGCGCCCACCCACGTCGGGTGGACGACCTCGCTGACCTCGTCGGCGAGTCCGGGCAGGCCCGGGGCGGGATACTGCACGTCGAACAGTTCCTGCGGGAACCCGTAGAAGTCGTGGATCGTCCTGGGCCGCGGCATCGCCGTGACCGCGGTCGCGTTGATGTACCAGTGCGCGCTGATGACCAGGATCGCGCGCGGACGGGTGACCTGCTCACCGAACGCTCGCCAGGCCGAGGTGTAGCGGTTGACTTCGAGCGCGTTCATGGGGCTGCCGTGTCCGATGAACGCCGCCGGCATCAGGTCCATACCACCACCATCCCACGCGGTGACCGCGCCATCCTAGCGCTGCCCGGCGGGCTCGGGCTTGCGGCGCATCCTGCGCACCACCTCGACGGCGCCGCCCACGGCGACCGCCACCCCGAATGACACCGCGAACGCGCCGATCGTGTTCTCGGCGAACGCCTTCCCTCCGATGAAGCCGATCAGCGTGTTGATACTTCCCCAGAGAACGGCGGCGACGGCGTCGAAGGCGAGGAACCGGCGGTACGGGAATTCGAGTATCCCGCAGGCGATCATCGTCGGCGTCCGACCACCGGGGATGAACCGCGCCACGATGATGATCGATCCGCCGTGCTCGTCGAGTTCCCGCCGCGCCCAGTCCAGACCTCGACGCCCCTTCTCTCCACGGGTGATCCACCGGCAGGCCCGGTCCTCGGCCGACCTTCCGATCCAGTACGCCAGGTTGTCACCGACGAACGATCCGATCGAGGCCATGGCGATCACCAGGGGCAGTGACATCGCGCCGTCCGCGGAGAGGATTCCGCCCGTGATCAGACCGGTCTCGCTCGGGATGACGGGTACGACGGCGTCGAATGTGCAGAAGGCGAGAAGGAGCGGATAGGCCCACCACGCATGCCCGAGCGCGCCGAGCAGGGAGTCCATCACCCTCCTTCGGTGCCCGGGTCGCCCGCAACCGAAACACCGCGGCCGCCCGGGGCTACGACGAGTCCGCCCGGAACCCGGGCGGGCGTGGTGCGTTGAGTTGGTACCGGACGCCGAGCATCCGGATGACGAAACAGACGGCTGCGGCCCCGAGCGCGGCCGGCAATCCGTAGACGTCCAATCGGATCGCGACGACGGTGATCATCGCGGCCACCAGGGCGGGGATCGCGTACAGCTCACTGCGTAACACCGTGGGTACCTGTCCGACGAGCGCGTCGCGGATCGTGCCGCCCCCGACGGCGGTGATGACCCCGAGCAGCACCGCCGGCGCGACGCCGAGGCCGAAGGCCAGCGCCTTGCTCGCCCCGATCACGGCGAACACGCTCAACCCGATCGCGTCGAGCACGGTGATCGACATCTTCAGCCGCTCGAGCCAGCGGTTCAGGACGAACGCGATCATTGCCCCGCCCACGGCGAGCGCGAAGTACGGCCAGTATTGGAACGTCGCCGGCGGCAGCGCACCGATCAGGACGTCGCGGATCACACCCCCGCCCAACGCCGTCGTCATGCCGAGGGTCACCACCCCCACCACGTCGAGGTGCGTCGCGCGCAACGCCGTCAACGCCCCGTTGAGCCCGAAGACGAAGGTCCCGGTGAGGTCGAGCGCGAACAGCAGCGGCGGTTGGGGGTCCACCCGTCCTGCCTATCACGGGGGGTCAGTAGGCGCGGCGCAGTCGCATTCCCAGCGGCCGCCCGTCCGGATCGAGCACGATCCGGTAGGCGGGGATGGTCAACCACCGGTGCCGGGCCGGTGGCCGGGCACGGTCGTGGTCGAGAACGTGGGGGCGCAAGCGCCCTGGCGGCCGCGGCCCCCGGCATCCGTCGGCATGCCACGCGTCGAGCGCCTCCGCCCGCGCGCGCACGGTGGCCGCCGCGCGGTCGGGGTCGAGCAGATCGTCATCGTCATCGAGGCCATCCTCGAAGCCCACGTGTTCGCGCATCAGGTCGAGCCGCAGCCGGCGTGCGAAGCGCCGGGCCCCGTCGCCCAATCCGCCGGGATCCTCCGGTGCGCGGGGATCGCGCTCGTCGTCGATGATCGCGGCCGCCAACTCCGAATCATGGGTCCAGGAGCGGTTGTTCAGGTTGTTGCTGCCGACCACCGCCCAGACGTCGTCGACGATGCACACCTTGGCGTGCACGTAGATCGGCCGGCCCTCGTCGTTCTCGATGTCGTAGATCTGGACCCGCGCGCCGCCCGCGGCCCGCACCATGGCCATGGCCTCCAGCTGACCCAACTCGGCCGCGCGGGTGGCCACCTTCTGGTCGACGCGGCGCGGCACGACGGCGATCAGGTGCAGGTCGGGTGAGCGGCGCAGCGCCGCGGCGAAGATGCGCGCGACGTCCACCGACCACAGGTACTGGTCTTCGAGGTAGACCAGCCGGCGAGCGCGCCGCAACGCCTTGGCGTAGCCGCGGGCGACGCTGCGCTCGCCGAGCGGTGCGAACGGGTGGGCCGGACGGCGGCGCGGATAGGTCCGCAGGATCTGCAGCGCACAGTCGCCGGCGGCGGGCGGATCCGGCTCGGGCGGCGGCAGCCGCGACGCGGTACGCGGTGAGCCGTTGATCCAGTCGCCGACGACATGCCAGGGCAGCCGGGTCATGGCCGCGGGATCGTCCCAGCGTTCCCGGATCGCGTCCTCGACCTCGCGGACGGCGGGCCCGTGCACCTCGACCTGGATGTCGTGCCGGGCGGGGGTGGCGCCGTAGAGGTCGTCGGACGTCTCCGGCTGCGGGTCACCGCGGTGGCCGGCGTCGTCGCGGCTGCCGCGGTCGAAATCGATTCCGCCGACGAACGCCACATCGTCGCGGGGCCGTCCGGCGTAGCGGATCACCACGGCCTTCTGGTGGTGGCTGCCCAAGGCGCGGATCCGCTGGTCCAGAAGCACTTCCACGCCGGCGGCGGCCATGGCGGCGGCGAAGGCGCGATTCTGCTCGAGGTGGTAGCCGAAGGTGCCGAGATGCGCGCGCCACATCAGCCCGCGGACCAGCGCCCCTCGTCGAGCGGCCGCGGCGAGCGCCTCGGCGATCGTCGGCCCGCCGTCGGTGAGCAGCTCGTCGGAGTCGGCGCGCCACGCGGCGAACAGGACCACGTCGCCCGGCCCCGCGGCGGCCAGGGCCTCGGCCAGTGCGGCGAAGTAGGTCCGCCCGTGCACGAGCGGGCGGACGGCGTTGCCCGCGGTCCAGGCGCGCAGCCGGGTGGCGTCGTTGCCGCGTTCGTCCGCGGTGAGGAACCAGGCGTCGACGGCGGTGCGCTGCTGTGGCCGCAGGCCCAGGCTCGCGTCGAGTTCCGGCAGGATCTCCTCGGCGTTCGGCGCCGCCACCACGGTCACGCCGGGCAGTTCGTCGCCCCGGAGGATCCGCCTCGGTTGGCGGCGGTCCTGGCGCAGAGCGATCACCGCCACCCGGCCCGGATGGCGGCGGGCGAAGTCGGCGAAGAGCTCCGGATCCGGTCCCGCGTCGTCACCGACCAGAATCCAACGCAGCTGCGGGTGTTGTTCGGCCAGGGCGTCGAGTGCAGCGCGTTTGGGTGCCAGGCTGTGCCCGACGAGCCAGCCGGGGGCGAGGTCACCTCCCGCAGGCAACGCCGTACCGGTCGGGTAGCCGTTGCGGTGCAGCGCGTCGCTGATCATCGGCCCGGACAGATCCGGTGCGGCGGTCAGGTAGAACACCGGCGGCGCGAGGTCGGAGTGCGCGAGGTGGCGCAGCAGATGCGGCATGCCCAGCACCGATCGGCGGTCCCGGGGACTGCGGTTGAACAGCGCGCTCACCCGTCCCAGCTGCCGTCGCACATGGGTGATCGTCAGCACCCCGTCCACGTCGCACACCACGCCGAACTCGGGCTCGACGGGTGGGTTCGGCACCCCTGAATTGTGCCCCGGCTGACCCGCTGTGACCGGCCGAAGTGCGAATCCGTCGGTCATGGGTTCTGAAGATGTTGTCTGCGAACAGCTTTCAGGAGTGTTCTTCCCACAGCCGCAGGCTTTCCCGTGCGACGACGGAATCGTGGGTCTGCTGGAAGTTGCGCCCGCCGCGGCGGTACGTCGCCAGCACCGCCGACGGCACCTGCGGTTCGAGGAACGGGGCGGGCGACCACCGGCACGGCCGCACATGCACCAGGTCGACGGCCCTTGCGGCACTGGTGTTGTCGTATCGGTACGGTCCGTCGATGCGGCCCAGCCAGTACAGTCCCTCGGGGTCGCGCGTCCACACCAGGGCGCCGTCGGGGGCGTCGGCGAAGCGTGCGATCCGGCGGGCGAGGCGATCCTCGTCGACCCCGAGCGCACCGAATCCGCACAGCCCGAGCCGGCGGGCCCGCGCGATGGTCTGCGCGACGTCGATCCCGTCGTCACGTGAGCGCATCGGCGCCCGGTAGACCGCCACCATGTCCGCCATCCTGCGGGATATGCTGCCGCAGAACGGTGACGGGGGTGGCGGATGCAGACGTTCTGGCGCTACGTGCGTTTCCAGGCGATGATGTTCGTCTTCGGGATCGTCGGCCCCATCTTCCTCGTGCTGTACTTCACCACCCAGCCCGATCCCTCGACGAGGTGGGCGTACTGGATGGGGCTGTTCATCACCTTCGCGGACATCCTCATCGCGCTCGCGCTGACCGATGCGAGTCGCACGGACGACGACCGGTCGCGTCGCCGGCTGATC
Organism: Mycolicibacterium monacense; assembly: GCF_010731575.1. Lineage (NCBI taxonomy): Bacteria > Bacillati > Actinomycetota > Actinomycetes > Mycobacteriales > Mycobacteriaceae > Mycobacterium > Mycolicibacterium monacense. The sequence continues at coordinate 4,072,428 of NZ_AP022617.1, read as the reverse complement.
AGCTGAACGGTTTGCGCGCGTCCAGGCCGCGCGAGGCCAGACCACCCGCGCGCCACACCCGGGCGATCCAGTCGGCGTCCTCGTCGGTGACCAGGTTGCCCATCACCCGAACGGCAATGCGCATCAGCGCCGTCGACCGCATCGCCACCGGACCGGTCAGCGGGAGGAATCTCGGCAGCGTGAGCAGCAACGCCAGCCGGCGCGCGACGGAGAATCCGCGGGCGTAGTGGTCGCTCAGCACGGCGGGCCACGCCTGTGAGAGGTCACCGGAGCCGAGCAGGTCGGCGGCCAGCCGGCCGGTCTCCAACCCGTAGTCGATGCCTTCGCCGTTGAGCGGGTTCACACACGCGGCGGCGTCCCCGATCAGCATCCAGTTGGGGCCGGCGACTCCCGACACCGCGCCGCCCATCGGCAGCAGCGCGGACAGCGGTGCGCGCGGCTCACCGTCGAAGCCCCATTCCTCGCGCCGCAACGCCGTGTAATGCGACATCAGCGGCCGCAAAGCGGCGTCGGCGGGCCGTTTTTCGGTCGCCAGGGCGCCGACGCCGATGTTCACCTCACCGTTGCCCAGCGGGAAGATCCAGCCGTAGCCGGGCAGCACCTTGCCCTCCGGTGACCGCAGTTCCAGGTGCGACGTGATCCACGGTTCGTCGCTGCGCGGGCTGGCGAGGTAACCGCGCACCGCGACGCCGTAGACGGTCTGCTGATGCCACTGCCGGCCGAGCGCACGGCCCAGTGTCGACCGCGCCCCGTCGGCGACGATCAAGGTCCCGACACCGACCTCCTCACCCGAGTCCAGCGTCAACGTCTCCACGCGTCCAGACGAATCATGTTCGACACCAACGGCTTTGGTTCCGAGGAGCATCTTGGCTCCGTCGTCGGCGGCGACGGAGCGGATCCGGTCGTCGAGTTCGGTGCGCGGCACCGCGCTGCCGGTGGACGGGAACGACGGGCCGGGCCAGGCGACCTCCACGGCCGCGCCGAATCCCGACATCCGCAGACCGCGGTGGCGGATGCGGGTGTCCAGCCACGGCCCGAGGCCGAGGCGTTCGAGTTCGGCGACCGCCCGCGGGGTCAGCCCGTCACCGCACGCCTTGTCGCGCGGGAAGCGGGCGGAGTCGATCACCAACACGTCGCGACCGGCGCGGGCCGCCCACGCCGCGGCCGCCGAACCCGCAGGTCCGGCGCCGACAACGACCACATCCGCCCGGGTCTTCATTGTCACAGTATGTTGGCAGGGTGAGGACACCGGCGACTGTGGTGGCGGGCGTGGACTTCGGCGACGCGGCCTTCGCGGCCGACGTCCGCGCCGGAGTCGCCCGCATCGAGGATCTGATGTCCACCGAGCTGGGCAAGGCGGACGAGCTGATGGCCGAGGCCGTTCAGCATCTCTTCCAGGCCGGCGGTAAGCGGTTCCGTCCGCTGTTCACGGTGCTGTCCGCGCGGCTCGGGCCCGAACCCGACGCCTGGCAGGTGACGGTGGCGGGTGCGGTGATCGAACTGGTGCACCTGGCGACGCTGTACCACGACGACGTCATGGACGAGGCCCAGGTCCGGCGCGGGGCGCCGAGCGCCAACGCACGCTGGGGCAACAACATCGCCATCCTCGCGGGCGACTATCTGTTCGCCACCGCGTCGCGGCTGGTGTCGCGGTTGGGGCCGGAGGCCGTGCGGATCATCGCCGACACGTTCGCCCAACTCGTGACCGGTCAGATGCGGGAGACCCGCGGTGCGGTCGAGGGCGTTGACGAGATCGAGCACTACCTCAAGGTCGTCTACGAGAAGACGGCCTGCCTGATCGCGGCGTCGGGGCGGTTCGGGGCGACGTTCTCCGGCGCCGACGAGACCCAGATCGAGCGGTTGGCGCGCTTGGGCGGAATCGTCGGCACGGCATTCCAGATCTCCGACGACATCATCGACATCGACAGCGATCCCGACGAATCCGGCAAGGTTCCGGGCACCGATCTACGTGAGGGTGTTCACACTCTGCCGGTGCTCTACGCGCTGCGGGAGTCCGGTCCCGACACCGACCGCCTGCGCGAACTGCTCGCCCGGCCCGTCGACAACGACGACGATCTCGCCGAGGCCCTGCGGCTGCTACGCCGCTCACCAGGCATGGAGCAGGCCAAGGCGACCGTCGCCCGCTACGCGCAGCAGGCCCGCGACGAACTGGCCGCCCTGCCCGACATGCCGGGAAGGCAGGCGCTGGCGTCACTGGTCGACTACACGATCACCCGCCACGGCTGAACATCGCCGGAACCCAGACGGCTGTATGCAGCGTTGGATCAGCGAAGACTCACGAGGAGGTAGCTGATGACGTGGAATCCGCACGCGAACAGGTTCAAGACGTTCCTGTTGCTGGTGGGGATGTCTGCGCTGATCGTGTTCGTCGGTTCGCTGTTCGGCCGGTCGATCATGGCGTTGGCCGTGCTGTTCGCCGTCGGCATGAACGTCTACGTGTACTTCAACAGCGACAAGCTGGCCCTCAAGGCGATGCATGCGCAGCCGGTCAGCGAGTTGCAGGCGCCGGTGATGTACCGCATCGTGCGCGAGCTGTCCAACGCCGCACACCAGCCGATGCCGCGGCTGTACATCTCCGATACCGCGAACCCGAACGCGTTCGCGACCGGACGTAATCCGCGTAACTCGGCGGTGTGCTGCACGACCGGGATCCTGCAGATCCTCAACGAGCGGGAACTGCGCGCGGTGCTGGGCCACGAACTGTCCCACGTCTACAACCGCGACATCCTCATCTCATGTGTGGCGGGCGCGATGGCGTCGGTGATCACCGCGCTGGCCAACATCGCGCTGTTCGCCGGCATGTTCGGCGGTAACCGCGAGGGCACCAACCCGTTTGCGCTGCTGCTGGTTTCGTTCCTCGGGCCGATCGCGGCGACGGTGGTCCGGCTGGCGGTGTCGCGGTCGCGCGAGTATCAGGCCGACCAGTCGGGCGCCGAACTCACCGGGGACCCGCTGGCGCTGGCGTCGGCGCTGCGCAAGATCTCCGGCGGGGTGGAGGCCGCGCCGCTGCCCCCGCAGCCGCAGCTGGCCGATCAGGCGCACCTGATGATCGCCAGCCCGTTCCGGTCGGGGGAGAAGATCGGCAAGCTGTTCTCGACGCATCCGCCGATGGCCGACCGGATCCGCCGCCTCGAAGAGATGGCCGGCCGCGGTCCGGGCCTCTACTGACCGCTCTGCGGCGCCGAACGTGCGCTCACTGCGAAAAACCGCTCCCGAATTCGCACTGGCCGCACGTTCGGCGCGTCAAAGCCGCGAAACGAAAGCCGCCCACCCGGCGATGATCAAGCCATGAAGCAGTCAGCCCCTGCGCGTCGCCGCACCGGCACATATGGTGTGGGCGTGTTCAGCAGAATCCTGGCAGGGACCGCGACCGCCGTCGGCGCAGCGGTCATGACGGCGGGCCTCGCCGCGGCCCAACCGCCCGCGCCGGCCCCGCCGCCTGCCCCCAACGTCAACGCCTGGCCGCCCGTGAGCCCCGCGGAGTACACCGCGATGAACGGCACCTGGTACGCCTTCGGCGCCCCCGGCGGCCTGACCTGCGTCATCCAGCGCGGCGGCGCCTACGGCTGCAGCGGCCCGATCCCCGCCGCCCCCGGTGGGGCGAACCTGGTCAGCGGCGGCATCGGTGGCGTCCCGACGTTCGCCAACGCGGCGGCGCCGTTCTCCAACGTCGTCGAGACGGTCAAGCCGTTGCCGCCCAACACCCGCGTCAGCTTCCAGACCGTCAGCTGCGGCACCGACGGCACGATGACGACGTGCGTCGACGCCCACAACGGCGCGGGCTTCGTCATCAGCCCCACGGCGAGCTTCGTCCTGCAGCCCAGCAACCCGCTGCTGATGCCCCGCGAAGGCCGCAACCCCTACTTCAACTGAGGCCTAGAAGCCCGACCCGTACACCTCGTGGCCGGGCTTCTCTGCAACCAGACCGCGGTAGGCCTGCTCCACCGTCGACCCGTGGTTGATCACGCTGTCGACCTCACGGGCGATCGGCATGTTCAGCCCGTACTCGTCGGCGAACTCCATGATGACCTTGGAGGCCTTCACACCCTCGGCGACCTGGTTCATCGACGCGATGATCTCGTCGATCGGCTTGCCCGAGCCCAGCTGTTCACCCACGTGCCGGTTGCGGCTGCGCTGGCTGGTGCAGGTGACGATGAGGTCACCCATCCCGGCCAGGCCCGCGAAGGTGTCGCGGTGCCCGCCCATGGCCTCGCCGAGTTTCGACATCTCCCGCACCGCGCGGGCGATCACCATCGCGCGGGTGTTCTCGCCGATGCCGAGTGAATACCCCATGCCGACGGCGATCGCGTAGACGTTCTTCAGGGCGCCGGCCATCTCCACGCCGACCACGTCGTCGGTGGTGTAGGTGCGAAAACGCTTGGTGCGGAACAACTCTGCCAACTGCGCGGCGAGGTGCTGGTCGGGCATCGCCAGCACCGCCGCGGCGGCGTACCCGTCGGCGACCTCACGGGCGATGTTCGGCCCGGCCAGGATGCCCGCCGGGTGTCCGGGCAGCACCTCGTCGACGATCTCGCTCATCCGCATGTTGGTGCCCTGTTCGAGCCCCTTGACCAGCGACACCACCGGCACCCACGGCCGCAGCTCGGCGGCGAGTTTCTCGAGCACCCCGCGGAAGCCGTGTGACGGCACCCCCATGACGACGACGTCGGCGCTGCTGGCGGCCTCGGCGAAGTCGGTGGTCGCGCGCAGCGACTCGCTCAACACCACATCCTCGCCGAGGTAGCGCGAGTTGCGGTGGTTGGCGTTGATGTCCTTGGCGGTGTCCTCCGAGCGCACCCACTGGATCGTGGGCGCGCGCCGGGAACAGATCGATGCGACGGTGGTGCCCCAGGACCCACCTCCGAGGACGACGACCTTGGGTTGTCGTTGCGCGTGTGCCATGGCGATCAGCGTAGGACGGGCGCCGTCGCCGGGAGGGCGATTCGATTGGTGCAGCAACCGCGTCGCGCGACGGGCGATACTGAGAACCAGTCGGCTCGGGGGGTGTGGTGACGGTTTCGCTGTCGGTGGTGGAGGCGTCCGACCCGGACGGTCTGGTCCACGCCGCCGGCCGGCTCGGCGAGAAGATCGGCCACCTCGACACGTTGATGGCCCGGCAGCGCCAAGCGCTCGCGGATCTGCGCGCGAACTGGCAGGGGAGGGCCGCGGCGGCCGCGATCGCCAAGGCCGAGGCGAATCTCGACCGGCAGGAGGAGTTGCGCGCCCGGTTGCAGGCGCTGCAGGAGGCGTTGCAGTCGGGTGGTTCGCACATGTCCTCGACCCGGCGCGCCCTGCTGATGCTGGTGCAGAGCCTGCGCGCGACCGGTTGGCAGGTCGCCGACGACGGCAGCTGCAGTCCGCCGCCGTATCTGCCGCCGGTGTTCACCGGGCTGGCGCGGGCGTGGACGGCGGTCATCAGGAAACTGCTCGCGCAGTACGGCGAGTTCGACCGGTCAACGGCCGCGGCCGTCACCGCCGCGCTGGGCGGCCCGGTACCGCAGACGCCGCCGGGAACTCTGGGCGATCCGCGGCGGCTGCCGGGCGAGGAGACCTCACCCGAGGACGTCAACCGGTGGTGGGACTCGCTCAGCCAGGCCGAGAAGGACGCGCTGATCGCCGAGCACCCACCGGAGTTGGGCAATCTGAACGGCATTCCCGCCGCGGTCCGGGACAAGGTCAATCAGGCGGTGATGAACGACGACCTCAGCCGGGTGCGCGATGTGGCCGCGCGCAACGGTGTCTCCGAGAACGACGTGATCGCCGATCCGGCGCGCTACGGGCTCAGCCGGGCCGACGCCACCCGGTTCCACAACGCCCGTCGCACCAGCGAGGGTCTGGCGCACCAGCGCGGCGCCAACCCGAAGAACCCGCGGCCGGTGATGCTGTGGGGGTACCAGCCGCTGGCCGACAACGGTCAGGGTCGGGCGGCGATCGCGATCGGCAATCCGGACACCGCGAAGAACACGGCGGTGATCGTGCCGGGAACCGGAAGCAGCGTGCGCGACGGCTGGTTGGCCGACGGCCACAACGACGCGATCCACCTCTACGAGCAGTCCCGGCTCGCCGACCCGGACGATCCCACCGCGGTGATCATGTGGATGGGATACGACGCGCCCGACGGGTTCACCGATCCGCGGATCGCGGCGCCCGACCTCGCGCGGGCGGGCGGCGATCTGCTGGCCGCCGACGTCAACGGGTTGGCGGCCACCCACACCGGCGCGTCGCACGTGACGGTGATCGGCCATTCGTACGGATCGACGACGGTGGCCGACGCGTTCGCGGGCAGCGGGATGAGGGCCGACGACGCGGTGCTGATCGGCAGCCCGGGCACCGACCTGGCCAGGAGTGCCGAGGACTTCCACCTCGACGGCGGCAAGGTGTACGTGGGGGCGGCGTCGACCGATCCGGTCAGCTGGATCGGGATGCCCGGTGACCTGCCGGCCGAGGTGCTCAACCGCACGCTGGGCTACCCGGTCGGCCCGGACGCCGGGCTCGGCACCGACCCGGCGGGCGACGAGTTCGGCTCGGTGCGTTTCCGCGCCGAAGTGGCCGGCGAGGACGGACTGGACGTGCATGATCATTCCCATTACTACGACCTGGGCAGCGAATCGATGCGGGCGATCACCGAGATCGCCAGCGGCAACAGCGACCGGCTGGCCGGGCAGGATCTGCTCGCCGAGGGGCGCCGGCAACCGCACATCAGCACCCCCGACCACATCGACCTACCGTTCGGCGGCCGTGTTCCGTTGCCGCACATCGATTCCGACATTCCGGGCAGTCCCGCCTTCATCGACCCGGAAGTCGGCCGACCAGGGAGCTCTGTGACCACCGACCATGACTACAAACCGACCGGGTGAGCTGATGCGGGCGGCGCTGGCCGTCACGCTGCTGGTGTGCACGATCGCGTTAGGAGGCTGTTCGATGTCGGAACCCACCGGCGGTGGCGGCGACCAGGTCGCCGACCCGATGACCGACGAGCAGGCCGAAGCCCAGGTCGTCGATGTCGGCCGCCAGCTACGGACGGTCGCCGGTCTGCAGGACGTCGGCGGCGGGTTCTCGTTCGAGTCGTGCAACGACCAGGGGGAGCCGCCCTACCGCGGGCTGGTGGAGATGAGCGCGCAGCTGCCGCCCGGCACCGACACCGACACCTATGCCCGCCGGGTCGCCGACGCCATGGTGGCGGCGGGCTGGACCGACGGGCCGCCGCCGGGGAAGAAGCCCTTCGGCACCGTCATCCACCGCGACGGGGTGATGGTCGTGATGGGGCCGGGCAATGTCGACGGGCTGCTGGCGTTCACGATCTCGGGGGAGTGCCGCAACACCACCGATCACCGGGACGACGGCAAGACCGTCGGCCGCGACGTCACCCCGGAGTTGCTCAGCGGTAGTTGACGAACTGCAGCGCCACCTCGAGGTCGGCCTGCTTGAGCAGCGAGATGACGGTCTGCAGATCGTCGCGCTTCTTGCTGCTGACGCGGATCTCGTCGCCCTGGATCTGGGCCTTGACGCCCTTGGGACCCTCGTCGCGGATGATCTTGGTGATCTTCTTGGCCTGCTCGCTGGTGATGCCCTCTTTGATGGTGCCGTTGACCTTGTAGGTCTTCCCGCTGGGCTGCGGATCGCCGGCGTCGAAGGCCTTCATCGAGATGTCGCGGCGGACGAGCTTCTCCTTGAAGACGTCGACGGCGGCCTTGACCCGCTCCTCGGTGGAACTGACGATCTCGATGGCCTCCTCGCCCTTCCAGGCGATGGTGGTGTCGGTGCCCCGGAAGTCGAAGCGGGTGCTCAACTCCTTGGCTGCCTGGTTCAGCGCGTTGTCGACCTCCTGACGATCGACCTTGCTCACGACGTCGAAGCTGGAATCCGCCATGGACTCGCTCCCTCCTGGCTTGTTCGGGCGTTTTCGTCTTCGGCCCATCCTCGTTGTACCCTGCTAGTCGCACCAAATCCGAGAGGACGGTGCGACCACCCGGCAGGTTGCCCGAGCGGCCAATGGGAGCGGACTGTAAATCCGTCGGCTTACGCCTACGCAGGTTCGAATCCTGCACCTGCCACCCTGATCAGGCCCCCTTTCGAGGGGGCCTGATTGCGTTTGCCGCGCAGCCTGAGGCGGACCCGGGACGCCTCTGGGCTTCGGCGATGGTAGGCGTCGCGCGCGACGGCATATACAGTGGACCCGGGTTGACTTCCCAGCCCGGTCGGTCCGGCAGCCGCTGAAAGCCGCTGCCCGGCAAGCGTCACTCTTGTGCCGGCCACCCCGGGATGCTCTCGAGTCATCGGAAAATCAACACGCGACTTTCTCGCCGTTCGCCAGACTTTCCTCGTCTCTCCTATCTGATCCCGGAGCGTTTGCGCGCCGGGCGCGGACGCTTCGATGCGCCGCCCATGGAGATGTGAGGCCGGTTCGGCAAACGGCGACAGGGCCCATCGAGGGGGAGAACATGCGGCGGGCGGAGAAATTGGCTGAGTCGGACGTTCACCGCATAGGCAAATGAGGGACCAGCCCGGCGTTAAGCAGCCAGCGTCAGCCCTCATTCGCCGTCCCGCCCTTTGCGTCGCTGCCAGTCAGGGGTCGATATGAGAGGTCTCCAGGCCACCGTGCTCGCGGCGTGGTTGAACAACCGCGGACAGTGCCAGTGCGGCTTCTTCGGTAAACGGCGCCTGTTGCGCTCATCCGCCGTCGCGGACGTGGTCGCGCACTGCCAGGAATTCGGTCACACGCCGATCGGCGTGCAGCCCATCCTGCGGCTCACGTAAGACGTTCCCCCAGAACGAAGCTTGGCTACCTGCCGCCCCGTCGGCAGGTAGCCAAGCTGTGTGACGTCGCATCCCCCGGGCGACGCACGTGGACTTCGTGCGGCTCGTGCGCCCCCTCGCAGATCGCCCCGAAGTCCTTGTCAATAAAACCAAGTGGCTCGGAATTCAGGAATCGGGGTTTTCCCTACGTTGCTCATATGAGTGCAGGATCCGGGTCCCCACCCTGCCACTCAACCGTTGCGGAGCCAGGCCGGCCTGCTCGCACGTGCGGGACACGAGACCCGGTTCGCAGCCGTCGAACACCCCGTAGAGCACCTCGTCGGAGGGCACGGCGACGGTCAGGACCAGATGGATGTCGGTCCCCTCGGCGCGCATCTGCGCCGCGACCGATTCGATGCGCGCGACGAAGGCGTCGATCAGCTCTTCGGTGAGGTCCGGCAGATACCACTCGGCCAGGCAACCCGACGTCTGAGCGTCGACAGTGAGCATGTTCACACGGTAGAGCGCTTTTACCCTCGACGAATTGGGGAATTCCCTACGTTTCGCGCAGCCTCGGCTGGGTCGGTCAGCGGTACGCCTGTCCAAGATCGGCAATCTATTTGCAAAAGCGAGAACCTTGCCCGAGGTGTGTCCAAGTGTTTTCGATCGGTAGGTCTTTCGCGATCCGAAATAGCTGCGGGTTAAGTATGCGGCTAACGCGGGTCGGCGGCGGGGGCGGTCAGTAATTCGCTATCGAGTTCAACAAGTTGCGATTTACATGGGGTGTTGCCGGTCTCTCGTGGCGGCAGCACATAGCTAAGTTGCCAATTCAACGTTATGCCGACTAGGAACGGGTGGGCGGCGTTGGATAGCTGACAGCCCGGTGATCCGGCTTGGTCGACGCCGCGGGCGGTGACCTACCGGCAAACAAAAAGAACTTGCCTTACGGAAAGGTCAAATTTCCCTCACGCGCGGTGCCATAGTGATCCTCGCGTGCCCTGAGGGGCCGTTCGGACGGGGATTCAAGGGGGCTTTCCAGCGATGACAGCTAACGACCGCAAGGTGACCTCCACTTACGCCAGGTACATCGGGCGGGTCGGTGCGCTTGCGCTCGCGCTCGGTGTCGGGGGAGCCGTGGCAACGACTCCGGGGGTTGCCCGGGCCGAGGACTCCCCGTCGTCGGTGACCGATTCGACCGGCGTCTCGAGTCCGTCGGGCGGTGAGCAAGCGCGGACCACCACGGGCGACGACACCACCCCGGATGACGACCAGTCCGAGATCGTCGACGACGGTGACGCCGAAGACCCCGCCGAGAGCGAGGACGCCGAAGAAAGCGAAGACCTCGCCGAGGACGAAGACCCCGACGAGGGCGAGGACCTCGACGAGCCGGACGGCATCGGTGACCCCCTCGAGCCGGCGCAGCCACCGGCAGAGCCCGTCGAGGAACCCGACGTTCCCGCCGAACCCGCCGTCGAGACGCCGGTCGACACCGGTACGCCCGCGCAGGAAACCGGAGGACCGGCGGGCGACGACGCCGGCCAAGCCGCCGACCCGGCCGACGCCACCGTCATCGATGACGCACCGGCGCCGGACCCGGACGCCGCCGTGCCCGACGTGGACGCGGCGAGTGACGAGTCGACGAGTTCCCGCTCGTACCAAACACTGTCGTTGACCGAAAGCGACGATTCGGCACTGGTCACCTCGGCGCGCACGAAGCTCACCGGTCTGCCGCCCCTGCGGCTGAATCTGCCGACGCCCGAAGAGTTCATCGCGAGCATTCCGGCGCCGGTGGTCACCTGCCTGTGCGGGGTCATCAACACGGTGACGAAGTTCTTCGACAACGTGCTCAAACCGATGCTGGGCGGGGGCGCGGGAGCGGCAGGTCCCGGTCCCGCAGCACCAGGCTCCTCGCCTGCGCTGTGGGCGGTCGCGGCATGGGTCCGGCGACAGGCGACCCAGGCGATCGACGGCTTCCTCGCGTCGCCGCTGGCCACTCCGATCCGGATGTTCGAAAGAGCCGTCTTCGACTTCGGTGGCTCTCCGCAGGGCCGCGCGCTGAGTGCGGCCGTCGTCCAATTCATCGGACAATGCGGGCCGAGTGCCGACCTGCCTGCGGAACTCGACCGCACGGTGGTGGTCTCCGGCCTCACCGAGCCGACCGATTTCAAGATCCTCAACAAGCACGACAAGGACGAGGTCGACCGGATCTTCATCGCCGAGAAGGGCGGTTCGGTCAAGGTCTACAACCCGGAGACCCGAACGGTCACCACGTTGACGGTCATCTCCACGACCACCGGCGGAGAACGGGGCCTCACCGGCATCGAGGTCCATCCGGATTTCTGGCACGAAGACGAATTCGGATACCGCTCCATCTACGTCGCCTACACAGCGGGCGACACCAATCGGGACACCCTCGCGCGACTGATCCTGTCCGACGACATGACCAGGGTCGAGCGCTCCGAGATCCTCATCGAATCGACCGAGAACGCCAACACCTTCCACCACGGCGGCGATCTGTCCTTCGACAACGAAGGTCAGCACCTGTACTGGGTGGTCGGCGACAACACCCAGGGTGTGGTGAATTCACAGAGCCTGAGCAACATTCACGGCAAGGTGCTACGGCTCAACGCCGATGGTTCGGTGCCCGAGGACAATCCGTTCGTCGACGACGATCCCGACACGGCGAGCCCGGCCGACTACATCTACGCCTACGGTTTCCGCAATCCCTTCCGGCTGACCTTCACACCGGACGGGAAGCTGCTCGTCGCCGACGTGGGCGAGTCCAAATGGGAAGAACTCAACCTCGTCGTAAAGGGCGGCAACTACGGCTGGCCGCAGGCCGAGGGCAGCTGCACCGGATGTGCGTCGATCAATCCCATTTACGTGTACGAACATTCGGCACCACCCGTCAGCGGCGGCGCGATCACGTCGGTGACGGTCTTCGACGGCGCCGGATTCCCCGAGGAGTACCGCAACCGGGTGTTCATCGCCGATTACAGCCTGGGCTGGATCCGCGTGCTCGACTTCGACGAACAGTACACCAGCCTGATCAGTGCGAAGACGTTCTGGGGCAACGCCGGTGCGACGGTCAACCTGGCCCAGGGACCCGACGACAACCTCTACCAGCTGACGATCTATCCCGGTGAGCTGTCGATGATCTCGCCGTCCGGCGGCAACCGGGCGCCCACCGCGGTCATCGATGCCTCGCAGACGACGACGGCGGACAAGACGCTGGTCGTCAACTTCTCCGGCCTGCGCTCGTACGACCCCGATGACGACGACACCCTCACCTACCGCTGGGATTTCGGTGACGGCAGCAGCTCCACGGAGGCGACGCCGGTCAACGAGTTCAAGGCCACGGGGTCCTACAGCACCTATACGGTCACCCTGACGGTCAGCGACGGTGAGAAGACGAACACGACCACGCAGAAGATCACGGTGGGCAGTACGCCACCGGTCGCCGAGATCGTGAGCATCCCGTCGTCGTACGACGCCGGTGACACCATCACGTTCACGGGCAGGGGGACGGACGCTCAGGACCGTCCGGACGGTACGCCGCTTCCCGGAACCGCCTACAAGTGGACGGTGGTGTTCCACCACAACGAACACACGCACCCGTTCGCCGACAACCTCGTCGGGGAGACCGCCACCATCACCATCCCGCGGTCACGCGATCAGATCGACGGCACCTTCTACCGCGTGCACCTGACGGTCACCGACAGCAGCGGTCTGTCGAGGACGACGTACAAGGACGTCAATCCCAACCTCGTCGAGCTCACGATCGCCGCGAGCGATCCCGGCGCGCGGTTCAGCATCGACGGGTTGCCGTACACGGGCTCGTACACCGAGCGTGCGGTGGTGGGCGTGGACTACGTGATCAGCGCCCCGACCACACAGACGGTCAACGGCAGGCAGCTGACCTTCGACGGGTGGTCCGACGGTGGCGCGGCGACGCACACGATCCGGGTTCCGGAACAGGCGACGACGTACACCGCGACCTACACGGCCAGTTCCGGGGCGAATCTGGCGCAGGTGGTGTGAGGCCAACGACGTTGCGGGTCAGCGTCCTTCGTCGCCGCTGAGCTCTTCGAGACGGCGCGCGAGCGCGACGCGTCCGCGCACGCCGAGCTTGCGGTAGACACGTCCGAGGTTGGCCTCGACGGTCTTGATGCTGATGAACAGGGTCGCGGCGATGTCGCGGTTGCTGACCCCGGACGCGGCCAGTTCGGCGACACGACGCTCTGACGGGGTGAGGCTCTGATCGCGGGTGGGGCGTACGTTGACCCGGGCCAGCTCGTCGCGTGCGCGTTGCGCCCACAGGACCGTGCCGATGTCCTCGAACGTCCGCAGCGCCTCACGCAGTGTCGCGGCGGCCGCCTCCTTGCGTCGCTGTCTGCGCTGCAGCTGTCCGAGAAGCAGTGCGGTGCGCGCGGTTTCGAAGGGCATCGGCACACGCTCGTGGTGGGCCATCGCCGTGGTGACCGCGGCGACCGCACCGTCGAGGTCACCGCGCGCGGCCAGCTCCATGGCGCGCCCGCGTCCGGCCACCGCCGACAACCACGGGCGGTCGAGGCGCTGGCCGTCGTCCTCGAATCTCTCGATGAGGGACTGCGCATCGGTATGTCGTCCCACCGCCACCAGCGCTTCGACGGCGTCGGGGACGAAGAAGGAACCGAAGATCTCGTTGCCCGGGGTGGCCAGATAGTCGGCCAACAGGGGCTCCAGCGTGGTGAGGGCCTGGGAGTAGTTGCCCAGCGACACCTCGAGGAAGACCAGCACGCCGAGTGGCCACCACGTCATCCGCATGACGCCGCTGCGCCGCGCCATCGCCAGCGCGGTTTCGGCATCGGCGCGCGCTGCGCGGACCCGGCCCGCATAGCCGCCGACGATCGCCCGCATACCCAGCGCCACCAGCCGGGAGTTGTCACCTCCGACCTGTTCGGCGCGCTCGACGGCGTCGTCGGCGTAGGTGGCGGCCTCGTCGAGCCGGCCGCGCCAGAGTTCGACCAGGGTGCCGCTCACCGACAACGCGAGCAGGTCGCGGTCGGCGCCCCGGTCGAGGCTCCCGCGCCGCAGGTCCTGCATCGTGGCGTACGCCTCGTCGAGGCGCCCTGTCCACGAGTCGATCAGGCCGGCTATGGCCCGGGCCCGAAAAGGCAACGGCACCTCGGCATCCGGGTCCTCGTAGTCGAGTGCACGTTGCATGTCCCGGTCGTCGAGACCGAACCCGAACACGAAACGCGTGAAGACCCGCACCGCCAGGGCCTGCCCGATCAACTGGTCCTGACCGGTCTGCTCGGCGATCTCGACCGCGCGTTGGGCATTGCGCAGGGAATCCTCGTGATCACCGGTGTTCGTCTGGGCCATTCCGAGCATCAGCAGGCAGTACACCTGCAGGGTCTGGTCGGACTCGCTGTCGGCGAGTGCTTCGTCGAGCAGTTGTAGTCCGCGCTGGAAGTCGTTGCGGTCCATGACGATTCCGGCGAGTTGCATGGAGGCCATGGCGCGCAGCGGACCGTGCGGCATCCGGGGCAGCGTGGCGGTGAGCAGTTCCCCTGCGCGCCAGCTGTCGCCGGCGGTGAAGTAGTGCGCGGCGGCCTGCAGGCGGCGCAGATCGGTGTCCCCGCCGAGTCGCATCGCGAACTCGAGCAGTTCGGCGGCGGCGGCCGGGGCGCCGCGGGCGCGGGCCGCATCGGCGGCCGCATCGAGGGCGGCCAGCGTGTCGTCGTCTTGGCTGGTCGCCGCGAGTGCCAGGTGGCGGGCCTTCTGCTCCGGTTGGGAGATCACACCCGCGAGCCGCCGGTGCATGTGGCGGCGCCGGGCCGGCCCGGCCTCGGAGTACACGCCCCGCGCCAGCAGAGGGTGGGCGAATCGTATTGTCGTTCCCTCGATCTCGACCAGACCCTGGTCCTCGGCGGCTTCGAGGAGTTCGAGCACGTCCTCGGGGGTCTTCTCGGTGGCGCTGGCCACGAGGTCGACGGTCGGCGCGGCGACGCAGGCGGCGGCGAGTAGGACGTCGCGCACCACCTCGTCGATGCCCTGGATGCGCCGGCGCACGACGTCGGTCAGTGACGGAGGCAGGGCGGGCTCACCCGCGGCGGTCTGCTCTGAGATGGCGCGTGCGAGTTCGAGCGCGTAGAGCGGGTTTCCGCCGGAGGTCTCCGCGATGCGGATCAGGGTGGGTCGCGGGAACGAGCGGCCGAGCCGCTCGCTGAGCATCGCGTGCAGGCCGCCCAGGGTGAGCGGCGCGACGTGGTGGCGGTGCAGCCGGTCGGGGTGGCTCAGCTGCAGCCACTCGGTGTGGTGCCCGGGTTCCTCGCTCAGCTCGGTGAGCAGCAGACCCACCTGGCAGTCCAACCGCCGCGCGACCAGACCGATCACCTCGCGGCTGCACACGTCGACCCACTGCACGTCGTCGATGGCCAGGATCAGGGGTTGGTCGCGGCACAGGATCTCGACAGTGTTCAGGACGGCCGCGGCGGCCACCCGGTGGTCGGTCTGGGGACCGTCGGCATCGCCGCGGATCAGCAGCCGGTCCAGGGCGAGGCGCTGAACTTCGGGAAGGTCCTCGGTGACGGCCGCGTCGACGTCTTCGAGGAGGTCGGCGACCACGGCGTAGGCCAGTGATGTCTCGGCCTGACCCGCGCGCGCGGACAACACGCGGTATCCCCGCCGGCGCGCCTCTTCGATGGCGGTGAGCCACAGCCGGGTCTTACCGATCCCGGCTTCACCTTCGAGGAGTAGTCCGGAGGGCCCGTCGGCGACCGCAGCGAGGAACTCCGCGACGGCTGACCGTCCGGCCGGCGTGTCCCGAACCACGTCCATCGCTTCATGATCGCAAACAGCAAAAGCAATTGCGAAACCGACCCAGGGTATGAAACGGCGAAGCGCGGGTGGTCAGGCCGTATATCCGACGGTTATTTCTTGCAACCGCAAGATCAGTTTCTGCAAACTGTCATCTGCGTCAGTAAGGCGACGTGGGCGGATTCAGTTCGCGGCCCGCAATTGCGGGGCCAGCGCGGCGTTGATGCGGCGGCAGTTCTCCGCCATGGCCGCCGTCTGAGGCCGGCTCAGCGGATCCAGGTAGTGGGCGCGCACGGTCCGGCCGTACACCTCCATCGCCTTCTCGAGCAGCGAGCGCCCCTCGTCGGTGATGGTGGCCAGGACGTAGCGGCCGTCCCGATCGCTGGAGGCGCGGTGCGCGAGGTTGCGGGCCTCCAGCCGGTCGACGCGGCGGCTGACCCGGCTCGGCGTGGACACCAGCGTCTGCGCGAGCGTGCCCATCCGCACCGACCCGGTGGCGGACTTGGCGAGTTCGTGCAGCAGTCGGACGTCTTCGAGGGTGAGCCGGCAGGACTCGTTGAGGTCGTGGTTGAGCTTCGCCTGCAGCCGCAGTGCGGCGTCGAGGTAGTTCTGCCAGGACTTCAGTTCGGCGATGTCGAGACCCGGCATGTCACTCGGGGTACGCCCCGTCGCTGTCACTTGGAAGGTTCCCCTGGTGCCGGCGCGGCGGTGTCCCCCGTCCGCGCGGTGATCGATACTGGTTTGTCGGTCCGCGACCTGCTGTAACACTTCCGCTCCCCTCCGTGCTTCTTGCGGACGACCGGCCGTCCCCCTCGGCTGTTCGTTGCCGCAAGTCTCGGACGCGCGGATGGAGCGAGGAATCAGGGGTTTCCCTACCCTTCACCCAATTTGCCATAAGTTCGGTTTTCCGGCACGTTTGACGTCGGCGTCGATTGAGTGGCGACAACTCCGGCAAAGGTGGGGTAATTTCTCCTCGACACACCGACTGGCCGCTGCCGAGGAGTACAACGGTGGACGCGACACCATTCGGGCACTACCGGCTGCAGAAGCTGATCGGTCGGGGCGGGATGGGCGAGGTCTACCAGGCCTACGACACCCATACGGACCGGGTGGTGGCCTTGAAGGTGCTACCACCGCATCTGGCCCAGGACGCGACGTTCCAGCGCAGGTTCCGGCGTGAGGCGCAGGCCGCCGCGGGTGTGCAGGACCCGCACGTGGTGCCCATCCACAGTTACGGCGAGATCGACGGTCGGCTGTATCTCGACATGCGGCTGATCGAGGGCCGCAACCTCGGCACGATCCTGGAGGGCGCGGACAAGCCGCTGCTGCCGTCCTTTGCCGTGAAGGTCGTCGAACAGGTCGCCACGGCACTCGACGCCGCACATGCGGCCGGGCTGATCCACCGCGACGTCAAACCGTCGAACATCCTCATCACCGACCGCGACTTCGTGTACCTGATCGACTTCGGCCTGGCGCGCAGCGCAGGTGAGCCGGGCATGACGACCGCGGGCAGCACGCTGGGCACGCTGGCCTACATGGCGCCGGAGCGGTTCAACGGCGGCCGGATCGATCCGCGCTCGGACATCTACGCGCTGACCTGCGTGCTCTACGAATGTCTGACCGGGGTGCGGCCGTACCCGGCCGACAGCCTCGAGGAGCAGATCGCGGGTCACATCGTGCGGCCGGTACCGAAACCGTCGGACACCGATCCGCGCCTCGCGGCGTTCGACGAGGTCATCGAACGGGGGATGGCCAAGAAGCCCGAGCGGCGCTACCAGTCCGCGGCGGAGATGGCCGCCGCGGCGCGGCGCGCGCTGACCTCGCCGGTGCGCTGGTCGAGCCGGTCCGGCAGGCATTCCGCACGGTCGGCACGAATCCCGATGCGGCGCAGGCTGCCCCGGCGGGCGGCCGCGGTGACCGGTGTCGTGCTGGTGGTCGTCGCGGTCTCCGGTGCGGTGACCTGGCAGTGGAGCGGGTGGCCCGAACGGACCCGCGCCCCGCGGCAGGTGGTGGTCGCCGAGGACACCCCGACACCGGCGCCGACACCGGGGGCGGTCCCGTCGATCGCGGCGACCGTACCAGCGGACGTCCGCGAATCGGGCCGATTGGTCATCGGTGTGAACGTGCCGTACGCGCCGAACGAGTTCCGCGACGCCTACGGCGACATCGTGGGGTTCGACGTCGACCTGATGAAGGCGGTGGCGCGGACGCTGGGGCTGGTGCCCGAATTCCGCGAGACCGCCTTCGAGAGCGTGATCCCGTCGGTGCAGTCCGGGGCATTCACGCTGGGCATGTCGTCGATCACCGACACCCTCGAACGTGAGAAGGCGGTCGACTTCGTGACGTACCTGGAGGCGGGCACGCTGTGGGCGCAGCGGGCGGGCTCGGAGGTGGTCGACCCGTCGAACGCGTGCGGGCTGCGGGTCGGCGTGGCGTACAGCGTGATTCAGGAGACCGACGAGCTGCCCGCCAAGAGCGAGGCGTGCGTGGCGGCGGGCCGCGAACCGATCCGGAAGGTCGTGTTCACCGAACAGGACGACGTCACCGCGGCGCTGCTGGCCGGCGAGGTGGACGCGATGTCGGCGGACTCACCGGTGACCGGATTCGCGATCAAGACCTCCGGCGGCGCGCTGGAGCCGGCGGGGGAGGTGTTCGACTCCGCGCCCTACGGGTGGCCGGTGGCCAAGGGGTCGGCGCTGGCGGAGTCGCTGCGCCAGGCGCTCGAACACGTGATGGCCACCGGCGAGTACCGCACGATCGCCACGATGTGGGGTGTGGAGAAGGGGATGATCGCCACGCCGGTGGTCAACGGCGCGGTGCGCTGATTCCCGTGCCGGGGGCCGAAAGCCGCGGCGGCGCAGCGTAACCTCTGGGGGACACTCAACGTCGTCGAGGAGCAGTGGAGGATTCCGCAGGCATGGCCAAGTTGAGAACCGGCAGCGGATTCGGCGATGTGGTGGTGACCGCGGTCGCCTCCACCACGGCGGTGGCACCCGACGCCGAGGACACCTGGCAGCAGTTGCTGGCGGGCCACAGCGGTATCCGCGCGCTGGACTCCTGGTTCGTCGACGAACTCGACTCGCCGGTGCGCATCGGCGGGCAGCTGCGGGAGAACTTCGACGCCTACCTCAACCGTGTCGAGCTGCGCCGGCTGGCGTACATGCAGAAGATGTCGACGGTGCTGGGCCGCCGGTTGTGGGAGGCGGCGGGCACGCCCGACATCGACCCGCGGCGGCTGATGGTGTCGATCGGACTCGCGCTCGGCTCCACCGAGGAGATCCCGGCGCAGTACGACGACTGGCGGCAGAAGGGTCTGCGCGCGGTGTCGCCGCTGGCGGTGCAGATGTACATGCCCAACGCCCCGGCCGCCGCGGTCGGACTGGACCGGCAGGCCAAGGGCGGCATCATCTCTCCGGTGATGGCCGACGCGTCGGGGGCGGCCGCCATCGCCCAGGCGTGGCGCCAGATCGTGCTCGGCGAGGTCGAGATGGCGATCTGCGGCGGGGTGGAGACCAAGATCGAGGCGGTCCCGGTGGGCGCGTTCACGCGGTTGGGTCTGTTGTCCACCAACAACGACGATCCGGCCGGTGCGTGCCGCCCATTCGACAAGGACCGCGACGGCATGGTGCTCGGTGAGGGCGGCGCGCTGCTGCTCATCGAGACCGAGGAGAACGCCAAGGCGCGCGGCGCGACGATCCTCGGCCGGATCATGGGCGCGGCGATGACCTCGGACGGCTACGACATCGTCGAACCGGATCCGAGCGGGGTGCCCGCCGGCGACGCGATCCGGCACGCGGTCGATCTGGCCGGCCTCGAGCCGTCCGACGTCGACCTGGTCAATGCCCACGCCACCGGTACGGCGTTCGGCGACGTGGCCGAGGGATGCGCCATCCGGCACGCGCTGGGTGCGCACCGTCCGGCGGTCTACGCACCCAAAGCGGCGCTGGGGCATTCGCTCGGCGCGGCCGGCGCCGTCGAGGCGGTGTTGACGGTCCAGGCGTTGCGCGACGGGGTGGTGCCGCCGACGCTCAACGTGCAGCATCTCGACGCCGACATCGACCTCGACGTCGTCACAGGTGAGCCCCGAAGCGGCGACTTCCGTTATGCGGTCAGCAACTCGTTCGGCCTCGGCGGGCACAACATCGTGCTGGTGTTCGGCGCGTACTGAGCCGCGGCGTCTGATTCACACGTCTCATCCGAAGCGCCCGCCATAAGCGGACTTTCGCCTTAACGTCGGGCCGGTGTCGTTGATCTCCACCGCCCTGCTTCCGCTGCGTATCGCGCGCCGCGTCGCCGAGGCCGTCAAGAACGCGGTCGTCGCCGCCGCGCCGTCCCCGCCGGACCTCGTCGTGATCGACGGGATGCCCGAGGGGGTGCCGCCGGCGGCGCTGCAGCGCGAGCCCGCCCTGCCGGTGCCGGCCGGCTGGCCGTTCGGCGAGGACTTCCCCCGCACGTGCGGGACGGGCCGCTTCGCGGGTGGGGCGCTGTTCTGGACCGATTTCCTCTACGACGACCACGGCGCCTCGGGTGTCCCCGTCAGCGTGCCCACCGGGGGCGCACCGCCGCGCGGCACCTACATCTATCCGGACGGGCCCGCGGCCCGCAACGGCGCGGACATCTTCCGGGTGGCGATCGGGCTGAGCACGACCGACACGTGGTGGCGGATCGACTGGAACACTCTGTTGGACAAGACGATTCCGGTCGGCCTGTTCACCTTCGACACCGACCGCGGCACCTCGGCGACCAACGAGTGGCCGGCGAACGCGGGTGTGCGTTCCACCGGTATCGACCTGGCGCTGCTGATCTCCGGGACCGGATCGTGGTTGATCGACCTGACCACCGGCACGCGCACCGCGGTCGAACACCGGGTCGACATGGAATCGCGGTCGTTCCTGGCGACGGTGCCCCGCGCGCTCGTCGAGCCCACCGGCACGTGGACGGTGCGGTTGGCCGCCGGGTTGGCCAACGAGGCGGGTGACGGGTTCGCGGAGGTGCCGTTCGTCCGCGGCGCCGGACCCGGTCAGCCCAACGTCTACAACCTCGCGTTCCGCACCCGCGAACAGGAGAAGGTGCCGCTGAACTTCTGGTCGGATCAGGCCCAGGCCGACGCCCTCGAAGACGGTGACGTATCGCAGTTCTCGGTGGCGGTGCCATGGGATCAGCTGGCCGGGCGGCGGACCGATCCGGAACAGGTGGTGACCGGGACGTCCACCCGCTGGTATGTGTCGTCGGTCGAACTGGGGCAGGGGGTCGGCCCGGGCAACATCCTCGACACCGAACCCCAGTTCCTGGGCCGGGTGCAGCCGTATTCGGTGTGCGTGCCCGCGACGTACGCTCGGGGCCGGCGGCTCCCGCTGACGCTGATGCTGCACTCGCTGGCGCTCGGGCAGAACCAGTACGCCGCGTTCGACCCGAAGCTGCTGCACGAGGTGTGCGACGGACGCAACTCGATCGTCGTGACACCGCTGGCGCGCGGCCCGGCGTGCTGGTACTTCGACGAGGGCGAACTCGACGTGTGGGAGGTGTTCTCCCGGGTCGTCGAACAGCTCGGCGCCGACCCGAACCGCACGGTCGTCTCGGGATACTCGATGGGCGGATACGGCACGTACAAGCTGGGCCTGAGCTATCCGGAGGTGTTCGCCCAAGCGGTCGTGCTCGCCGGCCCGCCGACGTGCGGGGTGCGGCTGGTGCGCGGGGTCGAGGCGCCGGCCGACTTCGACCCGACGTCGCACTGCGCGCGGGAGGGCGACACGTTCCGGCTGCTCGGCAACGCGCGGTGGCTGCCGTTCGTCATCGCCCACGGCGGACTGGACCAGTTGGTGCCGTTCCCGGGGATCGTGCAGCAGGTCCTTGAGCTCGACCGGCTGGGTTACCGGTACCGGTTCGCGACGTATCCGGTCGAGGACCACATCGCGTTCCTGCTCAAGGACGACTTCGACGATCCGATCGCACACATGGGAACCGGTCTGCGACAACCGGATCCGGGCCACATCACGTTCTCGTGGTATCCGCAGCTGGTGCGTGAGGACCTCGGCATCGGACCGCACCGGGTGTGGTGGGTGTCGGAGCTGCGCGCCGCCGACGACGTGAAGGTCGAGCGCGGGAAGCTGGCCACCGTCGACGCCAGGTCCTACGCCCGGCCCGACCGGACCCGCACCATCAAGCGCCGCCGCGGGGTGATCCCCGACTTCGACCCGACGCCCGGTCTGTTCACCGAGATGACGTGGGAGCTGGGGGACGAGGTCGCCCCGATGCCGTGGCTGACGCTGGAGTTGAACGGCGTCGCCGGTCTCGCGGTGGACGTCGTGCGGGCGGGGCTGGCGCCGTTGGCGCGGTCGACGATCGCGGTCGCCACCGACCGCCCGGTGCAGATCCGGCTCGCGGCCCTGCCGCCGGGGATGACCGTCGAGTTGGACGGACGACAGGTCGGTGCGGTGGTCGACGTCCCCGCCGGCCGCTACCGCATCACGCTCGCAGCGGACAATGGGAGCCGGAGGTGATGACATGACCCTTCCCCGGACCCGTGCGATCGCGGCCCTGCCACCCGGACCGCGGCTGCACCCATCGGTGCAGACAGTTCTGCTGATGCGGTCCTGGTCGCGGTTCGTCGCGGCCTGTCGTCGTCGGTACGGTCCGGTCTTCACGCTGCGGATCTCGTCGATCGGCACGATGGTCTACCTGGCCGACCCGGCCGACATCAAGACGGTGTTCGCCGGCGACCCGCGGGTGTACCACGCCGGTGAGGCGAACGCGATGCTGCGCGGATTGCTCGGCGACACTTCGGTTCTCGTGATCGACGACGACGTGCACCGGGACCGGCGCCGGCTCATGATGGCGCCGTTCCACCGGGAGGCGGTCGCCCGGCAGGTCGAGGTGATGACCGAGATCGCCGCGGACAACGTTTCACGCTGGCCGGTCGGCGAGGTGTTCCCGGTGGCCCCGAAGATGTCAGAGATCACGCTCGAGGTGATCCTGCGGACGGTGATCGGCGCCAGCGATCCTGCGCGGTTGGCGGCGTTGCGCGCGATCATGCCGAAACTACTGCAGGTGACGCCGTGGACGACACCGGCGTTGGCCAACCCGGGGCTGCAGCGGCTGCCGCTGTGGCGGTCGCTGCGGGAGCGCATCGAGGAGGCGGACCGGCTGCTGTACGCGGAGATCGCCGAGCGTCGCGCGGATCCGGAGCTGCGGTGGCGCACCGATGTCCTCGCGATGCTGGTGCGCAGCGCCGGCGAGGACGGCCGCACGATGACCGACCGCGAGCTGCGCGATCAGCTGATGACGCTGCTGGTGGCGGGCCACGACACCACCGCCACCGGGTTGTCCTGGGCGCTGGAGCGGTTGACCCGGCATCCAGCGGTCCTCACCGCGGCGGTGCGGGCGGCGGACCGCAGCGCGGCGGGGGACCCGTCGGGCGACGAGTACCTCGACGCGGTCGTCAAGGAGGCGCTGCGGATCCGGCCGGTGGTCTTCGACGTGGGGCGCGTGCTGACCGAACCGACGGAGGTCGCGGGTTACCGGCTGCCGGCGGGAGTGATGGTCGTGCCGGGGATCGGCCTGGTGCACGACGACCCCGCGGTCTATCCCGAGCCGGACCGCTTCGACCCCGATCGGATGCTCGGAGCGTCGCTGACTCCGACCACGTGGCTGCCGTTCGGCGGAGGCAACCGCCGTTGTCTCGGCGCGACGTTCGCGATGGTCGAGATGCGGGTCGTCCTGCGCGAGATCCTGCGCCGCGCCGAGCTGTGCACCACCACGGCACCCGGCGAACGCCGCCGCGTCAAGCACGTGATCATGGTGCCGGCGCGCGGCGCCCGCGTCCGCGTCCGGGCGATGCGACCTACTTGACCAGCGTGAACTGCTCGACGTAGCTGACGTTGCGGTTGAAGAAGTCCGCGCAGCCCAGCAGGTACTTCATGTACCGGTCGTAGACCTCTTCGCTGGTCACCGCGATCGCCTGGTCGCGATGAGCCTCCAGGGCCTGGGCCCAGGTGTTCAGCGTCCGGACGTAGCTGGCGGTGAGGTCGTCGCGTTCGGCGACGGAAAACCCTGCCGCCGTGGAGTATTCGATGACGTCCTCGTCGCACGGCACCGAACCGCCGGGGAAGATCTCCTTGGCGATGAACCGCATGAACCGCAGATCGGTCATGGTGATCGGCACACCCAGCTCCGGCCAGCGCTTGAGCGGGTGACCCATGATCGTCTGCAGCACCATGCGGCCGTCGGCGGGCATGATGCGGTGGCACAGATCGAAGAACGCCTTGTAGCGCTCCTTCGGGAACGCCTCGAACGCCTCGATGCTGACGATGCGGTCGACGGGCTGCTCGAACTCCTCCCAGCCGCGCAGCATGACCTGACGCGACCGGGAGGTGTCGATGCCGTCGAGGACCTGCTGACCCAGCGACCGCTGATTCTTGCTCAGGGTGAGGCCGATGACGTTGACGTCGTACTTCTCGACCGCGCGCTTCATCATCGCGCCCCAGCCGCAGCCCACGTCGAGCAGAGTCATACCGGGATGCAGGTCGAGCTTGCCGAGCGCCAGGTCGATCTTGGCCAGCTGCGCCTCTTCCAGCGTCATGTCGTCACGCTCGAAGAAGGCGGAGCTGTACGTCCGCGTCGGGTCCTGCCAGAGCCCGAAGAACTCGTTGGAGATGTCGTAGTGGGCCTGAACGTCCTCGTAGGCCACCTTCATGGTGGCCGTCGAAGTCTCCGTCGAGGTTGTTGTCGAGCCCCCCGACCCGCTGTCCGTCATCTGCGTTGTCCTCCGTTGTCCTGAAAACCGATCTTGAACTCTATACGCAGATTGCCTAGCTGTGCTAAACGGGTGCCTTCTCGAGCGTGAACTGCGCGACGTCGGTGTAGCCCTCGCGGAACAGGTCGGCGCAGCCGTCGAGGTACTTGAGGAAGCGCTCGTAGATCACCTCGTTGGTGATCTCGATGGCCTCGTCCTTGCGTGCCTCGAGGTTGCGCGCCCAGGTGTCGAGGGTCTTGACGTAGTGCTCCTGCAGGTGCTGCTCGCGGGTCACGGTGTAGCCGGCCTTGACGGCGTGCTCCTTGACCATCGAGGCCAGCGGCAGACGGCCACCGGGGTAGATCTCGTCCATGATGAACTTGATGAACCGCACGCGCGACATCGTCAGCGGCAGCCCCTTGGCCTTGATCTCCTCATCCTCCGGGATGATGATCGTGTGCAGCATCTGCACGCCGTCCTCGGGCATCCAGTCGAAGGTCTTCTTGAAGTAGTCGTCGTACTTGTTGAAGCCGAAGTGCTCGAAGGCGCCGATCGACACGATCCGGTCGACCTGGCCGTTGAAGTCCTCCCACGGCTGCAGCCGGACCTCCATCTTGCGGTCGCTCTTCGAGTTGGCGAACCAGTGCTCCTCGATGTGGCGCTTCTGGTTCTCCGAGAGCGTCAGGCCGATGACGTTGACGTCGTACTTCTCGACGGCCCGCATGATCGTGGCGCCCCAGCCGCAGCCGATGTCGAGCAGCGTCATGCCCGGCTTCAGGCCGAGCTTGCCCAGTGACAGGTCGATCTTGGCCATCTGGGCCTGTTCGAGGGTGTAGTCGTCCTTCTCGAAGTAGGCGCAGCTGTAGACCTGGTTCGGGTCCTGCCACAGCTTGAAGAATTCATTGGAGATGTCGTAATGGAACTGGACTTCGCCCTTGTCGGAGCCGCGGGTCTGCGAAGCCGACTTAGACAGCCACTGGGACTCTGCCTTGGGTGCTGCACTCGATGTATCTGCCACTGTCCGTCCTGGTGAAGTTGCTATATGGGCTGAACACTTCGGTGCCTGCTGCTCGACACGGTGCCGAGACTACGCCTGCCGTCAATTGATCAACGCGCTATGTCGCCACTATGTCTGGCACTTCTCAGGAATGCCAATCGTGATCGGAGGGCGCAAATCCGACCCTTCCGGGAAGCTAACGGAGCCCTCTTGACGAGGCAATAAGTTACCGCGGGTTCTTCACCGGTCTTCGGGTGCCAGCAATGGGTGTGGGTAACCCGGGGCGCGGTGCTGGAAGTCGAGGATCGCGGGGTTGAGCACGGCGCCGTCGCGGATCTCGATGGCCCGCGAGATCGTGGCGCTCTCCGCCCAGGCGGCGGGGCCGGCGAGGACGGTCTCGAGGTGGGGCAGCAGCGCCTCGCTGATCTCCCAGGTCGCCGAGTTCCACAGATACGACGGACTGTGGTCGACGGCGTAGTAGAGCAGTCCGTTGTCCATCGTGACGGCCGGTTCGCGGAACGTGGTGGGCCGCGACCAGCTGAACCCCATGCCGACGTCGCACGAGACGTCGATGAGCAGGCTGCCGGGCGCAAAGGCCGGCAGATCGTCGGTGGTGAGGAAGATCAGCGGCGCCGACGGGTTCTGCAGGACGCAGTTGACGACGATGTCGTGGCCGGCGAGGAACTGCTCGAGCGGGAGGTTGTCGTCCTCGGGCGTGTCGGCCCAGCTGCGGCCATCCTCATCCTGACCCATCTGCACGATCCGGGTGCCGGGGATGGGGGAGCCGACGGCCGCGACCTCGCGGGTGGTCAGCACCCGCACGTCGTCGACGCCGTGGGCGTTGAGCGCGGTGACCGCACCGCGGGCGGTGGCGCCGAAGCCGATGACGGCGGCGCGCAGCCGCCGGCCGTAGCTGCCGGTGATCCCGGCCAGCTGCATGGCGTGCAGCACCGAGCAATATCCGGCGAGTTCGTTGTTCTTGTGGAAGACGTGCAGGCCGAAGCCGCCGTCGGACTTCCAGTGGTTCATCGCCTCGAACGCGATCAGCGTGAGGCGACGGTCGATGGCGACCTGCGTCAGCGCGGCGTCCTGCACGCAATGTGGCCAACCCCAGACGATCTGTCCCTCGCACATCGCCGAGAGATCCTCGGCCTGCACCTTGGGCAGCAGGATGACCCCGCACTCGTCGATCAGTTCTTCGCGCGTGCGGATCCCGCCGACCAACTCAGCGAGCGCGTCGTCGGTGACGCCGAAGTCCGATCCGTAACCGGTCTCGAGGAAGATCCGATCGCGCAGTTCAGGGGCGATCCTGCTCAGGTGTGCCGGGTGGACCGGCAGCCGGCGTTCGTCCGGTTTCCGCGAGCGGGCCAGGACGCCGAGCGAAAGAGGTTCTGTGTCAGTGCTTCTTGTCATTGAAGAGGGCGTCGGCGGACGAGAGCTTCGCGGAGGACTTGGCGTGCTTGACGGCCCGCTTCTCCTTGAGGCTCTTGCCGGATTTCTTGCTCATGGTTTGTCGGGGGGACTTGTCAGACATTGTCGGCCCTTTGAATTGGGGGCCTGGATGGTCCCGATGCACCGACTCTACCGCGCATCGGTGCGCGGCGGGGAACGACTGTCGACCCGGATGCGCTGCGAGGTGTAGCGTCGAAGGAGTTGGGAGCCCAGCCAGTCCGGACCGGGTCAGCCGTCCGCTGCTGATCTCGCAGAGCATCCGCTCGCATCGCGCTGCGCCGGTAATCAACCGCGAGTCGGGACCACCTTTGACTGCTTTATCTGACGTTTTGTCGCAACGTGTTTCGCGTACCCCGAGTTTCGGTGTGCTCAGCACCTACGCGCCGACGCCCTGTGGGGTCGCGGCGTTCAGTGGGGCGTTGTGCGACGGGTTGAACGAACTCGGCGCCGACGTCGGAGTGGTCCGGGTCGCGGCTGACGCCGGTGCCGTCGCTGCCGCCGATAGCATCGTGGACTCGACGGATCCGCGCGTGGTCGGAGAGCTGGCCGACGGTTCGGCGCAGAGGTGCGCGGCGCTGCTCAACCGGTACGACGTGGCGTTTATCCAGTACCAGTACGGCATCTACGGCGGCGCCGCCGGTGAGCACGTGCTCGACATCCTCGACCGACTGGACGTCCCGTCGATCGTGGTGGCCCACACGATCCCGAAGGCCCCGAGTGTCCAACAGCGTGCGGTGCTCGAGGCGATCATCGCCAAGGCAGACCGCGTCGTGGTGATCTCCGATGCCGCGCACGCACGACTGCGCCTGAGCTACAACGTGGATCACGACAAGATCAGCACCATCCCGCACGGGGTCACGCTGCCGCGCGGCGCCGCGCCGAAGCGTGCAGGGCGGCCCACGCTGCTCACCTGGGGCCAGATCGGGCCCGGCAAGGGTATCGAGCGGGTCATCGACGCGATGCCCTCGCTGAGCGACGTTCCGGGCCGGCCGCAGTATCTCGTTGTCGGACAATCAGATCCGCGCATCTCCGCCGAGGAGGGCCAGGCCTACCGGCAGTCCTGCGTCGAGCGCGCCCAGCGGCTCGGTGTGGCGGACTCGGTGCGCTTCGACGACTGCTACCGCAGCCAGACGGCGCTGACGGCGATCGCCCGTTCGGCGGCCGCGGTGGTGCTGCCCTACGACTCGACCGACCAGGCGGCCTCCGGTGTGCTCGCCCAGGCGGTCGCCAGCGGCCGACCGGTCGTGGCCACCGCCTTCCCGCACGCCGTCGAATTGCTCGGCACCGGAGCGGGAATCATCGTCGACCACGACGATCCGGCCGCGCTGGCGACGGCGTTGCGTCGGGTGCTCACCCAGCCGCGCCTGGCCGGTGAGATGGCGGGTGAGGGCCGCCGCCTCGCGCCGACGATGGCATGGCCCGTGGTGAGCGCGAGCTACCTGCGCCTGGCGCAGAAGATGCTCACCGGACGTTCGGCGCTGGTCTACTAGCCGCTCTCGGACCGAAACGCCCGCACAGGGCGTACTGTGGGTAGTACCGGGCAGCCCGATTGCGGGCGATACAGCCTGGCTACGAAAGAAATTCGATGGCTTCGCCCATAACTTTCCGAACGCCCTACGACGTCCGCGTCGACCTGGTCAAGAACACGATCACCGCGCATTCCGACCTCGACGACGCCGCGGCGGGTGAGCTCGCCGTGCACATTCTGCACACGCTCAACTCGATCCCCGAAAAGATGCGCTGAGATGACTGTCACCGTGACCCTGTCCACCGGCGGCACCGACGAGTACATGCGATTCGGCGACTCGTACGTCAAACGCAACGACGGCACGCTCGACGTGGTCCGGCACGGCGCGAAGGAGTGGCATTCCTACGCGTCGGGTGACTGGGTGGATGTCGAAGGCGACGAGAAGAAGAGCAAATCCCGCGGGTTCTGGCGTTGAGGTGGACGAGCACGCACCACGGCTGCGGCTGAAGGACGACGCCCCGGTCAGCGGGTACGTCGACGGCGCATGGTGGCCGCACAGTGGCGATCTGCCGTCGGAACTTCCCGATCTGGTTGCGGCACTGAGGATTCGCCTCGGCCCCGTGGCTCGCGTGCGATACGGCCTGTCCGAGTGGGCGGCTGCACCGCGCAAGATCTCCGTCGACGGGCGAGTCGTCCGGATGGACGGCTATCACCGCCAGCCGCCGCACACGATCGGGGTCTCCGGCGTGCGGGGCAGTGAGATCGTCCTGTTGGTGGTGCCGGCGCAGACCGAAGCGGATCGTGCCCACACCATCGTGATGGCCGCTGCCACCACCGCCGACGCGTCGAGTGTCGATTCGCTGCTCGAAGCCAGTGGCCGGGTGTACTGACGCGACGCGTGAACGATTGAATTTGCAAACGCAACAAGCGCTGTCGACGAGCGAACCGTCCCGGCGCAGCCACGGGCACCGGCGTAGGGTGGGGCCCGTCGGTGCACCGTCACGCTTGACCTTGACCAGATGCAAGTGGGCCGTCGCCGACGCTCAGCGGGTCCAGCGCGGCTCGGACGGGAACGTGTGGCCACGGGATGTGAAAGACCGTGGTGTATCGGTTGGCCGGCGACCCCAGGACGGCCACCGCCGAAGGTGAAGATGAACAACTCCGACCCTGAGGGGCGTGAGCGCAGATGACCACTCGATTGTCCGCCCTCGAGGCGACGGCGCTGTATACGCAGACCTCCACGACACCCGCGCACACGGTGTCGGTGATCGTGCTCGACGCGTCCGAACGGCTCAGCCATGACGCGCTGGGTCAGTGGATCGCCGCAGGGTTACCGCGTTCGGCCCGGTTCCGCAGCCGACTGGTCGGTAAACCCTTCGACGTGGGCCAGCCCGTGTGGGCGGAGATCGACGATTTCGACCCCGGCCCGCAGATTCACCGCGCGACGGTGCCCGCCCCCGGAGACGGGCGCGACGTCGCGGCGCTCGTCACGAAACTCACCTCAGGACAACAGGATTGGCATCGATGGCTGTGGGAGGCCTGGACCATCGACGGTCTGGCGGGCGGCCGGTGGGCGCTGGCGGTGAAGATGTCGCCGGTGTTGAGCGGTGCTTCGGCGGTTCGGGACTGCCTGTTGACCGGCGCACCGGGATCCGGGTACCGCACACCGATGGAGCCCGGTGCGGGCCCGCCCCCGTCGCTGGGTGAACTCGTCGCGGACACCCTGAGCGAGATGGTGGAGAACCAGCTGACCGGGGCGTGGATGCTGACCGACGCGGTGGCGGGGACGTTGCCCGCGGTCCGCCGCGGACTCGCCGAGCTCGCACCGCCGGCCGGGCCCGCGTCCGTTTCCGTATTCGCCGCCCCGCTCACCAAACGGCGGGCCATGGCGTTCGTGTCGATCCCGATGGCCGAGGTCAAGACGGTCAGCGATGCGTTCGGCGGGAACACCGCGAACGTGCTGCTCGCCGCCTGCACGCTGTCGCTGCGGGCCTGGCTGGAGCGCCACGATGCGGTGCCCGATGAGGCGCTGCTCATGGAGGTCCCGCTCTCGCTGCCTGCGGGTGATCCCGCGGAAGCGGGTGAGACGGTCGCGATGGGCAGGGTGCGCATGCCGGTCCACCTCGACGACCCGGTGCAGGTGCTCACCGACCTGCACACGGCGACGGAGAGGTTGAACATCGCACACAGTGACATCGGCGAAGATCTCGATGGCGCAGTCGATCTCGCCTCGGTGGTTTCGCTGCTTCCGCCGTGGGCGATCCGCATGGGGGCGCGGGCCTACCGGAAACTGGGGATGTCCCGACTGCGCGCGACGACATGCCACGGCAGTGTCTCGTTCGCGGCCGGGCCGTCCGGTCCGGCGTTCTGCGCGGGCGCCGAGGTGGTCGGGATGTTCACCGCCGAGCCCATGGTGGAGGGCCGCGGCCTGAACGTCACGGCGACCTCGCACGCCGAGGTGATGGACCTCTGCCTTACCGCGTGCCCGGACACCGTGCCGTGGGTCGACGACATCGCGCGGGGGATCGGCGACGCGCTGCAGCTGCTGCTCGACGCGGCCGGGCGGTCACCGCGCGGAGAGGGCCGGTCGGTGGTCACGGAGATGACTTCCTACACCCCGAAGCGCTCACGCCGGGCGTGACCCCTGGGGGCGGACGGCGAACATCGGGAGGTTAGCTGCCCGAGATCAGCGGGTAACAGAACGGTATGCCGTTAGGGGACGGTACGAAGATCGCCGGGTACACGATCCGGCGGATGCTCGGCTCAGGGGGAATGGGCGAGGTCTACCTCGCCCAGCATCCGAGGCTGCCGCGTGAGGATGCGCTCAAGGTGCTCAAGTCGAGCATCTCGGCCGATCCCGACTTCGTCGAGCGGTTCAACCGCGAAGCCGATCTGGCCGCCAAGCTCTGGCACCCGCACATCGTCGGCATCCACGACCGCGGACGGTACCGGGGCCGGTTGTGGATCTCGATGGACTTCGTCGACGGCACCGACGTCGGCCGCCTGCTGCAGCAGAAGTACCCGGACGGTATGCCGGCCGACGATGCGCTGGAGATCGTCGAGGCGGTCGCGAGTGCGCTGGACTACGCCCACAGCCGGGGACTGCTGCACCGCGACGTCAAACCGGCCAACATCCTGATCGCCGATGTCGAGAACGACGAACGGCGCATCCTGCTGGGCGACTTCGGCGTCGCCCGTGACCTGGCCGACGACGCCGGTGGCGGCCTGACCCAGACGAACATGACCGTCGGCACCGCGGCCTACGCCGCCCCCGAGCAACTGATGGGGCTCGACGTCGACGGCCGCACCGACCAGTACTCGTTGGCGGTGACCGCCTTCCACATGCTGACCGGGGCGCCACCGTTCCAGAACTCCAGGCCGACCGTCGTCGTCGGGCAGCACCTGAACACCCCGCCACCGCTGCTCGCCGACACCCATCCCGAGTTGGCACCGCTCGACGCGGCGATGCAGCGCGCGCTGGCGAAAAATCCCGACGAGCGGTTCGACACCTGTACGGAATTCGCGCGGGCGCTGGTGACGCCGGAGAGTCCGGCGCCGGCGGCGAACCTCGACGAGGCCGAGACGATGGTCCGGGCCGTGGCGCCGCCGCCTCCTCCCGCGCCTGCGCAGCCGGCCAAACCCACTGCACGCCGCCGCACGGGCGGGTGGCTGGTGGCTGCGGCCGCCGTGCTGGTGGCCGTCGCGGCTGTCCTCGCGTATCTCGTCTTCGCTCCCGGGAAACAGGAGCCTGCGCCCGAGCCGTTCACGCTTGCCGGGACGCTGCGCCTGCCCGATGAGGTGGTCACGACCGGCGGGCTCCCGGGCGGCTACACATGCGCGGGCACCAAGACTTTCGGCGACATCGGGCCCAACACCCCGGTGACCGTCGAGGACGAAGCGGGCAAGCTGCTCGCCAAAGGTGCGATCCGAGGCAGCGCCAGTGAGCGTGAGGGGTGCTCACTGGCGTTCCGGGTCAACGAGGTCCCGTCCGGGGCGAAGTTCTACCGGGTGCAGGTGGCCGACCATCCGCAGGTGAACTACACCGAGGAGGAGGCGAAGGCCGGCGTCGAGTTCGCGATCGCCCACGCGCAGCCCGAGCCGGAACCGTCACCGTCGCCGAGCACGGTGACGGCGGCACCGCCACCACCGCCGCCGCCGCGGACCGTGACTGTCACGCCGGATGCGGACGACAGCAGTCTCCAGCAGCTACGGGCCTACGCGAGGAACGATCACGCCTACGTGTCCCGGTATCTCACGGATATGTGGTTGCCGCAGCTCAGCGCCAAGCGGGTAGGCCTCGAGGCCGAGGGCGTCGTATGGGACAACGAGCAGATCCTCGAGGAGCATCTGGCAATACGCGACGAGTATCCGGACGCGCGGTTGCTGTGGTCAGGCGACTGGAAGACCTTCGACGGCCGCAACTTCTGGATCACCATCGTCGGATTGACTTCACCCGACTACACAGATGTTCTGGCGTGGTGCAGTGACCAGGGTTTCGATCGGGACCACTGCATCGCCAAGATCGTCAGCAACTCGCGGGGCCCGTCGGGGACCACGAAGACGAATCCCTGATCCTCCGGTGCCCTCGCCGTGTCATGCTCGTGCCATGGCGTCGGTTCCGGAGACGCTGTATGCCCGGGATGGCGACGCCCATCTCGCGTACCAGGTTGTCGGCGACACAGGACCCGATGCCGGCCCCGACGTGCTCTTCGTGCCGACGGCGACGTTCCCCATCGATCTGATGTGGGATGAGCCCACGGTCGCCGGTCACCTGCACCACCTGGCGTCGTTCAGCCGGCTGATCCTGACCGACCTGCTCGGGACCGGGAGTTCTGATGCGGTACCGATCAAAGACCGCCCGGCGATGCAATCCTGGGCGGACGGACTGGTGGCGGTGCTCGACGCGGTGGGAAGCGAATCGGCGACGGTGTTCGGAATGTCGGAGTCAGGGCTGCCGGTCCTGTTACTGGCGGCCAGCCACCCGCACCGGGTGCGGTCGCTCGTGTTGTGCAACCCGTTCGCGCGGTATATCCGCGGGCCCGATCAGCCGTTCGGCATGCCGGAGCCGATGCTCGCGAGGTACATCGACGCGGCCGAGCATGCGGTGGGCAGTGGCGCCCTCGTGGATCAGCTGGCGCCGAGCTGGTCGGGCGATAAGGCCAAGCGCCGGTGGTGGGGGCGCGCCGAGCGGCTGGCCGGCGGGCCCGCGCACTTCCGGGCGATTTTAGAACTGTTCCTGCACACCGATGTGCGGCCCACGCTGGAAAGTATTCAGGCGCCGACCCTGCTGCTGCACCGGCGGGGCGACCGTCACGTCCGCGGGGACCACGCGGTGGACATGGCCCGGCGGATCCCGCACGCGCGCCGCATCGAACTCGACGGCGACGACAACGCCTGGTTCGCCGGTGACGCCGACCGCGTGCTCGACGAGATCGAATCCTTCGTCACCGGCGGTCGCGCGGCCCCGCAGTCGAACCGGGTGCTGTCCACCGTGCTGTTCACCGACATCGTGGGATCGACCGAGCTGGCCGCGGGGCTCGGCGATGGGGCGTGGACGGCCATGCTCGCCGCGCACGACCGGATGGTCCAGACGCAGGTCGCCGGCGCGCGCGGCGCGGTGGTGAAGTTCACCGGCGACGGAGCGCTGGCGACCTTCGACGGTCCGGCGCGGGCGATCAACTGCGCCAAGGCGATTCGGGAAAGCGTCGCAGAACTCGGCCTCACCATCCGCGCCGGGATGCACACCGGTGAGGTGGAGGTGGCCGACGGCGACGTCCACGGCATCGCGGTGCACATCGCCGCGCGCATCATGGGGCTGGCGGCACCCGGTGAGGTGCTGGTGTCCGGGGTGGTGCCGCCCCTGGTGCTGGGGTCCCGGTTCGAGTTCACCGACCGGGGCCGATATGAGCTCAAGGGTGTCCCGCAGCGATGGCCCGTCTTCGCGGTGCGCGACTGACTAATCCTCCAGTGCGCGCCCGACGATCAGCGGATCCGGTTCGCCGACGACGTCCGGGTCTTTGTCGTCGTAGTCGAACTTCGACAGCAGAAAGCGCATGGCGTTGATCCGTCCGCGCTTCTTGTCGTTGGTCTTGACGACGATCCACGGAGCGTGGTCGGTGTCGGTGCGCTGGAACATCTCCTTGGCGCGGGTGTAGTCGTCCCAGCGCCGCACCGCTTCGATGTCCATGTCGGAGAACTTCCAGTGCCGCAGCGGGTCGACGAGCCGGATGGCGAACCGGGTGCGCTGCTCGGCCGGCGACACCGAGAACCAGAACTTCGTCAGGTGCAGACCCTCGTTGACGAGCATCTCCTCGAACAGCGGTGCCTGGCGCATGAATTCGGCCTGCTGGCGTTCGGTCGCGAAGCCCATCACCTTCTCCACGCCGGCGCGGTTGTACCAGGACCGGTCGAACAGCACCATCTCACCGGCGGTCGGCAGGTGCTGGACGTAGCGCTGGAAGTACCACTGCGACTTCTCCTCGTCGGTGGGCTTCTCGAGCGCGACGGTGCGGGCGCCACGGGGGTTGAGGTGCTCCATGAACCGCTGGATGGTGCCGCCCTTGCCTGCGGCGTCGCGGCCCTCGAAGAGGATGACGTGGCGGGCGCCGGTGCGTTTGCTCCAGCGCTGCAGCTTGAGCAGTTCGATCTGCAGCTTGCGTTTGAGCGCCTCGTATTCTTCGCGGGGCATCCGCTCGTCGTAGGGGTAACGCTCGCGCCAGGTCTGGATCGCGTTGCCGTCCCGGTCGAGCAGGACGGGGTCGTCGTCGTCATCGTCGCGGACGGTGTAGCCGTGGCCGGCGCTCAAGAGGGCGTGCAGGTCGATTTCGGTGTCGGTCACGGCGCAGGGGTGAGCCGGATGGCGGCGATGCCGAGCCGTGTTGCAGCAGATTGGAATTCATCCTTCGACGGGACAATGTTGCCGCGGAACTTCAGGCCCATGGTCTGCTGCGCCTTCTTGGCGCCGTAGTTCTCCGCGACGCGGTGGACGATGTCGGCGACGGTGGCGGGGTCGGTGATGAGCTCGCCGAGCATGTGGGCGGTCTTGCCGCTGTGGGTCACCTCGGCGGGGGCGCCGCCGCGGAAGTTGTATTTCCACTTGGCTTCGAGGATCACGTAGAGGTCGCCGTCGAGGTGGTGGGCGCTGACCGGGATCGAGAATCGGCGCCCGGTCTTGCGTCCGGTGAAGGTGACGACCATGAACTGTTTGAGCGCGGTGCCCAGCGGCGTGCGCAGCGCGGTCCGCAGGGCGGGGTTGATGACGTTGAGCAGCGCCTGCGGCGGGTGCGCGACGTCGATGGATTCGGCCATGACTTCCACGCTAACGGCGCAGCGGCGTGGCTGCCTCGAATTTCTGGGCCTTACCCGCGGACTGCCATTCCAGCCAGCGCTCCCACCGTCTGAGGTTGGCCTGCTGCCAGCGGCGGTCGACCCGGGGACTGAGGCGTCGTGCGACTTCGAGAGCCGCGATGACCGGTGCCTTCGCGAGCAGCAGCGCGACGCCTGGCAATGCGGACGGCAGGCGGTAGCGTCGGCGGTTCCACGGCAGCATGTAGAGGCCGAGGTAGCCGGCCTGGATTCTGTAATGGTAGGTGGCTCTGAGGC
Source organism: Mycolicibacterium monacense (assembly GCF_010731575.1). Taxonomy (NCBI): domain Bacteria; kingdom Bacillati; phylum Actinomycetota; class Actinomycetes; order Mycobacteriales; family Mycobacteriaceae; genus Mycobacterium; species Mycolicibacterium monacense. The sequence goes on along the minus strand of NZ_AP022617.1, from coordinate 4,036,617 downwards.
GTTGGAGGCCGCGATGGGCGGGCGTGGGTTCGAAGGCGGGGACGAAGGATTCGACGAGTTCGGCGCCGTTTTCGGCGCTGTCGTAGCTGCGGGCGGCGTCGGCCATGAACAGGATGCGCCAGGCGTCGGCGACGGTCTCGGGGAAGTAGCCGTCGCAGCGCACGCCGACGAGGTGGCCGCAGTAGCGGTTGAAGTGCAGCACGGCGCGCATCTCGTGCGGTGAGGTGAGGTGTCCGAGCGCGAACAGGCCGAGGGCCGGGGCGACGCTGCCGCCGAGCAGGGTGAGCAGCATGGCGGACTGGCTGATCGGCAGACCCCAGCGCTCGGCGTCCCATTCGGGGTGGCGTCTGACCCGGTCGCGGACGCTGACATGCATGATCCGCACGTGCAGAGAGATGTTGCGGGCGGGCGAGTTGGGGGTGAGCAGGGCGCCGGGGCGGCTGACCTCGATCCACCAGCGGGAGGTCTCGAGGTAGCGGTGTAGCGCCCGGTCGCCGGCGTAGCCGCCGGACAACGACAGCGGGACGGCGAGCCAGCCCTCGGTGTAGGTGTCGTTGGTGCCGGCGTTGCCCAGCGCGCCGAGCGCGTAGGCCCAGCGGCGCCAGACGGCGGCGCCCTGTTCGAGCAGGTCGGGGTCGAGCCAGTCGGGTCGCGTCTCGAATTCGGCGAAGAGGGTGCGCATGGAAGCCGGGGCGTCGGGGACGGTGTCGATGCCTTGTTCTTGCGCCTGCTCGACGAGGTCGCGGGCTTTCCGCGCGCCGAGGTCGCCGTGGTAGGTCTCGGCGACGAAGCGTTCGGCGGTGGGATCGCCTTCGGTCAGGCCCTCGATGAACCGGCGGGCCGTGGCGCCGTCGGGGACGAGGTCGATGCCGAGCGTGCGGGCGGCGTTCACGAGCCGGGCGCGGCGGCCGGTGGGCGGGTAGCGGAATGCGGTCGGCATCTTCCTGTCTTAGCGCACCGAAGCCCCGAAATCAGCGGAGTTGCGGGTGGGACAGCGTTGTGGTGGCGTGTTCGAGGCACCGGGCGATTCATCCGAACGTGTGACATCCCGGTTGCGGTGGCTGTGGAAGTATCCGCCGCGTGGGTTTCAATCCGCCGCCCGGATGGCCGGTGCCTCGGGGATGGGACCCCCCGGCGGACTGGACGCCGGATCCGGCGTGGCCGCCCGCACCCGCCGGCTGGCAGTTCTGGGCCGATGGTCCTGCACCGGCTTTGCCGCCGAGAACTGTTGAGCCGCAACGGCAATCGAAGCCAACGCGACGCCGGTCGAAGGCCGTCGCCGTGGCCACCGTCTGCGTCGTGGCCGCCGTCGCACTCCTGGGGGCGGGGTACTTCCTCCTCAAGGGTCGGAGTCACGACGACGCAGGCCGCGCCGTCGCCGGGCAACTCCGCAACACATTCCCCGACCCGCCGTCCACCGGCTGGCGGGTCAACGCCGCCACGATCTTCGAGGGTGCGGCGTTCATCCGTCCCGACGCGACGTCCTATCAGTACCAACGGCCCGGATTCATCGACGTCGGGGATACGTTGATCACCTCCGCGGTATTGCCGCAGACCGACCGGGGTGCGACGCTCGTCGCGATCGACGCGGAGTCCGGGGCAGTCAAGTGGACCGCCGACGCGGGGTTCCATCCGGTGTGCGCCACGGCGACCGTCGACGGTCTGCTGCCCTGCCTGGGACAGGAGTCGCACTTCGGCCCGCCGGGGTCCGGTGCTCCGCCCTATGTCCACTTTCTCCGGATCTCGGACGGTGCAGTCGCGCACAGGATCGCAGTCTCGGAGGAGACGCGTTCCGTCGAGGTTCACGACTCCGCCGTGTACACGACGAGTTACGACTACGCCGCCAACGTCCGGTCGATGACGCGCGGGACGCCGGACGCGCTGGACGCGACCTGGCGCCGGAGCTATCCGGTCGGCGACGGCTCGCAATCCTGTCCGGGCTCCGGGGACACCACCTACGACGGGGTCGACCACGACGTGGTGTATTCGGGCAACGACGGTGGCATGGTGGTGGCAGATGCCGCCGACGGGAGGCGGTTGCTGCCGGGCGAGGTCACCGAGCTGAAAGTGTTTCCGGGACAGGGGTTCACAGTCCGCCGGTGTCACGGCGGCGATCCCGACACCGTCGACACGGTCATCGTCGACACGCAGGGCGACATCCTGCGCGAGGTGAGCGGAGCGGTGGCCGACCCGTGGCTGGTCGACGCCGAAGCGCATGTGCCGTACATCGCCGGCCGCACCGCCTACGACTTCGCCACCGGGCGCGAGCTGTGGACCGCGTCCGGCGGGGTGTCGGAGCTGCACACCATCGTCGGCGACACCGTGCTCGGCGGCGGCCGCGCCGACGGTCCGCTCACCGCGTTCGACCTGGCCACCGGCCGGCAGCTGTGGACGAGCCGCGTCGAGGTCGGGGACTTCGAGCTGTCCGACGGCCGTCGCGTCATGGCCGTCACCGCCGACGGCCTGGTGGCGATCGATCTGGCGACCGGGGAGGAGGCCTGGTCGATGACCGGGACCGGCGGCCGGATGTTCGTCGGGCGTGCCGGCGCCGGGTTCGCCTACGCCGCAACAGATGTGATCACGTTCTACCCGCCCACCGGCGGGCCGGCCGGCAGCCCCGGGCGCGCCGGTGCTGCTGAAGCCGCGGACACGTCAGGCTCGATGGTCACCAGATGCGGTCGCACGCCGGAGCTGCGTCCCGTCGAGTACCGGGCCGAGAACGGTGCGCTCGTCGTCGTGATGGAGGTCAAAGCGCGTTGTCCCGGCGGGGATGTCGTGTCGACGAACCGGCTGAGGGTGACCATCAGGGACGAGCGCGGACTCATCTGCTCCGCGACGTTCGACTTCTCCCAGGATCCGCTCGTCCTGGGGCCGGAGGACTCCGGGTCGGCCCTCGTCGAGCTCACCTTCGACAGCGGCACGTACTCACGGCATCCGAACACCCTCGGCGACAACGTCGGTCGGCCATCGAATGGTGAAGCCGTCACGGAAGCAGGGGCTTCCGGAAACGAAGTAGTGGAGTGCGACGACGAGGGCACCACCGGCCGCGTCGAGAGCGCCCCCGGGCCCACCGCCAACGGTCCTCAACGTTCGGTGAGTTCCGATCCGCAAGGCGGACAGGTCTTCTGCGGCAGCGACGCCGACACCATGGCCGCCCTGAGAGCCCAGGTCGACGCGGACCGGCCATATGTGCAGTCCTCTCTCGCTGACCGGTGGGTGGCCCAGTTGTCCTCCAAACAGCCGGGTCTGGTCGCACCGGATGTCGACGGCCGGATGGTGACGTGGACGCCGTGCGAGATCCTGCAGCAGCACCTGCGAATGCGGGGGCAGTATCCCGAAGTACGCCTGGTTTGGAGCGACGAGTGGCGAACCTTCGATCTGCGCGGCTGGTGGGTGACCATCGCCGGCGTGACGTTCCCCGACGCGCACGCCGCCAACGGGTGGTGTGACGCGCGGGCGATCCCCGTCGACGAGTGCTACGCGAAAGTGATCAGCAATTCCCGCGATTCGCGCGGCACCACGGACTACCGCCGCTGACGGCTCCGATGTCGTCCCAACGACCGATACCGCGAGCACTCCCGCTGCGTCAGAGTGGTTTTGAAGTCCATAGGACCGGGCGAAGGGGTGCATCTTGTCAGTCAAGAGGATTGCCGCGAAGGCGGTAATGATCGCCGCGGTGCCGAGCGCATTCGCGGCCACACCCGCCGCGGGCCAGGCGTGCGACGGTGGCGGCATCTCCGCCGATCTCGGCCAGGCGCTCCAGGTGGTGCGGTGTTCCCCGGGCTGGGCGTATGTGACCACCGGCGATCTCGGTGACGCCTCGTCGCTGGTCCGCCTGGTCGGCGACAGCTGGACGCGTTACACGGGCTTCCCGAGCTCGATCTGCCGCGGCCAAGCGGCCGCCGACGGTGTGCCGGCCACCGAACTGTCGAGCTTCCGGCCCTGCTGACGTCTGGCCCCCGCTGGTCTCGTTGCTCGACCTCCGGCGCCGGGTCGCCCGATCACCATGGCCGAAGCATTCGGCAACGGCCCCGGTGCCCCGCGACGGAAGCCGACGGCGGATTTCACCGGGACCGATGAACTCGCGACGGTCAGCTGGTCTCGGCGCGGGCATAATTGACGCCAATGATGGGCAATTCGCCGCCGTTTACCTGCGAATTTGCTGCTAGGGCGTGCGAAGCGCGGTTTTGTTGGCTAAGGTCTGCGCCATGCGCGGGGGGCGCGCAACGGGAATGTCGCCGGTGGTCGCGCGCGTCGAGATCGGCGCCAGGACCGGGTGGCGATCCGTGAAGGTGCCGGGGGGGAGCCCTGATGACTGACCAGTTGACTGCTGAGGGGGTGGCGGTGCAGGTCGCCGACGACGAACGGCGACCGGTCAGCGTCGTCATCATCGACGATCACGACGTCGTACATGCCGGAGTGCAGGCTTGGTGCGCGGAGGCGGACCCGCCGATTCGCTTCCTCGGGAACTACCTCGCACCCCAGGATTTCATCGACCGATACCCGGTCGCGTCACCCGATGTCGACGTGGTGTTGTTCGACCTGCAGATCGACGGCAACAGACCCTCGTTCGACACGTTGCGCGAGCTTTGCGAGTCAGGGCACCGGGTCGTCGTCTACTCCCACATCACCGCCGACGAGATCATCCTCAACTGTCTGGATCTGGGGGCCATCACCTACCTGGCGAAGTCCGAGGGCCGCGCCCACCTCATCGAGGCCGTCCATGCGGCGTCCTCGGACACCCCGTACATGGGCCCGCGGATGGCGCGGGCGCTGCTCAACGACAACGCCGCCGGGCGGCCCAATCTGTCGGAGCGGGAGAAGGAAGTGCTCGTTGCCTGGTTCCAGACGGAGAGCAAGGAATTGGTGGGCAAGCGTCTCTACATCGCACCCAGCACCGTTCGCACCCACCTGCAGCGAGCCAGGGCCAAGTACGCCGCGGTCGGCAGGCCGGCGCCGACGAAGTCGGCTCTGCTCGCCCGCGCCATCGAAGACGGCATCCTGAGCCTCTCCGACCTCGTCTGAAAGGCGAGAAGCCCAGCGCGGCCCGCGTATTCGGCGCAGCCGTGGTTTCCGTGTCGACCGTTCGAGCGACAGACGCGCGCCGCCGCGTTCCGTAACGTTCCGAATGAGCGAAACCCGGACGATCGGAGCGTCGATGACCGCCCCCGCCGCCCAACAGGGCGCGAGCTTCCGGGCGCAGACATGCATCGAGCCGGACCGCATCGCTCATCTCGCCCGTGACGTCAGCGAAGAGGTGCAGGGCGGGTTCCCCAAGGCGTTCATAAGATTCGAGGGTGCGGCGCCCGGCCGGCTGTCCTTCTCCGTGCGCACTCGAATCGCCCACGCCGAGCTGATGTCCTTCGACGTCGCCATCACCCAGCTCGACGACGGCTCGACCAGCCTGAGTACCCATGTCTGTGGTGGGTTGGCGCGCAACAACATCGCGTCTTGGGTTCCCGCGGTGACCTGGTCGCTGGGCCACGACATCTACAAGCGGTACGCGCGGGAACTGGCGGGTGCGCTGGCCCGGTTCGACCCCATGAGCACCGCCGTGCTGCTCGAACGGGTGTCCTGGCCATGACGGCGACGGCACTCAGCTGGGCGCTGATCGGTCTCGGCATCGTGAGCACGACGGTGTGGGGCAACGTCGAATTCTGCCGCCGGCGTGGCCGGGCGCGCACCGAACATGTTGTCCGACAGGATATGGCGGGCTTCAGCCCGACCATTCACGAAGTGGATGCCCGGCCCCTCGTGGAACCGGGCCGACTCCGGATGTCACGGCGGACCAGCTGACCGCGTTCACGGCGTCGCCGCGCGGGACCGCTCGACGATCAACCACACCGTGTCGTCGGTGACGACGACGTCGCCGCCGTGGACGGTCACCGCGGCCGCCAAGGCGGGCGGATCGACGACGCCGCGGCACACCACGCTCAGGCTCACCGAATCACCGGCGGCGCCCAGCACCACGTGAGCGCTCGAGATATCGGCCGACAGCACGGTGTCCAACGGCGCGGCCAGGGCGGCGGCGGCCGCATCGTCCAGCGGCGGCAGATCGCTGCCGGTGTCGACGGTCACGTCGACACCCCAAGCCTCGGCGGCGTCGATCGCGGGGCGCAGCCGCTGTATCACCGGATGAGCGAGGCTGTTCGACTGATCGAACAGTGCTCGCAGCCTTCGTGATTCGGCGCGGGCCTCGCGCTGCATGGAGTCCGTGACCGGCTCACCGTCGCCCAGCCGCTGCAGCAGCGGAACGACGCTGGCGATGAGGGTGGCGTACCGGCGCCGGTTGTCCTCGGCCACGGCGCGGGCCACGCGCTCGGCGACGACCAGCCGACGGTGGGCCGCGACATCGGCGTGCACATCCGCGGCGGCGTCGCGCATCAGTCCGTCGAACATCAACGCGAACAGCTGCACACCCAGGATGCTCGCGGTCCCCAGGCCGATGTTGACCAGGGCGTTGCCCGTCGGATAGCGCCCGACCTCGACGGCGGCCGCTGCCAGCCAGAAGCCGGTGAGGATCACGACCCCGTGTCGGGTGCGCATGGGCAGCACCTGCAGCAGCACACACCAGCCGACCCCGCCCTGCACCCAGTCGGCCTGAGTGCCGGTCTTTTCCGGTGCCAGCAGCGTCATCTGGGTGAGCATGACGCCGGCCAGTGTGGCGAGGTTCAGCCACACCGGAATCCACGGACGGCCACGCAGCGCGGGAAGTGCGAGCAGTGCGCAGATTCCGGCGACGACGCCGAGTGCGGTCTGCACCGTCGGATGCCCGGCCTGGGCCACCCCGTACGGCACGGTCGTGACGAGGTTCGCGATTGCGTACGCCGTCAACGCCGTTCCATAGATCAGCCGGACCCGGTCGATGAGACCGTCGGGATCGGCGACCGGCGGTGGCGCCTGCGGGTCGGGCCGCGCAGACCAGCTCAGCACGATGCTGGTGCCCTCACCCGGCGCGGACCGCACCGACGCCGATCCGCCCGCCCGCGTCATGCGCGCGGACACCGACTCCGCGATACCGTGCCCGCGGGCCGCGCAGGCCTGGTCGAACCCCACGCCGTCGTCGAGCACCGACACGGAGTCGTCACCGATCACGATGCGTGCCTTGGTCGCGCGGGCGTGGCGGTCGACGTTGTTCAACGCCTCCCTGGTCGCCGCGATGACCGCCTGCGCCACCTCACCGTCGACCCGGAGTTGTTCGCGCCCCTCGAGATGCGTGGGCGTCCGGGCGTGGGCGATGACGGTGCGCAGCGCCCCGACCACGTCCACGCGCGCCGGGGTGGGAGGCCAGGGCCCCTCGCGCAGGAGGTCGAGATCGCGGCGCGCCTGCGCGGCGAGCCGCTCGGGCGGCAGGTCGGCACCCTGGCCGACCATCAGCAGCGTCGACGCGGCGGTGTCGTGCAGCAGCGCGAGTTGCTCGCGCTCGAACGCCCGCACCGCCTCGTCGACCTCGCGCGCCAGCTGAGCGGCCTCGCGGGCCCGGCGGGCGTTGTCGACCGTGCCGGCCACGTGCAGCAACATCGCCCGGATCAACGACGCGGTGACCCACTGCAGCGCGAAGTAGTACACCGCGAGCACCGACCACACCTGTTCGGGTCCGACGACTTCAGCCGTGCCTGCGGCATACGTCGCGGCGATGGCGACGCTCATCGGCAACGTGACCGCCGCCGGTAGCGACACCGCGAAGCTGACCACGGCGGTGCCGGCGATGGCCTGCGGAGCGCTGTTGGTCAGGTAGAAGCCGGGATCGGCGACCAGCAGCGGGATTCCGGCACAGACGACCAGGGTGACGCCGAAGTCGATCAAGGTGACGGCGTAGGACTGGGAGCGGGTCACTGTCCGCAACAACGACCACAGCAGCACACCGGTCAGCAGCCACCGCCCCGCCGGGGCCACACCTGAGGCGGGCTCGGCGAGTGCGATCGCGGCGACGCCGGCGTTCACGCAATGCCGCATGAGCAGGCCGACGGTCGCGGCGCGTCGCATCAGGTGCTGCCGCGACACGTCGTCGACGGAGGAAGGGCCGTCGACGGTGGAAAGCCTGATGACCACACCTGCCTTCGACGGGCGGCGGACGCGCGCCTGCGATGCAACCGGCGCGGGCACAAGGGTTTGCCGTGCGTGAGTCTATGGGCTGCGAGGCGCCGGTCCAAGGGCGTCACTGTCGGTCGATCGGAGGAATTTCCGTCGGTCATCTCCGAAGGCCGCGCACACCGCCGCGACTCGGTTTAGCTTTGCCTTGAGCGCACCGCAGGTGTGTGCCGCGGTCGGCATCGTGAACTACTGGGGTGACTAGCCAGCGTGAGTACCGCGCTTAGGGTCGGGGGAGCCGGTCCGGCCCGCCGTCACCTGTCCCGTCGCGTCGGTTTGGTGTGCCTGCTCGTCCGGCACACCACCAGCCTGGTGGTCGCCGTGCTCGCGGCGGTGGCCGACGGGGACGTCGCCGCGCACCCGTCCGGACGGCTGCTCCTGATCCTGCTCGGGCTTTGGTCGGTCTACCGGTTGGCGACCCGGTCGCAACTATGGCAGTTCACCGCCGCGGACTTCTGCTGGATCGTCGCGGTGGGGTGCAGTGTCGGGATGATCGCCGGCGGCGCCGCCGCATTCGAGACCCACAACGCCGCCGAGACGATCGTCGGCGTCGCACTGGCGACATTCGTCATCGAGATCCGGCCGGGTCTGGCGACTCCGATGACGGTGGTGATCGTGTCCGCCTACGGGTGGGGGACAGCGCAGGTCGTCGGGTGGGACGACGTCGGCCGGGTGGCCGACCTCTACTACCTGGTCGCCGGATGGGTGGCGACGACCGTCATCCGCATGATGTCGTGGCGGATCGCGGGCGCGGTCGACCGGGCCCACGACGAGCGGCAGGCGGCGGAGATCGCCCGCAGTGTGTCGGCGGCACGACGAAACTATGACCGGGAACAGCTTGCGCTGCTTCATGATACGGCGGCCGCAACCCTGCTGATGGTCGGTCAGGGCGCCCAGGTTGCCGACGAGCGACTCGCGGCCCAGGCCCGTCGCGACCTCGAACTGCTGGAGAACCCGCCCTGGACCTCGCCGGCGCTCACCGTCGACATCGTCGAGGTGCTCCGCAGGGAGACCGCGTTCCTGCGGACGGCGGTGCAGTTCACCGGCCGTCAGCAGCTGTGGTTGCGCGGCGACCTCGCCGGCGCGATCGTGTCGGCGGCACGCGAGGTGACCAATAACGTCGACCGGCACGCAGACGCGAAGACTATCCGGATCGACGTCGCGGACGACCGGGTCACCATCGCCGACGACGGCATCGGTTTCACGCCTGGCGCGGGACTGTCGGGCCACGGCATCCGCGCGTCCATCGTGGGCCGGATGAACCGTGTCGGCGGCAGCGGGTCGATACGCTCGGCGCCCGCCCAGGGCACCGTCGCCGAGCTGTCCTGGCCCGCCCATCGGCCCATCGCGGCGTCCGTCGACGCGGCCACCGGCGCCGACCGCCTCATCGGCAGGCTGCGCGCGGCGTACACCTTGGCGCTGACCGCGTACGCGATCATCGGTCTCGCCACCGCGGCCCCACCCATCGCTGCCTACGAACGACACGGCGACGCCCAGCTCGGGCTCATCGCGCTCGCGGGCCTGTGCGCACTGACATCGGTGCCCGCCGTGTTCTACCGGGAGCGGCGCCCCGCGTGGGTCGCGGCGGGCGTCCTGGCGGTCATCGCGTTCCTGCAGCCGGCGCTACTGACCACCCGGGAGCTGACCACCCACGCCAACTGGGCGCTCGCCGCGGTCGGCTTCTGTCTACTGCCGCTGTTGTTGAGGTGGGACACCCGGCGTGCTGCGGGCACGCTGCTGGCCTACTGGTGCGGCCCGGCGATCATCGCGTTCGTCCGTGACCCCGGTAAGCCCATGCTGGTCTTCCTCGGCCTCAGCCTCGCGGGGGCGCTGATCCCGCAGATGTTCGCGACGCTGTTCATCTCGTGGGCCGCCCGGGCCGCGCGCGACGCGCGGGCCGAACACGACAACCTGCTACAGGTCGTCACAGCCGAGAAGGTCGCGGCCGCGCTGCAGGCGGACCACCTCAAGCGGTACGCCGACATCATGGCCGGCGTCATCCCGCTGCTGCGCGCGCTGAGCCGAGGCGAGCCGGTGACCTCCGAGATGCGTCGGCGGGCCAGGGCCGAATCCCGGCGCCTGAGAACGTTGTTCGACCGACTCCGGGCGGATCATCCGCTGCTGTTCGAGATCCGCTCGCTGATCGAGGCCGCCGAAGACCGCGGTGTCGAGGTCACCGTGCATTTCGATGGTGATCTCCCGCCCTACGACCCTGCTGACGTCGACCGCATCGTGCGCCGGGTCGAGCAGGTGATCGCGCTGGCCACGGTATCCGCGCGCGTCGTCGTCACCGCCGCGGCCGACGAGGTCACGGTCAGTGTCGTCTGCGAGGTGGCCCCGGGCGATGCGGGCCGCGACATCGACGTCGACGGCGCCGAACTGATGTGGTCGGGGCAGACGGCGTGGTTGACGATCCGGCAGCGTGTCGACGCCGGCGCACAGAACTAGCCGGTCGCCCGAACAGCCGACAGACATCTACCGCGGTCCCTCCCTACGATCCGGTCATGCGCCCGGATCCGGACACGGCGGGGTCGGTCGGCAGCGACGGACTCTGGCGGGTCGTCGGCAGCGCAGTGACCACCGCCGCGCTCGTGGTGACCTCCGCCGCGGTCTTCTACGTTGCGACGAGAGATGAACCGGGGGTCGAATCATCCTCCGGCACCGGGCATGTCAGCGCCATAACCGGTTTTGGCGAGGTGGGCGGCGCCGACATCCTCGGCTTCGTGGATCATCCCGCGCGGTGCCAGTCTCACGAGGGCATGGTCATGATCGGCCGCACCGAGCACACCGTGTTCGTGGTGTGCCGGTCGGCGGGCATCTTCCAGTCCCATTACTACACCGGCGCACGGCTCGCCGACGGAGCGACGACGTCAGGGGTCGCCGTGGCGGCGGTCCCGGGCGGTTTCGACAGCACCGGCGACACGACCGTCATCCGCGTACGCGCGAACACACTCACCGTACGGCGAGGGGCGGAACCGGTGTCCGTGGAGCTGATTCTCGAACACCAGAGGCGTTAACCACGCCAGATCGACGGCGGGGTGACAGGCCGCGGGTACTGCGCGGGCGGCGTCGGCTGTGCGGGTGGACGGGTCCGCGTGGCGAACGGCTGCTGCGCCGGCGGGGCGGGAGCTTCGCGGGACGGAGAGATCGGAGACGACGCGCGGGGCGCCGGCGCCGGTGTCGGCGTTGAGAGAAGTTGCTGGATCACGCTTTCCGCTTCGAGCATGTGCGGATACTCGACCTTGTCGACATCGACGCGCAGCGCTCCGCCCCCGCTGTGGGTGACGATCAGCGCGAGGCCGCGTGCCATCCACAACTGGAACGCCGCGAACCCGAGCAAGCCGAACGCGACGAGCAGCAGCAGCGGGCCGAGTGGGCCCATCCCCATCATGCCGAAGCTCGACGTCAACATGGTGAACCCGACAAAACCGGCGACGGCGGCAGACAGCACCCGCCGCTGCGACAATTGGCGGCCGACGGTCGTGCTCGAGACGTGTCTGAGCGGCGTGCTCGACTCCGTGTGTCCGACCCGGATCACGAACAGCAGATACTGCGGGTGCCGGACGATGACGCGCTCACCTGTGACCACCAGACCGGTCTTGATGTGGCGCAGCAATGGTGACGGCGTGAAATCGCCTGCAAACACGGAGTCTTCACCGGGGAGCAGGGCGATATTCTGATGCTCAGCGTTGCTGGTGGTGCCCCCGATCGGCCGGGCATTCGGCGGGGTGCCCGCGCTGAAGTGCTGCTCGGCCTGGCGAAGGTAGTCGGCGTGTCCGTTCGGGTTCATCGGTTCCTACTCTCTGGACGGTCGGGCGGGATGTTCATGACCGCGGGATCGGGCAGCGGTACCGACGCACCGCCGAGGTCGATGACGCCGCCGGCAGGCTGGACGATCTGCCGGCCGGTGTCGACATCGGTGAGGGTGAATTCAGCTGCCGCGCCGGAGTTGTCGGTGGCGGCGTACTTGACCGCGACGACGGTCTGCAGGCTGAACGCGGGCCACTGCTCGCCATCGAGGCGGTAGTGAGCCAGCGTGTCGTTGTCCGGCGGAGCCAGTGGCGAGCCGGATGCGCACCGGACCCGGGGAACTCCGAGCGGGTCGATCAGCACGGCGCTGCCTGCCTGCAGCACCGCCTGTTTCGGGTCGGGGACACCGTCAGCGGGCGTGTGGGTGGTCACCCAGGTGTCGGAGAGCAGGACGACCGCGGTCAACGTGTTGAGGTAGTGCGGGATCTGCTGCGGGGTGATGCCAAGGGCCAATCCCCAGATCCGCCCGGTAGCGGGGTCGGCGTCGAGGTCGTTGGCCAAGGTGACGGCATCGCAGGGAGACATCTGGCCGGTGGCGCCGTAGAGGCCCGGCTGGCGACCGGAGACCACCCGCACCCCGCGGTCGGCGCGGACCGGGATCTGCTCGAGCAGTTCGGCGGCCTTGGCGGCCGTCTGATCCGAGATCGTCACGGGTGCAACGAGGATGGATCGGGTGAAGGCGTCGACGGTGGGGGTGTTCGCGGCGATCAGCGCGGCCTCGCCGGCCGTCCCGTCCTGGTCGTCGCCGGCGGTGAACAGCACGACCCCGATCAGGGCGGCGACCACCAGCGCCGTCAACAACGCCCCGGACACCGCGAGGATGATTGTGGTGCGCGGGTTGCGCGGGTCCGGCGGATTGGGGTCCGCCCAGCCGCTCTGCGGGTGTGTCACCAGGAGCCGCTGCCCTTGTCATCGATGTCGACCTGGTCGACGACGTCACCTTGGAAGCTCTTCAGCCCTGCGGCGGATCCGGCCGCTCGGGTGTCGGCGTCAGTGCTGACCGCGTCGTCCCATTGCTCGGACAACTCGCCGTAACCTGCGACATGCTCGCCGATGCCGAAGACGGTGAACGGGTTCGGCTTCGCCGAGAAGACTTCGACGTTGTCGTTGCTGTCCTGGGCTGCGTTGCTCCACATACCGGGGTTGACAGCTGACGCCGAGGTCACGATGTCCTGCCCGTACTGCAGGTGGACCGCCGGGATGTTGAGGTCGTTGCGGACCGGCGACCCGAACGTCACGATCTGCTGCACGTTGAATTTCCCGGAGGCGGCGATGTTCTGGGCGTCGAGTCCGCCCTGGCTGTAGCCGACCAACATGACCTCCGCGTCTGCGGGTATCAGCCTTTGCAACGCTTTGACCTGTGCGTCATCCAGGCCCCCGCTGATGGCGTTGACGTTCGCTCCCCAGTTCTGGCTGCCGGCGAGGACGGTGCCGCCGATGTAGACGATGTACTTCTCCTCACCGTCGACCATGACCTTCTGCACCCGGTACCCCGACATGTCCGGGCCGAAGGGGTCCCATCCGTTCGGGGTGTCCTCGAGCTGCTTCCACATCTCGTTCAGCCCGCTGGGAGACTGCGGGTAACAGGCGGCGTCGGTATCGCTTCGCCCTCCCGCACTGCCGGCCCCGTCTGCGCGACTGGCGTCCTCCTGCTCGTCGGCGTTACGGCGCAGGACGTCCGCACCGGAACGCAGCGCGCTGATCGCGGCGTTGAGCGCGAACACCGATTGGCCGTTCCACTCGGAACGAAACCGCTCCGAATCCGGGCCGCGCCAGATCGCCGCGTTGGACACGAAGCCGTTGAGGCCCTTCATCGAACTCTGCAGCCGGTCCGCCGCCTGGATGAATTGGCTTGCGGTGGTGCGGAGCTGGCCGGGATCGGCACCGGTGACGGTCATGTTCATCCTCCTCGGGAACTCGGTGCTCGTGCGCAGCCGGGCGGGCTGCGCACGAGCACCCGAATTCGTGGTTCGTGCCTAGACGCTGGCCTGCTGCTGCTCGGTGGCGTTGCGGTTGGCGTTCTGCGAAGCGTTCTGCAGTGCGGTGACGACCTGGCGCAGCTGCGGCACGTGCTGGCCCTGCCAGTCGGCCTTGAACCGTTCGGCGTCGGGTCCCATCCACTGCACCGAGTTGACCGCCGACGTCAGCTGCGCGATGACGCCCTCGATGTCGCCCGCCTTCGCGTTGAGCTGCGTCGCCAACTGACGTACCTGATCGATGTCCTGCCCGAAAAGTGCCATGTCTTCCTCCTATGTGTCGTTCTTCGTTGTCGTGCTGTGTGGTCAGATCACGGGTTGCGCCACCTGCATCCACACCCCCTTACCGCGCTCGATGAGCACGCCCCGCCCGGGCGGGAAGTCACTGCGGCGGATCACGCCGATCGAGGTGTTGAACAAGCTGTCGGCCTCGACACCGCTGGGCCACAGCAGCATTCCGCGCCTGGCCGTCTTGAACGGCTGCGCCAGCAACCACGCCTGACCCCAACCAGACACCTCGGATTCGCCGACGACGAGCGCGGCGTCGCCGATCGTCTTGATCAGGCGCGCCAGTTCGTTCTCCGCGGCGGTGCCGCCGAAGTCGGCGATGCCCTCGATGACCACCATCAGCTCACCGGTGCCACGCGGGGGCGGGGCGAGCGTCAGCCGGTTCACCAGGTCTATGACCGGGTCCTGTCCGGTCGCCGTGCTCGACCAGACGTCCAGACCGGCGATGGTCGACACGGACGGAGCGAGGTGCACGATCTGCGCGGATGGGTGCTGCCGGCGGACGGCCTGCGCGAGGGTGACCAGGGCGGTGGAGCGGCCGCTGCCGGGCGGTCCGGTCACCATGAACACCCCAGCGGGGGTGATGCCGAGTGGGGCAAGCGATTCGTCGGCCACCCCGATCACCGCCGCACCGGTCGGTGTGCTGACCGGCAGCGCGTCGAACTCGATGCGGTCGGAGAGCCGCTCCACCGGTTTGGGCGCGGCGAACCGGTCGCGCCGCATCTGCTCGGCCAACCGCTCGATCGCGCGGGCCTGCACGGCCACGTTGGCGTCGCCGCCGAACACGGCGACCTGTAGTTCGCGTCCGTCGAGGATGGCCCGGCCCTGGGGTGAGGTGGCCGACAGGATGTCGCCGCTCACTCCCGCGAGCACGTAGTCGTCGTCGGACGCCAGCCGCAGCACCAGACGCCGCTGAATCGTCGACGCCAGCGAGGACGGAATGGCGGCCGGGCGGTCGGCGGTGATGACGACGTGGATGCCCAACATCCGGCCGTCGGAGGCGAGCTGGCTGAGCATCGCGAAGAACGGTGTGTGCGAAACGTGTTCGTACTGTTCGCGGAACGGGCCGATGGCATCGACGAGCAGCAGTACCCGCGGTTCGTCGGGGTCGGCCAGCCTGCGGTACTCGGTGAGTGTGGAGGCGTTGACGCGGGCGAAGCGGCGCGCCCGGTTCTCCAACAGCGCGGTGAGGCGGCGCAGGATACGGCCCATGCGTTCCTCGTCGTCTGCGCCGACGACGGCCGCAACGTGCGGCAGCGCCTCGAGCATCTTCAGGCTGCCGGAGGCGAAGTCGAGCCCGTAGACGTGGGCGGGCCCGTCGTGCGGGTTGAGCGCCGCCGAGATCGCCAAGGTGCGCAGAGCGGTCGACTTACCGGCGCCGCCGGTGCCGATGATCGCCATGTTTCCGGCGTCGTCGGGGGAGAACGTCTCGACAGTCTGGGTCTGTTCGGTCGGAACGTCGCACGTGCCGATCACCAGCGCGGGGCCGTCGGACTGCGGGGCGAGGTCCTCGAGCGCGTAGGTGGCCTGCAGCGGGGGCAGCCACGGTCTGCGCGGCAACGGGATTCGCAGATGCTGCGTCGCGGCGCGGACGGTGCCGACCATCCGCGCAATGTCGGTCGGGCCGCTCGGTCGGACCGCACCCTTGGCGGCGGTCGGGTTGTGCCATGGCCGGCGGCGGCCGAAGACGAATTCGGAGATCTCGATCGGGGCCTGCGCGGGCTGTTCGCTGGTCCAGCCGCCGACGTAGGCCGCCTGGAATGCGGTCAGCCGTCCCGGGCCCGTCCTGGCGACCGCCCGGCCGGGGATCTCGGGCGGGAACGATGCGGCGATCGGATCGTCGATGACATCGAGCGAATCGTCGATATCGTTGAGGCGCAGCGCGATCCGCAGGTTGGTGTTGGCGCGCAGGTTCTCGCGGATCACCCCGGCCGGTCGCTGGGTTGCGAGCACCAGATGCAGTCCGAGTGAGCGGCCGCGCTGCGCGACGTCGATGACCCCGTCGACGAACTCCGGCACCTCGGAGGCCAGCGCGGCGAACTCGTCGACGATGATGATCAGGCTCGGCGGCGTATCAGGATCACCGGTCTGTTCGAGCGAGATCAGGTCCTTCGCGCGTTTGACGTTGAGAAGCTGTTCGCGACGGCGGATCTCGGCGCCGAGCGAGGTCAGCGCCCGGCGCACCAGGTGCGGGGTGAGGTCGGTGACCAGGCCGACGGTGTGCGGCAGCCCGACGCAGTCGGCGAACGCGGTGCCGCCCTTGTAGTCGACCAGCAGGAAGCTCACCCGATCGGGGCTGTGCGCGGCGGCCATGCCCATGATCCACGACTGCAGGAACTCGCTCTTGCCTGATCCGGTGGTCCCGCCGACCAGGGCGTGCGGACCGTGTTCGCGCAGATCGAGGTGGAGCTCCTGGGCTCCGGTAGAACCCACCAGCGCCCGCAGACCGGCCGATTGACCGGCGGGCGGGCGCGGCCTGCCGATGCGGGTCAGCACGGATTCGTTGGAGACCCACTGTGCGACGACGGCTGCCGGGTCGGAGGCCATCCGAGTGCCTGCCAGCGTCAGATACGACACCGAGCGCGGCAGGTCGGTTGCGTCCTCGACAGCCGCGCCCACGTCGACCACCGGTGCCAGCAGCAGCGCGACCTGCCGGGCGTCGGCGACCTCGATGCTCTCGCAGGCCACCGGGAAGGTGTGTCGGCCGTGGCGGACGTGGCCCACGGTGGCGCCTTCGGACTCGTTCTCGATGAGCACGAAGGTGCGGCACGCGGCGGGCAGGCTCTCGACCTGGGTGGCCACCCACACCACGTACACACCGACCGGCCCGCCCTGTTCTGCCAGTCGGGTGAGTCGGGACCGGTCGATGGGCGCGGTGTCCTCCACGAGCACGATCACGGCCGGAACGACCAATGTGTCGTCGCCACTGAGTGTTTCGCGAGCGGCTCGCTGTTTCACGAGGTCCTCGAGACGCGACAGCAGCGCCTGCCCACCGTTGGCGCTGTCGGTCAGGTGGTTGCCCGACAGCGGGCTGTGAATCGAGCCGGTGTGCGGCATCCACTCCAGCCACTGCCACGACGCCCGGGACTGCGGGGAGCTGAACGCGGTGATCGCGAGATCGGCCGGGGAGTGCAGTCCGGCGAGCTGCATGACGATGCCGCGGGCGACGCCGTCGACCACGCCGCGCGGCCCGCAGATGCCCAACGCACCGGATTCGCGCAGGTTCGCCACGATCGGCACATCCTCGACCGTGCTGAACCGGCTCTGCAGATCGTTGAGTTGCGCGGTGTGTTCGATCTCGGCGCTATCGTTGTCCGACAACCGGATCCGGCAGCGGGAGGCCGCATCCCCGAGCCCGAGCCGCACGGTGAGGAAGGCGGGGTGTTCCGGGCGGTGCGTCCACAGCAGCGGCCCGAGCCGGTGGATCGCCTCGACAACCTGGCCCAGCGCGGGGGCTTCGGCCAGCCGCACGGCGCGCTCGACCCGCTGGGCCTCGGTGAGCTCGCCGGCAAGGGCGCGCAGCGAGTCGGCGAACCGTTTCGCCTCGTTCTCCTGGCGCCTGCGCGCCTGCAGTTTCGTGTCGATGTACATGCCGACCATCAGCACTGGACTCAGCGCGATGAACACCACGGCGAGCATGCTGCGGGTCACCGCGAACAGGATGAGCCCCATGATCAGTGGCGCGAGTACCGAGATGATGGGGAAGCGGGCCGGTTCGGGGGGTTGTGGTGGTCTGGGTGCGGTGAACTCGTGCTCGTCGAACCGGGCCACCACCCGAGGTGACCGGTTGAACTCGATGGCCACGCTGTCGGTCTGGGTGGTCCCGGGCCGCAGGGTGGGCAGGATCGCCAGCGAGGTGGCGGCCAGTTGCACGACGTCGCCGGCCCCCACGATCGCGCGTTGCACCGGCTGGCCGCCGATGCAGACCCCCGACGGCCCGGCCAGGTTGACGATCTCGATGCTCTCCCCGACGGTGATCGCCGCGTGGACGTCGGTGAGCCCGTGGTCGGTGAGGGTGACGTCGTTGGTGAGGCCCGTGCCCACAGATGAGTTACCCTGCGGCAGAGGAAATTCAAGTCCCGCGTCGGGGCCGTCGAGGATGCGGGCGACGGCCGCGGTGCGGCCCCGCCTGCGGCCGTGGGTGACCGTCGGCGCCGCCGCGAGGCTGACCGTCGACCCCGACTGCAGACCCGAATCGGTGAGGCTGCGTGCCGGATCCAACAGCCGTCCGGCCGCGCCGCGGTCGAAGGCGGTGTGTTCGACCTTGAGGGTGAGCCCGGTGCCGGGTGGCGGTTGACGCTGATCGGGGTCGCCGGCGGCCAACGCCTGAGCCAGTTCGGCCACCGTCGCGGTGGCGTCGGCGGTGATGGCGAGCTGCGCTCTGCTGTCGTCTGGCCGGCGGAGGATGAATTTGGCCTGCATCTACCCGCGTCTCCCTGATACGGGAACCGGTGACACGACCCGGTTGAGTCCGCGGTTGGGCGTCCGGCGCAGCGTGCGTTGTCGGGGTTGGCCCAGCGGGTTCGCGCCGGTCGTCACGTCGAGCACGCCGAGGCCGCTGAGCCGGTCATGCCACGCGGCGGCGGGTTGAGGGCTCAGCAGCACCGGCAGGCCGGCCAGGCCGAGAGTGGCGACGAACGCCAGGCCGCGCAGTACCGTGGCGCCAACCCCCGGCGGCCGGTGGTCGGCGGCGCGGACAAGCCGTAACCCCAGCATGGCCTTCCCGAAGGTGTTGCCCGTCAGGCCCTGCCAGATCTGCAGCCAGATCCACACCGCCACGAACGCGACCGGCACGACGACGTAGACGACCTCGGCCACGCCGAGGACGGCGCCGGCGGTGGACAGCGGCATGGCCGGGCTGATCATGACGGCCAGATCGAGTAGTGATGCAGCGCAACGGACCCCGCCGCCCGCAGGTGTCACCGTGTCCGGCGGCGTGGCCGGCTCGTCGACGGGCGCAGCGCGGGCCCGCGGACGTGGGACGAGGATGCGGCCGCTGAGGGTTTGACCGCACGTCCCGCAGAACCGGGCGTGCGGCGGCAGGCCGGAGCCACACTGCGGGCACGAAAGCGCCGCACCGCCTGGCTGTCCCGCCACCAGCTGACTCCGTTCCGCGCCGAACTCGACGTACGTATCCGTGATCGGGTTGTGATGGGTGAAACCTGCGCACCGAGCTTGTGGGCGGGTGCGCGGTCGTGAAGAGATTAGTCTTTGCCGGACGGATCGGGCGGGAATCGCTGTCGCCCGATCGTACGATTGCCTCAACCTGAGAGGCACATGAGAAACTCTTTCCTGGCAAACCCGTACGACCGTCAGGAGGGCACGCGCGGTGGCTGACTCGACGCTGCCGCCCGGCAGGTTCGGCGCGGGTTACATCTCCGGCGGCGCCACGTGGGCGCCGGCCGCCGGATTCACTGCCCCCGAGTTGTCGCCGGCACCGCCGCTCAATCGACTGGCGGTCGCCACGTTCGTCACCACTCTCGTGTTCGGGCTGGTTACGGCGCTGTTCACGCTGCCGCTGTCCTATGTGGCGCACCGTCAGATCGAGACATCTGGTCAGGGCGGGTCGGGTCTGGCCCGCGCCGCGATGGTCATCAGTGGGGTGTACGTGGTGGTCGGCGCCGTGGTCGTCGGCCTGTACCTCTATCTGCCGGAGCCGGGGGCGGTGCGGTAAATGTTCGCATTCGCAAATATTGACCGCGTCGACCGAACGACGGATACCTGGGCCGAAGGTGCAAATGTGAGGATGAGTCGCGGCTGCGATGACTGGTTTGCTCACATCGCAACTAATGAGGCTTTAAAGTCTGCCTGCACTACCGGCGAGACGGCCAGAGATATTTCGCAGCGTTATAGAGAGATGGGGAACTCGGGATGGACGTGACGCTCGGGGTAGTGCTGGACAAGGCGGAAGCGCGGATCGCGCTACTCGACGCGACCGCCCCGCACGCGGTCATCGACCAGTCCGCGATCGACCTGTCGAACCAGCCAGTCGACGCGGTGGTGTCGGCGCTGGCATCGACCGACCGCATGTTGACCGAGTCCGGGCACCGGCTCGTCGGTACCAGTGTCTGCAGCGCGGACCCCGATACGGCGGCCGGCGTGCGCGATGCCCTGATCGACGCCGATCTGACCAACGTGACCGTGGTGTCGCGCTCCGATGCGGTCACCGAGGTGACCCGCAGCCTGGTCGGCGGCGACACCACCGCGACGCTGACCAGCGATGCGGACACCGCCGCCCTGACGATCGTCGACGCGGCCGCCGACACCACCTCACTGATCGCGGTCGAACCGGTGACCGGCGGTGACCGGGGCGCGGCCTACCGGACGCTGTTGGAACGCTTCGGCGAGGAACCCGGCGGAGCGACCAGCGTGATCGTGCTCGGTGCACCCGTCGACGACGCGCTGACCGCCGATCTGCAGGCGGTGTCGCCGGTGCCGTTGCAGTTCGTGGACGACCCGGAGTCCGCGATCGCGCGCGGCGCGGCGCTGGCGGGAACCCGGCGGCCGGGGAATTCCGTTGCGGGACAGGCTCTGATCGACTCGATGAACTGGGGTGACACCATGCTGAGCCCCCAGGCGCAGCAGTTGGCGTACTCACAGGTCGACGACGCGGAGGATTTCGGCATCGCCGATGCCGCCGTGCCGATGCAGACCCCGATGCGACCGTTGAGCGCCGTGGATTCGCAGGACTACGAGGTCGAGGAATCCGCGGAGGAGGCGGCCGCTCCGGCGGACCGGCCGCGGGCGCTGCTTCTGGGCAGCACGGTGGCCGCGGTGGTGGTCGTCGGCTTCGCCGCGCTGGCGGTGACCGTCGCGCTCAACATCCGTCCCGACGTGCGGGAGCAGGCGGTTCGGCTGACCGACGATTCGTTGGCGGGCAAGTACTTTCCGGTGGCTCCGGGACAGGGCGTGACCCCGGACGGGCCGGGCTGGACGATGATCGAGGAGGTGCCGCCGCCGGGTGTCGAGCCCGAGGCCCGCACCTTCCGGCCGCAGATGCTCAACGCCTCGCGCGGTACCGGGGACGCCGGCGCCGAGGTCATCAAGCTCTACCGGGACGGAACGGTCGGCGTGGTGCCGGACGCCACGCAGTTCAGCGCCGCGATCCAGCCGCAAGGCATCGTGGGGCCCGGCAGTGTCCCGGATGCCTCCGGGTACGTGACCCGGTTGATTCCGGACTTCACGCGGTGGAGTCCTTGCCAGGTGCTGGCGCTGGTCGGCAACATGCGGCTGCTGAGCCAAACCGCGATCGACGCGGTCGCGGGCACCACCAGCGCCGGACTGAACGCGGTCAACTCCGTCGCCGGGAATTCCGGCGCATTCCCGGATCTGAGCGATCTCGGTCGAGTAGCCCTCGTCCCTCAGACCAAGGGCGAGCTGTTCGACGTCGCCGACACCCTCGAGGGCACCTCGACGGACATCAATGCGATACCGCCTCAAATCTTCAAGACGGGCGCCGTGGACACCGTCGCCAAGGACGTGCTGCCTGTCGACACCAAGATCGTCGACACGACGGCCCTGCAGGGGCTCGTCCCGACGGGTGGGCCGGGTGAGGGGACGCCGGCACCCATCCTCGGCGGAATTCTGTCGCCGGAGGTCGGCGAATCGCTGCCCGGTACCAAAGGCACGCGTCCGGTCATCGACCCCGGGACCGTGTCCGAGGGTCTGGTCCCGGGTTCGGGGGTGGATCTGCCCGAGAAAGGGATCGACGTCTCGAGTGTGCTCCCGGGCGACGGCCCGCCATCGGGATCGACGCCGCCTGTGAACATCCCGGGCGCCGGCCCGTCGCCCGACGGTCCCGTCACGCGACTGAACCCGGGCGGGATCGCACCCGAGGTGGGTCTGCCCAAGCCCGAGGTGGGTCTGCCCAAGCCGGCGGTGGAGCTGCCGAAGCCGGCGGTGGAGCTGCCCAAGCCGCCGCCCGTCGATCTGCCGGACCCGGTGATTGAGCTACCCAAGCCGTCGCCGAAGATTCCGGAGCGGGTGTTGGAGGCGCCCGAGCCCCCGGTCGTGATCCCGGAGCCCAAGTTCGAGATCCCCGTGCCGGACGTTCCGGAGGTTCCGGTGTACGAACCGCCCTCGCCGCCCGTGCAGCAGCCCTCGCTGCCGTCGTTCGAGTTGCCGAAGCTGGAGATCCCGACGTTCGCCCCGGAACCCGAGGCGCCGGCAGCACCCTCGGTGCCGGATCTGCCGTCCTTCGAACTGCCCGAATTGCCGTTCGGCGGTGGGCTGTTCGGATCCGGAAGCAACTAGCGGTATCGGAGATCGGTGATGAGCAACGCAATCGAAGACCCGGCCACGGCGTCCCAACGGCTGCACCGGGCCAACGTCATCCGTGACGCGGTCGCCGCGGTGCTGGTGACGCTGGCGGTCCTGCTGCCGTGGAACATCGCTACCGGGATCACCATCGCCGGCAGCCCCGGCTGGATCATGGGCCTGCTGATCGTGGCGGCGCTGACGTCGTTGGCCGCGCTGGTCCTGACCCACGTGGGCCGCGGAATCAACAGGGACGAAAGTGATCTCGCGACGCTGAACCGGCTGCGAATCACGTTGAACTGCCCGATGCTGGCCATGGCGTTCGCATTCCTGGTCTATGCAGTGGTGCAGGCGGTACGGGCGGGCGGAACCGCTGAGGTCCCACCGGGAATGGGTCCAGGCGCATGGCTCGCGGTCGGCGGTGCGCTCCTCGGCGCGGCGCCGGTGATCGCGGCCGTCGGCGATGACCGCTCTGGGAGCAAGGCCTGCCGGATCATCGGCGTAGTCTCGCTGGTTCTCGCGATCGCTGCGGTCGCGTTCAACCTGTACTGGCGCACCCGGTTTGTCCTCCCGCAGATCGGCAACGCCGAGACCGGGACGCAGAACCTCGTGGTCACCGTCGCCGCGGTGCTCTACGCCGTCGTCGCGCTGCTGCCGGTGGTCATCACCAGCCGTTGGCTCATGTCGACGAACCGGGAGGCCGGGCTGGCCACAGTTCTGCTCGCGGGTGCGGCACTGGTCGCCGGCGTGTTCACGTGGCTGCTGCCCGTCGGGCGCGACCTAGACGCCTTCCACGGCATCGCGCAGAACACCTCGACCGCGGGTGTCGGATTCGAGGGTTACCTGGCGTGGGTGGCCGGAGCCGGCGCCATCGCGACGGTGACTGTGCTGGCCGCGCTCAACCGGAACGCGGTCGACGTCTGGCGGTCAGCGGCGCGAAAGTGCTTGGTTCTCATCGCCGTCTGGTGCGGCGGGTCGGCGGTGCTGCGGATCGTGGATCTCATGCTGGCGTCGGCACTGGCCCTGCCTTCCCCGCCGTACTACGCGACCACGTTGATGGCCTTCGACCTGGTCGCGGCCGTCGTGGCGGTCTGGCTGTTCCTCAACAGCTCGGGCAAGGCGGCGCCGCGGATGTTGCTGAGCATCGGGTACGGCGTGCTGTTCGTCCTGGCGGTGTGCCGGGTCATCGTGGGGGTGGCGCTGGTGCCGCGGGTGCCGCCGTTGAACCCGGACGCGATCACCGAGGTGTACGGCAACACGCTGGGCCAACAGATCACCAGCACCTTCGATGTGGCGTTGTGTGTGCTCGGCGTCGCCCTGGTCGTGATCGCGTTCGTGACCAGCACGGCGGACCGGTCGACAGGCACCACCGTCGCACCGAAAGACACTGCGCCGGAGCCGGAGTCGGCCCCCACGACGACGATCACCACCTACTCGTGGGCGCCGCCGGTCGAGCCTGCGGTGTCCCAGGCACCGCCGACGATCGCCATCCCGCGCGCGCAGGAGGCAGCCCCCGCCACGGCCAAGATCTTCCGCCCCGACCCCCCGCCCGGCACCGACCGGGTGGCCAAGGTACTGGCGGAGTCGACGCAACGCTTCGCGGCCGGCACCACCTACGGCGGCGGTGACACCGAACGGCACTGACATTCCGCGTCATTCGGTGCGACGCGTGCGCCCGTCGATGCGAAGATCTCCCGGACGGGTGGTCAAGTCGAGACGGGGAGTCGGCGATGTCTGAGTGGGGTTGGTCGGTCGCGCTGAACGATGCGAACCCCGACCCCCGCGTCGCCTGCGTCGTGCTGGCCGACGTGTCGGGATCGATGCAGGGCGAGCCGATCGCGGCGCTGGAGCGCGGTTTCGCGGCGTTCACCCGCTATCTGCAGAACGAGGTGTTGGCGAGCAAGCGGGTCGAGGTCGCCGTGGTGACGTTCGGGACGGTGGCCACCGTGCTGGTGCCCATGCAGGAGGCCCGCACGTTGCAGCCCGTCGCGTTCACCGCGTCGGGGACCACCAACATGGCCGCCGGTATCCACCTCGCACTCGACATCCTCGAGGACCGCAAGCACGCCTACAAGGCCGCGGGGCTGCAGTACTACCGGCCGTGGATTCTCCTGCTCACCGATGGCAAGCCCAACCTGGACGGCTTCGACGAGGCCGTCGCGCGGCTCAACGCCGTCGAATCCGCGCGCGGTGTCACGGTTTTCGCGGTCGGCGCAGGACCGCGGGTGGACTATCAGCAGCTCGGGCGGCTGTCGCTGCAGCGCAGCCCCGCGCCGCTGGAGGGCCTCAAGTACGAGGAGCTCTTCGAGTGGTTGTCGGCCTCGTTGAGCAACGTGTCCAACAGCACCGAGTTCGCCCGCGACGATCAGACCCACGAGGCGATGAACGGCCGGGTGCCGCTGCCCTCGGCCGCCGGCTGGACCAGCGCGTGAGACCCGGGTGCCCCGACGGGGCGCCGCGGTGGGCCGTGTGCGGTGCGTCGGTGACCGGGCAGGAGCATGAGCGCCGCGGACTGGGCTGCGACGACGCCTACAGTTATGGCGTCGCAGGCAATTACGTCGTGGCCGCGGTCGCCGATGGTGCCGGCGCGGTCACCGGAACCTCGGCGTGGGGTGCGTACGCCGCCTGCCAGAGCGTGCTGACCGACGGGCTGCAGCCGGCGTTCGTCGAGAACTTCCGCAGCGGCGACCCCGAACAGTTGATGCGTTGGTTGTTCGACAACGCGCTCACCCGGGTCACCCGGCAGGCCGCCGCGCTCGGAGTGGAGCCGATGCGGCTGTCGACGACGCTGTGCGTGGCGGTCGCGGACCACGGCCGGGCGGTGTTCGGCCAGATCGGCGACGGGGTGATCGCCGCCGAACTTTACGACGGCCGGGTCGGATCCCTGCTGATCGAGGAGAAGGACGGCTACGCGAACACCACCTCATTCCTGCAGTCCGACAGGGCGTTTGAGGGGTCGTTCCGCACGCAATCGGTGGACGGGGTGACGGCGTTCGCGCTCAGCACGGACGGGATGAGTTACAAGATCACCGACATCGGGACGGGGGAGGCCTACGAGCCGTTCTTCCGCGACTCCTGGCAACATGTGCGCGCCGGGGCGCGGGCCGACCAGTTCGCGGCGCTGCTGCGCGGGATCACCGACGACCAGACCGGCGACGACAAGACGATGGTGCTGGCCGCGGTGTCGGGGTCGGCGGTCGGTGCGGTGACGGACAGTTCGCCCGCGCCGGGAACGTCGGTCGCCGAGCTCGAGACCGTGCCGCTGACCCGAGGTGCACGGCGTCGTGGGTTGTGGCGGCGTCGGCGATGACGGAACTACGTCTCGCGACCGGTGAGCGACTGACGCTGGCGCCGGTGCTCGCCCGCGCCGGTGAGGGCACCGTCTACGGCGTCGCGGAGCGACCGGATCTGGCGGCCAAGGTGTTTCACCCGGACCTCACGCGGCTGGGCGCGAAGCTGGACAAGGTCGCGGCGATGGTACAGTCCCCGCCCCCGGGGCGGGTGCAGCCCAACGGTTTCGTGGTGCTGACGTGGCCGTCGGGGCTGCTGCTCGAGGGGGACCGGCCGATCGGGTTCGTCATGCCGCGGGTGGACACCGCGACCGCGGTGGAGATCCACACGATCAGCAACCCGTCGAACCGAGAGGACCCGCTGCCGGGCGGTCCGCAGTGGACCCGGCATGCGTCGTGGGAGCATCTGGTCAGCACGGCGGCCAACCTGTGCCTGGCGGTGCAGGTGGTGCACCGCGTCGACGCGGTGATCGGCGACTTCCAGGAGCGCAACATCCTGGTCTCCGACACCACCGAGGTGACGCTGGTGGACTGCGACTCCATGCAGTTCACCGATGCGGCGGGCCGCCGATTCCTGTGCAGTGTCGGCAGACCGGAGTTCACCGCCCCCGAACTCATCGGCGTCGACCTGCGGCGGTACCCGCGGGAGAAGCCGTCGGATCTCTTCGCGCTCGCCGTGCACATCCATCTCCTGCTGATGGCGGGCAACCACCCGTTCATGCGGGGCATCTGGACCGGCGGCGGGCAGCAGCCCGACGCGCTGACGTTGGCGCGGTCGGGCGCCTGGGCGGGTGGGCCGGGGTCCCCGCTGCAGACGCATCCGTTGGCCCCGCCGCCGACGTTCCTGCCCGCCGAGATTCAGCAGTTGTTCGCCCGGGCGTTCACCGACGGGCTGCGCGACCCCGCGAGCCGGCCGAGCGCGGCGGAATGGCGGGACAGCCTGCTGCGGTTGCAACTGACGACGTGTTCGTCAGGGACGCACCGGGTTCCGGTCGGTACGGCACGGTGCCCGTGGTGTGCGATCAGCGAGGAGCGCCTCGCACGCCGGGGCGCGCCCACGGGGCCGCGGCCCGTGGTACGCGCGGCACCGGCCGTCCGGCCGGCCTCTACCTTCGGGGTGAGCACGAATATCGTTGTTGCCGGCCTGATTTCGGTGTCGGTGATCGTCGCGATACTCGCAGCGTTCATCGTCTGGGCGATACTCAGCGGGGCGTCGACGTTCGGGGTCTGAGGCTCTGGGTCACAGCTGTGAGCGAACGAAGTGCAGGACTTCGTCGGCGGTGGCGAAGCCGCCGAGGTGGCTCTCCTCCGAGCGCAGGACGAGTTCGGCGTCGGGCAGCAGCTCGACCGCTTTCTGCGCATCGGCCAGCGGAACGATGTGGTCGGCGTCGCCGTGCCACCACCGCACCGGCGCATTGACCTCGGCGAGCCGAAAACCCCAGTCGCGCCCGAAGAGCCGGGCGTCGTCGACGATGGCCTGGAACCGGCCGCGCGCGACCAGGACGAGGTCGTCGATGAACATGCCCTCCATCTCCGGGTCGTGCAGCACGCGGCGGTCGCCCTCAGGCGTGGTCATGGCGTATGCCTGGCAGGCGTAGTGCGCGGCCGGGAGGAGCGGGGTGAGGAGCGTCGAGATGAATCCGGCTAGGGGACGGCGTAATTCGTGCAGGACCGGGGCGAAGCGGCGGGCGAGGTCGACGGCGCCGGTGGCGAGGGCATCGGGTCCGACGGAGGGGACGACACCGCCGAGGACGGCGACGGCGGCGATGCGGCTCGCGAGCGGCGGGACGGCGGCGCAGGCGAGCGCGTAGGGGCCGCCGCCGGAGAGGCCGACGACGGCGAGGCGGTCGGCGCCGAGGGCGTCGGCGACGTGGGCGACGTCGGCGGTCCAGTCGGCGACCGCGTCGTAGGGGTGCGGATCGGACAGCCCGGTGCCGGGCCGGCCGAGCAGCACGACGCGCAGGCCGAGCTTCTCGGCGGCGCGGCGGCCGAGGAGCGGGAACTGGCGGCGTCCACCGGGGGTGCCGTGGAACCAGAGCACCGGGTCGCCGGACGGGTCACCGAATTCGGCGAAGCCGAGGCGGCGGCCGTCGGGCAGGTAGAAGCGGCCCTCGGCGCGCGGTTTGTCGACGCGCGGCACCCGGTAGGGGTGCCGCATCAGAGTGTTCATAGGTGTCACCTCGCTGCCTGAATGTAACGGGGTGGAGTGGGTGGCGGCGTGAAATCAGCGGAGTTCGATGCGGCCGTCCGGCTGCGGGACGACCTCCAGGCGCTCGCCGGGCGATACTGCTTCGGCCAGGGTGGCGCGGCCGACGCTGAGGACACCGGACCGCGCGCGGTCGGGACCGTTGCGTGGGTCCCACCGCACCTCCAGCTCGCGGCCGCGGAGGACGAGGCGCACCGACGTGCGGGTGTCGGGGAGGGCGGGTTTGATTGCGACTGGGATCCGGATGCGCCCCGCGGCGAGATCGGGTGCGGTGACCGGCTGGGTGAACAGCGTTCCCGCCTTGCCCGCCAGCGGCACTCCGAGCTCGGCGGCCCGAGCGGCGAGCTTGGCGTCGAAAGTGGCGAGGGCGGCTGCGTGATGCTCGGCGGTGTAGAGGACGCAGCAGTCCGGCATCTTGAGGCCGGTCGTGGCACGCAGTTCACCCAGGCGCCGAGCGCTGCCGGCGGGTAGGTCGAGAGACACGACCTCGAGGCGGCTCAGGAGATAGCCGAGGAGGTCTGCTCGCTCCGCCGCTGCCGCGTAGATCTCGGCAAGCGTGACGACGCTGGATCCGAATGGCTCGGACGCGTGGGCCGCGAGCAGGTCGGTGGATTCAACGTGATGGGCGTCGGTGGATTCGAAGTGGGCGATCAAGACGCTAGCGTCGAGGATGATCACTCGGGCCAGTCCTCGCGGAGCTTGTGGAGATGGCTGGCGCCGAACATCCCGGTCAGCGCGCCGCCGGTTTCGTCGATCGCTTCTTGGCGGGCGCGACGCATCTCGATCTCGTTGTGCGCGAGCATCTTCTGTCCGACCAGGATCAGTTGGCGCAGCAGTGCTCCGGGCCTGTCTGCGAGCTCGGGCCAGGCGCGACGTGCGTCATCGAGAGCGCGGCTGATGTCGTCGGTCTCGGTGATTGCGTGGCGCCGGTGATCGGTCGGCATGAGCGCGAGTGTAGCACCTGACCCTTAGGTGTAACACCGTCGAGGAAATTAGCGGAGTCGGGGGTATTCACGGTGCCGCAGAATCAAAACATCATGGAAGCGGGTGCGGAGGGTGGCGATGCTGGTCAATCCGGAGATTCTGCGCGCATTTGCCGGTCAGGTGGATATCGCGGCGGCGGACATCGGCGCGGCGGACGTAGGCGCCAAGACCCTTCCCGCGGGCGATGCCCTGCCCGGCTCGACGACGCAGTGGGCGGTGCGAGCGGTGGGGGAGCACTTCACTCAGATGGCGACCCGTCTGGCGGAGAACGTGACGAAGATGGGGACAGCGGTGCGCGGCGCGGGTGAGACGTTCGAGGTGGCCGACGACGCGTTGGCCGGCCAGTTCGACGGGCTGTTTTGATGCTGCCGTCACGGTCGACGCTGCAGAGCTGGAACCCGGACGCGCTGGCGACCTCGGCGGGTGCAGTCGGTGCGGCGGCGGACACTGTGGCCGCCGCGGTCAAGGGCGTCGACACCGCGTGCGGTCGGATGCCCGAAACGCGGGCATGGGAGGGCCGCGCCCACGACGCCGCGAGCGCGATGTTCGGGCGGGCGAACGCCAACGCCACGGAGCTGTCTAATTACGCGGATGCGGTCGCGGCGGCGCTGCGCAACGGCGCTGACGCGATCGGTGCGGCGCGGGGTGCGCTGCTGGCCAAGGCCGACCAAGTCGACGCGGGGCCACTGAGCGTCACCGATCAGTGGGTGGTGCTCATCGACCCGGTGCGGATGCCCGCGGACGATTTCGCCGAGTTGGAAAGGCTCGCGGCCGCTGAGCAGGAGGCGATCAACGGCCTGCTGTCCGCGGTGGGCGATGCGGACGACGCGCTGGCCAAGGCGGTGACTGAAGCCGGCGGGCGCTTCGGGTTCGTCTCGGCCGCGCCGGCGAATGATCCCTTCGAGATACCGCTTGCGCCGCAAAGGCCGCAGGACCAAGTGCCGGATCCGCGGGACCCGATCGGCATGCTCCAGGAGGAGGCGTTGCGCGATGGCGACATGTCGATCACCGTGCGAGAGGTCGTCGAGTCGGAGAATGCGTACGGCGAGGAGGTGACGACGGTGTTCATGCAGGACGGCAGTAGGCAGGAAATCACGCGGAAGGACCCGTTCGACTGGCCGGACCGGCAGGAGTTCATCACCGTCGAGCAATTCGACAAGACCGGTGAGGAGGTTTCGCGGTCGAGTTCGTGGCACGACCTCGGGAATGATTGCGACTACACCTCGGTCACATGGCCCGACGGGTCGAACTTCACGATGTCGATGGACCCGACGGGATACCGGAATGCCGGGTTCACCACCGCCGGCGGTCGGCATCAGGCGGTGCCGGTCGAAGTGATCGACAACATGTCTCTGGGCGCGGGGTCAGTGCTCTCGGGCCTGGAGAAGCATGTGCAACGCGGTGGTGGCCTGCCCATGCTGACCGCGCAGTCCGTCGATGACATCGGCAAAGCAGCGAAGTTCGGTGGGCCGGCGCTGGGTCTGGCGACGACGGTGTTCGACATGGTGATGGCCGAGTCCGGAAGGGATGCGTGCATCGCGGCGTTCGGCGGGATCGGTGGGGCTGGCGGTGGTTGGGCGGGCGCTGAGGCGGGCGCAGCCGCGGGCGCGGCCGTTGGTGCGGTGACCGGCCCGCTTGCAGTTGGCGCCGTTCCGCTGTTCGTGATCGGCGGATCCTTGCTCGGGGGTTGGAAAGGGGCCGACCTGGGTGAGGCCGTGGGGAACGTCTTGTGCCCGTACTGAACCTGCCCGAGCCCGATGCGTGGCAGCGTGCGCGCACGAGGTACCGCTGGCTGTTTGCGTTCGGCTTCCTCCTCATCGGCTTCGGATTGGAGTACGCCGTATCGGCGGCCGTCCGTGGCAGCTACCCGACGGCGGTGTTCTTCCTTCTGCTCGCCGCGTCGCCGCTGCCCGTGGCCGTCGGAATGGCGCGCGCTTCTTACGGTTTCGTGCCATATCGCGTCCGGTGCGACGCAACCGGGACCACTGTGCTGCCGGACCGCTGGATGGCCGTCTTCGGGTTCGTCTCGCTGCTGGCCTTCATCGCGACAGCTGTGCTGTACAACGTCCTGTATTTCACCGGGACTCTGGACATGTCCACGTCGAGTATGTCGCGGCGGGCCTCACCGTACGCATTCGCCGTCGTGGTCATACTCGTGGTCGGACGGTTGGCCGTCGGCTGGCGGCGCAGGAACGGGTGGGGGTACGTCCGATTGACCCTCGCGGGTGTCGAGAACACCGATGTGATCCGCACCAAGTTCTACGCGTGGGGCGACATCGACGATGTCCTGGACGCACCAGAGAAGAAGCGAACCCGTAAGGCGGTCGTGCTGGCGCTGAAGGACGGCAGTGAGGTGATCATCGAGGGCGCCGACCTCTACGTTCCCCGCGGCGTGGGTTTGTACTGGATGGTGCGACACTACTGGCGTCATCCGGAGGACCGCGCGGAACTGACGGACGGACGAGCGCACGAACGACTCATCGAGGAACGCTTCGACGTCGACTGAGCATCGAGGTCACAGCGGCAGCAGGATCCCCTTGACGCTGGGATCAGTGGCCAGGAACTGCTGCACGGCCGGGTCCTTGAATGTCTCGACCAGTTTCTTGATGTTGTCGGTGTCGGCCCAGCGGCTGCCGATGGTCAGCTGCCCGGCGAACTCGTCCGGGGCCGGTGGAGCGAAGATCTGCTGTTGCAGCGGGATCTTGGCCGCCAGGTAGTACTCGGTGTAGCCCACCGCCGCGTCGAGATCGGGCAGCGAGCGGGACTGCGCGGCGAAGTCGAGCAGCGTGAACTTCAGATTCTTCGGATTCGCGACGATGTCCTTCTGCGTCGCCGTCCACTTGTCGACGGCCGGGTTCAGCGTGATCAGGCCGGCACGCTCGAGTAGCCACAGGCCCTGGGCCTCGTTGGCGGGATCGGAGTACAGCGACACGTTCGCCCCGTCGGGCAGCTGGTTGACGTCGGTGTACTTGTCCGACCAGATGCCGAAGCCCCACCGGAACACCGGCGTGGCGGCTTCCTCCTGGAAGTCCGGGTTGGCCTCCAGCACCTGCCCGAGCCACAGCTTGTGCTGGTAGATGGTGCCGGCGACCTCACCGTCGCTCACGGCGCGGTTGATGGTGTTGCTGTCCGCCAGCCCGCGGAACCCGACCTTGATGCCGTGCCGGGGTGCGACCTCGCGGGAGATGTACTCGATGAGCGCCTGCTCGGCGGCGTTGCCCTCGTTGGTGGCGACGATCAGCGTCGCCCCGGGAATCTCGTTCGCCGACTGCGCTTTCCCGAAGAACAGGAACCGGCCGGCGACGAGCACGGCCACCACGAGCACCAGGCTCTCGGCGATCCAGATCCACGTTGGTCTCTTCTTGAGTTCGAACCCGTGGTCGGAGCTGTCGACTTCGGTGGCGGTCATGCGTTGACGGTTCCTCTCACGCGGGCATGCGGGGTGGTGAAGCGGACCAGGGCGTCGCCGATCAACTGCACGGCGGCGACGGTGACGACGAGGATGACGATGGTGGCCAGCATGACGCCCTGGTCGAAGCGCTGGTAGCCGTAAGTCACTGCGACATAACCGATCCCGCCCGCGCCGATGGTGCCGGCGATCGCGGAGTACTCGATCATCGCGATGATGTTGATGGTCAGGCCGCCCAGGATCGACGGCACGGCCTCGGTGAGCTGGGCGGTGCGGATGATCTGCACCCGCGATCCGCCCGCGGCGCGGGCCACCTGGACCACCGACGGCGGGACCGAGCGCAGCGAGTTCTCGACGATCCGGGTGAAGAACGCGATCCCGGCCAGCGACATCGGCACCACGGCGGCGGCGATCCCGATATTGGTGCCGGTGATGAAACGGGTGAACGGCATGATCGCGGCCATCAGGATCAGGAACGGCAGCGACCGTCCGATGCTGATGGCCCAGCTCAACGCCGTGTGCAACCCGGGGTTTTCGAACAGGCCACCGGGCGCCAGGTTGTGGACGAGCGCGCCGAGTGGGACGCCGACGAGCACCACGATGGCTCGTTGCAACCGACGCGGCAGGCGAAGGCCTGAATCTGCAGGCAGCACACCTCATGGTGAATTACGACCTCCCATGGAACCCGAATCGCATTGAGCAACGGTTCGGCCGTATACACCGGATCGGTCAGAAGAATGTCTGCCAACTCTGGAACATGGTCGCGCGGGACACTCGCGAAGGCGAAGTGTTCCGGCGTCTCCTCGACAAGATTCAAGAGCAACGAGCTGCGTACGGCGGCAAGGTCTTCGACGTCCTCGGAACCCCGATGGTGAACATCAAGCTCGCCGACCTCCTCCGAGATGCGATTCGCTACGGAGAGCGAGAAGAGGTGCGGCAGCGGATGCAGAAGACGATCGACGCAGGCATCGTCGAAGGCCTCCAAGAGCTCATCGCTGATCACGCCCTCACGCACGACGTTCTGCCGCCGGACGATCTTGACAAGCTCCGAGAGGAAATGGAGGAAGCACGCGCCCGACGCCTGCAGCCTCACTTCATCCGTGACGCATTCACGGAGGCGTTCCGACAACTGGGCGGACGAATCGACACCCGCGAAAAGGAACGGTATGAGATCACGCATGTGCCGCCGCGGATACGTGAGTCTACGAGAGCTCCTATCGCTCGCCGCTATCACCGCGTGAGCTTTGACCTGACAAAGCTCGAAGGGCCAGGCGTCGAGCGCGCCGAGCTCCTAGCGCCCGGTCACCCACTTCACGATGCGGTACTTCGCCTCACCGTCGACCGGCTCCAGGACGCGCTCGAGCACGGCACGGTTCTGGAAGCCGACAATATCGAAGAGCCGTCGCTTCTAGTGGGTGTGCTGAACGCCGTGCGGGACGCAACGGGCACGACGATCGCACGAGGCTTCGGATACGTAGTCACCGACGCCAAAGGGGCGGTTGTCGACGCTGGACCAGCCCCCTATCTGGATTACAAGTCTCCTGTGGGACCGAGGATCGAAGACGAGTCATGGCTTGCGCAGGCTGAAGCTACCGCTACTTCATGGGTGATCGCCCACCAGTTACCTTCATTCGCCGAACATGCCGTCTCACGTAGGACGACCGAGTACGAACGCCTCACTGCCGCAGTGAAGGAACGACTAGGGCGTGAGATCAGCCGTCTTGAAACAGAGGCGTCTCGCACCGACTCAGCCGCCGAGGACGGGAGGCGTGTCCGCACTTCTGGGGATGCATTACGCCGGCGGGCCGACGACTTGATTGCGCGCCTCGAGCTACGGCTTGCGCAGATCGATAGACAACTCCGAATGAACCCACTGCCGCCGAGAATCGTTTCGGCGGCGCTCGTCATGCCGGCACCCACGGCCAATTCAGGACCCTCGACGCCCGTCGACGCCGCAAACCGTAAAGCCATCGAGCGTAGAGGCATCGAGGCGGTACTCGCGGCGGAGCGTTCGCTCGGTCGCACTCCTGTCGAACAGCCTTTCAATAACCCCGGTTTCGACATACTGTCCGAACGCGCCGGGGACGTGAATCTGCGGATCGAAGTCAGAGCGCGCATTACGGGAGCCGACACGTTCACCATCACCCGTACCGAGGTTCTGCTCGCGCTCAACGCCGCTCCAAATCACCGACTTGCGCTGGTATCAGTACACCCGGACGGACCTCACCTCGATGAAGTACGCTACATCGCGAACGTGTTCTCCGGTTCAGAACCCGCCTGGCTCAACGAATTCGGCGTCGTGAGCCAAAACCTCTCTTGGACTCATTATTGGGAGACCGGATCTGCACCGTTCTAATTGCGCTGCAGTTCTGACGACTATTGTCAGCAGGCTTGACGGCATCCTGCGGTACCCACACCGATACGCATGATGGCGCCTGCACCGGCCGGCTCAGTTATCCGCCGATTAACCGATCGGTCTGACGCTAACCTGATCAGCGATACACGGCTCCGTTGGGGAGCCGTCGGGCAGGGGCGTCATGAACGGGCCGAAAGCAGACATCGCCTGGGCAGCCTCGGCCGAAGTGGCCAACAAACCGCGGTTAGTGTTCGTAGGCGACGAACTGCGGTACGCGCAAGGGGCTAACCAACGCGACGTCGAGCTTGATGGGTTCGTCAACTACCATTGGCTAACGAGTCCCGGAGGCTTGGGATTACCGAAGGTCATGCTCGAGGCGGGCATCAATGCACCAGCGGAAGTGGTCGGTCCGGACCGTTCCAGACGAGCTCTGATTGCCATCCGATCCAGCCCGTGGAAGGCCGGCCACGAGACGAATCCATGGCATGACGAGTTCGACCTTGATCACGGACACGTTCGATACTTCGGCGACCACAAGCCGTCTACCGTTGGGCTGCCCGGAGAGACCAAAGGCAACCGATTACTGCTTGAAGCGGCCCGCCTGCACGCGGGGACTACCCGAGAGGAGCGGCTGCTGGCGCCACCACTGTTCCTTTTTCGTGCGGTCACTGTCCATCGTGCCGGTCGAGCGGTAGTGAAAGGACATGTGGAATTCTGCGGAGCCGCGATCATTGAGCGCTTGGAGCACGTCGTTCAGCGCGATCCCGAGACGGGCCGCAGTTTTCCCAATCTCTCGCTCGATCTCGCTGTCGTATCGGGTGGCGAAATCGATGGCGTCGACTTCCGCTGGATCGATGACCGGAGAAACGCTGCCCTCGCCGCTGGCGAAACCCTCCGCCATGCGCCGGAGTCCTGGATTCGTTGGGTCAGACAAGGGCGGCTCGCCATCCCCGGGATCCGACGGCGAGTGCTTGCAAGCGCTGTCCAAAGCAGCAAAGAGCAGCAGCCCGCCAGCGGATCAGCAGAGGCGGCCACCTTACAAACGCTTTACAAGTTCTATGACGGTCGAAAGCACGCGTTCGAGCTGCTGGCATCGAGGGTCGCCGCAGAGGTCTTTCGAGAGTCCGGCGCTCGGTACAAGGAGGGGTGGTTGTCCAGATCGTCAGGCGACGGCGGTGTCGATTTCATCGGTCGAATCGATATGGGGTCTTTAAAGGCCAGTACGCCGGTCGTTGTCCTCGGACAGGCGAAGTGCATCCAGCCGACTTCGTCGGTGTCGCCCGAGCAGGTTGCCCGTGTTGTGGCCCGATTACGCCGTGGATGGATCGGCGTCTACGTGACGACGGGATCCTTCTCGCGTCAGGCTCAGGTGGAGATCATCGACGACCAGTATCCAGTCGTGCTGATCGCCGGGGGAACACTTGCTGCCACAGTGCGTCGGATGGTCCAAGCGAACTACGGCGGCGATCTGGACGCCCTGTTGGCGTCGACGGTCGACGAGTATGGGGCGGCTGTGACACACCGCCGTCCCGAGGAAGTGATTTCCTTATAGAACGGGCGGTCCTCGAGTTACTCGCCAGCGGTCATTGTGCGGTCAATGGTGATCGAGGCCCTTAGCCAGTTCCGCGTCTCGACTCACTACGTTCCACAACCACGTCTTGTATTCGGTGCGCAGCGACCAGGGGGTCCTCGTGTTCCCAGATCCGGACGGTCACCCACCCAGCGTCGGCCAGCTTGCGGTCGGTATCGCGGTCCCGGGCCCGGTTGGCTTCGACCTTCGCGGCCCAGAACTCTCCGTTCGTAACGGCGACGGTGTGGTGATCGGGACAGCCGTGCCAGAAACAGCCGTCGAGGAATACCGCGACCTTCGCGCGTGAGAACACGAGGTCGGCGGTACGCCGTATCTCCTTCACGGGGCGAGTCGACACGCGGTACCGCAGCCCCAACGCGTGCACGGCGGATCGCAGAGCGACCTCGGGCTTGGTATCCCTGCCCTTGTTCGACCGCATGCTCGCCCTTACGCCAGGCGAGGAGGCCCAAGAGTCGGCCATCCATCCACAGTAATCGGTGAGCCTAGCGGTGGTCTGTCGGTCCAGCTGCCTAGCATGTTGGCGTGGCGCAGTCCCTGAAGCTGATCGACCTATTCGCAGGTTGTGGGGGTATGACCGCCGGCTTCAAGCCGCAGGGCTTCGATCCGGTGTTCTCCGTCGAGTTGAACCTCCACGCCGCCGCGACCTACGCCGCCAACTTCGGCGAGGACCACATCTTCTGGGGAGACATCGACGAGGCTCTCAAGGGCGAGGTACCCCACGCGGATGTAGTCATCGGCGGTCCGCCATGTCAGGGTTTCTCGAACTTGGGCAGTAAGGACGTCAACGACCCTCGGAACAAGCTTTGGAAGCGTTATCTCGAGGTGGTCGAACGCGCGAACCCGCGGGTGTTCGTCATCGAGAATGTTCAGCGGTTCCGAAATAGTGCCGAATTCCAACTGCTGTTGGACGAGGCGGAGCACGGAATGATCAGTCGCTACGAATTGACCCACGGGGTGCTTCTCGCGGCCGACTACGGTGTGGCGCAGCGCCGTCCACGCACAATCGTCATCGGCTCTCGGGTCGGAAGAGTCGACCTGCCGCCTCCCACTCACTCGAAGACGCCGACGGTGGACCTCGAACCGTGGATGACTGTCCGCGACCGCATCGGGACGCTTCCTGAGCGGCCCTCGACGACCTCCCTACCCGACGCTCGAACCACCTTCTTCGGCGAAGTCGTACCCGGACCGTTCAAGTGGTTGGATCTACACTTCGGCCGTAGTCCGCGTGAACGGTCCCTCCAGCGTTACGACTGCATTCCCCCGGGCGGCGGAAGATTCGATCTACCCGATGAACTGCTGTCGGCTTGTTGGCGAAACAAGCCGACCGGAACGACCGACGTCATGGGCCGCATGCGTTGGGACGCGCCGTCTTTGACGATCCGCATTGAATTCTTCAAGCCGGAGAAGGGGCAATACCTGCACCCACAATGGGATCCGAGCGATCCGCGGCGACGGGTCAACCGCGTGATCACCCATCTTGAGGCGGCTCAACTACAGGATTTCCCCGAATCCTTTGTTTGGTGCGGCTCGAAGACCGAGATCGCTAGACAGATCGGCAACGCTGTACCTGTTGGTCTCGCAGCGGCGTTGGCACGCCACATTCGCGCAGCACTGGCATGAGACTGAGGGGTGCAGGGTCGGCGCCTATCGGGCGTTCAGCCGGAGTACGGCAAGAATCGCGTCGCGGTCCGCTGCGCTGAGCCCTCGAAGCTTCAGCTTCTTTGCGACGAGCGCCAAAATCTCCGCGTCTGGCAATGGCCGGCCTCCTGAGACCTTGTCGCAGAGGTGACGCAACTCCGCCGGTGGGACGATGTCCACCGTTCGTGGTCCGAGCTGCCGAACATTCGCGGGCACTTGTGTCGGGAGCCTGAACGATCTCGGCTTGTTCCCGGCCCGGTTGAAAAGATTGTCGGAGACGATCATTCCTTGCTTCTCCGCCGCGGAGATCGCACGGTTCAGTAGCCGCGAGAACTCCTCGTAGGTATCGCTTCCGGCGGAACACGACCGGTAGACGTCATGGATACGCCAGCCGGTCACGGGCCCCTCGACCGCCACGATCTTCACGACATTCTTCAGGATCTGATCCGGGGATTCTCGCGAGATGGGCGCCAGGCGCTCCTCGAACGCGAGGTAGGGAGCGAGCCCGTCGGCGTTGGCTGGGCCAGATGTGGCGACAGTCGATGGGGATGTGTGTCCACTGCGCTTCGCTTGCCCCTGAGACGAG
This sequence comes from Mycolicibacterium monacense, assembly GCF_010731575.1. Lineage (NCBI taxonomy): Bacteria > Bacillati > Actinomycetota > Actinomycetes > Mycobacteriales > Mycobacteriaceae > Mycobacterium > Mycolicibacterium monacense. The sequence goes on along the minus strand of NZ_AP022617.1, from coordinate 3,998,136 downwards.
GCGGTGCTCAACGGCGGCGCTGAGCGCGAATCATCTAATGGTTGAGCGACAAACGTAGGCGCGGTCGGCGTCGATGGAACAGGACGCGCACGCCTATCACTCACGGCCGACACCGCTGCTCCGGACGCGTTGACACCGTCGCCGTTCGACGCACGCGCCGACCCGCCTAGAAGGCGTTCGCGTTCAGCGGCGATGATGTCGCGCGCCAGTTCGGCTTCGGTGATGTCATAGGCCTCGGGAGCGCTTGCGGCCATGTCGCTCTCCCGCGCGAAGCTCTCGAACAGAAGTTTCTTCGTTGCGAGGATCTCCCGCACTCGTTGATCGACACCTTCATCGGAAAGAAGCCGGTGAACCTGCACGGATTCCAGCTGCCCCATGCGATGTGCGCGGGCGATGGCCTGCCACTCGGTGGTGGGCTTGAGTTGCGGTTCGCAGATCACGACGACGGATGCCGCTTGGATGTTCAAACCCACGCCGCCGGCGACGATCTGAGCCACCAATACAGCGCCCTTCTGTGCGGCGGAGAAGTCGTCGACCATCACCTGGCGTTGGCTGGCGGCTACGGAACCGGTGAGAGGGCCGACGACTCGACCGGGCATGTGCCGTGCCACATCGCTGAGGACGTCAAGGAAGTGCGAGAAGACGACGACGCGGCGGCCGTTATCCTCTGCCTCTTCGACGATCTCGATCAGACGTTGCATCTTCGATGACTTGAGTCCCTGCCTCATACTTGCTTGGCGCATCGCCATGAAGTTGCGTTGCTCCACCGCCGCGCGATACGCCGATGCATCCGCGCCCGACATCGGCACCCACTCCTCGACCTCGACGAGGTCGGGCAACTCGGTGAGTACGTCTTCTTGATTGCGGCGAAGGTAGGCAGGTGCGACTTGGCGACGGAACTTCTTCGGAGCGAACTCGTTGGCGTCCAGTATGAGATCAGGGCGAAGGTAACCGACGAGATTTCGGAACTCGTCCAGCCGATTCTCCAACGGTGTTCCCGTGAGCAGAATTGCTCGCTCGCAGGAACCGATCAGCTGCGAAGTCCTCTGTGTACGAAGCGCATCGGGGTTCTTGATGTAGTGCGCTTCGTCGACGACTACGCAGCCTAGTTGCGGTACTGCAACGTTATCGGTGAGCCAGCGCAGCGTCTCGAAAGTGGTCACGGCGACGCCGCCATTGCGTTGCCAGTTCTTGGCCGCCCACTGCCGGTCAGGCCCGTGTAAACGATGTGCGTTTAGTTTCGACTTGGCGGTTACTTCGCGAATCCAGTTCGTCACCACTGCCGCGGGACAGACAACGAGGAAGTTCTGCTCGCCCTTGGCTCGAAGGTGTGCCAAGGCGGCGATGGCTTCGACGGTCTTGCCCAGGCCCATCTCGTCGCCGATGATCACCTTCCGCTGAACGAGGGCGAACCGCGCCGCGAAGCTTTGGTAACCGCGCAGTGACGCTGTGAGGTGGTCGCACTTCAACTCCAGATCACGTACAGCTTCGATGATCTCCGTGGGTAAGTCGCCGTGGGCTTTCTCGTCGTCCTCAGTGATGAAGCCCAATTCGGCGAGCAGCGCGAAATAGTCTGCCGGGCGTGCGAGGAAGTCCTCCCACGGGTCCCCGCTTACGGCGGAGTCTCGGGCGTCGGCGATGGAACGTGCCACTCGAGCGACGATTTGAATGGCGTCTCGGAAGTCCTCGACGGTCGATGAGGCGGTCGGAATGACGATGGCATGGCTGACCGTCTTGTCGATTGCGGACGCAAGAGGAGCCAGTTCCTGAACGATCGCCATTTCAGCAGTCGAAGCGGAGGCGCGACGCGCGGCATCCCAGGCGCGAAGGCTGCGGAGGAATTCCGTGTGTTCGGAGGTACGGTTCTTAATGTCGATACGCATCGGCATTTCGTCGAATGTGTTCTGCCGCAGTGTTCGCGCCGCCGCCCGGATGCGGGTCGCGGAGGTCTGCCCGATACCGTCGAAGTATTCGAGGACTGCCTCGTTGGCCAACACGTCGAGCACGTTGGTGATGCCGTTGGCCGTCAGAGCGCCGACGCGGATCTTGTCGCGCGTCGCCTCACGGAGCCGTTCGACTGACATGTCAGCCAGCATTCGGTCAGTCTCTTTGTTCCGAACGTTATTGCCGGCGTCGACTGCGGACCTCCGTAGTAAGGCCTCCTCTGCCGCTGCGCGACGGATCACGGCAATGGCGTTCGGGAGTATGGCGAAAGTCTTCGAGTCTTCGATTGCTGCCGTTTCGCCGTTGCTGGGCAACTGGGCCTTGAAGCCCACCCAGTCGGCCAGTGCGTCGCGCGCCGTAAGGGCGCGGATTCGGTCGTCGTCGATCGGCCTCGCTTGTTCGATGGCCGGTCCTATACCGCTGGTCAGGAACCACCGGTGATAGTCGGTGAGGAAGCGAGCGGCCTGGTTAGCCTTGTCTCGTGTTCCTCCGAACAGCAGCAGCCGTCCGAAGCCGGTGACCTTGCGCAAGTCGTCGGTGGCGGCGGCGATCTCGGTGGTGAGGCGGTCAAGTTCACGCTGAACGTCGGGGTGAACCTGCGGGAGGCACGCGGCCCGCGCTAGGCACTGGACGAGCGCCTGGTCATCAAAACGCAGAGGGATGACGTGCCACAGGCCTAGATCGCCCCGCCGTGCCGTCACTGTGCGAGCGCGAAGCGCCGCCGACTGCGCGGCCGAAGAACCAGCAACTTCTTCCCGAGCCGACACCACCGCCTTCGCGGCGTCAACCCATGCGCGTACTTCATCACCGATCGCCGACGTCGACGGCTGTTCTTGGCTAACCATTGTCCCCAAAATCGACTCGCTTCTTGTCGGAGGTTAGCGGATCTAGCGATGTTCGCGAAGTGTCAGAAAATGTCGGTGTGGTCGACTAGCGTGGACCAGCTATCCACAGGGGAGGACGGAAGTGCTGCTGGAAGAGTTGAAGCCTGGGCTGCGCATCGACGGGCTGATTCCGGCCCAAGTGATCACGGTGATCTTCGCCCAGTGGCACGGCACCGACGCCCTCGAGCTGACTTACAAGACGAACGATGGTGCGCTGGGCCAGCAGGTGGTCTTCCGAAAAGATCAGGACAGCCTCACGGTCGCTCAGACCGGCAGCCGTGCGTTCGATGCCAATGCCACCGACTTCAAGATGGTCGCCGAGGCTCAGCGGATCACTCTGGCCGGGCTGTTCGACCCGATGCTTGCCGTGGCCACCAGTGATGTTCGGCCTCTTCCCCACCAGATCCGAGCGGTCTACGGCGAGCTTCTCCCCCGCACCCCGCTGCGCTTCCTGCTCGCCGACGACCCTGGCGCAGGCAAGACCATCATGGCCGGCCTCTACATCAAAGAGCTGCTCTTGCGCGACGACGTGCGGCAATGCTTGATCGTCGCGCCTGGCGGGCTGGTCGAGCAGTGGCAGGACGAACTGTTCTTCAAGTTCGGGCTGCGCTTCGACCTGCTGACCAACCAGCTCATCGATGCCAACGTCAACCTCAACGTCTTCGAAACCCACCCGCTGCTGATCGCCCGGATGGATCAATTATCGCGCAACGAGGAACTGCAGGCCCAGCTCAAGGACACCGAATGGGACCTGATCATCGTCGACGAGGCGCACCGCATGGGCGCCCACTACTTCGGCGGCAAACTCGAGAAGACCAAGCGCTTCCTCCTCGGCGAGCTGCTCGGCCGCATAACGCGGCATCTGTTGCTGATGACCGCGACCCCGCACTCCGGTAAGGAAGAGGACTTCCAGCTCTTCCTCACGCTGCTCGACCGCGATCGCTTCGAGGGCAAGAACACCAAGACCGCCAACACCGACGGCATCATGCGCCGCATGGTCAAAGAGGATCTCCTCACCTTCGAGGGTAGGAAACTCTTCCCGGAGCGTCGCGCCGAGACAGTGCCTTACGAGCTCACGGAACTGGAGTACTCGCTCTACGAGCAGGTCACCGCCTACGTTCGAGAGGGCATGAACCGCGCCGACCGGGTGGGTGGCAAACGCAAGAACACCGTGGGCTTCGCGCTGACCGTGCTGCAGCGCCGGCTGGCGTCCAGCCCGGAAGCCATCTACAAGAGCCTCGTTCGCCGTACCGAACGCCTCGAGCGCAAGAAGCAGGAGATCCTCGACGGGACCTACGCCGACAAGGAACCCACCATCGATCTCGAAAGTCTCGACGGTGACGATTACAACTCCGAACAGATCGAAGAGCTGGAGGAGGAACTCCTCGACGCCGCCACCGCCGCGCAGACGGTGGAGGAACTCGACGCAGAACTCCTCGAACTGGCAGACCTCGTGAAGGTTGCCAGACAGGTTCGCGACTCCGGGACCGACCGCAAGTGGTCGGAGCTGAGCCGCATACTTCAAGACGAGGCGCTGACCGTCGACGCCAACGGGTGGCCGCGCAAACTCATCATCTTCACCGAGCATCGCGACACACTCGACTACCTCGCCGGCCGCATCCGAACACTGATCGGCAAGCCTAACGCCGTCCAAGCCATCCACGGCGGGGTGCGCCGCAGAGAGCGGCGCATGATCACCGAGGAGTTCACAAAGAACCGCGACTGCCAGATCTTGCTCGCCACTGACGCAGCCGGCGAAGGGCTTAATCTGCAAGCCGCCCACCTCATGGTCAACTACGACTTGCCATGGAACCCCAACCGCATCGAACAGCGCTTCGGCCGCATCCACCGCATCGGCCAAGAAGAAGTTTGTCGTCTGTGGAATCTGGTCGCCAGCAACACGCGCGAAGGCGCGGTGTTCGAACGCCTGCTGCAAAAGATCGAAGAGCAGCGGAAGGCGTACGGCGGCAAGGTCTTCGACGTTCTCGGCGAGGCCTTTTCCGAGACACCGCTTCGCGAACTCCTGCTGGACGCGATTCGCTACGGGGAGCGCGATGATGTGAAGGCCAAGATGCACGAGGTCATCGACCATAAGGTGGCTGACGGACTCAAGGAGCTGCTCGACGAACGCGCCCTGGCGTCGGACCATCTCGCCGACGCCGACCTGGCCAAGCTGCGTGCGGCGATGGACGAGGCTCGTGCGCGCCGCCTGCAACCGCACTACATCGAACTCGCGTTCAAGGCGGCGTTCACCCGGCTGGGGGGCAGGATTGCCAAGCGCGAACGCGGCCGCTACGAGATCGCCAACGTGCCGGCGCAAATCAGAGCCAGCAAGTATCAGCCCATCGCGACCAAATACGACCGGATCACCTTCGACCTCGATCACGTGCACTCCGACGAACTCACACGCGCCGACCTACTCGCACCAGGACACCCGCTACACGACGCGGTAATGGACGAGGCGATCCGGCACTTCGGCGGGACGCTCAACAGCGGCACGGTGCTCGTGTCGGCGACGCTGGAGGAACCGCATCTGCTGGTTGGGGTTGTCGAAGAAGTCGCCGACGCCACCGGCGCCGCAGTGTCTCGTCGATTCGGCTACGCCTTCGTCGACAGCCTCGGCACCGTGACGCCCGCCGGCCCAGCACCGTATCTGGATTGTGTGGCGGCGCCCGATACTCCAGCGGTGGCGACAGCGCGCGAACTTCCCTGGCTGGCAGACGCCGAAGACCGCGCCACTAGCTGGATCATCACCACCCAACTACCTGAGTACCTCGCCGAGGTACAGCCAAGACGTGCCGCCGAACTAGCCAAGTGCCGCGACCTCGTTGTCAAAAGACTTGAGGGCGAACGCGACCGAATGCTCCTCGATGCCGCAGTGGCAGCAGAGAAAGAACGATCCGGCGAAAAGCCGAAAGAGTCGGCCGAAAGCCTCAACCGCAAGGCCGTCGAACTTGACGCGCGCCTACGCAATCGCCTCGAGTTGCTCGACAAGCAGTCGCTGATGTCGACCAAACCGCCGCGCATCATGACGGCCGCACTAGTGCTACCGGTTGCCATGGTGGATAGCGAGTTGCCGTCCTCTGCGCCGATCCACGCAAAGGAGACCAAGGAAGTCGAGCGTCGAGGTGTCGATCTAGTGATGGCGACGGAACGAACGCTTGGCCGCACACCGGTCGAACAAGCATTCAACAACAAGGGATTCGACATCCTGTCCTCGGATGCTGGCGGTGATACCTATCGCATCGAGGTCAAGGCCCGATTGGATGGTGCCACTGACTTCTTTGTTACGCACAACGAAGTGATGGTCGGCAAGAACGCGGCACCTCGCTACCGGCTGGCATTGGTCAAGGTTGATCCGCGCGGACCGGCCCATGACGAAGTGCGTTATCTAAACAATCCATTTGCCTCGACCGACCTCGGCGACTTCGACGCCACCGGCGTGCGTGGCGACTGGACCAAAATGTGGAACAGAGGAACTGAGCCATTTTGATGATTTCCGATATCCAGGCACCAAAGCGCAAGCTGATCGAAGTTGCTATGCCCCTCGTAGCAATCAACCGAGAGTCAGCACGGGAGAAATCGATTCGTCATGGCCATCCTTCGATGCTGCATATATGGTGGGCGCGTCGCCCCCTGGCGGCGTGTAGGGCGGTCGTATTCGCCCAGATGGTTGACGATCCGTCTTCGCACCCAGATTCCCGAGCACCGGTACCAACGGCGTGCCCATCGCCACCCCGTTGAGTCGGGTGAACTCGGTACAGTCCTCGTCGCGCACCACCGGGCGGATCAGCGCGGTAATCAGATCCCAAGTACCACTGCTGATCTCACCACTTGTGCAGCCGAGCGACGCCACCTCCCGCAGCGTGTTCCACAGCGCGGCATCCGGGCCGACCGGCAGGTTGTCGCCGTACTTCTCGAAATCGGACTGCAGCACATACAGCGGTCCGCCTCTCGGCCCGACCCGCTCACGGTGGGCGCGGATGAACGCCGCGAACGCCCGCATCGCGCCCACGTTCGTCACCCCCGGCAGATACGAGTACACCCCCGGCAGGCCGTAGCAGCGGGCGTTGTGCGACAACAGCTTGAACAGCGCCGACCCGACAATGTGGTCGACGAACCCCGGCATGTGCGCCGCGCGGCGCTTGCCGTCCCGCTCCAGGAACCACAGGTCGACCGGCTGCGGCTCGTAGCTGCCCTCGGCGATGCTCGCGGCGATGGCGCGAGACAACACCTTTCGATCGGCCGCCGCGTCGAAATACGTCACGCCGTCCGCCACGTCGTGGAAGCCCATGCCCCGCTCGTTGCGCTTGGCGTAGATCCGCAGGATGGTGGACTCGTAGGTCGCCGGGTCGACGAGGCATGCGTCGATGTCGACCGGGTCAAGCGCCATGGACGGCCGCCTCCCGCTCCCACTGGCCGAGCCGCCACGCCCGCAGCGTCCGCAGCCACCGCTGGAACTGCGCCGGCTCGGGATTTGGCGGCAGCAGGAAGATCATCCGCACCTTGTTCTCGTAAAAGATCGGGGACAGCCAGCGCCCGGCCACCGACACCACCAACGCGTCGTCGTCGAGGCTCTTCATCGCAGCCGGCAGGATCGCCGGCACCAGGTCCTCGTCGAGCGTGCGCATGGCCTGCGCGCCCGCGCGGGTGTCCAGATCGGCCACCATCCCGTCGGGGAAGCTGTCGAGGAACTCCGGCGCGAGGCATTCCGGGCTCTGCGGCTCCTGCGGCACGCCCGCAATCCCTTTGAGCCACTGCGCGGTCATGATGCGGTCCAGCGCCGCGCGTCCGTCCGGGGCCGGCTCCCGCCAGAACTGGCCGCGGTTGGCGGCGCCGCCGGTGGCGGTCTGCACCTCGAGATGGGGCTGCCAGTCCGGACCGAAAGACGAACGCACGTAGAACACCAGCGACGTCGCCGAACAGAACGCCAGACTTCCTCTGTCCGTCAACGTAGAACGCATCAGCTCGATCGCGGCGGCGCGCTGCCGCTCCGGGATCCACTCCGGGACGGTGATCGTCCCGGCGCGCACCGGTCCCGGCTCGGCGGCCAGCGTCCGGATCCAGTCGCCGAGCGGCAACTGGGTGGGCGAGGGCGGGATGCGGTCGCGCAGGTGCTGCCGGTTGATGTGCACGATCAGCAGCGTGATCATCGCCGCGGTGAGTTCGACGAGATCCGATGCCGGGTTCGCGTCGATCCACACCAGCGCGAACAGCACCGCCGAGAACGCGATGGTGAGGTTGAGCGCGCGGAACTGCCCCTCGGCGAACAGCCGGACCTGATAAGTGCCGATGAAGCTGCGCACGATGAACAGCGGCAGCAGCGCCAACAGGAAGGTGAACGGGATCCCGGGCAGCACGAACAGCCCCAGCACCACGGCGAGCCCCCAGAAGTACAGGGTGACCACCGGCGTGACAAGCAGCAAGCGGTGAAAGAACCACACCCGGTACTCGCGCAACGCCGGAATGCGCCGCAGCCGAACGAAATCGAAGTAGAAGACCGCGGTGGCCTCGTAGGCGCCGCGCAGCAGCGGCAGCACCAGGTAGAAGAACTGGAAGGCGTCGATGTCGCGCCATGCCTCGAATCCGGCGGTCAGGTCGAAGGACCGGGTGCTGGTGCCGTAGATGCCGGCGATCGCCAGGACGGCGATCGCGTCGAGCCGCAGGCCCAGTCCGGCCACCGCGGCCTCGGCGCCCTGCCGTACGGGGAACCGCGGCAACCGATCGCGCAGCGATCGCGCCGCCCGGGGGCGCGGGGAGACGCCGTTGAGGCGGTAGAGGCGCAGGGCGAAGTGGACGGTGATCCAGATCGACAGCGCGTTGGCGACGATGATCGCGACGACCACGGCGGCGGCGGGGTAGAAGAACACCCCGGCGCCGATGACCACGATCTGCACGGCGGTCGGGGCGAACAGCGTCCACAGCGGCCGGTAGATCCGTCGGGTGGCGTACATGCCGGAATGTAGGACCCGCACCGGCATTCGCAGCGCGAGTTCGAGGACGACCAGCAGCGCGTACAGCAGCCCGCGCGGATCGTCGGTGGAGGGTAGCAGCGACAACGCCACCGCCGCACCGGCGACCGCTACGCCCGTCGCCACAACCAGGGACAGCACCAGCCAGCTGCTGATCTCGCGCTCGACGGCGTCGCGGTCGCGGGTCAGCGAGAGTCCGCGCAGGCGTTCGCGCATCACCTCGAGCAGTCCCCACCAGGCGCCGGTGACGATGAGGCTGCCGACGCGCAGGATCATCACCGTGAACGCCGCGAGGCCACCGAGGCTGGTGAGGATGATCAGGAACTCGGCGACGTGGACGACGAACGTCGCGCCGTCGACGAGCAGCGCGTACCGCAGGCGGTACCGGAAGTACTCGAACATCTTGCCGGTCAGCAGGCACCCGTACAGGGACACCGTGCGGTGCTGGCGGCGGCCGGTGCGCTCGAACCAGCGGTCGATGTCATTCGCCCGGACATCCTTCACCACGGCGGCACCTCCACAACCCCTTTCGTCGACGATCACGCAACGCCGACGCATTGCTGTGGGAGGCTGGTGCGCGAAGAGAGCGTGGAACATCCTGCTCACCCTGGGTAGAAGGGTGCACCATGCGGCGAGGTGACGTAGCCGTATTGTCGATTTCCGCGGCGCTGACCGCGGTGGTCGTCGCCGCTGTGGTCTTCAGCGTGACGGTGCTCGACCGCACGCCGAACCCGGCTGCAATGGTCTCCGATGATTCCGCCTCGAGCTTGCTGGTGCTGACGTGGGCGCCCAGCTTCTGCACGGTCGAGGCGCAGAACCCGGCGTGCGGGTCCGGTGAGGTCGCGAAAAAAGGCCAGACGCTGGTGCTGCATGGTCTGTGGCCTCAGCCGCGCGACCGGCAGTACTGCGGCATGCCGCAAGATCTGCGCGACCGCGAATCCGTCTGGCCGCCAATGCAATTGTCCGACGAGGTGCGCAACCGGCTGCAGTCGGCGACGGTCGACAGTGCATCGCTGGCGCACACGAGTGGTACACCCATGGGACCTGCTCGGGTGTCTCGCCGGACGCCTACTTCGGCGACGCGGTGGCTCTGACCGAGGAGGCGCGCGAGGTCCTCGATCCCGTACTGCGTGATGCGGCCGGCGGGAGGTTGACGTTGGCCGCCGTCCGGGCGCGCATCGACGAGTCCTTCGGCGTGGGGGCCGGCGAGAGGGTGGGCCTCGGGTGCCGGACGGGGCCCGGGGAGGGCGCGGTCATCGTCGAGGTGCGGCTGTCTCTACCGCCGGTCATCGCGCTGCGCGACACCGATGGGACTGTGTCGCTTGCGAAGTCGCTTCCCGAAGGGCCGCCGGTGCCGATGCAGTGCCGGCACGGGAGCGTGCCGTAAGCGCCCCACGACGCTCGCGGCCGACAACTTACGGTGACGACCGCGGGGATCATGTGCGGAAGGTCGCCGACCCGCGAAACAGTGTGAGTAGTCGAACCGCGATTTCGGTGCAGAGAGGCGCCGTAGTAGGCGAAGAGCGGCCACGACCAATGACGGCAAGAACACCGCGCACGCTCGGGTCATCGGGCAACTCGCGAGCCTGGACAAGCGGCTCGGCTCGCATGTCACAGAGTCAGGGCGGCGGTCGGCTCCAGTGTTCGGCGAGCGCGCCGTCGACCAGCCTGCCGAGGTAGCCCGAATCGGCATACTTCTGTTGAATAGTGATGCGGAACATGACGGCGCCGAGCACAGTCGCGAGCAGTTCGTCGGTGTCGGGTCGACTGCTGAGCTCGCCGCTGGCGATCGCTCGGTCGAGCATGTGGTCGAGGACTACGCGGGTTCGGCGGTTCAAGTTCTCACGCAAGACCCGCGCGGCGGGGCTTTGATCGGCGTTTGCCACCATCATTGCGATGAACTGGGACATAACCGGTTGGGTGACCTGCTCGGCTGCGCGGATGAGTTCGCTGTGCAGCCATTGGCGAAGCGGGCCATCGCCTGAGTGCAATAACGGCTGATCAGCCCGCGTCAGGGCTTCAGTCACCAGATCCACTGTCTTAGGCCAGTGCCGATACACGGTGGCGCGCCCTACACCCGCGCGCGTTGCGACACGTTGATGGGTCAACCCCGACGCGCCTTCTTCTTCGAACAGCGACGCGACAGCATCCGCCACAGCCGCACGAGTGCGGCTCACGCGCGCGTCCTCGGCCGCTGTTTCGCTCATCGGCCCCTACATCCCGTCCCAGTTGAAGTCTCATGACATCGGACAAAGCAAGTGTAGTGCTGCCGGTGATGTCCTGACGTCGCACGAACTTTGCACCATACCAAGTTTCACGCACCCTGCTGGGGCCTGCGGTGCGATAGCGCTTCCGGTCAGCGGCCATGTTGACCAAGGCTTTGACGGTCACTCGACCGGCCTGCTTTTCGGTGATCGCCGGCTCCGCTGACGAGAACGCTGCTCGCGGTGGCGTTCGTTGTGGACCGCGGTGCATTTCGGGCAACGACAGCCCCAATACGAATAGCCGCTGACCGTGCCGTGCGCGTCGACTGGTGTGGGCTCGCTGCGCTTGCGTTCGCGCCGCTTCTGATACGTAAGGGCCCAGGCCCGCCGACAGCGCTCGCAGCGGCAGCCCAGATTGGAGTAGCCGTTACCACTGCCATGCCGTGGATCACCGTCGCCTGGACGGATGAGAGGAGTGGGCCGCTCTGATATATCCACCGTCGAACCTCCCGTAGTCTCGGCCTGCGCGAGTCCGCCAACCCGCTCAACGCGCCTTGCCAGGTGAACGATGTTGGGCGACAACACCAGCCGTTCGCCGAGCCGGTCGGCTCGCGCTCCCGACGAGTTCGCGCCCCCTGCGGCGGAATAACCAACGCGTCGAGCCGCGCTCGCTCGGTCGACGGATTGGAGACGTTCATGCTCTGTGCGCGCGAAGAGCAGATTGGCGGTCAGGTTTTTGCAGTTCCGCTGTCGCTGTCGTCGTTCGACGTATCCGTGGATGAGTCGCAGGGGCACTGTGCGTCGGCCTCCCGCTTCGCGGCTGGGCGGTCGATTCGAAGAGTCGGCGGCGCTCAAGTCCCCTGCCGCCCTCGCCGGCAGGCACCGGCGCGTGGTGCGGTGGCCATCGCAGGTGGCGCCACCTGCTCGACGAAGGAGGTCATCGCGTCCCGCCCGGGACGGCTTATCGCCGTTCCGATAATGGAACGACTCGGAGCCGTCGGCTGCTGCGGCGCAGCAACCCACCGCGTGGACGATCAAACTTCCGGCCAAATCCTGCGCAACCCGGTTGACCACTCGAACGCCGATCACACGCGGGGGGTGGCCGCGATCAAATCGGCGGCATCGCGGTGATAGGTGACCAGCACATCAAAAATTTCCCGATCGCGTTGCCGCGCTGAGGCCTCCAGATTCGGGCGAATCGGGGTGAACGACAACGCCGAGCGGTGACCGGAAGACTTCGTTGTCCGCGGCACATCTCCGTTGAACGACGCATGTGTTGAATATTCGGCCAGGGCCGTCACGCCGGATTCGACGAAGTCTGCTTCGAAACGAGAGATGAGCTGCCCGATCGCTCCTGTACTGGTACACAGAACGCGGTGAACGTACGTGGGTGGCTTGTCCCGGTCCACGTTCGTGACCGTGCCGTCGAAATCCGAGGGCTCCCCTGCAGCTTGCAGCCCGGGTGCGCTACCTTCTAGAACCGCCGGACTGTCAGAGCCGCGCGTCAACGCCACACCACCGCGAACCGGGAAAGCTGGTCCGCGGAATCGGCCCCACGGGAGGGACGTACGAAGTTCGCCATCGTCATTCGTGCATACCTTTCAGTGGTGGGCGCTTACCCGCAGAGAGCTTCCTAATCACCGAGAAAAAGTTTGCTGCCACTCGTCACATGTCCCGGTCGGGGGTCTGACGACGTCTTTGGCCGTCACCCATGCGAAGGTCATCTGGACAGCCACAGCGAAGTGTCAGATCCGCGGAAACGAGTTTGCAGGCGGGCGGCAAGGACCGCGGTCGGACCTTCGCAGATCCCGCCAGTTCGTTCGTCGATGCCGGTCCAACGGTGAAGGCCGCCTGTTCGACCCGGTGGTAGCGAATAAACAAGGCGGCGACCAGATTCAGAACCTCGCCGTTGTCATGACGCGACTCGAGCCGGCCCGGGGATAGCCTGGCATCCAGCGCAGACATCAAAGAGGCAGCGGCAGAACATCTCTCATTGACACGGCCTAACCCAGGGCGGCCTTAGGCCCCGGTTCCAGGCAGGCCGCCAAAGCCACGGCAGATACCGCCGTCTTCATGCTGGCAACCTCGCGCCTCCTACACGTCGTGTGGTTGTGAGACATCATGCACCACATCTAGTTATGGGTCAAGTTGTCTCATCCGAAGATGACCGGTTGGCTGGGACAGCTGCCGCACGCCGGCGTTTCTCCACGGGTCAAGGCGCACGCTTGCCAAACGGAAAGTGGCGCTCTACGGTAATCCATCATATGTTTAGCGAGTTTGCTCACAGTGTTGTGGCCTCTGTGAGGGGCAGCGCAATCTCTCGCGAAGGTGCCAACAGGGAGGACGTTTGTTGATGAAGCCGTGGGCTCTGATCGGATCCACTGCTGGAAGGTCCGGCGCGCCAGGCGACCCACACCTCCCAAACGGCGGCTGGCGCCAGGAGTCGACACGTCGACCCCGGGCCGCCTCAGGCCTTATCGACGCGTCGCGCCGGTCTTGCCGCGCTGCGCAGTCCGGGCCTGTATTCCCTGCAACCGCTTTTCCCATGCCGGCTAGCGTGCCGCCTCCGATACCGGTCGCCGTGCCACGCCGGAGTGCACGCGCCCTCGCAAGCGTTCTGACGGTGGTTCATGACCACTCGCGTTGACCACGATCAACCGCAGGGTGAATTGAGTTCGGGCTCAGGCAACGTGCGCCGGTCACGCCTCAAGGCGTACCCGTTCAGCGCAGCCCGGCACGTGGGCATGATTCCAAGGCGCACCGCGGCCACGACAGGTCGTGGTGTCCAGTTGTTCGCGGACGTGCTGCGCTACGTCGTCACCGATGCCATCACCATGAGGCTCGCGGTCGGCGAGGTGTTCGTGCAGGCATGGACCTTGCTGAAGGTGACGACCATGCCCGCACTGCTGATGGCCATTCCGATCGGCGCAATCACCACCATCGTGACGTCTGGGCTCGTCAATCAACTGGGGGCGACCTCGCTGCTTGGCGCCGCGGCCGGTGTGGGTGTCATTCGGCAGGGGGCGCCGCTGACTGCGGGGCTGCTGATGGGTGCCGCAGCGGCTTCGACCATCGCCGCCGACTTCGGGGCCCGCGCGATCCGTGAAGAACTCGACGCAATGCGAGTGATGGGTGTCGACCCGGTGCGCCAGCTGGTAGTGCCGCGTTTCCTCGCACTGCTATTGATATCCCCCCTTCTGTGCATCTTCATCGTCGCGTCGGGAACTGCGTCGGCGTTCTTGATGGCAGTGGGGGCTTCCGATGTTGCACCGGGAAGTTTCTGGATGTCGTTTGGGACGTTCACGAAGGTGGTGGACGTATGGTTCGCCATCGCTAAGACGGTCGTCTTCGGGGCGATCGTGGCAATAGTCTCATCGCTTCGTGGAATGGAGGCGAAGGGGGGCCCGCGCGGTGTCGCAGATGCCGTGAACTCGTCGGTGGTGGTCAATGTCGTTCTAATTGTCTTCGCAAACCTGGCAATAACGCAACTGCAGTCGATGTTCGTTCCGATGGAGGTGGCGTAGTGACTTCGGGAGCTCACGCCCTGGTGCCGAGCCGGTATGGCACGCGCTTGTTCGAAGCGACGGTGGGGATGGTCGGCGGGGTATTCCGTGAGGTCGGGCTGTGGGTGGTCTTCATTGCCAAAGCCTTCAGTTCGGTTCCGGTCGCGGTCTTCAAATATCGACGACAAACACTGCAGCAAATGAACAGCCTCGCTTGGGGTCGCGGTTCGCTCATCGTGGACGGCGGTGCGATAAGCGTATTACTACTCCTCGGCATTGCTGTCGGCGCCTCGTTGGCAGTTGAGGCGTTTGCCGTATTGAACATCATTGGGTTCGGTGGCTTGTCGGGGATCATCGGCGGTATCGGCGGGGTTCGAGAGCTTGGGCCGATCGTGAGCGCTGTCGCGTTCGCCGGACAAGCAGGGTGCCGAATGACCGCCGAGATCGGCGCCATGCGCATCGCCGAAGAGATAGATGCCCTGGAAGCAATAGGCCTGCGGCCCATCCCGTTTGTGGTTGGTACGCGCCTGATTGGCGCGATGATCCTGGTCGTGCCGGGATACCTGGTGGCCCTGATAGCCAATTTCTTCGTCATGGACACCGTCATCCGGGTATTTCACAATCAGCCGGGCGGGACATATAACCACTATTTTGCCCAGTTCGTGACGCCGACAGATCTCGCGTACTCCGTGATCAAGGTAGCTGTCTTCTGCATGGCGGTGACGTTGATCCATTGCTACTACGGATACTTTGCTTCCGGCGGACCGGTTGGTGTCGGTCGAGCGTCCGGCCGCGCAGTGCGGACCAGTCTGATCACGATCATCTTTTTGGATTTGATACTGACCGTGGCGATGTGGGGCCTCCATCCAGTGTTCGTGTTCAAGGGTTAGGTGAGAAGACATGCTCCTGCATGGCTCGGAGGCATCTGAGAAGCGAACATTGACCATCGTCGGCACAGCTGTCGTGCTCTGCGCCGTGGCGATGACAGGCATATTCGTCGGATTCAAGCCATTCGGCGGCCGACCGGACGATGAAATCTCGGTGGCGATCGAGACGCCATACGTCGGACCGGGCGTCGCCAAGGGCACGCAGCTGGTCATGCACGGGGTGAAGGTCGGGGAGGTCACCGCCGTGTCCAGGTTGTCCGGAGGCGGTGTTCTGCTGGATACCAATCTGCAGAAAACGCCGACGAAGGGCTTGACTGACGCAATGGGCATCGATTTCCGGACCATCAACTATTTTGGTGTGACCGGTATCGATCTAGTCGCCGGTACGGGTGGCCGGCCGCTCGCCGATGGAACCCGCTTGACGATCACGCCGAGAGGTAACTCGACACTTCAGGCATTGCTGTCCCGCCTTGGAAAACTCGCCACCGGGGCGCTGACCAACCAGCTCATCCAGGTGGTCGAGAAGGCCACTCGATACACCGATGCGTTGAATCCGCTGGCTGAGACACTGGTGATCTCCGCGAATGCGCTGGCTGAAACTCAAACAGTGAGTACCGCGCAACTATTGACAAATGCGACTGGAATCAGCGTCGCGTTCCCCGGCTTCGCCAATGCGATGCTCGACGCCGGTTACTTCGCAACACACGGTACTAATAAGCTCAACAAAGGTACTTGGAATGCCAGCGAGGAGGAATATCAGACTGTCATTCTTCCGTTCATGCAGTATGTATCCGATAACCTCTTCGGGGCTATCGGTAGGCTGGAATATACGCATATCGACGATCTGACGCCTGTCATCGACAGTGTCCGGGCGATGACTGATGTGGTCCCACCGTTGATGAGACCCCAAGGCATGTCGGAGATGCTCGTGGAATTGCGTACCCGACTCGAGAAGATGTACGCGGGGACCCCTGAGCAGCGCGCGCTTCAAGTTCGCATTCTTCTCGACAGCATGCCGGGTGTGGCGGCGCCAATTGCTGCCGTGGGCGGTGCCCGATGAAGACTGGTGCGGCATTGTGGCGGCTCGCGATCAGCGGCATAGTCGCCATTACCCTGTTCATCTTGTTGGCGAACGTGATCAAGCAGCCCACAGCAGCGGAAACGCGAGCGTATACGGCCGAGTTCACTGACGCATCGGGCTTACATGCGGACGCCGACGTGCGGGTCCGCGGGGTTCGCGTCGGGAAGGTGCAGTCGGTCGACCTCGAGCGAAGGAACGGTCAAAGCATCGCCGTTGTCAGGTTGACGTGCGACCAACGCTATGGCGTGGTGTCCGGCACCCGACTCGCCATCAAGTTCGAGGCGCTCACCGGACTGCGTTACGTCGATGTCGTCGACCCGGCGGAAAATTATTCCAAGGCCGATCTCGTTACTGACGTAACTACGACGATGACGCAACCGTCTTTCGACGTCACCGAATTGTTCAACGGGCTACAACCAGTGATCGCCACCCTGGATCCCGACGAACTGAACACCTTTACAGCGAACGCGGCAACGTATCTCTCGGGTGATGGCGGTGGCTTGGCGCCGATGCTGGAGAGTATCCACAAGCTCACCAGGTTCGTAGCGGACCGTCAGCAAGTCATCGCCACGTTGATGCGTAATCTGAAGGACATCTCCGACACCATGGGCGGACACGGAAAAGATCTGATCCAAATAGTGGATTGGCTCAACAAGGGTCCGGTCGACGGCATGCTTGGGATTCTGGACGAGTTTCGAAAAGCCCACCTCTACGGCGAATTTATGGACGATGCGGCGCAAGTGGTGAAGAACTTGGGATTCCCGCCCGATGGCAACAATGGCGACTATTTCGTCTACGGCCCGGAATCCAACAAGAACACAACCGACGTGGACGACGCCTTGGACCGTGCGTTCACCGTGTTTGACGACTATACGGAGGCCTTCAAGCTGGTTCCGGTCATGTGGGAGAACATTCCGCCGCCGCCTGAAGCTGGTGCGCCCCTGGCGTGTTCCCGGGGGCGGGCTCAGTTACCGGCAGAAATGGACGTATTTCTCAATGGACGAAAAGTGGTGTTGTGCAACCGATGAAAGTGTTACGTAACCCGACTGTCTGGGGTGCCGGCGCCCTCGCGCTCATGACCATCATCGCGCTGGTCATCGCCATGGTTTATGTCAGTCCGCCCGGGCAGAAGACCGTCATCTTCTATACCGACGACGCGGCGGCGATCCGCCCTGGAGACCCAGTACGAATTGCCGGCATCAACGTTGGCAAGGTGAAGGATCTCTCACTGGAGTCGAACCAAATCCGGGTCGAAGCACGGGTCGACAACAGTGCATTCGTCGGTGACCGTTCGCAGGTGCAGGTCCGCATGCTCACCGTGGTGGGGGGCTATTACGTAAGCATCTCGCCAATAGGTGACGCGCCTTTAGGGAACAAACCTATTCCGGTGGAACGGGTGACCATGCCTTACAGTTTGATCCGGACGCTCACGGATGCGACGAAGATCACCGACAATGTCGCCCCACAGCCCATCAACGAATCACTGGACCAGGTGCAGCGGGGGCTTACCGGTACCAACCTGGAATCGGTCTCCGCGGTCATCGATGCGGGCAACAACGTCATGTCGACCATTGAGAAGCAACGCGGGCAGGTGAGCGCCATGCTCAACCTGTCCAATGAGTACCTGCAGGATGTAAACAATTACAAAGATGAGCTCAAAGATTTGATACGCAAAATTTCGATCATTGAGCAGTCACTGACGTTGTACAGCAAGGGGCTCGCCCGCGCCATGGCTGGTTTCGGTGACATCATGGATGGTCTTTCACCGGTCTTCATCTTTTATCAGAATCACCGCGACAAAGCTCTTGTGAAAATTCGCGATTGGTTGGAGAAATCACGAATGTGGTCGGAACGCAACGGTGTAGTCGTTCGGGCGCTGCACCTGGCGCGGGTGAAGATCGAACGGATCCTGGGCGCACAGCAGGCGGCACCAGAGCTTTTGGCCACCGACCTGTGTATGCCAGTACCCGGAAGTCCGTGCTGATGCCCGGGTCAGGTTCGCCTCACCGTCGCCGGGTCGTGGCAATCGCGCTCGCAGCGGCGGCAGTGGTGACGGTTGGCACGTCGTGCGGTGGGCCGCGTGAAGAACGGTCCAATGCCCAATACTGCGCGGTCCTGCCCGACAGCATCGGTCTATACGTGGGCAATCCGGTGACGCAGATGGGCTATCAGATCGGTGAGGTCACCAGTATCACCCCCGGCACGACCGACGTACGCGTCGACTTCAGCGTCACTGAACGGCGTTTGTTTCCCAGTGACGTCAAAGCAATTGTCCGGTCGACGTCGATTCTTGCTGATCGGTCGCTGGAACTCGTTGGCAACGCTGATTCGGGATCCCACCTCGGTGCGGGCGAGTGCATTCCGCTTTCCCGTTCGTGGACCCCGAAAAGCGTGTCGGCGGTGATAGGTTCGGCGACCGATTTCGTCAACGGAATCAATCCGGCTGAATCGACGAATGTCGGCGATGTCGTAAGTCAGCTCGATCAAGCGTTGCACAACAATGGCGCCGGCGTAAACAAGCTCCTAACGACGTCATCGGCTGTAGTCGATAGTCCTGATCAGGTGATCAGCGACATCGGGTCCGTGATCACCAACCTCGCCGAACTGACCTCAGCAGTCAGCGAGATCAGAGGACCGCTGAAAGAAGCTCTGCTGAATGCGGAACAGAACATGTCGGACGTCGCCGTGACCTTGGATGGTGGCAACCGTATGGTCGGAGGATTCATGGGAGCTGTGAAAGCCGTTGTGGACATAGAAGAGAACCTCGGCCCGGAGTTTCAGTTCACGCTTGATGCGACATCGGTTGCGCTGCGGAAACTGAGTGCACACGCGCCGTGGGTGGCAAGTCTCCTGAACCCGGTTCCATGGTGGGTCAATACGCTGGCGGGCCATTTCAACAACCGTGAATTCAATATCAATTACCGTCCGCCGTTGTATCGCATCAGAACCCCCGACGGGTGGGCGCTGTGTGGCATCATGAATTCTTCGACGCCGGGGAGCTGCGCGAACGTTGCCGGGCAGCCATATGCGGTTGATGTTGCGCTGCTTCAGTACGTACTCACCCAGGCGAACCGATGAACCGCCGGATATGGCGGTTGGTCGGGGCGGTCGGCACCGTCATTACGGTGTCCTCGTGTGCTTCGCTCAATGTGAGCTCGTTGCCTGCGCCGGGAAGTACCTATAGCGGTGGGTACGACATCGTCATCGAATTCGCCAATGCACTTAATCTGCCGGATAGCGCCAAGGTGGTCTTGGACGGCACCACCGTCGGGGTCGTTTCACATGTGGCACTCTCCAGCAACGCGGTGGACGTCACCTCGACTATTGAGCGAGGCGTCGCGGTGCCCTCTGACATCCGAGCGGTTCTGCAGCAGGACACGGTCTTGGGCGACATCTATGTCGCTCTCGAGCGACCGGAAACCGATCAGGCGCCGGCGCCCGCGTTGAGTCCGGGTGCCCGCATCCCGCTGGCACAGACCACGTCTCCACCGCAACTCGAGGACACCATCGCCCACCTGGCGAATTTTGTGTCGAGCGGTTCCATCCAACGCGTTCAAGAGTCGATCGCGCGTATCAACCGAATCCAGCCGCCGGGGGGCGAGGAGGGGATCCGCAAAATGGCTTCCCAAGTGGCAGCCGACCTCGGGGACCTGTCGAACAACATGAATCTCGTTGACCTGTGGCTCAACGGCGTGTCCGAGACCATAGATGTCGCACATCGTAAGATCCCGGTTTTGCAGGAGATGTTCTCCGAGGAAGGCATGACCGCTTTTCGTCGGTTCTTGGAGATATTTTCATATGTGGGAACCATCCTCCCCTCTACCGGGAGTATCTACGCCGGTGGTTTCTGGCTGGTGCCGCTACTGAATTCACTGCGAGATGCGGCAGGCGCTACTCAGCAATCCAAGCGGATGTTCGAAGCGGAGGCGCCTGCGTGGCGCCGGCTACTCACTGATTTCTTCCTCCCGCAGGATAAATATCCCGCGATCAACATCACGTCGATAATGAGTCCGGACGGCCGGGAAATTTCGGGGAACGTTCAGGACGTACTGCGGATCTTGGGTGGGACACCATGAAGGGCCGAAATTTCCTGTCGTTTCTGGCGTTTGCTGCGATGATTGTGTTTGCGGTGGGCTACATCGGCTCGCTCGGTGTGCGGCTCAAGCCGCCTGATAACCGAGTCAATCTCTCCATGACGGTGGCTGATATCAATGGCATCGTCGTTGATTCGAATATTCTGTTGCGTGGCGTACCGGTCGGCAAAGTCAGCCATATCGCGACATCTGTCAGCGGAGCCACCATCGACTTCTACGTCGACGACCGCTTCCGTATCCCCGCCGACTGCGATGTGCGGCTCGATAACCTGTCCGCCCTCGGTGAAAGCTATATCGGACTGTTCCCGCGGCGCCAGGACGGTCCTATGTTGCGCGACGGCCAGCACATCTCGACCGAGATGGTGGAGCAACCACCATCGATAACCGAATTGGCGGCAAGTGTCACGCGGCTACTCAATCAGGTCGACCCCGATGCCCTCGCACGCATCATCAGCGAAGCAGATACAGCGTTGCCGGATCCAAACTCGGCACTGCCCAACTTGGCGCACGCCAGCGAGATGCTGAGAAACACCGCAGCGAATATGCACGGCCAGGGCCGGGTCTTGTTGAGCAATTTTCAAACACTGTTACGCAACGCTGGATGGGTTGGGCCCACGCTCGCTGCCACGGCGCCCGATCTCCGAGAGAGCGCCCAAAATGCCTCCAAGACCCTGCAAGGGTTTTCGGTGGGTGCCCTCGAGATAGGCCCGGACGGTATGAAGAAATTCGGCTTCTTCATCAACCGAATCCAGAAGTTGTTGGATGCCAACGGCGGTGACCTCAAAGTGCTGGGCGAAGCATTTCGGCCACGCGTCAGGGCTATCGCCGGTGCACTGTTGAACTTCGACCCCAGTCAAATCTTGACCAACATCCTGGAGACCGTACCCGAGGACGGCGCAATTACTCTGCGCGTAACCGTCCCCCCGAAGTAAATGGGCAGGTATGACTGCCCTAGATCACGAATTGAGGAATACTAATGACGGTCGATAGCGAACGAGACGCGGCCGTGCCGGATTCGGCCGAAATAGATGCTGCCGGATCTGAGCCCGCGGGCGAAAGCACCATCGGAGAGTCGTCGGTGGGCAAAGACGAACCTCAGCGTGAGAAGTCCAGACGAGTGCAACTCTCGGTCTCGCTACGTAGCGCGGTGACCTCCGTGGTGATCGTCGTCCTTGTCGGCGCGGTCGGCGTGCTGTCTTGGCTCTACGTTGGAGCGCGCGGCCAACTCGACGAGGAGGCCCGTCAATCCGAGAACTACGTGCACGCCGAGAAGATAGCCCTGCAGTACGCGGGTGAAGCGGCAGCAATGAACTACCAAGACCTCAACGCCTGGAAGGACAGGCTTGTCGCGGGCACCAGTCCTGAGCTGAAGGACAAGTTGTCGAAGGCCGCCACGTCAATGGAACAGATTTTGGTACCACTTCAATGGAGTTCCACCGCCCACCCGTTGGCGGCAAAGGTTCGGACAGTCACCGGCGGGGCCTATGTCGTCGACGCTTTCGTAAGCGTCCTTACCAAGACTGCGCAAGCGCCGGAGCCACTGCAGTCGACCGCGACATATAGCGTCACAATCGACAGTAACAAGGATTGGCAAATCACAGATGTTGGCGGAGTTGGCGACGCGCTAGCACCAAAGTAGACCTCCGAAAAGGTGATTCATGATGGGTCGAGACAGGCGGCGAGGCTCAGGTGGCGGCTTTCAGGGCCGTCGCCGGGCGGATGGGGCTTCTGCGGCGCAGGACAAGGCGATGCGGAGCCGCCTCAGTCGCGCCGTCGGCTCTTTCACATGCGTTTTCATTGTGTTATCCGGCGTGTCAGTGGCGGCGGGGCCGGCTTCGCGAGCCGATCCGTCCGATTACGACCGGCCTCCCGTGCCATTACCAGTGATCAATCCAACACCTTCGGGCTGGGTGCCGAAATTTCCCTTTCCGTTTGACCAAACCAAAAACAGGGTCACCGAGGCGGACATCAACGCGGAACGGGAGATGTGTCAATGGTTCAACGCACAATATGACGAGCTGATGCGCCAGATCAATAGGCTGCAGTTCCACCGGATCACACCTAATGGACCCGGGGTCTACATGGGTTCGGGTTCCGACTGGGACTACAGCATTGGCGGCCTTCAGCAGCAAGTCGACATAGTCACAAAGAATATCGACCAATCGGTGGGCTTCCTCGCCCCCCGCGCCCAAGCACTTACTCAGTCAACCGACCACGCGGGGGATGTCTACTTCCCCATCTATCAAGGTGAGAGTTTCTACCTACTGTGGCAGCACCTGTCTAATGTCAATGCCGGCATCAAGAGTCATCAACCCGACTGGTTCACAGGTCCATCGGTGCACAGAGTGTTGCGTTGGGGTAGCAGAATCCATCGTTCAAACGTATGCGAGTGAGAGTGCGTCCGGTCACTGACGGTGAGACGGCGAGCGTCCAATTCAGCTCGATCCGTAGCGGAGTCCACGGAATCGAGCGCAGGCGATGAACGATTCTCGACCTCGATTGGCGGGGTCACCACCGGTCGTCATCGCGCTGGCGGCGCCGGGTCCGCTGGGCTTCATTAGTTGAATAAAGGGATTTGGGGAGTGTGGGATGGGCCGACGTCGTTGCCTTTCGCAGCTTGTGGGCTGCTCAAAGGAGGAGCGATTGCATCACCGTGTGCGCCCTTGGAGGTGGTTGGCGGGCATTGCGTCGGCAATCGTATTGATGTTCAGCACCGTGGTTCCGGGACACGCGGAGCCGGCTGGCGATGCCCCAGCGGATCCATTCCCAGACCTGATGCATGTTTTCGCGTGGTATGACCGATTTGAGCCAGACCGGTTCTTCCTCGCTGACCGTCCCGGTGTCTGGTTCCTGTCACCCACTGGACTCAACTGCGGAATCTGGGACAAGGGAAGCTTTGGTTGCAGTGGCAATATCCCGGGCGCGCCCGCGGGGAGCAATCACATCGCGTGGTTCAACGGAAATCGGTCCGTCCACCACGGCTGGACCGCCGCCATTCAATTCCCCCCCGGACAAGCTCATATGACCCTGCCGCCGCGCAGCTACGTCACCTACAACTCAACGACCTGCGCTATACAGCCGGATAGCAGCCTTTATTGCGGGCACGGCGAGTTCAAGTTTTTGATGACGGCGACCGGGACATGGTTCAAGGGCTACGACGAGAGGGCCACGCGTGTGTGCCTGAGCTACGGGTCTTGTTGACGGGAATGTCTCGTTGACGATTCAGGCCGGTTAGCTTCACGGTGCATTGGGTGCAATAAGTAAATGGTTCTGCACGGCTGCGGTGTCCATTTCTGGTTTTGAGGAAGGATATGTAAATGAGACGGCAATCACCTGCTCCGGCCCTACGCCGCGAAGCGACGCCGATACCGTCCAACCGCAGGACGCCGTTCCGATTGGTAGTCGCATGCGCGCTGCTTTTTTCTGGTGGCATGGTGGTGACACCGTCAGCTCTCGCGGATCCGGTGGCCAACGTAAGGGATGCGATAGTGGCTGCGCGCGGTGGAACGTCATGCCCGCCGTTCACCTTCAACCCGATTGCCGAGAAAGCGGCCGCGATCGTCAATCAGTCGACCGACGACTATATCGACCACATTTCAACATACCAACCGATCACCGACCCAATGCCCGGCCTGAAGGATCTCGGCTACGGCGGCAACAAGGCCGTGTTGCTTCAGGGTGCCCTGAGCAACGAAGCCGACGCGATAAAGGGTGCGTTGTTGCAAGGGCATGCGGCAATCCCCGATTGCTCTTACACGGACCTAGGAATAGACGTGCGACGAAACGAGGCGACTAATAACCTATTGATCGTGTACCTGCTAGCCGGTGCCTAGCAGCAGTGCAACGGGCGCGACATCGACAGGCATTCAACCACCTTGGCGCGAGGGGAGGGTCGTCCGCTCGCGTTCAGCTCGGCAATCGTACGTGCGGGAAGGGCCCTAATGATCCACATGAAGTTTGCGATTATTTTCTCGGTTATATGCCTATTTTCCGGCGTGATGTCGCCGGGTGCTCGCGCGGCGGATACCGTTACGTATGAGGTCGTCTCACACAATGTCGCCACAGCAAACATCCAGTATTTTGACTCCTCCGAGCGAAAAGTCCTCTATGCCGTGCCGCTGCCATGGCGAATGAGCGTAACGGTGGTGAACGCTCGCATTCCGTCAGTCGACGGGGCAGAGGTTCGTGCCGACTGGCGGCCTCGCGTGTGTGACGGGCGCGCCTGGTGCCCAGAGGCCAGGCCCAATAATTGGGTAACAGTACGAATCTCTCTTGGCGGAAAGGTCATCTGCGAAAGCACTCTGGATGTGGGCAATGCCGCCTGCTACGGGAGTACGTCGTTTCGATCCTGACTGCAGATTGGCCCGTGACGCCATGTAGTGGAAACGGGATGCGGCTGTGCGGGTCTCGCGTGGGCGCCGCGAATGAGTCATCTCGCGGATCGAAAAAAGGGAACCGGTGGCTTCGCTGCACTGTTGACACTGCTCGCCCAGACCGGCGACCCCGCGGACTCGAAATCGTAAGTTTCCGTTGGTGCAGCCACATGATCACCGTCGCGAACCCGACGAACCTGATGACCTGGCCGAAGGGGCACAGGGCGTGATGGGATTTCGCTGGTAGCCTGATGCCATGGAGGCTGTTATCGATTCCGGCGGTCGAATCGTCCTGCCCAAGCAGCTGCGCGATGCGCTGGGTCTGACTCCCGGGTCCAAGGTCGATATTTCTGCGTACGGCGGCGGACTGCACGTCGTTCCCGGAGGGCGAACCGCTCGACTCGAGCGGGATGAGGACGGGCGCCTGGTCGCAAGAGCGGATACGGTCGTCACCGATGAGATGATGTTCGCCCTCATCGATTCGGGACGGCGTTGACGCCGGTGCCACTCACGGCGGTCGATACCAGCGTCGCGGTGCCTCTCCTCGTGACCTCGCACCGGCAACACACCATGGTCGCGAAGTGGGCGAAGGCGCGGCCGCTTGGGCTCAGCGGACACGCGCTGGCCGAAACATACTCAGTACTCACGCGCCTGCCTGGCGACGCTCGCGTCACCGCTGCTGACGCGGTCGCATTGATCGACGAGAACTTTCCCGAATCCTTCCAGCTCGGCGCGCGGGCCGCGCGCGCCGCCCACCGCGAGTTCGCCCGACGGGGAATCGCCGGGGGTGCAACCTATGACGGGCTGGTTGCCTTGGCGGCTCGTGAGCGCGGTGCCGTGCTGTTCACCCGAGATGCGCGCGCGAGATCGACCTACGAAGCACTCGGGGTGAGTACCGAAGTGTTGGCCGAACCATGACGATGGCTCCGCCGTAACTCACTCCTTGACCGGCATCCGAGCTCCGTGCGCATCGGCGACGTTCCACCGCCACACGTCCGCTCGGGTTCTCATGAGTGGTCAAACGGTGTCGGCCAGGGCGCTCAGGGGACCCTCATGCGTGCCATTGCGGGCTTTTCGTAGCACTCCCTCGCTACCATCCACAACGGAACCGCGGGTATGGGGGAGGTCGGCATGCCGCTCAGGTTTGGACAGGGGAGTCCGGTCTCGTGACGATCACGCCCGATGAGCACCCTCGTCTCAAAAGCTCCGAGCGCAGCACCTACCAAGCACTGATCGACCAGCTCGAGCCCAACGACCTCGTCGTGCCGGGGCAGCGCGTCACCGACCACCTCAAGGATCACGAGGTCGACTTCGTCGTCGCCATCGAGGGCGCCGGCATCGTCTGCATCGAGGTCAAGGGCGGGGAGGTCTGGCACGACGGCGAGGGCTGGCGCCAGATCCGCGGCGGCCGCGAGTTCCCGATCGAGCCCGTCCGCCAGGCCCGCGAAGCCTGTTACGCGCTGCGCGACTTCATCGAGAAGGACCCCCGCTGGACGCAGGGCCGCCTGCGGTGGGACCACGTCATAGTCCTGCCCAACACTGAGTTGCCCGCCGACTTCGGCCTACCAGACTGTCCCCGTTGGAAAGTCATCGACCGCACCGACCTCCCGAAGCTCGTCGACAAGCTGCGCTACGTCCTCGTCCGCCAGGAGCTCGACCGTCCGTTGCTCACCAAGGACGCCCTCGACCAGCTCACCACCGCTCTGAGTGGTCGTGGCCTCCCACAACGTGATGTCGTCGCCCGCGCGCTGGCCAACGAGGATGCCTCCGACGCGCTCACCGAACACCAGGCCGTCATCCTCGATGCCATCCGACAGCTCAATCGCGTCGAGGTCCGCGGTGGCGCCGGCAGCGGCAAGACCTTCCTCGCCATGGAGCAGGCCCGCCGCCTCGCCCAGCGGGGTCAGCGCGTCGCGCTGGTCTGCTACTCCCACGGCCTGGCGTCCTATCTGGAGCGTATCGCCGAAACGTGGCCGCGCCGTCAACAGCCCGCGTACGTGGGGGAGTTCCACGCCCTGGGAGTGCAGTGGGGCGCCCCGGAAGGCCCCGATGAAGCCGTGCGCACCGAGGAGACCGTCCGGTTCTGGGAACACGACCTTCCCCTGCAAATGGCCGATCTGGCAGCGCAACTGGAACCTGGCCACCGCTTCGATTCAATCGTGGTCGACGAGGCGCAGGACTTCGCCGACGCCTGGTGGGATCCGCTGCTCGCCGCGCTCAGGGATCCGGTCGACGGCGGCCTCTACGTGTTCACCGACGAGGGTCAACGGGTCTTCGACAGGTACGGCGCACCGCCGGTGCCGCTCGTCCCGCTGATCCTGGACCACAACCTGCGCAACACCCGCCAGATCGCCAACGCCTTTCAACCGCTTGTCGATCATCCGATGCGCTACCTGGGCGGTGAAGGGCCTGCGGTCACTTTCGTGGCCTGTTGCCGTGAGGATGCCCTCGACGCCGGTGATGACCAGATCGACCTGCTGCTCGAACAGGGTTGGCGGCCTGAGGATCTCGCGCTGCTCACCACCGGCAGTCGCCATCCCGAGCAGGCCGAGCGGCAGAAGGAAGGCCACAAGGCGTACTGGGATTCGTTCTGGGACACCGATCAGGTGTTCTACGGCCATGTCCTCGGGTTCAAGGGCCTGGAACGCCGATGCGTCGTCCTCGTAGTCAACGAGGAAGGCAAGTTCGAACGCTCGCGCGAGCGCCTCTACGTCGGCCTGTCCCGCGCGCGCGACCAACTCGTCGTCTGCGGCGACCCCGACTTCATCAGCGAGGTCGGCGGACCTGACTTGGCGCGGCGGCTCAACGTGCCGTAGCTGAAGAACTGGGTCCTTTGCGCCACAGTCCCTTCGCGAAGAAGTTGGGGGCCGAACAGTAAGCCCCAGATGTTGGAGGTGAGGCGGACCTTCGCGCCCAGCGGTAGGCGACGATCGGGTCTCACCCCACCGCCCAGCCGTTGTTCGCGAACGACCTATGGTCGCGCCAACGGGAAGTCCGGTCCGATCAAGCGGGCGAAGGCGTCCCGAGACGCGAGCCGGCTCGGCGGCCATTCCTGCTGCCACAGTCGGAGGGGGATATCCGCCAGAGGATCGAAGCTTCTGGCTAGCCGCTGGTATTCGCGCCGGCGCCAAGCACGTAGTCGGTCGTCGCCTCTCCCGAACTCGGCCAGCCGCGCGATCTGTCGAGCTCGGACGTCAGGCTGCGCACTGCTGCGCACGCCGATTCCGTTCATCAGACTGTGGCGTCCGAGGGCAAATGAGCGAAAGCCCCACACGTTCTCGATCGCGGCGTTCACCGAGCGGCAGTCGCCGCAAGCCAACCACGACCAGCGGGAGCGACCCCCGGCCGTGCCCCGGAAGCAGATGATGCACAGATCGTGCTCCCTTGAGACATCGGCGTCCTCCCATCGCACGGGGTGGTCCTCGTCCCCGCACGACTGCCACCGCACCGGCCGGTCCGGTTGTGACGGACTTCGTCGCTGCAGCGGGCCACGTAGACCGCCGCACCGGATGTGCACCGAAAGCTCGGTGATACGCTCGCGCAGAGCCGCATCGGCTGCGCTCAGAGGGTGCTGTGTCATCATTCGCCTTTTCCGGCGACGCCACCGACGGACGTCCACCACTTGCACGTAAGCCGCGCCCGCTCTTCCCCTGGGGCACCGTGCGGTGGTCGCGCGGTTGCCGGGACGACGGGCCAGGTACCCAAACTGCCGTCCGCTCGTGAGCTGGTCTCAGAATAACGGAGCGCGCCGACACGTTGGCGGTTCAGGCGCGCGCACGCAGTTCCCCGCGCAATTCGCGCTCGCCCAACATGCCCGCGCCTAGTTTCCCTTGTAGACCGGGATGGCACCCGCGGTCGTGATCCGGTGCCACTGACCGGAGTAACCCATGCGGCTCCAGGTACCCACGTACACGCCGTCGTCCTGCAGTGAGATGTGGAAGGCGCCGTACATATCGGGCACCGAGAACCACAACGCTCGCCGAGGCAATTCGTGCAGGATGCCCACCGACGGATACCTCAGCACCGACTGGGGATCGCTGTACAACCTTCGAAGCCTGTCATTGATCACCTCGGCGAGGCGCTCATCGAAGACGTCTATTGTGTTCCGCGACAGCGGGGATAGCGGCGGCCGCAGGCAGTGCCGCCCGCGCCCATGCCGTTCCAAAGACACCTCGTACGGCGTGCGCCCTTTCGCATCCTTCAGCGACCGCACCGCACCTCGCTCGACAAGCCCATTCACCACTTCGGTCGACGCGTCATACCACGCCGCCTGGTGCAACACCGTGAACCACGCCGTACCCCCTGGCCGCCACCAGTTGATGTCGACACGCTGCCGCGGGCCGTCCAGCATGGCGAACACCGTCGGCCAATCGCCCGCCTTCGCCGCGTCGGCGAACTGATGCCCTACCGAAACCTTCGCCGGCGAAAGCCGATTCACATCCAGCACACCACGCCATCTGAACTTGCGCTCAGCTGCATCGCGCTTCGGAGTCGCTTCATGCAACCGCCGCAACGCTTCCCGGAACGCCGGGTTCGGATGCGCGTCGGGTAACACGAGCTGAATATCAGCCAGAACGCGATCGGCGCCGACACCCCGCAATCGTGCCCCGTACAACGCACCCACCGTCGGCGTGCGACTGTACGCACCGACGCAGTGCACCAACACCGTTCGTCCCTCTCGACGGAGTTCCTCAACCGCACGCACCGCGTCCAGCAGGACGAAGTCCAGGTGCGGGTTCTCATCCGCATCAACCCGGTCGACCAGCCGCACCTCGACGTGCGGCATGCCCACCGGAACGTCGTCCTCGGCCACCCGACACAGCGACACCACCGCATCGACATCCGCCGGCAGCCGGCGCAGGACACCGATACCGCCCAACACCACGCCGTCGTCGTACGGATGACGCGCGACCGTGTCCACCGGCGAACCGGGATAGGAGAAGTCGAACGGATCCGGCTCACCCCGGCGCTGGATCGCCGACCCCAGCCCCACCAGACCGTGCGCCGTCATCCCCGGCCACCCGTGCAGCAGCGCCCGCCATCGCACCGGCACCGCCGACGCCCCGTACGCCGCGCCGAGCAACCCTCCGGCGATTGCCGCGACGGTGTCGGTGTCATCACCCGCCCGGACTGCCGCGTCGAGCGCGAGCCGCAGATGATCGGCGCGGAACACCCCGGATGCCGGGTCGTCGACAGGCACGGCCGTCGTGGCGATGGCCGACCACGCCGCCTGCAGCGCGGCCACCACCCAGCCGTTGTTCGCGAACGACGACGGCCGCCCCGACTCCGCCGCATCCACCCGCTCCTGCCACATCTTGCGACGACTTCCCGCGATGTGCCGCAATCCGATTCGGACGTCGAGTTGGCCGGTGAGCACGGCGTGCCGGATCGCGCAGCACCACAGCACGCACGCGTCGCCGGCGTCCGGATCGGCGTGGGTGAGCCCGCTGACCGCCCGTGCCGCCTCGACCATCGCGTCCTCGTCGTCGAGGTAGGCCAGCGCCGCCGGCGCCGTGCGCATCAGCGAGCCGTTGCCTGCCGTGCGCCCGGTGCGTTCATGCAGTCTGGCCGACTCCGCACGGGCGCGCGAGGCGGTGACGTCACCCGACCTTGCCGCGGCGCTGAGCACCGACCGGGTCTGGATGCCGACATCCTTGGCGCGCAGTGACCATTCATGCCACCGGGCGACGATCTTGTCCTGCGCCGCAGGGTCACGCAGGTCCGCGCCGGTCGCGGCGACCTCGGCGATGGCGATCGCCATCGAGGTGTCGTCGGTCCATTCGCCGGGCTCCCACACGCCGCCGCCGACCATCTCGACCGGCAGCTCCGGCCCGCGGGCCGGCCCGAACTCGTACGGCGCGCCGAGCGCGTCCCCCGCCGCCGTCGCCAGCAGCACCCCTTCGATGCGATCGTGCAAAGACGTCATGACATCCCCCTCGGATCTCATTTTGCGCGTTTCTGCGCTAATTGAGGTTCACTGTACGCTGAGGCACCGACATGGACCACACCTTTCGAGACGGCAGCGGGCGGGCGCTCACCGACTACCCCCGCCCGTCGGTCGCCGTGGACACCGCCGTCCTCACGCTCGACGGCGACCTTGGGCTGGTGGTGTTGGAGGTCCGACGGCCCAACAGGCCGGGCTGGGCACTGCCCGGCACCTTCCTTCACGAAGGAGAGCGGCTCGCCGACGCCGTCGACCGGTCACTGCGCGGCAAGGCCAACGTCCGCGGTCTGCAACCCCGTCAGCTACAGGTGTTCGACGACCCCGCCCGCGACGACCGCGGCTGGGTGCTGTCCGTCGCGCACGTGCAGGTGGTGCGGGTCGATCAACTCGACTCGCGTTTCCCGGATTCGACGCGGCTGGTCCCGGTCGCCCGCCCCGGGCGGCTGCCGTACGACCACGCCGACATAATCGTGCGGGCCGTCGAGCGCATCCGGTCCCGCTACGCCGACCTGCCCGACCCCGACGGCCTGCTGGGGGAGGAGTTCACGCTGCGCGAGCTGCGGCTGGCGCACGAGGCGGTGGCGGGAAAGCCGTTGCAGCGGGACAGTTTCCGCCGTGCAATGGAGCGCAGGCTCGAGGCGACGGGGGTCACCACGAGCGGGTCACGCGGTCGTCCGGCCGAGTTGTTCCGTCGCGCCGGAGCGTGAATCACGCTGAGGGCCAACCCCTCAACGCCAGG
Organism: Mycolicibacterium monacense; assembly: GCF_010731575.1. NCBI lineage: Bacteria > Bacillati > Actinomycetota > Actinomycetes > Mycobacteriales > Mycobacteriaceae > Mycobacterium > Mycolicibacterium monacense. The sequence goes on along the minus strand of NZ_AP022617.1, from coordinate 3,966,511 downwards.
TCGGCGACGACGTGCAGATCGGCGCGGCTGGCTCCGCTGCGGGCCTGTATCGCGATCCCCTGGCACACGGCGGCGACCCAGCGGGCCAGCAGTAGTGTGTCCACGCCGGACAATTCGCCGTCGGCCACCGCTTTGTCGAAGCGTTCGGCGAGCCGGTGCACCGTGGCGTCGCGCCACTCGGCCAGGCCGGGTGCCTCGCCGACGGTCAGGCAGCCGTGCACATCGCCGCTGACCGTGTCGGCCGCACCGTGCACCATCGCCTCGGCAACCTCGCGGGCGGTCGGACACGTCAGCGCTTCGGCCGTGTACGCGCTGGGGCCGGCGAGGTAACGCCGCAGGGCGCGGTCGAACAGATTCTCCTTCGACCCGAACTCGGCGTAAATGCTGCGCCGGTTGACCCCGGTCGCGGCCGTCACGTCCGAGATCGAGACGCCGCCGAAGCCCCGCTCCCAGAACAGCTTCATCGCCACATCCTCGACCTGATCGGGGTCGAACTCCCGCGGCCGCCCGACGGTCATCGCGGACCACCTCCTGTGATGCCGGTCACATCGGGAATGCTGCCCCACGAATACCGGCTTGACCTCAGCGTACTAAGTAACACATCGGTTCGTAAATATGAGGAGGCCATCGAGATGAGCACAGCACCCCTGACCGGACGGCGGGCACTGGTGACCGGAGGGTCGCGCGGGATCGGCGCGGAGATCGTGCGGCGACTGGCCGCCGACGGTGCCGCGGTGGCGTTCACCTACTCGGCGTCCGGCACGAACGCGGAGAAACTCGTGGCCGAGGTGGCTGCGGACGGTGGCACGGCGGTGGCCATTCAGGCGGATGCAGCCGATCCGGCGCAGACTGCGGCCGCCGTCGACCGTGCGGTCGCCGAACTCGGCGGCCTGGACATCGTGGTGAACAACGCCGCCGTCGCGCACATCGCGCCATTCGACGAGTTCCCGGCCGAACAGTTCGACCGTCTGGTGGCCATCAACATCGGTGGCATGTACTGGACCACCCGCACCGCGATCAAGCACCTGGGTGAGGGTGGGCGGATCATCAACATCGGCAGCATCAACGCCGACCGCATTCCCGGGCCCGGACTGTCGGTCTACGGCATGACCAAGGGGGCGGTGGCCTCGTTCACCCGCGGGCTGGCCCGCGACCTCGGCGCGAGCGGCATCACCGTCAACAACGTGCAGCCCGGGCCGATCGACACCGACGCCAACCCCGACAGCGGCGACTTCGCCGAGAGCCTCAAGCAGGTCACCACCCAGGGCCGCTACGGGCACACCACCGACGTCGCCTCGTTCGTGAGCTTCCTGGCCGGCCCGCAGTCCGGATACATCACGGGCGCGAACCTGAACGTCGACGGCGGATTCACCGTCTGACGGCGGTTGGGTTTCGGCGAAAAGCGCTGCGTATCCGGCGATTTGACATCCGTGTTAGCGGGTCCGAACCCCACCGGTGACACGCGTCGCAATGTGTGTCCCGGTGGGCGTTCTGGGTACGGTCGTGATCATGGACGTCTACACACTCGCTTTCGAATGGACGGACACCAACAAACATTGGTTCATCGAGGTCCCCATCCGGATCGTCGCGTACACCGTCGTCGCCCTGATCGCCCGCTACGTACTGCACCGGATGATCGACCGTGCCGCCACCGGCCGCAGCAAGTCCCGCGGCACGTCTGACCTGGAACAGTCCAAGAAGCCGCCGCTGCTGCGCCACCTGCGTGATCGCGCCCCGTCCTCGGTGACCGGCGTGAAGACCGCCGAACGGCGCCAGCAGCGCGCACAGACCATCGGATCGGTGCTCAAGTCGACCGTGTCGATCGTGCTGCTGATCTGGGTGGTGCTGGCCGTGCTCAACGTGGTCGGCGTGAACATCGCACCGTTCATCGCCTCGGCCGGCGTCGTCGGCCTGGCCATCGGCTTCGGCGCGCAGAACCTGGTCCGCGACTTCGTGACCGGCGTGTTCATGCTGCTCGAGGACCAGTACGGCGTCGGTGACACCGTCGACCTCGGCGAAGCGGTCGGCGAGGTGGAAAGCGTCGGCCTGCGGGTCACCACGGTCCGTGACATCGACGGCACGCTCTGGTACGTCCGCAACGGTGAGATCGCCCGGGTCGGCAACATGAGCCAGGACTACGCCGTTGCCCGCATCGAGATGCCTGTTGCGCTGACCGCCGATGTTGCGCAGGCCGAACGGGTGGCGGTCGAGGCCGCCGAGGAGGCCCTCGAAGACCCGGCATTGGCCGCGAAGGTGCTGGGCAAGCCGGAGATGCTCGGTGTGCAGGAGCTCTCGCCCGACCTGTTGACGTTGCGGATGACCCTCAAGACACGTCCGAACGCGCAGTGGTCGGTGCAGCGACGGCTGCGGCGGGAGATTCTGCGCGCCTACGACGAGAACGGCATCGAGCTGCCGTACCGGCAGGGGCGGGTCTACGCGATGGCCGAGGAGTAGGCGCGCCTCGCGTCGTTCAGCGAACCCTCGCTCCCGTCGAAATGTCATACCTGCCTGGAATAATGGGTAGGTGACGCAAACTTCCATCGACCGTCTGCACATAGTCGAATCGACCGACTGGCTGCTCGGTGTGATCGCGCTGCTCGAGTCCCGCTCGCGGTGCCGGCCGTGGCGCTATGGCTTCGGAGAGGCGCGGCGCGGCGACCCCGTGGCGATCGTTCTGAACACCGAACCGGCGTCCATCCTCACCACGCTCGGCAGCATCGGCGCCGATGAAGGTTTGGGCAGGGCGGTCGTCGACTGGACCTTCGTCGAGCCGAAGCTGCTCGACCTGGCCACCCTGGTGCATACCGTCGGCTTCGGGTGGGATCCGCGCCGTGCGTGGCGGCTGGAGGGCGACGACGCAGTCCGCATGGAGCTGGCGCTGACGGAGTCTCACGACCACATGGATCCGTCATTGCGGTTCGGCCACACCTCGGTGGTGCGCGCCCGCGTCCTCCTGCATTCGCGCGGACGGTGCACCGGCTGTGATGACGACATCGACCTGGTCGGGGACGACGCGCGCGACAACTTCGTCTTCCACACCGTCGACGAACCCGCCCGTGAGGCGCCCGAGGTGCTGATCATGGACGACCGTCACGCTTGCAGTTACCTCGAGGACCCCATACCCGCCAGCTGCTGGCGGCCGGAGTTGCCGGAGGACTGGCCGGGTGTGCTGTGCCGGCGCTGCCAGGACCGGATGCGCGAGGGCGGATACACCAACCTGCTCGACTTCCGGTTCTCCCAGCACCCGAAGTGCCTCGCCTGCGGTGCCGGGCGCACCCAACGCGCGCTGTTCGGCATGTTGATGACCTGGGACATCCCGCCGTGGCTGGATGCCCGCGGATGCGTCAGGACAGAACAACACTGGACATGCACCGCATGCACGCGCACGTGGTGAAAGACCCTCAGTGGCCGGTCATCCGGCGCTACAGTCACGCGAGTGGGCCATCTCTTCGTCGCCCAGGGTGACCTGACCAAGCTGGCGTGCGACGCCATCATGATTCCCTGCGATTCGGCCGGGAACGTCAACGCCGTGTGGCGGGACCTGTTGCCCGCAGCGCTACCGGCCTCGCAGTTCGATCCCGGTTGGCTGGTACTTCCGGGCGAACCGAACGAGGCTGGCGTCATCGCCCCAGCGGTCAAGGGCCGTCCGGTGTGGGCATTTGTGACGGTGGACGTCCATCACGGCGCCACCCCGCAGGAGGTAGTCGACCGCACGTGGACGGCGCTCGAATATGTGGCCGAGAAGGCGACCAAACGAGGGGGCCACGCGGCACCTTTGATCGGCCTCCCGCTACCCGGCACCGGTCAAGGTGGATTGGACACCCAACGGGCTGAGGTCATCAACGCCCTCTTGGAACGTTATCGGGCGACGACTCTGACCGCTGACGTGGCACTCATACTCTTCGACCGACGTGACTTCGCAGCCGTGCAGGAGCGCAGAAGCTCTGAGAACTGGAGTGAACTGTCCGACGAACTCCGTAACCATGCAGACCGGTTGGGGCAGTTCGCTGCACACGGCGAGCTCTCGCTCTTTCTCGGTGCAGGTATATCCAAGCCGGTCGGTCTGCCCGACTGGTCGGAGTTGCTCAAGGCTCTCGCCAAGGAGGCGGGCGCCGATGCACCGGTCGGCGACGACCCGTATCGAGCTGCCGAACCGATCATCGAGAAGCTCGGAGGTTATCGGCATGAAGCCGTCCGGCGGCTCTTGGACAAGCATCTCCATGGCGTCGGCCACGCGCTTCTGGCGAGTATCGACGTCCGACGCATGGTGACCACCAACTTCGACTCCTGCATGGAAGAAGCGCTCAAAGCTCCTGCGGGTGAACGATTCAGGGTGCTCACGCGTCAACTGGCGGCAGGCGGGTCGCGGTGGTTGCTCAAGATCAACGGTGACGTCGACCAGCCCGACTCCATCGTGCTGACCGAGGGTGACCTCGAGCGTTACCCCGACGAGCGGCGCGCGCTCGAAGGCGTCGTGCAGACGCTCTTGTTGACGAGCCACCTGCTGTTCGTGGGGTTCAGCCTGACGGACAAGAACTTCCTCGCGATGGCCGAAGCCGTCTCGAAAGTGCGTGCCAGAGCGCAAGACCGGGAGTCGTCGAAACCCGGCACTGCGCTGGCGCTCACGGCGGAAGGACTGGAGCGGGCGCAGTACAAGGACCTCGAGATGCTGTCCATGGGAGCTGCGTCCTCGGCCGAAGGTGCGCGGATTCTCGAGATCTTCCTCGACCGCCTGGTGTGGGCGGCCTCGACGGAAAGCGAACTCGCGACCGAGTATCTGCTCGACGGCCGCTATGCGAGTGGCCTGTCGGAACGCGACGGGGCCCTTCGGGACCTGCTCATCGGCATGGTCGAAACCGCTTCACCGCAGGCGAAGTCGAGTAGCGGCTGGAAGCGGGTCGAGGAGTGCCTGCGAAGCCTCGGCTACGCCGAAACTGCTGGGGGATCGCCGATTCGCGCGAAAGCGTGATCTCCGAGCAGTCTCGGCGACTGGTTCTTACGGCTTGGTCGTCGGCTTGCCCGCGACCGGCTCCACGGTCAGCGTCATCGGCTTGCCTTCACGCAGGATCTCGACCGGCGTGCCCTCACCGATCTCGAGTTGGCGCACCGCGACGACGAACGAGTCGAGGTCACCGATCTGACGGTCACCGATCTTGACGACGACGTCGCCGTCCTTGATCCCGGCCTTCTCCGCCGGCTCGCCCTGCTTGACCTCGGTCACCTTCGCCCCGGCCGCCGCGGTATCGCTGACCGACTGCGCCGTCAAACCCAGTGTGGGATGGGCGATCACGCCGTCTCGCATCAGCGTCTCGACGACGTGTTTCATCTCGTTGACCGGGATCGCGAAGCCCAGACCGCTGGCGCTGTCCGACAGCGACTTGCCCGCCGCGTTGATACCGATCACCTCGGCGTTCATGTTGATCAACGGGCCGCCGGAGTTGCCGTGATTGATCGCCGCATCGGTCTGCACCGCCGAGATCACGATGTCCTCACCCGAACGCTCCGCCGACAGGCGCACCGCGCGGTTGAGCGCGCTGATGATGCCCACGGTGTCGGTGCTGCGCAGCCCCAGCGGCGCACCCGCGGCGATCACCTCCTGCCCGACGCGCAGGCGATTCGAATCGCCCAGCCGCGCCACGGTCAGGTGGTCGACGTTGTTGACCTTCAGCACCGCCAGATCCGTCACCGGATCGCGGCCGACGACATGCGCGGGCACCGTCTTGCCGTCGTTGAAGATCACCGACAGCTTCCACTTCTTCGCATCGCTGGCGGCCTCTTCGACGACGTGGTTGTTGGTGACGATGTAACCGCGGCCGTCGACCACCACCCCGGAGCCCTGCGAGCCGGCCTGCTCGCTGATCGCCTCGATCGTGACCACCGAGTCGGCGACCGCGCGGGCCACCTTAGTGAACCGACCTTCGGCCTCGTCGTCGCGCGCGGTGCTCGACACGTTGACCTTCGGAATCGAGAACGCCTCGATGATCGACGCCGTCTTGCTGCCCATCCACCCGCCGGCCAGGCCCACCGCGAGCGCCAGCACACCGAGCAGGGCGAGCGCCGGACGCGACACCTTCCCGCTGAACAACACGTCGACCAGCCCAAGTTTGGGGCCGGCCGGGGCGGGCGCGGGCGCCGCAGCCGCGGGCGCAGGAGGCGGGGCCTCGTCTTCGGCCTGCGGCGGCCAGGGCTCCGACACCGGTTCGTCACCGCGATCGGGTTGACCGAAGACGTTGTCGAGCAGAGGCCCGGGGGGCTGGTTGGTCGGCGTGTATTCGCCCTGGTCACGGCGGCGGTCGGGGGAGGCGAACGCCCCCTCGATGCCGTCCGGGCGGCCGAAGGCGCGCTGCGTCGCCGGATCGACCGCCGGGGAGTCGCCGGCAGGCGGTGTCGACCGGCCTTCGGCGGGCTGGTTTCGCTCGGTCACGCGCCTCCCTCTGTCGACGTCCCGGCGTGCTCACCCTCCATCATGCCCGTCACCGCCGCGGCGCTTCGGCGCACGCGCGGGATCTACGATGGCGGCACACCACAGACCACCGGTGCGGGCCGCCGACCGGGAGTGGATGAACAGCGTCGCCACCATGATGCTGGCGGCCTTCCAGGCGTTCGAGCCGATGTTCAGCCGGCTCACGGTCCTGCAGTGCCTCCTCGCCGTCGAGACCCTCGAGCCGCTCTTCCAGTACGCCTACACCGACGACGTCAGCGGCTACGGATGCTCATCATCAGGTACTCAGCCCGCGATCGCGTCTCGGACGTCGAGAGTCGCCATGTCCGCCGCCGAGCGCCCGGCGCCCAGGCCGACGGAGTCGTAGGCGGCCAGCGGAGTAGCCACCACTCCCGGGAAGAGCCGAGCGAATTCCGCCTCGGCCGCCCGGTTCTGCGCGACCAGTACCGGCAGCAACCGCCGGTTGTCGCGTTGCAGTTCCTCGGTAACAGAGGAATTGGTGGCGGTGAGCCGTTCGCCGATGCGGCTGGCATAGGCGACCAGGAAGGAGAACCGGAACGACTTCGTGTTCGACTGACCCCGAACACCGTTCTGGCGTCCTCCGGTCAACATCGCGCGGGTCGCCTGCACCAGCAGCGACGTGGTGAGCAGTTCGACGAGGTTCAGGTCGGTCTCCGAACCCACGGCCACGACGCAACCAAGGTCTTTGATCCACACGGTGCGGCACCGATTTGCCTGGGCGACGGTCTGCACCAGCGCCACCTTGGCAGCCACATAGGGATTGTCGATCCAGATTCGGCGTGAACTGACGACGGGTGCTCGCCCATCGTCGTGATCGGCTACCGCTCCCTGCAACGAGTGTCGGATCATGAGTGCCTGCGCCTTGGCCGACAGCGCCTCGGCCTCGTCGGGGTACTCGGTGGACTCGGCCTTGGCCAGCAGCGCGCGCACCCGGGCGAGGATCTTCTCGTCGACCTCGCCCACTCCATCGGTCAGCTGATTGCGTGAGCCCGGCAGCGGAAGCAGTGCGTCGATCCGAGGAATCGTGCCTAGCAGGTGCAACACCTGAAGAACGACGGTCAGGGCAGTGCGGTGATCCACCGAACGCGAAGCCGCCCAACGCCACATCTGTGGCGCGGACGGCGCCGGCCCGGTCGAGATGTCGGCGAGCTCGGCGCGCCACCGTGGGTGCAGCGTCGCCACCGAGTACCGCAGTGACTCGAGCGCGATGGCCTCGTCGAGGTAGCACACGGCGGGCGCCTCCACTCGGCGGCGCGCAACCTCGTGCAGATCCGTCGGCGACCACCCGCGCTCCCAGGCTGCTCGGATCGCCGCCTGTACGGCGAGGTCGGCGGCGACGTCGAGTTCGCGCTCGTAACCGCGGGACTGCTCCAAGAGTTCGTTTGCGCGCCACGGTGTGGGCATACCCGCAGCCGTACTCACTGCAATGACGAGGCGTTCGAGCAACTGCGCGCGATCTGGCTCCGGGTCAGGCCGGCTGTATTCGCTTCTCGGTGTCGACCGGCGCCGGTGCTTCTGCTTGGCCGTCCGCCGCTGGCGGTTGCGCTTGCCCATGCCCAGAAGTCTGGCGCAGGGGTCCGACAGCACTCGGCGGCCGAACGCGGAGCACCGCTGGGAGACCCCGATGCTGACGACGTTCGGCCTCGACGAGTACGTCGACTCAGCGCCGGCTGCCTGCCTTTCGTGCCGTCGGTCCTGGTCGCGGTGCAGGCGCTGCGCGGATTCGCCGGGCTCGATGGAGATGATCTGCGTCAGCATCAGCTGAAATGCACTGGCGTGGCTGAGGAATTGCTCGACGACCCCGAGGATCGTCGGATTCTGGATGAGGGTCCGGCACGACGGAGAGCGCGCGATGAGCGCCCCCGTGCGGCGGGTCCGCTTGCCCAGGATCGCGTTGTATCCGATGGGGGTCTTGGTCGAGGCGTTACCGTCCGGAGGGTCCGCGCCGCTTCCGTGTCTTACCCTCGTCGGCCGGCGGTTCCTCCCTCGGCGTGAGCCCGGTGATCCGCCCGAAGGTGCCCACCCCGGGAAGGTCGCCCACCGCACGGAACGCGGCGTCACTGGTCGCCGCCAGCGCCTGCAACTGCGGCAGGACCCGGTCCATCGCCTGCAGCGTCGGATCGGCCAACGCCATGTATCTCTCGAATCTGTCCAGCGTCGCGTTGAGTCGTTCCGTCGCCCTGGCGAGGTTCTCGATCAGTTCGGGCAACTGCCCGACGATCTGCGCGGACGCCGTCGGCACCCGCATCGCCCCCGCGGCCGCATCCTGCGCCGCGTGCAGCGCAGCCTGGGCGGCCGCCAGGACGTCGTTGGACTGCGATTTCTTCGAATCGGCCATACCTCAACTGTGTGCCCGCGTCAGGCTGCTGTCCACGTGCACAGCCCAAGCGTTACCCAACCGCCACCGGGGAACGCGCCCGCACCGCGACCAGGCCGCCGCCGATCACCAACGCCATCCCGAGATACATGTACAGCGTCGGGGGATGGTGCCAGACGATCCAGTCGATCAGCGCGGTGAACACGATGACGCAGTAGATGAACGGTCCGACCTTCTCCGCCGACGCGTACCGGTAGGCCACCACGATGAGGATCTGCGAGAACAGCTGCGCGAAACCGAGGGCGATCAACCACCCCCACGCCCGCGGCGGAAACGCCTGCCAGTCGAAAGCCGCGATGGGAACGGACAATACGGTCGACAGCAGGAAGTAGTAGAACAGCACCCGGGTCATCGGCTCGGTCGCCCCGAGCCAGCGCACCGTCATCATCGCGACGGCCAGCAGGACCGCGCCCGCCAGCGCAGACACTTCGCCGATGTGGAAGCTGCGGGCCTGCGGCTGCAGCACCAGCATCACTCCCGCGAACCCGATGCCGGCGCCGATCCACGTCGCCCTCGCCACCGGTTGCCGGGTGACCACCCACGCCACCAACGGCATCCACAGCGGAGCGCTGTAGGTCAGCAGCGTCGCGTTGGCCAACGGGATCTGGGAGATCGCGAAGAACAGCGCATACCAGCACGCCGTGCCGGTGACCGCCCGCGTCACGTGCAGACCGATTTTGGAGGTCCGCAGCGACGACCACCCGTCGCGCGCCACGACCGGAACGATGAACAACAGGCAGATCAGGTTCTGGAACAACAACAGCACCCCGGTCGAGGTGTATTGGCCTGCCACCTTCGCCAGCGTGCCGACCAGCGCCACGCAGAAGAACGCCGCCGTCGTCAGCGCCGCGCCCAGGGCCAGGTTCTCGGGCCGGTGCCCCACCGACGCTTTCACTAATGCCCCTGAGCGGCAGCCGCTTTGATGGCATTGCGGTTCATCCGGTTGGTCTCGCGCTCGAAAATGTTGTTGAGCGCGCGCGGGGCCACGACGTCGAGCGCCCGCAGCGCCAGCGCCTTGCGGGGCGCGATGCGGATCGGCCGGGTGCGCGCCGCGGTGACCATCCACTGTGCGGCCTCGTCGGCGGACAGGGCTGCGAGGCCGCTGTAGGCCTGCGTCGGTGCGATCATCGGCGTCGACACCAACGGGTAGTACACGGTCGTCGCGTGCACGCCCGCGTGGCCCCATTCGGTGTCGATGACGCGGCTGACGGCGCTCAGCGCCGCCTTGGATGCGTTGTAGGCGGCGAACATCGGCGACGACTCCGGCAGCACCCGCCAGCTGGCGATGTTGATGATGTGGCCGTCGCCGCGTTCGATCATCCCGGGTGCCAGTCCGCGGATGAGCCGCAGCGGCGCGTAGTAGTTGAGCTGCATGACCCGTTCGACGTCGTGCCAGCGATCCAGTGACTGGGCCAACGGCCTGCGGATCGACCGCGCGGCATTGTTGATCAGAACATCAACGGGGCCAACTCTTTCCATCAACGCATCGACCTCGTCGAGGTTCGCCAGGTTGGCCGGGATGGCGCTGGCGGAGCCGCCGGCCGCGGTGATGCGTTCGACCACCTCGGCCAACAGCGCCTCTCGGCGCGCGACCGCGATGACGAAAGCGCCTTCGGCGGCGAGCTTCTGCGCGGCGACGGCACCGATCCCCGAGGATGCTCCGGTCAGCAGGATCCGCTTACCGCGCAGATCGACCGTCGGGCGCGCCGGCCACCGTGGAACAGGACGCATCCCGGCCAGCCGCAACGACCTCTTGATGCTCGGAATCATCGGCGCCACTCCCGTCCGCTGACAATGTAGGCGCAGGCCGACGGCGATGCGACGCATTCACCGAATGGTCAGGGACCCGCTTCCTCGAGGGCGGTCTTGACGTCTTCCTGCGTCTCGGCGAGGAAGGTCTGGAACTCGTCACCGGTCATGAAGGTGGTGGTGAAGTGGCTGCGCGCGGCGATCTGCTGCCAGGTCGGTGACCGCACCATCTCGCCGAGGGCCGTCTGCCAGTAAGCGACCGCGAACTGCGGCATGTCCGGTGGGCCGTAGAGGCCGCGCCAGTTGGACAGCGTGACGTCGAGTCCCTGCTCGCGGGCGGTGGGCACGTCGAGGTTCGGCAGCCGCTCCTCGGAGAGCACACCGAGGGCGGTGAACTCTCCGGACTTCACCTGGTCGACGACTTCGCTGATCCCCGTGATCGCCACGGGGATCTCGCCGTTGCGCAGGGCGGTGCTTTGGTCGCCGCCGCCCTCGAAGGGCACGTAGTTGATCGTCGACGGGTCTCCACCCGCCGCGGCGACGAGCAGGTCGAAGGGGGCCTGATCGTCGGTGGCGGCGCCGATCGGGACGGCGGGGTCGGCCTTCACGGCGGCCATCACGTCGGTCAGGTTCTTGTACGGGCTCCCCGCGCCGGTGACGACGACGTAGTACTCCGTCATCAGGCGCGCGATCATCGTGACGTCGGTGTAGCCGTACTCCGAGAGGCCGCGCAGTTCGTTCATCATCATCGACAGCGAGGTGACCGACACCTGGTCGTCCTTGCCCCGGCACTGCTCGACCATGGTGGCGAGGAATTGCGCTCCGATACCGCCCGGCCGATTCTGCACCGGCAGCGGGACGTCGACGAGGCGCTCCTTCTGCAGTGCCTCGACGACCGCGCGGATCGTGATGTCGAACCCGCTGCCGGGATTGGCGCCCGCCGTCATCGTCACCGGCCCCGAGGGGTAGTCCTGCGTGGCGGCAGCCGGTTTCGAGTCCTGGCAACCGGTGAGCACGAGCGTGGCAGCCAGCAACGCGCCCAGCGCGGATTTGATCACCAGGAAGCTCTACACCGATTTCGCCGCCGGTGGGGGAGCTTTGGCCGTTAAGTGATCAGGCGGCGATGCGCTCGTCCTCGCGCCGCGACGGCGCGCCCCTGGTGATCGACGCGATGTCCCGCACGTCGTCGGCGCGGACCTGAGCGCCGCGGTAGGTCAGGAGGTAGCGGTCGATCTCATCCCGCTTCAGCGGCGTCGCGAAGATGTTCACCCCGGGGATCTCGATGCCGCTCTCGTTCTCTTCGGCCCTCCTGCGGGCTCCGGCGCGGAACAACACGACGGTCGCGATCATGGAGGCAACGAGGCCCGCGCCGATGATGCCGGCCAGGACGCTCCCGGCGGCCAACGCGTAGACGAACAGTCCCAGCGCGATGAATCCGACCAGGAAACCCACGTACGCGACGTATGTGATCGCTTCGCCTCGCATCTTCTTCAACACGCCTATCACTCCTCCGGTCTTACGCTTCGCTACGCGTATCGTAGCGCTACGTTTAGTGTAGCGTAATTCCGGTCGCCGGTATTCCCGGTGGAGCGAGACCGGGGGAGGGCCGATGGTGCAGCGACGGGACGTCGACGCCGGGATCACCGAAGCCACCCTGGACCTGCTGCGCACGAAGGGGCCGCGGTCGGTGACCGTCGAGGCGGTGACCGCACGCTCGGGGATCGCGAAGACGACGATCTACCGCAGGCACAGCGACCGACGGGACATGCTGGCCGTCGCACTCTCGCGGGTGACCGCGCCGGAACCGCTCGCTCCGGACACCGACGCGCCGGACCGGCTGCGGTGGGTGATCGGGGAGGCGGTCAAGGCGATCGAGGACGGCATCGGCTTCGGCGGCTTCGCGGCGCTGCTCACCGACGACGACCCGGAGTTCACCGCGCTCTTCCGTCAGATCCTCGTCGACCAGCGGGCCGAGATCGAGGCGGTGATCGACGCGGGCAGCGCCGACGGCTCGTTTCGCGAGGACGTCGACGGTGCGGCGCTGATCGACGCCATCGTCGGTGCGCACATCGCCGAGCGCGCGCGGACGGGAACCGTGGCAGAGGGGTGGGAGGAGCGGTTGTTCGAGCTCTTCTGGCCGGTCGTGCGTGCGTGAGTAACGAGTCTCTGCGCTCGCGGTTTGGCCGATCTGCCCGCGGGGGTACTGCAGGCGGATGGAGCGGTTGAGCGGCCTCGATGCGGGTCTTCTGTACAGCGAATCATCCGCGGTGCCCCTCAACGTGTGCTCGGTCGTCGAATTGGACACCTCGACGGTTCCCGGCGGCTACACCTTCGAGCGCTTCAGCAGTGACCTGGCGTCCCGCATGAGTGCGCTGCCGGAGCTGCGGGCGAAGCTCGCCGACAGCCAGCTGAACCTGGACCATCCGGTCTGGGTGGAGGACAGGGATTTCGACCTGTCCCGTCACCTGAAACGGATCAGCCTTCCGTCGCCGGGAGGGCGTCAGGAACTGGTCGACATCTGCGCACACATCGCGGCGGTTCCGCTGGACCGCAGCAAGCCGCTGTGGGAGATGTGGGTGATCGAGGGCGTCGGCGAAACCGACCCGCGGGAAGGCGGCCGGCTGGCGCTGATGCTGCGGCTCCACCACGCTGTGGTCGACGGGGTCTCGGCAGCCAACCTGCTCAATCAACTGTGCGATCCCGAGCCCGTGGGCACGCCTCGCGATCCCGTCGAAGGACCGGGCGACGCGACACCTCTGGGGATCGCAGCGGACGGACTGCGGCGGTTCGTCACCCGCCCGTTGCAGCTGACCAGGGTGATTCCGGAGACGACGTCGACGCTCGTCACGACGGTGCGTCGTGCGGTCAGCGGCACCGCCATGGCCCCACCGTTCAAAGCTCCCCACACCCCCTTCAACGCCGAACTGACCGCGGAGCGCAATATCGCCCTGGCGCAACTCGATTTGAAAGACGTCAAACGTGTGAAGAACCGGTACGACGTCAAGGTCAATGACGTGGTGATGGCGTTGTGCGCGGGCGCGTTGCGCGGATTCCTGAACAAGCGTGCCGAACTGCCGGACAGGCCGATGATCGCCATGGTGCCGTCGTCGGTGCGTGACAAGTCCGACCGTCCGGGCCGCAATCAGCTCTCGGGCATGTTCTGCAACTTGCACACCGACATCGACGACCCGGTGCAGCGCCTTCATGCGATCGCCGAATCCGATTCGCACGCAAAGGAACACAGCTCGGCGCTGGGCCCGACGCTGTTGGTCGACCTGGCCGAGATCATCTCTCGCGGGACGTTCGGGCTGCTCGTGAACGTGATGTCCCGTACGCCGTTGACGCACACGGCCATTCACAACGTGATCATCTCCAATGTCGCCGGGCCGCCGCATACGCTGTACTCGTGCGGCGCCGAGGTCAAGGCGCTGTATCCGCTCGGCCCGATCTTCCACGGCTCGGGACTGAACATCACGGTGATGTCGCTCGGGGACAAGTTGAACGTGGGCATCATCTCGTGCCCGAAGCTGGTGGACGACCTCTGGGACCTGGCCGACCGCTTCGAGGACGAGCTGAAGGAGTTGCTCAGCCGGTCGTGACGGCGGGCGTTGAGCGCGTTGACTCTGCGCTCGGGGCGCACGCCACTCGCACGTTGTGACCGTGGGCGCAGAGTCAATGCCCTGGCGACAGCGCGTCTTTGCCGACCTCACCACACCTAATAGTTGATTTGCCAACGAAGCGCTGACGAGCGTGTTAATTATATTTGGCAAATTCAACAAGGGGGGACGGCATGGCCGGTCAGCGCAGTGGACAGGGGAAATCAAGGGCGAACGGACGTCACCGCAGGGGTGGCGGCGTGGAGCCCTACAAGTGGCTCGGCGCCGGTGCGGTGGCCCTCGGGTTGGGCGTCGCAGTCGCCAACGGGTCAGGCATCGCCCATGCCGACGAGGGCGCAGGGTCGGCGCCTTCGGCGTCCGCGTCTCAGGACGATCGTGGGGGTAGCCAGGAGTCGACGAACGACGACGACAACCAGAACAACAAGAACGACGAAGACAACGAACCCACCGAAGACAACGGACCCACCGGAGACGGCGACACCGACGAGGACGACACCGACGAGGACGACGAAACACCGGACCTCGATGACACCGACGAACTCGACGACGACACCGAACTCGACGCCGAGGACGACCTCGGCACCGGCGACGAGCTCGGCGCAGGCGATTTCACGGCAACACACACCGCCGAGTCGCAGCGCGCGCTCACCTTCGTCGACGAAGAGCCGGCCGCGGAGCCGGAGCCGATCGCCGAGGTCGACCCTATAGTTCCCGAAAGTCCGGTCTCTGCGGTGCTTCCCGAGCTCGTGGCGCCCGTCGGTGTGAACACCGACCCTGAGGTACCTCCGCCGCCCGTCGCTCCGACGCTGAACGAACTCGTCGTCGCCGCCTATCGGCCGGCCAACCAACGCGGGACGGGTGCGGCACCAGCGTCCGCGCAGACCACCAGCGAGTCGGCCCCCTCGACGACCCAACCGCTCGCAGCGGCCGCCGCGCCCTCAGGGGTCATCGACCGAGTCTCACTCGGTGACGCCCTGCCGCACACCGTCGTCGTCAGTCCCGACGGGCGCACGGTCTACGTGATCACCACGACGATTTCGGCCGACGGCGGATCGGTGCCCACCAGCACGGTGTACGGCATCGACACGAGGACCAACCGCCCAGTCGGGGATCCACTCGCGGTGGGATACGTTCCGCAGACGGGATTTTCGACGACAGCGAAGCCTCTGGCGTTCAGCCCCGACGGGAAGCGCGTGTACGTCTCGTCGATGAGCCAGGGTGCGGATGGACAGCTCTCCGGTCGGATCGACGTGATCGACGCCGCCAGCGGCCAAGCGGCTGGTGCCCCAGTCGAGTTGGTCAACACGGCGGCGACGGGGCTGGTCGTCAGTCCGGACGGACGCCGCCTGTATACCGCGAACGCCGACAGTACCGTGACGGTGATCGACCTGCAGCACAACAACACGCCGGTCGCCACGGTCCCGATCGGGATATTCTCCGGCCCGGGCTCGCCGGGCGGCGGCCCGCTCGACATCGTCATCAGCCAGAACGACGCCCAGACGGTGTACGTCTTCGACTACGCCGAGAGGGCGGTGTACGTACTGGACCCGGCGACCAGCACGACTGACCCCGATCCGGTCCTGGTCGACGGTTATCCGCTCGCGATGGCGCTGTCCCCGGATGGTTCGCGGCTCTTCGTCAACACCATGACATTCGCCGACCCCAGCGGTTCCACGACTAGTCAGGCCGGCCTGGTTGTCATCGACACGGCGACCAAATCCGTTATCGGACAGCCGATTCTGTATGGATCGCCGACCGAGGGGCCCGCGACCAACGGTGTGATCCTCGCGAGTCCCGATGGCAGGTACGTCTACACCGAGACCTTCGCCTCCGGGTCCGGCGGCGTTCCCACCGGGACGCTGTGGAAGATCGACACCGTGGTCGGGACGGTGCAGGCGGTGGCGAGCGGGCTGTACCCGTCGGCGCCGGTGCTGAGCCCGGACGGTACTCGGCTCTACGTGCCCGCGGTCGCGGTCGTCGACGGCCAACCGCAGCTGGCCATCGGGGCCGTGAGCACGGCCGACGGAACGATGCTCACCCGGATTCCGATTGACACCGGCTCTCCGACGGCGGTGGCGGTGAGCCCGGACGGCACGCGCCTCTACCTGGGACAGCTGTTGGGGGAGGCGGGACAGGACCCCGCGAGTTTGACCGGCCAGCTGGCGGTGATCGACACCGGGACGAGTAACGCGGTGACGCCGCCGCGAGCGGTCAACCCGATCACGCTCATCATTCGCACAGTGACCAATGCGGTGCGGGCCTCGGTGCAGACCATCGCGCATGCGATCAACCAGAATGTCGCCTCAGTCTCCAGACTGCTCGGCACCGTGGCCGGTTTCGCCGGTTCAGCGATCTTCGAGACAGGGCTCGCTTGGGTCAGTGCCGCCCAAGCCCTTTCCCAGATCGGGGGTAAGGCCCTCGGCAACATCCTGACCGCGGTGAACGTCGCAGCCGCGGCGGTCAGCGGGCAGTTCGCCAAGATCCCGTTCATTCTCACCGGAGCCGTTGGCGACCTCTATTCGTATTTGGCGATCAGGAACTGGAATGCCGTGGGATTCCTGGTCGGCCAAGCCGTGAGCATCTGGTCCTACGTCTTCGAGCAAGCCACAAAGATCGATCCACGGGACATTCCGGGGACGCTTCAGTATGCGGCGCAGAATCCGGGGGTGGTGATTCGCGAACTTGCCGGCGCCACCTTGACGGTGGGTGTCAAAGTTGCCACCTCGGTCGGCGGCGCGGTCGGAGGAGTCCGCCGGGAAGCAGTCGCGCTCGCGGGGGCCGTTCGGAACGTCACGGTCGACGCTGCGAGGGCGGTGGTTACTCGCGTGACGTCCGCGGGGAACGCCGTCGTCCAGGGAGCGCGGACCACCGTCGGTGTGGCGGCTCGAGCGGCGACGGATGTGGTGAACACCGTCGGCCGCGCAGCGACCAAGACCGTCGACGCGGTGGTCGGCAATGCACGAAATGCCCTGAACGCCATCAGCAAATGGCGGCCATGGCCATTCGGCTGATTTAGGGTGCACTCACGCGTCGAGCGGCGTGACACCGTCGCGCCACGCGCTGAGCACGCTCTCCACGCGGTCCCACACCTTGGCCCGAGCCGTATCGCGATACTCGCCGGCCATCAGCAGCTCGTCATAGTCGGTGTCGACATGTCGGACGGAGGCCTCGACGGCGAGGCGCACCGCGTCGGGATCCCACTCCCGGTCGGCGGCGCCTCGCCCGACGCACGCGGCGTGGATCGCGATCGCCTCGGCGCGCTCGGGCGGACACCCTGGGAACAGCTCACGGATCGCCGCGACGAACTTGCCCTCGAAACGCAGATTCTCGACCGCGCGGTGGGTCCTCGGAGAGCGGCGGCGCGCCAGAAACGCGTTGTCCGACAGGCACTCGCGCGCCGCCTGCTCGATCGCCGCAGGCTCGGCGAGGATGCCGTGGCGCTCATAGCGGCCGCGACGCAGGTTCCAGCGCACCACGACCGCGGATAACCGGCTGGCCGCCCGTGCGCGCCGGCTCAGCGCCGCCTCGCCCGAGGGCAGGAACTCGAGGTGACCGAGATCGGCGCAGTCGAGACACACCCCACTGGTCCTGCCCCGCAGGAAGAAGTCACCGGCTGCCCCGCACAACTCGCATTCCCGGGCGTGTTCGGCCGACACCACCGTCCGGCCGCGTTGCGTGCTGACGTTCTTCATGAACCGACGCTACGTCGGGGGTGCGACACCGCTCAGCCAGGCGAAGAACTCCTCGGCGGTGAACACCGGCTTGCCGTACTCCTGCGCTTTGCGCGCTTTCCCCGACTGCGTGCCCGCCTCGGCCGTCACCAGCACCTCGCACCGCGTCTTGGTCACCGACCGCACCGGTTTCAACCCCGCCGCCTCGGCCATCCGCTCGATCTCCTCGCGCTCCACCACCCGCCCCGACGGGTCCAGCGCCGTCCCGGTGAAACAGATCCGCGCGCCCGGTGCCAACGCCTCACCGATGTCGTGGCGCACCACCAGTTCCGCGTCGCTCACCACGTCGACACCGAGCAGCGACGACGCCTCGTGTAGCCGCGCCACCACCTCGTCGGGCAGCAGCGCGCGGCTCGCCGCCGCACGCAACTGATCGGCCACTGCCAGCCGCGCCGCCGCATCCCACGACGAGTCGAGGTCTCGGTGCGCCGACGCACCCAGCAGCACCGCCCCCACGTCGCGGCTGATCCGCAACAGCGCCGACAGCCCAGGCAGATGTTCGGCCTTCGGCGTCGGCACCGAAGGGTCCCGGCTGACCAGCAGCCCCGAAACCGATTCGGCGAGTTCGGGTTCCTCGAACGCCGACGAGCCCTCCTCGACCGTCGTCGACGCCAGGGCCGCGAGCGCCGACCGTGCCCGCTCCAGCGCTGTGCGCCCCGAGGCCCGCGCTCCACGCAGTTCGACGCCCAACGGCATCACCGCCACATGGCCGAGCCGTTTGAGCTCGAAATCGATCAGTCCCAGCGTCTCGTCGACGCCGGGCCCCACCGGCGTGCAACCCGCCAGCATCGGCGCGATCACCGCCCACACGTCACGTAGCGTGGGCGCCAACAACACGTCGGACACGCTGATGCCGTACGCCTTTCGCGCATCGGCGAGATCGCGCTGCGGGTTCACCAGGGTCGAGACGGCGGTGCCGTCGTCGAACGCCACCGCCAGCTCCACCGGCCGCGGCCGGGACATCCGGCCCTCGTCGCCGACGGTGAGCATCCCGATCGCGCAGTACCTGCGCGCCCCCGCACCGCTGACCGAGGTGCGCAGGAATCGCGCGATCCGCCGGTCGGTCTTCAAATCCTTCGGCAGCACAGGGCGTTTGAGCACCAGCCCGGCCAATGACGTGCAGCGGCTCAACGCGACGTACAGCTGACCCGTCGAGAACATGCCACCGGTGAGGTCGACGACCACCCGCTCCAGCGTCTGCCCCTGGCTCTTGTGGATGGTGATCGCCCACGCCAGCTTGAACGGCAGTTGCGTGAACGTCCCGATGACCTCACGCCGCAGTGCGCCGCCGTCGACCACCGGTCGCGTCGCCTCCCACGTGAACGGTGTGACCTCCGCGCACGACCCGTCGGCGAACTCGACCTCCACGACCACGCCGTAGCGGTCGTAGCCCACGCCGACGACACGCCCGATCGACCCGTTGACCCACCGGTCACCCTGATCGTTGTTGAGCATCATCACCTGCGCGCCGATCTTGAACCGCAGCTCGTCCTCGATCGGCTTGTCGAACAGCGACAGGTCGCCGGACTCGCGGGCACGGTGCATCAACTCGTCGCCGGGCAGCCGCTCGAGGTGCTGACGGTTGCGCGCGGTCACCAGCCGATTGGTCGGCGCCAACGTCAGCCAGAACTCGTCGTCGGGCGGGACGAAATCCTTGTCGGCGCGCGCGTTGAGCTGCTCCTGCGCGTGGCCCAGCAGCACACCTTCGCGAATCTCGTTGAGGATCCCTGTCATTCGGTCGTCGCCGAGCTGGCGGAACACCGTCGTCAACGAGATGGTGGGGAAGTGGGCGCGCTCGAACTTGCGGGCCGAGAAGAAGTACGGCGTCTCGTAGACCGACGAGAAGTAGCCCTCCTCGCCGTCGCCGACGACCGGCGGCAACTGGTAGAGGTCGCCGACCAGCACGACCTGGACCCCGCCGAACGGCACGCCCGGCTCCGGGCCGAACTTCTCCAGCGCCGTGGCGACCATGTCGAAGACGTCGGCGCGGACCATGGACGCCTCGTCGATGATCAGCGTCTGCAGCGACGCCAGTGTCTTGGCGAACCGGCCCGGCCGGTAGTCGCCGCCGGTGACGTCGGCCAGCGTGGTCGTGGTGCGGAACCCGAACAGTCGGTGGATGGTGTAGCCGTCGACGTTCAACGCCGCGATCCCGGTGGGGGCGACCACCACCACACTGCGGTCCGTCTCGGCCATGAAACGCCGGATCAGCGTGGACTTACCGGTGCCCGCCTTACCGGTGAGGAACAGGTGGCGGCCGCCGGCCAGAAGCGCCAACGCCTCCCGGAACTCGTCGGTGAGGACCAGATCCCCGCTCACGGTCGCACAGTACCCGCCGGCAACCCCGCGCTAACGGCTCGACAGACGCTGCGCAACGGTGCCGTACCGCTCGAGCCGCTCCGCATCCGCGAGGGCGTTGTAGAGCACGAGGCGGGTCGCGGTGTGGCCGTACTTCGTCTCGAGCGCCTCGGCGAGGCCGTCCCACGACGATTCGGTCGCGAACGTCGCGAGGTGGTCGTCGGTGATCTGCGCGGCCATCCCCTCGATATCGCCGGCCTTCTGCCGCTCCCGGATGCGGGCCGTGGTTCCCTCGAAGCCGGCCTCGTCCCAGATGAACGCGTAGTTGGGTGTGCTCCCGTAGAAGCTCATACTCGCCCGCACCAGTTCGCGTTCTTTGTGCCGTTCCTCGTCGGAGTCGCCAACGATCGTCATCACCGGCACGATCAGCGCGATGTCCTGCGGCGAGCGCCCCGACTTCTCTGCTCCCTCAGCGACTTTGGGAACGACGTGGCGCGCGATGTAACCCGGCTCGCCGAGCGGGTGCACGTGGACCCCGTCGGCCACCTCGGCGGCCATCCGCAGCATCCACGGATTCACCGCGGCGATGTCGACCCTGGGATCCGGCGCGTCGATCGGCCCTGCGCTCCACTGCGGCGTGATGAAGTCGAGGTCGTAGAACTCGCCGTGATGGTCGAGGGTGCCGGTCCGGAACGCCGCAAAGCACGCCTTCACCGCGAGGACGTAGTCACGCAGCCGCGGACCGGGATGGGCGAACTCGACACCGTAGCGACGCACGACGTGCGTGCGCACCTGGGTGCCCAGGCCCAGCCGGAAGTTCCCGCCGGTGGCCTCCTGCAGTTCCCACGCCGTCGCGGCCGTCACGAAGGGACTGCGGGGGAACGCGACCGCCACACCCGTCGACAACTCCAGACCCGGCGCCGCTTGCGCGGCCACCGCGGCGTTGAGGTAGGCGGTTCTTCCGGTTTCGGTGAACAGCAGACCGTCGAAGCCGGCTTCCTGGCAGCGGCGCGCGAGTCCGCCGGTCTGCTGCAGTGGCTGGGGAGTCGTCATCACATCGACGTGCACGATCGGCACCCTACGCCGGACGTCAGGATCAGGCCGACGTCGACTGTGCGTACCGATACGATCCGCGCGCCGAGTCGCGTATGAAACCGCACAACCGCGTGGTGACGGGCGTCGTCGTCAGACCCCGGCGGGGACTTTGGCGTTCGCCCGCATCTCCCGGCGCAGCTCGCCGAACTCCGAGATCGTCCGCGTCGCCACCGTGGCCACGGGGCGGGCGTTGCGGCCCGTCGCCTCCGTCTTCGACACCATGACCACGCTGTCGATGTAGGGCTGAATCGTCGTCGCGTTCTGCACTGTCGCCACGATCACCAGCTGGAAGCCGAACTTGCGGAACGCCGACAGCGCCTGCTGGGCGAACTGCGGATCGGATTTGGAGAACGCCTCGTCGAGCATCAGCTGCGCGAAAACCGGCCTGTTGTCGGTACTGTCGGGGCTGGCCAGGTTGAAGCTCAGCGCGCCCGCCAGGCAGAACGCCATCAGCTTCTCCTGCTCGCCTCCGGAGTTGTCGCCGGCGTTGGAATGCGTGCGGATCAACTCCTCGGTGGCCACATCCCATTCCGCGCAGTCGAAGGTGAACCTGTTGCGCACATCGAGCGCATCGCGCGTCCAAGCCTTGTCCTCCGGCGCCGTCGACGCCAACCGGTTGCGCAACCGGAGGATGTCGGCGTACTGGTCGAGGATCGCCTGCTTGTCGCCCAGGCCGACCTCGGCGATGCGCCGCGAGATCGACCGCACGATCTCCGTCAGCTCCGACACCGCCGTCAACTGGCGCGGTGTGGCCCGCAGCGTCAATCGGGTGCCGCGGTTGAACTCCACCGCACCCAGGCCGGTGTTGACCCGTTCGATCTGCTCGGCGATGCGCCGCGCCTCCTGCTCGGCGACCCGGTGCAGCGTCAGGATCGCATCCGGCGCCTGCTCGGTCACCAACCGCATCATCCGCTCGTAGGCCTCGGGCAACTCACGTTCGTCGATGTGCCGGCACAGCGCCACGTAGTCGTGCACCCGCTCGTCGAAGTTGGTGCTGTCGTTCGGGATTGCGTCCGGGAACGCGGTGTCGAACGTGTTGAGGATGCGGGCCAGTTCGTCATACGAGCGACGCCGGCTCTCGCGCAGCTGCTCGCGCTCCTTCTTGATCGCGGCGAACAGCGCATCGCGGTGCGGTTCCGGGCCGAGCAGCTCGAGCGTCACCGGCACCTGTCCGGCGTAGCGGTGCAGCAGCTCGGTCAACGGCTCCGACACGAACGCAGGCTGCAGACGTTCCTGCAGCTCCAACAGTTGGGTGCGACGGGAGTCCAGATCGTCGCGACGGGTCTGGATCGCACCCCGCCGCGTCATCAACACCTGGATCTGCGACCAGCATTCGTCGGCGCGCGCGTTGAGCGCCTCGATGTCGGGATGGTCGGCGAGCAGCAGCTCGTACTGTTCTCGCAGCCGGTCGGCGTGGCCGTCGGCGGTCTCGACGTCGATCTGGCTCCACTGCGGGAACTGCTCGCAGATCGCCTTGCACGCCGCCGCCCGGTCGCGCCACTGCTGGCGCTGTGCGGCGATCTCGTCGGCGACCCGGCGGGCCTTCTGGTATGCCTCCTCGGCGGCGGCCAGGTCGACGGTCAAGGCGTTGATCTTCGCCGACACGTCACCCTGGTACAGGTACTCGGACTGCTTCAGCGGGCGGCGGTCGTCCTTGATCGCCAACCGGTCGGAGTCCTTGTACAGGCCGGTGTCGGTGACCGCCCGGCGGAACCGCGCGAACACCTCGGGGGTGTCGACGCAGACGTGGTCACCGGCGCCCGTGACGACATCGACGGCCTCGGCCGCGCACGGATGGCTCGGGTCGACGGCGAACAGCTTGCCCGCCAACGTGTTCGGTTCGGGTTCCACCGGTTCGGCGCCGTAGACTCTGGCCCGCACGTGGTGCAGCGCGAGCCGGCCGCGCATGTTCGTCTCGTTGACGAACTTCAGCACCTTGGTCCAGTGCTGGTCGGGCACCAGCAGCCGCAGCCCCGCCCCGCGCAGCACCTTCTCGACCGCGATCCGCCAGCGCGTCTGATTCGGCCGCAGGTCCATCAGCTCGGCGACGTACGGCAACTCACCCGCGTCGACACCGATCGCCGCGCAGATCTGGTCGCGCATCAGCAGCGCGAACTCCGGCAGCGCCGACCCCACGTGCTCGACGCGCTTGAGTTCCTTGGCCGCATCGTCACGGGCGATGCGCGCCGCCTTCTGCGCGTACTCCGCGTCGGTGGACGCCTCGCGGTTGCGCTCGACCTTGGCGAGCAGTTCGGTGGCCTCGGTGAGCAGCTCCTCGCGCAGGTTCCAGAACTCGTCGGCGGTGTCCGGGACGTCGAGGCCCTGTGCGGTCACCATGTCCTCGTAGGCGCTGCGCCGGCGTGACACCTGCTCGGCCTCGGTCTCGGCGGCGGTCACCTGCGACTGCAGCGGTCCGATGCTGGCGCTGTTCCCGCTGATCTGCGCGTTGAGCGAATCCGCCTCGGCCTTGGCCAGATTCAGCGAACGGGTGACGTCCTCGTACTCGTTGTCGAGCTGGTCGATCGTGGTGTCGAGCTGGGCGATCTGCGTCGGGCACTGCGCCAGCCGGACGTGGTCGGTGTAGGCGCGCACCATCGGCAGGTCGACCAGGTCGATGATGCCCAGATCCGAGGACTCCGAGGCGTAGCGCTGCTGGATCTTCTCGATGTCGCCGAGGATCTTGCGTTTGCGCTGCGCGACCGCCAGCAGTTCGCGGGCCTCCACCAGCGGGTCGATCTGCTTGAGCGCCTCGGGCAGCCGCGCCAGGCTGTCGGGTTCGTCGAGCATGAACTCGCGGACGAACTGTTCCAGCCCGCCGACGCTTTTCAGTGACTTCGCCTTGCCGAGCAGCTGCTGGGCGGCGTCGGAGGCGCGGATACCGATCGTCGCGTACAGCTGCGCCAGGTACTGCGACTCGACCTTCGTGGTGAACCGCCAGCCGTCTACTTTGAACACACCGGTGTCGAAACGTCCCGCGGCCCAACGGTTGCACACGTCCTCGATGTCGAGGTCGCCGTCGCCGAGTACGAACCGGCTCGACGAATCCGACCGGGACTCGCCGGTCAGCCACTTGAGCACCAGACCGGTCACGGTGCGCCCGGAGTCGCCGGCGTAGGTGACCGCGACCGCCGACCAGGCGGTGCCGTCGCCGCGCAGGTACATCACCCGGCTGGTACCGCCGTCGCTGCGCTGGCCCCACGCGCCGCGCACGTACTTGTCCACGGTGCGCCGTCCCGCGCTCGACCCGGCCGCGGTGTTGTCACCGGAGGCGTTGAAGTTGCGGCGGTTGAACGGCAGGAAGCCGAGCGAGATCGCGTCCAGCAGAGACGATTTGCCGCTGCCGGAGGCGCCGGCGATCAGGGCGCCGCCCGCGCTGAACGGGATCGAGTGGTAGCCGTCGAACACGCCCCAGTTGATGACCTGCAGCCGCGACAGGTGGAACTGTTCAGTCAACGTGGACCTCCTCGGCCGGCGTGCCGCCGCCCAGCAGCTGTTCGAACTGCTGCTGCAGTTCGGTGATCACCGAGGCCGTCATGACGGCGTTGATCACCGGGCTGATGGTGTAGCTGTCATCGTCGTCGCGGCTGCGGCGCAGGATCTCCAGCCCGGCCAGCCGCGCGATCGCGCCGTCGATGCGCGCGGTGAACGTGACCGCGTCGCGGTCGGTGTCGTTGAGCACACCGGAGAACAACCCGTGCATCTCCTCGCGGCTGATGAGCACGCTCTGCCCGCCCGCGGCCCGCATCATCTGCGCCAGGTGCAACGCCAGGATCGAGTCGTAGGTGCCCAGCGGTTCGCGGCGCAGAAGCTTGGCGCCCCTTGCCGATTCGTAGCGGGCCTGTTCGACGAACGCCACATCGGTTCCGTCGACGATGCGAAGGATCAGGTCGAGTTCGGAGAGCCGCACGCTGAGTTGTCTGCGGTATTCGAGCACCCAGCTGAACAGGTCGCTGTCGGTCTCGGCGCTGATGTAGCGGCGGGTGAGCAGGTTCTGCAGCGCCCAGCAGGCGCGGTCGGGGAGTTCGGAGACGTCGCCGTCGAAGCGCGGCCTGCGCTGGTGCGGGGGACGGGCGTTCTGGTCGACCTGGGGGAGCTCTGAGAACGCGGCGAGGTCCGCGTCATGTTCGGTGGACGGAGAGGTCACTGCGAAACTCCAGCGAGGGTGGTGATCGGTTCGGTGAACATCAGGTCGGGCACGGCGATTTCGCGGTCACGGCCGTCGAGGGAGCGGAACCGGACGGTGGTCGACGCCGGCCGCCCGTCGTTCGGTTGCTTGAGCGCCCAGGACCACAGCACGATGACGTGGCCCAGGTACGCGTTGTCCAGCATGTCGACGGCGCGGGAGAGGGAGACCGGGAGCGCGGCGTTGAGCATGTCCGACATCGCGGGCGCGTCGACCTGTGTGGTCAGCGCCGCGAAGCTCGCCAGATCCACTTCGCCCCCAGCGGGTTTGGCGGGTTTGGGCGCCGACAGGTCGCCGATCTTGAAACTCAGCGCGCCGACGGAGCTGATCGCGTGGCGGGCCAGCGGCACGTCGATGCCGAGCCTCGAGTCCGTGAGCGAGGTCTTCAGCAGGGCGCGGGCGGCGCCGATGGCCTCGTTGAGCTGACGGGCCACCCCGCGGCTCTGCTCGAGCGTGCCGAACGCGGTGAACCGCTTGACCCGCTGGGCGCAGCGCTGCTGGATGCGTTCGACCTCGTCGATCTGGTGGCCGACGAGTTCGAAGAACCCGGCCATCACCTTGCGAAGCGCCGGGTCGAGCAGGGGCAGCGCCTCGGCGACCGCGGCGACATCGGCCTCGAACTCGGCGCGCTGGTCGGGGTCGTTGATCATCCGGAGGAAGGCGCGGTGGCTGTCGCGGCCCTGCGAGTCCCACGCGGCCTGGTAGTCGGCGTACATCTGGCGTTGCCGGTCGCGGTACTCGGCGTTGCTGTCGATCGGCTCGTCGAGCGCGGCGGTGGCCTGTTCGATCATCGAACCGTATTGCCCGATGTCGGTGATGAGCCGTTCCATCTGCAGAGCGATCGCGCGGGCCTCGTCGTAGGCGTCGGTGACATCCGGCTCCGGGCGGGTGCCGGCCTCGAGGTCGTCGAGTTCGGCCTGCAGCGCCGCGATCTCGGCCTCGATGCTCTTGCGGATGCGGGCCGGGTCGTTGCCGACGCGGATCGCGACCTGTTTGAGGCGCGAGGCGATGCCGTTGATCGAGCCGCCGGTGGCGATGGTGTCCTGGCGGCGCATCCCGCGAAGGAAGTCCAGGGCGCGGCGCGCGTCCTGGGTGAGGTAGCAGATGTTCTGGTCGCTGCGCTCGTCGACGATGCGGTGCAACCAGCCCTGGCTGGCCCACGACTTGATCAGCGCCAGCCCGGACTGGCCGTCGGGGTCGAGTTCGTGCAGGTCGCGCTCCAGCCGCACCACCAGCTCGGTTTCGGCGACGACGCCGTCGGCCAGATGGCGTTCCATGAGCGTGGCGTAGAGCCCGAGGTTGTGGGTGGCCAGCAGCCGGATCGCCCGGGATCCGTGCAGGTCGCGGTTGAGTTCGAGCAGCTCAGCCGCCGACAGCCCCCTGTTGTCGTCCACCTGCATTCCTCGATCTGTCCGCGTCTGTCCCCGTTCCTGCCGGACGACCCAACATAGGCCACGGCGGGGACATCGTCGGTGCCGGGTTGCGGCGCTACGGCAGCGGCGGCTCCTCGGTCCGTCCGCTGCGGACGCGCGCCGCGATGCCCTCCGCGGCGAGTTTCCACAGCTGCTCCCCGAGCTCCGCGGTCGCCAGCGAGGGTTTGCCGGTGACGCCGTTGCGGGACAGTTCGGTGGCGGTGTAGCGGAACACCAGACCGGCGGTGCGGTCCTCGTCGTCGGCGTCGCGCATGCGGTCGAGATGCACGAGGTCCGGCCGCATCGCCAGCAGCACCGAGGTCTCGGCGCAGTTGGCGTGGGCGTCGGCGGCGTCGGCCATCATGGCGGTGAGCACCTGGTCGTCGCACGTCCACCAGTCGACGGCGCCGACCCGCACATCGCGGCGCTCCAACCGGATGCGGTCGGTCGCGGTGTTCAGCGCGGCGGTGTTGCCCATGTGCCCGTTGACGAACAGCAGCCGCCGCAGCCCGGAGAGCGCCGCCCAGTGCACGTACTGCTCGACGATCCCGGCCAACAACGCCGGCGTCAGCGACAGCGTGCCCGGCAACTCGGTGCCGTGCCCGAAGCTGACCCCGAGCGTGATCGCCGGCAGCACCGGAGCCCCCGTCAGCTCCGATGCGCGTTCGCACATGGCGGTCGCGATGATCGTGTCCGCACCGACCGGTAGGTGCGGACCGTGTTGCTCGACCGCCCCGACCGGCACCAAACCCACCTCACGGCCGCCCGAAACCTCCGTGAAAGACAAATCGGGAGAGGCGTTCTCGCTCCAGACGACGGTGCTCATGCTCAGTAACCCGCCTTCGTGTCGACGACATTGATCAACGGCTCACCGCGGATGAGTCGTTCGAGGTTGCGGCAGAAGAGGTCGACCTGCCGGTCACCGAGCAGGTTCGACGCATGCGAATCGTGCGGTGAGATGTCCACCCCCGGCATATCCCACAGGGGGCTGTCGTCGGGAAGTGGTTCGTGCACATGGCAGTCGAGGAATCCACCGCCGAGCCGGCCGGTCTCGAACGCGTCGATCATCGCCGCCTCGTCGACGACCGCGCCGCGTGACACGTTCACCAGATAGGCGCCGGTGGGCAGTTTGGCGAACCGGTCGGCGTCGATGAGTCCGCGGGTGTCGGCGGTCAGTGGGCAGGCGATGACGAGGTAGTCGGCGCGCGAGAGCGCATCGTCGAGGCCGTCGGGACCGACCGTCGTGTCGAAGCCCTCGGCGGGGAGCGGATTGCGGCGTACCCCGATCGTGTGAATCCCGAGCGCCTGGGCCAGGCTGCCGATGGCCGTGCCGATGTGCCCGGTGCCCAGGACACACATCGTGGTGCCTGCCAGTTCGCGCGCGGGCAGCTGGGTCCAGTTCCTCGATCGCTGCTCGATACGCCTCTGGTACAGGAGCTTGGCCTGCGCCAGGATCGCGGCGATGACGCTCTCGGCGATGGCTGGGGCGTGCACCCCGGAGGCGTTGCACAACGTGACACCGTCGGGGATGAGCCCGGCGATCTGTTCGATTCCGGCACTGCAGGATTGGACGAGGCGCAGCTCCGGGCTGAGCAGCTGCCGGAAACCGGATTGGAACAGGATCGCCGGCAGCGACTCCCAACTCGCTTCGGTGCCGCTGCACTCGACGAGCACCGCCTGCGGTTTGCGCTCCACCAGGTAGCCGTCGTTGAGGTCGTAGACGGACGGATGTTCCAACCGGATTCCCGGGGAGCACGCCTCGATCCGGGCGATGTGGCGGTCGGTGAGCCAGCGCCCGTCGCTGAATTCCCCCTGGAAGCCGTAGGGCACCCCGGCGACCACCACGTCGAGCTCGTCGGTGAGGGGGAAGCTCACTGCAGAACCTTTCGGTGGGTGAGGGGTTTGGTGTCGGGCAGCAGGGCGGACAGGAACCGTTGGGTGCGTTCGCTGCTCGGCGCGTCGAGGACGCGTTCCGGCGGGCCCTGTTCGACGATCCGGCCGTCGTCGACGAACACCACGCGCGATGCGCACTGCCGGGCGAACGCGATCTCGTGGGTGACGACCACCATCGTCATACCCTGGTCGGCCAGTTGGCGCATGATGCGCAGGACGTCGCCGACCCGCTCGGGATCGAGCGCCGAGGTCGGCTCGTCGAAGAGCATGACCTCCGGTGCCAGGGCGAGTGCGCGGGCGATCGCGACGCGCTGCTGCTGCCCACCGGAGAGCTGCCCGGGATAGCGGTCGGCGGTCGCCTCGACACCCAGCTCGCGCAGCAGCATGTTGTTGACGTCGGTGGTGTGGCGGCGCGTCAGGCCCAGCACGCGCGCCTGACCCTCCCGGAGGTTGGCCGCGACGGTCATGTGCTGGAACAGGTTGAACTGCTGGAAGACGATCGCCAGGCCCGCGCGCAGCCGGTCCTTGGCGGTGAGCCGGCCCGCACCCGATTCCGCGATGGTCACGCCGTTGACCACCACCGAACCGTCGTCGACCTCGACCAGACCGTCCATGGCGCGCAGCAGTGTGCTCTTGCCCGAACCGCTCGACCCGAGGATGCAGACCACTTCGCCGCGCTGCACGTCGAGGTCGACGTCGTCGAGGACGACGGTGCCGCCGTAGGTCTTGCGGAGTCCCCGGACGCTGATCACGGTCGGCTGTTCGGTCATGTCACGGCCGGCGACGGTGCGGACCCGGTCCCAGTAGGTCTGGAACTCCGGGGCGTGCAGATCCAGCTGTACCGGAGTTTCGTCGGCGCCGCGGGCCGACGGAGCCGAAAGGTGCATGCGGGCAACCAACCACGATGCGAGTGGACCGCGGTGCCGCTGTCTGTCGTTGTCGAGGCGCCGTTCGCTGAGGTACTGCACCACCATGAGGATGGTGTTGAGCGCCAGGTAGATCGCCGCGGCGGCGCCGAAGACGGGCAGGTACTCGAAGTTGATCGACACCAGCTGCTGGCTGCGCAACGTCAATTCGGCCACCGCGATCGCCGAGGCCAGCGACGTGTTCTTGACCGTCATGATGGCCTCGCTGGCCAGTGCCGGCGTGATCACCCGCAGTGCCTGGGGCAGCCGGATGCGCAGCAGCGTCAACGCCGGTGACAGGCCGATCGACCTGGCGGCGTCGATCTGGGAGACGTTGACGGCGTTGAGTCCGCCGCGGAAAATCTCCGCCGCGAACGCCGCTGCGTTGAGCGCGAGCCCGAGGACGGCGGTGGTCTCCGACGACAGCTGCCAACCCCATTGGGGGAGAACGTTGTAGAGGAAGATCAACTGCAACAGTATCGGCGTGCCCCGCAGCACCCAGATGTAGACGCCCACCGCCAACCGTGGCAGGAACCAGCGCGAATCGCTGATCAGCGCGAGCAGCAGCCCCGCCGGCCAGGCGATGATCAGCGACAGCAGCGCGATCCGCAGTGCCAGCAGGCCACCGTCGATCAGTTCCGGCAGCGTGAAGTAATACCAGAACTCCGTCAACACTGGCGGATGGGATTGGCGGCCGTGAACTGCCACTGTTGGGCCGACTGGCAGTACGCCTCGGACGCGACGTAACTCTCCATGGCCTTCTGCAGTTCCGGTTTGAGCGGGCTGTCCTTCGCCACCGCCATGCCCACGACGCTCTTCTCGCCCTCGACGTTGAACGCGACGTCGAGTTTGTCGCCGAATTCGGTGCGCGAGATGTAGAGGGTCACGATGTCACCCTCGAGCTGTGCGTACACGCGACCGGTCGCGACGGCGTTGACACCTTGTGCGACGGAGGGGAAACCGGTCGGCTGCAGCGGAGGTTTACCGCTGTCGGTGCACTGTTGCGACCACGCGTCGAGCTGCGCACGTTCGGGCGGGCTCGCGGTCAGATAGGCCACCGACTGCCCGCACAGCGCCTCCGGCCCGGGGGTCTTCGGGGCGTTGTCGACCGTCGTCAGCACAGACAGCGGGATCTGCATGTAGTCGATGAAATCGACCTGCTCCCGGCGTTTCTCCGTGTTGTACATGCCCGACAGGATCGCGTCGATGCGCCCGGACTGCAGCGCGGGCAGCAGACCGTCGAACGAGATCTGCTCGAATCGGTAGGTCCAGCCCAGGTCGTCGGTCACGCCCTTGGCGAGGTCGTTCTCGAAGCCGACCACCTCGGTGGAGCCGTCTTCGAGGAACGACACCGGCGGGAAGTCGCCGGATGTGCCGATGACGATCTCGCGCGAGGCCGGATCGGCCTCGGCACCGGAGTTCTCGGCGGGGGTGCTGCTCGAACACGCGGAGACCAGCGCGAGCGCGATGGCCCCCACTGCTCCCGCGGCTCCCATTACGATCGGCATCCGATGGCGTCGCATCATGCTGGTCACTTCCTGATCGTGGGTGTCGGTGTCAGACGTCGAGGAGATAGCGGTCGACCTCCCACTGCGTGACCACGCTGTGGTAGCCGTTCCATTCGTCGACCTTCATCGCCAGGTAGTCCCTGACGAATCCGGCGGGGAACGTGGTGGCGACCAGTGGATCGGTGGCGAAGGCGTCGATGGCTTCGAGCAGGGTGCGCGGAAGTCGTTCTCCCGCACCGCCGGCCGACGCCTCCCAGTCGCTGGCGTCGTCGGTGACGGGTTCGCCGGGGTCCAGGCCGAGTTCGATGCCCTCGAGGCCGGCGGCGAGCGTGAACGCCGAGGCCAGGTACATGTTCGCCATCATGTCCACCGAGCGGTTCTCGATGGCGGGGCGGTTGCCGGGCAGCCGCAGCATGCAGGAGCGGTTGTTGGTGCCGTACCGTGCCCACACCGGTGCCCACGACACCGAACCGTCGGCCAGTTTCGGGGTGAGCCGCTTGTAGGAGTTGACCGTCGGGCAGGTCAGCGCCGACAGCGCCGGTGCGTGGCGCAGCACGCCCGCGGCGAACGACATCGCCGTCTTGCTCCAGCTGCCGTCCGGGTCGACGAAGACGTTGTCCCCGGTTGTGGTGGACACCAGGCTCATGTTCATGTGCGCCCCCGAACCCCAGGAGCGGGTCTCCGGCCGCGGCATGAACGACACTGTCGCGTCGACCTTTTGGGCCAGGGCGGGGAGCATCAGCCGCATGTAGGTCAGCCGGTCGCACATGCTCAGCACGTCGGTGTAGGAGAAGTCCAGCTCGTACTGGCCTTCGCCGCCCTCCTGGTCGAAGCTGTACAGCCCGTAGCCGGCCGCCTCCATGTGCGCGGACACCTCGGAGAAGAACTCCAGCGAGTCGATGACTGCGCGGGCGTCGTAGGCCGGGGTGGGCTCGATCACCGACGAGGCGAACCGCGGAGTCAGCTCCGGCAGCGCGCTGGTGCGGAACAGGTAGAACTCCGTCTCCACCCCGAGATTCATCGCGAACCCCATGTCGCGCGCCTTCGCGATCACCCCTTTGAGCGCCGAGCGGGGGCAGTTCTCGAACGGTTCGCCGGCGTCACCGAGTACGAGATCGGCGTGGAACAGCGCGATTCGCGGATCCCAGGACAGGATCCGCATGGTGTCGGGGTCGGGGAGGCCGACACATTCGTCCTCGGCGGGGTTCATCTCACCCAGCCGGCCGATGCCGCGCGGGGTGTAGCGCTCGGAGCCGGCCAGCATGTCCGGCAGATGGCCGATGGGGACGACCTTGCTCTTGGGCCGCCCGGTCACGTCGACCCAGGCGGCCATCGCGAACTGGACGCCGTCGTCGGCGAGTTCCGCAGCCAGACGGGCGTGGTCGTCTTGTTTGTCGTGCAGTGTTTTCATCGGTCCGGGACACCCGCCATCTAGAGTCGAAGTACAACGGAGAAGTGCGTAAAGAGTAGGCTGGCTCACATTTCGTAGCCGTGAACAAGTTGTAAAGCGAAGCAATTCGCGGGTTACGCTTTGAATATCGAAACTTGTGGGAGGGCCGGGGAATGACGGATGCGATCGACTCCAAGACGGTCAGGCGCGCACCGGGGCGGCCGGCGACCGTGCCCGACCGCAGGCCGGTGCTCGACGACCTCGACCGGCAGATCATCCGGATCCTGCAGAACAACGCGCGGATCCCCAACACCGAGATCGCCCGGGCGCTCAAGGTCACCGAGACCACGATCCGCAACCGGGTCAACCGCCTGCTCGAAGAGGAACTCATCGAGATGGTCGCGCTGATCACGCCAAAGGCCAAGGAGGCCAGCGTCTCCGCGTTCATCCTGGTGCGGGTGTCACCCGAAGCGGTCGACCCGGCGATCGAACTGCTCAAGACGCGCTCGGAAGTGCGTTACCTCAGCCGGGTGCTCTCCCGCGCCCAGATCCTCATCGAGACGTTCTTCACCGACAACGACCACCTGCTCGCGTTCCAGGACGAGTGCCTGGCCGCCCTGCCGGGGGTGCAGTCGATCGACACCTCGCTGGTGCTGCGCGTGGACAAGGCGTCGTTCGAGTGGGAGATCTGAGGCGTCAGCACACGCCGACGTAACCGTCCCTGCGGAAGTCCGACCCGCCGTCGAGGCCCGCGGGTGTCCGCAGGATCAACTGCGCACCACCGCATTCGGAGCGCGGCAGGGCGCTGAGCCGGTGACCGCGGCGAGCCAGTTCGGCCGCACCGCTGGCGTCGAAACCCTCCTCGAGGCCCAGTGTGTGACCGCCGAGCACCCGCAGCCGTGGGGCGTCGACGGCCTGCTGTGCGGACATCCCGCGGTCGAGCACGTTCCGCAGAACCTGAACCTGGCCCTGCGGCTGCATGAACCCGCCCACCACGCCGAGGCAGCCGCGGAATCCGTCCGGTCCGCCCAGCATCGCGGGGATGATGGTGTGGTACGGACGTTTTCGCGGTTCGGGCCGGTTCGGGTGGCCGTCGCGCAGGGTGAACCCGGCACCGCGGTTGTGCAGCAGCACGCCGCGTCCCGGCACGAGCACACCGGATCCGAAGCCGTC
Source organism: Mycolicibacterium monacense (assembly GCF_010731575.1). Taxonomy (NCBI): domain Bacteria; kingdom Bacillati; phylum Actinomycetota; class Actinomycetes; order Mycobacteriales; family Mycobacteriaceae; genus Mycobacterium; species Mycolicibacterium monacense. The sequence continues at coordinate 3,932,717 of NZ_AP022617.1, read as the reverse complement.
GTAGATGCTCTGGATCAGCGAACAGGCGGCGCCCCACCTGTCCACCACGCAGACGTACACGGTGTCCGACGGCGTGCCCGGCGTCCGTCCGTCGGAGGCCGTCGCGCCTATCCGGTCCGCGAGCTCACCCACCCGGCCGTCGCCGAGAAGTTCCGCCACCGGCACCGGGTGAAAGCGAGGATCGGCGATGTGATCGGCCGCGTCGGCGACCGCGGCCTTGATGCTCTCGACCAGGTGATGGTCGGAGTACGGAGCGAACCGTTGATAGAGGCGCAATGCCTGCAGCACGGCCAAACCCTGCCCGGGCGGCGGCATCTCGTACACGTCGACACCGCGGAAGCGGGCGCGGATCGGCGTGACCCATTCCGGGCCGGCCCATTCGCCGAGGTCCGATGTGCGCAGGGGGTGGACGGCATCGGCGAAGTCGGCCGCGATGTCCCCGGTGTAGAAGGGTGCGTGGCCCTCGCGGGCGTAGGTCTGCAGGGTCTCGGCCAGGTCGGGGTTGCGGAACACGTCGCCGACGCGGGGAGCCCGGCCGGCGGGCAGGAACAGCGCCGCGGCGTGCGGATCGGCCCGCAGCCGGTTCGCGCCGAGTTTCCACTCCTCGGCCACGGCAGGGGTGACGGCGAAGCCGGTGCGTGCGGCCTCGACGGCCGGCGCCACGACCCGGTCGCGCCCGAGCGTGCCGTACCGCTCGAGCAGCGCCGACCAGCCCCACGTGGCGCCGGGAACGGTGACCGTCCACGGGCCGTCGGCGGGCATGGTGTCGAACCCGCTGTCTCGCAACGCCTGGACCGATAGTGCGGCGGGTGCCACCCCCGCCGCTGCCAGGCCGACCGGCTCAGTGCCTCCGGACTCCCAGTACAGCGCGAACAAATCCCCGCCGACGCCGGTCGACGGAGGATCGACGACCGTGAGCATCGCCGCGGCTGCCACCGCCGCATCCGCCGCGGTGCCGCCCTCCTCGAGGATCGTGACCGCGGTGCGGACGGCCATCGGGTGGCTGGTGGCGACCATGCCTGCGGCTGAGCTCACGGAGCCTGGACGGTAGCAGGTTTCGGGACATCGGGAATGCCGACCGGCGGATCCGCCGTTGCAGGGAGCGGAATGGGTCGTGCGACCCAAAACGAGGAAGGAACTCCACTATGCCCGCTGTCCACCACCGCTACGCCACCATCGACGGCCACCGGATCTTCTACCGCGAGGCGGGCGATCCGTCCGCCCCCGCGTTCGTGCTACTGCACGGCTTCCCGACGAGTTCGCACATGTTCCGCCACCTCATCCCCGCACTGGCCGACCGCTTCCACGTCATCGCGCCCGACCACCTCGGCTTCGGCCTGTCCGACGCGCCCGGGGTCGAGGAGTTCGACTACACCTTCGACGCGCTCACCGCCCTGACCGCGGGTCTGCTCGACCACCTCGGCGTGACCCGGTACGCGATCTACGTCCAGGACTACGGCGCCCCGATCGGATGGCGGCTCGCGCTCGCCGATCCGGATGCGATCACCGGGATCGTCACGCAGAGCGGCAACGGCTACGACGCCGGTTTCGTCGAGAGCTTCTGGAAACCGGTGTGGGACTTCCATGCCCGCCAGGTGCCCGAAACCGAAGCGGCGATGCGCGAGGCGCTCACGCTCGACGCGATCCGCTGGCAGTACGTCCACGGGGTGGCCGACGAATCGCTCGTCGACCCCACCGCCTGGCATCACGACCACGCACTCGTCTCACGCCCAGGCAACGACGAGGTGCAGCTCAAGCTGTTCCTCGACTACGCGACGAATTCTCCGCTGTACCCCCGCCTGCACGAGTACTTCCGGACCTCCCGTGTGCCGCTGCTGGCAGTGTGGGGCCGTGGTGACGAGATCTTCGGGCCTGCGGGTGCGCTCGCCTTCGCCGACGATCTGCCCGAGGCCGAGATCCACCTGCTCGATGGCGGCCACTTCCTGCTGGAGTCGGCGCTCGACGAGACGGCGGCGTTGATCCGCGACTTCCTGGAGCGCCGGCTGCCTGCGCCGTGACGGGTGCGTCTGGCCGGTAACCTGGAGCGATGGAACGCCGGCTGACCCCCAAGGGGCAGGCCACCCGCGAGCGCATCCTCACCGCTGCCGCCGACCTGATTGCCGCCGAAGGGCTTTCGGCGCTCAACATGGTCAGCCTCCGTAAGGCGGCAGCGGTGAGCGGCTCACAGCTGGCGCATTACTTCGCCGACAAGCAGACCCTGCTGCGGGCCCTGGTCGAGCGCCAGATGCAGGCCGTCGACTTCCAGGTGGAGAGCTTCGAGGACGCCGAACGCTGGCTCGACCGGAACATGCGCGACCTGCGCCGCATCGGTTTCACCGGCACCCCCACCTACCACGGTCTGGCCGGTCAGCTCGCCAAGTCCGACGACGCGACCCGCGAGGCCCTGGCCGACGGGTACCGGCGGTGGATCTCGGTGCTGGAAGCGGCATTCGAGACGATGAAACGCAATGGTCTGCTGGTCGACGACGCCCACCCTCGCGAACTCGCGCAGGTGTTCGTCGCCGCCCACCAGGCCGGCGGCACGTTGGCGTTCGCCTATCGCGAGGACTGGCCGCAGGCCGATGCCCTGCGCTTCGCGGTCAACCGGCTGCGCATGTTCGCCGCCGACCCGGCCGAGCGCACACCTCGGCCGGCCCGGCGGCCGCGCCACCGCCGGAGGACCGCGTGACGACGTTCAGCGGTAAGGGCCTGGCGACCCGCGCCCGCATCGTCGACACCACCGCCCGGCTGATGTTCGAACGCGGCATCGAGAACACCACGATGGAGGACGTACGCGAGGGCGCCGAGGTCAGCGGATCGCAACTGTCCCACTACTTCCGGGGCAAGGCCGACCTCACCCGCGAGGTCCTCGCCGAGCGCAGACGGTACGTCGCAGAACTGCACAACCAGGCGTTCGACACCATCGACGCGTTGCAGGCCTGGGCGGACGCCTGCGTCGCCGACACGACCGCGGTCTACCAACGCGGCGGATGCGTCTACGGGTCGCTGGCCGGCGAACTGATCGAAGGCGACGAACCCGTCCGCGACGACGTCGCGGCCGGTTACGACGCGTGGATCGAGCGGTTCCGCGCGGGACTGACGGCGATGAAACGGCGCGGCGCGTTGCGCGCCGACGCCGATCCGCGCCATCTCGCGGTGTCCCTCGTCATCGCTCACCAGGGCGGTGCGATGCTCACCTTCGTCACCGGCGATCCGGAACCGCTGCGCACCAACCTCTATGCGGCCGTCGACTACGTGCGGTCCTTCGCCGCCGACTAGTTCAGCTCGGCGAGCTGCGGCACCACCGGGGCGATGCCGTCGATCCACTTCGCCGGCGATCCGCCCGGCGGCATGACGATCGCGGTGTGCACACCTACCTTGGCGTAATCGGCCATGGTGCGGACGAATTCGTCGGTGGCTCCGGGTTCGGGCCCGTCGTGGGCGAGGATCGTCACGCGGATGTCGTCGAAGTTGCGGCCGACGTCGTCGCAGTGTCGTCGCAACACGTCGAGCTTGTGGGCGACCTCCTCCGGTGAGCCGAACAGGTTGCACGCGTCGCCGTACTGCGCCACCAGCCGCAGGGTCTTGCGTTCACCGCTGCCGCCGATCATCACTTTCGGCTTGTTGATCGGCTGCGGGTTACACAGCGTCTCCGCCAACTGGTAGTGCTTACCCTCGAACGGTCCGTTGTTGTCGGGATCCCACATCTGCGCGCAGATCCGCAGCGTCTCCTCGAGCCGCTCGAACCGCTCGGCGACCGGCGGATAGGGCACCCCGAGCCCGCGGTGTTCGCGCTCGAACCACGCGGCGCCGATGCCGAGCCACGCCCGCCCGCCCGAGAGCACGTCGACCGTCGTCACCGTCTTGGCGAGCAGGCCGGGATGCCGGTAGGTCACGCCCGTCACGAGCAGTCCGAGGTCGATCCGCGAGGTGCGGGCGGCCAGGAAGCCCAGGGTCGTGTACCCCTCGAGCATGTTGGCCTCCGCGGGCAGGCCGGTCGGTTCGATCTGGAAGAAGTGGTCCATGAGCGACAGCCAGGTCGCGCCGGACGCTTCGGCCGCCTCGCCGACGCGGGCGAGTTCACCGGCGATGGCGGTGGTCCCGCCGTCGATGTCGAAGATGGGCACGTGATATCCGAGTTCCATGACTCGGGACAACCGGTGTGACCCCCGCCGCATTCCCGCTACAGGCGACCGACTTCGCGCAATCCCGCGACCGTGTCGGCGATGGTCTCGGCGACCTCGCGCTGCTTGATGCCGAGATCACGCTCGGCAGGAGCGTCGTCGGAATTCGGCATCTGCGTGTAGTACTGCATCGCCGCGGAGTTGATCGGCGTCTCGAACGGCAGTTGGTCACCGATGACGTCGAAGATCCGGCCGACCGTGCGCAGGGCGACGTCGGGGATGGGAATCGGCGCCAGATCGCGTCCGGCGGCGTCACCGATGAGAGTCGCCAGTTCGCCCACGGGCACCCGGCGGCCGCCCAGCATGTACCGGCGCGGACCGCGGCCCGGCTCCAGCAGCGCGACGTGCAGCGCGGCCAGATCGCGGACGTCGACCACGATCCACCCCGCCCCGCGGCCCGGCACGCTGCGCATCTTGATCGAGGCCTCCACACCTTCGGCGGCCTCCCCGAACTGGTCACCGGCCGGCGGGCCCAGCACCATGCCCGGATAGGTGATGTCGACAGGCGCCCCGGCGTCCTGCAGTCCCCGGGCGTACGCCTCGACGACGGCCTTGGACTTGCCGTAGCCGTCCGATCCGCCGGTGACCGGCAGGTCGGCGTGCAGCACGTCGAGCCCGGGGCGGAACAGCGCCGTGAAGCTCGAGACGTGGATGATCGGATCCAGCCCGGCCTTCGCCGCGCCGCCGAGTACGTACCGCGCACCTTCGAGGTTGGTCCGCAGCATCTCGTCGGCCATCGACGGATCGGTGGATACCATTGCCGCGCAATGGATCACGGCGTCGCAACCGTCGAGTGCCGCAGCGGTCGAGTCCGGATCGGAGATGTCGCCGACGACGTGGTCGCCGGTGTCGGCGCCGATCTTCGCCGCACTGGTGGTCAGGCGTTCGGGTTTGCGGACCAGGAAGCGGACCTGGTGGCCGGCATCCTGCACGGCCTTGGCGGTCCAGGCGCCGACGAAACCGGTGCCCCCTGTGACCAGAACTCTCATCGGACCCCCGGTGGCGACGTTGCGGAAGGATGGCACCGGACAGTACCCCTCGTAGTGTCCGGTGAAACCTGGGGCGCGTCAGCCTTGGTTGACCAGTGGGCTGATGACGTCGCGCGCGAACTGCGCGGCGTTCACCTGGGGACTGCCGTCGGGGTAGCTCACCGTCGCCAGCAGGTTCGCCCCGGCATCGACGAAATTGCCGTCGGCGCGGTCCTGATGCGTCGACGAGGTGACCAGGATGATCCCCGACGTGCCCGCCTTCTCGGCCAGCGGCACGGAGAACCGCGCGTTCTGCACGGTGCTGTTCGCCTTGTCCTCCACGATGATTCGGTGATCGGGGAAGCCGAGCACGAGCAGCATGCGCCGCATCGCCGCGGCCTCGCTCACGCCGTTGCGGGGGTTGCCGCCGGTGACGATCATCGGCGACTGCGGGAAGAACTGCGCGACCGTCAGGCCGGTGATGACGCGGCGACGCAGGATCGGGCGCATGGTGCCGTTGGGTTCGAGGCCGTAGCCGAGGATCACGATGGCCGGCTTCGAGAAGTCCTTGACCGCGGCGGGGGCGGGTTGCGCGGACGCGACCGGGAGCGAGACGTCGGCGACGAGGGCGGCCGCCGCGAGGGCGACGGCTGCCACGGCGGTTCTCCAGGTTCTCCGCATACACTCTCCCGACTCCTGCGACCAACGGGATTGATGGTGCTGACGGTGTGATCGTGATCTACGTCGCAGGTGTTACGGGAGGGGTTCAGCCGCGCTCGACGACGTTGTCGCCGAAGCTGTCGATCTGCGGGTCACCGGTCTGGAACGTCACGCGGTTGTCGAAACCCGACGCGCTGATGCGGTCGGCGCTCTCCACGATCACCTCGTTGCCCACCCCCGACACCGTCACGCTCACGCAATGCCCCGTGATCGTCACCGTGTTCGACACACCGCTCACGCTGATCAGGCTGTCGTCACAGGCCACTCGCTTGTCGCCCTCCACCCCCGACACGCTGAACTGCCCACCCGGCGGCGCCTGGGCGACCGCCCCGCCGCCGCCCGACGGGCCGCCCGGCAGGATCACGATCGGCAGATCACCGGTGGCCGGCGCTTCCGGTGTCTCGTCGAGCGCCCCGCCGCCGCCCGCGATCGTCGGCCGGCCCGCGGTGACCGCACCGTCGCGCGGTCCGGCCTTGGCGAAGTAGATCGCCACGCCCACACCGAAAACCAGCAACCCCAGCACGACGACGATCAGCACGACCACGCCGGTCTGCGACGTACCCTTCGAATAAGGTTGCGGCGCAGTCGGATACGGCGCGTCGTACACCGGCGGTGGATACGCCCCCGCGGCCGTGTACGGCTGAGTGCCCAACTCGGACGTCTGCGCCCGGTCGGCCAACGGGCGTTCGAGGTCGCGAATCCGGGCCTCGGGGTCGTCCTGCGGGTTCATGGGCAGATGCTCCCACACCGCATCGGCCCAGCTCAATGGCTGATTATCGAGCCCTGGAGCGCACCTGTTGCACGACGGCGACCACACCGACGGCCACCGCCGCGACCACCGCGGTGACCGACAGCAGGGTGCTCTGCCGCTGCGACGCCCCGATCGCGATCGCGACCAACGCCCACAGCACACCCGCCACGAACCCGGGCGTCCCCCGCAACAACACGGTCGCCACGAGTGCGGCGACCGACGCGGCGGCCAGCACCACGAACTGCCACACCACCGCCGACGACGACCACCCCGCGGCGATCAGCGCCGCCGCCACGTTCGCGAACACCGCGATGCTGCTCCACCCCAGATAGAGCCCGAACGACACCGTCGCCAGCACCGCCAACCACCGCGGACACGTCAGCTCCCGGCGGCGGCGCACCAGCAGCCACACGATGTGCGACAGCGCCGCGGTCATCACGAGGAACACCACCACACCCGCCCACAACCAGTTCTGCGCCGCCACGGCCAACCACACGCTGAACCCGACGAACACGACGCTCGCATCGATCAGCGCGTCGGTCTCCCACGGCGAGCCCAGCCCCACCCGCGCGATGCACACCGCGGTCACGGCGCTCAACACGGTGATCAACCCCCACAGGCTGAACGCGTAGCCCGCCGGCGTGATCAAGGCCTGGTTCGTCGCGCCCGACTTCAGGAATTCGCCGTTCAGGGCGCGTGACACCGGCGAGGCGACCAACTGGCTGACCGCCAAGACCGCGGCCACCCACCGCCACGCGGACACCGACGGAGCGTTCGAACGGGCGGCGGCTGCGGTGCGCATACAAGTCATTCGTTCCCGCTCCGCGCTCGGATGACAACGCGCGTTTCCGCATGCGGTTGTGATTGCGATCACGATCAGTTTAAATTGTGTCCGCCACCACAACGAAAGGGTGACCCATGGATGCGTTCAACGACGGTTCGCTGGTTCCGGTTCAGCGCGCGGGGACGCGTCGCGCCAAGCCGGCCGATCGCCACACCCTCCAGTCCATCGTGCTGACGGCGATCTTCATCTTCGGCATCGTCGGCGTGGTCGGTGCTCTCATGCAGGGGGAGAACACCGTGGCCTTCCTGATCGGGCTGTTCTCCAGCGCGATCATCCTGGGCACCGTCTGCTGACCGGCTTCGGCCGAACACCGCGCGATGCTGCGTAGCATCGGGCGATGGGTACCCGGCACCTCCACATCGACAAGCAGTCACCTTCGGCGTACAAGGCGCTGATCGGCGTCTCGACCGCTGTCACCGCGCTGGCCGAGGAGACCGGGCTGCCGCGCAGCCTGGTCGAACTCGTCAACGTGCGGGTGTCCCAGCTCAACGGCTGCGCCTCGTGCCTCGACGTCCACCACCGCCGCGCCGACGACGCCGGCGTGAGCGCCAAACAACTCGCGACGGTGTCGGTCTGGCGTGACACCGAACTGTTCGACGAGCGCGAACAGGCCGCCCTGCGCCTGGCCGAGATCGCCACCACGCTGCCCGACCACGACACCGCCGAACGCGAATACGCCCGTGCCCGTGACGTGCTCAGCGACGACGAACTGTCCGCCGTCATCTGGGTCGCGACCACGATCAACGCCTTCAACCGCGTCTCGATCCTGAGCGGCCACACCGTCCGCGCGTGACGCCTTCAAGATCGCGCTGAGTTTTACCCTCGCCGCCCGCCGACGGCGTTTGTACCGTCGCCCGTCGTGACTCCTCCTGCCTTCACGCGTCGACGCGCCCTGCAACTGCTCGGCCTCGCCGGTGGCGCAGCGCTTCTCGGACCCGCCCTGGCCGCCTGCGGTACCTCCGGCGGCGGCGGCGCACTGTCGGCCGAGACCCCGGTGGCCGGCCGGTTCGAGGGCGTCACCCTCAAACTGCTCGTCAACCAACCGCACGTGACGTCGTTCCGCGACGTGCTCGCCCCGGCCTGGCAGCAGGCCACCGGCGGCGCCCTCGACGTCACCGCTGCGCCTTACGATCAGCTGACCAGCAAGCAGATCCTCGACGTGCAGAGCGGCACCGGCGAATTCGACGTCTTCGACTACTTCTACTTCGGCCTCGGCGACCTCGTCGACGCCGGTGCGCTCACCGACCTCACCGACTGGATCGACGCCAAACAGTCCGACCTGGACGTCCCCGGCTACCTGAAGTCGATCTACGACCCGTACACCCTGCTCGACGGCCGCCGCTACGGACTGCCCTATGACGGCGACATCCACATCCTGTTCTACAACGCCGAACTGCTCGACCGGTACAAGGTGGCGCCGCCGACGACTTGGGACGAGTACGACGAGGTGGCCGCGAAGATCACCCGGGACGCGCGGGGGGCGGCCTACGGCGCCATCGTCTCCGGTCAGCAGGTGCCGATGATCCTCGGCTGCTCCTACATCAACCGGCTCACCGGCTACGGCGGAAACCTGGTGGACGCCAACGGCAAACCGCAGCTGACCTCCGATGCCTCGGTGGCGGCGTTGAAGCATCTGGTCGCCGTCGCCCCGAACGCCCTGCCGACCCCGCTGCAGGTCGGCTTCGACCAGGCCAACACCGCGTTCCTCACCGGACAGGGTGCGCTGCTGGACACCTGGACCGATATGGCGTTGCGTGCCGAGGATCCGACGGCGTCGAAGATCGCCGGCCGCTGGGGTGCGGTGTCGCTGCCCGTCGGTGGCGCCAACACCACCCCGCGCACCGCGCTGGACGCCGGTTTCGGGCTGGGCATCTCGACGGCGTCGAAGAATGTCGATGCCGCCGCCGCATTCATCGCGTGGGCGACCGCTGCCCCGCAGAACCTGAAGGTGTCCTCGACCGCCGGCGCGGGTATCGACCCGGTGCGCGGTGAGGTGCTCAACTCCGACGGTTACGCGAAGGTCGTCACCGCGGCCGTCGACCCGATCCGCGAAGGCCTCGACGGCGATCCGCTGGTGTGGCCGAAGCAGGCCGGCGCCCCGAAGTTGTTGCAGGACCTCGTCGATCAGCTCGCCCTGGCGATCGCCGGTACCCAGACCGTCGAGCAGTCGCTGGAGAACGCCCAGGCCAGCTGGGACAGCGCCACGCAATGACCCGACGCGTCCCGCTGTGGCTGGCGTTGCCCGCCATCGCCGGGCTGGTGCTGTTCCTGGTCTACCCGACGGTGTATCTGGCGGCGCTGGCGCTCACCGACTCGTCGCTCGCCCGCCCGCTGCGCGCGTTCACCGGCGGGGAGAACTTCGCCAATGCCTTTGCGGCCCCCGCCTTCACACCCTCGCTGGTCAAGTCGACGGTGTTCGCGGTGGTGGCGGCCGTGGTGACCACGGTCCTCGGGTTGGCGATCGCGGTGCTGCTGCGCAGTCGCGGCACCCGGTTCGGGATCCTCGGCGCCCTGTTCCTGCTGCCGCTGGTGACCGCGCCCGTGCTGGTCGGGGTGGCGTGGAAGCTGCTGCTGGCCCCCGTCGGTGGCGGCCTGGCCGGGATCCTCGACGCGGTCGGGTTGGGTGGGGCGAACCCGCTGGGCTCCGGGGTGGGTGCGTTCGCCGTCCTGCTGGCGATCCACATCTGGCAGTGGACGCCGTTCGCCGTGTTGATCGCGTTCGCCGCGCTCGGCGTCGTCCGGCCCGAACTGCTCGAGTCGGCGCGTATCGACGGCGCCAACCAGTGGCGCACGTTCACCACTGTCACCTGGCCGGCCATCGCCCCGACGATCTGGGCGGTCACCGTCCTCGAGCTCGTCATCGGCTACAAGGTGTTCGACCTGATCGTCGTCATCACCTCTGGCGGACCCGGCTTTTCGACCGCGTTGTCGCCGTATGTCATCTACCAGACCGGCCTGCGGGGCAGCTTCGACATGGGCACCGCCGCCGCGCAGACGTTGGTGTTCGCGTTCGTGGTCGGCGCTGTCGCGACCGTGGTGACCGGACTGCGGGCGCGTGCGGTGAAGGCGGACGGATGAAGGCGCGTCTGGTGCTCGTCGCCGCCGTGATCGTGACGTTGGTGCCGCTGGCCTACCTGCTGTCGCTGGCGGTACGCCCGGCCGAGGATGTGCTGAACTCGTCGCTGTTGCCGACGTCGGTGACGGTCGACAACTTCGTCAGGGTCTTCGACACCATCGCGCTCGGCACCATGCTGGCCAACTCGTGGGTCTCGGCGGTCGGCGCGGCGCTGCTGGCTGTGGTGATCGCCGCGCCCGCAGCGTATTTCACCGCCCGTCACACCCGCGGTGACCGGCTGCTGACCGTGCTGCTCGCCAGCTACTGCGCCCCGCCGATCGTCGCGATCATCCCGCTGTTCTTCCTGCTGCGCCACGCCGGGCTGACCAACAGCGTCGGCGGGCTGATCCTCGTCAACGGCATCGCCGGCGTCCCCGTCGCGGTGTGGCTGCTCGACGGGTTCGTCCGCCGCATCCCGATCGAGATCGACGAGGCCGCCGTCATCGACGGCCTGACCGTCGCCGCGGCGTTCCGCAGGGTGGTGCTGCCACTGCTGTTGCCGGGCATCGTCGCGGCGCTGCTGGTGGTGTTCTTCCTGAGCTACAACGACTTCCTGTTCGCCGTCTACCTCGCCGTCACCAAGGAGAGCCAGACGCTGACGGTCGGCCTGTCGCTGTTCCAGGGCGATCGCAACGTGCAGTTCGGCCAGCAGGCCGCCGCCGGACTGCTCGGTGTCCTCCCCGTCTACGTGCTGGCGCTCGTGGCGCAGCGCTACCTCGTCGGCGGCCTCACCACGGGAGCGACCAAGTGAGCACCATCGAACTGGCCGGTCTGACAAAGACATACGGACACAGCACCGTCGTCGACGACGTCACACTGACCCTGCCGGACGGGTCGTTGACCGTCCTGGTCGGACCGTCGGGATGCGGGAAGTCCACGACGCTGCGGATCGTCGCCGGGCTCGAGGCGGCCGACGGGGGAGTGGTGCGCATCGGGGATCGCGACGTCACCCGCGCCACCCCGCGCGACCGCGACGTCGCGATGGTGTTCCAGAACTACGCGCTCTACCCGCACCTGTCCGTGGCGGGCAACATCGCGTTTCCGTTGCGCAACAACGGCGTCGCCCGGGATGAGGTGACGCGGCGCGTCGGCGAGGCCGCCGAGCGGGTCGGCATCACCGCGCTGCTCGACCGCAAACCACGCCAGCTCTCCGGCGGTCAGCAGCAGCGGGTGGCGATCGCCCGAGCGCTGGTCCGCACGCCTGCGGTGTTCCTGTTCGACGAACCGCTGAGCAACCTCGACGCCAAGCTGCGCGTCGAATTGCGTTCGGAAATCCGGCGGCTGCAGCAGGAGACCGGGATCACCGCACTCTACGTCACCCACGACCAGGAGGAGGCGATGACGATCGCCGACCAACTCGTCGTCCTGAACGCCGGGCGCATCGCGCAGAAGGGCACCCCCGAGGAGTTGTACCGGAGGCCGGCCAACACCTTCGTCGCGGGGTTCATCGGATCGCCGTCGATGAACCTCGTGCCCGGCGACGGAGTGCCGATGGTGGTGACCGGCTCCGGCGACGTGACGCTCGGGGTGCGGCCCGAGGACCTGCTGGTGACGCCGTCGCCCTCCGGTACGGGCCGCGTCGAGCTGGTCGAACTGCTAGGCCCGCGGTACGTGCTGATCGTGCGGGCGGGGGCGCACCGGTTGACGGCGGTCATCGAGGCCGCGACTGTCGCGGCGTGGCCCGCCGTCCCCGCGGTCGGGGATGCGGTCGAGGTCGCCGTCCGGCCCGAACGGGTGCACAAGTTCGACCAAGCTTCGGGAGAACGGATCAGCTCGGGTCCGATGGCGTCCTAGGGTGTGGGTGTGGCACTGACCATCGATCCCGAGGTCGCCGCGGCGCGGCCCGACCTCACCGGTCTGCCACCCGCCTATCTGGACGTCGGAGATCTGGACATCTTCCGCGACGAGGACGTCGACTACGCCCGTCGCCTCGCCGCGGCGGGGGTGGCGGCCGAACTCCACGTCCATCCCGGATGCCCACACGGATTCGATGCGTTCGGATTCGACACCTCGGTGTCGCGACGGGCGATGGCCGACCGGATCCGCCGGCTGCGCCAGCTGTAGCTTCTCGAGTTCTGTTCCGGCCGAGCAGAAGTCGTGACCGTCGGCGTGATCTTCCATAGCGTGGCCCGGTGCCACGTACACCCTGGACCGCGCCGCTGACCGCCGCCGAGACCGACCGCTGGGACGCCGTCGCCGACGAGGTCGGCCAACTGCTCGCCCGCGACGCGCTGCAACGCGACCGCGCCAACCAGCAACCCGACGCCGAGCTGAAATTGCTCAAGGACTCGGGCCTGGCCAACCTGCTGATCCCGCGGGAGTTCGGTGGGCACGGTGGCCAGTGGTCGACCGGTCTGCGCGCCGTGCGGATCCTGGCGCGCCACGACGCGTCGATCGCGCAGATCCTGAGCTACCACTACTGCAATCAGGCGAGCATCGTGTTCTTCGGCGAGCCCGCCCGCTGGGAGCACTGGTTCACCGCATCCGCGCAGGGCAGTTGGCTGTGGGGCGACGCCGTGAACCCCGTCGACCCCGATCTGGTCCTCAGCCCCGACGGCGACGGGTATCGGCTCGACGGGCGTAAGCGGTTCGCCACCGGGGCATCGACCGGCGACGTCACGCTGGTGATGGCCGCTCATGACGGACGGGTGCTGGCGCTGGTGGTCGAACACGACCGCGACGGTGTGGAATTCGCCGGTGACTGGGACGCTCTGGGCCAGCGCCTGTCGGCCAGCGGCAGCGTCGACTTCCACGATGTCGCGGTCGCGCCCGGCGACGTGCTCGGCGAGGTGGCCGACGAACCGTACTCGACGCTCGTCACGCCCGGGGTTCAGCTCGGCTTCGGCAACCTCTACCTCGGGATCGCCGAGGGGGCGTTGGCCCGGGCGCGGCAGTTGACGCTCGACCGCCGTGGCGCGTGGCTGCTCAGCAGTGTCGAGCACTATTCGCGGGACCCGTTCGTGCAGCGAGTGTTCGGTGAGCTGCTGTCCCGGACCGCTGCCGTCGAGGCGCTGGCCGACCGGTGGAACACCCGCTTCGACGCAGCCATCGCGCGGGGTGCGGACGTCACCGCCGCGGATCGAACCGAGGTGGAGATCGGGATCGCCCAGCTCAAGGTGGTGGCCACCGAGACGGCGCTGGAGGTGGCCCACCGGGTCTACGAGGTCACCGGGTCCAGTTCGGCGCGAAGCGAAGTGGGGCTCGACCTGTTCTGGCGCAACATCCGCACCCACTCGCTGCACGACCCCGTCGACTACAAGAAGCTCGAAGTCGGTGCCCACTATCTGACCGGTGACGTGCAGCCGATCACCCTGTACACCTAGCGCGTCCGACTTGCGTAACGCCATGGCGGTTCTCGCGGGGACACTCCGCCGTGGCGTTACGTAAGTCGGGGGAACCTCAGATCTGGCCGTGGCGGGGCGGGCGGGTGCCCGACAGCGTGTAGCGGCCGATGTGCTGCAGCTTCCACCGCACCGGATCGTGCAGCGTGTGTGTCCGAGCGTCGCGCCAGAATCGCGACAGGTTGCCCGACACCGAAGCGCTTCGCGTACCGCCCAATTCGAACAGCCCGGTCGCGGCTTCCAACGAGGCCCGCACCGCCGCGACCTTCGCGACGGCGACGGCCACCGACGCCGCGGCCGCCGACTCCTCGGTGAGGTGTTCGTTCGCGGCGTCCACCGCGCGGGCGGCCTCGACCAGCAGGGCCTGTGCGCCGCGGACGGTGACGGTCAACTCGGCGGCGGCCTGGATGAGTGTCGGATCGTCGACGGCCGTGGCCACGTTCGCCTCGAAGTGCGGGCGGGCGCGTTCGGCCTGGCGCACCCCGGCGGCCAGCGCCCCCGTCGCGATACCGACGTCGATCGCGCTGTGCAGCAACTGCGCCCGGGCGCCGTAGGTCGTCGGCTCGGCGAAGATCGGCGAGAACGGCACGACATGCTCGGCCGGCACCGCGACGTCGGCGAGCGTCACCGTGCCCGACGCCGTCGTCCGCTGACCCATCCCCTCCCAGTCGTCGACGACGTCCACCCCGTCGGCGTCACGCGGCACGAACGCGACCGCCTTGGGTGTCGACGCCGTCGGCACCGACCCGTCATCCAGCGACGCCCGCACCACCAGCCAGTCCGCGAACAGCGCACCGGTCGAGTAGAACTTGCGTCCGGTCAGCACGTGGTCACCCGACGATCTGCGCGTCAGCGTCGTGGTGTCGACGTCGATCGGATGCGGTCCGCGCTCGGACTGCGCGTTGGCCAGCAGCGCACCGTCGAGCACCTGCCGGTAGAAGTACGCCTGCTGATCGGCGGTGCCCTGCAGCCGCAGCGCCTCGAGGAATACGAAGTGCGAGTGCGGAATCTGCGACAGCGACGGATCGGCGTGGGCGATCAGCCGGAACACCTCGGCCAGCACGGTGGCCGGTGCGTCGATGCCGCCGTGTTCGGCGGGCACCGAGATCGCCAGCAGCCCGGACTCTTTGAGCGCCTTGACCTGCTCGTGCGGCAACTGTCGCTCAGCGTCGCGGGCCGAGGCCTCGGCGTCGAACTCCGCGGACAGTTTCGCCGCGACGTCGAGAGCGTCGTCGGCGGAGGCGATCACCGTCACCGCGTCGCACCGATGAACGGGATGTGCGCCGGGGACCCCGACGTCGCCTGACCCTTGAACAGTCCGCGCTCGCGCAGGATCGGCACGACACCCTCACCGAACCAGAACAGCTCCTCGAGGTGCGGGTAGCCGGAGAAGATGAACTCGTCGATGCCGATCTCGGCGTATTCGGCGATGCGGTCGGCCACCTCGACGTGGCTGCCGACCAGCGCCGTGCCCGCCCCGCCGCGCACCAATCCCACACCCGCCCACAGGTTCGGGGCGACCTCCAGGGTGCGGGCGTCGTGCCAGCTGCCGTTGCGCCGGTTCTCCTCGTGCAGCGCGAGCATCCGCTTCTGCCCTTCGGACTGGCTGCGGTGCAACCCCTCCTGCGCCTTGCGGACGGTGTCCTCGTCGAGTGCGGCGACCAGCCGGTCGGCCTGCTGCCACGCCTCGTCGGCGGTGTCGCGCGAGATCGTGTGCAGGCGGATGCCGAAGCGCACCTGCCGGCCCTCCTTCTCGGCGAGCCCGCGGATCCACTCGATCTTCTCGCGGACCGCGGCCGGCGGTTCACCCCACGTCAGGTAGACGTCGGCGTGTTTGGCAGCGACCGGGCCCGCAGCCGCGGAGCTGCCCCCGAAGTACAACGGCGGCACCGGATTCGGCAGGGTGGGGATCGCGGCATCCTCGATCTGGATGTGTTCACCGTCCAGCGACACCGTCTCCCCGGCCCACAGCCGGCGGACCACCTCGAGGAATTCGTCGCAGCGCTGGTAGCGGCCGTCCTTGTCGAGGTGGTCGCCGAACGCGCGCTGTTCGTGCGCCTCACCGCCGACGACGACGTTGAGCAGGATGCGGCCCGGGGCGTGCCGGGCGAACGTCGCGGCCATCTGCGCCGACAGCGTCGGGCTGACCAGTCCGGGTCGGAACGCGACGAGGAAAGCGAGCGACGTCGTCTCGCGGGCCAGCAGCGCGGCGGTGATGAACGCGTCCTCGCACCACGCGCCCGTCGGGATCAGCGCGCCGGTGAACCCGAAGGATTCGGCGGCCCGCACGATCGAGCCCAGGTAGTCGATCGAGGCGTCGCGGTCGCCGTGCGCGGCGCCGGCGGGCATGCCGTGGCCCCCGCCGACGATCAACCGGCTGTCGCCGTAAGTGGGCAGGAACCAATGCAATTGGATAGTCACGAATAACTCCTAACGGCCGCGCGTCGGCTGCGAGGCCACCGACGCCGCTGACGACGGCACCGTCGAGGGCCGGTCGATGATCGTGGAGGCCGGTCCCCCCACACGGTAGCGGGCGCCGCGATGCTCCTCGGGCAGCCGGTCGCCGCGGCCGAGCAGTTTGTTGCGCAGCGTGCCCGGGGCATACGACGACTGGTAGGCCCCGCGCGCGGTCAGCACCGGCACGACGTGGTCGACGAAGTCGGCGAACGAACCCGGCGTGACGGCGTATGCGAGGTTGAATCCGTCGACGTCGGTCTCCTCGACCCACTCCTGCAGCGTATCGGCCACGGCCACACCGGAACCCACGATGCGCGGGCCCATCCCGCCGATCTTGCCCCACTCGGCGATGTCCCGGACCGCCCACTCGCGGCCGTCGGGGTCGGCGGACTGGAACGCCGCGACCGCCGACAGGATCGCGTTGGAGTCGACGTTGCCGACCGGTTCGTCGAGCCCGAAGCGCGCCAGGTCGACGCCCATCCAACCGGACATGAACGTCAGCGCACCCTCGGCATCGCCGTAGGACAGGTACTCGGCGTGTTTGGCATGCGCCTCGTCGTCGGTGTCGGCGGTGATCACGGTCGAGAGGTTGAAGATTTTCACCGCGTACGGGTCGCGGCCGGCGATCTCGAGCTCGCGGCGGATGGTCGTCACCGTCTCGCGCAGCAGCGCCTTGGTGGGGGCCGCGGTGAAGATGGCCTCGGCGTTCTCCGCGGCGAAGCGCACCCCGCGTGGGCTGGAGCCGGCCTGGTAGATCACCGGTGTTCGCTGTGGCGACGGTTCGGACAGGTGGATGCCCGGCACCTTGAAATGCGCTCCGTCGTGGCCGATGTGGTGCACCTTGGTGGGGTCGGTGAAGATGCCGCGCTCGCGGTCGCGGATGACCGCATCGTCCTCCCACGAGCCCTCCCACAGCTTGTAGAGGACCTCGAGGTATTCGTCGGCGTGGTCGTAGCGGGCATCGTGGGCGGGTTGGTCGGTCTGGCCCATGTTGCGCGCGGCGGCGGGCAGGTAGCCGGTGACGACGTTCCAGCCGATGCGGCCTCCTGTCAGGTGGTCCAGCGTCGACAGCCGCCGGGCGAACGGATAGGGATGCTCGAAGCCGGTGCCGGTGGTGACGCCGAAACCGAGGTCGTTGGTGACGTAGGCCATCGCCGACACCAGCAGCAGCGGATCGTTGACCGGGACCTGGGCGGCCTGGCGGATCGCGGCCTCGTCGCTCGCGCCGAACACGTCGTAGGTGCCGAGCACGTCGGCGATGAACAGGCCGTCGAAGCGTCCGCGTTCCAGCAGCTTGGCCAGTTCGGTCCAGTACTGCAGATCCTTGTACCGCCAGGACTGGTCCTCAGGGTGCTTCCACAGCCCGGGGGACTGGTGGGCGACGCAGTTCATGTCGAAGGCGTTGAAGCGGATCACACGAGTCACCGCGAAATAGTTGCCGCTCGGAGCCGGGCGGTCACGGGTTCAAATCTGCGCGATTCTTTGGGGGCGTTCCCACCGCGAGCAGACACAAATGTCCCGAAGAAGCCACCAGTTGGGGGACATTTGCGTCTGCTCGCGGGGAAAAGGCGGGGAAAGGGCGGGCGCTAGATCATCTCGCGGCGGGTCAGCCACCGCATGACCTGCCAGCCGAAGAACACCGGCAGCCAGCACGTCAGCACGCGGTAGAGCAACACCGCCGGGACGGCCACCGCGGCGGCCACGCCGAACGCCGCGAGCCCGCCGATCAGGGCGGCCTCCACCGCGCCGACGCCGCCAGGGGTGGGCGCCGCCGACGCCAGCGTGCCGCCCACCATCGTCACCACGGTCACCGTCACGAACGACGTGTCCCCGCCGAACGCCTCGATGCTGGCCCACAGCGCCAGCGCTGCACCCAACGTGGTTGCCGCGCAACCCAATACGATCAGCGCCAACCGCTGCGGCTCGGCGGCCAGGTCGCGGAAGTCGTTGAGCACCTCGACGAGCCTCGGCCGCACGGTGGTCAGCACCCAGCGCCGCAGCCGAGGCACCGCGAGGAACACCCCGACCAGGCCGAGCAGCACCCCGCCGATCAGGTACAGCAGCGTGCTCGACGGCACGAACTTCGACAGGTCCGCCGACGCCCCCGCGACGAAGCTGAACACGATCAGCAGCGTGATGTGGGTGACCACCTGTACCGACTGCTGCAACGCCACCGCGGTGGTGGCCCGCACCGCGCCGAGGCCGCCCTTCTGCAGGAACCGCGTGCTCAGCGCCAGCCCGCCCACCCCGGCCGGGGTGGTGGTCGCGGCGAAGGTGTTGGCGATCTGCATCAGCGCCAGATGCCGGAAGGTCACCAGACCGTCGGCGCACGCCCACAGCGCCGCGGCGGCGCCCAGGTACTTCAGCGCCGACACCGCCAGCCCGAGCAGCGCCCACCACATGTTGACGTTGCGCAGCTCGTTGGAGAACGTCGGCACGGCGGTGAGGAACGGGTAGGCGACGTAGACCAGCGCGCCGATCAGCACCAGCTGGATGATCTGGTTGCGGGTGAACCGCGTGATGTTCTCGGTGCTGATGCTCTCGGTGCCGGTCTGGCGCATCACCTCCTCGCGGGTGGCCGCGGCGACGGCCCGCGCATCCGGTAGCGCCTTCCAGAACCGCTCGCTGACGGCGTGTTTGGTGAGGCGGCGCGACGCGACGAGCACGGCGTCGGCGCCGAGCACCTCGATCGCCGCGGTGACCGCCGGTTCCGCGCCGTGGATGGTCACGGTGGTCAACAGCAGCTGTGCGACATCGGTCTGCAGCTGTGCGTCCGTCGCACCGTATTCGGCGTAGGCGAAGCCGCCGAACAGCACCGTGCCGTCGTCGACGGTGATCTCCGCCGCCCGCAGATCTCCGTGGGCCATCGTGCGGGCGTGCAGATCATGCAACGCCTCGAACACCAGCTTCGGCGGGGTGTCGTCGTCGAGCGGCACGCCTCGCACCGCGTCGTGTGCGTAGAGCGCCCAGTTGCGGGCCAGCGTCGCCGCCGCGACCGACGACGTGTTGGCCAGCCCCGCCTCGCTGATCGCGATCGCCATCAACGCACGGTGTTCGACGGCCCGGCGCAACGAGGTCTGCAGCGGCGCGGTCTCCGAGGACCGCAACCGCAGTTTGCGCCACAGCTGCCGCAGCGCCCCGCCGCTGCGCTGGTTCGGCCCGTACATGTGCACCGTCGCGTGGCCACCGTCCGCCGTGTCGGCGGTCATCACCAGCGGGCCACGGCCTGCGGGCCGCACCACCGTCAGCGCGGTCACCTCGAATCCGCGCCGCGCCAACGCGCGCACGGCGTCGGCCAGCGGCACCTCCAGAGCGGGGGTGCCCACCACCAGCACGACGAGCGCGCCGACGAAGAAGCCCACCGACAGCCCGAGCAGCGAGCGGGCCGGGACGACGGCGCTGACCACCAGGTGGATCGGCACGAACGCCAGCAGCAGTGCCCACCACCAGCGGCGCCAACTCGCGGGCACCCACGGCCCCGACACCGTCAGCACCGCGGCCAGCATCGCGATCCACCGCGGATCGTCGAGGATCTGCGACAGCAGCGTGTCCAGCCGGTCGGACAGGTCGAAATGCCAACTGGGCGCGCTGATCCCGTTGCCGGTGATCGACAGTGCGAGTATCGCGATCACCCCGGCCGCGGCGAACGCGCCCAGTAATCGCCACTGCCGCACGATGATCAGCCCGACCAGGATCACGAACGGCAACGCCAGGATCGAGATGCCGTAGGCCAGGTACACCAGGTTCGACTGCGTCGGCGTGAGCACCCCGACGATCTCGGAGATCGACTCTTCGAGCGCGCTCCACTCGTAGCGGGTGATGAACGAGCTGGTGACCACGATGGCCAACAGCGCCGTCGCCAACACCAGGCGCAGGATGTCGTTGGTGCGACGAGTCAGCGGCAGCAGCAGGCTGCCCGATACGGCGATCTCCCGCCCGTCGACTCGCATGTTCAAACCGCGGCGCCGACCCCCAGGCGTCCGAGCGCCCGTCGGACGAGGCCCACCCGGGCCCCTCCGGTCGGTGGGCGGCGGACGGCGTACGGCCACGGTTGGTTGCGCTCCGGAATCGATTCGGTCCTGACGTGTTTGAGTTGTCGGCGCAGGTGTGCGCGCAGCTCGTCGAGTGAGGGGTCGGGCCACCTGTTGACGGCCTCGGTCGGGTCGGCGGTGAGGTCGTAGAGCTCCCACTGGTCGTCGAGCGGGCTGGAACGGTAGGCCTCCCCGCCGACACCGTTGGCGGCCAGGTGCCGCACGCCCGGTTCGGTCCAGGTGGCCGGATCGTCGAAGCTGCGCACCAGCTTCCAGAGGTGGCCGTCGACCTGCGTCACGAGTCCCTCGAAGTTGGACGCGACGTGTGCGGGCACCCGGATCCGCAGCGGCCCCGGCGGATTGACGGTGCGCTTGAGCTTGCGCGCCAGACCCGATGCGCCGCTGTCACCTTCGAGCATGTTGTCGCGGGTCATCAGGTACACCGCGCGATCCTCGTCGGGGGCCGCCCCGTCGACCACCGGCATGAGGTCACGCCCCGGCAGGGGGTGCACCTCGGTGAAGGACTCGGCGAGCGTGGCCGCGGCGGCGGCGACGTCGACACCCGCGGCGCTCAGCAGGGTCGGAACGAGGTCGACGTGTGAGGTGGGGGCGGTGACCGTGCGGGCTGCGGTCGCGTTGGCGCCGGTGCGGGCGATGACGAACGGGACGCGGGTGGCCTCGTCGTAGAGGTTGAACCACTTCTGGTGCAGACCGCCGTGCGCGCCGAGCAGGTCGCCGTGGTCGGCCGTGCGGACCAGCACCGCATCCTGCGAACCCTCGACGACCGCGCGGCGCACCCGCTCGAGCGGACCGTCGACCTGGGCGTGCAGGCGGTAGTACAGATCCCGGTACTGCTGGGCGTTGCGCCGGTAGGTCCGCTCCATCACCGCCGCGGGGCCGTATCCGGAGTAGTAGGCCTCGCGGAACGCGATCTGTGCGGCCGGTTTCGTCGACAGGTCCTCGTCGGCGGTCGGTGCGGCCGGGACGTGCGGCGGGTCGAGCGGTGAGGGCTTGACCGGGCTGCGCCGCACCCACTGCGGGAACAGCACGATGTCGTGCGGGTTGACGAAGCTGGCCACCAGCAGGAACGGCCGCAGCGCCTCCGGGTCACCGGCGCGGCGGCGCGCGTAGCGGTCCTCCAGCCACGCCACCACCCGGGCGGCGATCAGCGGGTCGCGGCGAAACCCGCTGTTGGACAAGGCCGCTCCGTGCGGTTCGGGGCCGACCCAGCCGGAGAAGCCGTACGGCGCCAACGGGTCGGCGTCGAGGTAGCGCCGCACCGCATCCGCGTCGACCACACCGTCGTCGTCGTTGGTGTCCAGCGGCAGCCCGGTGGCCGGGTCGGTGACGTCGGCGTGGGAGATGTGCCACTTACCGTCGTAATGCGTGTCGTAGCCGGCGGCGCGGAACCAGTTGCCCAGCGTCGGCACCTCACCCGGGCGCAGCCACCGCATGCGCGAGTCGCCGTAGGTCTTGCCGATGCCGTCGGTCTGGGTGACGCCGTGCAGATCCGGGTACTGGCCGGTGAAGATCGTCGGCCGGCTCGGCACGCACGCCAGCGATCCGGTGTAGTGCCTGCCGAAGCTGACGCCGTGGTCGTCGAACCACTTGCGGCAGGGCAGGGTGCGGTCGCGCCACGCCAGCACCTCGGGTGACTCGTACGGCGGGACCGCGCGTTCCTCGTCGGTCATCAGGATGACGATGTCGGGGTTAGACATGTGCGCGCTCCGATCTCGTTGCCAGGGCGGCGAGCATGGTGTCGGACGACATCTTCGACAGCAGGAGACACACCAGCCGGGCGGCCAGTTCCCTCGTCCGGCCGGGTCCGAGGTCCACGGTGGTGGTCAGGGTGACGGCCGTCGCGGAGCCGTCGGCTCGCAGCGTCCACCGGTTGTTGAAGTGGCGCAGCCAGCGGGGCAGCCCGACGATGTCGTAGGCCAGCGTGGTCGGGGCGTCGAATTCGGTGATTGTCTCGACCAGCGTCATACGCCCCATCTGGACGCGGCGGGCGGTGCCGACCGGTCCGTCGGCGTTCGTGGTCAGGATGCAGGAGTGGTCGACGCCGTCCAACCATTGACCGATCGCGCCGAAATCGGCGAGCATCTCCCACACCTGCTGCGGGTCGGCGCGCATGGTCCGACGACGACTGATCTGGGCCACCACAGGGCCACCCTACGGTGCGGGGTCTGCGATGGTCAGCAGTAACGGGCGAGTCGCTCGGTGAGCTCGTGGGCGTAGGCGAGCTGACGCGCGAGGTCGGCGCACGCCTGCTGCGCGCGGGTGTGACACTCGGCGAGGTAGGCGGTCGCCTGTGCCCGCTGCGCGTCGGCGGCCGGACCGGCGAGGGTGTCCAGGGCGGTCAACAGGTCCCGCATCTCCTCGAGTGTGAAGCCCAGCGGTTTCATCCGCCGGATGGTGAGCAGCCGTTCGACGTCGTCGTCGGTGTAGAGGCGGAACCCGCCCGCCGAACGCGCCGACGGGGTGACCAGGCCGACGTCGTCGTAGTGGCGGATCGTCTTGATCGACAACTCGGTGCGGGCGGCGACCTCGCCGATCTGCAGGCGCTCGGACACCTAGTGCGAACCCGCGAGCCGGCCGGTGAGGCGCCGGTGGCGTTCGGCGCTGGTGTCGTCGAGGCCGACGATCGTGGCCGTCTTGCCCTTGGCCGCGTACTTGGTGGTGATCGCGTCGAGGGTTGCGACGGTCGAGGCGTCCCAGATCTGCGCGCCGGACATGTCGATGACGACGTTGTCCGGGTCACCCGTGTAGTCGAACTGGTAGACCATGTCGTTGCTCGACGCGAAGAACAACTGGCCGCTGACGGCGTAGACCTGGGTGTCCGGGTCGGGCTGGTCGACCTTGACGACGTCGGTGAGGTGCGCGACCCGGCGCGCGAACAGCACCATCGCGGTCAGGGTGCCGACGGCCACCCCGTAGGCCAGGTTGTCGGTGGCGACGGTGACGGCGACGGTCGCCAGCATCACCGTCGTCTCACTCCTGGGCATGCGGCGCAACGTCTTCGGCGCCACGCTGTGCCAGTCGAACGTGCCGACCGACACCATCACCATGACGGCGACCAGCGCGGCCATCGGGATCTGCCCGACGATGTCGCCGAGCCCGACCACCAGCGCGAGCAGCAGGGCGCCGGCGAGGAACGTCGAGATCCGCGTGCGCGCCCCACAGGCCTTCACGTTGATCATGGTCTGGCCGATCATCGCGCAGCCGCCCATACCGCCGAAGAATCCGGTGACGATGTTGGCCGCACCCTGGCCGAGCGATTCGCGGGTCTTGTCGGAGTGGGTGTCGGTGATGTCGTCGACGAGTTTGGCGGTCATCAGCGATTCCATCAGCCCGACGATCGCCATGGTCAGCGCGTAGGGGGCGATGACGCCAAGGGTGTCCAGCGTGTACGGGACGTCGGGCAGCAGGAAGGACGGGAGGGTGTTCGGCAGTTCGCCTTCGTCGCCGACGGTCGGGACCGACCAGCCGAAGGTCAGGCAGGCGCCGGTGAGCAGCACGATCGCCACCAGCGGGGCGGGGATCGCGGTCGTGACCTTCGGCAGCAGCACGATCATCGCGATGCCGACGGCCACCAGCGGATAGACCAGCCAGGGCACGTCGAGCAGATGCGGCAGCTGGGCGACGAAGATGAGGATGGCCAGCGCGTTGACGAAGCCCACCATCACGCTGCGCGGGACGAAGCGCATCAGCCGGGCGACGCCGAGCCCGCCGAGTACGAGTTGCAGGATCCCGGCCAGGATGACGGCGGCGATCAGGTAGTCCAGCCCGTGGCTGCGCACCAGCGGGGCGACGACGAGCGCGACCGCCCCGGTGGCGGCGGAGATCATCGCGGGCCGGCCGCCGAGGATCGCGACGGTGACGGCCATGGTGAACGAGGCGAACAGCCCGACCCGCGGATCGACCCCGGCGATGATCGAGAACGAGATCGCCTCGGGGATCAGGGCGAGCGCGACGACGAGCCCGGCGAGGACCTCGGTGCGAAGGCGTCTGGGTGAGCGCAGTGCGGCCAGCACCGACTGTTGTTCCTGCGGTGTGGTGCGCAAAGCCGCCCACTCCTTCCGACGTGGTGGAGGGCGCAACGCTGCGCGAACGCCGGAACTCTACCCCTACTGGAGGGTTGGGCTCCAAATCGTCGAGTGGCGATGTGGGGGAGCGCACACGCGGCGCGGAGGAGGTGTGTGGTGCTGCCGAAAAGCGATATCGCCGGCGCTATCTGATAGCGCGGGCGATATCGAGTTTGCGCACGGTTACGTGCTCGCTGTGCGCCCCGACCCGCCGAGCCGCTGCGCCAGCCCCGACGCCCGCACCACACGCCGCTCGATCGCCGCCCGCACCGCCGCCTCCGAGCCGACCACCCGCACCTTCGCCTTCGCGCGGGTGACCGCGGTGTAGAACAGCTCGCGGGTCAGCAGCCGCGACTCCTCGTCGGGGAGCAGCACGGTCACCTCCCGAGCCTGGCTGCCCTGGCTCTTGTGGATGGTCATCGCGTGCACGGTCTCGACATCGGCGAGCCGGCTGGTCGAGAACTCGACCGGCCCGGCGCCCGAGCCCACCACCGCCGCGAGCCCGTCGCCGCGCACGACCGTCACACCGGTGTCGCCGTTGTACAGCCGCAGCCCGTAATCGTTGGCGGTGACCAGCAGCGGCCGCCCGGCGTACCAGTCCGACCAGATCGGCTCGCCGGTCGCGTCGGTGAGCCAGCGTTCGACCTGCCGGTTCCAGTGCCGCACGCCGTACGGTCCACGCCGGTGCGCGCACAGCAGACGGTGTTCGTCGAGCGTGGCCAACGCCGCCGGCCCATCCCCGAGGATGGCCGCCTCCCGCAGCCGGAGCGCATGCGGCACAAGCACTTTGCGCAACCGGTCGGCCGGGTTGCCGGTGTCGAACCATTCGATGTCGGGACCGCCGTCGCGCAGCAGCCCGATCACGGTGTCGGTCTCGCCGTCGCGGATCGCCTTCGCCAGCGCCCCGATCGGCGCGCCGAAGCGGTGCGCGGTGACCAGCCGGGCGATCCGCACGTCGTCGCGTGCGCCCAGCCCGTCGACGAGGTCGGCCAGCACGGCCCCGGCCTCCACGGACGCCAACTGGTCGGCGTCGCCCACCAGCAGCAACCGGCTGTCGGGCCGCACGGCTTCGAGCAGCCGGGCCATCAGCGTCAGCGACACCATCGACGTCTCGTCGACGACGATCACGTCGTGCGGCAGCCGGTTCTCCCGGTGGTGGCGGAAGCGCGACGCGTTGTCCCGTCGCCGCTGCAGCAGCCGGTGCAGCGTCGAGGCGGTCAGCTCGGGCAGACGGTCACGGTCGACGGCGTCGAGTTCGGCGATCTGCAGGTGTACGGCCTCGAGCAGGCGGGCCGCGGCCTTACCGGTCGGGGCGGCCAGCGCGATGCGCAGCGGTGGCCGGTTCTGCAGCGAGGCCTGTTCGGCGAGCAGCGCCAACAGCCGCGCCACCGTCGTCGTCTTACCGGTGCCGGGGCCGCCGGTCAGCACCGTAAGTGATTGCGACAGCGCGATTTCCGCGGCGACGCGTTGCTCGGGGAAGTCGGCGGTGGGGAACAGGCGGTCGAGTCCGGGCACCGCACCCGGCGGCGACGATTCCAGCAGCGCGAGCACGTCGTCGCACACCTGTTGTTCTTCGCGCCAGTAACGGTCGAGGTAGAGCAGGTCACCCGAGGAGCCGGAGTAGAGCCTCAGCACCGGCGGCGTCCCGGTCAGCGGACTGGCCCGCACCGCGGTCAGCCACGCCTCGGGGTCAGGCCAGGGCAGGTCGGGCAATCCGACCTGGTCCGCGACGGCCCTCAGGTCCACACAGACCGACCCGTTGCGCAGGGCGCGCACCGCGAATGCCACGGCGAGCGCGACGGATTCGTCGGGTTCCTTCGCCATGTCGGTGAGCCGGCGCGCGACGTGCACGTCGGCGGGTTCGAACATCTCCGCGTCGGTGAAGGCGCGCAGCGACCCGGTGACGGCGAGGGCGCCGACGCTCATGAGTCGGAGGGGAGCCGCAGGCGCACCAAGCGGGTGGTCGAGCTCTCGTCGAGTTCGACCAGATCGGCGTGCGAGCGCAGGAAATCGCTGAACGACCGGTAGCCGAGCGATTTCTCGTTGAACGACGGATCCATCCGCTTCATCTGCGCCTTGACCGCGGAGTTGTGCAGCCAGTCGGCGTCGTCCTTCTCCAGGCCGATCCGCAACGCCCGCATCAGCAGCGCCGTCGCGGAATCCCCGGGATCGGGCTCCGGTTCGGCGTCGGGTTCGTGGTCGGGCTCTTCGGACTTGTCCGGCTTGCGGCGGCGGGTGCGCTTGGCGGGCTCGGCCTTGTCGCTGTCGGCCGGCTCCGCGGGCGGCGGGACCGGGACCCCGGGCAGCGCGTCGTAGGTGACGAACTCGTCGCAGGCGGCAGCCAGCGACCGGCTCGACGCACCGGCCACCCCGATGCCGACCACGTAGCGGCCGAGCCGTTTGCAGCGCTGCGCCAGCGCGATGTAGTCCGAATCGCCGCCGACGATCACCACGTGGGTCAGGTCGGGCAGCCGGAACATGTCCTCGACCGCGTCGACGGCCAGCCGGATGTCGGCGCCGTTCTTGCCGTATGCGGCGGCCGGGAACAGTTGCACCAGGTCGACGGCGCGGGCGACGAGCTGTCCGCGGTAGTTCGCGTTGACGTCCGAGGACCAGTCCGCATAGGCGCGGGTGAGCACCAGCGTGCCGAACGAGGACGCGAAGTCGATCACCGCGCCGATGTCGACGGTGGCGCGCTGCAGTTTGTCCGCGAAGTCGTCGGGGTCCTTGGTCTTGTCCTTCTGGTACGAACTGCGCCCGTGGACCTGGTCGTACCGCGAAATCACGATGTTGTCGAAGTCGAGGTAGACCGCGACGCGTGTGGCTCCCGGTTCCGTCACCTGTCCAGTGTGGCCCATGGGCCGCCCGGAATCAGGCAGCCTGCGGCAATGTGAGGTGCGGATCGCAGATGCCGAGGACGCGGCGCACCGTCGGGTTGGCGACCAGCGTCCATTCGACGTCGGCGCGCACGCAGCGCTCGCCGATGGTGCACAGCACCGAGAAACCCGCGGTGGACAGGAAGTCGACACCGGTCAGGTCGAGGGTGAGGCGGCGGGAGTTCGCACCCCGACGCAGAACGTATTCCTCCAGGTCAGCGGCGTTCGTCGCGTCGACGGACCCGGCGACGGTGATGCGGACCTCGAACGGTGCGAGCCATTCGGTGGAGAACTTCAGATGATCGATGGAAGGCATGGAATCTAGCTCCGAAACTGCGCTACGAGCGCTTTTCACTAAAAGAATATGGGCGGCGTCAGCGGGACGGATTCCAATGCCCGATCTCTGCGACATGCCGCGGCTGGTTATTCAACCTTCGCCAACCCTACGTTGCCGACCCCCCGTTTCCGCAACCGGCAGGCCGATTCTCACCAAACCGTCAGTGTTGATCGGGCTTGATCAGGCCGCCGCGGCGCCGGCGTCGAGCAGATCGGACAGCGCCACGATCAGCGAAGCGGGCGGCCGCCAGCTGAACACCCCGGTCGGATCGCCGTCGACCACCGGTGTGGACGCCCCGCACATCCCGCGCACGAACAGGTACAGCACGCCGCCGAGATACTTCGACGGATCGTAACCCGGTTGCCGCCACCGCAGGAACCGGTGCAGGACAACGCAATACAGCAGGGCCTGCAGCGGATAGTCCGAGTGCAGCATCGTTTCGGCCATCCGGGTCCGGCTGTAATCGGCGGCGGTCAGGGGTTTTTCGGGTTCACCGAGCCAGTTCGTCTTCCAGTCGGCCACCACGTAGCGCACCCCGGTGGTGTCTCGGACGCGCAGGACCACGTCGATCGAACCCGTCAGGTACCCCTTGAGCGACTGGCCGCCCAGCGCCCGGTCGGTGAGCCGGTCGACGTACGGCGCCATCGGGTCGTCGGCGGACAGGTGCGCGCCGAGTAGGTGGCCGACGTCGGCCAGCGTGATCGCCGGTGCACCCCCGCGCACGTCGCCGCCGGCCAACGGGAACTCGAAGTCCAACTCCCGCAGTCGATCCCGCAGCCCGATCTGCCGCAGTGTCACGTTGGGGACGAGGGGGCCGAGCGGGGTGTCGTGCATCGGCAGCAGCGCGTCGGCCAGCGCCTCGGCCTCGACGTCGACCGGCCACCACACCATGTGTTCGCGGATCCTGTGCTCGAGTTCGGCCTTCAGGTCGGCGGCGAACGGATCGGCGTGTTCGAGCACCGCGTGCACCAGCGACCCGAACTTCGCACCCGTCGGCAGCTCCGCCATCGGCGACGGCACCGGGTCGACGTCGGTGTGGCTCTCGCTGACCGGCACCTCGGCGGCCTCGTCGTCGAGTTCGCCGACCTCGGGCTCGCTGGTCACCCCGGCGACGGCCGGCGAGCCCTCGGCGGCCCGCAGCAGGCCCGAGTACGACGTGCGCCGCCACGCGGTGTCGATGCCGCGGTGGAAGTGCCGCACGTCGAGGTCCGTCGGGTGTTCGCGGGGCTCGGGTGCGGCGGGTGCGGCGATCTCGGAGTCCTCGAGCACCGGGCCGCCGAGATCCGCCCAGGCGCGCAACGCCGTCCTGGCGTCCGCATCGTCGAGTTTCGGCGGGTCGCAGCGGTCCGGGACGGTCGTCTCCCCGGGGGCGCGCCCGCGCAGCAGCCGGGACAGCCCGCCGTTGGGTTCGTCCCACGACGGCGCCCACCACGCGACCACCTGGGACTGCGCCCGGGTCAGCGCGACGTAGGTGAGGCGTACGTCGTCGCCGGCGGCCTCCTTGCGGCCGAGCCGTTCGACCTGTGCGTGGTCGGGGCTGTCGTCGCCGCCGATGTGCAGACAGCGGGTGCGGTCGTCGTGGAACAGCACGCAGTCGCGGGTCTGGATGTTGCGGTTGAACGCGAACGGCAGGTACACCACCGGATACTGCAGACCCTTGCTGACCCAGACCGTCATGATCTGCACGGCCGCGGCGTCGTTGTCGAGGCGGCGGTTGCGTTCGGTGGCGCCGCTGCGCTCCTCGCGTTGGGTGCGCAGCCAGTCCCGCAGGGCGGGCAGGTTGAAGTGTTCGCGGTGCGCGGTCTCGTGCAGCACCTGCGTCAGGTGGGCGAGGTCGGTCATGTGGCGCTCCCCGTCGCGCCAGGACAGCACCCGCCTGCCCATACCGGTCATGTTGGCCGCCTCGAAGATGGCGGCGACGCCGCGCTCGCGGGCGTGATCGGCCCACTCGCGCAGCCGGTCGGCGATCTCGTCGGTGAGCCGGTCGCCCCGCGCGGCGAGCTCTTCGGCGGTGCGGCCGAAGAACATCGTGGTGGCCGCGGCGCGCACCAGCCCCGAGCGGTGCGGCTGGTCGAACGCTTCGAGCAGGCACAGCCAGTCGTCACCCGCGGGGGAGTTGAACACGTCGGAGTCCCCGGTGTAGACCGCGGGGATGCCGGCCACCGACAGCGCGTCGAAGCAGGCGCGGGCGTCCTTGTGTTTCTCGACGATCACCGCGATGTCCTTGGCTTCGATCTTCTTGTCGCAGAACGTCGCTCCGCTGGCCAGCAGCCGGCCGATGTCGGCGGCGAGGTCGGCGCTGATGTGCGCTCGCAGCCGGTCGATTGCGATGGTGCGGTCGCCGCGGATACCGAAGGTGTCGCGGGAGACGATGCGCAGCCGGAAGGGATCGTTGTGCGGTGCCCCCGCGAGCCGGTGGCCCTTGTGCCGGGCCTCGACGGGGCGCACCACGATCTCGGGGTCGCCGAGTTCGGCGTCGCGCAAGACGACCTGCAGCCGGTCGACCAGATCGCCGTCGCTGCGCCAGTTCGTGCCGAGGGTTTGCCGGTGGCCGGCCGTGCTCGCGGCGTGCAGGTAGGTGGCGATGTCGCCGCCGCGGAACGCGTAGATCGCCTGTTTGGGATCGCCGATCAGGATCAGCGTCGACCGCCCGGTGAACGCCCGGTCGAGCACCTGCCACTGCACCGGATCGGTGTCCTGGAACTCGTCGACCATCACGATCGACCAGCGGCGGTGCATGCGGGTGCGGGCCGGGGAATCCTCGCCGGTGAGCGCATTGGCCAGCCGGGACAGCAGATCGTCGTAGTGCAGGATGCCGAGCCGGCGTTTCCGTCGCTCGAGTTCGGCGCACACCGCCTTGGCGAACTCGACGCGCACCGCGGACTCGGTCCCGGGCGGCGGGTTCTGCGGCCGCAGTTCGGTGCCGGCGTTGCCGACGACCTCGCGGGCGAGCTCCAGCGCCTGACCGCGGGTCATCACCGGATCGTCCCGCTGCTGGCCGAAGTGGGCGAGGTACAGATCGTCGACGATCTCGGCGGTCAGGTCGTCGAGGCTCTCCACGAGCTGCACACCGGTATCCGTATCCCCGGCCACGCCAAGCGATTTCAGGACCAGCTGGCAGAACTGGTGCGTGGTGGCGATCGTGGCGGCGTCGAAACCGGCCAACGCGTCCCTGAGCCGCTGCTTGCGCAGGTGCCGTTCGTCGTCGGGGGCGTCGATCAGGTGCTCGACGAGTTGGTTGTCGCCGACGGTCGACGGGTCATCGAAGGCGACCAGCGCGTCGAGCATCTGACTGCGCACCCGCTCCCGCAGTTCCTGACTGGCCGCCCGGCCGAACGTCACGAGCAGCATCTGGTCGAGCGTCGCGGCCCCCTCGGCGATGTACCGCGTCACCAGACCCGCGAGCGCGAACGTCTTGCCGGTGCCCGCACTGGCCTCCAGCACCGTCGTGGTGAGGGGCGCAGGCAGTGGGCCGAGCAGGTCAAAGCTGTCCATCAGTCGGGGTCCCTCTCGGCTTCCAGCATCGGCAGCCACAGGCGTCCGGCGTAGCCGTCCATGCCCGCCGCGAGCAGGGTGTCCAGCGGGGCGTGCGCCCCCCACACCCGTACGTTGGCCGGTTCGGCGTCCTCACCCGGGTAGCGGTCCGACTTCCAGCGGTACCGCGCCTCCCGCTCCGCGTCTCCACGACTGTGACGCGCCTCGGCCCACGCATAGGACGTCTTCGGCGGCAACGGAATCGGCTCACGCCGCCCCGCGTCGTACATGTTCACCAGATCCTGCAGCACGCCGGCGGCATCCCCGGGCGCGCCGAGCATCCGTTCCCGCGGGGTGGTGCCCCGCTTCGGGCGGCCGATGCACACCGCCGCCCAGTCCGTACCGGGCATTTGAGCGCTCAACGCCGCCAACTGGATCCACGACGCCAGCAGGTGGCGGCCGTCGAGTTTGGAGTACGTGACGGTGACCGTGCGGTCGCCGTACACCTTCGGGACCGTGCCGGTGACGCGGCGGCCGCCACCGAGGTGGATGTCGACGTCATACGCCCGGGGCGGTTGCCGTCGGTGCCGGTGCGCCGCGGTGGCCAGCGCGGCGGCCTGATCGCGCAACTCCTGCGCCTTGCGCCAGCCGAGTCGGCCGGGCGGCAGCGAACCGCGCCGCCACTCCGCCTGTTGGGCCTGTTCGGGATTGAGGCCGCGCAGCATGTCATCGAGCATCCGTTCACCGACCTGCCATTCGGCCAGCGCGTCGATCTCCACCGGCATGGCGTCCTCGACGGCGTCGACGTCCCACGGCAGCGTGAAGTCCAGCGCCCGGAAGAACCCCCTGACCGGATCCTTGAAGAAGCCGATCAGGTCGTCGAGCGCGACGTCGTCCTCCGGAGGCGCGGGCAGCGGGTGGGTGAGCAGACCCGGCCGCTCGGCGCGGTCCCCGGACGCGACGGTCGCGGCGGTCAGCGCCGTCGAGTCGAACGTGAACGGTGTGCCGGGTACGCCGAGTGCGCCCGGGGTGACGTTACGAACGTCGAAGGGCTGCAACGGATGTTCGACGAGGATCTGCTCGCGGACCGGGGCCTCGGTGGTGACGTCGAGTGCGTCGAGCAATTCGACCAGCGGCACCGCCGGGGGTTTGCGCTGCCCGGAGTACTCGTTGGCGCCGGTGTAGGTGACGACAAGCCTCTCCGTCGCCGCGCCGATCGCGTCGAGCAGCAGTTGGCGGTCCTCCGAGCGGATGTCGCGTTCACCGGTCATCGGGTCGCGGGCCAGTGCGTCGTCGCCGTCGACCACGCCCAGGCGCGGGAACGCCCCGTCGTCGAGACCCACCAGGCACACCACCCGGTGCGGGACCGAACGCATCGGCACCATCGTGCACACCGTCAACGTGCCGGTGCGGAAGTTGGCCCGGGTGGGCCGTCCGGCGAGGTGGCGGTCGAGCAGGGCCTTGACGTCGGGCAGGCGCAGCAGGGTGTCTTTGCGGGGGCCGGCCTGGGTGAGGACGTCGGCGAACTCGCGCTCCAGTTGGCTGGTCTGCCAGGTGTCGTCGTCTGGAACGCTGGTCAGCTGGTCGATACCGGTGCGCAGCGCATCGAGCCATTCATGGAGTGGCCTTGTGCCGCTGAGGTTTTCGACGCAATGCTGCAGTCGGTCGACGTATTCGGCGAGGCGGCCGGCGAGTTCGACGCGGTCGCTGCCGACGTCGTCGAGGGGCAGCGTGGTGTCGAGCCAGGCGTGCGAGTCGTCGGACATGGCGACGCCGGCGAGCACCCGGTCGAGTCCGAAACGCCAGGTGTTCTGGACGAAGTCGACGCCGTAGGGGTGGCGGTGCTCGCGGTCGAACCCCCACCGGATGTTGGCCTCGCGTACCCAGTCACCGATCGCGTCGAGGTCGTCGTCGCTGAAGGTGAACCGCGCCCGGATCGACGGGGCCTCGGCGAGGTTGAGCACCTCGGTGGCGGTGGCGCGGCCGCCGGCGAGCGCGAGGAGTTGGGCGGCGACGCCGAGCAACGGGTTGGTCTGGGTGAGCGCGCGGTCGGCGAGTTTGACGCGCAACCGATGCGCCGGGTGCGCGCCGTGGATCACGTCGCCGAGGCCGAAGCCGGCGACGATCAGCGGTGCGTAGTGCTCGATGTCCGGGCACATGACGAGGATGTCGCGGGGTTCGAGCGTCGGGTCGTCGACGAGCAGGCCGAGCAGCACCTCGCGCAGGACGTCGATCTGGCGGGCGGCGCCGTGACAGCTGTGCACCTGGACCGAGCGGTCGTGGTCGTGCAGTCGGCGGCCGTCGGGGCGGACCGCGTTGGCGGC
The DNA here is from genome assembly GCF_010731575.1 of Mycolicibacterium monacense. NCBI lineage: Bacteria > Bacillati > Actinomycetota > Actinomycetes > Mycobacteriales > Mycobacteriaceae > Mycobacterium > Mycolicibacterium monacense. The sequence continues at coordinate 3,899,210 of NZ_AP022617.1, read as the reverse complement.
GATGTCGGACTGCAGCCAGCCGAGCAGGGTGTCGGGGTGGTCGGCGGTGCCCAGATACTCGTCGGTCTGCGCGTCGTCGGGCAGGCTGCGCTGCAGTTCGCGCAGGTCGCGGCCGAGGGTGGCGAGCAGCGGGTGGCCGACCTCGCGGTGGGTGTTGTCCTCGCGGCGGCGCACGGCGCCGCGGTGGGGTTCGAGGGTGGTCCACAGGTCGTCGCTGGGGTGCGGCAGCCACAGGTGCAGATCGTGGTGGGTGGCGAGCGCGTCGAGCAGTTCGACCTCGGTGGAGGGCAGCCGGGTGTGGCCGAACAGCGACAGCCGTTCGGGCAGGTCGCTGGGTGACTCATGCAGGCGGGCAACGGTTTTGGCGTGCCGGATGTGCGGTGGGTCGGCGGGTACGCGGTCGACGAGGTGTCGCCAGAGATGCGGCTGCCAGTGCAGATCGTCGTCGAGGTCTGCGGGGTCGCCGGCGAGCCAGTCGACGAGGAGTCCGGGGCGCTGGCGGGCGTAGGAGGCGAACAGGCCGGCGAGACGGCGGGCGACGGCGTAGCGGCGGCTCTGGCGGAGCTCCTGCTCCTCGCCGTGTTCGAAATGGCCGAGGTGGGTGGCGAGCGTGGTGCACCACGGTTGGTCGAGGTTGTCGTCGATGACCTCGAGCAGCGGCCAGACCAGCGAGTCGGGGGCCCAGGGGTCGTCGTCCCGGGTACCGGTAATGTCGGCGATGAGGGACCGCGGATTGCGGAATGTGATGCCCGCGCAGACCCCGTCGTCGCCGGAACCGCGGCCGAGGACGTGCGAGAGCCGCTGGCTCAGCCACCGCTCGACGCCCTTCGCCGGGACGAGCACGAGTTCCTCGGCGAACGGGTCGGCCAGGGGAGTGGACAGCAGGGCACCGAGTCCGTCGGCCAGGAGGTCGGTGCGCTCCGCCCGGTGCAGATGGAATGGCATCGACCCAAACGATAGAGCGAGGGTCCGACTGATCGTGGGCAAGCCGGGCATCCGGTTGTCGAGGAAGGAGAACACATGCGATTGACCGAACGGTTCGACGAAGCGCTCGCCTATGCGTCCGCGCTGCACCGGAGCCAGACCCGCAAGGGCAGCGACATCCCGTACATCGGGCATCTGCTGTCGGTGGCGGGGCTGGTGATCGAGGGCGGCGGCACCGAGACCGAAGCGATCGCCGGGCTGTTGCACGATGCGGCCGAGGATCAGGGCGGGGAGCAGACGCTCGACGAGATCCGGACGAAGTTCGGGCCGGAGGTCGCCGACATCGTCGACGAGTGCAGCGACACGATGGTCACGCCGAAGCCGCCGTGGCGGCAGCGCAAAGAGGACTACATCGCGCACGTGGGCAAGGCGTCCGACGCCACGATTCTGGTGTCGCTGGCCGACAAGCTCGACAATGCGCGGGCGATCCTGCGGGATCTACGCCGGCTCGGGCCGCCGCTGTGGGAGCGGTTCAGCACCGCCGATCCGCAGGACCATCTCTGGTACTACAAGTCGCTGCTCGAGGTGTACCGCGGCCGCAGTTCGAGTTGGCTGGTCGACGAGCTGGCGCGGGTGATCCGGGAGCTGGAGCAGGAGATCGGGCCGCCGGTCGCGGCGACGGTGTAGGGCTCGCAGTGAGTCGAGGCTGAACTCGCGCAGGCCCCCGCTCGCACTTCTGCTGCGTGGTTTCAGTCTCGCGAAGTGGGCAGGCCGCCGGTCAGCGTCGACGGCCGGCACATCACCGCGATGCCCACCACCGACGCCGCCGCGATGCCGAACGCCACGAACACGTTCACCGCGTCGGCCGCGCCGCCGAGTACGGCCGCCGCGATGGGCCGCGACCCCAGGAACCCGACCAGCCACAGCGCCATGATCCGGCCCCGCAGCTCCTCGGGCGCCCGCTCCTGCACCACCGTGCTCAGGCCCGTCATCGCCCAGCCGAAGCCGAGACCGGCGAGCCAGAACCCGGCCACCGCGACCGGCGTCACCGTCCCGAACGCCAGGACAGCGCATCCGGCGCACAACAGCCACAACCCGACCGACGACACCCAGCCGGCCGCGATCCGCCCGCGCAACAGCGCCAGCACCGCCATGCCGAGCGCCGCACCGACCCCGAACACCGCAGACAGCGCACCGACGAGTCGGGTGTCCCCGCCCAGCGCGTCGGCCATCGACGGCGTCAGCGTGATCGACGAGTCCGCGGCGAACCCGACCGTCGTCACCGCCAGCAGCGCCAGGAACAACGGCTTGTCGCGCCACACGTACTTCAGCGCCGCGCGCACCCGGTAGTCCGCCCCTTCGCGCCGCACCGGGGGAGCGGGGAAGCGGACCACCAGCAGGAAGATCGCGAAGATCAGGTGCAGGCCCGCGCTGGCCGCGAACCCTTCGGCGTAGCCGAGGTGTGCGGCCAGGTAGGCGCCGATGACCGGGCCGATCATCCGGCCGACCGTCATCGGAATGCTGTTGAGCGCCATGGCCGTCGACAGCTCGCCGGTGCGGATGAGGTTCGGCACGATCGACTGCATCGCCGGGCCGCCCACCACGAATCCGACCCCGACCAGCAGCGTGCCGAGCAGCACCGCCAGCGCGGCCTGCGCCTCGGTGATCGCCAACCACACCGCGATCGACCCGGACCCCACCATGCACAGCACCCGGCCGAGCAGGATCTGCCGCGCCGGGTTGCCGGTGTCGGCCCACTTGCCGCTGACCGGGCTGAGGATCAACTGCGGTCCGAACTGCACGACGCCGACCAGGCCGACCATCAGCGCCGAACCCGTCGCCTCGTACATGACGATCGCCGCGATGATGCCGTGCGTCCACACGGCGACGACCGAGAACATCTTGCCCCAGAACAACGCCCCGAAGACCGGGTCGAACATCAGCCCGAGGGCACCGCGCGCCTGCGGCGCGGCAGTCGTCTGCGCGGTCATGCGCGCACCCCGCGCTCGAAGTCGAGCACGAGCCGGTCGAGCAGGCCGACGAGTGCGTCGACGTCGGTGTCGGGCCAGTCGGACACCACGTCGGCGACGATCTCGCGGCGGCGGTCGGTCACCGCGGCCAGCGCATCGCGCCCGGCGTCGGTCAGCATCAGCACGCAGCGGCGCTGATCGTCGGGGGCGAGGGTCTTGTTCAACAGCCCGGCGGCGACGACGGTCGCGACGGTCCGGCTGGCCGTCGAATGCTCGACGGCCATGTACTCGGCGACATCGCCGATGGATGCCCCGCGCCCGCCCTTCTCACACTGCTCGACCGCGCGCAGCGCCCGCAGCGTCGACACCGTCGCCACCGGCGCGATGTCCGCGAGTAGTTGCCGCCGCCATTCGGGCCGCTGCCGGAGGATGTGGATCCGGGTGAGCAGCTCGTCGAGATGGTCGTAGCGGGTGGGCGGCACGGTTATATGCATAGCACATGCATATAACCGGATACCAACCCCGAACTGCGCGTAAGCCGGCCCCACCGGTGGTACTCACCGGGCGTGGCAACGTCGTCAGGGCTGATCGCCGTCGGCAGCGGACCGGCGGGGCTCAGCGCAGCCGCGGCATTCCGCCAGCGCCATCCCCACCTGCGCGTGCAGATCCTCACCGCCGACCCGGCGATGCCCTATGCGAAGCCGCCGCTGAGCAAGGAGTTCCTCTGCGGCGGCGAACACCACGTCGACCTGCACACGCCGGACTGGTTCGACAAGCGCCGCCTCGAACTCGTCCGCGGCATCACCGTCGACCACATCGACGTCGACGCCCGCGAGGTGATCACCCGCGGCGGACGGTCCTATCCCTACTGGAACCTGGTCCTGGCACCCGGCGCCGCACCCGTCCCGCTCGACGTGCCGGGCGCGGAGAACGCACTGCACCTGCGGTCGCTCGCCGACGCCGTCGCCATCCGCATGACCGCCCTGCAGGCGCGTTCGGCGGTGGTGATCGGCGGCGGGTTGATCGGCTGCGAGGCGGCGGCGTGTCTGGCGGCCAACGGCATCGCCACGACGATGGTGGCAGGCGAACCGGTCCCGCTGCTGCGCCGGTTCGGCCTCGACGCCGGGGAGCGCATCGCGAAGCTGTTGTCGGACAGCGGGGTTCGGTTCATCGGACCGACGCGGGTGGTGGCGGTGCGGGAGGACGGGGTGACGCTGGACGACGGCGCCGCACTCGACGGCGACCTCGTCGTCGCCGCGACCGGGGTGCGCCCGGACGCCCGGTTGGCCGAACGAGCGGGGATCCACACCCAGGGCGGCCGAATCGTCGTCAACGAGCACATGCACACGTCGGCGCCCAATGTGTTCGCCGCGGGCGACGTCGCGCTGGCGTACAACGTGACCGCGGGCAGGCCGATCCCGACCGAACACTGGCGCGACGCGGCCGACCAGGGGGAGATCGCCGGTGCGTCCGCCGCCGGCTCGCCGACCGCGTGGGCGAAGGTGCCCGGCTTCCACTGCGAGATCGGCGAGGCCCGGCTCAAGTACCGCGGCTGGGGTGTGCCGTACGAGCACGCCCGGCTCGTCGACCACCGCGACGGGTTCACGGTCTGGTACGAGGCCGGCGGCGAGGTGGTCGGTGTGCTCAGCCTCAACGCCGACGACGACTACCGCATGGCCGCCGCTCTGGTCAGCAGCCACTGCCGCCTGCGGTAGCCGCGCGACAGGAGCGCCTCTCTCACCTGGAACCGAACCAGTTGCGGTACGCGCTGTGGGTGCGCGCGAATGTGCAACCATCCCAACCGCTGGACCAGTTCGTCGGTATTGAGGCGCTGCACATCCGAGTAGACGTCGCGGGAGCCGCCCGGGTCGAAGCTGACCCCGACTCTCGCCCACTCCCATCCCATGGCGATGCGCGCCGACCAGTGTTTGTCCTCCAACACGATGTCGGTCGTCGGTCTGGGCAGGCCGTAGTCCACGAGGGACAACCGAAGCAGCGTCTCCTCGCGTGATCCTGACCCGGCGTCCATCAGATTGACGACCTCCCTCGCTGCGGGAATCCCCCGCATGCCCGGGTAGCGGGCGGCCAGCTCCTGCACCTCTGCCACCGTCACCCCTGTTTGGGCGGCGAGCGCGTCGAGAACGGTCAACGCTTCTGCGCGCGGGAGGCGGCGGCCGATGTCCAGAGCGGTGCGGGCGGGCGAGGTCAGTAGTGGTTCGCCGCCGCTTATCTCATCCTGTCCGATGCGTTCGTCGTGGATCTCCACACCGGGTACGGGCCTGCGGTGCTTGGCGATCACGTCGACGTCATGGGTCGTCAGAGCCCAGTAGACGCCGTGTTCGCGGGCGGCGGCCCGTCCCGCGATGATGCCCTTTCGTCCGGTCCACAGGTAAGCGGAGAGAATCCTGGCATTGGGCGTGCGGGGCGCGTCCTTGGGCAGGTAGATGTTCGGGTGGATGGCGGTGTAGTTCCACCGCAGCGCCGCGCGCGTCAGCCTTCCGGCGGCCATCTCCTCGGAGCCCACGATCGGGTGCATGCCGCGATGATCGCCGGGCCCACTGACAGCCCCGACTCTCGGGACGACAGGTCGTTTTGGTTTCCATGCCGGTTTTCGACGCCAGGGCTGTGGATCGCCGTGCCGGTCACCGGATGCACAGCCCTGGTGTCGAAACGGGGCATAGGGCGGATGAACGGCCCCCGGCCTCAGAGCCAGTCGCGGCGTTTGAACATCACGTAGAGGATCGCGACGAGCAGCACGATGACCGCCGAACTCGTGAGGAACCCCCCGACCGTCTCGATGCCCGGGTACATGACGTTCTGCCCGTAGAAACCGGTGATCGCGGTCGGCACCGCGATGATCGCGGCCCAGCCGGTTAGCTTCTTCATCACCATGTTGAGGCGCGCGTCCTGCAGCGACAGGTTCGTCTCGAAGACGGTCGTGATCATGTCGCGCAGCGATTCGGTCCACTCCGACGCGCGCAGCACGTGGTCGTAGAGGTCGGCGTACCGCGGGTCGAGCTCGGGCGACATCCTCGCGTCCAGGCGGCGGTGCTGGATCGAGTTGACGACCTCCCGCATCGGCAGCACCACCCGCCGCAGGTGCACGAGGTCCTTGCGCAATTGGAAAGTGGTGCGCTGCAACCCTCCTCGCGGCATCGAGTCGGAGAACAACGCGTCTTCGATCTCCTCGATGGCGTCGTCGAGGTACTGCACGGCGGTGAAGTGGCTGTCGACCACGGTGTCGAGCAGGGCGTGCACGAGCGCGCCGACGCCGAACTCCTGACCGCCGAGTTCGTCGAAGCGCGCCGAGACCGCGTCGATGTCGAAGTCCGACGACAACCGCACGGTGATCAGACCCTGCGGCAGCACGAAGGCGGAGATCCGGTGGATCGCGAGCGCTGACTCGGTGTCGCTCTCCGGCACCTGGGTGTCGACGCTGTAGACGGTGAAGAACGTGTGCGTCGCGTAGACGGTGGCCTTCGTGCGCTCGGCCTCGGCGACGGCGTCCTCGACGGCCCACTCGTTGAGACCCAGTTCGTGGGCGAGTTCTTTGAGGATGGCGTGGTCGGAGGCGTACACGTCGGCCCACACCAGGGTCCCCGGCTCGACGAGGCAGTCGGAGATGCGGGAGAACTCGAAGTCGTCCTGCGGTTCACCGTTCCGCCACACCCGGCCCCAGACGTCGCTCACCCGGCCCATCTTGTCAGTCTTACGTCATGTGATGCGCATCACTACAGGCGTAACCTGGGGATGTCTCTCGAAGAAAGAAGGATGCGATGAAGGGCGCGCATCACGATCCCGTCGACCACGCACGGACCTATCAGCCGAGGGCGGGCGAGTCCATGATCGACACCCTCTGGTTTCCCGGACTGCTGTTGATCGCGCTCGGCGTCATCGGGCTGGCGGCCATCGTGGCGTCCGCGGCGTACGGCGAAGGCCACCTGGTCCTGCCACTGGCGCTCGTCACCGGTGCCATCGTCACCGCCGGAGGCGGCCTGATCGCACTGGAGCACCGGCGGGTGCTGCGCATCGAACGCCTCTGGCAGAGCGAGCATCCGGACACCAGACACCATCACCCCGTCTAGGCCGGGCGACCGAGGAGTCCGTGCTCGAGGGCGTACAGGCTCGCCGCGACCCGGTTGGACACGCCGATCTTGGCGTACGTGCGCTCCACATGGTTGCGCGCGGTCTTCTCGCTGATCACGAGCCGCGCCGCGATCTCCTTGTTCGTCGCCCCCTGCGCGACCAGACACAGCACCTCGGCCTCGCGGGCGGTCAGCGCCCCCTGACGCGGACCCGGGCCGGCCGGTTGGCCCGCAGCCTGCAGCACCGCCTCGGCTGCGGCCGGGTCCAGACCACCGTCGCGCACCCGTCGCTGCACGCGGCGGGCCGCATCACCCGCCGTCATCTGCGCGCGGTACGGCCGGGGTTCGCACGCCGCCTGGAACGCGACGGCCGCCGCGAGGACGCGATCGGGCATCGTCAGCTCCCGCGCACCGAGCCCGCGCGGGTATCCGGTCCCGTCGAGACGCTCGTGGTGGTTGGAGGCGACGGCGGCCACCTGCGCGAGCCCGGGCACCTGGCGCAGGATCCGCTCGGTCAGGTAGGGATGCAGCCGCACCCGTTCGAACTCCGCCGTGCTCAGCGCCGACCCCTTCGACCACACCTGGTTCGACACCCCGATGCGGCCGATGTCGTGGACGTGGCCGGCCCGGCGGGTCAGCGCCACCGCCTCGCCGTCGAGACCCAGTGCGGTCGCCGCGTCGGCCGCCAGTGCGGCGACCGCCCGTGAATGTCCGGCCGTGAAGGGACATTTGAGGTCGACGAAGTCGCCGAGCGCGACCAACAGGGCGTCGAGCCCGGACGCGTCGAGCCGGGTGTGCCGGTCCGGTGCCTGCTGCAGTGCCGTCGTCCAGACGGCCACCGGCGTCGACAGCAGCGCGTCGGGGTCGGTGAAGAACGCATCCACCACCGCCGGGTCGAACTGACCGCCGCGCCGGCTGCGGGCCATCGCGACCGCACCCTCGACGCCGTAGCCGCGGTGGTGCACCTCCAGCAGATCCGCGAACTGCGCCACCCGCATCTCGATCGGGATCGCGTCGCCGGACGCACCGTCGGGCAGTCCGCCGCCGTCGAACCGCTCGAAGGTGAACCCCACCGCGCGCCGGACGTCGTCGTCCAGACCGATCCGCTCGGCGAGCATCGCCGCCGACGCGCAGTGGGAGTGGATGAGCCGTGTGATGTGGCCGCGCGCATCGGCATACAGTGCCGTCGCGGTCCGCAGCCGCTGCAGCAGCGGTTCACCGTGGGCGATGTTGGCCAGCAGGAAACGCTGATAGGGCAGCCCGGACCAGTCGACGAGGTAGGACGCCCGGCGCACCGCGATGTCGTCGCCGAACCACCGCGCGTACTCGTGGGAGTCGGCGTGGCAGCCGATCCACATGATCAGCGTCGCGTAGTACACGCAGTCGCGCTGGGCCCGTGTCAGTCCCAACCGGTCGGCGAGCCGGGTGGCGATCAACGCCGACCGGAGCATGTGCTCGGCGGGCTGACCGAGCCCGAGGTCGATGGCCACCGACAGGGCCGCGAGGACTTCCGCACGTGTCGGGAGTCCCGCGGCCTGCGGGCGACTGGTCACGACCTGATTGTGCGCCGTCGTCATGGCGTGGTCTTCAGGTCAGGGAAAGCCGGTCCGCGTCGCGGTGCCGGTGGGTGTCGAACGGGTCGAACAAGCCCTGCCCGACGACGCAGATACCGCGCTGGGGGAGCCGGAAGTCGGCCAGGCGGGCCTGCCGGGGCAGCGGTCCGGTGGGTCCGAGGTCCTCGCCGTGCACCGTCGCGGTGGAGTCGGAGACCAGCCAGACCCGTTTGGGTCCGACCCGGAAGTGCTGGCCGTTGGACGCCGTTCCCGTCAGCCGGATGCTGCCGGCGCCGAGCATCGGGCCGACCATTCGGCCGAGGACGCCGAGCGCCGTGGGGCTGGTCCACGTCCTGGCGGGCAGGTGGGTGCCGACGGCGGTGAGTGCCCGCGTCGTGGGGGTCGCGGTGATGTCGACCCGCCACTGCAGGACGCCGGGAATCGAGATGTCGAGCGTCCACGGTGTCGTCCACGTCGCGGTGATGTCGCAGACGACGGGGTCGACGGTGGTGGCGGAGCTGAAGTAGCGCGAACAGCTCTGCGCGCCGGGGGTGGTGGCGTAGAACGTCCACACCCCGTCGGGGGTGCGGTGCCACACCGACAGGTAGGCGGGGGAGAACGACGACGCCGGGAAGTCGCGGTAGGCGAGGTAGTGGCCGCTGGTGAAGGGCAGGCCCATCACGCCGAAGCCGACGACGCGCTCGTCGTCCCCGGCGGGGAGGGGCTGGGTCGCGGTCGCCTGGGCGGCCGCCTGGGGGGTGGGTTGTGTGGTCATGCCACCGATGCTGCGACGGGACACCCGCGGCGGGCATGGGGCATCCGCCTCAACTTCCGCGTGGCGATTTCGGCGTGGCAGGTCGCGCTCAGCGCGACCGCGCACGCCGAAATCACGAGAATCCCGTCAGCAGCGCGCGCACGCCGAGGCGCCACCGTCGCTCGACCGAGCGGGCCGTCGTGCCCAGCCAGCAGCCGGCCTCCTGCACGGCGAGGCCCTTGGCCATTGCGAGCAGCACGTGTGCGATGTCCACCGCATCGCCGGCCAGCGCGCCCTCGTCGAGACAGCGCTGGATGCGGTCGAGGAAGATGTCGCGCACCGCCTCGCCGGCGGCCAATTCCTCAGGGCCCGGATCGAAGTCGGCGAACGGCCGGGAGAACATCACCTGCGCCAGCCGTGGCGAGTCCAGGCAGAAGCGACGGAACACCGGGACGAGCGCCTCGACGTCGGCGACCGGGTCGTCGGTCACCGGCGCGGACGCCAGGTCGCGGCCCAGCCGCCGGAAGCCCTCGAAGAAGATCGCCCGCACGAGCCCGGCCTTGTCGTCGAACAGCTCGTAGACCGCGGGCACCGATGTGCCCGCCCGCTCGGCGACGCGGCGGGTGGTCAGGCGTGCGACGCCCTCGTCGTTGAGCGTCGCGACCGCGACCTCCAGCAGCCGGTCCCGCAGTTCGGGGGTGCGCTGCTTGGCTCTCGGCATGGAGGCCTAGCCGCCGAACTCCGTTGCCAGCCCGTCGATTCCGGCGCGGATGGCCTGCAGTGCCTGGTCGCGGACCTTGAGCTTGGAGGCGAGGTGGGCGCCGAGGTTCAGCGTGGCCGCGGCCTCGGCCGCCACCTCCTGGGCGCGGGTGAGCACCGCGTCCTGCTCCACCACCTCGTCGAGCCACCCGGCGGCGATCGCGGCGTCACCGGCGAACGTCGCGGCCATCGAGGCGCCGCGCTGGAATGCCGCCGGGGTCAACCGCATCCGCATGAGTTCGATCGCGCTGATCGGCAGCACCATGCCGATCGCGACCTCGTTGGCCTGGCAGCGCGAGCGCGGTGAGCCGATCCGGACGTCGCCGGACAGCAGCAGGAACGAGCCCATCGCGATGGCGGGCCCGGTCGCGGCCATGATCACCGGCTTCGGGAAGGTCAGGCAGCGCACGGCGAGTTCGAACCCGCCGGTGAGCATGCCGAGGGCGGCCTGCGCGTCACCGGAGGCGAACACCGCCAGGTCGAAGCCGCCGCTGAACAGCTTCTGATTGCCCGCCAGGACAACGGCTTTTGAATCGTCCTTCTCCGCGCGGTCGAAGGCCTCGTTGAGGTTGGCCTGCATGGTCGGGGAGAGGACGTTGGCTTTGCCGTCGTCCATCGCGATGGTGGCGACGGATTCGGTCAGGTCATAGGTCACGGTGCCGCTCATCGTCACGACGTTACGTAACGCCGTTACGAAAGCCAAGGGTATGGCCAGATTTTGTCGGGTGTTGACGATCTAGCCACTTCCGCGCGCCGGTCAGCCGGAGCACGCTGGGGGACATGACGAACTCGTGGGATCTGCCGGATACCGAAGTCTGCTCCGCCGCATTGGATCTGGTGCTCGACGTGTCGACGGAGTGCATCGCCAACCACACCGTCCGCAGCTATCTCTTCGCGCGGGAACTCGCCGCCGCGAAGGGTCTGCGCGACGGCAGAGACTATGACGACGAGCTCGTCTACCTCACCTGCGTCCTGCACGACCTCGGCGTCACCGACCACGGCGACGGGGATCAGCGGTTCGAGGTCGACGGCGCCGACGCCGCGGTGCGGTTCCTGCGCGAGCACGGGGTCGACGACGGGCGGGCCCGCACGGTGTGGGAGGGCATCGCACTGCACACCAGCGTCGGCCTGGCCGACCGGTTCGGCACCGAGCAGGCCGTGTCGTTCTCCGGAATCTCGCTCGACATCAACGGTTTCGACAGGCAGCTGCTCTCACCCGGTTTCGTCGAACGGGTGCTCGAGGCATGGCCGCGGCACGATCTCGGCTACGCGATCACCGACCTCATCGCGCGTGGCACGGCGGCCAACCCGTTGAAGGCGCCGCCGTTCACGTTCCCCGCCCATCTGCACGAGCTGGTCAACGGCAGCTCGCTCACGTTCCTGGACGTGGTGAAGAACTCCGGCTGGGGAGACCGACCGGTCGAACAATGACGGACCGGCGCGTTTTTCGTCGATGCCAGATTTTCGACAATGAAACCGGCAATGTCGGACCTTTTCGTTCTATGGATATATGCATTCACGAGCCGTGCTGTCGACGGTCCCAGCTATCAACGTGATATTTCCCGGTCTCTTACGTGATCAACGAATTGTGGTGTGGCCTGAAAAGGAACGGCCGTTGGGGACGGTGAAAATCTAGACTCCCATGCATGAGCAACCATTGGTTGTTGCTCGACCGCGCCGTGGAACGAGACATCATCCGTTCCGCGCTCACCGATGCAAACAAGCGGGGCGTCGTGCTGGTCGGTGAGGCAGGTGTCGGCAAGACGACACTGGCAAGGGCGGCGACCGCGACGGTGCCGTCGATCCGGTGGGCCGCCTGCACGGAATCGTCGAAGGTCATTCCGCTCGGCGCCTTCGCGCCGTGGGTCACCGTGACCGCCGCACGCGACCCGATCGCCCTACTCATGTCGGCCCGCGAGTCGCTCCTCGAACGCGACGACACGGTCCTCGGAATCGACGACGCCCACCTACTCGACCAGCTGTCGGCGACGTTGCTCCATCAGGTGGCTGTGGAGGGCAGCGGTCGAATCGTGGCCACGGTGAGGAGCGGCGAAGCGGTTCCCGATGCGGTGACGTCCCTGTGGAAGGACGGAATTCTCGAGCGCTTGGAGTTGCATCCGTTCACCAAGCCTCAATGCATTTCGCTGCTGCAAAGAGTGCTGCGGGGCACCGTTGAGGAGTTGTCCGCCGACGTGATGTGGAATTTCTCGACCGGCAACCCGTTGTTTCTGCGGCACCTGGTCGAAGGTGCGCTGGCGGACGGCGCGCTCACCGAGGTGAACGGCGTCTGGCAGCTGCGCGGCCACGCAACATTGTCGGCCGGAATGGTGGCGCTGCTGGAGGATCGTCTCGACCGTGCGGGCAGCGAGGCGCTGTCGGCGCTGAAGGTGCTTGCGCTGTACGAACCGCTCGACCTGGACTCGCTGTGCGAGTTGGTGGGGCCGGAGGCGGTCGACGCCGGTGAAACACAAGGGCTGATCCGTATCGTTCAAGACGGTGGTCTGCTCAACGCCCGGATAAGTCATCCGCTGTTCGGAGACGTGATACGGCGGCGCATCGGCACCGCGTCCGCACGGCGGCTGCGTGGCCGCATCCTCGACGTGCTCTCGAACCGGGAACCCGATTCGGCGGCGAGTCGCATCCGGCTCGCCGAACTCTACGTCGGAAGCGACCGTGAGGTCGACGACGCGTTTCTCATCGACGCGGGTAAGGACGCCCTGTTCTTGGCGAATCTGGAGGTGGCGGAACGGTTTGCGCGGCTGGCTCTCGATCGCAACGGTGATCTCCGGGCGGCCGGTCTGCTGTCGAGGGCCTTGCTGTGGCAGGGGCGCGCAGCCGAGGCCGACGATGTCCTGGCCCGATTCGATCCCGCGACGCTCGACGAATCGCAACTCGTGCTCTGGGGAGTGCCGCGGCTGTCGATTCTGTTCTGGTCGATGGGTGACGTCGAGCGCGCACACCGACTTCTCGTCCTGTTGGGCGGTCGGGTCGCACACCCCGCGCTGCGTGCGATCGTGACTGCTGTGGGCGCGGCGATGGCCGTGCACGAGAACAGGATCACCGAGGGTCTACGCGCCGCGCAGAGTGTGATCGACAACCCCGACGCGCCGGAGCAGGCTGTTGAATTCGCCGCTCTAGCAGCAGGGCTGGCGCTTCCCGTGATCGGCCGCGGGATCAGTTTCGAACCGATCGCTGCGCTCTGCCGAACAGGTCTGACCCCGACCGACGGGATGATCCGGTTCATGATCCGTTACGGCCTGGTCATCGCGCGGGTGTACTCGGGTGAACTCGACGCAGCCGATGTCGCGGTGGCACAGTACGCCAGGTTCTCGTCGTCCGGACAGTTCGTCGGATGGGCGATCACGAAGATCATGGCGGGCTGCGTCGAGGTGTACCGCGGCCGCTTCCCGGCCGCGGTGTCCTCTCTCGAGCAGGCGCTCGCGGCGCTGAACGCGGAGAACTCGATGCCGTGGCGGCTCGTGGCGCGGCTCCTGCTGGTGCGGGCCTACGCGGCGCTCGGCGATACGAAGAACGCCGAACGGGTGCTGGGTGAGACGACCGAACACCTCGGACCCCACATGGCCCTGCACCATCCGCAGGCACTGATCGCGAAGGCGTGGATGGTGGCGGCTCGTGGCGGTGAGCGCACCGCGATCGACCTGGCGCGCGCCGCGGCGGACCTGGCGCACCGGTCCGGGCAACTCGCCGTCGAGGCCGAGGCGCTGCACCACGCGGCCCGGTTCGGTGACCGGGCGGTGGCCTCCCGTCTGGCGGTGCTGGCACGGGTGGTCGACGGTGGTGTGGTCAATCTGCATTCCCGCCACGCGGCCGCCCTCGCCTCCGCGGACGCCGACCGCCTCGACGCGGTGAGCCGCGATTACGAGGACGCGGGTTACCTCCTGTCGGCGTCGGACACCGCCGCCCAGGCAGCCGTTTTCCACGACCTGGCCGGGCGGCCGCAGACGGGCGCTCACTCAGCGGGGCGGGCGCTGAAATTGGCAGTGCAATGCGGCGGCGCCGTCACGCCCGCCATCAGATCCGCCGCGCGCCCGCTCCCGCTGAGTTCCCGCGAGCACGAGGTTGCGGTGCTGGTCGCCGAGGGCTTGACGAATCGTGAGGTGGCCGACCGGTTGACGGTGTCTGTGCGAACGGTCGAAAACCACATCTACCGGTCCTGCGCGAAGCTGGATCTGCGTGACCGGGCGGAACTGGCGGCCGCCGTGCGCAGACAGCCCGCGGGGAAATCGAGTAGTCGGCTACTCACGCCGCCGGCCGGTGAGTCGCCGTAGATTCGGTCCGCGGATCGTGGGGGTGGCGGTTATGGGTACTGGGGTGCGGTGCGGCGGCGTCGTCTTCCGCGAGAAGCTGCGAGCCCCCGAGCCGACCGGCCTGGTGCGTGCGCGCCTGGAGCAGGCGCTGCTCGACGGACCGTCCGCGGTCGTCGATTCGGTGGTCGCACCCGCCGGGTCCGGCAAGACCACGCTGCTGTCCCGGGTGGCCGCGACGAGCAGCGCTCCGGTCGGGTGGTACCGGGTCACCGACGACGACGGACCCGAAGCGCGATTCGTCGCGCACCTCGCCGCCGCGCTGGGCCCCGTGTGCGGAACCGGTGACGTCCGCTCGATGGACGCGTTACTGACTGCCCTGGACAACTGGTCCGGTCCTCGTGCGGTGGTGATCCTCGACGACCTGCACGAGATCGCCGACACCCCTGCAGAGCATGCACTCGAGCGGTTCGTGTCATTGCGCCCCCGACGGCTGCGCGTGATCCTCGGATCCCGGCGAACCCCCGACATCAACATCCCCCGGCTGCAGGTCTCCGGCACATTCCACGAAATCGGCAGCGACCAATTGCGTTTCCGATCCTGGGAAGTCGAAGAGCTGTTCGCCAACGTCTACCGCCAGCCCCTGCGTCCGGAGGCCGCCGCAGCCCTGACCCGGCGCACCGGGGGATGGGCGGCAGGTCTGCAGTTGTTCCACCTCGCAACCGCCGGGCGCAGCGCAGCCGAGCGCCACCAGGCGGTCTCCGATCTCGGTGGACGGTCGAAGTTGGTCCGGTCCTATCTGGCCCGCAACGTACTGGGCGCGTTACCCGATGAGCGACGGGTGTTCCTACTGCGTACCTGCACGCTCGGCCGACTGTCCGGTCCCGCCTGTGATGCACTGCTCAACACCGACGGCAGTCACCGGGTGCTCGAGATGCTCGACCGGGAGCAGCTTTTCACCTCGACCGACGATGACGGTCTGCACTTCCGGTACCACGAGGTGCTGCAGAACCATCTCGAGTTGGCGCTGGTGGAGGAGTACGGCAGCGACGGGGCGCGGGCCTGGTACGCCCGCAGCGGCGTGGTGCTGGAGTCGCTCGGTGATCTGCGTTCGGCCACCAAGGCGTTCGCCAAGGCCGAGGACTGGCCTGCGGTCTCTCGCCTCATCCGCAGAGCCGGTGCTGACGGGATCGGGGAGGATCTCCTCCCGCCTGTGACTTTCCAGCGTGATCCCTGGCTGGCCTTGGCCAATGCCCGCCGGCTCGCCCGCGACGGCGCGCTGCAAGCCGCCAGGGATGCCTACCTGTTCACCCAGAGTTGCTATGACGAACCAGGTTTCAGCGGTATCTGCATGTCGGAGGCGCAGGCGGTGGCGGGCTGGCTGCCGGCGACGGGTGGCGGCTCGCCGGCGTTCCGGCACTGGAGTCGGGTGCTGCGTGACGGACTGCGTGAACTGCCGGACCTGCGCGCGCCGGCCGCGACGACCGGTGCCGCCGGGGTCCGGCTCGCTCACGGTCTGCTGGCGGTGGTCGCCGGTGAGAACGACTTGGCGCGCGAGGTGATCGCTTCGGTGCGGCGTGACGAAAGTGCCAGTGCGACAGTGGCGATCGCCGCCGATCTGGCATGGGAGATGCTCGACGTGCTATGCGTCGATGCGGCCGGGCCGTGCCACTCAACGGGCCCCGGCGACCTCGCGGCACTCGCCGAGGTCAATGGGCTGCCCTGGCTTGCCCGTCTTGCGCACGGGTTGCAGCAACTTGTGCTCGCCCGGTCCGGTGACGCCCCATGGCGACTGGAGTGCTGCGCCGAGGTGATCGCGGCCTGTGACGCTCGCGGCGATGTGTGGGGTGCTGCCCTGCTGACCCTGGCGGTCGGACTGAGCAAGAAGGCTCTCGGCATGACGCCGGTCGAACTCGCAGACGCCGCAGACCGATTCACCGAGCTGGACGCGCCGACGCTGACGCGGTGGTGCACCGACACCAGGACACGGGAGCCGCGTGCGGTGCCGGTTGAGGTTCGTTGCTTCGGTGAGTTCCGCATCGAGGTCGGCGGGGTGCCGGTCGACCTCGGCCGGTTGAGACCGCAGGCGCGCAACGTGCTGCAACTGCTGGCGCTCGCACCCGGTGTCGATCACCACCGCGAGTTCCTCGAGGACGCGTTGTGGCCGGGTGCGCCGCACGCGGTTGCGTGTCACCGGCTTCAGGTGGCGGTGTCCAGTGTGCGCAATCTGTTCGGTGACGGCTCGGTCACCGTCGAGCGTCGCGGGGAGTGCTACCGACTCGGCCTGCCCGCCGGATCGGTCATCGACGTCGTCGAGTTCGGCGCCGCGATGACATCGGCGGCCGCGGCATCCGCCCGCGGCGACGTCGACGCCCGGATGGCGGCGCGCCGGCGGGCGTTGGCGGTGTACGCGGGAGATCTCCTGCCCGGTGCGGTCGCCGATCCGGTGGACGACGAACGGCAGCGATTACGTCGCGCCGCCGCCTCGGCCGCGGCGAGCCTGGCGGCGGATTACCGTTCGCGGGGCAGGGGAGCCGACGCGCTGGCCGCGGCGCAGCGGTCGGTCGACCTCGATCCGTACCAGGAGGGCCCCTGGTTGTTGATGGCCGAGTTGCACGAGATGGGCGGTGACGCCAGCGCCGCCGAACTCAGTCGTCGGGAATGCGCCCGCATTCAGGCGGAGTTGGCCGTCGGGTGGTGATCGGCGCGGGCGACGACGTCGACCCGGTGCGGCAGGTGGGCGGGTTTCGCCGCGGCGACGATCGCGTCGAGGCGGCTCAGGTCGACCCGATCGGGCGTGTCAGTGATCAGCCTGACCAGCAGTATCGGCGCATCCCCCGCCCCGTGCTCCGTGATCTCGACCTCCTCGTCGAACACCGAATTGATCTCGGCGCGAAGGCTTCTGGTGGTGCCCCGCCATGGCGTCAGCGCCACACCGGACATGACCAGTTCCCGCTTGCGCTGCGCATCGACGTGGCCGTCGAACGACAGGCCTATCCAGGCGGCCAGCCAGTCCAGCATGTCCTCCGGTGTGGTGGCCGGATCGAGGTACGCGGGGAAACCGTCGAGAACCGCGAACACCGGGGCGAGCAGGTCGTCGAAGACCGCGCACAGCGCCTGCGTCATCGGGTCGCTGCGGTACACACCGGGCATGGTCTCGACCAAGGGGAGCGGTGAGATGAGGTCGTTCGCTCCGACATTCATCGTCAGCTCACCTGGACCTTGTGCCGGTGCGACAGCACCAACGCATCGGGGTTGAGCAACAGTTTGTCGACCCTGTCGCCGCGCGCGCCCGTAGTGGTGTCGGCCGGGTAGAGGTCGAGCACGACTTCCCGTGACATGTCCACCCCCGGAGTCCACGCCAGAGCGGCCGCCAGTTCGTGCCGTTGCACAGGCCGCCCGATCGGCCACCCCGTGCCGTCCGGCCCACCTGTGAGCGGATGCAGCAGGCGGTTCAGCGCGCGAAGCACATCATCGCGGAGGTGGTCTCGTCGGTATCCTGGCAGCGCCGCCAGTGTCGCGACGATCGTCAGCCCCTGATAGGCGGGCGCTTTCACCCGCACGTGAGTACCCGCGAGCTTGCGCTCGTCCAGATAGGCCTTGATGCGCGCCTTCGTGTCGTCGGACAGATCGAGGTCCTCTCTGCGGACGGCGCCCAACGCGTCGCTGGACACGTTCGGCACGACCAGCAGCCGGATCAGCCCGGCCTCGGCGGGGCTCGACGGTGTCAGGCAGTGCACCCTCGCGATGCCCGGCGCCGCCTCACGGGCCAGCTCCTCGAAATCCTCCGCGGTAACGGCTCTTCCGCGCGAACGGATCAGCAGAGGTCCCCTGGTCTTGGCGTCCTCGATGGTTTCGGCGGGGGCGCCGCCGGCCGCCGCGCGCCGGTTCTCGACCCGGGACACGTAGGGCACGCTGGTCTTGAGGACGTGGATGGCGCCCTTGCGCACGTTGCCCGCCGGGCCGCCGCCCGTCCGGTAGGCGGTCATCTTCAGTGTGGCGCCCTTGGGAGGGATCCTCCCGTACTGGGTCAGTGAGCCGTCCGCCTCACGGACCGCGGGCCCGAACACCACCTCGCCGTCGACGGCGTCGATGTGGAAGCTCTGGCTGTCCTGTTTCTCGAAGGCGAAGTTCTCGACGGGATGCCACTCGGTGGCAGCGCCGTCGCGGACCACCGACAGTGTGGTTCCGGCCCACGGCAGGACCGGGCGGTTCTTGAGTGGAAGGCGTTGCGCCGGTGTGCCGTCGGAGACTCCGACGACCTCGTCGCGGATCACCCGGGCATGCACGATCGGGATTGTGCCGCCCTTGGTGGCCGCCGTGATCGAGTTGATCAGCGGTGACTCGCTGTAGGTGTCCTGTCCCGGGGACGGTTCGAGCAACCGGCAGCGCAGCCATCCTCGGCGCGTGCCCGCCAGGGTTTCCGGTGAGGCGAGGGTGTGCCCCTTGGGAACGTGGAGGATGACGTCGCCGGGCTGGTTGAAGGCCTTCGTCTCGTCGCGGTCGACCTCGCACGGTTTCCACCCGCCGGGTTCGGTCCACGCCTCCCACACGTACGGCGGATCGGTGGGGTCGACGCCGACACCGGAGACCTGACACACGATCCGCAGCAGCACCGCACAGCGGGGCACCGCCTTGTCCAACCCGATCAACAGTGCGTCGCCGGGGGTCGGCATCGCCGAGAAACAGGGGAAGCCCGCGCCGGTGGTCGGGTTCGACCGGTCCACCGGGATGCCGCCCGCGGATACGGTGGCCACCTGACCCGACTGCAGCGTGCACGGGACGATGTCGAGGGGTTCGGCGGTGGAGAACACCACCGGCTCCTCGAGATCGGTTCTGTCCGTGCTGACTTCGATGCCCTCGCGGACCCGTATGGTCTGCGGTTGCGGTGCGGAAAGCCAGAACGTCACCTCGCCCTGAGCCGCTCCCGGTGGGCGTAGTTCCAAACCCAGCAGTTCGAGGAATTTCACGTAGTGGCGGTCGGGAACGCGGTTGAGCCGATAGATCAGTTGGTCGAGCATCATCGCGAAGGTCTCCACCAGGGTGATACCCGGATCCGAGATGTTGTGTTCCGACCACGTGGGGCAGGTGCGGCGGATGCGACGGCGGGCGTCGTCGACGAGATCCTGGAAGCCTCGGTCGTCGAGTCGCGGAGCGGGCAACATGTCAGCCGCCTCCCAGAACTGGTTGAGTGGATCCGGTGAGCGGCGGAGGCTCGTCGGGGATGACGTAGAACGGGAACACCAGGTTGCGGTCGTCGTTGTCGCCGCGGATCCGGTAGTGCACGTCGACGTAGAAGGTGCCGAACTCGGTCTGGCTGAAACCGACCCGAACGTTCACCACATCGATGCGCGGCTCCCACTGTTCGAGTGCCGCCCGGACGTCGTTGGCGATGGCCGCGGCCGTCGCCTCGTTGGTGAGCGAGAACAGGTGATCGTGGATGCGGCAGCCGAATTCGGGACGCATCGGTCGCTCACCCGGTGAGGTGCACAGGATCAGTTGGATGGCCTGCTCGATGTCGCGGCTGCCGGTGGCCAGCGCCACGGATCCGGTGGCGTCGAGGTCGACCGGAAAGTTCCAGCCGGCGCCGACGAAATCGATCGACATGCTCACCCTCCGATCAGTACGTTGACCGCGCCGGGCGGCAGGATCGGCGCCGAGCAGCCGGCGAGGTCGCCGACCACGGCGGCGACCCGGCCGCCGATCAGCACGGTGGGGCAACCGGGTCCGACGAGCGGGGTCGGCGGGTGGGCTGCCGGCGGAGGCATCATGCAGGTGTGCATGTCGCCGACGACGGCGGCCGGTTTTCCCGCGAGGAGCACGGAGGGCACGCCGGGACCGGTGATGATCCCGGGATGACCGGTCGGATCGCCGACCCTGGCGGCTGGAGGCATCGACATGTTCTCCGTTCAGTTGATCTTCACGGGGGCGCCCTGGATGACCGTGGGTCCGGAGGCGGACACCGTCGCCGTGGTGTCGGCCGTCACCTTGATGGAGGGCGCCTTCACCGAAACACTCTGAGCGGCAGTGATACTGATCTCGCGGCCCTTCAACTCGAGCTTGTCGCCCGCGGCGTCGACGACCACACCCCGGGTCCCGGTGACCGTCACCGTGCCGTCGCTGTGCACGTCGATCCGGCTGCCCGCCGCGTCGAGGGCGACCCGCAACTTGCCGTCGCCGGTGGCGGCGGTGACGCCGTCGGAGCGGCCCTCGTCGTCGAACAGGTCGATGCGGTGGCCGCGGCGCGACACCAGCGAGCGGCGGTTCACCGCACCGGACCCGCCGTCGATCACGCTGGGTCCCGCGGCGTCGGGCAGGTCGGTTCCGTTGTGCAGACCGCCGAGTACGTAGGGCCGTTGGGGGTCACCCTGTTCGAATGCGACGAGCACCTCGTCTCCGACCTCCGGCAGGATCAGGCCGCCGCGGGAGCTGCCGGCGCCGAGCTGCACAGTGCGTGCCCAGTCGCTGACGTACTCGTCGGACAACCATGGGAATGTCAGCCGCACCCGCCCCTGCCCGGCCGGATCGTTGGCGTCGGAGACCAGGGCGATGACGACGCCGAAACCGCCCGGTGCGTGACCGCCGCCCCCGGCCAGTCCGTAGAGGCTGCGCTCCTGGCGGCCGGTGACCGAGAACGCGGTGGTGTACCCGCCGCTGTTGACGTCGTAGCGATGCCGTGCGGTGGTGATCGTGTACTTCCCGTCGAACGGGGCTCCCGCGTTCTCGATCATGACACTGACGTCGGCGCGTAACTTCGGGTTGCCGCGGGCCACTGCGTCGACTTCGGCGAACGAGCTGCCGATCTCCTCGGCGAGCGCGCCGGCGGCGGAATCCGCCTCGGACTGAGTGCGATAGGCGACATCCGAGGCGACGTAGGTCGGGTCACCGAACGCGTTCGCCATGTTCTGCGGTGTCAGAGTCGGCAGTTCGACGCTGGTGGTGCCCGCCGGCACCGTGCTGACGATCTTGCGTTTCTGCGCCACGTCCCAGCCGCGCACCTCGACCTTGGCGACCTGCTCTGCGGCGGTGACGACGCCGCGGAACCGCAGCAGGTCGGTGCCCAACCGCAACACCAGAGGGTTGGCGGTCTGCGTTGCCTGCGAGGGCGCCTTCTCGGCGGGTTGGCGTGCGCTGAAATCGAGTTTGTCCTCCCGCATCTTCAGCTCGAACCCCACGCGACGGGCGACTGTGTCGAGGAACTCCCAGTCCGTCTGCCCGCACTGGCCGAGGTGGTCGAACACGGTGGGGGTGGAGTCCACCCGGCCCGGTGTCAGTCCTGCGCGCTGGGCCACCTGCGTCACCGCGTCGGAGGCGGTGATCTGTGTGTAGGAGGTGGTGTGCCTCCCCCGGAACAACCGATGTGTCGGGTCGAATCCCCTTATCGCGGTGAAGGATCCGGTGTTGTCGAACACCGCCTCCACCGCGGTGACCTCACCGGACAGCAGCGGTTCGGGGGTTGGGGTGGAGTCGGTGGCGACGGAGATCTTGACCTTGGTGCCCATCCGTACCTTCGACTTGTCGACGACGATGCGACCGGGATCGCGGAACCGGAGCATGAACGTATCCGGCAGCCGCAGGCTGAAGTCGACGTACGCCGACGCCAGCAGCGCCGTCACGTCGGCGGGCAGCGGTTGGTCGTCGAAGGTGACGAGGAAGGTGGCGGTGCTGGTCATCGCGGCTCACCTCGCCAGGGTTTCGGCGGGCGGGAGAAGGATCGGTGTGCCTGCGGCGATACGCATCGGGTCGTCGATCCGGTTGTAGTCCGCGAGCGCGCGCCACATGTTGGGGTTGCCGTACTCGCGGTAGGCCACCAGAGCCAGTGTGTCGCCGGAGATCATGGTGTGGGCGCGGTCGACGTTGAACACCCCGGAGGTCGGGTTCTGCTTGCTCTGTTCGGCGGGCATCTCCTCGAGGTTGACCGAACAGACCGCTCGGATGGGAACACCGTTCGGGGCGAAGCGGGTGTACTTCGCGCTCACCTGCGTGACGAAGGCCGGGAAACTCGTGACGTTGCCCCACTTGAAGACCACCAGCGGCGGCATCGGTTTCTTCGCGTTGCGCGATTTCTCCACCGGCACACAACAACTGAACAGTTTCTCCACCGCGTCGACGACACTGTCGGTGTGTTTGAGCGTGGCGTCGAAGAACATCTCGAGCGTGAGCTTGCAGGGGTCGGCGCCGCTGAACTCCGGCGGCCCAGCCTGTTTGGCGCCTTTGACCGGCTTCCGCTCCCACTTCGCGGACTTGCTGATCGTCACTTCTTTGGGGTTGAACTGGAAAGCGATGCTGCCGATCGGGGATCCGCGCTTGCTGCCGCCGGGGGCGTCGGTCGCCTCGTACATGTCGATCGACGCGTGATCGTACGACGGGTTGGCCGAACTGACGACAGTGCTGTCGGAGATGTTGGCCGGCTTACCCGAACTGGTGAGCGCGATGGCGGTCATCAGCCCTTACCGCCCGGGAGGAAACCGTGATGGGCGATCTCGAGGGTCTCGGTGAACACCTTCGGGGAGTCCAGGTTCAGGCTGGGACCGGTCCAGCGGACCGGTACGACGCCGTCGAGGGACCACGTGGCGATCGCTTCGCCGTCGGAGCGCATGGCCTTGATCACCGCAGTGGTCGGCTTGATCCCGCCCAGCGCGGCGGATATCCACTTGATCAGCTTCTCGCTGTCCCGCCCGACGGGGCGGGACAGTTTGATGTTGCTGAACTTCATCCGTGTCGGCAGTTGCCAGACCATGGCGTTGTTGCCGCCTTCCTCGCGCTGTTCCATCACGACCTCGAGCCCGAGACCCTCGCAGGTGGAGAACGTGCCGATGGACTCCTTGTCGAGTTCGACCGCGAAGCACACACCCACCCAGGGTTCGTCGTTGTCGCCGGCGGCGTCTCCACTCATCGGTCCTCCCTTGTCATCGGCGCAGGTCCATCAGGACGCCGGCCCGTTCCCGGTCGAGCCAGAGCTCCGAACGCAGCCGCGCGGCCAGCGGGTCGTAGAGGCGGTTGACCAGTTCGTCGATGTTGCCGCCCGCCGCCGGCACGCCACCGGTGGCGGCCGGGGATGCCGCGGGTGTGGCCGTCAGCGGAGCCTGCGGTAGCGCGGGTTCGTCTGGCGGATCGGGACTCTCGGGCGGGTCGGCGTCGCGTTGCACCGAGTGTTGGTCGAAGCTGACCTCGGTGTATCCGTCGTATTGCGTGACCGATGGGGGCGGCGGGAACGGCGTCGCGGCGGAGGGCCGGTCACGCGGGCCGGGCGGTGCGGCGGTGTGTTCGAACATGCGCTGCAACGGCACCGGCGCCGGGCTCTCCGCGATCTGCTGCACCGTCGGCGTGTCGGGGGAGCGCGTGACCGGATGGACAGGTGCGCGCAGCGGGGGCAGGACAACGAGCCTGCGCGGGACCGGGGCCACCGCGGGTTCCGGGGTGGCCGGCGAGACGGCGCGCTGCACTTCCGGGACGACGGACCGAACCACCGCGGAACCCTGCTGCGCTCGAGGTGTGCCGACGGAAGGGAGGGGGACGGGGGGCGCTGGGCGCGCGGGTGTCGCGACGCGCTGTACAGCGAACTTGGGTTCGGTCGCAGTGGGCGCATCGGTCCGGATGTGCGGTGCCTCGACCGCGGGCGGCGGCGGTGGGGGTGTGGTCGGCTCGGGAACCGGTTTGACCGATATACGTTGTGCGGCAGCGACGGCGGCGGTCTCCGTCGGCTCATGGCGGCGGACTCGCTGTGCCACAACCGCCGTGGCGACCTGTACGGCCGGCGGCGCCGGGGGCGGCGGCTTCAGCGGTGTGGTCGCCGGCGGGCATTCACGCGCGGGGACGGCGGGAGCAGGCTGCGCGGTCGGTGGCCGCGGGGACACGCGCTGTACGGCGACGGCGGGCGCCGCCGCCTGGGGGCGGCCGACGGCGACCGGGTGAGCGGTCGGTGGAAGCCGAACGGGGTCGTCGGGGGAGAACCAGGTGATGCTCTCACTGTGGGCGGACCGCTGGACGTCGAGTGGAGGCGGCGCTGCGGCCGGGGCCTCGGCGGTGTCCGTAAGGTCGGTCACGGCGGGGACGGGCCGGCCCGGGGGCGGGTCGTCGAGGACCGGTGCCGGGATCACGGACGGCCCGGTGGCTTCCGACTCCGTGATGGCTCGGAGTGCCGACGGGAGAGGCGGCGCCGGTGCGCTGCGTGCGACGATGTTGCGGCCGGCGTCGGTGGATCGATGGGAAGCGTTGCCGGAGAGCGTCACTGGGGTCTCCGCGCGCTGGACCGGGGGTGGCTGCACCGAGGTATCCGGTATCGCGGTCGGGGTGGCCGAGCCTTCGAGTCGCTGCACCGGCGGGGCGGACCGCACGGGTTGCCCGTGGCGGGCCGGCTCGGCGGGCGCGTGGTCGGCTGTGACACCTGTGGCGGTCGACTGTGGTACCACGACGGGAACCTCGCGGTACTCACCGAGTTCCGGCGCCCGGGTCAGCGGCGTGTTCCCGGGCGCAGGCTCGGCCACGGTGATCGACGGGGTTGGCGCCATCTCGACGGGATCGGCGGCGCCGACGACGTCCGGGGTCATCGGTGGCGCGGTGTCCGGGCTTCGCTGAACAGGAACCGGCGGGGCGGGCAGCATCCGCTGGGGCAGGCTCACCGACCGCTGCCACGAACGGTTCTGCGGCACAGCCGCATTGATTGGCGCGCGCGCGGTCGGTGGGTCACCGGTGCCGAGGATCGCCAACGACGCGTGCCCGGTCGCCAGCATCGCGGCGGAGGAGGTGAGCGCAGGATTCTGTGCGGTGGTCAGGGAGGCGGAGAACCCGTCGAGTGGGGCCGTCGGAGTCATGCCGTCGACGGTCCGCTGTATCGGCGCCAGCGCATGCCAACGCGGATCAGGTGATGGCGCCGGCGTCTCCGCCGGCGTCGGGCGCGGTCGCCGCCATGGCCACCACCGGACCGGTCCTGCCATCGCTCACCGTCCGTTTCTGTTCTGCGCGCAGAGGTTCTGGACCAGACGCAGGTAGCGCCGCCGGTCCTGGTGCTCGAGATCCAGTAACTGATCGAGCGGCCAATGGAGGTGGTAGGCGATGTACGAGACCTCCTCGTGCAAGTGCTCGGTCCCGTACGTCACGATTCCCCCAGGCGGCTCCCGGCGAAGTCGACGGTGAACTCGTTGCCGCACCCCGGGCAGCGCACCGCCGCCTGGGTGTGGCCGTCCTGGTTCACCCGCCGGTAGAGGTCCTGCAGGAACGCCAGATCGGATGCGAACAGGTTCTCGATCACGCCGGCGTGGACGTCCTCGATCCCGCCGAGGCGCTCCACCACCCGGCCGATCAGCACGACGCTGAGGTAGCGCGGATCCTCGCGCACCCGGTCGTCGCGTTGGGACACCAATTCGTCACGGGCAGTGGCCAATCGCATCACCCCGTGCCGGTGGATCTCTCGGTTCCCGTCGACGTAGCCGCGGGGCAGGGTGAACGGAAACTCGGTGCGCAGCTCGCGGTCCGGTGCCCCCGGCGCCTCGTGGTCAACGGCGTCGGAGACGGCGAGGGCGGGTCCTCTACGCACCCTCGGGCTCGCACTTCTCGTAGGTCAACACGAGTTTCTCGGTGAGCACGCTGGTGTCACCGGCCTTCAGCGAGCTGATCTCGAGGCTCTTCGGCCACGCCGCGGTGATCTTGTACCGCTTGACGGCTTTGCCCTCGTAGTCGTAGACCACGATCGCGCCGCCTTTGCGGGCGTTGCCCATCTTGCCCAGCTGTGAGTCCTTCACCCACTTGTCGAAGCTCTGGTCACCGGTCAACGGGCGGGTGAGCGTGCACTCGCCCGCCTTCCACCGACCGGGCAGCTTCTTGACCAGATACTTGCCGTCGGCCGCGGTGTTGGACTTGTACTCGATGACGTCCTGTTCCATCTTCAGCCCGGTCACCTCGGTGATCGCCTTGATCTGAATGCCGTCGAACTCCAGGCCGAACGAATGGCCTACGGAGCTGTCGTTTTCGGGCAGAGCCATGGTGTGTCCCTACTTTCGGTGTCGATTCGTGCGGTGTCACTCGGCTACCAGGCTGGTCCCGCCGGAGTACTGGGCGAGCCGGAAAATGACGAACTCGGCAGGTTTGACCGGGGCGACACCGATCTGGCAGACCACCTCACCGGCGTCGATACCCTCGGCCGGATTGGTCTCCGCATCGCACTTGACGAAGAACGCCTCGTCGGGTGTCTGGCCGAACAACGCACCCTTGCGCCACTCGTTGACCAGGAACGCGCTGATGGTGCGCCGCAGTTTCGCCCACAGCGCGTCGTCGTTCGGCTCGAACACCACCCAGTCGGTGTTCTCCAGGATGGACTCCTCCAGGTAGTTGAAGAGCCGCCGGATGTTCAGGTAGCGCCAGGCCGGATCACTCGACAGCGTGCGGGCGCCCCACACCCGGATGCCCCGGCCGGGGAACGACCGGATGCAGTTGACACCCGCCGGGTTCAGCAGGTCGTGTTCGTTCCTGGTGATGTTGGACTCGAGTTTGACCGCGCCGCGGACGATCTCGTTGGCGGGCGCCTTGTGGACACCGCGGGTGTCGTCGTTGCGGCTCCAGATGCCGGCGATGAAACCCGACGGCGGTAGGTATCCGTTGCCGGTGCTGACCCATGGCCAGTACAGCGCCGCGTACTTCGAGTCGTAGTTGGCCTTCTCGACGAGCCACTCCTTGACCTGCTGGGCGTTCATCCCGGGCGGCGAGTCCAGGATCGCCATCCGGTCACCCATCAGTTCGCAGTGCGCGATCATCTTCAGCTGCACCGACTGCACGGTCTCCAGGTCGATGGCGCTGCGCTGATAGGCCGTCATCAGGTCGGGCATGCACAGCATCGTGATCTCGTCGACGGCCTCGAGTCCGGCCACACCACTGCGTTCGGTGACGTCACCGACGTAGTCCTCGGCGGAGAGCTGTTCCGGCGGCGCCACGTCCACGGGTGCCGGTGCGGCCAGGGCCACCTCCATCCCGGCTTGCAGGTCGTCGAGGGACTGCCCGCTGACCGGCTCCAGCTTGATCAGCTGTGAGGCGGCGTTCACGACGCTCACGACGAAAGTCTTGCCGCGCGTGGTGGTGATGTTGTCGTGGTGCTCGATCGGCTCGTCATTGCGCAGGACATCCACCTGCAGGCGGGTCTGCTGGCCGTCATCGTCCTTCTGGGATTCGACGACACGAACCTTGAGGCTGTTGGACGGCGCCCCGGTATCGCGGGCCAGCACGCGTAAGCCCTTGCCGAGCATGGCCTGTGGCGCCGACTCGAGGGCGGGGTTACTGGTCGTGTTGCCGTTCCGACCGGCTTCGTCGCCGATGGCGACGATGTAGGCCTTCCCGCCACCGTTCTGGAAGAACGCGAACACCGACTGCGCCAGACAGGCATTCTCGATCGGACCGCCGAAGATGTTGGTGAACTGGGTCCAGTTGGTGACGAGCGTGGGCTCGTTGATCGGCCCCTTCGCGGCGAAGCCCACGAAGGCCGCCACCGCCGTCCCGACGCCTTGGATCGGTCGTGAGCCGGAGTCGATCTCCTCGACGTAGACACCCGGCGACAGGTAGGTCGGCATTGTGCCTCCTCACTGAGTTGGTGGGCTGGCACCACGATCGTGGTCGCGAACCGGTGGCGGTGGCAGAGGCGGCGGGACGGTCAACAGGGCATCGGTGAATGCCCGATCAGACCGGACCGGCGTCTGCCCTTTCGGGCACTCCGAAGTGCCCGAACGGCCACGCCTCCGCGTCTTCCCCCACGCCGCGGGGCGGTGGATCGTTGCAACATCACGTCAGCAGGAAGTGAGGCGGAAATGCACGTCCACGACACCGATCAGAGCCTCGAGTCCAGCCTGCGGCCCAAGGCGTCCCGGCTCGAGGAGTCCGAATCGTCCATCGCGCTCCGCGCCGCCCTCTCGGGCCGGCTGGCCGCGGCCGGGCCACGCGGGGTGGCCGGTCTGCAACGCGCGGTCGGTAACGGGAGCACCGCGGCCCTGATGGAGGAGGAGCGTTCGCCGGTCCACGATGTGGTCAACTCCGGCGGCGGCAGCCCGCTGCAGTCCGACGTCCGCGCCGACATGGAGGGCCGGTTCGGCCACGACTTCGGCGACGTCCGGGTCCACACCGACGGTGCTGCGCACGAATCGGCGAAATCGGTCAACGCACAGGCATACACGGTGGGATCGAACATCGTGTTCCAGCGCGACAGGTACGACCCGGGATCCGACTCCGGAAAGCACATGCTGGCCCACGAGCTGACCCATGTCGTTCAACAGCGCAGCGGTCCCGTCGACGGCACGGAGGCGGGTGGTGGGGTGAAGGTCAGTGACCCGTCCGACCGGTTCGAGCGCGATGCCGTCGCCAATGCCGACCGTCTGATGGCCGCACCGGCGCCGGCCCGCCCGCCCGACGTCCAGCGGTGTGCGGACGGGTGCGACACCCCGTCGGTCCAGCGTGAAGGTGACGAAGAAGAGGAGACCGCACAGACATTCGTGCAGCGCGCCGAGGAAGAAGGCGAGGAGGAGACGGCGTAACCGATGACACAGACCGCGGGTTCGGCGAGGGCAGCCGTCGGCCACGCGCTGACCGCAGGACAGCGCACCACGGCCGCGGCCCGGCCGCGTCCGGCCGGGGTGCTGATCCAATTGCAGCGCAGCGCTGGCAACGCCGCGGTCAACGCGCTGCTCGCGGCGAAGTTCAAAGGTCCTGACAGTGAGGCGCGTTCGTCGTTGGACGCCGCGTTGAGCGAGGCGCGCCGAGAGGAACCCGCGGTCAACATCGTCGAGAAGGGGCTCAAGGCCGCGAAGAAGCTCGGCATACCCGTCGAACTCGAGGGGCCGAAGCCGCCGGCGTCGGCGCTGGCCGCGACGGTGACCGGCTTCGGCCCGGGGTCGGTGCCGGCGAAGAAGCAGGTTCCCCCGCCGAAACGGACGCCCGCCGTCAGCCCCCTGGGAAAGGCCGCGGCCAAACGCGTCGGACCCGCCGCGCCGAAGGGGAGCACGCGCGGCGCACCCGCCGGTGCGGGCGGTGCGGGAAGCCCCGCGGGACCGTCGGCGTTGTCGGCTGACCAACTGCTGCAGCCGCCGGTGCCGCCGAAGTCGGTGAGTCCGCACGCGGATCCGGCGTTCAAACAGGTCACCGGCGGCGTGAAAGGCTTCGCCCGGGAGAAGAAGTCCCATCCGCAGGCAGCGGCGAAGGCCAAGGAGGCGCAGGGGGCGGCGCTGGCGCCCAGCGACGACGTGGCAGGGCAGGCCAAGGCGGCCAAGGTCGACACGATGGATGCCCAACCGGCGGGCACCTTCGACAAGAAGGCGTTCATCGCCGCGGTCAAGGCGGCGATCGAAGCGAAGTCGCCGAAAACACTGGAGGAGGCCGACTCCCAGGCCAAGGCTGGCGGCGGTAAGGCCGGCGAGGTCAAGGGTGAGGTCAAGGGTCTGGTCACCCAGGGCAAGGAGGGCCAGACCAAGGACGTCGAGAGCGCGACCGACGCGCCCCCCGACACGTCGAAGGCGGTACCCAAACCGGTGACGCCGATGTCGCCCGAAACCCAGAGCCCGCCCGTGACGATCCCGGCCACCGGGGCCGCACCGAAACCCGCACCACCCGAACAGCTCAACCTCGCCGCGGGTAAGCGGCAGGCCGACGACGAGATGGCCGGCGCCGACGTCAGCGAGAAGCAGCTCGCCGAGTCCAATGAGCCCGACTTCCAGCAGGCGCTGGCGGACAAGAAGGCCGCCGCCGCGCACGCCGACACCGCTCCCGGCGAGTTCCGCAAGCAGGAACAGGACGTCATCGGCCAGAACAAGGCCGAGGCGGCGGCGGTGACCAAGCAGGGCGTGGCCGGCATGCAGGGCAGCAAGGCGGCGGCGCTGGCGAAGTTGGTGGCCGACAAGGGCAAGACCAAGTCGAAGGACGAAGCCAAGCGAGCCGAGGTCACCGCCAAGGTGCAGTCGGTCTACGCCACCACCGAGACCGCGGTCAAGAAGATCCTCGACGGAATCGACCCGAAGGTGGACAAGGCCTTCGAAGAGGGGGAGGCCGACGCCCGCAAGACCTTCGAGTCCTTCGTCGCGGCGAAGATGTCGGCGTACAAGAAGGACCGGTACAGCGGATGGCTGGGCGGCTGGAGGTGGGCCAAGGACAAGCTGTTCGGCATGCCCGACAAGGTGAACACCTTCTACACCGCGGGCCGCGAACTGTATCTGAAGAAGATGGACGTCGTCATCTCACGCGTCGCCGACATCGTCGGCGCGGACCTCGCGGCCGCGAAGGCACGGATCGCTGCCGGTAAGGCCGAGATCTCCTCCTACGTCAAGAGTCTGCCCGCCAACCTGCAGAAGGTGGGGGACACCGCGGCCAAGGAGATCAACGACAAGTTCGCCCAACTCGAGGACGACGTCAACGCCAAGCAGGAGGCGGTCGTCGACACGTTGGCGACCAAGTACGTCGACGCCCGCAAGGGTCTCGACGAGCGGATCGAAGAGCTGCAGGCCGAGAACAAGGGCCTGGTCGACAAGGCCATCGGCGCGATCAAGGCGATCATCAACACGATCCGTCAACTCGCCGCGATGTTGATGAACGTCCTGGCCCGGGTTGCCGGGGTGGTCGGCGACATCATCAAACACCCGGTCGCGTTCCTGTCCAACCTCATCGAGGGTGTCAAGGGCGGCATCCTGAAGTTCAAGGACAACATCCTCACCCATCTCCGAAAGGGCTTGATGGGCTGGCTGTTCGGGGCACTCGCCGAAGGTGGCGTGGAGTTGCCGGACACCTTCGATCTCAAGGGCATCATCAAACTGCTCGCATCGCTGTTCGGGTTGACGTGGGCCAACATCCGTAACCGTCTGGTGAAGCAGATCGGTGAACCGGCGATGGCGGCGATCGAGAAGGGCGTCGAGATCTTCAAACTGATCGCCACCGGCGGCGTGGCGGCCCTGTGGCAGATGCTGATCGAGAAACTCGGCGACATCAAGGAGATGATCCTCGAGCAGGTCAAGGACTTCGTCATCACCAGGATCATCACCGCGGGCATCACCTGGCTGATCGGGTTGCTCAACCCCGCCGCAGCGTTCATCAAAGCCTGCAAGCTGATCTACGACATCGTGATGTTCTTCGTCAACAACGCCGAACGCATCATGAAGTTCGTCAACACCGTGATCGACTCGGTGGCCGACATCGTGCGCGGCAACGTCAGCGGTGTGGTCAACAAGATCGAAGACGTACTCGGCCAGATGGTCCCGATCCTGATCGGCTTCCTGGCCAGTGCGATCGGACTCGGCGGAATCGGGCAGAAGATCCGCGAAATCATCGCCAAGTTGCAGAAGCCGGTGAACAAGGCCATCGACTTCGTGATCAAGCAGGGACTCAAACTGGCCGGTCCGATCATCCGCGGACTGAAGGGCATCGGCAAGAAGGTCAAGGCCAAGGTCGCCGCCGGAAAGGCCTGGGTGAAGGGCAAAGTCGACGCCGGAAAGAAGTGGGTCAAAGGCAAGGCCGATGCCGCGAAGAAATGGGTGAAGGGCAAGGCGGAGGCGGTCAAGGATTTCTTCACAGTCAAGGAGAAGTTCACGGTCGACGGTGAGACCCACGAGCTTTACACGTCGGGGAAGTCGACCGCGTTGACGGTGGCATCAAACAATCCCACCGCACTGAGCAAGCACAAAGACCCGGGCGTGGTTGCCGCCTATGCCGCGTACGAGAGTGCAATAGCTGCAGAGACCTCACCGAGCGCGAAGAAGCGAGCGGCGAGGGCACCGTTGAGGAACATCATCAGGGTGCTTCGACAGTGGATGCGGAAGTCCAAGAACAAGGACCCTCAGGCCAGCGCACCTGGAATCGGGACGATGGCTCCATACGGGAATCTCGGGTCATCTGTCAGGAGAACCCACTATCGAGGTGCGCCCGAGGTGTGGGCGATGGAAAAGGAGCACATCCTGCCATTTGCGGTGGGTAAGCGTCTCTGGGAGATAGTCGGGCTCGTCGCTCCCGGCCGTGGCGGCCACGAAGATGACAAGCAAACGACGATCCTCATCTACAAGGGGGCGGCAGATGAGAAGACCCAAGGCGACAAACCGCTTTGGGAGAGTTTTGCGGCGAGAGTGAGTGCCGACGGCGTTGCGAGGAACCTGGACCTCGCCCGCACCATGATCGCCGATATGCGACAAGGCCAGGGTGGTTCGAGCGGCGACCGCGACATCATGGGATACGCCGCCTCCGGCGTTCGGAACGTGTTCCACGACATAACTGATCGTGTGGGCGAGGCCAAACGCGATGCGGTGACACGCACAGTGACCGCAGTGCTCAATGAGAACCGGTTGAACGGTGTACGCAGGGGACCTCCCGGCTCGCCGGAGTCGCCGATACCCGTAAAAGGGCAGATCGAGCAGGCTGCCAACGCGCAAGTCGCCGATGTCATGAGGATCCTCACCGGTGTCGTCAGCGACCTGAACGAGGGTCGCACCCCGAACATCACACCGAAGAAGAAGAGAAAGAAGTCCTGACATTCGGCCCCGGAGTCAGAGGAGCGATCATCATGGCTGACCAGAAATGCAAAGAGTGCGGGACGCTCAACGCCGCGGACGTGCGGTTCTGCAAGAGTTGTGACGCCTTCCTCGACCCGCAGCCAGCGCCCGAACCCGGTCCGGTGCAACCGTCCCCGGACGACAACCGTGCGCAGCCGCCACAGGTCGAGCTCGCGACGACCGAGGCATCGGTCTCTCCGGACACGGCCGGCGCCGTCGAGATCCGCATCCGCAACGGTTCCACGATCGTCGACGCCTACCGTGTCGACCCCGTCGATCCTCCGGAGTGGCTCGTGGTGGAGCAGCCCGAGATCCGGCTGATGCCGGGGGAGAACAAATCCGTCAAGGTGACGTTCTCCATGCGCGCAGGCAGTTTCGTCGAGGCGCAGACGGTGAAGGTGCCGCTGCGGATCTGCTCACTGCGTGACCTGGCCAAGTTCGCGGAAACCCAGGTAGCGCTCGTGGTTCCACCGAGCGGGCCGAAGGTGTCGATCACTGCACGACCGACCGTCGTCAGCGTCGAGGACGAGACATCGGGCAAGTTCCAGATCATCCTGGACAATCGGGCGAGTAACCACGCACGCCGCGTCGTGCTCAGCGGCACGGACCCCGAAGCGACGGTGCTATTTCACTTCGTCTCTCCGACAGAGGAAGTGGCCGCCGGCAAATCGTCCACGGTGGAGGTGCGCTTCGACGTCCCCCCGCTCGACGAGGGGGAGAGGCGTACCCGTCAACTGACCGTGACCGCCACCGACGGCGACGAATCGGACAGCGCTGTGGTGACCGTCGAGCAGGAGCAGTCCGCGACACTGCCGCTCAAATTGCGTCTGCAGCCGAGCAAACTCCGGGTGGAGGACTGTCCGGTCGCCGACCTGACCCTGCTGATCGACAACAGCGACGGTAAGCACGACCGCGCGGTGCGGTTGGAGGGCCGCGACCCCGAGAACGCCATCCGGTTCACCTTCCCGACGCCGGAGGTCGAGGTGAAGGCGGGCAAGGTGGCCACCCTACGGTTCAGCGTGTCCGCCAAGCAGCCGCCGGCCGGGGAGCAGACGTTGCGCGACTTCACCGTCGTCGCGGCCGAGGGAACCCGGGAAAGCGAAACCGGCGGGACCTTCACCCAGGTCACCTCTCAGCCGCCGATCCTCACCGCCGAGCTGCGGCTGCACCCGGAGACGCTCCGGCGCCGCGACCGCACCAACGGTACGTATCAGGTGACGCTGGAGAACCACGACCGGTCACAATGGTTGCAGGCCAACCTGTTCGCCTGGGACCAGGAGCGGATGATGCGGTTCTCCTTCGCCCCTGACCGCTTCGACATCCCGCCCGGCGGCTCCACCGCGGCCTGGCTCAGCGTGTCCGCGCCGAAGCCGCCGCGGGGCAAGGAAGTGACGCGCACCTTTCAGGTCGAGGCGTCCGATGGAGTCGAATCCGTCACGCGCAACGGCACGCTCGTGCAGTCGGGGTCGAACTGGATCCCGATCGTACGGGCCGTGCTCACGCTGCTCGGTGGTATCGCCGTCGCCGTGGGGACGTTCACTCCGTGGATGATCAACCTGCCGGACTACTGGATCACCGAACTGCCGAGGATCGGCTCGGCGACCGACGACGTCGAACGAACGCAACCCGCGATCCGCGCGGCCATCCTGTTCATGGCGGTCATGATGACCATCGGACTGGCCGGCCGCGGTGGCAAGGCGACCGTGTCGGCCGCCGTCCTCATCGCGACCACCCTGATCGGCTACTTCGTGTACGTCAGCAGCCAGGTCAGCACGGGCGGGCCGATGTACGGGGCGTATCTGATCGGCGCCGGGGCCCTGATCGGCGCCGCGGGGGGTCTGCTCGGCCGGCTGTGACGTTGCCGATGCGGGAGGTGACCACTTCGGTCCAGCATCGCCGCCCCGGCTGGGTCTGAGGCAGGCATCGCTTCTCCCGCCCTAGGCTCGTTCTCGACACCAGGGTCGTCAATCGCCCTCCGGCACGCCGATTCACAGCCCTGGTGTCGAAAACCAGCACAGCATCCAAAACGACCCCTCCACCGGGGAGCGGCCGGCGACGTCGGTGGCCGCTCTGAGGAAATCACCGCCACGCTCGAGTCGGCGCGAAGTGCAATCAGGACTGCGGTTTGCCGCACCTGGGGCAGAACCGGATCCCGGGCTCCATACCGAAACCACAGTTCTTGCAGGCGGTCTGGCTGGAATCGAGTGACGGAGCGCTGGGCGCGGAGCCCGCCGGCGAGGTCGGCGCGGGCGGGCGACCGGCCGGGCCCCCACCGCCCGAAGCGGACTGCTGATGCGGCGACGGGCCGACACCGGCCAGCGCCGGCTCGCGGTTGCGTCGCATGTAGAGGAACGCCAGCACTCCGCCACCCACCACGACGAGCGCGCCCAACCCGGCAGCGAACAGCACCCACGTGGGTGGCCCGGAACTCGCGTCGCCACGCTCGGCGCGCAGCTTGACCGATTCGCGCTGCTTCTCCCGCGCACCCGGGTAGTCGCCCGAGATCGCCAGGGCGGTACCAAAGTTCTCGATCGCCTCGGAGTACTTCCCGGCCTCGAAGTTGTCGAGCCCCTCCCGGTAGGCCTCATCGGCGGGGGAGAGTTCCGGCGTCACATTGGCCTGTCCGAGAAGCTCTTTGAAACCCGACACCGGGGTGATGAAGTTGAACGGTTGATCTTCGTTCGACGGCATGAAGCTGTTGACCCCGAGTACGCGGCCCTCCTGGTCGACTGTCGGCCCGCCGCTCATCCCCTTCGTCATCGGCGCGCTGACCTGGAACAGAGGTTGGGTCTTCCAGGTCTGCTTCGCGCTGATGGTGCCCGATTTGACCGTCGGTTCGAGGGTGTAGTCGGTGACGCCCTGTGTGCTCTCGGGATAGCCGACCGCGAGCACGCTGTCGCCGACCTGCGGTGTGGTGTCGAGCGCGAGCTCGGCGGTGGGAATCGAGTTCTCGTCGAGTTCCACCTTCAGCAGTGCCACGTCTCCCTGTCCCAGCGGCCGGAAACTCACCACCCTCGCGGGGATGGGGTCGACCTTTTCACGCTGGCCCGCCCCCGAGACCACGATCTCCTGATCGGGTCCGGCACCCGGGACCTTGCCCTCGACGATCCACTGATCGGCGCCGAGCCGTTCCAGGTTCTCCCGGGACACATCGCCGCCGGAGAGCTGTTCGGCGGCGCTGATCACGATGGCCTTCCGGTTCTCCTCGGGATCGACGCAGTGACCGGCGGTGCCGATGTATCCGTCCGGTGTGATCGCGAATCCGGTGCAGCGCAGGGTCCGCTGGAACGGGGCGCCGTCGTTGAGCTGGTGTTGCTGCTGTGGGTCGACGACGGTGCCGGTGACTCTGGCTTCCACGTAGACGATCGCTGGAGTGATGAGATCGGCTGCGCGCGTGTTGGACCCGCCGTCCGGCTGGGCGCCCGCCCATGCCGGAGCGATGAGGCTGGGCGCGCCGGCGAGCGCGGTGACGGCCAGGAGACTGGTGACGCGTCGGGTTCGGGACATCGCGACTCTCCTAGGGTGCGGCGGGCAGTTCACTGGTCGGCAGGATGTCGGTGATCTCGGGGAGGTACTCGGTGATCGGCGGTAGCACGGGGATCACGGGTGGCACGACCTCGGCGCCGGGGGCGTCCTCGGCGGGCAGGGCGGCCGGATCGGTGGCGACGACCGGTTCGGTGGGCTCCTCGACCGGGCTCTCGCCATCCGCGTCGGGCGCCAGGGCCGGGTCGACGACGGGCGTGTCGCTCTCGTCGACGGCAGGGACGTCGCCGGTCTCGCCGGCCGGGGATTCGGTGACCGTTCCGGTGTCCTCTGTCTCCTCGGTACCGGTGTCCTGCGTGGTGTCGGTGTCCGATGAGTCGTCGGTGCCGGTCGAATCGGAGGTCTGGTCGTCGGTCACCGTGTCGCCGTTGGGCACGGAGCTCTCACCTGAGTTGGCCTGCTCCGCCCGCAGCGTCTGTTCGGCCTGTTCGACCACCTCCGGGGTGGCGACGAACGGCACCGGCTCGCCCGGTGCGATCGCCAACGGCGGTGGAGGGGCTGCGTTGGGCGGAAGGCTCTGCGCCGCAACCACATCTGACAATACGAAGGTCTTGATCGGTTCCTCCGCCGGCCGGACGGCCGCCAGCCTCTTGATGTTCCAGTCCTCCCATTCGTCGCCCTGGAACCGCAACTTGCTGACGGGCGCGGCCAGGGCTGCCGGCGGGGCGAGCGGGTTACCGCACGCGCACCGGACCACCGGGACTCCGGTGTCGTCGATGAGGACCGTCGTGCCCTTCTGCAGGACCGACTGAAATGTGGTGACGCCGTTGTCGAAGCCGTGATTGGTCACCCGGGTGTCCGCGGTGAGCACGACCGGCGAGAGTCCACCCAGGAAGTCGCCGATGTCCCGGGCATGGGTGACCTCACGGAACGCCTCGGCCTTGTCGGGGTGCTCGCCGAGGAACAGGTCCATCTTCTCCCGGTCGCACACCGGCGAGTTCGGGGTGCCGCCGTAGAGGCCGATCTCGGCGCCGGACAACGTCTGGGCGGTGTCGGCGTCTCCGGTCAGGACCGTCGCGCTCGAGGGCACCGCGCTCGGCACGTCGGCGGTGGAGATCGATTCCATCCACGGAGACGAACCGGAGGATGCGGCGGCCTCGAGCATGATCTCGGGGACATCGGCGTATTCACTCTTGCTGCAGCCCGCGACGTACACACCGGCGGTGACCACGCTCGTCGTCGCGACGATCACTGCCAGTCGTCGCACCCGGTCCTCACGTTGACTCTCCATCGCACCGCCACCCCCGGTCAGGTAACCCAGTCGAACGCTAAGCACCCCGGGGCGGAGTGTCGTGAGTAGTCGGCTACTCGATTCATCGGCCCGCCACCTGGGCGTCGACAGCGCGGGCCATCGGCAACAGGCGCCCGAGCTTGCGGTACTCCTGCTGAATCGCCGCGGTGAGCTCCTGCGGTCCGATCGGCAACTCGCCGGCCGCAGCGAGGTAGGCCGCGGTGATGGCCGCCGACCGGATGTTGCCGCCGGACAGTTCGAATCCGGTGGCGTAGTAGGAGAGTTCGAGGTCGTCGCGCACCGGCACCGGTGGCCGTAGACAGGTCCGCCACAGGGCGAGGCGGGCGGCCTCGTCGGGCACCGGGAAGTCGACGATCAGATCGAGACGGCGGGTGAATGCGTCGTCGAGGTTGGCGCGGAAGTTGGTGGCCAGGATCGCCAGGCCGTCGAAGGTCTCCATGCGCTGCAACAGGTATGCGCTCTCGATGTTCGCGTACCTGTCATGGGCGTCGCGCACCTCGCTGCGCTTGCCGAAGATGGCGTCGGCCTCGTCGAACAGCAGCACCGCGCTGACCCGTGCGGCCTCGCTGAAGATGCGTTCGAGGTTCTTCTCGGTCTCGCCGATGTACTTGTCCACCACGGTGGCGAGGTTGACGGTGTAGAGATCGAGGCCGAGCTCGCCGGCGATGACCTCGGCCGCCATCGTCTTGCCGGTCCCGGAGTCGCCGGCGAACAGTGCGGTGACGCCCCCGCCCCGGCCGCCGCCCGGCCGCATCCCCCAGTCCGAGAGCACCCGCTCGCGGGTGCGTGCGCGGACGGTGAGTTCCTGCAACTGCGCCAGCACCCGCGTCGGCAGCACGATATCGGCCCACGACACCGCCGGTTCGATACGGCGGGCCAACCGTTCCAGGCCGGCGGCGTTCTGCGATCGCGCGCCGTGACGCAGTTCCGCCGTACCCAGCGGCCGCCGGGTGAGGCGCGCGACAGCTTCGGCGGACGCGATGGCGGCGGCGACCTGCCGCGGCCCGAACGCGAACTGCGCCGCGATGTCACCGACGTCGACCGTTCCGGCGAGCGGGCCGAGTTCGTTGTGCCACATGGTGACTCGCTCGGCGACGGTCAGCCGCGAGACATCGGTGAGCAGTGGTGTGGCGTCGGACCACTCCGGGTCCCAGGTCGCCACCCCGCTCATCACGACCGGGACGGGCAGTTTCGCCAGACGATCGATGACCGCCCCGGTCCGGACGCCGAAGGCCTCGACCGGCGAGACGACCAGCGCTGCCTCGCGCAGTACGGCCTCCCGGCAGAGGACCGTGACGGTGTGCGCGAGCGTGTCGTCGGACGGCAGTTTGGTCGCGTCACAGCACAGTACGTGGTGGCCCGCGCGGCGCAGTCCGTCAGTGGCGATGGCCGTGGCGGTGCAGCCCACGGGTTCGCGGACGTAGCAGAAGCGTTGTCCAGCAACGAAAGCAGCGGCCAGTTCCGCGGACTGCCGGTTGGGGTGGCCGAGCGGCGCGACGAGCATCCCGGTCAGTGCAGGATCGGCGCTGTCGTCGCCCAGCAGATGGGCGGTCACCCGGTCGGGTACTCGCAACGCCCGGGTCAGGAACGGGCGGTCGGCGTCCTCGACGAGGATCAGCGAGTGGTCGACGAGCGGCGCGCCCGGCGCGAGCCGGGCCCGGGCCGTCGCGTCCATCGGTGACATTCCCGCCAGTTCCAGGGACAGGCCGATGCTGGCCCGTCGTCGGGTGACGTCGTCGTTGAGATAGCCGTAGAGCCGCTCGAACCGCGGATCCAGATCCGGCAGCAGGCAGATCACCAGGATCTCGATGTCCTGCTCGGTCAATCCGACGGTGCGGGCCAGACGGTTCAGCCGCACCGAGTCGTCGGCACTCCCGGGTTCTGGAGGCGGCACCGAGGCGGGCGGGCGTGCGTCGAGCAGCGTGTCGACCACCTCGTCGCTGAGGTAGAGCCCGCGGAACGGGTCGTCGGGCGCTGGGTCGTACCGGCGGCGGTGGGCGATCAGCGCGCGGATGCGGCGTTCGACGGCGCTGGCCCGGTCGAGCAGGCACCTGGTGTCGGCGGTCGCCGTCGTCATTTCTTCCGCCCCGACTTGGGGCTGCGGGTGCGACGGATCCGCACCCGGGTCGCGTCGTCGGGCTCATCCGGAACGTCGGATGCGGCTGGGGGACCGGTGGTTTCGCCGGCGGGCCAGCCGTGCATCCCGGCGGCGTCGAGGCGCATCGGACGTCGCACCGCCGGAGCGGCCTCGAACCTGCGCCCGGCGTCAGCCGGTGCGGTGACGACGACATCGAGCGACGGTTTGAGCTCGCCACCGAGTGCCGTCCACACGTCGGCGAAGGAGCGGTCCTCGGGCGGCGGCAGCGCGACGCTCAGGGGTACCGGTACACCGTGCGCGGCCAGCGAACCGGTCAGCACATCCGGCGGAAGCGCTTCGTGGCGTAGGAAACACGACAGAAGTGCGGCCAGCAGCCGGTGTTCGTCCTCCGGCCGCTGGGTCCAGGCCGCGACCAGATACGACAGCTTGAAGTGACGTGGCGGCAGGTGGCGGGCGCGGATCAGGTCGCCGTCGTATTCGTTGAGCCAGCCGCGTTCACGCCGGCGCAGATCCTCGCGAATGTCGTAGAGGTAGACGTCGACGGTGGGGTTGTTGCGCCGTCCCGCCCATTCTTTCGTCGGCGCGTCGAAGGACACCTCGACCTCGTTGGGGTCGAGCGCTTCCCGCTCGATCAGCGTCTTGAGCGCGTGATCCGCCTCGGGTATCACGTCATCAACCGTCCCGGGTTCGGCGCAGGAGCGGAACCGGCCGACGTTCCGCCATCGGGGCAGATCGCGGTGCCCCAACGGGCAGGGGTCAGATCAGTCCCTCGCGCACCGCGTAGGCCACGGCGTGCGAGCGGTTACGCAATTGCAGTCGCGTGGTCACGTCGTGGAGCACGTTCTTGACGGTGCGCTGGCTGTAGCAGAGCTGCTGGGCGATCTCGCTGGTGTCGTGACCCTCGGCGATGAGCCGCAGCACCTTGATCTCGCGGTCGGTGAGACCGGTGAAGGTGAGCCCTCGTGGGGAAAGCACCTGCCGCTGGAGCCGCCCCACCTGTTCGAGTAGGTGGCCGAGGAGGTCGGCGGGGATGACACCGTCGCCGGCGGCGATCTTGCGGATCGTGCGCGCCAGCACTTCCGGGGTGGCTTCGGCGCGGCGGAGCAGCCCGTTGACACCGACCTCGGCCGCGGCGATCACGGTGCTGTCGTCGACGGCGGTGGTCACCAGGACCCTGTGCGGCACCGACGCCCGTCGCAGCGAACGCAGCACCCGGCGGGTCTGATCGTCGAGTGCGTCTGCCACGACGACGGCCACGTCGACGTCCGAGAGGTCGTTGTGCTCAACGACCTCGATCTCGGGTCGGCCCCGAAGCTGGCTGCTGACCCCGACCTGCAGGATGGCGTCGTCGGCGTAGACGTACGTTCTCACCCGTTCCATTCGTGCCCCCTCGATCGGTTCGCGATAGGGCACCCACTATCCGCACCGGTCTCAACATCGGCTCAACGCCGTGGGTTCCGGTTCTCAACAACCGCTCAACGCGCAGGTCAGGTGGGCGCAGGACGGACCGGGAGGGCAGCGGAAGGGGCTGTGCTCAGTGCACGACGGCCAGTTCGCGCGGCGTGGCGGGCGCGATCGGCAACGGCGCACCGGTGGGTACGAGCCGCTCACCGCGGGCCAGCCATTCGGCGTCCGCCCATTCGATCCGCGCCGGGAGCCGCCGCCAGTACTGCGGGTGGGCGCGCACGTACAGCTCGACGCTGGCGTGCACGCGGGCGTCCTCGGGCAGTTTGCGCATCGACAGCGGATGGCTGCTGCCGGCGAGCGCGTCGAACTCCGTCGGGGACGGCAGCCGGCACCCGCCGCGCAGCCGCACCCCCGCACGCACCGCACCGTCGAGCACCCAGTCCAGCGGGATGTCGGCCAGCGGCCAGCAGGCGCCCGGCCGCCCGGCCACGTCGCAGTGGGCGCCGCGGAACCAGACCTCCTCGACGGCCCGGATGCGCTCACCGAAGTGGCCGCCGTCGATCGCCACGGCGTGCCGTCCGGCGGCGACGTTCGGCAGATGGTCGGCCGCCGAGCGCGCGGCGCCGGGGATGGTCACCGAATCGAACAGGCCGAGGTAGCGGACGGGCACCGCGGGGTCGGGCCGTCCGGTCAGGTGGGCGGCCAGTCGCGTGACCCGGGCCCAGTCGGCGGCGGTGCGCTCGGTGCGGGGGAGCACGTAGGTGTCCAGCAGGTAGTCCAGAAGATGGTCGCGCCGGTCGTGCCAGACGCCGATCGTGGCGAGCAAGCGGGCCAGCTCGCGGGCGCATGAGGCGCCGCGGCCGACACCGAAGAGGTAGATCTGGTCGCCGGGAGTCCAGACGTCGACGAGGAAGCGGTAGGCCTCTTCGACGCTCGTCCTGGCGGCCTCGGCGGCGGTCTGTCGCCACTTCAACGCGTTCATCCCGCGCGGTTGCGCACCGGCGCCGGCGTCATACCAGGTGAGCTGTTGCGGCGAACTCTCGACGAGTGCGAAGAGTGCGCCGGCATTGGTCGCGGCCCGTCGGCCGGATTGGTCCTGTGTGCGGTCGAAGCACAACACGATGTTCTTCACAGCAACCCCCGGCTGATGAACGACTCTGTCCGTATCTCAGTTTGCCGGTTCTGAACGGCCGTGTCACTACCTTTGGGTGGACTTTTCCCGTTTTCACCACGAATTCTTGAGTGAGCAGAGGTGTTGACGACGAATTCCGTGGCACCCGGTGCGGAAACGACGTGAATCGTCTCGTCCATAAGGAGGGTCTGACGCAACAGTGCGCGCACAGCGCGACGTTGCCGGATCTGCAGTCCGGCGAGTGGAAACCATCCCGTGCCGCCAGACTGAAGCCACGCAGCGCAACTGCGAGAGCAGGCCTGCGTGAGTTCAGTCTCGAGCTCAGCCGCCCATCAACATGCGCCACTGGTCGAGGTCGCGGGCGCGGTAGACGTAGTTCGACCGCTTGACGTTCGACAGGGCGTCGCTCGGCTCCGCGGAGTACCAGTGGCCGGGGAACACCGTCGGGTCACCGGGCAGCTGGGCCAGGGCCTGCAGGCTGCGGAACATGTCGTCGACGTTCCCGCCCGGGAAGTCGGTGCGGCCGCAACCCTCGAGGAACAGCGTGTCCCCGGCGACCAGCCGGCCGTCGAGCAGGAAGCACTGGCTGCCCGGCGTGTGCCCGGGGGTGTGCAGCAGTTCGATGTTGATGCCGCCGACGCTGACCACATCCCCGTGGTCGTGGGCGGTCAGATCGCTGCGGGCGATGCCGGTGACCCGCGAAACCCAGTCGGCCTCATGGCTGTTCACATGCACCGGCACGCTGACCCGCTCGAGCAGTTCGGCCAGCCCCTTGAGCTCGAAGCCCATCATCGACCCGCCGACGTGGTCGGGGTGGTGGTGCGTCGCCAACACGCCGGACAGGTGCATGCCGTCGGCCTCCAGCGCGTCGACCAGATCACCGGCGGCATACGCCGGATCGACGACGACGCAGTCGCCGGTCTCCCGGTCCCCGATGAGGTAGGCGAAGTTGCGCATCTGCGTGGCGATCATGTCCCCGACGGCGAAGTCGCGGCCGGCGAGCAGCTGGCGGAAGTAGAGGCGGTCTGAATTCGGCACGCCCGACAGCCTAAAGCGGCTGGTGAAAAAACCGCACGTCGCGGGGTGTTTAACGGCACACCCGCAAAATTCGCATCTTCCATACGCAATTACATAGCGTTCGAAGTGTGCAACTCACCCGCTTCACCGACCTGGGCCTGCGGACCATGATGCTGCTGGCCGCCGGCGAGGCCGACGGGCAACGCGTCACGACCCGCACGATCGCCGCCGGCGCGAACGCGTCCGAACACCACATCGCCAAGGCCGTCGCCCGCCTGGCCGACCTCGGCATGGTGCACGCACGCCGCGGCCGCGTCGGCGGTCTGACCCTCACCGACGCCGGCCGGGACGCGTCCGTCGGCTGGCTGGTGCGCCGCCTCGAAGGCGACCGCGAGGTCATTCAGTGCGGCGGCGAGGATCCCTGCCCGCTGGTCGCGGCGTGCCGGCTGCGCAAGGCGCTCAGCGACGCCAAAGAGGCGTTCTACCGCGAACTCGACCGCTACACGATCGCCGACCTGGCGGTCCCCGACCTTCCCCTGGTGTTCCTCGGAGCACCGCTGAAGAACCCCA
This sequence comes from Mycolicibacterium monacense, assembly GCF_010731575.1. Lineage (NCBI taxonomy): Bacteria > Bacillati > Actinomycetota > Actinomycetes > Mycobacteriales > Mycobacteriaceae > Mycobacterium > Mycolicibacterium monacense. Next base: position 3,855,384 of record NZ_AP022617.1, on the reverse strand, counting down.
CCGATGAAAGGACCATCTGATGACCGTCACCGCATACGTTGCCGTCGGCGAAGAACTCGACCCGCAGCACGCGGAGATCATCACCGCCACGCTGCCGCTGGTCGGCGCGCACATCGACGAGATCACGAAGGTCTTCTACAGCCGGATGTTCGCCGCCCGCCCCGAACTGCTGCGCAACCTGTTCAACCGGGGCAACCAGGCCCAGGGCGCACAGCAGCGGGCGCTGGCGGCGTCCATCGCCACCTACGCGACGCACCTGGTCGACCCGAAACTGCCGCATCCGGCCGAACTGCTCTCGCGCATCGGGCACAAGCACGCCTCACTCGGCATCACCGCCGACCAGTACGAGATCGTGCACGAGCATCTGTTCGCCGCGATCGTCGAGGTGCTGGGCGCCGACACCGTCACCGCCGAGGTGGCCGGGGCCTGGGACGCGGTCTACTGGATGATGGCCCGCACGCTGATCGAGCTGGAGCGCAACCTCTACGCCGAGGCGGGGGTGGACGACGGTGACGTGTACCGCCGGGCCAGCGTGGTCGCCCGCGAGGACGATCCGTCCGGCGCCGTCCTGCTGACCGTGCGCTCGACCGGCCGGCCGTTCGCCACCTTCCGGCCCGGCCAGTACGTGTCGGTCGGCGTGACGCTGCCCGACGGCGCCCGCCAGCTGCGGCAGTACAGCCTGATCAACACCCCGGCCGACGGCGACCTGACGTTCGCGGTGCGCCCGCTCGGTGAGGTGTCGAACTGGATCCGGGCCAACGTGCAGGCGGGCGACGTCCTCGACGTCACCGTGCCGTTCGGCGACCTGCCCGACCCGGAGGCGCACCACCGGCCGCTGGTGCTGGTGTCCGCGGGCATCGGGATCACCCCGATGGTCGGCATCCTCGAGCACCTCGCCGCCGTCGCACCCGCGACCTCGGTGACGGTGTGGCACGCCGACCGGTCGGCGGTCACCCATCCGCTCAAGGACCGCCAGCGGGAACTGGTCGCCGCGCTGCCCGACGCCACGCTCGAGGTCTGGTACGAGGAGGCCGACGCCGACGCCCGCGAGGGGCTGCTCGACGTGAGCGCGGTGGAGCTGCCCGACCACGCCGAGGTGTACCTGTGCGGCGGTAACGGATTTGTGCAGGCCGTGCGCGCTCAGCTGCAGGAGCGCGGGGTTCCCAACGAGCGGCTGCACTGCGAGTTGTTCTCCCCGAACGACTGGCTGCTGGCCTGATCGACCGAGTACGGACTGGCCCGCGTATGGTCGCACTGACCAGCGGTTTGGCGCCTGCGCGGGCCAGACTGTACTCTCTTTAAGGCCCACGGCACGGCGTTGTCCGAGGTCGAGGGTCAGGCCCCCTTAGCTCAGTCGGCAGAGCGTTTCCATGGTAAGGAAAAGGTCAACGGTTCGATTCCGTTAGGGGGCTCGGCGACCGCCGAGTGGTAGGCGCCTGGAATGGCGGTGTAGCTCAGCTGGTTAGAGCGCACGACTCATAATCGTGAGGTCGGGGGATCGAGCCCCCCCACCGCTACAGAGCACGAGCAACGACACGAGATTTGAAAGAGGGCAGCTGACGTGGCCTCCAGTACCGACGTCCGGCCGAAGATCACCTTGGCCTGCGAGGTGTGCAAGCACCGTAACTACATCACGAAGAAGAACCGCCGCAACGATCCCGACCGGCTGGAGCTCAAGAAGTTCTGCCCGAACTGCGGTGTGCACCGTGCGCACAAGGAGTCGCGCTGATCGGTCAACCCGTTGGCTATGCCAGGGGTTGACTAGTTAGGTTCATCACTCGTGTCTTTCTTGGACAACTACGTCGGGACGCATTACCGCCACCCCGACCACTATGTCGTGGGCCGCGAGAAGATTCGTGAGTACGCCGTCGCCGTCAAGAACGACGATGCCGCGTTCTTCGACGAGAAGGCCGCCGCCGAACTCGGCTCCGATGCGTTGCTCGCGCCGCTGACGTTCATCTCGGTGTTCGGCTACCAGGCGCAGTACGCGATGTTCGAGGCGAACAACATCGCCATCTCGGATGCCCAGATCGTCCAGGTCGACCAGGTGCTCAAATTCGTCCAGCCGATCAAGGCCGGCGACACGCTGTACTGCGACGTCTACATCGACTCGATTCGCAAGGCGCACGGCACCGACATCATCACCACCAGGAACGTCATCACCAATGACAAGGGTGACGTCGTACAGGAGTGCTACACCACCCTCGCGGGGCGTAGCGACGAAGACGGAGAGAGTGGCTTCAGCAATGGCATTGCGTGAGTTCGATTCGGTCAAGGTCGGCGATCAGCTCCCGGAAAAGGTGATCACCCTGACCCGCCAGGACCTGGTGAACTACGCCGGCGTCTCCGGCGACCTCAACCCCATCCACTGGGATGACGAGATCGCCAAGCAGGTCGGACTCGACACCGCCATCGCGCACGGCATGCTGACGATGGGACTCGGCGGCGGCTACATCACCTCCTGGGTGGGCGACCCGGCCGCGGTCAAGGAGTACAACGTGCGGTTCACCGCCGTCGTGCCCGTCCCCAACGACGGCAAGGGCGCCGACATCGTCTTCACCGGCCGCGTGAAATCGGCTGACCCCGAGACGAAGTCGGTGACCATCGCGCTGGCGGCCACCGCCGGCGGCAAGAAGATCTTCGGTCGCGCCGTCGCGGTCGCGACGCTGGCGTAGGCGGGAGAACGTTTCATGGCACTCAAAACCGACATCCGCGGCATGGTCTGGAAGTACCCCGACACGTTCGTGGTGGGCCGCGAACAGATCCGTCAGTACGCCAAGTCCGTGAAGGTCACCGATCCGGCCACCCTCGACGAGGGCGCCGCGGCCGAACTGGGGCACGACGCGCTGATCGCGCCGCCGACGTTCATGTCGATCTTCGCGGTGATGATCCAGAACCACTTCTTCCAGCACGTCGACGTCGGGCTGGAGACCCTGCAGATCGTCCAGGTCGACCAGAAGTTCCTCTTCCACCGGCCGATCGTGGCCGGCGATGCGCTGACCGGGACGATGTACATCGAGACCGTCGACGAGCGGTTCGGCGCCGACATCGTCACCACCCGCAACGTGCTGACCGACCCGACGGGCGCGGTGGTCATGGAGTCGTTCACCACGCTGATGGGCCACGAGGGTGACAACTCGATTTCGGCGAAGTGGGATCCGGAGACGGGTCAGGTGGTCCGCACGGCCGTCGGCGAGTAGTCGCTGGGCAGCGGATTAGGAAGTCCGACTGACAGCGCGCTAAACTCGGTAACCGGGGTTTTCCCATTACAGCGCGCTTCCGACTGAACGTCTGGAAGCGCGCGAATTGTGTGAGCCCCGTACGCGGTGACAACAGTGCCAGCGTTGTCGTCGCTGAAGGGGCGTAGCTCAACTGGCAGAGCAGCGGTCTCCAAAACCGCAGGTTGCAGGTTCAAGTCCTGTCGCCCCTGCCAACTGAATACTGGACAAGCGTGGACACTGGACAGTGATGATGAGTACGAAGAGTCCACACGAACCCGAGACGAAAGGCATGCGGTGAGCGACGAGCGCGATAGTGCCGGCTCCGCAGGCACCGGTGACGACGCAGGGACCGACGGCGTCGACGACACCCGCGGTCAGACAGCTGTGGTGACCCGGCCGCTGCGCCCAACCGGCAAGCGGACGCGACGTGCGGCCGTCGAGACCGACGCCGAATCCGACGCCACCGAGCTGACCGAGAGCTCGGGCACGGAGAACGGTTCCGGCACGAAGAAGAAGACCGCGAAGAAGGAGCCGGGTCGGTACCCGAACCCGTTCCTGTTCGTCGTCAACTACATCAAGCAGGTCGTCGCCGAGCTGCGCAAGGTCATCTGGCCGAACCGCAAGCAGATGGTCAGCTACACCAGCGTGGTGCTCGTCTTCCTCGCCTTCATGGTGGCGCTGATCGCCGGGTTCGACTATGGCATGGCCCGACTGGTCGGCCTGGTGTTCGGCGAATAGCCGAGGATCGACCGGTAACAAGAGAGGACTACAACCGTGACGAGCTTCGAGGGCGATACGCCTTCGGCCGAGGGCGTCGATCTGGTCGATACCGATGAGACCGAGGCCACCGATACCGCCAACACCGATCCCGCGACCGAGGACGCCGACGTCGCGGGCGGCGAGGTGAGTGAAGAGGCCGCCACCGAGGATTCCGCCGAAGCGGCTCCGGTGGAGGTGGAGGACGAGGATCCCGCCGTCGCGCTGAAGAAGGAACTGCGCCTGCGGCCCGGCGACTGGTACGTGATCCACTCCTACGCCGGCTACGAGAACAAGGTGAAGGCCAACCTCGAGACCCGCGTGCAGAACCTGGACGTGGGCGACTACATCTTCCAGGTCGAGGTGCCGACCGAAGAGGTCACCGAGATCAAGAACGGCCAGCGCAAGCAGGTCAACCGCAAGGTGCTGCCGGGCTACATCCTGGTCCGCATGGAGCTCAACGACGAGTCGTGGGGCGCGGTGCGCAACACCCCGGGTGTCACGGGGTTCGTCGGCGCGACGTCGCGGCCGTCGCCGCTGAGCCTCGACGACGTGGTGAAGTTCCTGCTGCCGCCCGCCGCGGCGAAGAAGCCCGGCAAGGCCGCCTCGACGGCTGCCGGTGCGGCTTCGTCGGAGGCGACGCTGGAGCGTCCGGAGATCCTGGTCGACTTCGAGGTCGGCGAGTCGGTCACCGTCATGGACGGTCCGTTCGCGACGCTGCCCGCCTCGATCAGCGAGGTCAACGCCGAACAGCAGAAGCTCAAGGTGCTGGTGTCGATCTTCGGTCGTGAGACACCGGTGGAGCTGACCTTCAACCAGGTCTCCAAGATCTAACTCAAGCCCCGAAAAGAAGAGGAACACACACAGCATGGCCCCGAAGAAGAAGGTCACCGGGCTGATCAAGCTGCAGATCCAGGCCGGGCAGGCCAACCCCGCCCCGCCCGTGGGTCCGGCGCTCGGTCAGCACGGCGTCAACATCATGGAGTTCTGCAAGGCGTACAACGCCGCGACCGAGTCGCAGCGCGGCAACGTCATCCCCGTGGAGATCACCGTCTACGAGGACCGCAGCTTCACCTTCGCACTCAAGACGCCGCCGGCAGCCAAGCTGCTGCTGAAGGCCGCCGGTGTGCCGAAGGGTTCCGGTGAGCCGCACAAGACCAAGGTCGCAAAGGTGACGTGGGATCAGGTGCGCGAGATCGCCGAGACCAAGAAGTCGGACCTGAACGCCAACGACATCGATCAGGCCGCCAAGATCATCGCCGGCACCGCCCGGTCGATGGGCATCACCGTCGAGTAGTTCGACGTGATCCGTCGAGATTGCACTGAGGGTTGCGAATTCCTGTCTTTCACAACCGTGAGCGCAATCTCGACAATGTCATCCGTGGGAGGGCCAGCTCCGGCCCGCCAACCACAACTCTGAGTAGGAGAAATCAATGAGCAAGAACAGCAAGGCATACCGCGAAGCCGCCGAGAAGGTCGACAAGACCAAGCTCTACTCGCCGCTCGAGGCCGCGAAGCTGGCCAAGGAGACGTCGTCGAAGAAGCAGGACGCCACCGTCGAGGTCGCGATCCGGTTGGGCGTCGACCCGCGTAAAGCCGATCAGATGGTCCGCGGCACCGTGAACCTGCCGCACGGCACCGGTAAGACCGCGCGCGTCGCGGTGTTCGCCGTGGGTGACAAGGCCGAGCAGGCCGCGGCCGCGGGTGCGGACATCGTCGGCAGCGACGACCTGATCGAGCAGATCCAGGGCGGCATGCTCGACTTCGACGCGGCGATCGCGACGCCGGATCAGATGGCCAAGGTCGGCCGGATCGCGCGCATCCTGGGCCCGCGTGGCCTGATGCCGAACCCGAAGACCGGCACGGTGACCGCGGATGTGGCCAAGGCCGTGTCCGACATCAAGGGCGGCAAGATCAACTTCCGCGTGGACAAGCAGGCCAACCTGCACATCGTGATCGGCAAGGCCTCGTTCGACGAGAAGAAGCTGGCCGAGAACTACGGCGCCGCGCTGGATGAGATCCTGCGGGCCAAGCCGTCGGCGTCGAAGGGCCGCTACCTGAAGAAGATCGTCGTGTCGACGACCACGGGCCCGGGCATCCCGGTGGACCCGCAGGTGACGCGTAACTTCGCCGAGGCGTAGGCGCCAGCCGGAGCCGACCATAGGCTCTGAGGCGTAAGTCTCTAACGTCTGAACGCCCCTGCCATTGGTGGGGGCGTTCGGCGTCTGTGGGGTCAGAGCGCTTGCATCTGGTTCTTGCCTGCGGGCAGTCCGACCGGCTTGTGCTTGGTGACCTGACAGTGATCGATGACATCGAGGACGGCGTTCCCGCGAAACCAGCGGCGTTTGCCCTCGTAACCGCATTGGCACTGTGCGCGGTTGTTAAGCCAGCTCGAGACGAGGTACGCCTGTGGACCGCTCATGTCGCCAAGCTAATGGCAGCAAAGGATATGTGACTGAAATTCGCGGACTTCGTAAGATTCTCGTTTTACGGCCACGGTTTCGCTCCCTCACATCCCGCTCCGGAACGTAACGCGCGGATGGCCCGGTCGGTTCCCGCTGTGCTCCGCCTCTGAAGCGAAGGGGCGAAGTGCCCGCTATGATCACGCGCGAGAGTTTCTTGGGGGGAACATGAGTCGCCGCATCGCAGTATTCGGCACCGGCTACCTCGGTGCCACCCACGCCGCATGCATGGCCGAGTTGGGTCACCAGGTGCTCGGTGTCGACATCGACGAGGGCAAGCTGGCGAAGCTTGCCGCGGGTGAGCTTCCCTTTTTCGAGCCCGGCCTGCCAGACGTTCTACGTTCGAACATCAAGGCTGGGCGGTTGCGGTTCACAACGTCGTACGAGGAAGCTGCCGAGTTCGCGGACGTTCACTTTATCGCCGTCGGAACTCCGCAGAAGCACGGCGAACTCGCCGCTGATTTGCGTTATGTCGACGGGGTGGTCGAGTCGCTCGCCCCGCTGCTGACCCGTCCGGCGGTGATCTTCGGAAAGTCGACGGTGCCCGCTGGGACGGCGGCGCGGTTGGGTGCCCGATTGCGCAAACTGGCGCCCTCAGGTGAGCAGGCTGAGTTGGCATGGAATCCGGAATTCCTGAGGGAGGGGTTCGCGGTCAATGACACGCTGCATCCCGACCGAATCGTCCTAGGCGTCGATCGCGACCGTCCTGGCAACGCGGAAGCCGTCGCGCGCGAGATCTACGCGCCGGTGATCGAGGAGAGCATCCCGTTTCTGGTCACCGATCTGGCGACTGCCGAGCTGGTCAAGACATCCGCGAATGCCTTTCTAGCCACGAAGATCTCCTTCATCAACGCCATCGCCGAAATCTGTGAAGCCACCGGTGCAGATGTGTCGGTACTGGCGGATGCAATAGGGCACGACGCGCGGATCGGCCGGCGCTTCCTCAATGCTGGAATCGGCTTTGGCGGTGGATGCCTTCCGAAGGATATCCGTGCGTTTATCGCGATGGCCGGTGAGCTCGGGGCCGGTCAGGCATTCGCGCTGCTGCGTGAAGTGGACAGCATCAACATGCGGCGGCGCAACAAGGTGGTGGAGTTGGCGCGTGAGGCGGCGGGCGGCTCGTTTGTCGGCACCCGGGTGGCGGTGCTGGGCGCAGCGTTCAAACCGGATTCCGATGACGTGCGCGATTCACCAGCCTTGAACATCGCGGGGCAGATGCAGCTGCAGGGTGCAGCGGTGAGCGTGTACGACCCAGAGGCCATGCAGAACGCACGGCAGCTGTTCCCGACTCTGGCGTACGCGTCAGGCATTCATGAGGCGTGCGCGGGCGCTGACGTGGTGATGATCCTGACCGAGTGGAAGCAGTTCGTCGCAATAGATCCCGATGAGCTCGGTGAGGCCGTGCGCCGACGCATCATTATCGACGGACGGAACTGTCTCAGCCCGCAGATGTGGCGCGATGCCGGCTGGACGTACCGGGGGATCGGTCGGCCGTAGGCATGACGAGCAGGCCTTGGTAATTCGCAGAGTGGGTCCCGTAATTTGCATTTCTGCCGGCGGCCGCTGGTGCGACCCGCATTCCCGAGCCGAACGCGCACGAGGTGTCGGAATCGACCCCGGGTACTTGACGATCTGAGTTCGACGGCTCGCCGGGCCGTGCGAGAGTTCGGCGACACTGGTGCCGAGCAGTTCACGCAAATTTAACGACACACTGGTTCTGTGTCGGTTCGGAACACCATGCATCCGGCGAGTAGTAGATCGACGGGAGCGGTTTGCCGATTGCACATGCAGGCAAGTCGAGTACTGGCAAACCTTCGCCCCGGGGGGATTGGCCGCCAATGGTGTCGACAAGCACAGAAATGCCGAGGCTGATGGGCAAATCGACATTGTTTCGCAGGTGTTGCGTGACGCTAGGGTGCATGTATCGCAACTGATGACCTGCCCTGATAGCCGGTCCGGCGGCGCGCGGACGAGGATCGTATTGCCGAAGCGATTCGGGCCGTGGTGAATCGACGCCGGCGTGTATATTTCGTCCAGATACCGTCACGACGTACGGCCCGCGAGTTCCGGTTGACACCGCCACTAGGGTCTGAGAAACTTTGCTCACTAAAGGCGTTCTAAATAAAAGGGGGGAACATGTCGACTATGGCGACACATTTTCGTGGGGGAGTTACTCGACTGCAGGTGGGTACCGCGGCGTGCGCAGTCGCTGCCGCTGCTGCCTTCCCGGCGGTAGTTGCCAATGCCGAGCCCGCTGCGCCGGCGCCCATTGCTCCGGTGACGCAGATGCTGATCGATGCGCCGTTGAGCCCGATCATGAACATCGCTGAGCAGCCGGCCTGGCTGGAGAATGGCCGTACCATCATCGAACGGTTCGGCGCACTGGTCTTCGAGGTCGCTCGAGGATTCATTGCACCGGTCGTGGCTTTCGCCCAGGCGGTCATCACTGCCGTGCAGCGCTTCTTCCAGATCGGGCCGTACGACACGGGCCGCGGCTAACCGGCCCTTGGCGACACGTCGGGTGCGGTTTCCTTTCGAGGAACCGCACCTGCGCTGCCTGCTATGCGAATCAGAATTTCAGCTGGACGCGATTCATCATTGAGTCCCCGTATACACGCAACGGTTGTCCATGCGTGAAGCGAATGACGGCAGTGAACCGATTGAGAATTCGACTTATTCCAACGACGGAAAGGGACTGCCGAGGATGTTTCGACATCTTCGGCGCCGTCACATCGCCTTCGCCGCCGGCGCGTTTCTCTTGCTTGTATGCGTCGTGTTCGGGTGTTGGCTCGCTGTCCGAGCTGTCCAGGCGAAGTCGAACCTGGAGGCAGCGCGGAGCAGCGCGCAACAGGCGAAAGATGCGCTGTTAGAGGGCGACACCGAAGGTGCAGCCAAATTTGCAGATGAAGCGCTTTCTCACGCAGAGGATGCGCGTGACGCGACTCATTCGATTCCCTGGAGTATTGCTTCGGCGGTGCCGTGGTTAGGTGATCCGTTCACCACAGGCCAAGAAATCTCCGACGTCGTACTCGGTCTCGCGGCCGATGTACTGCAGCCAGCTGCAGATGTCGGCGCCGTACTCTCACCCGATCAACTGCTGCAAGGGAGCCGTGTAGACGTTCAGGCGCTCCGCGAACGCGAACCCGATCTGACCGCGCTGGCAGCGGCCGCCACCGAGCTTGATGAGAATGCGAAAGCGATTTCTGATCCGGGCTACGTGTCACTCCTGCGCGACGCTCGATCGCAATTGCAGGAACAAACGTCCAATGTCGCTGGCCTACTTGACAACACGGCGCTGGCTGCGCGTCTCGCGCCGTCGATGATGGGCGCGGACGGCGCTCGTACGTACTTCATGGCATTTCAGACGAATGCCGAAGCGCGGGGCACCGGAGGCCTACTCGGTGGGTTCGGCATTCTGCGGTTCGACAACGGCACCGCGACTGTCGACACCTTGGCATCAAATCGAGATCTGGACGGCGCCTCGGCTTCGGTGGACTTGGGTCGTGAGTTCGCGGATATGTATGGATTCACCAATCCGATGACGGATTTCCGTAACAGCAACCTGAGCTCTCACTTCCCATACGCAGCCCAGATTTGGAAGTCGATGTGGGCGGAGCAGACGGGGATGAACGTCGACGGCGTCATCCTTCTCGATCCGGTGACGCTGAGTTACGTGCTCGGAGCAGTAGGCCCGGTGCGGATGCCCGACGGTGAGGTGATTACCAAGGACAACGTCGTCGAACTCACCGAGTCGACCGCGTACAGCCGTTTCCCCACGGATCAGACGGCGCGCAAGACGTATCTCCAAGACATCGCCAACGAAGTGGTCCGAAAGATCACGGGACGAATCGAATCGCCTCAGAAGCTGCTCGACGCACTTGGGAAGGCCGTGGGCGAGCGTCGGATTGCAGTGTGGGGTTCGGTGCCTGCCGAGCAGGAACTACTCGAAGAAACTCCGCTGGCTCATGTGGTTCCCGATGATCCCGCGCCGTACGCCGAGGTCGTCATCAATAACTTGGGCGGGAATAAGCTCGACTACTACCTGAGAAGGCAGATCGAGTACGTCGCTGACGGATGTAATGCAGACACAAGAATGTCCACCGTCACCATTCGGCTGGCGAACGAGGCGCCGAAGACGGGGCTTCCGGATTACGTCGCCACGGCGCCAGGAATTCGCCCAGATGTTCCGCTAGACGTGCCCAAAGGTGCGATGGTCACCTCCGTCCGTCTGCTGGCGACGACAGGCGCGACGTTGGTAAGCGCGTTGGTCGACGGACAACAGGTGCCCGTCTTCAGCGGGACCGAGCGTGGGCACCCGACTTTCGAAGTGCAGCTCGGCATACCGCCCGGTCAATCCGGCGAGCTGAGCTTCCGGCTTTCGGAGCCGACGTCAGCCGGCCCTGCACGCGTCCCGGTGCAGCCGCTGATTGACACTGTCGATCCCAAGATATCGGTGCCTGCGTGCTCAGGCTAGGCCTGCGGTAGCGATTTATGTGCAGCGCCATCTCGATAGACGCCCAGACGGATCCTCCGATACGTCGAGATGCTCGCACGCAGCCCCAGAAACCGACAGCCGGCATGGGGGACGCCTCCGGCAACGTTACGCAAGCGGCACCGTTTGCTGCCTCGATGCGGGCTGAGTTTACGAAAGGGCCATGTTGAATTTCCAAGACTTTGTGAAGTCTCTGAGGGCCAGATGGATTGTCGTCAGCGTTGCAACGGTGATCGGCGTTCTAGCGGCCGTTGCAGTGACGATGTTGACAACTCCCCTTTACCAAGCCTCTACTCGATTGTTCGTCTCAACCACAGCGGGTACCTCAGCGACGGAAATCTATCAAGGCAACCGATTTTCTCAGGAGCGAGTCGTTTCGTATGCCGAGCTTCTCAACGGTGAAACCGTGCTTCAACGGACCATTGATAAGCTCGGACTACAAGTCGATCCGGAATCGCTACAGAAGCGTGTAAAAGCGACCGCAGTACCTGACACAGTGCTGATATCAGTTACCGTCTTAGACGAGTCCCCGGTTCGAGCGCGCGACATCGCGAACACACTGTCTGACGAGTTCGTCTCAATGGTGCGCTCGCTGGAGACTCCCGAGGGAAGGTCGCAACCCGACGCCCGCGTCGTTGTCGAACAGAAGGCGTCAATTCCAGAAGAGCCAGTGGTACCCCGTAAGCTTCGTAACATCGTCGGCGGCCTTGCTCTCGGACTCCTTCTCGGAATCGGCATCGCTATTGTTCTCGACGTTATGGATAACACCATCAAGAGTCGTGAAACCCTTGAGGAGTTGTCAGGAACCGGGATAGTGGGCACGGTACCTCTGGACAAGCAACGACGGAGACAACCTGCGATCGACTTTGAGAAGGACAACAGTGGAATCGCAGAGTCGTTTCGTAAACTCCGTACGAATTTACAATTCCTAGCAGTAGATAATCCCCCTCGCGTTATCGTCGTTACTAGCTCAGTGCCGCACGAAGGGAAGTCAACGACGGCGATAAATCTCGCGTTAGTGCTCGCGGAGGCGCAACACAAGGTGCTTCTCGTCGACGCCGACATGCGGCGCCCGATGCTTCACAAGTACCTCGGATTGGTGGGATCCGTCGGCTTCAGCACAGTGCTCGCCGGCTCCGCGTCGTTGGACGAGGCACTACAAGACTCGAGCACTCCCGGACTCTCGATCTTGGCGTCTGGCCCAGTACCGCCTAACCCAAGCGAACTCCTCGGGTCCAAGGCGGCCAAGAAATTGATTGGCGACCTACGTGCCAGATTCGACTACGTCATAGTTGACTCGACACCACTCCTCGCCGTAACAGATGCAGCCATAGTGGCAGCCGAGGCAGACGGCGCGCTCGTGATCGCCAAGTACGGCCAGACAAAGCGGGATCAACTAAGGCACGCAGTCCAAAGCCTTCGTAATGTTGGCGCACCCATACTTGGAGCGGTCTTTACGATGATGCCGGTACGAGGCAGCTCCGCGTATAGCTACCAATACGGTTATTATGGGGAAGGGACCGAAAAGCAAGATTCGTCAAGAAAGCTATGACAGATACGCATTCTATAAAGGCGACCCTCAGCCCGTGTATGTGATAAATCGGGATCAAAACCTGCCAGCTGGAGATGTGGACGCTGATGGCTGTAGACGTGTTAGTGCTGACTTACAACAGCGGGCACGATATCGACAAATTCTGGAAACGGTTCACGGAGAGTTTTCCGCCCACCTGGAACATATACTTCCGCGACAATGGCGGGACTCGCATGGAATTGCAAGAACTAGCCGCTGCTAACGATAGTGGACGAATTCACATCTGCTTTGGCGAGAATATAGGATTCGGATCGGGAATAAATTCCCTGGCGAGCTCAGCCCGATCCGAATACCTGGCAATAGTAAACCCCGATGTCTCGTTCGCGGTTCAGGATTTGGAATCACTAATTGACTCGCTGGCTCGTAACGAATCAGCTCAGGTGATAGGGCCCAGGCTATTCGACGAGAACGGTGACCGTGTCAGCGATGCGAACCGTCTGCCTAGTCTTTTCGATATTGCACTGAGGCGGCCGCTCAGGATAGATATTCCGCCAGAAACGTCGAGCTTAATACCGGTGGGCTGGATAAGCGGAGCATTCATGGTTTGGCGGCGTTCGGCATTTGAAGCGGTCGGCGGCTTCGATGAAGATTTCTTCCTCTTCTGGGAGGATGTAGACATCTGTCACCGACTACCGCCCGGGGCGGCATGGATCGACGCGGGAGTGTCAGTGCAGCACCGAGTCGGTGGGAGCCACGGTAGGTCACCGGCGATGCACAAATTCAACCTCGAATCCCGGATGCGATATGCGCACCGGCATCACGGTGCCGTCGGCGCAGCGGCGGGGGCGGTCGGCTGCCTTGGCGAGGTCGCTTCGATGATCCGACATAGTCCGCAAGTGCGTGGCGTCGTTCGAAGATCACCCTTCCGACATCTTCGGAGTAGTAACGATGTCCCAAACTAGGCAGCCGATATGAAGCCGATGGTGTCGATTGTAACGGTACTGCACAACAGTGACACTGTGCTGCCGACGTATGAACTCAATTTTTCCGTGGGATACGATCCAGAATCGATTCGGTTCGTGCTGGTAGACAACGCGAGCGACAAACTTCCAGAAGTCGAAAGATGGACAATTCGGCCGACAATAATCCAGTCGGAGAATAACGGTTTCGGCGCCGGCTGCAACCTTGGATGGAAGAGCGTCAATACTGAGTGGGTAGGATTCGTGAATCCAGATGTTGAAATGACGTCTACTCAGGCTATCGAACTTGTTGAGTTGGCTTCGCGTGTCGGCGGAGTAGACGTCATCGCGCCTTTCGTCTCGGAAGACGATTCTTTCTCAAGAGCGATGGGTCCACCGTGGCGTACGAGACGTTACCGTGTCGGTGAATCGATAGACGGCATCCAGTATCTGACTTCCGCGGCTAGCGTCTCCGGGTGTTGCATCTTTGTTCGGCGAAGCTCGTTAATCGCTATAGGAGGGTTCGATGAACGATTCTTTATGTATTGTGAGGAGAACGACCTTCAGAAGCGCCTACTGGACAACGGGGCACGAATAGCAGTGGCAAGAAATATCAAGGTATATCACGCGGCTGGGGTGGGCTCAAGTAACCAATCGCTCGACAGAAACATCGAGCGCGAGAAAAGCAAGCGGCTATATTACCTGAAGCACTTTTCTTTGACTGAGTACTATTTTATGAGATTGATAACCAGGATTAGAGCAGCAACTATTGGGAGGCTGTTGACTGGTGGATGGTCTGCGATGCGTAAAAAAGCCAGTCTTGATATCAAAAGAGCCGACTAACGTGCGAGTAGCATTGGGTTCGGGCTTTGTGGACCTTGCCACCTGGAGCGACGTGGAGCAGTTGGGCGCCGGCTCTATCTGTACCGTAGCGCCATGGCAACTATGGGTTGCCGAGGGTAATGAAGGGTACCGAGAGGCGCTTGAGTCGGCCAAACTGATACTGCCTGACGGTAATGGAATTATTCTGCTTCTGGCCCTGAAGGGAATTCGTCAGCACCGGATTACAGGCCGAGAACTAGTGGAACGCGTAGCACAAGGCACTCTCTGGCCAGAAAAGACAATCGTGGTCGTGGGAGCTTCCGATGAGGCACGGAACAGATTGCTTCAGCGCTATGGCTGGAAAGGGTACGGCGGACGTTTTACGGCCAGTCTTGCCGCAACTAAAGCAGAGGCGATTTGGGCATCGCAGCGGGAGCACTTGGGTCCGAGTGGACTGGTCTACCTCATCGCTCTTGGGAGTCCTGTACAAGAGATCGTCGGGTCCGAACTACTAAAATTGGACCCTGCTTGCGTGGCTGTTGGAATCGGAGGCGCGATTGAGACGCTCGCGGGCACGGTGCCTAGACCCCCGGACTGGGTAGTACGGTTGCGAATCGAGTTCTTATACCGTGCCGTGTTACAACCACACCTCCGCCGGAGAGTGGTACAGGCGCTAACTATCGAGGTGAAGATCTTTGTCCGTTTGGCATGGGCGCGCTGGGTTCTCGAGATGCGGAAGCGCAGCCATCGACCCATATCTGCAGTACAACGCCGTCTACAGCGTGGCTAGTTACTTGGAGGCGCGTTGACTCGTAATGAAATCTCTGGACCTAACAGGTATTGTTTAACACGCCAAATTCAGTCATCGACACAGAGATTAAGATCAAGACCGGCCGATCTGACCTCGCTGTCGAACCACCTTGCCGGCGAGACCACCCCGTTGCGAAGCGTTGTACTTAGGTCCCAAGCGATCGTCGGCACGCGAATTCCCAGACTACTACAATGAAGGATCCGCAATGGCTGTAGTAACAGGGATGTGACAGTTGAGTGCAATTGCCAGCCTAGAACCGAGCCGGGCGGAAATACAGCCACCTTCGAACACATCCGCTGGTCAAACACGAATCGGCGTGGCTGTGGTGGTCTGCGGGGCATATCTTCTCGCCTCGTTCTATCTACTCTTTGCGGCGCAGGTTCCCGTCGTCATCCCAGTTGGATTGGCGGTGGCGGCGGTTCTCGTGATGGTTAATCCCGCCGTTTTGGTGGGTATCCTCGTCCTTACCGCCCTTTGGTATAGAGAGCTTGGTGCGCCGATCAGTGTATTGGGATTCAATGTTAGCCAACGCGATCTTATTCTGATCGGCGCGGCCGGCGCAGCGCTTGCGCTCATAAAGCGACGATCTATCAACTGGAAAGTCGTGCTTCCGCTCGCCCTATTACTCGCATTTGCCTACCTGCAGACCATGCTTGCTGGAAGATCGGTCTATGCCGGCTCGAGCGAGATACTACTAGCAGTGCCGGTGATGGCGGGGACGATCATAGGTTCACGACTGCCACCCCAATATATCTGGCGCGTATTCAATGCAGCTGTTTATAGTCAAGCGCTATTTGCGTTGTTAGGCTTCGCGTATGTGGTTACGCTAGTAGACCAGCCCGTCCATAACGCATTTTTTCTGCTTGACGGGGCTACGCCTTTGAGCCGAGTTGCTCTGGATTGGGTTTTTGGGATACTGATCGCACTTGTCTGTTGCGGCTTGATGCCTTCGCCCTCGACATTTAAGCTTATTCTATTGGTGGGTGGGCTGATGGTTAGCGGTACCTTCACGCTAATCATCGCTACCGCGGGGGCCTGCGCCATTGGCCTGGCGCTCAGGCATCTGGTGCGGAGATCACGCGTTCGTCCGCTCGAAACTCGGGTGCAGCCAACTGGATACTACCGTGCCGGATTTCGGACCTTCGCTGTCATTTTTCTCGGCGCCGCGTTATTGGCTGTGCTGACGCCGAATCTGTTTTCACGCTTTGAATCGTCACGACTTGGATCAGAATCTATCGCCTATCGCGAATCCGAGACCAGCGCTGTGACAGACCGTATCGGGGCGCGAAGCATCTTCGGCGACGGACTCGGCACCGAGATCGTATTTCTTGATAATGGCCGCATCGTGATGAAGAATGACATCCATAGCTCATACTGGATGGTTTACTGGAAAGCGGGCATCGTCGGCTTAACCCTATATGGAATCGCGATACTAGGCTTCATAGCTTCCGCTCAAGACCGGCGGCGGGCACATACGCGGATAGTTGTGTGTACATACGTTCTGACTGCTTCAATTACGGTACCGATCTTGACCACCGGAAGTGGGCTGTTTCTAATTGGACTACTTGCAGCCACTTCGAGTAATCCGCCGCGATCTAAATATCTAAGTCGAGATACTGTAGGTTCCGCGGCCCAAGTAAAGGGCGGCCCAGGGCTTCGTCGCCAATAATATTCCTGCGTGTCCGTTGCCAGACCGGCGGAGGTGTGTTGAAAGTACTGTTCGATGGCCGAGGCATGGACGATCGGTCCGGTGTGGGTGAGGTGACGCGGTTTCTCTATGATGCTCTCTCATCGTGCACGGAACTAGAGGTCTCTGTACTAGCTAAGCGGTCCGTTCAACGTGGGCTGCTTCGCCAACTCGAAACCCTCAAGTGCAGCACCGCAATGCGATTCGACTGGGTATTCGTCCCCCGTCTCGCCCCGTTGCCTGCGAACGCACGCAGACTCGCGGTGGTGGTACATGACCTGGGCAGCCTCGACCGACCGCAGGAATATCCAAAGTTGCTCTTAAGGGAGAGGACAGCCGTTTCCCGGGCACACGCGGTGTTTGCGGTTAGTGATTTCACGGCGAGCTCCATCAAAAGGCATTTTCCCCGGGTGAACCCGGTGCCGCTCCATCTGGGGGCCATAAATCCTGTGCACAGCCGTCCGGCACATGACAAGTTTCTACTTTCAGTTGCAGCTAACCGCCCAAACAAGCGGCTGGCATATCTCTTAGATACGTGGGAGCGTACCGGCCCACAGCACCCCGACTGGAAGCTGGTATTAGTTAGCAACTTCACCCCAGAGAGATTGCCCCCAAGGACTGAGATTCGGTCTGCGGTCAGCGATGAGGTCCTCGCTGCGCTTTTCGAATGCTGTTCGGGGTTTGTGTCTTTCTCGGCATACGAGGGGCTCGGTCTACCCCTGTACACGGCGCTCGCTTCGGGCATTCCCACCATCGCGAGCAACATACCTCCCTACGGGGAGCTGCTCGCAGCCCGGGCGGGGGTTCCCATCGATGCATCTGTTGCTGAGAGTGCGGATTACTTGTCGAATTTCCTGTCCAGAATATCTTCTGGACAGGGTGCTGAGTATAGAGCGCCGCGACCCGACGACGCCATTGCATCTCGCACCCACACCGCTGCGATAATCGAACGGGCGTTGAGCCGCTATGAGACAAGGCGGCGTAGCTGATTGCCCTGTTTAAGGCTCGCAGCACAGTGGATCCGCGCTTAATACTCGCGTAATCGTGCTGCCCCGTTTACTCAACAAGTCGTCGCTTACGCCTGCGTGCATTACGTGGCGGCTGCGACGCCTGCGTCCGGTACACACATAGATTCCCGCCGACTTCTATCGGAGCTATTGTGGGCTGTGTGTCTGTACCAGATGTCGCAATTGCCCATGACTACCTAACTCAGCGCGGAGGAGCCGAGCGGGTTGTTCTTGCCATGGCACGAACGTTCCCCCGAGCATCCATCTACACGACTCTCTATGATCCAAACTCGACGTACCCTGAATTCCAGCAACGAGATATCCGGGCCAGTTGGCTGAACCGATTCGCAATTTTCCGGCGATCGCACAGGGCGGCGCTGCCGCTCCTGGCGGCTGCAGTTAGCTCGACGCGCGTCGACGCCGAGAGCCTGATTGTGAGCACGAGCGGCTGGGCGCACGGCTACAGGGTACCCGGGGCAAAGATCGTGTATTGCCATTCGCCAGCCCGCTGGCTGTACCAGACCGACGCGTACTTCGGCACGCGCGCATACACCCCCCGGCGTATCGCAGTTGAGGGCCTGCGCCCGTTTCTCGAGCGCTGGGACCGTCGAAATGCCGCTACCGCATCGAAGTACTTCGCGAACTCCACCGAGGTCATGCGCCGTATTAAGGCGACCTACGGAATAGAAGCCGAAGTTCTCCCAGCCCCCCACTCGATTAGACCCGGGGTGGTTCCGGACGAGCCTGATCTCCCAAAATCCTTCGACTCGAGTGAAGGTTTCTACCTCTGCGTCTCTCGATTGTTGCCGTATAAGAATGTAGACGTTTTGGTCGAGGCTGTTTCATCGCTCAATTATCCTCTAGTCATCGTCGGGGCAGGTCCCGAGGAGAGACGTTTGCGGCGATCGGTCCGTGCAAACGTAGTCATGCTGAAAGACCTCACTGATCGTCAAATGTACTGGTTGTACGCTCGGTGCACTGCATTGCTGTCCGCAAGTTACGAAGATTATGGGTTGACTCCAGTCGAAGCTGCAGCTTTTGGGAAGCCTTCAGTTGTCCTCCGATGGGGAGGGTTCCTAGACACCGTCGTCGAGGGTGAGACGGGTCTTTTTTTCGATCAGCCAACTCCAGACCACGTGCGCGCGGCACTTATCCGAAGTCGGAAGCATCTATGGGACAGCCGGGCGATCGAGAGCCACGCCGACGAGTTCAGCGAAGTGCGATTCGCTGAGCGCCTCGTGTCCGCGTTGTCAGAATTGACGTAAAGTTAATTCGGTGGGCGCTATTTGTCTGACGGGTGTTGTGCCACAAAGACGTGTGACCGCACGTCACGAATTTAACCTATTCGCGCCTACCGGCTTCAAGACACCCTCGTATATCTCAAGTAGCTGCTTGGACGTAGCCGACCATGAGTACTGGCGTGCGTGTTCCGCCGCCTTCCGCCGTTTCTCTGCCAAAAGGGGCTCAGGCATCTCAATGAAGTGTTCGAGGCTGGCTCGAAGCGAAGATGGTGAATTAGCAGAAAAGGTAATCGCATCACGGCCGGCAACGTCACTCAGTGCTCCGCTAGTACTGACGATTGGGAGCAGTCCATATCCCATTGCCTCAGCGAGGCTGCGACAGAATTGTTCAGACCACCTTGGCATGACTCGACTTGGTACGCAAATCGCGTCGCATCGACGATATAGTTCCGTCAACGCCTGGTATGGGAGTACCCCGTGATCCTGCCACCCGCTCCCGCGGACCAACTCCGATTCGCCAC
Organism: Mycolicibacterium monacense; assembly: GCF_010731575.1. Lineage (NCBI taxonomy): Bacteria > Bacillati > Actinomycetota > Actinomycetes > Mycobacteriales > Mycobacteriaceae > Mycobacterium > Mycolicibacterium monacense. The sequence goes on along the minus strand of NZ_AP022617.1, from coordinate 3,835,874 downwards.
CAGCAAAGTGGAGATCCAGCTCAAGCCCTGACGCAGCCTTGATCAGGTCGTGCAATCCCTTTCGTTCAGTGTACCTGCCGGCAAAAACGATAGATCTCGGCGAGTGAACGTCATAGCCGACAGAATCGGCGGAAGGCAACTCGACACCATTCGGGACGATATGAATTGCTCTATTGTATCCTTTTGATCGCAACACATCGCTTGCCTGATGACTCGGAACATACGCGGCGGAGGAGCGCATATACGCTCGGGCTTCGATCCACTTAAAGGGCGGAGGGTACCGCTTCTCGACATTCTGGCTCGATCTAAATATTATCGGAGTAGTTTTCGGTGCCGCCCACAAAACAGACCCCATAGCCAGGCTATATGGCTCTTCGTGAATGTCGATTATCGTTGGGTTGAAGTGGCCTAGCAGTTTCGCCAGCGCTCGAACGTCGTAGCTCCATAGCGGATTGCGGAGCGGGCCACGAGTGGGGCATGTCGCGACGGTTAGACGCCCCGACTGTCTAGGTTTACCATGGGTCATGGTAGGGAGTTCTCGGTAGCGGTCGGGAACAATTAAAAGTACGTCACAATCCGCAGCTAGCTCTTCGTCACGCCTTTGATAGCGGTCGACTACTCCGCCGTGAAAGATCCGCACTACGCGCTGCCTCATCTGCCTCCCCGCCTTTTCGCGTCCCGCATGAGACCCTGGGCCTAGCCTATGCGATCGATTTGGAGGCGCGCCAACCGTATTGAGGTTTCTGAGCGCAGGTGCGTGCCCACCGCGACGTCAAACGTCTCGGTTACGCCGCCCGAGGTATCGAGAGCGAGGCACTGCAGTGAAGCCGATAGCGGACAACTCGTGCATTGATGGGTGATCCCGGAGCTCATAATAATGGGGTCGAGATGCGAACTTGTTTCAAAGGAGTTTCGAACGAAAGAGCAGCATAGCGATGAATGTTATGCTATACCCGGTCAGGCATCCTAGGGCGGCGCCCATAATTCCAAGTATTGGTATAAGGCTTGCCACCAACGTCGCGGTTAGAACCGCGCCGATCGCCCAAGCGCGGCCCACGTAACGGAACTTATTGAATCCGATCATTTCTTCAGCAAGCAATGTTGATAGACCTAAGGGGATCGCAGCGCATAGAAGTAACACGGACGGGGTGACCGCCGGACGGAAATTCTCTCCTAGTAATAGCGGGATTATGTAGGGCGCAGCTAGCATCAGCGCCATGGTGAAACCGCAGAATATTGACGCGTCTGCCCCGAATCCCAGTAAGCGCCGCTTGCTTTCTGCCGTCACCGCGCTCGCGCGAATGGTCATGCCTATCGACTGCGCCACCATCTGAGGTAGTGCCGATAGTGTAATAGCAGCGGAATAGAACCCGATTTGCGCTGTGGACGGGATAAGGATGGTAACTAACAATAGGTCTAAACGTTGTAGTGCAAGGGCGGGTAATCCTGCAGTCCAGGCCGGAAGGGAAACTTTAAAGACTAGTTGGGAATCCCGCTCCTCCTGTTCGGAATTCGACTTTCCGCCGGTACGGAATAGTAGGCAGACTCCTGCCGTTGCAGCTAGCTGTACTGTCCCCACCAACAGAACGTTGAAGTACGACAAGTAATGAAATACCAAAGCGGCAAACAACACGATCAACTGAGGCAGTACGCGCACAACAAACAACTGCTTGTACCGCGCCACCCCTAGCAGGTAGCCCTGTTTGATCAATGCTGTCTGCATTGCGGGTAGACTAAGCACGGCAATGATGGCAAGCCAGAGCGTTGACGGGTGCCTTATGATCGTCGCCGTAAGAACCATGCAAAAAGTAACTACAGCCAATAGGAGCCCGATCAGTTGACTTTTTCGAATTGTCGACCATCCGGGGAAACTCCGGTTACGTGCCGTAAACCATATAACATAGTCGACAAGTCCGAGCAGGGAGACGGAACTCAGTAGTACCGCTATCGGCACCACGGCTGTTAATTCTCCGCGTCCAGCAGGTCCAAGGCCGCGGGTCAATAGGACCCCAGAAATGGTGCCACAGCCGGCCGCCATTAGATTGGCCACGATTAGGAGGTGCTTATCGGCAACGCGTACAATCCGCGATCGCAAGTTACCCCACCCTCCGCTGGGAAAGCGAAACAGCTCGAATGTCCGCTCCGAACAACTGGCCTGTGCGAACTATTGCCTCGTGAGACCCTACCGCAGTACGAAAACTGTACGATTGGGGAGCCGTGCCCCAACTGCCTGAACTGCCACACCCAGCATGGGTCGCACTGGCGCACGGGTCCGCTGCTACGCAGTGGTGGTGCCAAGATGAGCATGCCGGGGCTCTGTGTGGTGTCTTGACCCGGCCCGCAATCAGGCTCTGGGCCACACGTGCCATACAGTCGGCACGTCAAGTGACCTGAGGGCGCGATACCATATTCGCTTCGACGCGGCACTTCGCCGCAGGGAAAGGCCATAGGCGCCATTGAGGCGAAAAGGCTTCCATCCTGCTTCGGCAGGTGGTTGTCCGCCAGCAAGCAGCGAGTCTGGGCCCGGCGAAGACGCAACGTTTTTGCGGCGACGCGAGTACTACGCGTCCGACATGACCAACCGAAGGTTCTAAGCTTAGGGTGCGGCGTCCACGTCGGTCAGAAGGCAATCCGACTAGCCAAGGAGTGCTTTGCGTATACTCTTCGTCTGTACCGGGAATATCTGCCGTTCACCAATTGCAGAACGACTCACCGCTGAGTACTGCGACAGAAAAGGCATTCGGAATGTACACGCCGCTAGCGCTGGCACTCGAGCGTTGGTAGGTCAGGACATGCATCCGCTCGCTGCGCGTGTGGTTAAAGAACTTGCCGGCGACGCTGCGCGCTTCGCAGCCAGGCAATTGACGGACAAATTAGCGCTTGGATCTGATTTGATACTCACCATGACGAAAGCGCACCGAGACAGCGTGTTGGAACTGGCGCCACGCCAGTTGCACAACACCTTCACGCTCGATGAAGCCTCGCGCCTGGCGTCGCGCTCCGATGCCACTGATTTAGCATCGCTCTCGTCCCTTCGCGCGCGCCTCGCTCGCGACGAGGTCGAAGACATTTTCGATCCGATCGGCAGTAGTGATGGAATATTTCGGTCCGTTGGGCTGCAGATTCACCGCCTGCTACCGCCGATAATTGAACTTACTTGCTGAGCGCTCACACCGCATTCGCGGCCGAGCACAGGCCGCGGCAACATGGTTTCTCAAGTCGGCATGAGGGGGACCCGTTTGGTGGTCCAGTCGTTATGCGACTTGGGGTTGATGGGTCGTGGTCCACTGTAGAGCGAACTCGGCTGGGGTGAGTTCGCCGTGGGCGGAGTGGGGTCGGTTGGCGTTGTAGTCGCGGCGCCAGTCCTCGATGATCACGCGGGCCTCCAGCAGGGAGTCGAAGCGCCACAGGTTGAGCAGTTCATCACGGAGCCTGCCGTTGAATGATTCGATCCAGGCGTTTTGCCATGGCGAGCCCGGATCTATGAAAAGTGAACCGGCACTGTTGAATCGGCACCAATCGGCCACGGCGTTCGCGACGAACTCGGGACCGTTGTCGAAGCGCACATAGTGTGGCGCCCCGTAGGTGAGGGCCAGGCGATCCAGCACGTCGACGACGCCGTCGGCGTTGATGGCGCGGTCGACCTCGATCGCGAGTGCTTCGCGAGTGAACTCGTCGATGACGTTGAGCATCTTCAGCGTGCGGCCATCGGCGGTGGTGTCGAACTGGAAGTCCATCGCCCAGATCACGTTCGGGCGGATCGGGGACATCGCACCCACGGCGACACCGATGCCGGTCAGCCGCTTCTTGCGGCGCCGCTGAGGCACCCGCAGGCCCTCCTCGCGCCACAGTCGGCGGATGCGCTTGTTGTTGGCCTTCCAGCCGGCACGGCGCGCCATCTTGGCGGCCCGGCGCCACCCCCACCGCGGGCGGTCGGTGGAAAACCGGCGCAGCCAGGCACGAAGCTCGGCCTCCTCGGTGGTGACCGGTGCCGGTGTCAGCCGCATCGTGGAACGGTGCAGACCGACGACGGTGCAGGCCCGGCGCTCAGAGACCCCGAACCGCTCACGCAGCGCTATGACCGCGCTGCGCTTGCGGTTCGGGGTTAGAAGTTTCCCGCCGAAATCTCCTTGAGCATGTCGATGTCGAGGGCCTGGTTGGCGACCAGCTTCTTGAGCCGGGCGTTCTCGGCTTCGAGTTCCTTGAGCCGTTTGGCCTCGTTGGCTTTCATGCCGCCGTACTGGGCAATCCAGCGGTGCCACGTCGACTCGGTGATCTCCAGATGCCGGCACACCTCAGCCAGTTCCTGGCCGGCACCGAGGAGCTTGTTGCCCTCGGCGAGCTTGCGGATGATCTGGTCCGGGGTGTGCCGCCGGCGCTTGTTCGTTGCCATGTCGTTGTCGATTCTTCCTTGCCCGCAAGCCGGGCGACAGAGTCGCATAACAACTGGACCACTCCGAAGGGCTCACCTCAGGCATAATTGCGTCATGGCGTGCGAAGTGATCGTGAGACAGGGCCTTAGGGAAGCGCCTTGATCGTCGGCCGACTTGGGGTTATTGCCGTCGGCTACCTTGAGCGCTACGGCGTTATTCGGTAGCCAGTCTTGAGCGACGGCGCACCAAGCGCGGCGTATCGATGTCAAACTGATATACATCGGCCGACTCGATGACGTCGCTGCCGAGCTGCCGTGTGGCTGACTTCGGTCAGATCGACACGGGCATAAACTTAAGTACGCAAGCTGATCGGCGCATCCTGCAGCCGTTGCAACGTTGGCCCAGAGTCTAGCCGCATTTGCGTCGCGGGGACGTTCACCCGACCTCATCTCGCACGTAAGCTGCGAGCGAATCTTCGGCTTCTGGAGGGCGGTAGCCAGTTGACTTCACCCTCTTCAAATCGAGAACGCTGTAGCGAGGGCGTGGAGCCGTCGGGGCCGTAGCAGCGACGAAGTAGTCGTCAGTGCCGACACCCTTCACCTTTTCGGGATCGTGTCCCGCAAGCCTGAAAACTTGTCTGGCGACATCCATCCAGGACATCGCTGGGCCGTCGCCGCTCACATTGTAAATACCGTACGGTGCGCGATTCTCCGTTAGGTGCTTGATCACTCGCGCCAATTCGGAGGCAAAGGTTAATCGCCCATACTGATCGTTCACTACGGATGGGTCGACGCCGCGCGTGGCGAGCGACAGCATTGTGCGCACAAAATTCCGGCCGTCGCCGATTACCCATGATGTACGGATGATGTAGTGACGAGGGACTGTTGCGACGACGTAGTCGGAGGCCGCTTTAGTCTGCCCGTAGACCCCGAGCGGTGACACCGCATCGTCCTCCCGATATGGCCGAGTGGCGGTGCCATCGAATACGTAATCGCTGGAAAGATGTACGAGTGTGATGTCGTGGGATGCTGCGATGCGCGCAAGTGCCGAAACACCGACGACATTCGTTGCCCACGCCTCCGCACGTCCTTTGGCCGACTCCGCCAAATCGACAGCTGTGTAAGCGCCGGCGTTAATAATTGTGTCGTAGTCGTGCCACCGCCGCGCCGACGGAAGGCGCGCGTCAGTCAGATCAACGTCGCTGCGTCCAGCGAACTCAGCATGCGGTGAGTTACCAAGGAGGTCTACAAGAGCTCGTCCCAGTTGTCCGCTCGCGCCGAGAATCAACGTCTTACGGCGCGGTACGGGCAGCACCTGATCTAGGCGCGGGTGGGCGCGGTCTTTCTCCGACAGCTCCGCGTCCGATAGAGGGATGGGCCAGTCGATCGCCACGGTCTCGTCGGCCAGGTTCACGGATGTATAAGTAGCGTCCGGAGAGTAGTGATCGTTGACAAGATAGATATAGGCAGTGTTGGGTTCGAGTGTTTGAAATGCGTTACCGACGCCCCTAGGCACGAACGCGGCACGAGACGGATCGAGTTCGGCGGTAAATACAGCGCCGAAGGATGGGCCCGAGCGAAGGTCAACCCACGCGCAGAATATGCGTCCTGTAGCTACCGAAACCAATTTGTCCCAGGGTTCGGCGTGGATACCACGGGTAGTGCCAGCTGCCGTATTGAAAGATACGTTATGCTGTACAGGACCGAAATCGGGCATCCCTGCCGCCACCATCTTTTCCCGCTGCCAATTTTCTTTGAACCAGCCGCGGTTGTCGCCATGAACAGGCAGTTCCCAAAGGACAAGGCCGGGAATCGGCGTCACGTCTGCCCGCAGGACTTTACCTTGCTCCATCGCTCACTCTCGTCCTGTGATTATTGTCCAAGTTTCGCATAGAATGCTTCAGTTGCGCCCTTGACGGGCGCCCACCAGTCTTCATGTTCGCGATACCATTTTATCGTCGCTATAAGACCCTGTTCGAAATCGCGATACAGCGGCTGCCAGCCGAGCTCTTCGCGCAACTTGGTCGGATCGATTGCGTAACGTAGGTCATGGCCAGCCCGGTCGGTTACCTGGTCATACGCGTTCGATGGCTGACCCATCAGGGAAAGGATCATTTCTACCACAGTCTTGTTGTCTTTTTCGCCGTCGGCGCCGATGAGGTAAGTCTCACCGACTTTGCCGTTTTCGAGGATCCGCAATACTGCTGAAGAGTGGTCATCAACATGAATCCAGTCGCGCACGTTCAGGCCTTGGCCGTAGAGTTTGGGACGAATTCCGCGCAGCACATTTGTGATCTGCCGAGGAATAAACTTCTCGACGTGCTGGTACGGCCCGTAATTGTTCGAGCAGTTTGATATGGTTGCCTCCACCTGAAACGACCGTACCCACGCCCGGACTAATAGATCGCTGCCGGCTTTGGTTGACGAGTATGGCGACGATGGGTTGTATGGAGTGATTTCGGTAAACCTTGTTGGCGCATCCAACGCTAAATCCCCATAGACCTCATCGGTGGAAATATGGTGGATGCGTGTTTCGTGTCTGCGCGCCGCCTCTAATAGGCTGAAAGTGCCGAGTATGTTGGTCTGCAAAAAAGGTTCTGGGTTGTGCAGAGAGTTATCGTTGTGCGTCTCTGCAGCGAAATGCACGATCGCATCGGCGGTGGGTACAAGGTCGTCGACTAGCGACGCGTCAGTGATGTCGCCTTGAATAAAGCGAACTCGCGCTTCCGGCAGCCCAGACAACGACGCCAAGTTTCCCGCGTAGGTGAGTTTATCCAGCACAATGACGTCATAATCGGTGTGTTCGATAACATGATGGACAAAGTTCGAACCGATGAAGCCAGCTCCTCCAGTTACTAGCAAGCGCGACATCAGCGCCCCCTGGCGAGAAGGTCCAGCAAGTAAGTGCCGTAGCCGGACTTTACGAGCATCTCGGCTCGGGTCCTCAACTCATCGTCCGTCAGATAGCCCTTCCGCCAAGCGATCTCCTCCGGCACTCCAATCTTCAGTCCGGTGCGTCGCTCCATTGTGCGCACGTACTCGGCGGCGTCAGTCATTTGATCGAACGTCCCCGTATCCAGCCAAGCGGTCCCGCGGGGTAATACCTCCACCTGTAGCCGTCTCTCTACGAGATAAGCTCGATTGACATCGGTGATCTCGTACTCGCCGCGTTCACTCGGCGTCAGATTACGTGCGATTTCGACCACGTCATTGTCATAAAAGTACAGCCCTGGAATGGCATAGTTGCTTTTCGGATGCTTTGGCTTCTCTTCCAGAGATACGGCCGCGCCATTGTGGTCAAACTCGATTACACCGTAAGCAGAGGGTTCGGCTACCCAGTACGCAAAGATGGCGCCGCCAGAGACGCTAGAAAAGCGTTCGAGTTGGTTGCCAAGACCGGGCCCGTATAGCAGATTGTCTCCGAGTACCAGTGCTACACGTTCTGCACCGATGAAGTCGGCACCGATAACGAACGCCTGCGCCAGGCCATCCGGCGAGGGCTGTTGAGCAAAGGTGATAGATACACCGAACTGTGACCCGTCACCCAGTAAGCGTGCAAAGCCTTCGGCGTCGTGGGGCGTTGTAATCACGAGAATGTCACGGACGCCGGCGAGCATCAACGTGGACAGCGGATAGTACACCATTGGTTTGTCGTACACAGGGACGAGTTGCTTAGAAATCCCCAGAGTTATTGGATGCAGCCGCGTGCCCGAACCACCGGCCAGAATTATCCCCCGCACGGCGTCATCGTGACACACCGTCGGGTCCGACGCTAACTACACTGGTTCACGGACACCTGCGAACAGGCGAGCCGACCGCGCGATACTCTGTTTCGGGAGGTCAGTGCCTTGCGGTTGCCCTCCGCGGCAGGCTCAAGCTGTCGCACCGGCCGGCGTTACGTTGCCCCGATAAGACTCGTGCGAGGACGCCTTAGCAGTTAGGGCATGTGCGCTGGATCGTTGTGGCCTGTAAGTCGGGGGAGATGTCGCATACTTCATACCGCTATTGCGCTGAATCGAGGCGTCGACTCCCACGACCGGGGGTCGACTGTGTTGCAGCTAATCGATGCCTGCTCGTCGGAGCGATGTTAATTGATTAGGCATGCAAGCGCCGGCGAGGGCAGCGCCGCTCGCCGTCGAATTTTCGATCGCGACCGTCGGACTTCGGGTCGCACCTTCGCTGCTGCGCGCGCCTCGGCGTCATCGCGCAGAAATGACTCGGCCGAAAGGGATCAGACTGATCTAGATTGGGAAGCGACCACGCAATCAGCTACCGTGGCCGTGGGGATTTGACGAGGGGAACTCATGAAGATTCGTTTTGCAGCGGGCGCCGTCGCCTTCGCATTGTCGTTGGCGGTTAGCACTCCACCTGCGATGGCCGCGCCATCTAAGTGGTCTATGCCCGCCATCAAAGGGATGAGCTTGGCGAGGGCGGAGAAGGTCTTTGGCGATGCGACGCAGGGCAGCGGATTAGCGCTTCGTCCGATCAACTGGGCGGGCGTCGGGGAGATTATCAATCTCACCAATTGGACAATATGCTCGCAGGATCCGGCTGCTGGGGCCACCCTAACGGCGAAATCGAAACCTGCGGTTGGCGTTAAGCGGCCGAACGAGTGCTGACCGGCTGACACCAAATGAAGGTCGCCCCGCCGCTTCGAAAGTGGTGGGGCGGCTCCGTATGTCGGATCAGGGGGTACTGCACGCGGCTTCAGGTGGGTCGCCCGGATGACGTCGCGCGCCTCGTCAACGAAGTAGTACCGGCACCGGGGGCAGGTATTCATGTACCGGTTGTAGTCCTCCTCCTCGTCGTCGTCGGCGATCGCTCGAGCACTCCGGCGGGGATCCCCAGCGTCACGGCGTAGTGGTTTTGCAGCGACCGTCTTTCGGGCGCCTCGATTGACACGCACAGTTGTGATGTTAATTAGGCCCACTCACCCTCGGGATATGTGATCGTTTCCCCATGCGTAAGTATGCAAACGCAAGCATCCTGGTCATCACCTCGCTCGTCGCGACCGTCGTGCTCTGGATCGCGTCCACGTTCGCGGCGGCGCTTGCCTTCGGCGCGATCGCGCTCATCGTCCCGGGCACCGGCACCCACAACATCGGCACGGTCACCGGATACAAGGAGAACGCCGCCGACCGCTTCATCGACCCGTCAGGTGTCGACTGCACCTCTCTGAACGGCTGCGATCTTCTCGGCGTCGACTATCCCGCCAGTTTCTGGCCCATCCCGCTGCCCGGCTGGTGCCCCGGCCTGACGTGCGACACCTGGAACAAATCGGTGGGAGAGGGCGTCACCAACCTCAACACCCAACTCGCCACCGTCCTGGCCGACGGCACCAACGCCGGTGAGCAGATCGCCGTCTTCGGCTACTCCCAGGGTGGCGCCGTCGTCTCCCGCGCCATGTACGACATCGCCGAACTCGACGAGGAAACCCGCGACCGCATCACCGTCGTCACCATCGGCAACATCAACAACCCGCTCGGTCTCTGGTCGCGGCTGAGCTTCCTGCGCTACATCCCGCTGCTCAACGTGTCCTTCGGCCCGCAGCTGCCGACCGACATCGGCGTCAAGAGCACCAACTACTCCTTCGAGTACGACCCCGTCGGCGACGCCCCGCAATACTGGGGCAACCCCTTGGCAATGCTCAACGCGCTCATGGCATTCGAGTACGTCCACGGCTACTACCTCGACCCCAACAGCAACGGGCCCACCGACGCGATGCCCTACGGCTACGACGACGCCAGCCTGGCCGCCGCCATCGCCGCCGCACCGAAGCGCGTCCACGGTGACGCCACCTTCGTGCTCATCCCGCAGCGCGGCACCCTGCCGATCTTCATGCCGCTCGTCGACATCGGAAACGCCACCGGCACATCCGCATTCGTCGAACCCGTCATCCGGCTGCTGCAGCCGGTGACCAAACTGCTCATCGACCTCGGCTACGACCGCCAGGCCAACCCGGGCATCGCCCGAAACCTGTCGATCCTGCCGTTCAACCCGTTCACCTTCAATCCCATCCAGTTCTCGGTGGACTTCGTCGAAGCCATCGTCCAGGGCATCGAAGACGCCTTCAACGGCGGCAGCATGATCGCGGTCCCGGTTCCCGCGCCGGCAGACAGCGAGGCCGACGAACTATCGGCGGCGGGAGAGGCGCTCGGCCGGCTGGCCGCGGATTCGAACGAGGAACCGCTCACCACCGTCGAGCAGGTCGCCGATATCGACACACCGCTCGTCGAGGAGACCCTGGACGGCGACCCCGCAGGAGGCACCGACGAGCAGGGCCAGTCCGACGACCTCCCTCAAGAGGAGTCGAACGACGAGAGTCTTCAGCAAGAACCCAAAGACGAACTCGTCGAGGACGAGGACCTGCAGAACGAGGACCCCAAAGAGGAAGACGACCTCGAGCAGGAAGAGGACGTCACCGACGACGGCGCCGAGGACCTCGACGCAGACGCCGAGGATGCCGACATCACCGACGGTGGTCAGGACGCCGATCCCGAGACCGACACCGCGGCACCCGAAGAGAAGGCCGCGGCCTGACCGGTTCGGCATTTCCGGCCCGCTCACGTGGTGGAACCGGTCAGCGCGGGTATTCGAAACGCCCCGGTGACGGCCGGTCCGTCGTTTACCGTGGCCGTAGGGGAGATTCTCAAAGGGGAGATCGCATGAAAACTCGCATGGCCGCCGGTGCGGCCGCACTCGTGATGTCGGCGGTTCTGAGCGCACCACCCGCCATGGCGCAACCGACGCGGTGGACCATGCCGGACCTCCGCGGGATGAACCTCGCGGCTGCCCAGGAGGCCTACACCGCAGCGACCGACGGCGAAGGCCCGGAGCTCGAGTACAGCAACGAGTCCGGTCCCACGGAGGTCCTCAACCTGACCAACTGGACCGTCTGCTGGCAGTCACCGAGGGCCGGCTCGACCTTCACCGCGAAATCGTGGACCGGGGTCGGCGTCAACCGCCCCAACAAGTGCTGAGCACCTGAACCGACGAAAACCGCCCCGCCACTTCGTAAGTGGCGGGGCGACTTCGTAAACCAGATCAGGCGGCGACGGCGCCCGGCTTCAGGTAGGTCACCAGGCTGACGTCGATGCTCTCGTCGATGAAGTAGTACTGGCAACCGGTCAGGTACTTCATGTACCGGTTGTAGTTCTCCTCGTCGGTGGCCGCGATCGCGGCCTCCTTGTGCTGCTCGAGCCGGCTCGCCCAGATGCCGAGGGTCTTGATGTAGTGGTTGCGCAGCGACAGCGTCTCGGGCACCACGAACCCGGCCTTCTCACCGTGCTCGACCATCATCTGCGTGGTCGGGACGCGCCCACCCGGGAAGATCTCGGTGATCATGAACTTCACGAACCGCGCCAGCTCGAACGTCAGCTTCTTACCGCGGGCCTGCAGGTCGTACGGGTGGTACCCGACGCTGCTCTGGATCGTCATCCGGCCGTCGTCGGGCAGGATGTCGAAGCACGTCTTGAAGAAGTCGTCGTAGCGCTCGAACCCGAAGTGCTCGAACGCCTCGATCGACACGATCCGGTCGACGGGGGAGTGGAACTGCTCCCAGCCTTCGAGCCGCACGTCGAACGTGCGGTCGCTGTCGGCCTGCGACAGCAGATGGTTGCAGTACGCCTGCTGGTTCTTGCTCAGCGTCAGGCCGATGACGTTGACGTCGTAGCGCTCCATCGCCCGCTTCATCGTCATACCCCAGCCGCAGCCCACCTCGAGCAGCGTCATCCCGGGCTTGAGATCCAGCCGGTCCAGATGCTGATCGATGTTGGCGATCTGCGCCTCCGACAGCGAGACGTTCGGGCCGGTGAAGAACGCGCAGCTGTACTTACGCGTCGGATCCTGGAAGACCCCGAAGAAATCGTCGGACAGGTCGTAGTGCGCCTGGATGTCCTCGAAGTGCGGCCGCAGCTCCTCGGTACTACTGGTTGAGTTGTCAGACATAGTCCGCTGTTGGCCTTCCTCGCGACAGGTCAATTCGTCGTTACCCGTTTGTTCGGTTGCCCGCACCCTACCCGTCCCCGGACGGCCTTCAGGCCACCCCGGCACGTGTCGGTCAACCCGGTCGCCAGCTGTTTGACGCCCGCGATAGTTCGAAGCTTTGCTGTGGGACCGGCTACTTCACCAGCGTGAACTGGTTGACATCGGTGTAGCCCTTGCGGAACGCGTCCGCGCACCCGGTCAGGTAGTGCATATAGCGGTCGTAGACCTCTTCGGACTGCACCGCGATGGCCTCGTCCTTGTGCGCCTCCAGCGCCGCCGCCCAGTGATCCAGGGTCTTGGCGTAGTGCGGCTGCAGCGACTGCTCACGCGTCAACGTGAACCCGGCCTTGCCGGCGTGTTCACCGACGAGGTCGATGGTCGGCAGATAGCCACCGGGGAAGATCTCGGTGAGGATGAACTTGATGAACCGCGCCACCGAGAACGTCAGCGGGATGCCGCGCTCGATCATCTGCGGGATCGTCAGCGCCGTGATGGTGTGCAGCAGCATCACGCCGTCCTCGGGCAGCACCCGGTAGGCGGTGGTGAAGAAGTCGTCCCAGCGGTCGCGGCCGAAGTGCTCGAACGCCCCGATCGACACGATCCGGTCGACGGGCTGATCGAAGTCTTCCCAGCCCTTGAGCAGCACCTGCTTGCTGCGCGGGCTGTCCGATTCGGCGAAGATCCGTTCGACGTGCGCGTGCTGGTTCTTGCTCAGCGTCAGGCCGATGACGTTGACGTCGTACTTCTCGACCGCGCGCATCATGGTGTAGCCCCAGCCGCAGCCCACGTCGAGCAGCGTCATCCCGGGCTCCAGACCCAGCTTGCCCAGCGCGAGGTCGACCTTGGCGCGCTGCGCCTCCTCCAGCGTCATGTCGTCGCGCTCGAAGTACGCGCAGCTGTACATCTGCGAGGGGTCGAGGAACAGCCGGAAGAAGTCGTCGGACAGGTCGTAATGGGCCTGGACGTCTTCGAAATGCGGCTTCAATTTGCCCGATGGGGCCATGGTGGTGCCTTCCTTAGCGGGTGGGGGCCTTGTCTGCGTCATCGTCGACGGCCGCAACGGCCCACCTGCGCTCGACTGGTGATGGTAACGGACGAGATGCCACCAACCCAATCGCCAAAAGTTTGTTGCTGGTCAGGGCCGTTCGGCGAAGGTGGTCTTGAGTTCGCCGACGATGTCGTCCCACAGTGGCTCGGGCAGCTCGTGACCCATGCCGTCGAACAGCACCAGCCGGGCGTTCGGAATGGCCTTCGCGATCGCCTTCCCGCCGGTCGGCCGCATCAGCTTGTCGGCTTTGCCGTGGATGACGACCGTCGGCGCCTTCGTCTGCTTGTTGTACTTGCGCAGGCTGCCGGTGCCGGTGATCGCGTTGAACTGCCGGGCCACACCGACGGGGTTGAACGCCCGGTCGTAGAACGCCATGGCGTCGGCTCGCAGCGCGTCCTCGGACTTCGGATAGGCCGGGCTGCCGATAATCTTGCTGACCTTGATCGAGTTCTCGATGATGACCTCGCGCGGCGAGTTCGGCGACGGTCCGGTGATGACCGCGAGCAGATGCCGCGGCCCGGGCGGCGGCAGGAACGCCTGGTTGTTCGACGAGAAGATCACCCCGAGCGTCTTCGTCCGCTCGGCGTGCCGCGCCGCGACGATCTGCGCGATCATCCCACCCATCGAGCCGCCGACCACGTGCGCGGAGTCGATGTCGAGGTGGTCGAGCAGCGCCGCGGCGTCGTCGGCCATGTCCTCGAGCGTGTAGAGCGCTGGGCTGGGCCTGCCGACCAGCGACCGGGCCATGTTGCCGATCTGCGAACCCTTCGTGCGCTGACCGTCGAAGTAGGTCGACAGCCCGACGTCGCGGTTGTCGTAGCGGATCACCCGCAGCCCCTGGTCGACGAGCTTGCGGCAGAAGTCCTCACGCCAGAACGTCAGCTGCGCGCCGAGGCCCATGATGAGCAGCACGGCCGGGTGGTTGGGGTCACCCATGTCCTCGTAGTGGATCTGCACCTTTTCGCCCGACGGTGCTTTCCCTTCGCGGATCTGCACCGTCAGACCTCCAGCTCTTCGTCGTCGCGTTCCTTGTGTTCGCGGCTGATGTCGACCATGAAGTTGGCGAAGTACCCGGTCAGCTGCGGGTCGCTCATCATCTGCCACTTCGGCGCCAGCAGCTTCATGTACCGCTCGACGTAGAGGAACTGCTTACCGATGAGCACCAGCTCGCGCGGCAGCTTCACGTCGTAGGCGTCGGCGAGCACCGACAGCTGCTTGCCGATCTCGGCGTAGCTCATATCGCCCAGAGTCGACATGGTCAGCGGGGTGGCGAACTTCTCCAGATCCTTGGCGGCCTGGGCCTCGGGCTTGACCGTGCCGACCGCGCCCATCATCACGACGATCTTGCCCGCCGCGGCGTGGTCCTTCTTGACCAGCAGCGCGTACACCAGTTCTCTCAGGAGCCACCGGGTGCGCGGGTCGATGCGGCCCATGATGCCGAAGTCGAAAAAGACGATCTTGCCGTCGTCGTCGATGTAGAGGTTGCCGGCGTGCAGGTCCCCGTGGAACAGGCCGTGCCGCAGCCCGCCCTCGAACAGGCTGAACAGCAGCGCCTTGACCAGTTCGGTGCCGTCGAAACCCTTCTTGCGGATGGCCGCGGCGTCGTCGATGCGGATACCCGACACCCGCTCCATCGTCAGCACCCGCTCGCTGGTCAGATCCCAGTACACCTGCGGCACCCGGATGTTGCGGCCCAACGGCGAGGCGTGCATGTGCGACACCCACGCGTCCATCGACTGCGCCTCGAGGCGGAAGTCGAGTTCCTCGGCGAGGTTGTCGGCGAAGTCGGCGACGACGTCCTGGGCGCTCAGCCGCTGGCCGAGCTTTGCGAACTCGACCAGTCGGGCGCCGCGCTTGAGGATCTGCAGGTCCGCCGCGACGCGTCGGCGGATGCCCGGACGCTGGATCTTGACGACCACCTCTTCGCCGGTGTGCAGCGTCGCGTAGTGCACCTGCGCGATGGACGCCGAGGCGAACGGTGTGTCGTCGAAGCTCTTGTAGAGGTTCTTCGGGTCGTCGCCGAGTTCCTCCCGCAGCAGCTTGGCGACCTGCTCGGGGTTGGCCGGCGGCACCCGGTCGAGCAGGCTGCGGAACTCCTTGGACAGCCCTTCGCCGAACGCGCCGGGACTCGATGCGATGATCTGCCCGAACTTGACGTAGGTGGGGCCGAGATCGGCGAAGGTCTGCGGGACCTGTTTGACGATCTTTTGCGAGAGGCTGCCGCGTCCGCGGAGGTTCGTGACGACGCGGGCGCCGGTGCGGGTGACCTGCCACCCGGTCGCGCCGAAGCGTGCGGCCTCGACCGGCAACGGCACCCGGTCCAGCCTGGCCACCTCTCGGTGCTGGGTCTTTCGCGTGGCACTCATGGCTTCCAGTGTTGCAAAATGCGCGGTGAGGCGAAAAAGCGTGTGCCCCGGGTCACAATCCGCCGGTCAGCTGGGTTGAGCTGTGCGGTTGGTAGGCGTCCGGCCGCGCGGCGAACGCGCACAGCCCGATCGCGATGAGGACCAGCGCGCCGACGGCGGCGTACCGGGTCCGGCGCTCGACCTGGAACAGGCCGCGCTCCATGTCTTTTCGGGCCTGACGGAACGCATCCCTGCTGGCGTGCCGTAGCGGCGTTTCGACGAAATGGTGGCAGGCGATTGCCAGACCGAACGCGAACGCCACCGCGCAGATGTCGAAGTACGGCCCGCGGTCCATCAGCGCCGCGAGGAGCACGATCACCGGCCAGTGCACCAGGTACAGCGCGTAGGAGAGGTCGCCGACGTAGGTGCTCACCCGGTTGCCGAGGACCGGCTGGAACCGCGGTTCGCCGCCGACACCGGCCGCCAGCACCAGCGCGGTGCCCGTGACGGGGAGCAGCGCCCACGGCGCCGGGAAGCCGGCCTCACCGAGGACGACCATGCTGGCGACGATCAGCAGCAGGCCCGCCCAGGACAGCAGCGGTTTCACGGTGTGCGGGATCTGCGCGAGTTGAGTCGCGGCCATGGCGAGCAGCGCGCCGACGCCGAACTCCCACACGCGGGCGAACGTGTCGAGGTAGGCGTCCGCGGGATTGCCCGCCGTTTCGTACAGCGCCCACGCGAAGGAGGCTGCGGTGACGACGGCCGTCGCGGCGACCGCTGCCCTGCGC
This sequence comes from Mycolicibacterium monacense, assembly GCF_010731575.1. Classification (NCBI taxonomy): domain Bacteria; kingdom Bacillati; phylum Actinomycetota; class Actinomycetes; order Mycobacteriales; family Mycobacteriaceae; genus Mycobacterium; species Mycolicibacterium monacense. The sequence continues at coordinate 3,819,335 of NZ_AP022617.1, read as the reverse complement.
GCCTTGAGCAGGCCGACCAGCAGGAGCAGCAGCGGCCAGACGAGCCAGAACTGTTCGCCGACCGACAGGGCCCAGAAGTGGGCGGTGGGGGAGTCCTCGGCGGGAGGCTGCCAGTTCGCCACCCCGACGAGCGCGAACAGCACGTCCTTGCCGACGGACTGGGCGCGGGCCGGTGCGAGGACGAGGAGCGACGCGACGTAGGTGGCGGCCAGGACGACGGCCGCGACGGGCAGGATGCGGCGCGCGCGGGTCCAGTAGAAGTGCTTAGCGGTGTCGGCTGACATCAGGCTGGTGGTGACCAGGAAGCCGGAGACGACGAAGAAGACGTCGATGCCGACGAACCCGCCGCCCGGCCAGCCCCACAGGTGGTGGGCGAACACCGCGAGCACCGCGACCATCCGCAGACCCTGGATGTCGAGGCGCCGATTCGCCCGCTCGGCGCGCCGACGCCGCCGTCGCGCCGTCTCCCGGTACCGATCCACAACTGTTGCCACGATTCCCCCTCGACGATTACCGCAACTGCAATCGGACCCCGAACAATAGCTGTGAGCGCTGACAAAACCACTTTGGAAGAACAACAGTTATTCAAAATGCGGGGTCTGAACGGTAACTGATCATGTTGGCGGGCGGCAGGGTTCACCGCAAGCGCGTGCAGCACTTGACCGATTGAGGGGTATACGGGCTGTGATCCGTACCACTTTGGGAGGTGTTGAGATGAACAAGCGCGCGACGGGACTCCCTACGAGCAGATCAACCTGACGGACTGGGTGGTGTGCGCTCAGTCGCGGTCGGCCGGTGGCGAGATCTCCGTCGAGCGGCCACCACGACTGTCCGTCGCGCGGCCCAACGGTTGCGAGTAGCGCCTCAGTTGGCGATGCCGACGGCCCGGCGCACGGTGATGTCGCCGGAACCCGTGCGGGCGTGCACGGTGAGCGTCTCGTCGTCGTCGGCGGGACCGCTCGACACGTCGAGGGTGCTGGAGAGCGCGCCGGAGCGGGTGTGGACATCCAGCCTGGCCGCGGTGCCTTCCGGGATGCCCAGCCCGACGTCGCCGCTACCGGTCGTCACGGTGACGGCGCCGCTGACGGCCGCGGCGACCGAGACGTCTCCGGAGGCCGTCTGCGCCCGCACCGTGCCGCGCAGCCGTTCGACGGTCAATGCACCGCTGGCGGCCTTGAATCCGAGATCGCCGTCGAGCCGACCGATGGTCGCATCCCCCGATGCCGTCGAGACGGTGACGTTGCCCGTCACGCTTCGCGCGGTGATGTCACCCGAGGCGGTGTCGGCTTTGAGTTTTCCCTCGACCACGTCGAACCGTGCGTCACCGCCGGCCGAGGAGAACCGGCAGTCGCCGAGAACGCCGTCGCAGTCGAAGCCGGCGGAGGCCGACGAGGCCTGCAGCCGCGAATGTGCCGGCATCGCAACGTCGATGGAGACGGCGCCGCCTCTGCCGAGCGCCACGAACTTCGGTCCGGCGGAGACGGTCAGCTTCCCGTGCCGGAAGTCGACGCGGGCGTGTTCTGCCGCCCGGACGTCAGAGGCGCGGGAAGGATCCTTCGGGCGGATCTCCACCACGGTGTCGCTGCGTTCGCCTGTTGCCAGGTGCACTGAACCGGCGACGACGTCGATGACGGCGGTGACGGGGTCGGGGGTGTGGAATTCCGGCATCTGTGTCTCCCTTTCGTGAGGTTCAGCGAACCCAGCCGTTGAAGGATTTGTCGGTCTGCGATCTCGGTCGCCGCGTGGGCGTCGCGTCACTGGAGGCGCCGGACACGGCGCGGACCAGCCAGGTGTTGACCGACACTCCGGCACGCCGGGCGGCCGATTCGACGGCGGGTTTCATGTTCTCCGGCAGGCGCAGCGTCACGCGCCACGTGCCCCCGGCGTCGTCGGCGTCAGGCGGCGGCGGCACAGAGGGTTCCGGTTCGGGGTCGGGGGCGGCCGCCACCGCGAACTCCGGATCCCGGCCACGCAGGCGCACCTCGACCGATCCCGGCGCCAACTGTTGCGTGAGGTGTTCGGCGGCCTCGGACAGCACTTCGAGGAGTGCCAACCGAAGGGCGGAATCCAAGGGTGCGGTGAGCCGCTCGGCCAGCGCTTGCGCTTCCGGGCCGCCGGCCGCGGCGGCCACGGCGAGCTCGTGGCGCACGTTGTCGACGTACGGCTGCAAATCCATGACGCCATAGTGACATCAAAGTGATGTCAGAGCAATGGTCAATCTGACGTCACAGCAGTGCGGGCTCAGGCGAAGCTGTGCTCGATCTCGTCGCGGCTGAGCTCCGGATCGGAGCCCAGGACGTAGGTCGGCACGGTGTGCGGGACGGTGGTGCCGCCCTTGACCCGCGCCTGCGCCTGCTGGAACTCCGGTGCCGGACCGGCCGCGGCGTGCAGGCCGTTGATGACGCCCCACACCGCGGTGCGCCGTGCCGTCCGCTCGAGGATGTTGGGGTCCTTGTGCTGGATGAGCTGTTTGGCCCACTTCGGCATGGTGTCGCGGATCGCCCAGTCGACGATGTTCTGCGGCAGGCCGACGTTCGGCCCAGTGGCCATCGCGGTGCCGTGGGTGACCGCCAGGCGGGGCAGGTAGGACTTGAGGCATTCGGCGGTGTCGGCCTTGGTGGCGGGCAGGTCGGTGCCGCCCAGCGCGTGGCCGACGCGGACGAACTCGCCGTAGTAGCGGTCGATATCCTTGCCGCGCAACGGGTTCGGGTGGTAGAGCTCGTGCGCGGTGGCGATACCCCACACGACGGTGGCGTAGTTCCAGCGCAGCCAGTCCGGATCGTCGGCGTCATAGCGCAGCCCGTCGGGGCGCACACCCTTGATGGTGTGGTGCATGGACCGGACGGTGGTCGCCAGCTTCTCGGCCGTCTCCGTCGACCCGTATGCCGTGCCGATGAAGAACGCCACCGAATGACCGAGGCGGACCATCGCGCCTGCGGGGTCGAGGCGTCCGGTGGCGGTGCCGCTCTCGTCGCGTTCGACCAGGCGGGAGTGGTGCATGCCCATCCAGAAGATGCTCGGGTCGAGGCGCTCGATGTAGGCCGCGCACTGCAGGCCGAAGATCAACGCCTCCATGTGTGAATGCACATGCCACACCGCACTTTTCGGGCCGAACCAGCCGGGGTCGCCGAGCGGGGCCGCGAACTCCATCCCACGGAAGTAGTTGCGCCGCATGCCGCCGTAGTCGATGCGGCCGCGTAACCACTGGGTGAGGATCTCGTGCGGCATGTCCACTGTGCGGCCTCCTGATGCAGTCTGGCGACGGGTGTACCCAGCCTACCGCTTTGGCTACATCCGTGACCAGATGTCGTCTCGACACGTACGCTTGACGGATGCCGACACCCACCCGCTGGGCCGGCGTGCCGCTGACCGACCGGCGCGCCGAACGTCGCGCGCTGCTGATCGACGCGGCGTTGCGGCTGTTCGGCACCGGCGGGGAGGCCGCGCTGGCCGTGCGCTCGGTGTGCCGCGAATGCGGGCTCAACACCCGCTACTTCTACGAGAGCTTCGCCGACACCGACGACCTGCTCGGCGCGCTGTACGACGAGGTCAGCGCGCAACTGGCCGCCGACGTCGACGCCGCGATGACCGCGGCCGGATCGTCGCTGCGGGAGCGCACCCGCGCCGGGATGGCCGCGGTGCTGGGGTTCAGTTCGGCCGACCCGCGGCGCGGGCGCGTGCTGTTCACCGACGCGCGGGCCAATCCGGTGCTGGCCGCGCGCCGCGCCGCCACCCAGGACCTGCTCCGCGAGGCGGTGCTGGTCGAGGGGTGGCGGCTGCACCCGGGCACGGATCCCGTTGCGGCGCAGGTCGGCGCCGCGATGTACACCGGTGCGATGGCCGAGTTGGCGCAGCAGTGGCTGGCCGGCCGGTTGGGCGACGACCTCGACGCCGTCGTCGACTACGCGCTGCGGTTGGTGCTCGACCGCTGACTTTTTCGCGCCGAGCAGACGCAAATGTCCCCGAAAACGCCGGTAAATGGGGACATTTGCGTCTGCTCGCGGGGAAAGGTCTCGCGGGATCAGGCCGGTTGCGTCGGCCGCCAGCGCCGGAGGAAATCGGTCTCCGGCCACTCCTCGTAGGCCGCCATCAACTCGTACATCGTCGCCCGGTCGATCGACTCGCGGATGATGTCGGCGTGCCCGGCGTGGCGGGTCAGCTCCTCGATCAAGTGCAGGGCGACCCACCGCACCGACCAGTGATCCACGTCCTTCGGGAACCACGGCACGTCGTGCGGCACCGGCACCGGCGTGTCGAGATCGGCCTCGCGCAGCGCCCGCAGCGTCTCGGCGTTCTGCGCGCGTAAGGCGTCGAGCAGCGCCTCGAGCGTCTCGTGCTCACGCATCACATGCTCGTCCTGATACTCCTGCATCTGCTCCTCGACCGGCCGCGGATCCGGCGGCGGGAACTCCGGCGCACTTACGATCCGCTGCGCCCAGCTGCGCTGCACACCGGTCGCGTGCTTGATCAGACCGCCGATCGACAGCGCGCTCACCGACGGGGTGGAACGGGCCTGCTCGTCGGTCAACCCGTAGGCGACCGCGAAGAACGCGTTCTGGTTGAACGCGAGGAACTCGGTGAGGTTCTGACGTTCGTCGGCAACAGGTGGGGGCAGTCCGGGCATCAGTGCTTCTCCTTCGTGGTGGTGTGAACGTAAAGATCTCGGATACAAGCGATTTCGGCACCGTGGTGAATCACTTCACGGTTGATGTGCAGCACCAGCGCGCTCATCGGGTAGTCGGCGTAGGGGCCTTCGGCCGGACCGCACGGCCGCGCCAGCGCGTCGGCGTCCAGCGTGCGCACGCCGGCGATCCAGCGGGCGTACTCCTCGTCGAGTTGGCGCAGCGCCGTCGGGGCGTCGGTGGCGTAGCGCCACGACTGGTAGTCCGCGGGCGGGCCGCCGAAATGCGAATGACTGCGCATGGCGAAGACGCCGACGATCACATGCGCCATCCGCCACGCGATCGTCGTGAACGGCTCCGGTTGCGGTGGCGGATAGCTGAAGTCGATGCCGCCGTCGGGGTGCACCGTCCAGCAGTCCGGCACCGGCTGCCAGAAGTACTCGTCGTCGGACAGGCCGTCCAGGCGGGGCCGCAACGCCTGGGTCCAGTGGAAGTCCAACTGGTCGACCAATTGCTCGGTGAGATCCATGTCTATAGCGTCGCACCGCTATAGGACAGTTGTTGTCCTATGAGCTGACGAGTTGTGCTCCGTCGGGGAAATCGGTGCTGCGGGAGAGGTCCTCCCAGGTCCGGATGTCGTCGTCGACCGCACTCCTGGCCGCCGCGATGAGCCTGAGGGCGTCGGAGCCCAGCACCAGGCGCGCGTTGCGGATCGGGACGAACAGCTCGTCGTAGTCGGCGATGGAGCGATCCGCCCGCGTCATCGAGCGTCCGGCTCAATCGGTGCGGAAGGATCCCGGCTCGATCGCGGTGACATGAATCCCGAACTGGGCCACCTCTTTTCGCAGGTCGAGCATGCCTTCGACGGCGAACTTGCTCGCGCAGTAGGCGGACATCCCGGGGACCGCCATGAGGCCGGCCATGGACGTGACCGCCATCAGATGGCCCGAGCGGCGCTCCCGCATCGCGGGCAGTGCGGCCTGCAACGTGGCGGCGACGCCGAACACGTTGGTGGCGAACTGCGCCCGCAGCTCGGCCAGCGGCGTCTCCTCGAAGACGCCTTCCACGCCGTAGCCGGCGTTGGCGATGACGACGTCGATCGGGCCGACGGTCGCCTCCACGTCGGCGACCGTGCGCAAGACCGCCTCGTCGTCGGTGACATCGAGCAGTCGGGCGTGTGCGCGTCCCGGCGACAGCGCCTCGAACGCCTCGGCGTCCTCGGCTTTACGCACCGTGCCCACGACCCGGTGACCGGCGTCGAGGGCGCCTGCGGCGAAGGCGCGCCCCAGGCCTGAGCTCACTCCGGTGATGAGGATGGTCCGCATCGTTTACTCCGTTCGAATGGGTTAGTTGACGTAGCGACGACTACAGTCAGCACTGCGTCAACTAAGAATATTCCAGGTGGCATGACTGTAGTCAGATGACTACAGTGCGTTGTAGTCATCCGGCTACACGCCGGGTCCCGAATCGAGCTGGAGGCGACATGCCCCTCATCACCGCCACCGACACCTGGCTGAGGTCCTACTACGCACTGCGCGGAGCCGTCTCGCTGCTGTGGGTCGCCGCGGCAGTGACCATCGGACCGCGATCGGCGGCCGTCGCCGGTGTCCTGCTGCTGATCTACCCGGCGTGGGACGCGCTCGCCAACCTGGCCGACGCGCGGCAGAACGGCGGTCTGCGACGCAACCCGACCCAGGCGTTCAATGCCGCCGTCAGCGTCCTGACCACCGTGGCCGTGGCCGTCGCACTCGTGGCGAGTCTGAACGCGGTCCTGGGCGTGTTCGGCGTCTGGGCCGCGCTGTCGGGTCTGCTGCAGCTGGCGACCGCCGTCCGACGCTGGAAAACCGTTGGCGCCCAGTGGTTGATGGTCGTCAGCGGTGCGCAGTCCGCGGCCGCCGGTGCGATGTTCCTGGTCAAGGCCGGTGCGCCGGAGACGCCCAGCGTTGCCGACATCGCCCCGTACGCCGCCTTCGGGGCCTTCTACTTCCTCATGTCAGCGCTCTGGCTGGCCGTGTCGGCGGCGCGGCGCCATCGGGCAACCTGATTGCCCGGCAGTATTTTTCACTCCCGCTGGAGCCCACGAGGGTCGGCGAGATGATCGCCGAGCACATCCGGCGGCGGCTCGGGCACCGGACCGGCGTGCGGATCGTCCAACCCGGTCGCCGCCCGCAGGAACGGCCCGAACAGCCGCCACCCCAACTGAAGCGCGAGCGCGTCGGCGGTGGCCACCCGCGCCGCATACTCGTCGCCCTGGCGTTCGCGGGCGACCGCGACCAGCTGCTCGACATTGGGAAAGCCGTGCTGAAGCCGTCCGACGTCGTACCCGTCCAGCAGCGCGCGGGCGATGACCTTCCAGCTGCGTTCGGCGCGCGCCTCGACCTCCTCGCGCGACGAGCCGGCATCCCGCGCGGCGATCAGGTCGTCGGCGAGCTGGTCGAGCACCGCCGCCACCACGGCTTCTTTATTTCCGATATGACGAAAGATCAATCCCGCGTTGACCTTTGAGCGTGCGGCGATGTCGCGCAGGGTGGTCGCCGCCGGCCCCCGCTCGGCGAACAGGTCGGCCGCATGGGACAGCACGATCGGTCGGATACGCGCCCCCGCATCGGTCGGGCCACCAGGTGCGGTAGTCACCCGACTACGGTAACGCGGCGGATCGGCGGTGGAGTAGCCTCGCGCGCAGTACGGATTTCGGCGACGGTGAACGTTTTCAGGGGAGGCCGTGGACAAGCCCTGGCCCTCACGTCGATCCGCACCCACCGTGCGCCGGGGTGACGTGCGCGAGCAGCAGATCCTCGACGGCGCCGAGGAACTGCTGTCCACCGCCGGCCACGCCGATATGACCGTCAGCGACATCACCGCGGCCGCCGGGATCACCCGCGGGGCGCTGTACTTCTACTTCGGATCGAAACAGGAAGTGCTCACCGCCCTGGTGGCGCGCACCTCGCAGGTCCTCAACGAGCGCGCCGCATCGGCGCGCACCGACACCGGGCCCGTGCCCGAGGTGATCGCGGCTGCGCTGCAACGCACCGCCGACCTCTGGCTCGAGCACGGCCCGGTGATGCGGATGGCCGTCGATCTCAGCGCGACCGTGCCCGACATCGACCGGCTGTGGTCCGGCGCCGCGGAGATCTCCATCGACGCCATCACCGCCGTCCTCGAGCGTGCCGGCGTGCCGTCCGGAGACGCGCCGAGCGACGCCCCGGCCCTGGCCCGAGCCCTGTGCTGGATGATCGAACGCAGCTTCTACCAGGCCTCCAAGGTCTCGGCGGCGGCCGTCGACGACGCCAGGCTGAGCTGCCAGACGGTGTGGAGCCGCGTCGTCGGCCTCTGACAATCAGCGGACCAATACTGTCCTATGACTCTGGCAGGCTGGGCGCATGTCCGAAACGACCAGCCGGGTCCTGCAGCTGCTCGGGCTGCTGCAGTCGCGACGGGTGTGGTCCGGTGAGGAGCTGGCCGAGCGGCTCGGCGTGACCACCCGCAGCGTGCGCCGCGACATCGACCGGCTGCGCGACCTCGGCTACCCCGTCGCGGCCAGCCGGGGCCATGGCGGCGGCTATCAACTCGGCGCCGGCGCGGCCCTGCCGCCGCTGCTGCTCGATCCCGACGAGGCCGTCGCGATGGCCGTCTGCCTGCGGCTGGCCGCCGGCGGTTCGGTGGCCGGGGTGGGGGAGTCGGCGCTGCGCGCACTGAGCAAGCTCGACCAGGTGATGCCCGCCCGGCTGCGCTCGCAGGTGTCCGCCGTCCACGACGCGACCGTCACCCTCACGTCGAACACCACCGAGGTCGTCGACCCCGAGGTGCTGATGACCCTGGCCCGCGCCTGCCGCGACCATGAACACGTCAGCGCCGGATACGTCGACCGCGCCGGCAACGCCACCCAGCGCCGGCTCGAGCCCTATCAGCTGGTGACCACCGGGCGGCGCTGGTATCTGCTCGGCTACGACCGCGACAAACAGGACTGGCGCAGCCTGCGGCTGGACCGGATGGCCGACGTCACCGCCGCGGGCACCACCTTCGGGCCGCGCGAGGCGCCCGACGCCGCCGACTACGTGCGGCGCTCGATCGCCACCTCGCCCTACCGCTACGTCGCGCGCGTGCGCTACCGGGCGCCCGTCGACGTGATCGCCGCGCACTTCCCGCCCGCCTCGGCGCAGATCGAGGCCGACGGGCCGGACGCATGCATCGTCACCGCGGGCGCCGACGACCCCGAACGCATGGCGCTCTACTTCGCCGTCGCCGGTGCGGAATTCGAGGTGCTCGAACCGCCCGAGGTGATCGCCGCCGTCGGCACCATCGCCGACCGGTTGCGCCGCGCCGTCAGGACGTGATGCCGAGCCGGTCGGTGAGCACCAGAAACGTACTCGCGTAAGGGTTCTCGGCGGTGTTCGCCCGCACCGTGTCCCAGTCAACGCTCTCCCGCACCGCACGCGCGGCGGGCAGCAGCGCCGAAAAGTCGCAGTTGTGCTCGTTGAGCGAGTTGAGCTTCTCGGTCAGCACATGGGTCGGCGGCAGCACCCGCATCCGGATCGCCAGTACGTCGAGTTCATCGGCGGCGGCCACATCTCGCGCCGTCACCGGATTGCCGTTGAGCGCGTGCAGCACGTCGATCACGAAGTCGTCGCCCACACACGCCTTGAACAACCAGTCCTCCGGCGTGCGCTCGATGCGGAACCCGGCTTTCTCCAGCGTCAGCGCCGCCGCTTCGGTGTCCTCCTCGGCGACGACGAAGTCGACGTCGTGCACCGGTTCCGGACCGCCGTACACCCACAGCGCATAGCTGCCCGCCAGCGCGAACTCGGGGCCGTGTGCGCGCAGCGCGGAGGCCGAGCGGCGCAGCGCATCACGCAGCGCGTCGTTACGGGCGGACATCGGCCTACTTTCGGGGTGTCTGTGATTTGCCGAGGCGGGTACCTAGTACCCCATGCGTGTGGCGACATTCAACATTCTGCACGGGCGAAGCGTGCACGACGGTGAGGTCGACGTCGACCGGTTGGCGCAGTCCATCCGCGAACTCGACGCCGACATCGTCGCGCTGCAGGAGGTGGACCTGCACCAACCCCGCTCGGGGACGACCGACCTGACCGCCGTCGCGGCCGAGGCCATGCACGCGGTCAGCCACCGGTTCGTCGCCGCGATCGCCGGCACCCCCGGGGCGACGTGGATGGCCGCCACCGGCCGTGAGCAGCCCGGGACCGCGGCCTACGGCATCGCGCTGCTGTCCCGGTTCCCGGCCGAGACCTGGCAGGTGGTGCGGCTACCGCGGATCCCGGTGCCCTTCCCGATGTACCTGCCCGGCCCCAACCGGGTGCAGATCGTCAACGAGGAACCCCGCGCCGCGATGGTCGGCACCTTCGACACCCCGCTCGGGCCGCTGACCGTCGCCAACACCCACCTGTCGTTCGTGCCCGGCTGGAATCGGGTGCAGATGCGGCACCTCGTGCGGGACCTGCGCGGGTTCAAGGGGCCGAGGATGCTCCTCGGTGACCTCAACATGAGCCCACCCACTCCGGCCCGGTGGGCGCGGATGCGCAGCCTCGGGGAGGGGCTGACCTTCCCGGCCCACGCCCCCGACCGCCAACTCGACCACGTCCTCACCGACGATCCGCGGTTGCGCGTCGAGAAGTGCTCGGCGGTGAGTCTGCCGATTTCCGATCACCGCGCGCTCGTCGTCGACATTTCCCGCGACTGACGCCGTAGGGTTTCCCAGCGTGCACGTCCTCTCCGCGGAGTCGACGGATCTGTTCGTCGGTCCGCCGGACGCACCGCAGCAGGTCGTCCGGGTGACCTACCGCGACGGCGGGGCCGCGGTGCGCGTCTCGGGCCCCGGCCTCGAGGGTGAGGTGTCCGTGCCCGCGGGCGACGGGTCCGTCGAGGTGCCGGTCGCCGTGCGCGATCCGGTGCCCGGGGAGCGCCGGGACGCGGTCGCCGGCGGGCACCGCTTCGAGTTCACCGTCGCCGAACCCGGCTGGACTCTGTTCATGATCAGCCACTTCCACTACGACCCGGTGTGGTGGAACACCCAGGGCGCCTACACCAGCGTGTGGACCGAGGACCCGCCCGGACAGTGCCGCCAGACCCACGGATTCGCTTTGGTGCGGGCACATCTCGAGATGGCGCGCCGCGACCCCGTGTACAAGTTCGTGCTCGCCGAGGTGGACTACCTCAAACCGTACTGGGACACCCACCCCGAGGACCGCGCTGACCTGCGCCGGCTGATCGCCGACGGGCGCGTCGAGATCATGGGCGGCACCTACAACGAGCCGAACACCAACCTCACCAGCCCCGAGACGACCATCCGGAACTTCGTGTACGGCACCGGTTTTCAACGCTCCGTGCTGGGGGCGTCGCCGGCGACGGCATGGCAGCTCGACGCGTTCGGCCACGATCCGCAGTTCCCCGGCATGGCCGCCGACGCCGGCCTGACGTCGAGTTCGTGGGCGCGCGGACCGCACCACCAGTGGGGGCCGATGGCCGGCGGCGGCGACCCGCGCCGCATGCAGTTCAGCAGCGAGTTCGAATGGGTCGCGCCGTCGGGACGCGGGCTGCTGACCCACTACATGCCCGCGCACTACTCGGCGGGCTGGTGGATGGATTCAGCGGCCTCGCTGACCGACGCGCAGGAGGCGACCCACCGGCTGTACACCGAGCTGAAGTCGGTGGCGCTGACCCGCAACGTGCTGCTGCCCGTCGGCACCGACTACACCCCACCCAACAAGTGGGTCACCGAGATCCACCGCGACTGGAACGCCCGCTACACCTGGCCGCGCTTCGTGTGCGGGCTGCCGCGGGAGTTCTTCGCCGCCGTGCGCGCCGAGATGTACGACCGCGGGCTGACGCCGTCACCGCAGAGCCGGGACATGAACCCGATCTACACCGGTAAGGACGTCTCCTACATCGACACCAAACAGGCCAACCGCGCCGCCGAGGACGCCGTGCTCGACGCGGAGAAGTTCGCGGTGTTCGCCGGGCTGCTCGGGGGCTGCGCGTATCCGGACGCGGCGCTGGCCAAGGCGTGGGTGCAGCTGGCCTACGGCGCCCACCACGACGCGATCACCGGATCGGAATCCGATCAGGTGTACCTCGACCTGCTGACCGACTGGCGCGACGCCTGGGACATCGGCACGACGGTGCGCGACAACGCGCTACGGCTGCTGTCCGACGCGGTCGACGGCGCGTTCGTGGTGTGGAATGCGTTGGGCCACAGCCGAACCGACGTGGTGATGATGCGGGTCGACGCGCCGTTCGAGGGCGGCCTGTGTGACGGCGACGGCGTCGAGGTGCCCGTCGTCGTCGACGACGACGGCCATACGGTCAGCTGGCCCGCGCGCGACGTCCCGTCGCTGGGCTGGCGGGCCTACCGGCGGTGTCCCGGCGCTGCCGGGGCGTGGCAGCCCGTCGACGGGGTGGCGATCTCCAACGAGCGGTACGCGCTGTCCGTGGATCCGACCCGCGGCGGCGCGGTGGTGTCGCTGCTCGACGGCGGGCGCGAACTCATCGCACCCGGTGCGGTGGGCAACGAGCTGGCGGTCTACGACGAACACCCGGCGCACCCGCAGGCCGGTGAGGGGCCGTGGCACCTGCTGCCCAAGGGTCCGGTGGTGGCGTCGTCGGCGAATCCGGCCGAGGTGCAGGCGTTCACGAGCCCGCTCGGTCAGCGACTCGTGGTGCGCGGCCGCATCGGCGACGTGTTGCGGTACACGCAGACCGTCACGCTGTGGCACGGGGTGGAGCGGGTCGACTGCCGGACGGTGATCGACGAGTTCACCGGCGCGGACAAGCTGCTGCGGCTGCGCTGGCCGTGTCCGGTGCCGGGCGCGCGGCCGCTCAGCGAGGTCGGCGACGCCGTCGTCGGCCGCGGGTTCGGGCTGCTGCATGCGCGCGACGGTGTGGTCGACGCGGCGAAACATCCCTGGACGCTGGACAATCCGGCCTACGGCTGGTTCGGCCTGTCCTCGACCGTGCGCGTACGGGTGGGCGAGCAGGTGCACGCGGTGTCGGTCGCCGAGGTCGTCGCGGCTCCCGAGGTGGCCCGCGACCTGGTGGTGGCGCTCGCGCGGGCCGGGGTGACCGCCACCTGCAGCGCCGCCGACGGCCCCCGCTACGGCGACCTCAGCGTCGACTCGAACCTGCCGGACACCCGCATCGCGGTGGGCGGGCCGTCGGAAAACGCCTTCGTCGCAGCGGTTCTCGCGGCGGCCGACGAGTCCTACGGGGCGGAGCTGGCGCGTCAGCTCGACGCCCACGGGGCGGCGCGGGTGTGGGTGCCCGCCGCGACGCCGTTGCGCGACGCCTGGGTGCCCGACGCCGATCTGCGCGGGGTGCGCGCGCTCCCGGTGCTGATCCTCGCCGGCGATGTGGACGCGGTGGTCTGTGACCTCGCCGACGCCGAGATCACCGTCGACCAGCGGGCCGATGCGGTGGGCGAACCGTTCGAGCACCGCACCGTCGCACTGCTCAACCGGGGGGTGCCGTCGTTCGCGGTCGAACCGGACGGCACGTTGCACACCTCGCTGATGCGCTCGTGCACAGGATGGCCGTCGGGCACCTGGATCGACCCGCCGCGGCGTACCGCCCCGGACGGTTCGAACTTCCAATTGCAGCACTGGACACACACATTCGACTACGCGCTGGTGTCCGGGGACGGCGACTGGCGCGACAGCGAGGTCGCCGCGCACAGCGCCGAGTTCTCCCGTCCGCTGCTCGCCGTCGCCGGCGGCTCCCACGAGGGTGGGTTGCCGGCCTGGGGTTCGCTGCTCGAGATCTCGCCGCCGGGCAGCGCCGCGCTGGCCGCGCTCAAGGTGACCGGAAACCCGTTGGCCGCCGGGCGCAGCGCCGCGGTGGACCCGGCCGACGGGATCAGCGTCCGAGTGGTCGAATCCCGCGGCGCGTCGGCGGACGTCGCGATCACCTCCGGTCTGCACCGCCTCGCGGCCGACCGCCGCGTCGACCTGCTCGAGCAACCCGTCGACGGGGACGGCGCGCTGCGGTTGCACGGTTTCGAGATCGCCACGGTGAGCGGGCGGCTGCACCTGCCGAAGGTCGTCGACGCCTCGCAGGTCACGCTGGCCACCGAAGCCGAAGCGGCCCAACCCCTTTACGCCCGCTACTGGTTGCACAACCGCGGGCCGGCACCCATGGGCGGGCTGCCCGCCGTCGCGCACCTGCACCCCTCGCGGGTCGCTGCGTCGGCCGGCGACGAGGTGCGGTTGCGCCTGACCGCCGCATCCGACTGCACCGACGCGGCACTGCACGGACACGTGCGGCTCACCTGCCCGCCGGGATGGGCGGTGGAACCGGCCGAACTGCCCTTCGTCCTGCCGCCCGGCGAACACCTCGAGGCCGACCCGGTCGTCACCGTGCCTGCCGACGCCCCCGCGGGCCTGTACCCGATCCGCGCCTCGCTCGTGGTGACCGGCGGCGACGGGCACATCCCCGCCGCGTGGCGACAGACCGTCGAGGACGTCTGCGTTCTCACCGTCGGTACGTCCGCCGGTGGTGAAATCCTTCGTCTGACAGCCGAACCCGAGCCCGTCGACATCCGTCGCGGCACCTCGGCCCGGCTGTCGGTGACCGTCGCCACCGACGCACGCGCCGACCTGTCCGTCGAAGCGCACCTGATCAGCCCCTGGGGCACCTGGGAGTGGATGGGCCCGGCGGCCATCGGCGCCGACCTGCCCGCCTGCGGATCCGTCACCCTGTCCTTCGACGTCCGGCCGCCGCGGTGGCTGCCGCCCGGCCGGTGGTGGGCGTTGATCCGCGTCGCCGCGGCGGGACGGCTGGTCTACTCGCCCGCGGTCGAGGTGGTGGTCCGATGACCGTGGCCGCAACCGTCTTCGGTGCCCCGCTTCTGGTGAGCGAGGTCGATGCGCGCGAGGCACGCCTGCGCTCCGCCGTCCCCGCGGCCGCGTTACCGCGACCCGGCACCAGCGAGGGCCGCCAACTCCGGCGGTGGCTGACCCAACTGCTCGTCGCCGAGCGGGTCGTCGCCGCCGAGGCTGCCGCTGTGAACGTGTGCGAGGACGACGCCCCCGACGAGGACGCGCTGCTGCCCGATGCGGCGGCGCGCCTGGAGATCGGCAGCATCGCCGGTTCGGTGCTGGCCTGCCCGCGGGCGCGTGCGGTGTTCGCCGGCGTGACCGCGCACGTCGACGTCGGCGACGCCGAGGTCCGCGCCTACTACGAGCGAAACCCGTTGCAGTTCCGCAGCTTCGACGTGGTCGACGGGTGGCGGCGACCCGACGGTCCGGTCGCCCCGCTGCACCTGGTCGCCGGCGGTATCCGCGCCGACCTGCGCGCCGCCGCGCGACGCCGGGAGTTCCGCCGCTGGCTCGACGCGCGCTGCGCCGCCGCGGTCCACCTCGCCCCCGGATACGAACACCCCGGCGACCCCACCCAACCCGACAACACGCACAGGCACTGAAATGACCGACCTGACGCTGGCCCTGGACATCGGCGGCACGAAGATCGCCGTCGGGCTCGTCGACGCCGACGGCACCGTCGTGCAGCGGGCCCAGCTGCCCACGCCGCACAGCGACGCCGAGGCGGTGTGGGCGGTGACCTCCCGGCTGATCGCCGAGGCGATGTCCGCCGGTGACGGTGCGGTGCGACGCGCGGGTATCGCCTCGGCCGGGCCGATCGACCTGCCGACCGGCACCGTGAGTCCGATCAATCTGACTGTGTGGCAAGGCTTTCCGATCGTCTCCCGGGTCGCGTCGCTGACCGGTCTGCCGGTGCGCCTCGGCGGTGACGGGCTGTGCATGGCGATGGGTGAGCGGTGGCGCGGCGCCGCGCGCGATGCGCAGTTCCTGCTGGGCATGGTGGTGTCGACCGGGGTCGGCGGCGGGCTGGTGCTCGACGGCGCCCCTTACGACGGGCGCACCGGCAACGCGGGCCACGTCGGGCACGTCGTCGTCGACCCGGGCGGTGCGCGGTGTTCGTGCGGTGGGCACGGCTGCGTGGAGACCGTCGCGGCCGGACCCCGGATGGCGCAGTGGGCGCGCTCGCAGGGATGGGCCGCCCCGCCCGAGGCCGACGCCAAGGAACTGGCCGACGCCGCGCTCGCCGGATCCGAGGTCGCGCTGCGGGCGTACGCGCGCGGTGCGCGGGCCGTGGCGGCGATGATCGCGTCCGTCGGCGCGGTGTGCGACCTCGATCTGGTGGTGATCGGCGGGGGAGTGGCGCGGTCGGGTGCGCTGCTGTTCGACCCGGTGCGGGCGGCGCTGGCCGAGTACGCCGGGCTGAGCTTCCTGCGGGGTCTGCGGGTGCTGCCCGCCGAACTGGGCGGTGAGGCCGGGCTGGTCGGCGCCGCGGCGCTGGCGATTGCCGGATGACCGGATCGGGTACGCGACCGTCATGACCGCTCCGTCCGAACCCCAGCCCGCCCAGACCCCCAACCCCGGTACGCCGAGCGAGACACCCGAACGTCTGACCCCCGCCGAGACCCCCGAGCGGCTCACCCCCGCCGAGGCCCCGGAGCGGCTGTCCCCCGAGTAGCCGGCCCTCGCTCCTACCCCGCGAGCAGACGCAAAAGTGCCCGAAATCGCCCGAGAATGGGGACATTTGCGTCTGCTCGGCGGGAGGGGTGAGTGCGTTTTGGCTGATCGCGGCCTCGTCCGCTATTCTTCTGTGGTTCCACCGAAGACCGTTGGTCACCGATGAGCGCTTGCGCGATAGCAAGAGTGATCGGTTGAAGGTCCGGATTCGATCCGGCGGCCCACGTAGGAGGACGAGGCAGTAGCTGTTCTGCGCCCCGACCTGTCTGCGTCGGGGCGTTCGTCGTTTTCCGGCCTTCCTTCGCTTCGGTGGTGCGTCCGATACCCACCACAAGGAGGCATGCATGGCCAAGGCTGACAAGGCCACGGCGGTTGCCGACATTGCCGAGCAGTTCAAGGAGGCGACGGCCACCGTCGTCACCGAGTACCGCGGGCTGACGGTGGCAAACCTCGCGCAGCTGCGTCGCTCGCTCGGGGAGTCCGCCACCTACACCGTCGCAAAGAACACGCTGGTCAAGCGCGCCGCTGCCGAAGCAGGCATCGACGGCCTCGACGAGCTGTTCACCGGCCCGACCGCGATCGCGTTCGTCCAGGGCGAGCCGGTCGACGCCGCCAAGGCGATCAAGGCTTTCGCCAAGGAGCACAAGGCGCTCGTCATCAAGGGCGGCTACATGGAGGGCCGTGCGCTCTCCATCGACGAGGTCAACCGGATCGCCGACCTCGAATCCCGCGAGGTTCTGCTGGCCAAGCTGGCCGGCGCGATGAAGGGCAACCTCGCCAAGGCCGCCGGGCTGTTCAACGCCCCGGCGTCGCAGGTCGCCCGCCTCGCCGCGGCGCTGCAGGAGAAGAAGGCCGCTGAGGAAGCTGCGTAGCAGAAGCCTCAACAAACCACCCCGATACAGACAGAAAAAATCTAGGAAGGACCAATCATGGCCAAGCTGTCCACTGACGAGTTGCTCGACGCGTTCAAGGAAATGACGCTGCTGGAGCTCTCGGAGTTCGTCAAGCAGTTCGAGGAGACCTTCGAGGTCACCGCCGCCGCTCCGGTCGCGGTCGCCGCTGCCGGCCCCGCCGGTGGCGCCCCCGCCGAGGCTGCCGAAGAGCAGTCGGAGTTCGACGTCATCCTCGAGAGCGCCGGTGAGAAGAAGATCGGCGTCATCAAGGTCGTCCGCGAGATCGTCTCGGGCCTGGGCCTCAAGGAGGCCAAGGATCTGGTCGACAGCGCTCCGAAGCCGATCCTGGAGAAAGCTCCCAAGGACGCTGCCGACGACGCCAAGGCCAAGCTCGAGGCCGCCGGCGCGACGGTCACCGTCAAGTAGTTCTCGACTACACGCGAACCGCCCGGGATCTTCGGATCCCGGGCGGTTTCGTCGTTCTAGTATTTCTGTCAGTCGGCGTCACGATCTTGTGGACACTCGTGTCGCCACAATCGACCGTGCGCTACAGTGACTCAAGCCACAGACCTGGGATTCGTGGCGAAAAGGCACTCTGGGAAGGATCGCGCGTGGGCATTGGCATTCAGGTTGAGGGGCTGACGAAGTCCTTCGGGCCCCAGCGAATCTGGGAAGACGTGACCATGGAGGTCCCGGCCGGTGAGGTCAGCGTGCTGCTGGGCCCGTCCGGTACCGGTAAGTCGGTGTTCCTGAAGTCGCTGATCGGTTTGCTGCGCCCGGAGCGCGGCAAGATCATCGTCGACGGCACAAACATCATCGAGTGCTCGGCCAAAGAGCTCTACGAGATCCGCACCCTGTTCGGCGTCATGTTCCAGGACGGTGCGTTGTTCGGCTCGATGAGCCTCTACGACAACACCGCGTTCCCGCTTCGTGAGCACACGAAGAAGAAGGAAAGCGATATCCGCAAGATCGTCATGGAGAAGCTCGAACTCGTCGGCCTCGGCGGCGACGAGAACAAGTTCCCCGGCGAGATCTCCGGCGGTATGCGCAAGCGCGCCGGCCTGGCCCGGTCGCTGGTGCTCGACCCGCAGATCATCCTCTGCGACGAGCCCGACTCCGGTCTGGACCCGGTCCGTACCGCGTACCTGTCGCAGCTGCTGATCGACATCAACGCGCAGATCGACTGCACGATCCTCATCGTCACGCACAACATCAACATCGCCCGTACGGTGCCCGACAACATGGGCATGCTGTTCCGCAAGCACCTGGTCATGTTCGGGCCGCGCGAGGTGCTGCTGACCTCCGACGAGCCGGTGGTGCGTCAGTTCCTCAACGGCCGTCGCCTCGGGCCGATCGGTATGTCCGAGGAGAAGGACGAGTCGACGATGGCCGAAGAGCAGGCCATGGTCGACGCCGGTCACCACGATGGTGGCGTCGAGGAGATCGAGGGTGTGCCGCCGCAGATCCAGGCGACCCCCGGTATGCCGGAGCGTCGCGCGGTCGGGCGCCGGCAGGCCCGCGTGCGGGAGATCCTGCACACCCTGCCGCCGAAGGCCCAGCAGGCGATCAAGGAAGACCTCGAGAACACCGGTGGCGGGTCGCAGGTCCAGGACTACCCGGACGAGTCGACGACGCGTCATCGGCACCACGAGGACGACGCTCCGACGGCGTCGATCCCCGTGGCGCGCGAGGGCTGACCTTCGCGAGCTTTCACCATCAGCCCCAGCAGAGTCTGCTGGGGTTGATGTGTTTCTGGGGGTTCGGGCTGCGCCGAACGTGAACCCACTGCGAAATTCCGGCCGATTCATCGCGGTGAGTGCACACTCGACGCGGAAGGTGCCGGCGATCCTGAGGTTTCCACAGACAAGATCACGTTATCTCTTGACGACGGGCGTTTGACGGGCCAATCTGTTGGGCAGCATGTATGCACGGATTGAGGACGCCAGCCAGCGCCTGATCGGTCGTGTCATGCGGCCGCTGTACGGAGGTTGAGGAATGCGCCGCGCTGCGCTATTGTTGGACGTTGCGCTGGCTGCATCCTGCCCACCTCACCTGCACCCGACACGCTAGTCCCGGCCTGAGCCTTCAAAACTCAGTGATCTAGACGCGTGCCGTGTTTCGGAGAGTCCGGACGGGCTGTTACGCCAGCCGAACCGACGCAGATACGCGGCGCAAGGTCCGGTTCCCCGGCCCCCTAGTCGCTTGAGGTGCTGGAAGGATGCATCTTGGCAGTCTCTAGCCAGAGCAAGTCAGCAAAAGCTATCACCAATAACTCCGTTCCCGGAGCACCAAATCGCATTTCCTTCGCCAAGCTCCGTGAGCCTCTCGAGGTTCCGGGGCTTCTCGACGTGCAGACGGAATCGTTCGACTGGCTGATCGGCGCCGACAGCTGGCGTCAGCGGGCCACCGCACGCGGTGACGTGAACCCGACCGGTGGCCTCGAAGAGGTGCTGACCGAGCTCTCGCCCATCGAGGACTTCTCCGGCTCGATGTCGCTGTCCTTCTCCGACCCGCGCTTCGACGAGGTCAAGGCACCCGTCGACGAGTGCAAAGACAAGGACATGACGTACGCGGCCCCGCTGTTCGTCACGGCGGAGTTCATCAACAACAACACCGGTGAGATCAAGAGCCAGACGGTCTTCATGGGTGACTTCCCGATGATGACCGAGAAGGGCACCTTCATCATCAACGGCACCGAGCGTGTCGTGGTGAGCCAGCTGGTCCGCTCGCCGGGTGTGTACTTCGACGAGTCGATCGACAAGTCCACCGAGAAGACGCTGCACAGCGTCAAGGTGATCCCCGGCCGCGGTGCGTGGCTGGAGTTCGACGTCGACAAGCGCGACACCGTCGGCGTCCGCATCGACCGCAAGCGTCGTCAGCCCGTGACCGTGCTGCTCAAGGCCCTCGGCTGGACCAACGAGCAGATCACCGAGCGGTTCGGCTTCAGCGAGATCATGATGAGCACGCTGGAGAAGGACAACACCGCAGGCACCGACGAGGCGCTGCTCGACATCTACCGGAAGCTGCGTCCGGGCGAGCCGCCGACCAAGGAGTCCGCGCAGACCCTGCTGGAGAACCTGTTCTTCAAGGAGAAGCGCTACGACCTGGCCCGCGTCGGCCGCTACAAGGTCAACAAGAAGCTCGGCCTCAACACCGACAAGCCGATCACCAGCTCGACGCTGACCGAAGAGGACGTCGTCGCCACGATCGAGTACCTGGTGCGCCTGCACGAAGGTCAGGCGACCATGACTGTTCCTGGAGGAGTCGAGGTCCCTGTCGAGGTCGATGACATCGACCACTTCGGCAACCGTCGTCTGCGCACCGTGGGCGAGCTGATCCAGAACCAGATCCGCGTCGGCCTCTCGCGTATGGAACGTGTCGTGCGTGAGCGCATGACCACCCAGGACGTCGAGGCGATCACGCCGCAGACCCTGATCAACATCCGTCCCGTCGTGGCGGCGATCAAGGAGTTCTTCGGCACCTCGCAGCTGTCGCAGTTCATGGACCAGAACAACCCGCTTTCCGGGCTTACTCATAAGAGGCGTCTCTCGGCGCTGGGCCCCGGTGGTCTGTCCCGTGAGCGCGCCGGCCTCGAGGTCCGCGACGTGCACTCCAGCCACTACGGCCGCATGTGCCCGATCGAGACCCCTGAGGGTCCGAACATCGGCCTGATCGGTTCGCTGTCGGTGTACGCCCGGGTCAACCCGTTCGGCTTCATCGAGACGCCGTACCGCAAGGTCGAAAACGGTGTGGTCACCGACCAGATCGACTACCTCACCGCCGACGAGGAGGACCGCCACGTCGTGGCGCAGGCCAACTCGCCGCTCGACGACGAGGGCCACTTCACCGAGGACCGCGTCCTGGTCCGCCGGAAGGGTGGCGAGGTCGAGTTCGTGTCGGCCACCGAGGTGGACTACATGGACGTCTCGCCGCGCCAGATGGTGTCGGTCGCGACGGCGATGATCCCGTTCCTCGAGCACGACGACGCCAACCGTGCCCTCATGGGTGCCAACATGCAGCGCCAGGCCGTTCCGCTGGTCCGCAGCGAGGCCCCGCTGGTCGGCACCGGTATGGAGCTGCGCGCCGCGATCGACGCCGGCGACGTCGTCGTCAGCGAGAAGGCGGGCGTGGTCGAAGAGGTCAGCGCCGACTACATCACCGTGATGGCCGACGACGGCACCCGGCACACCTACCGGATGCGCAAGTTCGCCCGCTCCAACCACGGCACCTGCGCCAACCAGCGTCCGATCGTGGACGCCGGCCAGCGTGTCGAGGCGGGGCAGGTCGTCGCCGACGGCCCCTGCACCCAGAACGGTGAGATGGCCCTGGGCAAGAACCTGCTCGTGGCGATCATGCCGTGGGAGGGCCACAACTACGAGGACGCGATCATCCTCTCCAACCGTCTGGTTGAGGAGGACGTGCTCACCTCGATTCACATCGAAGAGCACGAGATCGATGCCCGTGACACCAAGCTGGGCGCCGAGGAGATCACCCGGGACATCCCGAACGTCTCCGACGAGGTGCTGGCCGACCTCGACGAGCGCGGCATCGTCCGCATCGGCGCCGAGGTCCGTGACGGCGACATCCTGGTCGGCAAGGTCACCCCGAAGGGTGAGACCGAGCTGACCCCGGAGGAGCGGCTGCTCCGCGCGATCTTCGGTGAGAAGGCGCGCGAGGTCCGCGACACGTCGCTCAAGGTGCCCCACGGTGAGTCCGGCAAGGTCATCGGCATCCGCGTGTTCTCCCGCGAGGATGACGACGAGCTGCCCGCCGGCGTCAACGAGCTGGTCCGCGTGTACGTCGCGCAGAAGCGCAAGATCTCCGACGGTGACAAGCTGGCCGGACGCCACGGCAACAAGGGCGTCATCGGCAAGATCCTGCCCGTCGAGGACATGCCGTTCCTGCCCGACGGCACCCCGGTGGACATCATCCTGAACACCCACGGTGTGCCGCGTCGTATGAACATCGGCCAGATCCTGGAGACCCACCTCGGGTGGGTGGCCAAGGCCGGCTGGAACATCAACGTGGCCGGTGCCGACGGCGTCCCGGACTGGGCCGAGAAGCTCCCCGAGGAGCTCTACTCGGCACCGTCGGACAGCATCGTCGCCACCCCGGTGTTCGACGGTGCCCGCGAGAACGAGCTGTCGGGTCTGCTCGCCTCCACGTTGCCCAACCGTGACGGCGACGTCATGGTCAACGAGGACGGCAAGGCCGAGTTGTTCGACGGACGCAGTGGCGAACCGTTCCCGTACCCGGTGACGGTCGGCTACATGTACATCCTCAAGCTGCACCACCTGGTGGACGACAAGATCCACGCCCGCTCCACCGGTCCGTACTCGATGATCACCCAGCAGCCGCTCGGTGGTAAGGCGCAGTTCGGTGGTCAGCGGTTCGGCGAGATGGAGTGCTGGGCCATGCAGGCCTACGGCGCCGCCTACACGCTGCAGGAGCTGTTGACGATCAAGTCCGACGACACCGTCGGGCGCGTCAAGGTGTACGAGGCCATCGTCAAGGGCGAGAACATCCCCGAGCCGGGCATCCCGGAGTCGTTCAAGGTGCTTCTCAAGGAACTGCAGTCGCTGTGCCTCAACGTCGAGGTGTTGTCTTCTGACGGTGCCGCGATCGAGATGCGTGACGGTGACGACGAGGACTTGGAGCGTGCCGCTGCCAACCTCGGAATCAACCTGTCCCGCAACGAGTCCGCGTCCGTCGAGGACCTCGCCTAGTCCGCGGCTCCGCCGCGGCCGATATTGATGTTTTCTAATCCCGAAAGGGGAAAGGGAGTTACGTGCTAGACGTCAACTTCTTCGATGAGCTCCGGATCGGCCTCGCCACCGCCGACGACATTCGTCAGTGGTCCTACGGTGAGGTCAAGAAGCCGGAGACCATCAACTACCGCACGCTCAAGCCGGAGAAGGATGGCCTGTTCTGCGAGAAGATCTTCGGACCGACTCGCGACTGGGAGTGCTACTGCGGCAAGTACAAGCGCGTCCGCTTCAAGGGCATCATCTGTGAGCGCTGCGGCGTCGAGGTGACCCGCGCCAAGGTGCGTCGTGAGCGGATGGGCCACATCGAGCTGGCCGCACCCGTCACGCACATCTGGTACTTCAAGGGTGTGCCGTCGCGGTTGGGCTACCTGCTCGACCTGGCCCCGAAGGATCTCGAGAAGATCATCTACTTCGCGGCCTACGTCATCACCGACGTCAACGACGAGATGCGCCACAACGAGCTCTCGACCCTCGAGGCCGAGATGGTCGTCGAGAAGAAGGCCGTCGAGGATCAGCGCGACGCCGACCTGGAGGCCCGCGCCCAGAAGCTCGAGGCCGACCTGGCCGAGCTCGAGGCCGAAGGCGCCAAGAGCGACGTGCGCCGCAAGGTGCGCGACGGCGGCGAGCGGGAGATGCGTCAGCTCCGCGACCGGGCCCAGCGTGAGCTGGACCGGCTCGACGAGATCTGGACCACCTTCACCAAGCTGGCTCCCAAGCAGCTCATCGTCGACGAGGTGCTCTACCGCGAGCTCGTCGACCGTTACGGCGAGTACTTCACCGGTGCCATGGGCGCGGAGTCGATCAAGAAGCTCATCGAGAACTTCGACATCGAGGCCGAGGCCGAGAACCTGCGCGAGACCATCCGCAGCGGCAAGGGTCAGAAGAAGCTGCGCGCGCTCAAGCGACTGAAGGTCGTCGCGGCGTTCCAGACGAATCGCAACTCGCCCATGGGCATGGTGCTCGACGCCGTTCCGGTGATCCCGCCGGAGCTGCGCCCGATGGTTCAGCTCGACGGTGGCCGCTTCGCCACCTCCGACCTGAACGACCTGTACCGCCGCGTGATCAACCGCAACAACCGGTTGAAGCGACTGATCGACCTCGGCGCGCCCGAGATCATCGTCAACAACGAGAAGCGCATGCTCCAGGAGTCGGTGGACGCGCTGTTCGACAACGGCCGTCGCGGCCGGCCCGTCACCGGGCCCGGTAACCGTCCGCTCAAGTCGCTGTCCGATCTGCTCAAGGGCAAGCAGGGCCGGTTCCGTCAGAACCTGCTCGGTAAGCGCGTCGACTACTCGGGCCGTTCGGTCATCGTTGTGGGTCCCCAGCTGAAGCTGCACCAGTGCGGTCTGCCGAAGCTGATGGCGCTCGAGCTGTTCAAGCCGTTCGTGATGAAGCGTCTGGTCGACCTGAACCACGCGCAGAACATCAAGAGCGCCAAGCGCATGGTGGAACGTCAGCGTCCGCAGGTGTGGGACGTGCTCGAAGAGGTCATCGCCGAGCACCCGGTTCTGCTGAACCGCGCACCCACGCTGCACCGCCTCGGTATCCAGGCCTTCGAGCCGCAGCTGGTCGAGGGTAAGGCCATCCAGCTGCACCCGCTGGTCTGCGAGGCGTTCAACGCCGACTTCGACGGCGACCAGATGGCCGTGCACCTTCCGCTGAGTGCGGAGGCGCAGGCCGAGGCCCGCATCCTGATGCTGTCCTCGAACAACATCCTGTCGCCCGCGTCGGGTAAGCCGCTGGCCATGCCGCGTCTGGACATGGTCACCGGGCTGTACTTCCTGACCACGATGATCGAGGGCGACAAGGGCGAGTACCGTCCCGCCGCCACGGATCAGCCGGAGGAGGGCGTGTACAGCTCGCCCGCCGAGGCGATCATGGCGATGGACCGCGGTGCGCTGAGCGTGCGCGCGAAGATCAAGGTGCGGCTGACCCAGCTGCGGCCGCCGGCCGCCCTGGAGGCCGAGCTGTTCGAGAACGGGTGGAAGCCGGGCCTGGCCTGGACCGCCGAGACGACGCTCGGTCGCGTGATGTTCAACGAGCTGCTGCCGATCTCGTATCCGTTCATCAACGAGCAGATGCACAAGAAGGTGCAGGCCCGGATCATCAACGATCTGGCCGAGCGCTTCCCGATGATCGTCGTCGCACAGACCGTCGACAAGCTCAAGGACGCCGGTTTCCACTGGGCCACCCGTTCGGGTGTCACGGTCTCGATGGCCGACGTGCTCGTGCCGCCGCAGAAGCAGGAGATCCTCGACCGCTACGAGGCGGAAGCCGACGGGATCGAGCGCAAGTACCAGCGTGGCGCCCTGAACCACAAGGAGCGCAACGACTCGCTGGTCAAGATCTGGCAGGACGCCACCGAAGAGGTCGGTAAGGCCCTGGAGGAGCACTACCCGGCGGACAACCCGATCATCACGATCGTGAAGTCGGGCGCCACGGGTAACTTCACGCAGACCAGAACGCTGGCCGGCATGAAGGGTCTGGTGACCAACCCGAAGGGTGAGTTCATCCCGCGGCCGATCAAGTCCTCGTTCCGCGAGGGCCTGACGGTGCTGGAGTACTTCATCAACACCCACGGCGCCCGTAAGGGTCTGGCGGACACGGCACTTCGTACCGCCGACTCGGGTTACCTGACCCGTCGTCTGGTCGACGTTTCGCAGGACGTGATCGTCCGCGAGCACGACTGCGAGACCGAGCGTGGCATCAACGTCACGCTGGCCGAGCGTCAGCCCGACGGCAGCCTGATCCGCGATCCGCACGTCGAGACCTCGGCGTTCGCCCGCACCCTGGCCACCGACGCGGTCGACGCCGACGGCAACGTCGTCATCGAGCGTGGACACGACCTGGGCGACCCGGCCATCGACAAGCTGCTGGCGGCCGGCATCGACCACGTCAAGGTGCGTTCGGTGCTGACCTGTGCGTCGGCCACCGGCGTGTGCGCCATGTGCTACGGCCGTTCGATGGCGACCGGCAAGCTGGTCGACATCGGCGAGGCCGTCGGCATCGTGGCCGCGCAGTCCATCGGTGAGCCCGGCACGCAGCTGACCATGCGCACCTTCCACCAGGGCGGTGTGGGTGAGGACATCACCGGCGGTCTGCCCCGCGTGCAGGAGCTCTTCGAGGCCCGCGTGCCGCGGAACAAGGCGCCGATCGCCGACGTCTCCGGCCGTGTGCAGCTCGAGGAGGGTGAGCGCTTCTACAAGATCACCATCGTCCCGGACGACGGTGGCGAGGAAGTGGTCTACGACAAGCTCTCCAAGCGTCAGCGCCTGCGTGTGATCAAGCACGAGGACGGCTCCGAGGGCGTGCTCTCCGACGGCGACCACGTCGAGGTCGGCGACCAGCTCATGGAGGGTTCGGCCGATCCGCACGAGGTCCTGCGTGTGCAGGGTCCGCGTGAGGTGCAGATCCACCTGGTCCACGAGGTCCAGGAGGTCTACCGGGCCCAGGGCGTGTCGATCCACGACAAGCACATCGAGGTCATCGTCCGGCAGATGCTGCGTCGCGTCACGATCATCGATTCGGGTGCGACGGAGTTCCTGCCCGGCTCGCTGACCGAGCGTGCGGAGTTCGAGTCGGAGAACCGTCGCGTCGTCGCGGAAGGTGGCGAGCCCGCCGCCGGCCGTCCGGTGCTGATGGGTATCACGAAGGCATCGCTGGCCACCGATTCGTGGCTGTCGGCGGCGTCGTTCCAGGAGACCACTCGCGTGCTGACCGATGCGGCGATCAACTGCCGCAGCGACAAGCTGCAGGGTCTGAAGGAGAACGTGATCATCGGCAAGCTGATCCCGGCCGGTACCGGTATCAACCGCTACCGCAACATCCAGGTGCAGCCGACCGAAGAGGCCCGCGCTGCGGCGTACACGATCCCGTCCTACGAGGATCAGTACTACAGCCCGGACTTCGGCCAGGCGACCGGCGCTGCGGTGCCGCTGGACGATTACGGGTACAGCGACTACCGCTAGTCACCTCTCTGCGCGAGCAGACACAAATGTCCCCGCACGCTCGGCGTGTCGGGGACATTTGCGTCTGCTGGGCGGGTTATCCACAGGCGGTCGGGGCGGTTGCTATGCCGTGGGGCGGGTCCTTGCCAGCATCGGGCGCATGCTCATCGACGACGTGTTCGCGTCACACGGGGGAGTCGCCACCGCCCGGCAACTGAGTGCGGTCATGTCCCGCAAGACGCTGGCGGGGCACCTACGGGCGGGCGTGATCGTCCGGGTCTGGCACGGCGTCTACTCGCTCGGGCCGCCCGACACCGCGAGGAGGTTGGCGGCGCTGGACGTGTTGGTGGGCCGGCCGGTCGTCGCATGCCTTCACACCGCGGCCGACCTGCACGGTTTCCGGACCGAGGGTCCAGGGCCGGTGCACATCCTCGATCCGGGAGTGCGGATGCGTCCGACGGTTGGCCTGATGGTTCATCAACGGGTGGGAGCGCCGTTGCGACGGGTCGCCGGTCGACTGGTGACGGCGCCGGCGTGGACGGCGGTCGAGATCGCTCGGACGCTCAATCGACCGCGCGCGCTCGCGACGTTGGACGCCGCACTCCACGTCGGAGCGTGTGCACCTGCCGACCTCGTGCGCGCGGTCGACGAGCAGAAGGGCCGTCGCGGCATCGTCAAGGTGCGTGAGCTGGTGGCGTATGTGGACGGTCGCTCCGAATCGCCGATGGAAAGCGAGACTCGGCTGGTCTTCATCGACGGGGGGCTGCCGCGGCCGGAAGTGCAGTTCGAAATCGTCGACCGCTGCGGTCAGCTGTGGCGGGCGGACTTCGCGTGGCCGGCGGCGAAGGTTGTCGCCGAGTACGAAAGCATGGAGTGGCATGCGAATGCCGTCGCGCTGCGACACGACCGGATGAAGACCGCACGGCTGCAGGAATGCGGATGGACCGTGATCCCGATCGTGGTGGACGACGTGCGTCACCATCCGCTGGATCTGGTCGCGGGCATCGCCACGCACCTCGAACGCGCGGACATGGCCGGATGAACTCCTTCTCACCGGCGAGCAGACGCAAATGTCCCGGATTTCGCGGCATTTCGGGGACATTTGCGTCTGCTCGCGCTGGTTGGGGGTGTGTCGGCGGGCGCGCCTAGACTCGGCTGCGTGCTCATCGGTTCACATGTCCGCAACGACGATCCCCTGGCCGCTGCCGAGGCCGACGGCGCCGACGTGGTGCAGTTCTTCCTCGGCGACCCGCAGAGCTGGAAGAAACCCAAACCGCGCGAGGACGCCGAGGTGCTGAAGGCGTCGAGCATCCCGCTCTACGTGCATGCGCCGTACCTGATCAACGTCGCGTCGGCGAACAACCGGGTGCGAATCCCGTCGCGCAAGATCCTGCAGGACACCTGCGATGCGGCCGCCGAGGTGGGCGCCACCGCGGTGATCGTGCACGGCGGCCACGCCGACGACAAGGACATGGAGGCCGGGTTCGAGCGGTGGGTCAAGGCGCTCGACCGGCTCGAGACCACGGTGCCCGTCTACCTGGAGAACACCGCCGGCGGCGAGCACGCGATGGCGCGCTACTTCGACACCATCGGCCGGCTGTGGGACCACATCGGCGACTACGGCATCGGGTTCTGCCTCGACACCTGCCACGCGTGGGCGGCCGGCGAGGCGCTGGTCGACGCCGTCTCGCGGATCAAGCGGATCACCGGCCGCATCGACCTCGTCCACTGCAACGACTCGCGTGATGCCGCGGGTTCGGGGGCCGACCGGCACGCCAACTTCGGCAACGGCCAGATCGACCCGCAACTGCTGGTCGCGGTGGTGCAGGCCGCCGACGCTCCGGTCATCTGCGAGACCTCCGACGACGGGCGGAAGGACGACATCGCGTTCCTGCGCGAGAACGTCTGAGGGTCACACTTCGATCGCAAACAGGCGTCGAACGGCGGGTGGCGAAGCGGTTAACTAGGCTGAGTCGGGCCAGAACCGACTCCGAAAGGCCGATGTGTGTCCGCGGTTGACCAGTCGTCGATTGCGCTGACGCCACCTGACATCTCGTCGAGGCGGCGTTGGCTGACCGTCGTGAGATGGACGGCGATCGTCGTGTGGGCCGTCGTCGTGGTGTACCGCACGGCCACCGACGGCTTCGCCTTCAACCGGGAACTGGTGCTGCTCTACATCGCCACCGGGCTGTTGGCCGCCAGCATCGGACGCGGTCGCCGGATGCTCTTCGTGCTCCGCGACTGGCTGCCGTTCGCGCTGGTCCTGCTGGCCTACGACCTCAGCCGCGGGGCGGCCACGCTGGTCGGCCGGCCCACGCTGTGGCACTGGCAGGCCGACGCCGACCGCTGGCTGTTCTTCGGGACGATGCCGACGGTGTGGCTGCAGGAGCGGCTCAAACAGCCGACGCCGCCGTGGTGGGAGATCGGCATCAGCACCGTCTACATGTCGTTCTTCATCCTGCCGTACGTGATCGCCGGCGTGCTGTGGCTGCGCAACCGCGAGGAGTGGAAGGCGTTCGTGCGGTTGTTCGTCGGCCTCAACGTCGCCGCGCTGATGGTCTACGCACTCTTCCCCGCCGCCCCGCCGTGGGCGGCGGCCCGCTGTACGGCGGCCGACGTGGAGGGCGGTCCGTCCGACCCGCGCTGCATGTTCCGCTCCGCGCGCGGTGTGCCCGACGGCGGTGTGCTCGGCTCGATGCAGTTCAGCCAGGACGGCGCGAATCAGTGGGTGGAGCGGATCGTCGGGCGCGGGTGGGGCAAGTTGAACCTGCACTCGGCGACGGCGCTGCTCGACGCCGGGCAGGCGAGCGTGAACCTGGTGGCGGCGATCCCGTCGTTGCACGCCGGGATGACGGCGGCGATCGCGGCGTTCCTGTGGCACCGGGTGCACCGCGGGTGGCGTCCGGTGCTGGTCGCTTACGTGCTGGTGATGGCGTTCACGCTGGTGTACACCGCCGAGCACTACGTCATCGACATCCTGCTGGGGTGGGCGTTCGCCGCAGTCGCGGTCGTCGCGCTGAACCGCTACGACGCCTGGCGGCGGTCTCGGGAATCAGCCCGCCGTGAGGTGGACGCCGGCACGTACCCGACAGCCGAGACCCAGGCGGCTCCCAGTGAGCCCAGCATGAGCGTTGACCGGGACGCGGCGACGAACCGTTCGTCGGCCACAATCTGACGACGCGGACGGATTGACGCGCCCTGGACGGGAAACCTGCTCTCCATGGGATTGGACATTCTGCTCGCCACCGTGGGCCTGCTCGGCGTCGTCGTTGCTGCGCTGTCGGCCAAGATGCGCCGACTGCCGATCTCCGAACCGCTGCTCGGACTCGTCGCAGGGGTGGTGATCGGGCCGCAGGTATCGGGCCTGCTGCACGTGCCGGCACTCACCGACGAGCAGTCGCTGCTCCACGAGACGAGCCGCGTCCTACTAGCGATCTCGGTGATGGCCGTTGCCCTGCGTTACCCGGCCGCCGAGGTGCGACGCACGTGGCGACCGGTGACGGTGCTGCTACTGGTCGCGATGCCTCTGATGGCCGTGGTGACCGCTGCGCTGGGTTGGTTCCTGCTGTCGATCCCGTTTGTCGCGGCAGCGCTGCTGGGTGCCGCGCTCTGCCCCACCGACCCGGTGCTGGCGTCCAGCGTGGTCACGGGCGAGGACGCCGAACGCGATCTGCCGGCGCGTGACCGCAAGGTGCTGTCGTTGGAATCCGGAGCCAACGACGGGCTGGCGTTACCCCTCGTACTGGTCGCGATCGCCATCGCCGGTGGGATGAGCGCCGGCGCGGCTGTCAGAGAATCGCTGTGGCAGATCCTGGGAGCGGTCGTCGTCGGCGCGGCGATGGGTTGGGCGGGCGGGCAGGCGCTCAAGTGGGGCGACAGGTTCGGGGCCACCGCCGCGGCGCCGGCGTTGTTCTTCACCGTGGTGCTGGCGTTGGGCATCCTCGGGCTGGCCGGACTGCTGCATCTGGACGGGATCCTGGCGGTCTTCGTCGGCGGCCTGCTGTTCAACCTGGCCGGTACCGGGGATGAGCGGGCAGCGGAGGTGCCGATCGACGAGGCCATCAACCGCTTCGCCGTCCTCCCGTTGTTCGTGCTGCTCGGAGCCGCTTTGCCGTGGCACTCGTGGGCCGACCTCGGCTGGAGCGCCGTCGCCCTCGCGGTGTGCGTGCTCCTGCTGCGGCGGCTGCCGATCCTCTTGCTGCTGCGCCGTCCGTTGCGGCTGTCGGTTCCCGACGCCCTGTACCTCGGGTGGTTCGGCCCGGTGGGTGTGTCGGCGCTCTTCTACCTGACGATGGAGGCCGACCGCATCGGCGTCGACGAGACCGTGCTGGCCGCCGGATCGCTCGTCCTCGTCGTGAGCACGATGACCTTCGGGCTGAGCGGTGTGGCCGGACGCCTTCTGTACGTCAGGGCCACCGGAGCAGCCCATTCGCCGGCCGATCGGTAGGCGCACCCAGTATTACAGGTCTTGTGCGGTTGTCGGGTGAGGTGTAACACTGCGGGTATGGCTGTCAATGTCTCGCTCCTCGCGTCCGCGGGCACGCACGTCGTCACCAACCAGGTCCCGCTGCTCGAGGACCACAACCCGGCCGCCTCGCCGGTGCTCACCGAGGCGTTGATCCGCGAGGGCGGGGAGTGGGGCCTCGACGAGGTCGCCGAACTGGGAGCGCTCTCGGGAAGCGCGCAGGCCCAGCGGTGGGGTGAGCTCGCCGACCGGAACCGGCCCGTCCTGCACACCCACGACCGCGTCGGCCACCGCATCGACGAGGTCGAGTACGACCCCGCCTACCACTCGCTGATGGCCGTCGCCGTCGGCCACGGACTGCACGCCGCGCCGTGGGCCGACGACCGCGCCGGCGCCCACGTCGTCCGCGCGGCCAAGACGTCGGTGTGGACACCCGAACCCGGGCACATCTGCCCGATCTCGATGACCTACGCCGTCGTCCCCGCCCTGCGCTTCAACCCCGACCTGGCCGCCGTCTACGAACCGCTGCTGACCAGCCGGGTGTACGACCCGGAACTGAAGGTGCCCGCGACCAAGGCCGGCATCACCGCGGGCATGTCGATGACCGAGAAGCAGGGCGGCTCCGACGTGCGCGCCGGCACCACGCAGGCGGTGCCCAACGGTGACGGGACCTACTCGCTGACCGGCCACAAGTGGTTCACCTCCGCGCCGATGTGCGACATCTTCCTGGTGCTCGCCCAAGCGCCGGGCGGGTTGAGCTGCTTCTTCCTGCCGCGCATCCTGCCCGACGGCACCCGCAACCGGATGTTGTTGCAGCGCCTCAAGGACAAGCTCGGTAACCACGCCAACGCCTCGAGTGAGGTCGAATACGACGGGGCGACGGCCTGGCTGGTCGGCGAGGAGGGTCGTGGCGTGCCGACCATCATCGAGATGGTCAACCTCACCCGGCTGGACTGCACACTGGGTTCGGCGACGAGCATGCGCAGCGGGCTCACCCGGGCGATCCACCACGCGCAGCACCGCAAGGCGTTCGGCGAGTACCTGATCGACCAGCCGCTGATGCGCAACGTGCTCGCCGACCTGGCCGTCGAGGCGGAGGCCGCGACGATGGTCGCGATGCGGATGGCCGGCGCCACCGACCGCGCCGTACGCGGCGACTCCCGCGAGGCGCTGCTGCGCCGTATCGGCCTGGCCGCCGCGAAGTACTGGGTGTGCAAACGCGCCACCCCGCACGCGGCCGAGGCGATGGAATGCCTGGGCGGCAACGGCTATGTCGAGGACTCGGGGATGCCGCGGCTGTACCGCGAGGCGCCGCTGATGGGTATCTGGGAGGGGTCCGGCAACGTCAGCGCGCTGGATACGTTGCGCGCCATGGCAACCCGACCGGAGAGCGTCGAGGTGCTGTTCGACGAGCTGGCGCAGTCGGCCGGTCAGGACGCCCGGCTCGACGCGCATGTCGAGGGGCTGCGCCCGGCGCTCGACGACCTCGCCACCGTGCAGTACCGGGCGCGCAAGGTGGCCGAGGACATCTGCCTGGCCCTGCAGGGTGCGCTGCTGGTGCGGCACGGTCATCCGGCGGTGGCCGAGGCGTTCCTGGCGACCCGGTTGGGCGGGCAGTGGGGCGGCGCGTTCGGCACGCTGCCCGTCGGCCTGGACCTCGCGCCGATCCTCGAGCGCGCGTTGGTGAAGGGGTGACTTCTTCGGCCGAGCAGACACAAATGCACCCGACACGCCGCGAATTTCGGGACATATGTGTCTGCTCGCGAGGAAGGGTGACCGCATGACGCACGCGATCCGGCCCGTCGACTTCGACAACCTCAAGACCATGACCTACGAGGTGACCGGCCGCATCGCCCGGATCACCTTCAACCGGCCCGAGAAGGGCAACGCGATCGTCGCCGACACCCCGCTGGAGTTGTCCGCACTCGTCGAACGCGCCGACCTCGACCCGAACGTCCACGTGATCCTGGTGTCCGGCCGGGGCGAGGGCTTCTGCGCGGGCTTCGACCTGTCGGCCTACGCCGAAGGCTCGTCGTCGGCCGGCGGCGGCAGCCCGTACCGCGACACCGTGCTCTCCGGGAAGACCCAGGCCGTCAACCACCTGCCGGATCAGCCGTGGGATCCGATGATCGACTACCAGATGATGAGCCGCTTCGTCCGCGGCTTCTCGAGCCTGCTGCACTGCGACAAGCCGACCGTTGTGAAGATCCACGGCTACTGCGTGGCCGGCGGCACCGACATCGCCCTGCACGCCGACCAGGTGATCGCCGCCGCCGACGCGAAGATCGGCTACCCGCCCACCCGCGTGTGGGGGGTGCCCGCCGCCGGGATGTGGGCCCACCGGCTCGGCGACCAGCGCGCGAAACGCCTTCTGCTGACCGGGGATTGCCTGACCGGAAGGCAGGCCGCCGAATGGGGGCTGGCCGTCGAGGCGCCCGAACCCGAAGATCTCGACGAGCGCACCGAACGCCTCGTCGAACGCATCGCCGCGGTGCCGGTCAACCAGCTCATCATGGTCAAACTCGCGATGAACTCGGCGCTGCTGCAGCAGGGCGTGGCCACCAGTCGGATGGTCAGCACGGTGTTCGACGGCATCGCCCGGCACACGCCGGAGGGGCACGATTTCGTCGCGCAGTCCCGCGAACACGGCTTCCGCGAGGCGGTGCGGCAGCGTGACGAACCGTTCGGCGACCACGGCCGACGAGCCTCCGGGGTGTAGCCATGCGGTTGACGGCGCGGTCGGTGGTGCTGTCGGTCCTGCTCGGTGCGCATCCGGCCTGGGCCACCGCGAGCGAATTGATCCGCCTCACCGCCGATTTCGACATCCGCGAACCGACCGTGCGGGTGGCGCTGACGCGGATGGTCGGCGCGGGCGACCTGGTCCGCTCGGCCGACGGCTACCGGCTGTCGGACCGGCTGCTGGCCCGGCAGCGCCGCCAGGACGACGCGATCAACCCGCGGCCGCGCCGGTGGGACGGCACCTGGACCACCCTGGTGATCACCAGCGTCGGCACCGACGCCCGCACCCGCGCGGCCCTGCGGAACACACTGCAGGACAACCGCTTCGGTGAACTGCGCGAAGGGGTGTGGCTGCGGCCCGACAACCTCGACACGGCGTTGCCCGAGGACGTCGCCGACCGGGTGCGGGTGCTGCACGCCCGCGACGACGAACCGGCAGACCTCGCCGCCCGGCTGTGGGACCTGCCCGCGTGGGCGGCGCAGGGCCGTCGGCTCCTCGACGACATGGACACCGCCCGCGACATCCCCGCCCGGTTCGTCACCGCCGCCGCGATCGTCCGGCACCTGCTCACCGATCCCGTGCTGCCCGCCGACCTGCTGCCCGCGGACTGGCCCGGCGACGAATTACGCACCGCCTACACCGCTTTCGCCGCCGAACTCGTCGAGCGGCGCGATGCCCAACTCAGAGACGCCCAACTCATGGAGGCGACATGACAGGACCCGTCCGCGTCGAACGCAACGGCGCGGTGACCACCGTGATCATCGACCGGCCCGACGCCCGCAACGCCGTCAACCGCCCCACCGCCGAGGCGCTCTACGAGGCCTTCGACGCATTCGACCGCGACGACTCCGCAGCGGTCGCCGTGCTGTGGGGTGACCACGGCACCTTCTGCGCCGGTGCCGATCTCAAGGCGTTCGGCACCCCCGACGCCAATGCGGTGCATCGCAGCGGACCCGGCCCGATGGGGCCCACCCGCATGGTGCTGTCGAAACCGGTGATCGCCGCGGTCAGCGGATACGCCGTGGCGGGCGGACTCGAACTCGCGCTGTGGTGCGATCTGCGCGTCGTCGAGGAGGACGCGGTGCTCGGGGTGTTCTGCCGACGCTGGGGGGTGCCGCTGATCGACGGCGGCACGGTGCGGCTGCCTCGGCTGATCGGGCAGAGCCGGGCGATGGACCTGATCCTGACCGGCCGGCCCGTCGACGCCGCCGAGGCCCACGCGATCGGCCTGGCCAACCGCGTCGTCCCGAAAGGTCAGGCGCGTCGACAGGCCGAGGAGCTGGCCGCCGAGATCGCCCGGTTCCCGCAGCAGTGCATGCGCGCCGACCGCGGTTCGGCGCTGAGCCAGTGGGGGCTGCCGGAGGCCGAGGCGATCGACCGGGAGTTCGCCAGCATCTCGCGGGTCAAGGACGAGGCGCTCGAGGGGGCGGGCCGCTTCGCCGCCGGAGCGGGCCGCCACGGCGCCAAGGCGTGATTTCGGCGTGCGCGGTCGCGCCCAGCGCGACCCAGCACGCCGAAATCACCCCTGCTTGGTGATCTTGTTGTTCGAGCCGAGGTCGTCGATCTTGGGGTCGCCGTCGCGGTAGGTGATCGTGTTGTTCAGCCCGACGACCGTGATCTCCTTGTCGACCCGCTCGAACGAGATCGTGTTGTCGGTGCCGCCGATGTTGACGTTCGCGCACGTCCCGGTCACCGTCAGCTTGTTGTTCGAACCGCCCACGTTGAGGGCCTTACCGTCGGCGCAGTCGACCTCCGCGGTGGTGCCGACCGAGCCGTAGTTGATCGTGTTGCCGATCTCCACCTGCGCGCCCGACGAACCCGCCGTCGCGGTCGGGGTGTTGGTGTCGCTGCTCTCCGACCCGCACCCGGCCAGGCCGAACGCAGCGGCCGCCGCCAGTGCCACGAACGCGCTATGGGTAAGGGAACTCATCACGCCTCGCTCCATGGTCAGGCCGGGACGCGGTTGATCCGGTTCGTCATCCCCAGTTCGCGGCCGCGGTCCCAGATGATCGGGTCGCCGTTCTTGTACATGACGGTCTGGTCCCAGCCGTAGACGGTGATGTCGTTGATCACGTTGTCGGCGACCACGAGGTTCCCGGACCCCTGCATCGTCACCGCGTAGCACGTGCCCAGCGCGTACACCTGGTTGCCGTTGCCGTTGACGTGCAGCACGGAGTCGCGGCAGTCGATGGTCTGCGAAAGGCCGGTGCCGGTGATGTGGGTGTCGCCGTTCTTGGCGTGCGCGCTCGGTGCGCCAACGGTGGCCGCGGCGATCAACACGGCGGCTCCGGCCGCCACGCACCGGGTTGCAGCGATCGATCGCACCGTCGTATCCCTTCGTCGCCCACACCTGATGCAAGCAGCGTACGTGGCCCGGCAGGGGCCGCGGCAGCCTTCTGTGGGTTGGGCCGAGGGTGACGTCGTGCGCACCGGTCGCTGAACCCCTCGGTGCTCGGTACCGTTGGCGGCAATGCGTCGGCGTGTCAGCGTTGTTGCGGGTTGTGCCGCTGCGGCGGTCACCGTGGTGGTGACCGCCGCCGGTTGCGCGCACTCGGTCACCGGCACCGCGATGCCCGCCCAGTCCGACGCCGTCCCGGACCCCGACCGCGACTACGGATACGTCGACAACCGCTGCGGCCTGCTCGAGGACTCCACCGTCTCGGAGACCCTCGACGCCGACGAGGTGGTCCGCCCCTACAGCGGTGCGGTGTGTCAGTACGTCCTCATGCGCGGCGAGGTCATGGTCGACGTCACCTTCTCGTGGTTCGACACCGGCAACCTCGAGCGGGAACGCACGCTGGCCGCCGAGCGGGGAGCGCAGGTGAGCGACACCGTCATCGAGCGGCATCCCGCCTTCCTGGCGCGCCGGTCGACGACCGGGGTGGCGTGCTCGGCGACCGCGGCGGCCGGATCCGGGGTGCTCAGCTGGTGGGTGCAGTACCGCGGGCAGAAGTCCGGTGACCCGTGCGTGGATGCGGAGAAGCTGTTGTCGGCGACCCTCTCGTCGGATCTGTGAGGTGCCCGTGAAAAGGATCCTCCTCGGATGCCTGGCGGCGCTGCTGCTGGCCGGCTGCGGCGGCGCCGACGAACAGCAGGCCGCCCCGGCAGCGGACCCGCCAGCCGGATCGTTCCGCAGCGACGGCTGCAACGGCGTCACCGACGAGGAGATCACCAAGGCCGCCGAGTCGACGGTGTTCAAGAAGGTCGTCGACAGCGACGCCGGCTGCTTCTGGCAGGAGGACACCATGCTCGGCACGTTCGGCGCCGGGATGGGCATCTCCACGTGGTGGTACCGCGGCAGCGACATGGACGTCGAACGCGAGCTCGAACAGCAGGCCGGCCGCAAGATCACCGAGCTGTCGGTCGACGGCAACAAGGGTTTCAAGGCCGCCGACACCAACGCCTGCAGTATCTATGTGGCCAAGGGCGGCGACGTGATCACCTGGTCGATCCAGACCATGAATCCCGACATGCTGCCCGATCTGTGCTCGATCACCGAACGCCTCGCCCAACTCAGCCAGCAACGGGTGAACTGATCCGCCGTAGGGTTAGAGTCTGCGCCGACCGCACTCGGTCGGTGACGGACGAAGGGTGAACAGGACATGGCGGCTCAACCGGACCCGCGGACGGCGGGCGGTCGGGCGCGGTCTGCCGCCAAGACCACCCGGCTGAGCCGCGACTCGATCGTCAACGCCGCGCTGACCTTCCTGGACCGCGAGGGCTGGGATGCGCTGACCATCAACGCCCTGGCCACCCAGCTCGGCACCAAGGGTCCGTCGCTGTACAACCACGTGCACAGCCTCGACGACCTGCGGCGCACCGTGCGGATGCGGGTGGTCGGCGACATCATCGGCATGCTCACCACCGTCGGGCAGGGCCGCACCCGCGACGATGCGGTGATGGCGATGGCCAGCAGCTACCGCAGCTACGCCCACCACCACCCGGGCCGGTACTCCGCGTTCACCCGGATGCCGCTGGGCGGGGACGACCCGGAGTTCACCGACGCCACCAGGGCGGCGGCCACCCCGGTGATCGAGGTGCTGGCCTCCTACGGCCTCGACGGCGAGGACGCGTTCTACGCCGCGCTGGAGTTCTGGTCGGCCATGCACGGGTTCGTGCTCCTGGAGATGACCGGGGTGATGAACGGCATCGACACCGATGCGGTGTTCACCGACATGGTGCTGCGGTTGGCCTCCGGTATGGAACGCCGCTCCGGCGGCGTGGGCGCTGACCTGCGCTAAGCGCCGGTCAGAGCGCTGCGGCTCCAGTGTGGAACGACTTTTGGAGCGACGCGGCCATCCTGGTATTGTGGGGGATCGTGCCTGGCCGTCGAGGCGCATGCGACGGGGTGACAACCAGACAGCATGCCCACATGCCGGGCAAATTCGCATGTCTACCACGCAGCGGAATTGCTTCGAGGTGTGCGCGTGCGACACGCCCGGACGCGGGGGACGCGACCGGGCAGTAACAGCAGTACAGAGACTTGAGCAGCACAGACAAAGCAGTACAGAGCAACACCGCAGACGAAGCATCAACGGAAGAAACACAGAAAGCCGGTACATGCCAACCATCAACCAGCTGGTCCGCAAGGGTCGCCGCGACAAGATCGCCAAGGTGAAGACCGCGGCCCTCAAGGGCAGCCCGCAGCGTCGTGGCGTGTGCACCCGCGTGTACACGACCACCCCGAAGAAGCCGAACTCGGCGCTTCGCAAGGTCGCGCGCGTGAAGCTGACCAGCCAGGTCGAGGTCACCGCATACATCCCCGGTGAGGGCCACAACCTGCAGGAGCACTCGATGGTGCTGGTGCGCGGTGGTCGTGTGAAGGACCTCCCCGGTGTG
Source organism: Mycolicibacterium monacense (assembly GCF_010731575.1). NCBI lineage: Bacteria > Bacillati > Actinomycetota > Actinomycetes > Mycobacteriales > Mycobacteriaceae > Mycobacterium > Mycolicibacterium monacense. Next base: position 3,780,563 of record NZ_AP022617.1, on the reverse strand, counting down.
CGTTACAAGATCATCCGCGGTTCGCTCGACACCCAGGGTGTGAAGAACCGCAAGCAAGCGCGCAGCCGCTACGGCGCCAAGAAGGAGAAGAGCTGATGCCGCGCAAGGGCCCCGCACCCAAGCGTCCGCTGGTCAACGATCCGGTCTACGGGTCGCAGCTGGTCACCCAGCTGGTCAACAAAGTGCTGCTGGACGGGAAGAAATCGCTGGCCGAACGCATTGTCTATGGTGCGCTCGAACAGGCCCGTGACAAGACGGGCACCGATCCGGTGGTCACCCTCAAGCGCGCTCTCGACAACGTCAAGCCCGCCCTCGAGGTGCGCAGCCGCCGCGTCGGTGGCGCCACCTACCAGGTGCCGGTCGAGGTTCGTCCCGATCGTTCCGTGACGCTGGCCCTGCGGTGGCTGGTGAGCTTCTCGAAGGCTCGTCGGGAGAAGACCATGGTCGAGCGCCTGGCCAACGAGATCCTCGATGCCAGCAATGGCCTGGGTGCCGCCGTCAAGCGGCGTGAGGACACCCACAAGATGGCCGAGGCCAACCGCGCCTTCGCGCACTACCGCTGGTGATAGCCGCCGGCGCGCAGTGTTGCCGCCGGCGCAATGACCACACAGCAACTATCAAGCGAGAGAGAAGACTTCTGTGGCACAGAAGGACGTGTTGACCGACCTGAACAAGGTCCGCAACATCGGCATCATGGCGCACATCGACGCCGGTAAGACGACGACGACCGAGCGCATCCTGTACTACACGGGTGTCAACTACAAGATCGGTGAGACGCACGACGGTGCGTCGACCACCGACTGGATGGAACAGGAGCAGGAGCGCGGCATCACCATCACCTCCGCCGCGGTGACCTGCTTCTGGAACGACAACCAGATCAACATCATCGACACCCCCGGCCACGTCGACTTCACCGTCGAGGTGGAGCGCAGCCTGCGTGTGCTCGACGGTGCCGTTGCCGTGTTCGACGGCAAAGAAGGCGTGGAGCCGCAGTCCGAGCAGGTCTGGCGCCAGGCCGACAAGTACGACGTGCCGCGCATCTGCTTCGTCAACAAGATGGACAAGCTGGGCGCGGACTTCTACTTCACCGTGCGCACCATCGAGGAGCGCCTCGGCGCGACCCCGCTGGTCATCCAGCTGCCGATCGGCGCCGAGAACGACTTCATCGGCATCATCGACCTGGTCGAGATGAAGGCCAAGGTCTGGCGTGGCGAGACCGCCCTCGGTGAGAAGTACGAGGTCGAGGACATCCCCGCCGAGCTCGCCGACAAGGCCGACGAGTACCGCACCAAGCTGCTCGAGGCGGTCGCCGAGACCGACGAGGCGCTGCTGGAGAAGTACTTCGGTGGGGAAGAGCTCACGGTCGAGGAGATCAAGGGCGCGATCCGCAAGCTGACGGTCAACTCCGAGCTGTACCCGGTGCTGTGCGGCAGCGCGTTCAAGAACAAGGGCGTGCAGCCCATGCTCGACGCGGTCGTCGACTACCTCCCCTCGCCGCTGGACGTCGAGTCCGTGCAGGGCCACGTGCCCAACAAAGAGGACGAGCTCATCACCCGCAAGCCGTCGGTCGACGAGCCCTTCTCGGCGCTGGCGTTCAAGATCGCGGTGCACCCGTTCTTCGGCAAGCTGACCTACGTGCGCGTGTACTCCGGCACCGTCGAGTCCGGTTCGCAGGTCATCAACTCCACCAAGGGCAAGAAGGAGCGGCTGGGCAAGCTGTTCCAGATGCACGCCAACAAGGAGAACCCTGTCGAGCGGGCGTCGGCCGGCCACATCTACGCGGTCATCGGCCTCAAGGACACCACCACCGGTGACACCCTGTCCGATGCGAACCAGCAGATCGTGCTCGAGTCGATGACCTTCCCCGATCCGGTGATCGAGGTGGCCATCGAGCCCAAGACCAAGAGCGACCAGGAGAAGCTCGGCACGGCGATCCAGAAGCTGGCCGAAGAGGATCCGACGTTCAAGGTGCACCTGGACCAGGAGACCGGCCAGACCGTCATCGGCGGTATGGGCGAGCTGCACCTCGACATCCTCGTCGACCGCATGCGTCGCGAGTTCAAGGTCGAGGCCAACGTCGGCAAGCCGCAGGTGGCCTACCGCGAGACCATCAAGCGCAAGGTCGAGAAGGTCGAGTTCACCCACAAGAAGCAGACGGGTGGCTCCGGCCAGTTCGCGAAGGTGCTCATCGACCTCGAGCCGTTCAGCGGCGAGGACGGTGCCACCTACGAGTTCGAGAACAAGGTCACCGGTGGCCGCATCCCGCGCGAGTACATCCCGTCGGTGGATGCCGGTGCGCAGGACGCCATGCAGTACGGCGTGCTCGCCGGCTACCCGCTGGTGAACGTCAAGGTGACCCTGCTCGACGGTGCCTACCACGAGGTCGACTCGTCGGAAATGGCGTTCAAGGTCGCCGGTTCGCAGGTCCTGAAGAAGGCCGCCCAGGCGGCGCAGCCGGTGATCCTCGAGCCGATCATGGCCGTCGAGGTGACCACACCCGAGGACTACATGGGTGAGGTGATCGGCGATTTGAACTCCCGCCGTGGTCAGATCCAGGCCATGGAGGAGCGGGCCGGTGCGCGCGTCGTCAAGGCGCAAGTGCCGCTGTCGGAGATGTTCGGCTACGTCGGCGACCTTCGGTCGAAGACCCAGGGCCGGGCGAACTACTCCATGGTGTTCGACTCGTACGCCGAGGTTCCGGCGAACGTGTCGAAGGAGATCATCGCGAAGGCGACGGGTCAGTAGACCTGCGTATTCGCTGATCTGGTAAGACCACACAACTGAACAGATCAAACCTGCTTCCAAAGAAAGCACCAACACAGTCCAGGAGGACACCACAGTGGCGAAGGCGAAGTTCGAGCGGACGAAGCCGCACGTCAACATCGGGACCATCGGTCACGTTGACCACGGCAAGACCACGCTGACCGCAGCAATCACCAAGGTTCTGCACGACAAGTACCCCGAGTTGAACGAGTCGCGCGCATTCGACCAGATCGACAATGCGCCTGAGGAGCGTCAGCGCGGCATCACGATCAACATCTCCCACGTGGAGTACCAGACCGAGAAGCGTCACTACGCGCACGTCGACGCCCCCGGTCACGCTGACTACATCAAGAACATGATCACCGGTGCCGCCCAGATGGACGGCGCGATCCTGGTGGTCGCCGCGACCGACGGCCCGATGCCGCAGACCCGCGAGCACGTGCTGCTGGCCCGCCAGGTCGGCGTCCCCTACATCCTGGTGGCGCTGAACAAGGCCGACGCGGTCGACGACGAGGAGCTCATCGAGCTCGTCGAGATGGAGGTCCGCGAACTGCTGGCCGCCCAGGACTTCGACGAGGACGCCCCGGTCGTGCGCGTCTCGGCGCTCAAGGCGCTCGAGGGTGACGAGAAGTGGGTCAAGTCGGTCGAGGAGCTCATGGACGCGGTCGACGAGTCGATCCCGGATCCGGTCCGCGACACCGACCGTCCGTTCCTGATGCCCGTCGAGGACGTCTTCACGATCACCGGCCGCGGCACCGTGGTCACCGGTCGTGTGGAGCGCGGCGTGGTCAACGTGAACGAGGAAGTCGAGATCGTCGGCATCCGCCCCGGCACCACCAAGACCACGGTCACCGGTGTCGAGATGTTCCGCAAGCTGCTCGACCAGGGCCAGGCCGGTGACAACGTCGGTCTGCTGCTGCGCGGTATCAAGCGTGAGGACGTCGAGCGCGGCCAGGTCGTGGTCAAGCCCGGCACCACCACCCCGCACACCGAGTTCGACGGCCAGGTCTACATCCTGTCCAAGGACGAGGGTGGCCGCCACACGCCGTTCTTCAACAACTACCGTCCGCAGTTCTACTTCCGGACCACGGACGTGACCGGCGTGGTGACCCTGCCCGAGGGCACCGAGATGGTGATGCCCGGTGACAACACCGACATCTCCGTCAAGCTGATCCAGCCCGTCGCCATGGACGAGGGCCTGCGGTTCGCCATCCGTGAGGGTGGCCGTACCGTCGGCGCCGGCCGCGTGACGAAGATCCACAAGTAAGACCAGTACGCCGAAGCGGCGCTCACCCTCTCGGGGGTGGGCGCCGCTTTGCGTTGTGCGATTTCGGCGTGCGGGGTTGCGCTGAACGCGACTGCGCACGCCGAAATCGCGAGGCGTAACGCGGATGGGCGCCGTGCCGATGACTCTGACAGTGATCGGAGAAGGGTTGGGGTTCGTGTTTCGTCGTCTTCATGCATTGGCCGGTGCCGTCGCGCTCGGTGGGGCAGCGCTGATCGGTCTGGCGGGCACCGCCGACGCCCAGCCGCAGTGCCCCGACGTCCACTGGATCGGCGCCGCGGGCTCCGGTGAGCGGGGCGCCGAGGTGTCGATGAACGACGGTATGGGCCGCGTCATCTCCCGCTCCCGCGCCGATCTGCAGCAGCTCGTCGCAAGCGACGGCCGCACCATGACCTCCGAAGCCGTGGTGTACCCGGCGACCGAGGTGCCCGAGGACGGCGGCATCCTCGACTGGGCCGGCTTCATCAGCAGCGTCGACGCCGGCACCGCCGCCCTGGCCAACCAGTACGCGACGTTCGTGCAGCAGTGCCCCACCAGCAAGGTGGTGCTGGCCGGATACTCCCAGGGCGCCATGGTCGTCCACCGCAACCTGCACACCCTCGGCGCCAGCCCCAACTTCGCCGGTGCGCTGCTGATCGCCGACGGCGACCGCCTGCCGACCGACCCGACCTACAACCTGGGTTCGGTGACCTCGGTCCCCGGCGCAGGCAAGGGCGTCGCCCAGGACTGGCCGATCCTCGCGCACGCACCGGCACCGCTGCCGCCGCACATCGGCGCCCGCACGGTCAGCGTGTGCGAACTCGGCGACGCGGTCTGCGATTACGACCCCGATGCCGAAGATGTGACGGCGACCGGCGTGGCCGTGCACACCAGCTACGCCCGCTCGACCGGCGGCGGCTACACCTGGACCTCGCCGCTGTACCAACTGCTCGGCCCGGCGGCGGCCGCGGCGCCCGCCGATACGGTCACCGTCGCGGCGGGCTGAGTTTCCGCGCTGTTCGCCACGCCCGCAGGCCCCTTCAGCGGCTAGTCTGTGTTCGCCCGCGCGAACCACAGGAGCATGGCCATGTCGACCTTCTGGCGCTACATCCGCATCCAACTCTTCGTGCTGCTGTGCGGCATCGTCGGCCCGATCTTCCTCGCGATCTACTTCGCCACCGGACCCGACCCGATGCTGGAGTGGATGTTCTGGACCGGTCTGCTGGTCACCGCCGCGGATGTGCTGATCGCGTTGGGCATCACCGCCTTCGGCGCCCACTCGGCGGCGAGAACCGCTGAACTCGAGGCGCGCGGCGTGCTCGCGCTCGCGCAGATCACCGGCATCCACGAGACGAACACCCGGATCAACGAACAACCGCTCGTCAAACTCGACCTGTCCATCACCGGGCCGGGTCTGACGCCGTTCACCGCACAGGACCGCGTGGTGGCGTCGGTGTCGCGGCTGCCGATGATCACCAACCGCAAACTGGTCGCGATCGTCGACCCCACCACCAACGAGTACCAGATCGACTGGGAGAGAAGCGCTCTGGTGGGTGGGCTGATGCCTGCGACGTTCACGGTGTCGGAGGACAACCACACCTACGACCTCACCGGACAGTCCGGTCCGCTGCTGGAGATCTTGCAGATCCTCAAGGCCCACGGTATCGGGATGAACAACATGGTCGATCTGCGCGCGAATCCGGCGGCGCGACAACAGGTTCAGGCCGTCGTCCGGCAGTCCGCGGTGCAGCAGGTGCCTGCGCCCGCGGCCATGGCGCCGAGCGCTCCCGTCACCGCGCCGACGGGTCCGTCGACCGCGCAGCGCCTGCAGGAACTCGAGACGCTGCGCGCGACCGGCGCCATCACCGACGCCGAGTACGCCGCCAAACGTCAGCAGATCATCGAAGCCCTGTAGTCAGGGCCCCGGCACCACCAGCACCGGACGGTGGGCCGAACGCAGCGTCGCGCGTGCCACGCTGCCCAGCAGCACCTCGCGGATCGCCGACTGGCCACGCGACCCCACCACGATCGCCGCCGCCCTGCGGTGGGCGGCCAGACCGGTCAGCGTGTCGGCGACGAAGTGGTCCTTGGCCCCCGCCTGCGTGTCGATGTGTTCGGTGGCCACACCGTCGGGCGGCGTCTCGGTGATGCCCTGCCCGACCGACACCGCGACGATCTCGCGGCCGTGGAACAGGTGTTGGGCGGCCGACAGCGCGGTCCGCGCGCCCCCCGACCCGTCCCACCCGACGACGACGGGACCTCCGGCCAGCGCGTCGTACTCGTCGGCCAGCATGGGCGCCGGCGCCACCAGCGTCGGGCGCGACGCATAGTGCACGGCCATGTCGGAGACGCTGCCCATCAGCGCCTGGGCGCCACCGAGTCCGCGCGAACCGACCAGCAGCAGATCGGCGGACACCTGCTCGGCCAACTGCGCGAGCACCAAACCCTCACCGCCCCAAGTCCTTTTCACCAGAGGTTCGGCGTCCAGTCCGGCGGCGCGGGCGAGCGTGGTGCCGGTGACCGCGATGCGCTGGGCCTCGCGTTCGCCCTCCCGCTCGGTGCGCTCGACCAGTTCGCTTGCGCTGCCGACCGTGGACCGCAGGCGCCGGCGCAGCGGCTCGCTGGCGAACGGTGGTGTCCACAGCTGCGCCACCCAGGCGTGGGCCTGTGGGAGCAGTTGCCCGCCCACCTCGATGGCGGCGGTGGCGGCGGGTGAGCCGTCGAATCCGATGAGCACGCCGAGCGGCATGGGGGACCTCCCTCGATCTGTCCCGATCGTATGCGCAGGACGCACGTGGGTCACGCAGCGTTCTTAGAACACGTTCCAGTTCTGCTGTTAGCCTGTCGGCAGTCTGATCGAAAGGAGCGTCGGTGAGCGCAGTTGAGGGCCCGCTGGCCGGTCGAGTCGCGTTGATCACCGGGGCCGCCCGTGGCCAGGGCCGCGCGCACGCCGTCCGCCTCGCCGCCGACGGCGCCGACATCATCGCGATCGACATCTGCGCGCCGGTGCACGACACCATCACCTATCCCGCGGCCACCGCCGAGGACCTCGCCGAGACGGTGCGCGCCGTCGAGGCGACCGGACGCAAGGTGCTCGCCCGTGAGGTCGACATCCGGGATCTCGCGGCGCTCGAGCAGGTCGTCGCCGACGGTGTCGAACAGTTCGGCCGGCTCGACATCCTGGTGGCCAATGCGGGTGTGCTGAGTTGGGGCCGGCTGTGGGAGATGTCGGAGGATCAGTGGAGTGCCGTCATCGACGTCAACCTCAACGGCACGTGGAAGACCATCCGCGCCGTGGTGCCCGCGATGATCGAGGCGGGTAACGGCGGGTCGATCATCGTCGTGAGTTCCTCGGCGGGTCTGAAGGCGACCCCGGGCAACGGCCACTACGCGGCGTCCAAACACGGTCTGACGGCGCTGACGAACGGTTTGGCGCTCGAGGCGGGGGAGTACGGCATCCGGGTCAACTCCATCCACCCGTACTCCATCGACACCCCGATGATCGAACGCGACGCGATGATGGAGATCTTCGCCAAGCATCCGAGCTACCTGCACAGCTTCGCGCCGATGCCGTTGCATCGCGTGGACTCCGGCGGGAAGAAGGGGCTGCAGGAGTTCATGACGGCAGAGGAGGTCGCCGACGTGGTGGCCTGGCTGGCCGGGGACGGTTCGGCGACGCTGTCGGGCAGCCAGATCGCCGTCGACCGCGGTGTGATGAAGTACTAGTCCCTCATCCGCGGTCGGCCAGCACCGCCGCGAATCGGTCCACCGCCCAGTCGATTTCGTCGGCGGTGATGACCAGCGGGGGAGCGAACCGCAGCGTCGAACCGTGGGTGTCCTTGACCAGCACGCGGCGTTCGGCCAGGGCCAGGCTGATCTGCTTACCGGTGCCCAGCGCGGGGTCCACGTCGACACCGGCCCACAGTCCCTTCCCGCGCACCGCCACCACGCCGTGACCGATGAGCCCGCGCAGCCGCGTGTGCAGATGGTCGCCGAGTTCGACGGCGCGCGTCTGGAATTCGCCGGTCCTCAGCAGGTCGACCACCACCGAGCCGACCGCCGCCGCCAGCGGGTTGCCGCCGAAGGTGGAGCCGTGCTCTCCGGGATGCAGCACGCCCAGCACATCCCGGTCGCCGACCACGGCCGACACCGGGACGACACCGCCGCCGAGCGCCTTGCCGAGCAGGTACAGGTCGGGCACCACGTCCCAGTGGTCGCAGGCGAACGTGCGCCCGGTGCGCGCCAGGCCGGACTGGATCTCGTCGGCGATCAGCAACACGCCACGGTCGGTGCAGATCCGCCGCACCCGCGGCAGGTAGTCGTCGGGTGGGACGATGATCCCGGCCTCGCCCTGGATCGGTTCCAGCAGCACCGCGACGGTGTGGTCGTCGACGGCGGCGGCGAGCGCATCGGTGTCACCGAACGGCACGGCCCGGAAGCCCGGTGTGTACGGGCCGAAGCCCCGCCGCGCGGTGTCGTCGTCGGAGAAGCTGATGATGGTGGTGGTGCGGCCGTGGAAGTTGTTGTGCGCCACCACGATGTTGCCCAGGCCTGCCGGTACGCCCTTGACGTCGGTGCCCCATTTGCGGGCCACCTTGATACCGCTCTCGACGGCCTCGGCGCCGCTGTTCATCGGCAGCACCATGTCCTTACCGCACAGCCCGGCCAGCGCCTGGCAGAACGGGGCGAGCCGGTCGGAGTGGAAGGCGCGGCTGACCAACGTGACCGCATCGAGCTGGGCGTGGGCGGCCGCGACGATCCGCGGGTGGCGGTGGCCGAAGTTGACCGCCGAGTACGCGGCGAGGCAGTCGAGGTGGCGCCGACCCTCCACGTCGGTGATCCAGGCGCCCTCCGCGGCGGCGGCCACCACCGGCAGCGGGGAGTAGTTGTGCGCGACGTAGCGGTGGTCGGCGGCGATCACCGCGTCGGTGACGGTTGTGCGATCGGTGACGGTCACGGGTGCACCTCCAGCGTGCAGCATTTGACGGAGCCGCCGCCCTTGAGCAGCTCGGACAGGTCCACGCCGACGGGGTCGAAACCCGCCGCCCGCAGCTGTTCGGCGAAACCCTCTGCCGCGGTGGGCAATACGACGTTGCGACCGTCGGAGACCGCGTTGAGGCCCAGGACGTGGGCGTCGGCGGCGGTCACCTCGATGGCGTCGGGGAACAACGCGCGCAGGCAGTCGACCGAGGCGGGGTCGAAGGCCGGTGGGTAGAAGGCGATAGTGGTGTCGTCGAGAACGGTGAGAGCGGTGTCGAGGTGGTAGAAGCGCGGGTCGACCAACCGGAGGCTGACCACCGGCATGCCGACCGCGGCCCCGATCTCCCGGTGTGCGCGCGCGTCGGTGCGAAAACCGTATCCGGCCAACAGGATCGGGCCCGCCACGAGGACGTCACCCTGGCCTTCGTTGGCATACCCGGTGCGCACCGGGTCGTACCCGTGGCGGGTCATCCACTCGGCGTAGGCGTCTTCTTCGGCGGTGCGCTGCGGAAACGCGAACCGGGCGACCACGGCCTGTCCGTTGACCAGCACCCCGCCGTTGGCGGCGTAGACCATGTCCGGTAGCCCGGCGACCGGTTCGACCAGTTCGACGGTGTGGCCGAGCTCCTTGTAGGTGCGGCGCAGGGTCTCCCACTGATCGAGGGCGCGGTGGGTGTCGACGGTCGTGCTGGGGTCCATCCAGGGGTTGATCGCGTACTCGACGGCGAAGAAGGTCGGCGGGGTCATCACGTAGTGTCGGATCTGCGGCGTGCGGGTGACCGGTAGCGGCATGAATCGACGATATGTGGACGCCTACGTGCAAACAATCGCCGAACATTGCGTCTATTGGCGCGATCTGTTGTGCTGGGAGCGTCTCAGCGGCGATTTGTTGTGCGGGAGGGTCATGGACCGGTTGGACGACACCGACGAGCGCATTCTCGCCGAACTCAACGAGCACGCCCGCGCCACGTTCGCCGAGATCGGTCAGCGGGTCAACCTGTCGGCGCCCGCGGTCAAGCGCCGGGTGGACCGCATGCTCGACGACGGGGTGATCCGCGGCTTCACCACCGTCGTGGACCGCAACGCGCTGGGCTGGAACACTGAGGCCTACGTCCTGGTGTTCTGCCACGGAACCATTGCGCCGGAACGGCTTCGGGCCGCCTGGGTGGACATCCCTGAGGTGGTCAGCGCGGCGACGGTCACCGGCACCGCCGACGCCGTCCTGCACGTGCTGGCCCGCGACATGCGGCACCTCGAGGAGGCGTTGGAACGCATCCGTTCCAGTGCCGACATCGAGCGCAGCGAGAGCATCGTGGTGCTGTCGAACCTCATCGAGCGCGCGCTGCCCTGAGTAACCCGAATCACAGGGTGGCGTACCCATCCGGCGACCCATCGTGTACAACGACCACGTGAGCACTTCAGGTGGCATCGTCATCGTCGGCGGCGGTCTCGCAGCGGCCCGTACCGCCGAGCAACTGCGGCGTTCGAACTATTCCGGCCCGGTCACGATCGTCAGCGACGAGGACCATCTGCCGTACGACCGGCCGCCGCTGTCGAAGGAAGTGCTGCGCAGCGAGACCGACGACGTCACGCTCAAGCCTGCGGAGTTCTACCAGGAAAACGACATCACCGTGCTGCTCGGCGCCGGTGCGGCCAGCGTGGACACCGTCGGCAAGAAGGTCACGCTGACCGACGGGCGCGAGATCGGCTACGAGGAGCTGGTGATCGCCACGGGGCTGGTGCCCAAGCGCATTCCGTCGTTCCCCGACCTCACCGGCATCCACGTGCTGCGCAACTTCGACGAGAGCCTCAAGCTGCGTGAGGAGGCCGGCTCCGCGCGGCGCGCCGTGGTGATCGGCGCCGGCTTCATCGGCTGCGAGGTCGCCGCGAGCCTGCGCAAACTCGGCGTCGACGTGGTGCTGGTCGAACCGCAGCCCGCGCCGTTGGCGTCGGTGCTCGGCACGCAGATCGGCGAGCTGGTGGCCCGGCTGCACCGCGCCGAGGGCGTCGACGTGCGCTGCGGTGTCGGGGTGGCCGAGGTCAAGGGTCAGGACGTCGACGGACAAGAGAAAGTGCAGTCGGTCGTATTGAGCGACGGCGCCGAGGTCGAGGCCGACCTCGTCGTGGTCGGAATCGGCTCGCGCCCGTCCACCGACTGGCTCGAGGACAGCGGCATCACGCTCGACAACGGCGTGGTGTGCGACGCCGAGGGACGCTCGAGTGCACCGCACGTGTGGGCGATCGGCGACGTCGCCTCGTGGCTCGACACCGTCGGCAACCAAGTGCGCGTGGAACATTGGAGCAACGTCGCCGACCAGGCCCGGGTGCTGGTGCCCGCGATGCTCGGCCAGGACGTTCCGGGTGTGGTCTCGGTGCCGTACTTCTGGAGCGACCAGTACGACGTGAAAATCCAGTGCCTCGGCGAACCGGAGGCCGACGACACCGTGCACATCGTCGAGGACGACGGCCGCAAATTCCTGGCGTATTACGAGCGCGACGGTGTGGTGGCCGGCGTGGTCGGCGGCGGGATGCCCGGCAAGGTCATGAAGACCCGTAACAAGATCGCCAACGGCGCCCCGATCGCCGACGTGCTCGGCTAGAACTGGCCGAGGTAGAAGCGGGCGCCCTGGTCGTCGACGCATTCGGCCATCAGGCCGTAGGGCTGGCGGTTCGGTTCCTGTCGTACCGAACCACCGGCCTCCCGGACGAGGCGCACCGCGTCGTCGATGTCGGAGACCGTCCACATCGGCACCGTCACCGACCGGTCGCTGCCACCGCCGATGCCGGTCATCGGCCGGCACTCGTTGACCGCCCAGCCGTCCTCGATGCGGCCCGGTTCGAAGGTCCAGGACAGCACCCGGCCGTAGAACTCACGGAACCGACCCGAGTCGGTGACCTCGTGGGTGATGTAGGACAGCTCGCGGGGGCCGGTGCCGTTGAGCGCGGGCCGCGGCGTCGGCCGTGACGGTGTGAACACCGCGAACGGGTTGCCCAGCGGATCGGTGGCGTCCAGGGTCGTCCCGAAGTCGTGTGTGGTTGTCGCGCCGGGGGTTCCGCCGGCGGCGATGATCGACTGCCGTGCCGCGTCGAGGTCGTCGACGGCGTAGCAGCAGAACAACGTGGCGGGTCCGTCGCCGGCGAAGATGCCGGTGGGCAGGTCGGTGTTGGTGACCTGGCGGGTGGCCGGATCGTAGGTCCAGCCCAGGACGTGGCCGTAGAACGCGGCGGCGCGCTCGGTGTCGCGGGTCCACAGCGACACGTAACCGACGTCGCCGTGCTCAATCAGGGCCCCGGCACGGGGGACCGGCCCGGACAGCATCCAGCGGTGTCCGAACGGGTCGATGATCGTCGCGGTGCGCGAGCCGTGGGCGTCGTAGGGTTCGCGCTGGACGCGGGCGCCGTGCTCGTGGGCCCGCCGCAACGCCGCGTCGGTGTCGCTCACCTGCAGCATCAGGCTCACCGAGACATGTTCGGCGTCAGGTGCTTTCAAACCCATCTCGGGGAACTCGTCGGCCAGGTAGAGCACGCCGCCGGATACCGTGAGTTCGGCGTGGCCGATGCGGCCGTCGTCCATCACGATCGGCTCACCGGCCAGTGTCGCGCCGAACGCGTCGGCGTACCAGCCGATGGCCGCGCGCGCGTCGCCGACCGCCAGGTACGGCAGCGCGGCGGGGCGCGGGGCCACGGCGGCCAGTGCGGTATCGGTGCCACTCATCTCGACTCCTTCGGTTCGGTTGGGCAATCTGAGCGCCGACTCCAGCCGGCGGCGCAACCGCTCCGCGAACGCCGGGTCGGGCTGGACCGGAAGCTCGTCACCGTGCAGGACCCACAGCGGGTCGGTGTTGTCGTTCACGGCGTGCCTCCTTCCGGGTAGTGCGAGCGGAATGCGCGACGGGCCCGCACCAGCAGGGCCTCGGTGGCGTGCACCGTCCGGCCGATCAACTCGGCGCATTCGGGGACCGAACAGCCGTCGAGATAGCGCAGCGCGAGCACCGTCCGGTGCTGTTCGGCGAGTTTCGCCAGCACGCTCTCGGCGACGATCCGGTCCAGTTCGGCGTCCCAGCCGTCGACCGGCTCACCGGGTTCGGGCACCTCGCCGACCGGGACCGCGTGCCGGTCGTGTCGGCGCCGGTAGTGGTCGGCCAGTTTGTGCCGGGCCACCCCGATCAGCCACGGCACGCTGATCGGCGCGGAGGTGCCCCGCCGGGCGGCGTCCATCGCCGCCAGGAAGGTCTCCGACGTCAGGTCCTCGGCGGTTCCGCGGTCCGGACAGCGTCTGACGAAGTAGCCGTACACCGTCGGCAGGGCATCGTCGTAGAGCGCCAGCAGGGTCCGCGGAGCGTCGTCACCGTCTGGTTCGCCGCTCACACCCTCATCGTCGCCGTTGCGCCCCGAACTCCGACGCCCTTTTCCCGAGTGATTTCGGCGTGCTTGGTCGCGCCCACCGCGACCAGCCACGCCGAAATCGCTAATGCAGGGCGCGCAGACCGTCGCGGACGGTGTCGAAGGCGTCGCCCAGCGCCTGCGCCAGCGACACCGCCTCGTCGGCCAGCCACTGTTCGTAGGCCGACAGCGCGACGCCGAGCATCGTCCACGCCACCGTCTGCGGCACCAGATCGTGGGCCTTGACGCCGATGCGGTCGGCGACGAACTGGGCGATAACCGCCCGCCAGCCGGCGTACATGGTCATCGAATACGCCTGCAGCGCATCGGTTTGCAGGATGACGCGCATCCGCTGGCGGTGCCTGGCGGTCTCGGCGGCGTCGAAGTGGTTGAACGCGAGCAGCGCGGCCCGCAGCGCTTCGTCGACGGGAACGGTCGGGTCGAGATCGTCGAACAGATGCCGCATGTGCTCGAGGTGCGCGTCGAAGTCGCCCCACGGGATCGCGCTCTTGGACGAGTAGTAGCGGAACAGCGTGCGCCGGGCGATGCCGGCGGCGGCGGCCACGTCGTCGACGCTGACCTCGTCGAACCCGCGGGCGGCGAACATGTCGAGCGCGACGTCGGTGATGTGGTCCTGGGTGGTGGAGCGACGGCGGCCGACCCGGGGCGCGGAATCCTGCCGCATGACAACCCACCCCTTCCGTTCTGGCACTCGATGCCATATCCTAGGCGACCTAGGTCACATTTCAGTGACCCTACGCGACGAAAGGCAGTGCTCATGGAGCCCAATCAGCACGTTGAAGCCGATACGGAACTGGTCACCGAGACGCTGGTCGAAGAGGTCTCGATCGACGGGATGTGCGGGGTCTACTGACCGTGTCGGCGCCTGTTGCGTTCGACCCCGATCTGCGGTGGCGGCTGCACCACCAGGTGGCGGTGCGGCCCGAACCGTTCGGGGCGCTGCTGTACCACTTCGGGACCCGCAAGCTGTCGTTCCTGAAGAACCGCACGATCGTCGACGTGGTGAACTCTCTGGCTGATCACCGCGACGCCCGCTCCGCCTGCCGCGCAGCGGGTATCGACGATGCGCAACAGGCGCCGTACCTGCACGCGCTCGGCGTGCTCGTCCAATCCAAGATGCTCGTCTGCGAGGAGACCTCATGACTGCTGTCGTTCCGGCGCCCGCGCCGGGCGGAGCGCCCGTTCCCCGCCTGGTCGACCAGTTCGAGCGCGGTCTCGACGCACCGATCTGCCTGACGTGGGAACTCACCTACGCCTGCAACCTGTCGTGCGTGCACTGCCTGTCGTCATCGGGTAAGCGCGATCCTCGCGAACTGTCCACCCAGCAGTGCAAGGACATCATCGACGAGCTCGAGCGCATGCAGGTGTTCTACGTCAACATCGGTGGCGGCGAACCCACTGTGCGCCCGGACTTCTGGGAGCTGGTCGACTACGCGACCGCCCACCATGTCGGGGTGAAGTTCTCCACCAACGGGGTGCGCATCACCCCCGAGATCGCCGCGAAACTCGCCGCCAGCGACTACGTCGACGTGCAGATCTCCCTCGATGGGGCGACCGCCGAGATCAACGACGCGGTCCGCGGCCCGGGCTCGTTCGCGATGGCCGAGCGCGCGCTGGAGAACCTCGCCGCCGCCGGCTTCAAGGACGCCAAGATCTCCGTCGTCGTCACCCGGCACAACGTCGGCCAACTCGACGACTTCGCCGCGCTGGCAAGCCGGTACGGCGCCACGCTGCGCATCACCCGGCTGCGTCCCTCCGGCCGCGGCGCCGACGTCTGGGACGACCTGCACCCCACTGCCGAACAGCAGGTGCAGCTCTACAACTGGCTCGTCGCCAAGGGTGAGCGGGTGCTCACCGGTGACTCGTTCTTCCACCTCTCGGGACTCGGCGAACCGGGTGCGCTGGCCGGGCTGAACCTGTGCGGCGCCGGCCGGGTGGTCTGCCTGATCGACCCGGTGGGCGACGTCTACGCCTGCCCGTTCGCCATCCACGACAAGTTCCTGGCCGGGAACATCCTGTCCGACACAGGTTTCCAGAACGTCTGGCAGAACTCCGAACTGTTCCGCGAGCTGCGCGAACCGCAGTCCGCGGGGGCGTGCAGCGGCTGCGACCACTACGACGCCTGCCGCGGCGGATGCATGGCCGCCAAGTTCTTCACCGGTCTGCCGCTCGACGGGCCCGATCCCGAATGCGTCCAGGGTTACGGCGCGCCGGCGCTCGAGGTCGACCGGGTCAAACCCAAGCCCAGCGGCGACCACTCCCGAGGGACCAAACTGACGGGCCCGATCCCGTTGAAACTGTTGACCAAGCCGCCCGCCCGGCTGTGTAACGAAAGCCCGGTGTAGATCATGGCGCGCGATACCTGGTTCGAGACCGTCGCCATCGCCCAGCAGCGGGCGAAGAAGCGGTTGCCCAAGTCGGTGTACTCCTCGCTCATCTCTGCCAGCGAGAAGGGGGTGACGGTCTCCGACAACGTCGAGTCGTTCTCTGAACTCGGCTTCGCCCCCCACGTCGTCGGCGCCCCGGAGAAGCGCGACCTGTCGACAACCGTGATGGGACAAGAGATCTCGATGCCGGTCATGATCTCGCCGACCGGTGTGCAGGCCGTCGACCCCGACGGTGAGGTGGCGGTCGCCCGCGCGGCGGCCGCCCGTGGCACCGCGATGGGACTGTCGTCCTTCGCCAGCAAGCCGATCGAAGAGGTCATCGCCGCCAACCCGAAGCTGTTCTTCCAGATCTACTGGCTGGGGGGACGCGAGGCGATCCTGGAGCGCGCACAGCGGGCCAAGGAGGCCGGTGCGGTCGGGTTGATCGCCACGACCGACTGGAGCTTCTCCCACGGCCGGGACTGGGGCAGCCCGAAGATCCCCGAGCAGATGAACCTCAAGACGATGTTGAAGATGTCGCCCGAGGTGCTCACCAAACCGCGCTGGCTGTGGGATTTCGGCAAGACGTTCAGCCCGCCCGATCTGCGGGTGCCCAACCAGGCCCGCCGCGGTGAGCCCGGACCGCCGTTCTTCCAGGCCTATGGCGAGTGGATGGGAACCCCGCCGCCCACCTGGGAGGACATCGCGTGGTTGCGCGAGCGGTGGGACGGTCCGTTCATGCTCAAGGGCATCGTGCGGGTGGACGACGCCAAACGCGCTGTCGATGCCGGTGTTTCAGCCATCTCGGTGTCCAACCACGGCGGCAACAACCTCGACAGCACCCCGGCCGCCATCCGGTGCCTGCCGGCTATCGCCGATGCGGTCGGCCAGCAGGTCGAGGTGTTGCTCGACGGCGGTATACGCCGCGGCAGCGACGTCGTCAAGGCCCTGGCGCTGGGTGCCCGCGCGGTGATGATCGGCCGGGCCTACCTGTGGGGGCTCGCCGCCAACGGGCAGGCCGGCGTCGAGAACGTCCTGGACATCCTGCGCGGCGGGATCGACTCCGCGCTGATGGGGCTCGGACGCGCCTCGATCCATGATCTGGGCCCCGACGACATCCTCATTCCCGACGGGTTCACCCGCGCGCTCGGCGTGCCGGCCGGGGACCAGAACTGATCGGCTGAACCTCTTGCTGTGACGCAGGGGGCAGACGGTGCTGCCGGGATCGAAACAATTGAATCCCGTGCACCAACAACCGGCGCACGCCAGGTGAATTCGGCTTACCATCGCGGGGTGGCTTTTCCCAGCGAGCTTGGGAACTCGACGTCGAGGCAGCTGCGCAGCACGTCTGCGGCGTTGATTGTTCCGGTAGGTTCCACCGAGCAGCATGGACCCCACCTTCCGCTGGACACCGACACCCGCATCGCCACCGCCGTCGCCCGTGAGGTCGCGGGCACGCTGACGCCGTCGTGGTCGCTGGCGCCCGCCGTCGGCTACGGCGCCAGTGGTGAGCACGAGAGTTTCCCCGGCACCATCTCCATCGGCACCGCCGCACTGCGCCTGCTGCTGGTCGAATTCGGCAGGTCGGCCACCAACTGGGCGTCGCGCGTGGTGTTCCTCAACGGCCACGGCGGCAACACCGAGGCGCTCGCGGGTGCGACCGCCCTGCTGCGCTACGAGGACCGCGACGTCGCCTGGTGTCCGTGCATTGCCAAGGATTCCGACGCGCACGCCGGCCACACCGAAACGTCCGTACTGCTGCACATCTCGCCCGACGACGTGCACACCGACCACTGGGAACGCGGTAACACCGCACCGCTGCGCGACCTGATGCCCGCACTGCGGCAGGGCGGCGTCGCCGCGGTCAGCGAGGTGGGCGTGCTCGGCGACCCCACGACGGCCACCGGCGCCGACGGCGCCCGCCTGTTCGGCGAGATGGTGCGGCACTGCGCCGACCGGATCGCGCGCTGGGCCCCGGACCGCAACGGAATGCTGCAGTGACCGGGCCTCGGCTGCCCGACGGCTTTGCTGTGCAGGTCGACCGCCGGGTCAAGGTACTCGACGAGGGCGCTGCGCTGCTCGGCGGTTCGCCCACCCGGCTGCTGCGGCTGGCACCGGCCGCGCAAACCATGCTCAGCGGCGGCCGCCTCGAGGTGCACGACGCCACGAGCGCACAGTTGGCGCGCACTCTGCTCGACGCCACCGTCGCCCACCCACGCCCGGCCAGCGGCCCGTCGCACCGCGACGTGACGGTCGTTATTCCAGTGCGCGACAACATCTCCGGTCTGCAGCGCCTGCTCGCGTCGCTGCGCGGCCTGCGCGTCATCGTCGTCGACGACGGATCGGCGACACCGATCGAGTGCACCCACATGTCCGGCGTGCACTGTGACGTCCGGGTGATCCGCCACGACCGCAGCAGGGGACCCGCGGCCGCCCGCAACACCGGCGCGGCGGCCTGCCCGACCGACTTCGTGGCGTTCCTCGACTCCGACGTGCTACCGCGTCGCGGATGGCTCGAGGCGTTGCTGGGCCACTTCTGCGACCCCGCGGTCGCGCTGGTCGCACCCCGCATCGTGGGGCTGCGCACCGCCGACAACCCGGTGGCCCGGTACGAGGCGGTGCGCTCATCGCTCGATCTCGGGCACCGGGAGGCGCCCGTGGTGCCCTACGGTCCGGTGTCCTACGTGCCGAGCGCCGCGATCATCTGCCGGCGGCGCGCGCTCGACGAGGTCGGCGGGTTCGACGAGACGATGCACTCCGGTGAGGACGTCGACCTGTGCTGGCGACTGGTGGAGGCGGGAGCCCGGCTGCGCTACGAGCCGATCGCCCTGGTCGCCCACGACCACCGGACCGACCTGGGGGAGTGGTTCCTCCGCAAGGCGTTCTACGGAAAGTCCGCGGCGCCGCTGGCGGTTCGGCATCCGGGCAAGACCGCGCCGCTGGTGATCTCGGGCTGGACCCTGGTGGTCTGGGTGCTGATGGCGATGGGCAGCTGTATCGGCTACCTGGCCTCGATGCTCGCGGCGGCCCTGACCGCCCGGCGGGTGGCCAACTCGTTGAGCTCGGTACAGACCGAACCGCGTCAGGTGGCCGCCATCGCCGCGCAGGGACTGTGGTCTGCGGCGCTGCAACTGGCGTCGGCGATCTGCCGGCACTACTGGCCGATCGCCCTGCTGGCGGCGCTGGTGTCACGCCGCTGCCGGCAGGCGGTGTTGATCGCCGCGGTGGTCGACGGCGTGGTCGACTGGGCCGCGCGGCGCGGTAACACCGACGACGACACCAAACAGGTCGGGTTACTGACCTATGTGCTGTTGCGCCGGCTCGACGACATCGCCTACGGGCTCGGCCTGTGGACCGGGGTGGTGCGCGAACGGCACCTCGGGGCGCTCAAACCCCAGATCCGGACGTAAGACGGCCCTTGACCGAGGCTGTGCACAGCGACGTTCTGATCGTCGGCGCCGGAAGCGCCGGATCCGTTTTGGCCGAACGACTTTCCGCCGACCCGCGGTGCCGCGTCACCGTGGTGGAGGCGGGCCCGGCGCCGTCCGATCCACGGGTGGCCCAACAGATCAGCGACGGGCTGCGGCTGCCGATCGGCAGCGCCAGCTCGGTGGTCCGGCACTACCTGACCACGCTCACCGACGCACCGCCGCGGCGCGCGCAGATCACGCGCGGCGCCGTCGTCGGCGGATCCGGGGCGGTCAACGGCGGATACTTCTGCCGCGGGCTGCCCGCCGATTTCGACGGATGGCGGGTTCCCGGCTGGACGTGGCGCGACGTGCTGCCGCACTTCCGGGCGATCGAGACCGACCTCGACTTCACCGGGCCACTGCACGGGGACAGCGGGCCGATCACGGTCAGCCGGGTGCGTGACTTCGACGGATGTACGGCGTCTTTCGTCGAGGCCACCCGCCGTGCCGGTTTCCGGTGGGTCGAGGATCTGAGCGGGCTCGACGCGGACGTGCCCGTCGACGGCGTGGGTGCGGTGCCGTTGAACGTCGACAGCGGAACCCGCCTCGGACCGGGCGGGGCGTTCCTGCAACCGGCGCTCGAACGGGACAACCTCGACCTGCTGCCCGATACGCGGGTCACGCGGGTCCAGATCGACCGGGGACGCGCCGTGGCGGTCGAGTGCGCAGGCCCCACCGGTCGGCAGACCCTCACCGCGGACCGGATCGTGCTGTGCGCGGGCGCGATCGCCACCGCGCAGCTGCTGATGATCTCAGGCGTGGGCCCGGCAGAGGCATTGCGGGCGTTGGGCATTCGGGTGTGGTCCGATGTGCCCGTCGGCGCCTCGACGTCCGACCACCCCGAATGGGTGATCCCGGTGAGGTGGACGCCGACCCACGACCTGCCGCCACTGGAGGCGGTCCTCACCACCGACTCCGGTATCGAGATCCGGCCGTACACATCGGGTTTCGCGGCCATGGTGCACGGGCCGGGGGACGACCCCGCCGACCATCCGCACATCGGCGTCGCGTTGATGCGGCCGCGGTCCAGGGGCAGGCTCACTCTCGCCTCGGCGGATCCGCTGGTCCCCCCGCTGATCGAACACCGCTACGACAGTGAACCCGACGACGTGGCCGACCTGGCCGCCGGCGCGCAGATCGCCCACGAGATCATCAGCGGCACAGTGCCTTCCGGTGAGTTGTCCTGGTCGACGTCCCAGCATCTGGCCGGAACCGCGCCCATGGGCGGCGAGGACGATCCGCGTGCGGTGCTCGACCCTCGGTGCCGGGTTCGCGGCGTCGACGCGCTGTGGGTGGTCGACGGTTCGGTCATGCCCGCCCTCACCAGCCGGGGCCCACATGCGACGATCACGATGATCGGGCACCGGGCCGCGGAGTTCATCGCGGGCTGAGCGGGGTCAACGCCTCGGCCAGGCGGGTGGCGGCCGCGACGCCGTCGATGACCGGGACACCCAGACGCTGCGAGAGCGGCTCGGCGAAGCGGGCCATCGCGGCGCAACCGAGCACGATCGAGCGGCTGCCGTCCGCCCGCAGCGCGTGCGCACACAGGTCGGCGATCGGCTCGATGGTGGCCGGATCGGAGTCGATGCGCAGCACCGGGATGTCGCAGGCGTACACGCCCTGACACGCGTTCGGGGTGTAGGCCTTGGCGAGCTGCCACCCACGGGGCACGGTCGCCGACATCGACGTCACCACCGAGAAGGTCCCCGCGAGCAGGGCGGCGCCGTGCATGGCCGCCTGGGCGATGCCCAGCACCGGCGCGTCGAGCAGTTCTCGCGCCTCGTCGAGACCCGGATCGCCGAAACACGCGATCACGTACGCGTCGGGGCGGTTCTGAGTGCGCGCACACGCGTCGCGGAGGACATCGAGAAGGTGTGGCACGCAACGGTGTTCGTCCGCCTCGTTCTCGATGCTGGACGGGCCGTCGGTGGGGTTGAGCGCCTCGACGACCGTACCGGGGTCCGCCACTGCGGACGCGGACGCGGCGATCGCGGCGGTCATCGACGCCGTCGTGTTCGGGTTCACCAGGAGCAGTCGCACGCCTGGAAAGCCTACGGCGCAACCTCCGCGGGTGCCGACCGGTTCTTCCGCAGGCGGCGCACGGCGGACCACTGCCGTCCGTCGCGTCCGGGCGACCAGATCGCGATGAACACCGACCCCACCACCGACAGCGCCGACAGTACGAACAGCGCCTGGTCTGCGGACTCCATGAACGCCTCCTTGGCGAGGTAGGCCAACTGCTCGCCCTGCGGGCCGAGTTGTTCGGACACCGACAGCGCGTAGGCGAGCGAATCGGTTGCGGTGTCGCGGATCTGCTCGGGCATCGCACCGAGCTTCGGCGCCAGCGTGCTGTGGTAGGCGGCCGCCAGGATCGACCCGGCGACGGCGATCCCGACCGCCGCGCCGATCTCGCGGGTGGCGTCGTTGACCGCCGAAGCCACGCCCTGCTTCTCGTTGGGGACGGCATTCATGATCGCCGATGTGGTCGGCGCCGTGCACAATCCGATGCCGGACGCGACGATGAGCATCGGCCACATGAGGTCGAGGAAGGTCGCGTCGGCGTCGAGGAACTGCATCGAGAACAAGCCGACGGCCATCAGCAGCAGCCCGACGCTCACCGCGAACCGCAGACCCACCTTCGGCAGATAGAGGTGCAACGTCCCGCCCAGGATCAGGACCGGAAACGCCAGCGGGGACAGGGCGAACGCCGTCTGCAGCGCGCTGTACCCCATCACCAGCTGCATGAACTGCATCTCGACGAAGAAGAAGCCGAAGTTGGCGATGAACAGGAAGGTGATCCCGGCCGCGCCGGTGGCGAAGTCGGGTCGCAGGAACAGTCGCACGTCGAGCAGCGGATGGTCGCGGCGCAACTGCACCAGTGCGAACAGCACGGCGAGTGCGACCCCGCCGGCGATACAGCCGATGACGAGGACGTCGGTCCACCCGCGGGAGGGCGCTTCGACCACCCCCAGGACGAAGACGGCGATCGCGGTGCCGATCAGCGCACCGCCGACCCAGTCGATGGGCGCCGCCGTATCGTCACGCGACGAACCGATGGTGCACGTCAGCACGAACATCAGCAGTGCGCCCGCGGCGAACATGTAGAAGATCGACTGCCACGAGAAGTAGTTCAGCAGGAGCCCGGTACCGAGGAAGCCGAAGATCGCGCCCGACCCCGCCACACCGGCCCAGATGCCGACGGCCTTGTTGCGCTCGGACTTCGGGAACGCGGCGGTGAGCAGCGAGAGGGTGGCGGGCATGATGAGCGCCGCGCCGACGCCGGCGACGGCCCGCGCGATGATGATCTGCATCGGGCTGTCGAACAGCACCGGGGCCAGCGAGGCCACCGCGAAGATCGCGAGGCCCACCAGGAGCGCACCCCGCCGACCGTAGCGGTCGCCGATGGCGCCCGCCGGCAGCAGCAGGCAGGCCAGCGCCAGCGTGTAACCGTCGACGATCCAGGTCAACTGGGACTGTGTCGCGGAGGTCTGCAGCGCGATGTCGGGCAGCGCCGCGTTGAGCGCCACCATCGACGAGATGACCATCAGCACGTCGACGCTGGCGATGACCAGCAGCCAGATCCGTTTCCGCTTCGACAGAGCGGCAATCTCGGCGTCGATATCCTGGTCGGTGCGCGGGAGGGTGTCGACCATGTCGTCTCTCTTCGGAGGGGCGAGACCGATGCCTCGACGTGAAACGAGACTAACGGTCTCGTAGCAGGACCGATAGTCTTGTTCCCACCGGGGAGGTGAAGAAAACGTATGACCGCCACGAATGGCGATCCCAGACCGGCCCGCTCGCGCGCCCGGCTACTCGACGCAGCGACGACGCTGCTGCGGTCCGGCGGCCCCAGCGCGGTGACGATCGATGCGGTCACCCGCAGCGCCAACGTCGCCCGGGCCACCCTCTACCGGCATTTCCCCAGCGCCAACGATCTGCTCGCCGCCGCCTTCCAAAGCCTGCTGCAACCCGCCCCGATGCCGCCGGCCGAGGGCAGCCTGCGCGATCAGCTCATCGCCGTCGTGGTCGGCTGGGCCGATCCCATCTCAGAGGCGCCCACCACGCTCGCCGCCATGACGTGGCTCGCGTCCGGACCGGACCTCGGCCCATGGGCCGAGGCACGCGATCCCGACGCGGGAAGTTCGGTCGCCTCCCTGCGCGAGCGCATCCTGCAGTCCTACTCGGCGCCGTTCGAGGCGATCTTCGACGGCGCCCAGGCCGCCGAACTCGGCCTCACCGACGTCGACCGGATCCAGGCCATCGCGCTGCTCATCGGTCCACTGATCCTCGGCCGGCTGAGCACCCTGGCCGATTTCGACTATCACGCCTGCGCGGAGGCCGCCGTGGACGGATTCCTGGCGACCCACACCGTCAGCGCAACGAGTACCGAATCGGCAGGTGCTTGAGCCCGCCGACGAACGTCGTCGCCGAAAGCTCAGGGGTACCGGCCAATTCGATGTGGTCCAGCCGCGGCAGGAGTTCGGTGAACAGGCTGTTCATCTCCATCCGCGCGAGTGCTGCGCCCAGGCAGAAGTGCACGCCGTAGCCAAAGGCGAGGTGCTTGTTCGGGTCGCGGCCCACGTCGAAACGGAACGGCTCGTCGAACACCTCCTCGTCGCGGTTCGCCGAAACATAGGCGAGATAGACCGATTCGCCTTCCTTGATCGGCACACCGCGTACCTCGGTGTCGGCGGCCGCCGTGCGCATGAACTCCTTGACCGGGGTGGCCCAACGGATCATCTCCTCGACCGCGGTGCCCATCAGGCCGGGATCGTCCTTGAGGCGCTGGAGTTCGCCGGGGTTCTCGATGAGCGCGAGCAGTCCACCGGAGATCGCGTCCTTGGTGGTGTCGTGGCCGGCGCTGGCGACGATGACGTAGTACGACAACGTGTCCACGTCCGACATCGGTTCGCCGTCGACGAGTCCGTTCGCGATCGCCGACGCCAGATCCTCGGTCGGGTTCTCCCGCCGTGACGCCGTCAGGGCCCCGAAGTAGTTGAAGAAGTCGGTCAGGACGGCCATCTGCTCCTCGGGGGTGGCCCCTCGCTTGTACTCGTCGTCGTCGCCGCCGAACATCTCCTGGGTCAGCATGTGCATCCGGCCGAAGTCCTCTTCGGGCAGGCCGAGCAGCGACAGGATCACGTAGAGCGGGAAGTTCACCGCGATCTCGGTGACGAAGTCGCATTCCGGTCCGATGTCGCGCATCTTGTCGACGTAGCGCTTGGCGAGTTCGTCGACGCGAACTTTCAAGTCGCGCATGGCTTTCGGTCGGAACCAGTCCGCCCCGATGGCGCGGATCTTGCGGTGGTGCGGATCGTCCATGTGGATCAGCGTCCGCAGGCCCATACCCGCCTCGAGCTGCGCCCTGGCGAGGTCGTCGGCCTCCGCGGTGACCAGCACCGGCCGCGGCTCGGACAGGAACAGGTCGTTGGCCCGTTCGATCGCCATGATGTCGGCGTGTTTGGTGATCGCCCAGAACGGCCGGTACGGCGGACTGTCGACCCACGCCACCGGATTGTGGGCCCGCAGATGGGTCAGCGCCGCGTGCAGTCGCTGATCGTCGGCGTATGCCGAGGGATCGGCCAGGGCCTTCGCGGCCTCGTCCATCTCCAGATCCATTGCCGACGTGCTCATGGGGCTCCTCACGCAGTGCTGCTCTTGACGGGTGTCAAGCGCAGTCTATGTGATCGAGACCACTGTCCACGCGCAGGGGTTGCGTGGATCACGTTCGTGTCAGCGCAGCGAATACCGAATCGGCAGATGCTTGAGGCCGCCGACGAAGATCGTCGCGATGAACTCCGGGTCGCCGGCCAGTTCGATCGATTCCAGGCGCGGGACGAGCTCGCTGAAGAAGCTGTTGATCTCCATCCGGGCGAGTGCGGCGCCCAGGCAGAAGTGCACGCCGTAACCGAACGACAGGTGCTTGTTCGGGTCGCGGCCGACGTCGAAGCGGAACGGCTGGTCGAAGATGTCCTCGTCGCGGTTGGCCGAGACGTAGGACAGCAGCACCGACTCACCCTCCTTGATCGGCACGCCGCGCACCTCGGTGTCGGCGGTGGCGGTGCGCATGAACTCCTTGACCGGGGTGGTCCAGCGGATCATCTCCTCGGTCGCGGTGCCCATCAGTTCCGGGTGGGCCTTGAGCCGGGCCAACTCGTCCGGGTTCTGGATCAGGGCGAGCAGCCCGCCGGAGATCGCCGCGCTGGTGGTGTCGTGCCCGGCGCTGGCCACGATCACGTAGTAGGACAGGCAGTCGATGTCGTTGAGGAATTCGCCGTCGATCTTGGCGTTGGCGATGGCCGAGGCCAGATCCTCGGTGGGGTTGGCCCGGCGCTCGGCGGTCAGCGCGGTGAAGTAGCGGAAGAAGTCGGTGATGACCTCGTGCAGTTCCTCGGGGCTCTTACCGCGGGTCAACTCGTCGTCGTCGCCACCGAACATCTCCTGGGTGAGCTTGAGCATCCGGCCGAAGTCCGATTCCGGCAGGCCGAGCAGCGACAGGATCACATACAGCGGGAAGTTGACCGCGACCTCCTGGACGAAGTCGCACTCGGTACCTTTTTCGACCATCTTGTCGACGTAGATCTTGGCCAGTTCGTCGACGCGGGTCTTGAGCGCGCGCATCGCCTTGGGGCGGAACCAGTCCGCGCCGATCTTGCGGATGTCGCGGTGCAGCGGGTCGTCCATGTGGATCAACGTGCGCAGCCCGCCGCCGGCGGCGAGGTTGGCCTGGGACAGGTCGTCGGTGGCCGCGGTGACGAGCATCGGACGCGGGGCGTTGATCCACAACTCGTTGTCCCGCTCGATGGCCATGATGTCGGCGTGTTTGGTGACCGCCCAGAAGGGGCGGTAGTCCGGTACGTCGACGAGCGACACCGGGGCGTGTGCGCGCAGGTGCGTCAGGGCGGCGTGCAGGCGCGCCTCGTCGGCGTAGGCCTTCGGGTCGGCGAGAACCTTCGCCGCGTCGTCGACGATCAGACTGGTCATGATTCCTCGCTCGATAGAGAACTTGACGGGTGTCAAAAGTGAGCTTATGTGATCGCCGCCACGATCGGTAGTCGGGGTCTGCGCGCGCGTGTCAGTAGTGTCGAACAGGTGCAGCCCGGACCGGTTCGCCACCGCCGGCTCGCGGCGCTGATATTCGCGATCGCGGTGATGGCCGGATGTGCCGCAGGGCCGTCGGACGGGCCCGCTTCCACGCCGGGCCCCGACCCCGCTCTGGTCCGCACCGCCTCCGGTGCAGTGCGCGGCACCGTCGCCGACGACCACCGGCTGTTCGCCGGTATCCCGTATGCCGCCCCGCCCGTCGGCGCGCTGCGCTGGCGCCCGCCCGAACCCGCACCCGCGTGGGATGGCGAGCGACAGGCCACCCGCTCCGGTCCGCGCTGCCTGCAGGATCCCGGCGGTGACATCGAACTCGGCAGGCAGACCGACGAGGACTGTCTGACGCTCAACGTGTGGACGCCGCCGGTGTCGAACGAGAAGCGGCCGGTGATGGTCTGGATTCACGGCGGCGCCTTCGTCAACGGCAGCGGCGGCATCTACGACGCCCGCCGACTGGCCGCCCGCGGTGACATGGTCGTCGTCACCGTCAACTACCGGCTCGGAACGATGGGATTCCTGGCGCATCCGGCGCTGGGGGCGCCCGGCGACGTCGGCAACTACGGGCTGGCCGACCAGCAGGCCGCGCTGCGCTGGGTGCGCGACAACATCGCCGACTTCGGCGGCGACCCGGACAAGGTGACCGTGGCCGGCGAATCGGCCGGCGGCATGTCGGTGTGCGACCACCTCGTCGCACCTGGATCGGCGGGCCTGTTCCAGGCCGCGATCATCCAAAGCGCCCCCTGTCAGGCGCAGGCCCCGCTGCCCGTGGCCGAACAGCGCAGCCTCGACTACGCCGCAGGCGCCGGCTGCCCGGACCCGGCCACCGCCGCCGAATGCCTGCGCGCGCTGCCCGCCGACAAACTGCGCAAACCCGTCTGGTTCGTCGAGATCGGCGCCGACGAACTGACCGGACCGGTCACCGGCACCAAGGCGCTGCCGGTCGACCCCGTCCGGGCCATCGCCGACGGGACCGCGGCGCGGGTCCCGGTGCTGATCGGCACCAACCGCGACGAGTTCACCCTGTTCGTCGCGATGCGCTACCTCCAGCACGACGACCGGTACACCCCCGAGCAGTACCCCGGCCTGCTCGCCGACACGTTCGGGCCGGACGCCGGGCAGGTCGCCGCCCGCTATCCGGTCGACGGCTTCGGCGCCGACCCGCAGGTCAGCGTCCCGCTCGCCTACGCGGCGACGGTCACCGACGGTGAATTCGCGTGCATCGCCGACCGTATGGCCGCACGACTGGCCGGCGGGGCGCCCGTCTACGCCTACGAGTTCAACGACCGGGCGGCCCCGGCCCCGGAACCGTTGCGGACGCTGCCGTTCCCCGTCGGCGCCAGCCACTCACTCGAGTTGCGCTATCTGTTCGACGTCGGCGGGGCGCCGCCGCTGTCCCCGGCGCAGCAGACGCTGTCCGACCAGATGATCGACTACTGGGCCGCGTTCGTGGCCTCGGGTGCGCCGTCGGCCTCCGACGCGCCCCAGTGGCCGCAGTTCGGGGACGGCTCGTTCCTGTCTCTGCAACCCGACGGCAACCGGGTGACGAGGGACTACGCGCGGGAACATCAGTGCGCATTCTGGGCCGACCTGGAAGACTGACGGGGCAGTTGCCCGCTGGTCGTCAGGGATTTGGACGAGGCCAGGATCTGAGGCATACTGTTCGGGTTGCCTTGAGCCGGGACGGTGCCTGTTCGGACCGTCTCGCAGAGGCATCCGACCGGCGCCCACACGGGCGCATCGGTCCCACCTCTCGAGTGTGACGGAATTTCCGCCGCATCCGAGCGCGCGTAGGGCGACACACCCGACCGCGGGGACCGGTGGACCATAGACAGGTAAACAGCGGCGGCAATAGCCAACACCAGGTCGCGCTGGGGTTTCCCAGCGCGGGCAACAAGCAGGAGTGAGGTAGGAAAAGCGTGGCGGGACAAAAGATCCGCATCAGGCTCAAGGCCTACGACCACGAGGCGATCGACGCCTCGGCGCGCAAGATCGTGGAGACGGTCACCCGTACCGGTGCCAGCGTGGTGGGCCCCGTGCCGCTGCCGACCGAGAAGAACGTGTACTGCGTCATCCGCTCACCGCACAAGTACAAGGACTCGCGTGAGCACTTCGAGATGCGTACTCACAAGCGGTTGATCGACATCCTCGACCCGACGCCGAAGACCGTCGACGCGCTCATGCGCATCGACCTTCCGGCCAGCGTCGACGTGAACATCCAGTAGGAGACCCAAGAAATGGCACGTAAAGGCATTCTGGGCACCAAGCTGGGCATGACGCAGGTGTTCGACGAGAACAACAAGGTCGTGCCGGTGACGGTCGTCAAGGCCGGCCCCAACGTCGTGACCCGGATCCGTACCCCCGAGCGGGACGGTTACAGCGCGGTGCAGATCGCCTACGGCGAGATCAGCCCCCGCAAGGTCAACAAGCCGGTGACCGGTCAGTTCGCCGCCGCCGGCGTCAACCCGCGCCGCCATCTCGCCGAGCTCCGGCTCGACGACGAGTCCGCGGCCGCTGACTACGAGGTCGGCCAGGAGCTCACGGCGGAGGTCTTCTCCGACGGCGCCTACGTCGACGTCACCGGCACCAGCAAGGGCAAGGGCTTCGCCGGCACCATGAAGCGGCATGGGTTCAAGGGCCAGGGCGCCGCGCACGGCGCCCAGGCCGTGCACCGCCGGCCCGGTTCGATCGGTGGCTGTGCCACCCCGGGCCGCGTGTTCAAGGGCACCCGCATGTCGGGCCGTATGGGCAGCGACCGGGTGACCACGCAGAACCTGGTCGTGCACAAGGTCGATGCCGCCAACGGCGTTCTGCTCATCAAGGGCGCCATCCCCGGCCGCAACGGTGGACTGGTGATGGTCCGCAGCGCAATCAAGCGAGGCGAGAAGTAAATGGCAACCACAATTGAGGTCAAGACGCCGGCCGGGACCACCGACGGCTCCGTCGAGCTGCCTGCTGAGCTGTTCGACGTCGAGGCCAACATCGCGCTGATGCATCAGGTCGTGACCGCGCAGCTGGCCGCCAAGCGGCAGGGCACGCACTCGACCAAGACCCGCGGTGAGGTCTCCGGCGGCGGCAAGAAGCCGTACCGGCAGAAGGGCACCGGCCGCGCACGTCAGGGTTCGACCCGGGCGCCGCAGTTCACCGGTGGTGGCACCGTCCACGGCCCGCAGCCGCGCGACTACAGCCAGCGCACCCCGAAGAAGATGATCGCCGCCGCCCTGCGCGGGGCGCTGTCGGACCGGGCGCGCAACGGCCGTATCCACGCGGTCACCGAGCTGGTGGAGGGTCAGACCCCGTCGACCAAGAGCGCCAAGGCGTTCCTGTCGACGCTGACCGAGCGTAAGCAGGTCCTGGTCGTGATCGGCCGCGCCGACGAGACCAGCGAGCGCAGCGTGCGCAACCTGCCCGGCGTTCACATCATCTCGCCGGATCAGCTCAACACCTACGACGTGCTCAAGGCCGACGACGTGGTGTTCAGCGTCGAGGCCCTGAACGCCTACATCAACGCGCAGACAGCACGTACTGAAAAGGAAGGTGCTTCGGCCTGATGGCAACCGTGACAGATCCCCGCGACATCATCCTGGCGCCGGTCATCTCCGAGAAGTCCTACGGGCTGATCGAGGACAACGTCTACACGTTCATCGTGCACCCGGACTCGAACAAGACCCAGATCAAGATCGCCATCGAGAAGATCTTCAAGGTCAAGGTCGATTCGGTGAACACGGCCAACCGGCAGGGCAAGCGCAAGCGCACCCGCAGCGGCTTCGGCCAGCGCAAGAGCACCAAGCGCGCGATCGTGACCCTGGCCGCGGGAAGCAAGCCGATCGACCTGTTCGGAGCTCCGGCCTGAGCCGGGCGAGAAGCTAGAGAGACTTAATAGAAATGGCAATTCGCAAGTACAAGCCGACGACCCCGGGTCGCCGCGGTGCCAGCGTCTCCGATTTCGCCGAGATCACTCGCTCGACCCCGGAGAAGTCGCTGGTCCGTCCGCTGCACGGTAAGGGCGGACGCAACGCGCACGGCCGCATCACCACCCGGCACAAGGGCGGTGGCCACAAGCGTGCCTACCGGGTGATCGACTTCCGTCGCCACGACAAGGACGGCGTCGACGCCAAGGTCGCGCACATCGAATACGACCCGAACCGCACCGCGAACATCGCACTGCTGCACTACCTGGATGGCGAGAAGCGCTACATCATCGCGCCGTACGGGCTGAAGCAGGGCGCGATCGTGGAGTCCGGCGCCAACGCCGACATCAAGCCGGGTAACAACCTGCCGCTGCGCAACATCCCCGCGGGCACCGTGATCCACGCCGTGGAGCTGCGGCCCGGCGGCGGTGCGAAGCTCGCCCGCTCGGCCGGTGTCAGCATCCAGCTGCTGGGCAAGGAGGGCAGCTACGCCTCCCTGCGTATGCCGTCCGGTGAGATCCGTCGCGTCGACGTGCGCTGCCGCGCCACCGTCGGCGAGGTGGGCAACGCCGAGCAGGCCAACATCAACTGGGGCAAGGCCGGCCGTATGCGGTGGAAGGGCAAGCGCCCGACCGTCCGCGGTGTCGTGATGAACCCGGTCGACCACCCGCACGGCGGTGGTGAGGGCAAGACCTCCGGTGGTCGCCACCCGGTCAGCCCGTGGGGTAAGCCCGAGGGCCGCACCCGCAAGCCGAACAAGCCGAGCGACAAGCTCATCGTCCGACGCCGGCGCACCGGCAAGAAGCGCTAGGCCGGGGAAGGAACAACAGCGATGCCACGCAGCCTGAAGAAGGGCCCGTTCGTCGACGACCATCTGCTCAAGAAGGTCGACGTCCAGAACGACAAGAACACCAAGCAGGTCATCAAGACCTGGTCGCGTCGGTCGACCATCATCCCTGACTTCATCGGGCACACCTTCGCGGTCCACGACGGCCGCAAGCACGTGCCGGTGTTCGTCACCGAGGCGATGGTCGGGCACAAGCTGGGCGAGTTCGCCCCCACCCGCACCTTCAAGGGTCACATCAAGGATGACCGGAAGAGCAAGAGGCGATGACAACAGCAACGACGAATCCGTCCACGTACCCCAATGCGATGGCGGTCGCCCGCTACGTCGGCATCTCGGCGAGCAAGGCGCGCCGGGTCATCGATCTGGTCCGCGGCAAGAGCGTCGAGGAAGCCCTCGACATCCTGCGGTGGGCGCCTCAGCAGGCCAGTGAGCCGGTCGCCAAGGTGATCGCCAGCGCCGCGGCCAACGCGCAGAACAACGAGGGTCTCGACCCGTCGACGCTGGTGGTCGCGACCATCCACGCCGACGAGGGCCCGACGGCCAAGCGCATCCGCCCGCGCGCCCAGGGGCGTGCGTTCCGGATCCGCAAGCGCACCAGCCACATCACCGTGATCGTCGAGAGCCGGCCGAGCCGTGGCGGCGCCGGCGAGTCCGCCGGTGGCGCACGCGCGCGCCGCGCCCAGGGCAGCAAGGCCGCTGCGGCGAAGAAGGCCCCGGCCAGCTCGTCGAAGAAGGCCGCAACGACCACTGAAGCTTCCGAAGAAGCGAAGGGAGGCTCGCAGTAGTGGGCCAGAAGATCAACCCGCACGGCTTCCGCCTCGGCATCACCACCGACTGGAAGTCGCGGTGGTACGCAGACAAGCAGTACAAGGACTACGTCAAGGAAGACGTGGCGATCCGCCGGCTGCTGGCCACGGGTCTCGAGCGCGCCGGCATCGCCGACGTGGAGATCGAGCGCACCCGTGACCGCGTTCGGGTGGACATCCACACCGCGCGTCCCGGCATCGTGATCGGTCGCCGCGGCACCGAGGCCGACCGCATCCGCGCCGACCTGGAGAAGCTCACCAAGAAGCAGGTGCAGCTCAACATCCTCGAGGTGAAGAACCCCGAGTCGGTGGCGCAGCTGGTCGCCCAGGGTGTCGCCGAGCAGCTCTCCAATCGTGTGGCGTTCCGCCGCGCGATGCGCAAGGCGATCCAGTCGGCGATGCGTCAGCCGAACGTCAAGGGCATCCGGGTGCAGTGCTCCGGCCGCCTCGGCGGCGCCGAGATGAGCCGCTCGGAGTTCTACCGCGAAGGCCGCGTCCCGCTGCACACACTGCGTGCCGACATCGACTACGGCCTCTACGAGGCCAAGACCACCTTCGGCCGCATCGGCGTGAAGGTGTGGATCTACAAGGGCGACATCGTCGGTGGCAAGCGTGAGCTGACCGCCGCGGCGCCCGCGGGTGCCGACCGCCCGCGCCGTGAGCGTCCGTCGGGCAGCCGCCCGCGTCGCAGCGGTGCATCGGGTACCACGGCCACCAGCACCGACGCCGGTCGTGCCGCCAGCGGCACCCAGGAAGCCCCGGCTGCGGCCGAGGCCGCGGCCGGCACCGAGGCAGCTGCCGGCGCGGCCGCCGAAACGACCACCCAGAATCCAGGGAGCTGAGCATGCTGATCCCTCGTAAGGTCAAGCACCGCAAGCAGCATCACCCCCGACAGCGCGGCATCGCCAGCGGTGGCACGACGGTGAGCTTCGGTGACTATGGCATCCAGGCGCTCGAGCACGCCTACATCACCAACCGGCAGATCGAGTCCGCTCGTATCGCCATCAACCGGCACATCAAGCGTGGCGGCAAGGTGTGGATCAACATCTTCCCGGACCGTCCGCTGACCAAGAAGCCCGCCGAGACCCGCATGGGTTCCGGTAAGGGTTCGCCCGAGTGGTGGGTCGCCAACGTCAAGCCCGGCCGTGTGCTCTTCGAGCTGAGCTACCCGGACGAGAAGACCGCGCGTGACGCGCTGACCCGCGCGATCCACAAGCTGCCGATCAAGGCGCGCATCGTGACCAGAGAGGAGAACTTCTGATGGCAGTTGGAGTTTCGCCTGGTGAACTGCGCGAACTGAGCGACGACGAGCTGATCGAGCGGCTGCGTGAGTCGAAGGAAGAGCTGTTCAACCTTCGCTTCCAGATGGCCACGGGGCAGCTGTCCAACAACCGCCGGCTTCGTGTCGTGCGGCAGGAGATTGCGCGCGTGTACACCGTGCTGCGCGAACGTGAACTGGGCCTGGCATCCGGGCCCGCAGGTGAGGAATCGTAATGGCAGAGACCGCCAAGGGACCGGCGTACACCCCGCGCACCGAGAAGCCGCGTAACCGCCGCAAGACGGCCATCGGCTACGTGGTCAGCGACAAGATGGAAAAGACCATCGTGGTCGAGCTGGAATCCCGCAAGAGCCACCCGCTCTACGGGAAGATCATCCGGACCACCAGCAAGGTCAAGGCGCATGACGAGAACGGCGACGCCGGTGTCGGCGACCGCGTCTCGCTGATGGAGACCCGCCCCCTGTCGGCCACCAAGCGGTGGCGGCTGGTGGAGGTCCTCGAGAAGGCCAAGTAAAGGCCGAATCAGCCACGTCCTCCACGACGACGGACGACCCGACACGCATCGCGTGTCGGGTTTTTCCGTTTCAGGCGTGGCTGATTCGGGCGGCGATGCCGTCGAGCAGTTGCGCGAGCCCGGCCCGGAATCCGGAGTCCTCGCCATCGGCGTCGTCGAATACGCCGGCGTCGACGGCCGCCGCCAACGCGGGCAGCCTCTCGGCATCGACCACGCGGCGCAGGACAGCGGGATAGCTGACGGGGTGGTCCGCGGTGTCGGCCCGGTCCCCGCCCAGTGCGGCCGCGCCACGCACGAAATGCAGGACCGCCATGACGGCGGCCAGCTTGTCACGTTCGGTGAGGCCCGTGCCGGCAAGGGCCGCCAACCCGGCGTCCAGCCACGCCAGCTGGCCCGGGTCCAGCGGTGGGCCGAACGACGCGGTGGCCAGAATCCACCGGTGCCGGTGGTAGACGGCCCAGAGGCCGTGTGCCCAGGTTTCGACGGCCGCCCTCCAACCCTCCTCCCGGCGGGCCGGCGGCGGGCCCGGCGCCTGCGAGACCATGAACGTCAGCAGTTCGTCCTTATTGGCGATGTGCCGGTAGAGCGACATCGTGCCGCAGTTCAGGCGCTCGGCCAACCGTGCCATCGACAGCGCGCCCAGCCCCTCGGCATCGGCCAGTTCAATCGCTGCGGCCACGATGAGTTCCCGGCTGAGCCCGCCCTGACGAGCCCCCCTCGCGGGCGGCTCCTGCCAGAGCAGCTCGAGCGCGCGGGGGAGTGGCGCCTCTTCGTCCTGGCCCGACATCGACTCGACAATATCGTGTGCGCCCTCGATGCGTATCGCGTACGCTCCTTGCGTATGGCATACGCATCAACGGGTGGGCGGCGAACGGCGCTGACCCTTTTGGTCCTCGTCGTCGTCGGGTTTCTCGCGTATTCGCTGCCGCCATATCTCACCGGTGATTCGCGCGTCCCGCCGACGTTCTCTCTGCACCACCCCCTCCTCGTCGCCCACGTCCTGCTGGCCACCGTCGCGATGGTGGCTGTCGTTGCGCAGATCTGCGCCAAGCGCTCCCGCCTGCACCCCTGGATCGGGCGGATTTACGTGTGCACGGCCATCCCGGCAGCGGTATCGGCGTTGGTGATCGGCGCGCTGACACCGTTCGGGCCGGTTCTCGCTGCGAGTAACGTGGTCCTCGCGACGCTGTGGCTGTGGTTCACGCTCAACGGGTATCGGCAGGCTCGTCGGCGCCGGTTCGGGGGACATCGGGCCGCGATGATCTACAGCAGCGCACTCGCGCTGTCGGTGATCACCAACCGCATCTGGACGCCGCTGCTCGCCATAACCCTGAATCCATTGCAGCAGAACCTGTTCGAGGGTGACGACGAAGCCTACCTGTACCTGGTCGCCGGACTCGGTGGTTGGCTGGGCTGGCTCGTACCCCTGCTCACCGTGCGGTGCTGGATGCATCGTCGGCGCGTGACCGTACCGTCATCCAAACCCCACAAGCCGGAGACACAGCCGGTGTAATCTCCGTGCGTGCTCACGGAATTCAACGGCAAGATCGAACTGGACATCCGCGATTCCGAGCCCGACTGGGGCCCGTACGCCGCGCCGACCGCACCCGAGGACGCGCCCAACGTGCTGTACCTCGTGTGGGATGACACCGGTATCGCGACGTGGGACTGCTTCGGCGGTCTGGTCGAGATGCCGGCGATGAGCCGTATCGCCGAACGCGGTGTGCGCCTGTCGCAGTTCCACACCACGGCGCTGTGCTCGCCGACCCGTGCCTCCCTGCTCACCGGTCGCAACGCGACGACCGTCGGGATGGCCACCATCGAGGAGTTCACCGACGGCTTCCCGAACTGCAGCGGCCGCATCCCTTTCGACACCGCGCTGATCTCGGAGGTCCTCGCGGAGAACGGCTACAACACCTACTGCGTCGGCAAGTGGCACCTGACCCCGCTCGAGGAGTCGAATCTGGCTGCCACCAAACGACACTGGCCGCTGTCTCGTGGGTTCGAACGGTTCTACGGCTTCATGGGCGGCGAAACCGACCAGTGGTATCCCGAACTCGTCTACGACAACCACCCGGTCGCCCCGCCCGGCACCCCCGAGGACGGCTATCACCTGTCGAAGGACCTCGCGGACAAGACGATCGAGTTCATCCGCGACGCCAAGGTGATCGCCCCCGACAAACCGTGGTTCTCCTACGTCTGCCCGGGTGCCGGCCACGCCCCGCACCACGTGTTCAAGGAATGGGCCGACCGCTACGCGGGCCGCTTCGACATGGGCTACGAGGCCTACCGCGAGATCGTGCTGGAGAACCAGAAACGCCTCGGCATCGTCCCGTCGGACACCGAGCTCTCACCGATGAACCCGTACGCCGACGTCACCGGGCCCAACGGGGAGCAGTGGCCCGTCCAGGACACTGTGCGGCCGTGGGATTCCCTGTCCGACAATGAGAAACGGCTCTTCTGCAGGATGGCGGAGGTCTTCGCCGGATTCCTGTCCTACACCGATGCGCAGATCGGCCGGATCCTCGACTACCTGGAGGATTCGGGTCAGCTCGACAACACGATCATCGTGGTGATCTCCGACAACGGGGCCAGCGGCGAAGGCGGACCCGACGGTTCGGTCAACGAGACGAAGTTCTTCAACGGCTACATCGACACCGCCGAGGAGGGGCTCAAGGTCATCGACGATCTCGGTGGCCCGCACACCTACAACCACTATCCGACCGGCTGGGCGATGGCGTTCAACACGCCCTACAAACTGTTCAAGCGCTACGCCTCCCATGAGGGCGGCATCGCCGACACCGCGATCATCTCGTGGCCCGACGGCATCGCCGCCCACGGTGAGGTGCGGGACAACTACGTCAACGTCTGCGACATCACCCCGACGGTGTACGACCTGCTGGGGCTCACCGCCCCGGCCTCCGTGCGCGGGGTGCCGCAGAAACCGCTTGACGGTGTGAGTTTCAAAGTGACACTGGATAATCCGACCGCGCCCACCGGCAAGGAGACCCAGTTCTACTCGATGCTCGGCACCCGGGGGATCTGGCACCAGGGCTGGTTCGCCAACACCGTGCACGCGGCGTCGCCGGCCGGCTGGTCGCATTTCGACGACGACCGCTGGGAGTTGTTCCACATCGAGGCCGACCGCGCCCAGGTGCGCGATCTGGCCGCCGAACACCCGGAGAAACTCGAGGAACTCAAGGCGCTGTGGTTCAGCGAGGCCGCCAAGTACAACGGGCTGCCGCTCGGCGATCTCAACATCTTCGACACCATCGGGCGGTGGCGGCCCAGCCTGTCGGGTGCGCGGGACGCCTACGTGTACTACCCGGGCACCGCGGATGTCGGAACCGGCGCCGTCGTGGAGGTCCAGGGCCGCTCGTTCGTGGTGCTGGCCGAGGTCACCGTCGACGACGACACCGCACAGGGTGTGGTGTTCAAACACGGTGGCGCACACGGCGGTCACGTGATGTACGTGCAGGACGGCCGGCTGCACTACACGTACAACTTCCTCGGCGAGACCGAACAGAAGATGACGTCGTCGGTGCCGATCACCGAAGGCCGGCACACCTTCGGGATCGCCTACACCCGGACCGGAACCGTCGAGGGCAGCCACACCCCCCTCGGTGACGCCGTGCTCTACGTCGACGACGACGAGGTCGCCTCCTACCCGGGCATGATGAGCCACCCCGGGACGTTCGGACTGGCCGGCGCCACGCTCTCGGTGGGC
The DNA here is from genome assembly GCF_010731575.1 of Mycolicibacterium monacense. Classification (NCBI taxonomy): domain Bacteria; kingdom Bacillati; phylum Actinomycetota; class Actinomycetes; order Mycobacteriales; family Mycobacteriaceae; genus Mycobacterium; species Mycolicibacterium monacense. The sequence continues at coordinate 3,743,134 of NZ_AP022617.1, read as the reverse complement.
CGCAACAGCGGATCCCCGGTCTCGCGGGCCTACCGGCCGCCGTTCGACTTCACCGGCGGCACCATCGCCCAGGTCTCGTTCGACGTCTCCGGCAAGCCCTACCTCGACCTGGAACGCGAGTTCGCCCGGGCCTTCGCGAAGGACTGACCCTCTACGCTGAAGAGATGCTGACCGAGCTGGTCGAACTGCCGGGCGGCACCTTCCGGATGGGCTCCACGCAGTTCTATCCGGAGGAAGTGCCGGTGCACACGGTGACCGTCGCCGACTTCGCGATCGAGCGCCATCCCGTCACCAACGCACAGTTCGCCGAGTTCGTCGACGCCACCGGCTACGTCACGATCGCCGAACAGGCCCTCGATCCCGCGCTGTATCCAGGTGTGCCGCCGGCCGATCTGGTGCCGGGCGCGCTGGTGTTCCAGCCGACCGCGGGGCCGGTCGACCTGCGGGACTGGCGGCAGTGGTGGACGTGGTCGCCGGGCGCGTGCTGGCGTCACCCGCTCGGCCCGGAGTCGAGCTGGCACGACCGTCCGGACCACCCCGTCGTCCAGGTCGCCTACCCGGACGCCGCCGCCTACGCGAAATGGGCCGGCCGGCGACTGCCCACGGAGGCGCAGTGGGAATACGCCGCACACGCGGGCGCGGCCACCACCTATCCGTGGGGTGACGACCCGCAACCGGGCGGACGGCTGATGGCCAACACCTGGCAGGGCCGGTTCCCGTACCGCAACGACGGTGCGCTCGGCTGGGTCGGCACGTCGCCGGTGGGCACGTTCCCCGCCAACGGCTTCGGCCTGGTCGACATGATCGGCAACGTGTGGGAGTGGACGACGACGCGGTTCTCGGCGCACCACCGTCCCGACGGCGCCGTCGAATCGTGCTGCGGGCCCGCCGATCCCGATCCGTCGGTCAACCAGGCGCTCAAGGGCGGCTCGCACCTGTGCGCGCCCGAGTACTGCCACCGGTACCGGGCCGCCGCGCGGTCACCGCAGTCACAGGACAGCGCGACGACGCACATCGGGTTCCGCTGCGTCGCCTGAGCTGCGGAGGCTGACCTGCGGCGATTTGGTTCTCTGCAGGTCCTCACCTAGAATCAAACGGTTGCCTTGGGCAGACCTCGGCCGATCCGCAATGCTTGACGCTCTTCGCGCAAGCGCTCATCGCGGATCAGCCCTGCGTGCTCTTCGGTGACAGCAAGGACCGCGTACGTCAGGTCGGTATCTGGCGTGCAGACATAACCAGGTCAGGAGATCGAGTGATTCAGCAGGAATCGCGGTTGAAGGTCGCCGACAACACGGGCGCCAAGGAGATCTTGTGCATCCGCGTGCTCGGTGGTTCATCGCGACGCTACGCAGGCATCGGTGATGTCATCGTGGCCACCGTCAAGGAAGCCATCCCCGGCGCCAACGTCAAGCGCGGCGACGTGGTCAAGGCCGTTGTGGTGCGCACCGTCAAGGAACGCCGCCGCGCCGATGGCAGCTACATCAAGTTCGACGAGAACGCCGCCGTGATCATCAAGAACGACAACGATCCGCGCGGTACCCGCATCTTCGGGCCCGTCGGCCGTGAACTGCGCGAGAAGCGCTTCATGAAGATCGTCTCGCTCGCCCCGGAGGTGTTGTAGATGAAGGTCCACAAGGGCGACACCGTGCTGGTGGTCTCCGGTAAGGACAAGGGCGCCAAGGGCAAGGTCATCCAGGCCTACCCCACGCGCAACAAGGTCCTCGTCGAGGGCGTCAACCGCATCAAGAAGCACACCGCTGTCTCGAGCAACGAGCGCGGCGCATCGTCGGGCGGCATCGTCACGCAGGAGGCGCCGATCCACGTGTCCAACGTGATGGTGGTCGACTCCGACGGCAACCCCACCCGCATCGGTTACCGCGTCGACGAAGAGACCGGCAAGAAGGTGCGTGTCTCCAAGCGCAACGGCAAGGACATCTGAGATGACTACCGCAGAGAAGACCCTCCCGCGCCTCAAGCAGCGCTACCGCGAGGAGATCCGCGAGTCGCTGCAGCAGCAGTTCGGCTACGCCAACGTGATGCAGATCCCGGGCGTCGTGAAGGTCGTCGTCAACATGGGTGTCGGTGACGCCGCCCGCGACGCGAAGCTGATCAACGGCGCGGTCAACGACCTCGCGCTGATCACCGGCCAGAAGCCGGAGATCCGTCGCGCCCGCAAGTCCATCGCCCAGTTCAAGCTGCGCGAAGGTATGCCGATCGGTGCCCGCGTGACCCTGCGCGGCGACCGCATGTGGGAGTTCCTCGACCGCCTGGTCGCGATCGCGCTGCCGCGTATCCGCGACTTCCGCGGCCTGAACCCCAAGCAGTTCGACGGCACCGGCAACTACACCTTCGGCCTGACCGAGCAGTCGATGTTCCACGAGATCGACGTGGACAGCATCGACCGCCCGCGCGGTATGGACATCACCGTCGTCACCTCGGCGACGACCGACGACGAAGGACGAGCGCTGTTGCGGGCGCTGGGCTTCCCCTTCAAGGAGAACTGAGCTAATGGCAAAGAAAGCACTGGTCAACAAGGCCAACAAGAAGCCGAAGTTCAAGGTGCGCGGGTACACCCGCTGCCAGCGCTGCGGTCGCCCGCACGCCGTCTTCCGCAAGTTCGGCCTGTGCCGGATCTGCCTGCGCGAGATGGCCCACGCCGGCGAACTGCCCGGTGTGCAGAAGTCCAGCTGGTAAGCCAGCCCAACCACTAACAGAGCAGTTGCGGAAGGCCCTGGAACCCGAATCTCGGGACTGGGAACCGCCGCGAGAAAGGTGAACCGGCTGTCATGACCATGACGGATCCGATCGCAGACTTCTTGACACGTCTGCGCAACGCCAATTCGGCGTACCACGATGAGGTGACTCTGCCGCACTCGAAGATCAAGGCGAACATCGCCGAGATCCTCAAGTCCGAGGGTTACATCTCCGATTACCGCACCGAGGACGCCCGCGTGGGCAAGTCCCTGGTGGTCCAGCTCAAGTACGGCCCCAGCCGTGAGCGCAGCATCGCCGGCCTGCGACGGGTTTCCAAGCCCGGTCTGCGGGTCTACGCGAAGTCGACCAATCTGCCCCGAGTGCTCGGTGGCCTGGGCGTGGCGATCATCTCCACGTCCTCGGGCCTGCTCACCGACCGTCAGGCAGCACGATCCGGCGTGGGCGGCGAAGTCCTCGCGTACGTGTGGTGAGGGGGTAGGAAACATGTCGCGTATTGGAAAGCAGCCGGTTCCGGTTCCCGCCGGAGTCGATGTGACGATCGAAGGTCAGAACGTATCGGTGAAGGGGCCCAAGGGCACTCTGTCGCTGGCGGTCGCCGAGCCGATCGTCGTGGCGCGTGATGACGAGGGCGCCATCGTGGTGACCCGGCCCAACGACGAGCGGCGCAACCGCTCGCTGCACGGGCTGTCCCGCACCCTGGTGGCCAACCTGGTCGAGGGCGTCACGCAGGGATACACCACCAAGATGGAGATCTACGGCGTCGGTTACCGCGTCGCGCTCAAGGGTTCCAACCTGGAGTTCGCGCTCGGTTACAGCCACCCCGTGGTCATCGAGCCGCCGGAGGGCATCACCTTCGCGGTCGAGACGCCCACGAAGTTCTCGGTCTCGGGTATCGACAAGCAGAAGGTCGGCCAGATCTCGGCGATCATCCGCCGTCTGCGCCGCCCCGACCCGTACAAGGGCAAGGGCGTGCGTTACGAGGGTGAGCAGATCCGCCGCAAGGTCGGAAAGACAGGTAAGTAAGCGATGGCTACAGCTGAAGCAACCAAGCAGCACAAGCCGGTCGGGGCGAGCATCTCCCAGACGCGCCGGCGGGACCGCATCCGTCGCCACGCACGGCTGCGCAAGAAGGTCTCGGGTACCGCGCAGCGGCCGCGTCTGGTCGTCAACCGCTCCTCGCGGCACATCCACGTACAGTTGGTGGACGACCTCACCGGCACGACGCTGGCCGCCGCCTCCTCGATCGAGGCGGACGTGCGGGCGGTCGACGGTGACAAGAAGGCGCACAGCGTGCGGGTCGGTCAGCTGATCGCCGAGCGCGCGAAGGCGGCGGGTATCGACGAGGTGGTGTTCGACCGTGGCGGTTACAGCTACGGCGGACGTATCGCCGCTCTCGCCGACGCCGCTCGCGAAGGCGGGCTGAAGTTCTGATGACCGACGTGTACAAGACTGGAAGGACTGCATGATGGCCGAGCAGGCAACCAATGCCGGGCCGGCGACATCCGACGGCCGCGGCTCGCGGGGTGACCGCGATGGTCGTGGCCGCCGCGACGACCGTGGCGGCCGTGGCCGCGACGGCGGTGACAAGAGCAATTACCTGGAGCGCGTCGTCTCGATCAACCGCGTCTCCAAGGTGGTCAAGGGTGGCCGTCGCTTCAGCTTCACCGCCCTGGTGATCGTCGGTGACGGCAACGGCATGGTCGGTGTCGGCTACGGCAAGGCCAAGGAAGTTCCGGCCGCCATCGCCAAGGGTGTCGAGGAGGCTCGTAAGGGCTTCTTCCGCGTGCCGCTGATCGGCGGGACCATCGTGCACCCGGTGCAGGGTGAGGCCGCCGCGGGCGTCGTCATGCTGCGTCCGGCGAGCCCCGGTACCGGTGTGATCGCCGGTGGTGCGGCGCGTGCGGTGCTGGAATGCGCCGGCGTCCACGACATCCTGGCCAAGTCTCTGGGCAGTGACAACGCGATCAACGTCGTGCATGCCACCGTTGCCGCGCTCAAGCAGATCCAGCGTCCTGAAGAGGTCGCGGCCCGTCGCGGGCTGCCCCTCGAGGACGTCGCGCCGGCCAGCATGCTCAAGGCCCGGCGTGAGGCCGACGCGCTCGCCGCGTCCTCGTCACGTGAAGGGTCGGTGTGATCATGGCCGAACTGAAGATCACCCAGGTGCGCGGCACCATCGGTGCGCGCTGGAACCAGCGGGAGAGCCTGCGCACGCTCGGCTTGCGGAAGATCCGCCAGTCGGTCGTCCGTGAGGACAACGCGCAGACCCGCGGGCTCATCAAGACCGTGCACCACCTCGTCGTCGTAGAGGAGGTCTGAGACGATGACTGAGCCGATCAAGCTCCATGACCTGCGCCCCGCGCCCGGGTCGAAGACCGCCAAGACGCGAGTCGGCCGCGGTGAGGGCTCGAAGGGTAAGACCGCGGGTCGCGGCACCAAGGGCACCAAGGCCCGCAAGAACGTCCCGTCGACGTTCGAGGGTGGCCAGATGCCGATCCACATGCGGCTGCCGAAGCTCAAGGGCTTCCGTAACCGCTTCCGCACCGAGTACGCCGTCATCAACGTCGGCGACCTCGGCCGGCTGTTCCCGAACGGTGGGGACATCGGTGTCGACGAACTGGTGGCCTCCGGCGCCGTCCGCAAGAACACGCTGGTGAAGGTGCTCGGCGACGGCAAGCTGGCCGCGGCGGTCAACGTGACCGCTCACAAGTTCAGCGACAGTGCCCGCGAGAAGATCACGGCGGCAGGCGGTTCGGCGACCGAGCTGTCCTGACACGTCCGCAGGGAACCCCGGCGCACCTCGGTGTGCCGGGGTTTTCGCGTTTTGTCGGCATGTGCCGTCAGACGATCGGTGAAGGATCCCGGACGGCCGGCTATTCCCGGGCGGGCTCGGGCGGCCATAGCGTTTCACGTATGAAAACAGTGCTCATCACCGGTTGCTCCTCTGGCTACGGACTCGCGACCGCACAGCGGTTCCACCGCGAGGGCTGGAACGTCGTCGCCACCATGCGCACCCCCCGCGACGAGGTGTTGGCGCCGGGGGAGCGGCTGACCGTGCTGCCCCTAGACGTGACGGACCCGGCAAGCATCGTCGACGCCGTCGCCTCGGCCGGTCCCATCGATGTGCTCGTCAACAACGCGGGCATCGGAGCCGTCGGCGCGTTCGAGGCCATGCCGATGTCGCTCGTCCGGGAGTTGTTCGAGACCAACACCTTCGGGGTGATGGCGATGACCCAGGCGGTGATTCCCCAGATGCGCGAGCGGCGTTCGGGTGTCGTGGTCAACGTGACGTCGTCGGTGACGCTGACGGCGATGCCGCTGGCGGCCGCCTACACCGCGAGCAAGATGGCCGTCGAAGGGTTCACCGCGTCGCTGGCGTTGGAGCTCGAATTCTTCGGTTTGCGAGCCAAACTCGTGCAGCCTGGCTACGGACCGTCGACGCAGTTCGCCGCCAACGGCAGCGATCGCATGGACGGAGTGATCCCCGAGTCGTATGCAGCGTTCGCGGAGCCGGTCTTCGCCGCATTCGGCCAACCCGGTCCGGTGACCACGGCGGAGGACGTGGCGACGGTGGTGCTGCGCGCCGCCGGTGACACGTCGGGACAGTTGCGATTTCCGGCCGGGGCGGATGCGGTGGCGTTGGCTGCTTCGGCCTAATAGTTTGTCGGGCGTGAACCCTGACGACGCGTTGGGGCCGGTCGAGATGCTGGTGTCTCTGCTGCGACCGAAGACGGTCGAGTCGAAGATCATCAGTGGCGCCGGCGAGTGGAGCGTGCGCGAGCCGCGCTACGCCGACCCTGCGTTCTGCGTGATGCTCGAGGGTTCATGCGTGCTGCGACTCGACGGCTACCACCCGATCGAACTGCATGCGGGCGACTTCATGCTCCTGACGGACATGCCCGAGTTCGTCATGTCGAGCGGGCACGGCGCCATGTCGACGGTTCTGGCGGCGGGACTGGCGAACGGGGTGGCGCGCCACGGTGACCCCGATGGTCCCGCGTCGATGCGGATGCTAGGCGGGTACTTCCGGTTCGAGCGGGAGAACGCGCCGCTGCTGGCACCGCTGTTGCCGCGGATCGTCCTGGTGCGTCACGACGAGCCCCGGGCTTCGCGGTTGAGCCGGATCGTCGCGCTGATCAGCGAGGAGACCAGATCAGCGGTGCCGAGTGAACTGATCCTCGTGCGCCTCGTCGAGGTGCTCCTGGTCGAGGCCATGCGCTTGCGAGCCGCACCGGTGGAGGGTGTGGAGCGGGGTCTGGTCGCTGGGTTGGACGATCCTGTGCTCGCGCCTGCGCTCCGGAAGATGCACACCGACATCGCTTTCGGCTGGACGGTCGAACGGCTAGCCCGGACGGCCGGGGTGTCGCGGGCGGTGTTCGCCGAAAGATTCAGCCGCACAATGGGTATGCCGCCGATGCAGTATCTGGCGCAGTGGCGGATGGCGCTCGCGAAGGAAATGCTCCGCACGGAAGACGTGTCGATGGCGGAGGTGGCGCGCCGGACGGGGTACCTGTCGGCGAGCGCGTTCACCACCGCGTTCACCCGGATGACGGGGACTTCGCCGAGTGCCTTCGCGCGGGCTACGGTCTGAGTTCTGGACGGTGTTGTCCCCAGCGGTGAATTCATCCACAGGCGTGGGGTTTTCGGGGGTTGCGTGTCAGACCCGTCTGCCAGAATCGAAGACATGTTCGATGGTTCGTTGCCCGGGATCGGCGACTTCTCCGCGCTCAGTGACGCGGAGTTGGTGGCCGCCTCGGCAGGCTGGGGACGCGCCGAAAACGCGGCCGCCGCCCGCAAACTGGCCGCCATGGCCGAACTGTTCCGCCGCCGCACCGGCTGCGACACCGCCACCGACCGCCACAACTGGTTCGTCGACCCCGACGCCAACGCCGTCAGCGAACTGGCCGCCGCCCACAACATCACCGAACGCCTGGCCATGTTCCAAACCCACCGCGCCGTCGCCCTCACCGACCGACTCCCCCAGGTCGCCGCCCTGTTCACCGCCGGACTGATCACCGACCTGCTGGTCCGCGCCATCGTGACCCGCACCGCCCTGATCACCGACCCCACCCTGATGGCCGCCGTCGACACCGACCTGGCCGCCCAGATCACCAGCTGGGGACCCCAATCAGAAAAGAAGACCCTCGCCGCCATCGACGCCATCGTCGAAACCCACGACCCCGGCGCGCTACGGCGGGTCAAAGACGCCGAACAAGACCGCGGCCTGCAATTCGGCTTCATCAGCGACGCCGCCGGCTTCATGACCGTCTGGGCCCGCATGTACGCCCCCGACGGCGCCGCCTTCGAACAACGCGTCACCGACATGGCCCACACCGTCTGCGACGAGGACCCCCGCACCGCCGACGAACGCCGCAACGACGCCCTGGCCGCCGTCGCCACCGGCACCCACCTGCGCTGCGAATGCCCCAACCCCGACTGCCCCGGCCACCGCGACACACAACCCACCAAAGACGTCGTCGTCCACATCGTCACCACCGAAGAAACACTCGACGCCGCCCGCACTCAAACCGAAACGCAGCCCGAGCCCGAAGCGGAGCCGCACGCGGAGACTGAGCCAGAGCCGGAGCCCGAGCCGGAAGCGGAAGGAGCGGCCACGCCCACCCCTCAGCAGTCAGCCTGCCGCGCACCGGCATTCGTCATCGGCGCCGGAGTCACCAACCCCACCGTGCTCGCCGCCTTCCTCCACCGCGCCCGCCTCCGCACCATCCAGCACCCCGGCAACGCGGCACCCGAACCCCACTACCGGCCCTCGGCAGCCCTGCAGGACTTCGTGCGCTGCCGCGACCTGACCTGCCGATTCCCCGGCTGCGACGCCCCGGCCACCCGCTGCGACATCGACCACACCGTGCCCTGGCCGGCCGGACCGACCTGCGCCGCCAACCTCAAATGCCTGTGCCGAAAACACCACCTGCTCAAAACCTTCTGGACCGGTGAAAACGGGTGGTACGAACAACAATTCACCGACGGCGCCATCGTGTGGACCTCACCGAGCGGGCAGACCTACACCACCCGCCCCGGCAGCGCGCTGCTGTTCCCGACCCTGTGCACCCCGACCGCCGAGGCGCCGATCCAACCCACCAAGAACACCAAAGACACCACCACCGACCGCGGCCTCAAAATGCCCAAACGCCGCCGCACCCGCGCCCAAAACCGCGCCCGCCGCATCCAAGAAGAACGCCGACTCAACGACGACCTCGTCGCCGAACGCAACAAACCCCCACCGTTCTGAGGCAGGGCCACCTCAAGCGAGTTGCGGAAGCACCTCGGCGGCAAGTCGTTCCATCTGCTCGCGGTCTTCTGCGACCGTGGCGCCGACGGGGTTGCACAGCACCATCTGCGCGCCGGCGGCGATGACCGCCCGCAAACCCTGCGCCACCTCATCGGGTGTACCGGCCACCGGGACCGCGTCGATGCCGGCCATGTTGCCGTAGATGCGCTCCAACCCGGTCATGACACGTTCCCTGGCGCGCGTCGCGTCATCGTCGACCATCAGGTACACACGCTTGCCGATCCGGAATCGCGTTGCATCACGGCCTTGCTCGTCGAGTTCGCGGCGCACCACCCGCACCGCGGCTGCGAAGCTCTCGGTGCTCGACGAGCCCGCGCCCAGGAACCCGTCGCCATGCCGCACCGCACGGGCCAGCGCCGCAGGGGCGTTGGCGCCGAACCAGATCGGTGGATGCGGACGCTGGATCGGCTTGGGCTGGATGGGGAGATCGTCGACGTCGCGGAACCGTCCGTGGAAGGTGACCCGCGGCTCATCGGACCACGCCGCCTTCATCAGCTCCAGCCCCTCGGTGAAGTACCCGACGAACGTCTCCCGGGCCACGCCAAACGCTGCGAACTTCCGGCGCCCACCGCCGGGCGCCACGCCGACGTCGAGCCGTCCGTGGCTGAGCCGATCGACGGCCGTCACCGATGCCGCCAATTGCAGCGGATCGTGCAGCGACGACACCAGCACCCCGACGCCGAGCCGCAGCCGTGTCGTACACGCCGCCGCGTACGCCAGCAGTTCCAACGGTGCGATCAGCGGTGTCGGCCCGATCGGCTGCTCCAACACCCAACCGCCCTCGAAGTCCAACTCCTCCGCCCGGGTCAGATAGCTCTTCACACCATCGGCGTCGAAGCCGTCGGGATCGAACTGGGGGATCGAAATCGAGAACCGCACACCATCACGGTACGGCGGCCCCGCCGGCACACCCCCGCGCGCCGGTACCCTCGGTCCTATGTTCGCCTTCCTACCCGGCATCCCCGGCGCCGACGATGTGCGCGCCCTGGTGCGACGGGTCGACACCGCACGCCACAAGGGCATCCCCAACGGCTGCGTGCTCGAACTCGACCTCATGTCGGTGCCGCCGGAGACCAGCGGATTCGACCCGTTGGCGATGATCTCCGCCGGCGGGCGTCCCATGGTGCTCCGCCAGGTCGTCGCCGCCATCCACCGCGCCGCCGACGACGACCGCGTCGCCGGTCTGATCGCGCGCGTGCAGATCTCCGCCGCGCCCGCCGCGCCGGTTCAGGAACTGAGGGAGGCCATCGCCGCCTTCAGCGCGAAGAAGCCCTCGGTCGCCTGGGCCGAGACCTATCCCGGCACGCTGTCCTACTACCTGGCCTCGGCCTTCCGCGAGGTGTGGATGCAGCCGTCCGGCACCGTCGGCCTCGTCGGCTTCGCCACCAGCGCCCTGTTCCTGCGCGATGCCCTCGACAAGGCCGGCATTCAGGCTCAGTTCACCGCGCGCGGCGAATACAAGTCGGCGGCAAACCTTTTCACGCAGGACAGCTACACCGAGCCCCATCGCGAAGCGGACAGCCGACTCATCGAGAGCCTGAACCAGCAGGTGCTCACCGCCGTCGCCGAATCCCGAAAGCTGAACCCGGACGACATCGACGCCCTGGCCGACAAGGCGCCGCTGCTGCGTGACGCAGCGGTGGACGGAGGTCTGGTCGACCGCATCGGCTTCCGCGACGAGGCCTATGCGCGGGTCGCCGAACTCGCCGGCGCCGAAGGTGTTACGCCCCAGAACACCGACAGCCCCGACGCACCGCCGCGGCTGTTCCTGTCCCGCTACGCCCGCGCCACCGCGCCGGGTGGGGGCCCGTCGATCCCCGGCCGCAAAGCCAAGCCCACCATCGCCGTCGTCACGCTGCACGGGCCGATCGTCAGCGGCCGCGGCGGTCCGGGTCTGTCGCCCTTGGGCAATTCGAGCGCAGGCGGGGACACCATCGCCGCCGCATTGCGCGAAGCCGCCGCCGACAAGGACGTCTCGGCGATCGTGCTCCGGGTCGAGAGCCCCGGCGGATCGGTGACCGGGTCCGAGACCATCTGGCGCGAGGTGCTGCGCACCCGCGAGGGCGGAACCCCCGTCGTCGCCTCCATGGGTGCGGTGGCCGCATCCGGCGGCTACTACGTCTCGATGGGTGCCGACGCCATCGTCGCCAACCCCGGCACCATCACCGGATCGATCGGCGTCGTCACCGGCAAGCTCGTGGCGCGCGAACTCAAGGACCGTCTCGGCGTCGGCTCGGACTCGGTGCGCACCAACGCCAATGCCGATGCCTGGTCGGCCAATTCGCCGTTCACCGACGAACAGCAGGCGCATGTCGAGGCCGAGGCCGACCTGTTCTACACCGACTTCGTCGAACGCGTCGCCGACGGCCGTGGGCTGTCCGTCGACGAGGTCGCCGAGGTGGCGCGGGGCCGGGTGTGGACCGGTGCCGACGCCAAGGACCGTGGACTGGTCGACGAGCTCGGCGGTCTGCGCACCGCGATCGACCGGGCCAAGGTGCTCGCCGGACTGGAGCCCGACACCGACGTCCGCATCGTCGGCTACCCGGCGTCGTCGCTACTCGACCTGCTGCGCCCCAAACAGTCCTCACAACCCGCCGCGGCGTCGCTGCCCGATGCCCTCGGGGTGCTCGTCGGCCGGTCGGTGGTCAGCCTGATCGACCAGGCCGAGCGGACCGTGAGCGGCGTCAACGCGATGTGGCTGGGGGATTACCGGTTCTGATACGTGCCGCTGACATAGACGATCTCGCCGAGCGGGTCGTTGTCGTGCGCCACCATCGGCACCCCGTGCTTGGCGAACAGGTCCGTGCGCGGGAGGCCGGCCATCGTCCATCCCAGTGACGTCAGGTACTCCATGACGTGTTTGCGCTCGCCGTGGTAGACCAGCGACGGCATGTCCAGGTCCAGTCCGCGTTCACGCATCTGCGCGGATGCGGCCCTGGCCTTCTCGGCGTCGAAGTTCAAGATCCCCGGCACGTACTCGGTCGCCACCGTGCTGCCCGTCGCGCTCAGCGCAGTGACGTTGTCGAACAACAGATCCTGGGCCTCCGGCGGTAAATAGATCAGCAGCCCCTCGGCGCACCACGCCGTCGGCGCAGCGCTGTCGAACCCGGCCGCCCGGAGCGCGGCGGGCCAGTCCTCCCGCAGGTCGATCGCGACGGTCCGCCGCTCCGCGGTCGGCTCGGCCCCGATCCCGGCCAGTGTGGACGTCTTGAAGTCGATCACCGCCGGTTGGTCGATCTCGTAGACCACCGTGCCGTCGGGCCACGGCAGCCGGTAGGCGCGCGAGTCCAGACCCGACGCGAGGATCACCACCTGACGGATGCCGCCGGCGGTGGAGGCCAGGAAGTAGTCGTCGAAAAACCGTGTCCGCAAGGCCATCTCATCGATGCGCGCCTGCATCTCCGCGGCCGAGGACGGATCCAGTTCGGTCATGTCGAACTCGCCGTCGGCGACCTTGGTGAAGAACTCGATACCGACCGCGCGTACCAGCGGCGCGGCGTACGGGTCGTCGATGAGACCGCGCGGATCCCGGGTCGCGACCGCCCGGCCTGCCGCCACCATCGCGGCGGTGGCGCCGACGCTCGATGCCACGTCCCAACTGTCACCCTCGGCGCGTGCCATGGCCTACCTCGTTTCGAGAGTCCCCGTGAGATATCCAGAGTCGGAGGCCACGGCGGCCAGGTCCTCCGGATACTCGAATCCGTTGGCAGCGTACGCCTGTGTCGACGTGAGCACCTCGATCCGCCACCCGCTGCAGCCACGCGTCGACGGGCCGTGCGCGTACTCCTACCTTCTGGTTGCGGTCACGGCGAGCGACTGGCGCAGCGCCTCGACTGCCTCGCCGGTGGGGAACGGCCGCCCGTAGTGGGCGAACATGTCCGGTCGGCTGCGCGCCTCGACCTCCCAGCCTCGTTCGCGCAGATAGTCGACCACCGGGTTGCGTTCACCGTCGTAGAACAGGTCGGCCATGTCGAGGTCGAGGCCGTGGCGGCGCCACTCCTCGGCCATCCGCTGCGAGCTCGCGCCGATCCGCGCGCCCGCATCCGGGTGGAACTCGGTGGCCAACCGGCTGCCCGGCGCCGACAACGCCGTGATGTTGTCGAACAGCCGGTCCTGCGCGTCGGGCGGCAGATAGATCAGCAGCCCCTCGGCGATCCAGGCCGTTGGGGCGGTCGGGTCGAACCCCCGGTCGCGCAGCGCGCGTGGCCAGTCGTCGCGCAGGTCGATCGCGACGGTGCGCAGTTCGGCGGCGGGGGAGGCGCCGAGGTCGGCGAGCGTGCGGGTCTTGAACTCGATCACCTCGGGCTGGTCGATCTCGTAGACCACCGACCCGGACGGCCACGGCAACCGGTAGGCGCGGGCGTCGAGACCCGACGCGAGGATCACCGCCTGCGGCAGACCGGAGGACAGGAAGAAGTCGTCGAAGAACCGGGTGCGCACCGCCATGACATCGGTCATCACCGCCAGCATCGCGGCGTTGTCCGCCTCGAGCGTGATCTCCCCGTCGAGGAGTTTGACGAAGTACTCCACCCCGACCGCACGGACGAGCGCATCGGCGTAAGGATCGTCGATCAGGGCCTCGGGCCCTCGGCTCGCCACCGCGCGCGCCGCGGCGACCATCGTCGCGGTGGCCCCGACACTGGAGGCCAGGTCCCAGCTGTCCTCGTCGCTGCGTGCCATCGCCGGGCCCCCTACTTGACCGCGGTCACGTAACGGACGTCGGCGAAGTTGGCGCTGGAGTCCTCGGCCGACTGGAGCCCGCACTTCTCCAGCAGGGCCGTGGCGGTGATGCTGTCGGTCCGCCAGCCGCGTTCGCCGAGGTAGGCCGCCACCTCGGCGCGTTCACCGGTGTAGACCAACTCGGAGAAGTCGAGGTCGAACCCGAACTGACGCCACTGGTCACGGACCGCCTGCATCCGCTCGCGGATCTGCTCATCGTCGGCGTCGGGAGAGCTCACCACGCCCTCGACGGCCAGCCGGCTCCCCGGCGGGCTGAGTTCGGTGATCTGATCGAGCAGCCGGTCCTGCGCCTCGGGCGGCAGGTAGCCGAACAGCCCCTCGGCGATCCACGCCGACGGTTCGGTGCGGTCGAATCCGGCGGCCTCCAGCGCCCCGATCCAGTCGTCGCGCAGGTCCACCGGAACCGTCCGGTGGTCGGCGGTCGGCTTCGCGCCGAGCCGGGCGAGGGTGTCGCTCTTGAAGGTGATGACGCCGGGCTGGTCGATCTCGAAGACGACGGTGCCCGCGGGCCACGGCAGCCGGTAGGCGCGCGAGTCCAACCCGGAGGCGAGGATGACCGCCTGACGCACCCCGGCGTCGGCGGCGTCGGAGAAGAAGTCGTCGAAGAAACGGGTGCGCGCGGCCATCCCGTCGGCGAAGCGGTCCATGTTGCCCGCGCCGCCGGTGGCGTCCGGGTCGAGGTCGGTCGGCGTGAGGTCCCCGGTGGCGAGCCGCGTGAAGAAGTCGACACCCACCGCGCGGACCAGGGGTTCGGCGAACGGATCGTCGATGACCGCGTCGGGCGCTCGGGTGGCCACGGCCCGGGCCGCGGCGACCATGGTGGCGGTGGCGCCGACGCTGGACGCCAGATCCCACGTGTCGTTGTCGGTACGTGCCATCGGTTGACCCCTTGTCGAGATAGCGACCCATCGAGTTACTTAGCTGGATTAACCAGCTTGCGCCGACTGTACGCTTCGATCCTGTAGGCAATCTGCGAGCGCGCAGCGATGCGGGCATGCCCGGTGGCAACTGTTACTCTCGTAGACTGTTTGACGCGTGCCGCTAGCAGGCGAGATTCCTGTCCGAGACGGTGCGTGTGACTTGACCATGACGCTGGTTTGTCCAGCCCCATTTGGCACGCCGCGCTCAAGAGGTCGGCTGCGCAGGAGGAAAGAGTGCTTTCGGCTTTCATCTCGTCGCTGCGGACGGCTGACCTGAGGCGCAAGATCCTGTTCACGCTGGGTGTGGTCCTGCTCTATCGGGTCGGCGCCTCGTTGCCGTCCCCCGGGGTCAACTACCCGAACGTGCAGGAGTGCATCGCGCAGGTCAGTGGCGGTGAATCGGGTCAGATCTATTCGCTGATCAACCTGTTCTCCGGTGGTGCGCTGCTCCAGCTGTCGGTGTTCGCGGTGGGCGTCATGCCCTACATCACCGCGAGCATCATCGTGCAGCTGTTGACCGTGGTGATCCCGCGGTTCGAGCAGCTGCGCAAGGAGGGCCAGGCCGGTCAGTCGAAGATGACGCAGTACACGCGTTATCTGGCGGTCGCGCTGGCGGTCCTGCAGTCCACCAGCATCGTCGCGCTGGCCGCCAACGGCGGTCTGCTGCAGGGCTGCGCGCTCGACATCATCGAGGATCAGGCGATCTTCTCGCTGCTGGTCATCGTGCTGGTCATGACGGCGGGCGCCAGCCTGGTCATGTGGATGGGTGAGCTGGTCACCGAACGCGGTATCGGCAACGGTATGTCGCTGATCATCTTCGCCAGCATCGCGGCGGCCATGCCGGGTGAGGGCAAGTCGATCCTGGACAGCCGCGGCGGCATGGTGTTCGCCGCCGTCTGCGCGGGCGCGCTGATCATCATCATCGGCGTCGTCTTCGTCGAGCAGGGCCAGCGCCGCATCCCGGTGCAGTACGCCAAGCGCATGGTCGGGCGCCGGATGTACGGCGGCACGTCGACCTACCTGCCGTTGAAGGTCAACCAGGCCGGCGTCATCCCCGTCATCTTCGCCTCGTCGCTGATCTACATCCCGCACCTGGTCACCCAGTTGATCCAGAGCGGCAGTTCCAATCCAGGCACCGGGTGGTGGGAACGTTTCGTCGCGGAGTACCTGACCGACCCGAGCAGCCCCTGGTACATCGGGATCTACTTCGCGCTGATCATCTTCTTCACCTACTTCTACGTGTCCATCACGTTCAACCCGGACGAGCGGGCCGACGAGATGAAGAAGTTCGGCGGCTTCATCCCCGGTATCCGCCCCGGCAAGCCGACCGCCGACTACCTCCGTTACGTGCTGAGCCGGATCACGCTGCCCGGCTCGATCTACCTGGGCTTGATCGCCGTGCTGCCCAACCTGTTCGCCAACGTCGGCAGCAGCGGCCCCGTGCAGAACCTCCCCTTCGGCGGCGTCGGGGTGCTGATCATGATCGGCGTGGGTCTGGACACCGTGAAACAGATCGAAAGCCAGCTCATGCAGCGCAACTACGAGGGCTTTTTGAAGTGAGAGAGGGTTCGGTAAGTTGAGAATCGTTCTACTCGGACCGCCGGGTGCGGGCAAGGGCACGCAGGCGGCGAAGCTGGCCGACAAGCTGGGCGTCCCGCACATCTCCACCGGCGATCTGTTCCGCGACAACATCACCAACGAGACCGAACTCGGGGTGGAGGCCAAGCGCTACCTCGACGCCGGTGACCTCGTCCCGAGCTCCCTCACCAACGCGCTGGTCGAGGACCGCATCGACCAGGACGACGCGAAGAACGGCTTCATCCTCGACGGCTACCCCCGCTCGGTCGAACAGGCCGAGGCGCTCGGCGACATGCTCGCGGCCCGCAACCTGTCGCTCGACGCGGTGATCGAATTCCGCGTCTCCGAGGACGAGCTGCTCTCCCGGCTCAAGGGCCGCGGTCGCGCCGACGACACCGAAGAGGTCATCCTCAACCGGATGAAGGTCTACCGCGACGAGACGGCGCCGCTGCTCGACCACTACCGCGCCGAACTCAAGACGGTCGACGCCGTCGGGTCTCTGGACGAGGTGTTCGCCCGGGCGCTGCAGGCGCTGGGTCGGTGAACCGACAATCAGGCAGGCGCAGATAACGTGGCCGGGCTGAGGCTGCGCAAGGAGAAGGTCGTCGCGCAACGCACCACCGCGGAGCTCGACGCGATGGCCGCCGCCGGCGCGCTGGTCGCAGCGGCGCTGACCGCGGTGCGCGAAGCGGCCGTACCCGGCGTGAGCACCAAAGAACTCGACGCGATCGCCGAAGCCGTCATCCGCGACGGCGGCGGCATCCCGTCGTTCCTCGGCTACCACGGTTTTCCCGCCAGCATCTGCTCCTCGGTCAACGACCGGGTCGTCCACGGCATCCCGTCGGCCACCGAGACGCTGGCCTCCGGTGACCTGGTGTCCATCGACTGCGGCGCCATCCTCGACGGCTGGCACGGCGACTCGGCGATCACCTTCGGGGTCGGCCCGCTCATCCCGGTCGACGAGGCGCTCTCCGCGGCCACCCGCGAGTCCATGGAGGCGGGTATCGCCGCGATGGTGCCCGGTAACCGGCTGACCGACGTCTCCCACGCCATCGAGAAGGGCACCCGCGCCGCCGAGGCGCGCTACCAGCGGGGCTTCGGCATCGTCGACGGCTACGGCGGCCACGGCATCGGCAGGCAGATGCACATGGACCCGTTCCTGCCCAACGAGGGCGCCCCCGGCCGCGGTCCGCGCCTGGCCCCCGGTTCCGTGCTGGCGATCGAGCCCATGCTCACGCTCGGCACCACGAAGACCAAGGTGCTCGACGACGAGTGGACGGTCGTCACCTCCGACGGCTCCCGCGCGGCACACTGGGAGCACACCGTGGCGGTCACCGAGGACGGGCCCCGCATCCTCACGCTGCCCGCGGACTGAACCAAACCGCAGCCGGCGTCGTGTACCTGACGGAGGTTGGGGATGGACGATCCGGAAGCCACGATGATGCGCGTGCTCTACGACGAGCACGCCGATGCATTGTGGCGGTACGCGCTCCAACTGACCGGTGACGCCGCCACCGCCGAGGATGTCGTCCAGGAGACGCTGCTGCGGGCATGGCGGCACCGGCCGAACGGGTCGGCGCGGGCCTGGTTGTTCACCGTGGCCCGCAATCTGGTGATCGACGAGCGGCGCAGCGCGCGCTACCGCCGCGAGGCCGGGACCCCGGACGTCGAAACCGTGGCGCAGCCCAGCGAACCGGACAAGGTGGACTCCGCGCTGGACCGGATGCTCATCGGCTCGGCGCTCGCACAGTTGTCCGAGGACCACCGGGCGGTCGTCCGGCGCGCGTACTACCAGGGGTGGACGACGGGGCAGATCGCGGCCGAACTCGAGATCCCGGAGGGGACCGTGAAGTCCCGGCTGCACTACGCCGTGCGGGCGTTGCGACTGAACCTGCAGGAGATGGGGGTGACGCGATGATCGAAGCTCTGGGCGATCCCTATCTGCAATGGGACGCCGCCTACGTGCTTGGCTCGTTGTCCAGCGCCGATCGGCGCGAGTTCGAGGCGCACATGCAGACCTGCGACCGGTGTCGGGCGGCCGTCGCCGAGCTCAGCGGCATACCCGCACTGCTCTCGATGCTCGACGCCGACGAAGTCGACGGTCAACTGGACGGCGACGAGCCCGAACCGCCGCCGCTGCGGCCCGAGGTGCTGGATTCGGTACTCGACAAGGTCAAATGGCGCAGGCGCCGGTCGCGGTGGATGACGTCGGCGGCGGTGGGATTGGCGGCCGCGGTGCTCGCGGTCGGGCTGGTCATCGCGATCCGTCCGGGCGCCGTCGGAATGCAGAACGGCACGCCGGAGGTGACCGCGGCGACCTACGAGATGACCAAGCTCGCGCCGACACCGTTCAACGCGACCGTGAGCCTGTCCGATTTCGGTTGGGGCACCCGTATCGACATGGCCTGCACGTACGGCCAATGGTCCGGCGGCGGGCCCGCCGCGCCGCCGAGCCGGCTGGGCATGGTGGTGGTCGGCCGCGACGGCACCCGCTCGGAGATCGCGACGTGGCTGGGACTGTCCGGCGCGACGGCCCTGCCGAGCGGCAACACCACGCTGCACCGCGACGACATCGCTGCGGTGCAACTGGTCTCGGCCGACACCCGCGAGGTGCTGCTCGAGAAGACGCTGTGAGACCGGGCAATGGTATGAAAGGTCGGTGACCCAAGGGCCTGACGAGCACGACCCGATCGCCCTGGCCCGTACGAACTGGGAATCCGCGGGCTGGGGCGAGGTCGCCGACGGGATGGTCGCCGTCACCTCCGTGATGCGGGCCCACCAGATCCTGCTCGCGCGCGTCGAGAACGCCTTGCGCCCCTACGATCTGAGCTTCTCCCGATTCGAGTTGCTGCGGCTGCTGGCGTTCAGTCGCTCCGGCGCGCTGCCGATCACCAAGGCCTCCGACCGGTTGCAGGTCCACGTCACCAGCGTCACGCACGCCATCCGGCGGCTGGAGGCCGGCGGTCTGGTGGAGCGCATCCCGCACCCGACCGACGGCCGCACCACGCTCGTGCGGATCACCGAACTCGGCCGCTCGACCGTCGAGGACGCCACCGTGACGCTCAACAACGAGGTGTTCGCCGACATCGGGATGTCCGCCGACGAGTCGCGGGCGCTGGCCGCCTCGATCGAGACACTGCGCCGCCACGCCGGCGACTTCTAGGGGTCAGCGGGGCTCGATCTCGTCGCGGTGACCGGCCAGCCAGTCGCGGAAGGTCTGCAGCCGCGGGTTGAGTTCTCCCACCCGGTCCAGATCGCGCGCGCCGGTGAACGCCGCGGAGCTTTCGGCGTAGTACTGGAACATGTTGCCCATCTCCACCGCCGACGGGAACCCCTGCGCGCGGAAGTCGTCGAACGGCACCGGCCGGTAGGTCACCGGCTCACCCAGCGCGTCGGTCAGGGCCGCGGCGTAGCCGTCCCCGGTCAGGATGTCGCCGGCGATGCTGACGGTCTGTCCGATCAGGTCGCTGCGCTTGAACACGCCCAGTGCCGTGCGTCCGATGTCGTCGACCGCCATACCCGCAAGCGGTTGATCGGCCATCGGCAGTGCCAGCGTCAGGGCGCCGTCGTCGCCGCGCCTCGGCGGGAACGCGTTCGCGAAGTTCTCGAAGAACAGCGTGGTGCGCAGGTAGGTGGTCGGGATCGTCGCGAAGAACGCATCCGCGTCGGCCTTGGCGTCGAAGTGCGGGACCTTGTAACCCTCGACGTCCGGTATGGCGGCATCGTCGGCGAACTGGCCGCGGGTGTCCTCCAGCGTGGACCAGACGATGTGGTGTGCGCCTGCGCGTTCGAGGGCCCGCGCCGCGGCCCGGGCCTGCGCGAGTTCACGCTGCGCCCGTGACCGCTGCGCGTCCGGTGGCAGTGGCGCCCAGTAGTTGGTGACGACGAAGGCGCCGTGGATGCCGGCGAACGCCGCGTCGAGGCTGGCCTCGTCGTCGAGGTCGGCCGCCACGACCTCGGCGCCGGCGTCGGACAGCGCCGCCGCCTTCGCCGACTTCGGGTCGCGGGTCAGTGCGCGGACGGCGAACTCGCCGTCGTCGAGCAGCGCGCGGGCCATACCTCCGCCCTGCGCTCCGGTGGCGCCGACGACCGCGATGATCTTCTGCTCCGTCATGTCCATCTCCCTCTGAGTTGATGTATCAACCTAATCGACGGTAGGCGCGCCTGGGTTGATATGTCAACCCAGCGGGCTAACATCGCCGGTATGGCGACCGAAACTGCTGGGCGGCCATGGCTCACCGACGACGAGCAGCGGGCGTGGCGCGCGTACCTCGCCATGCAACAGGCTCTGGGCCGCCACCTGCACCAACATCTGCAACGCGAATTCGAGCTGTCCGACTCGGACTTCGAGATCCTGGTCAACCTGTCGGAGGCCGACGGCGAGCGCATGCGTCCCGTCGACCTCGGGGCAGCCACCCAGTGGGAGAAGAGCCGGTTGTCGCACCACCTGAGCAGGATGGAGGCGCGCGGACTGATCCGCCGGGAGCCGGGCGGCGGGCGCTATCCGGTGGTCGCCTTGACCGAGGGCGGCCGCGCCGCGCTGGCGGCCGGTGCCCCGGCCAACGCGGCCAGGGTGCGTGAGCTGTTCATCGACGTGGTGGGTGCCGACCGCCTCGAGGTGCTGCGTGGCATCGCCGACGACGTCGTCGCGGCCGTCGAGGCGCATCGACGCACCGACTGCACATTGGGGTGAGGTCAGTCGGCGACGGAGGGCAGCGGGATGGTCGCCGTCACCGCCGTCCCCGCACCCGGGCGGGACCGGATGTTGAGGCGGCCGCCGACGATCTCCGCGCGTTCGGCCATCGACAGCAGCCCGTATCCGCCCATCTCGTCACCGCCGAGGGGATGTTCGAATGTGTCGAATCCCACGCCGTCGTCGATGATCTCGAGCCGCGCTGTCTGGCCCGTGGCGTCGTCGGCCACCCCGAACGTCAGCCGGGCCGTGGCGGCGCCGGAGTGTTTGACCACGTTCTGCAGACACTCCTGCGCGATGCGGTAGAGCGCCAGCTCGATGTGGTCGGGCAGCCGGCGTTCGGTCAGATCGGTGTCGATCTGCACCTGTGGGATCGACCGCGCCAGGCTGGCCAGCCCGCCGGCCAGGCCGAGGTCGTCGAGCACCGGCGGACGCAGCCCGCTGATCGCGGCACGCGCCTCGCCCAGCGTCAGCGCCACCAGCTCACGGGCCTTGCCCAGCTGTTCGGACACCACCTGCGGATCGTCGATCGCGCGGACCGCGGCGTCGAGCCGGTAGGACAGCGTCACCAGCCGCTGCGAGATCCCGTCGTGGATGTCGCCGGCGAGCCGTCGGCGTTCGATCTCCTGGGCCTCGATCACCTGCTCGACGAAGTTCTCGTGCGCCCGTTCGCGCGCCACCAACTGCCGGTGCAGCCGCGCCTGGTGCAGCGCGCCGGCGATGAGCCGGCCGATCACCAGGAGCAGTTCCACGTCGCGCTCGGAGAAGTCGCGACGTTCGACGGTGTGCACGTTGAGCACCCCGACCAGCCCGCCGGGGTCGGTCTCCATCGGCACCGACACCATCGACGTGAAGTCCTTGCCGCGCAACGACTGGAAGGGCATGTAGCGCGGATCGGACTCCTTGTCGTGGCCGATCACCACCGGCTCGCGGTGGCTGGCCACCCAGCCGGAGATGCCCTGGCCCAGCGGTAGCCGGATCTTGCCGATCTGGCTGTCGAACGGCGGCGTGGCCCCGGCCAGTGTCAGCGACCGGTCGGAGTCGTCGAGCACATGGACGAAACAGACGTCGGTGCGGGTGGCCGCGGTGATCATGCGGGCGGCCGCGGCCGCGAGCGGCTCCACCCCCGGCCCGCTCGAGGCCGCCTGGATGAGCTCGCGCAGCAGGGCCAGTTCGCGGTCGGCGGTCAGCAACGCTCGCGTTGTCACTGGTAGATCCCCTCGCGCAGCGCCGTCGCCACCGCACCGGCGCGGTCACCGACGCCGAGTTTGCGGTAGATCGACCGCAGGTGGGTCTTCACGGTCTCCTCGCCGATCACCAGTTTGTTGGCGATACCCCGGTTGGACAGCCCGGTCACGACGAACGACAGGATCTCGCTCTCGCGCTGGGTGAGGCCCTGGCGGGCCCCGGGCCAGAACTCGTCCCGCTGCAGCCGGGCGGCGGTGTCGACCGCCCTGGCCGCCATGCCCGGATCGATGGCGGTCTGGCCGCGGTGGGCCAACTCGAGCTGGCGGACCAGCTCGTCACTGCTGATGCTCTTGAGCAGGTAGCCCGACGCACCCACCCGCAGCGCCTGGAACAGGTACTGCTCGTCGTCGTACACCGAGAGCATCACCACCTTCTGGTCCGGGTCGCGCCCGCGCAGCTCCAGGCACAGGTCCAGGCCGCTGGCCCCCTGCATCCGGACGTCGCACAGCACGATGTCCGGTCGCAGGTCGGCGACCACGCCGATCGCGCGTTCGGCGCCCACCGCCTGTCCCACCACCGCGACCCGGTCGGCATACGTCGCGAGCATGGCCTTGAGTCCCTCGATGACCATCTCGTGGTCGTCGACCAGGACGATCCGCACAGGCCCGCCGGTCATGCGCGATGCCGCTTCGCTTCTCGCTGGGCGGTCATGGCATCACCTTAGAGGCGCGGCGGCAGACGGCTGGGCAACTTCGCCACGTCGAATCCCCCAAAGGGGGGAGGACGCCGACCTGTGACCTGCGCCACTGTGATCGTGTGCAGACAACGCGTGAGAGAACATGGTGTGCGGGCCGGTTCTGGTGGGACGGGGCCCGCCCGGTCGCTGCGGAGGTGACCCCGTTGCGGGCCCTGGTGTTCGACCTGGAGGCGTTGACCGACCTCGACTACGACGTGCACCGCGTGGTGTTCAACGCCGCGTTCGCGGCGCATGGCGTGCCCATCGAGTGGTCGGCGGCCCGGTACCGGCGGCTGATGGTGCTGCGCGACGAACGCCAGCGCGTGCTGGCCGAACTGCGCAACCACTGCGTGGGACCGGAGTGCGACGTGCTGATCGAACTGCTCGCCGACGAGATCTGTTCGACCAAGGCGATGATGTTCGACGAGATGGTGCTCGACGTCGGTGCGAGCCCGCGGCCCGGTCTCGACGACCTCGTGGGTGACGCCTTCGCCGCCGGTGTGCCGGTCGCGGTGGTGACCTCGGGCCGCCGCGCATGGGCCGAGCCGCTGGTGCGCCAACTCGTGGGCGAGGGCCAGGTCGAGACCATCGTCACCGGCGACGACGTGGCGACGCCCGCGGAGGCCTACCGCTACGCCCTCGACGAACTCGGCGTCACCACCGACCGGGTCGTCGCGCTGACCGGCACGACGGCCGGGTTGCGCACGGCGACCGCGGCCGGCCTGGCCACGATCCTGGTCGGGCAGGACAGCGCCCCGCGGGATGCGACCGCGGCGCTGGCGGTGCGGGCCGACTACGGCGGTGCCGATCCGCTGCGGCTCACCACCTGTGAACGGCTGTACGCCCGGTCGACGGCCCGCAGGACAGCGCCCGCGGCATAGGGGACCGTCGGCGTTCGAGGGGTTGCCGACAGACTGCCCCCTATTGTTCTTCGAATGGGCACGGAGCGAACCCGCAACGCCCCGCAGACGCGCGCCGACATCCTCGCCGCCGCCCGGCGGCGCTTCGGGGCCGACGGCTACCAGCGCACCACCTTGCGCGGGGTGGCCGCCGATGTCGGGGTGGATGCGGCGCTCATCATCCGGTACTTCGGCAGTAAACAGGAATTGTTCGCTGAGGCAGCCGAATTCAGGATCGACCTGCCCGACCTCAGCACCGTCGACCCCGACCGGATCGCCGATGTGCTGCTGTCCCGTTTCTTCGCGGTGTGGGAACAGGACACCACGTTCCTCGCTCTGCTGCGGGCGGCGATGACCAGTGAATCCGCCGCCGACACGCTGCGGCACGTCTTCGCCACCCAGGTGGCGCCCGCACTCGCCGCCGTCGCGCCCGACCATCCGGCGCAGCGCGCCGGCCTGATGGGGGCGTTCGTGATCGGGTTGGCCACCACCCGCTACGTGCTCGCCAATCCCGCCGTCGCCGACCTCAGCCGCGAGGACCTCCTGCGTTTCGCGCGCCCCGTGATCCACCAACTCCTGCTGGATCCGCTCACCGACTGATCTTTTTCCCCCGCCTTTTGAACGACGTGGCGCCGCGACACGTCTTGAGAAGGTAGAGGGAGAGTGCCATGAGCGTTGTCGCAGCCGTACGCGGCGAGGTGCCGCCACATAATTACACCCAGGCCGAAGTGACCGAGGCGCTGATCGCGCTGCCCGGTTACGCCGAATACGCCGACAGCATCCGGGCGCTGCACCGCAGCGCGAAGGTGTCCACCCGCCACACGGTGCTGCCACTGGAGGAGTACGCCGGGCTGACCGATTTCGGCCGGGCCAACGACCTCTACATCGAACACGCCGTGGAACTCGGCGCCGCGGCGCTGACCGGCGCGCTCGACGACGCCGGCATCGACCCGTCCGAGGTCGACATGATCATGACGACCACCGTCACCGGCATCGCGGTGCCACCGCTGGACGCCCGCATCGCCGCCCGTGTCGGGTTGCGTCCCGACGTCCGACGTGTGCCGATGTTCGGGCTGGGCTGCGTGGCCGGCGCGGCGGGGGTCGCCCGGCTGCACGACCACCTGCGCGGAGACCCCGACGGGGTGGCGGTGCTGCTGGCGGTCGAGCTGTGTTCCCTGGTGTCGAAGACCGATCCGACGATGGCCACCGTGGTCGGCAGCAGCCTGTTCGGCGACGGCGCCGCCGCGGTCGTGGTGGCCGGCGACCGACGTGCCGAGGGGGCGTCCGGTCCGGAGGTCGTCGACTCGCGCAGCCACCTGTATCCCGACTCGCTGCGGACGATGGGCTGGGACGTCGACGCCTCCGGCTTCCGCCTGGTGCTCTCCCCGGATGTGCCGAAGGTCGTCGAACGCTACCTCGGCGACGACGTCACGGATTTCCTGCACAGCCACGGCATGAAGATCGGCGACATCGCCACCTGGGTGAGCCACCCCGGCGGTCCGAAGGTCATCGAGGCCATCACCGCGACCCTCGGATTACCCGACGACGCACTGGAATTGACCTGGCGGTCGCTGGCCGAGGTCGGCAACCTGTCGTCGGCGTCCGTGCTGCACGTGCTGCGGGACACCATCGCCAAACACCCGCCCGCGGACACCCCCGGGCTGATGATGGCGATGGGCCCGGGCTTCTGCTCCGAACTCGTCCTGTTGCGCTGGCGCTGACGGCCCATGGTCTGGTACGGCTTGTTGATCGCCGCGGTCGGTGTCGAGCGGCTGGGCGAACTCGTTGTCGCCGAACGCAACCGACGCTGGAGCCGGCAACGCGGCGGTGTCGAGTACGGTGCCAGGCACTACCCGGTGATGGTGGTGCTGCACACCGGTCTGCTGGCCGGGTGCCTGCTCGAGGTCGCCGCACTGAAACGGCCGTTCACACCCGTGCTGGGCTTCCCCATGCTCGCGCTGGTGATCGCCGCACAGGCGCTGCGGTGGTGGTGCATCACCACCCTCGGCCGGCAGTGGAACACCAGGGTCATCGTCGTCCCCGGCGCGTCGCGGGTCACCGGCGGACCGTACCGGCTCATCCCGCATCCCAACTACGTCGCGGTGGTCGTCGAGGGTTTCGCCCTCCCACTGGTGCACGGCGCCTGGATCACCGCGCTGGTGTTCACCGCGCTCAACGCCGCCCTGCTCCGGACGCGGGTCCGCGTGGAGAACACCGCGCTCGCGGGGTTGCGATGATCGACCTCCTCGTCGCCGGCGGCGGCCCGGCCGGACTGGCCACCGCGGTGTACGGCGCCAGGGCCGGACTGGACGTCGCGGTGATCGAGCGCCGTCCCGGCAGCCTGGACAAGGCCTGCGGGGAAGGTCTGATGCCGCACACCGTCGCCCATCTGGACCGCCTCGGGGTGGCGCCACACGGGATGGCGCTGAGCGGGATCGCCTACCTCGACGGGCACCGTCGGGTCGACGCGACGTTCCGCGGCGGAGCCGGGCTCGGTGTACGACGCACCGTGCTGCACGCCGCGCTGCAGGAGGCGGCCCGGTCGGCGGGCGTGCGCATCGTCAGCGGCGACGCGGTCCCGATCAGCCAGGACGCGCAGTCGGTGCGGGCGGGCGGGTTGCGGGCCCGATACCTCGCGGCCGCCGACGGGCTGCACTCACCGATCCGGCGGGCACTGGGACTGTCCCAACCCAGTCGTGGCCCGCGCCGGTGGGGGATCCGGCGGCACATCCACACCGCGCCGTGGAGCGATCGCGTCGAGGTGCACTGGGGCCCGCACAGCGAGGCGTACGTGACCCCGGTGGCCGACGACTGCGTGGGGATCGCGATCCTCACCTCGTCGCGCGGCGGATTCGACCGGCACCTCGCGGAGTTCCCCGCGCTCGCCGACCGGGTCCGGGAGCATGCCCACGGACCCGACCGCGCCGCGGGCCCGCTGCGGCAGACCGTGCGCGAACGCACGGCCGGGCGGGTGCTGCTCGTCGGGGACGCCGCCGGATACATCGACGCGCTCACCGGCGAGGGCATCGGGCTGGCCTTCGGCGCCGCCGAGCTGCTCGTGAATTGTGTTGTGGCAGAACGCGTCGACGAGTACGACCGCCGATGGCGGACACTGACCCGCCGCTACCGGCTGCTCACCGCGGGCCTGGTGCGGGCCGGGGCGACGCCGTCGATCCGGCCGCGCATCGTGCCCGCAGCGCAGGCACTGCCCGCCGTGTTCGTCGGTGTGGTGAACCGGCTCGCGGCCTGATCAGCCCCGCAGGGTCTCGATGATCGCGCTGAAGTCCTTGTCGGCGTGGTCCTCGGCGAACTTCTGGTACAGCTCGGCGGCGTGGCTGCCCAGCGGCGCCGACGCGCCCGTCGACGACACCGCGGCCATGGCCAGGCCGAGGTCCTTGTTCATCAACGCCGTCGCGAACCCCGGCTTGAAGTCGTTGTTGGCCGGAGAGGTCGGAACCGGTCCCGGTACAGGGCAGTTCGTGTGCACCGCCCAGCAGTTGCCGGTCGCGCCGGTGATGACGTCGAACAGGGACTGAGCCGGCAGCCCGAGCTTCTCGGCCAGCACGAACGCCTCACCGATCGCGATCTGCTGGACGGCGAGCACCATGTTGTTGCACAGTTTGGCGGCCTGGCCGGTGCCCGAGGCGCCGCAGTGAACGACCTTGCCCGCCATGGGTTCCAGCACCGGACGCGCCCGCTCGACGGCCGCGTCGTCACCACCCACCATGAACGCCAGCGTTCCCGCGGTGGCGCCCTTGACCCCGCCGGAGACCGGCGCGTCGAGTTGGGCGAAACCCTTCGCCGCGGCCGCGGCGTTGACCTCGCGCGCGTCGTCCACCGAGATGGTCGAGGTGTCGATGAACAGCGTGCCGTCCGCCGCGGCGGGCAGCACCTCGTCGTACACGCTCTTGACGATCGCGCCGTTGGGCAGCGAGGTGATCACCACCTCGGCGCCGGCCACCGCTTCAGTACCGCTTTCGAACGTGGCGATGCCGTTGTCCTCGGCGGCGGTCCGCAGCGCGGGCACCGGGTCGAAACCCCGCACGGTGTGCCCGGCCTTGGCCAGGTTGGCCGCCATCGGACCGCCCATGTGGCCCAGGCCGAAGAACGCAATCGTCGTCATTGTCTGATTTTCCCGTCGCTTCGCTCGCCCATCAGCTGTCTGATTTTCCCGTCGCTTCGCTCGCCCATCAGCTGTCAGATTTTCCTAGGCCGATGCTCGCGCCCTCGCAGCGGCTGCCCGCCCGATGACCACGCGCATGATCTCGTTGCTGCCCTCGAGGATCCGGTGGACCCGCAGATCACGGACGATCTTCTCGATCCCGTACTCGCGCAGATAGCCGTAGCCGCCGTGCAATTGGAGCGCCTGATCGGCCACCTCGTAACAGGCGTCGGTGACATAGCGCTTCGCCATCGCACACAATTCCACCTTGTCGGGGTGGTTCTCGTCGAGTGCGCCGGCCGCCCGCCACAACAACGTGCGCGACGTCTGCAGGGCGGTGGCCATATCGGCCAGGGTGAACCGGATGGTCGGCTCGTCGAGCAACGACGCGCCGAACGCCTGCCGGTCGGCCAGATAGGCGGCCGCCTTCTCGTAGGCCGTCTGCGCACCGCCCAGCGAGCAGGCGGCGATGTTGAGACGCCCGCCGTTGAGGCCGTTCATCGCGATGCCGAAACCGCTGCCCTCGGCGTCGGTGCCACCGAGCATGTTCTCCGCGGGCACCCGGGCGCCCTCGAACACGACCTGCGCCGTGGGCTGCGCGTTCCACCCCATCTTCTGTTCCTGGGCGCCGAAACTCACACCGGGCGTGTCCTTCTCGACCACGAACGCCGAGATGCCGCGCGGCCCCTCGCTGCCGGTGCGGGCCATCACCACATACACGTCGGAACTGCCCGCACCCGAGATGAACTGCTTCACCCCGTCGAGGACGAAGTGGTCGCCCTCCCGAACGGCCTTGGTGCGCAACGCACTCGCGTCCGACCCCGCACCCGGTTCGGTGAGGCAGTAGCTCGCGATGCTCTCCATCGACGCCAGCCGCGGCACCCACGTCTTGCGCTGCTCCTCGGAGCCGTAGGTGTCGACCATCCAGGCGCACATGTTGTGGATCGACAGGAACGCCGCGATGGCCGGGTCGGCCGCGGACAGCTGTTCGAAGATGCGCACGGCATCGACGCGCCGCAGCCCGCTGCCGCCGACGTCCTCGCGGCAGTAGATCGCCGCCATGCCGAGTTCGGCCGCCTCCCGCAACACGTCGGTGGGGAAGTGGTGGCTCTCATCCCACTCCGACGCGTATGGGGCGAGGCGTTTCTCGGCGAACGCGGCCGCTGTCTCGGCGATCACGCGTTCGTCGTCGTCGAGGCCAAAGAGATCCATGGGGATACTTCAGCCCTACTTCATCGTGGGGATGACGAATTCGGCGCCATCCTTGATGCCCGACGGCCAGCGCTG
This sequence comes from Mycolicibacterium monacense, assembly GCF_010731575.1. Taxonomy (NCBI): domain Bacteria; kingdom Bacillati; phylum Actinomycetota; class Actinomycetes; order Mycobacteriales; family Mycobacteriaceae; genus Mycobacterium; species Mycolicibacterium monacense. The sequence goes on along the minus strand of NZ_AP022617.1, from coordinate 3,713,909 downwards.
CGTGACGGTCTTGGTCTTGGTGTAGAACAGGATCGAGTGCGGCCCGTGCTGGTTGAGGTCGCCGAAGCCGGAACGCTTCCAGCCGCCGAAGGTGTGGTACGACACCGGAACCGGGATCGGGACGTTGACCCCGACCATGCCGACCTGGACCTTGGCGACGAAGTCGCGTGCGGTGTCGCCGTCGCGGGTGAAGATCGCCACGCCGTTGCCGTACTCGTGCTCGGTGGGCAGGCGCAGTGCCTCTTCGTAGTTGTCGGCGCGCACGATGCACAGCACCGGGCCGAAGATCTCGTCGGTGTAGATCGACATGTCCGGGGTGACGTGGTCGAACAGCGTGGGGCCGATGAAGTAGCCGCCCTCGAGGCTGTCGTCGCCGAACTGCATCTCGTCGCTGGAACGCTCGCGCCCGTCGACGACGGCCTCGGCGCCCGCCTCGACGCCCTGGTTGATGTAGTCGCGGACCCGGTTGAGCGCGGCCTCGGTGACCAGTGGGCCGTAGTCGGCCTTCGGGTCGAGGCTGTGGCCGACGCGCAGGTTGTTGACCCGCTCGACCAGCCGGTTGCGCAGCCGGTCCGCGGTCTCCTTGCCGACGGGTACCGCCACGCTGATCGCCATGCAGCGCTCGCCGGCGCTGCCGTAGCCGGCGCCGATCAGCGCGTCGACGGCCTGGTCGAGATCGGCGTCGGGCATCACGATCATGTGGTTCTTCGCGCCGCCGAAGCACTGCGCGCGCTTACCGTTGGCTGTCGCGCCGGCGTAGATGTACTGGGCGATGTCGGAGCTGCCGACGAAGCCGACGGCCTGGATCACCGGATGCTCGAGGATCGCGTCGACGGCTTCCTTGTCGCCGTGCACGACCTGGAACACTCCCGCGGGCAGGCCGGCCTCGATGAACAATTCGGCCAGGCGCACCGGCACCGAGGGGTCGCGCTCGGACGGCTTGAGGATGAAGGCGTTACCGCAGGCCAGCGCGGGACCGGCCTTCCACAGCGGGATCATCGCCGGGAAGTTGAAGGGTGTGATGCCGGCGACGACGCCGAGCGGCTGGCGCATCGAGTAGACGTCGATGCCGGTGCCCGCGCCCTCGGTGTACTCACCCTTGATCAGGTGGGGGATGCCGATCGCGAACTCGATGACCTCGATACCGCGCTGGATATCGCCCTTGGCGTCGGGGACGGTCTTGCCGTGTTCGATCGACAGCAGTTCGGCCAACTCGTCCATGTGCTGGTTGACCAGTTCGATGAAGCGCATCATGACGCGGGCGCGGCGCTGCGGGTTCCACGCCGCCCACTCCTTCTGAGCCTCGGCGGCGCCGGCCACCGCGGCGTCGACGTCGGCGCGCGAGCCGAGCAGGACCTGGGCCTGCACCGCCCCCGTGCTCGGGTTCATCACGTCCGCGGTGCGGGTGGACTCGCCTGCGGTGCGCTTGCCGTTGATGAAGTGCTGGATCTGGTTGGTCATGAGAATGCCCCTCGCTCGAGATACTAGGACATCCTAGTAACTGGTCGGGGTGGTTGACAAGGGGGCTTCCCTCGATCGTCGAGATCAGGGTCATGACACGCGAAAGGCGCGAACGCGGGGCAGAACCCTTATCTCGGCAGCGCCAGGTAGGCATCCCACGTCGGGAGCAGGCCGGCGTCGCGGGCCTCGGCGAGCGTGGGTGCCGCGGCGTCACGATCGGACAGCACCAGCTCACCGTCGAAGGGCCACTCGATGCCCAGCGCCGGATCGGTGGGCGACACCGTGTGCTCGCGGGCCGGGTCGTAACCCGTCGAGCACAGGTACATCACGGTCGAATCATCCTGCAGCGCAAGGAAAGCGTGCCCCAAGCCCTCCGACAGGTAGATCGATCGGCGGTCGCGGTCGTCGAGCAGCACCGCATCCCAGCGCCCGAAGGTGGGGGAGCCGACCCGGATGTCGACGGCCACGTCGAACACCGCCCCGCGCACACAGGTGACGTACTTCGCCTGACCCGGCGGCACCGCCGCGAAGTGCAGACCGCGCAGCACGCCGGCCCTCGACACCGAACAGTTGGCCTGCCGGACATCGAGGCGGTGGCCGGCGAACCCGGTGAACTCGCGGTCGGTGAACCACTCCATGAACGACCCGCGCGAATCGGCGTGCACGGTCGGGGTGATCTCCCATGCGCCGGGTACCGCCAGCTCCCGCGCGCTCACTGGCCGCGCTCCTCGTAGGCCGCTTCGGCGGCGTCCTTGAGCGGCCGCCACCACGCCTCGTTGTCGCGGTACCACTGCACCGTCGCGCGCAGCCCTTCCTCGAAGTCGAGATGTGCCGGTTTCCAACCCAATTCGTCGTAGAGCACCGACGGGTCGATGGCGTAGCGCAGATCGTGCCCGGCGCGGTCGGTGACGTGGTCGAAGTCGTCGGGGTCGCGGTCCATGATGCGCAGCAGGGTGCGCAGCACGGAGAGGTTGTCGCGTTCACCCTCGGCGCCGATCAGGTACGTGCGGCCCACGACGCCGTCGCGCAGGATCCGCCACACCGCGCTGTTGTGGTCGTCGACGTGGATCCAGTCGCGCACGTTGGCGCCGGTGCCGTAGAGCTTGGGCCGCCGCCCGGTGAGGATGTTGGTGATCTGGCGGGGGATGAACTTCTCGACGTGCTGGTAGGGCCCGTAGTTGTTGGAGCAGTTCGAGATCGTCGCGCGTACGCCGTAGGACCGCACCCAGGCGCGCACCAGCAGGTCCGCGGCCGCCTTGGTCGACGAATACGGACTCGACGGGTTGTACGGCGTCGACTCGGTGAACCGCTGTGGGTCGTCGAGGGCGAGGTCGCCGTACACCTCGTCGGTCGACACGTGGTGCAGCCGGACGCCGGCCCGGCGGACCGCCTCGAGCACCGTGTAGGTGCCGACGACGTTGGTCTGCACGAACGGGCCGGGATCGGCCAGCGCGTTGTCGACGTGGGTTTCCGCGGCGAAGTGCACGACGGCATCGGTGGCCGGGTCGAGGTCGGCGATCAGCCCGCCGACCAGACCGGCGTCGGCCACGTCGCCTTCGACCAGTCGGATCCGGTCGGCGACCGGCGCCAGCGACTCCCGGCTGCCCGCATAGGTGAACGCGTCGAGCACGGTCACTGCGTAGTCGGGATGCTCCCGCACGGTGGCGTGGACGAAGTTCGCACCGATGAACCCCGCTCCGCCGGTGACCAGCAACCGCATGGAGGAAACCCTAGCGGCCGCCCGCGCCTACTTCGTCAACCCGAGCGGGCCCGCCAACTCCTCGAGCGTCGGGATGAGTTTGTCCCAACCGCCCAGCACCTGGATGGCGACGTGGTCGGCCCCGGCGTTGTGGTGCTCCTGCAGCCGGGCGGCGACGTCCTCGGCGGAACCGTGGGCGACCACCGCGTCGATCAGCTTGTCGCTGCCCGGTTTGGCGACGTCCTCGTCGGTGAAGCCCAACCGCTTCCAGTTGTTCACGTAGTTGCTCAGCCCGAGGTAGAAGTCGACGGTCCCGCGACCGATCTCGCGCGCCTCCTCGACGTCGGTGCTCAGCACCACCTTGTGCTCCGGGGCGAGGAACACCGTGGGGCCGACCAGGTTGCGGGCCTGGCCGGTGTGCTCGGGGGTCGTCAGGTACGGATGCGCGCCGGCACTGCGCCGGGCGGCCAACTGCAGCACCTTCGGGCCGAGCGCGGCGATGACGAGGCGGCTGGTCGGCACCTTGGCCGCGTCGAGTTTGTCGATGTACTCGACCAGCACGTCATACGGTTTGCGGTACTCCTGGGTGGCCTCTGGGTGGCCGATGCCGATCCCGAGCAGGAACCGGCTCGGGAACTTGTCCTCGATGCGGTGGTAGGACTCGGCCACCTCCTCGGCGGGCGACGCCCACACGTTGACGATGCCGGTCGCGACCTGCAACGTCTCGGTCGCGTCGAGGATCGGCTCGACGAACGCCAGGTCGGCGGCCGGCGAGGCGCCCACCCAGACCGCGCCGTAGCCGAGCTCCTCGATCTGCGCGGCCTGTTCCGGCTTAGGTGCGCCACCGGTCCAGACGCCATAGCGGCCTAGGCCGGGTTTGAGGGATACGCCTTCGGTCATGAGTGTTCCTTCATTCCGTTGTCGAGCAAAGTCACTGCAGGCCGAGCGGTCCGGCCAGCTCGGCCAATGCGGCCACCAGCTTGTCAGGTCCGGTCAGCACCTGCACGGGCACATGGTCGGCGCCGGCGTCGAGGTGCTGCTTCAGCCGGGCCGCGATGGCGTCGACGGTGCCGTAGGCCACGACGGCGTCCACCAACCGATCACTACCCGGTTTTGCCACGTCTTCATCACCGAATCCGAGCCGTTTCCAGTTGTTGAGGTAATTGGCCAGGTTCAGGTAGACGTCGAGCGCCTTGCGGCCGACGGCGCGGGCCTTCTCCGGATCGGTCGTGAGCACCACCTTGTGCTCGGGCGCCAGGAACGCCTCGGGGCCGATCACCGCGCGCGCCTGTTCGGTGTGCTCCGGTGTCGTCAGATACGGGTGCGCCCCGGCGGCGCGATCCGCCGAGAGCTTCAGCACCTTGGGGCCGAGTGCGGCCACCACCCGCCGATCGCGCGGCACACCGTATTCGTCGAGCCGGTCGAGGTACTCGGTGAGCGCCGCGACCGGTTTGCGGTAGGCCTGATGCGCTTCGGGATGGCCGACGCCGATGCCGAGCAGGAACCGGCCGGGGTGGGCCGCCTCGATGCGGTGGAAGGATTCGGCGACCGGACCGGCCGCCGCCGTCCAGATGTTGACGATCCCGGTGGCGAGCTGGAGGTTCTCGGTGGCGTCGAGGATCGGTTCCACCCAGTCCAGTTCGGCGGGCGGTGACCCGCCCACCCACACGGCGCCGTAGCCCAGCGCCTCGATGTCGCGAGCCTGCGCGGGAGTGACCCCGCGCCCGAACACGCCGTACCTACCGAGATCGGGTTTCGTCATTCCGGTTCCAACCGACCCCGCCGCGAACTATTCCGTGGCTATTCAGTGGGCGCGGGGGCCACCAGCGGCAGGCACACGATGAAGCGGGTGTCACCCGGTACGGATTCGACGCGCAGGTCGCCGTGGTGCTTCTCGACGATGATGCGGCGGGCCAGGTCGAGGCCGAGTCCGGTGCCCTCCCCGACGGGTTTGGTGGTGAAGAACGGGGTGAAGATCCGGTCGACGATCTGCTCCGGGATGCCGGGCCCGTCGTCGCAGATCTCGACGCGCACCCGTTCGTCGTTCTCCCGCATGGTGCGTACGGTCAGCGTGCCGTGCCCAGCCATCGCCTGGAGGGCGTTGTCGATGAGGTTGGACCACACCTCGTTGAGATCGCCCGGGTAGCAGAGCAATTCGGGCAGCGACGTATCCTTCTCCCACACCAGCCTGACCGGTTTGTCCTTGCCGATCTTGTCGCCGAAGATCGTCTTGATCGTGCTGTGGATCAACTCGTGGACGTTGGCGCTCTGATAGGCGCCGCGGTCCATCTGGGAGTACTGCTTGGCACCGGCGAGCAGTGCCGAGATGCGTTTACTCGCCTCGGCGATCTCGCTCATCCGCAGTTCGGTGTCGATGGTGTACTTCAGCCAGCCCAGCGCGCTCTGCAGCGCGGCCGAACAGTCGCCGTCCATGACGTCGTCGACCGACGCCGAGATCCGCTCCAGCCAGTCGATGTCGAGACCCGCCTCGACGAAGGTGGGTGCGTAGTCCCAGCCGCCGGCGATCCCGTGGTCGTCGAGCCAGTCGCCGATCTGGTCCTCGCGGTCGGAGGTCTCCAGCGCCGTGAGGTCCATGCTCCTGGACTTCGCGACCTGTTCGGCGACCTCGTCCTGGATCTTCACCAGGACCCGCAGCGCCTCGGGGCTGAACTTGCCGCTGGCGAGCATTGCCAGCTTGTGGCGCATCTTGCCGACACCCTCCTGCAGGTCGGCGACGGCGCGGGCGGTGGCCGCGGCGGGGTTGTTGAGCTGGTGGGTGAGCCCGGCGGTGATGGTCCCTAGTGCGAGGAGTTTCTCGCGCTGACCGATGATCTGATGCTGCCTGCGGCCACCGACGCGGTGGCCCTCCAGCAGATGAACGGCCATCGGGAACTGGGACTGCATGAACCGGGCGAACGCATCGGCGTCGAGGACGAAGAACTTCGACGGTCTGTTCAGCCGCACCGAGGCCTCGTACACGTGCTCCTCGCCGGGGACGTACGCCGACCACGCCCCGCAGTACACCCCACGCTGCGAGGTGCGCCCGGTCTGGATGTCGGCCCCGCCGGAGCGTTTCGACATCGTCAGTTCGCCGTCGATCAGGACGTAGAAGCAGGTGGCGGGGTCACCCTCGGTGCACAGCGGCCCAGCCGGGAACGTCTCGATGTGACCGTCGGCGCACAGCATGTCGAGTTGTTCGTCGGAGAGCGCCTCGAACAGGAACAGGGTGCGCAGTTCGTCGCGCAGGCATGTCTCGCCCATCGTGACCCCTTTCAGGCTTCCGCCAGATACCGGTGCACCAGCATCACCGCCATCGATCCTTCGCCGACGGCGGCGGCCACCCGTTTGGCGGATTCCGCGCGCACATCACCTGCAACAAAAACACCCGGCACACTTGTTTCCAGGTGGTGCGGCGGGCGGTCCAGCATCCAGCCCGAGACGTCGCGCAGATCGGGCCCGGCCAGGATGAACCCGTGGTCGTCGCGGACCACGATGCCGTCGAGCCAGTCGGTGCGCGGTTCGGCGCCGATGAAGATGAACATGCGGCCGCAGTGGTGCTCCTCGCGCGCCCCGGTCAGGGTGTTCTCCAGGCAGATGCCCTCGAGGTGGCCGTCGCCCTTGACCGCGTGCACGACGGTGTTCGGCAGCTCCCGGATCTTGTCGTTGGCCCTGATCTGCTGGATCAGGTAGTGCGACATCGAGTCCTCGAGCCGGCGCCTGCTGACGATCGTGACCTGCTTGGCGCTGCGCGACAGGTACATCGCGGCCTGGCCGGCGGAGTTCGCGCCGCCGATCACGTACACCTCGTCGTCCTCGCAGTCGGCCGCCACCGACGACGTCGCGCCGTAGTACACCCCGGCGCCGGTCAACCCGTCGCAACCCTCGGCCGGCAGCTGGCGGTACTCGACGCCCATCGCCAGGATCACCGCCCGCGCACCGATCGACCGGCCGTCGGACAGCCGCACGGTGCGGGCCGACCCGTCGATCTCCAACGCCGTCACCTCCGCCGCGGTGATCAGTTCGGCGTCGAACTTCTCGGCCTGCCTGCGCGCCCGCTCGGCGAGCTGAGAACCCGACAGGCCGTCGGGGAAGCCCAGGTAGTTCTCGATGCGGGAGCTCTGCCCGGCCTGCCCGCCGGTGGCGGTGCGTTCGATGAGCACCGTCTTGAGACCCTCAGACGCGCCGTACACGGCGGCGGCCAGCCCGGCGGGCCCGCCACCGATCACCACCAGGTCGTAGAAGTCCTCGGCCGGGGTCGTGGTGAGCCCGAGCGTGGCGCCCAGTTCGGCGTCGGAGGGGTCGACCAGCGTCTCACCCTGTTCGGTGATCACCACCGGCAGCGTCATCCCGTCCTGGCCGGCCGCCTCCAGCAGCTGTCTGCCCTTGGCTTCGTCGGCGCGAAACCAGGTGTAGTACAACCGGTTCCGGGCCAGGAACTCGCGCACCTCCGACGATCTGGCGTTCCACGGATGGCCGATGATCTTGGTGTGCGGGATGGCCCGGTCCCCGGTGGCGCGCCACGTTTCGATCAGCGCGTCGATGACCGGGTAGAGCTTCTCCTCCGGGGGGTCCCACGGTTTGAGCAGGTAGTGGTCCAGGTCGACGACGTTGATCGCGTCGATGGCCGCGTGGGTGTCGGCGTACGCGGTGAGCAGTACGCGGCGCGCCATGGGGTAGAGGTCCATCGCCTCTTCGAGGAATTCGATACCGCTCATCTGCGGCATCCGGTAGTCGGCGACGAACACCGCGACCGTCTCGCCGCGCAGCTTCAGTTCGTTGAGTGTCTCGAGCGCATCCGGGCCGGATTCGGCCCGCACGATGCGGAAGGTCTCGCCGTAGTGGCGGCGCAGGTCGCGCGCCACCGCACGCGAGACCGCAGGGTCGTCGTCGACGGTGAGGATCACGGGTTTGCGGGGTACCGCGGTAGGGCCTGTCATCGCGATCAAGTATGCGCCGTCTTAGGCTTCGACCCGTGGTCGATCTCCAATACTCCGATTCGGTGTACGTGGCGCGGGAGCCGGAGGCCGTGTACGCGTTGGTCTCCGACGTGACCCGGATGGGCGAGTGGAGCCCGGTGTGCCGGGCCTGCTGGTGGGACGACCCCGACGCCGGACCCGTCGCGGGCGCGTGGTTCACCGGACGCAACGTGACCCCCGAGCGGGTGTGGGAGACGCGCAGCCAGGTGACCGTCGCCGACGGCCGCGAGTTCGTCTGGGAGGTCAACGGCGGCTGGGTGCGGTGGGGCTTCACCGTGGCGCCCGAGGGCGACGGGACCCGGCTGGCCGAACACTGGCGGCTGCTGCCCAGCGGCGTCGCCGGGTTCCACGAGCGCTACGGCGCCGACGCCGACGCGCAGATCGCCCAGCGGACGGCGGCCGCGCATTCCGGAATCCCCGAGACGCTGGCCGCGATCAAACGGACCGCCGAGACCGCCTAGGTGACCGCCGCGTGGCAGACCATGACCGGAACGCGGCTGTGGTGCAGCACATTGAGGCTCGTCGAGCCGAGAACCGCCGCGCTCAGGGCGGTGGCCCGATGGTTGCCGACCACGACGAGCTGCGCGCCGGTGAGCCGATCGAGCAGCGCCTGGCCCGGCTTCGCATCGTCGAGCAGCGTCGCGACCTGCACACCGGGATATCGGTCCGTCCAGGGTGCGAGTGCGCTGGTCAGCAGTTCCCATTCCGCGGATTCCAGCGCTTCCCAGTCGATCAGGTAGGGGATCGCCACCGCATCGGCGTCCAGACCCGCCGCCCAGGAGTGCACGGCGGTGATGGGCGAGCCGAACCGGTCGGCGAACTCGAACGCGGCCGCCAGTGCGGCCGTCCCGGCAGGCGTGCCGTCGACACCCACCACGACCGGCGCCGTACCGGGCTGCCCGATCTGGCGCCACGCCACCACCGGGCACGACGCGTGCTGCGCCACCCGCAGCGTCGTCGACCCCACCAGCACCGCCGCGGCCGGGCTGACGTCGTCGCAGCCCACGACGACCAGCGTGGCGTCCCGGCTCAGTCCGATCAGCGCCTCATGGGCCGGTTCATCGACCACCTCGACGGCGATGTCCAGCCGCGGAAAGTGTTCAGCCACGGTCCCTTTCACCATGTCGAGCGTCTTCTCGGCGGCGGCCTGCTGCTCGGCTGCGGCGGCCGCCCGGATGGCGACCACCGCCGCGTCGGCGAAGAGGTGCCCGGTCGTGACGGTCGAGTGGACGAGCCGCAACGACGTGCGGTATCCGTAGGCCGCCGCCGCGGCCCACTGTGCGGCGTGGATGCTGGTCTGCGAGCCGTCGATCCCGACGACGACCGGGGCGGTGCGTTGCGCCATGCGCGTGCCTTTCCGTGGGTCAGCCGCTGTGCGCGGTACGCGTGAGGAGCACCTTGAGCGCACCGGTCTCGCCGGCGCGGCTGAACACGTCGTAGGCGAGGTCGAACTCGTCCATACCGAAATGGTGGGTGATCATCGCCGCCGTGTCGATCTGATGGTTGGCCACCAGGCTGATCAGGGAGGGGGTGGAGTGCGTGTCCACCAGACCGGTGGTGATCGTGAGGTTCTTGATCCAGATGTCCTCCAGGTGCAGCGTGGCCGGCTTCCCGTGCACCCCGATGTTCGCGACGTGGCCGCCGGCCCGGACCAGCCGGACCGCCTGTTCGAAGGTCTCGGGCACACCCACGGCTTCCATCGCCACGTCGGCGCCGAGACCATCGGTGAGTTCGTCGAGGACCGAGCGGGCATCCTGCGATGTCGAGTTGACGACGACGTCGGCGCCCATGTTCTTCGCCGCTTCCAGCCGGCTCTCGGCGATGTCGATGACGACGATGTGGCTGGGGCTGAAGAGCTTCGCGGTGAGGACTGCCGCGAGGCCGATGGGACCGGCGCCGACGATCGCCACGGTGTCGCCGGGTCGCACCGCTGCGCTGAGCACGCCCACCTCGTAGGAGGTGGGCAGGATGTCGGCGAGCATGACCATCTGCTCGTCGCTCACCCCGGCCGGCACCTTGTGCGTGGAGTTGTCGGCGAACGGCACGCGGACGTACTCGGCCTGCGTCCCGTCGATGAGATGGCCGAGAATCCATCCGCCGCCGCCGAGGCACTGGCCGTACTGCCCGTCGCGGCAGTACCGGCAACTGCCGCAGGCGCTGATGCACGACACCAGCACCCGGTCACCGACTGCGAGTTTCTCGACCGCGGAACCGATTTCGATCACGGTGCCCACCGCTTCGTGGCCGAGGATCCGGCCGGGCTGCACCTCGGGCACATCCCCTTTGAGGATGTGCAGATCGGTGCCGCAGATCGTGACCGCGTCGACGCGCACGATGGCGTCGGTGGCGCGTTGGACTTCCGGGTCGGGCACCTGCTCCCACGATCGACGCCCCGGGCCGTGGTAGACCATTGCGTGCATTGTCGAATTCTCCTCGGTTCATGGATCGGTGTGGTGGATCAGTAGGCCAGACAACAGATCTGCTGCGCTTCGGCCACGGAGTCGGCCAACGGGCGGCCGGTGTCGACACGGTGCGCGCCGTGCCAGACGGGCGTCGTGATGTCGGCCGCGATCTGCGGGGTGGCGTCGGAGGTGGTCGACGTCCGGTGCGCGATCCGGGTCTGGGCCGCCGAGAGTTCGGTATCGCAGGCCAGTTCCACCAGAACGGCTGATGAACGGTCGGCGCAGTCACGCGCCGCCCTGCGGTGACCCGGGTCCCGCCAGGTGCCGTCGAGGACCACCGACTCGCCGTGAGCGAGCAGCACCGCCGCCCGATGCAGCACGGTGTCGTACACCAGTGCCACGTTCTCGGGTGAGTACAGTCCGCTCTCGAGAGCGCCGGCGGCGCCGTGGACGACTCCGGAGTCCTGAAGTTCCCGACGGACATTGTCGGTCGAGATGACATGGGCGCCAACGGATTCACCCAGGGCACCGGACAGTGTGGTCTTACCGGTTCCTGGGCCCCCGCCGACGAGGACGAGCCGGACCGTGGCCGCTTTGAGGTGGTTGGCGGCGATGTCCAGGTGCCACCCGGCGTCGGCCGCCGCGTCCTCGTGTCCCTGGCCGACCTTGATGCAGTCGACCTTGGCGCGCACGACGGCGCGGTAGGCGATGTAGAAGTCGACCAGCGAGCGCGGCGCGGAGTCCCCGGCGAGTTCCTGGTACTGATCGAGGAAGTGGTCGGCCAGGTCACGCCGGCCCAGGAATTCCAGGTCCATCGCCAGAAATGCGGCGTCGTCGACGCCGTCGACGAAGCGCAGCCGGTCGTCGAACTCCAGGCAGTCCAACGGAACCGGGCCGTCGGGTGTGCAGAAGACGTCGTCGGCCAGCAGGTCGCCGTGACCGTCGACGATGCGGCGGTCGGCGATGCGGCCGGCGAACAACGCGTCCCGGCCGTCGAGATACCGCAACGCCAGTCGGCGGACCTCGTCGACCGTCTGCGCCGAAACCACTGCACCCGCGGAATGGTCCAGCTCGTCGAGGTTCTCGCACCACCGCGCCCTGACCGCGGCGGCTGTCGCGCAGGCATCGATGTCCGCGCGCCGGTCCGCCGTCGCATGGAAGCGGGCGAGCATGCTCGCGAGCATCGTGAGGTGATTCTCGGTCGACTCACCGCGTATCACCATGGACCGCAGCCGGTACCGGTCGGGGTAGCGGCGCATCACCACGACCGGTTCGGGCACGTCGTGACCGGGTCCGTGCATGTGGGCGACGCCGAGGTAGCTGCCCGGCGCGAGGCGGCTGTTCAACTCCACTTCGCGGGCGCACACCCGCTCCCGCTGTTCCGGCGCGCTGAAATCGAGGAAGTCCGTGGTCACCGGCTTCTTGATCTTGTAGGCCTTCTCGCCGAGCAGTAGCACCACACCGGTGTGTGTCTCGTACACCTCGGCGGCCAAGTCGTTCACCGGCGAATCGTCGGCAGCGGTCTCCTCCGCGGTGGTCATGGGCCAATGGTCGCTTCGCGGACGGGTTTGCCGCAGCGGTCTTCGGACCTCACGGCCCGTCGAAAGGTCCCGACTGGACGGGGCCATTGGTCCTCAACCGCTCGGCGTGTGACCAAAGACTCTTGTCCCGGACCCGGCGGATTGTGAGCGTGGACTGGAGAACGGGTGGACAGGGAGGCTGATCGATGACCACGACCCGAGCGGACATCGACACGATCAGCGATGCAGTGCAGCTGGCGTGCCGAGCCCCGTCCGTACACAACAGCCAGCCGTGGCACTGGGTCGCCGACCGGTCCGGGCTGCAGCTCCTCCTCGACACCGACCGGCTCGTGGCCACCGACAAGTCCGGCCGGGAGGCATTGCTGAGCTGCGGTGCCGTACTCGATCATCTCCGGGTGGCCATGGCGGCCGGCGGCTGGATCGCGCACATCGACCGCTACCCGAATCCCAACGACCACCTGCACCTGGCCGCCATCGACTTCTCGCCGATGTCGTATGTGACCGACGGCCACCGCGCCCGCGCCGAGGCCATCGCGCGCCGCTACACCGACCGGCTGCCGTTCGGCCCGCCCCCGGACTGGGATTCGCTCGAGCTCCTGTTGCGCGACGCCGTCGATGAATCGGTGGCCATGCTGGACGTCATCGCCGAGGACGCCCGTCCGCAGCTCGCGGAAGCCTCCCAGCTCACCGAGTCGCTGCGCCTCTACGACTCCGACTATCACGCCGAATTGGCTTGGTGGACAGGGTGGTTGGCGGTATCGGACGGGATACCGCACGGTTCCCTGGTGTCAGCGGCCGAAAGCGACCGCGTCGACATCGGCCGTCACTTCCCGGTCACTCACGGTGCGGCGGAGCGGCGTATGAGCGTGCCGGAGGACCACTCCAGGGTGCTGGTCATCTCGGCGCACGACGACACCCGCCGCGACATACTCGGCTGTGGTGAGACGCTGTCGCGGGTGCTGCTGGAGGCGACCTTGGCCGGGATGGCCACCTGCACGCTGACCCACCTCACCGAACTGCGCGCCAGCCGCGACATCATCTCCGCCCTGGTCGACCGCGATCTGCCGCAGGTGCTGATCCGCGTCGGGGCGGCGCCCGCCTACGATCCCGTCCCGCCGCCGACGCCCCGGCGTCGGCTCGAGGATGTGCTCGAGGTGCGGCTGTGACCGGGGATCCCACGCCCCAAACCCGCAAGCCCCCCGTGACTGTGTTCCTCGTCGACGACCACGAGGTGGTGCGTCGCGGGTTGATCGATGTGCTCAGCGCCGAACCGGACCTCGAGGTGATCGGCGAAGCGGGCTCGGTCTCCGAGGCGCTGGCCCGCATCCCGGCGCTGCAGCCCCAGGTCGCCGTGCTCGACGTGCGGCTGCCCGACGGCAACGGCATAGAGCTGTGCCGCGATCTCCTGTCGCGGCTGCCGGATCTGCGGTGTCTGATGTTGACGTCCTTCACCTCCGACGAGGCGATGATCGACGCGATCCTCGCCGGCGCGAGTGGATACGTGATCAAGGACATCAAGGGTATGGAACTGGCCAAGGCGATCAGGGAGATCGGGGCGGGCCGGTCCCTGCTCGACAACCGGGCGGCCGCCGCACTGATGGCCAAGCTGCGCCGGGCCACCGAGCATTCCGATCCGCTGTCCGGCCTCAGTGATCAGGAGCGGGTCCTGCTGGGGTTGCTCGGAGAGGGGTTGACCAACAAGCAGATCGCCGCGCGGATGTTCCTGTCGGAGAAGACGGTGAAGAACTACGTGTCGCGACTGCTCGCGAAGCTGGGGGTGGAACGTCGCACCCAGGCCGCGGTGTTCGTCTCCCGCCTCGACCGGTCGGACGGCGCCGCAGAAGGCTGACCGCTTCGTTTCCTGGATACAGCCCCCTGGCTGGTCATCGGTGTGAGAATGCGCCTATGACCGGGGTCGGGCCGGGCGACCAGTGCAGCGTTCGCCCAATCGGCGAAACGCTGTCGCAGCTGCGGCTGCGTGAGCTGCTCACCGAGGTTCAGGACCGGGTCGAGGAGATCGTCGAGGGCCGGGACCGGCTCGACGGTCTGGTCGACGCGATGCTCACGGTCACCTCCGGACTCGACCTGGACGCCACCCTGCGCACCATCGTGCACACGGCCATCGAGCTGATCGACGCGCGTTACGGGGCACTGGGGGTGCGCGGACACGACCACGAGCTGGTCGAGTTCATCTACGAGGGCATCGACGAACCCACCCGGCTGGCGATCGGACCGCTGCCGCAGGGCCGGGGTGTCCTCGGCGTGCTGATCGACGACCCGCAGCCGATCCGGCTGGAAAACATCCACGACCATCCCGCCTCGGTCGGCTTCCCCGAGCACCACCCCCCGATGCGCACCTTCCTCGGTGTGCCGATCCGGATCCGGGATGAGGTCTTCGGCAACCTGTATCTGTCGGAGAAGACGTCCGGACAACCGTTCAGCGAGGACGACGAGGTGCTGACCCAGGCCCTCGCGGCCGCCGCAGGCATCGCGATCGACAACGCCCGTCTGTTCGAACAGTCCCGCACGCGCCAGGCGTGGATCGAGGCGACCCGAGACATCGCGACCGAGTTGCTCGGCGGCGCTGATCCCGCGCGGGTGTACCGCCTGGTGGCCGAGGAGTCGCTCAAGCTGACCCACGCCGACGTCGCGTTCGTCGCCGTGCCCGCCGACGGTGACGAGCTCGTCATCGCCGACGCCGCCGGGGATACCCGCACGGACCCATCGGTGGCGTCGCTGATCCCGTTGCAGGGCAACGATATCGGTGAGGCGTTCGTGGCGCGGACACCCCGGCTGGTCGAGGTGATCGCCGCGCAGACCGGCCTGCTCGACGACGCCGGCCCCGCGCTGATCCTGCCGATGAGGACGACCGAGGCGGTCGCCGGGGTGGTGGTGCTGCTGCGGCGCGCCGGGCGGCCGGCGTTCACCGCCGAGCAGTTGGAGATGATGGCGGCTTTCGTCGACCAGGCGGCGCTGGCCTGGCAGTCGGCGGTCGCCCAGCGCCGCATCCGCGAACTCGACGTCCTGACCGACCGCGATCGCATCGCCCGCGATCTGCACGATCAGGTGATCCAACGGCTGTTCGGGGTGGGGTTGACGCTGCAGGGCACGATTCCGCGCGCCCGGACGCCGGATGTGCAACGGCGGCTGATCGAATCCGTGGACGATCTGCAGGAGGTGATCCAGCAGATCCGCACGGCCATCTTCGACCTACAGGGCGGGTCGTCGGGCAGCACCCGGTTGCGCCAACGTCTCGACGAGGCCATCGCCCATCTCGCCGGCGCCGAACTGCGGACGACGGTTCAGTACGTCGGGCCGTTGTCCGTGGTCGGTGCCGAACTCGCCGACCATGCCGAAGCGGTGGTGTCCGAAGCGGTCAGCAACGCCGTGCGTCACGCGCAGGCGACCGAGCTCTCGGTGCTGGTGACGGTGGACGACGATCTGCGGATCGAGATCAGGGACAACGGCGTCGGGATCCCGGACAACCTCACCGAGAGCGGTCTGGCCAACCTGCGCCGGCGCGCCGAAGAGGTCGGCGGTGCTCTCACGATCGAACCCGCCGCCGGAGGCGGTACCTGCCTGAGCTGGACCGCCCCACTGACCTGAAAGGCGAACGCGCACCGGGATTCTCGGTCACCCGTAGGGTGCGCCGTCAAGGCACGAGACGACCTCCCGAAGTGGTCGGCGAGGGGTGGGCGGCAGCGGATCGGCATTCACCGGCGCCCAACCCACACGGAAAAGCAGCTGGGGGTAGGCGCTCTCGCCGAAGACGTCGGCCCGGACCGCGTCCCGGGTCTCGGGAATCTCGAGGGGTTCGGTCACCGGGCACGTCGCCAGCCCGAGCGCGGTCGCGGTGAGCAGCACCAGGCTGGTCGCCTCGCCGGCGCGAAGCCGCGAGAGGTCGTCGTCGCCCGCGGTACCGAGGGAGAGCAGCACGGCGTTGTCGTCGGCGGGATCGGCTTCCGCCGGCTGATCGAGTGCCGGACCGGCGAACAGCCGCCCGGGAACACGTGCCTCGGGGACGGACACGGGAGCATTGCGGGCGGGTACGCCGACGGTCGACGCGTGCCGTCCGCTCCACACCGACAGCTCGTCGCGGTAGTCCGGGTCGGACGCGTGGTCCCACACGGCTTTCGCCAAGACGGCCCGGAACGCGCTGGTGGTCTCCACCCGGCGCATCGTGACACCGGCTCTGGCGGCGCGGGCTCCCATCAGTGCGACATCACCGATGGCGACCGGCCAGGCGCTGAAATGCCTGCGGTCGGTGCGTCGCCGCGGAATCGCGGCGGCGAGGGCGATGTCGACCTCGCCCGGCGCCTGGCGGTGCATCTCGAGCGCGGCCAGGTGCAAGGGCTCAGCGGGGTTGGGGAACCGGTGGACCACCGACCGCCAGCCAAGTGCCGACAGCGCGATCACGCAGTGGTTCAACGCGGCGCCGCAGCTGATCAGGAGTTCGCGGCCATCGGGGTCGGTGTGGGACAGGTGCGGGGGTGTGTCCGCGTAGAGGTGGACGCTGTCCTCGCCGACGCGCCAACGCCACGGTTGCGAATTGTGGATCGAGGGCGCGCGAATCGCCAGCGACAGGGCCGCATGGATGGTGTCCCTGTCCGGACCGTACGTGGTCACGGTGGCGTCCCCACTGTGGACGGTGCGGATGCGGTCATGGCGTCCTCCCGAATCGTGAGAGTTCCTGAGCGGGAATACTTTCGACTACATCGCGCCTCCGCGTACGGCGATAGGGACCATCGGCCCGTACTCGGCGGCGAATGGCCCCCCGCCGCGGGTCAGGGTGTGGGCTCGTCCTCGGTGAGGGTGAAGTAGTTCTCCTCTTCCTGCACGAAGTGCAGCCGCAACAGGGCGTAGAGCCCGTACAGACACGCCAGCAGGTCGTCGACCTGGTCGGGTTCGACCGCGCCCGCCGATTCGGCGAGGCGGACATGCGTACCGATGCGGTCGGCGAGCCGTTTGATCTCGGCGTGGGTGCGGCTCATGGTGGCGGTGGCCTCACCGCTGCCCAGCGGGCGGGCCAACGCCGGATACAGCTCGTTCTCCTCGGCGAATTCGTGCGGCAGGATCCGGTCGGTGAGCAACCGGTGCACGGCCCTCAGCGAGTCCAATGCGGCCGCGTCCGGCGCCTCGGCCAGCCGGTCGGCGGCGTCGCGCAGCAGTGGGAGGGTTTCCCGGAGCTCGTCGTGTTCGGCCGCGAAGCGATGCAGCAGCTGCTCGGTCTCCGGCGGGAGATCCATTGCGGAGTCGGGGTTTCCGCGCAGCGCTCGCAGGGCATTGAGGATCACCGCCACGTCGATGCCCTCCTGCAGGAGGGCGCCGGCGGCGGGTGGCAGCCAGCCGAATGCGGCAACCACCATCGCCAGCAGCGACAGGCTCATGCCCACCACGGCGCTCTGAACGGCGATGCGCCGCGACCAGCGGGCCACGTCCATCGCATCGGCGAGGCGGTCGACGCGATCGGTCGTCAACACGACGTCGGCGGCCTCGGAGGACGCGGTCGCCCCGCGCGCACCCATCGCGACACCCACCGTGGCCGCGGCCAGTGCCGGAGCGTCGTTGATCCCGTCGCCCACCATCACCGTCACGGCGCGTTCGCGTTCGCCGCGGACCGCGGCGACCTTGTCGGCCGGTGACTGCTCGGCGTACACCTCGTCGAGTCCCAGCACGGTGGCGACCTCGCGGGCCGGTTCGGCGCGGTCACCGGTCAGCATCACCAACCGGTTCAGGCCCGCTGCCCGCAACCGGCGCATCGTCCGCGGTGCGTCGCGGCGCAACGGATCCCGCAACAGCACCGCGCCCACCGGTTCACCCGCGATGCTCACCCAGGAGATCGCGGCGCCGTCCAGACCTGCCCGGTTGAGCGCGCCGCGCTGCCAGCCGCTGACGGCGTTGCGGTCCGGCAGCTTTCCCACCGAGATGCGTTGGCCCTCGACGGTGGCGGTGACGCCGCGGCCCGGTTCTTCGAGCACGTCGCTGGGTAGTGACAGCGATTGACCGCGCTTGCGCGCCTCGGTGACGATGGCCTCGGCCAGTACGTGCGGGGAGAACTGATCCACCGACGCCGCCTGCCGCAGCAGCTCGGTCGGCTCGCGGCCGGGGGCGACGGCCACGTCGACGACCACCGGGCGGCCCATCGTCACGGTGCCCGTCTTGTCCATCACCAAAGTGGTTGCGTGTCCCAGGTTCTCGAGTGCACCGCCACTGCGGATGATCACCCCGCTTCGGGAGGCGCGCGACAATCCCGACACGATCGCGACCGGCGCCGCGAGGAGCAGCGGACACGGCGTGGCCACCACCAGGACCGCCACCGCCCGCACCGCCGAGCCGCTGACCAGCCACGCCGCGCCGGCGAGCACCAGCGTCAGCGGCAGGAACCAGGCGGCGTAGCGGTCGGCCAACCGCACGAGGGGTGCGCTTTCCGCGCCGGCCTGCCGGGCCAGTCGGACGATACCGGCATAGGTGCTGTCCTCGGCCGTGGCGGTGGCGCGCAGCTCGAACGCACCGCCGGCGTTCACCACACCGCTGCGGACCGGTTCGCCGACAGCGTGTTCGACCTGTAGCGGCTCACCGGTCAACGCCGACTCGTCCAGCACCGCCACCACGTCGAGCACCCGCCCGTCCACGGGCACCACCTCGCCCGGCCCGACCACCAACACGTCATCGGCGGCGACTTCGTCGAGCGGGATCACGCTGACCTGCCCGTCGGTCCGTCGCCGCGCGAACCGTGGGGCGCGTTCCAGCAGGGCGCGCAGGTCATGGCTGGCACGCCGCGTGGCGGCGGCATCCAGCGCACGGCCACCGGCCAGCATCACCGCGACCAGGGCGCCGGCCAGGTACTCGTGCACCAACAGGGTGCCGACGAGTGACAGCACCGCGATCACATCGACGCCGACCCGCCCCCGGCGCAATGCCGCGACCACCCAGACGACCGCCGGCACCACGGCGAGCACCGTCCCGGCGATCCAGCACAGGTCAGCGGCGGAACGCCATCCGGCCAGCCACGCGATACCGCCCGCGGCGAGCGCGACCACGGTGAGCACCACCAACGCGGGTTCGATCAGCGGGCGGAGGCGCGAAACCCACTGCGTCTGGGCGTCCATCACGAACCGACCGCGGCCCGGTGCCGTGTCCGTTGCGCTCGTGCGGCGATACCGCGCATCATCTTCTGCTCCATGATGAAGTGCGGGATGTCGAACCAGAAGTGCCCCACGGGTTTTCCGCTGCCGCGCACCAGAAGGCGGGTGCCCCCGCGCTCCGGCCGCAGGACGAAGGACCAGCACCCGCCTGCCCCGGTGCCGTCACGCACCCGGTCGAAGTCCGCGGGCGACATCAGGACGAGGTGCGATTCCGCGGCGACCGCGGCGACGATCTGGCGGGCCGCCGGACCGTAGCGGCGGGCCAGCCAGATGGTGTCACCCACCTGCAGGTCCTGCCATTCGGGGTGGATGACGTCGGCGTTGTGGATACCGGCGCCGACCGCACGCTCGAGGAGCCAGTAACTGTAGAAACCCCCGCGGTCCTCACCGATCTGCGCCAGCCACGGCCACACGTCCGAAACGGGTGCGTCGACGGTCACGGCGCGGGTGGTGCGGACGGGGTCACCGGCGACGAGCTC
Organism: Mycolicibacterium monacense; assembly: GCF_010731575.1. Classification (NCBI taxonomy): domain Bacteria; kingdom Bacillati; phylum Actinomycetota; class Actinomycetes; order Mycobacteriales; family Mycobacteriaceae; genus Mycobacterium; species Mycolicibacterium monacense. Next base: position 3,694,206 of record NZ_AP022617.1, on the reverse strand, counting down.
ATCACCGGGCAGCGGTGCGGTCAGTTCCTCGTCGCGGGCCCCCCACGTGTATATCCAGGGTCGCGTACGAAAGTGGTAGAGCGCGGCGAGGCCGGCGAGCGCCAGCGCGTCGGCCAGGAGTGGTCGTTGCCTTCCCATACCTCGACCCTAGGAACGGCCTGGTCCGCTGCGCCAGGGTCGAAGGTCCCGCATTGCAGGGTTTTCAGGGGTTTTCGGGTGGTTCACAAACCGCTGGGATACGTCTCGGGGGTCTCGCCCGCCACCCATTCGCTGGTGACCTCCAGCGGCTCGAGCGCCCGCGTCCGGTCGATGTGGATGATGGCGTCGTACTGATCGGCGGGCCGCACGTGGTAGTAGTGGCTCTGCCGCTCGGTGGCCGGGAGGTAGATGACGCCGATCGCCCGGCCCAACCGCACCGTCGACAGCGGTTCCTCGGCGGCACGGTCGATCAACGCCGAGATGACGAACTCCGGCCGATCGGTTTCGTGGAACAGCTCTTCCACGCTGCCGTTCAGTGCAGGCCGGACGACCTTCCGCTCGGCGACACCGCCCCACTCACTGGCCGCGGTGACGGTGCCCGTGTAGGTGGTCAGGCCGATCAGGCGGCAGTCGTCGCCGAACCGTTGACGCGCCAGCTGCCCCAGGGTGAGCTGGCCGTCGGAGGACACCTCGGTGGCCCTGGCGTCACCGACGTGGGAGTTGTGCGCCCACAACACGATTCGTGCCGGGCCCGCGCCGGGGTGGCGATCGAGGTGGGTCAGCAGCGACTCCAGTGTTCTGGCCATGTGTTCGTCTCGCAGATTCCACGACGTCACACGGCCGCTGAACATCGCCCGGTAGTAGACCTCGGCGTCGCGGACGGTCTGGGCGTTCTGCTGGGCGTAGAACAACTCGTCCTCGGCGACCAGGCCGTCGTGGTGGAGGTAATCGATTGCGCTGTGGTGCATGTCGATCAGCTGATCGACCGCCTCACGCTCACAGGACAGACCCGCGCCGAAGGCGGCGGCGTAACCGTAGGCCTGACCGTCGTCGGCGGTCGCGTGGTCGAAGCAGGCGTAACGGCGGCGCGCACGATCTGCCGCGCGCGGGTCCACCCCGTCGAGATAGGAGATCACCTCTTCCATGGAGCGATGCAGGCTGTAGAGGTCCAGGCCGTAGAAGCCGGTCTGGCGCTGACCGAGGGATCGGCGCTGCCGATTGTGGGCCTGCAGCCACTCGGCGAAGTCCCGCACCACCACGTTGCGCCACATCCACGCCGGGAAGCGCTGGAATCCGCGCAACGCCGCGTCGGCGGTGGTGTCCTCGCCCTCGCCGCGGACGTACCGGTTGACCCGGTAGGCGTCGGGCCAGTCGGCTTCCGCGGCGACCGCGCAGAAGCCCTTCTGCTCGATGAGCCACCTGGTGATCGCGGCGCGGGCAGCGTAGAACTCGTGGGTCCCGTGTGAGCCCTCGCCGATCAGGACCACCCTGGCGTCACCGACGATCGCTTCCAGCGCGTCGAGTGGCGGCACGCCGCCCGGCGCGTCCACCGCACACCCACCCACGATGGCGGTCGGTGTCAGGGCGGCCGGCGCGGGTGTGGCGGCGCTGCCGGTCGTTGGGGTGGCGAGGTGCTCGCGGACTTCTTCGCCGCTTACCTGTCGGAAATCCCAATACGATTCACCGACAGCGACGAACGGCGTCGGCATGCTCGCGCAGACCAGATCGTCGGCGACGCCGAGTATCTCGTGGCAGGTCGACTCCGGCGCGGCGGGCACCGCGACCACGATCTCGGCCGGGCCGGCGTCACGCAGGGCCTGTATCGCCGCCATCATGCTGGCCCCGGTCGCCAGCCCGTCGTCGACGAGGACGACCGTCTTCCCGGACACGTCGAGCGGGGGACGCCCGGCCCGGTAGGCGGCTTCCCTGCGGAAGAGCTCGTGCCCTTCCCGCTCGGCGATGTCTCGGAGTTGCTGCGGGCTGACGCGCAGCGCGCGCACGATGTCGTCGTTGACCACGACGCGCCCGCCGGTGGCCAGCGCCCCCATCGCGAACTCCTCATGCCCCGGCGCCCCCAGCTTGCGCACGATGAACGCGTCCAGGGGAGCGCCGAGGGCCGCGGCCACCTCCCACGCGACCGGGACACCGCCGCGTGCCAGCCCCAGCACGATGACGTCATCTCGCCCGCGGTATGCGGTGAGCAGGTCCGCCAGCACCCGACCGGCCTCGCGGCGGTCGCGGAACACGCGCCGAGGGCTCTGCGGTGGGCGGGTCCGGGTCATCCTCGTCTGCTCATCCGTGACCGGGACGGTCAGTCCGTCGACTTGATCGTGACGTGCTTCTCCGGGCTGGCGGGCTCCTTGAGCGGCACGGTCACCGTGAGGATCCCCTTGTCGTAGCCGGCCGTGATGCCGTCCTCGTCCGCCGCTGCAGGCAGGGTCACCGAACGGGCGAAGGATCCGTAGGTGAACTCCGAACGGCCACGGGACTCCTTCTTCTCGCTGCGTTCGGTCTTGATGGTGAGAACACCGTCGCGCACGACGACGTCGATGTCCTTCTCGGGATCCACCCCGGGAATCTCGGCCTGCAGTTCGTACTTTCCGTCCTTGATGTCCTCTTCGACCTTGATGGGGTGCCCGCCGAGTACCGGGCGCAGATTCGCCCACGCCGGCAATCCGGCGAACAGATCGGAGATATCCGGCCAGGACGGGCGTTGATGCTGTTGCACAGCGACATTGCTCATGATCGCTCCTATGAGTCGGTGCTGATGACACCTTCATCCGACCAGGGTTGGATCGGCGTCCGATAGGGACGGAAGTCATCCCCGCGGGTGCCGTTCGCCAAGGGGACAATGGGCCCTAGTGGACGGCGGTGCGGTGGGGCAGGCTGGGACACATGACCAACGATGTGGTGAAGCTGGGCGCAGCGGCCGCCCTGCTCTACGCGGCGAGGCGCTACTTCCGCGACTGGGGCACCACGAAGGCGGAGTCCGGCAGCCACCTACCCGGTGATCGACTGGTCCACCCGCCGGTGCTGCAGGCCACCGAGGCGGTGTGGATCGACGCGCCCGCCGAGGCGACATGGCCGTGGCTGGTCCAGATGGGTCAGGACCGGGGCGGTCTCTACAGCTACGAGAGACTCGAGAAGACGCTCGGCCTGCAGTACCGCAACGCCGATCAGCTTCACGACGAGTGGCAGCACCTCGCGGAGGGGGACGGGATACGGCTGGTGCCGAAGGGCTGGTTGGGGCTGGACGACGGTGTCGAGATGCGGGTCGCCGAACTGGTCGAGGGCAAGACCATCGTGCTGTTCGCCGAACCGCCGGGGGTGCCGTGGACCGTGGTCTGGTCGTTCCATCTGATGCCCCGCGGAACGGACCGCTGCCGGTTGCTGATCAGGTCCCGCCTCGGATTGCGTCACCCCGGCGAGGTGATGCTCGCCGAACTGTTCGGGCCGGCAAGGGCGTTGCTCACCCGCGGGATCCTGCTCGGCATCAAGCGCCGCGCGGAGAGCCGCCGCCAGGCGGAGGCGGCCGCGGCGGCGGCGAGTGCAGAGGTTCACCGCGTCGGTTAGTGCACCAACCCGGGTCCGAAGATGAACCGCCTGCCGGTGACGGTCAGCGGCCGGATCCGGACGTAGTGCTGTTTCGTCGTCGAGGTCCAGGGAAGTAGTTGTCCCCGTTCGGCTTCGGCCAACTCGTCGTCGTCGTGGAGTATCTTGGCCACCCCCTTGACCACGACACTCCAGCCTTCGGCGACGTTGTGGTCGTCGGCCTCGAACAGCACATTGTGGTTGATGGCCGCGCTCACCAGTTTGGTGCCTTCGGCGGTGCGGAACAGCACGGTGCGGCGCTGGACGACGAAATTGACCGGGAAGATCTCGGGTTGGCCGTCGACGCTGGTGACGAGCCGGCCGAGGGTCACACTCGACAACAGGTTCCAGCAGTCGCTCTGGGGGAGGACGGAGACGGGCTTGGATTCATCGGACATGCTGCGACGCTATCGCGGTCCGCGCACAACAGGGTCGAAAGACCCCAGCGGCCGCAGCCGGTCGGGACGTTCGACCCGCAGGCTGGTGTCCTCCTGCCCTTACCCCCTGCCGTCGGGAACGACGACATTGGTTCCCGGATGGAAGGGGACGTCATGAAGGCCAAGGTGGGTGACTGGCTCGTCATCAAGGGAACGACGGTCGATCGGCACGACCAACGGGGTCTGATCACCGAGGTGCACTCCGAGGACGGCTCGCCGCCCTACGTGGTGCGCTGGCTGGACAGCGATCACCTGGCGACGGTGTTCCCGGGCCCCGACGCGGTGGTCCTGACCGCCGACGAGCAGCACGCCGCCGACGAACGGGCAAGCCGCCGTTTCGGGGCCGTGCAGTCGGAAATCCTCCACGGCGACGCGAATTAGTCGGCGTCCGGCCGGGGTGCAACGGCGGTGACGGCATCGCGGTGGCCCACCAGGGTCCGGCGGCGCGACGGGACGTTGGTGCCCTTCGATGCCGGCCGGATCGAGGCCGCCGTGCTGCGCGCCGCACGCGAAGTCGCCTGTGACGACCCGGACATGCCGGGTGCGGTGGCACGAACCGTGGCCGACACCCTGGGGCCGGGAACAGCCGATGTCGAGACCATCCAGGATTTCGTCGAGGCGCGGCTGGGGGAGGCCGGCCTCGACGATGTCGCCCGCGCCTACATCGTCTATCGCCGCGACCGCGCGGACCTGCGGGCGGCCAAGGCGCTGCTCGGGGTGCGCGACGAGCTCAAGCTGAGCCTGGCCGCGGTCACGGTGCTGCGGGAGCGCTACCTGCTGCGGGATCAGCGCGGCCGGCCGGTCGAATCGACGGGCGAGATGATGGACCGCGCGGCGCGTTGTGTCGCCGCTGCCGAAGACGCGTACGAACCCGGCTCGTCGGCCGAGTGGACCGATCGGTTCTCCCGCGGCCTGCGCGACCTGGAGTTCCTGCCGAACTCCCCGACACTGATGAACGCGGGCACCGATCTCGGGCTTCTCTCCGGGTGTTTCGTCCTGCCGGTCGAGGATTCGCTTCGCTCGATCTTCGCGACGTTGGCCAAGGCCGCCGAGATCCAGCGCGCCGGCGGGGGAACGGGGTTCTCCTTCAGCCGCATCCGCCCCGACGGTGACCCCATCACCACGACGACCGGGTCGGCCTGTGGCCCCGTGCCGTTTGTCGGCCTCTTCGACGCTGCCGCACAAGTGGTTTCGCTGGGCGGGCGCCGCCGGGGTGCGTGTATGGCGGTGCTCGACGTGTCGCATCCGGACATCTACGACTTCATCGCGAGCAAGAGCGGGTCCACCGCGAAGCTGCCGCATTTCAACCTCTCGATCGGCGTCGGCGACGCCTTCATGCGTGCGGTGGAAAGCGGCGGGATGCATCGGCTGGTCAATCCGCGAACCGGCAAGACGGCCGCACGGGTGCGCGCCGACGAGTTGTTCGCCGCGATCTGCGAGGCCGCGAACCACGGGGGCGACCCCGGCCTGGTCTTCCTGGACACGATCAACCGGGCCAACCCGGTGCCGCAACGGGGCCGGATCGAGGCCACGAATCCCTGTGGTGAGGTCCCGCTGCTGCCGTATGAGTCGTGCAACCTCGGCTCGGTCAACCTCACCCGGATGCTCACCGGCGACGAGGTCGACTGGACACGGCTCACCGCGGTCACCGAGATGGCGGTCCGCTTCCTCGACGACGTCATCGACGTCAGCCGGTATCCGTTCGCCGAGCTGGGCGAGGCGACCCGAGCCACCCGCAAGATCGGTCTGGGTGTCATGGGGTTGGCCGAGATGCTGGCGCGACTGGGAATTCCCTACGACAGTGAGGAGGCGCTGCGGCTGACCGATCGGGTGATGCGCCACATCCAGCGAGCGGCGCACCGTGCCTCGCGCCGGCTGGCCGAAGACCGGGGGCCCTTCCCCGCCTTCCCGGACAGTCGGCTCGTGCGGTCCGGGCCGCGCCGCAACGCACAGGTCACGTCCGTGGCGCCCACGGGCACCATCTCGCTGATCGCAGGCACCACCGCCGGGATCGAGCCGATGTTCGCCATCGCCTACACGCGCGCGATCCTGGGACGCCATTTGCTCGAGGTGAACCCGACGTTCGACCGGTTGGCCCGCGACCGCGGTTTCTACCGCGATGAACTGATCACCGAGATCGCGGAGCGTGGGGGCGTGCGGCGGTGCCCGTCGCTTCCGGCCGAGGTGCGGTCCGCCTTCCCGACCGCCACCGAGATCTCTCCCGACTGGCATCTACGCATGCAGGCGGTCGTCCAGCGACACGTCGACGCGGCAGTGTCGAAGACGGTCAACCTGCCGTCCACGGCCACACCGGCCGACGTCCGCGACATCTACCTCAAGGCGTGGAAAGCGAAGGTCAAGGGCGTCACGGTGTACCGGTACGGCAGCCGGGAAGATCAGGTGCTGACCTTCGCCGCGCCGCCCGGGATGCCGGTCCAGGCGCCGGCCGACTTCAGCGGCGGCTGTGCGCAGCGCTCCTGTGAGTTCTGAACTCAGTCTTCTTCTGTTTCTTCGTCCTCGTCGATGACGTGGACCGCCGCCTCCTCCGCGGAGGCCGCGGCCCCGTCGATGCCGACGTCCTCGGCGACCAGGTCGGCCTCGGTGTCCTCACCGAAACCCTGATCCGGTGCCAGGAGCCGGCCCGCGCGCCGTCCGCCGACCTCATCTCGCCGTGGGAACTCGACGTCGCGCTCCGTCTCGTCGAGCAGGTCCGCGGTCTCGGGCTCCTCCTCCGCCAGCTTCTGGTCCAGGGTCTCCCCGGGTCCGAATGCGCCTGGCGCATAGGGCCGTTCGGGCGGCGAATAACCCTCGTCCAGGGGGTCGACGCCGGCGCGGTCGACGAGCGTGTCCTCGGCCGGCAACTGGTCTTCCTCTTCGCCGCTGTATTCACCCGCCGCGGGTCCGGTCACGTATCGGAAAGGGTCGGTGGTCATGTTTCCTCCTCTGGAAGGTGCCGGCTGGCGAAACCTTGCTCGCCGCGAATCGAGGGGGTGTCGGAACGCGTCACGAACTCGAGTGTGCCGCGAAGCGGTGCGGTCCGATACGGGCCAAAGTCCCTTCTGCGGCCGGCCGAAGGGATCCGGTGTGAGCGCGGACGGCCGGTCAGGGACTTTCGGCCCTGACGAGCGGTGACCTTTTCCGCGGCACAGCGGTCCTCGGACGCTACGGCCGCACCTCGATGAGCGCGAAAGCTGGTGACGACGGCGCGGCGGGAGGAACGGAAATCATGAGCGATGCAGCGCAATTCTCCTCGGTGTTGGTCGGGATCGACGGATCCGACGCGGCCATCGGCGCCGCCACATGGGCGGTGGAAGAAGCCGTCAGCCGATCGGTGCCCCTGGTGCTCATCGGCGTGATGCCATCCATCCATCCGTCCGCCGAGGAGTACCAGCGGGAACTGCACCACGCGGATGTCTCGCTGCGGGCCGCGCGCGCTGCGGTCGAGGCGACCGGTCGTCCGGTGAAGGTGGACACCGACATCGCGACGGGTCAGCCCGCGGCGGTGCTCATCGCCCGGTCCCGGGATGCGGAGCTCGTGTGCGTCGGCTCGGTCGGTATCGGCCGATACGAGAGATCCATACTCGGTTCCACGGCAACAGATCTCGCCGAGCAGGCGCACTGCCCGGTGGCGGTGATCCGCCCTTCCCACAGCGGCGGTCCGAGCGATATCCACTGGATCGTCGCCGCGACGAACGGCACACCCGACGACGAGGCGGTCATCGAGGGTGCGATGCGCGAGGCGCGACTCCGCCGGCTACCGGTGCTCCTCCTCGGCCGGCAGCCCCGGCACGGTGACGGAGGCGACGAACTCGACCGGACCGTCGCGCTCTGGCGGAAGCGCTTCGACGACGTGCACATCTATCCCGTCGCCTTCCACGGGGACGTCGCGCACTTCGTCCGCGAGCACGACGAACCGATCGAAATGGCGGTGGTGGGCGCCGCCGACGCCAGTGAACTCGCGGGGATCCTGGGCCGGCACGGCCGTTCGTCGGTTCTCGTGATCCGGAGCCGACCGGACGGGTCAGCCGGCTCGGGTCAGGGTGCCGGCTCGGGTCAGGGTGCCTGAGTGCGGTGACCGGCCGGTGCGGCCGTCAACCGGACGAAGCGCTCGATGCCGAACCGTTCGAATGTTCGCCTGCGCCGCGCCGACAGGTGCGGCGCCGCGGTCGCCGCGTCGATCACCTGCGGGTCGACGACCTCGACCGTCCGGCCGCCGGACACGATGGTCGCCCGCCCGGCGGTCACGACGTTGCGCAACCAGTCGACGTCGGTGCCGTACGGCAGAGGGATCACGAAGCCGTCCGCCACCTGCTCGGCCACCACCGGGGTGGTGTAGGTCTTCCCCGACCGGCGCCCGGTGTGGCGGATGACGGACGCGTACCAGTGCTTTCGGCCGGCCGGCAGCCGCATCACCGGATTGAGGACGTACTTGTTAAACGTGCGCACCACGTCCCTGGCCCTGGTCTTCACACCGTCGCTCATACACCGATGTTGGCCGCTTGATACTGCGGCGAACAGGGCCCACCGGCCGGCCGGTGAGGGGACTTGAGGCTCCTGTCGACCGTTGTGGTGACTTTCGTCTCTATTTGCAGCCACGTGGCGTCCCAAACGATGAATGACAACTGCATGACCGAGAGGAAACGTCATGGGACGCACCGATCACATCAAGCCGACATCTGGTCAGATCGACGATGTCGCGTGGCAGTTCCTCCGGTCGGAATTCACCGGCTCCATCTACGCGGACTGGCCGATCGACCGCCGCCTCGACGCTTTCCTGCTTCACCACGGCCACCGCTGGTTGCATGACGACGGCTCTGCCTACAGCGCACTTCTCGACCGCGTCATGGACAACATCGCACCGGCTGTGCGCATCGGAGTCCTCGCCTCAGCGGAGGAGCTGACATCATGATCATCAACAAGACCGCCGACGATTGGCGGGTCACCCCGAACTTCACCGATTACGACCAGACTCGCGCCGCGTTCGAGTGGGCGGCGGTGCCCGATCTCTGTGCGGACATGGGGGCCAACGGCTGCAACATCGCCTATGCGGCGGTCGACCGGCATGCCGACGGGCCGGCGGGCTCCCGGACGGCACTGCGGTTCGTATCCGAGACCGACCAGAGCGGTGAACTGTCGACCCGTGACCTCAGCTACAGCGAACTCGGTCGTCACACCCGACGATTCAGCAATGCCCTGCGATCTCTGGGTATCGAGAAGGGCGGTCGTGTCTTCACGCTGATGGGCCGCTGCCCCGAGCTGTACATCACCCTTCTCGGCGCACTCCGCAACGGTAGCGTGGTCTCCCCGTTGTTCTCGGCATTCGGTCCGGAACCCATCGTGACCCGGCTCGGTATCGGTGAAGCCGACGTCCTCGTGACGACCAGAGCGCTGTACCGCAAGAAGGTGGCCCCGGTTCTGGACCGGCTACCCGAGCTCCGGTACGTGTTCGTGATCGACGACCGCGCCGGCGACCAGCACACCCCTGGAACACTCGACTTCTGGCAGTGGATGGACGCCTCCGACGACGACGCGCCGATCGAGCACACCACGGCCGACGACCCGGCTCTGCTGCATTTCACCAGCGGAACCACAGGGACGCCCAAAGGCGCTCTGCACGTGCACGGGGCAGTCGCGATGCATTACATCACCGGCCTGTACGCGCTCGATCTCCATGCCGACGACATCTACTGGTGCACTGCGGATCCCGGCTGGGTGACGGGGATGTCCTACGGGGTCATCGCACCACTGCTGCACGGGATCACATCCGTGGTCGACGAAGGGGAGTTCGATGCCGAGCGCTGGTACCGGATCCTGTAGTCCCAGCAGGTCACCGTCTGGTACACCGCCCCGACGGCCATACGTCTTCTGATCAAGGCCGGTCCTGAACTGGCTGCGCGCTTCGAGTTCCCGCGTCTACGGTTCGTCGCCAGTGTCGGCGAACCGCTCAACGCAGAAGCCGTGTGGTGGGGAAAGCGGGTGCTGGGGCTGCCCATTCACGACAACTGGTGGCAGACCGAGACCGGTGGGATCATGATCGCGAACACACCGGCCTTCGACATCAAACCCGGCTCGATGGGCCGGCCGTTACCCGGGGTCGACGCGTACGTGGTGCACCGTGCCGCGGACGGCACTGTCTCGGTCGTCGACGAGCCGGATGTTCGGGGCGAGCTGGCCCTGAGGCCGGGATGGCCCTCGATGTTCCGTGGATACCTGCGTCAGGACCAGCGCTATCGCGACAGTTTCGCCGGAGGCCTGTACCTCACCGGCGACATCGTCAAACGTGACGCCGACGGCTACTTCTGGTTCATGGGACGTGCCGACGACGACGTGATCAAGTCGGCCGGCCATCTGATCGGCCCCTTCGAGGTGGAGAACGCGCTGACCGATCACCCGGCGGTGGCCGAGGCAGCGGTCATCGGCCTGCCCGACGACACCGTGGGTGAACGGGTGAAGGCGTTCGTCACGCTCAAGGACGGTTTCACCGCGGAGGAGGAGTTGCGGTCGGCGTTGTTGGCGCATGCCCGAAAGCGGTTGGGAGCAGCCGTGGCCCCCAAGGAGATCGAGTTTGCCGACGCGCTACCCCACACCCGCAGCGGCAAGATCATGCGCCGACTGCTCAAAGCCCGTGAACTGGGCCTGCCCGAGGGTGACACATCGACGATCGAGTCGGGCAGCGGGTCGGATACCGAGGCGGTGACGCTGTGATCGATGCAGTTCTCGCCCGAGAGCTCCTGTCCGGCATGGTGCGTGTGCGCCGGATGGAAGAAGAGTGCGCAAAGCTCTACGGTGACGGCAAGATTCGCGGGTTCCTCCACCTCTATGCCGGGGAGGAGGCGGTAGCAGCGGGCTCACTGCGGGCGTTGCGTCCCGAGGACGCCGTGGTGGGCACCTACCGTGAACACGCCCACGCGCTTCTCCGGGGCGTGCCGATGACGTCGATCATGGCCGAGATGTTCGGCAAGCAGGAGGGCTGCTCACGTGGGCGTGGTGGATCGATGCACCTTTTCGACGCCGGGACGCGGTTCTACGGCGGGAACGCGATCGTCGGTGGCGGATTGCCGCTTGCGACGGGGCTCGCCCTCGCCGATGCACAACAACGACGGCGCCGGATCACGGCCTGCTTCTTCGGGGACGGCGCCGTAGCCGAGGGAGTCTTCCACGAATCGCTCAACATGGCCGCGCTGTGGCGGCTACCCGTCCTGTTCTGCTGCGAGAACAACCTCTACGCCATGGGCACCGCGCTGGAACGGGCTCAGTCGCAGACCGACCTCGCCGCGAAGGCGGCGTCCTACAAGGTCCCGACCGCGACGGTCGACGGTATGGATGTGCTCGCGTGTCATACGGCGACAGTGCAGGCCGCCGACCACATCCGTGACACCGGTGGACCCTTCTTCATCGAGTTCCGCACATACCGTTTCCGGGCCCATTCGATGTTCGATCCTGAGCTGTACCGCGACAAGGCCGAGGTGGACGTGTGGCGTACCCGCGACCCGATCACGACGTTCACCGATCGATGCGCCAACGAGGGTGTGCTGGACGCGCAGTGTGTCCGGGAGATCGAGCAAGCCGCGGAAAACGAAGTGCAAGAGGCTGTCTCATTCGCCGAGGCCGGAACGTGGGAGGACATCGGCGATCTCGAACGTGACGTGCTCACCCCGGCACCGAGGAGCATCCGATGAAGACCAGTTACCGCGCCGCCGTGCACGACGCCCTGCGCGACGCTCTGCGCGACGACGACAGGGTGCTACTCATGGGTGAGGACGTCGGTCGCTACGGCGGCACTTATGCCGCGTCGAAAGGCTTGCTGGAGGAATTCGGACCGGAGCGGGTCCGCGACACCCCGTTGTCGGAGCTCGGCTTCGTCGGAGTCGGAATCGGCGCCGCGCTGGGCGGATTGCGTCCCATCATCGAGATCATGACGGTGAATTTCAGCCTGCTCGCGCTCGATCAGATCGTCAACACCGCTGCGGCGCTCAGGCATATGTCCGGTGGACAATTCTCGGTGCCGATCGTGGTGCGGATGGCCACCGGAGCCGGCAGGCAGCTGGCGGCCCAGCACTCACACAGCTTGGAGTGCTGGTATGCACACATCCCGGGGATCAAGGTCGTGGCACCCGCGACGGTGGAGGACGCCTACGGCATGATGACCACCGCGCTGGCAGACCCGGACCCGGTGATCGTGTTCGAGCATGTCGCGCTTTACAACTCGTCGGCGGATGGCACGACGCTGCACGCCACCGACATAAGGCATGCGGCGGTTCGTCGCTCCGGATCCGACGTCACCCTGATCACCTACGGTGGGTCGCTGCCGAAGACGCTCGACGCTGCCGACCAACTCGCACTCGCCGGCATCGACTGCGAGGTGATCGACCTCCGGGTACTGCGGCCGCTGGACACGGCCACCTTCGTGGAGTCCGTGCGCAGGACCCACCGCGCCGTCGTGGTCGACGAGGCGTGGAAAACCGGAAGTCTGGCCGCCGAAATCAGTGCCCAGATCGTCGAGAACGCCTTCTACGATCTCGATGCGCCCGTGGCGAGGGTGTGCGGTGCAGAAGTCCCGGTGCCCTATGCCAAGCACCTCGAGCAGGCCGCCCTACCGCAGGCCGGTCAGATTGCGACCGCGGTCAGGGACCTCTGCGGCGGCCCAGCATGACCGAGTTCCGGATGCCCGCGCTCGGCTCGGACATGGACGAGGGGACCCTCGACCAATGGCTGGTCAAACCGGGCGACACCGTCACCCGGGGCCAGGTCGTGGCGGTGGTCGAGACCACCAAGGCCGCCGTCGAGGTCGAATGCTGGCAGGAGGGGACCGTCGACCGCCTCCTGGTGCCCGAAGGCCAGACCGTCCGGGTCGGAACGCCGCTGGCCACGCTGCTGGCTCCGGGCGAAACACCCGCACCGACTGCACCGGCGGTGCCTCGCACGATGCGGGAATCGCCGGTGGCCGTCGAGAGACCAGAAGGCGCAGGCAGGCCTGCTCCGGCCGCGGGGCCAGCCATCGCGACCCGGCCGCATCGCCGGTGGGTCTCCCCGGCGGCCCGCCGCGTGGCAGCGACGCTGGACATCGACGCCGATACCCTCACCGGCACCGGTCCGCAGGGCGCGGTCACCATTCGCGACGTGGAACAGGCGGCAGCGTCGAGGAAGCAGCCGGCCGGCGGGCGAACCGTACGGGATCGGTCCGTGGCGATGCGCGCGTCGATCGCCGCGGCGATGAGCCGGTCGAAGCGCGAGATTCCGCACTACTACCTGGCCGACGAAGTCCTCATGGACCCGGCGCTGGCATGGCTGGCTGAGCGCAACGCCGCGCGATCCATCACCGAACGGGTGTTGCCGGCGGTGCTGCAGATCAAGGCCGTCGCGGCGGCAGCGGACCGCTTTCCCGAGTTCAACGGCTTCTGGCGCGACGACGCGTTCGTCGGTGCCGACGGCGTCCACGTCGGTGTCGCCATCTCACTTCGCGGTGGGGGCCTGGTCGCACCCGCGATCCACGACGTCCCCGACAGGAGCCTCGACGACCTCATGGGGGCCCTGACCGACCTGGTGGCGCGCGCCCGGGCCGGCTCGCTGCGCAGTTCGGAGATGTCTGATCCCTCCATCACGATCACCAACCTGGGCGACCAGGGGGTGGACACGGTGTTCGGCGTCATCTATCCGCCACAGGTCGCCCTGGTGGGCTTCGGCAAGCCGGTGCAACGGGTATGTGCCGTCGACGGTGGTATTCGTATCGCGACCGCGCTGACCGCCACTCTGGCAGCGGATCACCGGGCCAGCGATGGACACCGCGGTGCGCTCTTCCTCGCCGCGATCAACGAGATCCTGCAGCAGCCGCAGAAGTTGGAGAAGTGACGCAGTGACGAAGAGCGAGCAGCAGATCCGCGATGACGTCGTGGCCGTGTTGACCAGGATCGCACCGGAGGTGGAGGCCGACCAGTTGGAGGAGAATGAGCCGCTCCGCGAGCAAGTCGACCTCGATTCCATGGACTGGCTCAACTTCCTTGTCGGTGTCCACAAACAGTTCGATGTCGAGATCCCCGAGTCCGACTACGCGAAACTGCGAACAGTGGCGAGCATCGTGCGCTACATCGAAGAGCGCCGACCGGGATCGGCGTGAGGCCCGACGACCGGGGACCGCGGTTGAGGTGACCAATGACCCTGTTCCCGGCCTGTGAATCCGGGTATGAATCGTCATGTGAACAGAAAAGGCTCTGCGCCAGTCGATCTCGACGTCGATGTCACCACCGACGGTGACCTCCCGGGCGCCGTCGAATACGCCAGGGCCAAGATCGGCCGACTGGGCCGCGTCGCCGACCGCCCGGTGCTCGCCGCCCGCGTCCGACTGACCAGACGCGCGGACCCGGCCGTGGAGCGGCCTGTCGTCGCGCAGGCCAACCTCGACGTGGAAGGCCGGCTGGTACGCGCACAGGTCGAGGGAGCCACCGCCCATGAGGCGATCGACCGGCTCGAGGGCCGACTGCGGCGGCGGCTCGAGCGGGTGGCCCGGCACTGGGAGGCGCGGCGGGGCGGACTGCCGACCGGCGAGCCGAACGAGTGGCGCCACCAGTCCGAACCCGAACACCGCCCCGGGCACTTCCCCCGGCCGGCCGACGACCGTCAGGTGTTGCGCCGCAAGTCCTTCACCCTGCGCGCGTGCACGGTCGACGAGGCGGTGGAGGAGCTGGAACTGCTCGACTACGACTTCCATCTGTTCACCGAGAAGGCCACCGGGTACGCGGCCGTGCTGTACCGGGGCGGGGAGACCGGATACCGCGTTGCGCTCGTGACACCCTGTGCGCGAGAGGAATTGGCACCGTTCGATTCGCCGGTGACGATCAGCGACCTGCCGGTGGCCTGCCTGGCGACGGCGCAGGCCGTGGACCGTCTGAACCTGTCCGGGCAGCCGTTCCTGTTCTTCGTCGACGCTGCCGAGGGACGTGCCTGCGTGCTCTATCACCGCTACGACGGCCACTACGGCCTGATCACACCGGCGGGATAGGGGCGTGGGTTCCCGCACCATGCATGCCTGGCGGATGCGCGTCCCGGGACCGATAGCCACCCATCCGCTCGAATCGGTCACCACCGAGGTGCCCGAACCCGGGCACGGTGAACTCCTGATCGCCGTGCGGGCATGCGGTGTGTGCCGCACCGATCTGCACATCGCGGAGGGCGATCTGCCCGTCCACCGTCCGCACGTGACGCCCGGACACGAGGTCGTGGGGGAGGTCGTCGGCATCGGTCCGGACACGGACCCGGGTTTCGCGGTCGGGGACCGGGTGGGGGTGGCGTGGCTCAGGCACACCTGCGGACGGTGCCGCTTCTGTGAGCGCGGACAGGAGAACCTGTGCCCGCACTCGCGGTACACGGGGTGGGACGCCGACGGTGGCTACGCCGAATTCACCACAGCCCCAGCGGCTTTCGTCCACCGGCTGCCGGTCGGGTACACCGACGCCGAGCTGGCCCCGCTGTTGTGTGCCGGCATCATCGGATACCGGTCGCTCCTGCGCGCGGACCTGCCGCCGGGCGGCCGGCTGGGCATCTACGGGTTCGGTGGCAGCGCCCACATCACCGCGCAGGTGGCGCTGGCCCAGGGCGCCGAGGTCCACGTCATGACCCGAGGAGAGCACGCACGGGAGCTGGCCCGGGCGCTGGGCGCCGCGTCGGTGCAGGGTGCCGGCGACCCGCCCCCGGTCGAACTGGATGCCGCGATCCTCTTCGCCCCGGTGGGCGATCTGGTGTTACCCGCGCTCGAGGGTCTCGACCGCGGGGGAACGCTCGCCATCGCGGGCATCCACCTCAGCGACATCCCGGCACTGGACTACCAGCGTCACCTGTTCCAGGAGCGTCAGGTGCGGTCGGTGACCGCCAACACCCGCGCCGACGCGCGAGCGTTCCTCGAATTCGCCGGCCGCCATCACATCGAGGTGACGACGCCGGAGTACCCGCTGGGCCGTGCGGATGATGCGCTCGCAGACCTGGCGGCCGGCCGAATCGCCGGCGCGGCGGTCCTGCTCGTCTGACCGCGCACCGGATAGGACCACCGGCAGCACACCCGGGACCAACGGCCCTGGTGTGGGCGGCGCGCAATTCCTAACGTCGAAGGCAGGAGCACCGCCGACAGGGAGAAGCGTCATGGACTGGCCGACCGCAGCCGTGAGTACCCACATCGCCACGCGCTCGTCGAAGTGAGCGGTCCGCACATGTCCGGTTCGACACCTCGATACGGGATCGTGGTCGGCGTCGACGGCTCCCCGGAATCCCAGGTCGCGCTGCGGTGGGCCGCCACGGAGGCACAGACGTCCGGCAGACCGGTGACCCTGATCAACGTCGTCACACCGATCGCCATCAGCTGGCCGACGATCATGTTGCAGGAGCAGATCTCCGCCTATGAGAAGCAGAATGCCGAGGAGGTGCTGGGTCACGCCCGTCAGACGCTGCTCGACGGTCTCGGCCCCGGGCCACAACCAGCGGTGCACAGCGAGGTGCTGATGGCGGGGATCGTCGAAGCACTCGTCGAGGCGTCCAAGGATGCGCACATGGTGGTCGTCGGCGCCCGCGGGCGGGGAGCGGTCCGGCGTGTTCTGCTCGGTTCGGTCAGTGCGGGGCTGATCCACCACGCGCACTGCCCGGTCGCCGTGATCCACAGCCGCGACGGTCGGCTGCCGACCGCCGACGCGCCGGTGGTCGTCGGCATCGACGGCTCACCGGCCTCCGAGGCGGCCACCGCGCTGGCCTTCGACGAAGCATCCCGGCGCGGGGCCGAACTCGTCGCGGTGCACGTGTGGAGCGATATGGCGCCGATCCCGGGCGCGGCCACGGACCGGCACCAGTGCGAGCAGCGGGCCGAGGAAACCCTCGCCGAGCGGCTCGCCGGCTGGCAGGAACGGTATCCGGACGTCCGGACCCGCCGTGTCGTGGAGTCTGACAGGCCCGCGCGGTGGCTGGTCGAGCACTCCGCCGACGCGCAACTGGTGGTGCTCGGCAGCCATGGGCGCGGCGGATTCGCCGGCATGCTGCTGGGATCCGTCAGCGCGGCCGTCGCCCAGTCGGTCGACGTCCCCGTGATCGTGGTGCGGCAGCAATGACAGTGGGCCCTCCGAACGCCGACGATTCGGCCTTCTGTCCCGGCGACCACCGCGGTGCGCCCGGGTTCTGTCCGAACTGTGGCGCTCCGCTGGAGGTGTCACCCGAACCGGAGGGCCGTCGCCGATGGTGGCATTCGACGGCCCGACGGGCCGCGGTGGTGGCCACGATCGTGGCGGTCGCCGTTGGTTTGGCGGTCCTGATCGTCGTCGTCGACGCCAGGCGAAGCGCCGACCACATGGCCCCGTCCGAGCAGGCGGCGGTCCGTCAGTGGTGGTCGACAGCTCAGCCGGCGATCACCGACCTGCAGGAGGCGCTGTACGACTCCGAGAGCTCGCTGCGCCGAATGAACGCGTCGGCACTCGCGTCGGCATGTCAGCGGATGCACGACGGCGCGGCGGTGGACGTTCCCGCCCAATTGCCTTCTCCTGACCGCGATCTGACCGCGGAACTCACCGCCGCCGCCGAAGACGCCCACACGGCGGCACACATGTGCCTTGCGGTGGTCGCCAAGTCACCGCACAACTACGAAGGCGAGTTCACCGCGAACCTGGATCAGGCCGAGAAGCAGATGAGGGCCGCAATGACGCTCGTCAACCGCATCCTGACCGCGCAGACGCCGGGGGAGAGGCTCGGGTCAGCAAGGGACCGCGCCGTAGCCGAGGGCTGAGACGACACGATGAGCGACTACTGGCTGAACGTGGCCCTGGTATTCGCGCTCATACTGGTCAACGGGCTGCTGGCGGGAAGCGAAGCAGCGTTCATCTCCCTGAGAGAGGGTCAGCTGCGCGAGCTGGAACATCGCGGCGGCCGACGGGATCTCACCGTCGTCGGGTTGGCCCGAGAGCCGAACCGCTACCTCGCCACCATCCAACTGGGCATCACCCTGGCCGGATTCTTCGCCTCGGCCACCGCGGCGGTCACCCTGGCGGAGCCGCTGGCCCCGCTGCTGGGCTTCCTGGGCGCCGGTGCACAGACGGCGGTCAGCATCGCGGTGGTGACGGTGCTGGTGGCCGGTGTGACCCTCGTGTTCGGGGAGCTCGCGCCCAAGAGGCTGGCGATGCAGTACGCCCGGCGGTGGGCACTCGTCGTGGCCTCACCGTTGAGTGCCATGTCGGCCGTCGCCGCACCGATCGCGTGGGTTCTCGGCAGGGCCACCGACCTCGTCGTGCGGATTCTCGGGGGAGATCCCGCCGTCGGGCAGGAAGAGCTCACCATCGAGGAGTTCGGGCAACTGATCACCGGTCTCGGCGGCCTGACCGCCGAACAACGCACGATCCTGTCCGGTGCGCTGGAGATCCACGAGCGTTCACTGCGCGAAGTCATCGTCCCCCGGACGGCGGTCTTCCGGCTGAACGGTGAGCTGTCGCTGCAGCGGGCTCGCACGGACCTCGCGGCGTCCGGCCACACCAGGGCGCCGGTCGTGCGATCCGGAGAACTGGACGACGCCATCGGTGTGGTGCACCTGCGCGACCTGCTGGGTGACGACGGCACCGTCGCCGAAGTCACCCGACCGGTGCTCAGACTGCCGGACAGTCTGCGCGTCACCATCGCGCTGCGCCAACTGCTCGCCGCGCACGAGCATCTGGCGCTCGTCGTCGGCGAGCACGGCGGCGTCGACGGCATCGTCACCCTCGAGGATCTGCTCGAGGAGATCGTCGGCGAGATCTACGACGAGGCCGACGAGGACATCCGAACCGCCGAAGCACTCCCGGACGGCAGTCGAATTCTGCCGGGCACCTTCCCGATTCACGATCTGCCCGACATCGGGATCGAGTTCTCCGACGCACCTCCCGGCGACTACACCACGATCGCCGGACTCGTGCTGTCCCTGCTGGGGCGGATTCCGACGGTTCCCGGAGATCGCGTCGACCTTCCGCCTTGCCGTGTCCAGGTCACAGGCGTCGGCCGCCATGCGATCACCGAGGTGCGCATTCTGCCTCGAGATCGGCGATGATGACCCGACAGGGGGGCGAAGGTGGCGCGTTGGGTCTCGAATGCAGCGCCTGATCCGGGAGAGCCGTGGGATTTTTCAAGGTCGTGGCCGTCGACATCGACGGCACCCTCACGTCGAACGGTGCGCTGTCCTCGGCGGCCGTGCGCGCGATCCGCGACGCCCGGCTGAACGGAACGCAGGTGGTGCTGGTGACCGGTCGCATCGGGCGCGAGTTGCAGGCGGAGTTCCCGGATCTCTCCGACCACGTCGACGCAGTGGTGCTCGAGAACGGTGCGGTTGCGGTGGTCGACGGCCGATCGGTGGCGCTCGCACCGCCGGTGGATCCCGCGCTCGACGCGGAACTGAGTGCGCGTGGAATACCGTTCCGCCGAGGGGAGACCCTCATCGCCGCGGACGGTCAGTACGCCGCGGCCACCGTGGAGGCGATCGGAGAACTCGGTCTGGACTGCCAGATCATCCGTAACCGGGGTGCGCTGATGGTGCTGCCTGCGGGCGTCACCAAGGGGACCGGTCTGTGCGGCGTGCTGGCCCGGATGAACCGCTCCCCGCACAACACGATCGCGATCGGAGACGCCGAGAACGACGTGTCGATGATGGCGGCCGCCGAACTCGGTGTGGCCGTCGCCAATGCGCTCCCCTCGGTGAAGGCCCACGCCGACGAGGTGTTGAGCGAGAGCGACGGCGAGGGGGTCGCCGGGATACTCACCGGACCGATCTTGAGCGGAGCGCGTCGCTGGTGCCCGATGCGACGGTGGATCGACATCGGTGCATTCGACGACGGTGCGCCGACTCGCCTCCCGGGCAGTCAGGGGCGGATCGTGGTCACCGGCCCGGCCGGTTCGGGGAAGAGCCACATCATCGGATTGATGGCGGAACGCTGGATTCTCGCCGGGTACGGGGTGCTGGTGGTCGACCCCGAGGGCGATCACACGCAACTGGCGACGCTCGACCACGTGGCCGCCGTCGACAGCCGCTACCACCTGCCGCAACCGTCCGATCTCGTCGCCATGCTGCATCCCAGCAGCAGCGCGGTGGTGGATCTGTCCGCGCTGTCCACCGACGAGAAGAGAGACTACGTGCACCGGTTGCGCCCTGTCGTCGAGGCGCACCGGGAACAGTACGGCTTCCCGCACTGGACCGTCTACGACGAAGCGCATCTGCTCGGCCCGGGGCAGGAGGTCCGGTGGGTTCGCCGGGGCGGATACGTGCTGTCCTCGTTCGTCGCCGCGGCGCTGCCGGCCGACGAGATCGACGCCAGTGACGTGGTGGTCGAGATGGAAGACTCCGATCAGAGTCCGTCCGCATTGCATCCGGCGCCGCGCGCCGCGGTGCGCTACGGCGGAAATCCCAAGCGGGCGTTCGCGGTTGCCGAGCGCCGCACGGCACACGTCAGGCACCGGCACAAGTACGCCGATGTCGCGCTGCCCAGAGAGCGGCGGTTCTACTTCCATTCCGTGGACGGTCAGTCGATTGCGCCCGCGGGCACCATGGAGGAGTTCGGCGCCGCGCTGCGAAGGCTCACCCCCCAGGCGCTGGAATTTCACCTCGAGCGCGGAGATTTCTCCCGGTGGCTGGAGCGCATCATCAACGACAGGAAACTGGCCGCGGAGGTGGCGTCGTGGGAGGACGAGATGGCGGCGCATCGGGCGGCGGAGGTCGAACGGGTCCGCCAACAGCTCATCCGTGCTGTTCGTGACCGTTATCTCGACGACCGCGGTGCGCTGGACTGAGCCCGGAATGTCTTCTCCGCCGCGACCGCGAGGCTGACGGCGGTGGCGATGCCGAAGATCCGCAACCAGGCCCCGGTGTCGAGGGGGGCGGTCTCGAACACGGCGTTCATGGCGGGGAGATAGGTGATCGCGACCTGCGCCACCGCCTGCACGGCCACGCCCGCGATCAGCCACCTGTTGGTGAAAAGCCCTATCCGCCAGGCTGATCGGGTCAGCGACCGGCAGCTGAAGAGGTAGAACGCCTCCACCACGACGAAGAGGTTCAACGCCGCGGTGCGCGCTTCGGTCACCTCGGCGCCGTGAGCGAGCTCCCACTCGAAGAGCCACCAGGAGCCGGCCACGAGAAGCCCGGACACCAGCAGAATCCGACCCATCAGCGCCGTGGTGAGCAGCGGCTGAGCGGGGTCGCGCGGCGGGCGCGTCATGATCCCGGCCTCTTTGGGCTCGAAGGCCAGCATGAGTCCCAACGCGACGGCGGTGGTCATGTTGATCCACAGGATCTGGGTGGGCAGGATCGGCAGCGTCGCGCCCAACGCGATCGCCACCAGGATGACCAGTCCCTCACCGATATTCGTCGGAAGCGTCCAGGTGATGAACTTGGTCAGGTTGTCGAAGACACCGCGGCCCTCCTCGACCGCCGCTTCGATGGTGGCGAAATCGTCGTCGGTGAGGACCATGTCGGCGGCGTCCTTGGCGACCTCGGTGCCGCCGCGGCCCATCGCGACCCCGATGTTGGCCTGCCGCAACGCCGGAGCGTCGTTGACGCCGTCGCCCGTCATCGCGACGACATGTCCCTTCTGCTGGAGCGCCTCGACGAGTCGCAGCTTCTGCTCGGGTGACACCCGGGCGAAGACGCTGGCCCGTTGCACCGCCTCGGGCAGTTCGTCGGCCGGTGTGGCGGCCAGCTCGTACCCGGTCAACACCTTGTCGGAGTGGGTGTCTGCGCGGTCGAGCACACCGACCGCCGTCGCGATCGCGCTGGCGGTGCCGGCATGATCTCCGGTGATCATCTTGACCGCGATACCCGCCGTATGACAGGCGGTCACCGCGGGTGTGGCGGCCGCCCGCGGCGGGTCGAGCATGGCCTGCAGGCCGGTGAAGGTCAGCGCGCCGAACGGGTCGTCGTCGCCGAAACGGTCTGCCTCGTAGGGAGTTCGAACTGCGCATGCCAGTACCCGGAGTCCCCCGGCCGCGAACCGTCCTGCCGCCTCGGTCACCGCCGCGCGGTCGACCGGGCGTGGTGATCCGTCGGCCTGCATCTGCGAGTCGCACATCTCCAGCACGCGCTCCACGGCGCCCTTGACGAGCACGACATGGTCACCGGCACCCCACCCGTGAAGGGTTGCCATGCACTGCCGTTCGGAGGTGAACGGGATCGTCGCGCGTCGGGGCAGTTCGGTACCGACGCTGTCCGGTGGCAAACCCGCCTTCGCGGCGGCGACGACCATGGCCGCCTCGGTCGGGTCGCCGGTCACCTGCCAACGGCCCTCGCGGCAGGTGACCGCCGCATCGTTGCACGCCGCACCGGTCAGCAGCGTCCAGCGCAGTGCAGCGTTGCCATCGGGTGAGGCGACCGCCCCCTCCGGTGTGAGCAGGGAGCCGTCCGGCGCATACCCGGAGCCGGTCACCTCCACCGACTCCTCGGGCGTCCATATCCTGCGCACCGTCATCTCGTTCTCGGTGAGGGTTCCGGTCTTGTCGGTACAGATCACGGTCGTGCTGCCGAGGGTTTCGACGGCCGGGAGCCGCCGGATCACGGCCCGACGCTTGGCCATTCGTGTGACGCCGATAGCGAGGGTGATGGTCACCGCGGCGGGCAGCCCTTCCGGAATCGCGCCGACGGCCAGCGCCACGGCGGCGTTGAACGTCTCCACCGGATCCTGCCTGCGCAGCAAGCCGAGGGCGAAGGTGGCGGCGGCCAGACCCAGGATGGCGACGGTCAGGATCTGGCTGAACCGCGCCAGCTTCGCGGTCAACGGCGTCGCCAGCACCTCGGCCGCTCCGACCAGGCGGTGGATCTGACCGATCTCGGTCTCCGCACCGGTCGCCACCACGATGCCTGCCGCCGTACCCGCGGTCACGAGTGTGCCCGAATGGGCCGTGTTGCACCGGTCCGCCACCGGGGTGGCCTCCGGCAGCCTCGCCTCCGCCTTGGTCACCGGCGCCGATTCGCCGGTCAGTGCGGACTCATCCACCCGTAACTCGGTCTCCCGCAGGATCCGCAGATCCGCCGGCACCTTGTCGCCCGCCTCGAGCAGCACCAGGTCGCCGGGTACCAGCTCTTCCGAGGTGACGGTCCGCTCGACGCCGTCGCGGACGACCCTGGCGTGGGTGTGGACCATCGCGCGCAGGCTCTGCAACGCAGCCTCCGCCCTCGACTCCTGGACGAAGCCGATGACGGCGTTCACCAGCACGACGGCGAGAATGACTGCCGCATCGACGTATTCACGCAGCAGCGCCGTCACGATCCCGGCGACCAGCAGTACGTAGATCAGCGGGTGGTGGAACTGCCGGAGGATGCGGATGAGCGGGCCGGCGCCGACCGTCTCGGGCAGGACATTGGGGCCGAACTGCTCCCGGCGTTCCTGCGCCTGCGACCTCGACAGCCCGCGGTGCGGGTGGGTCTGGAGCAGCAGCACCACTTCATGCGCGGGCAATCCATGATGCGGACTGGCCGTGACCACCGTGGAGGATTCCATCGCTGCGCGCACTCAGCGGGAGCGAACGACGATGACGGGGATCCGGACCGCCTGCACCACCGCGGTGCTCACCGAACCCAGCAGCGCGCTGGCCACCGCGCCGTGACCGCGGCTGCCGACGACCAGCAGTTGGGCGGATTCGGACTGTTCGACCAGCCGCCGCGCCGGCTGGTCGAGTACCGCCACGCGGCGAACGGCCACATCGGGGAAGCGCCGCTGCCAGCCGGCCAGTTGTTCGGACAGTTCCCGATCGACCGCGGGGAGCAGCTCGTCTGCGTTGGCGCCGGGCAGCTCGAACGCGCCCGGGGACCACCAGGCCCGCACGACGACCAGTTCCACTCCACGTCGGCCGGCCTCCTCGAAGGCCAGCGCGGTGGCCGACTCACAGTCCGCGGATCCGTCGTGCCCCAACACGACCGGCGCCTGCGGGTCCGGTGGTACCGGCGCCTCGTCGTGGATCACCGCGACCGGGCAGTGGGCACGGTGCACCAGTGCCGTGCTGACCGACCCCAGCACGGTGCGGGTGAGCGCTCCGCGGCCGCGGCTCCCCACCACGACGAGTTGGGCCCGCCGCGACAGTTCCACGAGTTCCATCGCCGGCGCGGCGAGGACGAACTCCGAGGACACCTCCACCGCGCCACCGGTGACGCCGTCGGCGATCTGGGCGGCGACCTCGAGGACCTGCTGCCCCATCTCGCGTTGCCAGTCGAGCAGACCGACGGGTGCGGGCACCGCTGACCACGCTGCCAGGCTCGCGGGGGCCGCATAGACCAGGGTCAGGCGCGATCCGCGCAACTTCGCCTCACCCGCGGCCCACCGCACGGCGTGGTCCGATGTGGGCGAACCGTCCACGCCGACAACGATATCCAGGGTGGGCGCACTGTCGGTCATATCAGCAACGTTAGGCGGCGGCGACGGGCGGAGATAGGGACCTTGGACCCTGAAGCCCGAGCCGGCCGTTCGCCGATCACCTGACGACCCGGATCAGCTGACCAGGACGGTCACCGCGCCGAAGTAGATGACGATAGTCAGCAGGTCCTGTACGACGGTGGACAACGGCCCCGCGCCGAAGGCCGGGTCCATGCCGAGCCGCTGCAGCAACCACGGCAGGAACAGCGCCACGACCGTCGCGATCGCGCTGGCGCCGAGGACCGCGACGGATACGGCCGAAGCCAGCGCCATGCTCGACGTCATCACCGCGACCACCGGCCACATGAGCGCACCCAGTAGTACACCCACCGACAGTCCGGTCAGCGTCTCGCGACCGGTGATGCGCCGGATGCCGACACCCACGGACAACCCCCGGATCGCCAGGGTCTCGGTCTGCGTGCCGACCGCGTCGGCGAGGTAGACGATGCCGGGGATGAAATAGGCCACGGCGAGGTTCGCGTCGAGTTGAACTTCGAACGCCGACATCAGCACTGCGGACACCATGGCGCCGAGTAGACCGAGGACAAGCCACGGCAGCCGATGCCAAAGCCGCCGCCGCACGGCCTCGACGCTCGACGACCGCGCCGTCGCCGCACCGCGGAGGAAACCACCGAGGCGGGCCAGATCCTCGTCGTGTTCGGCCAGCAGAACAGTCAGCAAGCGGTGCGGCGAGATGAGGCCGCGGAAGCGGCCGTTCTCGTCGACCACGGCCAGACCGGGTTCAGCCCGGTGCACCGCCTCCCATGCGGCGCGCTCCTGATCGGTGTCGGGCGCGACCACCGGCGGATCCGGGTCCATCACGTCGCGCAGCAGCGCGCCCTCGTGGGCGCCGAACATTCGCTCGATCGTCACGATGCCCGCCAGCCGGTCCCCCTCGATCACCGCGACGGAGGCGGCACTGTCGAAGTGCTTGCCGCGCATCGCATTCAACGTGTCGGCGACAGAGGCGTCGGGCGGTGCCACGGGTATCCGGAGCGACGCATGGTGCAGCGCGCGGTCGGGTGGGCCCAGAAGCTCAGGGTCGGCCGGGCGCGCCGCGGCGGGGGCTCTCAAGCGTTCCACCGCACCATTGTCACGACTGGCGTGCCACGATCACCGGTACGCGGGCCGCCTGCGCCACCGCGGAACTGACCGACCCCAGGAGCATTCCCGCGAATCCGCCGCGACCGTGGCTGCCGACCACCACGAGTTGGGCGTGTTCGGACTGCTCCAGCAGCTGGTGCACCGCTTTGTCCCGCACCACGACACGCTGCACGGGTACATCGGGATAGCGGTCCGCCCAGCCGGCCAACCGTTCTGCCAGCACCTCGTCGGCCTGCGGTTTGAAGGTCATCCACTCCTCGTTGGGGAACGCGTAGATCGTCGGGTCGCTCCACGCGTGGACGGCGATCAGTTCGACCTTTCGCCGCGAGGCCTGATCGAATGCGATCGCCGTGGCCAGTTCGGATGCCGGCGAGCCGTCGATACCGACGACCACGGGCGCCCGATCCCGCTCGGGCGCGTCCGGTTCGTCGTCGTGAATCACCGCGACCGGACAGTGCGCGTGGTGTACCAGACCCCGGCTCACCGAACCCAGGATCCGTTGTCCGATCGCACCGAGGCCGCGACTGCCCACCACGACCATCTCGGCGTCCTTGGACAGGTCGACCAGCGTGGGTACGGCGTTGCCCGACACACTGCGCTGGCGCACGGTGAGCGAACCCGTGCCGGCGACCGCGGCCTCGGCGGTCTTGACCGCCTCGGACTGGATCTCACGATTCTGGTGCTCGACCGTGCGCCAGAACTCGTCCGTCGGCGGAACGTCAAGCCACATCCGCACTTCCGTGTCGGGCAGCACGTGGACGAGCGTCAGCGGCACATCCCGGCCGGCGGCCTCGCGCGCCGCCCACGTGACGGCTCGCATGCCCTGCGGTGACCCGTCGACCCCCACTACGATTCCCTGGTTGGCTGATGTGGTCATATCGCCTCCTCGGTGATCCCTCGACCAGTCCTGACATTAGGACCTGGGGGCCCACCGCGCTGGGGGCGTTGGTCTGCATCAGAGGGAGGACCAAAGACCATGGCCGGTGGGTCGAACGACTCCGTCGGCGGCGCCGTCCGTCCCATAGCGTCGTCAATTGCGCCGACCAGAATTGGAGATCCGATGGACACGACAGAGCTCGCTCGACCGGTCGTGGTGGGAGTGGACGGCTCGCAGGCGGCACTCGACGCGGTGAGGTGGGCGGTCGATGAGGCGGTCGGGCGCTCCGTGCCGTTGCGGCTGGTGCACGCGACCGGTGTGACGCCACGGGTCGACCAGTCGGACGACGAGTTCCGGCTCGAACGCGAGTATGCGGAGACGGCGCTTCGGGCGGCCTCCGCCGCGGCGCAGTCGGCCGGCCGGGAGGTCAAGCTCGAAACGGAGATCCTCTGGGGGTCACCGGACAGTGAGTTGGTCACCGAATCGCATGGGGCCTCGATGGTCTGCGTCGGATCGGTGGGCATCGGTGCGATCGCGAACGTGCTCCTGGGCTCCACCGCTGTCACCGTTTCGATGCAGGCGCAGTGTTGCGTCGCGGTGCTTCGTAGAGGCGCCCGCCCTGCGCCGAACGGCTCGGTGGCGGTCGCCACCGATGGCACGCCCGACAGCGACGGCGTGGTCATCGGTGCGCTGGACGAGGCCCGGCTACGCGGTTGCCCGGTCGTGGTCGTGGGAGTTCGCCGCTGGGAATCGCACGCACCGAGTTACGACGAGTTGGACCGGCGCACAGCGCAATTGGCGGACCGCTATCCCGATGTGCGCACGAAGGTGGTGGCGACCGACGGCGGTATCGTGCGGTACCTCACCCATCAGCGCGACGACGACATCGAGATGGTCGTCGTCGGCAGTGCCGACGCGGACGCGGTGGCCGACATGGTCGGCCCGCACGACACGCTGTTCGGCCGCGACAAGGGGCACTCGGTGCTCGTGGTCCGCTGATGCCGGAACCGGTCGAGACCGGTCGGAACGAGTATCAGATGCCCATCACCGCAGAGCTTCTCGACGGCGGCGTGGTCACCCTCCGGCGGGTCGCCGACACCGACCGCGCAGCGCTCACCGCAATGGTGCAGGGCCTCACCGAACGGGAACGCTATCTGCGGTTCTTCACCACGCACCCCACGCACATGGACGAGTGGGTGACCTCCCTGGTCGAGGCATCCGCGGACCGATTCACGCTGGGCGCCTTCGAGGGCGACCTCATGCTGGGTGTGGCGACCTACATCGACTCACCTCGCCCCGACTGCGCGGAGGTCGCGATCGTCGTCGCCCACGGCCAACACCACCGCGGTGTCGGCACGATTCTGCTCGACGCGCTCGGCCGCATCGCCCGTGCGAAGGGTCTGCATTACTTCATCGCCGACGTCCTCGCCGAGAACCGCGAGATGCAGACGGTGCTGACCGATTCCGGCTGGCCGTGTCGTCGACACCTCGACGGGTCGGTGGTATCGGTCGAGGTCGATCTGCAGCAGGACCCCTGACCGCTCTCAGACGAGCAGCGATCCGTCCAGCCACGTCGCCAGCTCACCGAGCGGACGTCGCGGTGTCGCCGGCAGCGGGTCCGCGTTGACGGGCGCCCAGCCGACACGCAGCAGGATCTGCGGATACATCACGTCGTCGAAGACGTCGTCGCGGATGGCGTCACGCGTCGCGCTGATCTCGAGCGGTTCGGTGACCGGACACGTGGCCAGCCCCAGCGTCGTCGCGGTGAGCAGCACGATGCTGGCCGCCTCGCCCGCACGCAACCGGCCCATGACATCGTCGGTTGCGGTGCCCAGCGCCACGACCACACCGCTGTCCTGCGACGGCTCCGCGCCGGCCGGCTGTTCGAGCGTGGTGCCGGCGAACAGCCGCGCGGGCACCGCCGCCGTCGGGTCGGATTCGGGAGTGTTCCGGGCCGGCACCCCGACCGTCGACGCGTGGCGTCCGGTCCAGCCGGTGAGCTCCGCCAGGTATTCCGGATCGGCCGCGTGCTGCCCGACGGCCAGGGCGAGTGTCGTTCGGAACGCGGGTGTCAGCTCGACGCGTCGCATGGTCACACCCGCGCGGGCGGCCCGTGAGCCCATCAACGCGATGTCTCCCATCGATACCGGCCAGTCGCTGAAGTGGCGCCGGTCGGTGCGCCGGCGGGGGATCGCGGCGGCGAGTGCGATATCCGACTCACTCGGCGGATGCGAGTGCAGTTCCAGCGACGCGAGGTGCGAGGGGTCGTCGGGGTTCGGGAGGCGGCGGATCTTGGGTGGCCATCCGAGCGCGGTGAGCGCGACCGCGCAGTGGTTCAGCGCGGCACCGCAGCTGACGATGAGCTCCCGGGCGTCGGGGTCGGTGTGCGCCAGGCGCAGCGACTCATCGACGTAGAGGTGCACGCTGTGGGCGCCCACCTGCCAGTGCCACGGTTGGGAGTTGTGGATGGAGGGCGCACGGTTGGCCAGCGAAAGGGCCGTACGCAGGGTGTCAGTGCCCGGCGACCGAACGGTCATGATCTTGCCTCTCGAGATGATGTCCTCACCACGGTGCCGCGGGCGCCTCCTGGTCGGACAGAGACGAAGGTCCCGAATCGGATGGACCTTTCGATTCCCCCGGGGGTGGCCCACCGGCAGCCCCGGCGCGCCGCGGGCCGGCGGAGTAGGGTCGTCCCCATCGCGGCTGCGTTCCCTGTCGGATGCGCCGATCGGCGCGATTTTGGGCAACCCATCCGAGCGGGTAGTATTGACCAACGGTGCGGTGCCCGCGCCGGCTCCTGCGTGCCTCTGGTTTCCGGAATTTCCGACTACCGGCTCACGTTTCGTGGTCGGGGCGTAACTGTGCCAGTGCAGCCCGTCGCTGATAGCGGCGACGGACGCCGACAACCAGAAGGCAACGGAGGATCTCCGAAAAGTTATGGCAAAGAAAGACGGTGCCATAGAGGTCGAGGGTCGCGTGGTCGAACCCCTGCCCAATGCGATGTTCCGCATTGAGCTGGAGAACGGTCACAAGGTTCTCGCCCACATCAGCGGCAAGATGCGGCAGCACTACATCCGTATCCTGCCCGAGGACCGCGTCGTGGTGGAGCTGTCTCCCTACGACCTGTCCCGGGGCCGCATCGTGTATCGGTACAAGTAAACCCAGACAGAACGACGAAGAAGGATCTGCACGCCGTGAAGGTGAACCCGAGCGTCAAGCCCATTTGCGACAAGTGCAGGGTGATCCGTCGGCATGGGCGGGTCATGGTGATCTGCTCCGACCCCCGCCACAAGCAGCGGCAGGGCTGATCCCGGCCCGGCTCCCACGCCGGCCACACCCTGAGAACAACTCAATGATGACCTCCCAGTACCACCGCGCGGATTGGCTGCGCGGACACGCCCGGACGGAGGCCGGGCCCCGCCACCACGGCGGGAGCGGACTGGGAACAGACCTCCGCCAAGAAGAAGGAATGGCACACCCATGGCCCGACTAGTGGGCGTTGACCTCCCGCGCGACAAGCGCATGGAGATCGCACTTACCTACATCTACGGCGTCGGCCGTACCCGCAGCCAGGAGATCCTGGAGGCGACCGGCATCGACCGGGATCTGCGCACCAAGGACCTGACCGACGATCAGGTCACCCAGCTGCGCGATTACATCGAAGCGAACCTGAAGGTGGAGGGCGACCTGCGCCGCGAGGTGCAGGCGGACATCCGCCGCAAGATCGAGATCGGCTGCTACCAGGGTCTGCGGCACCGTCGCGGCCTGCCGGTGCGCGGCCAGCGGACCAAGACCAACGCGCGCACCCGCAAGGGCCCGAAGCGCACCATCGCCGGCAAGAAGAAGGCCAGGTAAGTAGATGCCACCGAAGAAAGCAGCCGCTTCCTCCGCGAAGAAGGGGCAGAAGACCCGCCGCAGGGAAAAGAAGAACGTCCCGCACGGCGCCGCACACATCAAGAGCACCTTCAACAACACGATCGTGTCGATCACCGATCCCCAGGGCAACGTCATCGCCTGGGCGTCGTCGGGACACGTCGGGTTCAAGGGCTCGCGTAAGTCGACCCCGTTCGCCGCGCAGCTGGCGGCGGAGAACGCCGCCCGCAAGGCGCAGGAGCACGGCGTCAAGAAGGTCGACGTCTTCGTGAAGGGCCCCGGTTCGGGCCGTGAGACCGCCATCCGCTCGCTGCAGGCCGCCGGCCTCGAGGTCGGCGCGATCGCCGATGTCACGCCGCAGCCGCACAACGGGTGCCGTCCGCCCAAGCGGCGCCGGGTCTAAGGAGGACTTGAACAATGGCTCGTTACACCGGACCCGCCACCCGCAAGTCGCGCCGCCTCGGCGTCGACCTCGTCGGTGGTGATCAGTCGTTCGAGAAGCGCCCCTACCCGCCCGGCCAGCACGGTCGCGCGCGGATCAAGGAGAGCGAATACCGCACCCAGCTGCAGGAGAAGCAGAAGGCCCGCTTCACCTACGGCGTGCTGGAGAAGCAGTTCCGTCGCTACTACGACGAGGCCAACCGGCAGCCCGGCAAGACCGGCGACAACCTGCTGCGCATCCTCGAGAGCCGGCTGGACAACGTCGTGTACCGCGCCGGCCTGGCGCGCACCCGCCGGATGGCCCGCCAGCTCGTCAGCCACGGCCACTTCACCGTCAACGGCGTCAAGGTCGACATCCCCAGCTACCGGGTGTCGCAGTACGACATCATCGACGTGCGCGAGAAGTCGCTGAACACCGATCCGTTCGTGATCGCGCGGGAGACCGCGGGTGACCGGCCGATCCCGTCGTGGCTGCAGGTCGTCGGCGAACGTCAGCGCATCCTCGTCCACCAGTTGCCGGAGCGCGCGCAGATCGACGTGCCGCTCACCGAGCAGCTGATCGTCGAGCTCTACTCGAAGTAACACCCCCGGCCGTCCCGATGGCGGCAGGGTTCGCGCGGCATCAAATAGCGGGTGTCGTGAAGAAGGAGAAAACACAATGCTGATCTCTCAGCGCCCCACACTGTCCGAAGAGACGGTTGCCGACAACCGCTCCCGGTTCGTCATCGAACCGTTGGAGCCCGGTTTCGGTTACACGCTGGGCAACTCGCTCCGGCGCACGCTGCTGTCGTCGATCCCCGGCGCAGCGGTCACCAGCATCCGCATCGACGGCGTGCTGCACGAGTTCACCACCGTTCCCGGGGTGAAGGAAGACGTCACCGACATCATCCTGAACCTCAAGAGCCTGGTCGTGTCCTCCGAGGAGGACGAGCCGGTCACCATGTACCTGCGCAAGCAGGGTCCCGGTGAGGTCACCGCGGGCGACATCGTCCCGCCGGCCGGTGTGACGGTGCACAACCCCGAGATGCACATCGCGACGCTGAACGACAAGGGCAAGCTCGAGGTCGAGCTGGTCGTCGAGCGCGGTCGCGGTTACGTGCCCGCCGTGCAGAACAAGGCGTCCGGCGCCGAGATCGGCCGCATCCCGGTCGACTCGATCTACTCGCCGGTGCTCAAGGTGACCTACAAGGTGGAGGCCACCCGTGTCGAGCAGCGCACCGACTTCGACAAGCTGATCCTCGACGTCGAGACCAAGAACTCGATCACCCCGCGTGACGCGCTCGCCTCGGCGGGCAAGACGCTGGTCGAGCTGTTCGGTCTGGCGCGTGAGCTCAACGTCGAGGCCGAGGGCATCGAGATCGGGCCGTCGCCGGCCGAGGCCGACCACATCGCCAGCTTCGCGCTGCCGATCGACGACCTGGACCTGACCGTCCGCTCGTACAACTGCCTCAAGCGCGAGGGTGTGCACACGGTGGGCGAGCTCGTGGCCCGCACGGAGTCCGATCTGCTGGACATCCGCAACTTCGGCCAGAAGTCCATCGACGAGGTGAAGATCAAGCTGCACCAGCTGGGTCTCTCGCTCAAGGACAGCCCCGCCACGTTCGATCCGTCCGAGGTCGCCGGTTACGACGCCGCCACCGGCACCTGGAACAGCGACGCCGGCTACGACCTGGAAGACAACCAGGACTACGCCGAGACCGAACAGCTCTAAGGCGCAACAGCTCTCAGAGTTCCGTCCCGGCCCTACCTGATACGGGGGTCGGCCCCACATAGGAGATAGTCGCAATGCCCAAGCCCACCAAGGGTCCTCGCCTCGGCGGGTCGTCGTCGCACCAGAAGGCCCTGCTGGCCAACCTGGCCACGTCGCTGTTCGAGCACGGCCGGATCAAGACGACCGAGCCGAAGGCGCGGGCGCTGCGTCCGTACGCGGAGAAGCTGATCACCCACGCCAAGAAGGGTGAGCTGCACAATCGCCGCGAGGTGATGAAGAAGATCCGCGACAAGGATGTCGTGCACACCCTGTTCGCCGAGATCGGTCCGTTCTTCGCCGACCGCGAGGGTGGCTACACCCGGATCATCAAGGTCGAGCCGCGTAAGGGCGACAACGCCCCGATGGCGGTCATCGAGCTGGTGCGGGAGAAGACGGTGACGTCGGAGGCCAACCGGGCCCGCCGCGTGGGTGCGTCCAAGCAGACCGCTCCGGTGGCTGCCGCGGCCGCTCCGCAGGCCGCTGTCGAGCCCGAGGCGACCGAGGGTCCGGACGCCGACGACTCGTCGGCTCTGCCGGAAGCCGAGGACACCACGGCTTCGGAGGCGTCGCGGTCCACCGAGACCGACGATCCCACCCAGGATTCGGACGCTGACAAGTCGTAACAGCATGACGAACGAGCCCGCCATCGACACCGATGGCGGGCTTGTTCATTTGTCCTCCTCGCGTGCGCTGACTCGTCTCCGGCTCGACGTCAGTTACGACGGCACCGACTTCGCGGGGTGGGCGCCGCAGACCGGTCAGCGCACCGTCGCGGGGCTGATCGACGAGGCGCTGACGACGGTGTTCCGCACGCCGGTGACCGTGCGGGCGGCCGGGCGCACCGACGCGGGCGTGCACGCCACCGGTCAGGTCGCCCATGTCGACGTACCGGATGACGCGCTGCCCCACGCGTACCCGCGCAGCGCCCGGCCCGACGAACCCGAGTTCCTGCCGCTGGTCCGTCGGCTCGGGCGGTTCCTTCCCGCCGACGTCCGGATCCGCGACATCATCAGGGCGCCCACGGGGTTCGACGCCCGCTTCTCCGCGCTGCGACGCCACTACACCTACCGGCTCGGCACCGCGCCGTACGGGGTGGAGCCGCAGTCGGCGCGATTCGTCACGCCGTGGCCGCGGCCGCTCGACGTCGAGGCGATGAACGACGCCGGCTCGCAGTTGGTCGGGCTGCGTGACTTCGCGGCGTTCTGCCGGCATCGCGAGGGGGCCACCACGATTCGCGATCTGCAGCGGCTGGAGTGGACGCGCGACGGCGACCTGGTCACCGCCTATGTCAGCGCGGACGCGTTCTGCTGGTCGATGGTCCGCTCGCTCGTCGGCGCGCTGATCGCGGTGGGGGAGCACCGCCGCGAACCGGAGTGGTGCGCCGGATTGTTGAGCGCGACACGGCGGTCCAGCGAGTTCGCCGCCGCACCGCCCCAGGGACTCACGCTCGTCGGCGTGGACTATCCGCCGGACGACGAACTGGCGGCACGCACGCTGGTCACCCGCGACCTGCGCGTCATCGACTAGGGGCGATTTCGGCGTGCCCAGTCGCGCGTAGCACTACCCAGCACGCCGAAATCGCAGCGTCAGATCCGGCCGGCGATGAAATCCGCGGCCTGGTTGACCATGCCGGCGTTGATGTAGGCCCTGGCCGCGTGGTCGGGCCAGTTGCCTTCCCAGGTGTTGGGGTCGGCCGGGCTGCAGATCGGATCGGCGCCGTGGCACAGCTCGATCGTGCGTTCGCGGTAGAGCGGGCTGAAGTTGGTGATCGGCCCGACCCACGCGACGCCGTTGCCGAACAGGGCGATCGCGGCGATGTGCTGGTCCATGCCCGGCGGCAGCGGCCTGTCGAAACCGAACGCCGCGATCGGTGCCGCGAGCACGATGTCGGTCACGGCCGCGCCGAGCGAATAGCCGCCCAGCACCAGGCGGGTGTCGGGGCACCGTCCGGCCATGTCCTGGATGCGTGAGCTCATGTCGTTGGCGCCCATGTCGATCTCGGTGTCCGCCGGGTACTGCACGGAGTAGAGGCCGATGTCCTTGTCGGTCTTGCTGCGCAGGGCGCTGATCAGTGCATTGCCGATCACACCGGCGCCGGGCGATTCGGTGCGGCCGCGAGCGAAGATCAGCTCGGCCTGTGGGCACGACTGCGCGGACGCGACGGCGGCGGTGCGTGACAGTGTCGAAGGCGCGATGAGTAGTCCGGCGGCGACGAACACGGACGCGGCGAGCGTCAGACACCGGCGGACCCAGCGGGGCGAGGCGGAATGATCTTGCACCCCGTCGATGGTAACCGACATGATCGTCAAATCAGGCCGGCTGCGAATCCTGCTGCCTGACCGATGAACGGCGACGATTCGTAGTTGGTGTGCGCGAAGGGGTTGCGGCCGTCCGAGCAGATCGGGTCGCCGTCGCTGCAGAGGTCGATTCCGCGTCCGGCGAACAGGCCCCGCGCGTTGACGGGGTTGCCGAACTTGGTGGCGGGGTTGCCGAACACCGTGACCGCCGCGACGTCGCTGACGTAGCTCCCCGGCAGCGGCGGCGCCGATCCGATGTCGCCGATCCGGTTCCCGAGCGGTGGAACGCCGGCGAGCATGTCGATCACCGCCGCGCCTTGCGAGTACCCGCCCAGCACGAATCGCGTGCCGGGGCACTGACTCGAGACCGACGCGATCCGCGCGGTCGCGTCGGCCGCCCCCGCGGCGGTGGTCAGGAAGTCGTAGGTGGCCGGGTAGTTCACGCCGTAGGTGCTCAGCGTGCGCCCCCCGAGGATCGGGCGCATCGCGTCGGCGAGTGCCTGGCCGACCCGGCCGATGCCCGCCGGTTCGCTGGTGCCGCGCGCGAAGATCAGCTCGACATCGGAGCAGCCCTGCGCGGTAGCGCTCGGCGCGGGGCCCGCGGCGACGAGGACACCGGCGGTGACGACGGAGAGTGCGGTGGCGGCCAGGCGCGCACCGGCCCGAAGCGAGATCACCGGCACATAATCACATAGGTGGGCTAGCTACAGCCAACGGATCCCGGTTCTTTGCGATCCTCGAACGGTGTTTCGGGCCACATCGCCTCGGCGACCAGGTCCCCGCCGTCGGCATCGCGAGAATCCTGCCGGTCTCCCTGGCGGGCGAGCGCGAGGCCGCTCAGCACGATGACCCCGCCGAGCGCCTGCACCACGGTCATCGATTCGCCGAGCAGGACCCAGGCCGCCAGCACGGCGAACAGCACTTCCGACAGCCCGACCAGTGAGGCGAACCGCGGCCGCAGCCGCGCAATGCCCATGATGCCCAGCGTGTAAGCGATCGCGGTCGGGATGAGGCCGAGCGCGATCACCGGCACCACCCACGAGGTGGCCCAGCCGGCGATGACGGTGTCGGCGGCGGTGAAGGTCAGCGGCATGACGCCGACGAGGCCGAGCAGCGCGGTGAGCGCCCCGCCGACGGCCAACCCGGCCGCCGCCAGGGTGACCGGATGGACGCTGCCTGCGTTCTCCTCGCCGGTGGCGACCCGCTCCGACATCAGGAAGTAGCACGCGGCGCACACACCGGCGGCCAGGCCCCAGCCGACGCCGACGAGGCTGATGTGCGCGGCGGCGAATCCGCCGCTGTCGATGACCCCGAGGACGAGCATGATGCCCGTGACGGCGAGCGCGACGCCCGCCAGCGTCCTGTTCGACGGCCTGCGGCGGGTGGTCAGCCACAGCCACGCCACCACGAGCAGCGGGGCGGTGTACTCCAGCAGCAGTGCCACGCCGACCGTGAGGTGCGAGACGGCGTTGTAGTAGAAGAGCTGGGCGCCGGCGATCGGAACCGCGCCGTAGGCGAAGACGGTCCGCCAGTGCGATACGGCCTCGCGCAGCCAACCGGGGCGCACGACGGTCGCGAACACCGCCATGAGGAGCGCGCCGCCGGCCAGTCGGGCCGTCACCGCCGCGGTGGGGCTCCACCCGGCGACCATCAGCGACTTGCCCAGTGGTCCGGACATGCCGAAGGCGAACGCCGAACCGACGGCAAGCATCAGGCCGGACCGGAAGTGGTCGACCGGGGCCCGCTGCGAAGTGAGAGCGCCGTGCGCAGCCACGAACACCTCCGGAGATGTAATGAGTAAAATGAGCTTTGGTCCTGACCGTATCGATCGAAGGAGTCATGAGTCAAATGAATTTCACTCATGACACAGAACTCACACTGCGGGCAGCGTGTGTGCTGATCAACAGCGATCGGGTCCAGGGCGAACAACTCGGCGACATGGCCGCGCTGGATGAGTACCTCGACGGTTTCGGCTGGACCGGACGGCGGGACCGCGACGACGCCGAACTCACCGCCGTGCATCGGCTGCGGGAGCGGCTCGGCAAGATCTGGGCGGCCGCCGACGACGAGGAGCGCACCGTCGGTCAGGTCAATGCGCTGTTGTCGGACACGCGGGCCTCCCCGTGGCTGACCCGCCACCCCGAGATGCCGGAATGGCATCTGCACCTGGCGTCGATCCACGATCCGCTGTGGCAGCGCATGGGCGCCGAGATGGCGATGGCGCTGGCCGACCTGATCCGCGCCGGGGAGCTGCGGCGGCTGAAGACCTGCGCGGCACCGGACTGCGAGGCGGTGCTGGTGGATCTGTCGCGCAACCGGTCGCGGATGTTCTGCGATACGGGCAACTGCGGCAACCGTCAGCATGTGGCGGCCTACCGTGAGCGTCGCGCGAAGGACTCCTAGAGGTCGTCGGTGCCCAGCGGCCGGGCGTTGTCGAGGACGGCCGGCCGGTCACACGAGACGTAACGGGCCTGGTTGCCCCCGGCGCGGCGGGCGTCGTACATCGCCATCGTCGCGACCGTGATCAGCTCGTCGAGCAGCTCCGTCGGCGGGCAGGCACCCAAACCGCGCATCGGTGTACTGACCACACCCATGCTCGCCGTCACCCGTGGCGGCGTCGCGGCAATCGCCTTCCGCACCCGTTCGACCAGCGGGAACGAATCCGTCGTGGCGAACGTGTCGGCGATCAGGTACTCGTCGTCACCGGTGTGGGCGACGAACGCGTTGTGGCGGGTCGTCTCACGCAGGGTCTGGCCGATCGCCACGCGGGCCCGCTCACACGCCAGCTCACCGTCGGTCTCACACAGCAGTCGCATGTTGTCGAGGTTGATGACCACCAACACCAGGCGCTGATCGTCGTCACGGCTGCGGGAGACCACGTGGCCGGCGGCGCGGTAGAACGCCTCACGGTTCAACAACCCGGTCAGCGGGTCGATGTCGGCGTTGTCCACGTCGATGTCGACGGCGTAGAGCAGCAGGTGGCAGGCGAACGGCACCGCCACGGTGACCGTCATGACGATGGTGAGCGCCGTCAGCGCCCACACCGCACCCGCCGTCTCGGCCAGCCGGAACGCCAGCACGACGCCGGTGAACTCGGAGAGCGCGAACACACCGACGATGTAGTGGGCGGTGTGGAACAGCGCGATGTAGGCCCCCAACACCGCGAAGCCCGTCGCCAGCAGCAGACCGGCCTCGGGGTCGGACATGATCAGGGAGCCGGCGGCGATGATGACGGCCGTCACCGCCACGAACACGCCGGATTGCCGCCGCGACGGCCACCGGCGCCGCAACCAGAAGCCCGCGATCACCAGGCAGCTGAGCGTGACCGCGGCGCCGACACCGCGCTCGAAGGTGGTGTTCGGGCCGGCGTCGCTCCACTGCATCGCCAGCGGCACCGCCCCGAGCGTCGCGACGAACATCGCGATCAGCCGGCACGTCGCCGACTGCGCCTCCCGCGCGGCCAGGAAGGAGGTCAGCCAATAGAAATGTTCCGGCTGGCGCCAGTACTGCCGCATCGCCTGGAACATCGTGACACCTCCCACTGCTGCGTCAACTGTATGCCCGAGCACCGACATGGCGGCCGGAAAATCGGCGTCAGGGAGGTGCGCGGAGCGCGGTTACGCTCCCCCTCGGGGGTGGATATGGGCCGACCGACCACCGGGCTGCACGTCAGCGGATACCGGTTCCTGATGCGCCGCATGGAACACGCACTGGTCCGCGCGGACGTCCGGATGCTCGACGATCCGCTGCGCGGCCAGTCGATCGCACTCGTCGCCGGTGCGGTGCTTGCGGCCATCGCGGTGGCCGGTTGCGCGATCCTGGCGGTGCTGCGCCCGCAGGGCGGCCTCGGCGATGCCCCGATCGTGATGGAGGCGCAGTCCGGCGCCCTCTACGTGCGGATCGCCGACACTCTGCATCCGGTGCCCAACCTCGCCTCGGCCCGCCTGGTGGTCGGCAACGCCGCGGAGCCCCGGACGGTCAGCGCCCGCGCGCTGGCCGAAGCGCGGCGCGGACCCCAGGTCGGCATCGCCGGCGCGCCGGCCGTGATCGGGCCGGTGCTGCCGCCGCAGGAGGCCGGGTGGACGGTGTGCGACCGCGCCGAATCGACGTCGGTGGCGGTCGGACCGCAACCGCCGGGCGTCCTCGCCGGGGATCGCGCCGTCCTGGTCACCGCACGGTCGGAAGGTCCGGCGGTCACCTACCTGCTGCACGCCGGCCGGCGCTCCGCGGTCGACCTGCGCGACACCGCGGTCGTGCGGGCCCTGCGGCTGGACGGTGTGACCCCGCGACCGGTCTCCCGTGCACTACTCGACGCGCTGCCCGAGAACCCGCCGATCACCGCCCCGGCCGTGCCGCGCGCCGGCGGCCGGGGTGCCGTGGCAGGCCATCCGGTGGGTGAGGTCGTGCGCCTGCCGCGCGCCGACACCGCGGAGTACTACGTCGTGCTGGCCGACGGCGTCCAGCGCATCGGTGAGGTGACCGCCGACCTGATCCGGTTCACCGTCCGCCAACGCAGTCAAGACATTCCCGCCGTCGCCCCCGATGCGGTGGCCGCGGCCGGCGCCGTGGCCCCGCTGCCGACCGCCACCCATCCCGATCGGGTGACCATCACCGAACCGACTGTGCTGTGCGCACATTGGGCGATGAACGGCCCGGACGTGACCACCACGCTCGTCGACACCGCGCCGGCTGCCGCGGTCGTGGAGCTTGCGCAGGCCGACGGTGCCGGACCGAACGTGGACGGCGTGTCCCTTCCGCCGGGGCGCAGTGTCTACACCCGTCCGGTCGGCGTCACCGGCGGCGGGGGCGGCGCACAACCGCGCTATCTGGTGACGGACCTCGGTGTGCTGTTCGGGGTGCCCGACGACGACACCGCCCGCACGCTCGGCGTGGGGTCGTCGCCGGTGCCTGCGCCGTGGCCGGTGCTGGCCCGGCTGCCCCGCGGACCCGAACTGAGCCGTGCCGCAGCGTCAGTGACGCGCGACGCGGTCGGAGTGGCCGCGCCGGTGCGATGAGGCGCTCAGCGCGACGAGCACCGTGATCGCCACGCAGATCCCCGCTCCGGCCATGGCGACCCGGCGGGGCCGCCCGTCGTGCGGGACGTCGGCCGGTGCGTGCAGTGACCGCGCTGGGGTCTCGGTCGTGTCGGCGGGTACGCCGCCGCTCACGGCGGCCGCCACGTCCACGACACCGTGGCCGACGACGGGATCCCAGCCCGCAGGTGGCCGGTGCGCGGTGTCCTCGATGCGCTGCATCACCTGGCGGGCGGTCAGGTGCGGCCAGCGCGAGCGCACCAGCGCCGCGACCCCCGAGACCACCGGCGCGGCGTAACTGGTGCCGGCGATCGACGCGTCGCCGTCGGCGGTCGGCAGGGCATCGACCAGGCCGTCACCATCGGGGTCCAGCGACACCACGTGCTCACCCGGCGCGGCGACGTCGACCCACGGTCCGGCGAGGCTGAACTCCGACGGGGCGCCGTCGGTGCGCACCGATCCGACCGTGAGCACCAGATCGTCGTACCAGGCCGGGCTGGCAACGGATTCGACGCTCTGCCAATCCGGTCGGCCCGGTTGGGTGGCGTTCTGCGTCGGGCACTGGCCCGGACCGCCGACGTTGCCCGCCGCGGTCACCACGACCGCATTGCGCACGTCGACGGCATAGGCGAGGGCGGCGCCCAGCGCGCGGTCGTCGAGCGCATCGGCCGCAGCCAGACAGGCCACCGACGACACGTTGATCACCGTCGCACCGAGGTCCGCCGCGGCGCGCACCGCCGTCGCGAGTGTCTGCACATCGCCGTACCCCGTGACGCCCGGATCGTCGGCCGCCCCGAACTTGTTGCTCGACTGACGGATGCCCAGCAGCGCGGCATCCGGCGCCACGCCGGTGAATTCTCCTGTCGCCGCGACGATCCCGGCCACCAGCGTGCCGTGCCCGTCGCAGTCGTCGGTTCCGTCGCCGGTCGACACGTAGTCACCGCCGGGCATGAGTCGGGGGAGGAGCCGGTGCCTGGCCACGCCGGTGTCGATGACGGCGACCGTCTGGCCCGCGCCCCTGGTCAGCGGCCACACGCTCTGCAGGTTCAGCATGTCCAACTGGCGTGCGTCCGCAGGCGGGTCCCGGTCGCGTTCGGCGCCGGAGCACTCCGCGCGTTGTTCGGTGCGCTGCGGCGGTGCCGGTGGTGCGGCGGCGGGAAGGAACGCGTCGTCGACGGCGGGTGGGGTCACCGCCGACACCTCCGGGGCCGTCGCCAACGGAACCGCCGCCACGAGCAGTCCGGTGAGGGTCGCCGCGGTGATTCGGCCGGTCATATCAGGTCCGAGGTGCGGACCATGGCGAACAGGTCGAGTGCCGCGCAGGCGACCGGCACCACCGCCGCCAGGACGGCGTACTCGAGCACCTCGACGGAGCGCGCGGCGAGCGGCGACGGCTCACCCGGGCTCTCGCGCACGATCACGGTGACGCCGGCGCAGACCGCCACCGCCGCCGCCCAAGGACCGTACCGCATCGCCGCCACCACGAATGCTGCTGTGAGCGAACACGATCCGGACAGCGTCAGCGCCCACCGGCACGCGCCCGCAGCGTAGCAGCGTGACCGCAGCAGCATCGCCGCTCCGGCGACGACGCAGAACGCGGTGCCGGACAGCCAGTGTCGCGCACCACTGAGACCCCCGATCGCCACCACGGCGGTGCCGATGCACGCCGCCGCACAGATGCCGATCACCAGCCCGACGAGAAGCCGGTGCCCGGCGGCCGCCCGGTGGGCCGCGTCGGGAAGGAGTTCGTCCGTCAGCGAGGGTGCAGGAGCCAGCCCGGAGAGCAGGACAGAGAGACGTGGGGCCAGGCTCAACGCACCGAGCGCCAGCAGTGCCAGCGCGACGCCGGCCGAATGCGGCGACACCTGCCACACCACCGCGCCCGACATCACCGCGGCGCACAGCAGGCCCGCACACGCCGCCGCGGTCGACACGACCGGCGACCCGACCCGGAGGCGGAGGAGGACCAGCGAAACAGCCGCTGCGGCAGCGACACCCAGCAGTGCGTGAGGCACATCCAGCGCGCCCGGAACGGCCAGCGCCCCGCACAGCCCGGCCAACAGCACGGTGAGCCACCCGAGGGGACCGCACACCCACATCTCCCGTCCCGCCCGCGACATGGCGACCGCGGTCCCGCCGACCAGGCACGCCAGCATGCCGAGGGTGATCAGCGACGCCGATCTCTGCCCGGCCAGACCGGCGAGCGCCCCCGCCGCCGCCGCGATCACCCCCACGACCACCCGCAGCGCACGCGTGTCACCCTGCGGCGGCGCCGACGCCAGCACCGCGGTGACGACATCGGGTCGGTCGAACCGCGGCACACGGGACAGCGTGGGGCTCAGCAGCAACACGTCACCGTCGCGAACGTCCTGATCCTGCAACGGAACCGCCTCGTCGAGGACGGTGCCGCACAGCGTGGCGAGCTCCCACCGTGCCGGCGTCCCGGTGTCGGCACCGGCCAATCGGACGATGTCCGGGATCAGCGACGCCACCGGCAGCCGCGCGGGCAGCGCGAGATCCACCGCGCCGACGTCGTCGGCATGGACAGAGACGTGACACACGTTGGCCGACACGGCTACTCCCATCGCTTGAGATGTCGCCACCGTAACCGCGCGCCACGACAGTCCCGCGCACCGAATTCGGTTCCTGTGGACAGGGAACCGATCGGCGCCGGGCACCGTCCAACCACTGATGGACATCTCCGAACGCATCCCCCGTAAGGGCGAATTCACACTGGACGCGCCGCCGCCGGTGCCGCGTCCGACCGGCGGGCATCCGCTGGCGCGGCTGATGCCGTTCGCGATGCTGGTCGCCGCGGGCGGGATGATGCTGCTGTACTTCAGCTCGGGCGCCGGTCAGGCCAGGAGCCCGATGTTCGGGTTCTTTCCCGTCATGATGGTGATGTCGTTGGTCGGCACCCTGGCGTTCGGCGCCCGCGGTACCCAACGCGGCGCCGAGGTGGAACGACACCGACGCGAGTATCTGCGCTACCTCGACGGTGTGGACCACGCCGTCGCCGGCACCGCTAGCCGACAGTACGACGACGAGCACCGCCTGCACCCCGACCCGGACACACTGTGGGCGATCGCCGGCAGCGCACGGATGTGGGAGAAGACGGTCGACGGCGACGGGTTCGGCTGTGTGCGAATCGGTCTCGGCCGAGCGCCCATGAGTGTGCGACTCATCGCCCCGGAGGCCGGCCGGACCGACGACGTCGACCCGGTGACCGCCGAAGCGGTGCGCACGCTGGTCCGGGACCGGGCCACGGTCGACGGTCTGCCGCTCACCGTGAAGGTCACCGAACCCGGGCTGATCTGTGTCACCGGAGATCCGGTGGCGGTGCGGGATCTTGCGAGGTCAGCGCTCTGCCAACTCGTCACTCTGCACGGCCCCGGGGACATCTCCGTCCGTGCGGAGTCCGGCGCGGCGGCCGCCCGTGAATGGGAGTGGCTGAAGTGGACACCGCACCACCGGTCATCCGGCGGGCATACCCTGCTGATCGTCGACGGCGTCCCACCACCGGCGCGTGCACCGGATCTGACGGTGCTGTGTCTCGGTGGCCCGGACCGCGGTGACATGACGGTGCACGTCGAAGCCGGGGAACTGACGATCCGGGACCGCACCGGTGACGACCGCGCGGGCCGCCCAGACGGCCTCACGACCGATCAGGCCGACGCCTGTGTCAGGCGGTTGGCCGCGAGTGCCGGTCGGGTCGCGCAGGCGCCGGTCCGCGGCACGCCGAGGAACTGGCAGGACCTGCTCGGCATCACCGATCCGACCACGCTCGACCCCGCCGCGGCGTGGCGATCGCCGCCCCAGGACCGGTTCCTGCGGGTGCCGATCGGATTGTCCGACAACGGAACACCGGTCGAACTGGATCTCAAGGAAGCCGCTCAGCAGGGAATGGGACCACACGGGCTCTGCGTCGGGGCCACGGGCTCGGGCAAGTCGGAGCTGTTGCGTACGTTGACCCTCGGACTGATCGCCTCCCATCCGCCGGATGAACTGAACCTGATCCTCGTCGA
The DNA here is from genome assembly GCF_010731575.1 of Mycolicibacterium monacense. NCBI lineage: Bacteria > Bacillati > Actinomycetota > Actinomycetes > Mycobacteriales > Mycobacteriaceae > Mycobacterium > Mycolicibacterium monacense. Next base: position 3,650,424 of record NZ_AP022617.1, on the reverse strand, counting down.
CTTCAAGGGCGGGGCCACGTTTCTCGGTCTCGAGCGGACCGCCCACGTCTCGGCCGTCATCACCAACCTCGACGAGGAGTCGCACCTCGTGGCGCGCATGCGTGACGCCCTCGCGGGTGAGATGCACCGCCGCCAGCAGCTGTTGCGGTCCGCGGGCAACCTCGCCAACATCGCCGGCTACCGGCAGGCGCAGGCATCCCGACCCGATCTGACGGCCCTGCCCGTGCTGTTGATCGTGGTCGACGAGTTCTCCGAACTGCTCGCCCAGCAGCCCGATTTCGCGGAGCTGTTCGTCGCGATCGGGCGGGTCGGCCGGTCGCTGGGCATGCATCTGCTGCTGGCCAGTCAACGGCTCGACGAGGGCCGGCTTCGTGGGCTCGACACCCACCTGTCGTATCGGATCTGCCTGAAGACGTTCTCGGCCACCGAATCCCGTGCGGTGCTCGGAGTGGGCGACGCCCACGAACTGCCCAACACGCCGGGAGTGGGTTACCTCAAGACGGCGTCCGGTGACATGACCCGGTTCCGCACCGCGTTCGTCTCCGGCCCCGTCACCGCGAACCCGGCGCCTCCTGAGGAACACCCGAGACCCCGGCTGTTCACCGCTGTCCGTCAGGAGCCGGATCACCCTGTCCCGGAGTCGGCGTGCCGGTCGGCGCCGACGGTGCTCGACACCGTGGTGGATCGGCTGGCGGGGTTCGGCGCGCCCGCACACCGCGTATGGCTGCCCCCGCTGTCCCGTGCGTCCGCGCTCGATGCGGTGCTGTCGCGCGCCCCCACCGACCAGGCCGCGCCGCTGACGGTGCCGATCGGCCTCGTCGACCGCCCCTTCGAACAGCGTCGCGACCTCTTCACCGTCGCCCTGGGGGGAGCGGCGGGCAACGTCGCCGTCATCGGAGGTCCGCGCTCGGGTAAGTCGACGGCGCTGCGCACGTTGATGCTGGCGCTGGCGGCCACGAACGATCCACGCGAGGTGCAGTTCTACGGCCTCGACTTGGGCGGTGGCGCCCTGGCCGCGATGTCGGAACTCCCGCACGTGGGGGCGGTGGCCGGCCGGCAGGACACCGAGCTGTTCAGGCGGATCGTCGCGGAGTGCGAAAGTCTGTTGCGCACGAGGGAATCACGCTTCCGGCGCGGCGGGATCGAGTCGATGTCCGAGTACCGGCGCCGCCGCGCCGCGGGCGATCCCGCCACCGGAGCGGACCCGTACGGTGAGGTGTTCCTCGTCGTCGACGGCTGGTCGGTGCTGCGCCGGGACTTCGAGCAGCTGGAGCCGTCGATCACCGCGCTGGCCGTACAGGGGTTGTCCTACGGGATCCACGTCGTTCTGGCCGCCTCGCGGTGGGCCGATCTGCGACCCGCGCTCAAGGACCAACTCGGCACGAGGATCGAACTGCGACTGGGGGATCCGGCGGAGTCGGAGATGGACCGCAAGCGGGCCCGGCAACTCGCCGACGGCACGCCTGGGCGGGGCCTCACCCGCGACGGACACGAGACGGTGATCGCGGTGCCGCGCCTCGACGGTCAACCGACCGCCGACGGGCTCGCGGCGGCCCTCACCGCGGCCGCGGACACTCTGCGAATCCGCTATGGCCACCGCAACGCACCACCGATCACGCAACTGCCCCCGCTCGTCCACCGCCACGACCTGGCAGCCGCGGAGTCACCCACCCGGGTGGTCATCGGAATCGGTGAGAACGGTAATGCGCCGGTGACACTGGATTTCGCGGCGCAGCAACACCTCATCGTGCTCGGCGACGTCGAGTGCGGCAAGACCGCGGCGCTGCGCGCGTTGTGCACCGGGCTGACCGCCCGCAGTTCGCCCGAGGCGGTGCAGCTGCTGGTCGTCGATTTCCGGCGCACCCTGCTCGGGGTCGTCGAATCCGAGCATCTGACCGGCTACGTGATGGCGGAGGCCGCTCTGGCCGCCGCGGTGCCGGCCCTGGTCGAGCGCCTCGCGGCCCGGATGCCGGGCGCCGATGTCACCCAGCAGCAGCTGCGCACCCGATCCTGGTGGTCGGGTCCGGAGATCTACGTCGTCATCGACGATTACGACCTGGTGGCGGGCGGCGCCGGCCTGACACCGCTGCTGACGTACCTGCCGCATGCGCGCGACGTCGGACTGCACGTGATCGTGGCCCGCCGCTCCGGCGGTGCGGCCCGGGCGATGTTCGATCCGCTGCTGGCACGGCTGCGCGATCTGGGCGCGATGGGGCTGATGATGAGCGCCGGCCCCGAGGAAGGCGTGCTTCTGGGATCCGCGCGTCCCAGCGCGCTGGCCCCCGGGCGCGCGACGCTGATCACCCGTGGCGCCGGCGAGCAGCTGATCCAGGTGGCGTGGACCGATCCGCCGTGACCACCGTTGAGGTCGGTCCGGTCGCGATGCGTGGCCCCAACCGGGTCGACGATGAGTTGGCCACTGCGGCAATCGAATCGATCGACGATACCCTCATGCTCGTCGAAGACGGTCCGGTCCGCGTCCGCGCGGTGATGACGGATCTCCTGCGGTCGGCCGTCGGTCCCGGTGCCGACGAGCTCGCGGTGGTGCATCCCGGTTGGTGGAGCAGGCGCCGGGTGCAGGCGGTACTCGACGCGGCGGGCGACATCTGCGGCGCCGCGGTCGCCGTCACCCGCGCAGAGGCGCTCGGCGGCGGATACGACGCGGTCGTGGAGATCGCCGCAGAGCATGTCGCCGTCACCGCGGCCAGGATCTGCACCCTGACCCGCACGTCCGACGACGCGGTGTGCGCGGCGGTCGTTCGTGAAATCGGCCACGCGCAAACGGTCGTCGTCGATGCGCCGCCGGGTGTCGGTGGGAGCGCACTGGCGACGGCGATCGCGGCCGCCCTCCGTCGTACCGGGGTCACCGTCACACCGGCCGCCACCCAGGTGGTTCAGATCCCTACCCGTCCCGTCGCCGCACCACCGCCGAGACGGTCCGGGCGACGCGCAATACCGGTACTGGCCGGGGCGCTGGTGGCCGCGGCGGGTGTCGGTGCGGCGGTGGTCACGCACGAGCCGGCACCGCCACCGGCGGAGCCGAGCACCCTCCTGGTGGAGGGTCGCGCCGCGGTCGTCGTACCCGCGCTGTGGACCGTTCGGCGCATCACCGACGGCGGCGGATCGGCCCGCGTGCAGATCACGTCACCCGCGGATCCCGCTGTCGCGCTGCATGTCACGCAGTCGCCGCTGCCGCGGGCCCAGTCCCTCGGAGAGGTGGGTGACACACTGCTCGGCGCGCTCGAGGCGCAGCCCCCCGGGGTGTTCACCGATTTCCACGCCCGCGACGAACGCGGCGGTCGGGCCGTCGTCACGTACCGGGAGCGTCGGGCGAGGCACCAGACCGACTGGGTGGTGCTCGTCGACGACACGCTGCGGATCGGGATCGGTTGCCAGAGCCCACCGGGCAGAACCGACGCCGTTCGGTCGGCGTGTGACGCCGCGGTGCACTCGGCGCACGCGGTGTTCGGAAAAAACATGTCCGAGAACGGAACCGGATGAGCATCGGCACCGTCGTAAGTCATATCCGACCGCAACAGAAGGGAAGCCCCTCGATGACGACACCCACCGGCGGCGCGCTCAACACCGACTTCGAGCTCATGGGCTCTGTCGCCGGCGCGATCGACGCCCGTAACGAAGAGATCCGGGCGATGCTGCAATCGTTCATCGGCCGGATGACCAGCGTGCCGCCGTCGGTGTGGGGCGGGGTGGCGGCCGTCCGGTTCCGCGAAGTGGTGGACCGCTGGAACGGCGAATCGGTGAAGCTGCACACCGCTCTGCAGCGCATCGCCGAAACCATGCGCAGCAACCAGCAGACGCTGATCGCCGCCTCCGACGGGCACTCCCACCAAATCGGTGTCGTCGGCACCTCCCTGTAGCAGCGAGAATTGGAGACACCATGGACCAGGTTCTGTCCTACGACTTCGACCAGATCGAGTACACCGTCCGCCAGGAGATCCACGCGACGCACGGCCGGCTCAACGCCGCACTCGACGAACTGCGCGCGCAGATCGCCCCGTTGCAGCAGGTGTGGACCCGCCACGCCGCCGAGGCGTACCGCGCCGAGCAGCTGCGCTGGGATCAGGCGGCCGCGGCGCTGAACGAGATCCTGTTCAGCCTGGGCCGGGCCGTGCGCGACGGCGCCGACGACGTCGCGGCGACCGACCGCAGCGCGGCCAACGCGTGGGGGTGGTGATCCCACGCACACAGACCCTGTGCGGTCCCAACGGGAGGGGAGCCCGGCGGGACCGCACAGTTCTGTGCGAGTGGTGTCCAACCGCGTTTTGACCTGCGACGACGCGCGCAGGTAAGCTGCCACGTTGGCGTGCGGTGCCGTCACGGTAACGCGGGTCCCCGGGTCAACGTCGGTCGCCGGGACCACCCTCCGTCACGCCAGACCGTCACCCGGGTCACCGGGGTCCGAGCGGGGTAAAACCCGAGATGAGAAGGGTAAGCACTGTGCCTACGTACACGCCGAAGGCGGGTGACACCACACGTTCGTGGTACGTCATCGACGCCACCGACGTGGTGCTCGGCCGGCTCGCCGTCGAAGCAGCCAAACTGCTGCGCGGCAAGCACAAGCCGACATTCACGCCCAATGTCGACGGTGGCGATTTCGTCATCGTCATCAACGCCGAGAAGATCGCCGTCAGCGGCGACAAGCTCAACAACAAGTACGCCTACCGCCACTCGGGTTACCCCGGCGGCCTGCGCCGGCGCACGATCGGTGAGCTGCTGATCAAGCACCCGACCCGTGTCGTGGAGAACGCGATCGTCGGCATGCTGCCGCACACCAAGCTCAGCCGGCAGGTGCAGAAGAAGCTCAAGGTGTACGCGGGTCCGAACCACCCGCACGCTGCACAGCAGCCGATTCCGTTCGAGATCAAGCAGGTGGCGCAGTGACCGAGGCAGTGGAGACCGAAACCGTCGAGCCGACGACCGACGAGGCGACCGCCGCGGACGTCGAACCCCGCGAGCCGGTGTACATCGACCGTCCGATCCAGACCGTCGGCCGCCGCAAGGAGGCCGTTGTGCGGGTGCGCCTGGTGCCCGGCACCGGCAAGTTCAACCTGGACGGTCGCACGTTGGAGGCCTACTTCCCCAACAAGGTGCACCAGCAGCTCATCAAGGCCCCGCTGGTCCTGGTCGACCGGCTGGAGAGCTTCGACGTCTACGCCCACCTCGACGGCGGCGGGCCGTCCGGCCAGGCAGGCGCCCTGCGTCTGGCCATCGCCCGCGCGTTGATCCTGGTGCAGCCGGAAGACCGTCCCGCGCTGAAGAAGGCCGGGTTCCTCACCCGTGACCCGCGTGCCATCGAGCGCAAGAAGTACGGCCTCAAGAAGGCCCGTAAGGCGCCTCAGTACAGCAAGCGCTGATCGTTCCACCGAATCGCCGGGCACATTTCGATGTGCCCGGCGATTTGTCTTTTGTGAGCCGTCCCACAATGCGAATCGAGTAAAATCGGCGCGTTATCCGAATCGTATTTGCCCTGCGAATTCAACGGATGACAGCGTCCATTCAGTTAATTAGACAACCCGGGGTAAATGCGCATTGCTCCGCGGGCGGCTTGAACCCGGCGCCCGGTTGGGAAACCCTCGAAGTCGAAGCACGGGCGCCGTCGGACGGCGTCGGCAGACCTTCTGCCTCCGGGGGCGAGTCAGTCACTCGTACCGCACCGGGCCGTGGCTTCGTGACTGAAAAGGAGCACTCCCCATGAACAAGATCCTGAAGAACACTGCCGCCGGCACCATCCTGGGTGGCGGACTCCTGTTCACCGCCGGGCTCGGCCTGGCCAACGCGCAGCCGGTCGAGGCGCCCGAGGGCGTCGTGACCGTGTCCGTGGGCACCACCGCGATCCTCGAGGGTGTGGACGTCGATACGGCCGCCACCGCCGCCGGTGCGATCTGCGGGACCCCGGCCTCGGATGTGACCGCCCTGGTCGAGAAGGTCACCAGCGAGGGCACCGACCAGACGGTGTGCGAGAACCTGCCGGGTGGCGCGCTGGCCATCAAGAACGGTGTGCCTGCTGAGGCGCCCGCCGCCGAGGTGCCCGCTGAGGCGCCTGCCGCAACCCCGGACGGCGCGCAGGTTCCGGGCGAGGCCGAGTCGGCGGAGACCGCGCCGGCCGACAGCGCCCCGATCGGGTAATCGATCCACTTGCTCACCGCCCGCATCCACCCGGATGCGGGCGGTGAGTCGTTTCCGGGGTTTTCGCGTCGGTGCTGGGCGCGGTTGCGTCGGAGGTTCCAGTAACAACGAGCGGCGGCGCGGCGAAGGACTCTGTGGTGCGTTCACCAGCGTATCGGCGGCGGCCCGTTTTACGTGGCAGTTAATTAGATTTGGCTGATTATACACTTTGCTGATGAAATTTCGGTGAGATTTCGGTTTGAACACGGTTGGATCAAGGAAGCCTCTTCGTGGAAGCGCGACGTCGAAATGGCGACGGTGGGCCGTTCCCGCCGCCGGTATGGGTCAGTCTCTTTTGGGGGCCGGATCGCGCTTCTACGACTGATAGAGGAGTTATCTACGTGAAGAGCATTGTGAAGCGTGCGTCCGCTGGTGCCGTCATGGGTGGAGCGCTCATGTTCTCGGCCGGAATGGGTCTCGCGCAGGCGCAGCCCGACACGATCATCGGCGATGGCCTGGTGAATGTCGGCATCGGCGATGTGACGATTCTTGAAGACGTGAACGTCGGCGTCGCCGCGAACGTCGTCGCGCAGTTGTGCGACGTGGCGGACGCGAACCTCGGGCTCCTGAGCGAGGAGGTCACGCAGGTCGACACTGCCGGTACCCAGATCACCAAATGCGAGATCGCCGATGCCGGTGGGGTCACCGTGACCCAAAACGGCCCGGGTAGCTCCGAGCAGGCTCCCGGCGCCGCCAACCGGCCCCAGGGATAACCAGGACCAAGCCACCGCCCGCATCCCCCTCGGATGCGGGCGGTGTGCTGTCCGGCAGTTGGCTCCGCGGGCGCCATGTGTGAGAAGTTTGTCGGCATGGCTCGACTGTTCGGCACCGACGGCGTGCGCGGGGTCGCCAACCGCGACCTGACCGCTGAGCTCGCCTTGGCGCTCGGCTCGGCGGCCGCGCGCCGGCTGAGCACCGCCGGACATGCCCGGCGCCGAGTCGCCGTCGTGGGTCGCGATCCCCGCGCCAGCGGCGAGATGCTGGAGGCGGCGGTGATCGCCGGGCTGACCAGCGAAGGCGTCGACGCCCTGCGCGTCGGTGTGCTCCCCACCCCGGCAGTGGCCTATCTGACCAGCGCCTACGACGCCGACTTCGGCGTGATGATCTCGGCGTCGCACAACCCGATGCCCGACAACGGCATCAAGATCTTCGGCCCCGGCGGGCACAAACTCGACGACGCCACCGAGGACCGCATCGCCGAACTCGTGCAGCAGGGGCCGGGGGAGCGCCCGGTCGGCGCGGGAATCGGCCGCGTGGTGGACGCCCCCGACGCCCTCGACCGCTATCTGCGGCATGTCGGCAAGGCCGTGACGACCCGCCTCGACGCGCTGACCGTCGTGGTCGACTGCGCCCACGGCGCCGCGTCGGCGGCCGCACCGCTGGCCTACCGTGCCGCCGGTGCCAACGTGCTGACCATCAACGCCGATCCCAACGGGCTCAACATCAACGACGGCTGCGGGTCGACCCACATGGAGACCCTGCAGGCCGCCGTGGTGTCCTACGGCGCCGATCTGGGTCTGGCCCACGACGGTGACGCCGACCGGTGCCTGGCCGTCGACGCCAACGGACGCGTGATCGACGGTGACGCGATCATGGTGGTGCTCGCGCTGGCCATGCGCGAGTCCGGGGAGTTGGCCTCCGACACCCTGGTCGCGACGGTGATGAGCAATCTCGGTCTGCATCTGGCGATGCGGGACGCGGGCATCGAGGTGCGCACCACCAGCGTCGGCGACCGGTACGTGCTCGAGGAGTTGCGGGCCGGGTCGTACTCACTGGGCGGCGAACAGTCCGGTCACATCGTCATGCCCTCGATGGGCACCACCGGTGACGGCATCCTCACCGGTCTGCGGTTGATGTCGCGGATGGCCCAGACGCGTAAATCCCTGGCGGCGCTGGCCGAACCGATGCACACGTTGCCGCAGGTGCTGATCAACGTCCAGGTCGCCGACAAGACGACCGTCGCACAAGCGCCATCGGTGCAGAGCGCGGTCGCCGAGGCCGAGGCGGCGCTCGGGGACACCGGGCGAATCCTGTTGCGGCCCTCGGGCACCGAGCAGGTGGTCCGGGTGATGGTCGAGGCGGCCGACGAGGACACGGCCCGCCAGCTGGCGGTCCGGGTCGCGGAATCGGTGAGCGAACAGCGCTGACGGTGGAACCGCCGCGCACCGCGCGGCGTCTAATCTGGCATGGGAGCAGTTCGGGCCGCCCGCGTCGACGGTGCGGCACTTGTCAGCATCGCCGGGCAGTACGACGCCGTGGCCAACATCGTCGAATCGGCGGTCGGCACACACCTTTCCGCGTTGTCATTCGACGGCTCCGCTGCGGGCCGGGACCACACCGCCCACGGTGAGGCGCTGCGCGCCGCGCTCGACGATGTCGTCGTCGCGCTGCGCGGGTGGGCGCGCTCGGCGGGTGGGGTCGCTTCGGAGTTGCGCGCGTCGGCCGTTCGGTATGCCCAGGCCGACGCCGACGCGGCATTGCGGGTGCGGTGAGCCGTGGCCGGGACCTTCGATGTGGCGGGCCGGTTGGCCGAAGGACGGCCTGCCGTCGACGATTTCACGCGCTACGTCTCGGCGTGTCAGGTGCTCGGCACCTGCGGTCACGGCCTGAACGACCGGCTGGAGCAGGCCTACGCCAGTGAGGCGGGCCTGGATCTGTACGCGCTCGACGCCGACCACGCCGCACTCCGCGCGGCGGTCGCCGCGGTGCGCGAGGCTCAGGAACTGCAGGACGCGCAGCTGAATGCGTTGAGTGCGGCGTGGACGGGGACGGGTGCGGATGCGGCCGCCGAGTTCCTGCACCGGCACAGTGCCGCATCGGCGCAAGCGGTCACCGCGCTGTCCACCGCGGCCGAGCAGGTGGGCGCCCTGCGCGACGAGCTCTGGCGGATCGTCGACGCCAAGGTCGCAGCCGCGGAAGCCGTCGACGCGCGAACCGCCGGCGTGCGCGGGGAATGGCGGGCGGCCGCGGAGACCGTCACCACGGGGGTGGGTGACCAGGCCACCGCCAGCGAATTGGTCGACGCCCACGTCGCACCGTTCGTCGAACAGGACGTGCGAGCGGAGTGGGTCGCCGCCATGGAGGCTGCGAGCGCGGCAGTCGCGCAGTGCTTCGACACCGCCACCACTGCGGTGAGAAGCGAAGGGCCACCGCGCTTTCCGGAGCCTGCGGAGTCATGGTCGCCTGCGCCCACGCCTACTGTGGCCGCGGCCGCGCCGGGGCCGCCGCCACCTGCGACGGCACCCGCGCCGATGACCGAACCCGCGGCCGCAGCCGCGATGCCCACGGCGCCGATGCCCACGGCGGGCGCGCTACCGGATATGGGCTCGGGCCTCTCGGGTCTTTCGGGTCTATCCGGTGGTGTCGGGGGTCTCGGTCAGCAACTCGGCGAGATGGTCAGTGGCCTGATGCCCTCGCTCGGCGAGGCACTCGGTGACCCGCCCGATCTCGACGAGCCCGACGACGCGCTCGAACTCGACGAAGACGCGCACGAAGACGAAGACGACAAAGAAGAGGACGACGAAGAGGCCGAAGAACAGAAGGCTGAGCCCGACCCGGAATCCGAGCCCGAGGAGCCGGCCGCGGTTGAAAAGCCTGAGGCCGCCACTGTCGATGCCACTGCCGACGAGCCCATGCCTTCGCCGCCCGTGCCCGAGCCGCCCGCCCCGACGCCGCCCCCGGCGCCCGCGGCTCCATTGGCCGAACCGATTGCACCGCCACCCGGGCCGGACTCGGCGACACCGTGTGAGATCGCCGCGAACGAGGTTCCGCAGGTTGGCGAGTGAGTTCCGCGACTCAGGGGAGCAGCTCCTGCAAGTCCTCCACGAAACGCACCGATTCGCGGCGGTCGGCGGTCACCGGCTGCAGCAGCAGGGTGGTGGCACCGCCCTCGACGAAGGCGGCCAACCTCTCCTTGACGAAAGCTTTCGAACCGATCAGCGAGACCGAGCGGACGAGGTCGTCGGGCACCGCAGCGATTGCCTCGGCCTTCTTGCCCGACAGGTACAGATCCTGGATCTGATCGGCCACCTCGCCGAAACCGTAGCGCGTCGCGAGGTTGTGGTAGAAGTTCCTGCCCCGGGCGCCCATACCGCCGATGTACAACGCCAGTTGCGGTTTCACCCACTGCAACCGGTCCTCGACGTCGTCGCCGATCGCCAGCGCGGCGCTCACCATCACGTCCAGCGGTCCGAGCGCCGGGTCGCGTTTGGCGTAGCCCGCGCGTAGCGCGTCACCCCACACCGCATCCGCCTTCTCGGGGTGGAAGAACACCGGCTGCCAACCTTCGGCGATCTCGGCGGTCAGCTCGACGTTCTTGGGTCCGAGGGCGGCGATGGTGATCGGAATGCGTTCGCGCACCGGATGATTGATCAGATGCAGCGGTTTACCCAGGCCGCTGCCACGGTCGGCAGGCAGCGGAATCTGGTAGTAGCGGCCGTCGAATTCGACGTTCTCGCGGCGCCACACCTTCCGGCAGATCTCCACCACCTCGCGCGTGCGGCCCAGTGGCGCGTCGAACGGGACGCCGTGAAAACCCTCCATCACCTGCGGGCCGGACGTGCCGATGCCCAACCGGAACCGGCCGTCGGAGACGTAGTCGAGGCCCGCCGCGGTCATCGCCAGCAGCGACGGCGTCCGCACGTAGATCGGCACCACCCCGGTACCGAGTTCGATGCGCGAGGTCTTGGCGGCCAGGTAACCCAACTGGCTGATCGCGTCGAACGAGTAGGCCTCCGCGACCAGGGCGATGTCGACCCCGGTCTTCTCGAGTTCGACCACGTCCTCGACGGCCTCACGGAAACCGCCCGCATAACTCAAGAAGATGCCAGTGCGCAGAGAAGCCATGGAAGGTTTATACACCCAACCGGTTGGTTGGCCCGAGCCGCGGCCGGAAACTACGGCTTCAGCAGGGCGACGACCTTGTTCTCGAGATCGACCGAATCGTCCGAGTGCGGATCCATCACTTCGGTCTTCGGCAGCACTGCCTCGGGGTCGCTGAAGTCCCGGTACGCCTTGTCTCCGGTCAGCTCGTGCAGCAGATAACCGGTGAGCAGCGCGCGCACGATCTTCTGCGTGCCCTTGTCCTCACCCGGCATCTTCACCGCGCGCGCCAGCCGTCGGCCCTCCACCAGGCCACCCGCGGTCACCTTGTTCACCGCACGCAACGTCGCCGGTTTCCACGCCCGCGCCAACTCGACCGCATTCGAGCGCAGCGACATGGGATCGCCCGGATCGGCCAGGATCAGGCCCGGGACCTCCAGAGATGCCGCCGGCTGTTCAGCGGGTGGGCGCGACACGGTCGGGAAGAGCGCGGCCACCGCCTTCAGCCGCCCCGGCATCCCGGCGGCCGTGAACACCGCCGCCGATCCGCCGAACCCGTGCCCGGCGACCGCGAGCTTCGTCGGGTGCACGCTGATCTTGCCGGGACCGAGCCGGACACCGGCGATGATGTCCAGGGTGGTGCCCAGGTCGAAGGCCAGGTTGAGCACTGAGGGTGCGATCCCGGTCTCGGTGTCGGGAGCGGCGGCGACGATGCCCCACGACGCGAGGTGTTCGAGCGTCCCGTTGTAACGCATCCCACTTGCCAGCCAGTCGTGGCCGAACGCCACACCGGGCAGGTTGATCCCCGACTCGGGGGTGTACACCACGCCGGGTAAGCCGGCAAAGCCCAGGTCACCGCGCAGAACGCGGTGCGGGCCGCGGCGGGTCAAAGCCTTGAACAGCTTCTTTGTGCTGGCCACCTGACGACCGTAGCTCACCTCTCCCCGCTCGGCTCTTGCACTACCCTGGTTCTCTATGTGTGGAATCGTCGGCTATGTCGGGCATCGTCCTGCCTGCGCCATCGTGGTCGACGCGCTGCACCGAATGGAATACCGCGGGTACGACTCGGCGGGCATCGCGCTACTCGACGGGCACGGCGGGATGACCGTCCACCGGCGCGCGGGCCGGCTGACCAACCTCGGTGAGGTCCTGGAGTGCTCGGCACCGGACACACTGGTCGGCTGCAGCGGGCTCGGCCACACCCGATGGGCGACGCACGGCCGACCCACCGACCGCAACGCGCACCCGCACCGGGATGCCGACGGCAAGATCGTCGTCGTCCACAACGGGATCATCGAGAACTACGCCCCGCTGCGCGGTGAACTCGAGGCCGAGGGCGTCGAGTTCGCCAGCGACACCGACACCGAGGTCGCCGTCCACCTGGTCGGGCGCCAGTACCGCTACGGCGACACCGCGGGCGATTTCCCGGCCTCGGTGCTGGCCGTGCTGCGTCGGTTGGAGGGGCACTTCACGCTGGTCTTCGCCAACGCCGACGAACCGGGCACGATCGTCGCGGCGCGCCGCTCGACGCCGCTGGTGCTCGGCATCGGCGACGGGGAGATGTTCGTCAGCTCCGACGTCGCGGCGTTCATCGAGCACACCCGCCACGCCGTCGAACTCGGCCAGGATCAAGCCGTCGTGGTCACCGCCGACGGCTACACCGTCAGCGACTTCCACGGCAACACCGATGTGGACTTCCGGGAATTCCACATCGACTGGGACCTGTCGGCCGCCGAGAAGGGCGGCTACGAGTACTTCATGCTCAAGGAGATCGCCGAGCAACCCGCCGCGGTCTCCGACACGCTGCTCGGCCATTTCATCGACGGCCGCATCGTGCTCGACGAGCAGCGCCTCAGCGATCAGGAACTGCGCGACATCGACAAGGTGTTCGTGGTGGCCTGCGGGACGGCGTACCACTCGGGTCTGCTGGCCAAGTACGCGATCGAGCACTGGACACGGCTGCCCGTCGAGATCGAACTCGCCAGCGAGTTCCGCTACCGCGACCCAGTGCTGGACCGCAGCACGCTGGTGGTGGCGATCTCGCAGTCCGGGGAGACTGCCGACACCCTCGAAGCGGTGCGGCATGCCAAGAAGCAGAAGGCCAAGGTGCTGGCGATCTGCAACACGAACGGCAGCCAGATCCCCCGCGAGGCCGACGCGGTGCTCTACACCCGCGCCGGACCCGAGATCGGCGTCGCGGCCACCAAGACGTTCCTCGCCCAGATCGCCGCCAACTATCTCGTCGGGCTGGCCCTGGCCCAGGCCCGCGGCACCAAGTACCCCGACGAGGTGGCGCGGGAGTACCACGAACTCGAGGCCATGCCGAAGCTCGTCGCGCAGGTGCTCAAACAGCTCAACCCGATCGTGGAACTGGCCCACCGTTTCGCCGACAAGCCGACGATCCTGTTCCTCGGCCGGCACGTCGGCTATCCGGTGGCGCTCGAAGGCGCGCTCAAACTCAAGGAGCTGGCGTACATGCACGCCGAGGGCTTCGCCGCCGGTGAGCTCAAACACGGTCCCATCGCGCTGATCGACGAGGGTCTGCCGGTGATCGTGGTGATGCCGTCGCCCAAGGGGGCGTCGATGCTGCACGCCAAGCTGCTGTCGAACATCCGGGAGATCCAGGCCCGCGGCGCGACCACCATCGTGATCGCCGAGGAGGGTGACGACACGGTGCGGCCGTTTGCGGATCACATCTTCGAGATCCCGGCCACCACAACGCTTTACCAACCGCTGCTGTCGACGATCCCGCTGCAGGTGTTCGCCGCGGAGGTCGCCAGGGCGCGCGGCTACGACGTCGACAAACCGCGCAACCTCGCCAAGTCGGTCACCGTCGAATAGTGGCGGCGAGCTGATCGAAGGTCAGTGTCCAGCCGCTGTGGAAGTTCTGGAATTCCGTTGGCGGGAGCTGTGTGTGCTCGATCGACATGAGTGTCTCATCGTCACCGGCCGGGGCGAAGGTGACCTCGACGACGCTGACGATCGTCGGATCGGCCCAGTTGGAGGTGCTCCACGTGAACCGCAGCAGTTGTGGGCGGTCGATCTCGAGGAACTGCCCGGTGATCAGGACCTGCTCGCCCACATGGTCGACATCGAACCGAACGATCCCTCCGACGCGGGCGTCGAGTTGCACATCGACGACGCGGGTCGGATGCGGGCACATCCACTCCTTCAGAGACTCCGGGTCGAGCCACTCGTCGAACACCTCGTCCGGGGGTGCGGGCATCAGGCGCTGCACGCGCACGGTCGGCGCCTCGGTCATTTGGCGCGCCGCTTCCGCGACAGGCGGGCCGCCAACGCGTCGGCCCGGGTGGACCAGAACTGCGTCTGTTCGTCCATCCACTGTGCGGCGCCGGTCAGACCGTCCGGCCGCAGCGACAGCCAGTGTTCGCGGCCGCGCACCTCGCGGGTGACCAGTCCCGCCGATTCCAACACTCCGATGTGGCGGGAGACGCCGGCGAAGGTCATCGGCAGGGGAGCGGCCAGATCGGTGATGCGTGCGTCACCGGCGCGCAGCGCTTCCAGCAGTCGGCGGCGCGTCGGATCGGCGAGCGCGGCATACGCGCGATCCAGCACCTGATCTTCAACCATGTTGTTGACTATAGCGGCCCGGGTGTGGTGTGCTGGGCGAAGTAACGTTCAACTATATTGTTTAATGTTGGTGAGGGGCCGCGATGAGCACACCATCGATCGTGTCGGCGCAGGAATGGCAGGACGCGCACCGGCAGATGCTGGTCAGGGAGAAGGAGATGACGCGCGCCCGGGACGCACTCGCCGCGATGCGCAGGCGGATGCCGTGGATGGCGGTGGACAAGCCGTACGCGTTCGAGGGGCCGAACGGGCCGGCGACGCTGCTCGATCTCTTCGACGGCCGTCGTCAACTGATCGTGTACCGCGCCTTCGTCGAACCGGGTGTGCACGGCTGGCCCGACCACGGCTGTGTGGGCTGTTCGTTGATGGCCGACCACATCGGCAACCTCGCCCACCTCAACGCGCGCGACACCACGCTGGTCTACGCCTCGCGCTCATCGCAGCCGGACCTGGCGCGGGTGAAGGCGCGAATGGGTTGGGACATCCCGTGGTTCACGATCACCGACGACTTCGACGCCGACTTCGGATGCGACCAGTGGCACGGCACCAACGCCTTCATCCGCGACGGCGACCGGGTCTTCCGCACGTACTTCATCAACGACCGCGGCGACGAGGCGTTCGTCAACACCTGGACGTTCCTCGACATGACCGCGCTCGGCCGGCAGGAGACCTGGGAGGACTCGCCGGCGGGCTACCCGCAGGATCCGCCGTATGAATGGTGGTGCTGGCACGACGAATACGGCCAGTCCGAGGAGCGTGGCTGCTGTGTCGACCATTGAGGCGGTGCTGAGTGCCCGGCTCTACCGGGAGTGCTACCAGCGGATCGCCGAGCTGGTCGCCCCGCTCGACGACGCGGGGTGCAACACCCCGGTGCCGGCATGTCCGGCGTGGACGGTACGCGATGTCGTGGCCCACGTCGTCGCGGTCGCCCAGGAATGGTGCGACGGCCGCCTGTCCGGTGTGCCCACCGACGCGTACACCGCCGCGCAGGTCGCCCGATTCGACGAGACCTCGACTGTCGACCTGCTCGCCGCCGGATCCGAGGCGGTGCGGCGCCTGGACGAGTTGGCGCGCAGTCGTGGCCTGGTCGCCCCGGTCGGCGACATCGTCAGCCACGAGCACGACATCCGCGGGGCGCTCGGCCGCCCGGGAGCGCGCGACTCCGCGGCGGTGGGGTACGTGTTCGACCAGTTGGTCGACATGTTGGAGCCGCCCATGGCGCTGTGCGTGATCGTCGAAGACGGCGAGTACCACACCGGACCCGCCGACGGTGATGAACTGCGCTTGCGGACTTCGCGATTCGAAACGCTGCGCTGGCGCACAGGGCGCCGCAGCCACGCGCAACTGGTGGCGATGGACTGGTCGGGTGACCCCGCGCCGGTACTCGACGCGCTCTACCTGTTCGGGCCGGCCGCCACCGACATCGTCGAGTAAGCGCACCCGCACGCACCACCTGCCCACGTAGGGTGTGCGTGATGCGGCACTACTACAGCGCGGAGGCGATCCGCGACGCGGAAGCACCGTTGCTGCAGCGCCTGCCCGACGGCGCTCTCATGCGGCGCGCCGCGTTGGGCCTGGCGACGGCGATCGCCCGCGAACTCACTGCGCGCACCGGTGGCGTCGCCGGCCGGACGGTCTGCGCCGTCGTCGGGTCCGGGGACAACGGCGGGGACGCACTGTGGGCGGCGACGTTGCTGCGCCGGCGTGGGGCTTCGGCCACCGCGGTGCTGCTCAACCCGGACCGCGCACACCCCAAGGGGCTCGCCGCCTTCCGTGGGGTCGGCGGGCGGGTGGTCGAAAAGGTGCCGACAGCAACCGATCTCGTGATCGACGGAGTCGTGGGCATCTCCGGGTCCGGGGCGCTGCGGCCCGCGGCCGCGGAGGTGTTCGCCGCCGTCGACGACGCCGGGATCCCCGTGGTGGCCGTCGACATCCCCAGCGGTCTCGACGTGCAGACCGGCGCCGCGGACGGACCGCACGTGCACGCAGCGCTGACGGTGACGTTCGGCGGGCTCAAACCCGTCCATGCGCTGGGGGAGTGCGGCCGCGTCGAACTCGTCGACATCGGTTTGGATCTGCCGCCCTCGGATGTGCTGGGCATCGAGGCGGCCGACGTGCGGGCCCGGTGGCCGCGGCCCGGACCCAAAGACGACAAGTACACCCAGGGCGTGACCGGCGTGCTGGCCGGTTCGTCGACCTACCCGGGTGCAGCGATCCTGTGCACCGGGGCCGCCGTCGCCGCCACCAGCGGAATGGTCCGTTACGCGGGAAGTGCTGCAGCCGAGGTGGTCTCGCACTGGCCGGAGGTGGTCGCCGCGCCCAGTGCCGCGGCGGCCGGGCGGGTGCAGTCGTGGGTGGTCGGGCCCGGGCTCGGTACCGATGAGGCCGGCGCGGCGGCGCTGTGTTTCGCGCTCGACACCGACCTGCCCGTGATCGTCGACGCCGACGGGCTGACGCTGCTGGCCGCGCACCCCGAACTCGTCGTCGACCGCGGCGCGCCGACCGTGCTCACCCCGCACGCCGGGGAGTTCGCCCGACTGGCCGGATCGCCACCGGGCGACGACCGCGTCCGCGCGGCCCGCAAGGTCGCCGACCAGTTCGGCGCCACCGTGCTGCTGAAGGGCAACGTGACCGTCGTCGCCGAACCCGGTTCGGCGGGCAGGAGCGTAGCGACCGGGGGTAGACCAGGCCGCGCGTACCTCAACCCGGCGGGTGAGGCGTGGGCGGCCACCGCCGGTTCCGGTGACGTGCTGTCCGGGATGATCGGCGCGCTGCTGGCCGCCGGTCTGCCCGCCGGTGAGGCGGCCGCGATGGCCGCGTTCGTCCACGCCCGCGCCGCGAACGCGTCCGCGGCCGACCCCGGCCCACGCCCGGCGCCCACCTCCGCGTCGCGCATCCTGCACCACATCCGCACGGCACTCGGCAGCATCTGACCCCGAAAGGAAACCCAATGTCGCGCACGCACAGTCGCGTCCAGCACGTCTCGCCCGCCTACACCGGCAGGTTGGCGATGGCGCCGGTGCCGTCACTGCGGCTGCCCGACGAGGCGATGGAACCCCAGGCGGCCTACCGGTTCATCCACGACGAACTCATGCTCGACGGCAGCTCGCGGCTCAACCTCGCCACCTTCGTCACCACGTGGATGGACCCCGAGGCCGAGAAGCTGATGGCCGAGACGTTCGACAAGAACATGATCGACAAGGACGAGTACCCGGCGACCGCGGCGATCGAGCAGCGTTGCGTGTGCATGGTGGCCGACCTGTTCCACGCCGAGGATCTGCGCGACGACGACCCGAACAGCGCGATCGGGGTGTCGACGATCGGGTCGAGCGAGGCGGTCATGCTCGCCGGGCTGGCGATGAAATGGCGTTGGCGCCAGCGCCTCGGCGGCGATGCGTGGAAGGGCCGCACCCCGAATCTGGTGATGGGGTCGAACGTCCAGGTGGTGTGGGAGAAGTTCTGCCGCTACTTCGACGTCGAACCGCGCTATCTGCCGATGGAGGACGGTCGCTACGTCATCACTCCGGAGCAGGTGCTCGAGCACGTCGACGAGGACACCATCGGAGTGGTGGCGATCCTGGGCACCACCTACACCGGTGAACTGGAGCCCATCGGGGAGATCTGCGCCGCGCTCGACAAATTGGCCGCAGACGGGGGTGTCGACGTGCCCGTCCACGTCGACGCCGCCAGCGGCGGGTTCGTGGTGCCGTTCCTGCATCCGGATCTGGTGTGGGACTTCCGGTTGCCGCGGGTGGTGTCGATCAACGTCAGTGGACACAAGTACGGGCTCACCTATCCCGGCATCGGGTTCGTGGTGTGGCGCAACGCCGAGCAGCTACCCGAGGAACTGGTGTTCCGGGTCAACTACCTCGGCGGCGACATGCCGACGTTCACGCTGAACTTCTCTCGTCCCGGTAACCAGGTGGTCGGCCAGTATTACAACTTCCTGCGGTTGGGTCGCGGCGGCTACGCGCAGGTCATGCAGTCGCTGTCGCAGACCGCCCGGTGGCTGGGCGACGAACTGCGCGACAGCGAGCATTTCGAGTTGATCACCGACGGTTCGGCGATCCCGGTCGTGAGCTTCCGGTTGAAGGGCGACCCGGGCTACACCGAGTTCGACATCTCGCAGACGTTGCGCTCCTACGGCTGGCAGGTGCCCGCGTACACCATGCCCGAGGGCGCCGAGGACGTCACGGTGCTCAGGGTCGTGGTACGCGAGGGGTTTTCCGCCGATCTGGCCCGCGCGCTGCGCGACGACATGGTCACGGTGCTCAAGCATCTCGACGAGCTCAAGCCGGGTGGCCACTTCGATGAGGTGCAGCCGTTCGCCCATTAGAAGGGCGGCCACAGGTAACCGGCGACGAGCGGTGCCCGCAGCTCATGGAACCCTGGGAGCGCGGAAGCGACCATCCGCGCACGGCAACGTACAGAGCCGGAGGGGTTGGTACTTGCTGCCGTCCGGTCAGGTCACCGGCGGCGGTGGTGCTTGTCTCGCGACTGGGGCGGGGGCTGGTGGACACGACAGGCCCAGCACTGTGATGACGCCGTTGGCGCATCGAACCTTGGGACCGGTACAGAATGGGCCTTCCTTTGTGCCGCCGGGCGGGCACGGTGGCGAGGGGCCATGGCTCAGGGGCGTCACGTCGCCCGTCACTGCGGGGACGATGTCCTGGGGTCCTGCGGCCTCCTCGCGCGGACTCAGTGGTTCGCCGAAAGCCAGCGTGAGCGTGGCCAGAGCAATCGCTGCTGCGACGAAGAACATGCGTGGAAGCCTCATGATTTCCTCCAAACTCCTACGGTAGCCGCGCAGAGCGTTCAGCGAGCGAGCTTCCGAAGAGGTTATTCAGCAAAAGTCTCGCCGAATCCTCCAACGATCATTGCGACCCCCGCACGCGATCCGCCCCGGCGGCGATCCCCTCCTGGATAACCGGCCGCGCCGCACCTGGCGACCGGGTTCTGGGAGAATCGAGCGCGGTGACATGACCATGCAGACATCCGAGACGACCGTGACCCCCACCGCGCAGGTGGTCGTCGACCTCGACGCGATCTCACACAACGTGGCGCTTCTGCGTGACCGCGCTGGATCTGCCCAGGTGATGCCGGTGCTCAAGGCCGACGGCTACGGACACGGCGCCACCGAAGTCGCGAAGGTCGTCCTCGACGCCGGGGTCACCGAACTCGGCGTGGCCACCGTCGGCGAGGCGCTCGCACTGCGCGCCGACGGCATCACCGCACCGGTGCTGGCGTGGCTGCACGGCCCGGGCACCGACTTCGCCCCGGCGGTGCAGGCCGACATCCAACTCGCCGTGTCCTCGGTGCGTCAGCTCGGCGAGATCCTCGACGCCGTCCACCGCACCGGGATGACGGCCACCCTCACCGTGAAGGCCGACACCGGGCTGAGCCGCAACGGGGTGAGCCCCGCCGAATACCCGGCACTGCTGCAACGCCTGGCCAAGGCGCAAGCCGAGGACGCGGTGCGGGTACGCGGCATCATGTCGCATCTGGCGTGCGGAGACGAACCCGACAACCCCACCAACGACCGGCAGGCGCAGCGGTTGACGGACATGCGGCGCCAGGCCGCTGACGCCGGCGTGACGTTCGAGGTCGCGCATCTGTGCAACTCACCGGCCGCGATGACCCGACCCGACCTCGCCTTCGACATGGTCCGCCCCGGGATCGCCGTGTATGGGCAGACCCCGATCCCCGCGCTCGGCGACATGGGTCTGCGTCCCGCGATGACGTTGAGATGTCCGGTCGCGCAGACCCGTTCGATCAAGGCCGGTGACGGGGTGTCCTACGGCCACACCTGGATCGCCCAGCGTGACACCACGGTCGCGCTGCTCCCGATCGGCTACGCCGACGGGGTGTACCGCTCGCTGAGTGGGCGCCTGCAGGTGCTGATCAACGGCCGGCTGCGGCCCGGGGTGGGACGGATCTGCATGGACCAGTTCGTCGTCGACCTCGGACCCGGGCCCGTCGACGTCAGCGACGGCGACGAGGCCATCCTGTTCGGCCCCGGGACCCGCGGCGAACACACCGCCCAGGACTGGGCCGAGATCATCGGCACCATCAACTACGAGATCGTCACCAGCCCCCGCGGCCGGGTCGTCCGCACCTACCGACGGGAAAGCCGTTGATCGACAACGAGAACAGGCGACGTGGAAACGCCGGCTGGCTGGCCGGCGCCGCGGGACTGGCGGCGGTCGGCTCACTGGCCGGGGTGACCGTGGCCCGCTCGGTGGCGCGCCGCGTCACCGATGACGACCCCTATTCGGCCGAGGATTTCGAGCTGCTCGACGCCGACCGCAGCTCGGTCGTCACCACCACCGACGGTGTGCCGCTGGCCGTACGCGAGGTCGGCCCCGCCGACGCTCCGCTCACGGTCGTCTTCGCCCACGGCTTCTGTCTTCGCATGGGCGCCTTCCACTTCCAGCGCGCCCGCCTGTCGGAGCAGTGGGGTGACCAGGTCCGGATGGTGTTCTACGACCAACGCGGCCACGGCCAGTCCGGCGAGGCGCCCCCCGACACCTACACCGTCACCCAGCTCGGCCAGGACCTCGAAGCGGTGCTGGCGGTGGTCGCCCCGCGCGGTCCGGTGGTGCTGGTCGGCCACTCGATGGGCGGCATGACGGTGCTCTCGCACGCACGGCAGTACCCGCAGCGCTATCCCACCCGCGTCGTCGGTGCCGCGATCATCTCCTCGGCCGCCGAGGGCGTATCCCGTTCACCGCTCGGTGAGATCCTGAAAAACCCTGCGCTGGAAGCGGTCCGATTTGCGGCGCGCTACGCACCTGGCACCGTGCACCGCACCCGCGGGGTGGCCCGGGCGGTGATCGGCCCGATCCTGCGCGCGGCGTCCTACGGTGACGAGAAGATCAGCCCGAGCGTCGTCGCGTTCTCCGAGAAGATGATGCACGACACGCCGATTCCCACACTGGTCGAGTTCCTGCACGCGCTGGAGGTGCACGACGAGACGGGCGGCCTGACCACCCTGGCGAAGGTCCCGACGTTGATCGCCTGCGGTGACCGTGATCTGCTCACCCCGATGGAGTACTCGCAGGAGATGGCCGCCGCGCTGCCCAAGTCCGAGCTCGTGATCGTCGACGGCGCCGGGCATCTGGTGCAGCTCGAGCATCCGGAGCAGATCGACGATGCGCTGGTCCGGCTGGTCGAGCGGGCCACACCGTCCAGACTCGTCGCACTGACGCGGCGGATCCGCGACCGGGCGCGGTCCCGTGACTGACCGGCAGAGCGGCACCGCCGAACTGGCCACCGCGCAGGACACCATGGCGCTGGGCGCCCGGCTCGGCGCACACCTGCACGCCGGTGACGTCGTCGTGCTCTCCGGACCGCTCGGTGCGGGAAAGACAGTGCTGGCCAAGGGAATCGCCGAAGCGATGGACGTCGAGGGTCCGGTCACCTCGCCCACGTTCGTGCTCGCGCGAGTGCACCGCGCGCGGCAACCGGGCCGGCCGGCCATGGTCCACGTCGACATGTATCGGCTGCTCGACCACCCCGGCACCGACCTGCTCGCCGAACTCGACTCACTCGACCTCGACACCGATCTCGACGATGCCGTCGTCGTGGTCGAGTGGGGTGAGGGCGTCGCCGAGCGGCTCTCCGACAGCCACCTCGACATCCGGCTGGAACGCGCCGTGGACACCGAGGCGCGCACCGCCATCTGGCAGTGGAGCCGACAGTGAGCGCGCTCGTGCTGGCCATCGACACCGCCACCCCCGCCGTCACCGCCGGGGTGGTGCGCCGGGGCGACGACGGGCTGAGCGTGCTCGCCGAGCGGGTGACCGTGGACCCGCGGGCGCACGCCGAACGGCTGACCCCCAACGTGCTGGCCGCCGTGCGCGACGCGGGGATCACCGTCGACGACTTCACCGCCGTGGTGGTCGGCTGCGGGCCCGGCCCGTTCACCGGCCTGCGCGTCGGAATGGCCACCGCCGCCGCCTACGGACACGCCCTGGGCATCCCGGTGTACGGGGTGTGCAGCCTCGACGCCATCGGGGTGGCGACGTCCGGCGAGGCGCTCGTCGTGACCGACGCCCGTCGTCGCGAGGTGTACTGGGCGCGTTACCGCGACGGCGTCCGGGTCGACGGCCCCGCGGTCAACGCACCCGCCGACGTACCGCCCGGCGCCACCGTGGCGGCCGGATCACCGGACCACGCAGCGCTTTTCGATGTCACCGTCGTCGGCCCGCAGTACCCGTCGGTCGAGGGCCTGGTCCGTGCCGTCACCGACTGGGCAGCGGAGCCGGATGCGCTGGTGCCGCTGTACCTGCGCCGCCCCGACGCGACGCCGCGCGCCGAGCAGACACGCCGGTGAGCGTCACCTACGGCGCCCTCACCGAAGACGACGCCGCCCGGTGCGCCGATCTGGAGGCCCAACTCTTCCCCGGCGACGATCCATGGCCCGCGCGGGCGTTCCTCGCCGAACTGAGCGCACCGCACAACCACTACGTCGCCGCCCGCGCCGACGACATCCTCGTCGGCTACGGCGGTATCGCCCGGCTGGGCCGAAAAGAGCCGTACGAGTACGAGATCCACACCATCGGAGTGGACCCCGACTATCAGGGTCGCGGAATCGGCCGCCGTATGCTCGAACAGCTGCTCGAGGTCGCCGACGGCGGTGTGATCTTCCTCGAGGTGCGCACCGACAACGAACCGGCCATCGCGCTGTACGAGAGCGTCGGGTTCACCCGGGTGGGGCTGCGCAGGCGCTACTACCGGGTCAGCGGCGCCGACGCCTATACGATGAGGCGAGACCCACCGAGCGTTGCGAAGCGAGAAGTGCCGTGATCATCCTGGCCATCGAGAGCTCCTGCGACGAGACCGGTGTCGGCATCGCCGAACTGAGCGAAGACGGCACGGTGACGCTGTTGGCCGACGAGGTGGCGTCCAGCGTCGACGAGCACGCGCGCTTCGGTGGCGTGGTGCCCGAGATCGCCTCACGAGCCCACCTCGAGGCGCTCGGCCCGACCATGCGGCGCGCGCTCGACACCGCAGGCGTCGGTAGACCCGATGTCGTCGCCGCCACGATCGGGCCCGGGCTGGCCGGCGCTCTGCTGGTGGGAGTGGCTGCGGCCAAGGCGTATTCGGCGGCATGGCAGGTGCCGTTCTACGGGGTCAACCACCTCGGCGGGCACCTTGCCGCCGACGTCTACGACCACGGACCGCTGCCCGAGAGCGTCGGCCTGCTGGTCTCCGGCGGCCACACCCACCTGCTGCACGTGCGGTCGCTGGGGGAGCCGATCATCGAACTCGGCAGCACGGTCGACGACGCGGCGGGGGAGGCCTACGACAAGGTGGCGCGCCTGCTCGGGCTCGGCTACCCCGGCGGCAAGGTGCTCGACGACCTGGCCCGCCAGGGCGACCGCGAGGCGATCGTGTTCCCGCGCGGCATGACGGGGCCTCGCGACGATCCGTTCGCGTTCAGCTTCTCGGGTCTCAAGACCGCGGTCGCCCGCTACGTCGAGAGTCATCCCGAGGCGTCGCAGGCCGACGTCGCGGCGGGTTTCCAGGAGGCGGTGGCCGACGTGCTCACCCGCAAGGCGGTGCGGGCGGCCGAGACACTCGGCGTCTCCACACTGCTCATCGCGGGCGGGGTGGCGGCCAACTCGCGGCTGCGGGAACTGGCCGAACAGCGGTGTGCCGAGGCCGGACTGACGCTGCGGATCCCGCGGCCACGGCTGTGCACCGACAACGGCGCGATGATCGCCTCGTTCGCCGCACACCTCATCGCGGCGGGCGCACCGCCCTCACCGCTGGAGGCGGCCAGCGATCCGGGTCTGCCGGTGGTGCGGAGCCAGGTGGCGTGAACAGAGTCGAGCAGGTCCTGGCGATCCACGAACTGCTCTACCGCTACGCCGAACTGGTCGACGCCGGGGACTTCGACGGGGTGGGCCTGCTGCTCGCGCGGGGTTCGTTCGCCGGTGTCGCGGGCGCCGGGCCGATTGCGGAACTGTTCGCGGCCACGACCAGGCGCTATGCCGAGCACGGCAACACCCCGCGAACGCGGCATCTCGTGCTCAACCCGATCGTCGACGTCGACGGCGACACCGCGTCCGCACGGTCGACCTTCTGCGTCGTGCAGGCGACCGAGACGGTGCCGCTGCAGCCCATCGTCGTCGGCCGCTATCACGACACGTTCGCCCGCGACGGGGACGGCTGGCACTTCACCGCCCGCGAAGTCGACGTGGAGCACATCGGGGACGTCTCGGCCCACCTTCTGATCAACCCGCGCGACTTCGACCGACAGGCACCACCCAGCCTTGAGTGCTAGCACTCGCATGTATAGAGTGCTAGGTGGCAGGCGGCCAACCCCTGTGTCGGCACCCGCGACGACGGCGCTCGGGACCGGACGCATGCCGATCATCTGTAAACGCTGGAAAACATTCAGGTCCGGGACCACCTGGACCTACACCGAACTAGTGGAGGGCTCCATCGTGGCGAGCGTGAACATCAAGCCACTCGAGGACAAGATCCTCGTCCAGGCCAACGAGGCCGAGACCACGACCGCTTCCGGTCTGGTCATCCCGGACACCGCCAAGGAGAAGCCGCAGGAGGGCACCGTTGTCGCCGTCGGCCCCGGCCGCTGGGACGACGAGGGCGAAAAGCGGATCCCGCTGGACGTGTCCGAGGGCGACACCGTGATCTACAGCAAGTACGGCGGCACCGAGATCAAGTACAACGGCGAGGAGTACCTGATCCTCTCGGCCCGCGACGTGCTGGCTGTCGTCAACAAGTAAGCACCCGTGTCCGCCCCGGAGATCCCCGTATTGCACGGGTGATGTCCGGGGCGGCATGCGTTGCATGCCAAAAACAGGAAGACACATATGAGCAAGCAGATCGAATTCAACGAAACTGCGCGCCGCGCAATGGAGATCGGCGTAGACAAGCTCGCCGACGCGGTGAAGGTGACCCTGGGGCCGCGCGGTCGCAACGTGGTGCTCGCCAAGTCGTGGGGCGGCCCGACCGTCACCAACGACGGTGTCACCATCGCCCGTGAGATCGACCTCGAGGATCCGTTCGAGAACCTCGGCGCCCAATTGGTCAAGTCGGTGGCGACCAAGACCAACGACGTCGCCGGCGACGGCACCACCACCGCCACCGTGCTGGCGCAGGCGCTGG
This sequence comes from Mycolicibacterium monacense, assembly GCF_010731575.1. Lineage (NCBI taxonomy): Bacteria > Bacillati > Actinomycetota > Actinomycetes > Mycobacteriales > Mycobacteriaceae > Mycobacterium > Mycolicibacterium monacense. Next base: position 3,624,687 of record NZ_AP022617.1, on the reverse strand, counting down.
TGCGCGCCGGTCTGCGCAACGTCGCGGCCGGCGCCAACCCGATCGCCCTGGGCGCGGGGATCAGCAAGGCCGCCGACGCCGTGTCCGAGGCGCTGCTGGCCGCGGCCACCCCCGTCGACGACAAGAGCGGTATCGCCCAGGTCGCCACGGTCAGCTCACGCGACGAGCAGATCGGCGAGCTGGTCGGCGAGGCGATGACCAAGGTCGGCCACGACGGTGTCGTGACCGTCGAGGAGTCCTCGACCCTGAACACCGAACTCGAGGTCACCGAGGGCGTCGGCTTCGACAAGGGGTTCATCTCGGCGTACTTCGTCACCGACTTCGACTCCCAGGAAGCGGTGCTCGAGGACGCGCTGGTGCTGCTGCACCGCGAGAAGGTCAGCTCGCTGCCGGACCTGCTGCCGCTGCTGGAGAAGGTCGCCGAAGCCGGTAAGCCGCTGCTGATCATCGCCGAGGACGTCGAGGGTGAGGCGCTGTCCACACTGGTGGTCAACGCGATCCGTAAGACGCTCAAGGCCGTCGCCGTCAAGGCGCCGTTCTTCGGTGACCGTCGCAAGGCGTTCCTCGACGACCTCGCCGTCGTCACCGGCGGCCAGGTGATCAACCCCGACGTCGGCCTGGTGCTGCGCGAGGTCGGCCTCGACGTCCTGGGCACCGCGCGCCGCGTGGTGGTCACCAAGGACAGCACCGTGATCGTCGACGGCGGCGGCAGCGCCGACGCCATCGCCGACCGGGCCAAACAGCTGCGGGCCGAGATCGAGGCGACCGACTCCGACTGGGATCGCGAGAAGCTCGAGGAGCGGCTGGCCAAGCTGGCCGGCGGCGTCGCGGTGATCAAGGTCGGTGCGGCCACCGAGACCGATCTGAAGAAGCGCAAGGAAGCCGTCGAGGACGCGGTCTCCGCGGCCAAGGCGGCCGTCGAAGAGGGCATCGTCACCGGCGGCGGTGCCGCCCTGGTGCAGGCCCGCAAGGCGCTGGACAGCCTGCGGGGCTCGGTCTCCGGCGACGAGGCGCTCGGTGTCGAGGTGTTCAACTCCGCGCTGTCGGCTCCGCTGTACTGGATCGCCACCAACGCCGGGCTCGACGGTTCGGTCGTGGTGAACAAGGTCAGCGAACTGCCTGCGGGACAGGGCTTCAACGCCGCGACGCTCGAGTTCGGCGACCTGCTCGCCGACGGCGTCGTCGACCCGGTCAAGGTGACGCGATCGGCGGTGCTCAACGCCGCGTCGGTCGCCCGCATGGTGCTCACCACCGAGACCGCGATCGTCGACAAGCCGGCCGAGGAAGAGGATCACGGCCACGGCCACCATCACGGCCACGCTCACTGAGTAGTCCGCACGACGCACCCCCGGTCCTGTTGGGCCGGGGGTGCGTTCGTTGGGCGTAGAAGTCTTCAGATGCGCCGACCCCGGCAGCGCTCAGGGAGCCGCCGCTCTCTTGCGCGGCTTGGCGGAGCGGGGTGGTCGGGCGCGCATGTGCCCGAGAGTGCGGCTCATGATGTCGCCCAGGGTGCGCACGTCGTCGTCGGACAGGGAGTCGAACAGCAGCTCCCGGACAATCTCGACGTGGCCGGGTAGGACCTTCGCGACACGGGCTCGACCCTCCTCGGTGATGAGGACGAGCGTGGCGCGCTGGTCGTGCGCGCTGGGTTCGCGGGTGATGAGCCGGGCCCTCTCGAGCAATCCCGCCTGATGCGTCAGGCCGCTGCGGCTGTACACCACACCGTCGGCCAGTTCCGTCATGGTCAGTGGGCGATCGGCGTCGACGAGTTTGGCCAGGATCTCGAACTGCACATAGCTGAGGTCGCCCTCGGCCCGCAGTTGTTCCTGCACCGCGTACTGGAGCACGCTGACCGCCTCGGTCAGGGCGAAGTAGGTGCGCAGCTGGGCGGGTCCGAGCGCTTCATCCATGTATGGAGCATATTGCTTCGAATTCAAAGCGATGTGACCGCAATCACATATAAGTGTGGATTGCTTCGAACTCGAAGCGAGTTACATCAGACAGATGCTTCGAAGTAGAAGTAACCAATTCAAGGAGGACACCCATGAAGGCAGCGCGATTCCATCGGTACGGCGGCGCCGAGGTGCTGCAGTACGAGGACGTACAGCGGCCGACGCCGGGTCCCGCCGACGTGGTGGTGGAGGTGGCCGGCACCTCGTTCAACCCCGTGGACGCCGGTATCCGCGGCGGCTATCTGTCCGAGGTCTTCCCGATCACCTTCCCGCACACGCCGGGCATCGATGTCGCGGGCACGATCGTCCAGATCGGTGACGGGGTGACGCGATGGAAGGTCGGGGACGAGGTCGTCGGAATGCTCCCCATGGCGGACCCCGGTGCCGCCGCTGACTACGCGGTGGCACCGGCGGACGTCTTGGCCCCCGCGTCGCGGTCGGTGGCGCTGGCGGACGCGGCCGCCCTGCCGACCGTCGGATTGACCGCGTGGCAGGCCCTTTTCGAGATCGCCGCGCTGAGGGCGGGGCAGACGATCCTCGTCAACGGTGCGGGGGGAGCGGTCGGGGGTTATGCGGTTCAGCTTGCCAAGCAAGCCGGGGCCGTCGTGACCGCGACGGCGAAGCCGGCCGGCGCGGACCGTCTGCGCCGCTTCGGAGCCGACCGACTCATCGACTACATCGACTACACGACCACTCCGCTCGCCGTGGAGGGGCAGCCGTTCGATGTGGTGCTCAACCTGGTCAGCACTACGCCGGACGAGACCGCCGCCCTCGCAGGCGTCGTCGCCGACGGCGGATTCCTGGTGGGGACCATGACCTCTGGGCCGGAGGATCCCCAGCGCGGGTTGCGCACACAGCGGGTCTTCGTGCGCAGCGACGCCACACAACTGGCGAATCTCGTCAGCCGCGTCGACGCAGGGGAACTGGAGGTCCATGTCGCCGAACGCCGCCCGCTGAACGAGATCGCCGCGGTGCACGCGGACGCCGACGCCGGGCGCCTCCCCGGCAAGACCGTCCTCGTTCCCGTCAGCGGGTGAGGTCTCTCTCGCGAATCTCAGCCTCTCGGAGGGCATCCCACCCCCGGTCCACTGGGCCGGGGGTGTTTTCGTCTGTCCTGCCGGCGCCCGAGATGACGACCATCGGCCCTATTGACGTGCGAGGCCGGAGCGCATCCTGAGGGCGAGCCATTCCAGGCTCGTCTCCGCGCTCAACCCTCGAGGAGTGACCATGGCAGAGGACACCGAGAAGACTCCGGACGAACGACCGTCGGACCTGGCGGAACGTGCGGTGGCGATGTCCGAGGAAGTCCTCAAATCAGTCGAAGCCGGCCAACGGAACGCGATCGAGGCCGTACGCAAGTTCGTTGGCGCCGTGGAAGAGTCGTTACCCGGGCATGGCGACGACCATCCGTCGAGGCGCGAGAACATCGTCAACGCCGCCCTGAACATGGCCGACGATCTCGTCAAGACGCAGTACGAGTTCATCCGCAGCGTCGTCGGCAACGCCAGTGAGACGCTGAGGAAGCAGAGCGACGACAAGCCAGATGCTCAGTAGGAAGAAGGAGACCACGTTGGGCCAACGATCTGCTGTCACCTCCGTCGGATCACTCGACCTCGATCGCTATTGCGGCCTGTGGTACGAGATCGGCAGGCTCCCACTCCGATGGGAGGACGACACCGCCGCCGACATCACCGCCGACTACACGCTCGAGGACGACGGAAGCGTGCGCGTCGTCAACCGTTGCATCGACAAGAGCGGTGCGCCGTCGCAGGCGATCGGCCGCGCGACACCGGTGCACGGCAAACCGGGCCGGTTGCAGGTCTCGTTCCTTCCGGAGTTGCTGCGGTGGGTGCCGTTTACGAAGGGCGACTATTGGGTCTTGAAGATCGATGACGCCTACACGGTCGCCCTTGTGGGCACACCCGACCACAAGAACCTGTGGCTCATCGCTCGCGAACCGCGCATCGATCCCGCCATCGAAGCGGCCTACCTGGACGAAGCGACCCGGCAGGGGTTCGATCTCGAACGTTGGATCACCCCCGTGCAGTCGGGTCAGCACGTCACCGACGATCAGCTCAAAGGCTGACCCCGGTTCGCGACGTGCGTTGAGCGAAAATGGAGGAGCGATGGCGCAATTGGTGACCCGTCGTGCCGTACTGGTCGCGCTCGGTGCGGTCGCCGCGGGCAGCGTCCTCGGTGTCGGGTATGTGTTCCGCAACATCTTCGATTCGCCCGCCCCGGAGTCCCGGCTCACGGGTGGCCCCGGCGGCGGGATGATGGGTATGGACCCCGCGGATATGCGTACGTACATGGAGATGTTCAACCGCCACAACGAGATCACGCGCACTGTCGAGGAGATCCCCGGCGGCGTGCGCACCGTGACCGAGTCGGACTCGGCCGATCTCACCGCGCAACTTCAGGCGCACGTGTCGCGGATGTACTCGCGGGTCGGGGAGGGCGCCGAGGTGATGTGCATGAGCAGCAGCCTGCCGACACTGTTCCGCAACGCAGACGGCTACCGACGCCGGCTCACCCTGACACCGACCGGCGTCGCCGCGGAGGAGACCGCCGACGATCCCGCGATCGTCCAAGCTATCCGCGACCATGCCCGGGAGGTCACCGGATTCGTCCGCGACGGGATGCCGGCGATGATGGGACCGATGATGGGGCGCGGCGGGATGATGCACGGCGGGCACGGCGGGATGATGGGGCCGCGCTGAGGTCAGCCTTCGTGCGGGGTCTTCCGCATGAATTTGTAGAGGTGGTGGCTGTACACCTGCAGCCCCAGCACCGCTTCGACGTACTCACGACGCTCGGGTGTGGTCACCCCGGCGCTCAGCGCGCCGATCCGGTCGAGGCGCCGCTGCAGTTGCTCCCGCAGTTCGGCGGACAGGAAGGCGTGGAGGTCGTCGATCGATCGCTGCTCGATCGCCCGCTCCGCCAACGGGATCACCGGTCCGACGTCCAGGCCGGCGGGTTTGAGTCCGGTGAACGGCGCCCCCTCACCCGCTCGATGCAACCGGACCACGGTGCCGAAGAAGTACAGGTCGGCGACCTCGTGCGCGAAGTGCCCACCCTCGGCCTGCGCGGCCCGGGTGCGCTCGAACGCCGCTCGCACCTCTTCCTCGGCGGCTTGCGGGACGAACGGCAGTACCAGGTCGACGTTCTGTTCGGTCAAGGCCGCCTTGGCCGCGGTGACGACGGGACCGTCCAGAGAATCGCAGTGCGGAGGCATACTCCGATACTTCGCGCTCCACGGCTGTGGGCCAGAGGCGAAAGACCCGGACCGCAGGTGACGTCGGCCCCTCGCAACCACGGTTCGTGTCTGCTGCATCCGCTGGTGTACCCTGGGCCGCGTGAACATCGGTGTGCGTGCCAGCTATTGGCGCTTTATCAAGGCTCCGGGCGGAGCCGATAAAGCGCAGCGCTAAGCACGCATCCACCCGGAGCCCAGGCAGTGACCACACGGTCGCTGCCTTTCGTCATTCAAGGGCACCGGACCGTCACGCAGGTGCCCATCCCCAGAAAGGCACCTCGAGAATGAACCTGGCGCAGATCGCCACCCCGCCGGCCACCTCCGACCGGCGCATCCGCAGCTTCAGCGCGATTCCCAGCCCGCACGAGGTGCTCGCGGAGTTCCCGCTGGGTGCCCGGCGCGCCGAGCGGGTGGCCCGCGACCGCACCGAGATCGCCGACATCCTCGCCGGCCGCGACGACCGACTGCTGGTCGTGGTCGGTCCGTGCTCGGTGCACGATCCGGTCGCCGCGCTGGACTACGCAAGCCGGCTCGCGAAGATCGCCGACGAACTCGGCGACCGGCTCAAGATCGTCATGCGCGTGTACTTCGAGAAGCCGCGGACGACGATCGGATGGAAGGGGCTGATCAACGATCCGGGGATGGACGGCACGTTCGATGTGTCGCGCGGTCTGCGCACCGCCCGCCAGCTGCTGCTCGACATCATCGACATCGGCCTACCCGTCGGATGCGAGTTCCTGGAACCGACCAGCCCGCAGTACATCGCCGACGCCGTCGCCTGGGGTGCCATCGGCGCCCGCACGACCGAATCGCAGGTGCACCGCCAACTCGCGTCGGGTCTGTCGATGCCCGTCGGCTTCAAGAACGGCACCGACGGCAACATCCAGGTGGCCGTCGACGGGGTGAAGGCCGCCGCGGCCCAGCACGTCTTCTTCGGGATGGACGACTCCGGCCGTGGCGCGGTCGTGAGCACCGAGGGCAACGAGGACTGCCACGTCATCCTGCGCGGCGGTACCGACGGACCCAACTACGACGCGGATGCCGTGCAGGCCGCCGCCGCCAAGCTGACCGCCGCCGGACTGCCGGGACGGGTCGTCGTCGACTGCAGCCACGCCAACTCCGGCAAGGACCACGTCCGCCAGGCGGCGGTGGCCGCCGAGGTGGCCCAGCTGATCCGCGAGGGGCTTCCGGTCAGTGGGGTGATGCTGGAGAGCTTCCTGGTCGGGGGTGCGCAGTCCGCCGAGTCGCGGCCGCTCACCTACGGGCAATCGGTCACCGACAAATGCATGGACTGGACCGCGACGGATCTGGTGCTGCGAGAACTGGCGGCGCGCTAGGCGGCCGTGGAATCCGTCGTCCGAGAACGGAGACGCCCCATCCCGGCGTTTGCTGAGATGGGGCGTTCTCGTTCGCTGAACGGCTCGGTCAGGCGGTCCGACGAATACCGCGCTTGAGCAACATCTCGCGCTCGGATTCGCTCAGCCCACCCCAGATTCCGTATGGCTCGCCGACTGCGAGTGCATGTGAACGGCATTGGGCGATCACGGGGCAGCGCCGGCACATTTCCTTGGCCCGCATTTCCCGCTGGGCGCGGGCCCGGCCACGCTCGCCATCGGGGTGGAAAAACATCGAAGAATCGACACCCCGGCAAAGTCCATGCATCTGCCAATCCCAGATGTCGGCGTTGGGTCCGGGCAGCTGCTGCGGCTGAGGCATGGGAAAACCCCTCTCTAAACACCCATTTCGGGAACGAAATAGAGCGTGCGTCGTGGAACAGATCCGAGCACTTGTCGCCGATGACCACTCGTGCACACAACGTAGAAGGGCGAAAGAATTTCCGTCAATAGCGCGATCATGTGCTCAATCGCATAACCGCAGCTCAAGAATTTACGTCACGTTCATCCTTCTGACTTGCCGTCGGCGCGAAACGTGCTAACCGCCGAGGTGCGACGGCCCTGACGACGGTTTTCGGGCAGTTCACTCCCATTGGCCAATGGCAGAGTCGGCCTGCCGTTTAACGCGGCCGTAACTCGTCGCGCACAAAGAGTTAACCGCTCGAGCGATCGTCAGTCGTCTCGATTTGCCGCTGACCCGAGCCGAGCGGCGTTGGTAGCGTCGCAGGCCCATGACCAGCCCGCTACTCGACGCCGCCTTCGGCGGTCGGCCGGACCGATGGCCGCTGCCCCCGCCGGCCGATGCGCACGACCTGTGGTTACGGGCGGTGGCCGCCGGCGGGCAGGGCCGCTACGCCGTCGCGCTCGCCGATCTGACCGCGCTGGACCGCTGCCGGGGGCCTGCCCCGCGATCACTGGCAATGAGCACCAGGGCGTCGTTTCTGCGCCAACTGGGCGGGCACCGCCCGGCCGCCGGATGGGACGGCCGGGCGTTACTGGCCGCGGATACGGACGCCGCAGTCGCCGACGCGCTGATCGGCCTCGCGGCCGACGCGCTCGGAGTCGGCCGGTTCGCGGCGTCGCAGCGGCTGCTGGACCGCGCGGGCGCGGTGGTCGAGTCCGCGGACGACGCCCGCCTACCCGTGCGGCTGCAGTGGGTCAGAGCCGAACTGGCGATGGTCCGGGGCGACGGCGCGACGGCCGTCGAGCACGCCGAAGGCGCCGTCGCGGCGGCCGCGGCGTTCACCTCGGTCCGGCACCGCCTCAAATCCGACGTGGTGCTCGCCGCGGCGCTGTGCAGCCATGGCGAACTCGACCGTTGCCGGGCGATCTCCGACGCCGCGCTCGACCGGGCGGGCGAATTGGGACTGGTACCGCTGCGCTGGGCGCTGGCGAGCCTGCTCGCCGACATCGGGAGCGCGGCGTACACGCCGGGCGAGGTCACCGACTTTCGCGACACCAGCGCAGATACTGTGCGACACAGGGGCGGTGTGTGGTCTGATCGCTAGTCCGGGTGGCGCCCGTAGGCATCGTTATTGTTTAGCTGAGCCAGACCGTCGGATACGCCGTTCGTAACGTTGGAGAACACACCCACGATGACACTTTCGGGAGATCGTCTCGATGCTGTCGTCGCTGAGGCAGTGGCGGGCAATCGAGATGCACTCCGGGAAGTGCTGGAGACCATTCGACCGATCGTCGTGCGGTACTGCCGAGCCAGGATCGGCGCGACGGAACGAAGTGGTCTGTCCGCAGACGACGTTGCGCAGGAGGTGTGCTTGGCCGCCATCACGGCGCTGCCGCGCTACAAGGATCAGGGACGACCGTTCCTCGCCTTCGTGTATGGCATCGCAGCGCACAAGATCGCGGACGCCCACCGAGCGGCGAGCCGAAACAAATCCGACCCCACCGACGTGGTGCCGGAACGGTTCTCCGGCGAGGCGGGCCCCGAACAGCTGGCCATCAACGCCGAATCGTCGGCCCGGATGGAGAAGCTGCTCGGTGTGCTGCCGGACAAGCAGCGCGAGATCCTCATCCTGCGCGTCGTCGTCGGCATGAGCGCCGAAGAGACCGCCGAGGCCGTCGGGAGCACCGCCGGAGCGGTCCGCGTGGCCCAGCACCGCGCGCTGGCGCGACTCAAGGCCGAGATCATCGCAACGGGGCACGACCATGCCTGACTTCACACGCCGAGCACTCGACGGGGGCGATCCGTCGCTGCCCGAGATCAACCAGACCGACCGCCTACTCGACGCGCTCGCCGGCGAACAGCCGGTGTACTCGTACGACTCCGGCGAGGCCGAGCTGGCCTACCTGCTGGCCGGCTGGCGCGACGAGATCCGTCAGCCTCCGATGGCCGGCGTCGTCACACCGCGTGACGCGGCGATCGCGCTGGACCGCGCCACCGCGACCAGTCAGCGCCGCCGGTTCTCGTTGGCCGTCGTCGGCTCCGTGGCCGCGGCGGTGCTGTGTCTGGGCGGCTTCGGATCGGTGGTCTACGGCGCCGGGCCGGGCGACCCGCTGTACGGCGTGCGCACCATGCTCTTCGGCGACCAGCAGGCCACCCGCGACGATCAGGTCGCGCTGGCCGCCCAGACCCAGATGGCCCAGGTGCAGCAGCTCATCGAGCAGGGCGACTGGACCGCCGCGCAGGACAAGCTGCAGACGCTCACGACCACCGTCGCCGCGGTCGAGGACACCAGCCGTCAGCAGGAGCTCGTCGACCAGTGGCAGCAGCTGTCGGTGAAGGTGGAAACCCGCGACCCCGCCGCGACGGTGCCGCCGGACGCCCCGCCGGTGGTGCTGCCCGAGGTGCCCTCGGACCTGCCGCTGCCCGCGCTGCTCTCACCGGACGCCACGCCGCCGTCGGACGGCACCTCGCCGGCCACGCCGCCGTCGTCCACGGATCCGTCGGGAGCGCCCACGACCTCTGTGCCGTCGACCACAGTGCCGTCGACCACAGTGCCTCCGACCTCGGTGCCGCCGCCTCCGTCGTCGGCCCCGTCGACGGCGCCCACCTCGGCGCCGTCCTCGTCGGCTGCCGCCGAGCCCGGAACGACCACCCGCGCGCCCGTCGAACTGCCGCCGCCGTCCTCGGCGCCGGTGACGACGACACAGCCGACGACTTCGCCCGCGCCGGCCGTGACCGTCCCCCCGACGACGATCACATCGACGGTCGCGCCGCCGGTGGCGGAGCCCGAGGTGGAGGTCGAGGTGCCGACTCAGTCGGCGCCGACCGTCGAACGTCCGCAGGTCGCGGCGCCCGTGATCACGACGACGGTCGCGTTACCGATGCCGGGCAGCGCGGCAGAAGAAGAGTGACGAACCGCTCAGCGGTAACCGTCTGAGTCCGACGTCGCTTCGTTCAGCGAGGCGTCGGCGTAACCGCGGCAGTAGTCCCACGTGACATAGGCGTCGGGTTCGGGATCGTAGGCCGGCTCATGCGGCCGCACCGTGCCGTCGACGAGCAGCTGCAGCAGGTTGGCCCGCAGCATGTCCCAGTCGTGGTAGTGGTCCTGCTGGCATTCGTCGCAGCACACGACCAGACCGCGAATTCCCTTGTGCGCGAGGAGCGCCTCGTAGACCGCCAGGTCGGCCAGGTCGGCCTCGACGGCAGTGCGCTCCTGCGGGTCCAGCGGCTGACCGGGTTCGAGCGCGTCGAGGGCCGCCGAGGGATCGCAGGGATCGTCGGCGAACGGATCAGGCGGCAAACCAGGTGGCAGGTGGTCTCGCACGAGTCCCACATTACGCAGCCCCACTGTGATCACGCCAGCCGTCGCCGGTGTGGCGACGTGGTGTGCGGGGCCGAGCCGCCACGGCCGCAACCGATAGGATTGTGTATCCGCCCAAGTGCCTATGGAGGGCCCGCCCATGTCGATCGCTGAACGCAGCGTTCCCATCGCCGTACCGGTGCCGACCGGCGGCGACGATCCGACGAAGGTGGCCATGCTCGGGCTGACCTTCGACGACGTCCTGCTGCTCCCCGCCGCCTCCGACGTCATACCCGCGACGGCCGACACCTCGAGCCAACTGACCAAGCGCATCCGGCTGCGCGTGCCGCTGGTCAGCTCGGCGATGGACACGGTCACCGAATCCCGGATGGCCATCGCGATGGCCCGCGCCGGCGGCATGGGTGTGCTGCACCGCAACCTGCCCGTGGCCGAACAGGCCGGTCAGGTCGAAACCGTCAAACGGTCCGAGGCCGGTATGGTCACCGACCCGGTGACCTGCTCACCGGACAACACGCTGGCCGAAGTCGACGCGATGTGCGCGCGGTTCCGCATCTCCGGGCTGCCGGTCGTGGATGAGCGCGGCTCCCTCGTCGGCATCATCACCAACCGCGACATGCGCTTCGAGGTCGACCAGTCCAAACCGGTCTCCGAGGTGATGACCAAGGCGCCCCTGATCACCGCGCAGGAAGGTGTCTCGGCCGAGGCCGCGCTCGGCCTGCTGCGCCGCCACAAGATCGAGAAGCTGCCGATCGTCGACGGGCACGGCAAGCTCACCGGGCTGATCACCGTCAAGGACTTCGTCAAGACCGAACAGTTCCCGCTGGCGACCAAGGACTCCGACGGCAGGCTGCTCGTCGGCGCCGCGGTCGGCGTCGGCGACGACGCGTGGAACCGCGCGATGACGCTGGCCGATGCCGGTGTCGACGTGCTGATCGTCGACACCGCCCACGCCCACAACCGGTCGGTGCTCGAGATGGTGCACCGCATCAAGACCGTGCTCGGTGACCGCGTCGAGGTCGTCGGCGGCAACGTCGCCACCCGCGCCGGGGCCGCCGCACTCGTGGAAGCCGGCGCGGACGCCGTCAAGGTCGGTGTCGGCCCGGGGTCGATCTGCACCACGCGGGTCGTCGCGGGCGTCGGGGCGCCGCAGATCACCGCGATCCTCGAGTCGGTCGCCGCGTGCGCCCCGGCCGGTGTGCCGGTGATCGCCGACGGCGGCCTGCAGTACTCGGGTGACATCGCCAAGGCGCTGGCCGCGGGCGCGTCGACGGCCATGCTGGGCTCGCTGCTCGCGGGCACCGCCGAGGCGCCGGGCGAGCTGATCTTCGTCAACGGCAAGCAGTTCAAGAGCTACCGCGGCATGGGATCGCTCGGTGCGATGCAGGGCCGCGGCGCGACAGGCAACCTCCGGGGCTCCTTCTCGAAGGACCGCTACTTCCAGGACGACGTGCTCTCCGAGGACAAGCTGGTACCCGAGGGCATCGAGGGCCGGGTGCCGTTCCGCGGTCCGCTGGCGCAGGTGATCCACCAGCTCACCGGCGGTCTGCGCGCGGCCATGGGTTACACCGGTTCACCCTCCATCGAGGCGTTGCAGCAGGCGCAATTCGTGCAGATCACCGCGGCGGGGCTGAAGGAAAGCCACCCGCACGACATCACGATGACCGTCGAAGCGCCCAACTACTACGCCCGCTGACGGACTGGGATACAGCACTGTGCGAGACATGGTCGAAATCGGTATGGGCCGCACCGCCCGCCGTACGTACGAACTCCACGACATCAACATCGTGCCGTCGCGCCGCACCCGCTCGTCGAAGGACGTGTCGACGGCGTGGCAGCTCGACGCGTACCGGTTCGAGATCCCGGTGGTGTCGCACCCGACCGACGCGCTCGTGTCACCGGAGTTCGCGATCGAACTCGGTCGCCTCGGCGGGCTCGGCGTGCTCAACGGCGAGGGGCTGATCGGCAGGCACGCCGACGTCGAGGAGAAGATCGGTCAGGTTGTCGAGGCCGCCGAGAAGGAACCCGACCCGTCGGCTGCGATCCGGCTGCTGCAGCAGCTGCACGCCGCCCCGCTGGATCCCGAATTGCTCGGTGCGGCCGTGTCCCGCATCCGTGACGCCGGGGTGACGACCGCGGTGCGGGTGAGCCCGCAGAACGCCCAGGCGCTGACCCCGGCGCTACTGCAGGCGGGTATCGACCTGCTCGTCATCCAGGGCACGATCGTGTCCGCCGAACGCGTCGCGAACGACGGCGAACCGCTCAACCTCAAGACCTTCATCTCCGAACTCGACATCCCCGTCGTCGCCGGTGGGGTGCTGGACCACCGCACCGCACTGCACCTGATGCGCACCGGAGCGGCCGGCGTGATCGTCGGCTACGGGTCGACCTCCGGTGTCACCACCAGCGACGAGGTGCTGGGCATCAGCGTGCCGATGGCCACCGCGATCGCCGACGCCGCCGCCGCGCGCCGCGAATACCTCGACGAGACCGGCGGACGTTACGTGCACGTCCTCGCCGACGGCGACATCCACACCTCGGGTGATCTGGCCAAGGCGATCGCCTGCGGCGCCGACGCCGTGGTGCTCGGCACACCGCTGGCGAGTGCGGCCGAGGCGTTGGGCGGTGGGTGGTTCTGGCCGGCCGCCGCCGCGCATCCGTCGCTGCCGCGCGGTGCGCTGCTGCAGGTGGCGCTGGGGGAGCGGCCGTCGCTCGAACAGGTGCTCACCGGGCCGTCGGACGATCCGTTCGGCTCGCTCAATCTCGTTGGCGGCCTTAGGCGTTCGATGGCCAAGGCCGGCTACTGCGACCCCAAGGAATTCCAGAAGGTCGGCCTGACGGTCGGCGCCTGACGTTTCCCCGCGAGCAGACGCAGAATCGCGTTCCGCGGTGCCGTGGAACGCGATTCTGTGTCTGCTCAGCCGGCCAGTCGGGGCCGTGACAAGTGGTGTGCGATCCGCTGAGCCAAACGCGCGGGATGGCGCCGGATGTCGTCGACGATCATGGGGATCACCGTCCAGCCTGACTCCTGAATCCCCGCCAGACGTCTTCGATCTCTGACCATTTCGCGCCGGCCGACGTGCCAGTCCACGCTTTCGTACTCCGCGACCACGCGCTGGTCAGGCCAGGCGAGGTCGACCCGCCACACCACGCCGCCGGGGCCGCGAATCTCGTATTGCAGCTCCGGTTTCGGGAGGCCATAGTCGATCATCACCAGCCGGGCTTCGCTCTCCATCGCCGATTCGGCGCGCCCGTCGACATGCGGCAACAGCTCACGCACCGCGACGATGCCCCGGCGGCCGGCCTGCGCGTCGACAGCTCCCTGGAGGTCACCGGTGTCGCACCAGGTCGAGTGGACGGCGGCATCCAACGTCGCGAGGGCCCTGGGCCGGGGGAGCCGACGGGCGGTCTCCACCGCAGTCCAGGCAGGTGCGGTAGCAAGTCGGCCCGCCACACGCTGCAGCGGTGCGCCGAGGCGTTGGTGCACAGTCAGTCCGATCGTCGGGCGGACCCGCCTGCCGGGGTCCAGTATGTGGATCGCCGCGGTGTTCTCGACGTCGAATCCGTACAGGGCCGCCGCTGTTCCCAGGCATGCGACCGCCTCTTCGCCGAGGAACAGGTCGAGGGCCGACAACCGGCCCCGCACGTCGGGCTGGTGGTCGGCGTAGACGCCGTACCAGACGCGGACCAAGTCGCCGCGTCGCACATGCCAGTCCAGTTGCTGACGGGTCATGACCGCGAGCAGCTCCCGCGTCGTCGCCAGACCGCCACCCTGTCGAAGCAGGGCCCGCCCCACCGCATCCATGGTTGTCGACTGTCGGGGATCCCGTCCGCGGGCGGTAGTGGTGACTCGCAACCTGTGGATAACCACCCGAGCCACGGCGGCGACCAGACACAGAATCGCGTTCGAGCGCCCCCAGGAACGCGATTCTGTGTCTGCTCGCAGAAGAGGCGGTTCTGGATAGTTACCCGTTGGTAACCCATACTGGTGTGATGCAGCCTGACTACGACGTCCTCATCATCGGTTCGGGGTTCGGTGGCAGCGTCACCGCGCTGAGGCTCACCGAGAAGGGCTATCGGGTCGGCGTACTCGAAGCGGGCCGCCGCTTCGCCGACGAGGACTTCGCCAAGACGTCGTGGGATCTGCGGAACTTCCTGTGGGCACCGCAACTGGGCTGCTTCGGCATCCAGCGCATCCATCTGCTCCGCGATGTCCTCATCCTGGCCGGCGCGGGTGTCGGCGGCGGATCGCTCAACTACGCCAACACCCTCTACGTCCCGCGCGAGCCGTTCTTCAACGACCCGCAGTGGAAGCACATCACCGACTGGAACGAAGAGCTGCTGCCGCACTACGAGCAGGCCCAGCGGATGCTCGGCGTGGTCACGAACCCGACGTTCACCGACGCCGACCGCGTCGTGAAGGAAGTCGCCGAGGACATGGGCGTCGGCGACACCTTCGTCCCGACGCCGGTGGGCGTGTTCTTCGGACCGGACGGGCAGAAGACCCCGGGCAAGACGGTGCCCGACCCCTACTTCGGCGGTGTCGGCCCGGCCCGCAGGGGTTGCATCGAGGTCGGCGAATGCATGACGGGCTGCCGCCACAACGGCAAGAACACGCTGGTGAAGAACTACCTCTACCTCGCCGAGCGGGCGGGCACCGAGGTACATCCGCTGACCACCGTGACCAGCTTCGAACAGCGCGCCGACGGCGTCTGGGAGGTGAGCACCGTGCGCACCGGCCGCAAGGTGCGCCGCCAGAAGCGCACCTTCACCGCCAACCATGTCGTCCTTGCGGCGGGCACGTTCGGCACTCAGAAGCTGCTGTTCAAGATGCGTGACGCCGGGAAGCTCCCCGAGCTGTCCGACCGGCTGGGCATGCTGACCCGGACCAACTCGGAATCCATCGTCGGCGCCGGGAAATTCGAGGTCACCGACGACCTCGACCTCACCCACGGCGTGGCGATCACTTCGTCGATCCACCCGACCTCCGACACCCACATCGAACCGGTGCGCTACGGCAAGGGCTCCAATGCGATGGGGCTGCTGCAGACACTGATGACCGACGGCGCCGGCCCGGAGGGCACCGACGTGCCGCGCTGGAAGCAGCTGTTCCACAACGCCAAAGCGGATCCGCGCGGCACCATGCGACTGCTCAACGTGCGGCGCTGGAGCGAACGGACGCTGATCGCGCTGGTCATGCAGAACCTCGACAACTCCATCACCACCTTCACCAAGCGCACGAAGTTCGGCACCCGCCGGCTGACGAGCAAACAGGGCCACGGTGAGCCGAACCCGACGTGGATCCCGGTGGGCAACGAGGTGACGCGGCGGATCGCCGAGAAGATCGACGGCGTCGCGGGCGGCACCTGGGGCGAATTGTTCAACATCCCCCTGACGGCACACTTCCTCGGCGGCGCCGCCATCGGCGACAGCGCCGAGCACGGAGTCATCGACCCCTACCACCGCGTCTACAACTATCCGACGCTGTACGTCACCGACGGGGCGGCGATCTCGGCCAACCTCGGCGTCAACCCGTCCCTGACCATCAGCGCACAGGCGGAACGGGCGGCCTCGCTGTGGCCGAACAAGGGCGAAGAGGATCTGCGACCCGCACAGGGCGAGGGGTACCGCCGCCTGGACCCGATCCGCCCTGCGCAGCCCGTGGTGCCCGCCGGTGCGCCCGCGGCCCTGGACTGGAACGCCAGCCGCGAGGAGGTCAACCGCCGCGACCCCACCACCGCCGAGGCTTCCGAGGCGCGCGGCGCCTGACCTCAGGTCGGTTTGGTCAGACGACGACGCAGCGGTTCGCGGCCCGGCGGCTGCGCCGGTGTGGGCAGCAGCGGCTTGCGCTTCTGCACCTTGACCGTCGTCGGCTCCTGGGTGGACAGCACGATCTCTTCCCCGGCATGGCGGATCGTCAGCCGACCGTCGGGGCCGTCGCGCAGCGTGTAGCTCACCTCGTCGTGTCGCGCGTGGACCGTCAACCGGAAATCGCGCCAGCGCAACCGGAATCGCAGACACGACAACCCGTCGGGCAGGTGCGGGTTCAACGACAGCACGCCCTCGTCGTCGCGCAGACCGCCGAAACCGCCGACCAGCGCCGTCCACGCACCGGCCAGAGACGCCATGTGCAGCCCGTCACGGGTGTTCTGGTGCAGGTTGCGCAGATCGATCATCGCCGCCTCGAACGCGTAGTCGTGGGCGAGGTTGAGATGTCCGACCTCCGCGCACATCACCGCCTGCGTGCACGCCGACAGCGAGGAGTCGCGGGTGGTGCGCCGCTCGTAGTAGTCGACGTTGCGGGCCTTCTGCTCGTCGGTGAACGCGTGGCTCTGCCACTGCATCGCCAGCACCAGGTCGGCCTGTTTGATCACCTGCGCGGGGTAGAGCCGCACATACGGCTCGTGCAGCAGCAGCGGGTAGGAGGTGTTCTCGGTGAAGTTCCACTCGGCCAGCGTGGTGAAGCCCTCGCACTGGGGGTGCACGCCGAGCTCCTGGTCATACGGGATGTGCGCGGCCGCGGCCGCTTCCCGCCACGCCGCCGTCTCCTCGGTGGTCACGCCCATGTCCCTGGCGATCTCCGAACGCCTCTCACAGGCGTCGGCCGCGACCCGCAGGTTGTGGGCGGCCATCAGGTTGGTGAAGACGTTGTCGCGCACCACCGCGGTGTACTCGTCCGGCCCGGTGACGCCGTCGAGGTGCCATACGCCGTGGCGGTCGTGGTGTCCGAGGGCCATCCACAGCCGCGCGGTGTCGATCAGCACCGCCAGCCCGCACTCGTCCTCGAGTGAGTCGTCGCCGGTGACGGTGCGGTACCGGTGGAAGGCCATCGCGATGTCGGCGTTGACGTGCCAGCCCGCGGTGCCCGCAGGCCAGTACGCCGAGCATTCCTCCCCGCGGATGGTGCGCCACGGGAACGCGGCCCCCCGCAGATCCAGTTGGGCCGCACGCTCTCTCGCCAACTGCAGGGTGGAGGCCCGCCACCGCAGCGCGTCGGCGGCGGCGGAGGGTTTGGTGTAGGTGAGCACCGGGAGCACGAAACCCTCTGTGTCCCAGAAGGCGTGGCCGTCGTATCCCGCACCGGTCAGGCCCTTGCCGGGGATGGCGCGACGTTCGGCGCGGGCGCTGGCCTGCAGCACGTGGAACAGCCCGAACCGCACCGCCTGCTGCAGGTCGGGGTCGCCCTCGACCTCGACGTCGGCGCAATCCCAGAACTCGTCGAGGTATTCGCGTTGCGCGTCGAGCAACCCCTGCCACCCGACGTAACGTGCGCCGGTGAGTGCGGCGGCGGCCTGATCGCGCAGTGCCGGGCGGGACCGCAGGCTCGACCACCCGTAGGCGAGGTACTTGACGATGCGCAGGCGCTGACCGGGTCGCAGCCCGCAGATCACGGTGGTGTGGGCGAGGTCTTCGCGGGCGTCGGTGCTGGTCTCGACGCGTCCCGGGACGTCGACCTCGTGATCCATTGCGGCGGCCATCATCAGAGCGCTGCCGCGGGTGCGGTGCACGAGCAGCGCGCTGTGGTCGGTCTTTTCGTGATGGACGGCCTCGAGTGGTTTGCGCAGTGCCGCCGCGACCCGGGGATCGCCCGAGGTCTCGGGTTGATCCTCGTTGGCGACGAGCTCGGATTGCACTGTCACACGGACGAATTCGTCGAGCGCCTCGACGACGTATTCGATGGCCGCGACCCCGCGCTGCGACAACGACACCAGGCGGGTGGACTGCACCTTGACCTGCTTACCCGCCGGTGAGCGCCAGTGTGCCCGCCGGCTCAGGGTGCCTGCCCGCAGGTCGAGTGTCCGTTCGTGGGAGATGAGGTCGCCGTAGCGGACGTCGAACGGTTCGTCGTCGACGAGCAACCGGATGATCTTCCCGTTGGTGACGTTGACGATCGTCTGGCCCGCCTCGGGATAGCCGTAACCGGCTTCGGCATAGGGAAGTGGGCGGATCTCGAAGAAGGAGTTCAGATACGTACCGGGCATGCCGTGCGGTTCGCCCTCGTCGAGGTTTCCGCGTAATCCGATGTGCCCGTTGGACAATGCGAACAGTGACTCGGACTCGTCGATCAGGTCGAAGTCGAGCCGGGTCTCGCGGACCTGCCACGGTTCGACGGGGAAGACGTCGTAGGGGATCACGCTGGGTCCTCCCGCAGTTCTGCGAGGTCGGTGACGACGACGTCGGCGCCGTTGCGCCGCAGTTCCTCGGCCTGCCCGACGCGGTCGACCCCCACCACGTACCCGAAATCGCCGGCCCGTCCGGCCGCCACCCCGGCGAGTGCGTCCTCGAACACGGCGGCCTGATCCGGTGTGACGCCGAGCAGTTCGGCCGCCCGCAGGAACGAATCCGGCGCCGGTTTGCCCGCGATGTGCTCCTCGCGCATGGTGACCCCGTCGACGCGGTGCTGCACATGGCGGCCCATCCCGGTGATGTCGAGCACCTCCCCGGTGTTCGCGCTCGACGACACGACGGCGATCTTGAGGCCGGCGGCGCTCGCGTCCTCGAGGTAGCGACGCGAACCCTCGAACACCTCGATGCCGTCGCGGCGCAACGTCTCGTGGAACATCTCGTCCTTCCGGTTGCCCAGCCCGTGCACGGTTTCGGCCTCGGGCGGGTCGTCGGGTTCGCCGTCGGGCAACTCGATCCCGCGGCTGGCGAGGAACGACCGGACGCCGTCCTCGCGGCGCTTGCCGTCCACGAAGCGCTGGTAGTCGGCGCCCGCGTCGAACGGTACGTACGGCTCCCCGGTGCGCTGCGCCCTGCTCTGCAGGTACGCGTCGAACATCGCCTTCCAGGCGCGGGTGTGGACGCTTGCGGTGTCGGTGAGCACGCCGTCGAGGTCGAACAGGCAGGCCGTTATCCGCTCGGGCAGACCCAGCACAGCGGACCTCGCTTCCAGGTTCGGGTTCCCCGCTGGGGTAACCATTGCCGCCTCGACACTAACGTGACGGCCGAAATCGGGCCGCCTCTAGAATGAGGCGGTGAATTCCCCATCCCCGCGGCCCGTCCTGGTGGTCGACTTCGGCGCGCAGTATGCGCAGCTGATCGCGCGTCGGGTCCGCGAAGCCCGGGTCTTCTCCGAGGTCGTCCCGCACACCGCCACCGTCGAGGAGATCAAGGCGAAGGACCCGCAGGCGATCGTGCTGTCCGGCGGTCCGGCGAGCGTCTACGCCGACGGCGCCCCGCAGCTCGACCCGGCGCTGTTCGACCTCGACGTCCCGGTGTTCGGCATCTGCTACGGCTTTCAGGCCATGGCGCAGGCGCTCGGTGGCACGGTCACGCACACCGGCACCAGGGAGTACGGCCGCACCGAGCTGAAAGTGGCTGGGGGAGAGCTTCATTCGGACCTGCCCGCCGTCCAGCCGGTGTGGATGAGCCACGGTGACGCGGTCACCGAGGCGCCGTCCGGTTTCGAGGTGGTGGCGACCAGCGCCGGTGCGCCGGTCGCGGCCTTCGAGAACCGGGCCCGCCGCCTCGCCGGGGTGCAGTACCACCCCGAGGTGCTGCACTCCCCGCACGGCCAGCAGGTGCTCAGCCGGTTCCTGCACGAGTTCGCCGGTATCGGCGCCAAATGGACCCCGGCCAACATCGCCGATGCGCTCGTCGAGCAGGTGCGCGAGCAGATCGGTGACGGTCGCGCCATCTGCGGGCTGTCGGGCGGGGTGGACTCCGCGGTGGCGGCCGCGCTGGTGCAGCGCGCCATCGGCGACCGGCTGACCTGTGTGTTCGTCGACCACGGACTGCTGCGCTCGGGGGAGCGGGCACAGGTGCAGCGCGATTTCGTCGCCGCCACGGGCGCCAATCTGGTCACCGTCGACGTCGCCGACCGCTTCCTCCAGGAACTGTCCGGGGTGACCAACCCCGAGGGCAAGCGCAAGATCATCGGCCGCGAATTCATCAGCGCCTTCGACGATGCGGTGGTCGACATCGTGGGCGACAGCGGAGCGCCGGTCGAATTCCTGGTGCAGGGGACCCTCTACCCCGACGTCGTCGAATCCGGCGGCGGCTCGGGTACGGCGAACATCAAGAGCCACCACAACGTGGGCGGCCTGCCCGCCGACCTGAAGTTCAAACTCGTCGAACCGCTGCGGCTGCTGTTCAAGGACGAGGTGCGAGCGGTCGGACGTGAACTCGGGCTGCCCGAGGACATCGTTGCGCGCCAACCCTTCCCGGGTCCGGGGCTGGGGATCCGCATCGTCGGTGAGGTGACGCGCGGGCGGTTGGAGACGCTGCGGCACGCCGATGCGATCGCCCGTGAGGAGCTCACCGCCGCGGGTCTGGACAACCAGATCTGGCAGTGCCCGGTGGTGCTGCTGGCCGATGTCCGGTCGGTGGGGGTGCAGGGCGACGGCCGTACCTACGGCCATCCGATCGTGCTGCGGCCGGTGTCCAGCGAGGACGCCATGACCGCCGACTGGACGCGGGTGCCCTACGAGGTGCTCGAGCGGATCTCCACCCGCATCACCAACGAGGTGCCCGAGGTGAACCGGGTCGTGCTCGACGTCACGAGCAAGCCGCCCGGCACCATCGAGTGGGAATAGTCGGGACCAGCGACGACTTGGCGCACAAGCCCGGCGGGGACACCTGCCGGGCTTGACGCTTGTCGGTGGGTCGGTGTTTACTCGTCGTATCGAACATGAGTTCGAATAACGAGTGTTCCTGGTGATGTTGGAGGTGTGGTTGTGACAGCTGCGACCAACCTCAGCCTGACCCATCGTACCCGCGCTGAGCAGGTCGAACACCTGCGCAAACAGATGGCCGCAGTGGCAGGCAAGGTCGGGTCGGGCCGACGTGGTCCGACCCCCTCCGCCGACCCGTCACCGGCCTCGGAAAGTTTGCTGCCGCTGCCCGAATCGCTGGCTGAGCAGCTGCCGAGGTCGTTGCCGCGCGGGACGGTCGCGGTGCTCGCGGGTGCCCGGTCACTGCCGCTGGGCATGGTCGCGGCGACGACGGCGGCCGGTGGTCACGCCGCCATCGTCGGTCAACCCGATGCCGGTCTGCTGGCCGCGGTGGAGATGGGTGCGGACCTCAGCAGGCTGGCCGTCATCCCGGATCCGGGCGGCGATCCGGTGGAGGTGGCGGCGGTCCTGATGGACGGGATGGATCTGGTGGTGCTCGGGCTGGGCGGTCGGTCGGTACCCGCGGGCCGGGCCCGCGCGGTGACGGCCCGGGCGCGGCAGAAGGGATGCACGCTGCTGGTCACCAACGGTGACTGGCCCGGGGCGACGGCCCGGTTGGAGGCCCGGGTGTGCGGTTTCGAGGTGGCCGGTGCCGGTTCGTCCGGGGCGCCGAGGCCGGGGTGCGGGCGTATCAGCCGGGTGCGGTTGGCGATGCGGGCGAGAAGCCGGGGCCACGGCCCGGCCCTGGCGGTCGGTGAGTAGCGTGGCTCGGTCCCATCGAGAAACGGCCGCCCGGGTGCTCGCGGTCTGGTGCATGGACTGGCCGGCGGTCGCCGCCGCCGCGGCGGCGCACCTGCCCCCTACGGCGCCGGTGGCGGTCACGCTGGCTAACCGGGTCATTGCGTGTTCGGCATCGGCGCGTGCCGCGGGGGTGCGGCGGGGGCTGCGGCGCCGTGAGTCGCAGGCCAGGTGCCCGCACCTGCATGTCGCCGCGGCGGATCCGGCCCGCGATGCCCGCCACTTCGAGAACGTCACGGCGGCGGTCGACGATCTGGTGCCGCGCGCCGAGGTGCTGCGGCCTGGTCTGCTCGTGATGGCGGTGCGCGGGGCGGCGCGGTACTTCGGCTCCGAACAGGCCGCGGCCGAGCGGCTGGTCGACGCGGTCGCCGCCGCGGGGGTGGAATGTCAGGTCGGTATCGCCGATCAGCTGCCCACCGCGGTGTTCGCCGCACGGGAGGGCCGCATCGTGGCGCCCGGTGAGGACGCCGGCTTCCTGTCCGCCCTGTCGATCCGCCAGCTCGCCACCGAGCCGAGCCTGGCCGCGCCCGGCCGGGAAGAGCTGGCGGACCTGTTGTGGCGCATGGGTATTCGCACAATCGGCCAGTTCTCCGCCCTGTCCCGGACGGATGTGGCCTCCCGTTTCGGGGCGGACGCCGTCGCCGCGCACCGGTTCGCCCGGGGTGAGCCGGCCCGCGGTCCGTCGGGCCGGGAGCCACCGGCGGAGCTCGATGCGGTGATGAACTGCGATCCGCCCATCGACCGGGTGGACGCCGCGGCGTTCGCCGGCCGGTCGCTGGCCGGGCAGCTGCACCGCAGCCTCGAATCGGCGGGGGTGGGCTGCACCCGGTTGGCGATCCACGCCGTCACCGAGGACGGCAAGGAGCTGGAACGGGTGTGGCGGTGTGCCGAACCGCTGACCGAGGACGCCACCGCCGACCGGGTGCGCTGGCAACTCGACGGCTGGCTGAACCGGCGCAACCCCCAAGACCGCCCCACCGCGCCGATCACCGTGCTGCGGTTGCGGCCGGTCGAGGTCATCTCGGCCGAAGCGTTGCAGCTGCCGCTGTGGGGTGGCGTCGGAGAGGAGGACCGGTTGCGGGCCCGCCGGGCGCTGGTGCGGGTCCAGGGCCTGCTCGGCCCGGAAGCGGTGCAGGTGCCGGTGCTCAGCGGTGGACGCGGCCCGGCCGAGCGGATCACCTTCACCGCCTTCGGGGATGAGCCGGTGCCGCAGGCCGATCCGCGCCAACCGTGGCCCGGTCAGCTGCCCGAACCGTCGCCCGCGGTGCTGCTCGACGATCCGGTGGAGGTGCTCGACGCCGAGGGCAATCCGGTCCGGGTGACCCACCGCGGACTGTTCTCCGGTCCTCCGGCGCGTCTGGACGGCGGCGGCTACCGCGGTGACCTGGCCTGGTGGGCCGGGCCGTGGCCGGTCGACGAACGGTGGTGGGATCCCGACCGCGCCAAGGGGCGCACCGCCAGGGCGCAGGTGCTGCTCGACGGAAGCAAGGGTCAGGCGGCGCTGCTGCTGTGTTACCGGCAGCGTCGCTGGTACGTGGAGGGAGCCTACGAGTAGACATTCTAGTTGTGCACAACTTAATTGTGAGCTATCGTTGTCGGTATGGCCACGCTCCGCCTCGATCAGCATCTGTGCTTCGCGCTGTACTCGGCGACGCGTGCCATGACGGCGGCCTACCGGCCGGTGTTGACGGAGTTGAACCTCACCTATCCGCAGTACCTGGTGCTGCTGGTGCTGTGGGAGGAGGGTCCGGTGACGGTCGGCCGGCTCGGTGAGCGGCTGCATCTGGATTCCGGCACCCTCTCGCCGCTGCTGAAACGCCTCGAGGCCAACGGGTTCGTGGTGCGGCAACGGTCCCGCTCCGACGAGCGTCAGGTCGAGATCGACCTGACCGACGCCGGTCGGGCGCTCGAGGAACGCGCGCAGTGCATCCCCGAGGAACTGTTCCGGGCCACCGGGCTGTCCGTCGACGACGCCGAGCAGTTACGCGACGCCGTCCGTCAGTTGAACGACGTGCTCATCCATCGGAAGGAACCCACATGAAAGCCCTCTACACCGCAGAAGCGCTGGCCACCGGCGAAGGCCGCGACGGCCACGGCCGCAGCTCCGACGGCCGCCTCGACTTCGACCTCGCGATCCCGAAGGAGATGGGCGGCAGCGGTGACGGCACCAACCCCGAGCAGTTGTTCGCCGTCGGATACGCGGCCTGCTTCCACTCCGCGCTGCGCCTGGTGGCCCGCCAGGAGAAGGTCGACGTCACCGATTCGACTGTGGGCGCGCGGGTTTCGATCGGCCAGCTCGACAACGGCGGGTTCGGACTCGCGGTGGAACTGGAGGTGGCGCTGCCCAACGTCGACGAGAAGACCGCTCAGGAGATCGCCGACAAGGCGCATCAGGTGTGCCCGTACTCCAACGCGACGCGCGGCAACATCGACGTCACGGTCACCGTCACCGACGACTGACGTCAACCCAGCCGGCGGGCGAACGGCCCGACGCGGTCGATGAACCGGTCGAAGAAGACGCCGGCGTCGACGCCGATGCCGACCAGGGCGTTCGGCGGGCGGCCCCACCGGCCGTTCCAGTCCGCGATCGTCATTCCACGGGTCAGCGTGCCGGTCAGCTCGACATCCACCGTGGCGGCCCGGTACTGCACCAGATCAGGGTAGAGGGCGACCGCGGCGGCCAGCGGGTCGTGCAGGTGCGCGAGGTAGCCCTCACCCTGATCGAAGTGGAACTCGAAGTAGAACCGCAACGCATCCTCGAGCACCCGGATCAGCGGGTTGGCGGCCACCGACCGGGTGCCCCGGTCGTCGAGCACGCTCATCGCCCTGGTCGGTGACTGCGCGGCGGCCGCCAACCTGGTCAACAGTGTCGGCGTCAACGCGATGTGTTCGGTCAGGTTGAGCCCCAACACGATCGGCGGGGTGAGACCGGGGGCGCTCCAGGCGTGGAACACCTCGGCGGCGGCCTCGGGGTCGACGCTGACGTTCCACTCGGCCACCGCGGTCGTGTTGCCCCGGTAGTCGAACGCGCCGCCCATGATCACCAACCGGCGCAGCAGGGTCGGCAGCGCCGGTTCGGCCCGCACCGCCAGCGCGAGGTTGGTCAGCGGTCCGACCGCGATGCCGACCAGCTCACCCGGATGCGCGCGGGCGGCCCGCACCCACGCCTCGGCGGCGTCGTAGGTGGTGACCGTCGAACCGTTCGACGGTAGGTGCGCATAACCCAGCCCCTCGGGACCGTGGGTGTCCTCGGCGGTGCGCAACGCCGAAGCGATCGGGCCGTCGGCGCCCCGCGACACCGGAACGCCGTGCGTCCCGCACAGGTCGAGGAGCGCAAGATTGTTGTGGCAGACCTGGTCCACCCCGACGTTTCCCGCCGTGGAGGCGATCCCGACCACGTCGGCGTCTTCGCTGGCGAACAGGTACACCAGCGCCATCGCATCGTCGACGCCGGTGTCCACATCGGCGAAAACCGGTATCGGAGCGGCAGACTCGTTGTCGCGGATGGTCACCGGGCGAGGATACGCCCGCTCCGGTCACCGGGTGCGGGCGTGGGTCTCGACGCAACTGAGCGCAGCGAGCTGGTCGGGGGTCAGGCCGGCCAGGCCGAATCCCGCGGCCGCCAGCGCCGCCGTCGCCGCCTCCGCCAGGGTGCGCCCCTCGTCGGTGATGCTCACCAGCGTCGCCCTGCGATCGGTCGGATGGGCGCGGCGCAGCACCAGATCGCGTCCGGCGAGCCGCTCGGTGGCGATGCTGACCGTGGTCGCGTGCACGAACAGTTCGCGGGCCACCTCGCCCAGCAGCCAGGTGCCGGTGTCGGTGGACTGCAGCTGTTTGAGGATCTGGAAGTCGATCAACCGCAACCGGAAACGATCCTTGAGTTCCTGGTCGACGACTGCGGTCATCGACCGGCAGAGCAACAGCACCGAGCGCATCGCCTGCCAGCCCGCGGGTTCGGCCATGGCCTATTCGGTATCCAGAAATTCGCCGTTCAACCGGAAAGATAGGGTCCGATTCACGCCGAGAAGGGAGTGCCCATGCCGATCGATCCCGATGCCGTTGGCCGCAAGTCCGAGCCGGTGCTCTACGAATGGACCGACCGCGAGACGTTGCTCTACGCCCTCGGCGTGGGAGCGGGCACCGCCGACCTGGCGTTCACCACCGAGAACAGCCACGACGTCGAGCAGCAGGTGCTGCCCACCTACGCGGTCATCGCGTCGCCGGCGTGGGGGGCCGTGGGCGAGGTCGGCTCGTTCAACTTCAGCATGCTGCTGCACGGGTCGCAGCAGATCCGGTTGTTCGCACCCCTCAAACCGGCCGGCCGGCTGAGCGTGGTCTCCGAGGTCGCCGACATCCAGGACAAGGGCGAGGGGAAGAACGCCATCCTGGCGTTCAAGGGCACCGGCACCGACCCCGACACCGGCGAGGTGGTCGCCGAGACGGTCTCGACGGCGGTGATCCGCGGCGAGGGCGGATTCGGCGGGCAGCCTGGGACGCGACCGCAGGCGCCGGAGATCCCCGAGCGCGAGCCGGATGCGCGCATCGCCCTACCGACCCGCGAGGACCAGGCCCTGCTCTACCGGCTCTCCGGGGACCGCAACCCGCTGCACAGCGATCCGTGGTTCGCCCGCGAGCTGGCCGGCTTCCCGCGTCCGATCCTGCACGGGCTGTGCACCTACGGTGTCGCCGGCCGTGCGCTGGTCGCCGCGCTCGGCGACGGTGACGCCACGCGGGTCACCGCGATCGGCGCCCGCTTCACCTCGCCGGTGTTCCCCGGCGAGACGTTGACGACGTCGGTGTGGCGCACCGCCGAGGGCGACGCGGTGTTCCGGACCGAGGCCGCCGCCCCGGACGGCTCGGGCGCCCGACTGGTGCTCGAGGACGGGACCGCGCAGTATCGACCTTGATTTGGTGAAGTGCCGGTGAAAACGGCCTCCGATTGACAGGATTGGAATCCGCGGCGTTCGCCGGACGTGCGAGATGGGCGGTGGTTCGGTCATGAGGTTGGTCGTCGGTTATCTCGCCACCCCCGGTGGCGCGGACGCACTCGCGCTGGGCGTCCGCCTGGCCCGCACGCTCGGCGCCGAACTCGACATCTGCATCATGCTGCCGTCCGACCGGGCACTGCCGGCCATGGTTCCGACCGGTGAGCACGACGATCTGCTTGCCCGTCAGGCCGAGAAGTGGCTGGCCGATGCGATGGCGTCGGTGCCCGCCGACGTGTCGGCGCACAGCCATCTGGTGTTCACCGACTCCGCCGCCGACGGGCTCATCACCGAAGCGGGCCGGCTCGGCGCCGACGCGATCGTGGTGGGGGGATCGGGCGGTGGCCTGGCCGGCAGTTACACGCTCGGCTCGGTGGTCAACCAGCTGCTGCACTCGGCGCCGATGCCCGTCGCGGTGGCGCCGCGCGGACTCCGGGACTCGCCGGTCGAGCGCGTCCGGGAGGTGACGTGCGCCCTCGGCCGCCGCGAGGGCGCGGACCTGCTGCTCGAGCACGCGGTCCGGTTCAGCTCGGCGGCGGGCACACCGCTGCGGCTGGTCTCGCTCGTGGCGCTCGACCCGACGTTCGGGGTGCTGCGCGGTGACGTCGACGCGGTGCGGCACCGGGCGCTCGAACACGCCAACCAGACCTTGGAAGCGGCGAAACGCGGTCTGCCCGAGGGTATTCCGGTGACCTCGCTGACCGTCGACGGGCGCGGCGTCGAGGACGCGGTGGCCAAGCTGGAATGGCACGACGGTGATCTCATCATGGTCGGTTCCAGCCGGTTGAGCGCACCGCGACGGCTGTTCCTCGGCTCGACGGCCGCCAAGATGCTGCGCGTCCTGCACGTGCCGGTGGTGGTCATCCCGCGCGATCAACTCACGCCCGAAGACCTGCCCTAACCGGGCAGGCCGTGGTCGCCGTACTCGTGCAGCAGCGCCAGCGGGTCCAGAGTGTCCCACGCCGTGCTGTAGAACTGCTCCTTGAGCAGGCGCGCCTCGTACTCCATGTTGGCGAGGTCGGCGATCTGGTCGTAGCCGTAGTACAGCAGTGACACCGGGCCGGTGGTCTTGAGCAGTTCGTTGATGATGACCTGCGCGCCCGCCTTGTTGCCCTGGGCGGCCTCGATGAAAGCCGGGACGATCTTGTACGCGGGCACGACGACGTTCACCCACGGCACGATCTGGCTGCCGCGGTACACCGCTTCGACGCCTTCGCGGATGTAGGGGCGGAACTCCGGGCCGGCCGCACCCATGAGCAGGTCGCGCAGCGTGAGGACCGCACCGGGCATGTCCTGGGGGTCCGGATCGTCGGGCCGGAACGGGTCGGGGCTCCACGGCACCGGCGCGGCGGCGGCCGCGGACACCGACTCGTCAGCGGACTCGTCGGCGGGTTCCTGGACCAGGCGGGCCGGTGCGGCCACATCCTCGAGCGCTTCCTCGTCAGCATCGGCGGCTGCATCGTCGGATGCGCTGTCGCGCTTGGCCACCGGCTCGACGTCGGCATCCTTCTCGACGGCGCGGAGCGTGAACACGCTGCGCAGCTTCTCGACCTGCTCGGCCTCGAAATCCTTCGCCGACTGCCGGAGCTTCTGGCTCAGCGACGGCTTGTCGGCTCCAGCCTTGTCGGGCTTGTCCTCAGAAGTGTCCTCGGTGCTGTCGTCGGTCTCGTCGGCCTCGGTATCCGGTTCGGCTTGTGGCTTCGCGGGTCCGGCGTCGACGGAGCCCGACGACTCCGAACCGCTCGCCGACTCCGAGGCGCTCGACGCCGACTCGGTCTCCGCGTGCGCGAGGCCCTGGCCGGAGACTGCGACCGCGGCGCCCACGCCGACTGCGACCGCCAATCCGCCGACGTAGCCGATGTACCTGTGTGACGCCATTCCCCGATGTCCTTCCCTAGGCAAGGACATCGTAGAGGTCACCTCGCCGTTCGGCAGCGCAGTCCGCGTGCGCCCGCCGGACATCGACCATCGAACGCGTGTTCGATACACTCGTGGGGTGGGTTTCTCCAACGGGCCGACATGGCCGGAGATCGAGCGGGTCTTGAACGGCAAGCCCCGCCGCGCCGGGGAGTCTCTGCGCGAACCTCCCGGTGACGGCGGCGACAGCCCGGCGTGGTCGCGTAAACGCGGCGCCTACCAGGCTCCGCAGTTGCCGCGCTCGGGCGGCGCGGTGCCGTACGCCGAACTGCACGCCCACTCGGCGTACAGCTTCCTCGACGGCGCAGGCACCCCGGAGGAACTCGTCGAGGAGGCCGCCCGCCTTGACCTGCGGGCCATCGCGCTGACTGACCACGACGGGCTCTACGGGGTCGTCCGGTTCGCCGAGGCCGCCAGGGAACTCGACATGCGCACGGTGTTCGGCGCCGAACTGTCGCTGGGCATGGGCGCGCGCTCCGCAAGAAATGAGGTGCCCGATCCACCGGGCCCCCACCTGCTGGTGCTGGCCCGCGGACCCGAGGGCTACCGCCGGCTGTCGCGCGAGATCGCCAAGGCGCATCTGGCCGGGGGCGAGAAGGGAAAGCCCCGCTACGACTACGACGCGCTCACCGAGGCCGCCGGCGGGCACTGGCACATCCTCACCGGCTGCCGCAAAGGCCATGTCCGCCAAGCTCTCTCGGAGGGCGGCCCGGCGGCGGCCGAGAAAGCCCTCGCCGACCTGGTGGACCGGTTCGGCCGCGACCGGGTCAGCGTGGAGCTGACCCACCACGGCCACCCCCTCGACGATGAACGCAACGCCGCGCTGGCCGAGCTGGCACCACGCTTCGGCCTGACCGTCGTGGCCACCACCGCAGCGCATTTCGCCGAACCGTCACGCGGCAGGCTGGCGATGGCGATGGGCGCGATCCGGGCCCGTCACTCGATCGACGAGGCCGCGGGCTACCTCGCCCCGCTCGGTGGTTCGCATCTGCGCTCGGGGGAGGAGATGGCCCGGCTGTTCGCGCACTGCCCGCAGGTCGTCACCGCCGCCGCCGACCTGGGGGAGCAGTGCGCGTTCGGGCTGGCGCTGATCGCCCCGAAACTGCCGCCGTTCGACGTGCCCGCCGGGCACACCGAGGACAGCTGGCTGCGGCATCTGGTGATGCTCGGCGCCCGCAACCGCTACGGCCCGCCGGAACGGGCGCCGCAGGCCTACGCGCAGATCGAGCACGAGCTGCGGGTCATCGAAAAGCTGTCCTTCCCCGGCTATTTCCTCGTCGTCCACGACATCACCCGGTTCTGCAAGGAGAACGGCATCCTCGCCCAGGGGCGGGGTTCGGCGGCCAACTCCGCGGTCTGCTACGCGCTGGGGGTGACCAACGTGGACCCGGTCGCCAACGAGCTGTTGTTCGAACGGTTCCTGTCCCCGGCCCGTGACGGGCCGCCCGACATCGACATCGACATCGAATCCGATCTGCGTGAGCAGGCGATCCAGTACGTCTACGACCGCTACGGCCGTGACTACGCCGCCCAGGTCGCCAACGTCATCACCTACCGCGGCCGCAGCGCCATCCGGGACATGGCCCGGGCGCTCGGCTTCTCCCAGGGGCAGCAGGACGCCTGGAGTAAACAGCTCAGCAAGTGGAACGGGCTGGCCGACTCACCGGACATCGAGGGCATTCCCGAGCCGGTGGTCGATCTGGCGTTGCAGATCTCGAATCTGCCGCGGCACATGGGCATCCACTCAGGCGGCATGGTGATCTGCGACCGGCCGATCGCCGACGTGTGCCCGGTCGAGTGGGCCCGCATGGCCAACCGCAGCGTGCTGCAGTGGGACAAGGACGACTGCGCGGCCATCGGCCTGGTGAAGTTCGACATGCTCGGGCTCGGCATGCTCTCGGCGCTGCACTACTGCATCGACCTGGTGCGTGAACACAAGGGCCTCGACGTCGACCTGGCCAAGCTGGACCTGTCCGAACCCGCCGTCTACGAGATGCTGCAGCGCGCCGATTCGGTCGGCGTGTTCCAGGTGGAGTCCCGGGCGCAGATGGCCACGCTGCCGCGTCTGAAACCGCGGGTGTTCTACGACCTGGTGGTCGAGGTCGCGCTGATCCGGCCGGGGCCGATCCAGGGTGGGTCGGTGCACCCGTACATCAAGCGTCGCAACGGCGAAGAGCCCGTCACCTACGACCACCCGTCGATGGCGAACGCGCTGCGAAAGACGCTGGGGGTGCCGCTGTTCCAGGAGCAGTTGATGCAACTGGCCGTCGACTGCGCCGGGTTCACCGCCGCCGAGGCCGACCAACTGCGCCGCGCCATGGGGTCGAAGCGGTCGACGGAGAAGATGCGGCGGCTGCGGGGCCGGTTCTACGACGGTATGCGCCAACGGCACGGCATCACCGGCGAGGTGGCCGACCGGATCTACGACAAGCTGGAGGCGTTCGCGAATTTCGGCTTCCCCGAAAGCCATTCGCTGTCCTTCGCCTCGCTGGTGTTCTACTCGTCATGGTTCAAGCTGCACCACCCGGCGGCGTTCTGCGCTGCGCTGCTGCGGGCGCAGCCGATGGGCTTCTACTCACCGCAGTCGCTGGTGGCCGATGCCCGCAGGCACGGCGTCACCGTGCACGGCCCCGACGTGAACGCCAGCCTCGCGTACGCGACGCTGGAGAGCGCCGGGACCGAGGTGCGGCTCGGGCTCGGCGCCGTCCGCCACATCGGTGACGACCTCGCCGAGCGGATCGTAGAAGAGCGAAAAGCCAACGGCCCCTTCGAAAGCCTGCTGGATCTCACCGGCCGGGTGCAGCTCTCGGTGCCGCAGACCGAGGCGCTGGCAACCGCGGGCGCGCTGGGCTGTTTCGGCGTCACCCGCCGCGAGGGGCTGTGGGCGGCAGGCGCGGCGGCCGCCGAACGGCCGGACCGGCTGCCCGGGGTGGGGTCGGCCGGGCAGGTCCCGTCGCTGCCCGGGATGAGCAAGCTCGAACTGGCCGCCGCCGACGTCTGGGCGACGGGGGTGTCCCCGGACAGCTATCCCACCCAGTTCCTGCGCGAGAACCTCGACGCGATGGGCGTCATCCCCGCGGGCCGGCTCCTCGACGTGCCCGACGGCACCCGGGTGCTGGTCGCCGGGGCGGTGACACACCGGCAGCGCCCGGCCACCGCCCAGGGGGTGACGTTCCTCAACCTCGAGGACGAGACGGGGATGGTCAACGTGGTGTGTTCACCGCAACTCTGGTCACGGCAGCGACGCCTGGCCCAGACCGCGCCGGCGATGGTGATCCGCGGCATCGTGCAGAACGCGACCGGTGCGGTCACCGTCGTCGCCGACAAACTCGGCAAGCTCGACATGCGGGTCGGGTCGAAGTCGCGCGACTTCCGCTAACGGCCGCGTCGGTAACCTCGAGCCATGACCCTGAACCTGTCTGTCGACGAACTCCTGACCACCACCCGTTCGGTGCGCAAGCGACTGGACCTGGAGAAGCCGGTGCCGCGCGAGGTGGTCATGGAATGCCTGGAACTCGCGTTACAGGCCCCGACGGGGTCCAACGCCCAGGGCTGGCAATGGGTCTTCGTCACCGACCCCGAGAAGAAGAAGGCGCTCGCCGAGATCTACCGCGTCAACGCCAACACCTACCTCGACCTGCCCAAGCCCGACTACGACGATGTGCGTGGCGAGCGCATGGAGTTGGTCAGTGACTCCGCCCGCTACCTCAACGACCACTTCCACGAAGTGCCGGTGATGATGATCCCCTGCCTCGAAGGTCGCCCCGACGGCGCGCCCGCCGGTATGTCGGCCTCGTTCTGGGGTTCGCTGCTGCCCGCCGCCTGGAGCTTCATGCTGGCGCTGCGCTCCCGCGGTCTCGGATCGGCCTGGACGACGCTGCACCTGCTGAACGACGGTGAGAAGCAGGCCGCCGAACTGCTCGGCATCCCGTTCGACCGCTACAGCCAGGCCGGGCTGTTCCCGATCGCCTACACCAAGGGCACCGACTTCAAGAAGGCCAAGCGCCTTCCCGCCGAGCAGCTTGCGCACTGGGACGCCTGGTGAGCCGGTCGAACTCCGAGGCCACGGCGAGCACGACGTCGTCGTCCCCCGCCGGCGCTGTCGAGTATCGGTGACAGCGGTCAAAAAGTCGTTGTCCCCGTAGCTATTTGACTTGCGCGGTAACCGACGCAAGCCGCAGACGCCACCGCGAGCGTCGCGCGCCCCGGGTCACGTCGTCGAACTCCACCACGCCCCGAGGCCAGGCGCACCGCCATGGAAGTTACGGCGAACGGCGATGCGCTGTACGAACGAACATGGGCGGACTGCGCCCTGCCGATGTTGACTGTGGTCATGGAGTTGACGCACGCCACGGTGATCCCCGCGGGCCGGGGACTGGCATTCCGCGCGCGACGGGGGGACCGGTTCCGCCTGATCGACCTCGAGGGCGGTCAGGTCGGCGACCTGTTCGCATTCGCGGCCGCCGATCCGGTCGAGTACCTGTCCGCATCGCATACGCGCACGTCCACCGGCAGTCTGTTTCCGCGCCTCGGAGAACAGTTCGTGACCAACCTTCGGCGGCCGATCCTGACGCTTGCGGCCGACACGTCGCCCGGGGCGCACGACATGCTGATAGCCGCCTGCGACCCGGCGCGTTACCAAGCCCTCGGGGTCGCCGAACACGCCTCGTGCGCGGACAACCTACGAACCGCGTTGTCACACCTGGGGTTGACCACATGTGTCGTCCCGCAACCGGTCAACGTCTTCATGGACATCCCGGTCGCCGCCGACGGCGGCCTACGCTGGCTGCCTGCGCGGAGCCGGCCGGGGGACGCGGTGACCTTCGAGGCGGTCATGGACTGCGTGGTGGCCGTGTCGGCCTGCCCGATGGATCTCAACCCCATCAACGGTGAGCGTCCGACCGCGCTCGCCGTCGAACTCGTCGAACCCACCGACCAGGAGACACGCAGTACCCACACCCCGCGTTGAGCCACATTCGAGCGTGGCCGTTTCGGTGTGATCGTCACCGGTTCCGTATGCGCCGGACTACAGCCGGCTCCTACAGGTCACGGCGTCCGCCCGGTTGGCCAAGGCGCCCGGCGCGCGGCACGCTCTTCACGTCGCCCCGGGGTCTGATGTCACCGCCGGCGAACCCGTGCTGGCGCCACGCCTCGTACACGGCCACCGCCGCGGCGTTCGACAGGTTCAGTGACCGCCGCCCGGCCAGCATCGGGATCCGCACCTGCGCGGTGATGTGCGGATCGGCCAGCGTCTCGGCGTCCAGTCCGGTGGGCTCCGGCCCGAACATCAGCACATCGCCCGGCCGGTAGTCGACGTCGGCGAACGAGACGGTCGCGTGCGCGGTGAACGCGTAGACCGACGCGGGCAGCACCGCATCCCAGGCGGCGGGGAGATCGTCGTGCACGGTGACGG
Organism: Mycolicibacterium monacense; assembly: GCF_010731575.1. Classification (NCBI taxonomy): domain Bacteria; kingdom Bacillati; phylum Actinomycetota; class Actinomycetes; order Mycobacteriales; family Mycobacteriaceae; genus Mycobacterium; species Mycolicibacterium monacense. The sequence goes on along the minus strand of NZ_AP022617.1, from coordinate 3,590,634 downwards.
AGGCGAGATCGTGGTAGTCCAGCCCGGCCCGGCGCAGCTTCGGCTCCGACAGGTCGAAACCCAACGGGCGCACCAGGTGCAACTCACATCCGGTGCCCGCCACCATGCGGATGGCGTTGCCGGTGTTGGGCGCGATCCGGGGTGAATAGAACATCACCTTGAACACAGCCGGTACCTGTCTGTCGTGGCGGACGACGTCGACTCGTGTCGCCGGCCCGGGGTTGACTTCCTACTGGAGTCAAGCTACTTGGGGTCCCCGGGTGGCCCACCGACGTCCACGGCAGGCCGCTCGAATCTCGGGGTCACCACGGTGTCCCAATCGGCCCCGGCAGTGGACTCACACAACGGCGAAATGTCGGACCCTGGTGCTTGTATGGGGTTATGTCCTCGAATGCCTCGTCCGGCGCGGTGGCGCTGCTGCCGAAGGAGCGTCTGGAGGTGTTGTTCGAGGAGGTGGCGGAGTTGGCGGGTCAGCGCAACGCCATCGATGCACGCCTGGTGGAGATCGCCGCTGAGATCGATCACGACGGGTTGGGTGGGATCACCGGCGCGAAGTCGGTGGCGCATTTGATGGCCTGGAAAACCGGATCCTCGTCGCGGAACGGCAAGACCATCGCCGCCATCGCCCACCGGATCGCGGAGTTCCCGCGTTGTGTGCAGGCGCTGCGCGACGGGCGGCTGTCGTTGGATCAGGTCGGGGTCATCGCCGAAGGCGCGGGCGCAGGGTCTGATGAGCATTATGCGGAGTTGGCCCGCAGCGCCTCGGTCACCCAGCTCCGCACCGCGATCAAACTCGAACCCCGCCCCGCACCCGAGCCCGACAAGGACGCCGACGGCGACCCCACGCCGGTGCCGGTGGCGCAGGCCTCGATCCGCAAGACCAGCGATGAGCAGTACACCTACTGGCGTATCGCCCTGCCCCACGTCGAGGCAGCGGTGTTTGACGCCGCTTTGCGGTCTCATCACGATGCGTTGATCGCGCAGTGGAAACGCGACCACGACACCCCCACCGACACCCCCGCCGGCACTCCCGCCGGTGGCCGCCCACCCATGCCCGCCCTGGCTGATGCGTTCGCCGCGCTGGTCGAGGCCGGCTGGGATACCGAGGTGACCCGCCGCCCGCACGGTCAGCGCACCACCGTGGTGGTGCACCTGGACCTCGACGACCGCATCGCCGCCCTGCATCTGGGTCCGCTGCTCTCGGAGGCCGACCGCCGCTACCTGGGCTGTGACGCCACCTGTGAAGTGTGGTTCGAACGCGCCGGCCAACCCATCGGCGCTGGGCGCACCACCCGCATGATCAGCCGCCGACTGCGGCGCGCGCTGGAACACCGTCACCGCACCTGCGCGGTCCCCGGGTGTGGGGCGACCCGCGGTTTGCACGCCCACCACATCCAGCATTGGGAAGACGGCGGAGCCACCGACCTGGACAACCTCGTGCTGCTGTGTCCCTACCACCACCGGGCCCACCACCGCGGCGTCATCACCATCACCGGACCCGCCGACCAGCTCACCGTCACCGACAGCACCGGGCGACACCTCACGTCCGGCTCGTTGGCCCGCCCACCCAACCACCCCCCACCCACCGTCGCGCCCTACCGCGGACCATCCGGAGAGCGTGCCGACTGGTGGTGGTACACACCCTTCCAACCCCCACCACCCACCACCAACTAGATCGCAGCCCGAGGCCCGGTCGTCGACGCCAAAAGGCCTGGCGCACAGCAAGAGTGGCTGCGCCATCCGCGGATCATGCCAGTGGAGCACGCTGAAGTGAGCGACTCGATGGCGAGCGCCGCCCCGACTTCGATGCGGGGTGGTTAGAACATCACCCGGAACACAGCGATAATGCCTGCATGGCCGAACCGAGTCTCTGGATGCAGAAGGTCGCGGCCGATCCCGGACATTCGCAGTGGTACATCGACCGGTTCCGGGCGATGGCGCGCGCAGGGGACGATTTGGTGGGCGAGGCCCGCCTCATCGACGCGATGGCACCGCGCGGCGCCCACATCCTCGACGCCGGCTGCGGCCCCGGTCGGGTCGGCGGATACCTGGCCGCGGCCGGTCACCGGGTCGTCGGAGTCGACGTCGACCCGGCGCTGATCGAGGCGGCCGAGCAGGACCACCCCGGACCGCGCTGGCTCGTCGGCGACCTCGCCGAACTCGACCTGCCGGCCCGCGGCGTCGCCGAACCCTTCGACCTCATCGTGTCGGCAGGGAACGTGATGACCTTCCTCGCCCCGAGCACCCGTACCCAGGTGCTGCGCCGGCTGCGGGCCCACCTCGCCCCCGCCGGACGGGCGGTGATCGGCTTCGGCGCCGGCCGCGACTACCCGTTCGACGAGTTCCTCGACAACGCCGCCGCGGCCGGGCTCACCCGCGACCTGCTGCTGTCCACGTGGGACGTACGGCCGTTCACCGACGACTCCGACTTCCTCGTGGCGATCCTGCGACCCGCCTAGCTGGTCTTTGCTCGATCACCACACGGCCGCGCATCGGTCTGGTCACGACTCTGTCTGTTCAGTGAGAATTGTGGAAACCCCAGCTGGTGGCTGTCATACTCGTCGAATTGCCAGGCGTACCAGGCGCGATCCCGCGCCCCGCACCGGTGCGAACAGCAGGAAACCTCCATGAATGACGCTTCAGTACTGACATGCGCATCCTGGGCCGGTCGCGCGGTCCGGCGCCGATGACTGCGCCGCCGAAAAGGCCGTCGCGCTGGTCACCGGCGAACTGGCCGGTGCGCTGGAAAGTGCTCGCGATCGTGCTCGTCCCGCTCGTACTGGCGGGCGTGTTCGGTGGTGCGCGCATCGCGGCGAACGTGGATCAGGCCGGCGAACTGCGGCTGGCCGCAGAACGCGCGGAGCTCATCCCGGACATCAACGGCTACATGGCCGCCATGGAGAACGTCGTCGTCGCCGCGACGCAGGGCCAGCAGACAGAGTCCGCGCTGGCCGAGTACGACACCGCCAAGGCGACACTGCGGCAGCAGCTCGCGGCCACCGACGTCGTCCCCGACGTACGGCTGGCGGTCACCAACCTGCTCGACCTCGGACAGGATCTGGTCAACAAGGTCACGGCCAACGCGGTCGACCTGCGTCAGCGGGTGATCACCTACGCGCCGCTGCTGCTGACCGCAGAGACCGCCATCACGGGTTCGGCCCGCGGTGACGACCAGGACGTGCAGATGCGCGCCGAGGCGCTGTCGCGGGCGATCGGCGCACGCGGTCAGATGGCGATGCAGCAGATGCTCGTCACCCGCGGCGGTGAGGTCCCCGAACCCGAACTGCGCACCGCGATGATCACGGTGGCCGGTACCGAGCCGTCGACCGTGTCCGGGATGGCGGAGCTCCTCGGCGGGGCCTCCGGGGAGGCCAACACCCTGCGCAGCGAGATGTTCAAGCGCATGTCGATGATCTCCAACCCGGCGGTGGTGCTGACGGGCAATCCGGAACTGCTGCAGTCACAGGCGGTGACCGCCGACATCGCGGACAGGATGATCGCCGACACCACCGACGCCATCCCGGCCGCGGTGACCAGCGCCGCCGACGCGCAGCGGTCCTCCGCGATCCGCGACGCGGTGCTGATCCTGCTGGTGTTCGTCGCCGCACTCGTACTCGTGCTGCTGGTGGCGCGGTCACTCGTGCGGCCGCTGCGCCGGCTGCGCGACAGCGCCCTCAAGGTCGCCCACGAGGACCTGCCGGAGGAACTCGACCGGGTCCGCGCCGGCGCCGAACCCGGCCCGGTCCCGCCGATCCCGGTGTACACCACCGAGGAGATCGGCCAGGTCGCCCACGCCGTCGACGAACTGCACGAGCAGGCCGTGCTGCTGGCCGGTGAGCAGTCGCGGCTGCAGCTGCAGATCAGCGACATGTTCGAGACGCTGTCGCGGCGCAGCCGCTCGCTGGTGGACCAGCAGCTGTCGCTGATCGACCGGCTGGAGCGCGACGAGGACGACCCCGAACGCCTCGAGAGCCTGTTCCGGCTCGACCACCTCGCCGCCCGGATGCGCCGCAACGGCGCCAACCTGCTGGTGCTCTCCGGTGCGTCGATCCCGCGGGATCAGGCCGAACCGGTCCCGGTCGCAGCGGTCATCAACGCCGCCGCCTCCGAGGTGGAGGACTACACCCGGGTCGTGACGGCCGGTGTGCCCGACAGCCGGATCATCGGCGGGGCGGCGGGCGACCTGGTGCACCTGCTCGCCGAACTGCTCGACAACGCACTGCGGTACTCACCGCCGACCTCCCAGGTTCGGGTGTCGGCGATGCACACGGGCAACGGCGGGCTCGTCATCGAGGTCGGCGACACCGGCCTGGGGATGGCCGAGGCCGACCTGCGGATCGCGAACGCCCGCCTGCAGTCCGGCGGTGAGGTCACCCCCTACACCGCACGGCACATGGGTCTGTTCGTCGTCGGGCGGCTGGCCGCACAGCACGGTTTCGTCGTGCGGTTGCGCAGCACCGTCGTCGACGAACCCAACTCCGGCACGACCGTCGGGGTGTACGTCCCGGCCGAACTGCTCGCCTACACCGACACCGGCCGGCAGCCCCACCTACCGCCGACCGCACCGCCGCAGGCCGCCGCGCCCGCCCGCCACCACCGGCCCGAACCCGCGGGCGACCTCAACGGGCACAGTGACCTCGCGGCCGGCGGGTTGCCGCAGCGCAACCCCGGCGCGAGCGGGATCGCCGGCACGGCGGGGGAGCAGACCGACCCGCGCCGGGCGGTCCCCGCACCCACGAACACGTCCTCCTTCTTCGCCTCGCGGGCCCAGGCCGCCGCCAACGGGGCACACGAGCGGCCCGAACCCGAGCCGGTGGCCAATCCGAACGCCGGCGCCGACGACGCCATCTACCAGTCGATGCTCTCGGAATGGCTGGTCGACCCGACCGACCTCGGCAAGAGCACCGACCTGGACTGGAAGTCGGTGTGGGATCACGGATGGTCGGCGGCCGCGGCGGCCGACGAGGCCCCGGTGCGCGAGCGCACCGACGAGGGCCTGCCTGTGCGCGACCCCGGGGCGCGGCTGGTGCCCGGCGGAGCGCACCGCGGCGACGACTCCGAGGAGCAGGTAGCATCGGCGGCCGGGGACGACACCCCGCCGCGACGCGATCCGGAGGCGATTCGGGCCAGCATGAGCAGCCACTTCGGTGGTGTGCACGCCGGCCGCGCCCACTCCCGAGAAGTCAGAGGAACAGATCTCGAATGACCTACCCGGCACGTTCGACGCAGCGTGAATCGCTCGACTGGTTGGTCTCCCGATTCGCCCGCGAAGTGTCCGGGGTCTCCCATGCGGTGCTGGTGTCCGCCGACGGTCTGCTGATGGCCGCCAGCGAGCACATGCCGGTCGAACGCGCCGATCAGCTCGCCGCGGTCGCGTCCGGCCTGGCGAGCCTGTCGACCGGCGCCGCGCAGCTGTTCGACGGTGGCTACGTGCTGCAGTCCGTCGTGGAGATGGAGAACGGCTACCTGTTGCTGATGCGGGTCGGTGACGGCTCCAACCTGGCGACGCTGGCCACCCGATCCTGCGACATCGGGCAGATCGGCTACGAGATGGCGATCCTCGTCGAACGGGTGGGCACGGTCGTCCAGTCACAGCGACGCACTCCCGCGCGTTCGTGAGTTCGCCGTGGACGAACGGGACCCCGCGGTGGAACCGCAGCTGGTACGGCCGTACACGCTGACCGCAGGCCGCACCGATTCCCGCGTCCACCTGCCGCTGGAAGCGCCCATCGAGACGCTGGACGCGGCCAGGCCGCCGCGCTGGCCTGCCGGTGACGTACGCGGGGACATCCTCGCGCTGTGCGCGGCGCGACCGTCTGTGGCGGAAATCGCGGCACGTTTATCGGTGCCCCTCGGCGTGGCGCGCGTGCTTGTGGGGGACCTGGTGACGCAGGGTTATCTACGGGTGCACGCCACCCTCGACCAATCGGCGACCTCCGACGAGCGCCGCGAACTCATAGGAAGGACACTGCGTGGCCTACGAGCACTCTGACACGCGGCGCTCGAGCGCGACGAAGATCGTCGTCTCCGGCGGATTCGGCGCCGGGAAGACGACGTTCGTGGGCGCGGTGTCGGAGATCATGCCGCTGCGCACCGAGGCGCTGGTCACCAACGCCTCGGCCGGAGTCGACGGCCTCGAGGGCACCCCCGACAAGCGCACCACCACCGTGGCGATGGACTTCGGCCGCATCACGCTGGCCGACGACCTGGTCCTGTACTTGTTCGGCACACCGGGGCAGCGGCGGTTCTGGTTCATGTGGGACGACCTGATCCGCGGTGCGATCGGCGCGATCATCCTCGTCGACGTCCGCCGCCTGCAGGACAGCTTCGCCGCGGTCGACTTCTTCGAGGCGCGAAACCTGCCGTTCCTGGTCGCCATCAACGAATTCGACGGCGCTCCAAGGCATTCCACCGATGCGGTGCGAAAGGCGTTGGCGCTGCCAGCCCACATCCCGGTGATCACCGTCGACGCCAGAAGCCGCGAGTCGGCCAAGGCCGCGCTCATCGCGATCACCGAATACTCCCTCAACAGCCTTTCGGCTCTGCCGGGTTGACGATGGCGGAGTGGAACGACGAGGAGTTCATCGGCCGGGACTTCCGTGACGAGGACCTGAGCCGGCTGCGCACCGAGCGGGTGGTGTTCGACGGCTGCGATTTCAGCGGTGTCGACATGTCGGAGTCCGAGCACGTCGGTTCCGCGTTCCGCAACTGCGTGTTCCGACGGGCGTCGCTGTGGCACAGCACATTCCGTAACTGCAGCATGCTGGGTTCGGTGTTCACCGAGTGCCGGCTGCGGCCACTGACGCTGGTCGAGGTGGACCTGACGCTCGCCGTGCTCGGCGGATGCGATCTGCGCAAGGTCGACCTGTCGGACTGCCGGCTGCGCGAAGCCGGCCTGGTCGGCGCGGATCTGCGCGAGGCGGTGCTGCAGCGTGCCGACCTGCGCGGCGCCCGCGTGCAGAACACCCGTTTCGAGGGTGCGGATCTACGCGGTGCGCGCATCGACGCGACGCTGTGGACCACCGCCGCGGTGCGCGGGGCGCGCATCGACATCGAGCAGGCACTGGCATACGCCGCCGCGCACGGCCTCGACGTGCACGGCGGGTGACGGCGCCTTCGTCACCGGCGTCCTCCACCTCCGCGGCGCCCGCCGCCCGGCAGGCTGTTGTCCGGTCGGGCGCCCGGACCGCCGGGTCTGCCCAAGTCGCCTCCCGGTGGGTCGACGTCGAGGATGAGGTCGGCTCCCCAGTCGTTGCAGTAGTAGTCGTACTCGCACGGGTAGGGGTAGTAGGGACCGGTGTTGCCACTCGCTGCGCCGCCATCGGTGCCTCGGACATCACCCTGCGCGCAGACCGTCACCCCGCCGGCGTTCGTGCAGTCCGCAAGCGCCGGGGCGGCCGACGCCAGTGCACCCAGGGGTAGGAGCGCGACGGCTGCTCCCGCTGCCAGAAAGCGTTGCGCCACAGGCATGGTCATCCTCCTGTCAGAAGGACATCACGGTGACCGGCGCGCTAGCGCTCGGGTACGCCGCACCGATTTCGAAAATCCACCATGGGTTGACGGATTCCCTGGAGGTCGGCCTTCACCTGTGGGTTGGCGTTCGCATATTCGGTGACCCTCGCCCGAACCTCTTCCTTCGGCAGACCTTTGAGGCCGGTGAAGAACGCGTTGACGTCCGGATGGGTGAACAGGTAGGTCGACGTCGAGGCGTTGACACCCGCCGAGACCCCGGTCAGATCCGCGGCGGTGCAGTTCGGTGGCGGAGGCTGTGCCGCCGCGGTGGCGGCGCCGACGACGAGCGTCGCCCCGATCATTGCGCCGGCGGCCACCGCAGCACCGTAGGTGCGAAGTTTGAACGTCATGTCACTCCTCTCGACGGGGCCATTTCGAGGTCTCCTGCCGCACAAGGTGTTTCATTGCAACTTCAACGTCCGCCGCCGATGCCGCCGCCGCCCCCGGGCCGATCGGGCCGGTCGGGGCGATCTCCAGGGCGGCCGGGCAGGCCGATGTCGGGGGCGCCCGGCGGTTGCGGGGGCCGGGAATCCCCGGAGTCGTAGTCGAACACCGACCCGCCGTCGTCGCAGAGGTAGTCGAATTCGCAGGGATACGGATACCACATGTCCGATTCGGCCGGTCCGGTGTCGGCGCGGCGAACTTCGTTCTGGCACATGGTGATTCCGCCGGACTCGGTGCACTCAGCGGTGGCTGTCGGGGCGCCGGAGAACAGGTATGTCGGCGTGAACGCGACCACTCCTGCGCCCAAGATCGCGCATCCGCGCTTCATCCGCATGGCCGTTCCTCCCCGTTGAAGACGCCCTACATGTGCGAAGCATAGGCCGGTCACCCTTCGCTTATCGGATATTGACGGACAAAAGACGAAACCCGTTTGCGGGCCCGAGACCGGCGCGGTGGAGCGGCCGCTCGAACACCGCTTCGATCAAATCCCGCCAACTCGACACGCATGTGATTCACCTCCGGCGCGTCACCGGCCCTCGCGCTGCGGGGACGTCGGATCGAGACGAGACTGTGCCGATGCCCCGCGACACCATGAGCCGCACCGTCGGCGCCGAACTCGAGATCGAGGTCACCGCACCCACCACGCTCGAGTTCCAGATCGCGCTCGCCGCGCATCCGGGCGCCGACATCACCGAGGCGCTGACGTTCCGCCACGACGGCACATCCGTCGAGGCGCAGGAGATGATCGGCGAACACGGCACCCGCATCCACAAATTCGCCGCCGCGCCCGGCACGGTGACCGCGTCCTACCAGGCGACTATTCGGGGTTTCGCGGCGCCGCCCGAGGTCCGCGACATCGACCTGTCGACCTATCTGCGACCCAGTCGCTACGCCGAGGCGGACAAGTTCTTCGGTTTCGCCGCAACGGAATTCGGCGACTTCACCGACTCCGAGGCGCTACTGGAGCGGGTGTCGTCGTGGGTCGGCGCCCGTCTCGACTACGTCCCCGGGTCGAGCGATCCCATCGACGGCGCCGCGGACACGCTGCTGGCCGGCGCGGGCGTCTGCCGTGACTATGCCCACCTGGTCATCGCGATGCTGCGCGCGGTCAACGTCCCGGCCCGCCTGGTCTCCGTCTACGCACCCGGGTGCAGCCCGATGGACTTCCACGCCGTCGCCGAGGCCTACGTCGAGGGGCAGTGGCGGGTGGTCGACGCGACGTGTCTGGCGCCGCGACAGTCCATGGTGCGCATCGCGACCGGGCGGGACGCCGCCGACACCGCGTTCCTCGACAACCACGACGGCTCCATCACGTTGCAGAACATGACCGTCACCGCGGTCGTCGACGGGGAGTTGCCGCGGGATTCGGTGTCCGACCTGGTCACCTTGCACTGAGTCGTTGTGCACGGCCGCCCAGCCAGTGCACCAGCCGGTCATAGATCTCCGGGTGGTTGAGCAGGTCGAAATGGTGCAGACCGCTCATCACCAGCCCGTTGTCCGGTTCGAACGGGATCCGGCGTCTGCGGCCGCGTCCGGACGCGCTCGCCGGCCGCACCAGATGGTCGCCCAGGACGAGGCCCACCGGCCGCGGCGCGGCCGAGGTCGCCACGAAGTGGTAGGAGGCGCCGGGCAGGAACGGCGCTTCGGCGCAGCGGTCACGCAGGAACTCGTCGGGGTCGGCCTCGGCCCAGTCGTCGTCCAGGCAGGCGCCGAAGCGCAGATCCTTGATGCCTTCGCTGCGCAGGTTGAGAAACTCGGCGAGGGCGCGTGTTTCGCGTAACCGGCCCAGCGCCCACGACGCGGCGTTGACGCCCTTTTCGAGGTCGGCGCCCAGATGCGGTGAGCCCAGGCACACCACCTGGCGCACCCGCGAGACCCAGTCGCGACCCTCCTCCGCGCCGTAGTGACAGGCACTGCGCAACCACCAGCCCGCCCATCGAATGCCCGACCAGCGCGATGTCGCACACCGGAACCGGCCACGCCTCGGTCAGCGCCGCCAGCAGTTCGTCGAGCGAATGCCCGTTGCTGGAGATGTGCAGTCCCGTGTTGTACCGCACGTGCACGGGGGTGAAGCCCAGATCGTCGCGGAGCCGGGCGCCGTAGGGGCGCGGATCGGGAGCGTCGACGGCCGGGCGCGGGGCTCGGCGCCACGACGATTCGGTCTGGCACAGCCCGTGGACGAATACGACGAGGCGGTTGGTCGCGTCGGGGAACGCCTCGGCGAGCGGCGCGGACGCCGGGTCGACGGGGCGCCCGTCCACCCGCACGGCCATGGTCGTGGCCAGCGCATTGCCGCGGGAGGCGAGTTCGTCACCGTAGATGCCGTTGAGCGCGGCGATCGCCTCCGCGACGGCCGGGGTCCGGTCGATCGGGGTGTCGTCGTCGAAGCGCGTCGCCGCGAGGACACCGACCGCCTCGGGCACGCGTTGGCCGGCGGTGCCGATCGCGGTGTGGACCGCCTGGGCGATGACGTCGTGGATCACCTCGACCGGGCGGGCGGCGGGGCCGACGGAGGTGAACACCCGGCTCGCGATGCCGGTGTGCATACCCCGGACGATGTCGTGCAGGACGGTGACTCCCTCGGCGGCGACTTCGCCGAGAGCCCGGATCTCAGTGGCGCGCATGGCCCTGTATACCCGGATAGGGGTGCCGGTCACGGCCGATCGCCAGCGGGCTCAGCGCCAGGCCGGTGACGAACGCGCTCAGGTGGCCGACCTCGGTGAACGTCGGCCGGATGATCGCGTTGGTCGCCAGCACCGCGACCCCGGCCGCGCGCGCCGCGCTCCGGTGCCGTCGGGGCAGGTACGCCGAGAGCGTCCCCGCGACGCCGAGCAGGAAGTAGCTGACCCCGACGTCGTGGGCGTCGGCCAGCCGCGGCGGCGCCTGTTCGGCGCGGATGGACCAGCGCAGGTACCCCTGCCCGAGATAGGTGCCGGTGACATGGGCAGCGGCGCCGACGACGAGCCACCGGAAGGTCCCCAGGCGGCGCTCGGCGGGGGCCAGGACGGCGGCGAACGGCGGCACGTAGGGCCACCACCTCTTGCCGTCGAGCCAGAACAGGCTCGCGGCCAGCACCCGCGTCGGCTCCTCGGACAGGTGGCTGAGGTTGGTCGACTGGCTGCGCAGCAGCTGCGAGCGCTCACGGCCGGCGTGGCGCTGCACCCGGGTGGTGACGGCGAGGACTGCCAGCCACATGAAGGTCGCCGGCGCGCCGGCCAGATAGCGTCCGACCACTCCGAAGGCGCGTGCCACCTTGCGAATCTACCGGTCAGCCGGCCTGCAGCGTGTCCTGCGGATTCTGGCCGTAGGAGCCGCAGTAGAGCTCCTCGAACGACGGCAGGTGCGGGAACCCCCAGCGGGCCGCGATGGAGAACACCGTCGTCGACTCGGGGTCGTGGTCCAGCAGGTCCCGGTGGGCGTGATCGAGCCGGATACGACGCAGGTGATCGAGCGGGCCCACCCCGAGGTGACGACGGAACAGGTAGGTCACGCCGTCGGGGGTGAGCTCGACCGCGGCGGCGATGTCGGCGACGCCGATGTCCGCGGTGGCGTTGTCCTCCATGTAGGCGATCGCCCGTCGGAGGAAGTTGGGCACCAGCCGGCCCGGGTGTTCCGTCCCGGGAGTCCTGGTCACGGGGAAGATCTCGAGCACTCGGGCGGCCAGCATGCGGCCGGCCTTGCCGAGCACGATCGGGTTGGCGGTGTCCGGGTCGTCGAGCAACCGCTCCACGGTCTCGAGCGTGGCCACCCACTTCGCGGCGGCGTCGTGGCTGACCGGGTTGCCCGACATGAACCGCAGCGACGACGGCGGGACACCGGCGGATTCGGCCAGCCCCCGCACCGGGATCGTGACGGTGTGCGACCAGGCGTGGTCGGCGTGGCAGCGGTAGTGCGCGCCGGGGAAGTTCGACATGAACACGTCACCGCGCCGGTACGAGACGCCGTGGGCGTCGCTGTTCGCGGTTACCGTGCCGGCCTGCAGGGCGGCGATGACCACACCGCCGTAGTCCTCGACGTCGAACTGCAGTCGGGCGGGCAACCGTACGTCGTGGCATTCGAAGGTGGGGGTCTGACGACGGTCGACGCTGAGCTGGCGGGCCGAAGCCCGCGATTCGCCCAGCCTCAGGCTTGCCCCGTACTCGGCGTGCAGGAGGTCGTGCGCCTCGGCGAGGTCGGGCGTGGCCCACGAGGCGCGGCGGACGAGGCTCGCGGTGTGCGTGTCCACTCGGCCCCCTTCCGCGGTGGCCGTCGGATCGACAGGTCAGCCGCGCTCAGGGAAACCATAACTGTACTCATGGCGAGGACACGAATATTTGCCGAAACTTGTTGAAGTCGAAATCAAGCGGTGCTGAGCCGGATCCTCCAGCGAACGAACCCGACGTAGGCGATGCTCAGCAGAGCAAGCATGCCCATGTCGAACCACCACGCCGACGCGGTGTGCTCCCAGTGCGAATCCTTCGGCGTCAGCGGGCCGGGGACCAGCTTGATCAGGTCCACCGTCGACGCGGAGGCGGCGAAGCCCCAACGCGCCGGCGTGAACCACGACAGCTGGTCGAGCACCAACCGGTCGGTCACCGGGATCATGCCGCCGGAGAACACCAGCTGACTCATCACCGCGACGACCAGGAGCGGCATGATCTGCTCGTTGGACTTCGCCAGCGCCGACAGGGCCAGGCCGACCATCGCGGCGGTCACCGTCGTCGCCGCCATCACCACGAACAACTCGGCCGTCGGGCTGAGGAAGGTCAGCGCCCCCTGTGTGGGTGCGCCCTTACCCGCGATGGTGATCGCCGTGACGATCGTCGACTGCAGGATCGCGAACACCGCGTAGATGCACACCTTGGCCAGCAGGTAGGCGGTGGTGGACAGGCCGACGGCCTGTTCGCGACGGAAGATGGCGCGTTCACCGATCAGGTCGCGGACCGTCAACGCCGTACCCATGAAGATCGCGCCGACGTTCAGCAGGACCAGGATCTGGCCGGGCTCGTTGGGGGCGTCGCCCATCGGATTGGGCACCCCGAAGCCGACGGTGCCGGGCACCGACAGCGACAGCACCCCCATGATGAACGGCAGCAAGGCCAGGAAGATGAAATAGCCGCGGTCGGACACGATCAAGCGCATCTGGCGGCGCGCGATGGTGGAGAACTGCCGCCGCAGGCTCGTCTTCGACGGTTCGCCGAGGTTGCTGGGTTCGTCCTCGGTCGCGAGCTGGTCCGGTGGCGGGCCGTTGAGGGTGAGGAACCGCTGGTTGGCGCCGTCGGGATCGCTGGCCACGGAGCTGAAGATGTCGGCCCAGTTCGTGGTGCCCATCGACCGGCCGATCTCGCTGGGCGGACCGCAGAACGCGGTCTTGCCGCCCGGTGCCAGCAGCAGCACCTGATCGCAGACGTCGAGGTAGGTCAGCGAATGCGTGACCACCAGCACGACGCGGCCGGCGTCGGCCAGTTGCCGCAGCATGGTCATGACCTGACGGTCCAGCGCGGGGTCCAGGCCGGAGGTCGGCTCGTCGAGGATCAGCAGCGACGGGCCGGTCAGCAGTTCCAACGCGACCGAGGCGCGTTTGCGTTGGCCGCCGGAGAGTTTGTCCACGCGGGTCTCGAGGTGTTTGGTCATCTCGAGTTCCTCGAGGACCTGCATGACCACCTGTTCGCGGTCTTCTCTGGTGGTGTCCGGCGGCAGCCGCAGTTCCGCGGCGTACATCAGCGCCTGTTTGACGGTCAGCTGACCGTGGACGACGTCGTCCTGGGGGACCATGCCGATCCGGGAGCGCAGCGAGGCGTACTCGGCGTGGATGTTGTGGCCCTCGAACGTCACCGATCCCGCCGTGGGATGGGTGTAGCCGGCCACCAGGCGCGCGAACGTCGACTTGCCCGCGCCGGACGGCCCGATGACGGCGGTCAGCGTGCCGGGGCGGGCGGTCAGCGAGATGTTGTCCAGCAGCGTCTTGTTGTTCTCGATCGTCCACGTGATGGCGCGCACGTCGAGGCCGCCGGTGGCGGTGGCGGCGGCGGTCTCGGTCCGGCGGGCCAGCGTGCCGCCGCTGAACACCAGGTCGATGTTGCCGATGGTGACCACGTCACCGTCGCGCAGGAACGCCGACTCGACCCGGGCGCCGTTGACGAACGTGCCGTTGATGCTGCGGGCGTCGACGATCTCGGTGCCGCCGGCCGCCGGGACCAGCGAGGCGTGGTGGCGGGACGCCAGCACGTCGGGGATGACGATGTCGTTGTCGCTCGCCCGGCCGATCTTGATCGCTCCGGCGGGTGCCTCCGGCGCCCGGCCCGGCCGCAGGATCTTGAGCATGCTCGTGGCGAGGTTGCCCGCGTCACCGGAGCGGGGGGCCGCCGTCGGGCCCATCCGGGTGACGGGTTCGAGCCCGGCCTGCTCGGACAGCGGCGGAGACAGGGCGGCGCCGGTCGACGGTGGGCGCATCGGGGCGTGGGTCCCAGTCGGATGGTGCGGCTGCGGACCGGACGGGTAATGCGGTTGCGCTCCGGTCGGATACCGCGGTTGCGGCCGTGACATCGGCGGTGCCGGGGGAGGCGGTGGCGGCGACGGTGTCCACCCGCCGGTGGCGGCGCGTGCGACGGGGACCGCGGTGGTCTGCGGGGGCCGGCCGGCCGAACCCTGGTGGCGGCCGACCTCGAAGGTCAGCTGCGGGCCGTCGGGGTTGCCGATGTTGAGGCTCTGTCCGTCACGGAGGTCGACGGCGGGCACGCGCCTGCCGTTGACGAACATGCCGTTGAGGCTGCCGTTGTCGATCGCCACCCAGCGGCCCTGGTCGAACCGCAGCACCAGGTGCGCGCGGGAGATCAGGGGGTGGGCGATACGTACGTCGGCCCGCAGATCCCGCCCGATGACAACGTCGTTGCCAGGGGCGAACGTGCGGGTGGATCCTTCGTACCGAACGGTCAGCGCAGGTGGGGACGGTCGGCTCATCGGGACCAACTGTATAGGTAGGGCAGGCGATCCCGGCTGATCATCACCTCGCGTCGGCGAGGCTCGACACCGCGGCCTCCGGGTAGCGGTCGCCGGCGTCCCACACGCCCCAGGTCTGCACACCCCAGAACACGGCGAACTCGACGATCAGGGCCAACTCGACGACGAACACGCCGAACCTCACGTCCGCCAGCAGGAAGGCGACCGCCAGCGCGACCGTGGCCAGCATCACCGTGGCCAGCGCGGCATAGAAGCGCGCCCGCCGGTGCCGGTCGGCGGCGCGGGCGTAGCAGGCGTGGTAGACGGCCACCAGCACGATGCCGAGGAAGAAGGCCACCGCGGCGATGATGTGCGCGTGGTCGAGGAACCAGTCCCAGAACGACAACAGGGCGCCTGCGACGACGAGCACGAACAACGCCTTGGGCAGCCACGGCTCGATGCGCAGCAGCACCGCGGCGATGCGCTTCCACACCGAGGCGGCCGCCGCGCAGTCGACGGGTTCGGCGGTGGGCACCGGCTGCGGCGCCCGCCATCGCTGCAGCGCCAGGTACAGCGCACACCCCGCGCCCGCCGCGGCGAACAGCGCCGCGACGTTGTTGGCGACCGCGCCGAACGGATCGGTCTCGGTCGGCAGCCACGGTTGGCACAGCCCCTCGGCGTCGGTCGGGATCAACGCGACGACGAACGCCAGGAAGCCGGAGAAGTTCAGCAGCGCATCCTCCCCCAGACGGCTGCCCTGATAGGCGATCAGGCAGATCCCGGCGGCACAGAGCGCCGCGACGAAGACCGCGTGCGTGCGGGTGTAGAAGAACGCGCTGATCGAACTCTGCAGACAGGTGTCCTGCCAGGTGAGGCCGACCGACACCAGCAGGAAGACGACCAGTGCGACCAGGCCCACCCGCACGTAGCGGTAGGTGACCATGGCGTCGCGGGCCGCCTCCACGGTGTCAGCCCAGCACGGGCAGCGAATCCGGCGCGCCGGTCACCACACAGTGGGTGTGGCTGTAGATCGTCGCCATGCACTTGTTGCAGTGCGTGCACTGAGATCGGACGCTGTGCGCACCGCCGTCGGCCTTGATCCGGTTGATGAGGTCGGGTTCGGCGAGCAGGGCGCGGCCCATCGCGACGAACTCGAATCCCTCGGCCATCGCCAGGTCCATGGTCTCGCGGTTGGTGATGCCGCCCAACAGGATCAGCGGCATGGTGAGTTCGGCGCGGAACTTCCTGGCCTTGTCCAGCAGGAAGGCCTCGCGGTAGGGGTACTCGCGGAAGAACTTCTTGCCGGTCATCCGGATGCCCCAGCTCAGCGGCGGCTTGAACGCACCCGCGAACTCCTTGACCGGCGCGTCGCCGTGGAACAGGTACAGCGGGTTCACCAGCGAACTGCCCGCGGTGAGTTCCAGCGCGTCGAGGCCGCCGTCCTCCTCGAGCCACTTGGCGGTCTGCAGCGACTCCTCGAGCGGGATGCCGGCGCGCACACCGTCGGTCATGTTGAGTTTCGCGGTCACCGCGATCTGGTTGGCCCCGTACTTGTCCACGGCGTCGCGGACGGCGCGCACCACCCCGCGGGCGACCTTGGCCCGGTTCTCCAGTGATCCGCCGAATTCGTCCCTGCGCTTGTTGATCAGCGGGCTCAGGAACGAGCTGGCCAGGTAGTTGTGGCCCAGGTGCACCTCGACCGCGTCGAAACCGGAGTCGATCGCCAGCCGTGCGGCGTTGGCGTGCGCTGCGGTGACCTCGGCGATGTCCTCGCGGGTGGCCTTCTTGGCGAACCGCATGGACAGCGGGTTGAAGAACCGTACCGGCGCGAGCGCCTTGGCCTTGTTGGTGCGGGAGTTGGCGACCGGGCCTGCGTGCCCGATCTGCGCGCTGATCGCCGCGCCTTCGGCGTGCACCGCGTCGGTGAGGCGGCGCAGGCCGGGAATCGCCTCGGGCCGCATCCAGATCTGCCAGCCGTCGGTGCGCCCGCCGGGTGCCACCGCGCAGTAGGCGACCGTGGTCATTCCGACGCCGCCGGCCGCAGGCAACCGGTGATAGTGGATGAGGTCGTCGGTGACCAGCGCGTTCGGCGTCGCAGCCTCGAAGGTGGCGGCCTTGATGATGCGGTTGCGCAGGGTCACCGGGCCGAGCTTGGCCGGGGTGAACACATCGGGCTGGGTGTCCATACCGGCAGCCTGCCACAATGTCTGGCGTGGGTGCGATAACGCTCGATGGGAAAGCCACGCGGGACGAGATCTTCGTCGACCTCAAGGAACGGGTGGCGGCGCTCACCGAACAGGGGCGTACACCGGGACTCGGCACCGTGCTGGTCGGTGACGATCCCGGTTCCCAGGCCTATGTGCGCGGTAAGCACTCCGACTGCGCGAAGGTCGGCATCAACTCGATCCGCCGTGACCTGCCCGCCGACATCAGCCAGGCCGAACTCGACGCGACGATCGACGAGCTCAACGCCAATCCCGAGTGCACCGGCTACATCGTGCAGCTGCCACTGCCCAAGCACCTGGACGAGAACGCGGCGCTCGAGCGCATCGACCCGGGCAAGGACGCCGACGGTCTGCATCCGACCAACCTGGGCCGGCTGGTGCTCAACGAGCCCGCACCGCTGCCGTGCACGCCGCGCGGGATCGTGCACCTGCTGCGCCGGTACGAGGTCGAGATCGCCGGTGCGCACGTCGTGGTGATCGGCCGCGGCGTGACGGTCGGGCGGCCACTCGGGCTGCTGCTGACCCGCCGCTCGGAGAACGCCACAGTCACCCTGTGCCACACCGCAACCCGGCATCTGCCGCAGTTCACCCGCGAGGCCGACATCATCGTCGCCGCGGCGGGGGTGCCGCACATGGTGACCGCCGAGATGGTGCGACCGGGTGCGGCGGTGATCGATGTCGGGGTCAGCCGCGACGACAACGGCAAGCTCGTCGGCGACGTCGCGCCCGACGTGTGGGAGGTGGCCGGACACGTGTCGCCCAACCCGGGTGGCGTGGGTCCGCTGACGCGGGCGTTCCTGCTGACCAACGTCGTCGAACGCGCCGAGGCTCTCGCGCGCGGGTGACCGTCAAGGACTTCGCCCGCAAGGTCTTCGCGGGGCAGTGGCCGATCCTGGTGGTCGGCCTGATCTTCGTGGCCGCGTTCGCCCTCGTGATCGCCGGTTACTGGCGCCGCGGCGCGCTGGTGCTCGCCATCGGCGTGGGAGTGGCTGCGGGGCTGCGCATTTCACTGACCGACGAGCGGGCCGGACTCCTCGCGGTGCGCAGCAGGGCCATCGACTTCGCCACGACCTCGACGGTCAGCGCGATCATGTTCTACGTCGCGTGGACCATCGACCCGCTCGGCACGAGCTAGCGTCCGCCGACCGCACGGTTGTTGTACGCATCGCCCGAGTGGGCCCGTCAACAACCGTGCGCTCGAGACGAATTCAGGCCAGCGTCGCCCGGATGCAGACCGTCACGTAGGGCAGTGCCAGACCGGTCGTGTTGACCAGCGCCGGGTGGGTGGCCAGCAGTTCGCGGACCCGGTCGAGCGTGCGGGTGCGCACATCGGCCGGTGAGGTGATGCAGTAGCTGCGCGAGGCCACCAGGTCGATGAGTGCCTGCGGCGTCAGGTAATTCGTCCACTCGACGTGGCGGCGCTCAAGGCCGGTGAACGGGCCGGGCAGCGACACCTCGTCGGTGAACGGGTCGTTCTCGTGGCCGATGATGTTCCCGAGATCCTTGACCCAGCCCAGTCTTTCGTCACGGGTGTTCCACACCAGCCCGAGCCGCCCGCCCGGCCGCAGCACGCGGCTGACCTCCTTGACGGCCCGCTCCGGGTCGAACCAGTGCCAGGCCTGGGCGACGAGCACCGCGTCGACGCTGTCGTCGGCCAGCGGGATCTCCTCGGCCGTGCCGAGCAGCGCCGGGGTCTCGGGCAGCGACTGGGTCAGCACCTCGAGCATCTCGGGGATGGGGTCGACGGCGATCACGTCCAGGCCGCGTTCGACCAGTCGGGTGGTCAGCTTGCCGGTGCCCGCGCCGAGATCGAGCACGGTGTGCGCGCCACGCGGGAGCAGCCAGTCGATCGCCTCCGGCGGATACGACGGCCTGCCCCGCTCGTAGGCCGCGGCCTGCTCGCCGAACGACAGAGACGGATCGGTCACCGCTCCGCCAGCTCCAGTGTGCGCCGGATGAGCTTGCCGACGGCCTCCGTCTCGACCAGGAACCCGTCGTGGCCGTAGACCGAATCGACCACGTCCAGACCGGTACAGCCGGGCAGCAGTTCGGCCAACTCCTGCTGCAGCCGCAGAGGGTAGAGCCGGTCGGAGGTGACGCCGCCGACGATCGTGGGCACCCGGCAACCCTGCAGCGCCGCGCGCACGCCTCCGCGGCCGCGACCCACGTCGTGGCTCGACAACGCGTCGGTCAGCGTGACGTAGGTGCCTGCGTCGAACCGCTCGACCAGCTTGGCGCCCTGGTACTCCAGATAACTCTGCACCGCGTACCGGCCGCCGTCGGTCGGGCTCTCGTCACCCTGGGCGTGGTTGCCGAACCGGTCGTCGAGTTCGACTTCACCGCGGTAGGTCAGGTGGGCGAAGCGGCGGGCGATCGCCAGACCGGTCGACGGCACGCGACCGGTGTCGTGGTAGTCGCCGCCGCACCAGTCGGGATCGGCCTTGATCGCGGCGACCTGGGTGCTCTGCGTGCCGATCTGGTCGGCGGTGGCGCGGGCGCCGACGGCGAGGATCAGCGCCGAACGCACGGTGGCCGGATGGCCGACGATCCACTCCAGCGCACGCGCGCCGCCCATGGATCCGCCCACCACCGCGGCGACCTCGGTGATGCCCAGCGCCTCGAGCGCGGCGAGGTCCGCGGTGACCTGGTCCCGGATCGTCACCGCGGGGAACCGCGAACCGTACGGCCTGCCGTCGGGGGCGATCGACGACGGGCCGGTCGACCCGCGGCAGCCACCGAGGACGTTCGTCGACACCGCGCACCAGCGGTCGGTGTCGATCGGGGCTCCCGGTCCGGCGACGCCGTCCCACCAGCCCGGGGTGGGATGGTCGGGGCCGGCCGGTCCGGTGACGTGCGAGTCACCGGTGAGCGCATGCAGCACCATCACGACGTTGTCGCGGTTGGGGGAGAGCTCACCCCAGCGCTGGACGGCGATCGACACGTCGTCGATGACCGCGCCGCTCTCCAGGGTCAGCGGGCCGATGTCGACCACGCCGGTCTCACCCTCGGCGGGCAGGTCAAGCGCGGGCACGGCCGGGATCTCTGAAATCGTCACTTGCTGTCTCTTCGAACTTCAGGAAATCGCCTTGGCAGCGGCGAACCCCTGCTCGAGGTCGGCGAGGATGTCGTCGATGCCCTCGATGCCGACGGCCAGCCGCACCAGGCCGGGGGTGACGCCGCTGGCCAGTTGCTCCTCGGGGCTCAGCTGGGCGTGCGTGGTCGACGCCGGGTGGATCACCAGCGAGCGCACGTCGCCGATGTTGGCGACGTGGCTGTGCAGCGTGAGCGCGTTGACGAACGCCTTGCCCGCGTCGACGCCGCCGGCCAGCTCGAACGCCAGCACCGCGCCGGTTCCCTTGGGCGCCAACCGCTGTCCGAGCTCGTACCACGGTGAGCTGGGCAGACCGGCGTAGTTCACCGACAGCACGTCGTCGTGGCCGGCCAGGTACTCGGCGACCTTCTGCGCGTTGGCCACATGCCGTTCCACGCGCAGGCTCAACGTCTCCAGACCCTGGGCGATCAGGAACGCGTTGAACGGTGCGGCGGCCGAACCGAGGTCACGCAGCAACTGCACACGCGCCTTGAGCGCATAGGCCGGTGCGCCGAGGTCGGCGAACACCACCCCGTGGTAGCTCGGATCCGGGGTGGTGAAACCCGGGAACTTCCCGTTGGTCCAGTCGAACGTGCCGCCGTCGACGATCACGCCGGCGATGGCGTTGCCGTGCCCGCCGAGGTACTTGGTGGCCGAGTGCACGACGATGTCGGCGCCGTGGCTCAACGGCTGGATCAGGTACGGCGTGGCGATGGTGTTGTCGACGATCAACGGCACACCGGCCTCGTGGGCGACGGCGGCGACGTTGGGGATGTCGAGCACATCGATCTGCGGGTTGGAGATGGTCTCCCCGAAGAACGCCTTGGTGTTGGGGCGCACCGCGGCCCGCCACGAGTCGAGGTCGTCCGGGTTCTCCACGAAGCTGACGTCGATGCCGAGTTTGGGCAGCGTGTAGTGGAACAGGTTGTACGTGCCGCCGTAGAGGCGCGGGGAGGACACGATGTGATCGCCCGCGTTGGCGATGTTGAGGATCGCGAACGTCTCCGCAGCCTGTCCGGACGACAGGAACAGCGCCGCCACACCACCTTCGAGCGCGGCGATGCGCTGTTCGACGACGTCGGTCGTCGGGTTCATGATCCGCGTGTAGATGTTGCCGGTCTCGGCCAGCCCGAACAGCGCCGCGGCGTGGTCGGTGTCGCGGAAGGTGTACGAGGTGGTCTGGTAGATCGGCAGGGCGCGGGCGTTGGTCGCCGCGTCGGGCGTCTGGCCGGCGTGAACCTGCTTGGTCTCGAACGACCAGTTGGCGATCAGGTCTTCTGGCGTGCTCATACGGAACGGCCCTCCATCTGTGTCTGGGGGCCCGTCGATACGGACCCGCGCTTGCCGCGTAGCCGTCACGGCTACTCAACCTGGTCATCACCCGGGGCACCCCACCGCGGTTGGAGGGTTGCCGGCCAGCAAGCCGGGGCTTGACGCTGGCACTCATGACCGCCAGGAAGCTTATCTCACCGCCCGCCACGGCTGCCACCAGTGATCCGCTCAGGCGGCCCGATCTGCAGGGAGCCGTTTCTGCGCGGGGGGCTGCCGGGTAGCGTCGTAGCCGACAATGCGGAGCTTCGATCTGACGCCGGGAGACACCACATGAGCGCCGAGCAGCCGACCATCATCTACACGCTGACCGACGAGGCGCCGCTGCTGGCGACATACGGCTTCCTGCCGATCATCCGGACGTTCGCCGGAGCCGCGGGCATCAACGTCGAGACCAGTGACATCTCCGTGGCCGCGCGCATCCTCGGTGAGTTCAACGACCGTCTCCCCGAGGACCAGCGGGTGCCCGACAACCTGGCCAAGCTCGGCGAGCTGACGCAGGATCCGGCCACCAACATCATCAAGCTGCCCAACATCAGCGCCTCGGTCCCGCAGCTGCTGGCCGCGATCAAGGAGCTCAAGGCCAAGGGTTACGACCTGCCGGACTACCCCGGCGACCCGAAGACCGACGAGGAGAAAGAGAACCGCGCTCGCTACGAGAAGGTGCTCGGCAGCGCGGTCAACCCCGTTCTGCGTCAGGGCAATTCGGATCGGCGCGCCCCCAAGGCGGTCAAGGAGTACGCCAAGAAGCATCCGCACAGCATGGGGGAGTGGTCGATGGCCTCTCGCACCCACGTGGCGACCATGCGGCACGGCGACTTCTACCACGGCGAGAAGTCGATGACGATCGACCGTGACCGCAAGGTCAAGATGGTGCTCGAGACCAAAAGCGGCGAGACCATCGTCCTCAAGCCCGAGGTCAAGCTCGACGAGGGCGACATCATCGACAGCATGTTCATGAGCAAGAAGGCGCTCTGCGAGTTCTACGAAGCGCAGATGCAGGACGCCTACGAGACCGGCGTGATGTTCTCGCTGCACGTCAAGGCGACCATGATGAAGGTCAGCCACCCGATCGTGTTCGGCCACGCGGTCAAGGTGTTCTACAAGGATGCGTTCGCCAAGCACCAGAAGCTGTTCGACGAACTCGGCGTCAACGTCAACAACGGGATGTCCGACCTCTACAGCAAGATCGAGGCGCTGCCCGCCTCGCAGCGCGAGGAGATCATCAACGACATCCACGCCTGCCACGAGACCCGGCCCGAGCTGGCGATGGTCGACTCGGCGCGCGGCATCACCAACTTCCACTCACCCAGCGATGTCATCGTGGACGCGTCGATGCCGGCGATGATCCGGTTGGGCGGCAAGATGTACGGCGCCGACGGCCGCACCAAGGACACCAAGGCGGTCAACCCCGAGTCGACGTTCTCCCGGATGTACCAGGAGATGATCAACTGGTGTAAGACCAACGGCCAGTTCGACCCCACGACCATGGGCACCGTCCCCAACGTCGGCCTGATGGCGCAGAAGGCCGAGGAGTACGGCAGCCACGACAAGACGTTCGAGATCCCCGAGGACGGCGTCGCGAACATCGTCGACATCGACACCGACGAGGTGCTGCTGACCCAGAACGTCGAAGAGGGCGACATCTGGCGGATGCCGATCGTCAAGGACGCCCCGATCCGCGACTGGGTGAAGTTGGCGGTCACCCGGGCCCGCGCCTCGGGGATGACGGCGGTGTTCTGGCTCGACACCGAGCGTCCGCACGAGGCCGAGCTGCGCAAGAAGGTCAAGGAGTACCTGAAGGACCACGACACCGAGGGCCTTCACATCCAGATCATGCCGCAGGTGTGGGCGATGCGGTACACGCTCGAGCGGGTGACGCGCGGCCAGGACACCATCGCGGTGACCGGCAACATCCTGCGCGACTACCTCACCGACCTGTTCCCGATCCTGGAACTGGGCACCAGCGCCAAGATGCTGTCGATCGTCCCGCTGATGGCCGGCGGCGGTATGTACGAGACGGGTGCGGGCGGTTCGGCGCCCAAGCACGTCCACCAGCTGATCGAAGAGAACCACCTGCGGTGGGATTCGCTCGGCGAGTTCCTCGCGCTCGGCGCCTGCTTCGAGGATCTGGGCCGCAAGACCGACAACAAGCGGGCCGCGCTGCTCGGCAAGACGATGGACGCCGCGATCGGCAAGCTGCTCGACAACGACAAGGGCCCGTCGCGCAAGACCGGTGAACTCGACAACCGGGGCAGCCAGTTCTACCTCGCGATGTACTGGGCGCAGGAGCTCGCCGGGCAGACCGAGGACAAGGAGCTGGCCGAGCACTTCGCACCCCTGGCCGAGGCGCTGGTCAAGAACGAGGAGACCATCGTCAAGGAGCTCGCGGCCGAACAGGGCAAGTCGGTCGACATCGGCGGCTACTACTACCCGGACAGCGAGAAGACCACGGCCGTGATGCGGCCGAGCAAGACCCTCAACGAGACGTTGGAGTCCGCCTCGGTGTAGTCGGCGGCTCTAGCCCGCCGGCGGGACGGCTCGGTGATCGGCCGAGCCGGCCACCTGGTCCACGAAGTCGACGATCAGCTTCGCGACGCGGTCGGGCGCCTCGAACATCGGGATGTGCCCGACCCCGTCGAGGTGGCCGAACTCGGTCTCGTCCGGCAGATGTTTGCGGAAGTGGTTGACGAACCGGGGGTGGGGCAGCACCCGGTCCTTCTCGCAGACCACCAGCTTGGTCGGCACGCCGGTCTCCGTGAGCTCCATCAACCCCGGCATGAGCAGCGCCTTGACCAGCAACTGGTAGTAGGCGGCGCAGTGGGTGACGTCGTCGATGATGTCGCGCAGATCGTCGTCGTCGATACCGTGCGGGTAGGCGCTGATCGCGACGAAGGCCAGTTGCCGGGCCCCCGGCAGCCGCGCCGCGCGTTCGCCGAGCAGCTTCGCGACCAGGTAGACGGGCAGACCTGCGACGAACTTGAAGACGATCTCGTACTTGGCCGGCGACCACCGGTGCCATCCGCCGGCCGGGGCGATACCGGTCAGCGAGCGGGCCCGTCCGCGCCGCTCCAGCTCGAAGGCCACCCAGCCGCCCAGCGAGTTCCCGACGATGTGGGCGGTCTCCCAGCCGAGCTCGTCCATGCGGCGTTCCATGTCGTCGGCCAGTTCGGCGGTGTCGAGGAAGAATCGTCCTTTGACGCCGCCGTTGTGGCCCGGCATGGTCGGCGCGTAGACCTCGTAGCGGCCGGTGTCGGCGATCGCCGGCGCCACCTTCTTCCACACGTTCTGCGACATCATGAACGGGTGCAGCAGCAGGATCGGTTCGCCGGATCCGACGTGGATCGGTGCGCGTTCGGTCATGCTGCCCGACATTAAAGGTGATACCGCCGGTACCGCAAGGTGGCCGGTCTGTGCGCGCGGCTAGGGTCTGGCGCCGTGATAGTCAGCACCATCAACGTCAACGGCATCCGCGCCGCGGTCAAACAGCGGTCCACCGAGAACCTCGGGCTGCTGGCGTGGCTGAAGGAGACCAGCGCCGACGTGGTGTGCCTGCAGGAGACCCGAGCCGACGACGACCAACTCGCCGACGCACTGGCTCCCGCGCTGGCCGACGGCTGGCACCTCGCCTCGGCCAGCCCCCATCTGAAGGGCCGCAACGGGGTGGCGGTGCTGTCCCGGCACGCCGTCACCGAACACCGCCGGATGGAGTCCGAGGAGTTCGGCGACCACGGCCGCTACCTCGAGGTCGACACCGGCGGGTTGACCGTGGCGAGCGTCTACGTGCAGACCGGTGAGGCCGAGACCGACCGGCAGCTGGAGAAGGAACGGTTCATGGCCGCGCTCGCGACGCGGATGGCGGAGATCCGCGGTACCGACGCCGTGGTGTGCGGCGACTGGAACATCGCCCACACCGAGAACGACATCAAGAACTGGAAGGGCAACGTCAAGAAGTCCGGGTTCCTGCCGAGCGAACGCCAGTGGCTCACCGATCTCCTCGGCACCGGGTGGGTGGACGTCGTGCGCGCGCTGCACCCCGACGTCGCCGGGCCCTACAGCTGGTGGTCGTGGCGGGGGCGGGCGTTCGACAACGACGCCGGCTGGCGCATCGACTATCAGCTGGCCAGCCCGTCGCTCGCACCGCGGGCCCACATCGCCCGGGTCGAGCGGGCCGACGCCTACGCGCTGCGCTGGTCGGACCACGCACCGGTCACCGTCGAATACTCGTGACCATCCCGCGTGGAAAGATCGAGGCATCATGAACTCCCCAGTCGAGACCCCGCCCGCCGTGCCTCGTGTCGTCTTCTCGGGTGTGCAGCCCACCTCCGATTCGCTGCACCTGGGCAACGCGCTGGGAGCCGTCACGCACTGGACGGCCCTGCAGGACGACTACGACGCCTACTTCTGCGTCGTCGACCTACATGCGATCACCGTGCCGCAGGATCCCGAGACGCTGCGGTACCGCACGCTCGTCACCGCGGCGCAGTATCTGGCACTGGGCATCGACCCGGCGCGCAGCACGGTCTTCGTGCAGAGCCATGTGCCCGCCCACACCGAGTTGGCCTGGGTGCTCGGCTGTTTCACCGGTTTCGGCCAGGCGTCGCGGATGACCCAGTTCAAGGACAAGTCGCAGAAGCAGGGCGCGGACGCAACCACCGTCGGCCTGTTCACCTACCCGGTGCTGATGGCCGCCGACGTGCTGCTCTACGACACCGATCTGGTGCCCGTCGGTGAGGATCAGCGCCAGCACCTCGAACTCGCGCGCGACGTCGCCCAGCGGTTCAACGCGCGGTTCCCGGACACGTTCGTCATCCCCGAGCCGATGATCCCGAAGGCCACCGCGAAGATCTACGACCTGCAGGATCCGACGGCGAAGATGAGCAAGTCGGCGGGAACCGACGCGGGCCTGATCACCCTGCTCGACGATCCGAAGAAGACGGCCAAGAAGATCCGCTCGGCGGTCACCGACAGCGAGCGTGAGATCCGATTCGACCGTGAGCAGAAGGCGGGGGTGTCGAATCTGCTGACGATCCAGGCCGCGGTCACCGGCACCGACGTCGACGTGCTAGTCGAGGCGTACCAGGGCCGTGGGTACGGCGACCTGAAGAAGGACACCGCCGATGCGGTGGTCGAGTTCGTCACGCCGATCAAGAACCGGGTCGACGAACTGCTCGCCGATCCGGCCGAACTCGAGGGCGTGCTGGCGACGGGCGCCGAACGTGCGCGCGACGTGACTGCCAAGACGCTCCAGCGGGTATACGACCGGCTGGGATTCCTGCGCTCGCGGGCATGACGACTGGAGGCTGGTATGGACCAACCGGCCGAACCGGCCGAACCCGGGAAGCTGGACCGGTTGCGGGCCCGATACGGCTGGTTCGACCACGTCATGCGGGCTCAGGAGCGATACAAGGACAGTAAGGGCGACTTCTACGCCGCGGGGATCACGTACTTCACGGTGTTCGCGCTGTTCCCGCTGACCATGGTCGGTTTCTCGATCGGTGGCTTCATCCTGGCGAGCCGGCCCGACCTGCTCGAGAGCGTCGAGAAGCGGATCACCACCGCGGTCTCCGGGGATTTCGGCCAGCAGCTGGTCCAGGTGATGAACGCCGCGATCGACTCCCGTACCTCCGTCGGTCTGATCGGCCTCGCGACCGCGGCGTGGGCGGGTCTGGGCTGGATGGCCAACCTGCGCGAGGCGCTCAGCCAGATGTGGGGTCTGCAGCGGGGTGAGCGCCCGGGCTTTCTGCGCACCAAGCTCTCGGATCTGCTGGCGCTGGTGTCGACGTTCCTGGCACTCGCGGTGACGATCGCGATCACCGCTCTGGGCGACCGCGGGCTCATGCGCAGGATCCTGAAGTGGCTGGCGATCCCCGAACTACCCGGGCTGAGCATCGGGCTGCGGATCGCCTCGCTACTGGTGTCGCTGCTGGTGTCGTGGTTGCTTTTCACGTGGATCATCGCGCGACTTCCCCCGGGAGTCCATCACGCTCCGCAGTTCCGCGCGGGCCGGCCTGCTGGCCGCCGTGGCCTTCGAGGTGTTCAAGCAGCTGGGGTCGGTCTATCTGCGGTCGGTGGTCGACGGGCCTGCCGGTGCGACCTTCGGCCCTGTCCTGGGCCTGATGGTGTTCGCCTACATCACCTCGCGGTTGATCCTGTTCGCGACCGCATGGGCGGCGACCTCGCGGGAGAACATGCTCGAGGAACCGGTGGCACCGCCCAGCCCCGCGCAGATCAACCCGCGGGTGCAGGTGCGCGAAGGTGTCGGCGTGCCGGGCGCGGTGGCCGCCGCGGCGGTGGGCGCGCTTGGCGCCGTTGGGGTTTCGCGGCTGCGTCGGCACTAGTGACCCTGGCTGACCACCTGCAGGCCCACGACGCAGCCGACGATGCCCAGCAAGAGCGCCACCTTGATCACCGACACGCTCTCCTCGCCGCTCGCCAACGAATACGCCACCGTGAGCGCCGCGCCGATGCCCACCCACACGGCGTAACCGGTGCCGACGGGGATGTCGCGCAGCGCATAACCGAGACCGGCCATCGAGATGACCACTGCGACAACGAAGATCACGCTGGGAACCGGGCGGGTGAAACCTTCGGTCTTGCTCAGCGCAACCGCCCACACCGCCTCGAACGCACCCGAGATGATCAGGATCAGCCAGGACACAGCGCACCTCCGAAAGCGCCGTCTTGTCGCTGGCCGGGTACGGTGCCGCTCGTCCGGTGTCAACTGGTGACATGGCCACGGTAGCAAAGCGGTAGCGTCACACCGATGCCGCTGTCGACGCCGTGGTGCCGGGCGATGGGCTGTGAGGTGCCCATCGTCAACGCCCCGATGGGCGGGGCCGCCGGCGGCCGGCTCGCCGCGGCCGTCTCGCGTGCCGGCGGTCTCGGCATGGTCGGGATGGGCAGCGCGGGCACCGCCGAACAACTCGACGCCGAACTGGACGCGCTGGCCGGGCTGGACCGGCCATTCGGCATCGGGCTCGTGCACTGGGTCGTCGAGGCGAGACCGGACCTGCTCGAGCGGGCCCTCTGTGCCCGGCCGGCGCTGCTGTCGGTGAGCTTCGGTGAGGACTGGTCGTGGGTGCGCCGCGCGCAGGAGGTGGGTGCGGCCGCCGTGGCCCAGGTCGGCACCGCCGCCGCCGCGCGTCGGGCGGTCGACGCCGGTATCGACGTGCTGGTGGCCCGCGGCGCGGAGGGCGGTGGCCACGGCGAGCCGCGGGTCGGCACGCTGGCGTTGCTGACCGATCTGCTCGAGCGGTTCGACGTGCCGGTGCTGGCCGCCGGCGGCATCGCATCCGGGCGCGGTCTTGCCGCCGTGCTGGCCGCGGGTGCCTCGGCCGCGTGGATCGGCACCGGGTTCGCCGCGTGCCCCGAGGCGACGACACAACCGGCCGCGCGTGCGGCCCTGGTCGCCGCGGAGGGTGACCAGACGACGCTGACCCGGGCCTTCGACATCGACAGCGGCTACCCGTGGCCGGACCACCTGCCCGAACGCGTGCTGACCGACGGCGCCGGCCGAGCGACGCCGGTCAACGCGGGCCAGGGGGTGGGCATGGTGACGAAGGCGGAGCCGGCGGCCGACCTGATCGCGCGACTGTGCGCGGAGGCCGAGGGGCTGCTGCGTCGCTGGGTCAGTTCTGCGGACGCCGGTTGAGCGAGCGGGCCGCCATCATCAACGCGAACACGACGATGCTGCCGATCACGCCCACCCCGACCCGCACGGGCATGGCGTCGGCGGCGGGCAGCACCGCAGCCGCCTGCGCGGCCGCCTCGGTCTCGGCGGTCTGCGGACTCGGGTCCAGCGACGGATCCGGTTCGATCAGCGATCCCACCTTGGTGCCCTGCGGCAGGCCGAAGCCGTAGTCGAGCAGCCGGGCGGCCTGCTCCCACGGGGCGATCGGCTGCCGGGTGCCGCGCAGCAGCACCGCCACCAGGCGGCGGCCGTCGCGCTCGGCGCCGCCGACGAAGGTCTGTCCGGCGTCGTCGGTGAAGCCGGTCTTACCGCCGAGCGCGCCCGGATAGTTGTAGAGCAGCTTGACGTCGTTCTCGATCGGGTAGGGCGGGTTGCCGTCCCGGCCCGGGAAGTCGTAGGTGCGCGTGGCGACGATCTCGGTGAAAGTCGGGTTGCGCCAGGCGTACCGGTAGAACAGCGCGACGTCGTAGGCCGACGTGCTCATGCCCGGCCCGTCGAGGCCCGACGGGGTGGCCACCCGGGTGTCGCGGCCGCCGAGCTTTCCGGCCAGCTGGTTGAGCTTGAGCAGCGCGGTGTCCATACCGCCGAGTTGCCGCGCCAGGGCGTGGGCGGCGTCGTTGCCGGAGTACATCAGCAGCCCGTGCAGCAGATCGTTGACCGTGTAGAGGCCGCCGACGTCGACGCCGACGCTGGTGCCCTCGGCGGCGCCGTCCTCGGGGGTGCCCGGCACGGCCTTGGCGAGGTTGAGCTCCTTGAGCGACTGGATCGCGATCAGCACCTTGATCACGCTGGCCGGGCGGTGCCGGCCGTGTGGGTCGCGCGCGGCGATCACCTCACCGGTGTCCATGTCGGCGACCAGCCACGCCTCGGCGGACACGTCGGCGGGCGCGGGCGGGGCGCCCGGTGCGGTGATGATGCCGCATCCGGACAGCGCGTCACCGCCGAGCGGGGTGGCGGGCACCGGCAGCGCGACGGGCGGATCCTGTCCGGGCTTGGGCACTTCGGAGGCGTCGACGGCCGGCGGCGTGGTCACGCGGTACGGGCAGGTCGTGGACTGGGGTGCGGGCTGCGCCGCGGCCCCCGGCGCCGCGATCAGTGCGGGCGCGATCAGCACCGACACCGCCGCGGCCAGCGCCGCGACGCGCGTCGAGAGATTCCGTGAGGCGGCCATCACCGCGGAGATTAAGTGATGCGCGGCCCGTTTGCCCGGAGGCTCGCTGTGACGGATGTGGTTCATGTGACTCGCGGGGGCGCCGCGTCGCGCCGAGACTGCTGGAGGATCACGTTCTCGCGCGGATCGGTGATCTCACCGCAGTCTCGGCGTTCAGGGCAGGGCCACGTCGTCGAGTGCGACGTGTGCGAGCGCCGACGCCCCGATGCACCCCATCCACAGCCGTCCGCCCGCCTCGACCAGTCCGGTCACCATGCCGAAGTCCGGATGCGTGGTCCGCAGGCCGCCGACCACGGCGCCGCTGTCCGGGTCGAAGGCCACCGCCCACACCTCGGGTGTGAGTTGCGGGGCGAACCGGTCGGGTAGCAACCACAGCAGCTTGCGCAGCACCGGGGCACGCGGCGCCAACCCCTCCGCGGCGGCGTTGGGCGCCGAGACCATCGCGACCCAGATTCGCCCGTCGGCCCCGGTCGAGAGGTTGTCGGGATAGCCGGGCAGGTGGCCGACCAGCGGCGTGATCGTCCCGGCCTGCGGACCGGTCAGCCAGAACTTCGACAGCCTGCGGCCGAGCGTCTCGGCGAACACCAGCGCCGACCCGTCGGCCGTCACCGTCACACCGTTGGTGAAGTAGAGGCCGTCGGCCAGCGTCGTCACCGTCCCGTCGGGATCCCGGCGGAACAGCCCGCCGCGGCCACGTGCCTCCAGCGCCGCGCCCTTGAAGTACGCATAGGTGAACGCACTCGTCGACTCGGTGAAATAGATTGTGCCGTCGGCGGTTTCGGTGACATTCGAGCAGAACTGCAGGTGTCGGCCCCCGACCGTCTCCACCAGTGGTTCGAACCGGCCGGTTTCGGGGTCGAGCGCGAGCAGCCCACGCGGGCTGTCGCAGATCAGCAGGCGTCCGTCACGGGCCACCGCGAGGCCGAGCGGGCGGCCGCCGGTGTTCGCGATCACCGCCGGCACGCCGCCGTCCGGTGTCAGGCGCAGGATCCGGCCGTCGTCGACGCCCGTGTACAGCCGCCCCGCGGCGTCGACGACCACGTCCTCGGGTGCGTGACCCGGTACGGGCACCACGGTGACCGGCGGGGACGGGAGTGGCGGCAGGTCGTCGACGGGTGGCGGCTGCCAGCGGACCGGGTCGATGGGCGGCTTGCGCGTGAAGGCCACGTCGCCGACGCTACGCGGCGATGCGCCGAGCCTGCTGGCAGATCACGGTATTGCGCAAAACGGCGATCTCCCGGCAGCCTCGGCGCAAGACCGTCAGAGTCGGCGCGCGGCCTCGCTGAGCACGCCGTGCAGGATCTCGTAGATCGCATCGAATTCGGCCTGGCCGCTGATCAGCGGCGGCGCCAGCTGCACCACTGGGTCGCCACGGTCGTCGGCGCGGCAGTACAGCCCGGCCTCCCACAGGGCAGGGGTCAGGAACCCGCGCAGCAGCCGCTCCGACTCGTCGTCGTCGAAGGTCTCCTTGGTGGCCTTGTCCTTGACCAGTTCGATGCCGTAGAAGAAGCCCTCGCCGCGGACGTCGCCGACGATCGGCAGGTCGTAGAGCTTCTCCAGCGTCGCCCGGAACGCCGGGGCGTTCTCCTTGACGTGGTCGTTGAGGCCTTCGCGCTCGAAGATGTCGAGGTTGGCCAGCGCCACCGCCGCGGACACCGGATGCCCGCCGAAGGTGTAACCGTGCCCGAAGGTCGTCTTACCGTCGTTGAACGGTTCGAACAGCCGGTCGCTGGCGATCATCGCGCCGAGCGGGGAGTAGCCCGAGGTCAGACCCTTGGCGCTGGTGATGATGTCCGGCACGTAACCGAAGTCGTCGCAGGCGAACATCGACCCGATTCGGCCGTAGGCGCAGATCACCTCGTCGGACACCAGCAGCACGTCGTACTCGTCGCAGATCTCGCGGACCCGCTCGAAATAGCCTGGGGGAGGCGGGAAACAGCCACCCGCGTTCTGCACTGGCTCGAGGAAGACGGCCGCAACGGTGTCGGGCCCCTCGAACTCGATGGCCTCGGCGATGCGGTCCGCGCAGTACTGCCCGAACGCCTTGACGTCGTGCGCATACGGTTCCGGCGCACGGTAGAAGTTCGTGTTCGGCACCCGGAAACCGCCGGGGGTCGGCGGATCGAACGGCGCCTTGAACGTAGGGATGCCCGTGATGGCCAGCGCTCCCTGCGGCGTGCCGTGGTAGGCGATGGACCGCGAAACCACCTTGTACTTGCCCGGTTTCCCGGTCAGCTTGAAGTACTGCTTCGCCAGCTTCCACGCGCTCTCGACGGCCTCGCCGCCACCGGTGGTGAAGAACACGCGGTTCAGGTCACCGGGTGCGTAATTGGCGATGCGCTCGGCGAGTTCGATCGCGGGCGGGGTGGCGTAGGACCACAGCGGGAAGAACGACAGCGTCTCGGCCTGTTTGGCCGCGGCCTCGGCGAGTTCCTTGCGGCCATGGCCGACCTGGACGACGAACAACCCGGACAGTCCGTCGATGTAGCTGCGGCCCTTGTCATCCCAGATGCGCACACCCTCGCCGCGGGTGATGATCGGCGGGGTGATGCCTTCGCCGTGGCGGGCGAAATGCCCCCACAGGTGCCGGTTGGCTTTCGCCCCGAGTTCGCTCGTGACGGGCTCGGTGATATAGGACTGCGTCATCGTGTTCCCCAATTATATTGCTGCTTAACCAGTTTGAGATATACCAACGTCTCCGTGGATACCACTCCCGGCAGCGCGCGGATCTTCGTGTTCAACAGGTCGAGGAGGTCGTCGTCGTCCTCACAGACCACTTCGGCGATGGCGTCGAACGAGCCCGCGGTGAGCACCACGTAGTCGACCGACGGGATGGCGGCGAGCTTCTCCGCGATCTTCGTCGTATCGCCGGTGCACCGGATGCCGATCATCGCCTGCCGGGCGAACCCGAGTTGCATCGGATCGGTCACCGCGACGATCTGCATGACGCCGGCGTCGACCATGCGCTGGACGCGCTGTCGCACCGCGGCCTCCGAGAGGCCGACCGCCTTGCCGATCCCCGCGTACGAGCGCCGTCCGTCCTGCTGCAACTTCTCGATGATCGCCTTGGACAGCTCGTCGAGCTGGAAGTACGCGCCGGGGCGCGACTGGCTCACGCGCAGCGACACCGGTTGAATGTCGTGCTCACCCTCGGGGTTGGCCATATAGGGCATTGTGCACGGAATCCGTCGTCAGCGGCAACCAGATCGATGAAATCAATCGTTTCGACCGCGACGGTATGCGGTATGCGCAGCAGGGGTGATGTGGGTCCGATAGCGTTGGACCCATGACAGCACTTGCGTCGAACGCCTCGGCGTCCAACTCAGTGGCCAGCAGCTGGATCAATGGTGCGCCGGCGCAGACCGGCGGCGGTTCGTTCCAGATCGTCAACCCCGCGACCGGTGCGGTCGTCACAGAATATGCCCGCGCGGCGAACGTCGACGTGGATGTGGCCGTCGCCGCGGCCCGGGCCGCCCTACCCGGGTGGGCGACCGCGACCCCGGCCGAACGTTCGGCGGTGCTGGCCAAGCTGGCGAAGCTGGCCGACGAGCACACCGACCTACTGGTCGCCGAGGAGGTCAGCCAGACCGGGAAGCCGGTGCGGCTGGCCCGCGAGTTCGACGTGCCCGGCAGCGTCGACAACATCGACTTCTTCGCCGGCGCGGCCCGGCACCTGGAGGGCAAGGCGACCGCCGAGTACTCCGGTGATCACACCTCGAGCATCCGGCGGGAGGCGATCGGCGTCGTCGCGACCATCACCCCCTGGAACTATCCGCTGCAGATGGCGGTGTGGAAGGTGCTGCCCGCGCTGGCCGCCGGCTGCACCGTGGTGATCAAACCCTGCGAGCTGACGCCGCTGACCACGCTGACGTTGGCGCGGCTGGCCGGTGAGGCGGGCCTGCCGCCAGGTGTGCTCAACGTGGTCACCGGTTTCGGCGCCGACGTGGGCACCGCACTGGCGGGGCACCCCGGGGTCGACCTGGTGACGTTCACCGGGTCGACGGTCGTTGGCCGCAAGGTGATGTCGGCGGCCGCGGTGCACGGGCACCGCACGCAACTCGAACTCGGCGGCAAGGCCCCGTTCGTGGTGTTCGACGACGCGGACCTCGACGCCGCGATCCAGGGAGCGGTCGCCGGTTCGCTGATCAACTCCGGCCAGGACTGCACGGCCGCGACGCGCGCGATCGTCGCGCGTGATCTCTACGACGACTTCGTGGCCGGCGTCGCCGAGGTGATGGGCAAGATCGTCGTCGGCGATCCGGAGGATCCCGACACCGACCTGGGTCCGCTGATCTCGACGGCCCACCGCGACAAGGTGGCGGGCATGGTGTCGCGCGCCCCGGCCGAGGGCGGTCGCGTCGTGACCGGCGGGACGATCCCCGATCTGCCCGGTTCGTTCTACCGCCCGACCCTGATCGCCGACGTCGGCGAGCAGTCCGAGGTGTACCGCGAAGAGATCTTCGGTCCGGTGCTCACGGTGCGCTCGTTCACCGACGACGACGATGCGCTGCGTCAGGCCAACGACACCGATTACGGGTTGGCGGCCTCGGCGTGGACGCGTGACGTCTATCGCGCGCAGCGGGCGTCCCGTGAGATCGACGCCGGTTGCGTGTGGATCAACGACCACATCCCGATCATCAGCGAGATGCCGCACGGCGGCGTGGGCGCATCAGGCTTCGGCAAGGACATGAGCGACTACTCGTTCGAGGAGTACCTCACGATCAAGCACGTGATGAGCGATATCACCGGGGTGGCCGAGAAGGAGTGGCACCGGACGGTGTTCAAGAAGCGAAGCGGATTGAACCATTAGCTCCGTCAAGAAGCGGAGCGGATTGAACCATTAGCTCCGTCAAGAAGCGGTAGTCAGCAGTCGAGGTGGACGATCGCGGTCGAGACGATCTTGTTGGCGACCGCGAGCGAGGCGCCCGAGTACTTGAGATGCTGCTGCACCATCGGGACGATGTCCGATGAGCCCATACCGCTGCGGGCGGCCCGGCAGGCCCAGTACCCCTCTCTGAGCAGCTGGTCGGCGGTCAGGAATGCGAACTGCGACTGCAATTCGAGCAGCGGACCTTCGTTGGCGGCCGCCGGGGGTGCGAGTCCCAGGGCTGCCGCCGCGGCGAGGATCGAGCCGAGGAACGGGCGCACCATGGTGACCTCCGACGTTCAGTACCGCTGGGTCTCCACTGGATTCTCACCCGCCGACGTGCCGAAACATCGAAGATCCGGCGAATTGTCGGCCGGCCGCCACGTCAGCCGGTTCAGCGCCCAGGCCGACGGGACCGCGAACAGCAGCGTCAGCGCGAACAGACCGGCCAGCGAACCGCCGAACAGCGGCCAGTCCAGCGCATGGATGAGGACGGCCATGACGAGGACGTGCAGCAGGAACAGCTCGTAGGAGACCTCACCCAGCCATGCGACCGGTCTGCAGGACAGCGCCCGCCGGTACCAGCCGCCAGTCCTAGCCGGTGCGCCGAGGGCCAGGGGCGCGACCGCGAGCGTGGCGATGCACGCGTACAGCAAATTCTTCATCAGCGGCGCCCACAACGGCATCGGCCCCATCGTCATCTCACCCGCCACCGGCGTGCTGACGACGAGGAAGAGCAGTATCGCCAGCGGTATCGCCACCGCGGCGCGGCAGCGGACGCCCATGCGCTGCAGGGTCGCCAACGCCATGCCGCCGGCGAACCAGTCGAGATGGGCCGGTAGCCACATCCCCGCGGAGTTCGGCAGCCACTCCGTCGTGTGGACGACGGTCAACCACACCGGGCTCACCGCGGCCATCGCCACCAGGCCGCCCAGTAGGCGCACGGGGCGCCACGTCCTGCGGCACCACACCACCCAGAGCAGGTACGCCAGCAGCGGCAGGGCGACGTAGAACGACACCTCCACGGCCAGGCTCCATGTCTGCGACAGGCCGTGGTGCAGATACGTGAACAGATAGTCCCCGGTGTAGATCTGCGTGAGCGTGAGATGGCGCGCCAGCCCCGCCCAACTCTGGCCGGGTGTCTCCTCGACGGTCCAGAGCGCGAAGACGAGGTAGGCCAGCAGCACGGTGACCAGATAGGCGGGCAGGATGCGCCGCGCGCGGCGCCGCGCGTACCGGTCGACGGACGGTCCGGGCATGCCGGTGGCGGCCGCGCGTACCCACGGGCGGAACAGCAGGAAGCCGGACAGGACGAAGAAGATCGCGACACCGATGTCGAGACGTGCGTAGACGGTCCCGAGGTAGCCGTGCGGCAGCTTGCCCGTCGCGAACGCCGCGTGGGTGCCCACCACGAGAAGCGCCGCGATGCCCCGCAGACCCGTCAGCGACGCCACCCGATCGGCGGGTGCGGCGACGGGGCCGGCGTCGGCGGCCGGCGCTGACTGTGGGAGCACCAGGTGACGCTACTGGATCCACTGTTTCGTTTCCTGGACAACCGCTGTGCGGGGGCTGAGCAGACGGCCAGAATTCGCCGGCGGCTCCGCTCCTACACTCGGCCCTATGACCGCGAGTGCGCGGATCGACGAGTTCGAGAGCCTGCGACCGTATCTGCTGTCGGTGGCCTACCGCCTGACGGGTTCGGTGACCGATGCCGAGGACGCCGTGCAGGATGCCTGGCTGCGGTGGGATGCGCTGGGGGAGGACCGGTCCGGCATCGCCGATCTGCGCGCGTGGCTGACGACGGTGGTCAGCCGCATCGGCCTCGACCGGCTGCGGTCGGCCGCCCGGCGACGGGAGACCTATGTCGGCGAATGGCTGCCCGAACCCGTCGTCACGGGCTTTGACCGCACCGATCCGTTGTCGGCGGTGGTCGCCGCCGAGGACGCCCGGTTCGCGGCGATGGTGGTGCTCGAACGGTTGACCCCCGACCAGCGGGTGGCGTTCGTCCTGCACGACGGCTTCGCGGTGCCGTTCACCGAGATCGCCGGCGTCCTCGGGGTGAACCCCGCCGCGGCCCGTCAACTCGCGTCGCGGGCCCGCCGGGCCGTCGCCGATGCCGAGGCGCCCGCCCGCGACCCGTCCCACGACGAGGCCGTGGGCCGGCTGATGGCGGCGATGGCGGCGGGTGACATGGCCGCCGTCGTCGAACTGCTGCACCCCGACGTCACCTTCACCGGAGACTCGAACCGCAAGGCGCCCACCGCTCCTCGCGTCATCCACGGCGCCGACAAGGTGGCCAGGTTCGTCTTCGGGCTGGCCCGTCGCTACGGTCCGCGGTTCTTCGAGGCGGGCGACCTCGTACTCGTCAACGGCGACCTCGGGCTCTACACCGCGGGCCTGCCCGCCGACGGTGAGTGGCCCGCGATGGCGCCGCGCATCCAGGCGCTGACCGTGCGCGACGGCAAGGTGTGCGCGATCTGGGACGTCGCCAACCCGGACAAGTTCACGGCGTCGCCTCTTCGTCGGTAGCGCGCTCTTCGCGCAGGCGCTCATCGGTGACCCAGGGCACCCTGCAGGCATCGGCACTGAACCCCTGCTCGGTGATGCCCAGCGCCGCATACATCCGGGCTCGCATGTTCTCCACCCCGATCTGGTAGGTCAGCTCGATCACCCCGGCCTCCCCGAACCGGCGGCGCAGATCGGCCACCTGGTCGTCGGTGACGGTGTGGGGGTCTGTGGTCATCGCGTCGGCGTAGGCGATGGCCGCTCGCTCGTCGTCGGTGTAGCGCGGTGAGGTGGCGTAGTGGTCGATGTCGGTGAGCCGGTCGACGTCGAGGCCGTCGAGGCGCTGCAGCATCGCACCGAAGTCGACACACCACGAACAGCCGACGGTGCGCGCGGTCCAGAACACCGCGAGCTCACGGACGCTGGCCGGCAGGACCTTCGAACCCGACTGCAGCAGACCTTCGTGAACGACGTTGGCGAGCATCAGCCGCGGATGGTGGGCGGCGACGGCGAACGGTTCGGGCACCTCACCGAAGCGGCGTTTGGCGACCCGGTAGAGCGCCCTGGTGAACAGCGACGCACGCTGAGGCGGAACGGGTTCGATGCGTGATGTGGAAGTCATACATTGCAGACGAGACGGCCCGCCGAATTGTGACAGCAATTGTCACGCCTCCGCGACGGGTCGATCCAAGCAGGGGTCGACACTCGAGTCGGGGCGATCCGGGTCAGTTCCACGTAGACAAGGAGTCGCAGACATGACCGTCGAGAGAATCGTTGCGGGAGGCATCGTCGCCGGCATGCTGACCGCGGCCGCAGAGGGCGCGGGCTTCCGCGCGTGGGGCTTCTGGCTGTTCGGCGTGTTCATCCCGGTGATCATCATCTAGCGCGCACAAGGGTTGAGTGCCCGGCCGTCGGCGGGTAATGAAGGGGGGTGCAAGAGCAGACGACGCTGCCCAACCGCGGGGCGGTCTACGGTGCCCATCTCCGATCGAGTGCGGTGGTGGCGGTGCAGTTCATCGCGGTCGCCGCCGCGTTGTGGGTGCTGGCGTGGGTGGTGGGCAAGGCGTGGGTGATCCTGCTGCCGGTGGTGCTGGCGCTGATCGTCTGCACGGTGCTCTGGCCGCCGGTGCGTTGGCTGCGAGGCAAGGGTGTGCCCCCGGCCGCGGCGGTGCTGCTGATACTGCTCGTCGCTCTCGGCCTGTTGAGTGGTCTGGTCGCCGCGGTGGCGCCGGCGATCGTCGAGCAGTCCACCGAACTGGCGCAGCAGGCGACGGCGGGTGTCGTCCAGGTGCGCGACTGGCTGGGCGGCCCACCGCTGGACATCAGTGAGGCGCAGCTGGACTCGGCGGTCACCGCGATCACCGATCGGTTGAACTCGAGTAGCGCACAGATTGCGTCCGGGGTGTTCACCGGCGTGGGCGCCGCGACGTCCGCGCTGGTCACCGCGTTCACCGCGATCGTCGTCACGTTCTTCCTGCTCAAGGATGGACCGCGGTTCATCCCGTGGTTGCGCCGTACGGTCGGCAATCCGGCCGCGCCGCACGTCGCCGAGGTTCTCGAGCGGGTCTGGTCGACCCTGGGCGGTTTCATCCGCACGCAGGCGCTGGTCAGCCTGGTCGACGCGGTGCTCATCGGGGCCGGCCTGGTGATCCTCGGCGTGCCGTTGGCGTATGCCCTCGCGATCATCACCTTCATCGGCGGGTTCGTGCCGATCGTCGGCGCGTTCGTCGCCGGTGGGCTGGCCGTGCTGATCGCGCTGGTGTCGAACGGTCCGGTGGACGCGCTGATCGTGCTGGGGATCATCCTCGCGGTCCAGCAGTTGGAGGGCAACGTCCTGCAGCCGTGGCTGCAGTCGAAGTCGATGAAGCTGCACGCGGTGATCGTCCTGCTGGCCGTCACCCTCGGCGCCTCGACCTTCGGCGTCATCGGCGCGTTCCTGGCCGTCCCGGTGGCGGCTGCGGCGGCGGTGATCATCCGCTACTACGACGAGCAGGTCAGCGCGCGGTCCGGCGAGACGCCGGCGTCCGAGCAGGAATCCGAGGAGGCCGAGGAGTCGGCGTGACCCCCCACAACGCCGAAACTGCGGGGAGATCGCGAATCTGTCGATTTCCGCGATCTCCCCGCAGTCTCGGGGGAGCCGTGGTCAGCGCGCGAACATCAGCGCGCGCTTGACCTCCTGGATCGCCTGGGTGATCTGGATGCCGCGCGGGCAGGCCTCGGTGCAGTTGAACGTCGTGCGGCAGCGCCACACACCGTCGGCGTCGTTGAGGATGTCGAGACGCTCGGCCGCACCCTCGTCGCGGCTGTCGAAGATGAACCGGTGGGCGTTGACGATCGCCGCCGGGCCCACATAGCTGCCCTCGGTCCAGTAGATCGGGCAGCTGGTGGTGCACGCCGCGCACAGGATGCACTTGGTGGTGTCGTCGTACCTGGCCCGGTCGACCTGGCTCTGGATGCGTTCCTTGGTCGGCTGGTTACCGCTGGTCATCAGGTACGGCTTGACCGCGCGGTAGGCGTCGAAGAACGGCTCCATGTCGACCACGAGGTCCTTCTCCACGGGCAGGCCGCGGATCGGCTCGATGGTGATGGTGAGCTGCTTCTTCGGGTTCTTCGGCAGCATGTCGCGCATCAGCACCTTGCACGCCAGCCGGTTGACCCCGTTGATGCGCATCGCATCCGAGCCGCACACGCCGTGCGCGCAGGACCGGCGGAACGTCAGCGTGCCGTCGAGGTACCACTTCACGTAGTGCAGCAGGTTGAGCAGCCGGTCGGTGGGCAGGCACGGGACGCGGAAGCTCTGGAAGCCGGCGTCGTCAGGTGCCTCCGGGTTGAACCGGGCGATCTTGAGCGTCACCATGACCGCGCCCTCGGGCACCGGCGGTGTGGTCGCTTCGTTCTTCTCGATTGCAGGTGCGCTCATCAGTACTTCCGCTCCATCGGCTCGTAGCGGGTCTGCACCACGGGCTTGTAGTCCAGGCGCACGTCGGAGAGCAGGTCGGTGCCCTCCTTGTAGGCCATGGTGTGGCGCATGTAGTTGGTGTCGTCGCGGTTCGGGTAGTCCTCGCGCGCGTGGCCGCCGCGGGACTCCTTGCGGTTGAGTGCACCGACGACGGTGACCTCGGCCAGTTCGAGCAGGAAGCCGAGTTCGATCGCCTCGAGCAGGTCGCTGTTGTAGCGTTTGCCCTTGTCCTGCACCGTGATTCGCGAGTAGCGCTCCTTGAGCGTGTGGATGTCGGTCAGCGCCTGCTTGAGGGTCTCCTCGGTGCGGAACACCGCGGCGTTGTTGTCCATCGACTGCTGCAGCGCACCGCGGATGTCGGCGACGCGCTCGTTGCCGTGCTCGGAGAGGATGTCGCCGACCCAGTTGACCACCATCTCGGCGGGCCGCTCCGGCAGGTCGACGAAGTCGTGGCCCAACGCGTAGTTCGCGGCGGCGATCCCGGCCCGGCGGCCGAACACGTTGATGTCGAGCAGCGAGTTGGTGCCCAGCCGGTTGGCGCCGTGCACCGACACGCAGGCGCACTCGCCGGCGGCGTAGAGACCCGGCACGATCGTGGTGTTGTCGCGCAGCACCTGACCGTGCACCGTGGTCGGGATGCCACCCATGACGTAGTGGCATGTCGGGTAGACCGGTACCAGTTCCTTGACCGGGTCGACACCCAGGTAGGTGCGGGCGAACTCGGTGATGTCGGGCAGCTTCGCCTCGAGGACGTCCTCGCCGAGGTGGCGCACGTCGATGTAGACGTAGTCCTTGTTCGGTCCGGCGCCGCGGCCCTCGAGCACCTCGAGGACCATCGAGCGGGCGACGATGTCACGCGGGGCGAGGTCGACGATGGTCGGCGCGTAGCGCTCCATGAACCGCTCGCCGTCGCCGTTGAGCAGGCGACCGCCCTCACCGCGCACGGCCTCGGAGATGAGGATGCCGAGGCCGGCCAGACCCGTCGGGTGGAACTGGTGGAACTCCATGTCCTCCAGCGGCAGACCCTTGCGGAAGACGATGCCCAGCCCGTCACCGGTCAGCGTGTGCGCGTTGGACGTCGTCTTGTACATCCGGCCCGAACCGCCGGTGGCGAACACGATCGCCTTGGCGTGGAAGACGTGGATGTCGCCGGTCGCCAACTCGTAGGCGATCACGCCGGTGGCCACCGGGCCGCCGGGGGTCTCGGTCAGCGTGATGTCGAGGGCGTAGAACTCGTTGAAGAACTCGACGTCGTGTTTGACGCAGTTTTGGTACAGCGTCTGCAGGATCATGTGGCCGGTGCGGTCGGCGGCGTAACACGCCCGGCGCACCGGGGCCTTTCCGTGGTCACGGGTGTGCCCGCCGAACCGGCGCTGGTCGATGCGGCCCTCAGGGGTGCGGTTGAACGGCATCCCCATCTTCTCGAGGTCGAGCACCGCGTCGATGGCTTCCTTGCACATGATCTCGACGGCGTCCTGGTCGGCGAGGTAGTCGCCGCCCTTGACGGTGTCGAAGGTGTGCCACTCCCAGTTGTCCTCTTCGACGTTGGCCAGCGCGGCGCACATGCCGCCCTGGGCGGCGCCGGTGTGGCTGCGGGTCGGGTACAGCTTGGTCAGCACCGCGGTGCGGGCGCGCGGACCTGCCTCGACCGCGGCGCGCATACCCGCGCCGCCGGCCCCGACGATGACGACGTCGTAGCGATGTTCAATCAACATGTGAGCCGAGTCCTTACGAGATGTTCGCGTCGAACGTCAACAGCACGTAGGTGCCGAGAACGAGGATGAAGATCATCGACAGCGCCAGCA
Source organism: Mycolicibacterium monacense (assembly GCF_010731575.1). NCBI lineage: Bacteria > Bacillati > Actinomycetota > Actinomycetes > Mycobacteriales > Mycobacteriaceae > Mycobacterium > Mycolicibacterium monacense. Next base: position 3,548,115 of record NZ_AP022617.1, on the reverse strand, counting down.
GCGAGTTCAGCCAGAACCGCGTGGAGTCCTTGCGGGCGTAGTCCGAGATGATCACGCGCAGGCCGTTGCCGCCGTGCAGCTGGGCCAGCCACAGCAGCAGCAGGTCCCAGGTCTGCCAGAACGGCGAGGACCACCGCTGCGCGACGTAGTTGAAGTCGATGCGGTACACGCCGTTGTCCCACATCAGCATGATGAACAGGTGGCCCAGCGCCAGGAACACCAGCGCCATCCCGGAGAAGCGCATGAACAGCCATGCGTACTTCTCGAAGTTCGGCATGCCGCCGGCACGCTTGGGTGCGCGCGGGTTGTCCAGGCTCGGCGGCCGGTCGTGGCTGCGCTGCAGCACCGGCGCGGGTCCGCCGCGGTCGGTGACGTGGTCGTAGGGGTTCTCCGCCGGACTCATAGGAATCGCTCCGCCATGTGCATGCCGATCACGCCGAGCGACGCGATCATGACTGTGATGAACACGCCCGCCACGACCCACAGCATCTGCCGCTGGTAGCGCGCGCCCTTGGACCAGAAGTCGATCAGGATGACGCGGATGCCGTTGAGTGCGTGGTAGAGCACCGCGCCGACCAGGCCGATCTCCATCAGCCCGATGATCGGGGTCTTGTAGGTCTCGATGACGGCGTTGTAGGCCTCGGGACTGACCCGCACCAACGCCGTGTCGACGACGTGGACGAACAGGAAGAAGAAGATCGCCGCACCGGAGATGCGGTGCAGCACCCACGACCACATCCCGGGGTCACCGCGGTAGAGGGTGCGGCGGCGGGATGGTTTGTCTCGCGGCGACGGAACGTCGGTATCCGCTGTTGTCGCAGTACTCATTAGTCCTCCAACGCCATCGGTGGACGCTTGGGGCGGGTAGAGAACCTCTGCTGGCCTGAACCACTGCCCCAAACCTCGGGGCGACTCTAATCCCCTTTGTACTGCCGAACGAACTAGCGTGTTGCCGTAAGCCCCGCTCAGAGGGCAGAAGTTAGGGTCGCCTATCTGTCGCGCGGGGTCATCCGGGGCGGTCTTCGGAATCCATTCAGAGGCGGGGTGAAAGAGCGCAAATGTCTCCCGAAATCAAGTGGGAAGTGTTGCGGCGCAAGGCAATTGAGGCATCTTCGCTGGCCTATGCGCCCTACTCGGGGTTTCCGGTGGGCGCGGCGGCGCTCGTCGACGATGACCGAATAGTGACCGGATGCAATGTGGAGAATGTCTCATATGGCCTGGGTCTCTGTGCCGAGTGCAGTGTGGTCTGCGCCCTGCATTCCGGCGGCGGCGGACGCCTGGTCGCACTGTCGTGCGTGGGGCCCGACTCCGAGGTTCTGATGCCCTGCGGCCGGTGCCGTCAGGTGCTGCTCGAACACGGCGGTCCCGATCTGCTGATCGACCATCCGCACGGTCCGCGACCGCTCGGGGAACTCCTGCCCGACGCGTTCGGACCCGACGATCTGGCGCGGCGGGCGGCGGGGGAGAAGCCGTGACGGACTTCACTTTCGATGCGCCCCGGCCCATGTCGCATCTCGATGCTCCCCGGCCCATGTCGCATCTCGATGCTCCGACCGTCATCCGGGTCAAACGCGACGGCGGCGTCCTCCCCGACGAGGCGATCGACTGGGTGATCGACGCGTACACCCGCGGGCAGGTGGCCGACGAGCAGATGTCGGCCCTGCTGATGGCGATCTTCCTGCGCGGGATGACCGGCCCCGAGATCGCGCGCTGGACCGCGGCGATGGTGGCCTCGGGGCAGCGGTTCGACTTCACCGATCTGCGACGCGGCGGCCGTCCGCTGGCGCTGGTCGACAAACACTCCACCGGTGGGGTCGGCGACAAGATCACCATCCCGCTGGTGCCGGTCGTGATGGCCTGCGGCGGTGCGGTGCCCCAGGCCGCCGGACGCGGGCTCGGCCACACCGGCGGCACCCTCGACAAACTCGAAGCCATCCCCGGATTCACCGCCGAACTGACCAAAAGCCAGATCCGCCAACAACTCAGCGAGATCGGCGCGGCGATCTTCGCCGCGGGTGAGCTGGCCCCGGCAGACCGCAAGATCTACGCGCTGCGCGACGTCACCGCCACCACCGAATCGCTGCCGCTGATCGCCAGCTCGGTGATGAGCAAGAAGATCGCCGAGGGCGCCCGCGCACTCGTGCTCGACACGAAGGTCGGTTCGGGCGCCTTCCTGCCCACCGAGGCCGAGGCCCGCGAACTGGCCCGCACGATGGTCGAGTTGGGTCACGCGCACGGTCTGGTGACGCGCGCCCTGCTGACCGACATGTCGGTGCCGCTGGGCCGCGCCGTCGGCAACGCGGTCGAGGTCGTCGAATCCCTGGAGGTGCTCGCCGGCGGCGGGCCCGACGACGTGGTGGAACTGACGCTGGCACTGGCGGCCGAGATGCTCGACGCCGCCGGGATCGACGGGACCGACCCCGCCGAGACGCTGCGCGACGGTACCGCCATGGACTGTTTCCGCGCGCTCGTCGCGGCCCAGGGCGGCGACACCACCCGATTGGCCGCCGACGCGTTGCCCATCGGTGTCCACACCGACACCGTCACGGCACCGCGCGGTGGCACCATGGGTGACATCGACGCGATGGCGGTGGGTCTGGCGGTGTGGCGGCTCGGAGCGGGCCGCTCGGCGCCCGGTGAGCAGGTGCAGTTCGGCGCCGGCCTCCGCATCCACCGTCGTCCCGGTGAGCCGGTGAGTGCGGGCGAGCCGCTGTTCACCCTCTACACCGACACCCCCGACCGGCTCGGGCCGGCCCGCGCCGAACTCGAGGGTGCCTGGACGGTGGGGGACAGCGCCCCGCCGGTACGTCCGCTGATCATCGATCGGATCACCGCGACAGGCTGAGAGGGTCCGAAGAGGGACCGTGAGGAGCATGTGCCGATGACGACACCGCTGACGCTGGAGAACATCAGCCAGGCGCCAAAGGCGCTGCTGCACGATCACCTCGACGGCGGTCTGCGCCCGTCGACGGTCCTCGAACTGGCCGGACAGTACGGCTACGACGATCTGCCCGCCGACGACGTCGACGAGCTGGCGACGTTCTTCCGCACCGCCGCCCACAGCGGGTCGCTGGTGCGCTACCTCGAACCGTTCGCCCACACCGTCGGGGTGATGCAGACCGCCGAAGCGCTGCACCGGGTGGCGTTCGAATGCGTCGAGGATCTCGCCGGCGACAACGTCGTCTACGCCGAGGTGCGGTTCGCCCCTGAACTCCACATCGAGGGCGGGATGGGCCTGGACGCGGTCGTCGACGCCGTGCTGGCCGGTTTCGCCGACGGGGAGAAGGCAGCCGCCAGCGCGGGTCGCACGATCACTGTCCGCTGCCTGGTGACCGCGATGCGCCACGCCGCGCGCTCACGCGAGATCGCCGAACTGGCCATCCGATTCCGCGACCGCGGCGTCGTCGGCTTCGACATCGCGGGCGCGGAGGCCGGCTACCCGCCCACCCGCCACCTCGACGCGTTCGAGTACATGCGGGGCAACAACGCGCGCTTCACGATTCACGCCGGTGAGGCCTTCGGCCTGCCGTCCATCCACGAGGCCATCGCGTTCTGCGGGGCCGACCGGTTGGGTCACGGCGTGCGCATCGTCGACGACATCACCGTGGCGCCGGACGGGCAGGTGAAACTGGGTCGGCTGGCCGCAATCCTGCGGGACAAGCGCATCCCGCTCGAGCTGTGCCCGAGCTCGAACGTGCAGACCGGGGCGGTGGCCAGTATCGCCGAGCATCCGTTCGACCTGCTGGCCCGCACCCGGTTCCGCGTCACGGTCAACACCGACAACCGGCTGATGAGCGACACCACGATGAGCCAGGAGATGCTGCGCCTGGTCGAGGCCTTCGGCTACGGCTGGAGCGATCTGGCGCGGTTCACCATCAACGCGATGAAGTCGTCCTTCATCCCGTTCGACGAGCGGCTCGCGCTCATCGACGACGTGATCAAACCCCGGTACGCCGTGCTTGCCGGGTGACGCGTCACTCCTGGCGCAGGCGGGACTCGACGAACGCCTCCAGCGCCTCCCACTGCTCGACCGCCTGGGCGTAGGGCGGTTCGGGACGGTCCGCGGCATCCGGGTCGAGCGCGTGGGTGACGAACGCGCCGAGTGCGGTGCCGGGGTCCAGCGTCTTCTCGACGGTGTTGTCCTCGGCGTAGTGGCCGACGTCGCGGAGCAGTTCGAGCGCCAGGTCGAGCTGGTCGCGGTCGATCGTGTCGGGGCCGTCGGCGATGTCGTCGGCCAGACCGCTGAGCACGTAGACGTTGTCGTCGATCACCTCGACCTCGAGTGAACCGTCGGTGGCCGCGGTGCGGATGTCGTCGTAGGTCGGCAGATCGGACAGGTCGTGGTCGTGCTCGTCGGCCAGGTAGCGGGCCAGCGCGCGCTCGGAGCCGAAGACGCTGATGCGCCCGTTGCGGCCGAGGAACACCGGGTCGTCCCCGAGGTAGCAGCGCAGCGTGTAGAAGGTGCCCGAGCGGGTCATCAGCCGCACCGGGTCGATGCCGACCTTGAGCCAGAAGTCCTCGTCGCTGCCGAGAACCGCTGAGGCGGCCGGGGATTCGAGCTCGTCGGAGTCGGTGGCCGTCGGTTCGGCGTCCTCGGTCTCCTCGGCGGTGGCCGCCGCCTCGGTGTCCTCGTCCTCCTCGGGTGCCGGCTCTTCGAGTTCGGCGGCGGCCTTCTCCGAGGCGGCCGCGTCTACGTCGGGAGTGGTGACGATCTCGTCGATCGCGTCGAGCACACCGTCCCAGCTGCGGGCGATCACCGCTTCGATCTCAGCCCAGCGCTTGCGGCCGCTGCGGCCCTTGAACGCCTCGACACCGCCGCCCACCGAACCCAGCTGCGGGTTGCCGTTGAAGAACTTCGTCACCGCGGGCAGATCGCACACCGAACCGATCGACGCGGCGATCGCGAGCGTGCGGTGCAGGGTGCCGACGACGGTCTCGCTCGCCTTCTCGGCTGCCGTCTCCGGCACCCCGACGAGGTCGTACTCGTGGTCCTCGGCGGGCTTGAGCCGGTGCGCGGAGGCCTCGGTCAACTTCTCCCAGGCGGGGTGATCGGTCAGGTCGTGGTCGGTGTCGGTCCGCACGAAGGTCACCAGATCGGCCACCGACTCGAAGGCGTAGAGGTCCTCGTCCTTGCCGAGGAAGGCCTCCCATTCGTCACCGGCGTCCCGCCAGCGCGGAGCCCACAGTGTGTAGAGGTCGCCTTTGGTCAGCCCGAGCCGAACCGGCACGATGTCAGCAGCCATGCGGCACAGCCTAACGACCGAGGTCTGCGACCAAGTCGCCGAGCACCGCGAGCCGCTGTGCGGACACCTCGCGGACCGCCGCCTGTACGGTCTCGACGATCAGTGCCGCGAGGCGCTCGACCGGTAATCCGGACGCCCTTTCGTCGAGCGCCAGCGCCACCAGCCGGCCGCCGCCGTCGACCGTGGCGCGGACGTCGCCGTCCGGTGAGCGGGCCTCGCCGCACACCGCCGCCAGTGCCTCACCGGCCTCCGACAGGGCATCGGCCCGCGACCGCGCCCGTGCCAGGACGTCGTCACAGGTGCGGGCCAGTTCGTCGAGCATCAGTGGGTTGGACGGTGCAGGCCGGCGGTGCGTTCCGAAACTCGCCAAACCGCTTCGAGCGCACGTCGGCGTTCCTATCGTGGGAATTGGTCGACAGCGGCGGGAGCCGGGTGATGACGGTGAGAGCGTGCCGGACGTGCGGTACCGAACTCCTCGACGCCGCGCGGTTCTGTCACGGCTGCGGATCAGAGCTCGTGAACTCGGACTCCCATGCCGAGTACAAGTGGGTGACCGTGTTGTTCGCCGATGTGGTCCGGTCCATGGCCATCGCCGCCGCGGTCGGACCGGAACGGCTGCGGGAGATCATGGCGGAGTTGTTCTCGCGCTCGTCCGCGGTGGTGCGCCGCTACGGCGGCACGGTCGACAAGTTCACCGGCGACGGAATCATGGCGGTGTTCGGGGCGCCATTGGCTCTCGAGGACCACGCGTTCCGGGCATGTCTGGCCGCATCGGCCATTCAGCAGGAATCGCAGGTTCTGTCGCGAGAGGTCGAGGATCACGACGGGGTCACTCTGCAACTGCGCGTCGGGCTGAACTCCGGTGCTGTCATCGCCGGTGAGATCGGGTCCCAACCCCGCAGCTACACCACGGTCGGTGAGCAGGTCGGGATAGCCCAACGACTGGAATCGGTCGCGCCCCCTGGCGGCGTGCTGCTCAGCGAATCGACCGCGCGGCTGGCGCAGGACACGGTGACACTCGCCCCGCCCGTGATCCTCACCGTGAAGGACGCGGATGCCCCGGTCGTCGCGCGGCGCCTGCTGACCATCGAGGGACACCGGGTCCGTGACCGAGGCGAGCCCGTGCTGGTGGGGCGCACCCGTGAACTCGCCTTCCTCACCGCAATACTCGACGAGACCATCGGCGGGTCGGGATCCGTGGTGAACGTGGTGGGACCGGCGGGCATCGGCAAGAGCCGACTCGTCCGCGAACTCGCTGCGATCGCGATCCGCCGGAATGTTGCGGTCTTCACCAGCAGTTGCGAATCGCACGCGAGCGACATCCCGTTCTATGGGATCTCACGTCTCCTGCGCCGCGGTATGGGCATCGACGCCGTCGATGGCGATGACGCGGCCAGGCTGCGGGTTCGCCAGCGGTTCACCGAAGGAGACGACGACGATCTGCTGCTGCTCGACGACCTCCTCGGCATCGCCGATCCCTCGGCCCCTCTGCCCGATATCGCGCCCGAGGCCAGGCGCCGGCGCCTGACAGCGATGATCAATGCATCCGCCCTCGCTCAGACCCAGCCCGCGGTCTACATCGTCGAAGACGTGCACTGGATCGACGCTGTCAGCGAGTCGATGCTGTGCGACTTCCTTGCGGTCATGCCGCAGACGCCGTCCTTGGTCCTCATCACGTTCCGACCGGAGTACCGGGGTGCACTCACCCGGGTGTCCGGCGCGCAGACCATCGCGTTGCGACCACTCACCGAGGCGCAGGCCACCACGCTCGCCACCGGACTGCTCGGCGAGGATCCGTCCCTGACGGACCTGGCGTCGAAGGTGTCCATCCGTGCGGCGGGGAATCCCTTCTTCATCGAGGAGATCGTGCGAGATCTGACCGAGCGTGGCGTGTTGGAGGGCGCCGGCGGCGCCTATTCTCTGCGCGGCGGAGTGGCAGATGACATCGATGTGCCCGCCACCCTCTATGCCACGATCGGTGCCCGGATCGACCGGCTGAGCTCAACGGCCAAGAGCACTCTCAACGCCGCGGCCGTGATCGGATCCCGGTTCGACGCCGAGCTGTTGACACGTGTCGTCGACGGCGCAGACGTCGACCCGCTCATCGAAGCCGAACTCGTCGACCAGGTGAGATTCGGTCGGCCCGCGGAAGTCGCGTTCCGTCATCCGTTGATCCGCGCCGTGGCATACGAATCCCAACTGCGATCCGTTCGCGTGCAACTGCATCGACGCATCGCGGAAGTCATCGAATCGCGTGACCCCGCCGCCGCGGACGAGCACGCGGCGCTCATCGCAGAGCATCGCGAGGCCGCCGGAGACTTCCTCGCCGCCTATACCTGGCACATGCAAGCCGGCGACTGGCTGGCCAAGCGCGACATCACCGGTGCCCGCAACAGCTGGCGGCGAGCGCGGCAGGTGGCCGACCGCCTGCCCGACAGCGTCGAGGGCCGGCTGTCGATGCGCATCACGCCCCGAGCGTTCCTGTGCGGCACGGCGTTTCGAGTCGGCGGTGGCGGCGCCGAGACCGGATTCGACGAACTGCGCGAACTGTGTGTGGCAGCACGCGACACCCGTTCGCTGGCGATCGGCATGAACGGACTGGCCACCGTGCATCTGTTCGACGCCCGACGACGCGAGGCCTGCCGCCTGGCCGACGAGTTGGCCGATCTCCTCGACTCGATCGGTGATCGCACGTTGACGATCGCGATGCTGCCGGGGGTCGCGACCGTCAAGCACGAAGTCGGTGAGATGGAACAGGTCCTCCAACTGGCGCAGCGAGTACTCGACCTCGCCGACGACGACCCGCGCCGGGGCGACCGCTTCATGGGATCCCCTGCGACGCTCGCGCTCGCCATGCGCGGCGAGGCGCGGATGTGTCTGGGACTGGGCGGCTGGAAAGAGGACCTGAGCACCGCCATGGATTCGGCACGCGCGTTCGATCCGTTGACGCAGGAGGCGGTGGCCTACTACGCGTACGTTCTCGCCGTTCTGTACGGTGCGTTACTGCCCGACGCCACGATCCTCCGCGACACCGCGGACATCCTGGCCAGAGCCGAGCAGTCCGGCGATGACGTGACACTGTTCGGCGCCGAGGCCGTTCGCAGCGTGGTGCTGATCCAGCTGAGCGGCGTTGAGCGCGAAGCCGGCTTCGAGATGCTGGCGAAGGTTCGCGAGAGGGGTTTGCGAAACCGGTTCTCGTCGCTGTCCCTGCCTATCACCGATATACCGATCGCAAGAGAGCGGGTCGGTGCCTGGGATTTCGACGGTGCAGTCGAACTGTCGCGGGATCTCCTCGAAAGCCTCTATGACTCGGGCGGATCGGTGTGGTGTGCGCTGGCGACGGTCGCTCTGGTGGAGGCCCTGATCGCGCGTGGCGGGGATCAGGATCTCGAAGAGGCCAGGGAGGCGATCTCCCGGCTCGAACTGTTCTCGACCGATCGGCGGCTGGTTCTCGACGAATTGGCCCTGCTTCGGCTGAATGCTCTCCTGGCCCGCGCTTGCGGTGACGCGGCGTCTTATCGGCGGTGGCGCGACTGCTACCTGGTCAGGGCGCGGGTTCTCGGCTTCGAAGGGCAGCTGGCGTTGGCCGAGGCGATGCCGTGACGATCGACGGCGGGTCCGACGACCAGACCCACGGCGCGTCGATCGACGAGATGCTCGACCGCGCGGTCGCGGCCATCAACCGCGGGGACCGGGCCACCGCGACGGTCTTGGCGGCGAAGGTGCTCGCGGCCGACGGCACGAACGCCGAGGCCGAAGACCTGTTGGCCGTGCCGGATCAGCCGGGCGAGATCCGGCGACTGTCACTGCTCTTCGCGGATCTGGTCGATTCGACGGTGTTGTCGACCCGGGTGGAACCCGAGACCTATCGACTGCTGGTCGGCCGCTACCGGGAGAAGGTGCTGGCCGCGGTGAATCGATACGGGGGTCACATCGGCTCGACAGCCGGTGACGGACTCCTTGCGGTGTTCGGCCACCCGATTGCGCACGAGGACGATGCGCGCCGCGCGGTGCAGGCCGGGTTGGAGGTCGTCCGAGACGTCGCCAGGCTGAGCGAGCAGGCGCAGCGCCGCTTCGGGGTCCAGATCCAGGTCCGGGTCGGGGTGCACCGCGGACCCGTCTACCTCGACACCACGCAGGACGACGTCTACGGGCTGGCGGCCAATCTCGCGGCCCGCGTCTCGGGTCTCGCGCCCCCGGGCGCGCTGGTGGTCTCTGACGCCGTGGCGACGTTGATCGCCGCCGACTTCGAGTTGGAGCCCATCCCCGCGGCATGGGTCAAGGGCGTCGCGGAACCGATCGTCCACCACCGGGTGGTGGCCGAATCCCGCTCGGCGTCTGGTGCGGGTCGACCTCCACTGGTGGGCCGTGACGAGGAACTGGCTCGGTTACGCGCCTCGTGGGCGCAGGCACGGGCGGGAACCCTGACCACCCCCGGCGTGATCTTCATGGGCGAGCCCGGCATCGGGAAGTCACGCCTCGCCGCCGCAGCCGCCGACGTGGCGGCGGATTCCGGCTCGGTCGTGCTCGAACTGATCGGATCGCCCTTGCAGACCGACACCGGTCTGTACCCGGTGCGGGCGTTGCTGGAGTGTCGGTGCGGCATCGTCCGCGAGACCGGCGAGCCCGAACGGCTGCGGCGGTTGGACGCGGTGTGCCACGCCTGCGGTCTGGAACCGCGCCTCGCCGTGCCGCTGCTGGCGCCGGTGCTCGGCATCGAACCGCGGGCCGGATATGAGCCGGCGGCCGCCGCGGGCGACGAACTCTACGGGCTGGTCACGCAGGAGGTGACGAGATATCTGCGGGCGTGTCTCGGCGGTGCCGGAGTGGTGGTGGCGGAGGACGTGCACTGGTTCGATCCCTCGACTCGCGCGGTGCTCGGCGCGCTCCTCGATTCGGCGGCAGGCCGGGTGCTGGTGGTGATGACCGGGCGGCCGGGCGGATGGGTGCCGTCCGGGTCGACGGTCGAGGTGGTCGAACTCCCGCCGCTGACCGATGCGCAGGCCGACGTGCTCATCGAGGCGCTCGATCCGGGTCTGTCCGCCGACCAGCGGGCGGAGGTGGCCGCGCGATGCGACGGTGTGCCGTTCTACATCGAACAGGTCGTCAACGGTCGCAGCCAGGCCGGTGTGCCGGAGACTCTCTACGAGCCCCTGCTCGCTCGGCTACACGCCAGCCCGGAGGTGGTGCCGGTGGTCGAGGCGGCCGCCGTGATCGGCCGCCAGTTCGACCGCGACTTGCTGCGTTCGGTCGTCGGCGTTCCTTCCCACGAACTCGACCGTGTCATCGGTGAACTCGAAGATGCGGGGGTCCTCGAATCCTGGTCAGGTGGTTGGAGGTTCCGGCACGAACTGCTGCGCGAGGTCGCCGCCGAACTGGCACCGCCGAGCGTGCGGCGGGGCCTGCACGGCAAGGTCGCCGACGTCCTGGTCCGATCCGGTGAACCCGAGTGGGGTCTGGTCGCGCAACACTACGCACACGCTGCGCGCCTTCTCGACGCCGCGGCGGCCTATCAGCAGGCGTCGACCGATGCGCGGCGGCGCGGCGCCCTGGCCGAGGCCCGTGCCCACTTGACCCGCGCGCTCGCGCAGCTCGAGAACGCTCCTGCGGATGCCGAACGGGATCGTCTCGAGGCGGCGCTGCGCCTGGAGCGCGGCTCTCTCGGCTTCGCCGCGGACGGCTACCAGAGCCCGGAGGCCGCCGCCGACTTCGAGCGGTGCCTGCAACTCGGCCACGCCCACCTGCGCAACGACGAGCTGTTCGAGACGCTGACCGCCGTCGCCAACTACCACCTGATCCGGGCCGACCTGCGCCGGGCGGACAACGTGATCGCGGTGCTGCGCAACCACTTCGGGGAACGGCAGTGCGCCCACCCGGTGATCGAGGTCCTGTCCGGGACCGTGGCGTTGCTCCGCGGTGACTGCGATGCCGCGTACCACCACTTGCACGGCGCGGGTGACGAACTCGCGACTCAAGGTCGGATCGACGAGGAGTACGGACGTGTCGTCGCCGAGTCGAAGGCGCTGGTGCGGCTGTACCTGGCTCTCGTCGCGTTGCTGCGAGGCGACATGGAGCGGGCCGAGGACGAACTGGCGCAGGCGGCACGGCTGGGCTCAGGCCTCGGCTTCCCCGGAACTCCGTACCTGCACGCGTACACGCGCTCCATGACCGCCTGGCTGTGCGTCGAATCCGGCCGGCTCGATCACGCTGCGGACGTGGCCGCGGCGACCATCGATCACGCCGAGCGGTACGGCCTCGACATGTGGTTGCGGGTCGGAGCCACGTGGCTGAGCGCCGTCGCCGCGTTGGCGGCCCTGGCCGACGACCGCTGCGACCGCAGCGTGCTCGTCTCGCAGAGCGCCGCGCTCACCACCCACCTCGACAACCTGCGCTCGCTCGGGGTGTACATGTACACCACGATCTTCGACGCCATCATCGGACGGTTGCTGATCGCGGCGGGCGAACCGGAGTCGGCCCGCGAACGCCTGCAGGCGGGCCTGGAACTGGCACGGGACAACGGGATGCACTTTTATGACGCCGAGTTGTTGCGGCTTCGCGCCCGTACCCAGATCACCCCGGATGCCCGCCGGGCCGATCTCGAAGCCGCGCGCACCCTGGCGCGGCGTCAGGGTGCCTGCTTGTTCGAAACGCGTTGCGGTGTAGATGATCGCGAGGCCCACTAGACGCTTCGATCGGTGGGGGAGCGACGTCGCAAAGCCGAAAGTGTTTGCGAACGTTCGCAACCGCGCAGACTGAGACCCCGGCCCTCGCCGGCGGGGGCTCGATAACCGGCATGCTGCCACGTTCTGCGGCCTATTCTGGGTGCGCCCGGAGAAATCCGGGCCGACGTGCGGAGGGTCGGATGACGGCCTCTACGGCGTGCCGTACCTGCGGCACCGAATACCTGGATGGCGCCCGGTTCTGCCACGGATGCGGTGCACCCGTGGGTCAGCCCGCGGCGCATGCCGAATACAAGCAGGTCACGGTTCTGTTCGCCGATGTCGTCCGCTCGATGGACGTCGCCGCGGCGGTCGGCGCCGAGCGGTTGCGCGAGATCATGGCCGATCTGGTCAACCGGTCCTCGGCGGTGGTGCAGCGGTACGGCGGGACGGTCGACAAGTTCACCGGGGACGGAATCATGGCGGTCTTCGGTGCGCCGATCGCCCTCGAGGATCACGCGATCCGGGCGTGTCTGGCGGCGCTGGGCATCCAGCAGCAGGCGGCGCAGCTCGCGACCACCGTGGAACGCCTCGACGGTGCCGCCCTCCAGTTGCGGATCGGCCTGAACTCAGGGCAGGTGATCGTCGGTGACATCGCATCGCCGGCGCTGGGTTACACCGCGGTCGGGGAGCACGTGGGCTGGGCGCAACGGATGGAGTCGGTGGCGGCGCCCGGGGGCGTGTTGCTCAGCGATTCGACGGCGCGTCTGGTCGAGCATGTCGCGGTGCTCGGCGCGCCGGAGAAGGTTTCGGTGAAGGGCTGTGACCGGGCGGTCGCCGCACGGCGCCTGATGGGCATGGCGGCACCCCATGCCGTGGCCGGACGCGGCGAGCCGCGACTTGTCGGCCGGCGCTGGGAGATGGCCGCCGCCGAAGGGATACTCGAACGGTCGATCGACGGCGCCGGAACAGTGGTCGCACTGGTGGGGCCGCCCGGGATCGGCAAGAGCAGGATGGCGCGCGAGATCGCCTCGGCGGCGGCAACCCGCGGCGTCGACGTGTTCTGGTCGTTCTGCGAATCGCACACCAGCGACGTCCCGTTCCACGTCGTGGGTCAGCTCCTGCGCACGATCGCCGGCCTTCCCGGCCTGCCGGACGAACTGGTCCGAGCGCGACTGCGGGCGCGATTCGACGACGCCGACGAGCAGGATCTGCTGCTGTTCGAAGACCTTCTGGAGATCCGCGACCCGGACGCCGCGCTACCGGACATCGATCCCGACGCGCGACGCCGGCGATTGTCGCGGATGGTCAAGGCCGCCGCCGTGTCCCGCGGCTCGCCCGCCCTCTACATCGTCGAGGATGCGCACTGGATCGACGAGGTCAGCGATGCGATGGCCGCCGACTTCGTGACGGTGATCCCTCAGACGCATGCAATGGTGCTGATCACCCACCGACCGGATTTTCACGGTGCGCTCAGCCGGGTTCCGGGTGCGCAGACTCTGACCCTCGCGCCGCTGAGCGAACCCGAGTCCGCCACGCTGGCCCGTGCACTGCTGGGCGCCGATCCGTCTGTGGTGGACCTGGCGGTGACGGTCGCGCAGCGTGCCGCCGGCAACCCGTTCTTCGCCGAGGAGATCGTGCGCGACCTCGCTGAGCGAGGCCTCCTCCATGGGCGGCGTGGCGAGTACGTCTGCCGCGTGGACGTCGCCGAGATCAGCGTGCCCGCGACGCTGCAGGCGACGATCGCCGCCCGCATCGATCGGTTGGAGTCACCCGCCAAGAACACACTGTGTGCGGCATCGGTCATCGGAATGCGCTTCGACACCGACCTGCTGGCCTCGATGGGCGTGGCACCCGTGGTCGACGGTCTGCTGCTCGCCGAACTGATCGATCAGGTGAAGTTCACGGGGCACGCGGAGTACGCCTTCCGTCATCCGCTGATCCGCACCGTCGCATACGAATCCCAACTCCGGTCCGATCGGGTGGCGCTGCACCGGCGGCTGGCTGACGCGATCTCCCGCCAGGAACCGTCGATCGACGAGAACGCCGCGCTGATCGCCGAACACCTGGAGGCCGCGGGTGATTCGCGGGCCGCGTACGAGTGGCACATGCGTGCCGCCGCGTGGTCTCAGCAGCGGGACATCCGTGCGGCGCTGGTGAGCTGGGAGCGTGCGTCGATGCTGGCCGATGCGCTTCCCGCGGACACCCCGGGTCAGCTCGAACTACGGATAGCGCCTCGAACATTGTTGTGCGCTAACGGATTTCGCAAACACGAACTGGCCGGTGGCCGGCGGTTCGAAGAATTGCAGGAATTGTGTGCGGTGGCCGGCGACAAAGCGTCGGTGGCGATCGCGATGGCCGGCCTGGTCAACGAGCAGCTCATCGACGGAACGTTGGCGGAAGCGTCCCGACTGGTCGACGATCAGATGGTCCTGCTGGAGTCGATCGGCGACCCGACGCTCACCGTCGGGCTGGCGTTGTTCCCCGCCGCCATCAAGATTCTCATCGGCGAGTTCGCCGAGGCGCTCCGGACCTGCGACATGGTGATCGACCTGGCACACGACGACCCGGCGCTGGGGGGTTACGTGCTCGGCGCTCCGCTGGCGCTGGCATACGCGATGCGGTGCACAGCCTGCTGGTGGCTGGGAAGACCGGGGTGGCGGCGGGATTTCGACCGCGCAGTGGAGATGGCCGGGGAAGCCGACCCGATTTCGCGGGCGGCGGTCATGATCTACACCTATGGCAATGCGATCGCCAGCGGCGTGATCGCCGCCGACGACGCCGCGCTCCGCAACAGCGACGAGGCGCTGGACATCGCGCAACGCTCGGCCGACGACATCGCGTACGGCTTCGCGTTGTTCGCCTCGGCGGGTGTGCTGCTCGACCACCCGTCCGGCCGGACGAAGCGGGCGGTGGAGCTGCTGAGACAGGTTCGGGAGATGGCGGTCGACGGTCGGTTCTACTCGATGATGGTGCCGGTCATCGACGCGCGGCTCGCCGAGCAGGCGCTGGTGCGTGGGGACTGGTCCGCGTTGCCCTCGCTGCGGACGTGTGTCGAGGCGATGTACGACAGTGGGCTGTTGTCCTACGTGCCGTGGGCCACGACGATCCTGGCGTCCGCCCTGATCGAGCGGGGCACGGACCGCGATCTCGCCGAGGCTCACGAGGTGTTGGCGCGCCTCTCCGGTTATCCGCAGTTCGACGGCGCGGCATTCTGCGAGCTCGCGCTGCTGCGGATGCGCGGGCTGCTGTCGCTACGTCGCGGCGATGCAGCGGCCTACCGACAGCTTCGCGATCAGTACCGCGAGAGAGCGAGAGCCCTCGGCTACGAGGGCCAGATGACGTGGGCCGAGGCGATGCCGTAGCCGACGCCACGCCGTCGGCCGCCAGAAGCCGGCGATAAGTCGCCCGTCGGTGCGATACCACACCCGATGGGCCGCGCGGTGTCACGATATTGAAGTGCATCGCGAGGGTGTCTCGCACGGGAGCGATGACCGACGTCGAGACCTCGGCGGCGGTTCGATTGACGAGTTGCTGGATCGGGCGGTGGCCGCGATCAACCGCGGGGATCGGGCGACCGCGACGGTACTGACGGCGCAGGTGCTGGAGGCCGACGGCGCGAACGCCGAGGCCGAAGACCTGTTGGCCGTGCCGGACCACCCGGGAGAGATTCGCCGACTGACGATTCTCTTCGCCGATCTGGTGGATTCGACGTCTCTCTCCACGAGGGTGGAACCGGAGACTTATCGCCTGGTGGTGGGGCGGTACCGCGAGCAGGTGGTGCGCATCGTGGAGCGCTTCGGGGGTCATGTCTGTTCGACGAAGGGTGACGGTCTTTTGGCGGTGTTCGGTCACCCCATCGCTCATGAAGACGACGCGCGCCGCGCGGTGGCAGCGGGTCTCGACATCACCGGCGGGGTGGCCCGGATCAGCGAGGCGGCCCGCCGCCGATTCGGGTTCGACATAGCGGTTCGTGTCGGCGTCCATCGGGGACCGGTGTATCTGGATACCGAGCAGGACGACGTCTACGGGCTTGCGGCCAACCTGGCTGCACGGGTGTCGGGCCTGGCACCACCGGATTCGGTGGTGGTGTCGGATGCGGTCGCGCCGTTGATCACCCGGTTCTTCCAGATGGAGTCACGCCCGCCTGCTGCGGTCAAGGGCGTCGAGAAGCCGGTGGCCTACTACCGGGTGACCGCGGAGCGGCCAGAGCCGATCAAGCTCACCCGTGGGCCGTTGGTGGGGCGTGATGAGGAAGTCGCGCTGTTGCGGGAGAACTGGGCGTGCGCGCAGGCCGGCTCACTCTCGATGGGCATGGTGTTTCGCGGAGAGGCTGGTATCGGGAAATCGCGTCTGGCTGCGGCGGCCGTGGAGGTGGCTGAGCGCTCGGGCGCTGTGGTACTGGAGTTGGCAGGATCCGAGTTTCATGCCGATGTCGGCTTATACGCCGTCCGAGGATTGATCGAACGCCGTTGTGGAATCGAGCGACTGAGCGCCCCTACTGAACGAATTCGCCTGCTCGGCAACGAAATCAACGCCCGTGGACTGGACCCGGCAACCGTACTGCCGCTGTTGGCCCCGGTTCTGGGTATCGCCCCCCAGCACGGTTACCAGCCGGTGCCGGCCG
Source organism: Mycolicibacterium monacense (assembly GCF_010731575.1). Taxonomy (NCBI): domain Bacteria; kingdom Bacillati; phylum Actinomycetota; class Actinomycetes; order Mycobacteriales; family Mycobacteriaceae; genus Mycobacterium; species Mycolicibacterium monacense. The sequence continues at coordinate 3,531,586 of NZ_AP022617.1, read as the reverse complement.
AGGGTGCAAAGCTCCAAGAGCTCATCGACGCCGCGGTACATCAATATCTGAAGGCATGCCTCGGCGAGGAAGCAGCCCTTGTGGTCGCCGAGGATCTGCACTGGGTCGACTCAGCCTCTCTTGCTGCCCTCGGTGGGCTGCTCAGGGCGAATCCCGGTTCGTACCTGGTGGTGATGACGGGTAGGCCGGACGGATGGACTGGTGAAGATTGGCCGGTCACAACGTTCGATCTGGCGCCTTTGACCGACGCGCAGACCGACGAATTGGTGGACCGACTCGAACCCGGTGCGAGCGCGGCGCAGAAGGCGGCGATACGTCAGCGCTGTGACGGCATCCCGTTCTACGTCGAGCAGGTGGTGGCCGGGCTGACCGAGACCGGCGTGCCCGAGACGTTGTACGAGCCGTTGTTCGCGCGACTGCGCGCAAGTGCGAACGCAATCCCGGTACTCGAGGCGGCCGCCGTCATCGGCCGCCACATCGATCGCGGTCTGCTGTGCTCGGTCGTCGATTTGAGCGTCGAGGAGCTCGATGACGTCATCGAGGAGCTCGAGGGGGCGCTGGTGCTGGAGCGGTGGGGGAGCGATGGCTGGCGGTTCCGCCACGAATTGCTGCGCGAGGTCGCCGCCGAGTTGGCTCCCGAGAGTGTTCGGCGTGGCTTGCACGCCAAAGTCGCCGATGCCCTCAGTGGGGATGCGGACTGGCGCCTGGTCGCAGGCCACTTCGAGCGAGCCGAGCGGTTCCGCGAGGCCGCATCGGCCTATCAGCGGGCGTCGAACGATGCGCGGCGTCGTGGCGCACTCGCCGAGGCGCGGACCCATCTGACCCAAGCCCTCGGGCAACTCGACCGTGCGACGCCCGGTCCGGAGCGCGACCGACAGGAGATGGCTGCGCGGCTACGGCGGGGAGTACTGATCTCGGTCGCGGAGGGCTATCAGAGTCGCGCCGCCGCCGGCGACTTCGAGCGATGTCTGCAGCTGGGCGGGACCGACCTTGGTGACGACGAACTGTTCGCGACGCTGACCGCGCTGGGAAACTACTGCTTGGCGCGGGCTGACCTGGGACGGGCGGCCGAGGTCGTCAAATCGCTACGCGCCGGCCTCGCGAAACGACAATGGTTCCGCCCGGCAGTCGACATGCTGGTCGGACTCTTGGCCTGTTTACGCGGCGAGTTCGAGCTCGGTTGCAGCAGCCTCGAGGCTGCGACGGTCGGCGTGGCCGCAGGCCACCATGACGTTGTCGCCGTCTGGCGGTTCGTGCCCAACGAGCCGGTCACGTCGGCGCACATCCACTTGGCCCTGGTCGCACTGGTACGAGGTGACCTCCGCGGTGCCGAGAGGGAGCTGTCCGTCTCGGCGGACCGGGCCGAAAGGCTCAGGTTCCCCCAGGGCCCGTACATGCACGCTTGGGAGCTTTTCGTGGCGACGTGGCTGCGCATCGAGGCCGGTCAGCTCGCCCGTGCGGCGACACTGGCTGCTGAGTTGCGCGGGGTGGCTGAGTGGCACGGTTTCGACATATGGCGGCAGCGGGCGGCGTTTCTCGAGGCCGCTGTCGGTGGCCTGGCGGCGCTCGACACCGAAGACGTGGACACAGCAAAAGCGATGGCTCACACCGCCACCGCCACCACGCTTCTCGACGAGTTGCGAACGCTCGAAGCGAACATGTACAGCACCTTCTACGACGCGGTCCTCGGGCGGCTCTTGATCGCCGTCGACCAGTCCGAGCAGGCCCACGCGCGCCTCAGCGCTGGACTGGCGTTGGCAGAGGATACCGAGATGCACTTCTACGATTCCGAGTTGCTACGACTACGCGCTCAGACTCATACCGATCACACTGCGATCCAAGCAGATCTGCACGCTGCGCGTGAACTCGCACGATGCCAGGGTGCGCCGCTCTTCGAATTGCGCGCCGCACTCGACGATTTCGTGTCTCGTGGCGAGTCTGCGCGCGCCGCGCTTGTTGCGGCGGTCGACCGCATACCCGCAGAAAGCGCGATGCCGGACGTGGCGAGGGCGCGGGCCACGTTGACGCTCTCGAATACGTCTGACGGATGACTCGGGCAGTCAGCCCGTCGGACGCCAGAAACCTTGAAAGCCCTGTCCCGCATTCGTGGTCCGGATCGCCGAGAGTTTGACCGGATCACCCGCCTCGACCATGACGCCGTCACCGACGACCATCGCGACGTGTCCGTCCCACACCGCGAGGTCACCGGGCCGCAGCGAACCGGCGTCGACGGCGGCGCCGACATCCTGCTCCTGCGCCAACCGGGGCAGGTCCAAACCGGCCTCGCGGTAGGCCCACTGCGTCAGGCCGCTGCAATCCAGTCCGACACCCGGGGTGGTGCCGCCCCACTGATACGGCACCCCCAACTGGGTCAGCGCGTGGCGCACCGCCTCAGCGGCGACCGCGTTCGGCGCGGTGGCCGTACTGCCGTCGGGCAACCGCACCGCCACACCGTCGCCGAACACCCCAGGATCGGGCTGGGCTGCCACCCCGCGGCGCGAGGCCGCCTCAGCCGGCCGGCCCTTCGAAGTCCGGGAAGCCAGGGACGCCAGGGACGCCGTCGGGGTGGCGCCGCCGAGCGCACCGGGCGCGCCCCCGCCGAAGCCGGCCGGAACGTTGGGCGCAGGCGGGGCTCCCGGCGCCCCACCGGGTGAGGTGAGCGCACCGGCGTGGCTGTCGAGTTCGGCGCGCAACTCCTCGACGATGCCGATGGCTTCGCGCAGGGCGCGCCGGGCCTCGGTGAGCAGTTCCTCGGCGACGCCCGGGGTGTCCAGCTGGGATTCGAGCGCGGCCGCCCGGGTTTCGAAGCGTTCGACGATGTCCTGCAGGCGGGCGGCGGCGCGGGCGACGGCGGCGCCTGCTTCGCGGGTGCCCGCGGTCAGCCGGCCCGTCCGGTCGGCCAACTCGGTGACCGCTGCGGTGGTGGCCGCGGCGAACGCCCCCGCACTGTCGGCGCCGCTGCCCGACCAGCCGTCGGCGGTGCGCTGCCACGCTGCCTGCGTCGCGGTCGACACCCCGCCCAGCGCGTCCCGCACCGCGGCCAGCGCGGCGGCAGGCGCGCCGCCGGAACCGTCCGGCCACCCCGGGCCGACGAGCGAGCGCACCTCGCGCAGCGGTGCCGAGAGCGCTTCCACCAGCGTGCTCGGCACGGTCAGGCCCGTAGAAGTGCGGCGGCGCGGACGTGCGCCTCGTCGTAGGCGGCGGCTGAACCCTGCGCGGTCGCGCCACCCGCGGCCACCCGGTCGGCCAGCGCGGTGGCGGCGGCGGATTCGGCGGCGGCCGCCTCGGTCAGTGCGGCGAGGAAACGCGCACCGACCGGACCCAGCGACTGCGCCGCGGCCGCGACCGGTATGGCGCCCAGCGCGGCCGCCGCGGCGGCGAGGTCGGCGGAGTGCGCGGCGTCGGCGCGGGCCAGTGCGCGGATGGCGTCGGTGTCGGCGAGGACGGTGTCGGCGAGCATGCGAATACGACGTTGAGAACGCCCGCGCGGTTCCCGCTAAGGTCGGCGCCATGGATGTGCGCGTCGTCGATCACCCGCTGGCCGCTGCTCGACTGACCACGCTGCGCGACCAGTCCACCGACAACGCGGCATTCCGTTCGGCGTTGCGCGATCTCACGCTGATGCTGGTCTACGAGGCCACCCGCGACGCCGCCCGCGAGGACGTCGAGGTGCGCACCCCGCTGGCCGTGACGACCGGGTCGCGGCTGGCGCGCCCGCCGCTGCTGGTTCCGGTCCTGCGCGCCGGGCTCGGGATGGTCGACCAGGCGCACGCGCTGATCCCCGAGGCGCGGGTGGGGTTCGTCGGCGTGGCCCGCAACGAGGAAACCCACGAGCCCACACCGTATCTGGAGTCGCTGCCCGCCGACCTGAGCACACAGCCGGTGTTCGTGCTCGATCCGATGCTCGCCACCGGCGGGTCGCTGGCCCACACCGTCGGGCTGTTGCAGGCGCGCGGCGCCGTCGACATCACCGCCATCTGTGTGGTGGTCGCGCCGGAGGGTGTCGCCACCCTCGAACGGGCCGCGCCACACATGCGGCTGTTCACCGCGACGATCGACGAATGCCTCGACGAGGCCGCCTACATCGTGCCCGGACTCGGCGACGCCGGAGACCGGCAGTTCGGTCCGCGCTGAGGCTCACCACTGTTGCGCCAGGGCCACCAGTTCGTCGCGCAACCGCTGCGCCTCGGCGCGCGCCCGCCCCACGTCGCCGGCGCAGGCGCGTCGAACCTCGATGTAGGACTTCACTTTCGGTTCCGTCCCGGATGGTCGCACGACCATGCGCACCGAGGTGTCGGCATCCCCGCCGCTCAGGATCAGCGCATCCGAGCGCATCGGCGCGGGTGAGGTGTTCAGGTCGGTGACGGCGACCTCGTGCCCGGCGAGGCGATCGGGCGGGGTGTCCCGCAGCCGGGCCATCACCCCGGCGGCTTCGTCGGCGTCGGCGACCGGGCGGCTGACGGCCGCGGTGACATGGACGCCGTGGCGGCGGGCCAGGTCGTCGAGGACGTCGAGCACGGTGCGGCCGTGCTGTTTCAGCACGCCGACGAGGTCGCAGAACAACACCGCCGCACTGATGCCGTCCTTGTCGCGCACCGCGGCCGGATCCACACAGTGGCCGATGGCCTCCTCGTAGGCGTACACCATGGTCTTGCCGGGTAGGTCGTCGTCGGCGCGGGAGAGCCATTTGAAGCCGGTGAGCGTTTCGACGTAGTGGGCGCCGTGCGCGGCGGCGATCGCCGCGAGCATTCGCGACGACACCACGGTGCTGGCCACCACGGTCGCGTCCATGACCTCGCCGGGCTCGACCTGGTCAAGAATGTAATCGCCCAGCAGCCAACCGGTTTCGTCCCCCGAGAGCATCCGCCAGCCGTCGGGTGTCGGCACCCCGACCGCGCACCGGTCGGCGTCCGGGTCGAGCGCGATCGCGACGTCGGCGTCGACGTCGGCGGCCAATTCGAGCAGCGCGTCGACCGCACCCGGTTCTTCCGGGTTGGGCAGCGACACGGTGGGGAAGTCGGGGTCGGGTGCGAACTGTTTGTCGACCACGTGGACATCGGTGATGCCTGCCCGCACGAACGTGTCCATCGCGTACTCACCGCCCACCCCGTGCATCGGGGTGAACGCCACCCGCACCGGGGCCGTCGAGTACCGGACGTTGGCCGCCCGTTCGACGTAGTGGGCGATCTCCTCCATGCCGCCGGTTTCCACTTCGGCCCTGGCGATCTCGTCGGCCATCGGCGCCTCGGCGATCGCGGCCTCGATGTCGGTGTCGGTGGGGCCGATGATCTGCAGCCCCTCCTCGAAGTACACCTTGTACCCGTTGTCGGTCGGCGGGTTGTGCGATGCGGTGATCTGGATTCCCGCGGCGGCGTGCATGTGCCGCACCGTGAACGCCACCACGGGCGTCGGTACGGCGGCCAGCAGCAGCAGCACCTCGAACCCTTGTGCGGCGAGCACTTCGGCAGCGGCGCGGGCGAATTCGTCGGAGCGGTGCCGGGCGTCACGGCCCACGACGACCTGCGAACCCGCTCGGCCGCGGTCCTTGAGCACCTTGGCGACCGCCCACGTCGTGCGCAGCACCACCGCCAGGTTCATCCCGTTCGGGCCGGCGCGCAGCGGCCCGCGCAGCCCCGCCGTCCCGAATGTCAGTGAGCGGGAGAACCGCTCGTCGAGTTCGTCGGGACTGCACTCGGACAACTCCGCCGCGGTGTGCGGGTCTGGGTCGTGAGCAATCCACTCCTGCACGGTCGTCGAGGTCGCCGGGGAAGTCATGGAGCAAGTGTGCCCGCTTTGGCATCGTTTAATGCCAGCTTGCGGAGCACCGGTGCGACGAGCATCAGCAGGTCGAATTCCAGGTCGGTCAGCGTGTCGGCCATCGCCCGGTGCAACCATGCGTCGCGCTCGGCGCGGTCGGCCTCGAGCAGTGCGACACCGGCCGGGGTCATCTCGATGAGTTGTCTGCGGCGGTCCCGGTCGTCGGGGCGGCGCGAGATGAGACCGCGGGTGAGCAGTTCGTTGATGCTGTCGGTCAGCGACTGCGCGCGCACCTGCAGGCGGGCGCCGAGTTCGGCCGGGGTGGTGACGCCCGTGCGGCTGACCTCGCCGAGCAGTTCCAGCTGGCTGAGCGTCAGGCCGTGGTCGGGCCGGTGTCGCCGCATCTGTCGGGCGACCGCCATGATCGCCTCGCGGAGTTCGGTGGCGGGAGCGGCACGATCGGTCATGAACAAGTTATACCTTCACAGTTCTCAGGTCCGTAGCGCTTTCGTTGCATGTTGCGTCACGAGAATGCTAAGGACATACTTGGCATTGACCCATTGGGGAGGTTGGATGCGGCGGATTCTGAAGTGGGTGTTGCTGGCGGCGGCGTCGGTCGCCGTGACCGTTCCGCTGACCCTCGCCGGCGTGCCGTCGGCCGGACTGTTCGCGGCACTGGCGGTCGGCGTCGTCCTCGCACTGCTCTCGCTGGCACCCGCCGGGGTTCCCCGGCCCGCGGGGGTCGTGGCGCAGGGAGTCCTCGGGGTCTACATCGGCACGATGGTGCAGCACGACGCCTTCGCCGCGCTCGGTTCGGACTGGCCGTTCGTCGTCGGCATCGCCGTCGCGACCCTGCTGCTGAGCGTGGCCGCGGGGGCGTTGCTCGGACTCCATCGCGAGGTCACCCCGCTGACCGGGTCGCTGGCGCTGACCGCCGGCGGCGCCTCCGGCCTGGTGGCCATCGCCCGCGACCTCGGCGGCGACGACCGGGTGGTGTCGGTGGTGCAGTACCTGCGGGTGGCCCTGGTGACGGCGTCCATGCCGCTGGTCGTCGCGTTCGTCTACCACCCCGACAAATCCCACCCCTCCGCGGACATGGCCCAACAGTCAACGGCGCCTTGGTATCTGAGCCTCGCCGTGCTGGCGGCCCTGGTGCTGGTCGGCGCCGCGGGCGGTCGGCTGCTGCGGTTGCCGGGCGCCGGTCTGCTCGGGCCGATGGCGCTTACCGTGGCGTTGCAGCTGACCGGTCTGTCGTTCGGGTTGTCGGTCCCGGCGCTCCTGGTGCAGGCCGCCTACTTCGTGATCGGCTGGCAGGCCGGGTTGGCCTTCACCACCGAGTCGCTGCGCGCGATCGCCCGGATCCTGCCCGCCGCGCTCGCGCTGATCGCGGTGCTGGGTGTCGGCACGGCCGGTCTCGGGGTGGTGCTCGCCCACTACACCGCGCTGACGCCGCTCGAGGGATACCTCGCGACCAGCCCCGGCGGGGTGTACGCGGTGCTGGCGACGGCGGTGGAGACGGGGTCCAACGTCACGTTCATCATCGCCGCGCAGGTCTTGCGGGTGCTGCTCATGCTGTTCGCCTCACCGCTGCTGGCCCGCTTCGTCGTGTGGGCGAGCCGGCGGCTGAGCCGTCACCCCGCCGATCAGAGCGATGCGACGACGCCGGCCAGCAGAGCACCCATCCGCGTCGCGGACTGACGGCCAGCCTCCAGCACCTCCTCGTGCGAGAGCGGCTGCCCGGTCATGCCTGCGGCCAGATTGGTAATCAGCGAGATCGCCAGCACCTCGGCGCCGGCCGCGCGCGCGGCGATCGTCTCGTGCACTGTCGACATGCCGACCAGATCCGCGCCGAGCGTGCGCAGCATCCGGATCTCGGCCGGGGTCTCGTAGTGCGGCCCCGGCAGTCCGGCGTAGACGCCTTCGGCCAGGGCCGGGTCGATCGTCCTGGCGAGTGTCCGCAGCCGCGGTGCGTACGCGTCGACCAGATCGACGAACTGCGCCCCCACCAGCGGGGAACGGGCGGTGAGGTTGAGGTGGTCGCTGATCAGCACCGGCTGACCCACGGTGTACTCCTCGCGGAGCCCGCCGGCGGCGTTGGTCAGCACGACCGTGCGCACGCCCGCCGCGCACGCCGCCCGCACCGGGTGCACGACATGGCGCAGATCGTGGCCCTCGTAGGCGTGGATGCGGCCGACGAGGACCAGCACGCGGTGCCCGCCGATCGGAACGGACAGCGCGACCCCGCCGTGGCCCGCGGCCGTCGGCGGCGTGAACCCGGGCAACTCGGACATCGGCACGGACGCGGTGGCGGCGCCGAGGGCGTCGGCCGCGGGCGCCCAACCCGATCCGAGCACGACCGCGACGTCGTGTTCGTCGGCTCCGGTGCGGTCGCGGATCACCGCGGCGGCCTGCTGGGCCACGTCCGCTGGGCTGGTCACGGTGTGCGAGCTTAGCTGTCGAAGCCGCGCGATTCGTGCAGTGAGATACTGCGTCAATGCCCTCCGCCACCGCGTCGACGAGCGTCGAAGACGCCGTCCACCGCCGCCGCGGAGACCTCGTCGAGTTGTCACACGCCATCCACGCCGAGCCGGAACTGGCGTTCGGCGAATACCGCAGCTGTGCCAAGACCCAGGCGTTGGTGGCGGAGTACGGCTTCGAGATGACCTCCCCGGTCGGCGGCCTCGACACCGCATTCCGCGCCTCGTACGGCAGCGGGTCGCTGGTGGTCGGTGTGTGCGCGGAGTATGACGCGCTGCCCGACATCGGGCACGCGTGCGGCCACAACATCATCGCCGCCTCGGCCGTCGGCACCGCGCTGGCGCTCGCCGAGGTCGCCGACGACCTCGACCTGACCGTGGTGCTGCTGGGCACACCGGCCGAGGAGGCCGGCGGCGGCAAGATCCTGATGCTCGAGCGGGGGGTGTTCGACGACATCGCCGTCGCGGTGATGCTGCATCCCGGGCCGGTGGACATTGCCGCGGCGAGGTCGCTGGCGCTCTCGGAGGTCGACGTCACCTACACCGGGCGGGAGTCGCACGCGGCGGTCGCCCCCCACCTCGGGCTCAACGCCGGCGACGCCGTCACCGTCGCGCAGGTGGCGATCGGGTTGCTGCGCCAGCAGTTGGCGCCGGGGCAGATGGTGCACGGGATCGTCACCGACGGCGGCCGGGCCACCAACGTCATCCCGGCCCACGCCGCGCTGCGCTATTCGATGCGCGCCGCCGAATCGGTCTCGCTGCGCGAACTCGAGGACCGGATGGCGGGCTGCTTTCAGGCGGGCGCCGTCGCCACCGGCTGCGACTATGAGGTCACCGAGACCGCACCGGCGTACGCCGAGCTGACCCCGGACCACTGGCTGGCCGCGGTGGTGCGTGACGAGATGGAGCGGGTCGGCCGCACTCCGGTGCCCGCCGAGGTCGAGGCCGCGCTGCCCCTCGGCAGCACCGACATGGGCAATGTCACGCAGGTCGTACCCGGTATCCACCCGGTGGTGGGCATCGACGCCGGCGGCGCGTCGATCCACCAGCCGGCGTTCACCGCGGCCGCCGCGGGACCCAGCGCGGACAGGGCCGTCGTCGAGGGTGCGATCATGTTGGCCCGCACCGTGGTTCGTCTCGCCGAGACGCCCGCGGAGCGGGACCGGGTGTTGCAGCGGCAGGAGAGGCGAGCGTCGTGAGCGTGCTCAAACATGCCGCCGCGCGCTGGCTGTCGGCCAACTACGACGAGCTCGTGGCCTGGCGCCGCCACATCCACGCCAACCCGGAACTGGGCCGTCAGGAGTTCGCGACGACGCAGTTCGTCGCCGCCCGGCTCGCCGACGCCGGGCTCAACCCCAAGGTCATGCCCGGTGGGACGGGGTTGACCTGCGACTTCGGCCCCCAGCACGGCCCCCGGATCGCGCTGCGCGCCGATATGGACGCGCTGCCCATGGCCGAGCGGACGGGCCTGCCGTTCTCGTCGACCGTGCCCAATGTCGCGCACGCCTGCGGTCACGACGCCCACACCGCGATCCTGCTGGGCGCGGCGACGGCGATGGCGTCGGTGCCCGAACTGCCCGTCGGCGTGCGGCTGATCTTCCAGGCCGCCGAGGAGCTGATGCCCGGCGGCGCGATCGACGCGATCGCGGCCGGTGCGCTGAGCGGGGTGTCGCGGATCTACGCGCTGCACTGCGATCCGCGGCTGGCGGTGGGCCGGGTGGCGGTGCGGCCCGGCCCGATCACGTCGGCGGCCGATCAGATCGAGGTGACGCTGCACTCGCCGGGCGGGCACACGTCGCGCCCGCACCTGACCGGTGACCTGGTCTACGGGCTCGGCACGCTGATCACCGGGGTCCCGGGTGTGCTCTCGCGCCGCATCGACCCGCGCAACAGCACCGTGATGGTGTGGGGTGCGGTCAACGCCGGCGTCGCCGCCAACGCGATCCCGCAGACCGGCACACTGGCCGGGACCATCCGAACCGCGTCGCGTGAAACGTGGCTGACGCTGGAAGACATTGTGCGCGAGATCGTGTCGGCGTTACTGGCGCCGCTGGGGATGGAGCACAGTGTGCTGTACCGCCGCGGCGTGCCGCCGGTGGTCAACGAGGAGGTCTCCACCCGCATCCTCACCCACGCGATCGAGGCGATCGGCCCGGACGTGCTCGCCGACACCCGCCAGTCCGGCGGCGGCGAGGACTTCTCGTGGTACCTCGAGGAGGTGCCGGGGGCGATGGCGCGGCTCGGGGTGTGGAGCGGCCGGGGGCCGCAGCTCGATCTGCACCAGCCGACGTTCGACCTCGACGAGCGCGCGCTGGGCGTCGGCGTGCGCGCGCTGGTCAACATCGTCGAACAGGCCGCCCTCCTCTAACCGTGCTCAGTCGTCGAGTTCGATCACCGGCATCGGCTGCGTCGGTACCTCCGCGACCGCCATCTTGGCCGCCGAATCCGGTGGGATGACGTCGCGCGCCAACGCGACCAGCGCCCGCTCCGTGCCCACGTCACGGCCCGCCCGTTCGCTGAGCAACCAGCGCACCTCGAGCAGATCGCAGAACGCCTGGATCGGCGTGCCCGCGCGGCCGATCGCCTCATGGGCGCGGTGCATCGTCGGCGTGGCGACCTCCATCACCCACAGCTGCGCCGCCGTCGAGTCGTCGACGTCGTGGCCGCTCTCGCGGCTGAGCTGGGCCTGGAAGGTCTGCAGATCGCCGAGCAGCGTGCGGGCCTGCCCTTCGCCGACGTCGAGGCCGGTCAGTGCGCGCAGCCGTTCGGCGTGGAACCGGCGGTCGCCGACGGCGACGTGCAGCCGCAGCCGGTCGGGTGCGGTGTCGCTGACCGGTTGCAGCGTGACCTCCTCGACGGCGAAGCCGAGTTCGTTGAGCCGGCGGATCGTGCCCTCCACGCGGTACCGGTCGCTGAAGTCGAAGACCGGTTCGGCGTGCAGCACGTCCCACAGCCGCTGGTACCGGTTCGGGATGTCCTGCGCCTCGGCGATCAGCGCGTCCTCGAGTTCCTCCGACGAGCCGAGGTAGGCCGCCAGGTCCATCAGGTCGGCGGCGACGTTCTCGACCAGGATGTCGAGGTCGTGGCCGCGCTGCCCGTCGGAAAGCCGGGGGTGCACCTCGGAGGTCTCGGCGTCGACGAGCCACGCCTGCAGCACCTGGCCGTCGCGGGAGAACAGTGTGTTGGCCAGCGAGCAGTCACCCCAGAACACGCCGTGGCGGTGCAGTTCGACGAGCAGGGTGGCCATCGCGTCGAACAACCGGGCGCGGTGCTTGGGCTCCTCGGGCGGCAGTCTGCGGAACAGCCGCCGGTACTGCCACGACCCCTCGAGGAACCGGGTCAGCAGAATCGACGTGTCGAAATCGGGCTGGTGTACCAGTCCGGCCCGGCGCACGGCGGGCAGGCCGAGGTCTTCGAGCTCACCGAGTACCCCGTACTCCTTGCGTGCGATGCGGGGCGGCAGTTCTTTGACCGCCCACAGCGCACCGTCGCAGTCGACGAACTTCACCAGGTGGCGGCTCGGCCCGACGGCGATGTCGCGCAGCGGCACGTCGGGCACCGCCCACTCGGCGAGCGGTCGGTCCCACGGCAGTGCGAGCAACTCGGCGCCCGGGGTGCGCAGCCGGAGTTCGGGGACGGCCATGAGCACAGCCTGTCACCGTCGCGCGGCGCGGAACGCACCTTCGCGGGATGGGGCAGGTCAGCCCGGGGTGCCGGGGCCGACGCTGCGCGACGGGCGGGTCCGCAGGTCGTGCACGTAATCGGCGGGCGCACCCGCGATCTCGGCGGCGTCGGCCATCACCCCGAGGTAGCGTGCCGACGGCAGCCCGCCCTCCCAGGCGTCGACCACGTAGAGCCACGCCAGCACCGGGTCGGTGTCGGTGTCCGACGACAGCCGGTCCACCCGGCAGCGGATCTTCTTGTGGACGCCGAGCTCGGAACCCTCCCAGCGGTCGAGGGTCTCCTCGTCCTCTTTGGTCATGTCGTAGAGCACGACGAACACCTTCGACAGGGGATCCTCGACGACCGTGGCCAGCGCGCCTTCCCAGCCGATGTCCTCGCCGCCGAACGTCAAGCGCCAGCCGTGCAGCCAGCCGGTCCCGGCCATCGGCGAATGCGGTGCGCGCTCCATCATCTGCTCGGGATGCATGTTCGACCCGTAGGCGGCGTAGAGCGGCACGGTAGGAGAGCTTAACCGGCGACCGGCCGGCCGCGACCGGAAGCGCCCGCCGACAGCAAGCGGCTAGATTGTGCTCGTGGCAACCCGCATCGTGATCATCGGCGGCGGGCCCGCCGGTTATGAGGCGGCACTGGTTGCCGCAGGACCCGAAACCCACGTCACCGTCATCGACTCCGACGGGGTGGGCGGTGCGTGCGTGCTCTACGACTGCGTGCCGTCGAAGACCTTCATCGCCTCGACCGGGGTGCGCACCGAACTGCGCCGCGCGACCGGCCTCGGGTTCGACATCAGCATCGAGGACGCCAAGATCTCGCTGCCGCAGATCCACAACCGGGTCAAGACGCTGGCCCGCTCACAGTCCGCCGACATCGGCAGCCAACTGCTGCGGGAGGGCGTCACGGTCATCGGCGGCCGCGGCGAACTGGTCGACGACGTGCCGGGGCTGGCGCAGCACCGGGTCCGGGTCCGGACGCACGACGGCAAGACCGGTGTCCTCAAGGCCGACGTGGTGCTCATCGCCACCGGCGCCAGCCCCCGCGTGCTGCCCAACGCGGAGCCCGACGGCGAGCGCATCCTCACCTGGCGTCAGCTCTACGACCTGACCGAACTGCCCGAACACCTGGTGATCGTGGGCTCCGGTGTCACGGGCGCCGAGTTCTGCAACGCCTACACCGAACTCGGCGTGACGGTGACCGTGGTCGCCAGCCGCGACCAGATCCTGCCGCACGAGGACAGCGACGCCGCCGCCGTCCTGGAAGAGGTGTTCGCCGAACGCGGCGTGACCCTGGTCAAGAACGCCCGCGCCGAATCGGTGACCCGCACCGAGAACGGGGTCAAGGTGCAGATGGCCGACGGCCGCTGTGTGGAGGGCAGCCACGCGCTGATGACCGTCGGCTCGGTGCCCAACACCGAGGGGCTCGGCCTCGAGCGGGTCGGCATCGAACTCGCCCGCGGCGGTTACATCCCCGTCGACCGGGTGTCGCGCACACCGGCGGCGGGCATCTACGCCGCCGGCGACTGCACCGGCCTGCTGCCGCTGGCGTCGGTGGCGGCCATGCAGGGCCGGATCGCGATGTACCACGCCCTCGGCGAGGGGGTGGCCCCGATCCGGTTGCGCACCGTCGCCTCGGCCACGTTCACCCGTCCGGAGATCGCCGCCGTGGGGATCCCGCAGACCGCGATCGACGACGGCAGTGTGCCCGCCCGCACCCTGATGCTGCCGTTGAACACCAACGCCCGCGCGAAGATGTCGCTGCTGCGGCACGGCTTCGTCAAGATCTTCTGCCGCCCGGCGACGGGCGTGGTCATCGGCGGTGTGGTGGTGGCCCCGATCGCGTCGGAGCTGATCCTGCCGATCGCGCTGGCGGTGCACAACCGGATCTCGGTGACCGACCTCGCGCAGACCCTGTCGGTGTACCCGTCCCTGTCGGGTTCGATCGTGGAGGCCGCGCGTCGGCTCATGGCGCACGACGATCTGGACTGAACCCCGCGGACGCGAGGAGCAAAGGAAAAGCACGTAGCCTGGGAACGGTGAGTGACCCGATCGCAGGTAACGGGCAGACTTTGCTCGGGCCCGACCAGCGGGCCGAGGCCTGGCGGCGGCTCGGCAGCGAGCAGTTCGACGTCGTGGTGATCGGCGGTGGCGTGGTCGGAGCCGGCGCCGCCCTCGACGCCGCCACCCGTGGACTCAAGGTCGCCCTGGTGGAGGCGCGCGACTTCGCCTCCGGGACGTCCAGCCGCAGCAGCAAGATGTTCCACGGCGGTCTGCGCTACCTCGAACAGCTCGAGTTCGGGCTGGTCCGTGAGGCGCTGCACGAACGCGAGCTGTCGCTGACCACGCTGGCGCCGCACCTGGTCAAACCGCTGCCCTTCCTGTTCCCGCTGACCAACCGCTGGTGGGAGCGGCCCTACGTGGCGGCGGGCATCTTCCTCTACGACCAGCTCGGCGGTGCGAAATCCGTTCCCGCGCAGCGGCATCTGACCAAGTCCGGGGCGTTGCGGCTGGCGCCCGGACTCAAACGCAGCTCGTTGATCGGCGGCATCCGCTACTTCGACACCGTCGTCGACGACGCGCGGCACACCATGATGGTCGCCCGGACGGCGGCGCATTACGGCGCGGTGGTGCGCACGTCGACGCAGGTGGTCAACCTGCTGCGGGAAGGTGACCGGGTGATCGGTGTCGCCGTGCGCGACAGCGAGGACGGGTCGGTCACCGACGTCCACGGCCACGTCGTGGTCAACGCCACCGGCGTGTGGACCGACGAGATCCAGGCGCTGTCACGGCAACGCGGCCGGTTCCGGGTGCGCGCATCCAAGGGTGTGCACATCGTGGTGCCCCGCGATCGGATCGTCAGCGAGGTCGCGATCATCCTGCGCACCGAGAAGTCGGTGCTGTTCGTCATCCCGTGGGGGACGCACTGGATCATCGGCACCACCGACACCGACTGGAATCTCGACCTGGCGCATCCGGCCGCGACGAAGGCCGACATCGACTACATCCTCGACCACGTCAACACCGTGCTGGCCACGCCGCTCACCCACGACGACATCGACGGCGTCTACGCCGGGCTGCGTCCGCTGCTGGCGGGGGAGAGCGAGGAGACCTCGAAACTGTCCCGTGAGCACGCCGTCGCCAGCCCGGCGCCGGGACTGGTCGCGATCGCCGGCGGCAAGTACACCACCTACCGCGTGATGGGTGAGGATGCGATCGACGCGGCCGCCGAGTTCGTCCCCGCGCGCGTGGCGCCGTCGATCACCGAGAAGGTGCCGCTGATGGGGGCCGACGGATACTTCGCGCTGATCAACCAGACCCAGAGTGTCGGCGCCCATTACGGTTTGCACCCGTATCGGGTGCGTCACCTGCTCGACCGGTACGGCTCGCTGATCAGCGAGGTGCTGGCATTTGCCGACGGCAGGCCCGACCTGCTCACCCCGATCACCGCGGCGCCCGTCTACCTCAAGGTGGAGGCCGCGTACGCCGCGGCCGCCGAGGGGGCACTGCACCTCGAGGACATCCTGGCCCGCCGCATGCGCATCTCGATCGAGTATCCGCACCGCGGCGTCGACTGTGCCCGTGAGGTCGCCGAAGTCGTTGCGCCCATTCTGGGTTGGAGCGCCGAGGACGTCAGCCGCGAGGTGGACACGTACTGTGCGCGCGTCGACGCGGAGGTGCGCAGCCAGCAGCAACCCGACGACGAGTCCGCCGATGCGCTGCGCGCGGCGGCGCCCGAGGCCAGGGCGGAGATCCTCGAACCCGTCCCGTTGCGATGAGCCGGGTGCGGCCCGCGCCACTTCCGGTGCGCGACGGGCTCGGACCGGCCCGGGTGCGGCTGCGCGGCGGTGCGGTGCTGGTCGAGCTGGCCGACCGCTTCGGAGAGGCGGTGGCGGCCAAGGTGTTCGACGGTGGCGTGCTGACCGCCGACGGCAGCGTGGTCACCCCGGCCACCGTGCTGCCGCCGGGCACGCACGTCTACCTGTATCGCGATCTGCCGGTTGAGGTTCCGGTTCCGTTCGCGATGCCGGTGCTCCACCGCGACGACAACATCGTGGTCGTCGACAAACCGCACTTCCTGGCGACGATGCCGCGCGGCCGCCACGTCGCCGAGACCGCGGTGGTGCGGCTGCGCCGCGCGCTCGACCTGCCGGAGCTTTCGCCGGCGCATCGGTTGGACCGACTGACCGCCGGAGTGCTGTTGTTCACCACCCGCCGAGAGATCCGCGGGGCGTACCAGACGATGTTCTCCGACGGTGCGGTCGCGAAGGTGTACCTCGCGCGCTCCGCCGGTCACGCCACCGTCGACCTGCCGACCGTCGTGCGCAGCCGAATCATCAAGGAACGCGGCCGGTTACAGGCCTTCGAGGAGCCGGGGGAGCCGAACGCCGAAACGCTGGTCGAACACCTCGGGGACGACCTCTACCGGCTGACACCGCGGACGGGGCGCACACACCAACTACGGGTGCACATGTCGTCGCTCGGCCTGCCGCTCCTCGGTGACCCGCTGTATCCGGACGTCATCGACGTCGCACCCGACGACTTCACCGACCCGTTGCAGTTGCTCGCCCACAGCATCGAATTCGACGATCCGCTGACCGGCAGGCCGCACCGCTTCGTCACCGGCCGGACGTTGTGATTTCGGCGTGCTCGGTCGCGCTGGGCGCGACCAAACACGCCGAAATCGCTCACCGAATCCCGCAATGACGCATTATTGGCGGGTGCGAAGAATGCTGTCGATCCCCGGTGCGTGCGCGGTCGCGCTCGTCTTCGCCGCGGGTCTGACCCCGATCATCCCCACGGCGAACGCCACCGTCTGCGGATCTGTCGGGGGCAGGCACGTCGACATCAGTGGATGCTCCGATCCGTTCGCCTACCTGAACGAGGCGCTACCGCCGCCACCCCCACCGCCGCCGCCTCCACCTCCGCCGCCACCGCCCGGTGCGCCGCCTCCGCCGCCACCACCGCCCCCACCTCCACCGCCGCCGGTCTACGTGCCGCCACCGCCGGTGGGCAACATCGATGCCTGCGTGAATGTGGGCCGCCGGATCAGCGTCAGCGGCTGCATCTGAGCGGCGTGGTTCACTGACGCGATGGACCGCGCGAAGTTCGACCGACTCTTCGATCTGACCGGCCGCACCGCCGTCGTCACCGGCGGCACCCGAGGTATCGGTCTCGCGCTCGCCGAGGGTTTCGCGCTGGCCGGCGCCCGGGTGGTGGTCGCCAGTCGCAAGCCCGACGCCTGCGAACGCGCCGCCGAGCATCTGCGTGGCCTCGGCGCACAGGCCGTCGGCGTCCCCACCCACCTCGGGGACATCGACTCGCTCGAGTCGCTGGTCACCCGCACCGTCGAGGAGTTCGGCGGCATCGACATCCTGGTGAACAACGCCGCGAACGCGCTGGCGCAACCGCTGGGGGAGATGACGCCCGAGGCGTGGACGAAGTCCTACGACGTGAACCTGCGCGGCCCGGTGTTCCTCGTACAGCACGCGCTGCCGCACCTGAAGGCCAGCGCGCACGCCGCGGTCCTGAACACGGTGTCGGTGGGCGCGTTCAACTTCGCGCCGAACGTGTCGATGTACGCCGCGGGCAAGGCGGCACTGCTGTCGTTCACCCGGTCGATGGCCGCCGCCTACGCGCCGTACGGCATCCGCGTGAACGCGCTGGCACCCGGCCCCGTCGACACCGACATGATGCGCAACAATTCGCAGGAGGCGATCGACGCGATGGCCGGCGCCACGCTGATGAACCGGTTGGCATCACCGGACGAAATGGTCGGCGCCGCACTGCTGTTGGTTTCCGACGCCGGCAGTTACCTGACCGGTCAGGCGATCATCGTGGACGGTGGCGGAACGCCTCGCTAGCCTCGCGCACCTCACCGGTGGTCGACGCCAGGATCTGGCTGCGGTTCTCCAGGTGCAGCGCCTGTTCGAGGCTGCCCGCCTCGAGGTTCGCCCACAGCACCTGTTTGGTCGACTCGAGGCCGAATTTGCCGTAGCTGCAGAGGGTTTCGGCGATCGCCAGCGCGTCGTCGAGCACGTTCGCCGACACCCGCGACACCAGACCCAGGCGCAGCGCCTCGTCGGCGTCGACCTGGCGGGCGGTGAGGATCAGGTCGAACGCGTGGCCCGCGCCGATGATGCGCGGCAGCGTGTAGCTCACCCCGATATCGCAGCCGCCGAGGCCGAGTTTGATGAATTGTGTGCAGAACCGGGCGGTTTCGGATGCCAGGCGGATGTCGGCGGCCGCCGCGATCGCGAACCCGCCGCCGTACGCCGGACCGTTCACCGCGGCGATCACCGGTTGGCGCAGCCGGTGCAGCCGGACGGTCAGCTCGGCGATACGTTCCTGCCAGCGCATACCCGAGCGCGGGAACTCGATACCGCCGCCGGCCTGGGGCGGATTCGGAGCGGTGAGGTCCAGACCGGAACAGAATCCGCGCCCGGCCCCGGTCAGCACCACCACACGGCACTCGTTGTCCGCGGCGATCTCGTCGAGCGTCGAGTGGAAGGCCTCGACGAGTTCGTAGGACAGGGCGTTGAGCTTCTCGGGACGGTTGAGGGTGATGACGGCGATGTCGGGCCGGGGGTGCGTCAGCTCCAGGACGGTCATGGTCGACACGCTAGGTGTTCGGGTTCCGGTTTCGGGGCGTTCGGCGGAGACGTGCAAGGCCGGCGTCGCTAGCCGCTCGTCGCCTTCCCGGTGAAGAGCCATGCCGTGAGCCACACGGTGGCCGCCGCGACGAACAGCGCACCGGGAATGTGGAGGTAGATGGTGGTGCCTTCGCCGAGGGCCGCCTGGACGAAGGTGTAGACGAACAGCGCGAGGGCGACCGCAACGGTCCACCAGTGTCTGCGCCGCTCGTACGTCATGCCGGCGAGGCCGACGGTCAGTCCGCCGGTGGCGACGTGCAGCGCGATGGCGGCGTAGCCGTGCACGTCCTCCGCGCGACCCTCCTGGATCAGGACGCCGGCGGTGCCGAATGACACGCATACGACGACCAGGGTGAGGATCGCGAAGAGTCGGGAGGCGGTATGCCACACAGGGGAAACCGATGCCGGGCTGCTCACCGATTCAGGGTAGCGGGGATGGGGGACGATCAGCCCGCGCTGCGCCATCCACTGACGCCGACGGTGATCATCCGCAGCTGTTTGACGGCGGTGCGCTTGATGTCGGCGAGGGCGGCCGCGTCCGTCGCATCCTCGATGGCCTCGGCGATCGAGATCATCGCGTTGACGATCAGACTGGCCAGGATGTTGAGGTCTTCGGCGCTCCAGGTGTTCAGCCCGGGGAAGCGGGCCAGGTCGATCGCGAGCTCGGAGGTGATCAGCCGGATCTCGGTGCGGATCGCATAGCGCAGCACGGTCACCCCGCTCGACCGCTCCCGGCCGATGAAGCGCCAGTACTCGCGGCGCTGGTTGACACCCTCGATGAGCATGTCGACCGACGATTCGATGACCCGTGTCGGATCCAGCTTGCCCGCACGGGCGCCGCGCAGCAGATCGCGCAGGACACGGAAGGACTCGTCGATCAAGACCAGTCCGAGTGCCTCCATCGAATCGAAATGCCGGTAGAACGCCGCGGGAGAGATGCCCGCCTCGCGGGTGACCTCACGCAGGCTCAGCGCCGCGAAACTGCGGTCCTCCAGCAGCGACAGCGCGGCGGTGACGATCGCCCTGCGGGTGGCTTCCTTCTTCTCCTCGCGCGACGAGGCGGAACCCCGGGAACGCGAGCCGGACCGGCCTGTGCGTGAACTGGGTGTACGACTGTTCACGATGTGAAACCTACCACAAGCTGGGTCGATATCCTTGACGGCACCCACTGTAACCGCGGATGGTATACACATGTTCACTGAAACGCGTACACGGAGTCTGCGGGAGCGGGTGCTGCGCTCTCCGCTGCTCGACCTGCTGACCGGGCCGCACGGCGTGGACCGGTACACCGAGCTCGTGACCCCGACGTGGACGCTGGGCGAGGCCCGCGCCAGGGTCGTCGCGGTCCGTCGGCAGACCGCCCGCAGCGTCACGCTGACCCTGGAACCGAATCAGGTGTTCACCGGGTTTCGCGCCGGCCAGCACATCAACCTCAGCGTCGAGATCGACGGCCGCCGTCGCACCCGGTGCTACTCACCCGCCAGCGCCGAGGGCGCGGCGCTGATCGAGCTGACGGTCGGTCGCCACGACGGCGGCCTGGTGTCGACGTACCTGTGCGATCACGCCCGCCCCGGAATGGTCGTCGGACTCGACTCGGTCGGCGGTGACTTCACCATGCCGACGACCCGGCCGCGGCGGATCCTGTTCGTCGCCGGTGGCAGCGGCATCACCCCGGTGCTGTCGATGCTGCGCACTCTGCGGGCGGAGGGCTCCGACCGCGAGGTGGCATTCGTCCACTACGCCCGCAGCGCGGCCGAAGCCTGCTACCGCGACGAACTCGCCGCGATGTCGGGTGTGCGGGTGCTGCACGGCTACACCCGCGACACCACCGGCTCCGACCTGACCGGCCGCTTCGACGCCGACCATCTTGCTGCCGCGATGCCCGAGGCCGACGCCGTGTTCGTCTGCGGTCCGCCCGATCTGGTCGACGCCGTGCGCCGGATCCGCCCGGACGCCCTGGCCGAGTCGTTCGTGCCGCCGACGTGGGACGCGCCGACCGAGGCATCGGGCGGGCAGGTCAGCTTCGCCGACAGCGGCGTCGCGGTGACCGACGACGGGCGCCCCCTGCTCGAGCAGGCCGAGGCCGCCGGGCTCACCCCCGAGAGCGGGTGCCGAATGGGCATCTGCCACAGCTGCACCCGCCGCAAGACCAGCGGCGTGGTCAAGAACCTCATCACCGGCGCGGTGTCGGGGGTCGACGAGGAGGACGTGCAGATCTGCGTGTCCGCACCCGTCGGCGACGTCGAGATCGCGCTCTAGGAAAGGAATCAGCCATGACCTCCACCATCACCCCCGCACCCCCGCAACGGGGCGTCGAGAAGACCGTCGCCGGCCAGACCGTGCGCCTGTCCGCCGAACAGGTCGAGGCATTCGGCCGTGAACTCGACGCGCTGCGCGAACAGGTGGTCGCCGATCTCGGCGAACGCGACACCACCTACATCCGCAAGGTCATCAAGGCCCAGCGAACACTCGAAATCGGCGGCCGCGCCATGCTCTTCGGCGGTATCTTCCCACCGTTCTGGCTCGCGGGCACGGCGATGCTGGGCCTGTCGAAGATCATCGACAACATGGAGATCGGCCACAACGTCATGCACGGCCAGTACGACTGGACCGGCGACCCGGCGTTGTCCAGCAAGAAGTTCGAATGGGACAACGCCTGCCCGGGCGACCAGTGGCGGCATTCGCACAACTACATGCACCACACCTACACCAACATCGTCGGCATGGACCGCGACATCGGCTACGGCATCCTGCGGATGAGCGACAACCAGCGGTGGCAGCCGTACTTCCTGGGCAACCCGGTCTACGCGTTCCTGCTGATGGTGCTGTTCCAGTACGGCGTCGCACTGCACGAACTGGAGACCGAGCGCATCCGGGCCGGTGAGATCAGCATCGCCGACAAACGCGAGATCCTGCAGGGTATCTGGCGTAAGACCAAGCGGCAGACGCTCAAGGACTACGTCGCCTTCCCGCTGCTGGCCGGACCGTTCGCGCCGTGGGTGTTCACCGGTAACCTGACCGCGAACCTGATGCGCAACGTGTGGTCGTACATGATCATCTTCTGCGGTCACTTCCCCGAAGACGTGCAGGAGTTCTCGATCGAGGAGACCAAGGCCGAATCACGCGGCCAGTGGTACTTCCGCCAGGTGCTCGGATCGGCGAACCTGACCGGATTGTTCCCCCGTCGCTCCGCTCGCCCCGATTCGGCAAAGCTGTTCCACCTGCTGAGCGGGAACCTGTCGTTCCAGATCGAGCACCACCTGTTCCCCGACATCCCGGCCCACCGCCACGCCGAACTCGCACCCGCGGTGCGTGACATCTGCCGCCGCTACGGGCTGCCGTACAACTCCGGGCCGCTGCCGCGCCAGTTCGCCAGCGTGGTCCGCAAGATCGTGCGACTGGCGCTGCCGAGCTGACCGCGTCTCGCGGTCGGAGTCACCAGCCCCGGCGGTGCGGCTGCGAGCCGACCAGCTCACCCTTGCCGGCGACGTCGCGGCTGCGGTAGACGATGTAGGGCCGGAAGAGGTAGCCGATCGGTGCGCTGAACACGTGCACCAGCCGGGTGAACGGCCACAGGCAGAACAACACGAGCGCGATGATCACGTGGATGTGGAACCACAGCGGCGCCGCAGCCATCAGATCGCCGCGCGGCTGCAGGATCCAGATCGACCGGAACCACGGCGACACCGTCTGACGGTAATCGTGCTCGGCGCCCACCGGGGTCGCGCCGATGAGCGTGCAGGCCAATCCCGCGACGATGGCCATCACCAGCACCAGGTACATCACCTTGTCGTTGACGGTGGTGGCCAGGAACACCGGTCCGGTGGTGCGGCGCCGGAACACCAGCAGCGCGATACCGGTGAGCGTGGTGACACCGGCGATCGCGCCCAGCACCAGCGCCTGCACGTGATAGGCGTGGTCACTCAGACCGACCGCGCTGGTCCAGGATTCGGGGATGACCAGGCCGATGATGTGGCCGACGATGACGACCAGGATGCCGAAGTGGAACATCGGGCTGCCGATGCGCAGCAGCCGCGATTCGTAGAGTTGCGACGACCGGGTGGTCCAGCCGAACTTGTCATAGCGGTAGCGCCACCAGATCCCCACCGCCACGACCGCCAGCGTCACGTACGGGGCCACATCCCAGAAGATCTCCCAACCCGACATCTCAGCTGCCTCCTTGGGTGCGCCGCGGTGGCACGGTCAGTGTGAACGGTTGCAGGCCAACGGCTTCGGCGGGTGGTCCGTCGGCGGCCAGTTTCCGGGCCCGGAGCACGTCGGTGTCGGTGGCGGCGGGCAGCGTCGCGAGGACGGCGACGACGGTGTCGGCGTACGGCGAATCCGCCTCGCGCAGCGCGCGGTGCAGCACCTCGATCGGCACCCGGTGATCGGTGAGCAGCCGGAATCCGGCTTCGGGCGCCACGACGGCGGCGAACTCCAGCACCACCGGCAGGTGGTCGGGTGCCTCGTCGTCGGGCGGCGTCGTCCCGGCGGCGCGGTACACCTGCGCGAAAGCCAGCATCGCGTTACCACGGTTGCGGGTGTCGCCGGCCGTCCAATACGTCAGGTACATCGTGGCGCGGCGGCGCAGGTCGAAGGTGGCGACGTAATCTTGCGCGGCCCGCAGTGAGTCCACCGCTCGCAGCGCCGCCAGCGTGCGCGAAAGGCGCTCCGCCGCAGAGCCGTCGACATGCGCCAGCAGTCGTTCGGCGATGTCGAACCGGCTGTGGTCGGGATAGCTCAGCAGCAGTGACGCGCACTGCCAGACGAGCCGCTCCTCGAGTCCGCACCCAGACCGCTTGAAGAGCTTCGCGGTCTTCATCGCCGGTCCCCGTCGCCCGGGAAGATGCCCGGCGGTGTGCCACGGCCGTCCCAGTTGAGCAGGTTGACCCGTGACGGACGGTCGGCGTTGGCGGCCATCCCGTCGCTGGTCTGGCGGTGCTGCAGCGCGTGGAACGTCTCGACGGCCACCGCCACCGGACCGCCGCTGGCCTCACCGAACGGGCCGGATTCGTACATACCCGGTCCGCCCTCGAACGACAACGAGCAGCCGGGCTCCTCGGCCCCCGGGATCGCGCCGGCCGCGTAGGCCGTCGGGATGACGTACCGCTCATCGTATTTCGCCAGCGCGAGCAGCCGGTACATGTCGTACATCTCTTCTTCGGTCAGACCCACCGACTCGGGGATGTGCGGCTGGGTCTCGCGGCCGAGGTTGATGTCGCGCATGTAGGAGCGCATCGCCGCGAGCCGGCGCAGGACGTCCTCGACGACCGCGGTGTCCCCGGCGGTGAACAGCCCGGCGAGGTATTCGATCGGGATGCGCAGCGCCTCCAGCGCACCGAACAGGTTGCCCAGTTCCTCGCCGTCGTGACCGTCGCGGGCGACCGCGTCGACGATCGGCGACAGTGGCGGGATGTACCAGACCATCGGCATGGTGCGGTATTCCGGGTGTAGCGGCAGCGCCACCCGGTAGGTGTGGATGAGCGCGTAGATCGGCGACCGCTGGGCCGCCTCGATCCATTCGTCGGAGATCCCTTCGGCGCGTGCCCCGGCGACCACCTCCGGGTCGTGCGGATCGAGCAGCACACCCTTCTGCGCCTCGTAGAGGTCGGCGTCGTTCTCCACCGATGCCGCCTCCAGCACGCGGTCGACGTCGTAGAGCACCAGACCCAGATAACGCAACCGGCCGACGCAGGTCTCCGAACACACGGTGGGCAGCCCGACCTCGATGCGTGGGTAGCACAGCGTGCACTTCTCGGCCTTGCCGGTCTTGTGGTTGAAATACATCTTCTTGTAGGGGCATCCGGACACACACATCCGCCAGCCGCGGCAGCGGTCCTGGTCGACGAGCACGATGCCGTCCTCGCTGCGTTTGTAGATCGCACCCGACGGACACGACGCCATACACGAGGGGTTGAGGCAGTGCTCGCAGATGCGGGGCAGGAAGAACATGAAGGTCTGCTCGAACTCCAGCCGGACCTGTTCGCTGACCTTCGCCAGCACCGGATCACCGGGCACGATCTCGGGGGAGCCGCCGAGGTCGTCGTCCCAGTTCGCCGACCACGAGATCTTCATCGGCTCACCGCCGATCAGGCTGCGCGGTGGCGCCACCGGCATCTGGTCGCCCAGCGGAGCCGAGGTGAGGTTCTCGTAGTCGTACGTCCACGGCTCGTAGTAGTCGTCGATACTCGGCATCTTGGGGTTGGCGAAGATCCGCAGCAGCTTGCTCAGCCGCCCGCCGTCGCGCAACCGTAACCGGCCCCTGCGGTCGCGGACCCACCCGCCGCGCCACCGCTCCTGATCCTCGTAGGTGCGCGGATAACCCTGTCCCGGGCGGGTTTCCACGTTGTTGAACCACACGTACTCGGTTCCGGGCCGGTTGGTCCACGCCTGCTTGCAGGTGACCGAGCAGGTATGACACCCGATGCACTTGTCGAGGTTCATCACCATCGCCATCTGGGCCATGACTCGCATCAGAACACCACCTCCTGGCTTCGCCGCCGCACCACAGTCACCTCGTCGCGTTGGTTGCCGGTCGGCCCGAGGTAGTTGAACGCGAAGGCGTTCTGCGCGTAGCCACCCGCGAGGTGGCTCGGTTTGATGAGCAGCCGGGTCAGCGAGTTGTGAATTCCGCCGCGCCTGCCCGTCGTCTCGGTCAGCGGTACGTCGATGGTGCGCTCCTGCGCGTGGTAGACGAACACGACACCCTCGGGCATCCGGTGGGAGACGATCGCCCGGCACACCAGTACGCCGTTGCGGTTGACGGCCTCGACCCAGTCGTTGTCGCGCACCTCGATTTTCGCCGCGTCGAGCGGGCTCATCCACATCGTCGGGCCGCCCCGTGACAGCGACAGCATCAGCAGGTTGTCCTGGTACTCCGAGTGGATCGACCACTTCGAGTGGGGGGTGAGGTAACGCACCGTCAACCCGACGCCGTCGCGGTGGTCGCCGACGGCCGGTTCGCCGAACAGGCGGGCCATGTCCAGCGGCGGACGGTAGACGGGAAGTTGTTCGCCGAGTTCCTCGAGCCAGTCGTGGTCGAGATAGAAATGCATCCGCCCCGTCAGCGTGTGGAACGGTTTGAGTTCTTCGACATTGACGGTGAACGGGGCGTACCTCCTGCCGCCGGTTTCGCTGCCCGACCACTCCGGGCTGGTGATCACCGGCACCGGACGGGCCTGCGCGTCGGCATAGGTGATGCGGCGCTCCTCACTGCCCTCGGCGAGGTGGGCGAGGTGCCGACCGGTCCGTCGCTCCAGTTCGCGGAAACCCTCGACGGCGAGGCGGCCGTTGGTGGTGCCCGACAGCGCCAGGATCGTGTCGGCCATCCGCTCGGCGGTGGTGATGGCCGGCCGGCCCGCGGCGGACCCCGTCTTCAGCACCCCGAATTTCGCGGCCAGTTCCCGGGATTCGGGTTCCGGCCGGGTGGTGATGCCCTTGGTGGTGAGCCCCAGCCGCTCCACCAGCGGGCCGAGGCTGGCCCATTTGTCGGCGATCGCGGCGTAGTCGCGTTCGACCACCGCCAGCGGGCCCATGGTCTTGCCGGGCACCGGTCTCGCCCCGGTCACCCGCCAGTCGTTCTCGACGCCGCCGGGATAGGCCATCGCCCCGGGGGTGTCGTGCTGCAGGGCGCCGAGGACCACGTCGGTGCGGGTGCCCAGGTGCGTCTTGGCCAGCGCGCTGAACGTCCGGGCGATCGCGCCGAACGCATCGTAATCCGACCGGGTCTCCCACGGGGGGTCGATGGCGGCGGTGAACGCGTGGACGTAGGGGTGCATGTCGGTGGTGTTGAGGTCCGCCTTCTCGTACCAGGTCGCCGCGGGCAGCACGACATCCGACAGCAGCGTGGTCGAGGTCATCCGGAAGTCGATCGACATCAGCAGGTCGAGCTTGCCCTCCGGGATGTCGTCGGTCCAGCCGATGTCGTTGGGGCGCAGTTCTTCCCGGGTGGGCGTCGCCTGCAGATTCGACGCGGTGCCCAGCAGATGCCGCAGGAAGTACTCGTTGCCCTTGCTCGACGAGCCCAGCAGGTTGGCCCGCCACACGTCGAGCACCCGCGGCCAGTTCTTCGGATCGTCGGGGTCGGTGACCGCCAGTTTCAAAGCGCCGGAGGCCAACTGGTCGGCAACGTACTCGCCGATCTCGCGGCCGGCGGCCGACGCTTCGCCGGCGACGTCGAGGCTGGACCGGTCGAACTGCGGGTAGAACGGCATCCAGCCCATCGCGGTCGCCGCGGCCAGCACGTCCATCGTGTGCTTGTCGGTGAACCGGCCGCGGCCGGTCGGGCTGGCCAGCGCGTCGGCGCGGTATCCGTCGTAGCGCCATTGGTCGGCGTGCACGTACCAGTACGAGGTGCCGGGCATCTGCCGCGGCGGACGGGACCAGTCGGTGGCCATCGCCATGGTCGCCCATCCGGTCACCGGCCGGCACTTCTCCTGGCCCACGTAATGCGCCCAACCACCGCCGTTGCGTCCCATGGATCCGGTGAGCAACAACAGCGACAGTACCGCACGGTAGGTGGCGTCACCGTGGAACCACTGGCAGATCCCGGCGCCCATGATGATCATCGAGCGACCGCCGGATTCCTCGGCGTTGCGGGCGAATTCACGCGCGATGCGGACGACTTGGCTCGCCGAGACCCCGGTGATCGGCTCCTGCCAGGCCGGGGTGTACGGACGCTCGGCGTCGTCGTAGCCTTCCGGCCAGTCGCCCGGCAACCCCGGGCGCGCCACCCCGTACTGGGCCAGCATCAGGTCGAAGACGGTGCACACCAGGTGCTCGCCCACCCGGCGCACGGGCACGCCGCGCTGCAGCGTGGCGCCGTGCCCGTCGACGGTGTCGAACCGCGGCAGGACGATCGCGGCGGTGTCGGCGCCGTCGGCGGCCACGGTGAGTGCCGGCGAGAGTTCGCCGAGGTCGAGGTTCCACTTGCCGACGCCGTCGTCTCCGTACCGGAAACCGAGCGAACCGTGGGGGACCGCGACGTCGTCGGTGCGCCCGTCGAGCAGCACCGGTTTGAACACGGCGTTCTCCACCTCGTGGCCCAGGTCCGCCGCGGTGAGCATCTTGCCGGGAACCAGTGCGCCGTCACGGTCCTCGAGCTTCACCAGGAACGGCAGGTCGGTGTACTGGCGTACGTAGTCGACGAAGAACGGCACCCGCTGCCGGACGAAGAACTCCGCGAGGATGACGTGGCCCATCGCCATCGCCAACGCGCCGTCGGTGCCCGCGGCGCACGGCATCCATTCGTCGGCGAACTTGGTGTTGTCGGCGTAGTCGGGGCTGACCGTGACGACCTTGGTACCGCGGTAACGCACCTCCGCCATCCAGTGGGCGTCGGGTGTGCGGGTGACCGGGACGTTGGAGCCCCACATCATCAGATACGACGCGTCCCACCAGTCACCGGATTCGGGGACGTCGGTCTGGTCGCCGAACACCTGCGGCGAGGCCACCGGCAGATCGGCGTACCAGTCGTAGAACGAGGTCATCGCGCCGCCGATCAGCTCGACGAACCGCGACCCGGCTGCGTGGCTCACCATCGACATGGCCGGGATCGGCGAGAACCCGGCGACCCGGTCGGGGCCGTAGGTCTTGATGGTGTGCACGTGCGCGGCGGCGATCATCTCCGTCGCCTCGGCCCAGCTCACCCGCACCAATCCGCCCATACCCCGGGCCCGCTGGTAGCGGCGGCGCCGTTCGGGATCGGACTGGATGTCGGCCCAGGCGAGCACCGGATCGCCGAGGCGTTCCTTGGCTTCGCGGTACATCTGGACCAGCAGCCCGCGCGCGTAGGGGTACCGCACCCGCGTCGGCGAGTAGGTGTACCACGAGAAAGCCGCACCCCGGGGGCAGCCCCGCGGCTCGTACTCGGGCCGGTCCGGGCCGACGGTCGGATAGTCGGTCTGCTGGGTCTCCCAGGTGATGATCCCGTCCTTGACGTAGATCTTCCACGAGCACGACCCGGTGCAGTTGACGCCGTGGGTGGAGCGGACGACCTTGTCGTGGCTCCACCGGTCCCGGTAGAACACGTCGCCTTCCCGGCCGCCGCGGCGGGTGACGGTCCGCAGGTCGTCGGAGATCTCACCGGGGGTGAAGAACCGACCGCTGCGCCCCAGCAGTTCCTCGACCACACCGCCGGTGCGAGGTGGGTTGCTCACGTCGGGGTCCCCTTCGGTTGTGGTTCGTGGGCGTGCAGTCGCAGCGCGGTGTAGGCGAACGCGATCAGCGCGGTGGCCACCAGCAGCAACAGCCCGACGGTGTAGTCGTTGTCGACCGCGTCGTAGGTCCCGCCCATCACCAGCGGCGGGAAGTATCCGCCGAGTCCGCCTGCGGCAGCGACGATCCCGGTGATCGAACCCACCGACTGAGCCGGTGAGCGGCGCGCCACCCACGCGAACACCCCGCCGGTGCCGACCCCGAGGAACACCGCCAGGGTGATGAACGTGGCGGCCGACCACAGGTCCGGCGGCGGCTGGAACACCGCGACGAACGCCAACGCCGCGGTGCCGGCGAACGACGTCAGCACGACGTACTTGGGCGGGATCCGATCGGCGAGTGCGCCGCCCAGCGGCCTGGCCAGCACGGCGGCCAGGGCGAACCCGGCGGTACGCGCGCCGGCGTCGACCGCGGAGAAACCGTAGATGGTCTTGATGTAGGTGGGCAGGTAGTTGCTGAACGCGACGAACCCGCCGAAGACGACGGCGTAGAGGAACGACATCTCCCAGGTGACACCGAGTTTGGCGGCCGCCTTGAGCTTCGGCAGCACCGCGTCGGTGTTCGGCGAGAAGTGGGGGGAGTCGCGCATGGCGAGCAGACAGAGCACCGCGGTGAGCGCGAGCGCGATCGCGACGACAAGATGGGTGGTGAACAGCCCGAACCAGTTGACGAACCGCGGGGTGAAGAACGCCGACAGTGCGGTGCCGACCATGCCCATGCCGAACACACCGGTGGCGAAGCCGCGGCGAGACGCCTCGTACCAGTGGTTGGCGAACGGGATCCCGACGGCGAACACGGTGCCCGCGATGCCCAGGAAGAATCCGAACACCAGCAGCAGTGGGTACGACCCGGCCGTCCCGGCGGCCCCGACGGCGAGCACCGGGATGATGGACGCCAGCGAGATCGCGATGAACATCACCCGTCCGCCGAACCGGTCGGTCAGTGAGCCGACCACGATCCGCCCCAGCGACCCGACCAGGATCGGCGTGGCCACCAGCATCGAAGCCTGGGTGCTGCTCAACGACAGATCGCCGGCGTAGGTGGTCGACAATGGGCCGATCATGTTCCAGGCCCAGAAGTTGATTGCGGAAGCCCACGTGGCGAGGGCGAGATTCACCCCTGGTCGTGCGCCCGTGTCCGGCGTGGTGGCCGTATTCACGTGATCCAGGGAACCATCCGACGATGGCGCTCACATGGAATTGCGGAAAACTCTTGCTTTGAAGCAATTACTGCCGCGCCGACGCTGCGGATGTTGCGCCGAACCCCCCGAAATCGATCAGAAACCGTCGTGTCGGCGCCCGTGCGCGGTCAGCGCTGACAGTGCGGGCACCAGTACGACACACGATCGCCGTTGCCATCCCGACGGATCGGTGTGCCGCAGCGGCGGCACGGTTTGCCGGCCCGGCCGTAAACCCACACGTCGCGGCCGGGACGGGTGTCGCCGGTGGTGGTGCGATTCCAACGGGACCTGTTCAGCCACAACATATCCCGCGCGCGTTGCACCATCCGTAACGGATCCTTGAGATCGCGCACCGGTGCGGTCGGCAGGTGTCCGGCGACGAAACACAGTTCGTTGGCGTAGACGTTGCCGACGCCGGCCATCACGCGCTGGTCCAGCAGGGCCTCGGACAGTCGACGATCCGGGTCGGCGCTCAGGTTCCGGGCCGCGACTCGGGGCTCCCAGTCGTCGCCGAGGAGGTCGGGTCCGAGATGGGCGACGGTCTCCATGTCGTGGTCACGCTCGAGGATCTCGAGCACGCCGAGGTCGATGCCCGCGGCCTGCACGGCCTGCTCACCCTCGCCGGCTTCGAGGATGATGCGGATGCGGTACCCGGCGCGGCTGGGCCGCGATGCCGGGACAACCTTCCAGCTGCCCTCCATTTTGAGGTGGGAGTGGATGCTGGCCGGGCCGACGCGGATGAACAGGTGTTTGCCGCGGCTGAGCACTTCGTCGACGACGTGGCCGGTGAGATCGACGGTGGCGTAGTGCGGCACGCGAACGTCGCAGCGGGTCAGTGTCTTGCCGACCAGGCCTTCGCGCAACGCCGTGGCGGTGCGGTAGACGGTGTCGCCCTCAGGCATGGCTCATCAGACCAATCGCCCGCGAACCGGCGAGGAAAGGACTTTCGGACCTACCGGTGGTGGCGTTGCTGCGTCAGGCTCATGACCATGCGCATCGACGAAGTCACCGACGACATGCACGCGGTCGTACTCGTCGCCGGATACTCCGACCCCGACAAGGCCCACGAGGATTTCATCGAACTCAACCGGCGGATCAAGAACAAGAGCGTCGAGATCCGGGCGGCGGCCCTGGTGAATGAGGGGCCCGACGGTGAAGCGGCGGTGACTCACGCGGTCAACCACCACGGACGCGTCGCGGCCGGCTGGGGTGCGGGTGTCGGCGCCCTGCTCGGGTTGTTCGCACCGCCCATCCTGGCATCGGTCGTGGTGGGCGCCGCCGCGGCGGCGATCGTCGCATCGTTCGCCGACCATGAGATCGACACGGGCCTTCGTCGCGAGATCGGGCACGCGCTCACGCACGGAACCGCGGTCATCCTGGTGCTGGCGTCGCCGAACGGGGCGGTCAAAGCCGCGCAGGTGATAAACCACGCCCGGCAGCTCAGCGCCCTCCCGATGGACGAGATGACCCTCAACACGCTCGATCAGGCGGCAGCGGAGGTCAGCGCCGCCGTCGCCGCGGGCCCGCGGGACTGACGCCTCGGGCCGACCCGCTTTCACCGCAGCCTCAGGCCGCGCGGGGTGCGGGTGAACCCGGCGCCGATCAGTGCGTCGTGGACCGCGGCGCGCACGCCACCCTGGGCGGGTTCCAGCACCCCCACCCCGTTGACCTTCTCGACCAGCAGCGACTGCACCCGGCCGCGGCCGACCAGATCGGCCAGCGCGGCTGCGGCGGCCAGCTGGGCGTCGGCGTCGTCGGTGAAACTCAGCAGCGACCGGCCGCCCCGTTCCAGGAACCACGCCAGCTCGCCGTCGACCAGCGCCACCAGCGCACCCGCCTTGCGGCCGGGGCGGTGGGAACCCTCGGCGTCACCGTCGGCGGTGCGGGCCGGCCAGGGCAGCGCGGCGCCGTACGGGTTGGCCGGATCGGCGGCCGCCAGCACCACGGCGCGGTACTCGCGGCGTTCCTGGTCCACCTCGTCGAGATAGGTCCGCAGCCGGTCCACCGTCGAGGCGACCGCGAACTGCGCGCCGCCCAGCGATTCGACGAAGTAGCCGCGCTGGCACCGGCCGGCGTCCTCGAACGCGGTCAGCACCTTGTAGAGCATCGCGAACCCGCCGGGAACCCCTTCCGCGACGGCCGCACCCTTGGTGAGCACGCCGTGGCGGTTGAGTAGTAGCTCTGCCGAGAAGTGCGCGCGCACAGTGGAATCCGGCTCCGCGGCAGGCAGCGCAGACCAGCGGCCGGCCACGGTCGGATCGCTCGCGCGGGTCTGTGCATGCGCGATGCTGTAACTGCTCAACCGCGGCGGCCGGGACCGCTGCCGGTGTGCGGGGGCGCCGCGCCTGCCGGTGGACCGTCGGCTGCCGGAGAGTATCGCCCGCACCGGGGCGAAGGTGTCCCCGGTGACCCACCCTGTCCAGATCAGTTCCCACAGCGCGGTTTTGAACGTCTCGGAGTCGCCGTCTGCGAGCTGACGGAAGAAGTAGGCTCCGCCTGCGGCCAGGGTATCCATGATCGCGCGGTGGGTCTCGGTGAACTCGAGTTCGACCGGTGCGGTCAGGGTCAGCGGTGCGGAGTCGGCGTGGTGGAAGGCGATCCAGCCGTCACCGCCGCCGATCTGACCCGCGCCCGACCACATGATCTCGCCACTGGCCAGCAGTTCGTCGAGCATCGCGGGCTGATAGTCGCGCACCCGCTGCGAGAGCACGAGCGGCTCCACCGCGGACGCCGGGATCGGCACCCCGGCGAGCTGGTCGATCGCCGAGGCGAGCCCGTCGACGCCCGCGCTGTGCGTCGAGCCGACATGCTGCCAGGCCGGCAGGAACCGCGCGTACGCCGCGGTGCTGACGGGTTCCACCTGTGCCCGCAGCGCCGCCAGCGACCGGCGGCGCAGGATCTTGAGCACGTCGCCGTCGCACCACTGCTCACTGCCGGCCGGATCGCCCGGCGGGGCGTCGGTGAACTCACCCCGCACCAACCGGCCGTCCACGGCCAGGCGGCCCAGCACGTCGGCGGTGACCCGCAGCCCCAGACCGAACCGCGCGGCCGCCTCGGCCGTGGTGAACGGGCCGTGGGTGCGCGCGTAGCGGCCGATCAGCTCCCCGAGCGGATCGACGACCGGATCGAGGAACGACAGCGGGACACCGACCGGCACCGCGATCCCGACGCCGTCGCGCAGCAGCCCGACATCCTCGATGGCCACCCACCACGTCTGACCGGCGAACGACACCGTCAGCACTCGCTTCGCCGACAACAGGCCTTCGAGCCACCCGCCGACGTCGTCGGTGGTCGAGCGTTGGGCGATCTCCTCGGCGGTCAACGGCCCCAGCAGCCGCAACAGGTCGGCGACGCCCTCGGCGTCCTTCGCCCGCCGGTCCTCGGCGAGGTGCTGCAGTTGGCGTGCCGTGGCGGCGATGACCTCGGCGTCGAGCAACTCGCGCAGTTCGACGCCGCCCAGCAATTCGGCGAGCAGTGTGCTGTCCAATGACAGTGCGGCCGCGCGGCGTTCGGCCAGCGGACTGTCGCCCTCGTACATGAACGCGCCGACGTAGCCGAACAGCAGCGAGGCGGCGAACGGCGACGGTGTCGTCGTCTCCACCTCGACGATCCGCAGCCGGCGCTGGGCGATCCGGTGCATCAGTTCGATCAGCGCGGGCACGTCGTAGACGTCCTGCAGGCACTCCCGCACGGCCTCCAGCACGATGGGGAAGTCCGGGTACTTGCGCGCGACGTCGAGCAGTTGCGCGGCGCGCTGGCGCTGGTGCCACAGCGGCGACCGCTTGCCGGGATGGCGCCGGGGCAGCAGCAGCGCACGCGCGGCGCATTCGCGGAAGCGGGACGCGAACAGCGCAGACCCGCCGACCTCCGCGGTCACGATGGGTTCGATCTCGTCGGCGTCGAAGACGAAGAGGTCGGCGAACGACACAGTCCCGCCGGACTCGAAATCGGTGTCCGGCAACCGGACGATGATGCCGTCGTCGGAGGCGGTCGGTTTCTCGTCGATGCCGTAGCGCTCGCGCAGCCGGCGCCCGACGGCGAGGGCGAGCGGACCGTGTACGCGCAGCCCGTAGGGGGAGTGCAGGATGATCCGCCAGTCGCCGAGTTCGTCGCGAAACCGCTCGACGATGAAGGTGGTGTCGGTGGGCACCGTGCCGGTGGCCTGGCGCTGATCGTCGAGCAGCCGGTAGAGGTTGTCGGTCGCGTAGTCGTTGAAACCCATTGTGCGGCAACGCTGTGTGAACGCATCGGTGCCCAGCGCGGCGAGTTCCCCGGTGAAGGCGCCGACGGCCGCGCCGAGTTCCGCGGGCCGGCCGACCCCGTCGCCGCGCCAGAACGGCAGTCGCGCAGGCTGCCCCGGTGCCGGGATCACCAGCACCCGGTCGTGGGTGATCTCGGTGATCCGCCAGCTCGTCGCACCCAGCGAGATCACGTCGCTGGGCCGTGACTCGTAGACCATCTCCTCGTCGAGTTCGCCGACGCGCGAGGGCTTTTCGGAGTCGGTGGCCAGGTACACGGTGAACAGCCCGCGGTCGGGGATCGCGCCGCCTGAGGTGACGGCCAGGCGCTGCGCTCCCGGCCGCGCGGTCAGCGTGCCTGCGTCGCGGTCGTACACCAGGCGGGGACGCAGTTCGGCGAACTCCGTGGACGGATACTTCCCCGACAGCAGGTCCAGCGTCGCCTCGAACGCGCTGCGGGGCAGCGTGGCGAACGGGGCACTGCGCCGCACCGCGTCGAACCAGCGGTCGGCGTCGAGCGGTTCGAGCGCCGCGGCCGCCACGGTGTGCTGGGCGAGCACGTCGAGGGGGTTGGCCGGCACCCGCATGGTCTCGATCTGGCCGGCGAGCATGCGCTGCACGGTCACCGCGCAGCCGATCAGATCGGTGCGGTGCTTGGGGAACAGCACGCCCTGGGAGATCTCGCCGACCTGGTGGCCGGCCCGGCCCACCCGCTGCAGGCCGCTGGCCACCGACGGCGGGGACTCCACCTGGATGACCAGGTCCACCGCACCCATGTCGATGCCGAGTTCGAGGCTGGAGGTCGCGACGACGGCCTTGAGCCGCCCGCTCTTGAGGTCGTCCTCGACGATCGCCCGCTGTTCCTTGCTCACCGACCCGTGGTGGGCCTTGGCCAGCAGCGGTTCGGCGCCGAAGGTCTGACCGCTGCCCATCAGCTGGGCCGGTGCGCCGCCGCCGACCCGGTCGTTGCGGCCGTCCAGTTCGGTGCCGGTGCGTTCGGCATGGATCTCGTTGAGCCGCGAGGTGAGCCGTTCGGCGAGCCGGCGCGAATTGGCGAACACGATCGACGAGCGGTGCGCCTCGATGAGGTCGACGATCTGCTCCTCGACGTCGGGCCAGATGGTGTTGTTCTCGAGGTCGGCCATGTCGGGCACCGGCACCTGCACCGACAGGTCGAAGGTCTTGGCGGCCGGCGGGGCGACGATGGTGGTCGGGGCGTGGCCGGACAGGAAGCGGGCCACCTCCTCGGGCGGGCGGACCGTTGCGGACAGGCCGATGCGCTGGGCGGGCCGTTCCAACAACTGGTCGAGCCGTTCGAGCGACAACGCGAGATGCGCACCGCGTTTGGTGGCCGCCAGCGCGTGCACCTCGTCGACGATGACCGTCTGCACCTCGGCGAGCGTGTCGCGGGCGGCCGAGGTCAGCATCAGGAACAGCGACTCCGGCGTGGTGATCAGGATGTCGGGGGGCCGGGTGACGAGTTCACGGCGCTGTGCCGGGGTGGTGTCCCCGGAGCGGACGCCGACGCTGATGGTCGGCGCCTGCTCGCCGTGCCGATCGGCGATGCGGGCGATACCGGTCAACGGGGTGCGCAGGTTGCGTTCGACGTCGACGGCGAGCGCCTTGAGCGGTGACACGTACAGCACCCGGGTGCCGGCACGCGCGGGCCTGGGCTCCGACGACGCGAGCCTGTCGATCGCCCACAGGAACGCGGCGAGCGTCTTGCCCGAACCCGTCGGCGCGATGACCAGCGTGTTGTCGCCATCGGCGATGGCCGACCAGGCCTGCGCTTGGGCGGGGGTCGGTTCGACGAACGTGCCCGCGAACCATTCCCGGGTCAGCGGGCTGAACCGGGACAGGCCGTCGGCGGCCGTCAAAGGTGGCGTCACCCCTCCATGGTGACAACTGCCACCGACAAGCGACGAGTGTCGGGTTGTGTCACGGCTCGGCGCGCACGGCATGACACAACCCGACGCTCGACGGCAGGGGTGGTCACTGCCGCAGCGACCGCTGGTAGCGGCGCATCCCGGCGATCCACCGGTCGTGGTCGGCGACCTTGCCCGCGAGCATGTCGCGCACGGCGGGGTGGGGCAGCACGAGGAACCGGCCGTCGCGCACCGCGGCGACCGTCTGCTCGGCGACCTCGCGCGGACTGATGACGGCGCCGGCCTGCACGACGGACTCCGCACCCAGGCGGACCTCGGCGTCGGCCGCATCGCGGATCGCGTTCAGCAGCGGGGTGTCGACCCCCATGGGGCAGACGCACGTCACGCCGATGCCGTCGTCGCCGTAGGTGACCGCGAGCCATTCGGCGAAGCCCACCGCTGCGTGCTTGCTCACCGCGTAGCCCGCGGCGCCGATCTGGGTGAGCAGTCCGGCGGCCGACGCGACGCTGACGAAGTGTCCGCGACCGCGGGCCTGCCACTGCGGCACCAGCAGCGTGGCCGCACGTACGTGCGCGCGCAGGTTCACGTCGAGGATGCGGTCCCAGTCCGCCTCGGTGCCCAGTCCGGGGGCGCCCATCACGCCGGCGTTGGCGACGAAGACGTCGACCGGTTGCGCAGCGGCCATGGCCGCGATGTCGTCGGCCGAACTGGCATCGGCGTGCACGGTGCTGACGTCGGCCCCGTCGGCCGCCAGACGTTCGGCGGTGACGGCCAGACCGGCATCGTCGACGTCGCCCAGCACCAGGCGGGCGCCGGCGGCGGCGAACGACTCCGCGAGGGCACGCCCGATCCCGGAACCGGCGCCGGTGATCGCCACGACGCTGTTGTCGATGTCCATGGGTCGATCCTGCCGAACCCGCGTGGCGACGCGATCCGCCGGGTACTCCGACGGGCTGTCGAGGAAAGGTGGATCGTGATGAACATCGTTGAGGGCGCGGCCCGCCTGGTCGCCGGGACCGCCAACGCCACCACCGCGGCGGCCGGCGCGGTCGGCGGTGCGGCGGTCAACGGAATCGTCGGCGGAGTACAGGGTGCGGCCGGCGGGATCCGTCACGGACTCAGCAGCGGCAGCCACTCCACGCCGGCGGCGCTGCTGACGCTGGGCGCCGTCGGCGCGGCCGGACTGGTGGACTGGCCGGTTCTGGCCGCCGTCGGTGGGACCGCGCTGCTGGTCCGGCAACTCGACCACAACTCGGACGTGGTCGCCGCACCCGAGGCGGCGCCGACGCCTCCTCCGCGCAAAACCGCTCCTGCACGTAAGAAAACCGTCACCGGAAGCCGCTGAACCGGACCACTGAAGCCCGTCGTGAGCGGGTATAGGTGAAGGCAATGGCGACGATCCTGGCCTACACCTCACCG
The DNA here is from genome assembly GCF_010731575.1 of Mycolicibacterium monacense. Taxonomy (NCBI): domain Bacteria; kingdom Bacillati; phylum Actinomycetota; class Actinomycetes; order Mycobacteriales; family Mycobacteriaceae; genus Mycobacterium; species Mycolicibacterium monacense. The sequence goes on along the minus strand of NZ_AP022617.1, from coordinate 3,494,090 downwards.
TCGGCGGGCCACCTCTTTCCGATGCTCGCGCTCCTCGGCGAATTGGCCGGGCGCGGTCACCGGGTGCACGTGCGCACCTACGCCGGCGGAATCCCCGCGGCCCGTGCGGCGGGGCTGACCGCCGACGCCGTGGATCCCCGCATCGAGGACATCGTGAGCGAGGACTGGCGGGCCACCGGTGGACGTGCGGTGCTGCGTATGACGATCGAGACGTTCGGTGGCCGCGGCGCCCACGAACTCGACGACCTCGACGATGCGATCGCGCTCGTCGGGCCGGATCTGCTGCTGCTCGACATCAACTGCTGGGGTGCGATGGCCGCCGCGGACGCCGGCGACATCCCGTGGGCGGTGTTCTCTCCGTACACCCCGTTCCTGAACTCACCGGGGATGCCGCCGGTGGGCGCCGGGATGGCGCCGTGGCCGGGACTCGTCGGCCGGGTGCGGGACGCGGGTGTGCGTGCCGTGGTTCAGCAAGTGTTCGACGTGCCGATGATGGTTCACGTCAACGGTTTTCGTGCGAAGCGGGGGCTACCCGCCCTGCGCGACGTGGACGCCGTCCTACGCCGTGCGCCGCTGATGCTGGTGGCCGGCGGCGAGCCGTTCGAGTACCCGCACCCGGGCTGGGGTGCGGCGGTGCAGATGATCGGACCGTGTGAATACGACCCGAAACCCGCCGCGGCGCCGTCGTGGCTCGACGGCATCGACCGTCCGGTGGTCCTCGTCACGACATCGTCGGTGAAACAGGCCGACTCCGCGCTGGTGACCACGGCGCTGACCGCGTTGGAAGGCAAGGACATTCAGGTCGTCGCGACCTGCCCCTCGGGGATTCCCGACGGAATCACGGTGCCGCGCAACGCCACCGTGACCGGATTCCTCCCGCACGGTCCGGTGCTCGACCGGGCGGTCTGCGCGATCACCCACGGCGGTATGGGCGTCACCCAGAAGGCGCTGTCCCGCGGGGTGCCGGTGTGCGCGGTGCCGCACGGCCGCGATCAGTTCGAGGTGGCCCGCCGGGTGCAGGCCGCCCGATGCGGCACCCGCCTGCCGGCGCGGCGCCTGACGCCGCAGCGGTTGCGCACCGCGGTCGAACGCGCGCTGACGATGACCGCGGGGGCGCGTCGCGTCGCCGCCGGCTTCGCCGCCACCGGTGGGGTGGCGCGCGGCGCGGATCTGCTGGAACAGCGGCTGATCGGTCGGTCGGCTACCCGAAGTGCACGCCTTGAGCCAGAGGTAACTCGGCGGAGTAGTTGACCGTGTTGGTGGCCCTGCGCATGTAGGCCTTCCACGCATCCGAACCGGATTCGCGGCCGCCGCCGGTCTGCTTCTCGCCGCCGAACGCACCGCCGATCTCGGCTCCCGAGGTGCCGATGTTGACGTTGGCGATGCCGCAGTCGGAGCCGTCGGCGGCCATGAACTGTTCGGCCTCCCGCACGTCGAGTGTGAAGATGGCAGACGAAAGACCCTGCGGCACAGCATTGTTGAGCGAGATCGCCTCGCCCAGGTCGTCGTCGTAGGTCAGGACGTAGAGGATGGGCGCGAACGTCTCGGCGTGCACCACGGCGGTCTGCGAGGGCATCCGCACCACCGCCGGGGTGACGTAGAAGGACATGTCACCGCTGTCACCTTCGAAGATCCTGCGCTCGCCACCGGTCACCTCACCGCCGTCGGCGCGGGCCGTCTCGAGTGCGGCGACCATGTCGCGGTATGCGGTCTCGTGGATCAGTGGTCCGATCAGCGTCCCGTCGGCGGCCGGGTCACCCACCGGCAGTTGGCGATACGCCGCCACGATCCGCTCGACGAGGTCGTCGGCAACCGAGCGGTGCACGATCAGCCTGCGCAGTGTGGTGCAGCGTTGGCCTGCGGTGCCCGCGGCCGAGAACACGATCGCCCGCACCGCGAGGTCGAGGTCGGCGGACGGCGTCACGATGGCGGCGTTGTTGCCACCGAGTTCGAGCAGGGCCCGGCCGAACCGCTGCGCCACCCGGGGGCCGACCTGCTGGCCCATCCGCACCGAACCGGTGGCCGAGAGCAGCGCGACCCGCGGATCGTCGACCAGTGTCTCGCCCACGTCGCGCCCGCCGAGGACCAACTGGCCGACGGCCGACGGCGCTCCGACGTCGGCGGCCGCCCGCTGCAACAGGGCCTGACAGGCGATGGCCGTGAGCGGGGTGAGTTCAGACGGTTTCCACACGACCGTGTCCCCGCACACCAGCGCGACGGCGGTGTTCCACGACCACACCGCCACCGGGAAGTTGAACGCGGTGATCACGCCGACCACCCCGAGCGGATGCCAGGTCTCCATCAACCGGTGTCCCGGGCGCTCGGAGGCGATCGTCCTGCCGTACAACTGGCGCGACAGTCCGACGGCGAACTGGCAGATGTCGATCATCTCCTGCACCTCGCCGAGCGCCTCAGAGGTGATCTTGCCGGCCTCCACGGTCACCAGGGACGCCAGCGCCGCCTTGTGCTCGACCAGCAACTCGCCCAGCCGGGCGACCAGCGCGCCGCGCACCGGCGCCGGCGTGGTGCGCCACTGCCCGAACGCGTCGGCCGCGGCTTCGATCGCGGCTTCGGTCTGCGCCGGCGAACTCTCCTCGACGGTGAACAGCACTTCGCCGGTGATCGGTGTGCTGGCCGGCAGGCCCCCTTCGCCGGGTGCGCCGAGGTGTGCGGTCGCACCGATGGCGTCGAAGGCGGTCCGTACCCGGTCCCTCAACTCGTCGGCGGTCGGCAGCACCTGTGCCGCAGGAGAAGCCGCGTCAGACGCCGTGGTCGTGGCGGAGGTGGTGGTCATCGCTGGTCCTTGTCCGTGAGTGAGGAGTGTCGTACGTGTTTCGGGTGTCGCGCGCTCGGCTACAGTGCCGCCATGGGTGAACCTGACGAGCACCCGCATTCACCTGCGCCGCTCGATGAGATCGACCGCATCCTGGCGCGCGAACTCGTCGCGGACGGGCGCGCCACGCTTGCGCATCTGGCGGCCGCCGCCGGCCTGTCGGTGTCGGCGGTGCAGTCGCGGGTGCGCCGGTTGGAGTCCCGCGGAGTGATCAACGGGTATACGGCGCGTGTCGATCCGGCCGCAGTCGGCGACATGCTGTCGGCGTTCGTCGCGATCACTCCTCTCGATCCTTCTCAACCCGATGATGCGCCGGCGCGGCTCGAACACATCCCGGAGATCGAGTCGTGCCAGTCGGTGGCGGGGGAGGACAGCTACGTCCTGCTGGTTCACGTCCCGTCGGCTCGGGCCCTCGAGGGACTGTTGCAGCGCATCAGGACTGCGGCCAATGTCCACACCCGCAGCACGATCATCCTACAGACGTTTTACAGCGGTAGGCGCCATGTGCCGGAATAATTCCTGCTGACACGGCCTAGCGCTGCGCTGATTTCTTGGCTGCAGCCTTCTTGGCGGGTGCCTTCTTCGCAAGTGGCTTTTTTGCAGGTGCCTTCTTCGCGGGCGCCTTCTTCGCGGGCGCTGTCCGGGCCTGCGGCGCGTCGTCCGCCGTTGGTCGCGTGGCGGCCTGCGGTTCGCCGTTGACATGGCGCGCCACAACCGCTTGACCCACCCCGATCGCCACGGCCACCGGCCATTCGATCGCCCCCACCCCGGCGAGCACACCCAGGACGCCGTAAAACGCCAGTTGGTCCGGCGGCGGCACCGTCACCTGACCGATCAGGGGGAGGCGCACGGAGAACCGCTGCGCGCGTCGGACCAACTCTGAGGCGTCCCGATGGGAGCTGAGGAAAGACCGCGCTGTATCAAACATTTCGACTCCCGTTCACATTCGTAGCCCCCAACTACTCACCCGCCCCGGCTAACCTCCGGGGTCGTGGCTGACTTTTCCCGCGCCGCCGGCCCGGACACCCTGATCACCGCGGGTATGCACCTGCTCGCTCCGCCCGTTCGGGCTCTGTATGCGGTCCTCGTCCAAGCCGGTCTCGTCGTCGTCGACGACGGAACCGCCGCCGGCGACGACTGATTGCTCCGCAGGGTCCGCTTCATCGGCCCCGAGGCCGGCGAGGCGATGCCGCACCGCATCGGTGATGCGTGCGAGCAGCTCCGGGGCCACCGTCGCCGCCACACCGGCGATCGCGGTGGCCAGCAGCGCCTGACCCCACCCCAGCGGGCCCACCGGCGTACATCCGAAGACCTGGCTGAGCACCGGGACGCTGATCAGCGCGGCCAACAAGACGAACGAGCCGAGGGCCGTCAGCACCACCAGTGGGCCATGGGAGTCGGCGAGCGTCTGGACCAGTTGCGTGCAGACCAGCCCGATCAGGGCGACGGTCGACGCCCGCCGCGGTGTTCCCGTCAGCCGGCCCATCGACCAGGCCAGCGTCGCGCCGAGTGTGGTGGCCGCGCCGCGGACCCCGATCGCCCGCCACATCGCCGCCTCGTCGAGTTCCACCGCTGCGCTGTTGACCTGCGGGCTGACTGCGAGGGCGGCCGCGGGCAGCGCGTCGGTCAGCATGTTCACCAGCAGCATCTGCCGTGCGTTGAGCACCGACCGACCGGTCAGCACGGTGGTGATCAGAGCGAATGCGATCTCACCGGTGTTTCCGCCGAGCAGCATGGACACCGCCGACTGCACGCGGCGCCACAACTGCTGACCCTCGTCGAGGGCGTCGATCAGCGCCTCGATACGCCCTTCCAGCAGCATCATGTCGGCAGCGGTGCGCGCCGGGTCGCTGCCGTGGGCGGCCACGCCGATACCGACGCTGGCGGCCCGGATCGCCGCGGCATCGTTGGCCCCGTCGCCCACCATGGCGGTGACGATGCCGATCCGCTCGAGCGTCTGCACGACGTCGATCTTGTGTTCGGGTGACATCCGCGCGAATACGCGGCGGTTCTGCACCGCTTCGGCCCGCTCCTCGGCCGACAGCCGTTCCCACTCGCTCCCGGTGATCACCTGTTCGTCGGTGACCTCCAATCCCACCTCACCGGCGACCACGGCCGCGGTCACCGGATGATCGCCGGTGATGAGCCGTACGCCGATGCCTCTTTCGGACAGTTGCTCCAGCACCGACCGCGCCTTCTCCCTCGGGGTGTCGGCGAGCCCGAGCAGGCCGATCGGCGTCAGCTGCGATCGGCACAGGTCCTCGAACGCGGCGGCATCGGCGGCCGCGGCCGCGGCCTGCGCGACGGTGAGTCGGCGTTCGGCGACGGCCAGCACCCGCAGCCCCCGGCCGGCCATCTCACTCATCGCGGAGGTCATCGCGCCGTTGCTCTCGGTCAGCGCAGACGCGAGGACCTCGGGGGCCCCCTTGACCGTCAGCCTGGTGCCGCGCACCGCGGCGGCGAACGGCCGGCCGGCCTGGAAGGGCAGGTAGGCATCCCGCTGCACCGGTGCCGCGGCCGCCGTGTCTTCCTCGTCGCCGTGGACGGCGCGTCGGATGGCGTCGTCGGTGGCGTGGTGGGCGCGGTGCCCGGGGCGGGCGAAGGTGGTGCTCAACGCCGCGTCGAGCACCTGCTCACCGGTCCACCCGTCGACAGCACGGGTGGCCCGCACTCGCAACCGGTTCTCGCTGAGGGTGCCGGTCTTGTCGAAGCACACCACCTGGAGGCGCGCCAGTGCCTCAACCGAGTGGGCGTTGCGGATCAGTACCGACTCCCCGGTGAGCCGTCTGGCGGCGGCCAACTGCGCCAGTGTCGCGACCAGGGGTAGTCCCTCGGGGACCGCGGCCACCGTCAGCGCGACGGCGCTGCCGACCGCTTCCCGCAGCGGCGTACCGCGCACCAGGCTCAGCAGGCCGACCATGGCGCCGCTGGACACGCTGAACGGCAGTGCGCGGCCGGTGATCCGGCTGAGCTGCCGGTGCAGCCCGATCTCGCGGGCCCGTTCGGGGGCCAGCGCCATCGCACGGCGCATCTCGGTGCGGGACCCCACCGCCGTGACGACCGCGAGGGCCGTCCCGGCCACCAGCGTGGTGCCGGCGTAGAGCATGCAGGCGCGTTCGGCGAGTGGCGCACCGGGCGTGGCCTCCGTCCGCTTCGCCACGGGTAGCGATTCGCCGGTGAGCGTCGACTCGTCGGCTTCGACGTTGCTGTCCGAGATCAGCCGGGCGTCGGCGGGGACCACCTCGTCGGGGTGGACTTCGATGATGTCGCCCGGGCGCAGCCGGGCGGCGGGCACCTTCTCTTGACGGCCCTCCGTCAGCGCTCCGATCTTCCTGCGCGCCAATGGGTCCTGCACGGCTATCAGCCGCTCGAGTATGCGCTCGGCGTGGAGCTGCTGCTGGGCCGAGAGGGCGGCATTGGCCAGCAGCACCCCGCCCACCAAGGCCGCGTCGAACGGCGACCCGAGTAGTGCGCTGGCCGCCGCGCCGGTGGCCAGCAGCGGCGTGATCGGATCGGCCAGATTGTTGCGCATCTCGGACAGGAAGTCTCGCGCAAGTCTGCCCGACCACACCGCGGCGCGCTGCGCCGCCCGTATGGGCGGCAGTTCGGCCACCGAGCGCCGTCCTTCCTCGAGGTGTTCCTGCGGGGGCCTGGGTAGTAAGCGCAGGACTTCGTCGACCGGCAGCGCATGCCAGTCGTGCGACGTCTCCGGCTCCGGCGGAGCGTCCTCGAAAATGCTTGTCCCCGAGCGGAACCCGAGCCACAGCGCAGAGAAAACGCCGGCATTGATCGACTCCGGGCCACGGCCGATGACGCCGGGGATCAGCATCAGCGCGCCGATGGCCGACGTCGACACCGACAACTGCACACCGCGCACAGCGACGGATCGCGCGGCGGGCAGTGCGTGCAGGATGCGCCACACCGACTCCAGATCGCGCACGAAGACGTCCGCGCCCCAGGGCGACGGTTCCCCCGGCCGTGCCAACCCCACCGTGAAATCCGCCGCGTGGGCCGCGGTCATCGCCGACGTGGTGAGCAACACCACGGTCGAGCCATCGGCCTTCAGGTCGGCCACCGCGCCGACCAGCGCTTCGTCCAGTGAAGCGTCGACGGGCTGCAGTCGGTCGAAACCCTGTGCCAGAGAACGCAAACCGTCATCGTCCACCGAGACCACCCGAGGCCGGGTCCGGCGTGCCTCGGCCACCACGGCGGCCGCCAGCGGATCACGCACCGGGCTGATGAGCGCTTTACCCGATCGGCCGGCGCCGCGGATACCGGACAACCGGTGCCAGCCGGGTTCGAGTCGGCCGTCACGCAGGGCGGTCCGCACCGCCTCCCAGGCGGTCGTTCGGTGCGAATTCGCCACCCCGAGAATGCGGGTCACCGTCAATTCGTCGGTGTAGAGCATCCGCGGGTCGATCACGACGGCGTCGACCCGGTCCAGGGCGCGCAACGCGCGGGGCCGGACCACCACGGCGTCGTGGCGGCTGGTCAGGCCGCGGGTCATGGCTGCGCTGAAGGCTTCCCGGCCGGCACGCGACGGTTTCGGTGCGGTCACCAGCGCGGCGCTGCCCGCGACGGTCGGGTTGCGCGACACCGCCCCGACGACGGTCGCGGCGACCAGGCCGATCCAGCCGACCCGGTCGGCGTAGCGCTCCCCGCGGCCCGGTTCGAACTCCCGTACGCCCGGGTTGGGAGCGGCGTCCTGCGGGCAGTCCGCCGAGAGTTCCGATTCATGGCGCCGAAATGCCTGTCGTGCGTTCCATGTCTCGACGACAAGCATTGCGCGGGAGGCGGTTTCGGCGGCCGCGGCACTCGGCGACACGGTCAGCGCAGCCGAGGTGGCGGTGAGGAGGCTCAGCAGCAGATCGGTGCCCTCTCGCCCGAGCCTGCGTTCCACCTGCCTCCGGATTCGGGGAACGTGGTCGGCGATCGTCGGGAGGACTGTGAGCACGTCGGGGACGCCGGGCACCCGCATCACGTTGCCGGTGATCGACAGCCCGAGCCCGACGGTGGCCGCGGCGGCCGAGATGGTGCGGGCCACCAGCACCGCGTCGTCGGCGGGCAGCGTGTGCGGCCGCTGCCGGGCCGGGCGCACGCCCGCCAGGGCGCGGCGCTCTGCGTCGTCGACGACCGCCGCCAAATCACGGGAGGTGATCTCCTCGCGGGTGGAGGTCACCACCGCCCTGGCGCACGAGCGGTTCAGCGCGACGTGGGTGACACCCGGCACCGCACGAAGCGAGTCCACGACTGCGACGACGATCGACTCGGCGTGCGGCCCGCCGAGCCCGCGGACCTCGATCCAGTGCCGACGGCCGTGGGTGCTGGAGCGTCTGGCGGGCGGGCCGCCGACCGCTTCGACCACCACGTCGGTGGCGGTGCGGGTCACCGCCACCGCACGAGTGGCGGCGCCGGTCACGGCGTTGGTGGCGGCACCGACGGTGGCCCGGCCCGTGCCGACGACCGCATCGCTGCCGAGCAGTGCGCATCCCACGGTCAGCTGGGCCATCCGCAGCGATGTGCCGAAGAATCCCATCAGACCTACTCCTCCGGGAAAGGTCCGTCACCGTCATCGCGCCGGAATCCGCGCGACTTTTCGAATCCTATGCCTCCGCGGACGGGCACACCGCTGGGAATGGGCGCCCGGAGAAGGGCGCGGAATGGAAGAGTTCCGACAGCAAGCGAGATCAACAGGAATTTTTACTCTAGAATGGCCTTCATGACCGACGTACTCACGCCGTTCCCGCGTGTCCACACAATGTCGCCGGGCGAGGTCCACGACGTCCTGGCCCGCAGCATCCTCGCCGACGGTTTCGAGCTCGTGCTCGACCTCGAGCGGTCGGCGGGCTCGTATCTGGTCGACGCCCGCACCGGTGAGCGTTACCTCGACATGTTCACCTTCTTCGCGTCATCGGCCCTGGGCATGAACCATCCGGCCCTCGCGGCGGATGACGAGTTCCGCGCCGAACTCGCCCAGGCCGCTGTGAACAAGCCCAGCAACTCCGACGTCTACTCCGTGCCGATGGCCCGGTTCGTCGACACGTTCGCACGGGTGCTGGGTGACCCGGCGCTGCCGCACCTGTTCTTCGTCGACGGTGGTGCACTGGCGGTGGAGAACGCGCTCAAGGTCGCCTTCGACTGGAAGAGCCGTCTCAACGAATCCCGCGGTCTCGACCCGGCACTTGGTACGCGCGTGCTGCACCTTCGCGGCGCGTTCCACGGTCGCAGCGGGTACACGCTGTCGCTGACGAACACCGACCCGAACAAGGTGGCGCGGTTCCCGAAGTTCGACTGGCCGCGGATCGACGCGCCGTTCATCCGTCCGGGAGCCGATATGGCCGCGCTCGAAGCGGAGTCGGTGCGCCAGGCGCGCGCCGCATTCGAGGCGTATCCGCATGACATCGCCTGTTTCATCGCCGAGCCGATCCAGGGTGAAGGAGGCGACCGGCACTTCCGGCCGGAGTTCTTCGCCGCAATGCGGGCGCTGTGCGACGAGTTCGATGCGCTGCTGATCGTCGACGAGGTACAGACCGGCTGCGGGATCACCGGGACGCCGTGGGCGTACCAGCAGCTGGGCATCACCCCCGACGTGGTGGCGTTCGGCAAGAAGACCCAGGTGTGCGGCGTGATGGCCGGGCGGCGGGTCGACGAGGTCACCGACAACGTCTTCGCGGTGAGCTCACGCATCAATTCGACCTGGGGCGGCAATCTCACCGACATGGTGCGCGCCCGGCGGATCCTCGAGGTGATCGAGGCCGACGATCTGCCGGCGTGCGCCGCGCGTGCGGGCGACTACCTGCAGGCCCGACTCGAAGAACTCGCCGAGGAGTTCCCCGGCGTGGTGCTCGACGTGCGGGGCCGCGGGCTCATGCGCGCGTTCAGCCTGCCGTCGCAGGCGCAGCGCAACGATCTGATCCGCCGGTTGTGGGAGCGGCGGGTGATCATGTTGGCGAGCGGGGTGGATTCGGTGCGCTTCCGCCCGGCGCTGACGGTGTCCCGGGCGGAACTCGACGCCGCGGTGGATGCGGTGCGCGAGGCCTTGCGCTGACATCGGCGTCCTCGGTGAGGCGCCGGATGGTCGAGCGGAGCCGGGGGAGCTCCTGACGGCCGACCAACTCGCACCCGTGGCGTTCGGCGAGTTTTCGTGCCGCCGGGGTGAATTCGTTGTTGGTGACGACCATGGTGCGCACGCAGTTTTGCATCGGCGCGCCGGCGACGACCTCCTGCACCGCGCTCGTACCGACCGGCCGCGATTGGCGTTTGCACTGCACGGCGACGCGGTTGGGGCGCCGGCCGAGGATGAGGTCGACCCCCCAGTCGCCGGTCAGCGGGGTCATGATCACCGGGACGCCGCAGGACCGGGCGATGTGCGCGATGTGGTCCTCGAACTGCGTGCCCGTCATCTCGTCTTCGGGCGCCGATGATGCGGTGGCCCCCGAGATGGCGCCGAGCACGAACCGGGGCGCGGCGGCGGCGAGCAGTGGCACCGCGACCACGAGAGCGATGACGGTTCCGGGCGGCCAGCCGAGCAGGTGGGCGCTCAATCCCGACGCGGCGCCCAGCGCCCCGTAGAGCTTGAGTCGACTGCTGCGGGACACGGCCGGATCGTACGGCGGGCTGCCGACGTGTCGCCGACGACACATCGGCGCTCAGGTTTACGGCCCGCTCACCTGGGGGAACACCCGCTGCGTCGGTAAAGGCGAGAGTCCGGTGGGTGCACGGTGTATCAGAGTCCGCACGATGTGCGCGAGGTCGAGGGTCTGCGGTCCGTGGCGCGTTCCACGATCACCGTCGCTCTGCTGGGCGGCGCCTTCCTCGCTGTTGCCGCGGTGTGGGTGAGCACCTGCGGAGGCTCGGTGGCCGACGCGCTGGCCTGCGGCGCGCCGCAACGCGCACTCCTCGCGCTCGGTGCGCCGGTCATCCTGCTGGGCGGTGCGGTCCGGTCGTTCGTGCGTGCGGTGCAGCACCGCAGGCGCACCGAGACCTGGTGGGCGTGGCAGGCGTCGGGGTTGTTCCTCATCACGCTGATGGTGTCGGCGGCGGCGATCGGTGCGACGGCGCTCGCCGGATGACGGCGGTGTGACGGCCGACGACGTCTCGTTTCGCCGCCCGGGCACTCGGGTAGGTGTAGTGGTGCTGAAGGAGGGATTACCCATGAAGAGTCCAGAAGACCCCGTCGACCACGCACGGACGACCCGTCCGCACGCCGGTGAGACGATGAAGGACACCAAGAACATGCCGGCGTTGGTCCTTCTCGGGTTCGCGCTCGTGACGTTCGTCGCCGCGCTGGCGGCGCACGCCACCGCCAACCACACGGTGGGCGTGATCGTCGGGTGCATCTCCGCCGTGCTGTTCGTGGTCGCTGGTGCCTGGTTCCTGATCGAACACCGCCGGGTCAAGGGGATCGAAGAGCGTTGGTACGCCGAGCATCCCGAGGTGCAGCGTCAGCGGCCGTCCCGCTGACGCAGACACCCGGACACGAAAAAGGCCCAGCCGGTCGGCTGGGCCTTTCTCGTGGCTCGAGTTACTGCTCGCTCTTCTGACGCTCTTCGGCGGCCTTGGCGCCACCGCGGGCCGACTCGGCCTCGGCCTCCTTGCGGGCTGCGTCCTGCTGAGCGTCGGCCTTGTCCTGCTGGGCCTTGCCCTCGCGGACCATGTCGTCGCGGCCGGTGACCGTGCCGACACCCTCCTTGGCCTTACCCTTGACGTCCTCGACGACGCCCTTGATGCCTTCTTCGGGACCACTGTTCTTCTCGGTCATACTCACCTTTCACCTTGATCGAACACGTGCTCAGAGGGTGCCCGATCTGATGGCCGCTAAACGGTCAACCGGGCAGCGTCTCACCGCCGATCGGGGCGAGCACCTCACCGCTGTAGTACGACGACATTCGCCCGGCGGCGAAGAACACGTACGACGGGGCGATCTCGTCGGGTTGGGCCGCGCGGCCCATCGGTGTCTGCTCACCGAATGACTCGGTCTTCTCGGCATCCATCGTCGCGGGGATGAGCGGTGTCCACACCGGACCGGGCGCCACGCAGTTGACCCGGATCTTGCGATCCGCCAGCGACTGCGCCAGCGAGTACGTCAGCGCCAACACCGCGCCCTTGGTGGCCGAATAGTCGATCAGCGTCTTGTTGCCGCGCAACCCGTTGATCGAACTGGTGTTGATGATCGCGCCGCCGTCGGGAAGGTGTTCGAGCGCGGCTTTGGTGACCCGGAAGAAGCTGTCGATGTTGACGGCGAACGTGCGCCGCCACTGTTCGTCACTGATGTCGGTGAACGATTCGGTCGGGTTCTGATAGGCCACGTTGTTGACCACGATGTCGAGGCCGCCGAACTCGGCGACCGTGCGTTTGACCACGGTCCGGCACTGCTCGGCTTCCGCCAGATCGCCGGGCAGCAGCAGGCTTCGGCGTCCGCATCGCTCGACCAGTGCCGCGGTGTGCTCGGCGTCGGCGTGCTCCTCGAGATAGGCGATGGACACGTCGGCGCCCTCCTTGGCGAACGCGACGGCGACCGCACGGCCGATCCCGGAGTCGCCCCCGGTGATCAGTGCCCGCTTACCTGCCAGCAGGTCTCGGCCGACGTAGTCGGTCATCTCGTCGCTGGGGCGTTCGGACATCTTGGAGGTCTCGCCCGGGTAGGGGATCACGCCGTCGGGCGTCGGTGCGGAATCAACCATGCCCGCCGGGTAACCCGCTCGGGCGCCGTCAAACCGGGCTGTTTCGGCAGGTGAATCCACTTCGCGAAGGCGGGGGAAGACGTTATGCGAAATCCTTGACCTGCGAGGTTTACCGTCAAGTGCTTCGGGTACGACCGCCCTATGTCGTCCGGTGGGGAGCGTGTGCTTCTGGCGTGGCACGTCCACGGCTTCCGGACGCAGTCGCTGATCGCAGTCGGCGGCGTGCATCCGCCCGCCGACCGTTCCTGCGCGATTGGAACAGGTTGATCGCCGACTGCTCCAGTCGACATCGCGGGAGGGGAAGCCAATGAAGATCGCAATGGTTTCGGACCACGCCAGCCCCCTGGCGGCCCTCGGCGGGGTGGACGTCGGCGGACAGAACGTCCGTGTTGCCGAACTGTCGGCCGCCATGGCGCGCCGTGGCCACGACGTCACCGTCTACACCCGCCGCGACGATCCGGATCTGCCCGAACGTGTCAGCACGCCACAGGGTTACACCGTGGTGCATGTGCCCGCCGGGCCCGCGCGCCGGCTGCCCGAGGACGAACTGCTGGTCCACACGGGTCCGTTCGCGCAGCACCTCGACCAACAGTGGAGTGCCGATCGGCCCGACGTGGCCCACGCCCATTTCTGGATGTCGGGCATCGCCACCCAGTTGGCCGCCCGGCATCTCGATCTGCCTGCGGTGCAGACCTTTCACGCCCTCGGTGTGGTCGAACGCCGCCACCAGGGTGCGCACGACACCAGTCCCGAGGACCGGCTCAAGCTGGAGGCGATGGTGGCCCGCACCGCCACCTGGGTAGCGGCCACGTGCACCGACGAGGTGTTCGAGCTCATGCGGCTCGGCCGGTCACGCAGCCGGATCTCGGTGGTGCCGTGCGGCGTCGACCTCGACCTCTTCACCCCGGACGGTCCGCGTGCCGAACGCGGTGCGCGGCACCGCATCGTGAGCGTCGGAAGGCTCTTGCCCCGCAAGGGTTTCGACGTGGTCGTGCGCGCACTGACGGCGATTCCGGAGGCAGAACTCATCCTGGTCGGAGGACCCGAACGCAGCGAGGTGGAGGCGGACCCCGAGGCCCGCCGGCTGCGTGAGCTCGCCGAGCGGCTCGGTGTCGGTGACCGGGTGGTCTTCCAGGGTGCCGTGGCTCGCGCGGACATGCCCGCTCTGCTGCGGTCGGCCGATGTGGTCGCCTGTACCCCGTGGTACGAACCGTTCGGCATCGTCCCGTTGGAGGCGATGGCGTCGGGTGTGCCCGTGGTGGCCGCAGCGGTCGGCGCGATGCTCGACACCGTCGTTCAGGACGTCACCGGGCGGCTGGTCGCCGCGAGGCGCCCGGGGGAGGTCGCCGATGCCATCAACACCCTGCTGCACGACGAATTCCTCGGACAGAGCCTCGGTGCCGCCGGACGCGACCGCGCCCGGGCCCGATACTCGTGGGACCGCATCGCCGCCGACACCCTGCGCATCTACGAGCGCCTGGTGCCCGCCGCCTCTCGGCCGCGGGCAGCGAGGACGTCCGTTTCGTCGGTATGAGGGCGTCAGCGGACCCGTGGGCCGAATCATGTTGGGGCAACGTCAATCCCGCGGTCCATGGCACCGTCGTCGACGACCCGGGTCGATCTTGACTACCGACTTTTGGCGGCCCGCCGGATCAGCTTCGCGGTGGCCCGCTCGCGGATCAGCTGACGTTCGTCGGGACGTTTGGCACGTAGTGCCCGGCGTTCGGCGGCGGCGATGGTCGCCCCCGATTCGTAGGCGCTGACCACCCGCGGGTCCACATAGGAGGCCCGCGCCACCGCGGGGGTGTTGCCGAGCGAACCTGACACCTCTTTCATCACCGCGGACTCCACGCGTTTGATCACCGTCTTGTTGACCGGCGGGTCGGCATCGACGAACGCGACGGCCGCCAGTACGGTCCCGTGCCAGGTGCGCAGATCCTTCACCGAGTAGTCCTCGCCCACCAACTCCTTGAACCGGGTGTTGAGGTCATCGGAGCGGATCTCGGCCCACCCGTCGCCATTTCGGCACGCCAGCAGGCGGTCCGGTCGATCCGGATGGCGCAGCAGCGCCCGCACCGACTTCACCACCTCAGGGTCGTCGATCACCAGGCTGCGCTGGACACCGCTCTTGGCGGGATAGTCGAACTCCACGGCCTGGCGCTGCAGCTTGACGTGTTCGCACAGCAGCGTCGCGATGCCGAACGAGTTGTTCTCCTCGGCGTACTGATCGCCGCCGGCGCGGAAGTAGCCGAGGTCGAGCAGGTGCAGCGCGAGCGCCAGCACCCGGTTGCGCTGCCAGCCCCGGCCGCCCAGATCCGCGGCGATCTGCCGACGCATCTCGGGCAGTGCGGACGACATCTGCAGCACCCGGTCGAACTTCTCCTCGTTGCGTTCCTCCTGCCACTTCTGGTGGTAGAGGTACTGACGCCGTCCGGCGGCGTCGGTGCCGACGGCCTGGATGTGCCCGTTGGGGTACGGGCAGATCCACACCTTCTTCCATGCCGGCGGGATCACCAGGGAGTTGATGCGGTCGATCGTCTTCTTGTCGGTGAGGGCGTCGCCGTTCGCATCGCGGTACGAGAAGCCCTTGCCGCGGCGCACCCGGGTCAGGCCGGGGCCGCTGACTACGCTGCGCCGAAGTCGCATCGACACCTACCTGTGATGGGGGTTACGGGTTTGGCAACCGCGGTCGCCGGGGTATGGGAGGCAGACCATGGTGAGCACGAGGTCGGCGCGCGCGAGAAAGCGGTCATCGCTGACGTCACAGCAGCGACCGTCACGGCATCTTCGGCGCGGGCATCACGGTGCTGTCATTCAGCTTCACGACCGGGTATTACCCGGTGAATTACGGAGTCACACGTACGTACCTGCGACTTCCCCCAGCGCCGATGGCTAGCCGGCGAACGGGCTGGGGTAGTCTCGCTTCGATATTGCCGGGAGGTCAGATGGCCGAGGTCGAGAATCAGCGCAACGGGCAGGCCAATGCCGACCGTTCGGTGGAGCTGCGTGTTGCGGCGACGCTGGAGAACCTTGCGGTGCTGCGCACCCTCGTCGCAGCGGTGGGTACCTTCGAAGACCTCGATTTCGACGCGGTCTCGGATCTGCGCCTCGCCGTCGACGAGGCCTGCACCCGGCTGATCCGCTCGGCGGTGCCGCACTCCACTCTCGTCGTCGTGGTGCACCCCAACGACTCCGAGGTCGTCGTCGACGCCTCGACGACCTGTCAGAACACCGACATCCTGGCTCCGGGCAGCTTCAGCTGGCACGTACTGAGCTCGCTGACCGATGAGGTGCGTACCTTCTCCAACGGTCAGGCTCCCGGAGACGGTCAGGTATTCGGCATCTCGATGACGACGAGACGAGCGAGTTCGCTGCGGTGACGCCATCGTCGGCACAGGGTTCGTCGCCACGACAGAACTCTGAGTACTCGGACGTGGCCCCCATGTTCCGGGAACTTCAGGGGCTCACCCCGAGCACACCTCAGTTCCAGCGTCAGCGCGACCGGATCGTCGAACGCTGCCTCCCGCTTGCCGATCACATCGCCCGTCGCTTCGACGGCCGCGGCGAGCCGCGCGACGACCTCGTCCAGGTCGCCCGGGTCGGCCTGGTCAACGCGGTGATCCGCTTCGACGTCGACGCCGGATCGGATTTCGTGTCGTTCGCGGTGCCCACCATCATGGGTGAGGTCCGGCGGCACTTCCGGGACAACAGCTGGTCGGTCAAGGTGCCCCGCCGGCTCAAGGAACTGCACCTGCGCCTCGGGTCGGCGACCGCCGAACTGTCCCAGCGCCTCGGCCGCGCGCCGACGGCCAGCGAGCTCGCCGAGGAACTCGGCATGGACCGCGACGAGGTGGTCGAGGGCCTGGTCGCAGGCAGTTCCTACAACACCCTGTCGATCGACAGCGGCGGCAACAGCGGTAACGAGGATGCGCCCGCGATCGCCGACACCCTCGGCGATGTGGACCTGGGTCTCGATCAGATCGAGAACCGCGAGGCACTGCGACCGCTGCTGGCCGCGCTTCCGGAGCGCGAGCGCATGGTCCTGCTGCTGCGGTTCTTCGAGAACCTCACCCAGACCCAGATCGCCGAACGGGTCGGCATCTCGCAGATGCACGTGTCCAGGCTGCTGGCCAAATCGCTAACGCGGCTCCGCGACCAGTTGCAGTAGCGGGCGCGGTTCACCCTGCAGCGCGGTGAGCGCCGTCTCGACGCTTTCCGACCACGGCAGGGTGGCGTCCGGATCGCAGATCCGCAGCAGCCGGCTGACCGCCGCGCTGGGCACCAGGATCCAGTTGATGTCGGCCCCCGCACAGCGGACGTTCAGGGTGTGCAGCGCGGAAAACCCTGCGGTACCGAAGAATTCGACACCAGCGAGGTCGACTATCAACGCGCCACCGGCGTGCAGCAGCGCGAAGTCGGCGAAGTCCCGGGCGTTGGCAGCGTCGAGCTCCCCAGTCACGGTGACGACCGTGGTGGACGGCAGCGGCGCGGAGGCCTCGAAGCGGGCGGTGTGGCAGATCGTCGGTTCCGTGGACGGGACCGGCTGGATGATTGACGACGACATCTGTGACTCCATCAGTCGAGTATTCGTACTGTGGCTCACGTCAGGGAGAACGGCCCTGCTGACTCAAAACCTTCGGGGCCCGGGCTCGAGTCCGGCCCGGCTCCTACGTCGATGACGTTTGCATCCGGCTGTGAACTCAACCTGTTTCGAACATACGCCGGTAGTCGTGCTTTAGACAGATAGTGCCGCATTTCTTAATGAACGCTTCACACCGCGGGTGAGACTGTTCGTATGTCGGAATTCGGATCGGTCACCGGGGTGCTACTCGCCGCCGGCGCGGGCACGCGGTTCGGAATGCCCAAAGTCCTTGCCCATCAAGGGGAGTGGCTTCGACTCGCGGTCGATGCACTGATCCGGGGCGGCTGTGGCGACGTCGTTGTGGTGCTCGGTGCGGCGGTCGTCGCCGTGCCGCCGCCGGCGCGGGCGGTGGTCGCCCAGGACTGGAGTGACGGCCTGAGCGCGTCGGTCCGGACGGGTGTCAGCGCGGCCGGCGCCGCCGAGGCCGTCGCCCTGCACACCGTGGACACCCCGGACGTGGGGGCTGAGGTGGTCAGCCGGGTCATCGAGGCGGCGCGCACCGCCGACGGTGGTGTCGCGAGGGCTGTCTACCACGGCCGCCCCGGTCACCCGGTGGTGGTGGCGCGGCGGCACTGGCCGGCGCTGCTCGAGTCCCTCACCGGCGACGACGGTGCCCGGTGGTTCCTCCGGCAACGCGACGACGTGGTTGCCGTGGAGTGCGGGGACCTCGCCACCGGTGCCGACGTGGACGAGCGGTGACGCTCACCGGTGTTTGCTGAGCGCCGCTCAGCGGCAGCTGGAGTTGGGCCGCCGGACGCCGACCACGATGCTGGTCTTGGCCCCGATCGATCCACCGGCACGAGGCGACTGCGAGCACACGATCCAGTTGGTGAGGTTGATCTGCTTCTGGGGTGCGCCCGTGAGGTTGATCGAGTTGACCTTCAGATCCTTCTCGTCGGTGACGCCCTTGATCGTGTCGGTGGCCTGCTGCAGGTTCATCCCACGGACATCGGGCATCGCCCACGGCGGTGCGGCCGCGGACGGGGCGGCCAGGGTGATCGCACCAGCGGCGGCCATCGACACAACACCGGCGACAGCGCCGATCTGACGTTTCATACGTGAACACTCCCTCGGTCAGGGTTCACCCTAACCGAGCTCATGGTTGCTCGGGCGCGGCAGTCCGAAAGCTATCAAACCGTTACCAAGATAAGGCCGGCGGACACAGGGAGTCGCTCAGCAAACACTGTGCCGGCGGTTTCCTCCGCGGCTCGCGCCGTCAACTCCCGAGATCGAGTGCGCTGGCGAACCGGCGAACGGCCTCCGTCGCGGCGTCGGCGGCCGCGTCGTGGCCCGCGCGGGCCCGCGCGCAGACGTCTCCGGTCGCCGGCCGGAGCGCGACCTCGGCCAACAACTCCCCGGTGGTGGGTTCACACACCGCCCACCGGTACCGGATGTCCGCGGTCCACTCGGCGGCGGCGAGGTGGACGTGACCGGGATCGGTCTCACCGAGGTCGGCCAGTGCCGGACGGTCGTCCATCAACGCATCGGCGCGCAGCGCCCGCAGATACCACGCACCCGCGTTGATCTCCACCGGTTCCATGTCCTCGCCTTCCCCGGTTGTCGTCGCGTGCACTTTATCGAGCGGTGCGGGCCGCCAGGAATTAAATTCCCCTCGGCGGTGCTGCCGCCGATGCCGACGGCAGGGCCGTCCATGGACAAGGAGAAGAGCAATGCCCACCATCACCACCGACGACGACGTCGAGATCTTCTACAAGGACTGGGGTTCGGGGCAGCCGATCGTGTTCAGCCACGGCTGGCCGCTGTCCGCCGACGACTGGGACACCCAGATGCTGTTCTTCGTCGGGCACGGCTATCGGGTGATCGCGCACGACCGCCGGGGACACGGCCGCTCCACCCAGACGGCCGACGGCCACGACATGGACCACTACGCCGACGATCTCGCGGCCGTGGTCGCACACCTCGATCTGCACGACGCCGTCCACGTCGGCCACTCCACCGGCGGCGGGGAGGTCGCGCACTACCTCGCGCGCCACGGTGAGAGCCGGGCGGCCAAGGCCGTGCTGATCAGCGCCGTCCCGCCGATCATGGTCCAGACCGAGAACAATCCCGGTGGTCTGCCCAAATCCGTGTTCGACGATCTGCAGGCGCAGCTGGCGGCGAACCGTTCGGAGTTCTACCGGGCACTGCCGTCGGGACCCTTCTACGGGTTCAACCGCCAGGGCGTGGAGCCGTCGGAGGCGATCATCCAGAACTGGTGGCGCCAGGGGATGATGGGCGGCGCCAAGGCCCACTACGACGGGATCGTCGCGTTCTCGCAGACCGACTTCACCGAGGACCTCAAGACGATCAGCATCCCGGTGCTGGTGATGCACGGTGACGACGACCAGATCGTGCCGTACGAGGACTCCGGGCCGCTGTCGGCGAAGCTGCTGCGAAACGGCACGCTCAAGACCTACGCCGGCTTCCCGCACGGGATGCCCACCACGCAGGCCGACACGATCAACGCCGATCTGCTGGAGTTCATCCGGTCCTGACCCTCACCGATCGACGAGGAATGCCTCGAAGGCCACCCGGTCGCCGCGGTACAGCGCCCGGACCAATTCGATCGGGTGGTCGGCGTCGTCGACCGTGCGCCGGTTGAGCATCAGCACCGGCATCGCGGTGGTGGTGCCGAGAAGCGCCGCCTCGCGCGGGGAGGGCAGGGCGGTCTCGACCCGCTCGAGCGCCGCGCCGAACTCGACCCCCGACGCGCGGATCGCCGCGTACAGCGAGGTGGTCGGATCGAACGACTCACGCAGCCAACCGAACCGGCGCACGGTGAGGTAGGTGCTCTCCAGGCCGATCCGCTCGCCGTCGGCCAGCAGCACCCGCTCGAGGTGCATCACCTTCGCGCCGCGCCGCACCCCGAGTGCGGTCGCCATCGCACCGTCGGCGCGGACGTCGACCCACGAGACCAGCACGCGGCCGGGTGTGCGGCCCATCTCCACCGCACCCTCGGTGTACGACTTCAGCGAAAGCGGTTGGACGAGCTTGGGTTTCGAGACCACCGTGCCGCGGCCCCGGCGTTCGATGCGGCCCTCCACCAGTAACTCGTGCAGGGCCTGGCGCACCGTTTCCCGCGCCACCCCGAAGCGGACCGCCAGTTCGCGCTCTGCCGGCACCGGATCGCCGACGGCCGATCCGGCCAGCAGACTGTCGAGTTCGGTGCGGATGAGGTGGGTCTTCGACACGCGGATCGCGTCGGTGGTCACGACGAACGCTCATTCTGCCCCGCTGCGACACGTTCGGCCACGGTCACGACCGTCTCGATGTCGGCACCTTGTGCTGCAGGGTCCTTGGCGGCGTCGTCGTAACGCCGCAGGCGGAGCGCGTCGTGCCACCACGGGTGGGCGACCAGTTCGGGGTCGACCGCGGCGCCGCCCTGCCGGTGCAGCGAGGTGATCGAGACGTCGCTCAGCGCAGCGGCGTAACCCGGTTCGGTCGCGGCGAGATGGCGTTTGGCCGCGACGTGGGCGCCGGCCAGCCACCCCACACGGGCGCCGAACCGTGGAGTCAGCCACTCCAGGGCGATGCGGTCGTGCGCCGCGGAACCACCGGCCAACAGCGGACTGTGGCCGATGTCGTGCAGGGCCGCGGCGAGCACGAGTTCGTCGTCCGCGCCGTCCTCGAGGGCGCGAGCCGCCGACTGCAGGGCATGGTCGAGTTCGTCGACGGCCACCTCGTCCCACACCCCGCGCAATGAGCCGAGAAGGGTGACCGTCTGCTCGCGGATCGTCACGGGCCCAGCCTAACAGCGATTGGTCTATACCAATGGTTCACGTGGCGTTCGCCTGGCGACCACCTCGGCGTCGGCGCCCCGTCGCCGGACGGCGGGAGGGTGCGCCCATGCGGGTCATCATCGTCGGCGGCGGAATCCTCGGTACCACTCACGCCATCGAAGCGGTGCGGCGCGGCCATCAGGTCGTCCACCTCGAGCGTGAGCCGGAGGCACGGGGCGCCACCGTGCGCAACTTCGGCCTCGTGTGGGTATCCGGGCGGGCCACTGGGGAACTCGACGCCGCACTGCGCGCGCGGGAACTGTGGGAGGAACTCGGCGCTGCCGTACCCGGAATCGGCTTCCGTGCCACCGGGTCGCTCACCGTGCTGCGCACACCGGCCGAGGTCGCGGTGGCCGAGGAGGTCGCCGCCCGGCCCGACGCCGCCGTCCGCGGGTTCACCCTCGTCGAACCCGAACAGGCTCGCGCATTGAACCCCGCGCTCCGCGGGAAATTCGTTGCCGCACTGCTCTGTTCGAGGGACGCCGCTGTGGAGTCTCGCCGCGCGCTCCCGGCGATGCGAGAGTATCTCGCCGCCACCGGGCGGTACACCTTCCTGTCCTCGACCGAAGCGCGCGAGGTGGCCGGGCAGACGGTGCGCGACGACCACGGCCGGCGCCACGTCGGAGACCTCGTCATCGTGTGCGCGGGTGCGGCCCACGGGGGACTGGTGCGCGAGCTGGCGGGCGACCTGCCGGTGCGCCGGGTGCGGCTGCAGATGATGCAGACGGCGCCGCTGGGCGAGACCCTCCCCACGGCTGTCGCGGACGGTGACAGCATGCGCTACTACCCGGGTTTCACGGGTGCGGCGGCCGACGACCTCGTACGCGGCCAACCGCAGGACGTGGTCGCCGAACAGCACCACATGCAGCTGTTGTGCGTGCAGCGGTTGGACGGCGGACTCACCATCGGCGACACCCACGAGTACCGCGAACCGTTCACCTTCGACGTCTCCGAGGACCCGTACGCCTACCTCACCGGACTCGTCGAGGAGCTGCTGGGCCGTGCGCTGCCCGCGGTCGAGCGGCGCTGGGCGGGTGTCTACAGCCAGTGCGTCGACCCGCACGAGCTTGTGTGCCGCCGGTCGCCGGGCGAGGGTGTCCACGTGATCACCGGTCCCGGCGGTCGCGGGATGACGCTGGGACCCGCGCTGGCCGAACAGACCGCCAACCTCCTCGGCCTGTGACCGCGATTGGTATAGACCAGTTTGTCGGCAGCTGTTCACCTGCGGTTCCACTCGTCGGAACTCTTTGGCCCAGACCACATCGGAAGGTGATCGGCATGCGCACAGAACTCGCCGTACTCGACATGGCAGGCACGACGGTCCGCGACGACGGACTGGTGATCCGTGCCTTCGACGAAGCGGCGACCGCCGTCGGCGTGCCCGAGGACGGCGCCGAACGCGACCGGGCACGCCGGTACGTGGTCGACACCATGGGCCAATCCAAGATCGAGGTCTTCCGCGCGCTGTTCGGCAGCGATGACCGCGCGCAGGCGGCCAACACCGCCTTCGAGAAGGCCTACGACCACTACATCGACGGCGGTGTCCAACCCGTCCCCGGTGCGGCGGAGGCGATCTCGCAACTGCGCGCATCCGGCGTCCAGGTGGCGTTGACCACCGGGTTCAGCCCGGCCACCCAGCAGCGCATCCTCGACACGCTCGGCTGGGACGGGCTCGCCGACCTGGTGCTGGCCCCCGGACCGGGTGTGCGCGGCCGTCCGCACCCCGACCTCGTGCTGACCGCGCTCATGCGCGCCGGTGTCGACGACGTGCGCAGCGTCGCCGTCGTGGGTGACACGGCGAGCGACGTCACCTGCGGGCTGCGGGCCGGGGCCGTCACCGTCGCCGGTGTGCTGACCGGTGCGCACGACGAACGGGCGCTGCGCGCCGCCGGGGCGACCCACGTGCTGGACTCCGTCGCCCGCCTCCCCGAGCTCCTGCTCTCCGCCTGACCACCACATCATTCGAAAAGGACTGTCCGACATGATCAATCGATACGCATCCCTCGCCGCCGCCGCCGTCGCCGCCGTCGCCGCGGCGGCCCTGGCCCTGTCCGGGTGTTCGGGCTCGGACGGTTCCGAGGCGTCCGGTGACTCCGGCTTTCCGGCCACCATCACCCTCGCCGCCGTGCCCGCGGAGAACTCGGCCGACATGCGCGCCAGCTACGACCCGCTGATCAAGCTGCTGGAGAAGGAGACCGGATCGACGATCGAGTTCGTCCAGGCCTCCGACTACGCCGGCGTGGTCGAGGGGATGATCGCCGACAACGTCGATCTCGCGTTCTTCGGACCCTTCGCCTACGTGGTCGCCGGCCTCAACGGCGCCGAGATCACACCGCTCGGCGCCGTCGTCGAGGAGGAGGGCGCCGAGCCCGGCTACCAGTCCTACGGTCTGGCCCGCTCCGACAATGCGTCGGTCAACAGCCTCGCCGACTTCGCCGGTAAGAAGGTGTGTTTCGTCGATCCCGGATCGACCTCCGGATTCCTCTATCCGAGTGCGGGCCTGATCGAGGCCGGGGTGATCCAATCCGGTTCGGAGGCCGACATCTCCGCGGCGATGACGCCGATCTACGCCGGCGGTCACGACGCCTCGGCGCTGTCGATCAAGAACGGTGACTGCGACGCGGGCTTCGCCTTCGACAGCATGGTCGACGAAACCATGGTCCAGAAGGGCGATCTCGCACCCGGCGACCTGAAGACCGTGTGGAAGTCGGAGATGATCGCCGGATCGGTGTTCGCGGCCAACGACGCGCTGGGCGCCGAGGCCATCGACAAGCTCAGGGCGATCTTCACCGAGAAGGCCAACGGCAAGGTGATGGCGGCCGAGGGCTTCTGCGAGGGCGACCACTGCCTGATCACCGACGAGCGCGCATGGGGGGTGGTCGCGGTCGACGACTCCGCCTACGACGGGGTGCGCAAGGTCTGCGAGGTCACGGGATCCGAGAAGTGCAAGGCCTGACCCATGGGCAGCCCCGACCCCGACCACTCGATCGCCGGCGATGACGTCGTGGTCGCCGTCCGCAACGTCACCAAGCGGTTCGGCGACACGCTCGCCCTCGACGATGTCACGCTCGACGTCCACCGAAGCGAGATGCTGGTGCTGCTGGGGCTTTCCGGCTCCGGTAAGTCGACGCTGCTGCGCTGCCTCAACGGCCTGCATCCGGTCACCTCGGGGCGGATCGAGGTCGGCGGCACCCGGGTCGACACGGCAACCAGGGCGGAACTGCGCGGGTTGCGCCGCCGGGTGGGGTTCGTCTTCCAGCAGTTCAACCTCGTCGGCCGGCTGAGCTGTCTGGAGAACGTCCTCATCGGCGGCCTCGGCGCACTGCGCCTACCGCGCTACGGGGCCCTGACCTACCCGCGCGAGATGCGGGAGGCGGCGCTCGGTCACCTCGACCGGGTCGGCCTGGCCGACTTCGCCGGCCGGCGGGCCGACACCCTCTCTGGCGGTCAGCAGCAGCGTGTGGCCATCGCCCGGACCCTGATGCAGCGGCCCGCGCTGCTGCTCGCCGACGAACCGGTCGCCTCGCTCGACCCGGAGAACGCCGGGGTGGTCATGGACATGCTGTTCCGGGTCTGCATCGAGGAGAAGCTCACCGTTGTGTGCACCCTGCATCAGGTGGACCTCGCGCTCGGGTGGGCTCATCGACTGGTCGGTCTGCGCAACGGGCGCAAGGTGCTCGACCGGCCGGCCGTGGGGATGAACCGCGAGGACGTGCTGGGCATCTACCGTCGGGTCGATGCGGCGGCCGCCGAACAGGCCGCCCGGCCGACGTGAACACCCCACTGTCGGCGCCACCGCGCGGCGCAGGACCGCCGCGGCCAGGATCCGGCTCGGCGACGGGGGCCCTTCCCGGGCAACTGATCGCGGTCGGCGCGCTGATCGCGACGCTCGCCGCCGCCTGGTACATCGACTTCGCACCGGCCGCGCTGATCGACGGATTCGACGAGGTCGCGGCGCTCGTGGAACGCATGCTGCCGCCCCGCCTCGACGATCCCGGCCGGATCGGCGGGCTGGCGGTCGAGACGCTGCTGATGGCGGTGCTCGGCACGATCCTGGCCGCTGTCGCGTCGGTACCGCTGGCGTTCATGGCCGCCCGCAACACCACGCCGCACCCCGCGGTCCACGCCGTCGCACGCGCTGTCATCACCTTCTGCCGCGCGATGCCCGACCTGCTGTTCGCCGTGCTGTTCGTGCGGGCACTGGGTATCGGAGTCCTTCCCGGCATCCTGGCGCTGGCCCTGCACTCGATCGGGATGCTCGGCAAACTGTTCGCCGACGCGATCGAGCAGAGCGATGCGGGTCCGCGCGAAGCGGTCCGCAGCACGGGCGTCGGCTACTTCCGTGAAATGATCAATGCCGTTCTGCCGCAGGTTGTTCCGTCGTGGATCGGCACTTTCGTCTACCGGATCGACATCAATCTGCGGATCTCGGTGGTCCTCGGCTTCGTCGGGGCGGGCGGTATCGGCTTCGCTCTGCAGGACGCGTTGCGCGGGCTGGTCTATCCCCGTGCGCTCGGCATCGTCCTGGTCATCCTCGTCATCATCGCCGCGATGGAGGTGGTCTCGATCGGAGTGCGTCGGGTGCTGCTCGACCCGTCGATGTCGCGCCCCCGACGGGACCGCGCCGCCCGGATCCTGCTGGCCGGTGCGGTGATCGCGACCGGCATCGCCGCGCTGATCGAACTGCGGATCAGCCCGTGGGCTCTGGTGACCTGGGTCGGCCCGTCCATCGAGGTGTTCGGGCGGATGTTCCCGCCGAACTTCGGCGCGATGGGCGCCGGCCTGGTCGACGCGGCGGTGCAGACCGTCGCGATCGGCGTGGTGTCGACCGCGATCGGGGTCGTGCTGTCGATCCCGGTGGGACTCCTGGCGGCGCGCAACGTCACCCCGCACCCGTGGTGTCACTGGGCCGCCCGGGGGTGGATCCTGCTGGTCCGTTCGGTCCCCGAACTGATCCTCGCGGTGGTGTTCGTCGCCGCGCTCGGACTCGGCCCGGTCGCCGGGACGTGCGCATTGGCGGTCGGGTCCGTGGGTTTCCTGGCCAAACTGGTGGCCGACGCGGTCGAGGAGATCGATCCGGGGCCGATGGAGGCGGTGCGCTCGGTGGGCGGCGGGTGGTGGAAGACCCTGTTCGCCGCCGTGATCCCCCAGTCGATGCCCGCCCTGGTGGGGTCGAGCCTCTACATGCTGGACGTCAACGTCCGCACCTCGACGATTCTCGGCATCGTGGGAGCGGGCGGTATCGGATATCTGCTGTTCGAGTCGATCCGCACGCTCAACTTCGACGTGGCCGGCGCGATCGTGCTGGTGATCTTCGTCGTGGTGTACGCCATCGAGAGGTTGTCGGGGTGGATCCGGTCGCGCCTGGTGTGAGCCGGGCCGCGGTGTGGACCGGGCAGGGCGTCGAGGTCCGCGAGGTGGCGGTGCCACACGACGACGCGCTGATCGTGCGGATCAGGCTGGCCACCGTCTGCGGCAGCGATCTGCACACCGTCGCGGGGCGGCGGCACAGCCCGTGTCCGAGCGTGCTCGGCCACGAGGCTGTCGGCGATGTCGTGGTGCCCGATCCGCGGCGCGGTCTGGCCGTCGGTGAGCGCGTGGTCTGGTCGGTGACCGCCGCGTGCGGGCAGTGTCCCCGATGCCGGGCGGGCCGCACCGCGAAATGCGCGGTGGTGCGCAAGGTGGGCCACGAACCGGTCGAGGGGGACTGGCCGCTGTCGGGCACCTACGCCGAGTACATCGCCCTGCCCGACGGCGTCACGGTCGTGCGGGTGCCTGCCGGGCTGGACGACCGGGTGGCCGCGCCCGCGGCCTGCGCGACGGCCACGGTGATGGCCGCGCTGGAGGCCGCCGGTGTGCTGACCGGGCGGCGCGTCCTGATCTGCGGTGCGGGCATGCTCGGGGTCACCGCCGCGGCGGCGTGCGCGCACGCGGGGGCGCACGTGCGCGTGCTCGACATCGTCGCGGAGCGGCTGCGGCTGGCCGCGCAGTTCGGCGCCGCTGCGGACACGGGCGGACCGGTGGACGTCGCCGTCGACTTCACCGGCGCCGCGGACGCGGTCGAGGCTGCGATCGCACGTCTGGACATCGGGGGAGTGTTGGTCCTGGCCGGCTCGGTCATGCCCGGCCGTCCGGTGTCGCTCGACCCCGAGCGGGTGGTGCGCAACTGGTGGACGATCTGCGGCGTGCACAACTACGAGCCGCGCCACCTCGGGCAGGCGGTCGCCTTCCTGAACCGCACCCGGGATGCGTACCCGTGGGCCGCAGTGGTGTCCGATCCGGTCGGTCTCGCCGACGTCGCTTCGGTACTGGCGTCCCCGCCGACCGGCGCGCTCCGCGCCGCGGTGGCGCCGTGACGGGCGGCGCCCCGCTCCTCCGGTTTCGCACCGAAGAAGCGGGACCGCTCCCCCTCGGATGGTGAGGCGACTTGTCCCTTACCCGCCTCGTCACCTGGTGCCTGACGACGGGACGCCGCCGTCAATGACCATGTCCCTGCCTGGCCCGTTCGGGCACACAGCAAACTGTACCTGAGGACAACCTTAGAGGCAATTGGAAAGATCCATTGTTAACTTAGGACACGAGAATGACGGTGAGGCAAATATTCTCCAGAGGTGGGGATATTCGCTGAGGCGACATTTCCTCATTCCGTAAAGGGGTGGTCGGCAAAAGAACGTGGCGTCGCGGACAGCTGCGGTGTCCTGGCTATCGATTGCGGCCGTCGTAGCGGCCGGATTCGCCGCAGTCGCGGTCGACCAGTCAAAATACGCCGTCTACATGGTCATCCCTACCGACACCCGGTTGCCCGTACGGTCGCGGGGCGTGGTGTCGCCGGTCGGTCGTGATCGCGTCTCCACGCGGGTGGGGCAACATGGCAACGAGAAACCGCCTCGGTCGAGCAGAACGGTTCCATAGTCCGACTTACCTTTGCCTGTGTAAAGAGCACATTGCGCAATGGAGACTCAATATCTCGGTGAAGTGTGCGCTCGCGAGCCGGGTCTGACCCAAAGGAAGGCCGGATCGCAGCAAAATCCAGTAGTCCAAGCGGCCCTGGCGGCGACATCTCGGCACGCTTCATCGCCCGCACCGGACCGCCGTCGGGGCGCGCCGGGCGGCACAAAAAAACCCGGCGCAGTCGCTCGACCTGGGCCGAACCGACTGCGCCGGGGGTGAAGCGGAAGGGTTACTCGCCGTCGCTCTTGATCTCGGCCAGCACGGTGCCCTGTGTGACAGCGGCGCCCGCCTCGACCGCGAGTCCGGTGATGGTGCCGTCCTTGTGGGCGGTCACCGGGTTCTCCATCTTCATGGCCTCGAGGACCACGACCAGGTCGCCGGCGGACACCTGCTGGCCCTCTTCGACGGCGACCTTGACGACGGTGCCCTGCATGGGCGCGGTCACCGAGTCGCCGGACGTCGCCGCACCGCCGTGCGCACCGCGCTTACGCGGCTTCGGCTTCTTGCGGATCACGCCCGCAGGGGCGGCGCCGCCACCATTGCCGAGGACCAGATCGCCCGGCAGCGAGACCTCGAGGCGCCGGCCGCCGACCTCAACGACCACGGTCTGGCGCGGTGCAGTGTCCTCTTCGTCGATCGGGTCGCCACCGGTGAACGGTTCGATGGTGTTGTCCCACTCGGTTTCGATCCACCGGGTGTGCACCGTGAAGCCGTTCTCGTCGCCGATGAAGGCGGGATCGCTGACCACCGCGCGGTGGAACGGGATGACCGTGGCGAGCCCTTCGACCTTGAACTCGGCCAGTGCACGCCGCGAGCGCTCCAGCGCCTCCTCGCGGGTGGCGCCGGTGACGATCAGCTTGGCCAGCATCGAGTCGAACTGACCGCCGATCACCGATCCGGACTCCACCCCGGAGTCCAGGCGGACGCCGGGACCGGTGGGCGGTTCGAACGTGGTGACGGGGCCCGGGGCGGGCAGGAAGCCGCGCCCGGCGTCCTCACCGTTGATGCGGAACTCGATCGAGTGTCCGCGCGGTGTCGGGTCCTCGGTGATGTCGAGGGGCTCACCGTTGGCGATCCGGAACTGCTGGCGGACCAGGTCGATGCCCGAGGTCTCCTCGGTCACCGGATGCTCCACCTGCAGGCGGGTGTTCACCTCGAGGAACGAGATCAGGCCGTCCTGGCCCACCAGGTACTCCACGGTGCCCGCACCGTAGTAGCCGGCCTCCTTGCAGATCCGCTTGGCCGACTCGTGGATCTCCTTGCGCTGCGCGTCGGTCAGGAACGGCGCGGGGGCCTCCTCCACCAGCTTCTGGAAGCGGCGCTGCAGCGAGCAGTCGCGGGTGCCCGCGACGACGACGTTGCCGTGCTGATCGGCGATCACCTGCGCCTCGACGTGGCGCGGCTTGTCGAGGTAGCGCTCGACGAAGCACTCACCGCGGCCGAACGCGGCCACGGCCTCACGGGTGGCCGAATCGAACAGCTCGGGAATCTCCTGGATGGTGCGCGCCACCTTCATACCGCGACCGCCGCCGCCGAAGGCGGCCTTGATCGCGACCGGGACGCCGTACTCCTCGGCGAACGCGACCACCTCGTCGGCATCCTTGACCGGGTCCGGCGTGCCGGGGACCAGGGGCGCCTGTGCGCGCGCGGCGATGTGACGGGCGGTCACCTTGTCGCCGAGGTCGCGGATCGACTGCGGGCTCGGGCCGATCCAGATCAGCCCGGCGTCGATGACGGCCTGCGCGAAGTCGGCGTTCTCGCTCAGGAAGCCGTATCCCGGGTGGATCGCGTTGGCGCCGGACTTCTCCGCCGCGTCGAGCAGCTTCTCGAACACGAGGTACGACTCGGCCGAGGTCTGACCACCCAGCGCGAAGGCCTCGTCCGCGAGCCGCACGTGCGGGGCGTCGGCGTCGGGTTCGGCATAGACGGCCACACTCTGCAGCCCGGCGTCCTTGGCCGCGCGGATGACCCGGACGGCAATCTCTCCTCGGTTGGCGACAAGCACCTTGGAGATCTTCGAGCTGGCGTGACTGGCCACTTCGCCTCCTGCTGATATGCCTTTCGGGCACTCACTTAAGAACGTCTTGAGAAACTAATGGGGGAGTTTAAGCGTCGCCCCTGAGGCGGTCGGTAACCGGTATCGGTTACTCGTAAGTAAGTTGCGCGTTGGGCCCGTTCGGGATTGGTCAGCCGTCCCGCAACCGGCGTTTGATCCGCGTCAGCATCGCCGACATCCCCCGCAGCCGCAGCGGGCTGATCAGCGCCGCCAGCCCCAACTCGGTGTAGAAGTCGTCGGGCACGCCGAGGATGTCCTCCGCCGCCTGCTCGTCCAGCCCGGTCGCCAGGATCGCCGCGAAACCGCGCGTGGTCGGCGCTTCGGCCGGCGCGCTGAAGTACAGCCGCACCCGGTCGCGATCGCCCGCGTCGACATGCAGGAACAACGGCGACTGGCATTCGGGCACCGGTTCCATCGCCGCCTCCTCGAGCTCGGAGGGCAGCGCGGGCAGGTCGTCGGCGAACTCGAGGAGCAGCCGGAGCTTGTCCTGTCCCTGCACCTCCTGGAACTCGGAGACGACCTCGGCGAGAGGGGTCGGCATGGTCATGACGACGCGGGTGCCTCGCCCGGATCGGGGCCGACCGCGACCGGGACACGCACCGCGTTGCCCCATTCGGTCCACGAGCCGTCGTAGTTGCGCACACCCGGCAGCCCGAGCAGGTGGGTCAGGACGAACCAGGTGTGGCTGGAGCGTTCCCCGATCCGGCAGTAGACGACGGTTTCGTCGTCGGGCTCGAGGAAGCCGTAGAGCTCCTCGAGTTCGGCGCGGGTGCGGAACTGACCGTTGTCCCGGGCCGCCTTGCTCCACGGGATCGACCGCGCGGTCGGGATGTGCCCGCCGCGCAACGCCCCCTCCTCCGGATAGTCGGGCATGTGGGTGCGTTCACCGGTGTACTCGGCGGGCGAGCGGACGTCGATCAGCGGCTGCTTGCCCAGGATCCCCAGGACGTCCTCGCGGAAGGCGCGGATCGGGGCGTCGTCGCGTTCGACGACGGGGTAGCCGCTGGTCTGCCTGGACGGTACGTCGAGGGTGGTGTCGCGGCCGTCGGAGATCCACAGATCGCGGCCGCCGTCGAGCAGGCGGACGTCGGGATGCCCGAACAACGTGAAGACCCACAACGCGTAGGCCGCCCACCAGTTGCTCTTGTCGCCGTAGATCACCACGGTGTCGTCGCGGCTGATGCCCTTGCGGTCCATCAACGCGGCGAACTGCTCACCGTTGATGTAGTCGCGGACGTTCGGATCGTTGAGGTCGACATGCCAGTCGATCTTCACCGCGCCGGGGATGTGGCCGGTGTCGTAGAGCAGGACGTCCTCGTCGGACTCGACGATGGCCAGGCCGGGGCGGCCGAGATTGCCGGCCAGCCAGTCGCTGGTGACGAGGCGTTCCGGATGGGCGTAGTCGGCGAGTTTCGGGCTGGGATCAGGTGGCAGCGGCACGGAAACGAGCCTACCGCCGGACGCGGGTTCGGCGGGTCCCTGGTCAGCGCGTCCAGAGCGCCGGGACCGACAGGTCGAGCCGGTCCAGCATGCGGCGCACGAGCGGAAGGCTCAGCCCGATGACGTTGGAGGGGTCGCCGTCCACGCCGTCGAGGAACCAGCCGCCGAGGCCGTCGAGCGTGAAAGCGCCTGCCACACCGAGGGGTTCACCGCTGTCGACGTAGGCGGCCAGGTCGGCCGGCGGCGGGGTGCCGAACCGGACGGTGGTGGCGGCCGCCTCGACCTCGCGTCGCCCGGCGACACCGTCGCGGACCCGGACCAGGCAGTGGCCGGTATAGAGTTCGCCGCTGCGGCCCGCCATCTGCTGCCACTGTGCGCGCGCGGCCGCCGGCGTTCCCGGCTTACCGGTCAGGCGGCCGTCCAGCTGGAGCATCGAGTCGCAGCCGATGACCACGCAGTCGGTCGCGACCTCGGTCGGTAGGGACTCCACGACGCTCGCGGCCTTGGCCGCGGCCAGCGCGCACACCACCTGATCCGGCGGTGCCGCCGCACCCAGGGCCGCGACGATCGCATCCTCGTCGACCCCGGAGACGACGACGAGTGGTTCGATTCCGGCCTGGCGCAACACTTTCAGCCGACCAGACGAGGCGGATCCCAGGACGACCCTGGTGGTCACCTGCGCATGTGGGTGCGTTCCAGCAGCGTCACCCTCTGCCAGCTGGTCACGTCGTAACGCAGCTTGTCCGCCGGGTGGCCCCACGGGTTGAACTCCTGCGGCCCCGGTTCGGTGTGGCCACCGCCGGCGCCGGCGAGCACCGCGGCAAGCGCGGCGATCTCCTCGTCGGACGGCTGTCCCTTGAGCACGTGGATGTGCGGGTCAGGGGCGGGAGGTAGGTCGATGGTCAGCTGACGGTGATCGCTGACCTCGGTGATGTCGGTGTCCTGCGACATGTGCGTTACTCCTCTGCCGGCGACTCAGAGCGGGATGTTGCCGTGCTTCTTGGGCGGCGTCTGGGCGATCTTGCGCTCCAGCAGTCGCAGTGCGGTGCCGATGTAACCGCGGGTGTGCGACGGCGGGATGACCGCGTCGACGTAACCGCGCTCGGCCGCGATGTACGGGTTGACCAGGGTGTCCTCGTACTCCTGCTGCAGTTCGAGACGCAACGCGTCGACGTCCTGGCCTTCCTTGGCCGCCTCTTTGAGCTGCTGGCGGTAGACGAAGCCGACCGCACCCGAGGCGCCCATGACCGCGATCTGTGCCGTCGGCCACGCGACGTTGACGTCGCAGCCCATGTCCTTGGAGCCCATGACGCAGTAGGCGCCGCCGTAGGCCTTGCGGGTGATGACGGTGATCTTGGCGACCGTGGCCTCACCGTAGGCGTACAGCAGCTTGGCGCCGCGGCGGATGATGCCGTTGTACTCCTGCTCGGTGCCGGGCAGGAACCCCGGGACGTCGACGAGCATGACGATCGGGATGTTGAAGCAGTCGCAGGTCCGCACGAAGCGCGCGGCCTTCTCCGAGGCGTTGATGTCGAGGCAGCCGGCGAACTGGGTCGGCTGGTTGGCGACGATGCCCACCGGGCGGCCGTCGATGCGCCCGAAGCCGACGATGATGTTGCTCGCGTAGCCCTCCTGGGTCTCCAGGAACTCGTCGTCGTCGAGGATGCGGGTGATCACCTCGTGCATGTCGTACGGCTGGTTCGGCGAGTCCGGGATCAGCGTGTCCAGCTCGAGGTCCTCATCGGTGAGGGTCTCCTCGATCGGGCCGGCGGGCTGCGGCGACGGGTAGCGCGGCGGATCGGCGTAGTTGTTGGGCGGCAGGTAGGACAGCAGATCGCGGACGTAGTCGAACGCGTCCTGCTCGCCGGAGGCGACGTAGTGGGCCAGGCCGGACTTCGCCATGTGGGTGTGGCCGCCGCCGAGCTCCTCCATGGTCACCTCTTCACCGGTGACCGTCTTGATGACGTCGGGGCCGGTGATGAACATCTGGCTGGTCTTGTCGACCATGATCACGAAGTCGGTGAGCGCGGGGGAGTAGACGTGGCCGCCGGCGGCCGCGCCCATGATCAGCGAGATCTGCGGGATGACGCCCGAGGCTTTGATGTTGTTGTGGAAGATGCGGCTGTAGAGGCCGAGCGAGACCACGCCCTCCTGGATGCGTGCGCCGGCGCCGTCGTTGATGCCGATCAGGGGGCGGCCCGTCTTGATGGCCAGCTCCTGCACCTTGACGATCTTCTCGCCGTAGACCTCGCCGAGGCTGCCGCCGAACACGGTGGCGTCCTGGCTGAAGATGCAGACCTCGCGGCCGTCGATGGTGCCGTACCCGGTCACCACGCCGTCGCCCGGCGGCCGGTTGGCCTGCAGACCGAAGTTGGTGCTGCGGTGCTTGGCCAGCGCGTCGAGTTCGACGAAGGAGTCCTCGTCGAGCAGCGCGAGGATGCGCTCGCGGGCGGTCAGCTTGCCCTTGGCGTGCACCTTCTCGACGGCGGCCTCACCGACCGGATGCTGTGCCTCGTCGGTGCGCTTGCGCAGATCGGCCAGCTTGCCCGCGGTGGTGTGAATGTCGATCTCATGGGCGCCGGAGGGCGCGGAAGGATCAGTCACGCTCGTCATGGGCGTTGATGCTATGCGACCTGTTTCCGGCACTTTCACGATCCCCTTAGAAATGGGATCTCGCCGCGTGTCGGCCCTTCCGCACGGTCGGTCGAGGCGCCGCTGGAGGCCAGCAAACTGATCCGCAGGGGGCGAGCAACGGCGGGCGCGTACCACCGGTAACGGGAACGTGCAGAATCGGCCGTAACTTGGACGCATATTCGCGAGCGCTCGCGGGTACGGGAAA
Source organism: Mycolicibacterium monacense (assembly GCF_010731575.1). Lineage (NCBI taxonomy): Bacteria > Bacillati > Actinomycetota > Actinomycetes > Mycobacteriales > Mycobacteriaceae > Mycobacterium > Mycolicibacterium monacense. The sequence goes on along the minus strand of NZ_AP022617.1, from coordinate 3,459,867 downwards.
TACATGACACGCAGATTTGGCGAACAGGCGCCTGACGTGCGCGTCGAATTGTGTCATTGACGCCAACGTAAGTCAACCTAGGTGGGCATGCGATCGGAAATGTCGCAGCGTAGCGACACCTTTTGCGGCGATCGGGGCGCTGGTGGATGCCGTCCGCCGAACAAGAAACATGAATTTACAAATTGATTGCCCGACCGCCGAGCGGTTTCGTGATCATCTTGAGATGATCGTGTGAGGTCGGTTAAAGTCGGGCGGGAGTAATTGAACACTGGGGGGGACCGCATGACCGCGGTGAATGACGATGTCGATCTGACAGCAAAGGTGGCGGCCGAGCCGGGGAGGGTGCCGCTCTGGCAGCGCGGCTATGCGCGCAGACTGGTCGTCTTGGACTTCGTTGCCGTCGTTCTCGCCGTCGGCGCAGCTCAGTGGCTCCGTTTCGGCAGCCTGCCCGGCGAGACCAACACCTACCCGAACTTCGCCTACTCGATCCTGTCGGTCATCATCGCCGTCGCGTGGATGCTGGCAATGTCGATCAACCGGGCCCGTTCGCCTCGCGTGATCGGTTCGGGCGCCGAGGAGTACCGGCGGGTGTGGCTGGCCACACTGGCGGTCTTCGGCGGGGTGGCCATCGTCTCGATGCTGTTCAAGCTGAACATCGCCCGCGGTTACCTGATGATCGCCCTGCCGATCGGCCTGGTAGCGCTGATCCTCTTCCGGTGGATCGCGCGCCGCGTCGTCGCCTCGGTGCGGGAGAAGTACGGTCGGTGCATCACCCGACTGCTCGTGGTCGGCAACCCGCACGCCATCCGGGACCTCACCAAATCTCTTGCCCGCGAGACGAAGTCGGAATACCTGGTGGTCGGCGCCTGCGTCCCCAGCGGATTCGCCAAGTCCGAGCTCGAGGTGCCCGGTGTCGGCTCCATCCCCACCTTCGGTGACGAGACCAACGTCGTCGGAGCGGTGACCGCGACAAAGAGCCATGCCGTGGCCGTGACCGCCACCGAGCGGCTCGACGGACGCGGTATGCGCGATCTGTCCTGGGAGCTCGAGAAGCTCGACATCGACCTGCTCGTCGCCCCGGGTGTCGTCGACGTCGCCGGGCCGCGCCTGACCATGCGTCCGGTCGCCGGGCTTCCGCTGATCCACGTGGAGAAACCGCAGTACAACGGGGCCAAGCGGTTCCAGAAGCGGCTCTTCGACATGGTGTTCGCCAGCACCGTCCTGCTGCTCGGCGCGCCGATCCTGATCGCCGTCGCGATCGCGGTCAAGCTGACGAGCCGGGGTCCGGTCTTCTACCGCTCCGAGCGCATCGGCCTCGACGGTCGGGCGTTCGAGATGATCAAGTTCCGCACCATGGTCGAGGGCGCCGACCGGATGCTGCCCGAGCTCGCCGCTCTCAACGAAAGCGACGGCGGGGTCCTGTTCAAGATCCGCGAAGATCCCCGGGTCACCCCGCTCGGCCGGGTGCTGCGTAAGTACAGCATCGACGAGCTGCCGCAGTTCATCAACGTCCTCAAACGCGATATGAGCGTCGTCGGGCCCCGGCCGCCGCTGGCCGGCGAGGTCAAGACCTACGACGACCACGTCAAGCGCCGCCTGCTGGTCCGGCCGGGTATCACCGGGCTGTGGCAGGTCAGCGGCCGCTCCGACCTGTCGTGGGAGGATTCGGTCCGGCTCGACCTGTTCTACGTCGAGAACTGGTCGATGATCTCCGACCTCCAGATCGCCTTCAAGACCGTCAAGGCGATGCTGCGACATTCCGGCGCGTACTGAGCCGAAACCGGCGGGGCGCACGCGCGGCTGAGTAAAGTGCTGCCGTGGGATACCCCGACAACGTGCTGGCCAGAGACGAGCAGGTGGTCCTGCACAGGCATCCGCATTGGAAGCGGTTGATCGGCGCGGTGCTCGTGCTGCTGTTCACCAGCGCGGCGGCCGCCTTCGTGGCCGGATACGTCAACACACTCGCGTGGGACGCCACCGCCAAGAACGTCATCTTCCTCGTCATCGGCGGCATCTGGCTGGTGCTCGTCGGCTGGCTGACGGTGTGGCCGTTCCTCAACTGGTGGACGACGCACTTCGTCATCACCGACCGGCGGGTGATGTTCCGCCACGGTCTGGTCACCCGCGCGGGGATCGACATCCCGCTGGCACGGATCAACAGTGTCGAGTTCCGGCACGGCCTGCTGGATCGGATCCTGCGCACTGGCACGCTCGTCATCGAGTCAGCGGCGCAGGACCCACTCGAGTTCCACGACATCCCCCGCGTGGAACAGGTCCACTCGCTGCTCTATCACGAGGTCTTCGACACCCTGGGGTCCGAAGAGTCGCCGAGCTGATCGAGGCCGGACCGCCGGCGGGACCGCCGTAACGGGGTGACCGTGCCCTCCCCGGGCGCATCGCCGTGCGGGGCGGTGTGGTGCGCGGCGGCATCCTCCATCGCCTCGGCGATCCCCCCGATGGTGAGGGTGGACTCCAGCGCCTTGTCCGGGTTGCGGCCGAACTCCTCGGGGAACACCCACCGCCGGAACGCCCAGAACCGGAAGGCCATCTGCAGGAGATTGCCCAGGATGTAGGCGGAGACGAAGTCGGCGATGTTCTCGATCGTCAGCGACACCTCGGGGACGCGCAGTCCCAGCACGTAGCTCGAGAAGTACAGCGGAAGCATGCTCAGCAGGACGCCGACACCGCTGAACCCGAAGAACAACAGCGCCTCGTGATGTCGCTCACGTCCACCGCGGTCGCGGAAGCTCCACTCCCGATTGAGGATGTAGGAGGCGATCACCGCGACGATGCCGGCGATGATCTTCGCCGTCACCGGCTTGGGCTCGAGAATCGTCAGCTTGAGCGTGAAGAAGATGGCCGAGTCGATGACGAACGTGGTCGCGCCGACGATGGCGAACTTGATCAGCTCATGGTGCTGCTCGGCGTACGGCCGGATGGGCCCCGGCAGTCGCTTGATCGTCGCATCGGCGAAAGACACAAGGAAGAAGTCTACGGAACCGAGGGGGCCCCTGTCGTATCGCCGCCGTATCGCTGCTTCGTTCCTGGTCAATGCACCCCACCCGGGCCATGACACGATAGGCGGCGTGCCGAGACATACTCCTTCCACCTCTTCGGCCTCTTCGCCACCAGTGGTGGCGATGATCGGCGGGGGTCAACTCGCCCGGATGACCCATCAGGCGGCGATCGCGCTCGGCCAGACCCTGCGGGTGCTCGCCACCGGCCCGCAGGAGCCGGCCGCCCAGGTGACCCCCGACGTGGTGATCGGATCGCATACCGACCTCGACGCGCTCCGCCGCGCGGCCGCCGGCGCGACCGTACTGACCTTCGACCACGAACACGTCCCCACCGAAGCCCTCGAGACGCTGGTTGCCGAGGGGGTGAACGTGGCGCCGCCGCCGGCCGCGCTGGTGCACGCGCAGGACAAGCTGGTGATGCGCAGGCGACTCGAAGCGATGGGTGCGCCGATCCCGCGCTACACCGCCGTCGACACCGTCGACGACGTCGTGGCCTTCTCGTCCGAGGTCGGTGGCCCGGTCGTGCTCAAAACGGTCCGCGGGGGATACGACGGCCGCGGTGTGGTGCTGACCGCCGACGCCGACGAGGCGCGCGACGTGGCCGCCCGCTATCTCGCCGACGGTGTGCCGATCCTGGCCGAGGAGCGTGTCGACATGCGCCGCGAGCTCGCGGCCGTGGTGGCCCGGTCACCGTTCGGGCAAGGTGCGGCGTGGCCGGTGGTCGAGACCGTGCAGCGCGACGGCATCTGCGTCGTGGTGCTGGCCCCGGCGCCGGAGTTGTCCGACGACCTGGGCTCGAGCGCCCAGCAGCTGGGGTTGAAGCTGGCCGCCGAACTCGGCGTGGTCGGGGTGCTCGCCGTCGAACTCTTCGAGACGATCGACGGCCGGCTGTTGGTCAACGAATTGGCGATGCGGCCGCACAACTCCGGGCACTGGAGCATGGACGGCGCGGTCACCAGCCAGTTCGAACAGCACGTCCGCGCGGTGCTGGACTATCCGCTCGGCGACACCTCGCTGCTCGCCCCGGCCACCGTGATGGCCAATGTCCTCGGGGCGCCGCAGACTCCGGCGATGACGATGGACGAACGGGTGCACCACCTTTTCGCCCGCATGCCGGACGCCAAGGTGCACCTGTACGGCAAGGGCGAGCGGCCCGGCCGCAAGATCGGCCACGTCAACCTCACCGGCGACGATCCGGCGGTGTTGCGTGAGCGGGCCGAGCGGGCCGCGCACTGGTTGTCCCACGCCGAGTGGACCGACGGATGGGATCCGCACGCCGAAGTCAGGGAAGGAATCTCGAGGTGAACGCACCCGCCCCACGCGTCGGGGTCATCATGGGCAGCGACAGCGATTGGTCGGTGATGGCCGACGCCGCCGAAGCGCTCGCCGAGTTCGAGGTGGCCTTCGAGGTCGGCGTGGTCTCCGCGCACCGCACCCCCGGCCGCATGCTGGATTACGCGCGCACCGCCGCCGACCGGGGGATCGAGGTCATCATCGCCGGTGCCGGCGGGGCGGCCCACCTGCCGGGCATGGTGGCTTCGGCGACACCGTTGCCGGTCGTCGGCGTGCCGGTGCCGTTGGCCCGGCTGGACGGGATGGATTCGCTGCTGTCGATCGTGCAGATGCCCGCCGGGGTGCCGGTGGCCACGGTGTCGATCGGCGGCGCGCGCAACGCCGGACTGCTGGCCGTGCGGATCCTCGCTTCGGCCGACCGCGCGCTGCGGGCGCGCATGGTCCGGTTCCAGGCGGACCTCGAACAGATGGTGCTCGAGAAGGATGAAGCGCTGCGGAACCGGCTACTCGGTGCGGACTGAGCGCAGGTAAAGTTACCGGTGAGTAGCAAGGAGGCCACGATGGCTGGTTGGACCGGAAACCCGTCCTTCGACGTGTTCCAGTTGCCCGAGGAACACCAGGAGCTGCGCGCGGCGATCCGCGCACTCGCCGAGAAGGAGATCGCCCCGTACGCGGCGGACGTCGACGAGCAGATGCGGTTCCCGCAGGAGGCGTTGGACGCTCTCAACGCCTCGGGCTTCAACGCGGTGCACGTACCCGAGGAGTACGGCGGCCAGGGCGCCGATTCGGTGGCGGCGTGCATCGTCATCGAGGAGGTCGCGCGGATCGACGCGTCGGCGTCGCTGATCCCCGCGGTCAACAAGCTCGGCACCATGGGCCTGATCCTGCGCGGCTCCGAGGAGTTGAAGCAGAAGGTGCTGCCGGACCTCGTCGAGGGCCAGTTGGCCTCCTATGCGCTGTCCGAACGTGAGGCGGGTAGCGACGCCGCGTCGATGCGCACCCGCGCCAAGGCCGACGGCGACGACTGGATCCTCAACGGCGCCAAGGCGTGGATCACCAACGGCGGCAAGTCGTCCTGGTACACCGTGATGGCGGTGACCGATCCCGACAAGGGCGCCAACGGCATCTCGGCGTTCATGGTGCACATCGACGACGAGGGTTTCACCGTCGGCCCCAAGGAGCGCAAGCTCGGCATCAAGGGTTCGCCCACGACCGAGCTGTACTTCGAGAACTGCCGCATCCCGGGGGACCGGATCGTCGGCGAGCCGGGCACCGGCTTCAAGACCGCACTCGCGACACTCGACCACACCCGCCCGACCATCGGCGCCCAGGCCGTCGGCATCGCCCAGGGCGCGGTCGACGCGGCGATCGCCTACACCAAGGACCGCAAGCAGTTCGGCACGTCGATCAGCGACTTCCAGGGTGTGCAGTTCATGCTCGCCGACATGGCGATGAAGGTGGAGGCCGCCCGGCTGATGGTGTACTCGGCCGCCGCCCGCGCCGAACGCGGTGAGGGCAATCTCGGCTTCATCTCCGCGGCGAGCAAGTGCTTCGCCTCCGACGTCGCGATGGAGGTGACCACCGATGCGGTGCAGCTGTTCGGCGGCGCCGGCTACACCGTGGACTTCCCGGTCGAGCGGATGATGCGCGACGCCAAGATCACCCAGATCTACGAGGGCACGAATCAGATTCAGCGCGTGGTGATGTCGCGGGCGCTGCTGCGCTGAGCCGTCACGGTCAGTAGGCGCCGCGGCCGCGGGCAACGGTCACCGCGGTCCTGGCCAGGATCCGCAGGTCCTGATCCATCGACCAGTTCTCCACGTAGTACAGGTCGAGCCGGACGCGGTCCTGTTCGCTGATGTCCGAACGGCCCGACACCTGCCACAGACCGGTCATCCCCGGTTTCACCAGGAGTCGGCGCTCGACGAACCCGGGGAACTCGGCGCCCTCGCCGTCGACCATCGGCCGGGGTCCGATCAGGCTCATCTCACCGACGACGACGTTGATGAGCTGGGGCAGTTCGTCGAGGCTGGTGCGGCGCAGCGCCCTGCCGATCCGGGTGACCCGTGGGTCGTGCGCCCACTTGTAGAACGCGTCGCCGGACTTGCCGGACAGTGCGCGCACCTCGGCCAGGCGTGCGTCGGCCTCGGGCTGCATCGACCGGAACTTCCACATCCGGAAGGGTTCCCCGTGCCGCCCGACGCGGGCTGGCCGGTAGAACACCGGACCACCGTCCTCGAGTTTGATCAGGGCGGCGACCACCACGAACAGAGGTGCGGCCACGACGAGCAGGACCAGCGACAGAAGGCGGTCGAACAGTGCCTTGCCCAGTGCGGACAACGACGAGTAACCCGGTTCGTCCACCCGTAGCAGCGAAAGTCCGTTCAGCCGTTCCAGACTGAGCTTCGGCTGGGCGACCGCGGCCACGCCCGGCACCACCATCAGGTCGATGCCGTACGGATGCAGCGCCCACCGCAGATCGCGCAGGCACTCGTCGCTCAACCGGTCGGCGGAGGTGATGACCACCGACTGCGCTTGATGCACCCTGGCCAACTCCGTGATCTCGGCGGTGTCCACCACCGGTTCCTCGGGGCTCTCGCCGGGTACCTCGGAACCGCCTGTGACGCTGACCAATTCGTTCGAGCGGGCACCCAGTGCGTGGAACGCGACGACCTCGTAGCCCGCGCGGGCGTCCTCGGCCACCGCGGCCGCGACGCGGTCCGCCTCGGCGCGGGTGCCGACCAGGAGGAGGCGGGTGCGCTGCCCGTCCGGGTGGATCCGCTGCCGGAGGAGGACGACGGTGCTCATTAGATGCGCCAGCATGCATCCGCCGAGGCCCGTGGCGATCGCGATCAGCAGGGTCTGGCGCGGAAGCGGGCTGCCGGTGACCAGGAGGACCACGGCGACGAGGCCGAGGAGCTTGCCGGTGGCCACCAGGACGCGCTTGTACTCCTCGAATCCGCGGCCCAGGATCTTCGGGTCGCTGGACCTCTGCGCGGTCAGCAACACCGCCCACGCCGCCACCATGCCGACACCGAAGATGACGCGTACCCAGGTCTCCCGGTGCACGGCGACGTCGGAGCTGACCGCGACCGCGAACGTGGTTCCGCCGAGCACACTGAGTATTTCGGCGGCCTGCACTCTGGCGCTGCTGTCAAGCATTGGCCACCGTCCGGCGCCTGGCCGACTCGCGGTTGTCGATCACCTCGCGCACCACGCGGCCGGCGAGTCCCACCGACGAATTCCAGCTCGTGACCTCGGGGTAGATCTGCGCCGTGGTGGCCAGGAAGACGTTCGTGTCACTGACCCGGCTCATGGGCATGCGTGCGTGGTAACCCAGTGTCGGAATCGGCTCCACGAAGGGCGCTTTGAACACGCGCACCTGTTCGACCGCCCCGGCGTCGGCCAGCCGGTCGGGGTAGAGCGCCCGCAGTTGGGCAGTCCAGCGGCGCGCGATCTCGGTGTCCGGTTCGGCGAACAACGCCGAGTCCCGTCCGCAGTAGTGCATCACGTACACCAGCGTCCGTCCGCCGTAGCGCTCGGTGCCGGTGAGCGCCGACATCTCCACCACACCGTCGAAGTCGGTGCCGCAGTTGATCACCGGCGCCCAGTAGTGCCCGTCGAGTGGCCGGTCGAGCAGGAAGACCGCGTTCACCACGCCCTGGTAGTCGAGTCGGATCTCGGGCAGCTCGGCCCGCAGCGGCTCGTCCGACAGCGAGCGCAGCAGCGGGATCGGCACGGTCGACACGACCGATTGCGCGGCGATCTCCTCGCCGGTGTCCAGACGAACGGTCGCGCCGTCGCCGTCGGCCCTCACGCTCTGCACCCCCACGCCCAAATCGACACGTCCGCCGTCGGATTCGATGGACTCCCTCAAGCGGTCGACGATCGAGCGGTACGTACCCAGCGGATAGCCGCGGGTGGCGACGTTGCTCTCCCGGCCGAGGCGCTGATAGAGGTAGCGGGCGGGGACCTCACCGAAGGCGTCACCGAACTTCGCGCCGAACAACGGTCTGAGCAGGCGCTGCCACACGGTGGGGCCGTACACGCCGCGCAGCCAGTCCTCGGTTCTGGTGTTGTCGAGGTCCTTCCCGCGCCCGAGCCGGCGCAACAGCAGCGAGACCGCTCCGAACCGGATCCGCTGGGTGAACCGCAGCGGGGTGAACCGCAGCAGGTCCACGGCGCTGTTGAAGGGATATCGGCGGCTGTCGATGTTCATACCCATCGTCGTCTGCTGCCAGCCGATGTCCGCGGCGAGCCCGAGCTCCTCGAGCAGGGGAAGGAGATGTTCGTCGGTGGGCATCACACAGTGGTAGAAGCGTTCGATCTCGACGCCGCCGATCTCGCCACCCATACCCAATCCGCCGAGCTGTCCGGCACTTTCGACGAGGCGGACCGGAATCGACGCGCGGGCCAGCCGGTAGGCCGCCGTCAGACCCGATATCCCGCCGCCGATGACCACGACGGGCCCCGGCTCGACCGGTGTGGACATCTAGACCTGCCGGTAGGGCGCGGGGGTGAAGGACTCACGGACAAGCAGTTTGAAGTACTGCTTGAGCGTGCGTGCCAACTTCAGCTTGCTCGCACCCTGCTTGCGGTCGTACTGCAGGACCAGCGGCACCTCGGCGATGCGCGGATTGCAGTGCCGCAGCTTGAGGAGGAGTTCCACCATGCAGGCGAAGCCCTGCTCGACGACGAGCCGCTCACCCCAGTGGCCGGTGGCACGGCGCAGCAGCGAAACCCGGTATGCGCGATAACCGCTGGTGAAATCGCGGACACCGTCGACCTTCGCGACCACGCGGAACATGTGCGCCGCCCCCCGCGACATCAGACGCCGCAGGGGCGGGGCCGTGGTGTCGTCACCTCCGTTGGTGAACCGTGAGCAGATGGCGATGTCGGCACCCTTGTCGATCTCGCCGACCAGCGCGGCGACGAGAGTGGGGTCGTGGGTGTCGTCGGCGTCCATCACCACGAGCACGTCGTCGTCGGCGGCAACCGCGAGGACCGACCGCAGGCCGGTCTGAATGGCCTGTCCGAGGCCGAGATTCACCTCGTGGGTCACCACGTTGACATCGAGACCCGCGGGACCCCTCGCGGCGACCGCGGCGGTCCTGTCCGCGGAACCGTCATCGATCACCCAGACGGTGAGCGGTTGAGACGCGGCCAGGCGGTCGATGCGCTCGAGGAGTGGGCGCAGGGATCCTTCTTCGTTGTAGGCCGGCAACACGATGTGCACCTGTCCGACGCGGACCGCGGTGCCGACGTGGTCGCGAACGAGCGTGTCTGTCATGGGGATCCTTCGGTGTTCGGCGCCACGCGTGGACGTGACGGTGCGGATGGTCTGCCGGGCGCAGGCGCGCGGATGGGTCGTGGTGTCCTCGTGGACTCGGTGTCGGTCACCCCTTCAGCTGATCCGGGCCGGTCATGGCAACGTTCAGACCCTCAGCCGAGAGGTCCCTCGCCGGCGCCGACGTCGCCGGCCGACGCGGATGGGGCCCACCCTCGTCGAACCGCGGCCGTCGGTACCGACCGTGTGACGCTTGTAGTTTTGTGTTCGCTCGTGCAAACACAGCTAATAAGTACACCAATCGAAGCTTCACCGCACAGGCGTGAGACCTATGTCACAGGATCTGGGGCCGGGAGAATTTGCGCCTTTCGCAAAAAGTCGCCTGTGAAGTGGGATTTATTGCCGCATGGGGTCTAGAGTCCGATTGCCAGATGTGTACGTACCCGTCAATTTTTCGCGCAGACCACACGATCTTGACTCGCTGACTCCGCAGAGTCCGATCGCTGTCAGCACTGTTCAGCCGTCATGCTGGGGCGGACGGGGTCGATGTGCCTGACGATCGGCTGCGGAATCCGCCTGGGTATTCCGGTCGACAGGGGTTATGTCCGCTTACCGCACATCGGGATGCGATTTCAGCAAAGTCACACCAGATTACGCGCGTGCGGGCCCGGGCCGCAGATGGGTGATGTCACCGGCGGCGACCGTGACCGAATCCCGTCCGGTGGTGATGGTCAGCCTGCCGAGGTCGTCGATGTCGGTCGCCGTCCCATCCAGACGTCGATCGCCGGGCAGGGTGGCGGTCACCTCCCGCCCCAGGGTCAGGCTGTGCCTGCGGTAGTCGGCGATGAGGCCCTCGTCGGCGCCTCCAGCGCGGCGCCACCGGGCGATCCGGGTGCCGAGGTTGCGCAGGAGCGCCGCGGCGAGCGCGGTGCGGTCGTGATTCCGGGCGCCGAGCATGGTCAACGAGGTCGCGCGCGGATCGGGTGCCTCGGCCGCGCTCAACGTCACATTGAGGCCGATGCCCACGATCACCACATGCTGCGGGGCGGCGACCTCGGCGAGGATGCCGGCCAGCTTGCCTTCGCCGACGAGTACGTCGTTGGGCCACTTGAGGCCGGCCTCGACCGCGGACACTTCCGCGACGGCGTCGCGTACCGCCACCCCGGTCAACAGCGGCAACCACCCCCAGGCGTCGGGCCGCACACCGCCGGCGTCGACGGCGACCGACATCGCCACCTGTGAGCGCGGGGGCGCCGTCCACTGGCGGCCGTGCCTGCCGCGGCCGGCACTCTGAAATTCCGTGAGCAGGACACTGCCCGCCACGTCTTCCCCGGCGGCCGCGCGGGCGAGGAGGTCGGCGTTGGTGGACCCGGTTTCGTCGACGACATCGAAGGTCCGCCAGCCCTCGCCGAGGGAGGCCCGCAGGCGGGTGACGTCCAGTGGCGGGCGATGCTCGGTGTTCACCCGGTCGAGCCTAGGTCCCGCGGGCGGTGACCCTCGATTCCGTATCCGCCGGGATCCGGATGCGCCAGAGGCCGACCGCGACGGCGACTGTGCCGAGGATCAACATGGCGCGCATCACCGTGATGGTGGTGCCGGGCCCGAGGACGACGTCGACCGGATGCCATCGCGACGCCCACGCCGCCGCACCGATGGCCGCGAGGCCGGGGAGCGTCGCGACGGCGACGCGACGGTCGCCGGCCTTGCACACCGCGGCGATGGCGAACGCGGTCGGCACGAGGAGCCACATGGCGTCGTAGCTGATGTGGTAGAAGGCCAGCAGCGCGATGCACGAGGCGAGCGCGATGCCGATGAGGGGCTGGTCGAGTCGCTCGGCCGACCGGACGGCGAGGATCACCGCGATCACGCCGACCGCCAGCACGAGCATCGTCGCCCAGGACCCAAGCGGTACGCCGAAATCCAGTGCGCTGCCGACGACGTCGATGCGCTCACCGAGGTACTCCACGGTGCGGCGCGCGGAGGAGCCGCTGACGTTGCCGCCGAGCGTCTCGAGCCAACGCATCAGCCCGGACGGGCCGCCGGCAGCCCACAGCGCGATCGGGAGCGATACGGCGGAGGCCAGGAGCATGCCGGAAAAGGCTGTGCGCCAACGTCTCTGGGCGATCAGGATGATGACCACGAACACCCCGATATGGGGTTTGAGGCAGGTGACCGCCGTGCACAACGTCGCAGTCGAAGGCCGTTTGGCGAGAAGCGCAGGTGCGGCCAGCAGGCCGTAGAGCACCGAGGGCTGTCCGTAACCGATCGCATCGGCGACGGTGCGCGCCAACCACAACACCGCGATCCCGACGGCCGCGCCTGCGATCCATTCGGCGCGGGTGGCAGCCGCAGGTGAGCGCCATTCGCGCACCAACCGCCCGCCGGCCCATGCGCCGACGGCCACGACGACGGCGACGTTGACCATGATCGCCAGCGCGACCGCCGCCTGCCACGGGAGTGCGCCGAACGGCAGCCACAGGGCCAGGTGACCTGGGGTGTAGGTGGGGAAGTCCTGGGCGAAGGGGAACTGAGCGGCGTACGCGGCACCGTCGTACGGGTCGCCGCCGGCGAGCAGCCACTTGGTCGGCAGCCAGATCGTGTCGCGGAAGTCCACCATGGCCGCATCCCGGCAGCCGGGGACCGGACACGGCGCCACCGCGTCCCACCGGGTGCGTTCCCGCCACACCTTGCCGGCATAGAACACCGTGAGCAGGACGGCGGCGCCCACCGCGGCGGCAACCGCGGCGTGTCGTACGGCTCGAGACTCCGGTACGAGTCGGGCCACGTGGTCTCCTTCCGTACGGCCTCCTCACCGTCTGCGCGGGCCGGTGACGGGCCCGACAATACGCGTCGAGGGCCGGAGAGCCACATCGAAGTGGTTCGCGGAAGACATGTTTGGCAATGATGTCAGCGGTCGGACAGGAGTTTCCACGATGCGCGCACGCCGGTCGCCGTCCCCACCCCGCGACGTGGAGGGGGCGGCGCAGCGGCGGGCGCGACGCAAGTATCCCCTCGGCGAAACATGCAGTAAGCTGCCGCATCGACGTGGCTCGCAGCCGATCGTGGACGCCCGGTGGGCCGGAAAGGAAGTCACTTCCCGTGAACGGAACATGCCGACGGAAGCGGGCCGGCCGACGATGACCGCCGACGCGCAAGGCAACACGGGCGACTTTGCCAGCTCCGACGCCGATCCGGTGCTGTCCCTGGTGTGCACCACGGTCGGGCGGCCAGAGGCGCTGCGGTGGCTCGCGGCGTCGGTCGCCGCGAGCGAGATGGCAGAACGCGTCGAGTTCGTCCTCGTCGACCAGAGCGTCGACCAGTCGTGCACCGAGGTCATCCGTGCGATGAACCTGCCGGGTCCGGTACACGTAACGACCAGCGGGCGGGGCGCCTCGGCCGGACGCAACGCCGGTACGCCGCTGGCGACCGCGCCGATCCTGGGCTACCCCGACGACAACTGCTGGTATCCGCCGCAGACGCTGCGCGCGGTGGTCGAGACCCTCGCAGAACATCCGGAGCTCAGCGGTGTCGGGGGAATCCAGATCACCGCCGACGGCCGGCCGTCGATGCTGCGGTGGCGCGACCGTCCCGACGTGATCACCAGGCGCAACTTCATGCACACCTCGATCTGTTCGACGGTGTTCCTGCGCCGCACCGCCCTGCCGTCGGCCGCACCGTTCGACGAGTGGATCGGCACCGGCTCACCGGGCCGGCGCGGTGCGGGGGAGGAATCCGACCTGCTGCTGCGCATCATCGCCGCCGGGCACACCCTGGGCTACCGGCCGGAGCTGAAGATCTACCAGGACGATCACCGCGACGAGCCCACCGAGGCGTTCATCGAGAAGATGCACAAGTACGGGGTCGGCAACGGCCATCTGTGGCGCAGGCACCGGCTCGCGCCCCACCGGTTGGCCTACTACTCGGCGCGCAAACTGGTCGGTGCGGGGCTGCACACGGTACGGCGGGAACCGGTGCTCGCCCGCGCGGATCTGGCCTATCTGTCCGGTCAGCTGAGGGGCTGGCTGGGCACCGAGTCATGACCGCGGCGACCTCCCACGATCACCGTGCGCATGCCGAGCTGAGGCGCAGCTTTGGGTGGCGCACGGTCGCGGCGGCCGGTGGCCTGCTGTCGACGCTGCTGTTGACGGTCATCGTCTACCGCACGCTGGACGCGCGGGACGCGGCGGTCTTCTTCGCCATCCTGGCCGCCCTCTCGATCGGTCCGCTGATGGGGCGACTCGGTCTGGGCCCCAACGTGATCCGCCTGCTCGCCGCCGAAGGTCGGCAGGACCGTCGGCGGGCCATCGCGTCGTCCCACCTCGTGGCGACCGCGTTGCTGTCCATGGCGAGCGCGCCCGCGGTCGCGGTCATCGCCACCTGGTCGCTGCGTGGCCAGTCGCACTACCTGCCGGTGCTCGGGCTCACCGCGCTGGCGATCACCGCCGAATCCGTCCGCCTGACCCTCAGCGACGTCTTCGCGGCGACCGGCCGGGTGCGCGCCTCCGTCGCGACCACTCACCACGTCCGGAGCATGGTGGTCCTGCCGCTGGTCGGCATCGCTGCGCTGGCGGTGGCGGCGCCGACGCTGCTCGAGGTGATGGCGGCCTATACGGCGGTCGCCTGTGTGCAGCTGGGCATCGCCCTGATCGGGGCGCGGCACGACGTCGGGCGGCACCGCGGCGCCGGGGCCGCCTCGTTGCGGGGTGCCATCGCATCCGGGTCGAAGCTCTTCACCCTCGACCTCGCCGTGTTCCTCGGACTCTCGGGAACGGTGTGGTTGTCCGCCATCGTCTTCGACCCCGCGGCGGCGGCTCAGTACTCGGCGGCCGCCACCCTGGCCCTGCAGGTCACGATTCTGGAAAGCCTTGCCGCACTGGCTGTCACACCACCGGCAGCGCGGATGTGGGCGGCGGGCAGGCGCGACGAGGTCGTCGGGATCCTGTCGGCGGTGGCGACGCTCGGCACCGCCGTCACCGCCGCGGTGGTGCTGGTCCTCGTGATCGCCGGGCCCGCCCTGCTGGGGTTCGCGTACGGCGAATCCATGCGGGGGGCCGGCCTGCTCCTGGTGATCATGGCGGCCGGAGGGTTGGCGAAGACGGCCTTCGGGGTGAACATCACCGTGCTGATCGTCAGCGGCCACCTGACCGAGGCCTCGCGTACCGCGCTGGCGGTGCTGGCGGTGTCGGTACCCGCGGCCATCGCCGCCGCGGTCATCGGCGGACCGCTCGCGTTGGCCGTGGTCTCGGCGCTGTCGCTCACCGCGACCGCACTCGCCCAGTGGCGCTGCGCTCGGGTCACCGTCGGAATGGCTCCGCGAGCCCGCATCCGCATCGGCCGAGCATGGCAAATTCTCGCTAATTCGCGGTGAACACGCCAGCCGACGCCGGATCGACGGATATCACGGTCCTGACATGGATCAATACCCGACAATCGCGGCCGAATGCACAGATCGGCTCTGGGTGAGTTAGTATGCCGAAGTAGATTTGGCAACGCCACCATGCAATGGCGGCGGCGACGGTCACGGACGGTCACGTTCGGTCTTCACGGCCTGCGACCCGGAGGGAGCACGACCCTTGCGCGACACACACCCGGCCGCGAACACCGCGGCGCTGGCGGCGGCGACCAGACGTTCGGCGAATGCCTGGCTGGTGACCATGACGGTGGTGGCGCTCGTCGGCATCGCGGTCGGTGCCGTCCTGGGCAGCACGATGTACCACCCGCAGGACGAGGAGCCGACCGCCACCGCCCAGATCCGGCTGGGCCCGCCGGTGGACCTGATGGCGATGGCCACCGGCGCACCGACCGACCAATCAACGGCCACCGCAGCCGATTACGTGGCCGGTGAGGTGGCATACCTGTCCGGCAAGGGCTTCGCCCAGACGCTCACCGCGCGCCTGCGCAGGCCGGAGCTGGTCGACTTCACCGTCACGCAGAACGCCATGTCACCGGTGCTGACGCTGCAGGCATCCGGCGCGACACCGGCCGAGGCGACCAGAACCGTCCAGGCGGCGGTCGACCTGTACGCCGCCGGACTGCGCGCCCGTACCGATCGGCAACTGAGGGGTGTGCTCGAGGCGTTCAAACGCTGGACCGCCGAGGCGCCCCGGGATCCCGCGCGCCGCAACCAGATCGCTGCGCTGCGCGCGAACATCGAACTACAGGCCACCCGGCCCGGCGGGCTCGACGTACTGGCCGCGCCGAGCGCCGACCAGCACACCGGCGGGCACTGGCCGTTCGGCGCGGTCTTCGGAGGTCTGCTCGGCGGTGTGGTGGCCCTCGCGGCGCTGATCGGTTCCCGGGCCCGTAGCGGCCGGCTCCGGTCCGCATTCGACGTGGCCGAATTCGTGGGTGCCGGTTCGGTCGACGCCGTGCTGACCCCCGAGGTGAGCCTCCCGCAGATCCGCCGGACGGATGAACGGTCGCGTGTTACCCGAGCTCGCCTGGGGCGCACGCTCTTCGCCCAGTGCGAACGGCCTTCCGGCGGGCAGGGCGGGCGGCTCATCGTGGTGATCGGTGCCTCGGCCAAGTCGGGCAGCACCGACGTCGCGGCCCTCCTGCACGGCGCGGCCGCCGAGAGCGGAGACGCCACCCTGGTCACCCTCAGCGACGGACCGGTGACCGCACCGGGCCACGCGGACCGCACTGTGATCGTCGAGGCCGGAACCACGGGCGAGTCGGCGTTCACCGGCGACGTGATCGCCGCGGCCACCGAGGTCATCCTCGTCGCCCGGCTCAACGTCGACACCGTGGACACCGTGGCGGCCCTCGCGTCCACGGCGCACGTCACGGGGACGGCCGTCAAGGCGGTGCTCACCTTCCAACCATGGTGGACGGCAATGCGATCCGGCTCGCCGACCGCGCCCGCGGCGCCCGTCGCCGACCCGGAGACCGAAGAACCCGCGACGGCTTCCGCGCGGACCGCGACCGCGGCCGAGACAGTGGTCGCGCATTGACCGACCGGCGGGTGACGCCCCGGCTGTGGTGGTTGTCGCCGACCGCCGTCACGGTCACGGTCGCCGCCATCGCGATCGGGTTGACCGCGACCGTCGGCGACGAGCGCTTCCGCGCGCTGTGGAACACACCGAAATCGATCACCGATTCGATGTTGGTGGTGATGTTCTGCGGTGCTCTGGCGATGGCGCTCGGTGCGCTCGTGGTGGGTGCGCTGCGACCCACGAGGGTCACCGCCGGTCCGTGGCCCGACCTGCCCGAGGCGGCGGTATCCGGCCTGCGGCGGATCAGCACCGTCCTGGTGACTCTGACCCTGGTGGGCTACGCCGGCTTCGGATTCCTGACGGTGCGCGCCGGAATCGGCTGGGCCGATCTGGCGGGTGCGGCGGGGTACGACGGCGCGACGCCCGTCAAGGACGCGGTCGGGACGATCCCGGGTGTCACCACGATGACGCAGTTCGGGATCGCGTCGGTGATCGTCTCCACCCTCGTCCTGACGCAACGTTTCGACCGGGTCGAACTGGTGAAGCTGCTACTCGTGGTGGGCGCGGCGCTTCCGCGCGCCTACATCTTCACCGAACGTCTGGCGATCCTCGAACTGGTGGTGCCGATCGCGGTGCTGGTCTGCTTCCGCGCCGCCCAGTCCCCGCGCTGGGCCCGATTGCTGCAGTTTCTGCCGGTGCTCGCCATCCCGGCGGTGGTGCTGTTCTTCTCGGTGTTCGAGTACTTCCGCAGCTGGGAGTTCTTCCGTACCACCGGCGAGAGCTTCTGGCAGTTCTCCACCGAACGGGTGGCCGGGTACTACGCGACTGCGCTCAACAACGGCTACCTGGAGTACACCCATCTGAACGTGCCCACGCGTCGACCGCTGACCACCCTCCAATTCCTCTGGGACGCACCGGGAGTGCGCGGTCTCGGGCTCTACGATCAACTCGCGGGCAGGTTCCCCGGACGCAACGGGCCGGTCCAGGACGCCGACTACGGATTCGTGCTCGAACACTTCGGCAACCTCGAGTTCAACAACTCCTCGGGTTACGCCGTCCCACTGCTCGACTACGGCTACACCGGTGGACTGATCTACTTCCTGATCGTGGGAGTGGTGGCCGGACTGCTGTACCGCGCCTTCCGCGAGGGACATTCCGCCGGACTGCTCCTCTACCCGGTGCTGTTCGTCGGCCTGCTGGAACTGCCGCGGTACATGCACTGGACGCAGGGCCGGGCGTTCCCGGCAATCGTGGTGCTGATCGGCGTGGCCGTCTGGCTCAACCGGTGCACCCGGCGGGCCCGACTGGCCGACTCGCGCAGACTCCCGCCGGTCCGCGTCGAGGCCGCCGCCGCCTCAACGCTGTAGCGCCACTACCGATCCGGCGCCGAGCCAGCCGAGGAGTTGGTCGGCCGACATCTGCCAGGAGAACCGCTGGGCGTTCGCTCGGCCACGGTCTCGCAGCAGGCCGGCCAAATCGTCGCCGGCCTCGAACTCTTCGACTCTCCGCAGCAGGTCATCGGTGTCGTCGGGATCGAAGTAGAGGGCGCCGCTGCCACCGGTCTCCGGCAGGGCGGCCGCCGACGAACAGATGACCGGACAGCCCAGGATCTGCGCCTCCAGGACGGGTAACCCGAAGCCCTCGTACTTCGAGGGGAACACCAGGGCGCGCGAGTTCCGGTAGAGCCACGCCAGTTCGGCGTCGGTGAGCCGACCGGCCACCGTGGCCGCCGACTCGAGTCCGGAGGCTGCGGAGAAGACCTGCTCACGCCCGGCGGCCCCCACGACCACGACGTCACGTCCCGATGCGGTCAGTGCCGCCACGGCGCCGGTGAGGTTCTTGTGCCTGGCCAGGGTCCCGACGACCAGGTACTGTCCACCGTCGACGTCGAGATCGCGGCGCACCGGGGTGATCCGGGCCAAACCGTCTGCGGCGCAGGGGATCACCCGGAATCGCCGCCGGTCGACGCGCAACACGGTGGCCAGTTCACCGGCGCTGAACTCGGAGACGGTGACAACCTGCCGCGCCGTGCGGGCCAGCAGCATGTACATCACGAAGTAGAACGCCACGAAGAGGCGGCGGAACGTGTGGGGATGGCGGAACGCCGTCGCATCGTGCATCGTCACCAGCTGGCGGCGTTTGAGAAGCGGTGCGGGACCGGCGAAGTTGAGCAGCAACCGCCCGGCTGTCACGACCGGGAGGTACAGCTGTTCGAACACGACGCCGCCCACCGGGGCGTGGCGGGTCAGCACGCGCGGTGCCGACGCCCACGGCGGGGCATCGACGCCCCTGGGCACATGGAGCACCAGGTCCACCGCCTCGGCGGCGACCAGTCGGCGCACCATCTCGGTGGCGTACCGCTGGGTGCCGGTCAGCGGTTGGGCCAGCCATTTGCCGTTGACGTGTACCGGATCCATCACCGGGCCCCGGCATACGGACCGTAGAGCTCCTTGAGCGCCACCTGCTGGCTGCCGTCGCAGTTGTCGGCGAACGCGACCCTGGTGGCGTCGCGGACGGCGGCCCGCGCACCGGCCGTGTGGAGCCGCGACAACACCTCGGCGAAGTCGGTGGGCGCCGCGACGGTCAACGGCATCGGCAACCCGTCGAGGTAGGGCATGGCGCGGGCGACGACCGGCAGGCCGGCCGCGTCGGCCTCGAGGATCGATATCGGCAGTCCCTCCCACGCCGCGGTGTGCAGGTAGACGTCGCCGCGGGCGAGTTCGGCCAGTGCCTGCGTCCGTGGCAGCCACCCGGTCACCTCGACCCCGCGATCGGCAAGGTACTGCGTGTATTTCGGGTCGCCGTCGCCGATCCACACCGCTCGCAGCTCCGGGTGGGTCGCCCGCGCGTGCGTGACCGCGTCGGCGAAGAACTCGGGGTCCTTCTGTGGTCCGAGCCTGCCGTTGCCGACCACGCACAGGGGTGTCACCGATGCGGATTCGCCGCCCGACGGGACCGCGCACGGTCCGGCCACATTGGGGACCGTCACCACCCGCGGCTTGGTCATCGGCCACCGGGACAGGGCCGCCTCGCGCGGGGAGCAGACGCCGTAGCCGCTGGTGTTCAGCGAAAGCGCCCACTCGGCGGCCCGGAACGCCGCGCGAACCGGCATGCCGACATCTCGGCGTTCGAAGGCGTAGCAGTGCGGTGAGTAGACGATCGGACGGCGGGCGGAACGACGCAGCGCGACCCGCGCGTACACCCCGCCCTTGCTGGAGTGGGCGTGGATCACGACCGGTCCGGTCAGGTCCTCGGCGTAGCGGCGGAGGAACCGCAACCGGGCGAGGTGGCCGTCGGGCAGTTCGGTCACACCGGTGAATCCGACGAATTCCGTTGGGCTGACCGATGCCTCGGCCCGGCGCGCGTACACCAGGTGGTGTTCGGCCGAGGGGTAGTTGCGCACGTAGTCGCGGATCGCCGCGGCGGTGCCGCTGGCGAACGACTCGGTCACGTGTACGACGGTGAACGCTCCTGTCACGGTGCTCCTCTGAGTGGGCTGGTCAACGGACATCGACCGGTTTGCCATCGACGGTGAAGTCGGAGGTCTGAACGGTTCCCGCGGCCGCATCGACCAGCAGGGGGCGGACAGCGTTGTCGCGCAACTGGATACCGGCGAATGTGATGGCGTCGACGGTGCCGCGCTGGGCCACCACGCCGATGGTGCGCTGTGCGGTCGGCGGTGTCGCGGCGATGGTCAGGTCAGAGATCGCGACGTCGCTGACCGATTGGCCCGTGTTGCCCGAATAGACCAGCACCGCGCCGTGCACCACCGCGGGATCGGTGTTCGCCGCGGTGATCGTGCCCCCGGTGACACGCACTCCGCTGACGGAGTCGGTGAAATACGGTGCGCCTTCGGACGCGATGTACAGCCCGGCGCCGTTGGTCCGGGACACCGCGATGTCACGGATCCACACGTCACGGCCGCCGACGACCGAGATGCCGCGGCCCCACCGGGTTCCCTCGACGACGGGTGTGGTGATGGTGATCCCGGCACAGGGTCTGTCGGTGCCGTAGGAGACCACGGCGACGCCGTCGTCGCCGGTGCGTTGGGTCCTCGGATTGTCGAGCCGACCGTTGGTGGCGCCGCCGGTCATGTGGATCCCGTCGGCGAGGGTGTCGCGGACGGTGACGCGGGTGAGCCGGAAGCCGTCGGCGCCGTCGACGAACACCCCGGCGGCGGCCGACCCGTCGACCGTCACGTCGGTGAGTGAGACGTCGTCACCGGCGAGCACGAGCTTGTGGTGGTCGAGACCGCCGAGACGGGGACCGTCGGTGGGTGCGCTCAGCGTCACGTCGGACACGCTCACGCCGGGCGCGTCGATCTGCACCGCCGAGGCCGCCGCGTTCGTCGCGGCCAGCGTCGCCCCGTTGCCCTCGATCCGGACCCCGGGCACCGTGACGCGGAGAACGCCCCCGTGGAAGTACTCCCGCCGGTCGAGCCGGATGGTTTCCCCGGGCTGGAGCCGGTCGAATTGCGCCTGCAGCGAGGCGGTTTCGTCGGGCCCGGCGCTGTGGGCCGCCTGAACGCCCACCACCGCCAGGGCTGCCGCCACCACGCCGGCCACCACAATCGCCGTCACCGGTGCGGTGGGCATCCGCCTGCGCCGCCGGGGGTCACGCCGCCGGCGCATGGATACTTCCCGCCTCGAGCGCATTGATGACGTGGTCCCGCGTTCCGAGCACGGTGAAGTGGCGCTGCATCGTCGCCATCACCCACTGCATGAACGCGTACTTCTCGCGGGCCGGTACGGCCATGCCGGGAAAGAAGTCGAGTGCCGGCGCGTCGCGGCGGTCGAGCAGGTCGGTGGGGTGCAACAGCATCGTCATGCCGACGTGGCGCACCCGGCAGAGCCGGACGGCGGTGGCGAAGTACAGCCGAGCCACCCTGGGGGACAGCGAGTACAGCTGCATCAGATAGGACCCGTGGATCGGGAGCCGCAGCAGCGGCATGGTGGTGACGGGCAGTTCGGCGATCCCGCTCGGGGTCCGGTGGGGCCGCAAGGGCAGCAACGCCCGGTCCACCCCGCCGAAGAGGTCTGCGCGTTCTTCCCGCTGTTCTGCGCTCAGCTGCGCGGTGCGCAGGTGATGTGCGCGTGCGAGCGGGCCGATCCAGGTGGGAAAGGTGCTGGCGTCGTAGGTGTATCCGCGTTCGACGAGCAGACGTTCCAGCGTGGGGCTGGTGCTGTAACCGGGACCGCGGAACCCGGTGGGTGCCGGTGCGCCGGCCGTGACGATCGCCGAGTGGGTGCGATCGATCTCGGCGGCGAGTTCGTCGGCACGGTAGCGATGCAGCCACGGTTCGTGTTCGTAGGAGTGATTGCCGATCTCGTGTCCGGCGGCGGCGAACGCGCGCACCGACTCGGCGCCGTCGTCGCGGGCGGCATCCGCACCGATGACGAAAACGGTTGACCGAAGGTTCATCTCGCCGAGGAACTCGACGATCCGCGGTGTCGCGGTCTTCAGGTAGCTGGGCCGGGACTCCCAGGAGGGATCGCCGTGGGTCTTGAGGAACGACCAGACGTTGTCGAGGTCGAACGACACGCTGGCCACGGGGAGGACGTTCGTCATACGGGTCTCCACTCGGGGACTCGGGCGTCGGTGTGCCGGTCGTCCTCGGTGACGACGGTGCCGACCCGGCCCATGGCCAGCACACCGGCGACGATGAGGATCAACCCGGCGATCAACCACCCCGTCCGGCCGTCGGTGATCTGATCGCCGACCAGTGCGAGCCCGGCCACCGCGGCGACCACCATGGTCACGGCGTCCATCGCCGCGCCTGCCGATGTCGTCGACCCACGCTGCAGTGCCGCGGCCAGCAGGACCTGGCCTGCGGCGGCGGATACCAGCGCCAGCCACGCCAGTGGGTGCAGCGGCAGCGCCGTCCAATCAAGGGACGGCAGCGGGCGACTCGCCACGGCGAGGACGGCGAACGCCGCCCCGGCGAGACCGGCCAGGGGCACCGCGCCCCGGGCTCGCCAGGCCGTCGGCGCGAGAGCGGCGCAGGCGGCCAGCACCGCGGCGAGCACCCAGCCCGTGGCCGGTGGCACCGAGGCGACCCGGGACGGTTCGGCGGCGCCCGCGAGCAGCACCAGTGCGACCGTCAGCACGGCGAGCACGGCCATCTCCGGGCGGGTCACCCGCCACCCCAGCACGACTGCGCCCAGCACCGCCGCGACGCCGACCGCGGCGCAGGCGGCGGCCTGGACCAGGTACACCGGCAGCGTTTCGCGGGCGAAGAAGGCCAGCAGGAAGCCGGCGACCTGGGCGGCCAGCCCGGCGGCGTAACTCCGGTCGGCCGCGAGGCGCTTCACGATGCTCAACTCAATGGTGTTGCTGAGACGAGTACGGCGAGCAGCCATGCTTTGCAGAATCAGCCCGACAGCGTACAAAAGTGTCGAGACTGCGAGCAACACATGGGCGAACACCGTGTAAACCTGCCATTTCTGCTCGTCAACCGGGACGGCGGCCGATGTCCGCCGAGAACAGCCTGCACTTTGCTAAGCGAATTTACAACACTTCACTGAATCCGGCATAGTGGGCGGCGTGACCGAAGTCCACCTGGTAGCAGGGACCCGCCCCGAGGCCATCAAGCTGGCACCGTTGGTGCCTGCCCTGCGGGCGCAGGGCATGACGCCGGTGTTCGTCGCCAGCGGGCAACATCCGACGATGGTTCATCAGGCCCTGAATGCGTTCGGCCTCGAACCGGACGTCACGCTGAGCATCGACCGCGGCAGCGGAAGTCAGGCCGAACTCATGGCTGCGCTGACGATGAAGCTCGAAAAGCTCTGGCAGCAGCGGACTCCCGCGGCGGTGGTGGTTCAGGGGGACACCACGACGGTGTTGGCCGCGGCGATGGTCGCCTTCTGGGCGAAGCTGCCGGTCGCCCACCTCGAAGCGGGCCTGCGCTCACACGACCTGGCGGCGCCGTTCCCCGAGGAGGGCAACCGCAAGCTGGTCGGCCAGATCAGCCGGCTGCATCTCGCGCCGACCGCGCGGGCGCGGGCCAACCTCGAGCGGGAAGGCACCCCGGCGGCCGACATCGTCGTCACCGGCAACACCGTGATCGACGCGGTGCTCGGCATCGCCGCGCGAGGCGGGCGGGTCACCGATTCCCGCGTGGCGGCGTTCGTCGAGCGGGCCCGGACCGGCGCCAGCCGGCTGGTGCTGGTGACGGCGCATCGTCGCGAATCCTGGGGTGAACCGCTCGACCGCGTGCTGAACGCCGTCGCGCTCCTGCTCGAGAAGTACTCCGACGTCGAGGTGGTGCTGCCCGCTCATCCCAATCCCGTCGTCGCAGAACAGGTCCGGGCCGTGCTCGGGGCTCATCCCCGGGTGCTGGTGACCGAGCCCCTGGCGTATCCGGTGCTCGTCGGGGCGCTCGCGGCGTCCACGCTGGTGCTGTCGGACTCCGGAGGTATCCAGGAGGAGGCGCCCAGCTTCGGCGTTCCGGTCATCGTCCTGCGGGAGGTCACCGAGCGGATGGAGGCCGTCGACGCGGGGTGCGCCATCCTCGTCGGCACCGATCGCGATGCGGTGCTGGGCAACGCCTGTCGCCTGCTCGACGATCCCGACGAGCGGACGGCGATGGTCTCGAAGGGCAATCCGTTCGGGGACGGCCGGGCAGCGGAACGGTCCGCCGCGGCGATCGCCTGGATGCTCGGACGGACCGACGGGCGCCCGGCCGAATTCCGGTTCTGATCGGGGGCGGCGCCCGCCGTCAGGACGTGTGATCGGTGGTCAGGGAGAGGGATTCGATCGCCTCGGACACCGACTGCTGCCTGAGCGGGACCGCGTTGAGCGCGTTGAACCCGTAGACGAACGACACCATCGCCACGATGGTCCACGCGTTGCCGAGCGCCCACTCCCAGGCGGTGTTGCTCGGGGCGGTGGTCAACCAGTACACGGCGATCATCAGCGTCGGATAGCCGGACAGGATGAAGAACCTGCCGTCGGCGCTGACCTGCCACCCGGGGTGGCGACGGTTGGACAGATGCCAGAGCCCGAGCAACACCAGGGTGACCACTGCGGTGGCGGGTTCGGTCATCGAACCACCTCTGCTCGTCAAGGCATCACACGACGGCCGGCCGTGTCGCAGACGAATTTACCACTCAGCGGGCACTACTCTGTTTGGCCACGTTGAGAAAAGGCTTAGAACTCAATGGCCGTTGCTGTGCTGACCCGCGAGGGTCAGCACAGGTCGCGGGTGACCTTCTCCATCGCGCGGCGCCGCTCGAGGACGGCCGGATCCGGGTGTGCGACCTGTACCAGGGACCCGCCGACCGCATAGACCGCGAGCAGGCCCTCGACCACGTCGTCGGCCGTGGCCCAGTCGGCCGTGGACAGCACCCGGTCCCGTGGCTGGAGCCCGGCCGCGGTGGCGGCCCGGCCGGCCGCCGCGAGGACCTCGTCGACGGGGCGTCCGTTCAGCGCCGGGCCCGGTGCGCGTTCGGGGACGATCTGGTCGCCGTGCACGCGCACCGCCGTGGCGTAGTCGGTGACGCCGACCGGCAGATCGGGCACCGGTCGGCCGAACGGATCCAGAGACAGCACGGCGATCTCGCCCATCCCCGCCGCGGCATCCGCCTCGTCGATGCGTCCGGCGGTGCACAGCGCCAGGTCGGCGCCGTCCACATCCGACGGACCGCCCACGAGCGCCTCGGCGCCGATCCACCAGAGGCCGAACAACACCGCCGCGGTCTGCCAGTGCGCGGGAAGCAGGATCGCCACCCGGCTCGCCGGGCCCGCCCCGAGTTCGTCGCGAAGCAGGTTGCCGGTCTTGGCCGCCCAGTTCGCCAGCGTCACGTGGGACACTTCGATGCGTTCGCCGGTCGCGTCGTCGTAGTAGGTGATGCTCGGCCCGGCGGGGTCGGAATCCAGCAGCGGGCCCAGCAGTGCCGCGGTGACAGTCAGTTCACACACTCCGGGTCATCGGAACCGGCGGTGATGATCTGCGGGGGCGGCGGTGGTGCGGCCGGATCGGTGGCCCCGGTGGCGACCGGGTCGGCGGCCAGCAGCGTCGGGTCCGTGCCGTCGAGTCCGGAGCCGGGGCCGGTGTAGTCGTCGGCGAGCACCACCCGCACCGTGCCCGGCGCCACGGAACCGTCCTCCACGACGGTGAGTCCGCCCAGATCCTTCGCCACCGCTTGGGCGCCGAGATCGTCGGCCTTGGCCGCCCGCACCTGGCTGCCGGTGACGGCACCGCCCTCGAAGTTGCCGGTCGCGCCGGGGGTGAATCCCTTCTGCGACAGCACTGTCGACACCGAAGCGGCCAGACCGTTGATGTCGGTGGCGTTGACGACCTCGACGGTCGTCTTGTCCGGTGTGTAGGCCAGTTCCTCGGTCTTGCCTTCGTCCTGTTCGTTGAGCAGACCCGTGACCCACTCCTGGACCGCCGCCGGGTCGACACGCACCACACTCTGCATACCGTCGTCGCTCCAGCCGTCCTCACGCACCACCGGGATGGTGGCGAAGGCGACGTTGCCGGCGGCCAGCTTCTGCAGCTGATCGACGAAATCCATGATGTCCCAGCCGTCGGAGAGCACCACCGACCGCTGCACGGCCGCCTCCAGCCGGCTCAGCGTCGCCGGGCTCGACAGCGTCTTGCTGGAGATCACCTCGTGGGCGAGCGACGCCATCACCGCCTGCTGGCGGGTCACCCGGTCGAGGTCGCCGCGCGGCAGATCGTGGCGCTGACGCACGAAGCTCAACGCCTGCGGCCCGTTCAGTTTCTGCCAGCCGGCCGGGAAGTCCGCACCCGAAAGCGGTTCGTAGACAGGTTCTTTGAGGCAGACATCGACACCGCCGAGGGCGTCGGTGATCAGCGCGAAGCCCAGCAGCCCGATCTCGGCGTAGTGGTCGACGGTCACCCCGGTGAGGTTCGCGACCGTCTTGATCAACGCCTCGCGACCGTCTTCGACCGCCAGCGGCTCCGCCTCGGCGGGGTCCATCCCCTGCTCCTCGACGAGTTCTTTGAGCTTCTCGAGGTGCACCGACCCGTACACACCGTTGATCTTCATCTTGCCCAGCTCGGGGGCCTGGACGTAGGAATCGCGCGGGATCGAGATGGCCGTCGCCGACTGCCCGTTGTTGGGGATACGGATCAAGATGATGGTGTCGGTGTTGGTGGACACGTCGTTGCCGGCGCGCAGCACGGCCAGCTCTTCCTCCGACAGCGGGTTGCCGTGCGCGTCGGTACGGCTGTCGGACCCCACCAGCAGGACGTCGATCGCACCGTCCTCGCCGCCTTCGCCGAGGGCCGGGGAGCTGATGTGGTTGATGCCCTCCTCGAAGGACCGGATCCGGCTCCAGGCCACACCGGTCCCGAGCACCACGGCAAGGGTGACCGTCACGGCGACGGCACGAAGGACTCGGAAGGGCATCAGCCCAGGCTACTGGCGAGGGCAGCGCAGACGGGGTAGCGATCGTCGGCGCGCCAGGCCGCGTGTCAAACTCACACGCATGCCGCAACGTCTCGTGATCACCGGTGCCGGCGGCATGGTCGGGCGCATCCTGGCTGCTCAGGCGCGCCGGCAGGGGCGCGACGTGTCGGCGCTCACGTCGGCCGACTGCGATATCACCGACGCCGACGTTGTCGCGCGGGCGGTCGCTGCGGGTGACGTGGTGGTCAACTGCGCGGCCTACACCGACGTCGACCGCGCCGAGGCCGAACCCGAGCGCGCACACGCGGTCAACGCCGTCGGTCCGGGCATCCTCGCGACCGTCTGCGCGCGGGTCGGCGCCGGCCTGATCCACGTCTCGACCGATTACGTCTTCAGCGGAGACTTCGGCGTGGCGTCGCCGCACCCCTATGAGATCGACGATGCGCCGGCGCCGCTGAGCGTCTACGGGCGCACCAAGCTCGCCGGAGAGCGGGCGGTGCTCGACGCGCTGCCGCACGGGTACGTCGTGCGGACCGCCTGGGTCTACGCGGGCGCCGACGGCACCGACTTCGTTGCCGCGATGCGCCGCAAGGCACTCGGTGCGGACACCGTCGACGTGGTGGCCGACCAGATCGGCTCACCCACCAGCGCGCACGACCTGGTCGCGGCGCTGCTCGAGATCGCCGACGGGGGAGTGCGCGGACCGCTGCTGCACGCCGCCAACGACGGTCAGGCCAGCCGCTTCGACCAGGCCCGCGCGGTCTTCGAGACGGTGGGCGCCGACCCCGAGCGGGTGCGACCGGTCGGCAGTGACCGCTTCCCGCGACCGGCCCCCCGGCCCGCGTACTCGGCGCTGTCCGGCGCCGGCTCGGCGGCGTGCGGCCTGACGGCGCTCCGGCCGTGGCGTGAGGCCCTGGTCTCGGCATTGCGCGAGAGCCGGTGACGTGCCGCTACCCTCTACGCCGTGTTGCGTGAACGGGCGGTCGCCGGATGAGTGACGAGTTGGTCGTCGTCACGGTGACGTACTCGCCGGGCCCGCACCTCGACCGGTTCCTGGCCACGCTGGCGCATGCCACCGATCGGCCGGTCTCGGTCGTCATGGCCGACAACGGATCCACCGACGGGGCGCCGGAGCAGGCAGTGCAGCGCTATCCGAACACCCGGCTTCTGCGCACCGGGGGCAACCTCGGCTACGGCACCGCGGTCAACCGGGCGGTCGCCTCGCTCGACTCGGAACGGTCGGAATTTCTCATCGTCGCCAACCCGGATGTGCAGTGGGGCCCCCGCTCCATCGATCTGCTGCTGGAGGCCGCGGACAGGTGGCCGCGGGCCGGTGCGCTCGGACCGCTGATCCGCGACCCCGACGGTTCGGTGTATCCGTCCGCGCGGCACCTGCCCAGCCTGATCCGCGGCGGGATGCACGCCGTGGTCGGCCCGTTCTGGAAGTCCAATCCGTGGACCGCGGCCTACCGCCAGGACCGCGCCGAGCCCAGCGAACGGCCCGTCGGCTGGTTGTCGGGGAGTTGCCTGCTGCTGCGCCGGGCGGCGTTCGCCGAGATCGGCGGGTTCGACGAGCGGTACTTCATGTACATGGAGGACGTTGACCTTGGTGATCGTCTCGGCAAGGCCGGATGGCTCAACGTGTACGTGCCGTCGGCGGAGATCCTCCACGACAAGGGGCATTCGACCGGCCGGGACCCGGCCCGCAACCTGGCTGCCCACCATCGCAGCACCTACACTTTCTTGTCTGATCGATATCCGCGCCGGTGGCAGGCGCCGCTGCGCGGAGCGATGAAGGGCGCGCTGGCCGTGCGAGCAGGTCTGGTGGTGCGCAAAGCGCGGCGCAGTCAGGGCGAAATCAGGCCAAAGGGGGGTAGGTAATGGTGAATCCGGCTGAGGTCGACGCCGTCGTACTGGTGGGCGGGCAGGGCACCCGGCTGCGTCCCCTGACGCTGTCGGCGCCCAAACCGATGCTGCCGACGGCCGGGTTGGCGTTCCTGACCCACCTGCTGTCGCGCATCGCCGCGGCGGGCATCGAGCACGTCATACTCGGGACGTCCTACAAGGCGGAGGTCTTCGAGGCCGAGTTCGGTGACGGCTCGAAGCTCGGCCTGCAGATCGAGTACGTGTACGAATCCGAGCCGATGGGCACCGGCGGTGCGATCGCCAACGTCGCCGAGAAGCTGCGCCACGACACCGCGATGGTGTTCAACGGCGATGTGCTGTCGGGCTGTGACCTGCGCGCGCTGCTGGACAGCCACGTGAGCAAGGACGCCGACGTCACCCTGCACCTGGTGCGGGTGGGCGACCCCCGGGCCTTCGGTTGCGTGCCGACCGACGCCGACGGTGTGGTCACCGCGTTCCTGGAGAAGACGCAGGATCCGCCGACGGACCAGATCAACGCCGGCTGCTATGTGTTCAAGCGTTCCGTCATCGACCGCATTCCGCGCGACCGCGCCGTCTCGGTCGAACGGGAGGTGTTCCCCGGTCTGCTGTCGGACGGCCTGCGGGTCTGCGGGTACGTCGACGCGACGTACTGGCGGGACATGGGCACCCCCGAGGACTTCGTGCGCGGTTCGGCCGACCTGGTTCGCGGGATCGCACCGTCGCCGGCGTTGGAGGGACACCGCGGCGAAAACCTCGTCCACGACGGTGCGGCCGTCGGACCCGGCGCGCTGCTGATCGGCGGCACCGTGGTGGGTCGGGGCGCCGAGGTGGGTGCGGGCGCGCGGCTCGACGGCGCGGTGATCTTCGACGGTGTGCGCGTCGGCGCCGGCGCGGTGATCGAGCGGTCCATCATCGGGTTCGGCGCGCGGATCGGTCCGCGGGCCCTGATCCGCGACGCGGTCATCGGCGACGGCGCCGACATCGGCGCGCGCTGTGAGTTGTTGCGTGGGGCGCGGGTGTGGCCGGGAGTGAAGATCCCCGACGGCGGCATCCGCTACTCGACCGACGTCTGACCGCGACGTCGCGCCTCGGCGGCCAGCTGCGCCAACCCGAAGTCCGTGTCCGGGGGCAGCGCGTCGAGCGGCCACCACCGCAGATCCAGCGACTCGTCCGAGCGCGCGATCTGCGCCCCCTCCGGTGCGCGCACGAGGAACTGCAGATCGAGGTGACGTGTCGGTACGCCCAGCGAGCAGGTCACCGGATGAACGTGCACGGTCGCGAGCCGGGGGTCGATGACCAGCCCGTCGATGCCGGATTCCTCGGCGGCCTCACGCAGCGCGGCGGCGACGATGTCCGGGTCGTCGGGTTCACAGTGTCCGCCCAACTGCAGCCAGCGGCCGAACCGTGGGTGCAGCGTCAGCACCGCGTGGGTGCCGGCATGGTCGAGCACCAGCGCCGAGGCGGTGACGTGGCCGGGCACACAGGCGCGCAGGCATCCGTCGGGTCGTGCGGCGAGGAATGCGATCACGGCGTGACGCAACGAATCCTGCGCCGGGTCGGGGGCGACCCAGTCGGTCAGGATGTCGACCGCCGATGCGTGCAGGCTCACCGGCGCACCAGGAGCCCTTCTGGCAGAACAGGATCGCGGGGGCCCTGCGGCTCGGCGGGGTGGCCGACCGCGACGGCGCCCAACGGTTCCCACTCGGCGGGCAGGTCCAGTTCCGCGCGCACCGCATCCGCGGCGAAGATCGTCGAGCCGACCCAGCAGCTGCCGACCTCGCGCACCGCCAGCGCGACGAGGAACGCCTGGACGGCGGCGCCCACCGCCACGGTGAACATGGTGTGCTCGGCCGCGGTGCGGGTGTCGTCCGGATAGTCGTGCGCGCCGTCGGGCACCAGGAACGGGATGACGAGTTCCGGTGCGTCGTAGAGGATCTGGCCACGCGCCAGCCGGCGTTCGACGGCGTCCGCCGAAAGCCCGTCGGCGAGTAGATCGTCGCGCCAGCGGTCCTTCATCCGGTCGAGCAGACGGATGCGGGTGGCGTGGTCGCCCACCCAGACGAAGCGGACGGGCCGCGTGTGGTGCGGCGCGGGAGCCGTGAGCGCCTCGGCGACGGCGGCCTCGATCATCTCGGGAGCCACGGGGTCGGCACTGAACCGGCGTATCGAACGCCGGAGCAGCTGAGCCTCGGCGCGGCCCTGCGCCATGGCCTCCTCGGTGCCCAGCCAGAACAGGTCGTCCTCGCCGGGGCGCAGCAGATCATGCGCCGTTGATCCGTTGTCCGCCAACGTCAATCCGCGCACCACGGCCACCGGTATGCCGGTGAGCTTGCCCTTGACCAGGTCCGCGGCGGCGGCGATCTCGTCGGCGACGGCCACCTCGGTGACCAGCAGTTCGTTGCCGTGCGCGTCACGCGCGCCGGCGTATCCGTGCAGGACGGCCAGGCCGGCGGCGCCGATCGCCGCATCGATCTGACCGTTGCGCCACGCGCGTCCCATGGTGTCGGTGATGACGATTCCCACCGTGACACCGAGTCGTTCGGCGAGGCCGGTCCGCAGGTGTGCGGCGCTTCCGTCGGGGTCGACCGGCAGCAGGGCGAGTTCGGTCGTGTCGACGTTGGAACCGTCGACTCCGGCGGCCGCCTGGATGAGCCCGATGGCGTTCTCGGTGATCAGCGTGCGTCCCTTGCGGGCGAGGACGCGCACGGCTTCGTCGTCGACGAGTTTGCGGCGCAACGCATCCCGCTCCTCAGGGTCCTCCGGTGCGGCGACGATGCGGCCCTCGCACTTGGACACCACCTTGCTGGTGACCACCACGACGTCGCCGTCGCGCAGCCAGGGTGCGGCGGCTGCCAGTGCGGCGGCCAGGTCGTCACCGGGCCGGAACTCCGGCAACCCCGGCACCGGCAGGATCTCCACCGCCGCGGCCGAGCCGTGGTCGGTCGGCGCGGCGGAGCCGCCGTGTGCGGTCACAGCGTCACCCCGGCCAGGCGCACACCGGCGCGGACCATCTCGGCGGTGGTCGCCGGATCGGTCATCAACAGCGGCACCGCCTCGACCTGCACGCCGTCGATCTGCGCGCTGTCACCCTCGTGCACCAGCCATCCGTCCAGGATGCCGGTGCCCGACCGGGCGCCGTAGTGACGGCCGACCGCTTCGGAGGTCGATGCGACGCCGATCACGGACAGACACTCATCAGCCATGCCGCGCAACGGTTTTCCGGCGATGATCGGCGAGTAGCCGATGATCTTGGCCGATGTGGACCGCAGGGCGCCGCGAATGCCGGGGATGGCCAGGATCGAGCCGATGCTGACCACCGGGTTGGACGGCGCCAGCAGTACGACGTCGGCGTCGGCGATGGCGTCGGTGACGCCGGGTGCGGTGGTGGCCTTGTCGGCGCCGACGAACGCGAAGCTGTGGGTGGGCACCTTCGCCCGGTACCGCACCCACCACTCCTGGAAGTGGATGGCGCGGCGTTCGTCGGTGTCGGGGTCGGTGATCACCACGTGGGTCTCGCTGCGGTCGTCGCTGGCGGGCAGCAGACGGGCACCGGGGTTCCATCGGTCGCACAACGCCTCGGTCACCTGGGACAGCGGATAGCCGGCGCGCAGCATCTGGCTGCGGACGAGATGGGTGGCCAGGTCGCGGTCACCGAGTCCGAACCAGTCCGGCTGGACGCCGTAGGCGGCGAGTTCCTCCTTGGCGTGCCACGTTTCGTCGCGGTGACCCCATCCGCGGTCGGGGTCGATGCCACCGCCCAGGGTGTACATGCACGTGTCGAGGTCCGGGCAGATCCGCACACCGAACATCCACGTGTCGTCACCGACGTTGACCACCGCGGTCAACTCGTGGGCGTCGGGGTCCCGGGCGTCGTCGCGGGCGAACTGGCCGAGACCGAGCAGGTGCTGCACCCCGAGCAGAAAGCGTGCCCCACCGACGCCGCCGACCAGAACCGTGACCTTCACATCGAACGAGACTAGGCGCTCGCCAACCGTGGGGTCGCACCGCTCCCGCGGCCGCCGGGGATGCCGTACGTCACGGGCGGGACACGCCGTGATTTCCGACGCGCCGCGGAAGTGTCACGAGGTGGTATGAATTCCTGTTCCAGCGCTTGACCGCAGCCTTCCGCCCGTGTGTAATCACACCAGTGTCATTTCCCGGTTTGGCCAGCCGATTTCGGTGTCGCAGACCGAGATTCGATCACTTGTTCGAATTGGGCCGGCCCTTCAGTCCTGAGTGGGGCCACGTGGATCTACGACACCGAGTGAGGAGGGGCGGGAAATGTCTTTTGAGCAAAGCGAATTCGATCGCGTAGTCCGGTTCGACAACCGGCTACTCGGCTCCGTCGGCGGGGCGCCACACACCGACACCGGAGCCGCACCGATGGGGGCCATGAGTCGGCCTCAGCTGAGTCTGGTTCCGGAACGCGTCGACGCCGAACCCGAGGACGCCGACGATCTGTGGCAGGAGCGCGCCCTGTGCGCTCAGACCGATCCCGAGGCGTTCTTCCCCGAGAAGGGTGGTTCGACTCGCGAGGCGAAGCGGATCTGCATGGGCTGCGAGGTCAAGGACGAGTGCCTCGACTACGCGCTGGCCCACGACGAGCGCTTCGGAATCTGGGGCGGGCTCTCCGAGCGCGAGCGCCGTCGCCTCAAGCGCGGCATCATCTGATCCCAACCGGACCCCTCTGTGGGGGCCGCCTCAGTCGTCGTCGATCGTCGGGTCGATGACCGAGGGTTCGACCCCCAGATATGTGGCCACCTGAGCCACGAGCACCTCATGCAACAGTTCGGCGAGTTCGTCGGAGTCCTTGGCCCGGCGCTCGATCGGCTTCCTGAACAACACGATTCGCGCCCGCGTGGAGTTACCGCGGACATCGACGCCGGCCGGTATCAGCCTAGCCAGCGCCACCGGCCCGTCGGCCACCACTTCCGGCGGCCACTGCACACTCTCGGGATCCTTCGGCGCCATGCGCGGGATCTCGTCCACCGCGACGTCCAGTCCGGACACCCTGTCCTGCCACCGCCGCTCGATCGGCTCGTAGGCCTCCAGCACCGCCATGTCGAACCGCTCGGCGCGGCTGCGCCACCCGGGCACCGTCGGCGGGAGGAGCGGGCCGCGCATCTCGCGACCGCGGCGTGATCTCCAGCGGTTGCGCTCGGCCACGGTCACCGATCGTAACGGTTGGCTATCGGCGGGTCCGCCGCTGCGCGTGTCCGGCACCACGCGGCGTTTGTCCCGCGATAGCCTTCCGTTCGTGAATGTTCCCCGTCGCTGCTGCAGGCCCGGGTGCCCCCACTATGCGGTGGCGACGCTGACGTTCGTCTACTCCGACTCCACCGCTGTCGTCGGCCCGCTGGCCACCGTGTCCGAACCGCACTCGTGGGACCTGTGCGTCGGCCACGCCGGCCGGATCACCGCACCGCGCGGATGGGAACTGGTCCGCCACGCCGGACCGCTGCCCTCACACACCGACGACGACGACCTCGTCGCCCTGGCCGATGCGGTCCGGGAAGGCCGCGATTCGACCGGGCCGACCGCAGGCGCGGTCGTCCCCGGATTCTCCGATCCCACGAGCGGGGCCCAGAGCGGAGCGTTGCTGGCGCCGCCGGTGCGGCGGCCCGAGCCGACCGGCCGCAGGCGCGGGCACCTGCGCGTGCTGCCCGACCCCGCCGAGTAGGGCGTCATAGCCACGCGAACGATCCCTCCGGTGCGGATAGGCTGACGGAAAGTCCCCGACTCCAAGGAGTTGTATGTCTCGGCCGGCTGCGGCGGTGCATCGCGTCATCAAGGCGTATGACGTTCGTGGCCTGGTAGGTGAGGAACTCGACGAGGGGTTCGTCGCCGACGTCGGCGCGGCGTTCGCACGGCTGGTCGCCGACGGCGCGACCCAGATCGTGATCGGCCACGACATGCGGTCGAGTTCACCCGCGCTGTCGGAGGCATTCGCCGAGGGCGCGATGGCCCAGGGCCTCGACGTGGTGCGGATCGGGTTGGCCTCCACCGATCAGCTGTACTTCGCCTCGGGGTTGCTGGACTGCCCCGGCGCGATGTTCACCGCCAGCCACAACCCGGCCGCCTACAACGGCATCAAGCTGTGCCGCGCCGGGGCCAAACCGGTCGGCCGGGACACCGGGCTGGCGCAGATCGCCGAGCAGGTCATCGACGGCGTCCCCGCCCACGACGGACCGCGCGGCAGCGCGTCGGACCGCGACGTGCTGACCGACTACGGCGCGTTCCTGCGGTCGCTGGTGGAGATCCCCGGGCGGCGTCCCCTGCGCGTCGCCGTCGACGCGGGCAACGGGATGGCGGGCCACACGACGCCGGCGGTCCTCGGCCCCATCGAGGCGATCACCCTGCTGCCGCTGTTCTTCGAACTCGACGGCACCTTCCCCAACCACGAGGCCAACCCGCTGGATCCGGCCAACCTGATCGATCTGCAGGCGCACGTCGTCGCCGTCGGCGCCGATATCGGTCTGGCCTTCGACGGTGACGCCGACCGTTGCTTCGTCGTCGACGAGAAGGGCCAGGCGGTGTCGCCGTCGGCGGTCACCGCGCTGGTGGCCGCGCGCGAACTCGGCCGCGAGATCGGTGCGACGGTGATCCACAACCTGATCACCTCGCGGGCGGTTCCCGAACTCGTCGCCGAACGCGGCGGAACGGCGGTCCGCTCACGCGTCGGGCACTCCTACATCAAGGCG
This sequence comes from Mycolicibacterium monacense, assembly GCF_010731575.1. Classification (NCBI taxonomy): domain Bacteria; kingdom Bacillati; phylum Actinomycetota; class Actinomycetes; order Mycobacteriales; family Mycobacteriaceae; genus Mycobacterium; species Mycolicibacterium monacense. Next base: position 3,424,368 of record NZ_AP022617.1, on the reverse strand, counting down.
CTGATGGCCGAGACGGGCGCGATCTTCGGCGGCGAACACTCGGCGCACTACTACTTCCGGGACTTCTGGGGTGCGGACTCGGGCATGCTGGCCGCCCTGCACGTGCTGGCCGCGCTCAGCGAACAGGACCGCCCGCTGTCGGATTTCATGGCCGACTACCAGCGCTACGAGGCGTCGGGCGAGATCAACTTCACCGTCGCCGACGCGCCCGCCTGTGTGGAGGCGGTGCTCAAGTCGTTCGGTACCCGCATCCACTCCATCGACCACCTCGACGGGGTGACCGTCGACCTCGGCGGCGGTCAGTGGTTCAACCTGCGCACCTCCAACACCGAACCGTTGCTGCGCCTCAACGTCGAAGCGCGGACCGCCGAGGAGGTCGACGAGGTGGTCGGGCAGGTCTCCGAGACCGTGCGGGCCCAGAACGCCGAACCGGGCAGGACATCGACGTGACCGGATCATCGGCTGCCGTGGTGGACCTCGACGACGGAGAGGCCCTGCTGGCCGCCGACCGCGACGGTCTGCTGAGGGCGGCCGCGATGGCCGGTGCGCAGGTGCGCGCCACGGCGGCCGCGCTCGACGAGGGTCTGCTCGAGTCGTTGCGCTCGGGTCAGCTGCCGCGCACGGTGATCTGGGTGGCGGGCCGCGGCACCGCCGAAACCGCCGGTGCAGTCCTGGCCGCCGCGTTCGGCGCCGTCGTTGCCGCCCCGATCGTCACGGTGGCCGAGGCGCCGCCCTGGATCGGCGCGCTCGACGTCATCGTGCTGGCCGGCGACGATCCGGCCGACCCCGCGCTGGTGGCGGCGGCCGCGACCGGTGTGCGCCGGGGTGCCCGCGTCGTGGTGGTGGCCCCCTACGAGGGACCGCTGCGGGACGCGACGGCCGGGCGCGCGGTCGCGCTCGCACCGCGCCTGTGGGTGCCCGACGACTTCGGTCTGTCGCGCTATCTCGCGGCGGGCCTGGCCGTCCTGCAGGTCGTGGCTCCGGGTCTGCGGGTGGATCTCGGCGAACTCGCCGACGAACTCGACGCCGAGGCGCTGCGCAACAGCGCGGCACGGGAACTGGTCACGAACCCCGCCAAGGCGCTGGCCGAACGCATGTCGGGCCGCGACGTCGTCCTCGCCGGTGACAACGCGACCACGCTTGCGCTGGCTCGGCACGGCGCCGCGGTGCTGCTGCGGGTGGCGCAGGAGACGGTGGCCGCGGTCGGCCTCGGCGACGTGCTGGTGGCGCTGCGCAGCGGGTTCGGCGCCGCCGGGTCCGGCCATGGCGGAGCCTCGCTGTTTCATGACGAGGAACTCGACGGGCCACTGCCACGGCGCGCGCGGACGTTCGTCCTCACCACCGAGGCGGAGCGTCCGACCGTGACGGCGCGGGTCAGCGGATACGACGACCTCGACCTGGTCAACGCCGAAGATGTACCCGACGGACCGGAGCCAGGAGGGGCTGCGGCCGGCGGCAGGGGGATGGAACAGCAATTGGCGAAATTGGCGGTGCGGTTGGAGATGACCGCGGTCTATCTGCGACTGGTTCGAGGTTGATCGAGTGCATCTGCTGAGGGGAGCAGTGCGGACCTACGCCTGGGGTTCGCGGACGGCGATTGCCGATTTCACCGGAAGGCCAAGTCCCACACCACATCCGGAGGCCGAACTCTGGTTCGGTGCGCATCCCGGTGATCCGGCGTATCTGCAGGGCGAAGCCGGTGAGGTCTCGTTGCTCGAGGCGCTGCGCGCCGACCCCGCAGGCCAGTTGGGTGCCGCGGTCGTGGACCGGTTCGGCGAGACGCTGCCGTTTCTGGTGAAGGTGCTCGCGGCCGACGAGCCGTTGTCGCTGCAGGCCCATCCGAGTGCGCAGCAGGCCGCCGAGGGCTACGACCGCGAGGAGCGCCTCGGCATCCCGGTGTCGGCGCCGATGCGCAACTACCGCGACCGCAGCCACAAACCCGAGTTGCTGGTCGCGCTCGACCGGTTCGAGGCGCTGGCCGGGTTCCGTCCGGTCGCGCGCACCGTCGACCTGATGCGCGCGCTCGGGGTGCCCGAACTGGACCCGTTCGTCAACCTCCTGCACGGACAGTCCGAACCCGACGGTCTGCGCGCGTTGTTCACCACGTGGATCACCGCACCCCAGCCGGATCTCGACGTGCTGGTGCCCGCCGTGCTCGACGGTGCGATCGATTACATCCGCGCCGGGCAGACCGAATTCGAGGCCGAGGTCAAGACGGTGCTGGAACTCGGCGAACGCTATCCGGGGGACGCCGGCGTGCTGGCGGCAATGCTGCTCAATCGCATCACGCTGAGTCCGGGGGAGGGGATCTACCTGCCCGCCGGGAATCTGCACGCCTATCTGCACGGTGTGGGTGTGGAGGTGATGGCCAACTCCGACAACGTCTTACGCGGGGGGTTGACGCCCAAGCACGTCGACGTCCCCGAACTCCTGCGGGTGCTCGACTTCACGCCGACCCCCGACCTCGTGCTGCGTCCCGAAACCGCCAGGGAAGGAATCGAGTTCGAGTACAGGACCCCGGCGCCGGAGTTCGCGGTGTCGGTGCTGCGACTCGACGGTGACAACGTCGGCCACGAACTGGACGCGCCGTCGCCCCACGACGGACCGCAGGTGCTGGTCTGCACCGAGGGCTGCGCGGAGGTCCGCGCGAAAGGCGGCGACGTGCTGACACTGCCGCGAGGTGCGGCGGGCTGGGTGACCGCCGACGACGGACCGATTCAGTTGCTCGCCGCAGTGCCGACGACGGTCTTCCGCGTCACCGTCGGGATCTAGCGAGCCGTCTCACCGGCTCCCGACGAGTTCGCGGTCGTGCCCACGGCGGTGGGCGGCCCGTTTCTCCGCCAGCCACAACCGCATGTTGTGGCCGATGGTGCGGCCCACCAACCGCGGCGAGGGAACCATGTAGAGGCTGTCGAGCAGGCTGAACCGTCGCAGGAACCACTCCGCGAGCACCGGGTCGGTTTCCGCGGCGCCGAGGAACTGGTCGAACAGGCTGCCCACAGGGGCGTACCACTTCGGCATCGGGCCGCTCGCGCGATGCAGTGTCAGATCGCCGATCGCGTTCATCTGCCACACCGGGAACGTGGTCCTGGCCGTCGCCTTGCTCAGTGTGCGCGCAAGATCCGCCCGGGGCCGCTGCAACGCCCGGCGCAGGTGATCCGCCTGCAGCGAGGTCATCGTCATCCCTTGACCGAAGGTCGGGTTGAAGCTCACGACCGCGTCGCCGAAGGGCACGATGCCCGCCGGGAACCGGTCGAGTTTGTCGTAGCGCCGCCAGCGGCTGGTCGGGTACTTGTGAAAAGCCATGTCGCCCAAGGGGGTACCTGCGCGGACGGCCGAGGCGACGTGGGCGGGCAGGATCGTGTCGGCCAGGTCGCAGATCTCGGCGAAGTCCTGCGGGGGCGCCGCCTTGCCGACGCCGAACGTCGTGATGTTCCAGTTGCCGTCCTCGTAGAACAGCATTCCGAGGCCCAGCGGCTGTTCGGCCGACGCGCCGGCGACGACGACCTTCTCGGCCAGCAACCCCTCGGGGATGTGCACCTGCTGGGTGGCGTAGGCGATGGCGACGTCCACGGTGTCCTCAGGTGGCCGTTCGAAACCCCACTGCGTCAACCACACCGGCAGCCGGGTGCCGCGACCGGTGGCGTCGACGACGAGATCGGCCGCCGCGGTCTCCCGTTCACCGTCGGTGTCGAGCCGCACACCGGTGACCCGCTGTGCGACCGGATCGAAGACCGGTTCGTCGACCGACCGCCGTTCGACGGTGACGTTCGGAATCGCCATGGTGCGCCGCCGGATCTGCCATTCCAGTTGCGGACGGCTGGGGACATAGGCGGTGAACTCGTCGCGCAGGGTGTGCCGGGTGCCCAGCACATGTCCGGCCGCGCCGAAGTGGATGCAGTCCGGCCGGTTCTCCAGGATCGGCACGCCCTCGGCGACCATGCCGTCGAGCAGTCCGGGATAGAGGTTCTCGAACTCCTGGGCGCCGCGTGCCATGAGTAGATGGACATGGCGCCCCTGCGGTACCGCGGCACGATTGACCGGCCGGTCCGGTAGTTCGTCGCGTTCGTATACGGTCACGTGGTCGTAGAAATCGGACAGCACGCGCGCCGCGCACATCCCGGCGATGCTGCCCCCGATGACAATCGCGTGTTTAGTACTCCGCCCCATCGGTGCACAGTACTCGGTACATTCCCCGAATCCAGGCCCTAACTCGCATCGCGACCCCATCCGAAAGGGAAACGTCATGGCCGGCAGATGGCGCACGAAATCAGTCGAGCAGTCGATCGCCGACACCGACGAACCAGGGACCAGGCTCCGCAAGGATCTGAGCTGGTGGGATCTGACCGTGTTCGGCGTGTCGGTGGTGATCGGCGCCGGCATCTTCACCATCACCGCGTCGACGGCGGGCAATCTCACCGGCCCGGCGATCTCGATCTCGTTCGTACTCGCCGCCATCGCGTGCGGTCTGGCGGCCCTCTGCTACGCCGAATTCGCCTCGACGGTGCCCGTCGCGGGCAGCGCCTACACGTTCTCCTACGCCACCTTCGGCGAATTCGTCGCCTGGATCATCGGGTGGGATCTGATCCTCGAGTTCGCCGTGGCCGCGGCGGTGGTGGCCAAGGGTTGGTCGAGTTATCTGGGCACGGTGTTCGGCTTCGGCGGCGGGGTCGCGAACTTCGGCGGTTTCGAGGTGGACTGGGGAGCGCTGGTGATCATCGCCGTCGTCACCCTGCTGTTGGCCCGTGGGACGAAACTCTCCGCCGAAGTCAGCCTCATCATCACCGTCATCAAGGTCGCGGTGGTGCTGTTGGTGGTCATCGTCGGTTCGTTCTTCATCAAGGCCGCCAACTACTCGCCGTTCATCCCGCCCGCCGAATCCGGGGAGGGCGGCACGGGTACCGAGCAGTCGCTGTTCTCGTTGATCACCGGCGCGGAGGGCAGCGCCTACGGCTGGTACGGGCTGCTCGCCGGTGCGTCGATCGTGTTCTTCGCGTTCATCGGATTCGACATCGTGGCCACCACCGCGGAGGAGACCAAGAACCCGCAGCGCGACGTCCCCCGCGGGATTCTGTCGTCGCTGGCGATCGTCACCGTCTTGTACGTGGCCGTCGCCGTGGTCCTGTCCGGCATGGTGTCCTACACCGAACTCCGCGATGCGGGCAGCGGGGCGAACCTCGCGACGGCGTTCGCGGCCAACGGGGTGGACTGGGCCGCGACCGTCATCTCCATCGGCGCACTGGCCGGTCTGACGACCGTGGTGATCGTGCTGATGCTGGGGCAGACGCGCGTGCTGTTCGCGATGTCGCGCGACGCCCTGCTGCCGCGTCAACTGGCCCAGACCGGTGAGCACGGCACACCGGTGCGGATCACCGTGATCGTCGGCGTGGTCGTGGCCGTCGCCGCGACGGTGTTCCCGATCGGCAAGCTGGAGGAGATGGTCAACATCGGCACGCTGTTCGCGTTCGTGCTGGTGTCGGCCGGGGTGATCGTGCTGCGGCGCACGCGCCCGGATCTCAAGCGCGGCTTCAAGGCGCCGTTCGTGCCGCTGCTGCCGGTCGCCGCGATCATCGCCTGTGTGTGGCTGATGTTGAACCTGACGGGGCTGACCTGGATCCGCTTCCTCATCTGGATGGCGATCGGCGTGGTCGTGTACTTCCTCTACGGCCGCAGGCACTCGCTCGTCGGCCGGCGCGAGCAGGAGGCCGTGACCGAGTGAGGATGTTTTACAAAATAGTGTCCAATGTCTAGACAGCGGACAAAACCACTCCTATAGTCAAGTCATCGTCGTGATGACTTCACTAGGAGGTGGCTGTGACCGCAGACCCGCAAACCGTCGACGTCGGCCAGTGGCGTGATCGCAAGCGCTACCTGTGGCTGATGGGCCTGATCGCCCCGACCGCGTTGTTCGTGATGCTGCCGGTGGTGTGGGCGCTCAACCAGCAGGGGTGGCATGCGGCCGCCGCGGTGCCGTTCTGGATCGGACCGATCCTGCTGTACCTCCTGTTGCCCGCCCTCGATCTGCGGTTCGGGCCCGACGGCCAGAACCCGCCCGACGAGGTGATGGAACGACTGGAGAACGACAAGTACTACCGCTACTGCACCTACCTCTACCTGCCGTTCCAGTACGCCAGCGTGGTCATGGGCGCCTACCTGTTCACCGCCTCCGATCTCGGGTGGTTGGGCTTCGACGGCGGACTGGGCTGGCCGGCGAAGATCGGCCTGGCGCTCTCGGTCGGCCTGCTCGGCGGCGTCGGCATCAACACCGCACACGAACTGGGCCACAAGAAGGATTCGCTGGAGCGCTGGCTGTCGAAGATCACGTTGGCGCAGACCTGGTACGGCCACTTCTACATCGAGCACAACCGCGGCCACCACGTCCGCGTCGCGACGCCCGAGGACCCCGCATCGGCGCGGTTCGGTGAGACGTTCTGGGAATTCCTGCCGCGCAGCGTCTGGGGTTCACTCAAGTCGGCCTGGGAGCTGGAGGCCAAGAGGCTCGAGCGCAGCGGGCGGAGCCCGTGGAATCCGAAGACGTACTGGTCCAACGACGTCCTCAATGCGTGGGCGATGTCGGTGGTGTTCTACGGGGCGCTGATCGCGGTGTTCGGTTGGGCGCTGATTCCCTACATCGTCATCTCGGCGGTGTTCGGCTTCACGCTGCTCGAGACGGTCAACTACCTGGAGCACTACGGTCTGCTGCGCGCGAAGCTCGACAGCGGTCGCTACGAGCGGTGTGCACCGGTGCACAGCTGGAACTCCGACCACATCGTGACCAATCTGTTCCTGTACCACCTGCAGCGGCACAGCGACCACCACGCCAACCCCACCCGGCGCTACCAGACGCTGCGCAGCATGGAAGGCGCGCCGAACCTGCCGAGCGGGTATGCGTCGATGATCGCGCTGACCTACTTCCCGCCGCTGTGGCGCCACGTGATGGATCACCGCGTGCTCGAGCACTACGACGGTGACATCACCAAGGTCAACATCCACCCGCGGGTGCGTGACAAGGTGCTCGCCCGATACGGCGGCGCGACGGTATGACCGCCTACCGCTGCCCGGGCTGTGACTACGTCTACGACGAAGCCAAAGGCGCTCCGCGGGAGGGTTTTCCGGCCGGGACGCGGTGGGACGACATCCCCGAGGACTGGGGCTGCCCGGACTGCGCGGTGCGCGAGAAGGTCGACTTCGAGGCGATCTGAGGGCCGTCGAGTCTGCGCTCAGGGCGCGAAAGTGCAAGTGACAGGGGCCCTCAGCGCAGTGTCAACAACATTTCGGAAGGAACATCACCATGGACTACAAACTGTTCGTCTGCGTGCAATGCGGATTCGAGTACGACGAGGCCAAGGGGTGGCCGGAGGACGGCATCGCGCCGGGCACCCGCTGGGACGACATCCCCGACGACTGGAGCTGCCCGGACTGCGGCGCGGCGAAGTCGGACTTCGAGATGGTGGAGGTCGCGCGGGGTTGACCGCTGCGACCGGGGCGAGCGAAGCGACGGGAAATGCGACCGGGGCGAGCGAAGCGACGGGAAGTACGACCGGGGCGAGCGAAGCGACGGGAAAGGCTAGTCTTCCGCGTGTGAGCAGCCCGCGCGACCGCCGCGTCCCCTACGCCGAGGCGTCGAGGGTACTGCTGCGCGACTCGATCCTCGACGGGATGCGCGACCTGCTGCGCAGCCGGGACTGGTCGTCGATCACGCTGACCGATGTGGCCAAGGCCGCCGGGATCAGCCGTCAGACCATCTACAACGAATTCGGCTCCCGGCACGGGCTGGCCCAGGGATATGCCCTGCGCCTGGCGGACCGCCTCGTCGACGCGGTGGACGAGGCGATCGAAGGCAACGTCGGCGAGGTGTACGCCGCCTTCCTGGAGGGGTTCCGCGCGTTCTTCACCGAATCCGCCGCCGATCCGCTGGTGATCTCGCTGCTGTCGGGGGACACCAAACCGGACCTGCTGCAGATCATCACCACCGACAGCGGCCCGATCATCACCCGCTGCTCGGACCGGTTGACGTCGACCTTCCGGAACAGCTGGGTCAAGGCCAGCGACGAGGACGCCGGAATCCTGGCCCGGGCGATCGTGCGCCTGGCGATGAGTTACGTCTCCATGCCGCCGGAGGCCGACCACGATGTGGCCGGTGACCTGGCCCGGCTGATGACTCCCTTCGCGGAGCGCTACGGTGTTATCGAGCAGGATCCGCGGCTGGCGAAGACGCACCGCCCCGATCGCTAATCTGACACTCAGCTAAGTAAATGCGACGCGCGCACGAGAAGGAAACACATGACCACGACTGAGCAGCGACTGACGGTCGAGAGCCGCAACGGCATCGACTACAAGGTCGCCGACCTGTCCCTGGCCGAATTCGGCCGTAAAGAGATCCGCCTGGCCGAGCACGAGATGCCCGGGCTGATGGCGCTGCGGCGCGAGTACGCCGAGGTGGCGCCGCTCAAGGGCGCCCGTGTCTCCGGTTCGCTGCACATGACGGTGCAGACCGCGGTGCTCATCGAGACGCTCGTATCCCTCGGTGCCGAAGTCCGCTGGGCCAGCTGCAACATCTTCTCCACCCAGGACCACGCGGCCGCCGCGGTCGTCGTCGGCCCGCACGGCACCCCCGAGGAGCCCAAGGGCACCCCGGTCTTCGCCTGGAAGGGCGAGACGCTGGAGGAGTACTGGTGGGCCGCGGAGCAGATGCTCACCTGGCCGGGCGAGCCCGCCAACATGATCCTCGACGACGGCGGCGACGCCACGATGCTGGTGCTGCGCGGTGCGCAGTTCGAGAAGGCCGGCGTGGTCCCGCCCGCCGAGGACGACGACTCCGCCGAGTACAAGGTCTTCCTGAACCTGCTGCGGGAGCGGTTCGAGACCGACAAGACCAAGTGGACGAAGATCGCCGAGTCGGTCAAGGGTGTCACCGAGGAGACCACCACCGGCGTGCTGCGGCTGTACCAGTTCGAGGCCGCGGGTGAGCTGCCTTTCCCGGCCATCAACGTCAACGACTCGGTGACCAAGAGCAAGTTCGACAACAAGTACGGCACCCGCCACTCCCTGATCGACGGCATCAACCGCGGCACCGACGTGCTGATCGGCGGCAAGAAGGTGCTGATCTGCGGCTACGGCGACGTGGGTAAGGGCTGCGCCGAGTCGCTGGCCGGCCAGGGCGCCCGCGTGCAGGTCACCGAGATCGACCCGATCAACGCGCTGCAGGCGCTGATGGACGGCTTCGACGTGGTGACCGTGGAGCAGGCGATCGGCAGCGCCGACATCGTCATCACCTCGACGGGCAACAAGGACATCATCACCCTCGACCACATGAAGGCGATGAAGGACAAGGCCATCCTCGGCAACATCGGCCACTTCGACAACGAGATCGACATGGCGGCGCTGGAGCGCTCGGGTGCCACCCGGATCAACATCAAGCCGCAGGTCGACGAGTGGACCTTCGACGACGGCCACTCGATCGTCCTCCTCTCCGAGGGCCGTCTGCTGAACCTGGGCAACGCGACGGGCCACCCGTCGTTCGTGATGAGCAACAGCTTCTCCAACCAGGTGATCGCGCAGATCGAGCTGTGGACCAAGAACGACGAGTACGACAACGCGGTCTACCGCCTCGCCAAGCACCTCGACGAGAAGGTCGCCCGCATCCACGTCGAGGCGCTGGGCGGCACGCTGACCAAGCTCACCAAGGAGCAGGCGGAGTACATCAACGTCGACGTCGAGGGTCCGTACAAGCCGGAGCACTACCGGTACTGAGTTCAATCGCTCCACACCGAAACGCCGCGGCGCAATCGCCGCGGCGTTTCGGCGTCTGTGGGAGGAGGTAACCCGGACCATCCATCTGCAACGAAGCAGGAGGCCCCATGACGAAGTCGGCGACCGCCGCGGAGGCCGTTCTCTCGCGGCTCGACGGAATCCGCGGCTGGCAGGAAGACTGCTATCGCGACCTCCATCGGCACCCCGAGTTGTCGCATCACGAGGTCAGGACCGCGGGTGTGATCGCCGAACGCCTGGGCGATGACGGCTATCGGGTGCACGACAAGATCGGCGGCACCGGCGTCGTCGGCGTACTGGAGAACGGATCCGGCCCCACGGTGCTGCTGCGGGCGGACATGGACGCGTTACCGGTGCGGGAAGCCACCGGACTGGACTACGCCAGTACGGTGAGCAGCGCCGACGCCGACGGCCACGAGGTGCCGGTGATGCATGCCTGCGGGCACGACGTCCACGTCACCGCGCTGCTCGGGGCCGCCCAACTGCTCGCCGAGGGGCGCGATCGTTGGAACGGCACCCTGGTCGCGTTGTTCCAACCGGCCGAGGAGTCGGCCGATGGTGCGCGAGCCATGGTCCGCGACGGCCTGGCGTCGGTGCTGCCTGCGGTCGACGTCGCGCTCGGACAGCACGTGTTCCCCATTCCGGCCGGCATCATCGGCACCCATTCCGGCCCCTTCCTGGCCAGCGCCGACAGTATGCGCATCACCGTCTACGGGCGTGGTGCGCACGGCTCCATGCCGCAGTCGTCCGTCGACCCGGTGGTGCTGGCCGCCATGATCGTGATCCGGCTGCAGACGATCGTGTCCCGGGAGGTGGCCCCCGTCGACTCCGTCGTGCTCACGGTGGGCAGCATCGAATCCGGCAACAAGAGCAACGTCATCCCCGATCGGGCGGTGCTCCAGCTCAACATTCGTACGTACGGCGAGCAGACCCGCACGACCGTCCTCGACGCGATCCGCCGGATCGTGACGGCCGAGTGCATGGCATCGGGGTGCCCGCGCGAGCCCGAGTTCGAGATGTTCGGCCGGTTCCCGTTGACCGACAACGACCCCGGTGCGACCGCGCGGGTGCGTGAGGCGTTCACGGCGTTCTTCGGGGACCGGTGTATGGACATGCCGCAGGGTGCGGCCAGTGAGGATTTCAGTGAGATCCCGGTCGCCCTCGGGGCGCCGTACACCTACTGGGGGGTGGGTGGCACCGATCCGGCGGCGTTCCGGCAGGCCATGGAAAGCGGTCGCGTCGAGCAGGACATCCCGGTGAACCACTCACCGCACTATGCGCCCGTCATCCAACCGACGCTCGATGCCGCGACCCAGGCCATGGTGGTCGCCGCGCTGGCCTGGCTGGCCGCGGCGTGACGCCGGTTGCTCTGTGGCAGTGAGGGTTTGACGAAACCGGCACCGGGTCGTGGCAGCGGTCTGTTAACGTCGCGGGGTGCTTCGGGGATCAGGGGGGTTGGGCGTCGTCGTCCTGGTGCTGGCCGTGCTCGCGGGATTCTGCGCCGCGCCGGCGGCCGCTGACGACCCGACGATCGACGACCACCACCCGTACTTCAACGAAGATGAATACCAGGCGTTCTACACTCCGCCGGACCCACTGCCGGCGGGCGGCCCTGGTGATCTGATCCGCACGGAACCGTCGCGCCTGGTGCTCGAACCGTCGGGCGCACTCGGCATGATCATGGCGAACGGTACGCGAATCATGTACCGCAGCAACGATGCTCGAGGCAACCCGGTCGCGGTGACCGGAACCTATTTCGAACCACACAACCCGTGGCCGTTCGGTGGGCCTCGCCCGTTGCTCGTCTACGGGCCGGGTACCCAGGGCCAGGGGGACCAGTGCGCACCGTCGCGCCAGTTCAACCAAGGTATCCACTGGTCGCCCTATCTGGACATCGCGTTCAACTACGAGGAGTTGTTCGTCGCGACCATGGTGGCGCGCGGATTCGCGATCGTCATGACCGATTACGAGGGCCTCGGCACGCCGGGGCTGCACACGTACGCGAACCGGGTGTCGCAGGGGCACGCGATGCTCGACGCGGCCCGTGCGGCAAAGCGGTTGCCGGACACTTCATTGAGTCCCGATGGGCCCGTGGCCTTTTGGGGCTATTCGCAGGGTGGGGGAGCGGCGGCATCCGCAGCGGAGATGGCCCAGTCGTACGCCCCGGAGGTCGACGTCGTCGGTAGCTACGCCGGGGCGCCGCCCGCCGACCTGAAGGCGCTGTTCCCGTTCATCGACGGCAGCATGCTGGTGGGCGCAGTGGGTTATGCCCTCAACGGGGTGATCGCGGCTTACCCCGAACACGAGGCGGCGATCCGGGCGACGCTGACCCCGCGGGGTACCGACCTGCTCTTCAAGGTGCAGGACCAGTGCGTCGCCGAGACGCTGACGAAGTTCATGTTCCGCCACCTGCAGCCCTACTTCAATCAAGACATCTTCGCGGTCGTCGAGCAGGAGCCGTTCACGTCGCTGTTCGACGAGCAGAAGCTGGGCCGGTCCAAGCCGAACGCCCCGGTGTTGATCAACGCCAACAGGTTCGACCCGCTGGTGCCGTGGGCTCCGGCCATGCAGCTCGGCCGCGACTGGTGCGCCCAGGGCGCCGACATCGAGGCGCGGACCAACGAGCAACCGCCGTTCCTGAACAAGGCGATGGTCAATCACGGGCTGCCGATGCTCGTCGACGCGGAACCGGCGATGCAGTGGATCGCCGACCGGTTCAAGGGCGTGCCGACGGCGTCGAACTGCGGGCGGTTCTGACACGCATCTTACGGGTCTGTGAACGCCGTTTCGTGTCCAGAACCTCGGGGTACTGACAGCTCACAATTGCCTGAGGAGAGGACGCGGGATGGCCGACGTGCATATCGGTGACGAGCAGACGTTCAATGAGTCGGCGCTCGTCGCGCCGATCAATCTGATCTCGCACGTGGCCGTACGCAACGCCGTCGCCCGGCTGCAGGAGGACCACGGAATCACCGACGCCGACAAGGCCTTTCGCGCACTGCTGACGGTTTCGAGGCGCTACGACGTCAAGCTGCGGCATCTGTCGGCGGCGGTCGCCGGCGCGGAAGCGGGCACCCGGCGCGTCACGAGTGCGCCGCCGCTGTCGTTCTCACTGCGCGGTCGCGGTAGGGCGCCGAAGCGGTCGGATGTGTTCGCCGACCTGGTCACCGCCGCGGTCGAGCTGTTCTCCGCGCCCGCGGCCGCCGTGCAGCTGCGCGACGCCGTGTTCGGCGGGGTGTGCATCGAGAGCCACACCGGTCTGGCCGAGCGGTTCCGCCACCATTTCGGCTACGTGGAGGACGAGGGCTCGGCTGCCGCGTATGCGACGGCCCACTGCGAGGTGGTGCGTGTCGATGATGTCGCGGCCTCACCGCTGTACAACTTCACCGACATGGAAGTGCTTGCCCAGTCCGGTGTTCGGGCTGAAGTCGCCATCCCGATGTGCGACGAGGACGGCCGCAACTGGGGCGCGGTCACGGTCATGTTCGACACGCGCCGGCCGCGTATCGACCCGTTCGCCGTGGAGATGCTGCACGGCCACGCCGACTCGTGCGCGCAGTGGCTGCGGTGGTACGACAGTGAGGTCATGCCGACGCTGGTCGACGCGGTGCATGAGGTCGCCGCGGCCCTCGTCGCGGAGACGGGCAGCGCGGCGGTCTCGGCGTAACCCAGCGAAGGTGTCGTAGAGTTCGTCAGTGATGACGGCATCTAGGGCAAGGGCGCGCTGGGGCGATGGCCGGTGACACCGGAGGGGTTCTGGACGCGGTCGAAAGCTGCCTTGCGGCAGGTGATCATGCGCGCGCCGAGGAGATCCTACGCACTGCGCTCGCGTCCGATCCGCACCATCCACGGCTGCTGACGGCATACGCGCGCGCAAAGCTCGGACAGTCGGACTGGGCGGCGGCGGCCGCGAGTGCGCACGCCGCGCTGTCGGGCGATCCCCACAACGAGCACGCGCTGCGGGTGTACGCCCGAGCGCTCGAGATGCAGGGTCGACTCGACGAGGCGCTGTGGACGGCGGGTCGGACGGTGGCGATGCATCCGCTCAGCCACCAGGCGCACTACGGTCACGCGCGACTGCTCGAGGCGACAGGCCGGACTGCCGAGGCGTTGACGGCGGTCAACGAGGCGTTGCGGCTGAATCCGGCGGATGCCGACTCCCTGGTGCTGCGCGGGAACCTCTCCGTCGCCGTCAAGCAGCACGGACCGGCCGAAGCCGACTATCGGGCGGCGTTGCGCCTGAACCCGGCAGACGCCGAGGCCATCCACGGCTCCGCGTTGCTCGACCACGCGCGCGGCAGGCGGTGGAGTGCGGTGCGCGGCTTTCTCCGGGTGGAGGGGCTCGACCCGTCGTACCGGGAGGTGGTGCGGCAGAACGTCGGCGAGGTCCTCGCCGGGCTGCTGCGCCGGTGGGCGTGGTTGGTGCTGATCGTGGGGTTCGCGGTGATCGTGACGTTCACGATGGACGAGGACGGCGAACCCACCGTCGTCCCACGGCTCGTCGCGGGCATCGGCGCCGCACTGTTGCTCGTCCCGATCGTCCGGATGGCGCGTGAGGTGCCGGGCCGGATGCTGCGAAGTGTGTTGCGGGAGCGGCAGATACTCGCCGTGCGGATCATGCAGTTGATCGCAGGTGTCGTATTCGGCGTGGCCACAGCACTTTTCGGCGCGATTACGCCGACAGCGGTGCTGGCGTCAGTGCTGGTGCTCTCGCTGCCCGTGGTCGCGATCGTCGGGTACTTCACCGGCGAGCGGCTGTGGTGAGGTGCGCGGCCGCGCATTCGAGAGCCGATCTCCGCACCTTCGCCCATGGCTCATGTCGAGACTGCAGTACCGATGACTCGCCGTACTCGAAAGCGTCTGGCACGTCCGCGGGGTCCGCGCGCAACGCCACCCAGTCGTCCCCGCTGAACGCCACCGGTATCGCTTCCCGCGGTATTCCGCAACTGCGCCGGTCACAGGCAGCTCACCCATCAGTTCCCCTGTCCGCTCTCGTACGGTTGTACGTTCAAGGTCATCCCCGGTTGTATGTGCGGCGCATTCGCGGTCTCCCGTGGATGCACCACATCCTCACCAGGCCACTGATCCAGCTCGGCCACCCCGGAGGTGAGCTCCGTTCTGAACCGATGCGCCGCGGTGGTCGGCCGGCTAGAGGATCGAGAGACGTCTCGTTCGCCTCGCCGGCAGGGTGCGACCGCGGTCCGCAGCTATTATGCTTTCAGGCCGATCGCTCCTGCCAGAAGCTGGCTGTACGTCAGTCGCCCCAACAGCTGGAAGCAGGCGTCCGATTCGGTAGTTAGCCGGACCAGCTGGTTCTTGGTTCCACGCTCATACCAATACACCTCCCACATTCCATCGTCTGACTGCTCGAGACACCACGAGTAATCGGCATGCCCGCCGAGAGCCAGAACCTGGCGAGATATTCCTATCGTTTCGAGCGCTCGGGCGAGCTCGGTCTGATTCACAGCGGAACCTCCCTCAAGTAGCCCGCGTTGACCAAGTCAACTATGGGTTGGGTGAAGTAATACTGCACCCCGCCGCCCGGCTGTCCCATCGCCGGTGCGATAGATCCTTGCCAGATAGGCACGGGTCGCACGACTTCGTAGCGATGGTAGCCAGCCTCAAGACTGTGCGGTGGAAGCGCGCGCTCTGGGAAGGCGGTCCCTACCGGCGAGCCGAATTGACCGAACCCCGGACCGAATCGATCAAACGTTTCGCCAGGACTCAAGACCGTCGGAGTCCGGGCTTCGGGCGTGCTGAATCCTTGCGGATGTGCTTGGGCATCCGGCCAGACCAGGTCTGGATTACCATGTGCGTCACGGTTGCCGCTGGGCCAATACTCCCGCTTCCAGACATCCTCATCCAGCCCACCCAGCGGATCGTAATTCGTAGGAACCAACTTCTGCACCTCCGGATGTGAGCTCGACGCCCCCGGGGACAACGCGTCGCTAACCCGGGTGGAGTTGGACGCCGCGTCCTCGAGTAGGTCTTGGTTCAGTAGGCCTGCCTGCGGGTGAGTCAGCTGGTCGGTCGGAACCGTGTTTCCGTGCGAGTCGTAATCACGCGGGCTCTCTGCCAAACCGCCATTGTCACTGAGAACTTCGTTTGAATCAGAATGTCCGGGACTGTCGATACGACGGTTCTCCACGGTGTTCGTACTCTGCGCACCCGCGGAGGCAGTCTGCTCTCGTCGTTCATGTGGGCCTACTGGATCCCGTTGGTGAGCCGTCGACCTATCGCCCTCTGGCGAGGGGGCGCGCGACTCCGATCTGACATCCGCGGCGGGACTCGTTCCATTTCCCGTGGCCGCGCCCACCGGCGCTGTCGGCGAAAGCCCTGGCGTCGGGCCCGCAGCCGAAGGCTGTTGTGTTCGCGGGTTCTCGGGCGATGCTCCATGCGCTGCCCGCGCGTCAGGAACTCGAGATTCGGGGCTGCGCGCGGACGTCTCCGGACTGTGCGCCGCCGCGGGGGCGTGCGGTGCCATCGGCGCGACCCCGGCCATGCCCACGGGCGGGGTTCCGGAACCTGGATCGTGATGCCCCGGGCTGGAGTCGACTGACGTGTGCGGTGGCTGAGCAACGGAATTCGTGTCCGCCGTAGTGCGGTCGTATCCGTCGTGAGTGTCCGCCGCAGGCGCTTGGAGTGCGGGCGAATCCGCGGACGGGCGCGCACCCGCTTGCCCGTTGGACTCGACGGTGTTCGACGAGCCGTGTCCTGACGCAGAGTCACCGGCGTGCCCGCCCGGCGATGGTGCCGTGCCGGCATCGGGATGGCTTGTACCGCCGGGTGTGTGGTCGGGAGACGGTGGGGGACCAGACGACTCGGGCGGGTGTTGCGCCACAGGTGATTGCGGATCGTTTTGTGTAGGCGCGTGATTCGGTGCCGAGGGCTCACTCCCGGTCGGAGCGTCGACAGCACCCGGTCCCGGCGACTCCGGTGACTGGGGTGGCGGTCCGTCCGCTCGGCCGGGTCCGTCGTCTGACGGGCCGGCCGTGCGACCTGGCGGGTCGGGGGGCGGCCCGTCTCCGCCACGGGCCGCCGAACTCTCGCCACCACCGGGGGTGCCCGTCGGCCCCGGCGGATTCGGCGGACCCGCGGGACCGTCGAGACCCCGCGGGCTCGACGGCGTGTCGAAACCGTTGGGTGACGTCGGGCTGATCAGCGATTCGGGAACCCCCGGCGGCCGGACTTCCGGTGCATCCGGAAGTCCCGCGCCGACGTTGTCGAGGTCGGGCACCCCGTCCACACCCCGAGTCCCGGGGCCCGAACCGAGCCCACGCAACCCGGGAATCCGACCGCTGTCGAGCAGTCCTCTCGTGGCGCTCAGCCCCTTGGCCAAGGTCCCCGTCTTCGACAGCGCGCCACCGGGAACGAACAACGACCCGATGTTGAACGCGGCCTCACCCGCGGCCCGGCCCGGGTGATCACCGGACCACTTGTCCAATGCGATGAACTCCGCACCCATGTCGGCCAGGACGCCCGGCAGCTTCGACGGGTCCTTGGCCACCGTCATCACGGTTTCCGCCATGCCCTTCCAGGTGTCGGGGTCGGCCATCGCGACGGTGCCCGCCACGGTATTGATCAACCCCGTGGTCAGACCCACCTGGAAATCGGTGTACACCGTGAACGCGTCGGCGAGGGCTCCGCCGACCTCGTCGCCGAGCAGTTCCTCCAAGTGGGGCCGCACCCAGTTCTGCAACGATGTCACCGCATCGCCGATCGCGGACGCGAGTTCCTCCAACAGGCCGACCAAGCCCTTGACCTGGTTCTGGAAGTTCTCCAGCACCGTGCCGACATCGCGGGCGACCTCTCGCAGGATGTCGTCGGCCTCGCCGGTGAAGACCCCCTTCACCATGTCCCACGCGCCGCCCAGCGAGATTCTGTCGAGTAACCGGCGGATGGCGTCCTGGGTTTCCTGCACGCCGCCGGCGAAGTCGTCGATCGACTGGGCGAGACCCGAGGCCGTATCCGACAGGTTCGACACGGCCTGCCCCAGCTTGTCGAGGACTTCGCCGATCTTCCCGCCCTCGGGGATCTGTTGGTCGGACACAAGGGATTTCACCGGCGCGACGGCGTCGTCGAAGATCGACAGGCCCTGGCCCAGGTTCCGCCACTGCGTAGCGGTCAGCCGCATCATCCCCGAATTGCCCGACGGCCACGTCAGCGCGGCGCCCGCGAACATCCCGCCCGGCAACACATTGAGGAACGGCACGATCAGATGCCATTTGGTCGGCGGGGACACCGTATTCGAGTTCGGCCCGGCAGCGGCGTCGCCGGCCTCGGTCTCACTGGGCTGACTGCCGACACCGCCCGTCGGCCCCGGTCCGCCGACCGTCGACGCCGCGTCGGCGTTCGCGTAGTTGTGTCCGGTCGCCTCGAGCATGAAGCCCACCGATTTGAAGGCATTGGCCGCGTCGGCCAGCGCGCTGGCGAACTCCTGTGCCTGATCGCCGTACTTCAGCCCGAAGTCGAGTCCGGCCGGATCGGTTCCCGACGCGAGCCCGGCCGACACCACCGAACCCAGCGCGTCCGAGAGCATGCCGAGTTGCGTTCCGAGAGAACCCATCTGCTTGCCCGCGCCGATCAGCGCGTCCGGTTCGACCTCGATCCGCTCACCCGCTGGTGCGCCGGCTACTCCCACATCCGGCCGTTCTTCGCGACCGCGTCGGCATAGTTCCTGCGCGCGGTGTCGGCGATCGTCTGCAGTTGTGCCAACGCCTTCTTCATCTGCTCGGCACCGTCCTCCCACTGCTGCTGGGCCTGCGCCTGTGCATCCGACGCCTCGCCGTGCCACGTGGCACGCAACGCGGTCATGGCCCGCTCGACGTCGTCGAGGCATTCGGCCACGTCGCGTTCGAACTCCCTCATGTGGTCGATCGCCGACTGCATCTGCGGGAAACTCACCACCAGCATCGTCATCGCTCCTGATCAACCGACGGTGCGAGCGCACGCGCGCTCGGGGAGGGCTCCGACGTCGGCCCCCGGACCGGTGCGGCGGAACCCGTCGCGTCCGCGGATTGCGCCATGTCGCCGTCTCGCGTCTCGGCGTCCTCTTCTGCCGCCTCGGTGGCCTGTTGCACAAGCTGCGCGACCTGTTGCGCCAACCCGCCGGCCTGCTGTGCCACCCCGGCTGCCGCCTGTACCGATTGGCCGGCGGTCCCCTGCACCGCCTGGCCGACGGCCGGAAGGGCCTGGCCCAGTGGCGACATCGCGGCCACCGCCGGTTGGGCCGTGCTCGCCGGTTCGGTCAGGTTCATCTGCGCGGCCAGCTCGCCGACACCGGGCTGAGCACCCGCGCTCTGCCAGGCGGCGCCCCCGCCGCCGGAACCGCCGCCCGCGGCCGGCGTGCCCGAGCCGCCGGAACCCTGCATCGACGCCCCGAGCGCCCCGGCGGCCTGCTCGTCGGTCTTGGCGTACTCCTTGGCGGCCACCGTCAGCCACTGCGACATCGTCTGCAGGCCACGCACGACCTGCCCGGCCCCGGAGTGCCACTTGTCCCACTCGGTCCCGAAGGCCGTCGCCGCGCCGCCTTTCCACCCGGACCCGAGCAACTGCCCGACCTCCAGGTCCACCCCCGACAGGCCGTCCTGCAGGCGCTGCCCGGTATCTGCCAGACGCGTCGCTGCCGAAACCAGCTCGGAGACGACGACTTCGACCGATTGCCCCATTCGGCGAACCTCCAGTCACTAGGCGGTTGGCTCGACTCAGATGTCGATGATCCCGCGACGGTGCGGTGACGAGGACGGGCGCCGAGCGGCAGTGGACGCAGTGCCCCCCACCAGCAAACTCCCGACCAGCCGGGTAAAGCCTATCGGCGTTCGAGGGCGGTCCGATGCACCAGTTTGCGCCCGGGACGGATCCGGCCGCCGGACGCGGTTACGCTCACCGCGTGCTCATCGCGATCGAAGGTGTCGACGGCGCAGGCAAGCGCACCCTGACCACCGGCATGCGGGCCGCCTTCGAAGGTGCTGGGCGGTCGGTCGCGACGCTGGCCTTTCCGCGTTACCACCGGTCGGTCACCGCCGACCTCGCGGCGGAAGCCCTCCACGGCAGCCACGGCGACCTCGCCGAGTCGGTCTATGCGATGGCGGTGTTGTTCGCACTCGACCGCGCCGACGCTCGCGACGAGATCGCACACCTCGCCGCCGCCTACGACGTGGTGATCCTGGACCGCTACGTCGCCTCGAACGCCGCCTACAGCGCCGCACGCCTGCACCAGTCCGCCGACGGGGAGGCGGTCGAGTGGGTGAGGTCGCTCGAGTACGACCGGCTGGGCCTACCGGCCGCCGACTGGCAGATCCTGCTCGACGTGCCGACTGCGCTGGCCGCCGAACGGGCCGAACGCCGCGCCGAACAGGAAGCCGACCGCGCCCGCGACGCCTACGAGCGTGACGACGGTCTGCAGCGGCGCACCGGCGAGGTGTACAAAGCGCTGGCCGCAACCGACTGGTGCGGACGCTGGATCGTGGCCGGACCCGACGTCGACGCGGCGGCGCTGGCCGACGGATTGACCGCTTCCTGAGGTCAACCGGAGAAACGCCCTGCGTGGTAGCCGGGTTTTATCGCGATCTGGTGACACCATGGACTCCATGAGGCAAAGGATTCTGGTCGTCGATGACGATCCCTCGCTGGCCGAGATGCTCACCATCGTGCTGCGCGGGGAAGGATTCGACACCGCCGTCGTCGGCGACGGCACCCAGGCGCTCAGCGCCGTGCGGGAACTGCGCCCGGATCTGGTGTTGCTGGATCTGATGCTGCCCGGCATGAACGGCATCGACGTCTGCCGGGTGCTGCGCGCGGATTCCGGCGTGCCCATCGTGATGCTCACCGCGAAGACCGACACCGTCGACGTCGTCCTCGGCCTGGAATCCGGCGCCGACGACTACGTGATGAAGCCGTTCAAACCCAAGGAACTCGTCGCCCGCGTGCGAGCCCGGTTGCGCCGCAACGAGGACGAGCCCGCGGAGTTGCTGTCGATCGGCGACGTGGAGATCGACGTCCCCGCCCACAAGGTGACCCGGCAGGGTGAGCAGATTTCGCTGACACCGCTGGAGTTCGACCTGTTGGTGGCGCTGGCACGTAAACCGCGCCAGGTGTTTACTCGAGATGTGCTGCTCGAACAGGTGTGGGGATACCGTCACCCCGCGGACACCCGTTTGGTGAACGTGCATGTCCAGCGGTTGCGGGCCAAGGTCGAGAAGGACCCGGAGAACCCGCAGGTGGTGTTGACCGTTCGAGGAGTGGGATACAAGGCCGGACCTCCGTGACGATTCACCGCTCCGCGGTGGCCGTGATCCTCACCGCTCGGCGGCGGTCGTGATCTGGGGCGCACGACGGCGGATCCGGGGCGGCTTCTGGCGGTCTGGACCGCTGATCCGCGGCCTCACCGCACTCGGGCGGGCGCTGAGCCTGGTGTGGCGCCGCTCGCTGCAGGTGCGGGTGGTCAGCCTGACGCTGGGGCTCTCACTCGCCGTCATCCTCGTGCTCGGCTTCGTGCTGACCAGCCAGATCACCGACCGCATCCTCGAGGTCAAGGTCAAGGCCGCGACCGAGGAGATCGAACAGGCCCGCAACACCGTAGGCGGCATCGTCGGCGGCGAGGAGTCCCGCTCCCTCGACAGCAGTCTGCAGCTGGCGAGGAACACGCTGATCGACCGCAAGGCCGATGCGGGCAGCGGACCCGCGGGCGCCTACGACGCCGTGCTCGTCGTCCCCGGTGACGGACCGCGTGCCGCGACCGCCGCGGGGCCGGTCAGCCAGGTGCCGGAGGCGTTGCGCGACTTCGTCAAAGCCGGACAGGTCAGCTACCAGTACGCGACCGTCAACGCCGACGGTTTCTCCGGTCCGGCGCTGATCGTCGGCAGCCCGACGTCGTCGGAAGTGACCAACCTCGAGCTGTACCTGATCTTCCCGCTGAACAACGAGGAGTCGACGATCTCGCTGGTGCGCGGCACCATGGCCACCGGCGGCGTCGTCCTGCTGGGGTTGTTGGCCGCGATCGCGCTGCTCGTCGCCCGGCAGATCGTGCTGCCGGTGCGGTCGGCGTCGCGGATCGCCGAGCGGTTCGCCGAGGGACACCTGTCCGAACGTATGCCGGTGCGCGGCGAGGACGACATGGCCCGGCTGGCGGTGTCCTTCAACGACATGGCCGAGAGCCTGCAGCGCCAGATCACCCAACTCGAGGAGTTCGGAAACCTGCAGCGGCGCTTCACCTCCGACGTCTCGCACGAGTTGCGCACGCCGTTGACCACGGTCCGCATGGCCGCCGACCTGATCCACGACCACAGCGACGATCTCGATCCCGCGTTGCGGCGCTCGACCGAGTTGATGGTCAGCGAACTCGACCGGTTCGAGACACTGCTCAGCGATCTGCTCGAGATCTCCCGGCACGACGCCGGCGTCGCCGAACTGTCGGTGGAGTCGGTGGATCTGCGCAGCACGGTGCGCAGCGCCCTGGACAACGTCGGGCACCTCGCCCAGGAGGCGGACATCGAGTTGATCGTCGACCAGCCCGCCGAGGAGGTCATCGCCGAGGTGGACCCGCGACGGGTGGAACGCATTCTCCGCAATCTGATCGCCAACGCGATCGACCACGCCGAACACAAGCCGGTGCGGATCCGGATGGCCGCCGACGAGGACACCGTCGCCGTCACCGTCCGCGACTACGGAGTCGGCTTGCGGCCCGGCGAGGAGAAATTGGTGTTCAGCCGGTTCTGGCGGTCGGATCCGTCCCGGGTACGCCGCTCCGGCGGAACAGGTCTCGGGCTGGCGATCAGCATCGAGGATGCCCGGCTGCACCAGGGCCGGCTCGAGGCGTGGGGGGAGCCCGGCAACGGGGCCTGCTTCCGGCTGACGCTGCCGCTGGTCCGCGGTCACAAGGTGACGACGAGTCCGCTGCCGCTGAAACCGGTTCAGCCCGACCGCAACCCGCGCCGGGGTGGGCGTGAGCGGCAACCGGCGGGGGAGACGGTGTGAGCCGCTTGTGGGCGGTGGTGTGGCTGCTGGTGTTCGCGGTCGCGGCATCGGGGTGTGCGGGAGTGCCGAATTCCTCGGCCCCGCAGGCGATCGGAACCGTCGAGCGGCCCGCACCGCCGAGCCTGCCCAAACCGACACCCGGCATGGATCCGGACGTGCTGCTGCGCGAATTCCTCAAGGCCACCGCGGATCCCGCGAACCGGCACCTCGCGGCGCGTCAGTTCCTCACCGAGTCGGCGTCGCAATCCTGGGACGACGCGGGCAGCGCCCTGCTGATCGACCGCGTGGTGTTCGTCGAAACCCGTGAGCCCGAGCGGGTCTCGGTGACGATGCGCGCCGACATCCTCGGTTCGCTCTCGGATATGGGCGTCTTCGAAACCGGTGAGGGCGCGTTACCCGATCCCGGCCCGATCGAACTGGTGAAGACCACCGACGGATGGCGCATCGACCGGCTGCCCAACGGTGTCTTCCTCGACTGGCAGCAATTCCAGTCCACCTACAAACGCAACACGCTCTACTTCGTCGACCCGACCGGCACCACCGTCGTCCCCGACCCTCGCTATGTCGCGGTGTCGGACTCCGACCAGTTGGCCACCGAGCTCGTGTCCAAGCTGATCGCCGGGCCGCGACCAGAGATGGCCAACACGGTGCGCAACCTGCTCGGGGCGCCGCTGACCCTGCGCGGACCGGTGACCCGCGCCGACGGCGGCAAGACCGGCGTGGGGCGCGGGTACGGAGGCGCGCGCATCGATCTGGAGAACCTCTCGACGACCGATCCGCACAGCAGGCAACTGCTGGCCGCGCAGATCATCTGGACCCTCAACCGGGCCGGCATCAACGGGCCCTACGTGATCAACGCCGACGGCGCCCCGCTCGACGACCGGTTCACCGACGGGTGGGAGTCCTCCGACGTGGCCGCCACCGATCCGGGTGCGTTCGCCGGTGCCGCCGCCGGTCTGCACGCGCTGATGAATGGCTCGCTGGTGTCGCTGGACGGCCAGCGGGCCCCGCGGGTGGCGGGATCGTTCGGTCAGGCGCCCAACCAGGCGTCCGCGGCGATATCGCGCAGCGGTCAGGACGCCGCCTCGGTGGTGGTGCTGCGGTCCGGTGCGCCCGATATGCAGTCGACCCTGTGGATCGGCCCCCTGGGAGGACGCGCGGCGCAGGCGTTGGAGGGCAAGAGCCTGTCACGGCCCAGTTGGTCCCTCGACGACGCGGTGTGGGTGGTGGTCGACGGCGCTAACGTCGTGCGGGTGATCCAGGACGCATCGGGTGCCCCGGCGCGGATTCCGGTCGACGCCGGGCCGGTGGCGCTGAAGTTCCCCGGCCCCATCACCGAACTGCAGCTGTCCCGCGACGGCACGCGAGCGGCGATGGTGATCGGCGGGCAGGTCATTCTCGCGTCGGTGGAGCAGACCGAGGGCGGGCAGTACGCCCTGACGTATCCGCGGCGCCTCGGCTTCGGGCTGGGCGAGACGGTGGTGTCCCTGGGGTGGCGCACCGGCGACGACATCGTGGTCAGCCGCAAGGATCCCCAGCATCCGGTGTCCTATGTCAACCTCGACGGCGTGAACTCCGACGGGCCGAGCCGCAACCTCGCGATGCCGGTGACCACGGTGGCGGCCAACCCGTCGACGGTGTACGTCGCCGACGCGCGCGGGGTGGTCCAGCTGTCGCCGTCGACCGCCGAGGGTGACCCCACCTGGACCGAGGTGCGTCCGCTGATGGTCGCAGGCACGATCCCCGTGCTCCCGGGCTGAGCACCCCTTCAGCGCAGCGTCGAGGTGACCCCGGGGATGCGTCCCTCGCGGAAGGCGTCGACGAACAGCCGGTGGTCGTCGCGGACCTGCGCCGCGTAGTCCAGGCCGAACTCAACGATGTCGGCGACGAACTCGTCGGCACGCTCGCCGATGGCCGTCATGATTGCGTCCTCGGTCTGGAACTGCACCAGCGACTGGTCGCTGTCGCTGTCGCCGACGCAGTGCACCTTGGCCACCGCCCGACCGAGCTGCGTGATCACCTCGCCCAGTTCGTCCGGCTCGGTCAGCTCGTCCCATTCCAGATCCGACTCGTAGGGGGATAGCTCGCTGACCACGAAGCCCACGCCGTCGATGTCGGTGTAGCCGAGCAGCGGGTCGGCATGCGCCTGCAGGGCGCGTTGTGACACCGCAGTGCGGTGCCCGTGGTGTTTGAAGTAGTCGTGGACGGCGTGGTCGCCGACGACCCGGCTCGGGGCGGCGACGTTGCCCTGTTTCATCGACAGCACCACGTCGTTGTCCAGCGCCTGGTTGAACCCCTCGATGAGGATCGTGTAGGTCGGCAGCCCAGCGCTGCCGATGCCGTGGCCGGCCTTGCCGACCACGTCCTTGATGTCATAGGCGATGCCGTGGAATCGCTTGGCCTCCGGGATCGTGGTGAGGTAGCGGTCGAAGGCGTCCTGCACCTTCGCCCGCTCGGCGTCGTCGAGTCGGCGGACCCCGGCGCCGTCGCGGAACGTGCGTTCTGAGTTGTCGACCTTGGTCATCCGGTCGAGCATCTCCGAGCGGGTGGACAGGAGCGCCGACTGCAGGGCGGACAGCACCGCACCGCGCGCGGTGTCGAGGTTGAGCGAGAACGACGAGTCGTCGTCGACCTGCCGGAACCACTGCACCTGCTCGAGGTAGGCGCGCGCGAACGTCTCGATCAGATTGGTGATCTCACCGTCGGAGAGGGCCTTCTGCCAGCACATCAGGGCGACGCTCGCGGCGAACCGCTTGAGGTCCCAGGTGAAGTGGCCGACATAGGCCTCGTCGAAGTCGTTGACGTCGAAGATCAGCTTCCCTGCGCCGTCCATGTAGGTGCCGAAGTTCTCCGCATGCAGGTCGCCCTGGATCCAGACCCGGCTGGTGCGCTCGTCGGCCCAGCGGTCCTCGGCGGCGGCGACGTCGGCGTAGAACAGGCAGGCGCTGCCCCGGTAGAACGCGAACGGTTCGGCCGCCATCTTGCGGAACTTGGTGCGGAACGCGTCCGGGTCGGCGTCCATCAGTTCCTTGAAGGCCTGCTCCAGGCAATTGACGATCTCCGACTGTCGCTTCTCGTCCGCCATGGGTACATCCAACGCCGGACGGGCGATCGGCGCACCGGACTGCACGATTGCGGCTGTCACACCCTGCGCCGACACTGCCACCATGCTCGACCTCGTCCTCCCGCTCGAATGCGGCGGATGCGGCCGGCCGTCGTCGCGGTGGTGTGAGCCGTGCGCCGCGGCGCTGACCGTCCGGGCCGACGAACCACATCTGGTCAGCCCACGCCTCGATCCGGGTGTACCGGTGTTCTCCCTGGGCCGCTACGCCGGCCCGCGGCGGCGCGCGATCCTCGGGCTGAAGGAACGCGGCCGCACCGATCTGATCGCCCCGCTGGCGCTCGCCCTGCGCGACGGTCTCGCACACCTCGGTGCCTGGGGCATCCTCGACCGGCCTGTCACCCTCGTCCCGGCCCCTACCCGCCGTATCGCGGCCCGGCGCCGTGGCGGCGACCCGGTGACCAGGATCGCGCGCGCCGCCTCGCCCGACGTCGTGCAGGCACTGCGCTCCAGGGCGCTCACCCGGGATTCGGTCGGCCTGTCCATGCCCGACCGGCAGCGCAACGTCGCCAACCGGATCAGGCTCGTCCGGCCCGTCGCCGGGTCCGTGGTGCTCGTCGACGACATCATCACCACCGGTGCCACCGCGACGGAATCGGTGCGTGTGCTGCAAACGGCTGGCGCCGGCGTGCTGGCCGTACTCACCCTCGCCAACGCCTGATGGGCGGGGTGGGCGATCGCCGAAATGTCAAACGATCGTGAAGAACTCGAAACAGTCTCACCAAGCACTGGCCGACCGGGTGAACAACGACTACCGTCGGCCTTAACCACCCGTGAATTCACGGCAGGCGCCCGGAACGAGGCGCCACTTCGCCGCACAACGGTAGGAGGTGACAGTCGACACCTTGCGCCGGTGGGCTGCGGCAGATTTCTGAGACATGCGACTCCTGCCGGCGCGTTTCGTGACAACCCCGGGCACGCGCCGTGCGTGCGACGCGAAAGAGAAACGAGTTGCCAAGTATGTCAACGCATTCCACCGAAACCGACCGCACGATGGTGATCGAGGGCGAGCCCCCCGCGGAGGCGCCCAATGCCGAGGTGGTGGTCAAGGGCCGCAACGTCGAGATTCCCGATCACTTCCGAACCTACGTCGCCGAGAAGCTCACGCGGCTGGAACGGTTCGACCGCACCATCTACCTCTTCGACGTCGAGCTCGACCACGAAAAGAACCGTCGCCAGCGCAAGAACTGCCAGCACGTGGAGATCACCGCGCGCGGACGTGGTCCCGTGGTCCGGGGGGAGGCCTGCGCGGACAGTTTCTACGCCGCCTTCGAGGCGGCGGTGAGCAAACTCGAGAACCGGCTGCGCCGCAGCAAAGACCGCCGCAAGATCCACTACGGGGACAAGCGTCCGGTGTCGGTGGCCGAGGCCACCGCGGCGACCGCGGCGATCGAACAGGAGACCCCGGCGCCCGCCGAGGACACCGGCCTGCCCGACGGCCTCACGCTGGACGATCACGAACCGGGGCGCATCGTCCGCGTCAAGGACCATCCCGCCACGCCGATGACCGTGGACGATGCGCTGTCGCAGATGGAACTCGTCGGCCACGACTTCTTCCTGTTCCACGACAAGGAGACCGACAAGGCCACCGTCGTGTACCGCAGGCACGCCTACGACTACGGGTTGATCCGGCTGGCCTGATCCGGCCCATCTGACCGCCCGCCGACAGCCCCGCGACGCCGTGCCGTCGCGGGGTTCGTCGCGCGGACACGCATCCGGGACTGCCGGGACGGCGGAGTTGCCAGCTGCGACCTCTACCATGGGACAGGTCTGATACCTCAACCCACAGGGGAAAAAGCGTGCTCGATAAGTTGCTCCGTCTCGGTGAAGGCCGCATGGTCAAGCGCCTCAAGAAGGTGGCTGACTATGTCAATACCTTGTCCGACGACGTCGAGAAGCTGTCTGACGCCGAACTGCGAGCCAAGACCGACGAGTTCCGTAAACGCATCGACGGCGGCGAAGACCTCGACGACCTGCTGCCCGAGGCGTTCGCGGTGGCCCGCGAAGCCGCCTGGCGGGTGCTGAGCCAGCGTCACTTCGACGTCCAGGTGATGGGCGGTGCGGCGCTGCACTTCGGCAATGTCGCGGAGATGAAGACCGGTGAGGGCAAGACCCTGACCTGCGTGCTTCCCGCCTACCTCAACGCGCTGTCCGGCAAGGGCGTGCACGTCGTCACGGTCAACGACTACCTGGCCAAACGCGATGCGGAGTGGATGGGCCGCGTACACCGCTTCCTCGGCCTCGACGTCGGCGTCATCCTTTCGGGCCTGACCCCTGATGAACGCAGGGCGGCGTATCACGCCGACATCACCTACGGCACGAACAACGAGTTCGGCTTCGACTACCTGCGCGACAACATGGCCCACCGGCTCGAGGACCGCGTGCAGCGGGGCCACAACTTCGCCGTCGTCGACGAGGTCGACTCCATCCTCATCGACGAGGCCAGGACGCCGCTGATCATCTCCGGCCCGGCCGATGCCGCGTCGAACTGGTACAGCGAGTTCGCCCGCCTGGCGCCGCTGATGGAGAAGGACGTCCACTACGAGGTCGACCTGCGCAAGCGCACCGTCGGCGTCCACGAGGTGGGCGTGGAGTTCGTCGAGGATCAGCTCGGCATCGAGAACCTCTACGAGGCCGCCAACTCGCCGCTGGTCAGCTACCTCAACAACGCGTTGAAGGCCAAGGAGCTCTTCCAGCGCGACAAGGACTACATCGTCCGCAACGGTGAGGTCCTCATCGTCGACGAGTTCACCGGCCGCGTGCTGCTCGGCCGGCGCTACAACGAAGGTATGCACCAGGCCATCGAGGCCAAGGAGCATGTCGAGATCAAGGCCGAGAACCAGACGCTGGCCACGATCACCCTGCAGAACTATTTCCGCCTCTACGACAAGCTCGCCGGCATGACCGGTACCGCCCAGACCGAGGCGGCCGAGCTGCACGAGATCTACAAACTCGGCGTCGTCCCGATCCCGACGAACCGCGACATGATCCGTCAGGACCAGACCGACCTCATCTACAAGACCGAAGAGGCCAAGTTCATCGCCGTCGTCGACGACGTCTACGAGCGGTACGAGAAGGGCCAGCCGGTGCTGATCGGCACCACCAGCGTCGAACGCTCGGAATACCTGTCCAAGCAGTTCACCAAGCGCAAGATCCCGCACAACGTCCTCAACGCCAAGTACCACGAGCAGGAGGCGAACATCATCGCCGAGGCCGGACGGCTCGGCGCGATCACCGTCGCCACCAACATGGCCGGTCGCGGTACCGACATCGTCCTCGGCGGCAACGTCGACTTCCTGGCCGACAAGCGCCTGCGCGAGCAGGGCCTCGACCCGATCGAAACCCCCGAGGAGTACGAAGCCGCCTGGGAGTCGACCCTCAACCAGATCAAGGCCGAGGCCGAGGAAGAGGCCGACGACGTCCGCGCGGTCGGCGGCCTCTACGTGCTGGGCACCGAACGCCACGAGTCCCGCCGCATCGACAATCAGTTGCGCGGCCGCTCCGGTCGCCAGGGTGACCCCGGCGAGTCCCGGTTCTACCTGTCGCTCGGCGACGAGCTCATGCGCCGGTTCAACGGCGCCACGCTCGAAGCGCTGCTGACCCGGCTGAACCTGCCCGACGACGTGCCGATCGAGGCGAAGATGGTCACCCGCGCGATCAAGAGTGCGCAGACCCAGGTCGAGCAGCAGAACTTCGAAGTCCGCAAGAACGTCCTCAAGTACGACGAGGTGATGAACCAGCAGCGCAAGGTCATCTACGAGGAGCGCCGCCGCATCCTCGAGGGCGAGGATCTCGCCGAGCAGGCCCACAAGATGCTCGTCGACGTCGTCACCGCCTACGTCAACGGCGCCACCGCCGAGGGCTACGCGGAGGACTGGGACCTCGAACAGCTGTGGACCGCGCTCAAGCAGCTCTATCCGGTCGGGATCGACTACCACGACCTGGTCGACTCCGACGCGGTCGGCGAGGCCGGCGAGCTCACCCGCGAGGAACTGCTCGACATGCTGATCAAAGACGCGGAACGGGCCTACGCCGAACGCGAGCGTGAGCTCGAGGAGCTCGCCGGCGAAGGCGCCATGCGCCAGCTCGAACGCAACGTGCTGCTCAACGTCATCGACCGCAAATGGCGTGAGCACCTCTACGAGATGGACTACCTCAAGGAGGGCATCGGCCTGCGCGCCATGGCGCAGCGCGATCCGCTCGTGGAGTACCAGCGCGAGGGTTACGACATGTTCGTCGGCATGCTCGAGGCGCTCAAGGAGGAGTCGGTCGGCTTCCTGTTCAACGTCACCGTCGAGGCGGCGCCCCCCGCCCCGTCCAACCGGGTGGCGCCCGTCGCCGCACCGCCGGGACTGTCGGAGTTCGCCGCCGCCGCGGCGAAGGCCCAGGAGCAGACCGGCCAGGGTGCGGTGGCCACCAAGGAGCGGGAGACCCCCGCACCGACGTTGCGCGCCAAGGGAATCGACAACGACGACACCCCGCCGCTGACCTACGTCGGCCCCGGCGAGGACGGCACCGCCGAGGTGCAGCGGTCCAACGGCGGTCCGCGCCACGCCGCACCCGGGGGCGCCACGCGCCGGGAGCGTCGGGAAGCGGCCCGCAAGCAGGCCAAGACCTCCAAGCCCACCCGCAGGCGCGGCTGAGTCAGCCGATCTGCAGCGCCACCAGCTGCCACCGGCCGTCACCGACGACCTCCACCCGCGCGGCGATCGCGCGGACGCGTTCACCGCGGGTGTAGGTCGCGCACACCTCCGCGGCCAACGGGCCCGCGCTGCGCAACCGGACGCGGCGCAGGGTGGCGGGCCGTCCGTAGCGCACCCGGCACAGCGCGCCGACGGTGTCGAGCAGCGGCGGCGCCAGCAGCGGTTTGAGGTGCACGACGGGCCTGCGGCGGTCGAGCACCTCGAGCACTCGGCGCAGTGCCACGTCGGCGAACGCGACCGCCGCGGGCGGCGCCACTGGTTCGGCCGCTCGCGGCGCCGCCGGATCCGCATCCGGCCGCGGGGCCGGGCGCAACATGCGTGGGGTGCGCCGGTGCAGGGCGGCCGGTGACGGCGCCGGACACGCCGGAACAGACACCTCGATCGGGGTGGGTTCGTAGTCGACGACCGGTGAGGTCAACGAGGCACGCTCGGCGTGTGCGGGTGATGACGGCGATGACTGGGTCATGACAGTCTCCAGGCTCGGCTCGGCAGGACAAGACGACCGTCTGCTGGAGAGGAACAGACATCAGACATCGTCGCACGGTTCCCGGCAGGTCCGGAGCACCCGTGCTGCGGCTGTACAGACGGGGCCGCTACCGTGGCGGGGAACTCACGGGATTCGACGAAAGGGGAGGCGTCGGATGGTGACCCGGCTGTCGGCGTCGGATGCGGAGTTCTTCCGGCTGGAGGACACCTCGACCCCGATGTATGTCGGCACGTTGTCGATCCTGCGCAAACCGCGCAGCGGTCTGAGCTACGAGACCCTGCTGCACACCGTCGAGCAGCGGCTGCCCCAGATCCCGCGGTATCGGCAGAAGGTCCGCGAAGTGACCATGGGCCTCGCGCGGCCGGTCTGGGTCGACGACCGTGACTTCGACATCACCTACCACATCCGTCGCTCGGCCCTCCCGTCCCCGGGCAGCGACGCCCAGCTGCACGACCTGGTCGCCCGCCTCGGCTCGCGGCCGCTCGACAAGTCGCGGCCGTTGTGGGAGATGTACCTGGTCGAGGGATTGGCGAAGAACCGCGTCGCGATCTATACGAAGAGCCATCAGGCGCTGGTCAACGGTATGACCGCGCTCGAGGTCGGCCACGTCATCGCCGACCGCACCCAGAAACCGCCCGACTTCGGTGAGGACATCTGGATCCCCGCGCGCGAGCCCAGCGACCGGGCGCTGCTGCTCGGCGCGGTCGGTGAATGGGTCACCCGCCCCGCCGAGCAGGTCGCCGCGGTCCGGTCGGTGGTGACCGACCTCGCCAACGCCGAACAACTCGTCGCCGCCGGCCGCCGCGTCGCCGACATCGCCCGCACCCTCGCCCGCGGCACCGCGCCGAGCAGCCCGCTCAACACCACCGTGTCGCGCAACCGGCGATTCTCGGTGGCCGGGCACCGTCTCGAGGACTACCGCACCGTGCGGGCACGCTACGACTGCGACATCAACGACGTGGTGCTCGCCGTCGTCGCCGGGGCCCTGCGCAACTGGCTGCTCTCCCGCGGTGAACCGGTCACCCCGACCACCACCGTGCGGGCGATGGCACCGATGTCGGTCTACCCCGACGCCGACATCGACACGTCTGGACCGGGTCAGGCGATCAGCCAGGTGTCGCCGTTCCTGGTGGACCTGCCGGTGGGGGAGGGCAATGCGGTGGTGCGGCTGTCGCAGATCGCCCACGCCACCGAGACGCACCCGACCGCGCCCAGCCTGGTGGATGCCCGCACGATCGTCACCCTGTCCGGGTTCGCGCCACCGACGTTGCACGCCATGGGAATTCGGGTGGCGACCACCTTCCCCGCCCGACAGTTCAACCTGCTCATCACCAACGTGCCCGGTGCGCAGAAACAGATGTTCGTCGCGGGCACGAAATTGTTGGAGACCTATGCGGTGCCACCGCTGCTGCACAACCAGGTGCTCGCGATCGGCGTCACCTCCTACAACGGCGAGCTGTACTTCGGCATCAACGCCGACCGCGACGCGATGAGCGATGTCGACGTCCTGCCCGGTCTGCTGTCGGAGTCGCTCGAGGAACTCCTGGAAGCCGCTCGGTGACCGGATCGTGGCCGTCCCGGGATTGACGGGAATCCCTGCGCGGGTTCTCATGGTCGGACCATGACGGTCAGCTCAGAGAAGGACAACGAGAAACACCGCCGACGCCGCGTCGACGCGATCAGGTCGCCGACCGATGAGGCGATCCCGCATCCCATCCTCGACATCCCGGTCGACGAGGAGGCCTACACCGGCTACCGGGGTCTCGACTGGGTGGTCTTCGGCGTCACCGCCGTCATCGCGGTGGCATTCCTGGCCTGGGGGTTCGTCAGCACCGAGTCGCTGGCCACGGCGTCGGGGAACGCCCTGACCTGGGTGATGGACAACACCGGGTGGCTGTTCGTGCTCGCCGCGTCGGGATTCGTGGTCTTCGTGCTGTGGCTGGCGCTCGGTCGCTACGGCAACATCCCGCTCGGCCGTGACGACGAGGAACCCGAGTTCCGCAGCGTCTCGTGGGTCGCGATGATGTTCAGCGCAGGCATGGGCATCGGGCTGATGTTCTTCGGTGTGGCCGAGCCGCTGACCCACTTCGCCACCCCGCCACCGGGCGTCGTGCCACAGGGCGGTGCAGAGACCGGTGCCGAGGCCGTCGAGTCAGCGATGGCCACCACGCTGTTCCACTGGACCCTCCATCCGTGGGCGATCTACGCCGTCGTCGGGCTGGCCATCGCCTACGGCGTCTACCGCAAGGGCCGGCTGCAACTGATCAGCGCGGCGTTCGAACCCCTGATCGGATCCCGGGCCAACGGGCCGTGGGGCAAGGTGATCGACATGCTGGCGATCTTCGCCACCCTGTTCGGGTCGGCGGCCTCGCTGGGCTTGGGCGCGTTGCAGATCCGCAGCGGCCTGCAGATCGTCGGCGGCATCGGCGAGACCGGCAACACCGTCCTCATCGTCATCATCACCGCCCTGACGGTCGCGTTCGTGCTGTCGGCCGTCTCCGGGGTGGCGCGGGGCATTCAGTGGCTGTCGAACATCAACATGGTGCTCGCGCTGCTGCTGGCGTTGTTCATCTTCGTCGTCGGCCCGACGGTGTTCATCCTCAACCTGTTGCCGACCTCGATGGGCAGCTACCTCGCCGACCTGGCGATGATGTCGGCCCGCACCGGTGCCGAGGGTCCCGACGTCGACACCTGGCTGCAGTCGTGGACGATCTTCTACTGGGCCTGGTGGATCTCGTGGACCCCGTTCGTCGGCATGTTCATCGCCCGCATCTCGCGCGGACGCACCATCCGGCAGTTCGTCACCGGTGTGCTGCTGGTGCCGAGCCTGGTGTCGCTGGTGTGGTTCTGCATCCTCGGCGGCGCGGCCATCGACACCCAGCAGGGCGGGGTGGATTTGGCCGGCGAGGGCAGCAACGAGGAGCAGTTGTTCACCCTGCTCGGTCAGTATCCGATCGCGACCGTGGCCAGCATCGTGGTGATGGTGCTGGTGGCGATCTTCTTCGTCTCCGGCGCCGATGCCGCGTCGATCGTCATGGGTTCGCTGTCCGAGCGCGGCACGATCAAACCCACCCGGGGTGTGGTGATCTTCTGGGGCGTCACGACGGGCGCGGTGGCGGCGGTGATGCTGCTGGTCGGCGGCGCGGACGCGCTGACCGGTCTGCAGACCATCACGATCATCGCCGCGCTGCCCTTCGTCCTCGTCATGGTGGGGCTGGCGGTGGCGCTGGTCAAAGACCTGCGCAACGATCCGCTGGTGGTGCGGAAGAAGTACGCCGCGGAGGCGGTGGACAGTGCGGTCATCCACGGCGTCATCGAACACGGCGACGACTTCATCATCTCGGTGGAGAAGGATCCCGACGCCAGGTAGTTAGTCTCGCGGGATGCGCGTCTACATCCCGGTCACCCTCGCCATGCTCGCCCAGCTCGTCGCCGACCGGTCGCTGCGCGCCGTGAACGGCACCGCGTTCGCCGTCACGCCGACGCTGCGCGAGTCCTACGCCGAGGGAGACGACGAGGAACTGGCCGAGGTGGCGTTGCGCGATGCGGCCCTGGCCTCCCTGCGGCTGTTGGCCGCCGACGACGGCGCGTCGAACCTGCCCCCTCGGCGCGCGGTGCTCGTCGCCGATGTCGAGGGCGCGGCGGCCCGGCCGGACCTCGACGATGCAGTGGTCCGGTTGACCGGCCCCGTGGAGTATTCGGAGGTGATTGCCGCCTACGTGGACAACGCCGACGCGGAGGGCGCGGTCCGGCTCGCGATCAACGCCGTGGACGTCGCCGATTTCGGGGACGAGGACGCCGAACTGACCGTCGGGGATGCCCAGGACCACGATCTGGCGTGGTACGCCCCACAGGAACTGCCGTTCTTGCTCGACCTGCTCTAAGACTGGATACGGGACCGTAAGTTACGGTACCGTAGGTTCATGGCCAAGAGTCAGATCAAAGTCTCGGCCAGAGTTGCCGACACCGTCCGTCCCCGTGTCGCGGCCAAGAACCCGGCACTCAACGCGTTGCGCAACATCGCCGCGAAGATCACCACGCCGCTGCTGCCCGATGACTACCTGCAACTCGCCAACCCGCTGTGGTCGGCGCGGGAGTTGCGGGGTCGCGTCATCAATGTGCGCCGGGAGACCGAGGACTCCGCCACGCTGGTGATCAAACCGGGGTGGGGTTTCACCTTCGACTACCAGCCCGGCCAGTACATCGGCATCGGGCTGCTGATCGACGGTCGTTGGCGGTGGCGCAGCTACTCGCTGACCTCCAGCCCGCGCAGCGGCGGCCGCACCATCACGATCACGGTCAAAGCCATGCCCGAGGGTTTTCTGTCGACACACCTCGTCGGCGGGGTGGCGCCCGGCACGATCGTGCGGTTGGCGGCCCCGCAGGGGAATTTCGTCATGCCGGACCCGGCCCCGGCCAAGGTGCTGTTCCTCACCGGCGGTTCCGGCGTCACCCCGGTGATGTCGATGCTGCGCACGCTCGTGCGCCGCGATCAGATCACCGACGTGGTCCACGTGCACTCTGCGCCGACCGAGGCCGACGTCATGTTCGGCGGTGAGTTGGCGGCCCTGCAGGACGGCCACGAGGGTTACCGCCTGCATGTGCGGACCACGCGCACGCAGGGGCGTCTGGACCTGTCCCGGCTCGACGAGATCGTTCCCGACTGGCGGGAGCGCCAGACCTGGGCCTGCGGTCCCGAGGGCATGCTCAACGACGCCGAGAAGGTCTGGGAACAGGCCGGGATCGCCGACGAGCTGCACTTGGAGCGGTTCGCGGTGGCCAAGGCGGCCCCGCACGGGGCGGGCGGCACGGTGACGTTCGCCCGCAGCGGCAAGACCGTCGACCTCGACGCGGCCACCTCGCTGATGGATGCAGGGGAGAAGGCCGGCATCCAGATGCCCTTCGGCTGCCGGATGGGGATCTGTCAGTCGTGTGTCGTCCCCTTGGTCGACGGTCACGTTCGTGATCTGCGGACCGGCGCCGAGCACGAGGCCGGAAGCCGGATCCAGACCTGCGTGTCGGCGGCCTCCGGTGATTGCATTCTGGACGTTTAGTAGTTACCCACTGGTAACCTACGATCTCGTAGGTTACGCTACCGTAGGTAGAGGAAGGAGGCGCCAAGATGGCAATCACAGACGTACCTGAATTCGCACATCTCACCGACGCCGACATCGAGAGCCTGGGTGTCGAACTCGACGCGATCAGGCAAGACATCGAAGACTCCCTCGGCGAGCGTGACGCGCGCTATATCCGCCGCACCATCGCGGCGCAGCGGGCACTCGAGGTGGCCGGCCGGTTGATGCTGGCCGCGAGCTCCCGACGGTCGGCCTGGTGGGCCGGCACCGCGACCCTGGGCGTGGCCAAGATCGTCGAGAACATGGAGATCGGCCACAACGTCATGCACGGTCAGTGGGACTGGATGAACGATCCCGAGATCCACTCCTCGACGTGGGAGTGGGACATGGGCGGGTCCTCCAAGCACTGGCGGTTCACCCACAACTTCATGCACCACAAATACACCAACATCCTCGGGATGGACGACGACGTGGGCTACGGCCTGCTGCGCGTCACCCGCGATGCCAAGTGGAAGCCGTTCAACCTCGGGAACGTGCTCTACAACGCCATTCTTGCCATCGGTTTCGAGTGGGGCGTCGGACTGCAGCACGTGGAGCTCGGCAAGATCTTCAAGGGCCGGGACAACCGGGACGAGAGCAAGATCCGGGCTCGCGAATTCGCCGCCAAGGCGGGTGCGCAGATCGCCAAGGACTACGTCGCCTATCCCGCGCTGACCTCGCTGTCGCCGGGTGCCACCTTCCGGTCGACGGCGACCGCCAACGCGGTGGCCAACGTCATCCGCAACGTGTGGTCCAACGCGGTGATCTTCTGCGGTCACTTCCCGGACGGCGCGGAGAAGTTCACCAAGACCGACATGGTCGGCGAGTCCAAGGGGCAGTGGTACCTGCGCCAGATGCTGGGCAGCGCCAACTTCACCGGCGGCTGGCTGTTGCGCTTCATGAGCGGCAACCTGTGCCACCAGATCGAGCATCACCTGTATCCGGACCTGCCCAGCAATCGGCTGCACGAGATCTCGAAGCGCGTGCAGCAGGTCTGCGACAAGTACGACCTGCCCTACACGACGGGTCCGTTCCTGGTGCAGTACGGCAAGACCTGGCGCACCATCGCCAAGCTGTCGTTGCCGGACAAGTACCTGCGCGACACCCCCGACAACGCGCCCGAGACCCGCAGTGAGCGGATGTTCGCCGATCTCGAGCCGACCGAGCGTCGCGGGTTGCGGTCGTCCATCGCCGCGGTGCGGGGCCGTCGTCGCGAGAAGCGTGCACAGGCCGCGCTGCGCGCAGCCTGATACCTCGAAACTGCGGGGAGATCACCATCCGGATCGGATGGACGATCTCCCCGCAGTTTCGGCGTTTCCGGGGTCAGTCGGGGATGTAGTCGAACGTGTCCGGATTCGGTCCGATGCGGCCCTGCTCGCTCTTGTCGAGACCGGACAGCGCATCGACGTCGGCCTCGCTCAACTCGAAGTCGAACAGGTTGAAGTTCTCCTCGATGCGCTCGGGCGTCACCGATTTCGGGAAGATGATGTCGCCACGCTGAACATGCCAGCGCAACACCACCTGCGCGGGTGACTTCCCGCTCGCCTCGGCGATGCGGGTGACCGTCGGATCGTCGAGCACCTGACCCTGCGCGATCGGCGACCACGCCTCGGTGGCGATCCCGTGTTCCCTGCCGTAGGCGCGCACCGCGTCGTTGGTGAAGTACGGATGCACCTCGATCTGGTTGACCGCGGGCACCGTCTCCGTCTCACGGGCGAGGCGCCCGAGATGGTCGACCTGGAAATTCGACACACCGATGCTGCGCGCGCGGCCGTCTTTCTTGAACTCCTCGAGTGTCTGCCACGTCGAGACGAAGTCGCCGTCGTACAGGGTGGGCAGTGGCCAGTGGATGAGGAACAGGTCGACGTACTCGAAACCCAACTCGCTCAACGTCTTGTCGAAGGCGCGGCGGGCATCGTCGGGCCGGTGGAACCCGTTGTTGAGCTTGCTGGTGACGAAGACCTCGGCGCGGTCGATGCCGGCGTCGCGAACGCCCTCGCCGACCCCGCGCTCGTTCTGGTACATCTCGGCGGTGTCGATGTGGCGGTAGCCGATGTCGAGCGCCGTCTTCACCGCATTCGCCGTCTCATCGGGTTTGACCTGGTAGACGCCGAACCCGAGCTGCGGGATCGACGCGCCGTCGTTCAAGGTGACTGTGGGGACGGTGCTCAAGGTCGAGCCTCCTTCTGGCGTAGTTGCATAGACACGATGTGTGCCCGGTTCGGGCAACCCCACACACATCGGGTCGATTCCGTCACGCGCCTGTCAGCTCGCTGCGGGTTTGTGTCACCGGGCGACCTCGAGATAGCTGCCGGTCATGCCTCGTTCAGCGCGCCCAGCAGGTGACGTGCCGCGGCCACCCGACCGGCGGCCGCCCCGGTGAGGCTGTCGAGCGCGCATTCGGGATCGGCGGGCGGACCCATGTGCCGACAACCGCGGGGGCAGTCGGCGATCGCCTCGGCCAGATCGGAGAACGCCAGCAGCACATCGTCGGGTTCGATGTGGGCCAACCCGAACGAGCGGATGCCGGGCGTGTCGATCACCCAGCCGGCATCGGCCAGCGGCAGGGCGACCGACTGCGTTGACGTGTGCCGTCCCTTACCCACGCCGCTCACCTCGCCGATCGCGCGGTGTGCCTGCGGCACAAGGCGATTGACCAGTGTGGACTTGCCGACCCCGGAATGGCCGAGCAGCACCGTGACCTGTCCGGTCAGCAGCGGCACGACCCCGTCGAGGGTGTCGTCGCGGCCCGCGGTGATGATGGTGAGGTCGAGGTCGGTGAATTGGGCGGCGAACGGCTCGGCCGGGGCGAGATCACTCTTGGTCAGGCACAGGACCGGCCTCAGGCCGCCCGCGTACGCCGCGATCAGCGCGCGTTCGACGAATCCGGTCCGCGGCGGCGGATCGGCCAGTGCCACCACGATGAGCAGTTGGTCGGCATTGGCGACCACCACCCGTTCGGTCGGGTCGGTGTCATCTGCGGTGCGCCGCAACACCGTTCGGCGTTCACTGCGGCGCACGATGCGAGCCAGCGTGTCCGGTCGCGCGGTCAGGTCACCGACCACCTCCACGTCGTCACCGACGACGATCGGGGTGCGGCCCAGTTCGCGGGCCCGCATCGCGGTCACCACATGCTCCGGGTCGCGGTCGAGCGCACATCCCCAACGCCCACGGTCGACGGTCACCACCATGGCGCTGCGCGCTTCGGCGTGCTCGGGCCGGGTCTTCGTCCGCGGACGCGAGCCCCGACCCGGCCGCACCCGGACGTCGGACTCGTCGTATTCGCGAGGGCTCAAGCGCCTGCCTCGGGGTCGGTGGCAGTCTGCCCCGCCAGCATGTCCGCCCACATCTGCGGGAACTCGGGCAGCGTCTTCGCGGTGGTGGCGATGTCCTCGATCTCGACACCGGGGGTGCGCAATCCGACGATGGCGCCGGCCATCGCCATCCGGTGGTCGGCGTAGGAGTGCCAGACGCCGCCGTGCAGCGGCGCGGCGGTGATCACCAGTCCGTCGGCGGTCTCCTCGCACTGTCCGCCCAGGCCGTTGATCTCGGCGCTCAGCGCGGCGAGCCGGTCGGTCTCGTGGCCGCGCAGGTGTGCGACGCCGCGCAACCGGGACACCGCACCCGGGGTGGCCACGGCCGCGAGCGCCGCCACCGCGGGGGTGAGCTCCCCGACGTCGTGCAGGTCCACGTCGAACCCCTGGTACTGCCGGGTGCCCTGGACCTCGAGGTACGACTCGCTCTGGCGCACCACCGCACCGACCTTCTCGAGGATCGCCATGATCGCCGCGGCCGGCTGGGTGCTCACGGCCGGCCAGCCGGTGACCCTGACGGCACCGCCGCTGACCACGCCTGCGGACAGGAACGGCACCGCATTGGACAGGTCCGGTTCGATGGTCCAGTGGCGCGCCGCCACGCGACCGGGCCGCACGGTCCACCTGTTGGTCTCGGTGTCGTCGACCTCGACGCCGGCGTCGCGCAGCATGCTGACGGTCATCGCCACATGCGGCGCCGACGGGACCGATTCGCCGGTGTGCACGATGGTCAGGCCGTCGCGGAACAAGGCGCCGGACAGCATGAGCCCGGAGACGAACTGCGATGACGCCGAGGCGTCGATCTCGACGGTGCCGCCGGCCACCGAACCCTC
Source organism: Mycolicibacterium monacense (assembly GCF_010731575.1). Lineage (NCBI taxonomy): Bacteria > Bacillati > Actinomycetota > Actinomycetes > Mycobacteriales > Mycobacteriaceae > Mycobacterium > Mycolicibacterium monacense. The sequence goes on along the minus strand of NZ_AP022617.1, from coordinate 3,384,050 downwards.
ACCGCGCACCCGGAAGGGCAGACCGTCGCCGTCGATGCGCACGCCGAGCGACTGCAGCCCCGCCAGCAGCGGCGCGATCGGGCGGGCGCGGGCCTGCTCGTCACCGTCGAATTCGACGGTCTCGGTGCTCAGCGCCGCCACGGGCGGCAGGAACCGCAGGACCGTACCCGCGAGCCCGCAGTCGACCCGGGCGCCGGCGGCGGGCGCCAGGCCTCCGCCGACGCGCAGGTCGCTGTCGGTGCCGACGGATTCGACGTCGAATCCGAGGGTCTGCAGGGCCCCGATCATCAGGTCGGTGTCGCGGCTGCGCAGCGCGCCGCTGATCGTGGACGTGCCCTGCGGGGTGGCCAGCGCGGCGAGCACGAGTGCCCGGTTGGTCTGGGACTTCGAACCCGGGATCGTCAGCGTGGCGTGCACGGGGGTCGGCGTCGAGGGGGCCGGCCAATTGCTCACGCCGTCCATCCTGCCTTGTCGGTTCGGCGTGCCAGTATCGGAGGTATGTGTGGACGTTTCGCAGTCACCACCGACCCGGCCCTGCTGGCCGAGAAGATCAAGGCGATCGACGAGACCAACGCCGCGCCGAAGGACCCCGGCCCCAACTACCCCGGCCCCAACTACAACGTCGCGCCGACCACCACCATCACCACGGTCGTCAAGCGGCACAGCGAACCCGAGGACGAGGCGGCGCGCCGGCTGCGGTCGATGCGGTGGGGGCTGATCCCGCCGTGGGTCAAGAGCACCGACGACGGTGCGCCCGACAACAAGGGTCCGCTGCTGATCAATGCCCGCGCCGACAAGGTCACCACCTCGCCCGCGTTCCGCAGCTCGGCCAAGAGCAGACGTTGTCTCGTCCCGATGGACGGTTGGTACGAGTGGCGACCCAACCCCGCCGAGGGCGGCAAGAAGAAGGCGGCGAAGACCCCGTTCTTCATGTACGGCGCCGACGGCGAGCCGTTGTTCATGGCCGGGCTGTGGACCACATGGCGGCCCAGAGACGCCCCGAAGGAGGCGCCACCGCTGCTGAGCTGCACGATCATCACCACCGACGCCGCAGGCCCACTCGCGGAGATCCACGACCGCATGCCGCTGACCGTCAGCGCCGAGGACTGGGACCGCTGGCTCGACCCCGACGCCCCGATCGACGAGGGCCTGTTGCGCGGCCACGGGGACCTCGACCGCATCGAGGTCCGCGAGGTGTCCCGGCTGGTCAACAGCGTCCGCAACAACGGTCCGGAGTTGATCGCCCCGGCCGAGCCTGAGCCCGAACAGGCCACGCTGCTTTGAGCGGGCCGGTTGAGCCGCATCCGCTGCACTCCACCGCCGTCGTCGACGCCCTCGGCACCGACCTGCGGGCCGCCGGGTACACCACCGACGGGGTGGCCGCCCTCCTCGGCGCCGACGCCGATGCGGCGTTCGCCCGCGGTGTCTGGTGGCCTGCGCTGCGCGCGACCGACCGGGCCGCCCCGCAGCAGCAGGCCCTGGCCGTGGTGGTGCGGCTGTTCCTGCTCGGCGCGGAGGAACCGCGAGACCGGGCCGCGGCGGCGTTCCCGACCGCCGGGGTCGACGCACTGATCGACAACGGTGTCCTGGCGAGCACGTCGCAGGCGACGGTGCGGGCCGCTCTCGACATCCGCCCGCACGGTGACGGGCAACGGGACTTCTTCGTCGTCTCGGATCTGGATTCGGCACTGCGTTCGGGCGCGGTGCGCCGCGACCACGTTCTGGGTATCGGCGGTGCGTCGGTGTCGCTGGCCCGCGCGGTGGTGCGTGAACCGGCCAGGCGCGCACTCGATCTCGGCACCGGCTGCGGAATCCAGGCGCTGCACCTCGACGCGCACAGCTCCGAGATCGTCGCGACCGACACCAACGAGCGGGCGCTGGCGCTGGCCGCGGCGACCGCGCGCCTGAACGGGATGTCATGGGATCTGCGCTGCGGCAGCCTGTTCGAGCCGGTCGCCGGCGAGCGCTTCGACCTGATCGTGTCCAACCCGCCGTTCGTGGTGGGTGCCGGTGCCCGCGACTACATATACCGAGATTCCGGTATGGTCGGAGATGCGTTGTGCCGCAACCTGATCGAACGGGTCAGCGACCATCTCGAGCCGGGCGGCACCGCGCACGTCATGGCCAACTGGATCGTGCGTGACGGTCAGGACTGGCGTGAGCGCGTGCGGGGCTGGCTCGCGGACACGGGCCTGCACGCGTGGGTGGTGCAGCGCGAACTCGCCGATCCGGTCAGCTACGTGACCATGTGGACCTCCGACGCCGGCGAACCGGCGGAGGAGGCGGCCCGGCGTGGCGGTGAGTGGCTGGACTGGTTCGCCGCCGCGCGCATCACCGCGATCGGCATGGGCATGATCGCGTTGCGCGCACCGCGGGTCGGCGAACAGCGCCGGCCCGAGCACATCCTGGAGGAGATCACCGCGGCCGACGAGATCGTCACCGGCCGGGAGGTCGACGCGTTCTTCGCCCGTCGTGAGTATCTCCACCACGTCAGCGACACCGACCTGCTGGCCGCGCGGCTGTCCACGGCGCCGGTGTTCCTCGACGAACAGTCACTGCCCGGGCCCGACGGCTGGCAGGTCGTGGGTGCGGCGGTACGCCGTCCGGGCGGACCGGGCGCGGTCATCGGCGTCGACGAGGTGTCGCGTGCGCTACTGGCGGGATGCCGCGGTGAGGTGCCGCTGGGCACGTTGATCGACCTGCTCGCCGCCTTCCACGATGTCGACGCCGAGGCGTTGGCCACCGCGGCGCTGCCGATGGTCCGAGAGGCGATCGGGCGCGGGATCGTCTACCAGGCCGACTGACTCTGGTTGCGCGCCCGAAGATTGCGACCAGGGCTGTGCGCGAGCCGAAATCCACGACCGTGGGCGCGATCTATGGCCTCAGGGCCCTTGATAACCCGGCGGGTTGGGGGAGTCGACCCACAGGTCGACGCCGAGCTCGGAGCCCGGGATGCAGTCGTAGGCCGACAGATCCGTGACGCCGGCCTCGAGCAGCACGTCCTCGCACAGCAGGCTGTGCCCGGTGTAGGACGACGGTTTGGTCAGCACCGCATACGCCGCATCGGAATAGACCTCGGGTTTGCGGGCGCGGGCCATCGCCTCGTCGCCGCCGAGCAGGTTCTGCACCGCGGCGGTCGCCACCATCGTGCGTGGCCACAGGGTGTTCGACGCGATCCCCGCCTCGCGCATCTCTTCGGCGATACCCAACGCGCACAACGTCATCCCGAATTTCGCCATCATGTAGGCGGTCGGTGTCAGCCACTGCGGCTCCAGCCGGATCGGCGGGGACAGCGTGAGGATGTGCGGGTTGTCGCGGCCCTTCATGTGCGGGATGCAGGCCTGAGTGACGGCGTAGGTGCCGCGCACCTGGATGCCGTTCATCAGATCGAAGCGTTTGAGCGGCACCTCCTCGACCGAGCCCAGGTTGATCGCCGACGCGTTGTTGACGCAGATGTCGATGCCGCCGAACTGCTCCACGGTCTTGGCGACGGCGGCGGTGACCGAATCACCGTCGCGGATGTCACCGACGATGGGCAGCGCCTGACCGCCGGCCGCCTCGATCTCCTCGGCCGCGGTGTAAATCGTGCCGGGCAGTTTGGGATGCGGTTCGGCGGTCTTGGCGACCAGCGCGATATTGGCACCGTCGGCGGCGACGCGCTTGGCGATGGCCAAGCCGATACCGCGGCTCGCGCCGGAGATGAACATGGTTTTCCCGCTGAGGGGTTTGTCGGCCATGGTCTCAGCCTATGTCGGGCCGCTGCTGGGTTCGGGCGACTCCACGCAAGACCTCCAGAACACGTTCGACCAGCGGCGAATGGGCCCGCGCGGCGTGTGCGGCCAGCAGATCGACGGTGACGGGCCGGTCACCGGCCAACGGCCGGTAGCGGACACCGGTCACCCCCAGCGCGGCGGTGGGTTCGGGCACCACCGCCACGCCCAGCCCAGCTGCGACGAGCGTGACCAGCGTCGAGGTCTCCTCGACCTCGTGACGCCCGAGGGGTACGAAACCCGCCTCGGCGCACAGTGCGGTCACCACGCTGTTCATCACGGAGTGCCCGTGTCCGGCGTGCACGATGAACTCCTCACCGCGCAGTTCGGCGATGTGCACCCCGGTCGAGGCGGCCAGCCGATGGCCGTCCGGAAGCGCCACCAGCAACCGGTCACGGCGGATCGTTTCCACCTGCACCGCCGGATGCTGCACCGGCGGACGCAGCAGCGCCAGGTCGATCTCCCCGGACACCAGCGCGGTGATCTGGGCCGGTGCCAGCATCTCCCCGCGCACGTTGACGTCGACGCCGGGCAGCGCCTCGCGCAGCGCGCGTACCAACGCGGGCAGCAGCGAGTAGGTGGCCGATCCGACGCAGCCGATCACCAGCCGGCCCGCCGAGCCGCCGGCGACCCGTTGCGCCAACCCGGTGGCGTCGTCGACCGCGTCGAGGATCGCCACCGCGCGGTCCAGGTAGGCCGCGCCCGCGGGCGTGAGCTCGACCTTGCGGGTCGAGCGCGTCAAGAGGGAGACGCCGAGCTCCCGCTCGAGGGCTCGGATCTGCTGGGACAGCGGGGGCTGCGCGATGTGCAGTCGCTCGGCCGCGCGGCCGAAGTGCAACTCCTCGGCGACCGCCCGGAAGTAGCGGAGGTGCCGCAGTTCCATCTCATACTTCCTTTGTATTAATCGCTCGCAAACAGGTATTTCTCAATATAAGAGCACGTCACTACAGTTGCAGGCATGGCTTCGGTAGATGTGCACACGCTCGTCAGCGGTCGTGACGACCGACCGGTCGTGGTGCTCAGCAACTCGTTGGGTTCCACCCACCGGATGTGGGATCCACAGCTCGCCGACCTCGAAGCGCGCTTCCGCGTCGTGCGCTACGACACCAGAGGGCACGGCGCCTCACCGGTCCCCGCGGGTCCGTACCGCATCGATGATCTGGCCGACGACCTCGTCGCGCTGCTGGATCGGCTCGGCATCGAACGCGCCCATCTCGTCGGCCTCTCACTGGGCGGGATGACGGCGATGCGGGTGGCCGCCCGAAACCCCGAGCGCGTCGACCGGCTGGCCCTGCTGTGCACCGCCACCGCGCTGTCACCTGCGTCGACCTGGCGCGACCGCGCCGAGGTCGTGCGCAGGCGCGGCAGTGGCGCCGTGGCGGGCGCCGTCGTCGAGCGCTGGTTCACCGCGCCGTACCGGGCGGCGCATCCCAGGGTGCGGGCGGGCTGTGAGGCGATGGTGGCCGCCACTCCCGCCGAGGGTTATGCGGGCTGCTGCGAAGCCATCGCCACGCTCGACCTGCGTGACGACCTCACCTCGATCGTCGCGCCGACCCTGGCCATCGCGGGTAGCCGCGACCCGGCGACACCGCCCGCGAAGCTGCGTGAGATCGCCGACGGCGTCAAGGACGGCCGACTGCTGGTCGTCCCCGACGCCGCGCACCTCGCCAACGCGCAGCAACCCGGGATCGTCACCCCCGCCCTCATCGAACACCTGGAGCAATCGTGACAGTCGACAAAGTCGTCGGTTCGGCCCGTGATGCGGTCGCCGACATCCCGGCGGGCGCGAGCCTGGCCGTCGGTGGGTTCGGCCTCGCCGGTATCCCGTGGTTCCTCATCGAGGCGCTACTCGACCAGGGCGCCGACGATCTGACCATCGTCTCCAACAACTGCGGGGTGGACGGCGCCGGACTCGGTCTGCTCCTCGAAGCGGGCCGGATCAGCCGAGTGATCGCCTCGTACGTCGGGGAGAACAAGGAATTCGGCAGGCAGTACCTCGCCGGCGAGTTGACCGTCGAACTCACCCCGCAGGGCACGCTCGCCGAACGGCTGCGCGCGGGTGGCAGCGGCCTCGGCGCGTTCTTCACTCCGACCGGTGTCGGCACGCTGGTCGCCGAGGGTGGTCTGCCGTGGCGCTACCACCCCGACGGCAGTGTCGCGCTCGCGTCACCCCCCAAGGAGGTTCGCAGTTTCGCCGGCCGCGACATGGTGCTCGAGGAAGCCATCGTCACCGACTACGCGCTGATCCGCGCCGCCGTCGTCGACCGGGCAGGCAACTGCCGGTTCCACGCCGCGGCCCGCAACTTCAACCCGCCGGCGGCGATGGCCGGCCGGGTCACCCTCGTCGAGGCGGAAGAGGTCGTCGAGGTGGGCGAACTGGCTCCCGACGAGATCCACCTGCCCGGCATCTTCGTCCAGCGCATCGTGGCGCTCACCCCGATCCAGGCGCTGCGCAAGGACATCGAGAAGCGCACCACCCGGCCCCGTCCGGACGCGACACAGGAGGCGACGCGATGAGCTGGACCCGGGATGAGATGGCCGCGCGCGCCGCGGCCGAACTGCGCGACGGCGACTACGTCAATCTCGGAATCGGTTTGCCCACTTTGATTCCCGATCACCTGCCCGACGGTTCGCAGGTCACCCTGCACGCCGAGAACGGCATCCTCGGTGTCGGTCCGTTCCCGTACGAGGACCAGGTCGACCCTGACCTGATCAACGCGGGCAAGCAGACGGTGTCGGTCGTGGCCGGGGCGTCCTACTTCGATTCGGCGACCAGTTTCGCGATGATCCGCGGCGGCCACGTCGACGTCGCAGTCTTGGGCGGCATGCAGGTGTCGATGGCCGGCGACCTCGCGAACTGGATGGTCCCCGGCGCGATGGTCAAGGGCATCGGCGGTGCGATGGATCTGGTCAACGGGGCGGGGCGGGTTCTGGTGTTGATGGAACACGTGACCCGGGGCGGTGCCGCGCGCCTGGTCACCGCCTGCGATCTCCCGCTCACCGGCCGCCAGGTGGTGAGCCGGGTGATCACCAATCTGGGGGTGCTCGACGTGACCGGTGCCGGATTCGAGCTCGTCGAGACGGCACCGGGGGTCACCTTCGACGACGTGGTCGCCGCGACCGCCGCGCCGGTCACCGACGGGCGGGTTCAACTGCGCAGCGCGGCGAGTTCCGTACGTGAGCGCACTCCGAGCTTGGCGTAGATCCGGGTCAGGTGATACTGCACGGTCTTCGGCGAGACGTACAGTTCGGCAGCCACCTCACGATTCGAAAGACCCTGTGCAACAAGGGTTGTGACCGCATCCTCCTGCGGGGTGAGCTCCGCGTGGCCGCGTGGTCCACGCACGACGTGCACACCACCGGCCTTCAGCTCGCGTTCGCAACGGGCCACGTAGGTCTGAGCCCCGAGTGACAGGTACAGATCACGCGCCGTGCTGATGACCGCGTCGGCGTCGCGGCGTTTACCTGCCCGGCGCAGCGTCTGCCCGTAGGCGAAGTTGACGCGGGCCAGGTCGTAACGCAGCGGAAGGCCGTCGAGCAACGCCAGCGACTCGTCGAAGGCCCGCCGCGCGGCGTTGATGTCACCCGCGGCGCCCAATATCCGTCCGCGGGCATAGCCCAACCGGGCCCGGGTCGACCGCTGGGCACGCCGGTCGGCCCGCTGTTCGTGGGGGCCGAGGAAGGCGTCAGCGGCGTCGGGCTGCCCGTCGAGAACCATGGCGTTGGCCAGCACATCGGCCCACGGCCACAATGCTGGTTCGGTGGTGATGTGCTGCGACATACGCCTCAGCGGTTCCAGTGCCCGACGCACCCCGGCGTAATCCGCCTCGGCCTCGGCGACCTGCGCCCGGGCGAGAAATGTTGCCAGATGCATCATCTCGTAGCCCTGGGTGACCGTGTCCGCGGTCCGCACCGCTGCCTGCGCGGCCTCGAAATCACCGCGCAGGGCGTGGATCTGGGTGGCGGTCCACTCGAGAAGCGGAGTGACCAGAACGATGCCGCTGGAGGCCGCGGTCAGGCGTCCACGCTCGACGGTGCTCAACGCCTGATCCCAGTCGCCGGTGAGGAACTGCACGCGGGCCAGCCAGCCCAACGCCCACAGCGCGATGCGTGCCGATCCACCCAGCTCGGTGGTGGACACCGCCCCTTCGAGGCTGCTGCGGGCGCCGTCGAGGTCGTCGCCTGCCAACTGCAGCCAGCCGCGCCCCATCGCGATGCGCTGCGCCTGGGCGCCGTAGCGGATACGGTCACTCAACTCGTCGTAGGCGGCCGCGGCCCGGGCGGAATGACCGACCGCGGACAACCCGAGCCCGCGGATCGCGGCGGCCTCGACGCCGGCGGGGGAGTCGTCCCCCGACAGCTCGATGGCGCGGTCGGCCCACTGCACGATCTCGGCTCCGCGACAACGCATCAGCGCGTGCAGGACGTACCGGCCGGCGATCAACGCTGCCGCCTCGGGATCGCGGTCGGCGTTGACGATGCCCCACGCGCGGCGCAACCGGACGTCCGCCTCGGCCGCCCGTCCGCGCACGATCGCCAGGTATGCCAGCGCAGCATCGCGCAGCGGTGTCTCCCGCAGGCTCTCGACCGCGGGTGTCAACGCGGCGGCGCCCGCGGTGTCACCGGCCGCTACGAGCGCATCCACCGAGCGGGTCAGCCGGTCGTCGCGCTGCAGTGCATCCGGGCTCAGCCTGCCGGCCTCGCGGAACAGGCTCGCCGCCTCCGCCCAGGCGCCTTCGGCGCCGCGTTCGCGCGCCATCGCGTCGACCTGGTCGGCCAGTGCGGCGTCCGGGACGGGCGTGGCCGCCACCAGATGCCGTAGCCGGCGGACCGGATCATCGACGATGCCGGCCGCCCGCCGGTGCGCGTCACCGGCGGCGTGTGCGCCCATCACCTCGAGGACCGCCGACCGGACCAGGCTCGACCGGAGCGCGACGCCGAAACCCGTTGTCGTGGTGATCAACTCGGCATCCACCGCCTGGTCGACCGCGCTCAGCGGTTCGTCGATACCGGCGAGTCGCGTCGCCTCGCCGAGGGATCCGCCGTCGCCCAACACCGCGAGTGCCTCCACCAGCGCCCGGCCGTGTGCGTCGCAGCGCTCCAGGCGCGAGCGCACCGCAGACACGGTGTGCGCCGGTGCGGGCAACTGCGCGTCATGGCGCGACCACACCGCCGCGGGCACCTCGGTGAGCAGCGCCAGCGCGTCGCGGGGATTTCCTTCGGTGTGCCGGGTGAGCAGGTCCACCATGGTCGGGTGCAGGACCCGGCCGCGCAACGACGCCAGTTCCGCCATGCCCGCGGTGTCCAGGCCGGTCAACCGCACCTCCGCCGAGACGAAGCGCATGGCCGCGAAGTCCGGATTCCTCATCGCGAGCACCACGAGCAGCGCAAGGCTGCGGTGGTGGCGCACCGCGGTTTCCAACACCTGCCGCGACAGCGCATCGCAGTACTCGGCATCGTCGACGATCACCAGCGCCGGATGGTGTGCCGTGACCCGATCGAGAAGGCGGGCCGCCGGGTCGGCGGTCACGTCCTCCTGGAGCAACTGGCCGAGCACCGCCCCAGGGACATCGGCCTCCCACGGCAGTGCACGCGCGGTGTGGGCGTGGCCGTGGTCGGTGGCCAGTCGGTTGAGCAGCGTCGACTTACCGATCCCCGGCGGTCCGAGCACGGCGACGACGTCCGCGCCCGAGGCCACGGTCGCCGCGCAGCGGGCGGCGAGTTCGGCGAGTTCGCGGTCGCGCCCGACGCACGCTCCGGACACGATGATCACGGTCACATCGTAGGCGCGCCCCGCCCGCCGTTAGCCCTGATCACCGCCGGCGACCGGCAGGATCGAACCGGTGATGTAGGACGCCTCGTCGGAGGCCAGGAAGCAGATGGCCGCCGCCTGTTCGTCGAGGGTCCCGTACCGCTTCATCAACGACGAGTCCACGGTCTGGTCGACATGGGCCTGGAACCAGGCGCGTTCGGTCTCGCCTGCGAAGTCCGGTGTGCCGCGCGAGATCCGCCGCGGCGGGGCTGCCGTCCCGCCCGGGGCGGCGGCCACCACCCGGATGCCGTCGCCTGCGTACTCGACGGCCAGTGACGCGGTGATGGCGTTGATGCCGCCCTTCGCCGCCGAGTACGGGATGCGGTGTATCCCGCGGGTGGCCGCCGACGAGACGTTGACGATGACGCCTGCACCGCGCGACACCATCGACGGCAGTGCTGCGCGGCAGGCGTACAGCGTCGTCATCAGCGAACGGTCGACCTCGGCGCGGATCTCGCGGTCGGTGAACTCGATGAACGGTTTGAAGTTGATCGCGCCGCCGACGTTGTTGATCAACACGTCGATGCGGCCGAACGCCGACAACGCCTGCGCCACCATGCTTTCGGCACCGTCGGGGTGTTCGAGGTCCGTGGTCACCGGCAGGGTGTCCGGTCCGCCGGCGGCCAGTTCGTCGGCCAGTTCCTTGACCAGTTCCGAGCGGTCCGCGAGTACCAGTCGGCCACCTTCGGCGCTGATGCGGCGCGCGGTCTGCTCACCGATGCCCTGAGCGGCGCCGGTGACGAGCACGACCTTGCCGGCGAACCGGCCCGGCGTGACGAACCTCGGGCGCCGGGCGGCCCGGGCGTCGGCCATCGCGCGGCGCATCGTCTGCTTGGATCGTTCGGCGTGCGCCGCGATCAACGACCGCGCCGCGACTCGGTCACCGGCGTCGAACGCCGCGACGATGTCGACGTGGTCCTGCGCGCACAGCGGGTGACACCAGGTGGCGTTGCGTAGCACATCGCTCATCCGGGCCTTCACACCCAACGCCTGGTAGGCCTGCAGGAGGTGGTCGTTGCCGGTGAGGGTGAACAGGTGGTCGTGGAACGCGGCATTGGTCTCGGTGTACTGGGCCGCGTCGACGAATCGGTCGCCGTCGACGTAGGCCAGCGTGGATTCGGCGAGCAGCCGGTACCCGGTCAGCTGCGACGGGCTCAATCGACCGATCGTCAGCTCGAGGGCACCCAGTTCCAGTGCCTCGCGGGCCTGGAAGATCGCGTCGGATTCGTGGAGTTCGGGATGCTCCTCCCCGATCTGGTAGCCGTCCGGGGCGACCTCGGGCGGTGCGGGTGCGGTCTGGGCGGGAAAGAGGTGCTGGCCGGCCACGGCCCGGTCCGCACCGTCGATCAGGGCGGTGTCGTCGTCGAGCGGTGTCGCCGGTGCGGTTCCGCCGCCGGAGACGCCGATCAGCTGGCCGGCGATCCGACGGGCGGTGTCCCCGTCATCGGCTGCGGTGACGTTTCCGGGCGCCGGTCCGATCGAGGTGTCGCGGAACACGGTTCGGCCCGCGACCGAACGAGCGTCCGGGGCGAACCTCAACGCCTCCCGCGGTGCGGGGGCGACCGACGCGGGCGCAGCGGCCGCCGACGTTTCCGCAGCGGGTGCGGCCAGCGCGAACTTCTCGTAGTAGAAGCCGAACGGTTCGATCCCTTCGGCGGCGACGTGCTTGCGCACCGATTCGACCATCGGCGGCGGTCCGCACAGGTAGACGGCCACGTCGCCGTCGTAGAGGTGTTCGGGCCGGATCAGGCTGGTGACGTAGGCCCGCTCAGGGCCCTTGTTCGCGGCGGTGCTCGCGGGGTCGGCCACACAGTGGTCCCAGGTGAAGCCGGGCAGGTCCGCGGCCACCGCACGCAGGGTGTCGAGTTCGACGAGGTCGGCGTCCGAGCTCACCCCGTAGACGAGGTGCGCCTTTCGCGGGCTGCGCGCCGCGCGCAGCGTGCGCAGCATCGACAGGACGGGCGCGAGACCGGTGCCACCGGCCAGCAGCAGGACCGGTCGCTCGGTCTCGCGCAGGAAGAAGGAGCCGTGAGGGCCGGTGAAGGTGATCGCGTCACCGACCGCGGCCCGCTCGGCGAGATAGGTGGACATGGCGCCCCCCGGGGTCAGCTTCACCAGGAAGGTGAGCCGCTGCTCGTGCGGGGCGTTGCTGAACGAGTACGACCGCGCCACGTCCGTCCCGGGCACCGCGACGTTGACGTACTGGCCGGGCAGGAAGGCGAGGTCCTCGCGGTTGGGGATCTCGACACCGAAGGCCACGGTCGTCGGCGACAGCCGATGCAGTTCGACGAGCGTGCCCTCGAACGTGGCGGCCGCCGTTTTCGCCACCTTTGAGCTGCTGGCGATCTGCAGCACCAGATCCGACCGGGGACGCATGCTGCAGGGCAGCACGTAGCCGGCGGCCGCCTCGTCGGCGGGCAGGGCGTCGTCGATGTAGGTGCCGCCGTCGTATGTGCCGGATTCGCAGAGCGCCTTGCAGGTTCCGCAGGCGCCGTCACGGCAGTCCAGCGGGATGTTGATGCGCTGACGGTAGGACGCGTCGGCGACGGTCTGGTCGTCGCGGCAGCTGATGAACCGGGTGACGCCGTCCTCGAAGGACAGGGCGACCTGGTGGGTGCGGGACTCGGTGGATGTCATGGCGTGGCCTTCTAGAAGTGGTAGATGTCCACGACGTGGTGGATGTAGTCGTTCTTGAGCACCACGGTCTTTCGACGGATCAGCGGATGATCACCGGAGAAGTCGATGGTGTAGAAGGAGGTGCCGTAATACGGGTCGACCGTCTTGTACCGGAAATACATGGTGTGCCAGTTGAACCGGACGTCCACCAGGTCGCCGCGGCGTTCGATGACCTCGACGTTGCTGATGTTGTGGCTGGTGCGTGGTTCGGGAAGTGACGTGGCCGAGGAGCGTTCGGTGCGGATTCGGAAGACGCGGTCTTCGAGGCCACCCTTGTTCGCGTAGTAGACCAGCGAGATGTCCCGCTGCGGATCCTCCACCAGCGTGTCGTCGTCGGCCCACGACGGCATCCAGTAGACGACGTCGTCGGCGTAGCAGCCCAGCCACTTCTCGAACTCGCGGTCGTCGAGGTAGCGCGCCTCGCGGTAGAGGAACTGCTCGATCATGTTCTGGCTGATGAGTGTGGCTGGTGCTGAGGTGGTTTGGCTGGCCATGGTCACTTCTCCGATCCGGTCTCGTTGTGGGCCAGCGCCGCACGCATGGTCTGCAGCCAGTAGCCGTGCTGGACGGGGTAGAGGCCCTCGTCCTCGTTGCGCACGCCCGCGGAGATGACGCCGTGCATCCCCAGTGATTCGGCGACCTCGTCGGGTCCGGACAGCCAGTGCTGCGCACCGCGGCTCATGTCGTTCCACGGGGCGGCGGTGGCCTGGTAGGTCAGCTGGCAGGAGCGGAACTCCTCGAGGTCGTCCGGGGTGGCCATGCCCGAGGCGTTGAAGAAATCCTCGTACTGGCGGATGCGCCTGGCGCGGGCATCGGCGTTCTCACCCTTGGGGGCGATGCAGTAGATGGTGACCTCGGTCTTGTCCGGCGCGATCGGCCGGAAGTGGCGGATCTGCGTCGAGAATTGGTCCATCAGATACACATTCGGGTACAGGCACAGGTTGCGTGAACCCTTCACCATGAACTCGCCCTTGGCCGCGCCGTGGACGCTCTTGAGGTCGTCGAGCCGGTCCCACAGCGGGCGGTCCTCGGGGTTGGCCGCCCATGTCCACAGGCAGAGGTGGCCGTTCGGGTAGGACCAGTAGCCGCCGCCGGACTTCCCCCAGCTGCCGGCGTCGAGCGCCTTGGTGTCGTTGGCGGACTCGCCCGTGTTGCGCCGTGAGGTGGTCGCGGCGTAGTTCCAGTGCGTCGCGGTGACGTGATAACCGTCGGCGCCGTTCTCCGCCTGTACTTTCCAGTTGCCGTCGTAGGTGTAGGTCGACGATCCGCGCAACACTTCCAGGCCGTCGGGGGACTGGTCGACGAGCATGTCAATGACCTTGGTGGTGTCACCGAGGTGCTCGAGGAGCGGGACGACGTCCGGGTTGAGGCTGCCGAACAGGAATCCGCGGTAGCTGTCGAACCGGGCCACCTTGGTCATGTTGTGCGAGCCGTCGACGTCGAACGTCGCCGGGTAGCCGGCCCCCTCGGGATCCTTGACCTTGAGCAAGGTCCCGTCGTTGCGGAAGGTCCACCCGTGAAAGGGACAGGTGAGCGTCATCCGGTTGTCGGTCTTGCGTCGGCACACCATTGCCCCGCGGTGTGCGCAGGCATTGACCAGGCAGTTGAGGCCCCCATTCTTGTCGCGGGTGATGACGACGGGCTGGCGGCCCATGTACGTGGTGAAGTAGTCGACCGGTTCGGCGACCTGACTTTCGTGGGCGAGGTAGATCCAGTTGCCCTCGAAGATGTGCTTCATCTCGAGTTCGAAGATGTCCTCGTCGGTGAAGATCCGCCGGTTGGTGCGGTAGATCCCGGCCGCGTGGTCGTCGATCACCGCATCGGCCAGGACGGTCTCGAGGTGACTGCGGGGTTCGGCTGTCGGTGCGCTCATCGGTGCCTCCATGTGACGTGTTCCCTGCACACTGGCACTACGTGTCTGTCGTCACACCAGGGTGATGCCTAGTCCTGTCCCAGGGCTTGATTGATCGACTCGATGGATCAATAGGCCGAAAACAAGTCCTTGTCCGGTATGGATCGCGGCCATACTCTGGGCCGTGGCGCCGGTCACATCCGCCCGGAGCTGTGACTTTCAGAATCGAGACACTCATGGAGCTGCGTCATCTGCGGTATTTCGCCGCCGTCGCCGACACGTGCCACTTCGGCCGGGCCGCGGATCAGCTGCATGTGGCTCAGCCGGCGCTGTCGTACGCGATCCGGCAACTCGAGGACGAGCTGGGCGTCACCCTTTTCAACAGGACCACGCGGCAGGTGTCGCTGACCGCGGCGGGGGAGTTCCTGCAGGGTGAGGCGGCCCGAATACTGACCGGGGTCGACGATGCCGTTCGAGGGGTACGACGCATCGCGGCCGGACGCAGCGGGTTGGTCCGGTTGGGGGTCACCGGCACCGCGGCCTTCTCGCATCTGCCGCGCATCGCGCGGGTGGTCAGGCGTGAGTTGCCCGATGTCGCCCTCCAGATCCGGGCGGATCTTCTCACGCCCGATCAGTGCGACGGGTTACGCAGTGGTGCAATAGATCTCGGCGTGCTTCGCCCGCCGGCGGTGGGGCAGGGCATCGAGTTGCGCACCATCGACGTCGAACCGCTCGTGCTCGCCGTCTCGGTGGACCACCGGCTCGCCGTCGAACCGGTCGTCTCACTGGCGGACCTGCGCAGCGAGCCGTTCATCGCCTACGCCAGCCGCCACTCGGCGGTCAACGACGCCGTCGTCCGCAGCTGCCGGCAGGCCGGTTTCGTTCCGCACCGCGAGCACGAGGCGCCCGGTACCGCGGTCCTGCTCTCGCTCGTCGCCGCGGGTCTCGGAGTGGCCGTCGTCCCGGGGTCGGTTCGGGCACTTCCCCTGGAGGGGCTCGTGTTCCGCGACCTGCTGGACGCCCAGACCATCGAGTTGGCGCTGGCCTGGCGCAGCGGTGAGGACGACCCTCTGGTCGAGGCCGTGGTCGGCGTGCTCGCCGCCGCCTTCTCCGTCCACGCGATCGCCGATTCGATGCCAACCGGAAGGCCGCTGTGAAGATCACCCGGGTGGACGCGATCCCGTTCGCCATTCCCTACACCAAACCCCTGAAGTTCGCCTCGGGCGAGGTCACCGACGCCGAACACGTTCTGGTGCGGGTGCACACCGACGACGGGGTCGTCGGCGTCGCCGAGGCCCCACCGCGGCCGTTCACCTACGGCGAGACCCAGGCGGGCATCGTCGCGGTCATCGAGCGGATCTTCGCTCCGCAGGTGGTCGGTCTCACCCTGACCGAACGCGAGGTCGTCGGCGCGCGCCTGAGCCGCACCGTCGGCAACCCCACCGCCAAATCCGCAGTGGACATGGCGATCTGGGATGCCCTGGGCCGCACCCTCGGGCTGCCGGTCAGCGATCTGCTCGGCGGGTTCACCGACCGTATGCGCGTGAGCCACATGCTCGGATTCGACAGCCCGGCAGCGATGGTGGCCGAGGCCGAGCGCATGCGCGACACATTCGGCATCCGCACCTTCAAGGTCAAGGTCGGCCGCCGTCCGGTCTCGCTCGACACCGCCGTCGTGCGGGCGCTGCGTGAGCATTTCGGCGACGGCGTCGAACTCTACGTCGACGGTAACCGCGGCTGGAGCGCGTCGGAGTCCCTACGGGCGATGAAGCAGATGGCCGACCTCGACCTGCTGTTCGCCGAGGAGTTGTGTCCCGCCGACGACGTCCTCGGCCGGCGGCGCCTCGTCGGACAGATCGACATACCGTTCATCGCCGACGAATCCGTGCCGACCCCCGCCGACGTGACCCGCGAACTGCTCGGCGGGTCGGCCACGGCGATCAGCATCAAGACCGCGCGTACCGGCTTCACCCAGTCCCAGCGGGTGCACCACCTCGCCGAGGGACTCGGCGTCGAGATGGTGATCGGCAACCAGATCGACGGCCAGATCGGCACGGCCTGCGCGGTCGCCTTCGGCTCCGCGTTCGCCGCCACCGCCCGCCACGCCGGTGAGCTGTCGAACTTCCTCGACATGAGCGACGACCTGCTCACCGAGGGACTGCACATCCGCGACGGCGTCCTGCGGCGTCCCGCGGGCAACGGCCTGGGCATCGAGGTCGACCCGGACAAACTCGCCCGCTACCGCACCGACCACTGACATCAGCAACCACCACCAAGGAGTACGACGATGACCACCTTCGACACCCCGGTTCCCACCGCCACCGCCGCGGCGTCCGGCGCCTCGGCCACCGACCGCTTCCGCGCCGACAAGTCGCCCTACGACGCGGTCCGCGACACCCCGCGTGAGCGGGTCGACCTGCTGGCCCGTGAAGTGCTTACGGCCGTGCACGAGACGGTCCGCAGGCACAAGGTCACCTACGACGAGTACAACGCGCTCAAGGCGTGGCTGATCGGCGTCGGTGAGGACGGCGAATGGCCGCTGTTCCTCGACGCCTGGGTCGAGCATGCGGTCGAGGACGTGGCCACCTCCCACCGCAGCGGCAACCGCGGCAGCATCGAGGGCCCCTACTACGTGCCGAACTCGCCCGATCTCGGCGCGGACGGTGAGATGCCGATGCGCCCCGACGAGCAGGGCACCCCGCTGGTGTGGAACGGCACGATCACCTCCACCGACGGCACACCACTGAACGGCAAGGTCGAGCTGTGGCACGCCGATGCGGACGGCTTCTATTCGCAGTTCGCCCCTGGCCTTCCGCAATGGAACCTGCGGGGCAGCTTCACGACCGGACCCGACGGCGCTTTCCGCATCCGCACCATCCGTCCTGCGCCGTACCAGATCCCGACCGACGGTTCGTGCGGCAAGCTGATCGCCGCCGCGGGATGGCATGCCTGGCGACCGGCCCATCTGCACGTCAAGGTGTCCGCGCCCGGACACGAATTGCTCACCGCCCAGTTGTACTTCCCCGGGGATCCGCACAACGACGACGACATCGCCACCGCCGTCAAACCGGAACTCGTGTTGGCGCCGGTGCCACAGCCCGACGGCAGCGAGGCAGTCGTCTACGACTTCGTCCTCGATCCGGTGCGCTGATGCTGTTCCACGTACGAATGGATGTGCGGATCCCGCACGACCTCGATCCGCAGGCGCGCATCGACCTGGTCTCCCGCGAGAAGGCCTATTCCCAGGAGTTGCAGCGAGCCGGGAAGTGGCCGCAGATCTGGCGTATCGCCGGTGAGTACTCGAACTTCTCGGTCTTCGACGTCGAGTCGAACGATGAACTGCACGAGCTGATCTCGGCCCTGCCGTTGTTCCCCTACATGGACATCCACGTCACGCCGCTGGCCCGGCACCCCTCCGACGTCAAATGACGGCGATGTCCGCGGTCACCGCGTCGGTCAGCCGGACGAGATCGTTTGGCGCCACGGCGATTTCGAGTCCCCGCTTACCGGCGCTGCACAACACCCGGTCCCACTGGAGCGCCGACGAATCGATCACCGTCGGCAGCCGTTTACGCTGACCGAGCGGGGAGATGCCGCCGAGGACGTAACCCGTCGACCGTTCCGCGGCGGCCCGCTCGGCCATCGCCGCCTTCGGCACACCGAGCGCCGCGGCCGCCGCCTTGAGCGAGAGCTTGGCGGGCACCGGCAGCACCGCCACCGCCAGGCCCTTCGGGACCGCGATCACCAGTGTCTTGAACACCTGCTGGGCGTCGATGCCCGTTTCGGCGAGTTCCGCGACGGCCTCGTCCCCGTACGAGCCGGCGCGCGGGTCGTGCCGGTACTGCAGGACCTCATGCGGCGCTCCGTCGGAGACCAGAGCGGCGATCGCCGGTGTAGCTGCGCGCACGCCGGTCAGCTTAGAGGTGGCTGGGAACAACATCGCGCGGTCCTGCTGTTGTTGGGAAAGACTTCGGGTGCGCACGCAGCCGAGAACGTGTCGGTCACAACCTCTAGGATCAAGGGAGGACTCTGGTGCCAACGGCCTGCCTGGATCGTCCGGTGGATCTGCCGGGCCTGTTCGACGGCGCCGCGACAGAAGGGACGGTGTCGACCACGATGACCGACATCGACGGTGCGGCGGCCGAACGACAGGAAACCGACGCCGAACTGACGGCGCGTTTCGAGCGCGATGCGATACCGCTGCTCGACCAGCTCTACGGCGGCGCGCTGCGCATGACGCGCAATCCCGCCGACGCCGAGGATCTGCTGCAGGAGACGATGGTCAAGGCCTATGCCGGGTTCCGGTCGTTTCGTGAGGGCACCAACCTCAAGGCGTGGCTGTACCGCATCCTGACCAACACCTACATCAACAGCTACCGCAAGAAGCAGCGCCAGCCGTCGGAGTACCCCACCGAGGAGATCACGGACTGGCAGCTCGCCGCGAACGCCGAGCATTCGTCGACGGGGCTGCGGTCTGCCGAGGTCGAGGCGCTCGAATCGCTGCCCGACACGGAGATCAAGGCGGCGTTGCAGGCGCTACCGGAGGATTTCCGGATGGCGGTCTACTACGCCGACGTCGAAGGATTCCCGTACAAGGAGATCGCGGAGATCATGGATACGCCCATCGGGACCGTGATGTCCCGGTTGCATCGTGGCCGCAAGCAGCTTCGTGAGCTGCTCGCCGATGTCGCCCGAGACCGCGGGTTCCTCCGCGGTGCGCAAGCGCCCGAGGAGGTGTCGTCGTGAGTGACGAAGAGCGGTGGACCCCGCCGGTCGGCCCGGTCGACCCGGAGCATCCCGAATGCGCCGCCGTCATCGCGGAGGTGTGGACGCTGCTCGACGGCGAGTGCACCCCGGAGACGCGTGACAAGCTCAAGCACCATCTCGAGGAATGCCCGGCGTGCCTGCGTCATTACGGCGTGGAGGAACGGGTCAAGCGCCTCATCGCCGTCAAGTGCGGTGGGGAGAAGGCGCCGGACCGGTTACGTGAGCGGCTGCGCATCGAGATCAGCCGCACCACGATCTACCGCAGCTGAACCCAGGTACGACGAAACTACGGTTGTTGACGGATTTCTCTCGAGATCCGTCAACAACCGTAGTTTCGTACTACCCGCAGTGCGGTGAGGGTCAGCGCACCGACTTCGAACCGGCGTTGGGTCGCTTGCCGTGGTTCGCCTTCGAGTGCTTGCGGTCGCGCTTCTTGCGGCCTCGCTTGGCCATGGGGGTCCTCCATGTGGTCTCGGAAATGGTCGGGATATCTCCGACCCGCGGCACGCGGGCGGTTGCATGTCATTGTCTCACGGCCCCGTGGATGCTCCGACGACGCGGGGTTGTGGTTCGATAGAGCGGCAACAGCAGCAGATGAGTGGGGTGAAGATGGCCGAGGATGTTCGCGCGGAGATCGTGGCCAGTGTGCTCGAGGTCGTGGTCCACGAAGGCGATCAGATCGGCGAGGGTGACACCGTCGTGCTGCTCGAATCCATGAAGATGGAGATTCCGGTGCTCGCCGAGGTGGCCGGCACGGTGACGAAGGTCAACGTGTCCGAGGGTGACGTCATCCAGGCCGGACACCTCATCGCGGTGATCAGCTAGCGCATTCAGCGCCCCCCGGTAGAGCGACATGTCCACCCTCGGTGACCTGCTCGCCGAGCACACCGTGCTGCCCGGCAACGCCGTCGACCATCTGCATGCGGTGGTCGGGGAGTGGCAACTGCTGGCCGACCTGTCCTTCGCCGATTACCTGATGTGGGTGCGCCGCGACGACGGGGTGCTGGTCTGTGTGGCGCAGGTCAGGCCCAACACCGCCGCCACCGTCCTGTTGGCCGACGCGGTGGGGACCACTGCGATCCCCGAGACCATGCCGTTGGTCACGGCCACCTTCGAGTCGGGCATCATCGGCCGGGAAGGTCCTGCCGCGCAGAACGACGCGCCCGGCCTGAACGTCGAGGCAGTGCCGGTGCGCTACCGCGAAGACGTCGTCGCGGTGCTGACCCATCAGACCGCCCTGGCGGCTCGGCGGACCGCGAGTCCGCTGGAGGTCGCCTATCTGGACTGCGCCGGCGATCTGCTGATCATGCTCTCCGAGGGGACCTTCCCCAACGTCGGTGACCTGGCCATGTCACGTTCAAGTCCGCGGGTGGGGGACGGCTTCATCCGGTTGGACGGCGCGGGCAACGTGGTGTTCGCCAGCCCCAACGCGATCTCGGCGTATCACCGGATGGGGCTGACCGCCGACCTCGAGGGCCACAACCTGGTGGCGGTCACGCGTCCGCTCATCTCCGACCCGTTCGAGGCGCAGGAACTGGCCAACCATGTGCGGGATTCGCTCGCCGGCGGTTCCAGCATGCGGATGGAGGTCGATGCCGGCGGTGCGGCGGTGCTGCTGCGCACGATGCCGCTCGTGGTGCACGGCGCGGCGGTGGGCGCGGCCGTGCTGATCCGCGACGTGACCGAGGTGAAGCGGCGCGACCGTGCGCTGCTGTCGAAGGACGCGACGATCCGTGAGATCCACCACCGGGTCAAGAACAATCTGCAGACGGTGGCCGCACTGCTGCGTCTGCAGGCCCGTCGCACGAACAACGCCGAGGGGCGCGAGGCGTTGATGGAGTCCGTGCGGCGGGTTTCGTCGATCGCCCAGGTGCACGACGCGCTGTCGATGTCGGTGGACGAGGAGGTCAACCTCGACGAGGTCGTCGACCGCATCCTGCCGATCATGAACGATGTCGCCAGCGTCGGCCCGCCGATCCGGATCAAGCGCGAAGGTGACCTCGGCGTGCTCGACGCCGATCGGGCGACGGCGCTGATCATGGTGATCACAGAGGTGGTGCAGAACGCCATCGAGCACGCCTTCGATGCCAGCACCGCGCAGGGCAGCGTCACGATCCGCGCCGAGCGCTCGGCGCGGTGGCTCGACGTGGTGGTGCACGACGACGGGCGCGGTCTCCCGGCCGGCTTCAGCCTGGAGAAGTCCGACCGGCTGGGGTTGCAGATCGTGCGGACGCTGGTGTCGGCGGAGTTGGACGGATCGCTCGGGATGCATGACGTGCCGAGTGGGGGGACGGATGTGGTGCTGCGGGTCCCGATCGGTCGCCGCGGCCGAGCCGCGCAGTAGGTGGGGCGGCCGAGCCGCGCAGTAGGTGGGGCGGCCGAGCCGCGCAGTAGGCGGGGGCGGCCGAGCCGCGCAGTAATCCGGATTCACAGAAATGGCTGCGCGGGAATTGAATTGTGGTTCCGGACACAGTGAAGGCCCCGACTTTCGCCGGGGCCTTCACTGATGCTGCGGAGCGGTCAGACTCCGCTGCGGGCCTTGGTGCGGGCATTGCGACGCTTGAGGGCGCGACGCTCGTCCTCGCTCATGCCACCCCACACACCGGCGTCCTGACCGGACTCCAATGCCCAGCTCAGGCACTCGGTGGTGACGGGGCAACGGTTGCATACGAGCTTCGCGTCGGCGATCTGGGCGAGCGCGGGCCCGCTGTTCCCCACCGGGAAGAACAGCTCCGGATCCTCGTCGCGACAGACGGCCTTGTGACGCCAATCCATTGTTTAACTCCTCACTATGTGCGCAGCAGGGCGCACGAGCTTTTCTTCGGCTGTTAACGCGTGCACACGAATTGTTTCTGCACTGTTGCATCCGATGTTTTCACAGGCTCGACGGATGTCAAGAGATGCGCGTTAACACGTGGGCAATGTCACTGGGGAGCCGCGTTAGAGGTCCACTTACCCGTTCGTACTACACTCAACACACTTACGCCCTAAATTTTTGCCGTGAGTCCACCACGCGCAGCTCAGGGCGTTTTTGCCGCCGGCGCGACCACGCCGAGAGCGTCGGGTACCGAGGTGAACGTCATCGTTTCGCGCGGGCCGATGTAATCCCCGTCGATCTGGCAGGCCACCGGCACATCCGAGGTGATCCGGATCCACGCGACGTCGTCGTCGCGGATGAGGTGACGCGCCACCGGGTCGGGTACGCGGGCGAACATCTGCCTGGCCAGCCGCAGATTCGCCCAGGCGTTCATGCTGGTGGTGGCGAACACCCCCAACCCCGTCTCGAAGGTCGTACCCGGGTTGGTCCAGATCGGCCTCGCGTTGGCGTAGGTCCATGGGCTCGAGTTCGACACGAACGCGAAGTGCACACCGCCGACCGGTTCGTGGTCGGGCATGTGCAGCGTCAGCGTCGGCTCCTTGCGCACGCTGGCCAGCACTTCGCGCACTGCGACGCGGATGTAGCGCGACGCCGACACCTTGCGGCCCTTGGCCCGCTGCGCCTCGACCGCGGCCACCACGTCGCCGTCGACCCCCATGCCCGCGGTGAACACCGCCCAGCGCTCCCCGCAGTCCATCAGCCCGATGCGCCGCCACACCCCGGTGCGCCGGTACTCGCCGAGCAGGTCGACGAGCTGGTTGGTCGCCTCGATCGGGTCGGGGCTGATACCGAGCGCGCGGGCGAAGACGTTGGCCGATCCGCCGGGGACGACACCGACGGCCGGTGCGCCTGCTTCGCGGCCGCGTTTGACACCGTTGACGACCTCGTTCACCGTGCCGTCCCCGCCGTGCACGATGAGCACGTCGACCCCGTCGGCGGCCGCATCCTGGGCGATCTCGATGGCGTGGCCGCGGTGGTCGGTGTGGACGACCGAGAGCTCGGTGCGGCTTTCCAGCGCGTGGGCGAGCAGGTCGCGCCCTGCCGCGGTGGTCGACGTCGCGTTCGGGTTGACGATCAGCACGGCACGCACGAGGCATGAGCCTAACCGCGAACATCTAGGCTCGACGTCGTGCCTGTTCCCGCCCCGTCAACCGTGCGTCAGGCCGCCGTGCTGGTGGCCCTCGAGGGTGCCACCGGTGTGGTGGCCGCCCTGGTCTATCTCATCAGCGGCTTCTCCCGCGCCGAGGAGGCCGGACTCAACAAGTTCGGCACGGCGGCGTGGTTCGCGATCGTCGGCAGTGGCGTGCTGGCCGCCGGGTGGGCGCTGTGGACCGGGCGGCGGTGGGGTCGCGGGATCGCGGTGTTCGCCCAGCTGCTGCTGCTGCCGGTGACGTGGTACGTCGCGGTGGGGTCGCACCAGTGGTTCTATGGAATCCCGGTCGCCGTGGTCGCGCTGACCGCGCTGCTGCTGTTGTTCAGTCCGTCGGCGCTGCAGTGGCTGGGCGCTCAGGATCCCGCGAGCGCCGACAATTCGGGACCCGACACCCGGTAGGTGATCCACTCGGTCTGCGGTTTGCCTCCGACGGCGTCGTAGAGCGCGATCGCGTTCTCGTTCCAGTCGAGCACCGCCCAGGTCAGCCGGCTGTAGCCCTTGGTGACGCATTCGCGCGCGAGCGTCGACAGCAGGGTGCGGGCCAGTCCCCGGCGGCGGTACTGCGGCCGGACGAAGAGGTCCTCGAGGTAGATGCCGGCCACGCCGTCCCAGGTCGAGAAGTTGTAGAACCACAGGGCGCCGGCGGCGGCCTCACCGTCAACCTCGACGAGGTGACCGTAGACACGCGGCTCGACCCCGAAAAGCGCGTCGTACATCTGCTTTTCGGTCACGGTGCACTCGTCGGACGCGCGTTCGAACGCGGCCAGCTCGTGCACCATCGCGGTGAGCGCCACCTCGTCACCGGGTTCGACCCGGCGGACGGACACGGTCATTGCGTTACCCCCAGTGCGGACAGGATGGTCGTGAATTTCGTTGTGGTCTCTGCGACTTCGTCGTCCGGATCGGATTCGGCGACGATGCCGCCCCCGGAGTGGGCGGTGGCGGCGAGCCGATCGGCGGCCAGTTGGGCGCACCGGATGGACACCACCCAGCGGCCGTCACCCGTCGCGTCGCACCAGCCGACGGCGCCGGCGTAGAAGCCGCGGTCGCCCTCGAGGCGTTTGATCAACTCCGCGGCCAGGTCGGTCGGAACGCCGCCGACGGCCGGGGTCGGGTGCAGTGCGACCGCGAGATCCAGTGCGGTAGTGGTTGTTTCGCGTAACCGTCCGGTGATCTGAGTGCTCAGGTGCCAGACGGCGGCCGTCGCGCTGAGGTGCGGTGTCGGCGCGATTTGCAGATCCACGCACAGCGGGTCGAGAGCCTTGCGCACCTCGTCGATCACGATGGCGTGTTCGTGCCGGTTCTTGGCGGAGTCGGCGAGGGCGGCGCCGCTGGCCCGGTCCGCCGCGGGGTCGGCGAACCGCGGCGCCGAACCGGCGAAGGGTTGGCACGTCACCACCTCACCGCGCCGGGCCACCAGCAGTTCCGGGCTGGCGCCGATCAGGGCCGCACCGCGGTAGTGGGCTCCGGCTGCGGTGAGATCGGCCAGATACGCGTTGGCGCTCGCATCGTCGGCGAGCAGGCGCCGCAGCACGGTTCGCGCGTCTAGTGGTCCGTCGGCGGTCAGGTGCAGCGCCCGCGCGAGGACGACTTTGTGCAGTCCGGTGGCGGGGTCGTTCAGCGCGCGCACCGCCGACGCGACGCGTGCGCGGTGCTCCTGGGGTGCGGGCCGGAACTCGGCGATCCGTACACGTGGCAGGTCGACGGCCGACCAGTCCGGCAGCGCATCGAGGAAGCGTACGTGCTGCGGGCGGAACAGTGCCGTCGGCGCGGTCAGGTCGAAAGGCAAGGCGCCCAGGATCATTGGGGCATCGCCTGCGCCCAGCGCGGTGCGCGCGTCGCCCAGCGCGGGGTACGGCGTGTGGACGCCGTCGGCCAGGACGACACCGTCGTCGCCGGTGAGGACGAAGCTCGGCTCGACGGTCACGTCGGCAGGCACGGATGCGGATAACCGGTCAGCGCCAACGCGCTGATCTGGCGCACCCCGTGCTCCCAACCACACACCGCGATCGACGCCGCGACCATCGCGAACCGGATGCCGTCGGCCAGCGGCAACTCCGCCCACCGGGTGATCACCGCCCGGGAGAAGTGACCGTGCCCGACGAAGATGACGTCACGCGACTCGAGGTGGCCCAGCGCGACCTCCACCGCACGGTCGGCGCGCTCATTGACCGCCTCGACGCTCTCCCCGCCCGGGCAGCCGTGGGTCCACACCAGCCACTCGGGATCGGATTCACGGATCTCGGCGGTCGTGCGGCCTTCGTAGTCGCCGTAATCCCATTCCACGAGGAGGTCGGACACCTCGTCCACGGCCAGCCCGGCCAGTTTCGCCGTGTCGAGTGCCCGCAGCCGCGGGCTGCTGATCACCAGCGGGTTGTCCAGCGTGAGCCGGTCGAGCGCCGCGGCGGTCTGAGTCGCCTGGTCACGGCCCGTTTCGGTGAGCCCGAGGTCGGTGCGGCTGGTGTGCCGTCCCGAACGCGACCACTCCGTCTCGCCGTGGCGGATGAGCAGAAGTCGATGGTCGGTCAGGCCCACACCGGTCGATTCTGCCGCACGTCCGTGTGTCAGGGCCGTGCGCGTGTCAGGATGGCACGCGTGACGCGGGTACTTGCGGTCGCCAATCAAAAGGGTGGGGTCGCCAAAACAACGACGGTTGCATCGTTGGGCGCAGCGATGGCGGAAAGTGGCAAGCGGGTGTTGCTCGTCGACCTGGACCCCCAGGGGTCGTTGACGTTCTCGCTGGGCCACGACCCCGACAAGTTGCCGGTCTCGGTGCATGAGGTGCTGCTGGGGGAGGTGGAACCGGATGCGGCGCTGGTGGACACACCGGAAGGGATGACGTTGCTACCGGCGAATATCGACCTCGCCGGAGCGGAGGCGATGCTGCTCATGCGCGCCGGTCGTGAGCATGCGCTCAAACGTGCGATGGCCAAGCTGACCGGCACGTATGACGTGGTGCTGATCGACTGTCCGCCGTCTCTGGGCGTGCTCACGCTCAACGGGTTGACCGCCGCCCACGAGGTGATCGTGCCCCTGCAGTGCGAAACGCTGGCGCACCGCGGGGTCGGCCAGTTCCTGCGGACGGTGTCCGACGTCCAGGCGATCACCAACCCGGATCTGAAGATGCTCGGGGCGCTCCCGACGCTGTACGACTCCAGGACCACCCACAGTCGCGACGTGCTGTTCGACGTCGTCGACCGCTACGAGTTGCCGGTGCTGGCGCCGCCGATCCCGCGCACGGTGCGGTTCGCCGAGGCCAGCGCGTCGGGATCGTCGGTGATCGCGGGCCGCAAGAACAAGGGGTCGGTGGCCTACCGGGCACTGGCGGCGGCGCTGCTCAAGCACTGGAAGAACGGTAAGGACATGCCGACCTACACCCCCGAGGTCTAACCCAGCCCGACCAGTTCGCCGCCGCGCAGTTCGACCACGCGGTCACCGACCACCGCCGGGATGACCGCACCGTCGACGGGGGGACGCGCGAGCGGGATGTGCCGTTCGCCGGTGCCCGAACCGGGCTCGAACACGTCGTAACCGTCGGTGACGGGCACCAGCAACCGATCGGCCATTTCGGCGGCCGGCCCGAGCGGCAGGCTCGGTCCCGACGGCGTGACCGTGTACTTGTACCGGAGCCCGGAGCCGTCGAAGACCATCACAGAGTCACCGGTCCACCACGTGATCAGGTCGCCTGCCCGCGACGCGACGGCGTCCGGGGATGCGGGTGAGGTCATCAAGGTGCTGGCGACCGTCGTCCCGGTTTCGTCGATGACGTTGACGGTGGGCTGCGGCGTCGGCAGGTAGACGGCCGTCGTGGTCTCGGACACGGCGATGACACGGGCGTCGGAATCAGCGAGTACGTCGGCCAGCTCGACGTACTTGATGTCCGGCACGTCCTCTTCGTCCGAGGGCCGCAGAAGCGTCAACCGCAGATCGGGTTCTTTCGGGCAGGCTTCCAGAACCGAGACCGCCGAGGAACTGGCCGCCGCGGACGTCAGGCGGCACAGTGGCGCCGCGGGTACGTCGGGTTTGACCCGCGCATCGAGCGCGCCGTAGCTGAGCATGCGGACCATGTCCGAACGCCACAGCTCGAGTCGGCTCTCACCGGCCGACAGCACGGTGGTGCCGTCGGTGCTCAACGTCACTGCGGGGTCGGCGAATCCGGTGCGCGCGTTGCCGCGCTTACCCGTTCTGCCGTTGATCGTGGTGACCTGGCCGCAGCCCCGCGAGTCCGGGTACACGGCCACCGCGTAGTGGTAGACCGACGTGACACCGCACAGGTCGACGTCACGGGAGTAGCTCCACACCGTGTCCCCGGTGGCGGGGTCACGGCCCGCGACCGTCGAACCGTCGCCGGTCACGACGCTGCCCCCGACGACGACCGGCAGCCGCGTCTTCGGGCTGGCCGCGCTCCAGAGTTCCCGCAGGGCCGACGGGACGTCGGCTGCGGGCTCGGGATCGGGTACCGCCTGCTCGGCGGGCTGACTGATGGTGGCTCTGGCGTCGCTGGTCCACCAGACCAGGGCCGCGGTCACCGCGATCACCGCTGCGATCGCGACGGCGGCCATCACGTCACCGCGGGTGCGGCGCTCGGGTTTGACCACTGAAGGAGCTGACCGTCGGGTCAGCTGGTCGCGGGCGCGGCCTTGCGCGGACGCCGACGGCGGCGCCGACGTCCGGCCTGGCCGGACTCGCCACCGGCCTCGGTGTCCCCGTCACCGTTGCCGTCGGCGGCCTCGACCACCGGCTGCTCGGCCGACCCCTCGACGTGACCGGTGACGGGCTTGCCCGCGCGGGTGCGCCGACGGTTGCGCGACCGGCTGCGGGCGGGCTTGTCGTCCCCGTCGCGATCGCCGTCCCGCTCACCGCGGGCGGGGCGCTCGGAACGCTTCGCGGCCGCGCGGGCCTTGGGCTCACCCACCGAACCGCCTGCCTCGGTCGGAATGCCCAGCTCTTCGTAGAGGTGGGGTGAGCTGGAGTAGGTCTCGGCGGGGTCGGGCGTGTTCAGACCCAGCGCCTTGTCGATCATCGACCACCGGGGGAGTTCGTCCCAGTCGACCAGCGTGACCGCGACACCGGTCTTGCCCGCACGCCCGGTGCGGCCGATGCGGTGCACGTAGGCCTGCTCGTCCTCGGGGATCTGGAAGTTGATGACGTGGGTGATGTCGTCGATGTCGATGCCGCGCGCGGCGACGTCGGTGGCGACCAGCACGTCGACCTCACCGGTGCGGAAGCTCTTGAGCGCCTTCTCGCGTGCGCCCTGCCCCAGGTCACCGTGCACGGCGCCGACCTTGAACCCGCGCTCGGCGAGTTCGTCGGCGACTTTCTGCGCGGTGCGCTTGGTGCGGGTGAAGATCATCGTCGCGCCACGGCCATCGGCCTGCAGGATCCGGCTGACCATCTCGACCTTGTCCAGCGCGTGGGCGCGGTAGGCGAACTGCGCGGTGGTGTCGTGGGTGGCCGACGACTGCGGCGACTCGGCGCGAATGTGGGTGGGCTGGTTCATGAACGTGCGGGCCAGCGTGATGATCGGATCCGGCATCGTGGCGGAGAACAGCATCGCCTGGCGGGTGTCGGGGGTCTGCCGCAGGATGCGCTCGATATCGGGCAGGAAGCCCAGGTCGAGCATCTCGTCGGCCTCGTCGAGCACCAGCACCGACAGGCCGCCCAGCTGCAGGTGACCCTGCTGGGCGAGGTCGAGCAGCCGGCCGGGGGTGCCGACCACGACGTCGGCGCCCTTGCGCAGCGACTCGATCTGCGGCTCGTAGGGGCGGCCACCGTAGATCGACACGACGGAGAGCTTGCGGTCGCCGGCGGTCAGGTACTTGGCGGCCAGCGACAGGTCGCTGTGGACCTGCAGGCACAGCTCGCGGGTGGGCACGACGATCAGGGCGCGGGGGATCCCGCTCAGTTCCTTCTCGGTGTCGGTGGTGACGCGCTGCAGCAGCGGCACACCGAAGGCATAGGTCTTGCCCATCCCGGTGCGCGCCTGACCGATCAGGTCATCGCCGGCCAACGCCATGGGCAGCGTCAGTTCCTGGATGGCGAAGGGTTGGTGGATACCCTCCTCGGCGAGTGCGCGGCAGATCTCGTCGCGCACGCCAAGGCTGGCGAATGTCATGTCAACAGGTGTTGTCAAAGGAGTCATGCTTGGTGAACGTGGCCTTTCATAGTCGACCCTCGTGGCCGGCTTCGTGGTTTTCCACGCGCACACGAGTTTGACGATGAAGCGGCCTCGTCGCCCCGTCACGGGCGGTGCCGATCCGCTGAGCCCTGCACTTTCGGAAGCGGGCCAACGCGTGTACGCACATTTCTTCGGGAGCGGCTCGTCTCGAATGAGTCGCTGCCTGCGGACATCATACCCCGGATGGCTTTGCCGGGATGGATCGGCGCTCGCCGGCGATTACAGTTGGGCCATGAATTCGACGCAACCTGCAGCATCGGGAGAGCAGACGGTCACCCCGGCAACGGCAGGTGTGTCGGCCGACCATCCCGGCGTCGACGAACTGTTCGCGCTGCTCGCCTACGGTGAGGTGGCGGCGTTCTACCGGTTGACCGAGGAAGCGCGCATGGCGCCCAACCTGCGCGGACGCATCAACATGGCGAGTATGGCGGCCGCCGAGATGAACCACTACGAGTTGCTGCGCGACGCCATGGAGCGCCGCGGCGTCGACGTGGTCCCGGCGATGACGAAGTACGCCTCGGCGCTGGAGAACTACCACCGGTTGACGACGCCGAGCACGTGGCTCGAGGCACTGGTCAAGACCTATGTCGGTGATGCCCTGGCCGCCGATTTCTACAACGAGATCGCCGGTGCCCTGCCCGATCAGGTGGCCGCGGTGGTGCGCGGTGTGCTCTCCGAGACCGGACACTCTCAGTTCGTGGTCGCCGAGGTTCGTGCCGCGGTCACCGCCAGCGATCGGCAGAGGCACCGGTTGGCGCTGTGGTCGCGGCGACTGCTCGGTGAGGCGATCACCCAGGCGCAGTACGTCCTGGCCGACCACGACGAACTGGTCGACCTCGTGATGTCCGGCGGGGAAGGACTGCCCCAGATGGCGGAGTTCTTCGACCGGTTGCAGCAGACACACCACGCCCGGATGCAGGAACTCGGCCTGGCCTGAACCGCTACTGCGTGCAGGTGGCGATCATCGAATTGTTGTTCTGGGTCACCAGCGCCGCGCCTGCGGCGTCGGTGATCGCGCAGTTGAGTTGACCTCCGACGCTGGTCGCGGTGACCGATTTGAGCTCCACGCCCGGGTCGAGCACGACGGTCTTCGACCACGGCAGCGACACGTTGACCTCGGTCTGCAGCGCGCCCTGCTGGTCGGTGTAGATGACGGTCACGAAGTCGATGAGCTGGCGGTTGCCGGTGACCGTGTAGGTGATCGCGCGCGGGGTGGCCGCGGCGGGGGGCGGCGGAGCGACGGCACTCGGCGCCGGATCGGGGGTGGCGCTCGCCGACGGCGACGGGGGTGCGGTCGGGGTCACGGTCGTGATGGTCTCGGGGGCGAGTGACGCGGTCGGAGGCGGTAGCGCCGCCGACGTGTCGTGCGGTGCGGTCGCGGTGGCCGGTGGACGGCTCTGTGCCGACGTGCCGACCGTCGCCGACACCGATCCGCTGTCGCCGCCGCCGAGGATCACCAGCGTGCAGATCACCGCGACCAGGAGGACGGCGCCCGCGACGCCGGCGATCCACTTCCAGCGGCTGTCGATGGTAGCGGCGTACGCGTCGTAGTCCTCGTAGTCCTCGTAGTCGGGATCCTCGACGTCCGTGGCGGCGTACCGCCCGGAGTCCCAGCTCTGTCCGTAGTCGGAGTGGCCGTCGGCGTAGTGCCGGTATCCCGGGTGGTCGGCGCCGGAGTAGGGCGCGTAGCTCGGACGGTCGTCGTAGCCCGGCTGGTCGGCCCGCGGACGGTCCAAGCGTTCGGTTCGCGCGGACGTGTACGGCGAATGCGGCGAATAATGCCTGGTCATGATGGCTTTCCGGTAGCTTTCAGCGGCTCTGCGTCCGATGCTAGCGGGGCGAAAGTGACAGATGAGGTCGTGCAGCACCCGATTCGGTCACGGTCCGGCGTCGGTTCGGTCGCCGGTCGAGACCCTCGCCCGCGAAACGCCGACGCTCGGCCGCGACGGCTTCGCGCAGCGCGTAATCACCAGGGCGGCGCCGGGTCGGCGGCGTCCACTAGCCTTTCCGATTAGCGACAGGGAGTCAGCGACGGCACGACGAAAGGGTTCAAGCGTGGAGGTCAAGATCGGTGTTTCGGACAGCCCACGCGAGCTCGTCCTCAACAGCGCGCAGACGCCCAGTGAGGTCGAGAAGCTGGTGACCGACGCGCTCGCCGAGGGTGCGGGCGGCGTTCTCGCGCTGTCGGACGAGAAGGGGCGCCGCTACCTGGTGCAGACGAGCCGAATCGCCTATGTGGAGATCGGTGCCGCCGACGTGCGGCGCGTGGGCTTCGGTGTGGTCGGCGCGGAGGCCATCAAGAACGGGTGAGCGGCACGTGGGACAACCCGCCCCAGGCGAAGTGCACCGTGCCGTCGACCGCATCGTCCTTCGAGATCGGCCGCTCGGCATCGAGCCAGTAGCGGGCGCAGTCCACGCTGATGGCCACGAGGCCCACCGCGATCATCCTGGCCCGGTGGGCCTCCAGGCCGGAATCCCGGCTGATCAGGTCGAACACCGCATCGGTGCAGGCTTCGGTCGCCACCTTCACCTGCGCGGCCACCTGCGGTTCGCTGGTGTAGTCGTTCTCGAAGATCAGCCGGTAGCCCTGGCTGTCGTGTTCGATGAAGTCGAAGAACGCCTGAACGGCAGCGCGCAGCCGTTGCCGGTTGTCGGTGGTGGTGCGCAGCGCCTGACGCACTCCGGAGACCATGTTGTCGACGTGGCGTTGCAGCACCGCGAGATACAGCTCGAGCTTCGACGAGAAGTGTTGGTAGAGAACCGGTTTGCTGACACCGGCGCGGTCGGCGATCTCGTCCATGCCGGCGGCGTGATAACCGCGGTCGACGAAAACCTCACTGGCGGCGATCAGTAACTGCCCGCGACGCTCGTCGCGGGGAAGTCGATTACCGCGCCGGTTGTTCTTCGGCAGCCCGGTGCTGTTGGCAGGCTTGTCGCCACTCCTCTCAGCGGTGTTGGCGAGATCGCTCATGAAGTCCTCAATCTGGATTCGGCTGGCGCGCTCGGCGGTGCTGGGCCAAGGCGCTCATCGCTCCGACACTACTACCGGTGGGGTGTCACACGCGTCGCGACACCTGCCGCGGCGGGCGGTGGCGCGCCGGAAACCCAAGTCCACAGGTCTGTGCCATCCTGTTTTGGTGACCTACGACTCCCGCACGCGTGGAGGACACATGGGTCCAGAGCGTCGCGGGGACGGTCGGGTCCCGGCCGTTCGCAGCGAGTGGCAGGAGCCGCTGCGCGCCCACCGCGATCCGCTTCGTGCGCAGCGGGACCCGTTGGCGGCCGACAGCGGACGTGCCCGGTCCAATCGAGATGACCGGCGGCAGTGGCGCAAACAGACCTGGCTCGGCCGCTTCGTGTCGACCTACGGCTGGCGCGCGTATGCGCTGCCGATACTCGCCGTGCTCACCGTCGTCGTCATTTACCAGACCGTGACCGGCACCAGCGCGCCCGAACAGGTTGCCGACGAAGAAGGACCGGTCCAGGGCCCGCCCACGATCGGCGTCGCCAGCACCCAGATCGTCGGCGCACCGCCCAAGGGGCTCACCCAGTTCGACGCCAACCTGCCGACCGGCATCCTGCCCGCGGGCGGACCCTTCACCGAGGCCGGCGCGAGGACCTGGCACGTCGTTCCCGGCACCACACCGCAGGTCGGCCAGGGGACGACCAAGAACTTCACCTATACCGTGGAGGTCGAGGACGGGCTCGACACCACCGGCTTCGGCGGCGACGAGGGCTTCGCCCGCATGGTCGACGAGACGCTGGCCAACCCGAAGAGCTGGACCCACAATCCGCAGTTCGCGTTCACCCGTATCGACCCCGGCGCCGGCGTCCCCGACTTCCGGGTGTCGCTGACCTCACCGCTGACCATTCGCGACGGCTGCGGCTACGACATCCAGCTCGAGGCGTCCTGTTACAACCCGGCCTATCTCGGTGACCAGCCGCGGGTGTTCATCAACGAGGCGCGCTGGGTGCGCGGCGCCGTGCCGTTCCAGGGCGACATCGGGTCCTACCGGCAGTACGTCGTCAACCACGAGGTGGGCCACGCGATCGGTTATCAACGTCACGAATCCTGCATCGAGAACGGGGCGCTCGCGCCGATCATGATGCAGCAGACGTTCTCCACCTCGAACGACGACGCCTCTCGGTTCGACCCCGAGACCGTGCGGTCCGACGGGCTGACGTGCCGCTTCAATCCCTGGCCGTATCCGATCGCCTGACGGGGAAGCCTGCGGGGCTCTGCACTGTTGTGTCAGGTGCCTATTGTGAAGGTGACTCGACCGCCCATCGCGGTCGACGCACCGCAGACTTGAGGAGATACCGGTGTCCGGGAATGTGGGAACGCTCCCTCAACAATCATTGCCTCCGCTGGTGGAGCCGGTCGGCGAACTGACCCGCGAAGAGGTCGCCCGCTACAGCCGCCACCTGATCATCCCCGACCTCGGACTCGACGGTCAGAAGCGGCTCAAGAACGCCAAGGTGCTGGTCATCGGCGCCGGCGGTCTGGGCTCGCCGACCCTGCTGTATCTCGCCGCGGCCGGAGTCGGCACCATCGGGATCGTCGAGTTCGACGTGGTCGACGAGTCCAATCTGCAGCGGCAGGTCATCCACGGCCAGTCCGACATCGGCAGGCCCAAAGCGCAGAGCGCACGTGATTCGATCCTCGAGATCAACCCGCTGGTGACCGTGCGCCTGCACGAGGAGCGCCTCGAGCCGGAGAACGCCGTCGGACGGTTCGAGCAGTACGACCTGATCCTCGACGGCACCGACAACTTCGCCACCCGCTATCTGGTCAACGACGCCGCGGTGCTCGCGCACAAGCCGTACGTGTGGGGTTCGATCTACCGCTTCGAGGGTCAGGTGTCGGTGTTCTGGGAGGACGCCCCCAACGGGCTCGGCCTCAACTATCGCGACCTCTACCCCGAACCGCCGCCCCCGGGCATGGTCCCGTCCTGCGCCGAGGGCGGGGTGCTGGGCATCCTGTGCGCGTCGATCGCGTCGGTGATGGGCACCGAGGCGATCAAGCTGATCACCGGTATCGGCGAGCCCCTGCTCGGCCGGCTGATGGTCTACGACGCACTCGACATGACCTACCGCACGATCAAGATCCGCAAGGATCCGGCGACGCCGAAGATCACCGAACTCATCGACTACGAGGCGTTCTGCGGTGTGGTCTCCGACGCCGCCGCCGACGCCGCCGCGGACTCCACGGTCACGCCACGGGAGCTGCGCGAGCTGATCGACGCGGGTAAGCCGGTGGCCCTGATCGACGTACGTGAACAGGTCGAATGGGATATCAACCGCATCGAAGGCGCCGAGCTCATCCCGAAATCGGCGATCGAGGCGGGCGACGGGCTGGCCAAGCTGCCGCACGACCGGATCCCGGTGCTGTACTGCAAGACCGGCGTTCGCTCGGCGGAGGCGCTCGCGGCGGTCAAGAAGGCCGGCTTCTCCGACGCGCTGCACCTGCAGGGCGGCATCGTGGCATGGGCGAAGCAACTCGAGCCCGACATGGTGATGTACTGACCGACCTTTGGTCTCAGCCCGGCAACGGCTCGGCGACACAGCAGGTCAGCGCGTCAATTGTCGGCACTGTCACCGGTAGCCTGACCCTGTGAGCACCGAGCGACCGCCCGATCATGTCCTGGCGGCGTTCGGGCTGGTCGGCGTACGTCCGGTCCCGCTCGGATCGAGTTGGGAGGGCGGCTGGCGCTGCGGCGAGGTCGTGCTGTCGATGGTTGCCGACCACGCCCGCGCGGCGTGGTCGGCGAAGGTCCGGGAGACGTTGTTCGTCGACGGGGTGCGGTTGGCGCGGCCCGTCCGGTCCACCGACGGGCGCTACGTCGTCGCCGGCTGGCGGGCCGACACGTTCGTTGCGGGCACCCCCGAACCCCGGCACGACGAGGTGGTGTCGGCGGCGGTCCGCCTGCACGAGGCCACCTCCAAGCTCGAGCGGCCGCGCTTCCTCACCCAGCCGCCGGTCGCACCGTGGGCCGACGTCGACGTGTTCATCGCCGCTGACCGCGCCGCCTGGGAGGAACGTCCGCTGCACTCCCTGCCGCCGGGTGCGCGCGTCGCGCCCGGTTCGGCCGACGGACAACGCTCGATCGAGTTGATCAACCAGCTCGCCACCCTGCGTCGGGCCACCAAGAGTCCGAGTCAGCTGGTACACGGCGACCTGTACGGCACCGTGCTCTTCGCGGGCGCCGCCGCCCCCGGGATCACCGACATCACGCCGTACTGGCGTCCGGCCTCGTGGGCGGCCGGGGTGGTGGTCGTCGATGCACTGTCATGGGGTGAGGCCGACGACGGGCTGATCGAACGCTGGGCGTCGTTACCGGAGTGGCCGCAGATGTTGTTGCGCGCGTTGATGTTCCGGCTCGCCGTGCACGCGCTGCATCCACGGTCGACAGCGGCGGCCTTCCCGGGGTTGGCCCGTACCGCCGCGTTGGTGCGGTTGGTGCTCTAACCGAAGGTGTGCCGGACATCCCGCAGGGGCACCCGGCCGTCGACGGCCAGAACGCCCTCTGCGCGCAGCAGTTCGAGCTGCCGGGTGGCCAGATGCGGTGCGGGCCTGCCGGATGCGCCGATCACGCGGTGCCACGGTAGATCCGACGAGTCGGTGCGCATGATCCAGCCGACGATCCGGGGGCTGGACAACCCTGCCGCATCGGCGATGTCACCATAGGTGGCGACCCGGGCCGGGGGAATCTGCGCCACCAGTGCGCGCACGGCCTCCACCTGCTCGTCGGTGATGGCCGCCACTGTCAGCTCCGTTCGAGGTGTTCGCGGATGACCGCAGCCGTCTCCGCCGGCTTCGCCTGACCCACCATGTGGTCGCAATCCCACTGCAGCACAGTCAGATCCGACCCGAGGGCGGCGTCGAGCGTCGCGAGCAGCTCGTCGGTGGCGTACGGCGGGTCGGTGCGCGACGCCCGCACCAGGGTGGTCGGCGTACCGTCTCGGGGGACCGTCACCGGCCGGGCCAGCTCACTCCAGTACGACATCATCGCCGGAATGCTGATCCGCCACCCGCTGCGGCCGTTCGGCAGGGTGACCAGATGCTCGTCGAGTTCGCGGTCCAGTTCGGCGGAATCCACCTCCCCCCATGACCCCGACACCTTCTCGGCCCGCGCCTCGGCCCGGTCGGTGTAGTCGGGGGAGGCGAACATGTCGTCGGCGATCTCGCGCATCCACTCACCGTCGAGGTCGACCGCCGGGTCGAGCAGCACCAGCCCGGACACGAGATCCGGCCGCGCCGCCGCCAGGGCCAGCGCGACCGCACCACCGAAGGAGTGTCCCACCACCACGACCGGACCGCCCCCGTCGGCGTCGAGCAGGCTGGCGAGCGCGTCGGTGTTGGCGTCCAACGTCCACGGGGCCGCCCACGAGGATCTGCCGTGACCGATCAAGTCCGGTGCGGCGACGGAGAACTCGGGCAGATACCGGGTTGCCAGCGTCTGCCAGCGCTGACCGTGGCCGGTCAACCCGTGCACAGCCAGCAGCTGGGCGGGTTCCGGCGGACCGTAGCGATGCACGTGCAGGCTCACGTCCACGATGGTGCCAGCCCGCACCGACGGCGGCTTGTCGGACCCCCGTGATCTCATGCCCTCATGACCGCACCGGACGTCGAAGCGACCACCGCCGCGCACACCGAGCCGCGCTCGCTGCTCGAGCCGGGGCGGCGCGGTGTGGTGCGTCTGTTCGGCGGTCCCGGCACCGGGAAGTCGACGCTGCTCGTCGACACCGCGGCCGCGCACATCGCCGCCGGCGTCGATCCGGAATCGGTTCTGCTCCTGACCGGTTCGGCGTCGCTCCGGTCGGCGGCCCGCGCGGCGGTCACCCGCAGACTGCTCGACGGCGGCGCCCGCCAGGTGGTGCGCGCACCACTGGTCCGCACGGTCCACTCCTATGCGTTCGCGGTGCTGCGGCTGGCCGCCCAGCGCAACGGCGACGCGCCGCCGCGGCTGATCACCAGCGCCGAACAGGACGGGATCATCCGCGAACTGCTCGCAGGCGACCTCGAGGACGGTGACCGTTCGGCCGTCGCCTGGCCGGCCGCACTGCGCCCGGCACTCACCACCGCCGGATTCGCCACCGAACTGCGCGACCTGATGGCCCGGTGCACCGAACGCGGTGTCGATCCTGTTGCGCTGCAACGCCTCGGCCGGTTGTCCCGCCGCCCGGAATGGGCCGCCGCCGGCCGGTTCGCGCAGGCCTACGAGCAGATCATGCTGCTGCGCTCGGCGGTCGGCATGGCCGCTCCCCAGGCGACGACGCCCGCACTCGGGGCGGCCGAACTCGTCGGCGCCGCACTCGAGGCGTTCGCCATGGACGCCGATCTGCTGGCGGCCGAACGCAACCGCATCGGACTACTCCTGGTCGACGACGCCCAGCACCTCGACCCGCAGGCCGCCCGGCTGGTGCGGGTACTGGCCGCCGGTGCCGATCTGACCGTATTCGCCGGTGACCCCGACCAATCGGTGTTCGGCTACCGCGGCGCGGACCCGGCACTGCTGCGCACGGAGGAGGGCAGCGCGATCGTCCTGACCCGCTCACACCGTTGCGCACCCGCGGTGGCGCGTGCGATGAGCGGAATCGCGCGGCGCCTGCCCGGGCCGCGCCCTGAATTCGTCGGCAACGAGGACGGCCGCGGTGACGGCTCGGTCGCGGTACGGGTCGCCGCGACGGCCCATGCCGAATCGGCGCTCATCGCCGATGCGCTTCGCCGCGCGCACCTCGTCGACGGGGTGCCGTGGTCCGAGATGGCCGTCATCGTGCGCTCACTGCCGCGTGCCGGGGCGCCGCTGGCCCGTGCGCTGACCGCCGCCGGGGTTCCCGTCGACCTGCCCGCGGCCGCACCGCTGGTCGAGGAGCCGGCCGCGCGCGCCCTGCTGACGGTGCTCGAGGCCACCGCCGACGGTTTGACCGGAGCCCAGGCCGAGGCGCTGCTCTCCGGCCCGGTCGGCCGGGTCGATCCGGTCACAATGCGCCAGGTGCGCCGGGCGCTGCGCCGCGCCGACGGTAGCCAGCCCCCACGTGAGTTCACCGACCTGCTCGTCGACGCGCTCACCGGCCCCTTGCCGGCGGCGTCGGACGTGTCGGCCGAACTGCAGCGGCCGCTGCGCCGCGTCCGGTCCGTGCTCGCGGCCGCGCGCCGCAGCGTCGACGACGGACTCGACCCCCGGCACACCCTCTGGCAGGCCTGGCACCGCAGCGGGCTGCAGCGGCGGTGGCTCGCGGCCAGTGAACGCGGCGGAGCCGCGGGCGCCCAGGCGGATCGCGACCTCGACGCCGTCACCGCCCTGTTCGACGTCGCCGACCAGTACGTGACCCGCACCGCGGGGGCGTCGGTGCGCGGTCTCCTCGACCATGTCGCCGCGCTCGGCCTGCCGCCCGGCCGCCGCGGTGAGCGGCGCGACCCGGAGGCCGTCGCGGTGCTCAGCGCCCATGCCGCGTTGGCGGGCGAATGGGACCTCGTCGTGGTCGCCGGGCTGCAGGAAGGCCTGTGGCCGAACACGATCCCGCGCGGCGGGGTCCTGGGCACCCAACGCCTGGTCGACGTGCTCGACGGCGTGACCGATTCCGCGTCCGACGCGGTGTCGACGCGCGCACCGCTGCTCGCCGAGGAACGCCGGCTGCTGATCGCCGCGCTCGGCCGCGCCCGGCGCCGGGTCCTGGTGACCGCCGTCGACAGCGACTCGGGCGCCGAAGCGATGTTGCCGTCGCCGTTCTGCCAGGAACTGACCGCACTGGCCACCGATCCGGGTGACGGTCCGCCCGCCCCCGTGCGGGCGCCGCGCGTGCTGGCGCCGTCGGCGCTGGTCGGCCGGCTGCGGGCGGTGGTGTGCGCCCCCGACGGCGCCGTCGACGACGCGGCCCGCGAGTGCGCGGCCGCCCAGCTGGCGCGACTGGCCGCGGCGGGCGTCCCCGGCGCCGACCCCGGTCAGTGGCACGCCATGACGGCGCTGTCCACCGACGAGCCGTTGTGGAACGACGAGCAGCAGGTGGTCACGCTGTCGCCATCGACGCTGCAGGCCCTGACCGACTGCCCGCTGCGCTGGCTGCTCGAACGCCACGGTGGGCGTGATGGTCGTGACGTTCGTTCGGCGGTCGGATCGCTGCTGCACGCGCTGGTCTCCGAACCGGGCAGGACCGAGAGCCAGCTGCTCAACGACCTCGAGCGGGTGTGGGCGGACCTGCCGTACGAGGCGCAGTGGCACGCCGACAACGAACTCACCCGCCATCAGGCCATGCTGTCGGCGTTCGAGCAGTGGCGCGCCCAGACCCGCCGCGAGCTGACCGAGGTCGGCACCGAGATCGACGTCGACGGTGTCGTCTGCGACGCCGACGACGGCAGGCCCGCGGTCCGGGTGCGCGGCCGCCTCGACCGGCTGGAGCGCGACAGCGCCGGCCGGCTCGTCGTCGTGGACATCAAGACCGGTAAGAGCCCGGTCACCAAGGACGACGCCCAGCGGCACGCCCAGCTGGCGATGTACCAACTGGCCGTCGCGGCGGGCCTGCTCGCCGAGGGTGACGTGCCCGGCGGCGGCAAACTGGTCTACCTGGGCAAGAGCGGTGCGGCCGGGCCGACGGAACGCGAACAGGACGCGCTGACCCCCGACACCGTCGCGCAGTGGCGGCAGGACGTCGGCGAGGCCGCCGCCGCCACCCAGGGACCGGGGTTCGTCGCACGGGTCAACGACAGCTGCGCGCACTGTCCGGTGCGCAGCAGCTGCCCCGCCCAGTCCGCGGGGGAGCGCGCATGACCGCGCGGTACAGTCCCGCCGAATTGGCCTCGGCGCTGGGCCTTTTCGCCCCCACCGACGAACAGGCGGCGGTCATCGCCGCGCCGCCGGGCCCGGTCGTC
The DNA here is from genome assembly GCF_010731575.1 of Mycolicibacterium monacense. NCBI lineage: Bacteria > Bacillati > Actinomycetota > Actinomycetes > Mycobacteriales > Mycobacteriaceae > Mycobacterium > Mycolicibacterium monacense. The sequence goes on along the minus strand of NZ_AP022617.1, from coordinate 3,344,094 downwards.
GTGATCGCCGGGGCGGGTGCGGGCAAAACCGAGACCATGGCCGCTCGGGTGGTGTGGCTGGTCGCCAACGGCTATGCCACACCGGGGCAGGTGCTCGGGCTGACCTTCACCCGTAAGGCGGCCGGTCAGTTGTTGCGCCGGGTACGCACCCGGCTGGCGCGGTTGTCCGGTGCCGGGTTGGTGCCCGGCATCGGCCCGGGACTCGGAGCCACCGACGACCCGCCGACGGTCAGCACCTACCACGCGTTCGCCGGCATGCTGCTGCGCGACCACGGTCTGCTGCTGCCGATCGAGCCGGAGACCCGGTTGCTCGGTGAGACCGAACTGTGGCAGTTGGCCCATCGCGTGGTGTGCGAACATCCCGGCCCGCTCGAGATCGACAAGACGCCGGCGGCGGTCACCGACATGGTGCTGCGCCTCGCCGGCCAACTCGCCGAGCATCTGGTCGACACCGACGAGTTGCGCGACACCCACGTCGAGCTCGAGCGGCTGGTGCACACCCTGCCCGCCGGGCCCTATCAGCGTGACCGCGGGCCGAGCCAGTGGCTGCTGCGGATGCTGGCGACACAGACCGAGCGCACCGAGCTCATCCCGTTGGTCGACGCCCTGCACCGGCGGATGCAGTCCGAGAAGGTGATGGACTTCGGGATGCAGATGGCCGCCGCCGCCCGGCTCGCCGCCGCCCACCCGCAGGTCGGCGCCGAGCTGCGGGCCCGCTACCGCGTGGTGTTGCTCGACGAGTACCAGGACACCGGACACGCCCAGCGGGTGGCGCTGTCGGCGCTGTTCGGGGGCGGTGTGGACGACGGTCTGGCGTTGACCGCGGTCGGCGACCCGATCCAGTCGATCTACGGCTGGCGCGGTGCGTCGGCGACCAACCTGCCCCGCTTCGCCACCGACTTCCCCCTCTCCGACTGCACTCCCGCCCGCGTCCTGGAGCTGCGCACCAGTTGGCGCAATCCGCCGAGCACACTGCATCTGGCCAACGCGGTGTCCGCTGAAGCGCGGCAGCGTTCGGTGGCGGTGCGGTCGCTGCGGCCGCGGCCGGGCGCGGAGCCCGGCACCATCCGGCTCGCACTGCTCGACAACGTTGCCGCAGAACGTGACTGGTTGGCCGACGAGGTGGCCCGTCGCTACGACGCCGCCCGTGCCGAGGACGAGGCCCCGCCCACGGCGGCGGTGCTGCTGCGCCGCAACGCGGACGCGGCACCGATGGCCGAGGCGCTCACAGCGCGGGGTGTGCCCGTGGAGGTGGTGGGTTTGGCCGGTCTGCTCGGGGTCGCCGAGGTCGCCGACGTGGTGGCGATGTTGCGTCTGGTGGCCGATCCCACCGCGGGTGCGGCGGCGATGCGCACCGTGACCGGTCCGCGGTGGCGACTCGGCGGACGCGACATCGCGGCGCTGTGGCGGCGGGCTGTCGAACTCGACGACGGTGGACCGGGTCCGGAGGCGACGGCGGCAGAGATCGTCGCCCGGGCCGCACCGGACGCCGATGCGGCCTGTCTGGCCGACGCGATCTGTGATCCGGGTCCCGCCGAGCGGTACTCACCGGAGGGCTACCGCCGCATCGTCGCGCTCGGACGCGAATTGACCTCGCTGCGTGGGCACCTCGGCATCGCGCTACCCGACCTCGTCACCGAGGTGCGCCGGGTGCTCGGCGTCGACGTCGAGGCCCGCGCAGCCATGCCGGTGCCTGCGGGTTGGTCGGGGACCGAACACCTCGACGCCTTCGTCGACGTCGTCGCCGACTACGCGGGCCGGCCCGGCGCCACGATCAGCGGGCTGCTCGCCTATCTCGACGCGGCGATGGAGCGCGAGAACGGTCTGGCGCCCGCGGATCTCGCCGTCTCCACCGAGCGGGTGCAGATCCTGACGGTGCACGCCGCCAAGGGGTTGGAATGGCAGGTGGTGGCGGTGCCGCATCTGAGCGGACGGATCTTCCCGTCGACCGCGCAGGCCCGCACGTGGCTGACCGATCCGGCGGATCTGCCCCCGCTGCTGCGCGGCGACCGGGCGACCACCACCGACCATGGCGTGCCGGTGCTCGACACCTCCGACGTCAACGATCGAAAGATCCTGTCGGACAGGATCAACGACCACAAACGCCACCTCGAGCAGCGTCGCGTCGACGAGGAGCGGCGGCTGCTGTACGTCGCGCTCACCCGCGCCGAGGACACACTGCTGCTCTCCGGACACCACTGGGGTGCGACGGAGGCGAAACCGCGGGGCCCGTCGGAGTTCCTGGAGGAGCTCAAGGACATCATCGACCGCGCTGAGCAGGCCGGGCAGCCCTGCGGAGTGGTCGACCAGTGGGCGCCGGCGCCGGCCGAGGGTGAGAAGAACCCGTTGCGCGACAACGTCAAAGAGGTGCTCTGGCCCGCCGACCCGGCCGGCGGCCGACGCGCCGCGGTCGACCGCGGCGCGCAGTTGGTGGCCCGGGCTATGGCCGGTGCGGTGGAGACGGTTCAGGATGTCGACGGCTGGGCGGCCGACGTGGACGCGCTGCTCGCCGAACGTGAACGGGCCGCGCAGAAGCCACCGCTGACACTGCCGGCCGAGGTCTCGGTGAGCACGCTGGTGAACCTCAGCAACGACCCGGACGCGGTGCTGTCCCGACTCAACCGCCGGGTGCCCACCCGACCCGACCCGAATGCCTCGCTGGGCACGGCTTTTCACGACTGGGTGCAGCGCTACTTCGGGGCCGAGCGGTTGTTCGACCTCGACGATCTGCCCGGGGCCGTCGACAGCGACTTCAGGCGCACCGAAGCCGAACAGCTCACCGAACTGCAGACGTCGTTCATGTTGTCCCCGTGGGCCGCCCGCACACCGATCGACGTCGAGGTGCCGTTCGACATGGTTATCGGGGAGACGATGGTGCGGGGCCGCATCGACGCGGTGTTCGCCGATGACGACGGCGGCGCCACCATCGTCGACTGGAAGACCGGGGCGGCGCCGGACACACCCTCGGCCGCTGAGCACGCCGCGATCCAGCTCGCCGTCTACCGGCTGGCGTGGGCGCAACTGAGCGGATGCCCGGTGGAGCGGGTGCGGGCGGCGTTCCACTACGTCCGCCCGAACCAGACGCTTCGCCCGGCCGGCCTACCGGATGTGGAGGATCTCGCGGCGCTGCTGGCGGCGGCGCGGGAACCGGCGGGTCAGGAGGTGCGGTAGATCTTGAGCGCCTGGGTGATCATCGGGATCTGCAGCGGCAACCGGGCGATCGCGGCGATGCGCATCGGCCACGGCTTGTCCCACCACAGCCGCACCATGTTGACGTTGCCGGGAAAGACCGCCACGTACAGCGCGACCGCGGCGAGGGCACCCGCCTTGCGGGTCTGCGGCGCCGCCAACGCGGCGGCGACTCCGAGTTCGGCCACCCCCGAGGCATAGGTGTAAAACCGCGGGCTCCCGGGCAACTCCGCCGGGATGATGCCGTCGAACGGCTTCGGGGCGACGAAGTGCAGGATGCCGATACCGGCCAGCATCGCCGCCATCCGGTTGGCCAGTTTGGACCCGGCGTTGCGCTGCAAGACGGCTGAGGGAGAGGTCATGATTACATTGTGCTGGTGCGACAGTCCCACTCGATGACGGACCCTCGTGGCTAAAGGCCGTCTCCGGCGTCGGCTCGGACGAATCAACCAGTCGCTGGCCGACCAGCCCGTCCACTCGCTCGTCGACCGGGTCACGATCCCGCAGGACGTGCCCAGCCCGTGGGTGCGGATCACCAAGCGAATCGTCATCGCGTTCGCGGTGCTCTGCGCGGTCGTGCTCATCGTCTACATCGACCGTGACGGGTACCGGGACACCCAGACCGACGGGCTGTCTCTGCTCGATTGCTTCTACTACGCGACCGTCTCGCTGTCGACGACGGGCTACGGCGACATCACCCCGGTCACCGAGGGCGCCCGCTTCGTCAACATCGTCGTGATCACACCCCTGCGGGTGGCGTTCCTGATCGTGCTGATCGGCACCACGGTCGAGACCCTGACGACCGAGTCGCGTCAGGCGTTCAAAATTCAGCAGTGGAGGAACAAGGTGCGCAACCACACTGTCGTCATCGGATACGGCACCAAAGGCCGGACGGCGGTGGCCGCCATGATCGGTGACGAGGTCGCACCGGCCGACATCGTCGTGGTCGACGAGAACCCGGCGGCCCTCGAACGCGCCCGGAACGCCGGTCTGGTGACGGTACGCGGCAGCGCCACCGATTCCGAGGTCCTCCGGCTGGCCAGCGCGCAGCACGCCAAGTCGATCATCGTCGCCACCAACCGCGACGACACCGCGGTCCTGGTCACCCTCACCGCGCGGGAACTGGCACCGAAGGCGAAGATCATCGCCGCGGTCCGGGAGGCGGAGAATCAGCACCTCCTGGAGCAGTCCGGTGCGGATTCGACAGTGGTGACCTCCGAGACCGCCGGTCGCCTGCTCGGCATCGCCACGCAGACCCCGAGCGTGGTGGAGATGATGGAGGATCTGCTCACCCCCGACGCGGGCTTCGCGATCGCCGAACGCGAGGTCACCCCGAAGGAGGCGGGCGGGTCGCCGCGCCACCTGCACGACATCGTCCTCGGTGTCGTGCGCGACGGGGCACTGGTACGCGTCGACGCCCCCGAGGTCGACGCGCTGGAACTGGGTGACCGGCTGCTCTACATCCGCAGCGCGGACGCCGAACGGTGAGCGCCTTCCAGTCCCTGCGTAACACCCCGCTGCTCTCCCGCGTCGGCGCCGACCGCGCCGACGCGTTGCGCACCGACATCGACGCGGCCACCGCGGGCTGGGCCGACGCGCTGCTGTTGCGGGTGGACCGGCGCAACCAGGTGCTGATCGCGGGCGGACAGGCGGTGCTGGGGCGGGCGAGCGCACTGGCCGACGCACCTCCCGAACACGCCGTCTTCCTCGGACGGCTGCGCGACGGCCGCCACGTCTGGGGCGTGCGGGCCGCGTTGGAGGCGCCCGAGGACGGCACCGACGCCGAGGTGCTCGACCTGCGGCGGGCCGGCCAGATCTTCGACGACACCAGCGCCCAGCTCGTGGCCACCGCCACCGCGCTGCTCAACTGGCACGACCACGCCCGGTTCAGCCCGGTCGACGGCGCACCCACCAAACCGGTCAAGGCCGGCTGGTCGAGGGTGAACCCGGTCAACGGGCACGAGGAGTTCCCGCGCATCGACCCCGCGGTGATCTGCCTGGTGCACGACGGACACGACCGCGCGGTGCTGGCCCGCCAGACGCTGTGGCCGGAGCGGTTGTTCTCGATCCTCGCCGGCTTCGTGGAGGCCGGTGAGTCGTTCGAATCGTGCGTGGTGCGCGAGATCGCCGAGGAGGTCGGGCTGACGGTGACCGACGTGCGCTACCTGGGCAGCCAGCCGTGGCCGTTCCCGCGCTCGCTGATGGTCGGATTCCACGCCGTCGCTGATCCCGAGCAGCCGTTCGCGTTCAACGACGGTGAGATCGCCGAGGCTGGGTGGTTCACCCGCGCCGAGGTGCGCGCCGCGCTGGCCGAGGGGGACTGGAACGCCGCGGCCGGCGGATCACCGTCGCGGCTGCTGCTGCCCGGTTCGATCTCGATCGCCCGGGAGATCATCGAATCCTGGGCCGCACTGGACTGATCCGCTGGGGTCAGCGACCCAGCTTGGCCTTGACGTCCTTGATGCTCGGGTTGGTCAGCGCCGAACCGTCCGGGAACTTCACCGTCGGCACGGTCTGGTTGCCCCCGTTGACCGACATGACGAACTCCGCGGCGGCCGGGTCGCGTTCGATGTCGACCTCGGTCCACGCGATGCCCTCGACCTGCAAAGCCTTCTTGAGCCGGACGCAGTAGCCGCACCACGTGGTGGTGTACATCGTCAGGGTGTCAGCAGCACTCATAAGGCATGCAACGTTACCGACCGCCCCGACATGCCCGACACGGGCCGGGCGGTTGTCGGTCCGCCCTGCCAAGATGGGTCGCATGCCAGTCGAGGTCCCCACCTCGTCGCGGGAGCGGCTGCTTGCCGACCTCGACGAGGAACAGCGTGAGGCCGTCCTGGCGCCTCGGGGGCCGGTCTGCGTGCTGGCCGGCGCCGGCACCGGCAAGACCCGCACCATCACCCGCCGGATCGCCCACCTCGTCGCGGCGGGCCACGTCGCACCCGGGCAGGTGCTGGCCGTGACGTTCACCTCCCGCGCCGCGGGGGAGATGCGGGCCCGGCTGCGGGCGCTCGACCAGGAGGCCGGCGGCGTCGGCACCGGGTCCGTACAGGCGATGACGTTCCACGCCGCCGCCCGCCGCCAGCTGCGGTACTTCTGGCCCCGCGTAGTCGGCGACACCTCCTGGCAGCTGCTCGACAGCAAGTTCTCCGTCGTGGCGCAGGCCGCCAACCGGGCCCGCGTGCAGGCCGCCACCGACGACGTCCGCGACCTGGCCGGTGAGATCGAGTGGGCGAAGGCGTCGCTGATCAGCCCGGAGGCCTATCCCGGCGCCGTCGCGCAGGCCGGCCGCGACATCCCGATGGACGCCGCGAAGGTGGCCGCCGTCTACGCCGGTTACGAGGCGCTGAAGGCCCGCCACGACGGCACCGCGCTGCTCGACTTCGACGATCTGCTGCTGCACACCGCGGCGGCGATCGAGAACGACGCGGCGGTGGCCGCGGAGTTCCGTGACCGCTACCGCTGTTTCGTCGTCGATGAGTACCAGGACGTGACACCCCTGCAGCAGCGCGTGCTCGACGCGTGGCTCGGCCCCCGTGACGACCTGACCGTCGTCGGGGACGCCAACCAGACCATCTACTCGTTCACCGGGGCCACGCCGCGCTACCTGCTGGACTTCTCCCGCCGGTTCCCCGACGCCGCGGTGATCCGGCTCGAACGTGACTACCGCTCCACCCCGCAGGTGGTGTCGCTGGCCAACCGGGTGATCGCCGCCGCGCGCGGCCGCATGGCCGGCAGCAAGCTGCACCTGGTCGGCCAGCGCCCGCCGGGGCCCACACCGGCGTTCGCCGAGCACCCCGACGAGGTGGCCGAGGCCGCCGCCGTCGCCAAGGACATCCGCAGGCTGCTCGACGCCGGCACCCCGGCGGCGGAGATCGCGGTGCTGTACCGCATCAACGCGCAGTCGGAGGTCTACGAGGAGGCGCTCACCGAGGCCGGCATCGCGTTCCAGGTGCGCGGCGGTGAGGGCTTCTTCAGCCGTCAGGAGATCCGCCAGGCGCTCGTGGCCCTGCAGCGGGCCGCCGAACGCGACGTCGACGGTGAGGTGGCCGACGTCGTGCGGGCCGTGCTCGAACCGCTCGGGCTCACCGCGGAGCCGCCGGCGGGCACCCGCGCCAGGGAACGCTGGGAGGCGCTCAGCGCGCTCGCCGAACTCGTCGACGAAGAGGTCGTGCTGCGCCCGGGTCTTGACCTGCGCGGTCTGGTCACCGAACTGCGCCAACGCGCCGACGCCCGGCACCCACCCGTGGTCCAGGGCGTCACGCTCGCGTCGCTGCATGCTGCGAAGGGGTTGGAGTGGGATGCGGTCTATCTCGTCGGGCTCGCCGACGGCACCCTGCCGATCTCGCACGCGCTGACTCACGGCCCCGACAGTGAGCCGGTCGAGGAGGAGCGCCGGTTGCTCTATGTCGGAATTACAAGGGCGCGAGTGCATCTCACATTGAGTTGGGCGCTGGCCCGGGCACCGGGGGGCCGCCAGGGCCGACGGCCGTCGCGGTTCCTCAACGGTGTGGCGCCGCACTCGGCACCCGAGGCGTCGGTGAACAAACCGCGTCGCGCGCGGGGCGCGACGCCGCGCTGCCGGGTCTGCAACCAGGTGTTGACCACCCCCGCGGCAATCATGTTGCGCCGCTGCGAGACCTGCTCGTCCGACATCGACGAACAACTGCTCGCCGCGCTCAAGGAGTGGCGGCTGCGGACCTCCAAGGAGCTCGGCGTCCCGGCCTTCGTGGTGTTCACCGACAACACGCTGATCGCGATCGCCGAATCGCTGCCCACCGACGAGGCGGCGCTGGTCGCCATCCCCGGAATCGGCGCCCGCAAGCTCGAGCAGTACGGCGCCGACGTCCTCGCCTTGGTCAACGCACGCGGCTGAGGACTGCCAACCACCGCAAAGATCGCGCCAAAACCGCTGCTAGAAAATGGGTTGTGCGGTTCCGCTGCTAGGCTCTAGCCTCAAGATCACACGTTGGGCGGAGAGACGAAAGGAGGGTGCCCGGATCATGGACAGCAATTTCGTGTTCACCGGCGTAGCCGTTGCCGGCATCGCGCGCACCCTTCGGACGGTCGCTCCGATCTCCGTTGCAGCACCGCATCCCGCCTGCGCGGCACCGGCCGGCATTCCGGCCCGTGTTGCGGCCATGCACGCTGCCGTTCCCGTGCAGCGCAAGCGCCGTACCGCTACCGCCGCGACCCGCAGTCCGTGGAATGGGGCTCCACCCAGGTAAGCCCCCCACCAAGCCGAATGGCCACGGACCCGCAGTCGCCGGATCCGTGGCCACAGTCTTTTTCAGGGGAAGCCCTCCACGAAGACCTGGTCCCGGATCCAGCCAAAGACAGATGGCCGAGGAAACAACGACCAGGAAGCAGGAAGTTCATGTCTGTGGAGACATGCCTCGAGAGGGTGTTACCGGAATTGCCGTGCCACGTCGGCGATCCCGACCTGTGGTTCGCCGAGAGTCCCGGGGACCTCGAACGCGCCAAGACGCTGTGTGCGGAGTGCCCGGTGCGCCGGGAGTGCCTCGCCGCGGCACTGGAGCGTCAGGAGCCGTGGGGTGTGTGGGGCGGCGAGATCTTCGAACGAGGCACCATCGTCGCGCGTAAGCGTCCGCGGGGACGCCCGCGCAAGACCGAGCGGGACCCGGCGGCTGCCTAGCCGCCGGGCCGCTCAGGCCGCGTCCTCCCGGAAGCCCGGAATCAGTTCGGTCGCAATGGCTTTCACCGGGACGTGGGCGTCGAGCTGGCACGAGATCGCCACCACCGAGGCGATGACCCGCATCGGGATCGCCAGCTTCGGCGGGATGTCCATCTGGCGGGCGGTCTTGATCTGGGCCACCGAACGGTCCATGTTCACCGCGGTCATCCGCTGCAGCCACTTGCGGGTGTAGTGGAACACCTCGACCTCGATGGGCTCGACGTACTGGCGCAGCATCTCGTCGATCTCCTCGGCCGGAACCTGTTCGCCGCGCTGGATGAAGCCGACCCGCGCCATGGTGGCCAGCAGGTTGTCGTAGTCCTTGGCGGCTGCGTAGCGCAACGTCTGGCCCAACTCGACCGGAAGCCCGCCGGGCAGCGGCGCCACCGCACCGAAGTCGATGACACCCATCCGCCCGTCGGGCAGCAGCATGAAATTGCCGGGGTGCGCATCGCCGTGCATCATCTCCAGCCGCGCCGGGGCGTCGTGGGTGAGCTCGAAGAGCCGGGTGCCCATCAGGTCGCGCTGCTCGGTGGTGCCCTCGCGGATGATCACCGACATCGGGATGCCGGAGATCCACTCCGCGATCACGACCTTCGGGGCGCTGGCGACGACGGCGGGAACGGCGAAGTGCGGATGGTCGCGGTAGGCCTTCGCGAACGCCCGCTGGTTGTCGGCTTCCAGCCGGTAGTCGAGCTCCATCTCGGTGCGCTCGATGAGCTCGCCGACCACGCCCTCGACATCGGCGCCCGGGGAGAGCTGCTTGAGCACGCCGACCATGCGCTGCATGGTCTTCAGGTCGGCGCGCAGGGCTTCGTCGGCGCCGGGGTACTGGATCTTGACCGCGACGTCGCGGCCGTCGGCCCACACCGCCTTGTGCACCTGCCCGATGCTGGCCGAGGCGATCGGTTTGTCGTCGAAGGAGGTGAAGCGCTCCCGCCACTTGGTGCCCAGCTGGGCATCGAGCACCCGGTGCACCTTGGCGGCGGGCAGCGGTGGGGCGTCTTTCTGCAGTTTGGTCAGCGCCTCGCGGTACGGCTTGCCGTACTGCTCGGGGATGGCGGCCTCCATCACCGACAGGGCCTGCCCGACCTTCATCGCGCCGCCCTTGAGTTCACCGAGCACGGTGAACAGTTGCTGAGCCGCCTTGTCCATCAATTCGGCGTTGACCTCGTCGCGGGATTTTCCGGTCAGCCGTTTGCCGAATCCCAACGCCGCGCGCCCGGCCATACCGACCGGCAGGCTCGCCAGCTTCGCGTTGCGGGCGGCACGCCCGCGTCTGATGTCATCAGCCACCAGACCATCATCCATGACGCCGCACCTCGGGCCGACAACGAACGTCGCGCGACGGGCGCTCAGCAGGTGCAGCGCGGGTGCCGGGACCAACGCCGCACGACGGTGGTGCGGGTGCCGACGTCGAACTCCCACGTGGTGTCCGTGGCGGCCGGGTCGGCGGCGGCCGCGGGGTCCCCGGTGTCGCGGACTGCGCGCAGCACCCGGTGGATGCGGTCGAGTGCGACGGCCGCGGTGGCCAGGACGGTCGGCCGGTCGGCACTGCCCACGGTCCCGCGTAGCTGGGCGGCCAGGGTCGGCCACGCCGCGTCGCGATCGCTGCGGTGCAGATCGGCGCAGGACAGGCAGCTCGTGCGGCCCGGGAACACCAGCGGCCCGATCAGCCCGCAGCCGTCGCGCACCCGGACCGGTAGGTGGGCGACGTGCGCGTCGTGCAGATCGCGCACCACGCGCGGTTCGGCCACCAGGTAGTCGGCCAAGACCACCAGGTCGGTGGCCTCCGGCGGGGCGGGCGGTTTGGGGGAGCGGGTGTGTCCGACGCGGGCGCCCGAACACCGCAGGCCCGCGACGAGCAGATCGGACAGAGGTCCGCGGCCGTGGATGCGGACGCTCGGGGTGCGGCCGTGGCGAGCCGGGTCGACGGTCAGCACGCCGGCACCGGCGAGGGCGGACACGATCTCGGTGAGCTCGGCCGGGTCGGCGGTGCCGCGCTCGCGCGCCGCGGCGTACAGGTCGGCCGTCGTCATCCCCGACTGGAGGGTGCGCAGCAGATCTGCCAGCGCCGATGCGGTCAGCCCGGCCGGTGGGCGAACCAGCATCGCGCGGCGCGGATCCCACCCGATCTGGACCGCGCCGTCCGGGCGCAGCAGCACGGGCAGCGTCTCCCTGAGCCGGTAGGCGGACATGGAAGGACTCTGCCACGCAACGACGGCGTCACCCCGCACTCATCCACAGGCCTGTGGACAACTAGCGCTGATCATCCTCGGGGCGGTCGTCCGAGCCCTTTTCGAGGTCGGTGAACGCCTCCTCGATGGCGCTGTCCATCCCGCTGGTGTCGCCGCCGACCATCCGGTCGATGAACGCGGCGGGTTCGTCGAGGTCCTCCGACGACGGCAGCAGATCCGGGTGCTGCCACACACCGTCGCGGGCGTCGGCGCCGACCGCCTCGGTGAGCCGCTCCCACAGTGCCGCGGCCTCGCGCATCTTGCGCGGCCGCAGTTCGAGCCCGACCAGGGTGGCGAACGTCTGCTCGGCCGGCCCGCCGGTGGCCCGGCGCCGCCGCAGCGTCTCCGACAGGGCGCCGGTGCCGGGGATGCGGTCGCCGAGCGCGGCGGTGACCACGGTCTGGACCCAACCCTCGATGAGCGCGAGCAGGGTCTCGAGCCGTTCGAGTGCCGCGACCTGCTCCGGGGTGGCCTTGGGCTCGAAGATGCCCTGGTTGAGCAGCTGCTCCATCTGCGACGGGTCGGTCAGCGCGGCCGGGTTGATGCCCTGGGCCAGATCCTCGATACCGCTCATGTCGACCTTCATGCCGCGTGCGAACGCCTCGACCGCGGACATCAACTGGCTCGACAGCCACGGCACATGGCTGAACAGCCGATGGTGCGCCGCTTCCCGCGCGGCGAGGAACGTCAGCACCTCGCTGCGCGGCTGCTCGAGACCCTCCGAGAACGTCTCGACCGCCTCGGGCAGCAGCGCGGCGACACCCTTTGGGCCCAGCGGCAGGCCGATGTCGGTGGAGGTCAACACCTCCTTGGACAGCTTGCCCAGCGCCTGGCCGAGTTGGGAACCGAACGCCATGCCGCCCATCTGCGACATCATCGCCATCAGCGGACCGGCCATCGCGCGGGCCTCCTCCGGCAGCGCCGAGGCCCACACCGTCGAGATCTGCTCGGCGACCGGATCGCACAGCCGCTTCCAGGTGTCCAGCGTGTGGTCGATCCATTCGCTCGGCGTCCAGGCGACCGCGCGGGTGGTGCCCGCCGGCAGCGGGGTGACACCGTCGAGCCAGGTTTCGGCGAGGTGCACCGCGTCGGCGATCGCCGACTTGGTCTGGTCGGGCACCGGTGCGACGAACCCGATCGCGCTCGACGCCAGCTGCCGGGCAAGGTCGTAGTTGACCGGTCCGGACTGGGCTCCGCCGGCGGCCATATTGCCTGCGCCGCTGAACATCTCACCGAGTTTGGTGAAGATCTGGCCGAGGTCGGACATGTCGAAGCCGGCGCCGCCCTGCCCGAACATCGAGCCGAACGGATCCGACGGCGAACCGCCCGGACCGGACCCCCCGTCGGGATCCTTCTTGCTCTTGTCTCGCTCCGGGTCGTCACCCGAGGAGAAGCCGAAAGGCAGGTCAGCCATGCCGTCAACGGTACTCACCGGCGCCGGGTGGTGCGGTGTGCCCGGTCACGCTGTCAGTGAACGGGCGCGGTGCTCCCTTACTGTGGGCGGCGTGAACAGGCGGATTCTGACGCTGCTGATCGCGCTCGTCCCGGTCGTGGCGTTCGGCGTGCTGCTCTCTGCGGTGACGGTCCCGTTCGTGTCGCTGGGCCCCGGACCCACGTTCGACACGCTCGGCGAGGTGGACGGCAAAGAGGTCGTCGACATCACCGGCACCGAGGTGAAGCCGACGTCGGGGCACCTGAACATGACGACGGTGTCGCAGCGCGACGGGCTGACCCTGGCCCAGGCCCTGACCCTGTGGATGTCGGGCCGCGAGCAGTTGGTGCCCCGCGAACTGGTCTACCCGCCCGATAAGAGCAAGGACGAGATCGACGAGGCCAACACCGCCGATTTCCGCAACTCGGAGGCCAACGCCGAGTACGCCGCGCTGTCGTACCTGAAATATCCGCGCGCGGTCACCGTCGAGAGCGTGACCGATCCCGGTCCGTCGGCGGGCAAGCTCAAGGAGGGCGACGCGATCGACGCGGTCAACGGCAAGCCGGTGGCCACCGTCGACGAGTTCCAGGCTTTGTTGAAGACCACCAAACCCGGTGACGAACTGGTCCTCGACTTCCGGCGCAAGGACGAGAACGATCCGCTCGGGACCACCACCGTCGAACTCGGCACGAACCCCGACCGCGACTACGGGTACCTCGGCATCGGCGTCATCGACGCACCCTGGGCGTCGTTCAAGATCGACTTCAACCTGGCCAACATCGGCGGGCCGTCGGCGGGCCTGATGTTCAGCCTCGCGGTGGTCGACAAACTCACCTCGGGTGACCTCAACGACGGCAAGTTCGTCGCGGGCACCGGCACCATCACCGGCGACGGGGAGGTCGGGTCGATCGGCGGCATCACGCACAAGATGGTCGGCGCGCGCGACGCCGGGGCCACCGTGTTCCTCGTGCCCGCCGACAACTGCGCCGAGGCCAAGTCCGATCCGCAGGACGGGCTGGAACTGGTCAAGGTCGGCACACTGACCGAAGCCGTCGACGCGCTCAACGCGATTTCCGCTGGTGGCGAACCGCCACGGTGCTGACCGAGGCGTGGGCGGTCAATGCGTAGAGTTGGGGCACGTCGGACACGACGTCCCCTTTCCCGTGAGTGAAACTGGAGACACCAAGTGGGTATGCGGCCCCCCGCGAGGATGCCGAAGCTGACGCGACGAAGCCGGGTGCTGATCGGTGTCGCCCTCGCCGCGGTGGTGCTGCTGTTGATCGGGCCACGGTTCATCGACACCTACGTGAACTGGCTGTGGTTCGGTGAACTCGGTTACCGGTCGGTGTTCACCACGGTGCTGTTCACCCGCGTCGTCGTGTTCCTGGTCGTCTCCCTGCTGATCGGCGCGATCGTCTTCGCCGGCCTTGCGTTGGCCTACCGGACGCGGCCGGTGTTCGTCCCGACCGCCGGCCCCAACGATCCGATCGCCCGCTACCGCACGACGGTGATGGCGCGGCTGCGCCTGTTCGGCTTCGGCGTCCCGGCGTTCATCGGCATCCTGTCCGGCATCGTCGCGCAGAGCTACTGGGTGCGCATCCAGCTGTACCTGCACGGTGGCGAATTCGGCGTCACCGACCCGCAATTCGGCCTCGACCTCGGGTTCTACGCCTTCGACCTGCCGTTCTACCGGCTGGTGCTGAGCTATCTGTTCGTCGCGACGTTCCTCGCCTTCATCGCGAACCTGTTGGGCCACTACCTGTTCGGCGGGATCCGGCTGACCGGGCGCAACGGGGCGCTGACCCGCTCGGCGCGGATCCAGCTCGTCACCCTGGTCGGCATCCTGATCCTGCTCAAGGCGTTCGCCTACTGGCTCGACCGCTACGAGCTGCTCAGCCACACCCGCGGCGGCAAGCCGTTCACCGGCGCCGGCTACACCGACATCAACGCCGTGCTGCCCGCCAAGCTGATCCTGCTGGCGATCGCGGTGATCTGCGCGGTGGCGGTGTTCTCCGCGATCGTGCTGCGCGACCTGCGCATCCCCGCCATCGGTGTGGTGCTGCTGCTGCTCTCGTCGCTGGTCGTCGGCGCCGGCTGGCCGCTGGTGGTCGAGCAGTTCAGCGTCAAGCCCAACGCCGCGCAGAAGGAAAGCGAATACATCTCGCGCAGCATCGCCGCGACCAGGCAGGCCTACGGTCTGACCGACGAGGTGGTCACCTACCGCGACTACCCGGGCAACGCGCCGGCCACCGCCCAGCAGGTGGCCGCCGACCGGTCCACCACGTCGAACATCCGCGTGCTCGACCCGAACATCGTCAGCCCGGCGTTCACCCAGTTCCAGCAGGGCAAGAACTTCTACTTCTTCCCCGAACAGCTGGCGATGGACCGCTACCGCGACGCCGACGGCAACCTGCGCGACTACGTGGTCGCCGCCCGCGAGCTCAACCCGGACCGGTTGATCGACAACCAGCGCGACTGGATCAACCGGCACACCGTCTACACCCACGGCAACGGGTTCATCGCCTCACCGGCGAACACGGTCCGGGGGATCGCCAACGACCCCAACCAGAACGGCGGCTACCCGGAGTTCCTCGCCAGCGTGGTGGGGGCCAACGGCAACGTCGTCTCGCCGGGGCCGGCGCCGCTGGATCAGCCGCGCATCTACTTCGGCCCGGTCATCGCCAACACCGCGTCGGATTACGCGATCGTCGGGGAGAACGGCACCCCGCGCGAATACGACTACGAGAACAACGTCGAGACCCGCAACTACACCTACACCGGCTCCGGCGGTGTGCCGATCGGCAACTGGCTGACGCGAAGCTTGTTCGCGGCGAAGTTCGCCGAGCGCAACTTCCTGTTCTCCAACGTCATCGGTGAGAACAGCAAGATCCTGTTCAACCGTGACCCCGCCGACCGGGTCGAGGCCGTCGCGCCGTGGCTGACCACCGACACCACGGTGTACCCGGCGATCGTCAACAAGAAGATCGTGTGGATCGTCGACGGCTATACGACGCTCGACAACTACCCCTATTCGGAGTTGACGTCGCTTTCGTCGGCGACCGCGGACTCCAACGAGGTGGCCGTCAACCGGTTGGCGCTCAACAAGCAGGTGTCCTACATCCGCAACTCGGTGAAGGCCACCGTCGACGCCTACGACGGCACGGTGACGTTGTACGCCCAGGACGAGACCGACCCGGTGCTGCAGGCGTGGATGAAGGTGTTCCCCGACACCATCAAGCCGAAGAGCGAGATCAGCCCCGAGTTGCAGCAGCACCTGCGCTATCCCGAGGACCTGTTCAAGGTGCAGCGCGCTCTGCTGGCCAAGTATCACGTCGACGACCCGGTGACGTTCTTCTCGACGTCGGACTTCTGGGACGTCCCGCTGGACCCGAACCCCACCGCCAGCAGCTTCCAGCCGCCGTACTACATCGTGGCCAAGGACCTCGCGGAGAACAACAACTCGGCGGCGTTCCAGCTGACCAGCGCGATGAACCGGTTCCGTCGTGACTTCCTCGCCGCGTACATGAGCGCGAGTTCGGATCCGGAGACCTACGGAAAGATCACGGTGCTGACCATCCCGGGTCAGGTCAACGGGCCCAAGCTGGCGTTCAACGCGATCAGCACCGACACCGCGGTCAGCCAGGATCTCGGCGTCATCGGCCGCGACAATCAGAACCGGATCCGGTGGGGCAACCTGTTGACCCTGCCGGTGGGCCCGGGCGGCCTGCTGTACGTGGCGCCGGTGTACGCCTCACCGGGTACCAGCGATGCGGCATCGACCTACCCGCGCCTGATCCGTGTGGCGATGTTCTACAACGATCAGGTCGGATACGGCCCGACGGTGCGCGACGCGCTGACCGACCTGTTCGGTGCGGGTGCCGACGCCACCGCCACCGGACCCGCGCCGGCCAACCTGCCCGACGGTCAGCCGGCGGCCCAGCCGCCGAACGGTCAGCAGCCCGCCGCGCAGACCCCCGGCAACCAGGCGGGTCGGGCGTCGACGCCCCCTCCGGCCGCCATCCCGTCGGGGCCGTCGGGTCCCCAGCAGTTGTCCGAGGCGAAAGCCGCGGCGCTGCAGGAGGTCCAGGAGGCGATGAGCGGTCTGCAGGACGCGCAGCGCAGCGGCAACTTCGCCGAATACGGTGAGGCGCTGCAGCGTCTGGACGACGCGATGAACAGGTACTCCGAGGCGCGCTGAGCCGACGCGGAACTGCCCTTAAGCTCTTCGGGTGCAGTTTCGTTTGCTGGGACCGCTGCAGGTGACGCATGCGGACTGCCCGGTCGACATCGGGCCGCCGAAGCAGCGCGCGGTGCTCGCCGTGCTCCTGCTCGCCGCGGGCCGGGTCGTATCGGTGGACCGGCTGATCGACGCGGTCTGGGGTGACGATGCCCCGGGCAGCGCGACGGCCAGCCTGCAGGCCTACATCTCCAATCTGCGCCGGGCCCTGCGCGACGCGGGTCAGTCGCAGGTCGCCTCGCCGATCGTGCGGCAACCGCCGGGGTATTTCCTCAACGTCGAACCCGGCCAGGTCGATCTGGCGGTGTTCGCCTCCGGCTGCGCCAGGGCGGTGGCCGCCGTGGACAGCGGGGACTGGGACGCGGCGCTGGCCGCCGCCGACGAGGCCCTGGCGTGGTGGCGTGGGCCGCTGCTGGCCGACCTGTCCGACGAACCGTGGGTGGCCGACGAGGCGGCCCGCGCCGAGCACCTGCGCGCCGATTGTCTGGATGCGCGGATCACCGCGCTGCTGGGGCTGGGCCGGGTGCCGCAGGCGCTGGCGGCGGCGGCCGAGTTGCGCTCCGCCACACCGCTGGCCGACCGCGGCTGCTGGCTGCACATGCTCGCGCTGTACCGGGCGGGCCGGGTGACCGACGCGCTGGACGTCTACACCCGCCACGCTCGGCTGCTCGACGACGAACTCGGCGTGCAGCCGGGACGCGAGGTCCGCGAGCTGCAGACCGCGATGCTGCGGCAGGCACCCGAGTTGGCGGCGTGGCCGCGGTCCCCGGAGTGGACGGGCGCCGGTGCGGTGGCCACCCCGGCCGCGCCCACGGTCGAGCCGTCGGTGGTCCCGGCGGGCCCGAGCCGTGGCGCGCTGATCGGCCGCAGCCGCGAACTGTCCACCGCCGCCGGCGTGCTCTCCGACGTCGCGGCGGGTGCGGCGCGGTGGCTGGTGCTGTCGGGTCCGGCGGGAATCGGCAAGACCCGGCTGGCGGAGGAGGTCGCGGCCCGGGTGGTCGCCGACGGTGGGGACATGGTGTGGGTGAGCTGTCCCGACGAGCGGACGACTCCACCGTGGTGGCCGATGCGCCAGTTGGTGCGGGCGCTGGGCGCCGATCCCGACGAGGTGCTCGAGGTGCCGCCGGACGCCGATCCGGACACCGCGAGATTCCGTGTCTACGAACGCATCCAGACCCTGCTGGAGTCGGCGCCGCGCACGCTTGCGGTGGTCATCGACGACGTGCAGTGGGCGGACACCACGTCGGCGGCGTGCCTGGCGTACATCGCCGGGGCGCTGCGCGACCACCCGGTGGCGTTGATCCTGACAGCGCGCGACGGCGAACACAGCGCCGAGGTGGCCAGGCTGGTGACGACCGTGGCCCGTGGCGACCGCAACCGCCATGTGGCGGTCCCGGCGTTGTCCACCGAAGATGTTGCGGCGCTGGCGAATCAGGTGGCCGACGATCCGGTGACGGATGCGGAGGCGGCGCTGCTGGCCGACCGCACGGGCGGCAACCCGTTCTTCGTGTCCGAGTACGCCCGGCTGCCCCGCGCCGACCGGGTCGGCAGCGAGATCCCGGTCGCGGTGAAATCGGTGCTGGACCGCCGCCTGGCCGGGCTCGACCCGGCCGCCGTGCAGGTGCTCCGGACGGCCGCGATCATCGGCGACGCGCTCGATTCGGACGCCGTGCCGGTGCTGGCGCAGGCCACCGGGATGGACGTCGACACGCTGGCCGACCATCTCGACGATGCGGCCGACGAGCGCATCGTGGTCGCCGCGCACACCGGTGACGGGTACGCGTTCGCGCACGGACTCCTGCGTGACCACCTCATCGCCGGAATGCCCCCGCTGCGCCGCCAACGCCTGCACGCCACCATCGCCGACGTGCTCGACGGCAGCACCGCCGAGGGTGCGCTGACGCGCCGCGCCCAGCACCTCATCGCCGCGCAACCCCTGGTGGACGCCGGCGCGGTGGTGCAGGCGTGCCGACTGGCCGCCGAGGATGCCACGGCGCGGTGGAGTTCGGACATCGCGGCGGTGTGGTGGCAGGCCGCGCTGGACGCCTACGACCGGCTCCCGGCGGCGTCGCGCTCGGAAGAGGAGCGCGACGGGCTGACCGTGGCGATGCTCGAGGCGCATTCGCGCGCCGGGCGCGGCCGGCTGGTCCTCGACACCGTCGCCGCACAACTCGGCGATGCCGTGCGCACCGGTCGGGCCGCGACGGCAGGCCGGCTGGCCAGCGCGCTGCTGCGGGCCAGCGGCGGGTGGCCGTGGCTGGCCCCCGGCCATGATCCCGGTGGGGTGCTCGCGCTGCTGGAGGGGGCCGCGGTGCTGGCCGAGAGTGACCCCGCCGCGGGGGCGCGGGTGCTGGCCGCCCTCGCGGTCGGGCACTGCTACCACCCCGACGCCGCGGTGTCGGCCGGGCATCTCGAACGGGCCGCGCGGTTGGCCGAGGCCACCGGGGACCGCGACGTCATCGCCGACGTGTTGATGGGCCGGTTGATCACCTACTCCGGGGTGGCCGCCTACAGCCATCAGACTTTGGAGTGGGTCGCGGAACTGAACGCGCTCGGGCACAGCAGGTCCCGGGAGGACACCGTGATCGCGCACTCGGTGGCCACGATGGCGGCGGTGAACCTGACCGAGATCGACCTGGCGAAACTGCATCTGCAGGAGGGCATCTCGGGCAGTGAGGAACTGCGGCTGCCGGTGCTGCGGGCACAGCTGCGTTGGATGGAGGCCGTGCTGGCGGTGTGGCGGGGGGACTTCGCCGAAGCCGAACGCCACCATCGGATCGCGGCGGAGGTCCACGAGCAGACCGAATTGTACGAAGCCGGAAGCGGTTTGATCGCAACGGTGATTCTGATCCGTGAGAGGGGCGGCCCCGTCGAGCCGGGTTGGCCGGGCTCGCGTGCCGACACCGAGAGCGGGGGACAGGGCATGGTCGGCCTGGTGCACACCGCTCTGCTCACCGTGGACAGCGGCGACGAGGCGCGGGCGCAGGCGCTGATGCGACTGCGGGAGTGGGACGCCCAACCGCACCGGGCACATGTTTGGACGACGCTCGGGCACGCGACGCTGCTGGCCCATCTGGCGTGCGACCACGGATACGCCGAGTTCGCCCCCGCGCTGCTGGAGAGGCTGCTGCCGTTCGTCGACCGCATCGCGGAGATCGGTCAGGTCGGCGTGGTGGGGCCGGTCGCCCTGGCGACCGCGCGTCTGCGGGCGCTGATGGGCGACACCGACCGCGCGCTGGCCGACCTGGCCGACGCCGAGGACATCGCCGCGCGCACCGGGGGTGTTCCCGTCCTACTGCGGTGCCGGCTGCTGCGTGCGGAACTGACCCCGCCGGGTGAGCAGCGGAAGGCGGCGGCGCGGGCGCTCGCCACTGATGCCGATGCGCTGGGCATGCGCGGCGTGGCCGATTTGGCACGTCGGCTCGCGTGAGCAGGGCTTGGAGCCGCCTTGGCGTGGCCGTCCAAGCCGACGCCAAGAGCGGTGACGCACGCTGTGGGCCGAAATCGAGCACAGCGCAGTGAAAGGACTTCGATGACTCTGACCGATACCGCCCGCGACGGCATCGCCGACCAGGTGGCCGCGATCCGGGAGCACGTCTCGGCACCGGTGGCCATGCCGGGGGAGGCGGGTTACGAGCGGTGCACACCGTGGAACGTCGCCGCCGACGTGCGCCCCGCCGCGGTGGTGCTGGCCACGTCAACGCCCGATGTCGCCGACACCGTCCGGTTCGCCGCGGCCCGTGGTCTGCGGGTGACGGTGCAGGCCACCGGGCACGGCGCGACCGGGGTGGGTGCGGACACGATCCTGATCGTCACGTCGGGGATGTCCACGTGTGCCGTCGACGCGATGAACCGCATCGCGCGCGTCGGCGCGGGCGTGCGGTGGCAGCAGGTGCTCGACGCAGCGTGCCCGTACGGGCTGGCGCCGGTGGTCGGCTCGGCGCCGGGGGTGGGTGTCGTGGGCTTTCTGACCGGTGGGGGCATCGGACCGCTGGTGCGCACCCTCGGCGCATCATCGGATTACGTTCGTGCTTTCGAATTGGTCACCGGAACGGGGGAAGTGCTGCGGGTGACACCCGATGACCATGCCGACCTGTTCTGGGGTCTGCGGGGCGGTAAGGCGACGCTGGGCATCGTCACCTCGGTGGAGTTCGATCTGCTCCCGATCCCCGAATTCTACGGTGGCGCTGTCTACTTCGACGGTGCCGATGCGCCCGCGGTGGTGCGCGCGTGGGCGGACTGGTGTGGTGGCCTGCCGGAGACGGTGAACACCTCGATTGCGCTGCAACAGCTTCCGCCGCTGCCGGGCGTTCCTGAACCGCTTGCCGGTCGGTTGACGGTCGCGGTGCGCTTCGCCGCCGTCGGTGACTTCGCCGAAGCCGAACGCATCCTCGCGCCGATGCGGGCAGTGGCGGCGTCGCTGATGGACACGGTTGGGGTGCTGCCGTACGCGGCCATCGGTGCGGTGCACGCCGATCCGGTCGACCCGATGCCGGTGTACGAGGATCACACGCTGCTACACAGTTTCGACCCCGCGGCCGCCGAGGCGCTGCTGGGCGTGGCGGGGCCGGGTTCGGAGTCGGTGCAGGTGATCGTGGAGGTGCGCCATCTTGGCGGGGCGCTGGCGCGTGAGCCGCAGCACCGCAGCGCGCTGTGCCACCGCGATGCGGCGTTCGCGCTGACCACCATCGGGGCGCTGGTGCCGCCGATCGCCGAGGTGGTGCCGGTGCACGCCGCGGCGGTGATGAGCGCGCTGGGGCGCTGGTCGACCGGTGGGCAGCTGCCGAACTTCGCACCGTCGATGGATGCCGGCCGCGCCGCCCGGGTTTACACCGAGGACGCCAGGCACTGGCTGGCAGCGCTGGCCGAGCGCTATGACCCGGCCGGGGTCTTCCGGACGGGCCAGGTCGTCCGCAGCTGAGGCCTTTCGCGAGCGGCGAGTCAAGTTCGGGACGTGCTGCTCGCGGCCGGGCTTGGGAGACAAAGCGCTGGTAGACGCCCGATTTGGAATACCAAGCCGTGCTTGGGTAACCTCATGTTCACCAACGCGGGGTGGAGCAGCTCGGTAGCTCGCTGGGCTCATAACCCAGAGGTCGCAGGTTCGAATCCTGTCCCCGCTACCAGGTAAAACGGCTCCCGGAGATCACGCCGGGGGCCGTTTTCATGCTCAAGCGGTTGCGGGCTGACAGAGGAGGCCTGTGCCGCACCAGTTCTGCTGGTTGAGATGGTCGAGCATGGCCGTCTCTGCCGAGCCCGGATTGCGTCGCATCCCGACGAGGACGGGCTCGGTCAGAGCGGGCACCAGAGGGCAGGCGAGTTCTTCGAACCCCTCGGGGATGGCCGAGGCCGGGACCACGGTGACGCCCAACCCCTGAGACACGAGCCGCACCGCGGTGGAGATCTGTGACGCTCGGGCTACCGTCTGCGGGCTGAGGCCGGCGTCCGCGAGCGTGCGGGCGAGGTAGTCGTCGAGCAGGCTGGCGCGCCGGAATCGGATCCACCCCTCTGACGCCAGGTCTTCCAGGCGCAGGGCCGCGCCGTCCGAGAGGCGCGGGTGCCCTTTCGGCAGGACAGCGACATAGGCTTCCTCGCCCAGCCGGTGGGTGTCGAAGGTGCACCCGGCGGGGATGCGGTGGACGAGGACCATGTCGAGGGTGCCCTGGCGGGCCAGTCGTTCCATGTCCGCGGGATCGGGCTCCTCGTGGAGTGTGACCTGGAGCTTCGGGTGGCGGTTGCGCAGCTGCCCCAGCGCCTGGGGCAGCTGGCGCGCTCCCAAGCCCATGTGGACGGCGATGATGAGCTCGCCGGCCAGTTCCCCGTCGGCGGCGCGGGCCGCCGCGATGGCACGCCGGGATGCGGTCGTCGCGATCTTCGCCTCCGCGAGGAAGGCCCGCCCGGCCATTGTCACCGTCACCCCGCTCGGAGTGCGGGTGAACAGCTGCACCCCGAGGTGCTTCTCCAGAGCGCCGATCTGCTGCGACAGAGACGGTTGAGTGATTCGCAGACGTTCTGCTGCCGCCGTCATGGAGCCCTCCTCGGCGACGGCCAGGGCGTATTCGTACTGGCGCAGGTTCACACGGATTCACCTTCGTGCCGGGGTATAGAGAAGATCAATGCAAAGCATACTTTGGCACTATTTGCTTCTATGTCGGAGTAAGTCCTACCGTGGTGCCCACAGCCAGCACCAGACCCTGCGATGCCAGCTAAAAGCCCGTCAAGGCAAGGCAATTGGGTCCGTCAGCCGCACATCGACTCAAGGAGAAAGCATGCGTCTCGCGAACAAGGTAACCCTCGTCACCGGCGGGAGCGCGGGCCTTGGCCTGGCGATTGCCCAGAGATTCGGCAGTGAAGGCGCCCACGTCTATATCACGGGGCGACGGCGGGAGGCGCTCGAAGCCGCGAGGGCTTCCATCGAGGGACGTGTCACGGCGCTCACCGCGGACGCTACGGTCCCCGGTGATCTCGACCTTCTGATCGAGACGATCCGCCGGGAGAGCGGGCACCTCGACGTCGTCGTCGCCAACGCCGGGAGCATCGAGCGGATGAACTTCGGGGACGTGACCGAGGAACATTTCGACCGCACCTTCGACCTCAACGCCCGCGGCACACTGTTCACCGTCCAGAAGGCGCTGCCGCTTCTACGAACAGGCGGCTCGATAGTCCTGCTGGGCTCGGTCACTGCGCTCCAGGGGCACCCCGGGGCGGGGACTTACAGCGCGGCGAAGGCTGCCGTACGCTCCTACGCGCGCACGTGGTCAGCAGAGTTCGGCGACAAGGGCCTCCGGGTCAACGTGCTGAGCCCGGGGCCGATCGACACGCCCATCATCGACGGCCAGGCCGACTACTTCGGTCAAGACCCAGTAGCTCTCCGAGCCCAGATGAGCACCCTTGTCCCGATGGGCCGCCTCGGACGTCCCGAGGAGATCGCTAATGGTGCACTGTTTCTCGCCTCGGACGAGAGCAGTTTCATGACGGGGGCAGAACTTTGCATCGACGGCGGTATGGCTCGGGTATAGCCCGCTTCGGCCCGATCGCATCCTGCGGGCTGGCTCGCTCAGCAGTAAAGCGGCGACCTCAGCACTGGATGTCTGTTCATGATGGTCCGTCAACCGGGAGCAATACCGAGAATCCGGCCGCACGGCTTGCCGGAGCGACAACGGCATGATCTTCCCACACGCGCCACGGTCCGATCGGAGATCGCCCGGCCCGCTCAGCAACGAAGGTGGCCGGTGCTGACACGAAACCACCGCAACCGCAGATTGGCGGTTGGGAGGATTGCAAACCGTGCCTATGTGTGTACCGAGTGTAAGAAGTCCGCAAAGGCGGTGACCGGTGCCGGGTCAAATCCGGGTGATCCGCCTTCGATTGCGGCGACGTGTCTTGCGCCGGATGGTAGCCTCCCTCTCCGCTGTCACCGTTGAAACTGCGCTGTGTGCAGGTGGTTTGGGGCATCCTTACCGGATAGATCGACTGGGCAGTTCTTTGGGCTGTTTACCGTGCCGCGCCGCGGGCGCGATCTTTATGTGGACTGGTTCGTAGCTAGCCGATGCTGGAGTAACGCCGCCGCAGCCGATCGCGACACATAGTGTGCAAAGCACGACGGGGAACTCTCTGGGGGAAACATGAAGTTGCGGGGGATGCTCGCGGTTAAGCGAGCAGCGATTACTACAGGGGCTGCAGTTGCACTGTGCTGCGCCACTGGAGGGGTGGTGGCGCCGGTTGCCTCGGCTTCACCGACTGACGACGCTTACTTGGCGGCGATCGAAGCCAACGGCGTTCCAATACTTGGCCGGGACTATGTCATAGCCCTCGGTCACGCGATATGCGAAACGGCACGGCAGTATCCGTCGATGCCACTCGTTGACTTGGTGCTGAACGACGTGGGCAATGAGAACAAGCCGAGCCCATACAGTTTCGATCAGGGCAAGGTGATCGCCACCTCCGCGCTGGCCAACTACTGTCCTAGTGGGGCTGCTGGCAGTGAGCCGGTTGCGCCTGTCAGTGCGCCGCCGCCAGCTTCTACGCCGTACACCCCCGCGCCGAATGCCCCTAGTGTGAACGCACCCAACATCGGGTGTACATGGGTCAACGGTTATACCAAGAAGAACGGCACTCGCGTCAGAGGTCACTACAGATGCTGAGGCTCATCTATCTGATAGGGGTCACGCTGACGGCCGCCGCGTCGCAGACGGCGGTCGTCGACCTCTAAGCGCAGTCCATCGCTCGGCCGGCATCGACGAACCTGTCGAGCCGGTCGAGACGCGCGGGCGCGATCCGCGGGTCGGTGTCTGCGGCGCCGTTGGCGAAGTAGGCCGCTCGTCGTGCGCATCTCGACCAGCGACTCCACGCTGCCGGCGGACCACCGTGAGCCCGCGGCGAAGCGTGTGTGGGTCGGGATACGGCGATGTGAGTGCGGGGCCACCGTCGCCGAAAGACCAGTGCCGAGCCGCCTGCGGAGAGATGATGCGAGCGTGAAAACTCGAAGCCTCGACGAGATCCGCGGTGCGCTGGAGCACTGCTACGACGCATTCGAAGTGCTGTGCACGGACCTCAGCGATGACGAGTGGCAGGGCCAGTCACTCTGCCCGGACTGGAACGTGCGCGGCGTCGTCGACCACGTCACCAGCATCGAAGCCGTCATGGCCGGGTGGTTGCCCGACGACGACAAGACCCCACCGCCGTTCGAGCGGGCTGGGGAGTTCTTCGCCGACGAGACGCCGTACGTCGACAAGGTGCGCGGCGTCTACGACCGGCGGCGTCGTGATCTGGCCTCCCTCACCGACCAAGATCTGGCCCGCCCGTCCTGGATGCCCGTCGGCCCCGGCACGTACGGTCGCTTCCTGGCGATCCGGGTCTTCGATTTCTGGGTGCACGAGCGTGACATCACCACGCCGCTCGGCCGTGAGACCGACGACGGCGGCGTCGCGGCGGAGCTCGCGCTGGAACAGGTGGAGAACTCGATCGGCTACATCGTCGGCAAAAAGGTGGGCTTGCCCGACGGCAAGAGCCTCACGTTCGACCTCACCGGACCACTCGCCCGTCGCCTCCACGTCGCCGTCGACGGACGGGCTGCGCGGGTCGATCACGTGGATCACCCGGACGTCACAGTGACTACCGACTCCACGACGTTCATCCAGCTCGCGTGTGGACGCATCGACCCGCAGGAGCAGATCGACTCCGGCGCGATCAGCTGGACGGGCGACGACGAGCTCGGCGACCGCGCCGCCCGCAACCTGAGGTTCACGATGTGACCAATCACCCTGTCTCCGTTGACTTCCACTTCGACGTCATGTGCCCGTTCGCGTACCAGACGTCGCGCTGGATCCGCTCCGTACGCGACCAGACCGGTCTCGAGGTGAACTGGCGCTTCTTCAGTCTCGAGGAGATCAACCGGCAGGAGGGCAAGAAACACCCGTGGGAGCGGGAGTGGTCCTACGGCTGGTCGATGATGCGAATCGGCGCGTTGCTGCGCCGGCAGTCGATGGCCGACGTCGACGCCTGGTACGAACGGGCGGCACGGGCGCTGCACGTCGAGGGGCACAAGCCGCACGAGAAGACCGTCGCCCGACACCTTCTGGAGGAGTTGGGCTTCGACCCGGATTGGTCGATCAGGCGATTGCGGATCAGACGACGAGCGACGAGGTGATGGCCGACCACAAACGCGTCGTCGACGCGGGCGGCTACGGAGTCCCCACGCTGTTCTTTCCGGACGGTCAGTGCCTGTTCGGGCCGGTGCTGATCGATCCGCCGGTCGGCGAGGGCGCGTTGCGGCTGTGGGATGCGGTCGTGGCGTGGACGGAGTTCCCGCACCTGTATGAGCTGCAGCGTCCGAAAACCTCGGCCGACCAGCAGGCGATCGCTGACACGCTCCGTCCGTACCTAGAGGCCAGAGACTGGGTATCGATCAACCGCGGCAAGGTCATCAGTTTCGACGACTTTCGTTGAGAGACGAGTTGGTCATCCCAGGCGCGAGATGGTGGTCGTAACCGACTGCGCGGCAGGCTGTTTGAACAGCGGGTCGTAGATCGCCGCTTCCACGGCGGCGAAATCGAGCACCGCGGCGAAGGCGAAGGTCACTCGCACTGCGCAGCGTGTCGGTTGCCAAGAGCTACCGGGCGAACCGTCTCATCCCGGCTGCTCGATGAGTTGGAGCGCGGCGGACTGACCGTTGCGCAGGAAGCCGATGATTCCGGCCGCGGTGTTGCGAATCTGCTTCTGGCCGGCTCGCTCTGGACCGAGGAGAGCTGTGACCGCAGTGCCCAACACTCGCAAGCGATCGTCGACAGCGGTCGGCTCGGCCGACGGCCCGGCGAGCGACAATGCGACGCCGCTGATGAGGGCGTGCAGAGCGAAATTCTGGTCGGCGATGTCCCAGTCCGTCCGAGCCAGTCCGTTGCGACGCCAGAGGGGAATCATCGCTTCCAGAACGGCTCCGGGCCCCAGTGCGGTGTTGAGGGCGACGGAGCGAGGATGCTCGGCGAGCATGCCGAGCAGGTCGTCATCGTGGCGCTGCAGCGCCGCGACGAGCGGTTCACTGACGGCGATGTGAAGCATTCTCGGGCAGAAGCGCGACGGCCGGGCGAGCGCGGGGTCGTCGCCGAGTTGTTGCACCAAATCATCGAGCACATGGAGGAACCCGCGGCCGATCAGACCGATGAGGAGATCCTCCTTGGTCGGCCAGTAGAGGTAGACCGTGCCCTTCGCGACATGAGCTCGCGCAGCCACGTCGGCGACGGTGAAGCCTTTCGCGCCGCGGCCGAGCAGCAGGTCGTTGGCAGCAGTGAGAAGCCGCGCCGCTGTCGGTGAGTGGTGCTCAGGCAGGTCACCGCGCAAGGTGCTCACCGGTGGACTATATCGGCGCCCGGGGCGCACAGAGATCGACTACGCTATGTACACACTGACCAAATCGGTCATTTGGTCACCCGCCGCGCTACTATGGTGGCGAGATCTCTCAACGGTGGCGGCCGAAGGAGACGGTGAAATGCCCACGAAAGCGGACGGTCCGAGCGGCGCGGACATCGACCGTCTGGTCAACGAGCCGAATCGCGTACGGGCGATGAGGAAGGCGATCTTCGCTATCGCCGATGGTTTGGGCCCGGTCATCGATCTGTGCCGGATCTATGTGGACGGCGTCGAGAACCTTCCCCGCGACGGGCGGTTCCTGCTCGTCGGCAACCACACGATCTCCGGTTCGGCCGAGATCGTGTTGATCCCGTACTTCGTGCATCGTGAACTGGGCGTGCGTGTGCGCGGCCTCGCCAGTAGTCAGATCGCGGATGCGAACGGTGTCGTCCGTGACGTGATGGAGGCGGCCGGCGCGGTGCTCGGGCACCCCGACACCTGTGCGGAACTGATGAGAAAGGGCGAGACCCTGCTCGTCTTTCCCGGCGGTGGTCGGGACATGCTCAAGTTCAAAGGCGAGAACTATCAGTTGCAGTGGGAACGCCGAAGCGGCTTCGCTCGTCTGGCCATCGCCAACGATTATCCGATCGTGCCGGTCGGGTTGGTTGGCGGTGACGATGTCTATCTCAGTCTGATCGAACGTGACAGCGCCTGGGAGCGCGGAAGTCGTGCCATCGGCGAACGCGTGCACGGTCTTCCGGGAGTGGGCATCCCGCTCGTGCGCGGTGTGGGGCCCACCCTGATCCCTCGGCCTCAGCGCATGTACCTTCGCTTCGCTCCTCCGATCGACACCGCGAGGCCCGCCCGAGTCGACTTCGACACCTGGGTCACGACCGTCAAGGACAGAGCGCAAGGTGCGCTCGAGACCGCTCTCGCGGAGTTGCAAGAGCTGCGCGAAACCGACCCGTTCCGGAACCTGAACCCGCTTGCGTGGAGGCGAGCTGTCCGCGGAGGCTAGCTTTACCGATCACCGGCCGGACGGCTGAGAAGCCCCTCATCTGGTCACGACGATCTTCAGACCTGGATCCAGCCAGTGCTCGGCCGCGTCGTCCCAGCCGATCACCGTCGTGGGCACCGCGAGGGGATCGATCCCGCCCGCGGCCACCATCGCGAGCACATCGGGTAGGTAGCGCCGGGAGTCGGCCCGCGACGTATGCACCGTGATCCCGCGGGTGTACATCTCCAACAACGGCAGCGGCGTCTGGGCGGCGAAGTGGATCGTCACCACCGTCAGGCGTCCGTACGCCTCTGTCGAACGGATGGCGCAGTGCAAGCCCTCCACACTCAACGAGGCGCCGACGACGATCGGCGACCGCGGCAGCCGGCGCGGGAACTGTGCGCCCACATCGATCGTCTCGGCGCCCAAATCGGAGGCCACGTGGAGGCGCAGCGGATCGTTGTCGGCGTAGCGCACGGCGCCGGCTCCCAGTGCCCGCGCGCAGAGGACCGCGTACAGGCTGATCGAGGGGGCGTCCCCTCCAACGATCAGGACGTCGGCGCCGGGACGCTCGCGCAGGCCGTCGACGACCGTGCGGTACGCATCGACGACGTTGTCGGGAATCGTGGCCAGCGCGACGTCGCTGATGGCATCCGGTGCCGCCAGCAGCATGTGGTCCGCGTCGGGCACTACGAGTAGGTCAGCGATGCCGCCGCCGTGGCCTCCGCCGGCCGGACCGAAACCGAAGGCGGCGCCGGCGCGCGCGTAGCGGGGTTCACATGCGGCGTAGCGACCTCGGTCGCAGAACGCGCAGTGGCCGCATGACACCTGGAACGGTACGGCGACGCGTTGGCCAGGCCGGACGCTCTCGACACCGTCACCCACATCGGCAACTTCTCCGGCGATCTCATGGCCGACGGGGTAGGGGCCGGGGAAGATGCCGAATCCCGCCATCGCGGAGTCGAGGTCGCACCTGGCGACGGCGAGGGGATGGATGACGGCCTGCCCGGGTCCGGGTTCCGGGTCGGGCACGTCCTGCCACTCGAGCCGTCCCGGCTCGACGAAGACCAGCTGGCGCATGGTTCAGCTTGGCAGCCACGCCGGTTTCATGTTCCGGAAATGACGGCCATCGTCACCGTCTCAACGGCGCGGGCGTCACGCCGGCGGTGGTGGCGGAGGCGGAGGTGCCGGTGGTGGAGGTGGCGGTGGCGCCGGCCACGGCAGCATTATCGGCGGCAGCCCGGGGATTTCGAAGACGTTGGGTGGCGGGGGCGGCGGAGGCGGTGCCTCCACAGGAGGTGGCGCGCTCGGAGCCGATGGCGCGCTCAGGGGAGGTGGCTGGTACACCGGCGCCGGGACGTACCCGGTGCTGGTGTTGATGGTGATGATCGAACCGGGGATGGTCTTACCCCGCGGAGTCGTTCCGACGACGGTGCCCTTCGCCGACGAGCTGTTCACCGCAGTCGGCTCGGCTGCGACCTGAAAGCCGGCGTCCGCCAGCTTCTTTCGCGCCGCATCGAGCTTCAGCCCGGTCACGCTGGGTACCTCGCTACCGGGTCCGCCGTCGACGTAGCGCGGATCGGTGGGCGGCATGGCGACCGGGCCGAAGTAGTTGGCGATCGGCTTCATCGCCATGTACCAGGTCCGGGCCGGTTCCGTTCCGCCGTAGAGGTCACCGTCGCTGCATTGGCGCAGCGGGTACGAGCACAGACCTGACGGGGTGGGGGAGTCGTTGAAGATGTAGTTCGCGGCGGCGTACTGATTGGTGAAGCCGAGGAAGCCCGACGACCGGTGCGACTCGGTGGTACCGGTCTTGCCCGACATCGGAAGATCCCATCCGACCGAACCCGCAGCGCCCGTGGCGGTTCCTCCGGTGTGGTCCTTGCCCAACGCATTGGCCATCGTGTTGGCGAGCCCCTCGGGGACGACCTGCTCGCAGGGCGCCGCCGCGAGGGCCACCTCATCGCCGTTGCGGTCCAGGACCTTGTCGATCGGGCTGGGCGGGCACCACATTCCTCCGGAAGCCAATGTTGCGGCGACGTTGGACAATTCGAGCGCGTTGAGCTCCAGCGGGCCGAGTGTGAACGATCCGAGGTTCTGCCGCTTGACCCAATCGGCGATGCTCTCGTTGGACTCGGGATCGTACGCGCGGGCGGTTCCCGGCTCGGCGTAGGACCGCAGCCCGAGCCGGACCGCCATGTCCATCGCGCGCGGAACACCGATCTGGGAGATCAGCTTGGCGAACGCGGTGTTGGGCGACTTCGCGAGTGCATCGGTTACGTTCAACTGGCCGGCGAACCCGGAGACGTTTCTCACGCACCAGGTCTTCGGCGGGCACCCCGGCTCGGTGCTGTCGCCAAGTCCGGTGCCCCGAAACGTCTGGGGCACATCGAGTGTGGCGTTGATACCCATCCCCATCTCCAGCGCCGCGGCTGTGGTGAAGATCTTGAAGATCGAGCCGGCGCCGTCGCCGACGAGGGAGAAGGGCTGGGGCTGCACAGTCTGGCCGGCGTTGACGTCCAGCCCGTAGGTGCGGCTGTCGGCCATCGCGACGATGCGGTGGGCGTCCTTGCCGGGCCTGATCACGCTCATCACGCTGGCGACGCCGACGGCGGTGGGGTCGGCGACTTCGTCGATGGCGTTCTTCACGCTGTCCTGGACCTTGGGGTCGAGGGTGGTGCGGATCAGATAGCCGTTGCGGGCCACGTCCTCCTTGCTCAGACCTGCGCGGGCCAGGTACTCCATCGCGTATGCACAGAAGAACGCGCGATCGCGGGCGGCGATGCAGCCCTGCGGCAGCGGATCGGGCCGCGGCAGCACGCCCAGCGGCCGGTCCTTGGCGGCGCGGAGTTCGTCGGCCTTGTCGGGCAGGTTTTCGATGATGGTGTTGAGCACCACGTTGCGCCGTTCCAGCGTGGCATCGGGGTGGGTGTACGGGTCCAGCGAGCTGGGGGAGCGCACCATTCCGGCCAGCATTGCCGCCTGCTGCCAGTTGAGCTCGCTCGCATTGATGCCGAAGTAGGTCTTCGCGGCGTCCTGAACGCCGAACGCGCCGTTGCCGAACGACACCAGGTTCAAGTAGCGGGCCAGGATCTCCGCCTTGGGCAGCGCCGCGTCCATGGCCAGGGCCGCCCGGATCTCGCGGAGCTTGCGTGCCGGGGTGTTCTCCACCGCGGCGCGCCGGTCCGCATCGGTCTGCGCCTTCACCAGGAGGTTGAAGTTCTTGACGTACTGCTGCTCGAGCGTCGACCCGCCCCGGGTTCTTTCGGCGCCCTGCAGATAACCTGCCAGGCCGGTCAGGGTGCCCTGCCAATCGACGCCGTTGTGCTCACTGAAACGCTTGTCCTCGATCGAGATGATCGCCAGCTTCATCGTGTTGGCGATCCGGTTGCTGGGTACCTCCCAGCGGCGCTGCTCGTACAGCCATGCGATGGGGTTCCCTTCGGTGTCGACCATGGTGGACACGATCGGTACCTCACCCTCGATCAGTTGCGTGGATTCTTCAGTGGCCGAGTCGGATACGCGCATGATCGCCGACCCGGCGCCCCCGACGAACGGGAACATCAACGCCGCAGCGAGCAGCCCGGCGACGAGGCAGCAGCCCGCCAGTCTGGCGAGCGCTTGCCACTTTGCCCGACGCTTGTCGCGCATCCCGTCAGCTTAGGACGGTTCGCGGGACCTGACAGCGGATTGCGCGGGACTCGCGAAACGCCGCGGCTTCTCGCTGAGTGGGCCTCGCTATTGAGCGCCCATGCGGCGTTTGGCGTCTTTGTCGACCGCGGTGGCGATGTCGTGGACGAGCCTGGAATGCCACTGCTTGTGCGCCGCCAGGTCTGCCGTGAGCGCGTGACAGTCGGGACACTCCTGATGGGCCGGGCTCTGCTGGGTCTGCGCCATTCCAGCACCTCCTCGAACAATGCGGTTGAGTCCACGGTGGCACGAAGCAGACCTCCCGTCCAGCACGCCGGCAACGGGGTGACCTCCGTCGTGACGGGACGGCGTTGTCCGTAACGGCGGACAGGGCCGTCCGTCGAACGGCTGGCCACCTGCGCGCCATCGGCCGGGGCCGAGCCGGGGCATGACTCCGGCTGCGTAGCAACAACTCCGGGCGCTGATCGACGAGCTCGATCACGCCGTCCGCTGTGTCGGGCAGCGGGTCGCTTGGTGACGTTGAGCGCGGCACCCGCTGGTGCCACAATCGAGGTATGGACTCGGGCCCGCTGGGCCGGAGATCGGTCGGACTCCGCTCGGACTTCGACACGCTGACAGCGACGTGCCGCGTACTCGGATGGCTTCCGTCGCCCGATGAGCGACCAATCCTGACAACGAACCCGTCGTGGGGAGCTCGCGGTCGCCGATGCCATGGCGCCGAGGCGGCGTCGGGCGGAATGGAGTCATCATGATCACCCTCTACGCGGTGGCCGGCGTGGTCGCGCTGACCCTGCTCTGTCTCGTATCCAACGTGCGTGTGATCCAACAGTTCGAACGCGGCGTGGTGTACCGGTTCGGGCAGGTGCAATCCCGGGTGCGCGAGCCCGGGCTGACATTGCTGGTCCCGGTCGCTGACCGCCTGCAGAAGGTGAACATGCAGATCATCACGATGCCGGTACCCGCCCAGGACGGCATCACCCGCGACAACGTGACCGTCCGCGTGGATGCGGTCATCTACTTCAAGGTGGCCGATCCGGTGCGGGCGGCCGTCGACGTCCAGGACTACATGTCGGCCATCGGGCAGGTCGCGCAGACGTCGTTGAGGTCGATCATCGGCAAGAGCAACCTCGATGATCTGCTGTCCAACCGGGAGCACCTGAACCAGGGCCTGGAGTTGATGATCGACAGCCCGGCGCTGGGCTGGGGAATTCACATCGACCGCGTCGAGATCAAGGACGTGGTCCTGCCAGACTCCATGAAGCGGTCGATCGCCCGCCAGGCCGAGGCCGAGCGGGAGCGACGGGCCAGGGTCATCACCGCCGACGGCGAACTGCAGGCCTCGCAGAAGCTGGCCGCCGCGGCCGGCGTGATGTCCGAGCGACCCGCGGCACTGCAACTGCGGCTGTTGCAGACCGTCGTGGAGGTGGCGGCGGAGAAGAACTCGACCCTGGTGCTGCCCTTCCCCGTCGAACTGCTTCGCTTCCTGGAACGGTCGACGCCGCGGGCGCAGGGCGAGAGCGCGGCCGAGGATGACGTGTCGTGCTCGGACGCCGACGTTCAGTCCGCGCTGGCGGCGTCGCTTTCGGGCATATCGTCTGCACTGACGCAGTCTCAACGTGAGGTCAAACTGGCGACCTGACGGATCAGGCGCAAGTCCTGATGGCGCAATGGCGACCGCGCTGACTCTCGGCCAGGATGAGTCGTTCCGCGAGAGTGCCGAGTGCAAGAGACGTTATGGGCTCAAGCGTATGACCAACTGGTTGGCCAGGCGGCCTAACTCGCCTTCACTATTGACGAGCGGAATCAGTGGTCATACGCTCGGTGTCAATGTGTCCGTAGATCCACCGGTCTGAACGCCGGCGAAGGGTGAGACATCGATGACCATGACCAGCGCCGCTCCCAACGTTCTCGATGCTGACCTCCCCACTTTCAGTTACGGCCTCACCGCCACCCCGGACGACATCATCGATGATGTCCGGGCGGCGCAATCGTGCTCGCCCATCGCCATCGGTCCCCTCGGCCCGGAAATCCTGTCTTACGATCTGGCTCGTAAAATGCTGCGCGACAACAGATTCCGGCTACCGCCCGGCATCACCCTGGCGGCGCAGGGCATCACCTCGGGTCCATTGTTCGACAAGATCACGAGCAGCCTTCTGGGCCTGAACGGCGAACCCCACAGTCGCCTACGAAAACTGGTCTCCAAGGCGTTCACGCCCCGCGCGACAGCACGTCTTCAAGACACGATCCACGAGGTGGTGAATGGGCTGATCGATCGGGTGCTGGACGACGGACGGTGCGACGTCGTGACCGACATAGCGCGTCCCTACCCCACCCCGATCATCTGCGCGCTGCTCGGTGCGCCTCGCGAGGATTGGCACCTGTTCGCGGATTGGACTGAAGAAGTCTTCAAAGCCTTCAACTTCCAAACAGAACTCACCTTCGATGAGTCCGAGATCATGCGCGCGTGGGGCGAACTCGACGCCTACGTCGACGACATGGTCGCCGCCCGACGAGACAATCTGACCGATGATCTGCTCTCCGAGCTCATTCGCGCCGAGAGCGACGGCGACCGGCTCAACCTCGACGAACTCCGCATGCTGGTGG
Source organism: Mycolicibacterium monacense (assembly GCF_010731575.1). Classification (NCBI taxonomy): domain Bacteria; kingdom Bacillati; phylum Actinomycetota; class Actinomycetes; order Mycobacteriales; family Mycobacteriaceae; genus Mycobacterium; species Mycolicibacterium monacense. Next base: position 3,309,210 of record NZ_AP022617.1, on the reverse strand, counting down.
CCGGCTTCTTGATGGCGGGCACGGACACCACGCGCAACCAACTGGCCGCGTCGGTGCAGGTGCTCTGCGAGCATCCGGACCAATGGGCGAAACTGGGCGACCAACCGGAGCTTGCCATGCAGGCGGTCGAGGAAAGCATGCGCCACTCACCGGCGGCCTGTATCGTCCCGCGGGTCGCCACCGAGGACGCCGAATTCGGCGGGTACACCTTTCCGGAGGGCACCTTCGTACTCGTCAACACGTTCGCCGCCAACCGCGACCCCGCGATCTACGGCGATGCTGACCGCTTCGACATCGCGCGCGCGGACGTCCCGGCAATTCTGACCTTCGGCGGCGGCGCCCATTACTGCCTCGGGGCGAACCTCGCACGCCGAGAGTTGGCGGAAGCGCTCACAGTTCTCACCAGACGTCTCCCTGCACCGCGTCGCGTCGGTCCGGCCCCATGGAAATCCGTGCTGGGAATGACCGGTCCGACAACACTTCCGATCGAGTTCACGAGCGGAAGGGTTGTGACCGCGGATGCGTAGTCGCGGCTGGGCGGGTGTCACACCCACCTCGGACGAAGAGGCCATTGGTCGGATCCTGGATGCGGTTGACGAAGTGGTCGCCGAACACGGATCAGCGATACGTCTTGCCGACGTCGCCCGCAGGCTCGGAGTGACCCGCCAGACTGTCTACCGCTACTTCCCCAATGCCGACGCGCTGCTCATGGCCAGCGCAATGCGTGCGGTCGACGGATTCATCGACCAGGTCGTGGACTACGTCAAGGGAGTCAACGACCCGGTGACCGCGATCGTCGAAAGCGTGTCGTTCGGCATTGAAATCCTCGCTGGTGATCCGCAGTTGGAGAATCTGCTGACCCGGCGCCAAGATGGCGAAGCCCTCACCTCGTTGACCTCCGACACGGCCATCACATTCTGTTTGTCCGTCTTTCGCCGCTTCGATGTGGATTGGCGGCTTCACGGTTTCGACGACGCCGCGCTCCGTGAACTTGTGGAAATGACGCTCCGCAGCGTGCAATCGCTCCTGATCGACCATGGGCAGCCCCAGCGGAAAGGAAGCGAACTACGCCGCTTCCTTGCTCGGTGGCTCGGTCCAGCCATCCTCTACCCGCGCTTATCGTCGCTGCCGACCTAGCAACAATGCCGACGCCGCTGGACCCGGCGCGAAAGGCAAAGTGGGGGAGCGTGTTGCGCTGCCGCGTAGGCTGACCGGCGAGGCGGCTGCGGCTCAGCTCGCCGCCCACTGTTTGGCGGCGTCCAACTGGTCGAGACCGAACAGCTCCACCTCGCCGGGGATCATCCAGGCCAGCGCGTGCAGGGTGTGGGCGATCCATTCCTTGTCGGTGACCACCGCGGTGCGTTTGAACGCCCGAAGGTGCTTGACGGAGCTGAAGCCCTGCTTGACATCAGCGAGCAGACCGCCGGGGCCGAAACCCTCGTAATCAGGCCCGATGACCTCGACAAAGCGGATTTCGTCGGCGTCCAGCATCTGGTCCAGGGTGGGTGTGAACTGGTGGAAATCGTCGGCGGTGACACGACCTGACACCCGGATACCGGCTACGCCGGCGGGCATGTCCTGCAGTACCTCGATCATTGGGAACCTCCAATACCCCCGGGTCGACGTTAGGCCGAAATGGTCGTGGTGGCCAGGGCCGCGTTGGTGCGGGCCTTGACGGGCGCAGCAGCCGATCAACCAGGCAGCCGGCCGATCTGGCGGTACACCTCAGTCAGGTAGCGACGCATCTGTGCGGTATCGGGCGGATCAGGTTGCAGGACACGGTAGGTCACCGCGCCCACCATCATGTCGATGGCCACCTCGGCATCGGCGTCGGCGGCCACCGTGCCGTACTCGCGGGCCCGGTCGAGCAACCGGGCAGCCAGCTGCCGGCGCGGTTTGATGTAGCGCTCCCAATAGACCGCCATGAGCTGCGGATGGCTGACCGCAGAGCCGAACACCCTGGCCGCCAGCGCCCGATACTGCGGGGTGGTGACCGCGGCGGCGGCACTGTCGATGGCCGCTTGAACCAGCTCATAGGGGGGCTGCGTGTCGATGGCGTCCCGGTCGGCCCAGACGACTTCTTCGGCGACCAGTGTCTCCATCGCCGCGGCGATCAGTTCCTCTTTGTTCGGCCACCGCCGGTAGACGGCCGGCTTGCCCACCCCGGCTCGCTTGGCGATCTGCTCCATGCTGGTGCCCTCGACACCGCGTTCGATGAACAACTCCAGACCGGCACGCAGGATGGCCGCATCGGTGCCCGCATCCCGCGGCCGTCCCCGATTCGCAGTCTGTGTCATCGAGCGCGGCCGGTGTCCAAAGCCGCAGTGAGCCAACGGTTCAGCCCTGCGATGTCGCGGCGTCGGCCACGCCACGCCAGATGGCCATCCGGGCGGATCAGCATCACCTGCTGCCCGTCGTAGGCCAGCACGTGGACGAATTCGCCCAGCCGCCGCACCGCGCCGGCCACCTCCGAGGGTGTCTCGGCGGGAATGAGCAGCGCCCACTGTCCGCCCAGTTCGCGGTACAGACGCGAAGCCGTGCCGTCAGGTTGGCTACACGCCATGTCGTCGATTCGGTCGCCGGCGCGGGGTTTGGGCCCGCGTCCGCCGAGCGGGCCCTTGCGATAACTCACCCACAGTTGGGACGCGGAATAGGTCGTCCAGCGCTGCACCGCGCCCAGGCTGAAGATTCGTGGCGCGACGCGATCGCGCAGGAACCGGCCGATCGGATTGCTGGCGACGTTCACCCGGGTCACCGCACTGGTACCGCGCAACACCTCGGTGGCCAGCGGCCGCCGTTCGGCTTCATAGGTGTCGATGAGCGAATCCCTGGCCACGCCCCGCACCACCAGGGCGAGTTTGAACGCCAAGTTCTCGGCATCGCCGATGCCCGTCAACATGCCCTGCCCGCCGAACGGTGCATGGGCGTGGGCAGCGTCGCCGGCGAGCAGCACGCGACCGCGTCGATATGTGTCGGCGAGCCGGCGGTGCACGGTGAACAGCGACAGCCATTCCGCCTCACCGATACCGACGTCACGGCCGGTGCGCTCCGGGATGAGGCGGCGAAACCTGTCCAAAATGGCTTCGTCGTCCGGCTTTTCGCGAAACTCGGGGTCGTAGGCGAACACCCGCCACAGATCGTTTCGTCCCTCGTCATCCGGCATCGGCATCGCACCGACCACCCCACTCGGATGCACCCATCCGGTGGTGCCGCTCCGGTCGAGGTCCCAGTCAAGGCGCAGGTCGGCCAGGAGGAAACGCTCCGTGAGCTTGACTCCGGGAAACCCGATACCCACCTCGGTTCGGGTCGTGCTCGACGTGCCATCACACCCCACCAGCCACCGACTCCGAACCTCGCTTCCGTCATCGAGTTCGGCCGCGACAGCGTCGGCATCCTGATGCAATCCGGCCAGTCCGGTGCGCCACTCCGGGGTTACGCCCAGCTGGTTCAGCCGAGCGCGCAGCGCGGCCTCCACCTTCGCCTGTGAGACCACCATCGGCGGCGCAGCGGTGCGCAGTCCCGGGTCGCCGAACTCCAGCGTCATCACCGGTCGCCCACCCAAGTGGTTGGTGATCCGCATGGCGCGCAACGATTCGTCGGGTAGGGACCCCAGCGCCCCCAACCGGTCCAACACCTCCGATCCGCGGGCGTGCAGGAAGTTCGCCCGCGATGTGGTGGCCGGACCGTCGGCGCGGTCGATCACCCGCACGGACACGCCGTGCAACCGCAGGCCGCAGGCCAGCGCCAGTCCCGTGGGGCCCGCACCGACCACAACCACATCGGCGTCCAGCATGCGGTAAACCGTAACGGTACCGTTACGTATTGTAAATAGTGTCCCAGCTGTACTGATGGGTCTCGGACAGCGTCGGTCTACTATCTGCGTATGAATGCAGATAGTGCGCGATGCGGTCGGCGCCTGCCGGACGACGAGGCGAACCTCGTGGCCGAGGTCTTCCGGATGCTGGCCGACGCCACCCGGGTGCAGATCCTCTGGGCGTTGGTGAGTCACGAGAAGTCCGTCAACGACCTCGCCACCCACGTGGGGAAGCCGGCCCCGTCGGTGTCGCAGCACCTGGCGAAACTGCGCATGGCGCGCCTGGTCCGCACCCGCCGGGAGGGCACCACCATCTACTACAGCCTGGACAACAACCACGTCGCACAGTTGGTCACCGACGCGGTCTTCAACGCCGAACATGCCGGCCCGGGTGTCCCCGGTCATCACCGTGACGCGTCCGACCTCGCCGCCCTGCACGCGGACGTTCCCGCCGCCAGCCCATCGAAGAACGGACGACGCGCATGACCCACGAACCCAAGCGCGCGCACCACAGCCACGATCACCACCGCGAGCACTCTCACGAGCATCACGGGGGCAAGTTGAGTGCCGCGATTCGCGAGGTGTTCGCCCCGCACAGCCACGACGCCTCCGACAGCATCGACGATGCGCTGGAGTCCAGCGCCGCAGGGGTTCGGGCGGTGAAGATCAGCCTGCTCGCGCTCGGTGCGACAGCGGTGGCGCAGTTGGTGATCGTGCTGGTCTCCGGGTCGGTCGCGTTGCTCGCCGACACCATCCACAACTTCTCCGACGCCCTCACGGCCATCCCGCTGTGGGTCGCGTTCGTGGTCGGCACCAAGGCGGCCACCCGGCGCTACACCTACGGATTCGGTCGGGCCGAGGACATCGCCGGGCTGTTCGTCGTCGCGATGATCGCGCTGTCGGCGATCGTTGCGGGCGTGGAATCGATCCGCCGCCTCATCAACCCGGTGCCGATCGAGAACGTCGGGTGGGTGGCCGTCGCCGGTCTGGTCGGGTTCGTCGGCAACGAACTCGTTGCGCTCTACCGCATCCGGGTCGGGCGCCGCATCGGCTCGGTCGCCCTGGTCGCCGACGGACTGCATGCCCGCACTGACGGATTCACCTCGCTGGCAGTGCTTTTCGGCGCCGGCGGCGTCGCGCTGGGCTTCCCGCTCGCCGATCCCATCATCGGCCTGGTCATCACCGTTGCCATCCTCGCCGTGCTGCGCACCGCGGTACGTGACGTCTTCCGCCGCCTCATGGACGGTGTGGAACCGGAGCTGGTCGACAAAGCCGAAGCCGCACTCGCCGCCGAACCCGGCGTCACCGACGTGCGCGCCGTGCGGATGCGGTGGATCGGCCACCGGCTACACGCCGACGCCGAGCTCGACATCGACCCCGCCACCAGCCTCGCCGACGCCCACCGCATCGCCCACGAGGCGGAGCACACCCTGACCCACGCCGTTCCGAAACTGTCGTCCGCGCTGGTGCACGCCTACCCGGCGGAGCCGTCCCGGCGTCGCTAGCGGGTCAACCCCAGCAGCGGCGGGACAAGGTAGCGGCGCGCGAACGAGCGGGCGGCGTCGTCGTCACCGAGGGCGACGTTCTGTGACGGCGTCAGCACGAACGACACGATGATGCGGACGGTGACCTCGGCGACCTCGAGCAGTTCGATCTGCGTGCGGCTGTCGTCGGGTAGCGCCACCGCGAGTTGATGGGCCAGGAATGACGACGCCGTCCGCACGACGCTGTCGCCCTCGACGGTCAGGAACGGCAGCACGGTCTCGGGCTCGGTGGCGAGCAGCCGTTGCAACAGCGCATGGTCGCGCAGCGTGGTCAGGGTGAACACGAAACCCTCGACCAGCTTGTCTTCCGCCTCCGCGTAGCCGCCGGCCTCGGCGGCGAGGTCGGAGAGGAACCGCTCGAGTTCGCGCAACAGCACCGCCTCGACGATGGCGTCCTTGTTCGCGAAGTTGCGGTACAGCGTGACGCGCGCCAGCCCGGACCGGCGGGTGATGTCCTCCACGGTCGATCGGCGGATGCCCAGCAGTTCGAACTGCTTCAACGCCGCGTCGAGGATGCGCTCGGCGTTGCCTTCGGCCGTCGGTGACCCGAAGCGCTGCACCGCCTTGGCGAGCAGGCCGCTGTATTTCATCGGTGTCTCCTCGACATGGGCCCGGCAGGGGGACGATGGTGCTACGTCGCAGTGTAAAGCCCGAGCTGGACCCTATTGATACAAACGAACTAGGAATGTATCTTCTGTTCAGATGGCACTTGGTGCCTCGGGCAACCACGATCCAGCAGGAGGCGTCACATGGCCGGCACCATCGAACGGGCTTCTTCGACGGCAACCTCTCCCAGCCGCGACGAGTTCTCCGAGCGTTTGCTGAGGGGGTCGGCCAAGAAGTCGTACGCGCCAGTGGTCGACGTCGACTGGGAGACACCGGTCGTGCCCGACAAGTTCTTCCTCCCGCCCCGGGTGGTCTCGCTGTACGGCACCCGGATGTGGACGGAGATGACCCGCGAACAACAGATCGAGTTGTCGCGGCAGGAGTTCATCAACCTGCTCTCGGCCGGGGTCTGGTTCGAGAACATCCTCAATCAGGCGCTGTTGCGCGGGCTCATGCACGCCGACTGCACGTCCGCGGCGACCCACTACTCGCTGACCGAACTGGGCGACGAGACGCGACACATGGTCATGTTCGGCCGCACCATTGAGGCTGTCGGAGGTAAACCGTTCCAGCCGAAACGTTTTCAACGGATGATCATCAACGCGCTGCCGTTGTTCTTCCAGAAGTCGGTGCTGTGGATCGCCGCGCTCGTCGGTGAGGAGATCTTCGACGCGTTGCAGCGGCAGATCCTCGACGACCCGGACCTGCAACCGATCGTGCGTCGCATCATGCGCATCCACGTCACCGAGGAGGCGCGCCACATCCAGTTCGCCCGCGACGGCGCCCGGCGGGCCGTCCCCGCGATGCGGCCGGTCAACCGGTACCTGCTGGCCACGATCCACGGGGCCGGTGGGCCGTTCTACCGCTACCTGTTCACCAACCCGGCCGTGTACCGGCGCGCCGGACTCGACCCCCGGGAGGCGCGCCGGCAGGCCCGCGGCAACCCGCATTTCCACGAGGCGATGCGGACCGGATTCGCACCACTGGCCGCCTTCCTCGAGGAGGTCGGTCTGATGAGCGCGATCGGCCGGCGGATGTGGAGGCGGTGCGGCTTCCTGTGACCGACGATGTGAGCGGCGTATTCGACGGTGACGCCGAACTCGACGTGGCGGGGGTGCGGTGTCCGGTCCGGGTCCGCCTCACCGGTCACCTGAGCCCGATCGACGGTCGGTACCACTGGCAGGGCCTGGCCTACGGCGCGCCCGACGATGTCCAGGCGGGTAAGCAGGCGCAGTTGCGGATCGGAAACCGCAGCGCCGCAGTCCGACTCGTGGAGAAGATCCCGTCCGGGCAACTCATGGTCAGTGGCGTGGGGGAGCCGCCGTACGACCTCTGGCTGGTCTGAGGGTCACGTGGCCCGTCACACCACCGCTTTGAGCAGCAAGACGGCCGCTGCTGCCGCGATACCCGTCGCGATGCTCGCCGCGGCCCACCTGGCGCCCGCGCGCTGCCAAGGGCGGCCATGGTCGATGGCCATCACGCCGGCGCCGGTGCACGCGATTACCGCACCGGCGGTGGCATACAGCAGCGCCATTTGATAGCCGCCTTGGCCGAACAGCCCGCCCGACCACGTCGCGCTGGCGGCGTTGATCATCACGCCGACAACGATGGAGCAGGCCAACGGCGTGAACAATCCCAGCATCAGCAGAATCCCGCCCACAGTCTCGAGCGAACCCGCAACCGCGGCGAAGAAAACACCTGGGCTGTAACCGATCTGCTCGAACACCGTCCCGGTGTCCGTCAGCCCCGGCCCGCCGAACCAGCCGAAGAGTTTCTGGAGGCCGGCGGCAGCCAGAAGCCCGCCGAAGACCACGCGCAAGAGGAGGAGCCCCACGTCCGCTGCCCGTATGCGGCTGGGGATGTCAGTAGCGGCTTCCGAGTATGTGGTGTCCATGACCCGAGACGGTAAGACCTCAACCAAAGTTCAGGTCAAGAGCCTGGCGCACCTTGCTCCGGCCGTCTTCGACTGCTGGTGGGGAGCGCGCCGCGGTGACGGCGAATCCGGCCGACGACGGTACCGATTATCGTTTCGACTCCGTGGCCAATAGAATTGGCGGCGCAATGACCGATACCGCCTCAGGTGTGTCGACGGCCACCGAGTCGCGGCCAGACCGAGTTTCCGCCGAAGCGCAACGTCGCAGGACGTTCGCTGTGATCAGCCACCCCGACGCCGGCAAGTCCACCTTGACCGAGGCGCTGGTGCTGCACGCCAAGGCGATCACCGAGGCCGGCGCCATCCACGGTAAGGCGGGCCGCCGCGCCACGGTGTCTGACTGGATGGAGATGGAGAAGGCCCGCGGCATCTCCATCACCTCGACGGCGCTGCAGTTCCCTTACCGCACCCAGGCGGGCGACACCTGCATCATCAACCTGCTCGACACCCCGGGGCACGCCGACTTCTCCGAAGACACCTACCGGGTGCTGACCGCCGTCGATTGCGCCGTGATGCTCATCGACGCCGCGAAAGGTCTCGAACCGCAGACGCTGAAGCTCTTCCAGGTCTGCCGCCACCGCGGGATCCCCATCATCACGGTGGTCAACAAGTGGGACCGGCCGGGCCGTCACGCCCTGGAATTGATGGATGAGATCCACGACCGCATTCAACTGCAGACGACGCCGCTGACCTGGCCGGTCGGCATCGCCGGCGACTTCAAAGGAGTCCTCGACCGGCGCAGCGGCACCTTCATCCGGTTCACCCGCACCGCGGGCGGCGCCACCGCCGCACCGGAGGAGCACATCGATGCCTCCCAGGCCCACGAGGCCGCGGGTACCGACTGGGACACCGCGGTGGAAGAGTCCGAACTGCTGAGTGCCGACGGCGCCGACTTCGACCGCGACTCGTTCCTCAGGTGCACCTCGACACCGGTCCTGTTCACGTCGGCGGTGCTCAACTTCGGTGTCAACCAATTGCTCGACGTGTTGGCCCAACTCGCACCGCCGCCACGCGGTCAGCTCGACATCGACGGCAGTCGACGCGAAACCACCGCGCCGTTCAGTGCGTTCGTGTTCAAGGTCCAGGCGGGCATGGACTCCGCTCACCGGGACCGCATCGCCTACGCCCGGGTCGTTTCAGGCACCTTCGAACGCGGAGACGTCCTCACCCACGCCACCACCGGCAAGCCGTTCGTCACCAAGTACGCGCAATCGGTCTTCGGCCAGCAGCGGTCCACCCTGGACACCGCCTGGCCGGGGGATGTCATCGGACTCGCCAACGCCGCCGCGCTGCGACCGGGTGACACCCTGTACCGGGATGTCCCGGTGCAGTACCCGCCGATTCCGAGCTTCTCGCCCGAGCATTTCGCCGTCGCGCGGGGCACCGACCCCAGCAAGCACAAGCAGTTCCGTAAAGGGATCGAGCAGCTGGACCAGGAGGGCGTCATCCAGGTGCTGCGTTCGGACCGGCGAGGTGATCAGGCGCCGGTGTTCGCCGCGGTGGGTCCGATGCAGTTCGAGGTCGCCACTCATCGGATGGCCCGCGAGTTCAACGCGCCGATCGCGCTCGAGCCGCTTCCGTACACGGTGGCCCGCGTCGCCGACCCCGATGACGTCGAGATCCTGCAGAAGCAGGCCTCGGTCGAGGTCTTCACCCGCACCGACGGAGTCGTCATCGCGGTGTTCTCGAACAAATGGCGCCTCGAGAACGTCGAGCGGGAACTTCCCGACGTACGGCTGCGGTCACTGGTGGCAGCAGCAGACTAGGTCTAACGCATACCGACCGCCGCGTCATGGACGTGTGAACAGGGGCCGAGGCTGGCGTTGGCATCGGTGACCAGGGCCTGGCGACGTGATTCCTCCACCGTGAGGGCATCGCGCGCCTCGGTGGCGGAGTCCTGCGCAGCGTGGCCGTCTGCCGCTGCCGCGCAGAGCAACTCGTGGAACTCGGGAAGTCGGTTGCGCACCTCTTCGATGGTGGTGTGGGTGGCGATCAAGCGTGCCGGGTCGTCGGGTGAAACGTCGAGGCCGATCGATCGGTGCACGATGAGTGCGTCGATCTCGAATGCGGTCAACGGCCGGCAGAGCTGCATCATCACGTCGTAACGGATGCTGTCTTGTTGTGGCAGTTCGAGTTCGACGATCTTGAGGTGCCGGTCGTGCTGTTCTACGCGGGGCGCATGGGTGCTCGGGCGCGACGGGTTCATCGCGTGCCGGCTGTGGGTCGTTGCTGGTCGTTGTCCGCGTTGCGACCGCTGTTGCCGGTGTTGCGACCGTTGGGTGTCCGGGTGGCGGGATCGAGAGCGTCGGCGCGCTCGAATTGTTCGTTGAGCTCGTCGCGAGAGTTGGTGGCCTCGTGGCGATGGCCTGCGGCCTCCTGCTGCAGTCCTTTGGCCTGGGCGGTCTTGACGTCGGCTTCGGCCTGAACGGCACGGGCCTTGGCGGCGGTCTCCTCGGCGCGAGCTTCACGCTGCGCGACGCGTCGGTTCTCGTCTCTGGCTTCGCTGCGGATGGTTTCCGCTTCGTCGTGGCGACTCTGGTTGCGCTTGTTGCGGGCCGCCCAGACAAGTGCGGCCACCAGCACTAGCGCTGCCAGCGCGACGACGATGATCAGAACGATGGTGTTCGTGGACATGGTGTTTCCCTTGAATCGGTGGTGCGATGGTTCACGCGTGGTGCGTGAGAACTGGTGCCGTGCAGCATCATTCGATGCTCATCGGCCGCTGCTGACTCAGTAATAGTGGCGCCGGCCCCCGACGGCGTGCCCCATCCGTCCGGCCACCATCAGTATCAATCCGACGGCAAGAAGGATGATTCCGAGGACCAGGAGGACCTGGGCGAAGGCGAAGCCGGGGACCAAGCTGGGGAGCAGGAGACCGAGCACGATGAGGACGATTCCGAGAACGATCATGATGTTGACCTTGTTTCTGTTGTTTCCGTTGGGGTGGTGCGGTCGCCCCTGAACGGCGATCGCTACCAGCCGTGGTCGACGCGGTCCCGCGTCGCTTTGCGGTGTCGCCACCGGCCGAGTACGCCGCCTTGTGGCTGGGCGGTCACGCCGGATGTGCTTGTCGTATGGGGATTCCGATACTCGAGCACGTCGACAGGGTCGCGGTTGATGAACGCATTCTCGCGCCGCGACAGTGCGAGTTGGCGGCGGGCGTCGCGACCACGCTCGGCGGTGCGCCGGGCGCCGGCGAGCAGGACCGCCAGACCCAGCGCCGCCGCCGCTCCCACGGCGATGCCGACCAGGAACAGCGTGCCGGTGGAACCGGTGACGTGATAGCCGAAGACCGAGAAGGGCTCGGCCATCTGGTGCGTCGGGCCGGCGTTGCCCAGCAGGCCCACGGCGCCGACGATCACGGCGAGCACCAAGATGACCAAACCAACGGTGACGATCATGTGGTGCCTCAGGTTCCTTTAGACCTTCAGTAGACACCCCGCCAGACCGGGTGTCAACACTGTTGGACATCGGTGTTGGTCTATGGTGTTGTGAGACCACGACCGAGCCGGAAGGTGTAGAAACTCATGGCCAAACGGGCGGCTCGAACCGCTGACGGACAGGGCGGCGCGGAAGCCGGCCCCGACCTCGGCGACGCTCCGATCACCCGCGCCCTGATCCTTCGGACCGCGTTGGCGATCTTGGACCGCGACGGCGAGAGCGGACTGTCGATGCGTCGCCTCAGCGAGGCGCTGAAGCGGGACCCGACGGTGCTCTACCGGCATGTCCCCAACAAAGCCGCTGTGCTCGACGGTGTCGTCGAGGTCGTTCTGAGCCAGCTCGTCGTGGACAGCGCCGATCCCGACTGGGCCGACCAGCTGCGTCTGGTCGCCCACGATTTCCGCAGGCTCGCGCTGGCCCACCCGAACGTGGTCCCGCTGCTGGTGACCCGCCCGCTGGCGACGTCGCTGGGGCAGCGGCCCCCGGGGACGCTGCGGCCCCTCGAAGCGGTCCTGACGCTGCTGACGTCAGCGGGATTCGCCGGTGTGGACGCCCTGCACATCTACCGCGTCCTCTTCGCATATCTGCACGGCCACATCCTCGATGAGCTGCAGGAGATCGTGGAACGCCCCGAGGAATCCGACCATGTACTGCGACTGGGCCTACACCGGTTACCGATCACCGAGTTTCCCCGATTGCGCGAGTTGGCACCCGTACTCGCGTCCTACGACGGCGCCGCCGAACTCGACCGCGGCCTGGACCTCATCCTCAGCGGCTTGATCGCCACCTTCGGACGCCAGAGCTCTTCGATCAACTCATAGTCCCTATTTACGTTAGATCTAAAACGCCACGTCAATTGGTAGTTGACCCAGCGAAGCGCCGAAGTTAAGGTTCACAACAACACGTTGGAATGCACTTTGGAGAGGACGCTGTCGTGGCTGCTGGACATCTCGATGGAAAGGTCGCACTGGTCTCGGGATCGGGGCGTGGGATCGGCCGCGCGGTCGCCGAGAAGCTTGCCGCGGAGGGTGCCCGGGTCGTCATCAACGACCTCGACGCCGAGCCGGCCAAGGAGGTCGTCGCCGCGATCGAAGCCGCCGGGGGACAGGCCACCGCGTGCGTCGGCAGCGTGACCGATCCCGAATTCGCCGACCGCTTCGTCTCGACCGCCGTCGACAACTACGGCGGGCTGGACATCATCGTCAACAACGCCGGGTACACCTGGGACAGCGTGATCCAGAAGATGACCGATCAGCAGTGGAACGACATCATCGACGTGCACCTGACCGCACCGTTCCGGATCCTGCGCGCCGCCCAGCCGGTCATCTCGGGTCTGGCCAAGAAGGAGAAGGCCGAGAACGGCGTCGCCTCACGCCGCGCAATCGTCAACACGTCGTCGACCTCGGGGCTGCAGGGCAACCCCGGGCAGGTCAACTACTCCACCGCCAAGGCCGGCCTGATCGGTATGACCAAGACCCTGGCCAAGGAGTGGGGCCGCTACAACGTCACCGTCAATGCCATCGCCTATGGCGTGATCAACACCCGGCTCACCACGATCACCACCGAGGCGAAGACCATCGACGTCGCCGGCCGCGAGATCAAGGTCGGCGTGAACCCGGAGGTGTACGAGGCCGTGACCACCCAGATCGCACTGGGCCGTGGCGGCAGCGTCGAGGAGGCCGCGGGCGCCGTGTACCTGCTGTGCGCCCCGGAGTCCAGCTACATCACCGCGCAGACGCTGGTGTGCAGCGGCGGGGCCTGAGAGCCCATGAGCGCTCAGCAGCCGGCCCAGCCGACGTACGAAGAAGTCGACTATCGCTTCGACGACGGTGTCGCGATCATCGCGCTCAACGCCCCGCAACGCCGAAATGCGTTGCGTAACCAGATGTTGCGCGACCTGTGGGAGGCGCTCGACACCGCCGACCGGGATCCGCACGTGCGTGCCGTCGTGCTCACCGGTGCCGGAAAGCATTTCTGTGTCGGGGCGGAGCTCACCGGGCCGGACACGCTGATCGAAGCCCTCGAAGAGGATCGGGCGGGGCACACCCCGACCGGGTACCGCGAGCCGGGCGGCCGAGTCAGTGAGCGGCTCTTCGACATGCGCACCCCCGTCGTCGCGGCTGTCAACGGAGACGCCGTCGGCGGCGGGGCCTCCATCATGGCGGCCACCGACGTCCGGATCTCCGGTGAGGCATCGCGTTTCGGGTTCGTGTTCACCCGACGCGGGGTGGTTCCGGAGAGCGCGTCGTCCTGGTTCCTGCCGCGGCTGGTGGGACTGACCAGAGCTACCGACTGGGTGCTCAGCGGCCGCGTGTTCGATGCCGCGGAGGCCTACGACGCCGGTCTGCTCACGAAAGTCGTCGCACCGGATGCCGTACTCGACGAGGCCCTGGCGTACGCACGGGTGTTCGTCACCGAGACCTCACCGACGTCAGTGGCGTTGGCGCGCCGGCTGCTCGGCCGCAGCTGGGGCCACCCGACCCCGAGGTCGGCAGCCGAGGACGAATCCAGGGTGTACGCCGGACGGCTCCGGTCGGCCGACGTCCACGAAGGCGTGATGTCGTTCCTGGAGCGGCGGCCTGCGGTGTTCCCCCCGCTGGACGACCACCCAGCCGATCACTTCTGACCCCAACACATCCCGGAGGATCACGTGGACACGTCAGCCCCCTTCACCGCATGCCAGTACGGACCGGACGCCGAATTCACCCATGAGTTCGCCGGAATCGAGAAGTTCAACGAGAGCGTGTACGTCAACTTCGTCGACCCGGTGAGCGAGGTCAGCGCGTTGATGCGCATCGGCAACCGGCCCACCCTCGGGTACTCGGAGGCGACGGTGCAGCTGACACTGCCCGGCGGCAAGATCGCGCTGCGCGCCGGACGGCAGCCGAACGAGACCAACGACAAGTGGTCCACGCAGGGTCTCGAAATCGCGCCCAAGGATGCGACCCGGACGTGGGAAGTCAACTACCGCAACACTGTCGCGCTCATCAGTACGCCGTCGCTGCTGGCCGATCGCGGTCGGCAGGCGCTGAAGAACTCACCGTCGCTGGAGTGCGAGATCTCGCTGACGTTCGAGGCGTCGGTACCGATGTTCACCATCGAAGAAGGGGGCGACTGCACACCGGGCAGTTCGCAGATCGCCACCGACCACTACGAGCAGTTCGGCCACGTGAGTGGATCGGTGCGCGTCGGATCGACGACGTGGACGGTCGACCGGGCCACCTCGTTCCGCGACCATTCGTGGGGTCCGCGCGAATGGGCGTCCTACAACGGGGAATGGTTGGCCGCCTGGCTCGCCGACGGCACCGCGATCACGGCCTACGGTGAGTTCGAACCGAACGGGGAACGGGTTTCCGGTGGTGTGGTGATCACCCCGGACGGGGTGTTCCACCCGATTCGGGATTACACCGTCTACACCGACTATGCCGGTGAGGCGACGTATGACGGCCGCAACACGGCGGTCATCGCGGCCGACGGGCTGCCAACGATGGTGCTCGACGGCACGATCAACCACTTCGTCCCGGTCACGCAGCGTACCGCCGACCGCGCCGCCCGCATGGGCCAGATGTCCGTGCGTTACGCCAACGGACACGGCGGCTGGGGCATCGGAGAGTTCCTGCGTCCCATCAGCGCTCGATAGAACCCGCGACGATGTACCCCGGACGCCACGTCGACGAGCACCCCGACCGTCCCGCGCTGATCATGGCGGGCAGCCGGAAATCGTTGACCTACCGCGAGTTCGACGAGCGCGCAAACCGGGTCGCCAACTATTTCCGCGACCTCGGGCTGCGCCGCACCGACCACATCGCGATCCTCGCCGAGAACCACCTCGAGATGATCGTGACGATGTCGGCCGCCGAACGGTGCGGCCTGTACTACACCCCGGTCAACTCGTTCCTCTCCGTCGACGAGGCCGCCTACATCGTCGACGACTGCGGCGCCCGCCTGCTGGTCACCACCGCCGCCAAATACGAAGTGGCCTCGGCGCTTCCGCAGCACTGCCCCAAGGTCGAGCACTGGCTCGTCATCGACAAGGACGACGCACAGGCACCGTTCCAGGATTTCGCCCCCGTCATCGAGCAGTACCCGCCGACGCCCGGGCGGGACGAACGGCTGGGCACCCCGATGTTCTACTCGTCGGGAACCACCGGACGGCCCAAGGCGGTCAAGCGCCAGTTGCCCGATGTCGGCCCACAGGAACAACTCGGCATCGAGGAGATGGGCAAGCGCCTGTTCCGGATGCGCGAGGGCATGACGTTCCTGTCGACGGCGCCGCTGTATCACTCCGGCCCGCAGTCCAGTGTCTCCATCGGACTCCGGCTGGGCGCCACCCACATCGTGATGGAGCGCTTCGACGCCGAACAGTTCCTCGCGCTCATCGACGAGTTCGGCGTCACCCACACCATGGTGGTGCCCACCATGTTCTCGCGAATCCTCAAACTGCCGAACGAGATCCGCGACAAGTACGACCACTCCACGCTCGAGGCCGTCGTCCACGGCGCCGCGCCCTGCCCGCAACAGGTCAAGCAGCAGATGCTCGACTGGTGGGGCCCGGTGATCTACGAGTACTACGGCGGCACCGAGGCCAACGGCACCTGCGGCTGCACGCCACAAGAGTGGCTCGCGAATCCCGGCACGGTGGGCAAGGCGTTCTTCGGTGAGATCGTGATCCGCGACGACGACGGCACCGAACTCCCGCCGGGCGTGCCCGGGACGATCTGGTTCCGCGGTGGCAACAGTTCCTTCGAGTATCTCAACGATCCGGACAAGACGGCCGAAGCGCAGGATCCAAGCGGCACCATGTCGAAGATCGGCGACATCGGATACGTCAACGAGGAAGGCTATCTGTTCCTCACCGACCGGCAGGCGTTCGTGATCATCTCCGGCGGGGTCAACATCTACCCGCAGGAGATCGAGAACCTCCTGATCACCCACCCCGAGGTCATGGACGCCGCCGTATTCGGCGTTCCCGACGAGGATTTCGGCGAGGCGGTCAAGGCGGTGATCCAGCCGGTCGACCCAGGCGGCGGCACCCCGGACCTCGCACAGCGCCTCCGAGAGTTCTGCCTCGCCCATCTGGCGCGGTTCAAATGCCCGAAGTCGTTCGACTTCATCGACGAGATGCCCCGGCTGCCCACCGGCAAGCTGTACAAGCGCAAGCTGCGGGATCCGTACTGGAAGGAAGTACAGAGTGCGTAGGACGCTCTACACCGAGGAGCACGAGGCGTTCCGAAAGGCGTTCCGGGCCTTCATCGACCACGATGCCGTGCCCCACGTCGAGGCGTGGGAGAACAGCGGGACGGTGGACCGGGCATTCATCCGCGCCGCCGGTGAGAACGGATTCCTCGGATTCGAGTTCGGTTCCGAGTACGGCGGGCTGGGCATCGAGGACTTCCGCTACAACGCGGTGATGACCGAGGAGGTCGTCGCTTCGGGTATGGCGGGAGACCTGTTCTCGATGCAGAACGACATCATCGTGCCGTACTTGCGCGACCTCACCACCGCCGAGCAGCGTGACCGGTGGTTGCCCGCCTTCACCCGCGGCGAATGTGTGACCGCGCTCGGCCTGACCGAGCCCGGCGCCGGTTCAGACCTGGCCGCCATCAAGACGAGCGCCCGTCGCGACGGCGACCATCTGGTGCTCAACGGTCAGAAGACGTTCATCACCAGCGGCGCCACCTGCGATCTGGCCATCGTCCTGGTCCGCACCGGCGAGCGCGACGGCCGCGGCACCACGTTCGTCGCGGTCGAGAACGGCACCCCCGGCTTCGAGCGGGGCCGGCCGATGCACAAGATCGGCCGGCGGGCGCAGGACACCGCGGAGCTGTTCTTCGACGACTGCCGGGTCCCGGTGTCGAACATCATCGGGGAGCCGGGTCGCGGATTCGGTTGCGCGATAGCGAATCTCCCGCGCGAGCGGCTGTCGATCGCGGTGGCCGCGGTGGCCTCGGCCCGGCACGCTCTCGAACTGGGACTCGAGCACGCGCGTCAGCGCAGCGCGTTCGGCGCGCCGCTGGCACAGTTGCAGTCGGTGCGCATGCAGATCGCGGGGATGCACACCGACATCGTCGTGCTGCAGGAGTACGTCGACCGCTGCGTGGTGGCGCTCAACGACGGAGAGCTGACCGCGGCCGAGGCGGCAGGGGCGAAATACAAGGCGACAGAACTGCAGTGGGAGGTCCTCGACCGCGTGCTGCAGTTGTTCGGTGGATACGGCTACATGGAGGAGTATCCGATCGCCCGGATGTGGCGCGACGCTCGCATCCAGCGGATCTATGGCGGAGCGAACGAGGTCATGAAGGACCTCGTCGGACGAGCGGTGGTGGGTTGATGTCTGCACTCAAGGGCCGGGTGGCTCTGGTGACCGGGAGCTCCCGAGGGGTGGGCCGCGGCATCGCGCTGCGCCTGGCCGCCGACGGCGCCGCAGTGGCGGTGAACTACCGGCGCGACGCCGAGGCCGCCGACGCGGTTGTCGCCGAGATCGTTTCGGCCGGCGGCGAAGCCAAGGCGTATTCGGCGTCGATCGACGACACCGCGGCCGTCGACGCGATGGTCGACGCGGTGCGCACCGACCTGGGTCCCATCGACCTCGTGGTGAGCAATGCCGGCACGGCGAGCAAGGGACAACCGGTGGGCGACACGCCCGGCGCCGACTTCCAGTCGCTGCTCAACGTGCATGCGCTGGGACCGATCCACCTCATCCAACGGGTACTGCCGGACATGCGGGCGGCCGGGCGCGGTGACGTGATCATGATCTCGAGCAGCACAGTCGCCGAGGCCCCGGCGTTGTCCGCGCCGTACACGATGGCCAAGGCTGCCATGGAGATGTGCATCCGGACCCTCGCGCAGGAGGAGCGGGTCCACGGCATCCACGCCAACATCGTCGCCCCCGGCCTGGTGGAGACCGAGATGGGGCGTCGGCTGGTGCGGGCGGCCACCGGCGGCGGGACCATGGAGGACATCGCCGAGTCCTATCCGTTCGGTCGCATCTGTACGCCCGCCGACATCGCCGGTGCGGTCGCCTACCTGGTCTCCGCCGACGCGGATTACGTCACCGGGCAGCGGATCACCGTCGACGGCGGCGGCCGGTCGGTCAGCGTCGTCTAGTCGCCTCTGAAGGCGCGGAGAGGAATTGCATGATGACGGTGGTGGCAGAGGAGGAGACGTCGATGAGCGACAGCACATCGGAGTTCCTCACCGAACTCGCCGAGGTCCTCGGCGGACGGGTCGCCGGCGGTCGCCCGGTGGAACTCGTCGACGTGGATCAACGCAGCGAGGGCAACTCCTGGGAGACCTATCTCGTCACCGCGGCATGGGATTCCGGGAAGCACTCGGCGTCCTACGCGGTCAAGCGGCAACCGCTGAGCGGAATCGTCGGCAGCTACGACGTCGGCCGCGAAGTCGCGCTGCTGCGTGCCGCGCAGAGTATCGGCCTTCCGGTGCCCGGCGTGGTGGCACACCGCGTCGGTGAACCCGGAAATCGGGGCTTCTTCGTCATGGAACGGCTCGAGGGCGTCGTCCCGATGCCGCACAACGTGTCGCGGATGATCGCCGACGCCGACGACCGCGCCGCGCTCGGGCGGCGGGTGGCCCGGGAGATGGCCACCCTGCACGCCGCGGCGCCGGAAGCGTTGGCGCTGCCGGAACTCGATGCGCCGCCGGCGCCGGGCGACACGAGCCGTGTCGAGAACGACCAGTGGCGGCGCACCTACGACGAGGTCGCCACCGTGCGGATCCCGGTGCTCGACCTGGCGTTGGCCTGGTTGGATCACCGGTCCGACCACGTTTCCGGACGGGTATCGCTGGTGCACAACGATTTCCGAGTCGGCAACCTCGTCGTGAACCCTGGCGACGGGGGACTGGTCGGGATCCTCGACTGGGAGACCGCGCACTTCAGCGACCCGGTGGCCGATCTGGCGTGGTTCTTCCAGCGGACCTCGCGGGGGCGTTCGCCGCTGGCCTGCAAACTGCTCGGGGTGGAGGATTTCCTCGACGAGTACGCACAAGCCGCGGGGTGGCGGCCCGATGAGCGCACACTGACCTGGTGGGCGGTGCAGTCGCTGACCAAGACGGCCATCGGCTGCCTGCAGGCGGTGGCGATCTTCCAACGCGGCGATCGTCGCGACCTGCGTTACGCCAACATGGCGCACAGCGTCTACTACAGCCTCGGCTGGCTCAATCAGATGCTGCGCGACGGAGAGTGGGGATCCTGATGACCGTTTACGCACTCGATCTCGCGGCGGTGCACGCCACCATCCGCGACACACTGGTCACCCGGGTTCTGCCGGGCGTCGAATCCGGCAACGCCCGCGCCGAGTTGATGTCGGTGGTGGAGATGCTCGACAGTCTCGAGTCGCGGCTGGCCTGGGAGCCGACATCGCTGGCGGCCGCCGTGGAGCGCACGAAAGCACTGAGCGCGGTACTCGGACAGGAATCCGATGATTCCGACGACGTCGAAACCCTGCGGGCGCGGCGGCAGTCGATCGGCGAGGCGTTGGCGACGGCCTACACCGGCGGAGCCGATCCGGCAGTGGTGAAGGCGGTGGCCCGGTTCACCGCCGATGACATCGTCGCCGAGATCTCGCCGGGTCTGCGACCGGGACTGCCGGCCTGATCAGGCGGTCGTCGGGCCGGACGGCACCACGATCGCGCGCATCAGGGCAGCCAGTTCGTCGGCGATACCGGGCCGCTGGCGCAGCCGGGGGTGTTGCGAGATGTCGGTGACCACACCGATGGCGGCCTGCGCGAGCGCCCGCGCATCGGCGGACGAAAGGTCGTCGGACAACGCCTCGATGGCCTCGACCCACTCGGCCACGTACTCGCGCTGGGCGTTGCGCAGGGCGGACTGTTCCTCCTCGGGCAGATACAACAGATCCGTGGCGAGGATGTGCATGATCCGGCCGTACACGCCCAGCGCCTGGCGGACATAGGTGGTGATGAGCGCGTCGAGCGCCTGCTCCGCGGTGAACGCGTAGGCCAGGGCGTCGGAGGTCACGTAGAGCAGCCCCTCGGCGCCCCGTTCCAAGACGGCCCGCAGCACCTCGGATTTGCTGCTCACGTGCTGGTAGAGCGTCGCGGTCGACATCTCCGACGCCTTGGCGATGTCGTCGATGTGCACGTCGTAGAAACCCCGCTCGGTGAACAGTCGGGCGGCGGCGTCGATGATCCGCTCCCGCCGGCCCGCCGGTTGCCGTTGCCCGAGTTCGGGTATCGGCCCGGCGTCCTCGGCCGGAGCGGGCAAGTCGCAGTCGATGATCGCCCAGGCCGCGGCCGACTGAATCTCCTGGAGTCGTTCGGCGGACAGGTTGCCGCGGAAGTTGGGGGTGTTGGAGTACATGGCCAGCACGGCGAACCCGAGCAGCTCGGCCTTGTGCTCGCCGACTTCTGGTCTGACGGCGAGGAGCTTGGCGGTGATCCGTTCCTGATTCTCGTCGAAGTGCCGACGGAACACCTCACGCTCGGCATCCTCGAGGTGGCGCTGCTCGCGACGCCACAGGGTGGCTTCGTTCCCGTTCGCGGTGATGTCGCCCAGGCCGGCGAGCAGCAGTTGCAACTGTTCGAGGGCCGTGGTGCCCTGCTCGGCGGTGACCGTGTGAAGTTCCTCGACGAGGTGGACCTGAGTCATCAGGGCGTGCACCAGGATGTCGTGCTTGCCCTTGAAGTGCCGGTACACCGCGGGCCCGGTCAGACCGACGGCCGCGCCGATCCGATCGATGCTCACGTTCTGGTAGCCGTAGTCCTGGAACAGGTGGGCGGCGGCGCGCGCGACCTGCTCGGTGCGGTGGCGGCCACGCGCAGAGGACCGGAGAGTCGCCTTCACCGTCTCGGCGCGCGCCGCGGTCGCTCGTGGCATCTCACTCTTTCCCCGCGTCATGGATCAAGTTTCGCATCCGCATCGTGCGAACTTGATGACCATATTTTGTATTAACTATCCTCCTCAGTGTACCTGTACAGAGCATTGTTGACGTCTTCAAGCGGCGGAGTTATGGTTCACTGACTGCACTGGCGTGGGTCCTGGGGACCGTCCAGGCATCGTTTCCGGCCGCTTAAGACAGGTCGAACACACCGTGAGGGGCAGCCACCATGGGCCATTACCGAAGCAACCTGCGTGACGTCGAGTTCAACCTGTTCGAGCTACTCGAACGCGACCGCCTCTTCGGCGCGCAACCGTACGGGGACATCGACCTCGACACCGCGAAGTTCATCCTCCGTGAGGTGGACCGGCTCGCGCGCGAGGATCTCGCGGAATCGTTCGAAGAAGCTGATCGTCACCCTCCGGTCTACGATCCGTCGACCCGATCCGTCACGGTCACGCCCGAGTTCGCCGGCGCATACAAGACATGGATGGACGCCGAGTGGTGGCGCCTGCGAGTACTCCCCGAACTGGGCGGTACCGACGCCCCCAATTCGCTCAACTGGGCACTGGCGGAGTTCGTTCTCGGGGCGAATCCCGCGTTGTGGACATATGTCGGCATGCCTACCGCCGCGCGGGTGGTCTGGCACCACGGCACCGAGCGGGACCGCAAGATCGCCCAGATCGGCGTCGAGAAGCGCTGGGGCGCAACCATGGTGCTGACCGAGCCGGACGCCGGTTCTGATGTCGGAGCGGGTCGCACCCGCGCCGTCCCCAACGACGACGGCACCTGGAACATCCACGGCGTCAAGCGGTTCATCACCGCAGGAGAGCACGACCTGGCGGACAACATCCTCCACCTCGTCCTGGCCAGGCCCGTCGGTGTCGACAGCGTCGGCGGTCCCGGTACCAAGGGGCTCAGCCTCTTCCTCGTCCCGAAGTTCCACTTCGATCCGGACACCGGCGAACTCACCGGTGAGCGAAACGGCGTGTACGCCACCAACGTCGAGAAGAAGATGGGCATGAACGTGTCCACGACGTGCGAGTTGACGCTCGGCGACGACGCTCCGGCGCGAGGGTGGCTGCTGGGTGAGGTGCACGACGGGATCGCGCAGATGTTCGAGGTCATCGAGGACGCGCGGATGATGGTCGGTTGCAAGGCGATCGCCACCTTGTCGAGCGGCTACCTCAACGCCCTGGACTACGCCAAGCAGCGCGTGCAGGGGGCGGATCTCGCGCAGATGTCGGACAAGTCGGCGCCCCGCGTCACCATCACCCGCCACCCGGATGTCAGGCGTTCACTGCTCACGCAGAAGGCTTTCGCCGAGGGCATGCGGTCGTTGGTCCTCTACACCGCGTCGTGGCAGGACGAGATCGCGGTGAAGACGGCCGCGGGCGAGGACGCCGCGTTGGCCGAAGCCGTCAACGATCTGCTCCTGCCGATCGTGAAGGGTTACGGGTCGGAACGGTCGTGGGTGGTCCTGGGCACCGAATCGCTGCAGACCTTCGGCGGATCGGGCTATCTGCGCGAGTATCCCATCGAGCAGTACGTTCGTGATGCCAAGATCGACACGGTGTATGAGGGGACGACCGCGATCCAGGCCCAGGACCTGTTCTTCCGCAAGATCGTTCGCAACAGGAGCGTGGCACTGACGCACCTGTTGGACGAGGTCAAGGCCTTCGCCGCCGCATCCGACCCGGCGTCGCCGATCACCGGCGAACGTCGACTTCTGGGGGATGCGGTCTCGAACGTCGAGGCGATCGTCGCGAAGATGACCGGCGACCTCGCCGCCTCCAAGGATGAGTCCACCACCGTGTACCGGGTCGGTCTCAACGCCACGCGGTTGCTCTTCGCCCTCGGCGACGTGTTCGTCGGATGGCTGCTGCTGAGGAGTGCTCACATCGCGCTGACCGCACTTGCTGAGCCGCAGGCGCCCTCAGACATCTCCTTCTACGAGGGGAAGGTGGCCGCCGCGCAGTTCTTCGCCCGCGAGGTCCTCCCGAAGATCGCCGCCGAGCGCGAGATCGCGGAGACCGTCGGCGATTTCGTGATGGAGCTGGACGAAGCGGCCTTCTGAGGCACCGCTCCATGCCAGCGAGCAGACACAGAATCGCGTGAATCCTTACCGGATCACGCGATTCTGTGTCTGCTCGCGGAGGCTGACGCGCCCTAGTTAGTCGCCGTCCCGGACGATGCAGAGTGCGTCGACTGCGACCAGTCCGTCCGCGGTGACCAGGAGTGGATTCACGTCCAGCGACTCGATCCACTCGTGGCCCGCCGCGGCGAGCTGCCCGAAGCCGACCAGGGTGTCCGCAAGCTGGTCGAGGTGCCACGGCTCCGACCCACGGAATCCGTGTAGCAGATGGACGTCACGGAACTCCTCGATGAGGGATTCGGCATCGGCCCGCGTCAGTGGTGCCGGCCGTCCGCCGATCCGTTGCAGAACCTCGACGAAGACACCGCCCAGTCCGAGCATCACCATGGGGCCCAGTTCGCTGCGGCCGTCGATCCCGATCAGCAATTCACCGCGCGACACGGTCATCGGTTGGACGGCGACGGTCGGTGCGACGCCGTGTGCCGCTGCGATGTCACGCATCTGGGCGACGGCGCTCGGCAGTTCCGAGGGGGCGACGTTGAGGGCGACTGCACCCAGCTCGGTCCGGTGCGCCACGTCGGCGAGCTTGACGGCATAGGGGCCTGCGAAGGACGGACTGGCCACGTCGTCGCCGTCCCCGAGCACCAGGTATGGGGCCGTGGGGATCCCGAACCGCTCCAACAGCGCCATGACCTCGCCGAACGGTAGAAATCGGCTGCCGTTCGCAGCGTCAGTGACGTGTGTCGACGGACGCGGGATCGGTGCCACGACATCTATTGCGCTGGAGAGGCTCTCACGATCGTGAACGAAGGTGTTCAGGGTGTGCAGACCTCGCAGGGTGCCGCGGATTCCGTAGCCGAGCGCGACCACTCCGTCGTCGCCGATGACCTCCTTGGCGAAGGCGCCAACCGCGCCTGCCCCGGCGGCGATTGCCACGGGCTTGCCGTAGCGGCGTGCGGCCACCGCGACATCCTCGATGAGGCGGCGGTACATCGGGGTGTCGTCGCTGTCTCCCCACATGTTGACGAAAACGACGGCATCCAGCTCGTCGCACCCGCCGTAGCGGTCGACGATGTCGGTCCAGAACGTCGCGCCGAAGCCGGTTGTGTCAAGGGGATTGGGGACAGTGATTCCTGGGATGGTCGCCGCCACCCACTCGGCGAGGCTGTCGAGAGGCGGCAGCACGAGCCCCTCGGCCTCCGCGACGTCGAACGCGAGGGAGGCGAAGCCGCCCGTTCCGGCGACCACGCCGATGCGCTCGACGCCCGTCCACCGCCCGGGATCGAGCTGGCTGACGACGGCAAGTCTGTCGACGAGTTCCTCGAGGTCATAGGCGAGTTGGATGCCGACCTGACGGAAGGAGACGTCGTAGGCCCAGGCATTGCCTGCGAGGGCCCCGGTGTGTGACGCCGCCATCTGTTGCGTGCGGCTGTTGCGGGCGAGCTTGAGTGCCACGATCGGCTTTCCCGCCGCGATGCACCGCCGGGCCGCGCGGAAGAATTCGGCGGGGCGGCGAATCCCCTCCACGACAAGGCCGATGGCGCTGGTGTCGGGGTCGGTCGCCAGGAAATCGAGGTAGTCGGCCATATCGATGGTCGCCTCGTTGCCCGCCGAGATGAGCCGAGAAATCCCCACGCCTGTGCGTTGTCGCGCGGCGATCGCGATTCCGCCGATCATCGCGCCGCTGTGGGACACGACGGACACACTTCCTGCCGCGGGGTGGTAGTCGGCGGATGCGGTCAGGTGCAGGCTGCGAGGCATGCTGATGTAGCCAAGGCTGTTGGGGCCGATGACGGCCATTCCGCCGCGGTTGACCGCGTCGACAAGGCGGGCCTGGTAGTCCGCGCCCTCCGCGCCGAGTTCGGAGAAGCCGGCCGCGTAGACGACGATTCCGCCGCAGTCGAGCGCCGCGCACTCCTCGGCGAGCGCGACGGTCCGTTCGGCGGACATCACCGAGAGCACGGCGTCGACGGGGACCGGTATCTGGCTGATCGACTGGTAGACGGGCGCCCCGAGGACGGTCTGCGCGGTCGGGTGGACGAAGTAGACCTCGGCATCGCTCTCCAGTGTCGGGGCGACGAACTGGGCGACCGGTGACTTGTCGCTGAGCCCCACGATGGCGATCGTCTTGGGATTCAGCAGTCGGGCCAGCGAGTTGACTGAGGCACCGCCGTCGGAGACGAGGGTCATGGCTGACGTCCTTCGGTCGAGGTCTTGTCGTACATTTGTGAACAGCGATTATGATAGTAGGAATCGTAGAAGGTCGAAAGAGCCAGGCAAAATGCTCGAAAGTTAGCGCCAACTATGCAATGATCGCGACCATGGCGAGGACTGAGGCGCTGGCACGCGTCGAGAAGATGTATGTGGAGGGCTTTCCGGACCCGGCGACGGCCTCTGTGGAGGACTTGCGAACGGCATACGACGAGCTGTTGCTGCAGTTCGAACTGCCCGCGGGGGTCGAGCCCGTCTCCGGTGAGATCGGTGGTGTGCCGGTTCTGACCGTGACGGCCGAGGGCGCAACCCGCGACAAAGTGCTCGTGTGGTGCCACGGTGGCGGATACGTCCTCGGCAGCGCCAGGGGGTTTCAAGATCTCGGCCACACGTTGTCGCGTGCGTCCGGTGTCACCGTGGTGCTGCCGGATTATCGGCGCGCACCGGAGAACAAGTTCCCGGCCGCGGTCGACGATGGTGCCGCGGTGATCTCAGACCTGGTGTCGACCCTCGGTGCGACGAACGTAGCGGTGGGAGGCGACTCCGCCGGTGGGGGGCTGACACTGGCCGCGTTGACGGCACTGCGCGATGGGGGCACACCTCTGCCCGCGGCGGCAGTGTTCATCTCACCGCTGCTGGACTTCACGGCGAGCGGTGCGAGCGTGGATCTCTACGACGGTAAGGACGTCGCCGTCTCCCGAGGATCGATCGCGAACCTCAGGGAGGCCTACCTGCAGGGCCACGATCCGCAGGATCCGCTGGCCTCGCCGGTGTTCGCCGATCTCGGAGCGCTGCCGCCGTCGTTGTTCCTCGTCGGCTCCGGCGAGGTGCTTCTCGACGACTCCTGTCGCGCCGCGATGGCGATCACGGAACGGGGCGGCACCGCAACGGTTTCTGTCTACGACGACATGGTGCATGTATGGCCGCTCTTCTCGTCGATTCTGCCGGAGGGCGTCGATGCCGCCGACGAAGCCGGAGCGTTCATCCGCAAGAGTCTCGGACTGTGAGCCGTTCCGCTGCACCCGGGTGGTTGACCATCACACCCGGGTGCAGCGGCCGACCGCTGACCTGATCTCTCCTGTCAGGGCACCGGAGTCGGGCGGAGGCGCCGGTCGCCGAGAGCCATCTCAATGCGAAACACTTTGCGCCCAAGACAAAGCTCCACGACGACCCGCCGAAGTGGGTCGCGACGCAGGACTCGGTCCGGGTCGATCACAGGCTCAGGCTCCGGCCGCCGCATAGATCGGGAGCAGATCGGTCGCCGCATCGGCCAAGAACTTCGGGTCCACCAGCAGATGCTGGGTGGCGACCTGCATATCGCGCACGTATCGGCCCAATGTGCTTGTGCGGCCGATGCTCTGGCTGCCACTCCAGCGGTGTGCGAAGCCGACGATGGTGTCCATGGTCTCATGGCTGAAGGCCAGCTGCTGACGCATCCGGGCCATCTGCTCCGGGGTGCGGGTGTGGCCGGCGTCCACGGTGGCCTCCGTCGACTCGACGAGGTCGTAGAACGACAGGCGGACGGCGTGCAGCAGGGCCTCCATCCGGGCGAACTCGATCTTGAAGATGTCGGCCTCGCCGATCGGGCCGCCGTAGTTGGGCCGGAACTTCTTGATCGCCACCGCGGCAAGCAGTTCCAGCGCGCGGGTCGCGATACCGAGCACCACCGGGACGTGCGGCAGCGGGCCGACGAACTCGTTGGACAGCTTGTAGATCGTCTCCGAGCGGTAGGGCGTGCCACCGAAGGTGACGATGGTGTGCTCGTCGGGCGCGAACTTCTTGTCCACCCGGTAGTCGTGGCTGCCGGTGGCGCCGAGGCCCCAGACATCCCAGTTCTGCTTGAGGTCGATCTCGGCCTTGGGGAACATGGCCACCCGGGGCTGCGGCTGCCCGTCCTCACCGAGGATCGCGTTGCCGTCCTCGTCGGCGAGAAACACGCCGGCGCCGATCCAGGTGGCGTGGTCCGACCCGCTGGCGAAGGCGAAGTTGCCCTCGACGATCAGACCGCCTTCGACCTGCTTGGCCGGGTATCGGGGGAGCAGCTGACCGGCGACGCGGAAGTCCTCGTCCCGGCTCATGAGATCCTTGGCCACCTCGGGCTTGAGGTAGCCGAGCACCTCGGCGGTGGACCACGAGGTCGCCATGAACGCCCACGCGGTCGACGCGTCGGCCTTGGCCATCTCTTCGTACACCCGCAGGCCCTCACTCGGCAGCAGGCCCCCGCCCCCCAGTTCGGTCGGGACCAACATGCGGTGCAGGTCCTGCTCGGCGATCGCATCGCGGACGGCGTCGCTCAGCGTCTGAGCCCGCTCCATGCCCTCGGCTTCGGCCCGGATCAGTGGGGTGATGGCACGAACGCGCTGCAAGTACTCCGCCAGTGGGGTGCCGGTACCGGCTTCTCGGGTCAGCGTCTCGGTCATTTAGATGCCTTTCTGCAGATTTGCGGAGGGAATGCCTGTCGCTTGGGGAAGCGGCCACCAACTACCGTTGTGACTAAGGTAACGAAATTAATGCTAATGTCAAGTGTCTAGTTTGCAGGCCAGAAGCCTACGTGCTTCACACAGTGACTGAAATGAGTACTAACCATGTACCTGACGCAGGCATTGCACCGGGCGGTGCAGCAGACCCCGGACCTTCCGGCCACGGTGTTCGGTGAACGTGTTCGTACGTGGGCCCAGACTGCGGACCGGGCGGCGCGGTTGGCCAGCGCGTTCCAAGGCCTCGGCGTGCGCAGCGGTGACCGGGTGGCGCTGCTGGCGCAGAACTGCGACGCCTACCACGACTTCCTTTTCGCGGTGCCGTGGGCGGATGGGGTCGCGGTACCGGTCAACACCCGCTGGAGCGTCCACGAGATCGCGTTCTCCCTGGAGGACGCGGGCGCGCTGGTGCTGGTGGTCGACGATGTGTTCCTCGACATGGTCGAGGAGCTGCGGGAACTTGCGCCGACGGTGCAGGCCTACATCCATGTCGGAGATCGGGCACGGCCCGAGGGCGTGCTGGACTTCGAGGACATCATCACCGCGCACGACCCGATCGAGGATGCCCGTCGCGGTGGTGATGCGCTGGCGGCGATCTACTACACCGGCGGCACGACCGGTACGCCCAAGGGGGTCATGCTCAGTCACGCCAACCTGATGGCGGCCGCGCTGGGTGCCCTGTCGACCGGACAGTTCCTGGAGCCGCGCGGTCGGCTGTTGCACAGCGCCCCGATGTTCCACCTGGCCGACGGGTCGGGATGGTTGGCCCGCAACCTGGTCGGCGGCACCCATGTGATCCTGCCGGGCTTCACCCCGGACGCCGTCGCCGTCGCGGTCGAGCGCTACCAGATTACCGATATGTTCCTGGCCCCGACCATGATCCAGATGTTCGTCGATTCGCCGGCGGCGGCCCAGCATGACCTGTCCAGCCTCAAGCATCTGATCTACGGTGCCTCGCCGATCTCGCAGGCGGTTCTGGAGCGGGCGATGCGACTGCTGCCGCAGGTCAAACTGCTGCAGGCCTACGGCATGACGGAATTGTCGCCGACCACAACGGTTCTGACAGGTGAAGAGCACCTGGATCCGGCGCTGCTGAGATCGGCGGGCCGTGCCGTGCCGATCGCCGAGGTGAAGATCGTCGACGAGGACGACAACGAGGTCCCCCGCGGCACCGTAGGCGAAGTCGCCGCGCGCGGACCGCACGTGATGCTCGGCTACTGGAACCGGCCCGAGGAGACCGCGCAGGCGCTGCGCGGCGGCTGGATGCACACCGGCGACGGCGGTTACCTGGACGACAATGGGTATCTGTTCATCGTCGACCGGATCAAGGACATGATCGTCACCGGCGGGGAGAACGTGTACTCCGCCGAGGTGGAGAACGCCCTGGCGCAGCATGCCAGCGTGGCGACCTGCGCGGTGATCGGGGTTCCCGACGCCGACTGGGGTGAACGCGTGCACGCCGTGGTCGTGCTGCAGGAGGGGATGACGGCGACCGCCCAGGAACTGCGGGACCACTGCGGGAGCCTGATTGCGCGGTACAAGGCGCCGCGGACGGTGGATTTCGTCGACTCGCTGCCGCTGACCGCGGCGGCGAAGGTGTCGAAAGTGGATCTGCGGCAGCGGTATTGGAAGGACGCGTCGCGGTCGGTGAACTGAGATCGCGAGCAACGCAAATGCCCCCGGCATCGCCGGGGGCATTTGACGGTGTCCGCTAGCTTTCCAGCGAGGCGGGTGGATTGAAGCGGTCGCCGTAGCGGGCGGCCAGTTCCTTGGCCCGGGCCACGAACGCGGCCTTGCCGATGCCGTGAGGGCCCTCGTAACCCACGATGTACTGCGCGGAACCACCGGTCCAGGCCGGGTAGCCGATGCCCAGGATGGATCCGACGTTGGCGTCGGCGCTGGTTTTCAGCACGCCCTCGTCGAAGCACTTCTGGGTCTCCAGCGCCTCGGAGAACAGCAGGCGGTCGATGGCGTCCTGCAGCGGGATCTCCGTCGAGCCCGAGTTGAAGGTCTCCTTCAGGCCCGGCCACAACCCGGCGCGCTTGCCGTCGACGTAGGAGTAGAAGCCCGCACCCTTCAGGCGCGACGGCCGGCCGAGTTCGATCATCTTCTCGACCACGAGTTCACCCGGGTGCGCGACGTAGGTGGTTCCCTCATCCTTGGCCGCGGCCTCGGAGGCGATCGAGATCTTCTGCAGCAGTTCCAGGTTCAGCTCATCGAGAAGCTGCAGCGGAGGTGCCGGGTAGCCCGCCTGGCCGCCGGCCTGCTCGATGGTGGTGGGGGCGATACCTTCGCCCAGCATCGCCATGGCCTCGTTGACGAAGGTCCGGATCACGCGGCTCGTGAAGAAGCCGCGGCTGTCGTTGACCACGATCGGGGTCTTCTTGATCGCCTGCGTGTAGTCGAACACGCGGGCCAGCGCCTCGTCGGAGGTCTTCTCGCCCTTGATGATCTCCACCAGCGGCATCTTGTCCACGGGGGAGAAGAAGTGGATGCCGATGAAGTCCTCCTGACGCTTCACGCCGGCGGCCAGACCGGTGATCGGCAGCGTGGAGGTGTTGGAGCCGAGGATGGCGTTGGGCTCGACGATGTCCTCGATCTCGCCGAACACCTTGTGCTTGAGTTCCTGGTCCTCGAAGACCGCCTCGATGACGAAGTCGACACCGGCGAGGTCGGCCGCGTCGGCGGTCGGGGTGATCTTGGAAAGCAACGCGGCGGACTTCTCTTCGGTGGTCTGCCCGCGGCTGACGGCCTTGGCCTCGATCTTCTCCGAGTAGGCCTTGCCCTTCTGCGCAGCCTCGATCGTGACGTCCTTGAGCACGACGTCGTAGCCGGCCTTGGCCGACACGTAGGCGATACCGGCGCCCATCATGCCCGCGCCCAGCACGCCGATCTTGGTGATCGGGGTCGTGCCGATGCCCTCCGGGCGGGAGGCGCCGCCGCTGATGGACTGCTGATCGAGGAAGAACGCCTGGATCATGTTCTTCGCGGTCTGGCCGGTGACCAGCTTCACGAAGTAGCGGCTCTCGATGCGCGATGCGGTGTCGAAGTCGACCTGCGCACCCTCGACGGCGGCGTCCAGGATGGCCCGCGGTGCGGGGACCGGCGCGCCCTTGAGCTGTTTCTTCAACGTCGCGGGGAAGGACGGCAGGATGGCCGCCAGCCCCGGCGAGGCGGGGGTGCCACCGGGCAACTTGTAGCCCTTGGCATCCCAGGGTTGCACGCCGGCCTCGGGGTTCTCCTTGATCCACTTCTTCGCGGCGGGGATGAGCTCGTCGACGGACTGGACGAGCTGATCCACCAGACCGATGTCGAGGGCCTTGGGGGGGCTGAACCGCGCTCCGGTGGACAGGATCTCGGCGAAGGCCTTCTGCACACCGAACATGCGCACGGTGCGGGCGACGCCGCCACCGCCGGGCAGCAGGCCCAGGGTGACCTCGGGCAGGCCGATCACCACACCGCGCACATCGGCGGCGATGCGGTGATGGGTGGCCAGCGCGATCTCCAGCCCGCCTCCGAGGGCGGCACCGTTGATCGCGGCGACCACCGGGATTCCGAGGGTCTCCAGCCGGCGCAGATCGGCCTTGGTGGACTCGGCGAGATCGAACGCCTCGGCCGCGTCGTCGGGTCCGAGCTTGATCAGGCCCTTGAGGTCGCCGCCGGCGAAGAAGGTCTTCTTCGCACTCGCCAGCACCACACCCGTGACCGAATCCTTCTCGGCCTCCAGCCGATTCACCGCGTTGTGCATCGACTCGCGGTAATGGTCGTTCATCACGTTGGCCGAACCGGTCGGGTCGTCGAGTGTCAGCGTGACGATGCCGTCGGCATCCTCATCCCACGCAATGGTGTTCTCTGTGCTCATTTTCACGTACTCCTAGACGCGCTCGATGATGGTGGCCACGCCCATGCCGCCGCCGATGCACAGCGTGATCAGCGCGCGTTTGGCGCCGCGACGCTCGAGCTCGTCGACCATGGTTCCGGTGATCATGGCGCCGGTGGCGCCCAGGGGGTGGCCCATCGCGATGGCGCCACCGTTGACGTTCAATTTCTCGTCGGGGATGCCCAGGTCCTTCTGGAACTTGAGCACCACCGAGGCGAAGGCCTCGTTCAGTTCGAACAGGTCGATGTCGTCGACGGTCAGACCGGCCCGGTCGAGCACCTTGCGGGTGGCCGGGGTCGGCCCCGTCAGCATGATCGTGCCGTCGGCGCCGCTGGTGGCCGTCGCCACGATGCGCGCCCGCGGCGTCAGCCCCTGCGAGACACCGGCGTTCTCGCTCCCGATCAGCACCAGGGCGGCGCCGTCGACGATGCCCGAACTGTTACCACCGTGGTGGACGTGGTTGATCTTCTCCACCGTGTGGTACTTCTGCAGCGCGACCTCGTTGAAGCCGCCCATCGCGCCGATATCGGTGAACGCGGGCTTGAGCTTGCTCAGGCTCTCCAGGGTGGTGTTCGGGCGCATGTGCTCGTCGTGATCCAGGATGACCAAGCCGTTCTGATCCTTGACCGGCACAACCGATTTGGCGAAGTAGCCGCCGGACCATGCTGCCGCGGCACGCTGCTGGCTGCGCACCGCGTAGGCGTCGACATCCTCGCGCGAGAAGCCCTCCATGGTGGCGATCAGGTCGGCGCCGATGCCCTGCGGGACAAAGGACACCGCGTAGTTGGTCTCCGGGTCGTTGGCCCAGGCGCCGCCGTCGGAGCCCATCGGCACGCGGCTCATCGACTCCACGCCACCGGCCAGCACCAGGTCGTCCCAGCCCGAGCGCACCTTCTGCGCGGCGGTGTTCACGGCCTCCAGGCCCGATCCGCAGAACCGGTTGAGCTGCACGCCGCCGGTGGTATCGGGCAACTTGGCCGCCAGCACCGCGGTGCGGGCAAGCACAGCGCCCTGATCGCCCAGTGGGGACACCACACCCAGGATCAGGTCGGAGATCAGGGACTCATCCAAATCGGGGAATCGCGAGCGGATCTCGTCAACCAGACCGACAACCAGACTGATCGGCTTGACCTCGTGCAGAGCGCCACCGCGCTGCTTACCGCGCGGCGTGCGGATCGCTTCGTAGATGAAGGCTTCTTCAGGCATCTGTGTTTCCTCGGGTGATGGTGTAGTCCGCCATATTCGGTTGGGACGTGCGGGCAAAGTAGTCGGGAACGGCCCACGGCGAGTTGGTGACGACGCGGCCCTTGCTGTTGCGGTAGTAGTTCTGCACGCCGTCCATCGCGTACACCATGGCGTTGTTGGTCTCGTCGAGTTCGGTGTTGTACTCCTCGAACGGCTCTGGGCGGCATTCGACGGCGGCGACGTCGTCGCGGACCATCCGGGTCAGCATGTCCACGACGTAGCGGACCTGGGCCTCGGCGATCGTCAACCAGCTTCCGCCCGGCGGGTTCGTGTTGGGGCCGTAGAGGAAGAACAGATTCGGGAAGCCGGGCGCGGTCATCCCGAGGTAGGCCCGGGCGTTGTCGTCGCTCCACGAGTCGCGCAGCTCGACACCGTCACGCCCGCGCAACTCCATCGGGTACAGGTACCGCTGCTGCTGGAATCCGGTGCACAGGATGAGCATGTCGACCTCGTGTGCCTCGCCGGACGCCGTCACCAGGCCGCGCTCGGTCAGATGGTCGATGCCCTCGGCCACCAGCTCCACGTTGGGGCGGCGAAGCGTGGCGAACCAGCCGTTGTCCATCAGTAGGCGCTTGCCGAACGGGGGATAGGTGGGTGTGCACTTCTCGATGAGGTCGTCGCGACCGTCGAGCTGGGAGCGCAGGTAGGCGATGAAATTCCGCCGGTACGCGTCGTTGAGCGAGCTGACCAGCTTGCCCTTCTCGGCGGCCTTGGGGTCGACCCGGAGCGCGGGGTAGTTGCGCTCGGTGTAGATCCAGTAGAGCCGGAACCGGAACCACGCGCGGTAGAAGGGGACGTGGCGGAACAACCAGTGCCTGCTTGCCGGTTGCTTGCGGAAGTACTGCTCGTTGGGGGTGATCCAGTGCGGTTCGGGTTGGACGACGACCATGTGCTCGACGTCCTCGGCGATCTTGCAGACCACCTGCATCGCGCTGGCGCCCGCGCCGACGACCGCGACCTTCTTGCCCCGGTAGTCCGCGTCGGGGGTCCAGCGGGCCGAATGGACCACCTGACCGCCGAACTCGTCGAGGCCGGGGAAGTTCGGGATGTTCGGTGTGTTGTGCAGCCCGGCCGCGGTGATCACCGCGGAGGCGCGCAGCGTCTCGGTGCCGTTGGCCGAGGTCGCCGTCACCACCCACTCATTGGCGTCGGCGTCCCATTCGGCGCTGTCGACGCTGGTCTCGGTCTCGATGTGGGGGGCCAGCTCGAAGTGGGCGACGACGTTGTCGATGTACTGCGTGATCTCGTCGCGCTGCGCGAAGTTCTCGCTCCAGTCGTGGTGGAAGAACGAGTAGGAGTACAGGTTGTTCGGAACGTCCACCCGGGCACCGGGATACCGGGCCTCGTACCACGTTCCGCCGACATGGTCGTTGCGCTCGAGCACCCGGAACGGGATTCCCGCCCGCTTCAGGTGGACCGCGGCCGCCAGCCCGGAGAAGCCGGCACCGACGATGATGACGGAGAACCCGGTTCGCGCACAGTGATCGGCGACGTCGTCGGCGACGAACGGGTTGAGTCCCAGCTGTTCTGCCGCCAATGCGGTGTACCGATCGGAGACCGGCTCGCCCATCACCGCCGACATCAGCGTGGTCAGTTGCTCACCGCTGGGGGAGGGGTGGGCGATCGGCGTTCCTGCCGTCCAGTTCATGACGGCTTCGTATGCGGCATCGCGGATCTCGGCGACCGTGTCGGGCGCGAGCCCGCCGTCGTCCAGGTCCTCGAAGGCGACGGTGGGGGCGATGCGGTAGGGCTCGCCCAGCCACCGCGGATCGCCGGTCAGCTGGTAGAGGACGCCGATCAGACAGGGCACGTTGGCGGTGGCCAACGCGTCCCGCAGTTCGTCCGCGTCGATGGTGGCGGTGGGTTCGAGGAGTTGACTCATCATACTTCCTTGCTCAGTGCGACAACAGTTTTCACGGCGTCGAGGCGTTGGTTGGGATCGGTTGCCATGGGGGTGACATTGACCAACGTCACGCCGGCTTCGTGCAGCACGGTGAGGCGCTGCCGGATGTGGTCGGCATCGCCGATGAGGGCGGTCGCGTGCACGAGTTCGTCGGGGACGGCCGCGGCGGCCTCTTTGGCGCGGCCGGCCAGGAAGTGGTCCTGGATGACGGCGGCTTCCTCGGCGAATCCGTACGACGCGACGAGCTGGTTGTAGAAGTTCTTCTCCCGCGAACCCATGCCCCCGACGTACAGGGCCAACTGCGGCTTCGCGGCGTCGACCCACGCCGACGAATCGCCGTCGGTGACCGCGAGAGGAGCACGCGCGATGATCTCCAGCGGCCCGAGATCCGGTTGGCGCTTGGCGGTGCCTCTGGCCAGCGCCTCCCCCCAGACGTCCTGGAGCTTCTCGGGGTAGAAGAAGATCGGTTCCCACGCGTCGGCCAGTTCCGCGGTGAGTTCGACCATCCGGGGTCCGAGTGATGCGATCGAGATCGGAATTCGTTCGCGTACAGGGTGGTTGATGAGTTTCAGCGGCTTGCCGAGCCCGGTTCCTCGGCTGGGGTCCAGCGGGACCCGGTAGTGCCGACCCTCGTGGACGAGCGTCTCCCGGCGCCAGACCGACCGGCAGATCTCGATGGTCTCCCGGGTCTTTCCGAGCGTGTCCGCGAACAGAATGCCGTGGAAGCCCTCGACGACCTGTGGTCCCGACGGTCCCAGACCCAGGCGGGCACGGCCGGCCGACACATAGTCCAGTCCGGCTGCCGTCGTCGCGATGAGTGTCGGCGTGCGGGTGTCGAGTGGAAGTACACCCGTCGCCAGCTCGAGGGACTTCGTCCTGGCCGCCAGGTACGCGAGTTGGGTTGGGGCGTCGAAGGAATACGCCTCCCCGAGAGTGACCGAGGAGAGCCCGGCCGCTTCCCAGGCGGCGATCTCGTCGCCCACGTCGGACATCGGTCGCCCGAAGTCCAGGACGGTTCCGATCCGCATCTGCGATCCCTTTCCGAGCCCGGACGCGACTGGTAAACGGTCGCGGCGTGATGCCCGCCTGTGAGGCTCTACTTCACTTCGAGTCAATGCTTGATAAGGAATATACAGCTAAGTACGCCACGTTTGTTAGTCTTGATTCTGTGAGACGCGCAACTTGGCGAGGTGCAGAAAGGGCGACGCCGACAGCCCCGGGGGAGGGGTCTGCCGGCGTCGGTGGGGACAGATCAGATGTCGAGGACGAGCTTGTCGCCGCGGCTGCGCGACACGCAGATCATCATGCAGTCGTTGCGCTCTCGCTCCTCGTAGGTCAGGACGTCGTCCCGATGTTCGGGAACACCACTGAGAACCGGTGTTTCGCAGGTTCCGCACATGCCGGACTGGCATGAGGACATCACGTCGACACCGTGCGCCACGATCGCCTCGAGCACGCTCTGGTCCGCGGGCACGGTCAACGTCACACCCTGCTGGGCCAGTTCGACCTCGATCGGGGTGTTGACCCACTCGGTCTCGACAGTGCTGGAGCTGAAGCGTTCCAGCCGCAGCGCGCCGGCAGGCCAGGACGTGCAGCGTTCTTCGACTGCGGTGAGCAGACCCTGCGGGCCGCAGCAGTACACCAAGGTGTCAGCCTGCGGGGCGCCCAGGATGTACTCCAGGTCCAGCAGCCCACGCTGATCCTGCGGCCAGAACTCGACCCGGTCACCGTATGGGGCCAGTTCGTCGAGGAAGGCCATGGATTCGGTGCTGCGGCCGCCGTAGAACAGCTTCCAGTTCGCGCCCGCCGCCTCGGCCTCGGCCAGCATCGCCCGGATCGGCGTGATACCGATGCCGCCGGCGATGAACAGGTAATTCGGTGACGGCGCGAGCTGGAAATGGTTGCGAGGACCGCGAATACGGATCTCGGCGCCATGTTCAAGGCTGTCGTGCACGTAGACCGAGCCGCCGCGGGAACGCTCATCGGGTTCGCGGAGCACTGCGATGCGCCAGGTGCCCCGGTCGGCGGGGTCACCGCACAGCGAGTACTGGCGTACCAGGCCGGAGGACATGATGAGGTCGATGTGTGATCCGGGTGTCCACTCCGGGAGCGGATGGCCCCCAACCTCTTTCAAGGTCAGTGCGGCGATGCCGTCGGCGATGACATCCTTGCCGGCGACGACGACGTCGGCCTC
The DNA here is from genome assembly GCF_010731575.1 of Mycolicibacterium monacense. NCBI lineage: Bacteria > Bacillati > Actinomycetota > Actinomycetes > Mycobacteriales > Mycobacteriaceae > Mycobacterium > Mycolicibacterium monacense. The sequence continues at coordinate 3,272,013 of NZ_AP022617.1, read as the reverse complement.
GTACTCCCGCATGACCAGACGCACGGTGCTTGCCTGTTCCCGGCAGTCAACGTTGGTCATGCGGTCTACCAGGTGACGGGCAGCGACTTCAGCCCGAAGATCTTGGCTTCGGTCTTCACCTGGATCTCGTCGGAGGGGACTGCCACCTTGAGTGTCGGAATCCGGCTGAACAGCGTGCTGATCACCGACTGCAGTTCCACCCGGGCGAGCGGCGCGCCGAGGCACACGTGGATGCCGTGCCCGAAGGCGACGTGGCCTTTGGCGTCCGTGCGCAGGATATTCAGCGTGTCCGGATCCTCGAATTGTTTGGGGTCGCGGTTGGCCTTGTCCATGGCCACCATGACGATGTCGCCGGCCGGGATGGTCTGACCCGCGAGTTCGATGTCTTCGGTCAGGTAGCGCGGCAGATTTCCGATGATGTCGAGGAAGCGCAGCAGTTCCTCCACCGCAGCCGGCACCCGGGACGGGTCCTGGCGCAGCAGTTCGAGTTGATCGGGATGCTCCAGGAGGGCGTACACGCCCAATGAGATCATGTTGCCGGTCGTCTCGTGCCCGGCCATCAGCAGGAACGCGGCCATGCCGGCCACTTCGGGGATGGTCGGGTCGCCGCTGCGAACGTGGTTGAGCAGCAAGCTGATCAGATCGTCGCCGGGATCATCCATCTTGGAGACGGTGAGTTCTCCGAGATACCCCATGACCGAAGCGACCGTCTGGGCCGCCTCTTCCGGTGAGGTATCGAGGCGCAGGAACTTCACGGTCTCTTCCTGGAACCAGTCGTGCCGGTCGTAGGGGATGCCCAACAATTCGCAGATCACCAATGACGGCAACGGGAGCGCCAGGGCCTGGACCAGGTCGACCGGCCCGTCCTGCTCGAGAATCTGATCGATCAGCTTGTTCGTGATCCGCTCCACCGCGGGCCGCATGGCTTCCATGCGGCGCGGGGTGAATTCGCGGGAGAGCATCTTGCGCAGCCGGGTCTGGTCCGGCGGATCCATCGCGACGAAGAAGCCGGGCAGTGGCTCGCCGCCCTCGTCGCCCCGGGATGGGTCGGGGATGTTCCGGACGCTGGAGCGCCGGTCGGCGAGCACGGCCTTGACGTCGCTGTAGTCGGTCACCAGCCAAGCCGGCACGAGGCTCTTGAACGACACCTTGCGGATGGAGCCACCGTCGGCGTAGTCATCCGCGGGCGCGAAGGGGCACTGCCGTTTGAACGGGAACACCGGTAGCTCTTGCGAATTCGCGTCCTGGGCACCGGAATCGACATTCGCCGTCTGCTCGCTGGTCGTCATTCGGGAGGCCTCCTGGGATGTCGCGTCACACGGTCCGGAATCGGATGATCTCAGTCACATCAGTGACTCGTCATAGCATCACATACAAGCTCAACGACCGTCAAGGAGGGGGAGTCCAAGGGCGCTGCCCTCGCCTCGTGCATGATTGCTGGGAGTCGAAGTATATGGTGTGAACTGGTAATACATTCAGTCATTGGATAGCTGTGAGGCGACGCGCGGTGACGCGTGCGCCGGAGAAGCATTCTTGCAAGGTGAATACAGATTCTGATTGTGGGCGCGCGGTGAGCGTGCGGAAGGGGGTGTCGGTCGCCTCGTCCCGGCGCGGGGGCTGGGATAGGCCCGCATGTCAGCCTTTGGGCGCAGCGGCCGTGGCGACAAACGCAAGCGGTCCTAACCCCCGCCGGGCTGTGAGCGCGAGAGGTTCGGGCCGTGTCACGCTGCAGAAGCCCCGTGCTGGCGGACCAAAGCTAGAAGCAAAATTCACAACGACCGCCATGAACCAGCTCGCCCCATCTCGTCGGATTGTGAGATTGGCAATGCTTTCGCCGACGCGAAAACACTGTACAGCGGCCTGAATGCCCTCCCGTACAGGCAAGGTGCGCGGGAGCGCGCCGCTGGTCCACCCGCATGCTCCTTGACGGCCGAAACGGCCATATGCGATGCTATCGCCGATCACATGTGTGATGGACGCCACCTTCGATACCGATCGTGACGGCATCGTTCATGAGCCCAGGAAGGTTGCAGGTTGACCGAACGCGCACAGAACTGCCCTTCACTAGCCGGCTGGCCGGGGCCCGAGTGCGCGCGACAAGACCGAGGACGACATGACCACCACTGAATCTCGTGCCGGCAAGGGGATGGCGGCCATAGAGTCGATGTCATCGGCCAAGGCCGCCAAGCCGATTCGCGCTCTCGGGGGGTTCTTCGCGATGGCGTTGGACACGTTGGTCACCATCCCGCGCAGGCCGTTCGCGTGGCGTGAGTTCCTGGAGCAGTCGTGGTTCGTCGCACGAGTGTCGTTGGTGCCCACGCTGATGCTCGCGATCCCCTTCACCGTCCTGCTGATCTTCACCTTCAACATCCTGCTGCTCGAATTCGGGGCGGCGGATTTCGCAGGCACCGGAGCCGCCTACGGAACGGTGACGCAGATCGGACCGGTGGTGACCGTGTTGGTCGTGGCGGGGCGGGCGCCACCGCGATGTGCGCTGATCTCGGTGCGCGGACCATCCGTGACGAACTCGACGCGTTGAGGGTGATGGGCGTCGATCCGATCCAGACGTTGGTGGTGCCACGAGTGTTGGCGGCGACGGTGGTGGCGACACTGTTGTCCTCGGTGGTGATTCTCGTCGGCCTGGTCGGAGGATTCGCCTTCTCGGTCTTCGTGCAACATGTGACGCCCGGCGCGTTCATCAGCGGGTTGACCGTGATCACCAGTGCCGCCGACGTCGTGATCTCGTTGATCAAGGCGGCGCTCTTCGGCCTCGCGGCCGGTCTGATCGCCTGTTACAAAGGCATCTCCGTGGGTGGCGGCCCCGCGGGTGTGGGTAACGCGGTCAACGAAACGGTCGTCTTCACCTTCGTCGCGCTGTTCGCGATCAACATCATCGCGTCCGCCGTCGGGATCAAGGCGACCCTGTGACCGCCGGTTCGCCGAGCAGGTTCCGGCCCCGAGTGCAGCGCAGGGTCGCGGGCTGGGTGGACGGCCTCAGCCGGATCGGCACACAGGCGCAGTTCTACTTCCAGACACTGGGTTCGACCAAGGACGTCGTAATCCATTACAAGGTCGAGTTGTTCCGGCTGGTAGCCCAGATGAGCCTGGGCGTCGGGGCGTTGGCGGTGGTCGGCGGGACGGTCGTCATCGTCGGGTTCCTCACGCTGTCCACCGGTGCGCTGGTGGCCGTGCAGGGGTACAACCAATTCGCCGACGTCGGCGTCGAGGCGCTCACCGGTTTCGCGTCGGCGTACTTCAACGTGCGGCTGATCGGACCGGTCATCGCAGGGATCGGCCTGGCAGCGACCATCGGTGCGGGCGCGACGGCACAACTCGGCGCCATGCGCATCAACGAGGAGATCGACGCGCTCGAGGTCATGGGGGTGCGCTCGGTGGCCTACCTCGCGTCCAGCCGAGTGCTGGCGGGCGTGATCGTGGTGATACCGCTGTACTGTGTCGCGGTCCTATCTGCCTTCTGGGCAGCGCGTTTCGGCACGATCGCGATCTACGGTCAGTCCTCGGGCGTGTACGACCACTACTTCACCACTTTCCTCAACTCCACCGACATCATCTGGTCGTTCTTGCAGGCCATCGCGATGGCGATCGTCATCATGCTGGTTCACACGTACTACGGCTTCACCGCCACGGGCGGCCCCGCCGGGGTCGGGGAGGCGGTCGGTCGCGCCGTGCGCACCTCACTGATCGCCGCTGTGCTCGTCGTCCTGTTCCTCTCGCTGGCCATCTATGGCCAGTCGGGCAACTTCCACCTGGCCGGTTGAGCCGATGGAAACCCTGAGTGTTCGCCACCGCGTCCACCCCCTGTGGTGGACCGCGGCACTGTTCGGCACGGTCATCGGCCTGGTCGTGGTGTGTTCGCTGACCTTCGCCGGCGCTTTCCGCCGAGACGTCCCGGTCATGTTGACCTCGGACCGGTCCGGACTCGTGATGGAGTCTGGCGCGAAGGTCAAGATGCGGGGAGTGGAGGTCGGCCGGGTGGCCGGCATCGCGGGCGGCGGCCGCACCGTCGGTCTGAAACTGGAACTCTTCCCCGATCAGATCAGCCGCATCCCCGCCAACGTCGAGGCCGAGATCTCCTCCACCACAGCATTCGGCGCGAAGTACGTCGACCTCATCTACCCGGATCATCCGAGCCCGCAACGCCTCAACGCCGGGGCGGTGCTGAAGTCACGCAACGTCTCGACCGAGGTGAACACCGTGTTCGACAACCTCGTCGGGTTGTTGGAACAGATCGACGTGTCCAAGTTGAGCGCCGTGCTCACCGCGGTTGCCGACGGTGTGCGCGGCCAGGGCGAGCGCATGGGTCAAGCCACCACGGATGCGAATCAGGTTCTGCTCGCGGTCAATCCGAGGATGGACGAGGTCGGCGCGAACTGGGTGTCGTTCAGGAAGTTCAGTGACGCCTACAGCTCCGCCGCACAGGACATCCTCGCCACGCTGGACGCGGCGAGCGTGACCAGCGGTACGGTCACCGGCCACGCGAAGGATCTCGACGCGCTGTTGTTGAGCTCGATCGGGTTCACCAACAGCGGGATCGAACTGATCGCACCCAACCGGGACAATCTCGTCAACGGCATCAACATCCTCGAGCCGACGACCAGTCTGCTGCTCAAATACGACCCCATCTACACCTGCCTGCTGCAGGGTGCGAAGTTCGCACTCGACAACGGGGCCTACGAGAGCATCGGCGGAAACGGCCGTTCGGTGGTGCAGGACGTCGGGCTGCTCCTCGGCGACGATCCGTATCGCTATCCGCAGAACCTGCCGGTGGTGGCCGCCAAGGGCGGCCCGGGAGGTAAGCCGAGTTGCGGCTCGCTGCCCGACGTGAGCAAGAACTTCCCGGTTCGCTACCTGGTCACCGACACGGGCTTCGGCACCGGGCTGGACATCAGGCCGAACCCGGGGATCGGGTTCCCGGGCTGGGCCAACTACTTCCCCGTCACCAAGGCGGTGCCCGAACCCCCGCGGGTTCGCCATCCCGGCGGTCTTGCGCCGGGGCCGGCACCGGCCTACCCGGGCGGGGCGCCCTACGGCGCACCGCTGTACGGGCCGGGTGGAACCCCCCTGTGGCCCGGTGTGCCGCCCGCGCCTGCTCCCGCTCCCGCGCCGGCACCGAGCGGGCCGCTACCCGCTGAAGCTCCTGTGCCCCCGTCGGACTCGGATCCGACCACGCAGACGGCGCCGTCACCATGAGTACGAGGACCGGTAGTGAGAAGTAACTTGCGGCGCGTGATCGTCAACCTGACCGTCTTCGTCGTGGTCTGCGTCGTCGCGGCGTTCGGGTTGCTGGCGGTGTTCTCGAACCTGCGATTCTCTGGTGAAGAGCTCTACCGGGCTGAGTTCACCGATGTCAGCGGCCTCGAGGTGAACGACTTCGTCCGCATCGCGGGCGTCGAAGTCGGTCAGGTGAAGAGGATCTCGGTCACCCGTGCCTCCCTGGCAGTCGTCGAGTTCTCCGCCGAACCCGGGGTGGTGCTCACCGAGGCCACCAAGGCGCAGATCCGGTGGGCCAACCCGATCGGCGACCGATACATGGCGCTTCTGGACGGGCCCGGGTCGGCGAAACGGCTCACCACCGATGTCGCTATTCCGGTCGCGCGCACTGAACCGGCTCTCGATCTGGACACGCTGCTCGGTGGATTCCGTCCACTGTTCCGGGCTTTGGACCCCGAACAGGTCAACACCCTGTCGAGCGCCCTGATCCAGGCGTTTCAGGGCGAAGGCGTCACCATCGGTTCGTTCCTGAGGCAGGCGTCGCTGGTCACCAACACGCTGGCCGACCGTGACGAGCTCATCGGACAGGTGATCGGCAACCTCAATGCAGTTCTGGACACCTTCGGCGGCCGAACCGACCAGTTCGGCAAGGCGGTCGACTCGCTGTCGCAGTTGGTCGCGGCACTCGAGGCGAGAAAGACCGACGTCACGAATGCGGTCGCCTACACCAACGCCGCCTCTGCGACGGTCGCGGATCTGCTGACCCAGGCCCGACAGCCCTTCAAAGAGGCGGTCGCGCAATCAGATCGGGTGACGTCTTTGGTGCTCGCCGACCATGAGTACTTCGACGATCTGCTCAATACACTGCCGGATGCGTACAAGAAGCTGGCCCGGCTCGGCAGCCGCGGCGACTTCATTCCCGAGTACCTGTGCTCGCTGTCCCTCAAGGTCAACGGTAAAGGCGGACAACCGGTCTACGTCAAAATCGCCGAACAGACCACAGGACGGTGCGCACCGAAATGAAACCCTTCGCCGAACGCAATCCGTTCGTCATCGGCCTGGCGGGCATCACGGTGACGGCCGGTATCGCGGTGATCGCGCTGCAGTACGACAAACTGCCGTTCAGCACGTCCGACAACGACTACTCGGCATACTTCGCGGAAGCCGGTGGTCTGCAGGCCGGGGCGCCCGTGCAGGTCGCCGGTTTTCGCGTGGGCCAGGTGTCAGCGGTCGAACTCGACGGCACCCGGGTGCTGGTCGACTTCGACGTCGACGAGAACGTGCATCTCGGTGAGCTGACCGAAGCGCACATCAGGACGAAGAGCCTGCTCGGTTCCAAGGTCCTCGAGGTCACGCCGCGCGGAGACGGCGACCTCAACGCGACCATCCCCCTGGAGCGGACGCGGTCGCCCTACCAGCTCCCCGATGCGCTGGGCGACCTGTCGACGACCATCAGCGGCCTGAACACCGACACGGTCTCCGCCGCTCTGGCGACACTGGCCGACACCTTCCAGAACACGCCGCCCGACCTCCGGGCGGCGGTCGAGGGCGTCGGCAGGTTCTCTCAGACTCTCGGCGAACGCGACGCCGAGCTGCGAAACCTGTTGAGCAACGCCAGTAAAGCCACGGGGGTGCTGTCCCAGCGCGCCGACGAGGTCGCCAAGCTGGTCGCGGACAGCAATGCCCTGCTGGCGGCACTGCGAGAGCAGAGCACCGCGCTGGAGCAGATCTCCCGCAACCTCTCCGCATTCGCGACCCAGCTCGGTGCCTTCATCGACGAGAACCGAGAGCAGATGCGTCCCGCGCTGGACAAACTGAACGGTGTTCTGACGATCGTCGACAACCGCAAGGAACGCATCATGTTGGCGATCAAGTACCTCAACCAGTACACGATGGGGCTGGGGGAGACGGTCGGCTCCGGTCCGTTCTTCAAGGCGTACCTGGCGAATCTGCCCGGCCAGCTGGTCCAGCCCTTCATCGACGCGGCCTTCTCCGACCTCGGTCTCGACCCGAATGTGCTGCCCCCGTCGCAACTGTCCGATCCGCAGACCGGGCAGCCTGCGACACCGGCGCTGCCCGTTCCGTTCCCGCGCACCGGCCAGGGGGGCGAACCACGTCTCACCCTTCCCGATGCGATCACCGGTAACCCGGGCGATCCGCGCTACCCCTACCGGGAACCGCTGCCCGCACCGCCTCCTGGCGGGCCGCCACCTGGACCGCCAGCCCCGTGGCCGACAGGTCAACAGCCCACGGCTCAACCGACCCCGTCGCCGGTGTTCGAGCCGGCTCCAGGCGAACCCACGGCCGCGCCCGAACCCGTGAACGGAGGGCAGTGATGCGTAATCGCACTCTGCGGATCGGTCTGGCGATTGCACTCGTGCTCGTGGCGCTCGCCGGTGGTGTGGTCGCGTTGCGTTCGATGGACCAGGCGGGCAGAACCACCATCACCGCGTACTTCGACAACAGCAACGGTCTGTTCACCGGGGATGAAGTGCGTATCCTCGGCGTGCCGGTGGGTGCCGTGGAGACGATCGAACCGCAACCGGAGCGGGTCAAGATCACGTTCTGGGTCGACGACAAGTACCAGGTGCCCGCGGATGCGAAAGCCGTCATCGTGTCGCCCCAGTTGGTCACAGCGCGGGCCGTTCAGCTGACGCCGGCCTACTCGTCGGGTCCGGCGATGGCCGACGGGGCGGTCATTCCCGAGGACCGTACCGCTGTTCCGCTCGAATGGGACGATCTGCGAACGCAATTGGAGAAGCTCACCAATGCACTGCAACCCACGCAGCCCGGCGGGGTCAGCACCCTCGGACAGTTCGTCAACACCGCCGCGGACAATCTCCGCGGTCAGGGGGCCAACATCCGCGAGACCGTCACCGCCATGGCCAAGGCACTGTCCGCGCTGGGTGACCACAGCGGTGACACCTTTTCGACCCTGAAGAATCTCTCCGTGGTGGTGTCCGCCCTTGAGGACAGTTCCGAACTGCTCGGCCAACTCAACCGCAACCTGGCCACGGTCACGGGGTTGCTGGCCGACGATCCAGACGCCGTGGGGACCGCCATCAACGATCTCAACGCCGTGGTGGCGCAAGCCACGCAGTTCCTCCGGGACAACCGCGAAGCAGCGGGAATCGCCACCGACAGGCTGGCGTCCATCACCACCGCGGTCAACGGCGGTCTCGACGACATCAAGCAAGCGTTGCACGCCTTCCCCAATGCGGCACAGAACTTCGCGAACGTCTACCAACCGTCCCAGGCCGCGCTCACCGGCATGCTCGCCGTGAACAACCTCGCCGACCCGATCCAATTCATCTGCGGTTCCATCGAGGCCGCGTCACGGGTCAACGCCGTGTATTCGTCGAAGCTGTGCGCTCAGTACCTGGCTCCCATCGTCAAGAACCGGCAGATGAACTTCCCCCCGCTGGGGGAGAACCTGTTCGTCGGGCAGCAGGCCCGTCCGAACGAGATCACCTACAGTGAGGACCGATTGCGGCCCGACTTCGTTCCGCCAGCGGCGCCTACCGAACCTGCCGCCGCTGAGGAGCCTGTGGCCACCGATCCGTCCGCCGGGCTTCCGGGCCTGATGGTGCCCGCCGGAGGGGGATCATGAGGACGGCAGGTCGAAAGGCATTGTGCTACCGGGGTTTCAGCCTGGTACTGGCCGTCGCCGTCGCTCTTCTGACCGGGTGTCAGTGGCGCGGGTTGAACTCGCTGCCGATGCCAGGCACCCAGGGTGGCGATGCCCGGTCCTACGTGGTGCAGGCGCAACTCCCCGACGTCGGGACCATCGAACCGAACTCACGAGTGCGCGTGGGAGACGTCAACGTCGGCACCGTCACCAAGATCGAACGGCAGGGCTGGCATGCGCTGATCACCATGCGGCTCAACGGCGATGTCGAGTTGCCCGCCAACACGACTGCCACCGTGGGCCAGACGAGCCTGCTCGGCTCATTGCATGTCGAGTTGAATCCGCCAATCGACGCGCCGGCGCGGGGGAAGCTCGGTGCGGGCTCGTTGATTCCGCTGGCGGCTGGGGCGTCCTACCCGACCACCGACCAGACATTGGCGGCCTTGTCGCTGTTGCTCAACTGTGGCGGAGTCGGCCAGCTCCAGGACATCACGGCGGCTTTCGCAACCGCATTCGCCGGCCGTGAAAGTGACCTCCGCAGCCTCATCGAGCAACTGGACCAGTTCGTCGGACGGCTCAACACCCAGACCGGTGACATCGTCGCCGCGACCGAGAGCTTCAACGGTCTCGTGAGTCAGTTGGCCGAGCAGAAGCCCGTCCTGGACAACGCGATGCGGACCATTCCCGATGCGCTCCGAGTACTCAGCGAACAGCGGGAGAACGTGACCGGCGCGGTGGACGGTTTCGGTAAGTTCAGCGCGCTGACCACCGACGCGGTCAACCAGACCAAGCAGAACCTCGTCGCCGAACTCCAAGCGGTCGGACCGGTACTGAAGTCGTTGGCCGACGCGGGACCGGATATGACGCGGTCGCTGAGCCTGCTGTCCACGCTGCCGTGGCCGAAGGAGAACATCGACAAGATCGTGCGCGGGGACTACCTCAACACCGACGTGATCTTCGACCTCACGTTGAGCAGGTTGGGTGACGGGTTGCTCAACGGCACGCGCTTCGAAGGCGATCTCACCGAGCTGGAGATGCAATGGGGCCGCACGATAGGACAGCTCCCCAGTCCGTACACCGCGCGCAACCCACTCGTCGCGCCGTACCAGGTGAATCAGGGGCCGTGACATGCTGACCAGGCGAGTCAAACTACAGCTGGCAGTGTTCGCGCTCGTCGCGCTGATCGCCGGTGGGATCATGGCCTTCGGATACGTCCGCGTGCCCGCGATGCTCGGAATCGGCCAGTACACGGTCACAGTCGAGCTTCCTCAGGCCGGTGGCCTCTACCAGACCGGCAACGTCACCTACCGGGGCACCAAGGTCGGTCGGGTCAGCGACGTCCGCCTGACCGACAACGGTGGTGTCGAGGCGGTGCTGTCGATGGACAGCTCCGTCGCCATCCCCTCGGACCTCGATGCGGAGGTGCACAGCACCTCCGCCATCGGCGAGCAGTACGTCGCGCTGGTACCGCGGAGTGACGACGCGCCGCCGTTGAAGAACGGTGACGTCATCCCCGTCGACCGAGCCTCCGTGCCACCCTCCATCAACACCCTCCTCGACGCAGCCAACAGCGGCATCCAGGCGATCCCACGCGACAACGTCAAGACGGTGATAGACGAGAGCTACACGGCGGTCGGACGATTGGGTCCGGAGCTGTCGCGCATCGTGCAGGGGTCCACCCGGTTGGCCGGCGACGCGCGCGCGAACCTCGACCCCATCCTCGCGCTGATCGACAAGGCGAAGCCCGTCATGGACTCGCAGGCCGAGACCGCCGATTCGATCAACGCCTGGGCCTCTCACCTGGCGAACCTGACCGATCAGGTGCGCGACGCCGACCCGGGCGTGGCAGGTCTGCTCGAACGCGGCGCAGATGCGGCCGAGGAGGCGCGGCAGCTTTTCGACACGGTCAAGCCGACCCTGCCGGTGCTGCTGGCCAACCTGGTCAGTGTCGGTGAGGTCGCCGTGGTGTACCAGCCGGCCATCGAACAGGTGCTCGTGCTCGAACCGCAGCTGGTGGCGAGCCTGCAGGGCGCTCTGCTCGCCAACAAGGACTCCCAGCGGTTCTCACCCGGCCTGTACGTGAGCTTCAACCTCAACCTGAACCTGCCGCCGCCATGTACGACCGGGTTCCTGCCGGTCGACCAGCAACTCGCCCCCAATGTCGAGACCCCCGCCGATCCGGTAGCGGGCGATCTGTACTGCCGGATACCGAAGGACTCCTTCAACGTGGTGCGCGGCAACAGGAACTACCCGTGCCTGAACCGGCCGGGCAAGCGGGCGCCGACGGCGAAGATGTGCGAGAGCAACGAGGAGTACGTACCGCTCAACGACGGGATGAACTGGAAGGGTGACCCGAACGCGACCCTGTCCGGACAGGACATCCCGCAGTTGGCCCCGTCTCCCGATCCGGCGCCGGCCGCGCCGCCGCCGATAGCGGTCGCCGAGTACGACCCGGCCACAGGGGAGTACCTCGGCCCTGACGGCAAGATCTACACCCAGGCGGACCTGGGTTCCAGGACGGAAGGTAGGACATGGCAGAGCATGCTGATACCGCCGACGGCAGGTTGACCGAGTCGGATATGGCTGCGCCGCAGCGGCACAACGGGATACGGCTGGCCGTGGCGTTCAGCGTGGTGGCGATCGTGGGGCTGGGCGGCGTGGCCGGGTGGTTGGGTTACCGCATCGTCGACGACCGGCGCGCGCAGGCCGAACAGAACGAGTTCGTCGAGGCCGCGCGGCAGGGTGCGATCAACCTGACCACGATCGACCACACCTCCGTCGACGCCGACATCAAGCGGATTCTCGACAGTTCGACCGGCACCTTCCGCGACGATTTCGAGAAGCGGTCGCAGACCTTCGCCGAAGTGGTCAAGCAGGCGCAGTCGAAGTCCGAGGGGTCGGTCACCTCCGCGGGACTGGAGTCGCGCGAAGGCGACACCGCTCAGGTCCTGGTCGTCATGTCGGTCAACATGTCGAACGCCGGTGCGGCGGAACAGAGCCCGCGCTCATGGCGGATGCGCGTGGGTGTCAAACAGACCGGCGACGTCGCCAAGGTCTCCGACGTTCAGTTCGTGTCATGACGCTCAACATCGAAAACGACATCGACAACGACATCGAAGACCACACCGAAGTCGACACCGAGGACGTCGACGTCGCCCAGGACGAAGCGCCGGCCAAGACCTCCGGGGAGGCCACTCCGGTCCAAGCCGGCCGCAACATCGGCCGCATCGTCGCGTACGTGGTGCTCCCCGTGGTCGTCCTCGCGATGGCGTGCGGTGTCGGGTTCCTCAAGTGGCAGGCGAATTCGATCGGTGCGTCGCAGGCCACGGCGGCGAAGTCGGTTTCGGCGGCCACCGAGATCGCCACCGCGATGCTGTCCTACCGCGCCGATCAGGTCGAGCAGGATCTCACCGCGGCCAGTGACCGGATGACCGGGGAGTTCCGCAACGAGTACACCACCCTCATCAACGACGTCGTGATCCCCGGGGCCAAGGAGAAGCGCGTATCGGCTGAGGCCACCGTGCCCGCCGCCGCCCTGGTGTCCTCATCGGCGGATCGGGCCGAGGTCCTCGTCTACATCGACCAGACCACCACCGTGGGCGACGATCCACCGTCGGCCACCACCTCCAGCGCCCGTGTTTCACTCGAAAAGGTAGGCGACCGTTGGCTTCTCGCAGGTTTCGAACCGGTCTGATCGGCGCCGCCGCCGCGGTCGCACTCGGGGGATGGGCGGTGGTCGCCGAACCGCCGAAGGCGCATGCGGACGCGGTGGCCTACCTGGTCAACGTGACGGTGCGGCCCGGCTACAACTTCGCCAACGCCGATGCGGCGCTGTCCTACGGTCACGGGATCTGCCGCAAGATCGCCGACGGCCGTGCCTACGGCGACCTCATCGCCGATGTCAAAGCCGACTTCCGAACAACCGAGGAGTATCAGGCCTCCTACCTGATCACCCAGGCGGCCAACGAACTCTGCCCGGCCATGATCTGGCAGTTGCGCAACTCCGCCGCCGGCTACCGCTCACCCACCGGGTGACCGATCACGAGGACGACCGATGACCCGAGCTCTCACCCGCACCGCAATCCTGTTGGCCGCCTCGGCCGGTTTGGCCGCGGCGGCAGTGCAACCAGTCGCCCAGGCCGACAACCGGCGGTTCAACTCCAGCGTGGTGCAGAACGTCTACGTCGTGCAGCGCCAAGCCGGCTGCACGAACGACCTGAATGTCAGCCCGCAACTCCTGCTCGCCGCCGAATGGCACGCCAAGGACCTCATGGGCAACCGGAGTCTGGGCGGCGACATCGGCTCGGACGGGTCGACACCGCAGCAGCGCGCCGAGGCCGCCGGTTTCCGGGGCGGTGTCGCCGAGACCGTCGCCATCCATCCGGCGCTCGCGATCAGCGGTATCGAGCTGATCAACCTCTGGTATCACAACCCGGCTTATCACGCGATCATGTCCGACTGCGGTTTCACGAAGATGGGGGTCTGGTCGGAGAACAGCCTGGACCGCACGGTCGTCGTCGCGGTGTACGGCCGCCCGGACTGAGTCACGCGCTCGAAAACAATTGGCGCACCGACAGCTGACTGCCGGTGCGCCAATCGGGTGACTGCGCTACTGGGACGTGGCCGTCGCGGCGCCCAGTGAGTCCATGTCCGGGACGAAGGGCTGGTGGGCCAGCAGTCCGCCGTCGACCCGGATGGTCTCGCCGTTGATCCCGCGAGAGTCATCGGACGCCAGGAAGGCATACACCTTGGCCAGGTCGGCGGGGCCGTTGAGGTCGGGTGCGGGCGTATGGCGGCGGTAGATGTCCTTGACGGCCTCCGGCAACTGCTGGGCCGGTGGTGTCGTGGTGGTGCCCGGGCAGATGGCGTTGCAGCGCACCCGTTCCCGCCCGTACTGGGTGGCGGTGTACTTGGTCAGGGCCAGCAGAGCCGCCTTCGTCGCCCCGTACCCGGTCAGGCTGGTGTCGCCGGCGAACGCGTGGGTGGACGCGGTGTTCACGATCGACCCGCCCTCGACGCGAAGATGCGGCAGAGCGTGTTTGGTGGTGAGCATGGCGCTGCGCACGTTGACCGCCATCACGTCGTCCCAGACCTCGATCGGCATGGTGGCGACGTCACCGTCACCGGCGGGGAAGACGCCGGCGATGTTGAACAGCACATCGAGTTTGCCGAAGGTGGAGACCGTGGTGGCCACGAGCCGTTGAATCGCATCCTCGTCGCGGAGGTCGGTGTGGACCGCGATCGCGACGTCCGGGCCGTACTTCTGGTTGAGTTGCTCGGCGAGAGCCGAAGCGCCCTCGATGTTGATGTCGGCGAGCACCACGCGGGCGCCTTCGGCCACCACCTCGGTGGCTGCGGCACCGCCGATGTTGAGGCCGCCGGGTTCCACGGTGGTCGCACCCGTGACGAGGGCGACCCTGTTCGATAGACGTGGCATCTCGTTCCTCACTGTTGGTCGTCGGAGCTCCGCGTCGGACTGTAGTGCAGCCCACACTGTGAAGGCTAACTTCATCAAAACTGTGGGTCAACAATGCTCTGACAACTTTGAATAGAGCACTAGTTAGTCAGCGTTCTTGTGGGTTATTGTGATGGAGAGATGTGGGAGGTGGTGGCTCAGATGGGTTCGTCCCTGATCGAGGAGCACTTGTCGGATGCCGATCGCGAGGCCCTGGCCCGAGCCGAAGGTGACCTCGGCAGAGTCTTCGGCGACGGGCGGGTATCGGTCCCCGAACTGCGCGCCCGACTCGACGAGATGATGCTCGCCCCGGGTCTGCCCGACGGCACGGCCGTCACCGAATTCGATGCGGGTGGCGTACCCGCGCTCCGGGTCGAGACCGGGTCCGTCGACGACAGCGCCGCGATCGTCTGGCTCCACGGCGGCGGGTATCTGATCGGTTCGGCGCACGGTTACCGCGCCATGGCGGCGGCGGTGTCGGCTGCGAGCGGACATCCGGTGGTGGTGCCCGACTACCGACGGGCCCCGGAGAATCCGTACCCGGCCGCTCTTCAGGACGCGCAGGCGGTGATGAACTGGGCGGCGCAGACCTATGGCGACAGATGGGTGCTGGCCGGCGATTCGGCGGGTGGCGGGCTCACCATGGCCTCGCTCATCCGGGCCCGCGATGCCGCGACGCCGATGCCTGCGGGCGCCGTCCTCGTGTCACCGTTGGCGGATCTCACCGCCTCGGGCGCCAGCTTCGACACCTATGCCGCCGAGGACATGGCGATTTCCCGCCGTTCGGTCAAACACCTCGCGTACGCCTACCTCAACGGGCACGACCCGGGCGATCCGCACGTATCACCGGTATTCGGCACCTTCGATCGGATGCCACCGACACTGATCATGGCCAGCGATCGGGAGGTGCTGCTCGACGACGCCAGAACGCTGCATGCCGCCATGCAGCGCGACGGGTCGCCATCCACCCTCAGCGTCTACGCGGGCGTCTGCCATGCGTGGACGATGTTCGCGTCGTACATGCCGCGCGCCCGCCGCGCAGTCGACGAGATCTCCGTATTCGCCCGCGCCGCGATCGACGCGGCACGCACGGAAGGGCGCTGACATGGCGCAGGCACAACTGGGTTCCCTCACGGACGCCTTCCGGGATGCGATGGCATCGGTGTGTACGCCGGTCGCCGTCATCACCGCCATGGATGACACGAGGCCGCACGGCACCACGGTGAGCGCCTTCGCCTCGCTGTCGATGTCTCCACCGTCGCTGTTGGTGAGCCTCGACCAGGGTTCTGACCTGCTCTCACTGATCCGGCGGACGAGTGCCTTCGGAGTCAACATCCTCGGCAGCGGTCAGTCGAGCCTGGCCTCCTGCTTCGCGAAGAAGGGTCGGGACAAGTTCACCGACGTGGATTGGTCACTGGCCGACGGCCTTCCGCGTCTGGCCGGCGTCCCGGGATGGTTCGCCTGCGACGTCATCCAGCTCGTCGAGGCCGCCGACCACGTCGTCGTGATCGGCGCGGTGCGGTCGGTGGAGAGTCGTGACACGCCACCGTTGACCTATCACGGCCGCGAGTTTGGTACCCATCGAGTTCTCGACTGAGGAGGCCGGCGATGCGCGACGACATGGTGGTTGCCGAAATCAGCTGCGGCAGAGCCGCTGTCATTCCGGACGGTGAGCGTGGCGCGTTGTTGTTCTTCGCCGCCGAAGCGGCGTCCGCGCAGCTTCTGAACTTCGCGATCAGATACTCCTCGGGTCTCATCCACGCCGCGATGCGCTCGGACCGACTGGACCGACTGCGCATCCACGACCAGCCGGTGCTGCCCTCGGAGGACCGCGCCCTCGGCTTCACGGTCTCGGTCGACGCGGTGGGCACGGGCACCGGTATCTCCGGACAGGCTCGGGCGCAGACGCTGCGCGCGCTCGGATCACCGCAGACGACGCCGGGCGATCTGGTCCGGCCCGGCCATGTGTTGCCGGTCCGGTGTCCCCACGTCCCGCGCAACGCACCGGATCTGGTGTGGGACAGGATGGTGCGAATAGTCGAGCGGGCCGGGTGCACACCGGTGGCGGCGGCGTGCCGGCTGGTGCACGACTCGGGCGACGTACTCGACGACGCGGCGGCCGAGGATTTCGCGGCCACCTTCGGGTTGGCGCTGGTGTCGGCGCCACAACCGGTCCGGGTGCTGGCCGCAGGAGCCTAAGCGGCGAGCACCGCCGACACGAGGCGGTGCAACTCGCCTGCGATGCCGGGCCGGTTGCGCATGCTCTGGGTTTGGGTGATGTCGGTGACCAGACCGATCGACGCCCGGGCGAGCAGCCGGGCATGGTGGGCCGACAACTCTGGCCGGACACCGGTGATGGCCACCACCCATTCGTCGATGTACTCGCGCTGGCTCGTCCGGATCGCTTCCTGGGCCTTCTCCGGTAGATAGATCAGATCGGCGGCGAGAATCGCCAGAATCGGTTGGTGCGGACCCAGTGCCAGCTCGATGAGGGTGCAGGCGATAATGTCGACGGCCTCTTGCGGTGTGCTCGCCGTCGGCAGCCGGTGATTGGTCACATAGTGCAGACCTTCGGCACCCCGATTCAGCACCGCCTGCAGGAGCTCGGCCTTACCGGTGAAGTACTGGTAGAACGTCGCGATAGCGGTATCGGACTCCGCGGCGATCTCCTCGATTCCCACCGAGTGGTAGCTCTGGGCGTGAAACAGGCGAGTGGCCGTGCTGAGGATGCGCTCACGCCGGCCCGGAGGGCGCCGCGGTGGAGCGAGGGGAGGCCTGGATGTCGTTGCCGCTGCGTCCAGTTCGCAGTTCAGCACACCATCAGCCATCGACTGCAGTATTCGCTTGGCTGAAGCGTCGTCCATGCCCCTGCGGGCGGGGGAGACGCTCGAGTAGACGGCCAGCACGCTCCACGCCCGCAATTCGGCGTCGCTGGTCGGCTCGCCGTCGTCGCCGAGTCCGAGCGCCTGCACCGTCAGCCACAGGACGTCGTTGAGCTTCGACCGGAACTCGTCCTGCTCACTTTCGGACAACTCGCGGCGCTCGCGCTTCCACAGCAGCACCTCTTCGCGTTCGAGCACCAGATCGGCGAGCTCGGAGAGGAACATCGCCGAGCGCTCGGGCGGTGCCAGATCCGCCTCGACGGCCCGCACCGCGACGGCTTCGACCGATGCCAGCTGCTCGGAGATCGCCTGGGCGAGAATGTCGTGCTTCTTGCGGAAGTGCCGGTACAGGGCCGGTCCGGTCAGCCCGACGGCCGACGCCACATCGTCCATGCTGACGTTGTGGTAGCCGCGTTCGGTGAACAGGCGTGCGGCAGCCTGGGACAACTGCAGCTTGCGCACCGAACTCCGCGCGTGCTGGCGAACGGCTTGCGCCACGTCGGCGATCCTCTCCCTACTGCCGCGAGGCGGTTCCGATTTACGGTTCGTGAACCACGATTATAGTTCACTCATCTACGAAACCGCGCGGGATGAACGCCGCCGCGTCGTGATCAGACTTCAGCGCACCGCCACCACGGCCTCGCCGCGAAGGGTGACCGTCCCATCCTCGAGCGTGATCTGCACGTCGAGGGTGGCGCGCCGTTCACCGTCGACCTCGTCGACGCTCGTCACGGTGCCGGTGCACGTGGGTCGCGCGTGCACCGGGGTGATGGCGCTGAATCGCGTGCTCAGGGAGCGGAGCTGGGACTGCGGAACCCATGAGGTGATCAACCGGCCGAGGTAGGCCATCGACAGCATGCCGTGCGCGAACACGTCGTCGAATCCGGCTTCCTTGGCGGCGTCCAGATCGATGTGGATTGGATTGTGGTCACCCGAGGCGCCGGCGAACAGCGCCAGGGTCGTGCGGGTGATCGGTTGCACCGCAAGGGCAGGCACTTCCGTCCCGACCTGGATGTCGGCGATGTCGGTGGTCACGATGGCGCTCCATTCCGGATCACGGATACGCTCTCCATCTCGGCGACGAGCTCGCCGGCAGAGGTCAATTGCGAACGGCGGACGAGGAATTCGAGGGCTCCGCCGCGCTTGGCGTAGTAGTCGGTGAACTCAGCCTGCAGGGTGAGGCTGTCACCGGCGTGGACCTCGCGGTGGTAGGTGAAGCGCTGTTCGCCGTGCAGCACCGCCGACAGGTTCACCCCGTGAGCCTCGAGCACCCCCAGCGTGTCGGAGTGCTCGAGATCCAGGCCGAACACGAAAGTGGGCGGTGCCAGCAGGTCGGGATGTCCGGCGGCCCGTGCGGCCTCGACATCGAAGTAGACCGGGTCGGTCTCACCGATGGCCTTGGCGAACATCGCGACACGACCGCGTTCGACGTCGACGGTGCTCTCCGGCCACGTGTAGCCCTTGAGTGATGCGGTGCTCATCATGCGCTCTTCTCGTAGAGGGTGACCACACAGGCGCCACCGAGTCCGAGGTTGTGCTGCAGTCCCAGTCGAGCCCCCTCGACCTGCCGGTCGCCGGCCTCGCCACGCAACTGCCAGACCAGTTCGGCGCATTGCGCCAGTCCGGTGGCGCCGAGCGGATGCCCCTTGGACAACAGGCCACCCGACGGATTGGTCACCACCCGTCCGCCGTAGGTGTTGTCACCGTCGAGGATGAACTTCTCCGCGGTGCCCTCGGGAGTCAGTCCGAGCCCCTCATAGGTGATCAGCTCGTTGGTCGTGAAGCAGTCGTGCAGTTCGACCACGGGGATGTCCTCGGGTCCCACGCCGGCCGCTTCGTACACGTCGGCCGCGGCCTTCGCCGTCATGTCGTAACCCACGACGCGGCGCATGTCTTCGCCGTCGAACGCGCCCGGCAGATCGGTGACCAGCGACTGTGCCCTGATGCCCACAGCTCCGTCGATGCCGTGCGCGGCAGCGAACTCGGTGCTGCACACCACCGCCGCAGCCGCCCCGCAGGTGGGAGGGCAGCACTGCAGTCGGGTCAACGGTCCCCAGATCGTCGGAGAGGCCATCACCTCGTCGAGTGTCACCGGATCGCGAAAGACCGCGAACGGGTTACGCGCAGCATGCTGGCGCGCCTTGACCGAAATTCGGCCGAACGTCTCGGGTTTGGTTCCGAAGCGCTCCATGTGCGCCACTCCCGCACCGCCGAAGAGCTGTGCGGCCATCGGGGCCTTGGGATCTGCGCCCGGTCGGCCCAGGGCGATCTCCTCGAACTTCCCGGTCGAGCTCGGCCGGTCGTCCCATACGGCGGCCAGTGCGCCCGGACGCATCTGCTCGAAGCCAAGCGCCAGCACGCAATCCGCGACGCCCGACGCGACCGCCTGTCGCGCGAGCCACAGTGCGGAGGATCCGGTCGAACAGTTGTTGTTGACGTTGACCACCGGGATACCCGAGAGACCGAGGTGGTACAGCGTCGCCTGGCCCGACGTGGAGTCGCCGTAGACGTAGCCCGCGTAGGCCTGCTCGACCTTGGCGTAGTCCAGCCCGGCGTCGGCGAGGGCCGCGCGGGCCGCCTGGGCGCCCATCTGCTGGTAATCCGCGCTCTTCCCCGGCTTGGCGAAGGGGGTCATCCCGACCCCCGCGATACAGACGGTGCTCTGCATGTCCACCTCACGCTTGAAATGACTAGAATCGAAAATAACCATATGGGCTTTGACTGCACCAGCGCAACCCTGTTGGTGGGTTCAACGCTGATATGAGTGATAACTGGCGGTTGACGGGCGGAGGCATCACATCGTCTCGATGCGCCTGGGCCGCCTCGGCGACTTCTCGGCACCCGTCGCGAGTGTCATCGAGGACACGCCGGCGTGCCCGCTTCGCGTCACCGGGTGCGGGCCTGTTCGAAGTGGGCGTGCACGTTCGGGTAGCGCATCAGATGCGCTCCGCCGTTGAGGTCGAGCACTTCGCCGGTGGTCCACTCGGCGGTGGCCAGGTACATCACCGCATCCGCGATCTCCTCCGGCGTACCGGGCCGGCCCAGCGGGATGTTCTCGACGTACTCGTCCTCCACGCCGGGCACGCCCAACGCTCCGGACGTCAACGGGGTTCGCACCAGCCCGGGCGCCACCGCGTTGACCCGGATCCGCGGGGCGAGTTCCAGTGCGGCCACCTGGGTCAGCATCGACAGCCCGGCCTTGGCGGAACTGTAGGCGCTCATGCCGACCGCGGGCTGCCGGGCGTTGAGTGAGCTCAGCGAGATGATCGTGCCGCCGTCGGCGAGGTGCCTGCCGGCATGCTGGATGACGAGGAACGCGCCGGCCAGGCACACGTCGACGACGCGGCGGAACTTGTTGACGGGCAGATCCGTGACCAGGCCGAGCGCGGTGATGCCCGCGCAGTTGACCGCGACCTCGAACCTCCCGGGCAGTGCGGCCACCGACTCGAAAAGCGTTGCCACGCCTGCTTCGTCGACGACGTCGACCTCGGCGGCGGTATGTCCACCCGCACCGAGTTGTTCGACCAGCGCGTTCGCCGCGTCGATGTTGCGATCGGCGACCACCACCGCGTAGCCGCGATCGGCCATGGCGCGGACGATGGTGGCGCCGATACCCGACGCCCCGCCGACGATGACGGCATACGACTTCTCGCTCACCGTGACTCCCTCTGACTGTTTGATGGTGCGCGGCGTGCGGTGCCCCGGGCTCGACGCGCAGGCGTCCCGGTTCCGGCGGTCAGGCCGCGATTGTTAATTACAATTCTAGTATAAGCGCGGTTCGTGGCACACCCTGGCTGGGGCGTCTCAAGAGCGCGGGATCTCCACTGCGTACACCGTCTGCGGTGCGGGAAGGCCTTTGAGCTCGACGTCACGTCTCGTACCGAAATCGATTCCCGCGTCCTCACCGACCGCCCCGCGGAGCGCTTCGCTGACCAGGATCTGACCGCCGTCGGCGAGGTCGGCGACCCGTGCGGCCGTCGCGACGTCGAGACCGAACAGGTCGTCACCGCGCCGGACCGAGGTGCCGACGTGGACGCCCGTCCGCACGCGAATTCCGTCCGTGGCATACCCGTCTTGAAGAAGCGCCTGCTGCACCGCAATACAACACCGGACGGCGCCCGCGGGCTCCGGGAAGGCGATCATGAAACCGTCACCTTGGTTTTTGACGACGAAACCCCGGTGGGCCGTGACCTGTCGCCGGATCAGCTGTTCGTGGCGCTCGAGAAGCTCCACCCAGTCGCGATCACCCAGCGTCGCGTTGCGTTGCGTCGACCCCTCGATGTCGGAGAACACCAGCACCACTCGTCCGTCGGCGGTGATGCGGGCGAGGTCCGGGCGTTCCACCCGCGCCCAGCCGGCCAGGTCTTCGATCGAGCTGCGCACCGATGCGCCGAGCTGCCGCCGGATGATCGAGTCGGCGGTCTGCACCGTGTTAGCGACGGTCTTGATGGCCAGCGGCGCAACCCCCATCGGTCGGCGGCGCCGGCGCGGCCCGTCACCGTCGCTGCGTCGCACGACCTGCTTACGTGCCGACGCCAGTCTGCGCCGGGCGACGAGGAGAAGGACGCCGAGGGTGACCAGGCCGGCGAACTCGAGCAGCACGACCACCCACAGCGCGATGTCCATGTGTGGATCATCCAGCATCGCCGGACGATCGCTGCCCTATCCGCGCACCGCTGACGATGAAGGACACGTCACCCACGGCGGATGGTCCGCCGAATCCCCGGCCCACGCGACGTAACCGTCGGGACGTATCAGCACGGCCGGACCATCGTCGGTGCGTTCGGCCTGGTGTCCGCTGAACGAGTCCACGACGGCGGCGCCGCGTTCACGGATCAGTACGAAACCCGGCGTGCGGAGCAGTTCGGAAAGTCGCCCCTCGGTCAACGGGATCTGGGTGGCGCGGGTTCCGACGAGGCCGGCGCCCGGATAGCGAAGGCCGGTCCCCGCGAAGCTGCCCGCCACGCCGTCGCGGATCATCGGTACCTGAAGTAGCCTCGGCGCCAGCCTGTTTCGCACCCACCGCGCCACCCGCGGGCGAAGCGTGATGCCTCGTGCCATCAGCCCGGACTGCCGCAGCACCCGCCGTCCGATCGGATGACGCTCGCAGTGGTAGGTGTCGAGGAGGGCGTCGTCGGCCCCGGCCAGCACAGCGTCGAGTTTCCAAGCGAGGTTGGCCGCGTCCTGGATGCCGGTGTTCATCCCCTGCCCACCCATGGGGGAGTGCACGTGCGCGGCGTCGCCGGCGAGGAACACGCGGCCGTGCCGGTACTGCGCGACCTGCCTTTCGTCGCAATGGAATCGCGACGTCCAGTCGACGTTCACCAGACCGGGGTCGGTGTCGAAGGCCCGCGCGAGGACCCCGCTGATCTCGGTGCGGTCGGCAGGCACGTGGTCGGGAACCTGGTGGTGGCGGTCCCACAACATCGCGCGATACCAGGATCCGTCGGCATCGTGGCGGTCATAGGGCGCCAGAAATCCGAACACGTCGCGGGTGCTGCCGACGGTCAGACCTCCGCCGGCGGGGCCGTCGGACAGCTTGACGTCGGCCAGGACGAGCGAGGACAGGATCGTCCTACCCGGGAAGTCGATGCGCAGCAATTCGCGCACCGTGCTGTGCGCCCCGTCCGCGCCGACGACATAGTCTGCCCGCCAGGCGATGTCACGCGACGAGTCCTGGGACCTGGCCGTGACCGTCACACCGTCGGCGTCCTGGTCGATCCCCACGACTGCCACGCCGCGTCTGATGTCGGCGCCGTACCGCTGGGCGTAGTCCAGAAGGGTGCGGTCGACGTTGGTCTGCGGGGTGACCAACACGAACGGGTACGGC
Source organism: Mycolicibacterium monacense (assembly GCF_010731575.1). Classification (NCBI taxonomy): domain Bacteria; kingdom Bacillati; phylum Actinomycetota; class Actinomycetes; order Mycobacteriales; family Mycobacteriaceae; genus Mycobacterium; species Mycolicibacterium monacense. The sequence continues at coordinate 3,248,986 of NZ_AP022617.1, read as the reverse complement.
GAGTCGAGGTGGCTGAGATCGATCTGCGCGCCGGCGAAGAGCGACACCCCCGGCGCGCGGTGCCCCTGCGCGATCAGGTCGCCGGCGAGGCCGCGCGCGTCGAGGACCTCGAGCGTGCGTGCCATCGTGGCGAACGCGCGGCTCGACGGATTCGGCGTCGACCGTTTCTCGAACACCACGACGGTGCGACCGGCGCGGGCCAGGTCACCAGCGGCGGTCAGACCGGTCGGCCCGGCGCCGACGATCACGACGTCGACCGCGGTGGTCATCGGTGCGCCTCCGGGTCGGGGTACCAACGGCGGATGTCGTCGGGGGTGGCCTTGGCCTCGCGGTTGAACACGAAGCGGCAGGCCGGTTGGCTGACATGAGCGGCGTTGACGATCGCCTCGAACAGCCACGTGTTGCGCGCGACCATGCGCACCCCGGCCCCGATCAGCACCGCGTCGTAGCGCTTGGCGCTCAACCACTCTCGTGCCTTCGCGGCGCCCGCCTCACCGAAGTCGATCAGGCAGTTGTCGACGTGGTAGCCGGCGGCCCGTAACTCGTCGACGTTCCTGTCGTTGGCGGCTCGCAACGTCTCCCTCGACAGGTTCGCGAACTGGGCGAAGTCCGGCGAGGAGTAGTCGATGACCTCGGGGGCGAGGCCGATCTGGATGGCGGTGACGGTCATGGGAACACTCCGTTCAAGCAAGTCAACAGTCGTTGACTACGACGGTAGGCCTGCTGCGTGAGGGTGTCAACAGTTGTTGACTACGTGGTGGTGTGCGACTTCGCTTGGGAATCGGGTCCGCCGGGTACATGCCTGCGAACAAGTGACGGTGTGGAGGGGTGGCCTGGCGGGATGACGTCGACTGACCTGCAATGTCCCAAGCGGATGCAGTTCGGCCCCTGCGGCGGTGTCCGACCCGACGGGCAGTGCGAAATGCGCACAGGACCCTGCGCCTTCCCCGACGTGGTGCCGTGGTCGGGAGTGGAACCGGCGTCACGGCCGGCGCAGGCGCCGCTCGTGCTGACCGACTTCAGTTGCGCACCGTTCGACGAGGACGACGTCGCCGCGACCGCCCGCATCCTCGGCCGGTCGTGTGACGCCGTCCTGGTGGGCGAGCACCAGAACCGGCCGGATTTTCCGCCCACGCTGATGGGCCGTCTGCTGCTCGAGGCCGGGGTGACCCCGTGGATCACGCTGTCGTGCCGCGACCGCAACCGCATCGTCCTCGAGCAGGAGTTGCGCGGGCTGCGCAGCCTCGGTGTCGGGACCGTGCTCTGCGTGACCGGCGACGGCCGCGGGTACGACGTGCGCCCGGACGTCACCCAGACCTTCGACCTCGACGGTCCGCGCCTGGTCTCACTGGCCGCGTCGGTCGGCATGGTGCCCGCCGTGCCGGAGACGCCCACCGCACCGCCGGTGCACGCCCGGCCCGCGCGGCTGGTCGAGAAGCAGCGCGCCGGCGCGAGCCTCGCCGTGCTCAACCACGTGCCGTACCCGGACACGATCACCGACTTCATGGCCACCGCGCGTACAGCCGGTCTGTCGATGCCGGTGGTGGCCGCGGTCGCGGTGTTCACCGACGTGGTGTCCGCCGCCGTCCTGCAGGGGCTCCCGGGACTCGAACTCGACCAGTCGGTGGTGGACGAGGTCCTCGGGGCCGCGGACCCGGTGTCGGCCGGTATCGCGGCCGCCGTCGCGGAGGCGCGGGCGCTGCTGGCGATCGACGGCGTCGACGGCGTCAACGTCTCGGGACTGGCATCGGCCTCCGGCACCCGGGTGGGCGCCGAGATCAAGGCCGAGGTCGGCCGACTCGTCAAAGCGGAGGTGGGGGCATGACGGAGGCGATGGACGCCGAGTTCGACACCGTGGCCGAGTGGACGGCGCAGGTGGCCGCCGATCTCGGCCCGGACTTCTACATCCCCGCAGGCTGCCGGGGCAGCGGGAGCCCAGCCGCCCTGGACTGGCTGATCGAGCAGTTGGCGTTGACGGCGGAGGACTCGTTACTCGACTGCGGGGCCGGGGTCGGGGGGCCGGCCGCCTACGCCGCGAAAGCCGTTGCGCTGCAGCCACTGCTCGTCGAACCCGAAGCGGGTGCCTGCCGCGCCGCCCGCACCCTGTTCGGGTTCCCCGTCGTACAGGCGGTCGGATCGGCGCTGCCGTTGGCCGACGCGAGCGTCGACGCCGCCTGGTCGCTTGGCGTCCTGTGCACGACGCCTCACCAGCTGGAACTGCTCAGCGAGATGCGCCGTACGGTGCGGCCGCCGGGTCGCATCGCGCTGCTCGCCTTCGTCTCCCGTGAGCCGTTGCTGACCAAACAGCCCGAGGGCAACCACTTCCCGGCGCGCGGTGAACTCATCGAGTTGATCGCCGACGCGGGCCTGCGAATCGAGAAGTGGCGCAGCACGGCCGATCTGCCGGCCATCCCGCAGGAGTGGACCGACCGGGTCGACGCCGTCACGAACGCTCTCGCCGAACGGCACGGCGCATCGCGGGCGTGGCAGTTGGCCGAACGGCAGAGCGGTCGGATCGCCGATCTGCTGGCCGAAGGCGCCGTCACCGGCGAGATGCTGGTGCTGCGGCACGCGTGAGCGTCAGCGACTGAGCCCGTGCACCGCCGCTGAGAGCTGCCCGTAGCGGGTGAGCTCGTTTCTCAAGGGCGCCAACACGAATTCGTCGGCGACCCCGTCGACCCGCCGGTGCAACTCGGAGGCCACTTTCCGCCGTCGCCGCGCCGCGCCCACCGCCACGAACGGGCGCACGACGATCCGCAGGAGCAGGCCCAGCGCCAGCCCGCCGAGGAGCAGGACCGTCGGCAGCGCGAACGGGCCGAGCGACGGCGCGTCGAGGTCGATCTGCAGATACGCCAACACCGCGAGCGCGCCCAACCACACGCCGCCGGCCACCGCAACGGCGATCAGCAGCCACTGCAGCGCGCCGAAGAACCGCCACCACCGCGGTGACCGCGACATCCCCAGGTCGGCCCCGCCGACCGCCCGGTCCAGGGCGTCGGGCACCGCGTCGGCCCGAGACCTCGCCGCCTCCCGCATGATTCGTGGCCACGGCGCGGGCAGCCCGTCGGATGCGGTGTCGGCGAGCGTGCGCACCGCGCTGTCGACTCCGGCGCGCGCCGCGGCCGAGCCCGAGGGCATCGACGTCCGCCGCAGGATCTCGCCCTGGGTGTCGGGGGCGTCCAGGCCCAGGCGCCGCAACGGATCCGGGCGGATCTTCGGTATCCAGCGGACCGGCGGCCACCCGGTCGCGGCCAGTCCGCGGCGGGTGTAGGCCCGACCGACGGCATCGACCACCGTCGGAACGGCGGCCGCCCCGGCGAGGGCGCCACGCAGCTGCCGCTCGGCGTCGCGGAGCGCGGGCTCCGACCGCGCGGGCGCCAGCGGGTCGAGCCGGGCGGCCATCGCGTCGAGATCGGCGCTGACCCGCGCCGTTCGCGCCCGGTGGTCGGCCACGGTCGAGACGAGGAACTCGTGCAATTCCGAAGCGCCGTCCGGCTTCACGGCGGAGGTGGCCAGCACCGGCACACCCGCCAGACCGTCCTCGGCGATGAGCCGGTGCAGATCGTGCATGCACGATGCCAGGTCGGGCAGGGGGAGCCGGTCGGCCTGGTTGAGGACGACGACCATCACCTCACGGTGCGGCGCCAGCGGGCGCAGGTACTCCTCGTGCAGCATGGCGTCGGCGTACTTCTGCGGGTCGAGCACCCAGACGAAGGCGTCGACCAGCCGGATCAGCCGGTCGACCTCGGCGCGGTGCGCCACCTCGACGGAGTCGTGGTCGGGCAGGTCGAGCAACACCAGCCCGGACAGCTGCGGGGTGGCCGACGCGTCCCCGGCCTGACGGTTGCCGATCTCCAGCCAGTCGAGGAGTTCGGCGGCGGGGGACGGTCCGAACACGACGGCCTGGGTCGCCGACGTGGTCGGCCGCCGGATGCCGACCTGCGCCAGCGGCGCGCCCGCGATCGCGTTGAACAGGGAGGATTTACCGCTTCCGGTCGCTCCGGCCAACGCCACGACGGTGTGCTCGCCCGAGAGTCGCAGCCGGGTTCCGGCGCGTGCGTCGAGGCTGTGGACCTCGGCGAGGACGTCCTCGGGCAGCCGTCCGGCGCCCAGACTCGCCACCGCCGACAATGCGGCCAGCCGTTGGACGAGGTTCATTGCAGCACCGCGGCAATACGATTGGCGGCCCTGCGCAGGTCGTCACCGCTCACCGGCGATGCCGCCGATTCCAGGATCCGGTGGTACCGGCCGGAATCCTCGGTCAGCAGCTGGCCGACGCGAGCGAGGAGCTCGTCGCGCGCCTGGCGGGCCAGGCCGCGCACGGCCTGTTCGCCGAAGATCGCCTCCAGCACCTTCTGGCCGGCCACGGTCGTCCCGCCGGCGACCGCGATCTCGGCTCCGGTCAGACCGGCCGTCTGGCTGAACACGGCGAGCATGACGACCAGCCCGGCGCCGTTGACCCCGTAGGACGCCAACCGCGCCCCGGAGCGCTTCGATGCGCCCTCGGTGCGGACGAGTTCGAGCACGAACCCCTCCCAGTCGCGGACCAGCCGTTCCACGGCCTCGGGCAATCCCGGTGCGGGCCTGGCCAATTCATCGGTCAGCAGCAGTGCGCCGGCCTGGTGGCGGGCCCAGCACCCGTAGGCCGCCTCGGCGGCGTCCTCGACCGCCGCGCGCACCACCGTGGCGATGCCACTTTCCAGCGCCGACCCCAGTTCCTCGACCGGGGTCGAACGCCCGCTCACCGCCGAGACCATGCGGTCGCGGATGCGCCCGACTCGAGATTCCAACCGGCGCAGGAACTCGCCGGTGCCGACCACGTCCTGCCAGCGCGCCAGTACCTCGCCGCGCAGCATCGCACCGTCGCGGATCGCTTCGTCGACGCGCGCGAGTGCGGTGTCGTAGGACGACCGCACGCACGATTCCAGTTGCGCGCGGACGTCGGCCTGTTCGTCCGCCGCACCGGCCAGGGCGTACGTGCGTGGCGGAAGGCTGCGCAAGGCACCGTCGAGCGTGTACCGCACCACCGAGGCCCGCTGTTCGGCGTCCGCGGTGAGCCCGCCCAGCCAGGCGCGGATCGGTGCGATCGCTTTCTCCTTCAGGCGTCCGTTGCGCAGTGACTGCTCGGCGATGACGAACAGCGGGGCGCCGTTGAGGCCGCCGGCGGCGAGCATGTCCTGCAGGTGTCCCGCCACGTCGTGCACGGCCTCCGGTGGGCAGCGGTCCAGGACGACGGCGATGGCGGTGCCGCGGTCACGGGCGGTGTGCAGCATGTTCCAGGGCACCGCGTCGGCGTAGCGGGCCGCGGTCGTGAGGAAGATCCACAGGTCCGCGGCGGCCAGCAGCGTGGCGGCGAGTTCGCGGTTGCTGCTCACCACGCTGTCGATGTCGGGGGCGTCGAGCAGCGCCAGTCCGGGCCCGATGCCCGGATGGGGCGCCAGCCGCAGTCCGTCGGGGCCGGCCGAGCGTGGCAGCTGCGGCAGGATGCGGTCGTCGGTGAACCACTGCAGATCCGCGGGATGGCAGACGATCACCGGGCCGCGGGTGGTCGGACGCAGGACGCCCGACTGGCTGACGTCGTCGCCGACCAGCGAGTTGATCAACGTCGATTTGCCCGCACCGGTCGAACCGCCGACCACGGCCAGCAGGGGCGCGTCGATGCTTCGCAGCCGCGGGATCAGGTAGTCGGCGAGTTGACCGGTCAGTTCGCGCCGGTCGCGCTCGGCGGGCCAGGCCGACGGCGCAGGCAGCGGGAAGGTGGTGTGCCAGAGCACCGCGCCGAGATCGGCCACCGCATCGAGGAGATCCGTGGCCGCCGTCATCTCCCCAGCGTGCCTCACAGAACCGTCGCGGCGGGCGGCTTTGATCGACCCGCACCCTTGCCGGACATACCCCCAGGGGGTATGGTCCAGCATGTGCATGAGCATCACCACACAGCCAGCGCCGGTGTCAACACCATGGCGCTCAGCGCGACGTTGCACTGTCTGACCGGATGCGCCATCGGCGAGATCGCCGGGCTGATCATCGGTACCGCGTTGGGACTGGGCAATCTGGCCACGATCGGCCTCGCCGTCGCGTTGGCGTTCCTGTTCGGCTACGCGCTCTCCACGCTGCCGTTGCTGAAGGCCGGTCTCGCCCTGGGTACCGCACTGAGCGTGGTGCTGGCGGCCGACACCCTGTCGATCCTGACCATGGAGGTCGTCGACAACCTCGTCATGGCCGTCATCCCCGGCGCGATGAATGCCGGTTTGGTCAACCCGGTCTTCTGGCTGGGGATGATGATCGCTCTTGCCGCTGCCTTTCTCGCCGCCTACCCGGTCAACCGCCATCTACTCCGCCGAGGCAAGGGCCACGCCCTGACTCACGAATACCACCACGGGGCAACGGATCCCAGCGGAGTGCGACGGTTCATTCCGTCGCTAGGCGCGGGCGCCCTGGCTGCGACGATCATCGCGTTCATGCTCGGCGGCCTGGTGGTGTCGATCGCTGCCGAACTGGGGGAGTCCGACATCGGTTCGCATGCGCAGGCGGTCAGCGGCGCAGTCCCGCAAGGATGATCGTGAGTATGCGCTGCGCGCGGACATTCCATTCGGCGTCGTCGAGGCGCGTGAGGTAACCGAGGAGCAGGATCACGTCGCGGGCGTCGACGTCGTCGCGGATCTGACCGGCCGCTTTACCGGCCTCCAGCAGTGTGGTCACCGCTCCGCCGATCGGTCCTGCGCTGTGGCCGGCCAGCTCAGTGCGCGCGGAATCCGTTGCGGCGGCGAAGACTCCGCGTTTGACCCGGGCGTAGTCGGCGACCCGGTCGAACCACAACGCCAGGGCGTCGAACGGGGGGTGCCGTTCGAGCAGTTCTGAGGCGGATACCACGAGCGCATCGACGTCGTCGCGGTACAGCTCGGCGAGCAGGGCCTCTCGAGTGGGGAAGTGCCGGTAGAGCGTCCCCTGGCCGACGCCGGCCGCCTTGGCGATCTCGTTCATCTTCACATCGTCTGATGCGACGATGCGCGCCCGCGCGGCCGCGAGGATCCGGGCACGGTTCTGCTCGGCGTCGCTGCGCCGCTTCACCGGCCACCTCCACTGCTAAACGGACATGTGTCCGCTACTGTCGAGCGGTAAGGGGACACGTGTCCACTTTAATCGACCGAAAGGAGCCGGCCATGTCATCCACGATGTCCAGGGTCGTCGCGATCACCGGTGCCAGCAGCGGGATCGGTGAGGCGACGGCCCGGGAACTGGCCCGCCGCGGGGCCGCTGTCGTGCTGGGCGCCCGCCGCGCCGACCACCTCGACCGCGTCGCCGCCGAGATCCGGGAAGCGGGCGGCGCCGCCGTGGTGTGCACGGCCGACGTCACCCGCCTCGACGATGTCCGGCGCCTGGCCGACCGGGCGGTCGACGAGTTCGGACGGCTCGACGTCATGGTCAACAACGCCGGAATCGGCAGAATCGGCCCGATCTCCGACCTCGACGTCGACGGTTGGTCGGCCATGATCGACGTGAACCTGCGCGGCGTCCTGCACGGCATTGCCGCCGCTCTGCCGATCTTTCGCAGGCAGGGCCACGGCCACTTCGTGACCACCGTGTCGACCGCTGGATTGAAGATCGTTCCCGACCAGGGCGTGTACGCCGCGACGAAAAACGCCGTCCGCACCGTGCTGGAAGCGCTGCGTCAGGAATCGACCGACGGTGTCGTCCGCACCACGGCGATCTCACCGGGTTTCGTCAACACCGAGATGGACGGCTCGATCGACGACCCGGTTCTGCGTGAGCGGATTCGACGCTCCATGGACGACGTCGGCCTGGAGCCCGAGGCTGTCGCCCAAGCGATCGCCTTCGCCATCGAGGCACCCGCCCATGTCGAGATCGGCGAGCTCACGATTCGTCCCGCCGTGCAGAACTGACGTATCCGGCCGCAGGTGATAGGGCGGTTTGTCCAGCTCAGAGGTGGTGCGGGAAGCATTTTCCGGGTCGGTGCTGTTTGCACTTGACAGCGCAGGGGTAGAAACCCCCGCAGATGCACAACTTCGTGGAGCGCAGAGGTATGAGTGGAAAACACCGGTCACCCGAACCGATGACCCAGCACCGGACGACGCAGTGGCCCGTTGTCGTGGGCGGCTCGCTGTCGTTCGCCGTGGCGTCGGCAGGCGTTCTCGCCGGTGCGATCGTGCACTTCTCGTCACCCGGACCCGCCCCTGCGGCACCCGAGGCGCCGCAGGCCACCAGCAGCGCGCCGGTCACTCAGAACGGCACCGTGATCGCCGTGACCGCCGACTCGGTCACCACTCGCAGCGACGACGGCCTCATCCAGACCTACCGGATCACCCCGGACACCCATGCCGTCACGACCGACCGCCAGCAGCCCGCCAGCCCGGTGACATCGTTCTCCGTCGACGACCGCGTGGCGGTTTTCGCGACGGTGCAGTCCGGCCAGCCGGTCGCGACCGCGGTCGCCGACCAGGCCGCCGTCGGACCCGACGGTCCCCCGATGGACTACGTCGCCGCAGGCTGAGCGCTCATCGCACCGCGATGACGACCTTTCCTTTGGCGCTGCGATTCTCCAGTGCCGCAATGGCTTCCGCCGCCCGCTCCAGCGGGAACACATCGGGTTGCGGCGCGGACACCGCGCCGGAGGCCAACAGCGGCTCGAGTTCGGCCCACTGTTCCCGCACATAGCCGGGGTGCGCGAAAGTCCAAGCGCCCCAACCGACTCCGACGACATCGACGTTGTTGAGCAGCAGCCGGTTCACCTTCACGGTGGGAATCTCGCCGCCGGTGAAACCGATCACCAACAGCCGGCCGCCGGGTGCCAGCGAGCGCAGCGAGTCGGTGAACCGGTCGCCGCCCACGGGATCGACCACGACGTCGACACCGCGCCCATCCGTCAACTCCTTGACGGCATCCTTGAACCCGTCGGCCAGCACCACCTCGTCGGCGCCGGCCGCCTGTGCCACCGGGATCTTCTCCTCGGTGCTGACCACGGCGATGGTGCGTCCCGCACCGAACGCCGGAGCCAACCGCAGTGTCGAGGTGCCGATCCCGCCGGCGGCGCCGTGGACGAGGACCGTCTCGCCCTTGGCCAACCGGCCCCGCGTGCGCAACGCGCAGTGCACGGTCAGATCGTTGAACAACAGCCCCGCGCCGGCTTCGAACGACACCGCGTCGGGCAGCGGGAACACCCGATCCGGGGCCAGCGCAACGACTTCGGCCATGCCACCGGACAGCATCGTCAGACCCGCGACCCGATCACCCGGCGACACCCCCGATCCTGCGGGGGCGCTGCGCACCACACCGGCGATCTCGGCGCCCGGGGTGAACGGCAGGTCCGGCTTGTACTGGTAGAGCCCGCGGGTGAGCAGCGCATCGGGGAACGCCACCCCGGCCGCGTGCACATCGATCAGCACCCCATCGGCGCTGTCGGGCTCGTCGACGTCGACGACCTGTACCGAGCCGGGACCGTCCAATCGGTCAATCTGAACCGCGCGCATGGTCGCCTTCCTTCCGTCGACGGGAACCATTTAACATCCCGGGGTGATCGACGCCCGTGTCGCGGTGCTGCTCGAAGCCGGCGCTGACACTCACCGCGCTGCGTCGTCGAGGGCGACAGCGAACCTCATGCGTTCATCCCGCACCTGGTCGCCTTGGCGAGGTCCGGCGAACTGTCACTGGACCGGCTGGTCACGAGGTTCCCGTTCGAGCAGTTCGATGCCGCCTGGTCGGCCGCCAAAACGGGCCGCGTAATCAAGCCGGTTCCGGTCACCGAGAGCTAGGCTGTTAACCCCGGCGACGTTGCCGGCACCGCGATGGGAGCACCCGTGAGCAGGGCACGATCCACCAGCCGATTCGCCGCCGCGAAGTCGTTGCCGCCCAGCCGGGTGGTCCCGGTGCGCTCCGTGGACGGGGTGCGGCTGCACACCGAGGTCTTCGGACCCGAGAACGCCCCACCGGTCGTGCTCGCGCACGGCATCACATGCGCGATCCGGGTGTGGGCCTACCAGATCGCCGACCTCGCCCGCGATCACCGCGTCATCGCGTTCGACCACCGCGGCCACGGGCGCAGCGGCGTACCGCCCCGGCGCGGCAACTACAGCCTCGACTATCTGGCCGCCGACCTCGACGCGGTGCTGGACGCGACCGTCGCCCCCGGCGAGCGGGCGGTCGTCGCGGGCCACTCGATGGGCGGCATCGCCATCAGCAGCTGGGCCGAACGTTTCCCCGAGCGGGTGGCGCAACGGGCCGCGGGTGTCGCGCTGATCAACACCACCACCGGGGATCTGCTGCGCGACATCCAGTTCCTCCCGGTGCCCCATCGGCTGTCGGCGACGCGCGTGCGGGCGGCAGGCACCGTGATCAAGACGTTCGGCGCCGCACCGCTGCTCGCGGCGGCGCACCGGCCGGGCCGCCGGTTCGTCTCGGAACTTGCCGTCGGCCGCGCCGCCGATCCCGAGGTGGCCGCCTTCGTGTTCGAACTGTTCGCGGGCACGCCGGCCGCGGGTCGTGGCGGCTGGGCGCGGGTCCTGGTGGAGTCGCTCGGACCGCGCCACATCGGCCTGGAGAACCTCCACGTGCCGACGCTCGTGATCGGCAGCGACAAGGACCGCCTGCTGCCGATCACCTCGGCGAAGCGGATCGCCGAGTCGGTGCCGAACCTGGCCGCCTTCCTCGAACTGTCCGGCGGGCACTGCGCCATCCTGGAACGGCCTCACGAGGTCAACGGTGCGCTGCGCAATCTGGTCGAGTCGGTGGCCACCCCGCGCCGCGCCACGTCGTGACGGCGGGGTCCTAACGCGACAAGAGGTCGTGCACCTCGGTTGCGGCCCGCTGCCCCGAGCGCACCGCGCCGTCGAGGAAGCCCGTCCATTCGTCCGCGGTTTCCGTTCCCGCCCAATGGATTCCGTGGACCGGTGTGCGCAGCCACTGACCGTAGGCCAGCCATGCGCCGGGCGGCACCGCCGCGGTCGGGCCGCCCGGTGCGAACTCGTCGGCGCCCCACAGGTGATCGACGTAGTCGATCGGTGACGATGCGGCGTCGCCGAACAGCGCGGCGAATCCGGCCAGTGCGCGGCTGCGGCGCTCGTCGGGGGAGAGCAGGTCGAACGACGCCGCGTTCGTGAACCCCAGCAGGATGCCCGGGCCCTTGTCCGACGGACTGACGTCGAAGGTGATGAACACCGGACCCTCGTCGGACAACGCCTCACCCGAGCATCCGCCGTCGCGCCAGAACGGTGTGTCGTAGGCGGCGTAGGCCTTGCTCAGCCGGCCCTGCGGCCAGTGCGCGGCCAGATCGGCGTAACCGGCGGGCAGTCGCGGTTCGAACTCGATGGTCTCGCGGTGGGCGGGTGCCACGGCGACGATCACCGCCCGCGCCGCCGTGTTGCCGCGCTCGGTGTGGACGTTCAGCGCCCCGTCGGTGTCCCGCTCGATGTGGCGTACCGGCGCACCGGTGACCACCCGGTCGCCCAGTTCGGCTGCCATCCGCACCGCGATCTGCTGGGAGCCGCCCGGGAAACGGTCCTGTTGCGCTCCGCCCTCGACGTCGAGCATGCACCCGATACCGCCCGCCGCCTTGACGTAGCGTGCGGCGTGCAGCAGCGACACCGCGTCGGGTTCGCACCCCCAGGTGACCCGGGACATGATCGCCATCAGGTCGCGCGTCGACGCGCTGGCGTGCACCGACCGCAGCCACGATTCGAGGCTGAGGTCGTCGAGTCGGTGGGCCGCGGGCGCGGTCCACGGCGCGGCGAGCGGGATCTGTTTGCACAACCGCTCGAACCGCCACTGGATGCGGCTCACGTCGAGCAGTTCGATGATCGACAGACGCGGGATGGTGCTGCGGTAGGAGCGCACCCGCCCGCGCCAGCGGATCAGGTTGTTGCCGCGGTTGTAGGTGCGGACGGTGTCGCAGCCCAGTTCGGCCGCCAGCGCGATGACCGCGTCCTGGGTCGGCCCGATGAACGAGGCACCCAGATCGACCGGGACGCCGGCGACGGTGGTGGTGTACGCCCGTCCGCCGACCCGGTCCCGTCCCTCGAACACCACCACGTCGTGGCCGCGGCGGGTGAGTTCGCGGGCCGCCGTGAGCCCGGCGAACCCGGCCCCCACCACGACGACGTCGGCGCCGGCCGGTGCTGTCATCCGACTAGGCTCTCACGTCGTGCAGGTGATGACGGCGCTGTTCGGCCCGACAGATGCGATCCGACGGGCACACGCGCTGCGCGAAGCGGGCGCCGACGGCGTGTTCACCTTCGAGGGACCGCACGACGTGTTCACCCCGCTGACGCTGGCCGCCACGGTCGGCGGGCTGGATCTGATGACCAATGTCGCGATCGCGTTCCCGCGCAATCCGATTCACCTGGCCCACCAGGCGATCGACCACCAGATCCTGTCCGGCGGGCGGTTCACGCTAGGGCTGGGCACGCAGATCCGAACCCAGATCGAGAAGCGGTTCGGTGCAGACTTCGACCGCCCCGTTGCGCGGATGACGGAGATGATCGGCGCGTTGCGGGCGATCTTCGCGACCTGGTCGACCGGGGAGCCGCTGGACTTCCGCGGTGAGTTCTACCGGCACACGCTGATGACACCGAACTTCACGCCGCGCGGCAACGACTTCGGACCGCCGCCGATCTACGTGGGTGCGCTCGGTCCCCGGCTGACCCGCGCGACCGCCGAACACGCCGACGGGCTGCTGGTGATGCCGTTCGGCACCAAACGTTTCCTGCACGAATCGACCATGACGGCGGTCGCCGAGGGGCTGGCGGCCGCCGGCCGGGACGCCGCGGAGTTCACCGTCGTCCCGGAGGTCATCGTCTCGGTCGCCTCCGAGCAGAACCCCGATCACGCCGCCACCCGCCAGTTGCTGGCGTTCTACGGTTCCACGCCGGCCTACCGTCCGGTCCTCGACCTGCACGGGTGGGGTGATCTGCAGCCGGAACTGCACGCGATGTCCAAACAGGGCCGCTGGCAGGAGATGGCCACGCTGATCCCCGACGACATGCTGCACACCATCGCCGCCTGCGGCACCCCCGCGGAGATCGCCGCGCACATCCGGGACCGGGTGGGCGGCGTCGCCGACCGCATCTGCCTGTACCAGCCCCAGCCGATCGATGTGGATTCGTTGGCCCAGATCGTCGACGCGCTGCGCGGGTGAGCCCTATGGTGGGGGTCGGTACGTAAGCGGACCAATGGAGGTTCCATGAGCGGCGTCGATGCTGATCAGACCGATGTCCTGATCATCGGTGCAGGCATCTCGGGGATAGGCGCGGCCTACCGCCTGCAGGAGAGGAACCCGCGGCTGACGTACACGATCCTCGAGCGCCGGGGGCGCATCGGTGGCACCTGGGACCTGTTCCGCTACCCGGGCATCCGCTCGGACAGCGACATCTTCACGCTGAGCTTCCCGTTCGAGCGGTGGACCAGGCCGGAGAACGTCGCCGACGGTGACGACATCCGCGAATACCTGACCCAGACCGCCCACAAGCACGGCATCGACTCCCACATCCGGTTCGACACCCACGTGTTGTCGGCGGACTGGGATTCGGCCACCGACACCTGGACCGTGCACACCCAGCAGGACGGGCAGCCGCGCACCTACCGCAGCCGGTTCCTGTTCTTCGGCACCGGCTACTACAACTACGACGAGCCCTACCGGCCCGAGTTCCCGGGCCTCGACAACTTCGCCGGCGAGGTGGTCCATCCGCAGCACTGGCCCGAATCCCTCGACTACACGGGTAAGAACGTCGTGGTGATCGGCAGCGGCGCCACCGCGATCAGCATGGTCCCCGCGCTGGCCCGGCAGGCCGGCCACGTCACGATGTTGCAGCGCTCACCGACGTATGTGCTGTCCTCACCGCGGATCAACCCGGTGGTGCAGGCCATCCGCAAGGTCTTCCCGGCGCGGATCGCCTTCCACCTCGTACGGCTGTACAACCTCGCGTTCATCGTCTCCACCTACGCGCTGTCGCGGAAGGCGCCACGCCTGGTGCGACGGTTCATCCGCAATCAGGCCGCCAAGACGCTGCCCGACGGCTATCCGGTCGACGTGCACTTCAACCCGCGGTACGACCCGTGGGATCAGCGGATGTGCCTGAGCCTCGACGACGACCTGTACTCGGCGATCGCCGACGGCCGGGCCGAGGTGGTCACCGACCACATCGACACGTTCGACGAGAAGGGCGTCGTCCTGCGTTCGGGTGAGCGCATCGACGCCGACATCATCGTGACCGCCACCGGACTGCAGCTGCAGGCACTCGGCGGCATCGCGCTGAGCATCGACGGTGCGGAGATCAAACCCCAGGACCGGTTCGTGTTCAAGGAGCACATGCTCGAGGACGTGCCGAACCTGGCGTGGTGCGTGGGCTACATCAACGCGTCGTGGACGCTGCGCGCGGACCTGACCGCGCGGGCCTTCGCCCGACTGATCGCGTTCATGGACGAACACGGTTACACGCACGCCTATCCGCACCTCGGCGACAAACCCATGGCGGAGAAGCCGGCGTGGAACATCAACGCCGGCTACGTCCAGCGGGCGCCGCACGCCCTGCCGAAATCGGGCACCCAGCGGCCGTGGAACGTGCGGCACAACTACGTCCTCGACGCCATCGACCACCGGTTCGACCGGATCGAGGAGTCGATGGTGTTCGGCCGCGTCCCGGCCTCAGAGCGGGTGATTTCGGCGTAGCTGGTCGCGCTGAGCGCGACCAGCCACGCCCAAATCGCCGCTGCTACGGGGCGAGCGTGAGCCAGTCGGCGAATCCGGACGGGTCGTGGCGACCGAGCGCGCCGTGTTCGAACAGCCCCCAGCCCTCGACGGTGCGGCCGTCCACCGAACAGGTCGCCCGGCCGACATGGTCGATGACGCCGAACATCGCGCGTCCGGACACCGACGGGTCGCTCAGGTCGTAATCGCGCCGCTCGGTGAACTTCTCGCCCTTCCACACCCCGTGCAGCCAGTCGGAATCCCCGCCGTAGCCGCCGCCGATGTGGATGGGCACCGGCAGCTTGGACTCCACCTCGAACACCACCGGTGAACCGTCCCCGGCCGTGGCTTCGATGGTGGCGCCGTAGGGGATTCGGGTCCCCGACGTGTAGTGGATCCTCACCCGCGGCCACCCCAGCTGTTCGACGCGGCCGTCGCGCCACACCCGGGTGCAGTCGTTGAGCGAGCGGAACCCGGTGGGGTCCTCCTGGATGATGAGCACGATCGCGAAGTCGTCGAATGCCATCGGGACGTAGAGCCACCACATGCCCTCGAACGGTGGATCGGCCGGACGCCCGGCGGGTTCGGCCTCACCGATCGGCCGGATCCCCCACGAGCGGTCGCGGGTGCCGATCCAGGTCTGCGGGTCGACGGCGATCTCCTGACCGTCGAGCAGGATCCGTCCGCTCCAGGCGCCGACCTGGGCGAACCGCTGCGCGTCCAGCGTGACCCGGTTGCCGGTCCGCATGACGTGCGGTTGCTCCTGGACGACGTCGAAGAGCCCCTCCCAGGTGAGATCGACTGCGACACCCTCGGTTTCGTCCATCACGATGCGTAGTTTGCGCAGCGGTTCGCTGACCTCCACGCGGTAGTTGCCGACGTGCTGGTTCAACCGGTCCTGGTCGATGCCGTCGGACAGGTGCACGGCGGTGTGGGTGTCGCCGAGCAACCCCTTCTCGCCGCCGCCGCGCCGGGACACCAGCACGAACGCATCCTTGACCCCGAGGTTCGGGTAGTACCCGATGCCGGTGATGAGGAAGATGTCGCCGCTGCGGTCGTGGGCGTTGAAGTACGAGCGGTCGTAGAAGTTCCGGTCCGAGGACCCCGGCCACGCGATGGGCTGCGGGATCTGGTGCACCGGGAATTCGTCCATGGGTCCGAGCATCACGAGTCCTCTCCGATGAGGCGGCGCAGCAGGGCGCCGTGGTAGAACAGCGATTCCACGTCCGTCGGCGGTTCGATCTCGCCGAAATGCACCCGCCGGGCGCTGGTGCGCATGAACACGCACGCCCAGATCACCGCCGAATACACGTAGAACCAGTGCAGATCGCCCAACTGGACGCCGGTGCGCTCGGCGTAGGTGGCCTTCACGTCCTCCTCGCGCATGAAATGCGGCATCCCGTCGAGCCCCGCCAGACCGGTCAGCTCCTGGAACACCATGTGCGCGAAGATCATCCACGCGACATCCATCTCGCGCGGTCCGAGGGTCGCCATCTCCCAGTCCAGCACCGCGACGGGACGGAAATCCCGGTAGAGCACGTTGCCGACCCGCGCGTCGCCCCACACCAGGACCGGGTCGCCGGCCGCGACGTCCGCAGGCCAGTGCGCGTCGAGCCAGCCCAGCGCGTCCTCGATCAGTGACGACCGCCCGATGTCGGGCACCGCGAACTCATACCATGCCTTGAGCCAGTTCAGGTTTCGCGTCAGCGCGTTGTCGCCGGGTCCGGTGGCGAGGAAGCCGAAGGTGGTCTGCGGGTCGGGAATCGAGTGCAACTTCGTCAGCACCTCGACGGTGCTGTCCTGCAGTTCGCGCTGACGCTCGACGGGTGCGTCGTAGAACCAGTTGCCGCCGAACGTGTACGGCATGACATCGGGCGGGACGACGCCGTCGACGTGGTCCATCAGGAAGAACGGGGTGCCGAGCACCTCGCCGGTGGGTTCGAGCCAGCGCACCCGCGGTACCGGCACGTCGGTCTTCTCGCCGACCAGCCGGATGACCTCGAACTGGTGGTCCAGCCGGTAGTCCGAGAACACCGGCACATCTTCGGCGGCGGGGGCGACCCGGGCGACCAACCGCTGCTCGCCGGCGTCCGAGCGGACCGTGAGAATGATGGTCTCCGAGGACATTCCGTTCGCGTCGACACCGCTCTCGACGAGCACCTCGGGCGCCTGTCCGTCGGGCAGCCTGGTGGCCAGCCACCGCGACATGATGCCGGGCAGAGTGGTGACGTCACGACTGGCGCGCTGCAGGCGGCTGACGTCTTCGACAGCCGGTTCGTGTGGCATGCGTTCTTCCTTCTGCCGGCAATTACGATACCGTGAGTAGCGTTATGAAAGCAGACCCGTCTGTCGTTGACAAGGTCCAGACCGCCGGACGTCCCCGCGATCCGCGTATCGACGCTGCCATACTGCGGGCCACCGCGGATCTGCTTGTGGAAATCGGTTATTCGAATCTGACCATGGCCGCGGTGGCGGAACGGGCGGGCACCACGAAGACGGCGCTCTACCGCCGTTGGTCGAGCAAGGCCGAACTGGTGCACGAGGCGGCGTTCCCCGCCGCGCCGACGGCACTCGACACCCCCGCCGGCGACATCGCGGCCGACGTGCGGGCGATGATCGGCGCCGCCCGCGACGTCTTCACCAGCCCGGTGGTGCGGGCCGCCTTGCCGGGACTGATCGCCGACGTGGCCGACGACGCCGATCTCAACACGCGGGTGATGGCGCGGTTCACCGACTTGTTCGCCGCCGTGCGCGTCCGCCTCGAGGACGCGATCACCCGGGGGGAGGTCCACGGCGACATCGAACCGGACCGGCTGATCGAAGTCATCGGCGGCGCCACCATGTTGCGGCTGCTCCTGCTGCCCGGCAGCGACCTCGACGAGGCGTGGGTCGACCAGACCGCGGCCATCGTCACCCGGGGTGTGATGGCATAGCGGGGTGACGCTGCAATCGTTCCCCGGTGACCGGCACACCGCACTGGTGGAGGCGAGGTCATGACGGCGGTGCTGCGCGTCGAGGACATCGGCTTCGTCCGCGGAGGCCGTCACCTGCTCGCCGACGTCTCGGTGACCATCGAGGCCGGCCAGAGCTGGGTCGTGCTCGGTCCCAACGGTGCCGGCAAGAGCACGCTGCTGAGTCTGTTCGGTGCCGTCGCCCACCCCACGAGCGGGACGGTCGACGTGCTGGGCCACCGCCTGGGCCGGGTGGACATGCGGGAACTCCGCACGCACATCGGCCACGTCAACCCGCGTCACCGGGTCGACGCACCGCTGACGGCCCGGGAGGTGGTGCTGACCGGTCTGACGAACACCCCGGATTTCGTGCCCCGATGGTCACCGACAAGCGGACAGATCCGGCGTGCCGACGAGCTGATCGGCTCCCTCGGGTTGGCCGACCGCGCCGAGTCGCAGTGGCAGGTGATGTCGCAGGGTGAGCGCGGCCGCACCCTGATCGCCCGCGCGCTGATCGGCGAACCGCATCTGTTGATCCTCGATGAGCCGGCCACCGGCCTGGATCTGGCTGCGCGCGAACAACTCCTGGCCGCCATGGACGGGTTGCGGCACTCGGATCCGCAGTTGGCGACGGTGCTCGTCACCCACCACATCGAGGAGATCCCCGCCACGACCTCACATGCGCTGCTGCTGCGCGACGGCCGAATCATCGCCCAGGGCGAGGCGGCCGACGTGTTGACCTCCGAGGCGATCAGCGCCTGCTTCGACCACCCGATCGCCCTCGCGCGCAGCAACGGACGCTGGTTCGCCCAAGCGGTGTAGCGTCAGCCGTCGAGTGTGCGGATTGATCCGCCACATGCGGCGTGTCGCGGATGAAACCGCACAATCGGGCTGGGTCGGCGTCAGTCGGTCGCGATCTGAGCGCGGTTGCGGGCGGTCACGTCGTCGAACCGGGTGGACAGGCCGGCGAAGTCGCGGGCCTGCGATCCCGCGATGTCCTGCTCTGCGGCCAGGGCGGGGGAGATGACGGCGTCGGCGCCGCGCGTGTAGATCTCCTTGAGTCCGGCCATGGTCGCCGCGGGCACCTCGGCGATCTGGGCGGCCAATTCGATGGCGCGATCGAGCAGCCGCTCGTGCGGCACCACCTCGGTCACCAGCCCGATCCGCTCGGCCCGCTCGGCATCGACGACCTCACCGGTCATCGACAGCCGTCGCGCCATCGCGGCACCGACCACCTGTGGCAGCCGCGCCGTCATCCCGCCGCCGGGCAGGATGCCGACGCGGGCGTGGGTGTCGGCGAACACCGCACGGTGCGATGCGATGAGGAAGTCGCAGCCCAGCGCCATCTCCAGCCCGCCGGTGAACACCGCCCCATTGACCGCCCCGATGACCGGTGTCCGCATCTCGGCGACCCGGGTGATGCAGCTCTGCGATTGGAACTCGGCGAAGTACTCCGTGCCCTCGCGGGCGGCCTCCTTGAGGTCCACCCCTGCGCAGAACGCGGGGTCTGCGCCGGTGAGCACCACGACGTGCACCGACGCGTCGTCGTCGGCCTCGGACAGCGACGCGTACAGCGCCCGAATAAGGTCGCGGCTGAGCGCATTTCGCGCCTCGGGCCGGTTCATGGTGAGCAGGCGGACGTGGTCGACGTCGGCCACCTGGACGAGGGAGGTCATATACGCAAGCTAACGCAGGAACAGGTCGGCGTTGTTCGCGAGGTCGAGCAGTGGCTGCGGCAGCGCCCCGAGGGCGAGCGTCACCGCGGCGGTCACCGTGATGGCCGCGGTGGTCAGCCCGCTGGGCACCACGACCGTCGGTGCGTCGGCGGGCGGATCGGTGAAGAACATCAACACGATCACCCGCACGTAGAAGTAGGCCGCGATCGCGCTGGCGATCACGCCGACCACCACCAGCGGTATCGCACCGCCCTGGCCCGCCGCCTTGAACACCGCGAACTTGCTGACGAAGCCGCTGGTCAGCGGGATCCCCGCGAACGCGAGCAGGAACAACGAGAACACCGCCCCGACAAGGGGATTGCGCCGGCCGAGGCCCGCCCAGCGGGCCATCGCCGTATCCTCCTGCCCGTTGGCGTCGCGCACCAGGCCGACCACGGCGAATGCCCCGAGCGTGGAGAACCCGTAGGCGAACAGATAGAACAGCACCGACGACAGACCCGGGCGGTTCTCGGCGATCACGCCGGTGAGGATGAACCCCGAGTGGGCGATCGCCGAGTAGGCGAGCATCCGCTTCACATCGGTCTGGGTCACAGCGGTCACGGTGCCGACGACCATGGTCAGGATCGCGACCGCCCACAGCACCGGGCGCCAGTCGTCGCGCAGCTCGGGCAGGGCCACGTAGAAGATCCGCAGCAGCGCGCCGAACGCGGCGATCTTGGTGGCGGCCGCCATGAACGCGGTGACCGGGGTCGGGGCCCCCTGGTACACGTCGGGGATCCAGGAGTGGAACGGCGCCGCGCCCACCTTGAACAACACCCCGACCAGGATCAGGCCGGTGCCGGTCAGCGCGAGCGACGTCGTACCGGTGTCCTCGGCCACGACGGCGGCGATTCCGCGCAGGTCGAGCGTTCCCGCATAGCCGTACAACATCGCGGCGCCGTAGAGGAAGAACGCCGAGGAGAACGCGCCGAGCAGGAAGTACTTGAGCGCGGCCTCCTGGGAGAGCAGGCGCCGCCGCCGGGCCAGCCCGCACAGCAGGTACAGCGGCAGCGAGAGCACCTCGAGCGCGATGAACATGGTCAGCAGGTCGTCGGAGGCGGGGAACAGCAGCATGCCCGCGACGGCGAACATGGTCAGCGGGAACACCTCGGTCTGCGCCACCCCGGCCCGGGTGGCCACCCGCTCGGCGACGCTGCCGGGCACCGCCGAGGCCTGCGGGGTGAACGCGTCGAGTCCCGCTGCGGCATCCTCGGTTTCAGTGCCGGCGGGGATCTGCCGTTCCGCGATGAGCAGGATCCCGAGGACGGCGACGAGCAGGATGGTGCCCTGCAGGAACAGCGCGGGCCGGTCGACCACCACCGATCCCATCACGGCGGACCGGCCGATCTCCCCGGACATCTGCCGGCTCACCACGACGACGGCCGCGAGTGCGGCGACCGTGGCGCCGAGCGCGAGCGTGAGCTGTGCCGCGTAACGGCTGCGCCTGGGCAGGAACGCCTCGACGAGCACACCGGCGATCGCGGCGCCCACCACGATCAGCATGGGCGAGATCAGACCGTATTCGACGGTAGGAGTGGGAATCACCGGGCGGCCCCCTCTGCGACCTTCGGCGTCGGGTCCGGCTGGTTGATGGTCGTCAGCGTGTGGCCGACCGCCGGGTCGATCACGTCGAGTGCGGGTTTCGGATACACACCCAACACCAACAGAAGCGCGATCAGCGGGGTCACGACCGCGAGCTCCCGCGGCACCAGGTCACGCAGCCGTTCGTTGCCGTCGCGCACCGGACCCGTCATCATCCGCTGGTACATCCACAGCACGTAGATCGCGGAGAGCACCAGCGCGGTGGCCGCCACCACCGCCAGCACCGGGTAGCGGGTGAAGGTGCCGATGAGCACCAGGAATTCGCTGATGAACGGGGCCAGCCCGGGTAGCGACAACGTCGCCAGACCCGCGACGAGGAAGGTGCCGGCCAGTACCGGCGCCACCTTCTGCACGCCGCCGTAGGAGGCGATGAGGCGCGAACCGCGCTGCGACACCAGGAAACCCGCGATCAGGAACAGTGCCGCGGTCGAGATGCCGTGGTTGACCATGTACAGCGCCGAGCCGGACTGCCCCTGACTCGTCATGACGAAGATGCCGAGGATGATGAAACCGAAATGCGAGATCGACGTGTAGGCGATCAACCGCATCACGTCGGTCTGGCCGATGGCGACCACCGCCCCGTAGACGATGCCGACCACCGCGAGCGTGATGATCAGCGGACGGAACAGCGTTGCGGCGTCGGGGAACAACTGCAGGCAGTAGCGCAGCATGCCGAACGTGCCGACCTTGTCCATCACCGCCATCATCAGCACCGCGCTCGCGGGGGTGGCCTCGACCGCGGCGTCGGGCAACCAGCGGTGCAGCGGCCACAGCGGCGCCTTCACCGCGAACGCGAACATGAAACCGAGGAACATCAAGTTGAGGACCGCGGGGTTCACCGCGAAGTCGCCGGCGGCGACGGCCGCGACGATGGCCCGGAAGTCGAAGGTGCCCCCCTCGAATGCGTCGCTGGCCGCCGTGGTCACGTACAGACCGATCACCGCCGCCAACATGATCAGACCGCCGAACAGGTTGTACAGCAGGAACTTTACCGCCGCCTTGGACGATGCCGCCCGGTCGGCGCCGAAGCCACCGATGAGGAAGTACATCGGGATCAGCATGGCCTCGAAGAACACGTAGAACAGCAGCACGTCGAGGGCGACCAGCGACATGAACACCATGCCCTCGACGGCCAGTGTCAGCGCGAGGTAGGTGTGCACGGACCGGCGTTGCGGTGCGCGGTCGGCGTCGTTCCACCCGGCGACGATCAGCAACGGCACCAGCACCGCGGTCAACACGATCAGCGCCAGGGCGATACCGTCGACACCGAGGATGTAGCCCGTGCCGAACGACGGTATCCATTGGCGGGATTCGACGAACTGGTACTGCTCGCCGCCGGGGTCGAAGCCGACCGCGACGACCGCGGTGACCGCCAGCGCGACCAACGACACCGCCAGCGCCACCCACTTCGCCAGAGTGCGACGGGGCACCAACATCACCACACCGGCGCCGACGATCGGCGCCGCCCACAGCACGCTCAGCCAGGGAATCACCACAGGTTCACCGCCAGGATCGCCGCCACCACGAGCGCCGCGCCGCCGAGCATGCCCAGCGCGTAGGACCGGGCGAATCCGGTTTGCAGACCGCGCAATCCGTTCGATGCGCGGGCCACCAGCGTGGCGAGGCCGGTCGCGGCGCCGTCGATCGCCCGGTCGTCGACGCTGACCATGCCCGCCGTCACTGCCTGGCCGGGCCGCATGAATACGGCCTCGTTGAGCGCATCGCCGTAGAGGTCGCGGCGCGCGGCGACGGTCAGCGCCGACCCCACCGGAACCTCGGCGGGCACCTCGCGGGTCGCGTACATGCGGTAGGCGACCGCGATACCGACGGCGACGACCGACAGGATGACGATGGTGGCCACGACGACGGGCACCGCGTGCGTCTCCTCGTGGGTGCCGACCACGGGTTCGAGCCAGTGCGACAGCGCGCCGCCGATCGCCAGCAGCCCGCCCGAGGCCACCGATCCGACGGCCAGCACGATCATCGGCACGGTCATGACGGCAGGCGCCTCGTGTGGATGTACCTCGGGCCCATCTCCCACTGCAGCCCAACGCTTCTCACCGAAGAACGTCATCAACATCACCCTCGTCATGTAGAACGCGGTGATCCCGGCGCCGAGGATCGCCGCACCGCCGAGGATCCAGCCCTTGACGCCACCGGCGCCGAGCGCGGCCTCGATGATGCCGTCCTTGGAGAAGAACCCGGCCAGCGGCGGCACCCCGATGATCGCGAGGTAGCCGAGCCCGAAGGTGGCGAACGTGATCGGCAGCGCCTTGCGCAGGCCGCCGTAGCGGCGCATGTTCACCTCGTCGTCCATGGCGTGCATGACCGATCCGGCCCCGAGGAACAAGCCGGCCTTGAAGAACCCGTGGGTCAGCAGATGCATGATCGCGAACGCGTACCCGGCCGGGCCGAGCCCGGCGGCCAGCACCATGTAACCGATCTGGCTCATGGTCGATGCCGCCAGTGCCTTCTTGATGTCGTCCTTGGCGCAGCCGATGATCGCGCCGAACAGCAGCGTGACGGTGCCGACGATGACGACGGCCAGCTGCGCGGTCGGCGCCAGGTCGAAGACCGGGCCGGAGCGCACGATCAGGTACACGCCCGCGGTGACCATCGTGGCCGCGTGGATGAGCGCCGACACCGGTGTCGGGCCCTCCATCGCGTCACCCAGCCAGGACTGCAGCGGTACCTGCGCGGATTTACCGCACGCGCCGAGCAGCAGCAGCAGCCCGATCGCGGTGAGCGTGCCCTCGCCGAGTTGCGGTGCGGCGCCGAACACCCCGGCGAACGACACCGATCCGACGGTGGCGAACATGATCATCAGCGCGATAGCCAGACCCATGTCGCCGACGCGGTTGACGACGAAGGCCTTCTTCGCCGCGGTGGCCGCCGACGGTTTGTACGACCAGAAGCCGATCAGCAGGTACGACGCCAGGCCGACACCCTCCCAGCCCACGTAGAGCCCGAGGTAGTTGTCGGCTAGGACGAGCAGCAGCATCGCGGCCAGGAACAGGTTGAGGTAGGCGAAAAAAAGTCGACGACTCGGGCCTGTGTCTGTGGGTCGCTCCGCAAGCTGCGCTCCCGGTGCCATGTACCCGATCGAGTACACGTGGATCAGCGAGCCGACCCCGGTGATCAACAGCACGAAGCACATCGACAACTGGTCGAGTTGCAGACCGAAGTCGACCTGCAGGTCACCGACCGGCACCCAGGAGAACAGGGTCTCGTGGACGGCCCGGTCCTCGGCGGGACGGCCGAGCATGCCGGCGAACAGCACCACGCCGACCACGAACGAGGCCACCGCCGCGGCGGTGCCCAGCAGGTGTCCCCACCGGTCCGACCGTCGCCCGGCCAGCAGCAGGACCACGGCACCGGCCAGCGGCAGCGCGATCAGCAGCCACACCGCTGGGCTCATGACTTGAGCCCCCGCAGGAAGGGGGTGATGATGTCCACCGGTAGCGGGAACACCACCGTGGAGTTCTGATCGGCGCCGAGCTCGAGCAGGGTCTGCAGGTAGCGCAACTGCAGCGATGCCGGGCTCTTCGAGAGCGTCTCGGCGGCCTGGCGCAGTTCGTCGGAAGCCTGTAGTTCGCCGTGGGCGTTTATCACCTTGGCTCTCCGCTCGCGTTCGGCCTCGGCTTCGCGCGCCATGGCACGCTGCATCGACTCGGGGATCTCGACGTCCTTGATCTCCACGACCGACACCTCGACGCCCCAGTCGCAAGTCTGCTTCTCGATGATGGTCCGCAGATCCTGGTTGAGGTCGTCACGATGGGCCAAGAGGGTGTCGAGATCGGCCCGGCCGAGCAGCGACCGCAGTGTGGTCTGCGCGATCTGGGACGTCGCGACCGAGTAGTTCTCGACCGCGACGATCGCGTTCAGCGGATCGGTCACCCGGAACATGACGACGGCGTTCACCCGGGCGGGCACGTTGTCCTTGGTGATCACCTCCTGCGGCGGGATGGTCAGGGTGACCACCCGCTGGTCGACCCGTATCAGTCGGTCCACCACGGGGATCAGGAACTTGACGCCCGGACCGTAGAGCGGCCGGAGGCGGCCGGCGCGAAACACCACGCCGCGTTCGTATTCGGGTATGACCTTCAGGGACAGGTACAGCACCACGACGACGACGAGCGCCGCTGCTGCCACGGGAATCAGCCACGTCATCGCGCGCCACTGTCCTTCTTCGACGGTCCGACTCCCCATCGTGTGGAGTACTTGTCGATCGCGGCGGCCACGGACTCCTCGTGCGCGGTGCGGTGAGGCAGGTGCTCGGGAGCGATCACCTGGGTCGACCACAGGTGCCGGAACAGGGGTAGGCAGGTCACCGCCACGATCAACCCGGTGGTGGCCGACACGAGCACATCGGCGGTGCTGTGTGTGATGGCGGCCTGCGCGAGCGGCATCACGAAGGCTAGACCCGCGATGGCGCAGGCGATTCCGCGGTGAAACCGGCCGGCCTCCGAGAACGGCCACGGGTCGACCTGGCGGCTGATCTCGCGGCCGTGCGGTGAGGTCGTGCAGTCGGCCTTCACCGGACAGCTGTTGCAGACGGTCGGCTTCGCCCGGTAGCGCATGACCCTGTTGTTGGGATCGAAGGACGTCGGCCACAGCCACTGGTCGGTCGGACACTTCCACGCGTCGTGATCCGGGTGGTAGACGAATCCGCCGGTGCGCCAGCCGGCGGCGCGGTGTGAGGCCCGCTTGGCCATCAGGTCGAAGCCCCACGCCACGAGGACCAGCACCAGTGCGTACCCCGCGACCAGCCACGTCGCGATGTCGGGAGGGCTCACGGTGTGGTGTCTCCGACGTTGCGGGCGCCCGCCGCCGCGGGCAGTTCGGTGTACAGCGGCTCGTCGGGAAGCTCGTCGACGTAGGCGGTGTTCCTGCCCTGCCAGAAGCTCTTGATCGCCACCCAGGCGATCCACAGCAGGGGCAGGATGCCGCCGCCGATGAACACGATGTCGCCGGGCATGCGCATCCACTCCAGCAGGACGTTGCCGGGCTGGGTGATGTAGCCCAGCGACCGTGCCTCGAAGTAGCCGTCGTTGACCGAGTGGTAGAGCTGCAGCACCCCCAGTGGCAGCAGGGTGGCGAACACCATCCAGGCCAGCCCGATGTTCAACGACCAGAAGCTGAGCCGGGCAAGCTTTTCCGGCCATTTGTCGGCGGGGATGATGTAGCGGAACGCGAACATCGCCATGCCGACGGCCAGCATCCCGTAGACGCCCATCATCGCCCCGTGGGCGTGATTGGCGGTCAGCGCGGTACCGATCTGGTAGTACGACACGATCGGCAGGTTGATGAGGAAGCCGAACACCCCGGCGCCCAGGAAGTTCCAGAAGCCGACCGCCACCAGGAACATCACCGACCAGCGGTGTGGGAACGGTTTGGTGTCACCGGTCTGCTGGCGGGACCCCAACTGCAGGAAGGTCCACGCCTCGACCGTCAGGAACGTCAGCGGGATCACCTCGGCCGCGGAGAAGAACGCGCCGAGGGCCATGTGCTCCACCGGAGTTCCGGAGAAGTACAGGTGATGCATCGTGCCGATGACGCCGCCGGCCGAGTACAGGATGATGTCGAGGAAGATGATCCCGAGCGCGATGCGTTGCCGGACCACGCCGAGCAGCACGAAGATGTAGGCGACCATCACGGTGGTGAACAGTTCGAGGAAGTCCTCGACCCACAGGTGCACCACCCAGAAGCGCCAGAAGTCGGCGACCGAGAAGTGGGTGTCACTGCCTGCCAGCAGGCCGACCGCGTAGAACGCCGGGATCGCCAGCCCGGCGAAGAAGAACATCCACGGCATGCTCGTCTTCGACGACGTCTTCAAGCTGGAACGCAGTCCGCGCCAGACGATCGCGATCCACAGGAACAGGCCGACGATCAGCAGGATCTGCCACAGCCGGGGCAGATCCAGATACTCCCACTGCTGGGACAGCAAGGTGCCCTCGGGGATGACGCCGAAGATCGACAGGGCCTCGCTGATCAGCGAGCCGAACACCACCAGGGCCACCGCGCCGAGCAGGCCGTAGGCCAACCAGTGTTGGCGCCTGGGTTCCCGGCGCGTGATGAACGGCGTGAGGAAGATGCCCCCGGCCAGAAACGCTGCCGCGGTCCAGAACAGCGACAACTGCACATGCCATGTCCTGGCCAGGTTGTAGGGCAGCCATCGCGCCAGGTCGAGGCCGAAGAACGACGACAGATCCGCCCGGTAGTGCTCGGTGAGCGCGCCGAGCAGCGCCTGCGCGAGGAAGAGCACCGACACGATGGCGAAGAACCACACGGTCGCCCGCTGCGATCGCGTCAACGTCACTTCACCCGGCTGGTGATAGGAGATGGCGGGGGCGTCCTCGGCGTGCCAGCCGATCCTCTGGCTCCACCGGCCGTAGACCGCGAACAGTATGCCGGTTCCGCCGAGTAGGGCGATCAGCGACAGCGCCGACCACACGATCAGATCCGCGGTCGGGCCGTTGTCCACCCGCGGCTCGGCGGGCCAGTTGTTGGTGTAGGTGTAGTTGTGCCCCGGCCGCTCCGCTGCGGATGCCCAGGCGCTCCAGGCGAAGAACGCGGTGAGGTCGCGGATCTCCTTCGGATCGGTGATGAGATCGGGGGACAGACCGTTCTTCCTGGCGTCTGCGCCGAAGTGTGCGACGTAGTGCTGCTGGATTCGGTCGAAGGCCGCCGCCTGGCGATCGGTGAAGACGAGCGTCTTCGTGCGGTCGTCGAAGCGGTTGGTCCGGAACTCCTCGACCACCCGGTCCTGCACCTGCGCTTCGCCGGCGCGTTCGAACTGTGCGGTGACGTCATCGGCGGCGCGGCGAAGATAGTCGGCGGTGTAGTCGGGCCCCAGGTAGGCGCCGTGCCCGTGTACGGATCCGTACTGCATCAGTCCCCGGGCCTGGAACAACTCCTGGCCGCGGGTGATGTCCGCCCCGGTGAACAACTCCTGGCCGGATTCGTCGACCACTCTGTCCGGCATGGGCATCGAGGCCGTGTAGGTGCGGTAAGCCAGGATGCCCATGATGAAGAACCCGAAGATCATCACGAGGGCGACGGCCTGCACCCACCCCTTGCCGATCGCCGGTTGCTTCTCCTCGCCGGCCGATCGGCCGACCGTGCCCGAGGTGTCGATCGCCATGTTCCGCATACCCCCTGGTGTGAACGGCAACTGATCAGTGTTTGAGTAGGTTGGCGTCGTCGACCGAGGCCGACCGGCGGGCCCGGTAGATGGTCATGATGATGGCCAGCCCGATGACCACCTCGCAGGCCGCGACCACCATCGTGAAGAACGCCACCACCTGACCGTCGAGTTGGCCGTGCATGCGCGAGAACGCGACGAACGCGAGGTTCGCCGCGTTGAGCATCAACTCCACGCACATGAAGACCACGATCACGTTGCGCCGCAACAACACCCCGGCGGCGCCGATGGTGAACAGCAGCGCCGACAGGTACAGGTAGTTGTCGGGGTTCACCGGTCGCCGTTCCTTCCGTTCTCCGGCACCTCGCGTGGCTGCAGGATCGTGCTGACCGACGTTTTCGCGCCGCTGCCGTCCGGAAGCCGACCGGGCATGTCGACGGCGTTGTGGCGGGCGTAGACACCGGGATTGGGCATCGGGGTGGCGTGACCACCGTCCTGGAAGCGTTCGATGGACAACTCGCGCTGGGTTTTACGGTGTTCGAAGCGCTCCCGGTGCGCGAGGACCATGGCGCCCAGTGCCGCGGTGATCAGCAGGGCGCCGGTGAGTTCGAACGCCCACAGGTAGCGGGTGAAGATCAGCGCGGCCAGACCCTCGACGTTGCCGCTGCTGTTGGCGTCGGGCAGGCCGGTGAACCCGCTCGTCGAGACGGTGCCGATGCCCGCGATCAGCAGCACCCCGAAACCGACGCCGACCGCGATGGCCGCAACACGTTGTCCCCGAATGGTTTCCACCAGCGACTCCGAATTGTCCACGCCGACGAGCATCAGCACGAACAGGAACAGCATCATCACGGCGCCGGTGTAGACCACGATCTGGACGACCCCCAGGAACAACGCCTCCTGGGCGATGTAGAGCACGGCCAGCGCGATCATGGTCGTCGCGAGGAAGATCGCGGAGTACACCGCCTTCGGCGCGGAGACCACACCGAGCGCCCCGATCAGCGCGATGCCGCCGAGAATCCAGAACACGACCGCCTCGCTGGTGGAGGTGCGTGCCGCACCGTCCGCGGCGAGCACCATGGCGTCCGGGCTCACCGGACGTCCTCGGTGGCCGGCCCGATTCGGCCCAGGTAGTAATCGTCGTCGGTGGCGCCGGGCGCCATCGGGTGCGGCGGCGCCAGCATCCCGTCCTGCAGCGGTGCGAGCAGCTTGTCCTTACCCCAGATCAGATCCGCCCGGTTGTCGTCGGCCATCTCGTAGTCGTTGGTCATCGTCAGCGCCCTGGTCGGACAGGCCTCGATGCACAGCCCGCATCCGATGCAGCGCAGGTAGTTGATCTGGTAGACGCGGCCGTAACGTTCACCGGGGGAATAGCGTTCGTCGGCGGTGTTGTCGTCGCCCTCGACGTAGATCGCGTCGGCCGGACAGGCCCAGGCGCACAGTTCGCAGCCGATGCACTTCTCGAGGCCGTCGGGGTACCGGTTCAGTTGGTGGCGGCCGTGATACCGGGGAGCGACCGGACCGGGTTTCTCCGGATACTCCTCGGTGATCGGTTTCTTGAACAGCGTGCCGAACGTGACGGCGAAGCCGGCGACGGCGTCCCACAGCTTAGGCATCTGTCGTCTCCCTGCTTTCGGGCGTGCGCGCGGTGCCCGCACGGCCGGGTATCGGCGGAATCGGGAACACGTCCGCGGCGGTGCGCGCGGGCACGGTCCGGTCGGCCCGGAATCGCATGGTGCGCCATAGGATCACGGCCAGCCCGAAGGTGAGCACCGTGCCTGCGATGAGCAGACCGCTCGCCCAGCCGCCGTGGCCGGTGGTGCGCAGGCTGTGGGCGGTCGCGACGATCATGATCCACGCCAGCGACACCGGGATCAGCATCTTCCACCCGATCGCCATGAACTGGTCGTAGCGCAGCCGGGGCAGCGTGCCCCGCAACCAGATGTAGACGAACAGGAACACCCACACCTTCGCGGTGAACCACAGCAGCGGCCACCACCCGCTGTTGGCGCCTTCCCACAGGCTGATCGGCCACGGCGCATGCCAGCCGCCCAGGAACATGGTGGTGGCCAGCGCCGAGACCGTCGTCATGTTGACGTACTCGGCGAGCATGAACATCGCGAACTTCAGCGACGAGTACTCGGTGTGGAAACCGCCCACCAGTTCACCCTCGGCCTCGGGGAGGTCGAACGGCGCGCGGTTGGTCTCCCCGACCATCGACGTCACGTACACCAGGAACGACGGCAGCAGCAGGAAGACGTACCAGGTGGAGGTCTGAGCGGCGACGATGCCCGACGTGGACATCGTGCCGGCGTAGAGGAAGACCGTGGCGAACGACAGCGCCATCGCGATCTCGTACGACACCACCTGCGCGCTCGAACGTAGCCCGCCCAGAAGCGGATACGTCGACCCGGACGCCCAGCCCGCGAGCACGATGCCGTACACCCCGACGGAGGTGACGGCGAGGATGTAGAGCACCGCCACCGCGAGATCGGTCAGCTGCAGCGCCGTACGGTGCCCGAACACCGACACCTCACCGCCCATGGGGATCACCGCGAACGCGAGGAACGCCGGGATCACCGAGATCACCGGGGCCAGCAGGTAGACCGGTTTGTCGACACCGGCGGGGGTGATGCCCTCCTTGAGCGCGAGCTTGATGCCGTCGGCCAGGGACTGCAACAGCCCCTTGGGGCCGACCCGGTTGGGGCCGAACCGCATCTGCATGCGGCCCAGCACCTTCCGTTCGATCAGGATCGCGGCGAGCACCGTGAGCACCAGGAACACGAAGACGCCGACGGCCTTGGCCAGGATGAGCCACCACGGGTCGTGGCCGAACAGCGTGGGGTCGGGGTGGATCACGGCGCCGTCCGCCCGCCCGACGCGGCGATCGACACGATGGCGCCGGTGCTCACACCGAGTTGGCGGTGCACCTGCGAGCCGCGGGAGTTCAGCGGTAACCAGACCACGCTGTCGGGCATGTCGGTGACGGTGAGCGGCAGCGTGACCTGACCGCGTTCGGTGCCGACGGTGACCAACTCGCCGGGCGCCGCGCCGATGGCGTCGGCGGTGGGACCGGACAGCCGGACGACGGCCGGCGGTGCGGTGCCGGCCAGATGGGGCTCACCGTCCTGCATCCGCCCGAGGTCGAGCAGCATGCGCCAGCCCGTCAGCACCGCCTGGCCGGGTCCGACATGCGGCGGTGCCGGCGCCTCGTGGGCGCAGTGCGGACGCGGACCGTCCCACCAGCCCAGCCGGCCGAGTTCCGCACCGGCGGTCTGCGCATCCGGCAGACCGAGGTCGACACCCATCTCGTCGGCGAGGAAGTTCAGCACGCGCAGATCCGGAATGGCGTTGCTGTGCAGGGCCGGTCCGAACGAGCGCAGCCTGCCCTCCCAGTCGAGGAAAGCACCGCCCTTCTCGGCCACCGGAGCCACCGGGAACACCACGTCGGCGGCGCGGGTGACCTCGCTTTCGCGCAGCTCGAGACTCACCACGAACGGTACGGCCGCCAACGCGGCGAGTGCGGCGTGCGGATCCGGCAGATCGGTGACGTCGACGCCGCCGCACACCAGTGCGCTCAGCGCCCCGGAGCGCGCGGCGTCGAGTATCTCGCCGGTGTCGCGGCCCGGACCGTCCGGGAGCGCGTCGGTATGCCACGCGGCCGCCACCTGGGCGCGGGCGGAGTCGTCGGTGACGGGACGTCCGCCCGGCAGCAGGGTGGGCAGCGCCCCGGCTTCCACGGCGCCGCGCTCACCGGCTCGGCGGGGGATCCACGCCAGCCGCGCACCGGTGGCGGCCGCCAGCCGGGCCGCCGCGGTCAGCGCCCCGGGTGCGGTGGCCAGGCGTTCCCCGACGAGGATGACGACACCGGGCAGGCGCAGCAGAGGCTCGTCGGTCAGCGCGTCGAGTGCGGCGGCCTCCCCACCCGGTGCGGCGGTGACGAGGCGGCCGGAGAGTTTGGTCAGCCCCCGGCCGGCGAACGGTGCGACCGAGAGCACCTGCAGTCCCTGTTTGCGTACGGCTTTGCGCAGCCGCAGGAACACGATCGGTGATTCGTCCTCGGGTTCGAATCCGGCGAGCAGGACCGCGGGGGCGTTCTCCAGGTCGGCGTAGGTGACCTGCATCGGCCGGCCCGCCACGTGCGCGGTGAGGAAGTCGGCCTCCTCGGCGCTGTGTGGTCGCACCCGGAAGTCGACGTCGTTGGTGCCCAACACCATTCGGGCGAACTTCGCGTAGGCATAGGCATCTTCGACGGTGGCCCGGCCACCGATCACCACACCGGCCCGTGCGTTCGCCACGGCGAGTCCGGCGGCGGCGACGGCGAGCGCCTCCGACCACGACGCCGGCTGCAACACCCCGTCGGCGTCACGGACCAGCGGTGTGGCGATGCGGTCACCGACATCGGTGTACGTGAACGCCCAGCGACCCTTGTCGCAGTTCCACTCCTCGTTGACCTGCGGATCGTCACCGGCCAGGCGGCGCAGCACCTTTCCGCGGCGGTGGTCGGTGCGCTGTGCGCACCCCGAGGCGCAGTGTTCGCACACGCTGGGCGTGGAAACCAGGTCGAAAGGCCTTGCGCGGAAACGGTATGCGGTCCCGGTCAGCGCGCCGACCGGACAGATCTGCACGGTGTTGCCCGAGAAGTAGGACTGGAACGGTTCGCCGGGGGCGATGCCAACCTGTTGCAGCGCACCGCGTTCGAGAAGTTCGATGAACGGGTCCCCGGCGATCTGCTGGGAGAACCGGGTGCACCGCGCGCACAGCACGCAGCGTTCGCGGTCGAGCAGCACCTGGGAGCTGATGTTGATCGGTTTCGGGAACGTGCGTTTGACGTCGGTGAAGCGGGTTTCGGCGCGGCCGTTGGACATCGCCTGGTTCTGCAGCGGGCATTCGCCGCCCTTGTCGCAGACCGGGCAGTCGAGGGGATGGTTGATCAGCAGCAGTTCCATCACACCGCGCTGGGCCTTGTCGGCGGCCTCGGAGCTGAACTGGGTGTGCACCACCATGTCCTGGCTGACGGTGGTGGTGCACGACGCCATCGGCTTGCGCTGGCCCTCCACCTCGACGAGGCACTGGCGACAGGCGCCCACCGGGTCGAGCAGCGGGTGGTCGCAGAACCGGGGGATCTGGATGCCGATCAGCTCGGCGGCCCGGATCACCAGGGTGCCCTTGGGCACGCTGACGGTGGCGCCGTCGATCGTGAGCTCGACCATCTCGACCGCAGGTGCGTTCGAGGTCCCGGTGTCAGCGGTCTGCGTCATCGCACCCCCCCACTTTCGTCCGCCGCGAGTGTGCGGTTTCGTACGCATAGGGCGGTGTGTCGCGGATGGAACCGCACATTCGGCGAGCGCGGTGGCGTACGTGACGTCACACCCCCACCTCCTGTCCGGCCATCAGCGTCGATGCGTGCGGATCGAACGGGCAGCCGTTACCGAGATGGGCCAGGTACTCGTCGCGGAAGTACTTGATCGACGAGATGATCGGGCTGGCCGCAC
Organism: Mycolicibacterium monacense; assembly: GCF_010731575.1. Classification (NCBI taxonomy): domain Bacteria; kingdom Bacillati; phylum Actinomycetota; class Actinomycetes; order Mycobacteriales; family Mycobacteriaceae; genus Mycobacterium; species Mycolicibacterium monacense. The sequence goes on along the minus strand of NZ_AP022617.1, from coordinate 3,215,387 downwards.
CGTCACCCAACGCGCAGAACGACTTCCCGAGGATGGTGTCGGAGATGTCGAGGAGTTTGTCGACGTCGGCCTCGGTGGCCTCGCCGCTCTCGAGGCGGGCGTAGATCTGGGCGAGCCAGTAGGTGCCTTCGCGGCACGGTGTGCACTTGCCGCAGGACTCGTGGGCGTAGAACTGCGTCCAGCGGCGGACGGCGCGCACCACGCAGGTGGTCTCGTCGAAGATCTGCAGCGCCTTGGTGCCGAGCATCGAGCCGACCGAGGCCATCCCCTCGTAATCCAGTGGCACATCGAGGTGTTCGCCGGTGAGCAGCGGCGTCGACGACCCGCCCGGCGTCCAGAACTTCAGCTCGTGGCCGGCCCGGACGCCGCCGGCGTACTCCAGCAGTTCGCGCAGCGTGATGCCCAGGGGCGCCTCGTACTGTCCGGGCCGGGTGACGTGCCCGGACAGCGAATACAGCGTGAAGCCCGGCGATTTCTCCGACCCCATCGAACGGAACCAGTCGATGCCGCCCAGTAGGATCGGCGGCACGCTGGCGATGGATTCGACGTTGTTGACCACCGTCGGGCACGCGTAGAGCCCGGCGACGGCGGGGAAGGGTGGGCGCAGCCGGGGCTGGCCGCGGCGGCCTTCCAGGGAGTCGAGCAGTGCCGTCTCCTCACCGCAGATGTAGGCCCCGGCCCCGGCGTGCACGATCAGGTCGAGGTCGAAACCGGATCCGCGGATGTCGGTACCCAGGTAGCCGGCCTCGTAGGCCTCGGCGACGGCGGCCTGCAGCCGGCGCAGCACCGGCACCACCTCACCGCGCACGTAGATGAACGCGTGGTGGGCGCGGATCGCGTACGCGGCGATGATCGCGCCCTCCACGAGGAAGTGCGGCGTGGTCAGCAGCAGCGGAATGTCCTTGCACGTACCGGGTTCCGACTCATCGGCGTTGATCACCAGGTAGTGCGGTTTGGCCGCGGGCCCCTCGTCGCCCTGCGGGATGAACGACCATTTGGTGCCGGTGGGAAAGCCCGCACCGCCCCGGCCACGCAGTCCCGAATCCTTGATGGTGGTGATCACGTCGTCGGGCGCAGTCGCGAGCGCCTGTTCGAGCGCCCGGTATCCGCCGTGGCGCCGATAGGTCTCCAGCGTCCACGATTCGGGTTCGTCCCAGAACCGGCTCAGCACCGGGGTGAGCGCCGTCATGACCCCGGCTCCGAATCGTCGCCGGGACGCGGTACCGCGGCCGAGGGTCCGGGGGCGGGTTCGTCCCTGGTCGAGTCGGCCGCCTCGACGATCTCCGGATCCGGTTGTGTGCCTTCTCCTTCGGTCTCGGCCGGATCCGGGGCCGCCATCCCGTTCGCGCGCGCCACCCGCAGACCGGCCAGCGTCGCCTCACCCGTGCCCCCGGGGTTGGTGGCCGCACGCGGATCGGCGAGTCCGGCGAGTGTGCGCGCGGTCTCCCGGAAGGTGCACAGCGGTGCGCCGCGGGTGGGCGTGGCGGGCGTCCCCGCACGCAGAGAGTCGACGAGGTCGCGGGCCGAGGCGGGCGTCTGGTTGTCGAAGAACTCCCAGTTCACCATCACCACGGGTGCGTAGTCGCACGCGGCGTTGCACTCGATGTGCTCGAGGGTGACCGCGGCCAGTCCCTCGGCGGGGTCGGTGGTCCGCCCGGCGGCTACGCCGAGATGGTCCTGCAGCGCGTCGAGGATCTCGTCGCCGCCCATGATCGCGCACAGGGTGTTGGTGCAGACCCCGACCAGGTAATCGCCGGTCGGCGTGCGCCGGTACATCGAGTAGAACGTGGCCACCGCCGTCACCTCGGCGTCGGTCAACCCGAGTTGGTTGGCGCAGAACGCGATTCCGGCGGAGGTGAGGCAGCCGTCCTCGGCCTGCACCAGGTGCAGCAGCGGCAGCAGCGCCGACCGGGCCTGCGGGTAGCGCGGGACGATGCGGGCGGCGTCGGCGGTGAGGCGGGCGGCGACGTCGGCGGGGTAGGCGGTGGGGCCGCCGACCGGCGGTCCCGGTTCGTCCGGCCGCTGGCCGAGTTCCAGGAAGACGCTCACGGCCGTCTCTTCTTCGCGCAAGCGCTCATCACCTATCCACCCCGCCCATGACCGGGTCGATCGACGCGACCGCCGAGATGGCGTCGGCGACCATCCCGCCCTCGCACATCGCCGCCACCGCTTGCAGATTCGTGAACGACGGGTCGCGGTAGTGGACGCGGTAGGGCCGGGTTCCACCGTCGGAGACCATGTGCACCCCCAGTTCGCCGCGTGGCGACTCCACGGCCGTGTACACCTGTCCGGCCGGCACCCGGATACCCTCGGTCACCAGCTTGAAGTGGTGGATCAGGCCCTCCATCGACTGCCCCATGATGCGGGCGATGTGGGCGGGGGAGTTGCCGAGGCCGTCGGGTCCCAGTTCGAGGTCGGCCGGCCAGGCGAGCTTCTTGTCCGCGATCATCACCGGTCCGGGCTTCAATCGGTCCACACACTGTTCGACGATCTTGAGCGATTCACGCATCTCCTTCACCCGGATGAGGTAGCGGCCGTAGGCGTCGCAACCGTCGTCGGTGATCACGTCGAATTCGTAGTCCTCGTAACCGCAGTACGGTTGGGCCCGGCGCAGATCGTGCGGCAGCCCGGTCGAGCGCAACACCGGGCCCGTGATGCCGAGTGCCATGCAGCCGGCCAGGTCGAGGTAGCCGATGCCCTGCGTGCGGGCCTTCCAGATGTAGTTCTCGTTGAGCAGGTTCTCCAGGTCGCGCAGCCGCCCGGGGAGCAGCGCGAGCAGTTCGCGGATGCGGGGGACCGCACCGTCGGGCAGGTCGGCGGCCAGCCCGCCGGGCCGGATGTACGCGTGGTTCATCCGCAACCCGGTGATCATCTCGAACACCGACAGGATCTCCTCGCGCTCCCGGAAGCCGTAGAACATCGCGCTCATCGCCCCGAGCTCCATCCCGCCGGTCGCCAGTGCGACCAGATGCGAGGAGATCCGGTTGAGTTCCATCAACATCACCCGGATCACGTTGACGCGCTCCGGGATCGCGTCGGTGACGCCGAGCAGTTTCTCCACACCCAGGCAGTAGGCGGTCTCGTTGAAGAACGGCGACAGGTAGTCCATCCGGGTGACGAAGGTGACGCCCTGCGTCCAGTTCCGGTACTCCAGGTTCTTCTCGATGCCGGTGTGCAGATAGCCGATACCGCAACGGGCTTCGGTGATCGTCTCGCCCTCGATCTCGAGGATCAACCGCAGCACGCCGTGTGTCGAGGGGTGCTGCGGTCCCATGTTCACGACGATGCGCTCACCGGCCTGCGCCTGTTCGGCGGCGGCGACGACCTGCTCCCAGTCCTCACCGCCGACGACGATCACCGTGTCGGTGCCGGTGCGCGCGTCACCGCCCGCGTCGGGCGGGCCGGGGGGAGTGGTCATCAGTTGTAGGCCCTCCGCTCGTCGGGCGGTGGTATCCGGGCGCCGTGGTACTCGACGGGGATGCCGCCCAGCGGGTAGTCCTTGCGCTGTGGATGCCCGACCCAGTCGTCGGGCATCTCGATCCGGGTGAGCGACGGATGGCCGTCGAAGATGATCCCGAAGAAGTCGTAGGTCTCCCGCTCGTGCCAGTCGGTGGTGGGGTACACCGAGAACAGCGACGGGATGTGCGGATCGTCGTCGGGGGCGGCCACTTCCAGCCGGATCCGCCGGTTGTGGGTGATCGACATCAGCGGGTACGCGGCGTGCAGTTCGCGCCCGGCGTCGCCCGGGTAGTGCACGCCGCTGACCCCGAGGCACAGTTCGAACCGCAGGGCCGCGTCGTCACGCAGGGTCTTGGCGACGACGGGCAGTTGGGCCCGGGCGATCTCGAGCGTCAGTTCGTCGCGGTAGACGACGATGCGTTCGACCGATGCGTCGTACAGGTCTTGGCCCAGCGCGGTCGCCAGCGCGTCGACGACCTCGTCGAAGTGGCCGCCGTACGGCCGCGGTGAACCGCCGGGCAGCGCCACCGACCGGATCAGCCTGCCGTAACCCGACGTGTCGCCAGAACCCTTGGCCCCGAACATCCCTCGGCGCACGTCGATGACTTCCGGATCGCCCGCGCCGCCCCCGGTGGTGCCGTTCGCCTCCGTCACCGCAACAGACCCTTCAGTTCGATCGTGGACGGCACCGCCAACGCCGCCTGTTCGGCTTCCCGGATGGCCTCGTCGCGGTTGACCCCCAGCGGCATCTGCTGAATCTTCTCGTGCAGCTTGATGATTGCGTGAAGCAGCATCTCCGGGCGCGGCGGGCAGCCGGGCAGGTAGATGTCCACCGGGACCACGTGGTCGACACCCTGCACGATCGCGTAGTTGTTGAACATGCCGCCCGAGGATGCGCACACCCCCATCGCGAGCACCCATTTCGGTTCGGCCATCTGGTCGTAGATCTGCCGCAGCACCGGTGCCATCTTCTGGCTGACCCGGCCCGCGACGATCATCAGGTCGGCCTGCCGCGGTGTCGCCGAGAAGCGCTCCATACCGAACCGGGAGATGTCGAACCGCGGCCCGGCGGTGGACATCATCTCGATCGCGCAGCACGCCAGGCCGAACGTCGCAGGCCACAGCGAACCGGCACGGACGTAGCCGGCGACCTTCTCGACCGTGGACAGCAGGATGCCGCCCGGCAGCCGTTCCTCTAATCCCAATTGAGTCCTCCCCGCCGCCAGACATAGGCGTAGGCCACGAACACCGTGAGCATGAACAGCAGCATCTCCACCAGCGCGAAGACACCCAGGCTGTCGAACGCGACCGCCCACGGATAGAGAAAGACGATCTCGATGTCGAAGACGATGAACAGCATCGCCGTCAGGTAGTACTTGATCGGGAACCGCTGGACGTTGGTCGCGCTGCCTTGGCCGCCGGCGCCGGTACCCGACAGCGGTTCGATGCCGCATTCGTAGGCCTGCATTTTGGCCCGGTTGTAGCGGGTCGGCCCCACCACCCCGGCGATCACGACCGACACCACCGCGAACACCGCCGCAATGGCGCCGAGCACCAGGATCGGCGTGTACAGGTCCATACCGGCCAAACGCTCCCTCGGGCTGTCGATGTGAGCTGACCCACAGCCTAGCCATGTTTGGGATCTGCGCCACACCTTTTGGTTAGTATGGTTCACCAGTGCGGCGCATGTCGTCGGCAATCCTGTGCATGCGCGAATACCGCGGCGCGACAGAGGGTTTGAGAAATCTACTGCTGTGCGGACAGGCGCAGCAGCGACACGACCGCGTCGCCGAGGCGGATGGGGTCGATCGGATGCGGTACGGCGGCTTCCGCGCGGGACCAGGTGGCCAGCCAGGCGTCGTCCGGACGGCCCGTCAGCACCAGGATCGGCGGCGCATCGGCGATCTCGTCCTTGATCTGTTTCGCCACGCCCATACCGCCCGCCGGGGTGGCTTCGCCGTCCAGGATGGCCAGGTCGAAACCGCCTGCGTCGAGCTGTTTGATCACCATCGGTGCGGTTGCCACGTCGAGGTACCCGAGTTCCGGCAGGTCCGGGTGGACCCGTTTGCCCAGCGCGAGCCGCACCGCCTCCCGCGTCTGCGGGTTGTCGCTGTAGACCAGGATCCGCAGCGTACGGGGCGGTGCTGCCATGGCCCGAATGCTAGCGGCTGCGCCCGCCGCGGCGACCGAGTCAGGGAATTTCTCTGTCGCGCTGTCCTACTCGGGCGTGTCGCCCAGCAGCGGAGCCATGTCCGCGGGGTCGAAATACTCGTCGATCCGGCTGATCAGACCGTCGGCGCGCACGATGATCACGATGCACACCCGCATCGCGATGGTGTTCCCGTTCGTGCCGGTCGCGTGCAGGACGTGTTGCTGGACGAAACCGTCACCGAAAATCCGCCGGTCGAGGATCTCGTACCGTCGCTGCGTGGTGTGGTCGATGAACCAGAAGATCACGCGCAGTGCGCGGGCGCGGTCGTTGTCCCGCCGGTCGCCCGAATGCCACACCAGCACGTCGTCGGCCCACATCGCCTCCACGGCGGCGGAGTCGCCGCGCTGGATCGCGTCGAAGAGCCGATCGGCCACCTCGCCGATGCCGTCGACCGGCACGTCAGCCATGTCGTTTCCTTCCACTTGACCTGAAGTTCTGTTGAGGTACGACACTGCGGACATGCCTGAAACGACACCTCCGAAATCCCTGTTCGACGACGTGTACGCCGGTGGCGCCGCACCCTGGGTGATCGGCGAACCGCAACCGGCGGTCGTCGACCTCGAGCGGCGCGGGGCCATCAGCGGCGCGGTGCTCGACGCCGGCTGCGGGGCCGGTGAACACACCATCCTGCTCACCGGCCTGGGCTACGACGTACTGGGCGTCGACTTCTCCGCGCGAGCGGTCGAGCTGGCCAGGGCCAATGCTGCCGCCCGCGGCGTCAACGCCCGCTTCGAGGTGGCCGACGCGACCCGCCTGGACGGCGGACCGCGGTTCGACACCGTCGTCGACAGCGCGCTGTTCCACGTATTCGACGACATCGACCGGCGGCGCTATGTGGACAGCCTGGCCTCGGTGTGCCGTCCCGGCGCCGTCGTTCACATCCTGGCGCTCTCCGACGCCGGGCGGGGGTTCGGACCGCAGGTCAGCGAGGCCGACATCCGCACCGCGTTCACCGACGGCTGGCGGGTCGAATCGGTCGAGACCACCACCTACCGCGGTGTGGTCGGCCCCGCGCACGCCGATGCGCTGGGGCTGCCGGTCGGCGCGCGCGTCGACGAACCCGCCTGGCTGGCGCGCGTGCGGCGCAGCTGAGCTGCGCTCAGTCCGTCTGGTCATAACCGGGATGGGCCACCTCGAGCCGGTGTCGAACCAGCGCGCGCAGCGCCGGCAGCAGGTCGGCAGCCCGGTCGTCGAGGTCACCGGCGCGGATCGCCGCGGCCAACTGCGGCTCGTCGTCGAAGCCGAGGGCGGCCAGCGCCGCGACGGCCTCGTCCGAAGTGGCGTCCGAAAGCTGGCGTTCGACGGTGCGCAGCACGTTCGCGGCCACCCGGACGTGGAAGCTGACCTGACCGTCGGTCGCCGGACGCACCTCGTTGTCGAGGAAGTCCGCGACCGCCGCCACCAGCTCCGCCGCGGTCGGTCTGCCGTACAGCCACTGCGGCCCGCTCACCGCGGCCCTCCGCCCTCGAGTAGGTCGAGCAGATCCCATTCGGTCTCGCAGACGCGACGGCCGATCGCCGCCAGCTCCACCGACGGCGTCTGCCCGCTGAGGTGACGTTCGGCCTGGAAGCGGCAGATGACGCCCCACCGCAGCGTCGCGACCGTGAGCCACCAGCGAAACGCCGACCGGTCGAGGGCCTCCCCGCTGGCCGTCTCGTAGGCGGTGAGGAAATCCTCGACGCTGCCCAGACCGCCGGCGCCGAGCCGCTCGGACGCACCGAAGCGCCACGCCCGGATGCAGAACCAGGCGAGGTCCTCGTAGATCTCCCCGACGTGCACGAGCTCCCAGTCGAGGACCGCCACGAGCCCGGTGTCGTCGACGATCAGGTTGCCCATCCGGAAGTCGCCGTGCACCAGCCGGTGCGGTGACGGCGGCGGCCGGTGGGCGGCCAGCCACCGAAACGCCCACTCGAAAGTCGCTGTGGTGTCGCCCATCTCGTCGAGGCGTTCCCGCCATTCGGTGATCTCGTCGGATTCGGTCAGCCCGATACCGTTCGGATCGGCGCGGTGGACGGCCGCCAACGCCTCCGCGCACTGCGTGAGCAGCCGGCGGCGTCCGGCGTCGTCGAGTGACCGGTAGATGCGGCGGACGATCGTCTCCCCGCCGATCGCCTCGCAGATGAGGTACGGATTGCCCAGTGCCGCAGCATCGTTGTCGGCGGTCAGGATGTGGGGGACCGGTGCGCCGACGGCGGCCGCGCGTTGTTGGGCACGGGCCTCGAGTTCCATCCCGGCGTGCACCTCGTCGGGCGGGCCGGTGCGCAGGATGAGCGCCCGCCTCGCATCGGGGGTGACGGCGTCGAACGCCCATGTGGTCCGGCTCGCGCCACCGGTCAGCGTGGTCAGGTTCTCGACCGCCACCTCGCCCAGGATCGGGCGCAGCACCGCCTCGAGTTCCGTCCTCACCTGCGTCCGAACCCGAACAGCCGTTGAGCGACGCGCCGGATCTGGATCTCCTCGGCGCCTTCGGTGATCCGGTAGCGCCGGTGGTGGCGGTAGATGTGTTCGAACGGTTCGTGGCGGCTGTAGCCGACACCGCCGTGGACCTGCATCGCCCGGTCGGCGGCCTCGCACACCAGCCGGTTGGCGCGGTAGTTCGCCATCGACACCTTGTCGGAGACCTCCATGTGGTGGCTGCGGTCCAGTTCGGTGGCGGCGTAGTACACCAGCAGCCGCACCATCTGCGCCTCGGTCTGCAGTTCCACCAGCGGCCACTGCACCGCCTGGTTGACCGCGAGCGGCTTACCGAACACCGTGCGCTGCCCGGCGTACTCCACGGCGCGGTCGATGCAGTACTGGGCGGCACCGAGACTGCTCGCGGCCTGCCGGATCCGGTTCTCGTGCAGGAAGGTCTGACCCACCTCGAGTCCGCGGTCCACTTCACCGAGGACGGCGTCGTCGGGCACCCGCACGTCGGTGAGCACCACCTCGCCGTGGTCGGTGGGCATGTTGAACGTCCACCAGTAGTACGGCACCTCGAAACCCCGTGTGTCGGTCGGGACGAGGAAGGCGGTGATGCCGCGGGCCTGACCCGGTTCGCCGGAGGTGCGGGCGAAGATCAGATCGTGGGTCGCGCGGTGCACACCGGTGTTCCACCGCTTGGTGCCGTTGATGACCCAGCCGTCGCCGTCGCGTTCGGCACGGGTCTCCAGCCACGTCGCGTCCGAACCGTGGTTCGGTTCGGTCAGACCGAAGGCCATGGACCGCTTCCCGGTGAGCATCGCCTCGATCCACTCGGCCTTCTGCTGTTCGGTGCCGAACCGGTCCATCATGATGACCTGCGGGAAGTTGCCGACGATCGACGACTCGTCCTGCAGATCGTTGTGCAGACCGAGACCCTTGTGCGCCAGGTGTTCCCGGATCACGGCCATGTCGATGTTGGATCCGCCGCGGCCGCCGAACTGCTCGGGCAGTCCGTACCGCAGCCAGCCGGCCGCGTCGGCGCGGCGGCGCATCTCGTCGAGCAGATCCTCCCACGCACGCTGCGGGATACCGCCGTTCTCCCAGTCGGTGCGGGCGTATTCGCGGTGCCGGTCGAAGTAATGCATGTGTTCGCGTTCCAGCGGTTTGATCTCCGCCTCGATGAACGCGTCCATCTCCGCGAGCACGCCCGGAAGATGGTCCGGGAGGGTGAAATCCATCTGTATCTCCTTACGCCGAGTGCACGGTTGTTGGCAGATCTACTCGAGGTTTGCGTACAACAACCGTGCGCTCGGCAGCGGTGTCGGATCAATATCCATACAGCGTCTTCTTCCAGATCGTCGACAGCGTGGCGATCGCGTCGGCGTCGCTCATCTGCACGCCGAGCCCGGACGTGCCGACCATCACGACCGTGAAGTTCTCGAACAGCAGGGCGATCGCCGCGGCGGTGTACTCCGCGTTCAGTTCGGCGCCGTAGCCCTGGCTCTGGGCGTGACGAACCGACGCCGCGATGACGTCCATACCGAATCGGCGGAATTCGTGCTGCAGGTCGGCGAACCGTTGCTGGGCGGCGGCGAGTTGCGCGACGGCGATCATGATGCCGATGTTCTGTTTGAAGATGTTCCAGTAGCCGGTGACCACGGTGGTGAAGAACTCACGGTCGTCGGGGGAGGACGGCAGCGGCACACTGAGCCCCGACGGTGCGACGACGTCGTGCAGGAAGGACTGCGCCAACGCCGCCAGCAGATCTTCCTTGTCGTCGAAGTAGCGGTAGAACACCGCGGGCGATTTACCGGCCGCCGAGGTGATGTCGGCCAGCGTCGTACCGTGGAAGCCGCGCTCGGCGAAGAGCTTTCGGGCCGCCTGCTCGATGGCGAGGCGGGTCTGGCGACCCTTGCTGCTCAGCGTGGACGACTCCGGGGCCATACCCGCGCTCAGCCGATGATCCGGTCCCCGGCGCGCAGCAGCGCACTGGGCAGGTCGTGGCCGACGACCGTGCGGGCGACCTCGGCGGCGGCGATGGCCCCCTGCAGGTCGACGTCGCAGTCGATCCCGCTGTCGCGCAACAGGTAGACCAAGTCCTCGGTGGCGATGTTGCCGCTCGCACCCGGTGCGAAGGGGCAGCCGCCCAGCCCGCCGACCGAGGCGTCGAGCCGGGTGATCCCGGCCTGGACCGCGGCGTACGCGCTGGCCAGCCCCGCACCGCGGGTGTTGTGGAAATGGGCGCCCAGCGGCAGGTCGCCGATGCGGGGACGCACCTGCGCGACGAGGTCGCTGACCCGGCGGGGGGTGGCGGTGCCGATGGTGTCGGCGATCGCCAACCGGTCGACACCGAAATCCACTGCAGAGTCGACGATCTCGAGCACACGCTGCGGTGGCGTCGGGCCGTCGAACGGACAGTCCCACGCGGTCGCGATGATCACCTCGACGGTGGCGCCGCTGTCGTGGGCGATCGCGACGATGTCGGGGATGGCCGCGACCGACTCCATGCTGGACCGCCCGACGTTGGCGCGGCTGTGCGAGTCGGCGGCCGACACCACGTATTCGATCGAGCGCAGCCCCGCCGCGATCGCCCGCTTGGCCCCGTTCGGGCTGGCCACCAGCGCCGAGAACTCGACCTGGTCGAATCGGCCGAGTTCGGCGGCGAGTTCGGCCGCGTCGGCGAGTGCGGGCACCTTCGACGGTGAGACGAAGGCGGTGGCCTCGACCTCACGCACACCGGTGGCCACCACCGCTTCGAGCAGTTCGAGCTTGGCCGACAGGGGAATCGGCTGTTCGATCTGCAGGCCGTCGCGCAGCGAGACCTCACGGATGTCGACCTTGGCGGGCAAGTCGCTCACAGCACCCCCTCGGCCTGCAGTTGCGCGACTTCTTCGGCGGTCTTGCCGAGAAGCCCGGTGTACACCTCGATGTTGTGCTGGCCCGGATGCGCCGGCCCGGCGTTGCGGATGCTGCCCGGTGATTCCGACAGCACCGGAACGATTCCCGGTCCCAGGACCGTGCGATCGACGCGTTCGTCCCAGTGTTCGGCGAGCATGCCGCGCGCGCGCAACTGCGGATCGTCGACCACCTCGGCGACGGTGTTGATCGGCCCCGCGATCACCCCGGCCGCCGACAGGGTCTCGATGATGTCGCCGGGTTGGCGTTCGGCGGCCCAGTCGCCGATGATCTTGTCGAGTTCGTCCTGATTGCGGCCGCGCGCACGGTGATCGGCGAACCGGTCGTCGGTCGCCAGTTCGGGTTGCCCCATCGCGGCGCACAGTCGGCGGAACACGGTGTCCTGGTTGGCCGCGATGACGACCCAGCTGCCGTCGGCGGTGCGGTAGATGTTCGACGGGGCGATGCCTTCGAGCCGGGTGCCCGACGGGCCGCGCACCACGCCGCCGACGTCGTAGTCGGGAATCGTCGACTCCTGCACGGCCAGACAGGATTCGGTGAGTGCGGTGTCGACGACCTGACCCTCACCGGTGACGGTGCGGCGGTACAGCGCCGCCAGCGCGCCCTGTGCGGCGAACATGCCGGCCAGACTGTCACCCAACGACAGGGCCAGCCGTGGCGGCGGGCCGCCCGGGAAACCGTTGAGGTGGCGCAGTCCGCTGGCGGCCTCGGCGACCGAGGCGTATCCGGCGCGGTGGGCGTCCGGCCCGGTCTGGCCATATCCGGAGACCCGCACCAGGATGATGCCCTTGTTGCGCTCCCTGAGGACGTCGTAGCCGAGGTCCCAGCGTTCTAGCGTGCCTGGCCGGAAGTTCTCGACGATGACGTCGGTCTGCTCGACGAGTTCGAGGAAGATCTCGCGGCCACGCGGTGTGCGCAGATCCAGGGTGATCGCCTTCTTGTTGCGGGCGTGGACCGTCCAGAAGAAGTGGTGGCCGTCGAGTTCGGCCTGGCCCCAGGTGCGCAACGGATCCGGGGCGCCGGGGGGTTCGATCTTGAGCACCTCGGCGCCCATGTCGCCGAGCAAGCGGCCGGCGAACGGTCCCGAGATCAGGGTGCCGATCTCGATGACCCGGATACCGTCCAGTGCGCCTGCCATCAACCCTCCGAGAGTGAAAATCCGTGCCGGTGCAGCCAGTCGGTGCAGATACCGACCGCCTCCCGCAGCGTCTCACGTTGGTCGGGTCCGGAGTAGTAGTGGTTCGCACCGGCGATCTCGCGCATCTCCTTGTCGGGATGGCCGAGCGCCTCGAACAGCCGCCGGGTGTGGCTCGGGGTGCAGGCGTCGTCGGCGAGGTTGCCGATCACCAGCGCGGGCACGGCGATGTCCGGGCCGGCCTTGACCGCGTCGCCGTTGGCGTCGTCGTAGCTCCACTGCGACAGCCAGCTGCGCAGCGTGCAGAACCGCGCCAGACCCACGGGGCTCATGTTCACCACCTGCGGGTCGCCGAGGTAGCAGGTGCCGGGTGCACGGTCGTTGGGGTCGACGCTGGGGTCCAGCCAGCGCGGGTCGGCCATGGTGCCGTGTACGACGAAGGCGAATTCGTCGTCCGGGCGTCCGCTCGATCGGAGCTCGGCCAGTTTGTCCTTGACCCATGCGGTGATTCGCCGGTTGCGGGCGATCTGGGCGGCGCGGTAGCGCTCGAGGAAATCGGGTGTGTACGGCGGCTGGTTGGGGTTGTCCGGGTTGTAGAGGTCGAGTTCGGGGTCCCGCTTGGTGGGGTCGGACTCGTCGAGGATGGAGGCGTCGAGCCATTCGGTCAGGGTGCCGTGGCGGCTGATGTGGGCGGCCAGCAGCATGATGCCGTCGGCCGGGATCAGACCGAGCTTCGTCAGGTCGGGGCCGTCGCCGGAGGGGCTCGCGGTCACGGTCGGATGCTGGGCCTGCTGCTGGTAGAACACCGACAGCGACCCGCCCCCGCTCCACCCGGCGAGCACCACCTTCTCGTAGCCGAGCCGGTTCTTGGCGTCCTTGATGGCCTCGCCGAGATCCTCGACGACCTTCTCCATCAGCAGGGCCGAATCGGTCCCGCGGAATCTGCTGTTGCAGTAGATGACGTGGTGGCCCGCCTTGGCCAGCGCGTTCATCATCGGCAGGTAGGCCCCGCCGCCGATCGGGTGCATGAAGACCAGCACGGTGTCCGACGGCTTGTTGCGAGGCCGCAGCAGATGGCTCTCCAGGACGACCAGTTCGGCCACCCCGCCGTAGACATCGCGCACACCCGAAGTGTTCTGGTACGCAACGAGATACGGGATGCGGTCGTACTCGTACTTGACCGCCGTCGTCACGAGTGCTGCCCCAGGTCGTTGGCGAGTACCTCCGGTGACGGGATCAACCGCCTGCGGGTGTCGACGGCGATGACCTGCCAGTCCACCCGTTGGTACTCGTCGAACTTGCGACGCGCCCGCTCCCGCGCCTTCTCAGGCGCGCCGTGGTGGACGCCCTGCGGCGCATGCGAGATCAACCCCGGCGGCATGGGGATGCCGTACAGGGTCCCGCCGTGGAAGAACGCGATCTCGTCGTAGTCGACGTTGCGGTGGTACCAGGGGGTGCGTTCGGTGCCGGGCACCCCCTCGGCCGGTTTGGGGAGGAAGTTCATCACGTACACGCCGGTGGCCTGCATGAACAGATGCGCGGTGGCCGGCAGGTGCACGCTGTCGGAGGTGACGACGTTGTAGTCCTCGATGTTGAACGTGAATGCGAAGTTGTCGCCGCGCCACCCCTCGACGTCGAGCGGATGGTGTTGGTAGAACAGCGATGTCGGGCCGCCCTCGTGGAACAGTCGGACCTCGTACTCGCCGTCGACCTGCGGGCCGACGCCGTCGTCGATGGGCGCCGGATCGGGGATCTCGGCCTGCGACGGGTCGAACGGGAAATGCCGGCCGAGCGGGCCGGCCGGCGGCACCCGGAACTCGTCGGTGGCCTGGATCATCAGCAGCGTGGATTCGGTGTCCGGGATCTGGCGGAACGTGCATGCCTTCGGGATGTAGACCCAGTCGCCGGCGCGGTAGCGCAACGGGCCGAACTCCGTCTCGAGCAGACCGGACCCGGTGTGCACGAAGGACAGCAGATCGCCGTCGACGTATCGGGCGAAATACGGCATCTCCTCGTTGCGCCGCGATAGCAGGACCTGGCAGTCGGCGTTGGAGAACATCAGCAGCGGTGCGCCGTCGGCGTCGGTGGCGTCACCGGGTTTGAGCTGGTCGCCGAGCACGTCGATGGGGCGCAGCGGCCCGACGGTGCGGAACGCGGTCGGGTCGTTGCGGCGATACATGTTGGCCGTCCGCCCGGTGAAGCCGCCCCGGCCCAGTTCGTCGTCTTTCTGGCCGTCGAGATCGGCGTGCGGTCGCCGCGGCGTCTTGCCTTTTCGCAAGTGGACGAATGATTCCATCGATGTCTCCAGTGACAGTGCGTCGGGACGGCGGTGCAGAACTAAAACTGACGTTACTTTTATCTCCGGGTCGGCACAAGGCCCCGTCCAACTCTCCCGTCGCTTCGCTCGCCCCGAGATGACTTTCCGCTCTTCCCGTGGTCTTACCTACATCACGACACCACGAACAAGGAGTACCTGGATGCCGAACGACGTGATGACCGCGAAAACCACCGTCGACGCCGCCGCGGAGGCCGTCTTCGCGGTGCTCGCCGACCCGTCCACCCATGCGGCGATCGACGGCACCGGGTGGGTGCGCGAATCCCTCGATGGCACGCCGTTGACGGCCGAGGGGCAGCTCTTCCGGATCGCGATGTATCACGATCGGCTTCCGGACGGCCACTACGAGATGGAGAACAAGGTGGTGGCCTTCGACCCTCCCCGCGTCATCGCGTGGGAGCCGGGCCAACGCGTCAACGGTGAACTCGAATTCGGTGGCTGGACCTGGCGATACGACCTCGTCTCGCTCGGACCCGCCCGGACCGAGGTGACGCTGACCTACGACTGGTCGGCGGTGTCTGCACACCTTCGCGAGCACATCACGTTCCCGCCCTTCGGGCAGGACCATCTCGACAACTCGCTGCGCAATCTGTCGTCGCTGGCCCGCCTCAGCCGGTCAGGTCCACCCGCACGGTGAGCAGGTCGGTGCCGAACGTGCGGACGCCGAAGCTGTTGAACTGCGGGAGTTCCCGCAGCCTTGCGTGCGGGTCGTCCTCGGGCACCAGGTGGGCGACGCCGGTGTGCCAGCGGCCGCGCAGCCGCACCCGGACGTGCGGGTCGGCCTTGATGTTGCGGATGTACTGCGATCGTTCGCCGAATTCGGAGACGAACCAGAACTGATCGCCGATTCGCTTGCCGCCCAACGGCGTTCGACGCGGCTGACCGGAGTTGCGGCCCGTGGTCTCCAACAGGGTCTGGAACGGCAACCTCCGCATCACCGGGTTGGCGATGCGCTTCTGGAACGTATGGGTGACGGTGTCGCGTAAACCAGGCATATCTGATCAAACCATCGCGAACGGGGGGATCCGTGCGCCGATCGCCAGTGCCCCCGCCAGTTCGCGGCTGGTGTCGTAGTCGAAGATGACGTGACCCGCGAGCACGTCGACGTCACGTCTGGCGCGCTGCAGCGGATTCGCGACGAAGTGGGCGCTCGCACCCGAGGCCTCCATCAGCATCCCGATCACCGCGCGGGATTCGTGCACAATGTGCGCCGCGACCAGCCGGGCCTGCGCCCGCACGGTCAGCGGCACCGCATCGCGGTCGCGCACCAGCGCCTCGATGCCGCCGACGGTGTCGTCGAGAAGTCCCCTCAGCGCGCGCAACCGCACCTCGGCCTCGCCGAGCCGGGCCTGGGCGAGCGGTTTGTCCTTCTGTTTGACGCCCTCGTAGGCCAGCACGCGTTCGCCGAGGCGCTCGGCGTAGATCTCGATGACACGTTCGGCGCTGCCCAGTGCGGGCATGGCGGCCAGTAGCGCCAGGGCGGGCACCATCGGCCACCGATAGGTGGGTGCGTCGTGCAGTCGTGCGCCCGGAGCGGTTCCCGCGTAGATATCGGTCACCCGGACGAGGCGATGGTCGGGGACGAACGAGTCGGTGATGACGACGTCGTTGGAGCCGGTGGCGCGCATGCCGTCGGTGTGCCAGACGTCCTCGACGGTGACGTCGGCGATCGGCAGCAGGGCGAGCGCCGGGTAGATGCCGTCGTCGGGTCCGCAGAGCGCACCCACCATGATCCAGTTGCCGTGCATCACGCCGGTGGCCCAGGACCACCTGCCGCTCAACCGCACGCCATCGCCATCGGGGCGGCCCCGTCCGGTGGGCGCCAACGGCGCCGGCGCGAGGAACGGGCGGTCGGCGAACGCCTCGGCCTGGGCCTGTTCGCCGAACAGCGCGAGCATCCAGTTGTGCAGGATGTAGAAGCCGATGGTCCACGCGCTCGATGCACAGCCGTGTGCCATCCCGTACGGGACGCAGAATCTCGGGGTAGGGCGCCTCCTGGCCGCCGTAGCGGGCAGGCACCAGCAGATCGGTGATCTTCGACGCGATCAGATCGTCCACCGTGGCCTGGGGCAGACAGCGCAGCTGTTCGGCGTCGTACGCGCGCTCGGCCAGGCGGGTGACGAAATCTCGGCTCAGACGTGCGTCGAGGCAGGAGGCGGTCACAGGCGGGACCTTACCGTACTTTTTGGTATGGAATGCGGGCTCAGCGGCGCAGCATGAGCTCCAGGAACCGGTCGCGCCGGGAGGCCTGGCCCGCCTCAGGGGTGGGGCCGGACAGATGGATGAAGCCGACTCCCGCGGCGAAGATCGCGTTCGCCCGCAGGTCGGCGTCCTCTTCGTCGAACCCGTCATCCAGCAGCGCCCGTCGCAGCCTGCCCACCAACGCCCGGTCGGCCGCCCGCATGCTCGCCGCGACGGCCTCGTCGCTGCGCGCCCACTCCCGCATCGCGCGTTCCATCGTCCAGTGGGGCGCGCTGACCAGTTCCGACATCATCTGCGACAGGCGTTCTCGCGGCGGCAGACCGGCCATGTCGTCCAGCCGCCTGCAGTCCTCGTCGCGCAACCGCCCCCACGCGGCGACCAGAGCGGCGCGGTAGGCAGGCATATCGTCGAAATGCCAATAGAAACTGCCCTTGGTCACGCCCAGCCGGTCACAGAGACGGTCGACCTTGAGCGCCGCCAACCCCTCCTCGGCAACGATCACGTAACCCTGGTGTATCCAGTCGTCGACGGAAAGCCGCCCGCCGCCGGACGAACGAGGCCTCGGCATGGCCGTCGACATTAGCCGTATCCGCAGGTGACGCGCCGTCGACCGAGATTCTGCGGAACCCCAGTTCACCTCAGCTTTTTAGTCGCGACGGCCCTGCCTGCGCATTTATGGGGTTTTCTCAGTTAAAGGGCCATGTTTTACTCAGTGCGCAACAACTGAATTCTCTCGGTCCGCTCTCCACCGCACCGGTGAGCAGAGCGGGCGCGGACAACGCAGTGCAGAAAATCGCTGCGGTGCCAAAGGCGACTGTGTCCGCTCGGGCGGGCGTGATACGCGGTTAACCGGAAGATGGATGGATTGCTTCATGACGATCGTTGACAAGATTCGAGGCCATTGGGCACGCCGATTCGCGGTGGCCGCCGTCGTGGCGGCACTGCTTCCAGGCGTGGTAGGCCTCACCGGTGGTTCGGCACTCGCGGGAGCCTTCTCGCGGCCCGGGTTGCCGGTTGAGTACCTGATGGTCCCCTCACCGTCGATGGGACGTGACATCAAGGTCCAGTTCCAGAGCGGTGGCCCCGGATCTCCTGCGGTCTATCTGCTCGACGGGCTGCGTGCCCGTGAAGACTTCAACGGCTGGGACATCGAGACCCAGGCCTTCGAGTGGTACCTCGACTCTGGCTTGTCGATCGTGATGCCCGTCGGCGGGCAGTCCAGCTTCTACACCGACTGGTACGCGCCGGCCTGCGGTAAGGCCGGCTGCCAGACCTACAAGTGGGAGACGTTCCTGACCTCCGAGCTGCCGAACTGGCTTGCCGCGAACCGCGACGTCAAGCCCACGGGCAGCGCCGCGGTCGGTCTGTCGATGGCCGGATCGGCCTCGCTGATCCTGTCCATCTACCACCCCCAGCAGTTCATCTACGCCGGCTCCCTGTCCGGCTTCCTGAACCTGTCAGAGGGCTGGTGGCCGTTCCTGGTCGGCCTGTCGATGGGTGACGCCGGCGGCTACAAGTCCGAACCGATGTGGGGTCCGGGTGGAAGTGAGGCCTGGCTGCGCAACGACCCGATGGTCCAGATCGACAAGCTCGTCGCCAACGGCACGCGGATCTGGGTCTACTGCGGTAACGGGAAGCCCGGCGAACTGGGTGGTGGCGGACTGCCGCAGGAGTTCCTCGAGAGCCTGACAGTGCGCACCAACCGCACCTTCCAGGAGCGCTACATCGCGGCCGGCGGACAGAACGGTGTGTTCAACTTCCCGCCGTCCGGCACGCACACATGGCAGTACTGGGGCCAGCAGCTCCAGCAGATGAAGCCCGACCTGCAGCGCGTGCTGCTGGGCTGAGGCCGGTGAGGGCCGGCGGTCAGAAGCCGCCGGCCACCCGTACCACTGCCCGGCCGGAATACCGGCCGGCCCGCACCTCGTCGATCACCTCCACGACGTCCTTGACGTCGACGTCGTGGGAGAGGTCGGCGAGGTGCGGTGGTTTGAGGGAGCCGCCGAGCCTGGCCCACAGTTCGCGCCGCGGACCGATCGGGAGCAGAACCGAGTCGATGCCGAGCAGTGCGGCGCCACGCAGGATGAAGGGCATCACGGTCGTGTTGAGCGCCGGGCCTCCGGTCAACCCGCTGGCCGCCACCGCACCGCCGTAGGCGAGCGTGCTCAGCACGTCGGCGAGGGTGGCGCCGCCGACGCAGTCCACGGCACCGGCCCAGCGGGCCTTGCCCAGGGGACGGGGTTTGGCATCCGGATCCTCCGGGAGCCGGCCGATCACCTCTGCCGCGCCCAGTGCGCGGAGCAGGTCGGCCTGTTCGGGTTTCCCGGTCGAGGCAACGACGTGATAGCCGAGCGCCGACAGCAGGTCCACGCTGACCGACCCGACCCCTCCGCTGGCGCCGGTCACGACGATGGAACCGTCGTCGGGGCGGATGCCGCGCTCGGTCAGCGCCTCCACGCTCATCGCGGCGGTGAACCCGGCGGTGCCGATCGCGGCGCCCTCCCGCGGGCTCAAATCGCCGAGCGCCACGACCTGATCCGCGGGCAGCCGGGCGAACTCCGCGTAACCGCCGTGCTTTCCGGTGCCGATGTCGTAGCCGTGGGCCAGTACCAGGTCGCCCACGCCGAACTCGTCGCTCTGCGAGGCCACCACCTCACCGGTCAGATCGATGCCGGGCACGATCGGATAATCGCGGACCACACCGCCCTTGGCCGTCACCGCGAGCGCGTCCTTGAAGTTCACACTCGAGTAGTGCACCCGGATCGTCACCTCGCCCGGTGGCAGCGCGGATTCCTCCAGAGTCTCTACCGCGGTGTCGATCTGGTCGTCCGACTGCCGCGCCACCAGCGCCTGAAAACTGTTCATGGTCGTTCACGCTAGTCAGCTGCGGTGACCGGCCGGCGTAAACTGGGCAGACACCCAAGAGGAGGTGTGAGCCATGAAGAAAATCCTCATCTCGTTGGCCACGCTCGCGGTGTCGGGAGGAATCGCACTCACCGGGGCGGGAAGCGCCCAGGCCGACGATGACCCCGGACTGTGCTGGAACGGCTGGATCTGGAGCGCCTGCGTATCAGGACCCGGCTGGTATGACTGGACGCCGTGGAACCACTGGAATCCCGGACATGGGCCTGGGGATATTTATCACGGCGGTAAACACTGGAAGTAGCCAGAACGGCACCGGCTCTCCGACACTCTGATTCCGGCGCTGAGTTCTGCCCTCCGGTGCAGTCTGATCTGCATGGGCAAACTCATCTATGGCTTCAACGTGTCGGTGGACGGGTACATCGCCGATGCACAAGGCGATATCGACTGGTCCGATCCGAGCGAAGAACTGCACCAGTACTGGAACGACTTCGAGCGGGAGACCACCCTGGCGTTCTACGGGCGGCGGCTCTACGAACTGATGTCCGCGTACTGGCCGACCGCCGACAAGACCCCGGACGCCACCCCTCTGATCGTCGACTTCGCCCACATCTGGCGCGGTATGCCCAAGGTCGTGTTCTCGCGCACCCTCGAGTCCGTCGACTGGAACTCTCGCCTGGAACGCGGCGACCCGGTCGAGGTGGTGACGAGGCTGAAAGCCGAAACCGACGGCAACCTGGAAGTGGCCGGTGCGACGCTGGCCGCACCGATCGTGCAGGCCGGACTGGTGGATGAGTACCGGATCGTGCTCGCGCCCGTCGCCGTGGGCGGCGGCACCCCGTTCTTCCCGACGCTGCCCTCATGGATTTCGCTGCGACTGTTGGAGAACCGCACCTTCCCGTGCGGCACGGTCCTGCTGCGCTACGAGGCCAAACACGACTGATCGGACGGTGCGGCGAACCAGGACGGTATTGTTCGGCCGGTGAGCACGGTGACCTCCCGCGCCGGCGCCCTGTGCGGCGTGCTGGTCGGTGCGTGCTCGGGTCTTTTCGCGATGGCCGCCCACGCGTTGGCCGGCGGTGACGTGCCCACCGGCCCCACCCTGGTGCTGGTCGCACTGGTCTGCGCGGCGGTCGGGGCCTTCGCGGGTGCCAACGATCGGGCGCAGGCCGCCGGACTCATCGCCGCGGTGGGGGCGGGGCAACTGCTCACTCATATCGTGTTGGCGGTGACCGCCGGTCACCACGGCGGCGGCCACGAGGTGCTGCCGTCGGCGCCCATGATGCTCGCCCACGCGCTGGCGGCCGTCGCGCTCGGCCTGCTCATCTGTCTCGTCGGCCACCTGTACCGGGTCTGCGCATCGGTCCTGTGCTGGTTGACGCTCACCCTGGTGCACCGCGGCCGTCCGTCGGCGCCGCGCCGTCACCGCACGACATCGATTGTCGTGCAACTACTTCTGCTTCGTTCCGGGCTGGGAATGCGGGCACCGCCGTCGGCGGTGTCGTTCGGCGGCTGAGGCCGCACCGCTTCTCACACGCCTGCACCTTCTGCGGGCGCGCCCGTCAGCGCGTCGACTCGCGCTGACGTTCCGTGGCGCGACGACGTTCGTGCCACCACCTCGGACGAAAGCTCTTCACGCATGACGACCACACCCGAGGGTCGGCTCGACCCTCCTGCCCGAACGACCCACGACCCTTCCGCCGTCGCCGCGCTGCTGCGCCGACTGCACTTCTACGCCGGCGTATTCGTCGGCCCGTTCCTGTTGATCGCCGCGGTGAGTGGCGGACTGTATGCGATCGCGCCGTCGCTCGAACAGTTCGTCTATCGCGACTACCTCCACGTCGACACCGCCGGTGACCGGGTTCCGGTCGCCGAGCAGATCCGGGCCGCCCAGGCGGTGCGCCCCGATCTGACGGTCACTGCCGTCCGGCCCGCCGGGGAACCCGGTGCCACGACGCGGGTCCTGTTCGACGATCCGACACTCGGTGAATCCGAGCGCCTGGCCGTGTTCGTCGACCCCGTCACCGCCCAACCGCTCGGCGAACTCGCCGTCTACGGCAGCAGCGGCGCGCTGCCGCTCCGGACCTGGATCGACCAACTGCACCGCAGCCTGCATCTCGGCGAACCCGGGCGGGTGTACAGCGAACTGGCCGCCTCGTGGCTGTGGGTGATCACGCTGGCGGGCGTGTGTCTCTGGGGCGCGAGGGCCCGGCGGGGGAGTCGGTTGTTCACCGTCGACCCGACAGCGCGGGGCCGCGCCCGGACCCTCAATTGGCACGGCGCCGTCGGCGGGTGGATCGCCTGCGGTCTGTTGTTCCTGTCGGCGACCGGGTTGACCTGGTCGCATTATGCGGGCGACAACATCGCTGCGTTGCGGGCGGCGCTTTCCTGGACGACGCCGACCGTGTCGACGGCGGTGGACGCCTCGGGGCATGCGGACCACGGCGGCCACGTCGTGTCGACCGGCGCCGCGCCGCGGGTCGACGAGGTCGACCGGGTGCTGCGCTCGGCGCAGGACGTCGGTGTCGGAGGCCATGTGGAGGTGTCGATTCCGGCGGGCACCGACACCGCGTTCACCGTGACCCAGACCCGGCAGCCGTGGGTGATGTCGAACAACGCCGTCGCCGTCGACGGATCCACCGGTCGGGTGACCGACACCTCGTGGTTCGCGGACTGGCCACCGGCCGCGAAGCTGGCCGCCTGGGGGATCCAGCTGCACATGGGTCTGCTGTTCGGTCTGGTCAACCAGCTGGCTCTGGCGGCGTTGGCGGCGGCGCTGGTCACGGTCATCGTGCGCGGATACCTGATGTGGTGGCGCCGACGCCCCACCCGCGGCGCCGGCCCGGTCGGAGATCCGCCCGAACGTGGTGTCCTGCGCGGTATTCCACCGGCAGCGGCGGTGGTGACTTTGGGTCTGGCCGCCGCGGTCGGCTGGTTCGTCCCGCTGTTGGGGCTGAGCCTGGTCGGTTTCCTGGTCGTCGATGCAGTGATCGGGTTCGCGCGGCGGCGCAGCGGAGCGGAGGTGACCCGATGAGGGCATCGCTGACGGCGTTCGTGCTCGCGGCGGGCCTGCTCGTCGGCTGTTCGGGCGGTGGGCGACCCCCGACGGATGCGGCGGCCGTGCACGTGCACGACGCGTGGGTCAAAGCGGCCGACGGCGGGATGACGGCCGCGTTCGCGCACCTGAACAACGGCGCCGACCGGGAGGTGCGCATCACCTCGGCGACCACCCCGGCCGCCGCGCGGGTCGAATTGCACGAGGTGGTCCGAGACGGCGGAATGCCGACGATGCAGCCGAAACAGGGCGGGATCGCGCTGCCCGCCGGCGCGGACGTCGAACTGGTACCCGGTGGGGACCACCTGATGCTGATGGACCTGACGGCACCGTTGACACCCGGCTCGGACGTCGAGATCACCGCGACGTTCGACGACGGTTCGACGCTGCCAATCACCGCACAGGTGCGCGAATTCCCCGGCGCCGACGAACATTACGGCGGTGGCCACCATGGGTGAGCGGTTCAGCCGCCGCGCACTGCTCGGCGCGGGGGCCGCCGCCGCGGGGATCGCCGGGGTGGGGTTGACGGCGACGGCGGGCGCCCGCGGTCTGGGGCCCGCGGCCGTCGCCACCGAGCCCTTTCACGGCGTGCACCAGGCCGGAATCGCCACGCGCCCACAGGCATACACGACGCTGGTCGCACTGGACCTGCGTACGGGGCATACCGACCGCGCGACGCTGCGGTCGATCATGAGGTTGTGGAGCGAGGACGCAGCGCGACTGACCCAAGGGCTACCGGCGCTGGCCGACACCGAACCCGAACTCGCCGCCGATCCCGCACGGCTCACGGTCACCGTCGGCTACGGTCCGGAGCTCTTCGACGCCGTCGGGCTGACCGCCCACCGGCCCGCAACGCTGCGGCCGTTGCCGAGCTTCGCCGTGGACCGTCTCGAATCCCGTTGGTGCGGTGGGCATCTGCTGCTGCAGCTGTGCGGCGACAACCTGCTGACGCTCAGCCACGCCTACCGCGTGCTGACCAAGAACGTGCGGACGATGGCCGCAATCCGCTGGATTCAGCGTGGCTACCGCGCCCCGGCGGGTCCGTCGCCGGCAGGCACGTCGATGCGCAACGTCATGGGTCAGGTCGACGGGACGGTCAGCCTCGACGGCGCGGCACTGGACGACCACGTCTGGTGTTCGGGTTCGGACCAACCGTGGTTTGCCGGCGGCACCGTCCTGGTACTGCGACGGATCCGCGCCAAGATGGACACATGGGATCAGGTGGACCGGCACTCCAAGGAGTTGTTCGTCGGCCGCAGACTAGGCAACGGGGCGCCGCTGACCGGATCTCGCGAGCACGACGAACCCGATTTCGCCGCCGCCGTCAACGGAATCCCCGTCATCCCGGAGAACTCGCACATCGCACTCGCCCGGCATCGCTCCGACGCAGAACGGTTCCTCCGTCGGCCGTACAACTACGACGACACACCACCGGTCGGCCAGATCTCCGACAGCGGACTGCTGTTCCTCGCCTACCAGCGTGACCCGGCCAGCCAGTTCGTCCCGGCTCAGCAGCGGCTGTCCGACGCCGATGCGCTCAACCCGTGGATCACGCCCGTCGGATCGGCGGTGTTCGCGATTCCGCCTGGCGCACCCGAAGGAGGTTACCTGGGCCAGCAGCTACTCGAAATGTGAACGGCTACTTCAGTTGTGCCGACGTCAGGCCGAGCAGGCGGCGGGCCACCACGAGCTGCTGGATCTGCTGAGTGCCCTCGAAGATGTCGAGGATCTTGCTGTCGCGCGCCCACTTCTCCAGCAGGCTCTCCTCGGAATAGCCGACGGTGCCTGCCATCTCGACCACCTTCAAGGTGATGTCGCTGCCCACCCGGGCCGCCTTGGCCTTGGCCATCGACGCCTCCTTGGAGTTCGGGATGGCGTTGTCGGCCTGCCATGCCGAACGCACGGTCAGCAGATAACCTGCCTCCCAATCCGCCTCGAGCCGAAGGAATTCCGCTGCCGCGGCGCTCTGGGCGTGGGCGGGTTTGTCGTAGGAGATCTCGACGCCGGCGTCGGTCAGGATCTTGCGGAGCTCCTCGAGCGCGGCGCGCCCGATGCCGACGGCCATCCCCGCCACCACCGGCCGGGTGTTGTCGAAGGTCTCCATGACCCCGGCGAAACCCTTTTCGACGTGGATCTCCGGATCGCCGAGGAGGTTGTCCTTCGGGATGCGGGCGTTGTCGAAGCGGATCACCGCGGTGTCGGAGGCCTTGATACCCAGCTTGTCCTCGAGCCGCTCGACCGTCACGCCGGGATGGTCACGCGGGACGATGAACGATTTGATCGCCGCCCGTCCCAGCGACTTGTCCAGGGTGGCCCAGACGACGATGTGGGTGGCACGCGAACCCGCGGTGACGAAGATCTTCTCGCCGTTGATGACGTATTCGTCGCCCTCGAGCCGGGCCGTGGTCGACACCGCCGCGGAGTCCGAACCGAAACCCGGTTCGGTGATGGCCATGGCGGCCCACACACCCTTGCCGAGCCGTTCGAGCTGTTCGTCGGTCGCGACCCCGGAGATCGCCGCGTTGCCCAGGCCCTGGCGGGGCACCGACAGCATCAGCCCCACGTCACCCCAGCTGATCTCGGTGACGTTGAGGACCGCGGACATGTTGCCGCCGTTGACGTTTCCCTTGGGGCCGTCCTCGGCGTCGCGGAACGCCTCGGCGCCCGCGAACGAGATGGTGTTGGCCTCGGAGATGCCCTCGAACAGGGTGGCCAGGGTGTCCAGCTCGACCGGGTAGTCGTGCTCTCTGAGGTCGTATTTGCGCGAGATCGGCCGCAGCATCTCCGCGGCGCCCTGGTGGGCCTTCTCGATGACCGCGTGCAGCTTCTTCGGCAGTTCCAGGTTGATTGCCATGACAGGATCCGTTTCTGACTTAGAGGACCACGACGCCCTCGGCGACGCCGATCACGCGCAGATCGCGGTACCAGCGTTCGACGGGGTGTTCCTTGGTGTATCCGTGACCGCCGAGCAGCTGGACGCCGTCGAGGCCGATCTGCATGCCCTTGTCCGTGCCGAGTCGCTTGGCGAGCGCGGCCTCCCGGGCGTAGGGCAGACCCTGTTCGGCGCGCGATGCGCCCCGCCAGGTGATGAGGCGCAACCCGTCGAGTTCGATGGCGATGTTGGCGCACATGAACGCCACCGCCTGACGATGGGCGATCGGCTCGCCGAACGCGTGCCGCTCCTTGACGTAGGGGACCACGTAGTCGAGCACCGCGTGTGACGTGCCGACGGCCAGCGCCGCCCAGCCGAGCCGGGACAGGGCGATCGCCTCGCGATAGTTCCGTTCGATTTCGGGCGCGGGCGCCTCAACTTCGCCGAGCCGGTTGCCCAGCGGTACCGCCACGTTGTCGAGTTCCACCCGGCCCAGCGCGGCAGCGCGCACACCCATGCTCGGATCGGGGGTGACGGTCAGCCCCTCGGAGGCCGACTCGACGATGAACATGGCCGGTCTGCCGTCTAGCTGCGCGGCGATGATGAAGACCTCCGCGTCGGCGGCGGCGGGAACCAGCGACTTGGTTCCGGTCAGCCGGTAGCCGCCCGGAGTGCGGACGGCTGTGGTCGTGAGCGCGGTCGGGTCGAACAGCGGGCGCGGTTCGGCGATCGCCAGACAGGCCTGCGGCACGTTCTCGCCCGCGAATGCGGGCAGGTAGGTGGCCTGCTGATCGGCGCTGCCCCAGTGGGTGAGCGCTGCGGCCACGCCGCCGGGCGCGAGGATCGGCAGGGCCAGGCCCATGTCGCCGTAGGCGAGCGCCTCGGCCACCAGCGCGTTGGTGATGGTCGAACGGTGTTCGGCGATGCCCTCGAAGTCCTCGGGGATGTTCACCGCGGTGATACCCAGTTCCGCGGCCTTCGCGATCAGGTTCGGCGGGTAGGCCGCCGCTGCGTCGGCGTCATGGGCGGCCGGGCGCAGGACTTCCTCGGCGAACTCCTTGACGGTCTCGACGATCATCTTCTGGTCGTCATCGGGGGTCAGGTCGAAGTAGTCCGACCCCTTCGGCGCGCTCGCCAGGCGGGTGGGCGGCTTTCCGAGGCCCTGGATCCGCTTGAACTGCCGGGTCGAGGCGCCTGCTGCCGAGAACACCTGCTTGACGCCGTACTTGAGTCCTCGGTTGAACGGATCCCGCAGGTTGTAGCGGTCGAGGAATTCCTGGCCCACCAGCGGGGTGATCAGCGCCAGGCCGATGTCGGTCGGCGTCCGCTTGTGCCGCTGCAGGCCGACCGCGCTCTCCTTGCCGGCGCGCTTGGGACGGGCTGAGGTGCCGTTCTTGGACGGCAGGGTGTTGGTCATTCCAGCTGCCTCACTTGGTCGGGGCGATGGCCATGACCGTATCTTACTCCGGAGTAAGGTCGGCGCGGCGTGTTAGTTAGTTCACACCTGTTCACCGAAGGGCAGGGTGCTGTGGATGCAGTGGCCGAGGGCCTCGGAAAGTCCCCTCAACGCGAGAGGTGGCCCAGCGCCGCGTCGTGGAGCAGGCCGTTGGAGGCGACCACGCTGCCTCCGTGCGGACCCGCCGCGCCGTCGAGATTCGTGAACGTCCCACCGGCCTCGCGCACGAGAATGTCGATCGCGGCCAGATCCCACAGCGACACCTCGGGTTCGGCCGCGATGTCCACCGCCCCCTCGGCCAACAGGCAGTAGGAGAAGAAGTCGCCGAACCCTCGGACGCGCCAGACGGCGTCCGTGAGGTCGATGAACCGGTCTCGCAGACCGCGCTTGGCCCACCCGGACAGGCTGGAGAACGACAGGCTGGCCGAATCCAGTTCGGCCACCTTCGACACCGACAGCCGCCGCGGCGACTCGCCGGAGACCGTGACGAAGGCGCCCAGCCCGTCGGCCGCCCACCAGCGACGGTGCAGGGCGGGCGCGCTGACCACGCCGACCACCGGCACCCCGTCGTGCAGCAGCGAGATCAGCGTCGCCCAGATCGGGACGCCCCGCACGAAGTTCTTCGTCCCGTCGATCGGGTCGATCACCCACTGCCGGCCGCTGAAAACAGCTGTGCCACCGAACTCTTCACCGAGGACCGGGTCGTCGCCGCGCTCCCCGGCGAGTGCGCGCCGCAGATCGTTCTCCACGGAACGGTCGGCGTCGGTCACGGGCGTGAGATCGGGTTTGGTCTCGACGTGGAGGTCCAGTGCGCGGAACCGGTCGACGGTGACGGCGTCGGCATGGTCGGCGAGCCGCAACGCCAACGCCAGATCGTCGGCCACGCTGGAGGAACCGGTGCTCATGTCTGCAAGTCCTACCATGGCCGTGTGTGGGAATTCGCTGTGCTCCTGTTGTTGATCGGGGCGATCGCCGTGCTGGCCGCGCCGTGGATCATGCGGAGCCGGGGTCCGCGAGGCGAACTCGCTCAGGGGACTCTGCTGGTGACCGGCGTCAGCCCCCGTCCGGATGACGTGACGGGGGAGCAGTTCGTCACGATCTCCGGGGTCATCAACGGCCCGACGGTCGACGAGCACGTCGTTTATCAACGCATGGCCGTCGACGTGAACAACTGGCCGACGATGGGCGCGTTGTTCCCCGTCGTGTACTCGCCGAAGAACCCGGACAACTGGAACTTCGCACCGCCGGAGCCGACCGACGGACCACTGCCGCCGCCCCCGAACTAGGCGGCGTGGCGGAAGGCAGCCAGTTCGATGCCGATCCGCACCTCGAGGTCGGCCCTCCGCGGTCGCGCCGTCGACCTGACCACCGAGGGCGGCGCCGAGAGCATCGACGAGATCTCGCACAAGTACCTGGGCACGCCCTACCCCAACTTCACCGGCAGGCCGGAGATCCGCGTCATCGTCACGGTCGAAGCCGACCGCGTGACACCTCCGCCGGGCGAGTGACTCGGCTCAGCCGTGCCCGATGCGGAGGAGTTCGGCCACGCTCGTCAGCTTCACCCGCGGCCGTCCGGCCGTCTGCCCGGCCGACCGTTCGTGCTCGTCGATCAACTTCCAGTGGTCGTCGGTGACCAGCTTGGGTTGACGGGACACCAGCCACTCCACCAGCCGGTCGGAGTGGTCGTCACCGAAGTCGGCCAGCGAGGCGCCACGCAGGTCGCCGACGACCGTGTCGACCGTCGCCTGCGAGTCCTTCTTGTTGCTGCCGATCACCCCGGACGGTCCGCGCTTGATCCAGCCGACCACGTACTCGTTGCGCCGGCCGTCGATGCGGCCGTCGGTGTGCGGAATCGTCCCGCTGCGTTCGTCGAACGGCAGACCCGGAGTAGGCACCCCGCGGTAGCCCACCGCGCGGACCACCAACTGCGCCGGCAGTTCCTCCCGTTCGCCGGTGTCCTTGGCGACCACCCGCCCGTTGTCGTCGACGAGTTCGTTGCGTCCCAACACGATCGACTCGACGTGCTCGCGGCCCTTGATCTCGATGGGCGACGTGCGGAACCGGAACACGATCCGCCGCGTGGCGCCGCGCGGTGGACGTTCGGCGTAGCCGCGTAGGACCTTGACGTTCTGTTTGACGGTTTTGCCTGCCGCCTCGAGTTCGTCATCGGTGATGTCGGCGAGATCGGCGGGGTCGACGATGACGTCGACGTCGCCGAGCCCCTCGAGGTCGCCGAGTTCGCGGAGTTCGAGCGTGGTGAACGTGGCCTGCCGGGGTCCGCGCCTGCCGATGACGACGACCTCCTCGACGCCACGCCGGTGCAGCGATTCGAGTGCGTGGTCGGCGATGTCGGTGCGGGACAGCGCCTCGGGATCGGTGACGAGGATCCGGGCGACGTCGAGTGCGACGTTGCCGTTGCCCACCACGATCGCGCGGCCGGTCGACAGGTCGGGCCCCATCTGCTCGAAGTGCGGATGGGCGTTGTACCAGCCGACGAAGTCGACGGCCGCAACGCTGCCCGGAAGGTCCTCGCCGGGAATGTTCAGTGCGCGGTCGGACTGCGCGCCGACCGCGTACACCACCGCGTCGTAGCGCTCGGCCAACTCCTCGGGGTGCACATGCTCACCGACGGCGATGTTGCCGAAGAACCGGAAGCGCGGGTCGCCCGACGTCTTGTCGAACTGCGCGCTGATGGACTTGATCTTCGGATGGTCGGGCGCGACGCCCGAGCGCACGAGACCCCAGGGGGTCGGCAGCATCTCGAGCATGTCGACGCGGACATCGCGGTCGGCGTCGTCGCTGTCGGCGAATTTCAGCAGGGAGGATGCGGCGAAGTAGCCGGACGGGCCGGAACCGACGATCGCCACGTGATACGGGCGCTTCTGGGGCATGTGAGGGTGCCTTCTGTCGCTGCCCGACCACGCGCAAGGGGCTGTCGCGACGCGGCCGGACTGGTTACCCGTCCGACTCTAAACGCGACGGCTTCGCGCCGAGGGCAAGTCGCGACGAACTCGCCGGTGCCGCGGCGGGCGGGCCCGCGACCGGCCGTACCGCTGCCGGTACCCTGAGTCTCCGTGGATCCTGACCGTCAAGCCGATATCGCCGCCCTCGCCGCCACCCTCACGACGGTGGAGCGGGTGCTCGACGTCGACGGTTTGCGGGACCGCATCCAGAAGCTCGAACAAGAGGCCTCCGATCCGAATCTCTGGGACGACCAGAGCCGCGCCCAGAAGGTCACCAGCGAGCTCTCGCACGCCCAGAATGAGCTGCGGCGCGTCGAGGAACTGCGGCAGCGCGTCGAAGACCTCCCGGTGCTCTACGAGATGGCCGCGGAGGAAGAGGGGCAGGACGCCGAGAACGCCGGTGCCGAGGCGGACGCCGAACTGGCCAAGTTGCGCGTGGACATCGAGGCGATGGAAGTCCGCACCCTGCTCTCCGGCGAATATGACGAGCGCGAGGCCGTCGTCACCATCCGGTCCGGCGCAGGCGGTGTGGACGCCGCCGACTGGGCCGAGATGCTGATGCGGATGTACATCCGCTGGGCCGAGCAGCACGACTACCCGGTCGAGGTGTTCGACACCTCCTACGCCGAAGAGGCCGGCATCAAGAGCGCCACCTTCGCGGTGCACGCCCCGTACGCCTACGGCACCCTGTCGGTGGAGCAGGGCACCCACCGTTTGGTGCGCATCAGCCCGTTCGACAACCAGAGCCGGCGTCAAACGTCGTTCGCCGACGTCGAGGTGCTTCCGGTGGTCGAGACCACCGACCACATCGATGTCCCCGAAACCGACCTGCGCGTCGATGTGTACCGCTCCAGCGGGCCGGGCGGGCAGTCGGTGAACACCACCGACTCGGCGGTCCGGCTGACCCACATCCCGACAGGGATCGTGGTCACCTGCCAGAACGAGAAATCCCAGCTGCAGAACAAGGTCGCGGCGATGCGGGTGTTGCAGGCGAAGTTGCTGGCGCGCAAGAAGCAAGAGGAACGTGCCGAGCTCGACGCGCTCAAGGGCGACGGCGGGAGTTCGTGGGGCAACCAGATGCGGTCCTACGTGCTGCACCCCTATCAGATGGTCAAGGACCTGCGCACCGAGTACGAGGTCGGCAATCCGAGCGCGGTGCTCGACGGCGACATCGACGGCTTCCTCGAAGCGGGGATCCGCTGGCGGAACCGGCGCGATGACGACTAGCACGACGCTGGCAATCGGTTTCGCCGAAGGGTGGCACGACTTCTGGCACGGTGACATCGGCGTCTGGGTGATGACCCGGGGCCTGCAGATCGCGCTCCTGGTCATCGGCGCGCTGCTCGGCGCCCGCTTCATCAACTGGGTCGCACGGCGCGTGACGCGGCGGATCGACGCGGAGTACCAGGAGAGCGATCAGCTGGTGCGGTCCGAGAGCGCCAAACACCGGCAGGCGGTGGCCTCGGTGATCTCCTGGGTGTCGATCGCAGTCCTGTTCGTCGTCGTCGGTATGCAGATCACCGCGGTGCTCAACATCCCCGTCGGTTCGCTGGTCGCCCCCGCCGCCGTCCTCGGCGCGGCGCTCGGCTTCGGTGCGCAGAAGCTGGTCCAGGATCTGCTGGCCGGATTCTTCATCATCACCGAACGCCAGTACGGCTTCGGTGACCTCGTGCAGCTGAACATGATCGGCGCCACCGACGCCGCCGAGGGCACCGTCGAAGAGGTCACGCTGCGGGTGACCAAACTGCGCACCAGCGAAGGCGAGGTGTTCACGGTCCCGAACGGCAACATCGTCCGCTCGTTGAACATGTCCAAGGACTGGGCGCGCGCGGTCGTCGACATCCCGGTGCCCACGACAGCGGATCTCAACGACGTCAACGAACTGCTCCATCGGGTCGGTGAAGACGCGATGGATGACGTCAAGCTGAGCGCACTGCTCCTCGACACTCCGCAGTTGATGGGCGTCGAGAGCATCGAGGTCGACACCGTCAACCTGCGGATGGTCGCGCGCACCTTGCCGGGCAAGCAGTTCGAGGTCGGCCGCCGGCTCCGGATCCGGATCATCGCCGCCCTCACCAGGGCCGGCATCGCGACCAAGGACCACACCCCCAAGGTCGACACGATCGCGGGCCACGGTGAGGCCCCACCGCAGAGTCGCACGGAGTCGAGGCAGTGATCCTCCGACGGCTACTGCGCTTCATGCAGAACGACAAACGTGTGTGGCCCCGCTACATGCCGGGCGGCCGGGTGCGGACCTCCACGCTGGGTCTCATCGTGGCGTTCATCGCGCTGTTCTGGCTGTACCAGGTCTACGAGCCGCCGGTCCGGCCGGCGCAGAACCCCGCCCAGCAGGTCGTGCCACCCGGGTTCGTGCCCGATCCCGACTACACCTGGGTGCCCCGCACCCAGGTGGAGGCGCCTGTGACAACCACCTGGCGACCCCCGCGGACGTCCACGACCACCACCACCCCGACGACCACCAGCCCGACCGAGACCCCGACGACGACCACGCCGACGTCACCGACCACGACGCCCCCGTCGACCACCGTGATCGACCCGGACGGTCCCGGTTTGCTGCCGCCACGGACCATCACCGAGACACCGGCGCCAGGGGCCGGGCCGCTGCCCTCGCCCGGCCTGCCGCCCCCGCTGCCGTAACCGGGCACCGGTCGGCACCCCGCTACACTGGCGAGCCGTGATGATCACCCTCGACCACGTGACCAAGCAGTACAAGTCCTCGGCGCGACCCGCGCTGGACAACGTGTCACTCCAGATCGACAAGGGTGAGTTCGTGTTCCTCATCGGGCCGTCCGGGTCGGGCAAATCGACGTTCATGCGCCTGCTGCTGGCGGAGGACACCCCGACCTCCGGGGACATCCGGGTGTCGAAGTTCCACGTCAACAAGCTGCCCGGACGGCAGATCCCGAGCCTGCGTCAGGTGATGGGCTGCGTCTTCCAGGATTTCCGGCTGCTGCAGCAGAAGACGGTGTTCGAGAACGTCGCATTCGCGCTGGAGGTCATCGGGAAGCGAGCGGAGGTGATCAACCGGGTGGTGCCCGAGGTGCTCGAGATGGTCGGGCTGTCGGGGAAGGCCAACCGCCTGCCCGCCGAGTTGTCCGGCGGCGAGCAGCAGCGGGTGGCCATCGCCAGGGCGTTCGTGAACCGGCCTCTGGTGCTGCTGGCCGACGAGCCGACCGGGAACCTCGACCCGGAGACGAGTAAGGACATCATGGATCTGTTGGAGCGCATCAACCGCACGGGAACGACCGTGTTGATGGCGACCCACGACCATCACATCGTCGACTCGATGCGCCAACGCGTGCTCGAACTCGAGTTGGGCCGCCTGGTCCGCGACGAGCAGCGCGGTGTCTACGGAATGGATCGCTAAGTGCGCTTTGGGTTTCTGATCAATGAGGTTCTGACCGGACTTCGTCGCAACGTCACGATGACGATTGCGATGATCCTGACGACCGCAATCTCCATCGGCCTGTTCGGTGGCGGTCTGCTGGTCGTGCGGTTGGCCGACAACTCGAAGGACATCTACCTCGACCGGGTGGAGAGCCAGGTCTTCCTGACCCCGGAGGTCTCGGCGAACGATCCGACCTGCGACGAGGACCCGTGCCAGAGTCTGCGGACCCAACTGGAGGAGCGGACCGACGTCCAGTCCGTCGTGTTCCTCAACCGCGACGACGCCTACGACGACGCGATCCGAAAGTTCCCGCAGTACAAGGACGTTGCGGGCAAGGATGCGTTCCCCGCGTCGTTCGTGGTGAAGCTCGTCGATCCCGAGCAACACCAGGAATTCGACAAGGCGATGGTCGGACAACCCGGCGTCCAGGGGGTGCAGAACCAGAAGGACCTGGTCGACCGGTTGTTCGCGGTGCTCGACGGGTTGAGCAACGCCGCGTTCGCCGTGGCGCTGGTCCAGGCGATCGGTGCGGTGTTGCTGATCGCCAACATGGTGCAGGTGGCCGCCTACACGCGCCGCACGGAGGTCGGCATCATGCGATTGGTCGGCGCGAGCCGCTGGTACACCCAGCTGCCGTTCCTACTGGAGGCGATGCTCGCGGCCCTGATCGGTGTCGTCATTGCGATCGCCGGATTGGTGGTGGTCCGGGCGGCGTTCCTCGAAAACGCGCTCAACCAGTTCTATCAAGCCAACCTGATCGCCAGGATCGACTACGCGGACATCCTGTACATCTCGCCGATCCTGTTGATCGTGGGCGTCGCGATGGCCGGTGTCACCGCATACGTCACGTTGCGCCTGTACGTGCGAAGGTAGATCGTGGCAGCCAAGAAGGCCGGGAAGGCCGGGGCGACCAAGGACCGCAACAACCAGGTCGTCGCCAGTAACCGCCGGGCCCGGCACAACTACGCGATCCTCGACACCTACGAGGCCGGCATCGCCCTGATGGGAACCGAGGTCAAGAGCCTGCGCGACGGACAGGCGTCGCTGGCCGACGCCTTCGCCACCGTCGACGACGGTGAGATCTGGCTGCGCAACCTGCACATCCCGGAGTATCAGCACGGCAGCTGGACGAACCACGCGCCGCGGCGCAATCGCAAGCTGTTGCTGCATCGGCGCGAAATCGACAACCTCATCGGCAAGATCCGCGACGGCAACCTGACCCTGGTGCCGCTGTCGCTGTACTTCACCGGCGGCAAGGTCAAGGTGGAGTTGGCGCTGGCCCGCGGTAAGCAGGCCCACGACAAACGGCAGGACCTGGCGCGACGCGACGCCGAGCGCGAAGTGGTCCGTGAGCTCGGGCGCCGGGCCAAAGGCATGTCCTGACCGGGATTCTCTTCGCGCTGGCCTCCGCCGCCGGCTACGGGGTCAGCGACTTCGTCGGCGGGATCGCGTCGCGACGGGTCGCCGCGCTGCGGGTGGTGCTGATCTCCTATCCGATCGCGATGGTGTTGCTCGCGGTGTTGGCCGTGGTGGTCGGCGGCGAGATCTCGCAGGGCGCGCTCATGTGGGGTGCCCTGTGCGGGGTGTCCCAGGGCTTCGGCGTGTGGTGGTTCTACGCCGCGCTGGGCTCCGGTCCGATCTCAGTGGTGTCGCCGCTGACCGCGGTGCTGGTGGCCGGTCTGCCGGTCGCGGTCGGACTGGCGCTGGGGGAGCGGCCCGGATTGCTCGCCGCGGTGGGGATCCCCGTGGCCCTGGTGGCGGTCGTCCTGGTGAGCCGGGAGGCGACCGACGAGGACGTCCGCACCCACCGGTTCACCAAGAGGGTCGCGTGGCTGACGGTCGGTTCGGGTATCGCGTTCGGGTTGAACTTCGTGTTGATCGACCAGGCGCCGCCCGCGGCGGGGCTCTGGCCTCTGGTGTTCGCACGGGTGGCCGCGACCGCCCTGGTGGTGCTCATCGCGGCGATCAGCGGAGAGATGAAGGCGCCGACGGGGGTGCCGCTGAAGTTGGCGGTTCTGGCCGGTGTGCTCGACACGGGCGCGAACGTGGCCATGCTGCTCGCGCTGCAGGCATCGCTGCTGTCGCTGTCCGGAGTGCTGATGTCGCTCTATCCGGCGGCGACGGTGCTCTTGGCGATCGTGGTCCTGCGGGAGCGGGTGACACGCTGGCAGGGGTTGGGTATGGCGCTGGCGCTCGGTGCGGTCGCGATGATCGCCGCAGGATAGCAGTTTGCCCGGTTCGAAAGAACTTGTGACGTCCCGGAACCTTCGCGGCGGGATCGGATGTGCTGGCGTGGCATCATGGGGTGGTTGCCAGCAAACTGCGGGGGGTCTGTGTCGGTCAAGAGTGCGCAGTGGCGGCTGATGGTATTTGCTGTCGTCGCGGTCCTGGCGTGGGTGAACGCGCTGGCAATTTTCGGCGACGATGTCGCGCGGCGGGTGGCGGTGGTGCTGCAGGCGACGGCGGGCGTATCGGCGCTGGTCGCCGCGGTGCTGGTGGCGCGGAAGTCAGCCGGGGTCGCGCGGTGGTGGCGCTTGCTCGTGATCGCGGCGATGGGCAGTTGGCTGGTCGCCGAGATGGTGTGGTTCTTCGGTGGTGCCGGCCGCGGCGGTGACGAGGCTCATCCGGTAGCTGTCGTCGCCTACTTCCTGCCGCCGGTGCTGTCCCTGGCCGCGATGGTCGTTCTCGCCCGCGGCGGCGGTGGGTTGCGCGGCCGCCACAGCGGATTGCGTCATTCGCGGGTCGTCGCGGTGCTCGACGGGTTGGTGGCGGCGTCGGCCTTCTCGATCCTGGCGTTCATCGCCGGTCTCGGCGCGATGACGGGTGCCGCGCTGCCCCGTTCCCAGAGCGTGCCCGTCGTGGTCGCCTACTCGCTGCTGGAAGTGGTCGTCGTGGTGGTCGCGGCGCTGATGGCGATGGCGTACCGGCGCGACCGGCCCGATCGCGTGAACTACCTGCTCCTCTCGGGCGGGGTGCTGACGATCGCGGCGTCGGATCGGTTGATCGCCTATCTGCGCACCGTCGGTGCGGAGTCGGGCGACCTGTGGGCCGGTGTCGGCTTCACTCTGGGGCCGCTCATCATCGCGTTCGCGGTGCTGGAAGTACGACCGAAGCCAGTGACCGGCCGCGGTGAGGACGCGATGGACTGGTTGCAGGCGTTCCTGCCCTACATCGGGTTCCTGTGCATCATCGGGTTGCTGTCCTACCACCTGCTGATCGGCCGGGATATGCCCAAGCTGGTGATCGCGGTGGCGGTGGTGATGATCGCGCTCGTCACCGCGCGACAGGTGGTCGCGATGCGGGCCCAGCGACTGGTGACCAACCAGCTCTACGAGGCGCAACGCCGGCTCGCACACCAGGTGCACCACGACCCGCTCACCGGACTGCCCAACCGGGTGTTGTTCGCCAAACGGCTCGACGAGGCCATGCACGACGGGAAGTTCGTGCTGATCTTCGTCGACATCGACGACTTCAAAGAGGTCAACGACCAGTTCGGCCATGCGGCGGGCGACGATCTGCTCTGCGCGGTGGGCGAGCGGCTGCGCCGGTGCGTCGGACCGTCGGACACTCTGGCCCGCATCGGCGGCGACGAGTTCGCGATCCTGGT
Source organism: Mycolicibacterium monacense (assembly GCF_010731575.1). Lineage (NCBI taxonomy): Bacteria > Bacillati > Actinomycetota > Actinomycetes > Mycobacteriales > Mycobacteriaceae > Mycobacterium > Mycolicibacterium monacense. The sequence goes on along the minus strand of NZ_AP022617.1, from coordinate 3,178,501 downwards.
CGAGGGCGAACACGATGCGCCCGAGGTCGTCGCCGACAAGCTGCGGGTGGCGCTGCGGGATCCGTTCGCGGTGCACGGCTCGTCGGTGCGCGTGCGCGCGAGTATGGGACTGGTCCGGCCCTCGGTCGACGAACCGAACCCGACATCGGACGATCTGCTGCGCCAAGCCGACATCTCGATGTACGCAGGCAAGCGACTGGGCAAGGACACCGCGGTGGTCTACCGGCCGTCCTCGGGTGTCTCGGTCGACTTCCCCAGTGCGCTACGGCAGGCGGACGGCGGGGTGCCGAAGGGGTTTACCCTGGCGTATCAGCCGGTGGTCACCCTTCCGCACGCTGCGCCGGTCGCTGTCGAAGCGTTGGCGAGATGGACCGCGCCGAATGGGATGCAGATCTCGCCGGAGACCTTCGTCGCGGTAGCGGAAGGCGCCGGTCTGGGTGGGGCGCTCGACGCGATGGTGCTGGACCTGGCGTGTCGCGAGATGGAGGCGGCCGGACTCGACGTCGCCCTGCACGTCAACATCGGCGCGGCGCGGCTGGGCAACCGCGGATTCGAACAGCAGGTGGTGCGGACACTCGAGCGGCACGGCATCGAACCGGAACGGCTCGTACTCGAGATCACCGAGACCGTCCCGATCGTCGACCTGGCGAAGGGTGCGGCGGCCATCCGGCGGCTGCGCTCGTTCGGCGTGCAGGTCGCGCTGGACGATTTCGGCGCGGGCTTCAACTCGCTCAACTATTTGCACGCACTGCCGATCGACGTGGTGAAACTGGACCGCAGCCTCGTCGTCGGCGGCGAACCCGACCGCGACGTGGCGCTCTACCGGTCGGTGATCGGGCTGTGCGATGCGCTGGGACTCGACGTGATCGCCGAGGGGATCGAGTATCCCGAGCAGGCCGATACGGTGTTCGCCGCGGGATGCCGGATGGCCCAGGGGCACCTGTTCGGACGCGCGGTGCCGCTGAGCGAACTCGGCCGGGTGCTGTCCGCCGCGTGGGAAGAGGCCGTTCCCCGCCCGTGACCCGCGGAACAAAGGGGTGGAGGGCGGCGTTGCATCTCGCGTACCATTGATCTTCCTGCTGAAGGTCGGCAGGGATGCGAGGGGCTGAACGGTTTCGACTTCGCGCATCGAATCAAGGGAAGCGTGCCGGTGCAGGCAAGAGACCACCGTAAGCGTCGTTGCAACCAATTAAGCGCCGATACCAATCAGCGCGACTACGCTCTCGCTGCCTAAGCGAAGCTAGTCCGTCAGACCGGGAGCGCCCTCGGCCCGGATCCTGGCGTCAGCTAGAGGGACCCACCTTCAGGTCCGGTCGCGGGACCTGAAGGGACATCAAACAGCGACTGGGATCGTCATCCTGACTTGTTCGCGTGATCAGGAGATCCGAGTAGAGGCATAGCGGACTGCGCACGGAGAAGCCTTGAGGGAATGCCGTAGGACCCGGGTTCGATTCCCGGCAGCTCCACCGAATAGAAGCTGGTCAGAGCCCTAAAGCTCTGGCCAGTTTTCTTTTCCATCAACATCTCGTCAACATTGAGCGATATTCTGCTTCTGTGGCCTCGCTTCGGGAGATGACGCGCAAGGACGGCACCGGCTACGTCCAGGTGCTCTACCGACTCGACGGCAGACAGACTTCGATGTCTTTTGAAGACCTGAAGTCGGCGACGAAATTCAAGAAACTGGCCGATCGGTTCGGGCCGGCGAAGGCCCTCGAGGTGATCGGGACCGACCCAGAATTGTCGACGATGACGGTCGGGGAGTGGCTTGAGCACCACATCACCCATCTGACCGGAGTACGCAAGTCGACACTCTACGACTATCGGTCGTATGCCCAGAAGGACATCGGGCCGGTCCTCGGGGGCCTACCGCTTGCCGCGCTCTCCCGCGACGACGTCGCCAGCTGGATGCAGACGCTGGCGGATAAGGGCGCTTCGGGCAAGACGATCGCCAACAAACACGGGTTCCTATCGTCGGCGCTCAATGCCGCGGTGCGAGCCGGGCGCATACCGAGCAACCCCGCCTCGGGCCACCGGCTGCCGACTTCCGAGCGTAGGGAGATGGTCTGTCTGTCACGTGGGGACTCCGATATGTGGGACGACGAGGCTATCGACACCGAGCGCCAGCGAGAACAAGACCACGCGGCGTTGGCGCGGCTGCTTCAAGCGAGGGGCGAATCGCACGCGGCCGCCATCGTCGCGGTGTCGTACTACAGCGACGTATGCGTGGACAACTGGAACGGCGGCCAGTACGAGGCCTGTCTAGCCGTCCCTGCCGAGTTGTACGCTCAGGCCGGATCTGAATTCCGGGACGCGATCGACCAGCCATGCCAGGCCATTGTCGGCGAAGACTGCTACCGCAGCCTCAATATTTCCGTTCGCCGCTCCCCGGTCGAGCCGGAATGGATCGCCACCATCGTCAACGCGATTGACCGACGCTGGGTGGCGTCCGAGCGGGTCGATATCGAAGCACTTGGCCCGGCGCAGTGGCCCTCCAACTCAGTCCAACTGGTGCATAGGGGCTGAGCCACCAAGGCGAGAATAGAAGCGTGATGAACGACGAAATCCAACCGATCGAGTGGCTGCCGCGCTACTGTCGGTAGCGTTAGTCATCGAGGGACCTCCAATCGTGCCTCCACGACGTTACGTCCCAACGAGCTGCTCTCCTCGAGGCGGGTCTTCACAGCTGGCAGCGCGAACCTTCAGTCAAGAGAAAGCGCGTCGAATTACGCAACAGGACGCTTCTACCCCTCACCTTCGCGGCTCTCACGGCGTCAGCTTCTCGTACCAAGATGGACACCTGCACGCCGCCTCTGCAGCGACGCAAGCAATAGGCGGATGCTACAAGCGTCCACGGTGACTGACTTAACGGCGTGACGGCCGAATCTCGAGGAGACACTGCACGCGAGTCTCACAACGTGAGTCCACCTGATGACGACTCGGGTGGGTCGACGGCTTGCTTCTCGTCCTCAAGGGCTGCGAGATGGTCCTCGTTGGCCGCTTCCCAATGATCGTCAGCTGCCTGTTGATGGCGCCTGCTGTCGCGCACTCCGTCCATGACCGCCTGTTGGTGCAAGTTGGCGGCGTCCTCGTGGGCGCGTGCTGCCCGTTCGTGTTGTTCGGCCGCCACATGGTGGGCGTCTTGAGCCGATCGCAGCGATTCGTGGGCACGCTGCTGGGCCAGCTCCGCGCTTTCTTGGGAGGAGCCCCCACCCAAGGCGAGCGAAAGGCGGTTCCGCTGCAGTTCCGCAATTCGCCGGCGGATTGCGGCGCGACGCTTATCTCGATTCACGGTGGTCCATCACTAGGTCGGGCTGCTCCACCCTTGATGCTAACGATCGATCTTGTGAGGTGTAGCGATGCTATGGGTTCCTTCGATCAGGACGGGGCCGATTGCACAGGCATTTGCAGGAGGAAGGCCTCAACGAGTGGGTGGTGGCGCTTCTATTTCGCCGACGAGCGGTGGCAATGGTCGCCAGAAGTCGAACGAATCTACGGTTATCAGGCTCGAACGGCTCGGCCCACGACCGAGCTCGTTCTGTCACATAAGCACCCCGACGACTACGAACACGTGGCGGCGACACTCAAAGACATCCGCCGCTTGCACAATCCGTTTAGCACGCGCCACCGCATCGTCACCGTCCAAGGCGACACCCGAGACGTCATCGTGATCGGGGAACGCTTGCGCAAGAACTGCGGTAACACCATCGGTTTCTATATCGGCGTCACACTGAGGGGGACCCGTTTGGTGGTCCAGTCGTTATGCGACTTGGGGTTGATGGGTCGTGGTCCACTGTAGAGCGAACTCGGCTGGGGTGAGTTCGCCGTGGGCGGAGTGGGGTCGGTTGGCGTTGTAGTCGCGGCGCCAGTCCTCGATGATCACGCGGGCCTCCAGCAGGGAGTCGAAGCGCCACAGGTTGAGCAGTTCATCACGGAGCCTGCCGTTGAATGATTCGATCCAGGCGTTTTGCCATGGCGAGCCCGGATCTATGAAAAGTGAACCGGCACTGTTGAATCGGCACCAATCGGCCACGGCGTTCGCGACGAACTCGGGACCGTTGTCGAAGCGCACATAGTGTGGCGCCCCGTAGGTGAGGGCCAGGCGATCCAGCACGTCGACGACGCCGTCGGCGTTGATGGCGCGGTCGACCTCGATCGCGAGTGCTTCGCGAGTGAACTCGTCGATGACGTTGAGCATCTTCAGCGTGCGGCCATCGGCGGTGGTGTCGAACTGGAAGTCCATCGCCCAGATCACGTTCGGGCGGATCGGGGACATCGCACCCACGGCGACACCGATGCCGGTCAGCCGCTTCTTGCGGCGCCGCTGAGGCACCCGCAGGCCCTCCTCGCGCCACAGTCGGCGGATGCGCTTGTTGTTGGCCTTCCAGCCGGCACGGCGCGCCATCTTGGCGGCCCGGCGCCACCCCCACCGCGGGCGGTCGGTGGAAAACCGGCGCAGCCAGGCACGAAGCTCGGCCTCCTCGGTGGTGACCGGTGCCGGTGTCAGCCGCATCGTGGAACGGTGCAGACCGACGACGGTGCAGGCCCGGCGCTCAGAGACCCCGAACCGCTCACGCAGCGCTATGACCGCGCTGCGCTTGCGGTTCGGGGTTAGAAGTTTCCCGCCGAAATCTCCTTGAGCATGTCGATGTCGAGGGCCTGGTTGGCGACCAGCTTCTTGAGCCGGGCGTTCTCGGCTTCGAGTTCCTTGAGCCGTTTGGCCTCGTTGGCTTTCATGCCGCCGTACTGGGCAATCCAGCGGTGCCACGTCGACTCGGTGATCTCCAGATGCCGGCACACCTCAGCCAGTTCCTGGCCGGCACCGAGGAGCTTGTTGCCCTCGGCGAGCTTGCGGATGATCTGGTCCGGGGTGTGCCGCCGGCGCTTGTTCGTTGCCATGTCGTTGTCGATTCTTCCTTGCCCGCAAGCCGGGCGACAGAGTCGCATAACAACTGGACCACTCCGAAGGGCTCACCTCAACACCGTCACCGCAGTCCCGTGCCGCATTGGTGAGAGAAGCGGTCGCCGAATTCAAAGATCGCCGTGCTCATTGAGAAAGTCAACGGCATCTTGATGTTGGTCTACCGCATCGACGACGAGGCGATGACCAAGATCTGGTCCGCTCAGGCCTCCGGCGCATCTTAAGGCGGAAGGATGGGTTCAACATCGTCGCCGAGTGTTCCGATGGTGACGAAGTCGAAGTCGCTGTCGCGCAGCATCGTCCTGACGTCGTAGTGATGGACCTTCGGATGAAGCGCGTCGACGGGATTGAAGCGACCCGAAGACTCGCCCGTCACGAGGCGCCAACGGTTCTCGCCCTGACCACTTTCAACGAAGACAAGCTGCTGTCCGGGGCGCTGCGAGCCGGCGTGGCCGGCTTCGTGCTGAAAGATTCGTCTGCCGAGGAGTTGATCCGTGCGGTGCGGGCAGTCGCCAGAGGTGATAGCTACCTTGACCCGGCGGTAACGGCGCGAGTGCTCAACACATATCGCCGCGCGCCCGACATGCCGCGCGCACTTACATCCGTCGACCTCACCACCCGCGAACTGGACGTGCTGCGGCTGATCGGAAGAGGCTACTCCAACGCCGAAATTGCGACCGAACTCCACATTTCCGAAGTAACAGTCAAGAGTCACATCGGCCACATCTTCTTAAAGCTCGAATTGCGGGACAGGGCGGCGGCGATTGTCTATTCCTACGACCATGGCATCGTTGCGCCACAGTAGCCATTTCGTCTGAATATGCAGTCGACTGACCGAATAAGGGACGACAAACCTAGGCCCCTAGGGTTCGACTGCGATCTTGTAGGTGCTGACCGATTCGGGGCAGGTGTGAGCGCTTCCTGACCGTGTTGAAGGGCAAGGGCGCCGGTGAGCCGTTCCGGGTGCGACCGTGGCAGCTGGACATGCTTCGCCCCTTCCTGGACCCGGATCCACGTCCGGTGGCCGGCACAATCATGGGCCCGCGTGGACTGGGGCAAGGCGGGCATCTCCGCGGCGCTGGGGCCGGTTAGGACGATTACCGGTCCGGTCGGCAACGAGCCTCTATTTGTCGCGGTAGATGAGCGTGGCGGTTCTGCTGACCCCAGCAGCGCCGTGCGGTGAGGCGTTGCTTTCGCAGCAGCCATGACGGCGCGAGCTCACCAACGGTGATCGGGGCGACCGACGGGCGTATGAAATCTCCTGCTGCCTTGCGCACCTCGATTATCGCGGCGAGGTTCGTACACGACGAAAGCCGGGCGCCGGTGGCGTGTGCGATTTCGGACGCACGACCCTCTCGTATAAATATTCGGGAAAACCCTTCGAAGCTTCATAATCACGGTCGCAGCCTGTGGGTCTATCGCGAAGGGAGACCTTCGATGGCGACGGTAGGAACAGCTTCGCAGCCCGCCGCGTGGTAAATGAACGCTTGTCGGTCGGGCGCCCGTTGCAAATGGGTTGTGTCGCAACAAGTCACCACCGAACCAACAATGTCACGCAGGTAGCCAAAGGTAGTGTGAATGGCCGACGCCAGGTCTGCGCCGCCGCGCGGATGGTTCGCGCTGAGGGGGCGTGGGGTGGGGGACATCTGCGCCCTCTGCCCCCACCAGGACATAGGACATCGAACTCACTTTGGAGAAGCGTGTGCAGATCGTGCACCTCGGCGTCCGTGGCCGTCTACCGCGTTCATCGGGAGTATCGCTTACTCGTCGAACCCTTCATCTGGGATGGCAAACACCGCCCGTGCGTTTTCGTTGAGATTTGCAAATCCATCGATAATCACCCGTTTGACGCGCATCTCGTCGTCAGCGATGCGAATAAGCCACGTGCGAAAGGCCGACCCAGTGAATTCCTCGCTGACCAACGAGGGTGCTTTCCAGCGGCGAAAATAGAATTCAAGACGGGTCGTCAGCTCGACCACACCCCCGTTCACGGGAGCGTAGGAAAGTACGTGGCGCAGTTCGAGGCGTTCGTCGAAGATCCCGTCCCGTTGGTTTAGGTACATCTGTAGACCATCGCGGCCTTTCCACTGGTGACCACCCCGAAAACCGATCTGAAAGTCGTCGGTGAGGACCGCGGCGAACATCGGTTCGGATTTCCTTCGCTTCTCCAGGCGTAGGAATGCATCGATGGTCGCAATAAAGGCAGGCAGGTCCGGGGCACCGCCGGGCATCTCAGTGTCGGCTTCCGATTTTTCGGATGTCATGAGCCGAGATTGCGGGCTAGCTCGGCGGCGGCGTCTGTCAGGGCACTGCAAGCTTTGCGAACATCGGAGGGCCGGAATCGATAACTCGGCGCTGACGCGTTGAGTGCAAGCCTTATCCCGGAACCACTTTGGGGTACGGCCACGGCGACAGACGCGACGCCTTCCTCACTTTCCTGCCTGCTGATCGCGAACCCGCTTTTCCTGACCTCTGCCAATTGAGCGCGCAGTTCGGTGAGGGTGCGCACGGAGTGCTCGGTGAGTGGCTCCAAATGTGGGTCGGGGTACAACTGGTCGAGCTCGTCGTCCGATAGGCCGGCGAGCAGGACTTTACCGGTCGACGTGCAGTGTGCAGGACGCGTGCTACCCAAACGCGAGATCACCCGAACGGCAGAAGGGCTTTCGAGTGCCGCGATGAAGCGAACCAGTCTGCCGTCCAACGTTCCTACGTGCACGGTTTCTTGGAGCGTATCGACAAGCTGGCGCAGAATCGGGGCGGCCGTGCGTGGAATGTCCATCCTGGAGTGGACAGCGAACGCTACGTTTGTCAGGGACGGTCCGGGCTGGTACGCCTTGCTGGCCGGATCTTGGCGGACGAACCCGCGGTACTGAAGCATCGACAGAAGGCGATGCGCGGTCGACGAAGCGACGCGCAGGTACTCGCTAGCGTCCGTGAGCCGGATCTCAGAGCGCTCTCCTAGGAGGAGGAGTAGGCGAAGAGCGTTGTCGACAGACTCGATCGGATATTGCGGGGGCTTCCCTGTGCTGTCATGCTCCATGCCCGCGAGTGGAGGTTTCTGCATGACAGAGAGCGTACCGCGGAGAGGTCCGAATGCAGCTCGACGAATCGCGACGACTCGGGTGCCGGCGGACGAAAAGTCGCCCTCCTGCACACAAACCTGGGCCGTTTGTCTGACAGGCGGCGGCGGGTAGATAGGGACCGTCGACTTGCTTCTTGGCGCACGCGGCGGTGTCGTCGTCGACGAGCAGCACGCCTGTGGCAGTGCAGGATCGCCGATGACAGTACGTTGGGCTCGTACCTGTGGCAGTCGCTCGGATCGGACGCTTGTGCGCCCGCGGCCCGGAGGTACCGCCCCACGACGCGGCGATCCCGCCGCGAGGCAGCATCCCGTGACGACGGCAATGAGTGAGCGCTAGGCCGCGTACCGAAGAGGACCGCGACCACGTTTCATCAAGGCATCCAAGAGGGCTGCGCGGCAGTCTCGACTAGTCAACGCCCTCGTTTGACTCCACCGGTAAGGATACGGCATAATCTCTGCTAGACAGAGTCGCGTTCTACATAACAGTGAAGGCGCCTTGGTCGCGGATCGAGTCCAGTCGTTGAGTCATGGAGTTGAAGATGCAGGATCACGGTGAGGTGTTAGCGGCTGTACGCACTGGCATGATCCCGGCGCACGTGTATAACGACAAGCAAATTTTCTCGCTCGAGAAGGAGCGCCTGTTCAGTCGGGCGTGGTTGTTCGTGGCGCACGAGTCGGAGATTCCGCAGCCGGGGGACTACGTGGTCAGACAAGTGTTGCAGGATTCGTTCATCGTCGCTCGTGATTCTGCCGGCGAGATCCGGGTGATGTTCAATATGTGCCTCCATCGCGGTATGCAGGTTTGCCGGGCGGAAATGGGGAACGCGTCGAACTTCAGATGCCCGTACCACGGGTGGTCTTACCGCAATGACGGTCGCATTATTGGCCTGCCGTTTCACCAAGAGGCTTACGGAGGAGACGCCGGGTTTAACAAGACGGGGCAGACCTTGTTGCCCGCGCCGAGTGTGGCCAGCTACAACGGGTTGATCTTTCTGTCGATGGATCCTGACGCAGAATCGCTTGAAGACTATCTGGGTGATTTCAGGTTCTATCTCGATTTCTACACCAAGCAAGGCCCCAACGGTCTTGAGGTGCGAGGTCCGCAGCGTTGGCGGGTAAAAGCGAACTGGAAGATCGCAGCTGAAAATTTCGCCGGGGACATGTACCACACACCTCAGACGCACACGTCGGTGGTCGAGATCGGCCTGTTCCGAGAGCCGAAGGCTAACAAGCGCAAAGACGGCGCCACGTATTGGGCGGGTAGAGGTGGGGGCACCACATACAAGCTGCCCGAGGGGAGTTTCGAGGACCGGATGAGCTACGTGGGCTACCCGGCGGACATGATTAGTCGAGCCAAGGCCACCTGGACCGAGCAGCAGCAACAAGTCGTCGGCACCGACGGGTTCATGATCTCGGCCGCGACGTGTTTTCCCAACATCAGTTTCGTGCACAACTGGCCGAAAGTGGAGGACGGGGAGCACGTCTTGCCGTTCATTTCAATCCGGGTGTGGCAGCCAATCAGCGAGAACGAAACCGAGGTGCTGTCGTGGTTTGCGGTGGATTCTGATGCCCCGGCAGACTTTAAGGCGGACTCGTATAAGGCTTATTTGATGTGCTTCGGCTCGACGGGAATGTTCGAGCAAGACGATGTCGAGAACTGGGTGTCGCTGACCAACACGGCGGGGGGTTCCATGGCCCGCCGACTGCGGCTGAACAGCCGGATGGGGCTGCTCGCAGACGATGTACGGGTGGTCGACACCCTTAGCAGCGCTCAATTCCACGGGCCGGGATACGCTCAACTCGGTTACAACGAGAACAATCAACGGCAATTGTTGAGGCTCTGGGCCGACTACCTGGACATGCCGCCGCTTCGCGTCAACCCGGCTACGGTGCTCAGCGACAATCCGCATGGAATTGAACCAATGGTCCAGACCAACGGCGCGGCCGCCGCCGATATTGACTCGGGGTCCGCTGAGTCGGTGATGCTATGAGCGTTCACGATCACCAGCGCATTGGTCAATCCGCGGCTCCATCGGTGCTCGGGGCGCACGCGGCGCGCGCCCAACGCGTCGGCGACCCGTTACCGTTCGACGACCCTCGTCACCTCCAGGCGCATAGTTTCCTCGTCAACGAGGCGTACCTCCTCGATGCTCAAGACTACGACCGGTGGCTGGGTCTGCTCACAGAGGACATCCACTATTACATGCCGGTGCGGATCACCACCGCCGCGGGAGCCGGATTTGATAGCTCACCGGGAATGGCGCATTTCGACGAGAACAAATACTCACTTGAGCGCCGGGTTGCCCGTTTCGCCACCGAGCATGCCTGGACTGAGGATCCGCCGTCGCGTCTGCGTCACTTCATCACCAATGTGCGCACATTCCTCAGCGACGATGCCGACCACCTCGTGGTCGACAGCGCTGAGTTGCTTTTCCGCAGCCGTGGCGACGTCAACGAGTCCACGCTCATCTCATGTGGTCGTGAAGATCTTCTACGTCGCGATGGCAACGCGCTCAAACTCGCACGCCGAACAATCTGCGTCGATGAATCAGTGCTTCGAATGCAGAATCTGGCGGTCTTCCTATGAGCTCGAACGGATCCGGCGAGGGCGCGCAGTCGACCCCACAACCGGCGTGCGAGGAACTGTCGACGCTGCTGGCCGGGTCGACCGGTGATGCACTGAACATTGCCAACGAGTTCGCAGAGGTCGTCGTGCGCCGAGTGACCACTCGCAATGGAGCTCGGCTGTTGATTCAGGCGCCGAAATCGGCGCAGTGGGTCTCGCTGGATGCCTTGGAACTCGAGGCGCTGACCTGGCAGAATCCGGCCACCTTGGCGGCCATGGTGGGGAACGCAGGTGCTCCGTTGATTCTGGGCGAGGAGGTATGACTGGCTGGCTGGCGGGCAAACGCGCGTTAATCGTGGGAGCAGGTTCGGGTATCGGTCGGGCCACGGTCGACGCGTTCCTGAACGAGGATGCCCGGGTGGCCGTGCTCGAGTACGACAGCGATAAGTGCGCCACGCTGCGCCAGCAGCTGCCCGACGTTCCGGTGATCGAGGGCGATGGGACCACTCGCACCGCCAACGACGAAGCAGTGCAGGTCGCTGTCGACGCCTTCGGCGGACTCGACACATTGGTGAACTGCGTGGGGATTTTCGATTTCTACCGCCGTATTCAGGACATCCCCGCCGAGCTGATCGACCAGGCGTTCGACGAAATGTTTCGCATCAACGTCCTGAGTCATATCCACTCAGTCAAGGCAGCAGTGCCGGCGCTGATGGGCCAGGACGGCGCCTCGATCGTGCTCACCGAGTCCGCGTCATCGTTCTATCCAGGACGCGGCGGCCTGCTGTATGTGGCGTCGAAGTTCGCGGTGCGCGGCGTAGTCACTGCACTGGCTCACGAACTCGCGCCGAGGATCCGTGTGAACGGTGTCGCCCCCGGGGGGACGTTGAACACCGACCTGCGCGGACTCGACAGCCTCGACCTTGGCGCCCGCCGTCTGGATGCTGCACCAGATCGGGCCCGCGAATTGGCTGCTCGCACACCGCTGGGCGTGGCCCTATCGGGTGAAGACCACGCCTGGAGTTACGTCTTCCTCGCTTCTCACCGCTCCCGCGGGCTCACCGGCGAAACGATCCATCCCGACGGCGGTTTCAGCCTCGGACCCCCACCCCAGCGGAATTGAACCCGACGAACACAGGGAAGGAAAGCAGATGGGCGGAGTTATAAAGGCTAAGCGCGAGGTATGTCAGGGCTACGCGAACTGTGTCGTTGCGGCCCCGGATTACTTCGACATCGACGATCGGGGACTCGTGGAGGTCCGCAAGACGGAGGTTCCTTCCGCGGACAGGACCCGGGTCGAGGAGGCTGCGCGCAGCTGTCCGGTGGCCGCGCTGGAAGTCCTAGACGAATGACGTCGCGGGTCGTCATCGTCGGCAGTTCTGTCGGCGGGGTCCGCACGGCCCAGGCGCTGCGCTCGCAAGGCTACGATGGCGACGTCGTCCTGGTGGGCGAGGAAACTGCGCTGCCCTACGACAAGCCGCCATTATCCAAGGCATTGCTTGCGGGTACGAGTGACATCGCCGCTGTGACGTTACTCAGTAGAGACGCTGCCGCCGCCGACCGCATCGAGCTTCTCCTCGGCCGCCGCGCGATCGGAGTGGATGTCGCAGCGTGTCAGGTCGAGTTCGCCGATGATGAGCCCCTGCGTTATGACCACCTGGTGGTGGCCACCGGAGCCAGCGCGCGACCATCCCCGTGGGGCCACGGATCGGGCATTCATGTGCTCCGCACTCTGGAGGACTGTCTGCGGCTACGGGACGACCTTGTCGCCGGTGTCCGCCTCGTGGTGATCGGGGGAGGATTCATCGGGGCCGAAGTTGCGTCAACCGCCCGGTCAATGGGGGGGCAGGTGACCGTTGTCGACCCGGTGCCCGTTCCGATGAGCAGGGTTCTGACCGAAGAGATCGGCGAGTGGTTCATCGATTTGCACCGAAACCACGGAGTGCACACGCGCTTCGGTATCGGTGTCGAGAATATTGAGGGGGAGCGCGGCAACCTTAAGATCGGCCTCACGGACGGGACGGTCCTAGAAGCCGACACGGTGGTGGTGGGCATCGGCGCCGTTCCGAATGACGGCTGGCTGATGCCGTCGGGACTGCTAGTCGATGACGGCCTGGTCTGCGACGAGTTCTGTCGTGCAGTTACGTCACAAAACATCTACGCAGTCGGCGACGTGTCGCGTTGGTTCCATCGCGCCCGCGGCGTGACGATGCGCATCGAACACTGGACAAACGCGGTCGACCAGGCCTCTTGCGTCGCGCATAATATTTTGTATCCCGATGAATTGCGCTGCTACGAGCCCGTCGAGTACGTCTGGAGCGACCAGTACGACTGGAAGATTCAGGTCTGTGGCCAGACAACTCACCTAGGAGAGCCACTCGTCGTCGGAGATCGACTGTCCGACAATCGATTCACAGTCCTCTACCCGGATGGCGAGCAACGTCTTGGTGGCGCGGCGGTGGTGAACTGGCCTCGAGCACTGATCGAGTGCAGGCGTGCGCTGCAGGCCGGTAGCGATCTCGAAAGTGTGCGGGGAAGGCTCGAAGTGTTGACGAACCCACCCGATACCGCCGCAACGCGATCGCCATAGTCGGGCCACAAGTGGTTGCGCGCCGCATTGCAAGTGGGACTGGTTTCCCACCGAACATGCTCGCTGCGGCTTCGCCGCGTTCTTAGCTCGGAATGTCGCGGCTTTCTACCGCGCGAGGTCCTCGGTGGCCGCGGCGCGGTATTCAGGTTTCGGCCACCGCCCCGGCTCGGTGGACAGGCCGATACCGCGCCTTGGGCGCCGGCATCACGGATGAGTCGCAGCGACCGCATCGCTCCCCTAGACGGAACTCGGCTCGAAACGGAGTGGCCGATCATCGAGGTTCGGGGCTGCGCCGCTGGCGACCGACCCACATCGGTGACCTCTGGGACCCTATCGACAACACAACCTGTCGCAGCCGACACGGCGCCACGAGTCATGAAGAAGACCTCGGAGGTTGTTGAGCGTTCCTAGCTCACTTGGAGGTCTTCTTGTTCTCACCTCGCCACGCCGTCACCAACGGCGATGGTCAGTACGGTGAGGTTAGTACGCGGCACTTCCTGGTGTTGACGCAATCGGCCGGTCCCGATAATCTCTAAGTAACAGAGTAGTGTTCTGCAAAACAGAGAAGGTAGGTCTCATGTCGACCGCTGAGATTTCAGGGCTTCACGAATTCGACGCCGAGCTCGAGGCTGCCAACCTACGTGGACAATGGATCTACGACGAAATGCTGGAGAGCGTCGTCGGCGGGCCCAAGCCTGCGGGTGTTCCCTTTCTGTGGCGATGGCAGGACGTTCACGCGAAGCTTCTGAAGTCGTGCGACGTGATGCCTGAAAGTTTGACGGCGCGACGCAATCTCTCGTTCATCAACCCGGATGCCCGAGGAACCACGCACACCATCAACATGGGTATGCAGATGCTCAAGCCCGGCGAGATTGCCTATGCGCACCGCCACACCATGGCGGCGCTCCGGTTCGCTATTCAAGGCGGCCCCGGCCTGGTGACTGTGGTGGATGGCGAGCCTTGTCAAATGGATACCTACGACCTGGTTCTGACCCCTCGCTGGACGTGGCATGACCATGAGAACGCCACCTCGGAGAACGTCGTTTGGCTCGACGTGCTCGATATCGGCCTAGTGCTCGGGCTGAATGTTCCCTTCTATGAGCCCTATGGCGAGAAGCGCCAACCTCAACGCGAGGACCCGGGGGAGCATCTCGCTGACCGCGGTGGGATGCTGCGCCCGGCGTGGGAGCAGGTCAAGGCGGCGAACTTCCCGTACCGCTATCCTTGGCGTGACGTCGAGCGGCAGCTCCAGCGGATGGCGGGCCTTGCGGGCAGTCCCTACGACGGCGTAGTCCTGCGTTATGCGAACCCCGTTACCGGCGGATCGACTATGCCAACGCTGGATTGCTGGGTGCAGTTGCTGCGGCCGGGCCAGCAGACCGAGGCCCATCGCCACACGTCGAGTTCCGTGTATTTCGTCGTGCGCGGTGAGGGAACTACGGTTGTCGACGGGGTCGAACTCGACTGGGGGCCCCACGACAGCTTCGTGGTGCCCAACTGGAGCACCCATCACTTCGTCAACCGGTCGGCGGAAAATGCGTTGCTGTTCTCGGTCAACGACATCCCTACATTGAAGGCTCTCGATCTCTACTACGAAGAGCCCGAGCTGTCTTTGGGGACGCAGCCATTTCCGCCGGTCCCCGCTAACCTCCGAGCCCGCTGACGATTCACGAGAGAGGCAGTGCACGTGCGTGACACGAAGTTGACCGTCGATGACATCACCGGTGTCGTCGGCATTATCCCTACGCCCTCCATCCCGACGGCCGACCAACCGGGCACCGCGTTCTCCGTAGACCTCGATGAGGCGGCGAAGCTCGCCGACGCGATGGTCCGCGGCGGAGTGGATGTGCTCATGACCACAGGCACCTTCGGCGAGTGCGCCTCGCTGACGTGGGACGAGTTGCAGAGCTTTGTCGCCACCGTGGTCGACGCCGTCGCGGGACGTATCCCGGTTTTCGCCGGAGCGACGACGCTCAATACCCGCGATACGATCACGAGGGGTCGCCGGCTCGGCGAGCTCGGCGCCGATGGCCTGTTCGTGGGTCGTCCGATGTGGCTGCCCCTGGATGACGCCGGCATCGTGCGCTTCTACCGGGATGTGGCCGAGGCAGTGCCGAACATGGCATTGGTGGTCTACGACAACCCCGGCGCCTTCAAGGGAAAGATCGGGACGCCCGCCTACGAGGCACTCAGCCAGATACCCCAGGTCGTCGCTGCCAAGCATCTCGGGCTGCTCAGTGGCTCCGCCTTCCTTTCCGACCTCCGCGCGGTAAGCGGTCGCGTGCGGCTACTGCCGCTTGAGACTGACTGGTACTACTTTGCGCGGCTCTTCCCAGAAGAGGTCACCGCCTGCTGGTCGGGCAATGTGGCCTGCGGCCCTGCGCCAGTAACGCACTTGCGCGACCTAATCAGAGCCGGCCGCTGGGACGACTGCCAAGCGCTCACCGACGAACTGGAGGGGGCTCTTGAGACGCTGTACCCGGGCGGCAACTTCGCCGAATTCCTCAAGTACAGCATCCAGATCGACAACGCCCAATTCCAGGCGGCCGGTTTTATGCGCACGGGGCCCACCCGACCGCCGTACACCGAAGTGCCGGAGTCCTATTTGGCTGGCGGGCGCGAGGCCGGCAAGAACTGGGCCGCACTCCAGCAGCGCTATGCGTCACTTGCCGTCTCGAACCACTGAATCGCCTGAGGACAGCACATGTTGGTGAAAGCGTTGGGTTATGTGGGTGTGGAGTCTCCGGATGCGAAGGAGTGGTTGGCGTTCGGTCCGGAGGTTTTGGGGATGGAGGCGGTTGAGGCGTCCAGTGGGTCGGTCCTGTTGCGGATCGACGACGCCGATCATCGTTTGGCTGTGCATCACGGAGAGCGCAACCGGATGCTGTATGCGGGCTGGGATGTGGGCAGCGAGGAGGCGCTTGAGGCTGCCGGGGAGTTGCTGCACAAGCGGGGCATTGGGTTTGAGGTGGGAACCGAGGAGGACTGCGCGGCCCGCGGGGTGTTGGGCTTTGTGACGCTGTCGGATCCTTCGGGGTTGCGTCATGAGTTGTTTTACGGTCAGAAGGTGGTGCCGGGTTCCTTCCGGCCCGGTCGTGCGATGTCGGGGTTCGTCACCGGTGCGCAGGGGTTGGGTCATGTGGTGTTGGCGACGCCGGACCTTGCGCAGGCCGACCGGTTTTTGCGGGGGGTGTTGGGGTTTAAGAAGAGCGATGAGATTTACACCTTCATGGATCTGTGGTTCTACCACTGCAACCCGCGCCATCACAGCATCGCGTTGACTCCGATGCCGGGTGTGCGGGGACTGCACCACGTGATGGTCGAGGTGCAAAGTTTTGATGACGTGGGGATGGCTTATGACCTGTGCATGTCGCGCAACATTCCGCTGAGCATGACGTTGGGGCGCCATGTCAACGATCGGATGGTGTCGTTTTACGCGCGCACACCGAGCGGGTTTGACATCGAGTACGGCTGGGATGCGGTGACCGTCGACGAGGAAACCTGGACAGTCGCTCAGTACGACCGACCCAGTGTGTGGGGCCACCAGATGGTCGCCCAAACACCACCAGGCGCACTCGAAGCCGCAACAACATGAACGGCTCGACGGCCGAGACGACGAAAACGATCATATGGAGGTGAAATGGCGATCCAGTTCCTAACCGACGACTGGGCGACTGCGGTGACCGACGCGGCCAATGCCGACGAGAGGTTCCGCATTGCAGCGAAGGGACATGACGTGGTGCTCCGCGTATCCGTGTCGCAGAGCCCGGCCAGCGATGACTACTACATGCATTTCTCTGACGGGTCACTCATCGTCGGTATCGGATCCCCGCCACGCACGCCCGACGTGGAGGCCGAGCTCAGCTACGAAACGAACGTCGAGCTGTCTCGGGGTGCGCTCAACGGCCAGACCGCGACCATGACCGGGCAGATGAAAGCCGTCGGCAACATGATGAAGATGATGTCGATCGGAAAAGCCCAGGATCGGCTCGCAGAACTCGAGAGCGGCTTAGACATCGACTACTAGCACTTATCGCGGCGCCTAGAGTTGACTTCGCGCCGAGGGACACAATGCCACGAACGGGAGTGCATCGGCACCTACCATCGGCTCAAGTCCCACCCTGGACGGTCCCGCGCGACCATACCGCCAATAAAAGCCATTCCGAAGATCATCAAACCAGATTGGACACGGCTCATGACAACACGTAGCAGCGAACTCGTTCCCAGCGACATGAAGGGGTTGTGGGGATTCGTGCCAGCCTGCTCGACGCCGGACGCCGCCGATGTCAACGCGGTCGACACGATCGACACCGATGCGCTCGCGTCTCTGGTTGATCGACTGGTGCGTGATGGTGTCGACGGCATCGTGACGACCGGCAGCGCCGGCGAGTCGCACACCCTTTCCGACGACGAATACCGCACGCTCATCACGACAGTCGTGGAGACGGTAAACGCCCGGGTTCCGGTGTTCGTTGGTGCCAGCACGCTCAACACGCGCGACTCGATCCGACGCGCCCGCGTCATCGCCGACCTCGGGGCGGACGGCATTATGAGCGGACCGCCGATGTACTTGCCGCAGACTGCCGAGAACGCGGTCCAGTACTACAAAGACCTCGCCGAGGCCGTTCCGGAGCTGGCGATCATGATCTACCAGAACCCGCACGCGTTCCGCATCACATTGCCGCCCGGTGCATTCAGGGAGCTGGCCCAGATTCGCAATATCGTTGCGCTCAAGCAGACCTCGATGGACATCTTCAATGTGATCGGCGCCATCAAAGCGGTCAAGGAAAAGATGTCGGTCCTCGTCTTGGACCAATTGATGTACCCCGCAATGATGTTCGGTGCTGCCGGAGCGTGGAGCATCGACGTATGCATGGGCCCCTGGCCCGCGCTTTCGCTGCGCGATGCATGCCAGCGTGGCGACTGGACAGAGGCCGCGACCATCGCCGACCAGATGCAGGCGCCATTTCGAACGCTGGGCCTGACCATGGAGGAATTCCAAGCCATGCAGTCCGCCTGGTGGAAGATCGCAATCGACACTGCGGGCTATGGGCGTGCTGGGGCTGCTCGGCCGCCCTTCGTTCACATACCGCAGACCGTCGTCGACTCCGCGCACCGCTACGGTGAACGCTGGGCAGGACTTGCGGAGCGCTACCACCGGTCAAGGGAAGCCGCTGGGCTGCCGCCTGCCGCGGCGAACGTCGCCGCCGCCTCGTCATAGACGCCGGGGAAGAACCGTCAGGGCGACCTGCTGACCACTCCCCCCACCTAGGCGTCTAGGTCTGTAGCCAACGTCGCCAGCCCACTCAGCAGCGACTGAACTTCGGAAAGGACTGCCAAGCCGAGCAATGCGACGGCGGCGAGGTTGAACAATGCCGCCTGCTCGCGACCACCGATCTGATGGGCTTCTCCAAGAGCCCGTTGCGCGATGATAGGTCAGCCAGTCAGGATTGCGATCGAGAGCCGCGTCAAGATAGGAAGTCGCACCCGAGCCAACGCGTCGCCGAGCATCCAGATTGTGTGCACCACAAGCGTTTTCGCTGCCGTGGCCACGGCGAGCATGTCACAAGTCACAAGCGCCACGGGCGGTCTGCCAGGGACCATGCCGGCGATCACTTGGAGATGCCCGAACCCATAGGCGCGACAATCGTCATCGCCTGCCGACCCGGGCGATCGGGGGAGTGGAGTCGGCTAACGCCCGCCACCCGGGTGTTCGTCGGACAATAGCGGCAACGACCGCCGCGAGTGCTCTTGTTCCCGCGCCCCGCGGCCGAATGTTCATAACAGGGCACCGACAGCACGACGACATCGCCACAGACCTCGGCCATTGCGGGGCTGGCGGCCCCGGCGCAAAGGCAAGTCGGTCAAAGAGATCAACACGTCCAGTCGCGATCTTGCGTGCACTGCCGCAGCCTGCCGAACGCCTCGTAAATGCCTGATTCGCCAGGACTTAGCGTCATCTCGTCTACATAAGGTGACGCGTCAGGTCCGTCAGATTAACGGTGTAAGCGGCATCTTCGGTTAGGTGGTTTCGCTGCCCGGCATGCGGTCGGCGAAGGTGATCGCGAAGGCGTTCAGGGCTGGTTTCCAGCGTATGGTCCATCGCTTCTGTCCGGTCCCGGTCGGGTCCAGCGACCGGGTGACCAAGTATAGGCACTTCAGCGCCGCCTGCTCGGTGGGAGAATGACCGCGGGCCCGCACGGCGCGGCGGTAGCGGGCGTTCAACGATTCAGTAGCATTGGTCGAACAGATCACCTTCCTTGTCTCGGTGTCGTAGTCCAGGAACGGAATGAACTCACTCCACGCGTTGCGCCACAATCGAATCGCCGCCGGGTAGCGGTTACCCCACTCGGCTCTCGAATGCGTCCAGCGCTGCCGCTGCAGCCTCGGCGTTGACCGCGGTGTAGATCGGCCGCAACGCCTTGGCAATGGCGTCGCGGTGCTGGCGCCCGGCATAGCGGAACGTCCCACGGATCAAATGGATGACACACGTCTGGACCACAGTGTCGGGGAACACCGCGCCCACCGACTGCGGTAAGCCTTTGAGCCCGTCGCAGACCAGGAAGAAAATGTCGGCCACCCCGCGGTTCTTCAGCTCGGTGAGTACCGCCAGCCAGTATTTGGCTGACTCGCCCTCGCCCTCGCCCTCGCCGGCCCACATGCCCAGCACGTCACGATGCCCGGCCAGGTCCACCCCGATCGCGGCGTAGATGGGCCTGGGGCCGACCTGGCCGTCGCGGATCTTGACGTGCAGGGCGTCGATGAACACCGCGGCGTACACGCGTTCCAGCGGGCCGGTGTGCCACACGGTCATCTCCTCGACCACGCGGTCGGTGATCCGACTGATCGTGTCCTTGGACACCGACGCGCCGTAGATGTCGGCGAAATGGGCGCTGATCTCGCCGGTGGTCAGCCCGCGGGCATACAGCGACAACACCACCTCGTCGACATCGGTCAGGCGACGTTGGCGCTTCTGGACGATCTGGGGTTCGAAGCTGCCGGCGCGGTCGCGCGGCACCTCGATCTCGATCTGCCCGCCCGCATCGGTCAGTACGGTCTTGGCCCGGGTTCCGTTGCGGGAGTTGCCCGAGCCATACCCAGCCGGATCGTGACGGTCATAGCCCAGGTGCTCGGACAGTTCCTAATCCAGAGCGGTCTCGATGACCGTCTTGGTCATCGCCTTGAGCAACCCGCCCGGACCGGTCAGCGATACGCCGGCCTCGCGTACCAACTCCCGGGCAACCTCGAGCTCGTCGACCTCACCGCTATCCGGGACATCAATGGCCGCCACGGCGGCCTCATCATCGGGATTCTGCGATGGCTCCACAGCCACGACAGTTTCGGTCATCACGCGACCTTTCCGGCCCCGACACACCGGGGCCGATCAGGCCGTTTACACCGTTACCGCGACAGTCCCGACGCGCCAGGCGCCCGGGCATTGCGCATCCGATGGAGGCGCCACATGAGCTCGCGTCCAGATTCGGTTGTGCAGCATCATCATTAGTTGCGCGCCGTTTTGGCCGTGGTTCATTCGGAGATGTTGTCTTGACGGGCCGGTGTGACGTATCTAGCATTCTCTACAGCGGAGGACGCATCTGTTCAGCAGAATATCGAGTCAGTGTTGAT
The DNA here is from genome assembly GCF_010731575.1 of Mycolicibacterium monacense. NCBI lineage: Bacteria > Bacillati > Actinomycetota > Actinomycetes > Mycobacteriales > Mycobacteriaceae > Mycobacterium > Mycolicibacterium monacense. The sequence continues at coordinate 3,157,719 of NZ_AP022617.1, read as the reverse complement.
GGTCTGGTCGAGGAGTTCGGTGTGATGAACGCGGTTGCGGTCGATCGAGATACCCGTGAGGCTGTCGAGGCGTTCATGTTCCGGGAGGCGGAGCTACTCGATGGGGGGCAGTTCCGAGAATGGTTGGGTCTGCTCGACCCCGACATCCGGTATGTGGTTCCGGTGCGCACCACCCGTGAGGATTCCGCGGGTTGGGTGGGCGCGATCGCGCACTGGAACGACGACTACACGGGCTTGGAGATGCGGGTCCTCCGCGGCGAGACGGATTTCTCGTGGGCCGAGTCACCTCGGTCGCGGACCCGGCACTTCGTGTCCAACATCCGCACGACTGCCGGACCGGAGGCTGATGAGTTGACCGTGCGCTCAAATCTCTTGTTCTTCCGCAGCCGCGGAGACAGCGGCCGGTGGGAGTTGCTCTCGGCCGAACGCGTCGACGTGTTGCGCCGCACCGACGATTCGCTGCGGCTCGCTCGGCGCGAGGTGTTACTCGATCACTCGACGTTGCCTATCGACAACCTGTCGGTAGTCCTGTAGGGCCAGCTCCGTTCACCACCTCCGCGTGGATATCTCCGATTCCAGAAAGGGTCCAACCATATGACCACCGAAACAACCGAGACGGACTTGATCGAGATGTTGGTGAAGGCGTGACTGGCGTTATGGGTGACCTGGATGTGTCGGTCCAAGAATGCGACGTCTTGGTAGTGGGTGGGGGAATTGGCGGAGTGCGGGCAGCACTACGGGCCGCGGAGTTGGGGTCGTCGGTGATTCTGGTGGAGAAAGCGGTGGTGTCTCGGGCAGGGCCGATGACGTATGTCCACAGCCAATACGCCCCTGATCACCGGGTGCAGGGTGAGGAGATGACGGAGTGGGCGCGCGAGTTCGTGGTGGGCAGCAATTATTTGGCCGATCAGGATTGGGTGCAGCAGTACATAGCCGAGGCCTATGACAGGGTTAACGAGCAGATCGAGTGGGGTGTGCCCTATTCCACTCATGAGGATGGGTCGCTGAAGTATGTGACGGTCCGCGGCCACAACCTTGGCACGACGCTGGGTGTGGATGGTCGCGTGTGTATGGAGATCCTCAAGGAGAGGATGAAAGCGGCGGGGGTGCGACTGTTCGAGCGGGTCGATGTGATTGATCTGCTGACCACCGACGGGTGTCGGCCCACCGCTGGTGCGGTGTGTGGTGCGGTGGGGGTAAATGTTGTCACTGGCCAGTGTCATGTCTTCACGGCGGGCAGCGTCATCCTCAACACCGGCCCTTGGTACCCCAAGCTGCATTACGCGTTCGCCGACCATTGCAGCGGGGAAGGTCATGTGGCGGCCTGGCGAGTGGGTGCTGAGTTCGCCGGCATGGAATTCGGCCAGTTCGCTGCCTGGAGTTACTTCAATCGGTCATTCTTCACACCGGGTCAAGCCAAGATTCAGGGGATCGGTGGCAAGTTCTGCAACGCGGCGGGCGAGTACTTCATGGACCGCTATGACCCGATCTGGGGCGATAAGGGCGGGTTGTTCACCATCGCGCGCGCGATCATGACCGAGATGGTCGAGGGCCGAGGGCCGTGCTATCTCGACTTGCGTCACGTACCACAGGCGGATCTAGAGGTGCTGTATGAAGTGTCTCCGACGGTGCGGCGCGCCTTTACCGAGTTTGAGGTCGATCCCTCCACTGACCTGCTGGAGGTGACCCCGTTCATCGTGCTCGGCACGAGCAGCACCAGCGGTCCCACGATCGACCTGGACGGAGCCACCACAGTGCCCGGCCTGTACGCGGCCGGGTATGGCACGGCGTGTCCGCATTTGATGTCGGGAATTTCTGGCAGCGGGATCTCGAGCTTCTCGGCTGTTGCGGGGTACCGGGCGGGCACTGCGGCGGCGGCGCGCGGCGGTCACGCGGTAGCGCGCAGTGTGTGGGAGAACCAGGCACAGGAGAGCTTCGCGGAGTATTTCGCGCCGATGCGTCGGCTGCGGCAGGTCCGGCCGGTGGATGTGTGGAAAGCCATCGGCGAGGCGACGGCCAATCCGGCATTCGCATTGTTTAAGTCGGAGGCACGGATCGATTCAGCGCTCGCTGAGCTGTACCGGATCCGGGATCGGGTACTGCGTTACGTTTTCGCGCCGGACTATCAAGAACTTAAGAAGGCGCATGAGGTGCGCGCATACCTGACGTTGGCGATCATCACCTGTGAGGCGATGAAGCGGCGCACCGAAAGTCGCGGGGAGCTGTTTCGTATCGACTACCCCTACGCGGACAACGATGAGTGGCTGAAGTGGCTGCTCGTGCGCCGGGGCAGCGGCGGTGAATTCGATCTGCAGTTCAGCGAACGCGACCTGCCGATCCAGTCGTGGCCGGTGCAGGCCCCGCCCGGCCGCCATCCAAGTCCATATACCGTGCCGCAAGGCTACCGTGAGGAGGCGGCGGTTCAGTGATCGAAAGCATCGACGAAACAACGTGCGACGGGTGCAACGTCTGCATCGACAGCTGCCCAACCGGGGTGATCCGGCTGGTGGAGGGCGACGAACCGTGGGCCACGACCAAGTGGCGAGCCAAGATCATCTACCCCAACGACTGTCATTCCTGTCGGTTGTGCGCAATCGATTGCCACGTGGACGCGATCGTTGTCAGCCACGCACTGGTGATCCCCGACCCCTTCCTCCCGGGCGTAGAGCCCCTCGACGGCAGCCGCGACGCTCCGCCCGACGAAAAGAAAACTTGATGTCCATCGGAATAGCGCGAGTCGGGCGTGTTCGGTGTCGGCAAGGTCCCGGCTGCGGGGTCAGGCGATGATGGCCGCCCGATGCGGCCGGCGCCGGATTCGGCACTTATCTGGCGGTCGCCGGGCGATCCTCCGATGACGCAGACATGGCTCCCACAAATCAACCGTTCCCCGCAGGAAAGTTAGGACTTCGGCATGATCAGCGCAAACCTCATCATCAACGGACGTGAGGAAACATCCGACCGGACGATCGACGTCGTCAGCCCGGCTGATATTCGGGTACTGCTCGGTTCGGTCCCAGACGCCGCACCCGGGCAGGTCGACGAAGCGGTCGCAGCGGCTGCAATGGCGTTCCCAGAATGGTCATCGCGGCCCCTGGAAGAACGCCAGGGAGCACTACTTGCCGCCGCAGGCACGATCCACGACATGATCGAGGAATATGCGCCGATCCTGAGCCGGGAGAACGGAAAGATCCTCGAAGAGTCGCACGTCGACCTCGAATTCGCGTCGGGCATTTGCGGCTACACCGCAGGCATTTCGGCTGAAATCCTTGCAGACCAACAGATTCGCGACACCGGGGGCACGACCCTCATCCGCCGCCGCCCAATCGGGCCGGTGGCCGCCATCACGCCGTGGAACTTCCCGGTGGTCCTGGCATTCATGAAGCTGGCGCCCGCACTCGTCGCCGGCAACACAGTCGTCTTGAAGCCGGCGGCAAACTCCCCGTTGGTTCTCGCCGAAGTCATCCGAGCCCTCCAACAGCACTTCCCTCCGGGCGTGCTCAACATGGTCACCGGAGGCGACGCGGTCGGAGAAGCACTCGTCGCTCACCCGAGAATTCGCAAGATTGGTTTCACCGGCGGCATCGATACCGGGCGCAAAGTTATGGCCGCGGCCGCGCGCGACATCAAGCGGGTGACGCTCGAGCTGGGCGGAAACGACCCCGCGATCCTCCTCGACGACGTCGACCTCTCGCCCGAGACTATGCGGCAGATCGTAAAAGGCGCGTTCGGGACCACCGGCCAGGTGTGCTTCGGTCTCAAACGTATCTACGTGCCGACCCGCATCCACGACCGCTTCGTGGAAGCGTTCTCAGCCGCCGTGGATGAAATCGTCGTCGGGCCCGGCGACGACCCCCGAGTCACCATGGGGCCGCTGAACAACGCTCAGCAGAAGAACCTCGTCGAGAAGATCGTGGACGACGCGCGCTCGAGCGGCGCGACCGTCACCACCCTCGGCCAGCGGCTCGATTCGGCGGCCTGGGACCACGGCCACTTCATGATGCCCAGCGTGGTCACTGAGGCTGATCCCCGCCTCGCAATCGTCGAAGAGGAACAGTTCGGCCCGGTAGTGCCCGTGCTGAAATACGACGAACTCGACGACGTGATCCGGCTCGTGAATCAATCGCAATACGGGCTTGCCGCCTCGATCTGGACGTCAGATGAAGAGCGGGCGTTCCTGCTCGGCCGTCGGTTCGACACCGGCTCCGTCTTCATCAACAGCCACACCTTCACCTCCCTCGACCCCCGCGCACCCTTCGGCGGGGCGAAAGCGAGCGGCTTGGGACGCGAATTCTCTCCAGCCAGCCTGGATTCCTACACCGAATTACAAACAATCAGCCGTCGCATCGGGCCGCCAGGCCCTCCGCTGTCCTGAGTCCGGCGGGGAGCCTGACCAACACATATTCGTCACGGTCGTAGATCAGCGACGACGACGCGGCGGTATCGATGCACACAGGTAACTTCGCCGACGGTGTGAAGGCGTGGCGGCGCGTGCTTCGGCAGGGATGCCCCCATTAATGATCCATTCCGGCCCAACGTTCGCGGCGATTCGACCCTCCTAACGTAGAGACCGCCAACAGTGGGACTGTCGCGGTAACGGTGTAAGGCCTGATCGGCCCCGGTGTGTCGGGGCCGGAAAGGTCGCGTGATGACCGAAACTGTCGTGGCTGTGGAGCCATCGCAGAATCCCGATGATGAGGCCGCCGTGGCGGCCATTGATGTCCCGGATAGCGGTGAGGTCGACGAGCTCGAGGTTGCCCGGGAGTTGGTACGCCAGGCCCGCGAGGCCGGCGTATCGCTGACCGGTCCGGGCGGGTTGCTCAAGGCGATGACCAAGACGGTCATCGAGACCGCTCTGGATTAGGAACTGTCCGAGCACCTGGGCTATGACCGTCACGATCCGGCTGGGTATGGCTCGGGCAACTCCCGCAACGGAACCCGGGCCAAGACCGTACTGACCGATGCGTGCGGGCAGATCGAGATCGAGGTGTGACCCCTCCCGGCGAGTCCGGAGGCTGCATTCGTTGAATCACCCTGCCTTTGGTGGGGTGAGTTTTTGATCGTAGTGGAGCTTCTCGACGGCCTCAGGGGTGAAGTCGTCGAGGTACTCATGCGGACGCTCGGTGTTGAACCACACCACCCACTCGGCGGTGGCCAGCTCGACCTGGTTGACGTCGCGCCACGGGCCTTGCCGGCGGATCACCTCGTTCTTGAACGACCCGACGGTGGTCTCGGCCAGCGCGTTGTCCAGCGCGTCACCGACCGAGCCGACCGACGGATCCACTCCCTCGTCGATGAGCCGTTGGGTGAACGCCACCGAGGTGTACTGACTGCCGGCATCCGAATGCGCGATCAGCCCGCGCAGACTGGTGCCGTCCTGGGTGCGGGTGAAGAACGCGTGCTCGATGGCGTCGAGGACCAGGTCGGTGGTCATCGACCGAGCGGCTCGCCATCCCACGATCCGGCGGCTGTAGGCGTCGATGACGAACGCCACGTACGAACCCCATCCACGTCGCCACATACGTGAAGTCAGCCACCCACAACCGATTTGGGGCCGACGCGTAGAACCGGCGGTCCACCAGATCCGGATACCGGACATGGCTGCTATCGGCGACGGTGGTCTTGTGTTTGGACCCGTACCGGGCGCCTTCCCATCCGTTCTCGCGCATGATCCGCTCCACCGTGCAGCGGGCGACGTCGTGGCCCTGGCCGCGTAGCCAGATCCACAACTTGCGTGACCCGAGCGTCTGGACGAACCGGCCCTTCCTCTTGCCTTCCCTTGCCGCGGTGATGATCTCGACCAACTCGGCATCGCGGATCTCGCGCCGGGTCGGGGTCTTGGCGATCCACTCGTAGTAGGTCGACGGGCTGATTGCGATGCCATGCTCGGAGAGCACGGCACACATGGGCTCGACACCCCAGCGCAGCCCGGCCCCGCCGTCGGGGCCGGCCACCTGATGGTCCTTGTGTTCGGCGATGAACCGGATCGCCGTCTCCCGGGCCGGTCGAGCTCGGCCCCGAAGAAAATCGCCGCTGCTTTCAAGATCTCATTGGCCCGACGTAACTCGGCGATCTCCTTACGCAGCGCCTTGTTCTCCTCGGCCATCTGCGTGGTCACCCCCGGACGCTGGCCGGTATCGACCTCCGAGCGGCGAATCCAGGTCCGCAAGGTCTCCGGGGTGCCGATCCCCAACATGCCCGCGACCGCGGTGATCGCCGCCCACTGCGACGGGTACTGCGGACGGACCTCGGCGACCATGCGCACCGCACGCTCACGCAACTCGTCGGGGTACTTGCTCGGACGTCCCATAACTCAGATCCTCCCAAGATCGGGAGCCTCCGGACTCGCCGGGAGGGGTCAGAGCCATTTTGGTCGTTGCCCATTTGGAGATGTTGTCTTGACGGGCCGTGTGACGTGACTTACATTCTCTACAGCGGAGGACACATCTGTTCAGCAGAATAGAGAGTGAGTGTTGATGGTCTGGTCGAGGAGTTCGGTGTGATGAACGCGGTTGCGGTCGATCGGGATACCCGTGAGGCTGTCGAGGCGTTCATGTTCCGGGAGGCGGAGCTACTCGATGGGGGGCAGTTCCGGGAATGGTTGGGTCTGCTCGACCCCGACATCCGGTATGTGGTTCCGGTGCGCACCACCCGTGAGGATTCCGCGGGTTGGGTGGGTGCGATCGCGCATTGGAACGACGACTACACGGGCTTGGAGATGCGGGTCCTTCGGGGCGAGACGGATTTCTCGTGGGCCGAGTCACCTCGGTCGCGGACCCGGCACTTCGTGTCCAACATTCGCACGGTTGCCGGACCGGAGGCTGATGAGTTGACCGTGCGCTCGAATCTGTTGTTCTTTCGCAGCCGCGGAGATAGCGGCCGGTGGGAGTTGCTCTCGGCCGAACGCGTCGACGTGTTGCGCCGCACCGACGATTCGCTGCGGCTCGCTCGGCGCGAGGTGTTACTCGATCACTCGACGTTGCCTATCGACAACCTGTCGGTAGTCCTGTAGGGCCAGCTCCGTTCACCACCTCCGCGTGGATATCGCCGTTTCCAGAAAGGGTCCAACCATATGACCACCGAAACAACCGGAACAGCTGACGCGACCGATCCCTACCTGCGGCGCGCGTTGCGGGAGGTAGCGGACGGGCTCAAGGTCGGGCGCTTACCGGCCCGCGTCGTCAGCGATCCCGCGCTACACACGATCGAGATGGAGCGGATCTTCGGGCGCGCCTGGGTGTTTCTCGGACACGAGTCGGAGTTGGCCAAGTCCGGCGACTTCGTCGTGCGGCACATCGGGGCCGATTCGGTGATCGTTTGCCGGGACAACTCCGGCCGCATCCAGGCGCTGTCCAATTCTTGTCGCCACCGTGGTGCGCTCGTGTGCCGGGCGGAGATGGGAAACACCGCGCACTTCCAATGCCTGTACCACGGCTGGGTGTACAGCAACACCGGAGAGCTCGTCGGCGTGCCGGCGATGACGGAGGCCTATCCCGGCGGCTTCGACAAGTCGCAGTGGGGATTACGTCACATCCCCCATGTCGACTCGTACGCCGGATTCATCTTCGGCAGCGTCGATCCGAAGGCGCCGAGCCTGACCGACTACCTCGGCGACACGACGTTCTACCTCGACCTCATTGCGAAGAAGACAGCGGGCGGTCTGGAGGTGATAGGGGCACCGCATCGATGGGTGATGTCAGCGAACTGGAAGACAGCCGCCGACAATTTTGTCGGCGACTCCTACCACACCCTCTTTGCTCACCGCTCGATGGTCGAGCTAGGCATGGCGCCCGGTGACCCAAACTTCGCGAGCGCACCAGCGGAAATCTCGCTGCAGAACGGCCACGGCGTCGGCGTACTCGGCTTTCCGCCCACGCTCGCCGATTTTCCCGAGTACGAGGGATACCCCGACGAAGTCGTCGACCAGATGGCGACGTCCTACCCGTCGCCGGTACACAAGGACCTGATGCGACGCTCATCCTTTATTCACGGCACCGTGTTCCCGAATTTGTCGTTCATCAACGTGACCCTCGCGCAGGACCACATGTCGCCCCCTACCCCCTTCATCACGTTCCGGGTATGGCATCCGCTCTCCCATGATCGGATGGAGATCCTCTCCTGGTTCCTGGTCGAACGCGATGCTCCGGAATGGTTGCGCGATGCGTCCCAGGCGTCCTACGTCAACAACTTCGGCCCAGGTGGGGTTTTCGAACAGGACGACGCCGAGGCATGGAAGGCCATCACCGAATCTGTCCAGGGCCCGTTCGCCGGTGAAGGCCTGCTGAACTACGAAATGGGCATGGACTTGACTCCGCTCACCGACTGGCCAGGGCCGGGAGAGGCCCTCCCGAGCGGGTACGCCGAGCAGAATCAGCGGCGGTTTTGGGGGAGATGGCTGGAATACATGGGTCAGCCTCCCGCATTCGGCGGGCGTGCTTGATGAAGCTTCTGCCCAGGCTATGCGCGAAGTGCGCCCGTTCACCAATCGGCGCCGCGTGAGTGCCGTGAAGGCGGGGGACCGCCGGGTCGCAATTGTCACTGCCGCCGCCGCGGGAATCGGTAAGGCGATCGCCCTGCGGTGGTGCCGCGAAGGTGGGTGCTGTGTCATGGCCGACACCGACGGCGAGGGCCTCGATGCGGCCGTGCATGAATTGGCCGAGTCCGGCGCGGCGGTTTGCGGCGTCGCCGGCGACGTTTGCCTCAGCGATGTTGCAAACAGTGTCGTCGAACGGGCGCTGACCGAGTTCGGGCGGCTCGACACACTGTTCAACGTCGTCGGCGGGAGCCTGGCTCGCAACGTGGAGGAGATCAGCGAGGAGCAGTGGCGCAGCCAGATCGACATGAACCTCGGCAGTGTCTTTCAGATGTCCAAACCCGTCATCCCACTCCTGCGCCAGGGTGGCGGCGGGTCGATCGTCAACGTCGCGTCGACGGCCGGGATCCTCGCCGAGAACAGGTGCTCCGCCTACAGCGCAAGCAAAGGCGGGGTCGTGCTACTCACGAAGAACATGGCCCTCGACTTCGCCCGCGACAACATCCGCGTGAACGCGATCGCCCCCGGGGGCACCCGCACGCCGAGGATCGAACGGTTCCTGGCCGAGCACCCCGAACACGCCTCGATGATGGTGGACCTCTGCGCGATGCAGCGTTTCGCAGGACCAGACGAGATCGCGGCGCCGGCTGTGTTTCTTGCCTCGCCCGAGGCGTCCTACATCACCGGTGCCGTACTGCCGGTCGACGGAGGCATGACCGCCGGCGTCACTTTCCGGGCGTTCGAGGCGGTATGAGCATGATCCCCAACCGCTGGAATCTACACCGGACCCACGAAAGCACCGCGAGCTGAGATGGAAGCGATCGTTCTCAACGGCACCAACGACGTCGGTCTGACGTCGGTGCCAGACCCGGCGCCGCAGGACGGTGAGGTCATCATCGAAGTGGCGGCGACAGGGCTGTGTGGAACTGACCTCCACGAGTATGTCGCGGGGCCCACCTTCTCGCAGCCGCCGGTGGTGCTCGGTCACGAGGTCTCGGGCCGGATCGTGGAGGTCGGAGCGGGCGTCGACCAATCCCGCATCGGGGAGGGCGCCGCGGTGATCCCGATGGATTTCTGCGGGAGCTGCCACTACTGCCACCGGTCGCTCTACCACTTGTGCCAGCGCCCAGGATGGATCGGCTTCACCCGAAACGGAGGCCTCGCGAACTACGTCGCAGTGCCCTCTCGGCTCGCAGTCCGAGTGCCGGACGTGGTGGACCTCGAGGAGGCGGCGCTGACCGAGCCGACGGCGGTGGCGTTCCACGCGGTGCGGCGAGCGGAACTGCTCCTCGGCGAAACGGTGATGGTCCTCGGTGCCGGGGCACTCGGGCTCACCGTGATCCAGTGCGCACGCGCGGCCGGAGCTGCGCGAATCTTCGTCACGGAACCAAGCGGCGTGCGGGCCAGCCTGGCGCGCGACCTCGGCGCCACGTTGGTGCTCGATCCGCATGACCCCGGGACCACCGCGTGCATCCTGGAGGAGACCCGCGGTGTAGGGGTGGACGTGGTCTTCCATGTGGCGGGCAGCGCGGAGGCGTTCACACAGGGCCTGGACTGCCTCCGCAAACAGGGCCGTTTCATGGAGATGTCGTCGTGGGCCGGCGCGGCCTCGCTCGATGTCAACCGCCATCTGCTCAAGGAGATTCAGCTCCGGATGGTTTTCGGTTACGACATGTTCGACGATTTCCCGGCCGTTCTCGCCCTGATCGCCGACGGAAAACTCGCGCTCGCGCCGCAAATCACCGCTCGAGTCCCGCTGGACCGCGCCGTCAAGGAGGGATTGGGCGGGCTATTGGAGGGCCGGGAGGGTCTGGTCAAGGTGCTGGTGAAGCCGTGAGTGAGGGAGACTTGATGGTCGTCGCCGCGACAAGCCGCGGTGTGTTCACCGTGTCCGGCGACGGCAAGGCCCGGGCCTGGCCCGAGTTGCCGGGGCAGGTCATGGCCATGGCTGTCCAGGACGAGCGCGTCGCCGTCGCCGTCCACAAGCACGGCGTGTTTCTCGCCACCGCGGGCGCAGACCACTGGACTGACCTCGGCGATGGCCTCGCCCACCGCGACGTGCGCGCGCTGGCGTTCGATCCGCACACGCCCAACGCGCTCTACGCCGGAACAGAACCAGCGCACTTGCTGCGGTGGCAAGACGGGATCTGGGCCGAGTGTGGAAACGTCCTCGGCGTACCCGAAGCGAAAAGGTGGAGCTTCCCCATCCGCCCGGGAATCGCGCACGTCCGTACCATCGCCGTGCACCCACTAGAAGCTGACGTCGTCTACGTCGGCATTGAAGTTGGATCCCTCCTGATCACCCGGGACCGGGGACAGACGTGGGAGGAGATCGATGGCCTCGGTCACGACATCCACCGCGTGGTCCTGCACCCGGAAGCTCCCGACCGGCTCATCGTCACCACCGGCCAAGACACCAAGCCTTACCGCGGCGGCAAGGGCATTTACCGCAGCACCGACCGCGGATCGAGCTGGGTGCAGTCCAACAACGGACTTGGCGAGCGCAACTACACCGAAGACGCGATCGTGGTGCATCCCGCCGACCCCGACGTGGTGTTCCTCGCCGCGGCCGACGGCATCCCACCGAAGTGGGCTGCAGTGCGCCGGCTGGTGATGGGCGCGATCAACGGCAACGTCTATTTCTTGTCGCCGTCCAAACTGCGCCGACGCCGCGGCGCCGACGTGGGATTCTTCCGCAGCAACGACGGTGGCGCCTCCTGGGTACGGCTGAATAGCGAGGACGACCGCGGCCTGTTCGACATGGTCTGGGCGCTGGAAGGCGAGCTCACTGAAGGCGGCGAGCTGCTGCTGTACCACGGCACCACGGCGGGTGGGCTTTACGTGTCGGAAGACGAGGGCCACACCTGGAAGTGCCTGGCCGACGGCCTGGGCGCGATCACCCACATCGCGACGCCGAAGAAGGGAACAGCGCAGTGAAGCTTGGACCGACGATGGAGTTCGACCACATACAGCCGGCGATCCGGAAACGGTTCACCTCTGCAGCGGACATCCCCAAAGAGGTGTTCAGCGACCCCGACGTCTACCGGGAAGAGCTCACCCGCATCTTCTATGGCCCCTACTGGCATCCGATCGCGCACCGGGCCGAGCTGGCCGAGCGCAACGCCTTCCGGACGAGATGGCTGGCCGACGTGCCGCTGCTGATGGTGCGAGACGGCGATGACCGCATCCGCGTGTTCGTCAACTCCTGCGCCCATCGGGGAACGCTACTGGAACAGCGCCGGTGCGGGGTGGCGGAGCGATTCGAGTGTCCGTATCACCGGTGGATCTTCAACAATGACGGCCGTTTCGCCGGCGCGCCCCGCCGCATGCAGTTTCGCCCGGACTTTCGCGAGGAGGACTACGGCCTCCGGGAGCTGCACGTAGTCGAGGCGTGGGGTTTGATCTTCGTCAGCATGGCTGCGCAGCCGCCGCCGTTCGACGATTATCTCGGCGATAGCGCGGATCCGTTGCGCGACTGCATGGTCGATGACGGGAACTTGACGTTGCTGGGCTACCAGACGGTGGTGTTTCAGAGTAATTGGAAAACCTACATCGACAACGATCCCTATCACGCGCCGCTGCTGCACAGCGCATTCAAACTGCTCAACTGGCAGGGCGGCAGCGGAAACGTCTTGGTCAGCAAGCCCTATGGGCACATGTCGATTCTGTACGATGCGCAACCCTACGTGGACAACGGTTTCCTGGCTGACCCGAGTGTGGTCACGCGGATGGGGGATGACAGCCGAGCCCGCGTGATTGCGTTACGGCCGGTTACCGGGATCGTGCGTCACGTCGACACAATCAACATCCGGTACGCCCGCCCGCTGGGGGTTGATCGTACCGAGGTGCGATACACGTTCTTCGGCCATGCCAGTGACTCCGAGGACTTCGCACGCCACCGAGTCCGCCAGTCGTCAAATCTGCTGGGGCCGAGCGGCTTCATCAGTATCGAGGACGCCGCCGTCTACAACCGCGTGCAGGCGACCGCGCGTGACGGCGGCTATCAGCGCTTTGTCGCCGGCGTCGGCCGACCATTATCGGAGTCGTCGCAGAACGACGAGGTCGCCAATACCGGCTGGTGGGCGCACTACCAGGAGGTGATGGAGTTTTGCTGAAATCGAGCGTCGAAGATCGGCGGGCACGTGCCGCGTACCTGGTGGACGAACTGCTGGGAGCCTACGCCCGCGCAGTCGACGATCAAGACTTCACCGCGTGGCTTGCCCTGTTCGCGACGGAATGTGCCTACGAGGTGCGCGCGATGGAGAACGTCCGTGAGGGGCTGCCGCTGGCGTACATGATGGACGATTGCCGAGAACGGCTGGCCGACCGCGCGAAGATGATCCAGGAGGTCTGGGCGGGCACGGTCGAACCCTACGACACCCGCCACTTTCAGCAGCGTACGGCGATGCGTGAGCTCGGCGAAGACCGCTGGGAGGTACGGTCCAACGTCCTCGTCACCTACACCGGCGCCCCCGGCGAGCCGGGGATTCTGGTCAGCGGCTACAGCGAAGACGTCGTCGTCCTTGACGATGAAACCGCGCTGTTTCAGCAGAAATTCGTGGTGGTGGACAACACTCCGCCGCGCTATCTGGTGTACCCCGTTTGACTCGTCGACCGAAGGAGTGGATTAGATAATGACTGCCGTTGCGTTGATGTCGCCCGAGTGGGCACGCGCGTACCGCGACCTGTGGAACGACTCGGCCGAGATCCGGCAGGGTGCCAAAGAATTGAGCATGCTGATCGAATGGCGAGTACAGGACGCCAACGACCAGGTCTCACAGTTGGAGATCACCGATGGTGAGGCCGTCTACGGCGGGGTGCAGATCGAAGGGCGAAAGGCTGACTTCGTTCTGACTGCAACCGCGAGCGTCTGGCACCGGGTCGCGGACGGCGAGCTCGGCGTAGCGAACGCCATCGCGACGCGCAAGATCAAATTCGTGGGCCCGGTCAAGGTGGCGATGGCGAACATGGCGGTGCTCGGCGCCGGACTCCGCCTCCTAGGTCAGGTCGACGGACTCGTCTGGGGAGACTGAACATGGCAGCTTCTCCACGGTGGCAGTGCGACCGGGCGGCGGGCGCGTCCGGGGCCATTCAGTTTCACGGGGTGATTACGGATGAAGATGGTCGACCAGTTCCTAACGTCCTGATCGAGACCTGGCACGCCGCGGGGGACGACGACAACGCGGCGACGAAGATCGGACGGCCGCGGTGCGACGGCCGGAACTACACCCGCCCAAAGAGCGTCATCACCGACCAACAGGGTCGTTACAGCATGAGAATGGTGCCGCCTCGAGCACCCGAGCACGGGGCAGCGCCGTTCATTGCGGTGTCGGTGCATGCTCGAGGGCTTCTCGATCGGCTGATAACCCGCGCCTACCTTCCAGGGTGCCATCTCGCCAAGGACCCCCTGCTCCGCCGCCTGCCCGCCGAGCGGCGGCAAGCCCTGATTGCCACCCGCGACGACATCGGACTTCGTTTCGACATCACGCTGCGGCCAGCACACGGCGTGAGGGTTGAAACCTTTGTTGAGCCGCAACAGGAAGCTGCGACGTGACCGTGTTGCCGGCTTCAGGCGATCGGGGGCGGTCCGGCCTCACCATGCCTGCTGTCATCGACGCATTTCGGCCGTGCTGTTGGGGCAGGCCTAGCCGCGGTGAGGGAGATTCCGGTCCCAGACGCGCACCTCAGCAACCTTATGGGGGCTTCTGAGTGAAGGGCTTTTCGCTCCGTAAGAACCTCCCGACAGCGGCTGACGTCAAAGCTCTGAAACCACTCAGCATCATTGGCGGGCTCTACGCGATGACGCTGGACATGTTCGTCGCGATGTTCAAACCACCCTTCCAATGGCGCGAGTTCCTCCTCCAGACATGGTTCGTGGCGCGGGTTTCCATGGTCCCAGCGCTGACGTTGTCGATTCCCCTCGTTGTCCTCACGTCATTCACCTTCAACACGTTGCTCGGCGAATTCGGCGCCGCAGACTTCTCAGGAACCGGCGCAGCATTGGGCGCGGTCAACCAGATCGGCCCCTTCGTGACTGTCCTCGTCGTCGCAGGGGCCGGCGCTTCGGCGATGTGCGCCGATCTCGGGTCGCGCACGATCCGCGAGGAAGTCGATGCAATGCGGGTCCTCGGCCTTGACCCGATCCATTCCCTTGTCGTCCCTAGAGTGCTGGCCACGACGTTGGTCGCGGTGCTCCTGTCATCTGTCGTGACCGTTACTGGGCTCCTAGGCGCTTTCTTGTTTTCGGTGTACTTCCAGCATGTAACGCCCGGGTCATTCGTCGCCAGCATGACGCTGATCACCGGTCTCGGCGATGTCCTCGTGTCTCTCGTCAAAGCCACGCTGTTCGGTTTCGTGGCGGGTCTGATCGCCTGCTACCAAGGCTTGCGAGTGCAAAAAGGTGCGGCCGGAGTGGGTAACGCGGTCAGCGAAACCGTTGTCATTGCGTTCTTGTTGCTCTTCGTCGTCAATGCCATCGTCACTGCGGTCGGGTTCGAGGTCACGAAATGAGCGCCGGCGTTGTCTTCCGGCAGCGGTTTCCCGGGACCGCCCGCTCTTTGAGCCAGTGGAGGGCCAATTGGAGAGATCTCGGCGATCAGGCCCGCTTCTACGGTCAATCGATCAGCTCGACCGTGCAGGCGGCCACGACCTACCGTGCCGAGGTGCTACGCCAGATCGCCGCGATTGGTCTCGGCGCAGGATCCTTGGCGGTGGTGGGTGGCACAGTCGCTGTCGTCGCCTTCCTGAACTTGTCGACCAGCGCCGCTCTGGCGAGTCAGGCCTACAACCAGATGTCGCAAGTCGGCGTGGAAGCGCTGGCCGGCTTCACGTCGGCGTACGTCAACGTTCGGTTGGCCACCCCGGCCAGCTCCGCCTTCGCGTTCGCCGCCACGATCGGTGCTGGTACCACCGCGCAGCTCGGTGCGATGAAAATCAACGAGGAAATCGACGCGCTAGCGGTGATGGGCATCCGGCCGATCGCCTACCTAGCCTCAACTCGTCTGCTCGCGGGCGTGATCGTGGTCGTCCCGCTGTACTGCGTGGCCTTGTTGATGTCGTTCTTCTCGGTGCGGGTCATCACCACCGCGTTCTATGGGCAGGGGTCCGGAGTGTTCGACCATTACTTCGACACCTTTCTCAATCCGCAAGCCGTGTTCTTCTCCTTCGCCGTCACGGTCGCCGCAGCGCTGGTGATCATGCTGATCCACACGTACTACGGACTCAACGCCACTGGCGGTCCCGCCGGTGTGGGTGAGGCGGTCGGGCGCGCGACCCGGACGTCGCTGATCGCCTCGCAGATGGTGATTCTCTTGGTCACTCTGGCTCTCTACGGCCAGACCGGCACCTTCAACTACGCGGGGTGAGGCGCATGGCTGACGGTACGGGTGCTCGGCGGATCTCCCCCGGGTGGTGGGCGATGTTGCTGGTCACGGGCATCGTGGCGGCGGTGGTGCTGAGTCTGGCCATGTTCAACAGGACGTTCACCCCGACCGTGCCGGTGACCCTGACAGCGGACCGCTCGGGTCTGATGCTGGAGCCCAACTCGCGGGTCAAGATGCGCGGGGTGCAGATCGGCCGCGTCAGCGCGGTCACCGGCGGGGATGCCCCGCGCATCCAGCTGGCCATCGACCCCGACCAGATCCGACACATCCCGGCCAACGTCGAGGCACGCATCCAATCCATATCCTTGTTCGGGGCGAAGTACGTCGACCTTGTCTACCCACCCGACCCCAGCCCGCAGCGGCTGTCCGCGGGAGCAGTATTGACATCACAGAACACCGCCACCGAGGTCAACACCGTGTTCCAAAATGTGGTGCAGCTGATCAAGACGATCGACCCGCTCAAGCTCAACGCCGTACTTAGCGCGCTCGCCGAAGGGGTGCGAGGACAAGGCGACAGGATCGGTGAAGCGATCACCGCGAGCAATCAAGTTCTACTTGAGCTGAATCCACGCACCGACACTGTGCGCGAGGACTTCCGCGCGCTCAAAGGTGTCAGCGACACCTACAGTGCGGCAGCCAAGGACATCATCGACACCGTAGCCGCGGCGACCACCACCAGCGCGACGGTCACCACGCATGCACAGCAACTCGACACGCTGCTGCTCAACGTGGTGGGGCTATCCCGCAGCGGAATCGACCTGCTAGGCGCCAGCAAAGACAACCTGGTGAAAGCGGTCAACCTGCTGGAACCCACAACGAACTTGCTGATGAAGTACAACCCTATGCTCACCTGCTTGTTTGTTGGCGCCAAGACCACACTCGACACCGGCTATGCCGACATGCTCGGCGGAAACGGCAAGTCTCTCATCATGGACGCTTCGCTGCTGCTGGGAGACGATCCATACCGTTATCCGGACCATCGGCCCATCAACGCCGCCAAGGGCGGGGAAGGTGGTAAGCCCAGCTGCGGCTCGCTGCCCGACGTCGCCCAGAACTTCCCGGTGCGCCAGCTGATCGCCAATACCGGGTTCGGCACCGGACTAGATTGGCGACCCAATCCCGGCATCGGCTTCCCCGGGTACGCCAACTATTTCCCGGTGACTCGGGCGGTCCCCGAACCGCCGAGCATCCGTTACCCGGGCGGCCCAGCACCCGGACCGATGCCCTACCCCGGTGCACCGCCCTACGGCGCTCCCCAGTACGGCCCCGACGGAACGCCCCTCTATCCCGGTGTCCCGGTCCCGCCACCGCCCTCCGCAGGACCCACACCGTGACCGCCGGCCGCGCAGATCGTCGAAAAATACCTGTAAACGTCGGAGGGGAGCATCGCCGTGACCAATAAGATATCGGCCGTCTTGTGGCGCCTCGGAATCTTCGTGGTCGTGTGCGCTCTGGGTGCCTTCGCCCTCATCGCCGTCTTCGCGCAGCTGCGCTTCGAGCGCGAACAGCGCTACACCGCTGTGTTCGCGAATGTCAGCGGACTGACGAGCGGCGACTTTGTCCGCATCGCCGGTGTCGAGGTCGGCAAGGTCAGAACCCTCACTGTCCGGGATGATTCCACCGTGGCGGTCGAGTTCGGGGCCGACGACTCGGTGGTACTCACCGACGGCAGCCGCGCTGTCATCAAATACGACAACCTGATCGGCGACCGTTACCTGGCGATCGAGGAAGGCGCGGGCGGAACCACGAAACTGCGGCCCGGCGACGCAATCCCGTTGGACCGCACCGCGCCGGCACTGGATCTCGACGCCGTGATCGGGGGCTTCCGGCCTCTGCTGAACGCGCTAGACCCCACCCAAGTCAACACCCTCACCAGCCAGCTCATCGCAGCCTTTCAGGGGCAAGGCGCCACGATCGGTTCCATACTGGCTCAGACCGCAGCGCTAACGAACACCCTGGCCGACCGGGACGAGCTCATCGGGCAAACCATCGTCAACTTGAACGTGGTGTTGGGATCGCTGGCCGGGCACAGCGACCAGTTCGGCAAGGCCATCGACTCACTGTCGCAGCTCGTGCACGGACTTCAAGCCCGTAAACAGGACATTAGCAACGGAGTGGCCTACGCCAACGAGGCCGCCCGCTCGATCGCCGACCTTCTCGCCCAAGCACGACCACCGCTGCAGAAAGCGGTCCATGAAACCGATCGCACCGCGACCGCTGTGCTCGCCGATCGCGACTATTTCGACAACCTCCTGAACACCCTGCCCGACACATATCGGGTAATGCTCCGGCAAGGTCTCTACGGCAACTACTTCACCTTCTACCTGTGCGATCTGCTGCTGAAAGTCAATGGGAAGGGTGGGCAGCCGGTGTACATCAAACTGGTCGAACAATCCAGCGGTAGGTGCACGCCCCAATGAAGACCTTCAGCGAGCGCAACGTCATTGTCATCGGCGCCATCGGTGTCCTTCTCACCGCGGCTATCGTCGCTGGTGCGCTCAACTACAACAAGCTGCCGTTCGTTTCCTCCGGCAAGAGCTATTCGGCGTATTTCGACGAGGCCGGCGGACTGACCACCGGCGCCCCGGTGCGGGTGTCGGGGGCTCCCGCCGGCCAAGTGCAGAGCATCACCCTCGACGGGCAGTGGGTACTGGTCACGTTCACGGTAGCCGACGGCATCCGGCTGGGCGACCGTACCGAGGCGTCGATCAAGACGACCAGTGTGCTGGGCAATAAGGTCCTCGACCTCACGACCCGCGGCGCCGGGACGCTTGCGGGCACCATCCCCGTTGAGCGGACCACTTCGCCGTATCAGTTGCCGGACGCTATCGGAGACCTCACGACCACCATCAGCGGACTCGACACCGGCCAGCTGTCCGCCTCGCTGGCAGTGCTGTCCCAGACCCTCCAAGACACCCCCGACGATCTGCGGTTCGCCGTCGCCGGGATCGCCCGCTTCTCGGAAACCCTCAACCAGCGCGACGCCCAGCTGCGCGACTTACTGGCCCATGCCGCCAAGGCGACGACCGTCCTGGGCGAACGCAGCAACGACATCGTGCGGCTGATCTCCGACACCAACGCGGTGTTGGCGCAGCTGCGCACCCAAAGCGCAGCGCTCGACGAGATCTCGACCAGCATCTCCGCGGTAAGTCGCCAACTCGCGGGCTTCATCGCCGAGAACAAGACAACACTCAAACCCGCCCTCGAGAAACTAAACGGGGTTCTCGCGATCCTCGACAACCGGAAAGCTCAGATCCAAGAATCCATCAAGGGTCTGGCCGCCTACGCGATGCAGTTCGGCGAGACTATTGCAGCCGGCCCCTTCTTCAACGCCTACCTCGCCAACCTCGTGCCCGGACAGTTCATCCAACCGTTCGTCGATGCGGCGTTCTCCGATCTCGGTCTGGATCCCAACGTGCTCTTACCTTCTGAGCGCACCGACCCTCAGGTGGGCCAGCCCGGCACCCCGGCGCTGCCGATTCCGTATCCGAGGACCGGCCAAGGGGGCGACCCCAAACTGACTCTGCCCGACGCGATCACCGGAAACCCGGGTGATCCCCGCTACCCGTATCGCGAATCGGTACCGGCCCCTCCGCCAGGTGGTCCCCCACCAGGTCCGCCGGCACCGCCACCACCCGATCAGCAGGCCCCGCAGCCGCCGACCCCAAGCCCGGTCGTCGTGCCGGCGCCCGACGAAGTCGCGCCGGGACCAACAGATTCCTCGATCCCCCAAGGCAGACGATGACGAACTCTCGGACCAAACTCGGATTGGCAATCATTTTGGTCAGCCTCGTCGTGGGCGGCGCGATTGCGGTGACACGCGCGGCACACGAGCTCGATCGTGTTCACGTCGTCGCCTACTTCGACAACAGCAACGGTGTGTTCGTCGGCGACGACGTCCGCATCAAGGGCGTCCGCGTCGGCAGGATCGAGGCCATCGAACCGCAACCCACACAGGTCAGAATCACCTTCTGGTTCGACGCGAAATACCCGGTGCCCGCCGACGCCAAAGCCGTGATCTTATCCCCGACACTGGTCACGTCCCGCGCCATCCAATTAACCCCGGGCTACACTGGTGGCCCGACGCTGCAGAACAACGCGACCATCCCCCGGGCGCGCACCGCTGTTCCGGTGGAGTTCGACGAATTCCGCCAACAGCTCGAACGGCTGACCGCTTTGCTGCAGCCCACCGAGCCGGGCGAAGTGAGCACGCTGGGCTCCCTGGTGAACACCGCCGCCGACAACTTGCGCGGTCAGGGTCCGGCGATCCGCGACGCCATCATCAGGCTGTCCCAATCGGTGTCCGCGCTCGCCGATCACAGCCCGGACATCTTCACCAGCGTCAGAAACCTGTCGACACTGGTCTCGGCGCTGCAGGACAGCACCGTCCTGATACGTCAGCTGAATCAGAACCTTGCGTCGGTCACCGGGCTTTTGGCCAACGAGCCCACCGAAGTCGGGGACGCGGTGAAAAACCTCAATGACGTGGTGGGCGAGGTGACCGCGTTCGTCGCCGCAAACCGCGACACGATCGGCGCCACCTCGGACAAGTTGACGTCGGTTTCACAGGCGCTGACAGACAGCACCGACGACATCGAACAGCTGCTGCACATCGCGCCGACGACGCTGTCTAACGCCGCCAACCTCTACCAGTCCGCCCAGGGCACGCTCACCGGAGCTCTTAATGTCGCCAACTTCTCCGATCCGATCACCTTTTTGTGCGGCGCAGTGCAGGCCGCCTCGCGACTGAACAACGAGCAGTCGGCGAAATTATGTGTGCAGTACTTGGCGCCGATCATCAAGAACCGCCAATACAACTTCCCGCCGATCGGGGTCAACCCCTTCGTCGGTGCGACTGTTCGACCGAATGAAGTCACCTACAGCGAGGATTGGATGCGCCCGGACTACGTTCCGCCGCAGCCGACGCTGCCGGCCGCGACCGGCGCCGACCCGGACGCGCCGCCACCGCTTACCGGGCCGACGCTGCCCGCCGAAGCTCCGGTGCCGATGCCGGACCCGTCGAATCGGCAGACCGATCCGGCCGCCGGGTTGCCCGGCATGATGATTCCGCACGGGGGCGGTTCATGACGGGGAAGCGCTTCGCTCGCGCCGCCGCGGTGATCATGATCGCGCTGACCGTCGCCGGGCTGTCGGGATGCGGCTTTCGCGGGTTGAACTCCTTTCGGCTGCCCGGGACGCAAGGCCAGGGGCAGGGCTCCTACACGATTCAGGCCGAAATGCCCGATGTCGAAACCCTTCAGCCGAACTCACGTGTCCGCGTGGGCGACGTCAATGTGGGCACCGTCACGAAGATCGAGCGTCGAGGCTGGCATGCGCTGCTCACACTCGCACTCAACGGCGACGTCGACCTTCCCGCCAACTCGACCGTGTCGTTGGGTCAAACCAGCCTGCTGGGCTCACTGCACATCGAGTTGGCACCCCCCACCGATGTTCGTCCCGCGGGAAAACTCCGGGCCGGTTCACTGATCCCGTTGACCTCAGCTGGGGCTTACCCGTCTACCGAACAGACCCTGGCGTCGGTATCCCTCCTGCTCAACGGTGGCGGAGTGGGGCAAGTACAGGACATCACCACCGCCCTCACGTCTGCGCTGGGAGGCCGCGAAGCCGACTTCCGCAGCCTGCTTACACAATTGGACACCTTCACCGCGAACGTCAACGGTCAAATCGGCGACATCATCGCGGCCACAGACAGCCTCAACAATCTGGTCGCCCAGTTCGCGGCGCAAAAGCCGATCATCGACAAGGCCCTGGAAACAATCCCCGACGCGCTGGCGGTTATCAACGCCGAACGCGATCAGCTGGTGGAGGCGGTCGACCAGCTCGGCAAATTCAGCGCGCTGGCCGCCGACACGGTCAACCAGTCCCAAGAGTCGTTGATCCAGATCCTGAACGACATGGGACCGGTACTGGAATCACTGGCTAACGCCGGCCCGGCGCTGACCCGGTCCCTGAACCTGTTCACCACGATTCCGTTCGTGAAAGACAACCTGACCAAGTGGTGGCGCGGTGACTACGCCAACATCACCACGATCGTGGACCTGACTTTGAGTCGTATCGACGCGGGGCTGTTCACCGGTACCCGGTTCGAAGGGCACCTCACCGAACTGGAATTGCAGTGGGGCCGCACGATCGGGCAACTGCCCAGCCCCTACACCGCGCGAAACCCGTTGATCGTCCCCTACCGGCTGGATCAAGGACCGTAATGTACCTGAGCAAACGAGTCCGGCTGCAACTGGCCATCTTCGCCATGGTGACCGTGGTGGCCGGTGGAAGCATGGCCTTCGCCTATCTTCGGCTGCCAAGCCTGCTCTTCGGTGTCGGCCGCTACCAAGTCACCATGAAGCTTCAGGACGCAGCAAGCCTGTACCGCGACGCCAACGTCACCTACCGGGGCACAACGGTGGGCCGGGTCTCAGACGTCCGCCTCAGCGACGCCGGGGTCGACGCCATGCTGTCGCTGCAATCGGACACCAAGATCCCAGCAGACCTCGATGCCCACGTGGGCAGCCAGACCGCGGTCGGCGAGTTGTTCGTCGACCTCGTGCCGCGAAGCGGTGACGGTGCGCCGCTGAAGAACGGCGACGTCATCCCGGCCGACCGCACCTCGGTGCCCCCCGACATCAACGCCTTGCTACGCGCGGTCAACACCGGTGTTCAGGCGATCCCCCGCGACAACCTCACGACGGTCATCGACGAGTCCTACATCGCTTTCGGCGGCCTGGGTCCCGACCTGGCCCGGCTGACGCGGGGCGCCACCACGCTGGCCATCGACACGCGCAACAACCTACCCGCCCTGACCACCCTCATCGACGACGCCAAACCCATCCTCGACACCCAAACCGAAACCTCCGATTCCATCCAGACCTGGGCGAGCAACCTCGCTCAAGTCACCAATCAGCTGCAGCTGCAGGATGAATCGGTGCAGGGCTTACTGGTCAACGGACCCCCCGCCGCAGACCAGGTACGTCAGCTCTTCGAACGGGTACAGCCCACCCTGCCCATCCTGCTGGCCAATCTCGTCAGCCTCGGGCAGGTGGCGCTGACCTATCAACCCAACCTCGAGCAGATCCTCGCCCTGTATCCGATCGAGATCGCCGGCCTCCAGGGTGCCGCGCTGGCCAACCGGAACACCAAACAGGACTACAAAGGCCTGTTCCTGTCGTTCAACCTGAACCTCAATGTGCCGCCGCCGTGCAGAACGGGATACCTACCTGCCCAACAACAACGCGCACCGTCTGAAGTGGATTATCCACCGAAGCCGCCAGGTGACTTGTACTGTCGGATCCCGCAGGAGTCCGGCCTCACGAACGTCCGCGGGGCCCGCAACCTGCCGTGTGTGACTCGGCCGGGGAAGCGCGCGCCGACGGTGAAGATGTGCGAGAGCGACGAGAACTACGTACCGCTCAATGAGGGCACCAACTGGAAAGGTGATCCGAACGCGACGCTGTCCGGTCAGCCGGTTCCGCAGCCGCCGCCAGACCCGCCCCCCCCTGTGCCGGTGACCGCCCCGATTGCGGTCGCCGAGTACGACCCGAGCACCGGCAGCTACATCGGACCTGATGGCAAACAGTACAGGCAAGCGGATTTGGGCCAGAATGCTGCCGGGCAGCACACCTGGCAGGACATGCTGCTTCCGCCAAAGGACGGTGATCCGTGACCATCCACACCGCCGACGACCCCGCGGGCGACGATCCCACACCGTGCTCGCCTGCCCCTGATGACACCCTCGATGTCGGCACCGACAAGGGCGCTGGCGGTGCGGGCGCCGACAGCGAGGACACCGAAGTCGTCGACGGCAAACACCAGCGGGACACCTCTCGCGCCTGGCGCAACCGAATGCCGCCGCAGCGACTGGCGCTTGTGATGGGATCGGTAGCAGCCGTGACGATGGGAGCACTGACCAGTTGGCTTGGCTTCCAGACCCACCAAGCGCATCAGGCATCCGAACAACGTCAGCAATTCGTGCAGGTCGGACGGCAAGGCGCACTGAATCTAACCACGATCGACTGGCAGCACGCCGACGTCGATGTCAAGCGCATTCTCGACTCGGCTACCGGCACGTTCTACGACGAGTTCTCCCAGCGGTCACAGCCGTTCATCGACGTGGTCAACAAAGTAAAGTCGAAATCGGTGGGCACCATTACCGAGGCCGGCTTGGAATCGCATTCCCGTGACACGGCCCAGGTGCTGGTCGCAGTCAGCGTGAAGACCACGGTCGGCGATGGGCCCGAACAGGAACCCCGAGCATGGCGAATGCGCGTCACGGTGCAGAAAGTCGGCAACGATGCGAAGGTCGCCGACGTGGAGTTCGTGGTATGAGGAATTCACCAGCGAAAGTCGAGCCCGATGACGGCGACGCCGCCCACTCCGCCGGAGCCGACGCCCAACCACCATCACCCGAGAAAACATCGAAGAGCGCGTCGGGATGCGAGGCCGCCGTAGCGCCAGAATGCCTGGACCGCGACGATGTGGCCTCGATAGCCGACCGTCGCGGCACTTTCGTGCGGATGCTCGGATTCTGGCTCTTGCCCTCTATCGCGTTGTTGCTCGCGCTGGGCGCGGCCTACTTCAAGTATCAAGAAGGAACCGCCAGTGACGAGGATCGCGCCCGCGTTGAAACCGTTCAGGTCGCCACCGAAGCTACGGTCGCGATGCTGTCCTACACACCCGAAACGGCAGCCGAGAAATTGAAGGCTGCGCGGGATCGACTGACGGGACCATTTCGCGGTTCATACACATCGTTGACGGAGGATGTCGTCATTCCTGGGGCACAGCAGCAACGAATCTCAGCCACCGCCAGGGTGTCAGCCGCCGCCTCCGTCTCCGTAAGCAAGAACCGTGCCATCGTCATGGTGTTCGTCGACCAAACCACCACTGTGGGCAAAGACGCGCCGACAGAGACCGACTCCGTAGTCCAGGTCAGCCTCGACAAGGTCGGATCCCACTGGTTGATATCGGGTTTCGAGCCGAAATGAGCACCATCCAAACTTCAGGGTCGGCTGGTGGCCCCCGAGTCCGCCGATAACAACGTGTGAGGAGTGACCTTGAGTGCCGTGCGCGCAGTGAGACCATTTAGCATCCACGTCGCCGATGACGTTCTCGACGATCTACGAACGCGTCTTTCGCGGACCCGTTGGCCGGAAGCCGAATGTGTACCGGACTGGACCCAGGGCATCCCGCTCGGGTACACCCGCGAACTGGCCGCCTATTGGGCCGACGGATACGACTGGCGGTCCCGTGAAGCCGCCCTCAACCGATTCGATCAGTTCGTCGTCGAAATCCACGGCGTGGACATCCATTTCATCCACCAGCGATCTCCGCACCAAGAGGCTTTTCCGCTGGTGATCACCCACGGCTGGCCCGGCTCGATCGTGGAGTTTCACAACGTGATCGAGCCGCTGACCAACCCGACTGCCCACGGGGGACGGGCCGAGGACGCCTTCCACGTGGTGTGCCCGGCGCTTCCGGGCTACGGTTTCTCCGGCAAGCCCACCAACGCCGGCTGGGGTGTCGGGAAGATCGCGCAGGCCTGGGAGACGCTCATGCTGCGCCTTGGCTACCAGCGCTACGGCGCCCAGGGCGGCGACTGGGGCGCAGCGATCACCACACAAATGGGCCGCAACCGCGGCCACTGCGCCGCCATCCATCTGAATATGCCGATCGCTTACCCTCCAGCGGGCGGCATCACCGATCCGACCGAGGAAGAACAGCTGGCCCTGGCCGCCCTAACGACTTATCAGCGTTGGGAGACAGGCTATTCCGAGCAGCAGTCCACCCGGCCTCAGACCGTCGGCTACGGACTGGCCGATTCGCCGGTCGGCCAGATGGCCTGGATCGTCGAGAAATTCGCAGCGTGGATGGACTGCGACGGCCATCCCGAGAACGTGCTCAGCCGCGATGAGCTCCTCGACAACGTCATGATGTACTGGGCTACCAATAGTGGCTCCTCCTCGGCCCGGTTGTACTGGGAGAGCTTCAAGACCCTGGACGCGACAACTCGTGTGGAATTGCCCACTGGTATTGCTGCCTTCCCCAAGGAGGTCCTGCGCGCACCGCGAAGTTGGTACGAACCGATCTACAACATCACCCATTGGACGACCATGCCGCGCGGCGGGCACTTCGCCGCTCTGGAACAACCGAGGCTCTTCGTCGACGACATCCGCGCATTCTTCGAATCCGTGCGGTGATGCGGCCAGCCGGCAGGCAACGAAGCTTTGGGAGCACGCGTTCGATGAGCTAAACTTTCTGTATTGCGGAGATATTATCTGCTAGCAAGAGGATGCCCGCTGACAAGCACGTGTCAACTATCAAGGAGGCGATGAGTGGTAGACGACCCACGGAGTGCAGTCATGAGAACGTGGACGCTCCCGCTAGGTGACGCAACTTTGCAGGGCCAAAGCGTCTACGACGTGGAGGATCCGTGTACCGGCGACGTGCTGACCCAGGTGCCCGACTGCAGCAGTGAGGATGTCGACAGGGTGGTGGCGACTGCACATGCCGCTCAACGCGATTGGGCGCTGCGGACGCCTCGCCAGCGCGGCACCGCGCTGCGGGCTTTGGCGACACTCATGCGCGATCACTCTGAAGAGCTCGCGCTGCTCGACGCAATTGACGGCGGCTTTCCACTGCCTGCGATGCGCGACGACGTCACGTGGGCGGCCGACGTGCTCGAGCTGATGGCAGACGACGCGCTCGACCTCGGCGGACGGACTATCCCGCTCTCGGCGAACCTGCACTACACGCTGCAGCAGCCCTACGGCGTAGTCGCTCGAATCGTCCCCTTCAATCATCCCGTCCTATTTGCAGGATCCAAGATCGCCGCTCCGCTGATGGCGGGGAACGCCGTGGTGCTCAAAGCTCCCGATCAAACACCGTTGTCGGCCATCCGGCTCGCCGAGCTCGCCAGGGAGGTCCTGCCCGAAGGCCTATTCGGGGTGGTAACCGGGCACGGGGCAACTGCCGGCGCCGCGTTGGTTGCCCATCCACTAGTCCGGCGAATCGGCTTCATCGGCTCCCCGGGCACGGGCCGACATATCCAGCGCTTGGCGGCCGAGCACGGCGTCAAATACGTCACGCTGGAACTCGGCGGCAAGAACCCGATGATCGTCATGCCCGACGCCGACCTCGAGGCGGCTGCCAAAAGCGCCGTGGTAGGGATGAACTTCACCACCACCGCGGGCCAATCATGCGGATCAACAAGCAGACTGCTGCTGCACGAAGCGATCGCTGACGAGGTGATTGATCTGGTCGTCGATCAGGTCGCTGCCATCAAGGTAGGCGACCCGCTCGTTGACGGCACGGACATGGGACCCGTCATCGACCAAGCGCAATACTCAAAGTCGTTGCGGGCCATCGAGTCAGGACGGGCGGGCGGCGCCAGCGTACTTACCGGTGGAGGACGCGCGCAGGGTGTTGGTAGCAAAGGCTGGTATGTCGCCCCGACCGTATTGGCTGGAGTGGCACCACAAGCCGATGTCGCCCGCGACGAGATCTTCGGGCCCGTTCTTTCGGTGCTGACCGTCCGTG
Source organism: Mycolicibacterium monacense (assembly GCF_010731575.1). NCBI lineage: Bacteria > Bacillati > Actinomycetota > Actinomycetes > Mycobacteriales > Mycobacteriaceae > Mycobacterium > Mycolicibacterium monacense. The sequence continues at coordinate 3,130,260 of NZ_AP022617.1, read as the reverse complement.
ACGAAGCCGAGGCTGTCGAAGTTGCCAACAGCGTCGAGTTCGGGTTGACCGCCGCGGTGTGGACCAACGACGTAAGCCAAGCCCACCGCATGGCTGCGGGACTTGATGCCGGCTACGTCTGGATAAACGGCAGTGCACGCCATTACTGGGGGTTGCCCTTCGGCGGTTGGAAATCGTCAGGTGTTGGATCCGAAGAGTCCACGGAGGAACTGTTGTCCTACACCCAAGTCAAGGCAGTAACCGTCACCTTGGACTGAACTGCGTCGATGCGCTGGAGGGCGTCGACAGCGGACGGTGACCTTTCTCGCAGTCGAAATCCTGTGGGAGAACTGCTATTTGACGTAGGGCGTCAGTCGGCCGTGCATCGGCGCCCCAGACGATAAGCGACCGATTAGAAAATCGACTCGGGACACGGCATCGCTCCGTTGCGGGTATGTGACACGCGGCTGTTTCCCCCGGAACCCCTCCGATGCCCGCGGCGGCGGCTATGTCCGGCGTCGGGTCGGGCAGCACGCAATCGACTGGTACCCGCCGACTTGCGCTAGCATCAGTTGTAGTTTCAAAATAGTTGTGTGAATGAAACTGTTGTCGAACGACTGAGCCGCCGGCACAAGGCCTTCGTCCTGGCGTCCTGCTGCCTGAGCGTGCTCATTGTGTCGATCGACGTGACCATCGCCAACGTTGCAATCCCGAGCATCCGCGCCGACCTTTCGGCGTCGCCTTCGCAAATGCAGTGGGTCATTGACATCTACACCTTGATGGTGGCCTCGCTATTGCTGCTCTCAGGTGCCATGGCCGACCGATTCGGTCGGCGGCGTACGTTGCAGATCGGGTTGACAATCTTTGCGTCGGCCTCCCTACTGTGCAGCGTGGCTCCCAACGTCGAAACGCTGATCGGCGCCCGCTTCCTGCAGGCGATCGGCGGTTCGATGCTCACTCCTGCTGGGTTGTCGATCGTCACGCAGGTGTTCACCGGCAGGGTGGAGCGCGCGCGCGTCATCGGCATATGGGGGGGCGTCGTAGGCATCTCGATGGCCTTGGGTCCGATCATGGGCGGAATACTTCTCGAGTATGTTGACTGGCGAGCAGTGTTCTGGATCAACGTGCCGATCTGCGCGCTTGCGGTGCTGTTGACCGCGATCTTCGTTCCCGAATCCAAGTCGGTCACCATGCGCCACGTCGACCTGATCGGCTTGGTCCTGGGCATGGCCTTCCTGTTCGGACTGGTGTTCGTACTCATCGAAGGGCCAGGGATGGGCTGGACCGACACCCGCGTCGTCGTTAGCTGTTGCCTCGCAGCGCTGGCCTTCGCGACATTCCTGCGCTACGAGTCACGCCGCGTCGACCCGTTCGTCGAGCTCCGATTCTTCCGCAGCATCCCGTTTGCTTCGGCGACGGCCATCGCGGTGTGCGCATTCGCTGCATGGGGCGCGTTCCTGTTCATGATGTCAATCTATTTGCAAGGGGAGCGCGGGCTTTCAGCGGTGAACACCGGGCTGATGTTTCTGCCCGTGGCCGTCGGCGCATTCATCTTCTCGCCCTTGTCTGGCCGGCTGGTGGGGCGATTTGGTGCCAGACCGTCGCTGATGATCGCCGGCGCATTGATCGTCGCCGCGACTCTCATGTTCGCGCAGATGAGCGACGCTACCCCGCAATGGCAAATGCTGGTCGCCTTTGCGGTTTTCGGCGTCGGTACTTCGATGGTGAACGCACCGGTCACAACCGCGGCCGTCAGCGGTATGCCGACCGACCGCGCCGGTGCGGCGGCGGCTATCACATCCACGAGCCGACAGGTGGGCGTCGCCATCGGTGTGGCCATATGCGGCCCGGTCGCTGGTGCGGCATTGGGCGACACCAACGTCGATTTCGCGGTCTCCGCCCAGCCCCTATGGCTAGTGTTCGCTGGAGTTGGTGTGCTGATCTTCACGCTCGGTGTCTACTCGACGTCGAAGCGCGCGCTGCGCTCAGCAGAGCATCTGGCGCCGCTGATCGCAGGAACCGATCCGCGACGGGAGGCTGCCGATGTCGCGTAATCCGGAAGCGGACGAGGTCTGGCGCGCGATGACCGCACTGGTCACCGACAACCGCGACAGTTGGAGGCGAGCGACCGTCGACCAGACGGGCCTACCTTTCAGTCGCATCCGGATACTGCTCCGGCTATCCCGCGGGTCGATGACCGTCAAAGAGGTCGCGCACGCCGTGACAATCGATCCCCCGGCGGCCACGGTGGCCGTCAACGATCTGGAGGACCGCGGCCTAGTCATGCGTCAGACTATTCCCACCAACCGGCGGTACAAAGTGGTATCACTGACCGACGCCGGCTGGTCGATGGTGGCCACCATCAATGCGGTCGACGACCCGGCTCCCGAAGCGCTTGCGGCACTTGAGGGTAATGAACTGAGGGCGCTGCGCGATGCGATAGCAAGAGTCAGCGCCGCCCGCCAAACACTGAATGAAAGCCGCGGCCGGATCGCTCAACGAACGACTCTCAGTCCGGCCTAGCGAACCTGCAACATGCCAGGGTCGCTGTGGGGTCTGCAGAAGTCGGGTCAGATGGCGGGATTGGTGGACCAAGGGCCGCGACTGTCGAGAAGAACTCTGTTCGGTTGGAGTCCTGGGTGGCAGACGTCGGTCTGCGAGGGGATGCCGGCTGATACCGCCGTTACCGCGGTGGCCTAAATAATAGCTTGCAAACAGTTGTCACCCTATGTAAGCTTCCGCGTGATGTAGCCCACATGAGTGCTCACGTTCTAGGGGCACAAATCGATAGGAAGGTGCGCCCGGTGGATTCGATGGCGCCTGATGCGACGACAATGCGAACCTTAGAGAATGCGCGCGGCTCCATCCTAAAGGGTCGCCTCCCTGCGTCTCTCATCGCTAATGCAGCGCTTTACGAGCTTGAATTGAAGCGAGTATTTGGTAGGACCTGGCAGTTTCTCTGCCACGAAGACGAGATCCCCAATGCGGGTGACTATGTAGTGCGCTACATCGCTGATAACTCAATTATTGTCGCGCGGCAGCAGGATATGACGATTCGGGCGATGTCGAACTCGTGTCGGCACCGCGGCACGCTGCTTTGCCGAACCGAGTCTGGGAATGAGTCGGCGTTCCAGTGTCCGTACCACGGTTGGACCTATCGAAACAACGGTGATCTCATCGCGATACCTGCGCAGCAGGCAGTGTACGGTGCTGCGTTCGACAAGAGTCGGCTAGGGTTGCGCGCTCTGCCGATGCTGGACTCGTACGCGGGCCTTGTCTTCGGGTGTGTGTCGGATGAGGCGCCGGGACTGGATGAGTACCTCGGGGACATGCGCTGGTATCTCGACTTGATGATGAAGAAGAGCCCGACCGGCCTTGAGGCGTGGGGTGCCCCGCAGCGTTGGGTGATTGACGCGAACTGGAAGACCGGCGCCGATAACTTTGTTGGGGACGGCTATCACACGGTCATGACGCACCGTTCGATGTGTGAGCTGGGGTTGTTACCGCCCGATAATGTGGCCGTTTCGCCGGCCCACGTCAGCCTATCGGGCGGGCACGGGGCGGGCGTTCTAGGCGCACCACCCGGCATACCCGCACCGCCGTACATGGGCTATCCGGAGGAAGTCGTCTCCGGTCTCAGCGAGGGTTACGGCGATGACGTCCATGGCGAGTTGCTGAAACGGACGATGTTCATTCATGGCAATGTGTTCCCGAACTTGTCCTTCTTGAACGCCTTCATCGCCAAGGACGGGGAGTCTATGCCGGTGCCCATTCTGACCTTGCGGCAATGGCGTCCCTTGGACGCAGCGCGTATGGAGGTGTGGTCGTGGTTCTTCGTGGAGCGCAACGCGCCCGAAGAGTTCAAGCAGCAGTCGTTTGAGACTTATGTTCGGACGTTCGGGGTCGGGGGTGTCTTCGAGCAGGATGACGCCGAGATATTCCAGGCTATTACCAAGGGAACACGCGGCGAGTTGGCTGGTGGTGTGGAGCTGAACCTGGAGATGGGACTGGACAATCTGGCTCCTGATCCAACGTGGCTGGGCCCGGGACGACCGTTGGCCAGTGGCTACGCCGAACAGAATCAGCGCGAGTACTGGAAGCAGTACTTCGACTATCTGGCCACACCGAGAAGGGATGAGAACGTATGACGACAACGGTGCCGCAGGATCCACCTCAGGCTGCGAGGGTTTCGCGCGACGTGCGCGAGGAAATCGAAGACTTCCTTTTCGACGAGGCCGATCTGTTGGATCGCGATGAGTTCGAAGAGTGGCTGGAATTGCTGGCACCGAATGTGCACTATTTCGCGCGCGTCCGTCAGACGCTTCGCAGAGCAGGTGGCCCGGGGTTCTCTGAGCGCTCTATGCACCTGAGTGATAACTACACGAGTCTGAAGATGCGTATTCAGCGGCACCGAACGTCGTCGGATTGGGCTGAGGATCCTCCGTCGCGGATCCGGCACTACATCACCAATGTCAGGGTCAGGTCTGGTGAGGACGGCGATGAGTACCGTGTGACGTCGAATGCGTTGCTGGTGCGCACACGCGGGGACGAAGCCAAGGCGGAGACAGTTTCTGCCGAGCGCCGAGACATTATTCGTCGCGACGAGACGGGTTTGAAACTGGTCCAGCGCGAGATCCTGCTGGATCACACCACGTTGCCCACGCACAACCTGTCATTCTGGATCTAAGGTGCCGGTGAGCTTGACATCATTACGGCGGCGCCTCCGCCGAAACTCCGGCCCACGAACGTTGTGGCCGAGCGAATTTGGGTCTGTCCTTAAGGTAGGCCGGTAGGTGCGCGCAGCTATTTATCACGGTCGCGAAGACGTGCGGATTGAAGAGCTTCCCGACCCGAGTCCACGTGCGGGCGAAGTGGTCATCGAGGTGGCCCGAGCGGGGATCTGCGGCACAGACCTGCATGAGTACATCGCCGGTCCGATGCATGCTGCGCCAGGGGTCGTCATTGGACACGAATATTCCGGGACGGTGGTCGGCGTCGGGTCCGGCGTGCGCGAGTTCACCGAAGGTGACCGAGTCTGCGGCGTCGGCGTTTTCGGCTGCGGTGAATGCGGCTTCTGCAAACAGGGCGCTGAAGCACTCTGCGGAGCAGTCGGTTTCATCGGCTTCGCTGTCAACGGAGCGCTTGCCCGCTACGCGTCGTTGCCGACGAAGGCGTTGTTTCGCATCCCGGATGAGATCAGTCTCGCCGAGGCTGCCGTCGTTGAACCGATCGCGTCGGCGTACCACGCTGTCCGCCGTAGCGGGTTGGCAGCGGGTGGGACCGTCTTCATCGCCGGCGCTGGCCCGATCGGCCTCGCCCTGGTGCAGTTCTCACTTGCCCAAGGTGCGACTCAGGTCATCGTCAGTGAGGTTTCGGCGACGCGCCGCGTTGCCGCTCACCGGGTCGGGGCTACGCGCGTAATCGATCCTCTGGCGGAGGATGCAGTTGAGGTGGTTCGGACGTTGACGAACGGAAACGGCGTCGACATCTCCTTCGACGCTGCGGGCGTACAACCCGCGCTTGATGCGGCGTTGGGCGTTCTGCGCCCCCGCGGTCGATTGATGGTCGTGGCGATTTGGGAGGCCCCGGCCGGTATCGACATCAATCGAAGCGTCATGCGCGAAGCCAATATCGGCTTTTCATTTTGTTACGAAGCGCAAAGGCAGGTCCCGGCGATTCTTGACTTACTAGCTACGGGGGCGATCAACCTCGGTGAACTGATCACCGACGAGATCCCGTTGGATGCCGTGGTCAGTCAGGGTCTCGAGGAACTGCGCGTCAACCGCGATGCACACGTAAAAATTCTGATCGACCCATCGGCATAGCACGACCGGTATCGCGCCGTCGATTGTCACGCCGCCCCACCAAAGGAGTTAAGTGTCCGCGAATATGGAGAGTCTGTTCGACGGTCTGACGATCCTCGAGCTGGGGCACGTGATCGCGGCGCCTTTCGCTGCCTCGCTGATCGGCGACTTCGGAGCACAGGTCATCAAGATCGAAGACCCCGGCTCGGGGGACATGTTGCGTAGGTCCGGTCCTCGTAAAGACGGAGTGCCCCTCTGGTGGAAGTCCGCGGCCCGGAACAAGTCAAGCGTCGCTGTCGATCTGCGGCTCGCCGAAGGGCAAGCGCTGGTGCGCAAAATGGTCGAACGCGCCGACGTGGTGATCGAAAACTTCCGCCCGGGAACGCTTGAGCGCTGGGGACTGGGATGGGAGGAGCTGCACGCAGCGAACCCGCGGCTGATCATGTTGCGGATTTCCGGGTACGGCCAGATCGGCCCGGAGAGCGCAAAGCCGGGATATGGACGCGTCGGCGAGGCCATGAGCGGAGCGGTACACATCACCGGGCATCCTGACCGGCCACCGACGCATTTCGGTTTCTCCCTCGGCGATGTCACGACAGGAATCATGGGTGCATTCGCTGTTGCCGGAGCACTGTTCAAACGCGAAGCGATCGGGGATCGCTTCGATGGGGAATGTATCGACCTGGCTCTCTACGAATCACTGTTCCGTGGTATCGACTGGCAGGTCATCCTTTATGACCAGTTGAACTTTGTTGCCGAGCGTCAGGGCAATCAGTTCCAGGTCAGCCCGTCACCGGTGTCAGACACGTATCTCAGTGGCGATGGGGTGTGGTACACCGTGGCGACCGGCACCGTTCGGTCAGTGCAGAGCCTGCTCGAACTGCTGGGCGGCACGACTCTGCGTAACGATCCGAAGTACGCGACACAGGAACTGCAGATGTTGCACCGCGAGGAGCTCGGCGAGATGGTTCGCCAGTGGTTCGCCGAAAACAACTCCGATATCGTCGAAAAGGCCTGCGCGAGCTCCGGTGTCGTGGCTGCGCGGATCTTCACGCCGGCAGAGATGTTCTCCAGTCCCACGTTCGCGGCTCGCCAGAGCCTGGTCGAGGTCGCCGACCAGGAATTGGGTCCGGTCCGTGTCACCGGGGTGGTACCAAGGCTGACGAACTTTCCCGGATCCGTGCGCAGCACTGGGCCCGGTCTCGGGATCCACGGCCAAGAGGTGCTGACCGAGTGGCTCGGCATGGCCGACTCGGAGTACGAGGCGCTGGTATCGAGTGGCGTCGTCGGGGCGGTCGACGTTGACGGAGAGGTTCCCGGGCATTGAGTTCGCTGCGCGACAAGGCTTGCATCGTCGGCGTTGGTCATACGGTCTACCGTCGTGATGCCACTGAGTCGGCAACGGACCTTGGCCTGCAGCTTGAAGCGGCCCATGCCGCGATCGTGGATGCCGGGCTGTCGGCTGGCGAGATCGATGGGCTCATCTGCCCGATCAACGGTGGCACGGCCGAAGATTTCATCGCGAATCTTGGCCTGACGAATGTTCGTTACGCGGTGACTTCCCATACCGGAGGCGCGGCAAGTGTGGCGGGTCTGGCAACTGCGGCGATGGCGGTGTGGTCGGGCGTCGCGCGGCATGTCCTCATTCCCGCGGGCTGGTGTGGGTACTCAGGTCCGCGTGCCCGCGGGATGGCATCGAGCGCGGACATGGCGATAGGCAAGGTTGTCCGGGATTATTACGCGCCACAGGGCGCGGTGTCGGCGGTGCACCAGTATGCGCTCGTGGCCGACCGCTACGTCCGCAAGTATGACGTGCCGCCTGAAGCGATGGGGGCGGTGGCAGTTGCGTTTCGTGCTAACGCGCAGCTCAACTCGAATGCGGTGATGTGCGGCCGTGAGTTGACGATGCAGGACTACCTCGACGCTCCACCGATCAGTACGCCGTTTCGTTTGTTCGATTGCAGTTTGGAGACCGACGGCGCAGCGGCGGTGGTGGTATCAGCGGCCGATCGTGCGGCTGACAGCCCGCACCGGCCGGTGTTTGTGATGAGTGTGGCCGAAGGTCGCCCATTTCCCGTCGATGAGTTCGCCAACAGGGCCGATCCATTGGAGATTGGGCTTGCCGAGGCGGCGCCGCGCGCGTTTGCCGACGCCGGTGTCGCCCCGTCTGATATCGATCTGCTCGAGGTTTACGACAGTTTCACTGTCAACGTGTTGCGGCAGATCGAAGCGGCCGGATTCTGCAAGCCGGGCGAAGCAGCGGATTTTGTACTCGACGGGTGTATCGCCGCGGACGGCCTGTTGCCGACGAATCTCAACGGCGGTTTGCTCTCCGAAGCGCACGTGCAAGGGATGAACAATCTGGTCGAGGCGGTGCGGCAACTGCGCGGGGGCTTAGCGGAGCGCCAGGTCCACAATGCGGAGTTGGCGGTAGTGACCGGTATGGGCGGCGGATGGGGTTCAGGTGCTCTCGCGATATTGCGTCGGTGACAGCGTTGTGACTGGCCGGTTCACAAGGGGACCGATGTGAGGCGAACGGGACCGGATGTCGCAGCACCGCCGTTGCCATCCCTGGAAGGTCTCACGGCCCAGTTCTATGAGCATTGCCGACGTGAAGAGCTGTCGTTTCAGCGGTGTTCAAGGTGCGATCGCTGGCGTCACGTTCCTCGCCTGACGTGTGCTGGCTGCGGCAGTAACTCCTGGTCTTGGCAGAGGTCGTCGGGCAGGGGAGTGGTATTCAGCCACACGGTTATTCACCGCGCGCTGCATCCCGGGTTCGACGAGGCCGTCCCGTTCGTGTGCGCCGTTGTCGAAATGGATGAGGGTGTGCGGATGGTGGCACGGATAGTGGACCTAGTTGCCGACGGGACGGCGATGCTGGTTGATGCGGCCGTCGAGGTTGTCTATGTGCACGCCGCCGATGATGTTGTGCTGCCGGCATTTCGGCTGCCCGCTGCGGAAGTGCGGGGCAATGGCCGCCGCTGACGAGTTGCGCGATCGTGTCGGTGAGAAGATCCACTTTCGAGGAGCCGACTCGGTGACGCAGAACGACATCCGCCGCAAACTGGAGGTTTTCACCTTTTCCTGTCCGCTGCATGACGACGAGGCGGCAGCGAAGGCGCACGGCTACCTCGGCGTTGTGGCCCCGGTGACGATGACCCCGCTGTGGGGGCTGCCGCCGTATTGGGCACCCGGACAGCCCAGTCCCTATCTGGTCGACGGGCAGGAGATGACGGGCAACATCACCGACACGCTGGCTCTGCCGTTCAGCCGATCGGTCAACGTCAGCAGCGAGTGGCAATACCACACACCGCTATACCTCGGGGACAGGTTGCAGGGGACTACGACGATCATCTCGGTAGAGCAGAAGCGCACCCGGGTGGGTACCGGAGTCTTCCTGCAATACGAGTCGGAGTACGTGAAGGTTTCGGGAGAACTGGTGGCGCTCAACCGAAATACCGTCTTCAACTACGACCCAGACGACGCCTCCAGGCCTGAGCCCGGCACTTCGGCCCGCGCCCAGCAGGGCGACCGAGGTCCCCGCACGCGCTCAGTGGACGATGCCGATACCAGTGTCGACTGGAACACGCCACTTCAGTTCGACGACGTTACGGTCGGTGCGCAAGTGCGCGGACCGGCTCTGGCCCTGACTTACCAGCGCATGGTGATGAACATTGCCGCGGATCGCATGTTTTCCGGGATACACCACAGCGCCGCGGCCGCTCATGCCGCGGGGCTTGCCGACATCATCTTCAATACTCGTGGCCTGGAAACTCTTTTCGAGACCGGGCTTCGTCGATGGATGGGCCTTCGCGGCAGGTTGGTGCAGCTGGGTCCGTTTAAGATGAGTGCCTCAGTTCACCCGGGCGACGTGGTGCAGGCGCGATGGACGGTGACCGGCAAGCATGCGCAGGCAGGCGCAGACGTCGTAGATCTCGATTTCGGTGTCTTCGCCGGGGATCGGCAAGCGGCGCAAGGGGTTGCCGCCATTCATCTCAACGGCAAAAAGCAATGCTGATCAGAGTTCTGTAGGAGAAGGAGGGTTCCGATGAGTGTTATCAAGGCGGACGTGGAGGTCTGCCAGGGCTACGCGAACTGTGTCGTTGCAGCGGCCGACGTCTTCGACATCGGTGATGCGGGAACTGTTGTCATTCTTGATGACACGGTAGCCGAGAGCGATGAGGCGCGGATTGTCACTGCGATTCGCAGTTGTCCCGTCTCGGCTCTACGTCTCGCAACGGTGTGAGTGAGACGGCCGTGAACGGCGCAAGTATCAGGGGGTCGGATGCATGGTGGAGACGAGTCGGATCGTCGAATGTCCTTGAGTCTCAACCGACATGAGTTCTCGTGTATTGCATCCTCAATCAGGATCTGGCTCCACTTCCACTTCGACGCGTGAGATCGGTGCCCGGCAGACGCGGTGACGGTTTGTGGTGATTTGAGTTACGGCTGTCTCGGGGTGATTCGGGCATTACAGCAAGGGAAAGGTACCGATGACGTTAAAAATGAGTACTTCAGGCGGTTCGGACACGACCGCTCGTAGTCTCGTCGATGTCGATCGCGGGGAGATCAGTCGCGAAATCTTCACCGATGCTTCGATTTTCAACCGTGAGTTGGAGTATTTGTTTCCGCGGAGCTGGTTGTTTGTGGGTCATGCCTCGCAGGTCTCTGCGCCGGGTCAGTTCTTCTCGTCGAGGATGGGCTCGGATCCGGTGTTGTTGACCCGTGACGCTCAGGGTGGTGTGAATGTCTTGCTCAATTCGTGCCGACATCGGGGTATGGCGGTGTGTCGCTACGACGAGGGTCGCGCGCTCCAGTTCACCTGTCCCTATCATGGCTGGTCGTACTCGATGGACGGTTCGCTGGTGTCCACCCCGGGGGATTTGCACGGTGTGCCGCAGCAGGGCATGGCCTACGGCAACGGCCTTGACAAAGCGGCCTGGGGACTTGTCAGGGCTGCCAAGGTGCACAATTACAAGGGCCTGGTATTCGCGTGCTGGGATCCATCAGCCCCGGAGTTCGATGAATACGTTGGGGACTTTCATCATTGGCTGGATAACCTGTCTGATGCTTTTGATGGTACGGAAGGTGGTACCGAGGTGTTCCGTGGGGTGCAGAAGTGGCGCATCAAATCAAATTGGAAATTCGTCTCAGAGAATTTCTTGGGCGATACCTATCACGGGGCGACGACCCATGCCTCGGTTGAACAGGTGGGCATCGGGCCGGGTGGCAGAAATTCACGACGTCACGGTGAACGACAGGATCAGGGTGGTTTTTCGAAGGGCCGTGTGAAGACGTCGTTTCGGATGGGCCATGGCGCGTCGGACAATCTGGCGTATGAGATTCCCTATCCTGAGTTCGCCGAAGAACCGGCCTTGAGTGAGTACTTCTCCCAGGCGTGGGCGGTCCGCAAGGAGCGACTGCAGGCGCAGGGCAGACAGCTCGGTGGTCGTGGCCCAGCGACGATGTTCCCCAATATGTCGTTCTCCGCCGGTTTTCCGCGGACGATCCTGGTGTCACACCCGATCAGCCCCACCGAAACCGAAGTGTGGCGGTGGTACCTCATCGACAAGAACGCACCCGATGATGTACGTGACTGGCTGCGCCGCTATTACATGCGCTACTCGGGTCCTGGAGGGATGACGGAGCAAGACGATATGGAGAACTGGAATTACGCGACGCAGGCCAGCCAGGGCGTGATAGCCCGGCGCTATCCCTACAACTATCAGCAGGGTCTCGATATGGAAACTCCCAGTGCGCTCGACCAGGCTGTGCATTCTCACCACCCCATCGCAGGCGAGGTGAATGCACGCGCCTTTTACCGGCGATGGGCCGAGTTCACCGACAACCTCTCGTGGCCTCAACTCATCGAACTTGCCAAATCCGACGAGAGAGCCGCACGGTCGTGAGTGCAACGGGCGGTGAAATTTCCACGAGGCAGGATGCGGTAGAGAAGTTGCTGCTTCAGGCCGAAATCGCCGATTTCCTCTATCGGGAAGCCGACCTGCTCGACGAACGACGTTACTCCGAATGGCTCGGTCTGCTCACCGACGACTACGAGTACTCCGTTCCACTGCGGGCGAACGTCGCCTACGACGACCTCGCGCAGCTGGAGCAGACTCAGGAAGGTCACGACATCTGCTGGTTCGACGAGAAAAAGGAGACCGTCGCTTTGCGGGTGGAGCAGCTGATGACTGGCCTGCACTGGGCCGAAGAACCCGTCTCGCGAGTGTCACACCTGGTTACCAACGTGCGTATTGAAGGAGTAGACGGCGCGGAAGTCGATGTGAGTTGCCGGTTCCTGGTGTATCGAAACCGGGTCGCCGATGAGACTGATTTGCTGGTCGGCCGGCGCAAGGACCGGTTGCGCCGCGTCGCCGGTGACTGGCAACTGTGCCGTCGCCGGCTACTCCTCGACCAAACGGTCTTACTCGCTAAGAACCTGTCGATCATTCTATGAAGCCGGACCATGTCCTTGAACCCTTGACCTTCAGCACGGCAAAATATATTCTTCTCTAAACCCATTTGATGGGCCGCGACCGATGAGGGGGCAGCTGGATTGTCTACTTCGCTCCAACCGAAGCGGCGTGCCGATGACGTGACCGCCCTGCGTGTGATGACAGAGGAAATGCGCCCGCTTCTCGTCGGCGACGGGTACCAGATGTTCGATGTGCGCGCTCCGCAATCATCGGGCCCACCGCCGCACCAGCATCCCTGGGATGAAAGCTATGTCGTGCTGGAGGGCGAACTGTGGGTAAGCCGCGGCGGCGAAGAAGCGACCCTGCAGGTGGGTGAGGCGATTCGAGTGCCGGCTGGCGTCGTGCACGCCTATCGCGTTCTCTCTGACGGCGCCCGGTGGATCACGACTTCGTCTTGCCCGGGCGGCGCGCTGGATTTCTTTTCAGACGTGGACGAAACGTCGAACGGTCCGGGTGACGTGAAGGCCCTCATTGAGGCGGCCAAGCGAAACAGTGTCCGATTCGCCGATCCGGCGCTGGGATAGCCGTCTGTTGAGCCACCATGCCGCAGATGCCGGCATTCGCCGACTGTGTCGGTAGTCGGTTTACGGCCTGACATTCGGTGGTCGGTGTCATGAGGCGGGTCGGCGTGATCGGCTTGGGCGGCATGGGTTCCGCGCTGGCGGCGTCACTTCTTGCGACGGACCATTACGTAGTCTGTTTCGACATTCGGCCCGACGTATTACGCCCAATTGTCGAGCTAGGCGCCGAGGCTGCTGCGGACGCGCGTGAGTTGGCCGGCGCATGTGATGTCGTTTTGACGTTCCTCCCGGGGCCGAGTCAGGTGCTGGAGGTGGCGCTCGGGTCGGAGCGAGGTGTCCTGGCCGGCCTTGCCGACGGGGCCGCCCTGCTGGATATGTCGACCTGTAATCCCGAGGTCGCAGCAATCATCGGTCAGGCCTACGACGCGGCTGGGAGGCGTTTTGTCGATTGCCCCGTCAGCCGAAAGGCGCCGAACATGACCGTTCTGGTCGGAGGCCCAAGCGGGGTGCTCGGCCCTGATGCCGATGTCCTCGCCGCCGTCTCGCGCACCTTGGTGTACTGCGGCCATCGAGGTGCGGGATATGCCACCAAGCTTCTCAACCAGCACATCAAGTACAGCTGGTACCTCGCTTCGGCGGAAGCCCTCTTAATCGCTGAGGCGATGGGATTGAATGCCGGCGAGGTAGCCGACGCGATCGCGGAGTGCAGCGGGGGGGACTCGGGTCTCACCACGGCGGCGGCGTACTTCCGCCACGACACCGAGTCAGTTAGGAACCGCGCCCCCGCTAGCACCATTACGAAAGACTCCGCGCTCGCGGAACGAATGGCGACGAACGCCGGTATCCGCAGCAGGACGCTTGAGCCCGTCGTGGACTTCTTCCAAAGCGTTGCGGCCTCGGAGTTTCGCGACCGTGCCTACCCCGAAAGCACAGAACTTCTTCAACGAATCCGGTCGATGCCTCCGAAGTGAACCCCTACGTCTTGAGTGCGACCCCCGTCACGCTGTATAGCTAACTGAATTGTAAACGGGCCGAATATCGGTGAGCGGAAAGAAAGACCACCGACCATTTGCCGGTATGATCACCACCCGGTGGAGATGTCTGCCGAACCGCTGATCAACGTTGCAAGGGACTTCATGAGTACCGAGAAGTTGACGATGGCCCAACAGGTCGCGGCCAAGACCCGCGAAGCCGGACCCGATCACGACCCCTCTTCGTTGGCGCTCCCGCTTGCGCTCTACCGTGCTGTGACCGCCTTCGGTCGGGTCGCCGTCGATGAGTTGACGCCGGTAGACCTCTCGATGAGCCAGTTCAACGTTCTGACCGTCCTGAAGCGCGCCGACGGGCCGATGACGATGGGCGCACTGGCCGATTCTATTTCCGTACGCCAAGCCAGCCTGACGAGCGTGGTGGACACGCTGACCAAGGCAGGTTTTGTCACACGCAAGGTGAATCCCCGCGATCGGCGCTCGGTTGTGGTCGCGATATCGAAGAAGGGCGATCAGTTCATGACCGAGTTTCTGCCCGGTCATTACGACTTTCTGCAGAGACTCTTTGCCGGTATCAACCCGCGACACAGGCAGCAGCTGCTTGCACGACTGAACGAACTAATAGATTGCTTGGAGAACTACCCGAGCGGCCAGCGCACCTCCTGATCGGTCCCCGGGTATAGGACGGTCGACGCCGCTACGGTGCTGACGTCCACTCACCGGTCCTCGCTTGGCATCCACGGCTCCAACTGAGGGGTCTATCGGGTGCACTCAGGTAGTGAGTACTCCCGAGAAGAACGTTCGCTCGTCGGCTAGGTTGCGTCCGACCTTGGTGAAACGTGGCAGTCCGCGTGGCGCTCAGGGTTTGTCGCGAGGTGCGAATGACATTGCGGCACAGAAGAATTATTGATACGACGCTGCACGACCGCAATGAAGAACTGTGTCGATGTGATGGTCGACAGTTTGCGTCGGCAGCCGCACCGCTGCGCCCGCGTGACGTGGGCATCGTCTCCCCTTCGAGAGTCCCATTTACACAGAAGCCTAAATTTCTACCTTGCAGATATTCGGGAAGTATGATAAAAATTGGGTACTGTACTGGCTGAGAGGACGTCGAAGGTTGCTCAAAGACGCTTCAATTTGTGTGAGCTTGCTTGGAGCGGAAACACGCTTCGTAGATGTCGACGGCGTCCGAACCAGGACAATTCAGGCAGGGGAAGGTCCGGACCTCATTCTCATGCACGGGGGAGGCGGTCACGCCGAAGCCTTCGCCCGCAACGTGACGGCGCTGTCGCGTCATTTCCGAGTGCATGCGCTGGACCTGTTGGGTCACGGTCTCACCAGTGGTTGTGAGGTCGCCCCGAAGCGTAAGGACTATGTCAGTCACCTACTCGGATACATGGACCAGGAAGGCATCGACCGAGCCCACCTGGTGGGCGAGTCGTTAGGAGGTTGGATCGCGGCGTGGACTGCGTTGGAACATCCCGACCGTGTCGACCGATTGATCTACGTGTGCGGCGCGCGGTTGACGCTAGAGGTCGGCGCCGATGCCGAGGCTCGCACCGCTGCCGGGCGCGCAGAGCTTGCCCGGGTCACCCGGCAATTCCTGGCTGACCCGAGTCCGGCGAATGTGCGGGAGAGGATGGCCTGGCTTTTCCACCACCCTGACCGCGACCTGACCGATGAACTGGTGGCGCTGCGGTGGGCACTTTACCAGAGCGAAGAATCGCGGTCGGCACTGACGAACGCGACGGCGCCGCCCTCAGCGGCGACTGCTGAGGACAATCTCACGGCTGAGCGATTGACCAGCTTGACCAGGCCCACGCTCGTGCTGTGGACGAGTCACAATCCCTCGGCGACGGTGGAATTCGGACGGCGGGCAGCCGAGCTAATTCCCGGCGCTGAATTCGCATTGATGGAGGATTGTGGCCATTGGCCGCAGTGGGAACGGCCGGAAGAGTTCAACCAAATCCTCACCAATTATCTTCAAGGTGATCGCGAGTCTCGAGGGCAACGTTGATGGAGACAATCGGTTCCAAAACCGGCTCGGCGCTGCCGATAGACTCCTCGGCCTTCTACGACGAGGCGGTGTACCAGCGGGAACTCGACTCCATCTTCAAGCGGTCGTGGCTCTTCGTCGGCCACGAGTCCATGATCCCCAAGCCCGGTGACTTCCGCACAACCTATATGGCCGACGATGCGGTGATCGTGTGCCGGGACAAGGAATCTCGTGTTCGTGTGCTGCTGAACAAATGTCGGCACCGGGGCAATAAAGTCTGTCAGTTCGACAAGGGCAACGCGAACATCTTTCACTGCAGCTATCACGGCTGGAGTTACGACACTGCCGGACGGCTGCGCAGTGTTCCGCTAGCCGAGAGCGCCTACGGGCCGCAGTTCGATAAGGCCAGCATGGGCCTCGTCTCCCCCCGGGTAGCTACCTACAAAGGACTTATCTTCGCGTGCTGGGATCAGTCGGCGCCGCCGCTGGAAGAATATCTGGGGGAGGGCCTGCTGTGGTACCTCGACAACTTTCTACTCGACTGTGACCCCAACGGCCTGCAGGTCGTTCCCGGCCTGCACCGCTACCTCATGCCCGTCAACTGGAAGTTGTTGGCCGAGAACTTCGGCGGCGACCAGTATCACTTCGCTGCCACTCACGGATCGGTTTCCGCACTGTCGAAAGCTGGGCAGACTGCCCGCATCAACTTTTCGATAGACGAGGGGCAGCACTACAGCGTGGTTCTCGACGGCTGCGCGCCCCATGGGTTGCTGCAACTGGCAGTCGGTAAGAATTTTTATCAGGACGATCTCGCCCAAGCCGAAACGCTGGGTACCGAAGCAGTCGACTGGCTAACCGAGCGGCAGCGCCTGCAAGACGAGCGGTTGGCGACATCCCCCGTGCAGCCCTACAGCTTTCACGTAGCCAATATCTTCCCAAACTTCAGCATGATTGGCATGGGCACGGCTTTTTACGGTCGGGGATTCATCATGTGGCAGCCTCGGGGACCGCGGTTGACCGAGGTTTGGGAGTGGTGTTTGGTGGAAAGCTCCGCGCCCCGTGCTGTCAAGGAACGCATGGTCTTCGTCTTGAGTCAGCGGCAATCGGCGGCCGGTCTCGTGACGCCCGATGATCACGAAAACTTCGAACGATTGTCTGACGCCCTTGACACCGGAGTCGCCCGGGATGTGCCGTTCAACTACTCACTCGGCGAGGACGTCGAACCAATGGAGTCGCTGGTTGCGGAGTTACCCGGCAATGTCAGGCCGCAGATCAGCGAAGCCTACCAGCGCGAGTTCTATCGGCACTGGCACCGAACTATGACGGAGCCGGCCTAGCCATGGAGACCAGCCAGTTGGACGTGGAACTGCGGCTGCGAATAAACGAATTCTATGCGCGGGAGACCATGCTTCTCGATGATGGGCGGCTGGACGAGTGGCTGGGCTTATTGGCGCCGGATGTCAGATACACGATGCCATTCCCAGAGTCCAGCACGCATCCGGTCGACGATGATGACGGCCTACCGCCGTTTCTGTTGTTCAACGACGACTACGAATCGCTGAAGCTGAGAATTGCCCGGCTGGCTACTGGGCTCGCCCCCGGGGAAACTCCACGCACGATCACTCAGCGCTTAGTCAGCGACATCCTGGTCACCGATGTATCCGATCAAGAGCTGAGCGTCCGATCCAGCGTCATGGTGTTTCTCGTACGCCACGAACGCCACGAGAGCTTCTTCATCGGCAAACGACAAGACGTTCTACGCCGAGACGAAGACTCGGGCCTGCTGCTGGCCGCCCGGGACATCACCCTGGCTCATAGCGTTCTTCCACGAGCGATTTCGATCTTCTTCTAATGCCCAGTCGTTCACTAGCTCTCAGATAGGTCGCACATGACAGATGTCGCGTCACGCGAGCTCGGCCTAGGATTTCTCGGAATCGGTCAGGCTGTCGCCCGAATCTTCCAGCAGTACCCAGACATGTCGACGCTGCCGTATCGGGTTGTGGCGGCAGCCGATACCCGATCACACTCGCTCGCCCGCTTCGCCACCGAGTTCTCGGGCCAGACCTACACGAACGCAGAGCAACTGTGTGCCGATCCAAGCGTGGACGTCGTCTACATCGCCACCCCTCCCGAGCTGCATCGGGAGCATGCGCTAATGGCCGCACGTCACGGAAAACACATGGTCGTCGAAAAGCCGTTGGCCATGTCGGTCGACGATTGCACTGCAATGGTTGAGGCGGCCCAGGCGGCGGGCGTGCAGCTGATGGCCGGCCACACACACAGCTTTGATGCGCCGGTGCGAGCGATGGCCGAACTTGTAGCCAGTGGCGAACTCGGCGAGTTGCTCATGGTCAACACCTGGAATTTCAACGACTTCAACCGGCGACCGTGGCCGACTTCGGAATTGCGCTCGACCAGCGGGCCAGTTCTCAACCAGGGGCCCCACCAGGTCGATATCGTGCGGCAAATAGTCGGCGGTGTGGCCAGAACAGTGCGTGCGTCGACAATATGGGACGACGTCCGGGAATGCGTCGGGGGATACACCTGTCATCTCGGATTCGAATCAGGAGCTTCCGCCACGCTCGTCTATGACGCGCGAGCGTTCTTCGATGTCGCGGAGTTGCACTCGTGGGTGGCAGAAGACGGCGGCCGCCGCAGCCCCCAAGCCAACCAGCGAGTAGCCAATAACTTCGCTGCGCTCAGTCAGAACCCTGACCAACTTGAAGTCGCACTGGAAGCTCAGAAGGAACAGGGCCGCTACGGTGCTGCGACGACGACCGAAGAGTCACAGGAGCTGTGGGGTTACTCCGCCCCCGGAGAGATCATCCACCACCCCTACTTCGGCCTGACCGTGGTGTCCTGCGAACGCGGCGCGATCAGGCAGTCGCCCGACGGGCTGGTGGTGTACGGGCAAAACGGATTGCAGGAAATACCGGTCGCGCGCACCATGCGGGGCAGGGCCGCAGAGTTGGCTGAACTACACCGGGCGATCACTGAGGACCGCCCTGTTCAGCACGACGGCCGCTGGGGGCGCGCGACGCTAGAAGTATGTTTCGCCATCCTGCAGTCGGCCTACGAAGATCGCGAAGTCGTTCTCTCCCACCAGGTATCGCTGTGACTCCAGAGGAGGAGAAATCGTGGGTGAGATTGTAGCGGGTTACGCGTCGTCCCATGCCTTCACTTTCATCCCGCCTCCCAGGTGGGAAGGCTTCCGCACAAAGAACAGGCAGAACTACACAGTGCGACGCGGTAAGACCCCACCTCGCCTGAGGAAAGACGAAGAACCATTCGACGACGCTGCGGCGCGTTACGCGCACATCGAGAACGGGCTTCAAAGGCTGCGTGACAGCATCAGACAAGACCGACTGGATTGCCTGATCATCATCGGCGATGACCAAAACGAAAACTTCGACGGTTCGGCACTGCCCCAGATAGCCATCCACACAGGAGATGGGTTCACAGTGTCTGACCGCTTCTTGCCAGAGGCGCGGTTTTGGAAAAGTTCGCCCGAGCTCAGTAAGGACTTGAGTGAGCACACCGTCGAGGCGGGGTTCGACGTCGCCACCGTCGTCGATTTCCGTGAGACCACCTTGCACTCACACGCCCATGGCGAGATTGTGGCCAATATCCTTGGAGACCACCAAATCCCAGTGGTGTTGGTATTCCTCAATGCCGTTCACGTGCCGTCGTTGTCGCCTAAACGGTGCTTCGCGCTCGGCCGCGCGATTGCCGACGCCGTGCGGTCACGCCGCCCTGCAGACGAGAGGATAGGTGTCTACGCGTCCGGTGGACTTTCACACTTCACTGCCGGCTATCCGTGGGCTGCCTACGATGGGCCGCGCGTTCACGGCTCAATCGACGACGAATTCGATCGCCGCACCCTGAAGTGCCTCGCTACCGGAAACGGCTACGAGCTGAGCAAACTGACCAGCGAAGACCTGCTCAACTCTGGCAACATCGAGCTGAGATCGTGGATATGTGCTGTCGGCGCAGTCGGCGGCAACACGCCATGGGCCAGCGTCTATGAGCCCATTCCCCGCGCCCTGATGGGAATGGCCGTCGCCTGGACGAACTGCGAAGTCACTGTTTAGCGCGTCGAAGGTGAGGCACGCGAAATTTGATTCGGCGGGTGTGGGTTATCCGCAGATCTACTCGACGTTTGCACTGAGAACCCCCACGGTCGAAGGAAGATGTCGTCGGCCGTGACCCTGGGACGAGGGCATGTCTGCCCACCCTCTGGCCCAGTCAACCGGCAGAACCGTGGGCCGCCGAGACGCCGCTCGCGAAAGGGTATGTGTCCCAATGTCGTTGTTGCGCCGCCTGCGCGGACTGTCGGCGACAATAGGCCCACACCGAAACCAGAGTCTCTGTTTTACAGAGTAGATCTCTGTTATACAGTAAGGCTATTGGGTGTAGCGCCTAACTGCGTGGAAGTGATGGCTCGTGGTTAACGATGCCTTCTGCTTCGGGGCCTCAACAGCCCAAGCCCTATAGGAACGGTTAAGGAGGCGAACCGGATGGCCATCTGCGCTGCCAGCACCACCCATCGCAGTTTGGGTAAGGCATCCGCGGACTTCGCTGTCGTCGTCAAGGACGGCGTCGACACCGAAACCCCGAGTTGGCGATGAGCTCCACCCCTTCGGGTGCAGGGCTAGACACTGAACGACACGCCATCGCGCTGGCCTGTCGCGTCCTGGCGGCGCGCGACTTGGCGCCAGGCATCCTCGGCCACATCAGCCTGCGCGTCGACCGAGATCGACTGCTGATCCGATGTCGTGGTCCGCGCGAGCGAGGGCTCGCGTTCACCAGCGCAGAGGACATCCGGATGGTCACGTTGGACGGTACAGCGGGCGGCAAAGGAGAACTCGACGATGGTTACCAGCCGCCGAACGAGTTGCCACTGCACACCGAAGTGCTCCGCACCCGCCGCGATGTCAATGCTGTGGTTCATGCGCACCCCGAGGCGGTAGTCGCCGCCGATCTCGCCGGTCTGGCTGTCCGACCGATCGTCGGAGCGTTTGACATACCCGGTTTTCGGCTCGCCGCGGCTGGCGTGCCGGTCTATCGGCGAGGCGTATTGGTGCGCAATCGGCAACTAGCCCAGGAAATGGTTGCTGCTATGGCAGACCGGCCGGTGGTCGTTCTCCGTGCCCACGGCCTCACCAGTGCTGCGGACACCGTCGAGCGGGCCGTACTACAGGCCATCAGCGTCGACACGATCTCGCGTTTGTCGCTCCAGATCGCTTCTGCGGGTGGCACTCTGGCTGATTTGCCCGACGCTGATGCAGCAGAGCTGCCTGATCTCGGTAACGCTTTCAACGAGACCATCGCGTGGCGTCACGAGTTGGCGCGCCTCGAAACCCATGGTTTGTCGTGTCACCCATCGGAGAAAAGGTCCTCATAGGCACATCCGGGCACGCGCTCATGTCCGTTGCCGCGGGTGGTCTGGGACGCGGCTTCCGATCCCATCGGACCATTGGCGTAGACATCCCCCGCACTCTCCTCGCCCGAGCATCGAGACCCGCGTGAATCGGAGCTTCGACAGCGCTGCGCGGATAGACCCCCCATTCAGCGGCGAGGACACTGGTGGGCAGATGCAGAGCAACAAGAGCATTGCGCATCACCGGAGGGACGATAGTTTTGAGTTGGTTGACCGGGCAAGTCGCCCTGGTGACCGGCGGGGCAGCCGGAATCGGTTTGGCCGTGGTCGAGCGTTTCTTGGCCGAGGGCGCATGCGTGGGCGTCCTGGATCGCTCGGAAGGCGACCTGGCTACCATCGGCAACGCCGACGGCAGGCTCATCGCGGTAACAGGTGACGTGACGTCGTATGCAGACAACGTCATGGCGGTGCGCGAAACGGTCGATGCGTTCGGAAAGCTCGACGTCTTCGTCGGCAACGCTGGGATCTTCGATTACTTTGCCCCTTTGGTGGGTTTCGACGGAGCCGACCTCAGCAGCGCCTTCGATGAGATCTTCGCGGTCAATGTAAAGGGCTACCTCCTTGGTGCCAGGGCCGCCGTTCCTGAACTCCTCAAAAGCGATGGCCCGAGCATGATCTTCACCGTCTCCAACTCTGGCTTCTATGCCGCCGGTGGCGGCCCGCTGTACACCGCTTCCAAGCACGCGGTCGTTGGCGTAGTGCGTGAACTGGCCTACGAGTTGGCGCCGAAGATCAGGGTGAATGGCGTCGCTCCAGGCGGCACGGTAACGGGCCTGCGTGGAATCGAGGACCTCGGCCAGGGTCAGGACGTGTTGTCATCGGTGCCCGGCATCGCCGACATTATGAGTACTACAAACCCATTGCAGTACGCGCAGCAGCCCGCCGATCACGCCGGCCTGTATCTGCTACTCGCGTCGGCAGACAACTCGCGAGCGGTGACCGGCGTCGTCATCAACAGCGACGGCGGCTTGGGCGTGCGGGGCCTCAACCAGCCGTCCGGAGGGACGGAACTTGCCACCGGCGCGATGCGCATCGACGTCGGGTCAACATAGGAGGTTTTACACATGTTGGTGAAAGCGTTGGGTTATGTGGGTGTGGAGTCTCCGGATGCGAAGGAGTGGTTGGCGTTCGGTCCGGAGGTTTTGGGGATGGAGGCGGTTGAGGCGTCCAGTGGATCGGTCCTGTTGCGGATCGACGACGCCGATCATCGTTTGGCTGTGCATCACGGAGAGCGCAACCGGATGCTGTATGCGGGCTGGGATGTGGGCAGCGAGGAGGCGCTTGAGGCTGCCGGGGAGTCGTTGCATCGGCAGGGTATTGGGTTTGAGGTGGGAACCGAGGAGGACTGCGCAGCCCGCGGGGTGTTGGGCTTTGTGACGCTTTCGGATCCTTCGGGGTTGCGTCATGAGTTGTTTTACGGTCAGAAGGTGGTGCCGGGTTCCTTCCGGCCCGGTCGTGCGATATCGGGGTTCGTCACCGGTGCGCAGGGGTTGGGTCATGTGGTGCTGGCGACGCCGGACCTTGCGCAGGCCGACCGGTTTTTGCGGGGGGTGTTGGGGTTTAAGAAGAGCGATGAGATTTACACCTTCATGGATCTGTGGTTCTACCACTGCAACCCGCGCCATCACAGCATCGCGTTGACTCGGATGCCGGGTGTGCGGGGACTGCACCACGTGATGGTCGAGGTGCAAAGTTTTGATGACGTGGGGATGGCTTATGACCTGTGCATGTCGCGCAACATTCCGCTGAGCATGACGTTGGGGCGCCATGTCAACGATCGGATGGTGTCGTTTTACGTGCGCACACCGAGCGGGTTTGACATCGAGTACGGCTGGGATGCGGTGACCGTCGACGAGGAAACCTGGACAGTCGCTCAGTACGACCGACCCAGTGTGTGGGGCCACCAGATGGTCGCCCAAACACCACCAGGCGCACTCGAAGCCGCAACAACATGAACGCCGCAATCACGAAAACATCTGTCCAAGAGAACATTACGCAGCCCAATCCAAGAAACGTCGGAGAAGTACATGTCTACTGTCGGTAAGAACGACATTCAGCAACTGGTAGCGGCCGGCCGAGAAGGCCTTGCTAAGGGCCGTCTGCCCGCCGGGCTGGTCGCCAACGCAGAACTCCACAAGCTCGAAGCTCAGCGAGTCTTCGGCCGGTGCTGGCAATTCCTGGCCCACGAGACGGAGATCCCCCAGGCAGGGGACTACGTGGTCCGATATCTGGGTGGCGGTTCGATCATCGTTGTCCGCGGCGAAGACGGCGAAGTGCGCGCCATGGCGAACTCGTGTCGGCACCGCGGAACAATGCTGTGCCGCACGGAGATGGGCAACACTTCGCACTTCCGCTGCCCCTATCACGGCTGGACCTACCGCAATACCGGAACTCTGGCGGGTGTACCCGCACAAAAAGAGGTCTATGGGGTCGAGATGGACAAGAACGAGTGGAGTCTTACCCAGGTTCCGCGCCTCGAGAACTACGGCGGAATGATATTCGGTTGCCTGGACGAGAAGGCAGAACCTCTCGTTGATTATTTGGGCGATATGGCGTGGTATCTGGACCTGATCACCCAGAAGTCCAAGGGTGGACTGGAGGTGCGGGGTGAGCCCCAGCGTTGGATCATCGACTCCAACTGGAAGCTCGGCGCGGACAACTTTGTCGGGGACGCCTACCACACGTTGATGACGCACCGATCGGCGGTCGAGCTCGGTCTGGCTCCGCCCGATCCGAAATTCGCATCGGAGCCGGCGCATATCAGTCTCTCCAACGGTCACGGCCTCGGCGTCCTCGGGGTAACGCCCGGGCAACCGATGCCGCCCTTTATGAACTATCCACCCGAGATCGTCGATGGACTCGCAGCGGCTTACGGCGATCAGGACCGCGCAGACATGCTTCAGCGTTCGGCCTTCATTCACGGCACGGTCTTTCCCAACCTGTCGTTCCTCAACGTCCTCATCGGTAGGGACAAGAAGTCAATGCCAGTGCCGATGTTGACATTTCGGCTGTGGCGTCCGCTGTCACACGACACGATGGAAGTCTGGTCGTGGTTTCTCGTCGAGAAGGATGCCGACGAAGAGTTCAAACAGCAGTCGTATGAGACCTACGTACGAACGTTCGGCATCTCCGGTGTGTTCGAACAGGACGACGCCGAGACTTGGCGCTCCATCACTGCGGGAACGCAAGGCATTCTCGCAGGCAGCCAGACACTCAACTTCGAGATGGGCATGGGTGTGCTGACCAGCGACGACACGTGGAAGGGGCCCGGTCGTCCCCTGTCCAGCGGGTACGCGGAGCGTAACCAACGCGAATTCTGGGGTCGCCTGTTGGAGTTACTCACCGACTCAGGCGATGACGCCAGCGAAACCGAGCCCAAACCCCAACTACTCGCGCAATCTCGGACCAATGCAGACGAGGTCGCCTGATGAGGCATCAGGCACCTGCTTGTCTCACAACCACAATCAACCAAGTCATAAAGGATGGTGTGCCATGGTAGCGACGGTCGAGCAACAGCTTCTGCTCCGCTGCGAGATGGAGAACTTTCTGTTCGAAGAGGCGGAGCTGCTGAACGACGGCCGGTTTCACGACTGGCTAGAACTGTGCGCCGAAGATATCCACTACGTCATCCCGGTGCGCGTGAGCAGAGAACGCGCCAACGGCGACGGAAATTCGACGACCATGACCCACTGGGATGACGACTACGCAGGCTTGGAGCTGCGGGTGCTACGTCTGGACACCGAATACGCATGGGCAGAAGATCCGCCCTCACGGATCCGACACCACGTGTCGAATGTGCGGGTACGCCCCGGCGCAGGGACGGACGAATACGATGTCCGCTCCAACCTTCTCGTGTTCCGCAACAGGGGGGACAGCCCGCAGCACGACCTCATCTCTGCGGAGCGCCACGATGTCATCCGCCGCAGTGAGATGGGCCTGCGGTTAGCGAGCCGACGGGTAGTGCTTGACCATGCCGTTGTCGGCACCCACAATCTGGCTAACTTCTTCTAACGGGGCGACGTTGAGCTTGCATTACTTAAAACCTAGAAAGGTACAGTCGTGACCGGCGACCACGGTGCGGCGACGACCATCGCGAACGAGTTCGCCGTCGTCACCGTCGACAAAATCTTTACCCGCAATGGAGAGCGGTTGGAGATTGCCAGCCCCCGCCTCGGCTTCCGAATTCAGCTCGACCCGTTGGAACTTGAGAGTTTGTCATGGCAGACCAAGGAAAGCCTTTCGCGGTTTCTCGAGGACCCGTACGGTCCTGGCCATTGACCTCGCGCACGTCAGTGAGCAGGGGATCGTTTCCTACTTGACGCCCTTTCCCCAATCGTGAAAGGACTCTCAATGAAGAAGTCAAGCCGCGGCGGTGATCGGGGGTGAATCAGGTTGCCAGGTCCGGTTGTCGCGGATGAGGGCGTAGAGAACGTTGGTGCGCCGTCGCGCCAGGCAGATGGTGGCGGGGATCGGCCGCTTTCCTTCGTCTCGTTTGCGCTGGTAATAGGCCTTGGAATCTGGGTCGCAGCGGATCGCGGTCAACGCCGACATGTACATGACTCGGCGCAGTCGGCGACTGTAACGCTTGGGGGTTTGGCAGTCGTCCGGTGCGCTTTCCGGAGTCTCGAGACACTGGCGCCAGGCCGGCCCAGGCCGCGAGTTGGTCAGCCGATCCGATCAGCGCGGGATCACCAACGGCGGCGAGGAATTCGGCGCCCAGCCGAAATCCTATGCCGGGCATGCTGGTGATCACCTCGGCGAGTGGATGGCGGCGAAATCGGCCCTCGATGTCGGCGTCGGTGGTCTTGATGCGGTCATCGAGGGCGATCACCTCCCGCGCCAGATCAGCGATCAACCCGGCGGCCACCTCTTCGCCGGGCAGGCGCATCGTCTGGGTTTTCACTGCAGCCACCGCAGCCGCCGCGATCGAGGCGGCGTTGCGCACACCGGCATCGGTCAAGACTTTGGTCAGCCGCGAAACACCGCTTTGTCGAATCGCTTTGGGACGCTGGTAGCGCGCCAGCAGTATCACCCAGCCACGGTCTTGGCTCGGTTGGGCGGCTCGTTCCAGGGCCGGGCAGACCGCGACGAGTTGCTGGCGCAGCCGGTTGATCGTGCGGGTGCGGTCGGCCACCAGGTCGGCGCGATGGCCGGTGAGCATCCGCAACTCGCTGATCAAGTCATCATCGGGATGCAGAACGGGCAAGTCTGGCCGCGCATGCGCGCCTGGTCGGCGATCACCCGAGCGTCTTTGGCATCGGTTTTGGCCTCCCCACCGCGGTAGGTCGCCGAGGCCTGCCACACCGCCCGGCCGGCCAGATACCGGACCGTTTTGCCGGCGTCGGCCAGCACCGTCAACACCAGTGCGGCATACACCGTGGTCAGGTCCACCGTCCACGACACTCGCTCGGCCAGCTCGTCGATTTCAGCGACGAGCTCCCGGATCGGTTGCTCGTCGTTGACCAGCCGGCGCGACAACACCACCTTCCCGCTGTCGTCGACCGCACAAACCCAGTGATGCTCTTTACCAACATCCACTCCAGCCCACACCTGGCCCGTCGTCATCACCCCTCTTTTCGCCTGTCTACCAACATGATCCCCATGGACAACCCCGCCAGCATTTCCTTAAACAAGCGATCACATCGCAGATCTCAATCAGCGGCCAGAGGAGTCCAGGCAGGCCGGGCGGCCAGTCCTTTTGAGGTGAGCCCTTCGGAGTGGTCCAGTTGTTATGCGACTCTGTCGCCCGGCTTGCGGGCAAGGAAGAATCGACAACGACATGGCAACGAACAAGCGCCGGCGGCACACCCCGGACCAGATCATCCGCAAGCTCGCCGAGGGCAACAAGCTCCTCGGTGCCGGCCAGGAACTGGCTGAGGTGTGCCGGCATCTGGAGATCACCGAGTCGACGTGGCACCGCTGGATTGCCCAGTACGGCGGCATGAAAGCCAACGAGGCCAAACGGCTCAAGGAACTCGAAGCCGAGAACGCCCGGCTCAAGAAGCTGGTCGCCAACCAGGCCCTCGACATCGACATGCTCAAGGAGATTTCGGCGGAAATAACCCCGAACCGCAAGCGCAGCGCGGTCATAGCGCTGCGTGAGCGGTTCGGGGTCTCTGAGCGCCGGGCCTGCACCGTCGTCGGTCTGCACCGTTCCACGATGCGGCTGACACCGGCACCGGTCACCACCGAGGAGGCCGAGCTTCGTGCCTGGCTGCGCCGGTTTTCCACCGACCGCCCGCGGTGGGGGTGGCGCCGGGCCGCCAAGATGGCGCGCCGTGCCGGCTGGAAGGCCAACAACAAGCGCATCCGCCGACTGTGGCGCGAGGAGGGCCTGCGGGTGCCTCAGCGGCGCCGCAAGAAGCGGCTGACCGGCATCGGTGTCGCCGTGGGTGCGATGTCCCCGATCCGCCCGAACGTGATCTGGGCGATGGACTTCCAGTTCGACACCACCGCCGATGGCCGCACGCTGAAGATGCTCAACGTCATCGACGAGTTCACTCGCGAAGCACTCGCGATCGAGGTCGACCGCGCCATCAACGCCGACGGCGTCGTCGACGTGCTGGATCGCCTGGCCCTCACCTACGGGGCGCCACACTATGTGCGCTTCGACAACGGTCCCGAGTTCGTCGCGAACGCCGTGGCCGATTGGTGCCGATTCAACAGTGCCGGTTCACTTTTCATAGATCCGGGCTCGCCATGGCAAAACGCCTGGATCGAATCATTCAACGGCAGGCTCCGTGATGAACTGCTCAACCTGTGGCGCTTCGACTCCCTGCTGGAGGCCCGCGTGATCATCGAGGACTGGCGCCGCGACTACAACGCCAACCGACCCCACTCCGCCCACGGCGAACTCACCCCAGCCGAGTTCGCTCTACAGTGGACCACGACCCATCAACCCCAAGTCGCATAACGACTGGACCACCAAACGGGTCCCCCTCACTTTCAAGCCGCACCACCAGGGCCGGCTACGACCATGCAGCCTCACCCGACCCACCCGGGTCACAGCCCAACGTAACAACACGAAGTAACTGCAACTACGAACTTAAGGACGACTTGCGTCTACAAGAATCACTCTCTGCTGAACAGAGTTTTCATCCACTAGAATGTTTCGAGAGCATGCGGTCGGGTGACGCAGGACCCTGAGTCGGAGGCCAGACCTTCCGCGTTGGTGTTCGACGGAGCGACAGATTCTGTCGGCGAACTGCGGTTACCGCAGCGAGAAAGTGAGTTGTTACCAATGGCGAATGGACCGAAGATGGCAGGATCGTACTTCAGCCGACGCGAGACCGTATGCACCGAACAGTTGAGCGCGGCCGAGCACCTCGCTTCGGAAATTTTCACACCGCACCGTCTCCGCTACTCCCGTCGCGGCCAGCGTTTGAATGCGCGGCTCAGCGCCGCACGAATCGGTGCTGTGACCGTTGGCTATCTTCGGTACGGTGCAGATGTCGAGCTCGTCAATTCGACTGCGCTCGATGATTACCACATCAACGTTCCCCTCACCAGCCACGCCGATTCGTGGTGCGGCCCAGCCACGGCCCAAGCGACGCCCACGCAGGCGGCGGTTTTCCTCCCAGGCCGTCCTGCCGGCATCAAGTGGGCCGCCGATTGTGGTCAGCTGTGCGTGAAGTTCAGCCGCACGGATCTGGAATACGAACTCGAGGGCTTGCTTGGACGACCTGCGGTTAGGCCGCTGAATATCGCGCATAGCATGGACCTGACGGCGGACAGCAGTCGTGCGTGGCGTGCGCTGCTATCGGTCTTATATCGGGAGGTCTCTCGCCCTGAGAGCATCGTGCAACATCCGATGACCGGGCGACATTTCGAACAGTTGCTCATACATGGGTTTCTACTCGCCCAACCTCACTATCAGGCCATGGCGCTCGCCGCCGACCAACACGCAGCGCCGCCGCCCAAAGTACTCAGGACAGCTCTCGACCTAATCGAGGAGCATCCCGAACGGAGTTGGACGACAACCGATCTTGCTCGCGAGGTTGGTATCAGTGTCCGCGCTCTTCAAGAGAGCTTCAAGCGGCACGTCGGGCTTCCTCCGCTCACGTATCTGCGCGAAGTCCGGCTGATCCGTGCGCATGCAGAACTGGCGGCGTCGTCTGAGAGTGCCGTGACTGTTGCCCGCGTAGCGATGAAGTGGGGCTTTGGTCATCTGGGCCGCTTCAGCGCGGAGTATCGGCGCAAGTTCGGCGTCACTCCCCAACACACCTTGCGCGCTACCTGAACATCGCCTTCGAACCGCGTCATTGCTAGGCCAGGAATCGGTCGACGGTCTTGATGATCTGGTAGGCGACCCGCAGCGTCGGTACATCCATGCCCAGTTCTTGAGCGGCGGCGAGATAAGGCGCCAGCATGAAGTCGACCTCGGTCTTACGTCGTCGCAGAACATCCTCGTACATCGAGGGGTGTCCCAGGTTTCCCTTCTCGCGCATTACTCTGCCTTGCCCGATGACAAACTCGATCGCGTCGGCCGTCGGAAGGGCATCGAGTTCCTTCAGGCGGGAGAGAGGCGCAAAGAAGTTCATCGGCTCGTAGCCCTTCGCCCGGTAGACCCCAAGAAGGTCCTTTGCCAGCGCGACGAAGTACATCGCTCCCTCGCGCACCTCCATGCCCTCGAAGACCGAGGCGTCAGGGATTGCGCCCAGCGCCGTGACCGACCACGCGGCCGCCAACGCGATCTGGGCGAGCTTTTCCCACTCGACCTGCTCGATGTTGCCTACCGCCTTTGCAGGAAGGCCGGCGTTGGTGAAGGCAGCCGTCAAGTCGTCGACGCGCGCACTAGATGTCCCGTCAAGTTCGCCGAAGTAAGCGGTCACCTCAGCTGTAAGGTGATTTCTGACGAGCCCCGGTTCGAGCAAGGTGCCGCCCTCGATGGTGGAGGCTCCGATCACCCTGTCGGGCCCAAGCCACCCGGCGAGCGTCGCATCCTTCTCGACGGTGTTCTGCACCGACAACGCGCTGCTCACGCAATCACGCAACCCGTCGGCCTCCGCCAGGGCCTGCGCGGTATCTTTGCCCTTCACCGCCAACACCAGGTAATCGAAATGCCCCGTGGCTTTGGCTGTCTGGTCGACCGCCGTCAAGTTATCAGTAATCACCAGGTCGCCCCGACGGCCCGTGATTCGGAGACCGTAGCGCGTGATGGCCTCGGCGTGCGCCGGCCTGCCGACCAGGGTGACATCGACGCCAATGTTCGCCAAATATCCGCCCAAGACAGATCCGAGCCCACCAGCGCCCAGGATCAGGACGCGCATCAAATGGCCTCGGCGGCCGTCAGTTTCTCCTGCAGGACTTCCCGCTCCGGAGCAGACAGCCGGGCCTTGACGGGCGGTCGCACCGGGCCGGCACGCAGCCCCAACAGTTCGAACCACGCCTTCAGATAGGGCATGGCCGCGACGTAGGAACCCGTTGCCGCGATGCGGCCGATGAGCACCTCTTCGTACACCTGGCGAATTGCGTCCACCTTCGCCGACACAGGTAGCGCCCCCGCGAGTTCACCAGCAAACGCAAGGTCGGTGTATTGGTGCAGTTCCTGCCGCCGTTTCCCGTAGAGGATCAGGGAGAGCTCCCCGTAAAGCACCCGACCCCCGAAGAGCGCAGCATCATGAGCCCAATAGCGCTCATTCGGCTCGCTGATCACAAGATGGTCCCCGAAGCGGTGGCGTAAGGCGATGCTGTCGGTCCAACTCAAAGTGCCATTCTTGATCCCAACGACGTTGGCGTGCTCGGCGATCCGAGCGACGGCGTCGTGGCTATACACGAAACCGGATACCGGCGTCCGGTAGAGCACAAGCGCCAGCCCGGTGGCGGGCGCCACGAAGTCGAAGTAGTCGACCACGTCGTCGTCGGTCTTGAGCTGCACCGATGGGTTCATGATCTCGGCGCCGGTGAAGCCCAGGGACTCCACGAACCGCATTTTTTCGATCGCCTGGTACGCCGAATGGTCCAGAATGATCGTGAACAAGGGCAGGCGGCCGGCGGTGGCACCGGCGACTACCTCGTGGTAACGCTGCCATTCGGCCAGCGTCATGTTCCATCCCTCGGCGAAAAACCCGCCGACAACGAGGCCGGTGCACCCCATCTCCACAAACGCGTCGATATTCTGCCGCAGACCCTCTTCGTCCAGCTCGAACTCGTCGGTAAGGGGCGTGACAGGACACATATAGAAGCCTCGAAGGTTCTCGGCGGCCCACGCCCTGGCGTCGGATCCCAGCGGTGTCGTGGTGGTCATGTTCTTTGCAATTCCTTCAGCGATAGTTTGGCTGTTGAGGGTTTGAGGTTGGGCGGAACCGCCTCCCTCGCTGAATATCCGAAGCTGCGGAGTGCGCCAGCTTCCTGCAAATCATTGGCGGGGAGACTCGTTGGCGTCTATCCAGTAAGCGCTGCGCGGACTCCGGTTCGCGCCTAACGTGTGGCACTTCGACCTAGGTTGCGGCCGCCGCCAAAGCTTGCCCGTTCGAGAGATTCTGTCCCACAGAGCGACGGCTACGACGGCGCCTGACGGGTCATAGCAGTCGCCCAATGCCGCGCGCGGCGACCTGCAGGGCGCCGAGAAGCCGCTGACGATCGCGCTTCAGCGTCGGTACCACCACGGCGATCGCGGCGACTACGGCGTCGTCGGTCTGGCGGATGACCGGCACCGCCAGCGAACATGCACCCAGCGACATCTCCTCGCTCGTGGTGGCCACTCCTTCACGATGGATGCGCTGCATCTGCGAAGACAGCACGGTCGGCGACACGATGGTGTACGGCGTGATGCGAGTCAAGGTGGCGAACACTCGGTCTTTAACGTCCTCCGGCGCGTGGGCCAGCAGCACCTTGCCAACGCCGGTGCAGTGCATCGGCAGCCTGCTGCCGACGGCGCTGACAATCGGGACAGATGTCCGGCCCATCATCCGTTCCAGGTACAGCACCTCGTCGCCATCGCGCACGGCCAGGTGCACGGTGGCAAGGGTCGCCGCGTATACGTCATACAAGAACGGTTCAGCCACCTGGCGCAATTGGCCTTCCACCGGCGCCAGCAATCCCGCGTTCCAGACCAGCCTGCCCACCACGTACTGACCGTCGGCGCGGCGCTGCAATGCCGAGCCGGCGACCAACTCGGCCGCAAGGCGGTGTGTGGTGGCAATCGGCAGTCCGGCCCGGCGGGCCAACTCGGACAGCGTCAGGCTGTTATGCCGCTCGTCGAAGGCGCCGAGAATGTTCAGCAAACGCGAGGTGACAGTGGTTCCCGGCGTCGAAGTGTTCCCTGCCAATTATGGATGGCCTTTCCGCTCAGTGGAATTCTACCGTTCGCCAATCTCAACGTCGTCGGTACCGTAGGCGCCGTGACAACGTCGATCGACAGCAATCCCGACGGCGCCGTAGCGAGCCAGTCGGAGATCAGCGCGGAGATCGGTGCGATCGAGTCCGCCTACCAGCGTGCAGGGGTCGAGGAGACGCAGCCGCGCCTGAGTTATCCGCCTTACCGGAGCAGCCTGCTACGGCATCCGACAAAGGACCTTCACCACGCCGACCCGGAAGGGGTCGAGCTATGGACGCCGTGCTTCTCCGAACGCGACGTTCACCCGCTGGAGGCCGACCTCACCGTCCAGCACTCGGGTGAACCCATCGGTGAACGACTGGTGGTGACCGGCAGGGTCGTCGACGGCGCAGGGCGGCCGGTGCGGCGCCAGCTCGTCGAGATTTGGCAGGCCAACGCCGGCG
Source organism: Mycolicibacterium monacense (assembly GCF_010731575.1). NCBI lineage: Bacteria > Bacillati > Actinomycetota > Actinomycetes > Mycobacteriales > Mycobacteriaceae > Mycobacterium > Mycolicibacterium monacense. Next base: position 3,097,331 of record NZ_AP022617.1, on the reverse strand, counting down.
GACGTTACATCCACAAGGGGGATCAGCACCCGTCCCCAATCGACCCCAACTTCACCGGCGCCGGCCGCTGTTTGACCGACGAGGACGGCATCTACCGGTTCACCACGATCAAGCCGGGGCCGTATCCGTGGAAGAACCACCGCAACGCGTGGCGGCCCGCACACATCCACTTCTCGCTCTTCGGCACGGAATTCACGCAGCGAATGGTCACCCAGATGTACTTCCCGGGTGACCCGCTCCTCTGCCTTGATCCGATCTTCCAGGCGATCCCGGATCAGAAGGCGCGCAGCCGGCTGGTGGCCAGCTACGATCACGAACTCAGCACCCACGAATGGGCTACCGGCTACCGATGGGACGTCGTCCTGACCGGGTCGGCGCGCACCCCAATCGAGAACCTCGGCCGCGGAGCCCACCGCTGATGTCCACGCTGCTGCCGGCCACCCCTGGCCAAACCGTCGGACCGTTCTTCGGCTATGCACTGCCCTTCGACAGGTGTAACGAGTTGGTGCCGCCCGGTTCGCCGAACGCTGTTCAGTTGCACGGCGTCGTCGCAGACGCCGACGGCCGAGGGTTACCCGACGCGCTGCTGGAGATCTGGCAGGCCGACGCCGACGGCAGCATCCCGAACGCCAGCGGCTCCCTGCACCGAGACGGCTGGACCTTCACCGGGTGGGGTCGTGCCACTACCGATGAAGCGGGGCGGTACACCTTTACCACCGTCATCCCCGGCGTCAGCGAACCCGTTGCCGCGCCGTTCATCTCGATCACCGTGTTCGCCAGGGGACTGCTGAACCGGTTGTTCACCCGCGCCTACATTCCCGGCAAGCAATTGGAGAACGATTCGCTGCTGAACACGCTTACGCCCGAGCGTCGTGACACGCTCATCGCCACCCGCGACCGAACCGGTCTACGCTTCGACATCCAACTGCAGGGCACCCCGGACAAGCCCGAGACGGTCTTTCTGCGTTACCCGGGCCACCAACGATGATCGATCTGTTCTGGCCGGGCGACGATCTCGCGGGCGACCTGATGAGCGACGGCGCATTCCTGTCCGCGATGGTCGCGGTGGAACAAGCCTGGCTGGATGGACTCGTCGACGCGGGCATCGCGCCCCGGCAGGCGCGCGCGGACCTGACCATCCTGCTCGCCGACGGTGACGCCGCGACGATCGCCCGGCGTGCTGGCGCGGACGGCAATCCCGTCTCCGCCCTGGTGCTGATGTTGCGGGAACGCTCGGCGGAACCAACGGCCCGCTGGCTGCACCGCGGGCTGACCAGTCAGGACGTCGTCGACACCGCACTGATGCTCTGCACGCGTGACGTCTTGATCCGCATCGGCGACGAGTTCGCCATCCAGGTACGGGCGCTGACCGAACTGGCCGAAACTCACCGTGACACTTCGGCACTCGCCCGCACGCTGACCCAGGCCGCACTGCCGAGCACCCTCGGCGCCAAGTTCGCCCGCTGGCTGACCGGTGTACTCGACGCCGCCGAGCCCATAGCGGGGCTGATGGCGTCGTTGCCGGCGCAGGTCGGTGGCGCGGTGGGATCGCTCGCAGCCGCAACCGAATTGGCCGGATCCGTCGAGGGGGCCATCGCTCTCAGTGACGGCTTGGCCGCCACGCTGCGGTTGGCGCCCACCCCGCCCTGGCATACCACCCGGTGGCAGGTCACCCGGATCGGCGACGCGCTGGTGAGCTGCTGCGACGCCTGGGGCCACATCGCCACCGACGTCACGACGGGCTGTAGGCCCGAGATCGGCGAGCTGGCTGAGGGGCATGGTGGCGGCTCGTCGACGCTGCCGCACAAGAACAACCCGGTCCGCTCGGTGCTGATCCGCCGCGCCGCGCTCACCGCCGGACCCCTTGGCAGCATCCTGCACACCGCCGCAGGCGCGACCGTCGACGAACGCTCCGACGGCGCCTGGCACACAGAATGGGCAACCCTGCGGACGCTGGCCCGCCACACCGTCGTCGCCGCCGCGCACACATCCGACCTCCTGTCCGGCCTCCGTGTCGACCCGCCGCGCGCCGCGGCCAATCTGGCCGCCGCCGAAAGCCTGCTTTCCGAACAGCGCTCGATGACCGAGCTGACAGGTCGTGCAGCGCTACCCGGCTACACCGGCGCCGCGGATCGGCTGATCGACTCGACACTCGGCCGGGCTTGCCGCTTCGTCAAGGACGCGCCATGAGCAATCCGCCTCTCACCGCCATCCACCTCGGCGGACCCGACGACGGGCCGCTGCTTTTGCTGGGCCCCTCGCTGGGGACAACGACGGCCACCCTGTGGACAGGCGTGGCGCAACGACTGGTCGATCATGTGCGCGTAGTCGGATGGGACCTTCCCGGTCACGGCCGCGGCCGTCGGGCCCACCCGTTCACCATCGCCGACCTCGCGGCAGCGGTGCTGGTGATCGCGGACGACCTTAACGTGGAGACATTCCACTACGCCGGTGATTCGGTGGGTGGTTGCGTCGGTCTGCAGCTGCTGCTCGATGCTCCGCAACGGGTCAGCTCGGCGACCCTGCTGTGCACCGGCGCCGCCATCGGCACCCCGGACGGCTGGCTCGCACGTGCCGCTACCGTCCGCGCCGGCGGTGTCGACACGATGCTGACCGGCGCAGCCGAGCGCTGGTTCGCGCCGGGCTTTGTCGACCGCGAGCCGGGGACCGCCTCGGCGCTGCTGGATGCCCTGAGTCACACCGATGCGGAGTCCTATGCGCAGGTATGCGAAGCGTTAGCAGTGTTTGATGTAACCGATAGGTTGTCCGAGATCGTCACTCCGGTCCTGGCCGTTGCGGGTAGCGCTGACAGCCCCACGCCGCCGGAATCGTTGCGGCGCATCGCCTCCGACGTAAAGGACGGGGACCTGGTGGTGCTCGAAGGCGTCGGACACCTGGCCCCCGCCGAAGCGCCGGAGCGCGTGGCCGGCCTCATCGCAGAGATCGTCGGTGTTCCGCAGCCCCCGAGCAAGTCCCTCGAAGACGTGCACCGTGCAGGAATGGCGGTACGGCGGGAGGTGCTGGGCCATGCGCACGTCGACCGGGCAGTGGCCGGTACCACCGACCTGACCGCCGACTTCCAGCACATGATTACGCAGTATGCCTGGGGCAGCATCTGGACCCGCCCGGGTCTCGACTTCCGCAGCCGCTCGATGATCACGCTGACGGCGCTGGTCGCGCGCGGTCACCACGAGGAACTGGCGATGCACCTGCGGGCGGCCCGCCGGAACGGTCTGAGCAACGACGAGATCAAAGAGCTGCTCTTGCAGACCGCGATCTACTGCGGAGTTCCCGACGCCAACTCCGCCTTCCGCATCGCCGCCGAGGTCTTGCCGGAGTTTGACGAGCACCCAGGTGCGCCGTCATGAGTCGCACCGTTGTCTGCGACCGTGCCGAGGATGCCGTCGCTGGAATCGACCACGGTGCAACGGTTCTCGTCGGGGGGTTCGGCATGGCGGGCATGCCCACCACGCTCATCGATGCGCTGATTCGACAGGGTGCCGCCGACCTCACCATCGTCAGCAACAACGCAGGCAACGGCGACACCGGCCTGGCCGCGCTGCTGGCGGCGGGCCGGGTCACCAAGGTCATCTGCTCCTTCCCCCGACAGGCCGATTCGTACGTGTTCGACGCGCTCTACCGGGCGGGCAAGGTCGACCTCGAGGTGGTCCCTCAGGGCAACCTGGCCGAACGGATCAGGGCGGCGGGGGCCGGCATCGGCGCATTCTTCTGCCCGACGGGGGTTGGCACGCCACTGGTCGAGGGCAAGGAGATCCGCACCATCGACGGCCGCGACTACGTGCTGGAGTACCCGATCTTCGGAGATGTGGCGCTCATCGGGGCGCACGTAGCGGACCAGGTCGGAAACCTGTTGTACCGCAAGACCGCGCGAAACTTCGGCCCGGTGATGGCGACCGCGGCATTGCTTACTGTCGTCGAGGTCTCCCGCGTCGTCGACACCGGGCAGATCGACCCCGAGACGGTCGTCACGCCCGGCATCTACGTCGACCGCGTCCTCGACCTGTCCGCAATTCCCGAGACGTCCACGGAGGCAGCCTCGTGACGAGAACAGTCGACGCATCGACCCGCGCCTGTGTCGAGCACCTCGACCGGGGCCCGCTCGACCGTCGGGAGATCGCCGCGATGATCGCCCGCGACATCCCCGCGGGTTCGTACGTCAACCTCGGCATCGGGCAGCCCACCATGGTCGCTGACTTCCTGGACCCCGCCGCGGGGGTCGTGTTGCACACCGAGAACGGGATGCTCGGGATGGGTGGGGAGGCGATCGGCGACGCAATCGATCCGGATCTGACGAACGCCGGCAAGATCCCGGTTACCGAAACCCCTGGGGCATCCTACTTCCACCACGCCGACTCCTTCGCCATGATGCGCGGCGGTCATCTCGATGTCTGTGTCCTCGGCGCGTTTCAGGTCAGCGAGCGCGGGGATCTCGCCAACTGGCACACCGGGGCGCCTGACGCCATACCCGCCGTCGGCGGCGCGATGGATCTTGCTATCGGCGCGAAGAGCGTATTGGTCATGATGACCCTGTTCGCAAAGGACGGAACCGCCAAACTGGTTCCTTCGTGCAGCTATCCACTGACCGGACTTCGATGCGTCAATCGGGTGTACACCGACTATGCCGTGTTTGACATCGACCACACCGGTGGCGGCCAGCTGCGGGTCTTGCACACGTTCGGGCTCAGCATTGCCGCGCTCGAGGAGCGGATGCGCATGGCACTCTCGTGTGATGGACGCGTCGCTGATCTTCGTCAATGCTGACCTTGGCGGCGCTATCGGCAGCGCAGGCGGCCTCGGTGATCACCGACGGGCAGATCTTTAGAGCATGCAGCGAATCCTCCTGCACGTCTACAAGTTTCATGATGCAACGGCAAGCTCTAGGACCAAGGTCAGCATGATCGTCGTCGCAAATCCCCGCAAAATCGGTGCCCAGGCCGGACCGCTGGTTTCCCACGCTCAGCCTGAAAGAGTGTGCCGGAACATCGCCAGCACCGAGGGAACGAAATTCAGCGGAGGGGAACCGAGTCAACCCGATGAATTACCCGGCTACTTCGCCGCTTCGACGATTGTTGCCACCCTCGAACGGGCATCCGCCGTTGTTCAGGACATGCAGGACGACATCGTCGGTTCGGTGCTCACGTTGAAGGAATTTGACGATGAGGTTCAGGCGATCAGCCTGGCTAATGCAACTCCGTATGGTCTTGCAGTCGCGGTGTGGACCCGTCTCAACGACGCCGCGATTGGCTTGAGCCGTGAGGCTACAGCCGGCTTTACATGGTTCAACGGCTCCCGCAAAAACAGTCCCGAGATGTCCTGTAGCGGCGTCGATAATCCGGGCTGCACCATAGCCGGGGCAGCGAAGGAGACGAGGATTTTTGGTTCCTATGACCCTTATCCCGCACGGCAATCATGGCGCATTCATCGAAGTGCCGCGGTGAGCTCAATTCTCGCTGGGCCGCCGGCCGCCGCTGATTGGATCCCGTCCATTTTCGATCAGTGTGACGAGGCTGCAGGCGGCATCTTGGCAGACTACGGCATAGGGGATGTTTCTTGTGTGTAACTCGACCCACGAAAAGCGGCCCCGCGGTGATCAACTCTACGCCCGGCGACCGAACCCGGGCGCAATGAAGATGGTCAGAGAGCCATCAGGCGGCCGCCGCCTCCGACACCCTTTGACGCTCACGGTAGGTATCGTTGCGGTGCTTGGCGTGCAAGCACTACTGATAACGCCCGCCGCACATGGCGATAACAAGCGCCTCAATGACGGCGTAGTAGCGAACGTATACACCATTCAACGCCAAGCGGGCTGCGTGAGCGACATCAAGATTAGTCCGAGTCTCCAGCTCGCTGCGCAGTGGCACGCACGCGATGCGTTGACCAACCGCAACGTCAACGGCGATGTCGGATCGGATGTTTCTACGCTACAGCAGCGGGCGGAGGCCGCGGGATTTAGCGGCGCGGTGTCAGAGACCGTGGCCATCAATCCCGCGCTCGCGTTCAGCGGTATCGAGTTGATTAACCAGTGGTATCACGATCCGGTCGATCTCGCAGTCATGTCCGACTGCTCGAACACCCGGATTGGGGTCTGGTCAGAGAATTCCGTCGACCGCACCGTTGTCGTGGCGGTGTACGGCAAGCCCCAATGAGTCAAAGCGGAGGAATGGTGACGGGTGCGTTCCCTGCATTGACCCCTACACGCCTCTGTGGTCATCGCAACGAATCTATCGGCCCGGCGAGATAATCAATGATGGCCAAACTCAGAGTCCCGTTGGACCCTTGTCCACCAAGGGTCACCTTTCATGGCAGGCCGAGAACTCTGCTGACTGAGCGAACGAATACCCGAAGGAGGCCGTTGAATGACTCTATCCCGTGACGAGTTAGACGAATTCGCCAAGAGTATGGCGCGAGCAGGAGGTCGCGACAGCCAGCACGTGGGGGAGAAGCACCTCGTCGTTAGCTCCGCCGAGGCGCACTGGATCCAGACTGCAAGCCCATCGCAAATTGGGTTGCTCCTGCGAATACCCGCCAGCTCTATTGAAATTTTTCTGCAGAGGATTCCCGCGGGGGAGGCTAGCGACCTTCATCGACACGTACATGAGTCGATTCACTTCGTGCAACATGGCTCGGGCTGGTCGGAAATTGGCGATCAACGCGTGCGGTGGAGCGCGGGCAACTTCGTGTATACGCCGCCGTGGATCTGGCATCGCCACTATGCCGACGACGGACTCGACGTGGCGATGATCGTCATCGAAAACTCTCGCCTCCTAGCGGCGGTGGACGCCAGCCAGAGGGAGAGCATGGGCAACACCAGCTTCGCCGACGCTTTCGGCGCGAACACGGAATAGGTTTTCGCTCATGAAGCGCGTGATCGTTGCACTTGCAACGGCTGCCGCCGCCCTGGTGGCCGTCGCCCCGCCGGCCGGCGCCGACACCGTGGCCTATCTGGTCAACGTTCATGTCCGGCCCGGCTACAACTTCCCCAACGCCGAGGCCGCGATCGGCTACGGCAGGACGATCTGTGACCGGGTCGCCGCGGAGATGAACTATGCGCAACTCGTCGACCAGGTGAAGGCCGACTTCCGGACCGCGGACTACTACCAGGGCGCCTACCTCATCAACCAAGCGGTCAACGAGCTGTGCCCGGCGCAGATCTGGCAGCTGCGGCAGTCGGCCGCCGGATACCCCTACTCAGCCAGCAGCACTGGGTAGGGTTCTAATTCCTCTGCCACATCGCTGCGCCGCAGATGGGCCCTGATTGTTCTTCGCGCGATCGGCGAGCATCGTCCGCCGTAACCGACACTGCTTGTCGGAACAAGGACCGAGAGACGCGGACTGTAAGTCTGTTCGCGGACGAAGGTTCGCTGGCCGGCGATGGCTGTTGATGCCATCAACACGCTTGGCTAAATACGCACGGCACGCCGCGTCGTTTCGCGTTGTCTCAAGTCGTCGCAGCCATTGTTTTCGCTGGTCAGCCTTGGTTGCACACCGGTTTCGATTCCCGGCAGCTCCACCAATGGCAATGGGCCAGGACGGAAGTCCTGGCCCATTGCCGTTTCGGCCAACCTCACATGTGGGCGCCCGGCTTTCGCTGCCTGACGCGCTGTCACGGTAGCCATTTCACCAGGAAACGCACCTGCCTGGACTTATGCTGTCCGCGACCCGCTCAACCCGCGAGGTCGAGTAACCATCTATCGCGTTGGAAAGCTCGGCGCACAAGGGGGTGGGCTTTGTCGACCGAGACGACGAGCAATGCCGTGACCCGGGAACATGGGCGCCTCCACGGCAAGTCCGCGGTGATCACCGGGGCGGCGTTCGGCATCGGCCGGGCCACCGCCGTGCTCTTCGCACGAGAGGGCGCGCGGCTGGTCGTGACCGATATTCAGAGCGAGCCGCTGCTGGCGCTTGCCGATGAACTGCGGCACGCCGGAGCGGACGTCGAGCCCGTCGTCGGCGACGTCTCGGTGGAGTATGACGCGGGGCGGATGATCGGGGCGGCGGTCGACCGCTTCGGACGGCTCGATGTGCTGGTCGCCAACGCAGGCATCATCCCGCTCGGCGACGCGCTGGAAATGACCGCCGCCGGCTGGGACGAAGTGATGGCCATCGACGGGCGCGGCATGTTCCTGTGCTGCAAATTCGCGATCGAGGCGATGTTGCCGACCGGGGGTGGCGCCATCGTCTGCCTCTCCTCGATCTCCGGACTGGCGGGGCAGAAGCGGCAGGCGGCCTACGGTCCCGCCAAGTTCATCGCCACCGGCTTGACCAAGCACCTGGCAGTCGAGTGGGCCGACCGGGGTATCAGAGTCAACGCCGTCGCCCCCGGGACGATTCGAACCGAGCGGGTCAAGCGGTTCCCGGAGGAGCCGGGTGGCTCGGAGTACCTGGCGGCGGTCGAGCGTATGCACCCGATGGGCCGCATCGGCGAACCAGCCGAAGTCGCCAGCGCCATCGTCTTTCTCGCCTCCGACGACGCCTCCTTCATCACCGGCGCCGTGCTGCCGGTCGACGGGGGATATCTAGCGCAGTAGCGGCCCACACCGCGGCGACGGCAGTGAGCACATGCCAGGCGCCGTGGTACTGCCACAGGCTGTCGGGCCGGCACAGCGGCGACCCCGACCGTCCGGCGGCGTAGGCCGCCAGCCCCACCGCGAAGACCCCGGCCGCCGGCGCCCACACCGACCGCCACCGCGGACGCCGGCTGCGGGCGAGGACGGCGGCGTACACCACGCCCGCGGCGATGATCGGCAGGTCGTGGGCGGGCTTCGCCCACGACGGCTGCGGCCCGTGGAACGCGAAGCTGCCGACCCCGACTGCCACGAGAACGATCGCGGCAGCCCACGCCAGCGGCGACCTCCACCGCATCGACCAGCCCAATACGACCAGTCCGGCCGCGACGTAGGCCAGGCTGGTGACCGCCAGAACGGGCTGTGCCAGCGCGCCATCGACGATTCGCTCGCAGTCCGAGTGACCGAAACGTGCAGACGCGGTCAAGACCCGCATGGTCGATCACCGTAGCGGTATCGGACAAAACGCCTGCGGAATGTGACGCTTGAGCGGTGTGGGGTGTGAACGCGTCTCGGCTCGGTCTCGCGGCTGCCTTCGTCGTCGGCGCACTGCCTGCGCTCGCGTTTCCCGCGCCGTCGTGGTGGTGGCTGGCCTGGATCGGCGTCGTCCCACTGCTTCTCGTGGTGCGTGCCGCGCCGACCGCACGGACAGCGGCTCTGCGGGCGTGGTGCGGCATGGCCGGCTACATACTGGCCACCCAGTACTGGCTGCTGCCGAGCGCCGGCCCGCTGCTGCTGGTACTCGCCGTCGGACTCGGCGCCTTGTGGCTGCCGTGGGGCGCGGCGACGTATCTGCTTCTGCGCGAACCGAATACGGTCGGCAGGACGGGCGCGGCCATGGCGGTGCTGCCCAGCGCCTGGGTGGTCGCCGAAGCGGTCCGCTCCTTCCCGGGTCTGGGAGGGCCGTGGGCGCTGCTCGGTGCGTCGCAGTGGAATCAGCCGGCCACACTCGCGTCGGCATCCCTGGGCGGCGTGTGGCTCACCAGCTTCCTGATCGTCGCCGCGAACACCGCGGTCGCGGGGGTGATCCTGAACCGGCAGCTGCCCGTCCGCCTGGTCGCGGCCGCGGTCGCGCTGGCGTGTGCGGCACTCGGACCGGCATGGTTCTGGCTGGGACCTGCGCCACCGGCGGGGTCGACGGTGCGGGTGGCGCTCGTGCAACCGGGCAACATCGAGGACTCCGCAGCCCGTCAGGCGGCCGGTGAAGCGCTGACCGACGATCTGCGTGGCCGGCGGGTCGACCTGGTCGTCTGGGGTGAGAGCAGTGTCGGGGTTGACCTCGCCGGCGACCCGGACGCCGTGGCGCGTCTCGCGGACCTGTCCCGCCGGGTCGGCGCGGACCTGCTCGTCAACGTCGACGCGCGCGATCGCACCGGCGAGATCTCCAAATCGTCGGTCCTGATCGGACCCGGGGGAGTTCGCGGCACGTACTCGAAGATGCGGCTCGTGCCGTTCGGCGAATACGTTCCGTTGCGGCCGCTGTTCGGGTGGGCCACTCGGCATACGAAGGCGGCGGCAGAAGATCGAAAGCGCGGCAGCGGAATCGCCGTGCTGCACACCGAAGACCTCGCCCTCGGGCCGCTGATCAGTTTCGAGACGACGTTCTCCGACCTTCCCCGCGAACTGGTGGAACGCGGCGCACAGTTGCTGGTGTATCAGAGTTCCACCTCGACGTACCAAGGGAGTTGGGCGCAGCCGCAGTTGGCAGGCATGGTCGCGGTGCACGCCGCGGAGGTGGGACACCCGGCCGTGCACACCGGATTGTCAGGTGTCAGTTCCGCCTTCGACGCACGAGGCCGGCAACTCGGGTGGTATGCCGCCACCGAGAGCGGTGTGCTCGTCGTGGACGTCCCGCTGGGATTGCACACCACCACATTCCAGCGGTTCGGCAATTGGGTACTGGCAATGGCGCTTTCGATCCTCGCCTGCGGTATCGCGTGGCTCGTCATACAACACGCCGGGCGAGGTGAGCGCCTCGGAACCGGTTCGGGGGCATGATGGGTCGCTGATGAACCCCGTGACGGTGGTGGACAAGGCGTTTGGCGGATCCGCCGATCGCCGTGGGTCGTACTCGCCCCCGTTACTCGACGGGGGGATGCCTGCCGAATACCTATCCCAGTTGATCGCCGTACTGGTGGACGGACATCCGAACCTCGGCCGCATCCGCGCCGCCGACGCCGAACGGCGCGGCGAAACGCCCTACGACCCGCGGATGATGGTCGCCGTTCTGTTGTACGGGTACACGGTCGGGGTGTGTTCGTCGCGGCAGCTCGAGCGAACGTGCGCCGACGATCCGTGTTTTCGGTGGCTGGCGGCGGGTCAGGTCCCACACCATCGTGCGATCGCGCGGTTCCGCAGACGGCACCTGGCCGCGTTGACGCCGTTGTTCGTGCAGGCGCTGGCGTGGTGTCGGGGCGCGGGTGTCGACCGGTTGGGCCGGGTCACACTGGAGGGGACGACCAGGGGCGCGCTGGCGGAGGAAGTCCTGGCCATGCTGGCCGACGCCGAACGCGCCGACATCGCCGAGGACGCGACGTGCCGCGAGCCCGCCCCAGCGACCTCGAATGCGCGGCGTGCGTTGGTCGGAGCGGTCCTGGCGGCGCTGATGTGCGCCGGCGGTTACGCCGTGGTAGCGACCAAGCGCGTCACACTGTCCGTCGACGGTGTCTCGACGACGGTGTCGACGATGAAGTCGCGGGTGGTCGACGTTCTGCGGGACAACGGCTACGCCGTCGGCGAGCACGACGAGATCAGCCCGGTCGCGGATCAGTCGGTCCGCGCGGCCGACACGATCGTGTTGAGACGCGCTCGGCCGCTGCAGGTTTCCGTCGACGGGCGGCCCGGCGGGCAGGTGTGGACGACCGCGCTGACCGTCGGTGACGCACTGACACAGTTGTCGATGCACGACGTGGAGCCCGTCACCGCGTCGCGTGCCAGTCGCGTACCGGTGGCCGGTATGGCGCTACCGGTGGTCACTCCGAAGCGGGTGCGCATCAACGACGGCGGGGTCGTCAGTGAGCGGCGGCTGGCGGCGGCGACCGTCGGCCGGCTCCTCGACGCCGCCGGTGCGCCGCTTCAGCAGACCGACAGGGTCACGCCCCCGGCCTCGACGCCGGTCGTCGCCGGGATGCAGATCGTGGTCACCCGCATCCGCGTGCACAAGGTTTCCGAGCGCCTGCCCCTGCCTGCGCCGCTGCGGCGCATCCACGACCCCTCGATCAACATCAGCCGCCGCGTCGTCGATGACCCCGGTAAGGCCGGCACCCAGGACGTCACCTTCGCCATCTCGACGGTCAACGGCCGGGTGACTGGCCGGCAGGTGCTGGCTCGCAGCATCGTCACCCCCGCCCGGCCGCAGGTGCAGCGGGTCGGCGCCAAACCGGGCACCACCGTGCCGCCCGTACACGACAACGCCACGTGGGACGCGCTCGCTTTCTGCGAATCGAGCGGCAACTGGGCCATCAACACCGGTAACGGGTTCTACGGCGGTGTGCAGTTCACCCAGAGCACCTGGGAGAGCTTCGGCGGATTGCGCTACGCGCCGCGCGCTGACCTGGCCACCCGCGAAGAGCAGATCGCGATCGCCGAACTGACACAGGCCGGGCAGGGCTGGGGCGCCTGGCCGGTGTGCAGCAGGCGGGTGCGGCGCTGACCGGCGTCAGCCGAGCCGCGGGTCGATCAGCGTGACCCCTGCCGGGGTCGCGACGCTCAGCGACGACAGGAGCGTGGCGCCTTCGGTGAGCCCGACGACGCGCTCGACGATTGCCTGCGGGCGCAACGTTCCCGCCTCGATCAGCCGCATCATTCCGGGGTAGTCCCCGCTGGCCATGCCGTGGCTGCCCAGGACGTCGAGTTCCCACGCGATGACCCGGTCCATCGGCACCGCCGGATGCCCGGTGACATCGGGCAGCAGGCCGACCTGGAGGTGACGTCCGCGGCGTCGCAGGCTGTGGATGGCATCCGCGCACGTCGCCGCAGAACCGACCGCGTCCACGGCGACATGGCTGCCCCCGCCGGTGAGGTCGTGGACCCGGCCCGCGACGTCGGCGCCGTCAGCGTGCACGGTGTGCTCCGCGCCCAGTCGGCTCGCCAGCGCGAGCGCCGCCGGCTCCCGGTCGACCGCGATCACCCTGGCGCCGAAGGCGACGGCGATCTGCACGCTGCTCAGTCCTACCCCGCCGGCCCCGACGACCGTCACCCACTCGCCGGGGCGGATCCGGGCGCGTGCGCTCAGCGCCCGGTAGGCGGTGGCGAATCGGCAGCCCAGTCCCGCCGCGGCGGCGTCGCCGACGGCGTCCGGGACCGCGACCAGGTTGGCGTCGGCGGCGTGCAGGGCCACGTACTCGGCGTACGAACCCCAGTGCGTGAAGCCCGGCTGGGTCTGGTCCGGACACACCTGCGCCTGCCCCTCGAGGCACCATTGGCAGCGGCCGCACCCGCAGACGAACGGTGTGGTGACACGGTCGCCGACCCGCCATTTCTCGACGCCGGCACCGACCTCCGCCACGACGCCGACCAGTTCGTGGCCGGGTACGTGGGGGAGCGTGATGCCGCGGTCGTGGCCGGCCCACCCGTGCCAGTCGCTCCGGCACAGGCCGGTGGCGTGCACCTCGACGACCACGCCGCCGGGCGGCGGCGACGGGTCGGCCACCGACCGGACATCCACCGGACCACCGAACTCTTCGAAGATCATGGCGCGCACGAGAACAGTCTGCCGACACGGGCCACCGCGGATCGGTGTGACGCCGGGCCCGGCTGAGATGATCGGTTGGGTCGACCCGGTTGATCAGAGGCAGGGTCGGCAGAACGGGAGTGGTCGAGTTGTCCTCATCGCAACACGAATTCTCGGCGTACGGCCCATCGCACTGGGTGGTGCTCGCGCTGTTCGTGGTCGGCGCGGCGTTTCTGGTGGTGCACGGACGCAGGCATAGCGAATCGCGGGCGCGCCTGGTGAGTCGCATCCTTGCGGTGCTGATCCTGGCGGCGTTCTCGGCGGCGCTGATCTACAAGCTGATCCGGCCGGACCTCGCCACCTCGGTGCCGCTGCAGTTGTGCGACATCGCGGAACTGACGGCGGCCTACGCGTTGTGGTCGCAGCGGCATCGGGCGTTCGTGCTCACGTACTACTGGGGTCTGGTGCTGAGTTCGCAGGCGCTGCTCACCCCGGACATCGGCACGCCGCAGGAGGGTGCGCCGGACTTCCCGCACCACCTGTTCGTCACGTTCTTTTCGCTGCACGTCCTCGTCGTGTGGGCGGCCATCTATCTGACCTGGGGACGGGGGATGCGGCCGCGGTGGCGCGACTACCGCTTCGCGGTCGTCGTGACGCTGGGATGGATGGCGTTCACGTTCGCGTTCAACGCGGTCGCGGGGACCAACTACGGCTATCTCAACGGCAAGCCGCCGACGGCGTCGTTGCTGGACGTTCTCGGTCCGTGGCCGGTGTACCTGTTCGTCGAGATCGCGGTCGTCATGGCCGTGTGGGCGCTGATGACGTGGCCGTGGGAGCGGATGAGACACCCCGCGGACCACCGGGCGGTCAAGGCCGCTGTCGAGTGAGCGGGCCGGCGACCGATTCCGCCGCTGGCGCGGTGGCACTCGCCCTATGCTGATGGCCGGCCGATTCGCGGGGACTCTACTGATGACCAATGGCACGCCGGTGGTGCGCACGGCGATCGTCCGCGCGGCCGTCGCGCTCGCTCTCGTGGCGGCGTCCTCGTGTGGGTATGCCTCGTCCTCGGCAGTGAACGAGGGCACACAGACGGCGGCAACGACGAAGGTGCCCGCCCCGCCCCCGCGGGCGTCGGCGACGCGGCCCGCACCGCCCCCACCGCCCGTGGCGCCCTTGGCAGCCGACTTCGCGACCGTCGCCAAGCTCGTGAACGACGCGATCGCGGCACGCCGGCTCCCCGGCGCCGTGGTGTCGATCGGGCACGGCGGCCGAGTCGTCTTCCAACAGGCCTTCGGTTCACGCAAGGTGGCGGGCGCACCCGGGCTCGACGGACTGCCCGCCCCCGCGGAGCCGATGACCGAGGACACGATCTTCGACCTGGCGTCGTTGACGAAGTGCCTTGCCACGGCGACCGCGGTGATGCAGCTCTACGAGCAGGGCAAGGTCCAGTTCGACGATCCCGTCCAGAAGTACCTGCCCGAGTTCAACAGAGCCGATGACCCGCAACGCGCACGAGTGACGGTGCGGATGTTGCTCACGCACACCTCGGGCGAAGAGCCGGACGTCAACCTCGACGACCCGTGGGGACTGCGCCGGGCCGAGAAGGGCGAAGGTCTCCACCGTGCGCTCACCTCACCGCTGCACTCGGAGCCCGGTGCGGTCTACCGCTACTCCGACATCAACTACATCCTGCTCGGCGCGCTGATCGAGAAGGTCACCGGTGAGGCGGAGGACACCTACGTCGAGCGGAGCATCTTCTCCCCGCTCGGCATGGGAGACACCCGGTACCTCCCGCCCGCCGAGGCGTGCGGGCCGCGCAGGATGCGAGGAACCGCCATCGGGTGGGCCGCCGCGCGGCAATCCGGCGTCCCGGCCGTCTGCCCGGCGGGGACGTGGAACACCAGCCTCTTCAGCCGTATCGCGCCCACCGCGCATGACGACGAGGGCCGACGCGATCCGAGGACCAATCCCGACTGGGATCAGCTGCTCCGTGGCGCCGTGCACGATACGACCGCGCGCCGCATGGGAGGAGTGGCCGGACACGCGGGGGTGTTCTCGACGGCGCGAGACGTCGGCATCTACGCGCAGGCCCTCCTCGATCGGCTTGCCGGCCGCCCGAGCAACTTCCCGCTGAAAAGAGCGACGCTCGAGCTGATGACGGCCCCGGAGCAGCCCGGCAGTTCACCGCGACAGCTCGAGGCGGCGAATGGCACCGCCCGGCACGCCATCGCGCACACACCGAATACGGCACACCCACTGCTGGCTCCGAGCTATCCGGCGATCGAGGGACAGAACCTGCGCGGTTTCGGCTGGGACATCGACACGGCCCATTCGCAGCCGCGCGGCAGGGTCTTCCCGATCGGCAGCTTCGGTCACACGGGCTTCACGGGAACCTCGATGTGGATCGACCCGAGCTCGGACACTTACGTCGTGTTGCTCGCCAACGCGATTCATCCGCGCGGCAATTATCCGATCTCCGAGCTGCGCGGTGAGGTGGCGACGGCGGCGGCTCAGGCTCTCGGGCTCGACGACGGGGCGACGTCAGCGCCTCGCTGATCTGTCGAGATCCCACTGCCCGAAGTCGCTCGCGAGCACCTCGTCCACATCCACGTGGGTACCTCCCAGGGCGACACCGGGTTCGGAGGCGGTGACGACGACCGACTGATAAAGCACCGCCCTGGGCTCGCGCTCGCCGGCGGACCACGCCTTGGTCTGCCACGCCCACCAGTGATCGGGCGTGGTCGACCGGCCGATCACGCCGTCGGCGATCGCCCACGCACACGCGCGGGAATGTCCGTAGATCCCGGTGCGGTGACCGCCCAGCACCGAGTTGATCCCTCGGAACCACTCGACCGCGACGGTGTTCCAGGTGTCGTCGTCGATGTCCTCATCGACGCTGAAGAAGATCGGCGCCGAACCCGGCCCTCCTGCGGCGGCATGCAGCCGCAGGGCGGTTCGCGCGTCGGCCACACCGCCGCTGTAACCCCGGGTGTAATCCGACGGCGTGGGCCAACCGGGTTTGCCGTACTGGTAACAGCTGACCACGTGAAGGTCCGCCGCGCGCAGCGCATCCGCATACCCGCGGGTGACGGGCTTGAAATCGAAATCCGCGCCCGGTCGTAACTCCGAGACATAGACGAGTGCCCCGTCGAACCCGGCCGATTTGATCTGATCCGGAGGGACCAGCCGATGGGTGAAATCGATCAGCCTCATACCCGCGGCTGACGCCGTCGGCCCGGTCAGTGTCGCAGCGACCGGGCCGAACAGCACCAGCGCGGGCGCGGTCGCTCCATACCGGAGCGCGTCGCGCCGGGAGAGGGATCGCAGCCCGCCCCGACCGGCCGGCGCAGGCGAATCGTGCACGGCGCGATCGTAACAACGGGCGCTCAACGCCCAGGGCGGGTCGACGGGATTACTTGCGAGGCAACCTTTCTCCCATCGCGGCCCTACGGTCATCATCGGAGAACCCGACCTGCCTGCCACTCCGGATGAGGGATCGCCGAGAGTTTCTGCCCGACCTCGGTGACGAAGGTGCCCACGGCATCGAGAAGTGCGGTTCTCCCGCGGGGTTCCACCACGAACTCCGGCACCTCGTCGATGGGAGTCCTCGAGTAGAGCCGTTCGTACTGGCGGTGATCCGGCTTTGATCAGCGCGCAACACATCGAGGCCGCCCACAGACGCCTGGATGATTGATTTCGCCACCGATGATGACGTACGGGGAACCCCGCGTACACCTTGATTTTAGCCTCTGAACTGCGCAGATGCAGCGAAATGGGGGTTCGGGATGCGGCGTTCACACTCACCCGGGTCGCGCGCAGACGGGTCCGCACGCGATGATGGGTGGGTTGTGACTGACCTCGATCTCGACCTGCAGGCGCTGCCGCTGGCGCCGAAGAACCCCCTGCCGTACCGGCAGTTGCTGCCGCTGGTGCGCCACTTCCACACCGGACAGGAAGTGCTGCGCCAGGCTGCGGGCCCGGTGATCCGGCTCAAACTCGGGCCGAAGTGGATGATCCCCGAGATCGTCGTGGTCACCTCACCGGCCGGGATCCGCGATGTCCTCGGTCGCAACCACGCCTCGGCCGAACGGTGCCGCGTCCACGACGAGGTCCGTGACCTCGGTGGTGAGAGCCTCTTCGTCCTCCCCAACGATCCGTGGATACCGCGCCGCCGGGCGCTGCAACCCGTGTTCACCAAACCCAGCGTGCGCGGGTTCGGCGGACACATGTCGCGCGCGGCGGAGATGGTCGGGGAGCGCTGGGGTCAGACCGCCCAGGTGAACCTCGACGAGGAGTGCCGGCGGCTGACGATGCGCTCGCTGGGCCGGTCCATCCTCGGTCTCGACCTCGACGCGAAAGCCGACCTGATCGCCGGTCCGCTACCCGTCGCCGCCGGCTACGCCGCCGACCGCGCCCTCAAACCGGTGCGGGCTCCGCGCTGGCTGCCGACCCCCCAGCGCCGCCGCGCCAATGCCGCGGTCGCGACCATGAAGGCGGTGACCAACGACATCTTGCAGGCCTGCCGCGCGGACCCGGCGCGGGATGCGCCACTGGTCCACGCGCTGATCAACGCCTCGGATCCGGAAACCGGTCGCTCGCTGTCCGATGACGACATCTGCAACGAACTGCTGGTCTTCATGCTCGCCGGCCACGACACGACCGCCACGCTGCTGACCTACGCGCTGTGGGCGCTCGGGCACCACCCGGACATCCAGGACCGCGTCGCCGCCGAGGCGTGTGCGCTCGGTGACCGGCTGCCCACCCCGGACGACGTCGGCCGACTCGGATACACCGTGCAGGTGCTCAACGAGTCGCTTCGGCTGTGCCCACCCGCCGCCGGTGTCGGCAGAATGGCGCTGCGCGATGTCGAGGTCGACGGCTACCGCGTCGAAGCGGGCAGCCTGGTCGGCATCGGGATCTACGCCGTCCACCGCGACCCCGAACTGTGGGACCGCCCCTTGGAGTTCGATCCGGAGCGGTTCAGTCCGGAGAACGTCAAGGACCGCGACCGGTGGCAGTTCATCCCGTTCGCCGGCGGGCCACGGGCCTGCATCGGTCAGCACTTCGCGATGCTGGAGGCGACGCTGGCGCTGGCCACGCTCATCCGCTCCCACGAAATCCGCTCCATCGACGACGATTTCCCGCTCGAGACGCCGTACACCACGGTCGCGGCCGGTCCCATATGGGCCCGCGTGCACCGTCGCACCTGAGAGCATCGCCTCATGACGGTCGTAATCGCGCTGCGCTGCGCCGACGGAATCGTGCTCGGCGCAGACTCCCAGATCACCGAACCCGCCCGCGGGCTCACGTACCCGGCCCAGAAGCTGCACGGCCTCGGGAAGCGGGCGGCGTGGGGCGGCAGCGGCTCCCGGGCGGTGCTCTACGACCTGGAGCAGCTGTTCGACGCGCAACCCGAGACGATCGTGGAAGCCAAGGACGTCGGGCGGGCGCTGCAGGCGCGTGTGGTGCCCGTGCTCGAACACCACTACGACAACTTCATCGAGAAGGTGCCCGGCGAATCGGCCAGCGGCGCAACGCCGGCGACGTATGTGCTGGCCGCCGGCTACTCCGACGGCGAACCGTTCATCGTCGACATCGACCCGCACGGCCTCATCGGGCACTACGAGGAGACCGGTTTCCACGCCGTCGGCAGCGGGGCGCCGATGGCGCAGCAGGCGCGGGCACTGCTCGCCAACTTCCGGATGTCCGAGCGGCCCGTCCAGTACGGCGTGGCCGCGGCGCTGCGGGTCCTGGATGCTCTCGACGAGAGTTCACCGACCGTCGGTGGGCCGATGGACATCTGCCGCATCACCGCCGACGAAGGCGCCGAACACCTGTCGGAGGACAAGGTCGCCGAGGTCCGCGACAGCGTCCGACGCTGGCAGGATCTCGAGCGCCGCGCGCTCGACGGGCTGTTCGATTAGCCGGTTTTGACGATCGACAGCACTTCCGCTCGCGGTAGCGAGGTGAGTCTGTCGGGCTCGGCCAGGATCTTCGACGCGCGCACGCCGCTGCCGATCACCACGTGAGGCTGGGCGAGGACCTGTTCGTCGATGAGGATCGGCCAATCGTCGGGCAGGCCCAGCGGTGTGATGCCGCCGTACTCCATCCCGGTCAGCGACACCGCGGTCTCCGTGGGCGCGAACGAGATCTTGCGCGCGTCGAGCCATTTACGCACGACACCGTTCACGTCGGCTCGTGTGGTGGCCAGCACCAGGCAGGCCGCATACCAAACCCGTTCGGCGCGTTTGGCTTCCACCACCACACAGTTGGCCGAATGTTCGGGCGCGATTCCGTACTGCGCACAGAACTCGGCGGTGTCCGCCAACCCGGGGTCGATCGCGCTCACCCACAACCCCTGCGCGCCACCGCGTCGCACATCGCGCCGGACCGGTTCGGCGACCAGGTCGAGCGCATCGGCGATCGGTGTGAAATCCAGTTCCCCCAACCGCATCACAGCGGGTCTCCGTCGAGGCTGTCGTTCCGGTCACCGACGAAACGCAGTAGATGCGGGTCCGAGGAGACGAATCTGTCGACCTCCTCGCCGCCGTCGCACCGCAGCAGCGCGACGGTCACCCGGTCCGGTGTCCGCGACACGACCGTCCATACCGCACCGCTGTCCTGCCACCGCCGAAGCTCCTCGACCCGGTCCCGTTCGGTCATTTCTCCACCATCCCATGGGGTACGCGAGCCGTGGCATAGGCTCGGGGCGTGGACGCAGCCTCAGCGGTCGCGGTCGGCGCGATCTTCGTGTGGTTGGGGATGGTGCTCGCCATTTCGTTCCTCGAAGCGCCGTTGAAGTTCCGGGCGCCGGGGGTCACACTGCAACTCGGGCTGGGTATCGGCCGGTTGGTGTTCCGCGCGCTCAACGCCTGCGAGGCCGTGCTCGCCGTCGCCGTGGTGGTGGCGTTCGTCGCGCATCAGCCCTCGGCAGGTGCTGCCGTCGGCGCCGCGGTCGCCCTGGTATGCCTGCTGGTGCAGGTGGTCCTGATCCGCCCGCGGCTGCAACGCCGGTCCGACGCGGTGCTCGCCGGGGCGGAGGGACCGCGGTCCCATGCGCATTACGTCTACGTCGGGTTCGAGGCCGTCAAGGTGATCGCGCTGGTCACCGCCGGAGTGCTGCTGCTCGCAGCATCGTGATGTAGGTAAACCTACCCTCAGTTGGTCGGGTAGGCTCATCGCTCAAATGACCGAGATCGATGAGGCGCTCAAGCCGGTCCTGCCGCGGGAATTGACCACTGTCTCCGACGAGGTGCGTGCGGTGCCCGCGCCGCCGCTGCCGGTGCTCGCTGAACCTTTCGCCCTGCGTCCCGCCGACGCGGACGCCGACGCGGAGATGATCTCGGAGTGGATGAACCGGCCCCACCTCGTCGAGGCGTGGGAGTATCCGTGGCCCCCGCAGCGGTGGCGCCGCCATCTGCAGGCCCAGATCGACGGTGAGTACTCGCGCCCGCTGATCGGCAGCATCGACGGCGCCGACATCGCCTACCTCGAGCTCTACCGCGCGGCCAAGGATTCGATCGCGCCCCGGTATGCCGCCGACCCGTACGACATCGGCATACACGTGGCGATCGCCGACCTCGACTTCGTCAACCGGGGTCTGGCGCCGTCGCTGCTGCCGCGGGTGGTGGCGAGCCTGTTCGAGGCCGAACCGCGGTGTCGGCGCATCATGTTCGATCCCGACCACCGCAACACCGCCGCCCGGCGGGTGTGTGAGGCCGGTGGGTGCGCATTCCTCGGCGAACACGATATGACGAACCGCCGGATGGCGCTCTACGCGCTGCCGCGTACCCCGCAGGACGCGCCCCCGACCGCCGGCTCTTAGTCACCGCCGGCGTTGCGCGCCGTCGACGACACCTACGTCACAGCGCGCCGCGGCGGACCCCGCCGTCGATCCACACCGCTCCCGGCACCGATTCGACGGTGACCACACCGTGCCGCGCGGTGACCTCCTCGGCCACCTGCACGCCGGCCGTGATGCGCTCCGGGGTGTCGACCACGACCGTGGTGACCGGAACCCGGCGCCCGACGCGCAGCAGGCTGTCCGACAGCGCCGCCTCGCCGCCCTGAAATCCCCACACCCCGCGGAACACAGTGGCCCCGGCGCTCGAGTGCAGGTCGCGCAGCCGGGAGATCAGCTCGCGATGTACCGGGATGCCGTCGTGCATCGCCGAGGCGGACGTCTGCACGGTCAGCTTCCGGTGCATGTGGTGACCTGTGGTGTCGGGTGGCGGTGCGACCGGCCGGCCGGCGAGCACGCATGTGTTCACGGCCTCGACGGTCAGCATCTGCAGACCCGGTGTGGCGCGCAGGACGTCGATCGCCTCGACGGCCCTCGCGGTCGGCCCCATCCCCACGACCATCGCCGGCACCTCGAGGTTGCGGCTGAAGAACGTGGCGCGTCGTCGCTGTCCGTCCGCGGTGCCGTCCACCCCGAGGTAGGCGGTCGCGGAGTGGAATCCGTGACGGCGCAACACGTCGCAGACGGCCACGTAGGCGAGCACCCCCGAGATGCGCTGCCCCCGACGGACATAGACCGTCAACCGGGTCAGCGGTCCGCTCGGCATCGGTCCGTCCGCCGACCGCACGGACTCCCGCGTGACCAGGCCGCGGGAGACGAAATCGACTGTCCGCGAAGCCAACTCGCGCATCTTCGCGGAACTGTCGACCGCGACTACCGCGATGGGCGGATCCTCGGACCCGGTGAGCGTGACGTCGCTTCGCAGCTCATGCCGTGGCCCGAACCCCGCGATCCCGCGGATCACGATGCTGGTCGCCACCGACGCGGAACCGTACAGGTCGAGCAGCGCGTCGGCGGTGAACCGGTCACCGCTGCGCTGTCGCTCCCCGAAGTAGGCCGTCAACTTCGTCAGATCGTCGTTCACAGCAGGCTCCCGAGCCACAGCCCCGCCGCCGCGGCGGCCAGACCCGCAACGACGCTGCCGACAACGTTCGCGGCGGCCGGCCACCCACGGCGCTCCTCGGCGAGGCGTTGGGTCTCCAGCATCCAGGTCGAGAAGGTCGTGTAGGACCCGATGAACGCCGTGCCCATCAACAGTGCGAGATGCGGGCTCAGCGCCAGCCCGCCGAGGAAGCCCAGGAGGAACGCCCCGCTGACGTTGACCGCCAGTGTGCCGAACGGGAACGGTCGTCCCACCGCCGACGTGACGCGGCGGTCCAGCAGAAAGCGGCACACCGCCCCGGCCCCGCCGAGGAACATCACCCCCGCCCACACGATCATCGGCGGATCCGCGCACGTCTGACCAGCGCGGTGGCGATGACGACCGCAGCGAGCCCGGCGGCCAGGCTGGCGGCGGTGTAACCGACCGCGAGCCCGACGTGGCCGCGCTCGAGCATCCGGACCGTCTCGACCTGCATCGTCGAGAATGTCGTCAGACCGCCGCACAGTCCGGTGCCCAGAAGCGGGCGGCGGTAGCTCGACACCGGCAGCCGTTCGAGCAGCCTCGTGGTGAAGTAGCCGAGCAGGAATGCGCCCACGATGTTGACGGTGAACGTCGGCCACGGCCACCGGCCCGGGTCCGGTGCGGCGAGTTCCTCCAACCCCGCCCGCGCCAGCGTGCCCAGCGCGCCGCCGACGAAGACCGCGGCCAGTTCCCGACCGTCGAAACGGGGCATGACGGAGAGTATGGCGGGAATACCTCCAGCCGTCGGACAGCGCCACGTCACCGAAAGGGCAGAATCAGGACCATGGCGGCCAACCCCCGCGCCGGGCAGCCGGCGCAACCCGAAGACCTCATCGACGTCGCGCAGGTCGTGACGGCCTACTACGCCGTGCAGCCCGATCCGGAGGACGTCGCCCAGCAGGTGACGTTCGGCACGTCCGGGCACCGCGGTTCGAGCCTGGACGCGGCGTTCAACGAAGCGCACATCCTGGCGACCACGCAGGCGATCGTCGAGTACCGCGCGGCGCAGGGCACGACCGGCCCGCTGTTCATCGGCCGCGACACCCACGCGCTCTCGGAACCGGCGTGGACCTCGGCGCTCGAGGTGTTGGCCGCCAATGATGTTGTGGCGATGGTCGATTCGGCCGGCCGCTACACGCCGACCCCCGCGGTCAGCCACGCCATCCTGGCCTTCAACCGGGGCCGGGAGGCCGATCTCGCCGACGGCATCGTCGTCACCCCGAGTCACAATCCGCCGCGCGACGGGGGCTTCAAGTACAACCCGCCCAACGGCGGGCCCGCCGACACCGACGCCACCGGCGCGATCGCCAGACGGGCGAACGAGATCCTGCGCAACGGGCTGCGCGACGTGAAGCGGGTGCCGCTCGCGCGGGCCCTGCAGACCGCGCAGCGCCACGACTACCTCGATGCCTACATCGCGGACCTGCCCAACGTGGTCAACCTGCACGCGATCCGCGCCGAGGGGGTGCGCATCGGCGCCGATCCCCTCGGCGGCGCCAGCGTCGACTACTGGGGCGCGATCGCAGAACGCCACGATCTC
Source organism: Mycolicibacterium monacense (assembly GCF_010731575.1). Classification (NCBI taxonomy): domain Bacteria; kingdom Bacillati; phylum Actinomycetota; class Actinomycetes; order Mycobacteriales; family Mycobacteriaceae; genus Mycobacterium; species Mycolicibacterium monacense. The sequence goes on along the minus strand of NZ_AP022617.1, from coordinate 3,073,610 downwards.
GACCTCACCGTGGTCAACCCACTGGTGGACGCGACGTGGCGGTTCATGACCCTCGACGGGGACGGCAAGATCCGCATGGACTGCAGTTCGCCGAATGCGATGGCCTCCCTGATCGGAAAGATCGGCGACTATCAGATCGCCACCGGTAACGACGCCGACTCCGACCGGCACGGCATCGTCACCCCCGACGGCGGGCTGATGAACCCCAACCACTACCTCGCGGTGGCGATCGACTATCTGTTCACCCACCGGCCCGACTGGCCGTCGGCGACGGCGGTGGGCAAGACCGCCGTGAGCTCGTCGATCATCGACCGCGTGGTCGAGGGTCTGGGCCGCACCCTGCGGGAGGTGCCGGTCGGGTTCAAGTGGTTCGTCGACGGGCTGATCGGCGGGACAATCGGATTCGGCGGTGAGGAGAGCGCGGGGGCGTCGTTCCTGCGCACCGACGGCACCGTGTGGACGACGGACAAGGACGGCATCATCCTGGCGCTGCTGGCCTCGGAGATCCTCGCGGTGACGGGGTCGACGCCGTCGCAGCGGTACGGCGAGCTCGCCGAGAAGTACGGCGCGCCGACCTATGCGCGCATCGATGCGCCGGCCGACCGCGAGCAGAAGGCGCGGCTGGCCAAACTCTCACCCGAGCAGGTCACCGCCACCGAGCTGGCCGGCGAGCCGATCACCGCGAAACTGACGGCCGCGCCGGGTAACAACGCGCCGCTGGGCGGGCTGAAGGTGACCACCGAGAACGCATGGTTCGCCGCGCGCCCGTCGGGCACCGAGGACGTGTACAAGATCTACGCGGAGTCCTTCAAGGGGCCCGAGCACCTCGCCGAGGTGCAGGAGGCCGCCCGCGAAGTGGTGGCGGCGGTCATCTCATGAGGTCGGTCATCGCGTGAGTTCACGGACGGAGGGCGACTGTCCGGCGAAAACGACGAAGCAGCGGTTGCCCCGCGAAGTCTGGGTGCTCGTCGTCGCCAACGTCGTCGTCGCGCTCGGCTACGGCGTGGTGGCCCCGGTGCTGCCGCAGTACGCCCGGCACTTCGGGGTCAGTATCAGCGCGGCGACGTTCGTCATCACCGCCTTCGCGGTGATGCGCCTGGTCGGGGCGCCGGCGGCCGGGCTGTTCGTTCAGCGGCTGGGGGAGCGGCGGGTCTACGTCAGTGGCCTGATCATCGTGGCGTTGTCGACCGCGGCGTGCGCATTCGCCGAAACCTATTGGCAACTCCTGCTGTTCCGATCGCTGGGCGGCGTCGGGTCCGCGATGTTCACCGTCTCGTCGCTGGGGCTGATGATCCGGATCTCGCCCCCCGATGCGCGGGGCCGCGTCGCGGGGCTGTTCTCGTCGGGCTTCATGATCGGCTCGGTGGGCGGTCCGATACTCGGAAGTCTCACCGCCGGGCTGGGGTTGTCGGCGCCGTTCGTCATCTATGGGGCGGCGCTGTTGGTGGCCGCGGCGGTGGTGTTCATCAGCCTGCGCAACTCCGCCGTGGTCGGCCGGGCCGACGAAGCGGTCGAAACTCCGGTGCCGTTCCGGGCGGTGATCCGGCACCGGGCCTACCAGGCGGCGCTGTTCTCCAATTTCGCGACGGGGTGGGCGTCGTTCGGCCTGCGGATCGCGCTGGTGCCGCTGTTCGTCGTGGAGGTGCTGGGCCGCGGGCCCGGCGCGGCCGGTCTGGCGCTCACGGCGTTTGCGGTCGGCAACATTTCTGTCGTCATACCCAGCGGGTACCTGTCGGACCGTCTCGGCCGGCGCAAACTGCTGATCTTCGGGCTGGCGTTGGCGGCGGTGTCGACCGCGCTGGTGGGTTTCACGACGTCGATGCCGGTGTTCCTGGCCGCCGCCTACGTGGCCGGCGCGGCCACCGGGGTGTTCGTCTCACCGCAGCAGGCCGCGGTGGCCGACGTGGTGGGCAACAAGTCGCGGGGCGGGACCGCGGTCGCGACCTTCCAGATGATGGCCGACTTCGGCTCGATCGGCGGTTCGCTGCTGGTCGGCCTGATCGCCCAGTACACCTCGTTCGGGTGGGCGTTCCTGATCAGCGGTGTCATCCTCGGTGTGGCGGCGGTGGGCTGGATCTTCGCGCCCGAGACCAGGCCCCGCTCGTCCACCGAGCACACCGGTGCCCGACCGCTGGGACCGGAGGCCGGTGGCGAAGTGCCGTGACCAGCGATTTTGAGCGGCCACCCCTCGTGGTGTAACTTCGGTGGGCACGACTTACGGGGCTATGGCGCAGCTGGTAGCGCACCACACTGGCAGTGTGGGGGTCAGGGGTTCGAGTCCCCTTAGCTCCACCCAAAGAAACCCGCTCCGGCCGTCGGCCGGGGCGGGTTTTCTCGTCGCCCTGCTCGGGTCAAACCGCGAAAGAAGTGCCCACCGTCACCCTAGGGTTACCAGGCAGGTAAACCTCCGAGAGGACGGATCGGTCGTGGGTGCAGATGAGATCGTGTCCCCGAAACTGCCCGGCGGTGAGACGCTGCCCTTCGCGACGGTGCCCTCCGCGAGTGTCGCGGGCCGCACGCTGCAGGAATCCACGTACGCGCAGCGGGTGACCCCGCCGCGTCTGCACGGCGGCGCGCCCAACATCGTGATCGTCCTGATCGACGACGCCGGGCCGGGTCTGCCATCCACCTTCGGTGGCGAGGTCCGCACGTCGACCCTGGACCGCATCTGTGCCGAGGGCGTGTCCTACAACCGGTTCCACACCACGGCGATGTGTTCGCCGACCCGCGCGTCGCTGCTGACCGGACGCAATCACCACGAGATCGGCAACGGTCAGATCGCGGAGTTGGCCAACGACTGGGACGGATACGCGGGCAAGATCCCCCGCAGCAGCGCGACGCTGGCGGAAGTCCTCAAACAGTACGGATACGCCACCTCGGCCTTCGGCAAGTGGCACAACACCCCCGCCGAGGAGACGACGGCCGCGGGCCCGTTCGACAACTGGCCCACCGGACTGGGATTCGAGTACTTCTACGGGTTCCTGGCCGGCGAAGCCTCCCAGTACGAACCGCACCTCGTGCGCAACACCACGGTGGTGGCGCCGCCCAGGACCCCCGAAGAGGGTTATCACCTGTCCGAGGATCTCGCCGACGACGCGATCGGTTGGCTGCGGCGGCACAAGGCCTTCCGTGCCGACAAACCGTTCTTCATGTACTGGGCCAGCGGCTGCCTGCACGGCCCGCACCACGTCATGAAGGAGTGGGCGGACAGGTATGCGGGCCGGTTCGACGACGGCTGGGACGCCTATCGGCAACGGGCGTTCGAGCGGGCCAAGGACAAGGGGTGGATTCCGCAGGACTGCGAACTCACCGAGCGGGACGAAACGCGGGCCTCCTGGGACAGCATCCCCGAGGACGAGAAGCCCTTCCAACGCCGTCTGATGGAGGTCGCCGCGGGTTACGCCGAGCACGTCGACGTCCAGGTCGGCCGACTCGTCGACGAACTCGACGATCTCGGCTACGGCGACAACACCCTGTTCTTCTACATCTGGGGTGACAACGGCTCGTCGGGTGAAGGGCAGAACGGCACGATCGCCGAACTGTTGGCGCAGAACGGGATTCCCACGACGGTGCGGCAACACATCGACGCCCTCGACGAGCTCGGTGGCCTGGATGTGCTGGGCTCACCGCTGGTGGACAACCAGTACCACGCCGCGTGGGCCTGGGCGGGCAGCACGCCGTACAAGGGCATGAAACTGCTGGCCTCCCACCTCGGCGGCACCCGTAATCCGTTGGCGGTCAGGTGGCCCGGCAAGATCGTGCCCGACGCCGCACCGCGCGAGGTCTTCCTGCACTGCAACGACGTGGTGCCCACCATCTACGACATCCTCGGCATCCAGCCGCCGCGCATCGTCAACGGCGAGCCGCAGATACCGCTGGCCGGGGCGAGTTTTGCCCGCACCCTCGTCGACAGATCTGCCGACGGAGGAAAGAAGACCCAGTACTTCGAGATCATGGGCAGCCGGGCCATCTATCACGACGGGTGGCTGGCCTCCGCGCGCGGACCGCGGCTTCCGTGGGTGCCCGGCCAGCCCCAGGGGATCGACACCTGGACCCCGGACGACGACACGTGGGAGCTCTACCTCCTCGACGAGGACTGGTCGCAGGCCCGCGATCTCGCCGCGGAACACCCCGAGAAACTGACCCAGATGCGCGAGATGTTCGCCATCGAAGCCGCGCGGAACTCGGTACTGCCCGTCGGTGGTGGCCTGTGGGTGCCGGTCTACCACCCTGAATTGCGCATCGCGCCGCCGTACCGGGAGTGGGAGTTCTCGGGCGACACCGTGCGGATGCCCGAGTTCTGCGCTCCGGCCCTGGGAAACAGGGACAACGTCGTGACCATCGACGCCGAGTTGCCCGAGAACGCGAACGGTGTGCTGTACGCGCTCGGTGCCGCCGCCGGCGGACTGACCTGCTATCTCGACGGAGGTCACCTCTGCTACGAATACAACCTCTTCATCTTGATGCGCACGAAGATCCGCTCGGCGGCGAAGCTCCCGGCGGGCCGCGTCACCATCACCGTCGAGACCCGCTACGCCGAACAGCGGCCGGCCGGCCCGCTCGACATCGAGATGCGCGTCGGCGACGAGAAGGTCGCCGGCGCACGGGTGCCGGTCAGCGCTCCGCTGCTGTTCACCGCGAACGACTGCCTGGACATCGGGACCTGCCTGGGGTCGCCGGTATCCCTGGACTACCGCGAACGCGCTCCTTTCCCGTTCGAGGGACGTATCCACCGGGTGCACGTCGCCTACGTGTGATGGAGGCCGGCCGCCTGACATTCAACCGCGGCCGCTCGGCTGATCGTTGTTCTTCTGCGCGCCCCAACCGTGCACCCGGTCGACCTCGATCAGCGCGCTGATACGCGGCCGCTCCCGATCGGGGTACTGCTTGCCCTGATAGTGCCGCGACAGCGCGTCGATGTCGGTGAGGCCGTCGTCGTCGTACATCTCGGTGACGCGCCCGATGAGGGTGAGGTGGGTGTACCAATCGGTGTCATCGATGACCGTGAGCGACACGCGCGGCTCCTTGCGCATGTGCTCGAGACGTTTTCGGGCGACGTCCATGTTGACCAGCACGCGGCCGTCGTCGCGCAGCAGGTACCAGGTCGCGGCCGATACCGGTTGGCCGTCGCGCCGGACGGTGCTGATGACGGCGGGGTTGGGCTTCGACAACATCCTCTTGGCGTCGTCGGTCAGCTTTGGCGGTGTCATGTGAAGTGGATGCCCGAACCGCGACGGCCCAAGCGGCCGATAGTGAACCATCACAGCTTGAAGGACTGCCACTCACACCGACCGTCGGCCTTGCCGGACACTGCCTTCGCCTGATGCCGCGCTGGCATGAAGCGAGCGTGCGATCCGGCCAGTGGCCCAGAGTCCGTAGAGCGCGGCGCGTTTGGAGACCAGACCGGAGACGGGGGCGAGTATCACGTTCCGCATGCCCACCGCGCCGAATGCCCGCAGCCTGGCGACGACCTGCTCGGGGGTTCCCCACACCAGGGGTCCCTCGGCGATGAGGTCGTCCGGCACGGCGGCGATCGCCTCGTCCAACGTGGCACGGTCGTAGTCGCCCGGAATGAAATCGACCAGCGCGTTGAAGTGCTCCCCGAACGGGTGCACCGTCCCCGCCCGGCGCCACAGGTCGGCGGGGGCCATGAGACCCAGCGCCCGGATGGCCTTCGTCTCGAGCATGGCCCGGGCCTCGTCCTCGGTGCGGGCCACCACCATGAAGCGGTGTAGCGCGGGCGTGATGGACGCAGGGTCGCGCCCCGCATCGCCGGCCGCGGCTCGTACCGTCGCGAGCTTGTCCGCGTATTCCCGCGGCGAGACCACCGCGGTCGGATACCACCCGTCGCCGTAGCGACCGGTCAGCGCGAGCATGCGGGGACCGTGTCCGGCAATCCAGATCTCCGGTGCCCGACCCGGCGCGGGTTTGAGATCCATGACTGCCTGCTCGAGACGGAAGTGCTCACCGGAGAAATCGATCGGCCCGGACGTCGACATGCACAGCCGGATGATCTGCAGAGCTTCCTCCAGGCGGCCGACCGGCTGCGCGGGGTCGAGTCCGTAGGGGTCGATGTTCATCCGTTCGCCGGCTCCGATACCGAGGATCGGCGGCCGTTTGGTGAGGTGCGACAACGTCATCATCGCTTGGGCGATCAGCACGGGGTGGCGCCGGATCGGCTCGGTGACCCCGACACCGAGGCGCATCCTCCCGACCCGCGAGGCGAGGTATCCGATCAGCACCTGATAGTCGAAGAACTCGTGGGGGGTGGGACGTTGCGCGGCGAGCCAGGTGAAGTCCCGGTCCCAGATGGCAGTGGGGAAGAGGTTCTGGAAGTGGTCGATGAGCATCACCGAGTCCAGTCCCATCACCCGTGCCCCGAAGAGAAACGCGCGCGTCGCGCTCAACGGAGGTTGGGTGCCGAGTTGCAGACCGACCGAGATCCCCGAACCGGTCACGACGGCCTCGTTCGGCGGCAGCGCAGTCGACATGACCTACCTCCTCCACACCGTTGTCGAAGCAGTCAAGCCAGACCTCGGGGCGTCGAGCTAGTGCCCAAGGTCCCCGACCGAAGTTCGATGCGGTACCGGACCCCCATGTCATGCATCACCGATGACCTCGGCCATGCCCGCTAGGGCCATCGGTCCCTAGGGAGTGATCCGCAGTGACGCCGAGACTGGTGGCGCAAGGTGCTGGTCGCCTGCCCGGTGGCGCCCCTCACCCGAGATGTGATGAACGAGCGGGCTGTACCGGGTTGCCGCCGCAGCGGCGGGGGACTGTTCGTCGCTGCGCTCGACCGGGAGTTGAGGCGTCGCGGATTCGCCGTGCCCGCACTCGAGCACGACCTCGCCGCAGAGCTGAGCCGAGAGGGGCTGACGTGGACTCGTTGACCTATGCCGGCGTTGTGTGGGACGTGTGTCGAACGGCTCGCGAAGGGCAGGCCGGCATCACCCGGCGGCAGTTGCAGCGCCTGCGCGAGATCGTCGCCTACGCACGCGCGGGCTCCACTCACTACCGCCGCATCTATCGCGGTGTACCGGAGGACGTCTCCACGGTCGGTCAACTCCCGGTGGTCACCAAGGCCGAGCTCATGAGCCACTTCGACGAATGGGTGACCGACCCGTCGGCGACCCGAGCAGGAGTCGATGCCTTCCTCGCCGATCCGGACAACGTCGGGCGCGACTTCCTGGGCCGCTATGTGGTCTGTACGACTTCAGGGGCGACGGGCAGTCCCGCGATCCTCTTGCACGATCACAGCGCATTGGCCGTCTACAACGCGGTCGGATACGCCCGATCGCTGCCGACGGTGCTGCTGTCTCCGCGGAAAGTGTGGCAACTGTTGCGCGGGCGCGGCCACCTGGCAGCGGTCTTCGTGACGGGAGGGCATTTTCTCGGCAACACCATGATGGCCCGACGCGTTCGTAGAATCCCGTGGCGCGCCAGAACGCAACGGATCTTCTCGGCCATGGCCCCGATGGACGAACTGGTGGCGGAGCTCAACGCCTTCCGGCCCGTGATGCTGAGCGGATATCCCAGCGCTCTGGTGGCGCTGGCCCACCAGCAGCAAGCCGGCCGGTTGCACATCCGACCCATGCTGGTCAGCGCCGCAGGAGAAACGTTGTCCGCCGCGAACCGCCGGCTGATCGGAGCGGCTTTCGGTTGTCGGGTGAGTAATTACTACGGATCCTCCGAAGCCGTCGGCCTGACGTTCGAATGCGCCGCGCAGCGGCTTCACGTCAACTCCGATTGGTACATCGTCGAACCCGTCGACGCGAGCAATCGCCCTGTGCCGGCCGGTCAGTTCTCCGACGGCGTGCTGATCACGAACCTCGCCAACAGAATCCAACCGCTCATCCGGTACCAAATGAGTGACCGGGTCGCGATCGACCCGCACCCGTGCGGATGCGGGAGCCCGTTTCCGGCGATGGACGTGATCGGCCGCACGGATGACACTCTCGTCTTTCCCAAACGGGCAGGCGGGAGCGTCCAGATCCTGCCGCTGGCCATCGCCACAGTGGCCGAGGAGAGCCCGGGAATCACCGCGTGTCAACTCATCCAGCGCGCCCCATCGACGCTCACAGTGCGCCTGCGCGTCGCGGAGCCCGACACCGAGCAGGCGGAATGGGACGCGCTGAGAGAACGTCTGGTTGCCTTCTTGTCCGCCCACGGAGCTACCGCGGTCAGGATCGAGAAGGCCGCCGAGCCACCCGCGCTGAATCCCCGCAGCGGCAAGTTCCGCCAGGTCTACTCCGAGGTCTCGCCGCTCGGCTGCTGACCGTCCGCGTGAAGATGGTCCCGCAGTGCCTCCTCCAGTCGTCACTCGCGCATCCTCACGAGACGATCGCGGCATGATCGGAGTCCACGGTCCCGAGATCGGTGTCCCGAAGGCGCTGGGTGGTCAGGTCTGCACGCCGATGGCGGATACTGGTCGCATGACAGCGAGATGGGATGTCGTGGTCGTGGCCCCCTTCGAGGAGGGCATCGAGCATCCCTCGGACGAGGATCTGCAGTCCACCACCATCGACGGCGCCGACGAGGCCGACGCCCGCCAGACCTACGTCGAGAAGCTGCAGGCCGTGGGCAATCAGCGTCATACCGCTGTTCAGCTCCGGTGCGACGGCCGCATCGTCGAGCAGTGGCCGAGCTAGGTCACTTCGCGCGGCGCCGCGAGGCCACCCATCGGTCGACGGTCTCCTTTGCCCACCCCTGATTGCGGCCGACGGTGACATCGGGTTCGGGGAAGTCGACGTAGCCCTTCACAGTCGCCAGGCTGACGCCGAGATACTCGGCGATCTCGCCCCGCGACATGAAATGCAGCACCACGAGGGGAGAGCCTACCCGACCCGATATGGTCATCCTTAAAGACGAAACCAGTTCTCTTTACTGCTGCAAATAGTTCCGTTGAACTGTATTTTTCTCTGCAAGAATAGGTTGCTGGGGCCACCCTTAAGGCGGTTAAAGTGCCGCCATGAAAGGCGCCCTTAAGGTTGCTACCGCCGCCACCTCGATAGCGATCACGACCGCTGTGCCTGCTGCGGCTGACACCACCTTGTACGTGGGCGGCACCGGTTGGCCCGGCACCCCGACGCAGTCACAGATGACCTGGTTGCAGAACGACGTCTACGCGGGACGCGACGACGCCCTCGTCGGCGTCGGCTACCCGGCCTCGCCGATCCTGATGAACGAATCGGTCGCCGTGGGCGCGGGGCGACTCGGCGAAGCGGTCGCCACCACGAAGGGGCCGAAGTCCCTCGTCGGCGTCTCCCAGGGGAGCCTGGTGTTGCACGAGCAGGAGCGGCGCATCATGGCGTTGCCCGAAGACCAGCGCCCGGCCGACGACGAATTGCGTTTCGTCTACATCGGCGACCCGGCCCGACCGTCCGGTGGAGTCGCCAACTGGGTGCCCGAAGGTGTCCGGGTTCCCGGGATCGGGCTCAGCCGCCCGGCGCCGCCGGCCGAAACCCCCTACGAAACCGTCTATGTCACACGCGAGTACGACGGCATCGCCGACTTCCCGGATCGTCCCCTGAACCTGCTCGCCACCGCGAACGCCGTCATGGGTGTCGCCTACCTCCACCCGAACTACGGCGTCGACCTGTCGGACGTACCCGAAGACAACATCACCGAGACGACGAACACCAAGGGCGGTAGGACCACCTCGTACCTCGTCCCGACGAAGGATCTGCCCCTGACGAAACCGTTGCGCCAGTTGGGCGTCGACCGCCGCATCGTCGACGAGGTCGACAAGCGTCTGCGGCCGGTCATCGACTCGGGCTACAAGCGCAACGACCCGAAGTCCGAATCGGGGGGCGACCACCCGACGACTTCCGCCGACGACGATGACCCAGGCAGCGACGCCGCCCCTGACCGCCCGTCGTAGGATCCGCGGGTGGCTCCCGATGAGCGCCGACTCGACGACCTGAAACGGTTGCGCAAGGTCCGCGACCGGATGGACCGCGACTACGCGAAACCCCTCGACGTCGAAGCGCTCGCACGCGGTGTCGACATGTCGCCCGGGCACCTCAGCCGCCAGTTCAAGCAGGCCTACGGCGAGTCGCCGTACAGCTACCTCATGACGCGGCGCATCGAGCGGGCGATGGCGTTGCTCCGGCGTGGCGACCTGAGCGTCACCGAAGTCTGCTTCGCCGTGGGTTGTTCGTCGCTGGGCACCTTCAGCACCCGTTTCACCGAACTCGTCGGGGTGCCGCCCAGCACCTACCGGCAGCAGCTCGCCGACGCGACGGCCGAACCCCCGTCCTGCGTGACGAAAGTGGTCACCCGACCGGTCAGGAATCAAGAAGCGCCGCCCGCTGCGCCCCATTTACGGTGAGTCCATGGACATCACGATTCACAACACCTTCCTTCCGCACGACAACCCCGAAGAGTCGCTCGCGTTCTACCGCGACGTCCTCGGCTTCGAGGTCCGCCTCGACGTCGGTGGCGGCACGATGCGCTGGATCACCGTCGGTCCACCCAATCAGCCCGGCACCTCGATCGTCCTGCACCCGCCGGCCGTCGACCCGGGTGTCACCGACGACGAACGCCGCCTCATCGCCGAGATGATGGCCAAGGGCACGTACGCGATGATCGTGCTCGCCACCAAGGACCTCGACGCCGCCTTCGAGCGGTTGCAGGCGCGCGACGCCGACATCGTCCAGGAACCGACCGTTCAGCCGTACGGTGTTCGTGACTGCGCTGTCCGCGACCCCGCGGGCACCATGATCCGCATCCAGGAGTTGCCCTGAACCATGGCGGGAAAGACGGGTAAGCACGCCGCCGACACCCACGACGTCATCCGCGTGGTCGGCGCGCGGGAGAACAACCTCAAGAACATCGACGTCGAACTGCCGAAACGGCGGCTGACCGTGTTCACCGGGGTGTCGGGATCGGGCAAGAGCTCGTTGGTGTTCGGCACCATCGCCGCGGAATCCCAACGTCTGATCAACGAGACCTACAGTGCGTTCCTGCAGGGTTTCATGCCGTCGATGTCGCGGCCGGACGTGGACGTCCTCGAAGGGCTGACGACGGCGATCATCGTCGACCAGGAACGGATGGGCGCCAACCCGCGCTCGACGGTCGGCACGGCGACCGACGCCCATGCCATGCTGCGGATCCTCTTCAGCCGCCTCGGTGAACCGCACATCGGTTCACCGCAGGCGTTCTCGTTCAACGTCGCCTCCGTCAGCGGGGCCGGCGCGGTGACGTTCGACAAGGGCGGCAGGACCGTCAAGGAGAGGCGCGAGTTCTCGATCACCGGCGGGATGTGTCCACGGTGCGAGGGCCGCGGGTCGGTGTCCGACATCGACCTCACCGCGCTCTACGACGACTCCAAATCCCTCAACGAGGGCGCGCTGACCATCCCCGGCTACAGCATGGAGGGTTGGTACGGTCGAATCTTCCGTGGCTGTGGGTATTTCGACCCCGACAAACCGATCCGCAAGTACACCAAGAAGGAACTCAACGACCTTCTGTACCGCGAGGCCACGAAGATCAAGGTCGACGGGGTCAACCTCACCTACGCCGGACTGATCCCCACGATCCAGAAATCGTTCCTGTCCAAGGACGTCGACGCGATGCAACCCCACATCCGCGTATTCGTCGAACGGGCGGTGACGTTCGCGACCTGCCCCGAGTGCGAGGGCACGCGCCTGACCGAACAGGCACGGTCGTCGAAGATCAAGGGCTGCAGCATCGCCGACGTGTGCGCGATGCAGATCAGCGACCTCGCCGAGTGGATCCGCGGGCTCGACGAAGCCTCCGTCCGTCCGCTGCTGGACGGTTTGGGCCACCTTCTGGATTCGTTCACCGAGATCGGCCTGGGCTACCTCTCGCTGGACCGTCCCGCGGGCACGCTGTCCGGGGGAGAAGCTCAGCGCACGAAGATGATCCGCCACCTCGGCTCGTCACTCACCGACGTCACCTACGTCTTCGACGAGCCCACCATCGGCCTGCATCCCCACGACATCGAGCGGATGAACACGCTGCTGCTGCGACTGCGGGACAAGGGCAACACGGTGCTCGTCGTCGAGCACAAACCCGAGACGATCGTCATCGCCGACCGCGTCGTGGACCTCGGACCCGGTGCGGGTACCGGCGGCGGCGAGGTGGTCTTCGAGGGCACCGTCGCCCAGCTCCGTCGCAGCGGCACGCTCACCGGACGTCACCTCGACGACCGGGCGGCCCTGAAGAAGTCTGTGCGCCAAGCACAAGACGCCCTGGAGATCCGCGGTGCCACGACGAACAACCTGCGCGACGTCGACGTCGACATCCCGCTCGGTGTCCTCACGGTGCTCACCGGGGTCGCGGGGTCGGGGAAGAGCTCGCTCATCGACGGTTCGGTGGCCGGCCGCGACGAGGTCGTCTCGATCGATCAGGGCGCGATCCGCGGTTCTCGGCGAAGCAACCCCGCCACCTATACCGGCCTGCTCGACCCCATCCGCAAGGCGTTCGCCAAGGCCAACGGCGTGAAGCCGGCGCTGTTCAGTTCCAACTCCGAAGGCGCCTGCCCGGCCTGCAAGGGCGCCGGTGTCATCTACACCGAACTCGGCGTCATGGCGGCCGTGGAGTCGCCGTGCGAGGAATGCGAGGGACGACGGTTCCAGGCATCGGTCCTCGAGTACACGCTCGGCGGCCGGAACATCGCCGACGTGCTCGAGATGTCGGTGGCGGACGCGCTCGGCTTCTTCGCGGACGGCGAGGCCGGGACCCCGGCCGCGCACAAGGTGCTCGACCGTCTCGCCGATGTGGGGCTCGGATACCTCAGCCTCGGTCAGCCGCTCACCACACTCTCCGGGGGCGAACGGCAGCGCCTGAAGCTGGCCACCCGGCTGGGGGACACCGGTGCCGACAAGAAGGACGTCTACGTACTCGACGAGCCGACCTCGGGTCTGCACCTCGCCGACGTCGAGCAGCTGCTCGCGCTGCTCGACCGGCTGGTCGACTCCGGCAAGTCGGTCATCGTGATCGAGCACCACCAGGCGGTGATGGCGCACGCGGACTGGATCATCGACCTCGGTCCCGGCGCCGGCCACGACGGGGGCCGGATCGTCTTCGAGGGACCTCCGGCAGACCTCGTGGCCAGCCGGGCGACCCTCACCGGTGAGCATCTCGCCGAGTACGTCGGCGGCTGAGTCAGCGGCCCGCCCGCTGCATGATCGTCGCGTCCCGGTCGACGATCTGCACCATCGCGTCGAGGTCGGAGGCCACGCGGCCGAATGCGGCGTGCAGGGCGTCGAGCGAGGGCTGGTCAGGCGGGTCCCGAAGGGACGCGCAGCGCGCCTCGACGTCGTGTGCGCTGACGACGACGGTCTGCATCGCCCTGGTCAGATCGGGATCCGGGGTGTCGACGATCGCGGACATCTCGACGGTGATGGGGGCGATCATCTGGCTGCAGTAGAACCTGATGTCGCCCACGTCGCGGGCGGTCAGGGCGTTCTGCACCTGCGGACGCACCTGATGGGCCACCTCGGTGACCGTCTTCAGGGTGTCGGAGGAGGCGGTCACCCACTCCCACATCGCCTCGATCGCCGCGCGGGTGGGCGTCCGGACGCCCCACCCGTCCTGGAGCACGGTGGGCGTCGCCGTGACCGAACTGCGGGCGAGGGGCGGACGCTGCGGGTTCTGCGGACCGACCGCATCACGCAGTGCGGTCACCCCCGTGAGCATCGCGGCGGCCAAGACGACCGCACCGATGACCGCCGCCGTTCTCGACCTCGAACGGGTCCGCGGCGGACTCGATGTGTGCGCATCCGGATCCCATCCCGGCGGTGCGGAAGGAGGCCCCATGGCTCAGAGGGTAGTTGTGAATGCAAGGGTCCGTCCCACCTCCGGGCGAACGGTCCGCCTTTGAATTGACGCTCGTGTTTATTCAGGCGTCACGGGGGTACCGCCGAATCACACCATCAACGGCCGCGGGGAGCCCTGGATTACGGAGTTGAAGCGATGGAAGACGCCCTACGAGATATGTGGAGGTCGGTCGCGAACTTCGCGCCGAAACTGGTGGCGTTCCTCGTCATCCTGATCATCGGGTGGATCCTGGCGAAGCTGATCGCCAAGGCCATCGACAAGATCCTCGAGAAAGTCGGATTCGACCGGGCCGTCGAGCGCGGCGGCGTCAAGAAGGCGCTGGCGCGCAGCGACTACGACGCCTCGACCATCGTCAGCAAGATCATCTACTACGCGCTCCTGCTGATCGTGCTGCAACTGGCCTTCGGCGTCTTCGGCCCGAACCCGATCAGCGAGTTGATCGCCGGGGTCATCGCCTTCCTGCCGAGGCTGCTGGTCGCGGTGATCATCATCGTGGTCGCGGCGGCTATCGCCGCGGCGGTCCGCGACATCGTGTCCAACGCGTTGAGCGGCCTTTCCTACGGCCGGATGCTGGCCAACATCGCCAGCATCGCCATCCTCGGTCTCGGTGCCATCGCGGCGCTGAACCAGGTCGGCATCGCGCTGACCGTGACGCTGCCGGTGCTGATCGCCATCCTCGGGACGATCGGCGGCATCCTCGTCGTCGGCGTCGGTGGCGGTCTGATCAAGCCGATGCAACAACGCTGGGAGGACTATCTGTCCCGGGCCGAGAGCGAGGGACGCAACATGCGCGAACACCTCAACAGCCGGGACCGGGAAACGACGGTGCTCCCGGCCACTGCTGGGTCGCCGCAACCGGGCTATTCACCGGGCGGGGGGCAACAGGGCGCCGGGCAGTACGGATACACCGAAGGCGCGCCCCGGTACTCCAACGAGCCGCAGTACCAGTCCGACCCCCGGTACCCGAGTGCACCCCAGTACCCGAACGACCCGGGCGGACGGACATCGCCGACGGGTCCGCCGACCGGTCCGTATACAAGCGGACAGCCCACCGGATACGACGATCCGTCCGGTGGCCGGCACACGGGTATGCCTGGCGGACAGCAGTATCCGTACGGCGGAGACCGCGGAGGTCAGCAGTAGCGCGCCGCACAAGTGCGGCCTCCTATAGTCGCAGGGGTGGACTCGTCGCCGGAGAGTGTGACCGCTGACGAGGCGTTGCGCCTGGTCGTCGACGAGTCTCGGGCACTGCTCGACAGTGGGCCGGGGCGGGTGATCGTCGGGATCACCGGCCCACCCGGTACGGGGAAGTCCACGTTCGCGCGGCGGATCGTCGAGCGCGCGGCAGCGGTGGCGAGCTATGTCCCGATGGACGGCTTCCACCTGTCGAACGCCCAACTGGACCGGCTGGGACGGCGTTCCCGCAAGGGCGCACCGGACACCTTCGACGTGGACGGTTACGTCGCGGCGCTGACCCGCATCGCGGCCGACCACGGTATCCGGGATGTCTACGTCCCCGATTTCGACCGCACCCTCGAGGAGCCGGTGGCGGCGGGCCGGGTGGTGCCCGCGGACGCCCGTCTGGTGGTCACCGAAGGCAACTATCTCGGCCTCTGGGAGGGTGTTCCGGCGTTGCTCGACCGGCTCTACTACCTCGACACTGAGCCCGCTGTTCGCCGCGCGCGGCTCCTCGCCCGACACGTCGCCGGGGGGCGCGGTGACGCCGAGGCGCAGGACTGGGTCGAGACGGTCGACTTCTCGAACGCCGCACTCATCGCCGCCGCCCGCGACCGGTGTGACCGCATCCTCGAAGTGGTTGAGCCACAGTCTTTGTGAGATGCCCGCCGCACATCAGGACGTTTCGCCGGACACCCCGGTCCGGCGGGTCAGGGACGCGTCAGCTGTGCGTACCGGCTGACGTGGTGGTCGGTGGAGCCGAACTCGTACTGCAGTGCGGTGAGCCGTTTGAAGTAGTGACCGATCGCGAGCTCCTCGGTCATCCCCATACCGCCGTGCAGTTGGACGGCGTTCTGGCCGACGAACCGCGCCGCACGGCCGATGGTGGCCTTGGCCGCCGACACCGCCCGCGCACGCACCATTTCGTCGGATTCCAGGTTGAGCACCGCCAGATAGGTCGCCGCGACGGACTTCTCGACCTCCATGTGCATGTCGACCATCCGGTGTTGGAGCACCTGGAAGCTGCCGATGGGAGTGCCGAACTGATGGCGTTGTTTGCAGTACTCGACGGTGTCGGCGAGCACCCTGCGCATCGCGCCGACGGCCTCTGCGCAGACGGCCGCCGCCCCTTCGTCGCGGGCCCGGGCGATCGACGGCCAGGCCCGACCCTCCTCGCCGAGCAGCGCCTCGCCGGGGATCCGCACACCGTCGAATGTGATGTCGGCGGCGCGACGGTCGTCGATCGTGCGGTAGGCGTGCATCGTGAGGCCGCCCTGCACCGCTGAGAGGTCGACCAGGAAGAGCGAGATGCCCTCCTCGTCATCCCGGCCACCCGACGTACGCGCCGTGACCAGCAGGTGGCCGGCCAGGGGCGCGCTCGTGACCACGACCTTCTCGCCGCGCAGCACCCAGTCCGCGCCGTCCTTCTCGGCGGTGGTGGACACATCGCGCCAGTTGTCCCCCGAGGTGGCCTCGGTCGCGGCGAGCGCGACCAGCGCGGTGCCCTCGACGATCTTCTCGAGGACGGCGCTTGCGGTCTCGCCGCCGGCGCGCTGCAGCAGACCGCCGGCCACCACCACGGTGTCGACGAACGGTTCCACCACCAGGGCGTGGCCCAGCGCTTCGGCGATGACCATCGCCTCGACCGCACCGCCGCCGATGCCGCCGGCGTCCTCGGGCAGCGTGGCGCCGAGGATGCCGAGCTCCTCGGCGAAGCCACGCCAGATGTCCGGCTGCCATCCCGCGCCGGTTTTGGCTGCGGCCCGGCTCTTTTCGAGTTCGTAACGGGTGGACAGGAACTTCGTCAACCCGTCGCGCAGCAGTTCTTGTTCTTTGGTGAGCGAGAAGTCCATCAGAGCCCCAATGCTGCCTTGGCCAGGATGTTGCGTTGAATTTCGTTGCTGCCGGCGTAGATCGAGCCGGCGCGGTCGTTGAAGTAGCGCAGGGGCGCCACCGCCTGCCACGGTTCGCCGCTCACGTAACCGTCGGCCGGCGGTTCGTACTCGGCCACCGGCCCGCCGGGACAGGTCGCATGCGGCTGATACACCCGCGACCGTGGACCGGCGGCCGCCATCGCCAGCTCCGTCAGGTCCTGGCTCAGTTCGGTGCCGAGCACCTTGAGCATCGACGACGCCGACCCGGGGTTCCCGCCCGCCGCGACCGTGGCGAGCACCCGGTACTCCAGGATCTCGAGGACGTCGGTGCGGATCCGCGCGTCGGCCAGTCGCTGGGCGAACCTCGCGTCGTCGATGAGCCGGCCACCGTCGGGCCCCGGCTGATCGGCTGCGACGGTGGCGATCTCCTCGGCCAGCACCTGCAGGGCGGGTGCGGAGGACCCGCCGCCGCGTTCGAATTCCAGTAGGTACTTGGCGACGGTCCAACCGTCGTCGATCTCGCCGATGACGTTGCTCTTGGGTACGCGGACCTCGTCGAAGAAGACCTGGTTCTGGACTTCCTCACCCGAGGTCATCACCAGCGGCCGGATCTCGATACCGGGGGTCGTCATGTCGATCAGGACGAACGTGATGCCCTGCTGCTTCTTCGGTGCGCGGGTGGTCCGCACCAGGGCGAACATCCAATTCGCCTCCGCGGCATGGGTCGTCCAGATCTTGCTGCCCGTGCACACCAGGTCGTCGCCGTCGTCGACGGCCGCCATGGTCAGTGCGGCGAGGTCGGAGCCGGCCTCCGGTTCGGAGTAGCCCTGGCAGAAGAACACCTCGCCGGTGAGGATGCGGGGGAGGAAGTAGTCCTTCTGCTCGGGGGTGCCGAATTTGATGATCGCGTGCGCGACCATCCGGATCCCCATGGGGGACAGGGACGGAGCCCCGGCCAGTGTGGACTCCCGGCTGAAGATGTAGTGCTGGGTGAGGCTCCAGTCGCAGCCGCCGTACTCGACCGGCCATGCCGGTGCCGCCCAGCCCCGCTCATGCAGAATCTTCTGCCACGCCATGCTGGCGTCGTGGTCGGCGTAGACGCTGGTCATCAGCCGTCCCGCCCGCTGGATGTCCGGGGTCAGTTTCTCGGCGAGGAACGCGCGCACTTCGTCGCGAAACGCCAGATCGTGATCCGACCAGGTCAAGTCCATGGGTCACCCCCGTCTGCAGTGTGCGTCCTCACAGAGTAAACCTAGTTAGTCAAGTGATGGTCACGTGGCCCACGGAAAGTCGACCGGCGGCGGGAGGGCGATAATCGTCCGATGGAGCGGCGACGAGACGGCCAGGACGATCGATCCCCGATGTCGCTGCTACGGGACATGCCCGCGCTGGTGTTGCTCGAGCGGTTCCCGGTCCCGGTCCTCGCCATCGCCGAGGACGGCGCCATCCTCTTCGCGAACGGCGCCTTCGCCGACATGGTGGGTCACCGGACCGAGGACGTGACCGCGGCGCATTTCACCGAGATCTTCCACCGCCTGCCCGCCGAGGACTCCGCGGTGACGGCGGTCCGGGCACACGCCGACCTCGTCGTGGAACTCGTGCACCGTGACGGGTCGATCGTCCGGGCCCGGATGAGCAAATCCGCGCTGGTGCGCGGCGACGATCCGGTGGCCTTGGCGACGTTCACCGATCTCACCGAGCGGCTGTGGGCGGAAGGGGTGTGAACCGGGTCAGTCGCCGGTGGGGCCCCGACGTGCCTCGCGCGCCAGGAACTCGGTGAAGTACTCCCGGGACGCATCGGTGACGATTGCGGGCAGGACAAGGCCGAACAGGCGCGTGACGCGCGCGCGCAGATCCGTCCCACCCGAGGCGGCGTCGGAGAGCAGGCTCCCGCCGACGAAGGCGCCGACGAACGTCTCGGCGACCGCGACGATGTCGACGTCGTCGCGGACGTCGCCCTCGTCGCGGGCTCGGGCGACATCCGTGGCCATCGCCGAGAGCCAGCCGCTGTAGGTGCCTCCCGCGGACTCACTGAACCCGGCGAAGACGCGCATCAGCACGATCCCGACGCGGGCCACCTTGTCGCTGCCGAGCTGGTCCACGACGAGGAAAGTCCCGTGGATGATGCTCTCCAGCGCGGGCGACGACGATTCACTGATGGCGTCGAAGGTGGCCAGCAACCGGGCGCTGCCCTCGGAGACGATCTCCGCGGCAAGGGCTTCCTTCGAGTCGAAGTGGTAGTACAGCGCACCCTTGGTCATCTGGGCACGCTCGATGATGTCGCCGAGTCCTGTTCCGGGATAACCCCGTTCACTGAACAGGTCGACAGCCGCCTCGATGATCCTGCGCCTGGTCGCCTCGGATCGTGCTTGGCGAATCATGTGCTGTCACCCACCTCCGCACCGAGACCGTCGCCATGTGACGCGGCCCGCGGTCACAGGGTATCGGTGGACAACGGTCGTGCCTTCTTGATCGCCAAGGCGCTGCGCCTGCGGACGAATGTCCGCAGATACCCGAGCCGCTCGGTGACCGCGAGCCCGGGCAGCACCAGCGCCCACGCTCTTTCCAGGTCACCCAGGAACGCGGCGGCGTCGTCGAGGTCGCTGGCCTGGCGGACGCCCAGGTAGAGGAAGACCAGCAGGCGGGCGACGTCCTCGGGGGGCGTGTGATCGGCGGCGTCACCTTCCTCCACCGCCCTGCGTGCGAGCGGGACGAGCGCGGCGCGGGATGTGTCCAACGCCCGCCGACGCAGGCCGTCGGTACGCCCGACGGACTCCAGCAGATTCAGTCCCGCGCGCGTGACGTGCTCGCCGATGTCGTCCACAGCGGTGCCGAAGGTGACGTCGACCAGCGTTTCCATCGCCGAACGCCGCAGTGCCACCGTCTCGTCGACGGTGCGGAGAGTCGATTCGAGCCACTGGTCGACAAGCGCCGAGGCGAGCGCGTACTTCGACCGGAAGTGGTGATACATGGCGCCTTTGGTGACCGCGGCGTCGGAGAGGATGTCGTCGAGATTCACCAGACCGTAGGGCTTGACCGCGAACTGTCGCGCGGCGGCCCGGAGAATCTGCTGACGCGTCGCGTCGGTTCTCCGGTCTCCCTGCTCGGCCACGCACACCCCCGGATTTCGCTCGAGCCGCGCACTGGCGGTGAAGGACGCCGCCCCCTGCGGGCGGCGAATGTCATACTTCAGGTTATCCGCACGGGTGCGAAACGGCCAAAAGGTATGTAACGTTCGGGTAGTGATGACTGCAAGTATCTCGCAACCAGCGTCCGCGGACCGCAGATGCGACCGCGCGGGCCTCGGAACGGCTCAGGTACCTGCGCTTTCCCTCCGTACGCTGCGATGGTACCTTCATCCGGTTGCCACGGCCTGTTCTGGCAAACCCCCTCGAATCCCTGCACAGGCCGTGGCAACCCACCTTCCAGCTGTGCGAGGTGTCCCGACCGACCGCCCGACCATCCGGCGGAACGTACCCGAGCAACGGCGAGGTGTTTAACGCATATGTGGGATCACGAAGTCGACGTGCTGTGCGTGGGTGGCGTCATCGGTGCGCTCGCCAGCGCTGTGGTGGCGGCCGACGCCGAGGTCGAGGTGCTCGTCGCGATCTCACCCGTTGACGACTCGGGCTGGCCCACCGACCGGGTGGAGGACGAGGACACCGTCGCCTACTTCGCGGCGCTGACCGACGGCCTCGCCACCTCGCCGCAGGCGATGGCCGATGTGCCGGTGCGCCCGGTCCGACCGTTGACGGCGGCCGAGCGGCGCAGGGCCGCACCGTTCTACGGCGCCCGGCTGAAGACGTGGACCGAGCAGTGCCTGCTTTCGCCGTACGGGCTCCTGCACACCAGGGTCACCGACTGGCGCACCACCACCATGCGGACCCTTGACAACCGTCCCGTTCAGGTCAAGACGGTCGGCAGGATCGCACTGCCCGCCGCGGGTGGGCCGGTGCCGCTGGCCACATGGCTCGAGGAGCAGGCCCGCGTCCGCGACATCGACATCGAGTCGGATGCCCGCCTGCAGCGGCTCGTGTTCGAGGAAGGCGTCGTCGTCGATGCGGTGCTCGAGACCGCGGCCGGTCCGTACGCCGTGCGTTCCCGCCACGGAATCACCCTCGCGCCGCGCGTCGCGCACGGCGTCGCCGAATATGTGCGTGGTGACGATGAGGCCGAGGTGGCGCTGGTCAGCGAGATCGGCAGCCGGTTCGCGCGGGTCGAACTGCTCGCGGCCGCCCCGCCCGCGGCCCCGCCCGCCGCGACCTGTTCGAGTAGCAATCGCCGGCTTCCGAAGGCGATGCGGGAGTCGCGGCGCAACCGCGCCGAACCCCGCCGGTCACGAGAAATGAACGGGCACCCGCCCTTCGGCCAGTAGCCGTTCCATCTGTTCGCCGGGCACCGGACGGGACAGCAGGAAACCCTGGGCGCGGTGGCACCCGTGGTTCAACAGGGTCTGTGCGGCGATCTCGGTTTCGACTCCCTCGGCCACCAGCTCGAGCCCGAACGCCGCCGCGAGCGCGATGATGGCCCGGACGATCGCGAGGTCACCGGCGTTGACGCCGAGATCCCGAACGAAGCTCTTGTCGATCTTCAGGGTGTCCACGGGAAGCGATTTCAGCAGCGACAACACGCTGTAGCCCGTCCCGAAGTCGTCGATCGCCACCTGGACCCCGGCCTCCTTGAGCCCTGCCAGGGTGACCCGTGTGGTGTCGATGTCCTGGACGACGACGCTCTCGGTGATCTCCAGACATACCGACCCGCGTTCCAGCCCGAAATCGGCCATCACGTCCGCCACGGACTCGACGAAACCCTCCGTGACGAGCTGCACCGGAGACACGTTGACGCGCAACACGATCCGGTCTCCCACCCCGGCTGCGCGCCAGCGGGCGAACTCAGCGCAGGCGTTGCGTAGCACCCACCGGCCCAGTTCGCCGGCGAGGTTGATGGACTCCGCCACCCCGATGAACCGGTCGGGGGAGAGCAGCCCGCGGGTGGGATGCTGCCAGCGGACGAGAGCCTCGGTGGCGAGGATCTCACCGGTTCGGATGTCCACCTCGGGCAGGTAGTGCAGAACCAGGGCCCCGCTGTCGATGACGCTCTGGAGATGCAACTCGATGTCGTTGCGCAGGGTGATCTCCTGCGACATCTGTTCACTGAAGACCGAGATGCTGTTGCCGCCTTCTCCTTTGGCGCTCAACACCGCCTGGTCTGCCCGGCTCAGCAGATCCGAGGTCGTGTCGCGGCCGGGCATGCCGACGGCGACACCGATGCTGATCGTGCGGGTCAACAACTCGCCGTCGATCGAAACCCGTTCGCGCAGAACGGCCTGCAGTCTGTGCGCGAGTGTCTCCGCGTCATCGGCGGTCATCGGCGCAGCCGGAACGACGACGAACTCGTCACCGCCGAGGCGGGCGATGAACTTCTTCTCGTCACCCTGCTGCAGGCGCTCGGCGAGGACCCGGATGAACCAGTCGCCGGCGATGTGGCCGAGATAGTCGTTGACCGCCTTGAGCCGGTCGAGATCGAAGAAGAGCACCGCCACCGGACCGGGGCGGCCCGCCGCGAGCCGGTCGTCGAGGTGTCGGAGCAGCGCACGGCGGTTGTGCAGACCGGTCAGGTCGTCGTGGTCGGCGAGGTAGCGCAGCCGTTCCTCGGCGGCGATCCTGGCCTGCACCTGGGCGAACAGCGATGCGATGGCGGTGAGCGCGTTCAGTTCGTCCTGCTCCCAGACGCGGCCGCCGAACTTGACGAAGCCCAGCACGCCGGTCGTGACGTCACCGGATCGCAAGGGGATCTCGGCGACCGTGGCCGCCCCGCGGGGACCTGTCGCATCCGCGGGCGCCGGCCGCAGGATCGCCGGTTCGTCGAGATGCTCGGTCTGCGCGAACACCGGGTCGGCGTCGGAGAAGTAGACGACCTTGAGCGGATCGGGCCCCCCGGGGGAGGTGCGCGGCGGCCATTCGGCGACCAGTTCGGAAGCGTGCACGCGGTGGTCGTGGTGCCGCAAAAAGCTCGCATCGACGTCGAAATACGAGACGAGGTCGCCCAGCACGCGTTCACTCACCTGCGCCGAGGTCGCCGCAGTGACGGCCATCAGGTCGATGGCGACCGCGGTCACGAGGACCTCGAGGTTTCTCGGCACGGTCGTCTCCGTTCCCGGTGGTGTCATGCCGGTGCCGGGGTGCTCAGGCTGCGGCGTCTGCTGCGCATCGACGGGCGGGGCGCGATGGAGAAGCGTAGGACCAACGCCTCGGACTCCTCCGCGCCGATGCCGGTCAGCGCGCGGAAACGGCGTCGCAGCTCGCCGAGTTCGCCGGCGAACGCCGGGGAGAGTTCGGCGAGTTCGCGGTCGCCGTGCGCGTAGAGGAACACCGGCGACACCGGATGGGTTGCGACGCCGTGCTGTTCGGCGGCGATCCAGACCGCCTCGGTCGCCGCGCCCCCGCGCAGGTAGTCCGGCAGTGTGTGTCCGGTGACGGTGACGACACCCAGTGCGGCGCTGGACGTCAGCCGGTCGTAGGTGTCCTCGCCCAGCGCCGACCCCGCATCCCACCGGGCCAGATCGGCCATCACCTCGCCGCGGCGCAGGATGTCGAGCTTCACCAGGTCCGTCGGGCCCAACTCCAGTGTCCGCACGTCGATCCCGGAGTCGGGCGCCGGATCCCCGGGCCAGCGCAGCTCCGAGAACATCTCCGAGTGCAGACGTGGTGTGAGGTACCGGATCCGGTCGGTGGCCGCGAGGATCTCGGCGGCCTCGGCCATGTCGCGGGTGTCGGTGAGCATCGCCAGGCGGCCACCTTCGGCCCGCGCGGCGGCGGCCATCGCCTCGATCTCGGCGGCGCCGATCGGTGTGCCGGACCCGTGATGCCGGTTGGTCTCCCGCCGCAGCATCGCGGGGTAGAGACGCGCCAGCTCCTCGTCCTCGGCCCGCCCGAGGCGGACGACGGCGCGAAGGGGCGAGCGCTCGTCACCGCGCTCGATGTGCACGTCGGCGGCGCGGTGGTGGGCCGCCGCGGCGATCCGCGCGTTCAAGACCGCCGCACCGAGTGCGACCGCGCTACCCCGGTACGCGACGTCCATCGCGCTCGTGGCCTCGGGGGCCACCCACAGGTGTACGGCGTCGGACTGTAGTTCGATGTGCCACGGCTGTGAGTTGCCACCCGAGGGGGCCCGCACGGCGGCGGCGGCGACCTTCTCGGGGACGGAGTCCGTTTCGGAATCGGCCACCCCGTCGTCGGCCGTGTCCTCGACAGCCGGGGAACCGAGCGGGTCCTCGACGCGGTCGAGGAGCGCAGCGGCATCCATCCGCACCCGGCCCGAGGGCAGCGGTTCGCCGAGGCCGATGCGGCGCACCGCCTCGGTGACGGCGGTGGCGCCCAGCGCGACTTCACCGGCGAGCTGCGGCCATGTCGTCAGGCTCGTCCCGACTTCCACCAGCGACGCGGCCATCCGCGACGACAGCGCGCTCGCGTCGAGGATGCGCAGCACGTAGGGCACCTTGTCCTTGCTCGTCAGCCCGGACAATGCCGCGGAGTCGATGTCGCCGAGCAGCCCGTGCAGCAGCGGCCGCGACGGGTCGACGTCGAAACGTTCGACGTCGAGCAGGCCGCGATCGCTGGTCGCCATCAGGACCGGGATGCGGCGGGCCCGGGCGTGCTCACGCACCAGGACCTTCACGTCCAGCGAATCGCACTCCTCCACCACCACGTCGAGCCCGTCGAGGAACTCCTCGACCGTGGCCGGTGTGACGCCGTCGGTCATCACCTGCACCGGGAGGTAGGGATCGAGTTCGGCGATCCGGCGGGCCGCGACCACCGCCTTGTTCACCCCGACGTCGACCAGGCTGGCGGGGACTCGGTTGAGGTTCGACACCTCGAGGCCGTCGAAGTCGGCGAGCCGCAGTTCGCCGCAGACCCCCTGTGCGGCAAGCGTGTGGGCCACGGCGTGGCCGACGCTGAGACCGATCACCCCGACCCGCAGCCGACCGAGGCGCTGTTGTTCCGACGCGGTGATCAGATTGCGGTTGCGGTCGAGTCGGAGCCGGCTGTGGGCACGAGGACCGAGGACGCTGACGACCGTGCGCCGCCACGGGAAGTACGCCCACCGGATCGGCTCATCCGCCAGCTCACCGTCCGCGGGCGGACGCAGTTCGGCCAGGGCCGAGCGCAGTTCCGCGGCGCGGTCGACGAACTCGATCCCGGGATCGGACCGCAGCGTCGCGAGTGCGTCGCGGTCTGCGTCGTCGATGAGAACGGAGGCGGTGTAGACAGTCTGATCAGTGGTGGACCGTGTCATCAGACCGTCGCGGCGGCGGACGTGAGTCGGCCGATCCCGTCGAGTTGCGCCGTCACCTGCCGCGTCTCCGCGAAGAACGTCGAAACCTGCTTGGGGTCGGCGTGATTGGCGTAGGTACGCCTGTCCCACCACATCATCTTCGTCTGATATCGGGCGTCGGGATATGGAGTCGCGGGAATCTTGGCGGCCAGCACACCGCCCGAGGATAACCAGCGATTGAGGACATATGCCGCGGCGGTCGCGACGGCGAATTGCGCGTCGAGCAGAAGCATGGAATGCAGCGGCACGCGGGCCAGGACGTCGGTGAGTGCGCGGCTCTGTTCGGGGTCGTCGCTCACCCATGCCGATTTGATTTCCACCACGCCGAATGGCAGGCGATCACCGACCATCTTGCGCACCGCGGTCAGGCCGGGTTGGCCGTCCCACTCGACCACCGCGTGGCACTCGTCGATTGCGGTGTACGGGCCCTTGGCGCGAACGCCACCGACCACCTGTCCGGCCTGGTTGATGCCGGCACAGAACAGCGCGGTGTCGTCGCCACGCTCGAGCGCACCGGTGTCGAGCGCGCGCTCGACTCCGTGCTTGTGGTAGCTGAGCTGCGCCCCGCGAACATACTCGGCCCAGAGTTCGGGCTCCGTTGAGGGCTGTGCCAAGACGATGGTGCACTGGCTCGCAGTATCGAACCAGGTGGGGTTCCGGTCCAGTTCCAGAAGCCCGGGGGTGGGGGTGTCTAGCTGGGCAGCAGGCATGGGTGTCCGTCCTTCGGGCAGCCGCCTGGGGGTTAGGCGACGGCTGATCGTGGTGCGCGTCACGCGGGTTCGCGAATACGCGAACTTGAGTATCCCGCTCTTAGTGGGTTCCATTCCAGCTAGCGAGAAAAACTTGTCCAGTATTGCGTTTTGTGGACCAGGCCATCAGATGTGTTTGTGCACGGAACTTCAGTTATGGCAATCGGCTATTCGCGGGTCTTCGCAGGTTGTTTGTCCGGTGGTGGCGTCCGGCGAACTTTGCGTGTGCACCGACTGCATCGCCGGCGCGGGCGCGCCGGAATCGAGCGTTTCTTGCTGTTTGCCGGCCGAGCCAGGTTGTGAGCCTCGTCACCCACTAGCGTCGACGGATCACCGGTGGGCGCGGGATCGGCGTCCACGGATGTCGCCGATGCCGACGCCGGCCAGGGCTGTCGGTGCGCCGACACCGTGGCGGTCCGACCACCGTGCGTCAGGGTCGGACCTTCGGTTTTGCGCCGTCCGAGGCTCGGGTGGCGTGCCGGTCGCCCGGGTGGGACGCCCCGTCGCCGGTGGGGTGGGACGGGTTTGCCAGGAGAACGGTCCGGGCACGGTTCTCGTCGCTCCCGCGACGCCTGCGGCGGCGCTGGAACGCGTATGCCCCGCGCGATCGGCGGGTGGGTCGCGGGGCGCGTCCGGGTGCCTGCCGCGAGTCCGGGTTGCTCGGCGCCATCGCCGACGGCGCACCGCCCCGGCGGTCCACACCACCGAATTGGCGCCGACTCCTGCGACCGGTGACACGTCCATCCCGGTCTGGATGTCGCGCCGATCTTGTCGCTGCCGCGGGTGACCAATCCCGCTGATGCTTGCGCAGGGCAATACTTCGAGATTGCTCGCCGCATTCGGAACCGACACGCGAAAAATCCGGGCGGCTCGTGATCGTGTCGGCGCACAATGCCGGCAGAACGTGCCAGCCGCGGTCGGCTGGCCCCTCCGATAGGCGAAAGGGCGCCCGCGCTTCTCCGTTTCCAGGGTCCAAATCGATGCCGGAGATAATGGACGACTTGCGAACAAATCAGTCGAATCAACGCAATTCTGGCAAATTCGAATCCGACTTTATCCTCGCGGCGGCGGGCCCGTCGGCGCGCCCGGCGTCGATCGGCGGGGTGGCTGACCGTAGGGTGCGAGGCGTCAGGGGCGCGAGCGCGCCGGAGAGGAGACACCCGTGAAGACCTTCAATGGACTGGACGAGCTCGCGGCGGCCGAGGGCACCTCACTCGGCCCGACGGAATGGCTCGAGATCACCCAGGATCGGGTGAACCTGTTCGCCGATGCCACCGACGACCACCAGTGGATCCACGTCGATCCGGAGAAGGCGGCGCAGGGTCCGTTCGGCGGCACGATCGCACACGGACTGCTGACGCTGTCACTGCTGCCTCACTTCAGCCACCAGCTCTACACCGTCGGCAACATCGCCATGGCAATCAACTACGGCTACAACAAGGTTCGCTTCATCAACCCGGTCAAGGTCGGTGCGCGTCTGCGGGCCCGGGGGGAGATCAGCAAGGTGGACCGGCTCGACGGTGCCGTCCAGGCCATGACCACCATCACCGTGGAGATCGAGGGGGCCGACAAGCCGGCCGCCGTCGCCGAGTCGATCGTGCGTTTCATCGGCTGAGTTCGGCTTACCCGCGTCTGACATCTGTCAGATGTCGTTGACGCGCGTCACATCGCGTGGATAGTGTGCTGCCCATCACTCGGTGAGGAGCACACGTGGGTCAGACGTCGCCGCGCACAGCGATCATCGGGGCGGGCATCAGCGGCCTCACCGCCGCCAAGATGCTCAAGGACTACGGCGTCGCCCACACCACGTTCGAGAGTTCGGACCGGATCGGCGGCAACTGGGCGTTCGGCAACCCCAACGGTCACAGCTCCGCGTACCGCTCGCTGCACATCGACACGTCCAAGCATCGCCTGTCGTTCAAAGACTTCCCGATGCCGGAGCACTATCCGTCGTTCCCGCACCACACCGAGATCAAGGCGTACCTGGACGACTACGCCGAGACGTTCGGACTGCTCGACGACATCGAGTTCGACAACGGCGTGGTGCGCGCCGAGCGGAAGATCGCCGGTGGGTGGGACATCGAGGACCAGGCGGGGGAGCGGCGGCACTTCGACCTGCTGGTGGTCGCCAACGGGCACCACTGGGACCCACGCTGGCCCGAATTCCCCGGTGACTTCGCCGGCGAGTCCATCCACTCCCATCACTACGTCGACCCGCACACCCCCCTGGAGTTGACGGGCAAGCGCATCCTCGTGGTGGGGTTGGGCAACAGCGCCGCGGACATCACCGTGGAACTGTCGTCGAGGTCGCTGCGGAACAAGGTGACGCTGTCCACGCGGTCGAGTGCCTGGATCGTGCCGAAATACATCGCGGGACGCCCCGGTGACCAGTTCTTCCGGACCACGCCGCATCTGCCACTGTCCTGGCAGCGCAAGGCAATACAGCTCGTCGCGCCGATGCTGGGGACCGACCCGACGAGTTACGGTCTGCCGCCGGCGAACCACAAACTCTTCGAGGCCCACCCCACGCAGTCGGTGGAGTTGCCGCTGCGGCTCGGCTCCGGTGACGTCACCCCGAAACCCAACGTCACCCGATTGGACGGGTATACGGTGCATTTCGAAGACGGCACCAGCGACGACTTCGACGCGATCGTCTACTCCACCGGATACAACATCACCTTCCCGTTCTTCGATCCGGCGTTGATCAGCGCGCCGGACAACCAGATCCGGCTCTACAAGCGCATGTTCCTACCGGGCGTCGACGATGTCGTGTTCATCGGGTTCGCCCAGTCGGTGCCGACGTTGTTCCCGTTCGTGGAATGCCAGTCCCGGCTGCTGGCGGCCTACGCGGTGGGTCGCTACGCCCTGCCCGGGCGCGCCGAGATGGAGCGGACGATCGACGCCGACCAGCGGTTGCACGCCGGCCACTGCACCGACCGGCCGCGGCACACCCAGCAGGTCGACTACTTCGTCTACGAACACGACATCCGCGCGCGCGAACTCCCGGCCGGGTACGAGCGGGCGCGCCGGCAGCGGCCGGTGTTCGCGAATGCGGCCGGCTGACAGTGCGTTCGGCGACCGATCGACGCCCGGCGCAGCGCAGCGATCTGCGCCGCGAGGCGATCCTCGACGCGCTCGACCGATGGTTGCAGCAGTCGAGCGTGGAGACGGTGAACATCGCCGAGGTGGCGCAGCAGGCCGGCGTGACGCGCTCGGCGTTCTACTTCTACTTCGAGAACAAGGCGGCTGCGGTGGCGGCGCTGACGGAGCGCATCCTCGACGAGACCATCGCCGTCAACCAGGCACTCACCAGCGCATCGGGTTCGCCCCGGGCCCGCGTTCACAAGATGCTCGCCGGGCTCTTCGGCCTGTGCGAGCGTCACCGGCATCTGTTCCAGGCGATGCTCGAGGTGCGTGGGTCCAGCCCTGCGGTGCGCTCGATCTGGGACGACGCCCGCGAGTCGTTCGTCGACTCCATCGCCGAGCTGATCCGCACCGAGCGTTCGGCGGGGGTCGCACCCCCCGGCGTCGACGCCCTCGTGTTGGCCACCGTGCTGCTCGAGTTCAACGACCGGATGCTGGAACGTCTGACCCTCGGCGGACCCCTGGCGGCCGATGAGTTGAGGCACGGGGCGGCGGCGGTATGGCTGAGTTCGGTCTACGGCATCACCGACCCCGAGGAGCGTCCCGCGACATGACCACCACCTATGACGAGGTGGACTTCACCTCGATGGACACCCGCTGCGCAGCGCGGCACTACCGCAGCGAATCCGACCGGCTGTCCGGTCCGTACGGGCGGCCGGTCGTGGTCATGGCGCATGGTTTCGGCGGGACGATGGATTCGGGTCTGGAACCCTTCGCCGACCGGTTGTGCGCGGCGGGCGCCGACGTGCTGACGTTCGACTATCGCGGCTTCGGCGCCTCCGACGGTCGACCACGCCAGAGTGTGTCGGTCACGCGTCAGCTGCAGGACTTCCACGCCGCCGTGGTGGCGGCGCAGCGCCTGCCCGGTGTGGATCCGGTCCGGGTGGCCCTGTGGGGCTCGTCGTTCTCCGGCAGCCATGTGATCCGGGTGGCGGCCGGCCGGGCCGACGTCGCGGCGGTCATCGCGATGACGCCGCTCACCAGCGGGCTCGCGGCGAGCAGAGCAGCGGTCGCGCACCGCGACGTCGGTGCGGCGCTGCGCTGGTCACTGGTCGGCGCCAAGAGCCGCGTGGCGGTCGCCTGCGGTCGCGCCCCGTCGCTGATGCCGCTGGCGGCCCGCCCGGGGCAGCCCGGTGCGCTCGCCCTCGACGGCGCCTACGACAGCTACCTGTCGATCGCCGGACCGACGTGGCGCAACGAGGTCGACGCCGCGATCGGGATGGAACTGGTGAAGGTCCGAACGGCCAAGGAGGCCAAGCGGATTCGGGTGCCGGTCCTGGTCCAGATCGCCGACTTCGACCGGTTCGTACCCGCCGAGTCCGTCGCCAGAACCGCGGTACAGGCCAGGGCGCAGGTGCACCACTACCCGTGCGACCACTTCGACGTCTGGCCCGGCCACGACTGGCACGACAGGGCCGCGACGGACCAGGCGGCGTTCCTCACCCGGGTGTTCGCGCAGCGGTCGCCGGCCCGGACCGTCAGAACTGGGTAGACCCGCAGTCGACGGCGATCGCCGCGGCCGTGACGAACCGCGATTCGTCGCTGGCCAGCCACGCCACCGCGTCGGCGATGTCCTCCGGTTGC
Organism: Mycolicibacterium monacense; assembly: GCF_010731575.1. Lineage (NCBI taxonomy): Bacteria > Bacillati > Actinomycetota > Actinomycetes > Mycobacteriales > Mycobacteriaceae > Mycobacterium > Mycolicibacterium monacense. The sequence goes on along the minus strand of NZ_AP022617.1, from coordinate 3,042,943 downwards.
GCGATGTCCTGGATGAACGGGGTGACCATGTTCATCAAGCCGGGGTTGGCGGCGTCGGCGCGCATCAGCCCCTCGACCATGTCCCCGGTGCCCATCGGGGTGGCGACCGCGCCGGGATGCACGCTGTTGACCCGGATCCGATGCTTGCCGAGTTCGGCGGCGAACGCCCGCGCCATCCCGGTGACGGCGTGCTTGCTGGCGGTGTAGTGCACCATGAACGGCTGCATCTTGAGCCCCGCGGCGGAACTGATCAGGATGATGGAACCGCCTCGGTCGCCGTCGACGATGTGCTGTGCGCCGGCCATCACGGTGTTCCAGGTGCCGGTGATGTTGACGTCGGTGACGTCGCGGAAGTCCGCCGGTGTGATGGTGTTCCACGCCTGCGGCGCGGTGATACCCGCGTTGGCGACGATGACGTCGAGGCGGCCCAGTTCGGCGACCCCGGCATCGACCGTCTCCCGCAGGGCATCGTGGTCGCGGGTGTCGACCACCGAGGCCAGGATCCTGCGGCCGGTCGCCTCGACCAGCGACACGGTCTCGGCGAGGTCCTCCGGCGTCGAATGGTCGTACGGGACGCAGTCCGGCAGCTTGCCCGCGATGTCGACGGCGATGATGTCGGCACCCTCGGTCGCCAGGCGGACGGCGTGCGCACGCCCCTGGCCGCGGGCCGCGCCGGTGATGAAGGCGACCTTGCCTGCGAGGCGGCCGGTCATGAGTTCGCCGCCGTCCGCTGCGCGGCCTTCACCAGTGCGCCGCCGATGATCAGGCGCTGGATCTCGCTGGTGCCCTCGTAGAGTCGCAGCAGCCTGACGTCGCGGTAGATCCGCTCGACGGGCACCTCGCGCATGTACCCGGTGCCGCCGTGGATCTGCACCGCGAGATCGGCGACCTGCCCGGCCATCTCGGTGCAGAACACCTTGGCCGCCGACGGTGCGATGCGCCGGTCCTCGTCGGTGACCCACTTGCGCGCGGCGTCGCGGACCAGCGCCCGCCCGGCCATCACCCCGGTCTGCTGATCGGCCAGCATCGCCTGCACCAGCTGGAAGTCACCGATCGGCGTGCCGCCCTGCGTGGCGGTGGCGGCGTAGGCCACGGACTCGTCGAGCGCGCGTTGCGCGGCGCCGACCGCGAGCGCGGCGATGTGTACGCGCCCACGCGCCAGGGTGATCAGTGCGGCGCGGTAGCCGATGTCCTCGCTGCCGCCGACGAGCGCCGAGGCCGGTACGCGGACGTCGGTGAAGTTCACATCGGCGGTCCAGGCGCCCTCCTGACCCATCTTGGCGTCCTTCGCGCCGACCTCCACACCGTCGGCATCGGCGGGTACCAGGAACACCGCGATACCGGCGCCGCGGTCGTCGGCCGGCCGGGTGCGCGCGAAGACGACGAACAGGTCGGCGGTCGGGGCGTTGGTGATGAAGCGCTTCTGGCCGTTGACGACCCAGTCGCCGGCGTCGTCGCGCACCGCTCTGGTCCGCAGTCCCGCCGGATTGGAGCCGGCCCCCGGTTCGGTGAGTGCGAACGAGGCGACGACGTCACCGGAGGCGATGCCCTCGAGCCACTGCTTCTTCTGCTCATCGGTGCCGAATCCCACCAGCACCTGCCCGGCGATGCCGTTGTTGGTGCCGAACATCGAGCGCAGCGCCAGTGACGTGTAACCGAACTCCATGGCCAGTTCGACGTCTTGGGTCAGATCCAGTCCGAGCCCGCCCCATTCCTGCGGAATGGCGTAGCCGAACAGCCCCATGCTCTTGGCGGCTTCGCGCAGGTCGTCGGGGACCTTGTCCTCGGCGAGGATCTCGGATTCCCGCGGGACCACCGCGGATCGGACGAAATGTCTTGTCTGCGCGAGGATCTCGCGGAAATCCTCGTCACTGACTTCGCTCATCGACGACCTCCAGTCGCAGTAGGCGGCCCATGGGGTGGCTGGCCACCAATATCGTATATGAAATACGATGTACGCCGACCGGGCCCCTCGGAGGCCCCCGACGAGTCAGGTAGGTGATCGAGTGTCGTTGCTGAGTGAACAGACCGCGGTCGTCACGGGCGGTGCGCAGGGACTGGGATACGCGATCGCGGAGCGCTTCGTGTCCGAGGGGGCGCGGGTGGTGCTCGGCGACCTCGACCTCGACGCCACCGAGGCGGCGGCCGAACGCCTCGGTGGACCGGACGTGGCCACCGCGGTCCGGTGCGACGTCACCCGGGCCGACGAGGTGGATGCGCTCGTGGCCGCGGCGGTGGAGCGCTTCGGCGGCCTCGACGTCATGGTGAACAACGCGGGGATCACCCGCGACGCCACCCTGCGCAAGATGACCGAGGAACAGTTCGACCAGGTGATCGCCGTCCACCTCAAGGGCACCTGGAACGGGCTGAAGTCGGCGGCGGCGATCATGCGCGAGAACAAGCGCGGTGCCATGGTCAACATGTCGTCGATCTCGGGCAAGGTCGGGCTCGTCGGACAGACCAACTACTCGGCGGCCAAGGCCGGGATCGTCGGGATGACGAAGGCCGCGGCCAAGGAACTGGCTCACCTCGGGGTGCGCGTGAACGCGATCCAGCCCGGTCTCATCCGGTCGGCGATGACCGAGGCGATGCCGCAGCACATCTGGGACCAGAAGCTCGCCGAGATACCGATGGGCCGGGCCGGCGAACCGGCCGAGGTGGCCAAGGTCGCCCTGTTCCTCGCCTCGGACCTCTCCTCGTACATGACCGGCACCGTGCTGGAAGTCACCGGCGGGAGGCACATCTGATGCGCGACACCGTGATCTGTGAACCCGTCCGGACGCCGATCGGACGGTACGGCGGCATGTTCAAGGACCTCACGGCCGTCGAACTCGCGGTGACGGCGCTGCAGGGCCTGCTGACGCGCACCGGCATCGCGCCGGACGCCGTCGAGGACGTCATCGTCGGCCACTGCTATCCGAGCATGGAGGCGCCCGCGATCGGCCGTGTCATCGCGCTCGATGCGGGACTGCCGGTGACCGTGCCCGGTATGCAGATCGACCGCCGCTGCGGTTCCGGGCTGCAGGCCGTCCTTCAGGGCGCGATGCAGGTGGCCAGCGGCAACAACGACCTCGTCGTCGCCGGCGGTGCCGATTCGATGAGCAACGTGGTGTTCCACTCGACCGACATGCGGTGGGGCGGCGCACGCGGCGGCATCGCCGTGCACGACGCGCTGGCCCGCGGGCGCACCACCGCCGGCGGTAAGAACCATCCGGTGCCGGGCGGGATGCTGGAGACCGCCGAGAACCTGCGCCGCGAGTACGGCATCACCAGGGCCGAACAGGACGAGCTGGCGGTCACCTCGCACCAGCGGGCGGTCGCCGCCCAGAAGAACGGCGTCTTCGCCGAGGAGATCATCCCCGTGACCGTGCGTACCCGGCGCGGTGAGGACGTCGTCGACACCGACGAGCATCCGCGCGCGGATACGTCGATGGAGACGCTGAGCCGGCTCAAACCGATTCTGGCCAGACAGGATCCGGAGGCGACGGTGACCGCGGGCAACGCCAGCGGTCAGAACGACGCGGCCTCGATGTGCGTGGTGACCACGCCCGAGAAGGCCGCCGAACTCGGTCTCGAGCCCCTGGTGCGGCTGGTGTCGTGGGGTCTGGCCGGGGTGCCGCCGAAGGTCATGGGCATCGGACCGGTGCCGGCGACCGAGGCCGCGTTGGCCCGAGCGGGCCTGGACCTGGCCGACATCGATCTGATCGAACTGAACGAGGCGTTCGCCGCGCAGGCGCTCGCCGTGATGCGGGAGTGGAAGTTCACCGCCGCCGACATGGAGCGCACCAACGTGCACGGGTCCGGGATCTCGCTGGGACATCCGGTGGGAGCGACCGGCGGACGGATGCTCGCCACGCTCGCCCGGGAACTGACCCGCAGGCAGGGCCGGTACGGGCTGATGACGATGTGCATCGGCGGCGGGCAGGGACTGGCTGCGGTGTTCGAGCGGGTGACCCCGTGACCCGGCTCGCCCAGACTCTGGGCCTGACCGAATTCCAGACCGAGATCGTCTCCACCGTAAGGCAATTCGTCGACAAGGAGATCATCCCGAACGCCCAGGAACTCGAGCACGCCGACACCTATCCGCAGGAGATCGTCGACGCGATGCGCGAGATGGGCCTGTTCGGCCTGATGATCCCCGAGGAGTACGGCGGGCTCGGCGAATCGCTGCTGACCTACGCGTTGTGCGTGGAGGAACTCGCCAGGGGATGGATGAGCGTCTCCGGCGTCATCAACACCCACTTCATCGTCGCCTACATGATCCGCCAGCACGGTACCGAGGCGCAGAAGCAACGCTTCCTGCCGCGCATGGCCACCGGGGAGACCAGGGGCGCGTTCTCCATGTCCGAACCCGAACTGGGCTCCGACGTCGCGGCCATCCGCACCCGCGCCCGCCGCGACGACTCCGGCGGCTACGTGATCGACGGGCAGAAGATGTGGGTGACCAACGGCGGCAGTTCCACCCTGGTCGCCGCGCTCGTGCGCACCGACGAGGGCGCGGACAAACCACACCGCAACCTCACCGCGTTCCTCGTCGAGAAACCCACCGGCTTCGGCGAGGTGATGCCCGGGCTGACCATCCCCGGAAAACTCGACAAGCTGGGCTACAAGGGCATCGACACCACCGAGTTGATCTTCGACGGTTACCGCGCCAGCGCGGAGGACATCCTCGGCGAGCGTCCCGGCCAGGGCTTCTTCCAGATGATGGACGGCGTCGAGGTCGGCCGGGTCAACGTGTCGGCGCGGGCCTGCGGCGTGGGGTTGCGCGCGTTCGAACTCGCGGTGCGCTACGCCCAGCAGCGGCATACGTTCGGGAAACCGATCGCCGACCATCAGGCCATCGCCTTCCAGTTGGCCGAGATGGCGACGAAAGTCGAAGCGGCGCATCTGATGATGGTCAACGCCGCCCGCCTCAAGGACTCCGGTGAGCGCAACGACGTCGCAGCGGGGATGGCGAAGTACCTCGCCAGCGAGTTCTGCGCGGAGGTGACCCAGCAGAGCTTCCGCATCCACGGCGGCTACGGCTACTCCAAGGAGTACGAGATTGAGCGGCTGATGCGCGACGCACCGTTCCTGCTGATCGGGGAGGGCACCAGCGAGATCCAGAAGAACATCATCAGCAAGCGTCTGCTCGCCGACTACCGGATCTGACATGTCCGCCCCCGATTTCGCGGCCCGCCCCCAGCTCTCGGAGGACGTCGCGCGGTTCGTCCGTCGGCGCATCTTCGATGGCACCTACCCGGCCGGCGGGTACATCCGGCTCGAACAGCTGGCCTCCGAGCTGGGCGTCAGCGTGACACCGGTGCGCGAGGCGCTGTTCGGGTTGCGCGCCGAAGGGCTTCTCGCACAACAGCCCCGGCGCGGATTCGTCGTACTGCCTGTCACGGGTCGCGACATCGCCGACGTGTCGAACGTGCAGGCCTACGTCGGCGGCGAGTTGGCCGCCCGCGCAGCGCACAACATCACCGACGATCAGCTGCGTGAACTCACCGCGATCCAGGATGCGCTCGAGGACGCCTACCGGCGCGACGACGGCGAAGGTGCGGTGCGGCTCAACCACGAGTTTCACCGGGCGATCAACGTCGCGGCCGAGTCACCGAAGCTCGCCCAGATGATGTCGCTGATCACCCGGTACGCGCCGGAGTCGGTGTTCCCCACGATCGAGCGTTGGCCCGCCGAGTCGGTGCGTCACCACCGGCAGTTGCTGACCGCGCTGGCGCAGCGTGACGACGCCCTCGCGCGGTCGGCGATGTCGGAGCACCTCGCGGCGGGCGCCGAACCGCTCATCGAGCACCTCAAGACCCGCGGCGTGGTCCAGTGACTCCGCGAGCAGACACAAATGTCCCCGAACTCGGCCGAAATGGGGGACATTCACGTCTGCTCGCCGGACGAGGCGGCCAGTAGCTCCCGGAGCGCGCGCACGTCGACCTTGCCGGTCGCCTTGCGCGGGACGGCGTCATCGTCGTCGAGCAACAGCCATATCGTGGGCACCTTGAACGCGCTGAGCACGTTCTTGGCCGCCGACCGCAGCGCCCCGACCGTCGTCGGGCGGTCGCAGACCACCGCCGCCCCCACCCGGTCGGCGCCGGCGTCGGGCACGTCGGTGACGAAGGCAGCGGCGACCCCGTCGAGGGTGCGCAGCGCCGCCTCGACCTCGCTGGGGTAGACCGTGGCGCCGCTGACCTTGAACATGTCGTCGGATCGCCCGTGGTAGAACATGAATCCGCGGTCGTCGAGATGGCCGAGGTCGCCGGTGGGATAGAACCCGTCGGCGGTGAAGACCTCCTCGCGGCTGCGCCGGCAGATGCCGCGCATGACATGCGGTCCGCGGATCTGGATCTCACCGATCCGGCCGGCCGGCACGGGTGCAGCCGTTTCGGGGTCGACGATGCGGACCTCCATCCCGTCGAACGGTCGGCCGCAGCTACCCCAGCCGGTTTCCGGCATATCGGTGTCGGCGCGGTAGCCGCAGTACGGCCCGAACGCCTCGGTCATCCCGAACAGTCTGGCGCGTGCTCCCGCCCGGCCCCGCTGATCGGGTGGCAACAGCGCCTCGAGACTGCCCGGCCGCAGCGACGACAGATCCCCCCCGACCGAATGTCGGTGCCGTGCCAGCGCTTCGGCCTGATCGGGCCAGCCACGGAACAGCGTGACGCGTTCGGCCTCCAGTAACCGCAGCGTGGACTCCGGTTGCGGGATCTGCTCGGTCACCAGCGTCGCCCCGGCCACCAGCGCCGAGAGCACCCCGCTGCCGAACCCGCCGACCCAGAAGAACGGCATCGGCAGGTACAACCGGGTGTCGGCATCGATGCAGCGGGCGTGCAGACCCGCGGCGACGGCGCCGAGCGCGTTGCCGTGCGAATGCACCACCCCCTTGGGCGGACCGCTGCTGCCGGAGGTGAACATGATCGCGAGCGTGTCGCTGGGGGTCACCGCGTCGGTGAGCGCGTCCACCAGTTCGTGGTCGACGGCCCGGGACTCCATGAGCTGGTCCGGGTTCCAGACCTGCCGCAGTGCAGGCAGTTCGGGGCTGTGGAGAGGGTTGTCGAGGTCCGGCAGACCCAGTTCGGCCCGCAGGTCGTCGAGGTAGCGGTGGCCGCGGAACTCCTCGACGGTGATCAGCACCTGCACCGCCGCGGTGCGCAGCTGCGCCACCAGCTCACGCGGCGCCAGCAGCGTGCTCAGCGGCACGAGTACCGCGCCGATCCGGGTCAGGGCCACCGCGATCTGCACCCACTGCACGCTGTTGGGCATGACGAGCCCGACCCGCGAACCCTTGCCGACACCTGCGCCGACGAGGGCCGCGGCCAGCGTGCGGGTGATGCGGTCGAGGTCGCCGTGGGTCACCCGGGACGCCGGGTCGATGACGGCGGCCTTCTCCGGATGGGCGGCGGCGTTGCGGCGCAGCAACCGGTCGATCGTGGTGTCAGCGTTGGACATCGAACACCTTCGTGAGCCGGGGGAGGTCGACCTTGCCGCTCGCCATCACGGGCAGGTCGTCGCGGGTGAGCGCGGTGATGCGGCGGGGGATCTTGTACGCCGACAACTCCTCGCGCAGTGCCTCGCGCAGCGCGGCGGCGTCGAATTCACCGGGGTCGTCGACGATCACCGCCGCGGCGACCACCTGTCCGCGGTCGCGGTCGGGAAGACCGACGACGTACGCCTGTGCACCCGTGGCCCGGGTGATCGCGCGTTCCACCTCCACGGGTGTCACGTTGGCGCCGGCGGTCTTGATCATCGCGCCGCGCCGACCGAGGAAGTAGTACAGCCCGTCGTCGTCGGTGCGCACCAGATCGCCGGTGTGGAACCAGCCGTCGGGATCGAAGCACCCCTCACGGCTGCGCTTGTAGTACCGCTGCATCACATACGGTCCACGCACGCACAACTCGCCGACCTCGCCGGCATCGACCGGTGCGCCGGTGTCCGGGTCCACGATCCTGGTGTCGAATCCGGGCGCGGGCAGTCCGAACGATCCGCGGCGGCGCTCCGGCTGATCGGAGACGTCGGGGTGCAGCAGAACGACGCTGCCCGTCTCGGTCATACCCAGCATGTGGTGGCGCAGGTCCGGGTCGGCGGGACGGGCGTCGGGCGCCATGATGGGGTAGAGGTTGCCACGCCGCATCGACGACAGGTCACGGTGCGGCAGGCTGGGATGTGCTGCCAGGGCGGCGATCCCGGCGACGTAGCCATTGGTGATGGTGGGCCGGGTGGCCTCCAGCAGATCGAGGGTCGCGGCCGGGTCCTCGGCGTTCGAGCACACCAGTGTCGCGCCGGCGACCAGCGTGGCCAGCACCGAGAACGCGATCCCCCCGATCCAGCAGAAGGGCGAATTGCAGAACAACCGGTCGTCGGCGCCCAGTCCGCGGATGGCGTTGAGGTTGCGCTGGTGCTCGATCAACGCGGCGTGGGTGTGTACGACACCCTTCGGTGCACTGGTGGATCCGGACGTGTAGACGATGGTCAACGGGTCGCTGCCGTCGACGTCGTCCTCGACCGCGGTCAGCAGGGCGGCATCGACGCGGCCGTCGGGATACCGGTCGACGAACACGTGGCGCAGATGGGGGACCGCGGCGCAGTAGAGGCGTTCCCCGACGGGGATGTCGCCCCCGAGTACCTCGCGCAGCCGCGAGGCGTAGTCATGGGAGCGGAACGATCCGGCCGACAACAGGATCTCGGTGTCGCTGTGGCGCAACTGCTCTGCGAGTTCGCGGGCCGTGGCGAAGGTGCTGAACGGCACCACCACCGCACCGATGCGGGCCGCGGCCAACATGCCGACGAGGAACTCCGCGCCGTTGGGATACAGCAGGCCGACGTGGGTGCCCTTGCCCGCACCGAGGGCGACCAGGCCGCGCGCCAGGCGAGCGGACCGGCGTTCTGCCTGCCCGTAGTCGAGGCGGTCGGCGTCGCGGATCAGCAGCGGGTGCGCTGGGCGGTCGACCGCCCAGCGCCGCAGCACGGCGGCGACGGTGTGCGGCTCAGCCATGGTCGACGGTGACCGCCGTATCGATTCGCGGCTCGGCCGCGGTGGCGAAGTACCGCCGGACAGCGCCCAGATCGGCCTTACCCGAGGGGGTCCGCGGGATCGTGTCGACGACGGCGATCTCGCTCGGCACCTCGTAGTGCGCGAGGCGGCCGCGCAGGTATGCGGTGAGCTCGTCGCCGCTCGTGGCCGCCCCGTCGCGCAATTCGACCATCGCGACGGGGATTTCGCCGAGGCGGTCGTCCGGGCGCCCGACCACGGTGGCCCCCCGCACCGCGGGATGCCCTTCGAGCGCGGTGCGCACGTCGTCGGGCATCACCTTGAAGCCACCGCGGATGATGGCCTGATCCGCGCGGCCCAGAATCCACAGGAAGCCGTCGGCGTCGATACGGGCGAGGTCGGTGGTCCGGATCCAGTCCGCACCCGGGCCAAGCTGGCCGGGTTTGACCTCGAGCAGCCCGGGTTGGTCTGGACCGAGCGGCGTCCCGTCCTCACCGACCACGCGCAGTCGAGAGCCACCGCTGGCACGTCCGACGCTACCCCGTTTGGTGTGCCAGTGGCGCTGATGGTCGGCCAGCGTCCAGCCGGCCACCCCACCTCCGAATTCCGTTGCGGCGTAGGACGTCAGCACCGGGATGCCGAACTTCTCGGTGAACGCGTCGGCGTCTTCGGCCGACAGCGGCGCGGTGCCCGAGGTGACGGCGCGGATGCCGGCCAGGTCGTCGCGGGTGAGGTCGGAGTGCAGGACCATCCGCAGGGCCGCCGGGACCAGCGACACCGCAGCGGGCCGGTGCCGGCGCACCGCATCGGCCCACCGCTGCAGATCGAACCGCTCCAGCAGCGCGAACGACCGCGCCTCGCCCACGCACTGCAGCACCCGGAACACCCCGCCGATGTGCACGAGCGGGGCGTTGACGATCGCGATACCCCGACGCGGTTCGTCCGGCTCGGGCCCCAGGACGCTGTGCGCGAGCATGTCGTAGGTGAGGTCGATCCGCTTGGGAGGCCCGGTGGTCCCGCTGGTCAACATCCGCACCGCCACCCCGGGGCGCGTCTCGGCCGTGCGCCGTGCGGCGGGGTCGACGACAGGTTCCTGCGACAGCGCCGTGAGCGACAGCACCGTGGTGGCGGATGCCGGGGTCACCAGGGCGGCCAGATCGTCCGGTTCGCCGATGAGGACCGGGAGCGCGAGGGCGGTGATGTCGGCGCGGGTGCGGTCGTCCCCGCGGGACGGGTTGACCACCACCACGGTGCCGCCGGCGAGCAACACCCCCAGCACCGCGGCGACCTGTGGCGGCCGGTTGCGGAGCAGGATGCCCACCTGCGGGGTGTCGCCGCCGTACCGGGTGACCAGTTGGGCGATCCGCCGGGCCGCCTCGCCGATCTGCGCCCACGTCACCCACTGCCCGTCGTATTCCACGGCGTTGCCCTCGGGCCGCAGATCCAGCACGTGGGAGATGCGCCGGCTCAGGCGGTGGGGGGCCATCACCGCACCCTCGGGTCCGGGCGGGCCGCAGGCGGATGCGCGGCGAGTTCGGCCTGGCCGATCGGATTGCCCAACCGGGTGTAGATCAGCCCCTGCTCCATGGCCGCCCGGTACGGTCTGTCCAGCGATTCCCAGATGGCCTTGACGGTGCCCTGGGTGGCCGACGGCGGTTTGGCGGCGATGGTCGCGGCGATCTCGTGGGCGCGTTCCCAGAGCCGTTCGCGAGCAACGACTTCGGTGACCAGTCCGATGCGCAGCGCGGTCTCGGCGCCGACCCGTTCGTCGTTGCCCATCAGCGCGATGCGCAGGGTGTCACCCAGACCGACCCTGCGCATCAGGCCGATCGGTTCCAGTGCGCACACCAGCCCGGCGCTGACGTGGGAGTCGAAGAACGTCGCCTCCTCCGAGCAGATCACCACGTCGGCCTCGTTGAGGAAGTAGAACGCGCCTGCGGTGCACATGCCCTGCACCGCACACACCACCGGTTTCCACATCTTCTGCCACTTGGGGCTCAGCAGTTCGCCGGGATCCTCGTGATTCCACACGTTGTCTGGTTGACCGTAGGTCGATTTGACGTCCAGCCCGGCGCTGAACGCCCGGTCTCCAGCGGCGCGCAACACCACGGCGTGCACCGTGTCGTCGGCCTTGACGACGCGCCACGCCTCGGCCATCTCCGCACACATGGTGCGGTTGAACGCGTTGAGCCGCTCCGGGCGGTTGAGCGTGATGGTCGCGACGTGGACGGCGGCGTCGACGTCGAGCGTGATCGTCTCGAAGGTCATCGGCACTTCCAGTCCGGGGTGCGCTTCTCGACGAACGCCTTCGGCCCCTCCAGGGAGTCCTCGGTGTGCAGGTTCCGCTCACGGAACGCCTCACCGAGCATCTCGGCCTCGTGCAACGGCAGATCCAGGCCCTTGAGGATGGCCAACCGGGTGCCGCGGACGGCCAACGGCGCATTGCGGGTCACCAGGTCGGCGATCTCATGGGCGCGTTCGAGGAGCCGGTCGTGCTCGACGACCTCGCTGATCATGCCGAGTTCGTAGGCCCGCTGTGCACTCATCCGCTCGTGTTTGCCCACGATCGCCATGCGCAGCGCGACCGAGCGCGGCAGCACACGGGCCAGCCGCACGACTTCGCGTCCGGACACCAGACCGATGCTGACGTGCGGATCGAAAAAGGTCGCCTGCTCGGAGGCGATCACGATGTCACCGGTGGTCACCCAGTCCAGCCCGGCGCCGCAGCAGATCCCGTTGATCGCGGCGAGCACCGGTTTGGCCATCCGGCGGAACGGCGGGGTGCCCTCCTGCGGCGCCTCCCACTGTTCGTAGGTGGACAGGAAGGCGCGTTCGTTGAGCACCTTGCCGTCCCCGGGGATCTCCTTGACGTCGGCGCCGGTGCAGAAGGCCCGTCCGGTGGCCGTCACGATCAGCAGCCAGACGTCGTCGTCGTTCTCCGCTTCGTCGTAGGCCGCGCGCAGTTCGGTGATCATGTGCGGGCTGAGCGCGTTGAGCGCATCGGGCCGGTTCAGCGTGATGGTCGCGGTGTGTCCGTCGACCTCGTATTTGATCGTGTCGTACGAACTGTCGGTCATCCGCGCTCCTCGGTGGTGTGGTCGGGGGTCATCGGCCCTGGAAGTCCGGGTCGCGCTTGTCCCGGAACGCGGCCAGACCCTCTTTGAAATCCGCTGTACGACACGAGAGTTCGACGTTGAACAATTCCTGTGTCATGGCCTGGGCGAGTGGCGTGTGCAACGCCTGGTGCACGGCCTGTTTGGCCAGGCCGATCGCGACCGTGGGCCCGGCGGCCAGGCGCGCCACCAGTCGGTCGGCGGCCGCGGCGACCTCGTCGCCCGGCACACTGTCGTGGATCAACCCCCATTCGGCGGCCTCGGCGCCGCTGACCCTCTCGCCGAGCAGCAGCATGCGTTTGGCCCGCGCCAGGCCCACCAGGCGGGGCAGCAGCCAACTGGCCCCGGAGTCCGGTGCGAAACCGCGCTCCACGAAGGGTTCCCAGAACACCGCGTCGGTATCGGCGACGGTGAAGTCGGCGGCCAGCGCCAGATTGCACCCGAGGCCCACCGCCCAGCCCTGCACACTGCAGACCACCGGCAGGTGCAACGTGTGCACCAGTTCGACCACCCGGTTCGCGCCGTGCGGGATTCGTCGCACCAGATCACCGGTTCGGGGACGCTGACCCGCGGTGTTGGTCGCCACCCAGTCGGCGCCGGTGCAGAAGTCCCCACCTGCGCCGCGGATGTGCACGACCCGCAGTGAGTCGTCGGTCGCCGCTGCGGTCAGGGCGGTGACGAGTTCGTCGATCATCCTGTGACTCAGCGAGTTTCGGCGCTGGGGTCGGTCCAGGGTCAGCACCAGTGCGGCGTCCTCGCGGTGCACGGACACCGACCCGTCCGGTGCGGCCGTACCGCCCTGTTGCCCCACCGGCGCACCCACCCTTCCGCTGTCGTTATGGTTAGCCCTACAGTAGGCGATACGATTCGTGCTCCGTACAACATAGCGAAATCCACCTCGACGAAACAGGGGAGCGCCACCGACGATGTCCGCGAACGCAGATCGCCGGTACGGGGAGGACCCGCTGCCGCAGACCGTGTCGGCGGCCGCGGCCATGCGGCGACTGACCGATCTGCTGCTGGTGCAGGAGGCGCCGCATCCCGCGGTGGACGAGATGCTGGCCAGATTCCCCGAATGGGAGAAGCAGCTGTCGGCCGCCGCTCCGCCGGACAGCGCCCCCCGCCTCGGTGACGGCGGCGAGGACCGACGCGTGTATCTGCAGCACGCCTTCGACGTCGGTACGTACAACCCCTGCTTCCCGCAATACCGGTTCGACCACCTCGGCGACGAGACCGCTTCCGGTTCAGTGACATTCGCGCTCGCGTTCGAAGGGCCGCCGGGGTTGGTGCACGGCGGCTTCCTCGGCGTCTTCTTCGACTGCGTCACCCAGCACCAGAGCTGTGCGGCCGGGGTGGCGGGTAAGACACGCTCGCTGACCGTGCGCTACCGCCGCCCGACGCCGGTGCTGACCGAACTGGCCTTCGACGTGGCCCGCGTCGAGACGGAGCGCGGCCTGACGTCCACCGCTCGGTTGTCGCTCGACGGCGAGGTGCTGTGCACCGGTGAGGTCGACACCGTGGCCTCGCCACCGGACCGGCTCGCCGGGTCGCGCTACGGGCGACGGCGGGTGTGAATGCACGGTTGTGAACACGGAAAGGCACCAACGATGACGGATTCCGACGACCGGGTGTTGTTCGAGGCGGACCACGACACCCGCATCGCGACGATCACGCTCAACAATGCGGGCCGACGAAACTCCTACGACGCCGCCATGCGCGACGCGCTGGCACGGCACCTGGACCGGGTCGCCGAGGACGACGACCTCACCGTGGTGCTGCTGCGCGGCGCCGGCGGGGTGTTCAGCACGGGCGCGGATATGAACAACGCCTACGGGTGGTACGGCGGTGAGGACAACAGCAAGGACCAGGGCGGGAAGGCTCAAACCAAGAAACGTCCGAGCCAGCGCCGACGGCTCACCGTCGACCGCAAGTCGTTCGGCTTCTATCACAACTTCATGGGCTTTCCGAAGGTCACGGTGGGCGAGATCAGCGGGTATGCGCTCGGTGGCGGCTTCGAGATGGCGCTGATGTGCGATATCGCCGTGATCGGCCGCGGCACCGAGATCGGGATGCCCGCCACGCGGTTCCTCGGACCGGCGCTGGGCAGCCTGCACATGTTCTTTCACCGGCTCGGGCCGGTGCTGGCCCGGCGCCTCCTGTTGACCGGTGACATCGTCGACGCGGGCAGCCTGGAACACCTCGGGATCTTCACCGAGACCTGTGACGATGCGATGGTGTCCGCGCGGGCGCGCTACTGGGCGCATAAGGCGGCCAAGATGCCCGCCGACGGTGTGGTGATCGCCAAGGAGGCCTTCCGGCTCGTCGAGCAGAGCCAGGTCTATCAGGGTGAGGAGGTGGCGAGTTACCTGTTCCACGCATACGGGACCAACCTGCAGTTCGCGCCGGGGGAGTTCAACTTCGTCAAGACCCGCGCCCAGTACGGCACCAAAGAGGCGTTCCGGCGCCGTGACGAGCACTTCCATGTCCCCGAGCCCGACGTCGAGTGACCCTGCCGGTGGTCGCGCCGCCTTACAACTGATACCGTTTCTGTAAACGTCGCCAGATCTGCCTCCGCCGTCGCGGCGGCCTGACACACCGAGGTCCGAAACCATGTCAACACCCGTCATCGTCGGCGCCGTCCGTACCGCGATCGGGCGCTCCTTCAAGGGCACCCTGGTCAACACCCCGCCGGAAACCCTGATCACCACGGTGCTTCCCGAGGCCATCCGGCGCTCCGGGGTCGACCCGAGTGCCATCGACGACCTGATCTTCGCCGAATCCCACTACGGCGGCGGTGATCTCGCGCGTTACGCGGCCGACGCGACCGGCCTGCAGCATGTGCCCGGCCAGTCGGTCAACCGGCACTGCGCGGGCAGCCTCACCGCGATCGGCAACGCCGCGGCGCAGATCGGCTCCGGAATGGAGCGGGTGCTCGTCGCCGGCGGTGTGCAGTCACTGTCGATGACGCCGCTGGTGAACTGGCGCATCCCGGGCCCCGAGCTCAAGTTCGAGGAGCGGTGGATGCCGCCGACCCACGTCGAGACGCCGGATGCGCCGACCCGCGACATGTCCATCACCGTCGGCTGGAACACCGCACAGGCCGTCGGCATCACCCGCGAGGAGATGGACGCGTGGGCGGCCCGGTCCCATCAGCGCGCCATCGCCGCGATGGATGCCGGAAAGTTCCTCGACGAGATCGTCTCGCTGAAGGTGGAGCAGCCGGACGGCTCGGTGATCGACTTCAGCGTCGACGAGCATCCGCGACGGGACACCACCGCCGAGAAGCTGGCCGGGCTCAAGGTGCTCCATCCCGAGATCGAGGGCTTCTCGATCACCGCGGGCAACAGCAGCGGCACCAACGACGCCGCGGCGGCGACCGTGATCGTCGAGCGCGGCTACGCCGAGTCCGAGGGTCTGACGGTGATGGCGAAGGTGCGCGCCTGGGCGTCGGTCGGGGTGGCGCCGCGCGACACCGGTCTCGGTGGGGTCAAGGTCATCGGCAAGGTGCTGGACCGCGCCGGCCTCACCCCGGCCGACGTGGCGCTCTGGGAGATCAACGAGGCGTTCGCCTCGGTGCCCATCGCGGCCTGCCGTGAGTACGGTCTCGACGAGGAGAAGGTGAACTTCTCCGGAAGTGGTTGCAGCCTCGGCCATCCCATCGCCGCGTCGGGTGCCCGCATGGTCACCACGCTGGTCTACGAACTGCAGCGGCGCGGCGGGGGAATCGGCGTCGCGGCGATGTGCGCAGGCGGTGGGCAGGGCGGCGCGGTCGTCATCGAGGTCTGACGGTCCGGAAGGCTAGCGCGACGAGGCGTTCTTCCGTCGCGCGGCCGCCGGTTTCGCCGTCGTGTCCTGCTGCTCGATGAGCCTGGCGGCGTGGTCGAGGATGCAGTTGAGCCCGTACTCGAAGTTCATGTCGTTGGGGACGCCGACGTGATGGCCCTTGGCGCTGAGCTCGGCCATCAGCGGGGTGGATTCGGGATCGATCGTCGCCGAGTCGTCGAGCCGGAACTCCGAACTCTCCAACGACCGGGTCTTCTCGTACAAACGGGCGAGCACCACCGAACCGCGGACGTGGACCGACACCGCCGAGTAGGTGTCGAACGCATCCTCCGGTGACAGGCCGGCACCCACCAGCCCGGACACGGCGGCCTCGATCTGCTCGAGACCGAGTCGCAGCGCCTTGGTCGACAGCGCGCCGCGGATCAGCACGAGGTCGCACAGGATCGGGCTCGCGAGGAAGGTCTTGCGCATGTTGTGTGCATGGTTGTGCAGCGATTCGCGCCAGTTCGCCGCGTCGACGTAGGGCGCCTCGAAGGCGATCTGACGCAGCGCCCGGTCGGCCATCGCGTTGAGCAGGTCGTCCTTCTTGCGGAAGTACCAGTAGATGCTCGTGACGCCGACCCCCAGATGCTTGCCCAACAACGGCATGCTGAGGTTG
Source organism: Mycolicibacterium monacense (assembly GCF_010731575.1). Classification (NCBI taxonomy): domain Bacteria; kingdom Bacillati; phylum Actinomycetota; class Actinomycetes; order Mycobacteriales; family Mycobacteriaceae; genus Mycobacterium; species Mycolicibacterium monacense. The sequence goes on along the minus strand of NZ_AP022617.1, from coordinate 3,026,409 downwards.
TCGACCGACACCTCCTCGGCGAGTTCGAAGGCGCCCTTGATGATGTCCTCGGGGTTGATGGACCCGCGTTCGCGGCGCTGCCGCTTCTCAGCTGTCGCTTGTCTGGCCACCGCGAGTACCTCCGTCGAAGATCGATGATGCGCATGGGGAATGATCGGCCGAGGCGGTCTGATCCATGGCGACACCGCCGCGCCACAGCCCCGTGGGTGCCGTCGACCTTACCGGCCGGGTCACGATCGAGCGTTCATGGAAGACCATCGGAGACTCGCCGCCCTTCAACAGTAAGCCATATAGTACGCTTTTCTGGCAGCTGACGGGCAAGCGAAAGGCGAAGCGGTGGCGGACGAGGTCCTGTTGGAGCGCCAGGGGCGCACACTCATCATCACCATCAATCGGCCGGAGGCCCGCAATGCCGTGAACTTCGCGGTGAGCCAGGGCCTCGCCGACGCGGTCGACGAACTCGACAGTGACACAAGCCTTTCCGTGGCAATTCTCACCGGCGCGGGCGGCAACTTCTGTTCGGGCATGGACCTGAAGGCCTTCGCGGCGGGTGAGCGGGTCGACATCCCCGGCCGCGGAATCGGTTTCACCGAGCGGCCGCCCCGGAAGCCGTTGATCTCCGCGGTCGAGGGGTATGCACTCGCCGGCGGCACGGAGGTGGTGCTCGCCACGGATCTCGTCGTGGCGTCCGCGACCGCGAAGTTCGGCATCCCGGAGGTCAAGCGCGGTCTCGTCGCCGCCGGCGGGGGGTTGCTGAGGCTGCCGCGCCGCATTCCGTACCAGAAGGCGCTCGAGTTGGCGTTGACCGGTGAGAGTTTCACCGCCGAACAGGGCGCGGCGTGGGGTTTCGTCAACAAGGTGACCGAACCGGGGCAGGCGCTCGCCGGCGCGGTCGAACTCGCCGAACGCATCACGGCCAACGGCCCGCTCGCGGTGGCGGTGACCAAGGAGATCCTGGTCCGCTCCTCCGAGTGGAGCGAAGCCGAGATGTGGTCCAAGCAAATGGAACTCATCATCCCGGTGTTCTCGTCCAACGACGCCAAGGAAGGCGCCATCGCGTTCGCGGAGAAGCGGGCGCCGAACTGGAGCGGTACCTGAGCGGTGGACCTCGGACTGACCGACGCCACCGCGGTGGTGGTGGGCGGCGGCCGTGGGATGGGGTTGGCCACCGCCCGGTGCCTGGCCGAGGACGGTGCGAAGATCGCGCTGATCGGCCGGACGAAGGACGTGCTCGACCGTGCGGCGGCCGAACTGGCCGAGTGCGGCAGTCCGGACGCGATCGGGATCCCCGCCGACATCGCCCAACCCGAGCAGGTCGAACGGGCGTTCGCCGAGGTGGCGCGGCGGTGGGGCGGTGCGCTCAACATCCTCGTCAACACCGTGGGCCCCGACGTCCGCGGTGACTTCGAATCCCTGTCCGACGATCAGTGGCGCGCGGCCGTCGAAAGCGGTGTGCTCGGGATGGTTCGGTGTGTGCGCGCCGCGCTTCCCTTGCTGCGCAGCGCGTCGTGGGCCCGCATCGTCAACTTCTCGGCCCAGTCGACACAGCGGCAGAGTGTGATCCTGCCGGCGTACACCGCGGCCAAAGCGATGCTGACGAGCGTGTCGAAGAATCTGTCGCTCACCCTCGCCCGCGACGAGATCCTGGTCAACGTCGTCTCGCCCGGCAGCATCGCCTCCGAGGCGCTCACCGGGTGGGCGGAGTCGGTGGGCGTCGACGCCCACGATCCCTACCGGTTGATGGACGCCATCACCGAACACTTCGGCCATCCGGCGCACCTGCCGAGGGCCGGTCTGCCGTCGGAGATCGGACCGGTCGCGGCGTTCCTCGCCTCGCGGCGCAACTCGTACATGACGGGGGCGAACGTCAACGTCGACGGTGGCAGCGACTTCACCTGAGGGGCAACGCCGTTGACCTGGGCCGACGTCGGCCTCCACGTTCTTGTGGAATGCGCTACCGATAGGTATACAGTATGAGTACCTAATGCGGGGTGCGCCGACCACGAGGAGCCGATGCGTGACTGCCGGGGATGCCGAACCGGATGCCGTCCTCTACGACGTCAGGCCCAGCGGCGTCGCCGTCGTGACGCTGAACCGTCCGGACCGCCTGAACACCTGGGGTGCGGACATCTCGGCGGGCTTCTACGCGGCGATCGATCGCGCCGAGACCGATCCGGCGGTCCGGGTGATCGTGCTCACCGGCAGCGGCCGCGCCTTCTGCGCCGGAGCGCATCTGGGGTCGATGGCCACCATCGGTGATTCGCTGGGCAGGCCCCTCCCCGATGGCCAATCCCACGACGTCAGCAAGATCGTCGGGGAGCGGCACCCCCATTTCCTCACGGCACTGCGCAAGCCGGTCATCGCGGCGATCAACGGATCGTGCGTCGGAATCGGATTGACCCACGCGCTGATGTGTGACGTCCGGTTCGCCGCCGACGGCGCGAAGTTCGCGACCTCCTTCGCCCGCCGCGGTCTGATCGCCGAATACGGGATCTCGTGGATCCTGCCGCGGCTGGTCGGCTTCGGCGCCGCGATGGACCTGTTGCTCAGCGGCCGGACCTTCTACGCCGACGAAGCGGCCCACCTCGGTCTGGTCAAGGAGGTCGTCGCGCCCGACGAGCTCATGGCGCGTGCGGTGGAGTACGCCGAGGACATCGCCGCCAACTGCTCGCCGGCGTCGCTCGCCGTCATCAAGGCCCAGACCTACGGGGATGCCGAACGTGACGTCGTCGACGCCAGCGCCAGGGCGGAGAAGTTGATGGGCGAATCGCTGCTCCGTCCCGACGTGATCGAGGGAATCGTGAGCTTTCTCGAGAAGCGGGCACCGAGTTTTCCGATGTTGCAGGAGGGACCCTCATGACACTCGACTACATGGCGATCGACGTCGACAACCATTACTACGAACCGCTCGACGCGTTCACGCGCTATCTGCCCAAGGAGTTCAAGCGCCGCGGCGTGCAGATGCTGACCGAGGGCAAACGCACCTTCGCCGTCATGGGTGGCGTCGTCAACCACTTCATCCCGAACCCGACGTTCGACCCGATCATCGAGCCGGGCTGTCTCGATCTGCTGTTCCGCGGCGAGATCCCCGAAGGCGTCGACCCGGCGTCGCTGATGAAGGTCGACCGTCTCGCGGATCACCCCGAGTACCAGAACCGCGATGCGCGCGCGAAGGTCCTGGACAAGCAGAACCTCGAGACGGTGTTCATGCTGCCCACCTTCGCCTGCGGTGTGGAGGAGGCGCTCAAGCACGACATCGAGGCGACCATGGTGTCGGTCCACGCGTTCAACCAGTGGCTCGACGAGGACTGGGGGTTCGACCGCCCCGACCATCGTTTCCTGTCGGCGCCCATCATCTCTCTCGCCGATCCCGAAAAAGCCGTCGAGGAAGTCGAATTCGTCCTGGGCCGCGGCGCCAAGATCGTCTGCGTCCGGCCCGCGCCGGTGCCGGGTCTGGTCAAACCGCGCTCGCTGGGCGACCCGGTGCACGATCCGGTGTGGGCCCGGCTCGCCGAAGCCGGCGTCCCGGTGATCTTCCATCTCTCCGACAGCGGCTACCTGGCGATCGCGGCGCTGTGGGGCGGTAAGGCGACCTTCGAGGGGTTCGGGAAGAAGGATCCGCTCGACCAGGTGTTGCTCGACGACCGCGCAATCCACGATTCGATGGCCTCGATGATCGTGCACCAGGTGTTCACCCGCCACCCGAAGCTGAAGGTGGCCAGCATCGAGAACGGCTCCTACTTCGTCTACCGGCTGATCAAGCGGCTCAAGAAATCGGCCAACGCCGCGCCGTACCACTACAAGGAGGATCCGGTCGAGCAGCTGCGCAACAACGTCTGGATCGCGCCGTACTACGAGGACGACGTGAAGCTGCTCGCCGACACCATCGGCGTGGACAAGATCCTGTTCGGCTCGGACTGGCCGCACGGCGAAGGTCTCGCCGATCCGATGACCTTCACCGCCGACATCCCGCAGTTCCCGGAGTTCAGCGCCGAGGACACGCGAAAGGTGATGCGCGACAACGCCTTGGACCTGATCGGCGTGAACGTAGCGGCGCGTTGAGATGAGCGAGTGGACCATCGGCGGTGTCGTCGACGCCATCGCCGAGGCGGTGCCGGACCGGTTGATGACCATCTGTGGCGACCGCAGGAGCACCTACGCGCAGACCGCGGACCGCACCCGGCGGCTGGCGAACTTCCTGGTCGCCAACGGGATCGGTGCCCACCAGGAGCGTGACGCGCTCGACGGGTGGGAGTGCGGGCAGGACCGGGTCGCCCTGATCATGCACAACGACCTGTACCCGGACGTGGTCATCGGCGCTCTCAAGGCGCGTGCGGTGCCGGTCAACGTCAACTTCAACTACACCCCGCGGGAGGTCGACGAGCTCCTGAGTTACCTGCGACCGCGCGCGGTCGTCTTCCACCGCTCGCTGGGCGCCAAATTCGCCGACGTCCTGCCCCGGGCCGGGGTGGAGGTGATGATCTCGATCGACGACGGCAGTGAAGCACCGGAACCGGCCGGAGCGATGGCACTGGAGGACGCGCTGGCACAGGGCGACACCGACCGGCCCGTCACGCCGTCACCGGACGACGTGATGATGATCTGCACCGGCGGCACGACGGGACGCCCCAAGGGTGTGATGTGGCGACAGTCCGACACCTACGTGGTGTCGATGAACGGCGCCGACCACGAATCGGTCACCGAGATCCACGACAAGGTCCAGCATGCGGGTCCGCCCTGGTTCGCGGTGTCCCCACTGATGCACGCCGCCGGTATGTGGACCGCGTTCGCCGCATTGCTCAACGGCCAGACGGTCATCCTCTACGACAAACCGACCCTCGACGCGGCCGCGGTGCTGACCACGGCCGAGCGGGAGAAGGTCGGCCTGATGACCATGGTCGGTGACGCGTATGCCGCCCCGCTCATCGCCGAGTTGCGCCGACGTCCCTACGATCTGTCGTCGCTGTTCGCGATCGGCACCGGGGGTGCGGCGACCAATCAGCGCCATCAGGACGCACTGCTCGAGCTGCTCCCGCAGATCACGCTGATCAACGGATACGGATCTTCGGAGACGGGCAATATGGCGTTCGGGCGCAGCCTGCGCGACGACCGCAAGGACACGTTCGAGAGGCGCGACGGGGTGGTGGTGCTCTCCGAGGACCGCAGCAGGTTCCTGCAACCGGGTGGTGACGAGATCGGCTGGGTGGCACGGGAGGGCCGGATCCCGTTGGGATACTTCGACGATGCCGAGGCCACGCGACGGACCTTCCCCGAGGTCGACGGGCGCCGCGTGGTGATCTCCGGCGACCGGGCGGCACTGGAGGCCGACGGCACACTGCGCCTGTACGGACGCGATGCGTTGGTCGTCAACACCGGTGGCGAGAAGGTCTTCGTCGAGGAGGTCGAAGAAGTGCTGCGCGCCCAGGACGGCGTCGCCGACGCGTTGGTGGTGGGCCGCGACAGTGACCGCTGGGGACAGGAGATCGTTGCGCTGATCGAGAGGCAGGCGGGTGCCGACGTCGACCCCGGGGCGCTGCTGGATGCCTGCACGTCGGCCCTGGCCCGGTTCAAGGCTCCCAAGGAGTTCATCTTCGTCGACGAGGTGCGCCGGCTGGGTAACGGTAAAGCCGACTACCGATGGGCCAAGAGCCAAGCGGCGCAGCGGGATACGCTGGCGGGTCAGCTGTGAGCCCGCGAGTGCTGGACTGCCTGGTCAACGTGCACTTCGGGGAGACAGCCAAGCAGCCCGATTTCATGCTCAAGGTCCGCGACGACTACTTCAAGGGCCCGCGGTCGCTCTACGATCAGGTCGAGTTGCCCGCGCTGCTCGACGAGATGGCCGAGCACGGTGTCGAGAAGGCCATCCTGATGGACAATCTGGCCAAACCGTCGGTCACCGCCCGCAAGTTCGTCGAGGAGCGGCCGGACAGGTTCGCTCTCGCCGTCGGCGGTGTCAATCTGTTGCGGCCGATGCCGTCGCTGCGCGAGTTGCAGGCGGTGGTGGCCGACCTGCCCGTCGCGTATGCCGTTGTCGGGCCGAGTTTCTGGGGCGACGGCATGTACCCGCCCAGCGATGCGGTCTACTACCCGCTCTACACCAAATGCGCCGAACTCGGCTTGCCGCTCTGCATCAACACCGGGCTGCCCGGCCCGCCGATTCCCGGCGAGGTGCAGAACCCCATCCACCTGGACCGGGTGTGCGTGCGCTTCCCGGAGCTGAAGCTGTGCATGATCCACGGCGCCGACCCGTGGTGGGACGTCGCGATCCGGCTGATGATCAAGTATCGCAATCTGCGGTTGATGACCTCGGCGTGGTCACCGAAACGGTTGCCCGACAGCCTGTTGCACTATATGCGCACCCGCGGGAAGGACAAGGTGATCTTCGCCTCCGACTGGCCCGTGCTGCGCCAGAGCCGTGTCGTACCCGAGGCGCTGGCCTTGGATCTGCCCACCGACGTGCTCGAGAACTACCTGTACCACAACGCCCAGGAGTTCTTCTTCTCCGAACAGGAGCTGTGATGGACCGCTACGAACTGCGCAGGATCGACTACAGCCTCTCCGAGGACCACGTCGACCTGCAGACCGCCTACCGGCAGTTCTTCAAGACACACTGTCCCATCGAAACCGTCCGGGCCGCAGAGGCCTCCGGCTTCGACAAGAGCCTGTGGGAGCGGTTGTGCGCGATGGGCGCGACGACGATGGCACTGCCCGAATCGGCGGGCGGTGACGGCGCGACGCTGGTCGACCTGACGCTGGTGGCCGAGGAGATCGGCCGCAGCCTGGCGCCGGTGCCGTGGATCGAGCACGTGGTGGCCGCGCGCCTGCTCGCCGCACTCGACGGTCTCGGTTCCGGGGTCGTCGCGGGTGAAGAGCTGGCCACCCTCGACCTGCGGCTGGACGCCGGCCCGGGGCAGCGGTTGGTCTCCGGCGGTTCGATCGCCGACCACATCATCGTGCGGGACGGTGACGAGGTGGTGCTGCTGGGCTTCGGCACCCGCCCGGGGCGCGTGGACAACATCGGCAAGCTCCCGATGGCGTGGGTGGATCCGGCCGCGGCCGACACCCGCACCGTGCTTGCGGCCGGCCCGGACGCGGTCGCCGCCCACGACCTGGCGCTGACGGAGTGGCGGCTACTCACCGCGGCCGCGCTCGTCGGGCTCGTCGAAGAGACCATGACCATCGCCGCCGAATTCGCCAAGAGCCGGTACACACTGGGCGTGCCGATCTCGACGCTGCAGGGGATCTCCCATCCGCTGGCCAACATCGCGATCGTCGTCCAGGGCGGCCGCAACCTGGTCCGGCGGGCCGCGTGGTTCCTCGACAACGAACCCGACGAACGTCCGGAACTGGCGCCGTCGGCGTTCGTGTTCATGGCCGAGGAAGCCGCCAAGGCCGCCACCATGGCCGTACACGTCCAGGGCGGTCTCGGGGTGTCCGCGGAGGCCGCGGCGACGGCGTACCTCGTCCGTGCCCGCGGATGGCCACTGGCCGGCGGCGACCCCGGACTGGCCGCGCAACGCGTCGCGGCGATCGTCGCCGAGCGTGAGACCGGCGCAGAACGGAGCAGCTAGATGGATTTCTCCCGGGTCGAATTGTCCGATGAGGACGCGCAGTTCCGCGACGAGGTGCGGGCATTCCTGCGCGAGCACGTGACCGAGGAGGTCAAGCGGCGCGACCGCGAAACCGGCGACAACTTCGACGAGGGTGTGCACCTGGCGCTCGGCGAGGCCGGATACCTGGAGCGCGAGTGGAAGTCCGAGGCCGACGGCGGCTTCAGTCGGGTCCGCCGGCGCATCTGGGAACTGGAGAAGCGCCGCTACCACGTCCCGTGGGTGACCTGGGGGACGACGTCGATGGTGGCCCGCTCGGTCGACAAGTTCGCCACCCCGGAGGTGCGCGACGAGGTGCTGCCCCGGGTGTTCAGCGGACATGTCCGACTGTGCCTGGGCTACACCGAACCCGAGGGCGGCTCGGACATCGCGACCTGTAAGACCAGGGCGGTGCGGGACGGCGACCAATGGATCATCAACGGCTCGAAGATGTTCACCACCGGTGCGCACAACTGCCAGTACGTCTTCCTCATCACCAACACCGACCCGGCGGCGCCCAAACACCAGAGCCTGACGATGTTCCTGGTGCCGCTCGACTCGACCGGCATCGAGATCCAGGGCATCCGCACCGTCGACGGCGATCGCACCAACATCGTGTACTACAGCGACGTGCGGGTCGACGATCGCTATCGCCTCGGCGAGGTCAACGGGGGATGGACCGTGCTGCGGGAACCGCTCAACGCCGAGCACGGTGCGGTGGCCGCGGCCGAGGACGGTCTGGCCGACGTGTCGATCATGATGCACCAGGCCGGGTTCATGGCCGACGCACTCGACCGGATCGCCGGGAAGGTCTGCCGACCCGACCCCGGTGGACGCCGACTCATCGACGACCAGTCGGTCGCATACCGACTGGGGCGCAGCGCCGCCCGCGTGGAGGCCGCGCTGAGCGCGCCGAGCATCTTCGGCCGGGTCGCCATCGCGCAGACCATGCGCGACGTCTCACCGGATCTGATGGACATCCTCGGGGCGGCCTCGACCCTGCCGATCGGCACTGACGGTGCGGCCGACGACGGCGGCGCCGAATACGTGTACCGGTTCGCCCCGCTGGTGGGTATCTACGGCGGCACGCTCGAGGTGTTCCGGAACATGATCGCGCAATACGCGCTCGGTCTCGGGAAGCCGAATTACTCACCGCCGGTGAAGAAGGCGGGCTGACCTCTCGGCGGCCCGGTCTCAGGCCGCGAGCGCGGGGTTGACGAGCGCAGCGTGAGGCCCTCGCTGTTCTCACCGGCGAAGAACTTCTCGTGCGCCCCGGGTGCGGCGACGCGCTCGAACGTGGGATTGGGGATGAAGTCGGTGAGCGCCGGGAAAATTCGGCGAGCAGACGCAGAATCGCCTGAACGCAGGTGTTTCGGGGCGATTCTCTGTCTGCTCGCGGTGGTCAGGTGGACACGATCATGGCCGCGGCGGTACCGGGCGCACCGTAGAGCTGCCCGAACCCGACCCGTGGCTCACCGGGTACCTGTCGGTCTCCGGCCTCGCCCCGCAATTGCCGGACCAGCTCGTGGATCTGGCGCAGGCCCGATGCGCCGATCGGCTCGCCGTTGGCGATCAGGCCACCGTCGGTGTTGATCGGCAGTGGGCCGCCGATCTCGGTGGCGCCGTCGGCCAGCAGCTTCTCCTGATCGCCGTCGGCGCAGAATCCGCATTCGGCCATGTGGATGATCTCCGCGCCGGCGTCGGTGTCCTGCAACTGGACGACGTCGACGTCGGTCGGCGCGATGCCGGCCTTCTCGAACGCCGACCTGGCCGCGTACACCGTCGGCGCGACGTCCTCGTCGACGGGCGCGAACGTGGTATTGACCTCGTACGCGCCGTACTGCCGGGTGCGGACCTCCACCGCGCGCAGGTACACCGGTTTCGAGGTGTAGCGGTGGGCCAGGTCGGCGCGGCACATCACCACCGCGGCGGCCCCTTCGTCGGGCGCGCAGAACATGTACTGCGTGAGCGGATAGTTCAGCATCGTCGAGTCGAGGATCTGCTCCTCGGTCATCGGCTTGCGCCGGAACGCATTCGGGTTGAGCGCCCCGTTGCGGAAGTTCTTGGCGGCCACCTTGGCGAGCGTGGCGTGGGAGATCTGGTGATCGTGCAGATAGCGATTGGCCTTCATACCGAAGAACTGCGTGGTCAGGTACTGGCCGTTCTCCGCGTACCAGGACGGCATGCCCACCAGTGCGGGATCCTCGGTGAAGGCGCCGCGCGGATGCTTGTCCAGGCCGATCGCGATGCCGATGTCGTAGTCGCCCAATCGGATTCCGTCGGCGCAGGCCTTCAGCGCACTCGCTGCGGTGGCGCAGGCGTTGAAGACATTGGTGAACGGAATACCCGAGAGCCCGACCATGCCGACGATGGCGTCGGGGTTGGCCACCGTCCAACTGCCGCCGGTGGCGAACTGCACATCCGACCACGCGACGCCGGCGTCGTCGACCGCGGCGAAGATCGCGTCGACGCCCATCTGCATCGCCGACTTACCCTCGAACCGGCCGAACGGATGCAGGCCCACACCGATGATCGCGACATCGTTCATGCCGGTGATGATATCTCAACTGTAACGCTTACGGTAAGTGCCTGTGGCTCGCGGGCTGCAGGGATCAGGCGATGGCGCCCGAGTCCTTGAGCGCCTCGATGCGGTCCCAGTCCAGACCCAACTCCATGAGCACGATCTCGGTGTGTTCGGAGGCCTGCGGCGCGCGGGTCGTGACCAGCGGTTCGTGGTTGAACTGCACCGGGCCGCGCACCACCTTGAACGGTTCGCCGCCGTCGTTGGCCTCGACCTCGACGACCATGTCGTTGGCGATGGCCTGCTCGTCGGTGCCCAGATCGACGAGGCTCTGGAACGGCGCCCACTGGCCCTTCATCGTCTTCAGGTGCCGGCGCCAGTAGTCGAACGGTTTGCTGCGGATGGCATCGGCGATCAATTGCACTGCGGCCGGGGCATTCTCGATGAGCGGCATGACATCGTTGAAGCGCGGGTCGTCGGCCAGTTCGGGCAGGCCGAGGTGTTCGAAGGCGTCCCGGATGTACCCCGTCGGACTGACGATGCACAGGTTGATCGTGCCGCCGTCGGAGGTCAGGTAGTTGCCCAGGAACGGGTTGACCGAGGGGCTCGCCGAGTCGGGCATCAGCGAGCGCATCGTCTCACCGGTCTCCATACCCTGCGTGACGCTGGCTCCGGCCGCCCACCAGGCGGTGCTGAGCAGGGACACGTCGAGTTCGACCGCTTCGCCGGTGCGCATCCGGTGGAACAGTGCCGCCGAGATCCCTCCGGCGATGTTCATCCCGCCGATCGAATCGCCGAAGGCCGGGATGCCCTGCGACAGCGCGCCGCCGATCTCCTCGGGGGTCAGCGCATGACCCACCCCGCTGCGCGTCCAGAACGCGGTGCCGTCGAAACCGCCCACGTCACGTTCGGGGCCCTTGTCGCCGTAGGCGCTGCCGCGGGCGTAGATGATCTTCGGGTTCGCCGCCCGGATGTGTTCGACGTCGAACTTGTTCTTCTGCCGCTGTGCGGGCAGGTAGTTGGTCAGGAACACGTCCGCGGTCTTGGCGATCTCGTAGAGCACCTCCTGGCCGTCCGGCGTCGACACGTCGATACCGACGCTGCGCTTACCGCGGTTGGGGTGCTCGATGAGCGGATGCCGGTTCGGATCCAGTTGGAATCCGCCCATGTTGATGAAACCGCGTTGGGTGTCACCGCGCACGGGGTGTTCGACCTTGATGACGTCGGCACCCCAGTCGGCGAGGATGGCACCCGCCGCCGGCACGAAGGTGAACTGTGCGACCTCGAGGACCCGTACGCCCTCCATCACCTTGATCACTGGCTCTCCTGACATCTCGACGGGGCAGACAGGCACCGCGGTGCTGGGTTACCGTAATGGTTACAGTTACGCCACCAACAACTGTGATCCTATAGGAGGACCGGTGAGCGACGTCGTCGAGGACCGCACCGAGACGAGCGTCGAAGTCGGTGAACGAGCGGCCCGCCGGGCGGAACCGCGGATGCTGATCAACGGCGAACTCACCGAGTCGGCCTCCGGTGGGCGGTTCGACAACCACAGTCCCGCCACGGGGCGGTTGCTGGGGGACACCGCGGCGGCCACGGCCGAGGACATGGACCGGGCGATCGCCGCCGCGCGGCGCGCCTTCGACACATCGGACTGGTCGACCAACCGTGCGCTGCGCGTGCGCTGCCTGCATCAACTGCAGGAGGCCATCGAATCCGAACGCGAGGACCTGCGTGAGGAACTGGTCGCCGAGGTCGGTTGCCCGGTGATGTCGACCAGGGACGCCCAACTCGACTGGCCGCTGACCGAATCGCTGCGGTACCCGGCCGCACTCGTCGACGACTTCGCTTGGGCGCGAACGCTGTCCGGGGGCGGCCTGTTCGGTGAGCGCAACGTGCGCACCGTCGTCAAGGAACCCGTCGGGGTGGTTGCCGCGATCACCCCGTCGAACTATCCGATCGAGGTGATCCTCAACAAACTCGGTCCCGCGCTGGCCACCGGCAACACCGTTGTGCTCAAACCGGACCCGCACACGCCGTGGAACGCCACGCGACTCGGCAGGTTGATCGCCGAGCGCACCGACATCCCGCCCGGGGTGGTCAACGTCGCCCCGACGCCGTCCAACGACGTGGCCGAGATTCTCGGCGCCGATCCGCGCGTCGACATGGTCTCCTTCACCGGATCCACCGCCGTGGGCAGGCATCTGATGCGCCGGGGCGCCGACACCATGAAGCGGACCTTCCTCGAACTGGGCGGCAAGTCGGCGCTGATCGTGCTCGACGACGCCAAACCCGCCCGGATCCTGCCCGGCGCCATCGGCGTACTCGCGCACGCGGGTCAGGCGTGTGCGATGACGACGCGGCTGATCATCCACGAATCGCTGCTCGAGCAGGCGGTCGGCGAGATCGCCGCGGCGTTCGAGGCGGTTCCCGTCGGCGACCCCGCGTCGCCGTCGACCTTCGTCGGCCCGCTGATCAGCGCCCGCCAGCAGCGCAAGGTGCTCGACGCATGCGCGCAGGCGCGCCGCGACGGCGCCGAGATCGTCACCGGTGGAGGCGTTGTCGAGGGTCTGGCCGAGCACCTCGCCGGCGGGCACTTCGTGGCGCCGACACTGATCACCGGTGTGGACAACAGCGCTGCGATCGCGCAGGAGGAGACCTTCGGGCCGGTGCTGGTGGTGATCCCGTTCCGCGATGACGACGAGGCGGTCAGGATCGCCAACGACAGCGCCTACGGTTTGGCCGGCGCCGTGCTGTCGTCGTCGCTCGACCGCGGTATGGGCATCGCCCACCGGGTCCGGACCGGTTCGATCGGCGTCAACGGCGGCATGTTCTATGGCGCCGACGCGCCGTTCGGCGGATACAAGAGCAGTGGGATCGGGCGGCAGTGCGGGATCGAGGGTTTCGAGCAGTACCTGGAGACCAAGACGATCGCCCACCGCACCCCGCGAACCGGTTAGCGCGCGACGGGTTCGAACGTCACCGGAATCGCCGTCGGCGAGCGGAACGGCTGGCCGAAGATGTGCGGGTCGTCGTCGGTGACGAGTCGGATGTCGCGCACCCGGTCCAGCAGGCATTCCAGCGCGACGCGAGTCTCCATGCGCGCCAGGTGGAGTCCGAGGCAGGTGTGCGCGCCCGCGGCGAACGAGATGTGCGGGACGCGGTCACGGAAGACGTCGAACTCGTCGGCGCGTGCCCAGCGCTTCTCGTCACGGTTCGCCGACCCGATGCACGCATCGATCACGGTGTTCTTCGGGATGGCCACGCCCTCGAGTTCGGTGTCGACGGTGGTGAACCGCTGGACGGTGGTCAGCGGCGTCTCGTACCGCAGCCCTTCCTCGATGGCCTGGGGGATCAGACCGCGATCGGCCTGCACCGCGGCGAACTGGTCGGGGTGGGTGAGCAGGAGGTACAGCAGGTTGCCCGACGAGCGGTACGTGGTCTCCAGCCCCGCGGGCAGCAGCAGGCGCAGGAACGAGTAGATCGCCTCGTCGGTGAGCTTCTCGCCGTCGATCTCGGCGGTGACGAGGTCGCCGATGATGTCGTCGGTCGGATGTGACCGGCGCAGTTCCATCTGTTCGACGAAGTAGGTCTCCAGCGCCGCGGAGGCGTCGAACGCCCGCTGGTAGTTCACCGTGTAGCTGATCAGCTCGACGGCGCGCCGCCGGAACATCGGCAGGTCCTCCTCGGGCAGCCCGAGCAATCGGGCGATGACGCGAGTGGGGAACTCGAGGGTGAACTCGCGCACCAGATCGGCGTGACCGGCGTCGACGAACTCGTCGATCAGCGCGGTGACCACCGGTCGCACGATCGTCGGTTCCCACCGGGCCAGGGATTTCGACTTGAAGGCGGCCGAGACGAGGTTGCGGTGGTCACGGTGCGGGTGACCCTCCATCGCCAGGATGGTGGGCCCGGTGAACAGCCCGATCGTGGTGTCGTACAGGGTGGAACTGAACACCTTGCCGTCCCGGAAGACCCGGTTGACCGCGTCGAACGACAGGGCGGCGTACCCGTCGGTGGGACGCAGGGACTCCGGTGTCTTCGAGTAGTCGATCACGCTGCCATGAAAGACACCGCACGCGTTGCGCTTCTCGGCAAAGTGCGGGTAGGGGTCCCGCAGGTAACCGTCCGGCTTTGGGGCGGTGACGGCGTCATCCCGAATCGAGGGTCCCACGACGCCGACTTTACTGTAACCATTACAGTAGTGGTGCATTTACCGTTACCCTTACCGCACGGGCAACGAGAATCGTCTGGAGCAGGGGATGACCACAGTCGCCGAACGGGTCGACAATGCCGGAGATCACGAACGGTTGTGCACGGCGTTGCAGCGTCAGCGCAGCGCCTTTCGCGCGGAGGGGCCGCCGACCGCCGCCGTGCGGCGCGACCGCATCGACCGGCTCACCGCGCTGATGCTCGACAACGCCGACGCCATCGTCGACGCGATGTCCGCCGATTACGGAACGCGCCCCAGACCCGGTGCCCTGTTCACCGAGATCATGGGAGCGCTTCCGGTGATCGAGCACACGAGGTCCCATGTGGCGAAATGGATGCGGAGCACCACGCTGTTGCGTCCGGCGCGGCTGGCAGGGCTGCGGGCCGAGGTGGAACCGGTCCCGGTCGGTGTGGTCGGGATCGTCGGACCGTGGAACTTCCCCGTCAACCTCGTCGTCCTGCCCGCGGCCGCCGCCTTCGCGGCGGGCAACCGGGTGATGATCAAGATGTCGGAGATCACCGCGCACACCGCCGAACTGCTCGAGGCCCGCGCCCCCGACTACTTCGACGCGGCCGAACTCACCGTGGTCACGGGTGGGCCGGACACCGCCGCGGCGTTCACCGCGCTGCCCTTCGACCACCTGTTCTTCACCGGTTCACCGGCGGTCGGCGTACACGTGCAGCGCGCCGCCGCGGCGAACCTCGTCCCGGTCACGCTCGAGCTCGGAGGTAAGAATCCGGCCGTGGTCGGGCCGCGCGCCGACCTCCGGCGCGCAGCCGTGCGGATCGCGCAGGGCCGCATGGTCAATGGTGGGCAGGTCTGCGTCTGCCCCGATTACGTCCTGGTGCCCGAGTACCTCGTCGACGAGTTCAGCGCGACCGTGCTCGCCGCGTGGCGGCGGATGTTCCCGTCGATCACCGGTAGCGATGACTACTGCTCGTCGGTCAACGACGCCAATTTCGACCGGGTCGTCGGCCTGATCGACGACGCCCGTGCCGGCGGCGCCCGCGTGAACAGCGTTGTCCCACCGGGTGAAACGCTTCCGGACCGGAGATCGCGCAAGATCGCGCCCACGCTGATCCGCGACGTGGCACCGACGATGCGCATCGCCTCCGAGGAGGTGTTCGGGCCGGTGTTGTCCGTGCTCGGGTATTCCACGACGGACGAGGTGATCGACCACGTCAACAGCCGTCCCGCTCCGCTGGTGGCGTATTGGTTCGGCCCCGACGACCACGATTTCCGTACCTTCGTGCGCCGGACGTGCAGCGGCGGGGTGGCCCGCAACGACTTTGCCGCACAGATGATCCCGTCCGACGCGCCGTTCGGTGGGGTGGGGCGCAGTGGGATGGGCGCCTACCATGGCAAGGCCGGGTTCGACACCTTCAGCCACCACCGGTCCGTGGTAGGCAGCGACCTGCCGTTCTCGATCACCGGCAGCGCCGCACCTCCGTTCGGGGCCGCCATGCGGCGCAGCACCGAGTTCCGGCTGCGGATGGCCCGCAGGCGCAACCATCGCCGGCTCCGGCGCAGCCACGGTTGAGGGAGACGATGACCCAGACGAAGCTCGTGTTCGACCCGTTCTCCGAGGATTTCTTCAACGGTCCGTACGACACGTATCGCCGGTTGCGGCAGGAGGCGCCGGTCTATTACAGCGACCAGTACGACTTCTACGCGTTGAGCCGGCATGCGGATGTTGCGGCGGCGTTCAAGAACTTCGCCACGTACTCCTCGGCGCGCGGGGTGGATCTGGCCATGGTGCGCAACGAGGATCCGCCGCCCCACAAGTCGATCATCATGATGGACCCGCCCGAACACCGCCACATGCGCAGCCTGCTCAACAAGGTGTTCACACCTCGGGCCATCCAGTCGCTGCGGCCCATGGTCGAGGAGGTGATCGACGACTGTGTGCGTGCCGTTGATCCCGCCGGATTCGATATGGTGCAGGACTTTTCGGCGCTGTTCCCGATCGAGATCATCAGCCGCATGATCGGGGTGCCCGCCGAGCATCGCCAGCAGATGCGACTGTGGGTCGACGACTTCCTGCACCGCGAGCCCGGCGAGGTCGAGATGGGCGAACGCGGGATCCAGGCCGGCACCGAGATGGCCGTCTACCTCTACCGGTTGACCAAGGACCGCCGCAAGAACCTCGGCGACGACTTGTTGAGCAGGCTGATCACCGCCGAGATCGAGCGCGAGAGCGGTGAACACGGTCCGCTCGACAACATCGAGATCACCCAGTTCGCCATGCTGTTGGCCGGTGCGGGCGCCGAGACCGTCACCAAGCTGATCGGTAACGCCGCCGTGGTGTTCGCGCACAACCCGGATCAGTGGCGCAGACTGCTCGACGACCCCGGCAAGGTCCCCGCCGCCGTCGAGGAGCTACTGCGCTACGAGGCGCCCGCACAGTACAACGTGCGCTGCTCGCTGACCGATGTGGAGTTGCACGGGACGACCATCCCGGCCGGCAAACCGGTGTTCCTCATCGGCGGTTCGGCCAACCGGGATCCCGACGCGTGGACCGATCCGGACACGTTCGACATCGACCGGGACCGCACCGAGGCGCAGAACCTCGGGTTCGGCTACGGCATCCACAGTTGTCTCGGCGCGGCGCTCGCCCGGATGGAGAGCATCATCGCGCTGGAGAAGATGCTCGATTTCATGCCCGCCTACGAGGTGGACTGGGCGGGCTGCCGACGGGTGAACATGCAGAACGTCGCAGGCTGGCAGAACGTGCCGGTCCGGGTGCTGCGCTGAGGTCAGCTGCCGATCGCCTGTTCGCGGGCCCAGCGGTAGTCGGCCTTGCCCGCCGGGCTGCGCTGGATCGCCGCCCGGAACACCACCGCCTTGGGCAGCTTGTAGCGCGCAATGCTGTTGGCCGCGTGGGTGATCAGTTCGTCGGCGTCGGCCGCGGCGCCCTCGGCGAGCGCGACCACCGCCACCACCTCCTGACCCCACCTGTCGCTCGGCCGGCCGGCCACCAGCACGTCCTCGACTGCGGGGTGCGAGGCGAGCGCGGCCTCGACCTCCTCGGCGAAGATCTTCTCGCCCCCGGAGTTGATGGTCACCGAATCGCGGCCGAGCAGTTCGATCTCACCGCCCGCGAGGTGCCGGGCGCGGTCACCGGGCACCGCGTACCGCACGCCGTCGACGACGGGGAAGGTCCTCGCGGTCTTCGCCGCATCGCCCTTGTACCCCAGCGGTACGTAGCCGCGCTGTGCGAGCCAGCCGAGTCCGTCGTGCCCCGGCGGCAGCACCGAGCCGAGATCCTCGGCGATCACGCAGGTGTCCGGACCGGCATTGAACCTGCCGGTGGCGACGGCGCCGTTCATCGACAGGTGGGTCATCTGGGCGCCCGTCTCCGAGGACCCGACTCCGTCGACCACCATCGCGTTGGGTAGCGAATCGATAAGTCGTTGTTTGGTGGTCGGGGTGAGAAACGCCCCGCCGTTGGCGACGACTGCCAGCGAGGAGATGTCGGGTTCGCCGCTCCGGCGGGCTTTCTCGACGGCGTCGGCGAGTGGGCGGGCCATCGCATCGCCGACCACCGTCACGACCGCGGCCTTCTCGCGGGCGATCGTGTCCAGTGCGTCCTGCGCGTCGAGCCGGTCGACGACCGAGGTGAACACCACCGTCTGACCGGTCGTCAACGCGGTCATCACCGCCCACTGCGCCGCGCCGTGCATCAGTGGCGGCAGGATCAGCAGCTTGGTCCCGGGGTTGGCCGCCGCCCGCTGCGCGACCTCCTCCAGGGAGGTCACGGTGTCGCCGCCGTACAGCGAGCGGCCGCCGAACGCGGTCATGAAGATGTCGTGCTGACGCCACAGGACGCCCTTCGGCATCCCGGTGGTGCCGCCGGTGTAGAGGACGTAGAGGTCATCGGGGGAGGGCTGCACCGGTGGCGGGGCGGATGGCCCCGACGCGACGATCGACTCGTAATCGACTGCGCCCGGGAGGAGTTCGTTACCGGAGCCGTCGGCGATCTGGATCAGGGTGCGCAGCCTCGGCAGGTCGGGCAGCACCTCGGCGACCCGGGGCGCGAAGCATGCGTGGTAGAGCAGCGCAGTGGCCTCGCTGTCGTCGAGCAGGTAGCGCAGCTCGTCGCGTACGTACCGGTAGTTGACGTTGAACGGGGCGACCCGCGAGCGGAAGGCCCCGAGCAGTCCCTCGACGTAGGCGCTGCCGTTGTGGGCGTAGATCCCGAGCAGATCCTGGCCGGTTTGGTGGCCGCCGAGTTCCGACCGTTCGGTGTGGCATCCGAGCCCTGCGCCGTGGAGGTACGAGGCGAGCCGATTCGACCGCGCGACGATGTCGGCGTACGTGTGGCGCTGTCCACCCTGGACGATGAGTTCGCGGTCGGGGAGCACCGCGGCGACCGCGTCGGCCATCTGCGGCATCGTGAACTGCATCATGCCTCCTGCTTCCAGGTCTGCAGCAGACCCTCTGTGGTGGTGATCGTGGCCAACAGCGACAGCGTGTTGTCGATGACGGCGTCGCCGTACTCGGTCGGGATCCCGGCGACCGCGTCCCGCGGTAGCACCACGCGGTAGGCCGCGTTGACCGCGTCCATGACCAGGTTGGGAATCGCGACGTTGAGCGATACGCCGACGGCGACGATCGTGGTGACCCCTAGGTTGCGCAGGATCGCGTCGAGGTCGGTGCCGCCCATCGGACCGAGTCCGTGCCATCGCGCGAGAACGAGATCTTCTGGCTCCGGGCCGAATTCGGGGAGCAGGGTGGCGCCGGGGCTACCCGGTTCGATGGCCACCCCGCTGCGACCGACCGCGAACAGCTTGGCGTTGTGATTTGACCCGAGGCCGTCGGGCCGTCGCTGCACGAGACAGTGCACCACCCGAACGCCTGCCGCACGAGCCACCGGCAACAACCGTGTGATGTTGGGCAGGGCCGACCGTCGGGCCTCGTCGGCGAGTGCGGCCAGGCCCGCGTCGGGTCCGACGACCGCACCCTGCAGTTCCTGGGTGACCAGGGCGGTGTGCGCCGGCGCCACCAGCTCGGCCAGACGCGGCGTCATACCGATGCGGGCACGTCGTAGAACTGTTTGGCCCACTCCCGCATCGCCATATACGGTTTCGCGTCGATCTTGGCCAGCGGCGGCCGTTCGACATAGCGCTGATAGCGCCAGATGTCGAGATCCTCCCAGACCGTGCGCAGGAACTGTTTCTCCACCCGGGCGCGGACATCGTCCGGCGGGACGTCGGAGGTCTCCCCGTCGACCTTGGGCCACCAGATCGAATAGAACATGTCCGAGAGCCCGTCGTCGACCGGGGTGCACGCGAAGATCAGCCGATGGTTCGACGAACCCTCGAAGACGCTCACGGCGAACCCCAGCCCGGAGAAGTGGCTGTGGATGAACAGCGCCATCTTGTCCGGATCGTCGCTGCGCGGATCCGGCCAGCCGGTGAGGAAGCGCCACTCCTCACCGACGACTTCCCAGTTCAGGCAGACCGGCGTCACCGAGGCGCCGTGGACGTAGCGGAAATGTGAACTGTCCGGGCCGTTCTCGGCGACGATCTGCGGGTGCACCGGTTCGTTCGCGGCGCGGCTGGAGAACTCGGGATACGGCCGGTAGTACGCATCCGGGTCGGTGGGGAACTGGGGGAACTTCTCGAACAGGTCCGGCAGCGGCCACTGCGGTGGCGCGCCGTCGGGATGGTGCCAGACGAAGACGCAGCCGTACTGCTCGACGACGGGGTACACCCGCAGCTTCAGTGCCCGGTTCGGCCGGTCGGGTTGATAGGGGATGTAGGTGTTGTCGCCCTGCGGACCCCAGCGCCAGCCGTGGAACGGGCACTCCACGCAGTCGCCGACCACCTTTCCGCCGTGGCCGAGATGCGCACCGAGGTGTTTGCAGTGCGCTTCGAGGACATGCAGGGTGTCCGACGCGTCCCGGTAGGCGACCAGATCGTCGCCGAAGTAGTGCAGCGCCCTGGTCTCGCCGGAGACGAACTCCGCCGACCACCCGACCATGAACCAGCCGGTGACCTTCCAGGTGAACGGAACCTTCATGCCGCACCGACTCCCTCTGTGATGAACTGCTCGCCGAATGTCCTGATGAAATCGATCGCCGCCTCCGGGCTGGAACCGTCGACGTGCACCACGGCCCAGTTCGCACCCGCCGCGGCGAACTCGTCGAGGCGACGGCGTGCCCGCCGCAGTGACGTCTCGTCGTCGAACCCGAAGTGCGGGCACACCACCTGGACGTCCAGCGCGGCCGGGTCCCGCTCCTCCTCGACGAACCGGCGCCGAAGCCGGATGAGCGCGGCACTGAACTGGTCGACGTCCTCTATCGCCGCCGTGCGGATCGTGGACGCCATCGGGCGTGGGGCGATGATCGGCATCCAGCCGGAGCCGTACTCGACGACCCGGCGCAGCGCGGCGGCACTGTTGCCGCCGATCCAGATCGGCGGGTGCGGCCGCTGCGCGGGCTTCTGCAGCCACACGGTCGACGGGGCGGCGAAACCCGTGCCGCTGACCGGGGCCTCCGGATCCATCCAGATCGACCACAGTGCGTCGAGCGCCTCGTCGAACAACCGGGCCCGGTCGGCGAACTCCACACCGAGGGCCGAGAACTCCGACCGCAGATAACCGGCCCCCACCCCGGCGGTTAACCTGCCGCCGGAGACGAGGTCGAGGCTGGTCAGCGCCTTGGCGGCCAGGTACGGGTTACGGAACGGCAGGACGTACAGATTGGTCATCAGCCTGATCCGGGTGGTGACCGCCGCCATGAAGCTCAACGCCGCAACGGGGTCCAGCGTGTTGTGGCCGCCGTTGCGGCGCCATTTGTGCGACGGCGCCGGATGGTCGCTGAGAGCGATCGCGGAGAAACCGGCTGACTCGGCTTCGGCGGCCACGGCGCGCAGTACGTCCGGTTCCAGGAAATCGTCGGGCGCGCTGGGCAACTCGCTCGGGTACTCCAGGGTGTACCTCACCTGAACTCTTCGCCCATCGATCGGATTTTCCTCATTCCGGCCATCTACTGTAAGAGTTACAGTAACATCCACGCCGGTCATGCAGAACGCCATTGGACGGATGGGATCGGCGATGGACGGCGCCCCGGCGCGCAAGAGGGCACTGGTGCTCGGCGCCAGTGGAAACGTGGGCGCCGCAGTCGTCCGGCAACTGGTGGCTGACGGCGATGACGTGCGAGTCCTGTTGCGGCGCAGCAGTTCCACCAGAGGTATCGACGGACTCGACGTCGAGCGGCGCTACGGCGACATCTTCGACACCGAGGCGGTCGCCGCTGCGATGGCCGACCGCGACGTCGTCTTCTACTGCGTCGTGGACACCAGGGCGCATCTGGCCGACCCCGCGCCGCTGTTCCAGACCAACGTGGAGGGTCTGCGCGGGGTGCTCGACATCGCCGCGCGGGCGGATCTGAAGCGCTTCGTGTTCCTCAGCACCATCGGGACCATCGCGGTCGGCACCAACGGTGCGGTGGTGGACGAGGACACACCGTTCAACTGGAGCGGTAAGGGCGGGCCGTACATCGAATCCCGCCGTCAGGCCGAAGACCTGGTGCTGCGCTACGCCCGCGAGCGGGGACTGCCCGCGGTGGCGATGTGTGTGTCCAACCCGTACGGCCCGCCGGACTGGCAGCCCAGACAGGGCGCTCTCGTCGCGATGGCCGCGTTCGGCAAGATGCCCTGCTACATCCGCGGGGTGGGCTCCGAGGTGGTGGACATCGACGACGCCGCACGGGCGTTGGTGTCGGCCGCCGACCGCGGCCGGGTCGGCGAGCGCTACATCGTGTCGGAGCGCTACATGTCCCAGCGCGAGATGCTCACCCTGGCCGCGGAGGCGGCGGGTGCCACCCCGCCGAGGTTCGGCATCCCGATGGCACTGGTCCACGTCTTCGCCGCAATCGCGGGCCTGTCGACCCGGCTGTTCGGCACCGACCTCCCCATCAATCCGGCCGCGGCGCGGTTGATCGCGCTGACCTCGCCGGCCGACCACGGCAAGGCCACGCGTGACCTCGGGTGGCGCCCCGGGCCCACCGCGGACGCGATCCGCCGTGCCGCCCGGTTCTACCTTGAACGGCGCGACCGCAACGAGCAGGTGGTCGCGCTGTGACCGGGCCGATGCGCTACGAGGTGCTCGTCGTGGGCGCCGGGTTCTCCGGTCTCTACGCGCTGCACCGGCTGCGGGAACTCGGCGTCGACGCCCGGGTGGTGGAGAAGGCCGACGACGTCGGCGGCACCTGGCTGTACAACCGGTATCCCGGCGCCCGCTGCGACATCGAGAGCATCGAGTACTCCTACAGCTTCTCCTCCGAGATCGAGCAGGAGTGGGTGTGGACGGAGACCATGCCGGCCCAGCCCGAGATCGAGGCCTATCTGAACTTCGTCGCCGATCGCCTGGACCTGCGCCGCGACATCGACTTCGACACCGAGATCGTGGCCATGACGTTCGACGAGGACGCTGCCGAGTGGGTCCTCGAGACCGCGGCGGGCGCGCGTTATGTGGCTCCGTTCGTCGTCGCCGCCACCGGCATCCTCTCGGTGCCGCTCGAACCGGACATCCCCGGTATGGGCAGCTTCACCGGGACCTCCCTGTTCACCAGCCGCTGGCCGCGCGAGGGCGCCGACCTCACCGGTGAACGGGTCGGGGTGATCGGTACGGGTTCGACCGGCGTGCAGCTGATTCCCGTCGTGGCCCGCGAGGCCGGGCAGCTCAACGTCTTCCAACGGTCGCCTGCGTACACGCTGCCGTGGCGGGTCCGCCCGTTCGAACCCGGGGAACTCGACGACCTCAAGGCCCGGTACGGCGAGATCCGCGCCGCGCAACGGGAGCACCCGGTCGGCGCGGCCCGGCTCAGCGCCTTCTCGGTGCTGCTCGACATGCTGGTCCGGCCGCCGCTGAAGACCGCAGGCCCCGAAGACCGCAGGCGCGCGGTCGAGGAACACGGCATCATGGGCGCACTGAACTGGGGCGACATCTTCTTCGACATCGAGGCCAACCGGATGGCTGCCGAACTGTACGGCCAGGCGGTGGCCCGGATCGTCCGGGATCCGCAGACGGCGGCCGCCCTGGTCCCCACGCACCCGTTCGCCTGCAAACGGCCGATCATCGACCAGGGGTACTACGAGACCTTCAACCGCGACAACGTCACCCTGGTCGACCTGCGGCGCGGCGGTATCCGGTCGGTCACGCCCACGGGCATCGACACCGAACAGGGCTCGTACGACCTCGATGTGATCGTCTACGCCACCGGCTTCGACGCCATGACCGGAGCGCTGAGCCGCATCGACGTCCGCGGACGTGGCGGGGTGTTGTTGCGGGACGTGTGGGCCGCGGACGGGCCGGTGTCCTATCTCGGACTCCAGGTCGCCGGCTTTCCCAACCTGTTCACCGTCCAGGGGCCCGGAAGCCCCAGCGCGGCGACCAATTTCGTGGCGGCACTCGAACAGCACGTGGACTGGATCGCCGACTGTCTGCAGTATCTGCGGTCCGGCGGGCATCGCACGATCGAGGCCCTGCCGGGTGCCCAGACCAAGTGGATCGAACACACCACCGCCCTCGTCGCGCCGACCGTGCTGATGGATCCGTCGTGCAACTCCTGGTACAACGGCGGCAACGTGCCCGGCAAGAAGCGGATGTACATGGGCTACACCGGCGGCCTCCCCGAATACCGCAAGCGCTGCGACGAGATCGCCGCCGCCGGTTACCAAGGGTTCAAGGTGGGATGACGGCCCTCGATCGGGCTCGGCGGGTGGTGGCCGACGTCGCCGGTGTAATGCCCAGAGCCCATGCCGCACTGACGGATTCCGGTGACTGGTCGGCGTTCTCGGTCGGCGGCATCGGCCAACTCGGCGAGGTGGTGCTCGACGAGGTGGCGCTCACCGGGATGACGCTCAGCGGACCGGGTCCGGCGCTGGCGCGTTCGGTGCAGTCGTGCGCAGCGGCGGCCGAGGAACTGTCGGCGCTGGGCATGGACCGGGCGCACGCGGAGCCCGCACCCCTGCGCATCCGCGGGACGACCAGGCGGCGCTTCGGCCCGGTGAGATACGAGCGGGTGACCTTCGACCACGATCCGGCCCTTCCGGAATCGTTGACCGCCCAGGGTTTCGGCGGCATGGCGACGGCCGTGGCGCATCTGTGCCGCGCGGAAGAGGAGCGGCGTCCGTGGCTGGTGTGGGTGCACGGCGCCGGGCAGGGCCAGCCGCTCGACCTGATGTTCTCCCGCGCCCGGCGGCTGCACGACGAGCTGGGCGTCAATGTCGCGCTGCCGGTCCAGCCCGGACACGGGTCGCGCCGCACCGCGTGGCCGCCGTACCCGAACATGGACCCACTGGCCAACGTCGCGGGCATGATGCGCGCGGTGTCGGAGGTGCGGGCACTGGTCCGATGGCTGCTGCCGCAGTCGACAACCGTTGTGGTGTCCGGTGTCTCGATGGGGTCACCGGTGGCCGCACTCGTATCGCACCTGGAGGCGTCGGTCGATGCGGTCGCGGTCTACACCCCGATCTTCGGGCTCAACGAGATGATCGCGCACCATCTCGGCCGGTGGGGCCCGGCCGCGCAGGGCACCGTCGACCTGCTGCGGTCCGACACCGTCTCCGCGCTGACGTCCGTCGTGGACCTGCTCGCCGTCGAACCGTCACCGCCGCAGGCGCGCCGCCTGATCGTCGGCGCGTGGCATGACCGGATGGCGATGCGCGACCCGGCGATCGCCCTGCACGAGCGGTGGGACGGTGAATTGTTCTGGCACCCGGGAAGTGATGTCGGGCACATCTTCTCCGGGGGTGTCCAGGAGGTCTCCGAACGGTTCCTGCGCCGGGTCACCGACGGTGCTCGGGAATGAGACTGCCGGGATGACCGCAGAGATCCCCTCGGGCATCGACGACCTCACACCGCAGTGGCTCACCGAGACGCTGCGCGCGGATCCCACGCTGCCGGACACGGTGACGGTCACCGGGTTGCGGTCCGAACGGATCGCGCAGGACAGCGGGTTCTCCTCGCTGCTGTATCGCGTGCACCTGGACGGCGACGCTGTGCCCTCGACCCTGATCGCGAAATTCGCCGCGGTGTCAGAGGCCCGGGGAGCCATGGAATTGCTGGGTGGCTACCGGCGCGAGCTGAGGTACTACCGCGACGTGGCCGGGCGTGCGCCGATGGACACGCCGCACGTGTACGCGGCTTCCATGGCGTCCGGGTCGGTGGACTTCGTGCTGCTGCTCGAGGACCTGCAGGACTGGGACAACGCCGATCACCTGGCCGGTCTGTCACTGGAGCGGGCGCGCACCTGCCTCGGGGCGCTGGCCGGGCTGCATGCGTGGTCGGTGACCGACGCCGATCCGGCTGTGCTGGAGTCGTTCCCGAGCCTGGACACCGCGATCGCACGCGACCTGCTGGTGCCGGCGTTCGCCGGCGGGTGGGAGGTCTACCGCGACAGATCGGGTTCGGAGGTGCCCGCCGCCGTCGCCCGGTACGCCGAACGGTTCAGCGACCATGCGCCGACGGCGTTGCCCGCTCTGGCGGAACGGTCGATGCTCCTGCACGGCGACATCCGCGCCGACAACCTGTTCTTCGACGGCGACCGGCTCAAGGTCGTCGACTTCCAGTTCGCCGCGCGCGGGTGCGGTGCGGCAGACGTCGGGTACCTGATCAGCCAGGGACTGCCGACCGAGGTCCGCAGCGGCCGCGACGAATCGCTGGTGCGCGACTACCTCGATCACCTGATTCGCCGCGGGGTCACCGATTACTCGTTCGACGAGGCCTGGCGGCACTACCGTTTCGCGGTCGCCTATCTGATGGTGCTCCCGGTGATCACGCTCATCGGATGGGATGCGATGCCGCACCGATCGCGTGAACTGTGCCTGACGCTGACCGACCGGGCAGTGGCCACGATCGACGAGGTCGACGCACTGGAGGTGTTCGGATGACCCGTACCGCACGAGAAGTCGTGGAGCTGTACAACCTTCAGGTGTGGAATGAACGCGACTTCGCGCTCGCCGAGGAACTGATGGGCGACACCGTCGTCCGCCACGACGTGGGGGAGTCGGTCACCCTCACCCATGAGCAGGCCGTGCAGCGCATCGTCGACCACTGGGCGATGTTCGACACTGTGCGCTTCGACCTCAACCTCGTGGTGGCCGGTGACGACGGCGAGCACGTCGCCATCGTCTACCAGTCCCCGATGACGCTCAAGGACGGCACCACGACGACAATCAGCAGCATGGAGGTGTTCCGCGTCGTGGATGGCAGGATCACCGAGGTCTGGAACTGCGGCTACAAACAAGGGATCTGGTGTTGAGTAGAGACGGCGTATTGGACGAACTCGGCTACTACCTGCTGGCCGGTGCCGGCGGCGAAGGCCCGGCCACGCTGATGGAGGAGGCGCGCCGCGGCGAGGCCCTCGGTTTCGGGACGGCGTTCATCTCCGAGCGTTGGAACGTCAAGGAGGCGTCGTCGCTGGTGGGCGCCGCGTGCGCGGTCACCAGCCGGATGCAGATCGCCACTGCCGCAACGAATCACAACACCCGCCACCCGTTGATCACCGGATCCTGGGCGACCACCATGCACCGGCTGTCCGGCGGCCGGTTCACCCTCGGCATCGGGCGCGGTATCGGCGCCATCTACGGCGCGTTCGGCATCCCCGCGGTCACCACCGCGCAAATGGAGGATTTCGCGCACGTCATGCGGCGCCTCTGGCACGGCGAGCTGATTTTCAACCACGACGGTCCGCTCGGCAAGTACCCGGTGCTGTTCCTCGACCCCGACTTCAAGGAGGACATCCGGCTGGCGATCGTCGCGTTCGGCCCGCAGACGCTGGCGCTGGGCGGCCGCGCGTTCGACGACGTCATCCTGCACACCTACTTCACACCGGAGACGCTGCAGCGGTGCGTGAAGACGGTCAAGGAGGCCGCCGAACAGGCCGGCCGCGACCCCGACAGCGTGCGGGTGTGGTCGTGTTTCGCCACCGTCGGCGACCACCTGCCCGAGGAACTGCGCCTGAAGAAGACGGTGGCCCGGCTCGCCACCTACCTGCAGGGCTACGGTGATCTGCTGGTGAAGACCAACAACTGGGATCCCGCTGTGCTGCAACGCTTCCGGGAAGACGAGGTAGTCAAGTCGATTCCCGGCGGGATCGACCACAAGGCCACCGCCGAGCAGATCGAGCACATCGCGACGCTGATCCCCGACGAGTGGTTGGCGCCGGCCGCGACCGGTTCGGCCCGGCAGTGCGTGGACCGCATCCGCAAGGAGTTCGACTACGGCGCCGATGCGCTGATAATGCACGGCGCCACCCCCGACGAACTCGCCCCGATCGTCGAGGAATACCGCGCCAAGTGAGCGATTTCGGCGTGCGGGGTCGCGCCTAGCGCGACCGAGCACGCCGAAATCACCGGCTAGGGCATGATCACGGTGCGGGCCACCGGTTCGGCGACCGCCTGACGGCTGAAGATGCCGTGCTGCAGCGCCGTCAACAGCCTGTCGCGGGTCTCCACCGGTGAGATCAGCTCGTCGAAGCCGAGGTGGCCGGCCGAGCGGTAACTCGCCTCCAACTCCATCCTCTTGAGCACCTCGGTGTAGTCCTCGCCGGCGTGTGTCGCCCGGCTCATCGCCGCCGCACTCATCGCCCCCATGGTGGCGCCCGGATACGCGAATGTGGCCACCTGATCGTCGAAGCCCAACAGCGACATCACCATCGAGCCGAACCCGAACGCCTTGCGCAGCGTGACGTGCAGTTTGAGCGTCGTCGCGGCGGTCTGTGCGGCGAACATCCTGGCGCCGCTGCGCAGCACGCCGCTGCGTTCGGAGCGGCTGCCCGGCAGCATTCCCGGGTTGTCGGCGAGGAACACGATGGGCAGGTGGAACGAATCGGCGACCGTGATGAAGTGGGCCGCCTTGTCCGCGGCGTCGGCGTCGATGGAGCCGGCCATCACCTCCGGCTGGTTCGCCACCACCGCGACGGGGAAACCGCCCAGATGCGCCAGCGCGCAGATGACCGCGCGGCCGAACCGCGGCTGGACCTCCAACCAGTCGGGGCGGTCGAAGATCACGTCGAGCACGGTGCGCATGTCGTAGATGTGGCGGTTGTCGCGCGAGACGATGTCGAGCAGTTCGGGTGTGGGGCGCGGATCGGCGGTGTCGTCGGCGAGCCGGGTCGGCGGATACGACCACGCGCTGGACGGGAAGTAGGACAGGTACCGACGGATGTCGTCGATCACCGTCTCGTCGTCCTCGCCGTAGTTGTGGATCACCCCGCTGGTCAGCGCGACCTCGGGACCGCCCAGATCCTCCTTCGAGATGTCCTCTCCGGTGGACTCTTTGACCACCGGGGGACCGGCGGTGAAGATCGCCCCACCGGCGCTCATGATCGTGAAATCGCACACCGGGGCCACCAGCGCACCGTGCCCGGCGGACGGTCCCAGCACCGCGGCGACCGTGGGCACCTTTCCCGAGCACTGCGCCTGGATGATCAGGTCGGTCGGGGTGCGGCCGTAGTGTTCGCCGCTGGGCCGGAAACCCGCGCCCTCCAACAACATCACAAGCGGGATCTTGTTGCGCAGCGCCAGTTCGGCGAGCCGGTAGCGCTTGGCGTTGCCGCCCGGCCCGATACTGCCTGCGAGTGTCGTGAAATCCTCGGCGCCCACCATGACCGGGACGCCGCCGACCCGGCCGGAGCCGGCGACGAGACCGTCGGCGGCGATGTCGCCACCGACCAATGTGCCGAACTCGCAGAACGTATCCGGGTCGAGCAGACGTGTGATGCGCGCCCTGGCGTCGAGCTTGCCCTTGCCGTGGTGTTTGGCGACGCGCTCCGGCCCGCCCATGCCGTACGTATGCGCACGGCGGCGCTCGAGGTCCTCGAGCGTCTCCTTCCAGTCCTGCGCGTCCGTCATCCGTCGGTCCTCACTCACGGTCGTTGACCTTACTGAATTGCTTACTGTAGCGTCATCTCCCATGGGTGACGGCGCAGTGCCCGGCCTCAAAGTGGACCGAGGCATCCCCAGTCAACTCGCCCGCGTCCCCGAGGTGGCCACCGCCCTGGAAGACCAGGGCTACGACGGTTGCTGGACGGGCGAGATCAACCACGACCCATTCCTTCCGCTGCTGCTGGCGGCCGAGCACACCACCCGGCTCGAGATCGGCACCAGCATCGCGGTGGCGTTCGCCCGGAACCCGATGACAGTCGCCAACATCGGGTGGGATCTGCAGGCCTATTCGGGCGGGCGCTTCATCCTCGGTCTGGGCACCCAGATCCAGCCCCACATCGAGAAGCGCTTCTCCATGCCCTGGAGTCATCCGGTGGGCAGGATGCGTGAGTTCGTCGCGGCGCTGCGGGAGATCTGGTCGTGCTGGCATGACGGCACCCCGCTGCGTTTCGAGGGCGAGTTCTACACCCACAAGATCATGACCCCGATGTTCGTGCCCGAACCCCAGCCCCACGGTGTGCCGAAGATCTTCATCGCCGCCGTCGGTGAGGCGATGACCCGGATGTGCGGTGAAGTCGCCGACGGTCTGCTGGCGCATGCGTTCACCACCAAGCGCTACCTCGACGAGGTCACCACCCCGGCACTGCTGGAGGGGATGGCCCGCACGGGTCGGCGCCGCAGGGACTTCCAGGTGTCGTGCCCGGTGTTCGTGGTGACGGGGGAGACCGCCGAGGACGTGCGTGCTGCCGCCGTGGCGACCCGGAAACAATTGGCGTTCTACGGGTCGACACCCGCCTACCGCAGGGTGCTCGAGCTGCACGGCTGGGGCGATCTGCACAGCGAGCTGCACCGGTTGTCCCGGCTGGGCGAATGGGACGCCATGGGCGCGCTGATCGACGACGAGGTACTCGACGCGTTCGCCGTCGTCGCACCGCTGGACACCGTGGCCGCGAAGCTGCGGGCCCGCTGCGACGGGGTGATCGACCGTGTGCTGCCTGCCTTTCCGGCCGGGGTGCCCGACGCCACCGTCACCGATGTACTGCACGAGTTGCGCGGTCTTCCGGCCGCCGTAGGGAGGAGTCACCCGTGAGCGCCCCGATCATCGACGAGGCCGCCAGAGTGTTCGCCACTCCCCGGGCCTACACCGACGAACCGGCACTGCACGCCGCCCTGACGCACCTGCGGGCGCACGCGCCGGTGTCGTGGGTGGACGTCGACGGCTACCGGCCGTTCTGGGCTGTCACCAAACACGCCGACATCATGGCGATCGAACGCGCGAACACCGTGTTCACCAACTCGCCGCGTTCGGTGTTGATGACGGCCACCGCCGACGAACTCCAGGCAGGCGTGGGCATCCGCACCCTGATCCACCTCGACGACCCCGAACACCGCGACCTGCGGGCCATCGGCGCCGACTGGTTCCGGCCGAAGGCCATGCGGGCGTTGAAGGTTCGCGTCGACGAGCTGGCCAGGACCTACGTCGACAAGATGCTCGCGACCGGCCCGGAATGCGACTTCGTCCAGGAGGTCGCCGTCAACTACCCGCTCTACGTCATCATGTCTCTGCTCGGCGTGCCCGAAGCCGACTTCCCGTTGATGCTCAAGCTCACCCAGGAACTGTTCGGCAGCGACGACGAGGAGTTCCAGCGCGGGGACTCGTCGGAGGAGCAGATGGCCGCGCTGCTGGAGATGTTCCAGTACTTCACCGCGTTGACCGCGTCGCGCCGGGAGCACCCGACCGAAGACCTCGCCTCGGCGATCGCCAATGCGCGACTGGGCGGCGAGCCGCTGTCCGACATCGACACGGTGTCCTACTACGCGATCGTGGCGGCCGCCGGTCACGACACCACCAGCGCCACCATCTCCGGCGGCATGCTGGCGCTCATCGAACACCCGGATCAGCTGCGCCGCCTGCAGGCCGACCCCGGCCTGATGGGCCTCGCGGCCGAGGAGATGATCCGCTGGGTCACCCCGGTGAAGGCGTTCATGCGCACGGCGGCCCAGGACACCGAGGTGCGCGGCGTACCGATCAAGGCGGGCGAATCGCTTCTGCTGTCCTATGTCTCGGGCAACCGCGACGACGACGTGTTCGACGCGCCGTTCCGCTTCGACGTCGGACGCGACCCCAACAGGCACGTGTCGTTCGGATACGGGGTGCACTTCTGTCTGGGCGCCGCACTGGCGCGGATGGAGGTCAACAGCTTCTTCGCCGAGCTGCTGCCGCGGCTGCGGTCGGTCGAACTCGCCGGTCGCCCGGAACACGTCGCGACGACGTTCGTCGGCGGGCTCAAGCACCTGCCGATCCGGTACGCGCTGCGGCCGGCTTAGGGCTCAGCAGCACCGCGCTCCCGGGTTGGCGTCGGCGGCCGCATGCCGCATCCGCCAGTACTCACGCTCGGTGAGCACCGGTTCTCCCGGATGGGTGCGCCGCCGGTGCTCGAGGTAACGGCGGTAGTGGTTGTCGCCCATCAACGAGGCGACGTACCAACGGATCTGGCGTGCGATGACGGCAGCGCGTCCCACTGTTTCTGCACCTCCTTCTCCCGGGCGGTGGTGTGCAGGCCGGACGGACCGAAGATGCGCGACGGCACCGCCTCGTCCTCGGTGGTCGGCGGGGCGGTGCCCCGCAGGGCGCGCACCGCCATGACGACCCCCGCGGCGAAGACGATCACGACCAGCACGGCGAACACGATGGACAGGGTGCCCTGGATGAAGGTGTTGCGGATGACGTCGTTCATCTGATCGGGGTTCTTGGCCGCGCCGAACGACTCCTTACCCTGCGCCAGCGCCGCCTTGTACTGGAAGTGCTGGGTCCAGTAGCCGACCCTGGGGTCGCCGGAGAAGATCTTCTGCCACGACGCGGTCAGCGTGATGACCAGATCCCACAGCAGCGGAATGCCCGGCACCAGCGCCCACTTGCCCAGGCCCTTCTTCAGGACGACGACCGTGACGACGGTCAGCGCGATCGCCGCCAGCAGCTGGTTGGCGATACCGAACAGCGGGAACAGCGTGTTGATGCCACCGAGCGGATCGGTGACCCCCATCAGCAGGATGCTGCCCCACGCGGCCACGACGATCACGCTGCAGGCCCAGGCTCCGACGCGCCAGCTCGGGTCCTTCAGTTTCCGCAGTGGCCCACCGAGATTCGAAAGGCCGTCGGACAGCATGAACCGCGCCACGCGGGTGCCGGCGTCGACGGTGGTGAGGATGAACAGGGCCTCGAACATGATCGCGAAGTGGTACCAGAAAGCCTTGAGCGCGTCGCCGCCGAACACGCTGCTGAGCACTTCGGACATGCCGAACGCCAACGTGGGCGCGCCGCCGGTGCGCGACACGATCGAGCTCTCACCCACGCTCCTGGCGGCCTCGTCGATCTGCTCGGGGGTGATCGGGGCGCCGGACAGTCCGAGGTTGTTGACGTACTCCGCCGCGGTCTCGGCCGTGCCGCCGGTCTGGGCGGCGGGCGCGTTGAGCGTGAAGTACAGGTGCTGGTTGAGGATCGCGGCGGTGATCAGGGCCATGATCGCCACGAACGACTCGGTCAGCATGCCGCCGTAGCCGATCAGCCGCATCTGGCTTTCCTTCTCGAGCAGCTTCGGCGTGGTGCCCGAGGAGATCAGCGAGTGGAAGCCCGAGAGCGCCCCGCAGGCGATCGTGATGAACAGGAACGGGAACAGGGATCCGGCGAACACCGGCCCGGTGCCGCTGGCGGCGAAGTTCGAGATCGCCGGCGCCTCCATGACCGGGCGGGCGATGAGGATGCCGACCGCCAGCAGCGCGATGGTGCCGACCTTCATGAACGTCGACAGATAGTCGCGCGGGGCGAGCAGCAACCACACCGGCAACACCGACGCGGCCAGCCCGTAGAGGATGATCGCCCAGCTCAGCGCCACCGGCGACAGATCGAACCAGGATGCGCCCCAGGATGTTTCGGCCACCCAACGGCCGGAGGCGACGGCCAGCAGGAGCAGCCCCACGCCGATCACCGACACCTCGGACACCCGGCCCGGGCGCAGGAACCTCAGGTAGACACCCATGAACAACGCGATCGGGATCGTCATCGCGATGGAGAACACACCCCAGGGGCTCTGGGCCAGCGCCTGTACGACCACCAGTGCCAGCACCGCCAGCAGGATGACCATGATGACCAGCACGCCGACGATCGCGGCGGCCCCGCCGACGGCGCCCAGCTCGTCGCGGGCCATCTGGCCCAGCGAGCGACCCCGGCGCCGCGTCGAGATCGACAGCACCAGATAGTCCTGCACACACCCGGCGAACACCGCGCCGATGATGATCCAGATGGTGCCCGGCAGGAAGCCCATCTGCATGGCCAGGACCGGGCCGACGAGCGGGCCTGCGCCGGCGATGGCGGCGAAGTGGTGACCGAACAGCACCCGGCGGTCGGTCGGAACGTAGTCGGTGGCGTTCTCGAAAAGCTCTGCAGGCGTGGCGTTGTCGTCGCGCGGTTTGACGATGTTCATCTCGATCAGGCGCGCGTAGAACCGGAATGCCACCACGTACGTGCAGATGGCGGCGATCACGAACCAGACGGCGTTGACGGTCTCCCCGCGGAAGAAGGCGATCACCGCCCAGGCGATCGCCCCGGCGAGCGCGATGAGTCCGAAGACGATCTTGTGCCTGGTGGTGATCGGCGACCGGTCGATGATCGCCACCGGCGGCAGATCCTTGTCCGTGCGGATGTACGTGACGTCGCCGTCCGTCTCCTCGAAACGCTCCGATGGCGCGGCGGTGGGTGTGGCCACGATCCCTCCCTACGATGGCGCGACAGTGTCAGATGCCCGTGGTGTCGATACTTGCACCGGCCAGATCGCCCGTGCATCGATTCCGGGGTTTCAGCCGTGCTCGTAGAAGGCACGCACGGTGTCGACCGTATCCGCCTCGGCCGGCGATTTGTCGTCGCGGTAGCGCAGGACGCGGGCGAACCGCAATGCCATGCCGCCCGGATACCGCGTCGAACCCTGGACGCCGTCGAACGCGATCTCGACCACCTGTTCGGGCCGGACCTTGACGGTGTGGCCGTCGGTCGCCGGCTGCGCGGCTGGGTCGGCCAGTTCGAGGAACCGGGCGGTCTGCCAGTCGAGCATCGCGTCGGTCATCCCCTTGAACGTCTTGCCCAGCATGACGAAACCCCCGGTCGCGGGGTCGCGGGCGCCGAGGTGGATGTTGGACAGCTTCCCGGTGCGCCTGCCGCTGCCCCATTCGACGGCGAGCACGACCAGATCGAGGGTGTGGACCGGTTTGACCTTCAGCCAGCCCGCCCCGCGGCGGCCCGCTTCGTACGGCGCGTTCGGTGACTTCGCCATCACGCCCTCGTGTCCGGCGGCGAGTGTCGCCTCCAGGAAGCCCTGCGCGGCGGCGCCGTCGTCGGTGACGAGCCGGTCGACCCGGTGCGCCGCGGGCACGAGGTCGTCGAGGACGCGCACCCGGTCGCTGGTCGGCTGATCGAGCAGATCGGCGCCGTCGACGTGGAGCAGGTCGAAGACGAACACCGACAGCGGCTGCGTGGCGCGCGATGCCGCCCGGCCGAACCGCGATGCGGTCACCTGGAACCGGTGCGGGCGGCCGTCCGGGCGCAGCGCGATCGCCTCGGCGTCGGCGATCAGGTCGGTGACCGGCAGCGCGAGCGCAGCCTCGACGACCTCCGGCAGGCGGGCGGTGACGTCGTCGAGGGATCGGGTGTACACCGACACGTCCGATCCCCGACGGTGGATCTGCACGCGGGCGCCGTCGAGTTTCGCCTCGAACACCGCCGTGCCGCCCAACCGGTTCAGTGCGTCGGCGACTCCCGTTGCGGTCTGGGCGAGCATCGGCCCGACGGGGCGGCCCACCTGCAGGGTGAACCGGGCCAGCGCGGCGTCCCCTCCGGCGAGCACCGCGGCGGCCACCGCGGGCAGGTCACCGGCGAGCATCGCCGCCCGGCGCACCCGGGCGGCGGGCACATCGGCGGCCTTGGCGACGGCGTCGGCCATCACCCCGATCAACGCCCCCTGACGCAGTTCACCGGTCAGCAGGCGGCGCAGGAAGGTCTGCTCGACGTCGGTGGCGGCGGCGAACAGCTCGGCGACGAGACCCGCCCGGCGGGCCTGCGAACCTTTTCCGGCCACCGCGCCGATCTCGGAGAACGCCGCGTCGACCGCCGTCACGGTCAGTGTGGGCGCGGCGGCCGGGGCCGGGAGCGAACGCAAGGCCGCCCAGCCGACACCGATCTGGCGCTGGGGGAGTTCACCGGACAGCCACGCCACCGTCACCGCGACGAGCCGGGCGTCCTGTTCGGTGCCCGCGCGGCTCAGCAGATCGGCGATCCTGGCCGTCTTGGCCAGCCGCGACGACATCGCGCCGACGTCGACCGACGCGGTGGCGACATCGACGAGCAGCACACGTCGAGGATGGCACGCCGGTCAGACATTCCCCAGCAGAGCCTCGAGCACCTCGGCTTCGCCGCGCAGCGTCGCCGCGCGATCGGGGAACCCGCCGGCGTCGGCGGTGGCGGCGGCGCCGACCCGTTCGTCGACCTCGGCGGTCAGCAGTGAGCGGATCTGTTCGTCGGAGAGCACCCGCCGCGCCACCTCGGCGGCACCCAGTCCCTGGACGCTGCCCGCGACCGTTCCCGCGGGTGTGCCCGGCCGGCCGGGCTGCGCCGAAACCACCGTCGATTCGGGTGTTTCGGCGTTGTCCACGGCGGCCAGCGCCGAGCGCAGCGCAGCGACGCGCACGGTGTCGCGCTGCTTGCGCGCGGTGAGCAGTTCGCCGCGGAGCAGATGCCGCCAGTGTTCGGCCGGGGTGGTCATGGCAGTCGACCGTAGTGCGACCGGGTGTGGCCGAGCCACGGATTTTTCGTCGGGTCCGACGGCCGCGAGAATCAGGTGACGTGGAAGACGACGGTGTGCCAGCCCGTCGCGCCGTCGGGTACCGGATCGGCGCGATCCTCGGTCTGCACTGCGCCGGTGTTGTCCGTGGCGCGGACGACCATGGTGTACCGGCCCGGCTCCTTCGCCTCCCAGGAATAGCTCCACAGCCGCCAGGTGTCGTCGGAGTAGCTATCGCCCAAGGTGGCCTGCCGCCATTCGCCCCGACCGCCGGGCGGGTCGATGCGCACCTCGACCGCGCGCACGCCACGGTCCTGCGCCCACGCCACACCGCCGAAGCTCACCGGCCCCGATGCGACGTCGGTACCGCTGCGCGGCACGTCGATTCGCGACTGCGTCTTGATCGGCCCGCGCTCCGACCACCCCAGTTTCGTCCAGTACGCCTGCGCCCGGTCGAAGCGGGTGAGCTCCAGATCGACGACCCATTTCGTCGCCGACACGTATCCGTAGAGGCCGGGGACCACGAGGCGGGCCGGGTAACCGTGTTCGGTCGGCAGCGGTTCGCCGTTCATGCCGATCGCGAGCAGGGCGTCACGCGAATCGGTGAGCGCCTCGACCGGCGTGCCCGCGGTGAAACCGTCGTGCGAGGTGGACAGCACCATGTCGGCGTCCGCGTGAATTCCGGCTTCCGCCAGAATGTCTCGCACGCGGTACCCGGTCCAGGTGGCATTGGACACCAGCTCACCGCCCACCGGATTGGACACGCACGTCAACGTCACGACCTTCTCCACCACCTCGAATCGCTCGAGGTCGGCGAAGCGGTAGGTGATCTCGCGGTCGACCATCCCGTGCACGCGCAGCCGCCACTGCTCGCGGCCCACCTGCGGCACGCTGAGCGCGGTGTCGATGCGGTAGAAGTCGGCGTTGGACGTGACGAACGACGGCAGCGTCACACCGCCGGGCGCTACGGCCGCCGGTATCGGCGGCGCCGGTACGTCGATGCGCGGCAGCGCGAACGCGGCGCGGTCACCGCTCACCGAGGCGGCGCGCCGGGAGAGGACGGCCCCGGCCGCGCCCGCGAGACCGCCGGCGGCGAAAAGACCCAGGGTCACCAGCGAGAGGCGGCGGCCGCGGTCGACGGTGGCGGTCTCACCCCCGTCGGTGACCCGACCGGACAGCAGCACGTGCAGGACCGCCACCCCACACGCGGTACCCGCGACCGTCGGGATGAGGTCGGCGGCACCCGCGCCCGGCCGGGACAGCACCGCCGCGCACCCGAGGACGCCGCCGGCCACGATGACCGCGCTGCCCACCGGGACCCGACGCGTCTGCAGGCTCGCGCCGGCAGCGGCGAGTATCGCGATCACCGCCAGCACGAGAACGGACAGCACCAGCTTGTCGGCCATGCCGAAGACGGTGATCGCCCACTCCTTGACCGGGCCGGGCGTCGCGTCGATGACCGCCGAACCGACCGCGGTGCGGGCGTCGGCTTCCGGACCGAACAGCGCCGCCGTCAACTCGGTGACACCGAGGGCGACGGCCGCCGCGGCGATTCCACACCATGCGCGCGTGGTGCGTGGAATGCCGACCATGATCGCCAAGGTAGTCAGTCTGCGCACCCGAAGGCCTTAAGAAACGGTGACGTCGGCTAGGTTCCTTTACAGTCCGACCTCAATGTGGAAAGGGAGCTAGATGGAGATCGAGGGCAAGAAGGCCGTCGTCGTCGGAGGTGCATCCGGCTTCGGCCGTGCCACCGCCGAGGCGCTGACCAAACGCGGCGCGAGTGTCGCGGTGCTCGACCGGCCGCAGTCCAAGGGCCAGGAGGTGGCCGACGAGCTCGGCGCGACGTTCTACCCGGTCGACGTCATGGACTTCGCCGGCACCGAGCAGGTGCTGGCCCAGGCGGTCGAGGCGCTCGGCGGCCTGCACATCGCCGTGACCACCGCCGGCGGTGGTTCGGCCATGCGGACGCTGTCCAAGAACGGGCCGCACGACCTGGACGTCTTCCGTCAGGTGCAGGACCTCAACACCGTCGGCACCTTCAACATCAGCAGGCTCGCCGCCGAGCACATGAGCAAGAACGAGCCCGAGGACGACGAGCGCGGGGTCATCATCAACACTTCGTCGATCGCCGCGTTCGAGGGCCAGATCGGGCAGGTCGCCTACACCGCCTCCAAGGCCGCCATCGCCGGCATGTGCCTGACGATGGCGCGGGATCTGGGCAGCCTGGGGATCCGGGTGCTCGCCATCGCCCCCAGCCTCTTCGCCACCGGTCTGACCGAGGGCATCCCCGACGAGTTCGCCGCCCAGCTGACCAAGGACGCCGCCTTCCCCAAGCGGCTCGGCCGCCCAGAGGAGTACGCCAAGCTGGCCGTCGCGATCGTCGAGAACGCGATGCTCAACGGGCAGTGCATCCGGCTCGACGCCGGGCAGCGGTTCGCCCCCAAGTAGGTGATTTCGGCGTGGTCGGTCGCGTCAGGCGCGACCGACCACGCCGAAATCGCGAACGCGGGGTACCGCCGCCAGCGAACCCTGACCGATCCAGCCCGGCACCGCGCGGCGGACCTCTGCCGGGCCCGACACCGACACGCCACCGTCGAGCAGAGCACGCTGCCAACTGATGTCGCCGCGCCAGATCGCGGTCAGCGTCCGCAGGCCTGCCGACACCGTCGCCGTCACCTCGTAGCCGGGGTCGAAATCGCAGACGTCCGCCCGCCCGTCGGCGACCACCAGCCACCAGCGCGACGCGCGCGCCTCCACCCCGTCGAGGCGGAATGCCAGCGTGGTGCGGACGTCCGGCCATTCGGCCAACGGGATCGACCTGCGCATGTCCCACATCAGCAGGTGCGGGTCGAGGTCAGATTCGCCCAGTTCGCCGATCCAGCGCACCCCCCAGGCGCCCAGCGCGTCCACCACCGCGGTCAGTTCCTTGCCGCAGGGAGTGAGAGAATATGTTGTGCGACCGTCGATTTCGCTGCGCTCGACGACACCGGCCCGGATCAGCGACTTGAGCCGCTTCGACAGCAGCGCCGGTGACATCTTCGGCACACCGCGGCGCAGTTCGTTGAAATGTGTACTACCGAGCAACAATTCGCGGACCACCAGCAGCGTCCAGCGTTCGTCGAGCACTTCCATGGCCTTGGCCACGGGGCAGAACTGGCCGTAACCCGACATCGGCACACCTCCTCGACGACCGCACAGCCATCGTCGCGCACAACGCGCCGCCAGTACAGATATGGAACTGGAATCGCCGCGGACGGGGCGTGACGATTGTGGGCACCCGAACTAAGGAGACGCAGCCATGAGCAGTGACACCGCCACGGTCGACGACCGGCAACTGGCCGCCAGACACCGTTCCATCTGGGCCTCCGGCGACTACCCCAGACTGGCGGCCGAACTGGTCGCGCCGCTGGGGCCGGTGCTGGTCGAGGCTGCAGGCATCGGCGCCGGGGACCGGGTGCTCGACGTCGCGTCGGGCACCGGCAACGCCGCCATCCCGGCCGCCCAGAAGGGCGCCGCGGTGACGGCCAGCGACCTGACCCCCGAACTACTGGAGGCCGGTCGCGCGCTCGCCGCGCAGACCGGGGTGCAACTCGATTGGCGGGAAGCCGACGCACACGCTCTCCCGTTCGCCGACAACGACTTCGACGTGGTCATGTCCTGCATCGGGGTGATGTTCGCGCCCTACCATCAACGCGCCGCCGACGAGCTGCTGCGGGTGTGCCGGCCGGGTGGGACGATCGGGTTGCTCAACTGGACCCCCGAGGGGCACATCGGCCGGTTGTTCGCCACCATGAAGCCCTACATGCCGCCCCCGCCGCCGGGTGCCTCGCCGCCGCCGCTGTGGGGGCGCGAAGAGCACGTGCGGGAGCTCTTCGGCGACCGGGTCACCGACGTCGTCGCCGAGCGCCGCACCCTGCCGGTGACGCACTTCGCCGACGGCGCCCAGTTCCGCGACTACTTCAAGGCCGTCTACGGCCCGACCATCGCGGCGTACCGCAACCTCGGCGACGACGCGGACCGGGCCGCCCAGCTGGACAACGACATCGCGCAGCTGGGCGACGAGCTGATGGACGGCTCGTCGCACATGGAGTGGGAGTATCTGCTGCTGACCGCGCGCAAGGCCTGAGACCATGACGGCATGCCCGACGCCGCGCAGCAACTACCCACCCTGACCGACGCCGATGTGACCGCCCTGACGCAGTGGGCCCGCCGGGAAGGCCTCGGCACGACGGTCACCGACGTGACCCCGCTGGCCGGCGGCAGCCAGAACGTCGTGGTGCGGTTGCACCTCGACGGGCGGCCGATGGTGCTTCGCCGTCCGCCGGTCCATCCGCGGCCGACCAGTGACAAGACGATGCAGCGCGAGATCGCCGTGCTGCGGACGTTGGCCGGAAACCCCGTGCCGCACCCGGGTTTCATCGCGGGTTGCGAGGACCTCGACGTGCTCGGCGTGGTGTTCTACCTCATGGAGGAGGTCGACGGATTCAATCCCGGTAACGAGGTGGCCGAGGCCTATCGGCGCGATCCGGACATGCGCCACCGGGTGGGGTTGTCCTACGCCGCCAGCCTGGCCCAGCTCGGCAACGTGCCGTGGGAAGGCAGTGAACTCGCCGCGATCAAACGGCCGGGTTCTTTTCTGGCCCGTCAGGTCCCGCAGTTCCTGCGGCTGCTCGAGAGCTACCGCCATGAGCACTACTCGCCGGATTCGTTGCCCGCCGTCAGAGATCTGGCCGAGTGGCTGGAGGCGAATCGGCCCGCCGACGGCGAACCGGGCATCATGCACGGCGACGCCCACCTGAACAACGTGCTGCTGCGCCGGGAGACGCCCGAACTCGCGGCGTTCATCGACTGGGAGATGTGCACCGTCGGCGACCCGCTGCTGGACCTCGGGTGGATGCTGATCTGCTGGCCGCACGATCCGAACCCGATCGACGCCGGGTCGGAACTCGCCGCCCTCGGCGGGCTGGCGAGCCGCCGTGACCTGCTCGACGCCTACGTCTCCGCGGGCGGACGGCGCACCGACGCGCTGCCCTGGTATCTGGCGATGGCGTGCTTCAAACTCGCCGTGGTGATCGAGGGAACGTGGTCGCGGTATCTGGCCGGCCGCGCGACCAGGGAGGCCGGCGAACGACTGCACACCTCCGCGACCAACTTGATCGACCTGGGGATGCGCGTCGCCAAGGGCGACGATCCCTTCATGTGACGGTCTCAGCGGTAGGCGTCGACACCGAGTTTGACCGCCAGGCCGACGCCCGCGAGGCCGATGACAATGCGCATCGGGCCGGCCGGCGCCCGGCGCACCACCACCGGGCCCAGCCTGGACCCCATCAGGCAGCCCGCGCCCAGGGGGATCACCGCCACCCAGTGCACCGGCGCGAACACCGCGAAGACCAGGGCCGCGGTCGCGTTGGCGACCCCGAGGACGACGTTCTTGCCCGCGTTCGCGTGTGCGAGGGTGTCGGTCCCCGTGGTCAGCAGCAGCGCCAGCAGCAGCACTCCGGCCGCCGCGCCGAAGTAACCGCCATAGATGCAGATGGCCAAGATCGCAGCCGATGCCCACAGGCCGGCGTGCGGACGATGCCCCGGGTGCGCCGGAGCCGACCGGCGGGGCAGCAGGATCAGCACCGCGGACCCGCCCAGCAGGATCGGGACGACCTTCTCGAACCCTTCGGCCGGTGTCGACAGCAGCAGCGCCGCACCCGCCACCCCGCCGAGCGCGGCGGCCGGCACGATGCGCCGCAGCCACCCGCCCTGACCCCGCAGTTCGGGCTGCGAACCCAGCACCGATCCGATGCCGTTGAACACCAGCGACACCGTGTTCGTGACGTTGGCCGCCACCGGCGGCAGACCGGCGAGCAACAGTGCGGGGTAGGTGGCCACCGACGCCAACCCCGCGATGCTGCCGGTGAGGCCGCCCAGGACGCCTGCGGCCAGCAACAGACCGAACTCGGGCCAACCCATTGCGACGACCTTAGTGCCGCCCCGCCGGTGGCCGATCGGCGAGAGAAACTGTTTGCACGGCGGCCTGGCGGAGGTCTAGCATCGCCCACGTGCCAAGGCGACTCGTAGTAGCAACCCGCAGCGGGGTCTGATCCGGACCGACCCCTCGCTGTGGGTCGTTGCTACACCGTCGGTCACCTCCATCACGAGAAGACCGGCACATGAGCACCACGTCGATTATCGAATCGCCATCACCCGCCCTGACGCCCACCGCCAGCGAGACCGCGCCGTATGCCTGGATCACGCGGCTGCCCCGCGGTCTGCGTAAGGAGGCCGACGACATGACCTGGGACCAGTTCCTCGACGAATACGCACCCACGACGGGCCCGCTGCGGCTCGGCCAGTGGATGTGCACCGACACCGAACGGCCGGCCGGCCGGCTGGGCCCGCAGGCCCGCAACTACCAGGCGACCCTGGCGTTCGGCGACCGGATCAGCACCGCGACGGCGGCCGCATCCGGCCCGGTCGCGGCGCTGACCGCGATGCTGCACGACCAGGGCATCGCCGTCGAGACGGTCGCCTTCCACCAGATTCCCGCCG
The DNA here is from genome assembly GCF_010731575.1 of Mycolicibacterium monacense. NCBI lineage: Bacteria > Bacillati > Actinomycetota > Actinomycetes > Mycobacteriales > Mycobacteriaceae > Mycobacterium > Mycolicibacterium monacense. The sequence goes on along the minus strand of NZ_AP022617.1, from coordinate 2,983,816 downwards.
GCTCGCACACCGCGACGTTCATCCGCGGCTCCGACGGCACGCATACCGAGTGGGCGATGGGCTGGTCGCAGGACGCCACCCAGTCCGCCCTGCGGGCCGTCGTCGCCTGCGCCAACCGGCTGCTCGCCGCCTGACGCGGGGCGTCAGCGCAGCGGGCGCAACACGATCGGCATACCGTCCATCGGCACCGGCATGCCCGCGTAGTCCAGTTTCGAGACGTAGCCGGGACGCGGCGGTTCCAACCGGTAGCGGCGCAGCAGCCGATGCATCACGGTTTTGATCTCCAACTGACCGAACACCATGCCGATGCACTTGTGGGCGCCGCCGCCGAACGGCGCGAACGCGTACCGGTGCTGTTTGTGTTCGTTACGCGGTTCGGTGAAGCGGGCCGGGTCGAACTTCTCGGGATCTGTCCACAGTTCCGGCAGGTGATGGTTCACCGACGGCCAGAGCACCACGTCCGTGTTCGCCGGGATGTAGTGACCCAGCAGTTCGGTGTCGCGGACCGTCTGACGCACGTTGAACGGCAGCGGCGTCACCAGGCGGAGCGATTCGTTGATCACCAGGTCGAGGGTCTCCAGCTTCTCGAGCGCCTCGATGTCGAGCGGACCGTCGCCCAGGCGTTCGGACTCCTCGCGGCAGCGCTCCTGCCACTCGGGGTTGCGTGAGAGGTGATAGGCCATCGTCGTCAGCGTCGACGTCGAGGTGTCGTGGGCCGCCATCATCAGGAAGATCATGTGGTTGACGATGTCCTGATCGGAGAACGTGTTGCCGTCCTCGTCCGCGGTGTGGCACAGCACCGTCAGCATGTCGGTTCCCTCGGAGCCCCGCTTCTCCTTGACCCGCTGCTCGAAGTAGTTGTCGAGGACCTTGCGGGCCTGCAGGCCGCGCCACCACTTGAACGGCGGCAGGCCGGTGCGGATGATCGCGCCGCCGGCGCGGGTCGTCATCGTGAACGCGTCGTTGACCTTGGTGACGAGCTCCTTGTCGGTGCCCGGCTCGTGGCCCATGAACACCACCGAGGCGATGTCGAGGGTGAGTTCCTTGACGGCCGGGTAGAACAGGAACCGCGCATCGTTCTCGACCCAGTCGTTCGCGATGACCTGCGAGGCGACTCGGTCGATGTGCTCGACGTAGCCGGCCAGGCGGGTGCGGGTGAACGCCTCCTGCATGATGCGGCGGTGGTACATGTGCTCGTCGAAGTCGAGCATCATCAGGCCGCGGTTGAAGAACGGACCGATGACCGGGTGCCAGCCCCGCTGCGAGAAGTCCTTGTTCTTGTTGGAGAAGACGGCCTGGGTGGCGTCGGGTCCGAGCGCCACCACCGCTGGCAGCGCGGGGGAGTAGGCGTAGTGCAGCGGGCCGTAGGTCTTGTACACCTGCAGCAGGTAGTCCGGACCCCCGCGGAAGGTCTCGATCATGTGGCCCAGCACCGGGAGCCCGGAATCACCCATCACCGGCTTGAGCCCGCTGCCGGCGGGCGGTTCGGCCAGCACGAACTGCTTCCACTCCTGGTTCTGCAGCTTGTCGCGCAGGCGCTTCTCGACGATGCCCATCCCGGGGATGGTGTTCAGCGTCGGGGTGAACCGTCGCTTGGCCTGGTCGAGCAGATACTCCGGGGTGCTGATGGTCGCCATCTGAACGCTCCTGGTAGTCACAACGCTGTGGTGGACGTCACCTCCCCCACATCCTGACCGGCCGTCTTGACGCATGTCAAGTTTTGTTCTGGCGTGCCGCGGTGCCAAGGTTGAGTGTCATGACCGCCGAATCCGCCACGCCTGAGATCCGTCGCAGCCGCGGCGACCGGCAACGCGACGCGATCGTCGCCGCGGTTCGTGAGCTGCTCCAGGAGCAACCGTTCGCCGACCTGTCCGTCAGCACCATCAGCGAGCGGGCCGGTGTGGCGCGGTCGGGGTTCTATTTCTATTTCGACTCCAAGTACGCCGTGCTCGCGGTGATCGTCGCCGATGCGATGGCCGAACTCGACAAGCTCACCCACGACTTCGCACCGCGCGACGCCGAAGAATCACCCGCCACCTTCGCGCGGCGGATGGTCGGCTACGCCGCGGCGGTGTTCGCCAGCAACAACCCGATCATGCGGGCCACCACGCTGGCGCGGAACACCGATGCGCAGATCCGCGAGATCATGAACGACTTCGAGGACACCGTGATCGACAAGATCGTCGGGCTGGTGCGCCAGGACGACGGCGCCCGACCGATCTCCGACGACCTGCCCGCGTTGGTCAGGACGTTGACCGCCACGACGGCGCTGACGCTCTCGCACGACAGCGGTTTCGTCGGCCGCGGCGCCGACCCGGCGCGGGCGGTCGAGGTGGTCGAGCGCCTGTGGCTGTACGCGCTGTGGGGTGGCTCGGACCTGCGCCACACCTGAGCGGCGGGGGCGGCAGGTAGGGTCACCGCCATGACGCAGGGCAGCGGATTCACCGGTAAGCGTTGTCTTCTCACCGGCGCGGCCAGCGGTATCGGGCGTGCGACGGCGCTGCGACTGGCTCGCGACGGCGCCGAACTGTTCCTCACCGACCGCGACGTCGACGGGCTCGAGACGACCGTGGCCGACGCTCGTGCGCTCGGCGGCAAGGTCGCCATGTACCGGGCGTTCGACATCTCCGACCACGACGCCGTCGTGCAGTTCGCCGCCGACATCCACCGCGCCCACCCCGCAATGGACGTGGTGATGAACATCGCCGGCATCTCCGCGTGGGGCACCGTCGACCGGCTCACCCACCAGCACTGGAAGTCGATGGTCGACGTGAACCTGATGGGGCCGATCCACGTCATCGAGGCCTTCGTACCGCCGATGATCGCGGCGCGCCGGGGCGGCCACCTGGTCAACGTGTCCTCGGCGGCCGGGGTGGTCGCACTGCCCTGGCATGCCGCCTACAGCGCGAGCAAGTACGGTCTGCGCGGGCTGTCCGAGGTGCTGCGCTTCGACCTGGCGCGCCACCGTATCGGGGTGTCGGTGGTGGTGCCCGGAGCGGTGAAAACCTCTCTGGTGCATACGGTTCAGATCGCCGGGGTCGACCGCGAGGACCCGAACGTGCAGAAGTGGACCGACCGGTTCGCCGGCCACGCCGTACCCCCGGAGAAAGTCGCCGAACGCATCCTGACCGGGGTCCGCCGCAACCGATACCTGGTCTACACCTCACCGGACATCAGGGCGCTGTACCTGTTCAAGCGCACCATGTGGTGGCCCTACAGCGTGGCGATGCGCCAGGTCAACGTGTTGTTCTCCCGCGCCCTGCGACCCGCCCGCCGGTAGGGCTCGCTCAGCGCTTACCCCAGTCCCACGGCGGCGTGCTCAGCAGACCCTGGCCGGCGACGCGGGTCTCGCCGAACTCCTTGTACAGCGCGAGCCGGACCGCATCGCCGTCCTCGTCGAGCGGCACCGCGCCCAGCAGGTCGATCATCGCGGGGGAGTGGGTGACGACGACGACCTGCGTGCGCGCCGCGGCCGCGGTGGCAAGCCCGGCCAACGGGCGTACGAGGTCCGGATGCAGCGAGGTCTCCGGTTCGTTGAGCACCATCAGCGACGGCGGTTCCGGACTGAGCAGCGCGGCCGTCCACAGCAGGAAACGCAATGTCCCGTCGGATAATTCGGCGCACCGCAGGGGGCGCAACATCCCGCGCTGGCGTAACCGCAGATCGAAGAGCCCGTCGTGGACGGCGACGTCGAGCGTCGCACCGTCGAATGCGTCGGAGACCGCGCGGGGCAGATCGTCGAACCCCGCCTCGATGATCGTCTGCACGGCGGCCGCCAGGTCGCTGCCGTCGGCGGAGAGCACCGGCGTGCGTGTGCCCACCTGCGGGTGGCGCGCGGGGGCCGTCGCGTCCACCCGGAATCCGTCGTAGAACCGCCAGTTGCGCAACCGGTCGTGCACGGACGTGAGTTCGGGTACCGCGCCGGTGTATTCGGCGAGCACGCTGCGGTAGGACGGCAGCGACCGGGTCAGTTCGTCGAAGCCGCGGCCCGATTCGGCGCTGGCCTCGGCGTACTGACCGCCGCGACGCACCAGGGTGGCGGCGGGGCGCAGCACCGGCCCGGCGAACACCGCTTCGCGCTTGATCTGCGGGTCGCGTGCGAACAGCGAGCCCGGACCGGCGTGCTGGGGCAGGCCGAGATCCACGAGATAGCCGACATCGTCTGCGGCGTAACCGAGTTCGAGAGAGACGGGCCGGGTGCGGACGGTGCCTTCCGTGGTGCCCGTGCGCCGGGCGCCGGCGACCTGTTCCGGGCCGGCCCACAGCACCGACTCCAGCCCGCCCTCCCGGGCCAGCGACCCGATCACCTCACCGCGGCCGCAGTCGGCCAGCAGGCCCAGCGCGCGGTACAACGAGGACTTGCCGCTGCCGTTGGCTCCCGTGACCACGCTCAGCCGGCGCAGCGGGAGCACCACATCGCGCAGTGAGCGGTAACCGCGGATCGCCACAGTCTGGAGCATGAGGCGAGGCTATTGGTCCGCGGCGACAAGGGGTTCCGGGGGCTTGGGGGCTTCCGGCATCGCCAACTCCAAACGCACCCCGAGGAGCCGGATCGGCCGGTCGAGGTCGAACAGCGCGAGCACGTCGAGGGCGGTGGCGGTGACGACGCCGGCCTCGGTGGTCGGGGCGCTCAGCTTACGGATCTTCGTGCGGGTGTAGAAGGTGCTCGTGCGTACGGTCACCGCCACGCGGGTGACCACGCGGCCGGCCTCGACGACCTCGGTCAACGTCTGCTCGGCCAGGCGCGTCACCGCCGCGGTCATCTCCGCGCGGTCGGTGAGATCGTGCGGGAAGGTGACCACATGGCTGCGTGAGCGCGGCACCCACGGCGCTGCGCTGACCGTGTCGTCGCCACCGCCCTTGGCCAGCAACAGGATCCACAGACCGGTCGTCGGTCCGAACGTCGATGTCAGCACCGCGGCATCGGTGGCGGCGAGATCGGCCACCGTGGTGATGCCGAGGGCGGTGAGCTTCTTCGCCGTCTTGGGCCCGACCCCCCAGAGCGCGTCGACCGGACGGTCGCCCATCACGGCCATCCAGTTGGCGTCGGTGAGCATGAACACCCCGGCGGGCTTGCCGAAGCCGGTGGCGACCTTGGCGCGCTGCTTGTTGTCGCTGATGCCCACCGAGCACGACAGACCGGTACCGGCGACCACTTCGCGGATGCGCTCGGCCAGTGCGAACGGATCCTCGACATCGGCGCCGAGGTAGGCCTCGTCCCAGCCCCACACCTCGACCGGGTGACCCAGATCGCGCAACAACCCCATCACCTGTTCGGAGGCCTCGTCGTAGGCCGCGGTGTCCGACGGCAGGAACGTCGCATCCGGGCATCGCCGCGCCGCCACGCGCAGGGGCATCCCGGCATGCACCCCGAATTCGCGCGCGCGGTAGGAGGCGCAGGTGACCACCTTGCGCGGTTCGGTCGGGTCACCGCTGCCACCGACGATCACCGGCAGCCCCGCCAGTTCCGGGTGTCGGCGCAGCTCGACCGAGGCGAGGAACTGGTCGAGGTCGACGTGCAGGATCCAGCGCGGCACGCCTCACCGCCCACACAGCTTGACGGCCACGACCTCCCACGCGTCGGCCACCTCGTCGAGCGTGGCGCCGTCGGCGAGACGGTGCTCGATGTAGTCGGCGTCGAGGAGTGCGGTCAGGGCGGCGGTCTGCGCATCGAGGTCCCCGGTGGTGCCCGCCGACTGCAGCAGCATCCGGATGTGGGCGTGATGCAGTCGGAACGGCCCGGTGAAGCGGGTCTGCGGATCGCGCCCGGCATCCGAGAGCAGGGCGTAATGGTCGTGGACGAACGTGTGCCGGGCCCGCCCGTAGGCCAGCAACCGCTCCAGCGGAGGGGCGCCGGGACCGAGTGGCGGCGGCCCGAAGAGGAAGGCCTGCTGCTGGGCCTTCTCGTCCTCGTCGAGCAGTACCACCATCAGACCGGCCCGGCTCCCGAAGCGCCGGAACAGCGTGCCCTTGCCGACGCCCGCGGCGGCCGCGATGTCATCGGTGCTCACCGCGCCGGCACCCCGTTCGGCGATCAACCGGCGCGCCGCCTCGAGCAGCAGCAGCCGGTTGCGCGCGGCGTCCCCACGCTCCTGCGGCTCATCGGTCACCGGGAGCGGGGCGAACCGGTCGGGGGCGCTCACGACAACGACTGTAGTCCAGCCGGAATTAATCGGACCGTAGTCCGGTTACTGTCAGCGAGTCGGAGAACGTCAATGGTGCGCGAAAGGAAACTGACATGTCGGATGTGAACGTCCTGGTCCTGCTCGGCAGCCTGCGAAAGGCGTCGGTCAATCGCCAGCTGGCCGAGGTGGCGGTCGACTCCGCCCCCGAGGGTGTGACGCTGCGCCTCTTCGATCGCCTCGGAGAGCTGCCCTTCTACAACGAGGATCTCGACAACAACATCGACGAGAACCTGGTACCGGAGCCGGTGCGCGCACTTCGCGCCGCGGCCGGCGCGGCCGATGCGGCGTTGGTGATCACCCCGGAGTACAACGGCAGCATTCCCGCGGTGCTCAAGAACGCGATCGACTGGCTGTCGCGACCCTGGGGCGACGGCGCGCTCAAGGACAAGCCGCTCGCGGTGGTGGGTGCGGCGCTCGGCCGCTACGGCGGCAAGTGGGCCCACGATGAGTCGCGCAAGTCCTTCGGCATCGCGGGTGCGCGGGTGATCGACGATCTCGAGTTGTCGGTGCCGAGCGCATCGCTCGAGGGTGCGCACCCCCGCGAGAACGCCGAGCTCGTCGTGGCGCTGGGTGACGTGATCGGGAAGCTCGTCGCCTCCGTGGGCGCCACCGTCGGGTGAGTCCGCTGCTGGGCGGATGACGGGCCAGCTCAGCGCCCGCGCGGCGTTTGCTGAGCGCCTCCGCACGGCTTCGGCCCCGGGCCGGCTGTCGGTGCCCGGTGGTAGACCTGTCCATATATAGCGACACACCCTCCGTCCGGCGTGGCGACACGCCGGACGGAATGGTCCACCGGAGCTTACGACCTGGGAATTCCATGAATGTTGTTCAGAACATCTTGTATCTGTCCGCGATGTCGGCCACTAGGTGTAGTGTCTTGCACACCGACAGGCCACCACGGTTCGGAGGCCCGCCGGAGCGCAGGATCCAGTGCAGTCGGCTATCCGGTCCGCCGGAGACGCACCCCGCCGACCAGGAATTTCCGGAGCCCGCGGACCGCTGAACATCACAGCGGCACGAAGTACCGATGCAGTTGCCAGTCCGATTTGAATTCACCACCGCCGTTCGCGTAAGGAGCCGTACCGCCGATGTCGCAGCCCTTGATCACCGTGTACACCAAGCCCGCATGCGTGCAGTGCAACGCCACCTACAAGGCGCTGGACAAGCAGGGCATCGACTACGAGGTCGTGGACATCTCGCTCGACAGCGAGGCGCGCGACTACGTGATGGCGCTGGGTTACCTGCAGGCTCCCGTGGTGGTGGCCGGCAACGACCACTGGTCGGGCTTCCGTCCGGACCGGATCAAGGCCCTCTCCGGCGCGGTGGCCGCCACCGCCTGACCGGGTACGCGGTACTGCGGAGGTTCGAGTCAATGGGCAACATCGTGTACTTCTCCAGCGTCTCGGAGAACACCCACCGCTTCGTCGAGAAGCTGGAGCTGCCCGCCACCCGGATCCCGATTCTCGGACGTATCCAGGACCCCGACTTTGTTCGCGAGCCCTACGTGCTCGTGCTGCCCACCTACGGCGGCGGCCACGCCAACGGGCCCGACCCCGATGCCGGGGGATACGTCCCCAAACAGGTCATCGCATTCCTCAACAACGAGCACAACCGGTCGTTGATCCGCGGCGTCATCGCCGCGGGCAACACCAACTTCGGCGCCGAATTCGGCTACGCGGGTGACGTGGTGTCCCGCAAATGCGGCGTCCCGTATCTGTATCGCTTCGAACTGATGGGGACGACCGACGACGTCCTCGCGGTCCGCGCCGGCCTTGAAAACTTCTGGAAGGAACAGACGTGCCACCCACCGTCACAGCTGCAGAGCCTGTAACCACCGGCGCGCACGCGCTTCCCGGGGAGACCGACTACCACGCGTTGAACGCGATGCTGAATCTGTACGACAAAGACGGAAAGATTCAGTTCGACAAGGACGTCCTCGCCGCTCGCGAGTACTTCCTGCAGCACGTCAACCAGAACACGGTCTTCTTCCACAATCAGGACGAGAAACTCGACTACCTGATCCAGAAGGATTACTACGAGCGCGAGGTGCTCGACCAGTACTCGCGCAACTTCGTCAAGACGCTGCTCGACCGCGCGTACGCCAAGAAGTTCCGCTTCCCGACCTTCCTCGGGGCGTTCAAGTACTACACCTCCTACACGCTCAAGACGTTCGACGGGAAGCGTTACCTCGAACGCTTCGAGGACCGCGTCGTGATGGTGGCGCTGACGCTGGCCGCCGGTGACACCACACTGGCAGAGAAGCTCGTCGACGAGATCATCGACGGGCGTTTCCAGCCGGCCACCCCGACGTTCCTCAACTCCGGCAAGAAGCAGCGCGGTGAACCGGTCAGCTGCTTCCTGCTTCGCATCGAGGACAACATGGAGTCCATCGGCCGCTCCATCAACTCGGCGCTGCAGCTGTCGAAGCGCGGCGGCGGAGTTGCGTTGCTGCTCAGCAACATCCGTGAACACGGCGCCCCGATCAAGAACATCGAGAACCAGTCCTCGGGCGTGATCCCGATCATGAAGCTGCTCGAGGACTCGTTCTCCTATGCCAACCAGCTGGGCGCGCGGCAGGGCGCCGGTGCGGTGTACCTGCACGCGCACCACCCGGACATCTACCGGTTCCTCGACACCAAGCGTGAGAACGCCGACGAGAAGATCCGCATCAAGACGCTGAGCCTCGGTGTGGTGATCCCCGACATCACCTTCGAGCTGGCGAAGAAGAACGAGGACATGTACCTGTTCTCGCCGTACGACGTCGAACGGGTCTACGGCGTGCCGTTCGCCGACATCTCGGTGACCGAGAAGTACTACGAGATGGTCGACGACAGCCGGATCCGCAAGACGAAGATCAAGGCGCGCGAGTTCTTCCAGACCCTCGCCGAGCTGCAGTTCGAGTCGGGTTACCCGTACATCATGTACGAGGACACCGTGAACCGGTCGAACCCGATCGAGGGCAAGATCACCCACTCCAACCTGTGCTCGGAGATCCTGCAGGTCTCCACGCCGTCGGAGTTCAACGACGATCTGTCCTATGCGAAGGTCGGCAAGGACATCTCGTGCAACCTGGGGTCGCTGAACATCGCCAAGGCGATGGACTCGCCGGACTTCGCGCAGACCATCGAGGTGGCGATCCGCGCGCTGACCGCGGTGAGCGATCAGACGCACATCACCTCCGTGCCGTCGATCGAGCAGGGCAACAACGACTCCCACGCGATCGGTCTCGGGCAGATGAACCTGCACGGGTACCTGGCCCGAGAGCGGATCTTCTACGGCTCCGACGAGGGTGTGGACTTCACCAACATCTACTTCTACACCGTGCTCTACCACGCGTTGCGGGCGTCGAATCGTATTGCGATCGAACGCGGTACGCACTTCAAGGGGTTCGAGCGCTCGAAGTACGCCTCGGGTGAGTTCTTCGACAAGTACACCGAGCAGCCCTGGGAGCCCAAGACCGAACGGGTCCGTCAGCTGTTCGCCGATGCGGGCATCCGCATCCCGAACCAGGACGACTGGCGGCGGTTGAAGGAGTCGGTGCAGCAGCACGGCATCTACAACCAGAATCTGCAGGCCGTACCGCCGACGGGGTCGATCTCCTACATCAACCACTCGACCAGCTCGATCCACCCGGTGGCGAGCAAGATCGAGATCCGCAAGGAAGGCAAGATCGGTCGCGTCTACTACCCGGCGCCGTACCTGACCAACGACAACCTGGAGTACTACCAGGACGCGTACGAGATCGGGTACGAGAAGATCATCGACACCTACGCCGCGGCGACCCAGCACGTCGACCAGGGGTTGAGCCTGACGCTGTTCTTCAAGGACACCGCCACCACACGCGACGTGAACAAGGCGCAGATCTACGCCTGGCGCAAGGGCATCAAGACGCTGTACTACATCCGGCTGCGCCAGATGGCCTTGGAGGGAACCGAAGTCGAGGGTTGCGTGTCCTGCATGCTGTAGGACGCGGTCACCCCACGGTCACGGCCAAGGTGATCGCGACGCCGAATGCCACGGTGGGAGCGGCCATTCCGGCGAGAAAAGCCAAGCCGAACCGCCGACCACCCGCGGTGAATGCCAGCAGAACCTTGACCACGAGGTTGGATCCCAGCGCGGCGGCGATAGCGATCAAGGCGGCATCGACGGTGACGTCGCCCTTGGCGGCCAGGCTGGCGGCCGCGACCCCGCCGGCGTGCGCATCGGCCAGCCCCGCGGCGAACGCCGCGAGGACGAGCCCGTTGGGGCCCAGCACGTCGGCCGCCCACCGGCTGACGAGCAATGCCAGGGTCAGCACTGTAGCCAGCACCAGAGCGGGCCGCAGTGCGAACGGTCGGCTTGTGGGCTCCGCCGGGGCCTCGTCGTCGTCCGCCGTGATGTGGTCTGTCCTGTTCGCGCCCCGGTACACGAACGCGGCGACGCCGACCAGCACCAGGGCGCCGATCACCACCGGAGGCCACAGGCGGCGGAGCACATCGATGTCGACCACGCCGATCACCAGGAGCAGCTGCAGGAACGTGGCCAGGCTGGCGACGAGCGCACTGGCCAGTGGGGCGCGCAGCCCCGTCTCGGTCCTGCTGAGCCGGCCCATCGACGCGGTCGTCGCACTCGCCGAAACGAACCCACCGGCCATACCCGTCACGAGCAACCCGCGTTGTGGGCCGAGCGCGCGAACGCCGATGTAGCCGACCCACCCGATACCCGTCAGCAACACCACCAGCAGCCATATCTTCGACGGGTTGAGCACGCCGTAAGGCCCCATCGGCCGGTCGGGCAGCAGAGGCAGAATCACGAATGCCACGACGAAGAATTTGATCGCGTCCTCGAGTTCGACCTCGCTGACGACCTCACGGGCGAAGCGGTGGATGCGGGACTTCGACACCAGCAGCACCACGACCACCACGGCGAGAGCGACCGCCTCGGCCGGCCGGTTGTAGGCGAGCGCGCCGAGGAGAAAGGCGACGAGGGCGGCGATCTCGGTGGTGGTGCCGGCATCATCCGTGCTGGTGCGGAAGTATGCGAGCGCCATCAGCACCGCGACACCGATCGAGCCTGCCGCCACGGCCGACGTGCCGATACTGGCGGCTACCGCGCCGGCCAGGGACAGCAGCGCGAATGAGCGTGAGCCGGCGGGCAGAGTGAGATTGTGACTGCGTTCCCGCTCCAGTCCGAGCAGCAACCCGATGGCCAGGGCCACCAGGAACGGCTCGAAGTGCTGCCAGTCCATGACGACTCCTGTTCGCCTTCACGGCCGATGAGCCGTCCGTCGCTGCGGTGGAGAATCAGCCCTCGCGTGCCTGGTCCGCGCGCAGCGCCTTGAGTCGTCGCTGCTCGCGCAGCACCTCCTGGTAGCTTTCGCGTTCGGCGACCAGCCACTCCGGTTTCTCCTCGAGCAGCGTATTGATCTGCTCGGTCGTGAGCGCATCCCCGACGCCGCCCCGCGCGAGACCCGCGATCGAGATGCCCAGCTTGGCTGCCACGAGGTTCTTCGGGTGCGGTCCGTTCTTGCGGAGGTCCTTGAGCCACTGCGGCGGATCTTCCTGCAGGGCGGCGAGTTCAGCGCGGGTGATCGAGCTCTCCTGGAACTCCGCCGGCGTCGCGGGCAGGTACACGTCCAGCTTCTTGGCCGCCGTGGCGGGCTTCATGGACTGCGCGTTGGGCCTGCTCATGGGATCAGCCTATCGGTAGCCTGAGGCGGTGAACCCGCCCTCGCTCACCCTCGGTTACGTCCCGGGTGGGACGCCCGCGAAGTGGGCCCGGAACTGGGCGGAACGCCACCCCGACGTGCCGCTGCAGTTGTGCACCGTCGCCGCGGCAGACGCCGCCGACGCCGTGCGGGCCGGCACCGTCGACGTGGCGTTGCTGCGGCTGCCTGCCGACACGTCCGGGCTGGCCGTCATACCGCTCTACGAGGAGACCACGGTGGTCGTCGTACCGGTCGACCACGTCCTCACTGCCGGCGACACGATCACCGCCGCGGACCTCGCCGGCGAGCCGGTGCTGATGCCGCTCGACCATGTGGTCGCCTGGGCAGAGGCTCCCGGCACCCTGGTCGATCACCGCCCCGAGACCACCGAGGACGCAATGGAACTCGTCGCCGCCGGGGTCGGCGCGCTCGTCGTTCCCCAGTCGTTGGCGCGGCTGTATCACCGCAAGGACCTCACGTACCGCCCGATCACCGACGCTCCCACCTGCCCGGTGGCGCTGGCCTTCCCGGACGGGCCCCAGTCGCCGCTGCTCGAGGAGTTCATCGGGATCGTGCGGGGCCGCAAACCCGGTTCGTCGCGGGGACAGGCTCAGCCGGCGCCCAAGCGCACCGCACGGGAGAAGACCCTCGCGAAGCAGGCCGCCCGCGCCGCGGCGGGTAAGGGCGCCCGCAAACCGGGCCGGGCGGGACGCGGTCGACGCTGACGCTCAGCGCACGTGATCGGACCAGAAGTCGACGGTCGCCACGGCTGACGGCTCGGCGGCTGGCGTGGTGAGCCTGTCGACGTAGTCGAACAGGTCGGCGGCGACCACGTGGATGTCGGCCTGGTAGATCGACAGCACCGGATGACCGGAGGAATCGTGGCCGGCGGGCAGATAGCAATTCGAGTGCACCGGCACCAGGCGCGGTACGCGGGCCAACTGGTAAGCCGCGCTGCGCAACGCATCCTTCATGCGGGCCGGTCGCCTGCCCCACGAGGCGTCCCAGAACTGCTTCCACTCCACGGCGAACAGGATGCCGTCCACCGGTAGCCGCAGAAGCGTCTCGAGGGTTCGGCGCCCGGCCTCGCGCCAGTTCGGCCACCCCTCGCCGACCGGCAGACATGCGGCGAGGAACTCCCGGTGATCGTCGGCGAACGTGAACGCGAACGACGATTCGATGCGGGCGACTTCGTCGTCGGACAAGCCGGGCGCCATCGGCACCACGCCGAGGGCCGCCAAGCGTTCCGCGGCGTCGGCGCCGGGTCGGGACATGGCTTCCACGCTATCGCCGGCATCGAGTGTGCGTTCCGATACGCGTGGCCCGGCGTGGCGCGGATGAAACCGCACAGTCGAGTGGGGCGGGATCCGATCGCCAGGCGCCGTCCGTGTCACTCGGCGGCGGTCGCCCCCGCGATCGAGTTGGCGCCGTCGATGGCCAACGTGGTGCCCGTGACGTAGGAGGCGCCCGGCGCCGCGAGGAACGCGATGCCTGCGGCGACCTCGGCCGCGGTGGCCGACCGGCCGATCGGCGTGGCGTTGCCGGCGACCACCTCGGAGGGGAGCTGCGCGGCGGTGGCGATCCAGCCGGGGACCACCACGTTGGCCGTCACGCCGTTGCGCGCATAGTCCACCGCCACCGACCGCGTCATCCCCAGCATCGCGGCCTTGGCCGTGTGGTAACCGACGTCGCCGGTGTAGGCGGTGAGGATCCCGGCCGTCGACGCCACGTTGACGATGCGGCCGTAGCCCCGTTCCACCATGCCGGGCAGCGCGGCCCGCGTGACGAAGAACGCGCTGTCCACGTTGCGTCGCAGCGCCAGGCGCCATTCCTCGTCGGACATCACCATCAACGGATTCGGACGCTCGGGGATGTGCACCGACGCCAGCCCGGCGTTGTTGACCACGATGTCGAGCCGGCCGAACGCCGCCTCGGTTGCCTCGACCAGTCCCCGGGCCGCCTCCGGATCCATCAGGTCCGCGACGTGCGAACGCGCCGCGATGCCCTCACTCTGCAGTTCCCGCGCGCGTTCGGCGGCGCGCTCGGTGGTCCCGGTGACCATCACCGACGCCCCGAACTGGCCGAGTAGACGTGCCGAGGCGAAGCCGATCCCGAGCTCGCTGCTCGACCCGGTGACCAGGGCCACCTGACCGGTCAGATCGAAAGCGTTCGGAACTGCTGTGGGCATTGTGTTGTTTCCCTTCGTCTTTCGCATGCTGTGCCAGAACACTAGAGCGCGTTGCGGGTCCCTGCTAGGTCAACCGACCAAAACTTGGACGTTCGTACAAAGTGGTAACCACTGCGTCACGCGGACGAAATGCACTGTGCCGACACTCATCGGTGAACCGAGGACAGGAGCCCTGCGCATGAGATGTACGCCCGCCGTTGTGACGCTGGCCGTGACCACCCTGGTGCTGGCCGCCACGGGCTGTTCCGGTTCCAGCAACAGCCCGACGGACACCGCGGCGTTGATGTCGTCGGTCCGCACCCCGCTGATGTCGGACCCGCCGCCCCTGGACCCGGACGTCTTCTATCAGCCCGAGGGTCTGCTGATCATGACGTCGGCCTATCAGGGTCTGCTCCGGTATGCGCCGGAGAGCACGGAGGTGGAGGGCCTGCTGGCGACGGAATGGACTGTCTCCGAGGACGGTCTGACCTACACGTTCACCCTGCGGGACGGCGTGAAGTTCTCCGATGGCACACCCTTCGACTCGGCCGCGGCCAAGGCCAGTTTCCAGCGGCGGATCGACATGGCCGCGGGGCCGTCCTACATGCTCGCCGACGTCCGTGACATGCAGACGCCCGATCCGCAGACGTTCGTCGTGACGCTCACCAAACCGGTCGCCCCCTTCCTGGACTACCTGGCCTCGCCCTACGGGCCACTGATGACGAGCCCGGCGGCGATCGCCGAACACGCCGTCGGTGACGACCGCGGCGCGGGCTGGTTGGCCGCGCACACCGCAGGCACCGGCCCGTACGAGCTCACCGCCGCGATCCCGGCGAACCGCTACACCCTCACCGCCAACGAGCACTACTGGGGCGAGGCGCCGCAGATCACCACCGTCGAACTGCCCGTGGTGGCGGCGACCGCGGTACAGCGGATGCAACTGGAGAACGGTCAGCTCGACATGATCCTGCACGGGCTGTCCAAAGGCGACTACGAGGCGTTGGGCGCAGGCCCCGACACCGAGGTCCGGCAGGAGACGGCGCTGGTGAAGGCGCTGGTGATGGTCGATCCGGACTCCGAGGTCTTCGGTCCTCCCGCGGCCAGGGCGGCCCTGAGCGCCGCGCTCGACCAAACCACGCTCACGACAACGGTGTTCGGCGACCAGGGCAGTCCGTCGACCCAGTTCTATCCCAGCGGGATGCTGCCCGACGGCGCGGTCCCCGACACGCACGACTTCGACCCGGCGAAGCTGGCCGAGACGGGACGCTCGGGCGGCGATGTGGAGATCGGTTACCCCACCGGGGACAGCAGCCTGCAGAACCTGGCGAACCAGATGCAGGTGATCCTGCAGCAGGCCGGCCTGACGGCGACGGTGCGGGACTTTCCGCTCGCGCAGTTCTTCGCGCTCGGCGAGAACCCCGGTCAGCGCCCCGATCTGCTGCTCGCCTCGTTCAATCCCGATGCGGCGCATCCCGATACGTGGTCGCGGATCTACCAGTACACCGATGCGCCGGTGAACCTGCAGGGCTGTTCGGTGCCGGCGGCGGACGCACTGCTCGACGCAGGCAGTGCCGAACCGGATCCGGCGAAGTCGCGGGCGCTTTACGTCGAGGCAGCCAAGGAGTACCGGGATTCGCTGTGCTGGATCAATCTCGCCGACCTGCACAACACGATCGCCGCACGCAAGGGCTATTCGGGGTGGAGCAGCCAGCCGGCCTGGATGTGGGACACCGACTTCTCGACGCTGGCCTACCGGGACTGACGCCGATGCCCACGCAAGCCGGCAACACCGCCCGCGCGGCGCAACGCCGGGTGGAGATCATCGATGCCGCGATCGAGGTCATGGCGCGTGTGGGGCTGGCCGGACTGTCGATGCGCGTGGTGGCCGCACAGGCGGGAATTCCGTTGGGGGCGTTGAGCTATTACTTCGACGACAAGTCGGACCTGGTCGCCCAGGCGTTCCAGCAGCTCTCCGACCGCGAGATCGAACGCGTGGTCCGCACCGCCGACCGGTTGGAGCCGACCATGTCCGCGGACCAACTCGCCGACGCGATGGCCGACATGATCATCGACGGTTTCACCTCACCGCAGGGGGCGATCGTCACCCGGTACGAACTGGTCACCGAGGCCAGCCGCGACGAACGTCTGCGCCCGATGTTCGAAGCGTGGTACACGGCGATGGTGCCCGCACTGAGTCGACTGTTCCGTGAACTCGGTTCCCGCCAGCCCGAACTGGACGCGCGAACCGTCATGGCGGTGATGGCCGGACTCGAGATCGACAACCTGTACCGGCCGCTCGGTCCGGTCGACAAGCGGCGCATCCGCGCCACCATCCGGCGCACGTTCCGTGCGCTGGCCGCGCTGCGCGAGCACACCTGAGCCCATTCCAGAAACTCAACGAAAGCAGAATTCCATTGGCAGCCAGTGCATTCGGACCCGACATCACTTTCCTCGGCGTCCCTCGATGCGACCTCTCCGATGCGTCGACGTACGCCGACGCCGACATCGTCATCCTCGGTGCACCCCTCGACGGCGGTACGACCTACCGCTCAGGTGCCCGGTTCGGGCCATCGGCGCTGCGCCAGGCGTGCTACCTGCCCCAGGACGGGTCGCGGCCCAGCCTGGCGCTGCGGGTCGACGGACTCAAGGATCTCCGGGTGTACGACGCCGGCGACGTCGCCCTCTACAGCGGCAACGTCGAACAGGCGGTGCAGTTGATCGAGGATGAGGTGTTCACGATCTCCGCCGCGGGCGCGATTCCCATCATCCTCGGGGGCGATCACACGATCGCCTGGCCGGACCATACCGGGGTGGCCCGCCAACACGGTTTCGGCAAGGTGTCGATGATCCACTTCGACGCCCACGCCGACACCGGCGACATCCACGCGGGTTCCCTTGTGGGTCATGGCACCCCGATGCGAAGGTTGATCGAGTCCGGGGCGCTGCGCGGTGACCGGTTCCTGCAGTTGGGGTTGCGCGGCTACTGGCCCGACGAGCCGGTGCTGCAGTGGATGGCCGCCCAGGGTCTGCGGTCCTACGAGATGACCGAGATCGTGGCACGCGGCCTCGAGACCTGTCTGACCGAGGCGTTCGAGATCGCCACCGACGACTGTGAGGGCGTGTTCCTGTCCGTCGACATCGACGTCTGCGATCCCGGGCATGCCCCCGGCACCGGAACCCCTGAGCCGGGCGGCTTCTCGGCGCGCCAACTGCTCGACGCGGTCCGCCGGATCTGCTACGAGCTTCCGGTGCTCGGCGTCGACGTCGTCGAGGTCGCCCCGCCCTACGACCATGCCGACATCACCGCACTGCTCGGCAACCGCGTGGTGCTGGAGGTCATCTCGGCGATCGCGCGGCGCCGGAAGGACGCCGCGGCCGGCACCACCTGGGATCCCAGCCAACCTCTGCTCGCGGGCCGGGAGGTCGACGAGCAGATGCGCCTGATCGCCGAGGGTGAGGACGCGCGCCGCCGCCGCGAGGGCGGTGGGCGGCCTCACCATCATCACCACTGACGCCGCCGACTGCACGGTTGTTGTACACGAATCGCGAGAAGCGGCGGCAACAACCGTGCAGTCGACGCACGAAATCAGTACTTGTGCTGTGGCCCTTGCTCTTTCTTGTACAGCGCCTTGAGCATGCGGTCACGGAAGAACGCGTTGTCGATCAACTTGATACCGGTGTTGGCGACGGCGGGGATGCCGGCCAGCTTGTGGAAATAGCGGCCGCGCTTGTACTCCCGGCCCCACGCGGCTTCCATCCGTTGCGCGTAGTTCGTGAAGTCGTCCGGCCCGCCGTTGGTCAGCGCCGCGATCGCGCATTCGCCTGCGGCCAGCCCGGACTCGAGCGCCTTGGAGATCCCCGCGCCCGACGCCGGCTTACCCGCACCGAGAGAGTCGCCGGTGAACAGCACACCCGGACGCCACGGCGGCCATGCGGTGAAGCCCATCGGCAATCGCCACGCCCGCACGCTCTTGTTCTTCTTCAGTTCCTCGATCGGCGGGAGATCCCAGTCCCGCGGCAGGGTGCGCAGGAACTCGCCGAGGAACTGCGTGGCGTTGATCGACTGCCAGTTCTTGTAGCTGTTGACGTAGCCCAGGCCGATGTTGAAGATTCCGTCGCCCATCGGGAACACCCAGCCGTAACCGGGCAGCTGATCGCCCTGGAACTGCAGCTTCAGATAGATGTCGAGGCTGTCGGAGTCGGGCCGGTTGGCGTGCATCTCCGAGCGGATCGCGATCGCCTGGTAGCCGTTGTACTGCGAATCGATCTTCAGTGCTCGCTTGATGGGGGAGTAGGCACCGTCGGCGGCGATCACCGCATCGCCGTAGACCTTCTCGCCCCCCTTGAGCGTCACGCCGATCACCCGGCCGTTGGCGTCGAGTTCGGGGCCGGCGACCTCCGCGCCCTGACGCACCTCCGCGCCCGCGGATTCGGCGTGCTTGAGCAGCACGGTGTCCAGGTGGGTGCGGCTGACGGTGTGGCCGTGATCGGGCATCCCGGGGCGCTTGGGGAAGGACAACTCCCACTGGCTGGGGCTGAAGACCGTCACGCGGTTGACCCGGTGGAAGGTGGCGACCTCGTCGGCGAGGCCCATCTTCTGCAGGTAGCTGACCGCCCGGGCGGTCAGGCCGTCACCGCACGGCTTGTCGCGCGGGAACACGGCCTTGTCCAGGACGACCACCTTGGCGCCGGTCTGCGCGGCCTGCCACGCCGCGGCCGCTCCCGAAGGGCCGCCACCTGCGATGACCAGGTCGTATCGCTGTGTCATGAATCTCGTCTCGTCGGTCGGGCTGTCGCGACAGATAGTACCCAAGGTACGTCCAGGCGGCTGCGCGGGCGAGCAGCCGTAATACGCGCACCGGCGGAGGTTCTGAGCAGGTCAGCGACCCTGGAGCGAGTACAGTGAGCGCGTGCGACGAGGGTCGAGAGCACGCACCGGTGCCGAACCGGGCGGCAAAGTGGACGCGCGCAGCGAACGCTGGCGCGAGCACCGCAAGAAGGTGCGCTCGGAAATCGTCGACGCCGCGTTCCGGGCCATCGACGGGCAGGGCCCCGACGTCAGCCTGCGGGAGATCGCCGAAGAGGCCGGCACCGCCAAACCCAAGATCTACCGCCATTTCACCGACAAATCCGACCTCTTCCAGGCCATCGGTCAGCGGCTGCGGGACATGTTGTGGTCGGCCATCTTCCCGTCGATCGACCTGTCCGTGGATTCCGGCCGCGAGGTCATCCGGCGCAGCGTCGAACAGTACGTACGGCTGGTCGACGAGCATCCCAACGTCATCCGGTTCCTGATCCAGGGCCGCTTCGCCGAGCAGAGCGAATCGACCATGCGGGCGCTCAACGAGAGCCGCGAGATCACGCTCGCGATGGCCGAACTGTTCGACAACGAGCTGCGCGAGATCGAACTGGACGCCGCCGCGCTCGAACTCGCCGCGTACGCCGCGTTCGGCTCGATCGCCTCGGCGACCGACTGGTGGCTGGGCGCCGAACCGGACAGCCCCCGACGGATGCCGTCGGAGGAGTTCGTCGCACACCTCACGACGATCATGATCGGGTCGATCAACGGCACGTGCGAACTGCTCGGGATCAAACTCGACCCCGACCTGCCGCTGCACGAGGGCGTCCGCCGCAACGAACACGTCGCCTGAGCGCACGACACGCCAAACCCAATATGTGGGGTTCACTCGAGCTGTCGGACACAACGAGTAGTGTCGGCAGTAGCTGCAGGGGATCTACAGCGACGACCGAAAATGCCTGGTGAAATGGGGTTCTGGTGAGCGATGGCATGAAGCTGATTGACCGCGTCTCGGCGATCAACTGGAACCGTCTGCAGGACGACAAGGACGCCGAGGTGTGGGACCGGCTCACGGGCAACTTCTGGCTGCCCGAGAAGGTGCCGGTGTCCAATGACATCCCGTCCTGGAACACGCTGACCGCCCACGAGAAGCAGCTCACGATGCGGGTGTTCACCGGTCTGACGCTGCTGGACACCATCCAGGGCACCGTCGGCGCGGTCAGCCTCATCCCCGACGCGCTCACCCCGCACGAGGAGGCGGTGTACACCAACATCGCGTTCATGGAGTCGGTGCACGCCCGCAGCTACAGCAACATCTTCTCCACGCTGTGCTCGACGGCCGAGATCGACGATGCGTTCCGCTGGTCGGAGGAGAACCCGAACCTGCAGCGCAAGGCCGAGATCGTCATGCAGTACTACAAGGGTGACGAACCGCTCAAGCGCAAGGTCGCCTCGACGCTGCTGGAGAGCTTCCTGTTCTACTCGGGTTTCTACCTGCCGATGTACTGGAGCAGCCGCGCCAAGCTGACCAACACCGCCGACATGATCCGGCTGATCATCCGCGACGAGGCCGTGCACGGCTACTACATCGGCTACAAGTTCCAGAAGGGACTGGCGCTGCAGGATCCCGCGACCCAGGCCGAGCTCAAGGACTACACCTACGAGCTGCTCTTCGAGCTGTACGACAACGAGGTCGAATACACCCAGGACCTCTACGACAGCGTCGGCCTGACCGAGGACGTCAAGAAGTTCCTGCGCTACAACGCCAACAAGGCCTTGATGAACCTCGGGTACGAGGCGCTGTTCCCGCGCGACGAGACCGACGTCAACCCGGCGATCCTGTCCGCACTGAGCCCCAACGCCGACGAGAATCACGACTTCTTCTCCGGTTCGGGGTCGAGCTACGTGATCGGCAAGGCCGTGGTCACCGAGGACGAGGACTGGGACTTCTAGACCGCTGGTCGTTGCTCGTTGCGTTTGCCACGAGCACGACCGTCGGCTGACCGGATCCCGTCCCCACGCCCCGCCGCGGAGTTACGGTGCGGTGCATGCCGTTGCGTTACGTCGATCCGCACAAGCGGCACAGTCGCCGGTATCGGGCCATCGAGGCCTTCAGCCGATCGGGCCCGGGGCAATTCCTGGCGCACCACCTCTGGTCTCGAGTCGACCCGTGGCTGTACCGCGCAACGGGCGGCCGTTATCCCTCGGTTTTCGGCGGGCCGTCGACCGCCCCTCTGATGACGACGGGCGCAAAGTCCGGACAACCCCGCGAGCACCAGATCACCTATTTCCACGAGGGATCCGATCCGATCGTGACGGCCTCGAACTACGGCGGGCCCAGACACCCGCAGTGGTACTACAACCTCAAGGCGCATCCGGAATGCGAACTGGGCGACGAGAAGTTCGTGGCGACCGAGATCACCGATCCGCAGGAGTATGCCCGCGTGTACGGGCTTGCCGAGCAGGTCTACGCCGGGTGGAGCGACTACCGACTCAAAACCGAACCGATCGGTCGTCACATCCCGGTTTTTCGGCTCAAACCGCGGTAGCAGGCGGCCCGCGATTCGAAACCGCCGAGTAAAAGCCCGATACGACACCACCGGCGCAGGCCAACCCGAACAATGGGATTGGTCCGCTACCGGAAGAGATCCCATGACCGACTCGCACGACGAACTGCCGTCGCCCGACGATTTCCGGCGCAAGCTCGCCCATGTCGACCGGGAGTTCGCCGATGCCCGCCGGTACCTGTCGGCGTTGCACGCCGAGGACAATGAGGCGCTCACCGCGCTGATGGCGGAGATCCACCACAGCGGCCGGGCCATGAAGGTGCTGGCGGCGATGGCCGTGCAGGCCCTCGACTTCGCCCGGCTGTCCGCGGATCGCCTCGGTGGCGATGTCCAGGCGTGGCTCGACGGGTCTGTGATGGCCCAGGACACCGCGGAGAACGAACGCGATCAGACTGAACTCGGCGGCGAGGGATGACTTTTCGCGTCTAGCCGACCGGCGGTCAGGCCGCGGTTCTCGAATCAGAACTGGCGGACATATCCCTCGGTGACGAGTAGGCCGTGACGGGTTGCGTCATTGGTGATGCGCGTGCGGAAGCCGTCGGAGTGAATCGTCCAGCCGTACAGATTGTAGGTTTGGCCGTCATTCACCGAGAGGCCCCCGGCAGCAGACGCATCCGAGCCGGTGATCCTGCCGCGATCCCAGTAGTGTTCGCCGGTGGCCCGCACAATCGCGAGGTTGAGGCGCGCGTTGTACTTCGACGTCTCCCAGGGCGACATACCCCACGGCTGTCCGTTCGACAGTTCGCAGACCACCATCGGCCCGCCGCCACGGTCCATGTTGTCCGCGCTGACCGCGCAGCGGACCTTCCCGGACTGAAGCATCACCACTTGACCATCGTCAGCCAGGGCGGTGGGGGCCAGGGGTGACGCGACTACTGCGATGAGCGCCCCCGAAGCGGCGATGAGCTGCCGAATCATTTCCATCCCGCCGACGATCGGATACTTCCCAGCGGATGTTCTCACGATGACGAATGGGAGTTGCCGGTTTTGACGTGAACCAGCGGACGGCTGCTGCTCGTCCGGCCGTAGCGAAACCGAGCGCCCGCGCTGGCATGATGTGCCGGTGCCACACACGGTGGCCGGGGAGGGGTGCGGTGATGACCAGCGACGCCGTGGACGTCGACCGCGCAGGGGGCGACCTCGTCGGCGGTGTTCCGCGCCGGCGCATCGTGATCGCATCGATGGTCGGCACCACCATCGAGTTCTACGACTTCTACATCTATGCGACTGCGGCCGTCTCGGTGTTCCCCCACCTGTTCTTTCCCAAGAGCGATTCGACGACGGCGCTGCTGGCGTCGCTGGCCACGTTCGGTCTCGCCTTCGTGGCCCGGCCGCTGGGATCGGTACTGTTCGGCCACTTCGGCGACCGCGCGGGCCGCAAGACCACGCTGGTCGCGTCGCTGCTGGTGATGGGTATCGCGACCTTCGCCATCGGCCTGCTGCCGACGTACTCGCAGGTGGGCATCATCGCCCCGGCGCTGTTGGCGATCATGCGCTTCTCACAGGGTCTGGCGCTCGGCGGGGAATGGAGCGGCGCGGCGCTGCTGGCCACCGAGACCGCCAAGCCGGGCAGGCGCGGGTGGGCCGCGATGTGGCCGCAACTGGGGGCGCCGTTGGGCTTCCTCCTGGCCAACGGCCTGTTCCTCGGCCTGATCCTCCTGCTCGGCCACAGCAACGTCACCCCGGACACGGACGGCGCGTTCCTCACCTGGGGGTGGCGGGTGCCGTTCCTGCTGAGCGCCGTGATGGTCGCGCTCGGGCTGTACGTGCGGCTGCGCATCATGGAGACCCCGGTCTTCACCCGGGCGGTCGCCCGCGGCGAGAAGGTGAAGGCTCCGGTCGCCGAGGTGTTCCGGACGAGCTGGCGACAGCTGATCATCGGCACGTTCGTGATGCTCGCGACCTACACGCTGTTCTACATCGTCACCACGTGGGCGCTGAGTTTCGGCACCGGCAAGAAGCCGCCGGACGGCGCCGGCCGCGGGTTCCCGTACGTCGACTTCCTGCAGATGCAGCTGATCGCGGTGTTGTTCTTCGCGGCGGTCCTGCCGTTGTCCGGCCTGTGCGCCGACCGCTTCGGCCGGCGCCGCACGCTGCTGGTGGTGACCGCCGGGATCATGGTCTACGGTTTGCTGTTCGCCCCGATGCTGGGGTCGGCAGACACCTCGTCGGCGACGATGCTGGTCTTCCTGATCATCGGAATGACCTTGATGGGCTTCACTTTCGGGCCGATGAGCGCCGTGCTACCGGAGTTGTTCCCGACCAACGTCCGCTACACGGGGTCCGGGATCGCCTACAACGTGTCGAGCATTCTCGGGGCCGCGGTGGCCCCGTTCATCGCCACCTGGCTCGCGACGACCTACGGGGTCGGATGGGTCGGGGTGTACCTGCTGATCGCAGGTTCGCTCACTTTCATCGCGGTCCTGGTCATGCGCGAGACGAAGGACGCCCCGCTCGACTCGGTGGACACCCTGCAGCAGGCTCGCTAGCTGTGCGGCGCTATGCCGCGACATCCTCGGGCCGCCGTGTCTGCAGCAGGCCGGCGAGGACGAGCAGCAGGGCCGTCTGCGCCAGGATGCCGGGTGCCAGCGTCGGCGCCGGCCCCACCGACTTCGTCACCGCGGCCCACCACTGCTCGGTCGCCGGCATGGTGGCCCAGGTGTCGGCGTAGCGCTGATCGAGCGGTCCGGCGTGGTGGTTGGCCGTCGCGTGGTCGATCACGCCGTAGATCGATGCGCACATCACCAGAACCGCCGCCGCCCGAGCCAGCAGTTGGGCCGTCCCGCTGCGCAGGCAGGCCAGGCCGAGCGCGACGGCGAGTACGGCCAGCGCGATCCAGGGGATGAGTTGTTCGAACCCGTTCCAGTGCCGCTCCGAGGCCAGTTCGAACGCGGTCGCGAGGATGCCGGCCAGCGTCAGCGCCAGCAGCGCCCGCCGCACGAGCGTCGTCCCCGTCGCGGACGGCCGGGTCCGGGTGATCGTCACGGCGTCAGCGCCGACACGATCTTGTCGACGGTGTCCTGACCCGGGTTGTACTTCGCGAGGTTGTCCCGCAGTTTCTGCAGGTTGGGATCGTCCGGGGGATACGGGCGGTACTCGACGACCTCTTCGGCCCACCGCTCCGCATTCGGGACGCCGGCCGACTCCAGGCCGGCGGTGATCTCCTCCGCCGACGCGGTGTTGGCGGACACCTTTTCGCCGACCGTGCCCGCCTGTGCGGAGGTCGTTGCTGGAGCCGCCGACTCGTTGTCCTCCGACGAGGTCGAGCCGCCGCAGCCGACGGCGACCACGGCGATGGCGGTGATCAGAGTGATCAAGGAAAGCCTAGCCTTAGCAGGCATTATCTTTCTCCCTTCGGTCTGCGGCCGAGTGTAGGACGGCGGCGTTGCGCGACGTCCGCATTCGGTCATCTCGGCGTCCGATGTTCGCTGAGAGTTCGCTGAGTACGCGGTCGGAGGGGTGCCGGTGTCTCAGCCCGTGTCTTGTGGGGCGACCCGCGACGTAACACCGGGGCCTCGCGGCGCGACGTATCAGAACAGCGGCACCGTCCGCTCACCTTTCCACGGAACGCACGCCACCACGGCGAGCCTCAAGAGGATGGCGAGATACGAAAATGAGTTTCATACAGAGTTTCCGGCGCAGGCTGTTGGCCGGCGCGTTGGCGGCGTTGCTGTTGCCGGGCCTGATCGCCGTCGCCGGCGGTACGGCGACGGCAGGTGCGTATTCGCGGCCGGGTCTGCCGGTCGAGACGCTCATGGTGCCGTCGGCCGCCATGGGCCGCGACATCCCGGTCAAGTTCCAGGGTGGCGGCACCAAGGCCGTCTACCTGCTCGACGGGCTGCGCGCGCGCGACGACAACAGCGGCTGGGACATCGAGACCGCGGCTTTCGAGAACTACTTCGAATCCGGCCTGTCGGTCGTGATGCCCGTCGGCGGCATGTCCAGCTTCTACACCAACTGGCAGGGCCCGGCCGTGGGTAACGGTCAGACCTACACCTACCAGTGGGAGACCTTCCTGACCGCCGAGTTGCCGGCCTACCTGGCCGCCAACAAGGGCATCTCGCCCAGCGGTAACGCGGTCGTCGGGCTGTCCATGTCGGGGAGCTCCGCGCTCATCCTGGCTGCCTACCATCCGGGTCAGTTCAGCTACGCGGGCTCGCTGTCGGGTTACCTCAACCTGTCCGACGGCCTCTGGCCGACGCTGGTCGGCTTCGCGATGCGCGACTCCGGTGGCTTCGACGCCACCGCGATGTGGGGCCCCGGTGGCGGCCCGGCGTGGAAGCGCAACGACCCGACGGTCAACGTCGGCAAGCTGGTGGCCAACGGCACCCGGATCTGGGTGTACTGCGGGACCGGCCGGCCCGGCGACCTCGGCGGCGGCGGCGACATCCCGGGTCAGCTCCTCGAGGCGATCACCCTCGACAGCAACCGCCAGTTCCAGAGCGAGTACCGGGCCGCAGGTGGCAGCAACGCCACCTTCAACTTCCCGGCCAACGGCACCCACGGGTGGGGTTACTGGGGTTCGCAGCTCAATGCCATGAAGGGCGACATCCAGCGCACGCTGGGCGTCTGAGCCGAAACGACAGCGGCCGGATTGCGGGGTAACCGCAATCCGGCCGCTGTCGTCGTAGGTCAGTCGTAGGTCAGTTGCGCAGTCCCGCGGTGTCGATGACGAATCGGTACCGCACATCGCTGGCGACCACGCGCTCGTACGCCTCGTTGATGTAGGTCGGTTCGATGATCTCGATCTCCGGACGCACCCCGTGTTCGGCGCAGAAGTCCAGCATCTCCTGGGTTTCGGCGATGCCACCGATCAGCGAGCCGGAGATGCTGCGGCGGCCGCCGATGAGTGCACCGGCCGGCACCGACATCGGGTGCTCGGGCATGCCGAGTTCGACCACCGTGCCGTCGACGCGCAGCAGGCTCAAGATCGCTGCGAGGTCGATATTGGCCGAGACGGTGTTCAGGATCAGGTCGAAGGTGCCCTTCAGCTCGGCGAAGGTGTCCGGATCCGAGGTGGCGTAGTAGGCGTCGGCGCCGAGCCGCAGCCCGTCCTCCATCTTCTTCAGCGACTGGCTGAGCACGGTGACCTCCGCGCCCATCGCCTTGGCGAGCTTGACGGCCAGGTGGCCCAGTCCGCCGAGCCCGATCACCGCCACGCGGCTGCCCGGCCCGGCGTTCCAGTGCCGCAGTGGCGAGTAGGTGGTGATGCCGGCGCACAGCAGCGGTGCCGCGGCGTCGAGGGGCAGCGCGTCGGGGATGCGCAGCACGTAGTTCTCGTCGACGACGATCGCGCCGCTGTACCCGCCCTGGGTGCGCTCGCCGTCGCGGCCGACGGCGTTGTAGGTGCCGACCATGCCGGAGCCGGTGCAGTACTGCTCGATGCCGGCGCGGCAGTTGTCGCACTCACGGCACGAGTCCACGAAACAGCCCACGCCGACACGGTCGCCGACCTTGTACTTCGTCACCTCGGCGCCGACCTCGGTCACCACGCCCGCGATCTCGTGACCCGGCACGATCGGGTACTGCGTGCGGCCCCACTCGCCCTTGACGGTGTGGATGTCGGAGTGGCAGATGCCGCTGAAGTGGATGTCGAAGGCGACGTCGTGCGGACCGACCTCGCGGCGCGTGATCGTGGTCTCGGTCAACGGTGCGGTCGCCGACGTGGCGGCATAAGCAGAAACAGTGATACCCATCAGTCCTCTTTGTCAGGAAAATCTCGCAATTCGGGCCGCGACATTGCGGCACCCCCATAAGGCAACGGGTCGCGGGAACCGATCGATCCCCGACCGGGATGTGAATTCGATCCTAGAGGCCCGGCGCCCGGAAGGCCCCGTTGAACGAAGTGCGTGCGTACGACACCACTCCGGCCTTCGAGTACGGGTCCGCGGCGGCCAGCGCGTCGGCCTCCTCGGCGCTCAGGTCGCCTGTGACGAGCACCGCACCGGTCTGGGCCTCGACGCGGCCGGCGAGCAGGATGCGCCCCGATTCGACCTCGCGGGCCAGCCAGTCCAGGTGGTCGGGCCTCGTCTCATCGATGACGTCGAGGGGTTGCAGATAGGTCAGCGTCAGCACGTGGAACACCGGCCGAAGGGTAGTCGACCGCGTCCACGGTCCGGAAAACCTGTCACATGACAGACACATCGGCCCTGCGTTCGTAACGCCGCCGCGACGATCAGTTACCTCACGGCAACCACCGCGCGGCCGTCGGCGCGAAAACTGTCAGGTGACAGAAATGCCGCCGTCGACGTCGGCCCCGCAAGCCACGGGAGCACACTTGACCAGCGATCTCCGCACGTCCGACGGCGCCGACGCGTCGTCGACCGCCACCACCGCCGGGGCCCGTGCCCACGCCCGCGCCCAGCACGGACGCACCGCCGAGCACATGCGCCACATCCCCGCGACGGCCGCCCCGGCCCCGCCCGAGGGCATACCGGCCGAACGTCTCGTGTGGTCGGAGGCCGTCGCCCCGGGCGGCTACACCGCCGCCGTGCTGGCCCGCGGCACCAGGATCCGCTTGACCGATGTCCACGGCGACGCCTGCGCGCACGTGCTGCTGCACCGCGCCGACGCGACGCACGAGCGGCTCAACGTCGCCGACACGGTCAAGGTGCCGTGGCAGGCCTACCTCGGGAAGGGGCATCCGCTCCTGAGCGGATTCGGCCGGGTGCTGGCGACGGTGGTGGCCGACACCTCCGGACACCACGACGCCCTGGCGGGCACGACGACGCGCGACGGCAACGATGCGAAGTACGGGGCGAGTGCCCCACAGTCCGCGACGCCGGCCGGACGTGAGCTTCTTCTGCTCGCCGCACTGAAAAACGGTATGGCACAACGTGATCTGGTGCCATCGGTGTCGTTCTTCCAGGGTGTCCGGGTCGATGCCGACGGGGTCCTGCAGTGGCGCGGCTCGGCGGGTCCCGGTACGACGGTCGACCTGCTGCTGCACGTCGACACCATCGTCTCGCTCGCCAACACCGCACACTTACTCGACCCGCGCCCGCAGTTCACCTGTTCCACGCTGCACCTCCACGCCTGGCCCGCCGCAACCGAACTCGACCTGCTGAGCGCCGGCGAACTGATCGGCCCGCTCGGTCCCGAGCATCGCCAGGCCATCGCCAACACCGACGCCGATCTCGCCGCCCGAGGAGCGCTGTGACCACCACTTCCGACACCGCCGAAGCCCTCGTGCCCGGCCACACCATCCTCGACGAGACGGTCGCCGCCAGGGCGCCGTGGTCGGCGGTGGTGGCCGCCGGCGACGTCCTCACCATCGTCGACCTCGACGGCAACCAGGCCGTCGACTGCCTGCTCTACTCCGCCGCCGACACCGCGATTCGGTACTCCGCCCCGGAAACCATTGCGCGGCAGGGCAGGATCGCGTTGACCACCGGATCGGTGCTGCGCGCCGACACCGGTGCGGCGCTGATGACCGTCGTCGCCGACGAGGTGGGCGTCCACGACACCCTCGGCGGCGCCTGCTCGAAGGAATCGAACACGCTGCGCTACGGGCAGCACACCCGCGCACAGCACGGCTGCATGGAGAACTTCCTGATCGAAGGCGCCCGCCACGGGCTGGATGCCCGCGACCTCGCCAGCAACATCAACTGGTTCATGAACGTCCCCGTCGACCCCGACGGTGCCCTCGGCATCGTCGACGGGCTGTCCGGTCCGGGTAAGCGGGTCGCGCTGCGCGCCGACATCGACACCCTGGTGCTCGTGTCGAACTGTCCGCAGATCAACAACCCCTGCAACGCCTTCGATCCCACGCCGGTCCGGATGATCGTGACGCGCCCGTGACGACCGCCCTGATCGCCAACCGCGGCGAGATCGCCGTCCGCCTGGTGCGGTCCGCACGCCTGCTCGGACTGCGCACGGTGGCCGTGTTCTCCGACGCCGACCGCGGGGCCCCGCACGTGCGGATGGCCGATCACGCCGTGCGGCTCGGCCCGTCGGCGCCGGCCGAGAGCTATCTGCGGATCGACGCCATCCTCGACGCCGCCCACGCGAGCGGCGCCGACATGATCCACCCCGGCTACGGATTCCTCTCCGAGGACGCCGATTTCGCCGCGGCGGTGGAGGCCGCGGGAATCGCGTTCGTGGGGCCGACGCCCGAGCAGCTGCGCGTGTTCGGCACCAAACACACCGCCCGCACCGCGGCCCGCTCCGCCGGGGTGCCGGTGTTCCCGGGCTCGGATCTGCTCGCCGACGCCGCCGCCGCGCTCGACGCGGCCGACTCCATCGGCTATCCGGTCATGCTGAAGGCGACCGGAGGTGGCGGCGGGATCGGTATGCAGGTGTGCCGCAACCCCGTCGAACTCCGGGCGGCTTTCGAACGGGTGGCGCGCCTCGCCGAACGCAGTTTCGGGACGGCGGGGGTCTTCGTGGAGCGGTTCGTCGACACCGCCCGCCACGTCGAGGTGCAGATCTTCGGCGACGGGCGCGGCGGCGTCGTCTCACTCGGCGACCGCGACTGCTCCCTGCAACGGCGCAACCAGAAGGTGATCGAGGAGGCGCCGGCCCCCGCGCTACCCGAGGCTGTGCGCTCGCTGCTGCACGAATCGTCGCGTGCCCTGGCGGCGTCGGTGGCCTACCGTTCCGCGGGCACCGTCGAGTTCGTCTACGACCCCGTCCGGGAGCAGGCGTCCTTCCTCGAGGTCAACGCCCGCCTGCAGGTCGAACACCCGGTGACCGAGGCCGTCACCGGAATCGACCTGCCCGCGTGGATGTTCCGTCTCGCCCGCGGCGAATCCGACGTGCTTGCCCCCCACCTGGCGACGGGCGCGGTGCCGGTGCGCGGCCATGCGGTCGAGGCCCGTGTGTACGCCGAGGACCCCGCACGCGACTACCGGCCGAGCACCGGAACCCTCACCGCGGTGGCGTTTCCCGACGACGTGCGGGTGGACACCTGGGTGGAGGACGGCACCGAGGTGTCGTCGTTCTACGATCCGCTGCTGGCCAAGGTGGTCGCCACCGGCCCGGAACGCGACGAGGCGTTCACACGGCTCGGCGACGCGCTGGACGATACGGCGCTGCACGGCATCGAGACCAACATCGGAGCGCTGCGGGCCGCGGTCGTCCACGCCGACGTCCGCGCCGCCCGGCACAGCACCGCGACGCTGGCCGACGTCGCGGACCCGCGCCCCCGGATCACCGTCGAGCGGCCCGGGCTGCTGACGACGGTGCAGGATCTACCCGGGCGGATCGGCCTGTGGCACATCGGGGTTCCGCCGAGCGGTCCGATGGACGACCTCTCTTTCCGGCTCGGTAACCGTGCGCTCGGAAACCCCGACGGCGCAGCGGGTCTGGAGTGCACCGCATCCGGGCCGGCCCTGCGTGTCAGCCATTCCACCACCGTGTGCGTGACCGGCGCGGAGTGCCCGGTCACCGTCGACGGACGGCCCGTGCCCATGTGGGAACCGGTCGACGTGCCGGCCGGGGGAGTGCTCGACATCGGCGCGGCGGAGACGGTGGGTCTGCGCACCTACGTCCTGGTCGCCGGCGGACTCGACATTCCCGAGTATCTGGGCAGCGCCTCGACGTTCACCCTCGGGCGGTTCGGCGGTCACGGCGGTCGGCAACTGGTGGTCGGCGACGTCCTGCGGGCGAACGCGTCGGCCGACACCGGGTGCGACCGTGCGCCCATCGACCCCGACGCGCGTCCCGCCCTGGTGTCCCAGTGGGAACTCGCCGTCACCGAGGGCCCCCACGCCGCCCCCGACTTCTTCACGCGCGCCGACATCGAGACCCTGTGCGCGGCGGAGTACCGCGTGCACTTCAACTCCGCGCGCACCGGGGTGCGCCTCGAAGGACCCAAACCGCGGTGGGCCCGACCCGACGGCGGCGAGGCCGGACTGCACCCGTCGAACATCCATGACACGCCGTATTCCGTTGGCGCACTGGACTTCACCGGGGACACCCCGATCCTGCTCGGCCCCGACGGCCCGAGCCTCGGCGGTTTCGTGTGCCCGGTGACGGTGGTGACCGCCGACCGGTGGAAGCTCGGGCAACTGCGCCCCGGCGACACGGTGCGGTTCGTGCCGATCCGCGTCGCCGACGCCCCGGCGCGCGATGATGTCGGCGCAACCCGCAGACCCTCGGCACCGACGGTCATCACCACCGGCGGCGACGCCGACGACGGCGTCCTGGCGCGGCGCGAGGGACAACCCGGCGTGACCTATCGCCGCAGCGGCGACGACAACGTGCTGATCGAATACGGGCCCATGGTCCTCGATCTCGCGCTACGCGCGCGGGTGCACGCGCTGCACACCCGACTCGCCGAGGCACGGGTGGGCGGGATCGTCGACCTCACCCCGGGTATCCGGTCGCTGCAGGTCCACGTCGACCCGCAGCGGCTGCCGATCGACCGGCTGCTCGGCCTGCTGACCGAGATCGAGGACGACCTGCCCGCGACATCCGAACTCGTGGTGCCCAGCCGGTCGGTGCGGCTGCCGCTGAGTTGGGACGATCCGGCGACCCGCGAGGCGATCGCCCGGTACATGTCCGGTGTGCGCGACGACGCCCCGTGGTGTCCGTCGAACATCGAGTTCATCCGGCGGGTCAACGGCCTGGGCTCGCAGGCCGACGTCGCCGACATCGTGTTCGCCGCCGAATACCTCACGCTCGGACTCGGCGACGTGTACCTCGGTGCGCCCGTGGCGACTCCGCTCGACCCGCGGCACCGGTTGGTCACCACGAAATACAATCCGGCGCGCACCTGGACCGCCGAGAACTCCGTCGGGATCGGCGGGGCGTACCTGTGCATCTACGGGATGGAGGGTCCCGGCGGATACCAGTTCGTCGGCCGGACGACGCAGGTGTGGCGCACCTACCGCCACACCGCACCCTTCGAGGCAGGCAGCCCGTGGCTGCTCAGGTTCTTCGACCGCATCTCCTGGTATCCGGTGTCGGCCGAGGAACTGCTCGACCTGCGCGCCGACCTGGCCGCGGGCCGGGGCACGGTCGAGATCACCGAGGGCACCTTCTCGCTCGCCGA
Source organism: Mycolicibacterium monacense (assembly GCF_010731575.1). Classification (NCBI taxonomy): domain Bacteria; kingdom Bacillati; phylum Actinomycetota; class Actinomycetes; order Mycobacteriales; family Mycobacteriaceae; genus Mycobacterium; species Mycolicibacterium monacense. The sequence continues at coordinate 2,951,420 of NZ_AP022617.1, read as the reverse complement.
ACACGAACGCTTCCTGGCCCGCAACGCCGACTCCATCACCGAGTTCCGGGCCCGCCAGAGCGCCGCGTTCTCCGCGGAGCGGGCGGCATGGGCGGCGGCCGGGGAGTTCGACCGCGCCGAGCGGGCGCAGTCGCGGGCATCGGCCGACAACGCCGACCTCGTCCTCGACGACGGTGCCCAACGCGTCGACGCACCGTTCTCGTCGAACGTGTGGAAAGTCGATGTCGCCGTGGGGGAGAGGGTGGCCGCGGGTCAATCGTTACTGGCACTGGAGGCGATGAAGATGGAGACCGTCGTGACGGCCCCGGCCGACGGTGTGGTCACCCACGTACTCGTCGAGGCGGGCAACCAGGTGGAGCCCGGGACACCGTTGGTCATCCTCGGTGCCGAGAGCGATGTGTCGGGGATCCCGGCATGACGGCCGTCGAGCGGGTCCGCGCCGCCTACGCCACGATCGAGGCCGTCGCGCGGCCCGAGGTCTGGATCTTCCTGCGGCCGTTCGCCGATGCGCTCACCGACGCCGAGGCCGTCGACTCCGCCGTCGCGGCCGGGGCGGACCTGCCGCTGGCCGGGCTGACCGTCGCGGTCAAGAACAACGTCGACGTCGCGGGCCTGCCCACGACGGCGGGCTGCCCGGGATACGCAACCGACCCGGCCGAGGTGGACGCCCCGGTGGTCGCACGGCTGCGCGCCTCGGGTGCGGTGGTGCTCGGGGCGACCAATCTCGATCAGTTCGCGACCGGACTCGTCGGCACCCGCAGCCCACACGGCGCCGTGCGCGACGCCCGCCGCCCCGGCCACATCTCGGGCGGTTCGAGTTCGGGATCGGCGGTCGCGGTGGCACTCGGCATCGCCGACCTCGCCATCGGCACGGACACCGCCGGATCCGGCCGCGTGCCTGCGGCGCTGCAGGGCATCGTGGGCATCAAACCCACCTACGGTGTGGTGCCCACCGACGGGGTGGTGCCCGCCTGCCGAAGCTACGACTGCGTCACGGTGTTCGCGCGCGATCTCGACACCGCCGACGCCGCCATGGGGGTGATGGCGGGTGCGGACCCGTCGGCGGGCGTGCGGGCGCGGCCCTTCCCGCCCGACGCCCCGCTCGCGGCGCCGGCCGTGCCGCTGGTCGGCGTTCCGCGCGACCTCCCCGGCCTCTCACCGGCCTGGCGGCAGGCGTTCGGCGAGGCGAGGTCCCGCCTCGAAGGACAGGGTGCGGCCGTGCGCGAGATCGACATGCGCGCATTCCTCGAAGCGGCCAGGCTGCTCTACGACGGCGGGCTCGTCGCCGAACGGCACGAAGCCGTCGGCGATTTCGTCGACACACACCGCGACGAGGTCGACCCCACCGTCGGTGCGATCATCGCGGCGGCCGGTACGGTACCGGCCACCCGGCTGCTTCGGGACCGGGTACGGCTGGCCGAACTCACCGCCGCGGCGATGGCCGAACTCGGTGACTGCGACGCGCTGCTGATCCCGACGACCACCGACCACCCGACCATCGCCGAGGTCGAGGCCGAGCCGATCGCGGTCAACTCACGACTGGGCACGTACACGAACTTCTGCAATCTGCTCGACATGTGCGCGGTCGCCGTGCCGTCCGGAGCCGCCGACGGCGCCCAGTTCGGTGTCTCGATCGTCGCCCGGGCGGGCGCCGACGCGGTGGCGCTCGACCTGGCGCGCCGTGTCACATCCGGATCCTCGGATCCTGTTGTGTCGCAGGCACCGTGGCCGGTCCGCGCGGGTCTGTCCGCGACACCGCTGCTCGTGGTGGGCGCGCACCTGCGCGATCAGCCGCTGGCGTGGCAACTCGAAGAACGCGGGGCGCGGTGGCTCGGGCCGGCGGTCACCGCCCCGCTCTACCGGCTCGCGCGCCTGCACACCACGCCGGCCAAACCGGGTCTGGTCCGGGTGGGCGCCGAGAGCGGTACGGCGATCGGCGGTGAGCTGTGGCTGGTCGGGACCGCGATGCTGGGCGACTTCCTCGCCGCGCTGCCGTCACCGATGATGCTCGGCCGGGTGACGCTGTCCGACGGCACCGAGGTCGTCGGGTTCGGATGCGCACTCGACGCGTGGCAGAGCGGTGAGGACATCTCGTCCTACGGCGACTGGCGGAACTACCTGGGCTCCGGTCAGCTCAGCGAGCGCGTGTAACTCGCCACCGCGTCGCTGCTGCGAACCCGCAGCGCGGCGATGGCGCCGTCGGGGATCCCGAGCACCCGCAGGCAGGCGTCGGCGACGTGCACCGGCAGTTCGTCGCGCTGTGGACCCGGCGGCGTCGACCACATGTTGACCAGCGACTCCACCAGCCGGAACGGCAGATCCGCGGCCGCCTCGTGGACGCCGGTCTGTTCGACGACGGCGCGGCTGAGCGCGAGGTAGTGCAGACGCAGCCGCTCGCGGTCGGACCAGAACGGTTCCAGCCGCGCATCCCTCAGCTCGGGCAGCAGGTACAGCGCACCCAGATTCCACGGCCCGCTGAGCAGTTGGTCACCGTCGAACGTGGCCAGCGCGTGCAGGTGCTCGGCGGCCGTCAACGCCGGCTGCGCACCGAGCAGGCTGGGGATGAACCCCAGCGTGGGGCTGACCGTCTGGCTCAGCAGAGCGCACAGGATGTCGTCCTTGGTCCTGAAGTAGTGGTACAGCGAGGCCTGCCGGATGCCGACCAGTTCGGCGATGTGGCGCGTCGAGGTGCTCGCGTATCCCAGGGTGGTGAAGAGTTCGCCTGCGGCGTCGAGTATTTCGTCGCGGGCGGTCATGCCCGGACGGCGTGCGGTGTTCAGGCGGGGACGACCGGCCCGGGTGAGCGGCATGGTTCCATCGTGGACCACGAAGCCGCCGATGGGTACACCCCCTGGTTTCTGTCACACGACAGAAACGCGCGATACGCATCAGTTACGTGTGCCGTCGATTGGTTACCCGCGCGACACCCACCACGTCGACGACCGGACAAAACTGTCAAGTGACAGGCGGGCGGTTCACCGATGTGCCGCCCCGATCCCCACGTCGAGCCGGCCGCTTCGGCCCCGTCGACCACAGCCGCAGGAGCGTATGGATGGGCACTGCTGTCTCCGAAGCCGACGCGCCCGCCGCGGCGCCGCCCACGCCGGACCCGGTCGCCACCGTCGGTGACCTGGCTGTGAAGTTCCGCCGCAACGGCCGCGCGATCCACGCCCTGCGCGGGGTGTCGCTGGCCGTCGCGCCCGGCGAGATCCTCGGCCTCGTCGGCGAATCCGGTTCCGGGAAAAGCGTTCTCGGCTTCAGCCTGCTGGGCCTGCTACCCGACAACGCGACCGTCTCCGGCACGGTCCGCGTCGCCGGCTCCGACATGGTCCGCGGAGATCCCAAGGCGCTGCGCAAGGTGCGCCGCCTCGATCTGGGTGCGGTGTTCCAGGACCCGATGACATCGCTGAACCCGACCATGCGCATCGGCAGACAGGTCGCCGAGGCCGCGGGCAGCGACGAGGAGGCTTTGCGGCTGCTGACCGCCGTCGGCATCCCCGAACCCGCCCGGCGGATGCGGGCATACCCGCACGAACTGTCCGGCGGGCTACGGCAACGAGTGATGATCGCGATCGCGATCGCCGGCGACCCGGATCTGATCGTCGCCGACGAACCGACCACCGCCCTCGACGTCACCGTGCAGGCGCAGGTGTTGCGTCTGCTGCGGCGGCTGCGTGACGAGATCGGCTGCAGCATCGTGCTGATCACCCACGACCTCGGGGTGGCGGCCCAGATCTCCGACCGGATCGCGGTGCTCTACGCCGGGCGCATCGCCGAGATCGGCCCCAGCGCCGAGGTTCTCGCCGCCCCGGCCCACCCCTATACCCACGGACTGCTGCGCTCGCGTCTGACGCTGGACACCGCGCGGGACCGGCCCCTGGCCGCGCTCGCCGGATCGGTGCCCAGCCCGGTGACCCCACTTCCCGGGTGCGCGTTCGTCCCCCGGTGCGCGCTGGCCACCGACGAATGCACCACGGCTCCGCCGGAGCCGCTCGCGGTGGCGCCCGGTCGGGTCAGCGCGTGCATCCGCCCGCAGGGTGAGGTCGCCGAGCACCTGGGCGCCGCGGAGACCAACACCGACGACGCGTTCCCGGCGACCACCGCGGACCGGGCGGAGATGCCGCCGTCGGTGGTCCTGCGCGACGTCACGAAGTCCTTCTCGGTCGCGCGCCGATGGTTCGACCGGTCGGCCGATGGCGACGGGAAGCTCCATGCCCTGCGCGGCGTCTCGCTCCGGGTCGGACACGGGGAATCGGTCGCGCTGGTCGGTGAGAGCGGTTCGGGCAAGTCGACACTGCTGCGTGTCATCGCGGGCCTGGAGCCGCCGACGTCCGGATTCGTCGACCTCGCGGGAGGCCAACGGCCGCAGATGGTGTTCCAGGATGCGGGTGCGTCGCTCACCCCGTGGCTGTCGGTCGGTGAGCTCATCGCCGAACGGCTGCGCGGCACGGGTCTGTCGCGGGCACGGCGCCGGGAGCGGGTCGCCGAGGTGCTGGAGCGGGTGGGGCTGCCCGCCGAGGTCGCGAAGTCGCGCGCGGGTCAACTCTCCGGTGGTCAGCGCCAACGGGTTTCACTCGCCCGCGCGACGGTGGTGCCGCCCTCGGTGCTGCTGTGCGACGAGCCGACCAGCGCGCTCGACGTCTCGCTGGCCGCCTCGGTGCTCAACCTGATCGGAGACCTGCGCCGCAGCCTCGACATGTCCGTGGTGTTCGTGACCCACGACCTTTCCGTGGCGCGGGTGGTCGCCGACCGGATCGCGGTGATGTACCTCGGGCGCATCGTCGAGATCGGACCGGCCGACCAGGTGATCGCCGAACCCGCGCATCCCTACACCCAGGCCCTCGTCGACTCCATCCCGGACCTGGGCCGCGAACCGCGTTCTCTCGCCGGTGAACCCGCGAGCCCCCTCTCGCCGCCCACGGGGTGCGCGTTTCATCCGCGGTGCCCGCTCGCGATCGACGCCTGCGACGACACCGGACTCGACGTCCGCCTCGAAGGGTTCCCCGGCAACCCGCACCAGGTCGCCTGCATCGAGCGGAAGGCGGGCTGATGGCGGTCGCGCTGCCGGCACCGGCCATGGTGCGCACCCGGCGGCGGGGGCTGACGCTGCCGCAGTCGCGGTCCGCGGTGGTGAACTGGATCGGCTTCTCGCTCATCGGCATCGTCACCCTGGTCGCGGTCGCGGTGCCGGTGCTCGCGCCCTACGATCCGCTGTTGCCGGTGGGCCTGCCGCTGCAGGCGCCCGGCGTGGACGGATTCCTGCTCGGGACCGACAGCATCGGCCGCGACATCTTGTCGCGCGTGCTCTACGGCGCAAGGTCGAGCTGGTTCGCGGCGCTGGCCGTGGTGGCCCTCGGGCTGTTCATCGGCGGTCTGGTCGGGCTCATCGCCGGGACGGCGGGCGGCTGGATCGACTCGGTGCTCATGAGGATCACCGACGCCTTCCTGTCGCTGCCCGCGCCGGTGCTGGCGATCGCGGTGGTCGCCGCGCTCGGCCCGGGGTTCCTGCACACGCTCATTGCGGTGTCGATCGTGTGGTGGCCGTTCTACGCGCGGCTGGTCCGCGGTGAGATCACCCGGCTCGCCGCCAGACCGCACGTCGAGGCGGCCAAACTCGCCGGCGTGGGGCCGCTTCGGCTGGCGCGTCGTCACCTGCTGCCCGGTGCGGTGCCCAACGCGGTCGTCGCGGCCAGCCTGGACATCGGCACCCTGATCCTCACCCTGGCCGCACTGTCGTTCCTGGGCCTCGGTCAGTCCGCGCCCGCACCCGAGCTCGGCGCCGACTCGGCACGCAACCTGAGCTACTTCCTGCAGCAGTGGTGGATACCCGTGATGCCCGGACTCGGGGTCCTGGTACTCGCGTTGGTCGGCAACGTCGCCGGGGACAGCCTGCGCAACCTGATGAAGACGAAATAAGGAGCCGCATGCGGACCTTCGTCACGACCCGGATCGCCGCGATGTTCGCGATCCTCGTCGCGCTGACCGGGGTGATGTTCGTGCTCGCCCACATCTCGCCGCTCGACCCCGTCAAAGCCCAGCTGGGTGCCCAGGCCTCCCAGGCGGCGGTCGCCGCGCGCCGCGAAGCGCTCGGCCTCAACGAACCGATGCTGGTGCAGTTCTGGAACTACCTCACCGGCGCGGTCACCGGTGACCTCGGCACCTCGTACCGCACCCGCCACCCGGTGGCGTCCGACCTCGGTGACTTCCTCCCCGCCACACTGGAACTCGCGGTGTTCGGGATGGTGATCGCGCTGGTGCTCGCCGCGCTGCTGGCGTTCAGCACCACGCTGAAGTGGCGTGGCTCGGCGGTCCTGCGTGCGGTGCTGTTCACCGGGTCCTCGGCGCCGATGTTCCTGCTCGGCATCCTCGGTCTCATCGTCTTCTACCAACAACTCGGCTGGGTGCCGGCCAACGGCCGCATCGGAATCGCGAACCCACCGACCGGCCCCACCGGCCTGCTGACCGTCGACGGTCTGCTGCACGCGCGGTTCGACGTCGTCGGCGACGCGCTGCAGCACCTGATCCTGCCCGCCGTGGTGATCGCGATCGGGCCTGCGGTGGCCATCGGCCGGGTGCTGAGATCGAGCCTGCTCGGGGACACCGACAGCGACTACGCCAGAACCGCACGCGCGAAAGGTCTTTCGGAGGGCCGGATCATGGTCGGCCACGTCCTGCGCAACTCCATCGGCGCCGCCCTGTCGATGACGGGTCTGCAGATCGGGCTGATGTTCTCCGGTGTCCTCGTCGTCGAGCAGGTGTTCGGCTGGCCGGGGATCGGCCAGTACATCGCCCAGAGCATCCCGGTCGCCGACTTCCCGGCAATCGCCGGCGTGACGCTGATGCTCGGCGCGCTCTACGTCTTCATCAACACCATGGTGGACCTCCTGCAGGCGGCCGCCGACCCCCGTATCACCGTCAGAGGAGGATAAGTGCCCGAACAACCACTCATCGTGGGCAATCCCGTGCTCGTGGTCGTCGACATCCAGCAGGGCGGTGGGATGCCGGTCGACGAGGTGGGCATCCCGCACATGTCCGGGCACGCCGAACGCGTCGCCCGCGCCGAACAACTGGTGGCCGCGGCGCGCGCCGCCGAGGTGCCGATCGTCTTCTTCCAGGAGGTGCACCGGCCCAGCGGCGTCGACTTCGGCCGCGAACTCGACGGTGTCGAGGGACCCCACTGCATCGACGGACGTGCCGGCACCGACCTCGAACCGTCACTGCGCCCGCGCCCGGAACGCGACGACAAGGAGTTCCACATCGTCAAACGCCGCTACTCGGGGTTCATCGGCACCGAATTCGACATCGTGCTGCGCGGTTTGAACGCCTCCACGCTGATCCTGATCGGCGGCCTGACCGACGTGTGCGTGCACTACACGTTCGCCGACGCACATCAGCGTGACTACTACGTGCGGGTGGTGACCGACTGTGTCGGTGGCTCGTCGCAGTACCGCCACGACGCCGCCCTCGACGCGATGGAGTACCTGCAGACCGGGGCCATGCGCACCACCGAAGAGATCCTCACCGCATTCGGGGCCATCGCGCCCGCCGACGCACTCGTCCTCGAAGGGGCCGTCCGATGATCCGCCGCCTGAAGACCGTCGCCGCACTCGCGGCGGCCGCCGCACTGACCCTGAGCGCCTGTGGCGGTTCGGATTCCGGTGGCGGCGCCCCCAGTGCCGCACCCACCGACAAGGTGCTGCACCTGTCGTTCCTGCAGGACCCGGGGCAGCCACCGGACCCGGACGTCTTCTACGCCGGACAGGGTCTACTGCTCACCACCAACGTGTACGAAGGCCTGATGCAGTACAAGGGTGGCACCGAGAAGGCGGAGATCGAACCGCTGCTGGCCACGGAGTGGACCGAATCACCGGACCACCGCGTGTTCACCTTCAAGCTGCGGGAGGGGGTGACGTTCCACGACGGGACACCGTTCACCGCCGAGGCGGTCAAGGCGTCCTTCGACCGGAGGCTGGCCGTCGACCAGGGCCCCGCGTACATGGTCGCCGACGTGGAATCGATCACCACCCAGGGCGACCATGCCGTCACGATCACCCTCAAGGCACCGAACGCGGCGTTCCTGGACTACCTCGCCTGCCCGTACGGTCCGCGCATGCTCAGCCCGAAGGGGTTGGCCGACAACGCCGGTGACGACCACGCCCAGAACTACCTGACCACCCACGATCTCGGCACCGGACCGTACACGCTGACCGCGGCCGAAGTGGGATCGCGCTACGCACTGGCCGCCTACCCCGGATACTGGGGCGAGAAGCCGTATTTCGAGCAGGTGGAGATCCCGGTCATCACCGACGTGTCCGCCCAGCAGCTTCAGTTCAACAACGGTCAGATCGCCGCGATCCTGCACGATCTGCCGTCGTCGGCGGTCGAGTCGTATCTCAACAACGACAAGTACGCCCACTTCTCGCTGCCGACGATGATGTCGAACTACCTCTACCTCAACCCGCGCCGCGGCATGCTCACCGACCCGAAGAACCGCGCCGCCGTGCTCGCCGCCATCGACGTCGACGCGCTGGTCAAACAGACCTACTTCGGACGCGGCAAGAAGGCAGAACAGCTCTACCCGCCGAACATGATCGCCCCGGAGTTGGCCAAGCAGAACGTCACCCACGACCCCTCGCTGCTCACCGAGATCGCGGCCGGACTGCCCGCCGACCAGAAGGCCGTCACCATCGGATACGACTCCTCCAACCCCGACAACCAGCTGATCAACAACCTGATCCAGACTCAGCTGGCCGCAGCCGGGCTCAACGCCAAGGTGCAGAGCTACCCGACCTCGGAGATCTACGGCTGGATCGGCAACGACGCCCCCAACGCGCCGGACATCCTGACCGGTACGGCGTGGCCGGATGCGCCGTCGCCCTACACCTGGGGTCATATCTCCTGGGACGCCGACGGCGGGTTGAACTACCTGGGCTGCTCGGCGCCCCCGGTGACCAGCGCACTGGCTCGTGGTCTGGAAACCGGTGACCCGCAGGTGTTCTCGGAGGCCGCCAAGGCCGCCGCCGACACCGGCTGCTGGCTCAACATCGCCGACGTCGACGACTTCGTAGTCGCCCAGCCGTGGCTCGCAGGGGTCGAGGAGGCGCACGTGGTGACCAACCCGAACTCGCTTCGGCTCTTCGAACTCTCGGTCGCCTGATGGCGACCCTGGTCGGACCGAGCGGTGTCCGCCGCATCATCCTGCTGACCCTGGGCTGGGAGGAACTGCCCAAATCGGTGTCGGTGCACGGGGCGCCTGCGGAGGAGCGGATGCGGGAGCCGGTGCCGGGTGTGCTGTTGCAGACCGACGGCGGCTGGGTGCTGTTGGACACCGGGTTCAACACCGCGCTGGTGCGTGACCCGTACCTGTACCGCCGGTTCTTCCCGACTGTCGAATACCGGCCGGTGCTGCCGGGACCCGGTGAGCCGATCGAACAGCGGCTGGCGGAGGTGGGCGTCGACATCGACCAGATCCACACCGTCGCGGTGAGCCACCTGCACCACGACCATGCCGGTGGGCTCAAGTTGTTCGCAGGCAAGGTCCCGGTGCACGCGCAGCGCCGTGAGCTCGAGTACGGCCTGTCGAATCACCCTGAGCCGGAACACAATGCGATCGTGCGGGTCGACTTCGACGATCCGCGGATCGACTGGCGGCTGGCCGACGGGGAAGCCGAGATCGCGCCCGGGGTCACCGCGGTGCCGACCTACGGTCACACGCCCGGCCACCAGAGTTTCGTGGTGCAGCTGGACCACAGTGTCGGCGGCGACGGCTTCGTGTTCGCGTTCGACGCCGCCGACCTCACCGAGAACATCGAGCACGAGTTGGCGATCGGTGGCTTCATCGACGTCGAACCGGAGGAGACGGTCGAACCGATCCGCCGGCTCAAGAAGTTGGCCGCCGACAAGGGCTTTCCGCTCATCCCCGGCCACGACCCGCACGTGTGGCCGGAGCTGACCCAGCACTTCCACGAACGGTTCGGCGCGGTGAGCCCGTGACCGACGTCGCGGTGGTGATGCGGGAGTGCGCCGGGTTGTGGCGGCGCACCCTGCTGATCGAGGCCGACGGGTCACGCGACACGGGCACCGACGTGCTGTGGCTGCAGGGTGCCACGGCCTACGTCGACTCACGGGGGTTCGCCGGGGTGCTCACCCAGCGCCCCGCCCAGGGCGGGGACGTCTTCGAGTGGCGCCGCGACATCGACCTGCAGCCCCCGGGTGAGTTCCCGGATGCGGGTCTCATGCGGTGGGACGGCGACACCCTGGTCGAAGAAGGTGTGTATGCCGACTACGTCGAGCACTGGGTGCGCGACGCCGGTCCGGCAGCTCCGTGCTGGGCGCTGTCGCTCACCTCGGGCGCCGGCCGCGCGATGCTGCTGCGGGTCGGGGACCGATTCGGCTGGGCCGGGGGAGATCTCGTCCTGATCGGCACGGTCGGCGATGACCGGTGGGATGCGCTCGGCATCGCGATGGCCGGAACCCGGCTGCGCGCCGGCGGTGTGGGCTGGGATGTTCAGCGAACCGAAGGAGAAGTGGAACTGTGAACGGGGCAACGTCATTCACCTCCGTGCCGACCGTCGATATCAGTGGGCTGCAGTCGGACGACCGTGCCGAGCACGAACGCGTCGCGGCCGACCTCGGCGCCGCGGCCCGTGACGTCGGCTTCTTCTACATCAGCGGATCGGGTATCGACGAATCGTTGTTCGACCGGATGCTGGCCGCGACGAAGGAGTTCTTCGCGCTGCCGCTCGAGGAGAAGATGCGCACCTACATCGGTCTGTCCCGCTGCCACCGCGGGTACGTGCCGGTCGGCGAGGAGGGCGTCGAGCAGGACACGCCGGACTTCAAGGAGGCGTTCGACACCGCGCTGGACCTGCCGGGCGACGACCCCGACTATCTGGCGGGCAACCCCATGCTCGGTCCGAACGCCTGGCCCGATCTGCCCGGCTTCGCCGAATCGGTGACCGCCTACTACACCGCGGTGCTCGAAGTGGGGCAGCGGCTGCTGTGGGCGTTCGCGATCGCGCTGGGGGAGGACCCCGACGTCTTCACCAGGCACGCGACGAAGACGCCGAGCCAACTGCGGCTGGTGCACTACCCCCACAACCCGGATGCCGAGGACCGCATGGGCATCGGCGCGCACACCGACTACGAATGCTTCACGCTGCTCAAACCCACCGCACCGGGGCTCGAGGTGCTCAACGGCGCCGGCGAGTGGATCGACGTGCCCCCGGTGCCGGGCACATTCGTCGTCAACATCGGCGACATGCTCGAACTGTGGACCAACGGCGCGTTCGTCGCCACCAGCCACCGGGTGCGCAAGGTCAAGGAGGAGCGGTACTCGTTTCCGTTGTTCTTCAACGTCGACTACCACACCGAGGTCAAACCGCTGCCGCAGTTCGCCCCCCGCGACGACCGGCCGCGTCCGGCGCTGCGGGCCGGTGAGCACCTGTTCGCCCAGACCGCGCAGTCCTTCGCCTATCTGCGCCGCCGGCTCGACAGCGGGGAACTGGTCCTGCCCGAGGGGTCGCTGGCGCCCGGCCAGTTCGGCCAGCAGGCGCTGCAGGGCACGACTAGTTGATCGGCGCGTTGACCCAGCGCAGGTCCGACAGGACGCCGCGGGCGGCCACGACACCCTGACCCGTCTGCCACACCTCGTTGTTGACCACGTAGACCCGGTCGTCCTGGGCGGCCGACAACGCACGCCAGGCGTCGCTGTCGAGGATCGTCGCCGCGTTCTCGCGCGCGGCCGCCGAGGCGAACGACACGTACACGATGTCGGCGTCGGCGATCCCGTAGTCCGGTGAGTCGCCGGTGCCGATCTCGACGAACGGTTCATCGGTGAAGCGCTGGGCGGCAGGCCGGTCCAGGCCCACCTCGGCCAGCACGCTGCCCGCGAAGTTGCGGGCCCCGTAGACCCGCACGGTGTCCTCGGTCAGCTGGACCACCGACACCTGGTAATGGGCGGCGTCGTTGTCCAGCCCGGTCCTGCGGGCGGCGTCGGCGAATCCGTCGAGCAGCCCGCCCGTGGCGTCGAAGCGCCCGGTGGCGGCCCCGACCGTGCGCAGGTTCGCCTGCCAGTCGGCGCCCGGCGGGCCGGTGAACACCGTCGGCGCGATCTGGCCGAGGGCATCGAACAACTCCGGTGTCAGGGCCTGTGACCCGAGGATGAGGTCCGGCGCGGCGGCGCGGATCGCGTCGACATCCGGCGCCGAACGGGTTCCCGCCGGCGCGACGTCGTGGATCACGGACCCGAGGTACGACGGTTGTTCGTCGCGTCCGTCGGGCAGTGCGGCGGCGACGATGCGCGACTGCAGCCCCAGCGCGCACAGCGCGTCGAGCTGATCACCGGAGAGCACCACGATGCGCCGCGGATCGGCGGTCACCCGGGTCTCCCCGGCCGCGTGGCGCACCTCGCGCTCCGGTGGCCCGGGGTCGACCGGAGCCGGTCCCGCCGCGCACGATTCGTCCGGTCGGCGCTGGTTACCGAGCACCCCCGCGCCCGCGACACTGGTCGTGCTGGTGATCACCGAGCTCATCGGCGCCGAGGCGGCGGGGTCGGCGTCGGTCGACCCGCACCCCGCCAGGACGGCCACGAGTGCCGCGACCAGCGTCGCCGAAACCGTCGGCCCCACCCCTGTCCGGGCCCTCGTCTGCGGTCGGCCGATCAGCACGGGCCCGACGGTAACATCCTGGTCGCGACCACCGCCCCGGCCGAGGCGCGTGGCCGCCGAACCGCAATTACGACACTATGTAGGACCCAGGCTGAGCCGGTCTGCCTAGGACGATAGGATTCGTGGCAGCAAGGCGGGGAATCGCCGATAGAACTTTTGGAGGACCTCTTGGTAGCGGAAGCGCCCCCAATCGGAGAACTCGAGGCACGTCGTCCGTTCCCGGAGCGTCTGGGTCCCAAGGGCAACCTGTTCTACAAGGTCATCACGACCACCGATCACAAGCTGATCGGGATCATGTACTGCATCGCCTGTTTCGCGTTCTTCCTCGTGGGCGGGTTGATGGCGCTGTTCATGCGCACCGAACTCGCGGTCCCCGGGCTGCAGTTCCTGTCCAATGAGCAGTACAACCAGCTGTTCACCATGCACGGCACGGTGATGTTGCTGTTCTACGCGACCCCGATCGTGTTCGGGTTCGCGAACCTGGTGCTGCCGCTGCAGATCGGCGCCCCGGACGTGGCGTTCCCGCGCCTCAACGCGTTCTCGTTCTGGCTGTTCCTGTTCGGTGCGCTGATCGCGCTGGCCGGGTTCATCACCCCCGGTGGTGCCGCGGACTTCGGCTGGACCGCCTACTCGCCGCTGACCGACGCCATCCACTCGCCCGGCGCGGGTGGTGACCTGTGGATCATGGGTCTGGCCGTCGGTGGTCTTGGCACCATCCTCGGTGGCGTCAACATGGTCACCACCGTGGTGTGCATGCGCGCCCCCGGCATGACGATGTTCCGGATGCCGATCTTCACCTGGAACATCCTGGTGACCTCGATCCTGGTGCTGCTGGCCTTCCCGCTGCTGACCGCGGCGCTGTTCGGCCTGGCTGCCGACCGCCACCTCGGAGCGCACATCTACGACCCGGCCAACGGCGGTGTGCTGCTGTGGCAGCACCTGTTCTGGTTCTTCGGCCACCCCGAGGTGTACATCATCGCGTTGCCGTTCTTCGGCATCGTCAGTGAGATCTTCCCGGTGTTCTCCCGCAAGCCGATCTTCGGCTACACCACCCTGATCTACGCGACCATCGCGATCGCCGCGCTGTCGGTGGCGGTGTGGGCGCACCACATGTACGCGACCGGTGCGGTGCTGCTGCCGTTCTTCTCGTTCATGACATTCCTGATCGCGGTGCCGACGGGGATCAAGTTCTTCAACTGGATCGGCACGATGTGGAAGGGCCAGTTGACGTTCGAGACACCGATGCTGTTCTCGGTGGGCTTCCTGTTGACGTTCCTGCTCGGTGGTCTGTCGGGGGTGCTGCTGGCCAGCCCGCCGCTGGACTTCCACGTCACCGACAGCTACTTCGTCATCGCGCACTTCCACTACGTGCTGTTCGGCACCATCGTGTTCGCCACCTATGCCGGGATCTACTTCTGGTTCCCGAAGATGACCGGCCGACTGCTCGACGAGAAGCTGGGCAAGCTGCACTTCTGGTTGACCTTCATCGGCTTCCACACCACGTTCCTGGTGCAGCACTGGGTCGGTGACGAGGGTATGCCGCGCCGCTACGCCGACTACCTGCCGTCGGACGGGTTCACCACGCTCAACATCGTCTCGACCATCGGGGCGTTCATCCTGGGCATCTCGACGCTGCCGTTCCTGTGGAACATCTTCCGCAGCTGGCGCTACGGCGAGCCGGTCACCGTCGACGATCCGTGGGGTTACGGAAACTCGCTGGAGTGGGCCACCAGCTGCCCGCCGCCGCGGCACAACTTCACCGAACTGCCCCGCATCCGGTCCGAGCGCCCCGCGTTCGAGCTGCACTACCCGCACATGGTCGAGCGGATGCGCGCCGAGGCGCACGTCGGCCGCGACCACCACGCCGACGAGCCCAAGCCGATCGACGCGTCGAGCTGATGGGCTGCGGCGGAATCCTGGGGTGAGTGGTCGGAAGGTGACCTCACCTGTCGGCTCTTCGCGCAAGCGCTCATCGCTGCTGATCACCGTCACCGGAGTCGACCAGCCGGGTGTCACCTCGGCGCTGTTCGAGGTGCTGTCGCGGCATCGGGTCGAGCTGCTCAACGTCGAACAGGTCGTCATCCGGGGCCGCCTCACACTCGGTGTGCTGGTGGCCGCCGCGCCGGAGGTCGCCGACGGTGACGGGTTGCGCACCGACGTCGAGGAGGCGATTCACGACGTCGGCCTCGATGTGACGATCGAGCGCAGCGCCGACACCCCGGTGATGCGGGAGCCGTCGACGCACACGATCGTCGTGCTGGGCCGGCCGATCACCGCCGAGGCGTTCGGTGTGGTGGCCCGCGAGGTCGCGGCGCTCGGGGTCAACATCGACACCATCCGCGGGGTCTCCGACTACCCGGTCACGGGTCTGGAACTGCGGGTGTCGGTGCCTGCCGGCGCCGCGTACGGCCAGCTGCAGAAGGCGATGGCACGGGTCGCCGTCGCCGAGGGTGTCGACATCGCGCTGGAGGACTACAGCCTGTCCCGTCGGGCGAAGCGACTCATCGTGTTCGACGTCGACTCGACCCTGATCCAGGGCGAGGTGATCGAGATGCTGGCCGCGCGTGCGGGGGCGGAGGCCGCCGTCGCCGAGGTCACCGAGGCCGCCATGCGCGGTGAACTCGACTTCGCCGAATCGCTGCACCGCCGCGTCGCGACGCTGGCGGGTCTGCCGGCATCCGTGCTCGACGACGTGGCCGACCAGATCGAACTCACCGCGGGCGCGCGCACGACCCTGCGCACCCTGCGCCGCCTCGGATTCCACTGCGGCATCGTCTCCGGCGGCTTCCGGCAGGTGATCGAACCGCTGGCGCACGAGCTGATGATGGACTTCGTCGCCGCCAACGAACTCGAGATCGTCGACGGGAAGCTGACCGGCCGCGTCGTCGGTGAGGTCATCGACCGGCCCGGTAAGGCCAAGGCGCTGCGCGACTTCGCCCAGCAGGCCGGCGTCCCCATGGAGCAGACCGTGGCGGTCGGTGACGGCGCCAACGACATCGACATGCTGTCGGCGGCCGGGCTCGGCGTGGCGTTCAACGCCAAACCCGCGCTGCGCGAGGTCGCCGACGCCTCGTTGAGCCACCCCTACCTGGACACCGTGCTGTTCATCCTCGGCGTCACCCGCGGGGAAATCGAAGCCGCCGATGCTGTCGACGGCCTGCTGCGCCGCGTCGAGATCCCCGAGGACTGACCCGCTGCACCCGGTGGTCAGACCACTCGATCAAACCACTCGGTCATACCACTCGGTCATACCACTCGGTCATACCACTACGACACGCTGCTGCGGAGCCGTCGCACCGGTCACCGCATGCCAGGCGCGCGCCAGCAGGGTGACGGCCTCGGTCATCTGCTCGGGCGGCAGCGTGTATGGAATCCGGATGAACCGCTCCAGCGAGCCGTCCACACCGAAGCGCGGGCCGGGCGGCACGTCCAGCCCCATCCGTGACGCCGCGGCCGAGAGGGCCGAACTCATCGGTGTCGGCAGTCGCACCCACAGCGCCAGACCGCCACCACCCGGGCAGGGCTGCCAATCCGGCAGATGTTCGTCGAGCAGCGACAACATCAGTGCCCGGCGGGTGCGCAGGATCTCGCGTCGCTCCGGCAACACGTCGTCGGCGACGCGCATCAACTCCGCGGCGGCGAGCTGTTCGAGGATCGGCGTGCCCATGTCGATGGACGGGCGGAGCGCGGCGATCGAGGCCAACGTCGACGGGTCGGCGCGGATCCAGCCGATCCGCAGACCACCCCAGAACGACTTGGACATCGACCCGATGGTCAGCAGCAGATCGCGGCGGCGGGTCATCGCCGTGGCGACCGGAGGGGGGACCGGCTCGTCCAGCCACACCTCGGTCATCGTCTCGTCGACGATGGTGCGGGTGCGGGTGTCGGCGATCATCGCGGCCAACTCCTCGCGCTGGGGCTGCGGCATCGTCAGACCGGTGGGGTTGTGGTTGTCGGGCACCACGTAGGCGAGACTGGGCGCGAGCTGGCGGACCGCGTTGTGCAGGGCCCCGAGATCCCAGCCGTCCTCACCGATCGCGACGGGGACCGCCCGGGCGCCCGCGGTGGAGATCGCGGCGAGTGCGCCGTGGTAGGTCGGCTGCTCGACGAGGACACGATCTCCCGGCTGGGTGTACGTCGCCAGGATCAACCCGATGGCGTGCAGCGCCCCAGTGGTGATCATGATGTCGTCGGCTTCGGTGGGAAGCCCACGCTCACAATATCTTTCGGCGACGGCCCGGCGAAGCGAGGGGACACCGGTGAGTTCGATGCCGGTGTCGTGCAGGTAGGGCGCCATCTGACCGGTGGCGGCGGTGAGGGCGGCGAGCACCGCGGGTACAGGGGCGGCCAGCGCGGCATTGGCCAGGTTGACCGCACCGCGGGAAACGGCCGGGGGTGTGTCGGCGTTCGGTGTGGCCGGCAGGGCCGTGGTGCTGCGCGCCCCGCGGCGGGCGAGCAGGTAGCCGTCCTCGCGGAGTTGGGCGTAGGCGCTGGTGACGGTGGTGCGCGAAACCCGCAGGCACTCCGCGAGTGCGCGTTCACTGGGTAGGCGGGCGCCGACCGGTAACCGCCCGTCGACGATCAGCATCCGGATTCCGTCGGCCAGACCCTGGTAGACCGGGCCACTCGAACTGGCCGTACGCCAGTTGCCCAACTCACGTGCCAGTCGCTCGACGTCGAGCACTCGGGTCGGCATTTCCAGCGTCATTGCAGCCAGTATGCGCCAACTGGCTATTGAAGAGCAAGCCAGTCGTACGAAGAATGGCCACATGGCAACAAACTGGATATCTCGACTCGGAACTGGCCTCTCTTCTTTGTTCAGTTTCCGGCCGGGAGAGTTCACCTCTCCCGAACTGGACGCCGATCTGCGCCGGATGCGTAGCGAACTGGACGCCATCAGGATCCGTTTCCCGGACCACTCCTAGTGGCGGTTCGGCTGACCCGGGCGTCCGCCCGGGCCGCGGTACTGCTCGTCGGACTGCTCCTCTACGGCTTTTCCATGGCGCTCATGGTGCGCGCCGGACTCGGCCTGGATCCGTGGGACGTGTTCCACCAGGGGCTGGCGCGGCGCACCGGCATGACGATCGGGACCGCGACGGCGGTGGTCGGTGTGGCGGTTCTGCTGGCGTGGATACCGCTGCGCAACCGGCCCGGGGTGGGGACGGTGGCCAACGTCGTGGTGATCGCGGTGTCCGTCGACGCGAGCCTGGCCGTCCTGCCCGGCGCGTCGACGCTGCCGGTGCAGGTGGCGTGGATGCTCACCGCGGTCGTGCTCAACGCACTGGCCACCGTCCTCTACATCGGCGCGGGGCTGGGGCCCGGACCCCGCGACGGGTTGATGACGGGCCTGGTGGCCAGAACCGGCCGGTCGGTCCGCCTGGTGCGCACCGCGATCGAGGCGACCGTGCTCACCGCCGGGTGGCTGCTGGGCGGGACGGTTGGCGTCGGCACCGTGGTCTACGCCTTCGGGATCGGCCCACTGGTGCAGCTGTTCATGCGGGTCGGCGATTTCGCCGCCCGCCGCCGGGGTGCCCCGCAGGTTGCCGATGACCTCGAGTACGGCACGATGGTCGGGTGCCCGGAGAAGACACGGCCGAGGGTCTGACCGACGGTGCTGCCGACGAGGCCACCGATGACGATCTGCTGATCGACTTCGCCAAAGTCAGCCTGCGCCGAGGGGGCCGCACGCTGGTCGGCCCGCTCACCTGGGCGGTCGAGCTCGACGAGCGGTGGGTGGTCATCGGGCCCAACGGGGCGGGGAAGACGTCACTGCTGCGCATCGCCGCCGCGATGGAGCATCCGTCGTCCGGGGTCGCCTACGTGCTGGGCGAGCGACTCGGCCGCACCAACATGGCCGAGCTGCGGGCCCGGGTCGGGTTGTCCAGTTCGGCTCTGGCGCAACGGGTTCCACCGGGGGAGGTGGTTCGGGACCTGGTCGTCTCGGCCGGCTACGCCGTGCTCGGGCGGTGGCGGGAACGCTACGACGACGTCGACTACGAACAGGCCGTCGACATGCTGGAGAGCGTCGGCGCCGAACACCTGGCCGAACGCGTCTACGACACCCTGTCCGAGGGTGAACGCAAGCGGGTGCTCATCGCCCGATCGCTGATGACCGATCCGGAACTGCTGCTGCTCGACGAACCGGCCGCCGGCCTCGACCTCGGTGGGCGCGAGGAACTCGTCGCGCGCCTGGCCGACCTCGCCGCCGACCCCGATGCCCCGGCGATGGTGCTCGTCACCCACCACGTCGAGGAGATCCCGCAGGGATTCAGCCACTGCCTGATCCTCTCGGAAGGCAAGGTCGTCGCCGCCGGTCTGCTCCCCGACGTGCTGACCGCCGAGAACCTGTCCAAAGCCTTCGGTCAGCAGATCGCCCTCGACGTCATCGACGGCCGCTACTTCGCCCGTCGCACCCGCACCAGGGCCGCCCACAGGAGACGCTCGTGACCGAACCCGCGCAGAAGTCGACGCCCGATCCGCTCGTGCCGCGGCCCGCCGCCACCGTGATGCTGATCCGCTCCGCTCGTGGCGTCCCCGAAACAAATGAAGTGTTCCTGATGCGCCGCCACGCCGGTATGGACTTCGTCGCCGGGGTGATGGTGTTCCCCGGTGGCGGCGTCGACGACCGTGACCGCAAGGCCGACATCGCATGGGCCGGGCCCGGCCCGCAGTGGTGGGCCGAACGGCTGGGCGTCGACGAGCACCTGGCCGAGGCGCTGGTCTGCGCCGCCGCCCGCGAGACGTTCGAGGAGTGCGGTGTGCTGTTCGCCGGCGCCGCCGACGATCCCGACGTGCTCGTCGACGACGCGTCGGTCTATCGCGAGTCGCGGCTGGCGCTGGCCAACCGGTCGCTGTCGTTCGCCGACTTCCTGCGCACCGAGAAGCTGGTGCTGCGGGCCGACCTGCTGCGGCCGTGGGCGAACTGGGTGACCCCCGAAGAGGAGCGCACCCGCCGCTACGACACGTACTTCTTCGTCGGAGCCCTGCCCGACGGTCAGCTCGCCGACGGTGAGAACACCGAGACCGACCAGGCCGGCTGGGTCACCCCCGAGGAGGCCCTCCGGGACTTCGCCGACGGGCGGTCGTTCCTGCTGCCCCCGACGTGGACGCAACTCGATGCGCTGGCCGGCCGGACCGTGGCCGAGGTGCTCGCCGTCGAACGCCGCATCGAGCCGGTGCAGCCGACGCTGGCCGCGCACAACGGCAACTGGGAGATCGAGTTCTTCGACAGCGACCGCTACAACGCGGCGCGCAACCACCGGGCGCCGTGACGCGGTGAGGGAGTTCGTCGGCGTCCACACCAGCGGCGAGCAGCCCGGCATCGCCACGCTGCTGCTGTCGCGTCCGCCGACCAATGCGCTCACCCGCCAGGTGTACCGCGAATTGGCTTCGGCGGCAGACGAACTCACCGGGCGCGATGATGTCGCCGCGGTCATCCTGTTCGGCGGTCACGAGATCTTCTCGGCCGGCGACGACGTCCCCGCATTGCGCACACTGAGCCCGCAGGAGACCGTCACCGCGGCCGAGGTGGCCCGCCGGGCGCTTTCCGCGGTCGCCGCCATCCCGAAACCGACCGTCGCCGCGGTGACCGGTTACGCCCTCGGCAGTGGTCTGACGCTGGCGCTGGCCGCCGACTGGCGCATCAGCGGGGACAACGTGAAGGTGGGTTCCACCGAGATCCTCGCCGGCCTGGCCCCAAGACCGGACGCCACCGCGCGGCTGACACAGGCCATCGGTCCGAGTAAGGCCAAGGACCTGGTGTTCTCCGGCCGCTTCGTCGGCGCCGAGGAGGCCCATACGCTGGGATTGCTCGACGAACTGGCCGCGCCCGACGGTGTCTACGACGCCGCGGTGGCCTGGGCGCGACGCTTCACCGACTACCCACCGCAGGTGCTGGCTGCCGCCAAGGCGGCCTTCGCCGGTTAGGCTGCCCTCCATGACGAGTATCGACCACACGTCCACCGACCTGCCCGCGTCCAATCCGCACGCGACCGCCGAACAGGTCGAGGCCGCGATGACCGACTCGAAGCTCGCCCAGGTGCTCTATCACGACTGGGAGGCCGAGACCTACGACGAGAAATGGTCGATCTCCTACGACCAGCGGTGCGTCGACTACGCCCGCGGCCGGTTCGACGCCGCGGTGCCCGAGGAGGTGCAGCGTGAACTGCCCTACGACCGGGCGCTGGAGCTCGGCTGCGGTACCGGGTTCTTCCTGCTCAACCTGATCCAGGCGGGCGTGGCCCGGCGTGGATCGGTGACCGACCTGTCGCCGGGCATGGTGAAGGTGGCCACCCGCAACGGCCAGTCCCTGGGACTCGACATCGACGGCCGCGTGGCCGACGCCGAGGGCATCCCGTACGACGACGACACCTTCGACCTGGTGGTCGGGCATGCGGTGTTGCACCACATCCCCGACGTCGAACTGTCGCTGCGTGAGGTGATCCGGGTGCTCAAACCCGGCGGGCGGTTCGTGTTCGCCGGGGAGCCGACCACGGTCGGCAACCGCTACGCACGCGAACTGTCGACGCTGACATGGCGGATCGCCACCAACGTCACGAAGCTGCCGATGCTGTCGGACTGGCGCCGCCCGCAGACCGAACTCGACGAATCGTCGCGTGCGGCGGCCCTGGAGGCCGTCGTCGACCTGCACACCTTCGACCCGGCCGACCTCGAACGCATGGCACGCTCGGCCGGCGCCGTCGACATTCGCACCGCCAGTGAGGAATTCACCGCCGCCATGCTGGGCTGGCCGGTGCGGACGTTCGAGGCCGCCGTGCCCCCCGGCCGGTTGGGTTGGAACTGGGCGAAATTCGCGTTCGGCAGTTGGACGACGCTGAGCTGGGTGGACGCCAACGTGTGGCGCCGGATCGTCCCGAAGGGCTGGTTCTACAACGTGATGGTCACAGGGGTCAAGCCGTCCTAGCGTTCGACCTGGAGTCGGTCGCCTATCTGCGCAGCGACGAGGGTCGCGGCGCACTGGCCGACGTGGCCGGGCGGCCGCTGACCCCCGCCAGTCTGGTGGCCGATATCGCTTGGGCGCGAACACGTTTCGCCGAACGCGCCGGCATCCTGGTCGAAACGGTGCGGTTGCGTCGAAAGGCTGCGGACAAACTGCCCGGCACCGCCGACTGGCTGTTCACCGACGAGGCGCTGCAACAGGCCACCGCCGGGGTAGTGGCGTCACACCGGGCGGGCCGGTTGACCGGGGCCCGGGTCCATGACGCGACGTGCTCGATCGGCACCGAGCTTGCGGCGCTTGCCGATCGGGCCGGCTACGTGGTGGGCAGCGACCTCGATCCGGTCCGCCTGGCGATGGCCCGCAACAACCTCGATACCGGTGGCCGCGCTGTGCCCCTCCTGCGGGCCGACGCGCTGCGGCCGGTGACCCGCGACACCGTCGTCCTGCTCGATCCGGCCCGCAGGCGCGGCGGCCGGCGCACGTTCGATCCGCGCGAGTACACCCCACCCCTGGACGTGGCGCTCGACGTCTATGCCGGGCGGGATCTCGTCGTCAAATGCGCTCCCGGAGTCGATTTCGGCGCGCTGCGCCGCCTCGGCTTCACCGGCGAGATCGAGATCACGTCACATGCGGGCAGCGTCCGCGAGGCCTGCCTGTGGTCGGCCGGGCTGACGCCGGCCGGGGTCACCCGCCGGGCGAGCGTCCTGGACCGCGGCGAAGAACTCACCGATGCCGAACCCGACGAGTGCCCGGTCGCACCCGCGGGACGCTGGATCGTCGATCCGGACGGTGCGATCGTGCGCGCCGGACTGGTCCGTCACTACGCGGCACGGCACGGTCTGTGGCAGCTGGACCCCGAGATCGCCTACCTGTCGGGCGATCGGCTCCCCGACGGCGTACGCGGTTTCGAGGTGCTCGACCAGGTCGCCTACCAGGAGAAGCGGCTGCGGCAGGCGCTGGCAGCCCACGACGCCGGATCCGTCGAGATCCTGGTCCGCGGTGTCGACGTCGACCCCGACGCGCTGCGTCGCCGGCTCAAACCCCGCGGCGCGGCGGCGGTGTCGGTGGTCGTGACCCGCCTCGGCAGCGGGACCGCAAGTCGGGCAACGGCCTTCATATGTCGGCCGTCACACTGATCGGCAACGTACGCTGGCGGTGATGACACGAGCCCTTTCGATCGCGGCGCTGCTGACCGCCAC
Source organism: Mycolicibacterium monacense (assembly GCF_010731575.1). Classification (NCBI taxonomy): domain Bacteria; kingdom Bacillati; phylum Actinomycetota; class Actinomycetes; order Mycobacteriales; family Mycobacteriaceae; genus Mycobacterium; species Mycolicibacterium monacense. The sequence continues at coordinate 2,928,594 of NZ_AP022617.1, read as the reverse complement.
CGTGCTGACCGGCTGGACCGGTACACCGGTGGCGTCGGCGCAGACCGCCTGCGCCGACCTCGGCGGCGCCCTGAATTCCGAGCAGTCCTGTCAGGTGCACGCCGCGGCCGCGGAGTACACCGTCGAGTTCAGCTTCCCGGCCGGCTACCCCGACGAGCAGGCGGTCTCGGCGTACCTGACCCAGACTCGCGACGGATTCGTCAACGTCTCCGAGATGCCGGGTGCGCGCGGCCTGCCGTACGTACTCGACGCCAAGGGCACCGCGTACCACTCGGGGCTGGCTCCGCGCGGCACCCAGAGCCTCGTCCTGGAGGTCTACCAGAACGTCGGTGGCGCGCACCCGCAGACGTGGTTCAAGGCGTTCAACTACGACCTCGGCGCCCGTACGCCGATCACGTTCGACACGCTGTTCCGGCCGGGCACCCGTCCGCTCGACGTCGTGTACCCCGCGGTGCAGCGAGATCTGCAGGCCAAGACCGGAATCGACCAACCCGTGCTGCCCGCCGACGGGCTGGACCCGCAGAACTACCAGAACTTCGCGGTCACCGACGAAGCGGTGATCTTCTTCTTCGGCCAGGGCGAACTGCTGCCCGAGGCCGCGGGCGCCATCCAGGCGTCGGTGCCGCGGGCAGCGCTCGCTCCCATCCTGGCGGTCTAGACAGCGGACTTCTGGCTTCTCGGCGTCGGTTCGTACGTCTCCCAGAACGAGGCGTTCGAGATCTGCAGCGCCACCGGGTCGAACAGCGGATCCAGCCCGGCCTTCTTCTGCTTCTCGTAGTCCCACAGCGCCTTGTAGGCGGGCTGCTGCAGGATGATGATGCCGATGATGTTCAGCCAGGCCATCAGCCCGACGCCGATGTCGCCGAGAACCCAGGCCTCGGTGGCCGTCGACACCGCCCCGATCACCACCGACACCAGGATCAGCGCCTGCAGCAGCATGGTGGCGGTCCCGCCGACGGTGCCGCGGATGAACGGGATCTCCACGGTCGAGGACTTCCCGAGGATGAACCGCAGGTTCGTCTCCGCCATGTAGTAGTAGGCGACCAACGTGGTGAAACAGAAGAACGCCAACGAGATCGCCACGAACGACGCGCCCGCCCCGCTCCACAGCGTGTCGAAACCGACCTGCGCGAAGCCCGGCCCCACCGGGGTGTCGGCGGGCAGCATGCCGCCCTCGGCGAGCACCGCACCGGTTTCGCTCTCGCCCTCGAACACCCGGTAGGCGCCGGTCGACAGGATCAGGAAGCCGGTGGCCGAGCAGACGAACAACGTGTCGACGTAGACCGCGAACGCCTGGACCAGACCCTGTTTGGCGGGGTGGGACACCTCCGCGGCGGCGGCCGCATGCGGACCGGTGCCCTGTCCGGCCTCGTTGGAGTAGATGCCGCGTTTGACACCCCACATCACCGCGGAACCGATGATCGCACCGAACGCGGAGTCGAGACCGAAGGCGCTGGCGAAGATCATCTGCAGGATCCCGGGCACCTCACCGGCGTTGAGAAGGACGATGATCAGCGCGAGCACGATGTAGACGACCGCCATGAACGGCACCACGATCGACGCGAACGCCGCGATGCGCTTGACGCCGCCGATGATGACGAACGCCAGCACGATGACCGTGCCGACCGCGACCCACCAGGTCGAGAAGCCCCACGCCGAGTTCATCGCCGACGCCATCGAGTTGGACTGCACGCTGGGCAGCAGCAGCCCGCACGCCAGGACGGTGACGGCGGCGAAGATCGCGCCGTAGACCTTGAAGAGCCCCGCCGCGCCGGTGTGCGAGAGCGCCCGGCTCAGGTAGTAGGCCGGCCCGCCGCGGTATTCACCGGTCAACGGGTCGCGGGTCTTGTAGATCTGCCCCAGCGTGCACTCGACGAAGGACGTCGAGGCGCCGAGGAACGCGACCGCCCACATCCAGAACAGGGCGCCGGGTCCACCGAACGCGATCGCCGTCGCCACGCCGGCGATGTTGCCGGTGCCGACCCGGCCGGCCAGCGACATCGTCAGCGCCTGGAACGACGAGACCCCGGAGGGCGACTTCTCGCCGCGCAACATCAACCGCACCATCTCGGGCACCTGGCGCACCTGGACGAAGCGCGACCGGATCGAGAAGTACACACCTGCACCCAGGCACAGATAGACCAGGGCGTTGCTCCACACGAAGCCGTTCACCGTGTCGAGGAATTCGGACACCACACACTCCCACGCGTCGTACGTCGGCCGCCGTTGTGCGGCCCCCGGGCATGATTCCACGCCTCACGGTCGATATTTGTTAAATCAGGGTCACCGCGGCGTTAGTTTTGGCGAGCAAATGCTCACGGGCCATACCTATTCCGGCGCGAACCCGTAGACCTGGCCATCGCTGGTGGCGGCGACGACGCGGCCGTCGTGTCCGAGTGAGACCCCGACCGGCCACCCGGTCGCCTCGGGCAGGGGATAGCTGTTGACGGTTCGGCCGTCGGCGGTGTCGAACACGGTCAGATCCTGACCACCGTCCGGTGCCTCGACCACCGCGTAGCCGAGGCGGCCGGCGCGGCTGGAAGTGGTCAGCGGGACGACGTCCTCACGCGTCCACACCACCTCGCCTCGGTCGCCGCTGTCGCGGATCGCCGTCAGCTTCGCCCCCGGCCCGCCGCCGGCGATGATCGAACCGTCCGGGGATACCGACGGCGGGGTCTGCGGCAGATAGTCCAGGGGGACCGACCATTTGGCGGCGCCGTCGGCGGTGTCGAGCGCCCACAGTCGTTCGTCGCGGCCGTTGACGTACACCGTCGACCCGTCGGCCGAGATCACCGGACTGGCCAGTGGCCCTTTCTCCACCGCGTCACTGGTCCATTCACGAGCCAGCAGCGGCGTCTGGCCCGGGCGGTAGCGCAGCCCGACCAGGACCGGCTTGTCGGCGCCTGGCTCCCACAGGCTCAGCACCACGATGGCGCCGGCGGCCGAGAAGGCCGGGGCCGCCGCCACCGGGCATTCGGGACGGGAGAGCCTGCAGTCCGCCAGACCCCGCTCGGAGTTCCTGGGGTCGACACCGCTCACCAGGTCGATCGGGGTGCCCTCGACGGTGCCGCGGTGGGCGTCGAAGACGAGGACCTGACCCAGGTGTGTGATCACCAGCAACTGGCCGGGCGCCATGATCCGGGGTGTGGTCGGCGCGCCGATCACCGGTTTGCGCCAGCGGATCCACTGCGTCCGCGGAAATGCCAGGATCGCGCCCGGTTGCCCGACGTAGAGGTTGTCGAAACCGTCGAGCAACGGGCTGGCGCCGCCGCCGCCCTGTACGAGCCGCGAACACCACCGCTGGCGGGCGTCGTTGTCGGCCTCCCAGACCATCAGCGAGCACCCCGCCGGGCTCTGTGCGTTGGCCGCGAGATAGCCGCCGGTGCCCAGCGCCACCGCGGCGCCCAGGTCGCCCTTGACCGACCGGCTCCATTCCAGCGTCAGGGAATCGGCGCCGTCGGCGGCGACGAAGCTGCTGTTGGCGGCGTCACCGTACTGAGCGGGCCACCCCGGCGCGGACTTGGCCTCCACCCAGGACGACGCGTCACCGCACCCGGCAGACGCACCCACCAGCAGCGCTGAAACCGCCAGCACGAGGAATCGCCGGAACACGGTGTCCTTTCAGTCGCTGATGAGCCCACGTGAGGGTAACCCGGACGCCCTCACGTCCTCGCGTAGGCTTTGCGGCCATGACGACGATGTGGGGCGCTCCGCTGCACAAGCGTTGGCGGGGCTCGCGACTGCGTGACCCGCGCCAGGCCAGGTTCCTGACGGTCGCTTCGGCGCGCTGGGTGCTGGCCAACCGCGCCTACACCCCCTGGTACCTGGTCCGGTACTGGCGGCTGCTCAAGTTCAAGCTGACCAATCCACACGTGATCACCCGGGGCATGGTGTTCCTCGGCAAGAACGTGGAGATCCAGGCGACGCCCGAACTGGCGCAGCTGGAGATCGGGCGCTGGGTGCACATCGGTGACAAGAACACGATCCGGGCCCACGAGGGGTCGCTGCGCATCGGCGACAAGGTGGTGCTGGGCCGCGACAACGTCATCAACACCTACCTCGACATCGAACTCGGTGACTCCGTCCTGATGGCCGACTGGTGCTACGTCTGCGATTTCGATCACAAGATGGACAGCATCGAGATGCCGATCAAGGATCAGGGCATCGTCAAGAGCCCGGTGCGGATCGGCCCGGACACCTGGGTGGCGACGAAGGTCACCGTGCTGCGCGGCACCACTGTCGGCCGGGGCTGCGTGCTGGCCGCCCACGCCGTCGTCAAGGGCGAGATCCCGGACTTCTCGATCGCCGTGGGCGCGCCCGCCAAGGTGGTCAAGAACCGCAAACTCGCGTGGGAGACATCGGCGGCCCAGCGCGCGGAACTGGCTGCGGCGCTGGCCGACATCGAGCGCAAGAAGGCTTCGCGCTAACACCGCCGCGTCTCGGCCGAAGAGCGCCGCGGCGCTGCCGGTGGCACCACCACGGGCGGGGACGGGATCACCACAGCGCGAGAACAGCTGACTCGCACCGACTTCTACACCAGGGTCGTGCGCGGCGACTTCGGACGACCCTCACGTAGGACTCAGTTGGCCACTTGGGGTGGGGGTTGGAATGGTGTGTACCACCACCAGTCGGCGCGCTCGCCGGATGGTCCGCGGTAGGGCGGCACCTGGGGTGGGGGTTGGTTGGGTTGGCGGGCCAGCGATCCTGAGTGCAGTCGTCGGCCGGTGGCGTCGGTGACGGTGAGCTTCGATGCGGGTCCGGTGATGGTGATGATGCCGCGGTGGTGCAGGCGGTGGTGGTAGGGGCAGACCAGGACGAGGTTGTCGAGGTCGGTGGGTCCGCCGTTCTCCCAGTGCTGGATGTGGTGGGCGTGCAGTCCGCGGGTGGATTCGCAGCCGGGGACCACGCAGGTGCGGTCGCGGTGTTCGAGGGCGCGCCGTAGGCGGCGGTTGATCAGCCTCGTGGTGCGTCCGGCGCCGATGAGTTGGCCGTCGCGTTCGAACCACACTTCGCAGGTGGCGTCGCAGCCCAGGTAGCGCCGATCGGCATCCGACAGCAATGGGCCGAGGTGTAGGGCGGCGATGCGGTCGTCGACGTCGAGGTGCATGACCACGGTGGTGCGGTCTGCGTGCGGGCGGCGGGCGGCCTCGGTGTCCCAGGCGGTGTCGATGAGGTCCATGAACGCGTCAGCCAGCCGGGGCATCGGTGGCCGGCCGACACCCGAGGAATCGTCGGTGTCATCGGTGTCGCCGTGGTCGCGTTTCCATTGGGCGATGAGCCCGTCGAGGCGGGAGTGCAGGGCGGCGTCGACTTTCGCCGCGTCGACGTGGGGCACCTTGATGTGCCAGTAGGTGTACTGCTCGTCGGAGGTTGTGGTGATCGAGGGCTGTAGGTCCGCCGGATCGGGGAGGGGTTTCGGTTCGACGTCGGCATCGCTGTCGGCGTCCGGTTCGGGTTGGGGTGGGGGTTCGAGTTTGATGGCGGTGCGGAGTTGGCTGACTGAGGCGTGGGTGGCCAGTTCGGCGTAGTGGTCATCGGATCCGGTGGTGGCCCGTTCGGCGATGGCGCCGACTTGATCCAGTGACAGTCGGCCCTCGCGGAGGGCTTGGGTGCAGCGGGGGAACTCGGTGAGCCGGTGGGCGATGGCGGCGATGGTCTTCGCGTTCGCCGGGGACACACCGGTTTTCCACGCCACCAACGCCGTGACGGAGCGGGCACCGGTGGCGCCCCACAGTTGGTCACCGTCGATCTCGGCCACGATCTCCACGATGCGCCCGTCGATGGCGTTGCGCTGGCCCGTCAGTTCCGCGAGTTCCTCGAAGCACGCCTCCAGCTGCGCAGCGCGAGGCGCGCTGGGAACGAAACCCGGTGCGCTCGAGGGCATGACACCATCATGACAGGAGGGTCTGACACGAATCAGCGGTCGGGCAGCGCCCGCTCGACAATCGGGAGTCGCGGAAGCGGTTCGCGCTCACGGCGTTTGGCGGCGATGTAGACCTGTGAGGTCTCCTCTGCGATGGTGTGCCATTCGAATTCGGAGGTGAGCCGGTCACGTGCCGCGACCGCGCGCCGCTGGGCCGCGGCCGGGTCGTCGAGCACGGTGCGGACCGCAGCAGCGAGTCCCGTGACATCCCGGGGCGGGAACGACACCCCCGTCACCCCGTCGATGACCGCCTCACCGAGGCCGCCCGCGGTGGAGGTCACCAGCGGTGTTCCCGTCGCGGCCGCCTCGAGGGCGACGATGCCGAACGGTTCGTAGTGGCTGGGCAGCACGGCCGCGTCCGCGGTGTGCAGCATGTCGACGAGACCGTCGTGGTCGAGCCGACCGGCGAACGACACCGCCTTGCGCACCTTGTGCCTACGTGCCTGTTCGATCAGCCAGTCCAGCTGGGTGCCGTCGCCTGCGATGGTCAGCGTCGTGCCGGGATGGGTGCGGCGGATCCGCGGGAGCGCGGCGATCAGGTCGTGCACACCCTTCTCGTATTCGAGACGGCCGAGGTATAGCAGCTGGGCGGGACCGCTGCGGGGGCGGCGCTGTGCGAAAGGCCAACGCTGCGCTTCGATTCCGTTGCGGATCACCCGGATCTCCGGCAGGCCCGGCCCGAACAGTTCGGTGATCTCCTCGCGCATCGACGACGAACAGGTGATCAGCGAATCGGATTCGCGCGCCAGCCACGACTCGACCGCGTGCACCTGGCGGCTGATGGGGCCGGCCACCCAACCGGAGTGCCTACCCGCCTCGGTGGCGTGCATGGTGGAAACCAGTGGCACGTCGAAGAATTCGGCGAGCGTGATCGCCGGATGGGCGACCAGCCAGTCGTGGGCGTGCACGACCTCGGGGCGCCACGGCCGGCCGTGGTCCTTGATCGCCAGACCGGCCCGGATCATCGCGTGCCCCATGGCCAGCGTCCAGGCCATCATGTCGGGTCCGAACGCGAACTCGTGGGGGTCGTGGGCGGCGGCGACCACTCGCACGCCCTCGCTGACCTCGTCGGTGGTGGGGTGTGTGCTGGGGTCGGTGTCGGCCGGTCGACGGCTGAGCACGACGACCTCGTGTCCGGCCGCGGCCAGCGCCGTCGCGAGGTGGTGCACATGCCTTCCGAGCCCCCCGATGACCACCGGTGGGTACTCCCAGGAGACCAGAAGAATTCTCACGCAACGGCTTTCATCGCGGTAACCGGCGGGCGTCGAGGGCGCCGAACAGGCCGTCGGCGCGGTTCCAGCCGTCGGCGAGGCGCTGGGCCTGCTCCCGCCGGCCGGCCGCGAGTGCGTCGGCGATCTCGCGGGTCGCGTGGGCGTGCAGGTGGGCGCGGTAGCGGGCGTAGTCGGCCGCGGAGTCCTTGCTCACCATGAACGGCCAGTCGCTCGAGACGGTCAGCAGGGTCTCGCGCAGGATCTGGTCGGCGACGGTGTCCCGCGGTGTCGGGCTGCCCACCGACGCGCGCTGGGTGAGCGCCTTGTCGACGGTGCTGAGCGCGGTGTCGACGACCTCGGCGTTGAGTCGGACGAAGTCGGTCACCTGGTCTCCGGCCCAGACCTGCCAGTCCTTACCCGAACCCCACGAACTGGGCGGCAGATCGACTGGGGCGCCGACGAATCCGCCGTCGACGGCATCGCTGAGCGTGCCCACCCGCACACCGGCTTCCGGCAGCGCCCGCAGTACGCGGGCCAGCCACTCCGGCCCCTCGTACCACCAGTGGCCGAACAGTTCGGTGTCGAAGGCGGCGACCACGTGCGCCGGGCGGCCGATCCGCTCGCTCTCGTCCGTCAGCCGCCGCCGCACCACCTGCACGAAGTCGGCGACGTGGGCGTCGATGGCGGCGTCGGCGCGGTCCGGTTCGTATGGGGCTTTGGCCGACGACGGCACGTTGCGCCCGGTGACCCGCGCCGGCTTCAACCCGGTGACGTGGTCGTAGGTGTGGAAGTCGCGGTAGGCGGCGTGGCCGGGATAGCCGGACTTGGGCGACCACACGCGGTAGCTGACCTGCAGGTCGCGACCGAACGCGACGACGCCGGAGTGGCCGACGGGGCGGCCGAGCGCGGTGTCGCCGTGCAGCGACGGGCCGTCGACCATGAAGTGGCCGACGCCCGCCGCGGCATAGTCGGCCTCCATGCCCGGGGCGTACGCGCACTCCGGGGCCCAGATGCCGCGCGGGGTGTGCGCGAAGCGCTGTCCGGCGTCGGCGAGCCCTTCGCGCAGCGCGAACTCCCGCAGTCGGGGGTTGAGCAACGGCTGGAACGGATGCGCCAGCGGCCCGCCCAGCAGTTCGACGGTGCCCGCGTCGACGAGCTCACGCAGCAGCGGACTGCCGCCGTGGCGCCACAGTGTGGCGAACTCCTCGAGCGCCAGCTCCGCCTCGCCCTGCTCGCGAACACCGAAGGCGCGCAACGCTTCCGGTGTGCACGCCGGTGTGGTGTCCGAGGAGGCGCGCAGGGTGGCGGCCTCCAGTGCCCGCAGCTGCCAGTTCGCCAGCCAGCTGTGCATCCCGGTCAGGCAGTAGGGGTCGTCGAGCTGAGCGGTCACCACCGGTGTCATCCCGAGGGTGAGCAGATGGTCGCGGCCCTCGCCGGCCAGCCTGCGCAGCACGCGCGTCAGCGGCAGGTACGACGCCGACCACGACTGGTAGAGCCACTCCTCGCCGACCGGCCAGCGGCCGTGGTGCGCCAGCCACGGCAGATGCGTGTGCAGGACGAGGGTGAACAGCCCCGGTACCCGAGCGTCGTCGCTCACGGTCGCACCGCGATCGCGACCAGGTCGAGGCTGTCGTCGATGTCTTCTCCGGAGGTCAGGTCGAAGTCGTCGATGCGCACCGCGGCGACGTCGTCGAGGAGGTCCTGCGGCCACGGCGCATCGGCCACCGCGCGGGCGATCTGCGCGTCGATGATGGACCCGCCGTGGCGGGCGTCCAGTTCACGCAGGCGTGGCCCGTGATAGACCCCGAGCATCGCTTCCATCTCGAATCCGGCCGTGGTGAGCAATTCGGTCAGTTCGGCCGCGTTGAGTTCGCGGGTGTGGAACGGGTTGACCGGGGTGTCCCGGCCGGGGGAGAAGGTGATCCGGTTCGGGGTCGACATCAGCAGCAACCCCCCGGGCCGCAGCACCCGCAGGCATTCGCCGACGAATTGTGGCTGATCCCACAAATGTTCGATCACCTGGAAATTCACCACCACGTCGACCGACGCGTCGACCAGTGGCAAAGCGGCGAGGTTGCCGTGGTGGATCTCCACCCGCGGGTAGCGGGCGCGCACGTGCGCGACGGTCGCCTCGTCGTAGTCCAGCGCGATCACCCGTCGTGCGACCCCGGCGATCAGATCCGCCCCGTAGCCCTCACCGCATCCGGCCTCGAGCACGTCGCGGCCGGCGCACCGGTCCGCGAGGCGGGCGTAGACGACCTCGTGGCGGCGGAACCAGTAGTTCTCCTCCGCCAGCCCGGGGATCGTCCGCTCGCCGGTGAGGGGGAGGGTCTCGTCGCCGCCCCCACGCGGCCCGGTAACGAATGCGCTCATCGCAGGCAGGCTAACCCAGGCGACGCCGTCGTGGCCGGTTCGTGAACGGTTCACGGTGGTAGGGGAGGCGGGCGCATGAACTTCGACCAGCTATGGTGTTCCTGCAAACCACCTGTTGTTACTGACGAGTAACATGGTGCCAGTTTCACAAAACGTGGTAACGGGCCGACCGCCGGCCGGCCTCATCGAGGAGGACGATCCATCTCATGACGAACATCGTGGTCCTGATCAAACAGGTCCCTGACACCTGGTCCGAGCGCAAGCTCTCCGAGAGCGATTGGACGTTGGACCGGGAAGCCGCTGACGCCGTGCTCGACGAGATCAACGAGCGTGCCGTCGAAGAGGCGCTCCTCATCAAGGAGAAGGAAGCCGCCAACGGGGTCGAGGGCACCGTCACCGTGCTGACCGCCGGCCCGGAGCGGGCGACCGAGGCGATCCGCAAGGCGCTGTCCATGGGCGCCGACAAGGCCGTGCACCTGGTCGACGAGGGTATGCACGGTTCGGACATGGTGCAGACCGGGTGGGCACTGGCCCGCGCGCTGGGCGCCATCGAGGGCACCGAGCTGGTCATCGCCGGCAACGAGGCGACCGACGGTGCGGGCGGTGCGGTCCCGGCGATCATCGCCGAGTACCTGGGTCTGCCGCAGCTGACCCACATGCGCAAGGTCACCGTCGCCGACGGCAAGGTCACCGGTGAGCGCGAGACCGACGACGGTGTGTTCACCCTCGAGGCGTCGCTGCCCGCGGTGGTCAGCGTGAACGAGAAGATCAACGAGCCGCGCTTCCCGTCCTTCAAGGGCATCATGGCCGCCAAGAAGAAGGAAGTCACGACCCTGACTCTGGCCGAGATCGGTGTCGAGTCCGACGAGGTCGGCGTGGCGAACGCCGGTTCGAAGGTGCTGTCGTCGACGCCGAAGCCGCCGAAGACCGCGGGCGAGAAGGTCACCGACGAAGGCGAAGGCGGCAGCAAGGTCGCCGAGTACCTGGTCGCTCAAAAAATCATCTAGCAGATCATTCTTCAGGACTTGAGAAACGAGAGACAAAGCAATGGCTGAAGTACTCGTGCTCGTGGAGCACGCCGAAGGTGCACTCAAGAAGGTCACCAGCGAGTTGATCACCGCCGCTCGCGCCCTGGGCGAACCCTCCGCCGTCGTGGTGGGCAAGCCGGGCACCGCCGAGCCGCTGGTCGACGGCCTCAAGGCCGCCGGTGCGGCGAAGATCTACGTCGCCGAGTCCGAGGACGCGGAGAACTACCTCGTCACCCCGCAGGTCGACGTGCTCGCCGCGCTGGCCGAGGAGAACAGCCCCGCCGGTGTCCTGCTGGCCGCCTCCGCGGACGGCAAGGAGATCGCCGGTCGGCTCGCGGCCCGCATCGGGTCGGGTGTGCTGACCGACGTCATCGCGGTCGCAGAGGGTGGTAAGGCCACCCACTCGATCTTCGGTGGCGCCTACACCGTCGAGGCCGAGGTCACCGGTGACACCCCGGTGATCACCGTGCGCGCAGGTGCGATCGACGCCGAGCCCGCCGACGGTGCCGGCGAGGTCGTCAACGTCGAGGTGCCGGCACAGGCCGAGACCGCGACGAAGATCACCAAGCGCGAACCCGCCGTCGCCGGCGACCGCCCGGAGCTCACCGAGGCGACCGTCGTCGTGTCCGGTGGCCGCGGTGTCGGCAGTGCCGAGAACTTCGGCATCGTCGAGGAACTCGCCGACGCGCTCGGCGGTGCGGTCGGCGCCTCGCGTGCGGCGGTCGACTCGGGCTACTACCCGGGTCAGTTCCAGGTCGGCCAGACCGGGAAGACCGTTTCGCCGCAGCTGTACATCGCGCTGGGCATCTCCGGTGCGATCCAGCACCGCGCCGGTATGCAGACCAGCAAGACGATCATCGCGGTGAACAAGGACGAGGAAGCGCCGATCTTCGAGATCAGCGACCTCGGCATCGTCGGGGACCTGTTCAAGGTCACCCCGCAGCTCACCGAGAAGGTCAAGGCGCGCAAGGGCTGATCCACTCGGCCTGATCGACTCCGAGAACCCCGGCATCTCACGGTGCCGGGGTTTTCGCATTGCCGGCCAAGGAGTACCGACCTTTCCGGATACGACGGGACTTTGTACGTTTGTATAGTCGAGGGTCCGACAACCCACCGGCAACGAAGGCAGGTCATGGGAGAACTCGACAACACCGTCGCGCTGGTGACCGGCGCCGCCCGCGGTCAGGGCCGTTGCCACGCGGTGGCACTGGCCGCCGAGGGCGCCGACATCATCGCGATCGACCGCTGCGCCGACATCGAGTCCATCCCGTATCCCCTGGCGACCAAGGAAGATCTCGACGAGACCGCCGATCTGGTCCGGGCCGCAGGACGTCAGGTGGTGACCGCGATCGCCGACGTGCGCAGCCTGTCCGACCTGCAGGCCGCGGTGCGCACCGGGACCGCCGAGCTGGGTGAACTGGACATCGTGGTGGCCAACGCCGGCGTCGTGGCGATCGGGCTGACCGACCCCACCGACGAACAGCTCTACCGCGACATCGTCGACACCAACCTCAACGGCGTCTGGCACACCATCGCGGCCACCGCTCCCTCCATCATCAGCAAGGGACGCGGCGGGTCGATGATCCTCACCAGCTCCATGCAGGGTCTGGTCGGCCGCGGCGGCGACGGCAGCGCCGCGATGTTCGCCTACGCGGCGTCCAAACACGGCGTCGTCGGGCTGATGCGCTCGGCGGCCAACGCGTATGCGGCGCACAATATCCGGGTCAACTCGGTGCACCCGACCGGTGTCGGCACCCCGATGATCCTCAACGAACACATGGCCACCGTGTTCGCGGCGAACCCGACCTCCGACGCCATGGCGGGCAACCTGCTGCCCGTCCCGTTCGTCGAACCCGAGGACGTCGCCAACGCCGTCGTGTGGCTGGCCGGCCCGAAGGCGCGCTACATCACCGGAACGGCGCTACCGGTCGACGCGGGCCACGCGGTGATGTAGCCCCCGGGCAGGGGAACGACAAACTCGTCACCGAGCGTGCACGAACACGTCACGCGGTGCTTGCCGCCGCGCTGACCGGCTCGGCGACGGTGCTGGATATGAGCGCTGCATCTGTCCTCATCGCCGCTGATATCGCCGCCGATCACCCGAAGGCCGCGGACACTCCGCGGTATTCGCTGCTGCTGTCCACCGATTCCGACCTGATCGCCGCCGCGCAGCGGCTGCGCCACGACGTGTTCACCTCCGAACCCGGATTCGCCCTCACCGGGGCGCTCGACGGTCGGGACGCCGACCGCTTCGACGAGTACTGCGACCACCTGTTGGTGCGCGAGGAGACCTCCGGTGAGCTGGTCGGCTGCTACCGGATGCTGCCGCCGCCGGGGGCGATCGCCGCGGGTGGCCTCTACACCGCCACCGAGTTCGACGTGCGCGCGCTCGACCCGCTGCGGCCGTCGCTGGTCGAGATGGGCCGAGCCGTCGTCCGCCACGACCACCGCAACGGCGGCGTGGTGCTGCTCATGTGGGCCGGCATCCTGGCCTACCTCGACCGCTGCGGCTACGACTACGTCACCGGCTGCGTATCGGTGCCGATCGCCGGTGCGGACGGCGAACCCGCCGGCACCCAGGTGCGCGGTGTGCGCGACTTCGTGCGGCGCAGGCACGCCGCTCCCGAGCACTACACCGTGTACCCGTACCGTCCGGTGGTCGTGGACGGCCGCGGCCTCGACGACATCCCGCCGCCGGTACGGGCGGGCGTGCCGCCGCTGATGCGCGGGTATCTCCGGCTGGGAGCGCAGGTCTGCGGGGAGCCCGCCCACGATCCGGACTTCGGGGTCGGCGACTTCCCGGCGCTGCTGGACAAGCGTCACGCCGACACCCGTTACCTGCGCCGGCTGCGGTCGGTGTCGGCGGCGACCGGGTCGGCGTCATGACGCTGACGACCGAACACGCCTGGCTGCAGCGCGCCACCTGCGATGCGAGCTGCGTAGCCGCCGGCGCCGACCGGCCCGGGCGACGGTGGTGGGTGGCGGTGCGCACGGGCGTGCGGGTCTGCGCCGCCGTGGCGCTGTTCTCGTCCGTCTGGCTGCTGGCGCTGCCCCTGCCAGGCCGGTGGCACGTGCAGCGGGCGTACTGCCGTCTGATGCTGCGCAGCTTCGGTGTGCGGATCGCCGTGTCGGGTGGTCCCATCCGCAACCTGCGGGGTGTGCTCGTCGTCAGCGGGCACGTGTCCTGGCTGGACATCTTCGCCATCGGCGCGGTGCTGCCCGGATCGTTCGTCGCACGCGCCGACCTCGTCGACTGGCCGGCACTGGGACCCGTGGTCCGGCTGATGAAGGTCATCCCGATCGACCGCGGAAGCCTGCGCCGGCTGCCCGCGGTCGTGGCCGCGGTCACCGACCGGCTGCGGGCGGGCCACACCGTCGTCGCGTTCCCGGAGGGCACCACCTGGTGCGGGCTGGGCTACGGACGTTTCCGCCCCGCGATGTTCCAGGCCGCCGTAGACGCGGGCCGCCCGGTGCAGCCGCTGAGCATGACCTACCGCCACCACGACGGACGGTTGTCCACCGTGCCCGCGTTCGTCGGCGACGACTCGCTGCTGGGTTCGGTGCGGCGTGTGATCACCGCCCGTCGCACGGTCTGCCACGTCGGCGTCGAATCGCTGCAGTTGCCCGGCGACGACCGCCGCGAACTGGCCAGCCGCTGCGAAACGGCCGTGCGGCGCAGCGCGGCGGCGCCCGCGACCGCCCACGCCCTGGCCGCCTGACCCGGCGATCCGGGCGGTGCCCGGTCGGCGGCTATCCTGGACGGGCCATGACCTCGCCGAAGTCGGTCTACCTCGACCACGCCGCGACCACCCCGATGCACCCCGCTGCCATCGAGGCGATGACGGCTGTGCTGACCACTGTCGGCAACGCCTCCTCACTGCACGGCGCGGGTCGGTTGGCCCGCCGCCGGATGGAGGAGGCCCGCGAGACGCTGGCCGGGCTGCTGGGGGCGCGCCCGTCGGAGATCATCTTCTGCGCCGGTGGCACCGAGAGTGACAACCTCGCGGTCAAGGGGATCTTCTGGGCGCGCCGCGACGCCGAACGGAGGCGCAACCGCATCGTCACCACGCCGATCGAGCACCACGCCGTGCTCGATGCGGTGCAGTGGCTGGTCGAGCACGAGGGCGCCGAGGTGACCTGGCTGCCGGTGCAGGCCGACGGATCCGTGACCGCCGCCGCCCTACGCGAGGTGTTGCAGTCGTGCGACGACGTGGCGCTGGTGTCGGTGATGTGGGCGAACAACGAGGTCGGCACCGTCCAGCCGATCGCGGAACTGGCCGCGGTCGCAGCGGAGTTCGGCGTGCCGATGCACAGCGACGCGGTGCAGGCCGTCGGTCAGTTGCCGGTGGACTTCGCGACGAGCGGACTCTCGGCGATGAGCGTGACGGCGCACAAATTCGGTGGCCCCACCGGGATCGGGGCGCTGCTGCTGCGGCGCGACACCGCGTGCGTGCCGCTGCTGCACGGCGGCGGCCAGGAGCGCGACGTGCGTTCCGGCACAGCCGATGTCGCCGGAGCGGTCGCCATGGCGGCGGCGGCGCGGGTCGCAATCGACGGGCTCGACGCACATCGCGCCCGGGTGTCCGCGCTGCGCGACCGCCTGATCGAGGGTGTGCTGGCCACCATCGACGACGTCTCCTTCAACGGCTCGCGGGTGGACCGGTTGCCGGGTAACGCCCACTTCACGTTCCGGGGTTGTGAAGGTGATTCGCTGCTGATGCTGTTGGACGCCAAGGGAATCGAGTGTTCGACCGGCTCGGCGTGTACCGCCGGGGTGGCGCAGCCGTCGCATGTGCTGATCGCGATGGGGGCCGACCCGGCCAGCGCCCGCGGTTCGCTGCGGCTGTCGCTGGGGCATACGAGCACCGACGCCGACGTCGACGCGGCCCTCGAGGTGCTGCCCGCCGCTGTGGACCGGGCCCGGCAGGCGGCGCTGGCCGCATCGGGGGTGACCGACTGATGCGGGTTCTGGTCGCGATGAGCGGCGGCGTCGACTCCTCGGTCGCCGCGGCGCGCATGGTCGACGCCGGCCACGACGTCGTCGGGGTGCACCTGGCGCTGTCGGCGACCCCGGGCACGCTGCGCACCGGGTCGCGGGGGTGCTGTTCGAAGGAGGACGCCGGCGATGCCCGCCGCGTCGCCGACGTGCTCGACATCCCGTTCTACGTCTGGGATTTCGCGGACCGCTTCAAAGAGGACGTGATCGACGACTTCGTCGCCTCCTACGAGCGCGGCGAGACGCCGAATCCGTGTGTGCGGTGCAACGAGAAGATCAAGTTCTCCGCGCTGGCGGGGCGTGCGCTGGCGCTGGGGTTCGACGCGCTGGCCACCGGCCACTACGCGCGGTTGTCCGACGGCCGCCTGCGCCGGGCGGTGGATGCGGACAAGGATCAGTCCTATGTGCTGGCGGTGCTGACCGCACAGCAGTTGCGGCACGCGGTCTTCCCGATCGGTGACACCCCGAAGGCGCAGATCCGCGCCGAAGCCGCGGAGCGCGGACTGGCCGTCGCCGACAAGCCAGACAGCCATGACATCTGTTTCATCCCGTCCGGGGACACCCGGGCGTTCCTCGGTGCGCGCATTGGGGTGCGGCGCGGCGCGGTGGTCGACGCCGGCGGGACGAAACTCGCCGAACACGAAGGCGTACACGGGTTCACGATCGGGCAGCGTAAGGGTCTCGGTATCGCCGGGCCGGGTCCCGACGGGCAGCCGCGGTATGTGACGGGGATCGACGCGGCCACCGGGACGGTGCGCGTCGGCGGCGCCGAGGATCTCGACGTGTCGCGGCTGACCGGTGAGCGGCCGGTGTTCACCTCAGGTGCGGCGTTCGGCGGTCCGGTGGAATGTCAGGTTCAGGTGCGCGCGCACGGCGGGCTGGCGGATGCGGTCGCGTCTCACGACGCCGGCGTCCTGTCGGTCGAGTTGCGGGCGCCGCTGCGTGGCGTCGCGGCAGGGCAGACGATGGTGATCTACCGGCCCGATCCCGAGGGTGACGAGGTGCTGGCCAGCGCGACGATCAGCGGGGCTGCCGGGCGGTAGTCATTCGCGAAACAGCATTCCCTGCTGTCAAAGAGTCGCCTTGACGACAGGGAATGCTATTTCACGCGAGAGCGGCACAACTAACCCGGCACCTTCGCGAGAATGTTCGTCATCACGATGTCGGGCACCGCCTCGGTGAACGCGCAGAACGTCACCTCGACCAGCACCGTCGACTTCAGCCTGTAGTCCCGCCCGCAGTCGCCCGGCCGGGTCTGCACCGCATCCGCCGTGGCGGTCCACTCGCCGATGTACGCGGGACCGTAATTCGTTGTGCCACAGCCGTCGACGAGGGCCACCACACCGTCGAACGCCCGCCGTGCCGTCTCGGGATCGCGGTAGCCGGCCGCGCCTTGGGAGATCAGGCCGCCGTCGGGCGGGTTCTGGAACGTCGTCTTGTGGAACTCCTCGACCTCGTCACCGAACGTCTGCGATTCGGCGAACAGCCACTGGCAGGGCGTCGGCATCTGTTCCATCAGGGGTTCGATGTCGACCGGGATCTTGCCGTCCATGGTCGGGATGATCGTGAGATCCTCGCCCGCCCCGGTGATCGCCTGCATCTGCGCCGTCTCGAGCAGCACGGTGTCGACATCGACGGGGGAGCGGGAGTCGTCGTCGAGGCCCGGCGTCGAGCGGACCGCGGTGCCGCCGACCACCGACACACATCCGGCGGTGAGCACGGCCGCGACCGACACCATCAGCGCAGTGGCCTGTGCGGTCATCGCCGTCCCCTTCCCGAGGACGAGCCTAACCGCGTCGAATACTGTGCACCGGGTGACTGTCTACGCCGCCGCGACCGGCATCGGATCCTGGCCCGGAGCCAACCCGCGGCAGGCCGCCGAGATCGTGGTCGGCGAACTGCACACCCTGCCCCACCTGGTCGAACTCCCGTCGCGCGGGGTGGGCGCCGACATGATCGGCCGGGCCGGAGCGCTGCTGGTCGACATCGGCATCGACATCGTGCCCCGCGGCTACCGCATCGCCCATGGCCGCAGCTCGGCGGTCCGCCGCGCCAGAAGCCTGCTGGAGGAGGACGTCGACGCGCTCGAGGAGGCGTGGGAGAAGTCCGGCCTGCGCGGCTCCGGGCGCACCGTCAAGGTTCAGGCGCCGGGTCCGATCACGCTGGCCGCCGAACTCGAACTGCCCGGCGGGCACCGCGCCCTCACCGACCGCGGCGCCGTGCGCGACCTGGCGGCCTCGCTGGCGGAGGGTATGGCGGTGCACCGCGCCGAGGTCTCCCGCCGGCTCGACACCCCGGTGGTCGTGCAGTTCGACGAACCGCTGCTGCCGGCCGCCCTGGCCGGCCGGCTCACCGGGGTGACGGCCTTCACCCCGGTGCACCCCGTCGACGAGGCGGTCGCCACCCAACTGCTCGACGAGTGCATCGCCCGCGTCGGCGGCGAGGTGGCGCTGCACAGCTGCGCCGTCGGTCTGCCCTGGAAACTGCTGCTGCGCAGCCGATTACAGGCCGTCGCGGTGGATGCCGTGACGCTCACCGCCGAAGACCTCGACGGGATCGGCGAGTTCGTCGAATCCGGGCGTACGGTGCTGCTCGGCGTGGTGCCGGGTGCCGCGCCGGCGGCGAGGCCGTCGGTCGAACAAGTGGCCGCCGCCGCGGTGTCGCTGACCGACCGACTCGGCTTCCCCCGCGCTGTGCTGCGCGAACGCATCGGCGTCACGCCCGCGTGCGGGCTGGCCACCGCCACGCCGGAGTGGGCGCGCCGCGCGGTCGAACTCACCCAGAAGACCGCGGACGCGTTCGCCGACGACCCCGACGCCCTCTGAGCGCCGAAACTGCTCAGAGGTCACGGATTTCGTCGAAACGGTGATCTGGCAGCAGTTTCGGCGGGGCAGGCGGGGGGACTAGTGCCGGAGATCCTTTCGCAGGATCTTGCCCGACGCCGACTTCGGGATCGCGTCGATGAACTCCACCTTGCGCACCTTCTTGTACGGCGCGACCTGACCGGCGACGAACTCCATCACCTCGGCCTCGGTCAGCGACGCGTCGGGCCGGCGCACCACGAACGCCTTGGGCACCTCCTCGCCGGATTCGGTGTCGACGACGCCGACGACCGCGACGTCGGCGATCGCGTCATGGCTCAGCAGCACCGCCTCCAGTTCCGCCGGCGGCACCTGGTAGCCCTTGTACTTGATCAGCTCCTTGAGCCGGTCGACGATGTAGACGCAACCCTGCGCGTCGACCTGGGCGAGATCGCCGGTGTGCAGCCACCCTTCGTCGTCGATGGTCTCGCGGGTGGCCTCGTCGTTGTTGAGGTATCCCGCCATCACGTTGGGGCCGCGGAACCACAGCTCCCCGGTGGCGCTCATCCCGCTGGGCGGGATGTCGATCTCGGCGCCCGTCTCGGGGTCGGTGATCCTGCTCTCGGAGTTGGGCACCGTCCATCCGCTCGACGCCAGCGGCGCCGCGGATCCCACGAGGCCGACGCCGCCGTCGAACGGCGTGACGTGGCTGACCGGGCTGAGCTCGCTCATCCCGTAGCCCTGCACCACCGCGCAGCCCAGGCGCTCGGCGACGGCGTGGCCCAGATCCGCGTCGAGCGGGGCCGCGCCGGACATGATGCCCTGCAGCGACGAGAGGTCGTACTCGTCGATCAGCGGGTGTTTGGCCAGCGCCACGGCCACCGGCGGTGCGATGAACGCATACGTGCACTTGTGGTCGGCGATGTTGGCGAGGAATTCGGTGAGGTCGAACATCGGCATGATCACCAGCGCCGCGCGGGCGTGCAGTGCGGCGTTGAGCAGCACGGTCATCCCGTAGATGTGGAAGAACGGCAGTACGGCCAGGATCCGGTCGTCGGCCGTCATACCCTGCACCGGCCGGATCTGCGCGACGTTGGCCGTCAGGTTGCGGTGGGTGAGCATGACGCCCTTGGGGTTGCCGGTCGTGCCCGAGCTGTAGGGCAGCACCGCCAGATGCGTGGCCGGGTCGAAGCTCACCTCCGGCGGCGCGAAGCCCGGGCCGAGCAGGTCGGCGGCGTTGGGGTGCCCGTCGGCGGCCGCGCCCGGACCGTCGAGCACGATCACGCGGTCGTCGGCGAGTCCGACGGCGGCGGCACCCTCGGCGGCGTGGGCCAGCAGCGGCGTGACGGTGACGAGCATCGTGGCCCGCGAGTCGGCCAGCTGGTTGGCGATGTCCTTTGCGGTGAACAGGGCGTTGACGGTGGTGGCGGTCGCACCGGCGCGCAGGATGCCGTGGAAGGCGATCGCGAACGCCGAACTGTTGGGCGCGAGCAACCCGACCACGTCACCCACCCCGATGCCGCGGTCGGCGAGCGCACCGGCGAAGGCGTCGATGCGGGCGAGCATCTCGCCGTAGGTCATCCGGTTGCCGGACGGCGTGTCGATCAGCGCGACCCGTTGGGCGTCGGTGTCGCTGAGGTCGCTGAACAGGTAGTCGTAGACGCTGGTCGTCGGGATCTGGACGGCGGGGTACGGGCTGGCGAAACTCATGGTGTCCCGATCGAACCACGAGCGGCGCGCCGCGCGGTCAGGGTCCCTCGAGTTGTCTGACCAACCGGCGCGGCGCGACCAACCGGAACGAGGCGTCGACGAGTTCGCCCACCTCGTCCCAGTCCACGTCGGCCCGGTCGAAGTCGAGTCCGAGCCAGCCCGACGGGCCGAGGTAGGCCGGCACGAAGAACCGGTCGTCGGCCCGCAGCGCCTCCCGGTCGGACTCGTCGACCTTGACCAGCACGCAGTGGGGCACGGTGGACATCTGCCCGGTCTCCTTGGTGCTGCCGCCATACATCGCGAACATCTTCGACACGAAGAAGCACGGCCGCCCGTGGGAGATCTTCTCGTGGGCCTCGGGATAGCCCAGCGCGATGGTGCGCACCTGGGCCAGCCCGAAGTCGTCGTCGCGGAACATGATCGGATGCGGCACATCCGCCAGGCTAGGGGTTGTCACAGGGCTTCGATAGCCTTCGGGGGTGAGCGCGAAGTCGACCCCGGATGCCGGGCCGCAGGAGCAGGCCACCGAAGCCGAGGCCGAACTGCGCCACCGTTGGCAGGCGCTCGCCGACGAGGTCCGCGACCACCAGTTCCGGTACTACGTGCGCGACGCCCCGGTCATCTCCGACGCCGACTTCGACAAGCTCTTCCAGCAACTCGAAGCGCTGGAGGCCGAACATCCCGAGCTGCGCGCCCCGGATTCGCCGACCCAACTGGTGGGCGGCGCCGGGTTCGCCACCGACTTCACCCCGGCCGAACATCTGGAGCGGATGCTGAGCCTCGACGACGTCTTCAACGTCGACGAGCTGACCGCCTGGTCGAGCCGGGTGCGCGCCGAGGTCGGCGACGATGCGGCGTATCTGTGTGAGCTCAAGGTCGACGGCCTGGCGCTGGCGCTGGTGTATCGGGACGGACGGCTGGAACGCGCCGCGACGCGCGGTGACGGCCGGGTCGGCGAGGACGTCACGCTCAACGCCCGCACCCTCGACGACGTGCCCGAACGGCTGACCCCGTCCGACGAGTTCCCCCACCCGGCGGTGCTTGAGGTCCGCGGTGAGGTGTTCTTCCGGGTCGCCGACTTCGAGGCGCTCAACGCGGGGCTGGTCGCCGAGGGGAAACCGCCGTTCGCCAACCCGCGGAACAGCGCCGCCGGCTCGTTGCGGCAGAAGAATCCGGCGGTCACGGCGCGCCGCCCGCTGCGGATGGTGTGTCACGGGATCGGCTACACGGAGGGGTTCAGTCCGACCAGCCTGCACGAGGCGTACGGAGCGCTGCGGGCCTGGGGGCTGCCGGTGTCCGACCACACCACCCGGGTGCAGGGTATGGACGCGGTGCGGGAGCGCATCGCGTACTGGGGCGAGCACCGTCATGACATCGAACACGAGATCGACGGTGTGGTCGTCAAACTCGACCAGATCGCTTTGCAGCGCCGGCTCGGGGCGACCTCGCGCGCGCCACGGTGGGCGGTGGCCTACAAGTATCCGCCCGAGGAGGCGCAGACCAAGCTGCTCGACATCCGGGTCAACGTCGGCCGCACCGGCCGCGTGACGCCGTTCGCCTACATGGAACCGGTGAAGGTGGCCGGCTCCACCGTGGGCCTGGCGACGCTGCACAACGCCTCGGAGGTCAAACGCAAGGGTGTGCTCATCGGCGACACCGTGGTGATCCGCAAGGCCGGTGACGTCATCCCCGAGGTGCTGGGGCCCGTCGTCGATCTGCGCGACGGCACCGAACGCGAGTTCGTGATGCCGACGCACTGCCCCGAATGCGGCACCGAACTCGCCCCGGCCAAGGAGGGCGACGCCGACATCCGCTGCCCGAACTCGCGCACGTGTCCGGCGCAGTTGCGGGAGCGGGTGTTCCACGTCGCCGGGCGCGGCGCCTTCGACATCGAGGGTCTCGGGTACGAGGCGGCCATCGCGCTGCTGCAGGCCGGTGTCATCACCGACGAGGGCGACCTGTTCACGCTGACCGAGGACGACCTGCTGCGCACCGAGCTGTTCACCACGAAGGGTGGCGCCGTATCCGCCAACGGCCGCCGGCTGCTGGCCAACCTCGGCAAGGCCAAGGCGCAGCCGCTGTGGCGGGTGCTGGTCGCGTTGTCCATCCGCCATGTCGGGCCGACGGCGGCGCGGGCGCTGGCCACCGAGTTCGGCAGTCTCGACGCGATCATCGAGGCCTCCGAGGACCAGCTCGCCGCGGTGGAGGGTGTGGGGCCGACGATCGCCGCCGCGGTCAAGGAGTGGTTCACGGTCGACTGGCACTGCGCGATCGTCGAGAAGTGGCGCGCCGCGGGGGTGCGGATGGCCGACGAACGCGACGCCAGCATCGCCCGCACGCTGGAGGGGTTGTCGATCGTCGTCACAGGGTCGCTGGCCGGGTTCTCCCGCGACGAGGCGAAGGAGGCGATCATCGCCCGCGGGGGCAAGGCGGCCGGTTCGGTGTCGAAGAAGACCGCGTACGTGGTCGCGGGCGACTCACCGGGTTCCAAGTACGACAAGGCGATCGAACTGGGTGTGCCGGTGCTCGACGAGGACGGATTCCGGAACCTGCTGGAGAACGGGCCGCAGCCGCCGGAGGGCTAGCGGTAGCCCTTGCGGATGTCGTCGACGATGCGGGGATGGTCCAGCGTCGACGGTTCCAAACGCTGCCGGGCCACGTCCGCGGAGAACACCGTCGCGGCGTCGAGCACCTCCTGATTGAGGAACCGCAGCGGCCCAACGCCTTCGGGGACCGTGGGCGCCGGCGGTGTCGGACCGCGACGGGCCAGCGCGAAACCCCAGTCGCCGAAGGTCGGCACGTGGACGTGATACGGGGTGACCGCGAAACTCGCGGACTCGATCGTCGACACCGTGCGCCAGAACGCAGTCGGCGTCGAGTAGGGGCTGCCGGCCTGCACCACCATCAGCCCGTCCGGCGCCAGCGCGCGGGTGACCAGCGCGTAGAACTCCGTGGAGTACAGGCGGCCCAGCACCGGGGTGTCGGGGTCGGGCAGGTCGACGATCACCGCGTCGAAGGTCCGGTCGACGCTGCGCAGCCACGTCATCGCATCGTCGACCACGACGGTGACGCGCGGGTCGTCGAGGGCGCCGCGGTTGGCCTCCCGCAGCGTCGTGCGGGCCAGGTCGATCACCGCCGGGTCCAGCTCCACCTGGGTGATGTCGCGAATCTGGTTCTGGCGTAACAACTCCCGAGCGGCCAGCCCGTCGCCGCCGCCGAGAACGAGGACCGATCGCGCACCCTGCCCGAGTGCGGGGTACACCAGGCTCTCGGTGTACCGGAACTCGTCTCGGGTCGAGAACTGCAGCCCGCCGTCGAGGTAGAGGCGCAGATCGTCACCCCGTCTGGTGACGACGATCTCCTGGTACGGCGAGCGGGCGAACGCCACGATCGGGTCGTTGTAAAGCCGTTGGCGCGTGGTGGTCTCGATCCCGTCGGCGCGGATCAGCAGCGTCACCAACAGCACCAGCGCGGCGCTCAACGCACCCAGCGCGACGGCCAGTTGCCGGCCCGAGACGATGTGGCGCAGCAGAAACACCGCGACCACCGCGGCCGCGACCAGGTTGATCACCCCGGTGGCGGCGGCGCCGCGGATCATCCCGAGGTGCGGCAGGAGCAGGAACGGCCAGAGCAGCCCGCCGACGAGTGCACCGAAATAGTCGGCGGCGTTGAGGTTGGCCAGCACCCGCCCGCTGTCGGCGGCCCCGGCGGTGCGACCGCGCTGCAGCAGCGTCATCAGCAGCGGCACCTCGGCGCCGACGAGGCCGCCGATCAGCGCCGTGCCGACCACCAGCACCCAGGTCGAACCGCCGATGAACGCGAACGTGACGTACAGCGCGGCGGCGGAGAGGCCGCCGATGACCCCGAGCAGCGTCTCCACGGCGACGAACGTGATCGCGGCGTGCCCCAGCAGGGGTTTGACCGCGAGCGCACCCGCCCCGAGTGCCGCCACGTAGCCTGCGACGATCAGCGACGTCGCGACGATGCCGCCGCCGTGGATGCTCGACGACAGGGTCAGCAGCGCCAGTTCGTACACCAGACCGCAGGCGGCGCAGGCGGCGACGGCGGCCAGCAGCAGCGCCCGCCAGCGGGGCGAGGGACGGCCGGTGGCCGACTCCGGCGGCGCGGGTTCGGTCGTCGTCATGAGTCTGTCGTCGTCATGAGAGTGCGGCGGCGTTCAGCCCTCCCACCGCCAGCAGCACGACCGCGGTCGCGATCGCCGACGGGTGCAGCCGGTCGGCCTCGATCAGATCGCGGAAGCGCCCCGGCACGGCCACTTCGAGCACCACCAGCGCCACCCCCTGCAGCAACACCCCGACGATGCCGTAGACGGCGGCGTCGAGGAGACCCTGACCGAGTTCGGCCGAGCTGGCGATGATCGCGGACACCACCACGATGGCCAGCGCCGAGTACATACCGCACGCGACCGCCACGGCGTTGGGCCGGTACTCGACGAACACCAGGTGGCGCAGGCTGCCGGGCGTCAGCAGGTCCATCAGCCCGAACCCGGCCGCCAGCACCAGCGCGCCGATCACGAAGTAGAGGATCGCCGCCACCACGTTCTGGGCCAGGCTCTCACCGCTGATGGTGCCGAATTCGACCGCCAGGTACATCGGATGCTCCTTCATGGGGGTGTCACTTCGAACCGTCCGGACCGCCCGGGCTGCCACCCGACCCACCGGACGGTGAACCGGGGAAGAATCCGGGCCCGAGGAAGATGAATCCGCCCGAGCTGTAGCGGGCGCCGAGCTCTTCGACGCGGATGGTGCAGGGGCGGGTCCCGTCCGGGCCGACGATGACGATCTCGTCGTCGTAGCGCAGGTACGTCGTTCCCCGGTCGGTCGTACGTGCTTCGGGCCGAACCTGGGCGGCCAGGTCGTCGGCCACCGCGCTCGGCGATCCACTGCACGTGTAGTCGGTGCCGTCGGTGTCGCCGGCGTACCGGGAGTAGTTCGCGGCGACATGATCGCGGATGTTGCCGCCCATCAACGACATCCCCAGCAGCAGGCAGACCACACCGCCGACGGCGAGCGCGCCGGACAGGGTGAACAAGCCGGTGCGGGTCACGGGTGCCACCGGCTGGTCGTGTGGACGGCGGTACCGCCAGGGACGCGGGGGCCGCCGGGGTAGAGATGCCAGGTCTGCCACCACCACCCGGGGCCGTCGGGGCGTGCCTGCAGGACGGTCAGCGCGGCGTCGTCGCCGGGGAAGCGGCCGCCGAGGCTGTTGCGGTCGGTCAGGCAGCGCTCGTGCAACCGCTGCGCCAGGGTCTCGAATTCCGTTGCGGCACAGACGGTTGTCTCCGACTCGAAGCGGTAGCCCGGGCCCTCGAACCGGCCGGGCAGCGTGCGGCCGTACGCATGGGCCGAACACGACACCTCTTCGCTGAACCCCCCGGCGGGGTGCTCGATGGTGACGACGTGCGAGGCGCCGAGCACGCCGAGGACGAGCGCGCCGCCGCGGCGGTGCGACAGCCGGATGCCGGCCAGCGGGACCGGGGCGGGTGCGTTGAGGGCCAGGCCGAGCGCGGCCCCGTCGACGTCGGCGGGTGCCACGGCGAGTTGGTGAAACGGCAAGGCGCGCCCTAGGAACCGGCCGGGGGAGCCGGATAGACGGTGAGCTCGACGGGACGCACCGTCCGCCCGATCGAGATCTCCCACGGCATCTCGGGCGCCCAGCGTTCGAAGCCCAGGAAGGTGTCGCCGGTGTTGTCGGCGTAGTCGACGAACTCCATGTCGCCGCCCGCCGGCAGCCCGGTGGTGCCTTCGGTGGTGTAGGACGCGCGGCCGCGTTCGGTCTCGACGAATCCGATGCCGTCGACGACGTGCGAGCCGCCCGGCTCCAGTCGCAGATCAGGGCGACGGGTCCACATGGCCAGTTCGAGGCGGCCCTCGTCCTCCTCGACGCTGAACCAGACCGGCTCGTCGCCGCCCTCGAGCAGGTGCTCCCACCACACGAACGGACCCTGGCGCAGGGTGACCGACCCCCGCACGATGAGGTCGACCCCGCCGTAGCTGACGATCGCTCCGGGCCCCAGCTGGCGTGGCCCGAACTCCTGCGGCGTCGAGAACCGCAGCGGATCAGTGCGCTGCGGTTCCGTTTTCGGCTTCTTCGACCGCTTGAAGCCCAGCACCAGGGCGATGACGGCACCGGCGAACAGCGCGATCGCCAGCACGATCAGGAACGTTCCCACGCGGCAGCCTTCCAGACGGCGGAGTCGTCGGTCTCAGTCGACCGTAACAGCCGCCGGCCGCAACGCTGGGCGCGTTTGTCGGGTGGGGTGGGTCAGGCGGCGCCGCGCAGCGCGTCGCGCGCCCGGTCGATCAGCGAGGCGAACGGGCCGAGCGCGAAGTTCGCCGTTGCCGATTCGACGCCGGCGTGCGGGTGGGTCGGCGCGATGCGCTCGGCGACCTGGACCGCGACCGCGAGGCGTTCGAGCTCCTCGGCCTCGAGATGCTCTGTGAGAAGCGGGAACTCCTCGGCCTCCTCCTTCTCGGCGTGCTCGAGGACGGCCGCCTGGAGGTGGATGAGCCCCTTGGTGAAGTCCGCGGTGTCGATGTCGAGCTTCTCGAGTTCGCTCAAAGCGATCTTCGAGTCGTGTTCTTCGGCGAGGCGTGCGTCGACGACCGCGCCCGCCCCCTCGATCTTGCGGCGCACTCTCGGGTGCACCATCATCTCCTCGGCCGTCTCGTGGACCGCCAGCATGGTGCGCAACCGGGTGAACTTCTCGCGCTTGGTTTCGGCGTCGGCCGCGTCGAGGGTTTCGACGAACAACTGCCGGATGGCTTCGTGTTGCGCCTCGAGGTAGTCGACGACGTCCTGACCGGTGGTGATGGGCTTCTGAGCCACGCGAGGAAACCTCCGCATGTCGGTGGAAAAGGGTCGGCGCAGTGGGCTGGGCGCCGACCGGTCCAGTACCCGTCGCGGGCAGGGGCGAAACGGCACAGCGGGTTTGGCGGTCGACGGCACGGGAACCCAAGGGGTCACGAAGACAACCGGGAGGACTACATGGCGACCTGCGACACCTGCGGCAACCACTACGACAAGGCGTTCACCGTGACGTGGGCCGACGGACGCAGCGCGACGTTCGACAGCATCGAATGCGCAGCGGTCCAGCTGGCACCGGAATGCGCGCACTGCGGATGCCGGATCCTCGGGCACGGCGTCGAGACCGACGAGGCGATCTTCTGTTGCGCCCACTGCGCGCGCAAGGACACCAACGCCGACGTCAACGACCGCTACCCCGTCCCCGCCGGCGGCTAGGGCATCACCGCAGGATCGTATTGACGATGCCGGCGAGGTAGCCCAGGCGCGCGACTTCCGACGGCCGGAAGGCCGGCCCACCCGGGCGACCGAGCACCACGGCGGTGCCGGCGTCGCCGAGCGGGGCCGCGGCGAGCGTGGTGTCCATATCGCGCCACAGCTGCGGCACCCAATCCGCGGAGGCGTCGAGCGCCTCGGCGTGGGCCAGCGGCAGCCACGGCGCGCTCTGGGCCTGCGTCTCCGGGGCGCCGTGACTGCCGACGACGCGTTGCAGCCCGGATCCGTCGTCGCGCACCACGGTGCACCAACCCACCCGCAGCACGCGCGGCGCCTCGTCGACGAGGGTCTGCAGCTTCGCCGCCTTACCCTTCGCCGCGGCGATGTGGTCGATCAACTCCAGTTCGCGGTGCGCCTCCAGCAACCCGGTGTGCGGGCGGATGGTGTCGACGTAGACGCCGGTGAGGCTTTCGGCGGCGGTGATCAACCGGTCGGGCATCGTCCCGGCGGGCAGGTCGACCACCAGATCGTCGATCGCGTAACCGGCGACGCGTTCGACGACGTCGAGCGACAGGATGTCGGCGCCCACCGAACCGAGAGCCACGGCGAGCGCGCCGAGCCGGCCGGGCCGGTCCTCGACTTGAACCCGCAGCAGATACGAAGGCACGGCGACCACTTTCGCACGGACGGCCCCGCGAAGCGACTCGCGAAACCGCGGTGCTCAGCGCCGCCGACCACCCGCCGCGGGCTCCCGACTAGGCTTCGTGGTCGTGTCACAGATCTCCCGAGACGAGGTGGCCCACCTGGCCCGACTGGCCCGCCTGGCGCTGAGCGATGATGAACTCGACAGCTTCGCCGGCCAGTTGGACGCCATCCTGGGCCATGTCAGCACGATCCAGTCCGTCGACGTCACCGGTGTGCGGCCGACCGGCAACCCCCTGACCGACGTCAACGTCATGCGCCCCGATGCCGTGGTGCCCGGCCTCAGTCAGGACCAGGCGCTCGACGCCGCACCCAAGGCCGTCGACGGCCGGTTCGCCGTCCCGCGGATTCTGGGGGAGCCCGAATGAGCAGCACCGAGCTGATCCGCGAAGACGCCGCCACCCTGGCCGGCCGGATCGCCGCCAAGGAGATCTCGTCCACCGAACTCACCCAGGCGTGCCTGGACCAGATCGCCGCCACCGACGATCGCTATCACGCGTTCCTGCACGTGGCGGGCAACCGGGCACTGGCCGCCGCCGCCCGTGTCGACGCCGCGGTGGCCGAGGGCGAGCGCCTGCCGTCACCGTTGGCGGGTGTCCCGGTGGCCCTCAAGGACGTGTTCACCACCACCGACATGCCGACCACCTGCGGATCGAAGATCCTCGAGGGCTGGCGTTCGCCGTACGACGCGACGGTCACCTTCCGGCTCCGCGCGGCGGGACTGCCGATCCTCGGCAAGACCAACATGGACGAATTCGCCATGGGCAGTTCCACCGAGAACTCCGCCTACGGACCGACCCGGAATCCGTGGGACGTCGATCGGGTGCCCGGCGGGTCCGGCGGCGGCAGCGCCGCGGCGCTCGCGGCGTTCCAGGCGCCGTTGGCCATCGGCACCGACACCGGCGGCTCGATCCGCCAGCCGGCGGCGCTGACCGCGACCGTCGGGGTGAAACCCACCTACGGCACGGTGTCGCGGTACGGGCTGATCGCCTGTGCGTCGTCGCTGGATCAGGGCGGGCCGTGTGCGCGCACGGTGCTCGACACCGCGCTGCTGCACCAGGTGATCGCCGGCCACGACCCCAGGGACTCCACGTCGGTGCCCGCCGAGGTGCCCGACGTGGTCGCCGCGGCCCGTGCGGGTGCGTCCGGTGATCTGAACGGGGTGCGGGTCGGGGTGGTCAAGCAGCTGCGCGGCGAGGGCTACCAACCCGGTGTGCTGGCGTCGTTCACAGCCGCGGTCGAACAACTCACCGCGCTCGGCGCCGACGTCGTCGAGGTGGACTGCCCGAACTTCGACCATTCGCTGGCCGCCTACTACCTGATCCTGCCCTCGGAGGTGTCGTCGAACCTCGCCCGCTTCGATGCCATGCGGTTCGGCATGCGCGTCGGCGACGACGGCACCCACAGCGCCGAAGAGGTGATGGCGATGACCCGGGCGGCCGGCTTCGGGCCAGAAGTCAAGCGCCGCATCATGATCGGCACCTATGCGCTGTCGGCCGGCTATTACGACGCGTACTACAACCAGGCGCAGAAAGTCCGCACCCTCATCGCCGGTGACCTCGACGCGGCGTACGAGAAGGTCGACGTCCTGGTCACCCCGGCCACTCCGTCCACGGCGTTCCGCCTGGGGGAGAAGGTCGACGATCCGCTGGCGATGTACCTGTTCGACCTGTGCACGCTGCCGCTGAACCTGGCCGGGCACTGCGGGATGTCGGTGCCCTCGGGCCTGTCCCCGGACGACAACCTGCCGGTGGGCCTGCAGATCATGGCGCCCGCACTGGCCGACGACCGCCTCTACCGGGTGGGCGCGGCCTACGAGGCGGCCCGCGGTCCGCTGCCCACCGCGTTATAGGCGCCGACTGCACGGGCGGTGTACGCATCGATCGAGTGCAGCGGCCAACAACCGTGCGCTCGGCGTGAGCCACAGGGAGAATGGACCCATGCGCATAGGAGTTCTCACCGGCGGCGGCGACTGTCCCGGCCTGAACGCGGTGATCCGGGCCGTGGTCCGCACCTGCGACGTCCGCTACGGCTCCTCGGTGGTGGGTTTCCAGGACGGCTGGCGCGGATTGCTGGAGAACCGGCGCATCCAGTTGCGCAACGACGCCCGCAACGACCGGCTACTCGCCAAGGGCGGCACCATCCTCGGCACCGCACGGGTGCATCCGGAGAAGCTGCGCGCCGGGCTCGACCAGATCAAGCAGACCCTCGACGACAACGGCATCGACGTGCTGATCCCGATCGGCGGGGAGGGCACGCTGACCGCCGCGCACTGGCTGTCCGAGGAGAACGTGCCGGTCGTCGGTGTGCCGAAGACCATCGACAACGACATCGATTGCACCGACGTCACTTTCGGCCACGACACCGCGCTCACGGTCGCCAGCGAGGCGATCGACCGACTGCACTCGACCGCGGAATCGCATCAGCGGGTGATGCTCGTCGAGGTGATGGGCCGCCACGCCGGCTGGATCGCGCTCAACGCCGGCCTGGCCTCCGGTGCGCACATGACGCTGATCCCCGAACAACCCTTCGACGTCGAAGAGGTGTGCCGGCTGGTCAAACAGCGGTTCGTCCGCGGCGATTCGCATTTCATCTGCGTGGTGGCCGAGGGGGCCAAACCCGCCGAGGGCACCATGCAGCTACGGCAGGGCGGGATGGACGAGTTCGGCCACGAGAAGTTCACCGGCGTGGCCCAGCAGTTGGCGATCGAGGTGGAGAAGCGGGTCAACCGCGACGTGCGGGTGACGGTGCTCGGCCACGTACAGCGCGGCGGTACGCCCACCCCCTACGACCGGGTGCTGGCGACGCGGTTCGGCGTGAACGCCGCCGACGCCGCACACGCCGGTGAGTACGGGATGATGGTGTCGGCGCGCGGGCAGGAGATCGGCCGGGTGTCGTTGGCCGACGCGACCCGCAGGCTCAAACTGGTGCCGCAGAGCCGCTACGACGACGCCGCGGAGTTCTTCGGCTGAGCTTCGACGTCGCCGAGTCGGTCGACGGCGAACGTGGCGGCCTGGTCGATCATGCCGTTGGCGCCATACTGACTGTGCGCGAACAGGTTTGCGCCGTCCGCGGTGCAGACCGGATCGTCGGGAATGCACTGGCTCAGCGTCTTGTCCGCATACAGCGAACCGATCGTGATGGGCGGTGCGCTGATCGCGTCGAGGAACCGGGTCGACGGCTTCCCGAACAGTACGACGGCGGCGACGTGGTCGGCGATCTCCGGGGCCATCGGCCCGGTGATGCCGGCCGGGGGGATGTAACCGGGCGGAATCTGGTCGGCCGTCACGTAACCCATGACCGCCGCGCCCTGGGAGTAGCCGCCGAGGACCATCTTCGTATCGGGGCAGGTGGCCACGACCTCGCGGACCCGGTTGCTGGTGTCGATGACCCCGTCGGCGGCACGCGGCCAGTCGGGGCTCGCCGGGTAGGCCACCGGGTGGACCTGCACCGACCGGCCACCCATCTGGGACTGCAACGCGTCGACGAACTCCTGGCCGGCCCAGCCCACGCCGGGCGCCTCGGTGGTGCCGCGCGCGAAGATGACCTCCACGTCGGGACACGGTTCGGCCGCCGCGGACGGGGCGCTCAGTACGCCGCCGGCCGCCACACCCGATC
This sequence comes from Mycolicibacterium monacense, assembly GCF_010731575.1. Taxonomy (NCBI): domain Bacteria; kingdom Bacillati; phylum Actinomycetota; class Actinomycetes; order Mycobacteriales; family Mycobacteriaceae; genus Mycobacterium; species Mycolicibacterium monacense. Next base: position 2,896,972 of record NZ_AP022617.1, on the reverse strand, counting down.
CGACCGCCGCGGCCGCGATCGCGATATTCCAGACCCGACTGATCTTCATCCCCTGACCCCGATCCGTTGATCTTGAACGACACTTTAGCTCCCCTTATTAACTGGCGCGACTGGCCGTCATGGCGACTTCGTGCGGGCTTGGTCACGTCCGGCGGGCCACTGTTGGCTCGATCGCCTTCCGGGGATGGTCGGGGCGCGGAAGGCCACAACTAGGATCGAGGTCATGACGGCGACATCGGCGGCAGAACTGCTCGACTACGACGACGTGGTGGCCCGCTTCGAACCGGTGATGGGCATGGAGGTGCACGTCGAGCTCTCCACCGCGACCAAGATGTTCTGCGGGTGCGCCAACGCGTTCGGCGCCGAGCCCAACACCCAGGTGTGCCCGGTCTGCCTCGGCCTGCCCGGTTCGCTACCCGTGCTCAACCAGCAGGCCGTCGAATCGGCGATCCGCATCGGGCTGGCCCTGAACTGCGAGATCGTCCCGTGGTGCCGGTTCGCCCGCAAGAACTACTTCTATCCCGACCAGCCGAAGAACTACCAGATCTCGCAGTACGACGAGCCGATCGCGATCAACGGGTACCTCGACGTCCCGCTCGACGACGGCAGCACGTGGCGCGTGGAGATCGAACGTGCGCACATGGAAGAGGACACCGGCAAGCTGACCCACCTGGGCAGCGACACCGGCCGCATCGCGGGGGCGACGAACTCGCTGGCCGACTACAACCGCGCCGGTGTACCGCTGATCGAGATCGTCACCCGGCCGATCGAAGGCGCGGGCGTCAAGGCCCCGGAGATCGCCCGTGCCTACGTCACCGCACTGCGCGATCTGCTGCGCGCGCTCGGGGTCTCCGACGTGCGCATGGACCAGGGGTCGATGCGCTGCGATGCGAACCTGTCGCTCAAACCGATCGGTCAGGCCGAGTTCGGCACCCGGACCGAGACCAAGAACGTCAACTCGCTCAAGAGCGTCGAGGTCGCGGTGCGCTACGAGATGCGCCGTCAGGCGGCGGTGCTGACCTCGGGCGGTCAGGTGCACCAGGAGACCCGGCACTTCCACGAGGACGGGTACACCTCGCCGGGGCGCAGCAAGGAGACCGCCGAGGACTACCGCTACTTCCCCGAGCCGGATCTCGAACCGGTCGCCCCGGACGCCGAGTTCGTCGAACACCTGCGCCAGAGTCTGCCGGAGCTTCCGTGGTTGCGCCGCAACCGGATCCAGCAGGAGTGGGGCATCTCCGACGAGGTGATGCGCGATCTGGTCAACAACGGCGCGATCGACCTCGTCGCGGCGACCGTCGAACAGGGGGCCTCCAGTGAGGCCGCGCGCGCCTGGTGGGGAAACTTCCTGGTGCAGAAGGCCAATGAAAGTGGAGTCGAACTCGACGCGCTGCCGATCACCCCGGCGCAGGTCGCCGCGGTGGTGAAACTCGTCGACGACGGCAAGCTGTCCAACAAGCTGGCCCGCCAGGTCGTCGAGGGGGTGCTCGCCGGTGAGGGTGAGCCCGCCCAGGTGATGGCCGACCGCGGACTCGAAGTGGTGCGCGACGATTCGGCGCTGCAGGCCGCGGTCGACGAGGCGCTGGCCGCCAACCCGGGCATCGTGGAGAAGATCCGCGGCGGCAAGGTGCAGGCCGCAGGCGCGATCGTCGGTGCGGTGATGAAGGCGACCAAGGGTCAGGCCGACGCGGCGCGGGTGCGCGAACTGGTGCTCGCCGCCTGCAGTTGACGGCTCACATCCGGTGGCGTCGTCGGATCCCGTTGAACCGGGCCCACATCTGGGCGACGCGTTGCTCGCCGGTGACGGTGGCGGTGTCCGGCGGTAGCGCGTCGGCGAGGTCGGACCGGGCCACCAGCCTGGTGTGCAGCACGGCGGGCTTTCCGGCCAGCATGTGCCGGTAGGTGACGTTGCCGCGGCTGAATCCCTGGGTGTCGAGCCAGTTGTGACAGCCCGGATCGTCGTGGGCCAGCACGATGCGGATCCGCCCGTCACCGTCGGTCACCGTGCGGCTCGGGGTGTAGGAGACGGGCCGGTACAGGTAGTCCATGCTGTTGAAGAACACGCCCATGTTGGTGAGCATCCACAGGCCCTCGTGCGCGTCGAACTCGATGATCAGCGCTTCGTCGGCGCCGAGTTCCCAGAACATGTTCGCCGCCGCGCGGCCCCTCTTGTCGTCACCGGTGTCGGAGTCGACGGCGGGAAACCGGTTGGGGTGCGCGGCGTCGACGCCGCCGTAGGTGAACGGGTAGTCCGGCCAGTCGCGCATCACCCCTTCGACGAAGTCACCGGCCCAACCGATGGCGGCCACCATCTCGGCGGGTGTGGGCAGTGGCCGCGGGGCCGCCATGCCGACGCGTTCGATGCGCAGTTCGGCCGGCCGGTCGTCCCACCGGTCGAAACCCTGACGGATGAACAGTTTTCGCGAACCCGGTGTCGTCGGCAGCCAGTTCGGTCCGCGCTCGGGTCCACCGATGTAGAGCTCGAAGTCGCCGCCGGCGGCCGTCGCCAGCTGGGAGCCGGACAGGTTGACCTCCGGGACGTCACCGAACGGCTCGTGCAGGACGCCGGGACCCGAACCCCGCGGACCCTGCACGGTGATGTTGAAAAACGGTGCGCCGCCCCGGTTCCCGGTGAGGCGGTAGGTGTGTGCCCCGTCGATCCAGGCCTGGTGGTAGGTGAAGTCCGCACTGTCACCGCCCAGTTTGCGCAGCGGGGTGCAGAAGGCGTGCACGATCGGATACCGGGTGTCGGCGGTTTCGAGCGCCAGGTCGAAGGCCTGACCCAGGTTCTGGGTGAGGAAACGCAACGCGTCGACCCGCTGTGCGCCCGAGGTGGCGTTGTGATCCTTGAACGCCTGCGCGCCCGCGGCTTTCAACCGGTCGCAGAACGCCGCCCACGCCGCATCGAGCGCCGTGTCGTCGGGACCGTCGCCGAACACCATCACCGCACCAGCCGGTCGAGCATCGCGCTGACGGTCTCGCACGCCCGTCGCGCCGCGACCGCGCGGCCCTCGGCCTCGATCCGCGGCCCGATCAGCTCGAGGTCGAATCCGTGCGTGTAGCCACCGGCGAGGATCTGGGCCACGCACGGCTCGAGCGGTATCACCCCGTCCCCGGGAACCGCGCGCGCGGGCAGCGACCGGTCACCCAGAACGTAGTCGCTCACTTGGACGAGTTCGGTACGCGGAAGGGCACGGTCGAGCAGTTCGGGGAGTTCGGCCTCGGCCCAACAGTGGAACAGGTCGACACAGATTCCGAGGTCGGCCATCTCGGCGAGCGCGATGGTGTCGCGCAGCGAGTGGGCGATGTGCATGTCGGCGTAGAGGCTCGACGCGTTCTCGATCGCCAACGCCACCCCGCGCCTGCGCGCGTGAGCGAGGCAGGGGGCCACCTCCTCGCAGAACGCATCGGCGGCCTGCCGCCACGACAGCGATCCGCGTCCGCCGGTGAGCAGGTAGATCATGCGGGCGCCCGCATCGGCCGCCGCGTCGATCACATTCGTCAACGCGTCCCTGGCGGCGGTGCGGTCGGACTGGAGCCGCCCGCCGGCGAACAGGTGGTAGACGGCGTCGACCCGGTATCCGTGTGCGGCGAGCAGCGGCGCCAGCGCGGGGTCCGACAGCTGCGAGTCGAGGATGCTCAACCGCGTCAGACCCAGTGCGTGCCACTGGTGGTGCAACTCGGCGAGCGGATCCCCGAAGAACGTCACACTGTGCACCGAGAGCCGCTCGTGCATGACTCAGTCCCGCTTCTCGATCGCCACGCCGAATCGCTCGCGGAACGGCCGGAACTCCTCGTTGAGCGCGTCGATGTCCTCACCGATGTCGGTCAGCAGCGACGTCGAGTACCGGAACTTGCCGTACCGGTCGCCGCGGTTGTGCGCGAGGTAGTCACGCATCGCGGACTCCGCCGCTTCCGTCAGCGCGTGTCCGCAGAACGCGTGGTAGGCGCGCACGGTACCGACGGGATCGGCGACGAAGTCGGTGTAGCGGACATGCTGGATCCGGGGATCGTCGACCAGGGGATGGCTCATGGTGTTGGCGATGCTCGCCCGGGTGAGGTCGAGATGCATCTTCGCCGCGGCCTTCAGATCGATCGGCCCGACGATGCCGTCGAGGATGTCGGCCATCATCATCGTCCGCGACGCCGCCACCTGGACGGGGTCGCGGTGCAGCCAGATGAGCGACGCGTCGGGGTACCCGGCGAAGAACTCGGTCAACCGGAACCCGTGGAAACCCTTGAGCACCCAGCGCTTTCGTGGGCGGCGATACTGGCACTGTTGCAGCATCGCCTGGTGGATCCGGTACTGCGCGGCCGGATCGGTCGGCAGGCCGCCGACCACCGTCTGCATCGGGACCCGCCACCACGCCGTCGGGGTCATCACCCGGAAGTCGAACGCCCAGGTCCGCTCGTCCTCGGGCAGCCCGTCGCCGAGCATGTCGTTGTAGGGGTGGCTGTGCAGCCACTTCGGCATCTTGGCATTGATCTCCCGCCAGTCCGCATTCGCGCGGGTACGGCGGGTGTCGTCCGGTCCGGCGAGGCCGGGCGGCGGTGACGGATACATCACCTCCCAGAACCGCAGGGCGCGCGCATCGGGGTCCACCGACATCAGCGCGTGCATCAGCGTTGTGCCGGAACGGGGTTCACCGGTGACGAACATCGGCCGCTCGATGACCTCGTCGCCGATCGGGTAGCGGTCCCGGTCGGCGAAGAACTCCAGCCGCGACGTCAGCAGCCAGTGGCACACCTGTGCCGCGCGTTGCACGCCCTCGGCGTCCATGCCCTGGCCGTTGAGGTGGTCGACGGCGATGCCGAACCGTGCGGGCAGCGTCGGATCGCCGTAGTCGTACAGTCCGGTGGCCGCTTCCGCGCGGGCCAACAGGTCCTGGGCGTGCAGGCGTTCGCTCATATCGGTACCCCGCACAGTCTCATCAGTTCGTCCTCGGCCTCGCGCACGTTGTCGGCGGATGCGGCCGCGAACCGCAGTCCGGCCATGGCGCCGTAGTCCATGATCTTGGGCACCCGCAGCCCGGCCTCGACGTAGTCCTTGACGGTGCGGGCGACCTGAGCGGGTGTGCCGTGCGGCAGGACGGCGAGGATCGCCTCGGGCCGCACCCGGGCGAGGAAGTCGACGATGCGTTCGCGGGTCAGCGTCGCCGGGTCGATGTCGTGGAACCCCCGCCAGTCGTTGCCCATCGGATGCTCGTGACCGAACGCGCGCAGGGTCTGCGCGGACACCTGCAGCAGGAACGCCTTGACCAGCGGTGCGTCCAGGATCTCAGCCAGGGCGGCATCGTCTTTGGCGATCAGGCACACCTGGATGAAGCACGGGGTGATCGCCATCGGATCGCGCCCGGCCCGTTCGGCCGAGCTCCGGACCGCGCCGAGCATGTCGGCGTAGTGCTGCGGCGTCCACGCCCCGGCCGGCCACCATCCGTCGGCGTGGCGACCGACGATGTCGAGCATCCGCGGTCCGCTGGCTCCGATCCAGATCGGCGGGACGCGGCCGCCGAACGGTTCGGTGTCCAGGCGCGCCCCGCGCAGTCGGTGGAACCGTCCGGTGAAGTCGACGGGTCCGTCGGAGTCCCACAACAACCGGATGACGTGCAGCGCCTCCTCGAACCGGCTCACGGGCCGGTCGAAGTCGAATCCGTAGGGGACGATGTTCTCGGCCTCGCCGCTGCCGAGTCCCAGGATGAAGCGGCCGCCGGACAGGTGATCGATGGTCAGCGCGCTCTGGGCCAGCGAGGCGGGGTGGCGCCGGACGGTGTCGACGACCGCGGTCGCCAGTGGGGTGGACTCGGTCAATACGGCAGCGGCGGCGGCCACCGCCATCCCGTCGAGGTGGCGGTGCGGTGAGGGGGAGGTGTCGGCGAGGTCGGTGAACTCCGGTGTCCAGATCGAGTCCGGCCAGAAACTGACCATGTGGTCGGGGAGCCAGATCGAGTGGTAGCGGCCGCTGTCGAGGGCCGCCAGCCCGGTCAGGTCCAGCGGCAGGGTCGTGCGCAGGAACGCAGCGGGCTGAACCGTCGGCGCCGACGAATCGCTGGGCACTCGCTCAGCATAGGGGCGCGCCGTGATTGCCCCGCGCCTTTTCGGAGAATAGCCTTCTCGTCACACGCAAGGGCGTTTCCGCTCTGCCGCCGGCGTGCGACGAGGGGAGCTGCCGATGACGGACACCGTCACCGCGACGACGCCGAGCCCGGGCGTCGTCCTGCTGCACCTCAACCGCCCCGACCGGCTCAACGCGATCAACTCCGCGATGGTCGCCGACCTCGCCGCCACGCTCGCCGCCATCCGCGCCGACACGGCGACGCGTTCGGTCGTGCTCACCGGGACCGGTCGCGGCTTCTGTTCTGGACTCGACGTGCGCGACTTCGGGGACGGGATGCTCGAGGCGGACGCCCCCGCCCTGGACCGGATGCGGTTCCAGGAGGCGATGGCGGCGTTACCGCAGGCGTTGCGGGCGCTGCCGCAACCCGTGGTGGCGGCCGTCAACGGTCCGTGCGTCGGCGCCGGAATGGCGCTGTGCCTGGCCGCCGACATTCGGATCTGTTCGAGCGCAGCAACATTCGGCAACGCGGCGATCCTGCTCGGGCTGTCTGGCGCCGAGATGGGCATGAGCTACCACCTGCCGCGCATCGTCGGCACGAGTGTCGCGGCCGACTGGATGCTGACCGGCCGCACGGTGTCGGCCGGGGAAGCCGACCGGCGAGGGCTGGTCAGCGAACTGGTCGACCCCGAGGTTCTCGTCGATCGGGCGGTCGAACTGGCTGCGCTGTTGGCCGGGCTCTCGCCGTTCGGTGTGCAGTTGACCAAGCGCGCGCTGCAGGTCAACACCGACGCCCCCGACCTCGCCGCGGCACTGGAGCTGGAGAACCGCAACCAGGTTCTGGCCCACGCGACCGACGAGGCGGCCGCCCGGCGGCAGCCGTGGACCGCGAAATAGAGGAGAGCGTCGATGGCCTGGGATTTTTCGACCGACCCCGAGTGGGCCGAGCAGTTGGCGTGGGTCGAGGATTTCGTCCGCGCCGAATGCGAGCCCATCGACCTGATCGTCAAGGAATCCCACGACCTGAACGATCCGGTGCGACAGGCGCTGATCCCGCCGCTGCAGCAGATCGTCAAGGAGCGCGGACTGTGGGCCACCCATCTGGGCCCGCACCTCGGCGGCCCCGGCTACGGTCAGGTCAAGCTGGCCCTGCTCAACGAGATCCTGGGTCGCTCGGAGTGCGCGCCGATCGTGTTCGGCTCCCAGGCCCCCGACTCCGGCAACAGTGAGATCCTCGCCCACTACGGCACTCTGGAACTCAAGCAGCGCTACCTCGAGCCGCTGCTGGACAACCGGATCATCTCCTGTTTCTCCATGACCGAACCGCACGGCGGGGCGGATCCGAAGGTGTTCACCACCACCGCCGTTCAGGACGGCGACCACTGGGTGATCAACGGCGAGAAGTGGTATTCGTCGTTCGCGTCGATGGCCTCGTTCATCATCGTGATGGCGATGACGGACCCGGATGCTCCTCCGTATCAACGTTATTCGATGTTCGTCGTGCCCGGGGGCACACCCGGTGTCAACGTCCTGCGCGATGTCGGGCTCGGCTACCAGCCACTCGGGGGTGGTGGTCGAGAGGGATATGTGCACTACGAGAACGTGCGGGTGCCCGCCGACCACATGCTCGGACCGCGCGGTGGCGCGTTCGTGGTGGCGCAGACCCGCCTCGGTGGTGGTCGCATCCACCACGCGATGCGCACCGTCGGGCTGGTGCGGCGGATCTTCGACATGATCCGGGAGCGGGCGGTGTCGCGGTACACGCAGGGCGGCATGCTCTCCGAGAAGCAGATGGTCCAGGAGATGGTCGCCGACTCGTGGATGGAGATCGAGGCGTTCCGTCTGCTGACCCTGCAGACCGCGTGGAAGATCGACCAGTACAACGATTACCGGGCCGTGCGCGCCGACATCTCGGCGGTCAAGGCGATGATGCAGAAGGTGCTGCACGACGTCTCGGCCCGGGCACTGCAGATCCACGGTTCGCTGGGTACGTCCCACGAGATGCCGTTCGTGCAGTACCTCACCGAATCGTTCGTGCTGGGGTTGGCCGACGGACCCACCGAGGTGCACAAGGTCACGTTGGCCCGGCTGCTGCTCGCCGACGTCGAACCCGCCCCCGACACCTTCCCGTCACAGCATCTGCTGCGCCTGCGTGCGCAGGCGGAGGAGAAGTTCGCCGACAAGCTCGCCGGGATCCCGCGCAGCGGGTGAGTTCAGCCCAGCAACGTCGTCGCCCGCTCCAGCAGATGCGGCAGGGTGGGCGCCATCGCCTCGAGTTCCGCACGGGGCGTGGACTTCCGGCGATTGTGCTTGACGATCAGTGACCAGGTCGCCGCCGACTTGAAACATGCCAGCGCCGTGAACCACGGCAGCTCCGGCATCGGGGCGCCGACCGCGTCGGTGTAGCACGACGCCAACTCGGCGACCGCCGGTACGGCGTCGACGTAGGGCGTCGGCCGGCGATAGGTGTCGGGGTCGGCGTTGACGAGGAACCATCCGAGGTCGATGCGCGGGTCGCCGACCGACCAGATCTCCCAGTCGATCACCGCGGTGATCGCCGTTCCGCAGGCGACCAGGTTTCCGAGCCGGTAATCCCCGTGCACCACACCCGGCCGCACCGGCGCAGGCGCAGTGGCCACGAGTGCTTCGCGCACTGCCGTCCACCCCGGTACCAACGCGGGGTCGACGGTCCGCAGGGTGGCCGACCAGCGGTCGACCTCCGCGACCGCATCGCCGACCGGCTCACCGGTCAACCCGAGGCCGGCGGGCGGTATCCGGTGCAGCGCCGCGAGCACCCGTGCGGCGCTCCGAAAGCGTTCGGGCACAGTGTCTTTCCGAGCGCCATCGGTGTCTTCCCGAGCAGCGTCGGTGTCGAACAGCGGCTCGAACGACTCACCCTCGACCAGTGACATCACGAACAGCGGGGGAATTTCCGGTGGTGCGCCGGGGTCAGTGCACAACACCTCTGGCACCGGCACGTCCGTCGCCGCGAGCGCCTCGATGATCCGCGCCTGCCGGAGCACATCGCGGTGGCCGACGGGGGCGTGCCCGGGTGGCGCGACCTTCACCACGACCGGCCGATCGCCGCGGGTGGCGCGGAAGGTCAGGCTCGACGCCCCGCCGGTGAGCGGACGAACATCGCAGACGCCGGCCGCCGCCAGCCGCGTCCGCAGCGATTCGAGCTCGAGTTCACTCACGCAGCCAACCGATCTCGCCGAGGAACGACTGGGTGTGGGCGATCCGTCCGGTCAGCGTCGCCGGATCACCGGTGCACAGCGTCAGCGCCGTCTCGGCGATGAGGCTGATGTCCTCGGTGTCGGTCTTGGCCAGGTCGAGCGTGCCGGCGCCGGGCGTGGCGACCGGGTTCGTCGGCGCCGCCGCGTTGACCGCGATCCCGTCGTCGAACAGTTCTGCGGCAAGGCTTTTCGTCAATCGGTTCAGCGCGGCCTTCGCCGTGCCGTAGACGCCGAACCCGGCGGTGCGGTCGAACTCGGAGAACGGGGGGCCGGGCGGCAGGTCGCCGGCGACCGACGTCACGTTGAGGATCCAGCCGCGGCCGCGTTCGCGCATCGCGGGGATCGCCAACTGGCTCAGGTGCAGTGGTGCGAGCAGGTGCATCTCCAGCATCAAGCGCACCCGCTTGTCGGGAAAACCGTCGAGCGGTCGCAGGAACGTCACCGCCGCGTTGTTGACGAGGATGTCCGGTGCGCCGAGTTCCTTCGTCGCCTCCGCGAACAGCCGCTCGCGCTCCTCGGGCCGGGACAGGTCCGCGGCGACGGCGACCGCGGTGCCGCCCGCGGTGAGGATCGCGTCGCGCGTCTCCTGCAGCGACCCCCGGTATCTCGGATCCGGTTCCAGGGTCCGCGCCGTGAGCACCACCGCCGCCCCCTCGGCGGCCAGCCGTGTCGCGATCGCCGCACCCAGGCCCCGGCTGCTCCCGGTCACCAGCGCCACCTTGCCCGTGCAACGTCCCGTCACCGACCACCTCCCGGCAATGTGCTTCTCGTGAGACGAGAAGCACGTTACGGGCGTGGGGTTTCCGCCGAGGGTGACTTGGCCAGATGTGTGGTCGAGGCCCTACGTGTTGTCGGCGTTGCTGCGCGGGAAGCCGCCGCCCTGCGGGAAGAGCGGGAAGACCACGTCGTCGAGGCGTTCGGCGTCACCGGCGGTCTTGTTCACCGTCGCCCCCCACACGTTGCCGTCCGCGGACAGCGCCAGCGCCCACGCGTGGCCACGGGTGTCCTGACGGATCACCTCGGGCTGGCCGGTCACCGCGCCGGTGTCGGGGGCCTGGCGCACCGCGACGGTCTGTTTGGTGTTGACGAGGTTGACCAGCACGGTGCCGTCCAGCGCCGCGCACCCCGCGACGCCCGGCCGGTCCGGCCACGTCCACACCGTCGAGATCTTCGAGTCCTTGGTCATCTTCTGCAACCGGTCGCCGGTGGGCGTGCGGTCGGTGACGTAGAGCGCCCCGTCGGACGGGTCGATGCACATAGCACCGCCCGAACCCATCCCGCTCATGGCCGTGGTGGTCGGCGCCTGGTTGACGGTGGTGGGCTGTTCGATGCGCAGCACCTTGCCCGCCTGCGACGCGGGATCGGCGGCCGCACCGGGGTTCCCGGCGTCGCCGGTCTGAACCAGCAGCGTGGTCGGACTGGTGAAGATCAACGAACCGGTGTTGCCGGTCGCGCCCTTGGGGATCCCGGTCAGGATCGGCTTGGGCACGTCGCCGTCGGCGATGCGCACCACCCGGTTGTCGGTGGGTGTGCTGACGTAGGCGTACATCAGCCGGTCCTGGCTGTAAGTGGGGGACAGCACGATGTCCATCAACCCGCCGTCGCCGGACGGGTCGACGGGGATCGTCGTCTTCACCTTCGGTTCGGCTCGGACCGACACCTCTTTGACCGCACCCGTGGTGCGCTCCGCGACGAGCGCTGACTGGCTGTCGGGCAGCATGATCAGCCCGCTGGTGCTCTCCAGGCAGCCCTGCATCACGCCGGGCGCCGGACAGGCCTTCGGGAACGGTTTGGCCGGCAGCGGCGGGGGCGGCGGCTCGGACGACGTCGGCCCCGGCCGGAGTTCGGGTTCGGTGGTGAACGGCTGCGACTGCGCCCCGTCGAAGCGTGCGCACCCGGAACCGAACAACGCCGTGGCGCACAGCAGTGCTGCCACCCCGAGGAGCGGCCGGCGCGTTCTCATGCTGGCCAGGTTACGGATTCTCCGCCGGAGTGCGCCACGCCGGTCTCCGGGCAACCGGTGGCAACCCGCCCAAGACGTGGGCAGCAGCGCCGAGGTAAATACACGATTCCGCGATGATCAGCACTTACCCTGACAGTCGTGACCAGTCACCCCCAGGACGCGCGCACCTGGCAACGGCCCGACGATCCGGCCCGGCCGACCTCGGCAAGCCTGGTCGACCCCGAAGACGATCTGCCGTCGCCCAACTACGGCGGCGATTTCGAGACCACCGCGATCCCGCGCTACGACGCGGCCAAGGGTGCCCCCGCCCCGCCGGTGTTCAACCTGATGAACGACCCCGAACCGTTGCCCTACGTGCAACCGCACACCGGCCACCCGGTGATGCCGTACGGCGCGGAGCCGACGGAGATCGGCCACGACATCGCCGACGAGCAGGTCAGGGCGGCGCGCAGACGCGGCACCCAGGACCTCGGGCTGATGCTGCTGCGCGTCGGGCTGGGCGTGCTGCTGATCGGCCACGGGCTGCAGAAGGCGTTCGGCTGGTGGGGCGGCCCCGGGCTGGGGGGCTTCCAGGATTCGCTCGCCGAAGTCGGCTACCAGCACGCCAACATCCTCACCTATGTCGGCGCCGCCGCTCAGATCGGCGCGGGCCTGCTGCTCGTGCTCGGCCTGTTCACCCCGGTGGCGGCCGCGGTCGCGCTGGCCTACCTCATCAACGCGCTGCTGGCCGGCGTCGCCGGTCAGTCCGACAGCGGCTTCCCCTTCTTCCTGCCCGGCGGCTTCGAATTCCAAGTGACGCTCATCGTGATCGCCGCCGCGTTGATCCTCACCGGCCCCGGGCGCTACGGATTCGATGCGGGCCGGGGCTGGGCACGACGGCCATTCGTCGGATCGGTGGTCGCGCTGCTGTTCGGTATCGGGCTGGGGGTCGCGATGTGGGTCCTGCTCAACGGCGCCAATCCCTTGGCGTGACGGCCTGAGCCAATCCCTTGGCGTGACGGCCTGAGCCAATCCCTTGGCGTGATGGCCTGAGCCAACCCCTTGGCGTGACGGCCTCACCGGTACGGGTTGGGCACCCGACCGCCGCTGGCCGCGGTCAACTGCGGCAGGCTGGAGAACGTCACCGCGGGTAGCCGCATCTCGCTGCCGTCCTTGCGTGTCGCGCGGGCCCAGTTGGCCTTGCTGAACCGCAGTCCCTCGATCTCGTCCCAGGCCACGGTCTGACTGCCCAGCAGATTGCGGGCGGTGACCGTGTCCCGGTCGGCGACGGTGCGCAGGCGCATGATGTACACCGAGGCCACCACCGGGATGACCAGCAGCACCGCGAACCAACGTGGGTTGGCCAGCACGATGGACAACAACCCCAGCGTGAAGAAGCCGACCGCGAGGTGGGCGGTGCGCGGAATCCGGATGACGACCGGAGCGGTGGTGGCCGAGGGATCAGAAGAGCTCACGCCACCGATTCTGGCACCGCCTCCGACGGGGGATCCCGCCCCCGACCGCAATTTGACCAGTGACCAGTGCGGAGGCTACCGTCAGGTGTTATGCAGACCCCGGGGATGCTCGACGGAGGCGCTTCGGCGCCGACATCGCTCGTAGTAATTGGTTGGCGCGTAGATGCCGCGCTGGCCCTCTGCCGGGCATAGCCACCAGCATCGACGCGCCACCCTCGAACAGCGGCCCGCTGTCGGGGGTTTTTTCTTGCCCGAGAACGCGTCCATCCCACCAGGAAGAAACGACAAGAGGACATCGTGAGCGCACCGACCACGCGACCACCGCACGCGACACCGCCTGACACCGCGCAGGCCGTGTCGGCCGTCCAGTCCACCAGCCCGAAGACGGTGCGGCCCCGCACCCTGGCTCCCGAACAGATGACGGGTGCCCAGGCGGTGATCCGTTCGCTCGAGGAACTGGACGTCGACACCATCTTCGGTATCCCGGGCGGTGCCGTGCTGCCGGTCTACGACCCGCTGTTCGACTCCCAGAAGCTGCGCCACGTGCTGGTGCGCCACGAACAGGGTGCCGGCCACGCCGCCAGCGGCTACGCCCACGCCACCGGCAAGGTCGGCGTGATGATGGCCACCTCGGGTCCCGGCGCGACCAACCTGGTGACCCCGCTGGCGGATGCGCAGATGGACTCGATCCCCGTGGTGGCCATCACGGGACAGGTCGGCCGCGGGCTGATCGGCACCGACGCCTTCCAGGAAGCCGACATCTCCGGCATCACGATGCCGATCACCAAGCACAACTTCCTGGTCCGCAACGGTGACGACATCCCGCGCGCGCTCGCCGAGGCGTTCCACATCGCCAAGACCGGACGCCCGGGCGCCGTGCTCGTCGACATCCCGAAGGACATCCTGCAGGGGCAGTGCCGGTTCAGCTGGCCGCCGCAGATCGACCTGCCCGGCTACAAGCCGAACACCAAACCGCACAACCGCCAGATCCGGGAGGCCGCCAAGCTGATCGCCGCTTCCCGCAAGCCGGTGCTCTACGTCGGCGGCGGCATCATCCGCGGCGAGGCCAGCGAGCAGTTGCTCGATCTGGCCGAGCTCACCGGCATCCCCGTGGTGACCACGCTGATGGCCCGCGGCGCATTCCCGGACAGCCATCCGCAGAACCTCGGCATGCCCGGTATGCACGGCACCGTCTCCGCGGTGGCCGCACTGCAGAAGAGCGACCTGCTCATCGCGCTCGGCACCCGCTTCGACGACCGGGTCACCGGTCAGCTCGACTCGTTCGCGCCGGACGCCAAGGTGATCCACGCCGACATCGACCCCGCCGAGATCGGCAAGAACCGCCACGCCGACGTGCCGATCGTCGGTGACGTCAAGGCCGTCATCACCGAACTGATCGAGGTGCTGCGCAAAGACGGTGTGAGCTTGTCGCTCGACAACTGGTGGTCGTATCTGCGTGAGGTGCAGTCGACCTATCCGCTGAGCTACGGCCCGCAGAGCGACGGCAGCCTCTCGCCGGAGTACGTCATCGAACAGCTGGGCAAGCTGGCCGGTCCGGACGCGATCTACGTGGCCGGCGTCGGACAGCACCAGATGTGGGCGGCGCAGTTCATCTCCTACGAGAAGCCCAAGACGTGGCTGAACTCGGGCGGCCTGGGCACCATGGGCTTCGCGGTGCCCGCCGCGATGGGCGCCAAGATGGGCCGTCCGGACACCGAGGTGTGGGCGATCGACGGCGACGGCTGCTTCCAGATGACCAACCAGGAGTTGGCGACCTGCGCGATCGAGGGCATCCCGATCAAGGTGGCCGTCATCAACAACGGCAACCTCGGCATGGTCCGGCAGTGGCAGACGCTGTTCTACGAAGAGCGGTACAGCCAAACCGATCTGGCCACGCACTCGCGCCGCATCCCCGACTTCGTCAAGCTGGCCGAGGCACTGGGCTGCGTCGGATTGCGTTGTGAGCGTGAGGAAGACGTCGTCGAGGTGATCAGGCAGGCGCAGGCCATCAACGACCGGCCGGTGGTCATCGACTTCACCGTCGGCGCCGACGCGCAGGTGTGGCCGATGGTCGCCGCGGGCACCAGCAACGACGAGATCATGGCCGCCCGCGACATCCGTCCACTGTTCGACGACAACGACGAGGGGCATGCCTGATGAGCGCGTGCGCGAAGAAGCGAGGACACTGATGGCTACGACAGGAAACGTCCGTACCCACACCTTGTCGGTGCTCGTCGAGGACAAACCCGGTGTGCTCGCCCGCGTCGCGTCGCTGTTCTCCCGGCGCGGCTTCAACATCCAGTCCCTGGCGGTCGGCGCGACCGAGCAGAAGAACATGTCGCGGATGACGATTGTCGTCAGCGTCGAAGAAGCGCCGCTGGAGCAGATCACCAAACAGCTCAACAAGCTGATCAACGTGATCAAGATCGTCGAACAGGACGAGGACAACTCCGTCGCCCGCGAACTCGCGCTGATCAAGGTGCGCGCGGACGCCACCACCCGCGGTCAGGTCATCGAAGCGGTGAACCTGTTCCGCGCCAAGGTCGTCGACGTGTCGACCGAATCGCTGACCGTCGAGGCCACCGGCACCCAGGAGAAGCTCGACGCGCTGCTGCGGGTGCTCGAGCCGTACGGCGTCCGTGAGCTCGTGCAGTCCGGTGTGGTGTCGCTGTCGCGCGGTCCGCGCGGCATCGGCACCGTGAAATAGATCCCAAACCGCAAGTCAGAGAAGGAAAATTACCAGTGGCAGTTGAGATGTTCTACGACGATGATGCCGATCTGTCCATCATCCAGGGACGCAAGGTCGCCGTCATCGGCTATGGCAGCCAGGGGCACGCGCATTCGCTGAGCCTGCGCGACTCCGGCGTGCAGGTGAAGGTCGGCCTCAAGGAGGGCTCGAAGTCCCGCGAGAAGGTCACCGAGCAGGGCCTCGAGGTCGACACCCCGGCCGAGGTGGCCAAGTGGGCCGACGTGATCATGCTGCTGGCGCCCGACACCGCGCAGGCCGAGATCTTCACGAACGACATCGAACCCAATCTGGAGGACGGCAACGCGCTGTTCTTCGGTCACGGCCTCAACATCCACTTCGGTCTGATCAAGCCGCCGGCCAACGTCACCGTCGGCATGGTCGCCCCCAAGGGGCCCGGCCACCTGGTGCGCCGTCAGTTCGTCGACGGCAAGGGCGTGCCCTGCCTGATCGCGATCGACCAGGACCCCAAGGGTGAGGGCCAGGCGCTGGCACTGTCGTACGCCGCCGCGATCGGCGGCGCCCGCGCCGGCGTCATCAAGACCACCTTCAAGGAAGAGACCGAGACCGACCTGTTCGGTGAGCAGGCCGTGCTGTGCGGTGGCACCGAGGAACTGGTCAAGACCGGCTTCGAGGTGATGGTCGAGGCGGGTTACGCGCCCGAGATGGCCTATTTCGAGGTGCTGCACGAGCTCAAGCTCATCGTCGACCTGATGTACGAGGGTGGCATCGCGCGGATGAACTACTCGGTGTCCGACACCGCCGAATTCGGTGGCTACCTGTCGGGTCCGCGGGTGATCGACGCCGACACCAAGGAGCGGATGCGCGCCATCCTCAAGGACATTCAGGACGGGACGTTCGTCAAGCGCCTGGTGGCCAACGTCGAGGGCGGCAACAAGGAACTCGAGGACCTGCGCAAGAAGAACGCCGAGCACCCGATCGAGGTCACCGGCAAGAAGCTGCGCGACCTGATGAGCTGGGTCGACCGGCCGATCACCGAAACCGCTTAGTTCCAGTGATTTCGGCGTGGCTGGTCGCGGTGAGCGCGACCGGCCACGCCGAAATCGCCTTCAGGGGACCAGGCTCGGCAGCTTTTCGATGCCGAATTCGCGGCGCAGCATCGTGCGCGCCGCGTAGTAGCCGGCCATCCCGTGCACACCGGTGCCGGGCGGGGTGGCCGACGAGCACAGGTACGCCCCGGGGATCGGGGTGGTCCACGGGTCGAGCCGCAACGTCGGTCCGACCATCGCGGCGAACAGCGTCGCCCCGCCGACGATGATGTCGCCGCCGACGTAATTCGCGTTGTGCAGCGACATCTGCGCCGCCGGTACGCACCGGGCGCCGACGACCAGATCGCGGAAACCCGGCGCCGCGCGTTCGAACATGGCGGTCACCGTCTCGGTGAGGTCGGCGTCCGAGCCCGACGGCACGTGCGCGTAGGTCCACAGCGGGCGGCGCCCCTGGGCGTCGATGCGTGACGGATCCGCCAGGTGGGGGAGCGACGCCAGCACCATCGGCCACTCGGCGTGCCGGCCCGCGGCGACGTCGCGTTCGGCGAGCGCCATCTGCGCGCGGCTGCCGCCCATGTGCACGGTGACCGCATCGCGGACCCGCGGGTCGCGCCACGGGATCTCACCGGACAGGACGAAGTCGACCTTGCAGACCCCGGGGCCGTACCGGTAGTGGCGCAGGGCCCGTGCGTAGCGCGGCGGTACCGCGTCGCCGTAGATCGCCAGTAGTGCGGTGGGCGCGGTGTCGTAGAGGGTCACCCCGGCCGGGGGTGCGGTGACGGGTTCGCCGAGCACCAGTTCGCCGCCGTGCGCCTGGAGATCGGCGATCAGCGCATCGGAGATCCGTTGCGTGCCCCCGACGGGGACCGGCCACCCCGCGGTGTGCGCGACCGTGCCGAGCATCAGGCCCGCACCGCTGTTCACCGGGGAGGGAATGGCCTTGATGGCGTGTACGCCGACACCGGTGAACAGCGCCCTGGCGTCCTCACCCCGCAGCGACCCCCACAACGGGCTGCCCTGGGCCAGCACCCGCAGGCCGGTGCGCACCGTCGTCGGGAGATCCGGCGGCAGCGACCGTTTGTCGCCGAGGAAGAAGCCGAGCACACCGTCGACGTGCTCGACCAACGGCCCGAACAACCGCCGCCACGACTCACCGTGGTCGAGTTCGGCGCACGTCCGGTCCAGCGACCGGTACGCGACGGCCGCCGGCCGGCCGGGCAGCGGGTTGGCGTAGGACACCTCCGGTGAGATCAGGTCCACGCCGCGCGCCGCGAGATCGAACTCCGCGAAAAACGGCGACGCCACGGACAGCGGATGCACCGCCGAGCACACGTCGTGCAGAACGTCCGGGAACTCGGGGTCGGCAGCGCTGCGCGCACCGCCGCCCGGCGTGGGCTGACCCTCGATCACCCGCACCGACAGACCCGCACGGGCGCAGATGACCGCGGCGGCCAGGCCGTTGGGGCCGCTGCCGACGACAGTGACGTCCACTCCGTTGACCTCCCCGTGTCGCGGTTACAGACCGTATCCTGCCCGCTCCGATCATCCCCCGGTCGCTGCGCTCCTGCCCGCCCCGATCATCCCCCGGTCGCTGCGCTCCTGCCCGCCGGTCCGAAATTACCGACCTTTAGGCTGACCGGGTGAGTCTCCCCGTTGTACTGATTGCCGACAAGCTTGCCGCAAGCACCGTCGCCGCCCTCGGTGACCAGGTCGAAATCCGCTGGGTCGACGGTCCCGACCGCGAGAAACTGCTGGCCGCCGTACCCGAAGCCGACGCCCTGCTCGTCCGCTCGGCCACGACCGTGGACGCCGAAGTCCTCGCCGCCGCCCCCAAACTCAAGATCGTCGCCCGCGCGGGTGTCGGACTCGACAACGTCGACGTCGACGCCGCCACCGCGCGCGGGGTGCTGGTCGTCAACGCGCCGACGTCGAACATCCACAGCGCCGCCGAACACGCGCTGGCGCTGCTGCTGTCCGCCGCGCGGCAGATCCCGGCCGCCGACTCGACGCTGCGCGAGCGCACCTGGAAGCGGTCGTCGTTCAACGGCACCGAGATCTACGGCAAGACCGCCGGCGTCGTGGGGCTGGGCCGCATCGGTCAGCTGGTGGCCGCGAGGCTGGCGGCGTTCGGCACCCACGTGGTGGCCTACGACCCGTACGTCTCACATGCCCGCGCCGCGCAACTCGGTATCGAACTGCTGTCCCTCGAGGATCTGCTGGCCCGTTCCGACTTCATCTCGGTGCACCTGCCCAAGACGCCGGAGACCGCGGGTCTGATCGGCAGGGAGGCGCTGGCCAAGACCAAGAAGGGCGTGATCATCGTCAACGCCGCGCGCGGCGGGCTGATCGACGAGCAGGCCCTGGCCGACGCCGTCACCGGCGGCCACGTCCGGGCGGCCGGACTCGACGTGTTCGCGACCGAACCCTGCACCGACAGCCCGCTGTTCGAGCTGCCGCAGGTGGTCGTCACGCCGCACCTCGGCGCCTCGACCGCCGAAGCGCAGGACCGGGCCGGCACCGACGTGGCGGCAAGCGTGCGCCTGGCGCTGGCCGGGGAATTCGTCCCCGACGCGGTCAACGTCGGCGGCGGGGTCGTCGGCGAGGAGGTCGCGCCGTGGCTGGACCTGGTGCGCAAGCTCGGGCTGCTGGCCGGAACGCTGGCGACCGAGCCGACGACCACCCTGTCGGTGCGGGTGTGCGGTGAACTGGCCGCCGAAGAGGTCGAGGTGCTCCGGCTGTCGGCGCTCCGCGGGCTGTTCTCGACGGTGACCGACCAGCAGGTCACGTTCGTCAACGCGCCGGCACTGGCCGCCGAACGCGGTGTGCAGTCCGAACTGACCACCGCCTCGGAGAGCCCCAACCACCGCAGCGTGGTCGACGTGCGGGCGGTTGGCTCCGACGGATCGGTGACCAACGTCGCAGGCACCCTGTCCGGGCCCCAGCAGGTGGAGAAGATCGTCCAGATCAACGGGCGCAACTTCGATCTGCGCGCCGAGGGCGTCAACCTGATCGTGAACTACATCGACCAGCCGGGCGCACTCGGCAAGATCGGGACGCTGCTCGGCACGGCGGAGGTCAACATCCACGCCGCCCAACTCAGCGAGGACGCCGAGGGGCCGGGGGCGACGATCCTGCTCCGCCTCGACCGCGACGTGCCCGCCGAACTGCGATCGGCGCTCGCCGAGGCCGTCGACGCCAAGACACTGGAAGTGGTGGACCTGTCGTGACGGGGATGAACCTGGCGATCATCGCCGGAGACGGTATCGGCCCCGAGGTGATCGGCGAAGCCGTCAAGGTGCTGGACGCCGTCCTGCCCGAGGTCGAGAAGACGACCTACGACCTGGGGGCGCGGCGTTACCACGCCACGGGCGAGATCCTGCCCGACTCGGTGCTCGAGGAACTCAAGGTCCACGACGCGATCCTGCTCGGCGCGATCGGCGACCCGTCGGTGCCCAGCGGCGTGCTGGAACGCGGTCTGCTGCTGCGCATCCGGTTCGCCCTTGACCACCACATCAACCTGCGGCCGGCCAAGTTGTACTCCGGGGTGACCGGCCCGCTGGCCGGTAACCCCGAGATCGACTTCGTCGTGGTGCGGGAGGGGACCGAAGGGCCCTACACCGGCACCGGCGGCGCGATCCGCGTCGGCACGCCCCACGAGGTGGCCACCGAGGTGAGCCTCAACACCGCCTTCGGTGTGCGCCGCGTGGTCGAGGATGCGTTCCGGCGCGCCCAGCAGCGGCGCAAGCATCTGACGTTGGTGCACAAGAACAACGTGCTGACCTTCGCCGGCGCGCTGTGGTGGCGCACCGTCCAGGAGGTGGGCGCCGAGTACCCCGACGTCGAGATCGCTTATCAGCACGTCGACTCCGCGATGATCCACATCGTCACCGACCCCGGCCGGTTCGACGTGATCGTCACCGACAACCTGTTCGGCGACATCGTCACCGATCTGGCCGCCGCCGTGTGCGGCGGAATCGGGTTGGCGGCCAGCGGCAACATCGACGCGACGCGCACCAATCCCTCGATGTTCGAACCGGTGCACGGCAGCGCCCCCGACATCGCGGGTCAGGGCATCGCCGATCCGACCGCGGCGATCATGTCGGTGGCGCTGCTGCTGGCGCACGTCGGCGAGACCGATGCGGCCGCCCGCGTCGACAAGGCGGTCGAGGCGCACCTGTCCAGCCGTGGCGATCAGGAACTGGGCACCGCCGCCGTGGGTGACCGGATCGTCGGTTTGCTGTAGGTGACGCTGGCACGGCAGTGCCTGCTGTTCGCGATCGGCTCGACGCTGTTCGCGCTCGCCACGGTGCCGGGGTTCGCCGCAGCGGCCGGCGCCGGCGCGGCCAACGGGCTCTGCTTCGCCGGTTCCTTCTTCTTCACCAGCGCGGCGTGGGTGCAACTCGTCCGCTCCAGGAGCGGTTCGCGTGCCGAATGGCTCTCGGCGGCAACGCAGTTCATGGGCACGCTGTTGTTCAACGTCAGTACCGGCGCCGCGGTGTGGGCGCACGCGGTGACCGAGCAGCGCCACCTGGTGTGGGCTCCGGACGCCACCGGATCCGTGGCGTTCCTCGTCAGCGGTGCTCTCGGGATCGCCGCCGTCACCGCCACCGCGGGCCGTTTCGCGCCACGGTCGCGGGAATGGCAGGCGCAGTGGGTGAACATGGTCGGCTGCGTGGCGTTCGGCGCGTCCGCGCTCGGGGCGTTCGTCACCCCCGCCGGGGTCACCGAGGACGCCCTGCTGGCCAACACCGGCACCTTCCTCGGGGCGCTGTGCTTCCTGGCGGCGGCGCTGCTCGTGCTGCCGCCTAAGCGGTCAGAAAACCCGCGCGGTCGATCGCCGCGCGGCCCTCTTTGAGCACCAGCAGGATGTTGTCGGGCTCACCCACGGAGTCGATGTCGGCCAGCGGGTCGCCCCGCACGATCACCAGGTCGGCCAGCTTGCCTGCCTCGACGGTGCCCAATTGCTCAGCCAGACCGCACAATTCGGCAGAGGTGGAGGTGGCGGCGACGATCGCCTGCATCGGGGTGAGGCCGCCGAAGCGCACCAGCAGCCCGAGCTCCTTGAGGTTCGTCCCGTGCGCCGGGCTGAGCCCCGCGTCGGTGCCGACGGCGATCTTCACCCCGGCCGCAGCCGACGCGCCGATCGACTCCTGTGCCACGGCGTGCCAGTGGGCGCTCTTGGCCTGGCCGGCCGGTGAGGAGGTGACGTCGGCCATCGTCTCCAGCAGGGTCGGCACCAGGAAGATGCCCGCCTCGACCATCTTGTGCCGCAGCCCCTCGTCGAGTTGATAGCCGTGTTCGACGCTGGAGACACCGGCCTCGACGGCCGCTTCGATGCCGGCGCGGCCGATCGCGTGGGCGGCCACCCGCTTGTGGCCGTAGGCCGCGGCCTCCTCCACCACAGCCGCGATGAGTTCGCGGCGCATGCCCAGCCATTCGGGTTGGTCGCTGGGGGAGGACACCCCGCCGCTGGACGCCACCTTGATGACGTCGGCCCCCGCGGCGATGAGCTCACGGGTGCGCCGCCGCGCCTCGTCGACGGTGTCGACCAGCGAGCCGCCGACCATCGGCGTCAGGTCGATCCCGGACGGCAGATGAAAGTCGGCGTGGCCGCAGGTCTGGCTCATCATGTTGATCGCCACGAGCAACCGGGGCCCGTCGACCAGACCGTGTGCCACCGCATCACGGACTCCGGCATCGATGCCCATCAGGTCGCGGGCGGTGGTGACACCGTTGTGCAGTGTGACGCGCAGCCGGTCGATCAACTGGAAATAGTGGTACGAGGGCGGATTCAGCGCCCGGTCGATGGGCGTGGCGCCGGCGCCGGGCAGGCTGAAGTGGACGTGGCAGTCGAAGAATCCCGGGCAGATGGTGTTGCCGCCGAGATCGACCCGGGTGGCGTCATCGGTGGGGGCGTCGGAAGCCGCTCCGGCCCAACGGATCCGGTCGTTCTCGACCAGGACCGCCGCATCCGGCAGCGGTGCGGCGCCCGTCCCGTCGATGAGCGTGGCGTGGTGGAGCAGCAGCGGTTTCACGCCGCCAACCTAACGCACCCGCCACGCCGCTAGGCCTTCTCATGCACCGATTCGACCGTGTACAGGTTCGGGTCGAAGCTGATCGCCATGTCGGCCGCCCGGCCCATGTGCTCGCGGGCCACCGGATCGGCGAGCATCCGCCGGTATGCGTCGGGGGTGTCCCACTGCGCGTAGTTCACCACGCGCGTGCGGTCGGAGGACAGGTGGATGCTGGCCGACCGGAAGCCGGTCTGGTGGCGCATCACGGTGTCGGTCGCCGCGGACAGGAGCTCGGCCAGCGCCTCCGCCCGAGCCGGATCGACGGTGAACACGTTGACGAGTGTGGCGTGGGCGCTGTGCTGCTCGATGGTGACGGCCATCTCGGCCTCCAATGTCAGGTTCCTTACATTGATGGACGCTAGCACAATGTAAGGTTCCTGACATGGCCGCTGCGGTGGAGGACGGTGTCGGGTATCTGGTCAAGCGCGTGCAGCAGTCGTTGCGCCGGCGGTGCGATGCGGCGCTGCGGGAAACCGGATTGTCGATGTCGCAGTACGCGGTGCTGCGGGCGCTCGCCGATCACCCGCAGGCCTCTGCCGCCGAGCTGGCACGGCTGTGCTTCGTGACGCGGCAATCCCTGCAGGACGTGTCGACCGGGTTGCGCTCGGCCGGATTGATCGACCACGCCCAGGTTCCGGCGCGCGGTCGGGCACGCGCGCTGACGCTCACCGCCACCGGCCGCCGCCGCCTGGCCGCGGCGCACAGCGCGGTCACCGCGGTCGAGGAGCAGATGCTGACCGGGCTGAGCGGCGCCGAATGTCGCAGGCTGAGTGGCCTGCTCGCGGCGTGCGCCGCAAACCTCGAGGGCGAGTGAATCAGTGCCGCCCGGCCCGGGCGTGCACCGGAACCAGGGGTAGCGCCAGCAGCGGCAGCACCGCCAGGACCGCGAACGCCGCGGGGTATCCGAACACCCCGATCAGCCCGCCGAAGACCGGCGCCGAAGCCGCCGAGGCGAGGTGTTGGCTGGTGTTCTGCGCGCCCAGGGCCCGTCCGCTCCAGAACGGCCCCGCGATCTCGGCGATGGCGGTGAACGCCAAACCGTTGTCGGAGACCGTGATCACCGATGCCGCCACCATCAGCGCGACACTCAGCGGGGAGTCCAGCGCGTCGGTGAGCGCGACCAGGGCCAGGACCGCGGCCGCGGCCGAGGCGATCCACCGGATGGGCCGCAACCGGTCACCGACGCGGTCGGACAGGTAGCCGGCGCCGATCCGGCCGCCCGCGCCGAGCACCTGGGCGAGCGTCACCAGCGCGCCCGCGGACGCCGCCGACCATCCCCGTTCGGACATCAACCACACGAGCGTGAACGTCCACACCACCGCCTGCGGCACGACGAGCAGGACGGACAGGGCATGGATGCGCCACAGCACCGCATCGCCCCGGTACGGGTTGGCCAGCACCTCCGCGGCGGCCTCCGCACGCGGTGGGCGCGGCGGATCGAGCACACCCACCAAGCAGAGGACCGCGGCCGCCGCGCACACGGCTGCCGGGAACAACAGGGCCGCCGCGACGCCCTGGCTCTGGGCGACCCGGGGGATCACCAAGGCCCCCAGTCCGACTCCGAGCGGAACCGACGCCTGCCGGATCCCCATCACCAGACCGCGCTGGTGTGGTGCGAACCATCCGACGACCAGGCGCCCGCTCGCGGAATTGCTGCCCGCGGCGGCCATTCCGCCGAGAAACAGCAGGGCACCCACGGCCGGAAGGGAATCCACCGCCGCGGCCGCGAAGGCGGCCGCCGCGGTGAGCGCTGAACCGACCGTCAGCACGAAACGCTCGCCGACCCGGTCGACGACGTAGCCCCACGCGATCAGCGTGACCACCATGCCGAAGCTCGGCATCGACGCCATCAGGCCGGCCAGTGCGAGATCGAGACCGCGCTCGGTGTGCAGGGTCGGGATGAGGAACGCCGCACCGTAGATGAAGACGTTCGCGCACATCGTGGACATCACGCCCAGCACCAGCATCGACCAACGGCGCACGGTGCCGATCGACGGAGCGGTCATGGCTCCATGGTGACACGGATGTCTCATATGTTTGAACCATCGTCTCATGATGTGGACAACGGCGATTCGGTGCGTACCGTGTCGGCGTGACGTTGAGAACTGTTGGCGCAGTGGCACTGCTGGTGGGCGCTCTGACCATGCCGGCGCCGATGGCGCAGGCGTCGTCCCCGGTGCCGGACTGGTCCGGGCTCGACGCGCGCATCTACACCGAAGACATTCCGGCGCCGGGAACCCTCATCCGCGACGTCGCACTGGCGCCGCAGCTGTCGGTGCGCGGAGCCGGTGCGGCCTACCGCATCCTGTATGCGACGCGCGATCAGCACGACGCGCCGGCCGTCAGCACTGCCGCGGTGTTCCTGCCGCACGGCGAACCGCCGAACGGCGGTTGGCCGACCGTCGCCTGGGCGCACGGCACCGTCGGACTCGGTGACGACTGCACCCCGTCGGCGCTCCCGCGTAGCGACCGCGACAACGAGTACCTCACCCATTGGCTCGACCAGGGCTACGCCGTCGCGGCCACCGACTACACCGGGCTGGGCACGCCCGGACTGATGAGCTACCTCAACAGCGTGTCCACCGCCCGCGCCGTCGTCGACTCCGTAGTGGCCGCCCACGGTTTCGGCCTGCCGCTGTCGCCCGCATGGGCCATCGTCGGACAATCCCAGGGCGGGGCGGCCGCGGTCAGCAGTGCCCGCTGGGCAACGGAGTTCAGCTCCGGCACGGGACTGGACTACCGCGGCGTGGTGGCCACCGGAACGCCGGCCGGCATCGAACAGGTCGTCAAGCGCGCGGCGCCCGACATGGCGCTGCCACCCGAGCTGGGACCCGCCGCCAACAGTTACGCCGCCTACATCCTGGCCGCATTCCGCGAAGCGCGACCCGACCTCGACGTCGACAGCGTGCTGAGCCCACAGGGTCTCGAAGCCGCCACGCTGGCCGAGACACTGTGCAAACCCGCGCTCGACGAAGCGCTCGCCGGTCAGACCCCGTCTGAGTTCTTCCGCGCCCCGCTGGTGTCGCTGCCGGGGGCCGCCCAGGCGCTCGAGGCGTACATGGGCACGCCGGTCAGCGGATACGACCGCCCGATCTTCCTCGGCGTCGGCCTGCTCGACCGCGATGTGCCGCCGAGTTCCACGCTGAGCCTGTACGACCAACTCGGTGCCAACGGTCAGGACGTGACGCTGCGGGTCTACCCGGACCAGGACCACAGCGGGACGGTGCTGGCGTCGCTGCCGGACTCCACCCCGTTCCTGCGGACGGCGCTTGCCGGGGGCGCGGACGGCTGACACTAGGCTGGCGGGCATGCGTCTCGGTCGAATCGCCAGCCCCGACGGGGTCGCCTTCGTCAGCGTCGAGGGCGCCCCCGATGATCCCGCCGCGGTCGTCAGGGAGATCGCCGAACACCCCTTCGGCACGCCCACCTTCACCGGTCGGTCGTGGCCGCTGGCCGACGTCCGGCTGCTGGCGCCCATCCTGGCCAGCAAGGTGGTGTGCATCGGGAAGAACTACGCCGCGCACATCGAGGAGATGGGCGGCGGCCACTTCCCCGATCCGGTGATCTTCCTCAAGCCGAATACGTCCATCATCGGTCCCAACATCCCGATCCAGTTGCCCGCCAACGCCAACCCGGTGCACTTCGAAGGGGAGCTGGCCATCGTCATCGGGCGTCCGTGCAAGGACGTGCCCGCCGCGAGGGCGGCCGAGAACATCCTGGGCTACACGATCGCCAACGACGTGTCCGCGCGCGATCAGCAGCAGCAGGACGGGCAGTGGACGCGCGCCAAGGGCCACGACACGTTCTGTCCGGTGGGGCCGTGGATCGTCACCGACGTCGACCCCTCGGACCTCGAACTGCGCACCGAGGTCAACGGTGAGACCCGCCAGCACAGCCGGACGTCGCTGATGATGCACGACGTCGGGACGATCGTCGAGTGGATCTCGGCCGTGATGACCCTGCTGCCCGGCGATCTCATCCTCACCGGAACCCCGGAGGGCGTATCCCCGATCGAGGACGGCGACACCGTCTCGGTCACCGTCGAGAACATCGGGACCCTCACCAATCCCGTTGTGCGAAAGAAGAAGTGATGAACAATATGGCAGTCCGCGTCCGGTTCTGTCCGTCGCCGACGGGCACCCCGCACGTCGGTCTGATCCGCACCGCGCTGTTCAACTGGGCCTATGCGCGCCACACCGGCGGGACGTTCGTGTTCCGCATCGAGGACACCGATTCGGCGCGCGACAGCGAGGAGAGCTATCAGGCGATCCTCGACGCGCTGAACTGGCTCGGGCTGGACTATGACGAAGGACCCGAGATCGGCGGGCCCTACGCGCCGTACCGCCAGTCGCAGCGGCGCGACCTCTACCGCGACGTGATCGACCGGCTGATCGCCGCAGGGGAGGCCTACGAGGCGTACTCGACCGCCGAGGAGGTCGAGGCGCGCCACCTCGCCGCGGGCCGCAATCCGAAGCTGGGCTACGACAATTTCGATCGCGACCTCACCGACGAGCAGCGGGCCGCCCACCGCGCCGAGGGCCGCAATCCGGTGATCCGCCTGCGGATGCCCGAGCGCGACATCACCTGGCGGGATCTGGTGCGGGGGGAGACCACCTTCGGTGCGGGGACGATGCCCGACTTCGCGCTCACCCGTGGCAACGGCGAACCGCTCTACACGTTGGTCAACCCGGTCGACGATGCGCTGATGAAGATCACCCACGTGCTGCGGGGTGAGGATCTCCTACCGTCCACGCCCCGTCAGATCGCGTTGTACGAGGCGCTGATCCGCATCGGGGTGGCCGACGGGGTGCCGGAGTTCGCCCACCTGCCGAGCGTGCTCGGTGACGGCAACAAGAAGCTGTCCAAACGGGATCCGCAGTCGAATCTGTTCCTGCACCGCGACCGGGGATTCATCCCGGAGGGTCTGCTCAACTACCTGGCGCTGCTCGGGTGGGGTATCGCCGACGACCGCGACGTCTTCGGTCTCGACGAGATGGTCGCCGCGTTCGACGTCGTCGACGTGAACTCCAACCCCGCCCGATTCGACCAGAAGAAGGCCGATGCCCTCAATGCCGAGCACATCCGGCTGCTCTCCGAGGACGAGTTCACCGCCCGCCTGAAGGCGTATTTCGCCGCGCACGGCCACGACACCGGCCTCGACGACGCGCAGTTCGCCGAGGCCGCCCGGCTGGTGCAGACCCGCATCGTCGTCCTCGGCGACGCGTGGGGACTGCTGAAGTTCCTCGACGAGGGTGCCTTCGTCCTCGACGAGAGAGCGGCGGCCAAGGAACTCAAGGCCGATGCGGTCCCGGTGCTCGACGCCGCGCTCGCGGGTCTCGAGGGTGTCGGGCAGTGGACGACCGGCGCGATCGAGGAGGCGCTGAAGAAGGCGCTGCTGGAGGATCTCGAGCTCAAGCCGCGCAAGGCCTTCGGGCCGATCCGCGTCGCGGCCACCGGCGCCTCGGTCAGCCCGCCGCTGTTCGAGTCGCTGGAGTTGCTCGGGCGCGATCGCAGCCTGGCCCGGTTGCGGGCCGGCCGCGACCATGCGGCCGCCGCTGCCTAGGTCCTCGGGGTGCGGCTGAGGGGGAGCGTGGCGAAAGCACCCTGAAATCTTTGGTAGTGTGCACGTCGGCGCCGGAACGATGCGCGGGGGCGATCCTCACCGCGCAAGCGCTCCGGAAAAGCCCGTGACCAGCGGTTATGGGCGGCCAATGGGGTATGGTGTAATTGGCAACACAGCTGATTCTGGTTCAGCCATTCTAGGTTCGAGTCCTGGTACCCCAGCTGGATCAAGCGATTAGGTCAGCGTTGTTCAGCTGAGCTATGCTGTCCAACCGGAAGTTCTAGCCCCCGTCGTCTAGCGGCCTAGGACGCCGCCCTCTCACGGCGGTAGCGTGGGTTCGAATCCCATCGGGGGTACATCTCAGCGGCGCCCGGCTCTTCGGAGTCGGGCGCCGCTTTTTTCGGCAGGTCGACCCGAGCGGTTACAGCCGGCGGGCGAGTGCGTCGGCGGCGGCCAGCAGATCGGCGGCCCACCGCGCGCCCGGGCGGCGGCCCATCCGGTCGATCGGGCCGGACACCGAGATCGCCGCCACCACGCCCCCTCGGCCGTCGCGCACCGGCGCGGAGACGCTGGCCACCCCGGGCTCGCGTTCGGCCGCGCTCTGGGCCCACCCGCGCCTGCGCACCTCTGCCAGCGTGCGTTCGGTGAACATCGCGTCGGGCAGCACGGCCTGCTGGGTGGCGGGGTCGGCGTAGGCGAGCAGCACCTTCGCACCCGATCCCGCCGTCATCGGCAGCCGGGTGCCGACCGGCACCGTATCCCGCAGTCCCGCGGGCGGTTCGAGGGCGGCGATGCAGATCCGCGCGGTGCCCTCCCGCCGGTAGAGCTGCACGCTCTCGCCGGTGATCTCGCGCAACCGGGGCAGGATGACCGCTCCGGCCGTCAGCAGCGGATCGTTGACCTGGCCGGCCAGTTCGGTCAGCGCCGGGCCGAGCCGCCACCGGCCGTCGGCGTCGCGGGCCAGCAGCCGGTGGGTTTCCAGGCCCGCCGCCAACCGGTGCGCCGTCGCCCGGGGGAGTCCCGTGCGCTCGCACAGTTCCGCCAGGGCGCAGGGGGACTCCGCCACGGTATGGAGTACGCCCACCGCTTTGTCCAGCACGCCGATGCCGCTATCCTGTCTCACAGGGAGATACTATCCTCCCGCAATGTGAGATTGCCAGCGCAACGTCGCAGGCCGCGTATCGAGAATCGAGAAGGTAATGGCACAGCCCGCCACACCGCGCACCATGGCCGAGAAGGTGTGGGCCGACCACGTCGTCGCCCACGGCACCGGGGAGGGTGCCGCGCGTGAACCGGATCTGATCTACATCGACCTGCACCTCGTGCACGAGGTGACCAGTCCGCAGGCGTTCGACGGTCTGCGGCTGGCGAACCGGCCGGTGCGACGGCCGGATCTCACCATCGCGACCGAAGACCACAACGTGCCGACGGTCGACATCGACAAGCCGATCGCCGACCCGGTGTCGCGCACCCAGGTGGAGACGTTGCGGCGCAACTGCGCCGAGTTCGGGATCCGGCTGCACCCGATGGGCGACGCCGAACAGGGCATCGTGCACATCATCGGTCCGCAGCTCGGGCTCACCCAGCCGGGAATGACCGTCGTGTGCGGTGACAGCCACACCTCCACCCACGGCGCGTTCGGCGCCCTGGCGATGGGTATCGGCACCTCCGAGGTGGAACACGTGCTGGCGACGCAGACGCTGCCGCTGCGGCCGTTTCGCACGATGGCGGTCAACGTCGACGGGGAACTCCCGCCGGGCGTGAGCGCCAAGGACATCATCCTGGCGGTCATCGCCAAGATCGGCACCGGCGGCGGACAGGGCCACGTCATCGAATACCGCGGCAGCGCCATCGAATCCCTGTCGATGGAGGGCCGGATGACGATCTGCAACATGAGCATCGAGGCCGGCGCGCGGGCCGGCATGGTGGCCCCCGACGACACCACATTCGAGTTCCTGCGCGGCCGCCCGCACGCACCCACCGGCGCCGACTGGGATGCGGCGGTGGAGGCGTGGCGGCAGCTGCGCACCGATCCGGGCGCCGAATTCGACACCGAGGTCCATCTCGACGCGGCCGAGCTGAGCCCGTTCGTCACCTGGGGCACCAACCCCGGGCAGGGGGTGCCGCTGTCCGGCGCGGTGCCCGACCCCGAGCTGATCGTCGACGAGGGTGAGCGACAGGCGGCCGAAAAGGCGTTGACCTACATGGGTCTTCAGGCCGGTACGGCGATGCGTGACGTCGCCGTCGACACCGTGTTCGTCGGATCGTGCACCAACGGCCGCATCGAGGATCTGCGCGTGGTGGCCGACGTCCTGCGTGGCCGCAGGGTCGCCGATGGGATCCGCATGCTCGTGGTGCCCGGCTCGATGCGCGTGCGTGCGCAGGCCGAATCCGAAGGGCTCGACCGGATCTTCATCGACGCCGGTGCCGAATGGCGGCAGGCGGGCTGCTCGATGTGCCTGGGGATGAACCCCGATCAGCTGTCGCCCGGGCAGCGGTGCGCATCCACGTCCAACCGCAACTTCGAGGGGCGCCAGGGCAAAGGCGGGCGGACACATCTGGTCTCACCCGCCGTGGCCGCCGCCACCGCCGTCCGCGGCACGCTGTCCTCACCCGCCGACCTGTCCGCCGTCCCCGCTCGCTGAAGGAGAATTCGCGATGGAAGCCTTTCGCACCCACACCGGGATCGGCGTACCCCTGCGTCGGTCCAACGTCGACACCGACCAGATCATCCCCGCGGTGTACCTGAAGCGGGTCACCAGAACCGGTTTCGAGGACGGCCTGTTCGCCGCGTGGCGCAACGACCCCTCCTTCGTGCTCAACCTGCCGCCTTTCGACCGCGGTTCGGTTCTGGTCGCCGGACCGGATTTCGGCACGGGGTCCTCCCGCGAGCACGCGGTCTGGGCGCTGATGGACTACGGCTTCCGGGTCGTCATCTCGTCCCGGTTCGCCGATATCTTCCGCGGGAATGCGGGTAAGGCGGGCCTGTTGGCCGCCGAGGTGAATCAAAATGATGTTGAACTTATCTGGAAGCTCATCGAGCAGAATCCGGGCTTGGAAATCACTGTCAATCTTCAAGATCGGAACATCATCGCGGGAACGGTCATGGTGCCGTTCACTATTGACGATTACACCGCGTGGCGACTGCTCGAGGGGCTCGACGATATAGGCCTTACGCTGCGGAAACAGTCCGAGATCGAGGATTACGAGCGGCGCAGGCCGAGCTGGAAACCGCGCACCCTGCCGGTCTGATCCGGGGCTTCGGCCGACCCGAAATCGCCGCCTCTGCACCCCTTTCCCGGCGTCCCGGCAGGACGTCAAGGGGGCCAACCGGATTGCCGAAAAGTTCGCCAAGAGCCGCCGAAACTGCGCGTGGCTCTTGGAAATCAGTGGTCAGTGGGTTTACCGTGTCCACTAGTCGGTCCAAGTAGGGCCACTGGTCTCGGAGGTTTTGCATGAACAAAGCGGAGCTTATCGACGCATTGACAACCAAGATGGGGACCGACCGTCGGCAAGCCACCGAAGCGGTCGAGAACGTCGTCGACACCATCGTGCGCGCCGTGCACAAGGGCGACAGCGTGACCATCACCGGTTTCGGCGTCTTCGAACAACGACGGCGCGCAGCACGCGTCGCGCGTAACCCTCGCACCGGTGAGACGGTGAAGGTCAAGCCGACCTCGGTGCCCGCGTTCCGGCCGGGTGCGCAGTTCAAGGCGATCGTCTCGGGCGCACAGAAGCTCGCGTCCGAAGGTCCCGCCGTCAAGCGCGGGGTGGCTGCCGGACCGGCCAAGCGTGCCGCGAAGAAGGCCCCCGCCAAGAAGACCGCCGCGAAGAAGACCACCGCCGCCGCCAAGAAGACGGCGCCGGCGAAGAAGTCGACTGCTGCGGCGAAGAAGACGGCACCGGCCAAGAAGACGGCCGCGAAGAAGACCACTGCCGCCGCCAAGAAGACGGCGCCGGCGAAGAAGTCGACTGCTGCGGCGAAGAAGACGGCACCGGCCAAGAAGGCTGCGACCAAGGCGCCGGCCAAGAAGGCCGCCGCCAAGGCCCCCGCCAAGAAGGCCACCGCCGCCAAGAAGACGGCCAGCAAGGCTCCGGCCCGCAAGGCGCCGGCCAAGAAGGGCCGCAAGTAATCCTTCGAGAAACGCCGAACCGCCGCGGATCATGACGATCCGCGGCGGTTCTGGCGTCTATCTCAGGGCCAGTGGACTGCCGATGTGGTCGGCGGCGACCAGGCGCCCCCCGGCCAGCGACAGCACCCACGTACTGCCCTTGCGGTTACGGGACTTGTCGGGCCGGACCCCGTCGCGCTCACACCACCACTCGATCAGGTCGGGAATCACCCTGCCCTGCGAGCAGATCACCGGTGTGTGTTCCGCGGCGCCGGCCTCGGCGGCGATCTCCAGCACGCGCAGGCGCGCCGGTTTCTTGTCCTCGGCGTAGGCCTCTTCGGTCAGCGTCGGTTCCGGGTGCACCGGCTGACCGAGTTCTTCGGCCAACGGCGCGATCGTCTGCTCACAGCGGGTCCGGTCGGCCGCATAGAGGCGGTCGGCCCCGAACGCCAGCAGTTGGCCGACCAACGACTCCGCCTGTGCGCGACCGTGCTTGTCCAACGGCCGCATGCGGTCGTCGCCGCGGTAGCGCGACTTGCTGCCCGCCGTCGCATGCCGCACGACGAGCACCGTCTGGGTGTCGGGCGGCAGCTTCGTGAACCGACGGAGCACTTTCCGATCATGGGGATAGCCCAGCCGGGCCATCGCCTCGCGCACCGGCAGCCAGATCAACTCGTCGACTTCGTCGTTGGGGGAGAAGGTGCCGTCGACGGCGCGGGCGACCCAGTAGCGGACCTTCTTGACGCCCTGCTCGACGGGATAACTCACCGACGCCAGGCGGCGGCCGAGGACGCACGAGTAGCCGGTCTCCTCGAGCACCTCACGCACGGCGGTGACCGGTTCGGTCTCCCCGGGGTCGACCTTGCCCTTGGGCAGTGACCAGTCGTCGTAGCGCGGGCGGTGGATGACGGCGACCTCGGGTGCCGACCCACCCGGCCGCCACAACACCGCACCGGCGGCGGGCACGGATTTGGCAGGCGATGCAACGGCATTCACCGTCTTCGTCTTCGACAACTCAACTCCAGCGGGTCAGCGCGGGCCCGCGGGGTGGCCCGGTGTCAAGCGACAGGTCACGGCTGCCGATGACGGTGCATCATCGACACCTGATGGTCGCGAACGGTCTCACCCTCGCGTGGCGACGCCGACCAGTGCCCGTCGGGACCGAGCTCCCAGCAGCGCGTCGCCGGATCCATCGCCGACTCGAACACGTCGTTGAGCTGTGTGGTCAGCCGGGGATCCTTCACCTGGGCCATCACCTCGACGCGGCGGTCGAGGTTGCGGTGCATCATGTCCGCGCTGCCGATCCAGTATTCGTCGATGGCCCGGAAGTGGATCACCCGCGAGTGCTCCAGGAACCGCCCCAGGATGGACCGCACCACGATGTTGTCCGAGAAGCCGGGGGCACCCGGCCGCAGCGCACAGATACCGCGCACCACCACCTCGACCCGGACACCGGCCTGCGATGCGCGGTAGAGCGCGTCGATGACCTGTTCGTCGACCAAGGCGTTGGCCTTCAGGCGGATCCGGCCCTCGGCGCCGTCGCGGGCGGCCGCCACCTCCCGTTCGATCCGCTCGATGATGCCCCGGCGAACCCCGTACGGGGCCACCAGCAGGTTGCGGTAGGCGACCTTTCGCGAGTACCCGGTCAGCGAGTTGAACAGGTCGGTCAGGTCGGCGCCGATGTCCGGTGCCGCGGTGAGCAACCCGACGTCCTCGTAGAGGCGGGCGGTCTTCGGGTTGTAGTTTCCGGTCCCGATGTGGCAGTAGCGCCGGATCATCGACCCTTCGCGGCGCACGACGAGTGCGGTCTTGCAGTGGGTCTTGAGCCCGATCAACCCGTACACGACGTGGACGCCGGCCTGCTCGAGTGCGCGGGCCCACTTGATGTTGGCCTGTTCGTCGAACCGCGCCTTGATCTCGACGAGCGCCACCACCTGCTTACCGGCCTCGGCGGCATCGATGAGCGCGTTGACGATCGGGGAGTCACCCGAGGTGCGGTACAGCGTCTGCTTGATGGCGAGCACGTTCGGGTCGGCCGCGGCCTGTTCGATGAACCGTTGCACCGTCGTGGAGAACGAGTCGTAGGGATGGTGCACCAGCACGTCGCCGTCGCGCAGCGTGGAGAAGATGCTCTTGGGGGTCTCCCGCTCACCGAAAGCCGGTGGGGTGGCGGGGACGAACGGCCGGTCCTTGAGCGCCGGACGGTCGACGGCGTAGATCTGCCACAGCGCGGACAGGTCGAGCAGGCCGGGCACCTCGACCACATCGCCGGGATCGACGTCGAGTTCGCGCAGCAGCAGTTCGAGCATGCTCTCGGTCATGTCGTCGGAGACCTCGAGGCGCACCGGCGAACCGAACCGCCTGCGGGCGAGTTCGCGCTCGAGTGCCTGCAGCAGATCCTCGTCGCGGTCCTCCTCGACCTCGAAATCCGCGTTGCGGGTGATCCGGAACGCGTGGTGCTCGACGATCTCGAGGCCGGGGAACAGCACGGGCAGGAACGCGGCGATCAACTCCTCCATCGGGAGGAACCGCACGACCTCGCCGGTCTGACCGCGCACCCCGAGCCGGACGAACCGGTCGACGTTGTCGGGCACCTTGATTCGCGCGAAGTGCTGTCCGCCGTCGTCGGGGTGGCG
The DNA here is from genome assembly GCF_010731575.1 of Mycolicibacterium monacense. Taxonomy (NCBI): domain Bacteria; kingdom Bacillati; phylum Actinomycetota; class Actinomycetes; order Mycobacteriales; family Mycobacteriaceae; genus Mycobacterium; species Mycolicibacterium monacense. The sequence goes on along the minus strand of NZ_AP022617.1, from coordinate 2,862,126 downwards.
CACGGTGATCGCCAGGTTCAGCGACAGCCCGCTGACGAACGGGAACGGGTGGGCGGGGTCGACCGCCAGGGGGGTCAGGACGGGGAAGACCTGTTCGTGGAAGTACGTCGACAGCTGCGCGCGTTCGGCCTCGTCGAGTTCGGACCAGGTGACGATGACGATGCCCTCGTCGGCAAGGGCGGGGCGCACCGCGTCGAGGAACACCCGCGCGTGGCGTGAGGCGATCTGCTGGGTGCGTTCGCTGATCCGGCGCAACTGCTCGCGCGGCGACAGCCCGTCGGCCGACCGCACCGACAGCCCCATCTCGTCGCGGCGTTTGAGGCCGGCCACGCGCACCATGTAGAACTCGTCGAGGTTGGACGCGAAGATGGCGAGGAACTTCGCGCGTTCGAGAAGGGGCAGGCTCGGATCGGCGGCCAGCGCCAGCACCCGGGCATTGAAATCGAGCCAGCTGAGTTCGCGGTTGAGGTAGCGATCCTCGGGCAGGGCGTTGTCGATCGCGGGGGAGGTCGCCGCGGGCGGTGCCTCCGGGGTCGAATCTCCCGGCGTCCGCTCGGTGCTCTCGGCGGTGCCCTCCGCGCGGATCGCGGCCTCGGCTTCGGTCATGGCCCGATCCTCCCCCATGGCGGCGTCGTCCTGCCACCGCGTGTGCGAGATGTTCATCTTTCGGCGCCGACGGCACGCGCGGTCTGCGTGCCGACGCCGAGGCGGCGGGCCGCCAGCAGATCGTCGGGGGTGTCGATGTCGTAGCGCAGACCGGGCCACGAGCCGGTCAGCTCGACCGCACCCGAACGCCGGTGCCGCTCCGCGGAATCGGGACCGAACCGCGGGTCCAGCGGGACGCCGAACGCGAACAGTGCAGAGGTGCCGGTGCCGTGCCGGTCGCCGACGAAGCTGCGGGGCCGTGTCCGCGCGGCGGCGATCGCCTCACTCAACTCCTGTGCCTGCAGCGCGGGAAGATCGCCTTGCAGCGCAACGACATTCGGGACGGTCGCGCGCACAGCGGCCTCGGCGGCGCGCAGCGCGTTGTTGAGCGGGTCGGGGTGGCCGGCCGGCGTCGGATCGTCGAGCACCTGTGCGCCCAGCGCGCGGGCGGCCTCGGCCGCGGCGGGATCTGGGGTGACGACGGTGACCGACGCGACCGCGGCGGCCGCCGCGACGGTGTCGACGAGCATCGCCAGCACCACCGTCTCCCGGTCGTGCGGGGCGAAGATCGGCGCCAGCCTGGTCTTGGCGTCGGCGAGGCGTTTGACGGCGATGACCACCGCCACGCCGGTGCCGGACGGGGCGGCGCCGTTGCTTGTCGTGCCGCGCATGGCGCCATCCTGCCAGCACCGCGGATGTTCGGCCGACGCCGTCGGACCCCGCCGGCTGCGCGCTAGGGTGAACGCGTGGTGAAGGCGGCGGTGATGGGTTCCGGTGCGTGGGGCACGGCGCTGGCCAAAGTTCTCGCTGACGCGGGGAACTCGGTGACCCTGTGGGCGAGGCGACCCGAGGTCGCGGCGGAGATCAACGACACCCATCGCAACAGCGGCTACCTCGACGAGGTGGACCTGCCCAAGACGATCCACGCCACCGCCGACGCCGCCGAGGCGCTCGCCGGGGCGTGCACGGTGGTGTTCGCGGTGCCGGCGCAGAGCCTGCGGAGCAACCTCGAGCAGTGGAAGGGTCTGATCGCCGACGACGCCACGCTGGTGAGCCTGGCCAAGGGCATCGAACTGGACACGCTGATGCGGATGAGCCAGGTGATCGTCCAGGTCACCGGCGCGGACCCGGCGCGGGTCGCGGTGGTGACCGGACCGAATCTCGCCAGCGAGATCGCCGACGAACAGCCCGCCGCCACCGTCGTCGCGTGCAGTGACAGCGGGCGCGCCGTCGCCCTGCAACGCGCACTGGCCACGGGGTACCTGCGGCCCTACACCAACGCCGACGTGGTCGGCGCCGAGATCGGCGGTGCGTGCAAGAACGTGATCGCACTGGCATGCGGGATGGCCGTCGGCGTGGGGCTGGGGGAGAACACGGTCGCGGCGATCATCACCCGCGGGCTGGCCGAGATCATGCGGCTGGGCATCGCGCTGGGCGCCAAACCGGCGACGCTGGCCGGGCTGGCCGGCGTCGGTGACCTCGTCGCGACCTGCACCTCGGTGCAGTCGCGCAACCGGACCTTCGGTGAGCGGTTGGGCCGGGGCGGCACCATGGAGTCGGCACTGCGCGCCGCGGGCGGACACGTGGCAGAGGGCGTCACCTCCTGCCGGTCGGTGCTGGCGCTGGCCGCCAGCTACGACGTGGAGATGCCGCTCACCGACGCGGTGAACCGGGTCTGCCACAAGGGTCTTTCCGTCGACGAAGCCGTCGTGCTGCTGCTCGGCCGCAGCACCAAACCGGAATGACACCGATGGAAGGCGCGTACGGCGACTCCACTCGAAGCGTCAAAGCTGTTGGTGCCGAAGCCGTTGCCGGACAACCCGTGGCCACCCCGCCGGTCCCGGTCTCGGCCTACCACCTGTCACCGGACGAGGCACAGCCGCTGGACACCTACGGCCGCAGCTCCAATCCGACCTGGCGGCGGCTGGAGGCGGCGCTGGCCGAACTCGAAGGGGCCTCTGCCGCACTGGCCTTCGGATCGGGCATGGCGGCCATCACCTCCGCGCTTCGGGTGCTGACCGGTCCGGGCGAACGGCTCGTCGTGCCCGCGGACGGCTACTATCAGGTGCGCCGCTACGCCGCGGAATACCTTGCGCCGCAAGGTGTCACGGTGCTCGAAGTGGCGACCGCCGAGATGTGCGAGGCGGCGGCGGACGCCGATGTGGTGCTGGCGGAGACACCCGCGAACCCGGGGCTCGAGGTGGTGGATCTGCACCGGCTGGCGATGACGTGCCGGCGGCGCGGCGCCACCCTGATCGTCGACAACACCACCGCCACACCACTCGGCCAGCAGCCGCTGTCGCTGGGCGCCAACCTGGTGGTGGCCAGCGCCACCAAGGCACTCTCGGGACACAGCGATCTGATCGCCGGCTACGTCGCGGGCAGCCACCCCGAGATGATGGCCGCGCTGGAGACCGACCGTCTGCTGGCCGGCCCGATCCTCGGGCCGTTCGAGGCGTGGCTGGTGCTGCGCAGCCTCGGCAGCGCCGGGCTGCGGTTCGAACGGCAGTGTCAGAACGCGCTGGCCGTCGCGATGCTGCTGCGCAACCATCCCGCCGTGCGCGGCGTGCGCTATCCCGGACTGCCCGAGGATCCCGCGCACGAGGTGGCGGCGCGGCAGATGCGGCGGTTCGGCGGGCTGGTGTCGGTGGAACTGGCCGACGCGTCGGCCGTGCACGCGCTCGTCGAGCGCAGCGCCCTGCTGGTCGCCTCGACCAGCTTCGGCGGCATCCACACCTCCATCGACCGGCGGGCCCGCTGGGGCGACCCGGTGCCCGACGGCTTCGTCCGGCTGTCCATGGGTATCGAGGACACCGACGACCTGATCGCCGACCTCGGCGCCGCGCTCGGCTGATATCGAATCGTGCTCGGCGCGGCCGGGACGGTAGCCTCTGCAGACTGTGATCGCCCGCAACCAGCGCACCCGCGTTGCCGTCGTCTACGGCGGGCGCAGTTCCGAACACGCCATCTCCTGCGTTTCCGCAGGCAGCATCCTGCGCAACCTCGACCCCGAACGCTTCGACGTGGTCGCCGTCGGGATCACTCCCGACGGGTCCTGGGTGCTCACCGACGGCCGGCCGGAGACGCTGGCCATCACCGACGGCCGGCTCCCCGAGGTGAGCGCCGAGTCCGGTACCGCCCTGGCGCTGCCCGCCGACCCGGGCCGCCGCGGTGAGCTGGTGTCGCTGAGCCCGGCGCCGGCAGGGGAGGTGCTCGCCGCGGTCGACGTGGTGTTCCCGGTGCTGCACGGCCCCTACGGCGAGGACGGCACGATCCAGGGTCTGCTGGAACTGGCCGGGGTGCCCTACGTCGGGGCGGGCGTACTGGCCAGCGCCGCGGGCATGGACAAGGAGTTCACGAAGAAGCTGCTGGTCGCCGAGGGCCTGCCGGTCGGCGATCACGTGGTGCTGCGTCCCGGACGCGCGAACGTGACGCTCGACGAACGCGAACGCCTCGGCCTGCCGGTGTTCGTCAAACCCGCGCGCGGGGGCTCCTCGATCGGGGTCAGCCGGGTGTCGGACTGGGCGGAACTGCCCGCCGCGATCGAGGCGGCCCGCAGACACGATCCCAAGGTCATAGTCGAGGCCGGCATCGCGGGTCGCGAACTCGAATGCGGCGTGCTGGAGTATCCGGACGGCCGCGTCGACGCCAGCACCATCGGCGAGATCCGGGTGGCCGGGGTGCGGGGCCGCGAGGACGGTTTCTACGACTTCGCCACCAAGTACCTCGACGACGGCGCCGAACTCGACGTGCCCGCCAAGGTCGAGGACGACGTGGCCGACGAGATCCGCCGCCTCGCCATCCGGGCGTTTCGGGCGATCGACTGCCAGGGGCTGGCGCGGGTCGACTTCTTCCTCACCGACGACGGACCGGTGGTCAACGAGATCAACACCATGCCGGGTTTCACCACGATCTCGATGTATCCGCGGATGTGGGCGGCCAGCGGAGTGGACTATCCGACGCTGCTCGCGGCGATGGTCGACACAGCGGTGGCCCGCGGAACGGGTCTGCGCTAGCCGTCTAGCGTGGCGGCCCCGGGGTGATCGGCGTGGCCGGCATGGCGCCGGTCAGCACCCGGGAGATGAGCTGAATGGGTGTCGGGCCGGAATCCTGCGGCAGCGTGAGCGCCACGTACACCGGACGGTCCACGGCATACCAGGTGCTGCGGGTCTGCTGGCTCTCCGGCCTGCTGCCCGGCGCGGCCTCTTCGCCGACCCTGAACCACTGCACGGCGTCGACCACCTGGATCGGGACGCCGACGACGAAATCGACCGGACGGTCCAGGCCGCAGCGCAAGATGATCGCCTCGGTGTCGGGGCCCGCCTGCCAGGCCGCGGTGCCGACCGGCGTCGGTTCGGCCGTCGGCGCGCGGCGGAAATCCCCGAGCACCTCGGGCAGGGCGCCCATGAGGGCCTGGCATTCCGGGCTGTCGGCGCGCGGCGCGGGCACCGCCGCGATCGCCACCGGCCGCTGTTCGGGACGCCCTTGACGCACCGCGGCGATACCGAGCACCACCACGAGTGCTGCAACGGCCACCACGATCGCCGCGATCATCAGGGCGCGGGGTGGGCCGTCACGGGGTGCTCGTGGCGGATCTTCGGAGCTCACCCCGACAAGCCTATGGGTGCGCGCCGTTCGCGATCGGGCAGGTCAGTGTCCGGGTGATGCCGTCGACCCGCTGCACGCTCGGGACGACGCCCGAACGGAGCTCCTCGAGGTTGTCGGCGCCGACGCGGACCACGACGTCGTAGGGTCCGGTGACGTATTCCGCGGTCCGCACACCGGGCAGTTCGGCCAACCGTGCCGCGACGACTTCAGCGCGGCCGACCTCGGTCTGGATCAGCATGAAAGCCTCGACCACCCGTGTTCGCCTCCGTCCCGCCCCATAGACTCCGGGGACCAAACGTACCGCAGGTGGAGCCGGTGCTGCGCGTCGTGACGGCCGCCGGGTGGAGGTGACATGGCACCGTTGGACCCGACCGCGAGCATGGCGGACGTCGGTGAGTTCGCGGTGATCGACGCGCTGGTGCGGGGGCGGCGGCTGCCGCCGTCGGTCACGCTGGGACCCGGTGACGACGCCGCCCTGGTGTCGTTCGCCGACGGCCGGACGGTGGTCTCGACCGACATGTTGGTCGAGGACAGGCACTTTCGGCTCGACTGGTCGACACCGCACGACGTCGGGCGCAAGGCGATCGCGCAGAACGCCGCCGACGCCGAGGCGATGGGTGCCGCGGCGACCGCGTTCGTCGTCGCGTTCGGCGCGCCCGCGGACACCCCGGCCGCGTCGGCGCTGCGCCTGTCCGACGGTATGTGGGACGAGGCGGCCGCGATGGGTGCGGGCATCGCCGGTGGCGATCTGGTCCGCGCGCCGCAGTGGGTGATCTCGGTGACCGTGCTGGGCGACCTGGCCGGCCGGACACCGGTGCGAAGGGACGGCGCCCGCCCGGGCGATGTCGTCGCCGTCGCGGGGGAGCTCGGTCGATCGGCAGCCGGATACGGGTTGTGGCACAACGGAATCGAGGAGTTCGAAGAGTTGCGCCGCCGGCACCTGGTCCCGGCGCCGCCCTACGGTCAGGGCCGTGTCGCGGCCGACGCCGGTGCGACGGCGATGACCGACGTCTCCGACGGCCTGCTGGCCGATCTCGGGCACATCGCGGACGCATCGGGCTGCCGGATCGACGTGGACCGCGCGGCGTTGCGCGCCGACCACGACGCGGTGGTGGGGGCGGCGGCCGCCGTCGGCGCCGACCCGTGGGAGCTCGTACTCGCCGGCGGGGAGGACCATGCGCTGGCCGCGACCTTCCCGGGTGCGCCGCCGGACGGGTGGCGGACGATCGGACGGGTGCTCGCGGGCCCGGCCGACGTGCTGGTCGACGGGGACGCGTGGACCGGAAACCGGGGATGGCAGTCGTTCTGACGAACGCCGCACGCTAGGTTGGCTTTTCGTGACTGCACGTGCGCTCTCCGAACTCGTCGACCAGGGCTGGGCGCAGGCGCTCGAACCCGTGCGTGAGCAGGTGGCCCAGATGGGGGAGTTCCTGCGGGCCGAACTCGCCGCCGGTCACCGCTACCTGCCCGCGGGCGCGAACGTGCTGCGGGCCTTCTCGTTTCCGTTCGACCAGGTCCGCGTGCTGATCGTGGGTCAGGATCCGTATCCGACGCCCGGGCACGCCGTCGGCCTGAGCTTCTCGGTGGATCCGGAGGTCCGACCGCTGCCGCGCAGCCTGGCTAACATCTTCACCGAGTACACCGCCGACCTCGGCTACCCGCAACCGAGCAACGGCGACCTCAGTCCGTGGGCGCAGCGCGGTGTGCTGCTGCTCAACAGGGTGCTGACGGTGCGCCCCGGCACCCCCGCGTCACACCGCGGCAAGGGCTGGGAGGCGGTGACCGAATGCGCGATCCGGGCGCTCGTCGCCAGGGACACCCCGATGGTGGCCGTGCTGTGGGGCCGCGACGCCGCGACCCTCAAACCGATGCTGACGGGCAGCGCGTGCGTGGCGATCGAGTCACCGCACCCGTCGCCGCTGTCGGCGTCGCGCGGGTTCTTCGGGTCGCGTCCGTTCAGCCGGGCCAATGAGTTGCTGACCCAGATGGGCGCCGAACCGATCGACTGGCGGCTGCCCTGACCGGCGAACCGATCAGGGGATCGCGGGAATCGGCGGCGGTGCGGGGATCGCCGGCGGCGACGGGATGGCCGGCGGCGCGGGGATGGCAGGCGGCGAGGGGACCGCGGGCGGCGCCGGGATCTCGACGGTGCCGTCACCATCGGTGGCGGGCGGAACCTCCGGTGCCGAAGTGCCCGTCGCGGGCGGTGCCGTCTCGACCGAGGTGGTGACCGTCACCGACGTCGTCTCGGTCGTGGATGAGGTCGTGGACGAGGTGGTGGTGGACGACGAGGTCTCACCGCCGTCGCTGGAGTCGTCGCCGCATGCGGTGGCGAACCCACCGACGACGGCGAGCGCCGCGGTGGCGAACAGGACAGACCTACTCTTCTCGCGCAAGGACATGCCGCGGGGCTACCCGGACAGCGCCGGGCTCAACCGTGGGCCGGGTCAGCCGCGAGCGACCTTGCCCGCCTTGAGGCAGGAGGTGCAGACGTTGACGCGCTTCTTGTTGCCGCCCGGATGGGAGACGGCGCGCACGGTCTGGATGTTCGGATTCCACCGACGGCTGGTCCGGCGATGGGAGTGCGACACCGACTTGCCGAAGCCGGGGCCCTTTCCGCAGACATCGCACACGGCAGCCATATCTAGAACTCCTTGGATCAGTACGTGGGGGTTCGGGTCCCTGGGCCGCGGCGAGCGCGGATTGACCCGACAACCTGATCAGGATACCGGCCGGGTGGGTGATCGCCAAAACCGGCCGCGACGGCCTCCACAGGGACCGTCCACAGTCTGCCTCGGCGCGGCAGCGGTGTCCGGGGAGGTCGATAGGCTGGCGCGCACGACCGGGATGCGGGCAGGAGGTGAGATGGCGGCTGGGCGACTCGACGCGACGGTTCTGCGCGACTGGGCCCACTCGGCGGTCGAGGACCTGATATCGCACACCGACGAGATCAACGGCCTCAACGTCTTCCCGGTCCCCGATGCCGATACCGGTACGAACATGCTGTTCACCATGCGTTCGGCCTGGTCACGGGCCCAGGACTGCGCCGGTGACGTCGCCGAGGTGTCCGCCGCGCTCGCCGCGGGTGCGCTGCACGGGGCCCGCGGCAACTCCGGTGTCATCCTGTCGCAGATCCTGCGCGGTTTCGCCGAGGTCACCGCAGGCGCCGCGGCCCGCAGGGGCGGGACGCTGCCCGAGGTCGACGGTGCACTGTTCGCCGCCGCCCTGCGTCACGCCGTCGACCTCGTCGAGGCCGCGCTGGACACCCAACCGGGCACCATCGTGTCGGTGCTGGGGGCCGCGGCCCACGCCGCCGACGCCCAGGCTTCGGGCACCGCGGCGTCCGGGTTACCCGGGGTCGTGGTCGCGGCGGCCGACGCCGCGGCCATCGCCCTGGACGAGACACCCGGGCAATTGGACGTCCTCGCCGACGCCGGAGTCGTCGACGCCGGCGGGCGCGGGCTGCTCGTCCTGCTCGACGCCCTGACCCGCACCCTGGGCGGCCATGCCGCTCGGCGCCCGAGCTACCGGCCGGCGGCGCCACCCGCCCGCAGGGCCGCAGGTGCCGCCCCGCAGTTCGAGGTCATGTACCTGCTCGGGGGGTGCGACGCCGACGGGGTCGAGGTGCTGCGGCGCCGGCTCGAGGGTCTCGGTGACTCCATCGTGATCGCGGCGGCGGGCGGTTCGGGCATTCCCGGGCAGTACTCGGTGCACGTCCACTCCGACGATGCCGGCGGCGCCGTCGAAGCCGGTCTGGCCGTCGGCGTACCCACCCGGATCCAGATCACCGCGCTGGCGGCCACGGCCACCACCCGCCCGCAGGGCAGCTGGAGCCGCGAACGCGCCGTGCTCGCCGTCGTCGACGGCCCCGGCGCGGCGGAGTTGTTCGCCGGTGAGGGCGCCCACGTCCTGCTGGCCGAAACCGATGCGCCCGTCACCGCCAAGCAGCTGCTGCGCGGCCTCGTCGACACCGGGGCCGGGCAGGTGATGGTGCTGCCGAACGGTTATGTGGCCGCGGAGGAACTCGTCGCCGGGTGCACCGCCGCGACGGGCTGGGGCATCGACGTCGTACCCGTCCCGGCCGGGTCGATGGTGCAGGGGCTGGCGGCGCTGGCCGTCCACGATCCCGCGCGTCACGCCGTCGACGACGGCTACACCATGGCCCGCGCCGCGGCGGCCGCACGGCACGGCGCCGTCCGGGTCGCGACCGAAGAGGCGCTCACCTGGGCGGGCGCCTGCCGCCCCGGCGACGGACTGGGCATCTCGGGCGACGAGGTGCTCATCGTCGGCCCGGACGTGACCGCCGCGGCGTCCGGGTTGATCGACCTGCTGCTGCTGTCCGGCGGCGAACTGGTCACCGTGCTCACCGGGCACGGAGCCGACGGTGCGGTCGGCACCGACATCGGCGCGGCCCTGCGCGAGCACGTGCACCACCGTCACCTGGGCACCGAACTGGTCACCTACCACACCGGCCACCGCGGCGACGTGCTGCTGATCGGGGTCGAGTGACATGGTCGCCCTGACCGATCGCCTCGACTTCGTCATCGGCGGCAAGTCCGCGGCGTTGCTCGAAGAGCACTTCGGCATCTGCACCGTCAACGATCTGCTGCGCCACTATCCGCGCAAGTACAGCGACGGGATGAGCGTGCGGGGTGAGGGGGAGAGCCTCGACCTCGAGGAGGGTGAGCACGTCACGTTCGTCGACGTCATCACCAAAGCCGAGCCGGGACAGATGAAGCCGATACCGGGTAAGCGGCCGCGGAAGTATCTGCGCGTCACGCTCGGCAGGCGCAATCCGGTGGTCACCGCGACGTTCTTCAACGCGGACTGGATGATCGACAAGCTGCCCGTCGGCACCCGGCTCATGCTCTCCGGTGAGGTGAAGTACTTCCGCAACACCCTGCAGTTGAGCCATCCGGCGTTCCTCGTCCTCGAATCGTCGGCGACCAGGAAGATCGGCACCAAATCGCTCAAGACCATCGCGGCGTCGTCGGGCGCCACGGGCGACGAGCTGCTCGCCGCGTTCGAACGCGACTTCTTCCCGATCTACCCGGCCAGCGCGAAAGTGCAGAGCTGGGACATCTACGCCTGTGTGCGCCAGGTTCTCGACGTGCTGGACCCGGTCCCCGAACCGCTACCGGAAAGCGTTGTGCGCGAACGCGGTCTGATCTCCGAGGACGCCGCGCTACGCGGGATCCACCTCGCGGAGAACGAGCGCGACCGCGACCGGGCGCGGGAGAGGCTGACGTTCGACGAGGCGGTCGGCCTGCAGTGGGGCCTGGTGTCGCGGCGTTACGGCGAGCTGACCGAGGCCGGCCCGCCGGCGCCGCTGCGGGAGGACGGGCTGGTCGCCGGGATGCGGGAGCGGCTGCCCTTCGAGCTCACCAACGGTCAGCGCGAGGTGCTCGAAGTGCTGTCGGGCGAACTGGCCGGTACCCGCCCGATGAACCGCATGCTGCAGGGTGAGGTGGGATCGGGCAAGACGGTCATCGCCGTGTTGGCCATGTTGCAGATGGTCGACGCCGGCTACCAGTGCGCCATGCTCGCGCCCACCGAAGTGCTTGCCGCACAACATGATCGCTCGATCCGGCAGATCCTGGGTCCGTTGGCGATGGCCGGTCAGCTCGGCGGGGCGGAGTCCGCGACCCGGGTCGCGCTGCTGACCGGATCGATGACCCCGCAGCAGAAGCGGCAGGTGCGCGACGAGGTGGCCACCGGGCAGGCCGGGATCGTCATCGGCACGCACGCGCTGCTGCAGGACTCCGTCGAATTCGACAACCTCGGCATGGTCGTGGTCGACGAACAACACCGGTTCGGTGTCGAACAGCGGGATCGGTTGCGCGCCAAGGCCCGTGGGGGCATCACACCGCACCTGCTGGTGATGACCGCGACACCGATACCGCGGACGGTGGCGTTGACCGTCTACGGCGATCTGGAGACCTCGACGCTGCGCGAGCTGCCCCGCGGCCGTCAGCCCATCACCAGCAACACGATCTTCGTGACCCAGCACCCGAAATGGCTGGACCGCGCGTGGGCCCGCATCGTGGAGGAGGTCCGCGACGGCAGGCAGGCGTACGTGGTGGCGTCCCGCATCGACGAGAGCGACAAACCGCAGAAGGAGGAGCAGGGGCCGCCGCCGGTGACCGTCGTCGCGCTGTACGACATCCTCAAGAGCGGTCCGCTGGCCGGCTTACGCCTCGGGCTGATGCACGGCCGGCTCTCCGGTGACGAGAAGGACGCGGTGATGACGGCCTTCCGGGCCGGTGAGATCGACGTGCTGGTGTGCACGACGGTCATCGAGGTCGGGGTGGACGTGCCCAACGCCACGGTGATGGTGGTGATGGACGCCGACCGGTTCGGCATCAGCCAGCTGCACCAACTGCGGGGCCGCATCGGCCGCGGCAGCCACCCCAGCCTGTGTCTGCTGGCCACCCGCCTGCCGGAGACCTCGAAGGCGGGCGCGCGGCTCAAGGCGGTGGCAGGCACGCTCGACGGATTCGCCCTCGCCGACCTCGACCTGAGGGAACGCAGAGAGGGTGACGTGCTCGGGATGCACCAGTCCGGACGCCTGAACTCGCTGCACTTCCTGTCGCTGTCCGACCACCTCGATGTCATCCTCGCGGCACGGGAGCTGTGCGAAACGCTCTACGAGAACGAGCCGGACCACCCGGGGATGGCGATGCTCGCCGCGCCGTTCATCGACACCGATCGGGTCGAGTACCTGGAGAAGTCGTGAACCGCTCGCGGTCGGTGTGGGTGGTGCTCGCCGCGGTGCTCGCGGTGCTCGTCGCGTATCAGACCGTGTCCTCGACGGCCGAGCGGTCGGCGCAGTTCATCGCCGACGCCGACGTGCCCACCGTCGCGCCGGGAGTCGACGTCCTCGCCGGTGTGGCGACGGTGCCGGCCCGGATCCGCGGCCACGACTACCGGCGGGCCGCGTTCGGCGACGCGTGGACCGACGACAACAGCGCGCTGGGCGGCCACAACGGCTGCGACACCCGCAACGACATCCTCGACCGCGATCTCGTGGACAAGACCTACGTCTCGATCAGCCGGTGTCCCACAGCGGTCGCGACCGGGGTCCTGCACGACCCGTACACCAACATCGTCATCCCGTTCACCCGCGGCAACCAGACCGGGGCGGCCGTCCAGATCGAGCACATCGTCCCGCTCGCCTACGCCTGGGACCAGGGTGCGCGCGCCTGGACCGACGAGATGCGGGTGCGGTTCGCCAACGATCCGGCCAATCTGCTTGCCGTGCAGGGGGAGGCGAACCAGGACAAGGGGGATCAGGAGCCGGCGTTGTGGATGCCGCCCAACACGGCCTTCCACTGCCAGTACGCGATGCAGTTCATCGCGGTGCTGCGCGGCTACGGACTACCCGTCGACGCACCGTCGGTACCCGCGCTGCGGCGGGCGGCGGACTCCTGCCCGAGAGGCTGACCCCGCACAGGCGAAACAGAATCGGCCGGCGCAGGGCGCCGGCCGATTCACGAGAAGAGTGCTGAGCCCTACGGCCCGGTGTAGGTCTCCGGGTCGGGGCGGAAGCGGGTGCCCTCGTCGAGGCCGTTGAGGGTGGCCATCTCATCGTCGGTCAACTCGAAGTCGAACACCTCGAGATTGGACGTGATCCGGTCCGGGTTGGCCGAGCGTGCGATCACCACGTTGCCCAGCTGGATGCTCCAGCGCAGCAGCACCTGCGCCGGCGTCTTGTCGTGGGCCTGGGCCACACCGGTCACCGCCGCGTGATCGAGCAGCCGGCCCACACCCAGCGGGCCGTACGCCTCGGTCACGATGCCGTAGCCGGCGTTGACCTCACGCAGTTCGGCCTGATTGAGCAGCGGATGCAACTCGATCTGGTTGATGGCCGGGGTGAAGAACGACAGATCGATGATGTTCGACAGGTGCTCGGCGTTGAAGTTGCAGACACCGATCGAGCGGGCGACGCCATCCTGTTTCGCCTTCATCAGCCCGCCCCAGCTGTCGATGTACTTGCCGTGGTCGCCGGCGGGCCAGTGGATGAGGTACAGGTCGACGTAGTCGAGGCCGAGGCGTTCGAGGCTGGCGCGTGCGGCGTCCTGCGAGGTCCCGAAACCCTGATCCGCGACGGCCAGCTTGGTCGTCACGTAGATCTCCTCGCGCGGGATGCCCGAGGCGTTGACCGCCCGGCCCACCGCGGCCTCGTTGCCGTAGACCGCGGCCGTGTCGATCAGCCGGTAACCCGCCTCGAGCGCGGCGGCCACCGACCGTTCTGCCTCGGACTCGGAGAGCTCACCGACGCCGAGTCCGAGGACCGGGATCGAGTGTCCGTCGTTGAGGGAGACGGAGGGGATGCCGGCTGCCTCACCGCGCGTTGACGTCATGTCACCTACCCTGTGAAGTTGAATGTTTTGGGGTCGGGACCCAGGCGGGAGGCGTCCTCGAGAGACGAGATGGACGCCATGTCCTGCTCGCTCAACTCGAAGTCGAACACGTCGAAGTTGCTCTCAATCCGTTGTGGGTTCACCGACTTGGGGATGACGATATTACCGAGTTGCATATGCCACCTAATCAGTGCCTGTGCTGCGGTTTTTCCGTGCGACTCGGCGACACCGGTCACCGTGGGGTGCGCCAGCAGCGACCCCTGGCCCAGCGGGCTCCACGCCTCGGTGGCGATTCCCAACTGCGCGTGCAGCTCTCGCAGTTCCCGCTGAGGCAGTAGCGGATGCAACTCGATCTGGTTGACCGCGGGCACGATGCCGGTCGAGTCGATCAGGACCCGCAGGTGTTCGGGTTCGAAGTTGCTCACACCGATGGACCGGATGCGACCGTCCTCACGTAGCCGGGCGAACGCTCTGAAGGTGTCGACGAAGAGGTTCTTCTCGGGGACCGGCCAGTGGATCAGGTACAGGTCGAGGTAGTCGACCCCGAGGCGGTCCACACTCGCCTCGAAGGCCGCCAGCGTCGCGTCATAGCCCTGTTCGGAGTTCCACAGCTTGGTGACCAGGTACACCTGCGAACGGTCCAGTCCGGACTGGGCGATCGCCCGGCCGGTCTGCTCCTCGTTGCCGTACGCTGCGGCCGTATCGACGTGTCGATAGCCGGCGGCGAGCGCCGCCGCGACCGCGCGTTCGGTGTCTTCGGGTGGTGTCTGCCAAACCCCCAGGCCGACCTGAGGAATCGAATTGCCGTCGTTCAACGCGACCAGAGGAGCTCCCATGCCGCCGAGTCTGCCAGCCTCCGCCCCGCCCGTCCGCGGCAAGGATCCGGCGCCCCGGGGCAAGAACCGGACGCGTGATGCGGTCGTCAACGCGGCGACGCGGATGACGCTGCGGACCCTGCCGGTGCTGCCCGACCGCGTCAAGCGCGCGCTGCTGGGCTTCCGGTCGGTCACCGTCGACGGCAACACCCTCGACACCACCCTGCAGCTGTTGCTCGCCGCCCAGCGCGCCGCCGGGATCAACGGCCTGGTCGCCAGCGACGACGTCGTGGTCGCGCGGCGCCAACTGCGTCTCACCGCCGCGATGTTCCCCGCCGACATCGTGGCCGACGTGACCGAACTCTCCATCCCCGGTCCGGCCGGCGCCATCCCCGCGCGGCTGTACCGCCCCACCTCGACGGACCCCGACGGACCCCTGCTCGTCTTCTACCACGGCGGCGGGTTCGTGATCGGCGATCTCGACACCCACGACGACCTGTGCCGGGTGATCTGCCGTGACGGCGGGATCACCGTGCTCTCGGTGGACTACCGGCTCGCGCCCGAACACAAGGCGCCGGCCGCGGCCGACGACGCCTACGCCGCGTTCCGCTGGGCGTCCGAGCACGCCGCCGAACTCGGTGTCGCCGCCGACCGCATCGCCGTCGGCGGCGACAGCGCCGGGGGCAACCTCGCCGCCGTCGTCTGTCAGCGGGCCCGCAACGCCGCAGCGCCCCTGCCTGCGCTGCAACTGCTGATCTATCCCGTCGTCGACGTGGGTAGCGAGACCCGGTCCAAGACGCTGTTCGCCGACGGCTACTTCCTCACCGCCCGTGACATCGCCTGGTTCATGGACCTCTACCTCGAGGGCGCCTCCGTCGACCGGACCGATCCCGACGTGTCCCCGCTGCTGGCCGACGACCTGTCGGGACTGCCCCCGGCGCTCGTGCTCACCGGCGGTTTCGACCCGCTGCGCGACGAGGGCAACCGCTACGCCGAGGCGCTGCGGGCCGCCGGTGTGCCGGTGGACCTGCGGGAGGAGCGCTCCCTGATCCACGCGTTCGCGAACTTCTTCCCGCTCGGCGGCGACAGCGCGACCGCCACCGCGGCGATGATCTCGGCGCTGCGCGCCCACCTCAGCCGCGGCTAGATCCGCCGCCGGTACTCTTGTCGCGTGGCCACGAAACCGAAGAAGACGCCCCGCTACGACCTGAAGGCGGCCGATCGCAAGCGCAATCTGTTCGTCCAGATCGGTCTGACCGCGGTTGTCGTGGTGTTCGCCGTCGCACTCGTCCTCTACATCGTGATGTCGGCGGAGGACAAGCCGGGCTCCGGTGAGGCGACCGCGGTGCGGGTGGCCGCCGAGAACGTCGTGACCCAGGAGGGCACCAGCGAGCCCAAGGCCGTGCTGTCGCTCTACGAGGATTTCCTGTGCCCGGCCTGCGGCAACTTCGAGCGCCAGTTCGGCCCGACCATCAACAAGCTGATCGACACCGGAGCGGTCGCCGCGGACTATTACATGGTCTCGATCCTCGACGCCCAGGGTGATGGCTACTCGTCACGGGCCGGCAGCGCCGCGTACTGCGTCGCCGACGAGAACAAGGACGCCTTCCGCCGGTTCCACGCCGCGCTCTACACCGAGGGCATCCAGCCCGCCGAGGGCGGCGGCACCTACCCCGGCGACGAGCAGCTGACCGAACTGGCCCGCCAGGCCGGTGCGGGCGGCACCGTGCCCGAGTGCATCAAGAAGGGCCGCTACGTCGACATGGTCAAGGGGATGGCCTCGGCCACCGAGATCCGCGCCACCCCGACCGTGCGCATCAACGGTGAGGACTACGACCCGTCGACCCCCGACGCGCTCGTGGCCAAGATCAAGGAGATCGTCGGCGACGTGCCCGGCCTCGACGGTGCGGCGCCGGCACCCACGTCATGACCGCCACCGCACCCGACACCGTCTCGTCGACCGCCTCGCCGGCCGGCCGGACGGCCGGGCTCGCGGTGCCGAAACCGAGTGCGGTGTGGGTGCTCATCGCCGGTGTGGTCGGCTTCGTCGCCGCGGCGACGCTGACGATCGAGAAGATCGAGCTGCTGATCGATCCGTCCTACACCCCGTCGTGCTCGCTGAATCCGGTGCTGTCCTGCGGATCGGTGATGGTGACGCCGCAGGCCGCGCTGTTCGGGTTCCCGAACCCGCTGATCGGCATCGCCGCCTTCACCGTCGTCACGGTGACCGGGGTGCTGGCCGTGGCCGGCGTGCGGTTGCCGCGCTGGTACTGGTCGGGTCTGGCCGTCGGCACGCTGCTCGGCACGGTGTTCGTGCACTGGCTGATCTTCCAGAGCCTCTACCGCATCGGGGCGCTGTGCCCCTACTGCATGGTCGTCTGGGCCGTGACGGTCCCGCTGCTGGTGGTGGTGTCGTCGATCGCCCTGCGGCCGGCCCCTGCGAGCGGGGAAGATGCCCACTCCGGCAACGCCGTGGCGCGGGTCCTGCACCAATGGCGCTGGTCGCTCACGGCGCTGTGGTTCACCGCGGTGATTCTGCTGATTCTGGTCCGCTTCTGGGACTACTGGTCCACGCTCGTGTAACACTCCGGAAACAACGTGGCGGTTAGGTAAACGCGTGATCTCCAAAGTCCTGGTTGCCAATCGTGGAGAAATCGCGATCCGCGCGTTCCGTGCGGCCTATGAGATGGGTATCGCGACCGTTGCGGTGTACCCGTACGAGGACCGCAACTCGCTGCACCGGCTGAAGGCCGACGAGTCCTATCAGATCGGCGAGATGGGCCATCCGGTGCGGGCGTATCTGTCGGTCGACGAGATCATCCGGGTCGCCAAGCACGCCGGCGCCGATGCGGTGTATCCCGGCTACGGATTCCTGTCGGAGAACCCGGAGTTGGCGGCCGCGTGCGCGGAGGCCGGCATCACGTTCATCGGCCCGCGGGCCGAACTGCTGGAGCTGACCGGCAACAAGTCGCGGGCCATCGAGGCCGCCCGCGCCGCCGGCCTGCCGGTGCTGCGATCGTCGGCGCCGTCGTCATCGGTCGACGAACTCGTCGCGGCGGCCGCCGACATGGAGTTCCCGGTGTTCGTCAAGGCCGTCTCCGGCGGCGGGGGCCGCGGTATGCGGCGGGTCACCGACCCCGACGCGCTGGCCGAGGCGATCGAGGCGGCCAGCCGGGAGGCGGAGTCGGCGTTCGGCGATCCGATGGTCTACCTGGAGCAGGCGGTCGTCAATCCCCGCCACATCGAGGTACAGATCCTCGCCGATCGGCAGGGCGACATCATGCACCTGTTCGAACGCGACTGCAGCGTGCAGCGGCGCCACCAGAAGGTCATCGAGCTGGCGCCCGCGCCGAACCTGGATCCCGAACTGCGGAGGCGGATCTGCGCCGACGCGGTGGCCTTTGCGCGCGAGATCGGCTACAGCTACGCAGGCACGGTCGAGTTCCTGCTCGACGAACGCGGCAGGCACGTCTTCATCGAGATGAACCCGCGCATCCAGGTCGAGCACACGGTGACCGAGGAGATCACCGACGTGGACCTGGTGGCGTCGCAGATGCGGATCGCCGACGGCGAGACGCTGGCCGACCTCGGACTGAGCCAGGAGAAGTTGGCGGCGCCACGGGGTTTCGCCATGCAGTGCCGGATCACCACCGAGGACCCGGCCAACGGCTTCCGCCCCGACACCGGACGCATCACCGGCTACCGCTCACCCGGCGGTGCGGGGATCCGCCTGGACGGCGGCACCGTGCTCGGCGCGGAGATCAGCGCCCACTTCGACTCCATGCTGGTCAAGCTGACCTGCCGGGGCCGGGACTTCTCCACCGCGGTGTCGCGGGCCCGGCGCGCTCTCGCCGAGTTCCGGGTGCGCGGGGTGTCGACGAACATCCCGTTCCTGCAGGCCGTCGTCAACGATCCGGATTTCCGCGCGGGCCGCGTCACCACGTCGTTCATCGACGAACGGCCCTACCTGCTGACCTCCCGCACACCCGCGGACCGGGGCACCAAGATCCTCAACTACCTGGCCGACGTGACCGTCAACCAGCCGCACGGCCCGCGGCCGTCGACGGTGTATCCGCAGGACAAGCTCCCGCAGATCGACCACACCGCACCACCGCCGGCCGGCAGCAAGCAGAAGCTCGTCGAGCTCGGGCCCGAAGGCTTCGCCCGCTGGATGCGGGATTCACCGGCGGTCGGGTTGACCGACACCACGTTCCGGGACGCCCACCAGTCGCTGCTGGCCACCCGCATCCGCACGACCGGTCTGCTGATGGTCGCACCGCACATCGCCCGGATGACACCGGAGTTGCTGTCGCTCGAATGCTGGGGTGGGGCGACCTACGATGTGGCGCTGCGCTTCCTGAAGGAAGACCCGTGGGAGCGGCTGGCCGCCCTGCGCGAGGCGGTGCCGAACATCTGCCTGCAGATGCTGCTGCGCGGCCGGAACACGGTGGGCTACACGCCCTATCCGGAGACGGTGACCACGGCGTTCGTCGAGGAGGCGACCGCAACCGGTATCGACATCTACCGCATCTTCGACGCACTCAACAACGTCGAGTCGATGCGTCCGGCGATCGATGCCGTGCGCCAAACCGGTACGGCCGTCGCCGAAGTCGCGATGTCCTACACCGGTGACCTGTCGAACCCGGCGGAGAACCTCTACACCCTGGACTACTACCTGCGGCTGGCCGAACAGATCGTCGAGGCCGGCGCCCATGTGCTGGCGATCAAGGACATGGCGGGGCTGCTGCGCCCGCAGGCCGCGGCGAAACTGGTCGGGGCGCTGCGCTCGCGCTTCGACCTGCCGGTGCACGTGCACACCCACGACACCCCGGGTGGTCAACTGGCCACCTATCTGGCCGCGTGGCAGGCGGGTGCGTCCGCGGTCGACGGCGCCGCGGCCCCGCTGGCGGGCACCACCAGCCAGCCGGCGTTGAGTTCGATCGTCGCCGCTGCGGCGCACACCGAATACGACACCGGAGTGTCGCTGGAAGCCGTGTGCGAACTGGAGCCGTACTGGGAAGCGCTGCGAAAGGTATACGCCCCCTTCGAATCTGGGTTGCCGGCGCCCACCGGTCGGGTCTACCGACACGAGATCCCGGGCGGTCAGCTGAGCAACCTGCGCCAGCAGGCGATCGCACTGGGGCTGGGGGACCGCTTCGAGGAGATCGAGGAGGCCTACGCCGCCGCCGACCGCATCCTGGGCCGGCTGGTGAAGGTGACCCCGTCGAGCAAGGTGGTCGGCGACCTCGCGCTGGCGCTGGTCGGTGCGGGTATCACCGCCGACGAATTCGCCGAGGACCCCGCCCGGTTCGACATCCCCGACAGCGTGATCGGTTTCCTGCGAGGCGAACTCGGTGACCCGCCCGGAGGATGGCCGGAACCGCTGCGCAGCAAGGCGCTGGCCGGACGCGCCCCGGCCAAACCCGTCGAGGAACTGTCCGCCGAGGACGAGGCGGTGCTGGCCCAGCCCGGCGTCAAACGCCAGGCGGCGCTCAACCGCCTGCTGTTCCCCGGGCCCACCAAGGAATTCGAGGCGCACCGCGAAACCTACGGGGACACTTCGCGGTTGAGCGCCAACCAGTTCTTCTACGGCCTGCGCCACGGTGACGAGCACCGCGTCGTGCTCGAACGCGGTGTGGAACTGCTGATCGGACTCGAGGCGGTCTCCGATCCGGACGAACGCGGCATGCGCACGGTGATGTGCATCCTCAACGGGCAGCTGCGCCCCGTACTGGTGCGCGACCACAGCGTCGCGAGCGACGTGCCGACCGCCGAGAAGGCCGACCGCGCCAATCCCGACCACATCGCCGCCCCGTTCGCCGGGGTGGTCACCGTCGGCGTCGAGGTCGGTGACACCGTGAGCGCCGGGGAGACCATCGCGACCATCGAGGCGATGAAGATGGAGGCCGCGATCACCGCACCGAAGGCCGGCACCGTCGAGCGGGTCGCGGTCTCGGCCACCGCCCAGGTCGAGGGCGGCGACCTGCTGGTGGTCGTCAGCTGACCCGGATCATCGCCGGGACACTCGGGGGCCGCCGGATCTCGGTGCCGCCCAAGGGAACCCGCCCGACATCGGACCGGGTGCGCGAGGCGCTGTTCAACGTGCTCGACGCCCGGCTGGACTTCCACGGTCTCGCGGTGCTCGACCTCTATGCCGGATCGGGAGCCCTTGGCCTGGAAGCGCTTTCGCGGGGTGCGTCGCGGGCGGTGTTCGTCGAGCAGGATCATCGGGCGGCGGCGACGATCAGCCGCAACATCGCCGAACTCGGTGTCGGCGCCGCCGCCGAGGTACGGCGCGCGCCGGTGGCGACGGTGCTGGCCGGCGGTGCGGACCGGCCCGTCGACCTGGTGCTGGCCGATCCGCCCTACGACGCGCCGGACAGCGAGGTGGAATCGCTGCTCGCCGTGCTCGATGCGCGCGGATGGGCACACGACGGCACGATCGCGGTCATCGAGCGGCGGGCGTCGGGCGTCGAGCTGACCTGGCCGCCCGGGTGGTCGCGATGGCCCTCGCGCCGCTACGGCGACACCCGCCTGGACATCGCCGAATGGGAGCAACCTCCGGCGCCGTGACGCCCGACCTTGATCGGGTACGGTCGTCACCCATGAGCGGCGCGGTGTGTCCTGGATCGTTCGACCCGGTGACCCTCGGCCACGTCGACATCTTCGAGCGGGCCGCGGCCCAATTCGACGAGGTCGTCGTCGCGGTGCTGGTGAACCCGAACAAGAAGGGCATGTTCACCCTCGACGAGCGCATGGAGATGATCGCGGAGTCCTGCGCGCACCTGCCGAACCTGCGGGTCGAATCGGGTCAGGGCCTGGTCGTGGACTTCGTCCGGGCGCGGGGATACTCCGCGATCGTCAAGGGACTGCGCAGCAGCACCGACTTCGAGTACGAACTCCAGATGGCGCAGATGAACAAGCACGTCGCGGGCGTCGACACGTTCTTCATCGCATCCGCCCCGTCGTACTCCTTCGTCTCCTCGTCGCTGGCCAAGGAAGTCGCCACCCTCGGCGGGGACGTCTCCGCGCTGCTGCCCGACGCGGTGAACGTGCGGTTACAGGCCAAACTGCGGGGTTGAGCCGGCTCCGGCGGGGTAGGGGTAGATCGGCGGCGGCGCACAGCCCAGAGCGTCGCCTCAGCCCATCCGGAGGTTCTCGCCATGGTTGAAACATTCGTCCAGTCGACCGACGACGTCGTCAGGTTCCTCAAAGATCAGCACAACCTGATCAAGGACATGTTCGAGGAGGTGTTCGCGGCCTCGTCGGACGAGGCGCGGGCGAAGGCCTTCACCGAACTGCGCCAACTGCTCGCGGTGCACGAGACCGCCGAGGAGATGGTGGTCCACCCGCGGGCGCGCCAGGAGGTCAGCGGGGGAGACGAGGTCGTCGACGCCCGGCTGGCCGAGGAGCACGACGCCAAGGAGCAGCTGTCGAGGCTGGAGGGCATGGACTTCGGCTCGCCGGAGTTCCTCGAGGAGCTCGCGGTGTTCCGCGACGCCGTCGTCCAGCACGCCGAACTCGAGGAGTCGGAGGAGTTCGACAAACTGCAGCGCGAACTCGACGCCGACGACCTCAAACGGCTGGCGTCGGCCGTGCGGGCGGCCGAGGCGATCGCCCCGACCCGACCGCATCCGGGGGTCGAATCGGCCAAGCTCAACTTCGCCGTCGGACCGTTCGCGTCGATGATCGACCGGGCCCGCGACGTGATCGGTGCGGCACTGCGCTGAGCCGCCGGGCCGGCACTTGACATAATCTCGGGGAACACCGAGCCAGACGTGCCTGGCCGCGGCGACACACCGGCGCGAGAAGCCGAGTCACAGGCGTAACACCAGGCACACTGGTAACCAACAAACTACGCCTGGAGGGTGTTGCCGTGTACCGAGTTTTTGAAGCGCTCGACGAACTGGGCGCGATCGTCGAAGAAGCCCGCGGCGTGCCGATGACGGCAGGGTGTGTCGTCCCTCG
The DNA here is from genome assembly GCF_010731575.1 of Mycolicibacterium monacense. Taxonomy (NCBI): domain Bacteria; kingdom Bacillati; phylum Actinomycetota; class Actinomycetes; order Mycobacteriales; family Mycobacteriaceae; genus Mycobacterium; species Mycolicibacterium monacense. The sequence goes on along the minus strand of NZ_AP022617.1, from coordinate 2,839,727 downwards.
CGGTGACGTCCTGGAGTTGATCGACGACATCAAGGACGCCATCCCCGGCGAACTCGACGACGCCCAGGACGTGCTCGACGCCCGCGACTCCATGCTGCGCGACGCCAAGGAGCACTCGGAGTCGATGGTGACCAACGCGCGCGCCGAGGCAGAGTCGATGGTCAACCACGCCCGCGCCGAAGCCGACCGCCTGCTGGCCGACGCCAAGGCCCAGGCCGACCGGATGGTCGGCGAGGCCCGTCAGCACAGCGAACGCATGGTGGGCGAGGCACGCGAAGAGGCCTCGCGGGTGATGGCCACCGCCAAGCGCGAATACGACGCCAGCACCGGACGGGCCAAGTCCGAGGCCGACCGCCTGATCGAGAGCGGCAACCTGGCCTACGAGAAGGCCGTCCAGGAGGGCATCAAGGAGCAGCAGCGCCTGGTGTCGCAGACGGAGATCGTCTCCACCGCCACCGCCGAGGCCACCCGGCTCATCGACACCGCCCACGCCGAGGCGGACCGGCTGCGCGGCGAATGCGACATCTACGTCGACAGCAAACTCGCCGAGTTCGAGGACTTCCTCAACGGCACGCTGCGCTCGGTGGGCCGCGGCCGCCACCAGCTCCGCACCGCCGCCGGCACGCACGACTACGCGGCGCGCTGAGCCCGACCACCCCGGTACGGCGCAGGCCACGCAGGCCTGCGCCGTAGGATCGAGACATGGCGACGCACGGCAGAGCAACACGATCGCCGCTGGTGCTCGATATCTCGCGACTGGGCCGGCGACCCGGCTCGATGATGACGTTCCAGGAGACCGTTCCGAGTCCGTTGCGGATCGGCCTTGACCTGATCGGCATCGCCGAAGGCGCCCCGCTGACGATGGACCTGCGCGTTCAGGCGGTGTCGGAGGGCGCGCTGGTGACCGGCACGGTGGCCGCGCCGACCACCGGTGAATGCGCGCGATGCCTGACGCAGGTGACCGGTGAGGTCGAGATCGAGCTCACCGAGCTGTACGCGTACCCCGACAGCACCACCGAAGCCACCACCGACGAGGACGAGGTGGGCCGCGTCGGCGCCAACGGCGTGCCCGACACCGTCGACCTCGAACAGCCGATCATCGACGCGGTGGGGCTGGCGCTGCCGTTCGTCCCGCTGTGCACCCCCGACTGTGCGGGGCTGTGCGCCGAATGCGGGGTCGCGCTGGCCACCGCCGAACCCGGCCACCACCACGACACGATCGACCCACGCTGGGCGAAACTCGCCGGGCTGCTGGATCGAGACGAGAAGTGACGCTGGACCGTTCCCCGCTGCTGGCGGCGCTCGGCGTGACGCTGCCCGACGATCTGCTCACCATCGCGCTCACCCATCGCAGCTACTCCTACGAGCACGGCGGACTGCCCACCAACGAACGGCTGGAATTCCTCGGCGACTCGGTGCTCGGGCTGACCATCACCGAAGAGCTGTTCCACCGCCACCCCGACCGCTCGGAAGGGGACCTGGCCAAACTGCGGGCCAGCATCGTCAACACCGGGGCGCTGGCCGACGTCGGGCGCAAACTGAGCGACGACGGCCTCGGCTCCTACCTGCTGCTCGGTAAGGGCGAGGAGAGCTCCGGGGGAGCCGACAAATCCAGCATCCTGGCCGACGGGGTCGAATCCCTGCTCGGCGCAATCTATGTCCAGCATGGGCTCACGGTCACCCGCGAGGTCATCCTGCGGTTGTTCGCCGGTCTGCTCGACACCGCTCCCACGCTGGGCGCCGGTCTGGACTGGAAGAGCAGCCTGCAGGAACTCACCGCCGCGCGCGGGCTCGGCGCTCCGCACTACGTCGTCACCTCGACCGGTCCGGACCACGACAAGGAGTTCACCGCCACGGTGCTCGTCACCGACATCGAATACGGCAGGGGCGTCGGGCGCACCAAGAAGGAAGCCGAACTGAAGGCGGCCGCGGCGGCGTGGACGGCGCTGTCCGCCACGGACGTCGACGCCTGAGCCTCGATGCCAGAACTCCCCGAGGTCGAGGTCGTCCGGCGCGGTCTGGACGCCCACGTCACCGGTAAGGCGATCACCGCCGTGCGGGTGCACCATCCGCGGGCGGTGCGTCGCCACGAAGCCGGGCCCGCCGATCTGACGGCGCGGCTGCTCGGTATGCGGATCACCGGCACCGGCAGGCGCGGCAAGTATCTGTGGTTGACGCTGGACGACGGGTCGGCGCTGGTGGTGCACCTCGGGATGAGCGGGCAGATGCTGCTCGGGCCCATCCCGAAAGAGGACCACCTGCGCATCGCCGCGCTGCTCGACGACGGGACCGCGCTGAGCTTCGTCGACCAGCGGACCTTCGGCGGCTGGCTGCTCGCAGACATGGTGACCGTCGACGGCACCGACGTCCCGGTCCCGGTCGCGCACGTCGCCCGCGACCCGCTGGATCCGCGGTTCGACCGCGATGCGGTGGTAAAGGTGTTGCGCGGCAAGCATTCCGAGATCAAACGCCAGTTGCTCGACCAGACCGTCGTATCGGGGATCGGCAACATCTACGCCGACGAGGCGCTGTGGCGGGCCAAGGTCAACGGGGCCCGGCTGGCCGAGTCGCTGACCAAGCCCAAGCTCGCCGAGATCCTCGACCACGCGGCCGACGTCATGCGCGACGCGCTCGGACAAGGCGGCACGTCGTTCGACTCGCTCTACGTCAACGTCAACGGCGAATCCGGATACTTCGACCGGTCGCTGGACGCCTACGGCCGCGAGGGTGAGCCGTGCCGGCGCTGCGGGGCGATCATGCGCCGCGAGAAGTTCATGAACCGCTCGTCGTTCTACTGCCCGCGCTGCCAGCCCCGCCCGCGGGTGCGCCGCGCCTGACTCGCCGAGACTGCTGGGAGATCACCGAAATCGCCCGATTCATGATCTCTGAGCAGTTTCGGCGAAGATGGGAGCCATGACGGATCTGTGGGTGGAGCGCACGGGGGTGCGCCGCTATACCGGGCGCAGCTCACGCGGCGCGGAGGTGTTGGTCGGCTCGGAAGACGTCGAAGGGGTGTTCACCCCCGGCGAGCTGATGAAGATCGCCCTGGCCGCCTGTAGCGGTATGAGCAGCGACCAACCGCTGCGCCGCCGGCTGGGCGACGACTATCCCGCGACGATCCGCGTGGCCGGGCCCGCCGACCGCGAGCAGGAACGCTATCCGTTGCTCGAAGAATCCCTCGAGGTCGACCTCACCGGCCTGTCCGACGCCGAGGTGGTCCGCCTGCTGACCGTCGTCGAACGCGCCATCGACCAGGTGTGCACCGTCGGACGCACGCTCAAATCGGGTACCAAGGTCACGTTCGAGGTCAAGAATGTCGGCCGAGCCTGAGGTCCGCCTGACCGCCTGGGTGCACGGCCGCGTCCAGGGCGTCGGTTTCCGCTGGTGGACGCGTTCGCGGGCGCTCGAGCTCGGGCTGACCGGATTCGCCGCCAACAAGCCGGACGGCCGGGTCCAGGTCGTCGCCCAGGGGTCGCGCGAAGACTGTGAGCGCCTGCTCGGCCTGCTCGAGGGCGGTGACACGCCGGGCCGGGTCGACAAGGTCATCGCCGACTGGTCCGACGCGCGCGAGCAGATCACCGGATTCCACGAGCGCTAGGTAGTCTGGCACGTCATGCATCTGAAGAGTCTGACGCTCAAGGGCTTCAAGTCCTTCGCGGCGCCGACGACTCTGCGGTTCGAACCGGGCATCACCTGTGTGGTCGGCCCCAACGGGTCGGGTAAGTCGAACGTCGTCGACGCGCTGACCTGGGTGATGGGCGAACACAGCGCCAAGACGCTGCGCGGCGGCAAGATGGAGGACGTCATCTTCGCGGGGACGTCCTCGCGCGCCCCGCTGGGCCGCGCCGAGGTCACGGTCACCATCGACAACTCCGACAACGCGCTGCCGATCGAGTACTCCGAGGTGTCCATCACCCGCCGGATGTTCCGCGACGGCGGCAGCGAGTACGAGATCAACGGCAGCCACTGCCGCCTGATGGACGTCCAGGAACTGCTCAGCGACTCCGGGATCGGCCGGGAGATGCACGTCATCGTCGGGCAGGGCAAACTCTCGGAGATCCTCGAATCCCGCCCGGAGGACCGCCGCGCGTTCATCGAAGAGGCCGCGGGTGTCCTCAAACACCGCAAACGCAAAGAGAAGGCGGTCCGCAAGCTCGATTCGATGCAGGCCAACCTGGCCCGGCTGACCGACCTCACCACCGAACTGCGCCGACAGCTCAAACCGCTGGGCCGCCAGGCCGAGATGGCGCGGCGCGCCCAGACCATCCAGGCCGATCTGCGCGACGCCCGGCTGCGGCTGGCCGCCGACGATCTGGTGACCCGGCGCTCGGAGTTCGACAGCACCCACCAGACCGAGACGATGCTGCGCCGCGAGCACGACGAGATCACCACCCGTCTCGAAGCCGCAACCGCCGAACTCGACGGCCACGAGGTCGCCGTCGCCGAACTGTCCGAACACGCCGAGGCGGCGCAGCGGACCTGGTTCCGGCTCTCGGCGCTGGCCGAACGGGTCAACGCGACCGTGCGGATCGCCGACGAGCGCACCCAGCTGCTCGACACCGAACCGGAGCCGTCGACCGGCCGTGATCCCGACGAGCTGGAGGCCGAGGCCGACCACATGGCGGCCCACGAAGCCGAACTGCTCGCCGAGCTCGCCGAGTCCCGCGCAGTCCTGGAGGCCACACGCGACGAGCTGGCCGAACGCGAGCGGGTCGCCGCCGAGGCCGAACGTGCGCACATGGCCGCCGCCCGCGCCGAGGCGGACCGCCGCGAGGGCCTGGCCCGGCTGGCCGGTCAGGTCGACACCATGCGGACCCGCGTGGAGTCGATCGACGAGACCGTGGCGCGGTTGACGGTCGGCATCGAGGAGGCCGCCGCCAAGGCCGAGGCCGCCCAGGCCGAGTTCGAGACCGTGCAGTCGCGCGTCGGCGAACTCGACGAGGGCGAGGTCGGGCTCGACGAGCACCACGACCGCACGGTGGCGGCGCTGCGCCAGGCCGACGAGCGGGTGGCCGAACTACAGACCGCCGAGCGGGCCGCCGAACGACAGGTCGCCTCGCTGCGGGCGCGCATCGACGCGCTCGCGGTCGGCCTCGATCGCCGCGACGGGGCGGCGTGGCTGCAGCAGAACCGCGGGGGCGCAGGTCTTTTCGGCTCGATCGCCGAACTGGTCAAGGTGCGGCCCGGCCATGAGGTGGCAGTGGCGGCGGTGCTCGGGGCCGCCGCGGACGCGCTCGCCGCGGAGGACTCCGGCGCTGCGCGTGCCGCGGTCGCCGCGCTCAAGGAGTCCGACGGCGGGCGGGCCGCACTCGTGCTGGGCGACTGGCCGGAGACCCCCGTCGACGACCCACCGGCGCTCCCCGCCGGTGCGGTGTGGGCCGTCGACGTGGTCGACATCCCGCCGCGGTTGCGCGGCGCGGTGACCGCGATGCTGTCCGACGTCGCGATCGTCGGGGACCTGGCCTCCGCGCTGGACGTGGTGACCGGCCGGCCCGGGCTGCGGGCGGCGACCGCCGACGGCGACCTGGTGGGGGCGGGCTGGATCAGCGGCGGGTCGGACCGCAAACCCAGCACGCTGGAGATCGCCTCGGAGATCGAAAAAGCCCGCACCGACCTCGAGGCCGCCGAGAAACAGGTCGGTGAACTGGCTGCCGTGCTGTCCGGTGCGCAGGCCGAACAGCGTGCCCGCCAGGACGCCGCCGAACACGCACTGGCCGCGCTCAACGAATCAGACGCCGCCATCTCGTCGATCTACGAACAGCTCGGCCGGCTCGGTCAGGACGCCCGCGCGGCCGCCGAGGAGTATCAGCGGCTGATCCGCCAACGCGACGAACTCGAGGCCGGCCGTACCCGCACCGTCGAGGAACTCACCGAACTCGAGAACCGGCTGCACAATGCGCAGCAGGCGCCCATGTTCGAGGCCGAACCGGTGGACCGGCAGGCCTCGATGGCCGCCGCCGAAGCCGCCCGCGCCGCCGAGGTCGAGGCCCGGTTGTCCGTGCGCACCGCCGAGGAACGCGCCAATGCCGTTCGCGGACGGGCGGATTCACTGCGCCGTGCGGCCGCCGCCGAACGTGAGGCGCGGGTGCGCGCGCAGCGTGCCAAGCAGGCCCGCGAACACGCCGCCGCGGTCGCCGGTGCGGTCGCCGAATCCGGCCGACAGGTCGCGGTGCGGCTGAGCGCGGTCGTCGCCGCCGCATCGCGCAACCGCGACACGCTGGCCGCCGAACGCAGGCAACGGGCGGAGGCGCTGAGCAAGGCGCGCGAGGAGGTCAACGAACTCGGCACCCGACTCACCGCGCTGACCGACTCCCTGCACCGCGACGAGGTGGCCAAGGCCCAGGCTGCGCTGCGCATCGAACAGCTCGAGGCCACCGTGCTCGAACAGTTCGGGATGGCGCCCGCCGACCTGATCGCCGAGTACGGCCCGCACATCGCGCTGCCGCCGACGGACCTGGAGATGGCCGAGTACGAACAGGCCAAGGAACGCGGTGAGCAGGTCGTCGCACCGGCGCCCATGCCGTACGACCGCGGCACCCAGGAGCGCCGCGCCAAACTGGCGGAAAAGGAACTCAAGGAACTCGGCAGGGTGAATCCCCTGGCGCTGGAAGAGTTCGCGGCCCTGGAGGAGCGGTACAACTTCCTGTCCACCCAGCTCGAGGACGTCAAGGCCGCGCGCAAGGACCTGCTCGACGTGATCGCCGACGTCGACGACCGCATCCTTCAGGTGTTCACCGAGGCCTACGCGGACGTCGAGCGTGAATTCACCCAGGTCTTCGCCACGCTGTTCCCCGGCGGCGAGGGCAGGCTGTTGCTGACCGACCCCGACGACATGCTGACCACCGGGATCGAGGTCGAGGCGCGGCCGCCGGGCAAGAAGATCAAACGGCTCTCGCTGCTGTCGGGCGGGGAGAAGTCGCTGACCGCGGTCGCCATGCTCGTGGCGATCTTCCGGGCCCGGCCGTCGCCGTTCTACGTGATGGACGAGGTGGAGGCCGCGCTCGACGATGTCAACCTGCGCCGGCTGATCAGCCTGTTCGAGCAGCTGCGCGAACGGTCGCAGCTCATCGTCATCACCCACCAGAAGGCCACGATGGAGGTCGCCGACGCGCTCTACGGCGTCACCATGCAGGGCGACGGCATCACCCAGGTGATCTCGCAGCGCCTGCGCGGCCAGGAACTGGTCGGCACGCAGTCCTAGGCTTCGCCGAGCGTGCGCTGAGTGCGAAGAATCGGCGGAGATCTCGCAGTGGCCGCACGTTCGACGGCCTCAGGCGGGCAGGACGCCGCCGCGTCGCAGCGCGGGCAGATCCGCCGCCCCGCAGCCGTGCAGGCACACCCGCAGTTCGTCGATGAACCCCCGCAGCCACTCCACGACCGCGTCGGCCGATTCGATGGCGGGGGCGAGCAGCGGACGGGCGACGGCGACCACATCGGCGCCCATCGCCAGTGCCTTCGCCGCGTCCATCCCGGTGCGGATCCCGCCGGAGGCCACCACCGCCACGTCCGGCAGGGTGCCGCGCACCTCGAGCAACGCCTGTGCGGTGGGGATACCCCACTCGGCCAGCGCGGGGGAGCGGATCTCGCCGTAGCGGACGAGCTGTTCGACCCGCGCCCACGAGGTGCCGCCGGCCCCGGCGACGTCGACGGCGGCCAGCGCGCTGCCCGCCAGTTCGGCGGCGGCGGCCGCGCCGATCCCGTGCCCGACCTCCTTGAGCATCACCGGCTGCCGCAGGGTGGCGGCGAGCGTGCGCAGCCGGTCGATCGACCCGGTGAAGTCGGTGTCCCCGTCGCGCTGCATGGCCTCCTGCAGGGGGTTGGTGTGCACCGCGAGCGCGTCGGCGCCCACCCGTTCGAGCGCCCGCTCCAGCGCGGGCATCACGGGTTCGGACAACTGCGCGAGGCCCACATTGCCGATCAGCAACACATCCGGGGCGATGTCGCGGACCGCGAAGCTCGACGCCACCGCGTCGTTGTCGAACATGATCCGCTGGGAGCCGAGCATCATGCCCACACCGAGTCGCTGTGCGGCGGCGGCGAGGTTGCGGTTGATGACGCCGGACAACTCGGCGCCCCCCGTCATCGCGCCGATCAGCACAGGTGCCGACAGCGGCTTACCGAGGAACCGGGTGTCGAGCCGCACACGGCTCAGCGACGTCTGGGTCAGCGCGTTGTACGGCAACCGGAAGCGTTCCAGCCCGGTGGTGACGGTCTGGTACTCCACCGGCCCGCCCAGGCACACGTCGATGTGGCGGCGTTTGCGGGTCTCCATCCCCATACCGCTGCCACTTCGGGTGGTGTGAGGCCGCAATGTCACCGGTTACCCACCCTGAGACCCACCCTGGAACAATGGCCGGGTGACCCTGGATCTCTCGCTGGCTGTGTGGATCGCAATCGCGGTCATCGCCGTTCTTCTCGTCGTCGCGCTCGTCGTCGGCCTCGTCCGGTACCGGCGGCGGCGCATCAGGCTGTCGAAAACCGACACTGCCACACCGGTCGACCGCTCCGGCGGATACACGGCCAGTTCCGGGATCACGTTCACACAATCGTCAGCGACTGCGACCCCGCCGGCGGCGCCACCGGTCCGGCCGAAGGATCGCATCGACACCACCGGATTGCCCGCGGTCGGCGACGACGCCACGATCCCGCGCGATGCGCCCAAGCGCCCGATCGCCGACGTCCGGCTGCCCGAACCGCCCACCGAGACCGCCCCACCGCGGGCACCCGAGAAACCGGTCGCCGAACCGGAACCGGCCCCCGAACCGGAACCGGCCCCCGAACCCGAGCCGACACCCGAACCGGAGCCCGCGCCCGAACCCGAGCCGGCCGAGGTCATCGCCCCCACGCACGGGCGGCTGGACCGGCTGCGCGGCCGGCTGGCGAAATCGCAGAACGCGCTCGGCCGCAGCATGCTCGGCCTGCTCGGCGGCGGCGACCTCGACGAGGAGTCGTGGGAGGAGATCGAGGACACCCTGCTCATCGCCGACCTCGGACCGGTGGTCACCGAATCGGTGGTCGCTGCGCTGCGCACCCGGATGGCCAGTGACGCGGTGCGCACCGAGGCCGACGCCCGCGCGGTGCTGCGCGACGTCCTCATCTCCGAACTCCACCCCGAGATGGACCGGTCCATTCGCGCTCTGCCGCATGCCGACAAACCGTCGGTGCTGCTGGTCGTCGGCGTCAACGGCACCGGTAAGACCACCACGGTCGGCAAACTCGCCCGCGTCCTGGTCGCCGACGGGCGCCGCGTCGTCCTGGGCGCCGCCGACACCTTCCGCGCCGCGGCGGCCGACCAGTTGCAGACGTGGGCCTCACGGGTCGGCGCCGAGGTGGTGCGCGGACCGGAGGGCGCCGATCCCGCATCGGTGGCCTTCGACGCGGTCTCCAAGGGCATCGAGAACGGCGCCGACGTCGTCGCCATCGACACCGCGGGCCGGTTGCACACCAAGACCGGGCTGATGGACGAACTGGGCAAGGTCAAGCGGGTGGTGGAGAAGCGCGCCGCGGTGGACGAGGTGCTGCTGGTCCTCGACGCGACGATCGGCCAGAACAGCCTGCCGCAGGCGCGGGTCTTCGCCGAGGTGGTGAAGATCACCGGGGTCGTGCTGACCAAACTCGACGGCACCGCCAAGGGCGGCATCGTCTTCCGCGTGCAACAGGAACTCGGCGTCCCCGTCAAACTCGTCGGCCTCGGGGAGGGCCCCGACGATCTCGCACCGTTCGAACCCGGCGCCTTCGTCGACGCGCTGCTCGGCTGAGACCCGGTACGCGCCGAATCAACCGGGATGTGCCGGCCGGAAACATGAGCGTAACCAGGCGGGTCGCTGCGTTCACATTTCAGAAACGCCCACGCATCACCAGCGAAACGCGGGCAAAAGAGTCTTCTCGGGAGGCCGATCCGTCGGCGCACTTCCCAAGGAGGTTCACACAAAGTGGTCTTAGCCTTACCGGACGACGCGTACGCCGCGTTCAACAGCGGCGACACCGCCTGGGTGCTCGCCAGCGCCGCAATGGTGCTGTTGATGACGCCCGCTCTAGCGTTCTTCTACGGCGGCCTGTCCCGCCAGAAGTCCGTCCTCAACATGATGATGATGTCCTTCGGGGCTCTGGGCGTCGTGAGCGTGATCTACGTGCTCTGGGGTTACTCGATGTCGTTCGCGTCGGCGCACACCGGCGAGAGCGACATCCTGGGCATCTTCGACAACCCGTTCTCGCTGTTCGGGTTGAGCCCGCTGTTGGAGTCGCGCGAGATCGGCGGTGAGGAGCTGTACCCGATCGGTGGTTTCGGTTCGGTTCCCGCGATCGTCTGGGTCGCCTTCCAGTTGACCTTCGCCGTGATCACCGTCGCGCTGATCAGCGGCGCGGTGGCCGAGCGGATGAAGTTCGCCACCTGGCTGGTGTTCGGCGGCATCTGGGTGACGTTGGTGTACTTCCCGCTGTCCCACATGGTTTGGGGTGGCGGTCTGCTCTCGGGTGCCGAGAACGGTTTCGCCTCATGGCTGTTCGGCTACAACGCCGACGAGGGCGCGGCCAACGTCCCGCCGATCGACTTCGCCGGCGGCACGGTGGTCCACATCAACGCCGGTATGGCCGCGCTGGTGCTGGCGCTGCTGATCGGTAAGCGGACCGGGTTCGGCCGCACGCCGTTCCGTCCGCACAACATCCCGTTCGTGATGCTCGGCGCTGCGCTGCTGTGGTTCGGCTGGTTCGGCTTCAACGTCGGGTCCGAAGGCGCCGCCGATGCGCTCGCGGGTCTGGTGTGGGTGAACACCACCGCCGCCACCGCCGCCGCGATGCTGGGCTGGCTCGCGGTCGAGCGCATCCGTGACGGACACGCCACCAGCGTCGGCGCCGCCTCGGGCATCGTGGCCGGCCTGGTCGCGATCACCCCGGCCTGTGGCTCGCTCTCGCCGATCGGGTCGCTCATCCTCGGTGTCATCGCCGGCGTCCTGTCGGCTCTGGCCATCGGCCTGAAGTACAAGTTCGGCTACGACGATTCGCTCGACGTGGTCGGTGTGCACCTGGTCGCGGGCCTGTGGGGCACCGTGGGCATCGGCTTCCTCGCCACCGAGACCGGCCTCTTCTACGGCGGCGGGTTCCAGCAACTGGTGGTGCAGATCGTGATCGCTCTGGTAGCAGTGGTGTTTACGGGAGTGATGACCGTGATCATCGCTTTCATCGTCAAGCCGATGGGCTGGCGTGTGACAAGGGAAGACGAGGACACCGGCATCGATGAGACCGAGCATGCGGAAACGGCTTATGAACTCGTCTGATCGGCAACAATTTTCTTGGAAGGGACCGACGAAATGAAGCTGATCACTGCGATCGTCAAGCCGTTCACGCTCGAGGACGTCAAGACCGGGCTCGAGCAGACGGGCATCCTCGGGATGACCGTCAGCGAGGTCCAGGGTTACGGCCGGCAGAAGGGCCACACCGAGGTGTACCGCGGGGCCGAGTACTCGGTCGATTTCGTACCCAAGGTGCGGGTCGAGGTGATCGTCGACGATTCGGCCGTCGACAAGGTCGTGGACGTCATCGTGCAGGCAGCCCGCACCGGCAAGATCGGTGACGGCAAGGTCTGGGTGAGTCCCGTCGACACCGTCGTGCGCGTGCGCACCGGCGAGCGGGGAGCAGACGCCCTCTGACCGACGAGGGGGTCGTCTCCCGGCTCAACACCGTAAGCGTTCACTGGTCCGGGGGAGGACTTCCGATATGACACAACAACAACCGGGTAGCAGACCGGACCCGGCTGCCGGCGCCCCCAGATGGACGGCGCCGGCAGCGGGTTCGGCCCGCCCCGCCACCGATCTCGTCAAGGCGACACAGCAACTGCTGAACGGCGGGCCGCGTCCACTCGACACCGCGGCGCTGCGGGACGCGCTGTTGGATCTGTACGAATTCTGGCTCGGCACAAAGGCGAACGAGATCGGGATCACCGCCACCAGCGGGTTCGCGATCGTCGCCACGGGCGGGCTCGGCCGCGGCGAGATGTTGCCCTACTCCGATCTCGACCTCATGCTGCTGCACGACAACATGCCCGCCGACGTGGTGAGTCAGGTCGCCGAACTGCTGTGGTATCCGTTGTGGGACGCCAACATTCGGCTCGACCACAGCGTGCGGACGGTGCCCGAGGCGCTCAAGGTCGCCGGCGACGACATCTCGGCCGGGTTGGCGATGCTCGAGGTGCGTCACATCGCCGGGGACGCGGACCTGTCGAACCTGCTCGTCGGTGGGGCCCGCAGGCAGTGGCGCACCGGGATCGCCCCGCGCTTCGGCGAACTCGTCGAGCACACCCAGGCGCGCTGGAACCGCAGCGGTGAGATCGCCCACCGCGCCGAACCCGACCTCAAATCCGGCCGCGGCGGCCTGCGCGACGTACAACTGCTCAACGCGCTGGCCATCGCGCAGCTGGCCGACGTGTATCCCAGCCCGGCGCTGGCGTCGCCGACGGGCACGCTCGGTGGCGCGCACCTGGCGCTGCTCAACGTGCGCACCGAACTGCACCGGGTCTCGGGCCGCGGCCGCGATCTGCTGTTGGCGCAGTACGCCGACGAGATCGGCGCGGCGCTACGCATCGGGGACCGATTCGATCTGGCCCGCATGCTCTCCGACGCGGCCCGGACCATCAGCTACTACGTCGACGCCGGGCTGCGCACGGCCTCCAACGCGCTGCCGCGGCGCGGGTTCGCCGCGTTGCGCCGGCCGGTGCGCCGGCCCCTGGACGAGGGCGTCGTCGAGTACGCGGGCGAGGTCATCCTGGCCCGCGACGCCCGTCCGGAGCGGGACCCCGGGCTGATCCTGCGGGTGGCGGCGGCCTCGGCCACCACCGGGCTGCCGATGGCGGTGTCGACGCTGAGCCGGCTCGCCGAGACCGCACCCGAACTGCGCACACCGTGGCCGCGTGAGGCGCTCAAGGATCTGCTCGTGATGCTGGGTGCCGGTCCGGCGGTGGTGTCCACCATCGAGGCGCTCGACCGCACCGGGTTGTGGGGACGGCTCTTCCCCGAATGGGGTGCGGTGCGCGACCTGCCGCCGCGTGACGTCGTGCACATCTGGACCGTCGACCGTCATTCCGTCGAAACCGTCTCGCGGGCAAGCGCATTCACCACCCGTGTCGCACGCCCGGACCTGTTGGTGCTCGGGGCGCTGTGTCATGACATCGGCAAGGGTCGCGGCGGGGACCACAGCGTGATCGGCGCCGAACTCGCCGAGCAGATCGGCACCCGGCTGGGATTGTGGCCCTCGGACATCGACCTGCTGTCGAAGATGGTCCGCTACCACCTCCTGCTCCCGGACACCGCGACGCGGCGGGACCTGCAGGATGCCAAGACCATCGACGGGGTGGTCGACAAACTCGGCGGGGATCTGGTCCTGCTGGAACTGATGCACGCGCTGGCCGAGGCGGATTCGCTGGCCACCGGCCCGGGCGTGTGGGGTGACTGGAAGGCCTCGCTGATCGGGGACCTGGTGCGGCGGTGCCGGCTGGTGATGGCGGGCGAACCGCTGCCGCATCCGGATCCGATCGACCCACGGCACCTGGAGCTGGCTGCCGAGGTGGGCGTCCACGTCGAGCTCACCCCGTCCGACAGCCCCCACATCCACCAGGTGACGATGATCGCCCCGGACCGGCGCGGACTGCTGTCCAAGGCCGCGGGCGTGCTGGCCCTGAACTCGCTGCGCGTGCACTCCGCATCGGTGAACAGCCATCAGGGTTCGGCCATCAACACCTTCGTGGTGTCGCCGCACTTCGGTGCGCCGCCCGCGGCCGGCCTGCTGCGCCAGCAGTTCATGCTCGCCCTCGACGGGGAACTCGACGTGCTCGCGGCGGTGGAGCGTCGCGAACGCGAGGCCGCCCAGTACGGCACGTCGCGGGCCGGGGAGATCCTGGCCGCGGTCCCGGCGAACCACGTCCCGGCCCCGCCCCGGGTCCTGTGGTCGTCGGGTCCCTCACCGAGCGAGGTCGTCGTGCAGATCCGCACCATCGACCGCGTCGGACTGCTCGCGCGGCTGACCGCGGTGTTCGAACGCGACGGGGTGGACATCGCGTGGGCGAAGGTCACCACGCTGGGATCGTCGGTGGTCGACGTCTTCGGTATCGCCGTGCCCGCGCTGGCCACCGGCACCGACGCCGACCGTCAGAGCATCCGGGCCGAACTCGAACGTGACCTCTACGCGGTGCTGCCCACCCCGCCGCCGCCCCCCAAGCCGGCCGAACAGGCGAGCTGAGCGGGCCGGGCGGCCGAGCGCCGCCCGGGTGGGAAGTGGAGCTCGACCGTTAAGGTGGACACCGTGTTCGAATCCTTGTCCGACCGGTTGACCGGTGCCCTGCAGGGGCTGCGCAACAAAGGCCGGTTGACCGACGCCGACATCGACGCGACTGCCCGGGAGATCCGGCTGGCGCTGCTGGAGGCCGACGTCTCCCTGCCCGTGGTGCGTGCGTTCGTCGCGCGCATCAAGGAACGCGCCAAGGGCGCCGAGGTCTCGGCCGCGCTGAACCCCGCCCAGCAGGTCGTCAAGATCGTCAACGAGGAGCTCATCGGCATCCTCGGCGGGGAGACCCGCCCGCTGGTGTTCGCCAAGACCCCGCCGACGGTCATCATGCTCGCCGGCCTGCAGGGTTCCGGTAAGACGACGCTGGCCGGAAAGCTCGCGAAGTGGCTGCGCGGTCAGGGCCACACCCCGCTGCTGGTGGCCTGCGACCTGCAGCGTCCCGGTGCGGTGAACCAGCTTCAGATCGTCGGCGAGCGCGCGGGTGTGTCGGTGTTCGCACCGCACCCCGGCACCGCGCCCGGCGCACCGGAGGTGAAGGGCACCGCCGACCCGGTCGCGGTCGCCGCGGCGGGCCTCGCCGAAGCGAAGGCCAAACACTTCGACGTCGTCGTCGTCGACACGGCGGGCCGCCTGGGCATCGACGAGGAGCTGATGAATCAGGCGGCCGCGATCCGCGACGCCGTCGACCCCGACGAGGTGCTGTTCGTCCTCGACGCGATGATCGGCCAGGACGCGGTCACCACCGCCGAGGCGTTCCGCGAGGGTGTCGGGTTCACCGGCGTCGTGCTGACCAAACTCGACGGTGACGCCCGTGGCGGTGCCGCGCTGTCGGTCCGCGAGGTCACCGGCGTGCCGATCCTGTTCGCGTCCAGCGGTGAGAAGCTCGAGGACTTCGACGTCTTCCACCCCGACCGGATGGCCAGCCGCATCCTCGGCATGGGCGACGTGCTGTCGCTCATCGAGGCGGCCGAGCAGCACTTCGACGCCGAGCAGGCCGAGGCGACCGCGGCCAAGATCGGCAGCGGCGAGCTCACCCTCGAGGACTTCCTCGAGCAGATGCTGGCCATCCGCAAGATGGGCCCCATCGGCAACCTGCTGGGCATGCTCCCCGGCGCGGGCCAGATGAAGGACGCCCTCGCCGCCGTCGACGACAGCCAACTCGACCGGGTGCAGGCGATCATCCGCGGTATGACACCGGCCGAACGCGCCGATCCGAAGATCATCAACGCCTCCCGGCGGTTGCGGATCGCCAACGGTTCGGGCGTGAGCGTGTCGGAGGTCAACCAGCTCGTCGACCGGTTCTTCGAGGCCCGCAAGATGATGTCGCAGATGGCGGGCCAGATGGGCATGCCGTTCGGGCGTGGCAAGAACACCCGCAAGAACGCCAAGGGCAAGGGCAAGAAGGGGAAGAAGGCCGGACGGGGCCCGACGCCGCCGAAGAACCGCAACCCGCTCGGTGCGGGTATGCCGGGCATGCCCGCCGGGTTCCCCGACCTGTCCAACATGCCGAAGGGGCTCGACGAGCTCCCACCCGGGCTGGCCGATTTCGACCTGAGCAAGCTGAAGTTCCCCAAGAACTGATGCCCGCACTGCACGTGCGCGGCCGCGGTCTGCCCGACGGGCAGCCGGTCGAGTGGTGGGTGGTCGATGAGGGCTCGGCCGAAGACGGTAGGTCCCGCGGGGTGCTGCGGTCCGAACCGGTGCGCGGCGCCGAGACGGTCTGGGACGGTGGTTGGATCGTGCCCGGCCTGGTCGACGCGCACTGCCATGTCGGGCTCGGACCGGTGCCCGGGGGTGCGGTCGGCATCGACGAGGCGGCCGCGCAGGCCGAGACCGAACGGGCCGTCGGCGCGTTGCTGCTGCGTGACTGCGGGTCGCCCACCGACACCCGCAGCCTCGACGACCGCGACGACCTGCCGCGGATCATCCGCGCCGGCCGGCACGTGGCCAAGCCCAAGCGTTACCTCGCCGGCTACGCGGTCGACGTCGAGGACGAATCGCAGCTCCCCGGCATCGTCGCCGAGCAGGCCCGCCGCGGTGACGGCTGGGTGAAGCTGGTCGGCGACTGGATCGACCGGTCGATCGGCGACCTGGCGCCGCTGTGGGACGACGAGATTCTCGAACAGGCCATCGCGGCCGCCCATGCCAACGGCGCCCGGGTGACCGCGCACGTCTTCGGCGAGGACGCGCTGCCCGGTCTGATCAACGCCGGGATCGATTGCATCGAGCACGGCACCGGCCTGACCGACGACACGATCGAGTTGATGGTCGAGCGTGGGACCGCGCTGGTGCCGACGCTGATCAACCTCGAGAACTTTCCCGGGATCGCCGACCAGGCGGCCAAGTACCCGACCTACGCCGCCCACATGCGCGACCTCTACCAGCGCAGCTATGCGCGCGTGGCGGCCGCGCGGGAGGCCGGTGTGCCGATCTACGCCGGCACCGACGCCGGCAGCACGATCGCCCACGGGCGCATCGGCGACGAGATCGACGCGCTGCGGGGCATCGGGATGAGCGCGACGGATGCGTTGGGCGCGGCGTGCTGGGATGCGCGCACCTGGCTGGGCCGGCCGGGGCTGGTCGACGGCGCCCCCGCCGATCTGGTGTGTTACGACGAGGATCCGCGCCTCGGCTCCGCGGTGGTCAACGAGCCGGGGCTGGTCATCCTGCGGGGCCGGGTCTTCTAGGGCTGGCTGAAGCCGTAGTCGAACAACCCGATGGCCTGACCGTAGAGGTCGCCGGTGCCGTACATCTGCACGACCGCGAGGCGGCGGTTGCCGCGTTGCGCCGCACCGACATAGGTCTTGCGGGCCAGGTTCGTGAAGCCGGTCTTACCGGCGATGTCGCCCGGGTAGCGGCTCAGGAGTTCGTTCTGGTTCGTGAGGGTCTTGCCGGGGAACGGCGCCGTCGGTGACCGCATGATCTGCGCGATCAGCGGATAGTTCAGCGCTGCCCGCAACATCACGGCCAGATCGTGCGGGGTGGTGATCGACTCCCAGCCGGGCCCGTCGAGGCCCGACGGTGACGATGCCCTGGTCGACTTGGCGCCGACGAGGGCGGCCTTGCGGTTCATCGCCGCGACCGCGGCGCGCTGGCCGCCCAGCATGTCGGCGAGCATGTTGGCGGCGTCGTTGCCCGACACCATGAGCAGCGCCGAGAGCAGCTGGCGGGTGGTGTAGGGCTGGCCCGGGGTGAGCCCGACGCAGGAACACTCGACCTCGGTGTGGGATCTGTTGGCTCTGGCGAAGTTGTCGGGGGAGAGGTGGTCGAGCACCACCATGGCGAGCAGCACCTTGATCGTGCTCGCGGGGGCGTGGGGTTCATAGGGGTTGCGGCTGGCCAGGACTCGGCCCGAATCGAGGTCGGCGAGCAGCCACGCCTGCGCCGGTCCCTCGGGCAGCGCGACGGCGCCCGCCGGTTGCGGTTGGGCGAGCGCGGCAGGCGTTCGCGTCACCACGCCGACCGACGACATGGTCATCGCGAGCGCGCATCCCGCGATGAACGTCCGCGACCACCGACGCGAACGCGAACAGGCCACGGCGCCAGAGCCTAACGGCGCTTACGCCTCGGATCGGTCTCGAAACCGTTGCAGCTCAATGACACTCTGTTTGTGTCAGGCGCTACAGGGTTCCGACGCTCGCGCCGCGGTCGAGCCCGAAGCCCCAGTCGAGCAGGCCGGCCGCCTGATCCCAGTAGGTGGGGCCGCCCTCTTTGACCAGCCCGTGCATCAGCACGACCACCAACCGTCGGCCGTCGCGCTGCGCCGCGCCGACGAAGGTCTTGCGGGCGATGTCGGTGAACCCCGTCTTGCCGCCGATGGCGCCGGGGTAGCGGTGCAGCAGCTCGTTCTGGTTGACCAGGACGGCCTCCCCGGCCTTGGTCGGGAAGACCGTCGACGGCATCGCGGTGATCTGCACGAACACCGGGTTGGCCATCGCCGCCCGGAAGATCACCGCCAGATCGTGGGCGGTGGACCAGAACGGCATCCCGGGTCCGTCCAGGCCGGACGGAGTCACCACGTTGGTGCCGTGGGCGCCCAGTTGGGCGGCCTTGGCGTTCATCTTCGCCACGGCGGAGTCCATGCCGCCGAGCATGCGAGCCAGGGTGTTGGCGGCGTCATTGCCCGACACCAGCAGCAGCGCCTCGAGCAGTTGGCGGGCCGTGTAGACGTGGCCGGGCGCCACCCCGGCGCAGTTGCACTCCACCCTGGTGTCGGCCTCCTCGGCGGCGATCGTCGTGTCCAGCGGCACCTCGTCGAGCACCACCTGCGCCAGCAGTGTCTTGATCGTGCTCGCGGGGGCGTAACGCGTGGTGTCGTTGCGGCCGGCCAGCACCTGACCGGTGTCCATGTCCGCCACGATCCACGCCTCCGCCGGACCGGCGGGGATCGGTACCGACCCCACCGGCTGGATGTCGATGTCGGCGGCGGCGACGGGCGCGGCGACGACGCCGAGTGCGGCCAGGACGATTGCGAACAGACTGACGAGCCTCCCCATGGCGGGTGAGCCTAATCGTGTTCAATCGAGCCATGTTGAGCCTGGCGGAAATCTCGGACCGGCTGGAGATCCAGCAGCTGATGGTCGACTACTCCTCGGCCATCGACCAGCGCCGGTTCGACGACCTCGACCGGGTGTTCACCCCGGACGCCTATATCGACTACCGGGCCACCGGCGGGGTGGACGGTTCCTACCCCGAGGTGAAGAAGTGGCTGGCCGAGGTGTTGCCCAACTTCCCGGCCTACTCCCACCTGGTGGGCAATTTCGACGTCCGGGTGTCCGGTGACACCGCGACGTCGCGTGCGATCTGCTTCAACCCGATGGTGATGGGTGAGCAGGTCTACTTCGTCGGCATCTGGTACGTCGACGAGTTCGTCCGCACCGCCGAGGGCTGGCGGATGACGCGGCGCGTCGAGGAGAAGTGCTTCGACAAGCTGGTGTGAGCCACGCCCACCGCGTCGAGTGTGACGTCACGGCGAGATTCGGCGCTGAATGCCGCCCTCAGCTCACACTCGGCGCCGTGAGGGCACACTCGAAATCGCTCACGCCCCGCGCTGGGCGGTGATCGTGTGGCGGGGGAGGCGGCCGTCGGCGCGGCTCTCCACGGTGACCGTCAACCCGGCCCGTTCCAGCGCGGCGACGATGTCGGCGACCGGACGCAGCCGGAAGCCGTACGGCGTCACGGGCAGCCGGCGCATCGCCTCCGGATCGCCCACGCCGATGGCGGCCCGGCCGCCGGGGCGCAGTGTCCGCGCGAGTTCGGTGCACACCGCGTCCAGATCGTCGACGAAGTACACGGTGTTGACGGTGATCACCGCGTCGAGGGTGGCGTCGCCGAACGGCATCGCGGTCAGCGAACCCTGTGCCAGTCGGAGCCGGCCGCTGTCGATGTCGCTGCGGAACTGTCGCCGCGCCCGGTCCAGCATGTCGTCGGAGACCTCGACACCGTGCACCGTGCCGCCGGTGCCGACGGCGTCGACGAGCAGGCGCAGGCCCGCGCCGCCCCCGAAGCCGACATCGGCGGCGACCCCGCCGGCAGGCACCTGCGCGGCGGCCACCGCCGTCGCGATCGCCTGGCCGTTACCTCGGTTCAGGGCTCCGGCGACGACGCCGCCGAGGCGCCCGTGCGGGTGGCCGAGCTGTCCGGCCACGGTGGTGAGGAGTCGCTGACGTATAGACATGGCACCAGTGTGCCGGGCCGAGCGATTTCCGAGCGGACCCGCTGGTCTGGCACAATGGACCGCTGTCCGCCCGCGACTCCGGCCGCGCGGTGGTCACACACGCGAGGCAAAACCGGATCGGGCAATCCGCCCGCTCGCCGAATTGCAGCGTGGCAACCCCTGAGGAGAATCGCAACACCCATGGCTGTCAAGATCAAGCTGACCCGTTTGGGCAAGATCCGCAACCCCCAGTACCGCATCGTCGTCGCCGACGCGCGCACCCGCCGCGATGGTCGCTCGATCGAGGTCATCGGCCGTTACCACCCGAAGGAAGAGCCGAGCCTGATCGAGCTCAACTCGGAGCGGGCCCAGTACTGGCTCGGTGTCGGCGCCCAGCCCACCGAACCCGTCCTCCAGCTGCTCAAGATCACCGGCGACTGGCAGAAGTTCAAGGGTCTGCCCGGCGCGGAGGGCACGCTGAAGGTCAAGGAGCCCAAGCCCAGCAAGCTCGACCTGTTCAACGCAGCGCTGGCCGAGGCCGAGGGCGGGCCCAGCAATGAGGCCACCCAGCCCAAGAAGAAGAAGGCCCCCGCCAAGAAGGCGGCTTCCGACATCGAGGCGACCGCTGATCCCGCGGGCAACGCGGACAAGTCCGAGCCCGCCGCTGAGGGCGAAGACGCCACGGTCGCCGGCGCCACTGAAGGCTGAGCGTCACCGTGAGCTCAGTCGTCGTCGACGCAGTCGAACACCTCGTCCGCGGAATCGTGGACAATCCCGACGATGTGCGGGTGGACATGGTGACCAACCGGCGCGGGCGGACAGTCGAGGTGCATGTGCATCCCGAGGATCTCGGCAAGGTCATCGGTCGCGGCGGTCGCACTGCGACGGCGCTGCGCACCCTGGTCGCCGGTATCGGCGGTCGGGGTATCCGCGTCGACGTGGTGGACACCGACCAGTAGCGGACGAACACCGTTCATGGACCTCGTAATCGGGCGGGTCGCCAAGGCGCACGGCGTCACCGGTGAACTGGTCGTCGAGGTCCGCACCGACGACCCCGACGCCCGGTTCGTGCCGGGCGCGCGGTTGCGCGGCCGGGCCCCCAGGGGTGGCGCCGAACGTGCGTTCGTCGTCGAATCCGTTCGCCCGCACGGCGGTCGGTTGCTGCTGCGCCTCGACGGGGTGGCCGACCGGACCGCCGCCGACGCCCTGCGCGGGACGGTGTTCCTCGTCGACAGCGCGGATCTGCCGCCCATCGAGGAGCCCGACGAGTATTACGACCACCAACTCGAAGGGCTGCTCGTGCGGACCGTCGACGGGGTGGACGTCGGCACGGTGGCCGAGGTGCTGCACACCGCGGCCGGCGAACTGCTGTCGGTGAAGACGCCCGAGGGCGCCGAGATTCTCGTGCCGTTCGTCACCGCGATCGTGCCGCGGGTGTCACTGGCCGACGGCCTGGTGGAGATCGATCCGCCCGAGGGTCTGCTGGACCTGGAGTGACGGGATGCGCGCCTGTGCGAATTGACGTCATCACGATCTTCCCGCGCTACCTCGATCCGCTTCGAGAATCGTTGCCCGGCAAGGCGATCGAGTCCGGCCGCATCCAACTCGGGGTCCACGACCTGCGCGCGTGGACCCACGATGTGCACCGTTCGGTCGACGATGCGCCCTACGGCGGCGGGCCGGGGATGGTGATGAAGGCGCCGGTGTGGGGTGCCGCACTCGACGACGTCTGCACCGACGACACGCTGCTGGTGGTGCCGACCCCGGCGGGGCGGCTCTTCGATCAGGCCACCGCTGCGCGGTGGAGCACCGAACGGCATCTGGTGTTCGCCTGCGGGCGCTACGAGGGCATCGATCAGCGGGTCGTCGACGACGCCGCCCGGCGGATGCGTGTGGCGGAGGTCTCGATCGGCGATTACGTGCTCAACGGCGGCGAATCCGCGACGCTGGTGATGGTCGAGGCGGTCGTGCGGTTGCTGCCGGAGGTGCTCGGCAACCCCGCCTCACACGCCGACGACTCGCACTCCGCGGGCCTGCTCGAGGGGCCGAGTTACACGCGGCCGCCGAGTTGGCGCGGGCTGGACGTACCCGCCGTGCTGCTGTCCGGTGATCACGCGAAGGTCGCGGCCTGGCGGCACGAGCAGGCGCTCACCCGGACCCGGGACAGGCGCCCGGACCTGTTGGGCGACAACTAGATCCGGCCGCCCGGGAACAACGTCTTGACCGCCTGGGTGATGGTGGCGCGGGCTTCGGCGGCCCCGGCCGGCTGGTCGGAGCCGATCACCACGATGTAGCGGCGGTCCGCACCGATGACGCCGGTCGACAGGTGCATCCAGTCCGAGCCGACGCAGCACATCCAGCCCTGTTTGACCGCCACCGGCACCGCGTACAGGCCCTCGGGGATGCCGAAGCGCTGCGGGTACACCCCGCCGGGTTGGGTGCCGTCGATGCCGTCGGGCGTCGATGCGGCGAGGTTGGCGATGATCATGCCGGCCTTGTCGCGGGGCAGACCGCCGGCGCCGGACAGCAGCATGTCGTAGTAGCGGACCAGGTCCGCCGCCGTGCTGATGGTGTTCCACCACCGGCCGTCGCCGGGCGGACGCGTGCCGCTCAGTCCGTAGCGCTGCGCGACGCGGGTGACGATGTCACTGCCCCCGCCGCGGTTCCAGAAGACCTCGGCCGCACTGTCGTCGGACGACCGCAGCATCGACTGGAAGTTCTTGACGTCCTCCGGGGACAACGGTTCACCGCTGAGCAACAGGTCGTCGGCGATGAACAGTTTCACCACCGAGGCGATCGCGATCCCACGGTTGTTGCCGTTGGACACGATCTGGCCGGTGTTGCGGTCCTCGACCACCAAGGTGATGTCGGCACCCGCCTCGGCGGCCTCCTCGGTGGCCATCCGCGCCCGGTCGTCGAGCCCGGTGAACGCCGCGGGGGGCTGATCTGGCGGAGCCTCCGGAAGCGGCGCCAAGGCCCCCTGAGGTGCGACGACGGTGAGGTGCGGGCCGTCGGGCGCGGGCGGCGTGCCGTACACGCGCGCCTCACACCCCGAGACGACGACTGCCGCGACAACGCTCGCGGCGGTGGCCGTCAACAGCACCGACGGCCGTCGCATGGCTCTCCTTTTCGATAGCTGGGGGGCGCCTGTGGCGGGAACTGATCCGCGCACCGGGTGCGGGAAACAAGTAACCCCAGCCTAACGTGTACCCGGTGGCGACGCTGATCAGCGCCCACCGGGGGAAGAGCGCCGCGAGGCGGCGATTTCACTGGACCGGTGCCCGTCTGGCACAATTGAGCAGTTGTCCGCGCAGGACGTGGGGTGCGTCCCCGCGGTCCGCTGCGAGATACGCCCCGAAAGCGTCCGTACCCACCGGCCCGGCGCGCGCTGTCCCGCACAGCCCGCCCATGCCGCAAGCAACAAGGAAGTGTCACCGATGAACACGCTGGACTTCGTCGATCAGTCGTCGCTGCGCGACGACATCCCGGCTTTCGGCCCGGGCGACACCGTCAACGTTCACGTGAAGGTGATCGAGGGCTCGAAGGAGCGCATCCAGGTCTTCAAGGGTGTCGTCATCCGCCGCCAGGGCGGTGGCATCCGCGAGACCTTCACGGTCCGCAAGGAGAGCTACGGCGTCGGCGTGGAGCGCACGTTCCCCGTGCATTCGCCCAACATCGACCACATCGACGTCGTCACCCGCGGTGACGTCCGCCGCGCCAAGCTGTACTACCTGCGTGAGCTCCGCGGTAAGAAGGCGAAGATCAAGGAGAAGCGCTGACCCGCCACGGCGCTGACGGGCGACGGTCCGTGCGCTGGCTAGTCTGAAGCCGTGACCGATCGCCCCGAGTCGTCGTCCGAGGACGCCGTCGGCAGTGTTGACCCCGGCCTCGAACAGGACGCCGAACCGCACGCCGACGATCAGGACGAGACCCCCGGCCGAAAACACTCCGCGCTGCGCGAGTTGGCCATTCTGGTCACCATCGCGATCGTCTTGTACTACGTGATGCTCACGTTCGTCGCGCGGCCGTATCTGATTCCGTCGGAGTCGATGGAACCCACGCTGCACGGATGCCCGGGCTGCGTCGGCGACCGGATCATGGTCGACAAGGTGACCTACCGGTTCTCCGAACCCGAACCCGGCGACGTCATCGTGTTCAAGGGCCCACCGAACTGGAACATCGGCTACAAGTCGATCCGGTCGGACAACCCCGCCATCCGCCTCCTGCAGAACACGCTCTCCGTCGTGGGATTCGTCCCGCCCGACGAGAACGACTTGGTCAAACGGGTGATCGCGGTGGGCGGTCAGACCGTCGAGTGCCGCGCGGCCACCGGCCTGACCGTCGACGGCAAACGGCTCGAGGAGCCGTATCTGGATCCCAAGACGATGATGGCCGACCCCGCCGTCTACCCCTGTCTGGGCAACGAGTTCGGGCCCGTCACCGTCCCCGAGGACAAGCTGTGGGTGATGGGCGACAACCGCACGCACTCCGCCGACTCGCGGGCGCACTGCACGAACCTGCCCGGCGACGCCCAGCGCGGTCTGCTGTGCACCGGTGACCCTGAAGCGGGCACCATTCCGGTGGAGAATGTGATCGGAAAGGCGCGGTTCATCGCCTGGCCGCCGGGGAGATGGGGCGGGGTGGGATCGGTGAACCCGCAGACCGCCGCCGACCCGAACCAGTAGGAACCGTAGGAGATCCGCGATGAGCCACGAACCGGGGTCCTGAGCTTGCCGGCGTCATGGCCGCCCCGCACGGTGATCCGCAAGGCCTCCGGCCTGCGAACCCTCGAGTCCGCGCTGTACCGCAACGGGCTCGGACCGGTGGCCGGGGTGGACGAGGTGGGCCGCGGGGCCTGCGCGGGCCCGCTGGTGGTCGCGGCGTGCGTCCTCGGCCCGAACCGGTTGGAGAGCCTCGCCGCGCTCGACGATTCGAAGAAGCTCGGTGAGAAAGAGCGTGAGCGGCTGTTCCCGGTGATCCGTCGCTATGCGCTGGCCTATCACGTGGTGTTCATCCCTTCCGGAGAGGTGGACCGCCGCGGTGTGCACGTCGCCAACATCGAGGGCATGCGGCGGGCGGTGGCCGGTCTGTCGGTGCGGCCGGGTTACGTGCTGTCCGACGGGTTCCGGGTTCCGGGGCTGCCGATGCCGTCGTTGCCGGTCGTCGGGGGTGACGCCGCGGCCGCCTGCATCGCGGCGGCCAGCGTGCTGGCCAAGGTGAGCCGCGACCGGTTGATGGTGGCGATGGAGCGCGAGCATCCCGGCTACGGTTTCGCCGAGCACAAGGGGTACAGCACACCGGCGCACACCGCCGCGCTGGCCGAACTCGGCCCGTGCGCCCAGCACCGTTACTCGTTCATCAACGTGCGCCGGTTGGTCACCGCGGGTACCCCGCAGATCAGCGGGGGGCTGACCGACGCCGAACCCGGGCAGTGCTGTGAACTCGGATAGGGGGAGGATTGCGATGGGCCGCATGAGTGAACAGCCACCGGCCGTGCCATACCGACATGAAGGACAGCAGCACTGATGAGCGCCGAGGATCTCGAGAAGTACGAAACCGAGATGGAGCTCTCGCTGTACCGGGAGTACAAGGACATCGTCGGGCAGTTCAGCTACGTGGTGGAGACCGAGCGCCGGTTCTACCTGGCCAACAGCGTCGAGATGGTGCCCCGCAACGCCAACGGCGAGGTGTATTTCGAGCTGCGGCTGGCCGACGCGTGGGTGTGGGACATGTACCGGCCCGCCCGC
This sequence comes from Mycolicibacterium monacense, assembly GCF_010731575.1. Lineage (NCBI taxonomy): Bacteria > Bacillati > Actinomycetota > Actinomycetes > Mycobacteriales > Mycobacteriaceae > Mycobacterium > Mycolicibacterium monacense. Next base: position 2,814,053 of record NZ_AP022617.1, on the reverse strand, counting down.
TTCGTCAAACAGGTCCGGGTGATCACGTTCAAGGACGTCAACATCGAAGAGGTCGAGAAACCCGAACTGCGGCTGCCGGAATAGCGCTCACCTGAAAGAGGTGGCGACGGCGTCGAACGCCGCGATCGTGGCCATGAGCTTGTCGTCCTCTTCGGGCAGCGCCCAGCTCGACAGTTTGGCGGCGACCACCCCCGCGGGCCGGTTCACGTAGATCATCTGCCCGTGGATGCCGAGGCACAGCAGCACATCGTCGCCGGGGTACGGCAGCCAGCACTTGTTGCGGTACATCCCGCCGGGGAAGCGGGCGGCGTCGCGGCCCGCCGCGAAGGCCGCACGCGAATCGGCACCGCCGGCCAGCGTGTCGGCGATCCAGGCCGCCGGTACGACCTGGTGGCCGGTCAGCGACACCCCCTCGTTGAGGAACAGGGAGCCGACCCGGACCAGATCGCGCAGGCAGGCGTTGATGCCACCGTCGAACATGCCGGTGCCTTCGCGGTCCACGCCGATGACCGCATCGGTCTGCGCGCCGATGCGACTCCACAGCAGCTCCGACATGAGTGCCGGCATGCGGGTGCCCGCGGCGGCCTCGCAGATCCAGCCCAGCACGTCGGTCTCACACGAGCGGTAGTCGAACGGGCCGCCGTGTGGGCCTCTCTGGCGCAGCGTCAGCAGGAAGCCATACATGGTGTCGGGGAGGTCGGCCACGGTGCGCGGCGCCCAGCCGATCGCCTGCTCGAGCAACCGCACCTCGGCGAGCGGGTCGAGGTACTCCTCGGAGAACGCGATGCCCGACCGCATGTCGAGCAGGTGGCGTACGGTCGCGCCGGCGTAGCCGGACCGCGCAAGCGCCGGGACGTAGCGGGTCAGTTGCGCATCGGGGCTCAGCGCGCCCCGGCCGACCAGCGCGCCCGCCACGGTGGCGACGAGGGTCTTGCTGACCGACATCAGCAGATGCGGGGTGTCGGCGAGCATGCCGCTCGGATACCGCTCCTCGAGGATCTCGCCGTTGCGGGTGACGATCCACCCGTCGGTCGCGGTCGTATCCAGCACTTCGCCGACGGTGGTGGCGCCGCCCGGCACCGCGATGTCCGACACCGCGGCGGCCCGGCCGGGTAGCTCCGCGACCGGCCCGGTGCCACGGGAGATCCGCGCGGTGGGCAGGAATTCGGCGAGGTGCTGGAACGCCCAGTGCAGATGGGGGACCGTCTGCCAGTTGTCCAGGGTCAGATCGGGCGGGACGCTCACGTTGCAGACCTTATCGGTGGCGCCCGAATGACCGGGTGTGCCGCCGGGCAATGTCAGACTGAACGCGTGCGCTCCAACACCCGATGCTGGCTCACCGACATGGACGGCGTGCTCGTCCGCGAAGAGCACGCCCTGCCCGGTGCCGCCGAGTTCCTCGCCCGGCTCGTCGAACGCGAGCGGCCGTTCCTGGTCCTGACGAACAACTCGATCTTCACCCCGCGTGACCTGGCCGCCCGGCTCGCGCGGTCCGGGCTCATCGTGCCGGAGGAGGCGATCTGGACCTCGGCGCTGGCCACCGCGACCTTCCTCGGCGACCAGTTGCCGGGCGGATCGGCCTACGTCATCGGCGAGGCGGGCCTGACCACCGCGCTGCACGAGGCCGGGTACACGCTGACCGACGTCGGCCCGGACTTCGTGGTGCTCGGGGAGACCCGCACCTACTCGTTCGAGGCGATCACCAAGGCCGTCCGGCTGATCCTCGGCGGTGCCCGGTTCATCGCCACCAACCCGGACGTGACCGGTCCGTCCGCGGAGGGTCCACTGCCCGCCACCGGATCGGTGGCCGCCATGATCACCAAGGCCACTGGGCGCGAACCCTACTTCGTGGGGAAACCGAATCCGATGATGTTCCGCAGCGCCCTCAACCGCATCGAGGCGCATTCGGAGGGCACGGTGATGGTGGGCGACCGGATGGACACCGACGTCGTGGCGGGTATCGAGGCGGGGCTGGAGACCATCCTCGTGCTGACCGGGTCGACGACCATCGAGGACGTCGAGCGGTATCCGTTCCGGCCCAGCCGGGTACTGCCGTCCATCGCCGAAGCCATCGACCTGGTGTGACCTCGGTGGCTGACACCTCCCGCGAGGGCGTCGACGAACACTTCACGACATCGATCTCGCAACTGACCGCGATCTCGTCGCGGGCCTCCGGGCCGGGAGATCGAGAGTTGTTGGCGCTGTTCGACGTTGCGCTGGCCAGCCGCCACCTCGACCTGGCCGCGCGGTGGTTGCGCGCGCAGGGCCGCGGTTACTACACGATCGGATCGTCCGGTCACGAGGGCAACGCCGCGGTGGCCGCGGCGCTGCGACCCACCGACCCGGCGCTGCTGCACTACCGCTCGGGCGGGTTCTTCCTGGCGCGCGCCCAGCAGGTCGACGGCGGGCTGGCGCGCGGGATCCGGGACGTGCTGCTCGGGCTGGTCGCGGCGACCGACGAGCCGATCTCCGGTGGTCGGCACAAGGTGTTCGGCCGCGCCGACCTGAACATCATCCCGCAGACCAGCACGATCGCCTCGCACCTTCCGCGGGCGGTCGGGGTGGCGTTCTCGACGGCCCGCGCCGGCAAACTCGGCGTGCCCTGCCGCTGGCCGGAGGACGCGGTCACGGTGTGCAGTTTCGGCGATGCCTCGGTCAACCACTCGACGGCGGTCGGTGCGCTCAACACCGCCATGCACACCGCCTACCAGGGCATGCCGATGCCGCTGCTGTTCGTGTGCGAGGACAACGGGATCGGCATCTCCACCAGGACGCCGCGGGGCTGGGTTGCGCGCACATACTCGCAGCGTGAGGGGCTGCAGTACTTCGCCGCCGACGGAACCGACCTGGCGGCGACCATCGAAACCACGAGGGCTGCAGCCGAATTCGTGCGGACACACCGTCGTCCCGCCTTTCTGCATCTGAGCACGGTGCGGCTGATGGGTCACGCCGGATCCGATTACGAACCGGGTTACCGCCGCCCCGACGAGATCGTCGCCGACTTTGATCGCGACCCCGTGCTGTGTGCCGCGAAAGCACTTGTCGCGCAGGGCATCCTGTCGCCGGTGGAAGTTCTCGAGCGCTACGAGGCCACCCGCCGCCAAGTGCTCGACATGGCCGCCGAGGTCATGGACGCCCCGCAGTTGGACAGTGCGGCCGCCGTCGAACGGCCACTGCGCGAGACCCTCGCCGAGGCGGTCGCCGCGTCGAGCGCCCCGCCGCCGGGTGGGTCGTCAGCGGCGTCGGTGACGGTGGCCCAAGCCGTCAACCGCGCACTGGCCGATGCGTTGGCCCACCACCCCGAGGCGCTGGTCTTCGGTGAGGATGTGGCGCGCAAGGGCGGCGTGTACGGCGTCACCCGCGGACTGCAGCAGAAGGCCGGCCCGGCCCGGGTGTTCGACACCCTGCTCGACGAACAGGCCATCCTCGGCCTCGCCCTCGGCGCGGGGGTGTCCGGCCTGCTGCCGATCCCCGAGATCCAGTACCTGGCGTATTTCCACAACGCCGCCGACCAGATCCGCGGCGAGGCCGCCACGCTGCAGTTCTTCGCCGACCGGCAGTACCGCAACCCCATGGTCGTGCGGGTCGCCGGCTACGGCTACCAGAAGGGTTTCGGCGGGCACTTCCACAACGACAACTCGATCGCGGCGATGCGCGACATCCCCGGCGTGGTGATCGCCTCCCCGGCGCGCCCGGACGACGCCGCCGCGATGATGCACGCATGCGTGGCCGCGGCGAAGACGGCGGGGGCGGTCTGCCTCTACCTCGAGCCGATCGCGCTGTACCACACCAAGGATCTGTACGCCGACGGCGACGGCCAGTGGCTGGCGCCGCTGACCGGGACACCCGCCCCGATCGGCCGGGCGCGCATCCACGGCGACGGTGCCGATCTGACGATCCTCACCTTCGGCAATGGACTGTGGATGAGCCTGCGGGTGGCGCGGCGGCTCGAACGCCTGCACATCGGTGCTCGCATCGTCGATCTGCGCTGGCTCGCGCCGCTGCCCGTCGAGGACATGCTCCGCGAAGCCCAAGCCACCGGCCGGGTGCTCATCGTCGACGAGACCCGCGAGACCGGCGGGTGGGCGAAGGCATCCTCGCCGCACTGCTCGCCCACGGATACACCGGGCCGGTCGAGCGGGTGGCCGGCCGCGACAGCTTCATTCCGCTCGGTGACGCCGCACTCGCGGTACTGCTGAGCGAGGACACCATCGAGGCGGCGGCCATCAAGCTGGCCCGCACTGCCGGCAGTTGAGCGCTTGCTAACTTGAGCGGATGCCTGCAACGGATCCGGTCCGGCCGCTCGCCGGGGTGCGCATCGTCGAGATCTCCAGCTTCGTGGCGGTACCGCTGGCGGGGATGACGTTGACGCAGCTGGGTGCCGAGGTCATCCGCGTCGACCCGGTGGGGGGCGCGGCCGACTACCGGCGCTGGCCGGTCACCGACGCCGGGGACAGCATCTACTGGGCGGGGCTCAACAAGGGCAAGCGTTCGGTCGCCGTGGACATGCGGACCGCCGAAGGTCAGGAACTGGCGACCCGCCTGATCGTCGACGCCGGCATCCTGATCACCAATGTCGCCGGACGGCAATGGCATTCGTACGACACCTTGGCCGCGCAGCGCCCGGATCTCATCCACGTCGAGGTCTCGGGTCGCGCCGACGGCGGCACCGCGGTCGACTACACCGTCAACGCCGCCACCGGATTCCCCCTGGTGACCGGACCGCCCGAACTCGCCACCCCGGTCAACCACGTGCTCCCGGCGTGGGACGTGTCCTGCGGGCTGTACGCCGCGCTGGCGGTCACCACCGCCCTGCGCCACCGCGACGCCAGCGGCGACGGCGCCCGGATCAGCATCCCCCTGGAGAACGTGGCGCTGGCCACCGCGGGCAATCTCGCGTTCCTCACCGAGGCGATGGTCACCGGCGAATCCCGCCCCCGCGTGGGCAACTCGCTCTACGGAACGTACGGGCAGAACTTCGTCAGCTGCGACGGCGCAGCGTTCATGGTGGTGGCCCTGACCAACCGGCACTTCCGTGACCTCACCGAACTGACCGGCACCGCCAAGGCCGTCGCCGCACTGGGCGACGCGCTCGGCGCCGATTTCACCGACGAAGGGGAACGTTACCGTCACCGCGACGCGCTGACCGGGTTGTTCACCGTCTGGTTCAGCGCGCACACCGCCGACGAGGTGGCGTCCGCGCTGTCGGGCACCTCGGTGCTGTGGGAGCGCTACCGCAGCTTCGCCGAAGTGGCAGGCGACGACCGCGTCACGACCAATCCACTGTTCACCGAGCTCGACCAACCGCGCGTCGGCCGCTATCTGGCACCCGGTCTGCCGATCGCGATCGACGGCACCTACCCGCCCGCCGTGGCCGCACCCGCACTGGGCGACGACACCGCGGCCGTACTCGCCGAATGGCTCGGCATGCCCGCCGACGAGATCGCGCACCTCGCCGAATCCGGTTCCGTCGCAACAGGATCAGGCGGAGCGTGAGTCACCTGCTCGAGCTCCTGGACGTGGCCGCGGGGGAGCGCGCGGACACCTGGATCGGGGCGCCGAGCGGACCCGCGGGCAAACGGGCCTACGGCGGGCAGTTCGCCGCACAGAGCCTGGCCGCGGCCGCGCGCACCGTGGACGGCGACCGGCCCCCGACCAACATGCATCTGCAGTTCCTGCGCGGGGGCGAGGCGGGCGACCCGGTCGACTACGACGTCACCGCCGTCTACGACGGCCGCACGACGGCTTCCCGGCGCGTCGAATCGCGCCAGGCCGGCCGGCTGCTGACCACCGCCACGGTGTCGTTCGCCGCGCCGATGGCCGGTCCCGAACACGGTCACCACCGGCTTCCCGCAACCGGACCCGACGCCCTCGAGCCCACCGGACCGCCCGGCCCGGCACCGTCGGTACCGCTCGACGAACTCGACATCCGCATCGCCGACGACGGCTCCGGCGAGGGTTTCGTGCGGCGGTTGTGGTGGCGAGTCACGGTCGACCTGCCCGACGACGCGCTCCTGCACACCCTGATCGCGGTATACGTCACCGACCTCTACATGATCGACCCCGCGCTGCAGGTGCACGGACACTCGATGCGGGCGCGGACCCACCGCAGCGGCACCACCGATTCGTCGGTGTGGTTTCACCAACCGGTGCGCGCCGACGAGTGGAACCTGCTCGAGTCCACCTCACCGGCCGCCGCCCGCGGCCGCGGCATGATCACCGCGAGCCTGGTCCGCGCGGACGGCGTCATCGCCGCGACCCTCGCGCAGGAGGGGCTCATCGCCGAGCGGGAACCGCCGTCGCCGCACTGACGCTCGGCCGGCGGTCGCGCAACCGCCGGCGCAGCAGGGTGAGCGCCTGGGTGAGCAGCACACCCACCGCGATCGACGCGGCGACGCCGAGCGCGGGACGCCCCTCGAACAATGCGTACACCTGGAAGTGCGTGAGGTAGGTGTACAGCGACGCCTCGGCGACGACGCCCGCGATGACCGTCAACCCGGGCGGGCAGCGCAGCGCGGGCAGCCAGATCAGCAGCAGGAAGCCGGCGAGCACCAGGATCTCGCGGTTGGTGTTCCCGAAGTACCCGTACAAACTGACCACGAGGGCCGTCGTGACCGCCACCCGCTGCCACGGTGCCGTGGCCTTCGCCGCGGCCCATCCGGCCGCGAAGAACCAGAAGGTCAGCATCGTGAACCACGCGTCGCGGCCCAGGTCGAGCCCGAGGATGTCGTAGCGCAACGCCAGGCCGGCGGCCAGGAACACCACGGCGAACAGGAACGGCCACCGCCGCTCGGCCCGGTCGGCGGCGGGCACCGCCATCAGCACCGCCAGCGCGACGAGGGTCCACACCAGCACCTCGACGAACCACAGCCGCCCGGCGGTCATACTGTCGTGCGGACCGAGGAACTTGTTGGCCAGCAACAGGTTCGACAGGTGGTAGTCGTCGGTGACCAGTAGCGCGATCACCACCCACACCACCGACGGGACCGCGATCCAGGCGATCGTCGTGCGCAGGTGCCGGACCCGCTGCGCGCGGGGAGCGGGGGTCAGACAGAACCGGCCGAAGTTGTACCCCGCGATGCCCAGCAGCACATGCGCCCCGCCCCACAGTTCGAAGAGCGTGGCATGCGACCCGACGATCAGCACGATCGCGACCGCGCGCAGCGCGACGCTGGTCTCGAGGGTGGCCGTCCAGCGCCGGCGCGGCGGTACCGCGCGGGTCTGCAGATCGCGCAGCGGCACGCGCTGCCAGTCGGCGGGCAGGCGGCCCAGTGCCCGTTCCAGCCGGACCGACATCGCCACGTAGGTCAGCGAGTTGCCGCCGAGGTCGACGAAGCTGGCGTCCGGGTCGATGCCGTCCCTGTCGAGGTGCAGCACCTCGGCGAACACGGTCGTCAGATCCGTGGTCGGCGGTGCGTCGTCGACCGGCGCCGCCAGTGCCCGCACCGCGGGGTAGTCCGGTTTGCCGGTCGGCAGCACCGGCAGGTCGGCGACCACCACGGCGTGCACCGCGCTCGACGGCACACCCGCGGCCTCGGCGGCCAGCCGGGCGACCTCCGCCGGGCGCTGCGGTGCGGTCGCGGCGACGACGAGGCGGTCGTCGAGGTCGGAGCACAACGCGGGCACGCCACGCGCACGCAGCGCCGTCTCGAGCCGCTGCAGATCGATGCGCAGGCCGTACATCTTGACGAACCGGCTGCTGCGGCCGATCACCTCGTAGAGACCGTCGGGCCGGCGGCGGGCGATATCGCCGGTGTGCAGCGCCTCGACCTCGTCGCCGCGCGACAGATCGGCCGCGGTGTGCGCATAGCCCATCATCACGTTGTCCCCGCGGTAGACGAGTTCGCCCGCGGCATCGTCGGCCGGCCAGCCGTCCAGCGCCTCGATCGTGAACGAGCCGCCCGGGATCGGTACGCCGATGCAGCCGGGATGCTCGGCGGCGAGGTCGGGCGGAAGGTAGGCCATCCGGGCCGTCGCCTCGGTCGCGCCGTACATGACGATCAGCTGCCAGCCGCGTGCCGCGCCGAGTTCGGCGTACCGTTTCACCCGTTCGGGCGCCAACCGTCCACCGGCCTGGGTGACATAGCGCAGGTGCGGCAGGTCCATGGTGTCGAAACCGGCGCGGTCGAGCAGGTCGAACGTGTAGGGCACACCGGCGAAGGTGGTGCCGCCGTGGCGGCGGAACAACGTCCAGAACTCGTCGTCGACCACGGAGTGTTCGGTGAGGATGAGCGCGGCGCCGCGCAGCAGGTGGCTGTGGACCACCGACAGGCCGTAGCAGTACGACATCGGCAGTGTCGTTGCGGCGCGGTCGGTTTCGCGGATGTCGAGGTAGTCGGCGATCGCATGGGCATTGCTGAGCAGATTGCGCCGCGAGAGCCGGACCAGCTTGGGTGAGCCGGTGCTGCCCGAGGTGGACAACAGCAGCACCAGGTCGTCGTGCAGGCGGTGTGCGCTGCCCTCGCGCCTGATCTGCGGTCCGCACCCGTCGACCACGACGTCGGGATCGTAGGTGGCCGTCAACTCGCGGTGATCGCGTCCGGCAGGCACCGGCAGCACCACGTGGCCGCCGGCGAGCGCCCCCAGGTAGTGCACCAGGGTCGGCAGGTCGTTGCGGGTCTCGAGCATCACCAGACGACGGGTGTCCCCGAGACGGGCGGCCGACCCGGACACCAGGTCGGCGAGGTCGCGGTATGAGAGCCGCTCGGAATCGGTGAGTACCGCGATCCGATCCCCGTGCGCGCGAAGACAATCGACGAGGCGGCTCATTTCAGCACCGCTCCGTGACCCACCACCTCGATGCGCACCTTGGCGTCCACCGGCGGAGGGGCGAGGCTGTGCTGGCGCACGACGATCGGCGCGCCGTCGCCGGCCGGGTCGATCGTGAGCAGTACGTCGTGACCGAGGAATTCGGTGGCGATGACGGTGCCCACGCCGTCGAGCCGGCCGCTGTCGGAGACGACCGTCGCCACGAGCTGTTCGGGGCGCAGGATCAAGGTTCCCGGACCGTCGTCGGCGATCACCGGGATGCGTCCCAGCGCGCTGTCGGCGACGTTGGCGGTGACGGTGCACGGCAGCGTGATGCAGTCGCCGAGGAATTCGGCGGTGAACCGGTCCACGGGCCGGCGGTAGACGTGTTCGGGCGTGCCGACCTGGGTGAAGCGGCCGTCGCGCATGACGGCGACCTGGTCGGCGACCGACAGCGCCTCCTCCTGGTCGTGCGTCACCAGCAGCGTGGTCACGCCGGTCCGGGACAGCAGTCCCGCGACGGCCTTCCGGGTGGACGCGCGCAGGCCGGTGTCCAGGGCACTGAACGGTTCATCGAGCAGCATCAGGTCCGGTTCGCGGGCCAGTGCACGGGCCAGCGCGACGCGCTGTTGCTGGCCGCCCGACAGCTGGTGGGGACGGCGGGCGGCGAAACTCGGCTCCAGAGAGACGGTTTCGAGCAGCTCGGCGACCCTGGTGCGCACCGCGGCGCTTCGGGTGGTGCCGGACAGGCCGTAGGCGATGTTCTGGCCGACGGTCAGGTGCGGGAAGAGGGCGCCGTCCTGGGCGACGTATCCGACGCTGCGGCGGTGCGGTGGAACCGAACTCGTCGCGCTCGCCACCTGCCGGCCGGCGATGGCGATGGTTCCGGAGTCCGGGGTCTCGAACCCGGCGATCAGCCGCAGCAGGGTGGTCTTCCCGCATCCGGAGGCTCCGACGACGGCGGTCAGGCTGCCCGGTGCCAGGTCGAGGTCGATGTGATCGAGCACCGTGTGGTCGTGGAACGTCTTGGCCAGGGCGCGGACTTCGAGCATGGCGGGGCCGGTCACTGGGCGGCCCCCTTCGTCGACTGCTTGAGCAGGATCATCGTCACCGGCACCGCGAGCAGGACCAGCACCAGCGCGTACGGTGCGGCGGCGGCGTAGTCGAGTTCGCTGGCGTAGGACCAGAACAGCATCGACAGCGTGCGCGTGCCGGTGGGGGCGAGGAGCAGCGTCGCGGTCAGTTCCGTTGCAACGGCGACGAACACCATCGACGCGCCGGCCGCCGCGGCGGGTGCGGTGAGACGCAACGTCACCCGCAGGAACGTCACCGTCGGGGAGCGGCCGAGTGAGCGGGAGGCCTCCTCGAGACCGGTCGGCACCTGGGCCAGCCCGGCGCGCACGTTGACCAGGGCGCGCGGCATGAACAGCAGCACGTAGGCGAAGACGATGAGCGCCACACTCTGGTAGAGCGGGCGCACGACGTGGATGGTGACGGTGACGAGCGCAAGTGCGGTGACGATGCCGGGCAGCGAACTCGTCACGTAATTGGCGCCTTCGACCGCGCGGGCCAGGAATCCGCTGGACCGCACCGCGACCCACGCGACGGGGAAGGCCAGCACCGTCGTCAGCGCGGCCGCGATACCGGCCAGTGCGACGGTCTGGCCGAGCGCCTCGCCGATGTCGTCGAACGCCCACACCTCGGCGCCGCCGATGTGGAGCCAGCGCAGGATCGTCCACACCGGCACCCCGAGAGCCAGCACGGCCAGGGCGGCCAGCGTCAGCTGCGCAGGGATCATGTTGGCGCCCAAGTGAACCGGCGTGGCGGCGCGCTGCGTCCCCGACCCGATCCTGGCGTACCGCGCGTTCCCGCGGGCGGCGGCCTCGGCGACGAGCAGCGTGAGACACAGCAGCACCAGTACCCCGGCCAGCATGCTGCCCGCCGCACCGTCGAAGGTCACCTGGAACTGCTGGAAGATCGCGACGGTGAAGGTGTCGAAGCGCACCATCGCGAACGCGCCGAACTCCGCGAGCAGGTGCACGGCGATGAGCAGTGCGCCGCCGAGGATGGCCAGCCGCAACTGGGGCAGCACCACCCGGAAGAACACTCCGGTGGAGTGGGAGCCGAGCGCGCGCGCCGACTCCTCGACGGCCGGGTCGAGTCGGCGCAGCGTCGCGGCCGCAGGGAGGTACATGAACGGGAAGTAGGACAGGGTGGTGACCAGGACGCCCGCCCACAACCCGTGCAGCGACGGGATGACGCCGACCCAGGCGTAGCTGTTGACGAACGCCGGGACCGCCAGTGGCGCGACGAACAGCGGACGCCAGAACGCCCGGCCGGGGAGGTCGGTGCGTTCCACCAGCCACGCCACGCCGACGCCGATCACCACGCACAGCGGAACGGTGACCGCGACCAGTGCGACGGTGTTGAGCAGCAGTTCGCCGACGCGCGGCCGGACCACCAGTTCGTACGCCCGGTCCCACCCGATGGAGACCGCACCCCACACCACGTAGCCCAGCGGGACCAGTGTGGCGGCGACCAGGATCGCCACCGTGCCGGACACCAGTGGGCCGGGACGGGCGTTCTTGTCGGACCGCGCGACCGGTGTCGCGGGGGGCGGAACGGGCGGGGCGGCGGCGACCACCTACAGCAAGCCAGCCTTCGTCATCAGATCGGTCACCTTCTGCGCGTCCAGCGTCGAGGGATCGACCGTCGGTGCCTGCAAGGTGTCCAACGGCGGCAGAGCGGGGTTGGCGGGCACCCCGCTGGCGACCGGGTACTCGAACGAGGTGCCCTTCTCGAGCACTTCCTGACCGGCCTTACCGGTGATGAACGTGATGAACTGCTGCGCCTGGTCCTTCTTGTCGCTCGACTCGAGCACCCCGCCGCCGGAGAGGCTGACGAACGCGCCCGGATCCTGGTTCTTGAAGTAGTGCAGCGCGGTGTTGCCGCTGATCTCCTTGGTCTTGGACTGATCGCGGAACCAGTAGTAGTGGTAGATCACGCCGCCGTCGACCTCACCGGCGTTGACGGCCTTGAGTGTGGCGATGTTGTCGTTGTAGATGACCGCGTTCGCCTTCATCCCGGCCAGCCACTGCGCGGTCGCGGGCTCGCCCTCCAACTGGAGCAACGCGGCGACGATCGCCTGGAAGTCGGCCTTGGCCGGCGGTGCGCCCCAGCGGCCCTTCCATTCGGGCTGCTGCAGATCGAGCAGGGACTTCGGCAGCTGATCGGCCTTGAGCCGGGACGGGTTGTAGACGAACACCGTGCTGCGCGCGGCGACGCCGGTCCACTTACCGGTGGCCGGACGGTACTGCGCTGGAACCTGGTCGATCGTGGCGGCGTCGAGGTCGGCGAACAGTCCGGCGCGCTCGACGGCGGCCATGGCGGGGGAGTTCTCGGTCAGGAAGACGTCGGCCGGTGAGGCATCGCCCTCGGCGACCAGTTGGTTGCCGAGTTCGGTGTCGCCGCCCTGACGGTAGGACACCTTGATGCCGGTCTCCTTGGTGAAGGCGTCGATCCACTCCTTGGTCAGCGACTCGTGTTGGGCGTTGTAGATCAGCAGTTCGTCGGAGTCGTCCGAACTCGAGCAGGCGGCCAGACCGGTCACCACCGCGAGGGCCGACACTACGGCGACGATCGGGCGGCTGATCCGGCTCAAACGTGGTCGCATCCAGTGCATCCTTTCCGCGCCACGGGCGCTGTGACCTGAGGCAGACCTAAGTGAAGATACCCTTCCCTACCTCCCCGCCGGGACGGAGTCGGCATCCACGATGGCGGACCGCCGTGACCGGAATTCGTCGTTCGGTAGCTGCCGGAATCGTTGGAGATGCTGTAGCTGGGTTGTGCGGTCGCCGGCGCATTTGCCGGGCGATGGAGCCGAAAAGCGAGCCGCCGCCGCAGCGAGGCTGCGGCGACGGTTCGGTGGTTCGGGCGGTTACAGGCGGCCGTAGCGGCTGCGCACGAAGCTGTAGGCGCCGAACGCGGCGATGCCGACCGCGGCGACGATGAGCAGGAACTTGCCGAACGGCGCCTGCCCGAGCGTCTTGACAGCCGCGTCGAGACCGGAGGCCTTCGCGGGGTCGGCCTGCAGGGTCGCGACGATGACGAGGATGCCCGCCCCGGCGAGTACCAGGCCCTTGGCCACGTAGCCGGCGACGCCGACCGCGTTGATGCCGGTGCCGCCGGTGACCCGGAGGTCCTCGAGGAACTTCTTGGTGGCGCCCTTGTAGACGTGGTAGCCGCCGACCGCGATGACGCCGAGGCCGACGAGGATCAACAGCGCCTTACCCCAGCCGTGTTGCATCAGTTGGGCCGAGATCCCGGAGTTCTGCTGGCCGCTGGATTGACCGCCGCCGGTGGCGAACTGCAGCGCGGAGAAGGCGATGGCGAAGTTGGCGATCGCCAGCCCCACGGACTTGGCGCGTTTCCAGGCGGGGTTGTCGCCCTGGGCTTGTCCGTACTGCTCGCCGGGCTTGGCGCCGATGAACGCCTCGGCCAACCGCCACAGGCCCAGGGCGATCAATCCGATGGTGGCGATCCACAACACGATCTTGCCGCCGGTCTGGCCGGCCAGCGTCGCCAGCGCCCCGGACTGGTCGGCGTTGCCGCCGCTGCCGAGGGCGATCTGCAGGATGATGTAGCCGACCAGCAGGTGGAGCACCCCGCTCGCGGCGAACCCGGCCCGGGCGGTGTATTCGAAGGCGTCGCTGTTGGTCGCCTTGTTGACCGCGCCATTGACACCGGCGCTGCCCCTGCCACTACCCATGCCTCCGCCGTAGCCGGGTCTGGTGCTCATGCTCGTGAAACCTCCTGCGTCGGTGCAGCCGCGATTGGGTGGCCGGATGGCTGGCTACGGGTCCCCCTTTTTGACGGGCGTGAAACGCATGCTGTGCTCTCGTCGTTCGTGCGCACCAGGCCGCAGATCAGTCGGCGTATGCGAACGTGCCTCGCTCCACAGTTCGCTCAGTACCTCGGCGGCATGTAGCGGCCGTAGGTCCCGCGCGGGTCGCCGCGTTGCCACAACGCGTTCTCGTAGTCGGCGCGATCGGCGAGCACGTCGCGCCGGTACTGTTCGCGAAGCTCCCGAGACCTCCGATCCTGAGCGGACCTGTACTGCCAGAAGAAGAATGCGCCCGCGCCGACCATAGGCGCCAGCACGACGAGCAGCCAAGGATGCTCGACGACGACACCCAGCATCACCAGCCCGACGAACAAACCGGCCAATGCGATCAGGGCAGTCCTGTTGGACCGAGTGGTCACTCTCGCGCCCCCAGCGCCACCGACGACGGCGACCGACGATCCGGAGGCCGCACCGATAATGGCGGCCAGGATCCAAATGGGCAGCCACAGCCCGCACGTCAGCAGGGTTAGCACCGCGTGCAACGCGTGGTTGGGTCCTCCGCCAGAGGACACAGCGACCGCCACAGAGGGTGGAGGCGGCGCCACGACCGGCGGCGGAGTGGGTACGAAATGCGGAGTCCATCGTTGCCCGTCGTAGTAACGCTGTCCGGGTTGCCCGCTGGGGTCGGGGAACCACCCGGCGGTCATCGCGCGCCCCTCGAGGAGCGCAGCCTGCGGAACCCGCCGGGTTGGTGTGGCTCGTACATAATCGGTCTCCATGCTCGTCGGCGACCCGAGGACGCATTCTTAGGTCGGGGAGTCGCGCCACGGGTGGTCTGCGCTATCCGCGCAGCACGGCAACTAGCGTCCCTTGGACCGCGGTTGATCAGCAGGGACTTTTGGCCTTCATGGCGATGCCGAACTGCCCGAATCGGTTGCGATTATTGACGACTGAGTGAAATACCGACTGTCAAGCGAGCAGCTACACAGGTGTCTCCGAAGTGATCTCCGAACACGATAGTTGCGACTCGGAACTCGACGGTGAGCTCGTATACGCCGAGGCGTGCTGGCCTGTGGATGAATCGGCGGCTGGGGATAACCCGGTGCCGGTGTGCCGTCGGTGTCGGTGTGGGTGCGCAGCCTTGCTCCCATGACTACGTGGACTCGTGCGGCGATCGGCGCGCTGGGGGAAGACTTGGCGGTCAAACACCTGGACTCGCTGGGAATGCGTGTGCTGGAACGTAATTGGCGGTGCCGCTACGGTGAGCTCGATGTGATCGCCGAGGACCCGGCCGCGCGGGCGGTGGTGTTCGTGGAGGTCAAGACCCGCACCACTGACCACTTCGGCGGGGTGGTGCAGGCGGTCACGCCGCAGAAGGTGCGACGGCTGCGCCGGCTGGCCGGGTTGTGGCTGGCCGGTCGGGACGAACGCTGGGCAGCGGTGCGGATCGACGTCATCGGGGTGCGTATCGGCCGGCAGGCCACCCCGGAGATCACCCACCTGACGGGGGTGGCGTGATGGCGCTGGGACGGGCCTTCTCGGTGGCGGTGCTGGGCCTGGACGGGGTGATCGTCGAGATCGAGGCCGACATCTCCTCCGGCTTGCCGGGGGTGCATCTGGTCGGGCTGCCCGATGCGGCTCTGCAGGAGTCGCGTGACCGTGTGCGTGCGGCGATCACCAACTGCGGCGCCGAATGGCCGATGTCCCGGCTGACGCTGGCGCTCTCTCCTGCGACGCTGCCGAAGATGGGGTCGGTCTACGACGTGGCGTTGGCCGCCGCGGTGATGTGCGCCCACGAGAAGACGGAGTGGACACGGCTCGAGAAGACCGTCCTACTCGGCGAATTGGCGCTCGACGGCCGGGTGCGTCCGGTGAAAGGGGTGCTGCCCGCGGTGCTGGCCGCCAAGCGTGAGGGCTGGCCGACGGTTGTCGTCCCCTGCGAGAACCTCGCCGAGGCCGGCCTGATCGACGGTATCGACGTGTGGGGAGTGCGCACCCTCGGGCACCTGCGGAGGTGGCTGGCGGGCAAGGCCGACCTCGAACCGCGGATCGCTGCGCCGCCCGCCCCTTCGGGTGAGACGGCCGACCTCGCCGACGTCGTCGGTCAGGCGCATGCCCGCTACGCCGTGGAGGTGGCCGCCGCCGGAGCCCACCACCTCATGCTGACCGGACCGCCCGGTGTCGGTAAAACCATGCTGGCTCAACGCCTTCCGGGGTTGTTGCCGTCGCTGTCGGAGCAGGAGTCGCTCGAGGTGACCGCGATCCACTCCGTGGCGGGTCTGCTGACCGGTGCCGCGCCGCTGATCACCAGACCGCCGTTCGTGGCGCCGCACCCCACCTCCAGCGTCGCTGCGTTGGTCGGCGGTGGTGCGGGGATGGCGCGGCCCGGCGCGGTGAGTCGGGCCCACCGCGGCGTCTTGTTCCTCGACGAATGCGCCGAGATCCGGGTCAGCGCCCTCGAAGCGTTGCGAACCCCGTTGGAGGACGGGGAGATACGGCTGGCCCGCCGCGACGGCGTGGCCCGCTACCCGGCGCGCTTCCAACTGGTGATGGCGGCCAACCCGTGCCCGTGCGCACCTGCCGACCCGCGCAACTGCAGCTGTCCCGGCGGCATCAAACAGCGCTATCTCGGCAAGCTCTCGGGTCCGCTGATGGATCGTGTCGACCTGCGGGTGGAGATGCACGCGGTGAAGGCGGGGGCCTTTGCGCCGGAACCGGGGGAATCGAGCGCCGTCGTGCGTGCACGGGTGGCCGCGGCGCGAGCCGCCGCCGCAGAACGGTGGCGCCCTTACGGCATCCGCACCAACGCGGAAGTCAGCGGATCGTTGCTGCGGCGGAAGTTCGGACTCGCCACCAAGGCGATGGAGCCCTTGCGCTCGGCACTCGACCGCGGCGTGCTGAGCATCCGGGGGGTCGACCGCTCATTGCGGGTCGCGTGGACCCTCGCCGATCTCGCCGGCCGACAGGTCCCCGGCGTCGACGAGATCGGTATCGCGCTGAGCTTCAGGAACGTGGCGGGTATCCGATGAACACCATCGAAACGCGCGCGTGGGCGTATCTGTCGCGGGTCGCCGAACCGCCGTGTCCGGAACTGGCGGCCCTGGTCACCGACGTCGGGCCGGTCGAGGCCGCCGAGAAGATCCGGCGCGCCGAGGTGGGTGAGCGGTTGAGGCGCAAGACCGAGGCCCGCCGCGAACATGATTGTGCGCAAGCGGATCTCGACGTGCTGGCCCGGATGGGCGGGCGATTGGTCACCGCCTTCGACGACGAATGGCCGCTGTTGAACTTTCTGAAGTTCACCGGCGTCGACACGCAGAAGCGGCCGCAGGGCCACCCGCCGCTCGTGCTGTGGGCGGTCGGCCCGGTCGGTATGGACGAGGTGGCCGAGCGGGCGGCGGCGATCGTCGGCACCCGGGCGGCCACCGCCTACGGCGAACACGTGGCGGCGGATCTGGCCGCCGGGCTGGCGATGCGCGACGTCGCGGTGGTGTCCGGTGGCGCGTTCGGTATCGACGGCGCCGCGCACCGGGCGACGCTCGCGGGCGAGGGGGTGACGGTCGCTGTCGTGGCGGGCGGTATCGACGTGCCCTACCCGGCGGGCCACTCCGCGCTGCTCGCCAGGATTCGCGCGAACGGGCTGGTGCTCAGCGAATATCCACCGGGGTCCCGCCCGACGCGCAGCCGCTTCCTCACCCGCAACCGGCTCGTCGCGGCGCTGTCGGGTGCCACGGTGGTGGTCGAGGCGGGGGCGCGTAGCGGTGCGGCGAACACCGCGGCGTGGGCCGGCGCTCTCGGTCGCAACGTGTGCGCCGTGCCCGGACCGGTCACGTCGGGGGCGTCGGTGGGCTGTCACCGCCTGCTGCGCGACGGCGGCGCGATCCTGGTGACCCGTGCCGAGGAGATCATCGAGCTGGTCGGACGGATGGGAGAGCTCCCGCCGGTCGAGGCCGGACCGGCCACACCGCTCGACGGGCTCACCGACGCCGAGCGACGGATCTACGACGCCCTGCCCAAACGCGGCGCGCGCAGTGCGGACGAGGTCGCGGTCGCCGCGGGTATCCCCGCCTACCAGGTCGTGGGGCCATTGGCGATGTTGGAGGTGGCAGGCTTGGTGGTACATGAGGGCGGCCGCTGGAGGATGGCGCGGGGACGGTAGGTCACTGCATCGCCGGGCGCGCTCGTATCGTCGGTGGGAATCAGTCGAGAGTTTGGAGGCAGTCGTGGCGGGACGACCGGTGCACAGGTTCGAGGTGGTGCGCACGGAGCAGCTCGCACCGCACATGATCCGTGTGGTGCTCGGCGGCAACGGATCGTCCGGCTTCGACACCTTCACCCCCAACGAGTTCGCCGACGCCTACGTCAAACTCGTGATCGTCCCGGACGGGGTCGACGTGTCCGCGCTCGAGGCGCCGCTGACCCTCGACAGCTTCAAGGCGCTGCCAGTGGAGAAGCAGCCGGTGGTGCGGACCTACACGGTGCGCAAGGTCGACCCGGAACGCGGCGAGGTCACGATCGACTTCGTCGTGCACGGCGAACACGGGGTGGCCGGACCGTGGGCGGCCTCCGCGCAGCCCGGTCAACCGGCCTACCTCATGGGGCCGAGCGGCGCCTACAGCCCGGATGCCGCGGCGGACTGGCACCTGCTCGCCGGCGACGAGGCCGCACTGCCTGCCATCAGCGCCGTGCTCGAGGCGATGCCGCCCGATGCCGTCGGCAAGGCGTTCATCGAGGTCGCGGGACCCGACGACGTACTACCGCTGTCCGCGCCGGACGGGGTGTCGGTCAGCTGGATCTACCGTGGCGGACGCGCCGATCTGGTCCCCGAGGAGGCTGCCGGTGACAACGCCCCGCTCGTCGCGGCCGTCAAGGAGGCGTCGTGGTTACCCGGCCAGGTGCAGGTGTTCATCCACGGTGAGGCCCAGGCCGTCATGCACAACCTGCGGCCCTACATCCGCAAGGAACGCGGCGTCGACGCCAAATGGGCGTCGTCGATCTCGGGTTACTGGCGGCGGGGGCGCACCGAGGAGACCTTCCGTCAGTGGAAGGCCGAATTGGCGAAAGCCGAAGCCACGGGCTGAGACACGCGAGTCTGCGCCCCGACCGCCGGGCGGGCTGGCACCCTGACGGACATGGCATTCGGCGACTACCAACTCGAGATCTACCTGCAGGGGCTGTCCGGCGTCATGCCGAAGCTGCCGATGACGTTCGCGGACTGGGAGGCCAAGGCGCAGTCCGCGATGCCGCCGTCGGTCTACTCCTACGTCGCGGGCGGCGCCGGTGACGAGCGCACGCAGCGGGTCAACCGCACCGCCTTCGACAACTGGGGTCTGGTGCCGCGGATGTTCCGCGCCACCCGAGAACGCGACCTCTCTGTCGACCTGTTCGGATTGTCCCTGCCCGCACCGGTTTTCATGGCGCCCATCGGCGTGATCGGCATCTGCGCGCAGGACGGCCACGGCGACCTGGCGACCGCGCGGGCCGCCGCGCGCACCGGGGTGCCGATGGTGGTGTCCACACTGACCGAGGACCCACTCGAAGACGTCGCCGCCGAGTTCGGCGAGACACCGGGCTTCTTCCAGCTCTACACCCCGACCGACCGGGAGCTGGCCGCCAGCCTCGTGCAGCGCGCCGAGGTGGCGGGCTACAAGGGAATCATCGTCACGCTCGACACCTGGGTGCCCGGGTGGCGGCCCCGCGACCTGTCGACGTCGAACTTTCCGCAGCTCCGGGGGCGCTGTCTGGCCAACTACACCAGCGACCCGGTGTTCCGGGCCGGGTTGACGCAGCCACCGGAGGAGAATCCGCAGGGCGCCGTGCTCAAGTGGGTGTCGCTGTTCGGCAACCCGCTGACCTGGGACGACCTTCCCTGGCTGCGTTCGCTGACCAAGCTGCCCGTGATCCTCAAGGGCATCTGTCACGCCGACGACGCCCGGCGCGCCAAGGACGAAGGCGTCGACGGCATCTACTGCTCCAACCACGGCGGCAGGCAGGCCAACGGCGGCCTGCCCGCCATCGACTGCCTGCCGGGTGTGGTGGAAGCCGCCGACGGGCTGCCGGTGCTGTTCGACTCCGGTATCCGCAGCGGCTCCGACATCGTCAAGGCGCTCGCCCTGGGCGCCACCGCCGTGGGGATCGGCCGGCCCTATGCCTACGGGTTGGCGCTCGGCGGCGTCGACGGCGTCGTCCACGTGCTGCGCTCACTGCTCGCCGAAGCCGATCTCACCATGGCCGTCGACGGCTATCCGACGCTGGCCGATCTCACCCCGGACACGCTGCGGCGCGTCGGCTAGACACCTGCGGCGGCTCTGCCACGGTAGGGGCGTGGAGTCCGTCCTCGACGCGTTCGACCAGTACCTCGCGCTGGAACGAGGGCGCTCCGACCACACCCGGCGGGCCTACCTGGGCGATCTGCGGTCGCTGTTCGCGTTCGTCGACGAACGGACCCCCGGCGCCGACCTCGGATCCCTGACCCTGCCGGTGCTGCGCGCCTGGCTCTCCGCGCAGGCGGCCGCCGGAACCGCCCGCACCACCCTGGCCCGCCGGACGTCGGCGGTGAAGACGTTCACCGCCTGGGCTGTGCGGCGCGGGCTGATGGCGAGTGACCCGGCGACGCGGCTGCAGATGCCGAAGGCGCGACGGACACTGCCCGCGGTGCTGCGGCAGGATCAGGCGCGCGACGCCCTCGACGCCGCCAATTCCGGTGCACAGCAGGGAGACCCGCTGGCGTTGCGCGACAGGTTGATCGTCGAGATGCTCTACGCGACCGGGATCCGCGTCAGCGAGCTGTGCGGCCTCGACATCGACGACGTCGACACCTCCCGACGGCTGCTGCGCGTCCTCGGTAAAGGCGACAAGCAGCGCACCGTCCCGTTCGGCGAACCGGCCGAGCAGGCGTTGCGGGCGTGGCTGACCAGCGGCCGTCCGGCGCTGGCCACCGCCGAGTCCGGCCCGGCACTGCTGCTCGGCGCGCGCGGTCGGCGCCTCGACCCGCGTCAGGCCCGCACCGTCGTGCACGAGACCGTCGGCGCGGTGGCTGGGGCACCCGACATCGGGCCGCACGGCCTGCGGCACAGCGCCGCCACCCACCTGCTCGAAGGCGGTGCGGACCTGCGGATCGTGCAGGAACTGCTGGGCCACTCGACGCTCGCGACCACCCAGCTGTACACCCACGTCACCGTCGCGCGGCTCCGCGCCGTCCACGACCAGGCCCACCCGCGGGCCTGAGCGCGACGGTGTGACGCGGCCTGCGGCTAGTGTTGCCGGATGAAAAGCGTCGCGCTGGTCGTGGTCGGAGTCCTGGTCGCCCTGGCGGGTGGGCTCTTCGCGCTCCAGGGGTTCGGGTTCGTCGGGGGCAGCCCGATGAGCGGCACCACGACATGGTCGATCGCCGGACCGGTCATTGCGCTGGTGGGCATCGGACTGGTCTACCTGGGTTGGCGGGCCGGAAAGTCACGACCGCAGTAGCGCGATGACCTTCGCGAGGTCCGACATCGCCGACGGCCGGCCGGCCCATTCGTCGGACACCGTCCAGTAGCTCACCCCGAAGACCCGTCGCCGTTCGTCCAGCGTCTGCGCCATCTGCTCGTGGGTGCCGAGCAATATGAACGGCGAATCGAGCAGTTCGGTGGCGCCGACCCCGCCGATCGCGGCTGCCAAATCCGCCGCGGCCGCCTCGCGGTCGTCGGTCACCACCACCGCCTGGATCAGCGCGTTGAGTTCGATGTCGCACGGGCGATTTCGGCGTGCGCAGTCGCGCTCAGCGCGACCAAACACGCCGAAATCGCTCAGCGCAGCGGCAGGAGCCGGACCGGCGTCGTCTCCAGCAGGCCCAGCGGGTCGACGTAGTCCGCGCGCGACGCCGGCCCCCACATCGCACCCCAGTGCAGACAGGCATCGGCCGCGCACCCGTGGTGGCCGGCCAGGACCTCGCCGAGGACCGCGCCCGCCCGCACCGTCTGCCCCGCCCGCACCGACGGCCGCACCGGTTCGTAGCTGGTGCGCAGGCCGCCGGGATGGGCGACCGACACCAGCGGCCGTCCGGCCAGTTCACCGGCGAACACCACCGTGCCGGACTGCGCGGCGTACACCGGCTGCCCCGGGGTCGCGGCCAGGTCCACCCCGCGGTGGCCGCGCTGCCAGTTCGGGGTGGGCGCGTCGAACGTGCGCACCACCGCAGGTCGCGGCCGCAGCGGCCAGTCCAACCGGTCCTCGGCACGCACCGGCGCCGCCACCGCGACAGAGATCGCCACCAACACCGCCAGGAATCGCATCGTCCCAGTTCAGCCGGTGCCTGCCCCAATCACCAGGGACTCGCCGCCGCCCTGTGGAGCGGGCGTCCGCTGTGGACAAAGCACCTGTTCCGACGGTGTAAACTCCTACCTGCAGTTCGCATCGAGCGGGCTGACTTCGCGTGTCTGCACCTCGACCCAGAGTCGTACCGGATGCCGGCGGTCCCGTGTCACAGCGGGTCCGGCACTCCCGCAGTCACCAGGGCCTGGCATCACCCGACGCCGGGCGACAACCGACAAGCAGGTAAGGCACAAGCATGGCCGTAGTCACCATGAAGCAGCTGCTCGACAGCGGCACCCACTTCGGGCATCAGACCCGTCGCTGGAACCCCAAGATGAAGCGGTTCATCTTCACCGACCGCAACGGCATCTACATCATCGATCTGCAGCAGACGCTGACCTACATCGACAAGGCGTACGAATTCGTCAAGGAGACCGTCGCGCACGGCGGTTCCATCATGTTCGTCGGCACCAAGAAGCAGGCGCAGGAGTCCATCGCCGAAGAGGCGACCCGTGTCGGCATGCCGTATGTGAACCAGCGCTGGCTCGGCGGCATGCTCACCAACTTCTCGACCGTGCACAAGCGCCTGCAGCGCCTCAAGGAACTCGAGGCGATGGAGCAGACCGGTGGCTTCGAGGGTCGCACCAAGAAGGAAATCCTGATGCTGACCCGCGAGAAGAACAAGCTCGAGCGCAGCCTCGGCGGTATCCGCGACATGCAGAAGGTGCCCTCGGCCATCTGGGTCGTCGACACCAACAAGGAGCACCTGGCGGTCGCCGAAGCGCGGAAGCTGAACATCCCGATCATCGCGATCCTCGACACCAACTGCGATCCCGACGTCGTCGACTACCCGATCCCGGGCAACGACGACGCAATCCGTTCCGCTGCACTGCTGACCAAGGTCGTGGCCTCCGCGGTCGCCGAGGGTCTGCAGGCCCGGGCCGGCGGCGGTAACGGCAACAAGCCGGAAGCCGAGGCTGCCGAGCCGCTCGCCGAGTGGGAGCAGGAACTGCTCGCCGGCGCGACGGCGTCGCCGACCGCGGCCGGTGCCGCGCCCGGTACGCCCGAGGCGGATATCCAGACCGAACCCACCGCCCCTCAGAACCCGTAGGAAGGCTCACATGGCGAACTACACCGCTGCCGACGTCAAGCGGCTTCGGGAGCTGACCGGCGCCGGCATGATGGCTTCGAAGAATGCGCTCGTCGAGGCCGACGGCGACTTCGACAAGGCTGTCGAACTGCTGCGCATCAAGGGCGCCAAGGACGTCGGCAAGCGCGCTGAGCGCGCGACCGCCGAGGGCCTGGTCGCCGCCAAGGACGGCGCACTGATCGAGCTGAACTCCGAGACCGACTTCGTCGCCAAGAACGCGGAGTTCCAATCGGTGGCCGATCAGATCGTCGCCGCGGCCGCCGCCGCCAAGGCGACCGACATCGACGCTCTCAAGGCCGCCAAGGTGGGTGACACCACCGTCGAGCAGGTCATCGCGGACCTGAGCGCCAAGATCGGCGAGAAGCTCGAACTGCGCCGCGTCGCCTACTTCGACGGCAACGTGGAGACCTACCTGCACAAGCGTGCCGCGGATCTGCCGCCGGCCGTGGGCGTGCTGGTGGAGTACACGGGTGACGGCGAGAACGGCACTGAGGCCGCGCACGCGGTCGCCCTGCAGATCGCCGCGCTCAAGGCCAAGTACCTCACCCGTGAGGACGTGCCCGAGGACGTCGTCGCCAACGAGCGGCGCATCGCCGAGGAGACGGCCCGCAACGAGGGCAAGCCCGAGCAGGCTCTGCCGAAGATCGTCGAAGGCCGAGTCACCGGTTTCTACAAGGACGTCGTGCTGCTCGATCAGCCGTCGGTGTCCGACAACAAGAAGACGGTCAAGGCCCTGCTCGACGAGGCCGGCGTGACCGTCACCCGGTTCGTCCGCTTCGAGGTCGGCCAGGCCTGACGCGCGATCAGTCGTAGAAGTGTCCCGGGACGCGAGTTCCGGGGCACTTTTGCGTCTGCTCGGCGAACCCGGCGGTACGTGTTGGTACCGTCGGGCGCATGACTCGCATCAACGCCTTCACCGACGACGCCCTCGGCGACCTCGACGCCGTCGGCATCGTCGAGGCCCTGCAGCAGGGGCGGGTGTCGCGCGCCGAGCTCGTCGAGGCGGCGATCGCGCGCACCGAAGCGGTCGACCCGGCGCTCAACGGGGTGGCCTACGAGGCGTTCGACCGGGCCCGGGCGCGGGCCGGCGGCCCCGGGTCGTACGGCGGCTTCTTCGACGGCGTCCCGACCTACGTCAAGGACAACGTCGCGGTCGGCGACATGCCGACCATGCAGGGCACCGACGCATGGGATCCACGGCCCGCCGGCGCGCACGGGGACTTCGCCCGCGCCTATCTCGCGACCGGTCTGCTGGCGCTAGGCAAGACGCGGTTGTCGGAGTTCGGGTTCTCCGCCTCCGCCGAACATCCGCGACTCGGGGCGGTACGCAATCCGTGGGATACCGACCACACCGCCGGCGCCTCCTCCTCGGGTTCCGGGGCGTTCGTCGCCGCCGGCGTCGTGCCGATCGCCCACGCCAACGACGGCGGCGGGTCGATCCGGATCCCGGCGTCCTGCAACGGTCTGGTCGGCCTCAAACCGTCCCGCGGCCGGTTACCGCTCGACCGGGACATGCGCCAGATGCCACTGCGGATCGTCGCCAACGGTGTCGTCACCCGCTCGGTGCGTGACACCGCCGCGTTCTACCGCGAGATGGAACGGGTCTACCGCAACCCCAAACTGCCGCCGATCGGCGACGTCACCGCACCCGGCAGGCAACGGCTGCGCATCGCGGTGTGCACACACTCGATCGCCCGTGAGGCCGGCCGCGAGGTGCGCAAGGAGACGATGAGAACCGCAGCGCTGCTGGAAGATCTGGGTCACCGCGTCACCCCGATCGACAACCCCATCCCCGGACACTTCATGGACGACTTCCTGCTCTACTGGGCATTCCTGTCGTACGCCCTCGTCCGGGGCGGGCGCCGCACCTTCGGCGCCAGCTTCGACCGCACCCGTCTGGACAACCTCACGCTCGGGCTCGAATCCCATGCCGCGCGCAATCTGCACCGGCTGCCCGTCGCCATCGCCCGGTTGGCGCGCACCCGACGTATCAGCGCGCGTCTGGCGCGCGAGTACGACGTGGTGCTCACCCCGACGCTGGCCGAGTCCCCACCGCTGATCGGCCACCTCGACCCGACGGCGGACTACCGGCAGATCATCGATCGCCTGGTCGACTGGGTGGCGTTCACACCGCTGCAGAACGCCACCGGTGATCCCGCTATATCGTTGCCGCTCGGCGTATCCGACCGCGGACTGCCGATCGGGATGATGTTCGCATCGACGGTGGGCCGGGAGGCGCGACTGCTGGAACTGGCCTACGAACTCGAGCAGGCGCGTCCCTGGCGGCGCATTCAGGACGCCTCCTGACAACGAAATCCGTTGTGCGCCGACACGTCGACGTAACCACGTCCCGGCGGAGTTAACCTCCGCGATACCACAGACAGCGGTGGGGGAAACAACCCGATCCCACGATCGCTGATTGTGGAGACCAGTCAGGTCAACAACGCAACCACTTCCGCTCGATCACCGCTGATCGCCAATTCCTCCGGGAACACCTTCGGGTGCCTCGTCCGGTTCGCGCTGGCCAACATCCGCCGACGCCCCGCACGGTTCGTGCTGGCCGTCCTCGGCATCGCCTTGGCCATCGCCTGTGTGACGGTGGTGCGCACGATCTCCTCGAGTTTCGCGATCACAGGCGCAGATTCGGTCACCGACGTACTCGGCGAGGCGCACCTGTGGGTGGTGCCCGCCGCCGGGGTGCAGTACGACCCGGACACGCAGGCGCTGATCGCCGGGGGCGCCGCGCCGGAGATCGATGTGCCTGCCGGGTGGACCGCCACCCGTACCCTGTCGGGGCGTACGGAGGTCTACGGGGTCCCGGTGTCGTTGCGCGGCAACGACGAGACCCCCTCGGCACGGGCGATCTTCGGCGACGCGGTGGCCCAACGGCTGGGGGTGTCCCCGGGTGACCGCGTGGACGTCGGCGGTCACGATCTCGTCGCCGCCGTGGCCGGCGCGGGCCAATCGGTCACCGTGGCCACCTCCGTCGCCCGCGAAATCATCGGTGACGACGGCTGGTGGACGGTGAAAGCCCCTGCAGGACAAAAGAACCGGCGCGATCTCGCCCAGACGTTCGGCGCCGCCACCGGCCTGGACGCCACCGCCGACCCGGCGCAGACCCCCGATCCGCGCGGTGCCGGTCTGATCTACGACACCGTCGGGGGGAACGGGCCGCTGTCGTTCGAGCAGAAGTTCTCCGCGCTGTTCTCGGGCAAAGTGACGAGTTCGACGCTCGGTCTGATCTCGACGATCGGCCTGATCCTCGGATTCGTCATCGCGGTGTCGTCGTTCCTGGCCGCGGTCGCCGAACGCAAACGCGAGTTCGGGATCATGTCGAGCATCGGCCTCGCCGACGAGGTGCTCTACTTCTTCCTCGTCGAATCGGCGCTCGTCTTCGTCGCCGCCTACCTCATCGGAGTGCTGGGTGCGGGAGTGGCTGTGGCGCTGGTGATCCCGGGCATCGCGACGCCGATCGCGTGGCTGCAGGCCGCCGGCATGGTCGCGGCGTTCATCCCCGCCATGGCGATCGTCGGCGCGCTGGTACCCGTGCACCGGCTGTTGCAGCAACGTCCCGTCGATCTCCTGGGGGGCCGCTGATGAGCGCTTGCGCGAAGAAGAGAGAACAATAGTGTTGCGCCGAGGACTGTCCTACGGGTGGCTGTCCACCTGCCGCCGCATCCGTGAGCTGGTGCTGCCCATCGTCACCACCGCGACCGGTGCGTTCCTGGTCGTCATCGTCTTCGGGATGTCCGAGGGGATCCGGGCGCAGTCCGCATCCCTCGGCCACGCCGACGAGATCAACCGCGCCGTCGTCCTCATCGCCGTCAGCGTGCTGCTGGTGGGCGTCGTCGAGGTGGCGGTGGCCACCACACGCACCGTCGCGCACCGCACCCGCGAACTCGGTGTGCTGGGCGCCAACGGGATTCCGCGTCTCCCCGTGGTCGCGGCGCTGCTCGTCGAACCCCTCGTCGCCGCCGTCCTCGGTGCGCTGGCCGGCGCGGCGCTGGCGGCGGTGGCCGGGATCGTCCTCGGCGGCACCGGACTGGCCGCAGGTGGCGTCGCGGCGAGCGGTCTGCTCACCGGCGCCGCGACGGCCGTCGGCGTCAGCGTCGTCGCGGCACTGGCCACCAACATCCCACCCACCTGGGCGGCCGCATCGCGTCCGCCCATCCGCTCCCTGACCGCCGGAGGCTGACATGACCGCCATCGAAGAACGCCGCGACCACGACACGACCACCTCGCCGCCACTGCCGGTCATCGAGATCGCCGACGTGTGGAAACTGCACAAACTCGGCGACGAAGTGGTGCGCGCGCTGGTCGCCGCGGACCTGACCGTGATGCCGGGCGAGTTCGTCTGCCTGATGGGACCGAGCGGCAGCGGAAAGTCCACGCTGCTCA
Organism: Mycolicibacterium monacense; assembly: GCF_010731575.1. Taxonomy (NCBI): domain Bacteria; kingdom Bacillati; phylum Actinomycetota; class Actinomycetes; order Mycobacteriales; family Mycobacteriaceae; genus Mycobacterium; species Mycolicibacterium monacense. The sequence continues at coordinate 2,786,625 of NZ_AP022617.1, read as the reverse complement.
ACATCATCGGCGGGCTGGACCGCCCGACGAAGGGTTCGGTGGCGGTCGCCGGGCGCGACACCCGCACGCTGACGGAAAGCCAGTTCGCCGCGTTACGCCACGACACCATCGGGTTCATCTTCCAGAGCTACAACCTGATCCCGTTCCTGTCGGCGGTCGAGAACGTCGAACTGCCGCTGATGTTCGAGCCCTACGACCGCAAAGCGTTGCGCACCAGAGCGATCGAGTTGCTCGAACTGGTCGGCCTCGGCCACCGCATTGACCACCAGCCGACCAAGATGTCCGGCGGTGAACAGCAGCGCACGGCGATCGCGCGCTCGCTGATCAGCAGTCCGGCGCTCGTCCTCGCCGACGAGCCCACAGCCAACCTCGACCACCGCACGGGGGAGACGGTGGTGCGCATGCTGCGCGACCTGTGTTCGACGCTGGGCGTCACGGTCGTCGCGAGCACCCACGACCCCACGGTGGCCGACGAAGCGAGCCGTGTCGTCCGGATGAAAGACGGACAAATCGTCAACTGACGCTCCTATCCCTCAACACCTTTGGGAGAATCATGACCGCAGAACTCGAGGCGTCCCCGCCGCCGGGGCGCGACGCCCTGATGACCACCGAACTCGTCCCCGAACAGATCCTGCCTAAGGTGATGAGCACGTTCGGCCTCACGGCCGCCTACGTCTTCATCATCTGCTGGGTCACCGGATCGTCGGTGATGGCCGCAGGCGGGTGGACGGCCATCCCGATGTGGGTGCTCGGCATCCTCACCTTCCTGATCCCCGCGGGGATGGCCGTGGTGGAACTCGGCAACCTGTGGCCGGGTCAGGGCGGGGTGTACATCTGGGCCTACCGCACCATGGGGGAGACCTGGGGGTTCATCGGCGGCTATCTGTCGTGGGTGCCGGTGATCCTCAACGCCGCATCCTCGCCGGCCGTGGTGCTGCAGTTCCTGCTGCTGGCGTTCCACGCCGAACTGGGGCTGACGATCAGCATCATCCTGCAGTTGGTCATCCTGTGGACGGTCATCGGGCTGGCATTGGCGAAACTCGCTGCGAACCAACGGATCATGAACATCGTGTTCGTCGTCTACGGCGTGCTCACGCTGACGATCTTCATCTGCGGACTGCTGTATGCCGGCAAGAACGGTTCGGCCACCCCGTTCTCCTGGGAAGAGGCGACGATCCCGAACTTCGCGGTCGCCGGTTTCCTGTACGGCACGGTGCTGCTGTACCTGCTCGGCGTCGAGACCCCGTACAACATGGGTGCGGAGTTCCTCTCCGTGCGCCGCAGCGGCCCGCGGATGATCCTGTGGGGGTCGACCGCGCTCGTCGCGATCTACCTGCTCACCACGCTCGGCACCATGATGGCGCTGCCCGGTGACGAGATCGACCCGGTCACCGGCATCATCGGCATGCTCGACGTCGCCGGCTTCCCGGGTCTGATGGAGGTCTGCGCGGTCGTGTTGGCGTTCATCATCATCGTGGCGTTGATGACCTACCAGGTCGCCTACTCGCGGCTCATCTTCGTCTCCGGTCTCGAACGCCACCTGCCGCGCATCTTCACCCACCTCAACCCGCGCACCCGTAACCCGGTGACGGCCATCCTGATCCAGGGCGTCATCTCGTCACTGATCCTGGTCGGGTTGTACTCGCAGAGCAGCATGGCCAACGTCACCATCTACCTGCAGGGCGGGCTGTCGACGGTGTGGCTGCTGTCCGGGTTCTTCTTCCTGTTCCCGGTCATCATCGCCCGTAGGAAGTACGCGGATCGCTATGTCAACGAACAGTTCTGGCGCATCCCCGGCGGGATGGTCGGGGTGTGGATCACCGTCGTCGTCGGCACGCTGGGCACCATCGGCGGGATCTACTACTCCTTCGTCACACCGTGGATCGACGTGCCCGCCGCCACCTGGATGACGTGGGTGGGCGGCATCAGCCTGGGCATGTTCGCGCTGGGTCTGGTCGTCTACATCTTCGGTCGCCGCTCGGCGCACAAGATGACCCAGGACGACGCACTGGCGCACCTGGCGGTCCTCGATCTCAACAAATCCGACACCAGCCCTGAAGGGGTGTGAAACGAATGACCATGGACAGCACCGTGGCCGGCACGAAGACCACCGACGGCGCGGTCGCCTACCCTCTCGACCCGCTCAGCGGCGCCGAGATCGAAGCGGCGGCGGCGATCATCATGGACTCCGAATACGCCACGCCCACGCTGAAGTTCGTGATGATCTCGCTCGCCGAGCCGGCCAAGACGCCCGCACTGACCTTCGACGGTCTCGACGGTGTGCCGCGCCGGGCGTTCGCGACCATGTACGACGGGGCGGCCAAACTCGTCAGCGAGGCCGTGGTGGACCTCGGGGCGCGGGTCATCGAATCCTGGCGGGCGGTGCCCGGCCGGTTCCCGTCCTATCTCGTCGAACACATGACCGGCGTCGAGGAGGTCGTCCGCCAGGATCCGCGGTGGCAGGAGGCGATGCGGAAACGGGGCGTCACCGACTTCAGCCTCGCGATGATCGACCCGTGGCCGGCAGGGTACTACGGCCGGCAGGACCACTACGACAACTCACCGCTGATCTGCCGACCGCTGACGTTCATGCGGGCCGCGCCGTCCGAACACGGTTACGCACGGCCCGTCGAGGGGTTGATAGTCACGTTCGATCTCGATGCGATGGCGGTGCTCGACGTCGAGGATCACGGGGTGGTGCCGTTGCCGCCGACCGCGGGCAACTACAGCGAGCAGTTCATGTTCGACCCGAACAACCGACCGGCGTTCACCGCGTTCCGCGACGACGTCAAACCGATCGAGATCACCCAGCCCGAGGGACCGAGTTTCACCGTCGACGGTTGGCGGGTGCAGTGGCAGAAGTGGTCGATGCGGGTCGGTTTCAACCCTCGTGAGGGCATCGTGCTGCACGAGATCACCTACACCGACCGCGGCGAGACCCGGCCGATCGTCTACCGGGCGTCGCTGTCGGAGATGGTGGTGCCCTACGGCGACACCGCGCCGACGCACTGGAACAAGAACGTCTTCGACATGGGTGAGGTCGGGATGGGATTCTCGGCGAACCCGCTGACGCTCGGATGCGACTGTCTCGGCGAGATCTTCTACTTCGACGGGACGGTCAACGACTCCGCCGGCAATGCCGTCACCATCCCCAACGCCATCTGCATGCATGAGGAGGACTACGGGATCTCGTGGAAGCACACCGACTTCCGCACCGGTGAGGTCGAGGTGCGGCGGTCGCGGCGGCTGGTGATCTCGATGATCTGCACCGTCGGCAACTACGAGTACGGGTTCTTCTGGTACTTCTACAACGACGCCTCGATGGAGGTCGAGGTCAAGCTGTCGGGGGTGCTCACCACCGGTGCCGTCCCCGACGGGGAGGATCCGCGCTGGGGGAAGATGGTGGCGCCGGGGATCTACGGGCCGAACCATCAGCACTTCTTCAACTTCCGGCTCGACATGAGCATCGACGGCGCGGGAAACAGTGTCTACGAGGTGGATTCGATTCCCGAACCCGACCCGGCGCTCAACCCGCACCACAACGCGTGGATCACCCGCGACACGCTGGTGGCCTCGGAGGCCGACGGCGCCCGTGACTGGGACTGGTCGACCGGCAGGTACTGGAAGATCGCCAACCCGTCGAAGCGCAACGAGCTGGGCAGTGCGGTGGCCTACAAGCTGACGCCCAAGGATGTGGTGCCGGTGATGGTGCAGGAGGGTTCCTACATCTACGACCGGGCGCGGTTCGTGCAGCACAACCTGTGGGTGACGAAATACGACCCCGCGGAGCTGTACGCCGCGGGCGACTACATGTATCAGTCGGCCGACATGCAGGGGCTACCGCAGTACATCGCCGACGATGCGCCGTTGGAGGACACCGACATCGTGCTCTGGTACACCGTCGGCGCCCACCACGTCGTGCGCCCGGAGGACTGGCCGGTGATGCCGTGCGCCTACACCGGATTCCACCTCAAACCCGTCGGCTTCTTCGACGGCAACCCGGCGCTCGACCTGCCGCCGTCACCGCCGAAGGCCTGCCACGCCCATCACGCGAGCCTGCCGGTCGCCGAGGTCGCGCGGGAGTCGTAAACCTGGCGCGAGCAGACGCAAATGTGCCCTCAAACGGCGGTTTTGGGGGACATTTGCGTCTGCTCGGCGGGGAAAGTCAGAGCCGGCGGAGGAAGTTCTCGACGGCCCGCGCCAGCGACTGCGGGCCGGTGCGCAGCGCCTCGGCGAGAGGTGTTCCGGGTGCGGTGATCCCGACGATCTCGTCGACGCCGTGCTCGAGAAGCACCGACGCGTCGGGGCCGACCCGGCCGGCGAAGATGGCCACCCTGGTCCCGGTGCGGGCGGCCACCTGCGCGACCCCGAACGGCGTCTTGCCCATCAGGGTCTGCGCGTCGACGCCGCCCTCACCGGTGAACACCCACGCCGCACCGCGTAGCGCCTGTTCCAGCCCGACCGTCTCGGCCACCACCTCGACACCGGGACGGCTTGTGGCGCCGAGGAATTCGAGCAGCGCGAAGCCGAGCCCGCCGGCCGCACCCGCACCGGGTGTCTCCGCGTGCGCGGCGTCGGCCACCGCGGCGAACCGCGCCAGCGCAGCCTCCAACCGGGCGACGTCGGCGGGTGTCGCACCCTTCTGCGGGCCGAACACGGCGCTGGCGCCCGCGGGCCCGAGCAGGGGTGCGGTCACGTCGCAGGCCAACTGGATGTGCACGCCCGCCAGCCGCGGATCGAGGCCCGCGGTGTCGATGCGGTGCAGATCGGCCAGCGCACCGCCGCCCGGTGGCAGCGGCGCATCCGAGCCGTCGAGCAACTCGACGCCCAGGGCGGTGAGCAACCCCGCGCCGCCATCGTTGGTGGCGGATCCACCGAGGCCGATCAGGAACTCGGCGGCGCCCCGGTCGAGCGCGTGGGCCATCAGCTGGCCGACACCGAAGGTGCTGGCGCACAGCACATCACGCTCGTCGGCGGGGATGAGTTCCAGACCCGCCGCGGCGGCCATCTCGATGACCGCGAGACGACGGCCGGGAACATAACCGTAGGTGGCCGGCACGGGCCGGCCGAGCGCATCGGCCACCTCGACCGTCACCCGCTCACCGTCGAGCGCGTCCACCACGGCGTCGACGGTGCCCTCACCGCCGTCGGCCATCGGGACCCCGACGCAATCGGCGTCCGGAAGGGCCGCGCGTACCCCGTCGCGCATGGCGGCGATGGCCTGCGCGGCGCTCATGGACTCCTTGAAAGAGTCCGGTGCGAGAACGATTTTCATCGGACCGGGGTCAGCGCGGGCCGGCCGGCGAGCACGGCTGCGACGTTGTCGACGGCGAGGACGCCCATCGCGTCGCGGGTCGCCTCACCGGCACTGGCGATGTGCGGTGTGAGAACGAGGTTCGGGGCGTCGAGCAGTGCGGGGTTGACATGGGGTTCATTCTCGAACACATCCAGCGCGGCGCCACCGATACGCCCGGCGCGCAGCGCGTCGATCAGCGCGGACTCGTCGACGACCCCGCCGCGCGCGGTGTTGACCAGGTAGGCGGTCGATTTCATGCGGTCGAGCGCCGCGCCGTCGATCAGGTGGCGGGTCTCGGGGGTGAGCGGCGTCAGCACGCAGACGACGTCACTGTCGGCCAGCAGGGTGTCGGTGTCGACGAACCGGACATCGCCGTCGGCTCCGGAGGTGCGGCGGCGTGAGGTGGCCAGCACCGTCATGTCGAAGGCGCGGGCCCGCCGCGCGACCGCCCTGCCGATGCGGCCGTAGCCCAGGATCCCCAGCGTGGCGCCCGCGCTGACGTCGAGCCCGGTGAGCATTCGGGGCCCCCAGATCCACGGCCGGCGCGAGCGCAGGAACCGGTCGCCGTCGACGACGCGGCGCGTGACGGCGAGGATCAGCGCGAACGTGTGGTCGGCGGTGGCGTTGTCGAGCACACCCGGGGTGTTGGTGACGGTCACCCCCGCGGCGTGCGCCGCCGCGACGTCGATGTTGTCGTAGCCGACGGCGACGTTGGCCACCACCCGTAGCCCGTCGCCTGCGGTGTCGAGGATTCCGGCGTCGACCCGTTCGGTCAGCGTGACCACCGCCGCGCAGGCCCCGGTGAACCCGGCCGCGAGCTCGTCTCGGGTGGGCGGGTCCTCGCCGCCGACGCGCAAGGGCCGGTCGAGCCGCCGCAGCCGCTCCATGGCGCCGTCGGTGAGCAGCCGCGACACGTACACGTGTCCGGCCGGGGTCGTCATGAGGTCAGACCCTAATGCGCGGCGGGACCGGTCGCCGGGGTGAATTCGACCGCCCCTGCCACACCGGGCGCCCCGCATGAGGCAGGATGGGTGTGCCACCTGGGGGAGCGCCCGGTACGTCGTAGCGAGGAGGCCGAAGGACCGATGTCGGAGCCGAACAGTGACCACGGCGCCGGCGCGGCAGTCGGCGAGACCCGCCCGCTGTATTCGCGCGTGCTGCTCAAACTCGGCGGTGAGATGTTCGGTGGCGGCGCCGTGGGTCTCGACCCGGACGTCGTACACCTCGTGGCGCGCCAGATCGCCGAAGTGGTCCGCAGCGGTGTCCAGGTCGCCGTCGTCATCGGCGGTGGCAACTTCTTCCGGGGTGCGCAACTGCAGCAGCGCGGGATGGAACGCACCCGCAGCGACTACATGGGCATGCTCGGCACCGTGATGAACAGCCTCGCGCTGCAGGACTTCCTGGAGAAGGAAGGCATCGACACCCGCGTGCAGACGGCCATCACGATGGGTCAGGTCGCCGAGCCCTACATCCCGCTGCGTGCGGTGCGCCACCTCGAGAAGGGGCGCGTGGTCATCTTCGGTGCCGGGATGGGGCTGCCGTACTTCTCCACCGACACCACCGCGGCCCAGCGGGCCCTGGAGATCGGCGCCGAGGTGGTCCTGATGGCCAAGGCCGTCGACGGCGTCTACACCGCCGACCCCCGCAAGGATCCCGACGCCCAGCTGCTGACGGCCATCACCCACCGCGAGGTCATCGACCGCGGGCTGGCCGTCGCCGACGCCACCGCGTTCTCGCTGTGCATGGACAACGGCATGCCGATCCTGGTGTTCAATCTGCTCGTCGACGGCAATATCGCCCGCGCGGTCGCGGGTGAGAAGATCGGAACACTGGTCACCACCTGAACGGGTGCGACGACGCCGGGCGAACGTAGCGACGGGAGAAAGACAGTGATCGACGAAACCCTCTTCGATGCCGAGGAGAAGATGGAGAAGGCCGTGTCGGTGGCGCGTGACGATCTGTCGTCGATTCGCACCGGCCGCGCCAATCCGGGCATGTTCTCCCGGATCAACGTCGACTACTACGGCGCCACCACGCCGATCACCCAGCTGTCGAGCATCAACGTGCCCGAGGCGCGCATGGTGGTGATCAAGCCCTACGAGGCCAACCAGCTCCGCAACATCGAAGACGCGATCCGCAACTCCGACCTCGGCGTCAACCCCACCAATGACGGCAACATCATCCGCGTCTCCATCCCTCAGCTGACCGAGGAGCGCCGCCGCGATCTGGTCAAGCAGGCCAAGGCCAAGGGCGAGGACGCCAAGGTGTCGGTGCGCAACATCCGCCGCAAGGCGATGGAGGAGCTGGCCCGCATCAAGAAGGACGGCGAAGCCGGGGAGGACGAGGTCAGCCGCGCCGAGAAGGACCTCGACAAGACCACCCACACCTACACCCACCAGATCGACGAACTGGTGAAGCACAAAGAGGGAGAGTTGCTGGAGGTCTAGCGGCCTGTCAGCAGCAAAGCGGATTCCGTGTCAGAAACACCGGTCGACGAGCCGCAGAAGAAGCCGTCGCGCGCCGGACGCAACCTTCCAGCCGCCATCGCGGTGGGTGTCGCCCTCGGCGGCGGGCTCATCGCCATCCTGTTGTTCGCCCCGTATCTGTGGCTCGCGCTGGTCGCGGCCGCCGTCGCCGTCAGCACCCATGAGGTGAGCAGCCGGCTGACCGAGGCCGGCTACCGGATGCCGATGATCCCCCTGCTGGTCGGCGGTCAGGCCACACTGTGGCTGACCTGGCCGTTCGGACCCGCGGGCGCACTGGGCGGCTTCGCGGCGACCGTCGTCGTCTGCATGATATGGCGGTTGGTCGGCCAGGGTCTCAAACACACACCGCAGAACTACTCGCGCGACATCGCCGCCGCCGTGTTCCTGGCGACGTGGGTTCCGCTGTTCGCGAGTTTCGGTGCGCTGCTGATCTATCCCGAGGACGGCGCCAACCGGGTCTTCTGCCTGATGCTGGGCGTGGTGTTCTCCGACATCGGGGGCTACGTGGCAGGCGTGCTGTTCGGGAAACACACGATGGCCCCGGCCATCAGCCCGAAGAAATCCTGGGAGGGCCTGGTCGGATCGCTGCTGTTCGGGGGGACCGCCGCGGTGCTCGCGGTGGTGTATCTGCTGGACAAGCCGTGGTACGCCGGCGTCGCGCTCGGGGTGATGCTGGTGATCACCGGCACGCTCGGCGACCTGGTCGAGTCGCAGTTCAAGCGCGATCTCGGGATCAAGGACATGAGTAACCTGCTGCCCGGACACGGCGGGATGATGGACCGGATGGACGGCATGCTGCCGTCCGCCGTGGCGACCTGGATCGTGCTGACACTGCTCGCTTGAGCGGGCACCCCGCCGCAGGTGGGATACTGGCACCAATGCCCAACCCCCTGCCCCTGGTTTTCGATGCCCCGCGACGCGCCAAGCCGCCGCGGCACTTCGCCGACCTCGACGCCACCGCCCGTGCGGCCGCGGTGGCGGAACTCGGGTTGCCGGCGTTTCGCGCCAAGCAGCTGGCCACCCAGTACTACGGCCGGTTGACCGCCGATCCGCAGCAGATGACCGATCTGCCCGCGGCGGTGCGCGAGCAGGTCGCCGAGGCGTTGTTCCCGGATCTGCTCACCGCCGTCCGTGAGATCGAGACGGACGCGGGGGAGACCCGCAAGGTGTTGTGGCGGGCGGTGGACGGGACGACGTTCGAGTCGGTGCTCATGCGCTACTCCGACCGCAACACCGTGTGCATCTCCTCACAGGCCGGTTGCGGGATGGCGTGCCCGTTCTGCGCGACCGGTCAGGGTGGGCTCCAACGCAACCTGTCGACGGCCGAGATCCTCGAACAGGTCCGCGCCGCGGCCGTCGAACTGCGCGACCGAGATGGTGAGGGCATCGCCCCGGCGGCGCGCGGCGGGCGGCTGTCCAACATCGTCTTCATGGGCATGGGCGAACCGCTCGCCAACTACAACCGGGTGATCGCCGCCGTGCGCCGCATCGTCGCACCGCCGCCCGACGGGTTCGGCATCTCCGCCCGGTCGGTCACCGTGTCGACGGTCGGCCTGGCCCCGGCGATCCGCAAGCTCGCCGACGAACGCCTCAACGTCACGCTCGCGCTGTCGCTGCACGCACCCGACGACGAACTGCGCGACACGCTGGTCCCGGTCAACAACCGCTGGAAGGTCTCCGAAGCGCTCGACGCGGCCCGCTACTACGCCGACGTCACCGGACGCCGGGTCTCGATCGAGTACGCGCTGATCCGCGACGTGAACGATCAGCCGTGGCGGGCCGACCTGCTCGGCAAGAGGCTGCATGGCGCGCTCGGGCCGCTGGTGCACGTCAACGTCATCCCCCTCAATCCGACGCCGGGCAGCGAGTGGGATGCCAGCCCTAAACCCGCCGAACGGGAATTCGTGCGGCGGGTCCGCGAGCGCGGGGTGTCGTGCACCGTCCGCGACACCCGCGGCCGCGAAATCGCCGCCGCCTGCGGACAATTGGCGGCCGAGGGCTGACCCCCCTTCTCGCCGAAACTGCTCGGAGATCACGCTCCGGGAGGATTTCGTGATCTGGCAGCAGTCTCGGCGAGGTGCTCAGCCGGTGCGCGCCGGGGCGTTGGTGAACCAGACGTTCTCCTCGCGCAGGCTTCGGCTGCGCCAGCCGTCGGCGGTGCGCACCAGTTCGTGGTGGTAGTAACCGCCGCAGGCCGACACCTCGTCCATGCCGGGTAGTTGCATCGGGTTGTAGAACATCGCCCGCACCGTAGCCGAATCGCCGTCGACGTCGGCTTCGATGTTGGTGATGTAGTGCATGCTCCACGGCAGGACGCCGAAATTCGCGGCGAACCAGTCGACCACCTCGTCGCGATGCCCGACGACCGCGCCCGCCGACGAATAGTCGATGTGCGCGTCGTCGGTGAACACCGAGCGGTAGAGCTCCCAGTCCTTGCTGTCGACCGCGCGGGCGTACCGGTACAGCAGCCGGGCGATCTCGAGTTCGTCGGCCGCTCCGGTCATTCGGGCATGCCGATGGTCTTGGCCTCGAGGTACTCCTTGTAGCCCTCTTCGCCGTTGCGGTAGCCCAGGCCGGACTGTTTGGTGCCGCCGAACGGGCTGGTGATACCGAAGTGGCTCTTACCGTTGATCGTCACATTGCCGGTCCTCATCCGGCACGCGATGGCGAACGCGCGGTCGACATCGCCGCCGGACACCTCACCGGACAGCCCGTAGATGCTGTTGTTGGCGATTGCGACCGCCTCGTCGTCGGTGTCGTACGGCGTGACGGTCAGCACCGGACCGAAGATCTCCTCCTGGGCGACCTGGCTGTCGGGGTCGACGTCGGCGAGCAGGGTCGGCTGGGTGTAGTACCCGACCGGCAGGTTCTCCGGGATTCCGCCGCCGGTGACCAGCCGCGCCCCCGAGTCGACACCGCTCTTGATCAGCCCGAGCACCTTCTGCCGTTGCGTCTCGCTGATCTGCGGGCCCTGCATGATGCCCGGCGTCCACGGGTCGCCGACCGGGAAACCCTCCATCATGGTCTTGAGGATCTCCAAGCCCTCGTCATATCGGCTGCGCGGCAACAGGATCCGGCTCGGCAGGATGCAGGACTGACCCGACATCACGCAGGCCATCATCGCCGCCAACGGCAGCGCGGAGTTGAAGTCGGCGTCGTCGAGCACGATGTGGGCGGATTTGCCACCCAGTTCCAGCAGCGTCTTCTTCACCGTCGACGCGCCGGCGGCCAGGATCGCCCGACCCGTCGCGGTGGACCCGGTGAAGGTGATCATGTCCACCCGCGGATCGGCCGACAGTGCCGCGCCCACCTCGTTGGCGTTGGACACCACCACGTTGAACACCCCGGCCGGGATGTCGGTCTCCTCGGCGACGATGCGGCCGTACTCGCTACCCGACCACGGCGTGAGCTGGGCGGGTTTGAGGACGACGGTGTTACCCGCCATCAGCGCAGGCACCGTCTCGGCGACGTTGAGGTAGAACGGCACGTTCCACGGCGTGATCGCACCGACCACCCCGACCGGTTCGTAGTGGATCTTGCGCCGTGCCGGCCCCAACTGGGTGGGGTGCACACCGGTGTCGACCAGATACTCGAAGTTCTTCCCGTGCTCGGCCCAGTGCTTGACCTCTTCGATCGGGCTCTCGATCTGGCTGCCGGACACGGTGACCGGGCAGCCCACCTCGGTGATCAGGATCCGGCGCAACCTCTCCTTGTTGCGGTCGAGGGCCTCGTGCAACTGGGTCAGGCAGTGGTAGCGAAAGTCCAGATCACGCGACCAGTCCGACTCGTCGAACGCCCGTCGCGCCGCGGCCACCGCGCGGGCCATGTCGTCCACGGTGCCGTCGGTGGCCTGACCGGCCACTTCCTCGCTGGCCGGATGGATCACGTCGAACATGGCGCCGCTGCTCGTCAGCTGCAATTCGCCGTCGATCAACATCCGCTCATCACCGGCCAGCACGCCGGATTCGGTCTGCACAGTCGTCATGGGTCTAGCGTTACAAATCGGGAGAGAATCGTCAGGCAAATGACGGAAATACCGTTCTCCGATTTAAAGGAGACAGTTCTCCTAATGTGTTCACCATGTCAGCGCCGACGGCCGAGCACCGCGTGACCTACTGCCGGATCTGTGAGCCGATGTGCGGACTCATCGCCACGGTCGACGACGGCCGGCTGGTGTCACTGCGACCCGATCCCGACCACCCGCTGAGCCAGGGCCGGGCGTGCCCCAAGGGCATCGCGTTCACCGACATCCAGAACGACCCGGACCGGGTGCTGGAACCGCTGCGGCGCCGCGCCGACGGCACGTTCGAGGCGGTCAGCTGGGATGAGGCGCTCGACGACATCGCCGCGCGGTTGACGACGATCCTCGACCGCGACGGTGGGGACGTCGTCGGCCAGTACTTCGGCAACCCGGCGGCGTTCGGCTACGCGAGCAGCCTGTGGGCCGGGGTGTTCATGGCGCGGATCGGTGCCCGGCACCTGTACTCCGCCGGCTCGCAGGACATCAACAGCCGGTTCGTGGCCAGCAAGTTGCTCTACGGCGCCGCGAGTCAGCTGCCGTTCCCGGATCTGCTGCGCACCGAGTTCCTGTTGATGGTGGGCGCCAATCCGCTTGTGTCGCACGGCAGTGCGGTACGCGCCCCACGGATCAAGAACGATCTGGCCGACATCGTGCGCCGCGGCGGCCGGGTGGTGGTGGTCGACCCGCGCCGAACCGAGACCGCCCGCGAGTACGAACATCTCGCGATCCGCCCGGACGGCGATGCGTGGCTGCTGCTGTCGATGCTGCAGGTGATCTTCGCCGAAGGCCTCGAGGACACCACCGCGATGGCCGAACAGTCGACCGGCGGGGAGACGCTGCGCCGACTGTGCCGTGAGCACACCCCCGAGCGGACCGCCGAGCGGACCGGGATTCCCGGTGACATCGTCCGGATGCTGGCCCGCGACTTCGCCACCGCGCCCAGTGCCACGGCCTACGGCCGCACCGGAGCCTGTCTGGGCCGGCACGGCACGCTGGTCAGTTTCCTGCTCGACGCGCTGACGCTCGTCACCGGCAACCTCGACCGTCCCGGCGGGTCGCTGATGTCGCGTGCCGTGATTCCCGTCGAGGAGATGGGGGAGCGGTTGGGCAGCTTCAGCTACGACACGATGCGCTCGCGCATCGGGAACCACCCCGACGTGCTGGGCACCTTCCCGGCCGCCGTCATGGCGGACGAGATCACCACCCCCGGCCCCGGCCAACTCCGGGCGCTGTTCGTGGTGGCCGGTAACCCGGTGCTGTCGGTCCCCAACAGCAAGGCACTGGAATCGGCTCTGCCGCAACTGGATCTGTTCGTCTCCCTCGATCTCTACGTCAACGAGACCAACCGGCTGGCGGACTACATCCTGCCCGGCACCACGATGCTCGAACGCGACGACCTGCCGATCATGTTCGCCGCCTGCTCACCGACGCTGTTCGTCCAGTCGACCGAGGCCGTGCTCGAACCCTACGGGCAGGCCCGCCAGGAGTGGCAGGTGTACGCCGAACTCGCGCGCCGGATGGGCATCTCGCTGTTCGCCACCGGTCCGCTCGAGCGGTTCAACCGGGTGCTCGCCAAGCTCGACCGCTTCCGGGCGACCCGGATGACCCCGCGGCGAATGATGGCACTGCTGTTGCGGTTCGGGCCCTACGGTGACCGTTTCGGGTTGCGGCGAGGCGGACTCAACCTCGACCGCCTGCGCGCACGGCCGCACGGGATCGTGCTCGACGAGCACGCCCCGTCGGGAATCCTCGGCACGGTGGTTCGGCACCGGGACGGGAAGGTGCGGCTCGATCCGCCCGAGATCGTCGCCGAGGTCGGCCGCCTCGGCGCGCGGAGTCACGACGATCCACGATTCCCGTTGCTGGCCATCGGGATCCGTGAGATGCGATCCCAGAACAGCTGGATGCACAACAGTCCGACGCTGATGAAGGGCGACCGCCGCCACCGGACGAGGATCCACCCCGACGACGCCCGCGCGGCGGGTCTCGTCGACGGCGGCCCCGTACGGATCGTCGCCGCCGACGGCGCTGTCGAATCGGAGGTGCTAGTCACCGACGAGATGCGTCCTGGCACGATCGCGATCCCGCAGGGCTGGGGGCACCGCGGTGGCGGGTGGACCCTGGCCAACAGCGTGCCGGGCGCCAACGTCAACGAGTTGACCTCGAACCGGTCGGCGGATCTCGAGGCGCTGGCCGGGATGTCGGTACTCAACGGGGTCCCGGTGCGCATCGAAGTAGTCGGCACTGAAGTAGTCGGCACTGAAGCAGTCGGCACTGCAGCAGCCGGCTAATCCTGGTTCTTGAGCCCCACCGCGTGGCGCAACTGGGCGAGGAACTGGTCGCCGTCGTCGCTGCGCACGATGTAGTGACACACCGCGACGCGGATCGCCGTGGCGGCCTTGACCGAGGCGTTGGGCCCCGAGAGCAGCTTCTCGAGCCGCGCCCGCATCAACGGGATGATGCGGGACAGCTGTGCGATCACCACTTCGGGTTCGATGTCGACCAGGCGGACCCCCGAGTAGGACTGCTGGTAGGACACGATGAAACGCAGTGCGGCGTCGAGCTTTTCGTTACCCCGCAGTCCCTGCGTCGCCTTGCTTATGCCCCGGTCGAACATCGCCCGCTCGTAGCGGCCGAAGGCGTCGAGCAATTCCTGCTTGGAGGCGAACCAGCGGTACAGCGTCGGCCGGGAGACGCCGGCCTGGAGTGCGACCTCCGACAGGCTCAGTTTCGTCTGGCCGCTCCGTCCGAGCACCTCGGCGGTGGCCGCCAGGATGCGGTGCTGCGTCGACGAATCGTCGAAGTCGGCGGGGTCGCGCCGGGCGGTCAGTGGTTCGTTCACGTCCAAGCCTCGAGTGACGGGGTGTTTCACAGATGGTAGAGCTTGTAACGCCGTGCCGGGTGATCTGCACGGCCGGACGCGGGAATCACAGCGACTTCTTCAGCAGCGCCACCGTGTCGAGGTCCTGCAGCGCGGCCACCCCGCGGCGCAACCCCTCGTAGGCGATGTCCTCGTTCTGCATACCGCCCATCCCCGCGGTGATGAGCGCGGCGACGTAGGCGTAGAGCGCCGCCTGCCGGTACCGGTGCCACAGCTCCTCGCGGTCGAGGTCCGGGCCGCCCGCGGCCGCGAGCGCCCGGCGGTAGACGTCCAGCAGGTCGCGCTGGGCGTCCTGCCGGTCCGCCGGGGTGAGGCTGGTGACCAGCGTGTAGGCCAGTTCGCGGCTGGGGTGTCCGCGCCGGATCGCCTGCCAGTCGAGCAGGCCGGCGGCACCGTTGCGGAAGTAGAGGTTCCCGGGGTGGGCGTCGCCGTGCATGATCGTGTGCGGCGGTTCGTCGATCAGCCGTGCGGCGGCCCGGTAGTTCTCGTCGATGAAGCTGCCGTACTGCACCGGGATGTCGCTGTTCTGGGCGATCCGGCGGGCGGAGGTCTTCAGCAGGGTGCCGGTGAGCATCGACGTGTGGTCGGCCGACGGTGTGTACACCCAGTCGAACGGACCGGGCTGTCCTGGCGCGGACAGCCGCCCCCAGAACGTCGCGTGCAGCCGGGCCAACAGTTCCATCACGAGCGCCGCCTGATCGCGGTCCAACGGGTGGAGGGTGTCGGGGAACAGGCAGTCGTCGGCGGGCAGATCCTCGAGCACCAGCACGTAGCGGCCGGTGAGCCGGTCGAAGGCCGAAGCGTAGGCGGCCGGCGCCCCGTCCAACTCGGGCCGCAACTGACGGTAGAAGCGCACCTCGGTGTCGCCGAGGCGGCCGAGTTCACCCATCAGCCGCGTCGCCGCCGTCTCGGCGGGCAGCTTGACGAACACCGTGTCGGGGACATCCCGTCCGGTGAGTGCCAGTCGGGCCCGCGAGGACGTGCCCGCGTCACCGCCGAGAATCGAGACGGAGGTCACGGTGCGCTCCATCAGACCTGACAGGGTGCGCGCGTCGAGGTCACCGACCGAGCGCGGAAACGGTCGCAGTCCCCGCAGTACGGCGTCGGTCGCCACGCGTTGCACACCCCGGCCCAGGTGCGCGGCCAAGCCGACGGCTGGCGACATACTGAACGTCTTCGTCACCGGTGCGGGCCTCCTTGGGGCTCATGCTGTGAGGGCTGTTTACAGATTTGGTTCAGACTGTAAACCAGGTTCTGTTCCACGACCAAGAGGAGGGCGGATGGCCGGACCGTTGGACGGTGTGAAGGTCGTCGAACTGGGTGTATGGGTCGCCGCTCCCGCCACCGGTGGCATCCTCGCCGACTGGGGCGCGGATGTGGTGAAGGTCGAGCCGCCGTCGGGGGATCCCGCCCGGATGTTCGGCCGCATGCTCGGCATCGACGGGGGCGTGAACCCACCCTTCGAGATGGACAACCGGTCCAAGCGCAGTGTCGCGGTGGACCTGACCTCCGCGCCGGGGCGCGACGCCATCCGCGAACTCCTCTGTACCGCCGATGTTTTCGTGACCAACGTGCGGCCGTCCGCACTGCGCCGCCTCGGGCTGGACTTCGAGACGCTCGCCGCCGCCAACCCCCGGCTGGTCTACGGTCTGATCACCGGGTACGGGTCGGCCGGGCCGGACGCCGACCGCGCGGCGTACGACGTCGCCGCGTTCTGGGCGCGCGCCGGCCTGGCGCACCTGCTGACCCGACCGGGCGACGATCCGCCTTTCCAGCGGGGTGGGATGGGTGATCACTCGGTCGGCATGACGCTGGCGGCGGCGGTGTGCGCGGCGCTGGTGTCGCGTGCCCGCACGGGAGTCGGTCAGCTGGTGACGACCTCGCTTTACCGGCAGGGCGCCTACACGATCAGCTTCGACCTCAACACGTTCCTGCTCACCGGGCGTCAGATCGCCATCGGCCAACGGGAATCGATGGGCAACCCCTGTATGAACAACTACGCCGCGGGCGACGGGCGTCGGTTCTGGATCGTCGGGCTGGAGGGGGACCTGCACTGGCCCGCGCTGTGCCGCAGCGTCGGACGCCACGACTGGCTGACCGACGACCGGTTCGCCACCGGCCGCTCGCGCGCGGTCAACGCCCGCGAACTCATCGCCGAACTCGACTGGATCTTCGCCACCAGACCGCTGGCCGAGTGGGCGGAGATCTTCGCGGCGGAACCGGACCTGTTCTGGTCGCCGATCAACTCGCTGGAAGACGTCGTCGCCGACGACCAGTTCCACGCCGCCGGGGGCGCGGTGTACGTCCCCGACGGCGACGGGAGCATCCCGATGGTCGCCACACCCGCGGACTTCCACGGCACCCCGTGCGAGCCACGTTCTGTCGCACCCCGTCTCGGCGAACACACCGACGAGGTGCTGGCCGATCCGGGCTCGGCGTGGCGGTCGTGAACGCCTCAGGTGAGCCCCGCGGCGTGCCGTAGCTGCGCGAGGAAGTCCTCGCCGTCGTCGCTGCGCACCAGGTAGTGCGAGATCGCCACGCGCACGGCCGTGGACGCGGCCACCGTGGCGTCGGGCACCGACATACCGCGTTCCAACCGGTCGCGCATGCGCGGCAGGATGTGGGCGAGGCGCGCGATCACCTGTGCCGGTTCGATGTCGACCATGCGCAGACCCGGATACGACTGCTGGTATTCGACGATGATGCGCAGCGCGGCGTCGAGCCGCTGATCTGCGGGCAGGTTCGCGGCGGCCTCGGCGACGGCGCGTTCGTAGAGCGACCGTTCCCAGACCACGAACGCCGACAGCAGATCCTGCTTCGAGGGGAACCAGCGGTAGAGGGTGGGCCGGGACACGCGGGCCTGCGCGGCGACCTGAGACAGGCTCAACTTCGTCATCCCGTTGCGGCCGAGCACCTCAGCCGTCGCGGCCAGGATTCGCTCCCGGGTCCTGTTCCCGTCGCCCGTCACCGACGTCACCGGAATAGCTTTACAAATTTCGCGGCGACTGTCACGCTGAACCTCGTGACGTCCACATCTGCGGCGGCCCGCGAATACAGTTCGGTCGACATCACGTCTGCGTCGTTCTGGCAGCAGCCCTTCGCCGTCCGGGACAAGGTGTTCGCGCAGTTGCGCGCGGCCGACGGGCTGACCTGGCATCACCCGCTGTCGTCGCTGTTCCCCATGGAGGAGGACGGGTTCTGGGCGCTGACCCGGCGGGCCGACATCGCGTTCGTCAGCCAGCACCCGGAAGTGTTCACCTCCGCACAAGGGGTGTCGCTGGACCCGATGCCAGCGGAGGTGCAGCGGTTCGCCTCGTTCTTCCTGACGATGGACCCGCCGGAACACACGGTGTACCGGCGGCTGATCAGTTCGGCGTTCACCCCCCGCAACGTCCGGCGGATCGAACAACAGATCCACGACAACGCCGTCGCCGTCGTGGACGACCTCGTCGGAGCGGGTGAGATCGACTTCGTCGCAGCGTGTTCGGCGCGGTTGCCAATGCTGACCATCATGGAGATGCTCGGTGTGCCCGCCGCCGACCAGCCCGCGGTGGCGAAGGCCGCCGAGAAGCTGTTCTCGATGAGCGACGACGAGTACAGCAGCATCGAGGAGCGGGCGGCCGACACCGTCAACGAGATCATGCTGTTGTCGGCCACCGGTGTCGAACTGGCCAAGTTCCGCCGCAGTCACCCCGGCGACGATCTGATGACCAGCATCGTCAACGCCGAGGTCGACGGAAAACGGTTGACCGACGAGGAGATCGGCGCCTTCCTCATCCTGCTCGCCTCGGCCGGCAACGACACCACGAAGCAGACGACGACGCATGCGATGCTGGCGCTGACGGAGAACCCGGCGCAACGGGAATGGCTGATGGCCGACTTCGACGGCAGGATCGGCACCGCCGTCGAGGAATTCGTCCGGTGGTCGACACCGGTCCTCCAGTTCGCCCGGTTCGCCACCGCCGACACGGAGATCAACGGAGCGCCCGTGCGCGCCGGTGACAAGGTCGGGCTGTTCTACTGTTCGGCCAACCGTGACGAGGCGGTCTTCGAAGCCCCGCATGTCTTCGACCTGAGCCGGTCGCCGAATCCACATCTCGGATTCGGTGGCGGTGGCCCGCACTTCTGCCTCGGCAACCAGCTCGCCAAGACCGAACTACGGCACCTGTTCCGGGAACTGCTGACGCGACTGAACCATGTCGAGTTCGGCGAACCCGACCTGCTGTTCAGCACCTTCGTCCACGGCGTCAAACGGCTTCCGGCGGTCGTCCGCTGAGAAGGGAGAGGGCATGCGCGTCGAGGTCGACCTCGCCAAATGCACCGGGCACGGGATCTGCGAGTCGATCGCCGAGGATGTGTTCGAGGTGCAGGACGACGGCACGGTGACCATTCACGGCCCCGAGCGGCCCGCTGCCGACCGCGACCGGATGCGGCAGGCGGTCACCCAGTGTCCCGCTGCGGCACTGAGATTGACGGACTGAACGCTCAGCGCGGGTCGATGTCGTTGCGGAGTCGCTCGGCGGGGTAGGTGGCCGCCCCCGCGGCGCGGACCCGCTCGCCGAGTGCGCGGTCCGACGTCGCCACGACGATCTCGCCGGGATCGTCGGCCGCACGCACCATGCGGACGATCTCGTCGTCGGCCGAATTCGGCGCCGCTGCCGGCGCATGGGTGACGGTCACCGCATCGGAGAGAAGCGTTGGCGTCAAAGGCTTCTCGAAGACCACGCTCACCTCGGCGCCCTCGGCGACCGCCCAGCGCTCCAGCGCCAGGACCAAACCGGTCATGGCACCGCGGCGGTCACGCCACCACCCGTCCGGGCGGCAGCCGATGACGTTCATCCCGTCGACGATCCACCGCACCCGCTCAGCGTAGGCGCTAACGGGGCGGCCGCGGCCGCACCAGCACCGACTGCTGGATCGCGCCGACGGGTCCCGTCTGGTCGAAGAGCGTGCCGGTGGTGGTGCCGATTCCGTCGGGGCCGTAGCTGGTCTCGGCCCGGATGCCGATCCACCTGCCGTCGGGGATCCGGTGCACGTGCACGACGAGGTCGGTGTTGAGGAACGTCCACTGTCGGGGATCGAGTTTCGTGCCGATCCCGTTGGCGTCGTCGGCCACGGAGAACAACCGCTCGAGCGGTGTCATCGTCTCGCCCTTGACCAGGTCGACGGTGGGGGTGATCCACGATTCACCCGGCCCGTCGTTCAGCGGCCTGGTGAGCCAGCGCCAGTCGAGGCTGTGGACGTAGTTGCGGTCCCAGTCCTTGGCCATGTCGCGGCCGCGGGCCTCGGCCAGTGGGGGCAGCGCAGGCGCGCCCGCGTGCGCCACGCCGGTGGTGTCGAGCGTCTGCAGTCGCCATCCGCTCGCACGCGCCACCGGCCTCGGCGAACCGTCGGGTCCCGGAGCCGCCATCTGTGCGCTGACCAGTTCGATCTGCTTACCCGCGCGTTCCCGCTGGGCGCTGACCCACAGATCGCCCTCGGCCGGGACCGGACCCAGCAGATCGACCATCACGCGGCTGAGCCGGGTGTCGTCGCGGTGCTCACAGCGTTCCAGCGCCCGAACCAGCAGCGCGGACACCGGTGCGGCGTGCTGGATCGCCGCCGACCACGTGCTGCGCACCAGATCGGTGGCGACGAACCGCTCACCGCGCGAATCCTCGCCCACCAGTTCGTAATACGAATCCGACATCAGGGCAGCCCCGCTCCGGGTACATCGACGATCGTCGTGTCGACCCGTGAGCCCTTCGTGCCGATGAGCCGCTCCGGATAGGCGTCGGTGGCCGACACCAGGAACAGCATGCGCCGCTCCGGCCCGCCGAGCGCGCAGGCGATCGCCATGCGGTCGCCGATGTCGATGCGATCGGTCACCGCGCCGCCGTCGACCACGCGCTCGAACTGGTGGGCCAGCGTCATCGCGGTCCAGACGCCGCCCTCGGCATCGACCGCGATGCCGTCGGGCGGCCCGTCGAGCCCCTCGGCGAACGCCCGGCGGTCACCGAGACCGCCGTCGCCGTCGATGGTGAAGGCCGTCAGGCGCCGTCCGGTCGACTCGGCGACGATCAACGTCGCGCGGTCCTCGGTGATCGCCATCCCGTTGGGAAAGTCGAGCCCGTCGGCGACCACCGTTGCGGTGCCGTCGGTGTCGAGTCGGACGATGACCCCGTTCTCGCGCTGCTGCGACCCGATGTAGGCGCGGCCCGCATCGTCGACGACCATGTCGCCGAGGTTGGCGGGGACCATGTCACGCAGATCGGCGATCACCGTGACGGCGTCCCCGTCGTAACGCAGCACCTGCCTGCGTTCCACCGACGTGATGAGCAGGGAACCGTCCGGGCGGAAGCCGAGGCCCGACGGGGCGTGGCCCGGTAGCGCGAGGGTCGTCGTCGACCCGCTGAGGTCCACGGTGTGCACCGCCTCGCCGAACATGTCGGAGAACCACAGCAGCCCTTCGAACCACCGGGGCCCCTCCCCGAAGCAGAATCCGCCCGCCAGAAGTGTGGGCGCCGAGAGCCCGCTCTCGGCGATTTCCGGCGACGTCACATCACACCTTTACAAAACACGCCACAAGTGTCACGCTCCCTAGGTGCCACTGTCAACCACCTGCGGCGTTGGCGCGCCATGAAGAAGTACTACAGCCACACACTGCTCTATCTCCACGAGACGATCTCGTTGGGGTCGGGGCGAAGTGAAACGTTCCTCCCGGCGTTCTCCGCCGTCTACCACCCGATGATGGCGGACCTCGGTGCCCGGTTGTTCGCGATCTGGGAAAGCACGCCCTACAACGGGCACTGGCCCGCGGTCACCGTCATCTGGGAAATCGACGCCTTCGCCGACTACGCCCGCATCGGTAAGGCGCAGCGGGCGGGCGGCACCCACGCCGAGGCCGCCGCGGAGTGGTCGCGGTTCCTGGCGGAGATGGGCGCCTCGGGCGAAGGGCGGATCATGTACGCCGGCCGCAGCAACCGCACCCTCGCCGAACTCCAGGACGCCGGTTTCGGTGCGGGACTGGTGATCCAGGAGATCATGCAGACCAAACCCGGTCGTCAGGACGATTACATCCGCGAACTGGAACGCCTCTACGTGCCGTGGTCGGAGCGCACCGGCAAACGCTGGCTTGGATCGTTCATCACCACGTTCCGGTTCAACGAGGTCATCCACTACTGGGCCCTCGACGGGGAGTGGGACTGTTTCGCCGAGCACTACCCGTCGTGGAAAGACACCCCGCCTGCGGAGATCGTCACCTGGATGAGTGTCGCCCCGGCGTTGCGCGACGGCTGGGAGGACTCGATCCTGCAGGCTCTACCGCCGTCCCCGCTCCAGTGAACGACGCCCGGAAGAGCCCAGTGACGCAACAGTTCTCGTACGATCCATTCGATGCCGCCGTGATGGCCGACCCGCTGCCGTTCTACCGCACCCTGCGCGACGAACACCCGCTCTACTACGTGGACAAGTGGGACACCTACGCCCTCTCGCGGTTCGAGGACATCTGGCAGGTCCTCGAGGTCAACGACGGGACGTTCGTCGCCTCGGAGGGCACCCTGCCGTCGACCGCCGTGCTGGCCACCCACAACACCGGCCCCGTGCCGGATCCGCCCCTGTCGCCGATGCCGTTCCACGCCAACTACGACGCGCCCGTCTACACCGACGTGCGACGGTGCACCTCCGGTCCGTTCCGGCCGAGGTCGGTGAGCCGGCTGGCCGACCGGATCCGGGAACTGGCCAACGAACGGCTCGACGAACTGCTGCCGAAGGGACGGTTCGACCTCACCGCCGATTACGGCGGCATCGTCGCCGCATCCATGGTGTGCGAACTGATCGGGCTGCCAACCGAACTCGCCGCCGACGTACTGGCCACCGTCAACGCCGGCAGCCTCGCCCAGCCCGGCAGCGGCGTCGAGGTCGCCAATGCCCGGCCCGGCTATCTCGAGTACCTGACCCCGCTCGTCGCGCGTCGGCGCGCCGAACGCCGCGGCGACGACATGCCGATCGTCGACTCGCTGCTCGACTACCGCAAACCCGACGGGACCCCGCTGACCGACACCGAGGCGGCCGTGCAGATGCTCGGTGTCTTCATCGGCGGAACGGAGACGGTGCCGAAGATCGTGGCGCACGGGCTGTGGGAACTCTTCCGTCGCCCCGAGCAGCTGGCGCAGGTGCGCGCCGATCCGGCGGCCCATGTGCCGATGGCGCGCGAGGAGATGATCCGCTACTGCGCACCCGCGCAGTGGTTCGCGCGCACCGTGCGCAGGCCGTTCACGATCCACGGCACCACCATCGAACCCGGTCAGCGCATCATCACGCTGCTGGCGTCGGCCAACCGCGACGAGCGGGAGTACCCCGATCCCGACGAGTTCGTCTGGGACCGGCGCATCGAACGCCTGCTGGCGTTCGGGCGCGGGCAGCACTTCTGCCTCGGGGTGCACCTGGCCCGTCTCGAGATCGGCATCATGGTGACCGAATGGCTCAGGCGCGTGCCGGAATTCACCGTGGACGCCGAACGCGCGTCACGGCCCCCGTCGAGCTTCCAGTGGGGCTGGAACAGTGTCCCGGTGGAGGTCCAGGTGGAGGGCGTCTGACGTGTGGGCGTATCGCTTGGTGGCGCCGTACACCTTCGAGAAACTCGAGCTGCCCGCGCCGTCCGTCGAAGGACTGCGCGACGGGCAGGTACTGCTGCGGTTCCTGTCGGCGGGGATCTGCGGAAGTGATCTACCGGGCTTCCGCGGCGCCAAGGGGCGGCTGCCGTCGGACACCGGGGTCAGCGCCGCGGAGATGAACGGCTTCCCGATCCACGAAGTCGTGGGGGAGGTGGCCGGAAGCCGCCACCCCGCACATCGCCGCGGTGACCTGGTGGTCGGGTGGGCATCGGGTTTCGACGGCCTGATGGAGTTCGTCGTGGCCGACGGCGACGGGCTGGCCGCATACGATCCCGCGCTGCCGCCGCACCACGCCGTCGCACTGCAACCGCTGGCGTGCGTGCTGTACGCTGTCGAACAGCTCCCCGACCTCCGCGGCCACCACGTCGCGGTCATCGGCCAGGGTTCGATCGGGCTGCTGTTCTCCTACCTCGCGAAAGCGGCAGGGGCGCAGCACGTCACCGGTGTCGACCCCGTCGACCGCACCGCGGTGGGACCCGCGTTCGGCGTCGACACCGTCGTCCGTGCGACCAGCGACCGGTGGGTCAGCCATCTGGGCACCGACCGGCCCGACGTGGTGATCGAAGCCGTCGGCCATCAGGTGGCCACCCTCAACCACGCGATCGAAGCGGTCGCGTTCGGCGGAACCGTGTTCTATTTCGGAGTCGCCGACGACGACGCCTATCCGATCAGCATGCGGTTGATGCTGCGCAACAACCTCACCCTCAAATCCGGTGTGACGCTGGAACGCCGCCGGATGCTCGCGGCAGCCGACGAGTTCGCCCGCGCACACCCCGACCTGCTGCCCGCCTACGTCACCCACACCTTCGACGTCGACGACGTACAGGCGGCGTTCGAACTGGCATGCCGTCCGACACCCGGCCGCGTCAAGATCGCGATCACCCGATGACCGCCCGCAGCAGGCTTGCGGACGCCCTCGACACGGGCGGGCCGGTGTTCGGCGGCTGGGTCGTCGGCCCGACCGCGATCGGACCCGAGGCGTTCGCCACCGCCGGCTACGACTACGTCGGCATCGACTGTCAGCACGGCTATCTCGACGACGCGGATGCGGCCTCGATGCTGCGCCGCCTCGAGCACGTGCCGATCGCCACCGTCGTGCGGTTGCCCACCGCGGACGCCGCGCCGATCGGCCGGGTACTCGACGCCGGCGCCGATGCGGTGGTCATCGCCATGGTCGAGTCCGCAGACGAGGCGGCGGCAGCGGTCGCCGCCACCCGGTACCCGCCGGCCGGGGTGCGCAGTTTCGGACCCCTGCGGCCGAGTCTGGGGCACCACCCGGCCGACCTCGAGAGCAGGGTGAGTGTGTTCGCGATGATCGAGACCGCGCAGGGGGTTTCGGCGCTCGCCGACGTCTGCGCCGTACCCGGCCTGAGCGGTCTGTACGTCGGGCCCGCCGATCTGGCGATCTCGATGGGCTACGACCCGACGTCGGCGTGGCGCACGCCGGAGGTGCGCGACGCGATGTCGCACGTGGTCACCGCCGCGACCGGCGCAGGTCTGGTGGCCGGTGTGCACGCCGGTAACGGTGCGGTCGGAAACACCGCCGCCCACATGGGCTTCCGGATGATCACCCTCGCCTCGGAATCCCAGGCGCTGCGACGCGGTGCGACCGACCACCTCGCCGAGGCGAGAGCCGTCGAAGCCCGGCCACCGGAGTCCGCCGGGGGATACCGGTGAACCGGGTCGCGCTGGTCACCGGCGCGGCGCGCGGACAGGGCGCCGCGATCGTGGCGCGCCTGCACGCCGACGGGTACCGCGTGGCGGCCTGCGATGTGCTGATCGACGAACTGCGCACCGCCGTCGCCGATCTCGGTGACGACGTGCTGGCGATCGAGTTGGACGTCACCTCGGCGCAGCAGTGGGCAGCCGCCGTCGCGGACACCGTCGAGCGGTTCGGTGCGCTCACCGCGCTGGTCAACAACGCCGGTGTGCTGCACCGCGCGCCGATCGCCGACGAGACCCCGGCCGCCTTCGAGAACAGCTGGCGGGTGAACTGTCTGGGCCCGTTCCTGGGCATCCAGGCCGTGCTGGAGCACCTGAAGGCCGCCGACGGCGCGGCGATCGTCAACACGTGCAGCACAGGCGCGATACGGCCGTTCCCGCACCACGCCGCCTACGGGTCGGCCAAATGGGCGCTGCGCGGGCTGACCCAGGTCACCGCCGCCGAGCTCGCGGTCGACGGCATCCGGGTCAACGCCGTGTTCCCCGGACCCGTCGAGACACCGATGCTCGACCCGGACACCCAGACCCGCCTGGCGGCCAGGGCGGTACTCGGCCGGATCGGCAAACCGGTCGAGATCGCCGACGCCGTCGCGTTCCTGCTGTCGGACCAGGCGTCGTTCATCACCGGATCCGAACTGGTCGTCGACGGCGGCCAAACCCTGCAGATCGGATGAGAGCCTTGAGGAAATCTGCGGTGACGAAATCGCCGTCTGTCGGAATCATCGGCGCCGGCCCAGGCGGGCTGGCCCTCGGGATCTTCCTCGAGAAGGCCGGTTTCGACGATTTCACGATCTTCGACCGCGAGGACGGCGTCGGCGGCACCTGGCGCGTGAACACCTACCCGGGCCTGGCGTGCGACGTGAAATCCCATCTGTACTCGTACTCGTTCGACCTCAACGCGAACTGGTCGCGGTTGTGGTCGGCGCAACCGGAGATCCTCGACTACTTCGAGACCTGCGCCCGCCGTCACCGACTCGACAACCACCTGCGACTGCGGACCGAGATCGTCTCGGCCCGCTGGGACGCCGACTCCCGGAACTGGGAGCTGCGCACCGCCGCGGGCGAGTCGCACCGGTTCGACGTGGTGGTCTCCGCGGTGGGCATGTTCACCCGGCCGGTGATGCCGGATCTGGTGGAGGAGGAACCCTTCACCGGCGTGGTGATGCACACCGCCCGGTGGGACCATTCGGTGGATCTGACGGGGGCGCGGGTGGCCGTACTCGGTACGGGGTCCACTGCGGCGCAACTCCTTCCGGAGGTCGCCAAGGTCGCGTCGAAGGTGTATTCGGTGCAGCGCTCACCGACCTGGATCCTGCCCAAACCCGACCGCCCGTACACCGAGCGCGAGAAATGGCTCTTCGCCCACATCCCGCTGGCCAAACGGGTGTACCGGACCAGGCTGTGGCTGCGCAGCGAACGCAACATCTCCGTCATCGAGAACGGCAGCGACAAGACCCAGGAGTTCAAGGGCATCGCCACCCGCGTCCTGGAGGCGACGGTGCCGGACGAGGAGTTGCGGCGCAAGCTGACGCCCACACACCCGTTGGGCTGCAAGCGATTGGTGTTCGCCACCGATTACCTGCAGACGCTGACCCGACCACACGTCGAGGTGGTCTCCAGCGCGGCCCGGACGCTCCGGCAGCGGTCCCTGGTGACCGACGACGGCACCGAGCTGGACGTCGACGTGGTGCTGTGCGCCACCGGCTACGCCGCGGCCGACTACCTCGGCCAGATCGAGGTCACCGGCGAGGACGGCACGCTGCGGGACAGATGGCGCGACGGCGCCTACGCCTATCTCGGGATGGCGGTCCCGGGCTTCCCGAACTTCTTCATGCTCTACGGGCCGAACACGAACGTCGGATCCAACAGCGTGATCTTCATCCTCGAGGCTCAGGCCCACTACATCGTGCGCGCACTCGCCCACATGCGCCGCCGCCGGCGGTCGTACGTCGCCGTGCGGCCCCAGACCATGGTCGATTACATCGAGAAGATCGACACGTGGATGACGGGCACGGTGTGGACGACCCGGTGCAGCAACTACTTCCGGGCCGCCAACGGCCGGGTGGTCACCCAGTGGCCACGCAGCGCCCGCGCATTCTGGCTGATGACACGGCGATTCCGCCCCCGCGACTACACCTTCGACCCACCCGCACGCGTCCCGGCCATCGCCGTGCACACCCACACGATGGCCGACCGATGACCGACCACACGAGGAGTCACCACCGATGAGCCGGATCCCCAGTCCCCCCACCTCACGCCGCATCCAAGGTGTCATGGGTGCGCTCATGCTGATCGTCGGCGCCGCCGGAACGGTGGCGCCGCAGCGGCTGAGCAACACGCGGAACTCGGGTGCGGGTGCTGCCGAGCGCAACCACCTCACCCAGATGTACGCCATGCGTGAAGCAGCCATCGGCGCGATCCTGCTCAGCGGCGGTGGCGCCCGGTCTGCGTTGGGCGCCGTGATCGGCCTGACGGCGGTCGAGGTCGCCACGGGCGTTCGGTCACCCGCCCTGGACCGGCAGTCCCGGATCACCACAGCGGTCACCGCGTCGGTGTTCGGGGCCGCCGCGGCGTACGCACTGTCCGGCGCGGGCCCGCACCGAGGCCGCCCGCAGAAAGGACATTGAGCCATGGGTTACTCGGCGGCCGACGAATCGTTCACCCACCAACTGCCCCGGCCCTTCGACGAGGTGCACCATCCCGACTCCACCTGGTCGGACCGCTGCTACTTCTTCGCGGCATCGCCGGACGGTTCGATGCTGCTGGCGTCGGGCTACGGCAACAACCCGAACACCCGGTCCGGACTCGGCTACGTCAAGGTGACGCTGGCCGACGGCAGGCACTACGACCTGATGGCGGGCCGGCCGGTCGGCGGCGGTGAGCGCTCCGACGTCGGAGCCGGCCCGATGCGCTGGACCTGCGTCGAGCCGCTGAAGAAGTGGAAACTCGAGGTGGCGCCGAATGATTCGGGGATCAGCTGGGAGCTGTACTACGAGCCGACCGCCCCGATATGGGAGATGCTGCCGATGAAGGTGCACAACGCGGACGGCCGGGTGATCGCCGACATGTACCACATGAAGGAGCCAGGCACCTGGACCGGTTGGGTCGACATCGACGGCGAACGAATCTCGGTCGACGGTTTTCACGGCGGCCGCGACCGGACGTTCGGGGTGCGCGTGGCGGACGAGATCGACTTCTGGCTCTGGCTGGACGCGGGATTCGAGGACCGGGCCATCGAGGCATGGATCCTGGAAACCTCTGACGGCGGGGTCTCCTACGTCGACGGTGGGATCGTGCACAACGACGGGACGCTGTCGAAGCGTTTCGTGTCGATCGACCACGACGTGGAATTCGACGACGACCGCAAACGGCCGGCCCGCGCGAACCTGGTGTTCACCGACGAGGACGGCGAGACCTACCGCGTATCGGCCGAATCGCCGAACCAGCACGTGAACGCCTACTACGGTCTGCCCATGGCCAAGTGCCGACACGAGGATCTCGGGGACGGTGCGTATTTCATCCACTACCGATGGGATTCCACCGATCGCGACGAACTCGTCGAGACCGAGGACAAGGCCATGGCGATCGACCAGCTGATGCGGTTCGACTTCGACGGGCGCACCGGGTGGGGCGTCTTCGAGATCCTCATGGGCGGTAGGGCCTACGCACGCTATCCCAACTGGGCGCCGATGGACATGTCGTCGTTCACCCAGGACAAGACACCGGTTGACCGGCTGCCTGCCGACGCCGAACAGGGGAGTTGACGATGATGCACGACGACGGCGGGGTCGCCGAACGGCTCCGAGGATGGCTGCACAGCCGGCTTCCCGGCGCCGACGACGTGGTGGTCGAGGGCCTCGACCGCGTCACCTTCGGACACTCGGCGGAGATGATGGTGCTGACCATCGTCGTCCGGCGAGGCGCCGACGAGGAACGCCACGACGCGGTCCTGCGGTTGCGGCCGACGCCGCCTGCGCTGCTCGAACCCTACGATCTGCCGAGGCAGTACCGGATCCTGAAGGCGCTGGCCGACACCGCTGTTCGCGTCCCGCGGGTCATGTGGCTCGACGCGTCCGGTGAGGTCCTCGGCCGACCCTTCCTCATCATGGAGCGAGTCGCGGGGACGGTGTACGAGATGGACGTACCCCAGGGCGACGTCGTCACGCCCGCGCGGATCCGCCGGATGTGCGAAAGCCTCGCCGAACAACTCGCGGCCATCCACTCGGTGGACCTCGACGCCACCGGCCTGCGTGAGTTGGACGACCCGGCAACGCACCTCGAGCGCGAGATCGAGCACTGGGCCGGTGAGATGCACCGGGTGCAGCGCGGACCCCTGCCCGCACTCGAGCGGCTCCTGCAGACCCTCCGGGACACCGTGCCGGCACCGTCGCCCCGGGTGACCCTGGTGCACGGCGACGCCAAACCGGGGAACTTCGCGTTCGTCGGCGACGAGGTCAGCGCGGTCTTCGACTGGGAGATGACCACTGTCGGCGACCCGCTCACCGACATCGGCTGGATGGAACTGCTGTGCATGCAGCCGGTCGGCCTCACCAGCCACGAAAACGCCTTGAGCATCGACGATTTCATCGCGCACTACGAGGCGGTCAGCGGCATCACCGTCGAGAATCGACCCTGGTACCGCGCCTTCAATGCATACAAGATGGCGGTCATCTGCCTCATCGGTGCGATGCTGTTCGACGAGGGTCGCTCCGACGACATGAAGCTCGTCCTGGCCGCCGCCGGCGCGAACCTGCTGACCCAGGTCGGGCTGGCGGACCTGGGCGTCACCGAGCAGATCGAGGCCGGACCCGTGGACATCCGGCCCGAACGGCTCGCCGAGGTCACGTCACTCGAACCCACGGTGCCCTGAGGTCGGCGGCGTGACAGTGTCCGACGTCGCGGCTCGCCTGGACCCCGCCCTGCTGCGCTTCGCCGCCGCCCGTACCGACCTGTCCGCGGAGACGCTGCCCGCGGTGCGGCAATCACTCGACGGTCGGCGCGCCGAGGCGGCGGCGACGGTGGACACCACCGGTGTCGAGATCGACGACCGCACAGCTCGATTCGGGCATGCCTCGATCGGCGTCCGGATCTACCGCGGCGGCCCGTCACCGGCCCCGGCGGTGGTGTACTGCCATTCCGGCGCCTTCGTGCTGGGCAACCTGGACACCGATCACCGCCAGTGTGTCGAGTTCGCGCGCCGCGCGGCGTGCACCGTGGTCTCGGTCGACTACCGGCTCGCGCCCGAGCACCGGTACCCCGCCGCAGTCGACGATGCGCTGACGGGGCTGCGCTGGGTGGTGGCCAACGCCGTCGAGCTCCAGGTGGATCCGTCACGGGTCGCGGTCGCCGGCAGCAGCGCCGGGGGAGCGCTGGCCGCGCTGCTGGCGCAGGCGTCGGCGGCGGGCACCGCACCGCCCGTGGTGTTCCAGCTGCTGCACCAGCCGGTGCTCGACGACCGGCCCACACCGTCGCAGCGGGAGTTCGCCACCACTGCAGGCTTCGACGGTCCCGCCGTCGAGCAGATGTGGCGGCACTACCTTCCGCCCGGGACCGAGCCCGCCGGGATCGCACCCGCGCGCAGGGCCGATCTCACCGGGCTGCCGCCGGCGTTCGTCAGCTGCTCGGAACTCGACCCGCTGCGTGACGAAGCGCTGGACTATGCGCGGCGACTGGTCGGCGCCGGGGTGGCGACCGAACTCCACCTGTATCCGGGTACCTGCCACGGGTTCGATTCGCTGCTGCCGGACTGGGAGATCAGCAGACAACTGTTCGACCTGCAGGGCACCGCACTGCGGCGGGCCCTCCACCAGTGAGCGGCGGTCAGGCGGTGACGCGCAGCGCGTCGAGTTCCCGGGCGACCGCGGCGTGGTACCGATCGATGTTGGCGGGGTTGACGATACGGAAGAACCCGTCGGGCATCGGAGCGTCTTTGGGCGCCTCGATCGTCATCGTCCGGCGGAACAGCGTGATGTCGGCACCCGGCCGGGTGAATTCGTATTCGACGGTGATCCGGCCGTCCATACCGCCGTTGCCGTCACGATCGTGCCCGAGGCGCCCCACCGAGGTGAACACCCACCGGCGCGGGCGTACGGCCATCGCGAGCTGCCAGGTGAAGATCCGGTCGCTGTCGGGTCCGCCTTCCTCCCAGGTGTCGCCCACCTGCAGGGGCAGGTTCTCCAGCCGGCCGACGTAGCTGCTGCCGGGATAGGTCTTCGTCCAGTTCGCGGGATTGGTGACGAAGTCGTAGATCACCTCTGGCGCATGGGTGTAGGCGGTGTCCGAAGTGGTGGTGACGATGCCCAACAGCGTGTCCTCCTGTGCGGCGCCCACACCGGCGCGGTGCCTTTACCTTTACAGATGGTCGTCGGAATGTCACGCTTCGGGGATGGACTTCTCCGTTGTCGAACTGTCCGGGGAGGACCGCGCCTTCCAGCGCGAGCTCCGGGAGTTCCTGAGCACCGTGGTGACCGACGAGGTGCTGGCACGCGACCGGGAGACCGGTGAGAACTTCGACGAGGGCGTGCACCTGGCCCTGGGCGAGGCCGGGTACCTCGCCGCCGACTACCGCAGCGAGGCCGACGGCGGGTTCTCGGCGGTGCGCAGGCGCATCTGGGAACTGGAGATCGGCCGGGCGCACACCCCCTGGTTCCACTGGGGGACCACCGCGATGGTCGCGCACACGGTCGAACGGTTCGCCTCGTCGGAGTTGGCCGACGAGGTGCTGCCCGGCGTGCTGTCCGGCCGGTTGCGGTTGTGTCTGGGCTACACCGAACCCGAAGGCGGATCCGATGTGGCGACCTGCAAGACCAGGGCGGTGCGGGAGGCGGACGGATCGACGTGGATCATCAACGGCTCCAAGATGTTCACCTCCAACGCACACAACGCGCACTACGTCTTCCTGATCACCAACACCGACCCGGCCGCGCCGAAACACAAGAGCCTCACCATGTTCCTGGTTCCGCTCGACTCCCCGGGGGTGGAGATCCAGCCGCTGCGCACCGTCGACGGCGACCGGACGAACATCACCTACTACAGCGATGTCCGGATCAGCGACCGCTACCGCGTCGGCGACGTCAACGCCGGATGGTCCGTGCTACGCGGCGCCCTCGACGTCGAACACGGCACGGTGGAACGCGACGCCGAGGGCCTGCAGAAGATCGCGGTGATGACCGAACACATCACGTTGATGGCCGATGCGGTGGACGCGATCGCGGCGGCGCTCGCCACCCCGGACGCGGCGGGCCGCCGACCCCTCGACGACACCTCCGTGGCCTACCGGTTGGGCCGCGGGATCGCCCGCATGGAGGCGGCCATGAGCACCCCCGAGATGTTCGGTCGGGTCGCGATCGCCCAGACCATGCGGGACGTGTCGCCGGATCTGATGGACATCCTCGGGGCGGCCGGCGCGTTACCGGTGGACGCGGCGGGGGCCGCGGCCGGTGGGGGAGCCGAATACGTCTTCCGGCTCGCGGGGCCCACCGGCATCTACGGCGGCACGCTCGAGGTGTTCCGCAACATGATCGCCCAGCATGCGCTCGGCCTCGGACGGCCCCACTACTCGGCGCCGCGCTGAGGTCACAGCCGCGCGATCACCTGTTCGGCGAGTAGGTCGAGCGTCCGGTCGGAAGCGCGGTCGTGGGTGAACAGCACCACCTGGCGGAAGCCGATGTCCGCGAGTTCGTGAAGCCGGTCGACGATCGCCGGCGCGGTGCCGATCAGACCGCCGTCGTGCAGGCCGAATCCCGGCCCACCGAACCGTTTCTCGGCCACCCGGCGCACTTCGGGAAGCGACGCGTCGTCCGGGGCGAGCGCCATGACCGCCTCGACGGACATCACGATGGTGTCGGGGTCGCGGCCGAGGTCGGCGCACATCGCGCGCAACACGTCGGCCTTGTGCCGCAGTTCGCCGAGTGCGTAGGTCGGCACGTTCCACACGTCGGCGTAGCGGGCCACCAACGGCAGCGTGTACTTCTCGCCCACCCCGCCTACGACGATCGGCGGCCGGGTGCCGCCGGTCGGGCTCGGCGTGATCGGCATGTCGGACACCCGGAAATGCCTGCCCTGCAGATCGATTCGTCCCGCCTCGAACGCCTGCGTGACGATCTCCAGCGTCTCGGCGAGTCGCTCGGACCGTTCAGCGAACGTGCCCCATTCCAGGCCCGCCCTGCGGTGTTCGTCCTCGATCGACCCGCTGCCGATACCGAACTGGAACCGGCCCGCCGAGATGTGGTCGAGTGTCGTGGCCATCTTGGCGAGCAGGGCGGGGTGCCGGAACTGGTTGCACAGCACCATGTGTCCCACCCGCAGCCGCTCGGTACGCGCGAGCAGCGCGGTCGCCAGCGTCCATGCCTCCAATGACGGGTAGTCCGGCGCCCCGGGCCCGTAGAGGTGGTCGTACAGCCACAGCGATCCGATGCCGAGGGCCTCACAGCGCGTCGCGCGGTGCAGCATCTCCGCATAGGTGAACCCGATCTGCGGCACGTAGACACCGATGTCCAGATCCGACACGACCGGCACCCTCCCACCCGGCGAAAGTAGGCTTCGCCGTCGCGGAGAATCGTATTCTCATGACCGGGCCGGCACAACGTCCGGCGGCGACCTGCCCCAGGAGCGAGGAGCGCGATCTCAGATGAGCATGCACTTCACCATCACCCACCCGATGCACACCCATCCGTACAACCCCGAGTTGGTGACCGGTGACGGGGTGGCCGCGGTCGCGGTGGCGGCGGAGGCTGCCGGGTTCGCCGGTTTCGGGTTCACCGACCACCCGGCGCCCACCCAGCGCTGGCTCGACGCCGGCGGTCACGACGCGCTCGACCCGTTCGTCGCGATGGGTTACGCCGCGGCCCGCACCAGCACCCTGCGGCTGATCCCGAACATCGTGGTGCTGCCGTACCGCAACCCGTTCGTGGGTGGCGAAATCCGGTGCGACGCTGGACCTGTTGTCCGGCGGGCGATTCACCCTCGCCGTCGGCGTCGGCTACCTCAAACGGGAGTTCGCCGCGCTCGGCGTCGACTTCGACGAACGCGCCGACCTGTTCACCGAGGCGCTGTCGGTGATCCGGGCCGTGTGGACGTCCGACGAGGTCTCGTTCGAGGGCCGCCATTTCACCGCCAAAGGCATCACCGCCCATCCCCGGCCGGTCAGCACACCGCACCCCCCGATCTGGATCGGCGGCAACACCGCCGCGGCGCGCGCCCGCGCCGTGGCGTTCGGCGACGGCTGGTGTCCGTTCCCGGCGCCCGCGGTGCTGGCGCAGACCGCGCGCACCGCCGCCCTCGACTCGGTGGAGCGGCTCGGCGAGGCGATCGACGATCTGCGCCGGCGGTGCGACGCCGCTGGCCGCGATCCGGCCACGGTCGACGTCACGTTCACCAACCTCGGCGGCGGAGATCCGGGCGGCGCCGACTTCGACCCCGACCGCTACCTCGAGGGGGTGGCCGCGCTCGAACGGCTCGGCGTCACGTGGATCCAGGTCACCGTCCCCGGCGACAGCCTGGCCCACGCGTGCGAGACGATCGAGGAGTTCGGCAGGCGGGTCATCGCGCAGCGCTGAACGGCAGTGCGGCAGACACCTCCGCGCGGACCGGGTCGAAGCTGAAGAACCCTGCGATGGAACGGGTTTCGTCGAACTGCTGGTCGTAGGACCAGGCGACGTCATCCACCACCGCACCGTCTGCGCCGTCGATCGCCGCCGACCAGTACGTCGCCCAGCCCTTGTAGTTGCAGTAACTGGCGGTGTTGCTCGGGCGGAGCAGATCGACGCGGACGTGTCTCGGATCGACGTAGAGCACCGGCGACAGCGCGGTCTCGAACACCACGACCGTGTCGGCGGTGTCCACCAACACCGTGCCGGCGACGCTGACCCGCAGACGGCGATCGGTCGGCCGGCAGTCCACCCGGTGGTACGGGTTCGGGGGGTAGTGGACCAGTTCGCGACCCTCCTCGAACCACGTGTCCACCGAATCCCACGGCACGTAACCGTATCCGGGCGCCTCGGGCGCGGGCGTGTACGGCAGACCGCCGACGGCCTCGGGCCGGAACGCGTAGCTGAGCGGATGCCCGCGCCGGTGCACCATGACCACGTCCTCGGTGTCGATCACCGTGCGGCCCGCCGCCACCGCCACGACGCGCCGGGGGTGCGGTTCGGCGTACACCGTGCCGTCGGGCAGGGCCGGCGTGAACCATCCGGCGGGGTCGGCGCTGAGCGGACCGTGTCCGGCGGTGAGTGTCATCGCGGGCTCCTCGGGCGGTCGTCCGGTGGACCGCCAAACTACCGCGCGATCGTCGCACCGCGCCCGGGCAGGTCGAGTCGGCGGCAGCGCGGCGGCCGACGTGACACAGTGTGTGGGATTCTCGCGGGTTGGGCACAGTGACAGTGACGGCGACGAACGGGGTGACGGTGAAACGACTCAACGGCGTCGACGCGTTGATGCTGTACAGCGAGACGCCCGAGATCCACATGCACACGCTGAAGGTGGGCATCCTCGACGTGTCCGGGGTGTCCGGCGGATACAGCCGGGAGCTCGTGCGCAGCGTCGCGGCGCCGCGGCTGCAGGCGCTGCGCCCGCTGCGGCAGCAACTTGTCGAGATCCCCGGCCGCCTGCACCATCCGATGTGGGTCGAGAACCAGACCATCGACCTCGACTACCACCTGCGCCATCTCGAGATCGCCGCCCCGGGCGGGCGCCGCGAACTCGACGAGCTGATCGGCCGGATCGCCAGCACGCCACTGGACCGGTCGAAACCGCTGTGGGAGATGTACGTCGTCGAAGGGTTGGTGGGCGACCGCGTCGCGATCGTGCACAAGGTGCACCACGTGCTGGCCGACGGGGTGGCGTCGGCGAACCAGATGTCACAGGCCATCTCGCCGCGGGGGCCGCAGGTCGACGACGGGGATCCGGGCCCGCACCCCGGCCACACGTCGAGACGGCTGCTGCGCGCCGCGGGGGAGGACCACCTCCGCCAGATCGGCCGACTGCCCGCACTGGTACGGGACACCGCGGCGGGCGTGTCCCAGGTGTACCGCAAGGGCAGGGAGCGCGACACCAATCCCGATCTGGCCCGCAACTTCGCACCGCCGCGCAGCTTCCTCAACCACGTCGTCACCCCGGCCCGCCGGTTCGCCACCGCGCCGTTGGCGCTCGCCGACGCCAAGCACCTGGCCCGCACCCTCGGCGTCACGCTCAACGACATCGTGCTGGCCACCGCATCCGGCGCACTGCGCGAACTGCTGCTGCGCTACGACGGACATGCCGATGCGCCGCTGATCGCGGGTGTGCCGATCGCGTTCAACACCTCGCCGGATCGGTTGTCCGGCAACGAGTTCTCCTATATGACACCGTCACTGCCGGTGCACGTCGACGATCCGCTCGAGCGGGTGCGGCTGACGTCGGTGTCGACCCGGATCGCCAAGGAGAACCACCACCTCCTCGGCCCGACCCTCATCGCGTCGTGGCTGAACTACCTCCCGCCCCGCCTGGTCCCCCCGGTCTTCCGGCACCAGGCGCGGCGGCGCGACTCGAGCATGATCATGAACCTCACCATCTCCAACGTGCCGGGCCCGCGCGAACTCGGACTGGTCGCCGGCGCGTCCGTCGACGAGATCTACTCGGTCGGGCCGTTGGTCGTGGGCAGCGGCATGAACATCACGGTGTGGAGCTACGTCGACCAGTTGAGCATCTCCGTGCTCACCGACGATCAGACCCTCGACGACCCGCACGAGGCGACCGATGCGATGGTGCGGTCCTTCGCCGAGATCCGCACCGCCGCGGGCATCACCGCACCGCTGACCGATGTGCCCGCCGCGCTGCCGCTGGCCGCCGCCGCGCGGTCATGACGGAGGACCTCCGCGTCCGGTTGGCCGATCTGGTCGGGGCCGCCCATGTCAGCGCGGACCCCGACGTCCTGGCCGGCCGCTGCGTCGACTACACCGGCCGCTATCGCGGCACCGGGTCGCTGCTGGTGCGGCCCGGCTCGACCGACGAAGTGGCCGCGGTGCTGACTGCCTGCCGTGCGGCCGGCCGTTGTGTGACGGTGCAGGGCGGTCGCACGTCGCTGGTGGCGGGCACAGTCCCCGAACACGACGACGTGCTGCTGTCCACCGAGCGGTTGACCCGCCTGGGGGAGGTCGACACCACCGAACGGCGGATGCGTGCGGGCGCGGGTGCGACGCTGGCGGCGGTGCAACGGGCGGCGGCCGCCGCGGGTCTGGTGTTCGGCGTGGACCTCGCGGCGCGGGACACCGCGACGATCGGCGGCATGGCCTCCACCAACGCGGGCGGGCTGCGCACCGTGCGCTACGGCAACATGGGCGAACAGGTGCTGGGACTGGAGGTCGTGCTGCCGGACGGTTCGGTGCTCGTGCGGCACAGCGATGTTCGGCGTGACAACACCGGGTACGACCTCGCCGCGCTCATCGTCGGCGCCGAGGGCACCCTCGGCGTCATCACGGCGGTGGATCTGCGGCTGCATCCCCCTGCGCGGCACCGCATCACCGCACTGTGCGGGTTCTCCGACCTCGACGCGCTGACCCGCGCCGGCCGGATGTTCCGCGATGTGTCGGGTATCGCCGCGCTCGAACTCATCGACGCGCGCGCCGCCGCGCTGGCCGCCGAACACCTCGACACCCCGGTGCCGGTGGAGGGTGACTGGCTCCTGCTGGTGGAATTGGCCGCCGATGTCGATCCCACCGACGTGCTGGCCGACGCCCTGGCCGACGCCCCGCTGTGCGGTGAGCCGGCGGTGGGGGTCGACGCCGCCGCGGCCGGCCGGCTCTGGCAGGTCCGCGAGGTGGTCGCCGACGTCGTCGGCCTGTTCGGGCCACCGTTGAAATTCGATGTGTCGCTTCCGCTTTCGCAGATCGGCGCGTTCGCCGAGGAATCCGCGGCGCTGGTGCGCCGGCATGCAACGGACGCCGTGCCCGTGCTGTTCGGCCACGTCGGCGAGGGGAACCTGCACCTGAACGTCCTGCGCTGCACACCGGAGGCCGAACGCGATCTGTACGCGGCGATGATGGTGCTGATCGACGACCGGGGCGGCAACGTCAGTTCCGAACACGGGGTGGGCACCCGTAAGCGCGACTACCTCACGATGTCGCGCACCACGACCGACATCGCGACAATGCGCGCGATCAAGAGCGCACTCGACCCGGCCGGTTATCTCAACCCCGCGGTGTTGTTCGGCGACTGAATCGAGACTTTACAGATCCGCTCGATAGTGTCACGCTGGGGCAATCATCCGACGGTGAACGGAGTTGCCCGTGGTGACCCAGTCCCTTCCGCTCGACGACCCGAACGGTGCGGCCCGCACGGCGAGCGCACCGGGGCCACATCTGGAGTACCGGCTCGACGTGCTGGGCACCGATGCCGCCGATCTGGTGAGGTATGCGGGCGGCTGGATGTTCGACCGGGCGTTGGCGGGTTGGCGGGTCAACGCGTGGCTGCTCGACGCGGACGACCTGCGGCCGCTGCAGGTGCTGGGCGTACAGGGCCACCGACTCGAACCCGGGGCCCGCCGAACCGACGACGAGCACACGGCCGGGTTGGCGGTGTCGGCGAATCTGGCCGAATCCGACGCGGATGTCCGCGCCGCGGTGCGCGGCGTGCTGACGTCAGGGCACACCGAGGTGGTGCTGTGGGGCGGGCGGCGGCCCGAACTGCTGGGGGGACGGGCCGAACCCGTCCGGTACCGGCTGAGCGCGGCGGCGCGGACCTTCAAACGACACGCGCTGCTGGCCGCGGACTGCCGGGAGATCCCGGTGGAGGCATGCGAGTCGCTGGTGTGCGGCGGTTACCGCCCGGTCGACTCCGACCTGGTCAGACGCTAGCGCGTCCAGCCGCGCCTGCGCATCCACCAGTCGCGGGCGACCCAGCCGACCAGCACCGCGGCGAACCCGATGAGAAAGGCGTCCTCGACGCGGCCCACATGGTTGCCGCGGAGCATCAGCAGCAGGAACGCGGCACCCAGCAGCAGTGAGATGTGGATGACCCGCGGGTTCTCCTTGCTCCAGCCCCACTGCGCGGACGGCACGTCCTCGACGTCGACGCCGGTGTGTCGTTCCACCTCGGTGTTGGCCACAGAGTGCTCCTCACAGTCGAAACGCGATGCGGTCATTCTGGCATACGACGCTGCGTCGTAACCGGAGTGCCCTAGGAGATCTCGGCGTAGCGGCGCAGCGCCTCGGCCCGTTCGGCCGCATGGTCGACGATGGGTGCGGGGTAGTCCGCCGGGCGATCGTCACCCATCTTGTGCACGTCGGCCACCCCCTTCAGTTCGGGCACCCACCGCCGCACGTACGTGCCGTCCGGATCGAACTTCGCGCCCTGCGTCGAGGGGTTGAACACCCGGAAGAACGGTGCGGCGTCGGTGCCGCACCCCGCGGTCCACTGCCACCCGTGCTGGTTGTTGGCCATATCGCCGTCGACCAGCTGCTCGAGGAACCAGCGCGCCCCCCACTGCCACGGCAGGTGCAGGTCCTTGACCAGGAACGAGGCCACGATCATCCGGACCCGGTTGTGCATCCAGCCGATCCCGGCGAGTTGACGCATCCCGGCGTCGACGATCGGGAACCCGGTGCGCCCGCGCTTCCACGCGTCGAAGCGCTGCTCGGCCACCGCACCCTCGTCGACGCGGATGCCGTCGAACCCGGTGTTCCAGTTCCACCACACGCTGCGGGGCCACTCGTGGAGCACCGCCGCGTAGAAGTCGCGGAACGCCAGTTCCCGCAGATACGCCTGGGCGCCTTTGCCCCGCCCGAGGTCGTCGACCATCGTGCGGGGATGGATGGTCCCGAACTTCAGGTGCGCCGACATCCGGCTGGTGACGTCGAGGTCCGGGCGGTTGCGGTTGTCGGCGTAACCGTCGAGTTCGTCGGCGACGAACGCCCGCCAGTGCTGCGCCGCGGCGCGCTCACCCGCGGGGATGTCCAGGGTGGCGCCGTCGTCGGGGATCTCGGTCCGCAGATCGCGGCCCGTCAGATCCGCCGGGTCGATCCACGTCGCCGAATCCGGCCCGCTCTGTGCCGGCGCGCGCCAACCGTGTCTGCGCCAGGCGTCGAAGAACGGGCTGAACACCTTGTACGGCGTCCCGTCGCCCTTGGTGACCCGGCCCGGCGACACCAGATAGGGCGAACCGGACGGTTGGAGGGGAACCTCGCCCAGAGCTTTCCGGACGGCGTCATCGCGTCGCCGTCCGAACGGGGTGAAGTCGCCGGAGACGTACACCGCCGACGCGTCGATGCTCTTCGCCAGCGCCGGGATCCGCTGCTCCGGGCGGCCGCGGGTCACCAGCAGCCGGCCGTCGAGCTGGTCGCGCAGATCCCGCAGGGCGTCGTGCAGGTACTGCAGCCGCCGCGGGCCCGCCGACCTGTGCAGTCTCGGATCCAGCACATAGCAGGCGAGCACCTGACCGTCGCCCTGGGCCGCATCGACCAGCGCGGGCAGATCGTGCAGGCGCAGATCGCGGCGGAACCACAACAGCGTGGGCATGACTTGCTTCTGCCCCGATGCCCGGGGTGGGAAACCCCGCCGTGATGACGGAACCATGACCGGTCCGCACCGGGCGCGCCCGCGCAGCGCCTGCAACAATCCCTGTCATGGTTGCCGGCGCCCATTACCCGCGCGACATGGTGGGTTACGGACCCCGTCCCCCTCATCCGCAGTGGCCCGGCGACGCCCGCATCGCGGTGCAGTTCGTGCTCAACTACGAGGAGGGTGCGGAGAACTCCGTACTGGACGGTGATCCGGCCTCGGAGACGTTCCTGTCGGAGATCAGTGGCGCGCAACCGTTTCCGAACCGGCACATGAGCATCGAGTCGCTGTACGAGTACGGTTCCCGGGCCGGGCTGTGGCGGGTGCTGCGGGTCTTCGAGCGCCGCGGGCTACCCCTGACGGTGTTCGGGGTGGCGCTGGCACTGGCCCGCAACCCCGAGGCGGTGGCCGCGTTCACCGAGCGCGGTGACGAGATCGCCTGCCACGGGCTGCGCTGGATCAGCTACCAACTCGTCGAACCGGACGTCGAGCGGGCGCACATGGCCGAGGCGGTGGCGCTGCTGACCGAACTGACCGGCAGCGCACCGCTGGGCTGGTACACCGGTCGTGACTCACCGCAGACCCGCCGCCTGGTGGTCGAACACGGCGGCTTCCTCTACGACTCCGATTCGTACGCCGATGATCTGCCGTACTGGACCGCGGTGGGCGGGCGTGACCACCTGGTGGTGCCCTACGCGCTGGACACCAACGACATGCGGTTCGCCGTTGCGGGCGGATTCCCCAGCGGCACAGAGTTCTTCACGCATCTACGCGACGCCTTCGACGTGCTCTACGCCGAGGGGGTGGCCGGGAGCCCGAAGATGCTGTCTGTGGGGCTGCACTGCCGGCTGGCGGGGCGGCCGGCCCGCACCGCGGCGCTGGAACGCTTCCTCAACCACGTCCAGGCGCACGACAAGGTGTGGATCACCCGGCGGGTCGACATCGCGCGGCACTGGGCCGAGCACTTCCCGGCCCGCTGACAGCCGAAAGAGCAGCCCATCCGGTACGGACGGGCTGCCCCTCGGTCATCGCCGTCAGTTGGCGGGCGGCATCAACACCGTGTCGATGAGGTACACGGTGGCGTTGGCGGTCTTCACCCCACCGCACACCACGGAGGCGTCGTTGACCTTCAACTCCGCACCGTGGGTGACGTTGACGTCCGCACCCTGCACCGTCTTGTGCGTGCCGACGACCGCGTCCGGACCGGCCTGTCCCGGCACCACGTGGTAGGTGAGGATGCTGGTCAGCAGCGGCGCATCGGTCTTGAGCCGCTCGATGGTGGCGGGATCGATCTTCGCGAACGCCTCATCGGTGGGCGCGAACACCGTGAACTCGCCCCCGTTGAGGGTCTCGACCAGGTTCACCTGCGGATTCAGTTGGCCTGAAACAGCTTTGGTGAGGGTGGTCAGCAGCGGGTTGTTGGACGCGGCCGTCGCGACCGGATCCATCGCCATGCCCGCGACCGAGCCCGGACCCTGCGGCACCTGCTGGGCGTAGGCGGTGCAACCGGGGCCGACCAGTCCGGTCGCCGGCTGCGCCTGGGCGGTGGCGGCGACGCCGAGCGACAACCCTGCGGCGGCGACCGCCGCGAAGCCTGCGCCCAGTACTCGATTGATGTTGATGTTCATCTGTGTGACTCCTTGTGTTCTACGGGATGGGTTTGGTGGGTGGGATGAGTCAGTTCGCCGGCGGCATCAGCACGGTGTCGATCATGTAGACCGTGGCGTTGGCGGTCTGCACACCGCCGCAGACCAGGCCGGCCTCGTTGACCTTGATGGCCTCGCCCTCGCCGGTGACGGTGACGTTGGCGCCCTGAACGGTCTTGTGGTCGCCGGGCACCTGATCGGGAGCGGCCTGACCCGGCACGACGTGGTAGGTCAGGATGCTGGTGAGCAGGTCCGAATCCGTCTTCAGCGTCTCGATGGTGGCGGGGTCGAGCTTGGCGAACGCGTCGTCGGTGGGGGCGAAGACGGTGAACTCACCGCCGTCGAGGGTGGCGACCAGGTTCACGTTCGGGTTCAGCTGACCGGACAGCGCCTGCGACAGCGTCTTGAGCATCGGGTTGTTCGACGCCGCCACCGTCACGGGCTCCTGGGCCATCCCGGCGACCGAACCCGGTCCGCTGGGCACCTGCTCGGCGTAGGCCGCGCAGCCCGAACCGACCAGGTTCGCGGCGGGGTCGGCGGCCGCACTCGACGTCGGCGCCGACGAGGTGGCGGATTCGACGGCCGACGAGGCCGCGCTCGTCGCCGAGGAGGCGTTGCTCCCGGCCTCTTCGCTCGAACAGGCCGCGACGCCGAGGATCGCCAGGGCGCTCAGGCCGGCGGCGGCCATCGTCCTACGGCGTGCGTGCGGCCGGGTGCTGCTCACCAACGTTGTCTTGCTCGACGTCGTCTTCATCGACACTGTCTCCTTCATCCGGTGCGGCCTTGTGCCGCCGTATTCGAAGCGGTGGGCCGCCTCGACGTCTGACGCGGGTGATTCGGCCGTGACCCGCATCCGGATGGGCGTTGGGGCGATGCGTCAGATTCACGTCACATCCGCCCCGCCCCTCGAGGTACCGGGAGAACTAGGGCCGACGGCGCTGCAGGCGGCACAATGGGCCGGTGGGCACAAGACTTCGGGTGCTGATCCTGGGCAGTACCGGATCGATCGGCACCCAGGCGCTGGACGTGATCGCCGCGAACCCCGACCGCTTCGAGGTGGTCGGCCTGGCCGCCGGCGGGGCGAACCCCGAACTGCTGGCCCGTCAGCGCGCTGCGACCGGGGTGCACGCGATCGCCGT
This sequence comes from Mycolicibacterium monacense, assembly GCF_010731575.1. Taxonomy (NCBI): domain Bacteria; kingdom Bacillati; phylum Actinomycetota; class Actinomycetes; order Mycobacteriales; family Mycobacteriaceae; genus Mycobacterium; species Mycolicibacterium monacense. The sequence goes on along the minus strand of NZ_AP022617.1, from coordinate 2,743,249 downwards.
CACCGACCCCGCGGCCGCCGAGAAGATCGGTGACGTGACCTACAGCGGGCCCGATGCGGTGACCCGCCTGGTCGAGAACACGCAGGCCGACGTGGTGCTCAACGCCCTGGTGGGCGCGCTCGGGCTGGAGCCGACGCTGGCCGCCCTGGCGACCGGTGCCCGGCTGGCGCTGGCCAACAAGGAATCCCTGGTCGCGGGCGGACCGCTGGTGCTGCGGGCCGCCGCGCCGGGCCAGATCGTGCCGGTGGACTCCGAACACTCGGCCATGGCCCAGTGCCTGCGGGGCGGCAGCGCCGACGAAGTCGCCAAGCTCGTACTCACCGCGTCCGGCGGCCCGTTCCTCGGCTGGTCGGCCGAGGATCTGCAGTCGGTCACCCCTGAGCAGGCGGGCAAACACCCGACCTGGTCGATGGGGCCGATGAACACGCTGAACTCGGCGACCCTGGTCAACAAGGGGCTCGAGCTCATCGAGACGCACCTGCTGTTCGGCATCGACTACGACCGCATCGAGGTCGTCGTGCACCCGCAGTCGATCGTGCACTCGATGGCCACCTTCACCGACGGGTCGACGCTGGCCCAGGCCAGCCCGCCGGATATGAAGCTGCCGATCGCGCTGGCCCTCGGCTGGCCCGACCGGATCCCGGGCGCGGCGCTCGCCTGCGACTTCACCACCGCGTCGACCTGGGAGTTCCTGCCTCTCGACGACGACGTGTTCCCGGCGGTGCGCCTGGCCAGGGAGGCCGGAAGGCGCGGCGGCAGCCTGACCGCGGTCTACAACGCCGCCAACGAGGAGGCGGCCGCGGCGTTCCTCGACGGCCGCATCCGGTTCCCGCAGATCGTCGAGAGCGTGGCCGAGGTCCTGCGCGCTGCCGACCAGTGGGCCGCCGAACCAGCTACCGTGGAAGAGGTCCTCGACGCGCAGCGCTGGGCTCGGGATCGCGCCGGGCGTGCCGTCGAGCAGGCCGCCACACCTCCGAGTAAAGGGTTAGTCACCAGATGATGTTTGCTCTCGGCATCGTGCTCTTCGCACTGGCCATCCTGGTGTCGGTAGCCCTGCACGAATGCGGCCACATGTGGGTCGCGCGGGCCACCGGGATGAAGGTGCGCCGGTACTTCGTCGGGTTCGGGCCCACCCTGTGGTCGACTCACCGCCCCAACCGCCTCGGCAGCACCGAGTACGGCGTCAAGGCCGTACCGCTCGGCGGGTTCTGCGATATCGCGGGTATGACGTCGGTCGAGGAACTCGCCCCGGAGGACCGCCCGTACGCCATGTACCGGCAGAAGGTGTGGAAGCGCGTCGCCGTGCTGTTCGCCGGACCGGGGATGAACTTCGTCATCGGCCTGGTCCTCGTCTACGCCATCGCGGTGATCTGGGGCCTGCCGAACCTGAACCCCCCGACCGCCGCGATCGTCGGCCAGACCGGCTGTGTCGCACCGCAGCTCAGCAAGGACCAGATCGGCGAGTGCACCGGGCCCGGCCCGGCGGCGCAGGCCGGTATCCAGGCCGGCGACGTGATCGTCAAGGTCGGCGACACCGACGTCGCGACGTTCGACGAGGCTCGGGTGACCCTGCAGAAGTCCTCCGGCCCGACACCGATCGTCATCGAGCGGGACGGCCAGGAACTCACCAAGGTGGTCGACGTCACCCAGACCCAGCGCTTCACCGGCGAGGGCGACCAACCGACCACCGTCGGCGCGATCGGCATCGCCGCCGCGCAGTTCGGGCCGACCCAGCACAACGCGCTCTCGGCGGTGCCCGCCACGTTCGCGTTCACCGGCGACCTCGCCGTCGAACTGGGTAAGTCGCTGGCCAAGATCCCCACCAAGGTGGGCGCGCTGGTGGACTCCATCGGCGGTGGTGAGCGTGATCCCGAGACGCCGATCAGCGTCGTGGGCGCCAGCATCATCGGCGGCGACACCGTCGACGCGGGGCTGTGGGTGGCCTTCTGGTTCTTCCTGGCCCAGCTCAACTTCGTCCTCGGCGCGGTGAACCTGGTGCCGCTGCTGCCGTTCGACGGTGGACACATCGCGATCGCCGTGTTCGAGAAGATCCGCAACATGATCCGGTCGGCCCGCGGCATGGTGGCCGCGGCGCCGGTGAACTACCTCAAGCTCATGCCCGCCACCTACGTAGTGTTGGTGGTGGTGGTCGGCTACATGCTGCTGACCGTGACCGCTGACCTGGTCAACCCGATCAGGTTGTTCCAATAGGAGACCTCATGACTTCCGGCCCCGCCATCGGGCTTGGTATGCCGCCCGCACCCCCGCCGGTGCTGGCACCGCGGCGCAAGACCCGTCAGCTGATGGTGCGCGACGTCGGCGTGGGCAGCGATCATCCGATCTCGGTCCAGTCCATGTGCACCACCAAGACCCACGACATCAACTCGACCCTGCAGCAGATCGCCGAACTCACCGCGTCGGGCTGCGACATCGTCCGGGTGGCGTGCCCGCGGCAGGAGGACGCCGACGCGCTGCCGATCATCGCCAAGAAGTCGAAGATCCCGGTGATCGCCGACATCCACTTCCAGCCGAAGTACATCTTCGCCGCGATCGACGCCGGATGTGCGGCGGTGCGCGTCAACCCCGGCAACATCAAGGAGTTCGACGGTCGGGTCAAGGAGGTGGCCAAGGCCGCCGGTGACGCCGGCATCCCGATCCGCATCGGCGTCAACGCCGGATCGCTGGACAAGCGATTCCTGCAGAAGTACGGCAAGGCCACGCCCGAGGCGCTCGTCGAGTCGGCGCTGTGGGAGGCCTCGCTGTTCGAGGAGCACGGCTTCGGCGACATCAAGATCAGCGTCAAGCACAACGACCCCGTCGTGATGGTCGCGGCCTACGAGTTGCTGGCCGCCCGCAGCGACTACCCGCTTCACCTCGGTGTCACCGAGGCCGGCCCGGCGTTCCAGGGGACGATCAAGTCCGCGGTCGCCTTCGGCGCGTTGCTCTCCAAGGGCATCGGCGACACCATCCGGGTCTCGCTGTCCGCGCCGCCGGCCGAGGAGGTCAAGGTCGGCAACCAGATCCTCGAATCGCTCAACCTGCGCCCGCGCGGTCTGGAGATCGTGTCCTGCCCGTCGTGCGGACGCGCCCAGGTCGACGTGTACACCCTCGCCAACGAGGTCACCGCCGGCCTCGAGGGCATGGACGTCCCGTTGCGCGTCGCCGTCATGGGCTGTGTCGTCAACGGTCCCGGCGAAGCCCGCGAAGCCGATCTCGGGGTGGCCTCCGGCAACGGCAAGGGTCAGATCTTCGTCAAGGGTGAGGTCATCAAGACCGTGCCCGAGGCGCAGATCGTCGAGACGCTGATCGAGGAGGCCATGCGCATCGCGGAGGAGATCGGCGCCGCCGGTGACAGCCCCGAGGGAAGTCCCAGCGGTTCGCCGGTTGTGACCGTAAGCTGAACAACGACGCGGTGAGTGGTGTCACCGCCTCGGTCCAGCAGAAAGCAGTTGCGCGATGTCGGCTCCGCCGCTCTTCCGCCTCGCCGACGACCGTCGAGTCTCGGTGGTGCGCGACGTCGCAGCGGTTCAGCGCGTGCTCGACGACGATCCGGTCGGCGCCTGCATGGTCGCGTCCCGGGTCGCCGATCACGGGGTGGAACCCAGCGCGATCGGCGGTGAGCTGTGGACCCGCAGGCGCGCCACCGACTCCCTCTGCTACGCCGGGGCGAACCTCATCCCGCTGCGCGGTGAACCCGCCGACATGCACGCGTTCGCCGAGAAGGCCACCAGCAGTGCGCGGCGCTGTTCGTCGCTGGTGGGGCGAGCCGAACTCGTGATGCCCATGTGGCAGCGGCTGGAACGGGCCTGGGGGCCCGCCCGCGACGTGCGCGACCACCAACCGCTGATGGCACTGGACACCTCGCCGCAGAGCCTCGTCGACCCGGCGGTGCGCCCGGTGCGGATCGAGGAACTCGACGCCTACCTGGTGGCGGCCATCGACATGTTCATCGGTGAGGTCGGGATCGACCCCCGGGCGGGTGACGGTGGCCGTGGCTATCGGCGCCGGGTCGCCGGGCTCATCGCGGCCGGCCGGGCGTGGGCCCGGTTCGAACGCGGTGAGGTGGTGTTCAAGGCGGAGGTCGGCTCGCAGTCGCCCGCCGTCGGCCAGATCCAGGGTGTGTGGGTCCATCCGGACCGGCGCGGTCACGGCCTGGGCACCGCGGGTACCGCGGCGCTGGCGGCCGCGGTCGTTCGGGGCGGACGGATCGCCAGCCTCTACGTCAACAGCTACAACACGGTGGCCCGGGCGACTTACGCGCGCATCGGCTTCCGGCAGGTGGGCACGTTCGCCACCGTGCTGCTCGACTGACGGCGGCGGTTACGCTGGCGGCCATGACCTACGCCGACCACGACCGCCGCATCGACCGCCGGGAGATCGCCGATGCGTTGATGCGGGCGCTGGAACGCCGCCACGAGGTCCTCGACGTGATCGTCGCCTCCGAGGACTACGACGCCGCGATCGAGGCGGTCGCCGCGCTGCTCGGAACTTCGGCCGCCGGCGGTGAAGCGGTGCTGCGGCTGTCCTTCGACCGGCTGACCAAGGTCTCGCGGCGTCGCATCGCGGCCGAACTCGAGGACCTCAACAACCAGCTCAGCTTCACGATGGGTGAGCAGTCGTCTCGGCCGGTCGAACGTGTTGTGCTGCGGCCGTTCTCGGCCGCGGAGGACCGCGATGTCTTCGCTGCGCGCACGGCGGACGTGCGCGCCGCCGGGGACGGTTCAGGTGCGCCGGCCGGCGCGCTGGACGACGAGATCAGCGCGGCCGTCGGCCGGGTGAACGCGGAGGAGGCGGTCTGGCTGGTCGCCACCGTCGGCGCCGACAAGATCGGCATGGTGTTCGGGGAACTGTCCGGTGGTGAGGTCAACGTGCGGATCTGGATCCACCCGGAGCACCGCAAGCGCGGGTACGGCACCGCGACGCTACGGGCCTCGCGTTCGGAGATGGCCGCCTACTTCCCCGCGGTGCCCCTCGTCGTGCGGGCCCCCGCCGCCGGGGCCTGAGCCGGACCGGGTGATTTCGGCGTGCCGGGTCGCGCCCAGCGCGACTCCGCACGCCGAAATCACATGAGGGCCGGTGCGCCTCCGTGGAAAGCGTTCGCCCCATCCCTAACATCAGCCTCAATGGCAACTAAAACCTCAGCAGCAACACGGGTCACCTGTCTGCTCACGGTGGCCACGGTTCTCGGCGGCCTCGCCCTCAGTGGCTGCACCCCCAAACCCAACGGCCCGGAACCCGCGGCCGAGGAATTCTTCGCCGCGCTCTCCACGGGCGACACCGCGGCGGCCGCCGAACTCGCCGACCGCCCCGCCGAGGCGCGCGCCGCGCTCAACGAGGCATGGGCGGGTCTGCAGGCCACCCACCTCGACGCGCAGATCCTCGGGTCGAAGTACTCCGAGGACACCGGCAGCATCACCTACCGCTACACCTGGCACCTGCCCAAGGAGCGGACCTGGACCTACGACGGTCAACTCAACATGGTGCGCGACGAGGGTCGTTGGGAAGTGCGTTGGGCCACAACAGGTCTGCACCCGCGACTGGGTGAGAACCAGTCGTTCGCGCTGCGCGCCGACCCGCCGCCGCGGGCCTCGGTCAACGAGCGGGGGGGCAGCGACGTGCTGGTGCCCGGGTACCGCTACCACCTCGCGCTCGACGCCAAGGCCGCCGGCGCGGAGCTGATGGCGACCGCCCGCGTGGTCGCCGACGTCCTGCGCCCCTTCAACCCGACCATCGACGCCCAGCGCCTGGCCGAACAGGCGTCGTCGATGGCCGAGCCGATGAGCCTGATCATGCTGAACCAGGCCGACCACGACCGGGTGGCCGGCGTTCTGGGCCCGCGCCCGGGTGTGGTGATCACACCGCAGCCCGACATGCTGCCCACCGACGAGGAGTTCGCGCCGGCCATCATCAACGAGGTCAAGAAGGAGGTCGCCGACGAACTCGACGGCCGCTCCGGCTGGCGGGTGGTCACCGTCAACCAGAACGGGGTCGACGTCGACGTCCTCAACGAGGTCCCCGGCGACCCCGCGCCGTCGGTGACCATCAGTCTCGACCGGGCCGTGCAGACCGCCGCGCAGAATGCGGTGAACTTCACCGGCAAGCAGGCGATGATCGTCGCCATCAAGGCCTCGACCGGCGAGATCCTGGCCGTCGCGCAGAACTCCGCCGCCGACGCCGAGGGCCCGCTGGCCACCATGGGTCTGTATCCGCCCGGGTCGACGTTCAAGATCGTCACCGCGGCCGCCGCGATCGAACGCGATATGGCCACCCCGAACACGATGCTCGGCTGCCCGGGACACATGGACATCGGTCACCGCACGGTGCCCAACTACGGCGGCTTCGACCTCGGCACCGTGCCGTTGTCACGGGCGTTCGCCAGCTCGTGCAACACCACCTTCGCCGAATTGGCCAGCCGGATGCCGCCGCGGGGCCTGACCACCGCGGCCGCCCAGTACGGCATCGGGCCCGACTACCGGGTCGAGGGCATCCCCACGGTCTCGGGATCGGTGCCGCCCACGGTCAACCTCGCGGAGCGCACCGAGGACGGGTTCGGTCAGGGCAAGGTCGTGGTCAGCCCGTTCGGGATGGCGCTCGTGGCCGCGACGGTCGCCGCCGGCCAGACCCCGGTGCCCCGGCTGATCGAGGGCCGCGACACCGTCGTCACCGGAGCGCACGAACCCGTCCGCCCGGAGGTCGTCGAGGCCCTGCGCCCGATGATGCGCTTGGTGGTGACCAACGGCACCGCCAAGGATCTGGCCGGCGCGGGGGACGTGCGCGGGAAGACCGGTGAGGCCGAATTCGCAGGCGGCTCCCATTCCTGGTTCGCCGGGTACCGCGGAGACCTCGCCTTCGCCGCGCTCATCGTGGGCGGCGGCAGTTCCGAGTACGCGGTGCAGATGCTGCGGGGCATGCTCGACGGACTGCCCGCCGACTACCTGGCCTGAGTAGCCTGGAGGGGCTATGACGACCCCGGCCCACAATCCGGCCCACGACGGTGAGGCCCGCCCCGAGCCGATGCCGATGCGCATCTCGGACGCCGACCGCAACGGCACGCTCAGGCGTCTGCACAACGCCGTCGCGCTCGGCCTGATCGACATCGAGGAGTTCGAGGAACGCTCGGCGCTGGTCTCCCAGGCACGGCTGCGCTCCGACCTCGACGCCCTGGTGACCGACCTGCCGGGGCCGGGTGCGATCGTCACGTCGGCGACCGACCGCGTCGAACTGCGCGGGGTGTTCGGATCACTCAAGCGCCACGGCGAGTGGATCGTGCCGACGCGGTTGGCGCTGCACCGCCGGATGGGGTCCATCGACCTCGACCTGACCCGGGCGCGGTTCGCAGGCCCGATCGTCGTCATCGAACTCGACCTCAAATTCGGTGGGCTCGATCTGCGGCTGCCCGACGGCGCCAGCGCCTCGATCGACGACGTCGAGGTGATCGTCGGCAGCGCGACCGACCACCGTCGGGACGTCCCCGCGGAGGGCCGGCCACACGTGGTGCTCACCGGCAAGGTGGTGTGGGGTTCGGTCGACATCCGCGGCCCGCAGACCGGATGGTTGCGGCGGCCGCGGTTCCTCGGCGAACGCGGCTGACTACCGGGGGTCGAGTACCGCGAAACTCAGCGTGGAGCGGGCCGCGAGGCGGTCCCGTCCCACGTCGGTGACGTCGACGGCGGTGACGATCATGCGCTTGCCCGCCCGCACGATGGTCGCCTCGGCGCGCGCGGGGCCCACGACGACGGGTGCGAGGAAGTGCACCGTCATATCCGCCGTCGTCACGCTCTGCCCGGGTCCGACGTGCCGCTCGGCCAGTCGGCCCGCCGCGATGTCGATGAGGGTGGCCACCAGCCCGCCCTGCAGGGCGCCGCGGGTGTTGGCGAGGTCGGGCCGGTTCTCCATCTCGAGGACGAACCGGTCGTCGGACTCGAGCACGTCGTGGATGCCCAACTGACCGAGCAGGTGGTCCGGGGTGGTTCTCATCGGGGTCGACTCGCTGAGCATGGCTGAGAAGTTAGCATTCTCGTCCGCGGAGAGTGACGTTCTCCTGGCTATCCTGGGTCCCATGTCTGTGCGCACCGCCCTCCGCCCCGGCGAGCTGTCTCCCACGCTGCCGGTGCCCAAGTCGATCGCGCGCCCCGAATACGCGTGGCGGCCGACCGTCGCCGAGGGCAGCGAACCGTGGGTGCAGACGCCCGAGGTGATCGAGAAGATGCGCGTCGCCGGGCGCATCGCCGCCGGCGCGCTCGCGGAGGCGGGTAAGGCCGTCGCACCCGGCGTCACCACCGACGAACTGGACCGCATCGCCCACGAGTACATGGTCGACCACGGCGCATACCCGTCGACCCTGGGCTACAAGGGTTTCCCCAAGTCCTGCTGCACGTCGCTCAACGAGGTCATCTGCCACGGCATCCCCGACTCGACCGTCATCGAGGACGGTGACATCGTCAACATCGACGTCACCGCCTACATCGACGGTGTGCACGGTGACACCAACGCCACGTTCCTCGCCGGCGACGTCTCCGAGGAACACCGTCTGCTCGTCGAGCGCACCCACGAGGCGACCATGCGGGCGATCAAGGCCGTCAAACCCGGCCGTGCGCTGTCGGTGGTCGGCCGGGTCATCGAGGCCTACGCGAACCGGTTCGGCTACAACGTGGTTCGCGACTTCACCGGACACGGCATCGGCACGACGTTCCACAACGGTCTGGTGGTGCTGCATTACGACCAGCCCAGCGTCGAGACCGTGATCGAACCCGGGATGACGTTCACCATCGAACCGATGATCAACCTCGGCGGCCTCGACTACGAGATCTGGGACGACGGCTGGACCGTCGCCACCAAGGACCGCAAGTGGACCGCTCAGTTCGAGCACACCCTGGTGGTCACCGACACGGGCGCCGAGATCCTGACCCAGCTGTGAGACCGTCCGCGAGTGTGAAGCCACTGCGAATTTCCGGCCGGATTCTCGCACTGAGTTCACACTCGGCGCGATGACCGGCGGGGCGCTGCTCGTCGCAGGCACCACATCCGACGCAGGCAAGTCCATGGTGGTGGCCGGGCTGTGCCGGCTGCTGGCCCGCAAGGGGGTCCGCGTCGCGCCGTTCAAGGCGCAGAACATGTCGAACAATTCGGCGGTCACCGTCGACGGTGGCGAGATCGGCCGCGCGCAGGCCATGCAGGCGCGCGCCGCGGGGCTCGACCCGAGCGTGCGGTTCAACCCGGTGCTGCTCAAACCCGGCAGTGACCGCACCTCGCAACTCGTCGTGCGCGGGCGCGTGACCGGTACCGTCAGCGCCACGGACTACATCACCCACCGCGACCGGCTCGCCGATGTGGTCGCAGACGAACTCGCCTCTCTGAGAGCGGAATTCGACGTCGTGCTGTGCGAGGGTGCGGGTTCGCCCGCGGAGATCAACCTGCGCCGCACCGACCTGGCCAACATGGGGCTGGCCCGGCGCGCCCACCTACCGGTCATCGTGGTCGGGGACATCGACCGCGGCGGGGTGCTGGCCCACCTCTTCGGCACCGTCGCGGTGCTGCATCCCGACGATCAGGCTCTGATCGCCGGATTCGTGGTCAACAAGTTCCGCGGGGATCCGACACTGCTCGCCCCCGGCCTCGACCAACTGCACGATCTGACGGGCCGCCCGACCTACGGTGTGATCCCGTACAGCGACGAACTCTGGATGGACACCGAGGATTCGGTGTCCGTCGTCGCGGGCCGCACCATCGGGCGCCCGACGCCGCCGCGCGGCGCCGACGGTCTCCGGGTGGCGGCGGTGCGGCTGCCGCGGATCTCCAACTCGACCGACATCGAGGCCCTGGCGTGCGAACCCGGGGTGACGGTGCGCTGGGTGACCGATCCGGCCGACGTGGCCGACGCGGACGTCGTGGTGCTGCCGGGCACCAAGGCCACCGTCGCCGACCTGCAGTGGTTGCGCACCGCCGGATTGGCGGAGCCGATCGCCGCGCACGCCGGCGCGGGCCGGCCGCTGCTGGGGATCTGCGGCGGATTCCAGATGCTCTGCCGTCACATCGACGATGCGGTCGAATCGCGGGCCGGGCGGGTGGACGGCCTCGGTCTGCTCGACGCCGACATCGCATTCGCCGCCGAGAAGACGTTGCGGCACTGGACGACACCGCTGCAGGGCTACGAGATCCACCACGGCCAGGTCACCCGCTGCGCCGCCGACGACTGGGCCGGGATCGGTGTGCGGCGCGACGCGGTGTACGGCACCCACTGGCACGGCCTGTTCGACAACGACGGCTTCCGGCGGGCCTGGCTCGCCGATGCCGCGGCCGCGGCCGGCCGGTCCGGTTTCGTCGTGGCCGACGACATCGACGTGTCCGCGCGTCGCGACGCCCAACTCGACGTCATGGCCGACCTGTTGCAGAACCACCTGGACCTCGACGCCGCCCTGGGCCTCGTCGACGCCGGACCACCACCGCGCCCGACCATCTCCACCGGGATAACCTGAGGGCATGACCGGGTGGCGTGCGGTGCCGTGGGCGCTGCTGCTGCTCGGAGCGCTCACCGGCTGCGCCACCACCGTGACCGGCAACCCGACCTGGCCCGGCGCCCGGCTGGAGACGGTGATCCTGACCGAGGCGGATTTCCCGCCCGGCGTGCAGTACGACCGCATCGTCGACGAACCCGGACCGGGGGGCACGGCCGGCGGACCGCCGCCGATGCTCTCCCGCCCCCAGGGGTGCTCCGACGGGCTGACGCGGGTGATCGAGCGCGGTGCGCAGCGCGGCCCGGGCAGCGCCGCGAAGTACGTGGCCGCCTACGACGGCGCGCGGGTGGTGATGACCGTGCTCACGTGGCGGCTCGACATGGACGCCCTCGCCGCGACCGCCGAGCGGTGCGCGGAATTCGAGACCTTCTTCGATCCGACGGACGCGGGCATCCCGATGACCACCACCCGCATCGACAGCGCGCGCCCCGATGCGCTGGTCTACCGGCAGACGATGACACTCGCCGGTGTCGACAGCAGCGTCTACTTCGGCTTCGAGAACGTCGGCACGATGGCGGTGTTCGGAATCGCCTTTCCCACACCGAATCCTGAGATCCCGGCCAACGGCACGCTGCCCCAGACATTCCTGGACGTCGCCACCCGCCAGGCCGACCGCATCGCCGCCGGGTGAGACCGGCGCAACACGAAGAATCCCGCCCGCCGGGTCCGCGCACCCGGTAGCGTGGCCGAGTGCTCTCCTCCATGGTCACCGTCGACGGGTTCCCCGTTCCGGTGGACGTGGCAGGCCCGGAGAAGGGTTCGGCGGTGGTGTTGCTCGGCGCGGCCCAGCACTCGCCTGCGGCATACGACGGGATCTGCCAGCGGCTGCACACCGCGTCGCTGCGCACCGTGGTGATCGGAGCCGATCCGCGCCTCACGGGTAAGGCCGTCGTCGGCATCCTCGACGCCCTCGATGTCCGGTGGGCGTTGCTGGTGGGGGACCGGCACGGTGGCGAACTGGCCTGGGAGCTGGCCGCCACCCGCCTCGACCGGTTCATCGGGCTGGTGGTGATCGACCGGGGTCATCCGCGCGTGCCGGACCCGGCCGGTGTCGTCCGCGACGAGCACTGCCCTCCGGTCGAGATGAACACCACGGCGCTGGTCAGCACACCGGCGTCACGTTCGGTGGCCAAGGCCAGCCAGCGTTTCGTCTACGGCGAATACCGCCTCGTCGACCTCCTCGGCCGGCGCAACGCCGCCGACTCCACGGCACAGCTCGCCGCCGAGATCGTGATGCGCACCAGCACCTGGTGACTAGGCGGGTGTCTCCTCCGGAGTCCACGCCTGCGGAAGACCGGGTTGCATGGGGAACAGGAAGTCCACGAAAGCCGCTGCGGTGGGCTGTGGTTCGTGATTCGCCAGCCCCGGGCGTTCGTTGGCTTCGATGAACACGTAGTCGACACCGGTGACATCGGGCACCAACAGGTCGATCCCCGTGACGGGTATGCCGATCGCCTCCGCGGCGGCCACCGCAACCCGGCACAGCTCCGGGTTCACCTCCGCGGTCACATCGTGGATGGTGCCGCCCTGATGGAGGTTGGCCGTCCGGCGGACCCGCAGGCGTTCCCCTTCGGGCAGGACGTCGTCGAGTGACCAGCCCGCCTCCTTGACGGTGCCCTCGGTGACCTTGTCCATGGGGATCTGCGACTCGCCGCCGGTCGCGGCCGCCCGACGCCGGCTCTGGGTCTCGATCAACTCGCGGATGGTGTGCTTACCGGTGCCCACGATCTCGGCCGGCATCCGCAGCGCCCCCGCGACCACCTTGCCGTCGATGACCACCAGGCGCAGGTCGTCGCCCGGTGCGCGCTGTTCGATCAACACCTCGGGGTGCTGCTCACGTGCGCGGGCCAGCGCCGCGTCGAGTTCCTCGGGGCCCTCGACGCCGACGGTGATGCCCTTGCCCTGTTCGCCGCGCGTCGGTTTGACCACGACGTCACCCACCTCGGCGAGGAATTCGTGATCCTTCTCGTCGAACGTCGCCAGCCGGCCCTTCGGGACCGTGATCCCGGCCTCCGAGACGATCCGCCGGGTCTGGCGCTTGTCGTCGCACCGCGCCATCGCCACCGCGGAGGTGAACTCCGACAACGACTCCCGGGTGATGACGCTGCGTCCGCCGTGGCTCAGCCGCATCTCCCCGGCGCCCGCGTCGAGCACCTCCACCCAGATGCCGCGGCGGATCGCCTCGTCGGCGATGATCCGCGCATACGGGTTGAGGTCGTCGACGGTCTCGGGGGAGTGGGTGAACAGCGGTTCGTTGATCGCGTTCTTGCGCTTGACCGCCAGCACCGGGACGCGCTGGAAGCCGAGCTTCTCGTACAGCGCGATCGCCGCGGTGTTGTTGTGGGCCACCGACAGATCCATGTACGAACGCCCGCGTCCGCGGAACAACCGGGCCAGCGCGCGGGTGAGCGCGGCGCCCACTCCCGGCAGGCTCGACGTCGGGTCGACGGCCAGCGTCCACAGGCTCGATCCGTCTTCGGGGTCGTCGAACAACAGCTTGTGGTCCACCCCGGTGACCGTGCCGACGACGCTGCCGTCGTCGTCGCGGACCGCGACCAGGTAGTCGACCGCGTCGACCTGGTTGTGGTTCTCCCAGATGACGTCGGTCGGGGCGGGCACCATCCCGCACTGCACGTACACCCGGTTCATCGCATCCGCATCGGACGGTTCGCGCAGCGACCGGACCGTGAACCCCGTCGGGGTCGGGTCCGGCGTCTCCTCACCCTCGGTGAAACGCAACCGGTAGGTGTGGCTGGGGTCGATGAACAGTTCCGAGGGTGAGCGGGCCACCAGCACGTGCGACTCGCGGGCGTAGATGCAGATGTCCCGCCGTCCGGGGCCCTCGTGTTGCAGCACCTTCGCCAGCTTCTCGGGGTCGGCGAACGTCTGACCGAATATCAGTCGGCCCCAACCCAATTCGAGGACGACGTCGTCGGCCATCCGGTCCACCAGATGCTGTGGCGACGCGTCGTGCAGGCCGAGGGTGATGGCCTCGGTGTGGTCGCTGTCGGGATCGAGGTGCGATCCGAGGTCGGTCATGCGGCCGGTCCGGTGATCCCGTGTCGCTGCAGCCACAGCTCCAGCAGCGCCATCTGCCACAGTTCGTTGCCGCGCAGCGGGGTGAGCCGGCCGTTCGGATCGGCCAGCAGCCGGTCGACGGCCTCGGGCCGGAACAGGTCGCGTTCCTTGGCGGCCGGCGCCGACAGGGCGTCGCGGACCATGTCGAGGTACGGACCCTCGAGGTGGGTGAGCGCGGGAACCGGGAAGTACCCCTTGGGCCGGTCGATGACCTCGGCCGGGATCACCCGGCGCGCGGCCTCCTTGAGCACGCCCTTACCGCCCTGGGCGGTCTTGTACTCGGGGGGACAGGTGGCGGCCAGTTCAACCAGTTCGTGGTCGAGGAACGGCACGCGGCCCTCCAGACCCCAGGCCATCGTCATGTTGTCCACGCGTTTCACCGGGTCGTCGACGAGCATGACCATGGTGTCGAGGCGCAGCGCCCGGTCCACCCCGGTGGCGGCGCCCTCGCGGGCGAAGTGCTCGGTGACGAACCGGCCGCTGGGATCGCCGTCGGCGAAGTACGGGGGCGTGACGAGCCCGCCGAGGGCCGCCGGGTCGCGGTCGAAGAACGCCGCCCGGTAGCTGGCCACCGAACCCTCGACCGATGCGGCGCCGGGTTCGGCCATCGGCGGATACCAGTGGTAGCCGGCGAACACCTCGTCGGCGCCCTGACCCGACTGCACCACCTTGACGTACTTGGCCACCTCCTGGCTGAGCAGGTAGAAGGCCACGCAGTCGTGGCTGACCATCGGCTCGCTCATCGCGCCGATCGCACCGTCGAGGGCGGGCAGCATCCGCGCCGTGTCGATGCGGATCTGGTGGTGGTCGGTGCCGAACCGCTGCGCGACGATGTCGGAGTACTTGAACTCGTCACCGGCCACGCCGTTGACCGATTCGAAGCCGATCGAGAAGGTCTGCAGCCCGGTCTGACCGGCCTCGGCGAGCAGGCCCACGATCAAGCTCGAGTCGACGCCGCCCGACAGCAGACACCCCACCGGCACGTCGGAGACCAGCCGGCGCTCGACGGCGCGCCGCAGCGCGGTGAGCACCGCGTCCTCCCAGTCCTGTTCGGACCAGTCGGCGCGATCGGCGTGCCGGGTGAAGTCCGGGGTCCAGTACGTCGTGGTGGTGCGCCTGCCGTCGGGTTCGATGGCGACCAGCGACGCCGGCGGCACCTTCTTCACACCGCGCAGGATCGTCAGCGGTGGCGGCACGACGGAGTGGAAGGACAGGTAGTGGTGCAGCGCGACCGGATCGATGCGGGTGTCCACGCCGCCGCCGGCGACCAGGGCGGGCAACGACGAGGCGAAGCGGATCCGGTGGGCGTCCTCGGAGATGTAGAGCGGTTTGATGCCCAGCCGGTCGCGGCCGAGCAGAACCCGTCCGCTGTCGCGTTCGACGATCGCGAACGCGAACATCCCGTAGAGGCGGTCGACGAACCGGTCGCCCCAGTGGTGGTAGGCCTTGAGCAGCACCTCGGTGTCGCTGGTGGAGAAGAAGCTGTAGCCGTGGCCGCGAAGTTCGTCACGCAGCTGCTGATAGTTGTAGATGCAGCCGTTCCACGCGATGGCCAGGCCGAGGTCGGAGTCGACCATGGGCTGCGCGCCCGCCTCGGACAGGTCGATGATCTTGAGGCGGCGGTGTCCCAGCGCGACCCGGCCCTGCGACCAGGCGCCTGCGCCGTCCGGGCCGCGCGGTGACAACGTCTCGGCCATCGCCGAGACGGCGGCTAGGTCAGGGGTTCGGCCGTCGAGGCGTACCTCGCCGGTGGCTCCACACATCGCTTAGACCCTACCGTGGCCGCGTTCGGGGCGCGGAGCTGCCGAGTGAATCGCCATCCGCGGATCGTTCGTTCTCACGCGCGGGTGGTACCCCCGTTGCGCACGGTGTATGCGCTCCGAATGGCCTACCTCACATTCAGTCGGTGTGGCCTTTGAGGATCTCGTCCTCGATCGTGCCGCCCAGACCCTCGGCCTCCGGGTCGTAGCCGTGCAGACCGCCGGTGACCGCGTACTCCTCCTCCGGCGACAGCACGAGGCGATGGCGGCCGTAGAACCCGAACACCAGCAGGCCGATCACGTAGAAGACGACGATGGCGATGACCGCCGGACGGTAGGTCGGGTTGACCAGCACGCCCACGAACGTGATGGCCGCGATGACGAGCGCCACGATCGCGCCCGCGTTGCCGGTCGGGCTGACCCACGGCCGCCGCGCGTTGGGGAAGTTGCGGCGCAGCAGCACGAACGAGATCATCTGCAGCATGTAGGCCAGCACCGCACCCCACACCGCGATGTTGAGGACCACGTCGCCCGCCCCCTCGTTGAGGCTCACCACCACCAGCGCGACGAACCCGATGACCGCGCCGAGGATCAGCGCGATGTAGGGGGTCTGCCGGGAACCGGTCAGCGACAGCACCTTCGGGTAGTAGCCGGCGCGGCTCAGTGAGTAGAGGTTGCGGCCGTAGGCGTACATGATGCCCTGCAGGCTGGCGAGCAGACCGATCAGCGCGAACGCGGACAACACGGCCGCCAGGCTGCCGGGGAGGAACGCGCGGAACCCGTCGAGCAGCGGTTCGTCGGATGCGCCGAGTGCTTCCGAACCGGTCACCGCCGGGTTGAGGAAGAACACGATCGCTCCGCAACCCACGAGCGAGATCAGCCCCCAGATACCGGCTTTCGGGATGTCGCGGGCCGGGTCGTGGGCCTCCTCGGCGGCCAGCGGCAACTCCTCGATGCCGAGGAAGAACCACATCGCGAACGGCAGCGCGTAGAGCACCGCGACCCAGCCGAAGGGCAGGAAGTCACTGGAGCCCGCGGCCGCCGGGTCCGGCGCGATGTCGAACAACCGGCTGAAGTCGACGGCGCCGTTGGCGATCGCCAGCACGCCGAACAGCACCAGGATCCCGATCGAGATGATCGCGACCACGAGCGCGAACTTGAACGACAGCGCCGCACCCCACGAGTTCAACCCGACGAAGATGGCGTAGAGGATCAGCCACCACACCCAGCCCGGCATGCTCAGGCCGAACAGTTCGCTGGTGACCGCATCGGCGTAGCTGGCGGAGAAGAACACCACCACCGCGGTGGTGAAGACGTATTCGATGGTCTCGGCGAAACCGGTGATGAAGCCGCCCCACGGCCCCATCGAGGCGCGGGCGAAGGAGTAGGCGCCGCCGGTGTGCGGCATGGCCGCCGACATCTCGCCGATCGAGAACAGCATGCCGAAGTACATGATCACGATGAGGACCGAGGCGACGGCGAGCCCGCCCCAGCCGGCTTCGCCGATGCCGAAATTCCATCCGGAGAAGTCGCCGGAGATGACGGCCGCGACGCCGATACCCCACAGGCCCCAGAACCCGGCGGTGCGCTTGAGTTGCCGCTTCTCGAAATACCCTTCGCCGGCCTGGCTGTAGGTGGCGCCGGAGGATTTCAGCCGGTCGTCTGCCATCGCGCACTCCTCGAGACGAGGTCTGGGGGCGGCCAGCGCGCACCGCAAAATGGAGCATAAGATGCCAAAGGTCTGGTGTCCTACCTTTGTGGGTAGCGATCGTGTAAACCTCGGGGAGAACATCCGGCACATCGCTGGGTAAAGGTCGGCTCCGCGTCATCGGTGGGGCCCATCGGAAAGGTGCGCACATGGGGACCCGAACCGGCATGTTGGCGCAGGCCGACCTCGAACGCATGGTGTCCGAGCGCGAGATCGACACGGTCATCGTCGCGTTCACCGATATGCAGGGCCGACTCACCGGCAAACGCATCTCGGCGCGCCTGTTCGTCGACGACGTCGCCGCACACGGCGCGGAGTGCTGCAACTACCTGCTGGCCGTCGACGTCGACAACAACACCGTCGGCGGATACGCGATCTCCAGTTGGGAGACCGGCTACGGCGACATGGTGATGACGCCGGACTTCGACACGCTGCGCCTGCTCCCGTGGCTGCCGGGCACCGCGCTGGTGATGGCCGACCTGTCGTGGACCGACGGGCGGCCCGTGACCCAGGCGCCGCGCAGCATCCTCAACCGCCAGATCGACCGGCTCGCGGAGCGGGACCTGGTGCCCTATGCCAGCACCGAACTCGAGTTCATGGTGTTCGACGACTCGTTCCGCGCGGCGTGGGCGGCGGGCTACCGGGGCCTCACGGCGGCCACCGACTACAACATCGACTACGCGATGCTGGCCTCCACCCGGATGGAGCCGCTGCTGCGCGACATCCGGCTCGGGATGGAGGGCGCCGGGATGTACTGCGAAGGTGTCAAGGGGGAGTGCAACCTCGGCCAGCAGGAGATCGGGTTCCGCTACGACCACGCGCGG
Source organism: Mycolicibacterium monacense (assembly GCF_010731575.1). Lineage (NCBI taxonomy): Bacteria > Bacillati > Actinomycetota > Actinomycetes > Mycobacteriales > Mycobacteriaceae > Mycobacterium > Mycolicibacterium monacense. The sequence continues at coordinate 2,725,365 of NZ_AP022617.1, read as the reverse complement.
GTGACGTGCGACAACCACACCATCTACAAGAACGGCGCGAAGGAGATCGCCGACCAGCACGGCAAGAGCCTGACGTTCATGGCGAAATTCGATGAGCGCGAAGGCAACAGCTGTCACATCCACATCTCGCTGCGCGGCAGCGACGGTAGTACCGTCTTCGCCGACGAGGACGCCGAAGACGGTATGACACCGCTGTTCCGCAGCTTCATCGCCGGCCAGATCGCGACGATGCGCGAGTTCTCGCTGTGCTATGCGCCGAACATCAACTCCTACAAGCGGTTCGCCGAAGGCAGCTTTGCGCCGACGGCGATCGCCTGGGGTTTCGACAACCGCACCTGCGCGCTGCGCGTCGTCGGGCAGGGGGCGGGTATGCGGATGGAGAACCGCGCGCCCGGCGGCGACGTCAACCAGTACCTCGCGGTGTCGGCGCTCATCGCCGGCGGGCTGTACGGCATCGAGAACGAACTCGAACTGCCGGATCCGGTGAAGGGCAACGCCTACACCAGTGGGGCCGAACGCCTGCCCACCACGCTGTCCGAGGCGGCCGAACTGTTCGACCGCTCCGAGATCGCCCGCGAGGCGTTCGGCGACGACGTCGTCGACCACTATCTGAACTACGCGCGCGTGGAGCTGAACGCGTTCAACGCCGCGGTGACCGACTGGGAAAGGGTGCGCGGTTTTGAGCGGCTCTGACTTTTCCCCCGTGCTGGGGATGACCACCTACCTGCAGCAGGCCCAGACCGGAGTCTGGGACGTCCACGCGAGCTTCCTGCCAGCGATCTACTTCCAGGGTGTCAACCTCGCCGGTGGCGTCGCGGTACTGCTGCCCCCGCAGCCGGTCGACTCCGGCGCGGCGGCCCGCGTTCTCGACGGACTCGACGGCTTGATCCTCACCGGCGGGAAGGACGTCGACCCCGCCCGCTACGGACAGACGCCCCGCCCCACCACCGACGAACCCGACCGCATCCGCGACGCGTGGGAGTTCGCTCTGCTCGACGAGGCGCTGCGGCGCGGTGTGCCGGTGCTCGGAATCTGCCGCGGCGCACAGATTCTCAACGTCGCGCTGGGCGGTACGCTGCACCAGCACCTGCCCGACGTGATCGGCCACACCCACCACCAGAAGGGCAACGCGGTGTTCGGCACCTCGGCGGTGTGGACCGAACCCGGCACCCGGCTGGCGGATCTGATCGGCGCGACCTCGGATGCGCAGTGTTACCACCACCAGGCGATCGACCGGGTCGGCGACGGCCTGATCGTCAGCGCCCGTGACGACGACGGGGTGATCGAGGCGGTCGAACTCGACCGCGAGCGGCATCCCGACCGGTGGGTGGTGGCGGTGCAGTGGCACCCAGAAGAGCGGCTCGACGATCTGCGGTTGTTCGCCGCGGTGGTGGCGGCCGCGAACCGATACGCGATGGAAAGGGTACGGACGTGACCTCCAGTGAGGTGATCAACCCGGCGACCGAGGAGGTGCTGCGGACCGTCGACCTGCTCGACGTCGGCGGCGTCGACGACGCGGTGGCGCGGGCGAAGTCGGCGCAGCGCACGTGGGCACGGCTCGCGCCGGCCGAACGCGCCGCCGCGCTGCGCTCGTTCGCCGCGGTGGTCGACGCGCACATCGACGAGCTGGCCGCACTGGAGGTCGCCAACTCCGGACACCCCATCGGCAGCGCCGAGTGGGAGGCCGGCCACGTCCGCGACGTCCTGCAGTTCTATTCGGCGAGCCCGGAACGGTTGTCCGGTAAGCAGATCCCGGTGGCGGGCGGTCTGGACGTCACGTTCAACGAGCCCCTCGGCGTGGTCGGCGTGATCACCCCGTGGAACTTCCCGATGACGATCGCGGCGTGGGGTTTCGCGCCCGCGCTCGCCGCGGGCAACGCGGTGGTGCTCAAACCCGCCGAGTGGACGCCGCTGACCTCCATCCGCCTCGGTGAACTCGCGGTGGAGGCGGGCCTGCCCGCCGATCTGTTCCAGGTGCTGCCCGGGCGGGGGTCGGTGGTCGGCGAGCGCTTCGTCACCCATCCCGACGTGCGCAAGATCGTGTTCACCGGGTCCACCGAAGTGGGCACCCGGGTGATGGCCGGTGCCGCCGCACAGGTCAAGCGGGTCACGCTGGAGTTGGGCGGTAAGAGCGCCAACATCGTCTTCGACGACTGCGATCTGGAGAAGGCCGCCGCCACCGCGCCCTACGGGGTCTTCGACAACGCCGGGCAGGACTGCTGTGCGCGCAGCCGGATCCTGGTGCAGCGCAACGTCTACGACCGGTTCATGGAACTGCTCGAACCCGCCGTCAAGGGCGTCAAGGTCGGCGACCCGGCGGCGCGCGACACCGAGATGGGCCCGCTGGTGAGCAAGAAGCACTGGCAGTCGGTGGCGTCCTACGTGTCCGACGACGCGCCCGTCGCCTTCCGCGGCACCGCACCCGAGGGCCGCGGCTACTGGTTCGCGCCGACGGTGCTCACCCCGCAGCGCACCGACCGCACCGTCACCGAGGAGATCTTCGGACCCGTGGTGACGGTCCTGCCGTTCGACGACGAGGCCGATGCCGTCGCGCTCGCCAACGACACCCCCTACGGACTGTCGGGCTCCATCTGGACCGAGAATCTGTCACGGGCGGTGCGGGTCTCCCGCGCACTGGAATCGGGGAACCTGTCGGTCAATTCGCATTCCTCGGTCCGGTACAACACCCCGTTCGGCGGGTTCAAACAGTCCGGACTGGGCCGCGAACTCGGGCCCGACGCCCCGTTGTCGTTCACCGAAACCAAGAACGTGTTCTTTGCCGTGCAGGAGGCACCCTGATGGATCTCACCCAACGACTCAAAGGCAAGGTCGCCGTCATCACCGGTGGCGCCAGCGGCATCGGACTCGCCACCGCCAAGCGCATGCGGGCCGAGGGCGCCACCATCGTCATCGGTGACATCGACCCGGCCACCGGTAAGACCGTCGCCGACGACCTCAACGGCACCTTCGTCCAGGTCGACGTGTCCGACCAGGTCGCCGTCGACGCGCTGTTCGACACCGCCGCCGAGGAACACGGTTCGGTGGACATCGCCTTCAACAACGCCGGCATCAGCCCGCCCGAAGACGATCTGATCGAGGTCACCGGGATCGACGCGTGGGACCGGGTGCAGGACATCAACCTGAAGTCGGTGTTCTTCTGCTGCAAGGCCGCGCTGCGCCACATGGTGCCCGCGCAGAAGGGGTCGATCATCAACACCGCGTCGTTCGTCGCTGTCAATGGGTCGGCGACCTCGCAGATCTCCTACACCGCCTCCAAGGGCGGCGTGCTCGCCATGTCCCGTGAACTCGGAATCCAGTACGCGCGACAGGGGATCCGGGTCAACGCGCTGTGCCCGGGCCCGGTGAACACCCCGCTGCTGCAGGAGTTGTTCGCCAAGGACCCCGAACGCGCGGCGCGGCGGTTGGTGCACGTGCCGATGGGGCGCTTCGCCGAACCGGCGGAGTTGGCCGCCGCGGTGGCGTTCCTGGCCAGCGACGACGCGTCGTTCATCACCGGCTCGACGTTCCTGGTCGACGGCGGTATCACCGGCCACTACGTCACGCCGCTGTAGGCCCGAGATGAGTCCCCAGCCGGAACCGTTGCCCGCCAGCGAGACGCTGCTGCGCCCGGTCCGGCTCGGGAACGCCTTCGAGGACACCGTCGGCCGGCTGCTCGAGACCATCCGGCTCGGTGTGCTCGCCCCCGGTGAATCCCTGCCTCCGGAGCGGGAACTCGCCGCGCGGCTCGGGGTCAGTCGGGACACCGTCCGAGAGGCCATCAAGTCGCTGGCCGAGGCCGGGTATCTGGTGTCGCGCCGCGGCCGCTACGGCGGCACCTTCCTCGCCGAGGAACTGCCCCGGCACACGCGGGCCGAACGCGGGCTGACCCGCGAGGAGATCGACGACGCCCTGCGGCTGCGGGAGATCCTCGAGGTCGGCGCCGCCCGGACGGCGGCGGGGCGCACGCTGACCTCGGCGCAGCGCGAGGACCTGTGGACCCGGTTGGCCGATGTCCGCGAAGCGGCCCCCGAGGACTACCGCAGGCTCGACTCCCGGCTGCACCTGGCGATCGCGGAGGCGGCGGGTTCGCCGTCGCTGGTGCCGCTGGTGGCCGAGAACCGGATGCGACTCAACGCGATGCTCGACCAGATCCCGCTGCTGACCCGCAACATCGCCCACTCCGACGATCAGCACCACGAGATCGTCATCGCCATCCTCGCCGGGGACGTCGATGCGGCGGAGCGGGCGATGCGGGCGCACGTCGCGGGTTCGGCCGCGCTGCTGCACGGCTTCCTCGACTAGCGTCGTGGATTAGATTGTCAGCAGTGGAGCAACCCGGTGATCACAGTCAGGTCGAGCGGGCGACCTCGGCGCTGGCCGATGTCGACACCTCGGGCTGGACGCAGCGCTTCGATCTGCTGTCCGATCCGCACCGGCTGGAGATCCTGCTCAGCCTGCACCGCGCGCCCGGCATCTGCGTCAGCGATCTCGCCGCGGCGCTCGGCCGCTCGGAGAACGCGGTGTCGCAGGCGCTGCGGGTGCTGCGCCAGCAGGGCTGGGTGAGCTCGACACGCGTGGGCCGGGCGGTCAGCTACCGCCTCGACGACGAGGTCGTGCACGACCTGCTGCACTGGATCGGCGCCCGGCACGGCTGAGCTCCTCTGAACATCTGTTCACCTGGACAGATGTGCGCAGCGGTCCTACGCTCGGGGAGTGAACGTCGACCACGTCGCCATGCACATGAGCGACGGTATCGTCAACGCGCCGACGTCGCTGCTATTCGGCGCGATAGCCGTTGCCGCGCTTGGATTTTGCGTCATCCGTGCGAGATCCGAACTCGACGAGCGCGCGGTACCCCTCGCCGGCCTCGTCGCGGCGTTCATCTTCGCCGTGCAGATGGTGAACTTCCCGATCCTGCCCGGCGTCAGCGGTCACCTGCTGGGTGGGGCGCTGGCCGCGATCCTCGTCGGCCCCTTCACCGGTGCCCTGTGCATCGCGCTCGTGTTGACGGTGCAGGCGCTGCTGTTCGCCGACGGTGGGATCACCGCTCTGGGCGCCAACATCACCAACATGGCGGTGATCGGCGTGGCCGCCGGTTACGGCACCGCGGTGCTGCTCTACGCGTTCGTCCGGCGCAGGGCCCGGGTGCCGGTGACGGCCGTCGGCGTCGTCGCATTCGTCGCCGCCCTGATCGGAACTCTCTGCGCAGCAATGGGTTTCGTGCTCGAATACAGCATCGGTGGCGCGGCGCCCGCGTCGCTGGGTGCGGTGCTGGCCTACATGGGCGGCACCCACGCTCTGATCGGGGTGGGGGAGGGCGTCATCACCGCCCTCACGGTGGTGGCCGTCGCACGCGTGCGCCCGGATCTGGTGTACCTGATGCGCAGCACGCGGGCCGAGGTGCCGGTATGACCAGGCTCTTCTGGATCGCCTGCGCCGCGGTCACCCTCGTCGTGGCCGGCGCACTGTCCTATGCCGCGAGCGCCAGCCCGGACGGACTGGACGCCACCACGCTGCGTGGCTGCGAGGTCGTCGAGACCGCCGAGGGCGAGTCGCTGACCGGGGACTGCATCGCCCGGCACGCCGACGAGCACGCGCTGGCCGATTCACCGCTGGCCGACTACACCGTGGGCGGCCGGTCCGGAACGAACGGCGTGGCGGGCGTGGTCGGTGTGGTCGTGACGGCCGCCGCCGGGTCGGCGCTGTTCTGGTTCATCGCCCGCGGCCGCCGCAGCAGGAGATAGCCGTGGGTGCGGGCGCGCATCCGCTCTACCGGCACGCAGACTCTGCCGTGCACCGGATGCCGGCCGAGACGAAGATCGTCTGCCTGGTGGCATTCGTGCTCGCCGTCGTCGCCGCGCCGCGGGAACTGGTGTGGCCGTATGTGGTTTTCGGCGTGATCGTCGTCGCGGTGTGGTGGGCCGCGCGCATCCCGCCGCGCTGGGCGCTGCCCCGCATGCTGATCGAGGCGCCGTTCGTGGTGCTTGCGGTGCTGCTTCCATTCGCCGAGGGCGGTGAGCGGATCGACGTTGCCGGCGTGTCGCTTTCGGTCACCGGGCTGCACGCCGCCTGGGGCATCGTCGCCAAGGGCACGCTCGGCGTCGCGGCCGCGCTGACCGTCGCCGCGACCACCCCGGCAGCCGAATTGCCCGCGGCCCTGAGCCGGTTGAGGGTCCCGGCCGTCATGACCTCGGTGCTCGTGCTGATGATCCGCTACGTCGACCTGCTGGTCGCCGAGGCGGGCCGCATGCGGATCGCCCGGATCTCACGCGGCGATTCGCCCCGCGCGCTGCACCAGGCCGGCGCCGTCGCCAAGGGCGTCGGTGCGCTGTTCCTGCGGTCCTACGAACGCGGTGAACGCGTCCATCTGGCGATGCTGTCGAGGGGTTTCGACGGTCGCGCACCGGATCTGGCCGCCGTCGGGGCGCCGCCGCGAGCGCGGACGGGGCAGTGGGCGGTGGCGCTGCTGCCCGCCGCGGCCGCCGTCGTGGTGGCGACGGCGGCGTGGGCGGTGCGGTGACCGCGCCGGCGGTGCGCATCGAACGACTGCGCCATGTCTATCCCGACGGCCACGTCGCGCTCGCCGGGGTGGACCTGACCATCGGTGTCGGCGAACGGGTCGCGGTGCTCGGGCCCAACGGGGCGGGCAAGACCACGCTCATGCTGCACCTCAACGGGGTACTCGAGGCGACCGCGGGCAGCGTGCGCATCGGCGGGACCACCGTGGGGCGCCGGACACTCGCCGACATCCGCAGACGCGTCGGCCTCGTGTTCCAGGACCCCGACGACCAACTGTTCATGCCCACCGTCGCCCAGGACGTGGCGTTCGGACCCGCCAACTTCGGTGTGCGCGGGGACGAACTGGCCGCGCGGGTGCGTCGCGCGCTGGCCACCGTCTCCCTCACCGCCGAGGCCGATCGCAGCCCTACCCATCTGTCGGCCGGACAGCGCAGGCGCGCCGCGCTGGCGACCGTGCTGGCGTGCGAACCCGAGATCCTGGTGCTCGACGAACCCTCGGCCAACCTCGACCCCGTCGCGCGCCGCGAACTCGCCGAGACCCTGCGGGCCATCCGGGCCACGATGGTCATCGTCACCCACGACCTGCCCTACGCCGCTCAGCTGTGTGAGCGGGCGGTGATCGTCGACGCCGGTGTGGTGGTGGCCGACGGCCCGATCGGGGAACTGCTCGCCGACGCGGCGCTCCTGGCGGCCCACCGTCTCGAGCTGCCGTGGGGTTTCGCGATGCCGCGGCCGTCGTGACAGCCGGTGCACGGTTTGCGTAACGCTGGGGCGGAAAATCGCGTCCGGAGCCGCCACTGCGTTACGCAAGTCGGAGAAGGCCGAAAACCTCAGTGCCGCCGTGCCGGTGGCCACGGCGGCTCACCGCAGAGGGCCAGCAGCGCGTTCTCCACCACCTCGGGCAGCGCGGGGTGAATCCAGTACTGGCCGCGCGCCATGTCCTGGGCGGGCAGCCCGAACGCCATGGCCTGGACGAGGGGCTGGATGATCGACGACGCCTGGTGGCCCATGATGTGCGCACCGAGCAGCAGCCCGGTGTCGTCATCGACGATGAGTTTCGCGAACGCCTCGGTGTCCTCCATCGCCCACCCGTAGGCCACGTCGCCGTAGTCCTGGACCTTGGTCCTGATCCGGTGGCCCCGTGCGCGCGCCTCGTTCTCGGTGAGCCCGACGCAGGCGATCTGCGGTTCGGTGAACACCGCCGACGGCACGTTGCTGTGGTTGGCCGGCATCAGCGCATCGGTGTCGTCCCAGTCGACGAGCAGATTGTTCTTGACCACCCGCGCTTCGTGATTCGCGACATGCTTGAGCTGATACGGCGAGCAGACGTCGCCCAATGCGAAGACGTTGCGCGCGGTGGTCCGCTGGTATTCGTCGACGCGCACCAGACCGTCCTCGACCGCCACGCCCGCCAGGTGCGCATCGAGGCGGTCCCCGTTGGGCACCCGGCCGGTGGCGACCAGTAGCACGTCCCCGTGCAGCGCGGACCCGTCGTCGAGGTTGAGGGTGACGCCCGACTCGTCGGTGGAGCCACCGATGATGTTGCGGCGGCTGCGGATCTCCCACTTCTTGCCTGCGATGTCGGTAAAGCGCTCGCAGACCGTGTCGTCGGCGTGGGCGAGCATGGCCGTGCCGCGGATGACGATCGTCACCCGCGAGCCCAGCGACGAGAAGATGTGGGCGAACTCCGCGGCGACATACCCACCGCCGGCGATGATGATGTGCTCGGGCAGTTCCGGCAACCGCATGATCGTGTCACTGGTGTGGTACTGCACGCCGCAGTCGGAGATCGCCGGCGGCACCGTCGCCCGCGACCCGGCGGCGATCACGACCTGGTCGGCGGTGAACTCGTCACCGTCCTCGGTGCGTAACCGGTACCGGCCGTCGCGCAGCACATCGGCGAAGCGGGTGTGGCTGGCGAACACCTCGACGTTGGGCGTGGCACGCCGGTAGTGCTCGCCGCCGGTGGCCAACGGGTCGATCCGGCCGAACACCCGCGACACGATGTCGCTCCAGCGGACCCCGTCGATCCGGGCGTCGATGCCGAAACGCGCTGAGTCCCCGACGTTCTGGGCGATGCCGGCCGAGTAGACGAACATCTTCGTCGGGATGCAGCCGACGTTGAGACAGGTGCCGCCGAAGACGCCCTGCTCGCAGACGGCGACCCGCTTGTCGACGTAGCGCTCGTCGAGAATCGTGTTGCCCGACCCCGTTCCGATGATCGCGATATCGAAGTGCGCCATACTTATAACCCCCGTCGCATGGTGTTCGAACCCTCACCCAGATACCAGTCCAGCCAGCGATCCAGTTCACCGTAGGCCGCCCGCCGTGGCTCGGCGAGTGAAAGGAACACGTCGTGTTTGGCGTCGGGGATCGGCGCGATGGTGCTGCGGTTGCCGACACAACCCGCCCATCGGGCGATGTGCGCGACGTCGAGCACCGCGTCACCCCGCTGCATCGCGTCCGGATCCGGTGCTTCCCGCACACTGTGGTCCGACCGCAGGATCAGGTTGGGCACACCGACGTCCAGTCCCCGGTGCAGCCGGGCGTGGCCGCGGCGCACGGCGTGAATCCAGCCCGCCGTCACCGGGAACCCGCCGACGGGCTTCCACTCGAGGTTGTAGTCGAACTCGCCCGCGAAGTCGCGGTGCAGGGTGGCGCCGTAGCCGCCGCCCGGGTTGGGCGCCCGCACGATCCGGCGTTTCCCGAACCGCGACACCGCCCCGAGGGCGGCCGAGGTGGCCGCCGAGCGCAGCACCGCCGACCCCTGCAGGTCGAACCAGGGGCTGTTGAGCACCAGGCCGCTGACCCCCAGCCGCGCGGTCATCCCGCGCCGCCGTAACCGGTCCAGCCACAACGACACGATCAGCCCGCCGGCGGAGTGTCCGATCACCAACACGGCGGCGCCGTCGGTCTCCTCCCCGATGATTCGCAGACCCTGCTCGAGCTCGCGGTCGTAGCGCGCCAGGTCCGTGGTGAAGTGCGGCGTCTGCCCGTCCCGGTGTGATCGACCGCATTTGTGCAGGTCCAGGGCGTAGAACGCGAACCCCCGGGCGGCCAGGTGATCGGCGAGTTCGGTATGGAAGAAGTAGTCGGTGAACCCGTGCACGAGCAACACGGCGTGCCGGGCCCCCGGCTGCGGGCCGCCCCGCCGCACGAGCGTCGCGACCAGGTCGCCCTCCCCGTCGGGATCGGGGCCGAGCCCGAGGGTGTGCCGCTGGTAATCCGGCAGGACGTCGGCTTCCCAGCTCAGCCCCCGTGCGCCCACGGATGTCACCTTAGGCGGTGCCGGGAACAGCGCAGGTGACAGCGGTGATCGAGGGCACAGTGGCCGCACGGTTGCCGCCCAGCCCAGCGGGATAACCTTGACGCAGGTAAACCCGTCCCACAGCCGCGACGAAAAGGACTGATTCCGTGTCCGATGCACAGGTAGCCAAGACCGACGTCGTGCTGGTCGGTGCCGGCATCATGAGCGCCACGCTGAGCGCCCTGATCAAGCTGCTCGAGCCCAACTGGTCGATCACCCTGATCGAGCGGCTCGACGGCGCGGCCGCCGAGAGCAGCGACCCCTGGAACAACGCCGGCACCGGGCACTCCGCGCTGTGCGAGCTCAACTACACCCCGGAGGGGCCCGGCGGGTCGATCGACATCACCAAAGCGGTGCACGTCAACGAGCAGTTCCAGGTGTCGCGACAGTTCTGGACGTACGCCGTGGAGAACGGCGTGCTGCCCGATGTGCGCAACTTCATCAACCCGATCCCGCACGTCAGCTTCGTCAGCGGTGCAAGGAACGTGGAGTACCTGCGCGCCCGTTACGACGCGTTGGTCCCCAACCCGCTGTTCGCGACGATGGAGTACATCGACGACCGCGACGAGTTCGCCCGGCGGCTGCCGTTCATGGCCGACAAACGCGATTTCCGCGAACCGGTCGCGCTGAACTGGTCCCAGGACGGCACCGACATCGATTTCGGCTCGCTGTCGCGGCAGCTGATCGGCTACACGGCCCAGCGGGGCATGACGACGCTGTTCGGTCACGAGGTCCGCGACCTGGACAAGCAGTCCGACGGCAGCTGGTCGGTCAAGGTGGTCAACCGCCGCACCGGCGCCAAGCGCAAGCTCAACGCGAAGTTCGTCTTCGTCGGCGCGGGCGGCGGCGCGCTGCCGCTGCTGCAGAAGGCCGGGATCGAGGAGGCCAAGGGCTTCGGCGGCTTCCCGGTGGGCGGGCAGTGGTTGCGCACCGGCAATCCCGAGCTCACCGCGCGCCACCAGGCCAAGGTGTACGGGATGCCGCCCCTGGGCGCGCCGCCGATGTCGGTGCCCCACCTCGACACGCGCGTCATCAACGGGAAGTCCTGGCTGCTGTTCGGTCCGTTCGCGGGCTGGTCGCCGAAGTTCCTCAAACAGGGCAAGGTCACCGATCTGCCGTTCTCGGTCAAGCCGAACAACCTGGCGTCGATGCTGGGTGTCGGGCTGACCGAGATGGGCCTGCTCAAGTACCTGATCGGCCAGCTGCTACTCAGCGAGGCCGACCGGGTGGAGACGCTGCGCAACTTCGCCCCCAGCGCACGGGACTCCGACTGGGAGCTCGACATCGCCGGTCAGCGGGTGCAGGTGATCCGCCGCAAGGGCAAGGGCGGCGTGCTGGAGTTCGGCACCACGGTCCTGGCCGCCAAGGACGGCAGCATCGCCGGCCTGCTCGGGGCGTCGCCGGGGGCGTCGACCGCCGTGCCCGCGATGCTCGATGTCATGGAGCGTTGCTTCGGCGACCGGTACACCGCCTGGCTGCCGAAGCTCAAGGAGATCGTGCCGTCGCTGGGCACCAAGCTCTCCGACGAGCCGAAGCTGTTCCAGGAGATCTGGGCGCACGGGACGAAGGTGCTCAAGCTGGACCACCCGGCCGCGGGGCTGCCGGTCGCCGGAACCGACACCGAACACCGTGAGCCCGCAACCACGGTGACCGCCTGACGTGGTGCGACGATGACGGTCGCGCTGCGCCGCAGCTGGGCCAAGGACCTCGATGCGGCAACGCTGTACGAACTGCTCAAGCTGCGGGTGGAGGTGTTCGTCGTCGAACAGGCCTGTCCGTACCCCGAACTCGACGGTCGCGACCTGCTCGCCGAGACCCGCCACTTCTGGCTGGAGGGTTCCGACGGCGAGGTGATCTCCACGCTGCGCCTGATGGAGGAACATCCCGGTGGGCAGAAGGGATTTCGCATCGGCCGGGTCTGCACCCGCAGGGACGCCCGCGGCCACGGCCACACCGCCCGGCTGATGCAGGCCGCACTCGCCGACGTCGGTGACCATCCGTGCCGCATCAACGCCCAGACGTATCTGCAGGAGATGTACGCCAGGCACGGATTCGTCCGTGCCGGTGACGAATTCGTCGAGGACGGCATCCCGCACGTGCCCATGCTGCGCCCGGGTTCCGGGACGGCCCACCAGTGACCGCGCCCGCCACGCCGACCTATCCGTTCAGCGCCATCGTCGGTCACGACCGGTTACTGCTGGCCCTTCTGCTGTGTGCGGTGCGGCCCGAGATCGGCGGCGTGCTGATCCGCGGCGAGAAGGGCACCGCGAAATCGACCGCCGTACGTGGGCTCGCGCAGATCCTGTCCCGCGTCGACGGCGGTGCGCTCGTCGAACTGCCGATCGGGGCCACCGAGGACCGCGTCGTCGGATCGCTGGACCTGCAGAAGGTGCTTCGCGACGGTGAGCACGCCTTCTCACCGGGCCTGCTCGCCCGCGCCCACGGCGGCGTGCTGTACGTCGACGAGGTCAACCTGTTGCACGACCACCTGGTCGACGTGCTCCTCGATGCGGCCGCGATGGGCCGTGTGCACATCGAACGGGACGGCATCTCGCACACCCACGAGTCTCGATTCGTGCTGATCGGCACGATGAATCCCGAAGAGGGCGAACTGCGTCCGCAGCTGCTCGACCGGTTCGGGCTGACCGTCGACGTCGCGGCGTCGCGTGACGTCGATGTCCGAGTCGAGGTGATCCGCGCGCGGATGGCGTTCGAGGCCGACCCGACCGGCTTCGCCGACCGGCACGCCGACCTGGATGCCGCACTGGCGCGGCGGGTCGCCGAAGCGCGCGCCCTGGTGCCGTCGGTTATGTTGCCGGACAACGAGTTACGACGGATTGCGGCGTTGTGCGCCGCGTTCGACGTGGACGGGATGCGGGCCGATCTGGTGGTCGCGCGCACCGCGGTGGCGCACGCCGCGTGGCGGGGGGAGCTCACCGTCGGCGAGGAGGACATCCGGGTGGCCGCCGAACTGGCGCTGCCGCACCGGCGCAGGCGCGACCCGTTCGACGACCCCGGACTGGACCCGCAGCGCCTCGACGAGGCGATGGAGCAGGCCGGTGAGTCCGCCGAGACTCCCGACGGGGACCCCGACCCCGAACCACCGCCGGACCCGCCGGGCGGGGGAGTGTCGGGCGAATCGCCGGAACCGTCACGGCCACAGGGTAATTCGTCGTCGGCGCAGACTCGCAGCAGCGGCGACCCGGCCGCGGTGTTCAAGACCAGGACGCTGGTGGTCCCCGGTGTCGGAGAGGGGGCACCCGGCCGTCGGTCGCGCGCGCGCAATCGCACCGGCACCGTCGTGGCGGCCACCGCCGACGCCGGGACCGGCCACGGTTTGCACGTCTTCGGCACGCTGCTGGCCGCCGCGGAGAACCAGCGGGTCCCGGGCCGGCCCCGGCCGGGCGTGCAGGACGTGCGCCGGTCCGTGCGCGAGGGCCAAGAGGGGAACCTGGTGGTCTTCGTCGTCGACGCCTCGGGTTCGATGGCGGCCCGCGACCGGATGGCCGCGGTCGGCGGCGCCACGCTGTCGCTGCTGCGCGACGCCTATCAGCGCCGGGACAAGGTCGCGGTGATCACGTTCCGCGGGCGGGAGGCCACGCTGCTGCTGCCACCCACGACGTCGGTGTACATCGCCAGCCGCCGGCTGTCGCGGTTCGACACCGGCGGCAAGACGCCGCTGGCCGAAGGTCTGCTCGCCGCCCGCGACGTCGTCGTCCGGGAGAAGGCCCGCGACCGCGCGCGCCGCTGTCTGGTCGTCGTGCTGACCGACGGGCGCGCCACCGGGGGACCGGATCCGCTCGGCCGCACCCGCGAGGCCGCCGCCCGCCTGGTGGCCGAAGGGGCCGCCGCCGTGGTCGTCGACTGCGAGACGTCGTTCGTGCGGCTGGGTCTGGCCGAGGAACTCGCCACGGCGCTGCGCGCGCCCGCCGTCCGCCTGGCGCACCTGCGGGCCGACGATCTCACCCGGCTGGTCACCCGGACCGACCGCACCGCCGCCTAACGGAGGAAGCCATGCCGCAGGGCCGTCCCGCGACCGTCCCCGACGACGGGCTGACCACCCGCGCCCGACGCAACGCACCGCTGCTGGCCGTGCACACCGGTCCCGGCAAGGGCAAGTCGACCGCCGCATTCGGCATGGCGCTGCGCGCGTGGAACCAGGGTTTCGACATCGCGGTGTTCCAGTTCGTCAAGAGTGCGAAGTGGAAGGTCGGTGAGGAGTCGGTGTTCCGTGAGCTCGGCCGGCTGCACGACGAGCACGGCACCGGCGGCGCCGTCGAATGGCACAAGATGGGGTCGGGCTGGTCGTGGTCGCGTAAACCGGGCAGCGACGACGACCATGCGGCCGCCGCCGCCGACGGCTGGGCCGAGATCGCCCGCCGCCTCGCCGAGGAGCGCCACGACTTCTATGTGCTCGACGAGTTCACCTATCCGCTGAAGTGGGGCTGGGTCGACGTCGACGAGGTGGTCGAGGTGCTGCGTTCCCGTCCGGGAAGGCAGCACGTCGTGATCACCGGGCGTGACGCGCCGCAGGCGCTGATCGACGCCGCCGACCTGGTCACCGAGATGACCAAGGTCAAACACCCGATGGATGCCGGTCGCAAAGGCCAGAAGGGCATCGAGTGGTGATACCCGCCGTCGTGGTGGCCGCACCCGCCTCGGGCAGCGGGAAGACCACGGTCGCAACGGGTTTGATGGGCGCGCTGCGGCGGGCCGGCCACGTGGTCGCACCGTTCAAGGTCGGCCCGGATTTCATCGACCCCGGCTATCACGCCCTTGCGGCCGGCCGCCCCGGCCGCAACCTCGACCCGGTCCTCGTCGGCGAACACCTGATCGGCGCGCTGTACGCGCATGGCACCGCGGGCGCCGACATCGCCGTCGTCGAGGGCGTCATGGGGCTGTTCGACGGGCGTATCGCCGATCAGATGTCCGGGCCCGCAACGGGTTCGACCGCGCATGTGGCGGCGCTGCTCGGCGCACCGGTCGTCCTGGTCGTCGACGCCCGCGGGCAGAGCCACAGCATCGCCGCCCTGCTGCACGGCTTCTCCACCTTCGACCCGCAGACCCGCATCGCCGGGGTCGTCCTCAACCGGGTCGGTTCCCCGCGCCACGAGGAGGTGCTGCGGCAGGCGTGTGAACACGCCGGGCTGCCCGTGTTCGGGTCGATCCCGCGGACCGAGGCGCTGAGCGTCCCGTCCCGCCACCTCGGCCTGGTCACCGCCGTCGAACACGGACGCGCGGCCCGCGATGCGATCACCGCGATGACCGACCTGATCGCCCGCCACGTCGACCTCGACGCCGTCGTCGCCCACGCGCGCGCCACCGTCACCGATGCGCCCTGGGACCCCGGCGTCCCCGACCCCGCCGCACCCGGTGTGACCGTCGCACTCGCCGCCGGGAAGGCCTTCACGTTCGGCTATCCCGAACACGGCGAACTGCTGCGGGCGGCCGGCGCCGAGGTCGTCGAATTCGACCCGATGACCGACGAGTTGCCCGCGGACACGTCGGCGCTGGTGATCCCCGGTGGGTTCCCCGAACAACACGCCGCCGACCTGTCCGCCAATGCCCCTGTGCGGCAACAGATCGCGCAGCTGGCAGCGCTGGGCGCACCGATCCACGCGGAGTGCGCGGGGCTGACCTACCTCGTCGACGACCTCGACGGCCGGCCCATGTGCGGGGTGTTGTCGGGTGCGGCGCGGTTCACCGAGCGCCTCACGCTGGGCTACCGGCAGGCCATCGCGATCACCGACTCACCGCTGCACCGCGCGGGGGAGCGGGTGACCGGACACGAGTTCCACCGCACCGCCGTGACATTCAGCCACCGGTACGAGGCGGCGTGGCACTTCGGCGGGGGGTCGACGGGCACCGTCGCCGACGGGGCGGTGCACCGCGGCGTGCACGCGGGCTATCTGCACACCCACCCGGCCGCGCACCCGGACGCGATCGCCCGCTTCGTCGCATCGGCGGCACGCTCTAAGCTCGCCGGGTGACCGATAACGCGTACCTCGTCGGCCTCCGTCTCGCAGGCAGGAAGGTCGTCATCGTCGGTGGCGGCACGGTCGCGCAGCGCCGGCTGCCGCTGCTGATCGCCAACGGCGCCGACGTCCATGTCATCGCCCGCGCCGCCACGCCCGCCGTCGAGGCTATGACCGGAATCACACTGACGCTGCGCGACTTCCGCGTCGGAGACCTCGACGGCGCCTGGTACGTGATCGCCGCCACCGACGATCCCGACGTCAACGCGGCCGTCGTCGCCGAAGCCGAACGCCGCCACGTCTTCTGTGTGCGCGCCGACGTCGCCCGCGAGGGCACCGCCGTCACTCCCGCATCCTTCGAATACGAGGGTCTGTCGGTCGGGGTCCTCGCCGGCGGTGAGCACCGCCGTTCGGCGGCCATCCGGTCGGCCATCCACGAGGCGCTCGCCGGCGGGCTGATCTCCGGCGACGACCCCGACACGGTGACCACCGGTGTCGCGCTGGTCGGCGGAGGCCCCGGCGACCCCGAACTCATCACGGTGCGGGGACGCCGGCTGCTCGCACAGGCCGACGTCGTCGTCGCCGACCGGTTGGCCCCGCAGGAACTGCTCGCCGAACTCCCGCCGCACGTCGAGGTGATCGACGCCGCCAAGATCCCGTACGGCCGGGCGATGGCGCAGGACGCCATCAACCAGGTGCTGATCGACCGCGCCTCGGCGGGCAAGTTCGTCGTCCGCCTCAAGGGCGGTGATCCGTTCGTCTTCGCGCGCGGTTACGAAGAGGTGCTCGCCTGCGTCGACGCCGGTATCCCGGTCACCGTGGTACCCGGTGTGACCAGCGCCATAGGCGTTCCCGCGCTGGCCGGCGTGCCGGTCACACATCGGCACGTGACGCATGAGTTCGTGGTGGTCAGCGGACACGTTGCGCCGGATCACCCCGAATCGTTAGTCAATTGGGATGCACTCGCCGCCCTCACCGGCACGATCGTTTTGCTGATGGCGGTCGAACGGATCGAACTGTTCACCAAGGTGCTGATCGAAGGCGGCCGACCTGCGGAAACGCCGGTGCTCGTCGTGCAGCACGGCACCACGACCGCGCAACGCACTTTGCGGGCGACGCTCGCCGACGCGCCGGAACGGATGAGTGCCGAAGGGATCCGACCTCCCGCGATCATCGTGATCGGCCCCGTCGCGGCCTTCGGCGGATAAAAGATTTCTAAGAGTACTGTAAGGTAACTCGTTATGACGGCTCTCAACGACGCAGAGCGCGCAGCCATGTTCCGCGACGCCGAAGGCCGGTCCAAGCGCGCGCAGACGACGGGTCAACCGATGGGCTCCGCACCGACGTCCGTCGGGCGCGCGAAGACATCGACCTGGTTACCGTCACGGCGCTTCTTCGCCGCGGTGATCGCCATCGCCGGCATGCAGTTGATGGCCACGATGGACGGCACCATCGCCATCGTCGCGCTCCCCAAGATCCAAAACGAGCTGATGCTGTCCGACGCGGGCCGCAGCTGGGTCATCACGGCCTACGTGCTGACCTTCGGCGGCCTGATGCTCCTCGGCGGCCGCCTCGGCGACACCATCGGCCGTAAGCGCACCTTCATCGTGGGCGTCGCGTTGTTCACCATCGCCTCGATCCTGTGCGGTATCGCCTGGGACGAGGTCACGCTGGTGATCGCCCGGCTGTTACAGGGCGTCGGTGCCGCAATCGCTTCGCCGACCGCATTGGCGCTCGTCGCCACCACCTTCCCGAAAGGCCCGGCCCGCAACGCGGCCACCGCGGTGTTCGCCGCGATGACCGGCGTCGGCTCGGTGATGGGCCTGGTCGTGGGTGGGGCGCTCACCGAGGTGTCGTGGCGGCTGGCGTTCCTGGTGAACGCACCCATCGGCCTGCTGATCGTCTACTTGGCGCACACCGCGCTCCGTGAGACGCACAAAGAGCGGCTCAAGCTCGACGCCACCGGCGCGCTGCTCGCGACGCTGGGTTGCACCGCCGCCGTGTTCGGCTTCTCGATGGGCCCGGAGAAGGGTTGGCTCTCGTCGGTCACCATCGCGTCGATCGCTGCCGCCGGCGTCTTCCTGCTCGCCTTCATCTTCGTCGAGCGCTCTGCGGAGAACCCCGTGGTGCCGTTCGTGCTCTTCAAGGACCGCAACCGGCTCGCCACGTTCGCCGCGGTGTTCTTGGCCGGTGGCGTGATGTTCACCCTCTCAGTGCTGATCGGCCTGTACGTGCAGGACATTCTCGGCTACAGCCCGCTGCGCGCCGGGATCGGCTTCATCCCGTTCGCCATCGCGATGGGTATCGGGTTGGCCGTCTCCTCGCAGCTGGTGCCGATTCTGCCGCCGCGGATCCTGGTGATCTCCGGGGGCGTGCTGGTGCTGGGCGCCATGATCTACGGCTCGACGCTCAACAGCGGCATCCCGTACTTCCCGAACCTGGTGATCCCGCTCGTGGTCGGCGGTATCGGAATCGGAATCATCTTCGTCGCGCTGATGCTGTCGGCCATCGCCGGTGTCGGATTCGACCAGATCGGCCCCGTGTCGGCGATCACGCTGATGCTGCAGAATCTCGGCGGCCCGGTCGTGCTGGCGGTCATCCAGGCGGTGATCACCTCCCGCACGCTGTACCTCGGCGGCACCACCGGAC
Organism: Mycolicibacterium monacense; assembly: GCF_010731575.1. Taxonomy (NCBI): domain Bacteria; kingdom Bacillati; phylum Actinomycetota; class Actinomycetes; order Mycobacteriales; family Mycobacteriaceae; genus Mycobacterium; species Mycolicibacterium monacense. The sequence continues at coordinate 2,706,915 of NZ_AP022617.1, read as the reverse complement.
CGGTCAAGAACATGGACGGCACCCAGATCGCCGCGCTGGACGCCGGTTACACCTACGGGCTGCTGTGGGTGGCCGCGGTGGCGGTCCTCGTGGGTGGTGCGGCACTGCTGATCGGCTACACCTCCCAGCAGGTCGCGCACGCCCAGGAGGTCAAGGACGCGCTCGACGCCGGTGAGCTCTGACCGACGAGGTCGGTGACCTGACCGACGGCTAAGGTGGTCCGCTGTGATCACCCGCATGTCAGAGCTGTTCCTGCGCACCCTGCGTGACGATCCCGCCGACGCGGAGGTGCCCAGCCACAAGCTGCTCATCCGGGCCGGCTACGTCCGCTTCGTCGGCCCCGGCCTCTACACCTGGCTGCCGCTCGGGCTGCGCGTGTTCCGCAAGATCGAGCAGATCGTCCGTGACGAGATGACCGCGATCGGCGGCCAGGAGATCCTGTTCCCCGCGTTGCTGCCGCGCGCCCCGTACGAGACCACCAACCGGTGGACCGAATACGGCGACACGCTGTTCCGGCTCAAGGACCGTCGCGACAACGACTACCTGCTGGGGCCCACCCACGAGGAACTCTTCACGCTCACGGTGAAGGGGGAGTACAGCTCCTACAAGGACTTCCCGCTGATCCTGTTCCAGATCCAGACCAAGTACCGGGACGAGGCCCGGCCCCGCGCCGGCATCCTGCGCGGCCGCGAGTTCGTCATGAAGGACTCCTATTCGTTCGACGTCGACGACGACGGCCTCAAGACCGCCTACCACCTGCACCGCGAGGCCTATCAGCGGATCTTCGCCCGCCTCGGCGTGCAGTACGTGATCGTCTCCGCGGTGTCGGGGGCCATGGGCGGCAGCGCATCCGAGGAGTTCCTGGCCGAGAGCGAGGTCGGCGAGGACACGTTCGTCCGCTGCCCGCAGTCCGGCTACGCCGCCAACGTCGAGGCGGTGCTGACCCGGGTGCCCGAACCCCTGCCGATCGAGGGGCAGCCGGAGGCGGTGGTGTACGACACCCCGGACGCCCCGACGATCGCGACGCTGGTCGACTGGGCCAACGGCGCCGACCTGCCGAACTTCGCCGGTCGTGCGGTCACCGCCGCCGACACGTTGAAGAACGTCCTGGTGAAGGTCCGCGAACCGGGTGGTGAGTGGGAACTGCTGGCCGTCGGGGTGCCCGGCGACCGGGAGGTCGACGACAAACGGCTGGGCGCGGCGCTCGAACCGGCCGAGTACGCGCTGCTCGACGAGGCCGACTTCGCCAGGCACCCGTTCCTGGTCAAGGGTTACGTGGGTCCGAAAGCGTTGCTGGACAACGGCGTTCGTTACCTCGTCGACCCGCGGGTGGTGGACGGTACGGCGTGGATCACCGGCGCCGACGCGCCCAACAAGCACGTCGTCGGGCTGGTCGCGGGCCGCGACTTCGTCGCCGACGGGACGATCGAGGCCGCCGAGGTGCGCGACGGCGACCCGTCACCGGACGGCGCGGGCCCGCTGGTCAGTGCGCGCGGCATCGAGATCGGCCACATCTTCCAGCTGGGCCGCAAGTACACCGAGGCGTTCAGCGCCGACGTCCTCGGCGAGGACGGTAAGCCGGTGCGGTTGACCATGGGGTCCTACGGCATCGGGGTGTCGCGGCTGGTGGCCGTGATCGCCGAACAGCAGCACGACGAGCTGGGCCTGCGGTGGCCCGCCGCGGTCGCCCCGTTCGACGTCCACGTCGTGATCGCGAACAAGGACGACGGCGCCCGCACCGGCGCGACCGAACTGGCCGGCGAACTGGACCGGCTCGGACTCGAGGTGCTGCTCGACGACCGCAAATCGTCTCCGGGCGTGAAGTTCAAGGACGCCGAACTGCTCGGCGTGCCGTGGATCGTCGTGGTCGGCCGCGGCTGGGGCGACGGCGTGGTCGAGTTGCGTGACCGGTTCAGCGGCGAGAAGCGGGAGATCGGTGTGGACGACGCGGCGACGGAGATCCTCGCCACCGTGCGGTAGCACAAATGATGCCCCGGTGCGGTAGCACAAATGATGCCCCGGTGCGGTAGCGCTACTCGTTGCCGCCGGGGAAGGCGACGGTGACCGGATCGGTGCCCGCGATCTGCGTCCAGCGCGCCGCCGCGACCGCGGACTCGGTCAGGGCCGTGAGCCCGAACGTCCGGTCCTCGGTGCCGGTGGCCTGTTCGACGACCGCCCGCCACGCGGCGGCGCCGTCCTCCTCCATCCGGACCGCGAGTTTGGCGGCGTCCCTGGGATCGTCGACCCGCATCGGCACCTGGTAGCCGGCCGCGGGCAGCGGCGCTGCCACCTGCCGCTGCTCCAGCAGCGCGATCGCGGCCTCCCGGCGTTCCCGGTGCTCGGCGATCGACGCCGACACCAGCCAGTTCACCTCCGGCGTGGAATGCGCCGACACCAGGCCGTACCCGTAGATGGCCGCGTGTTCGGTGGCGATCGCGTCGTAGAGCGCCCCGTCCGCGCTGTCGGCCGGGCGTGCCGGGGGGGTCGGCTCGACAGAGGTCACGGCGTGTCCTTCGCCGGTGGCGCGAGTGCGACCCGCCACGCCGCGGTGCAGGAAGCGGCGATCGATCCGAGCAGACCGGCGCGATACCCCGACATCTGCGCCGCGAGGCCGGTGGCGCTCTCGGCGGACTGCCGCAACGCGCCGATGACCTCGCGAACCGTGGCCGGTGTGGCCGGGGCGGCCGTGCTCGTCGGCGCGGTGGCGGTCGGGGCTTCGGTGCCGACCAGCCTGACGAGCTCGTCGGCCAGCGCCTGGGCGTGGGCGTCGCGTTCGGCGGCGATCGTGGTCAGCGTCTGTTTCATGGGCTGGCGTGCGGTCGCGGCGGCGTCGGTGGCCAGCCGGCTGTCGGCGCGGGCCCGGTCCAGCTGCGCGGTCAGTTCGTCGACCTCGGGCGGCGGCGGTGCGGAGCCGCACGCCGCGACGGACACACCGACCACCGCCAGCGTCGCGGCGCTCATGAGCAGACCACGCCTGCTGATGACGGCGGGGACAGGGGCGCTCGGCACGAGGGACATCCTGCCAGCCGGGACCGCGATGGCCGTGACAGCGGTGCCGCGTCGGGCGCTGCGGCGTTCGCTGTCTGCCCTGGCGGCCCTGGCGTATCGTGAGTAGTCGATTCCGGCGGCCATGTGGCCGGGCTGCCGGCAGCGTCAGGACAACTCAAGATGAGGAGCTCGCCGTGGCACCGGAGCCGAAGTTGCGGCCGACGGGGTTGCCGTCGCAGGAGCAGGTGAAGGAGCTACTCGACGGCGAGTTCGCACGCGCCGGATACGAGATCGAGAACGTCGTCATCGACGGCGGGGCACGCCCGCCACGCATCACCGTGGTCGTCGACGGCGACCGCCCGCTGGATCTGGACACCGTTGCGAGCCTGTCGCGCTCTGCTTCTGAGCAGCTCGACCGGGTCGACGAGTCGGGCCCCGGCGTCACCGCCGACGCGGCCACCTACGTCCTCGAGGTCACCTCACCGGGGGTGGACCGACCGTTGACCACCGAGAAGCACTATCGGCGGGCCCGTGGACGCAAGGTCGAGCTGACCCTGTCCGACGGTTCGCAGCTGACCGGCCGGATCGGTGCGCTGACCGCCGACGGTGAGTCGGTGTCGCTGGTGGTCCGCGAAGGTGCGCGCGCCAACTTCTCGGTACGTGAGTTGCCGCTGGAAGGAATAGTCAAAGCCGTTGTCCAGGTGGAGTTCTCACCACCGAGCCAGCGTGAGCTGGAGTTGACCGGCCAACCGAGAGAGGAGGCCGGAGCATGAACATCGACATGGCGGCACTGCACGCCATCGAGGCGGACAAGGGAATCTCGGTCGACGTCGTCGTGGACACGATCAAATCGGCGCTGTTGACCGCCTACCGTCACACCGAGGGCCATCAGGCGGATGCGCGCATCGACATCGACCGCAAGAGCGGCGCGGTGAAGGTGATGGCGCGCGAGACCGACGCCGACGGCAACCTGATCCAGGAATGGGACGACACCCCGGAGGGGTTCGGCCGCATCGCCGCCACCACCGCACGGCAGGTCATCCTGCAGCGCCTGCGCGATGCGGAGAACGAGAAGAACTACGGCGAGTTCTCCGCCCGCGAGGGCGACATCGTCGCCGGGGTCATCCAGCGCGACGCCCGCGCCAACGCCCGCGGCCTGGTCGTGGTGCGCATGGGCAGCGAGACCAAGGGCAACGAGGGCGTCATCCCGGCCGCCGAGCAGGTGCCCGGCGAACGCTACGAGCACGGCGACCGGCTTCGCTGCTACGTCGTCGGCGTGACCCGCGGTGCCCGCGAACCGCTGATCACCCTGTCCCGTACGCACCCGAACCTGGTGCGCAAACTGTTCAGCCTCGAGGTGCCCGAGATCAACGACGGTTCGGTCGACATCGTCGCGGTCGCCCGCGAGGCCGGGCACCGGTCGAAGATCGCGGTGGCCTCGCGCGTGCCCGGCCTCAACGCCAAGGGCGCCTGCATCGGTCCGATGGGCCAGCGGGTCCGCAACGTGATGAGCGAACTGTCCGGTGAGAAGATCGACATCATCGACTACGACGAGGACCCGGCGCGGTTCGTCGCCAACGCCCTCTCGCCGGCCAAGGTCGTCTCGGTCAGCGTCATCGACGAGCAGACCCGGGCCGCGCGGGTCGTGGTGCCGGACTTCCAGCTGTCGCTGGCGATCGGCAAGGAAGGGCAGAACGCCCGGCTCGCGGCCCGGCTGACCGGCTGGCGGATCGACATCCGGAGCGACGCCGCACCGCCCGATCAGCACCGGCCCGATTCGGACGCTCCGCAATCGGCGGTACGTGACCGGTAGAGCCGCCGATATTGCACGGCCGTTTCGGTTCGCAGGGGCCGGGGCGCTAGACTCAACCGTGAGCCAGCGCGAGATTCCGGTATCGCCGCGTCGAAGTACGAAAGCCGCCGCCACGGGGCCCGTGCGGACATGTGTGGGATGCCGGAGGCGAGAGCTGGCCGTCGAACTGCTTCGAGTGGCCGCTGTGGTCGACGGGAATGGCGAATGCGCCGCGACCGTTGACACGACGGGTAATCTGCCCGGGCGGGGTGCCTGGCTGCATCCCGACGCGCAGTGTCTACACGCGGCAATTCGGCGGCGAGCGTTCGTCCGAGCGTTGCGAATCACCGGTTCACCGGACCTATCCGCGGTGATCGAGCACGTCGAGAGTCTTTCGGCGGGTTCGCCTCACCCGGCAAGAGAACAGGTAGCGAAGAACATGAGCACACCGTGAAGTCCCGATGACCATGCGTCATAGCTAACCCGAGGCGCGGCGCCTACCACCGCTGTCGCCTCTAGAGATGGAGATGTAGTGGCAGGTAAGGCTCGCGTGCACGAGTTGGCAAAGGAACTCGGTGTCACCAGCAAGGAACTACTCGCAACGCTCAAAGAGCAGGGCGAGTTCGTCAAGTCAGCCTCGTCGACAGTCGAGGCACCCGTAGCGCGCCGGTTGCGCGAGAAGTTCGGCAGTAAATCCGCACCCGCCCCCGCGAAGAGCGCGGGCAACGGGGCGACGGCCGCACCGGCCACCTCCGCGACACCGGCCACGGCCGCCGCTGCGGCCGCCCCGGCCCCCGCGCCGGCACCGCAGGCCCCCGCGAAACCGGCGGCTCCCAAACCCGCCGCACCGCAGCCCGTCGCGCCGCCGCAACCGGCAGCCGCCGCCCCGACGCCGCCTCCTGCGGCGTCCGCTCCGGCTCCCGCCCCGGCGCCGTCGGCCCCCGCGCCGTCACGGCCGGGCCCGACGCCGGGTCCCCGGCCCGGCCCGGCACCCAAGCCCGCACCGCGCACCCCGCGCGTCGGCAACAACCCGTTCTCCACGCAACAGCCCGTTGACCGGCCGATTCCCCGGCCGCAGCCGCGTCCCGGAGCCCCCCGGCCCGGTACGCCGCGTCCCGGTATGTCGCCCAACAACATGCCGCCGCGTCCGGCCGGTCCCCGTCCGGGTGCCCCCGCGGGACGTCCGGGCGGTCCCCGTCCCGGCCCCGGTGGCCGTGGCCCCGGTGGCGGCGGTGGTCGTCCCGGTGGTCCCGGTGGCGGTGGTGGCGGTAACTACCGCGGCGGTGGCGCCGGCGGTGGTGGCGGCGCCGGTGGCGCGGCTGCCGGAGGTTTCCGCGGCCGTCCCGGCGGCGGTGGACGGCCCGGTCAGCGCGGTGGCGCTGCCGGTGCGTTCGGTCGTCCCGGCGGCGCGCCGAAGCGCGGTCGTAAGTCGAAGCGCGCGAAGAGGGCCGAATACGAGAACATGCAGGCCCCGGTCGTCGGTGGTGTGCGGTTGCCGCACGGCAACGGCGAGACCATCCGGTTGGCCCGCGGCGCATCGCTGTCCGACTTCGCCGAGAAGATCAACGCCAACCCGGCGTCCCTGGTCCAGGCGCTGTTCAACCTCGGTGAGATGGTCACCGCGACGCAGTCGGTGAACGACGAGACCCTCGAACTGCTCGGCAGCGAGATGAACTACGTCGTGCAGGTCGTCTCGCCCGAGGACGAGGACCGCGAGCTGCTCGAGTCCTTCGACCTGTCCTACGGAGAAGACGCCGGGGACGAGGGCGATCTCGAGATCCGCCCGCCGGTCGTCACCGTCATGGGCCACGTCGACCACGGCAAGACCCGACTGCTGGACACCATCCGCCAGGCCAACGTCCGCGAGGGCGAGGCCGGTGGCATCACCCAGCACATCGGCGCCTACCAGGTGCTGACCGAGCTCGACGGCAACGAACGGCTCATCACCTTCATCGACACCCCGGGTCACGAGGCGTTCACCGCCATGCGTGCCCGTGGCGCCAAGGCCACCGACATCGCGATCCTCGTGGTCGCCGCCGACGACGGTGTCATGCCGCAGACGGTGGAGGCCATCAACCACGCACAGGCCGCTGACGTGCCGGTCGTGGTGGCGGTGAACAAGATCGACAAGGAGGGCGCCGACCCGCAGAAGATCCGCGGGCAGCTCACCGAGTACGGCCTCATCCCCGAGGAGTACGGCGGCGACACCATGTTCGTCGACATCTCGGCCAAACAGGGCACCAACATCGATGCGCTGCTCGAAGCGGTGCTGTTGACCGCGGACGCATCGCTGGACCTGCGGGCGAACCCCGATATGGAGGCCCAGGGTGTGGCGATCGAGGCGCACCTCGACCGTGGCCGCGGCCCCGTCGCGACCGTGCTCATCCAGCGCGGCACCCTGCGGGTCGGCGACTCGATCGTCGCGGGCGACGCCTACGGGCGTGTGCGCCGCATGGTCGACGAGCACGGCGAGGACGTCGAGGCGGCCATGCCGTCACGGCCGGTGCAGGTCATCGGCTTCACGTCGGTGCCCGGCGCGGGTGACAACCTGCTGGTCGTCGACGAGGACCGCATCGCCCGTCAGATCGCCGACCGGCGCAGCGCGCGCAAGCGCAACGCGCTGGCCGCCCGCAGCCGCAAGCGCATCAGCCTCGAGGATCTGGATTCGGCGCTGAAGGAAACCAGCCAGCTGAACCTGATCCTCAAGGGCGACAACGCCGGTACGGTCGAGGCGCTCGAGGAGGCCCTGCTGGGCATCCAGGTCGACGACGAGGTGGAGCTGCGCGTCATCGACCGCGGCGTCGGTGGTGTCACCGAGACCAACGTCAACCTGGCGTCGGCCTCGGACGCGATCATCATCGGGTTCAACGTCCGCGCGGAGGGCAAGGCCACCGAGCTGGCCAACCGCGAGGGTGTGGAGATCCGGTACTACTCGGTGATCTACCAGGCGATCGACGAGATCGAGAGCGCGCTCAAGGGCATGCTCAAGCCGGTCTACGAGGAGAAGGAGCTCGGCCGCGCCGAGATCCGCGCGATCTTCCGGTCGTCGAAGGTCGGCAACATCGCCGGTTGCCTCGTGCAGTCGGGCATCATGCGGCGCAACGCCAAGGCGCGTCTGCTGCGCGACAACGTCGTGGTTGCCGAGAACCTCACCGTCTCCTCGCTGCGGCGGGAGAAGGAGGACGTCACCGAGGTTCGCGACGGTTACGAATGCGGTCTGACGCTGACGTACTCCGACATCAAGGAGGGCGACGTCATCGAGACGTACGAGTTGGTCGAGAAAGCGCGGACGTAGGCCATGGCTGATCCCGCACGAGCGAAGCGGTTGGCCAAGCGCATCTCCACCATCGTCGCCTCGGCGATCGAGTACGAGATCAAGGATCCGCGGCTGGCCGGTGTCACCATCACCGACTCCAAGGTGACCAACGATCTGCACGACGCGACGCTGTACTACACGGTGCTGGGCCGCAGCCTCGACGAGGAACCGGATTACGCCGGGGCGGCGGCCGCGCTGGAGAAGGCCAAGGGCGTGTTGCGCACCAAGGTGGGCGCCGGGACCGGGGTTCGGTTCACCCCGACCCTGGCGTTCGTGCGCGACACGGTGCCCGACACCGCTCACCGGATGGAGGAGCTGCTGGCCCGCGCACGCGCCGCAGATGAGGATTTGGCGAGAGTTCGCGAGGGCGCCAAGCACGCGGGCGACGCTGACCCGTACCGTGTGAGTGGGGTGGAGGAAGAAGCCGGGGGGTCTGGAGAAGTTCAGGCCGAGTTCGACGCTGAGGACACCGGTGACCGCAATCGACAAGACGACTGACGTACCTGCCGGCGCGCGTGTAGACGCATACCGGGCGGCCGACCTGCTGGCCGCGGCCGCCACGGTCAGCGTGGTCTGTCACGTCTATCCGGACGCCGACACCATCGGCGCCGGGCTGGCCCTCGCACTGGTGCTCGACCACTCGGGCAAGTCCGTGCAGGTCAGCTTCGCCGCACCCGCCGAGCTGCCGGAGTCGTTGCAGTCGCTGCCCGGCGGCCACCTGCTGGTGGCGCCGGAGGCGATGCGCCGCGATGCCGACCTGGTTGTCACCGTTGACATTCCGAGCGTGAACCGGTTGGGCGCGCTGGGTGATCTGGCCGTCCCGGGACGGCGCGTGCTGGTGATCGACCACCACGCGTCCAATCAACTGTTCGGCACCGCGAACTACGTCGACCCGTCGGCGGACTCGACCACGATGCTGGTCGCCGAGCTGCTCGACGCGTGGCACAAGCCGATCGACCTCGGCGTGGCGCACTGCCTCTACGCCGGCCTGACCACCGACACCGGATCGTTCCGCTGGGCGAGCGCCCGCGCGCATCGGCTGGCCGCGCGGCTCGTCGAGATCGGCGTGGACAACGCCGCGATCAGCCGGACGCTGCTCGACACCCACCCGTTCGCCTGGCTGCCGATGCTGTCACGCGTGCTGGCGTCGGCCCGTCTGCTGCCCGACGCGGTGGACGGCCGCGGCCTGGTGTACGCGGTGGTCTCTCACGAGGAGTTGGCCGGCGCACGGCCCGAAGAGGTCGAGAGCATCGTCGACATCGTGCGCACCACGCAGCAGGCCGAGGTGGCCGCGGTGTTCAAGGAGCTCGAACCGCAGCAGTGGTCGGTGTCGATGCGGGCGAAGTCGATCGATCTGTCCTCGGTGGCCAGTGCCTTCGGCGGCGGCGGTCACCGACTGGCGGCCGGCTATTCGGCCAGCGGTCCCGCCGACGACGTGGTGGCGGCGCTGCGAGCCGCACTTGGTTGAGCCCGACGGCGTCGCGCCTGTCGAACCGGCGACCAGCCGGCGCATCGCGGCACTGGCGTTCCCGGCGCTCGGCGTGCTCGCCGCCGAACCGATCTACCTGTTGTTCGACCTCGCCGTCGTCGGTCGGCTGGGCGCGCTGAGCCTCGCCGGGCTCGCGATCGGTGCGCTCGTCATGGGTGTGCTCAGTGCACAACTGACCTTCCTGTCGTACGGCACGACGGCGCGCGCGGCACGGTTCTACGGCGCGGGCAACCGGACGGCGGCGGTGGGAGAGGGCGTACAGGCCACCTGGCTGGCCCTGGCCATCGGCACGACCATCGTGGTCGCCGTGCAGGCGACGGCGGTGCCGTTGGTGTCCGCACTGGCCGCCGGCGGTGAGATCGCCGAGACCGCGCTGCCGTGGGTGCGCATCGCCAGCCTGGCGGTGCCCGCGATTCTGGTGGCAGCGGCGGGCAACGGGTGGATGCGCGGGGTGCAGGACACGGTGCGGCCGCTGCGCTACGTCGTGTTCGGGTTCGCGGTGTCCGCGGTGCTGTGCCCGTTGCTGGTGTACGGCTGGCTGGGCGCGCCGAGGATGGGGCTCGAGGGCTCGGCGGTGGCCAACCTGGTCGGACAGTGGCTGGCCGCGATCCTGTTCTGTCGGGCGCTGATCGTGGAGCGGGTGCCGCTGCGCCTGCAGCCTTCGGTGCTGCGCGCTCAGGTGGTGATGGGGCGCGATCTGGTGCTGCGGACCGTGGCGTTCCAGGCCTGCTTCGTCTCGGCCGGTGCGGTGGCCGCACGGTTCGGTGCGGCCGCGGTCGCCGCCCACCAGGTCGTGCTGCAGTTGTGGAATTTCCTTGCGCTGGTGCTCGATTCGCTCGCCATCGCCGCGCAGTCACTGGTCGGTGCGGCGCTGGGGGCCGGTCACCTGCCCCACGCGAAGTCGGTGGCGTGGCGGGTGACCCTCTTCTCGACGGTGGCCGCCGGGCTGTTGGCGCTGGTGTTCGCCGTCGGGTCGTCGGTACTGCCAGGTGTGTTCACCGACGATCGCACGGTGCTCGACGAGATCGGTGTGCCGTGGTGGTTCCTGGTGGGGCAGTTGCCGGTCGCCGGCGTGGTCTTCGCCCTCGACGGGGTGCTGCTCGGCGCCGGCGATGCGAAGTTCATGCGCAATGCCACGTTGATCAGCGCGCTGGTCGGGTTCCTGCCGCTGATCTGGCTGTCGCTGGCGTTCGGGTGGGGACTGCTCGGCATCTGGGCCGGGCTGTCCACGTTCATGGTGCTGCGACTGGTGTTCGTCGGGTGGCGGGCGCTGTCCGGGCGCTGGCTGGTGCCCGGGACGTCATAGGCCCGCGGGCCGGACCCCGCGCACGGTCCAGACGGCTCGGCGCCCGCGCCCGCGGCCGGTCACGCCGACATCGGTCAGGCCGGCGGACCTGCACAGTGCGGCAAATGTTTCGGCCTGCTGTGCGGTCCAGCCGTGGCTGGCGAACCCGGTCGCGCCGGGTTGTACCTGGCGTTCGACCACGAGCAGCCGACCGCCCGGAGACAGCACGCGGCGGATCTCGGTCAGGGCCGCGCCGACATCGGGCCAGTGGTGCACCGTGGCCAGCGCCCACACCACCGTCGCGGACGCATCGGGCACGGGCAGTGCCTCGGCGCCGCCCCGCACCCATGTCACCGAGGTGCGACGACGGGTCACCGCCCGCGCTACCCGCAACATGGCATCCGACGGGTCGACACCGGTGACCCGGGCGCCCCGGCGGGCCGCGAGCCGGGCGGCGGTCCCGGGGCCACACCCGACGTCGACGACACGGTCGTCCGCCGACACCGCGGCGACGTCGGCGGCGAGGCGGGCGTTACCGCGTCCGGTGAGCAGGAACACGACGGCGAACAGGACGCCGACGAGGCCGCCGAAGCCGGGCTGGCCGGCGTGGTGGTTGACCACGGTGGGGTGTTCGGTCATGTGATCGACCTTGCCGGTTCAAGTCCGGTTGAAGTCAAATGGCCCGATGGAGGCGATTCCGATCGGCGAGGCGGCCGCCCGCCTGGGGATGACGACGTCGGCGTTGCGCTACTACGACGACCGGGGTCTGGTCCGCCCGCAGGGGCGGCGGTCGGGACGGCGGATGTACGGGCCCGACGAGCTGCGCAGGCTCGCGTTGCTCAAGATCGTGCACGGGCTCGGTCTGCCGCTCGACACCGCGGTGGCGGTGCTCGACGCACCGAGTGAGCAGTGGCGGGAGACGGTGCGCGAGCAGATCGCCGAGCTGGACCGGGTGATCGCCAGGGCGCAAGGGGCCCAACGGTTCCTCACGAATGCGCTGGGATGCCCGACCGACCACCCCGCCCGGGAATGTCCGACGATGATCGGCGCGCTGGACCGTCTCGTCGACGGGATGAGCGTCGAGGAGCTCGCGGCCGAACACACCTAGGGGGCCCGCCGGGTCAGCGCACCTGGGCGCGGCCCCGCTCCAACACCGCGGCGCGGTTGGCGGCGATGTCGTCGCCGGTGGCCGACGCCATCCACCGGCGCGCGGCGTCGGCCTCCAGCCACAACGCGCCCGCGGTCTGGGACTCGTCGATGCGGTGGTAGGACTCCAGCAGCGAGCGCACCGCACGCTGGTTGTTGCCGACGATGGACGCGGCGATCGTTCGCGCGGTGGGCAGCAGTTCGGCGTGGGGGACGACCTCGGTGACCAGGCCGGCCCGCAACGCGTCGGTCGCCGACAGGTAGTCCCCGGTCAGGCTCATCCGCCGGGCCATGCCGACGCCCACCTTCTGCGGCAGGCGCACCGAGAGGCCCCAGGTCGGCAGCAGGCCGACCCGGGCGTGGGTGTCGGCGAAGCGGGCCTGCTCCGAGGCGATCAGGATGTCGCAGTACAGCGCGAGTTCCAGCCCGCCGGTCACCGCCGCACCGTTGATCGCGCCGATGACCGGTTTGGTCATCGACGGCCACTTCGGGGAGATGTCCGGCAACTGGGTCTGGTCGCCGAGTTCCTTGAGGTCCAGGCCCGCGCAGAACACCGGGTCCGCGCCGGTCACGATCACCACGTCGACGTCGTCGTCGTACTCCGCATTCCGCAATGCGGTGAAGAACGCCTCCCGCAGTGCCTTGGACAACGCATTGCGGGCCTGCGGCCGGTTCAGTGTCAGGGTGCGGACCCGATCGGTGGTCTCGATCGCCAGGACGTCAGGGGTGTCAGCGTTACTCATGGTGCTAGACGGTAGCCGCCGCGCCTATCGTGGCTGTCATGTGCCGAAACATCACCGAGCTGCGCGGCCTGGAGCCGGCGGCGACGGCTGAGGAGATCGAGGCGGCGGCCCGGCAGTACGTCCGGAAGGTCAGCGGGGTCACGCGTCCCACGGCCGCCAACGCCGAGGCGTTCGAGACGGCGGTCGCCGAGGTCACCGCGACGACGACGCGGCTGCTGTCGCGGCTGCCCCCACGCCGCCAGCCGCCCAAGAGCGTGCCGCCGCTGCGCCGCCCCGAGGTGCGCGCACGGCTCAACCCAGGGCTCGATCGCTCCTCGCGTGCGCAGGCGTGAGCACCCCGGCGCTCAAGGAGTGGAGCGCCGCCGTGCACGCGATGCTCGACGGCAGGCAGACCGTGCTGCTGCGCAAGGGCGGCATCGGTGAGAAGCGGTTCCGGGTGGATGCCGACCGATTCGTCTTGTTCCCGACGGTCGCCCACAGTCACGCCGAACGGGTGCGCGCCGAACACCGCGACCTCCTCGACCGGGCCGCCGCCGACAGCACCGAGGAGGCGTTGACGCTGCGCGCCGGCGCCAGAGTCGTCGCCGCAGTCGAGGTCAACCGCCCCGAGGCCGTCGGCGAACTCGAGCCGATGCACATCTGGACCGCCGAGTCGGTGCAGGCCGACCGTCTCGATTTCCGGCCGAAGCACCGGCTGACGGTGCTGGTGGTCCAGGTCAGCCCGCTGGCCGAGCCGGTGCGCATCGAACGCACCCCGCAATTCGGCGGCTGCACCAGCTGGGTGGACCTGCCGGTGCACCCGGCGTGGGAGCCGCCCGTGCACGACGACGCGACGCTCGCCGCGATCGCCGAGTCGGTGCGCCGCTCAGTGGGCTGACGGGGGCTGCGGGCCCGCGGGCAGCAGCAGACGTGACACCCCGCCCCGCCCGTGGTGCACCGTGTGGGTGGCCGGGACCGTCGTACTCCCGCTGATCGGCGGTTCACCTGTCCCGAGATTGCGGGCGAACCGCGGATGCGAGCCGCCGGCGACCAGGACTCGCAGGCGCGAGCCCGCGCGGAAGCGGTGGGCCACCGCGTCGAGTTCGAGCCGCACGGTGCCGTCCTCACCCGTCAGGCGCCGGAACCCGTCGGTGACGTTGCGGGAGCGGCCTTTCCGGTCCACCTCGGACAGGCGGACGAACAGATCGCGGTGCGGGTTGTCGCACGAGTGCGCGAGTTCGACCACGGGCGTTCCCACCACGTAGAGGTCCGCGGGCAGCGGGTCGCCGGTGAAGGCGAGCACGTCATCGCGTTCGGCCAGCCGCCGGTCGGCGCGGTAGCCGCCCTGCGGGGACAGCAGCCGACCGCCGACGGTCGGGGTGGGGTCGGTCGGATCGAAGGTGAACACCGACGGCGGTGCGGTCGGATCCGGTGGCGCCGCGGACAATTGGCCGGTGGTGCGCAGGAACAGCACGTACTCGGGCATCGGCGGCGGCCAGTCCGCGAGGTCGTGCCACCCGTCGTTGTTGATCTCGATGCGCACCGGCGCGCGCCCGGATTCCGGGCCGCCGCCCAGGTGGGTGCCCAGCCAGTCCAGCGTCTCACGCACCACCGTGGGGGCGCCTTTCGTCATCAGCTGCGTATGCGTCCACGCCCCGACGGTCAGCGCGGCGGGCACACCCCGGCCCCGCAGATGGGTGTACTGGTGCAGGGTCTGCTCGAGGAACAGGTCCTGCCAGCCGCCGAACAGCAGGATCGGGATGTCGACGCGGTCGAGCGCCTCGTTGGCGCGCAACTCGTCCCAGAACGCGGCGTCGTCGGCCTGTTCGATCCACGACTCGTACCAGTGCGCCCCGTCGCCGAGGAGTCGGCGTCCGGCCGCACCGAGCGGAAGGTCGGCGGTCGCGCGGGCCAGTGCCCGGCGCGCCCGCACCTGCCGGATCAGGGCCGCGATTCCCCGGGTGTCCTCCTGACGGGCGACCATGTCGCTCCAGCCCAGGAAGTCGTTGAGCGAGAACGACCCGGTGCCCCACGACGACGCGCGGAAGTCGTGCGGTCCGACCGCGATCACGGCGGCCTTGAGTTCGGGCGGGGGGTCGGTGAGCAGCGCCCACTGGGTGAACCCGAGGTAGGACAGCCCGACGGTGGCGAAAGACCCGGTGAACCAGGGTTGTTCACGCAGCCAGGCCGCCGTGTCGGCGCCGTCGTCCTTCTCGTGGACCATCGGGGTGAACTCGCCACCGGAGCCGAATGTGCCTCGCACGCTCTGCACCACCACGTGGTACCCGCGCGTCGCGTAGACGACCGCGAACAGCAGGGAGAACGGCCAGCCGCGACCGTACGGTCCGCGCACCAGCAACGTGCCCGACGCGGTCGGGGTGTCCGGGATGTAGTGGTCGGCGATCAGGTCGACACCGTCGCGCATCGGCACCCGCACCCCGCGCTCGACGGCGAAACCACTGGTGTGCGAGGGGACGGAGAGCAGCCGGCTGATTGCGTTGCCGACGGAACGGCGCAATACCGCGGGACCGGTTGACGTCATCCGGCCAAGGGTAGTCAGCGGGGCCCGACCGCCCTTCGGTAGATGTGTCAGTAGATGTAGTGCGGCGCCAGTTCGTGCGCCTTCTGCAGGTTGGTCTGCATGCAGTCGACGTCGGGCTGCGAGTAGATCGGCGAGTAGAACAGCACCTGCTGGATGACGCCGTAGCTGGTGTCGAACGCGACCGCGCAGGTGGTCCACCACCGGTTGTTCCAGTCGGTGGGCTTCATGATCCAGTACTGCGCGGCCCGGTGACCGGCGATGTCGAGTTGGACGGCGTCGGGCGGCAGGGTCTCCTCGTAGGTCCGCCAGACGAATGCCTCGATGGTCATCTGGTAGTTGCCCGCGTCGTACTTGCAGCGCAGCGCGTCCTCCGGGGCAGGCGGCGTGTAGGCCAGGCCGGCCCGCTGGACGACGTCGAACGGGATGTCGCGGCACGGGTCGAACGGTGACGGGTCGACGGTTTCGACCACCGGGTACTTGA
This sequence comes from Mycolicibacterium monacense, assembly GCF_010731575.1. Classification (NCBI taxonomy): domain Bacteria; kingdom Bacillati; phylum Actinomycetota; class Actinomycetes; order Mycobacteriales; family Mycobacteriaceae; genus Mycobacterium; species Mycolicibacterium monacense. The sequence continues at coordinate 2,691,154 of NZ_AP022617.1, read as the reverse complement.
TGGTCGTCGATCCGGTCAGCGGCAGGAACGTCGAGCGCAGGTCGACCCGGCCGGTGGCCGATTCACCCGTCGGGTTGGTCGCGATCACCACCATGACCGCCGCGAACAGCGCACACAACGCCGAGAGCACTCTCAGCTTGGCGGCCATGTCACCCCCTGTGATTCTGGCGGAGCGCCGCCGTCGTGATCCGACCCTGGAAGGGGAGTGTAACCGTCCGCACTCTCGCGCAGAACCGGGAATGAGAACACGTTCTAGTTGCTCGGGTCGGCGGTCGGCGGCGGATCAGTAGGCTGGTGGGCTGTGGCGACTCACCAGAACTCCCGCGACCGGCGACCGGTGCTGTGGGCGATCAGCGACCTGCACACGGGTCACACCGGGAACAAGCCGGTCACCGAGTCGCTCTATCCCTCCTCCCCGGACGACTGGCTGATCGTCGCCGGTGACGTCGGGGAGCGCACCGACGAGATCCGCTGGGCGCTGGACCTGCTGCGGAAGCGTTTCGCGAAGGTGATCTGGGTGCCGGGAAACCACGAGCTGTGGACGACGAGCAAGGATCCGATGCAGATCTTCGGCCGCTCGCGCTACGACTACCTGGTCACGATGTGTGACGAGATGGGCATCGTGACCCCGGAGCACCCCTTCCCGGTGTGGACCGAGGAGGGTGGTCCCGCCACGATCGTGCCGATGTTCCTGCTGTACGACTACAGCTTTTTGCCGCCGGGCACCGCGTCCAAGGCCGAGGGGCTGGCCCTGGCCCGCGAACGCAACGTCGTCGGCACCGACGAGTTCCTGCTGTCCGCCGAGCCCTACGCCACCCGGGACGCCTGGTGCCGCGACCGGGTCGACTTCACCCGCAAGCGTCTCGAGGATCTCGACTGGATGACGCCGACGATCCAGGTGAACCACTTCCCGATGGTGCGCGAACCCTGTGAGGCGATGTTCTACCCGGAGTTCTCGCTGTGGTGCGGTACGACGGCGACCGCGGACTGGCACACCCGGTACAACGCGTCGTGTTCGGTGTACGGCCATCTGCACATTCCGCGCACCACCTGGTACGACGACGTGCGCTTCGAAGAGGTGTCGGTCGGCTATCCGCGAGAATGGCGGCGCCGCAAGCCGTATCGATGGCTGCGCCAGATCCTGCCCGAGCCGAGGTACCCGACCGGCTACCTCAACGAATTCGGCGGCCACTTCCAGATCACCCAGGAGATGCGGGAGAACGCCGCGAAGATGCAGGAGCGGATCAGGGCGAGGCGCGGATGAGCCCGCAGGTGACGCTGCTGCCGGAGGTGTTGGGGGACAAGGCCGTCTCCGCTGAACGCTACGACGATCCGCCCGACATCGCGCCGCTGCCCGAAGAGGAACCGTTGATCGCGCGCTCGGTCGCCAAGCGCCGCAACGAGTTCGTGACCGTACGGTTCTGCGCGCGCGAAGCGCTCGGCGAACTCGGCCTCCCTCCGGTGCCGATTCTCAAGGGAGACAAGGGCGAACCGTGTTGGCCCGACGGGGTGGTGGGCAGCCTCACCCATTGCGAGGGCTTTCGCGGTGCCGCCGTCGCCCGCCGCGGTGACGCGCGCTCGATCGGGATCGACGCCGAACCGCACGGCGTGTTGCCCAAGGGTGTCCTCGACGCGATCAGCCTGCCCGCCGAGCGCAGCGCACTGGCGGCGCTGCCCGGCGGCCTGCACTGGGACCGGATCCTGTTCTGCGCCAAGGAGGCCACCTACAAGGCCTGGTTCCCGCTGACGCATCGATGGCTCGGCTTCGAGGATGCCCACATCACCTTCGACGTCGACGGGTCCGGGCAGACCGGACGGTTCGTCTCCAAGGTGCTCGTCGATCCGGCCGCCGAATCCGGTCCGCCGCTGAGCACCCTGGAGGGCCGGTGGTCGGTGCGTGACGGGCTGGCGCTGACGGCGATCGTGCTGTGAGCGGTGCGGGGGTGGGCGGCGGCATCGTCATCGTCGACAAACCCGCAGGCATGACCAGCCACGACGTGGTCGGCCGGTGCCGGCGGATCTTCGGCACCCGCAAGGTCGGTCACGCGGGCACGCTCGACCCGATGGCCACGGGGGTGCTCGTCGTCGGCATCGACCGCGCCACCAAACTGCTCGGGCTGCTCACCGCGACCGACAAGTCCTACGAGGCGACCATCCGGCTCGGGCAGACGACGACGACCGAGGACGCCGAAGGCGACGTCGTCGAGACCACACCGGCGACCGGGATCACCGACGAGCAGATCGGACACGCGGTCGCAGCGCTGCGCGGGGAGATCGACCAGGTGCCCTCTGCGGTCAGTGCCATCAAGGTGGGCGGCCAGCGCGCCTACAAGCTCGCGCGGGAGGGGCAGACGATAGAACTGGCGGCCCGGCGGGTGCGCATCGACCGTTTCGAGGTGCTCGCGATCCGCCGGGTGGACGGGTTCGTCGACGTTGACGTCGCGGTGGACTGTTCCAGCGGCACCTACATCCGCGCTCTGGCCCGTGATGTCGGCGACACGCTCGGGGTCGGCGGGCATTTGACCGCGCTGCGCCGCACCCGGGTGGGACGGTTCGGGCTCGACGAGGCGTACCCGCTGGATGCACTGGCCGACGAACCGCGGCTGAGCCATTCGCTGGACGAGGCGTGTCTGCTGTCGTTCCCGCACCGCGACCTGACCCCCGCGGAGGCGGAGTCCACCCGGCACGGGCGGGCGCTGGCGCCGGCGGGGATCGACGGCGTCTACGCGGCCGCCGCGCCGGACGGATCGGTTCTCGCGCTGCTCGAGGACGGACCGCAACGGACGAAATCGGTGGTGGTCCTCCGCCCGGCCACCCTTTAGCGGCAGGGGTCGTCAATGCGAGCATGGTGGCATGACTGACCTTCCCTCCGCAGGTTCGATTCAGGTCTCGACACTCACCGGTGACGCGGTCGTGCGTGTGCCCGCCGACGCCACGGTGGCCGACGTGGCGACGGCGATCATCGACAAAGAGGTGGGCGCCGTCCTCATCGGGGACGACGATCGGCCCACCGCACTGGTGTCCGAGCGCGACGTCGTCCGCGTGGTGGCCTCCGGTCGTGACCCGGCCACCGTCCGTGCCGACGAGGTGGCCACCACGAACCTGGTGTGGTGCGAAGGCGACGCGACGGTGGACTTCGTGGCGACGCGGATGATGGATCGCTACATCCGCCACGTGCTGGTCGAGCAGGACGACAGGTTGGTCGGCATCGTGTCGGCCCGCGACCTGCTCGGGGTGTACGCCGCCGACGCGGATCTGCCTCGCTGACCGCGTCTTTCGCGCCGGGTTCTCGCGACTAGCCCGCGACGACCCAGATCGCCTCGGCGGCGGGGCTGCCCAGATCGACGGTGGTCTCGGTGTCGGTGGCGCCGCCGTCGGCGCTCTCGGGGCTGTCTACGGCGACCGTGATCAGTCCGGCGAAGTCGCGCCGGGCCAGCACCCGCAGTCGTGAGTCCAGGCTGATCCCGACGCTGTCGAAGTACCGCAGCATCTCCGGGTCGGCGTCGGAGATCCGGGCGACCGTGCCCGCGTCGCCGTCCTCGCACTCCGACAGCTGGCGCGCGGGCGGGGTGGGCACCCGCCCGTCGGCGGCCGGTATCGGATCGCCGTGCGGATCGCGGGTCGGGTGGCCCAGTTTGGCGTCGATGCGCGTCAGCATCAGATCCGACACCGCGTGCTCGAGGACCTCGGCCTCGTCGTGGACCTCGTCCCAGCTGTAACCCAGCTCGTTGACCAGGAACGTCTCCATCAGCCGGTGCCGTCGCACCATCTGCAGGGCCGCATGCCTGCCCGCATCGGTCAGCGTCACCGCGCCGTATTTCTCGTGGTTGACCAGACCCTGGTCGGCGAGTTTGCGGATCGACTCCGACGCGGTGGACGCCGACACGCCGATTCGTTCGGCCAGCAACTTCGTGCTGACTTTTTCGTGCGACCACTCCTGCGCGGTCCAGATGGTCTTGAGGTAGTCCTGAGCGACCGTCGTCAGATCGCGGGAGTTGCTGTCAGGACTCACAGTCACAAAGTTTAGGCATTCGGCGGCCGATCCGGTGATCTACCGGAGCCGGTGAGTGTGGCGCGCCGTAGGCTTGCGGTCGTGCAGCGCTGGCGGGGTCAGGACGACATCCCCACGGACTGGGGGCGATGTGTCGTCACCATCGGAGTGTTCGACGGTGTCCACCGGGGGCACGCGGAGTTGATCGACAACGCGGTCAAGTCGGGCCGTTCCCGCGGTGTGCCGACGGTGTTGATGACGTTCGACCCGCATCCCATGGAGGTCGTGTTCCCGGGGAGCCATCCGGCCCAGCTGACGACGCTGACCCGCCGGGCGGAGCTCGTCGAGGAACTCGGCATCGACGTGTTCCTGGTGATGCCGTTCACGGCGGACTTCATGAAGCTGACGCCCGAGCGCTACATCCACGAACTGCTCGTCGAACGGTTGCACGTCGTCGAGGTCGTCGTCGGCGAGAACTTCACGTTCGGCAAGAAGGCGGCCGGCAACGTCGAGCTGCTGCGCAAGGCGGGGGAGCGGTTCGGCTTCGCCGTCGACAGCCTGTCGCTGGTCGCCGAACACCACCGCGACGAGACCGTCACCTTCTCGTCGACCTACATCCGCTCCTGCGTCGACGCCGGTGACGTCGTCGCGGCCGCGGAGGCATTGGGCAGACCGCACCGCGTCGAGGGTGTCGTGGTGCGTGGCGACGGCCGGGGCCGGGGGCTGGGCTTTCCGACCGCGAACGTGGCCCCGCCGATGTACTCGGCGATTCCGGCCGACGGCGTGTACGCCGCCTGGTTCACCGTCCTGGGGCACGGTCCGGTGATGGGGACGGTGGTGCCCGGTGAGCGCTACCAGGCCGCGGTGTCGGTGGGCACCAACCCGACGTTCTCCGGGCGCACCCGCACCGTCGAGGCGTTCGTCCTCGACACCGCCGCCGACCTCTACGGACAGCACGTCGCCGTCGACTTCGTGGCCCGCATCCGCGGGCAGGAGAAGTTCGACTCGGTCGACGACCTGATCGCCACGATGGGCACCGACACCGAACGGGCCCGCACGATCCTGCGCAATTCTGTCTAGCGGCACCTCGCTGTTAGACTTCTCGGCGTCAACGACGTGTGCTGCAGTTCGCGGCGGCCGCGTCGGCCTTCTTGTGAGGGCACTGTTTTGTTTCCCGCGGACCGATGGATGGAGTTGTTTTCGTGGCGCTTACCGCCGAGCAGAAAAAAGAGATCCTGGGCCAGTACGGCCTGCACGAGTCGGACACCGGCTCACCCGAGGCGCAGGTCGCCCTGCTGACCAAGCGCATCTCGGACCTCACCGAGCACCTCAAGCAGCACAAGCACGATCACCACTCGCGGCGCGGACTGCTGCTGCTGGTCGGTCGTCGCCGCCGGCTGCTGAAGTACGTCGCGCAGGTCGACGTCGAGCGCTACCGCTCGCTGATCGAACGACTGGGTCTGCGTCGCTGACGCCCGATCCGCTCGACCCCGGCCGCGGCCGGGCCCGTCCACACGTCGGGTCCGCCGCGGCTTCGTCGTACATGGGGGCGAATCGCCGCTCGGTCGTCCGGGCTCGGGTCGCAGATACCCGCCATGTAGCATTGGTGTGTTCGACGCGATGCGCGAACACAATATTGGGTGCGAAACACGCGGTCCGCGGGCTTCGTTCCCGTGTGTCATGCCAGGAGCCGCCTGATCGGGCGGTCTTCGGTAGTGGCTGCCGGTGACGCGAGTCCCCGGCCGCTTCGATCGACGGCCGTAGCCGCATCAAGGCCGGTGGTTCATCCGCTGTGAGTGTTCCCGGCGTGACGACGCGAAACAGCTGAATGAATTCAGAGAGGCTGTACGGACGTCAATGTCTGTAGTTGAAATTGAAGACGGTGTGTACGAATCGACCGCCGTCATCGACAACGGGAGCTTCGGCACCCGCACCATCCGTTTCGAGACCGGCCGGCTGGCCCAGCAGGCCGCCGGCGCCGTCGTCGCCTACCTCGACGACGAGACCATGCTGCTGTCGGCCACCTCGGCCAGCAAGAGCCCGAAGGACCACTTCGACTTCTTCCCGCTGACGATCGACGTCGAAGAGCGGATGTACGCCGCGGGTCGCATCCCCGGCTCGTTCTTCCGTCGTGAGGGCCGTCCCTCCACCGACGCCATCCTGACCTGCCGGTTGATCGACCGTCCGCTGCGTCCGACATTCGTGTCCGGACTGCGCAACGAGATCCAGGTCGTCGTCACGGTGATGAGCCTGGATCCCAAGGATCTGTACGACGTGGTGGCCATCAACGCCGCGTCGGCGTCCACGCAGATCGCCGGGCTGCCGTTCTCGGGTCCGGTCGGCGGCGTGCGCGTCGCGCTGATCGACGGAACCTGGGTCGCGTTCCCGACCGTCGAGCAGCTCGAGCGCGCGGTGTTCGACATGGTCGTCGCCGGTCGCAAGACCGCTGACGACGTGGCGATCATGATGGTCGAGGCCGAGGCCACCGACAAGGTCGTCGAACTGGTCGCCGGCGGTGCCCAGGCGCCCACCGAGGCCGTCGTCGCCGAGGGGCTGGAAGCGGCCAAACCGTTCATCAAGGTGCTCTGTGAGGCCCAGCAGGAGCTGGCCGGGCGCGCCGCCAAGCCGACCGCCGACTACCCGCTGTTCCCCGAGTACGGCGAGGACGTCTACTACGCGGTCGCGTCGGTGGCCACCGACGCGCTGTCGGAGGCGCTGACCATCGCCGGCAAGGAAGAGCGCAACAACCGCACCGACGAGATCAAGGTCGAGGTGCTCGGACGGCTCGCCGACCAGTTCGCCGGCCGCGAGAAGGAGATCGGCGGGGCGTTCCGCTCGCTGACCAAGAAGCTGGTGCGCCAGCGCATCCTCACCGACCACTTCCGCATCGACGGCCGCGGCGTCACCGACATCCGGGCGCTGTCGGCTGAGGTCGCGATCGTTCCGCGCGCCCACGGCAGCGCGCTGTTCGAGCGCGGTGAGACCCAGATCCTGGGCGTCACCACGCTGGACATGGTCAAGATGGCCCAGCAGATCGACTCGCTGGGACCCGAGACCAGCAAGCGCTACATGCACCACTACAACTTCCCGCCGTACTCGACCGGTGAGACCGGCCGCGTCGGTTCGCCCAAGCGTCGCGAGATCGGCCACGGTGCGCTGGCCGAGCGGGCCCTCATGCCGGTGCTGCCGAGCGTCGAGGAGTTCCCGTACGCGATCCGCCAGGTGTCGGAGGCGTTGAGCTCCAACGGTTCGACGTCGATGGGGTCGGTGTGTGCGTCGACGCTGTCGCTGCTGAACGCCGGTGTGCCGCTCAAGGCCCCGGTCGCGGGTATCGCGATGGGTCTGGTGTCCGACGACGTCGAGGTGGACGGCAAGACCGAGCGCCGCTTCGTGACGCTGACCGACATCCTCGGTGCCGAGGATGCGTTCGGCGACATGGACTTCAAGTGCGCGGGCACCAAGGACTTCGTCACCGCCCTGCAGCTCGACACCAAGCTCGACGGCATCCCGTCGCAGGTGCTGGCGGGCGCGCTGGCGCAGGCCAAGGACGCACGCATCACGATCCTCGAGGTGATGGCCGAGGCCATCGACGCGCCGGACGAGATGAGCCCCTACGCACCGCGGATCACCACGATCAAGGTGCCCGTCGACAAGATCGGCGAGGTCATCGGGCCCAAGGGCAAGATGATCAACTCGATCACCGAGGAGACCGGCGCGTCGATCTCCATCGAAGACGACGGCACCGTGTTCGTCGGCGCCTCCAACGGCGAGGCCGCCCAGGCCGCGATCGACAAGATCAACGCGATCGCCAACCCGCAGCTGCCGAAGATCGGCGAGCGGTTCCTCGGCACCGTGGTGAAGACGACCGACTTCGGCGCCTTCGTCTCGCTGCTGCCGGGCCGCGACGGTCTGGTGCACATCTCCAAGCTGGGCCGCGGTAAGCGCATCGCCAAGGTCGAGGACGTGGCCAAGGTGGGCGACAAGCTGCGCGTCGAGATCGCCGACATCGACAACCGCGGCAAGATCTCCCTGGTCCTCGTTGCCGAGGAGGAGGCCGCGGAGGCTTCGGACAACGGTTCGGCCACGCCGTCGGACAAGGCGCCCGCGACCGCTGATGCGACCACTGCCGGCAATTAGTCGGCAATCGCTGCGGCGCAGCACAGCAAGCGTGGAGGCGGCCACCGTGGATGACACCACGGTGCGCCGCACCACGCTGCCCGGTGGCCTGCGGGTGGTCACCGAACGCATTCCCTCGGTGCGGTCCGCGTCGGTCGGGGTGTGGGTCAACGTCGGTTCCCGTGACGAGGGACCGACCGTGGCGGGCGCCGCGCACTTCCTCGAGCATCTGCTGTTCAAGTCGACACCGACCCGCACCGCCGTGGACATCGCCCAGGCGGTGGACGCCGTCGGCGGTGAGTTGAACGCCTTCACCGCCCGCGAGCACACCTGCTACTACGCCCACGTACTCGACGCCGACCTCGAGTTGGCGGTCGACCTGGTCGCCGATGTCGTGCTCCGCGGCCGGTGCGCCGTAGAAGACGTCGAGGTCGAGCGCGACGTGGTGCTCGAAGAGATCGCCATGCGCGACGACGATCCCGAGGACACCCTCGGCGACGTGTTCCTGTCGGCGATGTTCGGGTCGCATCCGGTCGGCCGGCCGGTGATCGGCAGCGTCGAATCGATCGAGGCGATGACCCGCAACCAACTGCATTCCTTCCACGTCCGGCGCTATGTGCCCGAACGGATGGTGCTCGCGGTCGCGGGCAACATCGAACACGACGACGTCGTGGCGATGGCGCGGAAGTACTTCGGGCCGAGGCTGATTCGCGGCCAGTCTGCGGTGCCGCCACGTAAGGGCACCGGACGTGTTCCGGGGCGCCCGACACTGCAGCTGATCAACCGCGACGCCGAGCAGACGCATCTGTCGATGGGTGTGCGCACCCCCGGGCGGCACTGGGATCACCGGTGGGCGTTGGCCGTGCTGAACACCGCTCTCGGCGGCGGGCTGAGTTCCCGTCTGTTCCAGGAGATTCGCGAGACCCGCGGTCTGGCGTATTCGGTGTACTCGACGGTCGACACCTTCTCCGACAGCGGGGCGCTGTCGATCTATGCGGCGTGTCAGCCGGAACGCTTCGACGAGGTGGTCCGGGTGACGACGGCCGTGCTCGAGAACGTGGCTCGCGACGGGATCACCGAGTCCGAATGCCGCATCGCGAAAGGCTCGTTGCGTGGCGGTCTGGTACTGGGACTTGAGGATTCCGGCTCCCGTATGCACCGAATCGGCCGCAGCGAACTGAACTACGGTAAACACCGCAGCATCGACCACACGCTCGAGCAGATCGGCGCAGTCACCCGCGACGAGGTCAATGCCGTTGCGCGGCAACTGCTCACACGTTCATTCGGCGCGGCGGTGCTGGGCCCGCACCGCACGAAATCGTCGCTGCCGAAGCCACTTCAGACCGTCGGCCGCTGACCCCCGTCGACCGCACGGCCGCCAGCCGGGTGACAATCGGGGTATGACGTATTCACTGACGCGCAGACGGTTGTTGTCGGCCACGGCGGTGCTCGGCGGCGCCGCGGCGTTCGCCACCTATGCCGGCAGGCCCGCGTACGCCCAGCCCGTCGCAGGGCTGGATGCGCTGGAACGCGCCAACAACGCCGTGGTAGGCGTGTTCGCGGTGAACCTGGACACCGGCCGCACGGTGGCGCACCGGGCGCAGGAGTCGTTCGCGATGTGTTCGACGTTCAAGGCCTACCTCGCCGCGCATGTCCTGCAACTCGTGGGTCGGGGTGAGCGTTCGCTCGAGCAGGGGCTGTACGTGGATGCGGCCGACATCCTGCCGAACTCGCCGCGCACCGAACCCCGGGTGGGCGGCGAGATGACGCTGGCCGAGTTGTGCCAGGCGATCCTGCAGGTCAGCGACAACGCCGCCGCGAACATTCTGCTGCGCGACGTCGGCGGGCCGCCGGCCGTCACCGCCTTCGCCCGCGGGATCGGGGACCCGCGGTCACGCCTGGACCGCTACGAGATCGAGTTGAACTCGGCGGTCCCGGGAGATCCGCGGGACACCAGTACACCGGAGGCGCTGGGCGGCGGGTTCCGGACTCTGCTCACCGGCGACGTACTCGCGCCGCCGCAGCGCCGCCTGCTCGAGGATTGGATGCGGGCCAACGAGACCTCGAGTATGCGGGCGGGGCTGCCGCCCGGCTGGACCACCGCCGACAAGACCGGCAGCGGCGACTACGGCACCACCAACGACGTCGGCATCGCGTACGGGCCGCAGGGTCAGCGGCTGCTGCTGGCGGTGATGACGCGGTCGGCCACCGACGATCCGGATGCGGAGAACATGCGGCCGCTGATCGGTGAGGTGACCGCGGCGGTGCTGCCGGAGTTGTTGCGCGGCTAGTGCAATTCACCGATCCGTGCCCGTGCGGTAGCGGCGATCCGTACGGCCGGTGCTGCCGGCCGCTGCATGTGGGGGAGCGCCACGCCGACACCGCCGAACAGCTGATGCGGTCGCGCTTCAGCGCCTACGCCGTCGGCGACTCGGACTACGTCTGGCGGACGTGGCATCCGCGCACGCGACCCGCCACGATCACCCTCGACCCGGGTCTTGAGTGGGTCGGGCTCGAGATTGTCGACGTCGCCGCGGGAGGGCGCGACGACGACACCGGGGAGGTCGAGTTCCTGGCGGTCTACCGCCAGGGCCGGCGAACGGGGACCCTCCACGAGCGGTCCCGGTTCGCCGTTCGCGCCCGGCGCTGGTTCTACCTCGACGGTGACGTCGGATGACGGTCAGGCGAGGACGGTCGCCGGATCGGTAAAGGGCAGGTCGAGGTCGGCCGCCACCTGCTCGCTGAGTAGCGCACCGGCGTGGGTGGACAGACCCTTGGCCAGGGCGGGGTCGGCCTGGCATGCGCCGCGCCAGCCCTTGTCGGCCAGTTTGAGCACGTAGGGCATGGTCGCGTTGGTGAGGGCAAACGTCGAGGTGCGCGGCACGGCACCCGGCATGTTGGCCACGCAGTAGAAGACCGCGTCGTGCACCTTGAACGTCGGGTCATCGTGCGTGGTGGGCCGTGAGTCCTCGAAGCAGCCGCCCTGGTCGATCGCGATGTCGACCAGTACCGCACCCGACTTCATCTGCGCCACAGTCGAATTGGTGACGAGCTTCGGTGCTTTCGCGCCGGGGATCAGCACGGCGCCGATCACCAGGTCGGCCTGCGTGACGGCCTCCTCCAGTTCGAGGCGAGAGGAGTAACGGGTCTCGATGGCGCCGCCGTACTCGGCATCGATCTTGCGCAGGATGTTGATGTTGACGTCGAACACCGTGACGTGTGCGCCCATTCCCCAGGCCACGGCGGCGGCGTTGTCGCCGGCCATACCGCCGCCGATCACCACGACCTTGGCCGGGGCGACGCCGGGGACGCCGCCCATCAGCACGCCGCGGCCACCCTGCGTGCGCATCAGGTGGTAGGCGCCGACCTGAGCGGAGAGCCGGCCGGCCACCTCGCTCATCGGCGCGAGCAGCGGCAGCGCACCGTCAGCGGTCTGCACGGTCTCGTAGGCGATCGACGTCGTCCGGGATGCGAGCAATGCGTCCGTGCAGGGTTGGGACGCGGCCAGGTGCAGGTAGGTGAACAGCGTCTGGCCCTCCCGCATGCGGGAGTACTCGGGTTCGATCGGCTCCTTGACCTTCAGCAGGAGGTCCGCCTCGGCCCACACTTCGTCCGCACCCGCGATGAGTTGGGCGCCTGCCGCTTTGAAGTCGGCATCAGAGATGGCCGACCCTTCGCCTGCGCCGGATTGGATCAGCACATCGTGTCCGTGGCTGGTCAGTTCCGCCACCCCGGCGGGGGTGATGGCGACGCGGTACTCGTTGTTCTTGATCTCGGTCGGGATCCCGACGCGCATGATTCTCCTCAAGTAGGTGGTGTCAAAATTGTGAAGAAACTTCGGCTTGAGCGCAATCGTAATGACGGCTCTTCGGTATATTGATCCGATGGTTGAAGAAACGTCGAATTCGGGGGTCAGGGCGGCGCGCACGTCGAAGGATGTTCGGCCCGCGGACATCGACGAGGTCGACCGCCGAATCCTGGCCGCTCTGCACGCCGACGCGCGGATCTCCAACAGCGCGCTGGCCGAGTCGATCGGGATCGCGCCGTCGACCTGTCACGGCCGCGTTCGGCGACTGCAGGAACTCGGCGTGATCCGCGGCTTCTATACCGACATCAATCCGTCGGCCATGGGTCTGTCGCTCCAGGCGATGATCTCGGTGACCCTGCAGTCGAACGCGCGCGGCAAGATTCGCAACTTCATCCAGCACATCCGGAGCAAGCAGCAGGTGATGGACGTGTACTTCCTCGCCGGCGCTGACGATTTCATCCTCCACGTCGCAGCGCGAGACACCGAGGATCTGCGTGCGTTCGTCGTCGAGAACCTCAACGCCGATGCGGACGTGGCCGGGACGCAGACGTCGTTGATCTTCGAGCATCTGCGGGGTGCCTCGCCACTCTGATTGCAGCGCCGCGTTATTCGGGCTCGTCGTCTTGACCGTCGTCATTGTCGGTGAGGTAGCGGTGGGGGTGGAAGTGGTTGTTGATGCGGGGTTGGCCGGTGTCGTGGTCTTCGGGTGGGGTCCATTGGGTGCGGCCGTTGCCGGGGCGGTGGGTGGTCCATCCGGTTTTCTCGATGAGCAGGTTGGCGGGTTGACACGCCAGGGTGAGGTCGTCGATGTCGGTGCGCCCACCGCGGGAGTAGTCCTCGGTGTGGTGGGCCTCGGTCCAATAGAACGGCACGGTGCAGCCGGGGTGGGTGCAGCCCCTGTCGCGGGCGAACAGGGCTAGGCGTTGGGCGGTGGTGGCGCAGCGTTTGGCGCGGCCGAAATAGAGGATTTCTTCGGTGTGGTCGTCGAAGACCGCCAGGTAGTGCCGGGAGTGGGCGGCCATCCGGATCAGATCGCGGATGGGGATCTTGTTGCCGCCGCCGGTGTGCGCCCACCCGGCGGCGCGTTCAAGCTCGCTGAGCGTCATCGTCGCGACGATGCTGGCGGGAACGCCGGCGACCTGGCCGAGGGAGCCGGAGGCGACCGCGTCGCGTAGGACGGTGGTGATCGCGTCGTGGTGGCGTTGGCCGGTGGTGCGGTCGTCGCGGCCGGTGTGGGTGTCGTCGTGGGGCAGGTTGGTGCCGGGGGCGGCGTATTTGGCGGCGATGAGGTCCCAGTGCGCGCGGGCTTCGGGGGTGAGCCAGCCCGTGACCCGGCTCATCCCGTCGGCCTGTTGGCGGCCGACGGTGAACTCGCGGCGGCGTTGGTGGGTGTGGTGGTCGGGTTCGGTGCCGTCCTGGTCGATGAACCCCAGCAGGGTGTCGGCGACCTTGCGGAAGTCCTCGGGCCGCAGTGCGCTGGCGTGGCCGACCAGGTCGCGTTCGTAGTGGTCGCGGCGCTCCCAGGACACCCATGCCGGAAGTTTCTTGACGAACTCCTGAATGATGCGCACGTGGGCGGTGCCGATGTCGCCGCGGGCGACCGCATCGGCGGTGTGGGCCAACTCGGTCTGCACCCGCTCCCCGGTCAGGGTGTAGCGCGGCCCCAACTGGCGCGCGTCAGTGAGGCGATCACCGGCGGCTTTGCGGGAGATGCGTAGGTGGTTGGCCAGCACCTCCTTGATAGAGGTGGCGCCGAGTTCATGGGGGTCGGCGTCCATCAGCCGCGCGGTCAGGCGGTGCTCCACACTGGGCACCGCCCACACCGCTGCTTTGATGCGGTCCAGTTCGGTGATCACCTGCGGGTGTGTCAGATCGTCGACGGGGGCGCTCTGCAGCTCAGCGACCGCGGCCAGTAGGCGGTCGACGGCGCCGGGAAACCCTCCATCCATGCTTCGAACACTAGTTCGACCCACCGACAAAACCGCCAGCAATGTGACTGTGGAAACCACTGTGACGAAAGAGGTTTCGAGCAATCCGCGAAGGTGGGCAAACTGCTGCGAAACCTGCGGCGCGTCGGGTGTAGACACGCACCCTCGCGCGGACCCGGAAGGGGTGTTGGGCCGCCTATTAGGGTGAGCGCATGCGAGTAGGCGTGCTGGGTGCGAAAGGCAAGGTCGGGGCGACGATGGTGCAGGCGGTCGAGGCCGCCGACGATCTGACGTTCACTACCGGCGTCGACGCCGGCGATCCGCTGAGCGCGTTAGTCGACACCAGAACCGACGTCGTCATCGACTTCACCCACCCCAGCGTGGTGATGGACAACCTGAAGTTCCTGATCGACAACGGTATTCACGCGGTGGTGGGCACCACCGGCTTCACCGACGAGCGGATCTCGCAGGTGCAGGACTGGCTCGCGGACAAGCCCGAGTCGGCCGTGCTGATCGCCCCGAACTTCGCGATCGGCGCCGTGCTGTCCATGCACTTCGCTCAGCAGGCGGCGCGGTTCTTCGAATCGGTCGAGGTGATCGAACTGCATCACCCGCACAAGGCGGACGCCCCGTCGGGCACCGCGGCACGCACCGCGAAGCTCATCGCCGCCGCGCGAAAAGACATGCCGCCCAACCCCGATGCCACCAGCACCGGCCTGGAAGGTGCGCGCGGGGCGGACGTCGACGGTATCCCCGTGCACTCGATCCGACTGGCCGGCCTGGTCGCGCACCAGGAGGTTCTGTTCGGCACCCAGGGTGAGACCCTGACCATCCGGCACGACAGCCTCGACCGGACCTCGTTCGTCCCCGGAGTCCTGCTGGCGGTGCGCAAGGTGTCCGAGCGTCCCGGCCTGAGCGTCGGTATCGAGCCGCTTCTCGACCTGACATGACCGACGACCGGCGCGCCCTGCGCACACAGGTGCTCATCGGCCTCATGTGCGTGGCGCTGGTCGTGTACTTCCTCCTGCTCGGCCGGATCGCGTTCGCGTTCATCGAGACCGGTGAACTGGCCGCCGTCGGACTGGGTGTCGCGCTGCTCGCGCTGCCGTTGATCGGGGTCTGGGTCATGGTCAGCACCCTGCAGGCAGGCTTCGCCCACCAGCGGTTGGTGCGATTGGCCCGGGAGCAGAACATGGACCTCGACGTGAGCGATCTGCCGCGCCGCCCGTCCGGGCGGATCGAGCGCGACGCCGCCGACGCGCTGTTCGAGCTTGTTCGCGCCGAACTGCACGAGGACCCGGACAACTGGATCCGCTGGTACCGCCTCGCGCGGGCGTACGACTACGCGGGCGACCGCGGCCGGGCACGGGCGGCGATGCGCAGGGCGGTCGAGCTCGAAGAGTCCGCGTGAGCACCCTGCTGATCGTCCACCACGCCCTGTCGCCCGCGACGCACGAACTCCTCGAGGCGGTGCTCGCAGGCGCGCGCGATCCGGACATCGAGGGGGTGGACGTCGGGGTGAGGCCCGCGCTGGCGGCCTCGCTGCCGGACATGCTCGACGCGGACGGCTGCCTGTGCGGCACCACCGCGACCCCCAATGTCGGGCGCGCTGAGACACTATTTGGGCGAAAACCCGCTTATTAGGCGAAGGGGCTAGCCAGTGCCACGTCTGCTGATCATCCACCACACACCGTCTCCGCATTGCCAGGAGATGTTCGAGGCAGTGCTGGCCGGAGCGACCGCCCCCGACATCGAAGGCGTGGAGGTCGTGCGGCGACCGGCACTGACGGTCTCAGCGGTCGAGATGCTGGAGGCCGACGGCTACGTGCTGGGCAGCCCGGCGAACCTGGGCTATATAAGTGGCGCCCTCAAGCTGGCGTTCGACCAGTCGTACTACCAGCTGCTCGACTCCACCCGTGGCCGACCGTTTGGGCTGTGGCTGCACGGCAACGAGGGCACCGAGGGGGCCGAGCGCGCGGTGGAAGGGATCACCGCGGGGCTGGGATGGGTGAAGGCGGCGGAGACGGTCGTGGTGATGGGCAAACCGACCAAAGCCGACGTCGAGGCGTGCTGGAATCTGGGCGCGACAGTCGCCGCGACGTTGATGGGGTGAAACACCTACGAGGTGTTGACCTTGTCCGACCGCGGCGCCGCCGGGGTGTACGCGCGTTCGCAGACGAACGCGCAGAAGCACGGCAGGCTGCTGCAGGGTGAGCCGAATCTGAGAACAAATGCAGCATTTTCTCGCAGGTCAAATTTCCAACGCGGCGTTGAAAGATCGTCGATTCCGATCACCTGGGGTGCCCGGCGCCGGCGCGTCGGCGCGTGGGTGCTGCGCGGCGGCGAGCGCGGCCAGTCGCGCCATGTCACCGCGTAGTGCATCGGTGCGGTCGTCGTGAGTGGGTATCAGCACCGAGACCAATCGTGATAACCACAGCGGCATCGACACACCCTGGAACGCCTGCGTGAGCCGGGTGCCGGTGGCGGTGGGCTCAAGCCGAAAGTGCCAGGCCGTTGCGTCACCGAGACCGCCGGAGGTGACGTAACCGAACTCGAGAGGCTCGTCGTAGGTGAAGATCGTGCAGTTGCGCGACCATCGATAGCGGCCGCTGCGGTTGGTCCCGCGGAATCGCCGGCCCAACCCCGCCGACGTCGTACCGTCCAGGAATCGCACCCGGCGACACTCGTGGCTCCACCGCGGAACACGCACCGGATCGGCGACCTGTTTCCATACTGCTTCGATCGGGGCGGCGATCTCCACGCTGATCTGCCCATTGAATTTCCGGTGCAGTCGGGTGTGCTGCGGCAGGTACCAACAGCGCCATACGCAGCGCTCATACCTACGGGTGGTGAAGGTCTCGATCGCCCACGCAACGGGCTTGGGCACCAGGGATCGGACCACCTCACGGTCCTCCTCGCTGGCGTCATCGAACAACCACAGCGCGGTGAAGGCCAACTCGGCAGGCTTGAGCGGCTTGACGGCAGAGGCCTGCTCGATAGCCTCCCATTCCGCCCTTGTCACCGCCGCCGACACTACCGGCATCATCTCGGTCTCCTCGCGCTGCAGATGCGGCAGCATCACCGCCGCAAGCTCGTCAAGCGCGGTGGCCACTTCGGTTCGCGCAGAGGGATTTTGGATGTAGCGACCGGCGGTTTCGGTGAGCCGGTCGATCGCCGGTATCAATGCGTGGTGGTCGGCCTCCATCGCGTCCAGAATCTGAGCTGCCCCAGGGACGCGTTCCCGCACCAGGGGATACAGGCCATCATCCTCGATGTGATGGTGGCGATGAAGGAACTCCATCATCCACGCCAGGTGCTTCGCGATCGCGGCGCGCTGGCTGGGATCGGGATAAGGCCACCGCGTCAGCGCGGATTGCGCGCGAGCGATGTCGCGGCGCAACGCGTTGTGGACAATGCCCATCATCCGGGTGTCGGCGGGCTGAGCGTCGGGTGTCACAGCACGGTCCTTCTGGCGCTTGGTCTTATTGAAGCCGAGTTCGTCGAATCGCGGCACCCGCTGCCCACGTCGCTGCGCCTCGGAGTCCAGCCGCAGCCGCAGCCGCCGACCCGCAGACATCAGGTACGCGGCCCGACGCACAGGATTGGCAGAAAGGACGAAGTCGTTGAGCGCTCGCTCAGCCGTGAACTCGACGTATTCACCGACATTGCGGCATTGCCCCGTCACGCTGATGTTTTCTTGGCTTTCAAACGCCGGCCCATGTGTGTGGAACGTCAGGCAGGCCGCCCCGTCGACGATCTCGCAGCCGACGGGTGGACGCAGCCGGAAGCCGCCGGGGATCTGCTCGGCGTGGCGCACGCGGACGGGTATCGGCCAGCCGTCGGGTGTCACGCTGGTCAGGACCGGCATGCCTAGCCGGTCGAGCGCACCGCGCACCCGCACCCGCCAGTCCTCCGGTGCGCGCGTGTTCCAAGACCCGGCACCGGGTCCGACCGGCGCAGGATCAGACGGCGGCGCGGTGGGCGGGATCTCTGGCTCCCAGAGCTGCGGGCGGTGATCGAGATTCCCGCCCGGCCACCACAGCACCCGCACAGGGGTGACTTCGATCCAGATGCGGGCCCAGTACCAAGCCATCCGACGCAGCACCACAGCGGGGATCCTGTCGAAGGCTTCGGGTAAACGCGTTGCGACTTCGGCGAGGTAGCGGGCCGAGTTGGCCCGCAGGTCGGCGTCGCGGACCGTGGCAAGCCCATGGATCACGAACGTCGCGGGGTCGGCGAGCCCCGAGCCGAGCGGCTGCGAAAACGACAGCGTCACTTTCGGATTGCGCCGAGCCCGCTCGGCCTTGAGGGGGTAGGTGAGGCCGGTAGCCACATCGATGGTGCGCCCATCGGCGCCCAGATACGGCGTGACCGGCCAGGTGATCGGGGCGCCGCGGCGGTCCAGCGACGCGTACTCCGTGGTCACGAACGCGGCCGCCTGCTCACGGATGATGGGCCAGTCCAAGGTGGCTTGGGTGTCGGCTATGGCTGCCATGGCAACCTCCGAAGTATGCTTAACTGGAGCTAGACGTATTGAATAGAGTCAACTATAGGAACTGCCTACCATAGTGTCAACGACATCCCGGCCCCGGCCATCTCGCAAGTACGACAACAGTCGGCGCCGCGCCGACGCCGAGGCGCGTCAGCGCAGAATCGTCGACGCGGCGACCGACCTGTTCGTTGAACAGGGGTTCAGTGCCACCTCGATCGACCAGATCGCGGCCGCAGCCGATGTGTCGGCACCAACGATCTACGCAACGTTCGGCTCAAAGTCCGGTGTGCTGGCCCGTGCGATCGACGTCGCCCTCGTCGGCGACTACAGCGACGTCCCGGTGGTGGACCGAATTCTGAGTCTTATCGAAGAGTCCGGCACCCAAGAACTCCGACAATTTGCCGCGGTCGCACAGTTCATCCGCACCGTCAACGAGCGCGTGGCACCGTTGATCCGGGTGATGGAGCAGGCGGCCTCGACCGACCCGGCCCTGCAGAAGCTGCGCACCAGATTGGTCGGCGCGATCCGTGCCGACTGCGCACCGGTGATCGAGAAGTTTTGGCGAACCTCACTCGGTCCTGGGCTCTCCGCGGACGAAGCCGCCGATGCGATGGCGACGATGATGTCACCAACTGTGTATTCGATGCTCATCGTCGACATGGGCTGGTCACCCGATCGCTACCAAGAGTGGTTGGCTCATGCGTTACCGCAACTGCTCCTGCGGGCGGAACTCTTACGTGAGTGACCCGACCGATGAGTCCGACGTTCCAGTGCAACCAGCCACGAGCTGATCAAGGCGTCCCGGCAACAACGACACCGTCGGAGCGGTCAACGCGGTAGAAAGACTCGCGACGGGGTTGGGTCTCGAGAAGTCGGCCGATGTCCTGGAGGTGGTCGGCACCGTCGACGCCGCGGTCCGCGAACGTGCCTACGAACTGGGCGGCACGCTGGCGGCCATGTTGATGGAGTGAAGGGATGAACGTATGCCGGGAATCGCCGATATCGCCCTGGGGGCCGCTCCGATCGCCGGCGGCGCACTGCTCGGTATCGCCGCGGGAGGTCTGAGGGGACCCGACGTCCGCGGCATGATCGCCAAGGACATGGAGCTGCTCGAGCGACTTCCCGAAGAGCAGGTGGAACTGCGTGCGCGGCTCAGGCGAAGCATCGACCAACGCATCGAGGACCTCGTCACCACCGCCGAGCGCAGCCGCGAACTGCGCATCGCCGCGATGTCGTACGAGGGCAACTGGCGCGACGTCCTGGTGTTCATCTGCACCGTGCTCTTCACGGTCGTGTGGTGGCATGTCAGCCACAGCCGCTCCAACTGGCTGGTGATGTTCATCGTGCTGATCGTGCTGACGGTTGTCGCAGGCGCTTATGCGGCGCGAGGAATCCGCCGCGCGCTGGGCCGAAAACGGCGCAACCGCAGGGGTGCCCTCTAACTCGGCAGCGAGCTCGCGAACAGCTCCTGCATCGCGATCCAGTGCCGCTGCGCCGCCTCCTCGTCGTAAGGCGCGTTGTCGGGCACCGCGAACCCGTGGCCCGCCGGGTAGATCTCCACGGTGTGCCGCACACCCGCCGCGGTGAGCGCCTTGTCGAGCGTCTCGGCCTGTTCGTTGGTGAAGGAATTGTCGTTCTGCGCGCCGGCCACGTACACCGTCGCGGTGATGCGGTCGGCGAGCAGGTGTGGGCTGGTCTCGTCATCGGTGACCAGCCCGCCGCCGTGGAACGATCCGGCGGCCGCGACCCGCTCGGGGACCCGGCCCGCGACGATCAGCGCGGTCCGCCCACCCATGCAGTAACCGCACACCCCGAACCGGTCACCGCGCACCTCGGGCCGGCCGGCGAGGAAGTCGAAGAAAGCCGCGGCGTCGGTGGCCATCTTGTCCGGGGTCACCGATCCGATCATCCCGAACAGCCGGCGGCGTTCGGCCTGGTCGCCGAACACGGTGCTCATGTCGAACGGCTCCCACTCACCGCGGCGGTAGTACACGTCCGGCAGCAGCACGGCGTGGCCGAATGCCGCCAACCGGTCCGCCATCTCGTGGAATGTGGGGCGCACGCCGCCGGCGTCGGGATACATCACCACACCCGACCACGGACCGGGTCCGTTCGGCGTGTGCAGGGTCACGGGGCAGGCGCCGTCGGGCGTCGTGACGGTCGCGGTGATAGTCGGCATGCCATCCGTTCTACTCGCCGCCTCTGGAAGTAAGCTGGCCGACGTGCCGATCCCCACGCCCTACGAGGATCTGCTGCGTCTCGTATTCGAGCGCGGCACCCCCAAATCGGACCGCACCGGAACCGGCACCCGCAGCCTGTTCGGTCACCAGATGCGCTATGACCTCGCCGCGGGGTTCCCGTTGATCACCACCAAGAAGGTGCACCTCAAATCGGTGGTGTACGAGCTCCTGTGGTTCCTGCGGGGTGAATCCAACGTGCGCTGGCTGCAGGAGCACGGCGTCACGATCTGGGACGAATGGGCCAGCGAGACCGGTGAGCTCGGCCCCGTCTACGGCGTGCAGTGGCGGTCGTGGCCGACCCCGTCGGGCGGGCACGTCGACCAGATCAGCGCGGCTGTCGACCTGCTGCGGACCGACCCGGACTCGCGCCGCAACATCGTCTCGGCGTGGAATGTGGGGGAGATCCCGCAGATGGCGCTGCCGCCGTGCCATGCGTTCTTCCAGTTCTACGTCGCCGACGGCCGGCTCTCCTGCCAGCTGTACCAGCGCAGTGCCGACCTCTTCCTCGGCGTGCCGTTCAACATCGCCAGCTATGCGTTGCTCACCCACATGATGGCCGCGCAGGCCGGACTGGGTGTCGGTGAGTTCGTGTGGACCGGCGGCGACTGCCACATCTACGACAACCACGTCGAGCAGGTCACCGAGCAGCTCTCCCGCGACCCTCGCCCGTATCCGGAACTCGTTCTCGCGCAACGAGATTCAATATTCGACTACACCTACGAGGACGTCGTCGTCAAGAACTACGATCCGCACCCGGCGATCAAAGCCCCGGTGGCGGTATGAGGTCTGCTTGCAGGACCGAGAGTCGATGATGACGGTCGGACTCATCTGGGCGCAGTCGACCTCGGGCGTGATCGGACGCGACGGTGGGATCCCGTGGCATCTGCCCGAAGACCTGGCCCGGTTCAAGGAGATCACCCTCGGTCACCCCGTCGTGATGGGCCGGCTCACCTGGGAGTCACTGCCACCGAAGGTCCGGCCGCTGCCGGGACGGAAAAATGTCGTACTCACCCGGCAAGCTGACTACATGGCTGAGGGAGCTGAGGTCGTGACGAGCCTCGACGACGCGTTGGGTGACGAGGAGACGTGGGTGATCGGCGGTGAGCGCATCTACACGCTGGCGCTCGGCCGGGCCACGCGATGCGAGGTCACCGAGGTCGAGATCGAACTCCACCGGCAGGACGCCGACGCCGTCGCACCCGTCCTCGGGGAGGCCTGGGTCGGTACCGCGGGGGACTGGCTGACCAGCGTCTCCGGCTTGCGCTACCGGTTCCACAGCTACCAGCGCGCATGAGGCTCACCGGCGCCCAGGCCCGCCGGATCGCCGTCGCCGCGCAGGGGTTCGCCGAACCCAAACCGCGCGGCCCGGTCACGCGCGCGCACCTGCGCAGGCTGGTCGACCGCATCCAGGTGCTGCAGCTCGATTCGGTGTCGGTGGCGGTGCGGGCCCACTACGCACCGGTGTTCAGCCGGCTCGGCCCCTACGACCGCGGTGTGCTGGACGGCGCCGCCTGGTCGCATTCGACGCGGGCGCCGCGGCTGCTCGTCGAGTACTGGGCGCACGAGGCCGCGCTGATGGCCGTCGACGACTGGCCGCTGCTGCGCTGGCGGATGCGCGAATACACCCACGGCCGGTGGGGCACCCACATCGTCAAGGCCAACCCGCAACTCGCCGATGACATCGTCACCGCGGTCACCGAACTCGGGCCCGCCACCGCCGGCCAGATCGAGGAGTACCTCGGCGCCGAACAGCGCGGTCGTAAAGGGCCGTGGTGGGACCGCAGCGACACCAAATGGGTGACCGAGGCGCTGTTCGCCTCCGGTGTGCTCACCACCGCGACGCGCGTCGGCTTCGCGCGCCACTACGACCTCACCGAGCGGGTGCTGCCCGCGGACGTGGTGGCCCGTCAGATCGACGACGCCGACGCGGTGCGAGAACTGTGCCTGCGGGCGGCCGGCGCGCTGGGCGTGGCCACCGAAGCCGACATCCGCGACTACTTCCGGCTGGCGGCCAAACAGGTCAAACCGGCGCTCGCCGAGCTGGTCGCCGCCGGTGAACTCGTGCCCGTCGAGGTCGACGGCTGGGCGGCGCCGGCCTATCTGCGGGCCGGGCAGACCGTCCCGCGCACCGACCGCGGCACGGCGCTGCTGTGCCCGTTCGACCCGCTGATCTTCTTCCGCCCGCGGGTGGAGCGGCTCTTCGGATTTCACTACCGCATCGAGATCTACGTGCCACAACACAAACGGCAGTACGGCTACTACGTGTGGCCGTTCCTGCTCGACGGCCGGCTGGTCGGCAGGGTCGATCTCAAGGCGGAGCGGACCCGCGACGCGTTGCACGTGGTGGGCGCATTCGTCGAACCCGGGGAGGACCCCGCACGGGTGGCCGTCGCGCTGGCCGGCGAGCTGAAGACGATGGCGCAGTGGCTGGGACTGGCCGTCGTGACGGTCGGGGACCGCGGCGATCTCGTGGCGACCCTGCGGGAGTCCGCCGCGTTAGGGTGACGCCGTGGCCGAAACCGCGCCGCTGCGCGTGCAGCTGATCGCCAGGACCGAGTTCACGGTGCCGCCCGACGTGCCGTGGGAGACCGACGCCGAGGGGGGTGCCGCGCTCGTCGAGTTCGCGGGGCGGGCCTGCTACCAGAGCTGGTCGAAACCCAACCCGCGCACGGCCACCAACGCGTCGTACCTGCGCCACATCATCGAAGTGGGACATCTGTCCGTGCTCGAGCACGCGTCGGTGTCGTTCTACATCACGGGCATCTCCCGGTCGTGCACCCACGAGCTGATCCGCCACCGGCACTTCTCGTACTCGCAGCTCTCGCAGCGCTACGTCCCCGAGAACGACTCACAGGTCGTCGTGCCACCAGGTATCGAGGGCGACGCCGAACTCGAGGGACTGTTCACCGCGGCCGCCGACGCCAGCCGCGCCGCCTACGCCGAACTGCTGGCGAAGCTGGAGGCCAAGCTCATGGGCGATGAGCCCAGAGAGGGACGGGCCACGCTGCGCCGTAAACAGGCCAGGCAGGCGGCCCGATCGGTACTGCCGAACGCCACCGAGACCCGCATCGTCGTCACCGGCAACTACCGCGCCTGGCGCCATTTCATCGCGATGCGGGCCAGTGAGCACGCCGACCTCGAGATCCGCCGGCTGGCCATCGCCTGCCTGCGGGAACTGGTCGCCGTCGCACCCGCGGTGTTCGCCGACTTCGAGATCTACCCGCTGGCCGACGGCACGGAGGTGGCGACCACCCCGCTCGTCACCGAGGCCTGAGCCCAAGCGGGTAATCTTGTCACCCGTGAGTATCAGCGGATTCGACGTGACGGCCCGGTTGGGCACCGTGCTCACCGCGATGGTCACTCCGTTCAAGCCCGACGGCACCCTCGACACGGACGCCGCCGCCCGTCTGGCGAACCACCTCGTCGATTCCGGCTGCGACGGTCTGGTGCTGTCCGGCACCACCGGTGAGTCCCCGACCACCACCGATGACGAGAAGCTCGCGCTGCTGCGCACCGTGCTCGAGGCGGTCGGCGACCGCGCCCGTGTCGTCGCCGGCGCGGGCACCTACGACACCGCCCACAGCGTGCACCTGGCCAAGTCGTGTGCGGCCGAGGGCGCGCACGGTCTGCTCGTCGTGACCCCGTATTACTCCCGCCCGCCGCAGGCCGGCCTGCTCGCGCACTTCACCGCGGTCGCCGACGCAACCGACCTGCCCGTCGTGCTGTACGACATCCCGCCGCGGTCGGTCGTCCCGATCGCCTGGGACACCATCCGCACGCTCGCCGAGCACCCGAACATCGTCGCGATCAAGGATGCCAAGGGCGACCTGCACGGCGGCGGTCAGATCATCGCCGAGACCGGTCTGGCGTACTACTCCGGCGACGACGCGCTGAACCTGCCGTGGCTGGCGATGGGCGCCGTCGGCTTCATCAGCGTGTGGGGCCACTTCGCGGCCAGCCAGCTGCGAGAGATGCTGTCGGCGTTCAACTCCGGCGACATCGCGACCGCGCGCAAGATCAGCGTGGCGCTCGGCCCGCTGAGTGACGCGCAGGCGCGTCTGGGTGGCGTGACGATGTCCAAGGCCGGGCTGGGCCTGCTGGGCTTCGACGTCGGGCTGCCGCGGCTGCCGCAGATTCCGCCGACGCCCGACGAGCTGACGGCGCTGGCCGAGGACATGCGCGCCGCGGCGGTGCTGCGGTGACGCCGTGAACAACGACCTCGTCCCGCCCGGCCCGCTCGCGGTCGGCGGGTTGCGCGTGACCGCGCTGGGCGGCATCAGCGAGATCGGCCGCAACATGACCGTTTTCGAGCATCTCGGCCGTCTGCTCATCATCGACTGCGGGGTGCTGTTCCCCGGCCACGACGAACCCGGTGTGGACCTGATCCTGCCGGATCTGCGCCACGTCGAGGAGCGTCTCGACGACGTCGAGGCGCTGGTGCTCACCCATGCGCACGAAGACCACATCGGCGCCGTGCCGTTCCTGCTCAAACTGCGGCCCGACATCCCGGTCGTCGGTTCACGGTTCACCCTCGCCCTGGTGCGCGAGAAGTGCCGCGAACACCGGATCAAGCCGAAGTTCGTCGAGGTGGCCGAGGGGCAGCGCAGCACCCACGGCGTCTTCGAATGCCAGTATTTCGCGGTCAACCACTCGGTGCCGGGATGTCTGGCCATCGCGCTGCACACCGGCGCCGGAACCGTGCTGCACACCGGTGACATCAAACTCGATCAGCTCCCGCTCGACGGGCGGCCCACCGATCTGCCGGGGATGTCGCGCCTCGGTGACGCCGGCGTCGACCTGTTCCTCTGTGATTCGACCAACGCCGACCGCCCCGGTGTCGGACCGTCGGAGAGCGAGATCGGGCCGACGCTGCACCGGCTGATCCGCGGCGCGGACGGACGCGTGATCGTCGCGTGCTTCGCCTCCAACGTCGACCGGGTGCAGCAGATCATCGACGCGGCGGTGGCGCTGGGCCGTCGGGTGTCCTTCGTGGGCCGCTCGATGGTGCGCAACATGGGCATCGCCCGCGAACTGGGATACCTCAAGGTCGACGACAGCGATCTGCTCGACATCGGCGCCGCCGAGATGATGCCGGCGGAGAAGGTCGTGCTGATCACCACCGGAACGCAGGGTGAGCCCATGTCGGCGCTGTCGCGGATGTCGCGCGGGGAGCACCGCAGCATCACGCTGACCGACGGGGACCTGATCATCCTGTCCTCGTCGCTGATCCCCGGCAACGAGGAGGCCGTCTACGGCGTCATCGACTCACTGTCCAAGATCGGGGCCAGGGTCGTCACCAACGCCCATGCGCGCGTGCATGTCTCGGGTCACGCGTACGCCGGCGAGCTGCTGTTCCTCTACAACGGCGTCAAACCGCGCAACGTGATGCCCGTGCACGGCACCTGGCGGCACCTGCGCGCCAACGCCGCGCTGGCCGAGCGCACCGGGGTTCCGCCCGAGTCGATCGTGTTGGCGGAGAACGGCGTCAGCGTGGATCTGGTCGCCGGGAAGGCGAGCATCGCCGGTGCGGTCGGCGTCGGGAAGATGTTCGTCGACGGGCTGGTCACCGGTGACGTGGGTGAGACCACACTGGGTGAGCGTCTCGTTCTCTCTTCGGGTTTCGTCGCGGTCACCGTCGTCGTGCATCGGGGGACCGGCCGCCCGGCCGGCCCGGCCCACCTGGCGTCCCGAGGCTTCTCCGAGGACCCCAAGGCGCTCGAACCGGTCGCGCGCAAGGTCGAAGAGGAACTCGAGAGGCTGACCGCCGATACGGTCACCGACCCGGGCCGCATCGCCCAGGCGGTGCGGCGCACCGTCGGCAAGTGGGTGGGCGAGACCTACCGACGCCAGCCGATGATCGTGCCCACGGTCATCGAGATCTGACCCTCCTCTCGGGCGCAATCAAAGATCACCCGTTCGTACGAGGTGCTGCGCGGCCGATGGTGGTTTCTTTGGCGGTAGCGTCAATTCGAGGAGATCACGATGCCGAGAGTCTGTCGCCGGTAGACCCCGAAGCCGTCCTCCGCCGATGTGCGGAGAGCCCGCGGATACCCGCCATTCGCCCCTTCGATCTTGGAAACACCATGCATGCCAACCAATTGATGCACCCGCGGCAGTTCGTGACGACGTGGATCGTGCATCGGCCCCCGAAGCATCAGACCGTGATCACCGTTCAAGAGGTGGAGCTCGCCACCGCCGCTGCGGCGGCACCGGCCGCCGCTGCCCTGGCGCGGGCCGAGTCCCGACACCGGGTGTTGAAGTGGCCGGCACCGCATGTCCTGCCGGAGAGCCGTTCGCACTACTACCCGCGCCGGTGTGCGTACTTCGAGACCTCGACGATGTCCCGCTTGATGGATCACCTCTGACGAGGTGACCGGACTGATCAGCGCTTGTTGACGAAGCCCGCGTCCACCGGCAGCGTGACGCCGGTGATGTAGCGCGCCTCGTCGGACGCCAGGAAGGCGACGGCGGCGGCGATGTCCTCGACCTCGAGGGCCTGCACCGGCAGGGCGTTCGTCATGTTCGGCGCCATCTCGCCCCTGCCCCGGGTCTCCTGCGCGAGCCCCTCGAGCCAGCTGCGGGTGAACTCGTTGTCGATCATCGGGGTGTTGACCCCCGCGGGGTGCACCGAGTTCACCCGGATGCTGTGGGTGGCAAGGATGTTCGCGTACACGCGCATGATCCCGA
This sequence comes from Mycolicibacterium monacense, assembly GCF_010731575.1. Classification (NCBI taxonomy): domain Bacteria; kingdom Bacillati; phylum Actinomycetota; class Actinomycetes; order Mycobacteriales; family Mycobacteriaceae; genus Mycobacterium; species Mycolicibacterium monacense. The sequence goes on along the minus strand of NZ_AP022617.1, from coordinate 2,663,892 downwards.
CGATGCCGTGTTTGGCGGCGGCGTAGCCGATCGACCCGGCCATCGGCGACGCGAGGCCGACGAGGCCGGCGACCGAACTGGTCAACACGATCGATCCGCCGTTGCCCGCCTTGATCATCGGCCGCATCGCGACGTCGACCGTGTGGAAGACCCCGGTGAGGTTGACGTCGATGACGTCCTGCCAGGCGTCCTCGCCGGCCATCGGCGCGATCCCGGCGTTGGCGACGACGACGTCGAGCCGCCCGCCGAGCCGTTCCACCCCGTCCATCAGTGCGGTCTTGAGCGCGGCACGGTCCCGAACGTCGGCCTGCGAGGCGACGATCCGCCCCCCGGTCTCCTCGACGAGCTTGACCGTGGCCGCCAGGTCGTCCGGAGTCGCCAGCGGATACGGCACCGAGGCGATCTGATCGCACAGGTCCACCGCGATGATGTCGGCGCCGTCGGACGCCAACCGCACGGCATGGGCTCGGCCCTGGCCGCGGGCCGCGCCGGTGATGAAGGCGACCTTGCCCTCCAGGGGGCGCACCGGTGTCGTCACCGTCAGGGCCGCAGCCGGCCCTTGGCCGGGTCGCCGGCCGGGACCGGTTCCAGCATCTTGATGTCGGGGGCGCCGTCGAGGTGCTCACCGACCTCGGCGAACAGCGTCGTGACGCCCGGCGCGGTGCTGTGGGTCTTGAGCGCATCCGCGTCGGCCCACTGTTCGACGAACACGAACGTGCCGTTGGCCTCGTGCAGCGAGTAGAGGTCGCAACCCGGCTCGGAGTGGACGCTCTCGATGGCCTTCTTGCAGGCCTCCCGCACGGTGTCGACCGATTCGGGCTTGGCGGTCATGGTGGCGACGACGACTACGGGCATGCGCGGTGAACTCCTCGATGAGTGGCGGCCGGACCGGACAGGTGTCCACCCTACTCACGGCTACGCGGCCGAGATGCAGGTGAAACCATTCTGTGACCCGTGTGGCTGATGGTGATTGTGGGGCCAATGCGACTAGGCTGGCACCCATGGCTGGTAAGACCGTCGCCCGCTCTGGCGCCCGTACGAGCAGGTCAAAGGCCGGAGCGCGGAGTGGTGCCCGGCCCGGTCGGCCCGCGAAGGCCGCACCCCGGCGCAAACCCGCGTCGCGGCGCGGGCCGTCCCCCGTCGGCGCCGCCGGCGCCGCGGTCGGGCGCGGAGCCCGGGCCGGGTGGCTGATGTTGGCGCGCGGAGCGGGCAGCACGGCGCGCTCGGTCGGCCGCGCCCGCGAGATCGAACCCGGGCACCGCCGGGACGGAATCGCCCTCGCGTTGCTGGGCATCGCGGTCGTGGTGGCCGCCGGTTCGTGGTTCGACGCCGCCCGTCCCGTCGGGCAGTGGATCGACACGGTGCTGCGCACACTGGTCGGTGACGCCGTGGTCCTGGTGCCCGTGGTACTCGCGGCCATCGCCGTCGTGCTCATGCGCAGCGAACCCGATCCGGAGGCCCGTCCCCGTCTGATCCTCGGCGCGGCGATGATCACCCTGCCCGCGCTGGGACTGTGGCACCTGTGGTCGGGGTCCCCGCAGGCGCCGGGGGAGCGGCAGCAGGCGGCCGGATTCACCGGCTTCGCCATCGGGGGCCCACTCGCCGACGGCCTCACCGCCTGGATCGCCGCACCCCTGTTGTTCATCGGGGTGCTGTTCGGTCTGCTTCTGGTCACCGGGACGACGATCCGGGAAGTGCCGGAGACCGTGCGCGCGATGTTCTCCACCCGCGGATACCGCGACGAGGACTACGACGAATACGACGATTACGACGACGAATACGACGCTGACGACCCGGATTCCGCTGCGCCCGAGGACTTCTCGGACGGCTACTACGACGACCCGGCGACGTCGCGCGACGAGCAGCTCTGGCCGTCGGGTTCGCCGATGGACAACTATCCGCTCGACCCGCAGGACGCCGACGCACCCACGTTGCCCGAGGTGCCCGCCCTGCCCGCCGCGCCTGCGGCCGAGGTCAAGCCCAAGCGCAAGAAGGCAGCCCAGGAGAAGAAGCCGGTCGAGGATCAGGACACGCTGTCGCTCGACCGCGTCGTCGAAGGGCCCTACACGCTGCCGTCGCTGGACCTGCTGATCGCCGGTGACCCGCCGAAGCTGCGCAGCACGGCCAACGACCGCATGATCGATTCGATCAACTCGGTGCTGCAGCAGTTCAAGGTCGACGCCGCGGTCACCGGCTGCACCCGCGGGCCGACCGTCACCCGCTACGAGGTCGAACTCGGACCCGGTGTGAAGGTCGAGAAGATCACGGCGCTGCAGCGCAACATCGCCTATGCGGTGGCCACCGAGAGTGTCCGCATGCTCGCCCCGATCCCGGGCAAGTCGGCCGTCGGCATCGAGGTGCCCAACACCGACCGCGAGATGGTGCGGCTGGCCGATGTGCTCACCGCACCGTCGACCCGCCGCGACCACCACCCACTCGTGATCGGGTTGGGCAAGGACATCGAGGGCGACTTCATCTCGGCCAACCTGGCCAAGATGCCCCACCTGCTGGTCGCCGGCTCGACCGGCTCGGGTAAGTCGAGCTTCGTCAACTCGATGCTGGTCTCGCTGCTGGCGCGGGCCACCCCGGACGAGGTCAGGATGATCCTGATCGACCCGAAGATGGTCGAGCTGACCCCGTACGAGGGCATCCCGCACCTGATCACGCCGATCATCACCGAACCGAAGAAGGCCGCCGCAGCGCTGGCATGGCTCGTCGAGGAGATGGAGCAGCGCTACCAGGACATGCAGGCCTCGCGGGTGCGCCACATCGACGTGTTCAACGAGAAGGTGCGATCCGGTGAAATCTCCACGCCGCTGGGCAGCGAGCGCGTCTACAAGCCGTACCCCTACATCCTCGCGATCGTCGACGAACTCGCCGACCTGATGATGACCGCTCCGCGCGACGTGGAGGACGCGATCGTGCGGATCACCCAGAAGGCCCGCGCCGCCGGTATCCACCTGGTGCTCGCCACGCAGCGACCGTCGGTCGACGTCGTCACCGGTCTGATCAAGACCAACGTGCCGTCCCGGCTGGCGTTCGCCACCTCCTCGCTGACCGACAGCCGCGTCATCCTCGACCAGCCCGGCGCGGAGAAGCTGATCGGTATGGGCGACGGCCTGTTCCTGCCGATGGGCGCCGGTAAGCCGATCCGCCTGCAGGGTGCGTTCATCACCGACGAGGAGATCCAGGCCGTCGTCTCGGCGACCAAGGATCAGGCCGAGCCGGAGTTCATCGAGGGCGTCACCGCCGCCAAGGCCGGTGAGCGCAAGGACGTCGACCCCGACATCGGCGACGATATGGACGTCTTCCTGCAGGCCGTCGAGCTGGTGGTGTCGTCGCAGTTCGGCTCGACGTCGATGCTGCAGCGCAAGCTGCGGGTCGGGTTCGCCAAGGCCGGCCGGTTGATGGATCTGATGGAGACCCGCGGGATCGTGGGACCCTCGGAGGGCTCGAAGGCGCGCGAGGTGCTGGTCAAACCCGACGAGCTGGCGGGCACGCTGGCGTTGATCCGGGGCGGCAGCGATGCGAACGGCGCGGACGCCGACGAGGAGTTCTGACGTCTAGAGGGTGAGCAGCATTCGGGTGTTGCCCAAAATGTTGGGTTTGACGTAGGACAGGTCGAGGAACTCCGCGACGCCGGTGTCGTACGACCGGCACATCTCCTCGTAGACCTCCGCGGTGACCGGGGTGCCGTCGATCTCGGCGAAGCCGTGGCGGGCGAAGAACTCCACCTCGAAGGTCAGCACGAAGATCCGCTGCAGACGCAGTTCGCGCGCCACGTCCAGCAACCGCTCGACGATCAGATGCCCGACCCCGCGGCCCCGGACCTTGGGGTGCACCGCCACCGTGCGAACTTCGCCGAGGTCGGCCCACAGCACGTGCAGGGCGCCGCAACCGATCAGCTCGTCGTCGAGTTCGGCGACCCAGAACTCCTGCACCGCCTCGTAGATGTTGACGAGGTTCTTCTCGAGCAGGATCTTGCCGGCGTAGATGTCGACGAGTCCCTTGATCGCCGGGACGTCGGAGGTGCGCGCCCGGCGCACAGTGACTTCCCCGGCGACCTCGTCGGCCGGTTTCTGATCCGCTGCACTCACGCTGCGAGAATATCGGCAGAGCCAACCGATATTCTGTTGCGGTGTCGGGCCCGTCTCCTACTGATCCGGTGGTGCCGCGCGCCCGAGTGGCCAATATCGCCAATGTGCTGACCGGTGTGCGCTTCCTTCTGGTACCGGTGTTCCTCGCCGCGCTCTTCGTCGGCGACGGGCATGAAACGTATTGGCGCGTCGTGGCTTTCGTGGTGTTCGCGGTGGCGGTGATCACCGACCGGTTCGACGGTGCACTGGCGCGCAGCTATGGCATGGTCACCGAATTCGGCACGCTCGCGGACCCGATCGCCGACAAGGCGCTCATCGGCGCCGCGCTGATCGGCCTGTCGATGCTGGGGGATCTGCCGTGGTGGGTGACCGGGGTCATCCTCGCCCGCGAACTCGGTGTGACCGTGCTGCGCTTCGCGGTGCTGCGCCACGGGGTGATCCCGGCCAGCCGCGGCGGCAAGGTCAAGACGCTCGTGCAGGCGGTGGCCATCGGGCTGTTCGTGCTGCCCCTGGCGGCCTGGCCCGGACCGTGGCTCGCGGTGGCGTGGGTGATCATGGTGGCCGCCGTCGTGCTGACCGTCCTGACCGGGCTGGACTACGTGCTGTCGGCGATTCGGGACTCCCGTGAACGACCCGCTGGTCACTGACGACGCCCGCGCACTGGTCGCCGATCTGACCGTGCGGCATCAGAGCGTGGCGACCGCCGAATCGCTGACCGCCGGGCTGTTGAGTGCGACGCTGGCCGGTGTCCCCGGCTCGAGTGCGGTACTGCGCGGCGGTCTGGTGACCTACGTCGAGGACACCAAGATCGCGCTCGCCGGGGTGGCCCCACAGGTGCTCGACGCCGTCGGACCGGTCGCCGCCCCCACCGCGCGGGCGCTCGCGGTCGGCACACGCCAGCGCTGCGGGGCCACCTGGGGCGTGGGGCTGACCGGTGTGGCCGGACCGGAACCGCACGGCGGGCACCCGGTGGGCACCGTATTCCTCGGCCTGGCCGGGCCGGTCGACACCAAGGTGGTGGAACTGCACCTGAGCGGTACGCGCTGGGACATCCGCAAGGCGGCGGTCGACGAGGCGATCGCCCACCTGCGGGCACTGGTCGAAGCGCAGTGATCTGAAACTCTTCCGGGGCCGGGAACCGGGTCGGCGCCTCCGGCGTTGTGCAGTTAGCAACCCAGCCAACGAAGGAGGGCACGATGGCGGCATTGCTGCGCGAGGTGATCGGCGACGTGCTGCGCCGTGCCCGCACCTCGCAGGGCCGGACCCTGCGGGAAGTCTCCGACACCGCCCGGGTCAGCCTGGGGTATCTCTCCGAGGTCGAACGCGGCCGCAAGGAAGCGTCCAGCGAACTGCTCAGTGCGATCTGCGGGGCGCTCGACGTCCCCCTGTCGCAGGTGCTCTCCGATGCGGGCGAGGAACTGGCTCATCTCGAACACGCCGCAGGCGTCCCGAACATCGACGTGACGACGAAGGTCGTGATTCCGCAGGCCGTCTCGATGGCGGTGGCGTGAACCCGGGCCCGAACCCGGCCTGAAACCGTCCCCTCATCTCTCGACGGGGTGTGGGGACGTGCGCAGAACCGATAAGTTGGCAGCAGGACCCAGTCGACAAGACCCGAAGGCGGAGTGAAGCGATGGCCAACCCGTTCGTCAAGGCGTGGAAGTACCTGATGGCGCTGTTCAGCTCGAAGGTCGACGAGTACGCCGACCCGAAGGTGCAGATCCAGCAGGCGATCGAAGAGGCGCAGCGCCAGCACCAGGCGCTGACCCAGCAGGCCGCCCAGGTCATCGGCAACCAGCGCCAGCTGGAGATGAGGCTGAACCGCCAGCTCGCCGACATCGAGAAGCTGCAGGTCAACGTCCGCCAGGCGCTGACGCTGGCCGATCAGGCCGTGGCGAACGGTGACGCCGCCAAGGCCACCGAGTACAACAACGCCGCCGAGGCGTTCGCCGCCCAGCTGGTGACGGCCGAACAGAGCGTCGAGGACCTCAAGGCGCTGCACGATCAGGCGCTGCAGGCCGCCGGCCAGGCCAAGAAGGCCGTTGAGCAGAACGCGATGATGCTGCAGCAGAAGATCGCCGAGCGCACCAAGCTGCTCAGCCAGCTCGAGCAGGCCAAGATGCAGGAGCAGGTCAGCTCCTCGCTGCGGTCGATGAGCGAACTGGCGGCGCCGGGAACCACACCCAGCCTCGACGAGGTGCGCCAGAAGATCGAGCGGCGTTACGCCAACGCGATGGGTGAGGCCGAGCTCGCGCAGAACTCCGTGCAGGGCCGCATGCTCGAGGTCCAGCAGGCCAGCGTGCAGATGGCCGGCCATTCGCGGCTGGAGCAGATCCGCGCGTCGATGCGGGGTGAGGCACTGCCGTCCGGTGGCGCCACCCCGGCGGCCAGCCCCGCCACCCCGGCCGCAAATCCGGCTCAGCAGGCGCCGGAAAACCCGTTGTCACAGTAGTTCTCGTGAGGTGAGGCAGTGAAGACGCAGACCAGGCAGGCCCCCACGGCGTGGCGCTCGATGCTGCAACGCGGGGTGGACACCGCTGCCGAACTGTCCGACGTGGTGGCCGACAGACTGCACGCCGCCGCCGATCCGCGCGCCAAGCTGCTGCGCAAGCGGCGCTGGGCGTTGCGGCTCGGGTTGTTCTTCACGGTCACCAGCGTGTTCTGGATCCTGGTCACCGCCGTGCTGGCCGCCTGGAGCACCCCGTTCTGGGTGTTCATCATCACCGGGGCGATCGCCGCGGGAGCGATGTTCCCGGCCACCCTGCTGCTGCTTCGCTACCGGTGGCTGCGCGCCGAACCGCTGCCGCCCGCCCGCAGCAGGGCGTCGCGCCGGCTGCCACCGTTTCACTCCGCCGCCCGCGCTCCGATGGCGGCCCTGGCCTCCGCCGAACGCGGGTTGTTCTCCCTGCTCGGGGTGATGGAGCGGGGCCGGATGCTGCCTGCCGAGGAACTGCGGGAGCTGACGATGGCCGCCCAGCAGAGCGCGGCGACCATGGCCGCCACCGCGGCCGAGGTGGTGTCGATGGAGCGCGCGATGGCCTCGACGCCGATGTCGCGTGGGCACCTGATGCCGACGGTCCGCGCGTTCACCGCGCAGATGGATCAGGGTGTGCGCCAGTACCACGAAATGGTCGACGCGGCAGCGCAACTCGTGTCGGCGGCCAACACCGGCACGATGTCGAGTTCGCCGCTGTCCAACAACACGATGTACGGACGGCGCTACCGCGACGAACTGGTCAACGCCACCGACCGGCTGCAGGGCTGGGCGCAGGCATTCGACGAACTGGGAGCGGCCACGCCGCATCAATACAGGTCAGCCTGACCGGCTACCGGCGTCGACCCTAGAGCGTGGGCCGAAGCGCCGGGAACGGCACGGCCAGCAGCCCGCGCACCGTCGCCTTGAGGAAGTCGACCGTGTCGAAGTAGTCCCGCCACAGCGTGATCCGGCCGGCGTGCACCTCGAAGACCCCGCAGACCCAGAACTGCAACCGCACCGGGCCGAGGACCAGGACGTCGGTGCGTTCGGTCAGCACCGCGTCGCCCTCGGCGGCGATGCGGTGGATCTTCACCTCGAACCCGAGCTTGCCCTGACCGCGCCGGAACAGCTTGGTGATGCGTTCACGACCGCGGATCGTCGGGAACCCCACGTTCTGCCAGGCGATGTGGTCGGCCATCAGCGAATCCGCGGCGTCGAAATCCTCGTCCTGAAGAGCGAAAAGGAACGTCTCGACCGTGCGCGCGTTGGTGGTGCTCTGCAGGGCCGAGGTGGACCCGTTGCTCGATTCGGTCATGCTGGCCAAGGGTAGTCCCTCACCCGGGCGCCGTCGGGGGAACAGCTGTGGCAGGGTGGGCGGGTGCGTGTCGCCGTCGTCGCCGGTCCCGACCCCGGTCACGCCTTCCCCGCGATCGCGCTGTGCCAGAAGTTCGCCGCCGCCGGTGACGAACCGACCCTGCTGACCGGGGTGGAATGGCTCGACACCGCGCGGACGGCGGGGGTGCCCGCCGAGGAGCTGCTCGGCCTCGACCCCACCGAGGCGGACGACGACACCGACGCCGGGGCCAAGATCCACCGGCGGGCCGCACGGATGGCGGTGCTCAACGCGCCGGTGATCGACGCGCTGGCCCCCGACCTCGTGGTCTCCGACGTCATCACCGCCTGCGGCGGCCTGGCCGCCGAACTGCTCGGGCTGCCCTGGGTCGAACTCAACCCGCACCCGCTGTACCGGCCGTCGAAAGGGCTGCCGCCGATCGGCAGCGGCCTCGCCCCCGGTCGGGGTGTGCGCGGGCGAGCGCGGGACGCGGTGATGCGGGCGCTCACGGCCCGGTCCTGGCGGCAGGGGCTGCGTCAGCGCGCCGAGGCGCGGGCGGGAATCGGCCTGCCCGCCGAGGACCCCGGCCCCCTGCGGCGGCTGATCGCCACGCTGCCCGCGCTGGAGGTTCCGCGTCCGGATTGGCCGGCCGAGGCGGTCGTGGTGGGTCCGCTGCACTTCGAGCCGACGGCGCAGGTGCTGCCGATACCGCCCGGCGACGGGCCGGTGGTGCTGGTAGCGCCGTCGACGGCGAGCACAGGGGAGCGGGGTGTCGCCGAGGTGGCGCTGGAGGCGCTGACGCCGGGTGAGGTCCTACCCGCAGGTGCGCGGGTCGTGGTCTCCCGATTGTCGGGTCCCGACGGGTTGGTGCCACCGTGGGCGGTCGTCGGGCTGGGCCGCCAGGACGAACTGCTCAGCCATGCCGACGTGGTGATCTGCGGCGGCGGGCACGGCATGGTGGCCAAGACGCTGCTGGCCGGGGTGCCGATGGTGGTCGTGCCCGGTGGCGGAGACCAGTGGGAGATCGCCAATCGCGTTGTGCGTCAAGGCAGTGCGCAACTGGTGCGGCCGCTGAGCGCCGAGGCGCTGGCGACGGCTGTGCGTGAGGTCCTCGAGGCGCCGAGTTACCGGGCGGCGGCCCGGTCGGCGGCGGCGACCGCGGGTCAGGTCACCGATCCGGTACAGGTGTGCCACCGGGCGCTCGCGTAATTTGGTGTCGTGCGACTGACGGAATTCCGCGAACTCGTCGATGGCCAGTTCGGCTCGATGCGCGGCCGGTCGCTGCTCGTCGACCATGTCCTGAGTGGGCTCGGCGGACGCACCGCGGCCCAGGCCATCGAGGACGGCGTCGAACCACGCGACGTGTGGCGCGCGCTGTGCGCCGACTTCGACGTCCCGCGCGACCAGTGGTGAGGCGGGTCAGTCCGCGGCGGACCCCGGCTTGACCGCACCGCCGGTGCGCGCGTCGCCGCCGTCGTCCACCCCGCTGTCCGGTTTCGCGGTCGTCTGGCGACCCTCGTAGGGCGGTACGGCGGGTTCGGCGTCCGACGGCGGCGCCTCGGTCTTCTCGCGTCCGGTCTGTCCGGACCCGCCTCCCTCGTGGGCCGGCACCGTCTCGTCGCCGTGGTAGGTGCCCGACGGCCGGTCGGTCGGCCCGCCCGACGGTTGGTCGGAGCCGGTGTCGCGCGAACCCGGTGCGCCCCGCTGCTCCTGAGGTTCTTCGGACAGGTGTTCGTTCGAGGTGCTCATCTCGCCTCCTCTCGAGCGGCCGTAGCACACGGCCGCGGGTCATCTACTGTGTGGGCGCCCCTTGGTTGACGGCGGTGCGGATCTCGTTGACGAGGTCGAGCGTCGCCTGCGTCGCGGCCGTCAGCGCCGCGACGTCGTCCTCGGTCAGCGCGTCGCAGACCCAGTCCCAGTGCGCGGCGACAGGGTCACCCGGTCGCGGGGCGGGGATCAGCGACGATCCGTCCCTGCGCCACCGCACCCGCTCGGAGACGGCCGCGCCGAGCGCCAGCGTGCCGCCGTCCACCGTCAACGGACGCGTACTCACGACGACATGGTCGCCGTCCACGGATTCGACTGTCCCCGAACGGATTCGACATTGCTGCATGATCCGTATCGGTGTGGTCGGGTCGCGGTCGAGGAAACGCGCCCACGGATAGACGACGAATACGTGAAAGCTGTGGTGGGCCAGCGCCGTCCCGGCGGGTACGGCATCGAGCAGACCCGTCACCTGTCCGGTGAAGGCGCGTCGCAGCGCCACCAGGAGTCCCTCGGCATCGACGTCATGCAGCAGGCCGCCGCCGATCCAGTAACTGCGCACCACGTCCTCGTCGAGGACGTCGGTGTCTCCTGCGGCCGCGGCCAGTGCTCGCAGGTACGGCCACGCGCCGTCGAACTCGCGGGCCTGTCCGGCCAACTCGGAGACCCCGCCGACGGTCGCGCTACCCGGCGGACCGCAGTATCCGAGTTCGTTCGGCGGGAAGGCGTACCGGGCGAAGAGCGTGTCGCCGCGGCGCCGCGTCGGCAGCATGTCAACAGATCCGGGGTAGCTGTTCGCCGATCGGCAGGTCGACCACCCGCGTACCACCCAGTGCGGTGCGGGCGACGACCATCCCGGGGTGGTCGGAGACGCAGGTGCCGATGACGGCGGCGTGGGCGCCCAGCGGGTGTGCCCGCATCGCCTCGACCACACGATCGGCGTCGGCGGCCGGCACGAACGCCACCAGCTTGCCCTCGTTGGCCACATACATCGGATCGAGGCCGAGCAGGCCGCAGGCGTCGCGCACCTCCGGTGGCACCGGAATCGATCGTTCGTCGAGCACCATGCCCACCTCGGCGGCCTTGGCGATCTCGTTCAGAGTGGCGGCCATCCCGCCGCGGGTGGGGTCGCGAAGTGCGTGGATGTCGGCGCCGGTCTCGATCATCGCCGCCACCAGACCGTGCAGGGGCGCGGTGTCGCTGGCGATGCTGGTCGCGAACTCCAGACCTTCGCGGCAGCTCATAACGGCGACCCCGTGGACGCCGATGTCGCCGCTGACGATGACCGCGTCGCCCTCGGTGGCGCGCTGTGGCCGGATGTCGGCCCGCCGGTCGATCACCCCGATACCGGTGGTGTTCACATAGATTCCGTCGCCGTGCCCGGAATCGACGACCTTGGTGTCGCCGGTGACGAGTTTGACGCCGGCGGCCAAGGCCGCGGTGCCGACCGCATGAGCGACCCGCGCCAGATCGTCGAGTGAGGTGCCTTCCTCGAGGATGAACGCCGTCGACAGCACCATCGGCGTCGCGCCGGCCATCGCGAGGTCGTTGACCGTGCCGTTGACCGCCAGCTCGCCGATCGTGCCGCCCGGGAACACCATCGGCTTGACGACGAACGAATCGGTGGAGAACGCCAGCCGGGTCCCGCCGATTTCGACGACGGCCGAATCGCCCATCGCCGCGTCCGCGGCCGGACCGAACGCGGGCAGGAACAGATGCTCGATCAGCTCACCCGACATCGCGCCGCCACCGCCGTGACCCATCACGACGTTCGGCGAATCCCGCAGCGGCGCCGGGCACACCCAGCTCTCCATGTCGATCGCCGCGCGGGTCTCACGCATGGCTGACCTCGAGGCGACGGTAGAGGTAATAGGCCGCGCAGGCGCCCTCGGAGGAGACCATCGTGGCGCCCAGCGGATTGCGGGGTGTGCACACCGTGCCGAAGGCCGCGCATTCGTGCGGTTTGATCAAGCCCTGCAACACTTCTCCCGATCGGCACAGCGTCGACTCGTCGGTGTGGATGCCGGTCACGGCGAAGCGGTACTCCGCGTCGAAGTCCCGGTACGCCGGTGACAGCCGCCAGCCGCTCTGCGGGATCATCCCGATACCGCGCCAACTGCGGTCGGTGACCTCGAAGACATCCGCCAGCATCGTCTTGGCCGCCGGATTGCCCTCGGCGCGTACCGCGCGCGGATAGGCGTTCTCCAGTTCGTGTCGGCCCGCCTCGAGCTGCACAACCGTGCGGCGGATGCCCTCGAGGATGTCCAGTGGCTCGAAACCGGTGACCACGATCGGGATCCCGTACTTCTCGCACAGCGGCGGGTACTCGGCAGTGCCCATCACCGAGCACACGTGACCGGCCGCCAGGAACGCCTGCACGCGGCACGTCGGGGACTCCATGATCGCCGCGATCGCCGGCGGCACCAGGACATGGGACACCAGCAACGAGAAATTGGGGATGCCCTGCCGCTTGGCCTGGTAGACGGTCATCGCGTTGGCCGGGGCGGTGGTCTCGAAGCCGATACCGAAGAACACCACCTGCCGGTCCGGATTGTCCTTCGCCACGGTCAGTGCGTCGAGCGGTGAGTACACCACCCGCACATCACCGCCACGGCTCTTGATCTGGAAGAGGTCGCTCTCGCTGCCGGGCACCCGCAGCATGTCGCCGAAGGAACAGAAGATCACCTCGGGACGCGACGCGATCTCGAGCGCCTTGTCGATGATCTCCAGCGGAGTGACGCACACCGGGCAGCCGGGGCCGTGGATCATCTCGATCTGGTCGGGGAGCAGCTGGTCGATGCCGTGCCGGATGATCGAATGCGTCTGCCCGCCACAGACTTCCATGATCGACCAGCGCCGAGTCGTGACGGATTTGATCTGCTCGATGAGCTTGCGCGCCAACTGCGGATCGCTGAATTCGTCGAGATACTTCATCCCTGTGCCCTCTCACCATTCGGGTTGGCCAGCCCGGCCTGACGTGCGGCGAGTTCGAAACCGTCACCGAACTCCTCCTCGAGCACCCCGAGGTGCTCGAACTCCCGCAGCGTGCGCATCGCCGATTCCTCGTCGAGACGCTGGATCGCGAAACCCACGTGCACCACGACGTACTGCCCGACCTGCGCGTCCGGGATGTACTGCAGGCATACGTCTTTCTTGATGCCACCGAAGTCGACGACGGCCATCAGCGTGCCGTCACGGTCGGTGACGCTGTCGATCTTTCCCGGTACCGCCAAACACATCAGCGTCCTCCTCTACTCCGGCCTCACCCTGCGTTGGCCACCATCAACTGACCCAGTGCGATGCCGCCGTCGTTCGGCGGCACCCGCCGGTGGGTCAGCACCTCGACACCGCGTTCGGTCAACGCGCGCAACGTCATGCGCAGGAGCAGGGCGTTCTGAAACACCCCGCCCGACAGCGCCACGGGGTCGCGGGCTCCTTCGGCCAACCGTACGACGAGGTCGGCCACCGCACGGTGGAATCGCCATCCGATCACCGCGGCCGCCGTGCCGCGCCTGCGGTCGGCGACGATCGCCTCGACCACCTCGGCGGCGCCGATCATCGCCGTCGCCGAGGTCTCGGTGACGGTGAAGGCGTAGGGCGCGGGATCGTCGTCGACGGTGCGCGCCAGCGCCTCGAGCTCGATCGCCGCCTGCGCCTCGTAGGCGACGGTCTGCCGGACCCCCGCGAGCGCGGCGACGCAGTCGAACAACCGCCCCATGCTGGAGGTGGGCACGCAGTTCAGGCCGGTCTCCAATTGGTGGCGCAGCACCCGCCGCTCGTCTTCCGGACACGCCTGCACCGGCGGCAGGTCGTCGGCCCACGGCAACCCGGCGGCCCACAGATGTGCGAGCGCCATCCGGTACGGCCGCAGGACGCTGACATCGCCGCCGGCCAGTGGCACGTACTGCAGCGCCGCGATCCTGCGGAAGCCCTTGTAGTCGGCGAGCAGCACCTCCCCGCCCCACACCGCGCCGTCGGGTCCGTATCCGGTTCCGTCGAAGGCGAATCCGAGTACCGGCGCCGAACCGTCGAGCCCGTGCTCGGCCATCACCGCGGCGATGTGGGCGTGGTGGTGCTGCACCGCCCGCACCGGCCGGTCACCGGCGTGCCGGTGGGCCCATCCGGTCGAGCGGTACCGCGGGTGGGCGTCGGTCGCGAGGATCTGCGGGGCCACCCCGGTGAGTTCGCGCAGATGCCGTTCCGCGGCGGTGAACGCCGACAGTGTCGCGACGTCGTCCATGTCGCCGATGTGCTGGCTCAGCCAGGCGTATCGCCCGTCGGCGACGGCCATGGTGTTCTTCAGGTCCGCACCGACCGCGAGTGTCGGCGGTACCGCGACGGGCAGGGCCACCGGCAACGGGGCGTACCCCCGGGAGCGCCGGATCGGCAGTTCGACGCCGTCGACCACCCGGACCACCGAATCGTCACAGGGCACCAGGATCTCGCGGTCGTGCATCAGCCAGCCGTCGGCCAGTGCGCGCAGCCGGGTGACGGCGTCGTCGTCGGCGTAGCAGAGGGGTTCGCCCGCGAGGTTCCCCGACGTCATCACCAGCACCTGGGGGCCCGGTTCGTCACCGGGCAGCCCGAAGAGCAGCGTGTGCAGCGGCGAATAGGCCAGCAGCACGCCCAGGTCCGGGTTCCCGGGCGCCACCGCGGCCGCCACCGTGGTCGGTGTCCGTCGCGGCGCCAGCACGATCGGCCGCTGCGGCCCGCCCAGCACGTGCTGTGCCACCTCGTCGAGCACGGCGATCCGGCCGGCCGCGGCCGCATCGGGCACCATGACCGCGAAGGGCTTGTCGCCGCGCTGTTTGCGGCGGCGCAGTTCGGCCACGGCGGTGTTGTTCTCGGCATCGCAGGCCAGGTGGTAGCCGCCGATGCCCTTGACCGCGACGACACCCCCGTCGCGGAGCAGCCGCCGCGCCCGGCGCAGACCGTCCTCGCCCGCGGTGTGGCGTCCGTCGGCGTCGCGGAAGGTCAGGGTCGGGCCGCAGTGCGGGCAGCACACGGGTTGTGCGTGGAAGCGGCGGTCGGTGGGGTCGGCGTACTCGCGGGCGCAGTCCGCGCACATCGCGAAACCGGCCATCGACGTGGCGGCCCGGTCGTAGGGCAGCGACGCGATGATGGTGAACCGGGGTCCGCAGTCGGTGCAGTTGACGAACGGGTGCCGGTAGCGCCGGTCGCCGGGGTCGCGCTGTTCGGCGGCGCACTGCGCGCACATCGCGACGTCCGGTGAGGCCAGCGTGCGGCCGCGGCCGCGAGAGGTGTCGGCGATGAAGAACCCGGTGCCGCCGACGGGCGGAAGGTCTTCGGTGTCAACGGATTCGATGACCGCGAGCGGTGGCGGCCGGGTGTGCAGCCGCTCGACGAAGCGGGTCAGCGCGTCCGGGTCGCCCTCGATCTCGACGACCGCGCCCGCGCTGTCGTTGCGCACCGACCCGGTCAGTCCGAGCGCCGTCGCGGTGGTGTACACGAAGGGCCGGAAGCCGACGCCCTGGACCACGCCGCGCACACACAACCGCATCCGACGGCGGGTCACGGTGCGGCCTCCGGGTCCGGCGGTCCGCCGCGGCCCATGAGTTCGAGTCCGGCCATCGCCGCGTCGGCCCCCGCCCGGTCGGTCTTCTCCACGACGAATCCCATGTGGATGATCACCCAGTCGCCGGGGCCGAACGTCTCCTCCGGCAGCATCCCGATGTTGACCCGGCGGTGTTCGCCCGCGACGTCGACGAGTGCGAGTTGACCGCCGTAGCCGTCGAGCATCCCGACGACCTGTCCGGGGATTCCGAGGCACATGGCGTCACACCCGACCTGGTTGCGTCGTCTGCCCGGACACCACTGCGCCGACCGCCCGCACGGCTTCCGGCACCGCTGCCGCGACGGGCGGGGACAGCCCGATGCCCTCGGTGACGTCGGCGGCCTCGCACCCGATGACCACGGTGCGCGGTGGGGCGCCGCCCAGTGCGGTGAGGCTCGCGAACACGGCGGCGGGATCCATCGCGTGTGCGTCGAGACCGCCTGTCGCGCAGAGCGCGTCATGATCGGCTTCGAAGACGTGCAGGGTGCCGGGCGACCCGCGGTCCGGCAACGCGTCGACGAGCACCAGCAAGTCCCAGGGCTCGAGCAGGTCGTAGGCGAGGTGCATACCGCGGATGCCGTAGTCGACCGCGCGTACGCGGGGGTCGGTGATCAGCGGCGCGGCGCGGCGCAGCACCTCGGGGCCGAAGCCATCGTCACCGAGGAAGATGTTGCCGATTCCGGCGATCAGCATGTCGGACGTGGTGTCACCCTGCTACATCCGGCGCATCTTGAGGTAGCGCTTGGCGTCCGGTATGGAGCGCAGCCCCAGGGATACGGCCAACAGCGTGACGATCGCCGCGATGATCACAGCGATCCAACCGACTACTTGCATGACGGGCTCCCATCGTTGAGCGGTTCCACTTCGTCGGGTGCGAAGTACAGGTAGCGGCCGTACCAGTCGTGCAGGTCGGCGGCGGGGTCGTCGTCGAGCACGACGCCGATCTGCGCATCGCCGTCGACGGTCTCGTGCACGGAGGTCACCCGCGCGAGCCGGTCGGCGTAGAACAGGTCCTGGGCGTCGGCGCGCCGCGCCGGGTGCAGGCGCACCCGGCTGCCACGGCTCACCCGCACGCCGCCGACCAGCACCGCATCGCGGTCGGGCGCGACGGCACTGTCGGCCAGCGGATCCCACCAGTCGACACCGTCGGGGACCTCGGGGATCAGGTCGGGCCCCGGCGCGGCGTGCGGATCACGCAGCACCCCGTGCAGGTTGAGCATCGCCTCAGGAGACATGCTCTCGCAGCGGTCCACGATCGCGGCCGCCCGCGGGTCGGTCGCGCGCGCCTGCGCCTTCTCCTCGTCGGTCATGGTCATGACGCGCAGGGTCAGGATCTCGTCGATCTCCGTCGCGTCGTAGAGGTCGCCTCCACTCTGCTCGGCGATCTCGGGGTGGTCGTAGAGGATGATCGGCGAGATCAGCATCAGGTCCCGGTCGCCGGGGGCGCCGGCCAGGACGGGGAAGCAGCGGTGGTGGTGGCACCGGGTGACCGCGTCGACGGCGGTGGCCGGCGGGTCGAGCAGGGAGACGAACTCGCCGTCATGGACCTCGGCGATGACGTGGGTGCCGATCAGGGAACGCGCGATCGCGGTGTCCTTGTCGTGGACGTCGTGGACGTCGGCGCCCGCGCCGGTGTTCCGCACGCTCACCGTCACCCGGGTGAGGTCGCCCTCGGGCTGTGCGTGGACGGTCAGTTCGGCGTGCAGATCGCACCGGCCGCGCACCAGGCGGCCGCCGTCGACCGGTTCCACGTCACGACCGGATGCGACGGTGAACGGCAGCGTCATCGTCACCTCGACCAGGGAGACCGGGTCCACGGCGACCTCACGGGCGACCGCCTCGTCCCACGTCACCCATGAGCCGTCCGCGGTGCGCAGTTCCTCGACGGGGACGAATGTGCCGTCCGCAGTGGACTTCTCGGCGCGCCGGTGCTGCAGCTGCAGGAAGCGGACCGCCAGGGAGATCGAGGCCTGCCCGGTGTGGTCGACGAGCAGCTGGGCGCTCAGGTGATCGTCCTCGCCGATTCCGGCCGCCGCGGCGCCCGGTGGGCCCAGCACCCCGAACTGCCACCGCGCCTGGTTCTTCCGCGACGTCGCGCGGTACGGGTACAGCAGGTACCCCTCGTAGAGAACAGCGTCGGCGACCTTGCGCGCCCTGGCCCAGTCGGCGTTCACGGCACCTCCTGCCTGGCCTGTGACAACAGCGCGGTGACGGCGTCGTCGCAGGACAGGAGTCCGTGTGCGGACCGGTAGGCGGTGAGCGCGGCGATCGTGTCGTGCGACAACCGCAGCCAACCGGTGTTCGGGTAGTGCAGTGCGATCAGGTCACGCCACACCGTCACCGGCAGCCGGTAGGTGTCCTCGCGGTCCCACGAAATCTGCGTCACGGCGAATCCCCGCTCACCGCGGGTGAACAGCGTTCCGCTGAACAGGAACTGCAGCGGGATCACACCGTCGCGCAGGGCGTGCATGTATTTCGCCGCGGCGACCTCCACGTCGTACGTGCACTCCAGGGGCAGGTCGACGTGCGTGCCGCCGGAGAATCCGGGCACCATCGTCACGCTGTGCTGCCACAGGAACGTGTGTTGGGTGGTGCCCCAACGCTCGCGTGGACCGAACAGGTCGGCGAGACCTTCCGCCTCCTCGTCGGTGTAGCCGCGCCGCAGCGGGTCGATGCGGACCTGACAGCGCAGCGCGATCGCGTGCACCGGGTCGTCACCGGTGGCGGTGACCTCGATCCGTGCGGTCAGAACCGGTGTGACGGCGTAGCGTTCGGGCGTCACATCCTGCACGGTGAACCTCACATCGGCGGTCACCGCGACACCGTCCTGCACCGTTCGGCGACCGCGTCGAAGAACCCGGTGAGATAGTCGCGGACCTCGGCGCCGCCGTCGAACCCGTGCCACAGCATGCGCATCCGGCCGACCAGTTCGTAACAGGCGTCGATCGGCAGCAGGTAGCCGCGCGGCGAGGCGTCGGTGTCGGTGCGCTCCGGCATGCGCACCAGCAGTGCCTCGGTGTCCTCGGCGGGCAGGTCCACCCGCGGGTCGGCCAGCCGGATGTCCTGCCATGCGGTGAGGTCGAGTTCGGATTCGGTCGCACCGGCGGGTCCCGGATAGAACGCGACCACCCGCCCGAGGGCCGAATTGCGGAAGAAGAACGCCAGACCGACAGGAATCTGCAGCGCCTCCCAGTGCCGGCGGTCGAGTGCGAAGTCCTCGAAGACGAGGTAGCGGTCGGGCACCGCGCGATACCGCAGCGCGGCGTGCGTGTCGGTGAACAGCAGATAGCAGCCGCGGCAGACGCACATCAGTTGCCGGCCCTCGACGTTCACCACGTGCTGGTGCTCGTCGGCGATCGGCTCCGCGCACATCTCGCACCGCTCGCCCGCGGGCCGGGGTTCGGTGCGGGCGGCCCGGATCCGGGCCAGGATGTCGTAGGCGGAGGTCGTCATCAGGCCACGCTCTCGGCGATCGCGACCGCCCACACGCCCTGACGCCGCAGTACCGGCACCGGTTCGAGCCGGTCGAGACCTTCGAGGCCCGCCCCGGCGTGCACCACGTCGAACCCGGCGTCGCAGCGCGGGCACCGCAGCACCTCGCCGGTGAGGCGTGCGCCCGCCATCGAGGCATCGCAACGGCCACACCGGTCGCGGTAGGCGTAGAGCGTCTCGTCGAGCCGGCAGACCAGGACCGGCGTTCCGGCGACGGCGAACCCGCCGACCTCTCCGGGCAGGATCTCGGCCAGCCCGGGTACGGGCAGCCAGGACGCCGAACCGTGCACCCGGGTGAACAGCGACTCGGCGGGGATGACCGTATCGGCCGGATCACGGTCTTCTGCAACGACTTCGATGGTCTCGATCTCCGGCGCGGCGGCGCGGATCGCGTCCTCCACGGCCAGCTCGAGGGTGACCGCCGAGGACGGACAGCTCTTGCAGCTGCCGGCGAACCGCAGCCGCGCCGTGTCCCCGTCGACACCGAGCAGGTGGACATCGCCACCGTGCGAGCCGAGGTAGGGCCGGACGGTGTCGAGCGCGTCGGTGATCCGCCGCTCGACGCTGTGCGGGTGCATACCGTGTACCAGCAGCAGGCTGGCGACGAGCGGGTCGGCCGCGACGGCGTCGACGAGGTCGGGATCGGCGCTCACCGCGAGGTCGAGCATCCGGCCCAGCGCCGCCCCGTACAGGTCGGTGACCTCGCCGACCAACTGCTCGGCGCGTTCCCGCGCGGCGGCGCCGCCCGCCGAACTGGCGTCCAGCAGCGTCTGGATGCGCTCGCCCGCCGTGCGCCAGCGCGTGTCCGCGTCCGCATCGTGTTCACTCGGCGCGGCCGGACACATGCCCTATTCCCCGGTGACGGACTGGGTGGGGGAGTGCAGCAACTCCAACGACTTCCCGCCGCCCAGGTACATGTGCACCCCGCAGGGCAGACACGGGTCGAAGCTGCGCACCGTCCGCATGATGTCGATGCCCTTGAACTTCTCCCGACCGTTCTCCTCGAAGATCGGTTGACCCTGTACGGCGTCCTCGTACGGTCCCGGTGTGCCGTAGCTGTCGCGCGGGTTGGCGTTCCACGGCGTCGGCGGATACGGGTGGTAGTTGGCGATCTTGCCGTCGCGAATCACCATGTGGTGGCTGAGCACCCCGCGCACCGCCTCGGTGAAGCCGCAGCCGATACCTTCGTCGGGCACCTCGAAACGCTCCCACGTCTTGGTGCGGCCGGCCCGGATCTCCGTCAGCGCCTTCTCGGCGAAGTGCAGCGCGCACGCCGCCGCATAGGCCTGGAAGTACGTGCGGGCCCGGTTGCGTTCGAGCGTGTTGCTGCCGTACTGCGGGATCTTCCACTCGAGTTCCACCGGACCCTTGAGCGCGGTCTTGGGCAGGTTGATCTGCACACTGTGACCGGTGGACTTCACGTAGCCGATGTCGACGAGATTCGCCAGTGCCGTCGACCACAGACGCGCCAGCGGCCCGCCGCCGGTGTCCAGTGCCAGGTGGTCGTTGCCGTCGAACCAGCGCGGTGACATCACCCAGCTGTAGTTCTCGTCGAAGTCGCGCTTCTGCGGTTTGGGGTTGGTGTGCTGATTCCACGGGTGCCGCCGGTCGACCGGATTTCCCAACGGGTCGGTCTTGACGAACATCTCCTGATCGGTCCAGTCCTCGTAGTAACTGTGACCCAACAGGATTCGGATGCCCAGGTTGATGTCGACCAGCGATGTGGTGACGAGTTTGCCGTCCACCACGACGCCGGGGGTGACGAACATCTTGCGACCCCAGGCCTCCATGTCCTTGTAGCTGAAGTTGCAGTGCTCGGGATCCTGGAACGAACCCCAGCAGCCGAGCAGCGTGCGTCGCAGCCCCACCTGGTCGTAGCCGGGTAGCGCTTCGTAGAAGAAGTCGAACAGATCGTCGTGCATCGGCACGACCTTCTTCATGAACTCCACGTAGCGCATCAGCCGGGTCATGTAGTCGGTCATCAGCTGGACGGTCGCCGTGGTGCCGATCCCGCCGGGATACAGGGTCGACGGGTGGACGTGCCGACCTTCCATGAGACAGAACATCTCTCGTGTCCACCGGCTGACCTGCAGTGCCTCCCGGTAGAACTCGCCGGTGAACGGGTTGAGCGCCCGCATGATCTCGGCGATCGTGCGGTAGCCGTGCATGTCGGCGTGCGGCGCCTGGGCGTTCTCCGCCTTGGCCAGCACCGACGGGTTGGTCTCGGCGACCATCTTCTCGCAGTAGTCGACCCCGACGAGGTTCTCCTGGAAGATGTTGTGGTCGAACATGTATTCCGCGGCCTCGCCGAGGTTGACCAACCACTCGGCCAGGTGCGGGGGCTGCACCCCGTAGGCCATGTTCTGCGTGTAACACGAGCACGTGGCGTGGTTGTCTCCGCAGATACCGCAGATCCGGCTGGTGATGAAGTGGGCGTCGCGCGGATCCTTGCCCTTCATGAAGATGGAGTAGCCGCGGAAGATCGACGAGGTGCTGTGGCACTCCACGACTTCGCGGTTCTCGAAGTCGACCTTGGTGTAGATGCCGAGGCTGCCGACGATGCGGGTGATGGGGTCCCAGGCCATCTCCACCAGTTGGCCGGGTTCCCGCTTGACGTGCGACGGGTCGGGGATAGTCGTGGTCATCGAATCCTTCTCTCGTGCTCAGCAGTCCGCGCGCCGACGGGGATCAGCCGACTCCGGCGCGCAGGTGCGGACGCGACGACGCGCACCTACCAGGTGCGCGTCGCGCCCGTCTCGAGTTTCGTTCCGGGGTGGCGCCACTTCGGTTCTTTGTCGACGGTGCGGCCGGTGACGTGGCGCAGGCTGCGGATGACCGATCCGTACAGGGTGGATGCGGTGGTCGAGACCTTGCCGCCCGGTGGTTCGTCCATGAACGGCATGAACTTGTCCGGGAAGCCGGGCATGGTGCATCCGATGCAGATGCCGCCGACGTTGGGGCACCCCCCGACACCGTTGATCCATCCTCGCTTGGGCACGTTGCATTTCACCACCGGGCCCCAACAGCCCAGCTTCACAATGCATTTCGGCGACCCGTACTCGGTGGCGAAATCACCCTGCTCGTAGTAGCCGGCGCGGTCACACCCCTCGTGTACTGACTGACCGAAAAGCCACTGCGGCCGCAGAGCATCGTCCAACGGGATCATCGGCGCCTGATCGGTGGCCATGTAGAGCAGGTAGGTGAGCGTCTCGGCCAGGTTGTCCGGATGTATCGGGCACCCCGGAACGCAGACGATCGGTATGCCCGCCTTGCTCTTCCAGTCCCAGCCGAGATAGTCGGGCACACCCATGGCTCCGGTGGGATTACCCGCCATGGCGTGGATGCCGCCGTAGGTCGCGCAGGTGCCCACCGCGACCACTGCGGTCGCCTTGGGCGTCAACCGGTCGAGCCACTCGCTGGTGGTCATCGGTTGGCCGGTGGCCGGGTTGTTACCGAACCCGCACCAATATCCCTCGTCCTTGATCGCCTCGTTCGGGATGGATCCCTCGACGACCAACACGAACGGTTCCAATTCGCCTCTGTCCGCTCTGAAGAACCATTCGAGGAAGTCGTCGGCGCCCCCGTTCGGTCCGCATTCGAAATCGATCAGGGGCCAGTGAACGGCGATCTTGGGCAGTCCGGGGAGGGCGCCGAGCGCGATCTCCTCGATACTGGGCTGGGTGGCGGCAGTCAGCGCCACAGAATCACCGTCGCAACTCAATCCGGCATTGATCCAGAGAACATGGATCAGCGCCTCTTCCGCTTTGACTGCTGCCTCAGTCGGCATCGCCACAGCTTTCCGGGGTCGGGGCTGACGACCCCTGCGCCGCCGGAGTCGACCCTCGGCCCACTTGCGCGGCGCTAAGTTC
Organism: Mycolicibacterium monacense; assembly: GCF_010731575.1. Classification (NCBI taxonomy): domain Bacteria; kingdom Bacillati; phylum Actinomycetota; class Actinomycetes; order Mycobacteriales; family Mycobacteriaceae; genus Mycobacterium; species Mycolicibacterium monacense. The sequence continues at coordinate 2,641,286 of NZ_AP022617.1, read as the reverse complement.
TGGGTCTACTCCGACGCGATTGTTCTGTCAACGGGTCTCACGACATGATCGGGTTCTTGGACGGGTTTGCCAGGAATTCGATCCACCCGTACCACTGCTCGAGACCTCGGCCCGTGGTGGCCGACACCGGCAGCACGCCGACGCCCGGGTTCAGCGATTGGGCGTAGCGGGTGCACGCGTCGACGTCGAACTCCACGTACGGCAACAGATCGGTCTTGTTGACGATGATCAAGCCGGCGGCGGCAAACATGTGCGGGTACTTCAACGGTTTGTCGGTGCCCTCGGTGACCGAGATGATGACCACCTTGCCGTGCTCACCGAGGTCGAACAGCGCGGGGCAGACGAGGTTGCCGACGTTCTCGATGAACAGCAGCGTGCCGGGGTCGGGGTCGAGCGCCTCGAGGGCGCGGCGCACCATCAGCGCGTCGAGGTGGCACCCGGCGCCGGTGTTGACCTGCACGGCCCGGGCGCCTGCCGCCCGGATGCGATCGGCGTCGAGCGCCGTCTCCTGGTCACCCTCGATCACGGCGATGGGGCGGTGCGCACCGAGTTCGCGGATGGTCCGTTCCAGCAGGGTGGTCTTGCCCGCCCCCGGGGAACTGGTGACGTTGAGCGCGAGGATGTCGCGCTCGGCGAGCCAGCGGCGATTGTGCGCGGCGATGTCGTCGTTGCGCGCGAGCACCTTCTGTTCCAGGGTCACCGTCTCGGTGTGGGGGTGGTCGTGATCATGGTCGTGCTGGTGCGGGTGGTCGTGCTGGTGCGGGTGCGGGTGATCGTGGCCCAGGGTGATCACCGCGTCGTCGCCGCCGCAGCCACAGGTTGCGCACATGGTCAGCTCACTTCCATCGAGAGGATCCGCAGGTCGCGTCCGGCGCGCACTTCCACGTCGGCGCTGCCGCACGGGCACAGCAGGATCAGGTCGGTCAGTTCGAAGTCGGTGTCACAGGTGCGGCAGCGCGCGAGTCCCGGCCGCACATCGAGGTCGAGGCGGGCGCCGTCGGCGGCGGTGCCCTCGGTGGCCAGCTCGAAGCAGAACCGCATCGCATCGGGCACCACGGCGCACAGTGCGCCCACCTCGAGCCGGACGCTGTGCACGCGTCGGCCGGCGGCGTGGTCACAGACCGCGTCGACAACGCTCTGGGTGATCGCCATCTCGTGCATCGGTGTGCCGTCCTCGACGGGGGCGGTGCCCTCACGATAGGCCGGTGCGCAGCCCCGGCGGGTGGAATCACCGATCGCCGTGGTGGCCATCGGCGTGTCCACTTGAGTCGAACAGGTGTTCGTCTATGGTGGGTGGTGTTCGACGGCTAGATGCCTGCTCACGCCGACTTGTCGGTGGGTCCCTCTAGCGTCACGGCCAACTGACCGGCACCGGTCAACCGAACATCACGAGGATGGAGACAGACATGGCACCGCAGGCACCCGATCGCGAGAAGGCCCTCGAACTGGCGCTCGCGCAGATCGAGAAGAGTCACGGTAAAGGCTCGGTGATGCGGCTCGGCGACGAGGTCCGCGCGCCGATCTCGGTCATCCCGACCGGCTCCATCGCCCTGGACGTGGCGCTGGGCATCGGCGGCCTGCCGCGCGGCCGCGTCATCGAGATCTACGGTCCGGAGTCCTCCGGTAAGACCACCGTCGCATTGCACGCGGTGGCCAACGCCCAGGCCGCCGGCGGCATCGCGGCGTTCATCGACGCCGAGCACGCGCTGGATCCCGACTACGCCAAGAAGCTCGGGGTGGACACCGACTCGCTGCTGGTCTCCCAGCCCGACACCGGTGAGCAGGCTCTCGAGATCGCCGACATGCTGATCCGCTCCGGTGCGCTGGACATCCTGGTCATCGACTCGGTCGCCGCACTGGTGCCCCGCGCCGAGATCGAGGGTGAGATGGGCGACAGTCACGTCGGTCTGCAGGCCCGGTTGATGAGCCAGGCGCTGCGCAAGATCACCGGCGCGCTGAGCAATTCGGGCACCACCGCGATCTTCATCAACCAGCTCCGCGAGAAGATCGGCGTGATGTTCGGCTCGCCCGAGACCACCACGGGCGGTAAGGCGCTGAAGTTCTATGCCTCGGTCCGCATGGATGTCCGCCGCATCGAGACCCTCAAGGACGGCACCGATGCGGTGGGTAACCGCACCCGGGTCAAGATCGTCAAGAACAAGGTGTCGCCGCCGTTCAAGCAGGCCGAATTCGACATCCTCTACGGCAAGGGCATCAGCAAGGAAGGCTCGCTCATCGACATGGGCGTGGAGCACGGCTTCATCCGCAAGTCCGGTTCCTGGTTCACCTACGAGGGGGAGCAGTTGGGCCAGGGCAAGGAGAACGCCCGTAAGTTCCTGCTGGAGAACGGCGATGTGGCCAACGAGATCGAGAAGAAGATCAAAGAGAAGCTCAACATCGGTGCCGTGGTGACCGCTGATGACGTCCTTCCCGCACCCGTCGACTTCTGAGTCCGGTCCCGACCCCGACTCCGAGCCGAACCGCGAGGAGCAGGCGCACGCCTACTGTCTGCGCCTGCTCACCGCGCGGGCCCGCACTCGCGCGGAGTTGTCAGGCAAGCTGACACAGCGCGGCTACGACGAACCCGTCGTGGCCCGGGTGCTCGACCGGTTGGTCGAGGTCGGGCTCGTCGACGACGAGGACTTCGCCGAGCAGTGGGTGCGGTCGCGCCACCTGTACGCCGGAAAAGGCAAGCGCGCGTTGGCCGCTGAGCTGCGCCGCAAGGGTGTCGACGACGAGGTGATCAGTTCGTCGCTCGCCGACATCGATGCCGGGGCCGAACGCGACCGGGCCGAGCGATTGGTCCGCGACCGGCTGCGCCGCGAGAAACTCGACGACGAACCGGGTTCGGACCTCAAGGTCAAGCGGCGGATGGCCGGCATGCTGGCCCGCCGCGGCTACAGCCAGTCGATGGCGCTCGACGTGGTCACCGTCGAGCTCGCCGGCGAGCGGGAGCGGCGCCGGGTCTGAGCTCAGCGCCAGTCATCGGTGAGCTGTTGCAGCAGCCGAACGAACGTGGCGCGGTCCGCGGCCGACAGCCTCGACAGCCAGCGGTTCTCGCCGCGCTGAATGTCGTCCTGCGCGGCATCCTTCACGGCGCGGCCGGCCTCGGTGATCGCCAGCAGGCGCACCCGGCGGTCGTCGGGCGCGGGGTGACGCTCGATGTAGCCCCGGCTCTGTAGGTCGTCGAGGGTCGGGATGATGCGGGTCTTGTCCGCGTTGATCGCCTCGGCCAGCGCGGCCTGCGTGCGCATCGGTGAGCGGTCGAGCGCCACCAGCACGCTGTAACCCCACATCGTCAGGCCATGCTCTTCGAGTATCGGCACCTCGGCGGCGGCCAGGTCGCGGAGCAGTGGCGCCAGCATCGCCGCGAGGTCGGGACGCTTGCGCCGCGATGTCATCAGTCGATCTTAGGCATTGTCAAATAATAGGCGTACGCATACGATATGCACATGCTTACAAATATCGACGTACGCCCCTATCACCGCACCGCTGTCGAGACCTCGGTGCGGATCGTCTCGACCGTCACCCCGGCCGATCTCGGCCGGCCGACCCCGTGCGCGGGCTGGGATCTGGGCGACCTGCTCGTACACATGACCGTGCAGCACCGCGGGTTTGCGGCGGCCGCGCGTGGCCGCGGTGCCGACCACGGCGTGTGGGATCCCGCCACCGTCGCCGACGCCGTGCGATCGCGGCCTGCCGACAGCTATCGGGCCGCCGCCGAGGACGTGGTGGCGGCCTTCGCGGCCGACGACGTGCTCGACGCACCGTTCGCGCTACCCGAATTCGGTTCCGACGCAACGTTCCCGGGGGCGATGGCGATCCAGTTCCACTTCGTGGACTACGTCGTACACGGCTGGGACGTCGCACGTGCGTCGGGGTTGTCGTTCGACATCCCGGCCGACGTGGTGAGCGCGGCCGCGCCGATCGCCTTCGCCGTGCCCGACGGCGAGATCCGCGGTGCGGACAACTCGCCGTTCGCGCCGGCACTGCCCGCCTCGCAGGGCGGGAACGAACTCGACCGGATGCTGCGTCACCTCGGCAGGTCGCCGGACTGGCGGCCGTGACCGCCTCAGCGCACGCCGGCGTGCCGCCGACCGAGCCCGGACATCAGGGTGCGGGTGAGAAGGTGGCGGAGGAGGACCACCGCGGCGGTGACGGCGATCACCGGCCACCCGGCATCCGACGTCAAACGTAGGAGCCCAGCGGCGAGAAGCAAATCGAGCAGCACGTGCAGGGCGAGCGCGGGCCGCCGGAACACCACCAGACACGCGGTGCCCAGGACGATCCCCGCGCCGGCGATCAGCCACGAGAGATCGGCGACGGTCATCGCGGGGACGCATCGGGCGCCGACCGCGCGGCCCGGGCCTCCTCGACCGCGCGCTGCTCCTCGGCGATCTCACGGGCGAGGAAGTAGTTGAACGCGGTGCGGATCGCGGCGATCGCCGCGAGCTTCCCGATCTCCTCGAACGACGGAGAGATCGCCGTGCGCAACACGTCGCTGGCGAGCTGGAATTCCAGACCGAGGGCGAGGAACCGGCCCAGTGTCAGCCGGACCGAGGAGAACTCGCCGATATCGCGGCGTGCCAGCGTCACAGCGAATTTCACGATCGCGATGACGGCCCCGACCACGATCACCACGGCGCCGCACGCCTCGACCAGGCGGACCATGACGTCGACGGCGCTGCGCAACGTCGACTCGGGAAGGATGTCCAGCGCCGTAACGGTCTCGATCATCCGATCAGTCTGTCGCGGCCGGGGTCGCTACACCACCTTCGCGCCCGGCGCGCCTTCCTGCTCGATGGCCTCGGTGTCCAGCGGCGCCGGTCCGCGCCGCGACCGCCGCATCCGGCGTTCGAGTTTGGTCGCCAGGGCGGACAACGCGAAGTTCACGCTGATCATCAACACGGCGATGACCATGAGGGCGGGGATGTAGTTGCCGTAGGACGAGCCGACGACGGTGCCCTGACGCACCATCTCGACGAACGTGATCTGGTAGCCGATCGCGGTGTCCTTCAGGACCACCACGAGTTGGGACACCAGGACCGGCAACATCGATGTGACAGCCTGCGGCAGCAGGATCGAGCGCTGGGTCTGCCCCCAGCGCAGGCCCAGCGCCGAGGCGGCCTCGGCCTGACCGCGCGGCAACGCCTTCACCCCGGCCCGGACGATCTCGGCGATCACCGCGCCGTTGTAGAGCGTGAGGCCGGTGATGACGCCGGCCAGCGCAAGGTGTTTGGAGGGGAAGACGTCGTAGAACGCGTACAGGAAGTACGCGAAGATCATCATGATCAGCACCGGGACCGCGCGGAAGAACTCCACGATCACCGCGCACACCCAGCGGATCGGGGTGATCACCGACAGCCTGCCGACTCCGAGCCCGAATCCCAGGATCAACGCCAGCACGATCGACACCGCCGCCGCGGTCAACGTGCCCTGCACGCCGGGCAGCACGTAGGTGGTCCACAGGTTCGGCGTCAGGAACGGCTCCCACTTCGCCGCGGTGAGCTGACCTTTCGCGTCGAGCCGCGAGTACACCACCCAGACGATCAGCGCGGTGATCGCCAACGTGATGAGCGTGATGACGACGTTGCGTCGCCGGGCGCGCGGCCCGGGCGCGTCGAACAGGACGGTGCCGCTCATCGGTTCCGTCCGTTCTTCGCGCAAGCGCTCATCGGTTCCGTCCGTTCTTCGCGCAAGCGCTCATCACCGAGCCACCGCCAGGCGTTTCCCGAGCCATCCGAAAACCAGCCCCAGCGGCAACGTCAGGATGATGAAACCCAGGGCGAAGATCGACCCGACCACGAGCAGTGCCGCGGTGTTCTCGATCATCTCCTTCATCAGCAGCGCCGCCTCGGCCACGCCGATCGCCGAGGCGATCGTCGTGTTCTTCGTCAGCGCGATCAGTACCGAGCCCAGCGGGATGATCACGGAACGAAAAGCCTGCGGCAGCAGGATCATTCGGAGATTCTGACTGAACGTCAGGCCCAGGGAGCGGGCCGCCTCGGCCTGGCCCAGCGGCACCGTGTTGACGCCCGAGCGCACCGTCTCGCACACGAACGACGCGGTGTACACGGTCAGCCCGAGCACCGCCAACCGGAAGTTGCTGTCCTCGATCGAGGTGCTCGACTGCGGGTCGACCAGCGTGATCCCGAGGGTCTGGGACACCCCGAACGAGCAGAACAGGATGATCAGCGTCAACGGCGTGTTGCGGATGACGTTGACGTAGGCGGTGCCCAGCCAGGACAGCATCGGCACCGGCGACAGCCGGATCCCGGCCAGCACCGTGCCCAGGATGAGCGCTCCGACCGCGGAGTAGACCGTGAGCTGGATGGTGGTCCAGAACGCCTCGAAGATCTGCGCGCGGTACTCGGTGAATATCTCCACGGCCGGAGCCAGACCCTCGACTCAGTTGCTGTCGACCGGCGGCGGGGTGGGCGCCGTGATACCCGCCGGGCCGAGGTTCTTGTCGAAGGCTTCCTTCCAGGCGCCGCTGGACTCCATCTTCTCGATCGCGGCGTTGATCTTGGCCCGCAGTTCGCTGTCGTCCTTCTTCAGCCCGACGCCGTAGCGCTCCTCGGAGAACGTGTCCCCGACGATCTTGAAGGCGCCCGGGGTCTGCGCGGCGTAACCGGCCAGGATCACCTCGTCGGTGGTGACCGCGTCGATGGCGCCGTTCTTCAGCGCCTCGATGCACGCCGAGTAGGTGTCGTACTGCTGCAGCTGCACACCCGGGTACTCGTCCTTGATCTTCTGCGCGGGAGTCGAACCCGACACCGAGCACAGCCGCTTGTTGTTGGCCAGCGACGCGGCGCCGGTGATGTCGGTGTTGTCGTTGCGCACCAGCAGGCTCTGGCCGGTGATCAGGTACGGCCCGGCGAAGTCGACCTTCTCCTTGCGGGAGTCGGTGATCGAATAGGTCGCCACGATGTAGTCGACCTGGTCGTTCTGGATCAACGTCTCACGCTGTCCGGACGGCGATTCCTTCCACTCGATCTGCTCGGGGGTGTATCCCAGTTCGCCGGCCACGTAGGTCGCGACGTCGACGTCGAAGCCGCTCATCGAACCGTCGGGGTTGCGCAGGCCCAGGCCCGGCTGGTCGAACTTCGTGCCGATGACGATGGTGTTCTCGTCACCGCCGCCACCTCCGCACGCGGTGGCCGCGAACGGCACAGCGAGCGCCAGCGCGACGGCGGCCGTGACGCGCCTGCGAGACAGCATCGAGAAGGACGGCATGGGTGGGGTTTCCTTTCGCCGGGCGTTTAGTGATGGAGGATCTTGCCGAGGAAGTCCTTGGCGCGGTCGGTCTGCGGATTGTCGAAGAACTGGGCCGGCTCGGCGTCCTCGACGATCGCCCCGTCGGACATGAAGACCACCCGGTCCGAGGCGCGGCGGGCGAAGCCCATCTCATGGGTCACCACCAGCATGGTCATACCCTCGCTCGCCAGCGCGGTCATCACCGACAGCACCTCGTTGATCATCTCGGGGTCCAGCGCGCTGGTCGGCTCGTCGAAGAGCATCACCTTGGGGTTCATCGCGAGCGAGCGGGCGATCGCGACGCGTTGCTGCTGACCGCCCGACAACTGGGCGGGGTACTTGTCGGCCTGATTGGCGACCCCGACCCGCTCCAGCAGCGCCATCGCGGCCTCCCTCGCGGCGTCCTTGCCGAGTCCGCGCACCTTCATCGGCGCCAGCGTGACGTTGTCGAGGATCGTCTTGTGCGCGAACAGGTTGAACGACTGGAACACCATGCCGACGTCGGAGCGCAACTGTGCGAGCTTGCGTCCCTCGTCGGGAAGCACCTCGCCGTCGATGGCGATCGTGCCCGAGTCGATGGTCTCGAGCCGGTTGATCGTGCGGCACAGCGTGGATTTGCCGGACCCCGACGGGCCGAGCACCACCACGACCTGACCCCGCTCGACCCTCAGGTTGATGTCCTTGAGCACGTGGAGATCGCCGAAATGCTTGTTGACCTCCTGCATCGAGATCATCGGCACCGCCTGACTGGCGTGCCCGGCCGTTTCCATGGGTGCTGACCTTACCCACGGAACGCCCACTGTGCCCGGAACTGATCAATCCGACGCCCCGTACCATGGGGCCGTGACTTCGACGGTGACGCAGCAGGCGGCGAACGCGCTGCCGCCGGTGGCGCGCACCTATCAGGTTCGCACCTACGGCTGCCAGATGAACGTGCACGACTCCGAGCGACTGGCCGGGCTCCTGGAGGATGCGGGCTACCGGCGCGCCGCGGACGGCGCCGACGCCGATGTGGTGGTCTTCAACACATGTGCGGTGCGCGAGAACGCCGACAACAAGCTCTACGGCAACCTGTCTCACCTCGCGCCGCGCAAGCGGTCCGAACCGCAGATGCAGATCGCGGTCGGCGGCTGTCTGGCGCAGAAGGACCGCGACGCCGTGCTGCGCCGCGCGCCGTGGGTGGACGTCGTATTCGGCACCCACAACATCGGCTCCCTGCCGACGCTGCTCGAACGCGCCCGCCACAACCGGGCCGCGCAGGTCGAGATCGCCGAAGCCCTACAGGAATTCCCGTCGACGCTGCCCGCCGCGCGCGAATCTGCCTACGCCGGATGGGTGTCGATCTCGGTGGGCTGCAACAACACCTGCACGTTCTGCATCGTCCCGTCGTTGCGCGGCAAGGAGGTCGACCGCAGGCCGGGCGACGTCCTCGCCGAGATCCAGACGCTGGTCGACCAGGGCGTCCTCGAGGTGACGCTGCTGGGCCAGAACGTCAACGCCTACGGGGTGTCGTTCGCTGCGGACGAGCGCTTGCGCGAGGACCCGAGGATGTGGCAGAGCGCGCCGCACCGCAATCGCGGGGCGTTCGCCGAACTCCTGCGCGCGTGCGGGCGGATCGACGGGCTCGAACGCGTCCGGTTCACCTCCCCGCATCCGGCAGAGTTCACCGACGACGTGATCGAGGCGATGGCCGAGACGCCGAACGTCTGCCCGGCCCTGCACATGCCGCTGCAGTCCGGATCCGACCGGATCCTGCGCGCCATGCGCCGGTCCTACCGCGCGGAGAAGTACCTGGGGATCATCGACCGGGTGCGGGCGGCGATCCCCGACGCGGCGATCACCACCGACCTCATCGTCGGCTTCCCCGGCGAGACGGAGGAGGACTTCCAGGCCACGCTCGACGTGGTGGCCGCCTCCCGGTTCTCCAGCGCCTTCACGTTCCAGTACTCCAAGAGGCCCGGGACGCCCGCCGCCGATATGCCCGGTCAGCTCCCGAAAGCCGTTGTGAGCGAACGCTATCAGCGTCTGATCGAGCTGCAGGAGCGGATCTCGCTCGAGGAGAACCAGGCCCAGGTCGGCCGTACGCTCGAACTGCTCGTGGCCACCGGCGAGGGCCGTAAGGATGCGGCCACCGCGCGCCTGTCCGGACGCGCCCGCGACGGCCGGCTCGTGCACTTCGCACCGGGTGCTGCCGCCGATGAGCCGCTTGCGCGAAGAGCATTCGACCAAGTCCGCCCCGGTGACGTCGTCACCACCACGGTGACCGGCGCGGCCCCGCACCACCTCATCGCCGACGGCGCCCTGTTGACCCACCGACGCACCCGCGCCGGCGACGCCCACGCGGCGGGCCTGCGGCCCCGCACCGGGGTCGGGCTGGGCATCCCGGGTGTCGGGGCGCCCGCACCCGCCCCCGTGACCACGGGATGTGCGCTGTGAGCACCCCGGACGGCCCCGACGGATTCGACTCCTACAAGGGCGACATCGAAGACGTCGAGCGGCGGGTGGCCGGTGAGTTCGACCCGGGCGCGCGCGCCCTGGTCGTCGCCGTCCTCGTCTTCGTCGTACTGCTGTCGTTCGTGTTGCCGCACGCCGGCGGCGCCAGGGGCTTCGACGTGCTGACCGGCACCGACGCCGCCGCCGAGGCGGGGATCTCCCTGCCGTCGCGGGTGTTCGCCATCCTGGCCATCGTGTTCTCGGTCGGGTTCTCGATCGTCGCTCTGCTCACCCGGCGCTGGGCGATCGCCTGGGTGGCGCTGGCGGGTTCGGCGGTGGCCAGCGCGATGGGCATGCTCGCCGTGTGGTCCCGCCAGACCGCGGCCGAACCGTATCCGGGCCCGGGCATCGGGCTGATCATCGGTTGGCTGGCGGTGATCGTGCTCACCTTCCACTGGGCGCGGGTGGTGTGGACGCGCACCGCGGTGCAGTTGGCCGCGGAGGAGGAGCGCCGCCGCCGCGCCGCGGAGAACCAGGGCAAGGGGCTGCTGGACTTCGGCGACGAGCCCCGCGACGACCAGGACGGCCCCGCCCGACCGGGCGTCTAGCGTCGCTTGCCCAGCGCCTCGACCGCGGCGTCGGCCCACTGACGCCACTGTTCGGCGTTCGCGCGCGCCTGTTCGGCGTCCTTGGTGCGACCCGCGGCCTCGGCCTTCTCCGCCTGCCGCTCGTACTGTTCGGCACGGACCCGGAACTGGTCGGCGCGGGCCTGCGCCTCGGGGTCGGTCCAGTTCGACGACGCGGCGTCGCGGACCTTCTTCTCCACCGCGCGCAGGCGTCGATCGAATTCGGCGACCCGCTCGCGGGGCACCTTGCCGATGGCGTCCCATTTGTCGCCGATCGCGCGGAACGCGGCGCGCGCGGCGTCCGGGTTGGAGGTGTCGATCTGTTCGGCCTGCGCGAGCAGGGCCTCCTTGGCCGCGGCGTTCGCCTTGAACTCCGCGTCGCGCTCGGCGGTCGCGGCGTTGCGTGCCGAGAAGAAGACGTCCTGGGCGGCCTTGAACCGCTGCCAGAGGGCGTCGTCGACATCTTTGGCCGCCCGGCCCGCGGCCTTCCACTCCGCGAGCAGGTCACGGAACGCGGCGCTCGTCGCACCCCACTCGCGGGACCCGGACAGCTCCTCGGCACGTTCGCACAGCGCCTCCTTGGCCTGCCGTGCCCCCGCGCGGCCCCGGTCGAGTTCGGCGAAGTGCGAACCGCGCCGCCGGTTGAACGTCTCGCGGGCCGCCGAATAACGCTTCCACAGCGCATCGTCGGTCTTGCGGTCCAGGCCGGTGATCGTGCGCCACTCGTCGAGGATCTCGCGGAGCCGGTCGCCTGCGGTCTTCCACTGCGTCGAGTTGGTGGCGATGTCCTCGGCCTCGGCGGCCAGCGTCTCCTTGCGCGCCAACTGGGCGGCCCGCTGTTCGTCGCGGCGGGCCCGCTCGGCCTGGGCCTCCTCGTCGGCGTGTTCGACGATCGCGGTCAGTCGCGTCGCCAGCGAGTCCACGTCACCGAGTACGTGGGCCTCCGGCAGGCTCTCGGCGAGTGCGGCCGCGGCGGTCTTGATCTTGCGGGCGTCGCCGGCGTGGGTGACCAGCCGCTGCTCGAGCAGCACCACCTCGGTCTGCAGATCGTCGAAGCGGCGCCCGAAGTGGGCGTACGCCGCTTCGGGTTCACCCGCCTGCCAGGAACCGATGACACGCTCACCCGATCCCGTGATCAGCCACACGGTGCCGTCGGGATCGACCCGGCCGAACCGGTGCGGGTCGCTGGCCGGTGGCGCCACCACGGCGGGCACCGGTGTCGACCGGCCCGGTCGAGGGGCAGGCCGCGGCGGCCCCGGTCGGGGTGAGGGCCCGGGCCGGGGCGCGGGCCCCGGCGCCGGACGTGGCGTCACCTCGTTGTTCGCCTCCGAGGTCGCACCCGGCTCGCTGGTTGTCATCTCTCGTTCCTCGCACCCTCCGCGCGGTGGACCGCGCACTGCCGCGCAACGCGGCGCCCTTGCCTGTCGATATGGATCGGTCTGCCTGGCCGTCGGAGCCATTGAAGGCTATTGAAACAGGTCGGCCGGGGGTCTGCGCACACCTTCGGCGCGCCGGTTTGCGGGACCACCCGCCGTCCGGGCACGCTCATGCCCGCTACGACGACGAGGAGATTGCGATGGCCAGGGCGGATATCGCCGCGCTGCTGGCGCTGGGCGCCGCCTTCTTCATCGCGATCGGCGATGTCATCCACCAGCGCTCCGCACACGAGGTGACCGACGAGGCGGTCGGGCATCTGCAGCTGTTCCTCCAGCTGTTGCGCGACCGGCAGTGGTGGCTGGGCAGCACCGTCGCGGCCCTGGGCTTCGGTCTGCAGGCCGCCGCGCTGGGGTTGGGGTCGGTGCTGCTGGTGCAGGCGCTGCTGGTGACGTCGCTGCTGTTCGCGCTGCCGATCAACGCCCGGCTGACCGGACGGCGGGTGACGCGCTGGGAGTGGTTGTGGGCCGCCCTGCTCGCCGGTGCGGTGGCGGTGATCGTGACGGTGGGCAATCCGACCGCCGGGCAGGCCCGCGCCTCCTGGGAGACGTGGATGGTGGTGCTCGCGGTGCTGGTCCCGGCGCTGGTGGTGTGCGTCGTCGGGGCGCGGATCTGGTCGGGTCCGCCCAGTGCGGTGCTCCTGGCGCTGGTGTCCGGTGCGCTGTGGGGTGTCTTCGCCGTCCTGACCAAGGGCGTCGTCGACCGGCTCGACGACGGTCTGTGGGCGGTGCTGCAGATGCCCGAGCTCTACGCGCTCGCGGCCGTGGCCGTCGCCGGGACGGCGTGGCAGCAGGCGTCGTTCCGGTCCGGCGCCCTGACGGCGTCGCTGCCGACGATGACGGTGACCGAACCGGTGGTCGCGTCGGTGCTCGGGGTGGCGGTGCTCGGGGAGACCATGCGACCCGGTGAGTCCGGATGGTTCACGTTGGTCGTCGCGGCCGCGGCGATGGTCCTGGCCACCGCGGCGCTGGCTCGCGGCGAAGCGGCCGGCGCCGAAGCCCAGGCCTCCGTCGCGCACTAGTTTGGTGGCGTGCTCACCGCGATCGCCCTCGTGCCGTCCGCGCCGGTGATGGTGCCCGAACTGGCCGGCGGCGCGGCCGGTGAGCTGGCCGACCTGCGCGCGGCGGTGGCGCGCTGTGTCGAAGGACTGCCCGACCGCTGGATCGCGATCGGCGTCGGGGCCGTCGACGAGGTGCTCACCCCGCCCAAGGTCGGGACGTTCGCCGGCTACGGCGTCGACGTGCGGGTGGCCCTCTCACCGGACGCCGACGCCGCACCCGTCGAGCTTCCCCTGTGCGCGCTCATCACGGCGTGGGCGCGCGGTGAATACGCCCCGCGGGCCGCCGCGGAGGTCCGCGTCTTCTCCGGCGACCTCGCTGCCGACACCGCACACACCAGGGGCCGGGAGCTGCGCGCCCTGCTCGACGACGCCGACGGCCCCGTCGGGGTGCTGGTCGTCGCCGACGGTTGCCACACCCTCACCCCGCCCGCCCCGGGCGGGTACGACCCCGACTCCGTCGCCGTCCAGGCGCAGCTCGACGAGGCACTGGCCGCGGGTGATCCCGCCGCGCTGAGCCGGCTGCCGGACTCGGTCGTCGGTCGGGTCGCGTATCAGGTGCTGGCGGGACTGACCGGACCCGCGTCCGGTGCCGCCGAGGAGTTCTACCGCGGGGCGCCGTACGGGGTCGGCTACTTCGCCGGTCGCTGGACGCCATGAGGCCGCTGGCGATCATCGGGCCGACCGGAACCGGCAAATCGGCGCTGGCCCTCGACGTCGCCGAACGGCTCGGCGGCGAGATCGGCGTGGAGATCGTCAACGCCGACGCCATGCAGCTCTACCGCGGGATGGACATCGGCACCGCGAAGTTACCTGCCGCGCAGCGCCGCGGTGTCCCGCACCACCAACTCGACGTCCTCGACGTCACCGAGACCGCCTCGGTGGCGCGCTACCAGAGCGAGGCCGCCCGCGACATCGAGACCATCGCGGCCCGCGGCGCGGTCCCGATCATCGTCGGCGGGTCGATGATGTACGTCCAGGCCCTGCTCGACGACTGGGCGTTCCCCGCCACCGATCCCGCAGTCCGAGCCAGGTGGGAGCAGCGGCTCGTCGAGGTCGGGGTCGCGACGCTGCACGGTGAACTGGGCAAGGTCGACCCGGACGCAGCAGCATCGATCCTGCCCACCGACGGCCGCCGAATCGTGCGGGCGCTGGAGGTGGTGGAACTCACCGGGCAACCGTTCGCGGCGTCGGCGCCCACCATCGGCGCGCCGCGCTGGGATACGGCGATCATCGGGTTGGACTGGGAGACATCGGTTCTCGACGAACGGCTGGCGGCTCGCACCGATTCGATGTTCGCCGAAGGGCTGGTGGCAGAGGTGGCCGGCCTGCTGCGGCACGGCCTGCGTGAGGGCGTGACCGCGTCGCGGGCGCTCGGGTACGCCCAGGTCCTGGCCGACCTCGACGCCGGCGGCGACGGCTCGGCGGCGCGCGAGCCCACGTTCGTCGGCACCCGCCGTTACGTGCGCAGGCAGCGCTCGTGGTTCCGCCGCGACCACCGGGTGTGCTGGCTCGACGGTGGGTCACCGGACAACGTCGACCGCACCCTGCGCGCCTGGCGCGCCGTATCCTGACCAGGTGCAGTTCGCCAAAGGTCACGGGACGCAGAACGACTTCGTGCTGCTGCCCGATCTCGACGCCCGGCTGGCTCTGACGCCGGCCGTCGTCTCCGCGCTGTGCGACCGGCGCCGCGGGCTCGGCGCCGACGGCGTGCTGCGGGTCACCACCGCGAAGGCGGCACTGTCGGCCGGTGTGTTCGAGCGGCTCCCCGAGGGTGTCGGGGCCGGCGACTGGTACATGGACTACCGCAATGCGGACGGGTCGATCGCCCAGATGTGCGGTAACGGCGTGCGCGTGTTCGCCCACTACCTGCGCGCGGCGGACCTGGAGTCGCGCGACGAGTTCGTCGTGGGGTCGCTGGCCGGGCCGCGGCCCGTCGTCCTGCACGGCTTCGACCTGGCCCACCGGTCGCGGGCCGAGGTGACCGTCGAGATGGGCAAGGTCAACCTGCTCGGCAGCGGGTCGGCGGTGGTCGGCGGGCGCCGATTCACCGGGCTGGGAATCGACGTCGGCAATCCGCACCTGGCCTGCGTCGACACGACGCTGACCGAGGCTGAACTCGCGGCGCTCGACGTGGCCGCCCCGGTCGACTTCGACCCCGCCCAGTTCCCGGACGGGGTCAACGTCGAGGTGCTCACCGCGCTGCGCGATGGGGCGGTGTCGATGCGGGTACACGAACGGGGTGTGGGCGAAACGCGTTCGTGCGGTACCGGGACAGTCGCTGCCGCCGTCGCGGCGTTGGCCCAGGAGGGAGCCGCGGTGGGCACGCTCGACGTCCGCATCCCCGGTGGCGTGGTCACCGTCTCGGTCACCGACACCACGAGTTTCCTGCGCGGACCGTCGGAACTGGTCGCCACCGGCGAACTCGCCGGGGAATGGTGGCAATCTCATCAGCGTTAATTGGGGTGCATGAAAAGTGATCTCCGTGCGAACCTTGATTCGCTCATGACGTTTCCCGAATTTCCCGCACACCAGACCCCCAGCGCCGGCGAACTGGCGCTCGAGGACCGCTCCGCGCTGCGCCGCGTCGCCGGGCTGTCCACCGAACTGGCCGACATCTCCGAGGTCGAATACCGCCAGCTGCGCCTCGAACGCGTGGTGCTGGTGGGCGTGTGGACCGACGGCAGCGCGGCCGACGCCGAAGCCAGCCTCGCCGAACTCGCCGCGCTCGCCGAGACCGCGGGTTCCGAGGTGCTCGAGGGGGTCGTCCAGCGGCGCGACAAACCCGACGCGTCGACCTACATCGGCTCGGGCAAGGCGGCCGAACTGCGCGAGATCGTGCTGGCGACCGGCGCCGACACGGTGATCTGCGACGGTGAGCTCAGCCCCGCTCAGCTCACGGCGCTGGAGAAGATCGTCAAGGTCAAGGTCATCGACCGCACCGCGCTGATCCTCGACATCTTCGCCCAGCACGCCACCAGCCGCGAAGGCAAGGCCCAGGTGTCCCTGGCGCAGATGGAGTACATGCTGCCCCGGCTGCGTGGCTGGGGTGAATCGATGTCACGGCAGGCGGGCGGGCGCGCCGGTGGCGCCGGTGGCGGTGTCGGCACCCGCGGTCCCGGTGAGACGAAGATCGAGACCGACCGTCGCCGCATCCGCGAGCGGATGTCCAAGCTGCGCCGCGAGATCAAGGACATGAAGAAGATCCGCGACACCCAGCGCAGTGGGCGTCGGCGCACCGAGGTGCCCTCGGTCGCCATCGTCGGCTACACCAACGCGGGTAAGTCCAGTCTGCTCAACGCTCTCACCGGCGCCGGCGTGCTGGTCGAGAACGCGCTCTTCGCCACCCTCGAACCCACAACGCGCCGAGGCGAATTCGACGACGGTCGGCCGTTCGTCCTGACCGACACCGTCGGTTTCGTGCGGCACCTGCCGACCCAGCTCGTCGAGGCGTTCCGCTCGACCCTCGAGGAGGTCGCCGACGCCGACCTGCTCGTCCACGTCGTCGACGGTTCGGATGCCAACCCGCTGGCCCAGATCAGCGCGGTCCGCGAGGTGATCAACGAGGTCATCGCCGAACAGAACGCCAAACCCGCGCCGGAACTGTTGGTGGTCAACAAAATCGACGCGGCCGACGGGCTCTCGCTGGCGCATCTGCGGCGCGCCCTGCCTGAGGCGGTGTTCGTCTCGGCGCGCACCGGACAGGGCCTGGACCGGCTCTCGGCCCGGATGTCGGAGCTGGTCGAGTCCACCGACGTCACCGTCGACGTCACGATTCCCTACGACCGGGGCGACCTTGTGGCCCGGGTGCACAGCGAGGGACGCATCGACGCCACCGAGCACACCACGGACGGCACGCGGGTCAAGGCACGGGTGCCGGTGGCGCTCGCTGCGGGCCTGCGGGACTTCGCAACATTCTGATGCGCTAGACTGTCCTCAACGCCGACGTCACCGACGACGGCTCGTCGTGGAACGCTTACCATCGCGTCCGGCTCAAGCTCTTCTCGCGGCGATCGATGTTGCCGACCGGCAATCTCGCCACTTGTGTACCCATTTCCTGTGCCGTCCGACGGCGCTGCGCGGGGTGCGCGACACTGCCCTGAAAGGCAAACACCTGCATGACAACTGCACAATCATTCGCCGACCTCGGTGTGCGCGGGCCGCTGCGCCGTGTCCTGGAGAACCGGGGCATCGACAGCCCGTTCCCGATCCAGGCCGCGACGCTGCCCGACAGCCTGGCCGGCCGTGACGTGCTCGGCCGCGGCAAGACCGGCAGCGGTAAGACGCTGGCCTTCTCGCTGCCGCTGGTGAGCCGGCTCGCCGACGCCAAACGGCGTTCGTCGCGCCCCTCCGGCCTGGTACTCGCACCGACGCGTGAGCTGGCCACCCAGATCACCGCCGTACTCGAACCCCTCGCCGCCGCATACGATTTGAAGGTCGCCACCATCTTCGGCGGCGTTTCGCAGAATCCGCAGGCCTCAGCGCTGCGGGCCGGTGTCGACATTGTCGTCGCCTGCCCCGGCCGCCTCGAGGACCTGATGCGCCAGCGGATCATCTCGCTCGACAGCGTCGAGATCACCGTGCTCGACGAGGCCGACCACATGGCCGACCTCGGCTTCCTGCCCGGTGTCACCCGGATCCTGGCCGCCACACCCGCGGGTGGTCAGCGGCTGCTGTTCTCGGCGACGCTGGACAACGGCGTCGACAAACTGGTGCGCCGCTTCCTGCGGGAGCCCGTCACCCACTCGGTCGACGAGGTCAACGCACCGCCGCCGGCGATGACCCACCACGTGTTCCACGTGGCCGGTGCGCACGAGAAGAAGGCGCTGGTGCACACGCTCGCCGCGGGCACCGGACGCCGAATCCTGTTCATGCGCACCAAACATCAGGCCCGCAAGCTGGCCCGACAGCTCACCGAGTCCGGGGTGCCCTCGGTCGACCTGCACGGCAACCTGTCCCAGAACGCCCGCGAGCGCAACCTCGCCGCGTTCTCGGCGGGAGACGCCAAGGTGCTCGTCGCCACCGACATCGCGGCGCGCGGTGTGCACGTCGACGAGGTCGAACTCGTGGTGCACGTCGACCCGCCGGTCGAGCACAAGGCCTATCTGCACCGCTCGGGCCGCACCGCGCGCGCCGGCAGTGCCGGTGACGTCGTCACCGTCGTGCTGCCCGAGGAGCGGCGGGACACCGCCGCGCTGCTGCGGCGCGCCGGCATCAACGTCGCCCCCCAACAGGTCGGTGCCGATTCACCGTCGGTGGCCGCACTGGTCGGCGAGGTCGCGCCGTACCGCGCGCCCGTCGCCAAGGCCGTCGAGCAGCCCCGCGCCGCCTCTGACCGTCCCCGTAGGCGCTCCACGCCGCAGGGCCACGGCGAGCGGCAGGGACGCCCGCAGGGTGGCGGCGCCGGTACGCGTTCGCGCGGTCCGCGCCGACGCCCACAGGCCGCCCGCTAGATGTACCGAGACAGGACGTTGGTAGCGGGCGTGTTGGCTTGATGTGAGGAGAACCTCCGGGTGGGGTGTGGCTTGTCTAGGTCCATACCGTCCGGAGGTTCTCGTGTCCCACCGTAATGTGACCTGTTCCCGGTTGTCCGGACGGTTTCTGTTGGGTGTTCACGCCGCCGTGTTGGTGGTGTGAAGTCTTTCGTAGTCGATGGGGCTGCGGTAGTCCAGGGCGCTGTGGCGGCGCACGGGGTTGTAGAACGCTTCGATGTACTCGAAGATCGCTGTTGCGAGTTCGGCGCGAGCAGTCCAGGTTCGGCGGTCAAGGAGCTCGATCTGCATCGATCCGAAGAACGATTCGATCATGGCGTTGTCGAATGCTGAGGCCACTTTACCCATCGAGCCCAGCAATCCGGCCTCTCTCAGACGGTGGCCGAAAAGCCAACTGGTGTATTGGGTTCCGCGATCCGAATGGACCACCGTGCCGACGGGTTTGCGGCGCAGCCGGGCCATGTCGAGGGCGTCGGCGACCAGTTCGGTGCGCAGGTGATCTGCGATCGACCAGCCCACCACCCGGCGAGAGTAGACATCGAGGACGACCGCGGCGTAGACCCAGCCCTCGGCGCTGCGGTGCTGGGTGATGTCGGTGACCCACAACCGATCGGGCGCCTCGGCCCGGAACTGGCGGTTCACCAGGTCCGGCCACGATGCCGGCGAGGGCTTATGCCGGCGCCACCGTCTGCGGTGCACGCCCTGCACACCCACCAGTGTCATGCATCGCCACACCCGCTTGTGGCTGATTGCCAGGCCGTAGCCGTAGCGTAGTTCGGCACGGATTCGGCGCACCCCGTAGGTCTGGCGCGAATCGGTATGGATCGCGGCGATCGTGTTGGCCAACTCGGCATCCGCGCGGTCGCGCGTCGAGGCCGGCCGGGATCGCCACTCGTAAAAGCCTGAGGTCGATATCTTCAGGATCCGGCAGGTCACCGCGACAGGGAAACCCTGCGCAGCCAGCTCACAGACCAGCCGGAACCCTATTTTGGGAGGATGTTTTCCCGGGCGAAGTTGGCGCTGGCCCGCTTGAGGATTTCCACTTCCATCTCTAACACCCGCTTCTCGCGGCGTAGCCGGACGAGTTCGGCGCGCTCATCGCGGCTCAGGCCCTCCTTATGACCCTCATCGACATCGGCCTGGTCCATCCAGCGACGCAGACAGGACTCACTGATACCGAGGTCCTTGGCGATCTGGGCGATCGGCTTCTCCCGCAACCGGGCCAATTCCACCGCACGGCGGCGGAACTCCTCGGGATGAGCAGCAGGCATACGGACTCCTCTCCAAGACGATCATCGCCTCAGAATCGGTGTCCGGGAAACCGGGAACAGGTCAGAGCCGACACAGGAACACCGCCCCACACCGGGGCGGTGTTTCTCTGTCAGCGCTGCCGGATCACCGGCGGTTCGTGCGCCCGCACCGGCGGGATCGGGCCGGAGAATTTCTCGACCTGCACCAGCACATGGGCCCCGGTGCTGCCACGAGCCAGCGACGAGGTGCCGACGTCGTCGGTCAGCACGTTGGGATTGCCGTGCACGCACATCGCGTCGTAGTCGGCCGGATCGGCCGGATCGAACCAGGCGCCCGTCGGCAGCTGTACGACACTGCGCCGCAGGCGGTCATCGATCACCGCACCGGCGAGGCAGGCGCCGCGGTCGTTGAACACCCGCACCACGTCGCCGTCTGCCACACCGCGGGCGGCGGCGTCATCGGGATGCATCCTGATGGCTTCGCGGCCAACGACTTTCGCGGACTGACTGGTGGAACCGCCGTCGAGCTGGCCGTGCAGCCGGGTCGCCGGCTGGTTGGCGACGAGGTGTAGCGGATACGTCGCGGCACGTTCGCCGCCGAGCCACTCGGTGGGCTCGAACCAGGTGGGATGTCCCGCGCAATCGGCATAGCCGAAACCCGCGATGTCCTCGGAGAAGATCTCGATGCGGCCACTCGGGGTGCCGAGCCGGTGCGCGACGGGGTCGGCGCGGAAGTCGCCCAGCAGCGTCAGGCCCCGTTCGGTGGGCAGGCGGAGGCTGCCGTCGCGCCAGAACTGCTCGAAGGTCGGCACCGCGAAATCCAGCTCCGCCGACCACTTCTCGTAGAGGTGGGCGAGCCACTGCCGGGCGGTGCGCCCTTCGGTGAACTGTTCGCCGAATCCGAGCCGATCGGCCAGCGCGGCGAACGTCGTGTAGTCGTCGCGGCTGTCGGCATACGGTTCGACCAGTTTCGGCATCGCCATCAGCACGGGATCGTTCTTCGAACCCGAGTAGTCCTCGCGTTCGAACGCCGTGGTGGAGGGCACCACGATGTCGGCGTGTTTGGCCATCGCGGTCCAGTACGGATCGTGCACGACGACGGTGTCCACGCGGGCCAGCGCCCGCCGCAGCCGGGGGATGTTCTGGTGGTGGTGGAACGGGTTGCCGCCGGCCCAGTACACGCAACGGATGTCGGGGTAGGTCAACCGCATCCCGTTGTAGTCGAACGTCTCACCGGGGTGCAGCAGCATATCGCTGACCGCGGCGACCGGGATGAACGTGCTCACCGGGTTGATGCCCTGCGGCAGCCGCGGCAGACCACAACGCAACGGCGGCAACCCCGGTTCGTTCATCGATCCGTAGCCGTGCCCGAAACCCCCTCCGGGAAGGCCGATCTGACCCAGCATCGCGGCCAGCGTCAAACCCAACCACGGGGCTTGCTCACCGTGCCGGACCCGCTGCAGCGACCAGCTGACGGTGACGATGGTGCGCTGCGCCGCCATCCGCCGGGCCAGCGCGGTGATCTCGTCGGCGGGCAGACCGCAGATCGCCGCCGCCCACTGCGGGCTCTTCGCGACACCGTCGTCGGCGCCGAGCAGGTACCGCTCGAAACGGTCGTAGCCGACGCAGTGAGTCTCGAGGAACCCGCGGTCGGCCAGTCGTTCGGTGGCCAGCACATAGGCCAAGCCCAACATGATCGCGACATCGGTGCCCGGCACCGGTGCGTACCATTCACACTCACCGTCGACGTCGTCGCGCAGCGGTGAGAACGACACGATCCGGCCGCCGCGGCCGCGGAACCGGCGCAGTGCGTCGCGGGCCGGATGTGCCGTCGTTCCACCGTGATTGGTGCCGGTGTTCTTCATCGCCAACCCGCCGAAGCACACCAGCAGATCGGTGCGCGCGGCGATGACGTCCCAGTCGGTGGAGCGTTTGAACAGATCGTCGTGGGTGCCGACGACGCGTGGCATGATCACGCCCGTCGCGCCGAGGCTGTAGGAGTGACGCGAATAGGTGTATCCGCCAAGCATTTTCAGGAAGCGGTGCACCTGGCTCTGGGCGTGGTGGAACCGGCCTGCGCTGGCCCATCCGTACGAACCGCCGTAGATGGCCTCGTTGCCGTGGGTGTCGACCACACGGCGCAGTTCGGTCGCGAGAAGGTCGGTGAGCTCCTCCCACGACACGGCGACGAATTCGTCCGCGCCGCGTCGCCGGCTGGGGCCCGGCCCGTCGTCGAGCCAGCCGCGCCGGATGGCCGGACCCGCGATGCGCGAACGGTGCCGCACCGAACCGGGCAGATTGCCCAGCAGGGGAGAGGGATCGTCGTCGCCGGGCAGAGGTGTGACGGCCGCGATGTCACCGGACGAAACCTCGGCGGAGAAACCGCCCCAATGGGTGAGGCTGGTCGGGCGGGCGGGCATGGCGGGAAGTCTAGGACCGCGCGATCTCACACCGCAGCGCAGCGGGCCGCCGCGCGGTCGGCAGCACCCGATCGCACGGTTTCGGGCCCCTATGGTCGGAATACGCGTTCACATGGGCCCGATTTGCAAGTATCTTGCCGAAAATTGCCTGTCGTGTCCGCGAAAAGGACGTCGGCTGTCACAAGATTGGCTGGCGCGATACTTTCGTGACACTTTCGCGCCGAATACGGGAGGTTCGATGAGCGGGCGGCGAACCCTGCTGCACACGGCGCTGACGCGCGTGACGGTCGGTCTGGCGGTGGCGGCGGCGGGACTGTTCTTCGCACCTCTCGCGACGGCGGATCCGGCTACCGAGGCCAACGACGCGATCACTGCGGCCTACGACGGCAGCGGTGGTCCCACCGGTCCGCTCGGCATGCGCGAAGGCGGTGTCTACCCCGTCGGCGACGGATTCGGCCAGAACTTCGCGGCGGGCAAGATGTTCTTCACCCCGGCGACCGGTGCGCACTGGATGCAGGGCGCAGTCCTCGAGAAGTACGAATCCCTCGGCGGACCGGCCGACAGCGACCTGGGCTTTCCGACCATCGACGAGGGTCCCGGCCGGGTCGGGCCGGACAGCCGCAACGCCACCTTCTCGGCCGCGGACAAGCCGGTCATCTTCTGGACGCCGGCCACCGGTGCGCGCGTCGTGCGCGGTGCGATCAACGCCGCGTGGGACCGGCTCGGCGGGTCGGCCGGCGTGCTCGGTGTACCGGCCGAGGACGAGGTGTACCGCGGTGACGTGGCCTCCCAGAAGTTCACCGGCGGGCAGCTGTCGTGGAACCGCAAGGACAAGACGTTCACCACGGTTCCGCCCGAACTCGCCGACCAATTGAAGGACCTGCAGGTCCCGGAGGACGCGACGTCGGCCATCGCGGCCGCGCGGCGCGCTGCGGGCGGCGCCCTGGGACCGCTGGGCGCCAAGGACGGGCCGCAGTACAAGATCGGCGAGGACGGGGTCGGTCAGAACTACACCGGCGGCAAGATCTTCTACACCCCGCAGACCGGGGCGAACGTGGTGACCGGTCAGGTCCTCGAGAAGTACGAGAGCGTGGGCGGGCCGGAAGGCGATCTGGGCTTCCCGACCAGCAGCGAAGCCGACGGCGGGCTCGGGTCGAACAGCCGCATCAGCACGTTCGCCGCCAAGGACGAGCCGGTCATCTTCTGGACCCCCGACTACGGCGCCGTGATCGTGCGGGGCGCGATGAACGCGGGGTGGTCGAAGCTCGACGGCGCGAAGGGCCCGCTGGGCGCGCCCATGGCCGATCAGACCGAGAACGGCGACGTCGTCACCCAGCGGTTCAGCGAAGGGGTGCTGTCCTACGACCGGTCGACGGGCAGGTTCAGCACCGAGCCGGCGAATCTCGCCGCACGGCTCGCCGGATTGGAGGTGCCGGGCGAGGACGTGCCGAACGCACCGGCGGAGCCGCAGTCCTCGGCCGCCGAGGACGACGGTGAGTGGTTGAGCTGGCGGTGGAACTGGTGGTGGCTGCTCGCGCTCATCCCGGTGCTGCTCGTGGTCGGTCTGATCGTGGGGGCGGCGCTGTGGAGGCGCCGACGCGACGACCGGGACCACCACTTCCGCGACGACGAGGACATCTTCGCCGACGCCGCGCGATACCGGCCGTCCGACGGTGGCCCGTCGGACGACGGCGAGGGCGCCGACGAGCACGGGCGGTATCTCGGTGGCTACGGTGCGCCGGCGACAACGGCGAACCCGTGGGACCCCCGTGCCGACTCCGCGGACGAGGCCGTTGCGGCCGACCGGCCATCCGCGCCCGACCGGCCATCCGCGCCCGACCTCTTCGGAGGGCAGGACGATCCCGACTCGATCGACACCGCGCCGACGCGTATCGAGGCGCCGATCAGCGACGAGGAGCGTGCGCAGTCCGCGTTGGAGGAGCCCTCCCTGCCCGCGCCCACGCTCGGGGGGTCGACCGCGCCGGAGCCGGCGGACATCGAACCGGCCGACGTAGGAACGGCTGACGAAAAACCGGCGGACATAGAACCGGCTGACGAGGAACCCACGGACGAGGCATCGTCGGTGCCCGGGGCGTTCGTGGTGGCTCCCTTCGTCGACGATGCGCCGAGCGGCAGGCATGCGGCCATCGACATCGACGAGCCGACGCCCGGCCGCACCGCGATCCAGTTGGCCGTGGACGCTTCGGGTGTGGCGCCGACCGGTTACCCGGTGAAGGCGGATACCAGGACGGGCCTGTACTGGGTGCCGGGCAGCCGTGGCTACGACGACGCGGTCGCGGAGATCTACTTTGCCAGTGAGGAGTTCGCCCGCACCAACGGGTTCGTCCGCGGCGACTGAGCCGGCGTCAGATCTTGCGGATGACCGTGACGACCTTGCCCAGCACCGCCGCGTCGTTACCGGGGATGGGCTCGAACGCGGGGTTGTGCGGCATCAGCCACACCTGACCGCGGCTGCGTTTGAAGGTTTTCACGGTGGCCTCGCCGTCGATCATGGCCGCGACGATGTCGCCGTTGTCGGCGACGGCCTGTTGCCGGACGACGACCCAGTCGCCGTCGCAGATCGCGGCGTCGACCATCGAGTCGCCCACCACCTTGAGCAGGAACAGCGACCCCTCGCCGACGAGTTCGCGCGGTAGCGGGAACACGTCCTCGACCGCTTCCTCCGCCAGGATCGGCCCTCCGGCGGCGATCCGGCCGAGCACCGGTACGAACGTCGGTTCGGGTAGCGCGTCGCTGCCCGCGACGTCCGTGGTGACCACCGGCGTCGCCGGCTCGTCGGACAGGCGTACGTCGACGGCGCGGGGCCGGTTGGGGTCACGCCGCAGATAGCCCTTGCGTTCGAGTGTGCGCAGCTGATGCGCCACCGAGGACGTCGACGTCAGGCCGACGGCGTCGCCGATCTCCCGGATGCTCGGGGGGTAGCCGCGGCTGGTCACCGAGGCGCGGATGACCTCGAGGATGGTGCGTTGTCGTTCGGTCAGGCCGGCGTCTGCGCCGCGGCGCCCGCCGGTCCGGGTCTCGCTGCTGTCGTCGCTCATGGGCCTGAATCTAGTCGCCCGACGCCCGATGATCAAACATGTGTTCGACGCGTGTCGTGGTCGGACGGACTTGTCGGACCCCTCGCTTATCGTCGGCAACAGTTCGATCACACGTTCTATCCATCGAACACCTGATCGACTACATTCGAACACACAGGCGAACACCCACCAGGGAAGGGGCACGCACATGACGATCCTCGAAGTGAGGCAGACCCAGCAGCATCCGGCCGCGCGCGGGGTGCGCCGCCCGGTCGACGCCCGGCGGCCGCGGGCAGGTCGGCCCGCCGGGGCGGCGCTGCGCCACCGGGGCAACGGTGTGCTGGTCTCACGTGCCTCGCACCGGCGCCGTCCCATCACGCCCGCGACGACGGTGCTGCTCGCACTGGTGGCCGCCGGCATCACGGTGTGGCTGGGGCTGGTCGCGAACCTGGGCGGCGTCGCGGGCCAGCAGGCGCCCGTACCCGCTGACCTGGCCGTGGTGCAGGTGCAGATGGGGGAGAGCCTGCATCAGGTCGCGCAGCGGGTCGCCCCCGACGCCCCGGTCGGTGCGGTGGTCGAACGGATCCGCGAGCTCAACCAGCTGGATTCGGCGGCCATCGACGCCGGGCAGACGCTGATCGCCCCTGTCGGCTGACGTGCGTCGTGGACAGTGAATCGTGGTGCGGGGCACCGTCGCTGCTCTGCGCGCCGGATACGGGGTGGCCCTGGGCCCGCGCCGTCGGCGGTGGCGATGGCACCCGAGTAGGCTCGGAGAGGTTCGAAGGACGAACCCGGTGGTCTGGCGAAGGAGCGGTGATGCACTGTCCGTTCTGCCGTCATCCTGATTCGCGCGTCGTCGACTCCCGTGAGACCGATGAAGGTCAGGCGATCCGGCGCCGCCGGTCCTGTCCGGAGTGCGGCCGGCGGTTCACCACCGTTGAGACCGCGGTGCTCGCGGTGGTCAAGCGCAGCGGTGTGACGGAACCGTTCAGCCGCGAGAAGGTCATCAAGGGTGTGCGCCGGGCGTGCCAGGGGCGCCAGGTCGACGACGACGCACTCAATCTGCTCGCCCAGCAGGTCGAGGATGCGGTCCGGGCGACCGGTTCACCGGAGGTTCCCAGCCACGAGGTGGGCCTCGCCATCCTCGGGCCGCTGCGCGATCTCGACGAGGTCGCCTATCTGCGCTTCGCCTCGGTGTACCGATCCTTTGAATCCGCAGCAGATTTCGAGCGCGAGATCGAAGCCCTGCGCGCACACCAGGACGTCACGCGGTCGGGCTGAGAGAGGTCAGTCCACGCGGCGCCCGGCGTCGGCGACGACCCGCCCGGCGATGCTGACCCACCCGTCGGGACTCCACACGGTGTGGATCACCGAACCCTTGCCCTGCACGATCGTCAGATCGCGGCTCAGGTAGTCGGTGATGCGCACGGCCGCAGCGCCGGTCGCCTCATCCTCCGGCACTCCGAGATCCGGGGCGAACATGCGCGCGCGGATGTGCCCGGCATCGCGGTCGGTCCACGTCCACAGGTAGTGGTGGGCGTCGTCGGAATAGTCGCCCGGATCGGCGGCGGCCAGGACCTCGGTGGAGGACAGATCGTGGATCGCGAACTCCGGCGCCCAGTCGGAGCGCGCCCTGACCACGGTGAGGTCGCCCTCGTAGCCGACCTGCACGATGCCGGCCGGAACCTGCAGGGTGTGCACCGGCAGCCCGTTCTCCCGCAGCCACCACGCCGCGCCGACCGTGGGATGCCCGGCGAACGGAAGTTCGGTGGCAGGGGTGAAGATCCTGATGTGGGCGGTCGTCGCACCGGCCTGCGGGATGTCGACGAAAATCGTTTCGCTGTAGCCGAGTTCACGGGCGATGCGCTGCCGGTCGCCGGGATCGACGGCGGCCGCGTCGACGACGCCGAGCGGGTTGCCGTGGTTGCCGTCGGGATCGGTGAAGACACGCAAGACCTGGACATCGATGGCCATGCGCCGATGCTACGTGTTCGGCGGTGACGGGGCGGTCAGGTCGCGCTGCGTTCGTCGCTGCCCATCGCGTCGAGGACCGCGACGCGGGTGTCGACGGACCCGCTGATCGCCGATTCGCTCAGGCCGGTCCGCAACAACTGGCGCAGGAGTTCCTGGTCGTGGTTGGCCGGCTCGGTCGAATCGATGAAGCGCTCCACGATTTCGACGAACCGGTCCGGATCGTCGTGGAAGGGGAAGTGTCCGGCCCCCTCGAAGACCTCCAGCCGGGATCCGGGCATCGCCGCGTGCGCCAGCCGGGCATGGCTGACCGGGATCACCGAATCGTGGGTGCCCCAAACCAGCTGCACCGGAACGGATTCGGTGAGATAACACCGGTCGAGCATGGTGACCACCTGACCGCGCCAGTCGACCACTGCGCGCAATGTCCTGGCGAACGCCGATGACGCCGTCGGTTCGGGCAGATCGGCGAGTATCCGCATCATCTCGGCGAGATCCCGGCCCATCTTGGTGGTGCCGAGCACCGTGCCCGCGAGCCGTCCGGCGACCTGCAGCGTCGGCAACACCAGCGGCAGGCGCAGCAGTGCGAGCGCCTCACTTCCCATCGGCAGGGAGGCCACCCGCAGGGCGATGTTGACGTCCTTGGTGACTCCACCGGCGCCGACCAGGATGAGGCGGTCGACGAACTGCGGGAACTGGTAGGCGAACTGCATGGCCACGCCGCCGCCCAGCGAGTGGCCGACCACCGTCACCCGGTCGATGTCGAGGACGCTGAGCAGATCCCGCATGCCGTTGGCGTAGGCGGCCACCGAATAGTCCGCGCGCGGTTTGTCCGACTTGCCGTGTCCGAGCAGGTCGGGTGCGATGACGGTGAAGCGCTGCGCGAGTTTGGTCTGCACCGTGTTCCACGTCGTGGAGTTGTCGCCGATGCCGTGGATCAGCAGAATCGCGGGACCCTCGCCGGCGATCCGGAAGGCTCGGCGGTATCCGTGGATGGTGCGGTAATGCAGCGTGGGCGTCACGTCGCGGACCGGGCGGAGGTTGGGTGTGCGGTCAGTCAATTCGCCAACCTCGTCATCGGGCCGCGAACACTCCGGCGGCGTGCGGTCTGTTCAGCTACGGTCCTCGCCGTCGGAGAACCCGTCCCGGTACCGGTCCTCTTTGTCCTTCTCGCCGGCCTGCTGCGCGAGGAACCGTTCGAATTCGGCGCCGAGTTCGTCACCGCTTGGGAGGTCTTCGTCGTGCGCGAGCAGCGACCGGTTCTCTTGAGCGGCGACGAACGCATCGTACTGGCGCTCCAGTGCGGTCACCACCTGAGCAACCTCGACGCTGGCCTCGACCTGCTCGTTGATCTTGGTGTAGACCTCCGCCCCGGCCTCCCCGAGTGCGGTCAACGGGATCTGCAGTGCCGCCGTCTTGGCGACCTCGGCGAGCAACGACTCGGCCGCGGGCGGGTACGCCGTCTGGGACAGGTAGTGCGGCACGTAGACGGTGTAGCCGACCACCTCGTGGCCATGCTGGGCCATCCGGAACTCCAGCAGGCTCGACACACTCGCCGGTACCTGCACCTCGCCCACCCACGGTGTGTGTTCGGCGATCAGCTCTTTGTTGTTCGAATGTGCAGTCATGGTCACCGGCCTGGTGTGCGGTACCGCCATCGGGATCGAGCCCAGCCCGATGGTCTGGCGGACGCCGAGCTGTTCGGCCAGCAGTCGGACCGCGGTGATGAACCGCTCCCAGCGCAGGTCCGGTTCCATCCCCGCCAGCAGGAGGAAGGGTGTGCCGACGGTGTCGTGCATGGCGTAGAGGTTGAGTTCGGGTTCCTCGTAGGCGGAGAAGTGGTCGGTCTTGAACGTCATCAGCGGCCGACGCGAGCGGTAGTCGAGGAGTTCGTCGATCGCGAACGACGCGACGAGTTCGGTGTCGAGGCTGTTCTTGAGGTGCGCGGTGGCCAGCCGGACCACGTGACCGGCATCCGAGAAGCCTTCCAGCGCATGGAGCAACACCGGTCCGCGCCCGTCGGCCGCCGACAGCTGCGGAGCGGGGAACTCCAGCTCGTACATGCCGGTCTGCTCCGGTTGGTACTGCTGCTCTGGGATGTCTGGATGGTCTGCCATCTCGTTCGCCTCCTCGCCGCGGTGTCAACGCCTCTAACAACGTCGCGCCGTGACCATAAGTGTCCCGCATTTTGCGGTGCCCACTGACGCGGGTACCGCACCCGGGCCCCATACGGTACGGGTGATACCGCGTGCCATGCAGGATGCCCGGATCGGCCTCGGCTGAACCGGTTGTCGCCGTCGGGCACCCGACTGTGACCGGGGGGCGTTCCGCCCGGTGCGCCTGACCCGCACGGTGGCGACGCGGTGAGACGATGACCGCAATGGACGGCGTGCTCGTGCGGGGTGCATCGGGTGCGGTGGTGGCGCTCGCGGGCGTGCTGCTGTGCGGGTGCGTACGGGTCACCGACGGCACCGCGTCGCTGGCCGCCGATGCGAAACCCGTCGTACTCGCCGATGCGCTCCTCGAACCGTTGCGCTTCCCACCGGCCTACCGGGCGGCCGTCCTCGACCCCCAGGCCACCGGTGAGGCCGTCGCCGCCGTCGAGGGTGTGCCCGTCGGCGCCGCCGTCGAGCCGCCCGGATGCGCACCGCCCCGCGTCGGACCGGGACCCGAGCACGCGGTGGCCGCCCAGGGTGTCGACTCGGCCACCGGGGCCGCGCTCACCGTCATCCTCACCCGCACCGATACCGCGCTCTCCGCCCGGCGTGACCAAATCGCCCGGTGCGCGGCGCTGACCGCCACCGCGGGCGAGGTGGTCAGCACCGTCGACACCGTGTTGCTGGCCCCGCCGCCGGTGGATGCCGACGAGTCGTTGGCGAGCGAGGCCACCATCCTGCGGTCCACCGAACCGGCGGTGCGGGTGCTGACGTTGAGCGCCCAGATCGACGAGGCGCGGCTGACCGTCGCATGGCTGAACAACGACCCCGCCGTCGAACCGGACACCTCCGCGCTCGACGTCCTGTTCACCGACGCGCTGCTGACACTGCGGCGCGCCGCCCGGTGACGCCCGAATTCCCCAGCGGCGAATTCATCCACAGATGAGGCCGGCGCAGAGGTCGCGGCGGCCGGACTGACGGCGGGGGCCGCCACTGTTCGAGCATGACCACATCGCATACCCCCGACTTCGAACTCGACCGTCCGGGCACGCTCATCGCAGCCGTGCCCGCCGTCCTTGGCTTCGTGCCCGAGATGTCCCTCGTGCTGATGACCGTGGAACGCGGCGACCTCGGCTGCGTCCTGCGGATCGACCTGGGTGACGACATGGAGGAACAGATCGCCCACCTCGCCGAGGTGGCGGCGGCCGGCCGGCCCGACGGCGCGGTCGCCGTGATCGTCGACGAGCACGGGGCGGGCTGCCACCCCTGCAACGACGACTACCGGGAACTCTCCGATCTGCTCGCCGAGCAACTGGCCGCCTGGGATATCGCGCTGCTCGGCGCGCACGTGGTCGACCGGGTTGCCACGGGCGGGCGGTGGCACTGCGCCGACGGTTGCGGCCGCGGCGGTGTGATCGAGGATCCGTCGGCGTCGCCGCTGGCGGTGGCCGCAGTGCTCGACGGCCGCAGGCTCTACACCCGCCGGTCCGAACTGCAGGCGGTGGTGGCCGCCGACCCGGAGCGCAGTGCGGAACTGTCCGAGCTGATCTCGGCCGGTTCGGAACGCTTCGGCACGATGACCGACGGAGAGGCCTGCGCGGCGATCGAGGAAGCGCGGGCCGCGGCGGCGCACGTCGCCGACGGCGGTGCGTTGTCCGACGGAATGGCCGCGCGGGTGGGCCGCGCACTGCGCGACGTGCGGGTGCGGGACACCCTGTTCGCGCTGGCCGTTGGGAAGGACGCCGACCGGGCCGAGGCGCTGTGGGTGACGCTGGCGCGTATCTTGCCCAACCCGTGGCGCACCGAGGCGCTGGTGTTACTGGCGTTCTCCGCCTACGCCAGGGGCGACGGACCACTGGCCGGTGTGTCGCTGGACGCCGCGTTGCGCGTCGACCCCGGCCACCGGATGGCCGGAATGCTCGATCAGGCGCTGCAGTCCGGGCTGCGTCCGGAACAGATCCGCGAACTGGCCGTCACCGGATACCGGCTGGCCGAGGAACTGGGTGTGCGGCTGCCGCCGCGGCAACGGATACGTCGCCGCGCGGGTTAGACCTTCTCGACCTTGACGGCGTGGGCCATGTGGTGCGGCAACTCGACCTGTTCATGGCCGGGGATCACGATGTTGACCCCGCCGTGGTCGGCGGACTCGACGGTGACCCGGGCGTTGGGCACCACACCGGCGTCCTTGAGCCGCGCGATGAGGTCGGCGTCGCCCTGTACGTGTTCGGTGAGTTGGCGGACCACCACCGCGACCGGCATCCCGGCCGGCAGTTCGGTGAGCCGGACGAGGTTGACGACCTCCGCCCGCGACAGCGAGTCGAGCCCGAGTTCGGACAGGCCGGGGATCGGGTTGCCGAACGGGGAGGTGGTGGGGTTGTCGAGCACCTGGACCAGGCGCCGCTCGACGTCCTCGCTCATCACGTGCTCCCAGCGGCAGGCCTCGGCGTGCACTTCCTCCCACGGCAGGCCGATCACGTCGACCAGCAGCCGCTCGGCGAGGCGGTGCTTGCGCATCACCGCGATGGCGAGTGCGCGGCCCTTCTCGGTGAGCTCCAGATGCCGGTCCCCGGCGACCTGCAGCAGCCCGTCACGCTCCATGCGCGAAACGGTCTGGCTGACCGTCGGACCGCTCTGGTCGAGGCGCTCGGCGATGCGCGCGCGCAGCGGCACCACGCCCTCTTCCTCGAGGTCGTAAATGGTGCGCAGGTACATCTCAGTGGTATCGACCAAGTCGTTCATTCGGCGCCTCTCAAGACCCTCTGTCGTGTCGAGTCTACCGGTTGACCCGCCTCATCTGCGGTCTCCATCGGCGACGACACACACGGCCGGATGTCGGGTTGACGACATCGTGCCCGCCGGTGTGATCGGCGGGCACGATGCATGTTGGGGTTTCGGTCAGCTCGCGTAGGAGCGCAGTCGGTCGGCGCGTTCGCCGTTGCGCAGCTTGGCCATCACTTCGCGCTCGATCTGGCGGACCCGTTCGCGGGAGAGCCCGAAGAGCTTGCCGATCTGGTCCAGCGTGCGCGGCTGCCCGTCGTCGAGTCCGAACCGCAACCGGATGACCTGCTGCTCACGCTCGTCGAGCGTGGCCAGCACGTGCCGGATGTCGGTGTGCAGCAGTTCCGAGATCACCGCGTTCTCCGCCGACATCGCCTCGGCGTCCTCGATGAAGTCGCCCAGCGGGGCCTCTTCGTCGCTGCCGACCGGCATGTCCAGGCTCACCGGATCGCGGCTGTGCTCGAGCAGATCGGCGATCTTCTCGGCCGGGATCCCGGACTCCTCGGCGAGTTCCTCGTCGGTGGCCTCGCGGCCCAGGTTCTGGTGCATCTCGCGCTTGATCCGGGCCAGCTTGTTGACCTGTTCGACCAGGTGCACAGGCAGCCGGATGGTGCGGCTCTGATCGGCCATGCCGCGGGTGATGGCCTGACGGATCCACCACGTCGCGTACGTCGAGAACTTGAAGCCCTTGGTGTAGTCGAACTTCTCCATGGCGCGGATCAGACCGAGGTTGCCCTCCTGGATGAGGTCGAGCAGCGGCATGCCGCGGCCGGTGTACCGCTTGGCCAGCGACACCACGAGGCGCAGGTTGGCCTCGAGCAGGTGCCGGCGGGCGGCCTCGCCGTCGCGGACGACCGCGGCCAGATCGCGCTTGCGGCTCTCGCCGAGACGCTTCTTCGTGTTCAGCAGATGCTGGGCGTACAGCCCGGCCTCGATGCGCTTGGCCAGCTCGACTTCGTCGGCGGCGTTCAGCAGGGCCGTTTTGCCGATGCCGTTGAGATACACGCGCACGAGGTCAGCGGCCGGGCTCTGAGCGTCCAGATCGCTATCGACGCGGCTTGTGGTGGCATTTGCCATAACGGCCTCCTGATCAGCTCGGTCTGTCATGAGCTTCAACGTTCAAGTGCCGTCAGTAGTTCCCGGGTATCGCCTGCTTCACACGTCTTGATCAGCGGTTTTTTGCCGACGACCTGAGAATGGACTGAGAATGGCCGGTGGCGACATTCAGCGCGCGGCGTCGGGCTCTTCGCCCGGGATGTCCGGTTGCGGTGCCGGACGGGTGGGATATTCCAGTGCGGGCCGCTCCGCGGTGGGGAACAGCGGGATCCGCCTGTTGTCGAAGCGGCGGGGCTCCTCGGCGCGCCGCGGCGGGCGGTCGTTGGCGATCAGAACGGCCATCCACGGCAGCGGGATCGACAGCACCACGATGCCCAGCGAGATGAGGCCGTTCTCCCAGATGCTGTAGGCGACCGCGGCGAGGATGAGTGCCGGGATGCGGAACGACATCAGCGTCAGGTACTTGCGGACGCGGGCACGATGCTGCTCCTCGTACGCGGGTGCGGCACGAGTGATCAGTACCGGCCGACCCTCATCGTCGAAACTCAGCTCGGAGCCGTGTTTCATACCTCCACTGTTCCACACGAACCACCCGCGGCGCCCGTCGCATTTATTACCAAATTTATTACCGGATCCTGGCCGGGCACAATGGGTGTATGCAGACGCAGACGATCGAGCGCACCGACACCGACGAACGTCTCGACGACGGGACCGACAGCGACACCCCGAAGTTCTTCCACTACGTCAAGAAGGACAAGATCGCCGAGAGTGCCGTGATGGGAACCCATGTCGTCGCGCTGTGCGGCGAGGTGTTCCCGGTGACGAAGTCGGCCAAGCCCGGTTCACCGGTGTGCCCGGACTGCAAGCGGATCTACGAGGCGCTCAAGAAGTAGCGGGTTCGTCCGGCGCGACGGGCGGTGCGGACCGCTCGGGCGAGGTCCGTTCCTCCAGCCAGACCTTCGCGCGGCGCGCATGGGTGCTGGGCGCCGGCCACTGCTCCTCGACCGCGGCATTGAGTTCGGCGCCGATCATGATGGCGAAGCCGAGGAAGAACGCGAACAGCAGGAAGGCGATCGGCGTCGCGAGCGCGCCGTAGGTGTAGCCGGTGCTGGTGATCCACGTCAGGTACACCCGCAACCCGAGTGTGGTGACCAGGAACACCACCGTCGCCAGTATCGAGCCGAGGATCAGGCGGTGTGACGGCAGCGGTTTGGGCAGTGACACCCGGTAGAGGATGTTGACCGCGACCAAGAGGCTGAGGAACAGCGCCGGCCAGTAGCCGAACCGTAGGACGGCATCCCACTCGTCGGGGATCAGCGCCGCGACCTTGCGGGGGCCCAGGGCGAGCAGGGGAGCGGTGCCGACCGCGAACACCAGCATCACCACGTACAAGCCCAGCGCGTAGAAGCGTTGCCGGACCGGATGCCGCAGGGGCGTCTGGTCGTGGGCCTCCACGATCGAGTCGACGAACGCCGAGATCGCCGACGACCCCGCCCACAGCGAGATGACGAACCCCAGGGACACCACCTCGCCGCGGGCACCCTTGACGATGTCGCTCACGGTCGGAGCGATGATCTCGTTGACGACGTTGGACGAGAAGAAGCTGTTCGCGGTCCTGATCAGCTGGTTCTCGATCGTCGGGAGGACGTCCGGGCCGAACAACGGCGCGATATAGGCCAGGCTGCCGAGCATCCCCAACAGCAGCGGGGGCAACGACAGCGCG
Source organism: Mycolicibacterium monacense (assembly GCF_010731575.1). Classification (NCBI taxonomy): domain Bacteria; kingdom Bacillati; phylum Actinomycetota; class Actinomycetes; order Mycobacteriales; family Mycobacteriaceae; genus Mycobacterium; species Mycolicibacterium monacense. The sequence goes on along the minus strand of NZ_AP022617.1, from coordinate 2,606,595 downwards.
CACCAGAACGCCGCCTGGGCCGACTCCGAGAAGATCGAGTCGTCCCAACTCTTCGACAGTGTGCGAACGAGGGTGCGGCGAACGTGGTGGCGGGTCGTATTTACCGGCGGGGGCTGGTCTGTCATTACCAGACCAGCATTACTGACGACGGGCGGGAAACCCCTGAATGGCTGATGCCGTGTTGGCGGGCCGTGGTCGGACTTACGCCTCGACAGGACTCACTTCGAGGACGGCTGCGAGTTCGACCAGCTTCGCCTCGTGCTCGTTGGCATGATGCTGGCAGAACAGCAATTCCGCGCCGGAGGGCAGCTTTGCGCGCACGCGCGCCGCGGCACCACAGCGATCGCAGCGATCAGCCCGCGTGAGTTCGGGGCTGGTCAGAGTTGCGGTCATGGCTCCTCCGTTTCCTCTTCTGCGATCGGGCGGTTCACCCTCTCGCGTATCTCCACTCTGTCAGACGTATTCAGTTCCGGCCTTGTTCCCTAGGGGTTCACCGGTGTGTCGTGTCTCACGTCAAGCCGGGTTGCCGGACAGGCAGGCTAGACGTATGTACCCACATTCGACCCCGAAACCACCTGTCCTCTTGCACTTGTGCAGTGCGGCCGAGTGGCAGGCGATTTCAGCCGAGGGCGAACATCGGCCGGACTCGCTCGGCAGTGTCGGCTTCGTCCATCTGTCGACACCTGAGCAGGTGCACCTGCCGGCCAACCGACTCTTCGCCGGCCGAACCGATCTGGTGCTGCTCCACATCGACCCGGCCCGGTTGACCGACCCGGTGCGTTGGGAGCCCGGTCTTCCAACGGATCCCGAGGCGATGGTGTTCCCGCACCTGTACGGCCCGCTGCCCGCCGAGGCCGTGAGAGATGTCACCCCCTACCGGCCGGGACCCGACGGCAGGTTCGCACCGTTCGATCAACCGACGTGAGCGTCGGCCTCGATCTCGACGTACAGGTCAGGGGAGATCAACGCCGACACCTCGACCATCGTCGACGCGGGCCGGACCGCGCCGAACACCTCCGCGTGCACGGCACCCACGTCGCGCCAGCGGGCGATGTCGGTGACATAGATGCGGGTGCGCACCACGTCCGACAGTGACGCGCCGGCCTGGATCAGTGCGGATTCGATGCGGCGCAACGCGTCTCGTGTCTGCGCGACGATGTCGTCGCCCGAGCCGGTGGTACCTGCCACCAGGACCTGGTTCCCGATCCGCACCGCGCGTGAATAGCCCACCAGCGCCTCGTACTCGGAACCGGACCCGAAATCGGTCCGGTCGCCGGGCATCAGACGGGCTCGGCTTCCAGGATCGACAGCGGAGTCACGGTGCCGGTGACGTGCGTGAGTCGAAAACCGGTGCGTGACAACAGGTTCGCGTACTCACCGCGGGTGCGTTCGCGTCCGCCCGCGGCGACCAGCATCTCGAGGTCGAGCAAGAGCCCGATGAATGCGTTGGCACGTTCGGGCAGCACCATCTCGATCAGGAGGAGTTTGCCGCCGGGCGCCATGGCGGTCCGGATGTTGCGCAGGATCGTCGCCGCGTCGTCGTCGGACCAGTCGTGGATGATGTTCTTCATCACATACAGGTCGCCGCCGTCGGGCACCGAATCCATGAACGACCCACCGGTGGCCGAGGCGCGGTCGGCCACACCGGCGGCCTCGAAGGTGGGGCCGGCGTCGGCCACCACCTCAGGCAGGTCGTAGAGCACACCGCGCGCCTGCGGGGCGCTGCGCAGGATGGTGCTCAGCACCGAACCGTGTCCGCCGCCCACATCGACGACGAGCTTGAACCCGGAGAAGTCGTAGGCGCCCAGCGCGACCTCGTCGGTCACACCGCTGGACGCGGTCATCGCGTTGTTGAACACCGCGGCGAACTCCGGGTCGGTCTCGAGGTACTCGAAGAACGGACGGCCGTGCAGTTCGGCGAAGGCCGTCTTGCCCGTGCGCACGGAGTGTTCGAGGTTGCCCCAGTCCGCCCAGCGGATCGGGTGGCCGATGAACAACACCATGTCGCGCAGCGAGCCCTCGGCGTCCGAACGCAGCGCATCGCCGACGCGGGTCAGGGTGAACGAACCGTCGGCGTGCTGGGTGAGCACACCGCAGCTGGCCAGTGCCCGCATCAGCCGGTGCACGCCGTCGTGGTCGGCGCCGACGCGGTCCGCGACGTCGTTGGAGTGCTTCGGCCCGGCCGCCAGCTGGTCGGCGATCCCCAGCTTCGCGGCGGTGTACAGCGCGGCGGTGGTCCAGGCGCCGGTCGCCAGTTCGAGCAGGGCGATGTTGCCCGGTGCGGTCGTGCGGTGCAGGCGCTGCAGACCGGCACGGACACGGTCGACTGCGCGCACCACCCGCTGAGGCGGAACTCTCGGAGGCTTCGGCACGGGTCAGTCGAGGTAGTCGCGCAGCACCTGCGACCGGCTGGGGTGCCGGAGCTTGCTCATCGTCTTCGACTCGATCTGGCGGATGCGTTCCCGCGTGACGCCGTAGACCTGGCCGATCTCGTCGAGCGTGCGCGGCTGGCCGTCGGTGAGGCCGAACCGCAGCCGTACCACGCCGGCCTCGCGCTCCGACAGCGTCTCCAGCACCGACTGCAGCTGATCCTGCAGAAGCGTGAACGAGACCGCGTCCACGGCCACCACGGCCTCGGAGTCCTCGATGAAGTCGCCGAGCTGGCTGTCGCCCTCGTCGCCGATCGTCTGGTCCAGCGAGATCGGCTCACGCGCGTACTGCTGGATCTCCAGCACCTTCTCCGGCGTGATGTCCATCTCCTTGGCGAGCTCTTCGGGCGTGGGTTCGCGACCCAGGTCCTGGAGCAGCTCGCGCTGGATGCGGCCCAGCTTGTTGATGACCTCGACCATGTGCACCGGGATGCGGATGGTGCGCGCCTGGTCGGCCATCGCGCGGGTGATCGCCTGCCGGATCCACCAGGTGGCGTAGGTGGAGAACTTGTAACCCTTGGTGTAGTCGAACTTCTCGACCGCGCGGATCAGACCGAGGTTGCCCTCCTGGATGAGGTCCAGGAACGCCATGCCACGGCCGGTGTAGCGCTTGGCCAGCGACACCACCAGGCGGAGGTTCGCCTCCAGCAGGTGGTTCTTGGCGCGGTCGCCGTCGCGGCAGATCCACTGCATGTCGCGGCGCTGCTGCACCGGCAGCTTCTCACCCTTTTCGGCGAGTTCGGCCAGCTTCTGGGTGGCGAACAGACCGGCCTCGATGCGCTTGGCGAGCTCGACTTCCTCCTCGGCGTTGAGCAGCGCCACCTTGCCGATCTGCTTGAGATACGCGCGCACCGAGTCGGCGGAGGCGGTGAGCTCGGCGTCCTTGCGGGCCTGCCGCAGCGCCTCTGACTCCTCCTCGTCCCAGACGAAGTCGCCGGAGGCCTTGTCCTTCTCGGAGGGCTCGGCGATCTCCTCGTCCTCGGTGGCGGGGGCGGCGGGCACCGCGCCGCCCTTGGGGGCGGCCTTGACCTTGGCGTCGGGGGTGTCGGCGTCGTCGCCGTCGTCGGACGAGTCGTCGTCGGTGTCGAGATCCTCGAGGTCCAGGTCGGCGTCGTCGACGTCGATATCCGGTTCGGCCTCGAGGGTGTCGTCGGTGTCGAGGTCGTCGTCGGCGAGGGCGTCGGCGGCACCGGCCTCGGGTGCGGTGGACTTCTTGCCACGACCGCGCGGGGCGGCGCCGTCCTTCTTGGCCGGGCCGCGGGTCGTCGCCGTACCCTTGGCCGCGCGTTTGGCTGGGGCCTTCGCCGCGGCGGTCTTCTTCGCGGGGGTCTTGGTAGCGGTGCGCTTCACCGGCTCTTCGGTTGCCGGGCTTGCCTTTGTCGCTGCCACGTACACCCTTTCGGTCTTACTGTTCCGGTGGGCACCCGAGACCCCAACGGATGTTGGGGAGCAGGCGCCAACCCGAAATGTCGGCTATGTCGAATGTCGGCGTGATCTCAACTCGGATATCTGCCGCGTATTCGGTTGGCGGCCGCCGGGGTCCATTGTAACGACACTGTGGGGGGACGCCGTGCCGAGCGGCGAAAATCGACCGCCCGGGCGAGCCGGGACGGCCTGGTTACCGGTTGGTAGCTGAGACGTCCACCTCAGCGGCCATCGCCGCGCCGACGATTCCGGCGGAGTTCTGCAGCGCGGCGGCCACGACCGGCGTGCGGTTCTTCAGCAGCGGCACCCACTTGTCGGCCTTGCGGCTGATACCGCCTCCGGCGATGAACAGGTCGGGCCAGATCGCGTTCTCGATCGCCACGAGGACCTTGGTGACCTCCTGGGTCCAGCGCTCGTAACTCCAGTCCTTGCGCTCCTTGACCGACGACGCGGCGCGGTGCTCGGCTTCCTTGCCGCCCACCTCCAGATGACCGAATTCGGTGTTGGGCAGCAGGATGCCGTTGTGGATGACCGCCGAGCCGATACCGGTGCCGAAGGTCAGCAACACGATGACGCCGGTGTTGTCGCGGCCCGCGCCGAAACGCTCCTCGGCCAGCCCCGCCGCGTCGGCGTCGTTGAGCACCGTGACCGGCTGACCGTCGAGGGCGGCGCTGTAGATCTCCTGGGCGTTGACGCCCAGCCACGACTTGTCGACGTTCGCGGCGGTGTGCACGACCCCGTGGGTCACCACGCCGGGATAGGTGACGCCGAGCTTTCCGGTCCAGCCGAACTCCTTGACCACCGCGGCGATGGTCTTGGCGACGGCGTCGGGGGTGGCGGGCTGCGGGGTGGGGAGTTTGAACCGCTCGCCGATCAGTTGACCGGTGTCCAGGTCGACGACGCCGCCCTTGACGCCGCTGCCCCCGACGTCGATACCGAATCCGCGACGCGCGTCCCCACCGGCGGCGTCCGGATCTGCGACGGGCGAATCGGTGGCGGTCATCAACGCTCCTCACAGTGGCGGCCCGGCGGTACGCGTCCCAACACCCTAGTGGCTACCAGCAGGGCACGGGCGGCGGTCCGGGCAACCGGCGGAGACAATTTCGCGCCGGCGTGATGCGATGTCGGGATGGACGCCGCTGAACGAAAAGACGATCCGCTGGTGTTGCGTGAGGTGGCAGAGCAGTTGGCCGCGGAGGCAGCCGCATTCGTGCGGACGCGGCGCGGCGAGGTGTTCGACGCGTCCTCCGGTGACGCCGCCGCGGGCGCGGTGGCCGCCAAGAGCACACCCACCGACCCGGTGACCGTCGTCGACACCGAGACCGAACGGCTGCTGCGCGACCGGCTCGCCGAATACCGGCCCGGTGAACAGATCCTCGGCGAGGAGGAGGGCGGCGCCGCCGATGCGGGCGCCGGTCAGCTGACGTGGGTGCTCGACCCGATCGACGGGACGGTGAACTTCGTCTACGGCATCGAGGCGTACGCGGTGTCGGTCGCCGTGCAGCGGGACGGCGAATCGGTCGCCGGTGCGGTCGCCGACGTGGCTGCGGACGCGGTGTACTCCGCCGCGCGCGGACACGGTGCGCAGCTGCGCCGCCACGGCACGGTGCGCCCGTTGCGCTGCAACGCGCCCGAGCGCCTGGCGATGGCGCTGCTGGGCACCGGGTTCGCCTACGCCCCGGAACGTCGCCGCCGGCAGGCCGAACTCCTCGTCGAGCTCATGCCCCGCGTGCGCGACGTCCGCAGGATCGGATCGTGCGCCCTGGATCTGTGCATGGTCGCGGCCGGACAGCTGGACGCCTACTACGAGGACGGCGTCAACGTGTGGGACTGGGCGGCCGGGGCTCTTGTCGCCGCCGAAGCCGGGGCCGTGGTGTCGTTGCCGACCCCTGCCGGCGCGGTCGGCGGGGCCGGGCTGGTCATCGCCGCGGCCCCCGGTATCGCCGCGGAGCTCGACGAGGCGCTGCGCAGCGTCGGGGTGCGGACCTGACCGGTCAGCAGGTCCCGGTGTGGATCCGCTTGAGCAGTTCGGGATCGGCCGGCGCGGTCGCGTCCGGCCGCAGGCTGGCCAGCACCGCGTCAATGTCGTCGCTGGCGGTCAGTTCGGCGAACTCGGTGCCGATGGCCAGATCGACCGTCGGGTCGGGCCGTTCGTCTTCGAACAGTTCGGTGCACGGCGCCACCAGCCACACCGCGGCGGCCGCGGCGCGTCCGGACGGACCGAAGCGGATCTGCCCCTGACACTGCAGGCGCGCGGTCACGTAGATCGGGTCGTTGGCCGCCTCGGGCTGGGCGAATCCGAGATCCCGGAGTTCGCTGGCGATCTCACCGGCCTGACCGCCCTGACCGCTGGCGTTGAGCACGCGGATCCTGGTGTCGGCCAGTTTCGCCGGGGTGACGTCGGTCATGTCGACGCGTGAGACCTGCTTACCGAGGGCGGGCGGTGGCGGTTCGGCGGCCGGCGCCGGTGGCGGCGGGTTGCAGACGGCGGCCTCGCGCACGTCGGTCGGCTGGTTGAGGGCGATCACCCACACCACCAACGCGACGACCGCGAGTGCGCCGATGGTGAGGAGGCCGGGCACGTAGTTGCGCCGGCGGAAGGGGCGACCGTGTCTGTCGAACGCGGTGCCTTCGGTGATGCTCGAGACCACCCATGCACTCTAGAGCCCCCGGCCGTGCTGGTCACCGGCGGTCGCTCGACCGCCACCGGAAGAATGTGATGTAAATCACACCATGACGAAGGGGGTAACGGGCACGAATCGTTTGGGGAATGCGTTCGACGCTGGTACAAAGCACTGCTGCAAGGCTCACCGGAGGGGACAAGACGATGGCAACCGACTATGACGCCCCACGGCGTACCGAGACCGACGATGTCTCCGAAGACTCGCTCGAAGAACTGAAGGCGCGGCGGAACGAGGCGCAGTCCGCGGTCGTCGACGTCGACGAATCGGAGACCGCCGAGAATTTCGAGCTGCCCGGCGCGGATCTGTCCGGAGAGGAACTCTCCGTGCGGGTGATCCCGAAGCAGGCCGACGAGTTCACCTGCTCCAGCTGCTTCCTGGTCCACCACCGCAGCCGTCTCGCCAGCGAGAAGAACGGCGTGATGATCTGCTCGGACTGCGCGGCCTGACCGTCAGCGGCCGAGCGCGGACAGCACCCGGTCGGGGTGGCGGGTGCTCACCAGCCAGTAGGGCGTGGGGTCCTCGGGATCGTCGAGGACCAGCAGGATCATCGGGCCGACCCAGGCCCGGTGCACGACATAGGCGGCCGGGTCGAGTTGGCGCCCGAGTGCCGCGGATTTCGCCGTCCTGGGCACCTCCGCCGATTTCGCGACGACGCTGACCGGCAGGTGCGCGTCTCCGACCCACAGTTCGGTCTCGCCGGCGGGGCCGCCGACCACGCGGATCTCGGCGCGGCCGAACCACGCCAGCACGACGGCGGCCACCGGGAGCAGAACGGCGAACGGCACCCAGTCCGGCAGGGCCTCGACACCGAGGTTGACCTCGTAGGCGATCAGTCCCGCCAGCCCGAGTCCGGGTAGCCACCACCACCACGGCACGGAGAGCCGTTCGCGGTAGCGCACCGTTTGGGTGGTTGCGCGCGTGTCGGACACGGGCCTCAGAGTAATCTGTGACGTCGTGTCCACCTCTCTGGCGGTCCTGCGTCTGGACCGCGAGCTACCGATGCCCGCCAGGGCTCATGACGGTGACGCGGGCGTCGACCTGTTCAGCGCCCGCGATGTCGAACTGGCCCCGGGGCAGCGGGAGCTGGTGCCGACGGGGATCGCCGTGGCGATTCCGCACGGCATGGTGGGCCTGGTTCATCCGCGGTCGGGTTTGGCTGCGCGCGTGGGGCTTTCGATCGTCAACAGCCCGGGGACGATCGACGCCGGCTACCGAGGGGAGATCAAGGTGTCGCTGATCAACCTCGATCCGCACGCGCCGATCGTCATCCGACGCGGGGACCGCATCGCCCAGCTGCTGGTGCAGCGGGTTGAACTACCTGAGCTGGTCGAGGTGACGTCGTTCGACGAAGCCGGGCTGGCAGAGACCACCCGTGGCGAAGGCGGCCACGGATCCTCCGGCGGACATGCGAGTTTGTGATGGCATTCGGAAAACGTAAGAGCAGCGGCAAGATCGGTGAGCCGGCCACCCAGCCGACCCCCGAGCCGGTCGTCGAACCGGCGGGCGAGGAGGACCTCGAGGGCCCGTTCGACATCGAGGACTTCGACGATCCGGAGGTGGCCGCCCAGGGCCGGCTGGATCTGGGTTCGGTGCTGGTGCCCATGCCCGCCGCGGGTCAGGTGCAGGTCGAGCTCAACGAGGCCGGTGTGCCCAGCGCGGTGTGGGTGGTCACCCCCAACGGCCGCTTCACCATCGCCGCCTATGCGGCGCCGAAATCCGCAGGGCTGTGGCGCGAGGTGGCCGGTGAACTCGCCGACTCGCTGCGCAAGGACGGCGCTGCGGTGAGCATCCAGGACGGTCCGTGGGGCCGCGAGGTGGTCGGCACGGCGACCGGCATGGTCCGGTTCATCGGTGTCGACGGCTACCGCTGGATGATCCGATGCGTCGTCAATGGCGTCGCCGAGAGCATCGAGGCCCTCACCCGGGAGGCGCGGGAAGCGCTGCGCGACACCGTGGTTCGCCGCGGCGACACACCGCTGCCGGTGCGCACGCCGCTGGCGGTCCAGCTGCCCGAGCCGATGGCCGCCCAGTTGCGGGCCGCTGCCGCCGCGCAGCAGGGCCAGCAGCCCGATCAGCAGCAGGCGCCGCCCCCGCCGCCACCGCCGGAGCCTGCCGCGCGCCGCAGCGCACAGGGTTCGGCGATGCAGCAGCTGCGCACCATCACCGGCGGTTAGGGCGCCCGGTCGCACGCCTCGGCGAGCGCTGCGAGGCATGCGACGCCGAGCACCGCGGGTTCGGCGCCCATCTCGTCGAGGGTGACGGTCCGCAGCGCCGCGCACGGCGCCGCGGACACCCACTCCATCCCGACCTCCAGCGGGTGCACCGGATCGTCGGTGGCCGAGGCCACACCCATCGGCACCCTCAGCGCCTCCAACTGCGCGCACGTCGGCGCGACATAGCCGGCCGCCTCGTCCATCGCCTCGGGCAGCGCCGGCCACTGCGCCACCCACGAGCGGGTCAGCTCCTCACCGAGCCAGCGCGGGCTCGACGCGCGCATCTGTGACGTCGCCGCCACCAGTCCGTCCCGCCGCAACGCGTGCGCCGAGTAGCGCGCCATCATCGCCGCGGGCGCCGTCGCCGGCGAACCGGTCCACGCGGGCAACGCCGCGAGCACCGCCACCGCAGAACCGGGGTTGGCGAGCGCCCATTCGACGGCGACCGCCGCGCCGATCGACACGCCCCCGACGGCCACCGGTCCGCCGGCGGCGGCCTCCTGCAGCGCCTCCCGGTACCCCGCGAGCAGCCGCTGGGGCTGCGGCGGCGGGGTGACGACGACTGCGCCGGCCTCGTGCAGGGCGGGCGAGAACGCCCGGTACGCGTAGTCGTCGTCGGACCCGGTTCCGGGCAGGAGCACCGTTGTCACACCGCGCAGATCGACCGTCATCACACGATCGTGCACCGTCCGCAGAACCGGCATGGTTAGAACCGCGCGGCGTGGTCAACCCCGCATGGCATAAGGGAACCAACAGGTCTACCGTGGCGTTGGATTGAGTGCGGGTCCACGGTGGATCTGCGAAAGGTCAGGAGAGGCCATGGCCACGGCCGAAGGGTATCTGCGTCGGCTCACCCGACGTCTGACGGAGGACCCGGAGCAACTCGACGTCGAGGAGCTCAGCGATGAAGCCGCGCAGACCGGCGCCCAGAAGGCGATCGACTGTCAACGCGGTCAGGAAGTCACGATGGTCGGCACCCTGCGCAGCGTGGAGACGAACTCCAAGAATTGCGCGGGCGGTGTCCGGGCCGAGTTGTTCGACGGCACCGACACGGTGATGCTGGTGTGGCTCGGGCAGCGGCGTATCGCGGGCATCGAGTCCGGCCGGACCCTGCGGGTGCACGGTCGGGTCGGCAAGCTCGAGAACGGGACGAAGGCGATCTACAACCCGCACTACGAAATTCAGAAGTGAGCGACCCGGTCACCGAATCAGACGAGGCCGCCGAACCGGACAAACCCACCGGCGCACAGGCGATCCTCGCCCAGATGGGCGGCGTCAGCGGCCTGATCTACTCCTCGTTGCCCGTCGTGGTGTTCGTCCCGGTCTCCTCGATCGCGGGCCTGATCCCGGCGATCGTCGCCGCGCTCGGTGTCGCCGCGCTGATCCTCGTGTGGCGGCTCGTGCGCAGGGACACCGTGCAACCCGCGATCTCGGGATTCATCGGGGTGGGCGTCAGCGCGCTCATCGCCTACCTGGTCGGCGAGTCCAAGGGCTACTTCCTGCTCGGGATCTGGATGTCGCTGTTCTGGGCGAGCGTATTCGCCCTCTCGGTGCTGATCCGTCGTCCCGTCGTCGGCTACATCTGGGGCTGGATCAACGGCCACAGCGACCAGTGGCGCAAGATGCCAACGGCGGTGCGGGCATTCGACTTCGCCACCGTGACCTGGGTGGCGGTCTTCCTGTCCCGGTTCATCGTCCAGCGCCACCTCTACGACGCCGACCAGACGGGGTGGCTCGGCGTCGCCCGCATCGCGATGGGCTGGCCGTTGACCGCCGTCGCGGCCCTGGTCACCTACTTCGCCATCCGCAGCGCCCAGCGTGCCCTCCACGCCGCGCTTGCCGCGACGGACTGATCCTCAGCGCTGCTTGGGATTGAGCAGCAGGCGGCTGAGCTCGTCCTCGACCTCCGCCGACGCGACGAACAACAATTCGTCGCCGCCTTCGAGTGGCTCGTCGCCCTCGGGGACGATGACCCGCGGACCGCGAAGGATCGTGACGAGCGCCGAATCCCGGGGCAGTTCGAGGCGTTTGACCGCTTTACCGCCCCACGGCGTGTCGTCGGGCAGGGTGATCTCCACGAGGTTGGCCTGCCCCTTGCGAAACTCCATGAGCCGCACCAGATCACCAACGGCGACCGCCTCCTCGACCAGAGAGGCCAGCATCCGGGGGGTCGACACCGCGACGTCGACGCCCCAGTTCTCGTCGAACAACCACTCGTTGCGCGGGTCGTTGACCCGCGCGACCACCCGCGAGACCCCGAATTCGGTCTTGGCCAGCAGGCTCACCACCACGTTGACCTTGTCGTCGCCGGTGGCGCCGATCACCACGTCGAAATCCTCGAGGTGGACCGACTCGAGCACGGAGATCTCACAGGCGTCGCCGAGCCGCCAGTGCGCGGCGGGTATCGCGTCGACGTCGATGTGGTCGGGGTTGCGTTCGAGCAGCGTCACCTCGTGGTTGCTTTCGAGGAGTTCCCTGGCGATGGACCGGCCCACGGCGCCGGCCCCGGCGATAGCTACCTTCACGAAACGGCCACCTTCACGAGTCGTCCTCACCCGGGGGCAGCGCGCTGATCGCCATCGCCTCCGCGATATGGCCTGCCACGGCGGCGATGTAGACCTGATCGCCGGCCTGGATGACGGTCTTGGCGTCGGGCAGCACACCGCTGCCGAAGCGGATGAGGAACGCCACCCGGCCGCTGGTCGCCGCCTCCAACTGGGTGACGCGGTGGCCCACCCAATCCTCGTGCAGGGGTAGCTCGGCCACCCCGACGTTGCCCGACGGGTCGCGCCACTTGGTGGTCTCGGTCTCACGGGTCAGCACATTGAGCAGCCGGTCGGTGGTCCACGGCACCGTGGCGACGGTGGGAATGCCGAGGCGTTCGTAGACCGCGGCGCGTTTCGCGTCGTAGATGCGGGCCACCACCCGTTCCACGCCGAAGGTCTCCCGGGCGACACGCGCGGAGATGATGTTGGAGTTGTCGCCGGAGGAGACCGCGGCGAACGCACTGGCCTCCTCGATACCGGCGCGCAGCAGCACGTCCCGGTCGAAGCCCATGCCCAGCACCCGCTCACCCACGAACTCGGGACTGAGCCGGTGGAAGGCGGTCGCGTCCCGGTCGATGACAGCCACGTCATGACCGATCCGCGACAGGCTGTCGGACAGGGAAGCCCCCACCCGACCGCATCCCATCACCACTACACGCACCTGCGGTTCCTTTCGGCTCTGCTGCTGTGAAGCCAGTAGCGAATCTCCGCAACCGGAACGCTACAGCCCTGCGTCACTGGGCATACCCTTGGACCTCGTGTCCAAGCTTTCTACCGCGGCGCGGCGACTGGTGCTCGGGCGGCCGTTCCGCAGTGACCGGCTTTCCCACACGCTGTTGCCCAAGCGGATCGCGCTACCGGTGTTCGCCTCCGACGCCATGTCGTCGGTGGCGTACGCGCCGGAGGAGATCTTCCTCGTGCTGTCGGTCGCCGGGCTGACGTCGTACACGATGGCGCCGTGGATCGGCCTCGCGGTGGCAGGCGTGATGCTGATCGTGATCGCCAGTTACCGGCAGAACGTGCACGCATATCCGTCCGGCGGCGGCGATTACGAGGTGGTCACCACCAACCTCGGGCCGACCGCCGGGTTGACGGTGGCCAGTGCGCTGCTGGTCGACTACGTGCTCACCGTGGCTGTCTCGATGGCCTCGGCGATGTCGAACATCGGGTCGGCGATCCCGTTCGTCGCCCAGCACAAGGTGCTGTTCGCCGTCATCGCCATCCTGCTGTTGGCGTCGGCGAACCTGAGAGGCATCCGCGAGTCCGGCACCGCGTTCGCGATCCCGACGTACCTGTTCATGGCCGGCATGTTCGTCATGCTGGGCTGGGGGCTGTTCCAGATCTACGTGCTCGGCGAGCCGCTGCAGGCGGAGTCGGCGGGCTTCGAACTGCACGCCGAACACGACGACATCATGGGGTTCGCGCTGGTCTTCCTGGTTGCCCGGGCGTTCTCCTCGGGCTGTGCCGCGTTGACCGGGGTCGAGGCGATCAGCAACGGCGTCCCGGCCTTCCGCAAGCCGAAGTCCCGGAACGCCGCGACCACGCTCGCGTTGCTCGGCGTGATCGCCATCACCCTGTTCATGGGCATCATCATGTTGGCCAAGGCAACCGGCGCCAAGGTGGCCGAGCGTCCCGCGGAGCAGCTGGGCGGAGCCCCGGAGGGATATCAGCAGAAGACGCTGATCACCCAGCTGGCCGATGCGGTCTTCCACGGTTCGTCGATCGGCCTGCTGCTGATCGCGGGCGTGACCGCCCTGATCCTCGTGCTGGCCGCCAACACGGCGTTCAACGGTTTCCCCGTGCTCGGCTCGATCCTGGCGCAGGACCGCTTCCTGCCGCGTCAGCTGCACACGCGTGGTGACCGCCTTGCCTTCTCGAACGGCATCCTGATGCTGGCCTTCGCTGCGGTCGCCTTCATCGTGGCCTTCCGCGCCGAGGTCACCGCCCTGATCCAGCTCTACATCGTCGGGGTGTTCGTCTCGTTCACCCTCAGCCAGATCGGCATGGTGCGGCACTGGACCAGGCTGCTGCGCACCGAGACCGACCCGGCGGTGCGGCACCGGATGATGCGCTCGCGGGTGATCAACGGTATCGGCCTGACCTGCACCGGTTCGGTCCTGGTCATCGTGGTGGCGACCAAATTCGTTGCCGGCGCGTGGATTGCGATCCTGGCGATGGGCAGCCTGTTCATCATCATGAAGTCGATCCGCAGGCACTACGACACGGTCGCGCGCGAGCTAGCCCAGCAGGAGGACGAAAGCGACGACATCGTGCTGCCGAGCCGCAACCACGCGATCGTGCTGGTGTCGAAACTGCACCTGCCCACGCTGCGCGCGCTGGCGTATGCCCGGGCCACCCGGCCGGACGTGCTGGAGGCCATCACCGTCAGCGTCGACGACGCCGAGACGCGGGCGCTGGTGCACCAGTGGGAGGACAGCGATGTCACCGTGCCGCTGAAGGTGATCGCCTCGCCCTACCGCGAGATCACCCGCCCGGTGCTCGATTACGTCAAGCGGGTCACCAAGGAGTCGCCGCGCACGGTCGTGACCGTGTTCATCCCGGAATACGTCGTGGGCCACTGGTGGGAGCAGGTCCTGCACAACCAGAGTGCGTTGCGGCTCAAGGGCCGGCTGCTGTTCATGCCCAACGTGATGGTGACATCGGTTCCGTGGCAGCTGAACTCGTCGGAGCGGTTGAAGTTGCTCGAACCGCAGTCCGCGCCGGGCGATGCCCGACGAGGTTTCCTGGAGTGAGCGGATCCGAGAGCGCGCCAACCGAACTCGTCCTGCAGGTCGGTCCTCCCGCCAACGGTGGCAGCTGCGTGGCGCGTCACGACGGCCGGGTGGTCTTCGTCCGGCACGCGTTGCCGGGGGAGACCGTTCGGGTCCGCGTGCTATCCGACCGCGGGTCCTACTGGCACTCCGACGTCGTCGAGGTCATCGACCCGTCGCCCGAGCGGATCCCGTCGCTGTGCCCGATCGCCGGTGTGGACGGGGCGGGCTGCTGCGATCTCGCGTTCGTCACGCCCGAGGCTGCGCGACGGCTCAAGGGCGCCGTGGTGGCCAATCAGCTCGCCCGGCTGGGCGGATTCCAGTGGTGTGACGAGGACCGCGCGAGCGCCGAGGCGATCGGCGACGGTGCGGCGACGCAGTGGCGCACCAGGGTCCGGCTGGACACCGGGGCCGACGGTGCTCCGGGATTCCACCGCTACCACAGCGCGGAACTGGTCACCGACCTGCGGTGCGCCCAGTTGCCGCCCGAACTGCTCGACGATGTGCACCTGCTGCGCTTCCCGCCGGGTGCGCACGTGCACGTCGCGATCGACGACGACGGCGCCCGCCACATCGTGCAGAGCGGTCCGCGCGCGGGGCGCGGTACGCCGACGACGGTGGTGTCCGGCAGCTACGAGGCGACCCAGCGCATCGGTGGTCGTGTGTGGCGGGTGCCGGTGACCGCGTTCTGGCAGGCCCATCGCGACGCCGCCCGCCGCTACAGCGAGCTCGTCGTCCAGTGGGCGGCGCTGGGCCCCGGGCAGACGGCGTGGGACCTCTACGGTGGCGCAGGGGTTTTCGCCGCTGCGCTGGCCGATCAGGTCGGTGACGGCGGCCGGGTGCTGACGGTGGACACCTCGCGGGCGGCGGGCCGGTCGGCGCGCGCCGCACTGGCCGACCTCCCGCAGGTCCGCGTCGTCACCGATTCGGTACGCCGGGCGCTGTCGGCCGAGCGCGGCGCCGCCGACGTGGCGGTGCTCGATCCGCCGCGCGCAGGCGCGGGACGCGAGATCATCGACGCGATCAGCGCAGCCGGCGTGCCGCGCATCATCCACATCGGTTGTGAGGCAGCGTCTTTCGCGCGAGACGTCGGGTTGTACCTGCGTGCCGGTTACACCGTCGAGGAGGTGCGGGTGTTCGACTCCTTCCCGCTGACCCATCACGTCGAATGTGTCGCGGTGCTGACCCGGTGAACGCCCTGCGCGCAGCCTGGCTGGAGTTCGTCGGTGAGGAGACGACCCCGGCGGGCACGGCCTCGATCCTCGGCCTCGCCGCACTCGGGGGATATCTCGCTCCGCGGCTGGCCGGCCGGCGGCTCGGCGCGGCGCGGGCCACGCTGCTGGTGGTGGCGGCGGTCGACCTGTGGGGTGGGGTGTTGGCCAACAACACCGTGGCGTGCGCGCGCTGGTACGAGCGGCCCGGGCAGACCGACGCGGACCATCTGCGGTTCGCGGTCGCCCACGTGCATCCGCTCGCGCTGGCCTGGCTCGACGGCGGCGGCCGGACGCGTTGGCGCTGGGCCGTGGCGAACTATGGCTACCTGCTGGCGGCGACGGCGCTCATCCGGTACGCGCGACGTCACCGCCGCGCGGCCGGGGTCGTCACGACCCTGGGCGGCATCTGCGTGGACCGGGCACTCGGACCGTCGAACACCGCGCCGTGGTTCGGTCCGGTGTTCTACAGCAAGTTGCTGCTCGGCCATGCAGGGGCGGCGCTGTGGTCGGATGCGACGCTCGCGGCACGCCGCTGAGCCGCCCGGTCCTCACATCTGCGTCGGCGCGCCCGGCGGTGACCTGTGTGCCCGCCAGCGGTCGAGGACGGCGGGCATCTCGTCCAGCAGGAAGGCGTAGAAGTCCCGCATCTCCAGAAGCCGTGTCCGCGCGGCGGAACCGGTCGGGCTCACGGCGATCCCGTCCTCGGCGGCCTTCCGCAGCCCGGCGAGGATCTCGTTCTGGGTGGTGTACAGCACCGCCCACGCATCGTCGCGCAGCCGGTAGTGGTCCCGGCGGCTCCCGGGCGCAGGCACCCGCTCGACCAGGCCGACGGAGACGAGCATCTTGACGGCGCCGGAGATCGCGCCCGCGCTGGCCTGCAGGCGGGCGGCGAGTTCGCCGGCCGTCAACGTCGGCTGTTCGGTGAACAACAACGCGGCCAGCACCCTGGACGTCATGCGTTGCAGACCGTGACTGGTCAGGACGAGGGCGAGTGCTTCGGCCGCCTCGGTCGCGTCCTCGTCGGCCACTCTGCCTCCCAAACGGTTTCACAAATTACTGAAAGTTCAGTATAGTCGCTGACGGTGCTCCGGGAAGTCTGGTCGGAATGTGGTATCCCGCTGTCGAAAGGCACCCATCGTGACGCAATCGGCCCGCCTGCACCAGTCCCCGTCGGCCGGAACCGACGAGGTGATCCGTGTCCGCGGCCTCACCTACGCCTATCCCAAGGCGGCCGAACCCGCGGTGCGCGGGATGGACTTCGAGGTCGGCCGCGGGGAGATCTTCGGATTCCTCGGCCCCAGCGGTGCCGGGAAGTCCACCACTCAGAAGCTGCTGATCGGCCTCCTGCGCGGACACGGGGGAGACATCGCCGTCTGGGGTCGCGAACCGTTGGACTGGGGCCCCGACTACTACCAGCGCATCGGTGTCTCGTTCGAGCTGCCGAACCACTACCAGAAGCTCACCGGGCTGGAGAACCTGCGCTTCTTCGCGTCCCTGTACGACGGGCCCACCCTCGACCCGGCGGAACTGCTCTCCGCGGTCGGGCTCGGCGAGCACGCCGGCACCCGGGTGGCCAAGTACTCCAAGGGAATGCAGATGCGACTGACGTTCGCACGATCGTTGCTCAACGATCCCGATCTGCTGTTCCTCGACGAACCGACGTCGGGCCTGGACCCGGTGAACGCGCGCAACGTCAAGGACATGATCCTCGAGCTGCGAGCGCGCGGTCGCACGGTGTTCCTCACCACGCACGACATGGCCACGGCCAACGAACTGTGCGACCGGGTCGCGTTCGTCGTCGAAGGGAGGATCGTCGCGCTGGACACCCCCGCCGAACTGCGGATCGCCCGCGGCAGGCGCGTGGTCCGGGTCGAATACCGCTCGCCTCGAGGCGAACTCGCCGAAGCCGAGTTCGCGATGGACGGGCTCGCCGACGATCCCGCCTTCCACGACGTGCTGCGCGCGCACCATGTGGAGACCATCCACAGCCGCGAGGCCAGCCTCGACGACGTGTTCGTCGACGTGACCGGACGGCGGCTGACATGACCCGGCTGCTCAGCGTCCTGCGTCTGGAACTCACCCTGCAGAACCGGCAGCGGTTCCTGCATGCGGCGGTGTTCTCCGGGCTGATCTGGCTGGCGGTGCTGCTGCCGTTGTCGCACGGGCTGCGCGCGGCGGCCGAACCCTACGTGCTGGTGGGCGACATCTCCATCATCGGCTTCTTCTTCATCGGCGGCTCGGTGTTCTTCGAGAAGCAGGAGCGCACGCTCGGCGCGATGATCTCCACCCCGCTGCGCTTCGGCGAGTATCTCGCCGCGAAAGTGACTGTGCTGTGCTCGGTTTCGCTCCTCGTGGCCGTCACGGTGGTCACGATCGCACACGGCGTCGCATACCGTCCCGTGCCGATGGTGGCCGGTGTGGTGCTCGGCACGCTGCTGATGCTGCTGGTCGGGTTCATCACCTCGCTACCGTTCGCCTCGGTGAGCGACTGGTTCCTGGCCGGCACGGTTCCCATCGCGGTGATGAATCTTCCGGTGCTGCACTATTCGGGCGTGTGGCCCCACCCGGCGCTCCACCTCGTCCCGACACAGGGACCGTTGATGCTGTTGGGCGCCGCCTTCGACCAGCTGCACCTGCAGCCGTGGCAGGTGGTGTACGCGATCGGCTACCCGCTCGTGTGTCTGATCGGGTTGTACCTGGCCGCGAAGGCGATGTTCGTCCGCCACGTGGTGCGATCGGCGGGTTCGTGATGGCTACTCCGGTGGTCCGCGCGTGGCGGGCGTTCGGGCGCAACGACATCCGCGGCGCCTACCGCGATCCGCTGCTGGTGATGATCGTATTCGCCCCCGTCATCTGGACCTCGGCCGTGGCTCTGCTCACGCCACGGGTCACCGAGATGCTCGCCGAGAAACAGGGATTCGACCTGGTGCCCTATTACCCGGTGATCCTCACCGGCTTCCTGCTGTTGACGAGCATCATCATCGCCGGCGCCCTGGCGGCCTTCCTGGTGCTGGACGAGGTGGACGCCGGTACGCTCACCGCGCTGCGCGTCACCCCGGTGAAGCTCTCGGTGTTCTTCGCCTACCGTGCGGTGACGGTCGTCGTGGTCACCACGGTCTACGTCGTCACGACGTTGTCACTCAGCGGCATCCTGCAGCCCGGGATGACCGGTGCGCTGATCCCCATCGGTCTGCTCTCCGGACTGTCGGCAGTCGTCACGCTGCTGCTCATCGTCGCCATGGCGGGCAACAAGATCCAGGGACTGGCGGCAGTGCGCGGGCTCGGCATGCTCATCGCCGGCCTACCGTGCCTGCCGTGGTTCATCGACTCGGCGTGGAATCTGGCGTTCGGCGTCCTGCCGCCCTACTGGGCCGCCAAGGCGTTCTGGGTGGCCGGCGACCACGGCACCTGGTGGCCGTACCTGCTGGCCGGCGTCGTCTACAACGGTGCGGTGGCCTGGCCGCTGTTCCGCCGGTTCCTCGCCAAGAACGGGTGACCGGCCACGGCGCTCACGAGACGAGGTCGCGACGCCGGTAGCCGGCGACGCCCGCGGCGGCCAGCCCGGTCCCGATGACCAGAAAGGCCACGATGGCACCGGTGTTCGGCGGCTCCGCGGGCACCGACGCCACATGGGGGAACGGCGACACCTGCTGCAGGTGCCGCGGCGCGTGCAGGCTGTCGGCGAGAACCTCGAGCAGGAAGCCGCCGGCGACCGGAACCGCTCCCACCGCCGTGACGGCCGACGGCAGCCAGCCCACCGCCAGCCCTGCCGCGCCCAACGCCAGGAACGCGACGGGAGCGGGGTTCAACGCGCCGGCCAGGGCGGAACCCCACCGCAGTGGTCCGCCGGTGACCGCCGACCCGAGCCACATCGCCAGCGCGGCCACGGTGTGCAGCATCAGCACGCCCACGGCCGTCACCCCGATCTCCTGCGCGGCGACGCGCGCCCGCGGCACGGGTGCCGCGAGCACCGTCGTCCACCGGCGTGCCCTCTCGTCGGCGACCAGCGCGGCCAGCCTGGTCGCTGCGAACAGGCCGGTGGCAATGGCGAGCAGACGGAACAGCGCCGCGGCGAACCCGTCGGCCGAGCCCAGCCCCGAAAAGCCCGCCGCGGCGGCCAGTTCGGCGAATCGTGGGTTCTCCGTGAGGAACTCGAGAATCGAGGTGAGCATCGCGCCGAGTAGCAGGAAGTACGTCGCGATCCCGATCGACCAGCCCAGGGCCGGGCGCAGCGCACGCCGGAGCGCGAACCCGCCGACCGATCCCAACAGGAGTATCCGGGGCCGGCGACGGGTCGACACGCTCACCACCCCGCCCCCCACGTCGCGATGGCGTGCGGTCGCCAGCGCAGCCGCACCGATCAGCGGCGGCACCGCGACCAGCACGAGCAGCGGCAGGATGTCGTTGTGGGCGTACGGCGCGACACGTCCCAGCAGCCCGAACGGGGTGAGCCATGCCGTCCACGCCAGCGCCGCCACCCCGTCGGAGAGCATGCGCAGCAGCAGCGCCGCGCCGAGTACCGCGACGGACGCGCCCACCGCCGCCGATCTGGTCGGCATCGCCTGTGCCGCCAGGGCGCCGACAGTGGCGAACCACGCCGCGGTGCCCGCGACGCCGGCCGCGTAGAGCGCCGCGCCGCGCGGGTCGGTTCCCGCGGCGACCATGGCGAGGCCGACGGCCGTGCCGATCACCACCGCGGCGCCGACGGCCGCGAGGAGACAGCGCGCGGCGGCGTCGACCGTGCGCAGCGGTCCGGCCAGGAGCAGATCCCAGCGGCCGGCCTCCTCCTCGCCCCGGGTGATGCGGATGACGGCGAGCAGAATCCACACCGCGGCGATGACGAGCACCGGTGTGCCGGTCCGCCACACCGTGAACCCGCCGGGATCGTCGAGGGCCAGCGGCGGGCCGAACAACACCCGCACCGCCGGGTTCTCGGCCAGCGCGCGCAGCGCACCCTGGTCGAGTTCACCCGAGAAGGTGCTCTGGTACTGGGCGGCCACCAGGGCCGACATGCCTGCGGCGACACCCGCCACGATCAGCGTGCCCCGGCGCACCTGGCGTACCGCGAGCCGGCCGACGGTGCGCGCGACGGGTGGCGCCGACGCGGTGGGGGCGGCCGGCATCGTCGCGGTGGTCATCGGGACGTCTCGCCGTAGTAGTCGAGGAAGATCTCCTCGAGTGTGGGTTCGTGCATCCTCAGCGCGGTCACGTCCACCGACGACAGCGCCCGCAGGACCAGCGTCGGTGGCCCCGACAGCGTGAACCGCAGGCGCCGGCCCTCGAGACGCTCGATGTCGGAGACACCGGCGACGCCGGTCAACTGTGGCGCGGCGTCGCGGTAGCCGACCTCCACCACGGTGCGGCGCAACCGACGGAGGTCGGCGATGTTGTCGATCTCGACGAGCCTGCCGGACCGCAGGATCGCCACCCGGTCGCAGACGGCTTCCACCTCCGCGAGTTGGTGCGAGCTCAGGAACACCGTCTGGCCGCGGTCGCGCGCCTCGCGGATGCAGCGGCGGAACTCCCGCTCCATCAGCGGGTCGAGTCCGCTGGTCGGCTCGTCGAGCACGAGCAGCGGGGCCCGGGTGGCGAAGGCCGCCACCAGCGCCACCTTCTGCCGGTTGTCGGTCGAATAGGCCTTGCCCGGCCGGTCGAGGTCGAGGTCGAAGCGCCGGATCAGTTCGGCGCGGTAGTCGGTGTCCACACCGGGGCCGATGTTGCCGAGCAGTTCGAGGGTCTCGGCACCGGTCAGGGCCGGCCACAGTGCGACGTCGGCGGGGACGTACGCCAGGAGGCGGTGGACGCGGCGCACGTCGCCGGCGTCGATCCCGAAGACGTGGGCCGACCCCTCGCTGGGCCGCAGGAATCCCAGCAGCATGCGGATCGTCGTCGACTTGCCGGCACCGTTGGGGCCGAGGAAGCCGAACACCTCGCCCGGCGTCACGCTCAGGTCGAGGCCCTCGACGGCGAGGACCGGGCCGAACCGTTTGCCGAGTCCGTCGGTGTGGATGGCGAGTGGGGATTCGGCGCGCGCAGTCGCCGGTGGGATGGCATGCAACGGAAGCCCTTTCAGGAGTCGGGTCAACTGTCTGCCGACCAGACTTCCCGGCGCACCGAGGATGAATGTACTCCGCGGGAGGGCCTCGCGAGGCTCGATCGCCTAGGGTGGTGTGCGAATACGGTGTGCCGGGAAGTCTGGTCGGCGATGTGATGACCCCTACCCCTGGTGAGGCCGATTTGACGAACACCCCCGCCCCGCGAGCACGACGCTCGGTACTGTCCCGGGGCTCCTGGTCGGAGACGGCGCGCATCGCCGGGATCCTGCGCAAGGAGACCGTCGGCGGTGCGGTGTTGCTGGTGGCGTCGGCCGTCGCCCTGGTGTGGGCCAACTCGCCGTGGGCCGAGTCCTACTTCGCGCTGCGCGACCTGAAGATCGGGGCGGAGCCGTTCGGCCTGCACCTGAACCTCACCCTGGGCACCTGGGCGGCCGACGGCCTGCTGGCCGTCTTCTTCCTCGTCGTCGGCCTCGAACTCAAACGGGAATTCGTCGCGGGCGATCTGCGGGACCCGGCGCGGGCGGCCCTGCCGATGGCCGCGGCCGTCGGCGGGATGGTGGTTCCGGCGTTGATCTTCGTGGCCGTCACCGCCCCCGTCGGTGACGGCGCCACCCGCGGCTGGGCCATCCCCACGGCCACCGACATCGCGTTCGCCGTCGCGGTGCTCGCGGTGATCTCCACCCATCTGCCCGCCGCGCTGCGCACCTTCCTGCTGACACTGGCCGTCGTCGACGATCTGCTCGCGGTGACGGTGATCGCGGTGTTCTACACCGACGAGATCAACCTCACAGCGCTCGGGTTGTCGATCGTCCCGCTCGCGCTGTTCGCACTGTGTGTGCAGCGGCGGATCCGGTCGTGGTGGCTGCTGCTGCCGCTCGGCGTGGCCACCTGGGTGCTGGTGCACGAATCCGGGGTGCACGCCACCGTCGCCGGGGTCCTGCTCGGATTCACCGTTCCGGTCCTGCGCAGCGTCGCCGCGGGCGGGCCCGAGGCCGGGCCGGGGCTGGCCGAGCACTTCGAGCACCGCCTTCGTCCGCTGTCGGCGGGGGTGGCGGTGCCGGTGTTCGCCTTCTTCGCCGCCGGGGTCGCGATCGGCGGGGTGAGCGGTCTCACCAGGGCTTTGAGCGATCCGATCACCCTCGGGATCATCCTGGGCCTGGTGGTGGGCAAACCGGTGGGCATCTTCCTCACGACCCGCGTGCTGACCGCGGTCACCCGGGCCAACCTCGACGACGCGCTGCGCTGGATCGACGTGTTCGGCGTCGCGTTGCTGGCCGGGATCGGTTTCACGGTGTCCCTGCTCATCGGCGACCTCGCCTACGGTCTGGGGTCCGATCGTGACGATTTTGTGAAGGTCGGGGTGCTCACCGGATCCCTGGTCGCGGCGTTGATCGCGGCGGTGCTGCTGAGGGTCCGCAACCGCCACTACCGGGCAGTTTGGCTGCAGGAGACGGCCGATACGGACCGCGACGGAGTGCCCGACGTGTACCAGTCTCAACGCGACTGAGCCCTGGGGTCGTGCGTAGACTGACGGAATGCTTGAACAGATCCGCGGTCCCGCCGATCTGCAGCACCTTTCGCAGTCTGCGCTCAGCGAATTGGCCGGGGAGATTCGCCAGTTCCTCATCCACAAGGTTGCTGCCACCGGCGGGCATCTGGGCCCGAACCTCGGCGTCGTCGAGCTGACGCTCGCCCTGCACCGGGTTTTCGACTCGCCGCACGATCCGCTCATCTTCGACACGGGTCATCAGGCCTATGTGCACAAGATGCTCACCGGGCGCTCCCACGAGTTCGACTCGCTGCGCAAGAAGGACGGCCTGTCGGGCTACCCGTCGCGCAGTGAGAGCGAGCACGACTGGGTGGAGTCCAGCCACGCCAGCGCCGCACTGTCCTACGCCGACGGGCTGGCCAAGGCCTTCGAGCTGACCGGGCACCGCAACCGTCATGTGGTCGCCGTCGTCGGCGACGGCGCGCTGACCGGCGGCATGTGCTGGGAGGCGCTCAACAACATCGCGGCCGCCCGCAGGCCCGTGGTGATCGTCGTCAACGACAACGGACGCAGCTACGCGCCCACCATCGGCGGGTTCGCCGACCACCTGGCCGCGCTGCGCCTGCAGCCCGGATACGAACGGGTGCTCGAGGAGGGCCGCAAGGCGGTACGCGGACTGCCGGTGATCGGCGAGTTCTGCTACCAGTGCATGCACAGCGTCAAGGCGGGCATCAAGGACGCCCTGTCGCCGCAGGTGATGTTCACCGATCTCGGGCTCAAGTACGTCGGTCCCATCGACGGCCACGACGAGCACGCCGTCGAGTCCGCACTGCGCCACGCCCGCGGCTTCAACGCCCCGGTGATCGTGCACGTCGTCACCCGCAAGGGCATGGGCTATGCCCCGGCCGAGAACGACGAGGCCGAACAGATGCATGCGTGCGGCGTCATCGACGTCGCGACCGGCCGCGCCACGATGGTGGCCGCACCGGGGTGGACGTCCTCGTTCTCCGAGGCGCTCATCGACTACGGCGCCAAGCGGCGCGACATCGTCGCGATCACCGCGGCCATGCCCGGCCCCACCGGCCTCAGCGCTTTCCGTGACCGGTTCCCGGACCGCTTCTTCGACGTCGGCATCGCCGAACAGCATGCGATGACGTCCGCGGCGGGCCTGGCCATGGGCGGCCTGCATCCCGTGGTGGCCATCTACTCGACGTTCCTCAACCGCGCGTTCGACCAGCTGATGATGGACGTCGCGCTGCACAAACTGCCCGTCACGCTGGTGCTGGACCGCTCCGGTGTCACCGGTCCGGACGGCGCCAGCCACAACGGCATGTGGGATCTGTCCGTGTTGGGCATCGTGCCGGGGATGCGGGTGGCCGCACCTCGCGACGGCGCGCGACTGCGCGAGGAACTCGGCGAGGCGCTCGACGTCAATGACGCCCCCACCGCCATCAGGTTTCCCAAAGGTGATGTGGGCGAAGACATCCCGGCGGTGCGACGGCACCGCGGGGTCGACGTGCTGGCCGAGCCGGCCGACGGCCTGTCCGACGATGTGCTGCTCGTGGCGGTCGGTCCGTTCGCCTCGATGGCGCTCACCGTCGCCGAACGCCTGCGCAAACAGGGCATCGGTGTCACCGTCGTCGACCCGCGCTGGGTGCTGCCGGTGCCCGAGGTGCTCACCGAGTTCGCCGCCGCCCACAAGCTGGTGGTCACCGTCGAGGACAACGGTCTGCACGGCGGGATCGGCTCGTCGGTGTCGGCGGCGCTGCGTCACGCCGAGGTCGACGTGCCGTGCCGCGACGTCGGGCTGCCGCAGCAGTTCTTCGACCACGCCTCGCGCGGTGAGGTGCTCGCCGACGTCGGCGTGACCGACCGCAACATCTCCCGGCAGATCACCGGGTGGGTGGCGGCCCTGGGCGCGACGCCGGCGGACGCCGACGAGGTCAGCGAGCGACTGGACTGACGGTCGGGCTGCGCCCGCCGAGCGGGATGCGGGCGACCTCGCGGAGTTCGGTCGACGTATCGGGCTGCTCGAACAGCACCTCGGCCTTGCGGCCCGAAAGCAACAGTGTCGCGATGGTGTTGCCGAAGACCGGGCCGGCCGTGTTGGTCCAGTTGACGGTCAGCTCGGGCGATCCGTGCCGCAGTGCCCACCGCCGCATGAGCGGTGCGAGCCGTCGCGACCAGCCGAGTTTGAAGACCGGCTTCACATACGACGGCACATAGTTGTGCACCGGTGAGCACACCAGCTGGTGCACGGTGGCGTCATCGTCGCCGACGCCGTCGAGGGTGGCCTTCGCGGCGTAGCTGTGGTGTACGTCGCCGGACAGCACCGTGACCGTCGCCGGACCGTTGGGGTACGTGGCGGCTTTGCGGATCATCGTGGTCAACCGCAGGAACGACTTGACGAACGCCGGCCAGTGCTCGAGATCCGCCGCCTGGCGCACCTTTTCGGCCGGTATGCCGCGCCACCCCGGACGGTCGGCGGAGATCTCGTTGACGGTCTGCAGATCGGACAGCGCCGGCGGCATCAGCCACGGCACCGAGGATCCGAGCACCAGGTGGTCGATCTGGTCGAGTCCGTCGCCGGCCTGCTGTTCGAGCCAGGAGAACTCCCGTTCCCCGATCATCATCCGCTCACCGGAGTCGAGGATCCGGCCGTTGCGGGAGTCCATCATGATGAACCTGTTGCGGCCGAAATCCCACCGGTAGCTGAACCGCACGCCCTTGTTGGCGTCCACCTCGGCGTCGGCGCGGTCGGCAATCTCGACGAGAACCGGCCACACGTCACCGTCGACCGCACTCATCTTCTGGTAGTCCTCGTCGGCCTCCAACTCCGCGGGACTGAGGTTGCCCATGTGCTGGTACACCCAGTACGACGCCAGACCGGCCCGGATGCGGTCACGCCACCACGGTTTGGCGTTGATCTCGGCACGCCAGGCCGCCGAGGTGTTCCAGTCGTCGCGGACGTCGTGGTCGTCGAAGATCATCGCCGTGGGAACCGTGGACATGATCCAGCGGATCTCCGGATCCGACCACGAGTGCCGGTAGAGGCCCTCGTACTCGCCGAAGCTGACCACCTCGTCGGGCGGGCGCTGCCCGTGCTTGGCGCGGCGCCGCCGCCGGCCCGTCAGATGTCGGCGGGCCTCAGGGGTGAGCTCGTCGGCGTAGACCTGATCGCCGAGCAGGATCAGCAGATCCGGCCATTCGCTGACCGGGAGCCGTGCCATCCGGTCGGCATAGCGGTCCAGGGCGTCCGCGCCCAGTTTCTCGTCGATCTCCTCGACGCCGGTCTTGGGGTAGCGGCAGGAGCCGAACACCGCGCGCAACCGCTCGGTGCTCACGGGTCCCCGGGTGCGGATCACGCTGGGCGGGAAGGGGCTGTCGGGCAGCGGCCACACCAGTTCGCCGTCGATGTGCACCTGGTACTCGGACGACGAATCGGGCGCCAGGCCGGTGACGGTGACCAACGCGTAGTGGTGTTCTTGCACTCGGAAAGTTCTTGCGCTGCAACCGAGTACGGTCACCGTCGCGGGACGGTCGGTCTGCACCCAGACCACGGCGGTGGTCTCGCCGACGTGCCGCAGAGCGGGTCCGAGAACCAGTGGCGTCGTCTCGTCGGGGGAGTCGGTCGGCGTTCCGGTGGTACTCACCCCTCGGCGGTTCCCTGTTGGTCAATTATCCAAACGCGATGCGGTCATTCGGCGGTCGAGGGGGCGAGCGCGGCGGTCAGCACCGGCACCACCAGATCGCGTTGCCACGGGCGCACGCCTGCGGCCACCAGGAACTCCTCGACCGCGGCGGCGATGTCGGTGACCGGCTGCCAGTCCCAGCACAGCCGACGCACCACCTCCGGGGTGACGAGGTTCTCCGAGGGCACCGCCACCCGCTCCGACAGCGCGGACAGGCCGGCGCGGGCGGCTTCCAGGCGTGCGGCCGCCTCGGGTTTGCGCCGCGCCCACCGCGACGGCGGCGGCGGACCGTTGGGCGGTTCGGCCGAGTCGGGCGGATCGGTGTTGTGGCGCGCCCGGTCGAGCGCATCGAGCCACACCTGGGCGCTGCGGCGCTGCCGGGTGCCGCCGAACACCGGCAGTGCGGTGAGCTTCTCGACGCTGTCGGGATCGGCGGTGGCGGCGTTGATGATCGCTGCGTCGGGCAGGATGCGGCCCGGCGCGATGTCGCGCCTGCGGGCGATGTGGTCGCGCGTGGTCCACAGTTCCCGCACGGCCGCCAGCGCCCGGGGGTTGCGCACCTTGTGGATTCCGGAGGTGCGCCGCCACCGGTCGCGGCGGGTGGGGGCCGCCTCGTAGGTGCGCAGGTGTTCGAATTCCTGTATGGCCCAATCGGTCTTGCCCTGATCGTCCAGCACCGCGGCGACGGCGTCGCGCAGTTCGAGCAGCACTTCGACGTCGAGCGCGGCGTAGTTGAGCCAATCGTCGGGCAGCGGTCGCTTGGACCAGTCGGCGGCGCCGTGGCCCTTCATCAGCTGCAGTCCGAGCAGTTCGGAGACCATCGTCGCGAGGTTCACCCGCGCAAGGCCGGCCAGCCGGCCCGCGAGTTCGGTGTCGTAGAGCTTCGGCGGCCGCATGCCCAGCTCGGCCAGGCACGGCAGATCCTGATCGGCGGCGTGCAGCACCCATTCGTCGGTGTCGAGGACATCGGCCACCGGAGCCATCACCATGGTCGGGTCCTCGCCGTGGTTGACCGGGTCGATCAGTACGGTGCCCGCGCCTTCGCGCCGGATCTGCACCAGGTAGGCCCGGTTGGAGTACCGGAACCCCGAGGCGCGTTCGGCGTCGATCGCGAACGGACCGTGGCCCCCGGCGAGCAGTTCGGCGGCGGCGAGGATCTCGTCGGTGGTCACCGCGAGGTCGGGCACCCCGTCGGCGGGGGTGAGCAGCGGGACAGCCCCAGTGTCGGTGCCGGCCTCGGCGTCGATGTCGGTGTCTGGGCCCTCGGGGTCCGTGTCGGGTGTCTCGCTCATCTCATGCGCGGGTGCGGGAACCGAGATCGGTCACCCCGATGGGAGGCAGTCCCGCGGCGTGCTCGAGCACCTCGCAGAAGGCCTCCACGTGGGGACCGAGTTCCACCGTGATCGCGGTCCAGGAGGCGCGCAGTTCCAGCTGATGCGCGCGCGGGGGACCGGAGATGTCGCCGTACCGCACCGACGTGGTGGCGGTGACCGTTCCGCCCAGTGCGGTGACCTGATCGGATTTGGAGTCCAGCGCCTCGACCAGCCAACTCCAGGCCACCTCGGGCAGGAGCGGGTCGACCGCCTCGCTGGAATCGAGGTCGGCTTGGATGTAGGCCACCAGTCGCATGGTGCCATCCCACGCCTCGGCGCCCTCGGGGTCGTGGAGCAGGATCAACCGGCCGAAGGCGTCGCCCTCGGAACGTTCGGGCACGATCGCGGTCTCGGGATGTCGGATCTCGGCGCCCAGTGCGTAGCTGTAGGGTGCCAGCCGCTGCGGCGGGCGGATCGGGCCGAGTTCGATCTCCGGCCGTACGGTGGTGGCATTCATCGCCGCCACCGCAGCACGGAACTGAGCCGGTTCGGCGGTGGTCACGCCGGTGACGCTAGACCATTCGGCCGGACCTGCACGCAGGCGCGCCGATCCGACTCCCGATGGTGATCCGGGCGTCCGCGGCGCCGTTGCCGGTCGTGGCAGCATTGGGGGCGATGAACACCCGCCGTGAACTGCCCGACTCGCCCTATCTCGCCGCCGCCCGCGGCCGCAAACCCGCCCGGGTGCCGGTGTGGTTCATGCGGCAGGCGGGCCGGTCGCTGCCCGAATACCGGGCGCTGCGGGCGCGCAACACCATGATGCAGGCCTGCTTCGACGCCGACCTGATCACCGAGATCACGCTGCAGCCGGTGCGCAGGCACGGAGTCGACGCCGCGATCCTGTTCTCCGACATCGTCGTCCCGCTGCGGGCCTCGGGCATCGCGCTCGACATCGTGCCCGACGTGGGACCGGTGATCGACCATCCGGTGCGCACCGCCGCCGACGTCGCCGCGATCCGGCCGCTCGAGCGGCAGACGGTCGAACCCGTCGAGCAGGCGGTGCGGATGCTCACCGCCGCACTCGGCGACGTCCCGCTGATCGGGTTCGCCGGCGCCCCCTTCACCCTCGCCTCGTATCTCGTGGAGGGTGGTCCGAGCAAGCACCACGAGCACACCAAGGCGATGATGCTCGGTGCGCCCGACACCTGGCATGCGCTCATGTCGGCGCTGACCGACGTGACGATCGCGTTCCTGCAGGCCCAGGTCGACGCGGGCGTCGACGCGATCCAGGTGTTCGACTCCTGGGCGGGCACGCTGTCGCTGGCCGACTACCGCGCCTACGTGCTGCCCCACAGCGCCCGCGTGTTCCAGGCGCTGGCACCGGCCGGGGTGCCGATGACGCACTTCGGGGTGGGCACCGCCGAACTGCTCGGCGCCATGTCCGAGGCCATCGCCACCTCCGGGGCACCCGGTGTGGTGGGCGTGGACTGGCGCACCTCGCTGACCGACGCCGCGGGCCGGGTCGAACGCGGCAGCGCGTTGCAGGGGAACCTCGATCCGGTCGTCCTGCTGGCCGGGTGGCCCGTGGTCGAACGTGCGGTGCGCGCCGTGGTCGAGGACGGCAGGCGCGCCGTCGACGCCGGGGCGGCCGGACACGTGTTCAACCTCGGGCACGGCGTGCTGCCGGCGACCGACCCGGAGATCGTGACCGCCACGGTGGAGCTGGTGCACTCGCTGTGAGTTCCCGATGAGCGCGACGTATGCCGTTGTCGGGGGCGGTATCTCGGGCCTCGTGGCGGCCTACCGACTGCGGGTGACCGCCGGGCCGGACGCCACGATCACCCTCTTCGACCCCGCGGACCGCCTCGGCGGGGTGCTGCGCACCGAACGCGTCGGCGGTCAACTGCTCGACGTCGGCGCCGAGGCCTTCGTGGCGCGCCGGCCCGAGGTGCCCGCGCTGCTGGCCGAACTCGGACTGGCCGACCGTCAGATCGGCACCACCGGCGCCCGCCCGCTCATCTACAGCCAGGGCCGGCTGCATCCGATGCCGCAGGGCACGCTGCAGGGCATCCCGTCGGGCGCTGCGACGCTGGCGGGTCTGGTCGACGACGCGACGATCGCCCGGATCGCCGACGAACCCACGCGACCGCTGCGGTGGCGGCCGGGTGCGGATCCCACCGTGGCGGACCTGGTCGTCGACCGGTTCGGCGAGCAGGTCGTCAGCCGCTCGGTCGACCCGCTGCTGGGCGGGGTCTATGCCGGTTCGGCCGCGACGATCGGATTGCGCGCGGCCGCGCCGACCCTGGCCGCGGCGCTGGACCGCGGGGCGCGCAACCTCACCGACGCCGTAGGGGAGGCCTTGCCGCCGCCTGCGCCCGGCTCGGTCTTCGGCGCGGTCGACGGCGGCTACGCCGTGCTACTCGATGCGCTGCGCCACCGGGCGCGGATCCACTGGGCCCAGGTGGGCGTCGAACGGCTCGACCTGGTGGGCCGGGGCGTCGAGATCGTCGACGACGAGGGCAACCGCTGGCCCGCCGACGCCGTGGTGCTGGCGGTGCCCGCCCCGCGCCTGCCCAGGCTGGTCGACCACATCGCGCCGCGCACCGCCGCCGCCGCCCGAAGGATCCCGGTGGCCTCCGCCGCGGTGGTGGCGCTTGCGCTGCCCGGCGGCACACCGCTGCCGCAGCAGTCCGGGGTGCTGGTCGCCACCGGCGAACGACTCCGGGCCAAGGCGATCACGCTGTCGTCGCGCAAGTGGGGCCGGCGCGGGAACGTCGAACTCCTGCGGTTGTCCTACGGCCGGTTCGGCGACGATCTGGCCCGCAGCACCGGGGACGAGGACCTGCTGGCCTGGGCCGCGGCGGATCTGGGGACGGTCTTCGGCATCGACACCGAACCGGTCGACGCCCTGGTGCAGCGCTGGATCGACGCGATGCCGCAGTACGGTCCCGGCCACGCCGATCTGGTCGCCGAGCTGCGGGCCGGGCTGCCGCGCGGTGTCGCGGTGGCCGGCGGGTACCTGGACGGTATCGGCGTGCCCGCCTGTGTCGCGTCGGCGAGCCGGGCGGTGGCGTCGCTGGCCACCTCGGGCGTGGCACGATAGGGCCATGGCCAAGCTCGACTTCGACGCGCTCAACTCCACCATCCGCTACCTCATGTTCTCGGTGTTCTCGGTACGTCCGGGGGAGCTGGGCTACGACGAACAGGCGCGCGCGGCGGTGGTCGACGAGACCGCCACCTTCCTCAAACAGCAGGAGGAACGTGGTGTCGTGGTCCGCGGTCTGTACGACATCGCCGGGATGCGGGCCGACGCCGACTTCATGATCTGGACCCACGCCGACACGGTCGAGGCGCTGCAGGCCACCTACTCCGACTTCCGCCGCGCCACCGCGCTCGGCCGGGCCAGCTCACCGGTCTGGAGCAACGTCGCGCTGCACCGGCCGGCGGAGTTCAACAAGAGCCACATCCCGGCCTTCCTCGCGGGCGAGGACCCGGGCAACTACATCTGCGTCTACCCGTTCGTCCGTTCGCTGGAGTGGTACCTGCTGCCCGACGACGAGCGCCGTCGGATGCTGTCCGAACACGGGATGGCCGCGCGCGGTTACAAGGACGTCCGCGCCAACACCGTGCCGGCGTTCGCACTCGGTGACTACGAGTGGATCCTCGCCTTCGAGGCACCCGAACTGCATCGCATCGTGGATCTGATGCGGGATCTGCGCGCCACCGACGCGCGCCGCCACGTCCGCGAGGAGACCCCGTTCTTCACGGGTCCGCGCGTCGGCGTCGAGGAACTCGTCACGCGGCTGCCCTAGGGCGTTTGCCCACCGGAGGTCTTTCCGTTCGAAACTGGCTTCGACGGCCGAGGCCGCAACTTGCTAGCCTCGGCTCACGTGCGCCACGGTCGGGGGGATCCGGCGCACTACGTCGAGCAGTGTGGGGGCGGGGTTGCCGAGCATGCGTGCGAGGCCCCGAGAAGCGGTCGTGATCGCCGGGTCCGGTGTCGCCGCTGTGTTGTTGACGATCTGGTTGGTCGGCGAGTTCCCCGGCGCGGCGGCGGCCGACAACGTCGGCGTGGCCGTGTTCGCCGGCTACGCGGTGGTGTGCGCCGTGCTGGCGGCGCGCGCCGCCTCCGGGCGGATGCGCAACGTCTGGGTCTGCTTCGCCATCGCCTTCGGCGGATGGACGGCAGGCGAGGTCCTCTTCGGGTATCAGGATCTGGTGCTGGGGCATACGACGTTCCCCTCGGCCGCGGATTTCGGGTTCATCCTGTGCCCGATCTTCAGCTGTCTGGCCCTGGTGCAGTGGCCCGGCGGGGTCGCGGGACGCTACCGGGTGCGCCTGCTGCTCGACGGGCTGGTCTTCGCATTGTCGCTGTTCCTGCTCGCGTGGGTGTTGGTGCTGCGCGGCGTCTACGAGAGCTTCCGTGACGACAAAGTGGCGGTCGGCCTGGCCCTGGCGTACCCGCTCCTCGACCTGATGGTGCTCGCCGTAGCCGGGCTGGTCCTGGTCCGCGCGGTTACCTGGCGCCTGCCACTGGTCCTGCTCACGGCGTCCGTCGTCCTGCTCACCGTGTCCGACATCGCCTTCGCGTGGCTGACCACGCAGGGAACCTATGCCGCCGTCTTTCCCATCGACGTGGGCTGGGTGGCCGGGACCGTGTTCTTCGGCGCCGCGGCGCTGACGAGCCGCGGCATGGACGCCACCCCGGACACCACCACGCGGTTGCCCACCAGCGTCTCCCTGTGGTTGCCGTATCTGCCGCTCCTGGTCGGCGGCACGGTCGCGACGGTCGTGGTGCTCGACGGAGTCCTGGCCGTCACCGTGATCACCGTGATCGTCGCCATCTGCCTGCGCCAGTTCGTCGCGTCGTGGGAGAACCGCAGGCTCATGCGGATGGTGACCGATCAGGCGCTGCGCGATCCGCTGACCGGTTTGGCAAACCTCGCGCTGTTCAACGACCGGCTCGCACACGCGGTCCAGTTACGGGCACGCGACGCGGGCGCCGTCGCGGTGCTGTCACTGGACCTCAACGACTTCAAGGTCGTCAACGACAGCCTCGGCCACTCAGCGGGCAACGAACTGCTCACCCAGGTCGCCGACCGCCTGGTGAAGTGCGTGCGGGCCGGTGACACCGTGGCGCGAGTCGGGGGCGACGAGTTCGCCGTGCTGATCGAGGACCGTGTCGACCACTCGCTGGCGATCGCGCACCGCATCGTGGAAGCCTTCGACTCACCGTTCCACGTCGAGGGCGAGAGCCTGCTGATGCGGCCCAGCGTCGGCCTGGCCGTCGCCGCACCGGACGACGAACTCGAACCGTCGGGTGAGCAACTCTTCAGGCGTGCGGACGCGGCGATGTACGCCGCCAAGCGGTCCCGCACCGAGGGTGTCCACGTGTTCAGCCCGGAGATGACGCCGGCGAACACCGAACAATCGGCGCTGCTGCGGGTTTCGGACCACGGCGCCCGAGGGGGTGGTGTGTCGGCGGTCCAGCTGCTCGGCGAGCTGCGCCAGGCCATCGACCGTCGCGAACTGGACGTGGTGTATCAGCCCAAATACCACCTGGCGACGTCCGAACTCGCCGGCGTGGAGGCGTTGGTGCGGTGGCCGCACCCCGTGCACGGCACCCTCAATCCGGGCGACTTCCTGCCGATGGTGCGCAGGCACGGCCTGATGGGGGCGCTCACCGACCTGGTGGTCGACAAGGCGCTCGACCACGCCGCCGGATGGGTGGCGACCGGCACCCCGGTGCCCGTCGCGGTGAACCTGTTCGCGGCGACCATGGCCGACACCGACCTGCCGGACAAGATCGTCGCGGCACTCGAGTCGCGCGGGCTGGCGCCCGCCGGACTGACCGTCGAGATCACCGAGGACCTGATCCTGCCCGACTTCAAGCGGACGTGCGCGGTGTTGCAGGAGCTACGCCGCCGAGGCGTGCGGGTGGCCATCGACGATTTCGGCAGCGGGTACTCGGCGCTGAGCTATCTGCGGGAACTGCCGATCGACGAGGTCAAACTGGACCGCCGGTTCATCGGTCCGATCATCTGGGACCCGAGGGCCGGCGAGGTGGTCCGCGCGGTGGTCAGCCTCGCGCAGACCCTGGGACTGACGACGGTGGCGGAGGGCGTCGAGAACGCGGAGACCGCCGAACGCCTCCGCGATTACGGGTGCGATGTGGCGCAGGGTTTCCACTACAGCCCGCCATTGAGCGCGCCCGGGGTCACGGCGCTGCTGCGGGCGGAGACTATCCGCCCGCCGGCACCAGCCGCAGTGAGATGGAATTGATGCAGTACCGCTGATCGGTGGGCGTCGGATAGCCCTCGCCTTCGAACACGTGGCCCAGATGGCTGTGGCAGTTCGCGCACACCACCTCGACCCGTCGCATCCCCAGCGAATCGTCGGGCCGCAGGATCACCGCGTCGGAATCGGCCGGGTCGAAGAACGACGGCCAGCCGCAATGGGATTCGAACTTCTCGGAGCTGCGGAACAGTTCCGCGCCGCACGCCCGGCACTGGTAGACGCCCTCGGTCTCGGTGTCGGTGTACTCACCGGTGAACGGACGTTCGGTGCCCGCCCGCCGCAGCACCGCGAATTCCTCGGGGCTGAGCTTCTGACGCCACTCGTCGTCGGTCAGTTGCACCTTCGGAGCACTCATGACCCCAAGTTACTACGCCGTCGGCGCGGCCCGCTTGACCTGCGCGGAGTCCTCGGCGGGGTCGGTCAGCCACAGCGGGTCGATGCCCCGGTCGAGGCGGCCGTCGGCCTTGGCGTCGAGGTAGCGGAAGTACAGCACGGCGAACACCACCACCAGCATCAGCGACCAGCCGTAGGTCACCTTCATGTATTCGAGGAACCGGCCGGTGGTGGGCCACCGCCACATCAGCCACCGGTCCATCGTCATGAAGCCGTACACCGCCAGCCACGCCGGCCAGTTGCGCAGCACCGAGTTGGGCAGCACCACAGTCATCAGGAACGGGAACAGCATCATCGAGTAGTAGGCCTGGCCCAGCGACAGGATCAGGAACGACGCGGTCAGCAGCACCCCCGAGGAGGTCAGCATCCAGAAGCGCGGGTCACGGGTGCGGTAGAAGCGGTACAGCAGCACCAGGCTGCCGATCGTCAGCGCCAGGAACAGGATTCGCAGCGCGAGGATCAGCAGCGGCGGCAGGCCGTAGTAGATGCCGTTGCCCTCGATCGAGCTGTTGAAGTAGTCGCGCGTACCCATGATGTAGGGCAGCGTGCGCGTGACGAAGCTCATCGGGTCGCTCACCAGCGGCCAGGCGGCGAGGTTGAAGACCACGGGCACCGCGACGGCGGTGACCAGCGACCGCCACTGACGATTGAGCAGCGGCAGCAACAACAGCGGCGCCAGCGACGGTTTGACCACCAGCGCCAGGCCGATCGCCACGCCCGCCAGCCATTCTCGACTGCCTCTGCCGTCGAGCAGCCAGCGGAAGAACAGCACCTCCGCCAACAGCATGAAACCGTTGATGTTGGTGAACACGATGGTGTTGGTGACCGATTCGGTGCAGTACATCGCGAGCACCAGCGCCGGGGCGGCCACCGAGGCCAGCGTGTAGTTGAACATCCGCAGCAGGAAATACGCGGCGGCCAGCGTGGCGAGGCTGTTGAGGGTGAAATACCAGTTGCGCGAGGCGAATTCGGGCAGGAAGCCGAACGGCGCCAGCAGCAGGGTCCCGCCGGGGGGGTAGAGGTAGTGCGGGTCGACGTGGTCGAAGTGCTCGTTGTAGATGTCCAGACCCAGCCGCAGGTTGGACACCGCGCGGTACACCGGCCCGAAGTCGTCGGTGATGTAGCCGTTGGTGGCCAGGACGTAGGTGCGGTGGATCACCGTCATGATCGCCAGCGGCCACAACACGCTGCGCAGTACCGTCGCCACGCCCGGAGGCGACGTACGTGGCCGGAAGGCGTTGGACAGGCCGGTGCGAAGAGAGTCTGCTGCCGCCACGAGCGAACCGTACACCGGCGCCCGGCGGCCGAGACGTCAGGCCGGACAGTACGTGTCGGTGGCCGGCGGGGCGCCGGTGTCGACATAACCCACCAGCGGCGTCAGCGCGCAGGGGGAGTAGACACTCGCCCCGTGACCGATGCCCTGCCACATCACCCGCTTGTTGGAGGCGCCGGCGTTGAGGACCGTGGCCGCGACCGCGGCGACGCCTTCGTTGCCGACGATGGGATCGTTCTGCACACCGAGCAGCAGTACGGGCACCGGGAGGTCTTTGGGTTCCGGTGGCGCCGAGCCACTCGGCCAGTTGAGGCATTTGACCAGGTCGAGGGCGCCGACGACGCCGAATTGCGGGTACTGCTTACCCCAGGCGACCACCAGTTCCCGTACCCGGTCGGGTGTCGGGCGGTTCAGCGCGTCGCTGCAGGAGTTGACGAACTGGCCGTCGGTCTGGCGCAACCCCTCGGCGTCGGCGATCAGCGCCGTGAGCCGGGCGGTGTCGCCGGACCGCGCCCCGGCCAGCGCGGCGCCCAGATCGTTGGTGGCGGTGACACCGTTGCCCTTCGGGTAGGCCAGCGCCGTGGAGATCGCCGCGGCGACCGCGGCCACCGACGCGCCGCCGGGTCCGTCCCCGGAGCGCGCCGCCGACAGCAGTCCGTCGACGACACCCTTGGGGTCGGGGGCCGCCGGGCAGCCGATGGCCACACACTGCGCTGCCCAGGCGTCGAGCGCGGCCTGTTCACCCCGGACGCGCTGTTCGGCGGCGGCCTCGGCGCCGATCGCCAGCGGCAGCGGCGAGTCGAGCGCCAACCGGGCCACCTTGTTGGGGTGCGATCCGGCGTAGGCGAGCGCGACCTGGGCGCCGTTGCCGATCCCGAGCAGGGCCAGCGTCGGCACGTCCCACGTGCTGCGCAGCCGCTCGAGGTCTTCGGCGGCGTGCGCGTTGTCGTAGGCCGAGTCGCCGGGCGCGATCGTGTCGGTGCAGCTGGTGGTCGCCGTCATCGTGATGGCGCCGAGGTTGGCCACCGGATCGTCGCCGTAGGCGAACTGCGCCTGCTCGATCATCTCCTGGCGGTCGTAGAGGTCGCGGCACTCCAGCGCGCCGGACATCCCGATCCCTCGACGGTCGACGGCGACGATCGGATGTTTGTCGACCAGCGCCTGCGAACGCGCCAGCCACACCGGCAGCTGCACCGAGGACGGCAGATCCGAGCCGGTCGTCATCACCACCGGGCCCGCGTCCTGTGGCGTGCGCGGCGAGGTGGCCCGCACGACGCCGATGGAGACCGTGCCGGTCGCACCGTCGATCGGGTCGAGGTCGGCGTCGTAGGTGGCGCAGTCCAGCGTCACACCGGGCACCGGGTCGACGGCCGCGTCGCCGAACACCTGGTCGGTGCACTCCCGCCAGGACAGCTCGTTCTTCGGCGCCTCGACCGCGGGCGGTCCGGCCTGCTGCTGGGTGGTTTCGGGCTGGCCCTGCGGTCGTGCCCCGTTGTCGGTGGCGAACCGCGGGTTGGCCGCCAGCCCCGGCGCGCAGCCGGCCAGCACCAGCGCGACCGTCGACAGGCTCACGACCCGGAGCAGCTGGGGGTGCCGACGCATGCTGACCACAGTAGCGAGGTGGTCACCGGTCCCGGACGTACCGGCAGTACAGATAGCCGTCGTCGTCGCCGAGGATGTGGCTGCGGCGCAGCGGTGTCCGGACCTGACCAGGCCCGGTGACGATGCGCTGCGCCTCGCCGCCGACGAGCACGGGCGCGACCGTGACGCACAGCTCGTCGAGCAGGTCGGCGGCGGTGAACAGGCCGAGCACCCCGGGACCGCCCTCGGTGAGCACCCGCAGCAACCCGCGCGCCGCGAGGAGGTCGAGCGCAGTGGCCGGGTCGACGTCATCGGGTTCGGGTCCGGAGGCGTCCACGACGTCGGCGAGGCCGCCGAAGCGTTCGCGTGCCGTGGCGGCCGTGCGCGCGCTGGTGAGCAGGATCGGCGGAACCTCGGTGCGGCGGAACAGTTTGGCGTCGTGGTCGAGATCCGCCGACCGGGTGAGCACGGCGATGGGTGGGACCTCGCTCTGGCCGCGGGCCGCGCGGTCCTGTCGCGCGGCGGCCGACAACTGGGCCCCGGAGTAGTCCTCCGTGCGCACCGTCGAGGCCCCGACGACGATCACGTCGGCGGCTTGGCGCATCTTCGCGAACAGCGCCCGGTCGCCGGCCGCGCCTAGGCCGCCGGACCTGCCTGCGACGGTGGCGCCGCCGTCCACGCTGGCGATCATGTTGCCGCGCACCCAGCAGCGCCGCAGCGCGTCGGGGTAGGCGTAGAAGTCGCCGACCCGGTCGTCGGCGACCGATTCGACCGCTCCCAGCACTGTGAACTGCGTCCCAGCCGCGGAGTCGGGCATAGGAACGATTGCAGCACGTCGCTACGCTGCCTGCATGCCTGGGTCCAGTGGTGCGCCGAATCGACCGGACCATCTCGTCGACCGGAATCCCAGCGTCACCCCGGAACGCCTCGTCGCCCAGTTGGTGCCGCCGCCGACGTTCACCCACGTCAGCTTCGACAACTACCGTCCCGACCCGGCCGAACCATCGCAGGCCGCGGCCGTGGACGCGTGCCGGGCGTTCTGCGCCGACGCGGTGACGCGGCGCGCGGGCAAGAAGAAGCTGTTCGGCAAGCGTGAGGTGCTGCCGGGCGTCGGGGTGTACCTCGACGGCGGGTTCGGTGTGGGCAAGACCCACCTGCTGGCCTCGTCGTACTACGACCTGCCCGAAACTCCGGCTCATCCCAAGGCGTTCGCGACGTTCGGCGAACTCACCCAGCTGGCCGGGGTGTTCGGGTTCGTCGAGAGCGTGGAGTTGCTCAGCCACTACGTCGTGGTGTGCATCGACGAGTTCGAACTCGACGATCCGGGCAATACGACGCTCATCTCGCGACTGCTCTCGCAACTCGTCGAGCGGGGCGTCTCGATCGCGGCGACGTCGAACACGCTGCCCGAGCAGCTGGGGGAGGGCCGGTTCGCCGCGCAGGACTTCCTTCGTGAAATCCACACGCTCGCATCGATTTTCACCACCGTGCGGATCGAGGGCCCGGACTACCGGCACCGTGACCTGCCGCCCGCGCCCGAGCCGCTCACCGACGCGGAGGTCGCCGAACGGGCCGAGCAGACCGAGGGTGCGACACTCGACGACTTCGACGCGCTGTGCGCGCATCTGGCGACCATGCATCCGTCGCGCTACCTTTCGCTGATCGAAGGGGTCACGCAGGTGTTCATCACCGGGGTGCACCCGCTCGACGATCAGAGCGTCGCGCTGCGCCTGGTGTCACTGACCGACCGGCTCTACGACGCGGGTATCCCGGTGGTGGCGTCGGGGTCGAAGCTGGACACCATCTTCAGCGAGGAGATGCTCGCAGGCGGGTTCCGCAAGAAGTACCTGCGGGCGACGTCGCGGCTGCTGGCGCTGACCGCGGCGGGGCAACGGGCCTAGAGCGGGCACACCATCACGAAGTCGTTCTCGACGCCGGCGCCGAGGCGGAACGTCTTGGTGCCGGTCACGGCGAAACCGTGTTTGGCGTAGAACCGCTGCGCGCGGCGGTTCTCCTGGTTGACGCCCAACCACACACAGCGGTACCCGGTCTCGCGGGCCAGGGTGAGCGCCTCGGTCATCAGGGCCGAGGAGGCGCCGGTGCCGTGACTCTCGGGCAGCACGTACATCTTCGACACCTCGATCGCCGGGCGCGGCGATACCGCGCGCTGGACGTCCTCGTCGTCGGGGACACCGCGAATCAGCATGGCGTAACCCACGATCCGCCCACCGTCGCGGGCGGCGAGCACGATGCGGTCAGGGTCGGTGAGGTAGTCGGCGAACCGGTGCGGCGAGAGGTTCTCGGCGACGAACGCGGCGATGTTCTCCGCGGTCACCGACGGTGGGCACGCCAGCGGGAAGGTGCGGGCGGCGACGTCGGCGAGTTCGGGGAGGTCGGCTCGGGTGGCCGGAAAGACCTGTGGGCCTACAGGTTCCACTGTGCGAGGTGCTCACCGGTGATCTTGTCGACCAGTACGACGTTCGACACCAGATCGCGGTAGCAGTCCCACCACACGCCGCCGCTGACGGTCGACCCGGGCGGGGCGTTGGTCAGCGCGGCCTGCAGGGCGTCGGGCGCGTCGGTGTTGCGGGGTTCGTACGCGTCGCCGGTCGGGGTGACACCGCGGAACTGGAACGTGATGGCCATCGCGTAGGGCACCGGCACCTTGATCGGCTGGACCACGACGTTGGCGCGCCAGACCTGGTTGCGCGGCGGGCGGGGCGGATAGCCGAAGCCCGGGGGGATCGGCGACGGTTCGACGCTGACCACGGTCACGTCGGCGATCAAGCCCTTGAACTGCACGCGGAGCGGTTGACCGATGCGGCCAATCGGTGAGTCCACCGCTCCGGCCGGCGCCGCGGTCAGACCCGCCGCGACGATCATGGCGGTCAGCAGCATCAGAAGCCGGCGCATGGATTCCCTCCCTAGGTGTGCCTCGCATGATGGCACACCCCGACGAGACGCCACACCGGTTCAGACCCAGGGGCCCGTGGAGTCGCGTGTGTGCAGTCCCACCGCGGAGGTGGGTGTTTCATTCCCGCTCGAGCCGCAGCAGTGCCGCCTTGGCGGCCGATCCACCGACGTACTGGCCGGCCGTGCCGTCGGAGCGCACCACCCGGTGGCAGGGGATCACCACCGGCAGCGGGTTGTGCGCGCAGGCGCTCCCGACGGCCCGCACCGCCTTGGGGTTGCCGACCGCGGCGGCCACCGCGGCGTAGCTGGCGCGCTGGCCGTAGCCGATGGTGCGCAACTGTTCGACGACGTCGCGGCGGAATCCCTCGGCGAGCCGCAGGTCGATCGGCACGTCGAAGGCGGTGCGCCGCTTGGCGAAGTATTCGTCGAGCTGACGCGCCGCGGTGTCGAGCCGGTGCGGCGCCCGCAGGATGCGCGGGCTGATCCTGGTGGCCAGCGTGGTCAGCACCGCGGTGTGGTCCTCGATGTCGTAGGCAACCCGCACCAGACCCGCGGGGGTGGCGGCCAGCAGCAGCGTGCCCACCGGGGTGTCGACGGTCCGGTAGGCGACGTCGAGGAGCCCCTCGGCGTCGGCTCGGGCGCTCAACCGCGCGTGCAGGCCGGCCAATGTGGTGTCGTCGGTCATGGGAGGGGCTCCTCGCGGTAGATCGAGCGCAGTCTGCTCAAGCCGTCGGCACACGCGCGGCGGGCGGCGTCGGGGGAGTTGCCGAGCAGTCCGGCGATCTCGGCGAACGGCAGACCCGCGATGTGGTGGTAGGCGACGGCCTGCCGTTGTTTGGTGGGCAGTGATTCGAGTGCGGCCCACAGGTCGGGGTGTCGGTCCGCGGGGTCGCCGCGTACGGCGGGGCTGTCGGGGACGGTGCCGGTCGGGACGGCCCGGCGGGAGTTGGCGCGGCCGACGTCGAGTGCGCGCCGGTGCGCGATCGTCACCAGCCAGGCCTCGACGTTGGCGTCGGCGGGCAGGTCGGGGTAGGCCCGCAGCGCCGACAGGAAGGTCTCCGACCAGGCGTCCTCCGCGTCGACCGGGCCCACGACGGCGCGGCAGACCCGCAGCACGACGGGCCCGTGTTCGGCCACCACGTCTTCGAACGGTCGCATCCTCACATCCTGTAGACGCCGGCGGCGGGCCTGACGTGAGATCAGTCCGTTCCGGCGCCGGTGATCGAATCGAGCAGGCCGATGAGATCGGTCTGCGCCCGCTGCCGGTCGACGCCCAGGCGGCTCAGGGGTCCGTCGGTGTCCTCGGACTCCAGCAGCGCCAGCAGCAGGTGTTCGGTGCCGATGTAGTTGTGCCCGAGTCGCAGGGCCTCGCGAAAGGTCAATTCGAGCACCTTCTTGGCGGGACCGCTGAACGGGACCAGGTCCAGGGCGGGTCCGTCGGCCGAGGGTGTCAGGGCCACGGCGGCGCGGACGTCCTGCGGTGCGACGCCCTGTGCGGTGAGCAACGCGACCCCGAGTGATTCGGTGTCGACGAGCAGGCCGAGCAGCAGATGATCGGGGGTGATCTCGCTGTGGCGGGCCTCGCGGGCGGTGTTCTGTGCGTGCACCACCGCGGCGCGCGCACGCGGGGTGAAACGGGCGAATCCCTGGTTCGGGTCGAGCGGTTCGGTGTCCGCCTTGGGGACGAAGCGCTTCTGGGCGGCCTGTTTGGTCACGCCCATGCACTTGCCGATGTCGGTCCAGGAGGCGCCGGAGCGTCGCGCCTGGTCGACGAAGTGTCCGATCAGGTGGTCGGCGACCTCACCGAGCGCCTCCGCGGCAAGAACGGCGTCGGTGAGTTGGTCGAGCGGTTCGTCGTGGACGGTCTTGATGGCGTTGATGAGGTCGTCGAGGCGGACAGGGTGAGCGATGGGATCAGCCATGCGTCAACTTTAAGTTGACGAAAGATGGTCGTCAACTATCGGTTGACGCTGAACGGGGTTTAGCTGCGGACGTAGCCTCGTCGCACCGCGCGCTCGAGGATGCCCAGCGTCGCGCGCAGGGCCCCTTCGGAGATGACCGGGAAGATGCCCGCCTCACGCCACTTGTCGTCGATCTGCGACCAGTCGTAGAACGACGTGACGACGGTGCCGTCCTCGGTGGGCTCGAGGGTATAGCCGTAGACGTGCCCGATCTGGGGGCGGATCTGCCCGAGGATCGTCCACGCGATGCGGCGGTTGGGCTCGAATTCGCGGATCTCCACTGTCACCTCGTATTTCCCCATCGGGAAGTCATTGAGCGCTTCGCGGTCCATGTGGACGACGAAGGTGTCGCCGACCGCCGACACCGGCTGCCCGTCGGCGCCCTGGAGCATGCCCGAGGAGTCGATCGCCACGTGCCCCTGCGGATCGCAGAGCACCTCGAAGATCGCCTCGGGGGGCGCGGGGATCACACGCTGGACTTCGATGCGTTCGGTCATGACGACGATCGTGTCAGCAGTGGCATCCCCCTCGATGGGTTTCTGGGTGTTTGCCGGGGGGTACGCGAAATCACATGACGAACCTTCACGAACTGCCGACCAGCGGCCATCGCCCGCCGGGTCTGCGACGCTCGGTAGCGTTCATCCACGAAAACGCCGACAGCGACATCGGTCTTGCGGAGATCGCGGCCGCGGCGAACCTCACGCCGCGAGCGGTGCAGTACATGTACCGCAGACACCTGGGAGTGACGCCGCTCGAATACCTGCGCCGCGTCCGGCTCGACCTCGCTCACCGTGATCTGCAGGCCGCCGACCCCGCGGTCGACACCGTCAACTCGATCGCCGGCCGGTGGGGCTTCTCGCACGCCGGGCGGTTCAGCGTCGCCTATCGACGCATGTACGGCACCCCGCCGAGCGCGACACTGCGAACGACACGGCAGCGCCGCGACCGGGAGCGCTACGGCGCCTAGCGCCGATCTCGCGAATCGGTGATCCGGCACCACTGCTCGCCGTCGTCGAAAGACGCGGTGGCAGAGCATTTCTGGCTAACGCGTGCCGTGCGGTTGCCGGCGATCACGCCCCGTGTAACGCCGTGATCTTGTTGTACGACAGTCCCTACGCGACGACTCGTCGCTGATAGTGTCCCCGGGACAGCAATCAAGGTCAGGGATGAGAAATCCCCGCCGGAGGAAAGGTGAGGCCGATGGTGGGACGTGTCGATGTCCTGACAGGCAAGGGCAGGAAACTGGCGGTCATCGGAGCGGGTGCGCTCGCCCTGACGGGGGCCGTCCTCGCATTCGGCGCGGGCACCGCGAACGCCGACGTGGTGGACATCGGCGGTAAGCCGAATCCGGTCTTCGACGCCAACCCGGCGGCCGAAGGCGGCGTCCGCACGACCGGTAAGGGTGTGGCGAACGCCGGTCCCTCGGACGTGCGTCGCTCGCGTAAGGGCGCGCCGTTGCCGCCTGCGGGTGGTGAGGTGAAGGACAGCATTCGCGCCGTACCGCCGATCACCGGCGGTATCGGGACCTACATCCGGACGGGCCCCGCCCGCAACGGGCCGGGCATCGCCGGTTGGTGATGTGATCGACGAACGCCGCTGCGCATTCCGCGCAGCGGCGTTTTTCGTTGTGCGGGGGCTACCGCCGGCTCTCGGGGCAGGCGTCGTTGGTGCAGCGCGTTCGTACGGGGGCCTGATCGTCCCCTGTGACCGCCTGTGTGGCCACTGGGGCGCCGCAGCGCTCACAGGGCTTGTCGGTCAGCTGCCATTCGTCAGAGATGCTCATGGGTCCTCAGTGATCGCCGTCAGTGCGATCCCGCCGAGCTGCGCTGCTGAACCCCACGGGATCTCTGCGACCGCATGCCCGACTCACCGTGGATGAAACAGTTGCGGACAAGCCGACGCCGAGATGTGACCCGTCGGCGACCTCGCTGGAGACAGCAAAGGCCCGGTGGGAACCCGGGCCGCTCAGACGAATGTGGTGCGCGAT
Source organism: Mycolicibacterium monacense (assembly GCF_010731575.1). Taxonomy (NCBI): domain Bacteria; kingdom Bacillati; phylum Actinomycetota; class Actinomycetes; order Mycobacteriales; family Mycobacteriaceae; genus Mycobacterium; species Mycolicibacterium monacense. The sequence goes on along the minus strand of NZ_AP022617.1, from coordinate 2,562,358 downwards.
ACTGGGATTGAACCAGTGACCTCTTCCGTGTCAGGGAAGCGCTCTCCCGCTGAGCTAATCGCGCCGGGATCCTTCATCGGAGGTGGAGACGGGAATCGAACCCGTGTGCACGGCTTTGCAGGCCGTTGCCTCACCACTCGGCCACTCCACCGCTGGGGTTGATGCTTCTGCACCTCGAGCGGATGACGGGATTCGAACCCGCGACCCTCACCTTGGCAAGGTGATGCGCTACCAACTGCGCTACATCCGCGTGCTACGGGCGAGATCGTCGTCCGTCGCGATGCAGAACGATAGTCCACACATGCCTGGCCACACAAATCCCTTCGGCCGCACCGGTCCCGACGCCGACTTCTACACCACGGCGGTCACCGTCGGGCGATCACGACCCTGGTGTGGAACTCGGCGAACGGGCCCGAGGGTGACCTGCGGATTCCAGGATGGCGCGGCGCGCGTGATAATCTTCGTCGTCGTTCGGCCCACTCTGTAGGCCGATCCCACCCGGTCTCGTAGCTCAGTGGGAGAGCGTCCGCCTCACACGCGGAAGGTCGCTGGTTCGAAACCAGCCGGGACCACCACAACAAACCTTCGAGGGTTACTCGACGCGGTGTTCGCGGCGGCGGTGGTGACCGATTCGCACGGTGGTCCGAGTAGCGATGTCGGCGTCACCGAGAACTCCGGCGGTCTGAGTGCAGACCGTATCGATCGGGCCGATCAGCGTCTGAACACTCAGCGGCGAGCGCGCCGTGACCGTGAGATCGATGGTGCGCACACCGCGGTCGACGACGGCTTTGCCTTTCGCGGACTCCACGTCGGGGTACTGCTCCAACACCTGCGCCGCCGCGTTCGCGACCGCCCCGAGATCGGCGCTGACCGTTCCGCCGCTGTGCCCGCTCACCAGGGCCACCGCCTTGACTCTGGCCTTCGGCGTGTGGATGAGCAGCCACCGCAGTGCGAGCACGATGAGCACGATTCCGGCGGCGGCGAGCACCCACGGCCACCACCCCGCGTCAGCTGCGGTCACCAGGCCCGGCGCCGTTACGTACTCCGGTCTGTTCGGAATCCAATCGGAGCCCCAGGCCAGCATGCCGGCCCCGAGGGCGATCAGGGCGAGCCCGAAGATCAGCGCGCTGAACCGATCCCATGCGCTTGCCAGGCGAGTCATCTACCGGCCTCCCGTCCGAACGCGCACCGCCACTTTGGGTCGGTCGGCCACGACGGTGTCGAGGGTCTTTTCGACGGCCGCGGTGACCGCCGTCTTGACCTTGTCACCGCCCCGGCCGCGCTCGGCAGCAGTGGTGACGGCTGTGACGGTGACCTTGCGCAGCGTGGCCGCAGAGCGCGCGTCGAGGACGCCCGGCACCCGTTCGGCGGCGCTCGTGGCGATACGGGCGAGGTCCGTCTTGTTGATCCACACGCTGCTGTCTGCTGCCAGTTGCAGTCCGGTGCGGCGGCGGGGCCGCAGCGCGCTGTAAAACGACCACAGTCCCACGAGGATGGCCAGAACGCCGACGGGATACATCCACCACTGGAATGTCAGGCCGTCGAGCCACTCGACGGCGTTGAGGGTCCACGGACGGCCGTCGAGCCAGCCGGCGTACACGGCGCTGTCGCGCAGCGCGATCGCTCCGAGTGCCAATGTCAGCAGCGCGATCAGTGAGCCGACGTACCCCGCGACGGGGGCTGCCGCAGGTGGCGGTGGCGTTGCGGGCCTCGCCTTCTCGGCGATCGTGTCGTCGGTGGGCGTCTCGGGGGCGGTGTCTGGCGTGGTGGTCATTGCAGTGTCCTGGCCGGTGTGGATGCTTCGGTGACGATCGCCTCGATCGCGACGTCGACGCCGTCCACGGTCATCCCGACGCCGTTGTGCAACGCCTCGGCGACGTTGCGCTGGACGGCCGCACCGACACCGGGGAGCGAATGCGGCCACGTCACCGCGAGGTCGAGGTGTGCACGCACCCGGTCCGCGGACAAGAACACCTGCGCGCGGGGCAGCGACCGGCCCGTCAGCTTGTCCATGCCTGCGGCATGGGGTGCCACGCCGGGTGTGTCGAGGGCGGCGCGCACGGCGACGCGTTGTGCCACTTTGTCCTTGATGACCAGTGTTCCTGCATCTGTGTGCCGGTCGTCAGTATCGGTGGGTTCGGTGTCATCCACGGCCGCGGCCCCTCAACATGGCGCCGAGGTCGAACTGTCCGTCGGCCTGACCCCCCACCAGATATCCGATGACGCCGAGCAGAAGGGCGATGACGAAGCCGGTGAAGCCTCCCGCCGCCGCCGCCACGCCGAGCAACAATCCTGCGATCAATCCCAAACTTGAGGTGGTCATGAAACCCTCCGAAACGGTTGTGTCGCCGAGGTTCTGCGGCGGCAGTGGGTGACTCGAATGCGTATGCGCCGGGCTCGGCGGCGCAGACGCCGGATCCGCCGATCTGTCGAACCCCCTCTGGTCGAACGGAATTCAACAATCGACCCCCGATGGGTCGCACCGCTCCCGCCGAACCGGCGGTCGATCTGCGCAAGGGCCGCGGCGAACTGGTCACCGTCTCCGCCCAGATCGGGGTGGAGCAGCCGCGCGGCGGCGCGGCGGGCGCTGCTCCGGTCGGGCAGGCTGTCCCACGGCCGCTCGGTCATTGTCGTGCGGTCATTGTCGTGCGCCGGCGTCCGCGTCCCGGGTGCCGACGGTGACATCTTCGACGTAGACGTCGACGGTCCCGCCGACTGCCGCCGTCACGACGTCCCGAATGCGTGCCGCGGTGTCCCGCACCGTGCTGCCGAACTGCAGGACGACATGTACTTCGGTGACACCGTCCGCCATGCGAACGCCGGTGATCCGCCGGCCCGGCAGGTAGGTGCCGACCTCGCCGAACATCCCGCCGTGCAGCCCAGCGACGCCGGGGACGGCCTTCACCGCCGCGGCGACGACGTCGGCGGGATCCTCGGCCATCGCCTGCGCGGGGGACGCGCCGTCGGGTGGCAGGGGGTCACTCATCGGTGAAGCCCGCACTTCCGGTGGTGTACGCCCGTGTGGTCACTGCACGCGGGCGGGAGCGGGCTGATCATCGGAACGATCGTCCTCGGCGAAGTGCACGTCGTGGACGGTGATGTTCACCTCGGTGACTTCCAGGCCGGTCATCCGTTCGATCGCGGCCATCACATTGCGACGCAGGCCGGCGGCGAGGTCGGTGATGGAGACGCCGTACTCGGTCACGATGTCGATGTCGACGGCGGCCTGGGTCTCGCCCACCTCGACGGAGACACCCTGAGCGTGGTTGACGCTGCCGCCGGGGAAACGTTCGCGCAGGGCGCCGACGGCGCGCGAGGCGCCACCGCCGAGGGCGTACACGCCGTTCACCTCGTGTGCGGCGATGCCGGCGATCTTGGACACCACCGTATCGGCGATGGTGGTCTTACCCTGCGAACTCGTCAATGATTCACTGCGCGAGGCGACGCCCCCCGCCGCCGATGTCGGGGGTTGTGTGCTCGTCATCTGTGTCCAACTCCTCTGCTGGTCGGTCATCGGTGTCGCCGACCGGAGCGGTCGTGGCTCACACCGAATAGTTGTGATGTGCATCACAACTTCCGACACAGGAGGAGTGCCCATTTACGCGGCCGTCAAGCAGATCCGCCACCACCGAAAGGCACGGTTTCCGTGGTCGCGAGCAGAGTTCGCTTACCTACACCGAAACCGGGCATCACCGCGCGCGGGTGCCGGTCCAGGCCGGCTCCCGCGCCCGCTGATCACACTCAGTCGGTCGAAGGGGCGTTCGCGGTCTCGCCACCGGTGTCCCCACCGGTCTCGCCTCCCGCGTCACCGGCGTCCCCCGTCTCACCGGCATCCTCGTCGCCGTCCTCTGATTCCTCGGCGGTCTCTTCGGTCACATCACCGGAGACGTCGTCACCGGGAAGCTCCTCGACCTCGTCGAGATCCTCCTCGCCGAGTTCCTCTTCACCGAGATCGTCCTCGCCGAGGTCGTTCTCACCGAGATCGTCCCCGCCGAGACCCTGGTCGCCCGCATCGTCGGCCGGCTTCTGCTCGTCGAGCGGCGTCTGCTCGGCGTCCGGATCCGTCTCTTCGCCGGTGAGGCCAACACGCAGCGTCTCGAAGCCGTCCGGCACCAGCTCGGAATCGCCCTCCTCGCCCCCGAGAAGCTCGACCTCTTCGTTCGGGTCGATCTCTTCGTTCGGGTCCACCTCGACCTCGCCGCCCGCCTCGAGGTCGATCTCGAGTCCCAGGGCGACCGCGAAGTGATTGATCAGCGCCCGCACCGACGCCGCGAAGTCGACCTCGGGAAGCTCGGGCAGCGGCAGACCGATCCCGCCGAACAGTGCCGTGGTCAACCCGTTGACAAGCGAGACGCCGCCGGCGACCCCCACGTCGACGAGCAGGTCGTCGAGCGTGAACTTCCACGCGATCGCCTCACCCATACCGCGGATCCCCGCGTCGATGTCTGCGGAGATGTCGCCGACGAACTCGACAACGGCTTCGGCGAACGGCGCACCCGGGCTGCCGACGGGTACGAGCGCGGCCAGCGAGCTCAGCAACGCACCGGTGATGGCTCCGCGGATGTCCACGCCCCCCTCGGCCGCGGCCTCCACGAGTCCGTTGATCAGGTCGACGCCCAGTTCCACGGCGCCGCCGCCGGTCAGCAGTGCCCCGTTGATGCCGTCGGTGAAGTGTTCGATCAGCGCTCCGAGCGATACGGCGACGTCCTCGCCGTCGATGTCGGGCAGGTCTAGGTCGGCGTCGATGCCCAACGCGGCGAGCAGGCTCCCTGCCACACCGTTGGTGAGCGCGATCCCGCCGGTCGCCACCAGGTCGAACAGGACGTCGTCCAGGGTGGCCTTCCAGGCGACCGCCGAACCCGCGCCGATGAACCCGGTCGAGATCAGCTCTCCGATGCCCTCGATCGCACCGCCGATGGCGGCGGACAGGTCAGCCCCGACGCCACCTTCCGGCGTGATCGAGGCCAGGAGGCTCACCAGTGCGCCGGTGAACGCGTCCACCAGATCGACACCCAAGCCTGCGGCCGCCAGCGCGATCTCGGAGACCAGTGCGGCACCCAGGTCGACCACATCGTTGGCCGCCTCGATCCCGCCGTCGATTCCGATTGCGATCGCGTTGATCAGGTCCGCGAACGCCGCGGCGAGCTCCTCGGCGTCGAGGTCGATGTCGACGTCGACCCGCAGGCTGGCCCCCAGCCGTGCCAGCAGGTCCACGAGGTCGCTGTTGAACCGGAACACGCCGTCGAAATCGAGATCGATGACCGCTGCCGCTGCGGCCTGGAGTTGCGCCGCATCGAACGGCAGCGTCAGGGCCGCCAGCAGGGGCGTCGGCGTCGGAGCGCTCACCGCGTACGTGGTGGCGCGGGCCTCGGCGGGGGCGGGAGTGACGAACGTCCCGACCAGCGCGGTGGCGCCGAGCACGGCGAGGCCGCCGGTGATCGCGGGGCGCAACGCTGCACGCCGGCGCCGCACCCGTCGCGGCGCGGAATTTGCTGAAGTGGGCGCTGCGTGCGAGATGTGCACGCCGGGCGTCATGTCGACGGCAACGGTGGGCGTTGCAGTTCTCGCACGCCGGTGTCGACCGCTCATTCGGCGGGACCGGCCTTTCGCCGCTCCGCTCAGCGCAAACTCAGATTCGCAGCCTTCAACATTGTTGCCCGACATCATGGCCCCCTTTTCGACTAGGCATTGTCCCCCCGACCACGCCGGATGAGGAGAAACGTACCTTAAAGGAACCTGATAAAGAAGTAATTCGTTGAAAGTCGAGCAAATTGATTATCGGACCCGTCACGGACCCCGAAATCGGTTTGAGATCAGTGTCGACGACGCCATACGACAACGCCGACGGCGACCACGACGGCCACGACGAACGCCGCGACCGGGATTGATTTCTGCGGGTTGTCGGCCACGACGTGTTGCGCTGTGTGCGCCTTCTCGACCACCCGGTGTTTGGTCTCGTCGACCTTGTCTTTGGCCTGCTGTTTGACGTCGAGCTTGGCTGACAGCGCCTCGACCGTTTCGCCGAGTTCTCGGCGGGTGGCCTCGATGTCGGCCTCGATGTCTTCCATACCGGCGTCCGGGCCGGGTTCGGGGCGGTCAGGTGCGGTCATGACGCTCGGTCCTTTACCTCTTGGATGTCGGCCTTCACCGTCTCGACGGTGCGCGGTGCTGCCGGTGTGACTTCATCGGCCTGTTTCTTGCTGACGAGCGCCGCGATGCCCGCGATGACGAACAGCACCAACGCGACGATCAGCGCCGCCGCCCAGACGGGCAGCACCAGCGACAGCGCCGCCACGGCCGCCGCGATCACTGTCGCCAATCCCAGGAATGCGAAAAGCCCTGCGACGCTCAGTAATCCGGCTCCGATGCCGGCGTGCTTGGCCGACTCCTGGAATTCCTTCTGCGCCAACCGCAACTCGTCGCGCACCAGCCGCGACGTCTGGGCGGACAGTTGGCTCATCAGTTCGCCGAGCGACGCATCGGCGCCCGGCTTCGATTCGAGACTCATCACGCACCAACCCTCTGTGTTGACTGTGTGAGGGTGTGGTGCCCCGGCCTTGTCGGACTGAAACCCCCGGCGTCAGATCCCCGACGAAGTCGCCTTCCGCGTCAGGTCTGTCGCGATCGCGATCAACGGGACGTTGGAGTCCTGTGAGAGCTTGCGCAGCAGCGCGAACGCCTGCACCGCGTCCACGCTGTAGCGCTCCATGATCATGCCCTTGGCCTGTCCGATGATGTCGCGGCTGGCCAGCGCCTGTTTGAACTGCTCGTCGCGGCGTGCCGAGTTCCAGGCCACCGAGGAATGGGCGGCGAAGACCAGTCCGATCTCGCGCGACTCCGTACCGAAGGCGTTCGGTTTCTCGGCGTAGACGTTGATCGCACCGATCGTCTCGTCGGCGATGAACAACTGGAACGCCATGATCGACCGGATCGGCGTCTGCTCCAGCGCATCCCGCCGGTAGTTCGGGAAGCGGTCGTCGCGCTCGAGGTCGGGTACGTGGACGGTGCGTTCCTCCCAGGCCGCAGTCAGGCACGGGCCTTCGCGGTAGCGCTCCTGGATCTCGTCGAGCACGATCGGCCACTTGTGCGTCGCCGCCGGGGTCTCGATCTTCTTCGAATTGCGGGTGATGGTCACACCCGCGTAGTCCGCGCCCGGGATCTCGACGGCGGCGTGTTCAACGAGCTCGGCGAGCACGGTGTCGGCGTCGGCGTCGGTCCGGCCGTGCAACTGCTGTACGAGCTCGGCGATTCGCCGGTGCACACCCTCGACGCCGGCAGGTTCGTTCACCAGCACCTTCCGATCATATTCCTCCGATAAGTTGCTTAAGGCTACGCGCTCCATCGGCCGGAGGATGCATGAACAGGACCCGTCAGCACCGACGCGGTGTGGTGACCCGGGATGCGACCGGTTCGGGGTCGGCGGAAGCGTTCGTGCTCATCGCGATCGCCACCATCCTGATCACCCGCCTTTACCTCGAACTGACCGGATATCCGCAGATCGGCGGGGGTAATCTGCACATCGCACACGCCCTGTGGGGTGGCGCGCTGATGATGCTGGCGCTGCTGACCGGCTGGCTGCTGATCGGGGCGGGTGCGCGGGTGGCCGCGGTCGTCATGGGTGGTGTCGGATTCGGCCTGTTCCTCGACGAGGTCGGCAAGTTCGTCACCAAGGACAACGACTACTTCTACGGGCCGGCCGCCGAGATCATGTACATCCTGGTCGTCGTCATCCTCGTCGGCGCGCGGGTGCTCCGTGACTTCCGGCCGCTGACCGGGCGGGAGTGCCTGGCCTCGGCGGCGGTGATCGCCGGCGACGGGGTCGCGCGCGGACTGGCCGACCGCCGTCGCGAGCTCGGACTGGCGCTGCTGGTCCAGGCCGAACAGGCCGGTGCGGAGCCGACCGAGGTCGGTCCGGTGCGCGCCCTGCTGGTCTCCGCGGAGACCACCAGCGACCGGCTCCACCGGCTGCAGCAGTGGGTGCCGCGGCTGATCCCCGGGTTCTTCCGCAGTCCGCGCTGGGTGCCGGTGGTCGGGTGGCTGCTGGTTCTCAGCGCGATCAGCGGCCTGTTCTTCGGGCTGCTGGGGATCGCCCTGGGCGGCTACTTCTATGAGGACGACGACATCACGCTGCGGCTGGACGGGATGAACCCCGCGTCGGTGATCCTCGTCGTCAACGCCGCGGTGACCTCGATGATCGCCGTGCCTGCGATGATCGCCCGCCGCCGCACCGACCGACTGTGGCCGCTGCGCTGGCTGCGGAACGCCGCACTGCTGTTCACCTTCCTCAACGCGTTCGTCGACTTCGCGACCGAGGGTTTCGCCGCACTGCTCAGCATGTCGATCGGGTTGTTCACCCTCGCGGTGCTGACCTACCAGATCGACGCCGCGGTACGGCGGACCGCCGGCGAGGCCTCAGAGAGCCCGCAGGTACCGCCGGGTGACCACGCGCTGCAGCCGTGAGGTGACGGGTCCGGCGAGCCGGCTCCACCACGTTCGGTGCCGGGAGAACGCCGCCACCTCGGCGTACACCCCGTCGCTCATCGGGTCGTAGCGCACGGCGAACAGCTCCTCACCGGTCTCGGCGTGCCCGGGCAGCGTGCCGTAGGCGAAGCCGCGACGGTCGGGTTCGTCGACCACGTAGACGACGCGGCAGGGCACCTTCACCGGACCCAGCCCGACGATCACCTCGGAACCCACCCGGGCGACCTCGGTGGTGGGCGTGACGCGCAAGCCGGCCCCGCGCAGCATGCCCCACCGCATCACCGCCTCGGCGGCCTCGTCGAACCGGGCGCGTCCGGATCCGATCAGCGCGGACTCCCGCACATGGTGGTAGCCGGGTGGCATCGGTCCGGCCGTCGCGCCGACCTCGCGGTAGGTCAGCGGGAGGTCGGCGAGGTCGGCGAGGTCGGCGAGCTTCACCCCGCCACCTTCTCACCGCGTAAACCCAATACGGTGAGCGGTGTGGCGAGTGAACCGACCCAGGCGCAGAACGGGGGCGGGTTCAACCCCCCAGAACCGACCACCCGCGGCGGACCCGACTACGGCAGGTTCGTCGAGGCGGTTCGCGAACTGCAGGACCTCGCCCGGGCGGCCGACGCACCCGACGAGGTCGTCACCGAGGCGGCCGGGCTGATCGAGAAGGTCACCGGTCTGCTGGCGCCCTACCGCGCCGACGAGTGGACGTCACCGTCCGGGCGGCGGATGGACCTGCCCAACCGCGGCAACATCCTCCAGGTGCCGATGCTGCTGGCCAAGACCGATGACGGCCGGATCGCCGGGGAGGTCACCTTCCGCCGCTTCTACCTCGGCCGCAACGGCGCCGCCCACGGAGGTGCGGTGGCCCTGTTGTTCGACTCGGTGCTCGGCTACACCACCTACAAACTCACCCAGAGCCGGTACCAGCGCACCGCCTTCCTGCACGTGAACTACCGCAACATCGCGCCGGTCGAGAAGACCTTGCGCGTCGAGGCCGGCATCGACCGGATCGAGGGGCGCAAGATCTTCGTCGAAGGCCGGCTCCTCGACGGCGACACCGTGCTCGCCGACGCCGAGGCCTTGTTCGTCCGACTCAACCCGGGGCAGCCGTGACCGAGAACGACACCGACCAACCGTCGCGCTGGACCCGGGTCAAGGACCGGTGGAAGCGCTGGCGCGACGGCCTGCGGGCCAGGCCGCGAATGGAGTTCTCCTACCGCATCGCCGTCGGGGTGATCGGCCTGCTGGTGCTCGTCCTGGGCATCCTCGCCATTCCCTATCCCGGACCGGGATGGGCGATCGTGTTCATCGGCCTGGGCATCCTGGCCACCGAGTTCGATTGGGCCAAACGCCTTCTGGCCTACGCCCGGGAACGCTACGACCGCGTGATGGACTGGTTCCACGGCCAGCACGCCGTCGTCCAGATCCTCGGCGGCCTGCTCACGGCGCTGGTCGTGTTCACCACGCTGTGGCTGCTCGGCGCCGTCGACTGGGTCGCGAAGATCTTCGGCATCGAGCACGAGTGGCTGAACAGTCCGTTCGGGCTGGGCCCCTGATCGCAGCACGCTCGGGGAACCGCCGGTCGCACCGATAGCATGGTCGCGATCGACCGTCCCCGACCCACCGGAAAGAGTCACCGATGAGCACCGCCGCCAGCCCAGCCCCCGCAGCCCCGATCCGGGTCGCTGCCGGGACGACCGCCGGGGCGGCGGTACGCGACGCGGGGCTGCCCGGCCGGGGTGCGCCCGACGCGATCGTCGTCGTGCGCGAGGCCGACGGCCGGTTACGCGATCTGTCGTGGACGCCCGACGCCGACGTCGAGGTCGTCCCGGTCCCCGCCGACAGCGAGGACGGCCGCAGCGTGATCCGCCATTCCGCGGCGCACGTGCTCGCCCAGGCCGTGCAGGACCTGTTCCCCGAGGCCAAACTCGGCATCGGACCGCCGATCACCGACGGCTTCTACTACGACTTCGACGTCCCGCGGGCGTTCACGCCCGAGGACCTCGAGGCGCTCGAGAAGAAGATGCGCAAGATCGTCAAGGACGGGCAGCTGTTCGAACGGCGGGTCTACGAGTCCGAGGAAGAAGCGCGCCGCGAGCTCGCCAACGAGCCGTACAAACTCGAACTGGTCGACGACAAGTCGGGTGACCCGGAGGTGATGGAGGTCGGTGGCGACGAGCTGACCGCCTACGACAACCTCAATCCCCGCACCCGCGAACGCGTCTGGGGCGACCTGTGCCGCGGACCGCACATCCCGACGACGAAGTACATCCCGGCGTTCAAGCTGACCCGCAGCTCGGCGGCCTACTGGCGCGGCGATCAGACCAACGCCAGCCTCCAGCGCATCTACGGCACCGCATGGGAGTCGCAGGAGGCGCTCGACCGCCACCTCGAGCTCATCGAGGAGGCGCAGCGCCGCGACCACCGCAAGCTCGGTGTCGAACTCGACCTGTTCAGCTTCCCGGACGAACTCGGTTCCGGGCTACCGGTGTTCCATCCCAAGGGCGGCATCGTCCGCAAGGAACTCGAGGACTACTCGCGCGCCAAGCATCTGCAGGCCGGCTACGAGTTCGTCAACACCCCGCACATCACCAAAGAGCAGCTCTACGTCACCTCCGGACACCTGGAGTGGTACGCCGACGGGATGTTCCCGGCGATGCACATCGACGCCGAGTACGACGCCGACGGTGCGGTGCGCAAACCCGGGCAGAACTACTACCTCAAACCGATGAACTGCCCGATGCACCACCTGATCTACCGTTCGCGCGGCCGGTCCTACCGCGAACTGCCGCTGCGGCTCTTCGAGTTCGGGTCGGTGTACCGCTACGAGAAATCCGGGGTGGTGCACGGGCTGACCCGCGTGCGCGGGATGACGCAGGACGATGCGCACATCTACGCCACCCGCGAGCAGATGCGCGACGAGTTGACGTCGCTGCTGCAGTTCGTGCTGGACCTGCTCTCCGACTACGGCCTCGACGAGTACTACCTGGAACTGTCGACCAAGGATCCGGACAAGTACGTCGGCTCCGACGAGATCTGGGACGAGGCCACCGAGACGCTGCGCGAGGTGGCCGAGGCCTCCGGGCTGGACCTGGTGCCCGATCCCGGCGGCGCCGCGTTCTACGGCCCGAAGATCTCCGTTCAGGTCAAGGACGCGCTGGGACGCAACTGGCAGATGTCGACGATCCAGCTGGACTTCAACATGCCGGAGCGCTTCGAGCTGGAGTACACCGCCGCCGACGGCAGCCGGCAGCGGCCGGTGCTGATCCACCGCGCGCTGTTCGGCTCGATCGAGCGGTTCTTCGGTGTGCTCACCGAGCACTACGCCGGGGCGTTCCCGGCGTGGCTGGCGCCGGTGCAGGTGGTGGGCATCCCGGTCGCCGACGCGCACATCCCGTATCTGGAAGATGTTGCCGCGCAATTGCGTTCGCGCGGGGTGCGGGTCGAGATCGACGGCAGCGACGACCGGATGGCCAAGAAGATCGTCAACCACACCAACCAGCGGGTGCCGTTCATGCTCCTCGCCGGGGACAAGGATGTGGCCGCGGGCGCGGTGAGCTTCCGCTTCGGTGACCGCACCCAGATCAACGGGGTGCCGCGCGACGAGGCGGTCGAGGCGATCGTCGGCTGGATCGTCGAGCGCCGCAACACGGCTCCGACGGCCGATCTGGTGAAGGCTGGCGCGGGGACGTGACCGAACCGGACGACCGCACGACCGGCGATGAGCGCTTGCGCGAAGGGCGGACGATCGGCGATGAGCGCTTGCGCGAAGGGCGGACGATCGGCGATGAGCGCTTGCGCGAAGAGCGGACGATCGGCGATGAGCGGACGATAATCGATCACGGCGTCGGCGACCCGGACAACCTGCAGCGGTTGTGGACGCCGCACCGCATGAGCTACATCGCCGAGTCGCCGATGAAGAAGGGCTCGAACTCGTCGCAGTCCTCGCAGCCGTTCACCGACATCCCCAACATGGCCGACGAGGACGGGCTGGTGGTGGCCCGCGGGGATCAGGTGTACGCGGTGCTCAACCTGTACCCCTACAACCCCGGCCACCTGATGGTGGTGCCGTACCGGCGGGTGTCCGAACTCGAGGATCTGACCGACGCCGAGAGCGCCGAGCTGATGTCGTACACGCAGAAGGCGATTCGCGTCATCAAGGCGGTGTCGCGTCCACACGGCTTCAACGTCGGGCTCAACCTGGGGCAGTCCGCGGGCGGCTCGCTCGCCGAACACTTGCACATGCACGTCGTGCCGCGCTGGGGCGGGGACGCCAACTTCATCACGATCATCGGTGGGTCCAAGGTCATCCCGCAGCTGTTGCGCGAGACACGTGAGCTGCTCGCCACGGAGTGGGCGAAACAGGGCGAGCGAAGCGACGGGGGATCGAAACAGGAGCGAAGCGACGGAGGGTTGAGTCGGTGAGCAACATCTACCTGATGACCCGGGCCGCCTACGTCAAACTCTCGCGGCCGCTGGCGCGGGCCGCGCTGCGGGTGGGGTTCACGCCGGACAGCATCACGATCCTGGGCACCGCGGGTACCGTGCTGGCCGCGTTGACCCTGTTCCCGATCGGGCAGCTGTGGTGGGGCGCCTTCGCGGTGGCCGTGTTCGTGCTGGCCGACATGCTCGACGGCGCCATGGCCCGCGAACGCGGCGGCGGCACGCGGTTCGGTGCCGTCCTCGACGCGGCCTGCGACCGGATCGCCGACGGCGCGATCTTCGCGGGTCTGCTGTGGTGGGCGGCCTTCGGTATGGACAGTCCGGCGCTGGTGGTGGCCACGGTCATCTGTCTGATCACCTCGCAGGTCATCTCCTACATCAAGGCCCGCGCCGAGGCCAGCGGGCTGCGCGGCGACGGTGGTTTCATCGAACGCCCCGAACGGCTGGTGATCGTGCTGACCGGGGCTGGCCTGTCCGGGGTGTCGTTCCTGCACATCCCGTGGCTGCTGCCCGTGGCGATGTGGATCCTGGCGGTGGCCAACGTGGTGACGGTGCTGCAGCGGCTGCACACCGTGCGCACCTCGCCGGGCGCGATGGACCGGATCGAGCCCAAGGGCGAAGAGAAACCGGCGGCGGACGACCAGTGACCGCACTCGGCGGCTGGCTGCCCGGCACCGACCACCTGACGGACTGGGGTTACGCGGCCGGCTGGCGGGTGGTGCGCGCCGTACCGGAAGTCCTGGCGCGCAACGCCTTCGACGCCGGAGCGTGGTACTCGGCCCGCAACGGCGGCCCCGAACAACTGCGTAAGAACCTCGCCCGGGTCATCGGTGTCGCGCCGGCCGATGTGCCCGACGAGCTGATGCGCGCATCGCTGGCCTCCTACGCCCGGTATTGGCGCGAGGCGTTCCGGCTGCCGACCATGGACCACCGCAAGCTCGGTGAGGAACTCACCGTCGACGACATCGGGCACGTCTGGGACGCTCTCGATTCCGGACGCGGCGCCGTGCTCGCGCTCCCGCACAGTGGCAACTGGGACATGGCCGGGGTCTGGCTGGTCCAGAACCACGGCACGTTCACCACGGTGGCCGAGCGCCTGCGCCCGGAGTCGCTGTTCAACCGGTTCGTCGCCTACCGCGAGAGCCTGGGCTTCGAGGTGATCCCACTCTCGGGAGGCGAGCGCCCGCCGTATGAGCTGCTGCGGGACCGGTTGCGCGCAAACCGGGTGGTGTGCCTGATGGCCGAACGCGACCTGACCCGCCAGGGCGTGGCGGTCGACTTCTTCGGCGAACCCACCCGGATGCCCGCCGGACCGGCGAAGCTGGCGTGCGAGACGGGGGCGGCACTGCTGCCGGTGCACTGCTGGTTCGACGGTGACGGCTGGGGTATGCGGGTCTTCGCACCGCTCGACACCTCCGGTGGTGACGTCGGGCTGGTCACCCAGGCGCTGGCCGACCGCTTCGCGGCCAACATCGCCGAGCACCCCGAGGACTGGCACATGATGCAGCCGCAGTGGATCGCCGACCTGTCCGATGCGCGGCGCGCCAGGCTGGCCGGAGCGGGCTGACGATGCGCATCGGCATGGTGTGCCCGTACTCGTTCGACGTGCCGGGCGGGGTCCAGTCCCACGTCCTGCAGTTGGCCGAGGTCATGCGCGAACGCGGACACGAGGTGAGCGTGCTGGCGCCGTCCTCCCCGCATGTCGACCTGCCGGACTACGTGGTCTCGGGCGGGCGCGCGGTGCCGATTCCCTACAACGGGTCGGTGGCACGGCTGAGGTTCGGGCCCGCCACGCACCGTCTGGTCAAGAAGTGGCTGGCGCAGGGTGAGTTCGATGTGCTGCACCTGCACGAGCCGAACGCCCCGAGCCTGTCGATGCTGGCGTTGCAGGCCGCCGAGGGCCCGATCGTCGCGACGTTCCACACCTCCACCACGAAATCGCTGACGCTGTCGGTGTTCCAGGGCATCCTGCGCCCGTACCACGAGAAGATCGTCGGCCGGATCGCCGTGTCGGACCTGGCGCGGCGTTGGCAGATGGAGGCGCTGGGTTCCGATGCGGTCGAGATCCCCAACGGGGTCGACGTCGCGTTCTTCGCCGATGCGCCCCGCCTCGACGGTTATCCGCGACCGGGGCGCACGGTGCTGTTCCTCGGCCGCTACGACGAGCCGCGCAAGGGGATGAACGTGCTGCTGGGGGCGCTGCCCGCCGTGGTGGCGCGCTATCCGGACGTGGAGATCCTCATCGTCGGACGCGGCGACGAGGACGAGTTGCGGGAGCAGGCCGGCCCGTTGGCGTCGCATCTGTGCTTCCTGGGGCAGGTCGACGATGCGGTCAAGGCGTCGGCGATGCGCAGCGCCGACGTGTACTGCGCGCCCAACACCGGCGGGGAGAGTTTCGGCATCGTGCTGGTGGAGGCGATGGCCGCCGGGACCGCCGTCGTGGCAAGCGATCTCGACGCTTTCCGGCGGGTGCTGCGCGACGGCGAGGCGGGCCGGTTGGTCACCGTCGACGACTCCGAGGCGCTGGCGGCCGGACTGATCGAGGTGCTCGGTGACGACGACGCGCGGCAGCGCTACATCGACGCCGCATCCGAGGCCGTCGGCCGCTACGACTGGTCGGTGGTGGCCGCCCAGATCATGCGGGTCTACGAGACCGTCGCCGGGTCGGGAGTCAAGGTCCAGGTCGCGCCGTGACGTGGATCGTGATCGTCGCGCTGGCGGTCCTGCTGGTGATCGTCCTGCTGGTGGGCGCCTGGGCCTACCAGACCGCCCACCGCCTCGACCGGTTGCACGTGCGCTACGACCTGAGCTGGCAGGCGCTCGACGGCGCGCTGGCCCGCCGCGCGGTGGTGGCCCGCGCGGTCGCCGTCGACGCATACGCCGGGGGACCGGAGGGCAAGCGACTGGCCACGCTCGCCGCCGCCGCCGAACGCGCACCGCGCAGCGGCCGGGAGGCCGCCGAGAACGAACTGTCGGCGGCGCTGGCGCTGGTCGATACGGGCTCCCTACCCGTGGCGCTGGTGGCCGAACTCGCCGACGCCGAGGCGAGGGTCCTGCTGGCCCGGCGGTTCCACAACGACGCGGTGCGTGACACCCTCGCGCTGCGCGAACGCGCACCCGTGCGGCTGCTGCGGCTGGGCGGCACCGCGGC
The DNA here is from genome assembly GCF_010731575.1 of Mycolicibacterium monacense. NCBI lineage: Bacteria > Bacillati > Actinomycetota > Actinomycetes > Mycobacteriales > Mycobacteriaceae > Mycobacterium > Mycolicibacterium monacense. Next base: position 2,546,289 of record NZ_AP022617.1, on the reverse strand, counting down.
GTTGCCGAGCTACTTCGAGATCGCCGAGGTGTCCTCGCGCGATGCGGAGCCGCTGGGTCGGCGGGTTTCGGCTCGAGTGGTGCTGCTCGACGAGACCGGTGCGGTGCTGCTGTTCTGCGGGTCGGATCCGGCGCTGACCGACGCCCCGCGGTGGTGGTTCACCGTCGGCGGCGGGGTGGAGCCGGGTGAAGCGATCGCGGAGGCGGCCGCGCGGGAGCTCGCCGAGGAGACCGGACTGGAGGTGGACGCGGCCGCGCTGGTCGGGCCGGTGTGGCGCCGCGACGCGGTGTTCGAGTTCAGCGGTGCGGTGCTGCGCAGCCAGGAGATGTTCTTCGTGCACCGCACTGCGCGTTTCGAGCCCTCTCTCGACGCCCACACCCCCCTGGAGCAGCGCACGATTCACGGTCACCGCTGGTGTGATGCGACAATGATCGACGAACTGGTCGCGGCCGGTGAGACGGTCTACCCGCAGCAGCTGGGTGCGCTACTGGCCCGGGCCGGCGAACTGGCCGACGGGCTCTTGGCGCCCGGACCGGTGGAAACGATCCGCTGATCTGCGGATTCAATGGATTTGTGGGCGCTACTACACTGGATCAGTAGCGATTCGGAGGAGATGACAGTGGGATTCGAAGGGCAGCAGAACGGCTCGGCTCATCAGACGGGCACCGCCCGGGTGAAGCGCGGTATGGCCGAGATGCTCAAGGGCGGCGTGATCATGGACGTCGTCACCCCCGAGCAGGCGCGCATCGCCGAAGGCGCAGGCGCCGTCGCGGTGATGGCGCTCGAGCGGGTCCCCGCCGACATCCGCGCCCAGGGTGGCGTGTCCCGGATGAGCGACCCCGACATGATCGAGGGCATCATCGACGCGGTCACGATCCCGGTGATGGCCAAGGCCCGCATCGGGCACTTCGTCGAGGCCCAGATCCTGCAGAGCCTCGGCGTGGACTACGTCGACGAGTCCGAGGTGTTGACACCCGCCGACTACACCCACCACATCGACAAGTGGAAGTTCACCGTTCCGTTCGTGTGCGGCGCCACCAACCTGGGCGAGGCGCTGCGGCGCATCACCGAGGGTGCGGCGATGATCCGCTCCAAGGGTGAGGCCGGCACCGGTGACGTGTCCAACGCCACCACCCACATGCGCAAGATCGGCGGCGAGATCCGCCGCCTGACCTCGCTGTCGGAGGACGAACTGTACGTCGCGGCCAAGGAACTGCAGGCCCCGTACGACCTGGTGGCCGAGGTGGCGCGGGCCGGCAAGCTGCCGGTGACGCTGTTCACCGCCGGCGGTATCGCGACCCCGGCCGACGCGGCGATGATGATGCAACTCGGCGCCGAGGGCGTATTCGTCGGATCGGGCATCTTCAAATCCGGTAACCCCGCCGAGCGGGCCGCGGCGATCGTCAAGGCGACGACGTTCTACGACGACCCCGACGTGCTGGCCAAGGTGTCGCGCGGACTGGGTGAGGCCATGGTCGGCATCAACGTGGAGGACATCGCCCAGCCGCACCGGCTGGCCGAGCGCGGCTGGTAATACCGACACAATGGCGATCGAGCAGATCCTCGACCTCGAACAACTCGAGATCAACATCTACCGCGGTGCGGTCTTCAGCCCCGAATCCGGTTTTCTGCAGCGCACGTTCGGCGGTCACGTGGCCGGGCAGTCGCTGGTGTCCGCGGTTCGCACGGTCGACCCGAAGTTCCAGGTGCACTCGCTGCACGGTTACTTCCTGCGGCCGGGGGATGCCCGCGCGCCGTCGGTCTACATCGTCGAGCGCATCCGTGACGGCGGCTCGTTCTGCACCCGCCGGGTGAGCGCGATCCAGCACGGGGAGACGATCTTCTCGATGTCGGCGTCGTTCCAGACCGATCAGAGCGGGATCGAGCACCAGGACGCGATGCCCGCCGCTCCGCCGCCCGACGATCTGCCCGGGTTCCGGTCCGGAAAGGCCTTCGACGACGCCGGCTTCGCGCAGTTCGCCGAATGGGACGTCCGCATCGTCCCCCGCGACCAGGTGCAGCGCCTCCCCGGCAAGGCCTCCCAGCAACAGGTGTGGTTCCGCCACCACGATCCGCTGCCCGACGATCCGGTGCTGCACATCTGTGCGCTGGCCTACCTCAGCGACCTGACCCTGCTGGGATCGGCGCAGGTCAACCACCCTGACGAGCGCAAGTACCTCAACATCGCATCGCTGGACCACGCGATGTGGTTCATGCGGCCGTTCCGTGCCGACGAGTGGCTGCTCTACGACCAGTCATCGCCTTCGGCGTGCGGTGGGCGGGCGCTGACCCAGGGCCAGCTGTTCAACCAGTACGGCGAGATGGTCGCGGCCGTCATGCAGGAAGGGTTGACCCGCTACCCGCGTGACTTCACGCCGGGTCGCGCGTGAACGCTGTGCCGGATGGTCGCTCGGACAAGCCTCGTTCGGTGGTCGGCGTGCTGGCCCTGCAGGGCGACACCCGCGAACACCTCGCCGCGCTGACCGAGGCGGGCGCCGAGGCCGTCACGGTCCGTCGCCTGCGGGAACTCGAGGCCGTCGACGCGTTGGTGATCCCCGGCGGCGAGTCGACGGCGATGAGCCACCTGCTGCGCGAGTTCGAACTGCTCGAACCGTTGCGGGCCCGGCTCGCCGAGGGGATGCCGGCCTACGGTTCGTGCGCCGGGATGATCCTGCTCGCCACCGAGATCCTCGACGCCGGAGCCGCCGGGCGCGAGGCCACCCCGCTCAAGGGGATCGACATGTCGGTGCGGCGCAACGCTTTCGGCCGTCAGGTCGACTCGTTCGAAGGTGACATTCCGTTCGTGGGTCTGGACTCTTCGGTGCACGCGGTGTTCATCCGGGCGCCGTGGGTGGAGCGCATCGGTGACGGGGTCGAGGTGCTGGCTCGCGCCGACGGACACATCGTCGCCGTCCGGCAGGGCCGGATGCTGGCGACCGCGTTCCACCCGGAGGTGACGGGGGACCGGCGGGTGCACAAACTCTTCGTCGACATGGTTTCGGAGTGATTTCGGCGTGCACGGTCGCGCTGGGCGCGACCCAGCACGCCGAAATCGCCACGTAGACTCGTCAGGCGAGATCGTGACTGGAGAGAGGTAGTTCGCCGATGAGCGGCCATTCCAAGTGGGCGACCACGAAGCACAAAAAGGCGATCATCGACGCCCGCCGCGGCAAGAACTTCGCCAAGCTGATCAAGAACATCGAGGTTGCCGCCCGTACCGGCGGCGGCGACCCCGGCGGCAACCCGACGCTCTACGACGCCATTCAGAAGGCCAAGAAGAGTTCGGTGCCCAACGACAACATCGAGCGCGCGCGGAAACGCGGCGCGGGTGAAGAGGCCGGTGGCGCCGACTGGCAGACCATCACCTACGAGGGGTACGGGCCCAACGGCGTCGCCGTGCTCATCGAGTGCCTCACCGACAACCGCAACCGCGCCGCCGGTGAGGTGCGCGTCGCCATGACCCGCAACGGCGGCAACATGGCCGATCCGGGGTCGGTGTCCTACCTGTTCTCCCGCAAGGGTGTGATCACCCTGGAGAAGAACGGGCTCTCCGAGGACGACGTGCTGATGGCCGTGCTCGAGGCCGGCGCGGAGGAGGTCACCGACCTCGGCGACAGCTTCGAGATCATCTCCGAACCGACCGACCTGGTCGCCGTGCGCACGGCGCTGCAGGACGCCGGTATCGACTACGACTCCGCCGACGCCAGCTTCCAGCCGTCGGTCACCGTACCGCTCGACGCCGAGGGCGCCCGCAAGGTGATGAAGCTCGTCGACGCCCTCGAGGACAGCGACGACGTGCAGGACGTGTACACCAACGCCGACATCCCCGACGAGATCCTCGCCCAGCTCGAGGAGTAGCCCCTACTCCGCCGGCAGGAACGACAGCTCGGTGCACTCGGCGAGCATGTCCGAGAGCCCGGCCAGCGCGGTCGGGTCCGCCGAAGCCGACAGGTCGGCGATCGCCCGCCGGGCGGTGGCGACCAGATCGGCGATGCGCCGTCCGACGCGGTCAGCGGCCCCGCACTGCAGCACGACCGTCTGCACTTCCGCGATCGCCGCCTGGTCGGCCGTAGCGTCGCCGACGATGGTGGCCAACAGGCTGCGGTCCAGGTCGTCCGCCAACTCGTAAGCGGCGCCGAGTAACTCGGTGGGTTTACCCGCCCGGATGTCGTCACCGGTCCGTTTGCCGCTGGTCTTCGTGGTGCCGAACAGGTCGGCGAGGTCGTCGCGCAGCTGGAACGCCTGCCCGACGGCGCCGGCGTAGTCGCGCAGTGTCTGCGCCGTGGCCGGCGACGCGGATCCGGCCAGTTCCAGGCCGAGTTCGACGGGCCGTTCGACGGTGTACGCGCTGGTCTTGTAGCGCAGGATCTTCTCCGCCGTGTCGGCGTGATAGTCGCGCCCGGCCTGGGCCCGCAGCTCCAACAGTTGGCCGGCCAGCACCTCCACCCGCATGGTCCGGAACGCGCGCGACGTGCGCTGGGCGATGCCGGCCGGAAGGCCCGCCACCGCATCGTCGAACGTGTCGTGGGCGGCCGACCACAACAGATCCCCGACCAGCAGGGCCATGTTGTCGCCGAAGTCCGTGGCGTCACCCCATCCGGCGTCGCGGCGGTGGCCGGCGGTCAGCGCCGCGCGCACCGACGGCTGCCCACGCCGCACCTCGGAGGCGTCGATCACGTCGTCGTGGACCAGAATCGCCGCGTGCAGCAGTTCCAGGGCGGCGGCCAGGCGGATCAGGGGTTGCGGCGCGGCGTCCGCCGGTGCGCCCACCCGCCACGCCCAGTAGGCGAACCGGGGGCGCAGGCGTTTGCCGCCGGACTGCACCGCGGACTGGCAGAGCGCCGCGACGGTCCCCAGGTTCTCGTCGATCGACCGCAGCGGTTCGGCGACGGTGTCGCGGACGACCGCGTGCAGGTGCTCCTCGAGGTCGGACAGGAACTCCGTCTGGTCGATGTCGGGCACGACATCCTCACTTCCTGATGGGGTGGCGCCGCGAGTGTATGGGGTGATGCTCGCCTGCCGGCACACCGCGCGTCCGCCCGCGGCGGCAACGTTGTAGATCCCTACAGTCGCGAACCCGGCGACTGTGCGTCCGAACCGCACTTGGCCGTCCGACATGACGGCCTCCCCGCAGCGTGCCCATACTTGCGTGTCCTTGGGGCAGCGAAAGGGAGACCAGATGACGTCCAATGCGCAAACAGGTTCGGCGCCAACCGAATTGAGGCGCGAGTTCTCACTGTGGTCGGCGTTCGCATTCGCGTTCGCGTTCATCTCCCCGATCGTGGCGATGTACGGCATCTACGGGTTGTCGCTGGCGACGGCGGGTCCGGGTTTCTGGTGGACCTTCGTCATCGTCGGGGTGGGGCAGTTCATCGTGGCGCTGGCCTTCGCCGAACTGGTGTCCCGCTGGCCGTACGAGGGTTCGATCTACCAGTGGACCAGGCGGCTGGCCGGCGAGGTGGCCGGCTGGCTGGCCGGCTGGGTGTACATGTGGGCGCTGGTCATCATCATGGCCACCGTCGCCTACGGCGGGGCCGGGTTCCTGGCCCAGCTCATCGGGATCGAACGCCCGACCGCCGTCCAGCAGAGCATCGTGGCGCTGCTGATCCTGCTCGCCGGAACCGGGGCGAACATCCTCGGGCGCGGGTTCCTCAAGGCTCTGATGCTCGGCAGCATCGTCGCCGAGATCGTCGCGTCGGTCGGCCTGGGCACCTACCTGCTGCTCTTCCACCGCCACCACGGCTTCGACGCCATCCTGCACGGCATCGACCTGTCCAGCGGCTGGTCGTGGGCCTACATCTCCGGTCCGTTCCTGGCGGCGCTGGCCTTCACCGGCTGGTCGATCCTGGGCTTCGAGAGTGCCGGCGCCATCGCCGAGGAGGTCAAGGAGCCACGGCGCAACGTCCCCAAGGCGATGCTGTTCTCCATCGCCTTCATCGCCCTGGTGATCGCGTACGCGTCACTGGCGGTCACGCTCGCGGTCCCCGACTTCGAGATGGTGCGCTCCGGCGAGGAGCCCGACCCGGTGTCCTACGTACTGCGCAGTGCGCTGGGCGAATCGTTCGTCAAGCCGATCCTGCTGGCTTTCGTGATCGGCTTCCTCGCCAGCTTCCTGGCGCTGCAGGCCTCGGGGTCGCGGGTCATCTGGTCCTTCGCCCGCGACAGGGTGCTGCCCGGGTCGAGGGTGCTGTCCAAGCTGTCGAAGACCGAGGCGCAGCCGATCCCGGCCATCCTCGTCACCACCGTCATCGGTGCGTTCGTCTACCTGATCTCCGCGACCGACGTCTACTCGGTCCTGGTGACGTTCACCGCGGGCGGCTACTACCTGGCGTTCCTGTTCCCGCTGGTGACCGGGCTGGTGGCACGTCTGCGCGGCACCTGGGAGCCCGGACCGTGGAACCTCGGCCGCTTCGGCACGCCGGTCGCCGTCCTCGCGGTGGTGTGGGTCGGATTCGAGTTCACCAACATCGTCTGGCCGCGCACGGTGTCGGAGTCGTGGTACATGAACTGGGCGTTCTTTGTCGCGATGGGTGCGATCCTCGCGCTCGGCGCGGTGATCATCAAGGCACGCAACGTCGCCGGGCGCCGCATCGACGATCCGGTCGAGACGGACCAGACCACCGAAACCGAGCTGGTATGACCGCCCCCGTCGCCGTGGTGACCGGTGCGGGCAGCGGCATCGGCGCCGAGATCGCGCAGAACCTCCAGGTCGGCGGCTGGAAGGTGGCCTCGATCTCTCGGGAACCCGCACCCGCGATGGACAAGTGGCTGATCGCCGACGTCGCCGAGGAGCGTGAGATCGCCGACGCCGTCGCCGAGATCGAGAACACCTTCGGGCGCATCGACGCGGCCGTGGTGTGCGCCGGACACTACGAGGAGACCCCCGCCCTCGAGATCACCCAGGCCGCCTGGGAACGGATGCTGCGGGTGCACGTGGGCGGGCTGGCGCACATCTGCCGCGCGGTCCTACCGGCCATGCGGCGACGGGGGAGTGGCCGCATCGTCGGCATCGCCTCCGAACGCGCCATCGGCGGCGGGAGCAACGACGCGCACTACGCGGCCGCCAAGGGTGCCGCGCTGAGCCTGCTGCGCAGCATCGCCGTCGAGGTGGCCGCCGACGGGATCCTGGTCAACGCGGTCGCGCCCGGGCCGTGCGACACGCCGCTGCTACCACCCGATTCATGGGAACGGGCCGAGGGGTTCACCTCCGGTCTGCCCGCGCGGCGCATCGCCCAACCGCGCGAAGTGGCCGAACTCGTCCAGGCACTGCTGGAGGAGGACCTGTTCCTGTGCGGAGAAGTGTTGTCGGTCAACAGCGGAACGGTCATCTGAGCATGGGTGACGAATCCATGCGCGTGCTGATCACCGGTGCCGACACGACGTTGGGCGCGGCCGTCGCGGACTACTTCACCAGCCGAGGCGCCGTGACCGAGGGGGCGGACGCCGATCCCACCGACAGTGTGGACGTCCGCCGCGCGGTGGCGCAGGCGGCCGACGTGATGGGCGGGATCGACGCCCTGGTCGTCGCGCACGCTCTGCCGCGGGTCGCCGCGTTCGCCGAGCAGTCGATGGACATGTTCTGGGACCACGTCGACGCCACCCTGACCGGCAGCTTCCTCTACGCCCAGGCCGCCGCGGAACACATGCGGCACAACGACACCGGTGGCCGGATCGTGCTGACCACATCGCGCTGGCACGTCGGTGGACCGGAACTGTCGGCGGTGGCCACGGCCGCGGGCGGCATCGTCGCACTGACCAAGACCCTGACCCGTGACCTCGGCGGCTTCGGCATCGGGGTCAACGCCGTCGCCGTCGGCGCCGTCGACTCCGAGTGGTCGGTGTGCGATGCGGCCGCCGGGCTTCCCGGTGGCGTGCCGCCGACCGGGCGGTTCGGCACCGTCGAACAGGTGGCCCGCGTCATCGGGCTGCTGTGCCGGCGCAGGCTCGGCGCGGCAGTGGGACAGATCGTGAACGTCGACGGTGGAACGTCGCGCAACCGCGTCTAGGAAAGGCAATCAATGAATCTCGACAACGGCCGCGCGATCGTCGGGCCGGCCGACCCGCAGGTGCAGCCCCGTTACGCCGGCTGGACCACCTTCGCCCGGCTGCCACGGCTGGAGGACGTGTCCCACGCCGACGTGGTCGTGGTGGGTGTCCCGTTCGACAGTGCGGTCACCTACCGGCCGGGGGCGCGCTTCGGCCCCAACGCGATACGGCAGGGCTCGCGCCTGATCCGCGGCTACAACCCCGAACTGGACGTCAAACCGTTCGAGGTCTGCCAGTTCGCCGACGCGGGGGACCTCGCATGCAATCCGTTCGACATCGCCGAGGCGGTCGACCAGGTCGCCGAGCAGTTGAGCCAACTGCTCGCCAACGGCACCCGAGCGGTCATCCTGGGCGGTGACCATTCGGTGGCGCTGCCGTCGCTTCGCGCCGCCCACTCCGTCCACGGGCCGATGGCGCTGGTGCACTTCGATGCCCACCTCGACACCTGGGACCGCTACTACGGTGCCGACATCACCCACGGGTCACCGTTCCGGCGGGCCTACGAAGAAGGGCTGCTGCTCGACCGGAACATGCACGTCGGGGTCCGCGGATCTATCTACGACAAACAGGATCTCGTCGACGACGCCAACTTCGGCTTCTCCGTCGTCACCTGCCGCGACATCGGCACGCTGGGCGCCGAGGGTATCGTCGACAAGATCCGCGCCCGCGTCGGCGACGCGCCGGTCTACGTCTCGGTCGACATCGACGTCCTCGACCCCGCCCACGCGCCGGGTACCGGGACGCCGGAGGCCGGCGGCATGACCAGCCGCGAACTGCTCGAGGTGGTGCGCGGTCTGGACAGTGTGAACCTGGTCGGCGTCGACGTCGTCGAGGTCTCACCCGCCTACGACCACGCCGAGATCACCGCGATCGCCGCGGCGAACGTGACGTGGGAATTCCTGTCCGTCTTCGGAAGAAAGGCTCAACGATGACCGCCCTCATCCCCGCCGGCCCGGTGCCCTGGCCGGACGGCAAGCGCTGCGCCGTCGCGTTCACCTTCGACGTCGACGCCGAATCACCGCTGTTGACCACTGATCTGGCGTTCGCCGACCGGATGGGCGCGATGTCACACCAGGCGTACGGCCCCTTGGTGGGCGTGCCCCGCCTGCTGAATATCCTCGACGAATTCAGCGTTCCGGCAACGTTCTTCGTGCCCGGCTACACGGCTCACCGCCACCCGGAGGCGATCCGGTCGATCGCGACGGCGGGTCACGAGATCGCCCACCACGGGTACCTGCACGAGTCGCTGGTCGGCGTCGACGAGGACACCGAACGTGCAATTCTCGAACGTGGTCTGGAGGCGCTCGACGAGGTCGCCGGTGTGCGGCCGTCCGGTTACCGCGCGCCGATGTGGGAGATGAACTGGCACACCCCGAAGCTGTTGGCCGAGTATGGGTTCACCTACGACTCGACGCTGATGGACTCCGACCATCCCTACGAGCTCGCGGTCGGTGACTCCTCGCTGGTCGAGTTGCCGGTGAGCTGGGCGCTCGACGACTGGCAGCAGTACTGCTTCGTCCCCGACTTCTCCGGTACCGGGCTGATCGAGACGCCGGCCAAGGCGATCGAGTTGTGGCGCTGCGAACTCGACGCGATGCGCGACATCGGTGGCGCGTGGATCCTGACCAACCACCCGTTCCTGTCCGGGCGTCCCGGCCGGGCCGCCGCCCTGCGCGACTTCATCGCCGAAGTGCGTGCCATGGACGACGTCTGGGTGGCCGGTATGTCCGAGATCGCCACCCACGTGCGGGCCCAGCACCTCACCCCGCGCACCCTCACTCGTCCCGAACCCACCCCGGTCACCGCCCGACCGTAAGGAGATCCGACCGTGAACCGCGAAGCCCTGACCCCCGAGAAACTGCGCGAGGCCTACCAGCACGTCTGGTTCGTCGTCGCCAGGTCCCAGGACATCTCCACCCCGCAGTCCGCCACACTGCTCGACCAGAACCTCGTGGTGTTCCGCGATTCGACCGGTGCGGCGCGCGTCACCGACCGGCGCTGCATCCACCGCGGGGCCAACCTCGCGGACGGAAAGGTGGTGGGCGACAGCATCCAGTGCCCGTACCACGGGTGGCAGTTCGACGGCAGCACCGGAGCGTGCTCGCGCATCCCGTCACTGCCTGCCAACGGGCGGATCCCGCCGAAGGCCGCGATCAAGGCCTATCCCGTCATCGAGCGCTTCGGGCACGTGTGGACGTGTCTGGGTGATCCGGTGTTCGACCTGCCCGACCCGCCGGAGATTGCCGACCTGGAGCTGGAATGGCGTGCGGCCGAACCGATCCACGCCGACTGCGGGTTCATGGCCGCCACCGAGAACTTCCGCGACATGGCCCACTTCCCGTTCGTCCACGAGCCGTCGATGGGCGACGTCGACCCGGTGGTGGGCGACCTCGACGTCAAACGCGACGGGCGCGAGGTGTGGGCGTCCTACTTCTACCGGCAGGTGCCGGGGTCGGAGTTCTCCGACGTCGGTGACGCCTGGATGCACTACCACTCCTACGCCCCGGGTATCGCCACCATCCTCTACGATTTCGGTCCGGAGACCGGCAAGCGCTACCTCGTGGACTTCCCGTCGCCGGTGAGCTACGACAAGTGCATCATCTTCTGGGGTGTGGCCACCGACCGCGACTTCCGCGGCGGCACGGTCGACGAGATTCTGGAAACCGAGACGATGGTGTTCAACGAGGACACCCCGGTGCTGGAAGGGTTGGAGCCCAAAGAGGTTCCGCTGGCCGGTCAGGCGTTCGAGGTCTCCGCCCCGGCCGACATCTACACGCTGAACTACCGCAGGGCGACCCAGTACGCGGTGCAGACCATCCAACAGGCCCGCGGACTCGTCGAGGCGCCCCTGGAGCAGGCCGGAGCCAACGGCCACGTGCACGCGTGAAACTGCGCGTCACCCAACTGAAGTGGGAAGCGGCCGGCATCGTCAGCGTGGTGCTGCGCAGCCCGACCGGCGACCGGTTGCCCGCGTGGGCGCCGGGCGCCCATGTCGCCGTGACGTTGCCGTCCGGGCTGGTGCGGCAGTACTCGCTGTGCGGGCCGGCCGACGACCCGTACAGCTACACGATCGCCGTCCTGCTCGTCGGTGACGGCCGCGGCGGCTCGCGGGAGATCCACCAGCGGCTGCGTATCGGTGAGGTGCTGGAGGTGGGGGAGCCCCGCAACAACTTCGCGCTCAGCGATGCGCCGCGGTACCTGTTCCTCGCCGGCGGCGTCGGCATCACTCCGATCCTGTCGATGATCGAATCGCTGCGGGGGCGGACGGACCCACCGCCGTGGCGGCTCGTCTACGGCGGCCGCGACCGGGCGGCGATGGCGTTCCTCGACCGGGTGCAGGCATCCGACGGCGTCGACGTGATCCCGCAGGACGAGGCGGGTCTGCCCGACATCGCCGGCGCGCTGGCGGACAGCCCGCCGGGTACCGCCGTCTACTGCTGTGGGCCACCGGCGATGATCGCCGCCGTGTCGGACGCGTGCGCCCGCCACCCGGGGTTGGATCTGCACGTGGAGCGGTTCGCCGCGGCAGCCGGGGACGTCCCGCCGACCGTCGACGGCGACGGCGCGTTCGACGTCGAGTTGGCGCGCAGCGGCGTCACCGTGACGGTGCCCGCCGGTACGAGCGTGCTCGACGCCGTCCTCGAAGTGAATCCGGACACCGCGTTCTCGTGTGCCGCCGGGTTCTGCGGCACGTGCGAGACCAAGGTGCTCGCCGGCGAGGTCGACCACCGAGACGAGTTGCTCAGCGAGGACGAACGCCGGTCGAACGCGACGATGATGATCTGCGTCTCCCGGTCACGTGGTGGGAGCAGGCTGACACTCGACCTGTGAGGACAAGATCAGCCGCCTAGACTCCGCAGCCATGACGGTCCAGGCGGCGGAGACGGTGGCAGATACACCCCACGACGGCACCGTGAGCCTGGGCGAACTGCTGGCCGAGCCCGGTCTGCACGTCGACACGCCGACGCCGATCGACGCGCTCGACCGACCCATCCGCTACGTGTACCCCACCGAACTGGCCGACCCCTCGCTGTACCTGTCCGGCGAGGAACTGATCCTGAGTGTCGGTGTCCCGGTGGCCGGCCGGTCCGCCGACGAGATCCGCAGCTACGTCACCACGCTGACCGACCGGGGGGTGGCCGCACTGCTGATCGGCCTGGGCGACGTCCTGGACGAACTGCCCGAGGCATTGGTGCAGGCGTGCCGCGAGCAGGATCTGCCGCTGCTGATCCAGCGCGCCGCCGTGCCGTTCCGCCGGATCGTCGACTGGGCGGAATCCCGGCGCGCGGCCGAGCGGGAGGCCGATGCACGCGAACGCGAACTCGGGGCGATCCTGCGGTGGTTCGTCGCCGGCACCCTCGGCGTCGGTCCGGTCGAGTCGGCGTTGACCCGGTACGGGCTGTCCGGGGCGGCGGTCACCGTGTGCGCCTTCACCGCCGACGTCCACAGCCAGGTGCACGACCTCGTCGACCGCCACCGCGGCGCCGTGGCGCTTCTCGACGACCGGATCGTCGCGCTCTGTCCGCAGACCACCGAGTTCGCCTCGGAGTTGGCGGCGTCCGAACTGGTGTGCGGGGTGGCGATCGGCGCCGACGCCCAGTCGATGGCCTACGCCATCCCCGAAGCGCTCGAGGCGCTGCACGAGGCGATCCGGTGGCGGCGGACCGTGCACATCGACGAGATCGCCACCCTCGACGGCCTGCTGGCCGCGGTCCCGAAAGTGCGGCTGGTCCCGTTCGTGCACCGGCTGCTGGTGCCGTTGGTCGACCACGACAAGGGCAACAACTCCTACCTCGTCTCCTCGCTGGAGGCGTTTCTGGCGCCGGGCAACGACCTGTCCACGGCAGCGAATCAGCTGTACGTCCACGTCAACACGCTGCGTAACCGGCTGGCCAAGATCGCCGAACTCACCGGGGCCAATCCGCTCGACGAGACCGACCGCATCAACTTCCGCATCGCACTGTGGGCCGCGCACAACATGGGCATGAGCGACGGCGCCGGGTCAGGCGCCACGGTTCCGTCGACCGCCGCGAAACCCCGACCCCACAACAGCTTTGGCGCGTCCACGCGCGGCCGCCGGATGCCGCCCCGCACGAACTGAGCGGCGGCCGGCCTGTAGCCGGCTACACCTAACCCCTGGTCGGCTGTCGGGTTCTCCAACTGCCGCGCGGGCGGCCCGTCCGCTCGGTAATGTGGCCTTCGCCGGCTTCGAGCACAGTGAGGGAATGCCTTGGTTCTCTATGTCTTTCGCTGCGAAACCGGGTGCGGCACAACGCAGCAGATGCATCCGATGGACAGTCGTCCTGATGTGGTCTGCTGCCCTGACTGCGGCGGGTCGGCCCGCCGGATGATCTCGGCGCCGCATCTGGGCAGCACCGGCAGCGCCGCCATGGCGCTGCAGGACGCGACGCGGGCCACCGCCGACCGACCCGCGGTCGTCGACACCCCGCCCTCGTCGCCCGGAACGCGCCGGCGCCCCGTGAGCGCCAACCCGCTGCACCGCAAACTCCCGCGACCGTAGAAGGAGATCCCATGCCCGACCTTGTCTTCCCGCTCGACTCCACCAAGAAGTTCACCGACCAGGAGAAGCTGGGCCACAACCGCTGGCACCCCGACATCCCTGCCGCGGTGACGGTCAAGAAGGGTGACTCGTTCCGGGTGCACTGCCGGGAATGGTTCGACGGCGCCATCCACAACGACGATTCGGCCGACGACATCCTCAACGCACCGCTGACGACGGTGCACGTGCTCTCGGGCCCGATCGCGGTGGAAGGCGTCAAACCCGGCGACCTGCTGATCGTCGACATCCTCGACGTCGGCCCCATCCCGCAGGAGGACTCCGGCCCGCTCGCCGGCCAGGGCTGGGGCTACACCGGTATCTTCCCGACGCAGAACGGCGGCGGGTTCCTCACCGAACAGTTCCCCGACGCCTACAAGGCGATCTGGGACTTCTCCGGGCAGAAGGCGACGTCGCGGCACATCCCCGGGGTCGAGTTCACCGGCATCGTTCATCCGGGCCTGATGGGCACCGCGCCGTCGCGCGACCTGCTGTCGACCTGGAACACCCGCGAGGCCGCGCTGATCGCCACCGATCCGGACCGGGTGCCGCCGCTGGCGCTGCCGCCCGAACCGCAGGACGCCATCCTCGGCGGCCTGACCGGCGATGCGTTCACCAAGGCCGCCGCCGAGGCGGCGCGTACCGCACCGCCGCGGGAGAACGGCGGTAACCAGGACATCAAGAACCTCACCAAGGGCAGCCGCATCTTCTATCCGGTGTTCGTCGACGGCGCCAATCTGTCGGTCGGCGACCTGCACTTCTCCCAGGGCGACGGTGAGATCACGTTCTGCGGGGCCATCGAGATGGGCGGGTTCATCGACCTGCGCGTCGACGTGATCCCCGGCGGTATGGAGACCTACGGCGTGAGCGAGAACGCGATCTTCATGCCCGGGAACACCGATCCGCAGTACTCCGAGTGGTTGGCGTTCTCCGGGACGTCGGTCACCCTCGACGGCGAACAGCGTTACCTGGACTCGCACCTGTCCTACCAGCGGGCCTGCCTGCACGCGATCGACTACCTGACGAAATTCGGCTACAGCCCGGAGCAGGCCTACCTGCTGCTCGGCGCCGCCCCGATCGAGGGCCGGTTGTCCGGTGTGGTCGATATCCCGAATGCCTGTGCGACGGTGTACATCCCGACGGCCATCTTCGATTTCCCGGTGACGCCGTCGGCGGCCGGGCCGGTGAAGATCGACCCCGGGATCGGGGCGCCGCACTCGGCGTTCTGAGGTCTGCTAGTCGCGGCCGTGCCCGTTGGACCCGTTGGAGTGGTCGAAGTCGCGGGCGCGGGCCTCGGCCTCCGGGCTGCCGGAGAACACCGCCGAACCCACCCGCGGTGTCTCACCGCCGGTGGTGACGTGGCGCCGCGGCGCCGGCTGGCTGGACTCCAGTCGGAACCTCGGGGCGGTGCCGTGGGTGCGCCGGATCCAGTCGACCAGGCCTTCGCGCACCGCGCACTGCAGATCCCACAGCGCGCTGGCGTCGGGCGCGCTGACCAGGACCCGCACCCGGACGAAGCCGCCGACCGCCCCGGTGACCTGCAACACGCCGCTGCGGCCGTCCCACTGGTCGCTTTCGGCCAGCAACCGGTCCAGTTCTGCGCGCATGTCGTCGAAGGGCACCGAGAAGTCGACGTCGAACTCGACGGTGCCCATGATCTCGGTGGCGTTGCGCGTCCAGTTCTGGAACGGGGTGTTGGTGAAGTAGGTGCAGGGCAGCACCAGACGGCGTTCGTCCCACACGCGGACCACCACGTACGTCAGCGTGATCTCCTCGATTCGGCCCCATTCGTCTTCGAGCACGACCACATCGCCCACGCGGATGGCGTCGGAGAAGGCGATCTGCAGGCCGGCGAAGACCGACCCCAGAGAGGTCTGCGCCGCCAGGCCGGCGACCACCGACAGCACACCGGCCGAGGCGAACAGCGTGGTGCCGATGTCGGAGAACGACGGGAACGTCATCAGGATCGCGGCGGAGCCCAGGACGACGACGATTGCGACCGCCAGTCGGCGCAGCACGGTCACCTGGGTGCGGACCCGCCGACGGTGCCGGTCGGCGTCGGTCAACCCGGCGTCACCGCCGCCGAAGCGGGAGATAGCCTGGCGCTCAGCGACTTTCACCAACCCGGTCACGAGCCACGTCAGTGTCGCGATCAGCGCGATGACCAGGGTGTGGTCCACCCAGCCGCGCCAGGTCGTGGCCGGGTCGGCGGTGCGCTGCACGGCGACCGTCGCGGCCACCACCATCAAGATCGCCCGGATCGGCAGCCGGGTGCACACCTCGATGTCCTTGACGACGTGGCTGCGGCGTGCCACCCGCGACAACACCCAGGTGAGCACAATGCCCACCAGGTAGGCGGCGACGACGGCGCCCGCCACCCAACTGAGGGTGACGGCGAGGTCGGTGGCGGATTGGAGTTCGGTCTCTTCGGGCATCGGGGGCATCTGCTCCACGGCTCGGGTTCGACGGTCCATCCCGACGGTAGCGGCATGGACGCGGGCCGTCACATCGGCGCGCGCGCATGTCGCACCGCGAAATCGCCCCGTCGGCGCGCTGATCCGCGATGATGACGCCATGGCGGCGGTCACGGATCCGAACGGGACGACATGGTCGGTGCACCGGCAGTGGTGGCCTTTTCCCGGTGTGGTCGATCTGACCTTCGACCTGTTCGGACTTGTCCTTGCGCTGCCGTTTCTGGTGCTGTGGCCGTTCTGGCTGGTGACGAAATGGCTGGGCGGGCGGTGGACGATCCTCGTCGAACGCGACGGCCAGGAGATGAACCGCGAGCGCGTGCGCGGGTGGCAGCGGTCGAAAGGACGGATCGCCGAATTGGCGTGGCAGATCTCACAGGGCGCCCGATCCGGCCGGTTCGTGCTCTAGCCATGGCGGAACTCGAGGACGCCGACGGGGTGCGGTGGCGCGTGCACCGCCGCTGGATGCCGCTGCTCGACCGTCTGGAAGACCTGAACTGGGGCAGCGACTGGTTCGGGGTCCTCATGTTCGCCCTCGCGTTGCCGTTCGTGCTGGCGTGGCCGTTCTGGGCGCTGGGGAAGCTCTGCGGCGTGCCGTGGAAGGTGGTCGTCACCCGGGACGACGAGGACGTGGCCGAGGAGAAGATCAAGGGGTGGCGCGCATCGGGACGGCGGATCGCCGAGATCGTCGACGGCATCCGCGTGGCCGGTGTGGTGCCTGATCCGGGGTCACCGCCGCAGGACCTGCGGCCGTACACCTGAGCGGTGTGTCGCGGATATCCGCGCGGCCGATCGCCCGCTAGGGTGTCGAACAGGTGTTCTCACGAAGGGGCGTTGTCGTGCGGGTGATGGGAGTCGATCCCGGGTTGACGCGCTGTGGGCTTTCGGTCATCGAAAGCGGGCAGGGTCGGAAGGTGATCGCGCTCGACGTCGACGTGGTGCGCACCCCGGCCGATGAGCAGCTGCACCGCCGCCTGTTGATCATCAGCGATACGGTCGAGCACTGGATGGATACCCATCGGCCCGACGTGATCGCGATCGAGCGGGTGTTCGCCAACCACAACGCCAACACCGCCATGGGCACCGCCCAGGCCGGTGGCGTCATCGCGCTGGCGGCGGCCAAACGCGATATCGACGTGCACTTCCACACCCCCAGCGAGGTCAAGGCCGCGGTCACCGGCAACGGCCGCGCCGACAAGGCCCAGGTAACCGAGATGGTGACGAGAATCCTTGCGCTGCAGGCGAAGCCGACACCGGCCGACGCAGCCGACGCGCTGGCGCTGGCGATCTGCCACTGCTGGCGCGCGCCGATGATCGCGCGGATGGCCGCCGCGGAGGCGATGGCCGCCGAAGCGCGCCGCAAATATCAGGCCAAGCTCAAGGCGGCCCGCGCATGATCGCCTCGGTACGCGGTGAGGTGATCGACATCGCGCTCGACCACGCGGTGATCGAAGCCGCCGGGGTGGGCTACAAGGTGATGGCCACCCCGTCGACGTTGGCCACGCTGCGCCGCGGCACTGAGTCGCGTCTGGTGACCGCGATGATCGTGCGCGAGGATTCGATGACGCTGTACGGGTTCGCCGACGCCGATGCGCGGGACCTGTTCGGCACGCTGCTCGGCGTTTCCGGGGTGGGGCCGAAGATCGCGTTGGCGACGCTGGCGGTCTACGACGCGCCCACCTTGCGCCAGGCGCTGGCCGACGGCGACGTCACCGCGCTCACCCGGGTGCCCGGTATCGGCAAGCGTGGCGCCGAGCGGATGGTGCTCGAACTGCGCGACAAGATCGGCCCGGTCACCACCGGGGCGGGTGTGACGGCGGTCGGTGGGCACGCCGTGCGCGGCCCGGTGGTCGAAGCCCTTGTCGGGCTGGGCTTTGCGGCCAAACAGGCCGAGGAGGCGTGTGACAAGGTCCTCGCCGCCGATCCGGACGCGACCACGTCGAGCGCGCTGCGGGCGGCGTTGTCGATGCTGGGGAAGAAGTGACATGGGCCGTTTCGACGACGCCGGGGCGCAGGACGCCGAGCCCGATGATCGGGACGTCTCACCGGCGCTGACGGTCGGTGAGGGTGATATCGACGCCAGCCTGCGACCCAGGTCGCTGGGGGAGTTCATCGGCCAGCCGCGGGTGCGTGAACAGTTGCAGCTGGTGCTCGAGGGCGCCAAGAACCGCGGCGGCACGCCCGACCACATCCTGCTGTCCGGTCCGCCGGGGCTGGGCAAGACGTCGCTGGCGATGATCATCGCCGCCGAGCTGTCGTCGTCGCTGCGGGTGACCTCGGGGCCGGCGCTGGAACGCGCCGGGGATCTGGCGGCGATGCTGTCGAACCTCGTCGAGGGTGACGTGCTGTTCATCGACGAGATCCACCGCATCGCGCGCCCGGCCGAGGAGATGCTGTACCTGGCGATGGAGGACTTCCGGGTCGACGTGGTGGTCGGCAAAGGCCCTGGGGCGACGTCGATTCCGCTGGAGGTCGCGCCGTTCACCCTGGTGGGCGCCACCACCCGGTCCGGTGCGCTGACCGGTCCACTGCGCGACCGGTTCGGGTTCACCGCCCACATGGACTTCTACGAGCCGGCCGAACTGGAACGGGTGCTGGCCCGCTCGGCGGGCATCCTCGGCATCCACCTCGGTACCGAGGCCGGCGCGGAGATCGCCCGCCGCTCCCGCGGCACCCCCCGCATCGCCAACCGGCTGCTGCGCCGGGTCCGCGACTACGCCGAGGTGCGCGCCGACGGGGTCATCACTCGCGACATCGCCAAGGCGGCGCTGGAGGTCTACGACGTCGACGAACTCGGCCTCGACCGCCTCGACCGCGCGGTGCTCTCGGCGTTGATCCGCAGCTTCGGCGGCGGCCCGGTGGGCGTCTCCACACTGGCGGTCGCGGTGGGGGAGGAACCCACCACCGTCGAGGAGGTGTGCGAACCGTTCCTGGTGCGCGCCGGGATGATCGCGCGCACACCGCGTGGCCGCGTGGCCACCGCGTCGGCCTGGACGCATCTCGGCCTGACCCCACCCAGCGGCATCACCGGACTGGGCCAGACCGGGCTGTTCGACTGAGGACGCAGCGGAGCGTCAGTCGTTGCCGCGCGGCGGCGGCTGCACCGCGACGCCGGTAGACGCGTGCTCGGGACCGGCATCCGGATGTTCGGCGGGAAGGCGGTCGCGGAATCGTACGGCTTCGCTCGGGGCTTCCCGGGTCGGGTTCCGATCCTGGCTGCGGTAGGGCCCGGGCTTGGGTCGCGGCTTCCCGCCCGGAAAGGCCAGACGGAAGATGGTGCGGTGCACCGAGAACCATTGTTTGCCGAATCGTCCGGAGTTGTACGGTAATTCGTACCGCTCGCAGATGTCTTTGATTCTGGGCGCGATCTCGGAGTACCGGCTGCTCGGCATGTCGGGATAGAGGTGGTGTTCGACCTGGTAACCGAGGTTTCCGCTGATCACGTGGAAGAGCGGGCTGCCCTCGATGTTGGCTGCGCCGATCAATTGGCGGACGTACCACCCACCGCGCGACTCGTTCTCCACTTCCTCTTCACTGAATGTATATGTCTGGTCGGGAAAGTGGCCGCAGAAGATGATGGCGTGCGCCCACACGTTGCGAATGAGGTTGGCCAGAGCGTCGGCCGCCAAAGTGCGCAGGAATGTGCTCTCGACGCCGGGTAGCAGACGGTCGAGCACAGTGGCCGTTGCGCCGATGCGACCCTTGGTCGATATTTGGCGAAGTCGCCTGGCCACCCGCGACTCGGCAGGCTGGTCGATTCGCCCGCGCAGAGCCAACTGTGCGAGCGCGAAGGCGCCGGCGCTGATCAACGGCCAGCCGACGTAGTCCTTGATGATCTGCAGGCGCGCTTTGCCGGCGATGCCCCGGAAATCCTCCTTGAGATCGGCCATCGTCTTCTGGCCGCGCCACAGTGCCTCGACGTCGGTGTCGTGCAACGCCACGCCCCATTCGAACAGGACCGTGAGCAGGAAGTTGTAGAGCGGTTGGCCGAGATTGGCGGGGCGCCACTTCTGGTTGGGATCGATCCGCATGATCTCGTAGCCGAGATCCTTGTCCTTGCCACGGATGTTGGTATAGGTGTGGTGAATGTAGTTGTGCGAGTGCTTCCAGGCCTTCGCGGTCGAGGCGGTGTCCCAGTCCCAGACCGATGAGTGGATGTCAGGATCGTTCATCCAGTCCCATTGGCCGTGCAGGATGTTGTGGCCGAGTTCCATGTTCTCCAGGATCTTGGCCATACCCAGACAGGCCGTGCCCGCCACCAGGGCAGTCCGCGACCGTGAGGCGAGCAGCAGTACCCGACCGGCGACCACGATCTGGCGCTGGACCGAGATGACCGCCTTGATGTAGTTGCGGTCCCGGTCGCCGAGTTCACTGAAGATCTCGTCGTGTATCGCGTCGAGTTCCTTGGCGAGCTTTTCCAACTCCTGCTCGGTGAGACGGGCCAGGGGGCTCTCGACAGTGGTGGTCACAGTGGCTCCTCAGAGTTCGAATTCGACGTCGCCTTCAGCGGCGTGGATGCAGATCCGGACGTCCTGCCCGGTCGGTTCGGTGACTTCTCCAGACCGCAGGTCGCGAACTCTCCCGGATTTGAGCGTCCCTACGCAGGTGTGGCAGATCCCGATCCGGCAGCCGTACGCAAGCTTCAGCCCGGCCTGCTCACCGGATTCGAGAATCGGTGTGCCACCGTCGCTTTCGGTAGTGGTGTCGCTGTCGAGGAAGGTGATCTGCCCACCTTCGCCATCGCCGGCGTCGCCTCCGATCTTCGGCTGAAACCGTTCGAAGTGAAGCCGGTCGCGGTCGCCGTTGTCCTCCCAGTGCTCGATCATGTCGTCGAGCAGTTCGCTGGGACCTGAACAGAACGCTTCACGTTCGCGCCAGTCCGGACACACCTCGTCCAGATCCCCGGCCGACATGCGGCCACGTTCGGATGTCAGCCGCAGGTCCAACCGCAGGTTCTCGTGGCGGCGGTCGAGATCTTCGAGTGCAGACAGGAACATGACCTGTTCGCGGGTGCGGGCTGAATGGATCACCACCACGTCGCCCATCTCGCCACGGTGATCGAGGCTGCGCAGCATGCTGATGATCGGCGTGATACCGCTGCCCGCGCTGATGAACAGCATCTTGGCCGGCAACGGTTCAGGCAGCGTGAACACGCCTTCGATCTCGCCCAGGCGTACCAGCTCTCCCGGCTGGATCTTCTGCACCAGGTACGGCGAGACCACGCCGTTGTCCACCTTCTTGGGCGTGACGCTGATCAACCCGTCATCCGGGTGCGGATCCGAGGTGAGCGAGTACGCGCGCCAGTGATAGCGACCGTCGATGACCAGGCCGAGACGCACGTACTGGCCGGGTTTGTGCCCCGGCCATTCGTACCCGGGTCGGATCAGTACGCTCGCCGCTTCTGAACCCTGCGGTTCGACGCGCTCGACCTTGCCGCGGAGTTCCTTGGTCGTCCACAACGGGTTGACCATCTCGAGGTAATCGTCGGGCCGCAACGGGTTGAACAAATGCCGCACGGCGCGCAAGAGCAGGCGACGGCCCCGGGGGACGGGGGGTTCGGCACCGCGCTCCGCCATGGAGGTCCTCTTCGCAGTCGGGCTGGCCCGGCGCGTCAGCCGTCCGTGTCAGCGGTCACATTCTGGGCAGTGGGTTACCGGCCGGCTGTTACTTGAAACACATCAGAGGATGTTCACCCGATCCCAACGGACACCGGATTGCGCCCGGACCGCTATCTTCGACAGCCAGCGAAAGCACCGGCAGGGTGCTCGTGTAGGGCTGTTCGACTGAGAGGACGCAGGTATGGGCAGCGGCACGATCCGGATCGGCGGTGTGTGCGGCCTCATCTGCGCGGGCGCCGCGCTCCCGGCGTATCTCGCCGGCTCACCGGAGCGGAACCAAACCTTCGACGCGGCATCCTTCGTCACCGCCAACGGCACCGTGCCGCTGCTGCACCTGCTCTTCGGTGTGGCGTTCCTCGGCGTGCTGCTCTCGCTGCTGCGGTCGGCCGCCGGCCCGACCGGCGCGGTGTACGCGGCGGTCGTCGGCGGCGGGCTGTTCCTGGCACTGACCGCCGCCGGACTGGCAGCGGAGGTCGCCGTCCCGGCGGCGGTCACCCGATCGTCCGACACAGCCATGGTCGACGCCATGAGCGATCATGCGCAACCGTTCCTGACATTGGCGGTGTGGCTCTACCACTACAGCCACATCGGTTCGGCCGCACTGATCTTCGCGACGGCCTACGTCGTGTGGCGCACCGGCGTCCTCCCCAGATGGTCGGCGGGGCTGGCCGTGTTCGGGGTGCTCCCACTGCTGCACACCTGGGTCGGACTGCCGGGCGCCTACAGCATGGTCGCCTGGATCGGCCTGACCGGACTTCTCATGCTCGCCATCCCTCCGGTCGTCCGGGTGGAGAGCGTGGTGGCCTGACTAGATCAGGCCCAGCAGCTCCAGGTCGGTGGCGTACTTGACGATCACCGCTGGAGTGACGTGGGGAATGTCCTTGTCCGGGCCGAGCTTTGCCTCCTGCACCGCAGCGCGGAACCGGTCGGTCGGGGCCATCGCCCCGTTGATCGGGTGCGCAGGCCGCTGGTAGTTGTGCAGCAGCGGGAGCAGTGAGTACTGCCGAGTGCGCTCGGGCAGCGCCCGCAGGGCGGTTTCGAACCGCTGCAGCCAGGCCGCGTAGTCGTCGATGCGGTCGATGCGATACCCCGCCTCGACGAGCCAGTCGACGAATTCGTCGAGGCCGATCCCGTCGTCGTGGGGGTTCATCACGTGGTAGGTGGCGAAACCCGTTCCCGCCTCGTCGACCGCCTGCGCTCCCAGCGCGGAGATCGATTCGGCGACGAACTCGACCGGCAGCCCGTCGTAGTGGGCGCTCTGCCGGTGGCCCTTTGCGTCGAGTGGGTGGAACGATTTCGGCGCGATACCCGTGGTCACCAGGCTCAGCATCATCCGGGTGAACATGTCCGGCAGGTTGAGCTGGCCGGCGTAGGTGGTGTCGGCCAGGATCATGTCGCACCGGAACACCGCCACGGGGAGCCCGCACAGATCGTGCGCCTCGCGCAACAACACCTCACCGGCCCACTTGCTGTTGCCGTAGCCGTTGGCGTACCCGGTGTCGACGGCCCGCGTCGGGCTGATCACCCGGATGTCGTCGTCCTCGGTGAAACGGCCCGGTTCGATACCGGCGCCGACGCCGATCGTCGACACGTAGGTGAACGGTTTGATGCGGGTGGTGAGCGCAAGCCGGATCAGCTCGGCAGTGCCCAGCGCGTTGGGCCCGAACAGCTGGCTGTACGGCAGTACGTGGTTGACCAGGGCGGCCGGGTCGACGATGAGGTCGACGGTGTCGGCCAGTCGCTGCCAGACCTGATGCGGCAGCCCGAGATCCGCCTCACCCTTGTCGCCGGCCAGCACTTCGAGGTGGTCGGCGGCCAGCTTGCGGTAGTGCGCCAGCAGCTTCGGATCGCCGCTGTCGAAGGTGTCGTCGAGGCGTTTGCGGGCGGCCGCATCGTCCTTCGCGCGGACCAGGCAGATGACCTTGCCGTCGACCAGGGCCATCCTTTCGAGCCAGTCCAGCGCCAGGTAGCGGCCGAGGAATCCGGTGGCCCCGGTCAGCAGCACGGTGCGCACCTCACCGATCGGGACGGGCAGTTCTGTTGCAGCGGAGAGTGTTTCGGCGTCGATGAACTTGTCCAGGGTGAGGTCGCGCGCGCGTACCTGTTCGGCGTCGCGCCCGTGCACCGACGCGTAGGTCGGCCGCTTGCCGGTCGAGGCCTGTTCGGTCTCGATGTACGCCGCGATCGACGCCAGGTCGGCCGCCGGGCTGACGATCACCCCGACCGGGACGTCGACGCCGAAGATCTCCTGCAGCAGATTGCCGAAGGTCAACGCCGACAACGAGTCTCCGCCGAGGTCGGTGAAGTGCGCGTCGGGGCGCACGTCGGCGGCGGCGGCGCCGAGCAGCGCGGCCGCGGCGCGGCCGACCGTCTCGGCCACCGGACGCTTCGCGCCGTCCCGGCGCAGGGTGCGCAGTTCGCCTGCCTGTCCTTCGGCCAGTTCGACGTAGAGCGCCTCGAGCCGATCGCCGTAGCGCGCCTTGAGTTTCGGGCGGGCCAGCTTGCGGATGCCGGTCAGTAGTCCGTTCTCCAGCGTGAACGGTTGAGTCTCGACGAGGAAGTCACGCGGCAGCTCGTAGGACTGCAGACCGGCGGTCTTCGCGGCCTGCTGCAGCGAGGCGCTGATCGCGGTCTTGAGCGATGCCGGGTCGTGCCGGGCCACCGCATCGTCGGTCGGCACGACGACGGCCAGCAGGTAGGAGCGCGCACTGTTGCCGTACACGAAGATCTGGCGGACGAGGGCGCTGCCGGCGAAGACCGCCTCGAGTTTGGAGATGGTGACGAACTCACCCTGGGCGAGTTTGAGCACGTTGTTGCGGCGGTCGAGGTACTGCAGCTGGTCGGGGCCGAGCTCGGCGACGATGTCGCCCGTGCGGTAGAAGCCGTCGTCGTCGAACACCTCGGCGGTGACGTCGGGACGCTTGTAGTAGCCGGGGAACAGCTGCGTGGAGCGGACCAGCAGCTCACCGCGCGGGTGCGGCCGGTCGGTGCTGAAGTAGCCGAGGTCGGGGACGTCGACGAGTTTGTAGTCGAGCACCGGCGGGCGCTGGATGTGGCCGTCGACGAACACCGCGCCGGCCTCCGTCGAGCCGTAACCCTCGACCAGGTGCATGTCGAGCAGGGTCTCCACCCATGTCTTCATCTCGGGGGAGATGGGCGCCGAACCGGTCATCGCGGTGACGAACCGGCCACCGAGCAGCTCCTGGCGCAGTTCGGCCAGCACGTCGGCCTCCGCGGTGGGGCGGTCTGCACCGTCGTTCACCCGCCGGTCGACCTCGCCGACGAACTCCTGGAAGAGCATGTCCCAGATCCGTGGCACGAAGCTGAGTTGGGTGGGCCGTACCAGGCGCAGGTCCTCGAGCAGCGTCGACAGATCGCTGCGGGCGGCGAAATACGCGGTGCCACCGGTGCTGAGCGTGCCGCACAGCAGGCCGCGACCCATGACGTGGCTCATCGGCAGGAAGTTCAGGGTGATCGACGAAATCGCCGTCTGATCGTTGTTCCAGGCGGCCTTGGCCGACGCGCGCCACATGCCGGCGACCCTTGCTCTCGGGATACATCGCGCCCTTGGGGGCGCCGGTGCTGCCGGAGGTGTAGATCAGCAGCCGCAGTGGATCGGCCTCGTCGAACACGTGCGGTGCCACGGCGGGCAGATGGGCGCCACGCCGCAACACCTCGGCGAGTGTCTCGACGGGCACCGCGTCTCCCAGCCGGGCCGTCGCGGCCCGCACCGCGTCGCGTTCGTCGTCGACCTGCTCGCGGTGGTCGAAGACCACCACCTGGGACGGACGGTGGCCGGTGAGTGCGAGTTCCGCGGCGGCGTCGACATGATCGACGCCGGTGGCGATGAGCATCGGTTCGGTCTCGGCCACGATCGGGCGCAGCGCCTCCACGGCGGCGCTGGTCTGCAGCGGCACCGCGACCGCGCCGAGCTGGATCAGGGCGAGGTCGACGACGGTGTAGTCGATGCCGGTGAATCCGAGGATTGCGACGCGGTCGCCGGGGCGCACCCCGTCGGCGTGCCACGCGTTGGTGCGCGCCCGGACGCGGTCGAGCAGCTCCCGGTAGGTGATGGTGTCGAAGCGGGGGAGCAGCTCCATCGTGGTGCGGCCGGTCTGCGGGTCGGTGGCGAATTCGGCGGCGCGCTGCCCGAGTGCCGGCCGGTCGGCGTACCCCGACATGACGGCGGAGACGATGGCGGTCAGCCGCGCGTCATCGCGGTCGACGGCATCGCTGATCCGGGGGTCGGGCCGGGCGGCGGCGAACTGCGGGTCGGTGGCGAACAGATGCGCGATGCGCTGCTGCAGGCGCGCTTCACGGGTCTCGGTGGACATGACGAATCCTCACGACTGGCGATCAGGTTTTCGGCGGCGCCTCGCTGCGCACCCTGAGATACTACGTTAGTCAAACTAATCTTATTCCGCGCTGTTCGTCACCTGTCGGATCGCTGGGAGAAGCGGGCCGGCCACGGGGTTACGCCGGCCCGCAGTCGGGTACCCGGTGCGCACGACATAGGAGGCAACAATGATCGGATCTGAGCGTGCGGATCGCCCCCGCGGCGGCCGCATGAGGATTCCCCGCAGCCGCGGCGCGGCGAGCGGGTTCCTGCTCATACTGCTCGGCCTGTGGGGTGCGCTCATTCCGTTCCTCGGGCCGTACTTCGATTTCGCGTTCACTCCCGATCAACCGTGGACGTGGACGAACGCCAGAGGCTGGCTGGAAGTGCTGCCCGGTGCCGTGACCGTGGTGGGTGGTCTGCTGATGCTCATGTCGCGTAACCGCGCGACCGCGTCGCTCGGTGCGTGGCTCGCGGTCGCCGCCGGCGCGTGGTTCGTGGTCGGCCGTGCCCTGGCCGGCCTGCTCGGCCTGGGCAACGCCGGTGCCCCGGTGGCCGGAACCGACACCAAGCGGGTGTGGCTCGAACTCACCTACTTCTACGGCCTCGGCGCCCTGATCGTGTTCCTCGGCGCGCTCGCGCTCGGCCGGTTGTCGGTCCGCAGCGTGCGCGACGTCGAGTACGCGCAGCGCCCGCTGACCGACCACGACCGCACCGTGGCCGACCGGGACCACACGCTCACCGACCGGGACCACACGCTGACCGACCGGGACCACACGGGAGCGACCCACACCGGCGCCCAGCCGATGGCCGCCGCCCCCGCGGCCCAGACCGGTCCGCAGCCGATGGCCCAGACCGGTCCGCAGCCGATGGCCCAGACCGGGCCGCAGCCGATGGCCGCACCGGGCAACGCGCCCACCGAGGCGGTCCAGCCCGCTGCGGGTCAACGCAAGCGCGGATTGCTCGATCGGATCCGCGGCGGGCGCAACCGCCCGATGGCCCACCACTGACGCGGTCGACACGAGATCCCGGTCGTCGGGAGACCCGAGGGGTGACGACCGGGGTTTCCTGCCGTCTCAGCCGATGTAGGCCATGACGTGCTTGATGCGGGTGTAGTCCTCCAGCCCGTACATCGACAGGTCCTTACCGTGTCCCGACGACTTGAAGCCGCCGTGCGGCATCTCCGCGACGAGCGGGATGTGGGTGTTGATCCACACGCAGCCGAAGTCGAGGGCCGCCGACACCCGCAGCGCGCGTGACACGTCCTTCGTCCACACCGACGAGGCCAGCCCGTACTCGACGCCGTTGGCCCACGCGACGGCCTCGTCCTCGTCGGAGAAGCTCTGCACGGTGATGACCGGACCGAAGATCTCCTGCTGGATCATCCGGTCGTCCTGCCGCAGGCCGCCCACCACGGTGGGTTCGATGTAGAAACCCTTGTGGCCCTGCCGGTTTCCACCGACGGCGACCGTCGCGTGCGACGGCACGTCGTCGAAGAAACCCAGTACCCGGTCGAGCTGGTTGACGTTGTTCACCGGTGGCACCCAGGCGTCCTCGTCGTCGGCCGGGCGCCCGAACGTCGTCGTCGCCGCCTTCGCCTGTTCGGCCAGCGCATCGGTGAGGTCGGAGGCGATCCGCGCCGGGGCGAGCACCCGCGTGGCGGCCGTGCAGTCCTGACCGGCGTTGAAGTAACCCGCCGTCGCGATACCTTCGGCGGCCGCGGCGATGTCGGCGTCGTCGAACACGATCACCGGCGCCTTGCCGCCCAGTTCGAGGTGGGTGCGCTTGAGGTGGCCCCCCGCGCTGACCGCGACCGCCCGGCCCGCGGCGACCGACCCGGTGATCGCCACCATCTCCGGCGTCGGGTGGGCGACGAGGTTCGCACCGGTCACGCGGTCACCGGTCACCACGTTGAGCACCCCGGGCGGGAGATGCTTGGCCGCCAGTTCGGCCAGCATCACGGTGGTCACCGGCGTGGTGTCGCTGGGTTTGATGACGACGGTGTTGCCCGCCGCGATCGCCGGGCAGATTTTCCAGATCGCCATCATCATCGGGTAGTTCCACGGCGCCACCTGACCGATGACACCGACCGGTTCCCGGCGGATCCACGACGTGTGGTTCTCCATGTACTCGCCGGCGGATTTGCCCTCGAGGACACGCGCCGCCCCGGCGAAGAACCGGATCTGGTCGACCATGGGCGGGATCTCCTCGGCCATGGTCACGTGGTTGGGCTTGCCGGTGTTGCGGCCCTCGGCGGTGACCAGGTCGTCGGCGGCCTTCTCGACCTCGTCGGCGAAGTCGAGCAGCGCCTTCTGCCGCTGCGCCGGGGTGGTCCGCTTCCAGTCCTTGAACGCCTTCGACGCCGCCGCGTAGGCGTTGTCGATGTCGGCCTCGTTGGACACCGGGGCGGTCCCGTACTCCTCACCGGTGGACGGATCCACCAGCGGCATCGTGGCGCCGGAGACGGAGTCGACGAGTTCGCCGCCGATGAAGTTCTTGACCGTTGTCATGTAGTGCTCCTTGTCTGTCAGAGGTCGCGCAGGAGACCGGCCACCACGTCGAGCCCTTCGTCGAGCAACTCGTCGCTGATGGCCAACGGCGGTAGGAAACGCAACACGTTGCCGTACGTGCCGCACGTCAGCACGATCACCCCGGCGGTGTGCGCACCGGCGGCCAGCGCCTTGGCCAGGGCGGCGTCCGGTTCGGTGGTGCCCGGTTTCACCAGCTCCACCGCGATCATGGCGCCGCGTCCGCGCACGTCGCCGATGCGGTCGTCCTCGGCCTGCAGCCGACCCAGCCGGTCCTTCATCAACGCCCCGATCGCCGCCGCGCGTTCGACGAGGTTCTCGGATTCGATGGTCTCGATGGTGGCCAGTGCCGCCGCGCAGGCGACCGGGTTGCCGCCGTAGGTGCCGCCGAGGCCCGACACGTGCGGAGAGTCCATGATCTCGGCGCGGCCCGTCACCGCGGACAACGGCATACCGTCGGCGATGCCCTTGGCCGTCACGATGAGGTCGGGTTCGATGCCTTCGTGCTCACATGCGAACATCCGCCCGGTGCGGGCGAATCCGGTCTGCACCTCGTCGGCGATGAACACGACGTCGTTGCGGCGGCACCAGTCGAGCAGGGTGGGCAGGAAGCCTTCCGCCGGGACGATGAAACCACCCTCGCCCTGGATCGGTTCGATGATCACCGCGGCCAGATTGTCGGCGCCGACCTGCTTGTCCATCACATCGATCGCCCGGCGGGCGGCCAGTTCGCCGTCGGTCGCCAGTTCCTTACCGAATTCGGCGTCGCGGAAGGGGTAGGAGAGCGGCGCGCGGTAGATCTCCGGCGCGAACGGTCCGAACCCGTGCTTGTAGGGCATCACCTTGGCGGTCAGCGCCATGGTCAGGTTGGTGCGACCGTGGTAGGCGTGGTCGAAGGACACCACCGCGGATTTGTGGGTGTAGGACCTGGCGATCTTGACGGCGTTCTCGACGGCCTCCGAACCGGAGTTGAACAGCGCCGAGCGTTTCTCGCCGCTACCGGGGGTGAGCCGGTTGAGCGCCTCGGCGACCGCCACGTACCCCTCGTACGGCGTGACCATGAAACAGGTGTGGGTGAACCGCCCGGCCTGCGCGGCGACGGCCTCCACGACGCGGGGGGCCGCGTTGCCGATCGTGGTGACCGCGATACCCGAGCCCAGGTCGATCAGCCGGTTACCGTCGACGTCCTCGACGATGCCGCCCTGGGCACGCGCCGCGTACACCGGCATCGTGGTGCCGACACCGCGTGAGACGGCGGCGGCCTTGCGGTCGATGAGCTGCTGCGACTTCGGGCCGGGGATGGCCGTGGCGAGGTGGCGGCTCTGCTCGAGGGTGCTCACGTCAAGACTCCTGCGTCACATGGGTGGCGGCGATTCCGGGCACGCACGAGCCTAGTCGGCACCACGGTGATGTGCGGCCGGAAACGACCGTCGGGGGAGGGCCCGACTATGGATTACGCAGCCAGCGCGCGCGATTTGTGCGATTTCCGTGGGATTCGGCCGCCTCGAGGGCTCCCGGGCGACGGGGCATGGGGACCCAGGCCCGGACAATGGCACACTGGTCAACTACGAGGCGCCTGTTTTCCGGGGGGATCAAGGGCGCCGTGACCGCGAATACCTCGAAACGAAAGACGCTTGCCGCTATGGATCTGGTCGTATTCCTACCCCTGCTCATCATCATGGGCGCGTTCATGTTCTTCGCCTCGCGCCGTCAGAAGAAGGCCATGCAGGCCACCATCGACCTGCACGAATCGCTGCAGATCGGCGACCGCATCCACACCACCTCCGGTCTGCAGGGCACCATCACCGGCATCACCGACGACGACGTCCACCTGGAGATCGCTCCCGGCGTCGTCACCACCTGGATGAAGCTCGCCGTGCGGGACCGCATCGACCCCGACGACGAACTCGACACCGACGATTCGGCGGCCACCGAGGTGTTCGACAGCCCGGTCGCCGACGCCGCGTCCGACCCCGACCGGTCCAAGAGGGACTGACCACAGGGAGACTGACAGCCAAGCCCTCAGCAGCCGCACGTACCCTTTGCGGTGCTGACGAACTGAACT
The DNA here is from genome assembly GCF_010731575.1 of Mycolicibacterium monacense. Taxonomy (NCBI): domain Bacteria; kingdom Bacillati; phylum Actinomycetota; class Actinomycetes; order Mycobacteriales; family Mycobacteriaceae; genus Mycobacterium; species Mycolicibacterium monacense. Next base: position 2,515,668 of record NZ_AP022617.1, on the reverse strand, counting down.
CCGAGGGGACCCAAGCAACGTGGCATCGTCTTCGGCGCCGGTACATCCTGCCCGCTATCTGTCGCTCTTCCTTGTGCTTCTGGTCGGCGCCTTCCTCCTGGTCTTCCTGACCGGTGACAAGAAGGCGGACCCGAAGCTCGGAATCGACCTGCAGGGCGGTACCCGCGTCACCCTGACCGCGCGAACCCCGGACGGCTCCCCGCCGAGCCGGGAATCGCTGGCCCAGGCCCAGCAGATCATCAGCGCGCGTGTCGACGGGCTGGGGGTGTCGGGTTCCGAGGTCGTCGTCGACGGCGACAACCTGGTCATCACCGTTCCCGGCAACGACGGCAACGAGGCCCGCAACCTCGGCCAGACGGCGCGCCTCTACATCCGGCCGGTCGTGCACGCCATGCAGGCGCAGCCGGCCGCTGCGCGGGACGGTCAACAACCCGCCCAGCCCGCTCAGCCAGGCCAACCCCAGCAGGCACCCGGTCTGCCCGGCTTACCCGGACTGGTACCGCAGCAGCCCGGCCAGCCTGAGCAGGCGCCACCGCCCGCGGCGCCCCCCGCCGAGACGCCACCGGCTCCGCAGCCCCGGCCCTACCCGCAGCAGCCGGCCCCGTCGCCGACCGAACCCTCACCGGCACCGGCACCGCCGGCCCCCGCCGGCCCGGCCACACCCGCGCCGTCGCCCACCCCGGGCCCGCCCAACAAGCGCGCGGACCTCGCGCAGCGCATCGCCGACGAGAAGCAGCTGCGCCAGAGCACCGATCCGTCCATCCAGTTGCTGGCTCTGCAGTTCCAGGCCACCCGCTGCGGTGAGGACGACGTGCTCGCCGGCAACGACGACCCCAACCTGCCGCTGATCACCTGCTCGACCGACGGGCAGACGGTGTACCTGCTGAACAAGTCGATCATCAGCGGTGAGCAGATCGCCAACGCGTCCTCGGGCCTGGACAACCAGCGCGGCGAGTACATCGTCGACCTCGAGTTCAAGAGCGACGCCGCGAAGATCTGGGCGGATTTCACCGCCGCCAACGTCGGCACGCAGACCGCGTTCACACTGGACTCCCAGGTGGTCAGCGCCCCCGAGATCCAGGAAGCCATCCCGGGTGGGCGCACCCAGATCAACGGCCGATTCACCGCGGACTCGGCGCGTGAACTCGCCAACGTCCTCAAGTACGGTTCGCTGCCGTTGTCGTTCGAATCGTCCGAAGCCGAGACGGTGTCGGCGACACTCGGGCTGGCCTCGCTGAAGGCGGGGCTGATCGCCGGTGCGGTCGGCCTGGCGGCGGTGCTGCTGTACTCGCTGCTGTACTACCGCTTGCTCGGCGTGCTGATCGCGCTGTCGCTGGTCGCCTCCGGGGCGATGGTGTTCGCGATATTGGTGCTGCTCGGCCGGTACATCAACTACACCCTCGACCTGGCCGGGATCGCCGGTCTGATCATCGGTATCGGTACCACCGCGGACTCCTTCGTCGTGTTCTTCGAACGCATCAAGGACGAGATCCGCGAAGGGCGGTCGTTCCGGTCGGCGGTCCCGCGCGGTTGGGCCAGAGCGCGGAAGACGATCGTGTCCGGCAACGCGGTGACGTTCCTCGCCGCGGCGGTGCTCTACTTCCTGGCCGTCGGCCAGGTCAAGGGCTTCGCGTTCACGCTCGGGCTGACCACGATCCTCGACGTCGTCGTGGTGTTCCTGGTGACCTGGCCGCTGGTCTACCTGGCCTCGAAGACGACGTGGGCGGCCAAACCGAAGTTCAACGGCCTCGGCGCGGTCCAGCAGATCGCGCGCGAACGACGGGCGGCCGCACACGCGACCGCGGGACGGGGATAGGCAATGGCGGCTGAAGACAAGACCGCTGAGGACACCGTCAAGACGGCGGGCACCGAGACGGCACCCCAACACGGCTTCTTCGTCCGGCTCTACACGGGCACCGGCGCGTTCGAGGTCGTCGGGCGCCGCAAGATGTGGTACGCCATCAGCGGGGTGATCGTCCTCATCGCGCTGGCCAGCATCCTGATCCGCGGCTTCACCTTCGGCATCGACTTCGAGGGCGGCACCAAGGTCGGGATGCCGGTGGCGGGCGCCAACGGCAACGCCGAGGTCACCCAGGTCGAGACGGTCTTCAACGAGACCCTCGGCAAGCCGCCGGAGTCGGTGGTCATCGTCGGCAGCGGTAGCTCGGCCACAGTCCAGATCCGGTCGGAGACGCTGTCCAACGACGAGGCCTCCGAGCTGCGGACCGCGCTGTTCGACCGCTTCCAGCCGATCGGCGAGGACGGGCAGCCCAGCGAGCAGGCCATCAGCGATTCGGCGGTGTCCGAGACGTGGGGCGGCCAGATCACGAAGAAGGCCCTGATCGCGCTGGCGGTGTTCCTGGTGCTGGCCTCGCTCTACATCGGGATCCGCTACGAACGGTGGATGGCGATCGCGGCGATGGCCACGCTGTTGTTCGACCTGGTCGTCACCGCCGGCGTGTACTCCCTGGTGGGCTTCGAGGTCAGCCCGGCGACCGTGATCGGTCTGCTCACCATCCTCGGCTTCTCGCTGTACGACACGGTGATCGTGTTCGACAAGGTCGAGGAGAACACGCACGGCTTCGAGCACACCACCCGACGGACGTTCGCCGAACAGGCCAACCTCGCGGTCAACCAGACGTTCATGCGCTCGATCAACACCAGCCTGATCTCGGTGCTGCCGATCATCGCGCTGATGGTCATCGCGGTGTGGCTGCTGGGTGTCGGCACGCTGATGGATCTGGCGCTGGTCCAGCTGGTCGGCGTGATCGTGGGCACCTACTCGTCGATCTTCTTCGCCACCCCGCTGCTGGTGTCGCTGCGCGAGCGCACCCAGCTGGTGCGTGACCACACCCGCCGCGTGCTCAACCGGCGCAAGCCGGGCCGCCGCTCGGCGGCGGTGACCGCGCCGGTCGACGACGACACCGTGGCCGACGAGCCGGAGAAGGTCACGGCCGCCAGCGCCCCGGTCACCAGCGCCCCGGCCGACAAGCCAGCGCCCGGTGCGAAACCGTCGCGGCCGACCAGCAGGCCCAGTCGACCCACGGGTAAGCGCACCTCGCGGGGCCGGTAGGCCCGATGCCTGCTCGGATCCGGCGGGCCGCCGCTGCGGCGGCGGCGGCGACGTTGACGGCCACCGCGCTGTCCTCCTGCGGCGGTGCCGCGGAATCGGTGGACTATGCCGTGGACGGCGCACTGCTCAGCTACAACACCAACACCGTGGCGGGTGCGGCGTCGGGCGGTCCGCAGGCGTTCGCCCGCGTGCTGACCGGGTTCAACTACCACGGTCCGGAAGGTCAGATCGTCGGCGACCACGACTTCGGCACCATCGCGGTGGTCGGCCGCGCACCGCTCGTGCTCGACTACCAGATCAACGACAAGGCCGTCTACTCCGACGGTAAACCGGTGACCTGCGACGACCTGGTCCTCGCCTGGGCCTCCCAGTCCGGGCGCTTCCCGCAGTTCGACGCCGCCAACCGGGGCGGTTACAGCGACGTCGCGTCGGTGGACTGCGCCCCGGGCCAGAAACGCGCGCGGGTGTCGTTCGCGCCGGACCGCGGATTCGTCGACTTCGGGCAGCTGTTCAGCGCGACCGCGCTGATGCCGTCCCACGTCCTCGCCGACCAGCTCGGCGTCGACGTCACGACCGCGCTGACGAAGGGCGACCAGCCGACCGTCGCGCGCATCGCCGAGGCCTGGAACACCACCTGGGAGCTGAAGCCCGGACTGAACGACGAGGACCTGAAGAAGTTCCCGTCGTCGGGCCCGTACAAGCTGGAATCGGTGACCGACGAGGGCGCCGTCACCCTGGTGGCCAACGACAAGTGGTGGGGCGCCAAACCCGTGACGAACCGGATCACGGTGTGGCCGCGCGGCGCCGACATCCAGGAGCGCGTGAACGAGGGCGCCTACGACGTCGTCGACATCGCCGCCGGATCCTCCGGCACCCTCAACATGCCCGAGGACTACGTCCGCACCGACAGCCCGTCCTCGGGTGTCGAACAGCTGATCTTCGCCCCACGCGGCCCGCTCGCCGCTCCACCGGCCCGGCGTGCGCTGGCCTTCTGCACACCGCGCGACGTCATCGCCCGCAACGCCGATGTGCCGATCGCCAACTCACGGCTGAACCCGGCCGACGAGGACGCCTTCGCCGCCGCGGAGGCCACCGGCGAGGTGGGTCAGTTCACCGCCGCCAACCCGAACGCCGCCCGCGACGCGCTGGGGAACCGTCCGCTGACCGTGCGCATCGGCTACCAGAGCCCGAACGCCAGACTGGCCGCGACCGTCGGCACGATCGCCAGGGCCTGCGAACCGGCGGGTATCCGGGTGGTCGACGCCGCCGGCCCGAAGGTCGGCCCGCTTACGCTGCGCGCCAACGAGATCGACGTCCTGCTCGCCAGCACCGGCGGCGCCCCGGGCAGCGGTTCGACCGGTTCGTCGGCGTTGGACGCCTACGCGCTGCACACCGGCAACGGCAACAACCTCAGCGGGTACTCCAACGCGCGCGTCGACGGCATCATCGGTTCGCTGGCGGTGAGCAACGATCCCAAGGAGCTCGCCCGGCTGATCGGTGAGGGCGCGCCGATCCTGTGGGCCGACATGCCGACCCTGCCGCTGTACCGTCAGCAGCGCACTCTGCTCACCTCGTCGAAGATGTACGCGGTGATCGGCAACCCCACCCGATGGGGCGCCGGCTGGAACATGGACCGCTGGAGGCTGTCACGGTGACCGACATCTCGAAGGTGATCGCGTCACTGATGCGCGAGGTGCCCGACTTCCCCGAACCCGGAATCCAGTTCAAGGATCTGACGCCGCTGCTCGCCGACGCCGAGGGGCTGATGGCGGTCACCGATGCGCTGGCCGCCACGGCCGAAGGGGCCGACCTGGTGGCCGGCATCGACGCCCGCGGATTCCTGCTGGGCGCCGCGGTGGCGCTGCGGCTGGGCACCGGTGTCCTCGCGGTGCGCAAGGGGGGCAAGCTGCCGCCCCCGGTGCATTCACAGACTTACAACCTCGAATACGGGTCGGCCACACTGGAGATCCCCGCCGACGGGCTCGACATCGCCGGGCGCAGCGTCGTGATCATCGACGACGTGCTGGCGACAGGCGGAACCGTGGCGGCCACGCATCGGCTCCTCACCAGCGGCGGCGCCACCGTGCTCCACGCCGCAGTGGTGCTGGAACTGACCGCCCTTGGCGGGCGTGAGGTGGTGCAACCGCTGTCTGTCAGCAGCCTGTACACGGTGTGAGGGATATCCTCGAGGTCGGCGCGGCGACGCCGAGCGACGACGAGGAGGTGTACTGATGGCGGACGACACGACCACGAGTGCACCGATCACCGCCCCGCTGCCGGTCGTCGACATCCCCGAACCCGAGCCGCCCAAGGGCGACGCTTCGAAGACCGACGCTTCGAAGACCGACGCTTCGAAGACCGACGCTTCGAAGACCGAAGCCCCGAAAACGTCGTCGAGCGCGTCGCGGCGGGTGCGTGCCCGCCTCGCCCGCCGGATGACCGCACAGCGCAGCACGGTCAACCCCGTGCTCGAACCGCTGGTGGCGGTCCACCGGGAGTTCTACCCCAAGGCCGACCTGACGCTGTTGCAGCGTGCCTACGAGGTCGCCGAAGAGCGGCACGCCGACCAGATGCGCCGCTCCGGCGACCCCTACATCACCCATCCGCTGGCGGTGGCCAACATCCTCGCCGAACTCGGGATGGACACCACCACGCTGATCGCCGCGCTGCTGCACGACACCGTCGAGGACACCGGGTACACCCTCGATGCGCTGACCGCCGAATTCGGCGCCGAGGTCGGCCACCTCGTCGACGGCGTCACCAAACTCGACAAGGTGGCACTGGGCACCGCCGCCGAGGGCGAGACGATCCGCAAGATGATCATCGCGATGGCGCGCGATCCGCGGGTGCTGGTGATCAAGGTCGCCGACCGGCTGCACAACATGCGCACGATGCGGTTCCTGCCACCGGAGAAGCAGGCCCGCAAGGCCCGCGAGACACTGGAAGTCATTGCCCCCCTTGCCCATCGGCTGGGGATGGCCACGGTGAAGTGGGAGCTCGAGGATCTGTCGTTCGCGATCCTTCATCCGAAGAAGTACGACGAGATCGTGCGCCTGGTCGCCGACCGCGCGCCGTCGCGGGACACCTATCTGGCCAAGGTCCGCGCGGAGATCGTCAACACCCTGACCAAGTCCAAGATCAACGCCACCGTCGAGGGACGCCCCAAGCACTACTGGTCGATCTACCAGAAGATGATCGTCAAGGGCCGCGACTTCGACGACATCCACGATCTGGTGGGTGTGCGGATCCTGTGCGACGAGATCCGCGACTGCTACGCCGCCGTCGGTGTCGTGCACTCACTGTGGCAGCCGATGGCGGGGCGCTTCAAGGACTACATCGCCCAGCCCCGCTACGGCGTCTACCAGTCGCTGCACACCACGGTCGTCGGGCCCGAGGGCAAACCGCTCGAGGTGCAGATCCGCACCCGCGACATGCACCGCACCGCCGAGTACGGCATCGCCGCGCACTGGCGCTACAAGGAGTCCAAGGGCCGCAACGGTTCACCGGCCGGCCACACCGCGGCCGAGATCGACGACATGGCGTGGATGCGGCAACTCCTCGACTGGCAGCGGGAGGCCGCCGACCCGGGTGAGTTCCTGGAGTCGCTGCGCTACGACCTCGCCGTCCAGGAGATCTTCGTCTTCACGCCCAAGGGCGACGTGATCACGCTGCCCGCCGGTTCGACACCGGTCGACTTCGCCTACGCCGTGCACACCGAGGTCGGCCACCGCTGCATCGGCGCCCGGGTCAACGGCCGACTGGTCGCCTTGGAACGCAAACTCGAAAACGGTGAGGTCGTCGAGATCTTCACCTCCAAGGCCCAGGGCGCAGGCCCGTCGCGGGATTGGCAGAGCTTCGTGGTGTCCCCGCGTGCGAAGGCCAAGATCCGGCAGTGGTTCGCCAAGGAACGCCGCGAGGAGGCGCTCGAAGCCGGTAAGGACGCGATCGGCCGCGAGGTACGACGCGGCGGACTTCCGTTGCAGCGCTTGATGAATGCCGAGTCGATGGCGTCGCTCGCGCGGGAACTGCGCTACGCCGACGTCTCCGCGCTCTACACCGCGGTCGGTGAGGGGCACATTTCGGCGCGCCACGTCGTGCAGCGGTTGCTCGCGGTGTTCGGTGGCGACGACGCCGCCGAGGACGAACTCGCCGAACGGTCCACCCCGGCGACCATGCCGGTCCGTCAGCGCAGCACCGACGACACCGGTGTGTCGGTGCCCGGCGCGCCGGGCGTCCTGACGAAGCTGGCCAAGTGCTGCACCCCGGTGCCGGGTGACCAGATCATGGGGTTCGTCACCCGCGGTGGCGGGGTGAGCGTGCACCGGACCGACTGCACCAACGCGTCCTCCCTGCAGGAGCAGGCCGAACGCATCATCGAGGTGGAGTGGGCGCCGTCGCCGTCGTCGGTGTTCCTGGTCGCCATCCAGGTCGAGGCGCTCGACCGGCACCGACTGCTGTCCGACGTGACGCGCGTGCTCGCCGACGAGAAGGTGAACATCCTGTCGGCGTCGGTGACCACCTCCAACGACCGGGTGGCGATCAGCCGGTTCACCTTCGAGATGGGCGACCCCAAGCACCTCGGCTACCTGCTGCGGGTGGTGCGCAACGTCGAGGGCGTCTACGACGTGTACCGGGTGACCAGCGCGGCCTGAGGGCTCACGGCAGGGCGCTGCCCTTGCGCCATTCCGGCCAGGGGATCGTCCAGTCGCCGTTCTGGGCGAGGGTGAGGCGGGGGCCGCCGGTGTTGCGGACCTCGACCACGTCGCCGGGGACCGAGAAGTCGTAGAACCACCTGGCGTTCTCGCCGTTGAGGTTCAGGCAGCCGTGCGAGAGGTTGGTGTTGCCCTGCGCCCACACCGTGGAGTCCAACTGGTGCAGGTAGATGCCGTCGATGCTGATGCGGCGTCGCGTACGAGATGGTCTCCCGGTAGCCGAGCCGTGAATTGGTCGGCAGCCCGAAGGTCGAGGAGTCCATGATCACCGGGTTGTCCTTGTCGAGCACCGTGTAGACGCCCGGGGGTGTCCAGAACGACAGCGTGGTGCCGCCGATGGTCTCGGTGCCGCCCATCCCCATCGAGGTCGGCATGGTGCGGACGAGGACGCCGTTGTCGTACACGCTGACCTGTTTGGTGGTGTCGTCGGCGATGGACACGTGGGCGTCGCCGATGCGGAACGAGACCTGCCGGTCGTCCTGCCCGTACAGCCCGTCGCCCAGTCGGGCGCCGTAGACGTTCGCCGCGACGGTGACCTTCGTGCCGGGGGCGAAGTACCGCTCGGGGCGCCAGTGGGCGGTCTGGTCGTCGACCCAGTACCAGGATCCGGTCACGGGCGGGTCGGTGGTCACGACGAGGCGTCGTTCGGCGGCCGCGCGGTCGCCGATCTGCTCGTCGAAGCGGGCCACCACGACGGTGCCCACCCCGTAGGTGGCGCCGTCGGCCAGTGCCTGGCCCGAGGTGGCGGTCAACTCGACCGAGGTCTGGTCGGCCGGCGAAACGGTCGAGAAGGTCGACGTCTGCGCGGCGGACATCCCGCCGACGCCGCGACTGCGCACGGTGAGGGTGTAGGTGCGGCCGTAGCCGAGTTCCTCGGCGGGGCGCCACATCCTGTGGTCGGGCGTCATCGTCCCGGCGATCACCCGGCCGCCCTCGTTGGTCATCTGCACCTCGGTGAGCGTCCCGGCCGACGCGCGGACGAACACTGGCACCGCGGGGGAGACGTCCTGCGCGGCCGCCGGCGGGTTGACCGTCAGCGTGGCCGGCGCGGGCGGGCGAACCGCTGCCGCACTGGCGACCGGGGAATCGGCCTGCGGCCGTGCGCATTCGCGGCAGCCGGCACCGGCCGACGCCGACAGCGACGCCGTCGCCATCAGCAGCGCGAGCAACCAGGTCGCCCGCCGGCGGTCACCGAGGATGTCAGACATTGCGCGCACTTCTCGTCGATCAGAGGACGGAGTCACCATGGTATGAGTCCGCCGACGGCTGACGGCGCACCGCTCGTCACGAAATCGTTGCCCTTCGATATCCGTTGCGTGGCAACGGCACTGGGATCAGTCGAGCCTCGCGGAAATGATCTTGACCTCGGCGGCGGGCTTCCCGTCGTCAGCGCCGCCCGCAACGCCGCGGGCCGCGATCCTGTCGAGTGTCGCCAGTCCGGTGGAGTCGACGGTCCCGAAGACCGTGTACGTCGGCGGCAGCAGGGTGTCCCCGTACACGAGCATGAACTGGCTGCCGTTGGTGCCCGGGCCGGTGTTGGCCATCACCAGCGTGCCCCGCGGGTACACCACCGGACGCCGCAGCCCCGGATCCGACAACCGGTACTGGCTGGTCGGGTATTCGTTCGGGAACCGGTATCCCGGGCCACCCGCGCCGGTGCCGGTCGGATCCCCGCACTGCAGCACGTTCAGGGAGCGGGCGGTGGTCAGCCGGTGGCAGGTGGTGTCGTCGAAGAAGCCCTGTTGGGCGAGGCTGGCGAAGTTGTTCACCGTGCAGGGCGACTTGCCGTTGTCGAGTTCCAGGCCGATGTTGCCCTGACTGGTCGACACGCTGGCGCTGATCTTCGCCGGGTCGGTCGGCACCCGTCCGGTGCGCGGCGGGGTGACCGGTGCCCCGGCGGGCAGGTCACCCTTGGGGTACTGGCAGTTGGCGCCGAGGTTGCGGGGTGCGACGAACGCCGGCAGCCGGTCACCGGAGGGCGGTGCGGCGCTCCGGGTGGATCCGTCGTCGACGCGCAGTTCGCCGACGTGCTGGGCCACCGCCACCAGGAACAGCACGCTGAACACGACGACGATGACGGTCAGCGCCGTCATGACGTACCCGATGATCAGGCCGGCCAGCGCGAGTCCGCGGCCGTCCTCCCCGGTCCGTTTGATCTGGGACAGCGACAGGTGGCCGAAGACGATGCCCAGCGGCGCGAACAGGAACGCGCACACCAACGCGGCGACGGCCCACGCGTTGGTGGTACGCGGGTACGCCGGCGGTGGCGGGTAGGGCGGCCAGGACGGGTAACTCATCAGTCGAGCAGGATCGTCTTGACCTGTACCTCTTCGGCCGGTGCACCGTCGGGCCCGCCGCCTTGCACCCCGGCCGCCGCGATCTTGTCCAGGGTGGCCAGGCCGGTGTCGTCGATCCGGCCGAACACGGTGTAGCCCGGCGGCAGCTGCGAATCCTTGTAAACCAGGAAGAACTGGCTGCCGTTGGTGTTGGGGCCGGCGTTGGCCATCGCGATCGTGCCGCGCGGGTAGAGCACCGCTTCGCCAAGGGCGGGGTCGTCGGGCTGGTACTGGTTCGTCGGGTACTCGTTGGCGAACTTGTACCCGGGCCCGCCGGTGCCCTCACCGGTCGGGTCGCCGCACTGCAGCACCGACAGGGACGGGGTGGTGGTCAGCCGGTGGCACGGCGTGTCGTTGAAGTAGCCCTGCTGCGCCAGGCTGGCGAAGCTGTTGACCGTGCACGGCGCCTTGGCGTTGTCGAGCAGCAGACCCAGGTTGCCCTGGTTGGTTGACATGCTGACGCTGACCTCGGCCGGGTCGGTGGGCACCTGGCCGGTGCGCGGCGGTTCGACCGGCTTGCTCGCCGCACCGGAAGCGGGGTACTGGCAGTCCGCGCCCAGCCCGGCGGGCGGCGCGAACGCCGGCAATCCGCCGTCGGCGGCCGGCTGCGCGGGGGCCCCCGAGGTGGGGGTGGGGGTCTGTGCCGAGGCGGTGGTGTCCGACGAGTCACTTTTGGTGAGCACGATGGTCGCGACGATGGCGCCGATCACGACGACCGCCGCCACCGCCGAGCCGGCGATCGTGGCGATCCGCCGCTTGCGCGCCTTCTCGGCCCGGCGCTCGAGCTGCCGTTCGAGCTTGCGTTTGGCCGCCTCGCGTCGCTGTTCGTTAGTCGGCACTGCCGCTGTCCTCCTCGTCTGCGCGGTCATACCCGCGTCCGGTCGGCACCGAGTGTGCCAAAAGTTGCTGAGGGTCAGGTGAACGACCCGCTGGAAAACCGCACCGCGGCGGGCATGGGAAACTGGCATACGTGTTGATCACCGGATTCCCGGCGGGCATGTTGGCGTGCAACTGCTACGTGCTCGCCCAGCGGCCGGGGTCGGACGCCATCGTCGTCGACCCGGGACAGCGCGCCATGGCGCCGCTGCGCCGAGTCCTCGACGAACACCGCCTCACGCCGGCGGCGGTGCTGTTGACCCACGGCCACATCGACCACATCTGGTCGGCCCAGAAGGTCGCCGACACCTACGGCTGCCAGGCCTACATCCACCCCGAGGACCGGTTCATGCTGACCGATCCGATCAAGGGTTTCGGCCCCAGGGTGGGGCAGATGCTGATGGGTGCGTTGTTCCGCGAACCGCGGCAGGTGGTCGAACTGGACCGCGACGGCCAGACGCTGGATTTCGGCGGCGGTATGGCGGTGACCGTCGACCACACGCCCGGGCATACCCGCGGCTCGGTGGTGTTCCGGCTCGCCGCCGACGGTTCGCAGGTGGCGCTGACCGGCGACACCCTGTTCCGCGGGTCCGTCGGCCGCACCGATCTGCCCGGCGGCAGCGGACGCGACCTGCTCGGTTCGATCCTGACCAAACTGCTGGTACTCGACGACGACACCGTGGTGCTGCCCGGGCACGGGCCACGGTCCACGATCGGCGCCGAACGCCGCACCAACCCGTTCCTCGAAGGGCTCAGACTGTGACCGAGACCGCGTTCCAGGCGCCCAAGGGCGTCCCGGACTACCTACCGCCCGAGTCGGCGCAGTTCGTCGCCGTGCGGGATGGGCTGCTGTCGGCCGCGCGCCGTGCCGGCTACGGCGACGTGGAGCTGCCGATCTTCGAGGACACCGCGCTGTTCGCACGCGGCGTGGGGGAGTCCACGGACGTGGTGAGCAAGGAGATGTACACCTTCGCCGACCGCGGCGACCGGTCGGTGACGCTGCGTCCCGAGGGGACCGCCGGGGTGATCCGCGCGGTGATCCAGCACCGACTCGACCGCGGCGCGCTGCCGGTCAAGCTCTGCTACGCCGGACCGTTCTTCCGCTACGAACGGCCGCAGGCGGGGCGGTACCGCCAACTGCAGCAGGTCGGCATCGAGGCGATCGGGGTGGACGATCCGGCGCTCGACGCGGAGGTGATCGCGGTCGCCGATGCCGGGTTCCGGTCGCTGGGGCTCGACGGCTTCCGGCTCGAGCTGACCTCACTCGGTGACGACACGTGCCGGCCGCAGTATCGGGAACTGTTGCAGGACTTCCTGTTCAAGCTCGATCTCGATGAAGAGACTCGCCGCCGCGCGGAGATCAACCCGCTGCGCGTGCTCGACGACAAGCGCCCCCACGTGCGCGAGATGACCGCCGACGCGCCCGTGATGCTCGACCACCTGTCCGACAGTGCGAAGGCGCATTTCGAGGCGGTGCAGACGCACCTGCAGGCGCTGGGCGTGCCGTACGTGATCAACCCGCGGATGGTGCGCGGTCTCGACTACTACACCAAGACCACGTTCGAATTCGTCCACGACGGTCTGGGCGCCCAGTCCGGCATCGGCGGTGGCGGACGGTACGACGGGCTGATGCGCCGGCTGGGCGGTCAGGACGTGTCCGGGATCGGGTTCGGGCTGGGGGTCGACCGCACCCTGCTGGCACTGCGCGCGGAGGGTAAGACGGCGGGCCAGGTCGCTCGGATCGACGTGTACTGCATCCCGTCCGGCCCCGACGCGAAGGTCGACATCGCCGTGCTGGCCGCGGATCTGCGCCGCGCCGGTGTCCGCGCCGACGTGGCCTACGGCGATCGCAGCCTCAAGGCCGCCCTCAAGGCGGCGGACCGCACGGGTGCGTCCATCGCGCTGATCGCCGACCCCGGCGTCGCCACCGTGAAGGTGAAGGACCTCGGCACCGGTGACCAGATCGAGATGGCGCGGGAAGCCGTTGTCGCGGAGGTGGTTTCGCGGCTCGGCTAGGGTGCGACGGCGGTGCTGCGGGGGTCGATGAGGATTTTGGCGTGCGCCTCGGCCGATCCCAGCACGTCGAAGGCGTTCGCGACGCCGTCGAGCCCGACGGTGCCGGTGATCAGCGGTGACGCGTCGAGCTTGCCCTCGGCGAGCATGTACAGCGTGTCGCGGAACTCCAGGGGCGTGTAGGCGAATACGAACCGCAGGTCGATCTCCTTGGCGTTGGCGATGGTCGGGTGCAGCCGGTCCTCGCCCATGCAGACGCCGACGACCACCACGCGGGATTGCAGCGGGGCCGCGCCGATGATGCCGTCGATAACGCCGGGCAGCCCGACGCATTCGAACACGATCGGTCGTTTCGGTCCCGCGGCGCCGAGCGCCTCGGCGGCCCGGTAGAGGTGGATCCAGCCCGGCACCCGGCGCAGCTTCTCCATGGAGCCCACTCCCAATTCGTAGAGCTGCGGGGCCTCGGTGATCGCACCGCGCTGACCGCCCGCCTCGTACGGTGAGTCGACGGCCGGGTCGACGACCACGTGCGCCCCGCAGCGGGTGGCCAGGGCGCGCCGGGTGGCGGAGAAGTCGCTGGCGACGATCGTGCGCACGCCGAGCGCCTTGAGGTGGCAGATCACCGCGAGGCCGACCGGCCCGCAGCCGATCACGATCGCGGTGTCGCGTCTGCGGATCTCACTGCGCCGCACGGCGTGCAGAGCGACGGCCATCGGCTCGGTCAGCGCCGCGGTGTCCAGGTCGAGTCCGTTGGGGATGACGAAGCTCATCGACGCCTCGGCGACGACCTGTTCGGCGAAGCCACCGGGCGCCAGCGGGGAGAGCCCGGTGAGGTGGATGCCGCCGGCGGCCCGCACCAGCGGGAAGGACACGACCGGCGTGCCCGGTTTGAACTCCTTACCGACACCCTTACCGCGGTCGGCCACCTCACCGCAGAACTCGTGACCGAGAACCACCGGGGTGTCCCCGCGCATGAAGTCCGGATAGCCGATCCGGTCCATCACCTCGGTCAACTCGTCGGCGTGGTCCTTGGCGTGCAGGTCGGATCCGCAGATCCCGCAGCGCCGCACCTCGAGCAGCAGCTGGCCTTTGGCCGGCCGCGGGGTGGGCAGGTCGACCACGGACAGGGTGCCGCGCTCGCAGCTGACGGCTTTCATGCCGCCGACAGTAGCTCAGATGGCCATCGCGGCCCGCACGTCGGCCTCCGAGGCGGACCCTCCGGTGCCGCTGGAGGTGATCCGACCGGCTTCGAGGATGTAGTAGCGCTGTGACGATTCCAGCGCGAAGCCGATGTGCTGTTCGACGAGCAGGACACCGAGGTCGCCGCGCGCGGTCAACGCCGTGATCGCGCCCTCGATCTCGGCGACCACGGACGGCTGGATGCCTTCGGTGGGTTCGTCGAGGATCAGGCACTTCGGGCTGGTGATCAACGCGCGGGCGATCGCGAGCTGCTGGCGTTGTCCGCCGGAGAGCAGACCGGCGCGGCGGGTCAACAGCTCTTTGAGCGCGGGGAACAGGTCGAGTTGCTCGTCGATCAGCTGCTTGCCGTTCTTGCGGCCGTCAGCGACCACCTGGAGGTTCTCCGCCGTGGTCAGCTGTCCGAACGACTGCTGGCCCTGCGGCACGTACGCCAGCCCGCGGGCCACCCGCGCGCTGGGCCGCAGTCTGGTGATGTCCTCACCTTCGAACATCACCCGCCCACCCGTGCACTTCAGCAGCCCGACCGCCGCGCGCAGCAGCGTCGTCTTGCCTGCGCCGTTGTGTCCCATCACCGCGGCCACGCCGTCGGCGGGCACCTCGACGCTCGCGCCGTGGATGACCTGTGACCGCCCGTAGCCGGTGCGGACGTCGACGAGTTGCAGCATGTCAGTCACCTTCCACGACGAGGTCGTCGGCGATCCCGTCGGCACCCGCGGCGGCGGTACCCAGGTACACCTCCTGCACCTTCGGGTTCGCCTGCACCTCGGCGACCGACCCTTCGGCGATCACCTGGCCGCGGGCCAGCACCGTCACCGACGTCGCGAAGGCACGCATGAAATCCATGTCGTGTTCGACGACGACGACGGTGCGCTGACCACCGATGCGGCGCAACAGGTTTCCGGTCTCTTCCCGTTCCTCGGTGCTCATTCCCGCCACCGGCTCGTCGAGCAGCAGCACGTCGGCGTTCTGGACCAGCAGCATGCCGATCTCGAGCCACTGCTTCTGACCGTGTGCCAGCACGCCTGCGGGCTTGTCGGCCATCTCGGTCAGGCCGACGGTCTCCAGGGCCTCCTCGATGGCCGGTGACACCCCGTGCCTGCGGCGCAGCAGCGTCCAGGCCGACCGGTGCGCTCCGGCGGCGATGTCGAGGTTCTGCAACACGGTGAGCTGTTCGAAGACGCTCGCGGTCTGGAAGGTCCGTCCGACGCCGAGTTTGGCGATCTGGTGCACCTTCTTGCCGAGCAGTTCGACGCCGGACTTGTTGACCGATCCGGAGGCGTTGACCAGGCCGGTGATCGCGTCGATGACTGTGGTCTTACCGGCCCCGTTCGGCCCGATGAGGAAGCGCAGATCACCCTGGAAGAGGGTCAGGTTCACATCGCTGACCGCCTTGAACCCGTCGAAATCGACGGTCAGCCCGCGGACTTCGAGGTACTCCGCCCCCATGCCGGCGTTGCCGCCGGCGACCGGTTCGCGGTCGGTGGTGGTCGTCATGTGGGCGCCCCCACCTTCTCGGGTTGCGGATCGGGTTGTGCGGGTACGGGTTCCGACTTCTTCCTACGCCGTCGTTTGAGCAGCACACCGAGCCCGGCCAGCCCGGCGGGGAAGAACCCGACGACGACGATGAACAGCAGGCCCTGGGCGTAGATCCACTCCGACGGGAACCGTTCGGAGAACAGGGTTTGCGCCCACGCGACGCCGATGGCGCCGAGCACCGGTCCGAGCAGGGTGGTGCGGCCACCGATCGCGACGCCGATGAGGAAGGCGATGGACGGCAGGATGCCCACCTGAGACGGCGCCATGAATCCGACGATCGGGGCGAACAGCGCTCCGGCGATGCTGGCGCACAGCGCGGCCACCGTGTAGGCGACGACCTTGATGTTGGCCGGGTCGTAGCCGAGGAAGCGCACCCGCTCCTCACCGTCGCGCACCGCCACGAGCAGTTCGCCGTAGCGGCTCTGCATTAGTTGCCGCACCACCGCGACCACGATCAGCAGCACCGCCGCGGCGATGAAGTAGAGCATCTGCTTGTTGACCGGATCGTTGAGCGCGAACCCGAAGAACGTCCGGAAGTTCGTCAGCCCGTTGCTTCCCCCCAGCCCGGTCTGGCCGACCAGCAGGATGGCCAGCGCGGCCGCCAGCGCCTGGGACAGGATCGCGAAGTAGGCGCCCTTGACCCGGCGCTTGAACACCCCGAAACCCAGCACCGCGGCAATGCCGGTCGGGATCACGACGATCGCCAGCAGCGTGAAGGCGGGGGAGGCGAACGGCGCCCAGTAGCCGGGCAATTCGCGCACACCGGCGATCTGCATGAAGTCCGGCACATCGTCTCCGCGCAGCTGCGCATCGGAGATCTTGAGGTGCATGCCCATCATGTAGCCGCCGAGGCCGAAGAACACCCCCTGCCCCAGGACCAGCATGCCGCCCCGGCCCCAGGCCAGGCCGATGCCGACCGCGACGATCGCGAAGCAGAGGAATTTGCCGAGCAGGCCGAGCCGGAAGTCGGACAGGACCGCGGGCGCCACCGCGAAGAGCAGCAGCGCCGCCACGCCGAACCCCGCCCACGTCTGCCAGCGTCCCACGAAGGTCCTCATACGAGACTCCTTGTCCGAACGGTGAACAGGCCCTGCGGGCGCGCCTGCAGGAAGATCACGATGATCACGAAGACGATCACCTTGGCCAGCGACGCGGTGGTGTTGTACTCGATGAACGAGTTCAGGAAACCCAGTGCCAGCGCCGCGATGACGGTTCCTTTGATCTGCCCGAGGCCACCGACGACCACCACGAGGAATGCGTCGATCAGGAAGCTCTGTCCGGTGGTCGGGCTGGTCGACCCGATCAGGGTCAGCGCCACCCCGGCGACGGCGGCCAGACCCGATCCGATGAAGAACGTGGTGATGTCGGTCTTGCGCGATGAGATGCCGCTGGTCTCCGCGAGATCACGGTTCTGCACCACCGCGCGGATGCGCCGGCCCATCGGGCTGGTCTTGAGCACGGTGGCCAGGACCGCCACGCACACCACCGCCAGCACCAGGATGAAGATGCGGGTCTTGGGCACCACCGCGCCGAGGATCTCCACCCCACCGGAAAGCCACGACGGCGCAACGACGTTGACCGCGGGAGCGCCGAAGATGTCCCTGGCGATCTGCTGCAGGATCAGCCCGACCCCGAAGGTGACCAGCAGGGTGTCCAGCGGTCGGTGATACATCCGCTGGATCAGGGTCACCTCCAGGAGGGCGCCCATGGCGCCGCCGACGAAGAACCCGACCACCAGCGAGATCAGCAGTGACGCACCGGCGCTGGAGAACACCTGCTGCACCACGTAGGCGGTGTAGCAGCCGGCCATGATGAACTCGCCGTGCGCCATGTTGATGACCCCCATCTGACCGAAGGTCAGCGAGAGCCCGAGCGCGGCCAGCAACAGGATCGAGCCGAGGCTCAATCCCGTTGCCAGCTGCCCGATCAGGACATCCATCTAGGACTTTCTCCCGTCGCTTCGCTCGCCCCGATCAGCTGGAGAGGCCGGCGGCCCACGGGTAGGACTTCAGGTACGGGTCCGGCTCGATCGGCCCGGGGGACTCCCAGATCGTGTAGATCAGGCCGTCCGGGCGGATCTCACCGATGCGGGCGGTCTTGGTGATGTGGTGGTTCTCGCCGTCGATCGTGACCTTGCCCTCGGGTGCGTCGAACGTGACCCCGCCCGCGTTGTCCTGGATCGCCTTGACGTCGAACGACTGTGCCTTCTCGACGGTGTTCTTCCACAGGTACACCGACACGTAGGCGGCCTCCATCGGATCGGAGGTGGGCTTGTTCGCGCCATAGGCCTTCTTGTAGGCCTCCACGAACGCCTTGTTCACCGGGGTGTCGATGGTCTGGTAGTAGTTCCAGGCCGTCAGCTGACCGGTGATGTTCTGCACGCCGATGCCGCCGACCTCTTCCTCGGCGATCGACACCGACACCACCGGCATCGCCTGCGGGGTCAGGCCGACGTTCTTGTACTCGCGGAAGAACGCGACGTTGGAGTCGCCGTTGAGCGTGTTGAACACCGCGTCGGCGTCGGCGGTGCGGACCTTGTTGACGATCGTCGAGAAGTCCGTCGAACCCAGCGGGGTGTAGTCCTCACCCTTGATCGCGATGCCGTTGGCCTCGGCGTAGGCCTTGATGATGCGGTTGGCGGTCTGCGGGAAGACGTAGTCGCTGCCCACCAGGTACAGCGATTTGACGCCCTTCTCCTTGAGGTAGTCCAGTGCGGGAACGATCTGCTGGTTGGTGGTGGCGCCGGTGTAGAAGATGTTCTTCGACGACTCGAGGCCCTCGTACTGCACCGGGTAGTACAGCAGCGAGTTGGCGCTCTCGAACACCGGAAGCATGGCCTTGCGGCTCGACGAGGTCCAGCCGCCGAACACTGCGGCGACGCAGTCGCTGCTGATCAGCTTCTCGGCCTTCTCCGCGAACACCGTCGGCTCGGAGGCGCCGTCCTCGCCGATGAGCTGGATCTGCTTGCCCATCACCCCGCCGGCGCCGTTGATCTCGTCGACCGCCAGCTTGATGGCGTCGCGGACGGTGACCTCCGAGATCGCCATCGTGCCGGACAGCGAGTTCAGCGAGCCCACCTTGATGTTCGGGCCGGAGGTGTCGACACAGGACTCGGCGCTGGCGGCGTCGGTGTCGCTGGCCTTGCTGCCGCAGCCCGCCAGCAACATGCTGGTCACGGTGACCAGACTTCCCGCAGCAAGAGCCGATCTGTGGAACGAGGAGCGTCCTGGTCGTCGCATGTAAAGCCTTTCCCTGAAGTCAACAGCGCGGGCACGCGCGGCACCGTCGCAGTGCCGCATCGGCACGTTAAGTGGCCGGTGTTTCTGGGAAATGACTGTGTGTGACGAACAAATTAACCTGCTGGGCAGACGCCCAGTCGGGGTGCGCGGCGGTGTAACGGCCCGGTGCGTCCCGTCGATGAAGCCGACATGCGAACAGCAGTGGCATCAGTGATGGTGGCGGCGGCGATGACGGTGAGCCCTGTGGTGGCGCACGCCGACCCGGCAGCGGAGCGCGGCTCCCACATGGTCACCTACACGGTCGTCGCGCAGAGCGAACTCAACGCCCAGATCTACTATCTGGCGACCGAACCGCCGAGCCGGGCCGACTTCGACGCCGACTCGTCGAGATACCTGACGAACGTGAAAGTGCCCCTGCAGCCGGGTGTTCCGTGGGTCTTCCAGACCACGCTCGACGACCCCACCCAGTGGGCGTTGGTCAGCGCCAGCGGGGCGCTGCGGGTTCCGCCGAACTTCCACTGCGAGATCGCCGTCGACAGTGTGGTCGTCGTGCAGTCCGACGGCGGCAGCGGCACGCAGTGCGCACTGCGCGCCTGGTGATTCGTCAGCGGGGCAGGTTCTCGTAGTAGGGCACGACGATCGCGTCGGTGGCGGTCACGTCGCCGAGCATCATCGTGGTCAGTGGATGCACGGTGTGCGGATCGATCTCGAGGTTGAGACAGGCGGGAACCTGCGCGGCGAATGCGCGCTGGACGGCGGCGGCGATCTCGTCGACCTCGCCGACGCGCTCACCGTAGCCGCCGAACGCCTCGGCGACCTTTTCGTATGAGCTGTCGGCCAATTCGGACACCACGACACCGCCGTCCCCGTAGACGGCCTGCTGGCCGTGCACCGACATGCCCCACACCGCGTTGTTGAAGACGACCGTCAACACCGGCATACCGTGGCGGGCCATGGTGTCGAACTCGCCGAGGTGGAAGCCGGCGGCACCGTCGCCGGTGATGAGCACCACCGGGGCCGCCGGCCGGGCCCGTGCGGCACCGATCGCGAAACCCGGCCCGACGCCGAGGGTTCCGAGATAGCCCAGGCGCAGCACACCACCGACCGTCTCGGTGGTCGCGAAGAACTCCGCCCAGGCCGGCGCCTCGGCGCCGTCGAGCACGAAGGTCGTTCCCGGAGGGCATGCCTCGACGACGGCGCGGGCGGCGAAGTACGGATGCATCCGACCGCTGGGCGTCGCAGCGTCGGGGTAGAGGGCGCGGTGGAACCGCTGCGCCTGCACCGCGGTGTGAACCCACTCAGACCAGTCCGGCCAGTCGCGGTCCGCCGCCGCGGCCTGCAACGCCCGCAGCGTCTCCCGGCAGTCGGCCACTATCGCGACGGCGACATCCTGCGTGGCTCCGATCTCGGCCGCGTCCAGGTCGACCTGCACGATGCGGGCGCCGGGGAACATGCTCGCGCGCCCTCCGGTGAACATGCCGGCCCGGGCGCCGACGAGCAGCACCACATCGGGGGTCGGGGCGCCCAGCGCGGACAGGGCGCCCAGCCCGAGCAGTCCGCCCGCGGCGAGTCGGTGACTGGCGGGGATGGCGCCGTCGGACTTGCCGGGGTAGAACACCGGAACGCCGACCGTCTCGGCGAAGGCGACCAGCGCGTCGGCTGCGCGCGAGAAGGTGACACCACCACCGATGACGATGACCGGGTGCTGGGCGCCCTGGAGCACGTCGAGCGCTTGGTGGACAACGGAATCCGACGGCACCGAACGCGCGTCGAGGGCGTAGCGCGCCGGGTACCTCACCTCGGCTTCGTCCGCCTCGCCGAACATCACGTCGATGGGCACCTCCAGCAGGACCGGACCCGGTGCGCCGGTGGTCGCCTTACGCACGGCCAGGGACACGATCTCGGGAATGCGGGCGGCTTCGGTGAGCCGGTACGCCCACTTGGTCACCGGCGCCGCCGCGGCCACCTGATCGAAGCCGCCCTGCAGCGGGTTGGTCTCGCTCTCCCGCAACGGGGGCCCGCCCACGATGAACAGCGTGGGGGTGCGGTCGAGGTAGCCGTTGGCGATCGCGGTGTAGGCGTTGGTGAAGCCCGGACCCGAGGTCACCACGCACACCCCCAGACTCCCGGTCACGCGCGCGTAGGCGTCCGCCGCGTGGCCGGCGCTGGACTCGTGCCGCGTATCGGTGAGCCGGACATCGTGTTTGCCGCACGCCACCAGGAAGGCGTCCAGGTGGCCACCGTGCAGGGTGAACACCTCCGTGACGCCCGCATCCGCCAACGCCCGGGCGAGTAGATCGCCGCCGCTGACAGTCATGTGCCACCTCCAAGCCCCGACCACACATCGCAGGTGGTCGCTTGTTGGCACGACAAGTGTTTTCACAACGCGTCACAATGGTGGCATAGTGCGAACACATGGCCCGTCCGTCACCGCAGTCCGACCGCATCCTGCTGCTCATGGAGTTGCTCAGCGAGCAGCCACGGACCGGGCGCACCCTCGCCGAGATCGCCCGGCACCTGGGGGTGGCCAAGGCGACGTGTTATCCGATGCTGGTCGCGCTCACCGATGCGGGATGGCTGGTCCGGCACCCCGCCCGCAAGACGTTCCATCTGGGTCCGGCCCTGGTCCCTCTCGGCCAGGCGGCCGCGGATGCGCTCGACGTCGTCGATCTGGCACGGCCGGCCATGCACGAGCTCGCGGACACGGCCGACATGGCGTGTCTGGCATTCGTCTGGTCGGGTGACGATCTGGTGGTCACCGAGGCCGTGCAACCCCGACGCGGGCGGCGGGGGACGCTCGGTCTCCGGCTCGGGGACCGGATCCAGATCACCCCTCCGCTGGGTTCAGCGCTGGCCGCCTGGTTCGGGCCCGACCGGCTCGACCAGTGGTACCGCACCGGTGCCGCGGACCTCGGCGTCGACGCCGGCGATCTGCGTGCCGGCTATCGGGAGGTGCTCGCGCTGACGCGGCAGCGCGGGTACGCCGTGGAATGTGTGGACCAGGGGATGCGCACCATCGCCGACGAACTCGCGCGGCTGCGCGGCGGTGTGGGCACGCTCGGGCGCCGGCAGCCGCCGGTCACCCTGCGCACCGTGAGCGATGAGCATCCGGTCGACGTACTCGTCGGGGAGGTCGACACCGAGGCGCACTACCGGCCGATCTCGATCAACGCGGTGGCATTCGACGCCGACGCGTCGCCGGCGCTGGTGCTGTGCCTGGTCGACGCGCCGGAGCCGATGACGGGCCGGCGGGTGGTCGAACTGGGGGAGTCGGTGCGCGCCGCGGCCGACCGCCTGACCGGACTGATTCACGGGTGCCGCCCGGTGTCGCCCCGGGAAGAAGCGTAGAGTGGGCAAGGAACCGCTCATGTCAGCGGTGTTTTCGGCCGATGAGACGGCCGCTCCGAAGAAATTCTTGAAGGGTTTTCACCTATGAAACACGGCGATCTTTTTTCGCATCCCGTTGTCAACGAACCGAGTCCTGCGCAGGAAACCTCTGCGCCGGTGCAGAATCCGGAATTCTCGGACGCACCGGATCAGAAGAGTCGGTGACGTTCAACCCCTGAAAACGACTGTGGGCCGCCGGATGAATCCGGCGGCCCACAATTCGTTGAAGTCTGCTAGATCGCGGTCACCGAGGTAGCCTGCGGACCCTTTGCACCTTGTCCGATTTCGAATTCGACCCGCTGATTCTCCTCGAGCGAGCGGAAACCGCCGCCTTGGATCTCAGAGTAGTGGACGAAGACGTCATCAGAGCCGCCGTCGGGAGCGATGAAGCCGAAGCCTTTTTCGCTGTTGAACCATTTAACGGTTCCCTGTGTCATATCTTGATTTCTTTCGACTTACGTACGAATGCAGAAAGCATTCTCCGTTGAGGCTAGCACGGGAAATCCGATCCGGGTGAATCCCGGCGGATCCGCCCCCTTGACAGCGGATCGAACCTACGTTCGAATGGTGGACATGCGTTGGTCGGGTCAGGGTGTGGAGGTCGACGACGGCGCGCTGCCCGGCCTGCAGCGGATCGGCTTGGTGCGCAGTGTGCGTACGCCGCAGTTCGAGGGGATGACGTTTCACGAGGTGCTGTGCAAGTCGGCGCTGAACAAGGTGCCCAACGCGTCGATGCTGCCCTTCCAGTACACCGTCAACGCCTATCGCGGGTGTTCACACGCCTGCCGTTACTGCTTCGCCCGTCCCACCCACGAGTACCTCGACTTCGACATCGGCATCGATTTCGACACCCAGGTCGTCGTGAAGACCAACGTCGTCGACGTGTTGCGGCGGGAGTTGCGCCGGCCCTCGTGGACCGGGGAGACCGTCGCCCTCGGCACCAACACCGATCCGTATCAGCGTGCCGAGGGCCGCTACGCACTGATGCCGGGAATCATTGCCGCACTGCGGGATTCGGGAACCCCGTTCTCCATACTGACCAAGGGCACGCTGCTGCGCCGGGATCTGCCGCTGATCGCGGAGGCGGCGCGGCGGGTTCCGGTCAGCGTGGCCGTCTCGCTCGCGGTCGGTGACCCGGATCTACACCGCGACGTCGAACCGGGCACCCCGTCACCGCAGGCGCGCCTGGCGCTGATCGCCGCCATCCGGGAGGCGGGTCTGGACTGCCATGTGATGGTGGCGCCCGTGCTGCCGAGGTTGACCGACTCTGTGGCGCACCTCGGCGCGCTGCTCGGGGAGATCGCCGCGGCCGGTGCCCGCAGCGCCACCGTGTTCGGGTTGCATCTGCGCGGCGCGACGCGCGGATGGTTCATGGCGTGGCTGGCCCGCGCACACCCCGAACTCGTCGGGGAGTACCGGACCCTCTACCGACGGGGTGCGTACCTGCCCGCGGACTATCGGGAGATGCTGCGCGCCCGCGCGGCACCGCTGCTGGCCCGGCACGGGCTGGCCGGTGGTCCGCGCCGCACCGAGCCGCTCGTTGGCTCGGTACCCGCCGCGGCGGGACCGGTGCAGCCCACGCTGTTCTGACGGGCGGTCAGGCTTTGTTGCGCTTGACGTCCTTGAACGGCACGCCGCGGTCGGCCGCGGGTTCCCTGGGGAAGCCCAGGACGCGTTCGCCGATGATGTTGCGGGCGATCTCGGTGGTGCCGCCACCCAGCGACGCGGCCTGCCGCGACAGGTAGCGGTCGCCGAACTGGGCCAGACCGTCCCCGCCGTCGACCACTCCCGAACTCCCCGAGATCGACAGCGCCGTATCGAGTTCGAACTGGATCGACTCGGCGTGGGTGATGCGGATGATCGATCCGGCCGCCGGCGGCAGGCTCCCGTCGAGCACCCCGTGGTAGACGTGGTCGATCAGCTGTTCCTGCACCTTGCGCCGGACCAGCGCCCGCCCGGCCATCTCGCGCACGCGTTCGTTGTCGGACTGGCCGGTGGCGGCCAACAGGGCGACGTAGTCGACAGGCTGATCCGAGACGCCCTCCGGCCCGATGCCGCTGGCGAACTCGGAGCCGCCGCCGACCGCGCGACGCTCGTGATAGAGCTGTCGCGAGGCCACCTCCCAGCCGTTGTTGACCTCGCCGACCACCGCGTCGTCGCCCAGTTCGAGGTCGTCGAAGAACTCCTCGCAGAACTCGTTGCCGCCGTCGACCTGCTTGATCCGGCGCATCGTGATGCCGGGCGCGTCGAGTGGCACCAGAAACATGGTCAGGCCTTCGTGTTTCGGCACATCCCAGTCGGTGCGGGCCAGCAGGAGGCCGTAGTCGGCGGCGAATGCGCTGGTGCTCCACGTCTTGGCGCCGTTGATGACCCACTTGTCGCCACGGCGGTCCGCCCGGGTGATGACGCCGGCCAGATCCGAACCGCCGCTGGGTTCGGACAGGAGCTGCACCAGGATCTCGTCGCCGCGGATGACGCCGCCGATGTGCTGTTGCTTCTGCGCCTCGTTACCGGTGTCGAGGATGGTGGCCGCACAGATCGTGAAGGTGGGCGTGTTCAGGATGATCGGCAGCTCATAGGCTTTCGATTCCTGGTCGAAGGCGCGCTGGTAGGCGATCGGCAGGCCGAGGCCGCCGTACTCCTTCGGAAAGCAGATGCCGGCGAACCCGCCCGCGTACAGCTTCTTCTGGAGTTCCCGGGCGCGCAGCCACGGGCCTTCCTCACCGCGATCGGCGTCCGGCGGATTGTCCGGGTCGATGCGCGGCATGTTGTCCGCGAGCCACGCCCTGGCCCTGGCCTGGAACTCCTCGACCGACTCGGCGGCTTCGGCCGGGGCGGACTGGGATCGAGTGGACGTCTCGGTCATCAGGCGGGCTCCAACTCGTCGGTGACGGCCTCTTCGGCGAGGGCATAGACGCGCAGATTGTGGTCCTCGGGTGTGCCGTACAGGGACCGGTACTGCGTCGCCCGCCGCAGGTACAGGTGCAGATCGTGTTCCCAGGTGACCCCGATCCCGCCGTGGAGCTGCACGCAGTCCTGGATCATCGGCGAAGCATGTTCGCCCACATGGGATTTGGCCGCACTGACGTTGAAATCGGCGTCGGCCGCCCTGGTGGCCACCGATACGACGGCGGCGCGGGTGGTCGCCCGGCACGCCTCGAGGCCGATCCTCAGGTCGGCGAACCGGTGCTTGAGTGCCTGGTAGGAGGCCAGCGGGCGGCCGAACGAATGCCGGTCGAACGCCCATTGGACGGTCATGTCGACGACCGCGCCGAGAACGCCCACCACCTCGGCGCACTGCAGCAGCTGTGCGATCTGGCTCTGCCTGGCGATGAGATCCCTGGTCTGTTCCGCCGCGCCGACCGCCGCGGAAGCGTCCACCTCGACGCCGGAGAACTCAACGCGTGCATAGCGTTTGACCAGATCGATCGAACGCTGGGGTTCGACGGTGACGCCGGGCGCATCGGTCGGCACCACGAACTGACGCAGCGCACCGTCGCATGCGGTGACCACCAGCAGCACGGCGCTCTCCCCGCCGGCCTCCACGCGATCGGCGACGCCGTCGAGGCGGAACCCCGATCCGGTGGCCGATGCCGTCACCCCGGGGTCGTGCGGCGCCCAGCCGCGGCCCGGCCGGTAGACCGCCCACGACGCCACGGACTCACCACTGACCAGCGACTCGATGAGCGCGCTGTGACGTTCGGGTTCCTCGGCGTCTACGAGGCCCGCCAACACGGTCGAGACGGGGTGCAGGGGTCCCGGCGCCACGGTTCGGCCGATCTGCTCGGCGACGAGCGCCAGATCGGCCACCCCGTTGCCCGAGACACTGCCGCCGCCGAGTTCCTCGGGGACCAGCAGGCTGGCCCAGCCCAGTTCGGCGGCGCGCTGCCACCACTGCGGGTCGAAAGAGGTGCCCGCGGCGTGCAATTCGCGCACCCGCGCCAGCGACGCCTCTTTCTCGAGGAAGGACTGTGCCGTCGAGGCGAACAGCAGGCTTTCCGGCGAGGTGACGTCTGTCGTCACGCGATGACCAGGGCGGGCACGTCGGGCCGGTGGACGACCTCGTTGGGCACCTTGAACAGGTCGACGAGGTTGCCGCCCATGATCTTTCGGATCGACTCCTCGTCGAGGCCCTGCTCTTCGAGGTCGCCGACCAGATTGATCGGATCGGCGAGACCTTCGGGGTGCGGCCAGTCCGAACCGAAGATCACCCGGTCGACGCCGAGCAGTTCGGACATCTGCTTGAAGTTGTCCTCCCAGAACGGGGCCACGTAGACGCAGCGTTTGAAGGCTTCGATCGGGTCCTCGGGGAACTCCTGCGGCATCTTCGAGTAGACGTCCTTGAACTGGTAGAAGAGGTAGGGCACCCACGAGGCGCCGTTCTCGATCGACAGGATGCGCAGGTCCGGGTTGCGGGTCAGCGCGCCGTGACAGACCAGCGCCGCCATGGTGTCCTCGATCGGGCGCTTACCCATCGAGACCATCCGGAATGCGGTCGGCTTGAACGGCAGGTACTCATCGGCCGGTTCCCAGTCGTTGAGGTACTGCGCATAACCACTGTCCGAAGCGTGCATCGACACGGGGATGCCGGCCTTGACGCAGGCGTCCCAGAACGGGTCGAACTCCGGCAGGCCCGGCGAGCGGGTCCCGCGGTAGCCCGGGACCGGGGCGGGGCGGACCAGCACGGTCTTCGCGCCGCGCTCGAGGCACCACTCGAGTTCTTCGAGCGCCCGATCGACGACGCTGAGATTGATGACCGGCGTGGAGAAGATGCGGCCCTCGTAATCGAACTGCCAGGTCTCGTACATCCACTGGTTGAGCGCATGGATGATGTCGAGGATCAGGTCCGGGTCGTCCTTCATGCGTTCCTCGACCAGGCTGGCCAGCGTCGGGAACATGATCGAGTAGTCCAACCCGAGCCCGTCGAGCACTTCGAGGCGCGCCTCGGGGTTGCGGAAGGCGGGGATCGCCTTCATGGGCTTGCCCATGACCTCGCGGAAGCTCTTACCGCCGCTGCCGTGCCGGAAGTACTCCTCCTGCGCACCGGGCCGGGCCACCACCTCGAACGTCGGGTTGGGGATGTAGTCGCTGATCGTGTTGCGCACGACGATCTTGGTGCGGCCCCGGACGTCGATGTAGTCGATGACGCCTTTGCGGTGCTCCGGCAGGAACTGCGTCAGCGCCTCTTTGGGCTCGTAGAAGTGGTTGTCCCCGTCGAAGACCGGATAGGACAGTTCACGTGAGGGCATATCCGCCTCCCGGAAGTCGTATTCACGCCAAGTGGTAATGACATTACCACTTGGTCGACGGGGTAAACAGGGGCGATCAGTGCGGTGCGATGAGGAGGGCCCGCGCGCAGAAGTCGTAGATGTGCCCGGCGTCGACCGGGGCCCCCGACAGTTCGGCACCGAGCACCCGCAGCCGCATCGAACCCAGCACCGACTGCATGATCAGGGCCGACGTCGCGGCGACGTCGAGGTCGTCGCGGAAGTCGCCGTCGGCGATGCCGCGCCGGATGATGTCGGCGATCAGGGTGTGCAGAGGGGTCAGCACCATGGCGTACTCCCGCGGCATCGATTCGGCGAGGCGGTCGTTGTACGAGGTCAGACCCTTGTTGACCCGGTCCTGGGTGTCCGATCCGGGTAGGACGCAGATGCGGTCGATCAGCGTGCGCAGTGCCGCCGGGGCGGGCAGGTCATCGGTGTCGGCACGCCAGTGCCGGGCGGATTCGGCCATGATGCGCTCGATGAGTGCCAGCAGCAGCTCGTCCTTGGTGGAGAAGCGCTGGTAGAAGGACCGCAGAGAGGTCTTCGAACGCTCCACGACCTCGAGCACCGTGAAGTCGGTGCGGCCGGTCTCGCCGAGGATGGCCAGCGCCGAGCGCATGAACCGTTCGGGACGCGACGCGACATCTTCGCCCACGGTGTCCGACGTGCCGCTGGTCCTCGCCATGGGTGCACCTTCCGCGTGGGCTGCAATTGGTGAGAATGACGTTACCGCTTTCGCAGAAGGCTATGTAGCTTCTGGATAGGGTGCACCGAAGACAACCGGAACAGGGGCCAGACGATATGACCACCGAATCAACACAGGACACCACCGCGGCGCAGTGGACGGTCGAGATGCTGCTCGACCTGTTCGACGCCCAGCCCGCGGGCGACGACCGGTTCACCGCCCAGACCGGCGTGGCCGCGGCCGATGAGCGGCAGGTGGTCGAAGGCACGCAGGTACTCGCGCAGGCGATCGTGGCGGTGGCCAAGCGGTTCCCGGACAAGTCGGTGCGCTCGGCGTACGCCGTGTTCTCCCGGGTGGTCCTGGTCGGCCCGCCGGTGGAGTTCGAGATCGACGTGGTGTCCGAGGGGCGGTCCACGGCCACCGCGGTGGTGTCCGCATCGCAGAACGGCAAGCGCTGCATCAGCGTCACGGTGTTCACCGACGTGCCGTCGGGCGACGTGATCCGCCATCATCTCCCACGTCCGGCCGTGGTCCCGCCGGCCGAGGCCAACGACGGCGGGATGCCGATGGTGGGCCGGCAGGTGCGATTGGTGGACGTGGTCGACGTCAACAGCCCGGACGAGGTCGGACCTCCTGAGCTCTACGCCTGGCTGCACTACGATCCGATCCCGCAGCGCGATGATCTGGCCAAGGCCCTGATCGCCTATTTCACCGGTCACCTTGGCATTTCGACGACGATGCGCGCCCATGAGGGGATCGGGACCGCCCAGGCGCACCTGACCGTGTCGACGGCGCCGATGACGATCAGCGTGAGCTTCCATGAACCGGTGCGCTGGGACGGCTGGCTCCTCTACAGCCACGAGAGCACACAGGTGGGTGCGGGCATGTCGTACGTGCGCGGTGCGGTGCACACCGAGGAGGGGGAACTGATCGCCTCGTTCAGCCAGGACGCGCTGATCCGGCCGCTGCGCACCACCGACAACTCGATCGCCACGCAGAATCGTTTGTAGTCAACGACATTCGAGCCGCCGTCGAATGTCGTCGTTCTGTGATCAGTGTTCGTCGACGTCCCACGCGTGGTGCACCACATCGTGCAGGTGGTACAGCGCGATCGAGGCGACGGTGAACTCGCTGCCGTTGCTGCGCAGCCCGGATCGCGACCACCCGTCCGGCGGCACCGAGGCATACGTGTCGGCGACCGTCACCGCGGCGTCGAACAGTTCACCGGCCACCACACTCGGGTTCTGTCCCGCGTAGTCGTCGTCGCGTGCGGTCTGGTCCTGGTCCCAGTTGGCGAACAACGGTTCGTACTGGGTCAGCATCAGCGTCACCCGCTCGTTGAAGATCCGGTGCACATCGCGCACGTGGCAGCCGTACTCGAGTGTCGACCACACCCCGGGCCGGGGCCGGACGGCCGCGTGTGGCGTCTCGAGTCGGCGGATCCACTCGTCGGCGTCGCGACGGATCATGTCCGCGACATCGCTGTGGTGCACCGCCGAGGCGTCGAAGCCGCACTCCGGGCACGGCCGCGACAGCACCCAGGTCCAGTCCTTGGTATCCGGTTCGATCGGATCGTCCGCGCGTGTCATGCGAGTTCGCCGACCAGCGCCGAACGCAGCACGTCGAGCGGGAGGCCGCCGAGATCCAGTGCGCGGCTGTGGAAGTCCTTGAGCGTCATGCTGCGAGCCAGCATGGTTTCCCGAAGTTGCTCCCAGATGCGTTGTCCGACAGCGTAGGACGGCGCCTGCCCCGGCCAGCCGAGGTACCGGTCGAGTTCGAAACGCCGTGTCTTCTCCGACTGTGCGCAGTGCGCGGCCAGCAGATCCCACGCCCGGTCGGCGTCCCACGTTCCGCCGTCGGGGGCGGTGAGTTCACAATGCACGCCGATGTCGATCGCCACCCGGGCGGCGCGGAACCCCTGGGCGTCGAGCATGCCCATCCGTGCGCCGTCGTCGTCGAGCCACCCCAGTTCGGCCATCAACCGCTCGGCGTAGAGCGCCCAGCCCTCACCGTGGCCGGACACCCAGCAGCCCAACCGGCGCCACCGGTTCAGCCGGTCGGCGAGTACGACGGCGCGCCCGATCTGCAGGTGGTGTCCGGGCACCCCCTCGTGGAACACCGTCGTCGTCTCCTGCCAGGTGTGGAAGGTCTGCTTACCGGGCGGCACCGACCACCACATCCGACCGGGACGGGTGAGGTCTTCCGAAGGGCCGGTGTAGTAGATGCCGCCGGTGTGGGTGGGGGCGATCCGGCACTCGAGGTTGCGCAACGCCGGGTCGATGTCGAAATGCGTGTCCGCCAGGGCGTCCACCACGCGGTCGGACAGATCCTGCATCCACGCCTGCAGCGCATCCGTGCCGTGCACCTGATACCGCGGTTCCTCGTCGAGGCGGCGGATCGTCTCGGCAACGCCCGCACCGGGATACAGCCGCTCGGCGACGGTCTCCTGTTCGGCCACGATCGCGTTGAGGTGTTCGAGACCCCAGGCGTAGGTCTCGTCGAGGTCGACCTCCGTGCCGAGGAACGACCGTGACATCAGCCGGTAGGCGTCCCGGCCGAAGGCGTCGCGCTCGCGGGCGTACGGGGCGATGTCCTCGCGCAACACCCGGCCCAGGCCCCGGTAGGCCTCCGCGGCGGCGGCGGCGTGCCGGTCGAGGTCGGCTCGCAGCGCGGGGGCGACCGCGGCGCCGGACACCATGTCGAGGAACAACTGCTCGATCTGGGCGGCCTGCTCGACGCCGCGCTGCACCTGCCTGATCGCCGGTGGACGACCTTCGGCCACGGCGGTGCGCAGCGCCTCGGCGTAGCCGGGCACCCGCTCGGGCAGCTTGGCCAGTCGCCGGTCGATCACCGTCCAGTCGTCAGCGGTGTCGGTGGGCATCAGGTCGAACACGTCCCGCATGGTCTGCAGCGGTGAGGCGATCACGTTGAGTTCGCCGATGTCGAGTCCGGCCTCGTGGATGTCGATGAGCACCCCGAGTCGTTCGCGCATCGCGTCGGCGGTCACCGCGTCGGTCTCGTCCACCGCGACGACGGCGCGCAGTTCCTTGAGCGCCGAACGGGCGGCCTCGGCCCGTGCGGCGACGGCGTCGGGGGAGTAGTCGGTGATGTCCTCGTCGTAGTTGCGGTCGCCGCCGGCGATGCCGAGTTCGGTTGCGGTACAGGGATCCAGCGCGGCGAGGGTGTCGAGGTAGCGTTCGGCGACGGCATCGACCGCCGTGTGTGGCCTAACCAAGATCGTTCGTGGCGAACGTGTCGCACTTCGTCGGATCGCCGGTCTGGTAGCCGACGGTGAACCACTTCTGCCGCTGCTCCGACGATCCGTGGGTCCACGATTCGGGATTGACCCGGCCGGTCGCGGCCTCCTGGATCCGGTCGTCACCGACCGCCGATGCGGCCGACAGCGCGTCGGCGATGTCCTTGTCGGTCAACGGTTCCAGGAACGGGACGCCGGTGCTCTCCTGTGTGGTGACCGCCGCATAGTGTGCCCACACACCCGCGTAGCAGTCGGCCTGCAACTCGGTGCGCACCCCGCCGCCGGTGGGTCCCTCTGGATCCTCCTGCGCTCGTGCGAGCGAACCCTGCAGTTGCTGCACGTGGTGGCCGAATTCATGGGCGACGACATACTCCTGGGCGAAAGGTCCACCGCTGGAACCGAACTGATCCCTCAGGACGTCGAAGAAGTCGGTGTCGAAATAGGCGGTCTGATCGGCCGGGCAGTAGAACGGGCCGACCGCGCTGGTGGCCGGACCGCAGCGGGTGTCCACGCTCCCGGAGAAGATCTCCACCTGCGGCCGCGTGTAATCCGGTTTGAGCTGCGACCACACCGCGTCGAGGGAGTTGCCGGTCGCCACCACCCGGCACTGCACGAACTCGTTGGCGTCGGCACCGGTCTTGCACTGGCTCAGGTCGAAGCCCGGCGCCTGGACGCCCTCGGTGCCGATCTGCTGTTGTTCCGGCAACACCGTGCCGGGATCCACACCGAGGAACAGCGCGACGACCACGATCAGCAGACCACCGATGCCCCCACCGACCGCGATTCCGCGTCCGCCGCCGCGCCCGCCGCCACTGCTCGAGGTGGTACTGGTGTCGATCTGCATGCCCTCGTTGAAGGTCATCGCACACTCCGTCCGCGCTCGGGGAGGCGCTCCGACCCAGCGCCGGTGTTCACCCTCCCACACTACGATTCGGGTGTGTCCGCCGTCGCCGAAGTTCAAACCGTCGCGCACACCGCGCTCGGACGGTTGCGGGGCACCAACGAAGGCGGCGTTCACGTGTGGCGGGGCGTCCCGTACGCCCGCCAGCCACTGGGTGAACTGCGGTTCGCCGCACCCGTTGCGCCCGAACCGTGGAGCGGTGTGCGCGATGCGCTCGAGCACGGCCCGATCCCGCCGCAGGGCCGCTCGTTCGTCGGGGGCGGCCGCGACGACCCCAAGCACCGCGACGAGGCATGCCTGACGCTGACCGTCTGGTCCCCGGACACCACGGCGGCGCTACCGGTGATGGTGTGGATCCCGGGCGGGGCGTTCGTCTACGGGGCCGGCCAACTGCAGCTCTACAACGGGTCGCGGCTGGCGGCCAACGGTGGCGTCGTGGTCGTCAACGTCACCTACCGGCTCGGGGTGTTCGGCGGGCTCGACCTCAGCGCGCTGGGTGACGGTTTCGACGACAACCTCGCGCTGCGCGACCAGATCGCGGCGCTTCGCTGGGTGCGCGAGAACATCGCCGCGTTCGGGGGAGACCCCGACCGGGTCACCGTGTTCGGCGAGTCGGCCGGCGCGACGTCGGTGCTCGCGCTGCTCGCCAGCCCCGCCGCCGACGGCCTGTTCGCGCGGGCGATCGCGCAGAGCCCGGCGCTGCCGCTGATCGCCGACCGCGAGACCCGCGCGGACCGGGCGACACGGTTCCTCGAACTGTTGAACCTCGACCCGGAGCAGGTCAAGTCGGCACCGCAGCGGTCATTGCGCCGGGCGGCGGGCCTGCTGCAACTCGACAGCGTCGCCGAGACGCCCACCCTCGCCTACGGCCTCACCCACGGTGTCGACCTGCTGCCCGCCCACCCGATCGCGGCCGCGCGCGCCGGTGCGGCCCGGCCGGTGCCGCTGATCGTCGGCACCAACAGCCACGAGGCGTCCATGTTCGCGTGGGGTAGGCCGCCGATGCTGCCGACGACCCCCGCCGGGGTGGACTCGTGGTTCGCCAGGTGCGCACCCGATGCCCGTGAGCGGATCCTGGCGGCCTACCCGGACTACCCGCGGCGCCAGGCCCTCGTCGCGATCGGCTCCGACGTGATGTTCGGCGGGCCGACATGGGCGTTCACCGACGCTTACAGCGCCGCGGCGGCCACCTACGTCTACCGGTTCGACCACACGACCTGGACGCTGCGGGCGCTGCGCCTGGGCGCCACCCACGGCAGCGAGATCGTGCACGTCCAGCACAGCTACGCGTCGTACCTCGGGCGCAAGCTGCACCCGCTGGGCCGACGGGTGTTGCCGTCGGTGGGCCGACGAATGCAACGCACCTGGCTCGATTTCGCGACCCGCGGATGGGCATCCGGCGAGCAGTGGCGTGAGGACTGGCCGCGCTACGACGCCGTCCGCCGCCGCACCCGAGTGATCCGCTCGATGCGCGACGACTCCGTCGACGACCCGGACGTGGTGCGGCGCAGCGCGTGGAGCGGGGTCTATTAGCGGGCGAACCGCTGGTCGGTGTAGCGGCGCAGATTGTGCAGGAACCGCTGGAACAGCCGGCCCATCACCGGTCGGCCGAGCGACATGCCGATCCGGGCGGCGGCGCCGTTGGGTTTCATCGCCATCACCCAGGTCAGGTGGCAGCCACCCGGTGTCTCGACCACGCGGTAGTCCTCGGCGAACGCCGCGATACTGCCCGTCGATGCTTCGTTGAAGCGGAAAGCCATGTGGCGGAACGGCTCCCAGGCCAGGAACTCCTCGTCGCCCACGATTCCGCCGCGCATGTGCACGGTGCGGGTGGTGCCGATGCCGCGCGGTTCCGGACTCGTCCACGTCACCTTGGTGATCACCGTCGCCCAGTGCGGCCACGACTCGGCGTCGGCGAGCACCTCGAAGACCTGCTCGGGGGTGATCGCCAGATCGACGGTGCTGACGAAGCGGTACGGCGCAGAGTCGACGAAGGACAGGTCGACGCGCTCGCAGGAGTGCATGGCCATACACGGTAGCCCAAGCTGTCTAGCCGGGCCCCTCTCCGGCCGCGGCCAACAGTGGCACCACGATGTCGCTGATCGGCGTCGCGATGCCGTACGCGGCGCCCTTGCGGGCGATCACCCCGTTGCGGATGTCCCATTCCAGCGCGCGCCCGGCCTCCCGGTCGGTGAGCATCGACGTGGTGATGTCGGGCGGTCCCGCGGCCAGCATCCCGATCACCTCGTCCACCACCTCGTCGCCGAGCGCAGCCCCGTCGGCCCGGGCCACCGCCAGGCATTCGGCCAGGTAGCGGCGACCCAGCGCGGCGATGTCGTCGCGGCGGAACATCCCCGACCTGCGGCCGGTCAGCACCATCAGGCCGACCACGGCGTTGACCAGCAGCTTGCGCCACGCCGCGCTCGCGAAGTCCGGATCGCACGCGACGCTCAGATGCGGTGTCGCGAGCGTGTCGGCCAGCATCGCCGCGGCCTCGGTGGCGGGCAGCACCACCCGGGCGTCGGTGCGCAACCGCACCTGCCCCGGCCCGGACGTCTCGGCGGACATCCACACCGCGGCGGGCACCACCGTCGCATCCGGGCAGAAGCGGCCGACCCGCTCGCCCTGCTCGACACCGTTCTGCAGTGCGCACACCACCGTGCGCGAGCCGCACAGCCGGCTCAGCCAGGGTGCGGCCGCCTCGTTCTGGGTGTCCTTGACCGCCAGCAGGACCACGTCGACCGGGCCGTCGACATCCGCGGGATCGGGTGTGCACCGGACCCGGTATCACGATCGGCTCCCGGTCGTCGGGCCGGACCTCCAGCGAGCTGCGGGCGGTGCGACCGCACAGCAGCACCGGCCGGCCCGCCTCGTGGAGCAGGGCCGCCATGGTGGCGCCGATGGCGCCGGGCCCGACGAGTGCGATGCGGGTGGTCACGATCGCCCAAGCTACCGCCGGGGACGCGCCACGGCCCCCAACTAGACTGTGCCGTTGTCCCGCCCCACCCATTCCCCAGGAGTTTTTTGTGCTGCGCAGTCATGCCGCCGGATCGCTGCGACCCGCCGACGCCGGTCAGAACGTGACGCTGGCCGGTTGGGTGGCTCGTCGGCGCGATCACGGTGGTGTCATCTTCATCGACCTGCGCGACGCGTCCGGGGTGTCGCAGGTGGTCTTCCGCGAGGGTGCGGTGCTCGAGGCGGCCCACCGGTTGCGCGCCGAGTTCTGCGTGGCCGTCGAGGGCGTCGTCGAGGTGCGTCCGGAGGGCAACGAGAACCCCGAGATCCCGACCGGCGGCATCGAGGTCAACGCCACCTCGCTGACCGTGCTCGGCGAGAGCGCCCCGCTGCCGTTCCAGCTCGACGACGAGGCCGGTGAGGAGGCCCGGCTGAAATACCGCTACCTCGACCTGCGCCGCGAAGGCCCCGGCAAAGCCCTCCGGCTGCGGTCGAAGGTGAACGCCGCCGCGCGCGAGGTGCTGGCGCGCCACGACTTCGTCGAGATCGAGACACCGACGATGACGCGGTCCACCCCCGAGGGCGCGCGGGACTTCCTGGTGCCCGCGCGGTTGCAGCCCGGTTCGTTCTACGCGCTGCCGCAGAGCCCGCAGCTGTTCAAGCAGCTGCTCATGGTCGCGGGCATGGAGCGGTACTACCAGATCGCGCGGTGCTACCGCGACGAGGACTTCCGCGCCGACCGTCAACCCGAGTTCACCCAGCTCGACATGGAGATGAGCTTCGTCGACGCCGACGACGTCATCGCGGTGTCCGAGGAGATCCTCAAGGCGCTGTGGGCGCTCATCGGCCACGACCTGCCCACCCCGCTGCCGCGCATCACCTACGCCGAGGCGATGCGCCGGTTCGGTACCGACAAACCCGATCTGCGGTTCGGCCTCGAACTCGTCGAGTGCAAGGAGTTCTTCGCCGACACCACCTTCCGGGTCTTCCAGGCGCCCTACGTCGGCGCCGTGGTGATGCCCGGCGGGGCGTCGCAGCCGCGCCGCACCCTCGACGGCTGGCAGGAGTGGGCCAAACAGCGCGGCGCCAAGGGGCTGGCCTACGTACTGGTCGGCGACGACGGCACGCTGGGCGGGCCCGTCGCCAAGAACCTCACCGACGCCGAACGCGACGGCCTGGCCGCCCACGTCGGCGCCAACCCCGGCGACTGCATCTTCTTCGCGGCCGGCCCGCCCAAGTCGTCGCGGGCGCTGCTGGGCGCCGCGCGCATCGAGATCGCCAAACGCCTCGACATGATCGACCCCGACGCGTGGGCCTTCACCTGGGTGGTCGACTGGCCGCTGTTCGAGATGGCCGAGGACGCCACGGCCGCCGGTGACGTCGCGGTCGGCTCCGGGGCGTGGACCGCGGTGCACCACGCGTTCACCGCGCCGCAGCCGCAGTCCGAGGCCACCTTCGACACCGACCCGGCCGGTGCGCTGGCCGACGCCTACGACATCGTCTGCAACGGCAACGAGATCGGCGGCGGCTCGATCCGTATCCATCGCCGCGACGTGCAGGAGCGGGTGTTCGCGATGATGGGCATCGAACACGACGAGGCGCAGGAGAAGTTCGGATTCCTGTTGGACGCCTTCACCTTCGGGGCCCCGCCGCACGGTGGTATCGCCTTCGGCTGGGACCGCATCACCGCGTTGCTGGCGCGGATGGACTCGATCCGCGAGGTGATCGCGTTCCCCAAGTCCGGCGGCGGAGCCGATCCGCTGACCGGTGCGCCCGCGCCGATCACCCCGCAGCAGCGCAGGGAGTCGGGTATCGACGCCAAACCGAAGAAGGACGGCGAATAGTCAGTCCCCGCCGCGGATTTCGCCCATGACGTCGCGATAGAGCGACTTCGGGGCGACCTGCCGCGCAGCGGCGGGATCCGCTCCCGTGGTGACGTCGCGGAACGCCGAGCGCACGGTACGCGCGGCGGGTGACTCGAGCGGGCCGGTCTGACCGCTCCACCGGTCGGGCGGGGGCGTGGGGCCCTGCGGCGGCCGACCGACGTCCAGTCCACCGGCCAGATCGCGAAACGGGATACCCACCGTGCCCCAGTCGTCGTCGGGCGGCCGGATGACCTTCTGCTGCCGTTTGCCCCACTGGGTGGCGGGATCCGCCGAACCCCAGTAGTCGTCGAGCTGCGGAAAGTACTCCGGCGGTTCCGTGGGTCCGGACGACGACCCCGACGCGGCCGACTCCTGGCCGCCACCCGACTGCTGTGCCGGGGCCTGTGAAGCGGTCTGCGGTGTCGCACCCGCGGCGTGCTCCAGGTAGCGACGCCACGCCTGGAGCTGGCCGAACAACTGCTGGGAGTAGTCGGCCGGCGCGGGCGCAGGGGCGTTCGCGGTCCCCGGCGGGGCCGGCATCGGGAACGGGGTACCCGCCCCGGACAGCAGGGCCGTCCACTGCTCGAGGAGTTGTCGCCACGCCTGCAGGAAGGCGAGTAGTTGCTGGTTCGCGTCGAACGGCCCGAACGGCGGCATGGTCATCGGAATTCCTCCTGTGGGTGGGACAAGCGTGTCCAAGGGATGGGGCAGCGACCGCTCGGAGAACCGTGAATCGAGGACCCGCAGGGCGCGCGTGTCGGACGGCTCTCGGTTCTCGATGTCGAAGACGTAGCAGTAGTCACCGGCCGGGGTCGGCATCCGGATCGGGGTCGACTGGCCCTGGTCGAGGAAACCGTAGGGGAACCGCCACTTGAGCGTCGTCTTCTCGCGCCGGTCACGACCGCCCGATTCGACCCAGATGTAGTGGTCGAGGATCGCGTTGACCGCATGCCGTCCGGATTCACACGCCGCTTCCATCGACGTCATGCGGGTGAACGTCTTGGCCCAGGTGCCGGCGAACACGACCGAATTGTTGTGCACCTGATAGCCGCCGTGGCGGGCCTGCCAGACGTTGCGCAGTTCGAGGTCTTCGCGCCAGGCCTCCTCGGTCGGCACACCGACGTAGGACGTGCCGTGCGGATTCCACGGATCGCCACCGGGCCGGTTCGGCCAGTCCCCGATGATCGGTACCAGATAAGGGGTTTCGTTGAGCACCGGCGGGCCCGTGCCCTGTCCGGGTCCGTCCGCCATGATCAACCCGCGGTCCAGCGCGTACCAGGCCGGTGTCGGCAGCAGCGATTCCGGGGGTCTGTCGACGTTGTTGGTGAGCGCCGTGACGATCTGGCGCCACACCTCGGCGGCGATCTCGTCGGCGGTGCAGTCGCGGGCGGCCTTGCCGTGACCGTCGGCGTCGACGAGGCGCCGCGACGGGGCGTTGAAATCGCCGATGTCGACCGACAATACGGAGACATGTCCGTCTTGGGCCAGCATCGGTCGCCGCTCCCACATGCCGTGCTGGTTGATCGACGACAGCGCCCATTCGGTTCCCGAGTAGTACATGTGCCCGCGGAGCAGTTGGAATTCGGTGTCGAAGAAGTACTGGATGCCGCCGAGGGTTTGGAACCGGTCCCAGGGCACCCGGCCCATCTCGGCCAGTGCATAGGGATTGCGCCGGGCCGCGGTGCGGGTCGCGGCGGGCTCGAGGGGCCCGGTCGCCGGTGGGACGGAGGTGGTGAAACCCTCCAGTTCCGAGACGGTTCCACCACAGGCCGCGGTGCGCAGGGGAGCGGTGACCCGCTCGGCCTCCGGGGCGTCGACGGCGACGACGGCGTAGTCGGGCGTCAGTCGGGTCCCGTCGGCCAGTGTGATCTGGACCCGCGCTCGGCGGTGCGGTGGCAGGCTGGGATCGACGGGCAGTGCGTCGATCCGGTTGGCCACCGCGCGGACGAAACGCACACCGAGAGCGGTCAGGTGGCGGTACCAGTGGTCGAACCACGACTCGGTGGTGGGGCCGTTGAGCACCCCGTCGGCCTTGTTGTCGCGGCGATCCATCTGCAACTGCAGTTGCAGGTAGGTGGTGAGGTTGGTGCGGGCGTCGCCCCAGTTCGAGTCGAAAGCCGCGAGCACCTTGGGCATCTCGCGCAGCACGGTGTCGAACTGCGGGGTGTAGGAGAACCGTGGGACCCCGGTCGCGCTGTCGCGGCCGACGAAGAAGTCGTAGGCCGAGAGGTTCTGCAGTTCCCTGGCTCGCCGGTGCGGGCTGGTCACCAGGTACCGCAGCAACCTGCTCACGAACGTGCTCACGTCGGCCTGGGTGAAGCCCAGCTCCCTCAGTTGGTTCACCGTGCCCAGGAATTCGGCGAGGCTGCGGGGTGCTTCGCGCGGAAACACCAGCGAGGGTTTGCCTTCCACGGTGGTGCCCTGCGTGACGACCCGGCGGACGTTGTCGAGCACGGTGCGCGAGGTCGGCAGGAAGCGGATGTCGCTGCCGGGCAGTTCGATTCGTTCATAGACCGGGATGCGCTGGAACAGGTCCCAGATGTGCAGGTAATACGCCGGGAAGAAGCGGAACCCATGTTCACCGGCGACGGCCCGACCGGGTTTGCGCGGCGCCCCCCGCCGGCCGGGAAACGGTCTCAGTTCCGCGTTGCTGCCGTCGTGAGTGCCCACCGTCGAGTACTGCGAGGCGGCCAGCCCGCCCAATTTCACCGGTGGGTAGCAGGACGGCGGTTCGGGGCCCAACCCGATACGTTCGTCATGGCGCGGTTCGTACACGGTGACGTCGAATCCGCGGTCGGCGAGTTCATGGGCTGCGGTCAGGCCCGCGATGCCACCGCCGAGCACCGCCACCGTGCGGCGCCGTCGGCAGGAGGCCGGTGTGGGGATGGGTTCGGTCACGACACCCCCGTCCGCAGCGCGGCCAGCAGGGCGGGTTGCGACGGCGCCCGCACCGCGGCGTGCACGTAGGCCAGCAGGGTGTCGTGCGCCCGCAGGACGTGCTCGAGGGAACCGGCCACCCGGACGGCGCCGGCCTCCACGGCCTCGTCGAGTCCCGTTCGGGCGTTGAGCAGGTCGTTGATGGCGGTTCGCGAGGTGCCGACGCGCGCACCCGGTTCGCGCGCAGGGCCGTCGGACACCTCGAGGCCGTGCCCGCCGCGCATCGAGAACACTTCGCCGTCGACGTCGAGTTCGACGACCAGCGGGCCGAGCCTGTCGAGCAGCAGCCGGTAGCTGTCGGGCACCTCGTCGGCGAGGTGGTCGACGGAGCGGCGCAGCAGCGACGAAACCGGTTCAGCCATGGAGGAACTCGAATACACCGGCGCCGACGACGTCGAAATCCACACCGCGGACGGATCCGGTCACGCGGGCGGTACCGCTCGCCTCGCAGAGCACGGTCGCGCCGTCGAGGCGGACCTCGCTCGGCAGAGCCAGGCGGGCGTAGGAGTGCGGGCGGAACTCGGCGCACACGGTGTCGCCGGCCCGGTGTGCGTTGACCTCGACGCGTTCCGGGACACCGGGCATCCGCCCGTCAAGGAGCAGCCGCATGGGAGGAGGCAGTGTGCAGTCCGGGGCGCGGCCGAGGACCCCGTGGCTGTGCGTGCTGACGGCGGCATGCCGGAAGATCGCCGCGGGTTCGTCGCGGTGCCAGACGTAGAGCGCCTGGGACAGGCAGCGCAGCCGCGCCCGGTCGGTCATCTGCAGGAAGACGAACGACCACGGATCGTCGGGGTCCCGCGGCAGAAGGGTTCCCCACGTCCAGCCGAAATCACCGCCCCAGCGGAACCGGCCCCAGTTGTGGTCGTGGTAGGCGAGGGCATCGCGGATCCGGTGTTCCCGCCCGCCGATCTGCACCCACCCGTCGGCGCGCAGCCTCGGCACGAACAGCCAGCACATCGTGCCGTCCCCGACGGGCTGGTTGTTGACGACGAACGGTCTGCTCACCGACCTGAGGTGGAGTGCGCCGTGGATGCCGTGGTCCGGCAGATCGAGCGACACGTCGTAGCCGTCTGGCCGCACGGTCAGCCGGTTACCGCCGATCGACAGGCCGCCGAGGTCGGGCGAGACGTCGAGTTCGGAGGTGTCAAAGCGCTCCACGGCGCCGCTCCACTGCCGGTCGTGCGCGATCACGATCACCCGCGGCACCAGCCGCGACCGGCCGGTCGACCGCGTCTCGTCGGTGAGGCTGAAGTTCACCAACAGCCGCTGATCCGGGCCGTGAACGACGAAGTGGTGCCACTCCTTGAAACCCTCGGGCCGTGCGGTGGCGAGCACGGGGGCGCGAAGGAAATCGCTGTTGGTGAGCACCGCGGTCATCGCAACCACCGGATCTGCGTCGCGCCGGACGGCGTGGGGTCCACCGGTGGGACCGACGGCGCACCGAGGTGCTCGATGGTCCGTCCGATACTCGCGAAACCGAGGAGCAGATGAACGAAATCGTCTGCCGGAACACCTGTCTCGTGATGCCGAGGATCGTCGGCCAACGCGCGGACGAGGTGCGCCACACCGGTGAGACCGAGGAGGTAACCGATGAAGCTGCTCTGGTCTGCCAGTGCCTCGCGAGGATCGGTGAGCGTCATGCGAACCCCTGCGGGCGCAGTCGGGCCAGGATCGAGTCGTCGAGGCCGCGCCCGATGAGCGCGTCGGCGAGCAGATCGGACCACGCGTCCGGAGCGGCGCCGGGTGCGGCCGGACCGTCGAGCACGTTGAGGCTGACCGTCTCCCAGATGCGGCGCAGATTCTCGACCCCTTCGGAGCTGACGAGCGCGTCACGCAGCCGCGCCCCCTCGCTGGTGCCGGCATAGCGGCGGCCCTCGGCGACGAGCAGATCGTGCACCGCCCGGGCGGCCGCGGGGTTGCCGAGCACCGCTCGGCGGGCCCCGAGGAGCAGATCGAATGCGGACCGCTCGGGGCCGGTGGCTTCGTCGGCCGGTTCGGGATGCAGTGACGGGGCGGCACGTTCGACGAGATCGAGGGTCAGTGTGCGGATGCGTTCGAGTTCGGCCAGCATGCCGACCAGGGCTTCCGGGGTCATCGGGTCCGCCCGTGCACATAGTCGACGAGGTGGGTCAACGCCTCACGGTGCCGACTGGGCGGAAACCAGTCCAGACCGGCCAGCACGGCCGCGGCCTGCTGCGCGTGCCGGGCGGCCACCTCCCGGGCGTGCCCGAGCGATCCGACGTCGTGCATCAGCTCGTACAACCACTGGATGTCATCGAGGCTCTTGGCCTCCGCGGTGTCGAAGCGGGCCGCAATCTCGGCGCGGCCCGTCGGCGACAGTTCGCCGCGGGCGGTCAGCCGGTCGAGTAACCCGGCGAGCCCGGCTTCCAGGCCGGCCGGGCGGCGCCGGGCCAGTATCTGCAGGGCGCGTATCCGGTCCTGGGGTTGTGCCGTGCGCAGTGTGTGCAACAGCATCAGGGTCCGTTTGCCCTCCCAGAGGTCGCCGCCGATCTCTTTGCCGTACTCCTCGGGGTCCGCCCGCAGGTTGAGCAGGTCGTCGGTGATCTGGAAGGCCGCCCCGAGGTGCCGGCCGAGCGACTCCAGCGGCTCCAGCCGGTTCGGGTCGACACCGGCGGCGATCGCCCCCGCCTGCAGCGGTGTGATGAACGAGTACCAGCTGGTCTTCAGCTCGACCATCGTGAGGTAGTCGGCGTCGTCGAGCCGCCAGGCGTTGGACCTGACCCATTCGAGCTCGATCGCCTGACCCTCCACGGTCCTGCGGGTCATGTGGGCGACGGCGCGCAGGATGCGCAGTGCCGGCCCGAGCCCGATGCGTTCGACGTTGTCCAACAGCGGCTGCAACGACAGCGAGAGCATGGCGTCACCGACGTTGACGGCGATCGGGATGCCATGGTCGATGTGCATCGTGGGTTTGCCGCGGCGCCACCAGGATTCGTCCTCGATGTCGTCGTGGATGAGGAAGGCGTTGTGGTACAGCTCGAGCGTTGCCGCGGTCGGCAGGATCGCATCCAGCTGACCGCCCAGACCGAGGCAGACCGCGATGCTCAGCGCCGGCCGCAGCGCCTTGCCGCCGCGGCGGGGATAGTCGAGGAGCAGTGCCTCGAAGCCCGACCCGGGCCGCCCGGACGAATAGAGCCGCTCGATCTCGCGGTCGCAGGTCTCCTTGCACAGCGCGAGGTAGTCCTCGAGCGGGTCCACTGCGCGGTCGGTATCGGGAACGGTCGACGTCATGGCGCTTCGTCGACGATTCCTGCGATGCCGTTCTTGTCCTTCACCCGCGTCGCGAAGCGAACCCGCACCCCGACGCGGACTTTGGCGTCGTCGACCTCGCCGACGATCTCGAGGCAGGGCGGCATGCTCACCGCGATGTCCACCGGTTCCTCGCCCGGTGATGCGTCGACCGCCCCGCCGTGCGCGATCCGTTGTCGGCGCCCCAGCAGGACCATCTTGATCTTGTCTCCCGCGTCGAGTTGCGAAACACGGTGCAGGCTGTTGATGTTCGCCGATTCGAGCAACAGCTCCAACAGGGAGTATCCGTTGTTCAACGCGCTGATCGCCTTGAGACCGACGGTATTGGTCAGCAGGCATGAAGGCGCGCGGAAACCATTGTCTTCGAGTTTCACCCGCGC
This sequence comes from Mycolicibacterium monacense, assembly GCF_010731575.1. Taxonomy (NCBI): domain Bacteria; kingdom Bacillati; phylum Actinomycetota; class Actinomycetes; order Mycobacteriales; family Mycobacteriaceae; genus Mycobacterium; species Mycolicibacterium monacense. Next base: position 2,471,780 of record NZ_AP022617.1, on the reverse strand, counting down.
GTCGATCAGCGCCGACTGGAGCACGGTGGCCGTGGTGGCGGTCAATTCGACGTTCGCGGCGACGTTGGCCGCCTTGAGCTCGTCGATCACCGCCTTGTCCACCTTCGCCGCGACCTTCGCGGTCGCCGCGATCACCTCGGTGAGCACCGCGTCGGGTGTCGGGGCGCCGATCTGGGCGAGTGTCAACTCGAATGGCTCTTCGGCGTGACCGAGCGTGAGATACCCCGGGTTGTCGACGACGTCGTTGCGGACCTCCACGGCGCCGGGGTCGCCGATGTCCCACTGCGGTATCGCCTGCCAGGCGATACAGGTCTGCTCGAAGGTCCGTTGAATCGCGTTGTTGGCCACCGCGACCCGCTCGGCGCTCAGATACATGTCCGTTTCCCCCTCAGTGTGTCGCGAGCTATTTGTGGACGAGCACGATTCCCTGGCCGGGGGACATCTCCCCATGAGTCACCGCATCGCAGTGGGCCAGATGCAGCGGGGCGATCGGATCGCCGGGCAGCAGTCGGCGGCAGTGCTGGAAAGCCGTTCGCGCCTCGCCGGTCTCCCCGGCGTCGAACAGCGCGAAGGCACGGTCGAAGGCGGGCTGGGCGTCGCGTTTCGCATCCCGCAGCGGTGCCGGGTCGTCGTCGTAGACCTCGTAGATGGTCACCGGCCGGCGCCGGTTGACCACCATCACCCGTTCCATCCGGCGGATGTCGAACTGGCCGCGGTCGGCCAACCGCGCACACGTGGCATCCGAGATGAGCAGCGCCGACCCGTAGCGCTTGTTCGCGCTCTCGATGCGCGCGGCCAGGTTGACCGCGTCCCCGATGATCGTCAGCACCATGCGGTTCACCCCACCGACGAGCCCCACACCCACGGTGCCGGTGTTGATCCCGATGCCGACCCGCAGCTCCTCGGATCCGTGTGCCAGCCGATCCTGGTTGTGGTCGTGCAGCGACCGCAGCATCGCCAACCCCGCGCGCACCGCGTCGTCCGGATCGGAGTCGAAGACGGCGACGATCTCGTCCCCGCGGACATCCTGGATCATGCCGTTGCACGAGATGATCGGCACCTCCACGGCCCGCATGAACCCCATGGCCAGATTGCTCGCCTCGGACACACTCATGTCCTCGAGCATGGTTGTGTAGCCACGGATGTCGGAGATGAGCACCGTCATCGTCCGCTCGACCCGGTAACCGCTGCGAACGCGACGCAGGTCGTCGATGTCGAGGATGCGCAACAGTTCGTTCGGCACGAACTTGGACTGCACGTCGATCAGTGAGCGGCGGTGTTCGTCGGCGGCCCGCAGCCGTTGTTCGAGCTGGAAGTTCCACAGCGGCGCGGCGGCCTGATCGCAGACGAAGGCGACGGCCTCCTGCTGAACCGGCGTGAAATCGCGCCCGGTGTCGGAATGCTCGGCGTAGACGACGCCGATCACCCTGTCCTGCACCAGGATCGGGGTGGCGAGCACCGCGGTGACACGGCGGGCGGGATCGGACGGGATACTCAGCGGAGCGCCGCTGTCGGTCACGCCGCGGACGACGCTCCTGTCGTAACCGACCTCGGTCCACGGTCCGTCGACGATCCTGGTGTTCTCGCCCTCGCGGACGGCGACGACCGCAATGCCCTCGCCCTCACCGGTGAACAACAGGATCCGGCCGGCGTCGGTGAGGTCGGCGACCGTTCCAAGGACGACGGTGGCGAGGCGATCGGCTGTGCGCGCACCCGACAACGCACGCATCACGTGGTGGGCCGCCGAGGGGTCGATGCCGTCGGACTCCGCGGGTACGAGTTCGCGGCTGAGCAGCCACGGATGATTGCGGGCGAGTTTGGTGGCGCGCATGGTCATGCCCTGGCGCAGCCATCGCTGGTGTGCGGTGCGCAGCAGGTGCTCGGCGAGGGATTGCCGCCCGACGTCGGCGTAGTGGGTGGCGGCCTCTTCGTGGGCGAGGGCCCCGACCAACGGCAACTGGTTGCGCTCGGCGAGCGTCATCGCGCGGTCGAAGTGGATTTCGGCCTTGCGGTGACGTCCACGCGCCCGCGCCCAGACTCCCTCCAGCAATTCCCATGGCGCCGCGTAGTTTTCGGGCGCGTCGGCAGCCCATTTGCGGTGCAGCTCCAGCGCCTGGTGGACGCACTGCCGGGTGGCGCGGTCGTCCGGGGCGGCGTGGATCATGCTGAGCGCCGCGATCATGTGATCGAGCTGGAAGATCGCGGTGCCCGCCATACCTCCGGCGTGCGCGAGGGTGTCGATGGCGGCCTCGGCCGCGCCGGTGTAGTCCCCGCACCAGAAGTGCAGACCGAGCTTCATCGTGGCGACCGTGCTCAACGCCACCTCGTCGCCCTCGCGCCGGGCCGCGGCCAGCGCCTCGCGCTCGTCATAGCCGCTCTCGCCCGCGAGCAGGAACGGATCACCGCTGCGTCCCATCAGGTTCAGGCAGATCTGCTGGACCGCCTGGCAAAGTGCACTGGGTACCGGTTGGGAGCGGATTTCGGGTACCAGTGAGCGTGCCAGCGCGTCGATCTCCGACAGCGGTCTGCCGATCCAGAAGGACTGGGACAGCAGCGCGGCCGCCAGAAACCCGGCGTACTCGTGATCACCCTGGTCGAGTGCTTCGGCGACGGCGTCGCGCAGGCGGCTCAGACCGTCGCGCAGCGGGTGACGCCAGTGCCGGATGAAGTTGTGGTACAGGAAGATCGTCTGCGGCCGCGCCTCGAGGAACTCGTCGCGGTCGGCCAGTCGCATCCCCACCTCGCCGAACCGCTGACTGCCGGAGCGGTCACCGGTCAGCACGAGCAGCAGGCCGAAGCTGACCAGTGCGAGCGGTGAGCTCGACGTGTGACCGTGGGCCAGCGTCAGCTCGAGTTGTCTGCGCACGATCAACGGGAAGAGATTGGGCGCGACGATGTATGACAGGCTGCGCAGTTCGGTGAGGATGCGCTGTGTCTCGATCACGCAGCGGTCCTCGCAATGGGGGAGGGAGAGGAGCCTTTCGTCGGACCAGCGGCTCATCGTGAGCTTCATCCGCACCACCGCCGCGGCCATCCGGGGTTTGCCTGCGGCGGCCGGCAGGGGTTCGCCGAGTTCGTCGAGCGCCCGAAGCCCGGTCTCCAGCGCCTCCTGCAGGTGGTTCTGCGCGACGCAACCCTTCAGCCGTAGATATGCCAGCCGGGCACGGTCGGCGGGTTCGACCAGCATCACCTCGGCCTCGTCGAGCAGCGCGTGCAGCCCCTCCACATCGCCGACGAGCAGTGCGGCATTGGCCGCGTCGAGTTGCAGCTGCCGGGTCAGGGGGAGGTGCGCGGCCCAACGGCCCTCCCCGAGGAGGCCGAGGGCCTTGCGGCAGCATTCCAGCGCCAGCGGGAAAGACGTCTGCGCCTTGGCCTTTCGTGCCGCACGCTGAAGCACGTCGACGAATGCCAGCCGTTCCTGCTCGTCGGCGAGGCCCTGACCGCCGATGCCGAGGTGCCGGGCGGCTTCGAACAACCGGTCGTCGCCCTGCCTCATCAGGCGCCGGCCGATCCGCAGATGGATCCGCCGCTTGTCCTCGGCCGACAGGCCCACCCGTGCCGCCTCGGCCACCCGGTCATGGCTGAAGCGGTACCGCGCGTCGCGGCTGATCGCATTGGCGATGCGTCGACCACCGCCGTCGACGGCCTCGATCAGGCGCAGTTCGAGTGCCGACCAGAGTGCGTGGGCCACCACATCCGCCGGACGTGCGGCCGCCGCCGTCGCGTCGTCGAGATCGAACTCACCGGCGAAGCACGTGAGCGAACCCAGCACCGCGCGGTCGATCGGGCGCAACTGGCCGAGGAGGTGGCCGAGGAACTCCGCCGTCGTCGCGGTCACCTCGATCGAGGACAGCACGCGCAGATCCCAACAGGGCCGGCCGCCGGTGCCGGACGTGATCAGCGCGCCGTCGCGCTGCGCGCGGTGCAGCAGCTGGCGGACCTGCAGCGGATTGCCGCCGGTGCGGTGATGGAATTCCGCGGCGACGTCCCCCAGTTCCAGCCCCCGGCCGCACACCACGGCCAGGAGCTCCTCGAGATTCTTGCGGGTCAGCGGTGCGAGTTCGAGGGTGCGTACCTGTGCGGAGGCCAACCCCGCCACGGCCGGGTCGAATTCGCCCGACCGATGGGTGCCGAGGACCAGCACGTTGCGAAGCGACGTCGTCAACAGTTCCGACAGCAGCAGCAGCGAATCCCGGTCCGCCCAGTGCAGGTCGTCGATCGCCAGCGCGACCGGCCGGAACGACGACGTGTCGGAGATCAGGCGGATCGCGGCCCGGTGCAGCCGGCGGCGGGCCTCGGCGGCGTTGAGGTCGCTGACCTTGGTGGTCTCGCCGAGCACGCGGGCAACGTCGGGCACGAGGTCGCCGAGAACACCTGACAGCGCTGACATCCCGGACAGGAGCTCCGCGCGCCACCTGTCGCGTTCGGGTGCGGCGGTGGACTCCATGGCCCGCACGATCCCGCCGAGCGCGTCCGATAGCGCTGCGTAGGGTGCCGGTTGTCCGTCGCGGCATCGGCCGTAGGCGAACACGCACCCGTGCTGGGTGATCTCGTCGCCGAACGCCTGGACGAGGGTCGATTTCCCCACGCCCGGCGCACCGCTGAGCAGGACGCAACCGCCGCCCGCGCGTTCGGCGGCCTCCACCGCCGAGCGCAGTGCGGCGAGCTGATGCCCGCGCCCCACCACGCGACCGTCGAGATCGAGCAGACGCGCGGTCACGGCACCTGGCCCGCTGTCGTGGGCGGCGTTTGCCAGCCAGCGCGCCACGGTGGTCGCCCGGTGTTGCGCATGCTCCGTCCTCCGCTTAACAGGCCAGGTCATCATCGTATTGACCGGTCCGTCAGCACGCAGCCGGGACAGCGGAAGACGCGGGACCCTATTTGCGCTGTCAATGAGCGGCGATCACGTCAGCTAATCCCCGCGCGGGATGACTAGGGTCACGGTCATGACCCGACCCGACCCCGCTTCACTCAACGACTTCAACCAGGCCATCATCGACGAGTTCCGCAACAACGACGGCGTCGTCGGCGGGCCCTTCGAGGGCGCCACACTGCTGTTGCTCCACACCGTCGGCGCCAAGACCGGTAAGGCGCGGTTGTCACCGCTGGCCTATCTCACCGTCGACGGCAGGATGCTGATCGTCGGCTCCTACGCCGGGGCGCCGAAGGATCCGGCGTGGGTGCACAACCTGCGCGCGCTGCCGAAAGCACACGTCGAGGTCGGCACCGAGGCCTACGACGTCGAGGTGCGCGAGTTGCCGCGCGAGGAGCGCGATGAGCTCTACGCCAAGATCGTCGAGATGGCGCCCACGTTCGCCGAGTATCAGGCGAACACCGACCGCGTGATCCCGCTGTTCGAACTCACCCGGGTCTGAGGCCGGGTCCGCGTCTGTCCCACTCTCACTTTACGGTCGGGGTGGGGGCTTGCGGCAAGGCCCCCGACCTGCTGCACAATCGCCGTCCAGCTACTACGGACGGGGGTTGTTGTGACCAAACCTTTCGAGATCCACGAGTCGGGCGCCTACTTGCACGGCACCAAGGCCGACCTCGAGGTGGGTGACCGGTTGGTGCCGGGGCGGCCGTCGAACTTCGAGGACGGCCGCGTCTCGAATCACGTCTACGTGACACAGACGCTGGATGCCGCCGTGTGGGGAGCCGAGTTGGCCGCGGGCGAGGGCCGGGGCCGCATCTACATCGTCGAACCCGAAGGCGCACTGGAGGACGACCCGAACGTGACCGACAAGAAGTTCCCCGGCAACCCGACCCGCTCCTACCGCACCCGTGAGCCGGTGCGGGTGGTCGGCGAACTCACGGACTGGGTGGGGCACGCACCCGAACAGCTCCAAGCCATGCAGGACACCCTCGCGGACCTCCGCCGGAAGGGACTCGCCGTCATCTACGACTGAGTGCGGCGTGATTTCGGCGTGGCTGGTCGCGCTCAGCGCGACCAGCCACGCCGAAATCGCTCAGAGGCGCTCGATGATCGTCGCGTTGGCCATCCCGCCCGCCTCGCACATGGTCTGCAGCCCGTAGCGGCCGCCGCGCTGCTCCAACGCGTTGACCAACGTGGTCATGATCCGTACGCCGCTGGCCCCCAACGGATGACCGATCGCGATGGCGCCGCCGTTGACGTTCGTCTTGTCGAGATCGGCGCCGGTGTCCCGTGCCCATGCCAGCACGACGGGTGCGAAGGCTTCGTTGACCTCGAACAGGTCGATGTCGGCAAGCGTCAGGCCCGCCTTGGCCAGCACCTTCTCGGTCGCGGGGATGACTCCGGTCAGCATGTAGAGCGGATCGGATCCGACGGCCACCGCGGTGTGGATACGCGCCAGCGGCCGCAGCCCCAGCCGTTTGGCCGCCTCGGTCGTGGTGATCAGCACCGCGGCGCTGCCGTCGGACAGTGGTGACGAGTTGCCCGCGGTGATCTCCCAGCCGATCTGCGGGAAACGCTCCTCGTAGGTGGGGTGGTAGAACGCCGGTTTGAGTCCGGCCAGCGTCTCCACGGTGGTGCCCGGACGGATGATCTCGTCGGTGGCGAGCCCGGCGATCGGGGCAAGTTCGCCCTCGAACAGACCCGCCTTGGTCGCCGCCGCGGCCTTCTCGTGGCTGCCCGCGGAGAACTCGTCGAGCGCGGTGCGTGAGAGCCCCCACTTGGCGGCGATCAACTCCGCGGAGATACCCTGCGGCACAAGGCCGTCGGGGTAGCGGCGGGCGAAGTCGTCACCGAAGGGGTTGCTGCCGGGCAGGACCGACGACCCCATCGGTACCCGGCTCATCGACTCCACGCCCGCGGCGATCGCGATGTCGTACGCGCCGGAGGCCACGCCCTGCGCGGCGAAGCTGATGGCCTGCTGGCTGCTACCGCACTGGCGGTCGACGGTGGTGCCGGGAACCGACTCCGGAAAGCCCGCTCCGAGAAGCGCATTGCGGGCGATGTTCACAGCCTGATCGCCCACCTGGGTGACGGCGCCGGCGATGACGTCGTCGACCTGGGCGGGATCGACCCCGGTGCGGGTGACCAATTCGCGCAGGCTGTGCGCGAGCAGGTCGGCCGGCAGTACCTCGTGCAGCCCGCCGCCCGGCTTACCCTTGCCGATCGGCGTCCGTACCGCCCCGACGATGACGGCGTCGCGTCCCGTGAATCCACTCATGTCGACTCCACTCTGAGTATGGTTGTGGCTACCTAGACGTGTGTACCACCTAGGTATAGTGAAAACAACTCAGAGATGGGGATGATTCCGTGGCCGTGCTGCAAGGGCCGCTCGCCGACCGCGACGCCTGGTCGGCGGTGGGGCAGTGCCCGATCGAGAAGACGATGGCGCTGCTGGGCACCAAGACGACGATGCTGCTGATGCGCGAGGCCTTCTACGGCACCACCCGCTTCGAGGATTTCTGGCGACGGGTCGGGGTGACCAAGGCCGCCGCGGCGGCGCGTCTGTCCGAACTGGTCGACGCCGGCCTCCTGGAGCGCAGGCCCTATCAGGAACCCGGTCAGCGGCGGCGCGACGAGTACGTGCTGACCGACACCGGCCGTGACTTCATGCCGGTGGTGTGGGCGATGTTCGAGTGGGGCCGGCGCCACATCGACGACAGCCGGCTGCGGTTGACCCACCTCGGGTGCGGTGAGGAGGCGACCGTGGAGATCCGCTGCGCGGCCGGCCACGAGGTGCCCGCCGCCGAACTCGGTATGCGACTCGTCAAGCGAAGCGAGGCGTGACAGCGCTGCGATGACGCTACCCTCGGGCCGTGCTGCATCTGCGGGTCATCGCGCCGCCCGACCTGTCTGACCCAGTACTCGAGCTACTGACCGACAACCCCGGTGTCGCACACCTCGTCATCCACCGCGACGCCGCGCTCGACCCGCGCGGCGACGAGATCACCGCCGACATCGCACGCGAATCCGCGAACGAGGTCGTCGACGGGCTCAAGGCGCTCGGTGTCAAGGACCGCGGCGCGATCACCCTCGACGTCGTCGACACCGTGCTGTCGGTGCGCGCCTACCGCGCCGAGGACGAGGCCGAGGGTGACCCCGCCGATGCGGTGGTGTGGGACGAACTCGCCGCGCGCACCCGCGAAGAGTCCACTCTCAACGTGACGTTCGTCGCCTTCCTCACCCTGGCCTGCCTGATCGCCGCGGTCGGCGTCGTCACCGACTCGCCGGTCACCGTGGTCGGCGCCATGGTGGTCGGGCCCGAATTCGGCCCGCTCGCCGCGCTGGCGGTCTCCTTGGTGCGCCGGCGCACACACCTGACACGCCGCGCCCTGGCCGCCCTGCTCATCGGCTTCCCGATAGCGATGGCCGTCACCGCGTTCGGGGTAATGGCCGGGGAGGGGCTCGGCTGGATCGAGCTGGCCAGCACCCGCGACCTCGAGGAGGTCGACTTCATCTTCCAGGTGGGGCCGCTGTCGCTGGTCGTCGCGCTCCTGGCCGGCGCGGCAGGGATGCTGTCCCTGGTCTCGGCGAAGTCCGCCGCACTCGTCGGTGTCTTCATCTCCGTCACCACCGTGCCCGCCGCCGGTTTCGCGGTCGTGGCCGCCACGGTCGGCGACTGGGACATCGCCGGAGAGTCGGCCGCCCAGCTCGCGATCAACCTGACCGGGATCGTCGCCGCAGGCGTCGCGGTGTTGTGGATCCGTAAACTCGCCGACCGCCACCACCACCGGCCGGCCTGACCGCCCCGGACCCGGACGGCGCGGGCATGCGCACCCCCACGCCTTGTGATGGGATCAGCGGATGGGCATCAAGGTGGCGCTGGAGCATCGCACCAGCTACACGTTCGACCGGCTGGTGGAAGTGCACCCGCACGTCATCCGGCTGCGTCCGGCGCCGCACTCCCGAACGCCCATCGAGGCGTACTCGCTGACCATCGAGCCCGATGACCACTTCGTCAACTGGCAGCAGGACGCCTTCGGCAATTTCCTTGCCCGCGTAGTGTTTCCGACGCGCACCCGGCAGCTCACGATCACCGTCGGCCTGATCGCCGACCTGAAGGTGATCAACCCGTTCGACTTCTTCATCGAGGAGTACGCCGAGCGGATCGGATTCGCCTACCCCAGGGCGCTGGCCGAGGATCTCAAACCGTATCTGAAACCGGTCGACGAGTTCGGCGACGGATCCGGGCCCGGAGACCTCGTGCAGGCGTGGGTGAAGAACTTCACCGTCGCGCCCGGCACCAGCACCATCGAGTTCCTGGTCGCCCTCAACCGCGCGATCAACGCCGACGTCGGCTACAGCGTCCGCCTCGAACCCGGGGTGCACACCCCCGATCACACGCTGCGCGTCGGCATCGGCTCGTGCCGCGACTCGGCCTGGCTGTTGGTGTCGATCCTGCGCCAACTCGGGCTGGCGGCCCGGTTCGTGTCCGGCTACCTCGTCCAGCTCACCTCCGACGTGCAAGCGCTCGACGGCCCGTCCGGACCGGCCGCCGACTTCACCGATCTGCACGCGTGGACGGAGGTCTACATCCCCGGCGCCGGGTGGATCGGCCTGGACCCCACCTCGGGGCTCTTCGCCGGTGAGGGACACATCCCGCTCTCGGCGACCCCGCACCCCGACTCGGCCGCACCGATCACCGGTGCCACCGAACCGTGTGAGAGCACACTGGACTTCGCCAACCTCGTCACCCGTGTCCACGAGGATCCGCGCGTCACGCTGCCCTACACCGAGACCGCGTGGGACGCCGTCTGCGCGCTGGGCGCCCGGGTCGACGACCGGCTGACCAAGGGCGATGTCCGTCTCACCGTCGGCGGGGAGCCGACATTCGTGTCGGTCGACAACCGCACCGACCCCGAATGGACCACGGCGGCCGACGGTCCACACAAGCGGGAGCGGGCCTCGGCGCTGGCCGCCGGGCTCAAGACGGTGTGGGCGCCGCAGGGGTTGGTGCAGCGCGGCCAGGGCAAGTGGTATCCCGGAGAACCGTTGCCGCGCTGGCAGATCGGCCTGTACTGGCGCACCGACGGGGCACCGCTGTGGACCGACGCGTCGCTGCTGGCCGATCCGTGGGGCGCCGAGACGCACACCGTGGACGACGACGCCGCGCGGCGACTGCTCGCCGCCGTCGCGGCCGGCCTCGGGCTCCCCGGCACACAGGTCCGGTCGGCGTTCGAGGATCCGCTGAGCCGGTTGGCTGCCGCGGCCCGCCGCCCCGCCGGGGAGCCCGTCGCCCCCGACGACGATCTCGCCGACGACACCGCCCGGGCCCGCGCGGACCTGCTGGCCCGGCTCGACACCAGCGTCACCGAACCGGCCGCGTTCGTGCTGCCGCTGCACCGCCGCGACGACGACTCGGCATGGGCCAGCGCCGACTGGCGGCTGCGCCGGGGCCGCATCGTGCTCCTGGACGGCGATTCACCCGCCGGGCTGCGGCTGCCGCTCGACGCGATCAGCTGGCAGCCACCGCGACCCGGCTATCCCGCCGACCCGCTGGCCCGGCGCGGTGCGCTCGCCTCCGTTGCGGACGCTGCCGAGCAGACCGACGCCGAGGTCGAGGATGCCGACTCGCTGCCGACGACGGCGATGGTCACCGAGGTGCGAGACCGGGTGCTCTACGTATTCCTGCCGCCCACAGAGGAACTCGAACATTTCGTCGACCTCGTCGGCCGGATCGAGACCGCCGCGTCGGCGATCGGCTGCCCGGTGGTCATCGAGGGCTACCCGCCGCCCGCCGACCCGCGCCTGACGTCGGTGACGATCACACCCGACCCGGGGGTCATCGAGGTCAACGTGGCCCCGACCGCCAGCTTCGCCGAACAGCGGACCCAGCTCGAGACGCTCTACGAACAGGCGCGGCTGGCCCGCCTGACCACCGAACAGTTCGACGTCGACGGCACCCACGGCGGCACCGGCGGGGGCAACCACATCACGCTCGGCGGTCCGACGCCCGCGGACTCACCGCTGTTGCGCCGCCCCGACCTGCTGGTGTCGATGCTCACTTACTGGCAGCGCCACCCCGCGCTGTCCTATCTGTTCGCCGGCCGGTTCATCGGCACCACGTCGCAGGCGCCGCGGGTCGACGAAGGCCGGTCCGAGGCGCTCTACGAACTCGAGATCGCGTTCGCCGAGATCGCCCGGCTCTGTGGTGGCTCCGGGCCCAAGCGAGCCAGCGCGTGGGTCACCGACAGGGCTCTTCGCCACCTCCTCACCGACATCACCGGCAACACCCACCGCGCCGAGTTCTGCATCGACAAGCTCTACAGCCCCGACAGCGCCAGGGGGCGGCTCGGCCTGTTGGAGCTGCGGGGCTTCGAGATGCCGCCACACTTCCAGATGGCGATGGTGCAGTCGCTGCTCGTGCGCGCCCTGGTGGCATGGTTCTGGGACGAGCCGCTTCGTGCGCCGCTGATCCGCCACGGGGCCAATCTGCACGGCCGATACCTGTTGCCGCACTTCCTCATCCACGACATCGCCGATGTCGCGGCCGACCTGCGCGCCCACGACATCCACTTCGACACCAGCTGGCTGGACCCGTTCACCGAGTTCCGCTTCCCCCGCATCGGCGCTGCCGTGTTCGACGGTGTGGAGATCGAACTGCGCGGCGCCATCGAGCCGTGGAACGTCCTCGGTGAACAGGCCACCGCGGGTGGCACGGCCCGGTACGTCGACTCGTCGGTCGAACGGTTGCAGGTGCGGTTGATCGGCGCCGACCGGCACCGCTACCTCGTCACCTGCAACGGCCACCCCATCCCGATGCTGGCCACCGACAACCCCGACATCCAGGTCGGCGGGGTGCGGTACCGCGCCTGGCAGCCGCCCAGTGCACTTCACCCGACGATCACCGTCGACGGGCCGCTGCGCTTCGAACTCGTCGACACCGCCGGTGGCGTGTCCCGCGGTGGTTGCACCTACCACGTCGCCCATCCCGGCGGCCGGTCCTACGACACCCCGCCCGTCAACGCGGTCGAAGCCGAATCGCGGCGCGGACGCCGCTTCGAGGCCACCGGATTCACCCCCGGACGCATCGACCTGTCCGACCTCCGGGAGAAGCAGGCCAGGCAGTCCACCGACCTGGGCGCGCCGGGCATCCTCGATCTGCGTCGGGTGCGTACCGTTCTGCGGTGATGATCCTGTCTGCCGAGGGTCCGACCGGACCCGCCGATGTCGACGGCGTGCTCGCCGAGTACCGCGCCGCCCGCGCCCAGCAGGCGCTGTTCGACGTGCGCGGTGGTGCGGGCTCGGGGTACGACGAGTTCGTCGACGCGGCGGGGGAGATCCGACCCGCGTGGCGGGAGCTGGCGCAGTGTGTCGTCGAACGCGGCCGCGACGGGCTCGACCGGTTGCGGGCGGTCGTGCGCAGCCTGGTCGACAACGACGGCATCACCTACATCCACGTCGACCAGCACGGTGAGGCGGTCACCACCGACGATGACGCCGTACCCGGGCCGTGGCGGCTCGACGGTCTGCCGTTGGTGATCTCCGCCGACGACTGGGACCGGCTGGAATCCGGTCTGGTGCAACGGTCCCGGCTGCTCGACGCGGTGCTGACCGACCTGTACGGCCCGCAGCGGTCGATCACCAGCGGGGTGTTGCCCCCGCAACTCCTCTTCGCCCACCCCGGCTACCTGCGCGCCGCCCGCGGCATCGAGATCCCCGGCCGGCGCCAGCTGTTCCTGCACGGCTGCGATGTCAGCCGCACCGCGGACGGCTCGTTCAACGTCAACGCCGACTGGACGCAGGCGCCGTCCGGCGCGGGTTACGCGCTCGCCGACCGCCGCGTGGTCGCCCACGCCATCCCCGAACTGTACGAACAACTCGGGCCGCGACCGGCGTCACCGTGGGCGCAGGCCCTGCGCCTGGCGCTGATCGACGCCGCCCCGGAATCGGCCGAGGACCCCTTCGTCGTGGTGCTCAGCCCCGGCATCCACTCCGAGACCGCGTTCGACCAGGCCTATCTCGCTAGCGTGCTGGGCTTCCCGCTGGTGGAGAGCGCGGACCTGGTGGTGCGCGACGGCAAGTTGTGGATGCGCTCGTTGGGCACCCTCAAGCGGGTGGACGTGGTGTTGCGGCGGGTGGACGCCGACTACGCCGACCCGCTCGACCTGCGCGCCGACTCCCGCCTCGGGGTGGTGGGTCTGGTCGAGACGCTGCGCCGCGGCGCGGTCACCGTGGTCAACACCCTCGGCAGCGGCATCCTCGAGAGCCCCGGGGTGCTGCGGTTCCTGCCCGAACTCGCCGAGGAACTGCTGGGGGAGACACCGCTGCTGGCGACGGCGCCGGTCTACTGGGGCGGAATCGACCTGGAACGCTCACACCTGTTGAGCCACACCGCATCGCTGTTGATCACGCCGGTGACGGGCGGCGACACCATCGTCGGGCCGGCACTGTCGCGAAGCCAGCGCGACGAACTGGTGGCCCGGATCGAGGCGGCCCCGTGGCAGTGGGTCGGCCGGGAACTGCCGCAGTTCTCCTCGGCCCCGACCGTGCACCGCACGGGCGGGCTGTCGGCGGCCAGCGTCGGCATGCGGCTGTTCACCGTGGCGCAGCGCGGCGGGTACGCGCCGATGATCGGCGGCCTCGGCTACCTCTTGGCGCCTGGAAACCCCGCGTATGCGTTGAACAGCGTTGCGGCCAAGGACATCTGGATCCGGACGCCGGCCCGTGTCACCGCCGAGCGCACGGTGCCCGTCGAGCCCGAGGTCGTGGCGCCGCCCGCGCCGGTCACCCCGAGCCGCACCCACGAGGTCAGCTCCCCGCGCGTACTGTCGGACCTGTTCTGGCTCGGCCGCTACGCCGAGCGCGCCGAGTACACCGCCCGGCTCCTCAACGTCACCCGCGAGCGCTACCACGAATACCGGTACCGGCAGGAGATGGACGGCAGCGCATGTGTCCCGGTGCTGCTCACCGCGATCGGCAAGCTCACCGGTACCGACACCGGTGCCGGCGGTGACTACGCCGAGATGATCGCGATCGCGCCGACCACACTGTGGGCGGTCACCGCCGACCGCCACCGCGCCGGATCCCTGGCCCAGTCCATCGAGCGGCTCGGTCTGGCGGCCCGGTCGGTGCGCGACCAGATGTCGAACGACACCTGGATGGTGCTCGCGGCCGTCGAACGCGCCGTGCTGCGGTCCTCGTCCGCGCCACCGGAGTCGAAGACCGAAGGCGATGCCTACCTCGCGTCGGCGCACAGCGCGACACTGGCCGGGATGCTCGCACTGTCCGGGGTGGCCGCCGAATCGATGATCCGCGACGCCGGCTGGACGATGATGGACATCGGCAAGCGCATCGAACGCGGCCTCGGACTGACCGGCCTGTTGCGCGCCACCCTCGTCGAGGCGCGCACCCCCGACGCCGAGCAGACCATCACCGAATCGACGTTGGTGGCGTGCGAGTCCTCCGTCATCTACCGGCGCCGGATGCTGGGCACGGTCCGGGTGGCCGCCGTGGCCGACCTGCTGCTATTGGACGCGGAGAACCCCCGCTCGCTGGTCTACCAGTTCGACCGGCTGCGCGACGGGTTGCGGGCACTGCCGGGGTCGTCGGGCTCGTCGCGTCCGGAGCGGCTCGTCGACGACCTCGTGACCCGGTTGCGCCGCGTCGATCCGGCCGACCTCGAAGAGGTCACCGCCGACGGCCGCCGAGCCGACCTGGCCGATCTGCTCGACGGTGTGCACCGCGACCTGCGCGCGCTGTCGGGGGTCATCACCGCGGCGCACCTGTCACTGCCCGGCGGCATGCAGCCGCTGTGGGGCCCGGCCGAGCGGCGGATGGTCCCGTGACCGCGGCCGACCGACCCACCCGGACCTACCGGATCACCCACCGCACGGTGTACCGCTACTCCGATGTGGTCACCAGCTCCTACGGGCGCGGCTTCCTCACCCCGAGGGATTCGCTGCGCCAGCGCTGTCTGACCCACGAACTGCAGATCGACCCGGAGGCCGCCGACCGCTCGACCAGCCGCGACGCGTACGGCAACCTCAGCTCGTATTTCCATGTCACCGAACGCCATCAGAGGCTGAGCATCACCAGCAGATCGGTGGTCGAGGTGGACCCGCCGCCGGACACCGTCTACGGGGGAGGGTCGGCCAGGGCGCCCTGGGAGATCGCCCGGCCGGTCGGCGCCGACGGCGCACTGGCCACCGAGTTCACGCTCGACCTGCAGCCGCCGGAGATCACCGCGGCCGTACGTGACTACGCCGCACCGAGTTTCACCCCCGGCCGACCGTTGATCGAGGTGCTGCGCGACCTCACCTCGCGGATCTACCGCGACTTCACCTACCGCTCCGGGTCCACCACCGTGTCCACCAAGGTCAGCGAAGTTTTGGCGGCGCGCGAAGGGGTATGCCAGGACTTCGCTCGGCTGGCGATCGCCTGCCTGCGCGCCAACGGCCTGGCCGCCAGCTACGTCTCGGGATACCTGGCGACCGACCCCCCTCCCGGAAAGGAACGCATGGTAGGCATCGATGCGACGCACGCCTGGGCCTCGGTGTGGACACCGCAGGACCAGTGGCTCGGACTGGATCCCACCAACGACCAGATGGAGGACGAGCGGTACATCCGGGTCGGCATCGGCCGCGATTACGCCGACGTCCCGCCGTTGCGCGGCATCATCTACACCGACTCCGAGAGCAGCAAGATCGAGGTGTCCGTCGACGTCGCACCCGTGGAATCCGCGGCCGGGGGCGTGCGCTGATGCGGGACTTCAACTGCCCGAACTGCGGCCAGCGGCTGGCGTTCGAGAACTCGCTGTGCCTCAATTGCGGTAGCGCGCTGGGGTTCTCGCTCGACGACATGGCACTGCTGGTGATCGCCCCGCCGAAGGAGAGCGACCACGCGGGTGCGGTGTCGGCGCGGCATTACCAGTTGTGCGCCAACATGCATCTCGCAGAGTGCAACTGGCTCGTGGAGACGGGGCCGGTCGCGCTGTTGTGTGAGGCCTGCGCCCTGACCCGCACCCGGCCCAACGACGCCGACGCGAAGGCGCTGGCGGCCTTCGCCGTCGCCGAACGGGCGAAACGCCGGCTGATCGCCGAACTGCACGAACTCAAATTGCCGATCGTCGGTCGCGACGAGGACCCCGACTACGGACTGGCGTTCGACCTGCTCTCCAGCGAGAACGAGAAGGTGTTCACCGGGCACGCCAACGGGGTGATCACCCTGGACCTCGCCGAGGGCGACGATGTGCACCGCGAACAGTTGCGCATCTCGATGGACGAACCGTACCGGACCCTGCTCGGCCACTTCCGCCACGAGATCGGGCACTACTACTTCTACCGCCTGATCGGCCCGTCTGCCACCTACCTCGAGGGTTTCAACGAACTGTTCGGCGATCCCGACCTGGACTATCAGGAGGCGCTGGACCGCCACTACAGCGAGGGCGCCCCCGCGGGGTGGGAGGAGAACTACGTGTCCTCCTACGCCACCATGCACCCGGCCGAGGACTGGGCCGAGACGTTCGCCCACTACCTGCACATCCGCGACACGCTGGACACCGCCGCGGCGTTCGGGTTCGCGCCGGCCGGCGCCACGTTCGAGCGACGGGTGCTGGGCCCCAGCGGATTCGACACGATCATCGAGATGTGGCTGCCGCTGTCGTGGGCGCTGAACATGGTGAACCGGTCCATGGGCAAGGACGATCTCTACCCCTTCGTGCTACCGCCGCCGGTACTCGACAAGATGCGCTTCATCCACCACGTCATCGACGAGGTCACCGCGGACCCCACCAAACTCGCCAGCTCCACCGCATCCCAGCAGCAACAGCAGGGTTAGCGGGCAACACGCGGGGTGGGCGTTCGGCCGTGAACGCCGTCACCGTCCCTACGATCACCCGGTGACCGATCGCTACGGCCGCGACGTGCTGGCCCGCAACCCCCATGCGCCCAAACGCGTGCGCTCCACCGAACACCCCGTGGAATCGGGCATGGTGGTCGAGGACGCGCAATCCGGCTACGTGGGCGCCGTGGTCCGCGTGGAGACCGGCCGGGTCGAGCTGGAGGACCGTCACGGCAAGGTGCGCACCTTCCCGCTGGGACCCGGATTCCTGCTCGACGGGCGTCCGGTCATCCTGACGGCGCCACGGCGTGCCCCCGCGGCGCCGGCCCGCACCGCGTCGGGTTCGGTGGCGGTGGCCGGCGCCCGCGCAAAGGTGGCGCTGGCGAGCCGGATCTACGTCGAGGGCCGGCACGACGCCGAACTCGTCGAGCAGGTCTGGGGTGACGATCTGCGCATCGAGGGTGTGGTGGTCGAGTACCTCGGTGGCGTCGACGATCTGACCGCGATCGTCGAGGAGTTCCGACCGGGTCCCGGCCGCCGGCTCGGCGTGCTCGTCGACCACCTCGTCACCGGCTCGAAGGAGTCCCGTATCGCCGAGGCCGTCGGCCGCGGTCCGTACGGTGCGCACACGCTCGTGGTCGGCCACCCCTACATCGACATCTGGGAGGCGGTGAAACCCGCCCGGCTCGACATCCCGGCGTGGCCGCGGGTGCCGCGCGGCACGGACTGGAAGCACGGGGTGTGCGCCGCACTGGGCTGGCCGCACGACACCCAGGCCGATATCGCGCGGGCCTGGCAGCGCATCCGGGGCCGTGTCCGGAACTGGACGGATCTGGAGCCCGAACTGATCGGCCGCGTCGAGGAGCTGATCGATTTCGTGACGGCTCCCGCGTCGCCGTGACGTGGTAAGCACGAGACGTGTCCGACTCGCTGTTCGATCTGCCGGCTGACGGCCCCGTCGCGGCGGCCGGTGCACCGGTGTCGGCGCCCCTGGCGGTGCGGATGCGTCCGGCGAGCCTCGATGAGGTGGTCGGTCAGCAGCACCTGCTGAAACCGAACTCGCCGCTGCGCCGCCTCGTCGAGGGATCCGGCGCCGCCTCGGTGATCCTCTACGGTCCGCCCGGCACCGGCAAGACCACGCTGGCATCCCTCATCTCGCATGCGACCGGCCGCCGGTTCGAGGCGCTGTCGGCGCTGTCGGCGGGCGTCA
Source organism: Mycolicibacterium monacense (assembly GCF_010731575.1). Classification (NCBI taxonomy): domain Bacteria; kingdom Bacillati; phylum Actinomycetota; class Actinomycetes; order Mycobacteriales; family Mycobacteriaceae; genus Mycobacterium; species Mycolicibacterium monacense. The sequence continues at coordinate 2,453,859 of NZ_AP022617.1, read as the reverse complement.
AAGAGGTGCGCGCCGTCATCGAGACCGCTCGCCAGGGCATCCTGCGGGGGCAGCAGACCGTCCTGTTCATCGACGAGGTCCACCGGTTCTCCAAGACCCAGCAGGATGCGTTGCTGGCCGCGGTGGAGAACCGGATCGTCCTGCTGGTCGCGGCGACCACCGAGAACCCGTCGTTCTCGGTGGTGGCGCCGTTGCTGTCGCGGTCGCTGATCCTGCAGCTGCAGCCACTGGCCCCCGACAGCATTGCCGAGGTGGTCCGCCGCGCGGTCGCCGATCCGCGCGGGCTCGCCGACAGCGTCGACGTCAGCGACGACGCCGTCGACCTGATCGTCCAGTTGTCGGCCGGTGACGCCCGCCGGGCGCTGACGGCGCTCGAGGTCGCCGCCGAATCGGCCGCGGCGGCCGACGGCCGCGTGACGGTCGACATCGTCGAACAGTCGTTGGACAAGGCCGCGGTGCGCTACGACCGCGACGGCGACCAGCACTACGACGTTGTCAGCGCCTTCATCAAATCGGTCCGCGGTTCCGACGTGGACGCCGCGCTGCACTATCTCGCTCGGATGCTGGTGGCGGGGGAGGACCCCCGATTCATCGCGCGCAGGCTGATGATCCTCGCCAGCGAGGAGATCGGCATGGCCGATCCGACGGCGCTGCCCCTCGCGGTCGCGGCGGCGCAGACGGTCCAGCTGATCGGGATGCCCGAGGCGCAACTGACCCTGGCCCACGCGACCGTGCATCTGGCCACCGCCGCGAAGTCCAACGCCGTCACGACCGCGCTCGGGGCCGCGATGAGCGATGTCCGCAACGGCAAGGCCGGCCAGGTCCCCGCCCACCTGCGCGACGGCCACTACTCCGGTGCGGCCAAGCTCGGTAACGCCGTCGGGTACGTCTACGCCCACGATCACCCGGACGGGGTTGTGCCGCAACAGTATCCACCCGACGAACTGGTTGGCGTGGACTACTACCGGCCCACCGGCCGCGGCGCCGAACGGGAGATCGGCGGTCGCCTCGACCGGTTGCGCGCCATCATCCGCAAGCGGCGCTGACCGAACCCTTGACACCCGGACGGCACAAGCCTACCGTTGTAATCAACAAACGGGTTGATAAAGGAATCGGTTTACAAATGGTGGGTGGTGACGGTGACGAGCAGTTGGATCGGGCGTTCATGGCGCTCGCCGATCCGGTGCGACGGGCCATCGTCGCGCGACTGTCCCGCGGACCCGCCACCGTCAACGAACTCGCCGCACCGTTCGACATCACCAAACAGGCGGTGTCCCGCCACATTTCGGTGCTCGAGCAGGCGGGGCTGGTCACCCGCACCCGCGACGCACAGCGGCGCCCCGTGCATCTCGACGCTGCCGCCCTCGAACGGCTCACCGGCTGGATCGACCGCTACCGGCTCGACGCCGAACGCAGCTACCGCCGGCTGGACGCCGTGCTGGCTGAGATTTCCGACAGGACAACAGAAAACCCAGAGAAAGGACGATCATGAACAACGGACTCGATCTCGTCGCGCCGGTGGACACGCTGGCCATGGACTACACCCGCGACTTCGATGCCCCCGTCGCGGCGCTGTTCCGCGCCCATGCCGAACCGGATCTGGTCCGGCAGTGGCTCGGGCCGCACGGTGTCGAGATCTCCCTCGAGCGGTGGGACTTCCGCGCCGGTGGTGGCTACCGCTACGTGCACTCGGATGAGAACAGCAGCTATGCGTTCAACGGCGTCTTCCACAGGGTGCGCGAGGACCTGGTGATCCAGACCTTCGAGTTCGAGGGCGCGCCGGACATGGTCAACATCGAGTTCCTGTGGTTCGAGGATCTCGGGGACGGGCGCAGCCGGCTGCGCGGCCGGTCGATCTGCCCGAACACCGACGCACGCGACGCGCTGCTGTCCTCGGGGATGGAAGGCGGCATGACGGAGGGTTACGAGCGGCTCGACGCACTGTTGCCGTCGCTGCACAGCTCCCGGTCACCGAATTCGCATTGATCTCGCAGATTCTCCGCCATTTCTGGGAGCCGGCACAAATGGCGTTCAGATTCCCGGTGAGTTTTCAGGAAAACGCCGTCTAGCTGCGGTTATACGCTCGAAAAGCGGTGATGTCCCGCCCTTGTCCGTTATTTCACAAATGGGGAATTCGGGGATTCAATTTCGTTTTCCGGCCGTTGGACCGCGTATGACAGATACCGCATTGCACAGCCCGTCCGACGTCACCGCCACCACCGACCGGGGGGCTCCCCGGATCGCGGGGACGGCGACGGCCTTCACCGCCAACCGACACACACAGGAAGAGGTCGCACAAGCGCTCACCGAATTCGCCGATCCCGCATTCGCCCGCTTCGCCCGCACCAGTGGCGTGGAGTACCGCAACCTCGCACTCCCGCTGGAGCGGTACCCGAGGCTGTCCGGGTTCACCGAGGCGAACGCCGCCTACGTCGAGGTGGCGACCGAGTTGGGCGAGCGGGCCGTCCGGTCGGCACTCCACGAGGCACACATCCGGCCCGACCAGGTCGACGCCATCGTCGCGGTGTCGAGCACCGGGGTGGCCGTGCCCACCATCGACGCGACCATCTGTTCGCGCCTGGGGTTCCGGCCCGACGTCAAGCGCATCCCGCTGTTCGGGCTCGGGTGTGTGGCCGGAGCCGCCGGCATGGCGCGCGTCCACGACTACCTGCGGGGCTATCCAGACCACGTCGCCGTCCTGCTCTCGGTCGAGCTGTGCTCGCTGACACTGCAGCGGGACGACACGTCGATTCCCGCGCTGATCGGGTTGTGCCTGTTCGGCGACGGAGCCGCCGCGGTGGTGGCGACCGGAGCGGACCGCGCTCCGGCGCGGGGCCGTCCTGCGCCGCGTGTGCTGGCGACCAGGAGCAGGCTGTTCCCCGACACCGCGGAGGTGATGGGCTGGAACGTCAGCTCCAGCGGGTTCCAGCTCGTGATGTCGCGCGACGTGCCCGCGATGGCCCAGAACCACCTGGGCGACGAGGTCGACCGGTTCCTCGCCGACCACGGACTGACCACGAACGACGTCTCGACATGGATCTGCCATCCCGGCGGACCGAAGGTGCTCGAGGCGATCCACGGCGCGGTCGGAATGCCCGCGGACGCGCTGCGGCACAGCTGGGAGTCGATGCGCGACAACGGCAACATCTCCTCGGCGTCGGTGCTCGACGTCCTGGACCGCACGGTCGCACAGCGCCCGACCGACGGCACGTTGGGACTGATGCTGGCAATGGGGCCCGGCTTCGGCTTCGAACTGCTGCTGCTGAGCTGGTGAGACCGCCATGTATCCGGTGATCTACTACCTGTTCATCGTCGCGGTGGGCGTCGAGCGGGTGCTCGAGCTCGTGGTGGCCCGTCGACACACGCGGTGGTCGATCGCGAACGGCGGCAGGGAATTCGGGCGCGGGCACTACCCCCTCATGGTGACGATGCACACCCTGCTACTGGTGTCGTGCGTCGTCGAGGTCTCGGTTGCGCACCGGCCGTTCATCCCCTGGCTCGGCTGGACCATGGTCGCGGTCGTGGTCGCCAGCACCGTCGTCCGCTGGTGGTGTGTGTCGGTGCTCGGGAACCACTGGAACCCAAGGCTCATCGTCATCCCGGGCGCACCGCTGGTCCGGCGCGGTCCCTACCGGTGGGTGCACCACCCCAACTACATCGCAGTCGCCGCCGAGGTCGCCGCACTACCCCTGATCCACTCCGCGTGGGTGACGGCGATTGTGTTCACCATCGCCAACGCGCTGGTGCTCACCGTCCGGATACGCGCCGAGAACGTGGCCCTGGGATATCAGAACGTGGTGACGAAACCGCCGGTAGGCCACCATTCGCCGACGTGATGAGGGACGATGACGCCGTGCCTCAACGAGGTGTGCTGGCCCGGATCGCCGCCTTCTCCATCGCGGCACCGCGGCGGATCATCGCGGCCGCGATACTGGCTGCGGTGGCCGCCGCCGTGTTCGGGGTCCCGGTAGCCGGCAAGCTGTCGCCCGGTGGCTTCGAGAACCCCTCCGCCGAATCCTCCCGGGCCACAGCGCTCCTCGCGCAGCGGTTCGATCAGGGCGACACCCAGTTGCTCATCACGGTCACCTCGCCGCGGGGAGCGATGGCGGACCCGGCCCGCGCGGTCGGCACCGACATCGTCGACACCCTGCGCCGTTCACCGCACGTCGTCTCGGTGACGTCGGCCTGGACGGAGTCGGGTCCGGCCGCCGAGAGGTTGCTCAGCGAGGACGGTGACACCGGACTGGTGGTCGCCGGGGTGACCGGCGGCGACGAGGCCGCCCGCAACGCCGAGGACCTCGTCGAGGCCGTCGGCGGTGACCGCAGCACCCGCGACGGGGTGACGGTGCGGGCCGGCGGCGTCGCGATGGTCAACAGCCAGATCACCACCCAGACCCAGCACGACCTGTTGCTGATGGAGTCGATCGCGATTCCCTTCAGTTTCCTGGTCCTGGTCTGGGTCTTCGGCGGCCTCCTGGCCGCTGCCGTTCCGGTGGGTGTCGGGCTGATCGCGATCGTCGGTTCGCTCGCCGTTCTGCACGTCATCACGTTCCTCACCGACGTGTCGATCTTCGCCCTGAATCTCTGCATGGCGATGGGCCTTGCGCTCGCCATCGACTACACCCTGCTGATGGTCAGCCGGTACCGCGACGAACTGGCCGCCGGCGCCGACCGCGATGTGGCGCTGACCCGCATGATGCTCAGCGCGGGCCGCACGGTGGTGTTCTCCGCGACGACGGTGGCGCTGCCGATGCTCACGATGGTGCTGTTCCCGATGTACTTCCTCAAGTCGTTCGCCTACGCGGGGGTGGCGACGGTGGTCTTCGCGGCGGTCGCGGCGCTGGTGCTGACCCCGGCCGCGATCGCGTTGCTCGGCGACCGCATCGACGCCCTCGACGTGCGGCGGCTCGGGCGTCGGCTGCTGCGTCGTCCCGAACCCGCACCGAAACCGGTCCAGCGCCAATTCTGGTACCGCAGCACCAAATTCGTGATGCACCGGGCGGTGCCGGTCGGGCTTGCCGGCATCGCGGTGCTGATGCTGCTCGGTCTGCCTTTCCTCGGGGTCCGGTGGGGCCTACCCGACGATCGCGTGCTGCCGCAGTCGGCGTCCGCCCACGAGGTCGGTGACCAGTTGCGCACCGAATTCGCCGCCGACCCGGCGACAGCGGTCACCGTGGTGATCCCGGATGCGCGTGGGGCGACCGAATCCGAGCTGAGCCGCTACGCCACCGACCTGTCCCGGGTCGCCGACGTATCGTCGGTGTCGGCGCCGACAGGCACCTACGTCGCCGGGCGGCGAGTCGGACCGCCGACCGCGGCGACCGGAGTGCGCGACGGCAGCGCGTTCCTCACGGTGTCCACCGATGCGCCGCTGTTCTCCGATTCGTCTGCCGCGCAACTCGAGCGGTTGCACGAGGTCACCGGACCCGCCGGTCGCCCCGTCGAACTGGCCGGCGTGGCGCCGAGCAACAGCGACAGCGTCGCCGCCATCACCTCACGCCTTCCGCTGGTGCTCGGCCTGATCGCGGTGTCCACGTTCTGTCTGCTTTTCCTGCTGACGGCCAGCGTGGTGCTGCCGCTGAAAGCGCTGCTGCTCAACGTGCTTTCGCTGAGCGCGGCGTTCGGCGCCATGGTCTGGATCTTCCAGGAGGGTCACCTCGGCGCGCTGGGCACCACTCCCACCGGGACGCTCGTCGCCAACATCCCCGTGCTGTTGTTCTGCATCGCGTTCGGGCTGTCGATGGACTACGAGGTGTTCCTGATGTCGCGGATCCGCGAGTTCTGGCTGGCGTCCGGACGTACCGCCGCCGACGTGACCGAGAGCGTGGCGCTCGGACTGGCGCGGACCGGTCGTGTCGTCACCGCGGCCGCCCTTGTGATGTCGATCAGCTTCGCGGCGCTCATCGCCGCGAACGTGTCGTTCATGCGCATGTTCGGGTTGGGGCTGACCCTCGCGGTACTCGCCGACGCGACGCTCGTGCGGATGGTGCTCGTGCCGGCGTTCATGCGTGTATTGGGCCGGTGGAACTGGTGGTCTCCGAAACCGTTGGCACGCCTGCATCGCAGGATCGGGTTGGCCGAGGCTCCGGCGGCGGGCTGAACCGGCGACTCAGACGGCCGCCGAGACGTCCATTCCACGCGTTGCAGCGGGAATCTACGGCGACGGCAATAATCCCTCTGGGGAGTCGCGGCCGGGGGTGCCGGGGCAGAGGGCGGTCCGGACCGGCGACGGATCGAGCAAGGAATGTGACTCACGCCACACCCGATGTGACGCCGCCTTCGTGGGCGGCCAACAGCACTGCTGATCGGAAAGTGTCCATCGCACCACGGTCGGCGAACTCGGCAGCCGTGCTATGCGGTGGCGCGGTCGATTCGGAGATGCACGCAGATCGGCTCTGCGGCACGAAATGACAGCGCCGTCAACAGGGTTCGGCCCACCGGTCGGCTCTCGGCCGAGCCGGGTGTCCGAGCGGGTGATTCCGGCGCGAAAGGTGAATCCTCATCGCTAACTCGCTCGGTGCGCCAAGGAGATGAATTCGGTGACGGACCGCCGTAAATACGACTTCCTGTGCTCATACGCGACGATCAACATCAAAACTCGATCAAAGAATGAATTGCCGTTCAAGATCATGGAATTCACCGCAAATCGAATTATTTCTATTTCGCGCACAATGCGCGGGATGAATAGTCTGGCAAACTATGAATTTGGCGGATGTATCAACGGTCCGGTACCGGTTCGCGTCGGAGGTGATACCGCGCACGATCGGGGAAGGCCGGCTGTGCGGGCCAGTCGCGCGGCCATGGGTGCGGGAAAACCGCTGCGAGGAATCCTGAACAGCGTAAATGCTGGCGAGCGCACACCTGTGGGAAGCATCTGGTCCGGCTCCGGCGGCGTCGCTCCTGGCCGGTGTGCGGGGGGGGCCGGTCGCGCGGCGGACCGTCGTCGTGAACGTAATCAGGCAAATATTCAAGTAAGCGAAAACAATCTAAGTTCCACGATTCGGATGCAGTTCTCCCGGGTAGGTTCTATTTCAGAAAGTGGCCAACACAACCATCCAGGTCCGGCCGGATGCGACCGAACCCCGTCATATACAGGAGGAGGGCATCATGGCCAACGGATCAAAAGTAGCGCTGGCAGTCGGGGCGGGGTACTTCCTCGGGCGAACGCGCAAGATGCGGCTTGCACTCATGCTCGCCGCAGCAGGAATCACAGGAAAGTTCCCCGCCAGCCCCACTGAACTCGTGGCGCAGGGCTTGAAATCCCTGGGGGCATCGGCGGATGTGACCCAGCTGAGTGACCAGCTTCGCGGTGAGCTTCTCGGCGCAGCGCGCGCCGCGGCGCTGGCGGCGGCGACGAATCAGGTGAACGCGCTCAATGACCGCATCGGCGGTGTGACCTCGGCGGTTGACACGGAAGAGGTGCTCGACGACGTCGGAGGCACGGTCGGTGACGTCGGTGACACGGTCGGCGGCACAGTCAGCGGCACGGTCCGGGGAACGGGGAAGGGCCTCAGGTCGGCGCGGCGACTCGGGCGCCGCCGCCACACGCCCGAGGAGGCCGTCGACGAGGACGTCTACGACGACGAGGTCGAGGACGAGCAGGATCTGCTGGAGTCCGAGGACGACGTCGACGATCTGTCGGACGACGACGAGGATCAAGCCGTCGATGAGGAGACCGACGAAGACACCGACCTGGATGAGGAACCCGAGGAGGAACCGGAACCGGAACCGCCGCCACGGCGTCGGCGAGCAGCCCGGCAACCCGCAGCGGCGAAGACCGCGATGCGTCGCTCGTCACGGGCGACCGCTGACGACGTGCCGGCGACTTCCGCTGCCCGCCACGGCCGTTCGGCCACCAAGCGGGCCCCTATTCGGCGAGGACGGTGAGACCGGTGACACAGAACACCACAAGCGCGACCAGCGCGAAGAACGCACCCTCGGGTCAACTGCGAACGTCTCTACAACAACTCGCAGGAACATTCACAGACCGCGCGGTGAACAAGGTCACGGATCGCGTGGGCGGCACCACCCAACGGCTCACCGACTACGCCCAGAGTGGCGGGGGCAACGGGGGACTGTTGGCGGCCGCCACGGGCAGCGAGAAGCTCCTGTCCGGCGAATCACCGGTGAAGGCGGCGTTGGCCGGCGGTCTGGCGGGGGCGAAGGAGAAGGCCAAGGATGCGCTGAAGGGCGTGACCGGCGCCCTGACAGGTAAGGGCGGCGGCGGCGACAAGATCAAGGTCACCAACATCGTCGAGCAGATCGACGTGGGTGTGCCGGTGGACCTTGCGTACCGGCAGTGGACGCAGTTCGCCGACTTCCCGAAGTACATGAAGAAGGTCGAGCAGGTCGAGCAGGTCTCGGACGAGAAGCTGGTGTGGAAGGCGCAGATCTTCCTCTCGCACCGCAGCTGGGAGTCGACCATCACCGAGCAGGTGCCCAACGAACGGATCGTGTGGCGCTCGAAGGGCGACAAGGGATACGTCGACGGTGCGATCACATTCCACGAGCTGGCGCCGAACCTCACCAGGGTCATCGTGGTCCTCGAATACCATCCGAAGGGCCTGTTCGAACGCACGGGCAACCTCTGGCGAGCGCAGGGACGCCGAGTGCGTCTGGAACTCAAGCATTTCCAGCGTGAGGTCATGGCGCACGCCATGCTGAACCCCGACGACGTCCAGGGCTGGCCGGGCGAGATCCGCGATGGCGAGGTTGTCGAGGACGGAGAGCCCGACCCGGGTGCCGACGAGCCGGCCGACTCCGACTCCGATACCGGACCGGACTCCGACGACGAGGCCGCACCGCCCAAGCAGCGCCGGCGAGCCACCGCCCGCACCCGCGGCGGCGACCGCGCCGCTTCGCCGGTGCGCCGCGCCGCGAAGACCCGGAAGACCCGAGCATGAGCACCGCGATCCAACCCGCGGGCACCGCCGGCGGCGGAGGTTCCGACTCCAACGGGCTGGCCGACGTCGTCGACACCATCCTCGACAAGGGCCTGGTGCTCGACGCCTACGTCCGGGTCTCCGTGGTGGGAATCGAGATCCTGACCGTCGACGCACGCGTGGTGGTGGCCAGCGTCGACACCTATCTGCGTTACGCCGACGCGGTGAACCGGCTGGACATCGTGAACGAGGATCCGAAGTCGGACCTCGGGGGCCTGGTCGGCGACGTGGCCGAGAGTGCCACCAGCGGTGTGGCGAAGGGCAAGACGACCGGCGTCCTCGAAGCCGCGGGCGAGAAGCTGGGCGACATGCTCACATCGGACGAACCCGAGCCGAGGAAGGCGACGCGGGTGCGCAGCCGGAGGGCCGACAGGTGACGGCCGCCGACCAAGTCGAACGCGCCGAGGGCCGAGACGCGGGACGCGCCGTCTACGTGTACGGAATCGTGCCCGCCGACGTCGCCGTCGAGGAAGACGCCGTCGGTGTCGGGGATCCGCCCTCGGAGGTCGAGATCGTCAAAGAGGGGGACATCGCCGCGCTGGTGAGTCGGATAGCCACCGATCATCCGCTCGGCACCCCGGACGATCTGCAGGCGCATGCTCACCTGTTGGACGGTGCGGCGGCCGTCGCGCCGGTGCTGCCGCTGCGCTTCGGTGCGGTGATGACGGACGCGGAATCGGTGGCCGAAGAGCTTCTTCGCGAACACCACGACGAGTTCCGCGAGACACTGGAGAAACTCGAGGGGCACGCCCAGTACGTCGTGAAGGGCCGATACGACCAGCAGACGTTCCTGCGGGATCTCCTCGAGGAGAGCGAGCAGGCCCGCGCGCTGCGTGACGACATCCAGAGCAAACCCGAAGACGCATCCCGTGATTCGCGGATGGCGCTGGGGGAGTTGATCGCGAACACCATCGAAGCCAAACGGCAGGCCGACACGAACACGGCCGTCGACGCGCTCAACACCGTCGCGCAGGCGGTCAACGTCCGCGAACCGACCCACGAGTGGGATGCCGTCAACGTCGCGGCGCTCGTCGAGGTGAAGGCGCAGGCCGACGTCGAAGCGGTCGTCGACGAGCTCGCCGAGAACGCTGCGGGACGGGTCGATCTGCGACTGCTCGGCCCGATGGCCGCATACGACTTCGTCGTGACTTCGAATCCCGAGGGCTGACTGATGGGACTGTTCTCGGCCATCCTGCTCGCCCCGCTGCTTCCGGTCCGCGGGGTGATCTCGTTGGCCGAGGTGATCCAGCGGCAGGTCGAGCAGGAGATGAACGATCCGGCGAGGACTCGTGAGCAGTTGGAGGCGCTCGCCGAGGCCCGTGATTCCGGTGAGATCTCCGCCGAGGAAGAGAAGGCGGCGCAGCGAGAGATCCTGGCGGAGCGGATGGAACCGCAGACTCCCGAGGCGACACCGCCTGAAAGTGGGTGACGGACATCATGGCAGAACGCACACGCGCCCGGCCGACCGACGACGGCGGTGCCGACCCTCCGCCGCTGACGGCGCGGGAGGCGATCGATCTCGCCCGCGAGCAGATCACCGATCTGCTCGGACGCGAGGAGGTCCAGATGACCTCGGTGGCGCCGACGCAGGAGGGTGGGTGGGTGATCGAGGTCGAGGTGGTGGAAGACCACCGGATACCGTCCTCGTCGGACATCCTCGCGCTGTACGAAGTGGAACTCGACGCCGACGGCGAGCTGCTCACGTACCGCCGGACCCGCCGGTACGGGCGCGGACGCACCGGTAACGGGAACGGGGGTGGTCTCGAGTGACGCTTGCCGGCGACGACAGTTACTCCCCGGTGCCGCGGAGCTCCGGTTCGCCTCTGAGCAGCCCACAGGGCACCAACCTCGGCGACATCCTGGAGCGGGTGCTCGACAAGGGGATCGTCATCGCGGGCGACATCCGGGTGAACCTGCTCGACATCGAACTGCTCACCATCAAGCTGCGCCTGGTCATCGCATCACTGGACACCGCAAGGGAAGTGGGCATCGACTGGTGGACCCACGACCCGTGGCTGACGGGCAACAAGTCTGCGCTGCAGTTGGAGAACGACGAACTGCGGTCCCGGATAGCACAACTCGAGATGGGCAACGGCCGCCGTGCGGCGGTCGAAGTGGACTACGTGGAGCCCGAGGATGTCGACTGACGGGACCGGTGTCTGGGCGTATGCGATCTTCCCCGATGACTCGGGGGACGAGCGCGTCGCCGGCCTGGTGGGGGTCGCCGGCGAACCGGTTCGCGTGATCAGCGGCGCGGGGCTCGCCGCGGCGGTCGGCACCGTCGGACTCGACGAGTTCGGCGAGGAGGCGTTGCGGCGCAACCTCGAGAACCTGGACTGGCTGGGTGTCAAGGCGCGTGCGCACGACGCCGTCGTCTCCACGCTCGCGCGCTCCGAGCCGGTCATCCCGGTGCGGATGACCACCGTCTACCTGACCGACGAACGGGTGCGGCGGATGCTCGAGAACGGACGAACCGTATTCCGCGCCGCGCTGGACCGGGTCACCGGCCGGGTGGAGCTCGGCGTCAAAGCCTACGCCGACCCGAAAGCACTTGTTGCCGAGGATGATCCGGTTCAGGAACCGGGCGGTCGCGGATCGGGTGCGGCCTACCTGCTCCGGCGCAAACGCCAGCTCCACAGCCAGGAACGGGCGCACGGGATCGCGGCCGCCGCAGCGGAGCGGTTCCACCGGGCTCTACTCGCGGGCGCGACCGACGGTAAGCGCAAACCGGTGGCCGACAACAGTCTCTCGGGCCGGTCCGGCTGGACCGTGCTCAACGGCACCTATCTGGTGGATGTCGACCGGGTCGACGAGTTCCGCAGCATCGTGACGTCTCTCCAGAGCGACTCCGACGGAATCGAATTGGAGATCACCGGGCCGTGGCCGCCCTACTCGTTCACCGGGGATGTGGTGTCCGCCGATGAGTGAGGTTCTGCCCGCCGACAACAACCGCGAGATCGCGCTGGTCGACCTCCTCGACCGGGTGCTCGCGGGAGGCGTGGTGATCAGCGGTGACATCACCCTGTCGATCGCCGACGTCGACATGGTCGTCATCTCGCTACGGACGTTGATCTCGTCGGTGGGCACGCTGCTGGGACCCGAGGACCTCGAGTGACCGGCCCCACGCCGCGGCAGCGGATCAACTCGGATCCGGAGAGCGTCGAGCGCGGTCTGGTGAGCCTGGTGCTGACGCTGGTCGAGTTGTTGCGCCAGTTGATGGAACGCCAGGCCATCCGCCGGGTCGACAGCGGCGACCTGACCGACGAGCAGATCGAGCGGATCGGGACCACACTGATGTTGCTCGAGGAGAAGATGGAGGAGTTGCGGGAGCATTTCGGTCTCGAACCCGAGGACCTCAACATCGACCTCGGACCGCTGGGGCCGCTGTTGCCGCGCGAGTGACGCGTCAGCGGGGCTGCGGTTCCGTGCCGGCTTCCAGACTGTGCTTGACCGCGAGGCGGCGCAGCTTGCCCGACGACGTGCGTGGCAGCGAACCCGGTCTGACGAAGACCACGTCCGAGGGCACCACACCGCATTGCGACGCCACCTGTTGCACCAATTCGCTTCGCGCACCGGCCTCGTCGCGACCACGGAACTCCGCCGCGATGACCAGGCCCGGCCGGATCGACCCTTCCCCGGTGCCCACCGCGACGACGGCTCCCTCCCGTACCCCCGGCACCTGGGCGGCCACCCGTTCGATCTCGGCGGGGAAGATGTTGCGCCCGGCCACCGTGATCAGTTCCTTGGCGCGGCCGCACACCACCAGCGCACCGTCGACGAGATAACCGAGATCGCCGGTGGCGAACCAGGTCTGCGCATCCAGCGATGCGCCGCCGACGTAACCCGACATCATCGAGGAGCCGCGGATCTCGACCTCGCCGACCTCGCGCCCGGACACGTCGGCGTCGCCCTCGCGCGGTGAGATGCGCACCTGCATACCGGGAATGGCATGACCCAGGACCGCGTGTCGGCGCAGCGACACCCCGTCGTCCGTGCCGACCGCCACCTCGTCGGTGCGCAAACCGTCCCCGGGCTCCGGAACCGTGACCGCACAGGTCGACTCCGCCAGTCCGTACGACGGTGCCAGGGCGCCCGCGGAGAATCCGAATCGGCTCATCGCGGTGGCGAACAGCGCGGTGAGTTCGCAGTCGACCGGCTCGCCGCCGTTGAGCGCGAACCGGACGTTCGAGAGATCGACGTCGGTGACACGGCGGGCGTACTTGCCGATCATCCCGAACGCCATGTTCGGCGCCGCGGTGATGGTCGCGCGGCTGTCGCTGAGCCAGTTCAACCACCGGAAGGGTGACGCCTGGAATGCCGATGTGGGGGCCTGCCATGTCTCGACTCCGGCGAGCGCCCCGGTCAGCAGGAAGCTCAACCCCATGTCGTGGTAGAGCGGCAGCCACGAACACCCGACGTCGTGGCCCCGCTCGAGACCGATGCGGGCGCTGAGGCCGGTGAGGTTCGCGAGTACGGCATCGGGTGACAGTCGCACCGTGCGAGGCGTTCCGGTCGAACCGGCGGTGCCCTGCAGGATCGCGACGTCACCGGTGGGCAGTGACGCGTCGAGAGGCGCCGACCGGTTCGGTCCGGCCCATGTCGTCACGTCATGGACCGCCGCGGAACCGTCGGCGACGCGCAGGTGTCCCAGGTGGCTGCCGTGTGTCAGGACGTGGCTGACTCCCGCACCGGCGAAACGGGCCAGGGTGTTGTGCGCCCACTGGTCGGCGGCGGCGCCGCGGACCGGTCCGGGTAGCACGGACACGCCTCGCCCGGCCAGGAAGGACCCGACGATCGCGGCGACGAACTCGACGTTCGGTTCCCCGATCACACCCACCGCGGACGCGTCGGCGTCGCCGATCCGTTCGGCGACGTTCATCGAGCGGGCGAGCACCTCTGACCACGGGTGGCGCCGCCACGCCCCGCTCTCACGGTCGAGCAGCACCAGATCGGTGTCGGCGGCGGCCATCGAATCGGACAGCGCCGATGCCAGGGGGTTGGTCCTCAGCGTCACGCACGCACAGTACAACCCGAAGATAGGTGAGGCTATGCTCAGTCCCGCATATCCGCGCTCGAAGCGGTCTGAGAACGTCAGAGCCCGGCCGACGGGTGTCGGCCGGGCTCGTCGGGGTAAAGGGTCAGCGCATCATCGGGCGCCGCCGGCCGCCCATCACGCCGCCGCGGCGGCGACCCATCAGCGTGGCCACCAGGGCTACACCGATCATCGCGACGACCACCTGAACCAACAGTTCCAGCCAGTCGACGCCGCTGGTCGCGGTGGGCAGACCGATCGCGCGGGCGACCGCTGTACCGATGAGGGCCGACACGATGCCGACCAGGATCGTCACGATCATGCCGATGCTCTGCTTACCCGGTAGCAACAGACGGGCGAGCACACCGACGACGATGCCGATGAGAATTGCGCTGATAACACCGGTGACTGTCATGGTTCCTCCAAGAGGTGTGGGTGCCGCGGAGATACCCGGGCAGCGCCACGAATAAACGCGCGCGTCAATCGCATGTGCGTCAGGCCATTTCGGGGACGCGCAGGTTCGCGATCACCAACTCGAACTCGCCGACGTCGAGTTGGTCGGCGCCGAGATCGCGCAGCCGGGCGGTGCGCAACGAGCGGGCCTGATCGCGGGTGCGGTCCATCGCTCCCATCGAGTCGAACGACACCGAGGAGACCGCCCGCCCCGAGGTGCGGTCGATCATCAGGCTGGCGCTGCAGAACCCGTCCAGTTCCTCGATCGACGGCAGCACCTCTGAGCGGTAGAAGGCGACCGCCTGATCGAACTGTTCTGGGCGGGCCCTCAGCCAGGTCGCCCGTACCCCGGCGCCGGCGCCGGCGCGGTGTTCGCGGTGCAGGACCGCGATCTCCCACTCGTCGACGACCGGAGTGCCGCCGAACACCTCCGCGGCGCGCTCGCGTACCGGCCGCACCCGCTCCTCGGCGGCGTGCATCGCCTCGACCGACTCCCAGGCGGTGGTCGCGATGCACCGGGACGACTCCCGATCCACCAGAAGGGACAGCCCGACACAGCCGTCGACGTCGCGCAGTACCGGCATGACCTCGTTGCGGATGTGAGCGACGCCGGCGTCCACCGCGTCCGGTCGTGCCTCGATTGTGGTTGTGCGTGCGAACACAGCCTCACCCCCTTCGGGTGACGGGGCAGCGCCCCGGTGGCGCCACCGGTTCCCCTCTCACTGTCCTCCCTCGCATCGGACCGGGCAATGGTCTGAGCGGCTCGTACGCTGAGGTTCATGGACACCGATCTCCTCGACGTGGACACCTCCCGGCGCCGCATCGTCGATCTGACCGACGCCGTCCGGTCGTTCTGCGGGCAGCGCCGCGACGGCCTGTGCAACGTGTTCGTGCCCCACGCCACCGCCGGGGTGGCGCTCATCGAGACCGGATCCGGTTCCGACGACGACCTGCTCGACACGCTCGAACGGCTGCTCCCGCGCGACGACCGCTACCGCCACGCGCACGGCTCGCCGGGGCACGGCGCCGACCATGTGCTGCCCGCGTTGATCTCACCGTCGGTCACGGTGCCGGTGCAGGACGGCCAACCCCTTCTCGGGACGTGGCAGAGCGTGGTGCTCGTCGATCTCAACAGGGACAATCCCCGCCGCTCCGTGCGGTTGAGCTTCCTCGGACGGTGAGCGCGGTCGTCGACCGGACGGCGCGGCAACGGCGGCGGGTACTGTAGATCGGTCGAATTACCCAACCCTTTAAGGATGCCCCAGACGTGCAGACACACGAGATCAGGAAGCGCTTCCTCGATCACTTCGTGAAAGCGGGCCACACCGAGGTGCCGAGCGCCTCGGTGATCCTCGACGACCCCAACCTGCTGTTCGTCAACGCCGGCATGGTGCAGTTCGTCCCCTTCTTCCTGGGCCAGCGGACCCCGCCCTACCAACGGGCCACCAGCATCCAGAAGTGCATCCGCACGCCGGACATCGACGAGGTCGGCATCACCACGCGCCACAACACCTTCTTCCAGATGGCCGGCAACTTCTCGTTCGGCGACTACTTCAAGAAGGGCGCCATCGAGTTCGCCTGGACGCTGCTGACCAACCCCGTCGACCAGGGCGGCTACGGGTTCGACCCCGAGAAGCTCTGGGCCACCGTCTATCTCGACGACGACGAGGCGATCCAGCTCTGGCAGGAGGTGGCCGGGCTGCCGCTGGAACGCATCCAGCGCCGCGGGATGGCCGACAACTACTGGTCCATGGGCATCCCCGGGCCCTGCGGTCCGTCCTCGGAGATCTACGTCGACCGCGGCCCGGAGTACGGCATCGAGGGTGGCCCGGAAGCCAACGAGGACCGCTACATCGAGATCTGGAACCTCGTGTTCATGCAGAACGAGCGTGGCGAGGGCACCGGGAAATCCGACTTCGAGATCCTCGGCCCGCTGCCGCGGAAGAACATCGACACCGGTATGGGCATCGAGCGGGTGGCCTGCCTGCTGCAGGGTGTGGACAACGTCTACGAAACCGACCTGCTGCGGCCGGTCATCGACGCCGTCGCCGCACGCGCCCCCCGCGGTTACGGCAGGGGCAGCCACTCCGACGACGTCCGCTACCGCATCATCGCCGACCACAGCCGCACCGCGGCCATCCTGATCGGCGACGGGGTGAGTCCCGGTAACGACGGCCGCGGCTACGTGCTGCGCCGGTTGCTGCGCCGGGTGATCCGCTCGGCGAAACTGCTCGGCATCGACGACGCCGTCGTCGGCGACCTGATGGCCACCGTGCGCGACGCGATGGGCCCCTCGTATCCCGAACTGGTCACTGATTTCGACCGGATCCAGCGCATCGCGGTGGCCGAGGAGACCGCGTTCAACCGCACGCTGAGTTCCGGATCGCGGCTGTTCGAAGAGGCCGCCCAGTCGACGAAGGCCGCCGGTGCCGACCGGCTCTCTGGCCGCGACGCGTTCACGCTGCACGACACCTACGGTTTCCCGATCGAACTGACCCTCGAGATGGCGGCCGAGGCGGACCTCGCCGTCGACGAAGAGGGCTTCCGCAGCCTGATGGCCGAGCAGCGGCAGCGCGCCAAGGCCGACGCCGCCGCCCGCAAACAGGCGCACACCGACCTCACCGCCTACCGCGAACTGGTCGACGCCCACCCGACCCAGTTCACCGGATTCGACGAGCTGACCACCGAGGCGCGCATCCTCGGGATCTTCGTCGACGGCCGTCGGGTCCCCGTCGTCGGGCACGACACCGCCACCGCCCAGCACCGCATCGAACTGGTCCTCGACCGCAGCCCCTTCTACGCCGAATCCGGCGGCCAGATCGCCGACGAGGGGACCATCACCGGCACCGGCGCGTCCCAGACGGCCAAGGCCGCGGTGTCCGATGTCCAGAAGATCGCCAAGACGCTGTGGGTGCACCGCGTCACCGTGGAGTCCGGCGAATTCGTCGAAGGCGACACCGTGACGGCGGCGGTCGATCCGCGTTGGCGGCACGGCGCCACCCAGGGCCACTCCGGGACCCACATGGTGCACGCCGCGCTGCGGCAGGTCCTCGGGCCCAACGCGGTGCAGGCCGGTTCGCTCAACCGGCCCGGTTATCTGCGCTTCGACTTCAACTGGCAGGGTGCGCTCACCGACGATCAGCGCACGCAGATCGAAGAGGTGACCAACGAGGCCGTGGAGGCCGACTTCGAGGTGCACAGCTTCACCACCGAGCTCGAGAAGGCCAAGTCGATGGGCGCGATGGCGCTGTTCGGCGAGGCCTACCCCGACGAGGTCCGGGTGGTCGAGATCGGCGGACCGTTCTCGCTCGAACTGTGCGGCGGGACGCACGTGCGCAGCTCGGCCCAGATCGGGCCGGTCACCATCCTCGGTGAATCCTCGGTCGGATCCGGCGTCCGGCGGGTCGAGGCCTACGTCGGCCTGGACTCGTTCCGCCACCTCGCCAAGGAGCGCGCGCTGATGGCCGGGCTGGCGTCGTCGCTGAAGGTGCCCTCCGAGGAGGTTCCCGCGCGGGTGGCCGGTCTCGTCGAGCGCCTCAAGGCCGCGGAGAAGGAGCTCGACCGGATGCGGCTCGCGAACGCGCGCGCCGCGGCGGTCAACGCTGTCGCGGGTGCCGAGCGGGTCGGTAAGGTCCGACTCGTGGCGCAGCGGATGGCCGGCGGTATGTCGGCGGGCGATCTGCGCACACTCGTCGGTGACATCCGCGGCAAGCTGGGCGGCGACCCGGCTGTGGTCGCGCTGATCGCCGAGGGCGACAACGACACCGTGCCCTTCGTGGTGGCCGTCAACCCGGCCGCCCAGGATCTGGGGCTGCGCGCCAACGAACTGGTCAAACAGTTCGGCGCGGCGGTGAACGGCCGTGGGGGCGGCAAAGCCGATCTGGCGCAGGGTTCCGGTAAGGGGGCGGCGGGCATCGACGCGGCATTGGCTGCGTTGCGTGCCGAGATCGACAGGAGCTGACCTCGTGACCGACAGCGACCACCGCCTCCCCGATCGCCCCGGAGAGGGCGATCCGGGCCGCGGCCGGCGGATCGGCATCGACGTAGGCTGCGTGCGGGTCGGTGTGGCCACCAGTGATCCGGACGGCGTCCTGGCCACCCCGGTGGAAACCGTGCGCCGCGAGAAGAGCTCGGACCGTCACGTGCGGCGGTTGGCGCAGCTGGTGACCGAACTCGAGGCCGTCGAGGTCGTCGTGGGGTTACCGAGGACGCTGGCCGACCGCACCGGACCGGCGGCCCACGACGCCATCGACGTCGCCGAGGCGTTGGCCCGGCGGATCGCACCGGTTCCGGTGCGGATGGCTGACGAACGGCTCACCACGGTGTCCGCGCAGCGTTCGCTGCGCGAGGCGGGCGTCCGCGCCAAGGGGCAGCGGGCCATGATCGACCAGGTCGCGGCGGTGGGAATCTTGCAGAGCTGGCTGGACCAGCGGCGCGCGGCTCTGGCCGCGCCCGGAGAGGGCGGGCATGGCTGAGGACTGGCGTCACGACCGTGCCGAACCCGTGGCGGTGGGACCGCCGCGGCGCGGCATGAGCCGTTCGGACCGGATGCGTCTGGAGCGGGGCCGCAGGAAGCGCCGGATGGCCGGTGCCCTGTCGCTCGCGCTGCTGATCGTCGTCGTGGTCGGAGCGGTCTTCCTCGGTTCGAAGCTGTGGCACAACATGTTCGGCGGCAACAGCAACGACTTCGCCGGCGAGGGTGTCAACGACGTGGTGATCCAGGTCCACGACGGCGACTCCACGACCGCCATCGGTCAGACGCTGCACGACAACAACGTCGTGGCGACGGTCAAGGCGTTCGTCGAGGCGGCGGAGGGCAACTCCGGGATCACCGCCATCCAGCCCGGTTTCTACAAGGTCCGCACCGAGATCCCGGCCGCCAACGCGGTCGAACGGCTCACCGACCCGCAGAGCCGGGTCGGCAAGCTCGTGATCCCCGAGGGCCGTCAACTCGACGACGTGTCCGACGTCAAGACCAACGCCGTCACCGAGGGCATCTTCACACTGATCTCCAAGGCCACCTGCGTCGACCTCGACGGCGAGCGGCAGTGCGTCCCCGTCGACGAACTCAAGCGGGTCGCCGAGACGGCGGCGCCGTCCGCGCTGGGCGTCCCCGAATGGGCGGTGCAGCCCGTCACCGCCATGGGCGACGACCACCGCCGCCTCGAAGGGCTCATCGCACCGGGCAGCTGGAACATCGACCCGTCCGCGACACCGCAGGACACCCTCGCCACGCTGATCCGCGCGAGTGCGAACCAGTATGCGCAGAGCGGCTTGCTCGAAACCGCCACGGCGATGAACCTGTCGCCGTACCAGGTGCTGACGGTGGCGTCGCTGGTGCAGCGCGAGTCGAAACCGGAGGACTTCGCGAAGGTCGCCCGGGTGATCTACAACCGACTCGCCGAGAACCGCACCCTCGAGTTCGACTCGACGGTGAACTATCCGCTGGACCGCATCGAGGTCGCCACCACCGACGGCGACCGCGGCCAGATGACCCCGTGGAACACCTACGTGCGGCCGGGTCTGCCCGCCACTCCCATCTGTTCACCCAGCCAGCCGGCCCTGGTCGCGGCCGAGAAACCCGCGGAGGGGGACTGGCTGTACTTCGTCACCATCGACCTGCAGGGCACCACGCTGTTCACCCGGGATTACAACGAGCACCTGGCCAACATCGAACTGGCGCAGCGCAACGGTGTCCTCGACAGTGCCAGATAGGCGGCTCGCCGCCGTGCCCGATAGGCGGCTCGCCGCCGTGCCAGATCGGCGGCTCGCCGCCGTGCCAGATCGGCGGCCCGCCGCCGTGCCAGATCGGCGGCCCGACAGCGCGCGTAAGGCGGCCGTCCTCGGCTCACCGATCGCGCACTCGCGGTCACCGCAGTTGCACCTCGCGGCCTACCGTGCGCTCGGCCTGACCGACTGGACCTACGAACGCATCGAGTGCACCGCCGAACAACTGCCCGGGCTGGTCGGCCGATTCGGCCCGGAGTGGGTCGGGGTCTCGGTGACGATGCCGGGCAAATTCGCCGCGCTGCGCTTCGCCGACGAACGCACCGAACGCGCGGAGTTGGTCGGGTCGGCCAACACCCTGGTCCGCACACCGAACGGGTGGCGGGCCGACAACACCGACGTCGACGGTGTGGCCGGGGCGCTGGGAAACGTCGACGGGCCGGGGATCGCCGTGGGCTCCGGCGGGACCGCTCCGGCCGCCGTGGTGGCGCTCGCCGGACTCGGCGCCACCCGTCTCACGATCGCCGCCCGCAACGCGGACAAGGCGGCGTCGCTGGTCGACCTGGCGCACCGCCTCGGCGTCACCGCGCGGTGGTGCGACCTCGACGACCCGGACCTGACCGCACTCGCGGCGGCCGCCGGTGCGGTCGTCAGCACCGTCCCCGCCGACGTGGCGCAGCGGTATGCGGCGACGTTCGCGGGCACGCCGGTCCTGCTCGACGCGATCTACGATCCGTGGCCGACACCGCTGGCGGCGGCGGTGCAGGCCGCGGGCGGCCGCGTGATCGGCGGGCTGCAGATGCTGCTGCACCAGGCCTTCGCGCAGGTCGAACAGTTCACCGGCCTGCCGGCGCCGAAAGAGGCGATGAGGGCGGCGCTGCAGACCGCTTAGCCTCGATTCGTGGTGGCGGGCGTCGTGCTGGTGTGGCTTAGCGCGCTGACCGTGTACGACCTGCGGTGGCGCAGGCTGCCCAACTGGCTGACCCTGCCCGGCGCCACGGTGATCCTGGTCGGCGCGGTACTGGCCGGCCGAGGGACCCCCGCCGCACTCGGCGCCGCGGCGCTGTTCACGCTCTACGCCGCCACACACCTGCTTGCGCCCGCGGCGATGGGCGCAGGTGACGTGAAGCTCGCCCTCGGGGTGGGCGGGCTGACCGGTGCGTTCGGCGCCGACGTCTGGCTGCTGGCCGCACTGGCCGCACCGCTGCTGACCGCGATCTGCGCACTCGCGACGCTCACCCGGCGCGACCGCACGGTG
Source organism: Mycolicibacterium monacense (assembly GCF_010731575.1). Classification (NCBI taxonomy): domain Bacteria; kingdom Bacillati; phylum Actinomycetota; class Actinomycetes; order Mycobacteriales; family Mycobacteriaceae; genus Mycobacterium; species Mycolicibacterium monacense. Next base: position 2,432,447 of record NZ_AP022617.1, on the reverse strand, counting down.
CCGCACGGCCCGTCGATGTGCGCGGCGAGCGCGGCGGCCGTCGCGTTGGTGGTGCTCTGACGGCGGTCGGCGGGTCAGTCGCTCACCCGCACCAACACCTTGCCGGTCACCCCGCTCTTGACCGCATCGTGGGCACCCGCGGTTTCCTCGAGAGCGAAGTAGTGCAGCGGCAGTCCGTTCTCTTCGCCGACGCCCATCGCACCGTCGCCGACCGCCGCGGCGACGTCCTCGCGCGCGTTGGCCAGCGCGTCGTCGCCGACTGTGTAGAGGACCAGGAACTGGTAGCGGGCGTTGACCCACATGTTCGGGATGATGTCGAGTTCGACGCTGCTCCCGCCGTCGTTGGCGTAGATCGCGATCGTCGCCCGGTTCGACACCACGGCCGCGTCCAGCGCGGCGTTCGGTGCCGGCGCCACCTCCACGACGATGTCGACGCCGTCGGGGGCCACCTCCCGGATCGCCGCCGCGGTGTCGCCCGCCCTGTAGTTCACGATGTGGTGGGCGCCGGCCGCCGCCGCCAGCGCCTCCTTCTCGGAGGTGCTCACGGTCGTGATCACGCGCGCGCCCGCCCACCGGGCCAGCTGGATCGCGGCATGTCCGACGGCGCCCGCGCCGCCCGCGACGAGCACCGTCGCTCCCTCCAGCGCCCCGGGCCGCAACCGTGACGGCCAGCCCTCGGCGACCGTGAGCGCACGGTGCGCGGTGATCGCGGGCACCCCGAGGCTCGCGCCCACCTCGAAGCCGACGCCGTCGGGAAGCGGCACCACCGATGCGACGGGCAGCACGAGGTACTCCTGCGCCGTACCGTCCGGGCGTTGGTGTTGCGCCATGAACACCCACACCCGGTCGCCGACGGACAGTTCGGAGACCCCGGCGCCGACGGCGTCGACCACGCCGGCGCCGTCGTGGTGGGGGACGACCTCGGGGTATTCGAGTTCCTGACCCGGCGCCGCGCCCCTTCGGTGCTTCCAGTCGGTGGGATTGACCCCGGACACCACGACGCGCACCCGCACCTCCCCGGCGCCGGGTTCGGGAAGCGGACGGTCCTGCAGCTGCAGTACGGAACTGTCTCCCGTGCGGGAGTAGGTGATCGCCTTCATGGGACCCACAACCGGCCCGGTGCGCACGATGTTCCGAGCAGGTTGGCGGATTTAGCCGTGAGCAGCGGGCATGGGAAGATGGGACGCGTGTTGCGTTGGACCACTGCCGGTGAATCCCATGGCCGCGCGCTCGTGGCTGTGCTCGAGGGCATGGTCGCGGGCGTCTCGCTGACGACCGAGGACATCGGCGCTCAGCTCAGGCGCAGGCGGCTCGGCTACGGCCGCGGCGCCCGCATGAAGTTCGAGCAGGACGAGATCACGATGCTCGGCGGCGTCCGCCACGGCGTCACGCTCGGTGGTCCGATCGCGATCCAGATCGGCAACACGGAGTGGCCCAAGTGGGAGACCGTGATGGCCGCCGACCCGGTCGACCCCGCCGAACTCGCCGAGATCGCGCGCAACGCGCCGCTGACCCGGCCGCGGCCCGGTCACGCCGACTACGCCGGCATGCTCAAGTACGGGTTCGACGACGCCCGCCCGGTGCTCGAACGGGCCAGCGCCCGCGAGACCGCCGCGCGCGTCGCCGCGGGCACCGTCGCGCGGGCGTTCCTGCGTCAGGCGCTCGGCGTCGAGGTGGTCTCGCACGTCATCTCCATCGGCGCATCCACCCCCTACGACGGTCCGCCGCCGCAGCCGGCCGACCTGACCGCGATCGACGACAGCCCGGTGCGGGCCTTCGACGAGGCGGCCGAGAAGTCGATGATCGCCGAGATCGAGGCGGCCAAACGCGACGGTGACACGCTCGGCGGCGTCGTCGAGGTCGTGGTGTCCGGACTGCCGGTCGGGCTCGGCTCGTTCACCAGCGGCGACAACCGCCTCGACAGTCAACTGGCCGCCGCGGTGATGGGCATCCAGGCCATCAAGGGCGTCGAGATCGGTGACGGGTTCGAAACCGCACGGCGGCGGGGCAGCGTCGCGCACGACGAGATCTATCCCGGACCCGACGGCGTCGTGCGGTCGACCAACCGCGCCGGCGGCCTCGAGGGCGGCATGACCAACGGTCAACCGCTGCGGGTCCGTGCCGCCATGAAACCCATCTCCACGGTCCCGCGCGCTCTGGCCACCGTCGACATGACCACCGGTGACGAGGCCGTCGCGATCCATCAGCGCTCCGACGTCTGCGCGGTACCCGCCGCAGGCGTCGTCGTCGAGACGATGGTGGCGCTGGTGCTGGCGCGGGCGGCCCTGCAGAAGTTCGGGGGCGACTCCCTGACCGAGACCAGGACCAACGTGGAGTCCTATCTGCGGGCCGTCGCCGCACGCGAACCGGCCACCGCGCAGCGGGCGCAGGCGTCGGGCTGATGGCGCCGCGGGCAGTACTGGTCGGCCTGCCCGGGTCGGGCAAGTCGACCATCGGCCGTCGCCTCGCCAAGGCGCTGGGGCTGACGCTGCTCGACACCGACGCCGCGATCGAGGAGACCACCGGGCGCACGATCGCCGACATCTTCGCCACCGACGGTGAGCAGGAGTTCCGGCGTATCGAGGAGGAGGTCATCCGCTCGGCGCTGCAGACCCACGACGGTGTGCTCTCGCTCGGCGGCGGGGCCGTCACCACCCCGGGTGTGCGCGATGCGCTGGCCGGGCACACCGTGATCTACCTGGAGATCAGCGCCGCCGAAGGGGTGCGCCGCACCGGCGGCAGCACCGTCCGTCCGCTGCTCGCCGGACCCGACCGCGCCGAGAAGTACAAGGCCCTGATGGACGCCCGCGTCCCGCTGTACCGGCGGGTGGCCACCATGCGGGTGAACACCAACCGGCGTAATCCCGGCGCCGTGGTCCGCCACATCGTCGCCCGGCTCGAGAAGTCCGCTCCGCGGGCCGAGGCGGCCACCCCCGCGCCGCCCACGCCGAACCGGCCGCGGCGCCGTCGTCGCCCACCGTGGCGGCGTGACGCCGCGAAGGACCAGCAGGAGTCCGACGGCCCGCCGACGCCCGCGATCATGGCCGCCCGCGCGGCGGAGCGGGCATCGGATCCCCATCGCGATACGACCCTGGAGAAGAACACGTGAGCGAGCCGGTCACCGTCGACGTACTGGTCGACCCGCCCTACCCGGTGATCATCGGCACCGGACTGCTCGGCGAACTCGGCCGGCTGCTCGAGGGTAGGCACAAGGTGGCCATCCTGCATCAGCCGACGCTCTCGGTGACCGCCGAAGCGGTGCGAAGCCACTTGGCCGACAAGGGAATCGATGCCCACCGCATCGAGATCCCGGACGCCGAAGCCGGTAAGGACCTGCCGGTGGTGGGGTTCATCTGGGAGGTGCTCGGCCGGATCGGGGTGGGGCGCAAGGACGCGATCGTCAGCCTCGGCGGGGGAGCGGCCACCGACGTCGCCGGATTCGCCGCGGCGACCTGGTTGCGCGGTGTCGACATCGTGCACGTCCCGACCACGCTGCTCGGGATGGTCGACGCGGCGGTCGGCGGTAAGACCGGCATCAACACCGACGCGGGTAAGAACCTCGTCGGCGCCTTCCATCAGCCCGCCGCCGTGCTGATCGACCTCGCGACCCTGGAGACGTTGCCGCGCAACGAGATCGTCGCCGGTATGGCCGAGGTCGTCAAAGCCGGGTTCATCGCCGATCCGCACATCCTCGACCTCATCGAGGCCGATCCGGAAGCCGCCCTCGACCCGTCCAAAGATGTTCTGCCGGAACTGATCCGACGTGCGGTCGCGGTCAAGGCGGAGGTGGTCGCGGCCGACGAGAAGGAATCCGCGCTGCGCGAGATCCTCAACTACGGGCACACGCTGGCCCACGCGATCGAACGCCGCGAGCGCTACCAGTGGCGCCACGGCGCGGCGGTGTCGGTCGGCCTGGTGTTCGCCGCCGAACTCGGCCGCCTGGCGGGCCGACTCGACGACCAGACGGCCGACCGGCACCGGTCGGTGCTGGAAGCGCTGGGGCTGCCGGTGAGCTATGACCCCGACGCGCTGCCGAAACTCCTGGAGTACATGGCGGGCGACAAGAAGACCCGCTCGGGTGTGCTGCGGTTCGTGGTGCTCGACGGGCTGGCCAAACCCGGCCGGCTCGAAGGCCCCGACCCGTCGCTGCTCGCCGCGGCCTACTCGGTGGTGGGAGGGACCCGATGAGCGCCACGTCGACGGTCAACGTGATCAACGGCCCGAACCTGGGTCGGCTGGGTCGTCGCGAACCCGCCGTCTACGGCAGCACCACCCACGCCGACCTGGTGGCGATGATCGAGCGGGAGGCCGCCGACCTGGGGCTGAAAGTCTCTGTGCGCCAGAGCGACAGCGAAGCCGAACTGATCGGCTGGATCCACGCCGCCGCCGACGCCGGGGAACCGGTCGTGCTCAACGCGGGGGCGCTGACCCACACCTCGATCGCGCTGCGCGACGCATGCGCGGGGCTGAGCGCACCGCTGATCGAGGTGCACATCTCCAACGTGCATCGCCGCGAGGAGTTCCGGCACCACTCGTACCTGAGTGGGGTCGCGACCGGCGTGATCGTCGGCCTGGGCGTGCAGGGCTACGTGCTGGCCCTGCGCTACCTCGCAGCCGGTTAGGCCCGCGCTAGGCGCGCTGCTGCTCTGTGGTCGGGGAATCGTCGTGGCCGTCGCGACCGTCCTGGCCGCCCGGACGGACCGCGGCGAACACGTCGGTGTCGGCGCGGTCGTCGTCCTCACCGTGCCGCTTGCGCGGCTCGTCGGGCGTCTTGCGGTCGACCAGCCAGCGGCCCAGCGCCACGCCGATGAGCGCGAGCACGAACGTCAGCAGCGCGGTGAACGCCGCGAACGTGGTGAGTTCGTTGAGCAGCGCCTCGACGTAGAGGTTCTTGTAGAACACCCCGATCAGCCACGCGACGAACCCGCTGACGATTCCGGCGAACAGACCGGTCAGCAGCCACGTCATCGCCAGATCCGAGCGGCGGTCCGGATCGGGGTTCTGGCGCGCGTCCCGTCGACCGTCGACGAATCCCCACGCGAAGGCCACGAGGGCGTACACCGACACGAGAACGATGCTGATCGTCGCCGCCCTGGTTTCCCACGTGTTGATCATCGCTCCCTGCAGCAATCGGACGATCACCATCAGGGCTGCGAACACCAGTCCGCGCAGTAACCACTTGCTCATGGCGCAACAGCGTAGCGAGTACCGTCAGCGGCTGTGACTCTTTCCCAGCGTAGAGACCGCCTGCGCGAGCGGCTGGCCGCCGCCGAACTGGATGCGATGCTGGTCACAGACCTGGTGAACGTCCGATACCTGTCCGGATTCACCGGTTCGAACGCCGCGCTGCTCATCCGCGTGTCCCACACCACCCCGATCCTCGCCACCGACGGCCGGTACCGAACCCAGGCCGCCAGACAGTCACCCGACTCCGAGGTCGTCATCGAGCGGGCGTGCGCCCCGTACCTCGCGGGCCGCGCCGCGGGTGAAGGTCTGCGCCGCCTCGGCTTCGAGAGCCACGTGGTCACCGTCGACGGCCACCGCGGCCTGCTCAAGGCCGTCGGTGACACCGAACTCGTCCGCGCCCCCGGCATGGTGGAGGCGCTGCGCGAAGTCAAGGACGCCGGTGAGATCGCGATGCTGCGGCTCGCCTGCGAGGCCGCGGACGCCGCGCTGCACGATCTCATCGCCGGCGGCGGTCTGCGCCCCGGCCGCACCGAGAAGCAGGTGCGGCGGGACCTGGAGGCGCTGATGCTCGACCACGGCGCCGACGGCCCGTCGTTCGAGACCATCGTCGCGACCGGACCCAACTCGGCGATCCCGCACCACCGGCCCACCGACGCGGTGCTGGCGACCGGCGACTTCGTCAAGATCGACTTCGGCGCGTTGGTGAGCGGCTACCACTCGGACATGACCCGGACGTTCGTCCTGGGCCGGGCCGGCAAGATCGAGGACTGGCAGCGCGATCTCTACGACCTGGTCGCCACCGCGCAGCGGGCCGGCACCGACGCGCTGACCGCGGGTGTCACGCTGTCCGATGTGGACGCCGCATCGCGGCAGGTCATCGCGGACGCCGGGTATGCCGAACGCTTCGGCCACGGCCTCGGGCACGGCGTGGGACTGCAGATCCACGAAGCGCCGGGAATCAACGCGGCCGCCGCCGGTACACTGCTTGCTGGCTCCGTGGTGACCGTGGAGCCCGGTGTCTATCTGCCCGACCGCGGCGGTGTCCGCATCGAGGACACGCTCGTCGTCGGCCTCGAAGCGGATCCGCGAACGGGTACGGGATCAGACGCCCCCGACTTGCTGACCCGGTTCCCCAAGGAACTGGCCATCCTCTGACAAAGAGAGCTAGGAGATTCACCCAACGTGGCATCGACCGCCGACTTCAAGAACGGGCTCGTCCTGCAGATCGACGGCCAACTGTGGCAGATCGTCGAGTTCCAGCACGTCAAGCCGGGCAAGGGCCCGGCCTTCGTGCGTACGAAGCTCAAGAACGTGGTCTCGGGCAAGGTCGTCGACAAGACCTACAACGCGGGCGTGAAGGTGGAGACCGCCACCGTCGACCGGCGTGACGCGACCTACCTGTACCGCGACGGCTCCGACTTCGTATTCATGGACTCCGAGGACTACGAGCAGCACCCGCTGCCCGAATCGCTCGTCGGCCGCGCCGCGGACTTCCTGCTCGAGAGCATGCCCGTGCAGATCGCCTTCCACGACGGCGTCCCGCTGTACCTGGAACTGCCGGTGACCGTCGAACTGCTGGTGGCCTCCACCGAGCCGGGCCTGCAGGGCGACCGCTCCAGTGCGGGCACCAAGCCGGCGACGATGGAGACCGGCGCCGAGATCCAGGTGCCCCTGTTCATCAATACCGGCGACAAGCTCAAGGTCGATTCGCGCGACGGCAGTTACCTCGGCCGCGTCAATGCCTGACCATGTCTGACCGCAGGCCCGACCGGGGCCGCCACCAGGCGCGCAAACGCGCGGTCGACCTGCTGTTCGAGGCGGAAGCGCGCGGACTGACCGCCGCCGAGGTGGCCACGTCCCGCAACAAGCTGGCCGGAACCCAGCCCGATGTGACCGCGCTGAACCCGTACACCGTCACCGTCGCGCGCGGGGTCACCGACCACCGCGACCACATCGACGACCTGATCTCGGCGCACCTGCAGGGCTGGACGCTCGATCGGCTGCCCGCCGTCGACCGCGCGATCCTGCGGGTCGCGGTGTGGGAACTGCTGCACGCCGAGGACGTCCCCGAACCGGTCGCGGTCGACGAGGCGGTCGAACTGGCCAAGCAGCTGTCCACCGACGATTCACCCGGATTCGTCAACGGCGTGCTCGGACAGGTGATGCTCGTGACGCCCCAGATCCGGGCGGCGTCGCAGGCGGTACGCGAATCCGCGCAGGGGCCGTCGGAAGGCTGAACCGAGAGGGCCCTCAGTCCGGCAGCGTGATCGCGTCGGCGGTGCGGAACCACAGGCGCGAGGCGATGGGGCGCAGCGGCCAGCGCTGCATCCACTTCATCGCGGTGGCGTTGTCGGAGATCTCCTTCTCCGTCATCGGGGCATACCGGTCGAGGGTGTTGTTCAGTTTCTGGCAGCGGTCCACATAGGGACGCATCTCCACGTCGTACCTGCGGAACGCCGAGCGGAGTCGGTCGACGGTCAAATCGGTTCCCGCCGAGCCCAATTCGCGGGCCAACAGATACCCGCCGACGAGTGCGAGGCTGGTGCCCATCCCCGAGAGCGGGGACGCGCAGTACCCGGCGTCGCCGACGAGGGTGACCCGGTCCGACGACCAGGTCACCATCTTCACCTGCGTGAACGAGTCGAAGTAGAAGTCCTCGGCCCGCTCGGCCGCCTCGATCAGGGCGTCGCACTGCCAGCCCACGCCGGTGAAGCGCTCCCGCAGGATCTTCCGCTGTTCGCCCAGGTCACGACGGTCGTAGACGATCGGTTCGGAGCGGAACGACAGGCTGGCCTTGACGGTCGACGGATCGTGTGACGGTCGCATCGACGCGTTGAGCCCGCCCGGCGCCTGGAACATCAGGTACCAGCCGTCGAGGCCGACGGTGTCCGGCGCCGAGAACCACGCGTTGTAACCCCCCAGTGGCGTGACGAACCGCTCCTCGGGCCCGAACACCAAGCGGCGCACTGCCGAATGCGGTCCGTCGGCGCCGACGACGAGGTCCGCGCGCATCTCACCGCCGTCCGCGAACGTCACGTCGACACCCGCATCGTGTTCGGCCAGGGTTTCGATCCTGGTGCCGAACCGGTATTCGCAGACGTCCTTGGTCGCCCCGTACAGGACGTCGACGAGGTCGCCGCGCAGGATCTCGAGTTTCGACACCGGGCCGTTGCCGTCGAAGGCGGTCACCGGCATCTCGGCGCGCCGACTGCCGTCGGACCGCACCCAGGCGATACCCCGCTGGAACAGCGCCCGGCGCTCCATCTGCTCGAGCAGACCCATCCGCGCCACCACGTCGGCGCCGGCACCGCGCAGGTCGACGGTCTGCCCTCCCGGCCGGATGTCCGCGGCGGTCTCGACCACCACGACGCGATACCCGTTGCGGGTCAACCAGAATGCGAGTGCGGGGCCGGCTATCCCGGCGCCGCTGACGAGGACGGTCGGCGCAGACATGGCGACAGGCTAACCGTGACTGCGGCGCCGTGCCTTCATATGCCGAGCGCCGAGTACGTGCGTCGCACGAACTTCGGTTGCACCGACTGCAGTTTCATCAACGAGGTGTTGCCCGCGACCGCCGCGGCGGCGTCGGCGCCGAAGTCGGGCAGGTTCTGGATCAGGTAGATGAGGATCAGATCGTTGGTCGGATCGGCCTGCCACCACGTGCCGTAGGCACCCGGCCAGCTGAACGTGCCCAGGCCGCCCGGCCCGAACAGCTGACGCGATTTGGCGGGGTCGGTGACCACGGACAGGTTCAACCCGAAACCCCGCCCGAGCCAGAACGGCATCCCCAGGAACGGGTGCCGCTTCTGGTCGGCGGTCAGCCGGTCGGTGCGCATCGATTGCACGGACGCCTCGGAGAGCACCCGCACCCCGTCCACCTCGCCTCCGGCGAGCAGCATGCGGGCGAACCGCAGATAGTCGTCGGCAGTGGAGAACAGATTCGCCCCGCCCATGCAGAACGGTGGCGGCGTGGTGGCCGGCGGGCCCATCGCATCGTGGCTGAGCGTGTCGTCGCTGGTGAGCTTGTACATCGTCGCGACCCGGCCGCGGTTGCGCGGCGCCACGTAGAACGCCGTGTCCGCCATCCCCAACGGGCCGAGGACACGTTCGGTGAGCACCTCCTGCAGCGACTTGCCCTCGATGCGTTCGAGCAGGACGCCCAGCACATCGGTGGAGTTGCTGTAGGTCATGCGCTCACCCGGCTGGTGTTCGAGCGGCAGTGCGGCGATCTCCGCGAGCCATGCATCCGGGTTCTGCTTGGCCGAGATCCGGCCGTAGGCGCGCGCCAGCGGCCCGCTGACCGAGAAGAAGTAGGCCAGCCCGCTGCGGTGGGTCATCAAATCGTCGACCGTGATCGCCCTGCGCGCGGGGTGGGTGCGGTCCAGCGGACCGCCCGGGGTGTCGAGCACCTGCATGTCGGCCAGCTCCGGCAGCCACGTGGTGACCGGATCGCTGAGCGTGAACCGGCCCTCGTCGACCAGGCTCATGGCCGCCGCCACGGTGAGCGGTTTGGTCATCGACGCGATGCGGAAGATCGTGTCGCGTTGCATCGGCAGCCGCGCGCCGATGTCGCGGTGGCCGAGTTCGTTCACCTGCACCACCCGCCCCGCCTGCCAGACGAGCGTGACGGCGCCGGACAACAGCCCGGCGTCGACAGCCTCACGGATGGACGCCTGGTTGCCGTCGAGATTCACGCTGCCCAGGCTAGCCAGGACCGGGAGGATGCCGCTGCGGTGGTAGGCTTCCCGCAGTTTGACATCCTTTAACGATCCGTCCGGCGAGGCGGAGAAGGAGGTCTGGATCGCGCGTGGGCAGTCCTGACAACCCCGACCGGGAATTGATGACCGCGGCGGATGTGACCCGCACCATTTCCCGTATCGCGCATCAGATCATCGAGAAGACCGCACTCGACGGTCCCGACGCACCGCGGGTGGTGCTCCTCGGCATCCCGACCCGCGGGGTCACCCTGGCGGCCCGGCTGGCCGAGAGGATCGAGACGTTCTCCGGTGTGACGGTCCCGCACGGCGGTCTCGACATCACGCTCTACCGCGACGACCTCGACACCAAGCCGCCCCGGCCGCTGGAGGACACCTCGATCCCCACCGGCGGCATCGACCACGCGCTGGTGATCCTCGTCGACGACGTGCTCTACACCGGGCGTTCGGTGCGTGCCGCTCTCGATGCGCTGCGCGACATCGGCCGCCCGAACGTGGTGCAACTCGCGGTGCTCGTCGACCGCGGCCACCGCGAGTTGCCGCTGCGCGCCGACTATGTCGGCAAGAACGTGCCGACGTCGCGCAGTGAGAACGTCAAGGTGCGGCTGGCCGAGACCGACGAGGTCGAGGGCATCTGGATCGCACCGCACGGAGGGCCCCAGCGATGAGCGCCTGCGCGAAGAGCAGAAAGGTTCAGCGCTAGTGACCCGACATCTGTTGACCGCGGCCGACCTGAGCCGCGACGAGGCCACCGCGATCCTCGACGACGCCGACCGGTTCAGCCAGGCGCTGCTCGGCCGCGAGGTCAAGAAGCTGCCGACGCTGCGCGGGCGCACGGTGATCACGATGTTCTACGAGAACAGCACCCGCACCCGGGTCTCGTTCGAGGTCGCGGGCAAGTGGATGAGTGCCGACGTGATCAACGTCAGCGCGTCCGGTTCCTCGGTGGCCAAGGGGGAGTCGTTGCGCGACACCGCGCTCACGTTGCGCGCCGCGGGCGCCGACGCGCTGATCATCCGGCATCCCGCGTCCGGCGCCGCCCAGCAACTCGCGGAGTGGACGGCCGCCGAGGCGGGCGCCCCCAGCGTGATCAACGCCGGCGACGGCACCCACGAACACCCCACCCAGGCGTTGCTCGACGCGCTGACCCTGCGCCAGCGGCTCGGCGGCATCGAGGGCAGGCGGGTGGTGATCGTCGGCGACGTACTGCACAGCCGCGTGGCCCGATCCAACGTGCTGCTCCTGCACACCCTGGGCGCGGAGGTGGTGCTGGTGGCGCCGCCGACCCTGCTCCCGGTGGGTGTGCGCCAGTGGCCGGTGACGGTGTCGCACGACCTGGACGCCGAACTGCCCGCCGCCGACGCGGTGCTCATGCTGCGGGTGCAGGCCGAGCGGATGAACGGCGGGTTCTTCCCGTCGGCGCGCGAGTACTCAGTGCGCTACGGCCTGTCCGACAAGCGTCAGGCGTTGCTGCCCGATTCCGCGGTGGTGCTGCACCCGGGGCCGATGCTGCGCGGTATGGAGATCTCCTCGTCGGTGGCCGACTCGTCGCAATCGGCTGTGCTGCAACAGGTTTCCAATGGTGTGCACGTCCGGATGGCGGTGCTCTTCCATCTGCTCGTCGGCGCGGAACAGGAGGCGATCAGCGCATGAGTCTGCTGATCCGGGGTGTGCGTCCCTACGGTGAGGGCGATCCGGTCGACGTGCTCGTCGAGGACGGTCAGATCGCCGAGATCGGGGAGCGGCTCAGCGCGCCGGAAGGCGCAGACGCGGTCGATGCCCACGGCCAGATTTTGCTGCCGGGGTTCGTCGACCTGCACACCCATCTGCGCGAGCCCGGCCGCGAGTACGCCGAGGACATCGAAACGGGTTCTGCCGCAGCCGCTCTCGGCGGGTACACCGCTGTCTTTGCGATGGCCAATACCACCCCGGTGGCCGACAGCCCGGTGGTCACCGACCACGTGTGGCACCGCGGACAGCAGGTCGGGCTGGTGGACGTCCATCCGGTCGGCGCCGTCACGATGGGCTTGCAGGGCAAACAGCTCACCGAGATGGGCATGATGGCCGCGGGTGTCGGCCAGGTGCGGATGTTCTCCGACGACGGTGTCTGCGTCGACGATCCGCTCATCATGCGGCGGGCGCTCGAATACGCCTCCGGTCTGGGTGTGCTCATCGCCCAGCACGCCGAGGAGCCCCGGCTCACCGTCGGCGCCGTCGCGCACGAGGGACCCAACGCGGCCCGGCTCGGGCTGGCCGGCTGGCCGCGCGCCGCCGAGGAGTCCATCGTCATCCGGGACGCGCTGCTGGCACGCGACGCCGGTGCGCGCGTGCACATCTGCCACGCGTCGACCGCCGGCACCGTCGAGCTTCTGCGGTGGGCCAAGGAACAGGGCATCGCGATCACGGCCGAGGTCACCCCGCACCACCTGCTGCTCGACGACAGCCGCTTGGCGACCTATGACGGGCGCAACCGGGTCAATCCGCCGCTGCGTGAGGCCGGTGACGCCGAGGCTCTGCGCCGTGCGCTGGCCGACGGGGTGATCGACTGTGTGGCCACCGACCACGCCCCGCACGCCGAACACGAGAAGATGTGCGAATTCGCCGCAGCCCGGCCCGGAATGCTGGGGTTGCAGACGGCGCTGTCGGTGGTGGTGCGGACCATGGTCGAACCCGGCCTGCTGAGCTGGCGCGACGTCGCGCGGGTGATGAGCGAGGCCCCGGCCCGCATCGTCGGCCTACCCGATCAGGGCCGTCCGATCGAGGTCGGGGAGCCGGCCAACCTGACCGTCGTCGATCCCGACGCCACCTGGACCGTCAGCGGCTCCGCGCTGGCCAGCCGCTCCGACAACACGCCGTTCCAGGAGATGACGTTGCCCGCCACGGTCACGCTGACCATGTTGCGCGGCAAGGTGACCGCCCGCGACGGGAAGAGTCCGAGCCTGTGAACACCGGGACCCTCGTCACGTCGCTCGTCCTGGCGGCCGTCATCGTCGTGGCGATCGGGCTGCTGATCCGGGCCATGATGCGCGGGTGGCACAGCCGCGCCCAACGGCAGGTCAAGTTGATCGGTAAACTGCCGCCGCTGCCGGATACGGTGAGCCAGGCCGTCATCCCCCCGATGAAGGGCCTCTACGTCGGCTGCACGCTGGCGCCGAACTGGCACGACCGGATCGTCGTGGGTGATCTCGGTTACCGCACCAAGGCGGTGCTGACCCGGTTCCCCGAGGGGATCATGGTGCAGCGCAGTGGCGCCCACTCGATCTGGATCCCCGCGGAATCGGTGACCGCGATCCGCACGGAGCGCGGCATGGTCGGCAAAGCCCTCACCCACGACGGCATCCTGGCCATCCGATGGCGCCTCCCGTCGGGTACCGAGATCGACACCGGATTCCGCGGCGACGACCGCACCAAGTACGACCGCTGGCTGGAGGAAGTAGCGTGAGCAACACGAGCGAGACGCGAAGCGGATCGCGCATCGATGGGGCCGTGGCCCTTCTCGTCCTGGAGGACGGGCGGGTCTTCACCGGGGTGCCCTACGGCGCCGTCGGGCAGACACTCGGTGAGGCGGTGTTCTCGACCGGGATGTCGGGATACCAGGAGACTCTCACCGACCCCAGTTACTACGGCCAGATCGTGGTCGCGACCGCACCGCAGATCGGCAACACGGGCTGGAACCACGAAGACGCCGAGAGCCGCGACGACAGGATCTGGGTAGCCGGCTACGCCGTCCGCGACCCGTCGCCGCGCGCCTCGAACTGGCGCGCCACCGGCACCCTCGACGAGGAACTGGTCCGCCAGGGCGTCGTCGGCATCGCCGGTATCGACACCCGCGCGCTGGTGCGCCATCTGCGCACCCGCGGCGCCATGAAGGCGGGCATCTTCAGCGGCGACGAGTCCGCCGCACCGATGTCGGAACTGCTCGAACGCGTCCGCAGCCAACCGGGCATGCTCGGCGCGAGCCTGGCGGACAAGGTCAGCACCGACGATGTCTACATCGTGGAACCCGAGGGGGCCCACCGGTTCACCGTCGCGGCGATCGACCTCGGCATCAAGACCAACACCCCGCGCAACTTCGCGCGGCGCGGCATCCGCAGCCATGTGCTGCCCGCCCGGGCCACCTTCGAGCAGATCGCCGACCTCAAACCCGACGGGGTGTTCCTGTCCAACGGGCCGGGCGATCCGGCGGTGGCCGACCATGTCGTCGAGGTCACCCGGGAGGTGCTGGGCGCCGGCATCCCGCTGTTCGGCATCTGCTTCGGCAACCAGATCCTCGGCCGGGCTCTGGGCCGGGGCACCTACAAGATGGTGTTCGGTCACCGCGGCATCAACGTGCCGGTGATGGACCACGCAACCGGTCGCGTCGCGATCACCGCGCAGAACCACGGTTTCGCGCTCGAAGGCGAAGCGGGTGAACGTTTCGACACCCCGTTCGGGGCGGCCGTCGTCAGCCACACCTGCGCCAACGACGGGGTCGTCGAAGGCGTCAAACTCGTCAACGGGCGGGCCTTCTCGGTGCAGTACCACCCGGAGGCCGCGGCCGGCCCGCACGATGCGAACTATCTGTTCGACCAGTTCGTCGACCAGATGTCGGAGGAGAAGTAATGCCACGTCGGACAGACCTGCGCCACGTCCTGGTGATCGGCTCCGGGCCGATCCTGATCGGACAGGCCGCCGAATTCGACTACTCCGGGACCCAGGCCTGCCGCGTGCTGCGCGCCGAAGGCCTCACGGTCACACTGATCAACTCCAACCCGGCGACGATCATGACCGACCCGGAGTACGCCGACTACACCTACGTCGAACCCATCACCCCGGACTTCGTCGAACGGGTGATCGCCCAGCAGGCCGAACGCGGTAACAAGATCGATGCGCTGCTGGCCACCCTCGGCGGGCAGACCGCGCTCAACACCGCGGTCGCGCTGTCGGAGAACGGAGTGCTCGAACGCTACGACGTCGAGTTGATCGGCGCCGACTTCGACGCGATCCAGCGTGGCGAGGACCGGCAGCGGTTCAAGGACATCGTCACCAAAGTGGGTGGGGAGTCAGCGAAGTCGAGAGTCTGTTTCACGATGGAGGAGGTCCGCGAGACCGTCGGGGAACTGGGCTTGCCCGTCGTCGTGCGGCCGTCGTTCACGATGGGCGGTCTGGGCTCCGGCATGGCGTACTCGGCCGAGGACGTCGAGCGGATGGCGGGCCACGGCCTGGCCTCGTCGCCGAGCGCCAATGTGCTGATCGAGGAATCGATCTTCGGCTGGAAGGAATACGAACTCGAGTTGATGCGCGACCGCCACGACAACGTGGTGGTGGTGTGCTCGATCGAGAACTT
The DNA here is from genome assembly GCF_010731575.1 of Mycolicibacterium monacense. Taxonomy (NCBI): domain Bacteria; kingdom Bacillati; phylum Actinomycetota; class Actinomycetes; order Mycobacteriales; family Mycobacteriaceae; genus Mycobacterium; species Mycolicibacterium monacense. Next base: position 2,417,219 of record NZ_AP022617.1, on the reverse strand, counting down.
CGACCCGATGGGCGTGCACACCGGCGATTCGGTGACCGTCGCCCCGGCGATGACGCTGACCGACCGCGAATACCAGACCATGCGCGACCTCGGCATCGCGATCCTGCGGGAGGTCGGTGTCGCGACCGGCGGATGCAACATCCAGTTCGCGGTGAACCCGAAAGACGGCCGGCTCATCGTCATCGAGATGAACCCGCGGGTGTCGCGGTCGAGTGCGCTGGCGTCGAAGGCCACCGGCTTCCCGATCGCCAAGATCGCGGCGAAGCTGGCGATCGGCTACACCCTCGACGAGATCCTCAACGACATCACCAAGGAGACCCCGGCCTGCTTCGAGCCGACGCTGGACTACGTCGTGGTCAAGGCGCCGCGGTTCGCGTTCGAGAAGTTCCCCGGCGCCGACGCCACCCTGACCACGACGATGAAATCGGTCGGCGAGGCGATGTCGTTGGGCCGCAACTTCATCGAGGCGCTCGGCAAGGTGATGCGTTCTCTGGAGACCGGCCGTGCCGGCTTCTGGACCGCACCGGACCCGATCGCCACCGTCGACGAGGTGCTGGAGAACCTGCGCACCCCGACCGATGGGCGGCTCTACGACATCGAGTTCGCGCTGCGGCTCGGGGCGTCGGTCGAGCAGGTCGCGGAGGCCTCCGGTGTCGACCCGTGGTTCGTCGACCAGATCGCCGGGCTGGTGGCGCTGCGCACCGAACTCCTCGACGCCCCGGTCCTCGACGGCACGCTGCTGCGCCGGGCCAAGAACAGCGGGCTGTCCGACCGCCAGATCGCCGCGCTGCGCCCGGAACTCGCCGGCGAGGTCGGGGTGCGGGCACTGCGTCAGCGCCTGGGCATCCACCCGGTGTTCAAGACCGTCGACACCTGCGCCGCGGAGTTCGAGGCCAAGACGCCCTACCACTACAGCAGCTACGAACTCGACCCCGCGGCCGAGTCGGAGGTGGCGCCGCAGGCCGAGCGGCCCAAGGTGCTGATTCTCGGCTCCGGGCCCAACCGGATCGGGCAGGGCATCGAATTCGACTACAGCTGTGTGCATGCCGCGACCACGCTGAGCGAGGCCGGGTTCGAGACGGTGATGATCAACTGCAACCCGGAGACGGTCTCCACCGACTACGACACCGCCGACCGGTTGTACTTCGAGCCGTTGACCTTCGAGGACGTCCTCGAGATCTACTACGCCGAATCAGCCTCCGGCGCAGGCGGACCCGGCGTGGCCGGGGTGATCGTGCAACTCGGCGGCCAGACGCCGCTGGGCCTGGCCGAACGGCTCGAGCAGGCCGGTGTCCCGATCGTCGGCACCAGCCCCAAGGCCATCGACCTGGCCGAGGACCGCGGCGCATTCGGTGAGGTGCTGCGCACCGCCGGGCTGCCCGCACCGCGTTTCGGCCTGGCCACCACGTTCGACCAGGCCCGCCGCATCGCTGCCGACATCGGCTACCCCGTGCTGGTGCGGCCGTCCTACGTGCTGGGCGGCCGGGGTATGGAGATCGTCTACGACGAGCAGACCCTGGAGGGTTACATCACCCGGGCCACCCAGCTCTCACCGGAACACCCGGTGCTGGTCGACCGGTTCCTCGAGGATGCGATCGAGATCGACGTCGACGCCCTCTGCGACGGCACCGAGGTCTACATCGGGGGCATCATGGAGCACATCGAGGAGGCCGGCATCCACTCCGGCGACTCGGCGTGTGCGCTGCCCCCGGTGACGTTGGGCCGCAGCGACATCGAGTCGGTGCGGCGCGCGACCGAGGCGATCGCCCACGGCGTCGGCGTGGTCGGGCTGCTCAACGTGCAGTACGCGCTCAAGGACGACGTGCTCTACGTCCTGGAGGCCAACCCGCGGGCCAGCCGCACGGTGCCGTTCGTATCCAAAGCCACGGCAGTGCCACTCGCCAAGGCGTGCGCGCGGATCATGCTCGGCGCCAGCATCGCCCAGTTGCGCGAGGAGGGCGTCCTGGCCGCGACCGGCGACGGTGCGACCACTGCGCGCAATGCGCCCGTCGCGGTGAAGGAAGCGGTGCTGCCGTTCCACCGGTTCCGCAAGGCCGACGGCGCCCAGATCGATTCGCTGCTCGGCCCGGAGATGAAGTCGACCGGTGAGGTGATGGGCATCGACCACGACTTCGGCAGCGCGTTCGCCAAGAGCCAGACCGCGGCCTACGGTTCGCTGCCGTCGGAGGGCACCGTGTTCGTGTCGGTGGCCAACCGCGACAAGCGGTCGCTGGTCTTCCCGGTCAAACGGCTCGCCGACCTCGGGTTCAAGGTGCTCGCCACCGAGGGCACCGCGGAGATGCTGCGCCGCAACGGGATTCCGTGCGACGAGGTGCGCAAGCATTTCGAGGAACCGGGTGCTGGCAGGCCCGCGCGTTCGGCCGTCGAGGCCATCCGCGCCGGTGATGTCGCGATGGTGATCAACACGCCCTACGGCAACTCCGGTCCGCGCATCGACGGGTACGAGATCCGGTCGGCCGCGGTGTCGATGAACATCCCGTGCATCACCACCGTGCAGGGCGCGTCGGCGGCCGTGCAGGGCATCGAAGCCAGCCTGCGCGGCGACATCGGGGTGATGAGCCTGCAGGAGTTGCACAGCGAGCTGGGAAACTGACGGTGTTCGGGCAGCGGCTCGCCGAGGCGGTCGCGAGCCGCGGACCGCTGTGCCCGGGTATCGACCCGCATCCGGAACTGCTGACCTCGTGGGGGCTGTCCGTCGACGCCGACGGCCTGGGCCGGTTCTGTGAGATCTGCGTCGAGGCGTTCGCCGGATTCGCGATCGTCAAACCCCAGGTGGCGTTCTTCGAGGCGTACGGCTCGGCGGGGTTCGCGGTGCTCGAACGCACGATCGCCGAACTGCGCGCGCGCGGCGTCCTGGTGCTGGCCGACGCCAAACGCGGCGACATCGGCTCCACGATGGCGGCCTACGCCCAGGCGTGGGCGGGGGAGTCGCCGCTGGCCGCCGACGCGGTGACCGCATCGCCGTATCTGGGCTTCGGCTCGCTTCAGCCGCTCCTCGACACCGCCGCCGCACACGGGCGGGGCGTGTTCGTGCTCGCCGCCACGTCGAATCCGGAGGGGGCGAGCGTGCAGCGCGCCCGGGTCGACGGCCGCACGGTCGCGCAGTCCATCGTCGACGCCGCCGCCGCGGTGAACCGTGAAGCCGGGGGTCCGGGGTCGGTCGGAGTGGTCGTCGGCGCCACCGTCACCGAACCGCCCGATGTGAGCGCACTCGGTGGCCCTGTGCTGGTGCCCGGTGTCGGCGCCCAGGGCGGCCGTCCGGAGGCTCTCGGCGGTCTCGGAGGCGCCCGTCCCGGCCAGCTGCTGCCGACGGTGTCACGTGAGGTGCTGCGCGCCGGGCCGGACGTGGACGCGTTGCGCGGCGCCGCCGAGCGGATGCGCGACGACGTGGCGTACCTCGCGCACCGAGTGTGAACCCACGGCGAGAAAACGGCCCGAACAGCGCCGTGGCTTCACACTCGGTGCCCTGGATACCCAGTCGGTTGAGCGCGGGCTGCGCGGCGGTGGCGTCCGCGCAAGGCGTCCCCGACACGCCCGACACGCCGTGACCAGCGAAAATTTAAGTTTGCGGCCTACCCCCGCCGAACCCTCTACCTGCACTTCAGACCCAGCCGGGACGGTTCGTGGGCACATTTCGGCCGCAAAACCCCTGTTGGACAGGCAAATCGGCCGTTGCGGCCGGCGTGCAGCCCGCGCGACGCGCCGACGCTCCGCAGCGTCGCGCACCACTACACGCTGGGCTTTTGATCGAGAAACGCGGGGGTGGGGTTAGCTTTCGTCGGGCTGCGTGGGTACGGTCGTCGTCGCTGGCTGGTTCTACCAGCCGAGACAGAAAAAGATGGCCGAGAGAAATCGCCAGAGACGGAGGAACCCCGTGGCCCTTCCCCAGTTGACCGACGAACAGCGCGCGGCAGCGTTGGAGAAGGCTGCTGCCGCACGTCGAGCGCGTGCCGAGCTCAAAGATCGGCTGAAGCGCGGCGGCACCAACCTCAAGCAGGTGCTCAAGGATGCCGAGACCGACGAGGTCTTGGGCAAGATGAAGGTCTCCGCGCTGCTGGAGGCATTGCCGAAGGTCGGCAAGGTCAAGGCGCAGGAGATCATGACCGAACTCGAGATCGCCCCGACCCGCCGGCTGCGCGGTCTCGGCGACCGCCAGCGCAAGGCTCTGCTCGAGAAGTTCGATCAGTCCTAGGGCGCACACGTTGAACACCGGCCGAGGGGTCGGACGGGTCGTTGTCCTGTCCGGCCCCTCCGCTGTCGGGAAGTCCACCGTGGTGCGGTGCCTGCGCGAGCGCATTCCCGACCTGTACTTCAGCGTCTCAGCCACCACGCGGGCCCCGCGTCCGGGCGAGGTGGACGGGGTCGATTACTCCTTCGTCACCCCCGAGGCGTTTCAGCAGCTCATCGACGACGGCGCCCTGTTGGAGTGGGCCGAGATCCACGGCGGCCTGCACCGCTCCGGCACCCCGGCCCGGCCGGTCCGCGAGGCCACCGCGGCGGGTCGGCCGGTGCTGATCGAGGTCGATCTGGCCGGCGCCCGGGCGGTCAAACAAGCCATGCCCGAGGCCCTCTCGGTGTTCCTCGCCCCGCCGAGCTGGGAGGTGCTGGAACGCCGGTTGGTGGGTCGCGGCACCGAAACGCCGGACGTGATGAGCCGACGGCTGGACACTGCGCGCACCGAGTTGGCCGCGCAGAGCGACTTCGATGTGGTCGTCGTGAACAGCCAGTTGGAATCTGCCTGCTCAGAATTGGTATCCTTGCTGGTGGGCCACACGTCGGCCGGCACGAATCCGGCCTGATCCGCCCCAAGCAGAGGTGAACCTCTCACCTTCCGCACATCGCCAGGAGATTTTTTACGTGAGCACCCCGCACGCCGACGCGCAGTTGACCGCCGTGGACGACCTGACCATCGACGCGGCCGCCGCCGGCGCCTACGACACGCCGCTGGGCATTACCAATCCGCCCATCGACGAGTTGCTGGATCGGGCGTCGAGCAAGTACGCGCTGGTGATCTACGCCGCCAAGCGCGCCCGCCAGATCAACGACTACTACAACCAGCTCGGTGACGGCATCCTCGAGTACGTCGGCCCGCTGGTCGAGCCCGGCCTGCAGGAGAAGCCGCTGTCGATCGCCCTGCGCGAGATCCACGAGGACCTGCTCGAGCACACCGAGGGCGAGTAGCTCAGGGCGTCCGGAGTGGACCGCAAGCGGATCATCGTCGGCGTCGCCGGAGGCATCGCCGCCTACAAGGCGTGCACGCTGGTCCGTCAGCTGACCGAAGCCGGACACGACGTCCGCGTGCTGCCCACCGAGTCGGCGCTGCGCTTCGTCGGCGCCGCGACGTTCGAGGCCCTGTCCGGCCACCCCGTCCACACCGGGGTCTGGGATGACGTCCACGAGGTGCCGCACGTGCGCATCGGGCAGGACGCCGATCTGGTGGTCGTAGCGCCGGCCACCGCCGACCTGCTGGCCCGTGCGGTCGCCGGCCGCGCCGACGATCTGCTGACCGCCACGCTGCTGACCGCCCGGTGCCCGGTGCTGTTCGCCCCGGCGATGCACACCGAGATGTGGTTCCACCCCGCGACCGTGGACAACGTCGCGACCTTGCGCCGCCGTGGCGCGGTCGTCCTCGAACCCGCCTCCGGGCGGCTCACCGGCGCCGACAGCGGTGCCGGCCGGCTGCCCGAGGCCGAGGAGATCGCCACCCTGGCCCAACTGCTGCTGGTGCGCGGTGACGCGCTGCCCTACGACCTGGCCGGGGTGAAGGCCCTGGTGACCGCCGGCGGCACCCGCGAACCGATCGACCCCGTCCGGTTCATCGGCAACCGCAGTTCCGGTAAGCAGGGCTACGCGATGGCGCGGGTGTTGGCCCAGCGCGGCGCCGACGTCACGTTGATCGCCGGGAACACCGCGGGTCTGGTCGACCCGGCCGGTGTCGAGGTGGTGCACATCGGGTCCGCGGCCCAACTGCGCGATGCGGTGTCCAAACACGCCCCCGCCGCGCACGTGCTGGTGATGGCGGCCGCGGTCGCCGACTTCCGGCCCGTCCACGCCGCGACCAGCAAGATCAAGAAGTCCAGCGATCCCGGCGAGGACGCGCCGACGATCGACCTGACCCGCACCGACGACATCCTCGCCGGGGCGGTCCGGGCGCGCGCCGACGGACAGCTGCCCAACATGCGGGCGATCGTGGGTTTCGCCGCCGAGACCGGCGACGCGAACGGTGACGTGCTGTTCCACGCCCGCGCCAAGTTCAAGCGCAAGGGCTCGGACCTTCTGGTCGTCAACGCGGTGGGCGATAACCGCGCGTTCGAGGTCGACAACAACGACGGTTGGCTGCTGGCCGCCGACGGAACCGAGACCGCGCTGGAGCACGGTTCGAAAACTCTGATGGCCAGCCGTATCGTGGACGCGATCGTCGCCTTTCTGCAGAACAGCAACGGGTGACCGGCGGGGGATTCGGCTGCATCAAAGGGTTGCGCGGGGCTCGGGTACACGCTTGGGTGCAACTGGGCACCGATACGATTTGACGGGCTAATCAAACATGCGGAAGTTCAGTACAAGTCTCAATACGAGTGAGGATCAGACGTGAGTAAAGGTCGGCTGTTTACCAGTGAGTCGGTCACCGAAGGGCACCCCGACAAGATCTGTGACGCCATCAGCGACTCGGTCCTCGACTCGCTGCTCGCGCAGGATCCCCGGTCGCGTGTCGCGGTCGAGACCCTCGTCACCACCGGCCAGGTGCACGTCGTCGGCGAGGTGACCACCTCGGCGAAAGAGGCGTTCGCCGATATCACCAACACCGTGCGCCACCGCATCCTCGAGGTCGGCTACGACTCGTCGGACAAGGGTTTCGACGGCACCACCTGCGGTGTGAACATCGGTATCGGCGCGCAGTCGCCGGATATCGCCCAGGGTGTCGACACCGCCCACGAGACCCGCGTCGAGGGCGCCGGTGACCCGCTGGACCTGCAGGGCGCCGGAGATCAGGGCCTGATGTTCGGCTACGCCATCAAGGACACCCCCGAGCTGATGCCGCTGCCGATCGCGCTGGCCCACCGGCTGGCCCGCCGGCTGACCGAGGTGCGCAAGAACGGCGTGCTCGACTACCTCCGGCCCGACGGTAAGACCCAGGTCACCGTGCAGTACGACGGCGTGACGCCGGTGCGGTTGGACACCGTCGTGCTGTCCACACAGCACGCCGAGGGCATCGACCTCGAGGGCACCCTCACCCCGGACATCCGGGAGAAGGTCGTCAACACCGTGCTGTCGGATCTGAACCACGACAGCATGGACACCTCCGACTTCCGGCTGCTGGTCAACCCGACCGGCAAGTTCGTGCTCGGCGGCCCGATGGGTGACGCCGGCCTGACCGGCCGCAAGATCATCGTCGACACCTACGGCGGCTGGGCCCGCCACGGCGGCGGCGCGTTCTCCGGCAAGGATCCGTCCAAGGTGGACCGTTCGGCCGCGTACGCGATGCGCTGGGTGGCCAAGAACGTCGTCGCGGCAGGCCTCGCGGACCGCGTCGAGGTCCAGGTCGCCTACGCGATCGGCAAGGCCGCCCCGGTCGGGCTGTTCGTCGAGACCTTCGGCACCGAGACCGTCGACCCGGCGAAGATCGAGAAGGCCATCACCGAGGTGTTCGACCTGCGCCCCGGCGCGATCGTGCGCGACCTCGACCTGCTGCGCCCGATCTACGCGCCGACCGCCGCGTACGGCCACTTCGGCCGCACCGACATCGACCTGCCGTGGGAGCGGACCGACAAGGCCGACGCGCTCAAGACCGCCGTCTGACGACGATGCGGGGCGAGTACTCGTAGTCGTCGAGAGGAAACCGCCGGCTGCGCCAGTACGCCTCGAGCGTGCTGGCCGGCCGTAGCGGCACGTCGCCGTTGCGGTCGAAGTAGTAGCTGCGCGCGTCGCGGCAGCTGTCCTGCCAGAAGATCTGGCGGTGCCGCTTGCGCATCATCTCGTCGAAGTACCGGTCGTTGGCCGCCCGGCTCACCTCGACCCGGTCGGCCGACTGCTGCCGCGCCTCCCGCAGACACCGCACGATGTGGCGGGTCTGGGTCTCGATGAGGGCGAAGTACGACGAGCCGACATATCCGTACGGGCCGCTCACCGAGAACAGGTTCGGGAACCCCGGCACGCTGACGCCCTCGTAGGCCTGCAGCCGGTTGGTCTCCCAGAACTCCGCAAGCGACCGGCCGCCGGAACCGTGGATCGCGAAGGTCTGCGCGTCGGTGTCGGCCACCTTGAAGCCGGTGGCCAGGATCAGCACGTCGACGTCGTGGCTCTGCCCGTCAGTGGTGCAGACCCCGGACCCGGTGATCTTGTCGATCGGCTCGGTGATCAACCGGACGTTGCTGCGGTTGAACGTGGCCAGATACGTGTTGTGGAAGCCGGGGCGTTTGCAGCCCACCGCGTAGCGCGGCGTCAGCTTGTCCCGGGTCGCCGGGTCGTCGACCTGCTTGCGCAGATAGGACCTGCCCATCGTGTCCATCCGCTTGGCCAGCGGGTTGATGGTGAAGTACTGCGCGGCCAGCGGGAACGTGAACTCGACGTAGGCCTGACTCAGCAACCGCTGCACGGCTTTTCCGCCCGGCAGCCGCATCGCGCCGCGCAGCGCCCGCGGCAGCGGCACGTCGAACTTCGGGAAGCACCAGATCGGTGTGCGCTGGAAGACGTCGAGGCGCTCGACGAGCGGGGCGATCTCGGGGATCACCTGCACCGCGGACGCCCCGGTGCCGATGACCGCCACCCGCTTACCGCGCAGGTCCACTCCGGCGTCCCAGCGGGCGGTGTGCATGGTGGTTCCGGCGAAGGAGTCGACGCCCGGGATGTCGGGCATGTTCGGCACGGTCAGCACACCGGTCGCGTTGATCAGGAACCGTGAGGTCAGTTCGTCACCGGAGTCCAGGCGCAGCCGCCACTCGTCGGCGCCTTCGTCGAACGTCGCGCCGAGCACTTCGGTGCCGAACCGGATCCGGTCCCGCAGGCCGTACTTGTCGACACAGTGTTCGGCGTAGGCCCGTAGTTCGTGGCCCGGCGCGTACGTGCGCGACCAGTCCGGGCTCTGCTCGAAGGAGAACTGGTAGGAGAACGACGGGATGTCGACGGCGATGCCCGGGTAGGTGTTCCAGTACCAGGTGCCGCCGGGTGCGTCTCCGGCCTCGACGATGCGGTAGTCGGCGAAACCCGCCTTGTCCAGTGCGATCGCCGCGCCGATCCCGGCGAAACCGGCGCCGACGATGAGGGTGTGGTGGTCGGGCATCGTGCCGCCTTCCGTCGCGGGCCTCGCCTGCCGTTCTAGCCGACGCCGCGGCGATCGGTCAAAGGGGTCACGTGGTGGTGGGTCGCGCGGTCATCGTGGCCAACTCGTCGAGCAACTCGCGAAGGTGCTGCGCCAGATCACGCTGATCGCCACCGGCGACCCAGCGCTCGAAGGCGATGCGGAAGACGGCGACGCCGGTCTCCGCGGCCAGCCGAGCGGTCGTTTCGGCGACGTCGCGGGCGCGCAGCGCATCTGTCAGCGCGGCGGCCAAGAGTGCCAGTTTCGACGATTCGCGCTCCTGGAGGGCCGGCGTGGCGGCGATGACGGCCTGACGCCGGCGGACGTCGTCGAGACGGCCGTCGAAGGTGGCCGCCACCGCGTTCAGCGCCGATGCGACAGCTTCGATCGGTGCGACGGAATCCGGCGCTGCGGCAACGGCTTTGACCATCAGATCGATCATTGCGGTCTGGCCGCCGAACAGCGCCTCGCGCTTGTCGGCGAAGTACCGGAAGAAGGTGCGTTCAGTCAGGCCGGCCCGGTCGGCGATGTCGGCGACCGTGGTCCCGTCGAAACCGCGTTCCGCGTACAACTCCAGGGCCGCCTGCTCGAGGCGCCCCCGGGCGTCGGGTTGCCAGCGGACCATGCCCAGATCCTAACGGGATGACAGTGACTGTCATCGGCGTTACTCTGATGACAGTCACTGACATCAGGAGGAATCATGCGGATTTTCGTCACCGGCGCTTCCGGTTTCATCGGCTCGGCCGTCGTCGCCGAGTTGATCGCGGCCGGTCACAGCGTCGTCGGGCTGGCGCGGTCGAGCGCGTCAGCCGACGCGATCGCGGCGGCCGGAGCAGAGGTGCACCGCGGTGACCTGACCGATCCCGACGGCATCCGAGCGGGGGCCGACGCCTGCGACGGCGTCATCCACCTGGCGTACCGCCACGACTTCGACGATTACGCGAACGCCGCGGAGCTCGACCGGCGCGCGATCCAGACGCTCGGCGCCGTGCTGGCCGGATCGGATCGGCCTCTCGTCGTGGCCTCCGGGATGGCCGGTCTCGCGAGTCCGACCGGGTTCATCACCGAACAGGTTGCGGCGGGCGCGGGTTCGATGCGCTTGTCGGAGGCGGCGGCGCTGCCGTGGGCCGACCACGGGGTCCGGGTCTCGATCCTGCGGCTGCCGCCCACCGTGCACGGGGAGGGCGATCACGGCTTCGTCGCCCACCTGATCGGCATCGCGCGTCGCCAGGGCGTGTCCGGTCATCCCGGCGACGGCACCAACCGGTGGCCTGCGGTGCACCGGCTGGACGCCGCAGCACTGTTCCGGCGTGCGGTGGAGGACGCACCCGCCGGCGCCGTCCTGCACGCGGTCGACGACGAGGGCGTGCCGGTCCGCGACATCGCCGAGATCATCGGCCGACACCTCGACGTGCCGGTCAGGTCGATTCCGGGGCCGTCGACGGCCGCTCACTTCGGGTGGATCGGTGCGCTGTTCGCTCTCGATGTGCCCGCCTCGAGCGATCTCACGCGACAGGCGTTCGCCTGGAAGCCGACGCACGTCGGGCTGATCGACGATCTCGAGCAGGGGCACTACTTCTCGGGACGCTGACCCGCCTCGGGGTGTAGCGCCGCCCGCAACGCCGCCAGCCCACGGTCGGTGGCCGCCGTCGCCGAGGGCACCACACCCGCGTAGCCGAGGTATCCGTGCACCAGCGTCTCCGCATTGTGCACTTCGACCGGAACGCCTGCGGCGGAGAGCAATTCGGCGTAGCGGATACCGTCGTCGCGCAGCGGGTCGTGCCCCGCGACCGCGATGTACGCCGGCGGCAGCCCGGTGAAGTCGTCCGCCAGGCCCGGCGCCAGCTCGTGCCCGGGATCGGTCAGTTCACCGGCATACCAGCGCGACAGCCCGTCCATCGCGGTGCGGTCCAGGATCGGTGCGCCGGCGTTCTCGGTCACCGACGGCAGCGACATGTCCCACATCGTCACCGGATACCACAGCAGCTGGAAGGCGATGGGCGGTCCGCCCCGCGTACGGGCGCGGTGGGTCATCACCGCCGACAGGTTCCCGCCGGCGGAATCGCCGGCCACTGCAAGGCGGTTCGTGTCCACCGACAGTTCGGCGCCGTGTCCGGCGACCCAGGTCAGCGCCGCCCACGCATCCTCGACCGCGGCCGGGTACGGATGTTCGGGCGCCAACCGGTAGTCCACGGCCACCACGACCGCGTCGGCGGCCACCGCGTGGTGCCGGCATTCACCGTCGTGGGTGTCGAGGTCTCCGGCGGCGAACCCGCCGCCGTGGAAGAACACCACCACCGGCGGTGACGACTCCGCGGTCGCGGGCCGGTACACGCGGATCGGGATGTCGCCCGCGGGCCCCGGGATCGTCCGGTCCTGCGCCTCGACCTCGGGATGGACCTCCCGCCGGGGCAGGTCACGCAGCTTGCGGCGAATCACCTCGGCGCCCTCGTCGACCGAGAACTGGAACGGCACCGCGTCCAGTACCTTTCTCAGAATGTCGTCGATCGGCGGTTTCTCGTCAGCCACAGACACGACCTCACCGTACGCACACCGGCGGACCGCCCTGTGGTGGGCCGCCGCGGCCGCCGTCGCGGCCGGCTACGGGGTGTTCCTGATCGTCACCGCGCTGCGGGTGCCGTCGGGCGCGGAACTGACCGGCCAGTTCGTCGCCCAGCCAGCGGTGAAGGCGTTGGCCGCGGTGCTGCTGGCGGTGGCCGCGGCCGGCCATCCGATCCGCCGGGAGCGCCGCTGGCTGGTGCCCGCGCTGGTGTTCTCCGCATGCGGTGACTTCCTGCTGGCGATCCCGTGGTGGGAGCCGTCGTTCGTGCTCGGCCTCGCGTCGTTCCTCGTCGCGCACCTGTGCTTCCTGGCCGCGCTGGTTCCGCTCGCCGCCCGGTCGGCGCCGCGGTCGGTGGCCGTCGCGCTCACCGTGATCGCGTGCGGTGCGCTGCTGGTGTGGTTCTGGCCGCGCCTGCTCGCCGACGGGATGGCCGTGCCCGTCACCGCCTACATCACCGTGCTCGGCGCCATGGTGTGCGCCGCGCTGCTGGCCGATCTGCCCACCCCGTGGACGGCGCTCGGTGCGGTCTGCTTCGCGGTGTCGGACGCGATGATCGGGATCGGCAAGTTCGTGCTCGCGCCCGAAGACACGGAGGCGCTCGCGGTGCCGATCTGGTGGGCCTACGCGGCGTCGCTGTTGCTGATCACCGCTGGCTTCTTCTTCGGTCGCACGGTAAACCGGCCGGAAACGTGAGCTAACCGGACCGAAACGTAGCGTGGCTAACGTCGCGCCATGAGCGGAACACACGGGTTCGGGCGCAGGGGATTCCTTCAGACGGCGGTGGTCGGTGTCGGGGCCACCGCGGTGGCCGCGGCATGCGCCAGGGACACCTCGTCGGCCACGACCGCCGACCCCCCGTACGCGTCGATCCCGGTGCTGCAGCCCGGTCAGGGTGACCGCAGCGGCGACCACTACCTGTCGTCGCTGCCCGACCAGGTGCTGTGGGGTTACGTCCCGACCGTGCACGCCACGCCGGTGCTGCGGATGCGGTCCGGGCAGACCGTCACCATCGACGCCCTTTCGCACGAGGGCATCCTCGAAGACCAGGGCCGCAACCCGGTCGAGTACTTCGGCGGGCTCGGTGTCAGCGAGGCCGATGTCCTCGATGACGCGAAAGCCATTGCCGCCGAGTACAACCGGACACCCCGCAACTTCGCCAAGGACGGCCCGCACGTGGTGACGGGCCCGATCTTCGTCGAGGGCGCCGAACCCGGCGACGTGCTGAAGATCGAGACACTCGAGACGATCCCGCGGGTGCCCTACGGCGTGGTGTCGAGCCGGCACGGGAAGGGGGCGCTCGGGATGACCGCCGACAAGGCGGCGCCCGCGGGAATCTCGCTGGCCGAGGTGATGCCGCCGACGGACACCGACGGCCGATCCGATCCCGACCCCACCAAATGGGGTGACGTCTCGGTGTTCACCCCCGTCGAAGAGGGCCGCGGGGTGATGCCGGTCGGGGCGGGCGGGTCGGTGCGCTTCCCGCTCAACCCGTTCATGGGCATGTTGGGCGTCGCGTTCGCCCGAGACGAGAGCCTCAACGCCCCCAACGCCAACTCGATCCCGCCGACCCTCGGCGGCGGCAACATCGACATCAAGCTGCTCGGCGCCGGATCGACGTTCTACCTGCCGGTGTTCGCCCCGGGTGCGCTGTTCTACGTGGGGGATCCGCACATGGCGATGGGTGACGGTGAGGTGGCGCTGACGGCGATGGAGGGCTCGCTGCGGGGCACATTCCGGCTCACGGTGTGCAAACCCGGCTCCGGGGACGCGCCGAGCGTGGCCTACCGCTACCCGTTCGCCGAGACCGAACAGGCCTGGATTCCGATCGGGCTGTCCGACCCGGACGGCGCCGTCGGCGGGCAGGGCAGCGATCTGGACGTCGCGATGCGCCGCGCCGTGGTCAACGCCCTGGACTATCTCGAACGCGACCGCGGGATGGACCGCGCCACCGCCTACGCGTACCTGTCGGCGGCGAGCGACTTCACCATCTCCCAGGTCGTCGACCGCACCGTCGGCGTGCACGGGCAGATCTACAAGGAGCACTTCGGGTCCTGATCCGCGCGGCCCTCGCACCGGCGTGTCCGGGCCGTCTGCTAGAGGTGTCGGGTGACGAAAACCCGGCAGCCGGCCGAACACGAGCCGATCGCGCGTGTGCTGCCGATGCTGTCGGTGCCCCATCTCGACCGGGAATTCGACTATCTGGTGCCCGCCGAGTGCTCCGACGACGCCCAGCCCGGTGTGCGGGTGCGGGTGCGTTTCCACGGCCGCCTGGTCGACGCGTTCCTGCTCGAGCGGCGTTCGGAGACCGACCACCCCGGGCAGCTGGGCTGGCTGGACCGGGTGGTCTCGCCGCAACAGGTGCTGACCCCGGACGTGCGCCGGCTCGTCGACGCGGTCGCCGCCCGCTATGCCGGCACCCGCCCCGACGTGCTGCGCCTGGCGGTACCGCCGCGGCACGCCGGCGCCGAGAAGAAACCGGCCGCCGAGCTGCCCGCGGTCGACGTCCCCGCGATCGACCTCACGGCCTGGCGGGCCTATCCGCGCGCCGAACAGTTCCTCGGCGCGGTGGGTGAGGGGCGCGCCGCCCGTGCGGTGTGGCAGGCGCTTCCCGGTGAGCGGTGGGCGACCCGGCTGGCGGAGGCGGCGGCGCTCACCGTGGGCAGCGGCCGCGGCGTGCTGGCGATCGTGCCGGATCAGCGTGACGTCGACGCCCTGCACGCCGCCGCGGTCACGCTGCTCGCCGACGAGCGGGTGGTCGCGCTTTCGGCCGGACTCGGCCCGTCGCAGCGGTACCAACGCTGGCTGTCGGTGCTGCGCGGCGGTGCCCGGTTCGTGATCGGCACGCGCAGTGCGGTGTTCGCCCCGGTCTGCGACCTCGGGCTGGTGATGGTCTGGGACGACGGTGACGACAGCCTGGCCGAACCGCGCGCACCGTATCCGCACGCACGCGAGGTGGCCATGCTGCGCGCGCACCAGTTGCGCTGCGCGGCCCTCATCGGCGGCCACTCCCGCACCGCGGAGTCCCAGGCGCTGGTCCGCAGCAGGTGGGCCCACGACCTCGTCGCCCCGCGCCCGGTGGTGCGGGCGGCGGCACCGCGGGTGATCGCACTGGAGGACAGCGGATTCGAGCAGGAGCGCGATCCGGCCGCGCACACCGCACGTCTGCCGTCGGTGGCGCTGCGCACCGCCCGCGCCGCCCTTCAGGCGGGCCGACCCGTGCTGGTGCAGGTACCCCGTCGCGGTTACCTGCCCGCGCTGGCCTGCGCGCGGTGTCGCGCCATCGCCCGGTGCAGGCACTGCACCGGCCCGCTGTCGCTGCTCGAGCGCGGCGGTGCGGCGATGTGCCGGTGGTGCGGCCGCGAGGAACTCGGATTGCGTTGTGGCCGTTGTGGATCGGATTCGATGCGGGCGGTGGCGGTGGGCGCTCGACGCACCGCCGAGGAGCTCGGCCGGGCGTTCGCGGGTACACCGGTGGTCACCTCCAGCGGTGAGGCGATGGTGGGCACCGTCGCCGACGAACCCGCGCTGGTGGTCGCCACCCCGGGCGCCGAACCCGAACCCGCGGCCGGATATGGCGCCGCGCTGCTGCTCGACGGCTGGGCACTGCTCGGGCGGCAGGATCTGCGCGCGGCCGAGGACACCCTGCGCCGGTGGATGGCGGCCGCGGCGCTGGTGCGCTCACGCGCGGACGGCGGCGTGGTCACCGTGGTCGCCGAGTCGGCGATCCCGACGGTGCAGGCGCTGATCCGCTGGGACCCGGTGGGACACGCGGAATCCGAACTGGACTCGAGATCCGAGGTGGGGCTGCCACCCGCGGTGCACATCGCCGCCGTCGACGGCGACTTCGCGGCGGTGACGGCGTTGCTCGAGACCGCGGACCTGCCCGACGACGCCGAGACCCTGGGCCCGGTCGATCTGCCCGTCGGCGCCCGGCGGCCGCCCGGCACATCGCCGGACGCCGCGGTGAGCCGGATGCTGGTGCGCGTGCCCCGCGATCGCGGGCTGGCGTTGGCGGCCGCCCTCCGGCGGGGGACCGGCGTGTTGAGTGCCCGTCACGACACCGAGCCGGCGCGTGTGCAGATCGACCCGTTGCACATAGGGTGAGGCGAACCGACCGGACAGGAGAACGGTATGCGGCGGCTGCTCGCGTGGTCGATCACCTTGTTGCTCATCGCCGCCGGGCTGCTGTGGCCGCTGCTGTTCGACGGCGGCGGATCCGGTGGCGGCACCGTCGACGACCCCATGGTGATCCGGGACTACCGGGCCGACTTCGTCGTCGCCGACGACGGTGAACTGACCGCGGTCGAGACCATCACCGGCGAGTTCCCCGCCGACAGGCACGGCATCTTCCGTTACTGGGATGTGGTCAACCCCAACAGCCCCCGGATCCGCCAGCGCCCCGTCGTCGAGTCGGTCACCCGCGACGGCGCCCCGGAACCCTACGAGATGCTGTGGGAGAGCGGCGAACGGTTCCGCGTCGCCAAGATCGGCTCGGCCGAGGTCACGCTCAGCCCGGGTGACCACGTCTTCGAAATGCGTTACCGCATCCCGGGTGTGCTCGATCCGGGGGACACCGGCGCCGACCGCCGCTTCGCCACCACCACCGGGGACCCGAACGCGCCGTCGACGTTCTTCTGGAACGTCATCGCACCGTCGTGGAACAACCGGATCGACCGCGCGGAGATCAGCGTGACCCTGCCCGCCGACGTCACCGGCGTCCAGTGCAGCGTGGGTTACGGCGTCGGGCGGGCGTGCGACCTGACCACGACCGGTCGCACGGTGCGCATCGAGGCGCGCGATCTGCCGCCCCGCACCCCGGTCACCGTCCGCACCGGCGTCGACGCCGACCCACCCCCGCGCGACGAACTGCCCTGGTCGCACCGCTGGGACCGGATCCTCGGCGGTTCGGTCGACGGTCTGACCTGGATGCTCGGGCTCAGCGCCCTCGCCGCACTCGGCGGATACGTGTGGACCAGGTCGGCCGTCGAACGCCCGCCGGCGTTCCCGCTGCAGTACGCCCCGCCGCCCGGAATCGGTCCGGTCCAGGCCGAGTACATCCGCACGGAGAAGGTGCCCCGCCACGGGCTGACGGCCACGCTGTTCCACCTCGCCGAACAGGACCTCGTCACGCTGGTCCAGGTCAACTCCAAACAGTGGGAGGTCCGCGGGACCGCGGGCAAGAGCCGCTGGGCCGATGTCGACCCGGTCGGCGTCGCGGTGGGCTCGGCGCTGAAGGTCATCGGCACAGGCACCGAGTTCGAGGCCAAACACACCGCCAGAGCGGGGGAGAAGCTGAGCAAGGCCCGCACCGATATGGCTGCCGCCGTGAAGGACTGGGCGCTCGACGACGGTGTGATGGTCAAACGCGGCCGGGAGGGCTGGCTGCAGACAGCCAACATCCTGGCCGCGGTCCTCGCGGTGTGCGGCTTCTTCGGCTGGGGTTTCGCGACCACCATGGCGGGTCTGCCGTTCGCGATGTTCTTCGTCGTGACCATCCCGGCGTGGTTCGGCGGCCTCGGAACCCGTCGCACCCCCGAGGGCCGCCAATTGTGGTCGCAGGTGGGCGGTTTCCACCGGATGCTGTGCACCGACTCCGCCGAGGCGCGGTTCGATTTCGCCGCCCGCAAGGACCTCTACACCGCGTACCTGCCGTTCGCCGTGGCCGCGGGTGTCGCCGCGCTGTGGGCCAAGAAATACGAGATGGTGATGGGAGTGCCCGCCCCACAACCGGAGTGGTACCACAGCTCGACGCCGTCGGGTTCGAGTTTCACCGGCGGCTCCGACGGCGGCGGCGGGTTCGAGAGTTTCGAATCGGCGCTGTCGTCGTCGATCAACGCCTACACGGCATCGCAGGCGGCCTCGTCGTCGTCGAGCAGCAGTAGCAGCAGCGGGAGCAGCTTCTCCGGCGGTGGCGGGGGCGGCGGCGGAGGAGGAGGCGGCGGTTCATGGTGAGCTTCGTGTTGGTGCTCGTGCTGGTGCTGGCGGTGCTCGCGCTGGCCGGATTCGTGATGGGCTACAACAAACTCCGGGCGGCCGACGTCCGGGTCGCCGAGGCGCTGGCCGGGATCGACGTCGAGTTGACGCGCCGGGCGTCGCTCATCCCGAGCCTCGTGCACACCGTGCAGACCTTCGCCGCGCACGAGAAGACGATCCTCGACCACGTCAGCACCGCGCGGGCGGCCGTGGCGTCCGCGACGGCGGGGCGGTCGGTGGCGCAGCGCAGCGCCGCGGAGAGGGAACTCGACACCGCCGTCGGCCAGGTGCTCGCGCTGGGGCAGGCGTACCCGAAGCTCAACTCGTCGGCCAACTTCCTCGATCTGCAACGCAACCTCGCCGATACGGAGAACAAGTTGGCCTTCGCGCGGCAGTACTACAACGACGCGGTCGCCACGCTCAACCGGCTCACCACCACCATCCCGTGGATGTTCGTCGCGGGCCCGGCCGGGGTGTCCGAGCGTGAGTACTACCAGACCCCGCGCTGAGCCCTCCTAGACTGTCTCGGTGCGTCTCGTCTTCGCCGGCACCCCCGAGCCCGCCCTGCCCTCGCTGCAGCGGTTGATCGCATCGCCCCGCCACGAGGTGGTGGCCGTGCTGACCCGCCCCGATGCGGCGGCGGGCCGCCGCGGTAGGCCGACCCCCTCGCCGGTCGCGCGGCTCGCACTCGACCACGACATCCCGGTGCTTCGACCGCCGAAGCCCAACTCCGAGGAGTTCGTCGCCGAACTGCGCGAGTTGGCGCCGGACTGCTGCGCCGTGGTCGCCTACGGCGCGCTGCTGTCGGAGCGACTGCTCGCCGTGCCGCCGCACGGCTGGATCAACCTGCACTTCTCGCTGCTGCCGGCCTGGCGCGGGGCCGCGCCGGTACAGGCCGCGATCGCCGCCGGGGACGCGGTGACCGGCGCCACCACCTTCCTCATCGAACCGGCACTGGACTCCGGCCCCGTCTACGGCGTGGTCACCGAGACGATCCGCGCGAACGACACCGCCGGTGAACTCCTCACCCGCCTCGCCGAATCCGGTGCGCACCTGCTGGAGAGCACCCTCGACGGCATCGCCGACGGCCGCCTGCAGGCGGTGCCGCAACCCGCCGACGGCGTCACCGTCGCCCCCAAGATCACCGTGGACGAGGCCCGCGTCCGGTGGGATCTGCCCGCCCACGTCGTGGACCGCCGGATCCGCGCCGTCACCCCGAATCCGGGCGCCTGGACGGTCATCGGCGACGCGCGCGTGAAGCTGGGACCGGTCGCCCCCGAGTCCGCCGAACCCCTCGCCCCGGGTGCCATCCGCGTGCTCAAGAACGCGGTGCACGTCGGCACCGCGACGGAACCGGTGCGGTTGGGCACCGTCCAGCCGCCGGGCAAGAAACCCATGAACGCCGCCGACTGGGCGCGCGGCGCCCGCCTCGACGCGTCGGTGTCGGCGCAATGACCCGCCCGCCGCACCGTCCGCAGCGCAACCGCCGCAAACCGCTGGACCCGGCCCGCCGCGTCGCGTTCGACGTGCTGCGCGCGGTATCCGAACGCGACGCGTATGCCAACCTCGCGCTGCCCGCGCTGCTCAACGAGCGCGGCCTCGACGGGCGCGACGCCGCGTTCGCCACCGAACTCACCTACGGCACCTGCCGCAGCCGCGGTCTGCTCGACGCGGTCATCGAGGCCGCCGCGGGGCGGCCGGTGGACCGGATCGACCCCGTCCTGCTCGACCTCCTGCGGCTCGGCACCTATCAGCTGCTGCGCACGCGGGTGGAACCGCACGCCGCGGTGTCGACCACCGTCGAACAGGCCGGTATCGAATTCGACACGGCGCGAGCGGGTTTCGTCAACGGGGTGCTGCGCAAGATCGCCGGCCGCGACGAGCAGTCCTGGGTCGCCGAGCTCGCACCGCCCGCCGACACCGACCCGGTCGGCCACATCGCGTTCACCCATGCGCATCCGCGGTGGGTCGCACAGGCTTTCACCGATGCGCTCGGCGCCCGCGCCGGTGAGCTGGACGCACTGCTCGCCAGCGACGACGCCCGCCCGCTGGTGCACCTCGCCGCCAGGCCCGGGGTGCTGAGCGCCGAGGAACTCGCGGCGGCCGTCGGCGGCGAGGTGGGTCGCTATTCGCCCTACGCGGTGTACCTGCCCGGCGGGGACCCGGGCCGCCTCGACCCGGTCCGCGACGGAAGTGCGCTGGTGCAGGACGAGGGCAGCCAGCTGGTGGCGCGTGCGCTCACCCTGGCCCCCGTCGACGACGACCGTGGCCGGTGGCTCGACCTGTGCGCCGGGCCGGGCGGGAAGACCGCGATGCTGGCGGCGCTGGCCCCCGGCCCGCTCACCGCGGTGGAACCGGCACCGCGCCGCGCCGAGATGGTGGAGGAGAACACCCGCGGCCTCGACGTCACGGTGCTGCGGGTCGACGGCCGCGACCCCGGCCTGGAACCCGGTTTCGACCGGGTGCTCGTCGACGCACCGTGCACCGGCCTCGGCGCACTGCGGCGGCGGCCGGAGGCGCGGTGGCGCAGGCAACCCGGCGACGTGCCGGGGCTGGCCCGCCTGCAGCGTGAACTGCTGGCCTCGGCGATCCGGCTCACCCGTCCCGGCGGCGTGGTGCTCTACGCGACGTGTTCACCGCACCTGGCCGAGACCGTCGGCGTGGTCGCCGACGCGGTCCGCAGACAGCCGGTCACCGCACTGGACACCCGGGCGCTGTTCGACCCCGTCGACGACCTCGGCGACGGCCCCTACGTCCAGCTCTGGCCCCACCGTCACGGGACGGACGCGATGTTCGCCGCAGCGCTGCAAGTAATCTGATCCGCATGGCGCACCCCCTCATCGCACCGTCGATCCTGTCCGCCGACTTCGCCCGGCTCGCGGACGAGACCGCCGCGGTCACCGGCGCCGACTGGCTGCACGTCGACGTCATGGACAACCACTTCGTCCCGAACCTGACCCTCGGGCTGCCGGTGGTGGAGTCCCTGCTGAATGTGACCGACATCCCGATGGACTGCCACCTGATGATCGAGAACCCCGAGCGGTGGGCGCCGCCGTACGCCGAGGCTGGGGCGCACAACGTCACGTTCCACGCCGAGGCCACCGACAATCCGATCGCGGTCGCCCGCGACATCCGCGCCGCCGGCGCGAAGGCCGGGCTCGCGGTGAAACCGGGCACCCCGATCGATCCCTACCTGGAGATCCTGCGGGAGTTCGACACCCTGCTGGTCATGTCGGTCGAACCCGGTTTCGGCGGGCAGAAATTCATCCCCGAGGTGCTCCCGAAGGTGGGCATCGTGCGGCGCCTGGTCGACTCCGGTGAGCTGACCGTGCTGGTCGAGATCGACGGCGGCATCAACGAAGACACCATCGCCGCCGCCGCGGAGGCCGGGGTCGACTGTTTCGTCGCCGGATCCGCCGTGTACAGCGCGCAGGACCCGGCCGCGGCGGTGCGTTCGCTGCGCGAGCAGGCCGGCGCCGCGTCCAAACATCTGTCCTGATGACTCCCGAGGCCGCGATGGCGCTGGCCGTCGAACAGGCCGACCGCGTCAAGGGCGGCACGTATCCGAATCCGCCTGTCGGCGCGGTCATCCTGGACGCCGACGGTGAGGTCGCCGGGGTGGGTGCGACCCAGCCGCCAGGTGGCCCGCACGCCGAGGTGATGGCGTTGCGGCGCGCCGGACGGAAGGCGGCCGGCGGCACCGCGGTGGTGACGCTGGAGCCCTGCAACCATCACGGCCGGACCCCACCGTGCGTGGATGCCCTTCTGGCAGCGGAGGTTTCGGCCGTCGTGTACGCGGTGCCCGATCCGAATCCGGTGGCGGCCGGGGGAGCGGCCCGGCTCGGTGAATCCGGTGTCACCGTGACCGCCGGGGTGCTCGGCGATGCCGTCGCCGGCGGGGTGCTGCGGGAGTGGCTGCACAAACAGCGCACCGGTAAACCCCACGTGACCTGGAAGTTCGCCACGAGCGTGGACGGCCGCAGCGCCGCCGCCGACGGCAGCAGCCAGTGGATCACCAGCGAGGCGGCCAGGACCGACGTGCACCGCCGCAGGGCGGTCGCGGATGCGATCGTCGTCGGCACCGGCACGGTGCTCGTCGACGATCCGGTGCTGACCGCGCGGCTGCCCGACGGCAGCCTGGCCGAACGCCAACCCCTGCGGGTGGTGGTCGGCAAGCGCGAGATCTCCTCGGATTCGCGTGTGCTGAACGATGATTCGCGCACCATGGTGATCCGCACCCGTGACCCGCAGGAGGTGCTGCGGGCGCTGTCCGATCGCACCGACGTCATCCTCGAGGGCGGGCCGACACTGGCGGGGGCGTTCCTGCGGGCCGGGGCGATCGACCGGATCGTGGCCTACGTCGCGCCGATCCTGCTCGGCGGGCCGGTCACCGCCGTCGACGACGTCGGCGTGCTGAGCATCGCCCACGCCCAGCGGTGGCGCTTCGACGGGATCACCCCGATCGGGCCCGACGTCCTGCTCTCACTGGTGCCCGGCTGAGCCCAGCCCGACCGTCGGGCAAACTCACAGTGAACAGCCGACATGCCCCCAACTGGGGAAAGCCAATTCGGTGGCGTCTCTCGGTACACTTGTACCAAAGCGCTTTCACCGACGATGTGCGCGCGATGAGCACGAACAAAGGACGTCACGCGTGACTGCACTACAGGAATGGTTCAGCATCCCGGCCGCCGCACCCCGCGCCGTGGGGTCGTTCGTCTGGGGTCCGCTGCGCGGCGTGCTCCCCGGCCGTCCCGACGCCCGGGAGGGCCACCGCCTGCTCCGGCCCGGTATCGAGCGCTGCTGACTCAGACTTCGTCGCGGTGCCTGCCCGGTGTCTGCCGCGGT
The DNA here is from genome assembly GCF_010731575.1 of Mycolicibacterium monacense. NCBI lineage: Bacteria > Bacillati > Actinomycetota > Actinomycetes > Mycobacteriales > Mycobacteriaceae > Mycobacterium > Mycolicibacterium monacense. Next base: position 2,394,522 of record NZ_AP022617.1, on the reverse strand, counting down.
AGGCGCGTGGTCTGATCGGCGTCTCCCGAGGCGCCTGCCACGTTGATGAACTGGGTGGGCGCATCGTCCCCGTGATCGGCACCCACGGGCACCGGGGACTCGTCCGCATGCTCGTTCCTGCCGCTGATCAGCAGCCCGAGCAGTGCGCCGACCACACAGATGATCGTGGTGACGATGAAGATGTCGCCGTACTGCAGCACGTACGCCGCGCGGTAGCGGTCCGCCTCGGCGGCCAACCGCTCGGCCAGCGTGTCGGCCCCGGGCGGGAACGGCAGCGTCTGCAGGTGCTGGTTGAGCCGGTACAGCCCCCACGCGGACAGCGCCGCCAGCCCGATCAGCATGCCGATCATCCGGGACACCACCACCGCGGCCGACGCGATGCCGTGCTGTGCGGCGGGCACCACCCGCAGCGACGCCGACGTCAGCGGACCGATCACCAGGCCGAGGCCGATCCCGGCGATCACCAGGTCGGTGTCGAGGACCGGCAGGGTGACGAACCCGAGATCGTGACGGGCCGAGAGCAGGTCGACCGGCCACTTCGAGATCAACAGGTATCCGCCCGCGGCGATCATCAGGCCGGCGAACGCCACCAGCCGGTCACCGATGCGGCTGGCCAGCCAGCCACCGAGCAGCGCTCCGATCGGCAGGGCGATCAGGAACCGAAGCAGGAGCAGGACGGCCTCCGTCTGATCCTTGCCGAGCACGCCCTGGCCGAAGAGTTCGACGTTGACCAGCGTGACCATCAGCGCCGCACCCGCGCAGAGCGACGCGCCCAACGCCGCCAGGAACGGCCGGAAGTGCACACCGGCCGGTTCGATCAGACGGGTGCGGGCGAATCGCTCCCACACGAAGAAGGCCACGAACGCGGCGACGGCGCCGATCAGCGTCGGCGGGCCGTAGTCGGGCAGGATCTGTTTGCCGTCGGGGGCCGGGTTGTACAGGCCGATCACCGACAGGCCGAGCGCAATCGCCAGCAGGACGCCGCCGACCACGTCGACCTTCTCCGGTCGCTCCGGTTTGAGACGGGCAGGCAGGCTGAAGTGGATCAGCACCATCGCGATCGCCGCGAGCGGCACGTTGATCCAGAACACGTCACGCCAGGTGCTCAGCGCGGCCACCACGGCGATTCCGTAGAGCGGGCCCAGCACGCTGCCCAGTTCCTGCGCCGCGCCGATCCCGCCGAGCACCGAGGCGCGGTTGCGGGTCGCCCACAGGTCGGCGGCCAGTGCCAGGGTGACCGGCAGCAGTGCGCCGCTGGCCACACCCTGGATGAAGCGGCCGATCACCATGGGTGTCAGGTCATTCGACAACGCCGTGACCACCGACCCGATCGCGAAGCCGGCCAGGCTGAGCTGCAGCACCAGCTTGCGTCCGAACCGGTCGGACGCCCGGCCCAGCAGCGGCATCGCGGCGATGTAGCCGAGCAGGTACCCGGTGATGATCGGCGTGACGCGTTGGATCTGGTTTATCGCGATCCCGATGTCGAACATGATGTCGCGGATGATCGCGATGACGACATAGGTGTCGAGCGCGCCGAGCAGGACCGCGAGACTGCCCGCGCTGATCGCGATCCGACGGCTTCGGCTGTTCGCCGGTGCGATGGCCGGCCCGACCTCGGTGGGCTGCATCACACCGCCGGCTTTGTGACGGTGACCTGCTTACCCCAGTCCGACAGCGTCATCGTGACGCTGTTGCCCGCGCTGGGCTCCAACTTGACCTGCGCCAGGTTGTGGCTGCCCTCTTCTTCGATCCAGGCCACCGCGGGCACCGGGCCGGTCGCGCCGATCTGGGGGGCGATCGCGTTGACGGCCTCGGCGCTGACCGTGCCGGTCACCCGCACGGTGTCCACACCGCTGACGGTCTCGCGGCCCTCGGACTTCGGATCGCTGAAGTTGGAGAGCACGTTGGCCAGGCCCTTGTCGGGACTGAGGATGGCCGCGACGTCGTAGATGTCGACGGCGGGGCCGAAGTCCTGGAAGCTGCCCGCGCTGATGGCCCCGTAGAGGTTGCCGTCGGCGACGACGAACTCGACGCCGTCGAGGCGCTGGCCGAGGAAGACGATGTTCGCCTTACCCGAGGCGGCCACCGCCGGGGTGTTGGTCAGATCGCCTTCCAGCGATTCGATCGGCAACTCCTCGATCGTGCCCTGCACCGTCAGGTTCAGGTGCACGCTCTGGAGGTCACGGGTGGTCTGAGTGGAGTCCTGGAGCAACGTCGCTGCATCCGGAAGTGGTTTGTCGGCGTCCTCCGACGACGAGGAGCAACCCGCGACGAACATCGCGGCGGCGAGGAGGACGGCGATCAGGGCCTGGGCGGCATGGCGAGGGCTCGTCGGCATGACTGCATCGTAGAGGGTGGCGACCCGGGGATCCGGTTGCGCGGTCGGCGCGGACCCCGTTGCGCGGGGACTAGCCTGGTCGGGTGTTCACGGGAATCGTCGAAGAAGTCGGCGAGGTCGTCGGCAAAGAAGACCTCACGGATGCGGCCCGGTTGGTGATCCGCGGGCCGGTCGTCACCGCCGACGCCGGCCACGGCGACTCGATCGCGGTCAACGGGGTGTGCCTGACCGTGGTGGAGATCCAGCCCGGCGGCGTGTTCAGCGCCGATGTGATGGGTGAGACCCTGGACCGCTCCAGCCTCGGCGATGTGGGCGTGGGCAGCCGGGTCAACCTCGAACGCGCCGCCGCGGTCAACAGCCGCCTGGGCGGGCACATCGTGCAGGGCCACGTCGACGGCACCGGGCATGTGATTGCGCGCACACCCTCGGAGCACTGGGAGGTGGTGCGCATCGCGCTGCCGACGGCGCTGGCGCGCTACGTCGTGGAGAAGGGGTCGATCACCGTCGACGGGGTCTCGCTGACCGTGTCCGCGCTGGGTCGCGCCTCGGAAAACGACTGGTTCGAGGTGTCGTTGATCCCCACCACACGGGAACTCACCATCCTCGGCACGGCGCCGATCGGCACCCGGGTGAACCTGGAGGTCGACGTCATCGCCAAATACGTCGAACGCTTGATGAGCACGTCCCGTGAGTGACGCCGAGTAGCACTGGCAATAATCGGCCCGCTCCGGTGGTTCATACTGAAGCTGAGACGTTGATTTTTCCTGGTTCTGCGGATTCGGGAACCGGTAAGGGTGGCAGACAATGACCAGGCTCGATTCGGTCGAACGGGCGATCGCGGACATCGCGGCCGGTAAGGCCGTCGTCGTGATCGACGACGAGGACCGCGAGAACGAGGGCGACCTCATCTTCGCCGCCGAGAAGGCCACCCCCGAACTGGTCGCGTTCATGGTCCGCTACACCTCCGGCTATCTGTGCGTCCCGCTCGACGGCGCGATCTGCGACCGGCTCGGCCTGCTGCCGATGTACGCGGTCAACCAGGACAAGCACGGCACCGCCTACACCGTCACCGTGGATGCGAAACACGGTGTGGGAACTGGTATCTCGGCTTCCGACCGGGCCACCACGATGCGGCTGCTGGCCGATCCGACGTCCAACGCCGACGAGTTCACCAAACCCGGCCACGTGGTGCCGCTGCGGGCGAAAGACGGCGGTGTGCTGCGCCGTCCGGGCCACACCGAGGCCGCGGTGGACCTGGCCCGGCTCGCCGGGCTGCAGCCGGCGGGCACCATCTGCGAGATCGTCAGCCAGAAGGACGAAGGCGCGATGGCGCAGACCGACGAACTGCGGATCTTCGCCGACGAGCACGATCTGGCGCTGATCTCGATCGCCGATCTCATCGAGTGGCGGCGCAAACACGAACGTCACATCGAGCGCATCGCCGAGGCCCGCATCCCCACCCGCCACGGTGAGTTCCGGGCGGTCGGCTACACCAGCATCTACGACGACGTCGAACACGTGGCGCTGGTCCGCGGCGACGTCGCCGGACCCCACGGCGACGGTCACGACGTGCTCGTCCGGGTGCACTCGGAATGCCTGACCGGCGACGTCTTCGGCTCCCGGCGCTGCGACTGCGGCCCGCAACTCGACGCCGCGATGGCGATGGTCGCCCGCGAAGGCCGCGGCATCGTGCTCTACATGCGCGGCCACGAGGGTCGCGGCATCGGCCTCATGCACAAACTGCAGGCCTACCAACTGCAGGACGCCGGCGACGACACCGTCGACGCCAACCTCAAGCTGGGCCTGCCCGCCGACGCCCGCGACTACGGCATCGGCGCGCAGATCCTCGTCGACCTGGGCGTGCGGTCGATGCGTCTGCTGACCAACAACCCGGCCAAACGCGTCGGGTTGGACGGGTACGGCCTGCACGTCATCGAACGGGTGCCGCTGCCGGTCCGGGCCAACGCCGAGAACATCCGCTATCTGATGACCAAGCGGGACCGGATGGGCCACGACCTCACCGGACTCGACGAGTACGACGAGGCCAACAGCATGGACGACTACGACGAAGGCGTGTACCTGCTCGGCGAACGCCGCCCGACCGACCTCGGCGGCAGCCGGTGAGCGGTGGCGCGGGTGTGCCGGATCTGCCGCAGATCGACGCGTCCGGCATGAAGGTGGGCATCGTCGCGAGCACGTGGCACTCCACGATCTGCGACGCCCTGCTCGACGGTGCGCTCAAGGTCACCGAGTCGGCCAACGTGAGCGAGCCGACCGTTGTGCGGGTGCTCGGCGCCATCGAGATCCCGGTGGTCGCACAGGCACTCGCGGCCGACCACGAGGCGGTCATCGCGCTCGGCGTCGTGATCCGCGGCCAGACACCGCATTTCGACTACGTCTGTGACGCGGTGACCCAGGGCCTGACGCGTGTCTCCCTCGACGCCTCCACACCGGTCGCCAACGGCGTCCTGACCACCAACACCGAGGAGCAGGCGCTCGACCGCGCGGGTCTGCCCGGTTCGGCCGAGGACAAGGGCGCGCAGGCCGCCGCCGCGGCGCTGTCCACCGCGCTCACCCTGCAGGGGCTGCGCGGACGCTCATGAGTGACTGGGAAGTGGTGATCCGACCGCACCTCACCCCGTACTTCGCCTACGCCGCGGCCGCGGTGATCGTGGCGGCGCACGTCGCCGTGGGCTTCCTGCTCAAGATCGGTTCCAGCGGCGTCATCTTCCAGACCGCCGACCAGGTGGCGATCGCACTGCTGGGTGTGATCATCGGCGGGGTGGTGACACTGTTCGCCCGCCCGCGGGTGCGGGTCGGCCCGCGCGGCCTGGCAGTGCGCAACCTGTGGGCCGAACGCGTTCTCGAGTGGCCCGACATCGTCGGCGTGTCGTTCCCCCGCGGCGCCCGCTGGGCGCGGGTCGACCTACCCGACGACGAGTACATCCCGCTGATGGCCATCCAGGCCGTCGACAAAGAGCGTGCCGTCGAGGCGATGGAGCAGTTGCGGGATGCGCTGGCGCGCTACCGTTCACACACTCAGTGACATGGCCAGTTCGTGGCGCGGGCCGACGGTCGCGGCCGAGATCCGGAACCCGACGCTCTCGTACACCGCACGCGCCACCGCATTGTCGGCGGCCACCCGCAGCGTCACGGTGTGCGCCCGCTGGCTGCGCGCCCAGTCCACCGCCGCCTCGACCAGTGGGCGGGCCAGCCCGTGTCCGCGCGCATCCGGGTCCAGCCACAGCGAGTACAGGTAGACCGACTGCGTGCTCTCGCGCTGGGCGCTGATCAGACCGACCGGACGGCCGTCGGCGAGGACCGCGAACTGGGCGTGTTCGCGCAGTCGGCGGCGCCACTGCGTGGCGGTGAAGGAGGACTCGTGCCGGTACTGCGGGTCGTCGACACCGAGCGAATCGGTCAGCGCCCGCAACCGCACCACGGCGAACTGCTGCCAGTCGGCTTCTGTCAGCTGGGTGACGTGCGGTGCGGTCACCGGCCGTCGCCCATGACCATTCCCTCGCGGCGTGGGTCGGCGCCGCCGATCCAGCCGGTGTCGTCGCGGACGATCGCCGACAGCCCACTGGACTGGTCGGCCAGATCGACGCGGTGACCGAGTCTGCGCAGACCTGTCACGAGCGGATCGTGGTCGCCGTTGTCGGCGATGTCGACGTTGGGATGTTCACCGCCGACGTTGGTCTCCGGGCTGTTGTCGGCCCCGAAATCCACCATGCCCACCGCCTGCTGCGGATCCAGACCCCAATCCAACATTCCGACAACGGTTTTCACCACGAACTGGATGATCACCGCGCCGCCGGGGGAGCCGAGCACCGCGTAGAGCGGACCCCTGGTGCCGGGCGGACCGGTCGAAGCGTCGAAGACCAGCGTCGGGGCCATGGTGCTGCGCGGCCGCTTACCCGGCTGCACGCGGTTGGCCACGGGTACGCCGTCGGGGCCCGCCGGTTCGGCGGCGAAGTCGGTCAGCTGGTTGTTCAGCAGGAACCCGTCGACCATGTGGAACGAGCCGAACTGCGACTCCACGGTGGTGGTCAGCGACGCCGCGTTCCCGTAGGAGTCGACGATGCTGACCTGGCTGGTGCCGTGCTCGCGTGGTTGCGGGGTGGGTGCGGCGGGCGGACCGAACTCTCCGGGTTTGGCGACGCCCATGCTGCGCTGCTCGTTGATCAGTGCGGCGCGGCCGGCCAGGTAGGCGCTGTTCAGCAGCGTGTCCGCCGTGCCGCCGGGCAGCGGCACGAACGCGGTGTCGGCGACGTAGCGGTCCCGGTCCGCGTAGGCCAGCCGCTCGGCCTCGGAGATGAGGTGCACGCCCATCGCGTCGGGCCTGCCGCCGTTGCGGTCGATGTCGTCGGGGCGGTGGTCGGCCATCGGGAAGCGCTCCAGCATCCCGAGTGTCGCAAGCACCGCGAGACCGCCCGACGACGGCGGCGGCATCCCGCAGATCTCCTTACCGCGGTACGGACGGCACAGGGGCTGCCGGACCTCGACTTTGTACGCGGCGAGATCCTGCAGCGTCATCGCGCTGGGGGTGCGTCCACCCGAGGTGTCCGCCGCGGCCTCGACGACCGCCTCGGCGATCGCACCCGTGTAGAACGCGTCGGCGCCGTCGGAGGCGATCGCGCTCAGGGTCTTGGCGTAGGCGGGGTTGGTCAGGCGGCTGCCCGCGGTCTTCGGCTTGCCGTCGGCGTTGAGGAAGTACTTTCCGGCGGCGGTGTCGGCGCTCAGTTCCGCCCGGCTGTCGGAGATCGCCGCCGCCAGCCGGGGGCTGACGTCGAAGCCGCCGTCGGCGAGTTGGACGGCCGGTTCGAACAGCTCACGCCATGTGGTCTTCCCGTGCGCCTCGTGCGCGGTCTGCAAGAGCCGCACGATGCCGGGGACGCCGATCGAACGCCCGGACGCCCGCGCATCGGGTTTGGGTGGTGTCCGGTCGGTGTCGCTGACCCACCGCAGGTAGTTCTCCGTGGCCGCGGCGGGGGCGACCTCACGGCCGTCGTAGGCCTGCACCGCGCCCGATGCGGCGTCGTAGTACAGCAGGAAGCCACCGCCGCCGACGCCGGAGGACTGGGGTTCGACGAGTCCGAGCGTCGCCTGGGCGGTCACCATCGCATCGGCCGCGGTGCCGCCGTTGCGGAGCACCCGGCACGCGGCCTGGGTGGCCAGCGGATTCGCCGTCGACACCGAGTAACGAGCGGTGCGCACCGCCGTCATGTCCTTGCGGTACCCGGTGCCCACCTCCGGCTCGTTGGCCAGGTCTTCCCCGGCCTGCCCCGGGGGCGCGGCCGCGGGGGTCTTGGGCGTGGGAGTGCCGTTCGACACCATTTCGCACGGCACCGGAGGCGGGGTGGGAGGAGCCTGCTCGGCATCGGAGCATCCGGCCATGAGCAACACGACCCCTCCGAGCAGGGCGGTCACCTTCTGCACCGACGCCGGTATCCGCACCCTTCGACGGTAGCGGAGTCACTCGCGACCTGTCCGTAGGTCACGCCGTGGCTTGTCGGGCGGGTCGCGCGGCTCCAACCCGCTGTCGCCGCGGCAGTAACCTAAGAGCGTGCCCGATCCATCGACGTACCGACCCGCACCCGGGTCGATCCCCGTCGAACCGGGCGTCTACCGGTTCCGCGACCCGCACGGCCGGGTGATCTATGTCGGCAAGGCGAAGAGCCTGCGCAGCCGGTTGAACTCGTACTTCGCCGACCTCTCCGGTCTGGCGCCGCGGACCAGGCAGATGGTGATGACGGCGGCCAAGGTCGAGTGGACCGTCGTCAACACCGAAGTCGAGGCGCTGCAGCTCGAGTACAACTGGATCAAGGAGTTCGATCCGCGGTTCAACATCCGCTACCGCGACGACAAGTCCTACCCGGTGCTGGCCGTCACCCTCAACGAGGAGTTCCCGCGGCTGAAGGTGTACCGCGGCCCGCGTAAGAAGGGGGTGCGCTACTTCGGCCCGTACTCGCACGCCTGGGCGATCCGCGAGACCGTCGACCTCCTCACCCGGGTGTTCCCGGCGCGGACCTGCTCGGCCGGAGTGTTCAAGCGGCACAACCAGATAGACCGTCCGTGCCTGCTCGGCTACATCGACAAGTGCTCGGCGCCGTGCGTCGGGCGGGTCAGCGCCGAGCAGCACCGCCAGATCGTGCTGGATTTCTGCGACTTCCTGGCGGGTAAGACCGACCGCCTGGTCCGCGACCTGGAACGGAAGATGACCGCCGCCGCCGAGGACCTCGACTTCGAGCGGGCAGCGCGGCTGCGCGACGACATCGGCGCCCTGCGGCGCGCGCTGGAGAAGCAGACCGTGGTGTTCGGCGACGGGACCGACGCCGACGTCGTGGCCTTCGCCGACGACGATCTCGAGGCCGCGGTGCAGGTGTTCCACGTTCGCGGCGGCCGGGTGCGCGGTCAGCGCGGCTGGATCGTCGAGAAGTCCGGCGAGCCCGGCGAATCCGGGGAGGGGCAGCTGGTCGAACAGTTCCTCACCCAGTTCTACGGTGATCAGGCCGAACTCGGCAGTGCCGGCGACAATGCGGGCGACTCCGGCCAGGACGAGGCGACCAATCCCGTTCCGCGTCAGGTGCTGGTGCCGTGCCTGCCCGACAATGCCGACGAGTTGACCGAGTGGCTGTCGCAGCTGCGGGGCTCCCGGGTGGCACTGCGGGTGCCGCAGCGCGGCGACAAGAAGGCGCTCTTCGAGACCGTGCAGCGCAACGCCAAAGAGGCGCTGGCCCAGCACAAACTGAAACGGGCGGGCGACTTCACCGCGAGAACCGCTGCGCTGCAGAGCATTCAGGACACACTCGGGTTGGCCGATGCCCCGTTGCGGATCGAGTGCATCGACATCAGCCACGTCCAGGGCACCGATGTGGTGGCCTCACTGGTGGTGTTCGAGGACGGGCTGCCCCGCAAGTCGGACTACCGGCACTACGCGATCCGCGAAGCCGCGGGCGACGGCCGCAGCGACGACGTCGCCTCCATCGCCGAGGTAACCCGGCGCCGCTTCTACCGGCACCTGCACGACACCCAGCACCCGACGGAGTTGTCCGCCGAAGGAAAGTCACGGAAGTTCGCCTACCCGCCCAATCTGTTCGTCGTCGACGGCGGCGCACCGCAGGTCAACGCGGCGCAGGCGGTCCTCGACGAGCTGGGGATCAGCGACGTGGCGGTGATCGGGCTGGCCAAACGCCTCGAGGAGGTGTGGGTGCCCTCAGGGTCAGATCTGGGGCCCGAACCCATAATCCTCCCGCGCAACAGCGAGGGCCTCTACCTGCTGCAGCGGGTTCGCGACGAGGCGCATCGCTTCGCCATCACCTATCACCGCAGCAAGCGGTCCAAGCGGATGACGGCGTCGGCGCTCGACTCGGTGCGCGGTCTCGGCGAACACCGGCGCAAAGCGCTGGTCACGCACTTCGGTTCGGTGGCGCGACTGAAGGAGGCGTCGGTCGAGGAGATCACCGCGGTGCCCGGGATCGGGGTCACCACCGCACGTGCCGTGCTCGAGGCGCTGGGCGTGCCGCAGGCCGCACCGGCCGATTCGGGCACGGCGGCAGCGGTGATCGACGATGATCAACGCAGGGTGACGGGATGACAGAGTCGGACATGAGCGAACAGCTGCGGGGGGATGTCGATCACCCGGAATCGGGGATCGACGTCGTCCTCGTCACCGGGCTGTCCGGGGCAGGCCGCGGAACCGCGGCGAAGGTGCTCGAAGACCTCGGGTGGTATGTCGCCGACAACCTGCCGCCCGAGCTGATCGCCCGCATGGTGGAACTGGGGCTGGCCGCCGGCTCACGCATCACCCAACTCGCGGTCGTCATGGACGTACGCTCGCGTGGGTTCACCGGCGACCTGGACTGGGTGCGTCGCGATCTGGCCACCCGCAACATCACCCCGCGCGTGCTCTTCCTGGAGGCCAGCGACGACATCCTGGTGCGCCGCTACGAGCAGAACCGCCGCAGCCACCCGCTCCAGGGCGACCAGACGCTCGCCGAGGGCATCGCACGGGAACGGGCACTGCTCGCACCGGTGCGCGCCTCGGCCGATCTCGTGATCGACACGTCGAAGCTGTCGGTGCACGCCCTGCGGGAGAGCGTCGAACGCGCCTTCGGCGGCGAGGTCGTGGCGGAGACCAGCGCCACGGTCGAATCGTTCGGCTACAAATACGGCCTGCCGATGGACGCCGACATCGTCATGGACGTGCGGTTCCTGCCCAATCCGCACTGGGTCGACGCGTTGCGCCCGCACACCGGTCAGCACCCCGACGTCCGCGACTACGTGCTGGGCCAGCCCGGCGCGGAGGAGTTCCTCGACACCTACCATCGACTGCTGAACGTCGTGATCGACGGATACCGACGGGAGGGGAAGCGCTACATGACCGTCGCGATCGGCTGCACCGGCGGCAAACACCGCAGTGTGGCGATAGCCGAGGCGCTGGCGGGGCGGTTGCAAGGCGGTGACGAGCTCACGGTGCGGGTGCTGCACCGGGATCTGGGGCGCGAATGAGCTTCCCCGCACGCGAGGGGGACAGGTGAGCCCACGCATCGTCGCACTCGGCGGCGGACACGGGCTCTATGCGACGTTGTCCGCCGCGCGTCGGCTCAGCCCGCACGTCACCGCCGTGGTCACGGTCGCCGACGACGGCGGGTCCTCGGGCCGGCTGCGCAGCGAATTGGACGTCGTGCCGCCGGGCGATCTGCGAATGGCGTTGGCCGCGTTGGCCTCCGACAGTCCGCACGGCCGGCTGTGGGCGACCATCATCCAGCACCGGTTCGGCGGCAGCGGGGCGCTGGCCGGACATCCGATCGGCAATCTGATGCTGGCCGGGCTCTCGGAGGTGCTGGCCGACCCGGTCGCCGCCCTCGACGAGTTGGGCCGCATCCTCGGGGTCAAGGGACGGGTGCTGCCGATGTGCCCGATCGCACTGCAGATCGAAGCCGACGTCGCCGGCCTGGAATCCGATCCCCGGATGAGCCGCGTGATCCGTGGTCAGGTGGCGATCGCGACCACCGTCGGCAAAGTGCGCCGGGTGCGGCTGCTGCCGGGTGATCCGCCGGCCACCCGCCAGGCCGTCGACGCGATCATGTCGGCCGACCTGGTGGTGCTGGGACCCGGATCGTGGTTCACCAGCGTCATCCCGCATGTGCTGGTGCCGGAACTCGCCGCGGCGTTGCGCGCCACCTCGGCGCGCCGGGCGCTGGTGCTCAACCTCGCCGCCGAGCCGGGGGAGACGGCGGGCTTCTCCGTCGAACGCCACATCCACGTGTTGTCCCAGCATGCGCCGAACTTCACCGTGCACGACATCATCGTCGACGCCAGCCGGGTGCCCAGTGACCGGGAACGCGACCAGCTGAGCCGGACGGCGAAGATCCTCGACGCCCGAGTGGAGTTCGCCGACGTCTGCCGACCTGGTACACCTTTACATGATCCGGCGCGACTGGCCGCGGCCCTCGAAGGTGTCCGGCTCCGCGGGACGGCGGGGGGCCGCGATGAGGTGCCGACGGCGTCCACCCCGACTTCGAACCGACCGAGAGGTGACGACTCGTGGCGATGACAGCCGAGGTCAAAGACGAGCTGAGCCGACTCGTGGTGAACTCGGTGAGCGCTCGCCGCGCCGAGGTCGCGTCGCTGCTGCGCTTCGCCGGCGGGCTGCACATCGTGTCCGGCCGGGTGGTCGTCGAGGCCGAGGTGGACCTCGGGATCATCGCGCGCCGGCTGCGCAAGGACATCTACGATCTGTACGGCTACAACGCGGTCGTACACATGTTGTCCGCCAGCGGTATTCGCAAGGGCACGCGGTACGTGGTGCGGGTGGCCAAGGACGGTGAGGCGTTGGCCCGGCAGACCGGGCTGCTCGATCTGCGTGGACGCCCGGTGCGTGGGCTGCCCGCCCAGGTGGTCGGCGGCAGCGTGGCCGATGCAGAGGCCGCCTGGCGGGGCGCGTTCCTGGCGCACGGTTCGCTCACCGAACCGGGCCGGTCCTCGGCGCTCGAGGTGAGCTGCCCCGGCCCCGAGGCGGCGCTCGCGCTCGTCGGGGCCGCCCGCAGGCTCGGCGTGAGCGCCAAGGCGCGGGAGGTCCGCGGCAGCGACCGGGTGGTGGTGCGCGACGGGGAGGCGATCGGTGCGCTGCTGACCCGGATGGGCGCCCAGGACACGCGGCTGACGTGGGAAGAGCGGCGGATGCGCCGGGAGGTGCGGGCCACCGCCAACCGGTTGGCGAACTTCGACGATGCGAACCTGCGGCGTTCGGCGCGCGCAGCGGTCGCGGCGGCCGCGCGGGTGGAACGCGCGCTCGAGATTCTCGGTGACACCGTGCCCGACCATCTGGCGTCCGCGGGCAAGCTGCGTGTCGAGCACCGGCAGGCCTCGCTGGAGGAACTGGGCCGGCTGGCCGATCCGCCGATGACGAAAGACGCTGTCGCCGGGCGCATTCGGCGGCTGCTGTCGATGGCCGACCGCAAGGCCAAACAGGACGGCATCCCGGACACCGAATCCGCCGTCACGCCCGATCTGCTCGAGGACGCCTAACCTGCGAGGGCGGTGGTGATCAAGGTTCTGCCGATCTCGCGGCCGACCGTCGACCGGCGGCGGCGCGCGTCGCGCAACCTCATCGCGAGTTCCCCGGTGAGCACCACAAGGATCGCTTCGGCCAGACCGTCCGGATCGCCGCACGGAAGCTGAGAGGCCAACTCGCGCAACCGTTCCCGTAGATAGTCCGTATCGCGTGCGACGGCGTCGGCGATCTCCGCGGGCGGATCGGCGTACTCCGCGGCGGTGCCGAGGAAGGCGCACCACCGCGCGCCGTCCGGTCGCCGGGCGAAGGCGTCGACCGCGTCGAACACCGCGAGCAGGCGTTCCTCGTCATCGGTGGCGGCGGCGATCGCCCGTTCCCACACCACCCGCCACCGCTCGTGGCGACGTTCGAGGGCGGCCGCGATCAACGCCTCCTTGCTGCGGAAGCCGCGGTACAGCGTGGCCGCCGACACGCCGGCCCGGGCGAGCACCGCATCCACCGGAGTCGATTCGATGCCGCGCGAGAACACCAGGTCGTCGACCGCATCGAGCAGTCTGTCCTCGGAGCTCTTGCGCACCGGCATGGGGCTCAGCCTAGACTGGCGAAAGTGAAACGGTCGTTTTCGTTTGTCGGCGGGCGTGACCCCCTGGTCATCGCCTTTGGCACCAGCTTCATCGCCGCCATGTACGGGCTCGTGCGGTTGGCCTACGGGTTGTTCCTTCCCGACATCCAGGCCGACCTGCACCTCGGTGCGGCCGGCGCCGGATACATCTTCTCGGCGTCGTCTCTGCTGTATTGCGCGGCCGCGGCCACCGGCTTCGTGCTCGGTCACCGGATGCCGCGAGTGTTGGTCGTGGTGGCCGCCGTGACAGCCTGCGGCGGCGTGTGGGGGATGGCGGCGGCGCCGGGCGTCGCCGTCTTCAGCGTCTTCGCCGTCGTCAGCTCCGCCGGTGCCGGCCTGGCTTCACCGGCGTTGGTGAGCATCGTGGCCCGCAACGTCGACCCCCGCCGCGTCGACAGCGCGCAGTCGATGGTGAACGCCGGTACGGGTCCCGGTCTGGTCGCAGCCGGGGTGCTGGCCCTGATGCTCCTTCCTCAGTGGCGTGTCACGTGGGTGCTGATCGGAGTGCTCACCGCGGTATGCGCGCTCGCTGTGCTGGCCGTCGACCGACGCCGCACCGGGCCGGCGCAGGGGCAGCACCTCAGACCCTCGAAGGCCTGGGTAGCCCGCCACATCGGCGCGATCGCCGCCGCGATCCTCATGGGCGCGGGGTCCAGTGCGGTGTGGACCTACGGCCGCAGCCTGCTCGTCGAGACCGGCGCCAGTTCGCAACGCGGCACGATCACCGCGTGGATCGTGCTCGGCCTGGGCTCTGCCGCACTGCTGCTGACCGCCAAACCACTGGCCCGACTCACGCCGGTGGCCGCCTGGATCCTGACGTGTTCGGTGATGACCGGCGCCATCGCCCTGCTCGCGATCGTCCCGCAGGTCACGGTGGCGGCACTGGTGGGCTGCTTCGCCTTCGGCTGGGGATTCACCGCGGCCACCTCGTCGCTCATCCTGTGGACCACCGCCATCGACCCGGCGCATGCGGCGGCGGGCACCGCCATGTTGTTCATCGCGCTGATGTTCGGTCAGGCGGTCGGCGCCACCGCGCTGGGCGTGATCATCAGCGGCGCGCACTTCGCCCCGGCGTTCGGCGTCGCCGCGGCGCTGTCGGCGGCGTCGATCGCCCTCGCGGCATACCAGCGGCGCCGCCGGGGCATACCGAAATCTGAAACACCCGTAGCGGTTTCCTGACGCCAACCGGTATGCGATCGATCGCTTTGCGCAGCAACCGATTCAAGGCGGGCCGACTCGCTCAGTTGGTGGTGGGTGGCGGCGGTTGGAATGGTGTGTACCACCACCAGTCGGCGCGCTCGCCGGATGGTCCCCGGTAGGGCGGCACTGTGGGTGGGGGTGTGGTCGGTGGGCGGGCCAACGAGCCCGAGTGCAGTCGTCGGCCGGCGGCATCGGCGACGGTGAGATTTGATGCGGGTCCGGTGATGGTGATGACGCCGCGGTGGTGCAGGCGGTGGTGGTAGGGGCAGACCAGCACGAGGTTGTCGAGGTCGGTGGGTCCGCCGTCTTCCCAGTGCTGAATGTGGTGGGCGTGCAGTCCGCGGGTGGCACCGCAGCCGGGGACCACGCAGGTCCGGTCGCGGTACTCCAGGGCGCGCCGCAGTCGGCGGCTGATCAGGCGGGTGGTGCGCCCGGTGCCGATGGGTTGCCCGTCGCGTTCGAACCACACTTCGCAGGTGGCGTCGCAACCCAGGAAGCGCCGGTCGGCATCCGACAGCAGCGGGCCCACATGGAGGGCGGCGATACGGTCGTTGATGTCGAGGTGCATGACCACCGTGATGCGGTCTCCATGCGGGCGGCGGGCGGCCTCGGCGTCCCAGCCGGTGTCGATGATGTCCATGAACGCATCAGCCAGCCGCGGCATCGGCGGCCGCCCGAACCCCCGGGCGTCCTTGTGGTCGGTGTCGCCGTGGTCGCCGTGGTCGCGTTTCCATTGGGCGATGAGCCCGTCGAGGCGGGAGTGCAGCGCGGCGTCGACTTTCGCCGCGTCGACGTGGGGCACCTTGATGTGCCAGTAGGTGTACTGCTCGTCGGAGGTTGTGGTGATCGAGGGCTGTAGGTCCGCCGGATCGGGGAGGGGTTTCGGTTCGACGTCGGCATCGCTGTCGGCGTCGGGTTCGGGTTCGGGTTCGGGTTGGGGTGGGGGTTCGAGTTTGATGGCGGTGCGGAGTTGGCTGACAGAGGCGTTGGCGGCCAGTTCGGCGTAGTGCTCATCGGAACCCTCGCCCGCCCCGTCGGCGATGGCTCCGACCTGATCCAGTGACAGTCGGCCCATGCGGAGAGCTCGGGTGCAGCGGGGGAACTCGTCGAGCCGGTGGGCGATGGCGGCGATGGTCTTCGCATTCTTCGACGACAGTCCGAGTTTCCATGCCACCAGTGCGGGGATGGAGCGGGCACCGGTGGCGCCCCACAGTCCGTCACGGTCGATCTCGGCCACGATCTCCACGATGCGCCCGTCGATGGCGTTGCGTTTGCCCGCCAGTTCCGACAGCTCCTCGAAGCACGCCTCCAGCTGCGCAGCGCGAGGTGCGCTGGGAACGAAACCCGGTGCGCTCGAAGGCATGACCCCATCGTCGCAGGGGGGTCTGACATCGATGACGAAGGAGCGCACCGTGGAGTCGTGACCCTGGGTCCTCACGATTAGGGCGTCATCGATCACGACATGACTACCGTGGCCGGTATGGGCACACTCCGCGTCGGCATCGTCGTTCCCAACCCGCCCTTCACCGGAATGCCGGGTGGGCTCGACGTCGACCTGGCCAATGCGATCGCCGACGCCCTCGGTGACCGGGCGGAGTTCGTCGACTACCGAACCGTCGACGAGGTCCTCGAAGCGCTGGGCAGCGGCGACGTCGACTGCGCGGCCGGCGGCCTCACGGCCACCGACGGACCGGTCGCCTTCGCCCCGCCCTACCTCATCGCCGGCCAGGCGCTTGCCGTCGACGCCGAGAACCACCCGAACGTGCATTCCGTCGACGAGCTCGACGGACTCACCGTCGCCGTGCAACGAGGGAGCGCCGCCGAGCGGTTCGCGGCCCAGCTCAAGGGACCCGTCAAGCGATGCGACCGGCTCGACATCGACGGATGTGATGCCATCGTCGCCCTGGCGCCTGTGCTGACCGAATACGCCAAGGGCCGATCCGACGTCGACGTCGTGCAGAAGGGGTTGTCCGTCGAGCACATCGCACTCGCGGTGGCCGGCCACGACCAGCAGATGCTCAGCCGGATCACCGTCGCGCAGGCCGAGTTGGAGGAGGCGGGCACGCTGCAGCAGATCCGCCGTAGATGGTTGGGCAATCCGTACGCCGATCAGAGCCTGGCCGTGCACTGACCAGCCCGCGCGTCCGAAATCCGGCCCCACTAGGCTGGCGGGCGAGCAATACACCAGAGGCAGACAGGGGAGATCCACGTGACCATCCGGGTAGGCGTCAACGGCTTCGGCCGCATCGGCCGTAACTTCTTCCGCGCGCTGGATGCGCAGAAGGCCGAAGGTAAGAGCACCGATATCGAGATCGTGGCGGTCAACGACCTCACCGACAACGCCACGCTGGCGCACCTGCTGAAGTTCGACTCCATCCTGGGCCGGCTTCCCTACGAGGTCAGCCTCGAAGGTGACGACACGATCGTCGTCGGCGACACCAAGATCAAGGCCCTCGAGGTCAAGGAAGGCCCCGCCGCCCTGCCCTGGGGTGATCTGGGCGTCGACGTCGTCGTCGAGTCGACCGGCATCTTCACCAAGCGCGACAAGGCCCAGGGCCACCTGGACGCGGGCGCCAAGAAGGTCATCATCTCGGCGCCGGCCAGCGACGAGGACATCACGATCGTGCTGGGCGTCAACGACGACAAGTACGACGGCAGCCAGAACATCATCTCCAACGCGTCGTGCACCACGAACTGCCTCGGCCCGCTGGCCAAGGTGCTCAACGACGAGTTCGGCATCGTCAAGGGCCTGATGACCACGGTCCACGCCTACACCCAGGATCAGAACCTGCAGGACGGGCCGCACAAGGACCTGCGCCGTGCCCGCGCCGCCGCCCTCAACATCGTTCCCACGTCCACCGGCGCCGCCAAGGCCATCGGCCTGGTGCTCCCGGAACTCAAGGGCAAGCTGGACGGCTACGCGCTGCGGGTGCCGATCCCCACCGGCTCATGCACCGACCTGACCGCCGAGTTGGCCAAGCCGGGCACCGCCGAGGAGATCAACGCCGCGATGAAGGCGGCAGCGGACGGTCCGCTCAAGGGCATCCTCAAGTACTACGACGCGCCGATCGTCTCCAGCGACATCGTCACCGATCCGCACAGCTCGATCTTCGACTCGGGCCTGACCAAGGTCATCGACAACCAGGCCAAGGTCGTGTCCTGGTACGACAACGAGTGGGGCTACTCCAACCGCCTCGTGGACCTGGTCGCTCTGGTGGGCAAGTCCCTTTGATGGCCGAGTGGAGCGACGGGGAAAAGAACTAGCGACATGGCCGTCAAGACGCTCGAAGACCTGCTGAACGACGGCGACAGGGAGATCGCGGGGAGGGGCGTCCTCGTGCGCTCCGACCTCAACGTCCCGCTCGACGACAACGGCGCCATCACCGACCCCGGCCGCATCATCGCCTCCGTGCCGACGCTCGAGGCGCTCGCCGAGGCCGGCGCGAAGGTGATCGTCACCGCCCACCTCGGGCGGCCGAAGGGCGGGCCGGACCCGAAGTACTCGCTCAAGCCGGTCGCGGCCGCGCTGAGCGAAAAGCTCGGCCGGCACGTGCAACTCGCCGGTGACGTGGTCGGAACCGACGCTTTGGCCCGCGCGGAGGGGCTCACCGACGGTGACGTCCTGCTGCTGGAGAACATCCGTTTCGACCCGCGCGAGACCAGCAAGGACGACGGCGAGCGGCGGAAGCTGGCCGAGGCGCTGGTCGAGCTCGTCGGCGACGACGGTGCCTTCGTCAGTGACGGCTTCGGGGTGGTGCACCGCAAGCAGGCGTCGGTGTACGACATCGCCACCCTGCTGCCGCACTACGCGGGCACGCTGGTGGCCGCCGAGGTCAAGGTGCTCGAACAGCTCACCAGCTCGACCGACCGCCCGTACGCGGTGGTGCTCGGCGGTTCGAAGGTCTCCGACAAGCTCGCGGTGATCGAATCGCTGGCCAAGAAGGCCGACAGCCTGGTGATCGGCGGCGGGATGTGCTTCACCTTCCTCGCCTCGCAGGGGGTTTCGGTCGGCAAGTCGCTGGTGCAACCGGAGATGATCGACACCTGCCGTGAACTGCTCGACACCTACGGCGACGTCATCCACCTGCCCGTCGACATCGTCGTTGCGCCGGAGTTCTCCGCTGATGCCGAACCCGAAACCGTTGCGGCGGATCGCATCCCGGAAGACAAGATGGGCCTCGACATCGGCCCCGAGTCGGTGAAGCGGTTCACCAACCTGCTGTCGAACGCCAGGACGGTGTTCTGGAACGGCCCGATGGGCGTGTTCGAGTTCCCCGCGTTCGCCGCAGGCACCAAGGGTGTCGCCGAGGCGATCATCGGTGCCACCGCCAAGGGCGCGTTCAGCGTCGTCGGCGGCGGCGACAGTGCCGCGGCGGTGCGCCAACTCGGCCTGGCCGAGGACGGCTTCTCCCACATCTCCACCGGCGGCGGCGCGTCGCTGGAATACCTCGAGGGCAAGGAACTGCCCGGCATCCAAGTACTGGAGTCCTAGACCATGGCCCGTAAGCCGCTGATCGCCGGCAACTGGAAGATGAACCTCAACCACTTCGAGGCCATCGCGCTGGTGCAGAAGATCGCCTTCTCCCTGCCGGACAAGTACTTCGACAAGGTCGACGTGACGGTCATCCCGCCGTTCACCGACCTGCGCAGCGTGCAGACGCTCGTCGACGGGGACAAACTGCGCCTGAGCTACGGCGCACAGGACGTCTCGCAGCACGATTCCGGTGCCTACACCGGGGAGATCAGCGGTGCGTTCCTGGCCAAGCTGGGCTGCTCGTTCGCCGTCGTGGGGCACTCGGAGCGCCGCACCTACCACCACGACGACGACGCGCTGGTGGCCGCCAAGGCCGCCGCGGCGTTCCGGCACGGCATCACCCCGATCGTCTGCATCGGTGAGCACCTGGAGGTGCGTGAGGCGGGCAACCACGTCGAGCACAACGTCGAGCAGTTGCGCGGTTCGCTGGCGGGGCTGACGTCCGAGCAGATCGGTCAGGCCGTCATCGCCTACGAACCCGTGTGGGCGATCGGCACCGGCCGGGTGGCCGGCGCCGCCGACGCGCAGGAGGTGTGCAAGGCCATCCGCGACGAGCTCGGGAAGCTCTCCTCACCGCAGCTGGCGGCCGGGATCAGGGTGCTCTACGGCGGGTCGGTGAACGCCAAGAACGTCGGGGAGATCGTGGCCCAGGAAGACGTCGACGGTGCGCTGGTCGGTGGGGCCTCCCTGGACGGTGAGCAGTTCGCCACGCTGTCGGCGATCGCCGCCGGCGGGCCCCTGCCCTGACCGCAGGTTCCCGGCCTGTAGGCTGTCCGCCATGGTTCTCGCACTGCAGATCACGTTGATCGTCACCAGCTTGCTGGTGGTGCTCCTGGTGCTGCTGCATCGTGCCAAGGGCGGCGGTCTGTCGACCCTGTTCGGGGGCGGCGTCCAGTCGAGCCTCTCGGGCTCCACGGTCGTCGAGAAGAACCTCGACCGGTTGACGCTGTTCGTCGTCGGCATCTGGGTGGTCTCGATCGTCGGCGTGGCGCTGCAGATCAAGTACAGCTGACCCGTCACACCCGTCACAGACGGGTTGCCGCAAGCTCGCGGTGGGTATCGACCTGTCATGGCTCGAGACGACAACCCCGATATCAGCGACGTGATGGTGCCGACCGAAGAGGTGCATCCCGATCATCGCGAGCACGCGAAGGAACCGCGCCCGCTCGATGACGACGAACTGGAACGTCGCGTGCAGCACGAGCGTGACATCACCGGCGCCGACAAGCCCGCCGGCGACGTCTGACCTGACCCCACGACCACCGTCCCGTGGACCCGCCCGCCATGCGGCGGGTCCGCCGGACGCCGATACTGGAACGCATGGCTGACCTCCCAGAAGCGCTCGAACCGATCGGCTCGGTGACCCGGACCGAGGTGGGCCGCGAAGCCAGTGAGCCGATGCGCGAAGACATCCGGTTGCTGGGCGCCATCCTGGGTGACACGGTCCGCGAGCAGAACGGTGAGGACGTGTTCGACCTCGTCGAACGCGCCCGCGTGGAGTCCTTCCGGGTCCGCCGCTCCGAGATCGACCGGGCCGAACTCGCCGGACTGTTCGACGGTATCGGGGTGCGCGCCGCGATACCCGTCATCCGGGCGTTCACCCATTTCGCACTGCTGGCCAACGTGGCCGAGGACATCCACCGCGAGCGCCGCCGTGCCGTGCACGTGGCCGCCGGTGAACCGCCGCAGGACAGCAGCCTGGCAGCGACGTACGCCAAACTCGATTCCGCACAACTGGATTCCGACGAGGTGTCGGCCGCGCTGAGCGGTGCGCTGGTGTCGCCGGTGATCACCGCCCACCCCACCGAGACCCGCAGGCGCACGGTGTTCGACACCCAGCACCGCATCACCGAGCTCATGCGGCTGCGGGCACACGGTCACGAGACCACCGACGACGGGCGCGACATCGAGCTGGAATTGCGCAGGCACATCCTCACGCTGTGGCAGACGGCGTTGATCAGGCTGTCGCGCTTGAAGATCCAGGACGAGATCGAGACCGGGCTGCGCTACTACCGCGCCGCGTTCTTCGAGGTCATCCCACGCGTCAACGCCGAGGTCCGCTCCGCACTGCAGACCCGGTGGCCTGACGCGGACCTGCTGGCAGAACCGATCCTGAGGCCCGGCTCCTGGATCGGCGGCGACCGTGACGGCAATCCCAACGTCACCGCGGAGGTGGTGCGGCAGGCCACTTCCCGCGCCGCCTACACGGCCTTCGAGCACTATTTCGCCGAGCTGACCGGGCTGGAGCAGGAACTGTCGATGTCCGCGCGGTTGGTGCACGTGAGCGACGAACTCGCCGCACTGGCCGATGCCTGTCACGAGGCCGCCCGGGCCGACGAACCGTACCGGCGCGCGCTGCGGGTGATCCACGGCAGGCTCACCGCCACCGCCCTGGAGATTCTCGACAACCAGCCCGAACACGAACTCGACCTCGGCCTGGAGCGCTACGCCACGCCGGCCGAGCTGCTCGCCGACCTCGACGTCATCGATGCGTCGCTGCGGGGCCACGGCAGCGCCGTACTCGCCGACGACCGGTTGCTACGCCTGCGAGAAGCGGTGCGAGTCTTCGGTTTCCACCTGTCCGGCCTGGACATGCGGCAGAACTCCGACGTCCACGAGGAGGTCGTGGCGGAACTGCTGGCGTGGGCGGGTGTGCACGACGACTACGCCTCGCTGCCAGAGTCGGACCGTATCGACCTGCTGGTCTCTGAGCTGGCCACCCGTCGCCCGCTCACCTCCCAGAAGGCCGAACTGTCGGAACTGGCACGAAAAGAACTCGACATCGTCCGGGCCGGGGCGCGTGCGGTGCGGGTGTTCGGCCCGCAGGCGGTGCCCAACTACATCATCTCGATGTGTGAGTCGGTGTCGGACATGCTCGAAGCGGCCATCCTGCTCAAAGAGGCCGGCCTGCTCGACGTCTCGGATGACGAACCGTACGCCCCGGTCGGCATCGTCCCGCTGTTCGAGACGATCGACGACCTACAGCGCGGATCGTCGATCCTCGAAGCGGCCCTTGACCTTCCGCTGTACCGCGGCATGGTCACCGCACGCGGTGACAGCCAGGAGGTCATGCTCGGCTACTCCGACTCCAACAAGGACGGCGGCTATCTCGCCGCGAACTGGGCGCTCTACCGGGCCGAACTCGACCTGGTCGAATCGTCCCGCAAGACCGGTATCCGGTTGCGGCTCTTCCACGGACGCGGCGGCACCGTCGGCCGCGGTGGTGGACCGAGCTACGACGCGATCCTCGCGCAACCGCCAGGCGCGGTGAACGGTTCGCTGCGCATCACCGAACAGGGTGAGGTGATCGCCGCCAAGTACGCCGAACCGCGGATCGCGCACCGCAACCTCGAGACGCTGGTGGCCGCGACGCTGGAATCGACGCTGCTCGACGTCGAGGGGTTGGGGGACGAGGCCGGGCCGGCTTACGAGGTACTCGACGATCTCGCGGCCAGGGCGCAGCGGGCATACGCCGAACTGGTCCACGAGACACCGGGATTCGTCGACTACTTCAAGGCGTCCACCCCGGTGAGCGAGATCGGGGCGCTCAACATCGGCAGCAGGCCGGCCTCACGCAAGCCGACGACGTCCATCTCCGATCTGCGGGCCATCCCGTGGGTGCTGTCGTGGAGCCAGTCCCGGGTCATGCTGCCCGGCTGGTACGGCACCGGCAGCGCCTTCGAGCAGTACATCGCCGAAGGGGCGGCCGAATCCGAGGACCGGCTGGGGGTGCTGCAGGACCTCTACCGGCGGTGGCCGTTCTTCCGCACCGTGCTGTCCAACATGGCGCAGGTGCTGGCGAAGTCGGATCTCGGTCTGGCCGCGCGGTATTCGGAGCTCGTCGAGGACGAGGACCTGCGGCGCCGTGTATTCGACAAGATCGCCGACGAACACGAGCGCACCATCCGGATGCACAGGCTGATCACCGGTCAGGACGATCTGCTGGCCGACAACCCGGCGCTGGCCCGCTCGGTGTTCAACCGGTTCCCGTATCTCGAACCGCTCAACCATCTACAGGTCGAACTGCTGCGCCGGTACCGGTCGGGGGAGGACGACGAACTGGTGCAGCGCGGGATCCTGCTCACCATGAGCGGGCTCGCGACGGCGCTGCGCAACAGCGGTTAGGACCCGACTGCACCTCCCAGCGCGAGCAGACAGAAATGTCCGCGACACGCCGGGTGATTGGGTACATTCGCGTCTGCTCGCGCAGAAGAAGTCAGAGGCCGGTGCTGCGGCGCACCGCGTTGAGTGCGCCGCGCACCGCGTTCTCCGTCGCCGCCAGCGGGCCGAGCACCGCCTCACCCATACCGACGAGGCGTTCGACGCGGCCGACGATGCCCTCCATCTGGTCGACCACTGCGATGAGCCGCGGCGCCAACGCGTTGATCTGGTTGATGGTCTCGTTGAAGCGTTCCAGCGTGACGTCCAAGTTGGCCGTCGACCGGTTGAGATCGTCGAGGGTGTCGCTGAGGCCGTCGAGGATGGTGTCGACCTGCTCGACCGTCACGTCGGCGTTGAGCGCCGCCTGGGCGAGCTTCCTGATGCGTTCAGTGCCCGTGCGTGTGGTACCCCGACCGCTTCTGTCCACCATGATCGCCATTATGACGGGTCGGGGGAACCGGCGACGCCGTCCTGACGTCTCAATTGCGTGCAGTCCCGCGAATGCGAGAACGCCCCCAGACCCTCGGGCACCGGCGACGTGCTGCGCCGCATCGCCGACTACACCGCCGGCTACGCCGCCGCACAGAACGACGCCCAGGCCCAGCGGGTCGGCGAGGAGTAGCGGGTCAGAGCCGCGAGGCGGCGCCCTCGTCGAGGAACCACACCGTCGCCTCGCGTCCGACGGCGCCGGCGGCCGGCCAGTCGTCGGGGTCGGCGCCGCCGACGGCGGCGGCGACCGCCTCGGCCTTACCGTCACCCGACACCACCAGCCACACCTCGCGGGAACGTTGAACCGCGGGCAGCGTCAACGTGATCCGCTGGGGCGGCGGTTTAGGGGAGTCCGTCACGCCGACCACCATGCGGGCGGTCTCGCGCACCGCCTGGGTATGCGGGAAGAGCGAGTTGACATGTCCCTCGGGGCCCATCCCGAGTAGGTGCACGTCGAACACCGGCGTCGGTTCGTCCTGTTCGGCCTGCCCCGCCAGCACCTGCTCGTAGGCCAGCGCGGCGGCGTCGAGGTCGTCCCCGAACTCACCGTCGGCCGCGGGCATCGCGTGGACATTGGCCGTCGGGATGTCGATGTGGTCCAGCAGGGTCTCGCGGGCCTGTTTGTCGTTGCGTTCGTCGTCCGCCTCGGGCACGTACCGCTCGTCGCCGAAGAACACATGCACCTTCGACCAGTCGATGCGATCGTCGTGGGTGCCGAGGCGGGCAAGGAGCTTGATGCCGGTGCCGCCGCCGGTCAACACGATGTTCGCCCGCCCGCGGAACTCGACGGCCGACACGATCTCGTCGGCGAGCCGGTCACCGACCGCCGTGACCAGCGCATCGCCGTCCGGGTACCGGCGCACTGAAACCGTCATGCGTACACCACCTTGTCGATACCCTGCAGCGCCTCGTGGTAGATCTCGTCCGCGTCGAGGCGGCGCAGATCCTCCGCCAGACAATCCCGCGCCTCGCGCCGGGCCAACGGCAACAGCGCGTCCGGGCGGCCCGTGCGGCTCAGGGTCGCCGTGATGCCCTCCTGCGGACGGCGCAGCGTGATGGTCGAACTGGGGCGGACGAGCTCCACCCGCAGCGGTCCCACCTCCCGGCGCACCTCCCCGTCGACACGGCTGGCCAGCCACCCGGCCAGGACGTCGAGTGCGGGTTCGTCCTTCAGCCCGGACACGACCACCGAGGTGATCGGCTCGTAGGGCGGCTGGTCGACCGCCGAGGTGAGCAGGGCACGCCAGTAGGTGATCCGGCTCCAGGCCAGGTCCGTGTCACCGGCGGTGTAGCCCTTCAACCGGCCCTTGATCGACGCCAGCGGATCCGCAGTCCCGGTCGCATCGGTGATCCGCCGGATCGCCAAACGGCCCAACGGATCCTGTGCCGGCACATCCGGGGCGACACCCGGCCACCACGCCACCACCGGCGTATCGGGCAACAGGAACGGCAGCACGACGCTGCTCGCATGCGCGGCCAGCGGTCCGGAGGTGCGCAGCACGACGACCTCACCGGCCCCCGCGTCGCCGCCGACGCGCAGCTGCCCGTCGAGGCGGGGTGCGTCGGCGATGGGGTCGTCGGGGACCACCACGATGATGCGGCAGGGATGCTCACGGCTCGCCGAGACGGCCGCGTCGATCGAGAACTCGACCAGGTCCTCGCAGTCCGGGGCGATGACCAGGGTGAGCACCCGGCCCAGCGTGATCGCGCCGCCCTCCTCACGCAGCGACGTGATCTTCTTGTTCAGATCGTTGGTGGTGGTGTCGGGCAGGTCGACAATCACGGCCGCCTCCATTCGCGGCCGTCTCGCCGCAGCATCTCGAACGCCGACTCCGGCCCCCACGTGCCCGACTCGTACGGATCCGGCTTGCCGTGCGAAGCCCAGTAGTCCAGCACCGGATCCAGGATGTTCCAGGACAGTTCGACCTCGGCGTTGACCGGGAACAGCGACGGTTCACCGAGCAGCACGTCGAGGATCAACCGCTCGTAGGCCTCGGGGGAATCCTCGGCGAACGCCGACCCGTAGGAGAAGTCCATGTTGACGTCGCGGACCTCCATCGCGCTGCCCGGCACCTTGGAGCCGAACCGCAGCGTGATGCCCTCGTCGGGCTGCACCCGGATCACCAGCGCGTTCTGGCCCAGTTCCTCGGTCATCGTCGCGTCGAACGGCAGGTGCGGCGCCCGGCGGAACACCAGCGCGATCTCGGTGACCCTGCGGCCCAGTCGTTTTCCGGTGCGCAGATAGAACGGCACCCCGGCCCAGCGGCGGGTGTCGATGTCGAGGGTGATCGCGGCGAACGTCTCGGTCGTCGACGTCTTGGAGAACCCCTCCTCGTCGTGCAGGCCGACCACCTTCTCACCGCCCTGCCACCCGCCGGTGTACTGACCGCGGGAGGTGGTCTGGTCGAGGGGTTGAGCCAACCGCACCGCGGAGAGCACCTTGATCTTCTCGGCCTGCAGCTCGTGGGGATGGAAGCTGACCGGTTCCTCCATCGCCGTCAGCGCCAACAGTTGCAGCAGGTGGTTCTGGATCACGTCGCGGGCGGCGCCGATGCCGTCGTAATAGCCTGCGCGCCCGCCCAATCCGATGTCCTCGGCCATCGTGATCTGGACGTGGTCGACGTAGTTGTTGTTCCAGACCGGCTCGTACAGTTCATTGGCGAACCGCAGCGCCAGGATGTTCTGCACGGTCTCCTTGCCGAGGTAGTGGTCGATGCGGAACACCGACTCCTCGGGGAACACGCTGTTCACCACCGAGTTGAGTTCGACCGCGCTCTCGAGGTCGTGGCCGAACGGCTTCTCGATCACCACCCGGCTCCAGCGGCCCTCCTGGGGACGCGCCAGCCCGGATCTACGCAGCTGTTCGCAGACCACCGGGAACGCCTTCGGCGGGATCGACAGGTAGAACGCGTGATTGCCGCCGGTGCCGCGTTCGACGTCGAGCTTCTCCAGGGTTTCGGCGAGAGTGGCGAAGGCGGCTTCATCGTCGAATGTGCCCTGGACGAACCGGATTCCCTCGGCCAGCCGGTCCCACACCTCCTGGCGGAACGGGGTGCGGGCGTGCTTCTTGACCGCCTCGTAGACGACCTGTCCGAAATCCTCGTCGGCCCAGTCCCTTCGGGCGAACCCGACGAGCGAGAACGACGCGGGCAGCAGCCCCCGGTTGGCCAGGTCGTAGATCGCCGGCATCAGCTTCTTGCGGGACAGATCGCCGGTGACCCCGAAGATGACCACACCGCACGGCCCGGCGATCCGGGGCATGCGCTTATCGCGTTTGTCACGCAGCGGATTCCGCCAACCCGCCGGGGCGGGAGTCGGCACTCCGGGGACCGGCCGGTTCACCGCCACCATGCGCGGCTCAGGACTTCTTCTCGTCGAGCTGGCCCTGCGTGGCCTCGAGCAACTCCTGCCACGACTTCTCGAACTTCTCGACGCCCTCGGTTTCCAGCACCAGGAACACGTCGCGCAGGTCGATGCCGACGGCGTCGAGCTTGTCGAACACCGCCTGCGCTTCGGCGGCCTTGCCGGTCACCGTGTCGCCGGTGATCACACCGTGGTCGGCGACCGCCTCGAGCGTCTTCTCCGGCATCGTGTTCACCGTGTTCGGCGCGACGAGTTCGGTGACGTAGAGGGTGTCGGAGTAGTCGGGGTTCTTCACCCCGGTCGACGCCCACAGCGGCCGCTGCACCCGGGCGCCGGCGGCCTTGAGCTCCTCGAACCGCGACCCGCCGACGAAGACCTCCTCGTAGGCGGCGTAGGCCAACCGGGCGTTGGCGACGCCGGCCTGACCGCGCAGCGCCAGGGCCTCCTCGGTTCCGACCTTCTCCAGGCGGTTGTCGATCTCGGTGTCGACGCGCGAGACGAAGAACGAGGCGACCGAGTGGATCGTGGACAGGTCGTGGCCGGCCTCCTTGGCCTTCTCCAGACCCGCCACGTAGGCGTCCATCACCGCGCGGTGACGTTCGACGGAGAAGATCAGCGTCACGTTGACCGAGATGCCCTCGGCGATCACCGCGGTGATG
The DNA here is from genome assembly GCF_010731575.1 of Mycolicibacterium monacense. Taxonomy (NCBI): domain Bacteria; kingdom Bacillati; phylum Actinomycetota; class Actinomycetes; order Mycobacteriales; family Mycobacteriaceae; genus Mycobacterium; species Mycolicibacterium monacense. Next base: position 2,366,637 of record NZ_AP022617.1, on the reverse strand, counting down.
GCAGGCAGACCCGCCTCGGTGGCCGGGATCTTGATCAGCAGGTTGGGCCGGTCGACGATCTTCCACAGCTCGATGGCCTGCAGGATCGTCTTGTCCGTATCGTGCGCCAGCCGCGGGTCGACCTCGATGGACACCCGCCCGTCGACGCCGCCGGACAGTTCGTACTGCTTGGCCAGCACGTCGCAGGCGTTGCGCACGTCGTCGGTGGTGACGGTGCGGATGGTGGCGTCGACGTCGGCGCCGCGCTCGGCGAGTTCCTTCACCTGGGCGTCGTAGGCGTCACCCTTCGACAGCGCCGCCTGGAAGATCGACGGGTTGGTGGTCACCCCCACGACGCTGCGGGTGTCGATCAGCTCCTGCAGGTTTCCGGTCTGCAATCGCTCACGGGACAGATCGTCGAGCCATACGGACACCCCGGCGGCGCTGAGCGCCGCGAGGTTCGAATTCTGAGTCATCGTCTGATACCTGCCCTTGCCTTGTCGGTTAGTTGTTTATGGTGCGCTCCGCGGCGGCGGCCACGGCCTCGGCGGTGAAGCCGAACTCGCGGAACAACGTCTTGTCGTCGGCGGACTCCCCGTAGTGCTCGATGGAGACGATCTCGCCGGTGTCGCCGACGAGCTTGTACCAGCTCTGGGCGACGGCGGCCTCCACTGCGACGCGCGCGGAGACGTTGGGCGGCAGGACGCTGTCGCGGTATTCCTTCGGCTGCGACTCGAACCACTCCACGCACGGCATGGACACCACGTATGCGGTGAGGTCCTTCTCGGCGAGGAGCTTCTTCGCCTCCACCGCGAGCTGGAGTTCGGATCCGGTCGCGATGATGATGACGTCGGCGTCATCGGAGGGATTCCCGCCGCCGAGGACGTATCCGCCGCGGGCGACGCCGTCGGAGTCGGTGCCCTCCAGCACCGGGATGCCCTGTCGGGTCAGGATGAAACCGACCGGGCCGCTGCCGTTGCCGCGGGCCAGGATGCTGCGCCAGGCGTAGGCCGTCTCGTTCGGGTCACCCGGCCGGACCACCGACAGGTTCGGGATCGCCCGCAGCGCGGCGAGATGTTCGATCGGCTGGTGCGTGGGGCCGTCCTCGCCGAGACCGATCGAATCGTGGGTCCAGATGTAGATGGTGTCGATGTCCATCAGCGACGCCAACCGCACCGCCGGCCGCATGTAGTCGGAGAACTGCAGGAACGTCCCGCCGAAGGCGCGCGTCGGGCCGTGCAGCACGATGCCCGACAGGATCGAGCCCATCGCGTGTTCGCGGATACCGAAGTGCAGCACCCGGCCGTACCAGTCGGCGGTGAAGTCGTCGGTCGAGATCGACGGCGGGCCGAACGATTTCACGCCCTTGATGGTCGTGTTGTTGCTACCGGCCAAATCGGCCGAACCGCCCCACAATTCGGGCAGCTTCGGCGCGACGTCGTTGAGCACCTGGCCGAACGCGGCGCGGGTGGCGACCGCCTTGCTGCCCGGCTCCCAGTACGTCAGATCGGCGTCCCAGCCGTCCGGCAGCTCCTGGGCGAGCAGCCGGTCGAGCAGCTTCTTGCGCTCGGGTTCGCGCTCGGCCCAGGCGTCGAACTCGGGCTGCCACTTCTCGTGGGCTTCGCGGCCCCGCTGGACGAGCTTGCGGGTGTGCTCGATGACCTCGTCGCGCACCTCGAACGTCTTGTCCGGGTCGAAGCCGAGAACCTCCTTGACCGCCGCGACCTCGTCGTCACCGAGCGCCGAGCCGTGCACGCCGCCGGTGTTCATCTTGTTCGGCGCCGGATAGCCGATGATCGTGCGCACCGCGATGAAGGACGGGCGGTCCGTGACCGCCTTGGCGGCCTCGATGGCTTCTTCGATTCCGACGACGTTCTCGCCGCCCTCGACCTCCTGGACGTGCCAGCCGTAGGCGCGGTAGCGGTCGGCGACATTCTCCGACAGCGCGATGTTCGTGTCGTGCTCGATGGAGATCTGGTTCTGGTCGTAGAAGACGATGAGGTTGCCCAGCTGCTGGGTACCCGCCAGCGACGACGCCTCGCTGGTCACACCCTCTTCGATGTCGCCGTCGGAGGCGATCACGTAGATGTGGTGGTCGAACGGGCTGGTGCCCGGCGCGGCGTCCGGGTCGAACAGCCCGCGCTCGTAGCGCGCCGCCATCGCCATACCCACGGCCGAGGCGAGGCCCTGACCGAGCGGGCCGGTGGTGATCTCCACACCCTTGGTGTGCCGGAACTCGGGATGGCCCGGGGTCTTCGACTTGAAGGTCCGCAGCGCCTGGATGTCCTCGAGCTCGAGACCGAACCCGCCCAGGTAGAGCTGGATGTAGAGCGTCAGGCTCGAATGACCGCAGGACAGGACGAACCGGTCCCGGCCCAGCCAGTGCACATCGCTGGGGTCGTGCCGCATGGTCCGCTGGAACAGCGTGTACGCCAGCGGCGCCAGGCTCATCGCCGTACCGGGATGGCCGTTGCCGACCTTCTGCACGGCATCCGCCGCCAGCACCCGCACGGTGTCGACCGCGACGGAGTCCAACTCGGACCAGTCGTCGGGGTGGTGGGGTTGGGTCAGCGTCGCGATGTCGTCGACGGTGGTCACTGGCTCGCTCCTTGGTGGCAATGTTCGGTCAGCGGCCGCACACAACCTTTCGGACCGCGCCTCCAACCCTAGTGCTCCCGGCTGCGGCGCCGCATGGTGCATGCGGGGAGATTTCGTGCTCCCGTTACGGTAGTGGTGCGGAAATGACCCTGCGGTCATCCGCAGGGTCCCCAGCGGTCTACCATCGTCTGTAGTAGATGTTGCGCGGCGGCTGTGACCATCACCAAGCGGAAGACCATCAACATCGCCAAGACCACCGCCAACGATGAGGGAGTTGACTGCGTGAGCATTCGCGAGCGCCACCTCAGCCATGGGGCGCCGTCTCGCATCCGCACCACGGTTCTGGCCTATCTGGCGCTGACGAAACCGCGCGTGATCGAGTTGCTTCTGGTCACCGCGATCCCGGCGATGCTACTGGCCGATCGCGGCTCGGTCGATCCGCTGCTGATCCTCAACACGCTCATCGGCGGCATGCTGGCCGCCGCAGGTGCGAACACACTCAACTGCGTCGCCGACGCCGACATCGACAAGAAGATGAAGCGGACCGCGCGCAGGCCGCTCGCCCGCGACACCGTCCCGACCCGCAACGCGCTGATCTTCGGCCTGGTCCTGTCGGTCGGCTCGTTCTTCTGGCTGTGGGGCACCAGCAACCTGCTGTCCGGCCTGCTGGCCGTGGCCACCATCGCGTTCTACGTCTTCGTCTACACGCTGCTGCTCAAGCGTCGTACCTCCCAGAACGTGGTGTGGGGCGGGGCGGCCGGTTGCATGCCGGTGATGATCGGCTGGTCGGCGGTCACCGGCACCATCCAGTGGCCGGCGCTGGTGATGTTCGCGATCATCTTCTTCTGGACGCCGCCGCACACCTGGGCGCTGGCGATGCGCTACAAGGATGACTACAAAGCGGCGGGTGTGCCCATGCTGCCTGCCGTGGCCACCGAGCGTCAGGTCACCCGCCAGATCCTGATCTACACCTGGCTGACGGTGCTGACCACGCTGGCGCTGGCGCTGGCCACCGGCTGGCTGTACGCCTCGGTGGCGGTGCTCGCGGGCACCTGGTTCCTGGTGATGGCCCACCAGCTCTACAACGGGGTCAAGCGCGGCGAGCCGGTCAAGCCGCTGCGACTGTTCCTGCAGTCGAACAACTATCTGGCCGTCGTATTCGCCGCGCTGGCGGTCGACTCGGTGCTGGCGCTGCCGACCCTGCTGGGCAGCTAGCCACCCACCGGGGCGCGCCTATCCGGGCAGCCGCACACCCGTCTGCGGGTCGAAGCGGTGCACGTCGGCGGGCCGCGCGGACAGCTCGACGGCGGTGCCGGGGGAGATGTCGGCCAACTGTGCGGCGGCGACCACGCTGGTGAGCCGTTCGTCACCGGCGCGCACCGTCACGATCGCGCGCGGACCCAGCAACTCGACCAGTTCGACCGTCGCCGCACCGTCCGCGGCCGCCGACAGCGTGAGGTCGTCAGGACGCACACCGATCGTCACGGCTGGGGCGTCGGGGCCGCCGACGGTCATCCGCAGGCCGTCACAGCGCAGCTCCCCGGCCGCCACGGCGCCGGTCACGAGGTTCATCTTCGGGCTGCCGACGAACGTCGCGACGAACGTGTCGGCGGGGCGTCGATACACCTCCGCCGGGGGAGCGGCCTGGGCGATCCGGCCGTCGCGCATCACCACGATGCGGTCCGACAGCGTCATCGCCTCCTCCTGGTCGTGGGTGACGTAGAGCGAGGTGATCCCGAGCCGGCGCTGCAGACGCAGCAGTTCGGTCCGGGTCTCCACGCGCAGCTTCGCGTCGAGGTTGCTCAGCGGTTCGTCGAACAGGAACACCGACGGTTCACGGATGATCGCGCGGCCGATCGCCACACGCTGCTGCTGGCCGCCGGACAGATCCTTGGGTTTGCGTGCGGTGAGGTGACCGAGGCCAAGCGACTCGGCGATCCCATCGGCCCGCCGCAACGCCTCGGTGCGCGCGATCTTCTTGGCGCGCAGCGGAAACGCGATGTTCTCGCGCACCGACAGATGCGGATACAGCGCGTAGTTCTGGAACACCATCGCGATATCGCGTTCCTTGGGTTCCAGTGCGGTGACGTCGCGGTCGCCGATGTGGATGGACCCGGAGCTGACCTTCTCGAGCCCGGCGAGCATGCGCAGCGACGTGGTCTTACCGCATCCCGACGGTCCGACCAGCACGGTCATGCTGCCGTCGGTCAGTTCGAGGTCGAGTTCCGAGACCACGGTGGCGTCGCCGAACGCCTTGGTGACCGCTGAGAAGGTGACCGATGCCATGTGGGGGAGTTCCTCGCTACTAGTACTTGACCGCGCCGCCGCTGATCCCCTGGACCAGGCGTCGCTGGATGAAGAAGCTGGCGACCACCACCGGCACGATGGCGATCATGATCGCGGCGCTCATCGTCCCGATCTGGACGCCGCGGAAGGTGTTGAAGTTCGAGATCGCCACCGGCAGGATCGCGGCATTGCCGGGCGCCAGGATGAGCCCGTAGAACATGTCGTTCCACGACAGCGTGAACCCGAAGATCCCCGCCGCGCCGATGCCGGGCAGCACCTGCGGCAGCACGACCAGCCGGAACGCCTGCCACCGGGTGAACCCGTCGACGCGGGCCTGCTCCTCGAGTGAGGCCGGGACGGCCTCGAAGAATCCGATCAGAAACCAGGTCACCAGCGGCAGCACGAACGACAGGTGCGCGAAGATCACCGGCACCAGCGTGTCGGTCATCCGCAACGCCTGGGCCATCGTCAGGAACGGGAAGACCATCACCGCGGGCGGAACCACTTGCGCGGCAAGCATGCCGAAGCGGGTCAGCGAGCCACCCGCGCGGTATTTGGCGATCACGTAGGCGCCCATGCTGCCAACCACGAGGCTCACCACCACGGTGACCACACCGACCACGACGCTGCGGCCCGCGGCGGCGAAGATGCCCGAGTCGAGCACCGCGCGCCAGTTGTCCAGGGTGGGGCCGAACGCGATGAGGAACGGCTCGGACATCTGCGCCGGCGTCTTGAAACTCGCCAGCGCGACCCAGGCGATGGGAAACAGCACGAACACCAGCGCCGCGGTGAGCACGGCGATGCGCAGGACCTCGAGGGGACGCGGCCGGGTCATCAGGCGGTGGTCCTTTCGCGGCTGCGCTCCATCGCGCGGAAGGCGACGACGATCACGGCCAGCACCAGCACCAGCACGATGAAGGCCATGGCGCTGGCTTGGGCGAGCCGGAAGAACTGGATGCCCTCGAGATACATGAAGTACTGCAGGGTCTGGGTCTCGGTGCCGGGCCCACCGCGGGTGGTGGCGTAGACGTACTCGAACACGCGCAGCGCGTCGAGTCCGCGGAGCAGCACCGCGACGGTCAGCACCGGTGCCAGCATCGGGATCAGGACCCGCCGCAGCCGGTAGACGGGGCCGGCGCCGTCGACGCGGGCGGCCTCCATCGGCTGTTTGGGCATCGACTCCAGGCCCGCCAGGATGAGCAGCACCATGAACGGCGTCCACTGCCACACGTCGATGAACGCCAGGGTGAGCAACGCCTTGCCGGAGCCGAAGAAGTCGTAGTCGGTGCCGACCGCGTGCAAAAGCGCCGGGATGGCGCCGATCTGGTCGTTGAGCAGGAACCGGAAGATCAGCCCGACGGCAATCGGGGTGATGAACATGGGCGCCAGCACGATCGCCCGGGACAGGTCCTTGGCCCACTTCTGCTGGTGCAGCGCCAGAGCGAGTGAGAACCCGATGACCAGTTCCAGTGAGACCGCCACCACCACGTAGATCGCGGTGGTGCCGAACGCCTCCCAGAACGCGGAGTTCGAAAGCGCGGACCCGAAGTTCGCGATGCCGACGAAGTCCGGGGCCCGGCGGTCGGTCAGCCGATAGTCGGTGACCGACAGGTAGGCCGCATAGCAGAGCGGGAATCCGACGGCCACGCCGAACAAGGCGAGCAGCGGCATCAGCATGCCGTACTTGAATCTCATGTTCTCGTTCCCGCGACCGTCGCATTCCCCTGTGTCACTGCTGGATTCGCTCTGCGGCCGCCTGGGCGTCGCGCAGTGCGTCGGCCACGCTCTTGTTGCCCGCCGCCGCGTCGTTGAGCTCGGTTCCCACGGCCTGGATCATCTCCTCACCACCGCGGCCCTGGGAGAGCGGGGCTGCGTCGGCCAGGATCTCACCGACGACGCGGTAGTACTCCTCGCCGTACCCGTCGGCCAGCACCTTCGGATCGGTCAGCGAACCCTTGCGGGTCACCGCACCGCCCTCGGCGACGCGCTGGGCGTCGACGGCGGGTGAGGTGATCCAGGACGTGAACGCCCAGGCCGCGTCCGGAGCCGCCGAGTTCGCCGGGATCGCCCAGCTCCACAGGCCCAGCGCGGACTTGCCGCCGGGAATCGGCGCCAACGCGAACTGTCCGGCGCGCGCACCCGACGCCCCGGCGGGGTCGTTGAGCGCGGGCAGGTTCCAGTTGTAGCCGATCATCGAGGCGGCGTTGCCGCCGGAGACCGAGCGGAAGGCCTCGTCGAAGCCCCAGTTCAGGCTGTTGGCCGGGGCCGCGGTGCGGTAGGTCTCGATGTAGGCGTCCAGGGCGCGGGCGGCCTGCTCGGTGTTCAGCGTCGGCTTACCCTCCGCGTCGTAGATCGACCCGCCCGCGGCGAACAGCCAGTTCGCCCATTCCTCGAAGATCTTGTACCCGCGCTGCGGCTGCATGGCGATACCGGCGCGGTCGCCCGCCTTGAGCCGCTGCGACGTCGACACCAGCGCGTCGAGGTCAGTCGGCACCTGCAGGTTCGCGGCCTGCAGATCCGGCTTGTTGTAGATGTAGCCCAGTGCGTAGTTGTAGAACGGCACCCCGTAGGTCGTGCCGTCGACGTCGGTGATGTCGGTCAGCGACGGGAAGAAGTCGTCCGGCTGGTAGTCGGGGGTCGAGGAGATCCGGTCGTTCAGCGGCTCGAGGAAGCCCGCGGCGGCGAAATCGTCCATCCACGGGTTGTCGACGACGATCAGGTCGTAGGCGGGTTCGGCCGACTGGAACGACGACACCAGGCGGTCACGCATCTGGTCGAACGTCATGGTCTCGATCTGGACCTTGATGTCGGGGTACTTCTCGTTGAACTGTCCGACCATGCCCTGCACGATGTCGGTGTCGGGCACGTTCTCCATGAGCACCCGCACGGTTGCGTTGGTGTCGGTCGGGATGTCCCCCAACCCCGACGAGCTCTGCTCGTCGCCGGAGCCACCGGATCCGGCGCAGCCGGCCAAAGCGAGTCCTGCGGTCATGGCCAATGCCGGCATCCAGCGCGTGGCTTTCCGCCGCGCTGGGCGCCGGCCGAGCTTCGGGATCTTCATGGGTACTCACTTCCTACTGGGTTGGCTGGATCGAGTTCACCGGGTCGGCGGCCCCGGCTCAATCCATGTAGGCACCGCCGTTGACCGAAAGAGCTTCCCCGGTGATGAACCGGGCGTCGTCGGAGACCAGGAACGCCACCGCGCGGGCGACGTCGTCCGGAGTCTGCAACCGGGCCAACGGCGTTGCGTCGATCCAGCTTTGACGCACCGCGTCCGGGGTGGAGCCGGTCAGCCGCGCCTCCCACTCCAGTTCCCGCGACTGCATGGGGGTGGCGACGAAGCCGGGGCACACGCAGTTCACCGTGATCTGGTGGTCGGCCAGCTCGTAGGCCATCGCCTGCGTCAGGCCGAGCACCGCGAACTTCGACGCCACATAGTCGGTGAGGAACGGTACGCGGCCCTGTTTGGCGGCCATGGACGCGGTGTTGACGATGGTGCCCTGGCGTCCGGTGCGGATCATCGCCCGCGCCGCGGCCTGCCCGCAGAAGAACACCGCCTTGGTGTTGATGTCCAGGGTGCGGTCGTACTGGCCGGGTGTGACGTCGACGAACCGCTCCATCGCCGATACGCCGGCGTTGTTGACCCACGCGTCCAGGCCCAGCCGGTCGGCGACGTCGTCGGCGAGCCGGGCGGCCGCGGCGGCGTCGGTGACGTCCAACTGCAGGGCCTCGTGGCCGCGGCCGGCGGCATCCTCGAGTCCGGCCACCGTCTCCTGGGCCCCGGTGAGGTTCACGTCGGTGACGATGACGCGCCAGCCGCGGGCCGCGAGCGTCGTCGCTATGGCGCGGCCGATCCCGGATCCGGCGCCGGTGACCACGGCGGTCTGGAGCGTGGGTGAATCGGCAGTCATCACTTGGCCTTTCGGGCGAGTTGGTGGGAGACGGGGGTGAGCACGCCGCCGAGAGTGCGCCACAGGGAGTAGGCCTCGGCGTACCGGTCGACGTGGCGCGGGTCGGGTTCGACGGCGTCGCCGAGGGTGAGGAAACGTGCGGCGCCGTCCCAGTCGTCGAGCGCGCCGACGCCGATCGCCGCAATCACCGCCGCACCGAGCGACGCCCCCGGGTGCCCGACCACCGGCCACAGCGGGGTGTCGAGGACGTCGGCGAGGATCTGTTTCCACAGCACCGATTTGCTGCCGCCGTTGGTGACCATCGCCCGCTGCAGCGGGACGCCGATCGAGGTGAACACGTCGGTGTGGTGTCTGAACCCGAACGCGATCGCCTCGAGCACCGACCGGTACATGTCCGCCCGGGTGTGGGCCAGGTCGAGTCCGACGAAGGCGCCGCGCAGATCGGGATCGTGCAGGGGGCTCTTCTCGCCGAGAAAGTAAGGCAGGCAGAGAATTTCGGCGGCGTCGCGGCCGGCTGCCTCGTCGTCGAGCTGCAGGAGGTCCACGCCGCCGATCAGGGTCTGGAACCACCGGATCAGACTCCCGCTGGTGGCCATGCACCCGTTGGGCAGCCAGCGACCCGGTACCGGATGGGCGTCCAGGTAGAGCCGGCCGTCGATGACGGGTGTATCGCTGGCGGCAAGGACGTCGCCCGCGCCGCCGAGCTTCACCAGCCAGTCACCCGCGGCGTTCACTCCTGCCGCGTACGCGGACAGGACGTGATCGGCCCCGCCGACGATCAGCGGCAGCCCCTCGGGAAGCCCGGTGGCCGCCGCCGCTGCGGCACTGAGGGTTCCGGCCTGAGCGCCGGGGGCCAGCACCTCGGGCATGGTGTCCGCGCCGAGGTCGGCCGCGGCGAACATCGGCTCGTACTGCTGTCCGTCGAGGGTGCCCAGGCCGGACTCGATGGCCCAGTTCAATTCGACGTGGGGGCCCGCGCCCAGCGCCATGAGCACCCAGTCGTACGACCCGACCAGACGGGCGGTCCGGTGCCAGGTGTCAGGATCGTTCTCGCGCAGCCACATTGCGGTCGGCGCCACCGACTGCTGCGTGATCGCCGATCCCGTGGCGGCCAGGACGTCGGCGGCGTCGAGCGCCTCCCGCAACCGCTCGATCTGTGCGGTGGCGCGGGCGTCGTTCTGCAGCAGCGCCCGGCGGACCGGGACGCCGTGGGCGTCGACGGGCACGACCGCGGGCACCATACCGGTGGTGGACAGCGCGCCGACCTGTCCGGGGGCCACCCCGGACTCCGCGAGGACGGCCCGAATCGTGCTGTGCGCGTTGTCGATCCACTGTGCGGGGTCGGCCTCCGCATGTCCGGGTGCATCGGCGAAGAGCCGGCTCTCGGCGGACGCCTGGGCGACGATGCGCGCGGCCGCGACGTCGACGAGCACCGTCTTGGTCCCCGTGGTGCCGATGTCGACACCGATCGTGAACTGCGACATGCCGTCCTCTCGTTCGCTCGGATGCTGACCGTACCGCGTATCTGTTAGATTCTCACACGTTGTGTGTAACCGTCACGTAAAACGCTGCACTGCCGCACGTTGACTGTTATTTAATAACATCCAGGATGTCGTCGACAACCGTGAGAGGCGTTCCATGACCAATTGGCTCGATGAGGTGTTCGCGGTACAGAAGCCCGTGATCGCGATGCTGCACCTGTCTGCTCTGCCCGGCGATCCCGGATACGACTCCGCGGCCGGGATCCGCGCTGTGGTGGACCGTGCCAAGGGCGAACTCGCCGCCCTGCGGGACGGCGGCGTCGACGGCGTGATGATCTCCAACGAGTTCAGCTTGCCGTATCTGACCAAGACCGAACCCATCACCGCCATCACAATGGCCCGGATCATCGGGGAGCTGCTGCCCGACCTCACACTGCCCTACGGCGTGAACGTGCTGTGGGACGGCCGGGCCTCGATCGACCTCGCGGTCGCCACCGGCGCACAGTGGGTGCGCGAGATCTTCACCGGCGTGTACGCCAGCGACTTCGGCCTCTGGGACACCAACGTCGGCGCCGTGGCCCGCCACCGGCACCGCATCGGCGGGGCCGGCGTGAAGCTGCTGTTCAACATCGTGCCGGAGTCGGCGGTCTACCTGTCCGACCGGGACCTCGCATCGATCACCAAGACGACGGTCTTCGCGACCCGACCCGACGGCATCTGCGTGTCGGGGCTGACCGCGGGCGCATCGACCGACTCGCAGGCGCTGCAGGTGGTCAAGGACGAGGCCGGCGACGTACCGGTGTTCGTCAACACCGGTGTGCGCGCCCACAACGCGGCCGAGCAGTTGTCGATCGCCGACGGCGCCATCGTCGGGACCTACTTCAAGGAGGACGGCGTGTTCGAGAACCGCGCCGTCCAGTCCCGGGTCACCGAGCTGATGACCGTCGTGCGGGAATTCCGCGCCACATTGTGAACATCCGGGAGATGTCGACGTCGTCCGGCGAGCTCGAGGATCTCGCGGTGGCCGCAGCGCAGACGGGCGCCGAACTCTGCCTGCGGCGGCTCGGTGAACCGATCATCGTCAGCACCAAGAGCGCGGCCGGCGACGTCGTCACCCCGGTCGACCGGGCGGCGGAGGAAGCCGTGCGCGAGATTCTCCTCGCCGCCCGCCCCGGCGATTCCGTGCTCGGGGAGGAACTGCCCGCGCACACGGGGGTGAGCGGGTTGGAGTGGGTCGTCGACCCGCTGGACGGCACCACCAACTACACCCGGTTGATCCCGTACTTCGCGACCTCCGTGGCGGTGCGCCGCACCTCAGACGGCGTGTGGCTCGCCGGGGCGGTGACCGCACCCGCGCTGGGCGCCACCTGGAGTGCGGCCAGGGGCGGGGGTGCGCAGCTCAGGTCGCCGGCTCAGCGGGCGGTGCTGCCGCTGCAGCTGCCCGCGACGTCGGCGCGGCTCATCGGCACCGGCCTGTCCTACGACCCCGGACGCCGCCGGCGTCAGGTCCGCGAACTCGGCGCGTTGGTGGCCGACTACACCGACATGCGCCGCTTCGGCGCCGCGGCCGTCGACCTGTGTCTGGTGGCGCAGGGCAGCCTGCACGCATTCGTCGAGGACGATCTCGCGGTACACGACTGGGCCGCCGGTGCGCTCATCGCCGAGGAGGCGGGTGCGACGGTGTGCCGGCCGGCCGACGGTGACGAGAGCGTCTCGGCCCGCTGGGGTTGATCAGCCGACGCAGACCACCTGGACGCCCGCGGCGCGCAACGACTCCAGCGTGGGGTGTTCGCACGGCCCGTCGGTGACCAACACCGAGATTTCGGACACCGGAGCGACGTTGATCAGCTGCACGCGCCCGAGTTTGGTGGCGTCGGCGGCCACGATGACCCGGTCGGCCGACCGCATCGCCGCCTGCTTGACGTTGCCTTCTTCGCGGTGGTACTCCGACGCGCCGCGTCTGCCGTCGACGCCGGCGATGCCCATCACATAGGTGTCGCAGTTGTAGCGCAGGTAGAAGTCCTCCGCCTCGGCGCCGATGAGGCTCAGCTCGCCGGGGCGGACCTTCCCGCCGGTGAGCAGGATCGTGGTGTCGGGTTCATCGGCGAGCTCCACGGCGACCAGGACGCTCGGCGTGATCACCGTCAGGCCCAGCCCGCGGCCCTTGATCGCCCGGGCCACCGCCAGCACGGTGCTGCCGCTGTCGAGGATGACCGTCTCCTGCGGGGTCAGCAGATCGGCCACCGCGCTGGCGATGTGGATCTTCTCGTCGGCCGCCTCGGCCGCGCGGGCGGCGAACGACGGCTCGGTCGACTTGCCGCCGAACGCGATCGCGCCGCCGAGCACCCGCCGGGCGATGCCTTGGTCCTCCAGCCGCTCGATGTCGCGCCGGATCGTCATCTCGGAGACGTCGAATTCCTCGGCGAGCGAAGCGAAGTCGACTTCCCGGTCGGCGTTGATCCTGGCGGCGATCGCGGCCCGCCGGGCGTGCGCGTTCAGTGTGGGCACCGCTCCAGCGTAGGCCAGACGTGTGAAACTTTCACACCGATCACACGATCGTTACGGAATCAGGACCACCGATCCGACGGTCTTGCGCCCCTGCAGATCGCGGTGCGCGCGTTCGGCCTCCTGTAGCGGATAGTGCTCGCTGACGGTCACCGTGATGGCACCCTTCGCGATCGCGTCCAGCACTTCGCCTGCGCGCCAAGAGAATTCGTCGGGGGTGCGGGTGTAGTGCACCAGGCTGGGCCGGGTCAGGTACACCGACCCCGCAGAGTTCAGCCGCTGCGGGTCGACCGGGGGGACGGGACCGCTGGCGCCGCCGAACAGGACGAGGGTGCCGCGCACCGCCAGGCTGGCCAGGCTGGCGTCGAACGTCGCCGCCCCGACCCCGTCGTACACGGCGGCCACACCGTTACCGCCGGTGAGTTCGCGGATCCGGGCGCCGAACTCCTGCGCGTCGTCCGGGTAGTCGAGCACCTCGATCGCCCCGGCCTGGCGTGAGAGTTCGGCCTTCTGCGGTGTGGAGACGGTCGTGATGACCTTGGCCGCCAGGCTGGTCGCCCACTGCGTGAGGATCAGCCCGACGCCGCCGGCCCCGGCGTGCACCAGCACCGTGTCGCCCTGCTGCACCGGATACGTCGACTTGATCAGGTAGTGGGCGGTCATCCCCTTCAGCAGCGAGGAGGCGGCGACCGCGGGGGCCACGCCGTCGGGCACATAGGCCACGAAATCCGCGGGCGCCAGGGTGTATTCGGCATACGCGCCGAGCGCCTTGTCGGTGACCACCCGGTCGCCCACCTGAAGCGCCGCGACGTCGTCGCCGATGGCCTCGATGGTGCCGCAGACCTCGGTACCGACGACGAACGGCACCTCGCGCGGATACAGGCCCGACCGGAAGTAGGTGTCGATGAAGTTGACGCCGATCGCCTCGGCCTTGATCAGCACCTGACCCGGGCCGGGGGATGGGGGTTCCTTCTCGACGTGGGTGAGGACCTCGGGACCGCCGGTTTCGGAGACTTCGATCGCGTACATGGGAACCATCATCCACCGCCTAGCATGACCCGGGTGAGGCTCGCGCGTCCCGACCTGTTCCATCCGCGGATCGTGCTGGCCGGCTGCCCTGCCCTTCCCGAGGGTGACGGCGACGACGACGGACTCGTGGATGCGCTGCGCACGCGGGGTCTACACGCCCGCTGGCTGGCCTGGGACGATCCGGCGGTGCTCGACGCCGACCTGGTGATCCTACGGGCGACGTGGGACTACATCGACCGTCTCGACGAGTTCAAGGTGTGGACGCGGCAGGTGCGCAACCTGCTGAACAGCCCGGACGTCGTCGCCTGGAACACCGACAAGCGATACCTCGTGGAGTTGGCGCAGCGCGGGGTGCCGACGGTGCCGACCCGCCACTTCGGCAGCGGTGACCGCGTCGTCGTGCCGGACGGTGAGGTCGTGGTCAAACCCGCGGTCGGCGGGGGTTCGGTGGGGGCGCAACGCTTCACCGATCCCGCTGCCGCTGCCGCCCACGCGGCGCACCTGCAGGCGCAGGGCCGCGCGGTTCTCGTGCAGCCGTACGACGCGCGGGTGGAGTACGGGGAGACGGCGCTGGTGTTCCTCGGCAGCGCGCAGTCGCACGCGTTCACCAAGGCCGCGATCCTGCCGCCGGAGGGTCCGCCGGTGTTCGACGTGTCGGGCACCTACGCGCTGGAGACCCTGGCGCCCGCCGAACCGGATTTCGAACTGTGGGAGCTCGGGCACGCGGCGCTGGGGGCGGCCGCGGCGGCCCTCGGGATGGAGGCGGCCGAATTCCTCTACGCGCGGGTCGACGTCATCGGCGATCGCGAGGACGCGCGGGTGCTCGAGGTGGAACTGGTCGAGCCGTCACTGGGTTGGCGGCAACTCGACGCCGCCACGCGTGCGGACCGCGAGCGCGACTTCGCCATCGCCGTCGAGGTCGCGCTCGAGCGCCTCGGTCTCGGTCCGCTGTCGCATCGACGCCCATAGCGCCGCGGTGGCCGCCGTACAGGCGGCCGCCCCCGCCACGTGCACCGCGACGAGCGCGGCAGGCACACCCGTGACGAACTGGACGGCGCCGACCATGCCCTGGGCGGCGGCGATCCCGATCAGCACGCCCAGCCGGATCAGCACGGGCCGCGGCGCCCGCACCGCCAACAGTGCGAAGCCGAGTGCGACCAGAAGCGACAGGTAGGCGATGAGCAGCGACGAGTGCAGGTGCACCAGCGTGGTGATCTCCACCTGCAGCCGGGGGACCGGTTGCTCGATGCTCTTGTCGCCGGCGTGCGGACCCGCGCCGGTCACCAGGGTGCCGGTGACCAGGACGGCCGACAGGGTCACCGCGCTCAGCAACGTCAACTGGCGCAACGGTTTCGGGACAGTGCGCACGAGGGTGCCACCGTCGGGTTCCCCGATCTTGACGAACAGCAGGACCGCCAGCCACACCATCGCCATCGAGACCAGCAGGTGGATCGCGACGGTCCACCACAGCAGTCCGGTCAGCACCGTGACACCGCCGATCACGGCCTGGGCCACCGTCGAGGCGGGCATCAGCCAGGCGTAGACGAGGACCTCGCGGCGGCGCCGGGCACGCGTGACGGCCAGCACGGCCGCGGCGGCGGTCAGCACCACGAGGAACGTGATCAGCCGGTTGCCGAACTCGACGGCCTGGTGGATGCCGGGCACCTCGGCGTGCGGTACCGGGGTGAAGCTGCCGGGGAAGCACTGCGGCCAGGTGGGGCAGCCCAGTCCCGACGCCGTGACGCGGACGATCGCGCCGGTGACCGAGATTCCGCCCTGGGTCAGGATGACCGCGATCGCGATGGCGCGCTGGACCCGCAGACTGGGCAGCGGCAGCAGGTCGACCAGCCGCAGGAAGAGTCGTCTGACGGGCACGAATCCGATGGTAGAGCAGCCCTAACTACGAACCGTAGTAGGCCCGCCCTACACGACGGCTGCCTGCGTCGATGTCAGGTGAAGCGGAACCAGCGCAGCGCGCACAGCGCCGCCACACCGCCCCACGCGGCGAGGACGGCCAGCCCCAGCCAGTCGATCGACAGCGTCATCGCCTGGGTCAGCGCCTCGGTCAGCGCGCCCGACGGCGTGAGCCGGGCGGCCCACGCGAGCGCGCCGGGCACCGCCTGACCTTCGAGGGTCAACGCCCCCAGCCCCGCGAACACGAACCACAGCAGGTTGGCGACCGCCAGCACGATCTCGGCGCGCAGGGTGCCGCCGAGCAGCAGACCCAGCGCCGCGAACCCCGCGGTGCCCAGCGCGATGATCGCCGCGCCGAGGGCCAGCCCGACCACCTCGGGCCGCCATCCCAGCGCGATGCCGATGGCCCCCAGCAGGACCGACTGCAGGAAGACCACCGCCACCACCGCCAGCGATTTGCCGGCGATGATGCCCCACACCGGAAGTGCCGTCGCCCCAAGTCTTTTCAGCGCGCCGTAGCGACGGTCGAACGCCACGGCGATGGCCTGGCCCGTGAAGGCCGTCGAGATCACCGCGAGCGCCATGATCGCGGGGACGAACGTGCCCGCCCGGTCGTCGCCGAAGTCGCCCAGCGGCAACAGGATCAGGCCGACGAGCAGGGTGATCGGGATGAACATCGTCAGCAGCAACTGCTCGCCGTTGCGCAGCAGCAGCCGCAGTTCGAGGCCGAACTGGGCGGCCAGCATCTTCGGCACGGCGGCGGGCCGCGGATCGGGCGTGAAGGTGCCCGGGGCGAACTGGTTGGTCGTCATTTCCGCAACTCCCGGCCGGTCAGATCCAAGAACACGTCTTCGAGGCTGCGCTGCTCGACGCGCATATCGGTGGCCAGCACGTCCAGGCGTGCGCACCAGGCCGTCACCGTGGCCAGCACCTGGGGGTCGACGTGGCCTTCGACGAGGTATTCGCCCGGCGTGGTCTCGGTGGCCTTGTAGCTCTCCGGCAGCGCGGTCATCAGCAGCGACAGATCAAGCCGGGGCGGCGCGCTGAACCGCAGCTGGTTCTCGGCGCCGCTGCGCATCAGCTCGGCCGGTGTCCCGGTGGCGACCGCGACACCGTGGTCGATGATCACCAGCCGGTCGGCCAGTTCCTCGGCCTCGGTCAGCTGGTGGGTGGTCAACACGACGGTGACGCCGTCGCGGCGAAGCGCATCGATCATCTCCCAGACCACGATGCGGGCGTGGGCGTCCATGCCGGCGGTCGGCTCGTCGAGGAAGACGAGTTCGGGGCGGCCGACGACGGCGCAGGCCAGCGCGAGCCGCTGCTGCTGCCCCCCGGACAGCCGGCGGTAGGTGGTGCGTGCGACGTCGGTGAGCCCGAGGGTGTCGAGCAGCCATTGCGGGTCGAGGGGGTCGGCGGCGTAGGCGGCGACCAGGTCGAGCATCTCGCCGGCCCGGGCCGCCGGATAACCGCCGCCGCCCTGCAGCATGACGCCGATGCGCTCACGCACCTTGGTGTTGTGCGCCGCGGGGTCCATACCGAGGATCTCGATGGTGCCCGAATCGGGTCGCAGGAAGCCCTCGCACATCTCGACGGTGGTCGTCTTGCCCGCGCCGTTGGGTCCGAGCAGCGCCAGCACCTCGGCGTGGTGCACGTCGAGGTCGAGCCCGTCGACCGCCGTGGTCGACCCGTAGCGCTTGGTCACCCCGCGCAGTCGCACGGGGCTGGCCGACGTAGTGGTCACGGGGAATCAGCGTATGCGCCCGGTGCGGCCGACCGCGGTTGCGGTGGTCGCGGATCGGATTCGGCGGATTCCGGCGACGGGGGCGGCAGGCCGGGCATGGCCGGCGGATCGCCGTCGGGTAACGGCTGCCAGGGGAGCCGGCGCCAGGTCAGGGCCATCAGTACCGCGACCACGACCGTGCTGGCCAGCGTGGCCATCACGATCTGGAACAGCGCGAACCGGTCGCCGTTGGCAGTGGGGCCGAAGATGCCGACGATCAGTGTGACCGCGATCGTCGCGCCGCGGAAGCCCGGGCGGGTGGCCCACGTCGCGAGCGGGATGATCGCCCACAACAGGTACCAGGGCTGCACGACGGGGAAGAGCAGCACGGTCGCCCCCAGCGCCACACCCAGGCCGCCGACCGGATGCAACCGTCCCCGCAGCACCGCCAGCAGCAACCCGCTGACCAACACCGCGATGATGCTCACGCCGATGGCGCGGGTGAGCCCCAGGATCGCGGTGGTGTGGTCGCCCAGGCCGAGCAGGATGCCGACCTGACCGGTGCCCAGCGCGATCAGCGTCGGCGGGGACATCCAGCTGCGCACCACGTTGGCGGTGCCGAGGGTGAACAGCCAGCCGAACCCCAGCCCACTGGCCCAGCCGATGAGCGCCATCACCGCCACCGCGACGGCGGTGAGCGATCCGCCGGCGATGAGGAACGCCTTCACGGTGCCGCCCCAGCGGCAGGCCAGCGCCATCGCAACGAAGCCCAGAGCCAGCAGCGACGGCAGTTTGACCTGCGACGACATCGCGATCAGCACGGTTCCGGCGAGCAGCATGGCCATCGGGTACCAGCGCGCCCACTGCGCCCCTCCCGACGGCCAGTGCAACGGTCGCGGGACGAGCGGCCGGACCGCGTCCACGCCGCGCAGCGCGAACTCCGTGCCCGCCAGCATCAGGCCGAGCATCAGCGCCTCGTTGTGGATGCCGGCCACCAGGTGCATGAAGAGCAGGGGATTGCACGGGCCCAGCCACAATGCGCTGACCTCGGCGACGCCGCAGCGGCGGGCCAGCCGCGGGGTGGCCCAGACGATCAGGCCGACACCGGCCAGCACGACCAATCGGTGGAACAGCACCGCCCAGACGATGTTCTCGCCGGTGATCGCGGAGATGGTCTGCCCGATCCACAGGAACAGCGGACCGTAGGGCGCCGGGGTCTCACGCCACAGGCTGGGCACCGACAGCGTGAACACGTGGTCGAGTCCGAGGCCGGTGGCGGGCCCGACCTTGTAAGGGTCGAGACCCTGCAGCGAGATCTCGCTCTGCGCGAGGTAGGAGTAGACGTCCTTGCTGTACATCGGCGGGGCGATGAGCAGCGGTATCGCCCACAGCAACAGCGTGCGGTCGGTCTGGCTGCGTGACATCCGCCGGCTGCCGAGTGCGAAGCGGCCCAGCATCAGCCAGGCCAGCGCCATCATCACCGCGCCGGTCGTGGTCATCGTCAGCGAGACGGTCTGGATGCGCGAGGGCAGGTTGAGCAGCCGGACGCCGAAGGTCGGATCCTGGACGACGGGGCGTGCGCCGGCGCCCAGGGCGCCGATCGCCATCAGCACGGTGCCCGTCGCCCCGAACAACCGCGTCCGGCGCAGCGAGACCAGATCGGCCTCGGTGAGCGGTGAGCCGACCGTGCGCTCGTCGCCGTGCCAGCGGGCGATCGAGGAACTGAAGGACTGCAGTCGCCCGGCCATACGAGCCATTCGAGCAGACTAACCGGCGGGACTGTGCGCACTCTCACGCTCCGACTAAGGGTCGCCTTGGTGGAAGCGGCTGTCTAATTCCGTCACAATGGTGTTGTGAAAATCCCTACCGAGGCTGCCGGCGTGTCCGCTGCGCACGTCTCGGACGGGCATACCCGCAGCGCGATCATTCAGATGCTGCTGCAGGGGCCGGTGACCGCATCGGCGATCGGCGAGCGGCTGGGCATCTCCGCCGCGGGTGTGCGCAGGCACCTGGACGCGCTGATCGAGGCGGGTGACGCGCAGGCCACGGCGGCCGCGGCGTGGCAGCACACCGGCCGGGGCCGACCGGCCAAACGCTACCGGCTCACCGCCGCCGGACGCGCCAAGCTCGGCCACACCTACGACGATCTCGCGGCGGCCGCGATGCGGCAGTTGCGGGAGATCGGCGGCGACGATGCCGTCCGCACCTTCGCCCGCCGGCGGATCGACACCATCCTCTCGGGAGTAGCCCAGGGGGCCGATGGTGTTGAATCAACTGCCGGCCGGGTGGCCGAAGCGCTCACCGAGGCCGGCTACGCGACCACCACCACCCGGGTCAGCGGCCCGATCGACGGCGTGCAGATCTGCCAGCACCACTGCCCGGTCTCGCACGTCGCCGAGGAGTTCCCGGAGTTGTGCGAGGCCGAGCGCGAGGCGTTCTCCGAGATCCTCGGCACCCACGTGCAGCGGCTGGCCACGATCGTCAACGGCGACTGTGCCTGCACCACCCACGTGCCGCTGCAGCCAGACACGACACCACCCCTCCGGCGCACAGCCCGCACCGGATCCGTCCCGACCGACCAAGGAGCGTCGACATGACCGCCACCCCGGACACGACGAGCGTCACGCCTGAACACACGATCGGCGAGCCGCTGTCGCAGGAGGAGGCCATCGCCTCACTGGGCCGGTACGGCTACGGCTGGGCCGACTCCGACGTCGCAGGCGCCAGCGCCCAGCGCGGACTGTCCGAGGCCGTCGTCCGCGACATCTCGGCGAAGAAGAACGAGCCCGAGTGGATGCTCGACATCCGGCTGCGCGCGCTGCGCACATTCGACAAGAAGCCGATGCCGAACTGGGGCTCCAACCTCGAGGGCATCGACTTCGACAACATCAAGTACTTCGTGCGGTCCAGCGAGAAGCAGGCCGCCACGTGGGACGATCTGCCCGCCGACATCAAGAACACCTACGACAAGCTGGGCATCCCGGAAGCGGAGAAGCAGCGTCTGGTGTCGGGTGTCGCCGCGCAGTACGAGTCCGAGGTGGTCTACCACTCGATCCGGGAGGATCTGGAGGCCCAGGGCGTGATCTTCCTCGATACCGACACCGCGCTCAAAGAGCACCCGGACCTGTTCAAGCAGTTTTTCGGCACCGTGATCCCGGCCGGGGACAACAAGTTCTCCGCGCTCAACACCGCGGTGTGGTCGGGTGGTTCGTTCATCTACGTGCCGCCGGGTGTGCACGTCGACATCCCGCTGCAGGCCTACTTCCGGATCAACACCGAGAACATGGGTCAGTTCGAGCGGACGCTGATCATCGTCGACGAGGGTGCCTACGTGCACTACGTCGAGGGCTGCACCGCGCCGATCTACAAGAGCGACTCGCTGCACTCGGCGGTCGTCGAGATCATCGTCAAGCCCGGTGGACGCTGTCGGTACACGACGATCCAGAACTGGTCGAACAACGTCTACAACCTGGTCACCAAGCGGGCCCGCGCCGAGGCCGGGGCCACCATGGAGTGGGTCGACGGCAACATCGGCTCCAAGGTCACCATGAAGTACCCCGCGGTCTGGATGACCGGTGAGCACGCCAAGGGCGAGGTGCTCTCGGTCGCGTTCGCCGGCGAGGGCCAGCACCAGGACACCGGCGCCAAGATGCTGCACCTGGCACCGCAGACGTCGAGCAACATCGTCTCGAAGTCGGTGGCCCGCGGCGGTGGCCGCGCGTCCTACCGCGGCCTGGTCCAGGTGAACAAGGGTGCGCACGGTTCGCGTTCGAGCGTGAAATGCGATGCGCTGCTTGTCGACACGATCAGCCGCAGCGACACCTACCCGTACGTCGACATCCGCGAGGACGACGTCACGATGGGTCACGAGGCGACTGTGTCGAAGGTCAGCGAGGATCAGCTGTTCTACCTGATGAGCCGCGGGATGACCGAGGACGAGGCGATGGCGATGGTGGTGCGCGGCTTCGTCGAGCCCATCGCCAAGGAACTGCCGATGGAGTACGCGCTGGAGCTCAACCGCCTGATTGAACTGCAGATGGAAGGCGCGGTCGGATAAGTGACGCAGAATCTGACAGCCGCGGCAGAGGGAACACCGGCCGGCTCGGCGCTCAACAAGGGTGAGGTCTTCACGTCGTTCGACGTCAACGCCTTCGAGGTGCCCGGCGGTCGCGACGAGATCTGGCGGTTCACCCCGCTGCGCCGGCTGCGCGGACTGCACGACGGTTCGGCCGTCGCGTCCGGTACCGCCTGCATCGAGGTCTCGGAACGGCCCGGTGTGACGGTCGAGACGGTCCAGCGCGGCGACGAACGCCTCGGTCAGGGTGGTGTGCCCGCCGATCGCGTTGCCGCACAGGCGTTCTCGTCGTTCGAATCCGCCACCGTGGTGACCGTCGCACGTGACACCGTCGTGGCCGATCCGATCGAGATCACCGTCGCCGGTCCCGGCGAGGGCAGGGTCGCCTACGGGCACCTGCAGATCCGAGTCGAGGAACTCGCGAAGGCCATCGTGGTCGTCGACCTGCGCGGCAGCGGCACCTACGCCGACAACGTCGAGATCATCGTCGGTGACGCCGCGGGTGTCGGGGTCATCTGGCTCGCCGACTGGGCCGACGACATGGTCAACGTCAGCGCCCACCACGCCCGTCTGGGCAAGGACTCGGTGCTCGGCCACGTCAACGTCATGCTCGGTGGCGACGTCGTGCGGACGTCGGCGACCGTGCGGTTCACCGCGCCTGGCGGGGACGCCCAGATGCTGGGCACCTACTTCGCCGACGACGGTCAGCACCTCGAGGCGCGCCTGCTGGTCGACCACGCGCACCCGAACTGCAAGTCCGACGTGCTGTACAAGGGTGCGCTGCAAGGCGATCCGAACTCCGACAAACCCGATGCGCACACCGTCTGGGTGGGCGATGTGCTGATCCGCGCCGAGGCCACCGGCACCGACACCTACGAGGCGAACCGCAACCTGGTGCTCACCGACGGTGCCCGGGCGGATTCCGTGCCCAACCTCGAGATCGAGACCGGCGAGATCGTCGGCGCCGGACATGCCAGCGCCACCGGCCGTTTCGACGACGAGCAGATGTTCTACCTACAGGCCCGCGGTATCCCCGAGGAGCAGGCGCGGCGGCTCATCGTGCGGGGGTTCTTCGGCGAGATCATCTCGAAGATCGCCGTGCCCGCCGTACGCGAGCGCCTGACCGACGCCATCGAACGCGAGCTAGCCCTCACCGAAGGAAACAACCAGTCATGACCACACTCGAAATCAAGGACCTCCACGTCACCGTCGCCGCCGGCGCGGATGCCAGCGGCGCCGACGGCGGCGCCAAGGAGATCCTCAAGGGCGTCAACCTGACCGTGAACTCGGGGGAGACGCACGCGCTGATGGGGCCCAACGGGTCCGGCAAATCGACGCTGTCCTACGCGGTCGCCGGCCATCCGAAGTACACCGTGACGTCGGGGTCGATCACCCTCGACGGCCAGGACGTGCTGGAGATGACGGTCGACGAGCGGGCCCGCGCGGGGCTTTTCCTGGCCATGCAGTATCCGGTCGAGGTGCCCGGGGTGTCGATGTCGAACTTCCTGCGCACCGCCGCGACCGCGGTCCGCGGTGAGGCGCCGAAGCTGCGGCACTGGATCAGAGAGGTCAAGGGCGCAATGACCGACCTGGACATCGACCCGTCGTTCTCCGAACGCAGTGTGAACGAGGGCTTCTCGGGTGGCGAGAAGAAGCGCCACGAGATCCTGCAGCTGTCGCTGCTCAAGCCGAAGATCGCGATCCTCGACGAAACGGACTCCGGTCTCGACGTCGACGCGCTGAAGGTCGTCAGCGAGGGCGTGAACCGCTACGCCAAGGAAAACGACGGTGGCGTGCTGGTGATCACGCACTACACCCGCATCCTGCGCTACATCCAACCGCAGTTCGTGCACGTGTTCGTCGGCGGCCGCATCGTCGAGTCCGGCGGTCCGGAACTGGCCGACGAACTCGAGGCCAAGGGTTACGAGCGGTTCACCGCGCAGGCTGCTTCGACGGGCGTCTGAAGGGGGCTGTTGCCATGACCACCGCGGCGAGCCGGCTGGACGTGGCCGGGATCCGCGCGGATTTCCCGATCCTGCAGCGGGTGATGCGCGGCGGAAATCAACTGGCATACCTCGACTCCGGCGCGACGTCGCAGCGTCCGCTGCAGGTGCTCGACGCCGAACGTGAGTTTCTGACCACCTCTTACGGTGCGGTGCATCGCGGTGCCCACCAGTTGATGGAGGAGTCGACCGACGCCTACGAGGCCGGTCGCGCCGACATCGCGGCGTTCGTCGGCGCCGACACCGACGAGTTGGTCTTCACGAAGAACGCCACCGAGGCGCTCAACCTCGTCTCCTACGTGCTGGGTGACGACCGGTTCGAGGGTCACGCCGTCGGACCGGGCGACGTCATCGTCACCACCGAACTCGAGCATCACGCGAATCTGATCCCCTGGCAGGAACTCGCCCGGCGGACGGGCGCGACGCTGAAGTGGTACTCGGTCACAGACGACGGCCGCATCGATCTGGACTCGCTCGACCTCGACGAGCGCGTGAAAGTCGTTGCCTTCACCCACCACTCGAACGTCACCGGCGCGGTGGCCCCGGTGGCCGAGATCGTCAGGCGGGCTCGGTCCGTTGGCGCATTGACCGTGCTGGACGCCTGCCAATCGGTACCGCACCAGCCGATCGACTTCCACGCCCTCGACGTCGACTACGCCGCGTTCTCGGGTCACAAGATGCTGGGCCCCAACGGGATCGGTGTGCTCTACGGACGCCGCGAGCTGCTGGCCGAGATGCCGCCGTTCCTCACCGGCGGCTCGATGATCGAGACGGTCACCATGGAGGGCGCCACCTACGCGCCCGCTCCGCAGCGGTTCGAGGCGGGCACACCGATGACCTCGCAGGTCGTCGGGTTGGCCGCGGCCGCACGCTATCTGTCGACGATCGGGATGGCCGAGGTCGAGGCGCACGAGGCCGAACTGGTCGCCGCTGCGCTGGAGGGGCTTTCGGGCATCGACGGCGTCCGCGTCGTCGGGCCGCTGTCCCTGGTCGACCGCGGATCGCCGGTGAGCTTCGTCGTCGACGGGATCCACGCCCACGACGTCGGCCAGGTCCTCGACGACGACGCCGTGGCCGTGCGCGTCGGGCACCACTGCGCGTGGCCGCTGCACCGCCGCTTCGGCATCACCGCCACCGCCCGGGCGTCGTTCGCGGTGTACAACACCTCCGATGAGGTCGAGCGGCTGGTGGCCGGTGTCCGGCACGCCGTCGAGTTCTTCGGGAGGTGAGCGGTGCGCCTGGAGCAGATCTACCAGGAAGTGATCCTCGATCACTACAAGCATCCGCACCACCGCGGACTGCGTGAGCCGTTCGGCGCCGAGGTGAAGCACGTCAATCCCACATGCGGGGACGAGGTGACGCTGCGTGTCGCGCTTTCCGATGACGGCGACACCGTCGCGGACGTGTCCTATGACGGTCAGGGTTGTTCGATCAGCCAGGCGTCGACGTCGGTACTGACCGATCTGGTGATCGGGGAATCCGTCGGCGATGCGCTCAAGACGGTGGCGGCGTTCACCGAGATGGTCTCGTCCCGCGGCACAATCGAGGGCGACGAGAATGTGATCGGCGACGGCATCGCGTTCGCCGGCGTCTCGAAATACCCGGCACGCGTGAAATGCGCGCTGCTCGGCTGGATGGCTTTCAAGGACGCCGTGGCCCAGGCGTCCCACGATTCCCAGGAGGAGCGCCGATGAGCGCTTGCGCGAAGAGGAGACAACACAGATGACCGCACCCAACGAGGAACTGCTCGCCGACCTCGAGGAGGCGATGCGCGATGTCGTCGACCCCGAACTCGGTATCAACGTCGTCGATCTCGGACTCGTCTACGGACTCGACGTCGAGAAGAGCGACGCGGGCGATGTGGCGCTCATCGATATGACCCTGACGTCTGCGGCGTGCCCGTTGACCGACGTCATCGAGGATCAGTCGAGGACCGCTCTGGTGGGTGCGGGCCTCGTCAAGGACATCAAGATCAACTGGGTGTGGAATCCGCCGTGGGGTCCGGACAAGATCACCGAGGACGGCCGCGAGCAACTTCGCGCGCTCGGTTTCACGGTCTAGGTCGCCGACCCCGTCCGGCGGGGTGACAATCACGCTGTGATGACGGTTCCCGCCACCGGGTGGAGAGGTGGCCCGGTCGCTCGGGGGCTGTGGATCGGCGCTGCGGCGGGCGTGTTCTTCGGGGCGCTGGCGCTGCTCGACTCGGGGGTGCCCCTTGTCGGCGCCATCGTCTTCGTCGCCACCGGCGTCTTCCTCGGTGTCTGGACGACCCGGCGGATGGACCGCTACTGGCCCGGCGCCCGCGAACTGAGCCCCGCTGATCGGGTGACGGTCGTGCGGGCCGCCCGCCGCGGATATCCGATCCGCGACGAACGCCTGGCCCGCGGCGTCGTCGACTACGACGCCGGCCTGCGGGCCGCCGCTGAACGGCTCTACCCGTACCGCTGGGTGGTGGCGGTGGTGCTCGTCGTGGCGATCGCGACCGCGGTGGTCGACGCCGTCACCGGATCGGTGCGCGAGACCGTCGCCTCGTGCGTCTACCTCGCACTGTTGGCCATCGAGCTGACGTGGTGGCCGGCCCGGCGGCGGGAACTGCTGCTGAACTCGGCACTCGCGGCTGCGCTGGCCCAGCAGGTGCTGACGACCGAGACCACGGACGAAGGGTAGGTCGCGCCCGCGACGGCCGGCGCCTGCCGAAGTTGACATTAGCCATCGACATTGACGGCGGCCGGGCTCCTGGTGTGATGTGACGGCACGGCGCCGGCCACACATCGCGGACCAATGGCCCTCTGCGCCAACCTATTCAGTGTCGGCATGGCCGTCGCCCGGAGCCGTCTAGTTGGTGGTGGGTGGTGGGGGTTGGAAGGGTGTGTACCACCACCAGTCGGCACGCTCTCCGGATGGTCCGCGGTAGGGCGCGACGGTGGGTGGGGGGTGGTTGGGTGGGCGGGCCAACGAGCCGGACGTGAGGTGTCGCCCGGTGCTGTCGGTGACGGTGAGCTGGTCGGCGGGTCCGGTGATGGTGATGACGCCGCGGTGGTGGGCCCGGTGGTGGTAGGGACACAGCAGCACGAGGTTGTCCAGGTCGGTGGCTCCGCCGTCTTCCCAATGCTGGATGTGGTGGGCGTGCAAACCGCGGGTCGCCCCACACCCGGGGACCGCGCAGGTGCGGTGACGGTGTTCCAGCGCGCGCCGCAGTCGGCGGCTGATCATGCGGGTGGTGCGCCCAGCGCCGATGGGTTGGCCGTGGCGTTCGAACCACACTTCACAGGTGGCGTCACAGCCCAGGTAGCGGCGGTCGGCCTCCGAGAGCAGCGGACCCAGATGCAGGGCGGCGATGCGGTCGTCGAGGTCCAGGTGCACCACCACGGTGGTGCGCTGACCGTGCGGGCGGCGGGTCACCTCGGTATCCCAGCCGGCCTCGACCAGCGCGGCGAACGCATCAGCCAGGGCGGGCATCGGTGGGCGGCCACCGGCGGGAGTGCCGGCGGGGGTGCCGGTGGGTGTGTCGTGGTCGCGTTTCCACTGCGCGATCAACGCATCGTGATGAGACCGCAAAGCCGCGTCAAACACCGCTGCCTCGGCATGGGGCAGGGCGATACGCCAGTAGGTGTACTGCTCATCGCTGGTCTTGCGGATCGAGGCCTGCGCCACCGGCACCGGCTTGGGCTCGCCGTCGGCGTCCTTGTCGGGCTCGGGGGCGGGGCGGGGTTCGAGTTTGATCGCGGTGCGGAGCTGGGTGACCGAGGCGCTGCGGGCCAACTCTGCATAATGCTCATCAGACCCTGCGCCCGCGCCTTCGGCGATGACCCCGACCTGATCCAACGACAGCCGCCCGTCGCGCAGCGCCTGCACACAACGCGGGAACTCCGCAATCCGGTGGGCGATGGCGGCGATGGTCTTGCCGTTCCGCGACGACGACCCGGTTTTCCAGGCCATCAAATGCGCCACCGACTTCGCCCCGGTGATCCCACCCAACCCGTCGTGATCGATCTCAGCGGCGATCTCCACCAGGCGTGCGTCGATGGCGTTGCGCTGACCCGCCAACTCCGCCACCTCCTCGAACAACACCTCCAGACGCTCCTTCGGCAACAGCGCCACCGCGCCAGACGAAACGTTCGAGGACATAACCCCATACAAGCACCAGGGTCCGACAATTCGGGGTCGCGGTTGGTCGGACCGAAACGCGGCCAAGTCGGATTAACTGGACACGGAAGTCCAGATCCCGCAGCAGGCCGACTTCAGCCGGCGGCCCACTGCTTTGCTCGCTCGAGGTCGGCGAGTCCGAACAGTCTGACCTCGCCGGCGACCATCCATGCCAACAGGTGCAGCGTATGGGTGACCCAGTCCATGTCGGTGACGATCGCGATCCGCTTGAAAGCCGAGTGGTGCTCGACGAGGCGCGCCGGTTTGCGCACCCCCGTCGAGGGAACATAGGTAGATCTGACGACGTTAGGACAGGCATGACCACGCGAGACCTTACCGCAGATCAGTTCAACGAGACGATCACCGACAACGAGATCGTGCTCGTCGATTTCTGGGCCTCCTGGTGCGGGCCGTGTCGCGCATTCGCCCCGACCTTCGCCGCGTCGTCCGAGAAGCACCCGGACGTCGTGCACGCCAAGGTCGACACCGAGGCCGAGCAGCAGCTCGCCGCTGCCGCCGACATCCGCTCGATCCCGACGTTGATGGCGTTCAAGAAGGGCAAGCTGGTGTTCAACCAGGCCGGCGCCCTGCCGCCCGCCGCCCTCGAGGACCTGGTGCAGAAGGTCAAGGAATTCGACATCGACGCCGCGATGGCGCAGCAGGAGAACGCTCAGTCCGAGTGACAGGGGGCGCGCGATAGCGTGCTCTGCGTGACCGCTGAAGACTCGTACGTTCTCGTCGACCGCCCGCGTCCGCGGGTCGCGGTCGTGACGCTCAACCGCCCCGAGCGGATGAACTCCATGGCCTTCGACGTCATGGTCCCGCTGTGCGACGTGCTGAACGAGCTCACCTACGACAACGACGTGCGCGCGGTCGTGCTGACCGGTGCGGGCCGGGGATTCTCCTCCGGCGCCGACCACAAATCGGCCGGTTCGGTGCCGCACGTCGACGGGTTGACCCGGCCGTCCTACGGGCTGCGGTCGATGGAGATCCTCGACGACGTCATCCTGGGGCTGCGCAAGATGCATCAGCCCGTCATCGCCGCGGTCAACGGCGCCGCGATCGGCGGCGGGCTCTGCCTGGCGCTGGCCGCCGACATCCGGGTGGCGGCATCCGGGGCGTACTTCCGGGCAGCCGGCATCAACAACGGCCTGACCGCCAGCGAACTGGGCCTGAGCTATCTGCTGCCCCGGGCCATCGGCTCCTCGCGCGCGTTCGAGATCATGCTGACCGGCCGCGACGTCGACGCGGAGGAGGCGCAGCGCATCGGGCTGGTGTCGCGCACCGTCCCCGAACAGGACCTGCTCGACGTCTGCTGCGAGATGGCCGAGCGCATCGCGGCGTTCTCCCGTCCCGGTGTCGAACTGACGAAACGCACGCTCTGGAGCGGTCTGGACGCCGCCAGCCTCGAGGCGCACATGCAGGCCGAAGGTCTCGGCCAGCTCTACGTCCGCCTGCTCACCGCGAACTTCGAGGAGGCGGTCGCCGCGCGGAAGGAAAAGCGGCCCCCGGTCTTCACCGACGACAAACCGTGAGTGTCGCCACGGCCGCGGTAATGAGTTGGCGCCCGGTGCCGACCTGCAAGTAACCTCGAGAAAGCCGTCCGCGGCGTGCGGCTTCCCCGCGCCCGGATTCGTCCCACCCACGCTTGTATGGAGGAAACGCGCCCGTGATCACCGCAACGGACCTCGAGGTCCGCGCCGGGGCGCGCACGCTGCTCTCCATCGACGGCGCCGCCCTGCGTGTGCAACCCGGCGACCGGATCGGGCTCGTCGGCCGCAACGGCGCGGGCAAGACCACGACGATGCGCATCCTCGCCGGCGAAGGCGAACCCTACGCGGGCACGGTCACCCGCAGCGGCGAGGTGGGCTATCTGCCCCAGGACCCGCGCGAAGGCGACCTCGACATGCTGGCTCGCGACCGGGTGCTCTCGGCGCGCGGTCTGGACACCTTGCTCTCCGACCTGGAGAAACAGCAGGCGCTGATGGCCGAGGTCGCCGACGACGCCGCCCGCGACAAGGCGGTGCGACGCTACGGCGAGCTCGAGGAGCGGTTCGCCGCGCTCGGCGGATACGCCGCGGAGAGCGAAGCCGGCCGCATCTGCGCAAGCCTCGGACTGGCAGAACGGGTGCTCACCCAGCCGCTGCGGACGCTCTCGGGCGGCCAGCGACGGCGCGTGGAGCTGGCCCGCATCCTGTTCGCGGCGTCCGATACGGGTTCAGGGTCGGATACGACCCTGCTGCTCGACGAGCCCACCAACCACCTCGACGCGGACTCGATCGGCTGGTTGCGCACCTTCCTGCAGAACCACTCCGGTGGACTCGTGGTGATCAGCCACGACGTCGAACTGCTCGCCGCGGTGGTGAACCGGGTGTGGTTCCTCGACGCCGTCCGCGGCGAGGCCGACGTCTACAACATGGGCTGGCAGAAGTACCTCGACGCCAGGGCCACCGACGAGCAGCGCAGGCGCCGGGAACGGGCCAACGCCGAGAAGAAGGCCTCCGCGCTGCGCACGCAGGCCGCCAAGATGGGCGCGAAAGCGACCAAAGCCGTTGCCGCACAGAACATGCTGCGGCGTGCCGAGCGCATGATCTCCGAGCTCGACGAGGAGCGCGTGGCCGACAAGGTGGCCAAGATCAGGTTCCCCACGCCTGCGGTGTGCGGCCGCACGCCGTTGGTGGGCAAGGGGCTCACCAAGACCTACGGCTCGCTGGAGATCTTCACCGGCGTCGACCTGGCGATCGACAAGGGTTCTCGCGTCGTCGTGCTCGGGCTCAACGGTGCCGGTAAGACCACGTTGTTGCGGATCCTGGCCGGGGTGGAGAAGGCCGACGCCGGTGACATCGAACCGGGTCACGGCCTGAAGCTGGGGTACTTCGCGCAGGAACACGACACCATCGACGGCAACGCCTCGGTGTGGGAGAACATCCGGCACGCCGCACCCGACACCGGCGAGCAGGATCTGCGCGGACTGCTCGGGGCGTTCATGTTCACCGGCCCGCAGCTCGACCAGCCGGCGGGCACGCTGTCCGGCGGTGAGAAGACCCGGCTGGCGCTGGCCGGTCTGGTCGCGTCCACGGCCAACGTGCTGCTGCTCGACGAACCCACCAACAACCTGGACCCGGCCTCGCGTGAGCAGGTCCTCGACGCCCTGCGCAGCTATCAGGGCGCCGTCGTGCTCGTCACCCACGACCCCGGCGCCGCCGAGGCGCTGGAACCCCAGCGGGTGGTGCTGCTGCCCGACGGCACCGAGGATTACTGGTCCGAGGAGTACCGAGAGCTCATCGAGCTCGCCTAGCCGGATTACGAACCGATTGACGAAATCTTCCCTTCCGTCGATTAGCGGTTGCCCCACTGGGTAATTCTCAAGAGCAGTCGGGGCATCGCAACAGCGGGGAGATGTCAATGAAGAAGTCTGAAAAGTCCCGGGAAGAACTACTCAACGAGTTGCGGGCCGAATACGAGGGGGGCGCGAGCATCCGCGCACTGGTGGCCAAGACCGGCCGTTCGTACGGGTCGATCCACAGCATGCTGCGCGAGTCGGGTACGACGATGCGCAGCCGCGGTGGGCCGAACCACCGTTCGCGTCGCGCCAGCGTCAGCTGACGCCGGAGCCCTGCTGGCGCACGGACGCCTCGACGAGGTCGAGCACCGCGCCCAGCTTCTTCGGGTCGTCGCCGGAGGCCAGCCGGGCGACCAGCCCGTCGAGAACCAGGTCGAGGTAGGTCTGCAGCACCTCGCTGGGAACATCGTTGCGTAGCCGGCCGGCCTCCTTCTGCCGATGCAGCCGCGCCGTTGTGGCGGCGGACAACTCGGCGGACCGCTCCTCCCACCCCTGGTGGAACACCGGATCGTTGCGCAGCTTGCGCGCGATCTCCAACCGGGTGGCCAGCCAGTCGAACTGGTCGGGCGCCGCCAACAGGTCACGCATGACCTGGATCAACCCCTCGCGGGAGGCGACGTCGGCCATCCGCTCGGCGTCTTCGCGGGCCAGTTCGAAGAACAGCGTGTCCTTGTCCCGGAAGTGGTGGAAGATGGCGCCGCGCGACAGCCCGATGGTGTCTTCGAGCCGCCGCACGGTCGCCTTGTCGTATCCGTATCGCGCGAAGCAGCGCCGGGCGCCGTCGAGGATCTGACGGCGGCGCGCCGCCAGATGGTCGTCGGTGACCCGGGGCATCAGTCCAGCTCCTGCCAGCGCTGGTTACTTGGTCTTCAGCAT
Source organism: Mycolicibacterium monacense (assembly GCF_010731575.1). Lineage (NCBI taxonomy): Bacteria > Bacillati > Actinomycetota > Actinomycetes > Mycobacteriales > Mycobacteriaceae > Mycobacterium > Mycolicibacterium monacense. Next base: position 2,334,771 of record NZ_AP022617.1, on the reverse strand, counting down.
GTTGCGCAGCACGTACTGCAGGATGCCGCCGTTGCGGTAGTAGTCGGCCTCACCGGGGGTGTCGATGCGCACCACTGCATCGAATTCGACCGTCTCGCCACCCTCTTTCGACGCCTTCACGTGCACCGTCTTCGGTGTCTTGCCCTCGTTGAGCGCCTCGATGCCGGTGATGTCGAACGTCTCGGTGCCGTCGAGCTTCAGCGACGCCGCCGACTCACCCTCCGGGAACTGCAGCGGGATGACGCCCATGCCGATCAGGTTCGAGCGGTGGATGCGTTCGAACGATTCGGTGATGACGGCGCGCACACCCAGCAGGCTGGTGCCCTTGGCCGCCCAGTCACGTGACGAGCCGGAACCGTATTCCTTACCGCCCAGCACCACCAGCGGGATGTCCTGCTCGGCGTAGTTCTGCGCGGCGTCGTAGATGAACGCCTGCTCGCCGCCGTTGGTGAAGTCCCGCGTGTAGCCGCCGGACACGTCGTCGAGCAGCTGGTTCTTGAGCCGGATGTTGGCGAAGGTGCCCCGGATCATCACCTCGTGGTTGCCGCGGCGCGATCCGTACGAGTTGTAGTCCTTCTTCTCGACGCCGTGGGATTCGAGGTACTGCGCGGCCGGGGTGCCCGGCTTGATGCTGCCGGCGGGGGAGATGTGGTCGGTGGTGACCGAATCGCCCAGCAGGGCCAGCACCCGCGCGCCGGTGATGTCGCTGACCGGCTGCGGTTCGGCGGGCATCCCGTCGAAGTACGGAGGCTTACGCACGTAGGTCGAGTCGTCGGCCCACTCGAAGGTGTCACCGCTCGGAGTGGGCAGGTTGCGCCACCGCTCGTCACCCTTGAACACGTCGGCATAGTTCTTCTTGAACATCTCGGTGTTGATCGCCGAGGCGATGGTGTCGTTGATGTCCTGCTGCGACGGCCAGATGTCCTTGAGGAAAACCGGGTTGCCGTCCTCGTCGGTGCCGAGGCAGTCGTTCTCGAAGTCGAAGTCCATGCTGCCGGCCAGCGCGTAGGCGATCACCAGGGGCGGGGACGCCAGGTAGTTCATCTTCACGTCCGGGTTGATCCGGCCCTCGAAGTTGCGGTTACCCGACAGCACCGCGGTCACCGACAGGTCGTTGTCGTTGACGGCCTTGCTGATCTCCTCGGGCAGGGGACCGCTGTTGCCGATGCAGGTGGTGCAGCCGTAGCCGACGAGGAAGAAGCCGAGCTTCTCCAGGTACGGCCACAGGCCCGCCTTCTCGTAGTAGTCGGTGACGACCTGCGAACCCGGCGCCATGGTGGTCTTGACCCACGGCTTGCTGGTCAGCCCCTTCTCGACGGCGTTCTTGGCCAGCAGCGCCGCACCGATCATCACCTCGGGGTTGGAGGTGTTGGTGCAGGAGGTGATCGCGGCGATCACGACCGCGCCGTGGTCGATGACGAACTCGCCGCGCTCGTCGGATTTCACGGTGACCGGTTTGGTGGGCCTGCCCTCGGCACCGTTGGCGGCGGAGACGACCTCGACCGCATCCTCCTCGGCGAACGACAGCGACACCGGATCGCTGCCCGGGAACGTCTCCTCGACGGCCTCGTCGACGTTCGAGTGGGCGGCGGAGTTGCCGTTCTCGACGTAGTTGTGGATGTCCTTGCGGAACGCGCTCTTGGCGTCGTCGAGGGCGATGCGGTCCTGCGGGCGCTTCGGCCCGGCGATCGACGGCACGACGTCGGACAGGTCCAGCTCGATGTACTCGGAGAACTTCGGCTCACGGCTCGGGTCGTGCCACATGCCCTGTTCCTTGGCGTACGCCTCGACCAGAGCCAGCTGCTCGTCGCTGCGGCCGGTCATCCGCAGGTAGTCGATGGTCACGTCGTCGATCGGGAAGATCGCTGCGGTGGAACCGAATTCGGGGCTCATGTTGCCCAGCGTGGCGCGGTTGGCCAGCGGCACCTCGGCGACGCCCTCGCCGTAGAACTCGACGAACTTGCCGACCACGCCGTGCTTGCGCAGCATCTCGGTGACGGTCAGCACGACGTCGGTGGCCGTGACGCCGGCACGGCGCTCACCGGTCAGCTTGAACCCGACGACGCGCGGGATGAGCATCGACACGGGCTGGCCGAGCATGGCCGCCTCGGCCTCGATGCCGCCGACGCCCCAGCCCAGCACGCCGAGGCCGTTCTCCATCGTGGTGTGGCTGTCGGTGCCCACGCAGGTGTCCGGGTAGGCCACCCCGTCCCGCTCCATCACGACGCTGGCCAGGTACTCGATGTTGACCTGGTGCACGATGCCGGTGCCCGGCGGCACCACCTTGAAGTCGTCGAACGCGCCCTGTCCCCAGCGCAGGAACTGGTAGCGCTCGCCGTTGCGCTCGTATTCGATCTCGACGTTGCGCTCGAAGGCGTTCGCGGTGCCGAAGAGGTCGGCGATCACGGAGTGGTCGATGACGAGGTCCGCGGGAGCCAGTGGGTTGACCTTCTGCGGGTCCCCGCCGAGGTCGCCGACCGCCTCACGCATGGTGGCGAGGTCGACGATGCAGGGCACGCCGGTGAAGTCCTGCATGATGACGCGGGCCGGGGTGAACTGGATCTCGATGCTCGGATCGGCCTCGGGGTCCCAGTTCGCGATGGCCTCGATGTGGTCCTTGGTGATGTTGGCGCCGTCCTCGGTGCGCAGCAGGTTCTCCGCGAGCACCTTGAGGCTGTACGGCAGTTTGTCGGTGCCGGGAACGGCGTCGAGGCGGTAGATCTCGTACGATTTGTCCCCGACGGTCAGGGTGTCACGGGCATCAAACGAGTTTATCGACGAATCCTTGCTGCTCACATCAACTCCCGGTTGTTCTCGCCGCGACGGGCTGTGTCGGCGGCACTTTCGATTCTAACAGTACGTTTGTCCTGCAAAACACCCCGGGGCGGCACCGAATCTTTGTCACGGTCCGGTCCGCATGCGCGGGTGCTGCCATCCGGGTACCCGCTCGCGCGGTACGGTCTGCCTGTGACCGCTGCGCATGTCATCCCGTTCCTGCCCGGGTTCATCCCGCCGGACGTCGACATGAACATGGTGATCGCCGACGTCGGGGACGACGGGGTCAGTGCACCCGGCGCCGATGTGGCGGCCCTGCGCCAGGTGGTCTCCGAGGCGCGGTCGGACGGCATCGATCTCAAGATCGTCGTCATCGACACCAACCCGCACATCGACACCCCGTTGCGGGACATCGCGACCGAGGTCGGTCAGGCCTACCCGGGGTCGACCGTGCTGGCGCTGAGTCCGTCGTACGCCGGGACCTACAGTTCGACCTTCGACCGCGTGACGCTCGAGGCGGGTCAGGATCTGGCCAAGACGGGCGATCCGGTGCAGTCGTCGAAGAATTTCGTCGGTCAGCTCACCACCCCGGACTTTCCCTGGACCGCGTTGACCATTGTCCTTGTTATTGGGGTCGCAGCGGCGACCGCGGCGACCCGGTGGTTACAGATTCGAGGCAAACGGGCGGCCGCGGCCGAAGCCGGTCCCACCCCCGCTGACCAGCGCTGACGCATCTGTCCGTCGCGCTGCGCAATTTCCAACATCACCATTCGATAACAGTTAATTCAATTACAAACATGTAGTTTGTGACTAAAGTTTCTTCAGCGTCGATTGTGACGTACGGTGCATTCGGTACCCAATGTTGTCGCTGTGCCTGATGTGACTTGTGTGCATCGGTGCCCCTCACGAACGTGCCGCCGCGTTCGCGTCGACCCCTAGGAGACTTGAGTCGAATGAGACGCACCGCTCGCGCCTCCGCATCCCGGCTTCTCGGCCGGATGTGCGCGTTGCCCCTGACCGTCGGAATGCTGATGTCCGCGGCGCTGTGGAGTGGAACTCCCGGGTCCGCGGACACCGAGAACGTCGCGACCCTGGTGGCCGCCGTCGCCAACGCCAACCAGAAACTGCAGGACCTCGGCGCCGCCGTGCAGAGCACGCAGGAGGGTGTCAACAAGGCGATCCTCGATGTGCAGAACGCCCGCGACGCGGCCGCCACCGCCCAGCGTGAGCTCGAGGCCAGCCAGCGCGGCATCGAAGACGCCAACATCGCAATCACCGCCGCCCAGAAGCGATTCGACACGTTCGCCGCCGCCACCTACGTCAGCGGTCCGTCGTCGTCGTACGTGACCGCCGCCGATCCCGCCGACGTACTGCACACCGCCTCCACCGCCCAGACCCTGTCGATCAGTTCGGCCCGGGTGATGGAGAGCCTGCAGCGGGCCCGCACCGAACAGGTCAACAAGGAGTCCGCCGCCCGGCTGGCGAAGCAGAAGGCCGACCAGGCCGCCGCCGACGCCGAGGCCAGCCAGCGCGCCGCCGTCACCGCGCTGACCGAGGCGCAGCAGAACTTCGGGAGCCAGCAGGCCGAACTCGACCGTCTCAGCGCCGAACGCGCAGCCGCCCAGGCCCGCCTCGCGGAGGTCCGCAAGGCCTCGGCATCCGTGGCGCCGGCCGCACCGGCCGCACCCGCCGCGGCCCCGCAGGCCGCCGCATCCGGTCCCGCCTCGAACTGGGACCGCGCGCCAGGCGCCCCGGCGCCGGCCGCCGGGAACTGGGACACCGCATGGGATCCCACGCTGCCCGCGATTCCGAGCGCATTCGTCAGTGGCGACCCGATCGCGATCATCAACGCGGTCCTCGGCATCACGGCCACCTCGGCGCAGTTGACCTCGCAGATGGGCCGCTCGTTCCTGCAGAAGATCGGCCTGCTGCCGACGCCGACGGGATACACCAACGCCGCGATCCCGCGGGTCCACGGCCAGCAGGCCACCGAGTACGTCATCCGGCGGGCCATGTCGCAGATGGGTGTCCCGTACTCCTGGGGCGGCGGGAACGCGGCCGGCCCCAGTCGCGGAATCGATTCCGGCGCAAACACGGTCGGCTTCGACTGCTCCGGGCTGATGCTGTATGCGTTCGCCGGTGTCGGCATCAAGCTCGACCACTACTCGGGCTCGCAGTACAACGCCGGCCGCAAGGTGCCCAGCTCGCAGATGCGCCGTGGCGACATGTTGTTCTGGGGTCCCAACGCCAGCCAGCACGTCGCGCTCTACCTCGGCAACGGACAGATGCTCGAAGCCCCGTACACCGGGTCGGTGGTCAAGGTGTCGCCGGTGCGTAGCAGCGGCATGACCCCGTACGCGACCCGGCTTATCGAATGGTGAGATTGTTGGAATCGTTGCGCCGCACGCTTTTTCACGGCGTGAAGAGCTTCGTTGTGGCAGCGGCCGCAGTCGCGATGCTGGTCGGGGTGACCAGCCCGGCGTCGGCGGCACCCGATGACGGTCAGTGGGACCCCACCCTGCCCAAACTGCTCAGTGCGGGGGCGCCTGGGGATCCGCTGGCGATTGCGAACGCCTCGCTGGCGGCCACCGCCCAGGCCACCCAGGTCACCATGGATCTGGGCCGGAAATTCCTGTCGAGCATGGGTATCGGCGGATCCTCCGCGTCTGCGGGTGTGGCGCCGGGGCGGGTGCGTGGCCCGCAGGCGATCGAGTACGTGATCCGGCGGGGTGCCTCACAGATGGGCACGCCGTACTCGTGGGGTGGCGGGAAGCCCAACGGCCCGAGCCGCGGCGTCGACTCCGGCGCCAACATCGTGGGCTACGACTGCTCGGGCTTCACCCAGTTCTCCTATGCCGGCGTCGGCGTGCTGATCCCGAAGTACTCGGGCGACCAGTACAACACCGGTCGCAAGGTCCCGACCTCCCAGGCGAAACGGGGCGACCTGTTGTTCTGGGGGCCGGGCGGCAGCCAACACGTCGCGATGTATCTCGGCAACGGACAGATGCTCGAATCGTCGGGCAGCGCGGGCAAGGTGACGGTCAGCCCGGTGCGCCAAGCCGGACTGCAGCCGTACGTGGCCCGCATCATCGAATCCTGAGCACAGCCTGAGGCGGACCGGGCAACGTCGACGGATTCCGGAGTGCCTGGAATAGTTGACGGCGGGCGCCCTCGCGTCCGCCGCAGGACCAGCGAAAACAGTGGGAGGAATCTCGATGACGTCACCGAGTGGGCCGCCGCAGGGCGCCGGAGGTTATTCCGGTCCGAACCCCGCGCAGGGATATCCCGCCGGTTCCCACGCCGCGCCGCAGGGTCCTGCCGGCGCACAGAGCCCCACCCCTCAGAACAACGGTGGCCTGCAGCCCGAGGTGCACACCCTGGAACGGGCGATCTTCGAGGTCAAGCGCATCATCGTCGGGCAGGACCGGCTGGTCGAACGGATGCTCGTCGGCCTGCTCGCCAAGGGCCACGTCCTGCTCGAGGGTGTCCCGGGTGTGGCGAAGACGCTGGCGGTCGAGACCTTCGCCAAGGTCGTCGGCGGCACGTTCGCGCGCATCCAGTTCACCCCCGACCTGGTGCCCACCGACATCGTCGGTACCCGCATCTTCCGCCAGGGCAAGGAGGAGTTCGACATCGAACTCGGCCCCGTGGTGGTGAACTTCCTGCTGGCCGACGAGATCAACCGTGCCCCCGCGAAGGTGCAGTCCGCGCTGCTCGAGGTGATGGCCGAACGCAAGATCTCCATCGGCGGCAAGACCTTCCCGCTGCCGCAGCCCTTCCTGGTCATGGCGACGCAGAACCCGATCGAGCAGGAGGGCGTGTACGCCCTGCCCGAAGCGCAGCGCGACCGCTTCCTGTTCAAACTCAACATCGACTACCCGACTCCGGAGGAAGAGCGCGAGATCATCTACCGGATGGGTGTGAAGCCCCCGGAGCCCAAGCAGATCCTCGCCACCGGTGACCTGCTGCGCCTGCAGGACGTCGCGGCCAACACCTTCGTGCACCACGCGCTCGTCGATTACGTGGTCCGCATCGTCACCGCCACCCGCGAGCCCGAGAAGTTCGGCATGCCCGACGCCAAGGCGTGGATCGCCTACGGCGCCTCCCCGCGTGCCTCGCTGGGCATCATCGCCGCCTCCCGCGCGCTGGCGCTGGTGCGGGGCCGCGACTACGTCATCCCGCAGGACGTCGTCGAGGTGATCCCGGACGTGCTGCGCCACCGCCTGGTGCTCACCTACGATGCGCTCGCCGACGAGGTCTCCTCGGAGACGGTGATCAACCGCATCATGCAGACCGTCGCGCTGCCGCAGGTGAATGCCATTCCGCAACAAGGTCCTTCGACCCAGCCCGCGGTCCCGGCCGGAGCGGGTGTGGCGGGCGGTCGGTGACCGAGTCCGACGGCCGTTCGGTCGATCTGCCGTCGCTGCAGCGCGGCCAGATCCGCGACCCCGCACTGTCGGCGGCGTTGCGCAAGCTCGAACTGACCGTCCGACGCAAACTCGACGGCGTCCTGCACGGTGATCACCTCGGTTTGATCCCGGGTCCGGGTTCGGAGCCGGGGGAGTCGCGGATCTACCAGCCCGGCGACGACGTCCGTCGAATGGACTGGTCGGTGACCGCGCGCACCACGGTGCCGCACGTGCGGGAGATGATCGCCGACCGTGAGCTCGAGACGTGGCTGGTGGTCGACATGTCGGCCAGCCTCGACTTCGGCACCGCGGGCTGCGAGAAGCGTGACCTCGCGGTGGCCGCGGCCGCCGCGATCGCGTTCCTCAACAGCGGTGGCGGTAACCGGCTCGGTGCGGTGATCTCCAACGGGCAGACCATGCGGCGTGTGCCTGCGCTGTCCGGTCGGATGCACGAGCAGGAGGTGCTGCGGACCATCGCGACCACCCCGAAGGCCCCGCCCGGGGTCCGTGGAAACCTCGCCGAGGCGATCGACGCGCTGCGCCGTCCCGAGCGCAGGCGGGGGATGGCGGTGGTCATCAGTGACTTCCTCGGTCCGATCGACTGGATGCGCCCGCTGCGGGCGATCGCCGGCCGCCACGAGGTGCTGGGAATCGAGGTGCTCGACCCGCGCGATGTCGAACTGCCCGAGGTCGGTGACGTCGTGCTGCAGGACGCCGAGACCGGGGTGACGCGCGAGTTCACCATCGACCACCAACTGCGTGAGGACTTCGAGCGGGCGGCCGCCGAACACCGGGCCGAGGTGGCCCGCACGTTGCGGCGCTGCGGAGCCCCGCTGCTGAGCCTGCGCACCGACCGGGACTGGATCGCCGACGTGGTGAGGTTCGTGGCGAGTCGACGCCGCGGCGCCATGGCCGGCCGATGAGCGCTTGCGCGAAGAGGAAACAACCGCGATGAGCGCTTGCGCGAAGAGCAAAGACGCCGATAGTCGATATAGAAACGAATTGACAAGCCGCACATGACTTTACCGTTGCTCGGCCCGATGTCCTTCTCGGGTTTCGAACATCCGTGGTTCTTCCTGTTCCTGATCGTCGTGCTCGCCCTGGCCGGGCTCTACGTCATCGTCGCCCTGGCCCGGCAGCGCCGGATCCTGCGGTTCGCCAACATGGAACTGCTGGAGAGCGTCGCGCCGAACCGGCCGAACCGCTGGCGACACCTCCCGGCGATCCTGCTCGTCGCCTCGCTGGTGCTGCTCACGGTCGCGATGGCGGGGCCGACCCGCGATGTCCGGGTTCCGCGCAACCGCGCGGTGGTGATGCTGGTGATCGACGTATCGCAGTCGATGCGCGCCACCGACGTGTCGCCGAGCCGGCTGGCCGCCGCCCAGGAGGCCTCCAAACAGTTCGCCGACGAATTGACCCCCGGTATCAACCTCGGCCTGATCGCCTATGCAGGCACCGCCACGGTGCTGGTGTCGCCGACCACCAACCGCGAGGCCACCAAGACCGCGATCGACAAACTTCAGCTGGCCGACCGCACCGCGACCGGTGAGGGCATCTTCACCGCGTTGCAGGCCATCGCCACCGTCGGCGCCGTGATCGGCGGCGGGGACGAACCGCCGCCGGCGCGCATCGTGCTGTTCTCCGACGGCAAGGAGACGGTGCCGTCGAATCCGGACAACCCCAAGGGTGCGTTCACCGCGGCCCGCACCGCGAAGGATCAGGGCGTGCCGATCTCGACGATCTCGTTCGGCACCCCGTACGGCTACGTCGAGATCAACGAGCAGCGCCAGCCGGTCCCGGTCGACGACCAGATGCTCAAGAAGATCGCCGACCTGTCCGAGGGGGAGGCGTTCACCGCGTCGAGCCTCGAACAGCTGCGTGAGGTCTACGCCAACCTGCAGCAGCAGATCGGCTACGAGACGATCAAGGGCGACGCCAGCGTGGGCTGGCTGCGTCTGGGCGCGCTCGTGCTGGCCCTGTCGGCGCTCGCCGCGCTGCTGCTCAACCGGCGCCTACCGGGATGACGCCCGACCCGAGTCGATTTCGGCGGGAGACGGGCCAGACGTTAAGTTGACGGACATGACCGACAGCGCAGTAGCCGAGACCGAAAGCCAGTCGACGGGCGGCAGACCGCCGTTCGTCTCCCGATCTGTGCTGGTCACCGGCGGCAACCGCGGGATCGGCCTGGCAATCGCCCAACGGCTGGCGGCCGACGGCCACAAGGTCGCGGTCACCCATCGCGGCTCCGGCGCCCCCGAAGGTCTGTTCGGCGTCGTGTGTGACGTCACCGACAACGAAGCCGTCGACCGCGCGTTCAAAGAGGTCGAGGAACACCAGGGTCCGGTCGAGGTGCTGGTCTCCAACGCCGGCATCTCCAAGGACGCGTTCCTGATGCGGATGACCGAGGAGCGGTTCGAGGAGGTCATCAACGCGAACCTGACCGGCGCCTTCCGGGTGGTCCAGCGCGCGTCGCGCAGCATGCAGCGCAAGCGGTTCGGCCGGATCATCCTCATCGGTTCGGTGTCCGGTATGTGGGGGATCGGCAACCAGGCCAACTACGCGGCCGCCAAGGCCGGTCTGATCGGCATGGCCCGCTCGATCTCGCGCGAACTGGCGAAAGCCAACGTCACCGCCAATGTCGTGGCCCCCGGCTACATCGACACCGAGATGACCCGGGCGCTCGACGAGCGGATCCAGGCCGGTGCGCTGGACTTCATCCCGGCCAAGCGCGTCGGCACCGCCGAGGAGGTCGCCGGGGCGGTCAGCTTCCTGGCGTCCGAGGATGCGAACTACATCGCCGGCGCGGTCATTCCCGTCGACGGCGGCATGGGCATGGGCCACTAAAAGAGATAGGGACTTTCACATGACAGGGTTTCTCGAGGGTAAGCGCATCCTCGTCACCGGGATCATCACCGACTCGTCCATCGCGTTCTACATCGCCAAGGTCGCCCAGGAGGCGGGTGCGGAACTGGTGCTGACCGGCTTCGACCGGATGAAACTGATCCGGCGGATCTGTGACCGGCTCCCGAACCCGGCGCCGCTGCTGGAACTCGACGTGCAGAACCAGGAGCACCTCGACACGTTGGCCGACCGCGTCACCGCCGAGATCGGTGAGGGCAACAAGCTCGACGGCGTGGTGCACTCCATCGGCTTCATGCCGCAGACCGGGATGGGCATCAACCCGTTCTTCGATGCGCCGTACGAGGACGTGGCCAAGGGCATCCACATCTCGGCCTACTCGTATGCGTCGCTGGCCAAGGCCACGCTGCCGATCATGAACCGCGGCGGCGGCATCGTCGGGATGGATTTCGACCCCACCCGCGCCATGCCCGCCTACAACTGGATGACGGTGGCCAAGAGCGCGCTGGAGTCGGTCAACCGCTTCGTCGCCCGTGAGGCCGGCCCGTACGGGGTGCGCTCCAATCTCGTTGCCGCGGGACCGATCCGGACGCTGGCCATGAGCGCCATCGTCGGCGGTGCGCTCGGCGCCGAGGCCGGTGAGCAGATGAAGCTGCTCGAGGAGGGTTGGGACCAGCGGGCGCCGATCGGCTGGAACATGAAGGATCCGACACCGGTGGCCAAGACCGTGTGTGCCCTGCTGTCGGACTGGCTGCCGGCCACCACCGGCACCGTCGTGTACGCCGACGGCGGCGCGCACACCCAGTTGCTCTGACACATGGAGTGCTGTGCTTTTTGACGCGCTGCTGGTGCTGTCCTTCGGTGGACCCGAGGGCCCCGACCAGGTGATGCCTTTTCTGGAGAACGTCACCCGGGGCCGCGGGATCCCGCGGGAACGGCTGGCCAGCGTGGCCGAACACTACCTGCACTTCGGCGGCGTCTCCCCGATCAACGGCATCAACCGGGCGTTGATCGCGGAGATCGAGGCCGAACTGGGCGCCCGCGGCGAGACGCTGCCGGTGTACTTCGGCAACCGCAACTGGGATCCCTACGTCGAGGACGCGGTGACCGCGATGCGCGACGACGGGGTGCGGCGCGCGGCGGTGTTCGCCACATCGGCGTGGGGCGGATACTCCAGTTGCACGCAGTACAACGAGGACATCGCCAGGGGTCGCGCGGCCGCCGGTGACGGTGCGCCCCAGCTGGTGAAGTTGCGCCACTACTTCGACCACCCGCTGCTCGTGGAGATGTTCGCCGAGTCGATCGGCGTTGCGGCGCAATCACTTCCGGCCGACCTGCGCGATGAGGCCAGGCTGGTGTTCACCGCCCACTCCATCCCGGTCGCCGCCGACGACCGACACGGCCCCAACCTCTACAGCCGCCAGGTGGCCTACGCGACCCGGCTGGTGGCCGCCGCGGCCGGATACTCCGAATTCGACCAGGTGTGGCAGTCGCGGTCGGGTCCGCCGCGTATCCCGTGGCTCGAACCCGACATCGGCGACCACGTGGCCGCCCTCGCCGAGCGCGGTACGAAAGCCGTCATCATCTGTCCGATCGGTTTCGTCGCCGACCACATCGAGGTGGTCTGGGATCTCGACAGCGAGGTGCGCGAACAGGCCGCCGACCTGGGCATCGCGATGGCCCGGGCCAGGACGCCCAACGCCGACCGGCGTTACGCCCGCCTCGCCCTCGACCTCGTCGACGAACTCCGCGGCGACCGCGACCCCCTGCGCGTCGCTGGTGTCGACCCCGCACCGGGGTGCGGATACAGCGTCGACGGCACCACCTGCGCGGATTCACCGCGCTGCGTCGCCCGCATCACCGGCTGAGCATTCCCTCGCCGTCTCAAACTCTCAGTGTGTTCGTCTTGCGCCCGTCGCTGCATCGGTGAATGATCGCTGTTGCGTCATAAACATCGTGTTGCAAAGAACGCAACAACTCCTTCGTTGAGTGAGAGCGGTCCGCCCATGCCCAAAATCGTCGTGATCGGTGCCGGGATCGTCGGCACGTCACTGGCCGACGAATTGACCGCGCGCGGCGCCACCGACGTCACCGTCGTCGACCGCGGACCCCTGTTCGCCACGGGCGGGTCCACCTCGCATGCGCCGGGTCTGGTGTTCCAGACCAACCCGTCGAAGACCATGACCGCCTTCGCCCGCTACACCGTCGAGAAGTTCTGCACACTCGACCATCCCGACGGCTGGGCGTTCAACCAGGTCGGCGGACTGGAAGTCGCGGCCACCCCGGAACGCTGGGCCGATCTGCACCGCAAGTCGGGGTGGGCGCAGGCGTGGGGGATCGAGGGACGGCTGCTGTCGGCCGACGAATGCGCGGCGTTGCACCCGCTGGTCGACCGCGACCGCATCCTCGGCGGATTCCACACGCCCACAGACGGTTTGGCCAAGGCCGTCCGCGCCGCTGAAGCGCAGGCCCGCCGGGCGATTGCGCGCGGCGCCGCCTTCCTGCCGCACACCGAGGTGCTCGGCGTCGTCGAGAAGGCGGGGCGGGTGGCCGGTGTGCGGACCTCCGACGGTGTGATCGATGCCGACGTCGTCGTGTGCGCGGCCGGTTTCTGGGGCGCCGAACTGGCACGACAGGTCGACCTGGTGCTGCCGCTGGTACCCATGGCCCACCAGTACGCCCGGACCGGTCAGATCGCGCCCCTGGTCGGGCGCAACACCGAGCGCGCCGAAGCCGGCCTGCCGATCCTGCGCCACCAGGATGCCGACCTCTACTTCCGGGAGCACGGGGACCGCATCGGCATCGGGTCCTACTGCCACCGCCCCATGCCGGTCGACATGTCCACGCTCATGGCCGACACCGCGGGCGAGGCGATGCCCTCGATGCTGCCGTTCACCGATGACGACTTCGCTCCGGCCTGGAGCGCGGCGACCGAACTGCTTCCCGCACTGGCAGATTCGAAGGTTGAAGAGGCGTTCAACGGGATCTTCTCCTTCACCCCGGACGGTTTCTCGATCATGGGGGAACACCGCGATCTGGCCGGGTTCTGGGTGGCCGAGGCGGTATGGGTCACGCATTCCGCGGGTGTGGCGAAGGCGACCGCGGAGTGGATTCTCGACGGCACCCCGGCGGTCGATGTCAGCGAATGCGACCTGTACCGCTTCGAGGACGTGGCCCGCAGCCCCGCATTCGTCATGCAGACCAGCTCGCAGGCGTTCGTCGAGGTGTACGACGTCATCCACCCCTACCAATTCCGTTCCGCACTGCGCGGTTTGCGCACCAGCCCGTTCCACGCACGACACCGCGAACTCGGCGCGCACTTCTACGAAGGCGGGGGCTGGGAGCGGCCGGCGTGGTTCGAGGCCAACGCAGGCCTCACCGCGGATCTCGACATCCCCGAGCGCGACGAGTGGTCCGCGCGCCACTGGTCACCCATCTCGGTCGCCGAGGCGCACGTCACCCGGGAGCGGGTGGCGATGTACGACATGACGCCGCTGACCCGTTACGAGGTCGCCGGTCCGGGCGCGGCGGCGTTCCTGCAGAGGATGACCACCAACAACATCGACAAGAGCGTCGGGTCGGTCACCTACACGCTGATGCTCGACGAAGCGGGCGGCATCCGCAGCGATCTGACCGTGGCGCGGCTGGGCCCCACAACGTTTCAGGTCGGCGCCAACTCGCCACGTGACTTCGACTGGCTCGACCGCCACCGACCCGACGACGTGGTGCTGCGCGACATCACCGGCGGCACCTGCTGCATCGGCGTGTGGGGTCCGCTGGCCCGCGACATGGTCCAACCGCTGTGCAAGGACGACCTGTCCCACAACGCCTTTCGGTACTTCCGCGCTCTGCGCACCTATCTGGGTGCCCTTCCGGTGACGATGATGCGCGTCTCCTACGTCGGGGAACTCGGCTGGGAGATCTACACGAGCGCGGACTACGGCGGTGCGCTGTGGGATCTGCTGTTCGAGGCCGGACGCGACCACGGGGTCATCGCGGCCGGCCGGGTCGCGTTCAACAGCCTGCGCATCGAGAAGGGTTACCGCAGTTGGGGAACCGATATGACGACCGAACACCGCCCCGCCGAGGCCGGCCTCGACTTCGCGGTGCGCATGGACAAGGGCGACTTCGTCGGCCGCGCCGCACTCGAACAGGCACCACCACCACAGAAGACGTTGCGCAGCATCGTGTTCGACGATCCCGCCGCCGTGGTGCTCGGCAAGGAGCCGGTGTACGCGGCCGGTGACTGCGTCGGCTACGTGACCAGCGCCGGGTACTCCCCGACGGTCGGGCGCACCATCGCCTACGCCTGGCTGCCCGCCGGTGCGGACACCGGTGACCCGGTCACCGTCGACTACCGCGGCACCCGCCACCGCACCACCGTCCACGCTGAACCGGTCCTCGACCCTGACATGCTGCGAATCCGGAGATAGCCCATGGCCCACTCGTCACATGCAGACGTCATCGTCATCGGCCTCGGTGGTATGGGCAGCGCCGCCGCCTACCACCTCGCCTCCCGCGGTCAGCGCGTGCTCGGACTGGAGAAGTTCACCCCCGCCCACGACAAGGGGTCCAGCCACGGCGGATCCCGCATCATCCGGCAGTCCTACTTCGAGGACCCCGCCTACGTCCCGCTGCTGCTGCGCGCGTACGACCTCTGGGACCGGCTCGCCACCGACTCCGCCCGCGAGGTGTACCGGATGACCGGAGGACTGTTCATCGGTCCACCCGACTGCCTCACCGTCGCCGGGAGTCTGCGCGCCAGCCGGCAGTGGGGTCTGGATCACGAGGTACTCGACGCCGACGAGTTCCGCCGCCGGTACCCGAACTTCACCCCACGCGAGGGTGATATCGCGCTCTACGAGGCCAAGGCCGGGTTCGCCCGCCCCGAGATGACGGTGCAGGCGCACCTCGACCTCGCCGAACACGCCGGGGCCACACTGCGCTTCGGCGAGGAGGTCACCGGCTGGACGGCCACCGCCGACGGCGTCCGGGTGACCACTGCCACGGGGACCTACTCGGCGGGCCAACTGGTGATCTGCCCCGGCGCGTGGGCACCGCAGCTGCTCGCCGAGTTCGGTATCCCCATCACCGTCGAACGCCAGGTGCTGTACTGGCTGGACCCGGTCGGCGGCAACGAGCCGTTCGTGGAGCACCCCATCTTCATCGCCGAGAACGAACGCGCCGAACAGATCTACGGCTTCCCGGCGATCGACGGACCGCACGGCGGGGTGAAGGTCGCGTTCTTCCGCAAGGGTGTCGAATGCACCCCGGACACCATCGACCGTGTGGTGCACGAGCGGGAGACCCGCGAGATGCGTGACGAGGCGGCGCGGCTGCTGCCCGCCCTGGACGGGCCGTGTGTGCACTCCGCGACGTGCATGTACTCGAACACACCCGACCAGCATTTCGTGATCGCCCGCCACCCCGACAGCTTCAATGTGACCGTCGCGTGCGGGTTCTCGGGGCACGGGTTCAAGTTCGTGCCGGTGGTCGGGGAGATCCTCGCCGATCTCGCCACGACCGGCGCCACCGACCACCCCATCGGACTGTTCGATCCTCGCCGCCTGGTGCACGCATGACGGCGACCGAACAGTCCGCGACGCTGCTCGCGACCCTCGGTGGTGAGTTCTACACCAGCGCCGCGGTATTCGCCGCCGAGCAGGCCGAGATCTTCGAGAACTCCTGGATCTGCGCCGTGCGCGCCGCCGACCTGGCCCAGCCGGGACAGTTCAAGAAGGTGCAGATCGGCCGGGAGAGCGTGCTGGTGGTGCGGGCCCGCGACGGGTTGCTGCGCGCGTTCCTCAACGTCTGCAGGCACCGGGGTGCGCAACTGTGCACCGAATCCGAGGGGCAGGTGCGGCGCACGCTGCGCTGCCCCTACCACGCGTGGACGTACGCGCTGGACGGCAAGCTCGTCGCCGCACCGAACATCGTGGCGCTCACCGACAACACCGGCGCGGCCATCGACCGCTACCGGTACGGGCTGGTGCCCGTGGCGCTCACCGAATGGCTCGGCTACGTGTGGGTGTGCCTTGCCGACGTGCCGCCGTCGTTCGAGGAGACGGTCGTGGGGGAGGTGACGTTGCGCCTCGGCGACGCGGCGGCCATCGACCGCTACGGCGTCGAGGGACTGAAACTGGGCCACCGCATCGTCTACGACGTCGCCGCGAACTGGAAACTCATCGTCGAGAACTTCATGGAGTGCTACCACTGCTCGTCCATCCATCCCGAACTCGTCGACGTGCTGCCGGAATTCGCACGCGGCATGGCCGCTCAGTCCTTCGTCGGCCACGGCGCCGAATTCGGTTCCGACATCACCGGATTCACCGTCGACGGCTCACCTGGCTTCGGCACGCTGCCCGGTCTGTCCGACGAACAGGACCGACGGTACTTCGCGATCACCGTGCGGCCGTCGGTGTTCGTCAACCTCGTCCCCGACCACATCATCTTGCACCGCATGTACCCGCTGGCCGCAGACCGCACCGTCGTCGAATGCGACTGGCTCTACGCCCCGGACGTCGTGGCCGCCGGGCACGACGTGACCCGGTCGGTCGAACTGTTCCACCGGGTGAACCAACAGGATTTCGAGGCCTGCGAACGCACGCAGCCGGCCATGTCGTCGCGGGCGTACCGACACGGCGGCGTGCTCGTACCCGCCGAACATCACCTCGCGGAGTTCCATCAGTGGGTAGTGTCCCGTCTCGGCATGTCGGACGGTTGCGCAAGGGGCTGACCCATGGACGGTGGACCGGACCTCTACATCGGGGGTTCATGGCGTCGTGCCGGTGACGGCGGCACCCGCGAGATCGTCAACCCGGCCGACGGCAGCGTGGCCGCCACGGTCGACGAGGCCAGCCCGGACGACGCCCGCGCGGCCGTGGCCGCGGCGCGTCAGGCCTTCGACGACGGCGCCTGGCCCGCCACCCCGGTCGCCGAACGCGCGGCGCTGCTCGACCGGATCGCCGACCTCCTCGTCCGCGACAAGGAGGATCTCGCGCTGCTGGAGACGCGCGACACCGGGAAGACGTTGCCGGAGAGCCGCATCGACATCGACGACGTCACATCGGTGTTCCGATACTACGCACGGTTGATCGCCGTGCAGTCCGACCGGGTCGTCGACGTCGGCGATCCGACGGTGGTCAGCCGCGTGGTGCACGAACCCATCGGGGTGTGCGTCCTCATCGCGCCGTGGAACTACCCGCTGCTGCAGATGTCGTGGAAGGTCGCCCCCGCGTTGGCGGCCGGATGCACCATGGTGATGAAACCCAGCGAGGTCACCCCGCTGAGCACCATCGCGTTCACCCGGCTGCTCGAGGAGGCCGGCGTTCCTGCCGGCGTGGTCAACCTCGTGCAGGGCAGCGGCGCCACCCTCGGCAGCGCCCTGACCGACACCCCCGACGTCGACTTCATCTCGTTCACCGGGGGTGTGTCCACCGGCCGCGCCATCGCCGAGGTCGCGGCCAGACACGTCACCAAGGTGGCGCTCGAACTCGGCGGCAAGAACCCCCACATCGTCTTCGCCGACATCGGCACGGGCGACGGCTGGGACAGCGCCGTCGACCACGTGCTCACCGGGGTGTTCCTGCACTCCGGTCAGGTGTGCTCGGCCGGCACCCGGCTCATCGTCGAGGAATCCATCGCCGACGACTTCGTCGCCGACCTCGCCGCGCGGGCGGCCAAGATCCGCGTCGGCGACGGGATGGACCCCGCCGGCGAGACCGGGCCGCTGGTCTCCGAGCAGCACCGCGCCAAGGTTGAATCCTATGTGGCGCTGGGCATCTCAGAGGGCGCCCGGCTGGTGTGCGGCGGTTCGCGGCCGAGCGACCCGGCGCTGGCCAAGGGCAGCTACTACCTGCCCACGATCTTCGACCGGTGCGACCGGTCGATGCGGATCGTCACCGAGGAGACCTTCGGTCCGATCCTCACGGTGGAGCGGTTCACCGACGAGTCCGAGGCGATCCGCCTCGGCAACGACACGCAGTACGGTCTCGCGGCCGGTGTACGGACTTCGGACACGGCGCGGGGCGAACGTGTGGTGCGGGCCTTGCGGCACGGCACGGTGTGGCTCAACGACTTCGGCTACTACACCGCCGCAGCGGAATGGGGCGGTTACGGCAAGTCGGGCAACGGGCGCGAACTCGGGCCCGCCGGGCTCGCTGAATACCAAGAGACCAAACACATCTGGCACAACGTCGCGCCGCAAAAGGCCGGTTGGTTCAAGGGCTGACCGCAGAAAGGACACCACCATGGTCATCAAAGAGCCTTCCGGCGCGAGCGGAGCGAGGGGGAATGTGTCGGCCGACAGCGGCCTGGACGACTTCGGCTACCGGGAGTCGCTGGACCGCAGCATCGGCAAATTCGCCAGCTTCGCCGCAGGGGTCAGCTACATCTCGATCCTCACCGGTACGTTCCAACTGTTCTACTTCGGATTCGGCACCGCCGGCCCGGCCTACCTGTGGTCCTGGCCGATCGTGTTCGTCGGGCAGATGTCGGTGGCGTTGTGCTTCATGGAACTTGCGGCGAAATACCCCGTCGCAGGTTCGGTCTACAACTGGAGCAAGAAGCTGGCGAGCCGGCTGGTCGGCTGGACGTCGGGGTGGCTGATGCTCACCGCCTCCATCGTGACGATCTCCGCGGTGGCGCTGGCCTATCAACTCAACCTGCCGCGACTGTGGAGCGGGTTCCAGATCATCGGCGACGGATCCGGTGAATACGACTACGCCGCCAACGCCGTGCTGCTCGGCACGATCCTGATCGCGTTCACCACACTGGTCAACGCGCTCGGGGTGCGGCTGATGTCGCTGATCAACAGCTCCGGGGTGTTCATCGAACTGATCGCGGCCGTGCTGATCGCGTTCCTGCTCGCCATCAACATCCAGAACGCCCCCGACATCTTCTTCTCCACCAACGGATACGGCGCCGACGAGAGCATGGGCTACCTCGGCGCGTTCCTGGTCGCGTCGCTGGCATCCGGGTACGTGATGTACGGCTTCGACACCGCCTCGTCGTTGGGGGAGGAGACCGTCGAACCCCGCCGCACCGCACCCAAGGCTATCGCCCGAGCCATCCTCGCCTCGTTCGTGATCGGCGGCGCCATCCTGGTCTTCGCGGTGATGGCCGCGCCGAACCTGCAGGATCCCGCGCTCGGGGAGAGCTCCGGCGGCCTGCAGTACATCGTCGAGCAGGTGATGTGGGGGCCGCTCGGCAAGGTGTTCCTGGTCTGCATCGTCATCGCCGTCACCGTCTGCACCCTGGCGGTGCACACCGCCGCGATCCGGTTGACCTTCGCAATGGCCCGCGACAACGCGCTGCCCTTCGGCGAGAAGCTGGCGACGGTCAACCCCAAGACCCAGACGCCGATCGTGCCCGCGGTGACCATCGGCATCATCGCTGTGTTCATCCTCGTCATCAACATCGGTCAGCCGAAGATCTTCACGGTGCTGACGTCGATCGCGATCATCATGATCTACCTGGCCTACCTGATGGTCACCGGACCGCTGCTCAAGAAGCGGCTGCAGGGGCAGTGGCCGCCGAAAGACCTCAAGGAGGGCGGCTACTTCACGATGGGCCGCTGGGGTCTGCCGGTGAACATCTTCGCCGTCGTGTGGGGGATCGGGATGGCGCTCAACCTGGCGTGGCCGCGCGCGGCCGTGTACGGGGAGCCCTGGTACAACACGTGGGGCGCGTTCGTCTACATCGGCGTGATCCTCGGCGCCGGGCTGCTCTGGTATGGCGTCAAGGGTCGTCACCACATCGGCTGTCTCGAATCCCACGCGGCGACAACGAAAGACGAGGCCGTCCTCGATGGGTGACACCGGCACCTTCGATTACGTCATCGCCGGGGGCGGAACGGCGGGCTGCGTGCTGGCGGCGCGCTTGTCGGAGGATCCCGACGTCACGGTGTGCCTGATCGAGGCGGGGCCCACCGACGTCGGCGACGACAAGATCCTGGTGCTCGCCGACTGGATGCACCTGCTCGACTCGGGTTACGACTGGGACTATCCGGTGGAACCGCAGGAGCGGGGCAACTCGTTCATGCGGCACGCCCGCGCGCGGGTCCTCGGCGGCTGTTCGTCGCACAACTCGTGCATCGCGTTCTGGCCGCCGGCCGAGGCGCTCGACGAGTGGGTGACCATGGGCGCCGACGGCTGGAGTGCCGCCGAGATCCTCCCGCTCACCGAACGATTGACCAAGACCGTCCAGTTGCGTGACGTCCCGCCGCACGATCCCTGCGGCAGCGCGGTGCTCGAGGCGGCCGCGTTGGTCGGGATGCCCACCGTCGCGTTCAACCGGGGCGAGACGGTCCGCAACGGCGCGGGCTGGTTCCAGATCAACGCCGGTGAGGACGGTATCCGCAACTCCACCTCACACGCGTTCCTGCACCCGATCCTCGACACCCGGCGCAACCTCGAGGTACGCACCGACTGCTGGATCGCCGAGATCCTGTTCGACGAGTCGAATGCCGCGACCGGGGTGCGCTACCAACGTCCCGATCTGACCGGGTACGACACCGTCTCGGCGCGACGCGAGGTGATCGTCTGCGCCGGCGCCATCGACACCCCGAAGCTGTTGATGCTCTCGGGGATCGGGCCCACCGCCCACCTGCGCGAGATGGGCATCCCGGTGCGCGTCGACAGCCCCGGCGTCGGCGCGAACCTCGACGACCACGTCGAGGGCCTGGTGTTCTGGGAGGCCGCCAAGCCGATGGTGACCACCTCCACGCAGTGGTGGGAGATCGGCCTGTTCACCACCCTCGACGAGGGGGTCACGCAACCGGACCTGATGATGCACTACGGCAGCGTGCCGTTCGACATGAACACGCTGCGCCGCGGCTACCCGACCACCGACAACGGATTCTGCCTGACCCCCAACGTCACCCAGGGACGCAGCCGGGGCACGGTGCGACTGCGTAGCCGCGACTTCCGCGACCGCGCCCGCGTGGACCCCAGGTATTTCACCGACCCCGACGGATACGACGAACGGATCATGCTGACCGGCGTGAAGCTGGCCCGCTCGATCGCCGAACAGGCCCCGCTGGCGCCGTGGGTGCAGCGCGAACTGGCGCCGGGCCCCGACGCCACCACCGATGACGAACTGCTCGACTACATCCACCAGTGCCACAACACCGTCTACCACCCCGCGGCGACCGCGCGGATGGGCGCGCTCTCCGATCCGATGGCGGTCCTCGATCCGCAGCTGCGCGTCAAGGGGGTGTCGCGGCTGCGGGTGGTCGACGCCTCCGCGATGCCGAAACTGCCCGCGGTCAACCCGAACATCACCGTCATGACGATGGCGGAGAAATGTGCTGACCTGATCCGAGAGTCGTGACCTCCGTGGGCTCGTCAGACACCGACGTCCGGGCGTTCCTCGGCGAGCACACGCCCTTTCAGTCGATGCCCGAGGAGGACCTCGACCGGCTGGCCGACGGCGCCCGCGTCGAGGAGTTCCCGCCGGGTGCCGTGGTGGCCGACTACGCAGGCCGTGTCCCCGACGACGTCTGGATGGTGTTCGACGGTCAGGTCACGCTGCACGCCAGCACAGACGGTGCGGTGATCGACACCGTCGATCCGGGCGGCATCTTCGGATACACCCCGATGCTCATCGGCGGCGGTATGCAGTTCCAGGCCCGGACCGCATTGCCGAGCAGGCTGATTCGCCTCCCCGCCGCACTGGTGCGGTCCCAGCTCGCCAGCCCGGCCGGGTTGGCGTTCCTGGCGTCGTCGGCCTGGAATGCGACCACCGCAGCACGGCCGCCCGGCCCTTCGGCCGGTCAGGCGGTCGGTGAGATGGTCGCCGGCGAGGTGCTGACCGTCGACCCGCACACCACTGTGCGCGAGGCCGTCACCCAGATGACCCGCCACCGCGTGTCCTACGCGCTGATCCGGTTGCCTGACGGCGGGTTCGGCATCTTCACCGACCGGGATCTGCGGACCCGCGTCGTGGCCGCGGGACTGCCGGTCGACGTGGAGATCAACCGGGTGATGAGCGCCCCCGCCCGCACCGTCACCGCCGACCTGACCGCAGAGACGGTGCTGATGGAGATGCTCGAAAGCGGTGTGCGGCACATGCCGGTGCTGACCGGGCGCGGTGACGTCGTCGGTGTGCTCGAGGACGCCGACCTGCTCGCGGCCTCGGCGCGACAGGGGTTCCTGCTGCGCAGGGCGATCGGTTCGGCCGTCGATGCCCGTGAGTTGCAGCGCGTCGGGCAGCAGGTACGGCGCATCGCCGGTGACCTGTTCCGCAACGGGACCAAGGCGTCGGCGGCCAGTGCGATCCTCTCCGTCGTCGTCGACAGTCTGGTGCGCCGCGCGCTCGAGATCGCGCTGGCCGAATCCGGCGGTGGCGTCGACGGTTTCGCGTGGCTCACGCTGGGCAGTGTGGCGCGGCGGGAGGCGATGCCGTCCTCCGACGTGGACAGCGCCCTGTCGTGGCGCGACGAATCCTCCTGTGATGCAGAGAAACTGCGGGCGGTGGCGGCCCGCACCCACGGGATACTCGACGGTTGCGGGCTGCCGTCGGACACCAACGGCGCCGTGGCCACCAAACCCGGATTCTCCCGGCCGGCGTCACAATGGCTGAGCGCGGCGCAGGGCTGGCTCGACGATCCCCTGCGCGACCGCGGTCTGATCATGTCGTCACTGATGATCGACGCCCGGGTGGTCTGGGGTGACCGGGCGCTGCACACCGTGCCGACGGCGTACCGCCGGCTGCGGGAGTACCCCGAAGCGCTGCGGCTGCAACTGCTCGACGCGGTGTCGGGGCGCGTGCGCACCCGGTCGCTGCGCGACGTGCTGGCCCGCCGCGGCGGCACCTTCGACCTGAAGAGCCACGCCGTCACCCCGATCGTCAACCTGGCCAGGTGGGGAGGTCTCACGGCTGGGCTGACGACCGCCACCACCCCGGCGCGGCTGACGGCGGCCGCGCAGACCAGGGCCATCAGCACCCAGGACGCCACCACCCTGTGCGACGTCTTCCTCATGCTGCAGCGCCTGCGCATGACCCATCAGGTCGAACAACTCAGCGCCGGGCAGACCCCCGGCGACGTCGTCACGATGTCGGAACTGTCGCCGCTCAACCGCAGTCTGCTCAACGAAGGCCTGCGCGAGATCGCCGCCGTACAGCGGCGGGTGCGCCAAACCGGCATCCCGCCCGTTTAGGCTGGCGCCGATGCCCAGGGATGACGACAGGCCGGCCGCCGCGGTGCAGTCCGTCGACCGCGCGCTCGTCGTCCTGGAGATCCTCGCCAAAGCAGGTCAGGCCGGCGTCACCGAGATCGCCGCGGCGCTCGATGTGCACAAATCCACGGTCTCGCGGCTGATCGCGGTGCTGGAGTCCCGCGGCTACGTCGAGCAGGTGTCGGGGCGGGGGAAATACCGGCTCGGCTTCGCGATCGCCCGGTTGGCGCGCGCCAGCAGCGGCCACCTCGACCTGGGCCGGCTCAGCCAGGACGTGTGCGACGGCCTGACCGACGACCTGGGCGAGACGACGAACGTGGCCATCCTCGACGAGAACCGCATCGTCAACATCGTCGAATCCATCGGCCCCGGTGAGATCACGCTGCGGACCTGGGTCGGGCAGAGTTGCCCAGCGCACGCCACCTCGAGCGGCAAGGTGCTGCTCGCCGGGCTCGACCCCGCCGAGGTGCGGACGCGACTGACCGACCCGCTGGTGTCGTTCACACCGGCCACCATCGCCACGGTGGGGCAGCTGCTCGCGGAGCTGGCCGAAGTGCGCGACCGCGGGTGGGCCAGCGTCACCGAGGAACTCGAGGTGGGTCTCAACGCGGTGGCGGCGCCGGTGCGGGATGCGAACTCCCAGGTCATCGCCGCGCTCAGCGTGTCGGGCCCGTCGTACCGGCTGGCTGAGGGAAAGTTCGGCGAGGTCGCCGAACAGACCATCGCCGCGGCGGACGCGATCAGCCGGCGGTTGGGCTGGATCGGCCCCGACACCGTGTGACAAACCGTCGCTTCGGTGTCAATGCCGACGGCGCGTTATCGGCCGCCTTGCATGCCGAAGCCGGGGCCGAACCCGTAAGCTCGATGAGGTGCAGCGACGAATCATGGGGATCGAGACCGAATTCGGCGTGACCTGCACGTTCCATGGCCACCGCCGGCTCAGTCCGGACGAGGTCGCCCGATATCTGTTCCGGCGGGTGGTGTCGTGGGGCCGCAGTTCGAACGTCTTTTTGCGTAACGGCGCGCGGTTGTATCTCGACGTCGGATCCCACCCGGAGTACGCCACCGCGGAATGCGACAACCTGATCCAGTTGGTCACCCATGACCGGGCCGGCGAGCGGGTGCTCGAGGACCTGCTCATCGACGCCGAACAGCGGCTGGCCGACGAGGGCATCGGCGGCGACATCTACCTGTTCAAGAACAACACCGACTCGGCGGGCAACTCCTACGGCTGCCACGAGAACTACCTGATCGTCCGCGCCGGCGAGTTTTCCCGGATCTCAGACGTGCTGCTGCCGTTCCTGGTCACCCGCCAGTTGATCTGCGGTGCGGGCAAGGTGCTGCAGACGCCCAAGGCGGCGACGTTCTGCCTGAGCCAGCGCGCCGAGCACATCTGGGAGGGCGTCTCCTCGGCCACCACCCGGTCGCGGCCGATCATCAACACGCGCGACGAACCGCACGCCGACGCCGAGAAGTACCGCCGGCTGCACGTGATCGTCGGCGACTCGAACATGTGCGAGTCCACCACAATGCTGAAGGTGGGCACCGCTTCGCTGGTGCTCGAGATGATCGAGGCCGGCGTGCCGTTCCGGGACTTCTCGCTGGACAATCCGATCCGCGCCATTCGCGAGGTCAGCCACGACCTGACCGGACGGCGCCCGGTGCGCCTCGCCGGTGGACGGCAGGCCAGCGCGCTGGACATTCAGCGCGAGTACTACTCGCGGGCGGTCGACTATCTGCAGACGCGGGAGCCGAATTCGCAGATCGAGCAGGTCGTGGACCTGTGGGGCCGTCAGCTCGACGCCGTCGAGAGCCAGGATTTCGCGAAGGTCGACACCGAGATCGACTGGGTGATCAAGCGCAAGCTGTTCCAGCGCTATCAGGACCGCTACAACATGGAGCTGTCCGATCCGAAGATCAGCCAACTCGATCTGGCCTACCACGACATCAAGCGGGGCCGCGGGGTGTTCGACCTGTTGCAACGCAAGGGGCTCGCGGCGCGGATCACCACCGACGAGGAGATCGACGCCGCCGTCGACACCCCGCCGCAGACCACACGTGCGAAGCTGCGCGGTGAGTTCATCAGCGCCGCACAGGAAGCCGGTCGTGATTTCACCGTCGACTGGGTGCATCTGAAGCTCAATGACCAGGCGCAGCGCACCGTCCTGTGCAAGGACCCCTTCCGCTCGGTCGACGAGCGGGTGAAGCGGCTCATCGCCAGCATGTAGTCCCGCCCCACTGACGCAGAATTTCGTGCAGTGGGGTTGAGGCGTGCTCAGGTAACATTTGCTGGACGATTCGTGAACGGGTGGCCGAGACGTGTCCTGAGGCAGATGAGGGTTTGATCTTGTCGGCGAAGCACTTGCTGGACGGTTCGACGGCGGGGCTTCGCGCGCTGGGTGAGTGGGGGTGGCGGTGACGGAGTTGAGGGTCAACACCGGTGAGCTGGCTAACGGGGGGAAGGGTCTGGTCAGCGGCGCTCAGGCGATACCGGAGCCGCTGCAGCCACTGGTGACGTCCGGTACGGATGCGCTGTCGTTGGCCCTGCAGAGCAAGACGCAGGAGATCGAACTGCCGCTCATCGAGGGCATGCCGAAGACCAAGGCCGAGGCGCTGGCGACGGCCGAGAACATCATCAGGGCCGCTGCGCTCTACGAGCAGTCCGATCAGCAGATCGCGGACCAGGTGCGGAAGGCGTTGGCGGAGCTCGACGGTGCCGGGGCCGGTGGCGGTGCCGGTGGAGCCGCCGGCGGTGGGGCCGGCGCTGTTGGTGCAGCGACTGGTGCGGCCGGGGGCGGTGCAGCCGGCGCCGCGGGTGCAGGCCAGGAGATGGGCCAGATGGGCCAGATGATGGGCATGCCGATGCAGCTGGCGCAGCAGGCGGCGCAGATCCCGATGCAGCTCGCGGGGATGGCGATGCAGATTCCGCAGGGGATCATGCAGGGCGTCCAGAGCGGGATGCAGCAGGTCGGCCAGATGACGAGCCAGTTCGGCGACATGGGCGGCGCCGAGAAAGACGAGAAGGCCAAGCTCGAAGACGAGCTGCGCGAGAAGAAGGACGAGCCGTCCGAGGAGAAGGAGCCGGAAGGTGCCGCGCCCGGCGAGGCGACGGGGGAGCGGGCGCCCGAGGTGGGTCCGCGCCATGCCGCTCCGGAGGCGCCGCAGACCGGACCCGCGCCTGAGCCGCAGCCACCCGCACCGAAGCCGGCGCCGACTCGGCCCGCTGATTCGTCAATTCTGTTGTGACCGTGAGTGTTCCTGACGCGAAGGTGCGCATATGAGTCTGCCTCCCCCTCCCAACCCGTATGGCGGTCAGCAACCGTATGGCGGGCAGCCGCAATACGGAGGCCAGCCGCAATGGGGTGGTCAGCAGCCGGGTGCTGGAGAGGGGCAGTTCAGTGGTCCGCCGCCGTGGGGTCCGCCGCCGCAGCAACCGCAGTGGGGCGGTCCGCCGCCCGGCCCGCCGCCGTCGAAGGGCGGCAAAGGGAAGTGGATTCTCGGTGGGGTGATCGTGTTGCTGGTCGTCGCGTTGGCGGTGACCGTGACGATATTGGTGACGCGTGATGGTTCGAATGGGAATTCGCCGACGCCGCCGGGGGATGGGCAAGCGTCGGAGTTCGCGAGTGCCAACGACACCGGACCGGTCAACATCATCACCGAGGACCCGACGTGTGATGCGTGGGGGAAGGTTGCGCGGGAGTTTGGAGACGTCCTCACAGAAACTAGATGGGAAGACAGAGACCGCGCCACCCCGGCGACCGCCTGGACGCCGGAACAGCGGAGCACATACACCGCTGTAGGGGAGGCGATGACTGCGGCGGCTAATGACGCAACGAATCTGGCCGCTCAGACTCCTCATAGAGCGGTGCGGGAACTTTATGAGCAGTTCACCGCCTATGCAAACTATTTCGTCCAGCGCATCCCCAATTATGCAGAAAGCGATGAAAACCTCGCAATTGTTTGGACGGAGGCAGGAAATTCGATCAGCAACATCTGCGGCGCGATAACAAGTACTGGGGCAGCTGCGGCACATCCCCTCCTGGGGGATCCGGCCCCGCCGACTGATATCGCTCCGGCGGAAAACGGGCGGAGTCCCATGTTCATGGATTCGCCCAATGCCATATGCGCCGATTGGCAATCTGCAGCGCTGAATTTTGATGCAGAGACATCTGCATGGCGCGGCGTGGACCCCAACCTAAGTGCAACAGATTGGTCACCTCAGGAGCAGGCGATCAATCGGGCGGTGGCGTCGGTGATGCGTGAGAATGCGGACAAACTCGAGCAGCTGGGACGTCGCAGTGGTAATCCCGTGATTGAGGATTTTGCCGTGTTGGCCGCGCAATATCGTCGAGGATTCGCCGGAGCGGTCCCGACTTACACTCCATCCGACAACTATTTGGCTGAGACAGCGTCAAGTTTGGTGAAGACTATAAGCTTCGCATGTAAGGCTGCGAATTGATTTCGCGTGCCGCGGGAGATAAACCGTCGGGCCCGTATGCTGCGGAGATGACGGGTTCTGGCGCTTGGCCCGAGACCGATGAATCGGTCTTCAATGATAGGGCGGAAGCGCTAAGGGGCAAGCTGACCGAACTTACAAGCGCAAACGAGACCTGGGAAGGCCATCGTTCGTCAATATTCAATGGTACCCATATATGGTCTGGTACCGGTGCAGGAAAAGCGAGTTTAAAGGCGGACAAGTCATCACAATCGATGCGTCAACACGAGGACCAATTACGTGCGGCAATCACCTGGTGCGATGAGGCGGCGTCGAAAATTGTCGGGGCAAAAGAGACGATTTCGACGAATGTGCGTTCAGCTCAGGCGGACATCGAAAGAATCCTGAGGGAGGCTGCAGAAAAAGACCAGGACCCGACGGCGGCCGTGCAGTCTTTGGTCAATCGTGAATATTTCGAAAACTTCGATACGGTCAGCCAGCTGGCGGTCGGTCTCGGCGGCGCCCCGGGCGTCCCGTTGGCACCGTTCGATGAGTCGGACGATGCAGGGTCGAAAAACCAGGCGGGCAGCGAACGTGAAGATCGAATTTCGACGTTCGGGCACCGTAGAGGGGATGTAATCAGCACCGAATGGTCGCCGCCTGGACGAACCGATGGTGGAATAAACGCTGCCGGGCCCGCGCTCACGAGAACCGGCGAAGTAAGGGCTCCTACGAGAACCGGCGAAGTAGTAAGCGCAGGATGGTCGCCCGAGGCCCCGCCCACGCAAGCAGATCCTTCGCCCGCACGTGAGGGACCCCGAAATGGCGATGTCGTCAATGCTGGATGGACACCGGCGCCGTCGCCCCCTAATGCGCCACCTTCCGGATCGCCAGCCACTCGACCAGCGTCTCCGAGCGTCCCTCTTCCTGCATCCGCAGGACCACAACCCCTAGGCGGGGCAGGCGGTGGTGGCGTGACCACCAGTGGGACATCTCCGGTCGCCAGCGCGCCGACTGCCGGTTCGACCGGTGGGTCTGATATCGATTTTGGCGGTGGGCGTTCGGACAGCGGGTCATCCGCGAGTCCGATTAGTGACGGCTCGTCAGCAATTGGCGATCAGCCGAGCGTCGATCCAAGCAACGGCGCGTCCGGTCCGTCTTCGGGTGCCGGTGGACAGCCGCCGATCCAGTCCCCGCCGATCGCGGACCGGCTGTCGAACATCGGTCCTGCGATGCAGCCTGCGTCGGCGCCCATGGCCGCGCCGGTCGCCCCGACGGATGTTGCGCCGCCGGCAGCGGCCGCTCCTTCCAACCCGACGACGAGCAGTGCAGCTCACGCGCCGGTTGCGCCCGTGTCACCTCCTGCGACGGGTGGAGGTGTTCCGATGGCCGGCGGTCCGGCGATGCCCCCACCGCCGATGCCGTTGGGTCCGCCGCCGACACCGTCGCCCGCCGCGCCGGTCGTGCCTGCGTCTGCCGTGCCGCCTCCCGTTGCAGCGCCAACATCAAGCGCCGGTTCCGTGGTCGGTGCTCCGGCTCCGGTGCCGGTGTCGGCGGCGCGTGCTGAACGCGATGCGATCGCTGGTTCCATGCGTCGGCAGTCGGCCGGTGACCCGGTGCAGGTTGCGCGTCGAGTTGCGGCAGCGCTGAATGCCGTCGAGTCAATGGATTTCGGCTTCTTCTGGGCGACGGGCGTCACGAAGGACGGCACGATTTTGGTGGCCAACAGTTACGGCATTGGCTACATCCCCGACGGTGTGAAGTTGCCTGACGGCGTGAGGATGGTCAGCGCCGACGAGTCGATCCCGATCGACGAGCGCGCGAAGTGGGCGACATTCCCGATGCTCGCGTTGCATGGTTGGGCCCAGCATCATGACGTGCCGTTGCGTGCCGTGGTCGCGACGGCCGAGCAGTTCGACGGATTCGACCCGGGCGCCGCGCGGGTCATCCTCACCCCCGACGACATTCCGGAGCGGGGTGACATGGCCGGCCGGTCCCGTCTGGAGGTGATCGCGCCCGGTGCGGCGCGTCAACTCGCCTCGGTCGACGACACCAGGCTCGGTGACTTGCTGCCACCGGCGCCCGCGGACACCACGCCGCCGGCTGACAATTCGTTGATGCTCTGGTTCGAGACGATGAAGCCGTTGATGAGCACCTCAGCTGAGCGGGGCGCAGCGCACCTCGAAGCGATGGTGTCCTACGCCAACCACGCCCAGGAACTCGCGCTGCACAGGGCTCAGACGGCGACCGACGCCGCCACGCAGCGGGCCGCGATCGCCGATTGGGTGTACTGGCAACACGTGAGCGTGATGAGCAACGACGCGATCGTCATAAGGCAGTAGGCGAAGCAAACATTCGCTTCGGATAGCGGCACGAGACGAAGGTGTCTGACGAAGCTTGGGGTACTGGGTGCGGACGCCGGCAAGCCGATCGTCCGCTTGCCGTGGCGCCGCTGCAGTGCCGGCTGGATCCGGCACCCGTACGCCAGACTGGCCCTTGTGCCGCCGCCTTGACCCCTAGCCCCGTCGAACGCCGAAAGGCTTGACCTGGCTCGCCTTTCGGATTTCGACGGACAGCGGCGTGTCGAATGCTTGGCGCTGGTGCAGTCCAGATGCACATGGCCGGAGTTGTCGGACCCTGGTGCTTGTATGGGGTCATGTCCTCGAACGTTTCGTCCGGCGCGGTGGCGCTGTTGCCGAAGGAGCGTCTGGAGGTGTTGTTCGAGGAGGTGGCGGAGTTGGCGGGTCAGCGCAACGCCATCGATGCACGCCTGGTGGAGATCGCCGCGGAGATCGATCACGACGGGTTGGGTGGGATCACCGGGGCGAAGTCGGTGGCGCATTTGATGGCCTGGAAAACCGGATCCTCGTCGCGGAACGGTAAGACCATCGCCGCGATCGCCCACCGGATCGCGGAGTTCCCGCGTTGTGTGCAGGCGCTGCGCGACGGGCGGCTGTCGTTGGATCAGGTCGGGGTCATCGCCGAAGGCGCGGGCGCAGGGTCTGATGAGCATTATGCGGAGTTGGCCCGCAGCGCCTCGGTCACCCAGCTCCGCACCGCCATCAGACTCGAACCCCGCCCCGAACCCGAGCCCGACAAGGACGCCGACGGCGAGCCCAAGCCGGTGCCGGTGCCGCAGGCCTCGATCCGCAAGACCAGCGATGAGCAGTACACCTACTGGCGTATCGCCCTGCCCCATGCCGAGGCAGCGGTGTTTGACGCGGCTTTGCGGTCTCATCACGATGCGTTGATCGCGCAGTGGAAACGCGACCACGACACCCCCACCGACACTCCTGCCGGTGGCCGCCCACCGATGCCCGCCCTGGCTGATGCGTTCGCCGCGCTGGTCGAGGCCGGCTGGGATACCGAGGTGACCCGCCGCCCGCACGGTCAGCGCACCACCGTGGTGGTGCACCTGGACCTCGACGAGCGCATCGCCGCCCTGCATCTGGGTCCGCTGCTCTCGGAGGCCGACCGCCGCTACCTGGGCTGTGACGCCACCTGTGAAGTGTGGTTCGAACGCGCCGGCCAACCCCTCGGCGCTGGGCGCACCACCCGCATGATCAGCCGCCGACTGCGGCGCGCGCTGGAACACCGTCACCGCACCTGCGCGGTCCCCGGGTGTGGGGCGACCCGCGGTTTGCACGCCCACCACATCCAGCATTGGGAAGACGGTGGAGCCACCGACCTGGACAACCTCGTGCTGCTGTGTCCCTATCACCACCGGGCCCACCACCGCGGCGTCATCACCATCACCGGACCCGCCGACCAGCTCACCGTCACCGACAGCACCGGGCGGGAACTGCAATCCGGCTCGTTGGCCCGCCCACCCAACCAACCCCCGCCCACCGTCGCGCCCTACCGCGGACCGTCCGGAGAACGTGCCGACTGGTGGTGGTACACACCCTTCCAACCCCCACCACCCACCACCAACTAGATCTCAGCCCGGGGACTACGTCGCACCCGAGAGCCGACCCTGCGAGCGCAGGTTCAGGAAAGCGCCCGCGCACAACTTCATTCGTCGCGCTGCCCGTCGGCGCCGTCCCTGCACCGGGCTCGAACCGGTGCCACTCGCCACCCCGACGACGCCGCAGCGCCCCATCACTATCGCCGCTGACGGGACTTACGGAATGAGCCGATTCGGCTTGGGCACTGACGTCCCCCCGGGCCGCGGTCAGAGTGGGTGAGGTGAAGGTGCCGGTGCAACAGTCATCGGGGCTACCGGGACGGTCGGTGTGGCTCGCCTGGTTCCGTCGAATCTGTGGCACCACTTTGAGCCGAGTGCCGAGTTCGGTAGCCAGCCTGGGGAAGCTGAATGGCGCGCCGCAATGGTCTGACGAGAGTCATCTCGGCCGACAAGGACCCAGCATCTCCGAATTTCCCAGCGGATGCGTGCGCTGACGTGCGACGACGATCGTCGCCCGAGGAAGAAACGCCTATGGCCATTGCGGGCGGCCATTTCGGAGCAGCGACTCTCCTGATTCCGCGCGATGGCGGGACTTGGTCGACGCGGTACGGGCGAACTCGCTTGATCCGTGGGCACACACCCCGCGTCACCGAGCCTGACCAACCGCCCGACGCCCTAAGCTCTTAGAAGTGGCGACCTCCAAAGTCGAACGGCTGATGAACCTGGTCATCGCGCTGCTCTCGACGCGCACCTTCATCACCGCCGACCGCATCCGGCAGGTCGTCGCCGGCTACGCCGACAGCCCCAGCGACGAGGCGTTCTCCCGAATGTTCGAGCGGGACAAGAACGAACTGCGCGACCTCGGCATCCCCCTGGAGACCGGCCGTGTCTCGCAGTTCGACCCCACCGAGGGCTACCGCATCAACCGCGATGCCTACGCCCTGCCCGCCGTCGAACTCACCGCCGACGAGGCCGCCGCCGTCGCCGT
Organism: Mycolicibacterium monacense; assembly: GCF_010731575.1. Classification (NCBI taxonomy): domain Bacteria; kingdom Bacillati; phylum Actinomycetota; class Actinomycetes; order Mycobacteriales; family Mycobacteriaceae; genus Mycobacterium; species Mycolicibacterium monacense. The sequence goes on along the minus strand of NZ_AP022617.1, from coordinate 2,302,220 downwards.
CGCCACCCAACTTTGGGAGTCACCCGAACTCATCACCGCCACCCAGGGCGCACTGCTCAAATTGCGCGCCGCCGGCGTGGACGTCGACGCCGCCGACGGGGTCGCCATCTCGACGGCCACGCTGCCTGGCGTCCGCGGCAACGAAGAAACGCTGCGAGCCATCCTCCAAGCCATCGACGACGGCCGGGCCGTCCAGTTCGGCCACCGCCGAGACCGCTCCGAGCCCTACACCACCCGCACCGTCGAACCCTGGGGCGTGGTCACCCACCGCGGCCGCTGGTACCTCGTCGGCCACGACCGCGACCGCGACGCACCGCGCACCTTCCGGCTGTCCCGCATCGCCGACGACGTCACCACCATCGGACCCCCTGGGGCCGTCCACAAACCCGACGACATCGACCTGCGCGAGGTCGTGCGCCGCGCCGTCGCCGAATGGCCCACCGGCACCCAGGCAAGGGTCTGGGTCGCCGATGGTCGCGCCACCGCGCTGCGCCGCCAAGCCGTCGTCGAGGGGCCCATGACCCTCGGCGGCCGAACCGGCGAGGTGATCACCGTCGAGATCGGCATGTTCGACCAACTGGCCCGCGAGATCGCCAGCTACGGCGCCGACGCCGTGGCCCTCGAACCGCAGACCCTGCGCGACGACATCATTGCCCGACTCAAAGCGCAGGCCACCGCATGAGCGCCATCTCGAGCCGGCTGGTCCGGCTGCTCAACATGGTTCCGTACTTCCAGGCCAACCCGCGCATCACCTACGCCGAGGCCGCCGCCGACCTCGGCGTCACCGTCAAACAGCTGCAGGACGACCTCAACCAGCTGTGGATGTGCGGGCTGCCCGGCTACGGCCCCGGTGACCTCATCGACTTCGAGTTCTCCGGCGACACCATCGAGGTCACCTTCTCCGCCGGCATCGACCACCCGCTGCGCCTGACCTCACCGGAGGCCACCGGCGTGCTCGTCGCGCTGCGCGCCCTGGTCGACGTGCCCGGAATGGTCGACCCCGAGGCCGCCCGCAGCGCCATCGCCAAGATCGAGCAGGCCGCGGGCGCCGCCGGGCACGACCTCGGTGACTCGGTGACCGCCGTCGACGAACCCGCCCCGATGGAGAGCGATGCTGCCGCCGCGGTCCGTACGGCCGTGCGCAACGCCCACGCGCTGCAGATCGAGTACTACTCCGCATCCCACGACATGCTCACCAGCCGCGTCGTCGACCCGATCCGCGTGCTCCTCGTCGCCGACCACACCTACCTCGAAGCCTGGTGCCGCTCCGCCGAAGGGGTGCGCCTGTTCCGCTTCGACCGCATCGTCGACGCCCGCGTCCTCAACGAGCCCGCCGCCCCGCCACCGCCCGCGGTCGAGGCCGGCCCCGACACGTCGTTGTTCGACGCCGACCCGGCGCTGCCGTCGGCGACCCTGCTCATCGACCGGTCGGCCTCGTGGATGTTCGACTACTACCCCCTGCGGGTGGTGCGCGAACTGGCCGACGGCGCCTGCGAAGCCGCGATGACTTACGCCTCCGACGACTGGATGGCCCGCTTCGTGCTCGGCTTCGGTTCGGCGGTACGGGTGCTCGAACCGCAGGAACTGGCCGCCAAAGTGCGCGAATCCGCCGCCGCGGCGCTGCTCGCCTACGAGAACGACCCCACCGGCGGGTAGACTCGGCCACGACTTCGAGGAGGTGCACATTGGGCGGTCTACAACCCTGGCACTGGGTTATCGTCATCGCGGTGTTCGTGCTGCTGTTCGGCGCCAAGAAGCTGCCGGATGCTGCGCGTTCGCTGGGCAAGTCCATGCGGATCTTCAAGTCGGAGATCAAGGAGATGCAGTCGGAAGGCAAGTCGGACAACCCGCCGGCCACCCCGATCACCTCCGAGCGCGTCGACACCAACCCGACGGCCGAGCAGCCCGACAAACGCTCGGCCTGATCCCACGCTTTCCGTCCCACGCGGCCTGATGCCGCGTCGTCAGGCGGCGTCCGTCGGCGGCCCCTAGGCAACTACACGTGCAAACCCCCGGATTCCTCAAGCGGCTCAACCCGCGGCAACGCCGCGCACGGGTCAATCCCGACGGCACCATGTCGTTGGTCGAACACCTTCACGAGCTGCGCAACCGGCTCCTGGTGGCCGCCGCGGCGATCGTGCTGACGACCATCTTCGGTTTCTTCTGGTACAGCCACGGCATCCTCGGCTTCCACAGCCTCGGCGAATGGCTGCGCGGCCCGTACTGCGCGCTGCCCGAGTCCGCGCGCGCCTCCATCACCGAGGACGGGCAGTGCCGCCTGCTGGCCACCGCGCCGTTCGACCAGTTCATGCTTCGCCTGAAGGTGGCGCTGATGGCGGGCATCGTGCTGGCCTGCCCGGTGTGGCTGCATCAGGTGTGGGCGTTCATCACCCCCGGCCTGTACCGCAACGAACGCCGGTTCGCGATGGCGTTCGTGACCATCGGGGCGGTGCTCTTCATCAGCGGCGCGATCCTGGCCTACGTGGTGCTCGCCACCGCCCTGGGATTCCTGCTGACCGTCGGCAGCGACGTGCAGGTCACCGCGCTCTCGGGTGACCAGTACTTCGGGTTCTTGATCAACCTGCTGCTGGTGTTCGGCTTCAGCTTCGAATTCCCGCTGCTGATCGTGATGCTCAACTTCATCGGGATGCTGCCCTACGAGCGCCTCAAGGCGTGGCGGCGCGGCCTGATCTTCGCGCTGTTCGTGTTCGCCGCCTTCTTCACACCCGGCTCCGACCCGTTCTCCATGCTCGCGCTGGCGTGTGCGCTGACCGTGCTGCTCGAGTTCGCGATCCAGGTCGCGCGCATCCACGACAAGCGCAAGGCGAAGCGGGAAGCCGCCGAAACCGTGCCGGAGGACGAGGCCGCGCCGATCGGCGGCGTCGAACCGATCGAACCGCCCAGCGCGGTGTCGAGCCCCTCCCGATCCACCATTCATGACGAATCCACCTGACACGCAACTCGCCGCATTCGCGGCGGGGATGCCGTTCGCGCTCGACCCGTTCCAGATCCGTGCGTGTGAGGCGCTCGAGAGCGGTCACGGTGTCCTGGTGTGCGCGCCCACCGGCGCCGGCAAGACCGTCGTCGGTGAGTTCGCCGTGCACCTCGCGCTGGCCGCCGGCGGCAAGTGCTTCTACACCACCCCGATCAAGGCGTTGAGCAACCAGAAACACGCCGACCTGGTCCGCCGCTACGGTCCCGAGAAGATCGGGCTGCTCACCGGGGACCAGTCCATCAACGGTGACGCCGACATCGTCGTGATGACCACCGAAGTGCTCCGCAACATGCTCTACGCGGATTCGCCCGCACTGCACGGACTGTCGCACGTGGTGATGGACGAGGTGCATTTCCTCGCCGACCGGATGCGCGGTGCGGTGTGGGAAGAGGTGATCCTGCACCTGCCCGACGAGGTCAGGCTGGTCAGCCTGTCGGCGACCGTGAGCAACGCCGAGGAATTCGGCGGCTGGATCCAGACGGTGCGCGGCGACACCACCGTGGTGGTCGACGAGCACCGGCCGGTTCCGCTCTGGCAGCACGTCCTGGTCGGCAAGCGATTGTTCGACCTGTTCGACTACCGCGCGCACAGCCCGGCCCGCAGCGGACGCGAACTCGTCGTCGACCCGGAACTGCTGCGCCACATCGCCCACCGGCGCGAAGCCGACCGCCTCGCCGATTGGCAGCCGCGCGGCCGGGGCCGCTCGGCGCACCGCAGCCGGCCCACGATCTACCGGCCGCCCGCCCGGCCCGACGTGATCGCCGCCCTGGACCGTGAGGGACTGCTGCCGGCCATCACGTTCGTGTTCTCCCGCGCCGGCTGCGACGCCGCGGTCAAACAGTGTCTGCGCTCACCACTGCGGCTGACGACGAACGAGGAACGCCAGCGCATCGCCGAGGTGATCGACCGCCGCTGCGCCGACCTCGCCGAAGCCGACCTGATCGTGCTGGACTACCACGAATGGCGCGAGGGACTGCTGCGCGGGCTCGCCGCCCACCACGCCGGCATGCTCCCGGTCTTCCGCCACACCGTCGAGGAACTCTTCACCGCCGGGCTGGTCAAGGCCGTGTTCGCCACCGAGACACTGGCATTGGGCATCAACATGCCCGCCCGCACCGTGGTGCTCGAGAAGCTCGTCAAATTCAACGGCGAACAGCACATGCCGCTGACGCCGGGGGAGTACACCCAGCTCACCGGGCGGGCCGGGCGGCGCGGTATCGACGTCGAGGGACACGCGGTGGTGCTGTGGACCCCCGATGTGGAACCCGTCGAGGTGGCAGGGCTGGCCTCGACACGCACGTTCCCGCTCCGGAGTTCGTTCGCGCCGTCGTACAACATGACCATCAACCTGGTGCACCAGATGGGTCCGGCGCAGGCGCGCCAACTGCTCGAGCAGTCGTTCGCCCAGTACCAGGCCGACCGCTCGGTGGTGGGTCTGCGCCGAGGCGTCGAACGCGGCGAACGGATGCTCGACGAGATCGCCGCCGAACTCGGCGGCCGTGACGCGCCGATCCTCGGCTACGTCCGGCTACGCGCGAAGATCTCCGAACGCGAACGCGCACAATCCCGTTCGTCGCGGCTGCAGCGCCGCGCGGCCGCCAACGACGCGCTCAGCGCACTGCGGCGCGGCGACATCATCAGCATCACCAACGGGCGGCGCGGGGGACTGGCCGTCGTCCTCGAATCCGCCCGCGACACCGACGATCCGCGCCCGCTGGTGCTGACCGAACACCGCTGGGCCGGCCGCATCTCCTCGGCCGACTACACCGGCGCGACCCCGCGCGTGGGCACCATGACGCTGCCCAAACGGATCGAGCACCGCAACCCGCGGGTGCGCCGCGACCTGGCGTCGGCACTGCTCTCGGCGGCGGCCGGGCTGGCGACGCCCGAATCCCGGGGCCGGCGCCGTGGCGCGCAGCAGGACGACGACACCGACCCCGAACTCGTGTCGCTGCGTGAGCAGATGCGCCGCCACCCGGCGCACCACCTGCCCGACCACGAGGACAAGGTCCGCATCGCCGAGCGGTACCTGCGGATCGAACGGGACAACGCGCAGATCCAACAGAAGGTCGCCGCCGCCACCAACTCACTCGCCCGCACCTTCGACCGGATCGTCGTCCTCCTCGGCGAGCGCGGGTTCATCGACACCACCGGTGACGACCCGAAAGTCACCGACGACGGCCGCCTGCTGGCCCGCATCTACAGCGAGAGCGATCTGCTGGTGGCGGAGTGCCTGCGCGCAGGCACCTGGGAGGGACTCGACGCCGCAGAGCTGGCCGCGGTGTTGTCGTCGGTGCTGTTCGAGTCCCGCGGCGACACGCCCGGCGTCCCGGCGGGGTCCGAGGCGCCGACGGCGAAGGTGCGTCGCGCGTTGTCACAGACCCGGCGGCTGTCGGCCGAGCTGCGCGCCGACGAGCGCCGTCACCGTCTCAACCCCGGCCGCGAACCCGACGAGGGTTTCGTCGCGGCGATCTACCGGTGGGCGACCACGGGTGACCTGACCACCGCGCTGGCCGCATCGGATGCCTCCGGGGGCGGGTCACCGCTGTCCGCGGGCGATTTCGTGCGATGGTGCCGACAGGTGCTCGACCTGCTCGACCAGGTCCGCAACGCCGCGCCGACGCCCGCCCTGCGCACCGCCGCGAAACGCGCAATCAACGACATTCGACGCGGCGTCGTGGCAGTTGATGCGGGGTAGTGTGTGTTGCCAGCGAGGCCGAGCGAGGACCAAGGAGACACGATGAGCGGACCGCAGGGACCTGATCCGACGCAGCCGTGGGCCGGTCAACAACCGGACGCGGGTACGGATCAGCCGGCCGGCGACCCGTCGAACAATCAGTGGCAGTCGCCCGGGCAGGGCGGCGAGCAGGGCACTTCCGAGACTCCGCAGTGGCAGCAGCCCCCGGCGTACACGCCGCAGCAGTACCCGCAGTATCAGCAGCCGACCGGCCAGCAGCCGCAGTATCAGCCCTACCCGCCGACCGAGCAGTACGGCCAGCCGCAGCAGTATGGCCAACCGCAGTACGGGCAGCCCGGTCAGTACGGTCAGCCGCAGTACGGGCAACCTCAATACGGCCAGCAGCCGCAGTACGGCCAGCAACCCCCGTACGGTCAGCAGCCGCAGTACGGCCAGCCCGGACAGACGGGCCAGTACGGGTCGTTCCCGCCGCCGGGCAGTGAAGACGGTTCGAAGCGTTCCCTCGGCGTGATCGGGGGCATCCTCGGTGCCCTCGTCCTACTGATCGTCATCGTCGTCCTCGTGCTCGGCTTCTGGAAGCCCGGCTTCTTCGTGACGACCAAGCTGGACGTCAACGCCGCCCAGTCCGGTGTGCAGCAGATCCTCACCGACGAGTCGAACGGCTACGGCGCCAAGAACGTCCGCGACGTCAAGTGCAACAACGGGGAGAGCCCCGAGGTGAAGAAGGGCGCCACGTTCGACTGCGAGGTCAGCATCGACGGCACCAAACGTGAAGTCACCGTGACCTTCCAGGACGACGACGGCACCTACGAGGTCGGCCGGCCCCGTTAGTCGAGGGCGTCGAGCGCCTTCTGCAACCGCCCGACCGACGACGTCACGCCGAGGTCGCCCGCCAACTGGGCGACCTTGCGCGGATGCGCTGCGGCCAAGGGCAACTCGTCGGTCTTCGTCGACATCGTGACGGGGGCGTCGGTCGCGACGCGTACCACCGGTTCGGCCGCCTCGATGTAGTCGGCGGCGGCGAGCATCTTCTTGCGGTACGCCTTCGACATCTTCGACTTCGGGTCGTTGGCGGCCGCGACGATCGCCTCCAGGGAGCCGAACTGGGCCAGCAGCGTGGCGGCGGTCTTCTCGCCGACGCCCGGCACGCCGGGCAGCCCGTCGGACGGATCGCCGCGCATCAACGCCAGCTCGGCGTAGGCCGCGCCGGCGCGTTCCTTGGGGACGGCGTACTGGTCGGCGACCTCGGCCGGTCCGAACAGCGTGGCCTTGCTCATCCCGCGGCCGAGGTAGAGGACCCGCACCTCGACCGGGTCGTCGCGCACCACCTGCAGCATGTCGCGGTCGCCGCTGACCACGATCACCCGGTCGCGTTCCTCGGCGGCGGCCAGGGTGCCGAGCACGTCGTCGGCCTCGTAGCCGGGCGCACCGGCGTGCGGGATCCCGAACGCGTCGAGCATCTCCATGATCATGTCGACCTGCGGGGTCAGCTCGTCGGGCACGACCTCGACATCGGTTCCCGCGGCCTGGGGTTCGGCGACGCGGTGCGCCTTGTACGACGGGACCAGGTCGACGCGCCACTGCGGCCGCCAGTCGTCGTCGCGGCACACCACCAGCCGGGACGGCCGCTCACGCCCGATCAGCATCGCGACCGTGTCCAGGAAGCCACGGACCGCGTTGACCGGCCTGCCGTCGGGGGCGGTGATCGACGACGGCAGCGCGAAGTACGACCGGAACCACATGCTCGCACCGTCGAGCAGCAGAAGCGGGGCGCTCATCGGACGCTCGCGAATACGTAGGAGGCGCTGGTGATCGGGCGGTCACCGTTGCCCTCGTCGTGCACCACGACCCGCACCGCGACGGTGTCACCGGCCCCCGCCACCGCTTCGGTGTCGGCCCGGAACGGGCCCACTTTGCCGCGGGCCATGAACATCACGTGCGACGACGTGCCCTGCAGTCGGTCGGTGCCGGCCACCGCGGCGGCGGCGTCGGCGGCCGCGGTCTCGAGGACGACGAACTGCGGCCCGATGTGCAGGGCGGCGTCCGGGGAGGCCACCTCGGCGGACAGTTCCGGGAGCGCCCAGTGCCCGTCGGGTCGCCGGTGCGCGCCGAACACCTGCCACAGCGGCGGCAGGTCGGGGGAGTCGACCACCTCGATCGCGTCGACCTCCATCTTCTGCAGGCCCGCCGGCGGTGTGCCGATGCTGACGCCCTGTCCCTCGATCAGGGCCAGGACGCGTTCGGGTCGGTCGGCGTCGACGATCTTCGCGCGGCTGTAACCCATCTGCCTGCCACGCCGGAGCTCCTCGGAGACGATCTCGATGCGCCGCACGTCGAGGCCGGGGTCGAGCAGCTGACACGAGTGCACGACCGGGTTGGGCACCGCCTCCAGATCAGACATGTGCCCGCTCTCCGGGGCGGCAATGCCCAACACCGACAACAGGAGTCCGCCGGTCGGGTTGCGCATGTCGCTGCGCAGGACCACGGTGTCGTCGACCGCGCGGGGATCCATGGACGCGTACAACCGGCCGATGTAGCGGTAACTGAGCAGGCCACCCCAGCGTCGCCGTAGTTCCTCGGCATACGCATCGTGGTCGTCGATGAGGTCGCGGATATCTCGGAGCATCGTCTAGAACAGTAGCCTTGTCCTCATGACCGGCAGCCGATTCGACACCGATGTCTACGCCCGACGACTCCAGTCCGCCGCCGCCGCGGCGCGTGACGCCGGATTGGCCGGCCTGGTCATCACGCCCGGTTACGACCTGCGCTATCTGGTGGGTTCGCGGGCGCAGACCTTCGAACGGCTGACCGCGCTGGTGCTGCCCGCTGACGGGGACCCGACGATCGTGGTGCCGCGGCTGGAGTTGGCGGCGCTGAAGGAGTCCGCGTTACCCGAACTCGGTGTGGCGGTGCGGGACTGGGTCGACGGCGACAACCCGTACGAACTGGTCGCCGAGGCGCTCGGCGGTGGGACGCTGCGCACCGCGGTGACCGATTCGATGCCCGCGCTGCACCTGCTGCCGCTGGCCGGGGTGCTCGGCGAGGTGCCGGTGCTGGCCACCGATGTGCTGCGCCGGTTGAGGATGCGCAAGGACGCCGCCGAGATCGACGCCCTGCGCAAGGCCGGTGCGGCCATCGACCGCGTGCATGCGCGGGTCCCGGAGTTCCTGGTGGCCGGTCGCACCGAGGCCGACGTCGCCGCGGACATCGCGGAAGCCATTGTCGCCGAAGGGCATTCGGAGGTGGCGTTCATCATCGTCGGATCCGGCCCGCACGGCGCCGACCCGCACCACGAATGCTCGAACCGCGAACTGCGGGCCGGGGACGTCGTCGTCGTCGACATCGGCGGCCCCTACGAACCCGGATACAACTCCGACTCGACGCGCACCTACAGCCTCGGCGAACCCGATCCCGAGGTGGCGCGCCGCTACGCCGTGTTGCAGCGCGCCCAGCGGGCCGCCGTCGAGGCGGTGCGTCCGGGCGTCACCGCCGAGCAGATCGACGCCGCCGCGCGTGACGTGCTGGCCGCCGAGGGGTTGGCCGAGGCGTTCGTGCACCGCACCGGCCACGGTATCGGCCTGTCGGTGCACGAGGAGCCCTACATCGTGGCCGGCAACGATCTGCCGCTCGAGGTCGGTATGGCGTTCAGCGTCGAACCCGGCATCTACTTCCCGGGGCAGTGGGGCGCACGCATCGAGGACATCGTGATCGTCACCGAGGACGGCGCGGAGTCGGTGAACAACCGGCCGCACGACCTGGTGGTGGTGCCTGCCGGACCGGCCGCGGCCGGTTAGTCCGAGGAGCGGTCGAGGAGCTGGGAGGAGCCCAGCACCCGCTCGACGCGTACCTCGATCACCACGCGCTCCGGGTTGACCCGCGGTGTTCGGTACCGCTGGGCGTAGCGCAGTTCGGCGTCCCGGACGGCGTCCGGATCGGAGTTCACGGTCGACTTGCCCTCCAGCGACAGCCAGCGGGCGCCGTCGACCTGGCTGAGCACCGCGACACCCCGTTGTTCGGCGTTGACCGCCTTCTGCGAGCCGCCGGAGGTGATCACCCGGGCGATGTGCGTCTTCGGGTCGAAGGTGAACCCGACCGCCACGACGTGCGGAGAGTTGTCCGACCGCAGGGTGGTCAGCATCGCGAGGTGGCGTTCGGTCAGGAACGCCAATGCATCGCTGGTCAGCCGGGTGGTCGCCTTGCGGCCCGATGTAGCCACGGGACCCACGCTAGCGCAGGACATACTGGCAGCCGTGAAGGACACGGATAGCGGTTTGGTGGTGATCTTCGGCGGCCGCAGCGAGATCGGCGTCGAGGTGGCGACGCGGCTGGCGCCGGGCGCGACCGTGGTGCTGGCCGCGCGTGGCGCCGACCGCCTCGACGAGCAGGTCTCCGCGGTGCAGTCGGCGGGCGCCGCGGCGGTGCACACCGTCGAGTTCGACGCCGACGACCTCGGCTCGCACGCCCCGTTGGTGGCGAAGCTGGTGGCCGAGCACGGCCCGATCGCCACCGCGGTCCTCGCCTTCGGCATCCTCGGCGACCAGGCCCGCGCCGAACGCGACCCCGCGCATGCGGCGGCGATCGTGCACACCGACTTCGTCGCACAGGTCAGCCTGCTCACGGTGCTGGCGACGACGATGCGCGAGGCGGGCCGCGGGCCGTTGGTCGGTGAGCGCCCCGCGCGAAGATCATCCATCGTCGTGTTCTCCTCGGTGGCCGGCGCCCGTGTCCGGCGAGCCAACTACGTCTACGGCTCGGCCAAGGCCGGACTCGACGGTTTCGCCAACGGGCTGGCCGACGCGCTGCACGGTTCGGGGGTGCACCTGCTGCTCGTGCGGCCGGGCTTCGTGATCGGGCGGATGACCGCGGGGATGGACCCCGCCCCGCTGTCGAGCACCCCGGCCCAGGTGGCCGAGGCGACGGTGAAGGCGCTCGCCAAGGGGCGCCGTGAGGTGTGGATCCCACGGTCGCTGGGTGCCGCGGTGGTGGTCATGCGGTTGATGCCGCGGTTCGTGTGGCGCAGGATGCCGAGGTGACGACGAGCAGGGTCGTGGTGGTCGGGATCGGCGCCGACGGGATGGCCGGGCTCGCCCGGGCGTCTGCTGACGAATTACGCCGGGCGACAACAGTTTACGGGTCGCGACGCCAACTCGACCTGCTCGACGACACCGTGACCGCCGAACGCCGCGAATGGCCGTCGCCGCTGATGCCCGCCCTGCAGGCCATCCGCGACGACCCGGCGGGTGACGTCCACATCGTGGCCAGCGGCGATCCGATGCTGCACGGCATCGGCGGCTCGGCGGTGCGGATGTTCGGACCCGACCGCGTCACGGTCCTACCGCATGTGTCGTCGGTGACGCTGGCCTGCGCCCGCCTCGGCTGGGCGGTACAGGACACCGAGGTCATCAGCCTGGTCACCGCCGCGCCGCGGACCGCGGTACGCCGTGGCGGCCATGCGGTCGTCCTGTCCCGCGACGAGTCCACGCCCGCGACGCTGGCCCGGTCGTTGACCGACACCGGGCGGGGAGAGTCTGAGATGACGCTGCTCGAGCAACTCGGCGGACCGGAAGAGCGCAGGCGTACCGGCACGGCCCGGTCCTGGTCGGCCGACCCGCCCGGGGACGTGGACGCCCTCAACGTCATCGCCGTCCGCTACCGGCCCGACGACCGGCAGTTGCAGGTGCTGCCCGACGAGGCCTTCGCCCACGACGGGCAGATCACCAAACAGTCGATGCGCGCGGTCACCCTGGCCGCGCTGGCACCGCGCCCGGGCGAGTTGTTGTGGGACGTGGGCGCCGGTTCGGGCAGCATCGGCATCGAGTGGTGCCGCAGCGGAGCGGGATGCCGGGCGATCGCGTTCGAGCGGGACGGGACGCGCCGGGAGCGCATCGCGGCCAACGCGGACGCCCACGGTGTCGACGTCGAGGTGCGGGGTGCGGCGCCGGAGTCGTTCGACGGGGTTCCGCAGCCGTCGGCGGTGTTCATCGGCGGGGGTCTGACTCGTCCCGGCCTGCTCGACGGCTGCGTGGATGCGCTGCCACCGGGTGGCCGGCTGGTCGCCAACGCCGTCACAGCGGAGTCCGAAGTCGTTCTCGTGCAGTGGTATTCGAAGATGGGTGGAGAGTTGCGCCGCTACCAGCACTACCGTGGTGAGCCGGTCGGGACGTTCACCGGCTGGCGCCCCGCCATGCCGGTGACGCAGTGGGTGGTGGTCAAACCGTGACGGTCTACTTCATCGGGGCCGGTCCGGGGGCCGCCGATCTGATCACAGTGCGCGGACAACGGCTGCTCGGCCGGTGTCCGGTGTGCCTGTACGCCGGTTCGATCATGCCCGAGGACCTGTTGGCGCTGTGCCCGCCGGATGCGCGCATCGTCGACACCGGCCCGCTCACGCTCGACCAGATCGTCGACGAACTCGCACAGGCGCACGCCGACGGCAAGGACGTGGCGCGTCTGCACTCCGGGGATCCGTCGATCTACAGCGCGCTGGCCGAACAGTGCCGCCGCCTCGACGCGCTGGGCGTGGACTACGAGATCGTGCCCGGGGTGCCCGCGTTCGCGGCCGCGGCGGCCGCGCTGGGCCACGAACTCACCGTGCCGGGCGTATCCCAGACCGTCACCCTGAGCCGGGTCGCCACACTGTCGACGGCCATGCCGCCCGGTGAGGATCTGCGCACCCTGTCCGCGTCGGGCGGCACCCTGGTGCTGCACCTGGCCGCCGCGCAGATCGACAACATCGTGCCCGAACTGCTCGCCGGCGGCTATCGCCCGGAAACACCGTGTGCCGTCGTGGCATTCGCGAGCTGGCCGGAGGAGATCGTATTGCGCGGCACCCTGGCCGACATCGCCGCGCAGATGCACGACGCCGCCGTCACCCGCACCGCGGTGATCGTCATCGGTGACGTGCTGGCGGCCGGCGGCACCGAGAGCTACCTGTACTCGTCGGGGCGCGTGCGGCGCGGGCGGCACTGATGCGGATCCTGCTGCTGGGCGGGACGGGGGAGGCGCGTGCGCTCGCAGCGGCCCTGCACCCCGACGTCGAGGTGATCAGCTCCCTGGCGGGCCGGGTCCCCGATCCGGCGCTGCCGGTGGGCCAGGTGCGCATCGGCGGGTTCGGCGGCGTCGACGGTCTGCGTCGGTGGCTGACCGACACCCCGGTCGACGCGGTCGTCGACGCGACGCATCCGTTCGCGGCGACCATCACCGCGACCGCCGCCGCCGTCTGCGCGGACCTGGGGTTGCCCCACCTGCTGCTGGCCCGGCCCGCGTGGTCCGCGGGCGACGCGATTTTGGTGAGCTCCGACCGGGAGGCCGCGACGACCGTTGCGGCGAAGGGTTTCTCGAGGATCTTCCTGACCACCGGGCGCACCGGCGTCGACGCCTTCCGCGACAGCGACGCCTGGTTCCTCATCCGAGCGGTCACCCCACCCGACGCCGAGGTCCTACCGCGCCACCACGAACTGCTGCTCTCGCGCGGCCCGTACCGCTACGACGACGAACTCGCCGCGCTGCGGACCCATCGCATCGAGGCGCTGGTGACCAAGAACAGCGGCGGGGACATGACCCGGCCGAAACTGGATGCGGCCGCGACGCTGGGCATACCCGTCGTCATGGTCGACCGGCCACCGGTTCCGCCGGGAGTCCGCACGGTGGGGACGGTGCCGGAGGCGGTGGCGTGGGTCAGGTCGCTGGCGCGATGAGGTCGAGGGTGCCCAACTCGCGGATCGCCTGACATCCGCGGGCGGCCATCACCAGCATCATCTCGTCGCCACGCTCGGTGGACGTGGCGAACGCACAGCCGAGCACTGTGATCAGCGGAGCCTGCAGCATGCCCAAACGGTAATCGCGCCAACAGGTTTCGCTGTCATATCCGGTCACGCCGTGGCTGAGCAGCCGCCGGTGGTAGGCGTCGACCAGATCGCGTTCGACGGCCGCCCTGGTCTCCGGCTGCAGGCTGGTCGCGGTGAAGTAGGACAGGTCCCTGGCCGGCAGCCCGGAGCCGAGGGTCTGCCAGTCCACCACGGTGATCCGTGACCGGTCCGGGTCGAAGAGCATGTTGTCGAGCCGGTAGTCGCCGTGCAGCACCGCGAACCGGTCCGGTTCGGACAGCAGCCACGGCGTCACCACCGACATTGCGGCGCTCAGCGTTTCGCGATCCTCGGGGCGCATCCGGTCGCCGAGACGGTCCAGCGTGATGCCCGTCGCCATGGTCGCCACTTCGCCGAAACCCTGCGCCGACGCCGGTTCCGGCTTGGGCATCGCGATACCGGGGAAATCCGCCCACTGCGGGTCGCACCACGTCGGACCGTGCAGATCGGCCAACGCCTCGACCGCGAGGCGCGCCTCCTCGGCGCTGCAGCCGGCGATCTGGTCGCCCTGCACCGCGGGCGCCATGTCCCCGAGCAGCAGCACGAAATCGACGCCCTCCCCGGCGATCTCGCAGTGATAGCACGGCGGGATCGGGATCTGCACCTGCTCGGCGAGATTCGTGTAGAACGCATGCTCGGAGCGGTAGCCGATCGCGACCCGGTCGCGCACCGCATCGTCCTGGGACGGCAGCTTGATCGCGAACGAGGTGGGCAGGTCGGGCTGCGGATCGGCGTAGGTGACCGACACCCGGTAGGTGGCGCCGGTCTGTCCGGTACCGATGGCCACGGTGTCGATCGCGCGGACCTCGACCGGCGAACCGTCGCGGGTCAACGCCGCTCCCAACCACTCCGGGGTGACATCTGCCGGCTTAGCGGGAATGAGGGCCTGCACGGCACCGCCTTTCGTCACAGTGTGACGCGTGACACTATCACCCCGGGTAGTAACGCGGCGTGAAGACCCGATCGCCCGCATCGTCGCTGTACCACTGGGTCTGCGACGATCCGACGATCAGCAGACACCGCATGTCGACGTCGGCGGGGTCCAGATCGGCCAACCGCACCACCTTGACGTGCTCCCGCTGTCCCGCGACGTCGCGGCCGATCACCACCGGCGTGCCGGGATCGCGGTGGGCCAGCAGCAGGTCGCGCATCGCGCCGACCTGCCAGGTGCGGGTCTTCGACGCCGGGTTGTAGATCGCCAGCACCAGATCGGCCTGCGCGGCCGCGGTCAGCCGGGCTTCGATGATCTCCCACGGTTTGAGCCGGTCGGACAGCGAGATCACCGCATAGTCGTGGCCCAGCGGGGCGCCGACGCGGCTGGCGACGGCCTGGGCCGCCGTCATCGCCGGGATCACCCGCACCTCGACACCCGGCCACTGCTTGGCCTCCTCGAGGACGGCGGTCGCCATCGCGAACACGCCGGGATCGCCGGAGGACACCACCGCCACGGCGCGCCCCTGTTCGGCGAGCGTGCATGCCAGCCGGGCGCGGGCCGGTTCGTCGGTGTTGTCGCTGGGATGGCGCTGCTGACCGTCCCGCAGGCCGACGCGGTCGAGGTAGGGGCCGTAGCCGATCAGATCCGTGGCCGCGGCGAGTTCACGGCGGCTCTGCGGGGTCATCCACTCCGCCGCGCCGGGGCCCAGCCCGACGACGGTGACGCTGCCGGTCACCGCGCGCCGGCGCCCGCCACCGGGGATCATCGCCAACGAGAAGTACGGCACCTTGTCGTCGCCGTCGACGTCGGCGGCGGACAGGGTCCGCTGATCGGGGGTACTGGCGCGTTCGACGTAGAAGGCCTCGTCGAGCCGGCCGGTCGCGGCGAGCGCGGCCCGCACCGCCGGATACGAGCGGCCCAGCTTGAGCACGACCGCGGCGTCGGTGTCGGCCAGTCGCCGCTCGAGTTCGTCGGCGGGCAGGGTGCCCGGCAGGATCGTGAGCACCCCTTCGCCCTGGACCAGCGGTGTGGCGATGGCCGCCGACGCCGCACTCACCGACGTCACGCCCGGCACGATCTCGGCGGTGAACCGCTCGGTGAGCCGGGTGTGCATGTGCATGTAGGAGCTGTAGAACAGCGGATCGCCCTCGGCGAGCAACGCCACGTCACGGCCGGCGTCCAGATGCGCGGCGATCCGCTCGGCGGCTTCGCGGTAGAAGTCCTCCATCGCACCGGCGTAACCGCCGGGATGGTCGGTCACCTCGGTGGTCACCGGATAGACCAGGTGCTCCTCGATCTGACCGTCGCGCAGATAGGGCTCGGCGATGCGGCGCGCGATGCTGCGGCCGTGCCGTGCACTGTGGTACGCCACGACGTCGGCCTGCCCGATCACCCGGGCCGCCTTGACGGTGACGAGTTCGGGGTCGCCGGGTCCCAGCCCGACTCCGTACAGCGTGCCGCGCGTCTTCATGGGCGGGTTCATTCGCGCTCACTCGCAATCGCATTGACCGCGGCGGCCGCCATCGCGCTGCCGCCCCGCCGGCCGGTCACCACCAGGTACGCCATCCCGCGGGGCCGCGCGATGAGTTCGTCCTTCGACTGCGCGGAGCCGACGAATCCGACCGGCCCGCCCAGTACCGCCGCCGGAACCGGCGCACCCTGGTCGATCAACTCGAGCAACCGGAACAGGGCCGTCGGCGCGTTCCCGATAGCGAGCACCGCTCCGCCCAGCCGGTCGGCCCACAGGTCGACCGCCGCCGCGGAGCGGGTGAACCCCAGCCGCGCCGCGAGTTCGGGGGCGCGCGGGTCGGCGACCAGGGACACCACCTCGTTGTCGGCGGGCAGCCGCGACCGGGTGATCCCGGCGGCCACCATCGACGAATCGCACAGCACCGGCGCGCCCGCGGCCAGCGCGGCCTGCGCACGGGAGACGACGTCGTCGCTGAACGCCACGTGGTCGGCCACGTCGACCTGACCGCAGGTGTGGATCAGCCGGACCACCACCCGGGCCACGTCGTCGGGGAACCGCGCCAGATCCGCCTCGTCGCGGATCGTCGCGAACGACTGCCGGTAGATCTCGGCGGCGTCGCGGATGTAGTCCAGCACGCCGCTCACCCTACGACGGGCGTCGGCGCGGCCGATAACCGTCCGGGCCCGCGATCAGCACCTCGCCGACCGGCGGGCTGCCGCAGGCGCGTTCGCACCCGACAAAGTGACGATGACCCGGCGCGGGGGCGTCGACCGCGGCGGCGGCATCGGCGCGCACGTCGGCGGCCGAACGTTCGCAGCCCGGGCTTCCCGTGCAGGCGCTGACGTCGAGCCAGGGGGAGTTCTCGTCGAACACCAGCCCCATCGGCGCCAGCACCCGAAGGGCCACGTCCGCGACGCCTTCGTCGAGGTCGCAGATCAGCAGGGACCGCCATGGCGTGATGACCACCGGCGCCTCGACCGCGCCGACGAATTCGGCGGTCCTGGCGGGCAGCACACCGAGCGGAATCCCGGCGCCCAGGGTGACCCGGCCGTCGTCCTGGGCGATCCAGCCGACCGGCGGACGGACCACCGGGGGCCAGGTCGCACCCGGCTCCGCGGTGACCGCGACGCCGGCGAGCAGATCCTGCGGTGTGGCGAGTTCACCGACGCGCCAGGCGTTGCCCCGTACCGCGACGAACCGGACCGCCACCTCGATGAGCGTGCGCACCGCATCGTCGAGGGACAGGCGCACGCCGGTGTCCCGGCCGGCCAGCAGCAGCGCCGCCAACTCGCCGTCGAGGGCGTGCACACCGACGTCGGTGCCCAGGCCGGAGATGTCGCCGCGACCGTCGTCGAGGCCGAACCAGAACCGGCCGGAGGACTCGGCGAGTACGGGTTCCCGCCGGATCGCCGCGTCGAGGTCGAGCACCAGGGGGCGCAGGTCGGCGAGCCCGCCGGAGCGCCCGGACAGGGGAGAGGCGACGATGTTGCGGACCCGCTCGTGGGTCGGCGACGGCAGCAGACCGGCCGCCGCGACCGCATCGGCCACCGCTCCGGTGTCGGTGATGCCGCGGATCTGGAGGTTGCCGCGCGACGTCAGTTCCAGATCCGGTGAGCCGAAGCGGGTGGCGGCCTGCGCGAGAGCGGTGAGCGCGGCGCCGGAGAGCATGCCGCCGGGCAGCCGGACCCGGGCCAGCGCGCCGTCAGCGGCCCGGTGCACCGAGAGGGCACCCGGGCACGCGTCCTGATCGCGGGATCGAGTCGTCACTGTCCGCCATTCTAGGAACGGGCGTCGTCCGTCACCGGCGGCGTCCCGCCCACGGATCGGGCACAGCCGTCCAGGATTTCTTTGATCGCGGCACTTTCAGCGAGATCCGGCGCCCGTTCTGATCTGCGGCGGCCCGCCATTCACTAGGCTCCGCGATGTCAGGGTCACATCGGGGAACAGGAGCCGGTCATGAAAGCCCGCGCCAAGCAAGACGAGGAAGACGTCCGCCGGCTTCGCGAGTTCGCCGAATTCGCGGACTTCTCCGACGACGATCTCCGGCGTCTCGTTCGAGCGGCACACCGCACCTCGACCTCGGCGCCGTGGCCGTTGATCCACGAGCAGACCCCGTCGGACGCCTGCTTCATCCTGCTGAGCGGATCAGCCTCGGTGTACCTCGGCCGCGACCGCGTGGCGGAGTTGTCGCCGGGTGAGGTCATCGGCGAATCAGCCCTGCGTCAGGGGAAGCTGCGGTCGGCGACCGTGACGACGACGGGTCCGGCGGAGGTGTTGCGCATCGGCCGGGAGGACTTCGCGCAGCTGCTCGACGAGATCCCCGCGCTGCGCGGAACGGTCGACGACACCGTCGCGCGTCACACGTCGGGGACGCCGGCGACCGAGTAGCTCAACTCGCCAGCGCGACCGGTGCCACCACTTCGGAGTAGCCCGAGGCGTCACCGGCGACGACCCGGCTGTGCTGCCCGTACACGTCGACGGGGATGTCGCCGGCCAGCGTGACGCGGCTCAGCCGCCGGTACTGGTCGTCGTAGTCGGCCACCGCGTAGTGCTGGGTCGCGCGGTTGTCCCAGACGGCCAGATCACCCGGTTCCCAACTCCACCGCACGGTGTTCTCCAGCTTGGTCACGCGGTTCTGCAGCAGCGCGAGCAGTGCGGTCGACTCGGCGACCCCCAGGCCGACGAACTGCTTGATGAAGTGGCCGAGCAGCAGCACCCTCCGGCCCGTCTCGGGGTGGATGCGCACCACCGGGTGTTCGGTCTCGAAGTACTCGGACACGAACTCCTCGCGGTACTCGCGTTCGGTGGCGGCCAGCGCCTCCCGACGGCCGTCGTAGTCGGCGGCGTAGTCGAACTGGTTGGTGTGCACCGCCCACAGGTTCTCCACCAGCGCCCGCAACGGTGCCGGCAGCTGGTCGTACGCGGCCTCCGTCGACGCCCACGTGGTGGTGCCCCCGTACGCCGGCAGGGTGACGGCGCGCAGCAGCGAGGCCTTGGGGATGCGATCGACGAACGTGACGTCGGTGTGCCAGCTGTTGGCCTTGTC
This sequence comes from Mycolicibacterium monacense, assembly GCF_010731575.1. NCBI lineage: Bacteria > Bacillati > Actinomycetota > Actinomycetes > Mycobacteriales > Mycobacteriaceae > Mycobacterium > Mycolicibacterium monacense. The sequence continues at coordinate 2,283,211 of NZ_AP022617.1, read as the reverse complement.
GTAGCGCGAGTCGATCGGCAGGATCCGGTGCCCGCGCGAGGTCACCGTCGGATGGGCCGTGGTCGGGGTGCCCAGCCGTCGCGCGAACGCCAGCTGCCCGTCGTCGTCGAGGTGGTGCTGACCGCGGAAGAAGATCACCTTGTGTTCGAGCAACGCCTCGTTGATCGCGGTCACGGTCACCGGGTCCAGCCCGCCACCGACCCGGACCCCCTCGATCCGGGCCCCGATGTTGGCGCCCAGCTTCACCACTCGTGACGACATGCCGGTCAGGGTGGCCGCCGCGTCGAATCCGCACCATGGTTTGGCTCACGGCGAACCGAATCTCCTCGCGGCCCGGTCCGTTTCGTTTACGGTGACGCGGGGTATCGGCAAACTCGGCACTCAACGGGCCGAAACGCGGAGGTGGTCGTGCGGGAGCTGTGGGACTACCTCAGAACCCATCAGGCTCAGCTGATCTTCGACTCCTACCAGCACGTCAGCGCGGTGGTGCAGAGCGTGCTCATCGCGGCCGTGGTCGGCGTCGCGATCGGGGTGCTGACCTACCGCAACGCCACCGCGGCCAACCTCGCCACCGCGACGTCGAGTGTGATCCTCACCGTGCCGGCGTTCGCGCTGCTGGGTCTGCTGATCCCGCTCTTCGGGCTCGGCGTGGTGCCCAGCGTGGCGGCGCTGGTCCTGTACTCGCTGTTGCCGATCATCCGCAACACGATCGTCGGGCTCAACGCCGTCGATCCCGCGCTGACCGACGCGGCGCGGGGGATCGGCATGAGCCGACTGGCCACGCTCGGCCGTGTCGAACTGCGGCTGGTGTGGCCGTCGATCCTGTCGGCCATGCGGATCAGCACCCAGATGTCGATGGGGGTGCTGGCCATCGCCGCCTACGTCAAAGGCCCAGGACTCGGGAACCTGATCTTCGCCGGGCTCGCCCGCGTCGGCAGCCCCACCGCCGTCCCCATGGCGCTGACCGGAACCCTGCTGATCGTCATCCTCGCCCTCGTCCTCGACGCGGTGCTGGTGCTGATCGGGCGGCTCACCACATCGAAAGGCATTCGATGACAACACAGTACGGTGCGACGGTGACCGATCCGTCCGGGGTGCGCATCGAACTCGACCACGTGTCCAAGGTCTATCCGGGTGCCACCGAACCCGCGGTCGACGACGCGTCGCTGGACATCCCGGCCGGTGAGATCGTCGTCTTCGTCGGCCCGTCCGGGTGCGGCAAGACGACGATGATGCGAATGATCAACCGGCTCTCCGAGCCGACATCGGGCCGGATCCGCATCGGCGACGTGGACGCGCTGTCGATCAAACCGACGGAACTGCGGCGCAAGATCGGTTACTCCATCCAGCAGGCGGGTCTGTTCCCGCACATGACGATCCGCCAGAACGTCGGACTGGTGCCCGGGCTGTTGCGCTGGGACCGCAAACGCATCGCGTCGCGGGTCGACGAACTGCTCGATCTGGTCGGACTCGATCCGGGGCAGTACGCCGACCGGTATCCGCGCCAGTTGTCCGGCGGTCAGCAGCAGCGCGTCGGTGTCGCCCGGGCGCTGGCCGCCGACCCTCCGGTGCTGTTGATGGACGAACCGTTCGGCGCCGTCGACCCGATCACCCGCAGCACTCTGCAGGACGAATTGCTGCGCCTGCAAACCGAATTGCGCAAGACCATCGTGTTCGTCACCCACGACTTCGGCGAGGCGGTCAAACTCGGCGACCGGATCGCGGTGCTCGGGCCGCGGTCGAAGCTGCTGCAGTACGACACCCCGCAGAACATCCTCGCCAACCCTGCCGACGAGACGGTGGCCGGATTCGTCGGGTCCGGCGCCTCGCTGCGCCAACTGGGGTTGATGCGGGTCAAGGACATCGAGTTGCGTCAGCACCTCGCGGTCCACGCCGAGGACCCGGTCGAGCAGGTGCGCGACCAGTTGGCGGCCGGCGACGCCGACTGGGCGGTCATTCTCGACCAGCGGGACCGCCCGGTGAAGTGGGTGCGCGAGAACCGGCTGCGGCACGCCGCGTCGCTCTCGGAGGCCGCCGAGGACCTCGACGTCGTCAGCACACACTCCACCCTGGAGGACGCCCTCGAAGCCATCCTCGCCGAACAGCACGCGTCCGCGGTGGTCACCGGTGCCGGCGGCCGATACGCCGGTCTGGTCACCCTCGAGATGCTCATCGACACCATCACCCGGCTGCGCGCGGAGGCCAACGCGGAGAACCCGGAACCGTGACCACCGTCGCCGACCGCAACGCCCCGAAGGCCACCGCCGGGGAACGGCTGCGGCTGCTCATCCAGCCCGGCCTCGTGCTCGTCGTCGGCGCCGCGGTGGTGTTCTGGGCGTTCAACCGCGATCTCACCGCGACGCAGCAGGAGAACATCAACCCCGGCAACGTGGCCACGCTGATCTGGCAGCATCTGCTCATCACCGCGGCGGTGACCGCGATCGTGCTGGCGGTCGGGGTGCCGTTGGGCGTCCTCGTCACCCGACCCGGCGCAAAAGCGTTGCGGCCGTTGTTCATCGGCATCGCCAACATCGGGCAGGCAGCGCCCGCGATCGGCCTGCTGGTGCTGCTCTTCCTGCTCACCGCGCGGACCGGCTTCTGGATCGGCGTGCTCCCGATCGCGCTGTACTCACTGCTTCCGGTGTTGGCGAGCACCATCCTCGGCCTCGATCAGGTGGACCGCTCGCTCATCGACGCCGGACTCGGACAGGGGATGTCGCGGGTGGGTCTGCTCGCGCGGGTGGAGCTCCCGCTGGCGGTGCCCTACATCCTCGCCGGGATGCGCACGTCACTGGTGCTCGCCGTGGGCACCGCGACGCTGTCGTTCCTCGTCAACGCGGGCGGCCTCGGCATCCTCATCGACACCGGCTACAAGCTGCAGGACAACGTCACGCTGGTCCTCGGCAGCGTGCTCGCCGTGTGTCTTGCCCTGCTGGTCGACTGGCTCGGCGGGCTCGCCGAGTTCTTCCTGAACCCGAAGGGGCTGCGATGACCGGCGATTTCGGCGTGCTTGGTCGCGCTGGGCGCGACCGAGCACGCCGAAATCGCTTGATGGCGCTGGTGATGGCGGTGCTGTTGACCGTGAGCGGGTGCGGGCTCGGGTCGGGCAGCACCGTGCCGCTGATGGTGGGGCCGGGGTCGATCACGCCGGCGTCGGGTCTGGAGGGTGTGCGCATCACCGTCGGCTCCAAGGAGTACACCGAGCAGGTCATCCTGGGCTACATCCTGGAGTTCACGCTGATGGCCGCAGGCGCCGAGGTCCGCGACCTCACCGGCATCGTCGGTTCGCGCAGCACCCGGGAGGCCCAGCTGCGCGGTCAGGTCGACGTGGCCTACGAGTTCACCGGCAACGCGTGGATCAACTACCTCGGTCACGAGAAACCCATCCCGAACGCCCGCGAACAGTTCGAGGCGGTACGCGACGAGGACCTCGAGCGCAACGACATGGTCTGGCTCGACCCCGCTCCGATGGATGACACGTACGCCCTGGCGGCGAGTAAGGCGGTCGTCGAACGGACCGGCGTGCGCACCCTGTCGCAGTACGCCGACCTGGTCCGCACGAACCCCGCGGCGGCGAAGACCTGCGTCGACACCGAGTTCCGGGCGCGCCAGGACGGTTTCCCGGGGATGGCGGCCGCCTACGGGTTCGACCCGGCGCGCGCGCAGACCCCGATCCTGCAGGTGGGCATCATCTACCAGGCCACCGCCGACGGCCGGCAGTGCGACTTCGGTGAGGTCTTCACCACCGACGGCCGCATCGCCGCGCTGGACCTCACCGTGCTCACCGACGACAAACAGTTCTTCGCGCACTACAACCCGTCGGTGACGATGAAACGCAGCTTCTTCGAGGCTCACCCGGAGATCGCCGAGGTCACCGCCCCCCGTCACCGCGGCACTGACGAACGAGGCGATCATCGAGATGAACAAGCAGGTCGACGTCGAAGGGCGCGATCCCGCGGTGGTCGCGCGCGACTGGATGGTCGCCGAAGGGTTCGTCACCGCGCGCTGACCTGCGCCAACCCCATCGAAAGTGACATCGGTCACAGGTCCGGCGTCGGTGATCTGTCCCGCACAAACAGTGGCCTGCCGCCGTCGCTCGTCGTACGTTTCCAGTGAACCGATACCGCGGGTACCGGTTAACTGACTCGAAAGGGGTGCCCAGTGTTCGCATTGATCGCCATTGCTGTGGCGCTGTTCGTCCTCGTGACCCTGCTCGGCCTGCCCTACCAGCAGTCGTGGTACGGCCGGTGGGGTGGCTCGGACCAGTGAGCGGATGCGGTGGGGTACGAATGGTGAGTGACCCCGCCGCACCCCGCGCCGACCGTTCTGCTGCTGTCGACCTCTGACACCGACCTCATCACCGCCCGCTCCAGCGGGGCGCGGTATCGCTGGGCCAATCCCTCCCGGCTGGTCTCCGGCGAACTCGACGACCTGCTCGACGGCGCCGACATCGTGGTCATCCGGATCCTCGGCGGGTACCGCGCCTGGCAGGACGGCATCGACACCGTCTCGGCCCGTGGGCTGCCGACCGTGGTGGTCAGCGGTGAGCAGGCGCCGGATGCGGAGTTGATGAGGCACTCCACCGTCCCGCAGGGCGCCGCGCTGCAGGCGCACGTGTACCTCGCGCAGGGCGGTGTCGAGAACCTGCGTCAGCTGCACGCCTTCCTCTGCGACACGCTGCTGATGACGGGTTTCGGGTTCGCCCCGCCCGCCGCCACGCCGACGTGGGGCGTGCTCGACCGCGCCGTTCGCGCCACCGACGGCCCGACAATCGCCGTCCTGTACTACCGGGCTCAGCAGTTGGCCGGCAACACCGCCTATATCGAAGCGCTGTGCGATGCGATCGAGGCGCAGGGCGGGCGGCCGCTGCCCGTGTACTGCGCCTCGCTGCGCAACGCCGAACCGGAACTGTTGGCGCAGCTCGAATCCGCCGACGCGCTGATCACGACCGTGCTCGCAGCCGGTGCGGCCACCCCCGCCGCGGTGGGCGCCGGCGGCGACGACGACAGCTGGAACGTCGCCCACCTCGCCGCGCTGGATGTGCCCATCCTGCAGGGGCTCTGCCTGACGTCATCGTGGAGCGACTGGAGTTCCAAAGACGACGGCCTGTCGCCGCTCGACGTGGCCACGCAGGTCGCCGTCCCCGAGTTCGACGGCCGCATCATCACCGTGCCGTTCTCGTTCAAGGAGATCGACAGCGAAGGGCTGATCTCCTACGTCGCCGACCCCGAACGGTGCGCCCGGGTGGCCGGTATCGCCCTGCGTCATGCCCGGCTGCGACGGATCCCGGTGCAGGACAAGCGGATCGCCGTGGTGTTCTCGGCGTATCCGACCAAACACGCGCGCATCGGCAACGCCGTCGGACTCGACACCCCGGCGAGTGCGGTCGCGCTGCTGCGTGCCATGCGTGAGGCCGGCTACGACATCGGCGACGTGCCCGGGGTGGAGGCACAAGACGGTGACGCGCTCATCCACGCGCTCATCGAGCGCGGCGGCCAGGACCCGGACTGGCTCACCGACGGTCAGCTCACCGGCAACCCGATCCGGATGTCGGCCGACGACTATCGGAAGTGGTTCGCCACCCTGCCCGCCGAACTGACCGACGCCGTGGTCGAGCACTGGGGCCCACCGCCGGGCGAACTGTTCGTCGACCGCAGCCGGAACCCTGACGGCGAAATCGTCATCGCCGCACTGCAATCCGGCAACGTCGTGCTGATGGTGCAGCCGCCCCGCGGCTTCGGTGAGAACCCGGTCGCCATCTACCACGACCCCGACCTGCCGCCGAGTCACCACTACCTGGCGGCCTACCGCTGGATCGACTCCGGATACCCGACTGGTTTCGGCGCCCACGCCGTCGTCCACCTCGGCAAACACGGCAACCTCGAATGGCTGCCCGGTAAGACACTCGGGATGTCGGCGGCCTGCGGCACCGACGCCGCACTCGGCGATCTGCCGCTGATCTACCCGTTCCTCGTCAATGACCCGGGGGAGGGGACCCAGGCCAAGCGGCGCGCCCACGCCACCCTGGTCGACCACCTCATCCCGCCGATGGCCCGGGCCGAGACCTACGGTGACATCGCCCGACTGGAACAACTCCTCGACGAGCACGCGAACGTCTCGGCGCTCGATCCGAACAAACTCCCCGCTGTGCGCCAACAGATCTGGACGCTGATGCGCGCGGCCAAGATGGACCACGACCTCGGTCTCGACGAGCGTCCGGACGAAGACTCGTTCGACGACATGCTGCTGCACGTCGACGGCTGGCTGTGCGAGATCAAGGACGTCCAGATCCGCGACGGACTGCACATCCTCGGCGCGCCGCCCGCCGGCGAGGCCGAACTGGACCTCGTGCTGGCGATCCTGCGGGCGCGCCAACTGTTCGGCGGTGAGCAGACCCTGCCCGGCCTGCGCCAGGCCCTCGGCCTCGCCGAGGACGGCCACGACGAGAGGACCAGCGTCGACGCCGTCGAGGCCCGGGCCCGCCACCTCGTGGCGGCGCTGCAGGCGGCCGACTGGGACGTCGCCGCGGTGGACACCATCACCGACGATCCGCAGGTCGCCGCGATCCTGCGGTTCGCCGCCGCCGAGGTGGTGCCGCGGCTGGCCGGTACCGCGGCCGAGATCCGACAGGTGCTGCGCGCGCTCGACGGACGCTACATCGCGGCGGGCCCGTCGGGTTCCCCGCTGCGCGGACTGGTCAACGTCCTGCCCACCGGACGCAACTTCTACTCCGTGGACCCCAAGGCGGTGCCGTCGCGGCTGGCCTGGGAAACCGGTGTGGCCATGGCGGATTCGCTGCTCGATCGGTACCGCGACGACTACGGGACGTGGCCGCGTTCGGTCGGGCTCTCGGTGTGGGGCACCTCCGCCATGCGGACCTCCGGTGACGACATCGCCGAAGTCCTTGCGCTGCTGGGTGTTCGGCCGGTGTGGGACGACGCCTCCCGCCGGGTGGTCGACCTCGAACCGATCCCGCTGGCCGAACTCGGCCGACCGCGCATCGACGTCACCGTGCGCATCTCGGGGTTCTTCCGCGATGCCTTCCCACACGTGGTCGCCATGCTCGACGACGCGGTCACCCTCGTCGCGGAACTCGACGAATCCGACGAGGACAACTTCGTCCGCGCCCACACCCGCGCCGACCTCGCCCAGCACGGCGACCGTCGACGCGCCACGACAAGGATTTTCGGGTCCAAGCCGGGCACCTACGGGGCGGGCCTGCTGCAGCTGATCGACAGCCGCAACTGGCGCGACGACGCCGACCTCGCGGAGGTCTACACCGCGTGGGGCGGCTTCGCCTACGGCCGGGGTCTGGACGGCAGACCCGCCGCCGACGACATGAACCGCAGCTACCGGCGAATCGCCGTCGCCGCCAAGAACACCGACACCCGCGAACACGACATCGCCGACTCCGACGACTACTTCCAGTACCACGGCGGCATGGTCGCCACGGTGCGCGCACTGACCGGTAAGGCCCCCGCGGCCTACATCGGCGACAACACCCGTCCCGACGCCGTGCGCACCCGCACCCTGTCCGAGGAGACCAACCGGGTCTTCCGCGCCCGCGTGGTCAACCCGCGCTGGATCACCGCGATGCGCAGGCACGGGTACAAGGGCGCGTTCGAGATGGCCGCGACGGTGGACTACCTGTTCGGTTACGACGCCACCGCGCACGTCATGGCGGACTGGATGTACGACCGGCTGTCGCAGGAGTACGTGCTCGACGCGGAGAACCGCAAGTTCATGGAGGAGTCCAACCCATGGGCGCTGCACGGGATGGCCGAACGGCTGCTGGAGGCCGCCGGCCGCGGCATGTGGGCCGAACCGGACCCCGCCACCCTCGACGGGCTCCGCCAGGTGCTGCTGGAGACCGAGGGTGAGCTGGAGAAATAGACCGTCCCGCTAGGTTGATCACATGGCCCCCACCTTCGCCGAGATCGCCGGCTCCGAGTACATCCTGCTGACCACGTTCACCCGCGACGGCCGACCCAAGCCGACCGCGGTCTGGGCCGCGCCCGCCGGCGACAAGCTCCTGGTGATCACGCAGGAGAAGTCGTGGAAGGTCAAGCGGATCCGCAACACCGGGCGCGTCACGATCGCCAAGTGCGACCGCGCCGGCAAACCGCAGAGCGAATCGGTGGAAGCCGCGGCGACGATCCTCGACAAATCCGCCAACGGTGCCACCTACGATGCGCTCGGTAACCGGTACGGGCTGCTCGGCAAGACGTTCAACGTTTTCTCGAAGCTGCGCGGGGGCATGAAGAACAACGTGACCATCCAGCTCGAGCCCGCGGCCTGACATGGCGCCCACCTTCAAGGACGTCTACGGCGAGAAGTACCTGCTGTTGACGACCTTCACCAAGGACGGCCGACCGAAGCCCACGCCGGTGTGGGGGGTGCCCGACGGTGACAAGCTGCTCATCATCACCGACGACGGGTCATGGAAGACCAAGCGCATCAACAACACTCCGCGGGTCACGATCCAGAAGTGCGGTGTGCTCGGCAAACCCAAGGGTGCACCGGTCGAGGCGGTCGCCCGCAACCTGCCGTCATCCGAGACCCGGCGGGTCTGGAACATGGTCACCAAACGCTACTGGTGGCACGCGTGGTGGTGGGTGCCGCACGCGATCATCCGCGGCGGCGTCGACAAACTGCACAGCGCGATCGAGGTGACCAGCCCCGCCTAACCGTTCAGGTGGGTGTCGAAGAACGCGAACACCCGTCGCCAGGCGTCGTCGGTCGCGTCGGCGTGGTACCCGAACTGTGCGATGCGCATCAGCGGCTGCGCCGGAAGCTGGTTGGCGAAGCTGTGCCCGGCGTCCGGGTAGACCTTGACATCCGAAGGCACCCCCTTGGCCCTGAGCATCTCCTGCAGCTTCGGCCCGGCGTCCTTGCCCAGCGGGTCCCGTCGGCCGAAGCTCGCCACCACCGGGCACGACGCGTCGAGGGTCTCGTCGATGTGCTTCGGCAGCGGGGTGCCGTAGAACGGCGCCGATGCGCCGAAGTTGCCGGGCCCGAGCAGCAGGGCGAACTGTCCGCCCATGCAGAACCCGGCGATCCCGACCGCGCCCGAACACTGCGGCAGCGCGAGCAGGTGGTCGCGGGCGGCGAGCACGTCGTCGAACGCGCGGCCCCGTTGCTGCAGCGCCTCGCGGAACACCCGGGTGATGCACCTGGCCCGGCCGCCGCGTGAATACAGGTTCGGGGTGATGTTCACGAATCCCGCGGCCGCGATCCGCGCCGCGGTGGCCTCGACGTCCGGGCCGTAGCCGATGGCGTCGTGCACCACCACCACACCCGGCCAGGGCCCGTCGCCCTCGGGGACGCTCAGCGCGGCGTCGATCGGTCCGTCCGGGGTGTCGACGCGCACAGCGGTCACTGTGTTGATCATGGTTCCCGAATGTACGGAACCCGGCCGGCCTCCGAGACGTTGGAGGGCTATGGCAATGCGGCTGTTCCTGCTCTACGTGGTCATCGAGGTGGCGGTCATCGTCGCGCTCGTCTCGACCGTCGGCCTGGGCTGGGCGCTCCTGATCTCCCTGGCGACCTTCGTCCTGGGCCTCGCGCTGGCCGGGTCGCAACTCAAGAAGCAGCTGCGGCGTCTGCGTTCGGGTCTGACGGCGACGACGGCGCAGGGCGCGGTCACCGACGGCGCGCTGGTTGCGCTGGGCACCGTGCTCGTGGTGCTGCCCGGGCTGGCCAGCTCGGTCGTCGGCGCGCTGCTGCTGCTGCCGCCGACACGGACGGCCGCCCGTCCGATCGTCACCGCGCTGGCGGCGCGCCGCCTCGGGCGCGGAGTGCCGATCGTCGTGCTGGGTTCGGCGGCCGCGTCTCGCCGCCGCGACTACATCGACGGTGAGGTCGTCGATGTCGTGACCGTCGATCCCCCCGCGGTGGAGCGCCGGGTCGACTGACCCGGCTAGTCTGTCGGCTCCGTGACGACACTGTTGCTCAACGGGCGCGTGCACAGCCCCGCCCAACCCGATGCCACCGCCATGGCCGTACGCGACGGCACGGTGGCGTGGCTCGGCAGCGACGATGTCGGTCGCGCCCAGTTCCCGCAGGCCGACGTCGTGGACCTCGACGGCGGCTTCGTCGCACCGGCGTTCGTCGACAGCCACGTCCACGTCACGGCCACCGGACTCACGCTCACCGGTCTCGACCTTCGTCACGCCACCTCGCTGCGGCACTGCATCGATCTGCTCACTCAGCACGCGAGGACCCATCCCGACGGCGTGCTGTGGGGGCACGGCTGGGACGAATCCGGCTGGCCCGAGCGCACTGCGCCGACCACCGAGGACATCGACGCCGCCGTCGGGCGGCGGGCCGCGTATCTCGCACGCGTGGACGTGCACTCCGCGGTCGCCTCGACCGCGCTGCGCGAGGATGCCGAGGGTCTGGCCGGCGCCGCCGGATACCACCCGCAGCGGCCGTTGACCGCCGACGCGCATCACCTCGTGCGCGCCGCCGCACGCGCCCTGCTGACCGCCGGCCAACGCGATCAGGCGCGCCGCGCCGCACTCGACGCCGCGGCCGCGACCGGCATCGTCGCCGTCCACGAATGCGCGGGCCCGCAGATCGGCGGCCTCGAGGACTGGCTGGAACTGCGCGGGCTCGAGCACGGGGTGGAGGTGGCGGGCTACTGGGGGGAGGCGGTGACCGACGCCGACCACGCCCGCGGCCTGCTCGACCGTACGGGCGCCCGCGGACTGGCCGGGGACCTGTTCGTCGACGGTGCGCTCGGGTCGAGGACCGCGTGGCTGAGCGAGCCGTACGCCGACGCACCGGGGGAGTGCGGCAACACCTACCTCGACGAGGACGCCGTCACCAGCCATCTGCACGCCTGCACCCAGGCCGGCGTCACCGCCGGATTCCACGTCATCGGCGACGCGGCGGTCGGGACGGTGGTGGCCGCCCTCGCCCGGGTGGTCGCACAGTTCGGCGCCCCCGCGGTGGCCCGGTGCGGCCACCGCCTCGAGCATCTCGAGATGGTGACCACCGCCGAGGCCGAACAACTCGGAGCGTGGGGTGTGGTCGCCAGCATGCAGCCGGACTTCGACGCGCTGTGGGGTGGGCCGACCGGGATGTACGCCCAGCGGTTGGGCGGTGATCGAGCCGCCGGGCTCAACCCGTTCGCGCTGTTAGCATCCCATGGCGTGCCCCTCGCGTTCGGTTCGGACAGCCCGGTCACCGACATGAATCCGTGGTCGGCCGTGCGGGCGGCGAGCCACCACCAGACCCCCGGCAGCGCGATCTCGCTGCGGGCCGCGTTCGCCGCGGCCACCCGCGGCGCCTGGCGCGCCGCCGGTGTGCGCGACGGCGTCACCGGCACCCTGGTGCCCGGCGCCCCGGCGTCGTACGCGATCTGGGAGGCCGAGGACCTCGCGGTCAGCGCACCCGCCGACTCCGTCCAACGCTGGTCGACCGACCCCCGCTCACGTGTCCCCGCCCTGCCGCGCCTCGAACCCGGCGTCGCGCTGCCGTGCTGTCGCCAGACGGTGCACCGAGGTGTCGTCATCCATGGCTGACGCCCCGTCCGGCCGGCTGGCGGCCGTGGTGCCACGGTTGCGCGGCGTGCCGCGGGCCGTGGTCGACCGGATGTGGCAACTGGTCGCCGCCATCGGGGGCGGGATGCTGCTGTGCGTGAGCTTCCCGCCGTTCGGCTGGTGGTACTGCGCGTTCATCTCGGCGGCGCTGCTGGCGTGGGTCCTGCGCCAGGATTCGACGACGCGCGCGGGCGGATTCGGGTACGGATTCCTCTACGGCCTGGCGTTCTACGTCCCGCTGCTGCCGTGGATCAGCGGTCTGGTCGGCGCCGTCCCCTGGCTGGCGCTGGCCGCGGTCGAGGCGCTCTTCCCGGCGCTGTTCGCGCTCGCCGCGGTGACGGTCCGCCGGCTGCCCGGCTGGCCGCTGTGGTTCGCCGCGCTGTGGGCGGCGCAGGAGTGGCTCAAGTCCAGCGTGCCTTTCGGCGGGTTCCCGTGGGGGGTGGTGGCGTTCGGTCAGACCGACGGTCCGATGCTGTCGTTGGTGCGCCTGGGCGGGGCGCCGCTGCTGTCGTTCGCCGTCATGCTCACCGGCTTCGCGCTGGCCGCACTGACAGAAGAGATCGTCCGGTGGACCCGCCGCCATGACATCTCGGTCGCCGCGCCGCCCGCGGTCGTCCTCCCCGGGGCGGTCATCGCGGTGGTCCTGCTCGGTACGGCCGTCGTCTGGCCACAGGTCCGGCACTCGGCGACCGGTGCGGTCGACGACCAGCCCGTCACGGTCGCCGCCGTACAGGGGAACGTGCCGCGGCTGGGGCTCGAGTTCAACGCCCAGCGGCGGGCGGTCCTCGACAACCACGTCGAGGAGACGCTGCGGCTGGCGCAGGACGTACGGGCCGGCCGCGCACCGCAGCCGATGTTCGTGGTGTGGCCGGAGAACTCGTCGGACATCGATCCGCTGGCCAATCCGGACGCCGGTGCACAGATCTCGACGGCAGCGGCGGCGATCAACGCACCGATCCTGGTCGGTGCCGTCGTCCGGACCCCCGAACACACCCCGGACAACCCGGTGTCGACCAACACCGTGCTGGTGTGGAATCCGGGCACCGGCCCCGCCGACCGGCACGACAAGCGGATCGTGCAGCCGTTCGGCGAGTACCTGCCGTGGCGCGGCTTCTTCAGCAAGCTCTCGCCGTACGCCGACCGGGCCGGCTACTTCGTCCCCGGCGACGGCACCGGCGTGGTGAACGCGGCCGGGGTGCCGGTCGGGATCACCACCTGCTGGGAGGTCATCTTCGACCGGGCCGCCCGCGAATCCGTGCGCAACGGGGCGCAGGTGCTCGCGGTGCCCACCAACAACGCCACGTTCGACGAGGCCATGAGCCGTCAGCAGCTCGCGTTCGGCCGGCTGCGCGCCGTCGAACACGACCGGTATGTGGTCGTGGCGGGCACGACGGGCATCAGCGCGGTCATCGCCCCCGACGGCCGGGACCTCGCGCGGACGGCGTTCTTCGAACCCGCCTATCTCGACAGCCAGATCCGGCTCAAGACCGACATCACACCCGCCACCCGGTGGGGTCCGCTCGTGCAGGCGCTGCTGGTGATCGCCGGGGTGGGCGCCGTGATCGCCGCCATACTGCACAATGGGAATTTCGTGCCCACGCGGATTGCGGCGAGGTCGCGGCGGCGGCGACCCGCGGCCCGTGACCGTGACGACCGGTCCGGCGCACGCAGCAGCAGCAACGAAGGAGCCTCATGACCGACCCGGCCGCGGAAGCGCAGCGCCAGGCTCGCGCGGACATCCGCCCGAGTCAGCGGACGCTGGTCATCATCCCGACCTACAACGAGCGGGAGAACCTGCCGTTGATCGTCAAGCGGGTGCACGACGCGTGTCCGCAGGTGCACATCCTCGTCGTCGACGACGGCAGCCCCGACGGCACCGGTGAACTCGCCGACGAGTTGGCGCTGTCCGATCCCGACCGCGTGCACGTCATGCACCGCGCCAGCAAGGACGGGCTGGGCGCGGCGTATCTGGCCGGGTTCGCGTGGGGGCTGGGCCGTGGCTACACGGTGCTGGTCGAGATGGACGCCGACGGCAGCCACGCACCCGAGCAGCTACACCGGCTGCTCGACGCGGTCGATGCGGGCGCCGACCTGGTGATCGGCTCGCGATACGTTCCGGGCGGCACGATCCGCAACTGGCCGCGCCGCCGGTACGCGCTGTCCAAGACGGCCAACACCTATGCCCGCGTGCTGCTCGGGGTGGACATCCACGACATCACCGCCGGCTACCGCGCCTACCGGCGTGAGGTGCTCGAGAAGATCGACCTGGCGGCGGTCGATTCGAAGGGGTACTGCTTCCAGATCGACCTGACCTGGCGGACCATCAACAACGGCTTCGTCGTCGTCGAGGTGCCGATCACGTTCAGCGAACGTGAACTGGGTCAGTCGAAGATGAGTGGGTCGAACATCCGCGAGGCCATGCTCAAGGTCGCGGACTGGGGCATCCGCGGGCGCTTCGACCGCGCCCGCGGACTCGAATACCGGCGCTGACCGGCGCTCAGCTGCCGCGCCGCTTGGTCTTGATCAGGTCGAGGCGCTCCTTGAGCAGCTCCTCGAGTTCCTCGACGCTGCGACGTTCGAGCAGCATGTCCCAGTGGGTACGCGGCGGCTTGACCTTCTTCGGCTCGGGAACGTCACCCTCGATCAGGGTGCCCTCCAGGCCGTTGCGGCACAGCCACGTGCCGGGGATCTCGGCGTCGTCGGCGAACGGCACGTCGAACTCTTCGCCGTTGTCGGTGCGGTAGCGAGCGACCTGACGCGGCGCCAGGTCGTGGTTGCGGTCGGTCTCGTAGCTCACAGCTCCGAGGCGACTGCCTCTCAGGACACGATCAGCCATCGTCAACACTCCTCATCGAAAGATTCTTGCCGGATAATCAACGCGGCGGAGCCACGAACGGTTCCCGACTCGACCCTCCATGATACCGGGATCGGCGGGGTGACCCGTCTACAGTCTGAGTTCGTGGAGACCGAGACCGCGAGCAGACGGCGTACCCGGCCCCAGCCGTGCCGTTGGTGTGGCCGCGAGGTCGCCGACGCAGGTCTGGGCCGCCGGCGTCAGTACTGCAGGCAGTCGTGCCGGCAGCGGGCCTACGAGCAGCGCGCGATGGTGCGGGGCACCTCGCTGTCCCCGGACGCGGTCGTGCTGACCGCCGAGGAGGCCGCCCTGCTGGCCGACCGGGTCTTCGAGGTTCGGTGCGCGGCGGAGGACGTCGCGACGGCGGTCGACGAAGGCGCCGGATCCGACGAACTGCGTCAACTGTGCGATGCCTTGATGCGCGCGGCCAGGGCGGCCGACGGCTGGCGCTAGGTTTTTCCGGTCGCGCCCCGGGTAACTGGACGCGGTGGTTGCAGTAGGTGAGCGGGCGGCGGAACTGTGCCGCACGGCCCGGCGGGTGTTCGGCTGGGACGAACTGCACCCCGAACAACTCGAGGCGATGGTGGCCGTCCTTGCCGGCCGCGACGTGGTGGCGGTGCTGCCGACCGGTTCGGGTAAGTCCGCGATCTACCAGGTTCCCGCGGTGCTGCTCGACGGCGCCACCGTGGTCGTCTCGCCGTTGATCGCCCTGCAGGAGGATCAGATCGCCGGCCTGGCCGACACCCGTGCCCCCGAGGCCGTCGCGATCAACTCCCGGCAGCGCGCGTCCCAGACCGACGACAACTGGGCTGCGGTGCACAGCCACGAGGCTGAGTACATCTTCGTCTCGCCGGAGCAGTTGGCCAACGATGCTGTCGTCGGCAGGCTCGCCGAGGCGGCGGTGTCGCTGATCGTCGTCGACGAAGCGCACTGCGTGTCGGCGTGGGGGCATGACTTCCGGCCGGATTATCTGCGGTTGGCCGACGCGTTCGCCCAGTTCGGCAACGGGGCGCCGGTGGTGGCGCTCACCGCGACGGCGTCGGTGGTGGTGCGCCGCGAGATCGTGGAACGGTTGGGGCTGCGGGACCCGCTGATGGTCGTCGGCAACTTCGACCGGCCCAACCTGACGCTCGAGGTGGAGCAGTTCGTGCGTGACGCCGACAAGCGCGCCGCGGTGGTGGACACCGTCGCCGGGCTCGAGGTACCGGGGCTGGTCTACACCGCCACCCGCAAGGACGCCGAGCGCTACGCCGATGCGCTGGGTGAGCGGGGCGTCCGCGCGGCGGTGTACCACGCCGGACTGGCCGCCGCCGAACGCGAACGCGTCCACGAGAGTTTCCGTGAGGACGCCGTCGACGTGGTGGTGGCCACCTCGGCGTTCGGGATGGGGATCGACAAACCCAACGTGCGGTTCGTCGTCCACGCGTCGGTGCCCGATTCGCTGGACTCGTACTACCAGCAGATCGGCAGGGCCGGACGCGACGGCGGCGACGCGCGCGTGCTGCTGTTCTACCGGGCCGAGGATCTGGGGCTGGCCCGATTCTTCACCACCCACCGTCCCGACGCCGACCTCATCGAGGCCGTCTACCGGGCGCTCGACACCGACAAACCCACGCGGACCAAGGCGCTGCGCGAACGCCTCGACGCGCAGGGACGCCGGCTGACCAACGCGATCAACCTCCTGGAATCGGCCGATGCAATCCGTTCGACACGAAAAGGGTTCTACTCCAACGGGATCCCGCCTCGCGTTGCGGTGGAGGCCGCGATCGAGGTGGTCGAGGCGAGGGAACGCGTGGACCGCAGCCGCGTCGAGATGATGCGCGGCTACGCCGAATCGCGGCACTGCCGTCGGCAGTTCCTGCTCACCTACTTCGGCCAGCCGCTGCCCGGACCGTGCGGCAACTGCGACCGCTGCCGCGATGGTGAGGGTGCCACCGACGCGGACGCCGGTGGACAGCCCGCCATCCCGGTGGACACCGCCGTTTCCCACCGGGAGTGGGGGGACGGCGTGGTGATCGGGGGCGACACCGACCGTGTCACCGTGCTGTTCGACGACTACGGATACCGCACGCTGGCCATGGCGGCCGTCACCGGGAAGAACCTGCTCACGACGCGGTGACGGCACCGCTCGACGCGCTGTGGTCGGGGCCGGAACGCCGTACCATGAGGCGATCCGACGCCGAGGTAGGTAGCTGTTGGCCCCGTCACCGCCCGAGTCCGTTCCGGCCACCACCGGTGGCACGGGACACCGCGGCGTCTGGCGGTTCGGCGAGTTCGTCCTCGACACCGCGCGGTACGAATTGCGTTGCGGCCACAACGTCGTCAAGGTCGAGCCGCAGGTGTTCGACGTATTGACCCACCTCGTCGCCAACCACGACCGGTTCGTCAGCAAAGAAGAGTTGTTCGACACCGTGTGGGGTGGGCGGTTCGTCGGAGAGGCCGCGCTGACCAGCCGGATCAAGGCCGCCCGTCGGGCGCTCGGCGACGACGGCGAGTCGCAGCGCTACATCCGCACGGTGCGCGGCCGCGGCTATCAATTCGTCGCGACTATCGCGGCGGACGAACCCGCGCAGGCTCCGGCGCCCGAGGTGCCGGCGCCGCGTCAGCACATCGCGTTCTGCCGCGCCGCCGACGGGGTCCGGTTGGCGTACGCGGTCTCCGGCGAAGGGCCACCGCTGGTCCGGGCCGCCAACTGGATGACCCACCTCGGCTACGACATTGAGAGCCCGGTGTGGCGGCACTGGGTGCGCGACCTGTCGCGTGGCCACACCCTCATCCGGTACGACGAACGCGGCTGCGGGCTTTCCGACTGGGAGGTCGGCGATTTCACCTTCGACGCCTGGGTGGCCGATCTGGAATCCGTCGTCGAAGCGCTCGGGCTCGAGCGCTTCCCGCTCATGGGAGTGTCCCAGGGCGGGGCGGTGGCGGTGGCCTACGCCGCCCGCCACCCGGACCGGGTCAGCCGGCTGGTGCTCTGCGGCGCCTATGCGAAAGGCCGCGCGGTGCGCGCCGCCAACGAGGAGGAGAAGCGGGCGGCCTCACTGGATCTCGACCTCGCCCGGGTCGGTTGGGGTCGTGACGATCCTGCGTTCCGGCAGGTGTTCGCCGCGCAGTTCCTGCCCGACGGGACCCGCGCAGACTGGTCCGCGTTCGATCAGCTGCAGCGCCGGACCACATCCCCGGACAACGCGGTGCGGTTCCTCACCGAATTCGGCCGCATCGACGTCTGCGAGGAGGCCCAGTACGTGCGCTGCCCGACGCTGGTCCTGCACTCGCGCGACGATCACCGGGTGCCGCAACGCTTCGGCGAGGAGCTGGCGGCGTTGATCCCTGCCGCGCGGTTGGTGACGCTGAACAGCAACAACCACCTGCTGACGGGCACCGAACCGGCATGGCGGGTGTTCTGCACCGAGGTGGGCGCCTTCCTGGCCGGCTGATCTCCACGCAATCTCCACAGATTCTCCATGTACCGGCCCGACCGGCGCTCCATGCTGGTGACATGACACAGCACACCCGCACATTGCTTCTCGGTGTCAGCGCGATCTTCGCTCTCGGCACGCTGTCCGCGTGCTCCGGCGGCGAGTCCTCCACCGAGACGACGACATCGGCCCCGGCGCCCACCTCCGCGCAGGCCTTCCCTCCGTCGGCCAAGTACATCGCCGACATGGAGAAGGACGGCCGCCCCATGACGATCGGGATCGCCGTCGACGGCGACCGGGTCGCGGCATACGCCTGCAACGGCACCGACGACGAGGCCTGGTTCTTCGGCGACCAGACCGACGGCACGATCGATCTCACGTCGAAGTTCCGCGACACACTCGATGCCTCCTTCGAGGGCGGTGACGTCGAGGGCGACCTGACGATGGACGGTGTCACCTACACGTTCACCGCCGCGGAGGTGCCCGCACCGGCCGGTATGTACACCGCGGCACTCGGCGGCGTGCGCGAGTCCTGGGTGCTGCGGCCCAACGGTTCCGCGGTCGGCGTCCAGTTCGGCGGCCTCGGCGGCGACTTCGGCCAAGACGACGACCTGAACATCTTCGAAAAGCAACAGCAACTCAAGGATGCGCAGTTCCGCGCCGAGGTGCGCAACCGACGGCTGCTGCGGCAGGCCGGCCAACTCGAGCAGCGACCCGACGGCAAGTGGGGAGCGACCATCAACGGTCAGCCCGTCGAGGCGGTGATCGTCGACGGGAACTTCCGGATCCCACCGTCGTGACGGATCCGAGTCGGACGGATCCGAACAGACGGTGAGAGGCGCTGGCCTGCAGGGCAATCGGCGCCCTCGCCGGCTCCCTGCACCTGCAGACGGACGTTCTGGTGCGCCGCGGGTATGCCGTCGCGTCCGGAGCAGACGGAAGTGGTCCGACCGTCACCCGCGTACTCTGCGGGAATCATGGATGAGTGGTTCGACCGCAGCCCGTTCGTCGGGTTCGCGCCGTGGATCATCTACTGGGTGGTCGCCGACGGTCCGAGCACGTGGAAATTCGGCGCCCTGTGCGCGGTCCTGTCCGCCGTCATCCTCGGAATCGCCATGGGCCGAGGGGGTCCGCGCCTGCTCGACGTCGTCACGATCGTGTTCTTCTTCGGCGTCACGATGGTGGCGATGGGGGTCGGCGCCGCGGACCGGGACTGGATGGACACCTACGCCACCACCCTGTCCAGCGGGGTGCTGGCGGTGATGTCGCTGGTGTCGTTGGGGTTCGTGCCGTTCACCGAGCAGTACGCCAGAGAGTCGGTGCCGCTTCAGGATTGGGAGGAGCCGGCGTTCCGGCGCACCAATCAGGTGTTGACGCTGATGTGGGCGCTGGTGTTCGCGTTGATCGCGCTCCTCGGACTGCTCTCGGCGCAGATCCCGCACACCCGTGACTGGACCAACTACGTCATCCCCGTCGTCGTCATCGTCGGAGCGGTCGGGATGACGCACGCCTATCCGCAGCGCGCCCGGGAACGTGCGCGGCCGGCTCAGTGACAGTCAGCAGCTGAAGCGGGCGCCGATCTCCGGCGGCGGCGACACCTGCTCCAGACAGCCGAACGGTTCGATACCCGCGTCGCTGAACCGCGCCGCCGACTGGTGGGCGTAGTTCACGCAGAAGAGGCCCGACGGATCGGTGCGGCACCGGTAGTCGCCGAAGTTCAACGCCTGCCCGTAGGGCAGTTCGACACCGAACCCGTCGGAGAACGGGCCGGGGTCGGCGTGTGCCGAACCGACGTCGAGCGTCCCGCCCGGGAAGTCCACCCAGCCGCCCTTCCATTCGCCGTACACGTCGGCCGGGCGCGGCGGCGGTTCCCGCAGGTCGACCAGACAGGTCAGCGCGCCCTCCGCGCGGCGGTCGGTCATGCACTTCGACGTGCCGGTCGGGGTGGTGAACGCAACGCCGTCACCGAGGTCGGTGCCGGCCCCTTCGCGGCTCACCGTGTGGAAATCCTCGGGGGCGGCGGGAGGCGCGGCCTCGATCCACCGGATCACCTCGCCGATCGGCGCGCGGGCCGCCGGGGCGCTGGTCGGCGGGGGTTTCGCCGTCGACGACGGTGAGGTGCGCGTTGTGCCGGAGGGCGCCGACAGGGTCGGTACCGTCTGCCGCGCCTGCCCGTCGACCGCCTGGGAACAACCCGCGACCAGCACAGACGCCGCGAGCATCACAGCAATCCGCATGGTCGCCAGGCTAGCGGGCCGACACGCACACCCCGGTCAGGCGCGGCCGCGCGCCACCATTCGCTACCGTCAGAAGATGCACGAGCGTACCGTCCGCGCAACCATCAGCACCGGAACGATCGAGGGGTTCACCCGCGACCGGGTCCACCGGTGGCGAGCCATCCCGTACGCCCAGCCACCGGTGGGGCGCCGCCGGTTCCGCGCTCCACTGCCCGCCGAGCCCTGGCGTGGGGTCCGCTACTGCCACAGCGTGGGCAACTGCGCCCCCCAGGACCCGAAGTACACCCTCCTCGGCGTGGGCAAACGCCAGCAGATGAGCGAGGACTGCCTGACGCTCAACGTGGTCGCCCCGGAGAAGCCTGCGGACGGTCCGCTGCCGGTGATGTTCTTCATCCACGGCGGGGGATACGCGTTCGGCAGTTCGGCCACCCCGATCTACGACGGCGCGGCGATGGCCCGCCGTGGATGCGTCTACGTGTCGGTCAACTACCGCCTGGGCCCGCTCGGCTGTATGGACTTCTCGTCGCTGTCCACCCCCGAGAATCCGATCGACAGCAACCTGTTCCTCCGCGATCTGGTGATGGCGCTGCGGTGGGTGCGCGACAACATCGCCGTGTTCGGCGGCGACCCGGACAACGTCACGATCTTCGGGGAGAGCGCCGGTGCCCACGCCGTCGCCACGCTGCTCGCGGTGCCGCAGGCGAAAGGCCTTTTCCACCAAGCGATCTCGCAAAGCCCGGCCAGCGGTATGGTGCGATCCCACGAAGCCGCCGCGGTGTTCGCCGAACACTTCGTCGAGTTTCTCGGCGCCCGCCCCCAGGACGGCGCCGCCGCGCTGATGGCGGCCCGTCCCGCCGAACTCGGTGACGCGCTCGAGCACCTGATCCGTCGCGGTATGACCCATATGCCGGGCGCCTTCCCGGTCGGGCCGTCCTACGGCACCGACTACCTGCCCGTCGAGCCCGTCGCCGCGATGGCCGAGGGCAGCGCGCACCGGGTGCCGCTGATCGTGGGCAACAACCTCGAGGAGGGACGGCTGTTCAGCCGGTTCCTGCCCCTTTTGCCGATGTCGGAGCCGATGATCGAGACGCTGCTGGCCGACTCCGACGCCGAGCGCCGCGACCGGATCACCGCCGCCTACCCGGGCTATCCCAGCTCGTCGGCGTGCATGCAGTTGGGGGGAGACTTCGCGTTCGGCACCGCCACCTGGCAGATCTCCGAGGCCCATTCGCGCCACGCCCCGACCTACGTGTACCGCTACGACTACGCCCCGCGCACGCTGAAGTGGACGGGTCTGGGCGCCACGCACGCGACCGAACTGCTCGCCGTGTTCGACACCTACCGCACGAGGTTTGGAGCGCTGCTGACCGCGGCCGCCGACCGGCGTTCGGCCATCAAGGTGAGCGCGGACGTGCAGCGCCGGTGGCGGGCGTTCAGCCGCACCGGAACCCCCGGCGACGCGTGGGCGCCCTACAGCGCCGACCAGCGTGTGGTGCGCGTATTCGACCGCAAACCACGCATCGAACACGACCCGGACGCCCACCGGAGGCAGGCCTGGGAGGGTTTCACGCTGTCGGCACGCTGACCCGTCGCCACTGATTGACACCCGTCAACAGTGTGATGCAGCCCACTGCTAGGTTCATCGCGTGGCTCACACTGCAGACCTCGTCATCGAACGTCCCGCGGACCTCACCGCCGACTGGCTGACCACCGTGCTGGGCGCGGGAACCGTCACCCAATTCGGCTTCGACCGCATCGGCACCGGCCAGATGAGTGAGTGCTACCGCGTTTCGCTCACCTATGCCGACGCCGCGACCGCCGGGCCGGAATCGGTGGTCCTCAAGGTCGCCGCAACCGACGTCAACAGCCGCCAGACGGGATTGGCGCTCGGACTCTACGAACGCGAGGTGCGGTTCTACACCGACATCGCACCTGGACTGCCCGGTCCGGTCGCGCCCTGCTATCACGCCGCCTACAACGCCGAGACCGGTGCGTTCGACCTGCTGCTGGGCGATGCGGCGCCCGCCGTCGTCGGCGACGAGATCCGCGGCGCGACGGTCGAGCAGGCGACGCTCGCGCTGGCCGAACTCGGCCGGGTGCACGGTCCGCTGCTGGGCAACGCCACCCTCGCCGACGCCGACTGGCTCAACCGCGAGTCGCCGATGAACCAGGTGCTGCTCGGCCAGCTGTGGGCCGGCTTCGCCGACCGCTACGGGGATGCGATCGCGCCGGAGCACCGCGCGGTCTGCGAGCGGCTGGTCGCGGTGTTCGACGCCTACCTCGACGCCGAGTCCGCCGCGGACCGACCGCACGGCCTCATCCACGGCGACTACCGACTCGACAACATGCTGTTCGGCCAGGCCGGCGCCGACCGACCGTTGACCGTCGTCGACTGGCAGACCGTCACCTGGGGTCCGGCGTTCACCGACGTCGCCTATTTCCTGGGATGCGCACTGCCGGTGGAGGATCGGCGCGCACACTACGACGCGCTGCTGCGCGCCTACCACGAGGCGCTCGGCGCGCAGGCGCTGGTGGACCTCGACACCGTGCGCGACGGGGTCCGGCGCCAGAGCTTCTTCGGCGTGATGATGGCGATCGTCTCCTCGATGCTCGTCGCGCGCACCGAACGCGGCGACGAGATGTTCATGACCATGCTGCGCCGCCACTGCGAACACGTCCTCGACACCGACGCCCTCGCCGCGCTGCCCGAACCGGGCGACGACGAACCGCTGCAGCCCGCCGCCGCCGACGAGGGCTCACATCAGCCCGGCGACGAGGAGTTGTGGAACGAGAGCTGGTACTTCGACTTCGCCGACGGCGCACAGGATGTCGGCGGCTGGGTCCGGCTCGGGCTCTACCCGAACCGCAACGCCGCCTGGATCAACGCACTCGTGTGCGGACCCGGCATGCCGACCATCGGCATTGTGGACTTCGACGCCCCTCTGCCGGCCGACTACACCGAAACCACCACCGACACTGCGCATCTCGGTCTCGAACCGGTGGAACCCCTGCGCACCTACCGGGTCACCGTCCGCGGTCGTGGCGAAGCGCACGACGACCCCGCCGCACTGCTCCGAGGTGAAGCGGGCCGTCCCGTCGACCTGACCATGGATCTGACGTGGACGACCGTCGGCACGCCCTATCGGTACCGCATCACGACCCGCTACGAGATCGCCTGCACGGTCTCGGGCACGGTGACCGCCGACGGCCGCGAATACCGCTTCGACGCGGTGCCCGGACAGCGGGACCACTCGTGGGGGGTGCGCGACTGGTGGGCCATGGACTGGGTGTGGAACGCGCTGCACCTCGACGACGGCACCCATCTGCACGGGGTCGATCTGCGGATCCCCGAGATCGGGCCGATGAGCATTGGTTACGTGCAGCCGCCGGACGCCGCCCTGACCGAGACCACGCAGATGACCGCCGCGGCGACGTTCGCCGACACCGGCCTGCCGGTCACCACATCGCTGACGGTGCAACCCGGCGACCTCACCGTCGACGTCGACATCCGCGGTTTCGCGCCGGTGATGCTCACCGCCGCCGACGGCCGTGTCAGTCACTTCCCGCGGGCCTGGGCGGCGGTGACCACCGGCGACGGCCGCACCGGCATCGGCTGGGTGGAGTGGAACCGCAACATCGCCCGCTCCTGACACCGAGTGCGTGTCCGCTTCGCGACACGCCGCGAACATCCGGCAGTTTGCGCACGCTCGCGGCACGCTGACGGGCGTGCTCGTGCTGAAGTCCGCCGCCCTGTTCGTCCTCGCCGCCCTGCTCGAGATCGGCGGCGCCTGGCTGGTGTGGCAGGGGGTGCGTGAACACCGCGGCTGGATCTGGGCGGGGGCCGGGGTCATCGCGCTCGGCGCCTACGGATTCGTGGCCGCGTTTCAGCCCGACGCCCACTTCGGCCGCATCCTGGCCGCGTACGGCGGGGTGTTCGTCGCGGGGTCGCTGCTGTGGGGTGTGGTGGTCGACGGGTTCCGGCCCGACCGCTGGGACCTCACCGGTGCGCTGGTCTGCCTGGTCGGGGTGGGGCTCATCATGTACGCCCCGCGCTGAGTGGGGTTCCGACGGATATATGACGTCGCGCTCCCGGCCCGGGTGACCGCGGACCCCGTGGGTACCCGCCGGTCATGAGCGATCAGGAATTCAAGAAGGGCGACAAGGTCACCTGGCAGAGCCACGGCAGCACCGCCGAGGGCGAGGTCGTCGAGAAGATCACCTCCGAGACCGAGGCGGCGGGCCGGAAGGTCAAGGCGTCCAAGGACGAACCGCAATACCGGGTGGTCAGCGACAAGAGCGGAAACGACGCCGTGCACAAGCCAGGTGCGCTCGACAAGAAGTGACCACCACGCGTGACCCCGCTCAGCGCAGATGGGCGCTCGCATCCTCGAGGTCGTCACGGGACAGCCCCATCGGAGTTGCGCTGGGCACGATCTCCGCGGCGACCACGGCACGGGTGATCGGCGTCAGCGTCTGGAACAGCGTCTCGACCTCGTCGTCGTCGAGCGCGTCGAGGGCGGCGCACGCCAGCGCGTCGGTGGAGTCCTCGATCCGCTGTTTGAACGCGTGGCCGCCCGCGGTGAGTTCACCGGCGCCGTCGAGCAATCCGCGCTGTGCCAGACAGTCGGCGTGGTACTTCCACTGGGCGTCGTCGTAATCGCGGCTGCGCATGATCATCTCGCGCGGCACCCGGCCCGCGGCCGCGTGCAGCACGTTGCACTCACGGCCGCTCAACCCCGCCGCGGCCAGCACCGCGACGTGCCCGTCGCCGCGATGCTCGCGCAACAGGGTCGTCGCATGCCACAGGACGGCGACCGGGTCCTCCGGCCAGTCCAGTGATTTGTTCGCCGCGTACAGCGGCCTGCCGTCCACCGGGAGAGCCCGCGCGGCCTTCGCGGCCAGTGCGGCTGCGGTGCGCACCTGCTCGTCGTCACGCACACCGCATCTCTGGAGCGCGGCCACCGCCGACCGCTCCCTGGCCGCCAGCGCCGCCTCCGGCGGAGCGACCGCCCAGGCCGCGGGCAGCGCCTTGGCCACCCGTTCGGGGGCGAAGTTGTAGAAGATCGCGGTCACCACGTCGGCGGGGACCCGGCCCAGCGGTGCCGAGCGGGCGGCGAAATACCCCATCCAGAATCCGCGGTAACCGAGGCCGTCGAGGGCCGAACGGGCTTCCGGGGCGAAGTACGTGACGGCGTGCACGGGTTCGATACGGTCGAACAGGCGGCGGGCCAGTTCCGGAGCTCTACTCACATCGGGAAGTCAACCATCACCGCCGGCAGGGCCGGTGTGCAGGTCGTCACGGCCCGAACAAGAAGTCCCCCGACGGTTGTCGGGGGACTTCCTAGTATGGCGCTCAGGGCATTTCAGCCCTTGACCACCTGTGTGCCACCGGCCATCTCGTCGTGCTTGCCCTGTTTGGTCGGGCTGTTGTTGATCGTCACCGCGATCACCACGATCGCGATCACGCCGAGCAGGCCACCGATGAACGGGATGATCGGCAGCAGGGTGAACAGGTTGCGGATGGCCGACTGCGACGCCGTCGGCTTGGCCGCACCGCCCGGACCGCGCACGCTCATGCCCAGCAGCTTCTTACCCGGGGTCCAGCCCTGCGTCACCTCGAAGACGACGTAGTACAGGAACGACAGCGCACCGGTGAACAGGCCGGTGATCCAGACGTTGGACATGGCATCGACGAGGGCGAGGACCAGACCGCCGACGAGGCCGACGATGATGCCGTCGATCAGCCGGGCCAGGAAGCGCATCCCGAGGGTGCCCGGAACCTGACCGCCGAACGGTGGGGGATATCCGCCGGGTTGGCCGTACTGCGGCTGCTGCCCGTATTGCGGCTGACCGTACTGAGGTTGCTGGCCGTACTGGGGCTGGCCCGGTTGAGGGGGGTAGTCACCGGTTGTCATGGCATCCGCTCCTGCCGCGTAGTGGGTGGGAACGAATCTACCGCCGAAAGACGACGAACCGGGCGCTTCGGCGCGCCCGGTTCGACAAGATCAACGACGGTGTCAGCGCAGTCGGCGTTTGGCGTCCTTGCGGGCCTGCTTCTGGGCCTGCTTGGCCTGCTTGCGGGTGGTCTCGGCGAGTTCGTTGGCCCGTTCACGCGCCAGCAGCGCCAGTTCGGCGCTGCGTCCCTTCGCGGCGTCGGCGAGTTCGGGTGCCCGATCGCGGGCCACTTCGGCCCATTCGCTGCCGCGCTCACGAGCCACCTCGGCCAGCACCGCGCCGCGCTTGCTCGCGACGTCGGCCAGTTCCGCGCTGCGCTTGCTCGCCACTTCGGCGAATTCCGCACCGCGCTTGCTCGCGATCTCGGCGAACTCCGCGCTGCGCTTGCTCGCCACCTCGGCCAGCTCGGCACCGCGCTTGCTCGCCACTTCGGCCAGTTCGGATCCGCGCTCACGGGCGACGCCGGCCAGTTCGCGACCCCGCTCGGCGCCGACGTGCAGACCGTGGCCGAGCTTCTCGGCGAATTCGCTGTCGGCCAGCGATCCGCCTGCGGCCGCGCCGACCGGCAGCGCAGCGGTGACCTTGTGCGCCGCGCGGCGGCTGCGCCAGCCCAGCGACGGTTTGCCCTCGGTGTCGACGGCCGCGATGATCAGGCCACCGATCAGGCTGACGTCGGTGAGGAAGGCGCGGCGCTCGTCGGCTTTGCGTTCCGGATCGGTCTCGTTCCAGAACATGTGGCCGCCAAGGCTGCCCGGCACCACGCTGAACGCCAGCGCCGCGGAGGCGAGACGCGGGAGCTTGCCGGAGGCCAGCAGCAGCCCGCCGCCGATCTGTACGCCGGCGGTGATGCGGGCGACGGTCTCGGGGTTGGTGGGCACGTTGGTGCCGACCGGGTCGGGCAGTTTGCTCAGCCCTTCGATCGTCGGTTTGGCCGCATCGGCAGCCGGTTTGGGGCTCCGCAGAGCCTCCACTCCGCGCCCGATGAACACAGCAGACAACATTGGTCGCGCGATACGTCGGATAAGCATGTTCCGGGGTGTTCCCACGCTGAACTGGTCACAAACGCCCTTGATCGGCCCTACTTGTCCCGGCGCTGCCGCACCGGTAGCCAGAACCACGACGACGCCAGTGCGAGCAGGGTCACTCCTGCGGCCGTCCACGCGGCGGCGGCGCCGAGCACCGCGTCGAAGATGATCGCCGCGACTCCGGTCAGCGCCATCGCGAGCAGGAGCAGCCCGACCATCGCCAACATGTGGGACGACGCCACCAGCGCATCGAGCCGGTGCCTGCGGAACAGCACCCGGTGCATGCTCACCGGCGCCACGAGCAGCACCGTCGAGCCGATCGAGCACGCCACCGTGAGCAGGTAGACCAGCCGGGCGCCGTCGTCGAGTGCGCCGAAGCGGTCCTGGAAGGGCAGGATCAGCAGGAAGCCGGTCAGCACCTGCACACCGGTCTGCGCGACCCTCAGTTCCTGGAGCAGACTGAACCAGTTGCGGTCCAGCCGCTCGGTCTCGGTCTCGTGGCGCCCCGGATCCCATCGCTGGCGGCCCGTGCTCTCGCCGGTCATCCGACGATTCTCCCAACCCGTGGTCGCCCAGATCGGTCTTCGGCTCGAATCGTCGGCGCCTGACTAGGGTGGGTTGGGCCCGAGTCGCTGTTCTTCGAGGAGGTCACCGTGGCACTGGTCGCCGGCATCGATTCGTCGACCCAGTCGTGCAAGATCCTGGTGTGCGACGCCGACACGGGCGAGATCGTCCGCTCGGCGACCTCCCCGCATCCCGCAGGCACCGAAGTGGATCCCCGGATGTGGTGGTCGGCCCTGCAGGCCGCGGAGACCGCTGCCGGGGGCCTCGACGACGTCGGCGCGGTGTCGGTCGGCGCCCAGCAGCACGGCATGGTCTGCCTCGACTCCGCAGGCGCCGTGGTCCGGAATGCGTTGCTGTGGAACGACACCCGGTCTGCCGGGGCGGCGGCCGACCTGGTCGACGAACTCGGCGGCCCCGTCGCCTGGGCCGACCGCATCGGCGTCGTACCGGTCGCCGCGATCACCGCGGCCAAGCTCCGGTGGCTGGCGGACACCGAACCGGACAACGCCGACGCAACTGCGGCGGTGTGTCTACCTCACGACTGGTTGACGTGGCGGTTGTCCGGGTCCGACGACATCGGCGACCTGCACACCGACCGCAGCGATGCGAGCGGTACGGGTTACTTCTCCGCGCAGAGCGGTGACTACGACGACGACCTGCTCGAGTTGGCGATGCGGGGTCGCCGCCCTGCGCTGCCCACGGTCCTCGGGCCGCACGATGTCGCCGGCCGGACGGCGTCGGGCGCCCTGCTCGGTCCGGGCGCGGGGGACAACGCGGCCGCCGCGCTGGGGCTCGGTGCGGCCGCCGGCGACTGTGTCGTGTCGCTGGGGACCTCGGGTGTGGTCAGCGCGGTCGCGACCACCGCACCGCATGACCCCGACGGTCTGGTGGCCGGGTTCGCCGATGCGACGGGCCGTCAACTTCCCCTGGTGTGCACGCTCAACGGGGCGCCGGTGCTGGCGGCGACGGCGGGCATGCTGGGTGTCGAGTTCGACGAGTTCGACGGCCTGGCGCTCACGGCGCCTGCCGGTGCCGAGGGTCTCACCCTGGTGCCGTATTTCGACGGTGAGCGCTCACCCAACCTGCCGGACGCCGCGGGCGCACTGCACGGGCTGACCACCCGCAACTTCACCCAGGCCAATGTCGCGCGTGCGGCGGTGGAGGGTCTGCTGGCGTCGATGGCCTTCTGCATCGACAAGATCTCCGAACAGGGCATCGACGTGCAGCGGATCATCCTGGTCGGTGGCGGTGCGCGCTCGGAGGCCGTCCGCCGGATCGCCCCCGCCATCCTGGGCCGACCCGTCCACGTCCCGACACCGGCCGAGTACGTGGCGCTGGGGGCCGCCCGCCAGGCGGCCTGGGTGCTGAGCGGCCGGGATGCGCCGCCCGACTGGGCCTTCGGCGGGACGGCGTCCTACGAGGCGGACCCGACCCCGCACGTCAACGAGCGGTACACCGCGGCCCGGCTGCTGACGCTGGGGCAGTGATCCGCCGGTGAACACCCCTGCGCCGCACGGTCTCTGACCGGCGGCGGACGCGGGCGCGCGCAGGCCTGCACCCGCATGACACGATGGGCGGCGACGACCGCGTCACGACAGGAGACCCGCGATGGAGCCCACTTTCTCGCTCGAACTTCCCGACGATGTCGTCTCGGTGCGCGACTGGGTCCACGAGTTCGCCCGCGACGTGGTCCGGCCCGCGGCCGCCGAGTGGGACGAGCGGGAGGAGACCCCGTGGCCGATCATCGAGGAGGCCGCCAAGGTCGGGCTCTACACGCCGGAGTTGTTCGCCCAGATGGCGGGGGAGAGCAGCGGAATCGGGCTGATCACCGTGTTCGAGGAACTGTTCTGGGGTGACGCGGGTATCGCGCTGTCGATTCTGGCGACCGGCCTGGCGGCGGCGGCGCTGGCGTCGAACGGCACACCGCAGCAGATCGGCGACTGGCTGCCCGCGATGTTCGGCACACCCGGTGACACGAAGGTCGCCGCGTTCTGTTCGTCGGAGCCGGGCGCGGGGTCCGACGTCGGCGCCGTGCGTACGCGCGCGGTCTACGACGAGGCCGCCGACGAGTGGGTGCTCAACGGGACGAAGACATGGGCGACCAACGGCGGCATCGCGAACGTGCACGTGGTGGTCGCGTCGGTGTATCCGGACCTCGGCACCCGCGGGCAGGCCAGCTTCATCGTGCCGCCCGGCACGCGCGGGCTCTCGCAGGGCCAGAAGTTCAAGAAGCACGGGATCCGGGCGTCACACACCGCCGAGGTGGTGTTGGACAACGTCCGCATCCCCGGCGAGTTGGTCCTGGGCGGGCGGGAGAAGTTCGAGCAACGGATGGCACGGGCCAAGGAAGGTCAGCGCACCGCTAGTCAGGCCGCGATGGCGACGTTCGAGCGCACCCGACCGTTCGTGGGCGCGATGGCACTCGGGGTGGCCCGCGCCGCCTACGAGTACGCACTCGACTACGCCTGCCAGCGCGAGCAATTCGGCCGCAAGATCGGTGAGTTCCAGGCCGTCGCCTTCAAACTCGCCGATATGAAGGCCCGTATCGACGCGACCCGGATGCTGGTGTGGCGGGCCGGGTGGATGCACCGCAACAACAAGGCGTTCACCTCGGCCGAGGGGTCGATGGCGAAGTTGTACGCCAGCGAGACCGCGGTCTATGTCACCGACGAGGCGATCCAGA
Organism: Mycolicibacterium monacense; assembly: GCF_010731575.1. NCBI lineage: Bacteria > Bacillati > Actinomycetota > Actinomycetes > Mycobacteriales > Mycobacteriaceae > Mycobacterium > Mycolicibacterium monacense. The sequence goes on along the minus strand of NZ_AP022617.1, from coordinate 2,252,928 downwards.
TCCTCGGCGGCAACGGGTACACCCGCGACTACCCGGTGGAGCGGATGCACCGCGACGCGAAGATCTTCACGATCTTCGAGGGCACCAGCGAGATCCAGCGCCTGGTCATCGGCCGTGCACTGACCGGCCTGCCGATCCGCTGACGGTCAGTGCCGGTGCCGCACGTGGGCGGCGATGCGCAGATCGCGCATGCGTTCGAGGTGGGCGGTCATGAGTTCACTCGCCGCGGCGGCGTCGCTGTCGCGGATGGCGGCCATGATCTGCTCGTGTTCGGACAGCCCGCGCCCCACCACCTTCGGCGCCGAACTGTCCGGCCGGTAGTCGGTGAGCATGTCGTCGAGGTGGCCCAGGGTCGATTCGATGACGGCGTTGCGGGCGGCGCCGCGCAGCGCGAGATGGAACAGCCCGTTGAGTTCCGGGAAGAGCGCGGGGTCCTCCTCGTCGCGACGCAGCGTCAGCGTGTGCTCGAGTCGCTCGAGGTCGACGGCCCCGCGGCGGCGAGCGGCGAGCGCGGCGGCCTGCGCCTCCAGCGGGATCCGGGCCTCGTAGATCGCCGCGACCTCCTCGGCGGATCGCTGCCGGACGATGAAGCCGCGTTCGTGGCGTTCGATGAGCCCGTCGTGGGCCAGCCGCGCCAGCGCATCGCGCATCGGCGTGCGGGACACCCCGTAGAGCTTTCCGAGCGTGGTCTCCAAGAGCACTGTGCCAGGCTCGAATCGGCCGCCGAGCAGATCCTGTTTGACGCGCAGGTAATGCGCATCGGCGCGCGATACATGCTCGCTGTCAACGCTTTTGATCACCGTGATCTCATCCTCCCGTACGTTTGACGGCCCCGCGCGACAGCGTATACGCTCGCGTACGTGATGTGGCCTGAGCGGACCGCACCCCTCGGTGCCGAACACCTCGTGCGCCGTCGCTACGTCGATCTGCTGCTCATCAACAGCTGTCTGTGTTGTCGCTGACGTTTCCGGGTCTCTGCTGCCGTTGCCGGTAGCCGGTGCCGTTGTCTCGTTCACCACCTCAATCAGAGCTTGCGTACCCGCGTTGCCGTGCCATCCTGGCGCGCCGGGTGACACACCTCGTGCTTGAAAGGCATTGCGCCACATGACCGATTCCCGTCGTATGCACCTTGGTCTGACCATCTGGCCGACCGGGTTCCACCCCGCCGCGTGGCGGGTGCCAGGTGCTTTCAGCAACGGAAACTCCAACCCGGGCCTGCTCGCCGACGCCGCCCGCACCGCCGAACGCGGTGTCTTCGACTTCTTCTTCATCGGTGACCGCCTGGTCGGCCTGCCGTCATCGCAGTTCGCGAACCCCAACGAGGTGCTGCGGCCGGAGGCCCTGACTCTGGCGTCGTTCATCGCCGCCTCCACCACCCGCATCGGTCTGATCACAACGGTGAACACCACCTATTCGGACCCCTACAACGTCGCTCGCGCCACCGCCACCATCGACCACCTCAGCGGCGGTCGGGTCGGGTTGAACATCGTCACCGGCAAGAACGTCGAAGCCGCCCGCAACTTCGGCCGAGATCAGCACTGGGACAACGAACGTCGCTATGACTGGGCGTCGGAGTACATCCAGGTGCTGCAGCTGCTGTGGGACAGCTGGGAGGACGACGCGCGCGTCGCCGACGCCGGTACCGGCCAGTTCGTCGATCCCGGACGCGTGCACCGCATCGACTTCCGCGGCGAGTTCTTCTCCGTCGACGGTCCGCTCAACGTCGAACGGCCGGTCCAGGGCCAGCTGCCGATCGTCAACGCCGGGGCCTCCGAACGGTCCCGCGAACTCGGCGCGAAGTTCTCCGATCTGCGGTTCACCAACTCCTCGACCCTTGGACTGGAGGGTGCCCGCGCCTACTACGCCGACCTGAAGTCGCGCCTGCCGCGGTACGGACGCCGACCGCAGGACCAGCTCATCATCCCGGGTGTGGCCGTGTACGTGGAGGAGACCAAAGCTGCGGCACATCAGGCATATTCGGATCTGCAGCGTCGGCTCAACACCGGCCCCGGCGGTCGGGCGCAGCTCTCCGAGGCGCTGGGCGTGGACCTGTCCGCGGTGCCGGCGGACGCGGCGCTGGCCGATGTGGTCGACATGGCAGCGCTGGATGCCGCGGCGCGTGCGGTGGTCGACTCGGCCGCCGAACTCTACGGTCACGACCGCGCTTCGGTCGCCGAGGTCACCGCGTCCCTGCTCCGCGGCGGCATGTTCAAAGAGGCGGTCGGATCACCGGCCGAAGTTGCCGACGTGCTCGAGGAGTGGTTCACCACCGGTGCCGCCGACGGATTCATGATCTTCCCACCCCGGGTGCCCTACGGTATCGGCGCATTCGTCGACCTCGTGGTGCCCGAGTTGCAGCGGCGGGGCCTACACCGCAGGGAGTACACCGGCACGACGCTGCGCGACCACCTCGGGTTGGCGCGTCCGTCGAACCGATTCGCCGCCGAGGAGTCCCACGCTGTCGGGGTGGCGCGATGACCGCGCCGGTGTTCATCACCGCCGACGCGCTGGCGGCAAGACTGGCTGCCGGTGAGGACGTGCGCGTGCTCGAGGTCCGGCGCGACGACACCGCCGTGCCGCCCGGCCATGTTCCCGGCGCGGTTCCGGTGAGCCTCGTCGAGGATCTGGCCCGCACCGACGCGCCTGCCACGGCCGGTCGGCGCCCGTTGCCCGGTGTCGCCGAACTGCAACGCGCCGTACGCAGGTGGGGGATCACCGCCGGCACCTCGGTGGTCGTGTACGACCACGACGTCGACTTCGCGGCGGCACGGGGATGGTGGGTACTGCGCTGGGCGGGGCTCGACGATGTCCGCATCCTCGACGGTGGCTGGCCGGCCTGGGCGCGGGCCGGTCATCCGGGCGGAGACCTCGCGGGCGACGTCCCCGAGGGTGATGTGACGCTGCGGCCCGGATGTCTTCCCGAACTCGACGCTGACGGCGCCGCGCAGCTGGCGGACGCCGGTGCGTTGATCGACGCCCGCGGCGGCGACGCTTTCGAGAAGGGACATATTCCCGGGGCGCGCAACGTGAGCTCCCGTGCGACGCTCACCGACGAGGGCGCGCTGCGGGACCCCGACGCGCTGCGCCGGCTTTACGGACTGGACGCCGCCGAGGTGCCAGGACTGTACTGCGGTGGCGGGGTCGCCGGCGCCCATGCGGTCGCGGTGCTCGCACACCTCGGTGTGACCGCACCCCTCTACGTCGGGTCGTTCTCCGCCTGGAGTGCCGACCCGGTCCGGCCGGTCGGCACCGGCGGCGGGCAGCGGGTCTCATGACCGAGACCCGGGGCCGTGCCCGCACCCGGCTGTCCCGCGGGACGGCAGAGACCGACGACGCATTGACGCGGTCGGACCGGCGGGACGCCCAGCGCCTGCGGCGGATCGTGACGCTCGGCCGGATCGCGATCGCGGTGCTGTTCGTGGGCGGCTGGCAGCTGTCGTCGGAGCGGCTGATTCCCGCGTTCTACGTCTCTTCCCCCGCTGCGGTCCTCGAGCGGCTCGGCTCGCTGATCCGCACCGGTGAGCTGTGGCCACATCTGACCCAGACTCTCCTCGAGGTGGCGCTCGGACTGCTCATCGGCGTACCGCTGGGGGCGGTACTCGGGGTGGCGCTCGGCTTCTCGACAATCCTGGGCGGGTGGCTGCTGCCGTACATGATGGCGCTGTACAGCCTGCCGCGTGTTGTGCTCGCACCGCTGTTCATCATCTGGTTCGGCGTCGGACTGATCTCCAAGGTCACGATGGTCGTGACGATGGTGGTCTTCGTCGTGTTCTACAACGTCTACCAGGGCGTGCAGGAAATCGATCGGGATCTGCTGGACGTCGCGAAGTCGTTGCGCGCCAGTCGGCTTCAGACCCTGCGCTGGATCGTGGTGCCGTCGCTGGTGCCGTGGCTGATCACCGGTCTACGGCTGTCCATCGGGATCGCGCTCATCGGAGCGGTGATCGCCGAGCTGATCGCGGCGAGCCAGGGTCTCGGCTACTACATCAAATATTCGTCGAACCTGCTCGACGTCACCGGGGTGTTCGCCGGCCTGGCGGTCATCACCGTGGTCGCCATCGCGCTCGAACAACTTCTCAAACGCATCGAACGCCGCGTCGCGCCGCGCTAGGTGCTGTGCCCACCCAGAAAGGAACCCCAATGTCTTCGAGCAACTTCCGGCGTCTGACCGCCGTGCTGGCCGTCACCATCGCAGTGAGCGCGGGCTGCTCCGGCAGTGGAGGCGGCGGTGACACCGCCGCGCTGAAGGTGGGCATCGTGTGCGGTGGCATCAGCCTGGCCGCCCTGACCATCGACGAGGGCGAGATCGACGGGGTCGACGCCGAGCAGGTGTGCTTCGACAGCGGTTCGGACGCAGTGCAGGCGCTCAGCGGTGGGAGTATCGACGCCTTCATCGGGGCGGGAGAGCACGTCGTGCGCAACCGCATCAAGGGACTCGACGTGAAGGGTTACGCGGTGCTCAGCCACACCCCGCCGTACTCGTTGGTCAGCGGCAGCGAGTCACCCGTGCGGGAGGTGTCCGAACTCGCGGGCAAGACGGTCGCGGTCACCGCACCGGGCAGCCTCTCGGACACCGAACTGCAACGCGCGGCAGCCGAATCCGGCGTCGACTACGACAGCATCCGGGTGATCGGCGCCGGTACCGGCGCCACCATGCAGGCGACGATCGAAAAGGGCGGCGCCGCAGCGGGAATGGTCAGCGACCCCACGTTGACGACCATGCTCCAGTCGGGGAGGTTCCAGCTGACCTGGAAACCGGAATTCCCCTACATCGCGCTGGCGGTGATCGCGAAGCAATCCTGGGCCGACGCTCACAGAGACACCCTGGCGGCGTTCGTACAGGGCGCCCGCGCCACCCAGGAACGTTCGCTCGGTGATCTGCCCGCCGCGGTCGCCGTGGCCGAGAAGCAGGCGCCCGGGCTGGACCGGACCATCCTGGAAGAGGTCGTCGAGACCACGCTCGAACAGGCACCCGAGGGTCTGGTGGTCCCCGAGTCCACCTACGCCGACACCGTGGCGCTGCTCGAGGAGGTCGGGCAGGTGGACAAGGGCAAGGCACCCGCCTTCGGCGAGGCATTCGACTTCTCGCTGCTGGAATCGCCGTGACGGCAGTCGAATACCGCGGCACCCAGATCTCCTACCGCACCCGTACCGGGCGTCGGCTCGCCGTCGACCGCGCCGACCTCACCGTCGCCTCGGGGGAGTTCCTGGCGCTGGTGGGTCCGAGTGGGTGCGGAAAGTCGACGCTGCTCAAAGCGGCCGCCGGGCTCGTCGAACCGACCGCCGGACAGGTCCTGGTCGGCGGCGCCCCGGTCGGCGAGTCGCCGGCCAGAGTCGGCATGGTCTTCCAGAACGATGCGTTGCTGCCGTGGCGTTCGGTCATCGAGAACGTGCGTCTGCCGCTGCAGATCGACGGCGGGCGGCGCGGCGAGCAGGATGGGCGGATCGCCGAACTGCTGGACCTCGTCGGCCTGTCGGAGTTCGGCGCCTACCTACCCCGGCAGCTGTCGGGCGGCATGCGCAAACGGGTCGCCCTCGCCCGCACCCTGGCCTCGGACCCCACGGTGTTTCTGATGGACGAACCGTTCGGCCCGCTCGACGCGCTGACCCGGCGTGAGATCAGCGCAGACTTCCTGCAGCTGTGGGAACGGCTGCGCACCACCGTGATCTTCGTGACGCACGATGTCGACGAAGCGCTGCTGCTGGCCGACCGGGTGGCGGTGATGAGCCCGTCACCGGGGCGCATCGTCGAGGAGTTCGAAGTGCCGCTGCAGCGGCCGCGCGACATTCGCGAGTTGCGGTTCACCGCCGACTATCACCGCCTCTACGACGCGATCTCCGATGCGCTCGGGGTCGCGTAGCGAGGAACTCAGGAGTACGCCGGATACGGGTTGTCGCGCAGCACCCGGGCCAGATGCACGGCGTTACGGGCCGCGGATTCGGTGGTGCCGGCGACGGCCTCGGGTGTCTCGTCGAGGTCCTTGAAATCGCGGCTGCCCATCGCCTCGTCGTTCCAGTACGTGCAGCCCTGCGCCGCGATCGTGAAGCCGATGTCGTTGAGCGCCTGGAACAGGTCGGCCACGATCTTGTGGGCGCCGTCCTCGTTGCCGACGACCGCCGCGAGCGCCACCTTGCCGACTTGACGGGGCCGGCCGGCGTCGTCGGTCTCGGACAGCTCGGCGTCGAGGCGTTCGAGCACCCGCTGCGCGACACTCGACATGTGCCCCACCCAGGTGGGGGTGGCGATGACGAGGATGTCGGCGGCGACGATCTTCTCCAGGATGGCCGGCCATTCGTCACCCGGTCCCATATCGGCCTCCACGCCGGGCAGCAGATTGTGGTCGACGCAGCGCACCGACTCGCACTCGACACCGGCCTTGCGCATCGGCTCGAGGAGTTGGTCGGCGATCACGGAGCTACTCGACGGCGCCGGGCTGGGCTTGAGGCTGCACGTCAGGGCGAGCGCACGCAGGGGCCGGTTCTGTTCAGCAGTGGTCATGTCGGGCGACTACCCGCCGCAACCCCGCCAGAATCACAGCGCGGTGGCCGTCACCGGCTCGTCACGACTGCCTGTGCGACGATGCCGGAGTGAGTGAGTCACCCGCGCACTTCGAAAGCGCCGACGACGGCGCCTATCTGCCGACCCGGTTCGCCCAGAGCCACTGGGGCGAGGACCACCTCAACGGACCGGCAGTCGTCGGTCTGGCCGCGCGGGTGCTCGAGAGCGAGTACGGCCGCGACGGATTCCTGCCCACCCGGCTGACCGTCGACCTGTTCAAGGCGGCGCGCGGCGTGCCGACCACAACCAAGACCAACCTCGTTCGCGACGGCAGGCGGGTCCGGAACTCCGAATGCGAACTGGTGCAGGACGGCGTCACCGTCGCCCGCGCCACGCTGGTGCAGTACCGGCGGGCCGAGGCGCCGCGCGGCACGGAGTGGATCGCCCCGGGGGATTTCGAGGTCCCGCCCGCGGTCGATCCGTCACGGATGATCCATCTCGGCAGCGACGGGCCGGGCTGGACCAACGCGATCGTCGACCATCAGAACACCGCCCGCAAACGCACGTGGAGCCGCTCGATCCAGGTGGTCGCAGGCTCCGAGAACTCGCCGTTCGTGCGGGCGGTGGTGGCCGCCGAGGGCACCAGCCTGGTGACCAACCTGGGTACCGCGGGGGTGGGCTACATCAACGGCGACCTGACCGTCGCGCTCGCCCGCCTCCCGGTCGGCGAGTGGATCGGGGTGCAGGCCGATTCGCACTGGGTGGCCGACGGCATCTCGGTCGGCACCGCGACCCTCTACGACGGGGCCGGGGCGTTCGGTTCCGGCATGGTGACCGCGGTCAGCAATCCGGCCGCGCAGATCGACTTCGGCAACGACCCCTTTCCGTCCAGGACGCACTGACTCACACGTAGGGTTTGGCACGTGGATCTGCTGCTCGGTATCGACATCGGAACGGGGAGCACCAAGGGCGTACTCGTCGACCTGAGCGGTGCGGTGATCGCCTCGGAGACCATCGCCCACGCCATGAGCCTGCCGCGTCCGGGCTGGGCGGAGGCCGACGCGGAGAACCTGTGGTGGCGCGAGGTGTGCCAGATCAGCGCCGCCCTCATGGCGCAGCTGCCGAGCGGCGGATCGGTCGCGGGGATGGGCGTCAGCGGGGTGGGGCCGTGCCTGGTGCTCTGCGACGATCAGCTACAACCCCTGCGGCCGGCCATCCTGTACGGCATCGACACCCGCGCGACTGCTGAAATAGATTCTCTGACAGCAGAATTCGGCGAGGATAACCTGCTCGAGCGGGCGGGCACGCTGCTGTCCAGTCAGGCCGTCGGCCCGAAGATCGAATGGGTGCGCCGGCACGAGCCCGAGGTGTTCGACCGGGCCACCGGTTGGTACGGCTCGAACTCCTACATCGCCGCCAAGCTGACCGGCGAGTACGTCATCGACCATCACACCGCGAGCCAATGCGATCCGCTCTACGCCACCCGCCGATTCGACTGGAACCACGACTGGGCGCGGCGCATCTGCGCGCACCTGCCCCTGCCCCGCCTGGTGTGGCCGAGCGACGTCGTGGGCACCGTCACCGCCGAGGCGGCCGCGGCCACCGGCGTTCCGGCCGGTACCCCGGTGGTCGCAGGCACCATCGACGCGTACTCGGAGGCGTTCTCGGTGGGGGTGCGCCAACCCGGCGATCAGATGCTGATGTACGGCTCGACGATGTTCCTCGTCCAGGTCATCGACGAGTACTTCAGCGATCCGACACTGTGGACCACCACCGGAGTCGAACGCGGCAGTCTCGCACTGGCGGCCGGGACGTCGACGGCGGGCAGCCTGATCGGCTGGCTCCAGGCCACCACGGGCGGGGCGTCGTTCGACGAACTGACCGCCGAGGCCGCGGCGGTGCCACCCGGCAGCGAGGGGCTGCTGATGCTGCCGTATCTCGCCGGTGAGCGCACTCCCGTATTCGACCCGCGGGCGCGGGGCGTGGTGGTGGGACTGACGCTGCGCCACGGCCGCGGACATCTGTTTCGTGCTGCCTACGAGGGCATCTCGTTCGGTATCCGGCAGATCCTCGAGCGTTTCGACGACGCCCACTCCGCGGCCAGGACGGTGGCCGTCGGCGGCGGGCTGCGCAGCCCGGTGTGGGCGCAGGCGATCAGCGACATCACCGGGCGCCCGCAACTCGTCCCGGAACAGGCGATCGGCGCCAGCTACGGCGACGCCCTGCTCGCCGCCATCGGCACCGGGCTCGTGGACCCGGACACCGACTGGGCGCGGATGGCGCGCGAGATCGAACCGGATCCGCGCAACGGCGCGCTCTACGACGACCTGTACGGCACCTGGCTCGAGCTGTATCCGGCGACCCGCTCCCAGGTGCACCGGCTGGCGGCGGCCGACCCCGACTGAGACGTCGCCGTCGACGGCGTCTTTCGGTGCCAAAAGCCACCTGGGAACAAATCTTAGGTTAGTGTCGGTCGGCGTGACCCGTCCGATCTCGATCCGGTGTTGATGTTCACTCTCCGGTTCGACATGCGCGCACCTACGGGCGGGGCGCCGGTCACCGATCTGTATGCCGCCGCGATCGAGATGTGCGCGTGGTCCGAGACCCGCGGCGCAGTGGTCGCGGTGCTTTCCGAGCATCACGGCGCCCACGACAATCACCTGCCCGCGCCCCTGCTCCTCGCCTCCGCGATAGCGGCGCGGACGACGCAGTTGGCGATCCTCTTGGCGGCCGTACCGATCACCTTCTGGGATCCCGTTCGCCTTGCCGAAGAGATCTCTGTGCTCGACATCATCAGCAAGGGCCGGGTCTCTTACGCGTTCGGCATCGGCCACCGCGCCGAGGAGTACCGCCACTTCGGTGTCGACATGAAGACCCGCGGCGCGTTGGCCGAGGAATCGCTGGCACTGCTTCGACTGCTGTTGCGCGGGGATCCGATCGACCTCGGCGGGCGGCTGGTCCACGTGACCCCGCCGCCCATCACGCCGGGCGGGCCCCACATGGTCGTCGCCGGTGGCAGTCGGGCCGCCGCTCGACGCGCTGCTCGGCACGGCCTCGGATTCCTGTCCCAGGTCGCCTCACCGGGGCTGCGGGAGTTCTACGAAGCCGAATGCCGCGCTCACGGTTTCGAGCCCGGCGCCGTCGTGTTCCCCATCGAGGGCGCACCGACGACGGTCTTCGTCGCCGACGACGTCGATGCGGCGTGGGGTGAGTTGGGCCCGTACCTGCTCCATGACGCGGTGACGGCGGCGTCCTACCGCCACGGCGACTCGGTGGCGAGTATCTCATCCGCGCGGAGTGTGTCCGAACTCAGGGAGGCCGGCGGCCCCTACCGGATATTCACCGTCGAGGAGGCCGCCACCTACGTCCGCGACGGCAGACCGCTGCCGTTGCTGCCCCTATGCGGCGGCGTGCCGACCGACGTGGCCTGGCCCTATCTCGAGCGGGCCGCGCTGGCATCCGAGCGTGCCTGATCTACAGGAGGATTCGTGACATCACCGCTGAGGGTCGTGGTCTGGTCGACGGGCGGCGTCGGTTCGATCGCCATCGACGCGATCCGGGTCAGACCCGATCTCGAACTCGCCGGGGTGTGGGTGCACTCCGACGAGAAGGTGGGAAGGGACGCGGGCGAACTGGCCGGCGGAGGTCCGATCGGGGTGACGGCCACCAACGACGCGGATGAGCTGATCGCCTTGGCGCCCGACTGCGTGGTGTACGCCGCGAGCGGACCGCAACGCGATGCCGGCGCGGTGCCCGACTACCTGAAGTTGCTCGCAGCGGGCATCAACGTCGTATCGACGTCGTCCACCAGCCTGGTCTACCCGCCGGCCTATTACTCACCCGACTGGCGCGACCAAATGGAGGAGGCTGCGAAGGCGGGGAATGCCTCGTTCTACGCCTCCGGCATCTTCCCTGGCTTCGGCTCTGATCAACTGGCCCTGCTGCTCGCGACACAGTCGAAGAAGATCCGGTGTCTGACGGTGACGGAGGTCTCGCTCAACGACCACTATCCGGTTGCCGACGTGATGATGAACGGCATGGGGTTCGGCCGTCCGCTGGACTTCGAACCGCTGTTGAAGACGCCGGGTTTCATCGAGATAGCCTGGCGGGCACCGATTCACCTGATGGCAGCCGGTCTGGGGGTCGAGGTGGAAGAGGTTCGCGGCACCCTCGACCGCTGCGTCACCGACCGGGATATCGAGGTGGCATTCGGCACCATCGAGGCAGGCACCTGCGGCGCGGTGAGCACCAGGGCCGCGGGTGTGGTCAACGGCCGGGAAGCCATCGTCGTCGAGCACATCATCCGGATGGCACGTGATGTGGCGCCGCACTGGTTGGCATCCGAGTTCGACGCCACCTACCGCGTCGACATCGACGGCGACCCCGATATCCACTGTGCGATGAATGTGGGTGCGCCCGAGGGGCGGGCGGCGGGTCACGCCGCGATGGCGGCCACCGCGATGCGGGTCGTCAATGCAATCCCGTATGTGGTTGCGGCGCCGGCCGGCCTACTGAGCTCGCTGGATCTGCCGAACACCCTGCCGCACCACGCTTTCGACTGACGACCGCCCTAGGAGACGGCACATGACCGGAGCCAGCACGGATCTTTATTACGACCCCTTCGATTTCGACATCGACGACGATCCGTACCCGATCTGGAAGCGGATGAGGGACGAAGCCCCGCTCTACCACAACGACAAGTACGACTTCTACGCATTGAGTCGGTACGAAGACGTTGCCGACGGACTTCACGACTGGGACACCTACCGGTCCGGCCGCGGTACGACGATCGACGTCATCATGAGCGGTGTTGAGGTCCCGCCGGGGGTGATCCTGTTCGAGGACCCGCCACTGCACGACCTCCATCGGCGCGTGCTCTCCAAGGTTTTCACCCCTCGACGGATGGGGGCCATCGAGCCGCTGACCCGGCGATTCTGCGTGCGCGCCCTCGACTCCATCGCCGACGCCTCGCGTTTCGACTTCATCACCGACTTCGGGGCGCTGATCCCGATGCGGACGATCGGCTATCTACTCGGCATTCCCGAACAAGGTCAGCAGCAGATTCGCGACAACACCGATTCGGCGATCGGATTGAGGGACGGCAGTTTCCAGTCGGTGTCTGCCGCCACGTTCGAGAACGCGTATCAGCTGTTCGCGGACTACATCGAATGGCGAGCCGACCATCCGTCCGACGACCTGATGACCCAGTTGCTCAATGCGGAGATCGAGGAGAACGGCAGACTCCGACCACTGACGCGGGTCGAAGTCCTGACCTACACCAGCATGATCGCCGGCGCAGGCAACGAGACGACCACGCGGCTCATCGGGTTCATCGGTCAGCTCCTCGCCGAGCATCCCGACCAGCGCCGTGAACTCGTCGACGACTTCTCCTTGATCCCACGGGCGATCGAGGAGGTGCTGCGCTATCAGGCGCCGTCTCCGGTGCAGGCACGGCACGTCGCCCGGGACACCCGATGCCACGGGCAGCTGATCGCCGAGGGTTCGATCATGTTGCTGCTCAACGGTTCTGCCAACCGGGATGAGCGGCAGTACCCCGACGGCGAGACCTTCGACATCCACCGCACCGGGGCGCACCTGTCGTTCGGTCAGGGACTGCACTTCTGTCTCGGCTCGTCGTTGGCTCGAATGCAGGCCAGGGTCGCGCTCGAAGAGGTTCTCCTGCGCTGGACCGACTGGGAAGTCGACTATGACAACGCGGCCATGGCCCATACCTCGAGCGTGCGAGGCTGGGGGAGGCTGCCGGTGATGGTCGGCTAGCCCCGTCAGGCGGAATGCCCGGTACCCGGCTGCGGCCGGCTACGGTGCGTCCTGGCCATAGGGTCCTGCGAAGATCTGCGAAGAGGTACTGACCGGTGCCTGCGGCAGCCACGGCGCAGCCGGCGGGGGTGGCGACACCGGGAGCAGCGGTCCGGACACCGTCGGCAACGTCGCGCCCGGCGGCACCGCGCCCGGTGGCGGCGCAACACCGATCGACATGGGACTGTACGAATAGTTCAGGAAGTAGGGGTCGCCCGGGGCCGGTATGAGTTTGGCATTCTCATCACCCCACCGGGTGCCCTGCAGGAGTGTCTTCTTCAGGCGCGGATAGGTGATGTCGAAGGTGGCGAACAGGTTGATGTAGTCACCACGGGTGATCCGGTCGCCGTAATAAGGGCCGTAGGGGAAGGCCGTCGCGAAGGCCAGCGCGAGGTTGAGGTCGGGTCCGATGTCGGCGAGCGCCCCGAGAGCCGGCCCCAGATTCTCCAGATCCTTGACCAGATCATCACCGGCGTCCTCAACCAGAGCGGTTGCGGTGTCACCCAGTTTCCCGAGCTTGTCCAAAGCGGCCGTCAGCCGGGGCCGTTCGCTGATCAGCACGTCCAACGCCGGCGGAATCTCTTTGAGCGCCCGGTCGATCGTGTCGCGCTGACCGGCGAACGTGCCGGCAACGCGGTTCAACTGCTGGATCGACGCGATGATGTTCTCACGCTGCGCATCGAGGACTCCGACGAAGTTGTCGAGCCGGGTGATCAGTTGGCGGATCTCGGGTTCACGACCGGACAACGCGAGGTTGAAGTTGTGGATGATGTCGCCGATCTGTCCGAGCCCGCCGCCGTTGGCGACGACCGACAGCGACGACAACGTCCGTTCGGTGCTCGGATAGGTCGACGAGTCACTCAGGGGGATGGTGGCACCGGCTTGCAGTCGACCCTCCGGCGATTCCCCCAGCGGCGGGTTGAGCGCCAGGTGCATCGACCCGAGCAGGCTGGTCTGGCCGACCGTGGCCACCGCGTTGGCAGGCACCACGACGTCGGGTTTGACCGAGATCTGCACTTCGGCATGCCAGTCGTCGACGGTCATCTTGCGGACGCTGCCGACGACGACGTCGTCGATCAGCACCGGCGCATTCGATTCCAGCGTCGCGACATTCGCGATCTCGACCGTGTAGGACGTGGCGCCCGGCCCCGTCCCCTCGGCCCCGGGCAGCGGCAACGAGTTCACCCCCTGAAAGGAGCACCCGGTCAGCGTCAACGCAAGACAGAACCCGGTCGCCGTCACCCGCTTCCCGACACACGGCGGCCGATCATCGGAAGAGAACCCCAAATCGACCATCCTGCTCCACCTCAGCCGTCAGCCGCCCTGCAGAACCATATCTTTGGTCTTGCCGAAACACAATGACCAGACAAGCCCCTGTTGAAAGACTCCAAACTGCTGTTGCCCGAACAAAAGTTAGGCAATCTCGCATCCTGTCGAGCCGCCGCGAGCAACCGCTCCACGCCGGATGCCTAGGTGGACAGCTTCGAAGCCAGATCCAGAACCGTCACGGTGTCGGTGCCGGTCTTCTTCAGCCGCTCGGATGAGCGGAACCCGAGGTCGACGTCGGTGGCTTGAGCGCGCAGCGCCCCGACCGTGAGCTGCTCCTTCGGAATGTGGCTGAACATGTCGAACGAGTAGAGCCGCATGGCATTCAAGTGGGTGATCTTGTCGATCTCATCGTCCGGAACGCCGTTGAAATAGATCGCCAGCGTCTCGGGGGACAGGGGCCACGTCGAGTCCGAATGCGGGTAGTCGCACTCCCAGGTGACCATGTCGAGGTTGAGTTTGTGGCGGTTCTCCACGCCGAACTCGTCATCGATGAAGCACAGCGCGACCCGGTCGAGGAAGACCTCGCTAGGCATCTTGTCGCCGAAGTCCTGGTGTGTCCACGCACGATGCATTTTGTAGGTCCGGTCGATTCGCTCCAGGAAATAGGGCACCCAACCGATTCCGCCCTCGGACAGCGCGAATTTGAGATCGGGGAATCTGCGCAGCATCGGCGACCAGATGAGATCGGCGGCGGCCTGCACGATGCTCATCGGCTGGAGTGTGATCATCGTGTCCACCGGAGCATCGATCGAGGTGATGACCACACTCGATGACGAGCCGATGTGCAGATTGACCACGGTGTTGGTTTCGCTACAGGCCTGCCAGAACGGGTCCCAGTGCGGGTCGTGCAGCGACGGATAATCGATCTTGGTGGGGTTCTCGGAGAACGAGACCGCATGGCAGCCCTTCTTCGCCACCCGCCGTACCTCCTCGGCCATCAGGTTCGGATCCCAGATGGGCGGCAGCGCCTGCGGGATCATCCGGCCCGGATAGGTCCCGCACCACTCGTCGATGTTCCAGTCGTTGTAGGCGCGCAGCACGGCCAGGCCCAGGTCCTTGTCCCGGGCACGGGCGAAGTATTGACCGCAGAACTGCGGGTAGGACGGGAAGCACAACGCCGCGGCGACGCCGTTGGCGTTCATGTCGCGAATTCGCTCGTGGATGTTGTAGCAGCCTTCGCGGATCTCGGAGAGTTTGGTGGGCTCGGCGCCGTACTCGTCGGGCGGGCGTCCGGCGACAGCGTTGAGGCCCACATTGGTGGCCTCCTGACCCTCGAACACCCAGGCGTCGGTGCCATCTGCGCGCTGGATCAACTTCGGTACATCGTCCTTGTACTTGGCCGGGATGTGGCCGTCGAACATATCCGGTGGCTCGACCATGTGATCGTCGACCGACACGAGGACGAAGTCGTTCATATCCATTTCGATCTCCTCAGTTACTTCTTGGCGGATTCCGGGAAAGCGACCTCGGCGTTGTCCGGCATGGGGCTGATGCCACGGCGATCGCAGACCTCGAGGACTTCGTCGACGATGGAGTCAGGCACGATGAACTTCTCGGTTGCCGATATCGCGTCGAGGTGTGCAAGGATGTCGTCGGCGGTCGGCTGGGTCTCGGCGTCGGCCAGCCAACCTTCGCTGAGCCCGACGAAGACTCGCGCGTAGCGGCCCGCGCATGCGGAGTAGTTGCGATGGGTGGATTCACACGCGCGACTTGCGAGGAAAACCACGAGCGGAACGACGAGTTCAGCCCGGATGGCGCGCATGAAGCCGGATTCGGCGAGGAACTTCTCGTCGCCGACCGTCTCGGTCACCATTCGTGAGAACCCGGTGGGCAGAACGGTGTTCGAGAGAATGCCGTGTTCGGCGCCCTCAATGGCGATGACGTTCGACAGCCCCACCAGACCGGTCTTGGCCGCGGCGTAATGAGCCTCCATCGGCTGGCCGAAGTTGCCTGCCGACGATGAGATGAAGACGAACCGGCCGGATTTCTGCTTCGCCATGACCTTGAACGCGGGCTGGCTGAGGTAGAAGCCGCCATCGAGGTGGACGCTGAGCATCCGACGCCAATCGTCGGCGGTGAGCTGGTCGAACGGGATGCTGTTGAAGATGCCCGCGTTGCTGACGACGGCGTCGACGCGGCCGAAGGCGTCGACGGCGGCGTCGACGATGGACTGGCCGCCTTCGGGACTGTCGACCGAATCGTAGGACGCCACGGCGCGGCCGCCGCCCTGGGTGATCTCCTCGACCACCTGGTCGGCGACACTGGCGTCGGATCCCTCTCCGTGCATCGTGCCGCCCAGGTCGTTGACGACGACCGCCGCGCCGCGCCGCGCCAGTTCGAGCGCGTAGAGCCGGCCGAGCCCGCGTCCGGCGCCGGTGACGATCGCCACCTGGTCTTTGAAATCAATCACGCTGTGTGTGCCTCCGACCGGCGTTGGTGAAGATGCGCCGCGGCCAGTGCGGCGCCGAGCTGTTGTAGATAGGTCCCGGGCCCGCCCATGAAGCGACTGAAACTCAGCAATCGCTTGAGATAGAGCTGCGCGTCGTGTTCCCAGGTGAACCCGATTCCGCCGAACACCTGGATCGCCCGGTCCGCAACGCCGGTCAGGTGCCCGGCGAACGCCTTGACTCGCAGTGCGGCGCGGTGGCGATCCTCCGGGTCCGCGTGGTCGGCGGCCCACAGTGCGTACAGCACGCCGCTGCGCGCGAGCTCCACGATTTCGTGCATGTCCACACAGAGGTGCGCGACCGCCTGGAAACTGCCGATGGGCCGACCGAACTGGTGGCGCACCTTGGCGTAGTCGACGGTCATCGCGAGGACTCGGCCGGCCGCCCCCACCGCGTCACACCCGTGTGCAATGAGAAGATCGTCGACGAGCGCCCGGACCGCCTGCCCGTCGGAGACTCCCACGACCTGCCCAGGCGCATCGTCGAGACACACCCGAAACAACTTGCGGCTCTGATCGATTCCCGAAATCGGCGTGATCGAGACGGCCGGCGACGAGGTCGCGACGGCGATGAGGTCGGTGCGCTCCGAGTCGCCGACGGGTACCAGGAGGACATCCGCGGCCGCCGCGTCGGAGACGCGATCGAGTTCACCGCGAAGCGTCAGACCGGCGCCGTCGCGGTGCACCGTCGGCGTCCTCTCGCCCGCGAGGGCGACGGTCGCGATCGTGGACCCGTCGGCCAGCGCGCCGTACAGTGCCGCCGCTTCGTTCGTGACTCCGAAACGGCCGAGGGCACGCGGTGCTGCCACCGCACTGGACAGCCACGGCCCCGGGTGCAGCGCCGCGCCCAGCTCCTCGAGTGCGACTCCCGCCTCGAGCATCGACGCGCCCTCGCCGCCGAACTCGGCGGGAATCAGCAGCGCGGTGGTGCCGAGCGCCGCCAGCCCGTTCCAGACCGCGTCCGTCGTACCCGTCGGGTCGGTGAGCATGGGGCGGACGTGGTCGGCCATGGATGCCTTCTCGGCAAGGAAACGGCGGACGGTGTCGCGGAGCGCCCGCTGCTCGTCGGTGAGTTCGAGGTTCATGAGCGGGGCAACCCCAGCACGCGTTGAGCGGTGATGTTCTTGTTGATCTGCGTGGTGCCGCCGGCGATCGTCAGCGCGTGGGATGTCAGGCGGAACTCGTCCCACTTTTGAGCCGCACTGCCGGCGTCCACTGTGTCGAAGGCCAGTGCGGCGAGGTCCTTGCCGATCTCACCCCAGACCGTTTTGGCCAGGCTTGCCGTCGCGAACGGGTCCCCGCCGTGCATTCCCGCGGAGATCGAACGCTGACAGAGCACTTCGAGGTTCTTGATTCGCAGGTCGAGCTCGCCCAACCGCTGCAGGACGGACGGTTCGTCGAGTGAGCCGGTGCCGGTGCCGCAGTTCACGGCGAGATCCGCGGCGAGGTCGGTGAGCCGCAGTTGCATCTCGGCGTACAGCCGGGCCGCGCCGGCGCGTTCGAAGCTCAGCGTGGTGGTGGCGACGTGCCAGCCCTTGTTCAAAGGACCGAGGAGTGCGCCTGCGGGTACCCGGACATCGTTGAAGAAGACCTCGGCAAAATCGGCTGCGCCGTTGAGCGTGACGAGCGGGCGCGCCTCGATGCCCGGCGACGACATGTCCACGATGAAGCACGAAATCCCTTTGTGCTTGGGCGCATCCGGATCCGTCCGGACGAACAGCTGGCACCAGTCCGCGCGATGGCCGAGCGAGGTCCAGATCTTCTGGCCGGACACCACGAAGTCGTCACCGTCGCGGACCGCTCGGGTGCGCAACGACGCCAGATCCGAACCGGCTTCGGGTTCGGACATCCCCTGACACCAGATGTCGTCGGCGCGCAGCATGCGGGGGAGCAGGGTGGCCTTCTGGGACTCGGTGCCGTATTGGATGATCGCCGGGGCAATGTTGTTCATCCCGATGATGTTCAACGGCAGCGGAACTCGTGCCCGGGTCGTTTCCTCGGCGTAAATCAGTTGCTCCACTGGCGTTGCGTCACGCCCGCCGTAGTCCGATGGCCATGACACCGCTGCCCAGCCGGCGTCGGCCATGGTCGCGTTCCAGGCGCGCAACGTCTGGAAGGCGTCGTCATCTGCGCCGCGTCGGGAGTCGCTGTCGATCACGTTCCGGGTCAGGTGCGCAGACAGCCATGTGCGCAGGTCTTTCCGAAATTGTTCAGCTTCTTGCGGGTATGAGAAATCCACGCTCTCCAACCGACCTCGTTCGATTGACTCCGATGAGACCGAACTCTACGGTGGAACAGATATTTGGTCAACGAGGGCGCGGAGGTCACGGTGGCAGACGACGTCGACGACGGCAGCCTTCGGGGCCTGGGCATGTTGGCATCGGTGCTTGCGGGTCAACCCGTGGCGGTGGCCCCGCTGCCGTCAGGAGAGCCATCGTGGACCGACGGGCAGACCGTGTTCGTCGATCCGACCGCAGGCGGCCGCGCGAATCTCGATTCGGTTGCGGTGCACGCGTCGCTGATAGCTGCGGGCAGCCTCGACTCCGAGATCATGGCGAAGCTGGTCATGCGTCCTCGGATAGCCAGGCGGTATGCGGTCGTCGAAGGTCATCGGGCGTTGTTCGCCAACCGGGATCTGCTGCCGGGCGCGCTGGCCTCGCTGGCCGACCCGCACGTCGCGGGCCGCAGCGATTCGCCGGCGGCGTCGTTGTCGTTGGCGTCGGGCAAGGAGGCGCTCGACGAGGCCCCTGCGGTGTTCGGTGTCGTCCGTGCCAGGAAGGTCATCGCCGCGAACAGCAAGGCTGCCGTGCAGGCCGACCACGAGACCGTTGGCCACGTCCCGCGTCGGGAGGCCACGGAAGATCTCGAAGAACTCGACGATGGCGAGGTGGACGACACTGACGACCCGGACCTGTTCACCAGTCCCGTCGGCGGTGGGGGCTCCGTCGGAAAGTGGTTGAAGAAGCTGCTGTCGTCGGCGCGCAAGAGCGGCGGCAGCGGTGGCGGTCCACCCGGTGCTGATTCACCCACCCACCGGACGAATTCGGCGAACCGAGGCGCCTACGCGGTGTCGTCGACGGCCACGGCATCCGGTGACGACGTCCCCGATGTCATGACCGACGGCCTGAAGTATCCCGAGTGGGACGGGAAACGCAAGGCGTACCGACCCGACTGGTGCACGGTCCGTGAAGTCGAAGCGAGGATCAAAGCCTCGGCTCCCCAGGCGATCGAGAGTGCCGTCAATGTGCGTAGGCCGCTGGCCCGACTGGGGATGGGGCTGCACCGGCGGCACCGGCAGTTCCAAGGCGATGACATAGACATCGACGCGGCCATCGAAGCGCGCGTGGAGGTGATCGCGGGATCGGTGCCCGACGAGGCCGTCTACCTCGACAGCCTGCGTCGGCGTCGTGATCTGTCCGTTCTCCTCCTGCTGGACGTCTCGGGATCGACAGCTGAGCCCGGGACCGTCGGCCGAACGGTGCATCAGCAGCAACGCACCGCGGTCGCGAACCTCACGGTCGCACTCAACGACCTCGGCGACCGGGTGGCGCTGTACGCCTACTACTCACAGGGGCGCACCGCGGTCACCATGGTGCCCGTCAAGCGGTTCGACGATCACCTCGACGCGAGGGTCGTCAGGCGGTTGAACAGCTTGGAACCGGGTGCCTACTCCCGGCTGGGCGCCGCGATCCGCCACGGGTCGGCTGTCCTGGAGTCCCGCGGCGGAACGTCGCGCCGACTGTTGGTGGTGATCTCCGACGGGCTTGCCTACGACCACGGCTACGAGCGGGCATACGGGGCTGCTGATGCCAGACGTGCGCTGACGGAGGCCCGCCGCCGCGGTACGGGGTGCGTCTGCCTCACCATCGGCGCGAGCACGGACGTGGCGTCGCTGCAACGGGTGTTCGGCAGCGCGGCGCACGCGACGATCGCCGGTCCGGACCAACTCGCCGGTGTGGTCGGCCCCCTTTTCCGGTCGGCCCTTCGTTCTGCGGAGGTACGGCGTCGTGTGTCGTAGTAGATCGGGGAAGTTCGTGCTTATCGCAAGTCGCAGAACGCAGTACGCCGACAAGGCGCGCATCCGCAGGTATTGAAACAAACATCTGTTCCGCATTAGGGTGGATCGGACCGCAAGGGTGCGGACGACGAAAGGGACGCCATGGCCGCCGAGATAGGGCTCGCGTATCAGAATCACGCAATGCCGCAGACCGAGTCACCGCGCCCGTACTACCAGGCCGTCGGTAATGAGGAGACGGTCTTCAAGGCGGCCTATCGGCAGGGGCTGTCGTTGGTCCTGAAGGGGCCGACGGGGTGCGGGAAGACCCGCTTCGTCGAGGCGATGGCCCACGACCTCGGCCGGGAGCTGATCACCGTCGCATGCCATGACGACCTCACTACCGCCGACCTCGTCGGCCGTTTCCTGCTGAAGGGTGACGAGACGGTATGGGTCGACGGTCCGCTGACGCGCGCGGTGCGCGAAGGTGCGATCTGCTATCTCGACGAGGTCGTCGAAGCGCGCCAGGACACCACCGTCGTCCTGCACCCGCTCGGTGACCACCGGCGCCAACTTCCGATCGAACGCCTCGGAATCACGTTGGACGCGGCGCCGGGGTTCGGCCTTGTCGTGTCGTACAACCCCGGTTACCAGAGCGTGCTCAAGGATCTCAAGGACTCCACCCGGCAACGTATGGTCGCCATCGAGTTCGGATTCCCGGCGCCCGAGGTCGAGGAGGGCATCGTCGCCCGCGAGGCCGGTGTGGATCACGCGACCGCGGCCGAACTGGTCCGGTTCGGTCAGGCGATCCGTCGACTGGAGACCGGGGGACTGCGTGAGGTCGCATCAACGCGTGTGCTCATCGCAGCGGGCCGGTTGGTTCGCGAAGGTCTGACGATGCAGGAGGCTGCCAGGGCGGCAATCGCCGGGCCGCTCACCGACGATATGCAGGTGGCGCGTGGCCTGCACGAGATGATCGACATCTACCTCGGCCAACAGGCCGGATCCGACGATTGACGCTGCGCGGCGTTGCCCGCTAGGGTCTGAACAAATATTAGGTCGACCATGGACCGGCGGATGGCCGGTCCCCAGGAGGTCAGATGTCCTACGAAAGCACCGCCGAGCCGATCAAGGTCGGCTACCTCATGGACTTCAAGCTGCCGCCCGGGTTCCCCGAGGAGTTGATGGCCTCATTCACCCGATGCTTCGATCTGATCTTCGAGGAGGCGCACGAGCGGGGGCTGATGGATCGGCCGGTACAGATGATCTATCGCGAGGTGGAGGGTCTGCCGAAGGGATCGGTCAAGGCGGTCATCGATGCCTACGGCGAACTGGTCGACGAGGGCTGCCTGGTTGTGTTCGGACCCAACATCACCGACAACTGCGTGGCGACCAAGGAGGCGATCGAGGAACGCTTCAAGGTGCCGGCGATCAGCGTCACCGGAACCGACGACTGGCTGGGTGAGTGGACGTTCGCCTTCCCGCAGGGCTCCATGACCGACGAGCCGATCTTCCTTGTCGATCTGATGGCCAAGCGCGGGCTGAAAGAGATCGGCGTCCTGGTCGAGCAAAGCCTCATCGGTGAGAGTTATCTGAAGAACCTGCGAAGTGCGTGTTCCCGCAGGGGTCTTCGCATCGTCGCCGAGGTCAGCATCGCTCAGACCGCCCAGGACATCAACGACGCCGTCCTCGCTCTGCACGACGCCAAGGCCGAGGCGATCGTGCACCTCGGCTTCGGTTTCGGGATCGTCTTCATCAACCCCGCGCTGGAGGCGGTCAACTGGGACCCACCGCGTTTCACCACCACCGCGTTCCAGAACGCGTGGGTCAATCCGATCATCTGGAATGCGTTCCTGGGTTGGACCGGCGTCGACCAGTACGACGAGGGCAACCCCATCGGACAGGACTTCCTCGACCGCTATGCGAAGAAGTACGACGGCAGTCGCCCGGAATATTGCGTATCGGTGGTGAACCGCGACGTCGCCGCGACTCTGGTGCGCGCGTTCACCGATGCGCATCCGCTGAGTCCGCGGGGAGTCAAGGAGGCCCTCGAGCGGGTCAAGATGCTGCCCGCGGCCTCGGGCGCGCCGGGAACCCGGGTCTCCTTCGGCAAATGGACGCGGCGGGCGTGGATGGGCGCCGGCTATCTGGTCGCCCGGACGCTCGACCCCGACGGCACCAACTCCCATCTCGTCGATCGCTTCGGAGAGGAGTCCTGAGCCGATGACCACGAAGGATCCGCTGGTATCCGACGGGCAGACCCGCGAGAAGCCCACTGAGAAGCGAAACTGGGGAGGGTGGATCGGATTCCTCGCGCTGGTCGCGTTTCTCAGCTTCTTCGCGCTCTCCTCGCGTCGAAATCTCGATCCCCGCGTCGCTAATCCGGACGTCGAAGGCAGACCGCGGCCCGTCGAGTTCATCTTCGGCTGGGACGACTGGATCTACCTGCACGAAGTCGGCACGGTACTGGCCCTGATCGCACTCGTCGTCGTCTTCATCGTCGGCTGGAAGCGCAATCCGGGCAGTCCGGTGATGCTGATGTTCCTGTGCACCACGCTGATCGTGTGGCAGGACCCGATCATGAACTGGGCGCCGTTCGCGGTGTACAACCCTGAACTGCTCCACTGGCCAGAGTCCTGGCCGCTGGTGTCGTTGTCTCCCACGGTGGAACCGTTCCTGGTGTTCGGCTATGTGATGTTCTACTTCGCGCCCTACTTCCCATCGGTGTGGATCCTGCGCAAATTGCAGGCGAAGAAGGGGCCGCAGTCGTTCTTCTCACGGCATCCGCTGATCAGCCTCGGCTCGCTGGCCCTCGTCATCGGTTTCATCTTTGATGCATGTCTCGAGATCTTCCTCGTGCGCACCGGGATGTACATCTACTCGCAGGTCATCCCGTTCGGATCGGTGTTCGCCGGCACGACGTTCCAGTTCCCTCTCATCTGGGAGTCGTTCGCCGTCTGCTTCGTGATGGTTCCGGCCGCCATCCTCTGTTACCGCGACGACACCGGTAAGTCGGTGGCCGAGAAGCTCTCTGCCAGGGCGAAGTTGTTCCGTTCCAAGCCGGCGCTGGGCACCTTCCTGGTGATGTTCGTGATCATCAACGTGTCGTACTTCGCCTACGGAGCGTGGTTCGCGGTGATCAAGGCCAGCGGAGCCGCTACGTCGGTGGCCTGCCCGTGGCCCTATCCAGAGGCGAAAGTGTATGACCCGCAGGGTTATTACGAGAAGGCCGGGGCGGAGGGGCCATTCTCGGTCGGCATCTGGTCGACGTGGATGAGTGGGCAACCCGACGGGCGGCCCGACGTCGAGCCTCCGCCACCGGGCGAAGGTGCCTGCGCAGTTGAGAACCAGAATGGGTGAGCCGCGCCGCCGCGACGAGCGGACAGTCGTCATCACGGGTGCATCGCGCGGACTTGGTTTCGCCTCGGCCGTACGCCTCTACCGCGAGGGGTGGCGCGTGGTGGCCGCGATGCGCACACCCGGTGAGTGCGCTGCGTTACTACGCGAGGCCGCCGGAGCCACCGATGACGACGACCGTCTGGTCTGCGTGCAACTCGACCTCATGGACACGGCCTCGGTCGCCGCGGCGGCCAAGTTGATCGAGGAGGCCGTCGGCGCGCCATATGCCCTGGTGCACAACGCCGGGATCTCCGCTGCGGGAGTGGTGGAGGAGACCGACATCGAGTTGTGGCAGAAGATGTTCGCGACGCACGTGATGGGTCCGGTCGCGCTGACGAAGGCGTTGCTCCCGGCGATGCGCGCGGCGGGCCGCGGGCGAATCGTACTCGTGTCGAGTGCAGGTGGAGTGCGAGGCCAGCCTGCCATCGCACCGTACTCGGCGGCGAAGGGGGCGCTGGAGCGTTGGGGTGAGTCGATGGCGGGGGAGATCGCACCGTTCGGTCTCGGCGTGACCGTTCTGGTGACCGGTACCTACGACACCGACATCATCACCGACGCGGGGACCACCGACGACCGGAACTTCGAAGGGCCGTATGCCCGCATCCATGCCACCATGAACACCCGCGGGCGGTTCGCGATGCGGTTGGCGCGGCCACCGGAACGATTCACCGACGGACTGGTCAAGGCGTTGGCGGACGAGAAACCGTTCCGCCGTCGCGGTGTCGGGCCCGACGCATCCATGCTGTTGATGTTCAACCGGATTCTCCCGGCCGCGGGAATGCACCACATGTCGAGGCTCGTGATGGGAATCCCTCGGCAGGGTGCCATGACGGACGGGGCCTACCCGTTGACGACTGCGCAGAAGGCAATGGTGTTCGCGGCCAAGGTGCTGCCCGAGCCGGTTCTCATGCGGTTGGTGTCGCTGGCCACGCGGCTCACGCCCACCAAGGAGGAACCTCGACAAGAGGGGAGTGCCAACGATGCCTGATGTGAATGTGACGTCCGAGTCGCGGATGTTGATCGACGGCAAACTCGTCGACGGTGAGGCGGGAACCTTCATCAATGTCAACCCCGCGAACGAGGAGGTGCTCGGCGAGGTCGCCGACGCGTCGAGAGCGGATATGCAGCGGGCGATCGACGCTGCGCGCCGGGCGTTCGACGAGACGGACTGGTCCACCAACGGCGAACTCCGCAAGCGCTGCCTGCTGCAGTTGCACGAAGCGATCGAAGGCGAGTTGGCGGAGTTGCGCGAGGAGCTCATCCTCGAAGCGGGCGCGCCGCGCGCGGTGACCTACGGCCCGCAGTTGGACGCGCCGCTCGAAGACGGGCTGAAATATCCTGCGCGGCTGATCGACGAATTCACTTGGGAGACCGATCTCGGCGACAAGGTCGTCTCGGTAACCGGTGTGAACACCCGACGCAAAGTGTGGCACGAACCGGTCGGGGTCGTCGGCGCCATCGTGCCGTGGAACTTTCCGTTCGAGGTCACCGTCAACAAACTCGGCCCGGCGTTGGCGGCGGGCAACACGGTGGTCCTCAAGCCGGCGCCGAACACTCCGTTCAACGCGACACGGCTCGGACGTCTGATCGCCGAGAAGACCGACTTCCCAGCCGGTGTCGTCAACGTCGTCACCGCATCCGATCACTTCGTCGGCGAGGAACTGACCATCTCACCGAAGGTCGACATGATCTCGTTCACCGGGTCGACCGTGGTGGGCAAGAGGATCATGGAGAAGGGTGCCGCGACCATGAAGCGGCTGTTCCTCGAACTCGGAGGTAAGTCGGCGACGATCGTTCTGGAGGACGCGGACTTCAACACCGCCTGCCTCATCGGCATCGGCCCGCTCATGCACGCCGGCCAGGGGTGTGCGGCACCGACCCGAATGCTCTTGCCGCGGTCCCGATACGACGAGGGTGTCGCGCTTCTCAAGGCCCTCTACGAGAACATGAGGGCCGCGGACCCGCAGGATCCGGGCACCATCTGCGGCCCGGTCATCTCCGGTAGGCAGCAGGCACGCATCCTCGGATACATCCAGAGGGGCGTCGACGAAGGCGCGACCCTGCTCGTGGGCAGCACCGAGGCACCCAAGGAATTCGACAAGGGGTTCTGGGTCAGTCCGACACTGTTCACCGACGTCGACAATTCGATGACGATCGCGCAGGAGGAGATCTTCGGGCCGGTGCTGGTCGTCATTCCGTACGAGGACGAGGAAGACGCGATCCGGATCGCCAACGACAGCGTGTACGGCCTCGCCGGCAACGTGATGTCGAGCTCGTTGGATCGTTCGCTCGCCGTCGCGCGCCGGCTGCGCGCCGGTTTCATCGGGCTGAACGGGACGGCGGGCTACGGGGCAGACACACCTTTCGGTGGTTACAAGGACAGTGGCGTCGGACGCCAGAACGGGATCGTGGGATTCAGCCAGTACACGGAGGTGAAATCTGTTGCCTACCCGGCCGACGAGCGCTTGCGCGAGGAGCAGTAGATCCCGACGAGCGCTTGCGCGAGGAGCAGTAGATCCCGACGAGCGCTTGCGCGAGGAGCAGTAGATCCCGACGAGCGCTTGCGCGAGGAGCAGTAGATCCCGACGAGCGCTTGCGCGAGGAGCAGTAGATCCCGACCAGGGGGCCTAGCAGCTTGAAGGAGCAATGATGGAACAGCTTTTCGACGATCTCGACGATTTCGGCGCCTTCGACGACGCGATATCGGGTGACGTTCGCGACCCGTACACCGAATTGGCGCGACTGCGCCGTGAGGAGCCCGTCCAGCGCCTGGAGACCTCCGGGATGCTGCCGCACGAGGAATCGCTGCCGATGTTCATCGTCTATCGGCACGAGGAAATTCAGCAGATGCTCCGCGACAACGAAACGTTCTCGTCGAGAGGCGTGATCGATGCGTTCGGTCCGGTGCTGGGCGAAGGCGTGATGCTCGGGATGGACGAACCGATTCACGGCAGGCTGCGCTCGTTGGTGTCCAAGGCGTTCACCCAGAAGGCACTGGCCAAGTGGGAGGACGAACTCGTCGGGCGCGTGGGGAACTCACTGATCGACAAGTTCGCGTCCAAGGGCAAGGCGGACCTGGTGAAGGAGTTCACCTTCGACTACCCGAGCCAGATCATCGCGGGACTTCTCGGACTGCCCCGCGAGGACTATCCGCAGTTTCAGCGCTGGTCGATCTCCCTGCTGAGTTGGATCATGAACCCGGAACGCGGGTTGGCCGCATCGGCCGCCCTGTGCGACTACTTCGCGCCGATCCTCGAAGCACGCCGCGCGGAACCGAAGGACGATTTGATCAGCCGACTGGCGGAGGCCGAGATCGACGGGGAGAAGCTCGCGGACGAGGAGATCTACTCGTTCCTCCGGCTGTTGCTGCCCGCAGGCGTGGAGACGACATATCGATCGCTGGGAAGCCTGCTCTTCGGGCTGCTGTCGGATCCCGCACAGCTGGATGCGATCCGTGAGGACCGGTCGCTGCTGCCTCAGGCCATCGAGGAGGGTGTGCGGTGGGAGCCGCCGCTGCTCACGATCACGCGTGTCGCGACGCGCGACACCGAACTGGGCGGGGTGAAGATTCCGGCAGGCGCGACGGTGATGCCGATGCTGGGTTCTGCGAACAGGCAGGAGGAGCGCTACCCGGATCCAGACAAGTTCGACATCTTCCGGCAGGCCAAGGCCAACCTCGGATGGGGCTACGGCGTCCACGTCTGCCTCGGAATGCATCTGGCACGTCTCGAGATGCGCACCGCGATCAACCTCCTGCTGGACCGTTTGCCCAACCTGCGAATGGATCCCGACGGCGACGACCCGCACATCCGCGGACAGGTGTTTCGGTCGCCGACGTCGCTACCCGTGTTGTTCGACCCCGCATAGGAGGACCGGTGCCGTGTGCGCGAGATCGTTCACACCGCGTGTGACGCGTTCGGTCGACTCGGTGTCTACCAACCTGCTTTTGTTCTGCGACAGCCGGGCGTCAGTGCCCATTAGGGAGGCAATGTGAGCGATTTCGAGTCGGTCGACTACTTCACCGACATGTCCCTGGTCCCCGACCCGTACCCCTACTTCGACTACCTGCGAGCCAAGTGCCCGGTACAGCGGGCCACTCCGTACGGCGTGATGGCGGTGACGGGACACCAGGAGGCTCTGGCGGCGTACAAGGACCCCGCGATGTCCTCGTGTGTCGCCGTGGCGGGACCGTTTCCGCCGCTGCCGTTCACACCGGAAGGCGACGACATCACCGCGCAGATCGAGGAGCACCGAACTGCCATCCCGATGGCAGAGCACGTGGTGACGATGGACGCTGAGCAGCATGCGAGAACTCGCGGCCTGTTGAGCAAGCTGATCACCCCGAAACGGCTTGCCGAAAATCAAGATTTCATGTGGCGACTGGTCGACCGGCAGATCGACAAGTTCCTCGAGCGTGGATCCTGCGAGTTCATGACGGACTTCGCGAAACCGCTGTCGATGCTGGTGATCGCGGACCTGCTCGGTGTTCCTCTCGAGGACCACGACGAATTCAGGCGGGCCCTCGGCGACGAGGTCGTCGGCGACATCGGCGCCGAGGACACCGTTGCGCACAACCCGCTGATGTGGCTGGACGAGAAGTTCGCCTCATATGTCATCGACCGCAGGCGCGAACCTCGCGAGGACGTGTTGACCGAACTGGCTGCGGCGACCTACCCGGACGGATCGGTGCCGGATGTCGACGAGGTCGTCAAACTCGCGACATTCCTGTTCGCGGCCGGAATGGAGACGACGACAAAGCTTCTCAGCACCGCGATGCGGGTGATGGGCGAGCGCCCCGACATCCAACAGGTTCTTCGCGATGAGCGGACCCGCATACCGACATTCCTCGAAGAGTGTCTGCGGACGGAGAGCCCGGTCAAGAGCCACTTCCGATTGGCGCGCACCACGACGACGCTCGGTGACGCGGACATTCCAGCCGGCACCATCGTCATGCTGCTACCCGGTGCCAGCAACCGTGACCCACGCAAGTTCGAGAATCCACACGAGTTCCGGCCCGACCGAGGCAATGTGCGTGAGCACGTCGCGTTCGGACGCGGGCCGCACTCATGTCCCGGCGCGCCGTTGGCACGCGCCGAAGCGCGCATCTCGATGAACCGCCTGCTGGACCGCATGGCGAACATCCGCATCTCCGAAGAGATGCACGGACCCGCCGGTGAGCGGAAGTACGAGTACGACCCGACGTTCATCATGCGGGGGCTCTCGGCTCTGCACATCGAGTTCGAACCCCTGCCGGACCCCTGAGGGTGTACGAGAGGTGAGCGATGAAGCGCCTGAACGGGATGGACGCGCTGCTGCTCTACAGCGAAACGCCCAACGTCCACACCCACACGCTCAAGATCGCGATCCTCAGTCCGGCGGACTCTGACCCTGACGCCGGTTTCGGGGCGTTCCGCCGAGGCCTCGAACGACGGCTGCCACTCCTGGAGCCTCTGCGCTACAAACTCGTCGAGATACCGGGGCGGCTGCACCATCCGATGTGGCTGGAGAACTGCAGCGTCGACCTCGACTACCATCTGCGGCGCGTGAGGGTGCCCGCCCCCGGCGGCAGGCGCGAGCTCGACCGTGTCATCGGCGAAATAGCCAGTACGCCATTGGATCGGCGATATCCACTGTGGGAGTTCTATTTCGCCGACGGCCTGGCTGACGGCCGATGGGCGCTGATCGGCAAGGTGCACCATGCCCTCGCCGACGGCGTGGCCTCAGCCAACCTGCTGGCCCGGCTGATGGACGGCGCAGGTGATGTCGCGTCGAGCACCGCCGAACCGTGTGCGCCACCGTCGCCTCGACAACTTCTGCGCGCCGCCGGCCGCGATCATCTGCGTCAGCTTGCCGAGATGCCCGAAACGGTTCGCGATGTCGCCGCGGGCTCCTGGCGACTGCACCGGCGGGCACGCCAACGCGGTGAGCAGCCCGACTTCGCGCAGTTGATGCACGCTCCGGCAACGTTTCTCAACCACGTGGTCTCGCCGGCTCGTGCGTTCGCCAGCGACACGCTACCGCTGGGACTCGTCAAGATCACGGCCAGACACCTGGGGATCACGATCAACGACCTGGTGCTGGCGATGGCGACTGGCGCTCTGCGCACATTGTCGCTGCGCTACGACGGGGCCGCCGACCGACCCATCGTCGCGTCGGTTCCGCTGAGCACCGACCAGTCGAGCGAGCGGATCACGGGCAATGAGATCGGTGGTCTCGCCGTATCTCTCCCGGTGCACATCGACGACCCGCTGGAGCGTCTCCGACTGGTGTCGAAGGCGACCACGATCGCCAAGGAGAACCAACGGCTGTTCGACCAGGAGTTGTACGGGCGGCTGATGGGTTACGTACCCCCTGCCGTCGCCACGCGAGTTCTACAGTGGGTTGCCGAGCACGACACCGACCACCGTCTCATGAACATTCCGATCTCGAACGTTCCAGGACCGCGCAACTATGGTCACTTCGACGGAGCCCGCGTCGATGAGATCTGTTCGGTGGGTCCGTTGGCGCCCGGGTGCGGTATGAACATCACCGTGTGGAGCTATGTCGACCAGCTGAACATCTCGGTGATCACCGACGACGTGACCGTCGGAGACACGTCAGAGGCCACCGACGCTCTCCTCGAGGCATTCCATGAAATTCACTGCGCTGCCGGCATCTAGCGGCTGTCATCCCAGAACGGGTAGGCGCCGTTGCTCGGCGAGCTCGTTCAACGCGCTCTGCATGACCGCTCGGACGTGGGCGTCCACCTCCGCGACGTCCGGGTCGGGGCCGAACTGTGTGGCGACGTCGATCGGAGCCAGCACCTGCGTGACGATCTTCGTCGGCAACGGGAGATTGATCGGAACGACGGCGCTGACCCCGAAGGGAAAACCCACCGAGATCGGGAGGATGTCGGAGCGGAACCGCTCGAGTCCGAGCCGTTTCGCGAGCCAGGTGCCGCGAGTGAGGAACAGTTGACTCTGCTGACCCCCGATGGACACGACCGGCACGATGGGCGCACCCGCCGCCAACGCGGTCGCCACATAGCCCGTTCGACCGTTGAAGTCGACGACGTTGGCGCGCAGCGTCGGCCGATAGGCGTCGTAGACACCACCCGGGAAAACCAGCACGACCGCGCCCGACTGCAGCGCCTGTGTGGCGACCGCCCGATGGGCGGGGATGAGCCCGATGCGCGACACCCAGTCACCGATGGGGCCGGTGAACAACGCGTCGTGTCCCAACGTGAGCACCGGCCGGTCGTAGCCGAAGCGGTCATAGTAGGCGCTACTGAACGTCACGGTGTCGAGCGTGAGAATGCCGCCCGAATGGTTGGACACGGTCAGTACTCCACCGCTGCGTGGGAACGACTCCATACCGCGCACTTCCCAGCGGAACCAGTGCTTGCCGACAGGGCGGGCGGCGTCGAGGAGCTTGCGGGTCGAATTCGGATCCCAGCGAGACGGGTCGTATCGGTCTGCGGCATCGTTCATCGAGTGAGTCCTTACCTGATCACGCTTGTGCCACCGACCCGTGGGCCACTGCTACACCCCGCCGACGTCCGAGCGCACTCCGCTCATGCTACATCAGAACAAGTATTTGGTTCGAAACCGGGGGTGACGGAGGCCGGGGCGGCGTCAGGCGTTGCGTTCGACGACGCCACGAAGTGTCGTATCGCGGACGTGAATCAGTGCCCGGCGCGTTCCGAGGTCGCGCAGGATGTTCTCCGGGATCCAGCCGATTCCGATGACGCCGCGCGCCAACAGATCGTTCGGCGGGCTGTCGACGCGCACCTCGCCGGATCGGATGCCCTCGGCCAGCAGACTTCTCATCTGTCGCACACGTTTTGAGAACAACCACCCGGGGTTCGGCGTACCGGGAGGCGACTGCCTCATCCAGGCCAGCTGAATCCGAAACTCGTCGCCGAAGCGGTCCAGCGCGTTGGTGTTGATCCAGCTCAACGCGTCCAGCTTCTCGATCGTTGTCGCGTCGGCACTGAGCACCTCGGTCCAGCCCATGGCCACCTTCTCTCCGAAGGACCGCATGATCGACACGAGCAACTCGTCCTTGGAACCGATCAGCCGGTACACCGTGCCGGTACCCATGCCGGCTGCCGAAGCGATGTCCCGGATGGTGGTGACTTCATAACCCCGACGCCCGAATTCCGTCCGGGCGACTGCGCGCACGTGTGCCGCCTTGTCGTCGGCCTCGGTCTCGTTGTCGTTCCAAGACTGCACGACGGCGTCGGCGGCCGAGAACGCGGCCGACTGGTCGAGCATCTGATCAGTCGGAGGCTCGGCTGCCAGGCCCTCGAGCTCGATTCGGGTCAGCAGAGTGGCCACCTTTTCGACGGGCGTGTTCTGGCGTATGACGTCGAGACCCGCCTGCAGCATCGTCTGCACCATCCGGTCGGCCAGCACCGGAAGATCGACGTCGGACCTGATGCAACCGCTCCATCTGGCTGCCCGCAGTGTCTGCAGCATGGCCTGCAATACCGCGGTCGGTCGCCGCTGCGCCAAAGTCGCCAGTTCGGGGTTGGAGCTGCGGCCCTCGTAGAACGACATCTGCAGCGCGGCGCGGTGCGTCACGGCACATTGCGCGATCGCCACGCTCAACTCGAGAACCCGGTCGAAGGCGGAGTGTGACGACGGGTCGTCCAGCGTGGCCTGTGCGTGTTCGGCGATCCGGTCGAGATCGGCGTGATAACGCCGCAGTAGTTCGACGAGGATCGACTCTTTGGATTCGAAGTGGTGATAGAGGCTGCCGGGCAGAATGCCGGCGGCGTCGGCGATCTCCTGCAGTGATGTGCGCAATCCTGACGTCGCGATCATGCGGGCCGCGGTCTGCAGTATCTCGGTGCGGCGCGTGCCGTCGTCATATGAGCTGCCTGCGACGGACCCGTTGTCGGAAGTGCGCTTCGCTGCATTGCGCTTGTTCGTCACTGTGCGACACTCCACGACTCCGCCAACTACCAACGGCTCCCTACGCGGGCTCGTCCCGCTGACCCAATCTTTGGTGAAGAGTATCAGATACGAGAGGCGGGACACCGCCTCCTGCCTGGTGAAACATCGGTCGCCCGTCACGACGTGGAAGACCCGTTTGGTAGGACACGTTCCGCTGTGAGTGGCCGGCCGTGGACGTGAAAGGCTGAATTGGTACCAAACGTTTGTCCCACAACCTGTTGATCGGAGCCGCTCGAATGGCATAGCTTTGGTGATTGTTCGCGCGAGATTCGCTCGCGTCTCACGACCCACGGAGCACGGGAGCGCCACATGACCGGAAAACTCGACGGCAAGGTCGCTTTCATCACCGGCGCGGCCCGCGGCCAGGGGCGGGCGCACGCGATCGCGATGGCCAGGGAGGGTGCCGACATCATCGCGGTCGACATCTGCCGCGACATCCCGTCCAACCCGTATCCACTCGCCACCCCGGAAGACCTCGCCGAAACCGAGCGTTCCGTCAAGGAGATCGGCAGACGCGTCGTCGCGCGGATCGCCGACGTCCGGGAACGCCACGAACTGCGCGATGCGGTCGACGCCGGTCTGGCGGATCTGGGCAGGATCGACATCGTCGTCGCGAACGCGGGAATCCTTCCGATGGCGATGGGCAATCCCGACCCGATGGGGTTCGTCGACGCCTCCGACGTCGACCTGCTCGGGGTGATGAACACCGTCGCGGTCGCCATCCCGCACCTTCCGGACGGCGCCTCGATCATCGTCACCGGCTCGACCGCGGGCATGATCCGCGGGACCACCACCAGCCCGGACATGGGTCCCGGGGGCGCCGGCTACGGATGGAGCAAGCGGATAGTCATGGAGTACGTCGACGAGATGTGTCTCCACCTGGCGCCCAGGATGATTCGTATCAACGCGATCCATCCGACGAACTGCAACACCCACCTGTTGCAGAACGAGGGCATGTACGGCGTGTTCCGGCCTGATCTGAAGGCCGAGGGCAAGACGCCCACCCGCGAGGACGCCGAACCGCTGTTCAACCTGTTCCAGGCCATGCCGATCCCGTACATCGAACCGGAGGACATGGCCAACCTCGGCGTGTTCCTCGCCTCCGACGACAGCCGCTACATCACCGGTCAGCACATCCGCGTCGACGCCGGGTCGCTGCTGAAGTGGCCCAACGGACCCGGTGGCTAGGGGCGGTGCAGGAAGCCGTGCAGGATGGCCTGGACGAGTTCGTCCACGATGGCCTCTCGCGACGGCGGGCTGCTGCCGAAGAAGGTGCTGCGCAGCGCCACCATGCCGACGATCATCGCCACGGTCGAATGTGCGGGAAGGTCCGGTTGACGCGACCGCTTCCCCCGCAATCGCATACCTTCGGCGCTGATCCGGCCGAGCATGCTCAGCGCTCGGCGGATATCGGCGATACCCGCGGCTTCGATCTCCTCGTCGTCGAGTCCGTCGGAGGCGACGAGGGTGAGCAGCAGACCCTGGTGCTCGACGAGCACGTCGTAGAGCCTGCCGACGAACTGGCGGGCCAACTGCTCCTCATCGGTCTCCTCGGGGACGACGGCCTGCCACGTCTGCGCGAAGTCGTCGAGGAAGGTCGTGAACGGTACGACGAGGGCTTCGCGGAACAGCCCGGCCTTGGAGCCGAAGTGGCGGAACAGCAGGTACTCGCTGACGTCCGCGGCTTCTGCGATCTCTCGGGTGGTGGTGGCGCGGTAATCCTTGCGCGCGAACAGATCCCGGGCGGCGTCGAGCAGCAACCGACGCGCCTCGCCCCGAGGCCGGCGGCCGGCCCGGGCCGCGACGGAGGTCGGCTGATCGGACGAATCTCGCTGTGGCACCGTCGTTCACCCTAGCTGGGTCTTGACCGCGAGCATATTAATAGTGTCCACTATTAATCGATCGGTGGAAGGGGCTGGAATGGGCGCAGTCATCATGCTCGGCACGCTGTTCGGGCTCATCGTCGTCATTGTCGGTGCGGTCGTCTTCCTGGACCCGGAAGCGCGTGAGCGCACGGCGCGCGACCGGTGAGCACCGAGCTCACGCCCGCGCTGATCGCCGGGCTGTCGTTCGCCTACGTCGGCGGAGTCGTGTTCCTCGGCGTCGGGGTGTTCCTGAGCGTGCGGCGCGGCCGGCTGCACCCGCTGCTGCTGGTGTCCATCTCGGCGATCTCGTTCTCGTGGATCGAGGCACCGTACGACTGGGCGGTGTACGCCCAGTTCCCACCCGCGCTCCCGCGGATGCCCTCGTGGTGGCCGTTGAACATGACCTGGGGCGGTGGCCTGCCATCGGCCGTGCCCATCGGGTACATCGCCTACTTCGTGCTGCCCGCGGTGATCGGCGCAGCACTCGGACGACGGATCGTCGCGCGGTTCGGGTGGCGAAGGCCCCAGACGCTGTTGGCGGCCGGCCTGCTCGTCGGTTTCCTCTGGGCCCTGCTGTTCAACGGGTTCTTCGGTCCGCGGCTCGGTGTCTTCTACTACGGCTACGTGATCCCCGGACTGGCGATCTTCGAAGGTGGCAAGTACCAATACCCGATTTACGACGCGATCGCGATGGGCATCCAGGTGATGGTGTTCGCCTATCTCCTCGGGCGCACGGACGGACAGGGGCGCAACGTCATCGAATCGTGGTCCGACCGGGTGTCGAAGACCCGGTGGCAGTCTGCGGTCGTGTCGATCGTGGCCGTGGTCGTCGTCGGACACACGGTGTACGGCGCCGTCTTCGCCCCGCACCTGGTGACGAAGCTCCGCGGTGACGTGACATCGGGACCGACGGAGCAGTTGTTCCCTGGTGTGCCCAATCAACCACGATGAGGTTCCCGCCGTGACAGGTGATCCTGCGGTCGAGTTGTACTACGACCCCTTCGATTTCGTGATCGACGACGATCCGTACCCGGTCTGGAAACGGATGCGCGCGGAGGCGCCGCTGTACCGCAACAGCCGATACGGGTTCTACGCGCTCAGTCGCTACGACGATGTCGTGCGCGCTCTGCCGGACTGGCAGACCTATCGGTCGGGTCGCGGTACCACCGCAGACATCCTGTTCAGTGGCATCGAGGTGCCGCCGGGAATCCTTCTCTGGGAGGACCCGCCGCTGCACGATCTGCACCGGCGGCTGCTGTCGCGGGTGTTCACCCCCCGGCGCATGCTAGCCGTCGAGGACCTCGTTTGCGGCTTCTGTTCGCGCGCACTGGATCCGCTGCGGGACGCGGAGGGTTTCGACTTCGTCACCGATCTCGGCGCGATCATGCCCATGCGCACGATCGGCTATCTGCTCGGCATCCCCGAGGAGGGTCAGCAGCAGATCCGCGACCTCAACGACAAGAGCATCACCGTCGGCTCGCAGGGGAGCGGAACCGGCGAGGTCAGCCAGACCATCTTCGAGGAATCCCTTGGCGTGTTCGCCGAGTACATCGAATGGCGGTCGACGCACCCGTCCGACGATCTGATGACCGAACTGCTCAACGCGGAGGTCGAGGAACCCGATGGAACGCGCCGGCAGCTCGAGCGCACCGAGGTTCTCGCCTACACCGCGATGATCGCCGGTGCCGGCAACGAGACGACGGCGCGGCTCATCGGATTCATGGGTCAGCTCCTCGGTGAACATCCCGATCAGCGGCGCGAACTCGTCGCCGACCCGTCGCTGATCCCCTCGGCGGTGGAGGAGACGTTGCGGTACGAGCCGCCGTCCCCGGTTCAGGCACGTTATGTCGCACGGGATGTCGAGTTGTACGGGCGCACCGTCGGCGAAGGGTCCTACATGCTGCTGCTCAACGGGTCGGCCAACCGCGATGAAACCCGGTTCACCGATCCCGACCGCTACGACATCCACCGCAAGGCAGGCCATTTGAGCTTCGGGCAGGGACTGCATTTCTGCCTCGGCTCGGCGTTGGCGAGGCTCGAGGCGCGGGTGGCGTTCGAGGAGGTCCTGGCGCGGTGGACGGACTGGGACGTCGACTACGCCAACGCCACCAGGGCGCGGACGTCCAGCGTGCGCGGGTGGGCGAAACTGCCGGTGAGGACGCGCTGACGCTCAGTCGGTCCTACCGTCGACCGCCTCGAGGATGGCCGCCGCGGTGCCCGGGTCGGTGACCAACTGGTTGAAGTAACCGCCGCGCGCGCCGGCGACGATCGAGGACACCTTGTCGCTGCCGACGGCGACGGCGATCGTCACGGGGACGTGGCGTAACACCTCGAGTTCGACGGCGATCAGACGGTCGCTGCCCTCGAAGTCGACCTCGTTGCCGTCGCGGTCGTAGAAGCGCGAGCACACGTCGCCGACGGCCGCACGCAGTGAGTTCGACCGGGTCGGGACGAACTGGGGGATGTCCGAACGCATGAGCGGCGGCGCCCCGACACCCATCAGCGCGCACCGGGCGTGCGGCCACAGGTGCAGCACGCGTTGGATACTCGGATCGTTGAGCAGCGACGGATACAGTTCCGGCCCGGGCAGGGCGGGGGCGAACAGGTAGTTCGGCCTGCCGTTGACCCGATTGGCGACCCGGCGGGTGATCTCGTTGGTCTGGTACCACTCCTCGGGCTGGTCGTTGCCGCCGACGGTCGGGGCCACCAGCACGCCCGGCAGCGGTACGAGGTCGTACTGGGAGACCTCGTATACCGTGCGCCCGCTCGACACCAGCAACACGTCCCCGGGTAGCAGTCCGGCACCCGACAACGCCCGTCCGACCGCCGGCGCCAGCGCGGCCCCCATCACGTCGACGATGCCGCGCCCCGGGCCGGGATGAGGCAAGGGATGGCTGAGGAAGACGGTCGTCAGCGACAGCGCCCGGGCCACCCGGTCTGCGAGATCACCGGAGGCGACCTCCGCGGGCGGCACGACCTCGATGCGCACGATGCCGCGGCGTTTGGCCTCGGCGAGCAGGCGGCTCACCGTCGCCCGGCTGGTGCCGAGCTGGGAGGCCACCTCGGCCTGGGTGGCGTCCTCGGTGTAGTAGAGCTTCGCCGCGGCGTAGAGCAGCGAAGCGGGGAAATGGCCGGCGTCGGAGTCCGGGATCGGACTGTCGACACCGGGCGCGGACGCGGGCTGTGCGGGCCGGGGCACGCCTAGAAGTATGACATTGAACGCCTGACGCTGAACAGATTCTCCCTGAACAGATGTTCTGGACAGATGTGCACCGCATTGGTTAGTGTGAGCGCAACCACACAGGAGGAGCGCTCGATGTCCGACCAGATCCCGGAAAAGATGCAGGCAGTGGTCTGTCACGGACCGCGTGACTATCGACTCGAGGAGATCGCCGTACCGCAGCGCGGACCCGGCGAAGCGCTGATCAGGGTCGAAGCGGTCGGCATCTGCGCCAGCGATCTGAAGTGCTACCACGGCGCGGCGAAGTTCTGGGGCGACGAGAACCGCCCCGCGTGGGCCGAGACCATGGTCATCCCCGGACACGAGTTCGTCGGCACGGTGGTCGAACTCGACGACGACGCCGCCCAGCGGTGGGGGATCGCCGTCGGTGACCGTGTGGTCTCCGAGCAGATCGTGCCGTGCTGGGAGTGTCGCTTCTGCAAGCGCGGCCAGTACCACATGTGTCAGCCGCACGACCTCTACGGTTTCAAGCGCCGCACGCCCGGCGCCATGGCCAGCTACATGGTGTATCCGGCAGAAGCGTTGGTGCACAAGGTGTCCAAAGACATCAAGCCCCATCATGCCGCCTTCGCCGAACCGCTGTCGTGCTCCCTGCACGCGGTCGAACGCGCCCAGATCACCTTCGAGGACACCGTCGTCGTCGCGGGGTGCGGACCGATCGGGCTCGGCATGATCGCGGGTGCGCGGGCCAAGAACCCGATGCACGTCATCGCGCTCGACCTGGCCCCCGACAAGCTCGAACTGGCCGAGAAGTGCGGCGCCGACATCACGATCAACATCGCCGAACAGGATGCGGTGGCGATCGTCAAGGAGCTCACCGACGGCTACGGCGCCGATGTCTACCTCGAGGGCACCGGCCACACGTCGGCGGTTCCGCAGGGGCTCAACCTGTTACGCAAGCTCGGCCGCTACGTCGAGTACGGGGTGTTCGGCAGTGACGTCACCGTCGACTGGAGCATCATCAGCGACGACAAGGAACTCGACGTGCTCGGCGCGCATCTCGGGCCGTACTGCTGGCCGGCCGCCATCAAGATGATCGAATCCGGCATCTTGCCGATGGACGAGATCTGCACCCATCAGCTACCGCTCACCGACTTCCAGAAGGGTCTCGACCTCGTCGCGAGCGGTAAAGAGTCCGTCAAGGTTTCGTTGATCCCCGCCTGAGCGCCGAAGGAACACACCAGATGAGTCGAGATCGGTTCGCGCAGCAACGTCAGCTGTCGCGCCGGAACATGTTGGCCGCCATGGGAATCGCCGGAGCGGCGGCCGCGAGCCTGCCGGTGCTCTCGGCCTGCGGCGTCGGCGGCAAGACCAGCGCCCCGAACGGCGCCTCGGAGGTGAGCGGCGGATTCGACTGGCGTAAGGCTGCTGGGTCGACGATCAACATCCTGCAGACCCCGCACCCGTATCAGCAGAGCTACCAGCCGCTGCTCAAGGAGTTCACCGAGCTCACCGGGATCAACGTCAACGTCGATCTCGTGCCGGAGGCGGACTACTTCACCAAGCTCAACACCGAACTGGCGGGCGGCACCGGCAAGCACGATGCGTTCATGCTGGGTGCCTACTTCATCTGGCAGTACGGTCCGCCCGGTTGGATCGAGGATCTCAACCCGTGGCTGCAGAACGCCTCGGCGACCAACGCCGAGTACGACTTCGAGGACATCTTCGAGGGTCTGCGCACCTCCACGCGGTGGGACTTCACGTTGGGCAACCCATTGGGCACCGGCGGTCAGTGGGCGATCCCGTGGGGGTTCGAGAACAATGTCGTCGCCTACAACAAGGCCTATTTCGACCGGCGGGGCATCAGGAAACTGCCCGACAACTTCGACGATTTCATCCAGCTGGCCGTGGACCTGACCGACCGCTCGGAGAACCGGTACGGCATCGCCACCCGCGGATCGAAGTCGTGGGCCACGATCCACCCGGGCTTCATGACGCAGTACGTCCGCGAAGGCGCCGTCGACTACACGTTCGACGGCCGCGATCTGGTCGCCGAGATGGACAGCGACAAGGCCGTCGACTTCACCGAGAAGTGGATCCGGATGCAGCACGAGGCGGGCCCCACCTCGTGGACCACCTACGACTACCCGAACGCCACCGGTGATCTCGGTGACGGCAAGGCGATGATGGTCTACGACGCCGACAGCGCGACGTATCCGAAGAACAAGCCCGGCGCGAGCGCACAGGCGGGGAACCTCGGCTGGTATCCGGGTCCGGCCGGCCCCGACGGCAACTACAAGACCAACCTGTGGACCTGGACGTGGGCGATGAACGCCAACTCCCGCAACAAACTGCCGGCCTGGCTGTTCATCCAGTGGGCCACCGGCAAGGAGTCGATGAACAAAGCCGTCGAGGGCGGCATCTACGCAGATCCGGTGCGGCAGTCGGTGTTCGACACGACGTTCAAGCGGATCGCCGCCGATCAGTACGGCTACCTCGAGACCTTCGAGACGGTGATCCCCACCTCCAAGATCCAGTTCACCCCGCAGAAGAAGTTCTTCGACACCACCAAGGACTGGGCCGTTGCGCTGCAGGACATCTACGGCGGGGACGACGCCGCGTCCCGGCTGCGCAGCCTGGCCAAGACCAACACCTCCAAGGTCAACCTCTAGGAGCCGTGTCCCATGACCACTCAGACCCCCAAGGCGCCGGAGGCCTCGCCCGAACAGCGGGCACAGGATCCGGGCCGGCCACTGCCCGAGGTGCCGACCTGGCGACGCAAGCTTCGGCCGTACCTACTGTCGATTCCGGCCCTGGTCATCGTCATCGGCATCCTGTACCCGTTCTTCGTCGGTGCCTACTACGCGTTCCTCAACTACGCGGCGGTCAACCCCGACCCCCACTTCGTCTGGTTCGAGAACTTCGCCTCCGTTCTCGGTGACCAGATCTTCTGGGAGAGCGTCAAGGTCACCGGCATCTTCGCCGTGGTGGCCACCACGATCGAGACCGTCCTCGGTGTCGGGTTGGCGCTGCTGCTCAACCGGTCGAGCATCATCGGCAAGATCTTCGAGAAGGTGCTGATCCTGCCGTTGATGATCGCGCCGGTGATCGCGGGCGTGATCTGGAAGCTGATGTTCAACCCGCAGTTCGGCATCCTCAACCACGTTCTGGGCCTGGGCAACACGTTCGACTGGTTGTCGGCGGGCAATGCGCTGTGGTCGGTCATCCTCGTCGACCTGTGGATCTTCACCCCGTTCGTGGCGATCCTCGTGCTCGCCGGCATCCGGTCACTGCCCAAGGAACCCTTCGAGGCGTCGGAGGTCGACGGCGCGAACTGGTTCTACATGTTCCGCAAGCTGATGCTGCCGATGCTGTGGCCCTACATCCTGGTCGCCGTCATCTTCCGGTTCATGGACAACCTCAAGGTGTTCGACCACATCTACGTGCTCACCGCGGGCGGTCCGGGTGTCGCCACCCGCACCCTGCAGATCGGCGCGTTCGAGGATTCGATCATCAACCTCGACTACTCGCGCGGCAGCACTTACATGCTGCTGCTCTGGATCATCGTGTTCATCACCGCGCGCTACCTCGTCAGCGTGCTCGGCAAAGCGCAGCGCCGTGCTGCCGGAGCGGAGTCGTAACCATGGCACTCTTCCGCAGAAGTGAATTGACGCCCGGCCAGAAGCGGTTCTCGATCGGCTCGGTCGCGGCGGACGTGGGGCTGGTGTTCTGGTTCCTGTTCTCGCTGTTCCCGATCTTCTGGATGCTCATGCTGGCGCTCAAGAACGCCGAACAGCAGACCACCACGTACTTCTCGTTCAGCCCCACGTGGTCGAACTTCGCGACGGTGCTCTCCGACAAGGGCACCGAGATGACCAGCGTGGACTTCAAGGCATCGCTGCTGACCAGCCTGATCAACTGTGGTGGCGCGGTGATCGTCTCGCTGGTGATCGGTATCCCGGCCGCGTACGCGGCCGGCCGCTGGCAGTACAAGGGCAGCAACGACCTGATGTTCCAGATGCTGTCGTTCCGGTTCGCCCCCGAACTCATGGTCATCGTGCCGCTGTTCGTGATCTACAACCAGATCGGGCTGTTCGACACCAAGGTCGGCATGATCTGGGTGCTGCAGCTGGTGACCATGCCGCTGGTGGTGTGGATCCTGCGGTCCTACTTCCAGGATCTCCCAGAGGATCTCGAGCAGGCCGCACTGCTCGACGGCTACACCCGCAAGCGGGCGTTCCTCATGGTGGCGTTGCCGATCGTGCGGCCCGGTATCGCGGCGGCCGCGCTGCTGGCGTTCATCTTCGCCTGGAACAACTACGTCTTCCCGCTCATCCTGGCCGACAGCAATGCCGGCACCGTCACGGTCGCCATCACGAAGTTCCTCGGTGGCGGCGGCCAGGCGTACTACAACCTCACAGCCGCGGCGGCGATCATCGCGGCCCTCCCGCCCCTGATCCTGGCGCTGACCATTCAGCGCTACCTGGTACGGGGCCTGTCATTTGGGGCGGTGAAAGCCTGATGGCCACGGTATCTGTCGCCGATCTGCACAAATCCTTCGGCAAGACGCGAGCCGTCGACGGCGTGACCGTCGACATCGCCAACGGCGAGTTCTTCGTGATCCTCGGGCCCAGCGGGGCGGGCAAGACCACCACGCTGAAATCGATCGCGGGGCTGGTCGACATCGACGGCGGGACGGTGCACATCGGGGGCCGCGACGTCACCCACGTCGAGCCCTACCACCGCAATGTCGCGATGGCGTTCGAGAGCTACGCGCTGTACCCGCAGAAGACGGTCAGCGAGAACCTCGCCTCCCCGCTGAAATCCGGTCGCACCGGGCGCTATTCCGAGGCCGAGCGCACCGAGCGGATCGACCAGGTGACGACCACGCTGGGGATCAACCACCTGCTGAAGCGCTATCCCCGGGAGCTGTCGAACGGTCAGCGGCAGCGGGTGGCCCTGGGCCGGGTGCTGGTGCGCCCCGCCGACATCTACCTGCTCGACGAACCGCTCAGCCACCTCGACGCGAAGCTGCGCGCCGCGATGCGCGCCGAGCTCAAGCAGCTCGGGGCGATGTCGAACACCACGACGCTCTATGTCACGCACGACTACCAGGAGGCGCTGGCGCTGGGCGACCGGATCGCGGTGATGCGTGAGGGCCGCCTGGTGCAGATCGGCACACCCGAGGACATCTGGCGCCGGCCCGCCGACACCTTCGTCGCGCGGGCGCTCGGCCAGCCCGAGATCAACCTGCTCGACGGGGTGGTCGACGACGACCGGATCCGGCTCGGAGACGGCTCGCTGGACGTGGCCATCCCGGCCGGCGCCGTCGCCGACCGCGGTGACCGCGTACGGGTCGGTCTGCGGCCCAGCGACATCCACGTCACCGACGGCGAAGGAACGCTGCGGGGCCGGGTGCTGCTCGCCGAGCGCCTCGGCCGCAACATCGAGTTGACCGTCGACTGCGGCGGCACCCAGCTCATCGTGTTGACCTCCGGGCGCCACGGGGTCGGGGAAGGCGACAACGTCACGATGAGGGTTGCCGACTCCGACGTCCACGTCTTCGCCGTCGGCGACGGCGACGGCGACACCCCTCGACTGGGACCTGCCGATCACACATCGACATTGGAGGCAGCACAGTGAGTCTGACCGCCGAGAAGCCGCGGACCGCCACCGCGCAGAGCCTCACGCTGACCGACCTGGTGAAGACCTACGCCTCGCGCGGACGGGAGAGCGTCACCGCGGTCAAGGGCATCGATCTGGCCATCGAACCGGGTGAACTCGTCGCGCTCCTGGGTCCGTCCGGTTGCGGGAAGACCACGACGCTGCGGATGATCGCCGGTCTGGAGACCGTCACCAGCGGGTCCATCAAGATCGGCGACCGTGAGATCTCCCAGCTGCCCGCCGCCAAACGCGGCATCGGGGTCGGCTTCGAGAGCTACGCCCTGTACCCGCCGATGTCGGTGCGCGAGAACCTGCTGTACGGATTGAAGGCCCGCAAGGTCAAAGGCGCCGAGCAGATGGTGGATTCGATCAGCCGCCGCCTCGAGATGGACGATCTGATGGATCTGCGCCCGGCCGGGCTGTCGAGCGGTCAGAAGCAGCGGGTGGCGCTGGCCCGCGCGCTCGTGCGCAACCCACCGGTACTGCTGCTCGACGAACCGCTCAGCCATCTCGATGCCTCCGCCCGGCAGCGGGTGCGCCGCGAACTCAAGGTGCTGCAACGCGAATTCGGCTACACCACGATCGTGGTGACCCACGACCAGGTGGAGGCCCTGTCGCTGGCCGACCGTCTCGCGGTGATGGACGCCGGTGTGGTGCAGCAGTTCGGCACACCCGACGAGGTGTTCGACGATCCGGCGAACCTGTTCGTCGCGCAGTTCGTCGGCGAACCGCAGATCAACGTCCTGCCCGGGGTCGCCCGGGTGCGCGACGGCCGGGTGTCGGTGCAGATCGGTGACCGCGCAGGAAGTCTGGTCACCGCGGCCACCGACGTCGCCGACGGCACCGCGGTCACGGTGGGTCTGCGGCCGCAGGACTGCGCGATCACCGGGGACTCCGCGGCCGGGATCGCCACCACCGTCGCCTACTTCGAACACCTCCTCGAGTTCGGCCTGGCCACCAGCACCGTCAACGGGATGGAGGAGGGCATCGTCGTGCAGACACCGGCCGCCGAGACCTACGAACCCGAACAGAAGGTGATCGTCACGGCGGCGCCGGAACGGGTGTACCTGTTCGACCCCGAGACAGGGGAGCGTCTGCGGTGACGAAGCTGTTCAACGATCCCGCCCG
This sequence comes from Mycolicibacterium monacense, assembly GCF_010731575.1. Taxonomy (NCBI): domain Bacteria; kingdom Bacillati; phylum Actinomycetota; class Actinomycetes; order Mycobacteriales; family Mycobacteriaceae; genus Mycobacterium; species Mycolicibacterium monacense. The sequence continues at coordinate 2,208,667 of NZ_AP022617.1, read as the reverse complement.
GTTCACCGAGGACATGCTCGTCGGATTCCTCGACGCGAATTCGCGCTACGTGGCCGGGGTTCCGGGTGGGGTGGTGCGTGCGCACAAGACCCGTCCCGGCAAGGTGGCGGTCGTCATCGGCGGCGGGTCCGGGCACTACCCCGCGTTCTGCGGCACCGTCGGGCCGGGCTTCGCCGACGGTGCGGTGGTCGGCAACATCTTCACCTCGCCGTCCACGGAGGAGGCCGCATCGGTCGCCCGCGCCGCGCACGGCGATGCCGGTGTCCTGCTCATCACGGGCAACTACGCCGGTGACGTCATGAACTTCGGGTTGGCCGTCACCGCGTTACGCGGCGAGGGGGTCGACGCCCACTACTTCGCCGTCACCGACGACATCGCCAGCGCGCCGAAGGGTGAGGAGGCCAAGAGGCGCGGTATCGCAGGCGATTTCACCGTGTTCAAATGCGCGTCCGCCGCCGCGGAGGAGGGTCTCGACCTCGCCGGCGTGGTGCGGGTGGCCGAGGCGTCCAACGCGGCGACCCGCACGCTGGGTGTCGCGTTCGACGGCTGCACGCTCCCCGGCGCGGACCATCCGCTGTTCACGGTGCCCGAGGGACAGATGGGCGTCGGCCTGGGAATCCACGGTGAGCCCGGCGTCGCCGAGGAGGCCATGCCCACCGCTGCCGGTCTGGCCGGCACCCTCGTCGACGGTGTGCTCGGTGACGCCCCGGCGGGCGCCGCGTCGAAGCGAATCGCGGTGATCCTCAACGGACTCGGGCGCACCAAGTACGAAGAGCTGTTCGTCGTATGGGGGGAGGTGGCACGGCTGCTGCGGGACCGCGGCTACGAGATCGTCGAACCCGAGGTCGGTGAGCTCGTCACCAGCCTCGACATGGCCGGCTGCTCGTTGACCGTCATGTGGCTCGACGACGAACTCGAGCGGTACTGGCGGGCACCCGCGGACACCCCGGCTTACCGCAAAGGTGCTGCGGCAGTTGATGACTCCGGTGATCGGCGCAGCGATGCCGACATCCGGACGGCCACCGCCGCACCCGCGGTCGGTGAGCGGTCCGACGACGCCGGACGTGACGGCGGCCGGACGGTAGCCCGGATCTTCGAGGCCCTGGCCGCGATGCTCGCCGACGCCGAGGACGAACTCGGCCGCATCGACGCGATCGCCGGCGACGGCGACCACGGCCGCGGCATGGTGAAGGGTTCGGCGGCGGCCCGGGCCGCGGCCGCCAATGCGGTCGAGCAGGGCGCCGGGCAGGGTTCGGTGCTCGCCGCGGCCGGTAAGGAGTGGGCGGCCAAGGCCGGCGGCACATCCGGGGTTCTGTGGGGTGCGCTGCTCAGCGCGTTGGGCACCCGCCTGGGCGACACCGGTCGGCCGGACGCGGCGACGGTCGCCGCGGGTATGCGGGACGGTTACGACGCGCTGGTCCAGCTGGGCGGTGCCGCACCCGGTGACAAGACGATGCTCGACGCGCTGTTGCCGTTCGTCGAGGAACTCGAGCGGCGGGTCGCCGACGGGGAGCGCTGGCAGCAGGCCTGGGCGGTGGCCGCGCAGACGGCGGAGGACGCCGCACGCGCCACCGCCGATCTGCGACCCAGGGTGGGCCGGGCCCGCCCACTGGCCGAACGCAGCATCGGGACCCCCGACGCCGGCGCGACCTCGCTGGCGATGTGCGCGCGCACGGTCGCCGAAAGCCTCACCGTGAAAGGGGACAGTCCGCAATGACGGCGCAACAGACGTCCAAACTCCGAATCGTCGTCGGATCCGACGACGCCGGCTACGAATACAAGGAAGCCCTCAAGGGGGACCTGAAAGCAGACGACCGCGTCGCCGAGGTCACCGACGTCGGTGTGGGCACCGACGAGGACACGGCCTATCCGCACATCGCGGTCGCGGCGGCCCGGATGGTCGCCGACGGCAAGGCCGACCGTGCCCTGCTGGTGTGCGGTACCGGTCTCGGCGTGGCCATCAGCGCGAACAAGGTGCCGGGCATCCGTGCGGTCACCGCCCACGACAGTTTCTCGGTCGAACGGTCGGTGCTGTCCAACGACGCCCAGGTGCTCTGCTTCGGACAGCGGGTCATCGGACTCGAGTTGGCTCGCCGCCTGGCCCGCGAATGGCTGAACTACGAGTTCGATCCGGCCAGTAAGTCCGCGGACAAGGTCGAGGCGATCTGCGGGTACGAACCGCGCACCGACTGAGGTCCGCGGCGGCCGTCAGTTGAAGGTCAGCGGGTCGGCGACGGCGAAGCAGCGCTGGGTGCTGGTCATGATGAGCACCTCGTCCACGGCGTCGGCGTCGATCTTGGGGAACTCGAACAGGTGGAGGTCGTCCCGGTCGAGGATCGCGCGTTTGGCGACGTCGACTCCGGTGCTGGTCCGCACCAGCACGGTGACGGCGGTCGCCTCCTGGGTCAACACCGTGACCAGGACGCCGCGGCCTTCGGGTTGCCGGCCCCAAGCCTGTGACGGCGGGCATGCGGGGTCGCCGTCGGCGTTCGGTGGGACCCCGTGGTTGGCCGCGGAGACCGAGGCGTTGTGCTGGACTTCGGGGGCGGAGGAGGCCGCCATGGTTCGGGGCTCGACGGGTCGGGCCGCCGTGTCGTCGGTCGGGTAGGCGGCCAACCTGTACCCACACCCGCTGACCGAGAGCATGGTTGCGGCGACCGCGACGGACGCCTTACCGATGTTCACGAGTCCCCCTCGCTGCCATCCCCGACCAGACGCGGGTACCCGCTGACACCCGCGTCAATCCACTCATGGTCTCCCCATCGGACGCCTCTAGAGGCGTGAATCGCCGAAATTGCGTCTGTAAAGGACAAAAGCCGGAATCGGAATCATTTTGACCTTGATTCGTGGATCAGCCCGGAGGCTGTTACCGCCGAATCCGCGGAAACTCGTTGGACGCCGCCGGTCGGCTTGCCGTATCAATGCATCGTGACCAGCACCGAAGCCCGCGCCGGTGCTGCCATGGCGGTGGCTGCGATGCTGTCGGTGCAGTTGGGCGTCGCGGTCGCGGTCGGACTCATCGACGAGATCGGCCCCGAAGGCGCGGCCTGGTTGCGCCTGGCGTGGGCGGGCCTACTGTTCCTGGTCTTCCTGCGCCCGCGGCGGGCCGATTTCACCGGCCGCAGCCTGATGGCCTGCGCGGCGCTCGGTGTCGTCACCGCCGCGATCACGCTCCTGTTCATGGCTGCACTGGACCGGATTCCGATGGCCACCGCCAGCGCGCTGGAGTTCCTGGGACCGCTCGGGGTGGCGGTCGTGCGGGGGAGCGGTCTGGCGCGGGTGCTCTGGCCCGGGCTGGCCGCGATCGGTGTGCTGCTGATGACGCAGCCGTGGACCGGCGCGGTCGATCCCGTCGGCGTTTCCTACGCCCTCGCCGCGGCGGTGTGCTGGGCCGGTTACATCCTGTTGACCCAGCGCGTCGGTGATCAGGTCGCCGGGATCAGCGGGCTGGCGGTGTCGATGCCCGTCGCCGGTCTCGTCGGCACGGTCGTCGTGGGACCGACGGTGTTCGACCGGCTGACACCGCAGCTGCTGCTGATCGGGCTCGGGCTGGCGGTCATGCTCCCGATGTTCCCGTTCGCCCTGGAGCTTCTCGCGTTGCGCCGCCTCAGCGCGGCCGCGTTCGGGACCCTGATGAGCCTGGAACCCGCGTTCGCGTTGATCATCGGTTTCGTCGCGCTGAGCCAGGTGCCGGGGGTGGCCGCGGTGATCGGCATCGTGTTCGTCGTCGCCGCGGGCATCGGGGCGGCACGCGGCGGCGGGCGGGGGACACCCGTGCCGGTCGAGGTCGGCTGACGCCGCGCTCTCGCGAAACAGCATTCCCTGCTGCCAAGCGGGGCGCTTGACGACAGGGAATGCTGTTTCGCCGGAAACCGGCCTAGACGTCGATGCGCTTGCGGCGGTAGAGCGTGCCCGCCGCCAACAGGATCAGGCTGACCACGAGGATCGCCGTCGCGATCACGTTGATCTGCGGTGGCACCGCGGCCTTGACCGCCGCGTTGACGTAGAGCGGATACGTCACAGTGGACCCGCTGACGAAATAGGTGATGATGAAGTCGTCGAGCGACAGCGCGAACGAGAGCATCGCCGCGGCGACGATGCCGGGGACGATCAACGGCAGCGTCACCTTGAAGAACGTCCGGGTCGGACTCGCGCCCAGATCCATCGACGCATCCTCGAGTGTCCAGTCGAAGCCCCGCACCCGGGCGCGCACCGTCATCGCGATGAAGCTGACCTCGAAGGCGATGTGGGCCAACACGATCGTGACGTATCCGGTCGCCCAGCCCAGGTCGAGGAACAGCACCAGCAGCGATGCGCCCATCACCACCTCGGGCGCGGTGAGCGGAAGCACCAGGAACGTGTCGACAGCACGCTGTCCGCGCCAGCGCTGACGTACCAGCGCGATGGCCACGAGCGTGCCGAGTACCAGCGCGATGAGCGTCGACACCCCGGCGACGTTGAGGCTCAACTTCATCGCGTTCGTCAGCGCCGGGTACTTGAACGGGTCGAGCCAGTTGTCGAGCGTGAAGCCCTGCCAGCTGTAGTTGAACTTCCCCTTGGGGTCGTTGAACGAGAACAGCACGATCACGAAGATCGGGATGAACAGGTACAGCAGCACCAGGCCGGCGACGATCCGCAGGCTCCAGTCACCCCACTTCGGAGTTCCCCGAACGGTTTTCGGTCGGGGCGGCTGCTCGGCCGCGGCGGCGACCGCGGCGCCGGCTTGGGTGGTCATACCAGGTCCTCCGTGCCCAGCGCCCGCGTGTAGAGCAGCACACCGGCCAGGATCGTGCCCATCAAAACCAGGCTCAGCGCCGCGGCCGCCGGATAGTCCTTGACGACGAGGAACTGCTGTTGGATCACGTTGCCTATCATCGTGGTCTGCGTACTGCCGAGGTATTCGGCGTTGATGAAGTCGCCGGCCGCGGGGATGAACACCAGCAGGCTGCCCGCCAGCACACCGGGCAGCGACAGCGGCAGGATCACCTTCGCAAAGCTGCGGGTGTTCGACGAGTACAGATCCCTCGACGCCTCGATGAGCCGCGGGTCGATCTTCTCGAGGCTGACGTACAGCGGCAGGATCATGAAGATGATCCAGTTGTAGATCAGCCCGCCGATGACCGCCCAGCTGGTGGACAGCAGGCGGCCGTCGCTGGGCAGCAACCCGATCGCGCCCAGCGCGCTCACCACCAAACCGTCGTCGGCCAGAATGGTTTTCCATGCGATCGTGCGGATCAGGAACGTCACGAAGAACGGCAGGATGACCAGGCCGAGGATCAGGTTCTTGAACCGGCCGGCCTTGAACGCGATGACGTAGGCGAGCGGATAGGCCAGCAGCAGACACACGATCGTCGCGGTCAGCGCATAGCCGAACGACCGCATGATCTGGTCGGAGTACCTGCTGAACGCCTCACTGTAATTGGCGAAATCCCACGAGAAGGTGAGGGTCGGCAGGAACACCGACCCGCTGGTCGACGACAGCGACGTGCGCGCCAGCGAGATCAGCGGCCACACGAAAAAGATTGCGAGATAAGCCAGCGCGGGCAGGATCATCAGATAGGGAGCGATCCTGCTGCGCTGCCGGCTACTGCTGGCTACACCTGCCATGGGTGGGCGTCAGCCCCCGGTCACTGCGGCGTACATGGTGTTGTACTCCTGCGTCTGCTCATCGGTCAGCGCCGCCCAGGACTTGAGGTTGTTCACCGTCGACTCCGGCGGGTTGATCAGCGGGTTGGCCGCCACGCCGGGATCGATCTTGTTGAGCTCGTCGGTCATCTCCGACAGCACCGGCACGAACTGGGTGAAGGCGATCAGCTTCGCGTAGTTGGCGCGGTCGTAGACGTAGTCGATCCACGCCTCGGCGGCGGCCTGGTTCTGGGTGGTGTAGGGGATGACCATCGTGTCGATGAACCACGTGCCACCGGACTGGGGAACGATGAACTCCAGGTCGGGGTTGTCGGCCTTCAGCTGCACCACATCACCCGAATACGCCTGTGCGATGGCGACATTGCCCGCCGCGAGGTCGTCGGCGTAATCGTTGCCGGTGAAGCGGCGGATCTGCCCCTTGTCCTTCTGCTCACGCACCAGGTCGACGGCCTTCTGTACCGCCTCGGTGGACGGCCGCTCGGGGGAGGCGCCCTGCGAGAGCATCAGCATGCCCAGACCGTCCTGGGTGTCCGAGAGCAGGCTGACCCGGCCCTTGAACGCCGGATCCCACAGGTCCTCGATCCGGGTGATCTCACGTCCGGTGGCGGCCTTGTTGTAGGCGAGGCCGACCATGCCCGTCATGTACGGCGCGGTCTTGTTGCGGCCCGGGTCGATGGCCGAGTTCAACAGGTCGGGACGCAGGTTCTTCTTGTTGGGCACCCGGTCGGCACGGATCTCGTTGAGCCACCCGAGTCCGTTGATCCGGGCCGCCATGAACTCGGTGGGGATGACCAGATCGGCGCCGATGTCCTGCTTACGCGACAGCGGCTCCTTGACCTTGGCGAACCATTCCTCGTTGTCGTTGAAGTCCTCTTTGTAGTCGACGGTGATCCCGGACGCGGTCTGGAAGGCGGCGACGAACCCGTCGGCCATGTAGAGCGGCCAGTTCGAGACCCGCAACGTCCCACCGGCGGGGCCACCGTCGTCGGTGGTCGTGGACTCCGAGCCGCCGCTGTCCGAACCGCAGGCGGCCAGGACCGACGGGCCCAACGCCAGCGCGGCGGCCGCGGCGGCGCCGCCGCCGAGGAACCGGCGCCGTGACGCCCGGGTGGCGGCGAGGCGGGCGGCCAGTTGCGGGTCGAACTCTGACGAACGGGGCATGAGGGGTGTGCCTTTCGTGATCTTCTGGAGGTGAGAAGGGCCGGGGGGCGGAAAGTGCGGGACGGTACGAGGGTCAGGACTCGTCGAGCATCTCTTCGAGATCCTCGGTGGTCGGGATGTCGGCGGCCGGCAGCACCAGCGAGGCGTCGGGCGACCAGCAGACGTACACCTCGTCGCCGGGCCGGAGCAGCGGCATCTGTTGTTCGGTGCCGACGTGCGCGACGATCGGGGAATCGTCGGGTGCGACCAGCGACAGGCGCACCACCGGACCCTGGAACGTCATGTCCCGCACGGTCGCCCGGACTGCGGCCACGTCGCCGACCGGAGGCTCCATCGACACCCGCAGGCGTTCGGGCCGCACCATCAGCGTGGCGTGTCCGCCCGCCTCGATGGCCGTGTCACCCGGCCTGGCCTTGAGCTTGCTGCCGAGGACGTCGATCTCGACGTAGTCGCGGTTGAGGCGTCCGGTCTGGCGCCCCGACCAGAGGTTGGCCTGCCCGATGAAGTTGGCCACGAACACCGTCGCGGGCCGGTCGTAGATGTCGGTCGGCGTGCCGATCTGTTCGACGTTGCCCGCGTTCATGACCGCGATGCGGTCACTCATCGTCAACGCCTCCTCCTGGTCGTGGGTGACGTAGATGAACGTGATCCCCACTTCGCGCTGGATGCGTTTGAGTTCGAACTGCATGGCATGGCGCAGTTTGAGGTCGAGCGCGCCGAGCGGTTCGTCGAGCAGCAGTGCGCTGGGGTAGTTCACCAGTGCTCGGGCGAGCGCCACGCGCTGCTGCTGGCCACCGGAGAGCTGACCCGGTTTGCGCTTGGCGAAGTCGGTCAGGCGGACCACCTCGAGCAGTTCGTCGACGCGGCGTTTGACCTCCGATTTGTCCTTCTTCATGCTCCGCGGGCCGTAGGCGACGTTGTCCCACACGCTCATGTGCGGAAACAGCGCGTAATGCTGGAACACCGTGTTGACGTTGCGCTTGTGCGGGGGCACGCGCGACACGTCGGTGCCTTCGAGGCGAATCGCGCCCGACGTCGGTGTCTCGAATCCGGCGATCATCCGCAGCGTCGTGGTCTTACCGCACCCGGACGGCCCCAGCATCGAGAAGAACTCGCCGGAGGCGATGGAGAAGTCCGCGTCGGCGACGGCGACGTAGTCGGCGAACCGCTTCGTCACATGGTCGATCTCGATGACCGGGCCGCTCTTGTCGGGGGCGACCCCGTCGACGGTCTGGTTCACCGAAGTGGTGTGTGTGCCGGTCAGAAAGCAGCCTCCTCAGATCCCAGCCCTGCGGACTGTGCGTAAACAATCGCCGATCCCGGCACCCTTCGCAAGTGATTCCGCAACGATTTAACATTTCTACAATGGAATCCTTCATCACGAGGGGGTTCCGGCAGAAGAATCCGTGCTTTCGGCATGCGTCGACCTGGCCGGTCAGGGGCTCTGGCCCGGCGCGCGGAACAGCGGATGGGTGCGATCAGTTTCGCAGTGTGACGTGCGTCGCGTTCGGAATCCGCGCAGGTCGTTTACCTGGCCGCGCGAGCCGGGTACTGGGGAGGGCATGGCATCCGTTGACGTTGCGGTCTCGTCCGACCTGACCCCGGAGAAGGCGTGGGAGCTGGCCTCCAACCTGCGGCGGTTCGACGAGTGGCTGACGATCTTCGGGGGTTGGCGCAGCGAGGTGCCCGCCGAGATCGAGGTCGGCACCTGCGTGTCGTCGCTGATCAAGGTCAAGGGATTCCGCAACACCATCCACTGGCGGGTGACCCGTTACGACGAGCCCAAGGAGATCGAGCTCATCGGGACCGGGTTCCCGGCGATCTGCATCGCGCTGTCGCTCCACGTCGAGGAGGAGCCCGACAGGGGCTCGAACTTCCGGGTGGTCGCCGACCTGTCCGGTGGCCTCCTCAACACGCGGGTCGGTTCCCTGGTCGCAAGAGTCATCGAATCCGACGTGCGCAAATCGGTGAGCAACCTCGCGTCGCTGCGCTAACCCCATTCGTGGTTCATCGCCCGTGACTGCACGAGGGCGTCGGGGTCCACTACCTGTCGGCGGGTGCGGGTGAGTGCGATCAGTGTCAGTGCGAGCGCCGCGGTGACGGCACCCGCGACGAAGACGACCACGAAACTGCTCTCCATCGGCACCTGAGTGCCCGGCGCCGTGCGGCCCAGCAGCACCGCGACCACGGCCGCGGCCAGAGAACTGCCGACCGTCCGCGCGATCGCGTTCATCCCGGTCGCCACGCCGGTCTCGCCCGCCTCGACCTCGGCGACGACCAGTGCAGGCAGCGCGCCGTAACCCAGGCTGATGTAGGCGTTGGCCAGGATCCCCGCCACGATCACCTGCCACGGCTGATCGTGTGCCACGGCCAGCAGGACGAACCCGACGACACCGGCCATCGCCGCGACGACGAGCACCCGGCGGGCGCCGTACCGGTCGATGAAGCGGCCGCTGACCAGCGCGACGGCGAACCCCGTCACGGCACCGGGTAGCAGGTACACCACGCTCGACTGCAGCACGCTCGCGCCGAACCCGTATCCGGCCGCCTCGCGTGGGATCTGCACGAACTGCGTCAGTCCGAGGAACGCGAAGTACAACCCCATCCCCACGAAGATCGTGGCGAGGTTGGTCAGCAGCATCGCCGGTTTGGCGAGCATGCGCGTGGACACCAAGGGGTGGATGCGCCGCTTCTCCCACATCCACCACGCGACCAGTGCGGCCGCACCGCCGAGTGCACAGGCCAGGGTCCGGCCCGACCCCCAGCCCCACGCGTTGCCCTGGGTGATGGCCAGCAGCAGCGCCGACAGGCCCGCAGCCAGGCCGACGGCGCCCAGCCAGTCGATCGTCCCCTCGGCACGGCGGCGCCGCGCGGGCACCAGGAACACGACGATCGCGAGGACGACGACGGTGAACCCGGTGGTCAGCCAGAACACCCGGTGATAGTCCGCGTCGCCGCTCATCAGCAGCCCGACGACCACCAGTCCGACCCCGCCGCCGAAGCCGAGCGTGCCCGACATGACCGCCATCGCCCCGGCCAACCGTCCGTGCGGCAGTTCCTCACGCAGCACCGCCACGCTGATCGGGTAGAGCGCGTAGGAGGCGCCCTGCAGCACCCGCGCGACGATCAGCAGCGGCAACGACGACGTCACCGCCGCGAGAACCGATCCGATCAGCACCACGACGAGGACACCGAGAAGCACACGTTTCTTGCTGTACAGATCGGCCAGGCGACCGAGCAGCGGTGTCGCCGCGATCGCGGCCAGCAGGTTGGCGGTCACCGCCCAACTCACCGCGACCGTGGAGGCGCCGAGTTGATCGCCGATCACCCCGAGCACCGGCACCACCGCGGTCTGCAGGACGGCGACGGTGAGGACGACGACGCTCAGACCGCCCACCAGCAACGCCGGGCGCACCGTGCCGGTGGTCGAGCGCGCAACCCCCGTGCCCACCACCAGAACTCCGATCGTTAGACCATCTCGACGTCTTAGACGCTAGCTCAGCGGCACCCGAGATTGCCCGGCGGCGGTGCGGGGTACGAGGGCTGGACTCGTCGAAAGGGAATTCATGCGTGCTTCAACTCTCGCCAAGACCGCCGGCACGGTGTTCGCCACCGGCGCGCTGGGTGGACTCGCCAGCCGACCGGGCCAGTCGCTGTGGTACGTCAAGCTGAAGAAGCCGAGTTTCCAGCCGCCGAGTCAGGCGTTCGGGATCGTGTGGCCGATGCTCTACGCGGACATCGCGGCGGTCTCGGCGGCGACGATCGACCACTACAACGACACCGGCCAGCCGGAGAAGGCACGCGCCTACACCACGGCGTTGGCCGCCAACCTGATTCTCAACGGCAGTTGGTCGTGGCTGTTCTTCAACCGGCACAAGCTGGCGGTGTCGGCGGTGGCCGCCGGCGCGCTCGCGGCCAGCAGTGCGGACCTGACGCGGCGCGCCGTCGAGGCGAAGGGTGCGCAGGCGGCGCCGCTGGCCCTCTATCCGCTGTGGTGTGGCTTCGCCACCGCGCTGTCGTCGCGCATCTGGTGGCTGAATCGCTGACCGGTGGGCGAACCGCCCGATAGCCTGACTGCCTCGGACGGCGGTGGGAGGGCGGCGGTGGCGGAACGGACCAAGGACAAATCGGAAGAGCAGGAGCGGCAACGCTTCGCCGACCGGGCGCTCGGAATGCTCGAGGATGCGGTCTACTGGGCCATCGCGTCGGTGCTGGTGATCTGTTCGGTCGCACTGCTGGTGTCGCAGTTCAACACGATGCTGCGGTTACGCAACACCCCGGCGTCGACGGTGATGCTCGAGGTGCTCGACGGGTTGCTGCTGATCTTCATCTTCGTGGAACTGCTCTACGCCGTCCGCACGTGCCTGCGCTCGCATGAAATCGTCGCCGAACCGTTCCTCATCGTCGGAATCCTGGCCGGTATCAAGGAGATCGTGGTGCTCTCCGTGGAAGCGGCCACCCTGCTGGAGCAGGGCCCGGCGTTCGCCAGGGCGGTGGTGGAGATCGGTGTCCTCGGTGGTGTGGTCCTGGTGCTGGCGCTGGCGGCGTTCGTGTTGCGGGAGCGGCGCCGCGACACCGAGGACGCCGGTGAGAAGGCCGCCGACGGCAAAGACGGGATCGAGGCGACGTAGCGGTCACGCCGAGGCGAGCACCGAGAGCACGTGTTCGGTGAAGCCGGTGGTGGTCGCGGCCCCGCCGAGGTCAGGGGTGTGCACACCGTCATCGAGGCTGCGGCACACCGCATCTCGTATCCGGGTCGCGGCATCGGCCAGTGCGCCACGATGGTGTCGCTCTGCCAGCCACTCGAGCAGCATCGCCGTGGACAGAATCATCGCGACCGGGTTGGCGATGTTGCGCCCGGCGATGTCCGGTGCGGAGCCGTGGGCGGCCTGTGCCATCGCCTTGGTGTCGGACAGGTTCACCGACGGCGCCATCCCCAGTGACCCGGCGAGCTGGCCGGTGAGGTCGGACAGGATGTCGCCGAACATGTTCTCCGCCACGATCACGTCGAATTCGGCGGGACGCGCGACCAGCAGGGCCGCGAGCGCGTCGATGTGTTCGAGGCGGACCGTCACGTCGGGGTACTGTTCGGCCACCCGCACGCAACTGTCGCGGAACAGGCCGGTGGTCTTGGACAACACGTTGGCCTTGTGGGCGACGGTGACCGAGCGGCGCCGCGTGCGCGCGAGCCGAAACGCCTGGTGCGCAATGCGTTCACAGGCTTCTCGGGTGAAGACGGCGACCGCCATCGCGACGTCGGCGGTCGGCATGAACTCGCCTGGGCCGTCGTACATGTTGCGGTCGGAGTAGAAGCCCTCGGTGTTCTCGCGGACCACGACGACGTCGAGGGTGGGACAGACCGCGGGGATGGCGCCGCTCAACCGGCGGGCCGGACGGATGTTGGCGTAGAGCCCGTAGCGTTTGCGGATGGTGCCGCCGGGGGACAGCGCGTCGCGAAACGGCGCCGGATAGCCCGCGTTGTCGTGCGGGCCGAGCAGCCACGCGTCGAGGCGGTCGAGTTCGGCCAGCGTGGCTTCCGGCAGGGGAGTGCCCTCCGCGGTGATGGCCTCGGCGCCCATGCGCAGCCGCCGCCAGTCGACGGGGACCGACACCGCGGCCAACGCCCGCTCGCTGATCTGCACTGCGGCCGAGACGATCTCCGGTCCGATACCGTCGCCGGCCACGACTCCCAGCCGCAACGGATCCTCTGTCGCCATATCGGTACCGGCACCTTCCTGTTCGGGTTCCTTCAGTGTGCCGTACCGGTGCCGACGGCTCGTCAGCGCAACTGGGCGGCCAGCGCGTCGGTGACCTCGGCGGTCGACGCGTGCCCGCCGAGGTCGGCGGTGCGCGTCTGCGGTTGCGCCAGTGTGCGTTCGACGGCGGTCATCACGTCGGCCGCGGCCGACGCGTGCCCGAGGTGTTCGAGCATCAACGCCGCCGACCACACCGCGCCGATCGGATTCGCCACCCCCCGCCCGGCGATGTCGGGCGCCGATCCGTGCACGGGTTCGAACATCGACGGGTTTTGCTTGGTGGGGTCGAGATTCGCCGACGGGGCGATCCCGATCGACCCCGCCACGGCCGCCGCGAGGTCGGACAGGATGTCGCCGAACAGGTTCGAGCCGACCACCACGTCGAACCGTCCCGGCTGCAGCACGAACTTCGCGGCCAGCGCGTCGATGTGCTCGCTGTCGAACCGCACGCCCGGATGGTTGGCGGCACGCTCGGCGACCACTTCGTCCCAGAACGGCAGGGTGTGGACGATGCCGTTGGATTTCGTCGCCGAGGTGACATACCGGCGCCGGGTTTCGGCGAGGTCGAACGCGTAGTCGGCGATGCGGGTGACGCCGACCCTGGTGAACACCGACTCCTGCACCGCCATCTCGTCGGGGAAACCCCGGTTGATCCGTCCGCCGATCTCGCTGTACTCACCCTCGACGTTCTCCCGGACGACCACGAAGTCGACGTCGGTGGCGTCGCGCAGCGGGCTGGCGACCCCGTCGAACACCCGGATGGGCCGCAGGTTCACGTACTGACGGAATGCCCGCCGGATCGGGATGAGCAGACCCCACAGCGAGACGTGGTCGGGCACGCCCGGCCAGCCGACCGCGCCGAGCAGGATCGCGTCGAAGCCACTCAGGGTCTCCAACCCATCGGCCGGCATCATCGCCCCGTCGCGCTCGAACCGTCGGCAGGACCAGTCGAATTCCTCATAGGACAGGTCGATCCCGTGGCGCGCGGCGACCGCGTCGAGCACGGTGCGCGCCGAGGCCGTCACCTCCGTGCCGATCCCGTCGCCGGGGATGACGGCGATACGGTGTGCGCTCATGCTCCGAGCCCGAGCAGGGCGATCATCAGCGGCAGGAAGAGGATGATCAAGATGGCGCCGGCGACGTCGAACGTGACACCGGAGCGGATCATCGTCGTGATCGGGACGGCGCCGGAGCCGTAGACGATCGCGTTCTGCGGTGTCGAGACCGGCAGCATGAAGCCGAAGGATGCGGCGAACGTGGCCGCCAGTGCGGGTACGAACGGGTTGACGCCGGCGGCTATGGCGACCGGAATGACGATGGGGACGACGACCGCCGCCGACGCGGTATTGCTCGTGGTCTCCGAGACGACGATGGCGAGCAGGACGGCGAAGATGGTGATCGCCACGACGCTCGACAGGCCGAGCGCGTCGGCGACCGAGTTGCCGATCGTCTCGGCCAGTCCGGAGTCGGCGAGCAGCGATCCGAAGATGATGCCCGTGCCGAAGAGGACGATCGTGCCCCAGTCGATCGCGGCCGCATCCCTCCAGCGCAACGTGAACTCGCGCTGTTCCCACTCGGTGGGCAGCAGGAACAGCAGCGCCGCGCCGAAGACCGCGACGGTGCCCTCGTCCAACCGGTCACTGACCGAGGAGTAGATGTCGGAGTCGTTGCCGAAGGCCAGCGCGATGATGCCCGGCAGTATCCACAGGAAGACCGTCACCCCGAAGGCGATCAGCGTGTTCTTCTCGGCCCTCGAGAGCCTGCCCATCTCCTCGCGCTCGCGGGCCACGTAGTCGGCGACGCCGTCGATGTGCTTGAGTTCTGGCTTGTTCAGGAGGAGCAGGACGACCGCCAGGATCGCGAACATCAGCAGGCAGATCGGTGCGGCCATGACCATCCACTGGCCGAAGCTGATGCGTTCGCCGGTGGCCTCTTCGATGAGGCCGCGGCCGATGAGGTTCGGAGGGCTGCCCACGGTGTCAGCAGACCGCCGACGCTGGCGGAGTAGGCGAGCATCAGCATGAGTGCCGCACCGACCCTCAGCCGCAGCGGGTCGAAATCGTCGGCCACGTTGCCCTGCTTCTGCAGCAGTTTGGCGATCACGCCGAGGATGCCGATCGCGGTGGGCAACAACATCGCGACGGTCGCGGTGTTGGAGACGAACGCCGACAGCAGACAGGTGATCGCCCCGAAGGCCAGGATGACACCGGTGGTCGACTGACCCGCCCGCGGCAGCGCGAGGATGCGGAACGCGAATCGCCGTGCCAGACCGTGCTTGAGCATGGCCTGGGCGAGGATGAAGGCGCCGATGAACGTGAAGATCGTCGACGATCCGAACGGTGCCAGTACGTCGTCGGCGGGTGCCACGCCGAGGAAGACCACGACCGCGACGCCGAGCAGACCACCGATCGGAATCGGCACCGCCTCGGTCACCCACAGCACGATCACGCCGAGCAGCACGGCGGCCAGCGTCTGTTGCTGCGGCGGGAGGTCCAGCGGCAGCAGCAGGAAGACGACCGTGAGGGCGGGCGCGAGGAACAGGCCGACGGTGCGGCGCCCCTTCTCGAAGCGCTCCTCGGCCGGCGTCAGGCGCTGTTCACCGAGACTGCGATAGGTGGCGCTGCCGAGCAACGCCTTGTCCACGTCGGTGCGTTTGACCGGATTGTCGGCGGTCATGCTGCCCCCTTCGAGGCCGATCGGCTCCCCATGGTGTGAGGTGTCTCACACGCGCGGAGGATGCCCGATCCTGGCCGGAAGTAACCGCCGACCGGAAGTCAGTGCCGGCTGAGCACCTTTCGGTCGCCCACCGGCGCGTCGAGGGTGATGTCGGTGGCGGCGAGCACGGCCTTGGCGGTGCACATGCGGTTGGCCGCTTCCGGAAGAAGGCCCTCGTGCAGTTCGACGGTGACCGTGTCGACGGTCTCGGTGGCAACGGCCCGGACGCCGTAGCAGGCGGGCGTGCCCGAGACGAAATAGACGCGGAGACCGGTGGCATCCTCGAGCGGGCTCCACGCCTCGAAGTCGAGGGTCTCGCTGTTCACGATGTCGGACCGGCCGGCGAACAGGACTTCGGTCGAACTCAGCGGGCGCTCAACGGGTTCGGTGGTGGTCGGCGCGGCCGAGGCGACCCCCGGTGTGAAACCGACGCTGAACAGTGAACCCGCCACGGCGGCGGCGACCAGGACAACCCGCATGGCGTGACAGTACGTGTGGAGTGGTCTGTGCCGCGGGCTGCCGATGGGCGCGCCACGTCACGATTGGGACTCGGTTGGGTCGCGAAAGGTGTTGTCCACCGACCCTATTCGCCGCGCGATGCGGTCAGTCGCGCGACCAGATGGCTACGAAGCCGTGCGGGATGCCGGTGTGGCGGGAGATGAGTTCACGGGCCGCCATCTCGGCCTCGGCCCGGTCGGCGCGGTGGGTGACGGCGCTGAGTTCGGGGACGGTCACCGACCAGCCGGTCGCGTCACGGGTCATGACGATCTCGAAGGCTTGGCCCGCCATGGGCGGTAGGGTCCGGCGGCGTGCGCCGCGCGAGGTCGTCCGACGGCGGCATCCGTGGCTGCTCCGAATCGTGGCAGGCATGTTCGTGGGCTTTCTGCAGCGGGGATCGGGCCGTCGGACAATGTACTGCCAGGCAGGAGCCTTCTCCAAATCGCCGCAGCGCGTGTGCTACCGGTCAGAACGGACTGCTGTTCTCCTGCCATTTGGCCTCTTCGGGGCGTGGTCCGAAGCGCCGGATGTAGTCCTCGTGGATGTGCGCATCCTTCTGGCGCTGGATCACGTCGACCAGCTTGGGATCGAGGTTGTGCTGGGCCAACCGGTGGCGCCGCCACACCTTGTTCAGGGCGAGCGCCATCAGCAGCGCCCAGATGTAGATCGGTGCGGTCATCTCCAGGCGCACGTAGAAGGACGTCGGCAGCAGCCAGAACGGGGCCAGCACCAGCAGCGGCGGAATCGCCATGCGGATCATGTGCCGGCGGACGGCGCCGTGCCCGGCGAGGTCCTCGGCGACCCACGTGCGCATCGTTGCGGGCAGACGCCGACCGTAGAAGTAGGGGATGCGCTGGAAGAACGAGGGTTTGGCGTCGGCCATGGGGGCTCCTGTGCGTCGTGGGTGGTCAGAGGTCGAGTGCGCCGGCAGCCTGGGCCGCGGAGTTGATACGGGTCAGTGCGCGATGCAGTTCTTCGAGTTCGGCGAGGTCGCCGCCGAGGCGGGCGACGACGGCGGGCGGGATGGCCAGCGCCCGTTCGCGCAGCGCGATTCCGGCCTCGGTGAGTTCGACGTTCATGGCGCGTTCGTCGACGGTGCTCCGGGTGCGGGTGATCAGCCCGAGGGTCTCCAACCGTTTGAGCATCGGCGACAACGTCGCCGAGTCCAGTTGCAGCGCCTGCGCGATCTGTTTGACCGACAGCGGGGAGTCCGCCGATTTGCGGTGGTCCCACAGCACGAGCATCACCAGGTACTGCGGGTGGGTCAGACCGAGCGGATCGAGCAGCGGGCGGTAGACGCCCAGGACGGCGCGATTGGCGACCGCGAGGGCAAAGCAGACCTGACGCTCCAGAGCGAGCGGATCGAGATCCGTGGCGGTCGACGATGACATGCTTGAATCGTACGCAAATTGTTAGGGCACTAACAATATGGCTGTGGTCACAGGTGCCACTATCATCGGTCAACGACTGCGTTCGGCGGAGGTGAGAGACCTGGCGGGTTCATTGCCAGACGTCGCGACGCTCGAGCGCGTCCTGGACGCCGCCGCGCACGCCCCCTCGGCGCAGAATGCGCAGCCGTGGTCCTGGCGTGTCACGCCCGGCGGCGTCGACCTCTTCGCGGACTGGAGTCGCCGGCTGGGCGACGGTGGTCAGGACCGCCGCGACGTCCTGCTCAGTTGCGGTGCGGTGTTGCATCACTGCGCGGTGGCATTGGGTGCCGACGGGTGGGCTCCGAGAATTCGCCGGTTTCCTGCGCGGGACGATGCCGACCACCTGGCGCTCATCGAGTTGATCGAGGCGCCGCCGAGCGTCGGTGACATCGAACTGGCCGAGGCGATTCCTCGCCGTCGGGCCGATCGTCGCCCGTACCGGGCGCAGCCTCTTCCCGAGGGCTCGCTGGAGTTGATGCACGTCCGCGCGGACCGGGACGGTGTCCGGTTCGGTGTGGTGCCGAGAACCGGTTGGGGCAGGTCATCCGACGGTGACGTCGTGTTGCAGTACGGCAGTCCGGCCGCCGCGCCGGCCGACGAGGCGGCGCTACTGGTGCTCGCCACCGACACTGACGGGGACCTCGCGCACCTGCGGGCCGGCGAGGTGATGAGTGACGTCCTGCTGGCGGCCACGTCGATGGGCTTGGCATCGTGTCCGCTCACCACGCCGCTCACCGACACCCGCAGTCGATTGTCGTTGGCCTGCGAGGTCTTCGATGGTGAGGCGTACCCGCAGGTGTTGATCCGGCTGGGTTGGGCGCCCGCCGACGGCTCTGCACTGCCGGTGCTCGAGCGGCGTTCGGTGTCGGAGACCACCACCTGGATGCTGTGAGAACACCCGTCAGTCAGCGGGGTGATTCCACGGCGAGCCCGCCAGGGTCGACGGCGGCGGGAGACGCGACTCAGGGAGGGGCGGAACGGCTTTGAGCACCGGATTGCGGTCCAGCAGCGCTCCTGGGGTGCGCCCGTGGCCCCAGCCGACCATCTCGCGATAGCCGCCGAAAAGGCCGTTGCGGAGCACGGCATCCACGTCGGCGTGCGGACTGTCCGCACCGACGGGCGCCGACACCGGGGAGACGTACAGTGCATCGACCGGGCAGTAGGCCTCACACATGAAGCAGGTCTGGCAGTCGGACTGTCGGGCGATCACCGGGACGCCGTCCTCGCCGCGTTCGAACACGTCGGTGGGGCATACCTTCACGCACACATCGCAGGCGACGCAGGCGGCGGTGTGGACGATCTCGATCATGCCACCGCCTCCGCTGAGATCAACTGCGGGGCAACGGGATCGGCATCGTTCCACACCGTGTCGAGCCCGCCGGTCAGGATCCGGTGGTTCAACCGGTGATCGGTGTGCGGTCGATCCTCGCGCCGGTGCAGCCCCCGGGTCTCCTCGCGCGCCAGTGAGGCGGCGGTGATCCACCGCGCCGCGGCGACCATGGCGACCGCCTGGCGGGGTTTGTACGACTCCCGAGCCGGTACCGGCGCCAGCCCGTCGGCGATGTCCCGCCACACCTGCTCGAGGACCGCGGCGGATTCGGTCAGGCGCTCATGGGATTTGAGGTGGCTGCGCATCGGCGGCAGGACGTGCTGCTGCGCGGCCCGCACCACCTCGTCGACGGTCGGTGCGTGCCGCGGGCCAGGTCGCAGACCCACCCGGTCGGCCTTGACGGCATCACCCGCGGTGCGGCGACGGCTGAACTCGGCGGCGCCGCGTCCCGCGAAGGTTCCCGACGCGATCGCCCACGATCCGTTGTGGCTGCCGCCACCGCTGATCGAACCGGTGACGAGCTCCCGGGTGGCCGCGTCTCCCGCGGCGAACAGACCGGGAACCGTGGTCGCACAGTCGGGCCCGGTCAACCGCAGGCCGCCGGTGCCGCGCACGGACCCCTCGTAGACCATGCGGACCGGGTAGGCGGTGACGAACGGATCGATCCCGGCCTTGTCGAGGGGCAGGAAGTAGTTCGGCTGGGCGTCGCGCATGGTCTGGCGGATGTGCACGGGTGCGCGGTCCAGCCGGGCGAACACCCGCTGCCCGTGCGCGAGAGCCCACTGCGCGTCCTTGCGACCGCCCAGCCCACGTTCGGTGGGGAAGGGCCTGCCGTGCTCGTCGTAGAAGCTGGCCCACTGCAGCATGCGGCCCTTGGTGTGGGTGCCCCACTCCGGCGCCAGCGCGTAGGCGGTGCAGAACTCCATCCCCGACAGCGCGGCACCCACCTCGGCGGCCATCAGCAGCCCGTCGCCGGTGTCGACGTTCGTGCCGAAGGTCCCGGACAGGAACGCGGTGCCGCCGGTGGCCACCACCACGGCGCCGGCCGAGATCCGCCACGAACGGCCACCGTTCTGGCGGGCGATGCCGTTGGCCCCGTTGACGATTCCGTCGGCATCGGTGGTGAGTGCGGTGGCCGGGTGGTGGTCGAGGATGTGGACGCCGCTGCGGTGGGCCTTGCGGCGCATCCGGCGCATGTACTCCGGACCCTGCAGGCTGCTGCGCAGCTGGCGGCCGTCGTCTCCCACCGGGAACGGATAGCCCCATCGGGCGAGCTGTTCGATCCGCTCCCACGATGCCGACAGCACCCGGTGCATCCAGTCGGCGTCGGTGAGCCCACCGGCGGCGGCCTCGCGTTCCCGCACGGACTCTTCCCGTCGCGGTCCGGGCGGGATCAGCCACAGATTGTTGCCGCCTGCGGCGGTGGCACCGCTGGTGCCGCAGTAGCCCTTGTCCACCAGGGGGACTCGGCGTCCCGCCTCGGCAGCGGCGATGGCCGCCCAGGTGGCCGCCGGGCCGCCGCCGATCACCAGGACGTCGGTGTGGTGGACGTCGGGGTCACCGGCCGCGGTCATGCCCGACCTCCTCGCGAACCCCGAGCTCGGCCAGCAGAACCCGGCGTAGGTCGTCGAAGCCCTCGTCGCCGCGACTGCGGGGGAACGGAAGGTCGACGCGACGGTCCAGCGACACCCGCCCGTCGGAGAGCACCACGACCCGGTCGGCCAACAGGATCGCCTCGTCGACATCGTGCGTGACATGCAGTACCGCCATGTGCCGACGCGCCCACAGATCGTGCAGCAGCCGGTACATCTTGAGCCGGGTCAGGGCGTCGAGCGCGCCGAACGGTTCGTCGAGCAGCAGCAGGTCGGGTTCGCGCACCAGCGCCCTGGCCAGCGAGACACGCTGGGCCTCACCACCGGACAGCGACAGCGGCCACGCGTCGGCTTTGTCGGCCAGGCCCACCTCATCGAGCGCGGCCCGTCCGCGGGCGGTCCGGCTCGGCGCGTCGGGGCCGGCGTCGGCGAGTGCGAAGGTGACGTTGGCCAACGCGCGACGCCAGGGCAGCAGCCGTGGATTCTGGAACACCACTGCGCGCGAGCGTGGCACCACCACCGAACCGTCGGCCTGGTGGTCGAGGCCGGCGAGGATCCGCAGCAGCGTGCTCTTGCCCGAGCCGGACCGTCCCAGCATCGCGACGAATTCGCCGTCGGCGATGTCGAGGTCGAGGGCGTCGAGCACCTGCTGTGCGCCGAACGCGCGCCGCAGGCCGCGGACGGTGACCACCGCAGCGCTCATGCCGTGCCTTCGAATCCGGTGAAGCCGTTGCGCCACGACAGCAGCAGCCGCTCCAGGAGCCGCACCAGCGAGTAGGACGCCAGACCGGCCACCGCGTAGATCACGATGACCAACAGGGAGACGTCGAACTGCAGGTTCGTCTGCGCGCGCGACATCAGGAAGCCGATGCCCTCGGTGGTGTTGATCATCTCGGCGAAGATGAGGCTCAGCCAGGCGCTGGACAGCCCGAGGCGCAGGCCGACAAGGAAGTTCGGCATCGCACCGGGCAGGATCACCTGGGTGATCAGGGTGATGCGACGGGCCTCGAGGGTCTGCGCCATCTCCACCAGCTGCTGGTCCACCCCGCGGATGCCGGAGTAGGTGTTGATGTAGATGGCGATCGCGACGCCGAGGGTGATGAGCACGATCTTCGGACCCTCACCGATACCCATCCAGATGATCAACAGCGGGGTGAGCGCGAAGTTCGGCACCGCCTTGAGGATCTGCATCGTCCAGTCGAGCAGGTCTTCACCGGTGCGGGTCAAGCCGGCCAGAACCGCGAGCAGCACACCGAAGACGATGCCGAGCACGGTTCCGGTGAGCACCCGCGTCGCCGATGTCCCGACGTGAAGCGCCAGCTGGCCGTCGGTCAGCAGCTGCCACGCGGTGGTGGCCACGTGCCCTGGAGGCGGGAAGAGGTCGGGGTTGAGCAGTCCGGTGGCTGAGCCGATGGTCCATGCCGCCAGGATCAGCACCGGACTCATCGTCCGACGGACGGTGCGCGGGATCCGGGCCCAGACGCCGCGGCGGCGACGGTGCCCGGCGACGACGTCGATCAGTCGCGGTGTGGCGGCGTCCGCGCGTACCGCTTCGACGACGGCGGTCATGACTGGGCCCCGGCCCATTCGCGTACCGAGTACTGGTTCTCCAGGGAGCCGTCGGCGTTGAGGAAGTCGTAGGCCGCCTCGAGCTGATCCACCCCCTGTGCGGGGAACGGTTCGGTGTTGAACTCGTCGGGCCGTGTCGACTCCTTGACGAATTCGACGTCGGTCCCGTCGGTCTGCGCGACCCAGGTGGCGTACTCGTCGAAGTTCTTCTGGATGTCGCTGTTGACCGCGGTGACGGCCTGACGCCAGGCGTCGGCGAACTCGGGATGTTCGCCCGTGAACGTGGTCAGCGCGATGTTGGTGCCGGTGCTGCCCAGTCCGTGCCGGGACAGGCTGTCGATGATCGGGAAACCCTTGTGCTGCAGTTCGATCGCGCTGGCGCCGGTCACGACGGTGGCGTCGATCTGCCCCGAGCTCAGACCGGCGATCGATTCGGGTGTCGGTACATCGCGGACCTGGATCTTGCCGGTGAGCCCGGCCGCGTCGATCAGCTGTTTGGCCGCGCGGTCCCGGATGGTGCCCTGCGGTGCGGTGACGGTCTTGCCCACCAACCCCTGGATGTCGGTCGGTCCACCCTTGGCGCCCACGAGCCAGGCGTCGCTGCTGATCGAATCAAGCGCCAGTAGAACGACTTTCGGGTCGCGGCTGCGGGCCCGCAGGGCTGGGTTGTCGCCGATGGCGGCGACGTCGATCGCACCGGCGAACAACGCCGAGGCGACGTCGCTGCCGGACTGGAAGAACGAGTACTCGATGTTGTCGACGCCGGCGTCTTTGAGTTGCTCGGCGAGGATGCCCTGCTTGTCACCCCATCCGAGCGACCCGGCGGGCGTGCCGGTCGGCGATGTCGCGCCGATGCGCAGGGTGTAGCCGCCCGAGTTGTCGTCGGTGCTGCTGCAGGCGACGGCCGAGGCGAGGACGGCAAGGGTCAGGGCGGTACGCGCGAGGTGGCGAAGCATGGATGGGCCTCCGAGAGGGTGCACGTGGGAACACGATCGAACCCCAGTAGATGTCGAAGGCCCCTGCGGCGGCGACGGTTCGGATCAGTCTGACGGGAAGGCGTCGTGGCACCCGCCGGAATTAAAGTCAGCCCACGCATAACGATTGGCGAGTCCGGCGGCCGCGGGCACAGTGTCGGTCATGACCACGACCGCCGAACGTGCCGCCGAAACGACCTCCAGCCTCACGCCGAGCCGGATCTCTCGCCTCGAGGTGCCCGAGGTCGATGAGCTGCAGAACCCCGCGGTGAAGGGATTCTTCACCCGCCAGCAGCGCGAGGAAGGCCTGACCTCCAACTGGTTCCGTGCGCTGTCGCTCAACGAGGACGACCTCGGCCGGCTCAACGGTTATCTGCTGCCACTGCTGGGCACCGATGGACGCGGCGGGCTCACGGCCCGTGAACGCGAGGTGATCGCCACCGTGGTGTCGGGTGAGAACCGTTGCGCCTATTGCCATACCAATCACGCGAACAAGCTCGGTAAGGTCGCGGGGGACTGGTCGTTCGGTCAGCGGGTCGCCATCGACCATCACCAGGTGGCCGAACTGACCGACCGGGAGCGTGCGCTGGCCGACCTGGCGATCGCGGTGAACAACAACCCGCAGTCACTGCGCGACGAGGACTTCGACCGGCTACGGCGGTTGGGGCTCGACGACCATCTGATCCTCGAGGGTATCTCGATTGCCGCGTTCATCGGCGCGACGAACCGGATCGGGGTGGCGTTGTCGGTGCCGCCGAATCCGGAGTACACCGGCGTGCCGCAGCACTGATGGATCAGGGGCCGCCGGGGTCTCCGACGATGACTCCGGCGGCTTCTTCGATGGGTTTGATCACCGAGGTGAAGTCCGAATCCGGACCGGTCGCGTCGATAGTCGCCTCCCAGACTAGAGCGACGGCCTGTGCAATGTCGAGTGAAAGACCCAGTTCGGCAACCTGTTCCAGACAGAGCCGGACGTCCTTGACCATCAAGCCGGTGGCGAAGCCGAAGTCGAAGGTGCGGGGAAGGACGGCGCGGGGGGGACGGGTTCATCCGTCAGTTCGTCGCGGTGCCGCTCGGTTCGGGCGCCACGGTCGAAGGGCAGGTCACTGGGGAAGAGACCCATGGCGGGGTGCAGCTCCGGGCCGTCGGTCTGACCTCGTAGGCGCTTGCAGAGTGGCGCGTCGCACGGGCCGTGGGGCCGCTGTGTTGCTCGGACGGCGGCCCGCTGGCCGCGCCATCGGCGAGTATGGGGTTGGGCGCCGGCGGGCGGATGCGGCAGGCGGTGTATGCCGACGACCGCGCGCTGGTTGATTACGACGAGAGCGATGCACGACGGGTGTTCGTGCACCTGTGTTCGGCCGCGCAGTGGACTGCCATCACCGGTGAGGTCGCGCCGCCGACGCCCGTGGACCGCGACGCTTACGTGAACGCCGGACTACCGTGGTTCGACTACTACGACGCCGACGCGCGGGATCTCGCGCCGTCGACAATCCTGTCCCGTGTCGAGACCGTCGGTAAAATGATTGGCGCTGAGGAGGTTCCGTTCGTACCCGTCGATCCCAAGACGGTGATCGAACTGGGTGGGCACCATCCGAAGGTGGTTCCCGACGGCACGTGGTAGTCGGGCACCTCGACACGGTGCGCACAGTGCGCCATCCTGGAGTAGGTGCCGCGACCGCGACCGGGTGACGACACCACCGGGGAGTGGACATGATCGAGTGCCGTAAGTGCGCGGCAGGACTGTGCAGCCACGGGCCGCAGTGTTCGATGATGATCCGCTGGTACGACGACGCGTGGGACGGCACGTTCTGGCGACGCTGTGAGTGCACCGCCTCCGTCGACGCGCCGGGGTATCCCGTGACGGTGCGCCGCCGACCGACATGACCGTGCCCCGCGCCGAGAAGCCCGGCGTCACACGTTGACGGTGAAACCAAGATCGACATCACACGCGGCCTGTCCGCCACGGATGCCCAGTTCGCCAACGCACTCTCACGCAAAGACGATGGTCACGTGGTCGGAGGGGATGCCCAGACGGATCAGCGCGTTCACGATCTCCCGATAGAGATTTCGCTTCGCCTGCACGGAACGGCCGGCGAAGCAGTCGATCGCCACGCAATGATCGCGACCTCCTCGGCGGCGCTGTACTGACACCGAACTTCGATCTGCGGTGCCGGCCGAGACGATCCGCGGATCGTCGATGACATCTTCCTGCCACGGCGACCTCGTCTTGAAAAGCACATTTCAGCCTCACAAACGCGAGCGTTAGGGTGTCCCGCATGACGGAACAGCTCGACGCCACCCATCCGGACCTCGTCACCGTCGAGGTGCCGACGCACTGGTACAACCTGGCGGCCGAGCTGGGCGAGCCGATCCCGCCGCATCTGCATCCCGGCACCAAAGAACCGGTCAGCCCGGACGACCTCGCGCCGCTGTTCGCCAGCGGGTTGATCGCCCAGGAGGCATCCACCGAGACCTACATCGAGATCCCGCAGGCGGTGCGGGAGATCTACACGATGTGGCGGCCGTCTCCGCTGATCCGCGCACGGCGCTTCGAGAAGGCCCTGAACACCGGCGCCCACATCTACGTCAAGTACGAAGGTGTCAGCCCGGTCGGCAGCCACAAGACCAACTCCGCGGTGGCGCAGGCGTACTACAACTCCATCGACGGCGTGCGGAAGCTGACCACCGAGACCGGCGCCGGCCAGTGGGGTAGCGCGCTGTCGTTCGCCGGGGTGCAGTTCGGCTTGGAGATCGAGGTGTGGCAGGTCCGTGCCTCGTATGAGTCCAAGCCGTATCGGGGGCATCTGATGCGGACCTACGGCGGCACGGTGCACTCGAGCCCGTCGACGCTCACCGAGGCGGGCCGCGCCATCCTGGCCAAGGATCCGCACACCACCGGCAGCCTCGGCATGGCTGTCAGCGAGGCGGTCGAGGTTGCCGCGGCCGACCCGGAGGCCCGCTATGCGCTGGGCAGCGTGCTCAACCATGTGGTCCTGCATCAGACCGTCATCGGCCAGGAGGCCGTCGCGCAGCTGGCGTTGGTGGAGCCGAACGGCGCCGACGTCGTATTCGGTTGCGCCGGAGGCGGTTCGAACCTCGCCGGGCTGTCGTTCCCGTTCCTGCGGGAGAAGGTCCACGGCCGGTCGAACCCGCGGATCGTGGCCGCAGAGCCAAGTGCATGCCCGTCGATCACCGAGGGTGAGTACCGCTACGACCATGGCGACGTGGCCGGGCTGACCCCGCTGCTCAAGATGCACACGCTGGGAATGGATTTCGTGCCCGACCCGATCCACGCCGGCGGACTGCGCTACCACGGGATGGCACCGGCGCTGAGCCACACCGTGGAGCTGGGTCTGGTCGAGGGCGTGGCGATCTCGCAGCGCGACGCGTTCGCTGCCGGGGTGCAGTTCGCGCGAACGCAGGGCATCGTGCCGGCTCCGGAGTCGACGCATGCCATCGCGGCCGCAGCTGCACATGTCGCCGATGATCCGCGCGAGCAGGTCGTGGTGATCGGACTGTCCGGGCATGGTCAGCTGGATCTGCCGGCCTACGCGGAGTACCTCGACGGCAAGCTCTGAGCAGGCGGTTTGTGGTCGCGGCTATCCTCGACACCAGGCGTTTCTTGAGGAGGTGAGCCCTTTGTTCCGTCTGTGGTCGCGCGACCAGTCGATCGAGACGACCCTCAAGCAGATCGAACACGGGGTACTCGACGACGTCTATCTGCCGCTGTGGGTACGTCGCGTGGCGTGGGTGGCGACCATCGTGCTGCTCATGACCGGGATCACCGCATGGGTGGTAGGCGTGGGCTTACCGCTGGCCGCATCCGCATTGGGTGCCGGCGCCGCGATCTGTTCGATCATGTCGCTGCGGCGTCGCCGGTTCCGGTGGTGCGTCGCGGCGGCCTATCTGTCCGGGGTGTCGACGGTCGCCGGGGTCGGCGCATTCTGGTGGTCACGTACCAGCTCGGCGGGTCCGGTCCTGGCGACCTCGACCGCTGTGGCCACGGTGGCCGCGGCGACGCTCACGGCGGTGTGGGTGTCGGTGACGATCACCCCGGTGACGGATTCGCACCCGGACATGCGGCAGCCCTCGAAGCGCAAGTGGGGCGTCCGCGAGAGCGGCGCCACCATCACCTGGCCGCCGCCGTGCGCGGGGCCGCACCATCCCAATCCCAAGTAGCTCGAACCGTCAGAGTCTCCCTCTCGACGATGGCGATTCATGTCCGTTCTCATTGAATCTGGGGCACATTTACTAGTCTGACCTGCATTGCCCCAGATTGGATGAGAATTTCGATCGCGACGTTTCTCATTGAATCTGGGGCAACCCTGCTTCCGCGCCCGGCTGCGAGCGCAGCAGGGTAGCCGGAATGGTCTCCTGTCGATTCCGTTGGCTCGGGTACGTCTTCGGTATAACTACTGTGATCGTGTCTCTCGTGACACACGATCATGATTCTGTGGTGCGCTCGCTCGTGTTGGTAGTTCGGGTGCCGGCTGCGGCCTTTGAGCACCTTGGCCACCGCCCGTTTTAGATTGTCATAGCGGATACGGGCCGGGACATCACCAAAGTGGTTGAACGCCAACACATGCCGATGCAGGAGCGCCTCCTGGCCCTGAGTGGTGAAGTTGCTCCGAGCTAGAGGGCGAACGCTCCGCCTTTGATGAGGATGAGGGCCCCGATTGTGATCAGTGCAACGGGCAGAACGATGTGGCCCCAGCGTGAGAGTGCTTTGGCGATGATCGGGTGGGAGGCGAAATATCGGCCGGCCGCGCACCAGATGGCCACACCGATGAGGAACACGATGATGTAAACACCGATGGTGGCGATCGTTGAGACGGCGAAGATCGGAACGTACACGCCGATGTTGTCGCCGCCGTTGGCGAAGGTGATGACTGCGACCTGCCAGGTGCCAGGCGTCAACAGTGTTGCGGGATCATCGGTCGGCGCCGGTTGGGTGCGGCGATCCCGCCAGGCCAGCCATGCCGCCCGCAGCCCCAACACGATGGGCAGCAGCCCGAAGTACGGCAGTGCGGCTGGAGGAAGCAGCGTGGCACCCAGGAGTGCGCCGCCGACCGAAACTGCCAAGATGGCGGTGAAGCCGAGGTACTGACCGGCGGTCACTCGGATGGCTGCGCCACGATGACCGGGCGCCTGGCCGAACATCACCGCGAGGACCACGATGTCGTCGATATTGGTGATGGCGAAGGTGGCGATCGCCTGAACGAGTGTGGCTGGGCTCAGCACGGCCAATGCGACCAGCTTCGAGTGAAATCCCACCGCATCGGGTGAGCCTACTGCTCAGCAGGCCCCGCGCTCCCGCGCACCAACGACCTCCAGTGGGGCGGAAATTCATGACGACTGCCGGGGTCAACGGACTTGACGAAATACATGCCTCCGGTGCCACGGAGGTGGCTCCTAGAGGTATCGACATACGTCATCGGCGCTGCATGATTCCGGGTCGACGCTTTCGGCGCCCTGCCGCAGCCGGGCGATGGTCTCGCGCAGTGCCACCAGTGCGCTGATCTGCTCGTCGAGGTCGGTCAGTCGGATGTCGAGCAGGTCGCGCACGTGCGTGCACGGCGCGTGGCCGCTGTCACGGATGTCGAGGATCTGCCGAATCTGGGCGAGGCTGAACCCGGCGGCCTGTCCCCGTCGGATGAAGCCGACCCGGGCGATCGTGTCGGCGGCATAGTCGCGATACCCCGCCGGGGAACGTTCGGCGGGCGGGAGCAGGCCTTCGTCTTCGTAGTAGCGCAGCGTCGCGGTGGTGGCCCCGGTCGCCTCGGCGAGCTTCCCGATTCTCACGATGTCTCCTCAGAACACTTGACCTTCAAGCCTACTTGAAGGTCAGGATGGGTGCATGAGTCAGGGATTGGACCTCGCGGTCATCGGTTCCGGCGGCGCGGCGATGGCCGCGGCGATCCGCGCTACCGCGCTCGGTAAGTCCGTCGTCATGATCGAGCGCGGCATCTTCGGTGGCACGTGTGTCAACACCGGCTGCGTGCCGTCAAAGGCCCTGATCGCAGCGGCCGAGGCCCGGCATACCGCAGCCGACACTGCCCGGTTCCCGGGGATCGCCACCACGGCCGGCCCGGTGGACATGGCGGCCCTGATCGCCGGCACGCACGATCTGGTGGAGTCGCTGCGCTCAGAGAAGTACCTCAACGTGGCCGAATCGTATGGCTGGCAGCGCATTCAGGGCCAAGCGCGGTTCGCCGGAACCCCGGACGCGCCCGTCATCGAGGTCGGCGATGCCACCATCGAGGCCGAGCACTACCTGATCGCCACCGGCGCGAACCCAGTCATCCCGCCCGCATTCGAGGGCGTCGCCTACCTGACCTCGACCACCGCGATGGAAGTCACCGAGGTCCCGGAGTCGCTGCTGGTGATCGGCGGCGGCTACGTCGCGTTGGAGCAGGCGCAACTGTTCGCCCGGCTCGGGTCAACGGTGACGGTGCTGGTCCGCTCCACGCTGGCATCGAAGGAAGAGCCGGAAGTCGGCATGGCGCTGCTGGAGGTGTTCGCCGACGACGGCATCCGGGTGGTGCGCCGCGCCACGGTGAGCGAGGTCGAGCAGGCCGACGATCAGGTCACGGTCACCGCGACCATCACCGGCGGAACGCAGCAGTTCCGTGCCGCGAAAGTCCTCGTCGCCACCGGCCGCCGTCCGAACACCGACGGCCTGAATCTCGAAGCGGTGCAGGTCAAAACCGGCGAGAACAACGAGGTCGTGGTGAGCGACGGGCTGCAGTCGTCGAACCCACGGATCTGGGCGGCCGGCGACGTGACCGGGCACCGCGAGTTCGTCTACGTCGCCGCCCATCACGGCGCGATGGTCGCCGACAACATCTTCACCGACGCCGGCCGCAGGGTCGACTACCGCCATCTGCCCCGCGTGACGTTCACCAGCCCCGCGGTCGGTGCGGCCGGGACGACCGAGGCCGAGCTCCTCGCCGCCGGGACACGGTGCGACTGCCGGGTGCTGCCGCTAAAACATGTGCCGCGTGCGGTGGTCAACCGAGACACCCGCGGTTTCATCAAACTCGTCGCCGACGCCGGCACCGGCCGCATCCACGGCATCACCGCCGTCGCCAAGGATGCTGGCGAGATCGCCGCCGCCGCGGTCTACATCCTCGACGCCGCGATGACCGTCGACCAGGTCGCCGGGTCCTGGGCCCCGTATCTGACCATGGCCGAAGGCATCAAAATCGCCGCCCAGTCCTTCAGCGCCGATATGTCCCGACTGTCCTGCTGCGCATCCTGACGCATGGCTCACTCGAAAGGTTCCTGATGCCCAATTTCCTTGACCGCCTGACCATTCCGGAAGAGTCCGGGCTCGACCCGACGATGCTGGTGCCGTTGCTGCGGCTGCTCGCCGCCGGCGAGCCGGTCACCGTGGAGGCGCTCGCCGCGGCCGTCGGCCTCCCGGTTGACGAGGTGACCCGGCGTCTGGCCGCGGTACCCGACACCGAATACGACGAGCAGGGCCGCATCGTCGGCCAGGGCCTGACCCTGCGCCCGACCCGCCACCGATTCACCGTGGCCGGCCAAGAGCTCTACACCTGGTGCGCCCTGGACACCCTCATCTTTCCCACCATCCTGGACCGGCCCGCCAGCATCGAATCCGAATCACCCGTCAGCGGGCACCCGATCAGGGTCTCGGTCGGCGAAAACGGTGTCACCAGCGTGCAGCCCGAGACCGCGGTGGTCTCGCTGGTCAACCCCGACGACCTCACCTCGATCCGGTCCTCATTCTGCAACCAGGTGCACTACTTCACCTGCGCGCAGGACGCCGCGCCGTGGCTCGCCGAGCACCCCGAAGGTCAGATCGTCAGCGTCGCTGAGGCCCACCAACTCGGCGCAGCCCTGACCACACAAATCCTTACCCAGCTCCATACCCCGCCAACTGCCCACCCCGGCTGCTGCAGCTGACCAGCCGCACCCAACCTGATGAGGAGAAATCAATGAATCAACGTCCACGAAGAAATCCCGTGCTGCTGGGTGCGGCAGCGGTGCTGGTGACGGCCCTGTGTTGCGCCGCGCCAGTCCTGATCGCCGGCGGCGCGCTCGCCGCCGTGTGTGGACTGCTCGAGAATCCATGGGTCATCGGGGCAGCCGTCGCGCTGCTGCTGGCGGCTGTGGTCGCCTTCGCCCGCCGCGGTCAACGCGGCGATCACTGCTGTCCCGCCGACAGCCATTCACCCGCGACGCACACGCTCGACGACCTGACGAAAGGAAGCATCGACAATGTCTGAAACGCGTTCGTTTACACCCCACAGGTGGGCGGGCGTTACGGCTGTGATGCTGGCAGCGGGCGCGCTGACCGCGTGCGGCCAATCGGCCACAACCAGCAATCCGACCTCACCGCCACACGCCAACGCCACAACCCAGGCGACGGCGGCGACACTGACCACGGTGGACGGCAAAACCGTCGAACTGCCCGCTGCCGCCCCGACCGCGATCCTGTTCTTCTCCTACGGGTGCGGCGAATGCGTCGGCGGCGGTAAATCCCTGGCCGCTGCTCGGGCGGCCGTGGAGGAAGCCGGAGGCAGCGCCAAGTTCCTAGCCGTCGACATCGTCCCCACCGAGAAACCCGCCGATGTTCGCCACTTCCTGGACCAGATCGGCGGCACCAGCCTGCCCGCGGTCGTCGATACTAACGGGGCCCTGACCAGCCGCTACCAGGTGACCGCGCCGACCACCGCCCTCGTCATCGACCCGTCCGGGCAGATCAGCTACCGCGGCCACGCCCCGTCCCAGGATCAGATCCTGGCCGCCCTCGGCAGCAGCGCCGCACGGTGAACCTGCTCGCGCTCGCGTTTACCGCTGGCATGCTCGCCCCGGTCAACCCCTGCGGGTTCGCGCTGCTACCGGCGTGGATCACCGGCACCATCGCCACCGGCGGCACCGATGCGGTGCTCGTGCGGCTGGCCCGGGCACTGCGCACCGGGGCCGTCCTGACCATCGGGTTCACCGGCACCCTCACCCTCGCCGGTATCGCGATCAGTGCCGGTGCCCGGACCCTGGTGACGGCTGCTCCCTGGCTCGGGATCACGATCGGGCTCACCCTGGCCATCTTGGGCGGCTTCATGCTCACCGGCCGCACCATCGGTCTGCGTATGCCTGCCCGGACGCGTCATCGGCCGGACTCCCCAACAGCCGGTGGTGTGCTCGCGGCCGGAATCGGCTACGCCCTGGCGTCACTGTCCTGCACCTTCGGGGTACTGCTCGCGGTGATCGCCCAGGCCCAGGCCACCAGCGGATGGGGCGGTCTGCTGGCAGTGTTCACCGCATACACAGCCGGTGCCGCCACCATCTTGATGCTGGTCAGCGTCGGCACCGCCATCGCCGGCACGGCCCTGACCCGGCATCTGGGTATCCTCGCCCGCCACGGGACCCGCGTCACCGCCGTTGTCCTCATCGCCACCGGCGCCTACCTCGCGTGGTACTGGCTGCCCGCGGCCACCGGGCACACCGCCAGCGGCGGCAACCTGCTCACCGGCTGGTCGGCCACCGCGACCGGATGGCTGCAGGACCACGCCCTCCCGGCCAGCGTCATTGCCGCCTTCGCTGTGGTGGTCAGCGCGGTGGCCGCGTACTGGACCACCCACCGCCGGCCAATCACCGGCAAGCAGCGCCGCCGGTGATGATTCACCGGCCGATACACCCAGCCAGATACCACTGTCCCTAACGATTAGAAAGCCGATAGATACAACCGTCGGACACAGTCAGATGCACACCACAAGTGCCTTACTGATAAGGCACATTCAAGACTGCCGACCCCTAAGCGCGACACGCCAGTTCTGCGCCGTCTGAGCGTGTCGTCAATACGGCAGTGGCGAATAGGCGTCGGTACTGCGCCCATTGCTCGACGGGGGTGGCGTCGGCATGGTGGGCGCCGGTGCGTTCGTTGATGCGGTCGAGCAGTAGCGTCGGCCAGGCGGGTTCCGTTGGCGTCCTGGGCTGTTCAACCCGAGGGCGAGCTGTGAGCAATGTTGCGGCTACGGCGATCACATCGGGGTAGGCCACCACGTGCGCTTCTAGGCCATTCTGCAGAATCCCCGCCGCCACGTGACGCTCTGCGTGAGCCCAGAAGACCAGGATGTGGCGGGCGTCGCCCAAGGCGTCATGAAGGTCGACCTCTGAATACTGACGGGCCAAGCGCCGATGCGTGCGCCCGGCACTGAGCACCGTGGGCCGGTCACGAAGATCCACCTGGTCGTCAAGAACGCGCGTTGGTGAACCGATCCAGCGTCGGTGACGGTGGCATACGGAGACATGTGCAGGCAGGTAGCAGTAGACGGGTTCGTGTATTCCCTTGCGTGCCATACATCTTTGACACAAAGGGCGGCGGAGATATTGCTTGAGCGCGGTGGGGTCGCCAGCAAGCCCGCAGAGACGGGACCGGATTACCTGCTCAGGTTGGCCGCTGACGACGGCCAACCAGTCCGGTCGCGGCCGGGCTGCGCATGATTCGGCGACATGGCCGCGCAGTGTGGAGACGCCGATATGGTTGGCGCGGGCCAGCCTGTCGATGTAGGACGATACGGCTTCCCAACGGAACGGTGCGATCGTTCGCGGGAGCCGCTGGCGTGGTCCGCGCGGCCACGGCCTGACAGTTGCCACGTCAGCTGGCCGTGCGGGCCGCGGCCGTGTGGGCGGCGTAGTCGATCAAAATATCGTCCATGGCCTCGCGGGTGATGTGCTCGGTGCCGTCGAGCATCGCTTGGATTGCTGAAGCCCGGATCAAGTGGGCCAGGCTGCCGATCATCCCGCCGGTGCGGCGGTGCAGGTAACGGGCCTGGGCGACAAGGCTTCCCGGTTCGTGTCGATGCAGACGCAAGGTACCTTCCATGGCGGCGACGAGTTGTCGCCACTCCTTGGCGTCGGGGAATGCGCTGGTGTGGATCACCCCGCAACGGCCGGCCAACTGCCGTCCCCGCGTGCCGGTGAACAGCCCCGAGCGTTCCACTTCGATCCCGGCGTAAACGAATGTCGCAGGCAGATGCTCGGTGAAGTATTTGAGGTGGTCGGACAGTTCTTCGCCGGCGCGGGTGTCGAGGTTGAGGTTGTGGATTTCATCGACCACCACGATGTCGGTACGGGCATCGATGAGCACCTGGCACACGGCATCGGAAATATCGGTCACGTTCATCCGCTGATTGAGCGTGGGAAGCCCCAGAAACCGTGCGAACTCCATCGCCAACTTGCGGGGCGACCCTTTCGGCGGGGCCGTCACATACACCACCGGAATCCGGCTCTCATCGCCGGGAAACCGTGCACGGGTGCGCAATTCGTGAAACCGACCCAGTTGCTTGATCGCCGTAGTTTTCCCCGTCGCTGCCCCGCCGGAGATGATCAGCCCGCGCCGGGCCCCGATCTCGCGCTGGTTGAGCAATGTCAACAGCCGGCCCTGATGGGTGATCGCTTCGATCGCCGACGTGGTGACCACCACCAGCTCCGAATGATGCGCAACCCGGGCCTCGTTGTAGGCCGTCCGCTCGTCCTCACCGAGGCTGGCCCACTCGTCGTCGGCGAGCAACGTGAACTCCGGCGGATCGGCATCAACAAAACGCCGCCAGCCCTCCAGCGTCGTGGTCGGCTGGCGGCGATCCTCTAACTGACCCACCGCCGCAATCTCGGTCACAGTCGCCACGTTTGGGCCTCCTTGCGTGCATCAAACACCGGCAGGGGTATGACCTCCGCCATCTCGCCGTCATCGTCGAAAGTCTCGTTGTCGGCGGCCCGTTCCGACGGTGACGGGCCATGATGTTCGGATGATTCCGTCGGGTCCGGCCAGTCCCGGCCGGCGCTCGCGGCGCTGGTCCGTCCAGTCACTCGGCGCTCGGCTTTCGTCTGCTGCTGCGGCCCAGCGGCGGCGCGGTCCAGCAAGTCCTCCGCGATGGCCGCAATCTCCGCTTCCTGGGTCTTCTGGGCCCCTCTGCGGTCGGCTACGGAGCGGGCGTGGCGCCACAGTGTCTCGCCGAACGGCACCGGCGAGGACCGAAGGTGCGTCCACGTCGCGGCCAGCCATCCGTCTTCGTGGTGATTGCGCACCCAAATCCTCGACACGTCATACGGGTCGTAGTGCACTTCCCACTGTCCGTTACGGGCATCGACCCCGGAATGCTGGCGCCGGTATGGGTTGAGCGCCTTGGCGTCATAGGTGCGATGGTTGATCCGGACCCCGTAACTGTTGATTGTGCGCCACTGCACGGGAAGCAATTCGATATAGTCGTCGGCGTCCAGTGGGACCGGTACATAGCCAGCCACCTCAACGAGGGCAGTGTATTTCTCGTTGGGAGACAACGCTTTCCCCGGCGTCACCGGATCCCGCAGGCCATCGTGGGGGCGGTTCTGCCACACCGCGATGATCCACTCGTCCAGCAGCGCCTGCAGCTCAATCATCGACCACACCGCGTCGTCCTCGGCGTTTTTCCCACGCCGCTCCACCGATGAACCGACGTAACCGGCCACGTACTGTGCGAACAGGGTGCCCACCGACTGCAATGTCCGCTCGATCTTCGGCTTATCGGTCGGGCAGTCGGGATGAGCCGGCTGCAGATTGATCCCCAATGTGCAGCACGCTTGCCGAAATGTTTGGGACAGATACGCTTTCCCGTGATCGCAGACGATCGTCTCGGGAGCGATCACCGGCCTGGCCGCAGCATCGGCCAGGCGCTGATCGACACTGGTCAGGCTGTGGTGCGGAAGTACCGACCGGGACATCCGCAGCGCATCGGCCCATCCCGGGCGCATCGGTTCGGGCGTCAATGCCCGCGCCAAGAGCAGTGACGCGTCCACTGCTTTGGTCGTCGGTCGCAGCACCGCGGCCGGGATGGACCGCGTAGCGTTGTCGACCATCGCAGTCAGCTCGACTCGGTCTACCATGCCGTCATCGAGCACTACCCGTACATCCAGAAGGGTTGAATCGATTTCCACCATCTCGCCGGGGCGCACCACGGTGATCGACCCGAATGGGCCATCGGGCTGCTTGGACAGCGATCGCCGCGTCCGTGCTGACCCGAACGTGTGCCGTCCTTCCGCGAGGCGCTTGACCAGCCGGTAGAAGGTGGGCTGCGACGGCATCGCGGGCGCGTCGTCGGCACCATAGGTGGCCACCAGCGTCTTGGCGACCCGCCGTTGCAGACGCTGCACCGTTCCCGTTGACAGGTCGGTCTCGCCCTCGATCGCATCCCGCACCGCGGCGACGACACGGTCGTCCACACGGCCGAATACCGCGCGCCGCCGATTATGGCGCCCGTCAACCACTCCC
The DNA here is from genome assembly GCF_010731575.1 of Mycolicibacterium monacense. Classification (NCBI taxonomy): domain Bacteria; kingdom Bacillati; phylum Actinomycetota; class Actinomycetes; order Mycobacteriales; family Mycobacteriaceae; genus Mycobacterium; species Mycolicibacterium monacense. The sequence continues at coordinate 2,172,723 of NZ_AP022617.1, read as the reverse complement.
AGGAGCCCGTCCCGTTCGTAGGCAAATCGGCGACGCTGCAACGCATTCCGACTCACGTCGTGGCCGGCGGCACGCAGCTCGTCCAACTTGGCCAGCTCACGCTGCCGCAGAGATCGTTTCGCCGTGTCGAACTCTGGGCGGGGACGAATGCCCGCGGCCGTCCCAGGCGGGCGGCCGCTGAGGATCTCCACGATGTGGCGCTCCCACCACCGTGCTTGCTCGACGGCTGCCTCGGGAATGCCAGCCAGCATTTCCTCAGAACACAGTGGCGGTCGCGACCCCGACACCAATTCCAATGCCGGATCAACCATCAGCTGCGAGAGCGGCACCACAATCTGCTCGCCGACAGCGTCAACCAGTCGAGCTGATCCGCCCGACAGGGTTACGACGGTGAAAACACCTGCTGATAAACGGATTTCGTCTCCCTCTCGGACGACACCCGTTCGCACGTCAGGTCACCACCCGGTCCCGAGGCCAATCGCCGTGTCGTCGCCAAGTGCCGCTCCTTGCAGATCGGCAACTAAACGGCCGTGCCAGAGCAGATGAAACAGTACGGGCAGCACCACCAAAGGAGTCCCGACCGCGTGCACACCAGCCATCAACGGACGGACCCGAGCGAAGACCTCCGCCAGTTGATCAGCCAAACCGATCTTCAATACTCGCGGATGCCGATAACCCGACAACCAACGTAGATTCGCCCGCAGCACTGGATCGAGGGAACCGACACGCAGGTAATCCCAACCGACCATCGCGCACGTGGCGGCAGACCGATCGAACACGTCCCGATCAGCGTCAGAGATCCGGTCGTCCTCACGAACGTCGACTACGACGACAGATCCATCGCGGCGCCGCACGAAGTAGTCAGGAGCATGCCGCGTGCCGTCACGCCAATGAATCCAAAATGGTTGCGACAGAACACCAACAACATCCGGATCGGCATCCAACGCCATCAACTGGTCACGTTCTACCCAGGACTCGTGACCTACATGTGCGCCGGTTGTGGCGAACCACCACAGCCCGGGAAAGTTACGCTGACCTCGAAACGAGGGGAAATTCCGCACTGGTGAACAGTCCAACTCAAACCGGGTTGCAGCACATCGGTCCAGCGATTGCCGCGTGCATCCCTCGCGGGTGTTGAACTCCAAGTCCACTGCACTCGCTACACCTGGCCCAGCCGAAACAGCCGACGTCAGCACACATAAACGCTAAGCCTCGTGCCCCAGATTCAATGAGAAAGACACGCACTTACCCCAGATTCAATGAGAATGCCCCAGAATCAATGAGAACGGACAATTCATCACGTGATGAATCGGTCGCCAGCCCACGGGGCCGCAGGGCGGGCGATCGTCAGCGCCCGCTTTCGTTCTCGCAGTTACAGAGCTATCGGAGTAGCTGAACGGCGCAATGATTGATTGCATCGACGGGCGATCACGCGTTGAGTGCTTCCTCAAACCGACGATGCTTGGGCGGCAACGACAACGTCGAGTGCGCCGCGAAGAGGCTAGGCGGCACATGGCAATTCGTCACGGTGACGTATTGAAGCGAGTGGGTGGGGGTGGTGAAGAGCGGCGGCCGGACCGCCCTCGGCGTCAAGTGAATGACGGCGGTTTCGATCTGCGAGGCGGTCGACTGTCGCGCGTCGAGATCTACACCAGGGTCGCAAACCGATCGTTATGACGACCCTGAGGTAGAACTCGGCGCAGCAGGATCAGTTAGGCGGGGGTTAGGCGGGACGCAGGTGTCCGATCCAGATCATCTGGAGAGTGGGACATGTCGCCGACCTCGGAGCTCTCAAGCGATTCTGGACGACTTTCTCCCGATCTGTCCACAGAAACACAAGAGTGCCGGACAGAGTTCGAAAAGACCTGAGAGTGTCGGACACCCGCTTGCCCCCGCCGCGACGCCGACGCCGCACGGCTGGCTGTGGCATCGCTTCACTTGGCGAACGACCTCATGGACGGTCATAGGGGAGTGGGGCTTCGTTGACGCTGCGCCCGAGTGCAGTCGGCGAAAACATGGATAGCAGTCGTTATCCACGACAAAGTTCTGTCTACCCTCTAGTTGTCGCCTGCAGGCAGGAGGCGTGTGGCTGTCGGTGGGCCGTGGCAGGGGCCTGTGAGGTGCGCTGGGGCGGATCTCACCACCGTGTCCGTGGCCATGACAAAGTCCTCCCTGGTGGCCAAGTAGAGGTCCCCGCTGGTGGCCAGATAAAAGTCCCCACCCCGTGTTCGTCGTGTCGATCAGGAACTGTGGGCCCCGATGGTGACGGTGAAGGTGCCAACCACACACCATCACCACCGGGGAGTTCCATTGAAGTCTGCGAAGGACCGCATGGACATCATTTCTGCCTATCAACAAGTCGGGTCGTATCGGGGTGCCGCCGACCTCTGCGGCACTACGCCCAAGACCGTCAAACGCGTCGTGGAGAAGTTCGAAGCCGGCGATAACGCACCGCCGCGAGCGCAACGGGCCCACAACTACGACGCGGTGACTGATCTGGTCACCGAGCGTGTCGAGAAGTCCCAGGGTCGGATGTCGGCCAAGCGGATGCTGCCGATCGCGAGGGCCGCCGGTTATGAGGGGTCGGCCCGTAACTTCCGCCGCCTGGTAGCCGAGGCGAAGACGTTGTGGCGCAACGAGCATCACCGCGGCCGTCGCCCCGCAGTGTGGTCACCGGGTGAATACTTGGTGATCGACTGGGCCCAAGCGGCACCGGGGTTGTTCCTGTTCTGCGCGGTGTTGGCTTTTTCCCGGTGGCGCTTCGTGGCGTTCGCCACCGACCAGAAGGCATCGACGACGTTGGCGTTGATCGCCGAAACCTTTACCGCGATCGGTGGGGTTCCGGCCCGGGTGCTGGCCGACCGGATGGCCTGCCTCAAGGGTGGCGTGGTCGCCAACGTGGTGATCCCGACTGCCGAATACGTCCGGCTGGCCGCCCATTACGGCTTCGCGCCGGACTTCTGCCACGCTTCGGATCCCGAATCCAAGGGTGTCGTGGAGAACTTGTGCGGCTACGCCCAACGTGACCTGGCCGTCCCGCTGCTCACCGAGGCTGCCATCGCGGGGCGCGGTGTCGATCTGCGGGCGGCCAACGCCGCGGCCAGGGCGTGGTGCGCCGAAGTCAACGCTGCGGTGCATTCAGAGATCCAGGCCGTACCCGAGGAACGTCTGCTCGTCGAACGTGAACTGCTGCAACCACTACCGTCGCTGCGGTTGCAGATCGGGGCGCCGTCGGTGCTCCGCAAGGTCGACCGCTTGTCGTGTGTTCGGTACGGCTCGGCCCGCTATTCGGTGCCCACCCGGCTGATCGGATCCAGTGTGGCCGTCGTGGTCGATCACGGTGCGGTCTGCCTCCTCGAGCCAGCTACCGGGATGATCGTGGCCGAGCACGAGCTCACCGCACCAGGCACCGCGTCGATCCGCGACGCGCACTACGACGGGCCACGGCCAGCACCGCATCGGGGCCCTCGACCCCGAACGACGACCGAGCAGCAGTTCTGCGCCCTGGGTGCCGAGGCCGAGGCGTTCCTCATTGGCGCTGCGGCGATCGGCAACACCCGACTGGGCTCGGAGTTGGAGGTCCTACTCGGCTTGGGCGCTGCCCACGGCACCGACGCACTCACCGCGGCGTTGCGCCGTGCGGTGGCCTTCCGCCGGTTCCGTGCCGCCGACGTGCGTTCCATCCTGGCCGCCGGCGCGGGAACCCCGCAGCCCCGCCCTGCCGGGGATGCGTTGATCCTGGACCTCCCGGTCGCCCCGACCCGATCGTTGGACGCCTACACCGTCACCTCGGCCGTAGACGGTGGGGTTACGTCATGACCACCACATCAGCGAAGCCAGTCAACCCCGTTGCACCGCAATCGGTTCCGCCGCTTGCCGCTGACCTCGACGCCGGTCTGCGGCGACTCAAACTGGCTGCGATCCGCCGCACCGCACCCGAAGTCCTGATCACCGCGAAGACCCAGCGATGGACCCCTGAGGAGGTGTTGCGGACTCTGGTGGAGACCGAGTTGGCGGCGCGGGATGCCTCCAACGTGGTCAACCGGCTCAAGGCGGCCGGCTTCCCGGTCGCCAAGACACTCGAATCGTTCGACGTGGCTGCCTCCTCGATTCAGCCGAAGGTGTTCGACTACCTCTGCAGCCTGGAATGGATTCGTACACAACAGAACCTGGCCATCATCGGACCCGCCGTTATCAACGGGTAGTAACACGCTCGAATCTATGTATGCGACAGGGAGGTTAGAGCCAGGTTTGTCATCGTTGTTGCCGGTTTATCGGCGGGTGTTCTTCGACGTGAAGGAACGGCAACGATGGCGTATCCGGTGGCAGTGTCTCCTGCGAGGGGGCAGCGGACCTGGACCGTGCTCGGGCAGGATTATGCAACGGTCGGTCCCGTTGAGGAGTGGATAGAAGCTCACCGACACCTGTGGTCGCCGAACACCGTGCGCGGTTATGCGACTTCGTTGGCCCAGTGGTGGAGCTTCCTGGAGCAACGCGGGCAAGCCGACGGTTGGTACGAGGTCGGTGTCCCAGCCGTCACGGCGTTCCTTTCCTGGCAACGCAATGGCCGCACAGTTGAACACCGGCTGGCGGAGTCGGACCTGGCGCCGACCGCTGCGACCTTGGAAGTTCGCCTGGCAGCGTTGATTTCGTTCTACCGATGGCATCAAGCAACCTCCGGTGTGTTGGTGGCGGAGCGGTTACTTCGAGGAACACCGCGGCACCGACCAGCCCGAGGCTTGCTGGCGCATCTGGATGCGCGTTCGGCCCCGGCGGCAACGTCGCTGGTGCGCGTGCGACGCGACCGACGCAGGGACAGACCGCCCTTACTGCTGCCTGAACAGATCCAGGCGATCCTGGATGGCTGCGCGGTCTTCGATGCCGAGTCCGGATCGTGGCGAGGCAACCTGCGGGACCGGTTCGTGTTCGCGCTGCTTGCGGAGACTGGGATGCGTCTCGGGGAGGCGTTGGGCTTGCGGATCGGCGAGTTCGTCCTCGGCCGCGGCGGCACCGCGTATGTGGAGATCGTGCCGCGCTCGGATAACCCGAACGGTGCGCGGGTGAAGATGATGCGACCGCGACGGGTCTATGTCGGTGCTGACCTCGAGCGGCTGTTCGCTGACTATCTCACCGATATCGCCTGCCGCGCAGCTGAATCCGGTATCGGGCTGACAGATCAGTATCCGCTGCTGGTGAATGTGGCGCGACCCCCGCTGCTGGCGGCTCTGCGTGAGACGACAGTGCGGGAGAAGGTGGCCACGCTGCGCCGGCGCGGCATCGGGACGCCTGGGTGGACACCGCATTGGTTCCGCCACACCCATGCCACCGCATTGTTGCTCGCGGGGACACCGGAATGGGTGGTCTCTCGGCGCCTCGGGCACGCCCACGTGCAGACGACCCTTGACCTCTACGGCTGGGTCCGGGACGACGACGCGCTGCGAGCGGCGGCCAACTGGGCTTCCTATGCCAGCAGCTGGCGGGTGGCCGAATGATCGACGAGCGTGGGCACCGTCACCTGCGAAGAGCCGAACACCTCGATCCGATCTGGCGACTCTGGGACGGGCTGCCGGCGCAGTGGCGTGGCCCGGTGCTGGGACCTGGCATCGAGAACTGGGCATCGCTTACCGAGAATGACTGGCCACACCTCGATCTGAGCGGATTACCCGACCCCTTCGCCGCGGAGCTGGCGTGGATGGCGCACTGGCAGGCCGGTGATGGCACCCGGGTGTCGGTGCTGGCGATGGCGCAGTTCGCCAACATCATTCGACGGGCCATCGCCGAAGGCCGTACGTTCGCGCCGTCGATCCGGGCGATGGATTACAACGCCGCCGCGGCATTACAGGGCTGGTTCTATGCCAGCAGGGGCAAGCGACTGCCCTCACCCAGAGGCCGCGCCCGGGTTCACGGCCTGTTCGGGTTTGCACGACACGCACTGATCGCCGCCTGTCACGACGGCCCGTGGTGGCAACTGGATTTCTGGCACCCGCGTTGCGATCCGCGGATCCCCCTCACCGACCGCGAACCGGTCGCCAACTACGGCTGCCCACCCGGACACATCCAGCTGCCCTGGCTGCGGGCCGCCGTGAAGTGGCACCTGGGCACCTCCCTGGAATCCGGGATGCTGCGCTGGACCACGGTCAGCCAAGAACGGATGAGAAGCTTCCGCCGCTTCGACAACTGGCTGACCACCAGCTTCGACGACCCCACCGACATCCTGGGTGACCCCACGACAGCGGTCGAGCAGGCAGCCGCGTTCGCACGGTGGACCGCCGTGGCCGCCAACCGCGTCACCCGCGAATCAGACACCCGCCACCTCGGAAGACCGGTGCCGACCCGAGGGATCAACGACGACCTGCGAGCCGTGGCCGGCCTCCTGGACTTCGTCGCCGCCAACCCCGGCGAAGCACGCACCGTTCTGGGTGCCGACCCCTGGCAACACGTCACCGCAGCACACGCCGCCAGCTGGTTCGGCCGTGTCACCCGGATACCGCATCAACGCGGCTTCAACGACGCGAACTACATCGACGATCACGCGCTCGCCCAGATCACCGCTGCGCTGCCGTTGATCGGATTGCCCGCACCGAGCAGATGACCATCACCCGCGGCGATGGCACCACCATCACCGTAAGCGGGCTCGACGACCCGCAAGCGATGCGGATGATCCTGCTGCAGATCCTCACCGGCCGTCGGGCCAGCGAGATCCGCACCTGCGACTTCGACTGCCTCACCGCTGCGCCCAGTACCACCGCGGCCGCAGACGACGACCAAACGCTGAGCAGGTTCCGTTACGCGCAAAGCAAGATCGACGTCGCGCCAGACACCATCCTTGTTGACCACGAAGTCACCGAAGTCATTGCTGAACAACACCGTTGGCTCCAAGACCAGCATCCGGGCGGCAGCAGGCGGTACCTGTTCGCGCGGCGCCTGGGCAACCGCCGCGGCGACAAACCCTATCCAGCAGGCACCTACAACTGGTGCTACGCACCCTCAGCGACCTCGTTCAGATCACCGACGCCAAGGGCCACGTCGTGCGGTTGAGCCACACCCACCGCTTCCGACACACCAGGCTGACCCGACTGGCCGAACTCGGCCTGCCAGTCCACGTACTGCAGCGCTACGCCGGACACGCCACCCCCACCATGACCATGCACTACATCGCCGCCCGCGACGAACACGCCGAGCAGGCGTTCCTGGCCACCGCCAAGCTCCGATCCGACGGCACCCGCATCCAACTCTCCAGCGACGACCACGACAGCCTGCACCTGTTCCGCCGCGCAGACCGGTTCCTGCCCAACGGCTGGTGCACCCTGCCACCGCTGCAGTCCTGCGACAAAGGCAACGCCTGCCTGACCTGCTCGGTATTCGTCACCGACCACACCCACCGAGACGTTCTGCAACGTCAACTTCGCGAAACCACCGATCTGATAAACCGGGCCGCAACAGAATTCGAGCAACGACACGGCCATCCCATGCCCGAGGACAACGTATGGCTCACTAGGCGCCGCACTGAACACCACGCTCTGGAACGACTCCTCGACGCCCTCGACCACGAACCCGACTCCGCGGCCCACGGCGCGATCACCGAGTGTCATCAACCCAGCGCTGGACCCGTCCCGCTGACTCTCGACCTCACCCGCCACCGCAGGAGCACCCCATGACCGACTCCCGAGAACGCCGAATCACCGCCCTCACCGAGGCAGCGAAAGCCAAGTCCGAGAATAAAACCCGAGACGCTGACCAAGCCATCCGCCGACTGGTCAAACGCGGCGAACCGATCACGTTCCAAGCCGTGCAACGTGAGGCAAGCGTCTCCCACGCCTTCCTCTACAACCACCCCGAACTGCGCAAACGAATCGAGCATCTACGCGGCGCCCGCCGCAAGGCCACCACCGACCAGCGCGCCGACACCGATGACACCCTCGTCATCACGTTGACCCGCCAGCTCGCCGAACTCAAGAAACAGCACCGTCGGCAACTGCAAGCGCTCCGCGACGCCCTCGAGCGGGCACACGGCGAGAACCTCGACCTACGGCGCGAACTGGCCCGCCGCGGCATCCAACCTTCGCCAAACGTTGCATCGATCGCAACAACGTCCTGAACTGGGAGAACACAGCCATTCTGCGCTCCAACCCTCGATAACGCCCGGGACCGGCAAGTCCCACACCCTCATCGGCCTCGGAGTCGCTGCCATCCATGCCGGACATAAGGTCCGCTACTTCACCGCCGCGGACCTAGTGGAAACCCTCTACCGCGGCCTGGCCGACAACACCGTCGGCAAGATCATCGAATCCCTGCTGCGGGTCGATCTGATCATCCTCGACGAACTGGGCTTCGCCCCACTGGACGACACCGGCACCCAGCTGTTGTTCCGGCTCGTCGCTGGCGCCTACGAACGCCGCTCCCTGGCCATCGGATCGCACTGGCCGTTCCAAGAATGGGGCCGATTCCTGCCCGAGCAGACCACCGCGGTCAGCATCCTCGACCGGCTCCTGCATCACGCCACCGTCGTCATCACCGACGGCCAGTCCTACCGGATGAAGGACGCCCAACACCGGAAGGAGACCGCCCCACCAACCTAGAAATCACCGCACGGGGTGGGGACTTCTATCTGGCCACCAGCGGAGACTTCCACTTGGCCATTGACACACCGGCGATGTTTTCAGTCACGTGAACCGCCCCGGTGAGTCCGGAGTGATGTGGATATGCCGGGGCGGTTCAACGGGTCCCGCGACCTGCACAAGTGACGGGTTGACATGAGCCAGGGACGACGCAGCGCTCGGACCGGCGGATCGTGGCTCGCTCGCTTCGAACGCAGCTTGAACTGAGGCAATGGGCACCCGCGAAGGTCGTTGTCGATCCCCGCTATGGGTTCGGCTGGCCGCGCTTTGGTACTGCGGGTCCGCTTGTGGCCGACGTCGCGGCGACGCTGAAGGCGGGGGAGCAGGGGGGCTGGTGTTCGTAATCTCCCGCGAAGAAGCCCGAACCGCCGCACGCGTCCTCCTGGGCCGCGCGCCTGAGTTTTACCTCGACGAAGTCTTGCCGATAAGACTCTGCACCGCGCTCCATCGAGGCGTTGGGTACATAGTCCACACTCCACCAGAGTTGTAGGCCCAGGGCTCTGACGACACAGTGTGGCTGCGAGATGCCGGTCGTAGGCAGTGGTTCGCAATCGGCCGTGTTGCAACGATTTGAAGACTCCGAGCGCGCTGCGCGATATCAGCACAGAGGCCATGAGCGGTACGCCGGGTGTGTGGCGGGTCCATGGTGGCAAGACACCTCGCCTCGAGCGCTGTAGGCATTCGTCAACGCCGAAGCATGTGATGCTCATCCGTCGGGCGACGCTATCCTTGGCGCCGGCCCGACAACGGTAAAGAGGACGCTGCTCACAGTGTCAATTCGCCCGCCGAGGCTCTTGCTCTTGTGCGACCGTTGTTTCAAGAACTCGCCTCCAGTTGGCCGTAGCTACCGGGGGTCGGCGTGACCACGTCTGGATTGTCACGCGGGCGAAAGCAATGCAGTGGGGGGCAACCGGACGTCACGTTTCCCGCCTCGTGAAGTCGCCGGATCTGTTCAAGCGCCAGACCCGGAATATGTCCCACGCTGGGGGCATGGTTACTTCGTTCGTCCGGTACGGCTATGTGCCGGTGATGTTGTTCGGTGTCAACGGTGCGGCGATTGCTCTGGCGCACGCGCCGTGGGCGGAGGTCTGGATGGCGGCCCTCATACTGATCGCGGTAGGCTTATCCTTCGCTGCGGAGCGGACGTTGCCCTATAGCGCAGAGTGGAACGAACCGATCGGCGACGGAGGCCGTGACTTCGCCCACGCGTTCATCAATGAGACCTCGCTGCTATTGACAGTTCTCGTCGTGCCTTTGCTGGCGATGCTTAATTCCTTTGGCTCGTTGTGGCCCTACTCGCTGCCGTTCGTGCTTCAGGTTCTTATCGCAATAGTTGTAACCGATGTCGGTGTGACGGCGGTACATGTGGCCAGTCACAGGGTGGGCTGGCTGTGGCGTCTTCACGCTGTCCACCACAGCGTGAAACGCTTCTACGGCTTCAACGGTCTAATGAAGCATCCACTGCACGGGGCGCTGGAACTCGCTGCCGGCATTTTGCCGCTGCTCATCCTCGGCTTGCCGAAAGCGATCGCGGAGGTTCTCACGGTGGCGATTGCCGTTCAATTGCTGTTGCAGCACTCCAATGCTGACTACCGCGTCGGACCGCTACGTAAAGTACTCGCGCTCAACGAAGGTCACCGCTTCCACCATCTCAAGTGGGCTGGGATTGGTGACGTCAACTTCGGACTTTTTACCCTGGGAATGGATCACGCCCTCCGGACATTCTCCTTCGATTCCGAACGCCGGTTTCGTTCGGACGACCTCGGCATGGCCGCCAAACCTCACTATCCGACGCGGTACCTCGCCCAGCTGGCTGAACCCTTCCGTGCAAGCGGTAGATGCCAATCCGGCAAGGAGACCGATGGCGGCGAAACAGCCGTTTCAGAGGAGGTCGTGCGGTAACCCGGTCGAATCGGGTCGGCAGGCGTGAAACACGCCCGTGGCGATTGTGCACTCGCCATACTTCGTGACGTGGCTGGGCAATGCGCTGATCGAGCCCGGGAGGCTCATCTTCCGTGGACAGCTGGGTTCTGCCCACGCGCACGGGCACGCCGCCTTGCAGATCGTGACCATCGACGATGGCGCTGCCCTCCTCGTCGACGCCGATGGGCGAGGCCTGTCGGCGCCCGCCGCAATCATCCCCGCAGGTGCGGAGCATTCCATCGAGGCTCAGGCCTGTCAGGGAATGATGCTGTACCTGGAGCCCACAAGGTCATCGGTAGTGCAGTCACGGCCCTTTTCGGCAGCACGAATCGCAACGATGTCCGAGAGTGGGTGCGGCTCGGAAATAAGCTCGTCAATATCAATGTTGGTAAGCAGCAGCATCTTTCGTCCGCGGCAAACGAGGTCATCGCTTACCTGGTCGGAGTCGAGGGCCAACCTCGATGTGCCTTGCATCCGGGTGTGGAGGCTGCCGTGGACTTGCTGCCCGGAATCATCGAAGGTCCGGTGAAGCTCTCTGATGTCGCACGCACAGTGCACCTCTCTGCTGACCGTCTTGGGCGGCTTTTCGCGCACGAGGTTGGAATGTCGTTCCCGGCGTACGTGCGGTGGTGCCGCCTCATCCGCGCGATGGAGGTGGTGCGGGATGGCGGGACTATCACCGACGCTGCGCACGCTGCCGGATTCAGCGACAGCGCACACGCCAACCGCGTCTTCCATGAGATGTTTGGGCTGGCACCTATCGATGCCCGGCGAGGTGTACGACTCACCTGAGAAAACTCGGTACCGGCGGTTCCGGTATGTTCATCCACACGAATTACGGAGACAGTGCGTAATTGCCGGAGAATCGCGGCTGCGGATCACGCGCGTGCTGTCGGATGGGCTGGCGTCGATGGGGGTGTCGCTGATGGTCATGACGGTCGGTACCGAACTGTGTTGATCGACGTCCCGGTGAGTGAAGCGGGTCGCGATGCCGATCTGCCGAGTAGCTCCTACCTCGCTACTGACGTTGGGCTGTGGATGTCGCTTCCGGCTTTCGCGCCCGCGCTAGTCATCGTCGGTGTCGCTTTCTACATTGCCCGTCGCAACAGACGTCGCGAGCCTGGAGGCGACGCAGGTCCCACGCAGAGTCCCGCCGTCGACAGGAACGAGAACCCGTGAGCGCTCGGACAGCCCGGTGCGGCGTCGTCATCGCCGCTGCAGCGACGTTGTCTGCCCTATTGGGTTGCGGATCCACGACGACGGATTCGACGTCGTCGACCAGCCAGGCGGCGTCGACGGCAGCCACGACGATCTCCACGCAGCCGCCTCGTACCGAACAGGCGCCACCGGCTGCTGACGGCACCGTTGTCGAGGTCTCGATCGCCGGGGGCACGGTCACGCCGACGAACGGCCAAGCGCAGGCCACCGTCGGAAAGCCGATTGTGCTGCAGGTGACCAGCGACGTCGCCGACCAACTGCACGTTCACTCCGTACCTGAGCACACGTTCGACATTGAACCGCGTCCAGATCAGGCCTTCGAGTTCACTGTGGACGTGCCCGGCCAAGTCGATGTCGAGCTCCACGACCTCAACCGCAATGTCGTCACCATCCAAGTTCGGCCGTGACCCCGCGCGCCGGCATCCTCGCGCACGGCGTGGGCGGTTCCACTGACCTTCCTGTACCGCTGTCGTTCGCCCTCATCGGTGCGGCATGGGCGCTGACTGCGACTTTCGCGATCGTTGCTCTCGCGTGGAGGCGCCCGCGCTTCGACCCGGCGAAGCCGGGCCGCGAACTACCTGCCTGGGTCACCCGTGCCGTCGACTCTCCGACGTCACGCTGGATCATCGCGCTTATGGCACTGTTGTTCGCGCTTTGGGTTCTGGCGGCCGCCATATGGGGCCCCGACGGAAGCGACAACGCTCTGCCCGGCGCGTTCTACGTCCTACTCTGGGTCGGGCTGGTTGCCGTTTCGGTCTGCGTTGGTCCGGTCTGGCGACTGCTGTCGCCGATGCGCACCATCTACCGCATTTGCGGTCTCGCTCGACGGAAGGGAGCCGATGCTTCGGGCCGCTCCTATCCGCAACGATGGGGTTATTGGCCGGCCGCTTTGGGGCTTTTCGCCTTCGTCTGGCTTGAATTGGCAAGCCCTGACCCAGGTTCCCTGACTGCGATCAAAACATGGTTACTGATCTACGCGGGGGCGATTGGGGTCGGTGCGTGGGTCTTTGGTGCTCGGTGGTTCGCACGGGCAGACCCGTTCGAGGTCTACAGCATGGCGGTCTCGCGGCTATCACCCTTTCGGCGTTCGCCGGCATCGGGACGAGTGGAACTCGTCAATCCCCTCGATCATCTGCCGACGTTGCCAGTGCGTCCCGGAATCGTCGCAGTTCTGGCGGTGCTGCTGGGCTCTACCGCGTTCGACAGTTTCTCCCAAGCTCCAGCATTCCGAAACTTCGTCGATCGCACCGCTAAAAGGGTTCCGCTCTTCGAAGAAGTCGGCGGTGCGACAGTGCTGAGGACAACGGCATTGATCGTGTTCGTCGCCATTGTTGGTGTGACCTTCTGGGGTGCCGCGCGAGCCACCGGCGGCATCGATCCCCAGAAGCGCCAAGAACTTCCCGGCCAGTTGGCGCATTCGTTGGTTCCCATCGTTGTCGGTTACATTTTCGCCCACTACTTGTCTTACCTCGTCGAACGCGGACAGGAAACTGTCGTGCGCTTGGCTGACCCGTTTGGCCTGGGTTGGCAACTGTTCGGATTGGCACCGAATGATGTCAGTTACATCCTGTCTCAACACCCGTCAGTGCTCTGGACGATCAAGGTCGTGTGCGTGGTCGTGGGGCACATGGTGGCGGTCGTCTCCGCGCACGATCGCGCTCTGCGGATGCTGCCGCAACAGCATCAGATCACCGGTCAAGTGGCGATGATGCTGACGATGGTCGGCTACACGTTCACCGGTCTCTACCTTCTGTTCGGAGGCTGATAACCACCTCTTTCGGAATTTCTATACGTCCTACTGAGGTGCATAGTAGATTGTGGAGGCCGTCAGGTGAGGTGGGACCGATCCCGACGAACTGCTGCGGCGGGAATTCTGTCGGGGGATTCCGCCACAGTGTGGCGAACCGAGCTGGCGAAGCGCCGTCCAACGCTCCCGTCAAGCTTTGGACGGCGGCGGCGAGCCGATAAGTAGGCGCCTGGCTTTTGCAGCGATGCTTCCCATGCTGTATCTGCATCGGCGACGGCATGATGGTGCACCCGTCCACCGACGGAACGCCCGTCGAGTCGCTCCGATCGCGACGGCACCGATGTACAACGTAAGCCGCTGCTGAGCTCGCGGCGGCCTTTTTACTGGCTCGCCGCGCCGAACCGGCACCTGGTCGCGCCACCAATTACTATGTGGATACGTAATAGCAGGAGTGGGACCCGACGGATAGTTGTGATGAAAGTGTTGGCTGGACGCCGAAAGGTAGTTGCGCTGAGTGTGTTCTCGGCTGTCGCGGTGCTCGTGAGCGCATCGCAGACAAGTGCTCTCAAGTCTCGGCTGTCGAATACGGTGGTTGCGCCCGGTGCCCTGGAGGTTGAGCAGACGCCGCAGGCGGCGCCCGAGCCTCCCGTGATCGAGATTCTTCCCCGCACAGGCGCCAGCGATGTGGTCCCCGTCGGCGCAGTGAAGGTGACCGCGACAGTTGGCACCCTGACTGATGTGCGGATGCAGAACGAACAGGGCCGGGTCGTCGCGGGTCGAATGGTGGGGGGCGGACGTGCCTGGGAGCCCGCCGAGCCGCTCGGATACGGGCGGTCCTATACGCTCAGCGCGACCGGCCGGGGGGCTGACGCCCGCACTGTTACGTCTGTCTCCGAGTTCTCTACTGTCGCGCCGCAATCCCAGGTCGGAGTTCGGCTGGGCATGACCAACGGAGCGTCGCTGTCGGAGGGTGGTGTGTACGGTGTCGGAACCGTGATCGTGGCAACCTTCGACGCGGACATCGTGGACCGGGCGGCGGCCGAATCTCGCCTCCAGGTCATAACGTCGCCGCAGTTGGCGGGCTCCTGGATGTGGGTCAACGATCGCAAGGCGCACTGGCGGCCGCGTGAGTATTTTCCTTCCGGCACTGAGGTCACGGTCAAAGCCGATCTCTACGGTACTGATCTGGGTGGTGGACTGTTCGGAGAACAGGACAGGCAGGTCAGTTTCCGGATTGGGCCGTCTCGTGTCACCATCGCCGATGACACGACCAAACAGGTCAGTGTTTACGAGAACGGCGCTTTGATCCGCACGATGCCGACATCGATGGGCCGAGGAGGGACGCAGACTGTCGGCGGCAAGACAATTGCGTTCTGGACGCAACCTGGCGTTTATACGGTGATGGAGAAACAAAATCCCGTCTTGATGGACTCGTCGACCTACGGATTGCCCGTCGATTCGGCATCGGGGTACAAGATCAGCGTCCCACACGCGGTGCGGATCAGTCCCGACGGCATCTACCTCCATGAGCGCGAAGCGACCGTGTGGGCGCAGGGAAACACCAACGTTTCGGCGGGCTGTTTGAATCTGAGCGCGGAGAACGCCGAGTGGTACTACAAGTTTGCCAATCCAGGCGATGTTGTCGAGATCCGGAATACCGGCGGCGCACCGCTGGAACAGTGGCAGAACGGAGATTGGTCTGTGCCCTGGGACGAATGGGTGGGTGGCAGCGCGTTGCGCCCCTGATCAGTATTCGATGAGTCACGCGACGTGCGACGCCTATTCCGCTGGTCCCCTTGGGTGCGACTCGGACCTGAGACAGAAACTGGCTCAAGCCGCTTGACACGAATAGGAGCATCAAGGGTGGTGTTGCAGGTGAACTTAGGACAGCCAGTCCAGTCGATCCGCGACCACTGCATAGCCGACGTAGGCCACCGTGTTGATAACCCCGTGGGCGATGATCAGTGGCCACAGCCGACCGGTGCGTCGCCACGTGTAGCCGAATACCAGACCCATCACGACATTGCCCAGCCCGGCGCTGAAGCCTTGATACAGGTGGTAGGTGCCGCGTAAAAGGCTTGACAGCACCAGCGCGGTGGCCGGGCGGACCCGCAGTTGGTGCAGCCGGGTGAGCAGAAAACCCACAACGATGATCTCTTCGGCCCAGGCGTTGGCGAACGACACCAAAATAAGGACGGGGATGCGCCACCACGTGTCGTTCAGTTCCGAGGGCACTACCGATGCGCTGAGACCCAATGCGCGGGCCGAAAGGTACAGCGCCAGGCCGGGCAGGCCGATAACGGCCGCGAGCCCGATGCCACCGAGCAGGTCGAGCCGGCACCGTGGTCGGCCCAACCCGATTGCTGCCGGGCCAAAACCACTGCTCCACAATAGGTATACCGCGAGAAAGCCCCAAGCGACCAATTGGAACACGGTCGCCAGATTGAGGCCGAGATCGATGAGGTCGAACGAGGAGCGGCGCGGGTTGAGCGCTACGGTCTGCCCCGCCAGGCCGAGCAGCACCGCCTCGATCAGATCCAGGATCGCGGTATAGGCGCTCAGAGCGAACGTCACCATCAACACAACGACGATCTCGATCCGCAGCGGCCGCCGCTGGTCGTCCGTTAAGGCGTCGGGGGCAGTCACTGAAGCCACGGTAGCCTGCCGGGTCCACACCTGCTTCTTGCACAACCCGTCGAGAAGGGCAGCCGTCAGCGTCCGGATCGCCTGGGGCGCCCCACTTCTTGATTGCGGTTACCCGATCGGAAGAAGGTGATGTGTCTTGCCTTTCCAAGTCAGGGCCCGGGTTCATCTCCAGGGTGTTCTGCTGCGTTCTTCCGGCGGTGTCGCCTACGTTGCCAGAACGCAATCACACCTCCAAGCGCCAGACCGGCGCCGGCCGCTGTGAGTACAGACGCCTTGGTGTCCGAACCTGCGATCGCCGGGGGGGAGGGCTCAGCGGTGCTGGGTGCTGCACGGGCTGGCGCGGTGGTGGGTGACGGCTCTTCGGGGACGCCGGCGATGGTGAAGGTGTACGAGCCGGAGACGGGGTGGCCATCTGCTGAGACCACGCGGTAGCTGACGGTGTACAGGCCGTTTTTGAGTCGGTCGGGCCCGACGGCGACCGTGAGGCGCGGCCCTTCGACGTTTGCCGAGCCCGACACCCAGTTGCGACCATCGGCGCTGGTGACGGCGACGTCAGCGAACGATGGATTGACCTCCTCGGAGAAGTTCAGCACGACGGCGGTCAATGGGGACGCTACGCTCGCGTCCTTGGCCGGGTCGGAACCCACGAGTGAGGTGTGCGCGGCAGCGACCCCTACTCCGGACAGCAAGAAGGCTAGCGCCACCAGTGTGGTCATGACGGTGCGCGTGGCCAGGTTCACGGTCCTCCTCGAGCTTTGCGTCCGTCGTGCCAACACGCGGACCGAGTACATGAGTGTAAGTTCCCTCTGGCAACGCCGGCGTCATTCACGCATGCCTCAACGCCAGCACCCGCTGGACGGCAGCGCTTAGACCGCAAGACCAAACCCCCCGATGTCGTCGAATCGTCAAAACGGTAGGACCCACCCTCTACGGTACCGACGGACTCGGCGACTGGAATGTTCCGTGCGAACTAGTAGTAAGCGGGCAACACCACGTAGCTGACTTAGTAGCGGCGCACGTTGTAGATCGGCGCCGACGAGATCGGCGCCACCTTCACCGGAGTGCCGTAAGTCGAGGCGTGCACCATGTTCCCATCGCCGATGTAGATGCCCGCGTGTGAGGCGTCCGAGTAGAAGGTGACTATGTCGCCGGGCTGTACCTCGGTCTCCGCCACGGGTTGTCCGCCCGCCGCGAGCGCCTGACTCGACCGCGGGAGCGACTTGCCGTTCTGCAGAAACGCCCACTTGATGAGCCCGGAGCAGTCGAAGGCATCTGGTCCTGTCGCACCCCATGAATAGGGCGCACCCACACGGGTCAACGCCGCCTGCACGACCGCGGCCCCGCCGGGTGAGCTCGACGGACCCGGCCCCACCGGTGGTATCGCCTCGGGCATCGCCATGATGGCCGGGTTGGCCGCTGGTGGGACCGGCGGCGCGGGCGGCACCGGCCCAGGGTCGGCAAGCGCTGCACGTTGATCGGGAGTCAGTGCGCGATATAGCCCCTCTACCTCGGCGATCTGTGTTCGCAGCCGGCTCTGCTTCAATTGCAGGCCCGCGCGGACGGCGGACGCCTCCTCTGCGGCAGTACGAGCTGCCAGCGCTGATGACTGCGCCGCGAGCGCGGCTTCGTCGGCACGGGTCGATGCGGCGCGAAAGGCCCTGATGCGGTCCGACATTTGAGTGGCCATTACCTTGCTCGACGAGAGTTCGTCGAGTAGCCGTTGCGGAGACTCCGCGGTCAGCGCCGCGCTGATCGTGCTGGTCGAACCACCCATGTACGACGCGGCCGCCACCTGGTTCACGGCGGCCTGATACTCACCGAGGTCGGCTCGCGCCGCCGTCATCGCCTCGAGTTCGGCGCGTTGCCGATCCTCGGCCCTCCGCTGCGCCGCGAATTTCGCTTGGAGGTCCAGTTCGGCCGAATACACCGCTTCCGTGGTCCGCTCGGCTTCTCGAGAGAGCTCCGTCACTCGAGCCAGGGCGTCGGCAGCCGGGTCGGCCCACCCAGTGCCCGCCGAGTCGCCGAGAGTCAGTGCCAGCACGATCGCCACGACGAGAGCTCCCGCGGATCGGCATACCGCGGCAGGGCGGTTCATCCTCAAAACACAGTCCTCACACCGCAGGGCCATCTATGGTCTAGCTACGTAGGTCACGGAAAGATTACGAGTAACCGCGTTCAATGTCCACGCCGACGGCGATGCGCATCGGCCCTACGACTCCATCGCGCGTGCTCCGTCGCACCAGGCGCGACTCAAAGGCGCACTCCCGCTGAATGTTCCGGTCGAATCGCACCACGGCGCCCAACGCCGCAACAATCGCACATTTACTGTGTGCAATAGTAGGTAGCGACTCAGTAGACCGTCTGCGGACGTGGCTTGACGAGGGACGACATGACAAGTGGCACCGCCATCACGGCACGGGTTCATTCCCTGAATCGGCCCAACATGGTCGCCGTGGGGACGATCGTGTGGTTGTCCAGTGAGTTGATGTTCTTCGCCGGTCTGTTCGCGATGTACTTCACCGCTCGTGCCCAGGCCGAGGAGTGGCCGCCGCCGCCCACCGAGCTGAACCTCGCGCTCGCGGTGCCGGTGACCCTGATCCTCATCGCGTCGTCGTTCACCTGTCAGATGGGCGTATTCGCCGCCGAACGCGGCGACGTGTTCGGCCTGCGCCGGTGGTACGTCGTCACCTTGCTCATGGGATTGTTCTTCGTGCTCGGCCAGGCATACGAATACATCAGCCTGGTGCGTGAGGGAACCACGATCGCCGGCAGCGCGTACGGGTCGGTCTTCTACATCACCACGGGTTTCCACGGGTTGCACGTGATCGGCGGTCTCGTCGCCTTCATCCTGCTGCTCATGCGCACGCGCATGAGCAAGTTCACCCCCGCCCAAGCGACGGCTGCCATCGTGGTGTCCTACTACTGGCACTTCGTCGACATCGTGTGGATCGCGCTCTTTGCCACTATCTACTTCGTGAGATGAACAGGGGCACGCCGCGCTGGTGGTGTAGACGGCCCCCGCGGGCCGGGAGGTGGCCCGCGCAGGCGGCGCTCATCGTCGCGTCGCCGCCACCCTCGTCGGACTCGCCTCGACCGGCGCGCCGTCCGTCGCCGCGGAGCCGTCGTCGGCGCAGACCTCCTCGATCACCCCACACGCCCCGCTGTCTCAACACCCACCAAACACTCCTAGGACGACACGCACCCCGGCCAACAACCCGAAGGCGCGAGCCCGGCGCTGTGGATCCTGGCCGGCGCCGTCGCCGGAGTGATGGCCATCGCCGTCATCATGCTGAGATCGGGCAAACCCGTACGCCATCACCTCACCCGGGGCCCGTGGTCTGAACGGCGAGTGGATGATCAGCCACCAAACAAGACAGATTAGGTGCCCCTTTTCGGTCGGCGCCTTGTCCTGCCCATGGAGATCGGCATCGTCTTTACGCGTTGCCAGTTAAGCCCACGGTCATCGTCTCGGTGAGGTCGTCGGCGGCCGCGACCACCTCGTCACGCCAGCACGCCGGCCGCAGCGCTGACCGTGACCGGCGACTCCACCTAGCCCGACGTCGCCCTCGGTGACCGACGTCTGCAAGTCCGGAACGAGCAGATCGTCGTTGGGGGGATGCCCTTATCGGCGACTGCTTCGGATCGGTGCGCCTGCCGCAGCGTTGGTAGACCGTCGCACGCTCCGCCGATCGCCGCCATGCCGACGATTGCCAACAGCGTTAGCGTCATCCACCAGACGCTCCTGCGCCGATAGATCGCCCGCATGGTCGATACGCCTCTTCGATGTCATCCCGTCATTCGCCGTGAAGCCATTGCGTTACCATTTTACGTAGTCTCTACGTAGATCGTGCCGTGCGGACCGGCCCCGGCCGCAGGGCCGTCGCCGGTGCTCGCCCGAGCGGCCGCCGGCGCCGAACGTCCAGTCAGGGAGGTCGTCGTGTCCTTGCCACAGGTCACGCACGACACCGCGCGGCTTCGAGTCGGCGTCCCGTATCGGAGAAAGCCCCCCGTGAGTGGCACTTGAAATGACTCATCGACTCACCGATGCGCCCCGAACGTCGCCGTCGAGGCTGGACATGGACACGGGCGTTGCGCGTCGGGGACGGAGGCGACCCTCGACACACCGGTTACCGGTGATACGGCGTGGCATCGCCGCGGGTTTGAGCGCGGTACTACTCTGTGTCGCAGTTTCGGGATGCTCCAGCGGAGACGACGCCGTCGCGCAGGGTGGCACGTTCGAGTTCGTGTCGCCGGGTGGGCAGGTCGACATCTTCTACGATCCGCCGCAGAGTCGTGGTCGCCCGGGGCCGATACGCGGACCCGACCTGATGGACCCCAACCGCACGTTGTCACTTGATGACTTTGCCGAGCAGGTGGTGGTGATCAACGTGTGGGGTCAGTGGTGCGGCCCCTGTCGCACCGAGATGCCGGAATTGCAAAGGGTGTACGACGCGACCCGGAACGAGGGAGTCGCCTTCCTGGGCATCGACGTCCGCGATAACAATCGCCAAGCTGCGGTTGACTTCATCGTCGATCGCAAGGTCACCTTCCCGTCGATCTACGACCCACCGATGCGCACGATGATCGCCTTGGGCGCGAGATATCCCACCACCGTCATCCCGTCCACCATCGTCTTGGACCGGTCGCATCGCGTCGCCGCGGTGTTCCTGCGAACGCTGCTCGGCGAGGATCTCGAACCGGTGGTCCGTCGCCTCGCCGCCGAGACCGCGAGCGGCTCAGGGTCCCCGCGATGAACGGCGACCCCGCCCTGGCTGCACGTCGCCGGGGGGCCCGGCCGACACTCGGGCGCAACGCTGCGACGCGATGGTGGGCGGCCCCGTGATCGGTCAGGTGGTGCTCCCCACCTCACCGCCGTCGATATGGGCGATGCTCGGTTGGTTACCGCCACCGGTTCCGATACTGCCGGTATTGGCAATTGTTTTGGCGGTGTGGTACCTGCTCGCCGTTCGAGTCGTCAGATCTCGTGGCCGCCGGTGGGCGTGGTCGCGCACCGCGAGCTTCCTGGCCGGCTGCATCGCCTTGGCGGCGGTGACGGGTCTGGCCATCGACGGCTACGGCTACCGGCTGTTCAGTGCCTTCATGTTCCAGCACCTGACGCTGTCAATCCTCGTTCCGCCGCTGCTCGTGCTGGGTGCGCCCGGCCGGCTGCTACTCAGGTCCACGCCCCATCGTGGACTCGGACGCTACGTCGTGATCTCCGCGCTGGGCGGACTGCGCTGCCGGGCGAGCAGGATCGTGCTGCACCCCGGCTTCACCATTCCGGTGTTCCTGTTGAGCTACTACGGCTTGTACCTTTCCGACCTCTTCGACGCGGCGGCGGCCAGCGTGGCCGGACACGTCACACTGCAGGTGTTCTTTCTCGCCAGCGGCCTATTGTTCATCCTGCCGATCCTGTCGACCGGTCCCCTGCCGGTCCGGCAGAGCAACCTGGGCCGCTTCTTCGACATCTTCGTCGAAATGCCGCTGCACGTCTTCATCGGCGTCATCCTGATGATGGCACCGCGGACGCTCACCGAGACCTTCGCCCAACCTCCGCCGAACTGGAACGTCGACCCGGTCGCCGACCAGGGGGTCGCCGGCGCCTTGGCGTGGTCCTACGGCGAGCCCGTCGCACTGCTGACGACTTTAATCTTCGCCATCCGATGGCGCCGAGATGAGGAGTCGGAGTCGGCGAGGAGGGAGGCCGACGTCGAACGCGACGAGGCGGAACTAGCTGCCTACAACGCGTTTCTGCGCGGTCTGCATCGTCAGCGGCGACCACCTACCGACGTGCCGAGCACCGCCAACGACGACTGACGCCACGACGACAACGCGCCGGCAGCTGATCCGGAGCCGAACCGGGTCGCCGCAGCGACACTCGTCAGCGCTGCAGCGGCGTCATGAGGGACATCTCGAACTGCTGACCCTTGATGAGCGACCGTGCGTTCGCCATCGCCCGAGGATTTGAGCCTGCTTGCAGGTGGTCACGTGCGGCCGAGATCGTGAAACGGTGCTGCTTGATCATCACGTCGAGATACGGGCCCGCCGCCCCCGCCCCGTTCGCCCCGGTCACGCGACGGACGTCGGAATCGGCGGCGAGCGGATGTTCACCCGACGCAACCGCAACGCTGGGCGCCTCCGCCGCAGGACCGGGGCTCGACGTTCTTGGGGGCGGATCCCCAATCCGCGAGAAGTGACTGCAGCTCATTGACATAGGTGGTGCTGCTCGTGTTGATTCGTCTGGCGATGTCGCTGACCTCGGGTGCGATGCCGAGCTTGCCGGTCATCTGGATGCTCAGTGCGGCAGCTTAAGCGCTGTGGTCGATGATGTCGCGTGCGAACAGCACGTCGAACTGAGTGTGCGGTTGAACGGCGATGGTGCCCGCGGCGCTCGGGGGATCCGGGGGCGGAACACGGTTCGCGTCGGCACATCCCGCAACGACGAGCGTCGTCGCAGCATGCCACTCATGCCGCGCGGACCGGGTGGCCGGAGGCCGTTGTCGGATCGTCGCGCACACAGTCCCTTTTCAGCGCCGTCGGCTTTCTATGATGGCGACGATCGTTTGCCGTAGGTGCTTCGGTCAGGAGGCCGCCTCCACGGGGTTGGTGACCAGAGCCGCGCCTGGCACCGGGTGACGTGAAGCGATGGTCACATACGTAGTGACATAGTAGATTGATGGAGTGAAGAGTGCAGTGGCCGTGTCCTGCCAGGGACCACGGTCGAGGTGGAGCCAGCAGCATGAAGCGCCGCCGACGGGTCGACTGGCCCGCCGATGGATTGCGGCGGCGCTGCTGCTGGCGCTGGGCTTGGCGGCGTTGGCCTTGGTGGTGGCCGACCCAGCCGCCGCTCACCTCCCGGGCATCGCAGACGTCTAGCTGGCGGCGGGAAACACTGAGTTGTGACAACGATTCTAGCGCGATGATGTCGTGCGGCATGGCCTCGAGTGCGCCAACACTGTCGGGAAGCGGTTCGGCGCGGTGAGCCGCTCAGGCGATGCAGATCAGCACGCCTGAAAGTGACAGCGTGACGATCGCTAACGGAGTGGCAGCCATCGCCGCTACTGCACCACTGAGGGTGATTTGGCTCTGAATCCGGGCGAACCGTCGCGGTGGGTCCGATAACCGCTCGGCGCGGGCGAGCACGGCGATATTGGCGGCGGCCATACCGTGCGCCGGGGTGGCGGCGCCTGAGAGGGTCAACAAGCCCGCGAGCAGCGGCTGACGCCCGTGGCGACGAGCGGCCGCATCGTCGGCGCACATCTCCAGCAGAGAGCTTATTTGGCTAGCTGCGCTCGCGACGAGTCCGCATCTGGGTAGCGCGGCGGTCAGGCCGCGCGCCGCGGCGACTACGTAGGCGTGTCGTCCGTCGAGGTGCGCACGCTCGTGGGCAACGACGGCCGCCAGTTGGGTTTGATCGAGTGCGGCCAGAGCTGCGGTGGTCACCACGATCGCCGGTG
Organism: Mycolicibacterium monacense; assembly: GCF_010731575.1. Taxonomy (NCBI): domain Bacteria; kingdom Bacillati; phylum Actinomycetota; class Actinomycetes; order Mycobacteriales; family Mycobacteriaceae; genus Mycobacterium; species Mycolicibacterium monacense. Next base: position 2,149,114 of record NZ_AP022617.1, on the reverse strand, counting down.
GGCGGCCCGCCACGCAATAGGCCGCAGCCTCGGAAGCGTCGATGACCACGACGTCGTTCCCGTACGACCTGCCGACCAGTCGCACGGCGTCGGCGTGTGCGAAGGTGTGGGTGCGCATGGATCTCAAAGCTCGGCCGAGTCGCATGGCGACGGCGACGAGACTCCCCGCGGCGATGGCGAGTGCGACGGTTGCAACGATTCGGGCCGGCCATCCGGCGTGGCCGACGAGAATGGCGCGGAGCCGCTCCAGGCATGAGACGAGCAGCGCGTCGGGGCTGTCCCAATGTCCAGCGGCCTCGATGAGAAGCATTGCGATGGCGGCGATCGAGCAGGCGATTACCGTCAGAACGGCGGTGGTCCAAGCGGCTATTGCAAGGCGTGGAGCGCCAGCATCGGCGGTGATGTGCGTCAACAGCTTCGGTCCGATGGCCAGGACGCCTACGACGTACAGAAGCAAAGCCGCCGCGACGGTCATCGGCGACCACCTGACTGGCGGGCGAGCCGGCGCAGCGCAGCGCGCAAGTCAGCGGATTCCTCCGCGTCGATCTGCGCCACGAAATGGCTCAGGACCGCCTCAGATCGACCCCCGCCGCTCAGTGCCTCGAGCATGAGTCGCGCACTGTGCTCCTCGCGCGTCAAGGTTGGCCGGTAGCGGTATGCCTTCCCGTCACGTTCACGCGACAGCCACCCCTTGCTGTGCAAGTTGTCCATCGTCGACATCACCGTGGTGTAGGCGATGTGCCGTTCGGCGCTCAACTCGTCGAAGATCTCTCTGACCGTGGTGTGAGTTCCGGGGTCACGATTCCAAAGGCGATCCATGATCGACGCCTCGAGTTCTCCGAAGCCACGCACCCGCGCCATGATCGAACCTCCTGAATTGGTCAGTAGGTAGTTTACGGGGTCGATCGGCGAGTAGGGCGCTGAACTGGACCCATGGTGTCGACTCGAACACGGCGGCGAGCCAGGCGCAGCGATGATGCGACTGGTGTCAAGTCAGGAGCTGAGCTGATAATTCTCAGCTTCGGACAGGTGTCGCGATGCTGCTGGGTTCCGACGCCGGGCCGTCGACCCCTCACCGCCCGACCTCCCCCCGAAAGCTATTACGACATGACGGTGCTCGTCGCGAGCAGGTCGGGCGACGGCCTAGCCGTTGGCCACACCCCGCTGCCGCAACCAGGCCATCGGGTCGGTCTTTTCCGACCCGCTGCGGTGAACCTCGAAGTGCAGGTGCGGCCCGGTCGAATTGCCTTTGTTGCCCATGGTGGCGATCTGGTCGCCAGCCATCACTCGCTCGCCCGTTTGCACCATGGTGGTGTCGATGTGACCGTAGAGCGTGACCGTGCCGTCCGTGGCACGAATCTTGACCCACATGCCGAAACCGGGTGTCGGGCCGGAGGCGATCACCTCGCCGTCGGATGCGGCGTAGATCGGAGTGCCGACGGCGTTGGCGATGTCGAGTCCGGCGTGCAGGGTACCCCACCGAGCTCCGAAGCCCGATGTCAGGATGCCGCGGGTGGGAAAGGCGACCTGTGGCCGCCGAAGTCGCGCCTCCCGCTGTGCCCGCTCTTGGGCGAAAGCCGTGCCATTGGCCAGTTCCTGTCGATGGATTCCGGCATCGAAACCATTCGCCACAGGGACGATCTGCATCCCCGAGGCATCGGGATCAGGGAGTGCAGCTGGGGACGCCGCAGTGTCGGCGACCAAGACTGGCTGCGGCGCCTCGGTGGCGTCGACGGCTGCGTTCGCGGCGGCGGCCACCGCGCCAGCGGCGATGGCCGTGATCACCAGCCTGCTGTGCGTCGCACCGGTGGACTCGGGGGTCCGTCGGTGCGACCCGGCAGAAGCGCGGACGGTGGCGCCCGACGGTGTCCGGCGAGCCGGCCGTGCGCCTTTCTTTGCACGAGCCCGGCGTACGGAGATCGGTGTGGTCGACTGGGTTCTACTCGACGCGCCCGGCGGTGGGAGCAACAAACGTGGCGACTCATCAGCCAAGTCGTTGAGGTCGTCGAGTTCGGGTGCGCTCAACACCTCGAAGTCGATGGCGAACGGATCGCCGGGACGGCTGGCCATATCTGGCAACGCGCCGAACTCTCCAAAGGCAATGATCTCGGTGACGTCGGAGGCCCCACGGTTGGCCGGCGCGTCTGATCGCGCGCTCCGCCGGTGATGCACCACTTCGAGACGATCCTTTGCCGTTACCGGTTCGTTATCTGGTTGGCGAGACGCTAACCGAACACCCGCGAATGGGCAAGCCACCAGCCGCCGTCCTACGCTCCAGCCCACATCGCCACTGGCGTCGATGGGTTGGGGCGCAAGCGGTTTGATCGAAACCTACGGAAGAACGCGAACATCGTATTGACCTCGTACGTACGTAGTAGAACAAGAATTGAACGCGGGTGCGAGCGCGCGGCACGCGCTCCGGCGGGACAGCCGTCGCCGTGCGATGTGGCTCACCGACGGGGTCGGCAGTTTCGGCTACGCAGGCTAGTACTACCTAGCTCAGTAGGTTAAAGTACGTATTTAGTCAGTAGATTGCAGGCGCGGTTCTAGATCGTGGGAGGACTTTATGGTTGCCAATGCGCCACCGGCCGGGGAACTGGAGGCACGCCGCCCCTTTCCTGCCCGGGTGGGTCCCAGGGGCAACCTGATCTACAAGTTGGTGACCACGACCGATCACAAGTTGATCGGCATGATGTACGTCGTCACCTGCTTCGTGTTCTTCTTCGCCGGCGGTCTCATGGCGCTGTTCATCAGGACTGAACTCGCGGTGCCGGGTCTGCAGTTCCTGTCCAACGAGCAGTACAACCAGCTGTTCACCATGCACGGCACGGTGATGCTGCTGTTCTACGCGACCCCGATCGTGTTCGGGTTCGCCAACCTGGTGCTGCCGCTGCAGATCGGCGCCCCGGACGTGGCGTTCCCGCGCCTCAACGCGCTCTCGTTCTGGCTGTTCCTGTTCGGCGCGCTGATCGCGTTGGGTGGCTTCATCACCCCCGGTGGCGCGGCGGACTTCGGTTGGACGGCCTATACGCCGCTGTCGAATGCCATCAACAGTCCGGGAGCCGGCGCCGACCTGTGGATCCTCGGCCTGATCGTCGGCGGGCTGGGAACGATCCTGGGCGCAGTCAACATGATCACCACGGTGGTCTGCATGCGGGCCCCGGGTATGACGATGTTCCGGATGCCGATCTTCACCTGGAACATCCTGGTGACGTCGATCCTGGTGCTGCTGGCCTTCCCGCTGCTGACCGCCGCCCTGTTCGCGCTAGCTGCCGACCGCCACCTGGGTGCGCACATCTACGACCCGGCCAACGGCGGTGTGCTGCTGTGGCAGCACCTGTTCTGGTTCTTCGGCCACCCCGAGGTGTACATCATCGCGCTGCCGTTCTTCGGGATCGTCAGCGAGATCTTCCCGGTGTTCAGCCGCAAACCGATCTTCGGATACACCACGCTGATCTACGCGACCATCGCGATCGCCGCGCTGTCGGTGGCGGTGTGGGCGCACCACATGTACGCCACCGGCGCGGTGCTGCTGCCGTTCTTCTCCTTCATGACGTTCCTCATCGCGGTGCCCACCGGGATCAAGTTCTTCAACTGGATCGGCACCATGTGGAAAGGCCAGTTGACGTTCGAGACACCGATGCTCTTCTCGGTGGGCTTCCTGCTGACGTTCCTGCTCGGCGGTCTGTCGGGTGTGCTGCTGGCCAGCCCTCCGATCGACTTCCAGGTCACCGATACCTATTTCGTCATCGCGCACTTCCACTACGTGCTGTTCGGCACCATCGTGTTCGCGACGTATGCCGGCATCTACTTCTGGTTCCCGAAGATGACCGGACGTCTGCTCGACGAGCGCCTGGGCAAGCTGCACTTCTGGCTGACGTTCATCGGCTTCCACACCACCTTCCTGGTGCAGCACTGGCTCGGTAACGAGGGCATGCCGCGCCGCTACGCCGACTACCTCCCTGCCGACGACTTCACCACGCTGAACATCGTGTCCACGATTGGCGCGTTTATCCTGGGTCTGTCGGCGCTGCCGTTCGTGTGGAACGTGTTCAAGAGCTGGCGCTACGGCGAGCCGGTCACCGTCGACGACCCGTGGGGTTACGGGAACTCCCTGGAGTGGGCCACCAGCTGCCCGCCGCCGCGGCACAACTTCACCGAGCTGCCCCGGATCCGTTCGGAGCGCCCGGCGTTCGAGCTGCACTATCCGCACATGGTCGAGCGGATGCGCGTTGAGGCCCACGTTGGCAAGGCCCACGGCCCCGACGACGGTGACGTGACGCGCCTCGACGACGCGCAAGTGCGCACCTAACCCGGCTTCGCGAATGATGGTGAAGAGCGCGCGCTATCTATGCCTGATGGGCGGCAACCGACGAGACGCTTGCAGGCAGACGCAGATTCGACCGCCGGTCAGGCCTGGGCCGGCTGGTGGAACGCGCTGGCGGATTACATGATCCGGGGAGACTTCGAGATGGCCGAGGTGATGTGGGAGGCCGCCGAACCCTGCCTTTCGGCGGCGCAGCGTTTGGCGGCACTCACGGCGCCACACGCCGGCGAGCCGAGCCTGGCCATATTGGTGGTGGTCACCGCCTTGTCCCGCAGCGGCCACGCCCTGCCGTCCGACCTGCACGTGGAGTTCCACGACTGGTTGCGTCAGCATCTAGGTGCAGCGTCGCACGCCGAGTGGTCCCTTCTCGAACTGCGCGTCATGGCGGCCGACGTGAAGGCGACTGCCGACGTGGCCATGATCGACGGACGTTACGGCGACGCGACCCTGTGCTACTTCGTTCTCGACGACGCTGGTGTGGCGGATGCCTCCCAGGAACAGCAAGCCGACGCGTTGAAGAGATGGCTTTTGGCCAACCGGCCGAGCCCATCGCTCCGAACGGACATGCGCCTCAATGGATTCGGATATCTCCTTGAGGACCTCGAACCTCCGCCATGCGCCGGGCCAGGCACGCAGTGACCGTTTGCGGGTCGCGGCAGCCGACCGCCGGCCGGATCGAACGGTGTGAAGCGACATCGGACTCGCCGACACGATCGCACGGAGGTGAGAGCGGAGGCAGACGAGTGGGGTTGTGGTTTAGCTACGTCACGCCGAGAGCCTTCAACGGCAACATGAGAATCCCGTCGTGAACGCAGTTGGCACACGGGTATCGCTGGCGCTTTATTCGGACTGGGCGTACACGTCGGCGATGGTCGGACTGGTTCTCGCGTTGTTGGTGCTGGCGGCGACGTTTGCGAACAGCCGGAGTCAGGCACTCGAGAGGTCTACGGCGTCCGTGGGAATAGCGCCCGACAGCCCACGTCCGGGTGTCGTCGCCGACGTCCCGAGGCGGTCGGTCGTGGAACGTGCGGAGCGTGCTGGAGTTGCCCTCGTCGTCGTGGGTGCATGGTTCCTGCTGGTGTGCATCGTGCTGCGTGGCCTGGCCACCTCGCGCGCGCCGTGGGGCAACATGTACGAGTTCATCAACCTGACCTGCTTTTGTGGGTTGGTGGCGGCGTTGATCGTGTTGCGGCGTCGTGATCTTCGGCCGCTGTGGGTGTTCGTCCTGGTTCCGGTGCTGATTCTGCTCGCGGTGTCGGGCAAGTGGCTGTATACCGACGCCGCGCCGGTCATGCCTGCGCTGCAGTCGTATTGGTTGCCCATTCACGTGTCGGTGGTGAGCCTTGGCTCAGGGGTGTTTCTCGTCGCCGGTGTGGCGAGCATTCTCTTCCTAGTGAAGACGTCGCGGCTGGGTGACCCCGGGCGCGAAGGACTATCTGCGGGCGTCGTGTCCAGGTTGCCCCATGCGCAGGTCTTGGACCGAATCGCCTACCGCACCACCATTTTCGCGTTCCCGGTCTTCGGGTTCGGCGTCATCTTCGGCGCGATCTGGGCCGAGGAGACGTGGGGACGCTTTTGGGGATGGGACCCCAAGGAGACGGTGTCGTTCGTCGCGTGGGTCGCGTACGCGGCGTATTTGCATGCCAGGTCCACCGCGGGGTGGCGTGACAGGAGGGCTGCATGGATCAACGTGGCCGGCTTCGTGGCGATGGTGTTCAATTTGTTCTTCATCAATTTGGTGATTGCTGGGTTGCACTCGTACGCCGGGGTGGGCTGACACCGGGGCCACAGCGTGCGCACGTACCCAACAGACCCATCTCATGTCGCCGACGTCATGACCGCGGCTGAACTGACGACTCCCGCGGTGTCGTGTCAACGACTATGTTGACCTTCGCCCCACCTCGGACGGTCACGCGTACCGGTTCGGGGCCCCCGGCGCCTACCTCGATGGGCACCAGGGCGTCCGGATTCTACCGTCATGACCTCGACGGCCTGCGCGGCATCGCCATCGCCCTGGTCGCGGTGTTCCACGTGTGGTTCGGTCGGGTCTCCGGTGGCGTCGACGTCTTTCTCGCGCTGTCCGGATTCTTCTTCGGCGGCAGGCTGCTGCGCGCCGCCCTCACCCCGACCGCATCCCTGGCACCCGTACCCGAGATGCGCCGCCTGGTCCGGCGCCTGCTCCCCGCGCTGGTGGTAGTGCTCGCCGCGTCTGCGGTGCTGACGATCCTCGTCCAGCCCGAGACCCGGTGGGAGACGTTCGCCGATCAAAGCTTGGCGAGCCTCGGCTACTACCAGAATTGGGAGCTGGCGAGTACCGCGTCGGACTACCTGCGCGCCGGCGAGGCGGTCAGTCCGCTGCAGCACATCTGGTCGATGTCCGTGCAGGGCCAGTTCTACATCGCATTCCTGCTGCTGGTGTTCGGCCTAGGCTTCCCGTTGCGCCGCCTCCTTGGCAGGCACCTGCGGATCTGCCTCGTCGGTCTGTTGTCGGCGCTCACCATCGCCTCGTTCGTCTACGCGATCATCGAGCATCAGGCCGACCAGGCCACCGCCTACTACAACAGCTTCGCCCGGGCCTGGGAGCTGCTCCTCGGTGCGCTGGCGGGGGCGCTGGTGCGCCACGTCCGGTGGCCGATGTGGCTGCGGACCACCGTCTCGGTGATCGCGCTGGCAGTGATCCTGTCGTGTGGCGCGTTCATCGACGGCGTCGCGGAGTTCCCCGGACCGTGGGCGCTGGTGCCGGTCGGGGCGACCATCCTGTTCATCCTCAGCGCCGCCAACCGCGCCGCCGATCCGCGTTTCGCCAGCGGCGACGGCCGGTTGCCGCTGCCCAACCGCCTCCTGGCCACCGCACCGTTCGTCTCCCTAGGCGCGATGGCCTACTCGCTGTACCTGTGGCACTGGCCACTGCTGATCTTCTGGCTCGCCTACAGCGGACACACCCAGGCCAACCTGGCCGAGGGCGCGGGTGTCCTGCTGGTCTCCGGTGTGCTGGCCTGGTTGACCACCCGCTTCGTCGAGGACCCGCTGCGGCTGCGCGCCACGAGTGCGCAGAAGGCCAAGTCCGCCGTGCCGCTGCGCACCCGGCTGCGCAGGCCCACCATTGTGCTCGGCTCGATCGTCACCCTGCTGGGCGTGGCCCTGACCGCGACGTCGTTCACGTGGCGCGAGCACATGACGATCCAGCGCGCCAACGGCAAGGAACTGTCCGGCCTGTCGTCTCGCGACTATCCCGGCGCGCGAGCGCTGATCAACAACGCCAAGGTCCCCAAGCTGCCGATGCGGCCCACGGTCCTCGAGGCCAAGGACGACCTGCCGCAGAGCACCACCGACAACTGCATCAGCGACTTCGCCGACCCGAGTCTGCGCGAGTGCACGTACGGTTCCGAGATCGCGACCCGCACCATCGCGATGGCCGGCGGCTCGCATGCCGAGCACTGGATTACCGCACTGGACCTGCTCGGCCGACGCCACGGCTTCAAGGTCGTGACCTACCTCAAGATGGGCTGCCCCCTATCAGCAGAGCGGGCGCCCCGCATTCCGGGGTCGGGAGAGCCGTACCCGCAGTGCTTCGACTGGGTCCAAGCCGCCATGCGCGAGATCGTCGCCGATCGGCCAGATTACGTGTTCACCACCGTGACACGACCACGGGACACCCGGCCCGGTGACGTCATGCCAGAGGCATACCTGCCGATCTGGCAGGCGTTCGCCGACAACGGGCTCAAGGTGCTTGGCATGCGCGACACACCTTGGCTGGTCCGCAACGGCGACCCCTTCGTTCCGAGCGACTGCCTTGCCAACGGCGGCGACGCGACGACGTGCGGCACGCCACGAGCACTCGTCCTCGACGACGTCAATCCCGCTGCGAATCTCCCGAAACGTTTCCCGCAGATGAACATGATCGACATGAGCGGCGCGCTGTGTCGATACGATTACTGCCGAGCCGCCGAAGGAAACATTCTGATCTACCGAGATTCTCATCACCTGTCGGCCACGTACGTACGCTCCTTGGCGCCAGAACTCGGGCGCAGGATCGGTGCTGTGACCGGATGGTGGCCCTAGCTGAGTCCTGACGCGCGCACTTCGGCGCCTCCCAGCTACGGGACAGCCTGACCTCGGAGACGCCGACGGGTGCGCCAAGCATCGAGGTGAGCGCACCACGGGTCGTTCTCAAGTGAGGCCGTCAGGGCTCCCTCGCTGCCGGCGTTCTTTCCGAGCGGTTCACGCTTCCCACCCCGCACACTCGAACCATCGCGACGCCACCAACAAGTACTATGTAGCTACGTAGGTGATGCGGCCGCGGAAACAGTTCTCATGATTCCGTTGCGGCGGCCGACACTAGACAGGGGGGAGAGGCCTCGCCGTTGGCAGGCCCAGGGCACGGCATATGCAGCTGATCCGGGGCGGTGCGGAATCAACACGACGGGCCGCCGCTGACGGCGAGATGGTCAGTGCCCTCGTTGAGTGGGCCGTGGCGCGCGGGTGGACGGCGCGGACCAGTCCCGATGGGTGCTGTCACTTCTACGACCCCCAGGGTGAACCCCCAGGGTGAATACGTCGCCTACTGGCCGTCGAAGATTTCCACGAGCCCCGGTCACCGTTGGTAGACGTTTGGGCTCCGATCATTCGTAGATGTGCCGGCATCGCCTCGCGACGCAGACAAGAGCGTCGCTACCCCGCTGCGTGCGGGCGCTGGCAGCGCTGCTCGCTGTCGGTGACGGCCGAGCGAATCTGCAAGTCCGAATTGTCGATTTTCACCACTAGGCCCGGCCATCGGAGTGTTGCGCGCAGGCAAGGGTTGACGAGTCATATGCATACATGCGTATTATTGCATGCATGACAGATCGCGACGGTGGGACGGTGAGCCGGCGCGGCGCCGACGGCATGCGCGCTAATGAGACTCTGGCACTCGACCTCGCAGCGCTGCTTCCCGGTAGCGACGAGCGCTGCACTGACCGGCTGACGCGCGGCCTGGGGGACGATGGAGTTATCGAACGGGTCCACGTCATCGATGGCGACACGTCGGAACCCCGCCTGTGCGTGCACTACGACGCCGAGGCTGCCACCGCAGCAGAAGTGCAGCAGCGGGCTCTGCGGGCGGCCGACACGATCAGATCGACGTATGGGCACCTGCGGTGGTTGACCACGGGCACTCATGACGATGAGGCGCTGCGAACTGCGCTCGTCGACACGCTGTCTTCGATTCCTGGCGTCGTCGCCGCAGCGGCGACACCAGATTCAGTCGAGCTGGAGTTCGAGCGGACGACGGTGACCGCCCAGGAACTCGTAGACGTGATCGCCGCGCAGGGTGCGCCGTCGGGGAGCGCCGCGGACGTCGACGCCGCCGTCGCGCACGACGGAGACGGCGCCGACCATCAGCACGGTCACGGCGGGATCTTCGGCGAGCGCACCGAACTGGTCTTTGCGGGACTGGCGGGCGCCCTGCTACTCACGGGCTGGTTATTGGCCGCCTTCGCCGATACGCCGCGTTCGGCCGAGGTGGTGGTCTACGGCCTGGCGTTTTTCTTCGGTGCGTTCTTCACGGTGCAGGAAGCCTTTGCCAGTGTGCGGCAGGGCCGGTTCGAGATCGACTTCCTCATGCTCGTCTCCGCTGCGGGTGCGGCGGCGCTCGGCGAAGTCGCCGAAGGCGCGCTCCTGCTGTTCCTCTTCAGCGTCGGACACGCACTCGAGGGCTATGCGATGGGCCGGGCTCGCCGGGCGATCGAAGCGCTCGCCGAACTCGCCCCCAAGACGGCGCTGGTGCGGCGCGGCGGCACGGGCGACACCGTTGAAGTGTCCGTCGCGGACCTGCGCATTGGGGACATCGTCGTTGTGCGCCCCAACATGCGTCTGGCCGCAGACGGCTTCGTCGTGGCAGGCAGCAGCAGCATCGATCAAGCCCCGGTGACCGGGGAAAGCGTCCCCGTTGACAAGATCCCGGTTTCGGACGTGGCGGCAGCCGCGGCGTCACCCGAGCTCATCGACGCGGCATCACGGGTGTTCGCCGGCACCATCAACGGCGCCGGCGCCATCGAGGTTCAGGTGACTCGGCTCGCCGGTGACTCCACCCTGGCCCGAGTGGTGCGTCTGGTGGCCGAGGCGCAAACCAAGACCACTTCCACGCAGCGCTTCACCGACCGGTTCCAGCGCATCTTCGTGCCCGTGATCCTGGTGGGTGTGGTGCTGCTGCTCTTCGCCGGGTTCGTGGTCGACGAGCCGTTCACTGACACGGTGTACCGGGCGCTTGCCGTTCTGGTGGCGGCCAGCCCGTGTGCGCTGGCGATCGCCACGCCCAGCGCGGTGTTGTCGGCGGTAGCGCGAGCGGCGCGGGCCGGCATCCTGATGAAGGGCGGTGCCGCGTTGGAGGAACTTGGCCGGGTCAGCGTGCTGGCCTTCGACAAGACCGGCACCCTCACCGAGGGGCGGCCCCGGATCGCCGATGTCTGCGCCACCGCAGACAGCGACGACGCCGAACTGCTGCGGATCGCCGTTGCCGTTGAGGAGCAAAGCGACCATCCGCTCGCCCGAGCTATCGTCCGCGACGGCCGCGAGCGTCTCGCCGGGGCGGTAACACCCCGCGCGACCGACGTCCGTGCCGTGATCGGCCGCGGCATCGTCGCGTCCGTCGAGGGGGTCGAGGTCTGCATCGGCAAGACCGAGTTGTTCACCGACGCCGCTCAGCCCCCGCCGGCTGAGCTGGCGGCCGAGGTGAATCGTCTCGAACAGGCGGGCCGCACGACGATGCTCGTCCGCGCGGGCGACCGCTGGTTGGGCGCGATCGGATTGATGGACCTTCCTCGGCCGGAGGCGTCGGCGGTCATCGCGCGTCTTGCCGCACTCGGCGTGAAGAACACCGTGATGCTGTCGGGGGACAACCAGCGGGTGGCCGATGCCGTCGCCGCCGAAGTCGGTGTCGCCTACGCCCGCGGCGATCTGATGCCCGAGGACAAGGTGGCCCAGATCGCCGCCCTGCGGGAACGCCACGGCCGCGTCGGGATGGTCGGCGACGGCGTCAACGACGCGCCCGCAATGGCCGGCGCGAGCGTGGGTATCGCGATGGGGGCGGCGGGCTCCGACGTGGCGTTGGAGACCGCTGACGTTGCGCTGATGGCCGACGACCTGCGCGCGTTGCCGTTTGCGGTGAGCCTGAGCCGCCGCTCCTCGCGCGTCATCAAGCAGAACCTGTGGGCAAGTCTCGGAATCGTCGCGGTCCTCATCCCGGCGACGGTCTTCGGCCTGGGCATCGGTCCCGCCGTGCTCATCCACGAAGGCTCGACGCTCATCGTCGTCGCCAATGCGTTGCGCCTCCTCGGGATGCCTATGCAGTCGGTCACCCCAGCAGCGCCGCGCGTTGAGCGTGCAGAAGAGACGCCATGACGATCGACCCGTCCGGTGCCGCAGATGAATTCGAGCATGCCGACGTGAACACGGTGGTCATTTTCGTGGACATCGCTGGGTTCACTGCGTTCACCGAAACCCACGGTGATCATCGCGCTGCCGAACTGGCAGATCGGTTCGCCACCACAGCTGCCAGGGTCCTCGGGCCCGGCGACGACATGGTCAAGACCCTCGGCGATGCCGTGATGATCACCAGTTCGGACCCCACCGCGGCGCTGGCCTTCCTCCGGCGACTCCACGACGAGACCAGTCGCATCGACGGCTTTCCATTGTTGCGCGCCGGCCTCTGTGTTGGGCCGGTGGTGAAGCGCCGCGGAGACGTCTTCGGGTCGACGGTCAACACTGCAGCCAGACTGGCCGCCGTCGCCCGGCCAGGCCAGATTGTCGGCAACGCCGCGGCCGCGGCCGCGCTACGGGGAACCGACCTCCTGGCGATGACGTCGTTGGGCCCGCTTCGGTTGCGGAACGTCGGTGCCCTGGTGGAAGCGTTCGCCCTCGACGTCGGAACCCGCCACCAGGAGCACGTCGATCCGATATGTCGGATGCACGTTACGACAGACGCCCAACCGTTGACGATCGCGCACGAGGAAGACACTTACCGGTTCTACTTCTGTTCGACGGCCTGTTTACGCCAATTCGCGCGTCGCGTCGGTGAAGTGCGCCCGCCCTCTGGCGATGAGGACCCGACGCCGACCACGCAGTCGTTCGTCGGTGAAATTGCGGCGCACTTCGGCGCGCTGGCGTCCTCACCGCGCGGGCGGAATGCCGAGTCGACCTCACCTCCGTCAACCTCCTCGTAGAGGGCGGAAGATGACGTCGTGTCACGAATAGTGTTCGCCGACAACGTTATTCGCTTCAGGACCTGACCGGTCACCCGGTGGCGGGAAACGGACCCGCTGCTCATCGACACCCATCGCCGAGGGACGGTGGTTTCCTCGATAAGTCGCCGACATGGATCGTGTGTCGTGGCGTGAGCGCGCGTCATACTGGCGCTGCCGCGTTCGATGAAACCACCGACGGCCCTGGACGAGGACAGGGCCGTCAGCATCGTCTGTGCGGGATGGCGCTGCCGAGGACCTCTATGGGTACCGGGTTACGATCGGTGGGGAGCGCGTTTGGTGATGTGGGTGACGATCGCGCTCTTGGTCTTGCGCGCGCGGTCTTGCGAAGGTGCCGAGCGGGGTGCGGCGTGTGACCGCTGGGCGTTTCTGGCTTGGACGTCAGATCTGCCAGTCCTGGGCTCCGTCATTTTCGTCGTAGATGCCGACGGAGTTCTTGACGACGACCGGGTCCCCGCTGCCGAAGTTGTCGTAGAACCATTGCGCATTGGCTGGACTCAAATTGGGGCACCCGTGGCTGACGTTGCGCTTGCCCTGATCGGCGACTGACCAGGGCGCGCCGTGAACGAAGATGCCGGCGTTGTTGATGCGCACCGCGTCTTTGACCTTGAGCTTGTACCCCTCGGCTGCGTCGATCGGCACACCGTAGGTGGAGGAGTCCATCACCATGTCCGCGAACTTCTCGAGCACGTAATAGGTGCCGTTGGGTGTTTCGTATCCCGGCTTTCCCAAGGACACCGGCATGGTCTTCTCCAGTGTGCCGTTGCGCATGACCTCCATTTGGAGGGTGGCGTTGTCAATAGTCGCCACCAACGAGTCGCCGGTGCGGAAGCTCGATTTCGTGCCGCTGGCATCGATGCTGACCGTGGTGTTGGCGGGCCAGAAGTCGATGGGCCGCCATCTGAGTTGAGTCGCGCTCATCCAGTAGAACTTCCCGGGAACCGCGGGGGTGGAGGAGATGTGGACGGCTTGTTCAGCCAGCGTGCGGTCGGCGATGGGCCGTTGGAAATTGATGATGATGGGTTTGGCGACGCCGACCGTCGAGCCGTTCGTCGGGTTGAACGTGGGGGGAGCAAAGACCGGTGGGCCGAGGTAGGGCGCCGGGTTCTGGCCGGCGGGTGTGTCTTCGGTAGCCGTCGGCGATGGGCCGGGAAAAGTGCCGGATAGCGGTGGGAGGAAGGGATTCGGCGCTGCCGAGTCGGGGACCGTGAGGGGGTCGCCGGGTGCGGGCACGGGTATCTGTGGCTCGGCGGAGGCCGACGGCGCCGTCAGCACGGTCACAGCCGCTAGAGCGGTCGTCATCATGGCCAAGATTTGCCTGGCTGCCGAGCACCGCATACGGGCCTCTCCGTTCCACTGGTCGCCCACCGATGCTCGCGGCGGCTGACGACGATTTGTTGCTACGTAGTTTAATAGTAGATGATGTGGCGTCTCGGGCGCCGCAGTGTGGCTGCGGAACTGCGTCGTCGATGCGTGAATTCGGAAACGGTGGATGCGGAGGGTGTCGGACTTCGTGGATGGTGTCACCGCGATCGCTACGTCTGGTCACGTGCTCCTCGCGGTGTTCGTGTCGGCGTTAGCTGGGTTGGTGTCGTTCGCGTCGCCCTGCGTCGTACCTCTCGTACCCGGGTATCTGTCCTACCTGGCCGCGGTGGTTGGCGTGGATGATGACCAGGCGCGTGCCCAGCCGCCGGGCAGGGCACGTCTGCGGGTGGCAGGGGCCGCGGGGTTGTTCGTTGTCGGGTTCACGGCGGTGTTCCTCATGGGAACCGTCGCGATTCTGGGACTGACGACGACGATTATCGCCAATGGGGTGCTGTTGCAGCGCATCGGCGGAGTCGTCACGATCGTGATGGGTCTGGTGTTCATGGGTTTCATCCCTGCGCTGCAACGCGACGCGCGGTTTACGCCCACGTCGTTGTCCACGCTGTGGGGTGCGCCGCTCCTGGGGGCGGTGTTCGGGCTGGGCTGGACCCCGTGTTTGGGCCCGACGCTGACGGGTGTCATCGCTGTGGCATCTGCCACCGAAGGGCCCAACGTCATGCGCGGCATCGTGCTCGTCGTCGCCTACTGTGTGGGTCTGGGCGCTCCGTTCGTGCTGTTCGCGCTGGCATCCGGACGGGCAATGAGGGCACTGGGCTGGCTGCGACGAAACGCTCGGCGAATTCAGGTCTTCGGCGGCGTGCTCCTCGTCGCGGTCGGCATCGCCCTGCTGACCGGGCTGTGGAACGAGGTGGTGTCATGGGTGCGCGATGCGTTCGTCAGCAACACCACACTTCCGATATGACGCAGTCGCTTTCGAGCCCTCCGCGCCGTCGCTCTTTCCGAGGACACCTGTGCTGATCGTCAAGCGCCGAGGCGGTCATGGCGAATCGACCGCGGGATCGGAATGGGGACGGTGATGGCCACGTCTGCTGCCCCCCGACGCTGGGTCGTGCGGGCTGTGTTGCTCGGGGCTGCACTGCTAGCGGGCGTTACCGCTGCCGCGATCGGCGCCCAGGCACTGCCCGAGGCGCTGGCGGTGACCGGGCTGAGCGATCCCGGGCCGATCACCACCTACGGGCTGTCCTTCCTGCGCGCCGCCGGAGAGATCGCTGCGATGGTGGCGATCGGACACTTCCTGTTCGCGGCGTTCCTCGTTCCGCCGCAGGCAAGTGGAGTGCTCGGCGTCGACGGGTACCGGGCGCTTCGGATCGGCGCTGCCGCTTGCGCGATCTGGGCGATGTGCGCTGCGCTGTTGGTGGCGCTGACGATCTCCGACGTGTCGGGGGTGCCGTTGACCGAGCTCACACCGCTGGACATATGGTCGGCGGCCGACCTCGTCGAAACCACCGCGGCGTGGCGCACCACCTCGATTCTGGCAGCGGTGGTCGCGGTAGCGAGCCTGCCGGTGCTGCGGTGGTCGTGGACGCCTGCCCTCCTGGCGGGCGGCCTGGCGACGTTGATGCCGCTGGCCGTGACAGGGCACTCCTCGTCGGGCGGCTCACACGACATCGCGACCAACAGCCTGATCATTCACCTGGTTGCCGGGACATTGTGGGCCGGCGGATTGCTGGCGCTGCTCGGGCACGCGCTGCGCGGCGGCAGCCACACCGACATCGCCGCCCGGCGTTTCTCGGGTCTGGCGCTGTGGTGCTTCGCGTCGATGGCCGTGAGCGGATTCGTCAACGCGGCGGTCCGGATCGACGTGTCGACCATCTTCGACAGCACCTACGGGCTCCTCGTCGTGGGCAAGGTGACAGCGCTGGCCGGCCTCGGTGTGATCGGCTGGCGACAGCGGCGGTCGTCGATCGTTGCGCTGCAGCGTGATCCGACGTCGCGCCGACCGCTGCTGCGGCTCGCACTCACAGAAGCCGCCCTGTTTGGCGTCGCAGTCGGCCTGGCGGTCGGGCTCGGTCGCACGCCACCGCCGCCCGTGACGCGCGAACCCGTTCCGGCCGAGGCTGCGCTCGGCTTCGACCTCACCGAGGCGCCGACGATCGCGCGGGTGTTCGTCGAATGGCGGTTCGACCTGATCTTCGGCACGGCGGCGGTCGTCATGGCCGGCATCTACCTTGCTGCGGTGTATCGGCTGGCTCGCCGCGGTGCCCCGTGGTCGACGCGGCGCACCGTATCGTGGCTGATCGGCTGCGTCGTTTTGCTGTTCGCCACGTCGTCAGGACTCGGCATGTACATGGCGGCGATGTTCAGCATGCACGCCGTCGCTCAATTGGTGCTCACAATTGTGGTGCCGGTGTTGCTCGTGCAGGGCGCACCGGTGACCCTCGCGCTGAGGGCCTTGCGGGCAGCCGAACCCAATGCGGTGCCGGGGCCACGCGAATGGCTGGTCAGCGCGCTGAATTCGTCACTGCTGCGTTTTATCGCTCATCCGTGGACGGCGCTGACGCTTCTCGTGGTGGGCCTGTACGGGCTCTGCCTCGAAGTGGTTCTCGATGCTGCCGTAAGCGAACATGCCACGCACATGCTGATGATCGGGTACTTCCTGCTCAGCGGTGCACTGTTCTTCACCGCCGTCGGCGGCGTCGAGCCGCTGGTGCCACGGCCGATGCCCAAGCGGGGCCGGATCGCGATGCTGTTTCTCGCGCTGTCGCAGTTCATCATTGCCGGGGTCGTGGTGATGAACATGCGTGAGGTTCTCGGTGGCGCCTTCTACCGCTCCTTGAAACTGAGCTGGCATGCGAACTTGCTGGGCGACCAGCGGCTGGGAGGTCAAGTGATTGCCGCCGGCGGGGTTGTGGCAATGCTGGCGGTGCTCGCGGTACTGATCGCGCGGCGCCGCCGCTCGACTGCGATCGAGCAGAGGACGGCTGCGCCGAGCCTGGGCTCATGACGACGAGGACCGCATTGTTGGCATAGCGGCTGCAGCACATTGGTCTCGGGCTAGGCGCGTGCGCGGCCCCGACCCGGTATCGCGCAATGTTCTCGCCCGTTCACAGGGACGCCCTTCTCCCTTTCGGGCCATGCCCAGGCCGCCGGATTGTCCCGTCTGCGGTGAGAGCTCGGGCGCCGACCACAGCACCCTCGAGCCGTGTTCGTCAGGATCCGGCAGTCGGCCGATCAGATGACGCGGGGCGTGGGGTGCGGGGCCCGGCCGCCGCATCATCATCATCATCATCCGAACCAGTGCAGCTGGCCAACCGCTTGCATCTCGGACTGATGGTCGCCCACCACGCAGAGGCGATTCGAGATGGCGCGTACTGAGGTCGAAGCGAGATATCACCGCGACGGACCGACTTCGCGCAGAAGGCATCTCCCTGTCACCCAACGCGAGATCGGTGTACTGCGGTCGATGTCGACCCCTCAGATCGCCGTCGACGCGGGGTGCTGCTTTCATGTTCGCGCCCGCACACGTCCCGAGGTATGGAACCGGTGCGCCGAGAGCTTTCGGCAGTCACCGCGGCTATCCGTTCAATGCCTGTTCGACTGCGGCCTTCAAGTCGTCGTAGCTCCTGAATTCCACTTCGGTTCCGTCGATGAAGAAGGTCGGTGTGCCCTTGACCCCGAGGGCCTTGCCGTCAGCGACATCGACATTGACACGATCGAGTGTGGCGGGGTCGTTGTAGGCGGCATCGAACGCCGCCATGTCGAGCCCGAGTTCGGCTGCGAATCCGCGGAATCGGGAGTCCGCAGGAGTTTGTTGTTCGCCCCACTCGCTCTGCGTCTCGTACATCTTCTTGTACATCGGTTCGAACTTGTCCTGTTGGGCGGCCGCCTCGACCGCGCGCGCCGCCCGCTCTGCGTTGAAGTGAGACTGAATGGGGAAGTAGCGGATGACGAAGTTGACGCGGTCCCCGTACTCGGCGCGCAGCTGTTCGACCATCGGGAAGGCCGCGCGACACGCTTCGCATTCGAAGTCGAGGAACTCGACGAAGGCGACATCGCTGTTCGGCACGGTGGTGAGGCGGCGACTGTTGTCCCGGACCAGCTGACCGACGTCTTCACCCTGGCCTTGCGCGGAGGTCGGGGCGTCCTTGTCCTGGGCCGAGAGATACACGCCAACCCCGATGATCATGGTGATGACCGCGAAGACGGTCAGCAGAATGCGTGTGAGAGGTGCCATTGGAATGCGTCCTTCATCAGTTTCACCGAACGTCTGTGATGCGCCGGCGCAGCCCCGTACCGCAGCACCGACCCGAACCGCGCCCGCGGTTGAGCATCGCGTGTCCGACTATATACGGAGGAAGACCGTAGATCGGTCATGCCTTCGGCTGGCGCTAGATCGGACGCTGGGGCGCGGATTCGATGGACGGCCGTCGAGTGAGACGCCACATTCCCCACCAGGCGACCGGTGCGAGAGCGACGACGGTCCACATTCCGGGCACGTAGCCGGCCCCGCCGGGATCGAGCCACGGGAACACCGCAAAGTGCGCCAACTCCGTGAGGCCCAAAGAGGCGAAGAACGTCCATGCCAGGTATCGGCCGATCGGGCGGCCGCGCCGCATGAGGACGGGAACCAACAGCCAGGCGCCCGCGGAGACGGCGACGAGCAGCACAACGGGCACCGAGTTCACCGCAGGGGTCGGCACACCCGTGACCGCCGCTAGGAATGCGAAGAACCCCATCTGCTTCTCTTCGACGCGGTGGGCCAGGAACAACAACAGGGCGATCCAATACGGTGCGCGAATGTCGGCCCAGCCGCCGCCACTCGGCCACACCAGCCACAGAAGCAAGCCCCCGACGAACCCGGCGGTAAAGATGAGCATGGTTGCCAGCCCGAGCGCCCAATAGCCCACGCTCAACGCCGCGGTCGTTAGCGCGACTGCGGCGGCGACGGCCGGCCACGGCCGCGTGTTCTGGTTCGACGTCGTGACCGCCATTGTCCTTCAGTCCCTTCGCCCGCCCACGAGTGCGGCAAGATCGGCGGGCGCGGCCATCGGGGTCATGAGGCCCGCGTCGACCCGATCGGTGTTGCCCCCGGGATAGCGCACGGTCAGCGATCCCGGCGCAGCGACAATCAGGCGAACAACCTGGCCGAAAGCTTCGCGACGGTCTCGGTGGCGCAGCGCCAAGGCCAGCATCGCCGCGTGATTGCAGGTGTGTAGCCAAGGGTCGGGTTGCGACACGATGTGTGCCCGTTCCCAATGCCGCCACCGCTGCCTGGCGGATGGTGTGCGCTTTGCAGCGGCCATCTCCCGCCGATACGCCTCCCGGGGGCGGCGCGACGGCGCTGCGCCCGACCGGCACAGACGACGAGTGTGCGCGGTGCTGCTCAACACCAATTCCGGTTCGGCAGTAGGTCGATCGCCGCGGCGAAGGCATTTCGCGGTCGCACCATCACCAGTGGTGTTCACTTCGACGGGTCGACTCGTCACGGGGATTCGTGGGTTCCGCAGCGCAGCAGGTGCATCCGCCGCTGCAGGTTTCCCGACGATCAAGGACCACCGGTGCGGGCGCCGGCGTCGGGGCGCAGCAGGCATCGACGGGTGTCGGGGAGGTGGGGAGGGTGACGTGGTGCGCCGCCGCTGCAGCTATCCGCTGCGGTTCGACGCCGGGTAGGGGATGGGTGCGTGCGGCGCGGATCGCGTTGAGGATGACGAGTACTTCTGCCGCCTCGTGGATCAATACCACGGTGGCCAGCCCGAGAACCCCGAAGGCGGCGAGGGGAATGAGGATGGTGATGATCGCCAGCGACAGTCCGATGTTCTGCAGCATGATTTTGCGGGCTCGGCGGGCGTGAGCGAGGACTTGGGGGAGGTGACGCAGATCCTCGCCCATCAGCGCGACATCGGCGGTTTCGATGGCGACGTCGGTGCCCATCGCGCCCATAGCAATGCCGATGTCGGCGGTGGCCAGTGCGGGGGCGTCGTTGACCCCGTCGCCGACCATGGCGATGGGCCGGCCGCCGGAGAGTTCGGACAGCAGGCGTGCTTTGTCTTCGGGAAGCAGGTCGGCGTGCACGACAGTGATGCCGGCGGCTTCGGCCACGGCCGTTGCCGTGCGGGAGTTGTCGCCGGTCAGCATCGCGGTGGTGATGCCCAGCTCGTGTAGTTGCCGTATCACTTCCGGCGCTTCGGGGCGCAGCTCGTCGCGGACCGCGATCGCCGCCACCACCACGGTGTCGCATTCGAGCAGGACCACTGTCGCCCCGGCCGATTGGAGGCGCACGACGTCGGCGGCGAATTCTCCGGCCGCGACCCAGCCCGGCTTCCCCAGACGGATCCTGCGACCGTCGACGCGGCCACTGATGCCATGGCCGACAACGGCGGTCACGTCTTCAGCCGCGACGATGTCGCGGCCTGCAGCGTCGGTAATTGCCCGGGCCAGGGGGTGCCCACTACGGGACTCGACTGCGCAGGCGAGGCGCAGGGCTTCGGCCTCGCTGACGCCGCTGGCGGTCACCGTCTCTATCACTTGGGGGCTGTTTCGGGTCAGCGTGCCCGTCTTGTCAAGGGCAATCACGGCGATGCGTCCGAGTTCCTCGACGGCGGCGCCTCCCTTGACGAGGGCGCCTTGTCGACTGGCAGCGCCGATGGCGGCCACAACGGTGAGTGGCACAGCGATGGCCAGAGCGCAGGGTGAGGCGGCGACGAGGACCACGAGCGCGCGTTCGAGCCACAGCATCGGCTCGCCCACCAGCGCGCCAAACGCCGCAACAGCGGCGGCCAGAACCATGATCGCTGGGACGAGAGGGCGGGCGATCCGGTCCGCCAACCGCTGACCCGCACCCTTGCGCTCCTGAGCCTGTTCGACGATGTGAACGATGCGGGCGAGCGAGCTGTCGGCGGCGACGGCGGTGACGGCGACTTCGACCGCCCCGCCGCCGTTGATCGCACCGGCATGCACCTCACCGCCGGGTCCTGCCTCGACTGGAACCGATTCTCCGGTAATCGCCGACACGTCCAAGCTGGTGCGACCGGAGGTGATGACGCCGTCGGTGGCGGCACGGTCTCCTGGCCGTAACACCATCACGTCGTCGATGAGCAAATCGTCCGGGCGCACAGGGATTTCGTGGCCGTCGCGGATCACGGTCGCCGATGGCGGCACGAGCGACAGCAGGGCGCGCAGGCTTCGGCGGGTTCGGGTGACGGCGTAGTGCTCGAGTCCTTCGGCGATGGAGAACAGGATTCCGAGCAGCGCGGCTTCTTCGACCTGTCCAAGCGCCACGGCGCCGACCGCGGCGATCGTCATCAGCGTGCCAACGCCGACGCGGCCGTGTCGAAGACTGCGAACGGCTCCCGGCGCGAACGTTGCGGCCCCGGCGGCAACCGCCGCGAGCTCAAGCCCCATGCCGATGGAGGAAAGACCGCTTCGGTGCAACGCCCAGCCGCCGAGGAGCAACGCCGCCGCCAGGGCCGCCAGCTGCAGTTCGCGGACTCCCCACCACTTGTCCGGTCCCGATCCGGGCTCGGTGTCGACTCCATTGGCCGCGGGCCCGCAGCATGGGTCAGACATGGCGTGCCTCGGAGGCCGGTTGGCGGTATCCGTGCGCCAGCACGGCCTCGGTCAAGGATCGGCCGCGGTCGGTGAGTCGGTACATCACCATCCGGGCTTGCCGCCGAGAAGTCACCAGACCGGCGATCTTGAGCTGCCGCAGGTGGTGGGATACGAGGTTCTGCGACTGCCCGACCACCCAGGCCATGTCACATACACACAGTTCCTCGCCGGCAAGCAGCGCTGAGGCGATGGTCAGTCGCGTCGGGTCGCTCAGAGCCCGCGCTGCGGTTGCCAGTGATTCGGCGTCGACGAGTAACGGTAGCCGGGAACGAATTCGCTCGGCATGGGGCAGGTCCAAGCACAACAGATCGCAGTGATCAAGCTGCGGCTCGCTCATCCGAACATACTAACGAACGTTGATATCGCCTGATAGGGGTGGGACTTCACGGGGGCCGGCGTGTCGGCGGAGCTGCACGCCGCCCGCGTCGAACGCGACACGCGCCGACGTCGGGCTACCTACTGCGTGCCAGGCACACCTACAATCCGCCGGCCTGAATGTACGGAGATGGATAGTAGGAACCGGTGCTTACCCGGCGTGCCGTCGGCCCTGATGCCCGTGGGGCTGACAAGCTATGCGCGTGCGAGCCGTCGTCACCGGACTTGTCGCTATGACCGTGTTGCTCTGCGCGCCGACACCCGTCGCCGCCGCTGAGATCGGACAGCGCATCGCACAGGCAGACGCCTACCTCGCCACTCGTCCCGGCACGGTGGGCTACGTGCTTCGCGACCGGACGACCGGACAGGCTCACCGCAACGACGCGGCTACCACGATGATGTGGACCGCATCCACTATCAAGCTAGCGATGGTGGTTGATTTGTTGACTCGGGCTCGCGCCGGCCAGATCGCCTTGACCCCGGCCGACCGCCAACTCATGGCCAACATGATGCACTCATCGGACAGCGACGCTGCCGATACGCTTTGGGAACGCTACAGCGGACCCGACAACATGACGTTCAACCGCAATTTCGCCACGTACGGACTTACCAGCCTGCAACCGCAGCAGGGGTTCAGCGGCACCTACCCGTACTGGGGTTTCCAAAAGGCCACGAGCGAAGACCTCGACCGGCTGATGAACTACACCCTCACCAGCTTGCCTGCGGCCCAAACCGCGGCCATCGTGTCGGAGATGCAACACCTCGACGCCAACCAGCAGTGGGGAGTGTGGGGAGCGGGCGCGGCCATGACTCCCGGCAACAAGAACGGGTGGTCCCAAGAACAGGGCGGCTGGGTCGTCAACAGCGTCGGTTTCGCCGGCCCTCGACAACGGTACACGTTGGCGATCATGAACTCGCTCAACGGCGAAGGCGCCTACGACGACGGCGTGGAAACGACCACGCGGCTGGCGCAGATTCTGCTGGCGCCCGCTTAGCGGGATTCACCACCAACGGACCTTGGAAAACGTCCCAGAACAGGGAGGAACCTGCCGACGGCTTGACCATAGGACCGGTAGGCGTCCCCGTGCGTGTGAACGAGGTATGGCTCCTCCACCACGCGGACCTGCAATTCGATCGCCACGACCAGAAGAATCAATGCAGCCAGCGCCAACACATTCGGGACCATCAACGCCACGCCGGTCGCGAACGACAGCATCGCCGTGAAGATCGGGTTGCGCACGACCGCGAACGCGCCGCGGCGCACCAGAGTCGTGGACTCCTGCACATCGACGCCTATCCGCCACGAATTACCCATGTCGTTCTGCGCGTACAGCGTTCCGGCGAGACCCCCGAGTGCCAACACGGACCCTAATACCTGAAGCCCCCAGACCTCGAAAGCAGCGAGTGGGGCTAGCACGCCAAACACCTGCAAAGCCGGCGCGAGGAGGCCGAGCACCATGGCCACGACGAAACCGACGCCGGCGGCCCATTCTGGTGAGCCCGGCCGGCCGCTGATTCCGTGGAAGCCGGTGGAACCAGTAAGCCGATAGTGGCGCCAACTCCGCCAGCCGAACCCGAGTGCGACAAACATCAAATACAGAACTAGAGCACTTATCGCAGCCACCACAACCACCTCCAAAGTCAAACGTATGCAAACATTGCAATATGTGCAACTATCCGAAGGATGAGAGCGATCCGCAGGCCCGGCGCTAACTCTGATGGCGCGAGTCGCGTAAGCCGCCATATCCCCGCGTCTAATCGGTGAGACTTCCCCGGGACACCGGTTCTGCTGGTGCGGACATGTCCGTAGTTGGCGGTGATGCCCCCTGCCGATGACATCACCGGCTCGGTACGCGCACCATTGGCACATGAGAGTGGAGATCGTCTATGTCGAAGGGTGTCCGAATTGGCGGGAAGCCGGTGCCCATTTGGGCGCGGCAGCAGCTGGACTGGTCGACGTCGAGATCACGTATCGGCGGGTCGCTACGGATGATGAGGCGGCGGCCTTGTCGTTCGCGGGCTCTCCAACGATTCTCGTCGATGGCATAGACGCTTTTGACGATGCGGTCCCGGCGATGGAGTTGGCGTGCCGGCTATATCAGACCGATGCCGGTTTGATGGGTTTGCCGACGGTTACCCAGCTCGCGGAGGCATTGCGGCGGCGGCTGCCGATCGACTGATCGCGGCGTGCGGGCAGGCCAAGGCTTCGGTCAGAATTGCGGCATGAATCTACCGAGCTGCACACGGACTCCTTCCGGTCGCGGGCAATGACTGAACCGGCTGCGGCGTGACGCTGAATCGCCCGAGCGCGCGGCGCGTACCGACGGGTTGGTGAGGCGTCTTCATCGAATCTTCATCGGAACTCGAACCGACCCATACGCGGAGTCCTGAGGCTGGACCGAGGCGGCGAGAGCGCTTGCCGTGTGTGTGGACGCATGGTGTCAGGAAGATGTATGAGAAAGGATGTGCGATGCAGCACAAGCGATATGGATTTGGGTTTGCGGCGTTAGCGGCGGCGGCCCTGTTCGTCAGCGCCTGTTCGAATGCGACAACAGACTCTCAGTCATCGACCAGCAGCCCGGCGGCACCATCGGCCTCGCCCAGCGCTGCCAGCAGCGACGCTACCCATAACGACGCTGATGTGACGTTCGCCCAAGGCATGATTCCTCATCACCAGCAGGCGATCGAGATGAGCGACATGCTTCTCCGCAAGCAGGGCATCGATCCCGAGGTCATCTCACTCGCTGACGAGATCAAGAATGCTCAAGGCCCCGAGATCGAGCAGATGCAGGGTTGGCTCCAGGAGTGGGGGGCGTCGTCCTCGCCTGCACCTGCGACCAGCACCGCTATGCCTGGCCACGACATGCCTGCTCACCAGATGCCCAGCGGCGACATGGGCAAGATGCCTGATATGGGCGGCAGCGGTCACGGCATGATGTCGGAAGCCGACATGGCTGCGCTGCAGAACGCGCAGGGCGCGGAGGCGAGCCGACTTTTCTTGACGCAGATGATCGCCCATCACAAGGGCGCAATCATGATGGCGCAGCAGGAGATCGACAACGGCCAGTTCCCCGCGGCGGTGGAGATGGCGCGCAACATCGTGACTTCTCAGCAAGCGGAGATCGACACTATGCAGGGCATGCTGGACAAGTAACAGGTCAGAAGCACGACGGTTAGGTCCGCGTTGAGGCAGCCGTAACAGGCAGCTCTTCGGCGCGCACCTCACCGATGGGTAAGTCGACGGTGAATGTTGCGCCGCCGCCGGGGCCCGCGCTCGCTACGGAGATGGCTCCGCCGTGGGCCTCGACCAGCGCTTTGGCGATGGCGAGCCCTAAACCGGCGCCGCCGTGCTCGCGGTCGCGGGCGGAGTCTGCCCGATAGAACCGCTCGAACACCCGGTTGACGTGCTCGGCGGCAATCCCTTCACCGGTGTCGGCGACGGCGATCCTCAACCGGTCGCCGTCGCGGACACAGTTGACTTCGACCGACCCGCCGGAAGGCGTGTGCCGCAGCGCATTTTCCAGCAGATTGCCCAGGACTTGGGAGAGTCGTTGCTCGTCGGCCCACAACGGCGGTAGCGCCTTCTGGAGGCATACGCGTAGTGCGACTCCTTTGTTGTCGTAGCGTTCCTGCGCCGCGGCGACGCACCGGTGTGTTAAGCGGTCGACGTCAATGTTGGTGTACGACATGGAAACTGAACCTTCCTCGGCCTTGGCCAGGGCGGCGACGTCATTGGAGAATCGCACCAGCCGGCGGGTTTGGTCGCGCAGCATGGCCGCCGTCTGCGGCGTCAGAGTGCGCACCCCGTCTTCGAGTGCTTCGATATATGCCTCTAGCACCGCGACCGGTGTGCGGATCTCGTGCGCCAAGTCTCCAAAGAGCTGCTGTCTTGTCGAATCAACGGTTTGGAGCCGGGAAGCCATCTGGTTGAAGGCAGTGGAGAGCGCGTCGAAATCGTCGCCCAGGCGCGGCGATGACACGCGGACGTCGTAATTCCCTTGAGCGACATCGGTGGCAGCGGAGGCAACTTCGGTGATGGACCGTTGGAGCCGTCGACTGAGATAGAAGCTGACGGCCAGCGCGGCCAGTGCCGACACCGCCAGCGCACCCCCGATGGACATCACCGTCGCGTAGCCGTAGGCCTCCTCGGCGTGGACTTCCTCTGGCGAGTTCATCGGCACCCCCGCGCGGTGAAGATGCTCGCGAAACAGGGGAGGGCCGACAACGGCGGCGACCACCGCGGTCGTCACGGCCCCGGCTGCCAGCACGATGGCTTGGGCCGCCAGCAGCCGAAGGCCGATACCAGGACGGCCCCGCCGTCGACGTCGGCGAGCTGTGGACGCAGGCGGGGGAGTCACTGTCCGGTCCCCATCCGGTATCCCACACCTCGCACCGTGGCGATGTAGCGCGGGCGTGCGGCATCATCGCCGAGTTTGCGCCGCAGGTGCCCGATGTGGACGTCGACGAGGTGCTCGTTGCCGACCCAGGGTCCGTCGCGAACGATCTCGAGAAGTTGCCGCCGGCTCAGCACGACTCCGGGCCGGCCGGAGAGCGCTTCGAGGATGTCGAACTCTGTGCGGGTCAACAAGATTAGTTCGTCGTCGATGCGAGCCTCACGGGCGGCGACGTCGACACTCAGCGCACCGAACCGACGCGGTGGTGCCACCTCACGTTCGGCCGTTGCGGTGGCCGATTGC
Organism: Mycolicibacterium monacense; assembly: GCF_010731575.1. Lineage (NCBI taxonomy): Bacteria > Bacillati > Actinomycetota > Actinomycetes > Mycobacteriales > Mycobacteriaceae > Mycobacterium > Mycolicibacterium monacense. The sequence goes on along the minus strand of NZ_AP022617.1, from coordinate 2,122,544 downwards.
AGGACGCGGGGCCGCCGCAGCATGGCCCGCACGCGCGCCACAAGCTCGCGCGGGCTGAAGGGTTTGGTGATGTAGTCGTCGGCGCCGACAGTGAGGCCGAGGACTGTATCGAGTTCGGTATCACGAGCGGTGAGCATGACGACGTAGGCGTCGGAAAACGTGCGCAGCTGTCTGCAGACTTCCAGTCCATCAATGCCGGGCAGGCCGAGGTCGAGAATGACGACATCGGGATCGAAGTCGCGTGCGACAGCGATAGCGTCGACGCCGTTGCCGGCCACCACGGCCTCGAACTGATCGCGTTCCAGATAGCTGGCCACCACTTCGGCCAGTGGCAGTTCGTCGTCGACGACGAGCGCGCGGTATCCCTTCGCCTGCTCAGGCGATCTACCCGGGTGGCGCTCCATGCTCCCCATGGTGCCCGCCGAAGCGGCCGCGGCGGCGCACGACTTCCGGAACGGCGCAATCTTCAGCAGATCTTTACGAGACTCATACCGATTCCATCCTGCGGCTGGGTGACGCTCACTGTGGAGGAGGGCCTTGCATGCGCTGGCTGATGGACGTCTGCCCGAACAGCCTCGGGTGGCAAACGTGGCTGATCCTGTGCGCCGTTGTCGTCGTGCTGTGGGCCGCCGCCATCGCCGGCGCGACGGCTCTGTTCCGCGCCGCAGCGCCGCAGCGCCGCAGCGAGCGGCGTGAGGCATTGGAGGAGCCCGTTCACAGCGGTCACGCTGGGGCGGATGATGCGTTAACGGTGCAACCGCCACAGCGCTCGCTGTGAGGTGTCAGTACTCGATCAAGCGCGTGACGTAGGGTGTCATGCCGGAGGTGCGCACGGGGGAAATCTTGACGACGGACCCGGTGTAGGGAGCTTCGAGCATCATGCCGTCACCGAGATACATGGACTCGTGCTGGCTGGCGTTGGGGCCGTAGAAGATTAGATCACCACGTCGCATCTGCGATGACGGAACTTTGCGGCCGGCGTTGTACTGCGATCCGGAATAGTGGTCGAGCTTGATGCCCACGCCGGCGAAGGCGTACAGCATGAGCCCGGAACAGTCGAAGCCGACGGTGTTGGCTCCCTGATCGATGCCCCGAGAGGGACCGTTGGCGTTGCCGCCGCCCCACGAGTAGGGAACTCCCAGTTGTGACATGGCGCGTCGGATCACGAACTCAGAGGCCTGCCGGCCGTTCAGGCTGGGGATGCGTCCATTGGTGATGCCGGGATCTGCGGCGGCGGCCGCCGGGGAGAGAATGCCCAGTTTGGTAAGGAACTTTCGGCCCATGTCGGCAGTCAGCTGCACCGAGGTCGCCATGATCTTGAGGATCGCGTTGATGATGGCTACCGGGTCGCCGGCCACATTGGCGCTGGGCACCATCGGCAGCGTGGTGTCCCAGAGGCCGGCGCCAGAATTGTCGGCCGGCAAAGAGTCGCTTCGGTCCCATTGGTCGCCGGGTGCCTGCGCGGCGCCGGGTTGAGGAACCGTGGGCGCAGTCGCGGTCCCTGCTACCGGCCGGGCGGCACCGAGTCGGGCTTGCGCCGAGTCACGTTCGGCGGCAAGCCTATTAATTTCGTCCTGCCGTGCCGCGAAGGTCTGCTGCGCCTCCTGAAGGGCGGCGACCGCGTCGTCCTGGCGGCGCTGCGCCTCGGCGGCGGCGCCCTCAGCGCGCGCCCGGGCAGCCGTCGCGGTTGAGAGCTTGTTGGCGTGATCGGTCTGCCTGCGCACGAGGTCATCCCTGACCTTCTGGAAGCTGATGATCAGGCTCTGTTGCGTCGAGGCTCCAGCAAGGATTTCCTCCGGCCCGTCTGCCAGTGGCAGCGCACCCGACGGCCCGTTCATATACATCGATGCGGCGAACTGATCGAAGCGTTGTTGCGCGGCGTCGATCGCCACCTGACTGTCGGCGAGGCCCTGCTCACTGGCGGCAACCTCACGCTGCGCGTCCGCGAGAATGTCGCGAGCAGCAGCAATCTCGACGAGGGCCTTGTTGACGCCCTCTTGCTTGATCTGGATATCGGCACCGACATCGGCTACCCGCTGATTCGCCTCGGCGACAGCCGCAACCAGGGACGGAATGTCCTTGTTGTCGCCGTCTGGTGCGCCGTCATGTTCGGCAGCCGCGATACCTGAAGGGCTGAGCATCAGCGTCGACATCAGTGCGCAGAGAGTGAGAAGTGAAGTGAGGCAACGCATCGGATCTCCTCACCTGGGTTGAGCGTCGTCGGGCTACCGAGCGAGGGCCAGCGCACGGCATTCTCGGATCGGACCTACTGCCCAGCAAAGTACGGAGCACGATAGTAGGCAGTTGAAAACGTACATCACTTGCGCACCAGGGGAAACGCCTGTCACAGTCTCAAGTCGGTAACGACTCTGCGAGGCTCCGTGGACAACCCGCAGGCGGCCCCTCAATCATCGTCTGTCAGCGCTGCGGCGAAGCTGATGCCCAGTTGACAGCTCCCGTGCGTGATCGGCTCCGCCCGCACGGCGGCGTGGAATGCACTGACGAGGCCATGAACGCCGGGTGCGGCGCATCGGAACTTTCGAGGTCGGGCGCTACATTGGGGGTCTGGTAGGGGTCGATGGGCAAAGTACTCCAGCTCGTCGTGGACAGCAGGAGCGGCGCGGAATGGAACAGCGAGGGTTCGGCGACCTCTATGCAGTAGTCATGGATTGCGTGTGGGATTGCGCGGGGCCCATCACAGTGGGCGACGGCTTCGACGAGATCTCCGGGAAGCGCCAGTCCTACACCAGTGTGATGCCGACGATAGACAACCTGTACCGCGAGGGTCGGCTGAGGACTCAGCGCCGTGGGAAAGGCTATGTATACCCGGCATCGATGGGCCACGAGGGGTGTTCAGCGCAATTGGTGCGGGCTGCTATCGACTGCGGCGGTGATACCAGTGCGGTGTTGGTCGTAGTCGATCAGATGAGTGCGGAGCAGTCGGCGCAACTGAAGTCGGCTACGTGTAGGGGGCGGCGATGATGACTACGGCGCTGTGGCTGCTGCTTTACGGGGGTGCGCTTGCGTGGTTGGCTCCTCCGGTTCTGCGGCGAATGACCGGCCAGGGAATCAGCCCTCATATGGGAGTCGCCGCATGGCTAATCACGGTCGCCGCAACCCTGGCGGCTTGGCTGGTCGCGGTCTCGATGGTCATCGGTGCAACGGCGGACAGTATTCGCACTGGCGCGGTGGTGACGCTGTGTCTTGAACTGTTCGGATTTTCCGAACACACACCGATGGCGGGCAGGATCGGATCTGTTGCCCTCATCGGTGTGGGGACCCTGACGTTAGGGTTCGGAGGACTGCGGATGAGCCGTAGCCTGTCCCGCCTACGCGCGCGGAGTCACGAGCACGCACATGCCGCGCGGATCATTGGCCGGCCCACCGGTCACCCCAACGTGGTTGTCGTGGACGCCGACCGGCCCGCCGCCTACTGTGTGGGCGGCCGCCTGAACACCATTATCGTCACCTCCGCGGCCATCAAGACGTTGAACCGGTCGCAACTGAAAGCGGTTCTGGCACACGAAGATGCCCACATCTCGGGGCGCCACCACCACATCCTCATGGGGCTGCGTGCCCTCGCCGTCACTTTGCCCCGCCTGCCGCTTTTCGCTACGGCACGCCATTCTGTAGCAGAACTGCTGGAGATGTGCGCCGACGATACCGCCGCGCGGCGCGTCGGCACTCGCCCTCTGCTTGCCGGGCTGATTGCTCTGGCCGGACATCAACCTCCTGTGCACGAAGGCCTAGCCGCAGCGGGAACGGCGGTCGTCGCTCGAGCGGAACGATTGGTCACCCCCACGTGCCGCCACGTGCGATGGCGCCACCGTATCTGCTTAGCTGCCGCGATCATCGCCATGCTTGCGACACCAGCTCTCATCCAGCTGCTCTGCCACCACTGAGGACCTGACGACAGCCGACACGATTGCGGCGGCGAAGACATCGACGCGGTCGACCGAAACCCAAAAAGCCGACATCGGATGTCGCGAGAACACGGGCTGAAAGCGGATAGTCGACGACATGCGGGACGCCCGGGCTGTGATCTACGTAGTAACAACGTAGATCACGATATGCTGGTTGTCAGAACCCGCGTAGGCAATCCAGTAACCGCGATGCGCGTCGTCGACAGGAGGCTGCCACGACCATCGAGTCACACCTCGGACCGGGTAGTGCCGCATCTCCGGTGGCGGCCGCCGGCCGCATCCGCGTTCTGCTCGTTGAGCCGCGACGCATCTACGCCGACATGCTGGCCCACCGTATGCACGCCGGAGATTTCGCCGTTACGGTCGCATGCTCGGAAACCGCAGCACTCACCGCATTGCGTGTCGTTGACCCCGACGTGGTGGTGGTCTGCGTAGGGCCAACGGACCAGGGAGCTGCTGTCCTTGACCGTGTTCGTCAGGTGGCACAAGGTGGCGTAGTCGCGCTTACTGATGCAGAGATGGCGCCGCTGGTGTCACGTGTCGCAGTGGTGGCGATCGGCGACTCGGAGATGCTGAGTACACGAATTAGACGCGCGCTCAGGCACATCGGCGTGTGCGGTGCGGCCGGCGATACGCAGCGACGGCAAATCGACGACCTCGTGGTCGATGTCGCGGCTCGGCGGGTGTATCAGCGAGGAAACGTTGTACCGCTCACTCGGACAGAGTTCGCGATCCTGCGGGCACTATCGGACAATCCGGGCGAACCCGTGACGTGCCGGCGACTCCAGGAGAGTCTCTGGGGAGCCTCGCACCCCGGCGGTCGGGCTGCTCTGGGGGTGCATGTGGGCAATCTCCGTCGCAAGCTCGGGGACGACCCGACCTGTCCGCGCTACGTCCGCACTGTCCGCGGCATCGGCTACTGTCTCGTCGGTTGATTCGGTCACCCGCTGAGGTGAACGGCTCTGCGGGCGTGCTAATTGAGCCTCGCGCTCAGCTCTCGATAATCCGGACGACGTAGGGCGTCATGCCCCCTGTTCGCACTGGGGAGACCTTGATCGGGACGCCGGTCTGCTGCGCCTCAATCATTTGACCGCCGCCCAGGTAGATAGCTTCGTGCTGACTCCCGCCCGGCCCCCAGAACAGCAGGTCGCCCCGCTTCGCTTGGGAGGGCGGCACCTTTCGGCCGGCGTCGTACTGGTCACCGGACCATCGCGGGAGCAGAACACCGACGCCGGCGAACGCGAACCGTGTCAGGCCTGAACAGTCAAAGCCCACGGTGCCTGCTCCCTGGTCGACGCCGCGGCTTGGACCGGTGAGGCTTCCGCCACCCCACGAGTAGGGAACACCGATTTGCGTTCCCGCCCTGCGAATCACGTACTCGATCGCTTGCGCACCATTGACCCGATTTCCGCGCACGCTCGTCGACGGATCCGCGGCGGGGCTGACAATTCCCAGGCTGCTGAGGAAGCTGCGACCCATATTCATGGCCGTCTGCGTCGCCATGGCCGTTGCCTGCAGGGATGCGTTCGCGATGGCAACCGGATCGCCGGGAGCGCCCGCGCTCGGTATCTTCGGAAGCAATGGGTCCCACGGCCCGGCGGCAGGTTGGGCCGACGCGACCGGTGCGCACGCGAGGAAAAGCAAGACGACGATAGCGATCACACCGGGGAGCCGTCGAACACGTCCCGCAACAAGGATTGCCGGGTCGCAACGGTCAGCGCGGGCAGTTGCCGCACCCTTGCTCCGGACGTGTAATCCCATGTCTTCTCCTCGGTGCGCCCGGCGGTGAGTTACTTCACGCACCAATAGCGGGGCTGATCGCATACGTAGGGCGCAGCACCAAAAATACGTAGCTCCTACGTAGAAAAGCGTAACCCACAAAAGCCCCACCAGTAACACCAGCCACATAATTACAGTGGTGAAATTCGCTGCGGCCGTTCGCTTCGATGCGGCAAGTACTGGACTTAAACCCGTTTCACGGTCGGGAAGACGCGCGTGAATGGTGCGCGGACTAACTCAAATGTGCGAGCTTCTCGGCAAGGAGCTCTATGGGCCGTCTTCGGGCGTCAGCAACCATTCTGCCCCGAGCGGTCATGTGAAGCCTCGTCGGCGGTACGCGCCGCCATCGGTCATCGGGGAGCCGATGGGCTCCAGCCACGCCGACAACCGCCCGTACGGCAACGACGTCTCAGAAATGACCTCAAATGCACTGCGGAGTAATTGTTTTCAGATTCGCCGGGCATTGAAGCCATGTCGGCTCGGTGTCAAGAACTTCCGATGCTCAGAGGTTGGCGTTTCCGGCCTTCCATTGCTCCCAGGGGATGTTCCAGTCGCCGAGGCCGTCGGTTCCTGACAGTGTGGGGCCGGTTGTGTTGATGACTTCCACGATGTCGCCGCGTCGGGTGTTGTCGTAGAACCAGCGGGCGTTGGCCGGGTTGACGTTGAGGCATCCGTGGCTGACGTTGGCGATGCCTTGGCTACCCACCGACCATGGCGCTGAGTGCACGTAGATGCCGCTGTAGGACATTTGCGTGGCCCATTCGACTTCGGTGCGGTACCCGTCGGGTGAGTTGACGGGGACTCCGTAGGTGGACGAATCCATCACCAGGAATGAGTAGCGGTCGCCGATGATGTAGGCGCCGTTGTCGGTGGGCGTTTTGGCTTTGCCCATGGAGATGGGCATGGTTTTGACGACTTCGCCGTTGCGCCGTACGGTCATCGTCTTGGTGGCGTCATCGGCGGTGGCGATGATTTGGTCGCCGATTGTGAAGCGCGTGGTGACGTCATCCTGGCCGAAGAGCCCGTCGCCGAAGTCGACCCCGTAAGCCTTGACCGACACCTCAACGGTGGTTCCGGGCTCCCAGTACTCGGCGGGGCGCCAGCGGACTTCACGGCTGCTGAGCCAGTAGAAGGCGCCTTCAACCGGGGGGTTAGTGGTCACCGTGATCGCTTGCTGCGCCGCAACCCGGTTAGCGATGTTCTCGTCAAAGCGAATTGCAATGGGTTGACCCACGCCCACTGTTTCGCCGTCATTGGGCAAGACGTAGGGCATCGTCAGGTTTTCGGGGGAATGGGTTTCGAATGTTGCGCTGGTGCTTGTCGTTCCGCCAAGCCCTTGTGCGTGCGCCTGCAGGGTGTACTGCTTGTTGTAGCCCAGCGGTTCCGCCGATGACCAGGTAACGCCGTCGGGGCCCAGCTGCCCGTTGACAGGTTCGCCCGCCTCGTTGGTCAGCGACACTTGGCCGAGAACACCGTCGCCGGCGGTAACGGTCACGGGGGCATCGACAGCGACGCCGATGGCACCATCAGTGACGGACGCTTCCAGTTTCGGTACGAGCAAGTCTGCGTAGGGCGTGCCCTTGTCGGTGATGACGTCGGGAGTGGGCGCCGCCGTCGGTGATGAGGTGCAGGCGGTCGCGATCAGCAGCACCGCCACCGCGAGGACGGTCGTGCGCAGCCAGTGCGTCGTCGCTCGAAACGCTGGGGGGCAGCCTGTCTGCGGCATGAGTGGGGCTCTCCGTATCGGGTTGTCGTAACGGCTAACGGGCGGCGCACCGCCTGGTGCGTCGCGAGGGCCGGTCGCGGGCGACGGTGCACCGTTCACGGGTATGTCTTCGAGTGTGCTCGTCAGTCGTTTGGCTTTCTTAGTCCTTCGATGAAGATTCGATAAAGGCGGCACTACGAGCTGGCTCCACGGCTTCGCGAGCAACATCTGATAGGGCGCACATTGTGCGAGGATACCCCCGAGGGGTACTTTGCGGTTGTACCCGCGGCGGGTACCTCGTCGACTGGGATTTCTATCGCTCGTGACGGCACAAGAGAAATTCCGGCGGCTCATCGAGAGTTCAACCACGCGGTCGATCGCCACGTGCATCGCTCTGTGCACGTTAAGCCAAATCACCGGCGAGCGCCGCCCCATCAAGGCCGATAAGGGGAAATCCTGCTGCAGCTGACGGCTGGAGCTGCGCCACTCCCTCGATGGCCTTAAGTATCCGGGTCCGAGGTGGTGGCGAGGAACTGTTCGATTTCCGGGGCGCGAGCGCGCGCCAGGTCGTCGGCGTTGTCGAGCAGGTCGGACATTGTGGCCTCGGCGAGTACTCCGTGCGGAAGGGTGTCGGCGAGGGTGCGCGCGAGTTGCGTGGGGTGACGTGGGTCATCGCCGGCGATGATGAGCGCCGGAGTGTCGATGCGCCGGAGTTCCTCGACGGTGGCGAAGGCGCGGTCATGCCCGATTGCCGCTGCGGCAGCGGCGCTTTGGGCGTTAGCGCGCGGAATGGCCTCGGTGACGAGGTGGGCAATGAGCGGCTGCAGGTGAGGAACAAACAGCTCCAGGCGGCCTGTAGACCGCGGGAGCGGGCGCGGTCGGCGAAGCGGTCCATCAGCTTTGCGTCTGCGGCCTTGTCGTCGTCGTCCTCGATGGCTTCAGCACTGATGATGACCGCGGACCGGGCGACATGGGGGTGTTGGAGGCATGTCCGCAAGGCGATCGTGCAGCCGAGGCCGGCGCCGACAAGGTGGGTGGACGTGGCGTCGAGCGCGTGCATGATCGCGACGGTGTCGGTGACGTACTGATCCCAGCGGTGCAACGTCGGGTCGGGGCATTGTGATGCTCCGTATCCTCGAATATCGGGCAGCGCAACGCGATACCGGCGAGCAAGTCGGTCGGCAAGTGGCCGCATGCTGTAGTGATCGGGCCCACCGCCGTGCAGCATGATGATCAGCTCGCCGCGGCCGATGACCTCGCCCATGACCGGCCACCCGTCATCCCCGACGTGCAACGTTTGCATCACCATTTGTCTCTCCCTTCGTCGGGAATGCTTCAACCAGCGTCGACGCGGCATCAGCACGAGCCCGAAGAAGCCGCCCTTGCAACATACCCTCTGGGGGTATACTGTGAGGTACGCATACCCGGTAGGGGTATCACCTGAGTCGAAGATGGGAGTTCGGTCATGAGCACGACCAAGTACGCCGTCACGGGAATGACCTGCGGGCACTGCGAGCTGTCAGTGCGAGAAGAAGTCAGCGAGGTCGCCGGTGTTCAAGACATCGAGGTCAGCGCCACGACGGGCACTCTGATCGTGACCTCCAGCGGTCCCGTCGATGACGCCCAGATCCTGCGTGCGGTCGACGAGGCCGGCTATTCGGCGGTGCGGGTCGCATGAACGCCGCGGGACGGTTGGCCGCTTTCGGTGCCGGACTGGCAGTGGCGTTCACGGCTGCGTACGTCACTGCCGCGGCGGTCGTCCCTGACACCGCGGTGACGGCTACTCAGCACGTTGGCGCTAAGCCCGCGGCTGATCACAGCGCGCCGACCGCGCCGATATCACCTCTGTCCGCTGATCCGCCGGGGTTGTCACTCGCCCAAGACGGATACACGCTCAACGCGGTACGGGCACCCGGAGCCCCCAACGATCGGGCCACGTTGAGCTTCACCATTGCTGGTCCCAGCGGCACGCCGCTGCTGGACTACGCGACGGTGCACGACAAGCAGCTGCATCTCATCATCGTCCGCTCCGACGGTCAGCACTTCGCGCACGTCCACCCGGCCCTGGACCAGGCAACCGGCATATGGTCGACGCCCTGGATGTGGAAGGCCGCCGGGACCTACCGGGTGTTCGCGGATTTCCAGCCCGCCCAGCCCGGCAGCGCCAAACTCACGCTCACCCGCACGGTCGACGTGGCCGGCGAGTTGGCCCCGTCGCCCCCACTGACCACACGCACCTCGGATGAGATCGCCGGGTACACCGTGGAACTCGACGGTGCGCTCACCGCGGGCGTCGCGAAGCAGCTCACAGCGAAGGTCACCCGTGACGGCGAGCCGGTGACGACACTGCAGCCCTACCTGGGGGCTTACGGGCACCTCGTCGCGCTGCGGGAAGGTGACCTGGCGTATCTGCACGTGCACCCTGAGGGCGCTGAGCCGGTGGGGAACCGCGGTGGGCCTGCGGTGTCGTTCGCGGCGACCGCACCCACCGCCGGTCGCTACCTGCTCTACCTCGACTTCCAGGTCGACGACACCGTGCACACCGCCACTTTCGTTGTGGACGCCGCACGCGGCGACATCGATCAACCAGTGACAGAGCCTTCGCGCGACGCCGGCCATGCCGGCGGGCACTGACAACCTCCGTCCACCCAAGAACCGAAAGGCAGTGGCACACATGACGACAACGACCCCCGTGTCCGGCCCGAGCATCGAGCTACGCATCGGAGGAATGACCTGCGCCTCCTGCGCCAACCGCATCGAGCGCAAGCTCAACAAGATCGATGGCGTCGCGGCAACAGTCAATTACGCGACCGAGAAGGCCACCGTCACGGTGCCCGACGGATACGATCCCGCGCAGCTGATCGCCGAGGTCGAAACCGCCGGCTACAGCGCCGCGCTACCCACACCGGAGAAGCCCGCCCCGCCTGGGGAGGATGCAGGCGAGACCGACGACCCCGACATGGTGTCCCTGCGCCACCGGCTGACCGGTTCGGTGCTGCTGTCGGTGCCGGTCATCGCGATGGCGATGATTCCCACGCTGCAGTTCACCTACTGGCAGTGGGCGTCGCTGGTGCTGGCTGCGCCGGTGATCGTCTGGGCGGCGTGGCCGTTTCACCGTGCTGCCTGGGCCAACCTGCGGCACGCTACGGCGACGATGGACACGCTCATCTCCCTGGGCACCTTGTCGGCCTTCCTGTGGTCGCTGTACGCGCTGTTCTTCGGGACCGCCGGCATCCCAGGAATGAAGCATCCGTTCGAACTGACACTCGCACCGTCTCACGGCGCCGCCAACATCTACCTCGAAGTCGCCGCTGGAGTAACGACATTCATCCTTGCGGGGCGCTACTTCGAGAAACGGTCCAAACGGCAGGCCGGTGCGGCGCTGCGCGCCCTCCTGGAGATGGGCGCCAAGGAGGTGTCCGTGCTCCGCGACGGCGCGGAATCGAAGATCGCCGTCGAGGACCTGATGGTGGGCGACGAGTTCGTCGTGCGCCCGGGGCAGAAGATCGCCACCGACGGGGTGGTGGTGTCGGGGACATCGGCTGTCGATGCCTCGATGCTGACCGGGGAATCGGTCCCCGTGGAGGTCGGTCCAGGTGACACCGTGGTCGGTGCGACCGTCAACGCCGGCGGGCGGCTGGTGGTGCGCGCCGCCCGCGTCGGTTCCGACACCCAGTTGGCGCAGATGGCCCAACTGGTGGAGAACGCTCAAACGGGCAAGGCCCAGGTCCAGCGTCTGGCCGATCGCATCTCCGGTGTCTTCGTGCCGACCGTGCTCGCGATCGCGGTGATCACACTCGGCGCATGGTTGGGCGCGGGTTTCCCGGTCGCGGCCGCCTTCACCGCCGCGGTTGCTGTGCTGGTAATCGCCTGCCCCTGCGCGCTCGGTTTGGCCACGCCGACGGCACTGCTGGTGGGCACCGGTCGCGGCGCGCAAATGGGCGTTCTGATCAAGGGCCCGGAGGTGCTGGAGTCCACCCGCAAGGTCGACACCGTGGTGCTGGACAAGACCGGCACCGTGACCACCGGGAAGATGACCCTGGTCGACGTCGTTACCGCGCCGGGAACCGAACGCGGGAACCTGCTCCGGCTGGCAGGGGCGTTGGAGAACGCTTCGGAGCACCCGATCGCCCAGGCCATCGCCGTCGCTGCGACCGAAGAACTCGGGACGCTGCCCACCCCTGAGGATTTCGCCAATGTCGAAGGCAAGGGTGTGCAGGGCATCGTGGACGGCCACGCTGTCGTCGTGGGGCGCGAGTCACTGCTCGCCGACTGGTCCCAGCACCTTAGTCCAGAGTTGGCGCGGGCGAAAGCCGGTGCGGAAGCTCAGGGGAAGACTGTGGTCGCCGTCGGCTGGGACGGTGAGGCTCGCGGCGTGCTCGTCGTCGCGGATACCGTGAAACCGACTAGTGCGCAGGCGATTTCACAGATGCGTGAGCTTGGTTTGACGCCTGTGCTGCTCACCGGGGACAACGAGGCCGTCGCCCGGCAGATCGCTGCTGAGGTCGGCATCGACACCGTGATCGCCGAGGTGATGCCCAAGGACAAGGTCGACGTCATTGTCCGGCTGCAATCCGAGGGCAAATCGGTGGCGATGGTCGGCGATGGCGTCAATGACGCGCCCGCCCTCGCCCAAGCCGACCTCGGCCTGGCTATGGGTACCGGAACCGATGTGGCGATCGAAGCCTCCGACATCACCTTAGTACGCGGCGACCTGCGCAGCGCCGTCGACGCAATTCGGCTGTCCCGCAAAACACTATCGACAATCAAGACGAACCTGTTCTGGGCTTTCGCCTACAACGTCGCCGCCGTACCGGTTGCTGCACTGGGCATGCTCAACCCGATGCTGGCCGGCGCGGCCATGGCGTTCTCCAGCATCTTCGTCGTAGGCAACAGCCTCCGACTGCGCGGCTTCAAATCCACGTCCATCCTCAGCCCCTACCCACTAAAACCCCCACTGCGCCAACCCTTACTGCACTAAGGAGAACCCATGTCCGACAACAAGAACCTGACGTCGAGCTGCTGCTGCAGCGGCTCAACACAAGACCTCGACACGACGATCATCAATCCTGCGGCCACGAACCTCCTCGACCCCGCAACGGACCAGGCGACATGCCCGGTGATGCCCGGCACGCCGGTGAACACGGCGGCCGCCGAAGCCGCGGGGCTGTTCCGCGACTACCGAGGCCGACGGTACTGGTTGTGCTGCAAAGGATGTGGACCGCGATTCGACCGAGACCCCAACAAGTACGCCAGCGCGGCGTGACTGACCTGCCGGACCCCGGCGCCCCAACCCACAGACCGAAGGAGTTGCCATGACTCACGTCGACGACGCTGACCACTGCCCAGCATCGGGGTCGGTCCACCACGGCTATATCACCGATAAGGACAAATATCTCAAACGCTTGAAACGCATTGAAGGCCAAGCCCGCGGCATCAGCCGGATGATCGAGGACGAACGCTACTGCATCGACATCCTCACCCAAGCCGACGCACTGACCAAAGCCCTGCAAAGCGTCTCGCTGGCACTGCTCGACGACCATCTCCGACACTGCGTTCGAGACGCTGCAGCCGCCGGGGGACCAGCCGCCGACGCCAAACTCACCGAAGCAACCGAAGCCATCGCCCGACTCGTACGGTCATGACCCCCAACGGCGGTGCACTGACGCCGCCGCCTCGCGACACACCCGCGCGAACGAACACGTGAGACTCCTCAAGGAGAGACAACATGGCTAACCACGACGAGCACGCCATAGCGACATCGCACACCGGCGTCCACGCCAACCACGACGGCCACGGCGAGCACACCGTTCACGATTCCGACCCCCACCACGACAACCATGCCGGCCATGGGGGTCATGCCGGGCACGGGTCCGATCACGTCGCTGTGTTCCGGAAGCTCTTCTTGATCAACCTGATCATCGCCGTCCCGGTCATCGCGTTCTCGAACATGTTCGCAATGCTGCTCGGCTACGAAGTACCCGACGTCCCCGGCGGCCGCTGGATCGCGCCACTGTTGGGCACGGTCATGTATGTCGTCGGCGGGCGTCCCTTCCTTACCGGCGCCGTCAGCGAAATCCGTTCCCGCAAACCGGGAATGATGCTGCTCATCGGGCTGGCCATCACCGTCGCATTCTTCGCCTCCTGGGGTGCGAGCCTGGGCCTGCTCCACCACGAACTGGAGTTCTGGTGGGAACTGGCGCTGCTGATCGTCATCATGCTGCTCGGACACTGGGTCGAAATGCGCTCCTTGGCTCAGACCACCTCCGCACTGGACTCCCTGGCCGCCCTGCTTCCCGACGAGGCCGAGAAGGTCGACGGCGAACGAATCATCACCGTCTCACCCGCCGACCTGCAGGTGGGGGATCTGGTGGTCGTGCGACCCGGCGGCAGCATCCCCGCCGACGGCAGAATCGTCGACGGACGAGCGGACATGGACGAGTCGATGGTGACCGGTGAATCGCGGCCGGTGAACCGCAGCGTCGGAGATGCGGTGACAGCCGGAACTGTCGCCACAGATTCCGGGCTGCGGCTCGAAATCACCGCCACCGGCGAGGACACCGCCCTAGCGGGAATTCAGCGCCTGGTCACTGACGCCCAGAACTCGTCCTCGCGAGCCCAACGCCTCGCCGACCGCGCGGCGGGATGGCTGTTTTGGTTTGCCCTAGGGACCGCCGCCATCACTGCCGCGGCATGGTCGATCGTCGGAGACCCCGACGCCTCCGTCATAAGAGCCATTACCGTGCTCGTCATCGCCTGCCCCCATGCGTTGGGATTAGCGATACCACTTGTCGTCTCGATCGCCACCGAACGCGCCGCGCGGGGAGGCGTGCTGATCAAGGATCGCCTGGCCCTAGAAGGTATGCGCACCGTCGACGCCGTTCTCTTCGACAAAACCGGCACCCTCACCAAGGGCGAACCAACCGTGACCGCGATCGAGGTCCGCGGCGACCTCGACGACGACTCCGTGCTCGCCGTCGCGGCCGCCGCCGAGGCCGCCAGTGAACACCCCCTGGCACGAGCGATCGTGAAAGCCGCCGACGAGCGGGGACTGACTGTGCCACGCGCGAAAGGCTTCTCGTCGTCTCCCGCCGTCGGGGTGACTGCCACGGTCGACGGACACGAGATCCGCGTGGGCGGCCCCCGCCTGCTCGACGAGATCGGCGCACAAGAGGTTCACGCGGCGACCTCGTGGCGCGACGAGGGCGCAATCATCCTGCACGTCATCCGCGACGGTGCTGTGGCCGGCGGGCTGCGCCTGGCCGACGAGATCCGCCCCGAGTCCCGCGACGCCGTCGATGCCTTGCACAAGCTCGGCGTCGAGGTGGTCATGATCACCGGTGACGCCGAAGCCGTCGCGCAGGCGGTAGGTCACGAACTCGGCATCGACCGGGTGTTCGCCGGAGTACGCCCGGAAGACAAGGCGTCGAAAGTTGCTGCGCTGCAACAGGAGGGCAAGAAGGTCGCGATGGTCGGCGATGGCGTCAACGACGCGCCCGCGTTGGCACAGGCCGACGTCGGCATCGCGATCGGCGCCGGCACCGATGTTGCCATCGCCTCTGCCGGTGTGATCCTGGCCAGCTCCGACCCGCGCTCGGTGCTCTCGGTCATCGAACTGTCGCGTGCCAGCTACCGAAAGATGAAGCAGAACCTCTGGTGGGGTGCCGGATACAACCTCATCGCAGTGCCGCTGGCTGCCGGTGTGCTCGCACCGCTCGGATTCGTCTTACCGATGTCAGTCGGCGCCATCCTCATGTCACTGTCGACGATCGTCGTGGCGCTCAACGCGCAACTGTTGCGCCGCCTCGACCTGAGCCCTGAGGCCAGCACACGCGCAGTTCTCAACCGTTAGGACTGGTTAGCGGCGGGCTCGATCCGCCAAGGCGCGCTGCGGAGTAGGTCGCAGGCACTATGGGCTCACGAATGGGATGACCGGCATGCGCTGATGGTGACGGGTTGCGGCCCATCCGCCGAGCTGACCTCTGGGGTGCCGGTCGATCACGATACGTACCGACTGGGCACCTGCCAATCGTCTAGGAACCCACTCCAGCGAGAGATCAGATTTTCAGTCGCCGTGATCGTGATCGCCATGGGCGTCGTCCAATGGCGCAGCGGATGGGGCCGGGGCTCCTTCCGGCGCCGGCGCCTCGCCGCCAGGCACGCTCACCGGCGCCTCGCCGCCAGGCACGCTCACCGGCGGCGAGATGACCGACTCTGGACGACCGCCATCGTGGCCATCTGCATGCTCGGCACTCGTCCCACGATCACTACCCTCCTCCGGCTCGGCGCTAGTGCTGTGGTGGTCACCATCCGCAGCCTCGGCGGCCGTCCCATGGTGACCACCGGCTGCGCCTGCTGGACCGTGATCACCGTGCCGCAGACCTGAAGCAACTCCCACTGTGGACGCCAGCGCCACGACACTGACTGCGCCCATGAGGACCATCGCGCTGCCGAACACCGGTACCGGCTCTCCTTGCAGGCCGCGGTACCACACCCAGCCGGCGCCCATCACGACATAGATCTGAAGCAGCAGCGCACAAAGGTCCGCGGCCTGCACCAATTCGGCTTCCCCTGCATTAGGGCCGAATGGTGCCCCGGCGGTCCTGGACAGGCCCCAAAGAGCAATGGCTCCGAGATTGAGCATGATGCCGGCGGCAAGCACGGGCATCGTCGTTCGGGCCAGCACAGCCCGCGCCCATATCAATTGGAAGAGCGCGACCGCAACGAAGAACAAGCCCGCCGGCATCCACTCCTGCCAGTGAGCAGGCACAACGGCGAAATGGATAAGAGAAGCGCCCAACGAGGCCAGCGCGGCAAGCCGAGCAGCCAGTCTGCTGTCGGTCTTCCTCGCTGTCCTAGGCGCCACGGAATCAGGATGACAGCGCTTTCCCCGAAGCGGCTGCCTGACACCACATCTCAACCCGAACGAGATTCATCTGTCACCGATAGGTGTCGTCGTGCGCGCATGCCACTTCCTGAGAACCCGCTCGCTTAAGTCTCGACCACTGCTGATCGGCCCTCAGTTATCCGTACTGACCCGTACGACACCTGTTCCGAGCTCCCTGATCGATGCTTCCGCGTGCAGTTGCTTACCGCGCAGGGGCGACCGACTACGATCTAGCTACGTAGATGTTCGCTATGCTGCATACGCGCCCGCGACCGCCTACTCACATCGCACGGAAGGACCACCCAATATGCGTCTTCGCGTCATCATGGCGGTACTCGCCTGCGTGACTCTTCTCGGTGCCGCAGCTACTCTCGCGCCGCCCGCAGTAGCGGCGATGCCGTGCGGACATCAGTTCGGCTCGCCTCAACAGCTCACCGATGCGGGGGGCGCAGTCGTCCAGGAGTGGGTCATCTCGGATCTGCGAGAGTCCTCGGTCGCCTTGCCCGGATACACGGCCCGCGGTCAAGTCTGGGAAGCTTCGGCCACCGTTCGAGCCGTCACCGGCACGGTGACTCCGATAATCCCGAATCTGTACACGGTCACCGCAGACGGCCAGCGTTATCCCGTCCTGTGGCAGATCGCCAGCCCACAAGGCCTTCCGGCTACCACCCTCGGCCAGGGCCAAGCCTCCAGCGGGGCGATCTACTTTGATGCAGTTGGCCCACAGCCCATGGCGGTGGTTTACGACAACGGCACTCCTACGCAGCTGTTTTGGTGTTGCACGGGCTCCATGATGATGCCAATGGAGAAGTGTCCGATGTGCGCCGACATGCAGCGCGCCTGCCCCCATTGTCCCGGCGGGATGTAGCCCCCGAGGACCTGACAGGGACCCATTAGCCTTCACCGATCGCCGCTAAGTGTCAAAGCTATCTCCAACCGATCCGCCTAACACCCTGGGACGTAACTATCCGACCAGCGTGGTGCCCACCACGATGGTCCTCGACCGCCAGCACAAGGTCGCGACGGTCTTCCGCGTGGCGCTACTAGCCGAAGACATACGGCCTCTGCTAGATCGGCTGACCACCGAGCGCTGACACCTCGCTGGAGAGCTGCCCTGCGGCGCCTAACGTCACGGATCGTTCGATGCGTCGGTGCGCGCAAGGATCCCAGGTTCATCAAGATGACCGCGGGCCCCGGTGCCGCAGCGGGGTCTCACCGCCGAGCGGCAGCCTGACCGCGAGTGATGGCGGTCGGCGTGTATCGGTGAGCCTTTTTGCGAGTTAGCGTGACCAGCTGGGTCAGCAGGATGCCGACGACGATCGCGGCCAGCACGCCGACGAGCTTCTGTTCGCCGAACAGCGGATACACCTGGTAGTGCGTCAGATAGATGAACAGTGACGCCTCGGCGATCACACCGGCAGTGACCGTGAAAGCGGATGGGCAGCGAATGGCGGGCAGCCAGATCAGCAGCGCCAGCCCGATGAACACCAAGGCCTCGCGGTTGGGTTGGCCGAAGTACCCGACGATTCCGATCGCGAGGACCGCGGTCACGGCGAGCCGCTGCCACACCGTCGACGACTTCGAGGCAGCCCAGCCGATGGCGAAGAACCAGAACGCCAGCATGGTGAACCAGGCGGACTTGCCGAACCCGATGCCGAAGACGTCCCACCGCAGGGCCATGCCCAGGGCCAGGAATGCCGCCGCAACGCCGAACGGCCACCGGCGTTCGGCGCGGTCACCCCACCGCGTCGCGCACAGCAGCGCCAGCCCGACCAGAACCCACACCAGGAACTCGACGAACCACAACCGCCCAGCGGTCATGCTGTCCTCTGGGCCCAGGAACTTGTTGGCCAGCAACACATTCGAGGCCGCATAGTCGTCGGTGACCAGCAGCGCGAATGCCACCCACAGTATGGCGGGCACGGCGATCCACCTGATGGTGCTGACCAGGTGACGCACCCGGGTGGCGCGCGGCAGGGGGGTGAGGCAGAAGCGGCCGAAGTTGTATCCGGCGACGCCCAACAGAACGTGCGCGCCGCCCCACAACACCCACAGCTCCGCGTGCGAGCCGGCGACCAAAACGATCGCCGCCGCACGCAGCGCCACGCTGGTCTCCAGCGTTGTTCCCCACCACCGGCGGGTCTTGCGGGCGGACTCCAGCTCGCTCAGCGGCAGCCGCGGCCAATCCGCTGGCAGGTGCCCGAGCGCGCGTTCGAGCCGCACCGACATGGCGACGTAAGACAGCGAGTTGCCGCCGAGGTCGACGAAGCTACTGCGGGGATCGACGTCGGCCGTGTCGATCTGCAGCACGTCGGCGAACAGACCGCGCAGGTCCAGGCGGGCATCGGCGGTCGTCGGCTCGGCGGCCCGCTCGCGCAGGCTGCGATAGTCCGGCTTGCCGGTGGGCAGGCGGGGGATCTCGTCGACGTCCACCACCCGGATCGCGGCCCGGGGCAGCCCCGACGCGTCGGCCGCCGCGGCAGCGACGTCGGTGTCCTCGGGACAATCGACGGCGCCCACGAGCAGCAGGCCGTCGCCGTCGGTGCAGATCGCGGTGACGCCGTCGGCGTGCAGGGCCGACTCGACGCGTTGCAGGTCGATGCGCAGTCCGTACAGCTTGACGAACCGGTCGCTGCGCCCGACCACCTCGTAGAGGCCGTCGCGGCGCTGCCGGGAGATGTCGCCGGTGCGCAGTTCCTCGATCCCGGCATCACTGGCGAGATCGGCGGCGGTGTGGGCGTACCCCATCATGACGTTGGGTCCGCGGTAGAAGAGTTCGCCGGTGCCGTCGGGCATTCCGTCGACCGGCTCGATGCGGAACGACCCACCGGGGATCGGAATGCCGATCGACTCGGGATGGTCGTGAGCGAGTTCCGGCGGCAGATACGCCATGCGCGCGGTGGCCTCGGTGGCGCCGTACATGACGAAGAATCGCCAACCCGCCCGCCCGCCGAGGTCTGCCAGCCGGCGCACGCGATCCGGGTCGAGCCGTCCGCCGGCCTGGGTGACGTAGCGCAGGTCCGGCAGCGACATCGCCTCGAAGCCGATCCGGTCGAGCAGCTCGAAGGTATGCGGAACACCCGCGAACGACGTTGCGCCGCACTTCCGGAACACGTTCCAGAAGTCGTCGTCGACCACGGAGAGGTCGGTGAGCACGACTGCGGCTCCGCGCAGCAGGTGACTGTGGATCACCGACAGGCCATAGCAGTACGACATCGGCAGAGTCGTTGCGGCCCTGTCGGTTCGGGTGATGTCGAGATAGGTGGCGATAGAATCGGCGTTGGCGGCGAGGTTGAACCGGGACAATCGCACCAGCTTAGGGGAGCCGGTACTGCCGGACGTCGAAAGGAGCAGGGCCAGGTCCGGGTGGAGTTCGGGGGTGGTCCGGTAGCGTGGGCCGTCGGTGACGACGCCGTCGGTGACGATGACGTCGGGGCGGTAGGTGTCGACGACCGACCGGTTGTCACCGCCCGCGGGCACGGGCAGCACCACGTGGTGGCCGGCGAGCGCACCGAGGTAGGTCACCAGCGTGGGCAGGTCGTTGCGGGTCTCGAGCAGGACGAGCTTGCGGCAAGTACCCAGTTCCTCGGCGCGGGTCGCGACCTGCGTCGCGAGTTCGGCGTAGGTAACGGCCTTCTCGGCGGTGATCACCGCGACGGCGTCGCCGTGGCAGGCAAGGTGGTCAACGAGCCGCTCGAACATCACGGCGCGGTCATCGCCCGTCGCGCGGGCGGTCATCAAACACTACGGCGGCACCGGTGACGTGGATGCGGACCTTGGCGTCGACCGCGGGCGGCGCGACGCTGTGCTGGCGGACGGTGATCGGCGCGGCGTCGCCGCCGAGGTCCACGGTGAGCAGGACGTCGTGGCCGCGGAACTCCGACGCCAGGACCGTCGCCATCCCGTCGCTGCGGTCGTCGTCGGAAACTGCCGCCGCCTCCAATTGCTCCGGGCGGAGCATCAGCGTGCCACCGCCGTCGGGTACGGAGCCGCGGACGGGAAGGCGGCCCAGCGCCGAGGTAGCGACCCCGCCGGTCACGGTGCACGGCAGCAGCACGCAGTCACCGAGGAATTCGGCGGTGAAACGATCGTTGGGTTCTCGGTAGACCGCCTGCGGCGTACCGACTTTGGTGAACCGGCCGTCGCGCATCACCGCGACCTGGTCGGCGATCGACAGCGCCTCCTCCTGATCGTGAGTGACGATCAGGGTGGTAACGCCGGCGTCGGAGAGCAGTGTCGCCACGGCCTTGCGGGTCGACGCCCGCAGTCCGGTGTCCAGGGCGCTGAACGGTTCGTCGAGCAGCATGAGCGCGGGCTGGCGGGCGAGGGCGCGGGCGAGGGCCACGCGCTGCTGCTGTCCCCCGGAGAGTTCGTGCGGCCGGCGCGCGGCGTAGGACTCGTCGAGGGAGACGGTAGCGAGCAGTTCGGCGACGCGCGGCTGGACGTTGCGGCGGCCCGACAGCCCGTAGGCGATGTTCTGGCCCACGGTCAGGTGCGGGAACAGCGCGCCGTCCTGCGCGACGTAGCCCACGTCGCGGCGATGCGCGGGGGTACTGCTGCCGGCTGCTGCCACCTGGCGTCCGGCGATGGAAACCGTTCCCGCGTCGGGGTTCTCGAAGCCGGCGACCAGACGCAGCAGCGTGGTCTTGCCGCAGCCGGAGGCGCCGACCACGGCGGTGATCGTGCCCGCGGTGACGCCGAGGTCGATGCCGTGCAGCACGGTGTGGCTGCCGAAGGCCTTGGTTAGCCCGGTGACGTCGAGCGCGTTGCCGGTGACCCCGCGGATCGTCATAGCGCGGCCGCCCTGCTGGACTGCTGGAACAGCACGACTGTCACCGGAACCGCGAGCACGACGAGCAGCAGCGCATACGGTGCGGCGCTGGCGTAGGACAGTTCGCTCGACAGCGACCAGAATCGCATCGCCAGGGTGTTGGTGCCAGTCGGTGCCAGCAGCAGGGTGGCGGTCAGCTCGGTGGCTACGGCGACGAATACCAGCGAGGCGCCTGCGGCGGCGGCAGGTGCGGTGAGCCGCAACGTGACTCGCAGCAAGGTGCGGGTGGGGGATACGCCGAGCGAGCGCGACGCCTCCTCCAGCGTCGGCGGCACTTGGGCCAACCCCGACCGCAGGTTGACCATCGCGCGGGGCATGAACATCAGCACGTAGGCCGCGAGCACCAGCGTGGCGGTCTGGTATAGGGGCGGTGCGAAGCGGATCGCCACGGTGACGAGCGCGAGCGCGGTCACGATGCCTGGCATCGAGCTGGTCACGAAGTTCGAGCCCTCGACGAAGCGGGCGAAGAAGCCGCGGTGCCGCACCGCGATCCAGGCGAAGGGGAAGGCCAGCACCGTCGTCAGCGCTGCGGCCGCGGCGGCCAGCGCCACAGTCTGCACGGTCGACGGCACGATCTCGTAGAGCGCCCACACGTCGCTGCCGCCGATCCACAGCCACCGCAGGATCGTCCACACCGGAACGCCGAGGGCCAGCACGGCCAGTGCGGCGAGGGCGGCCAGTGCTAAAAAGGTCATGGCGCCCAGTCGATGGGGCAGCGAGGTGCGCTGGGCGCCGGAACCGAGTCGGGCGTAGCGGGCGTTGCCGCGCACCCCGGCCTCGCCGACGAGCAAAACCAGGCACAGCAGCATCAGAACGCCTGCGAGCGTGCTGCCCGCCGCGCCGTCGAACGTGGCCTGGAACTGTTCGAAGATCGCGGTGGTGAACGTCGAGAAGCGCAGCATGGCGAACGCGCCGTACTCGGCCAGCAGGTGCACGCCGATGAGCAGTCCGCCGCCGAGGACCGCCAGGCGAAGCTGTGGCAGCACCACGCGCCGGAATACGGCCGCCGGGCTGGAACCGAGCGTGCGTGCGGATTCCTCGATCGCCGGGTCGAGGCGACGGAGCGTGGCGGCGGCGGGCACGTAGACGAACGGGAAGTACGACAGCGAGGAGACGAGAATGCCTGCCCAGAAACCGTGCAGGGCCGGGACGACGCTGACCCATGCGTAGCTGTTGATGAAGGCGGGCACCGCCAGGGGAGCGACGAACAGCGGTCGCCAGATCGCCCGGCCGGGGATGTCGGAGCGTTCCACCAGCCATGCCGCTCCGATGCCGAGCACGATGCAGATCGGGACCGTGACGACGACGAGACCGACAGTGTTGACGAACAATTCGAGCACGCGTGGCCGTGCGACGAGTTCCCACACCCGCGTCGGCCCCAGCGACACCACCGACCAGGCGACGTACCCGATCGGCACGAACGTCGCGACGACCAGCAGCACCACGCCGGCGGTGAGGACCGGCCCCGGCCGCGTGGCAGCTGCCCGGCCGGGCACCTCCGACGGCGTAACGGCGTCGATCAGCGCCGCGTCGACGGCCGTCGCGGTGGGAGTGACCACGTCAGCCACCCATCTAGAGCAGGCCCGCCTTCGTCATCAGGTCGGTGACCTTCTGCGCGTCGAGGTTCGACGGGTTCACGGCGGGTGCCTGCAGGTCGACAAGAGGCACCAGCGCGGGGTTGGCCGGAACGCCGCTGGCCACGGGGTACTCGAACGACGTGCCCTTCTCGAGCACTTCTTGGCCGGCGTTGCTGGTGATGAAGGTCAAAAACTTCTGGGCGTCTTCTTTCTTCTTGCTGGAGTTCAAGATGCCGCCGCCGGAGATCGAGACGAAGGCGCCCGGGTCTTGGTTCCGGAAGTAGTGCAGAGCGGTGTTGCCCGAGATTTCCTTGGTCTGCGACTGATCGCGGAACCAGTAATAGTGGTAGATGATCCCGCCCTCGACCTGGCCGTCGTTGACGGCGCGCAGCGTGGCGATGTTGTCGGAGTAGATCTCCGCGCCTGCCTTCATGCCGGCCAGCCACTGGCCGGTGGCCCGTTCACCGGTGAGTTCCAGCATTGCCGCGACGATGGCCTGGAAGTCGGGCTTGACCGGCGGGGCACCCCAACGGCCCTTCCATTCTGGCTTTTCCAGATCCATGATCGAAGTCGGCAGCTGAGCCTCGGTGAGCTTGGTCTTGTCGTAGGCGAACACGGTGGTACGGGCGGCGACGCCGGTCCACTTACTCGTGGCGGGGCGGAACTGTGGTGGCACCTGAGCGATCGTGGCCTCGTCGACGTCGGTGAACAGGCCGTCCCTCTCGACCGCGGCCATGGCGGGCGAGTTCTCGGTAAGGAACACGTCGGCCGGCGACGCGTCGCCCTCGGCGATTAACTGGTTGCCCAATTCGGTGTCGCCGCCCTGGCGATAGGTGACCTTGATGCCGGTCTCCTTGGTGAAGGCGTCGATCCACTCCTTGGTCAGCGACTCGTGCTGCGCGTTGTAGACCAGCAGGCCGTCCTCCTCGGAGGACGAGCAGGCAGTAAGACCTGCTGCCAGCCCCCCAGCGACAATGAGGGTGACGATGCGATTCCAGCGAGTGCGACGGGTTGACATCCACGACACTTTCTCCGAGGTGAGCCTTGGCTAACGAACATACCCTTCGGCATGGCGCCGTTTTAAGTCGCAGGCCCTTGCTGCGGACGGGCGCGCCGCTCTGCCTCGCCCCGTCTCACGGAGCCCCCACTTAGAGTTCGCACCGTGGTGGACAGCTACGAAGTCGTCGACCTCGCCGACTGGACTCGCGGTGAGAGCGAACCAGGAGGTGACGAAGCGAAACGATGGTTCATAGCACCAGAGACTTCGCCGCATGCCGGGCACTGGTTGTTCAAGCCACGCCGCATCAAAACCCTCGAACTGTCCAAAGAACGTCGGCATCGCGGCGACAAACCCGACGTGCTCGTTCGCGGAGAGGACTGGGCGGAGAAGATCTCCTACGAGGTCGCCCAGCTGCTGTCTGTGCCTGCAGCGGAAACGGAGTTGGCGACAGTTGTCCAGTTGCGCACCCACGAACGCGTCTATGGCTCGATGAGCCGAGACATGCGGCCTCGCGCGTGGGCATGGACCCCGGGAGCAGCATTGCTTGCTGAGCGCGACGACGAGTTCGATGCCAAATCCTGCCGCGGCCATACGATTAGCGCCATTCGCGAAGCATTAGAGGGGCTGCAAGGTCCGGAGGGCACCAGTTACGCCGACTGGCCCGCATTCGATGTCTTCGCGGGCTATCTGCTCCTGGACGCCTGGATCGCGAACACTGACCGGCATGCGCACAATTGGGGGGTGCTGCAAAACTCCAGGACAGGTAACGTTTGCCTCGGTCCAAGCTTTGATCACGGGTCGGCCCTCGCCAGCGGTGACGAGGATAGGGTCCGTGCCCAGCGAATTGAGCAGAAGACCGTCGTGCAGTGGTGCGAGCACGGGCGAACAACCCGCTTTAACGCCGGCGAGGCGATCGGCCTGGTAAATGTCGCCGCGGAGGCCCTGTCAGTCTGCGGAGGCGCGGCACGACAACACTGGACAGCTCAAATAACCGACGTTGACCTGGATCTATGCTTCGATATCGTTGCAGCGACACCAAATCTGTCGGACCCGACCCGTAGTTTCGTGAGGACAGCACTCGCCACTAATCGAAAGCGAATCCGTGATGCACTCCGTTGATCTCTTAGTCGAGTCGACAGATGCTGACCCAGGTCTTCGTCGGTCGAGGTTGATTGTCACGCGTCGCGGTGCTGACGATGGGGTGTATCGGGCGATTGGCTACCTCGATAGGTTGACCGGAGGGGCCGAGCGCCCGACGTATCAATTCACGTACTTGGCTCGCGTGGCGGCTGATCCTGCTTTCGTGCCGGTCGTTGGGTTCCGTGACGTCAGCCGTCTTTACCGTTCCGAGAGGCTATTTCCATCGTTCGCCGACCGGGTGATGAGCGCTAAGCGGCCGGACCGTCCTCAATACCTTGAGGCTTTGGATCTCGATGCCGACGCTGATGCCTGGGAGATCCTGACCGCGTCCGGCGGGCATCGCGAAGGCGACCCGATCGAACTCGTCTCAATACCCCGATTCGATCGGACCACAGGCGAAACGTCGGCGCACTTCCTTGCTCACGGTGTCAGGCATCGCAGCGTAGAGGCCAGCCACCGAATAACCGCCCTTCGGGCGGGCCATCGCCTCGGACTGGAGCGCGACCTCGAGAACCCTGTTAACTCAGCGGCGATCCGGGTTGTTGATCGTGGGATGCACTTGGGGTTTGTGCCCGATCCCCTTCTTGACTACGTCCATTCGGTAATGGCCAGCGGCACTTACGATCTGACAGTCATGCGCGCCAACCCTGCTGTAACTCATCCGCACCTGCGGCTACTGCTGCGCTTGGGCGGACATTGCAGTTCTTTTGTGTTCGACAGCCCGGACTGGAATGCGGTCTAACTCCACTCCCGTTCCACCTTGATAGTTCGAACGGCAAATGCACAGTTAAGCGCTTCAAGGGCATCTTGCCGGAGGGTGCCCGGAATTGCCTCTGCGACATCATGTTTGGTGACTGGATTATCAGCCCTGCTTATCGCACGCCTCCAAAGGCCAGTAGGAGCTTCGAAGTCCTGGAGGTGGTATAGCGTCCGCCGGTTCTCATTGAGCGATCAAGGCGCGAAGCTAGGTCGGCGTCGAACCAATGTCTTTCTCTCCCAATGCGGATAAGGCGGCCCAGGCCCCAGCGCTCAGTGTTCGGTGTTGGAGGGTGTTGCCACTTCAACGTGCCGGCAAGCTCTCGCTCGCAGCAGGCGTGGGCACACAATATGCAGGCCAGATCAGCCCCGAGATGATAGCAACGGGTTGCCTCGACAATGAGAAAACCGTTTCATAGCCGCCGGCGGACGATCCATAAAGCCCTGGGCCACCATATGACTCGACGATTAGGTTGACCTCGGCCCGACGAATCGGCTCTTCGTCTATGTCGGTGCACATCGACAAACGTCTCTGTGCGTGCAGATGCCAGTTCGGCTGATCGAATCACGAGGTGCAACTGTAGGGCAACGGGGGATCGATCCGCTGTCCGCGCGGACGTCTTCACTGCAGTCGCAAACCGGGATGAGCCACCTGGACTGAAGAGCACTAGAATTGGTACCCCTCCACGCTATTGGCATACTGCGCTCTATTCGTGCACTATTTCCGGGACAGTCGCAGGCGGGTATGCCGACGGCGCGGCGCCTAAGGTGCCAGGGCTGCCCGCAGGTCTTCGGGTATTGGCATCGGCGTCGTCAGGCCCGCCGCCGTCCGGCCCGTGTTGCCCTCGGGGTAGCGCCCCGCGAATGAACCGGGTGCGGCGACGACGATCCGGACGACCTGACCGAAGGCCTCACGCCGGTCGCGCTGTCGGACGGCCAGCACAAACATGGCAGCGTGGTTACAGGTGTGTAGCCATGGGTCAGGCTGCGAGACAATGTGCGCCCGTTCGAGGTGGTGCCAGCGCGCCGCGGCGGTGCCAGCTGCTTTCGCGGCCGTCATCTCGCGTCGGTAGACGTCCCTCCCGTTGTCGGTGATGCGGCTCATGTCGCGCTCCGTTCAGTCGTCGTCATTGTCCTCTACCAGTTCGACCTCCCAGGCTTCTTTGCCTTCGTGGATGGCGAACGCGGAGATGACGAAGCCAGCGACGGGGTCGGGCCAGGCCGCGCCGGTAAGCTCGACCAGCCCGACGCCGACCAGCGTGAGATGCTGAGCAGCACACAACGTGGTCTCGGCGGTGTCGACCAGGATGAGGTTGTCTTTGCGGCGGGCGCTGACCTCATTTTCCTTTTGATCTGCCGGCGGCCCGCGCCCTTCACCAGGATCATCGAAGTGAAGACAGGACCAAGACCGCGATGGTCACCATCACTCACAGCCGGTGGGCAACGGTTTGGCGGCCACGCCGAGCAGGTAGTCGCCTTGGATGCGGGTCCGTGAACCCAGTACGACGAGGCCATGATGGGCGAGCTCGTCAGAGAATTGCTCGGCGCTGAACCGGTCTTCGGTCGGGTGGTCGAACAGCCGCTTGTAGCTGGGGCGGGCGAGGGCGTGGGCGGTGACTTCATCGAAGTAGAACCGCCCGCCCGGCGCGAGGACTCGCGCGACTTCGGCGACGGCGTTACGCCAGTCGGGAATGTGGTGGACGATCCCGAAGTCGAACACCGCCCCGTAACTGCCGTCGCCGGCATCTAGCGCGGTGGACAGATTGGTGGCGCTGCCTTGGACCAGCCGAACTCGGTTGCCGTAGCGGGCCAAGCGCTCCCCGGCCCGCCGGATCATCGCCGGGTCCAGGTCGACGGCGTCCACGGTGGCAGCGCCAAACCGCTCCAGAATCAGCTGCGTTCCGTATCCAGATCCGCAGCCGATTTCTAGAGCCTGGGTGTCCGGGACCAACCGGCCGCCGAACCGCAGCAGCACCGGAACCTCGTAGACGCGTTGGAGCCATCGCCGCGGCGCAGAATTGATCAGCGCGGTCTCCGCCATGTTCATCAACACGATTGGCCCTCTCCAGAGGTGGTCGTATCAGCGGACAGCCCGTGAGACTGGTTGCAGTTCAGCTCGATTCAGCTGTGCCAGGCCCCGGGCCGGCGGTGCGTGCCGCGGTGAGCACGGGGCACTGAGCGAGGCATGGTCCCGGTGGCCGACAGCGCCGGGACCATCCGTGCAGGGCGGCGGTTGACGGTTTACGCCGACCCGCACCAATGAACAGACTCCTACCATCACCGCCGTTTGGCGATGACCGCGATCCTGACGCTATCATCGCCTTCGGACGATGACAACTATCGCCGCCGCGGTGCCATTGCAGGCGGCGACGTGTGGGTACGCGGGGTGCGACGGCGCAGACTGACCCGGTGCGTAGGTGATCTGCGCAGAATGATCGACGCGATGCACGCGACGATGCCAATGCTGATCAGCAGCCACTGCACGACCGGGCCCCACCGAGTGGCTGGCGTGAGTCCGGTCATCAGCCTGACCGGGGTGTCTAGGTAGGCAGGTTCGAAGAATCCGGTGCGGGCCAGTTCGCGACCGTCCGGCCCGACCACGGAACTGATGCCCGTCGTCGCGGCGACCACGACGTAGCGGTTGTGCTCGACGGCGCGTAACTTGGCGAATGCGAGCTGCTGCTCGCTCATCGCCTCACCGAAGGTGGCGTTGTTGGACGGGACGGTGAGCAGCTGGGCGCCGTTGAGGACCGACTCGCGGGCCGCCCGGTCAAAGATCACTTCCCAGCAGGTCACCACTCCGATCGGCACCCCGGCTGCGCGCACTACCCCCGACCCGTCGCCGGGCACGAAGTAGCCAGCCCGGTCGGCGGAGGACGAGAAGAGCCGGAAGAAGCCGCGCCACGGCAGGTACTCGCCGAATGGTTGCACGATCTGCTTGTCGTGACGGTCACTAGGGCCGCCGACCGGATCCCAGACGATCACCGAGTTGAGGGTCACCGGGTTGGTGCTGCTGTAACCCGGCCCGGCGAGCACGCCGCCGACGAGGATCGGCGCCTCGATCGCCCGCGCGGCGATCGTGATCCGTTCGGCGGCGTCGGGATTGGCCAACGGGTCGACGTCGGAAGAGTTTTCCGGCCACACGACGATCTGCGGTTGCGCAGCACGCCCGGCGCGCACCTCGTCTGCGAGCCGCAGGGTTTCCCGAACGTGGTTGTCCAACACGGCGCGACGTTGGGCATTGAAGTCCAGGCCGAGTCGCGGCACATTGCCCTGCACCGCGGCCACGGTGACGAGCGGGTCGTAGTTCGCATTGATTGACGGCTGCCGGACCTGCGGCCAGATCACGGCGGTAGCCAACAGCACCACACCGATGTACGCACCGGGCAGCACTATCGCGGGAGGGCCCGCGTGGCCGGCACCGGCGGCGTCAAGGCGCCACCAGCGCGTGACCTCGCTCGCCAGGGCGGCCATGCTGACGCCCAGGAGCACGACCGCAAATGACACCAGCGGCACCCCGCCGATTTGGGCGATCGGCAGAAACGGGCCGTCGGTCTGGCCGAACCCGACTGCGCCCCAAGGGAATCCGCCGAACGGAACATTGGATTTGGCCCATTCCTGCACAGCCCACACGGCCGCGACCCAGATCGGCCAGCCCGGCAGTCGGCGCACCAGCACTGCCCCCGCGCCGAACAGCGCGGGAAATACCGACTCCATGCCCGCCAGCGCCAGCCATGGGCCGACGCCGACGAAGCTGCTCGTCCAGGGCAGCAGCGAAACGTAGAACGCGATGCCGAACAGAAGTCCATATCCGAGCCCGCCGATTTGCGTCGTCGACTCGTGGGTCAGTACCCAGGCCAGCAGTGCGAACGCGACGATCGCGGTGTACCACCACCCGAACGGCGGAAAGCTGACGCACAACAGCAGGCCCGCAGCGATCGCGCCGGCCATCCGGGGCAGTCGGCGCAGCACCGCAGCACCTAGACCTGCACCCCGAGGTCTGCTCAACGGCGGGGCGGGGGCCCCATCGGAATTGGCGGACCCGTCGGTGAGCGCCGCCATCGCGTCGGTGTCCTCGTCGGGTTGCCCCGCACCGCGCCTCCCGGTCAGCCTGGCCAAGGGGCCGGTCACGGGTTCATTGCCGCGACGGCCGCACGAACCTGCTCGACGTCACGGAACACCGTGGGCGTGGTGACCCGGCGGACGGTGCCGTCGGTGCCAACGAGGTAGCTCAGCGGCAGGACCGGGGGAGCGCCTAGGACCTGCCCGACGGCGTCGGCGTTGCCGAAGGACGGGTAGTGCACACCCAGATCCGCCAAAAGGCTCAGCGCCACGGTGTCGGTGTCCTGCACGTTCATCCCGACCACCCGCACCGCGCCCGGCTGCCCGGCGTAGGCGTCCAGCACCGGAATCTCTTCCCGACACGGGGCGCACCATGACGCCCACAGGTTGATCAGGGTCTGCTCACCGGCGAGCGCCGCGCCGACGTTGAACATGGTCCGCGCCCCCAGGCACGACGCCAGCGCACCAGCCAAATCACCCTTGGGCGGCGCCCCCTCACGTGGTGTCGGGCATGGCGCCAAGGCCGCACGCGCGGTGAGTCGCGCCAGTTCGCCGGTATCGGCGTCGCCAACGGCGGCAGCGGGCAGGGTAAGCCCGGGGCTGGAGGCATTAGTGCCGTCGACCTGGGGCGTACGCGGCCAGATCGCCACCGCCATCGCGGCTATTACCACCAGCGCGCACACCGTCCACCGCAGCCGAGCCCGCAATTGGCACCTCCCCTGTTGCCGAGTTGGCACCGGCTGGGTCCTGGGCGCTACCGACGGCACCCTTCCTACTAGGGGCCATAGTAGATTGTTCGAGCCTGCCACCGTTGATGAGCCGCCAACGTTCCGGGAGGGGGGCCGATGACCGCCGAATGGTGTTGGCATACATGGATCCGGCACTGAACCGCCCAAGAGGATCGCGTGGCCTCAGGGGCACGCAGCAGGTCAGGCCTCCTCTCCCATGCCCATCCCAGGAGGCGCCGGCCGCAGCACCTGCCGGTCGCCGTCTGCGGATGCGTTGGAGGTTGCGCCGACCCGGACCAATCAACGAACTTCGTGCTTTCACCGTCCTTTGGCGATGAGGGCGAAAAGAGGCGGTATCATCGCCGTATGGCGATGACAACCAACGATTGCGGCTCTGCGCGGCCGTCCCCCAATCTGTCTCCGGCGGCGGCGCTGTTTCACGGTTTGGCGGATCCGACTCGACTGGCGATCCTGCAGCGGTTGGCTGACGGTGAAGCCCGAGTGGTGGATTTGACGGGACTGCTCTCTATGGCGCAGTCCACAGTGTCTGCGCATCTGGCGTGCCTTCGTGACTGCGGGCTCGTAGTCGGGCGGCCCGAGGGCCGGCAGATGTTCTACTCCCTGACCCGCCCCGAACTGCTCGATTTGTTGGCCACAGCCGAGACACTTCTGGCCGCCACCGGCAATGCCGTCGCGCTGTGCCCCAACTACGGAACCCGCTCCCGCACGGGCGCAACGATCGATGCGGAGGAGACCGGCCGATGAGCGACGCCTGCGGCTGCGGCAATGACGAACCCCGCGGCGCCGACGAGGAGGAGCGAGAGCCCGAGCGGCTCTGGCAGATCAAGGAATTGCAGTTCGCCGCCATTTCAGGCGGTCCTGCTCGGCGTTGCCGGCGTAATTGTGGTCGCACTCGCGGTGTTCGCGGTCCGCGTCGCTCGCACCGCCGCGCCGCCGGTCGTGCTGGCACTGGCCGCGATGCTGGGTGGCGCGGTGGCCAACTTGAGTGACCGCGCCGGTGATGGGCTGGTCACCGACTACCTGCACACGGGCTGGTTTCCCACCTTCAACCTCGCTGACGTCTTCGTCGTCACAGGCGCCGCCGTCCTCGTTCTGGCTAGTTGGCGCGCCAGCGACACCGCAGACACCGGGGCCGACGCATGATCCAGTCGTCGATTCTGCCCGCGATCGGCCTGTTCATCGTCACCAACATCGACGACATCATCGTGCTGTCGCTGTTCTTCGCCCGCGGTGCAGGGCAACGCGGGACGACGGCCCGGATCACCGCAGGCCAATACCTGGGGTTTGCGGGGATCCTGGGCGCGGCCGTGCTCGTGACGTTGGGCGCGGGAGCATTTCTTCCCCCGCAGATCATTCCGTACTTCGGGCTCATACCCCTGGCCCTGGGACTGTGGGCGGCATGGGAAGCCTGGCGTGGAAACAACGACGACGATGATGACGACGACGACGCACGAGTCGCAGGTAAGAACGTCGGCGTCTGGACCGTCGCGGCAGTCACCTTTGCCAACGGCGGGGACAACATCGGCGTCTACGTCCCCGTCTTCCTCAGCGTGGGGCCCGCGGCCGTGGTGGCCTACTGCGTCGTCTTCCTCGTGCTCGTCGCGGTCCTCGTCGTCGCCGCCAAATTCGTCGCCACCCGCCGGCCGATCGCCGAGGTCCTCGAACGCTGGGAACACGTGCTGTTCCCGATCGTCCTGATCGCCCTCGGCATCTTCATCCTGGTCAGCGGCCTCGCCTTCTAGCAGCTGGCCAGCGACCCCCGCCCGCACACCAGCTGAACGCCGAACTACTTGTAGTGAAGGAGGTTTCATGCGTAGCGCGAAGCAATCTCTCGCCGTCGTGGCAGCCCTTGTCATCGCGGCAGCCCAAGTCACCGGCTGCACCACGGGCGAGGATGCCGTCGCGCAAGGCGGTACGTTCGACTTCGTCTCCCCCGGCACGTTGCCGGCGGCGTCGGTGGTAGGGCCGCTCGATCTAGGTCACGATCCGCCACCAATAATTCATGGATAATGACTATTATCCATGAAGTAAAGCCGTTGCGGCAGTGGGGGATTGGGTTGATTGCCGTGCCCGTCAACGTCGTCGTGGAGTGATGAACTTGAGCACTTCGCAAGAGTTGACCCCGGTGGGGGCGCAGTACGCCGTCTACGGCGAGGTTGGCAGACGGACGCTCAACCGGTCACATCCGCAGGCTCTCAACGGGCTGACCGGTGACCTGGGCGATGAGATCGAAGTCCTTGTCCAGCGCCAGCACGGTCAGCCCACCGAGTTCTGCGGTCGCGGCGACGAGAAGATCAGGAATGGCGGGGGCGCGGTGCTGGCCGCGATCGGCCAGCAGCATTTGCACCGCGACGGCGCGGTCCTCAGCGGCCGGTGTCAAGTACTCGACCGGCATCAGGCTCAGGGGAGGGGATGCTGTCTCCTCGCGCGCCTGTTGGCCGGTGCGGAACGAGTATCCGATTTCTAGTCGGGTGACGGTGCTGATGCGGACGAGGCCGCGTTCGATGCGTTCGATCCAGGCCGTGGCGTCGCGCGACGCCGATAGCCGTGTGTAGGCGGATTTGTCGATGATCCAATTAGTCACCGCCACGCTGTGTCCATCACGCCGGGATCGTCGAGGTCGGCGGCGGCGGCCTCAGCGCGGCGCAGGTCGGCCAGCGTCAGCGAGCGCTGGGTCGCGCCCACTGTCCCTTCGCGCTCGAACCGCTGACGCAGATACTCTTGGCGGGACAGGCCGCGCGCGGCCGCGTCGGCGTCGATGCGCGCCACCGCCCCCTCGGACAATCCTCGGATCAGCACGTCGCTCACTCGTCCCACCTCCTGATATCACTGTTATCAGTCTAACGGATCTCAAGCTAGGTCGGTGACGAAACGCTCAGCGCGCCGCTATCGACGGTTGTCCGTTCTCATTGAATCTGGGGCACATTTACTAGTCTGACCTGCATTGCCCCAGATTGGATGAGAATTTCGATCGCGACGTTTCTCATTGAATCTGGGGCAACCCTGCTTCCGCGCCCGGCTGCGAGCGCAGCAGGGTAGCCGGAATGGTCTCCTGTCGATTCCGTTGGCTCGGGTACGTCTTCGGTATAACTACTGTGATCGTGTCTCTCGTGACACACGATCATGATTCTGTGGTGCGCTCGCTCGTGTTGGTAGTTCGGGTGCCGGCTGCGGCCTTTGAGCACCTTGGCCACCGCCCGTTTTAGATTGTCATAGCGGATACGGGCCGGGACATCACCAAAGTGGTTGAACGCCAACACATGCCGATGCAGGAGCGCCTCCTGGCCCTGAGTGGTGAAGTTGCTCCGAGCTAGAGGGCGAACGCTCCGCCTTTGATGAGGATGAGGGCCCCGATTGTGATCAGTGCAACGGGCAGAACGATGTGGCCCCAGCGTGAGAGTGCTTTGGCGATGATCGGGTGGGAGGCGAAATATCGGCCGGCCGCGCACCAGATGGCCACACCGATGAGGAACACGATGATGTAAACACCGATGGTGGCGATCGTTGAGACGGCGAAGATCGGAACGTACACGCCGATGTTGTCGCCGCCGTTGGCGAAGGTGATGACTGCGACCTGCCAGGTGCCAGGCGTCAACAGTGTTGCGGGATCATCGGTCGGCGCCGGTTGGGTGCGGCGATCCCGCCAGGCCAGCCATGCCG
Source organism: Mycolicibacterium monacense (assembly GCF_010731575.1). Lineage (NCBI taxonomy): Bacteria > Bacillati > Actinomycetota > Actinomycetes > Mycobacteriales > Mycobacteriaceae > Mycobacterium > Mycolicibacterium monacense. The sequence goes on along the minus strand of NZ_AP022617.1, from coordinate 2,088,475 downwards.
CCCGCAGCCCCAACACGATGGGCAGCAGCCCGAAGTACGGCAGTGCGGCTGGAGGAAGCAGCGTGGCACCCAGGAGTGCGCCGCCGACCGAAACTGCCAAGATGGCGGTGAAGCCGAGGTACTGACCGGCGGTCACTCGGATGGCTGCGCCACGATGACCGGGCGCCTGGCCGAACATCACCGCGAGGACCACGATGTCGTCGATATTGGTGATGGCGAAGGTGGCGATCGCCTGAACGAGTGTGGCTGGGCTCAGCACGGCCAATGCGACCAGCTTCGAGTGAAATCCCACCGCATCGGGTGAGCCTACTGCTCAGCAGGCCCCGCGCTCCCGCGCACCAACGACCTCCAGTGGGGCGGAAATTCATGACGACTGCCGGGGTCAACGGACTTGACGAAATACATGCCTCCGGTGCCACGGAGGTGGCTCCTAGAGGTATCGACATACGTCATCGGCGCTGCATGATTCCGGGTCGACGCTTTCGGCGCCCTGCCGCAGCCGGGCGATGGTCTCGCGCAGTGCCACCAGTGCGCTGATCTGCTCGTCGAGGTCGGTCAGTCGGATGTCGAGCAGGTCGCGCATGCGTGCACGGCGCGTGGCCGCTGTCACGGATGTCGAGGATCTGCCGAATCTGGGCGAGGCTGAACCCGGCGGCCTGTCCCCGTCGGATGAAGCCGACCCGGGCGATCGTGTCGGCGGCATAGTCGCGATACCCCGCCGGGGAACGTTCGGCGGGCGGGAGCAGGCCTTCGTCTTCGTAGTAGCGCAGCGTCGCGGTGGTGGCCCCGGTCGCCTCGGCGAGCTTCCCGATTCTCACGATGTCTCCTCAGAACACTTGACCTTCAAGCCTACTTGAAGGTCAAGGATGGGTGCATGAGTCAGGGATTGGACCTCGCGGTCATCGGTTCCGGCGGCGCGGCGATGGCCGCGGCGATCCGCGCTACCGCGCTCGGTAAGTCCGTCGTCATGATCGAGCGCGGCATCTTCGGTGGCACGTGTGTCAACACCGGCTGCGTGCCGTCAAAGGCCCTGATCGCAGCGGCCGAGGCCCGGCATACCGCAGCCGACACTGCCCGGTTCCCGGGATCGCCACCACGGCCGGCCCGGTGGACATGGCGGCCCTGATCGCCGGCACGCACGATCTGGTGGAGTCGCTGCGCTCAGAGAAGTACCTCAACGTGGCCGAATCGTATGGCTGGCAGCGCATTCAGGGCCAAGCGCGGTTCGCCGGAACCCCGGACGCGCCCGTCATCGAGGTCGGCGATGCCACCATCGAGGCCGAGCACTACCTGATCGCCACCGGCGCGAACCCAGTCATCCCGCCCGCATTCGAGGGCGTCGCCTACCTGACCTCGACCACCGCGATGGAAGTCACCGAGGTCCCGGAGTCGCTGCTGGTGATCGGCGGCGGCTACGTCGCGTTGGAGCAGGCGCAACTGTTCGCCCGGCTCGGGTCAACGGTGACGGTGCTGGTCCGCTCCACGCTGGCATCGAAGGAAGAGCCGGAAGTCGGCATGGCGCTGCTGGAGGTGTTCGCCGACGACGGCATCCGGGTGGTGCGCCGCGCCACGGTGAGCGAGGTCGAGCAGGCCGACGATCAGGTCACGGTCACCGCGACCATCACCGGCGGAACGCAGCAGTTCCGTGCCGCGAAAGTCCTCGTCGCCACCGGCCGCCGTCCGAACACCGACGGCCTGAATCTCGAAGCGGTGCAGGTCAAAACCGGCGAGAACAACGAGGTCGTGGTGAGCGACGGGCTGCAGTCGTCGAACCCACGGATCTGGGCGGCCGGCGACGTGACCGGGCACCGCGAGTTCGTCTACGTCGCCGCCCATCACGGCGCGATGGTCGCCGACAACATCTTCACCGACGCCGGCCGCAGGGTCGACTACCGCCATCTGCCCCGCGTGACGTTCACCAGCCCCGCGGTCGGTGCGGCCGGGACGACCGAGGCCGAGCTCCTCGCCGCCGGGACACGGTGCGACTGCCGGGTGCTGCCGCTAAAACATGTGCCGCGTGCGGTGGTCAACCGAGACACCCGCGGTTTCATCAAACTCGTCGCCGACGCCGGCACCGGCCGCATCCACGGCATCACCGCCGTCGCCAAGGATGCTGGCGAGATCGCCGCCGCCGCGGTCTACATCCTCGACGCCGCGATGACCGTCGACCAGGTCGCCGGGTCCTGGGCCCCGTATCTGACCATGGCCGAAGGCATCAAAATCGCCGCCCAGTCCTTCAGCGCCGATATGTCCCGACTGTCCTGCTGCGCATCCTGACGCATGGCTCACTCGAAAGGTTCCTGATGCCCAATTTCCTTGACCGCCTGACCATTCCGGAAGAGTCCGGGCTCGACCCGACGATGCTGGTGCCGTTGCTGCGGCTGCTCGCCGCCGGCGAGCCGGTCACCGTGGAGGCGCTCGCCGCGGCCGTCGGCCTCCCGGTTGACGAGGTGACCCGGCGTCTGGCCGCGGTACCCGACACCGAATACGACGAGCAGGGCCGCATCGTCGGCCAGGGCCTGACCCTGCGCCCGACCCGCCACCGATTCACCGTGGCCGGCCAAGAGCTCTACACCTGGTGCGCCCTGGACACCCTCATCTTTCCCACCATCCTGGACCGGCCCGCCAGCATCGAATCCGAATCACCCGTCAGCGGGCACCCGATCAGGGTCTCGGTCGGCGAAAACGGTGTCACCAGCGTGCAGCCCGAGACCGCGGTGGTCTCGCTGGTCAACCCCGACGACCTCACCTCGATCCGGTCCTCATTCTGCAACCAGGTGCACTACTTCACCTGCGCGCAGGACGCCGCGCCGTGGCTCGCCGAGCACCCCGAAGGTCAGATCGTCAGCGTCGCTGAGGCCCACCAACTCGGCGCAGCCCTGACCACACAAATCCTTACCCAGCTCCATACCCCGCCAACTGCCCACCCGGCTGCTGCAGCTGACCAGCCGCACCCAACCTGATGAGGAGAAATCAATGAATCAACGTCCACGAAGAAATCCCGTGCTGCTGGGTGCGGCAGCGGTGCTGGTGACGGCCCTGTGTTGCGCCGCGCCAGTCCTGATCGCCGGCGGCGCGCTCGCCGCCGTGTGTGGACTGCTCGAGAATCCATGGGTCATCGGGGCAGCCGTCGCGCTGCTGCTGGCGGCTGTGGTCGCCTTCGCCCGCCGCGGTCAACGCGGCGATCACTGCTGTCCCGCCGACAGCCATTCACCCGCGACGCACACGCTCGACGACCTGACGAAAGGAAGCATCGACAATGTCTGAAACGCGTTCGTTTACACCCCACAGGTGGGCGGGCGTTACGGCTGTGATGCTGGCAGCGGGCGCGCTGACCGCGTGCGGCCAATCGGCCACAACCAGCAATCCGACCTCACCGCCACACGCCAACGCCACAACCCAGGCGACGGCGGCGACACTGACCACGGTGGACGGCAAAACCGTCGAACTGCCCGCTGCCGCCCCGACCGCGATCCTGTTCTTCTCCTACGGGTGCGGCGAATGCGTCGGCGGCGGTAAATCCCTGGCCGCTGCTCGGGCGGCCGTGGAGGAAGCCGGAGGCAGCGCCAAGTTCCTAGCCGTCGACATCGTCCCCACCGAGAAACCCGCCGATGTTCGCCACTTCCTGGACCAGATCGGCGGCACCAGCCTGCCCGCGGTCGTCGATACTAACGGGGCCCTGACCAGCCGCTACCAGGTGACCGCGCCGACCACCGCCCTCGTCATCGACCCGTCCGGGCAGATCAGCTACCGCGGCCACGCCCCGTCCCAGGATCAGATCCTGGCCGCCCTCGGCAGCAGCGCCGCACGGTGAACCTGCTCGCGCTCGCGTTTACCGCTGGCATGCTCGCCCCGGTCAACCCCTGCGGGTTCGCGCTGCTACCGGCGTGGATCACCGGCACCATCGCCACCGGCGGCACCGATGCGGTGCTCGTGCGGCTGGCCCGGGCACTGCGCACCGGGGCCGTCCTGACCATCGGGTTCACCGGCACCCTCACCCTCGCCGGTATCGCGATCAGTGCCGGTGCCCGGACCCTGGTGACGGCTGCTCCCTGGCTCGGGATCACGATCGGGCTCACCCTGGCCATCTTGGGCGGCTTCATGCTCACCGGCCGCACCATCGGTCTGCGTATGCCTGCCCGGACGCGTCATCGGCCGGACTCCCCAACAGCCGGTGGTGTGCTCGCGGCCGGAATCGGCTACGCCCTGGCGTCACTGTCCTGCACCTTCGGGGTACTGCTCGCGGTGATCGCCCAGGCCCAGGCCACCAGCGGATGGGGCGGTCTGCTGGCAGTGTTCACCGCATACACAGCCGGTGCCGCCACCATCTTGATGCTGGTCAGCGTCGGCACCGCCATCGCCGGCACGGCCCTGACCCGGCATCTGGGTATCCTCGCCCGCCACGGGACCCGCGTCACCGCCGTTGTCCTCATCGCCACCGGCGCCTACCTCGCGTGGTACTGGCTGCCCGCGGCCACCGGGCACACCGCCAGCGGCGGCAACCTGCTCACCGGCTGGTCGGCCACCGCGACCGGATGGCTGCAGGACCACGCCCTCCCGGCCAGCGTCATTGCCGCCTTCGCTGTGGTGGTCAGCGCGGTGGCCGCGTACTGGACCACCCACCGCCGGCCAATCACCGGCAAGCAGCGCCGCCGGTGATGATTCACCGGCCGATACACCCAGCCAGATACCACTGTCCCTAACGATTAGAAAGCCGATAGATACAACCGTCGGACACAGTCAGATGCACACCACAAGTGCCTTACTGATAAGGCACATTCAAGACTGCCGACCCCCTAAGCGCGACACGCCAGTTCTGCGCCGTCTGAGCGTGTCGTCAATACGGCAGTGGCGAATAGGCGTCGGTACTGCGCCCATTGCTCGACGGGGGGTGGCGTCGGCATGGTGGGCGCCGGTGCGTTCGTTGATGCGGTCGAGCAGTAGCGTCGGCCAGGCGGGTTCCGTTGGCGTCCTGGGCTGTTCAACCCGAGGGCGAGCTGTGAGCAATGTTGCGGCTACGGCGATCACATCGGGGTAGGCCACCACGTGCGCTTCTAGGCCATTCTGCAGAATCCCCGCCGCCACGTGACGCTCTGCGTGAGCCCAGAAGACCAGGATGTGGCGGGCGTCGCCCAAGGCGTCATGAAGGTCGACCTCTGAATACTGACGGGCCAAGCGCCGATGCGTGCGCCCGGCACTGAGCACCGTGGGCCGGTCACGAAGATCCACCTGGTCGTCAAGAACGCGCGTTGGTGAACCGATCCAGCGTCGGTGACGGTGGCATACGGAGACATGTGCAGGCAGGTAGCAGTAGACGGGTTCGTGTATTCCCTTGCGTGCCATACATCTTTGACACAAAGGGCGGCGGAGATATTGCTTGAGCGCGGTGGGGTCGCCAGCAAGCCCGCAGAGACGGGACCGGATTACCTGCTCAGGTTGGCCGCTGACGACGGCCAACCAGTCCGGTCGCGGCCGGGCTGCGCATGATTCGGCGACATGGCCGCGCAGTGTGGAGACGCCGATATGGTTGGCGCGGGCCAGCCTGTCGATGTAGGACGATACGGCTTCCCAACGGAACGGTGCGATCGTTCGCGGGAGCCGCTGGCGTGGTCCGCGCGGCCACGGCCTGACAGTTGCCACGTCAGCTGGCCGTGCGGGCCGCGGCCGTGTGGGCGGCGTAGTCGATCAAAATATCGTCCATGGCCTCGCGGGTGATGTGCTCGGTGCCGTCGAGCATCGCTTGGATTGCTGAAGCCCGGATCAAGTGGGCCAGGCTGCCGATCATCCCGCCGGTGCGGCGGTGCAGGTAACGGGCCTGGGCGACAAGGCTTCCCGGTTCGTGTCGATGCAGACGCAAGGTACCTTCCATGGCGGCGACGAGTTGTCGCCACTCCTTGGCGTCGGGGAATGCGCTGGTGTGGATCACCCCGCAACGGCCGGCCAACTGCCGTCCCCGCGTGCCGGTGAACAGCCCCGAGCGTTCCACTTCGATCCCGGCGTAAACGAATGTCGCAGGCAGATGCTCGGTGAAGTATTTGAGGTGGTCGGACAGTTCTTCGCCGGCGCGGGTGTCGAGGTTGAGGTTGTGGATTTCATCGACCACCACGATGTCGGTACGGGCATCGATGAGCACCTGGCACACGGCATCGGAAATATCGGTCACGTTCATCCGCTGATTGAGCGTGGGAAGCCCCAGAAACCGTGCGAACTCCATCGCCAACTTGCGGGGCGACCCTTTCGGCGGGGCCGTCACATACACCACCGGAATCCGGCTCTCATCGCCGGGAAACCGTGCACGGGTGCGCAATTCGTGAAACCGACCCAGTTGCTTGATCGCCGTAGTTTTCCCCGTCGCTGCCCCGCCGGAGATGATCAGCCCGCGCCGGGCCCCGATCTCGCGCTGGTTGAGCAATGTCAACAGCCGGCCCTGATGGGTGATCGCTTCGATCGCCGACGTGGTGACCACCACCAGCTCCGAATGATGCGCAACCCGGGCCTCGTTGTAGGCCGTCCGCTCGTCCTCACCGAGGCTGGCCCACTCGTCGTCGGCGAGCAACGTGAACTCCGGCGGATCGGCATCAACAAAACGCCGCCAGCCCTCCAGCGTCGTGGTCGGCTGGCGGCGATCCTCTAACTGACCCACCGCCGCAATCTCGGTCACAGTCGCCACGTTTGGGCCTCCTTGCGTGCATCAAACACCGGCAGGGTATGACCTCCGCCATCTCGCCGTCATCGTCGAAAGTCTCGTTGTCGGCGGCCCGTTCCGACGGTGACGGGCCATGATGTTCGGATGATTCCGTCGGGTCCGGCCAGTCCCGGCCGGCGCTCGCGGCGCTGGTCCGTCCAGTCACTCGGCGCTCGGCTTTCGTCTGCTGCTGCGGCCCAGCGGCGGCGCGGTCCAGCAAGTCCTCCGCGATGGCCGCAATCTCCGCTTCCTGGGTCTTCTGGGCCCCTCTGCGGTCGGCTACGGAGCGGGCGTGGCGCCACAGTGTCTCGCCGAACGGCACCGGCGAGGACCGAAGGTGCGTCCACGTCGCGGCCAGCCATCCGTCTTCGTGGTGATTGCGCACCCAAATCCTCGACACGTCATACGGGTCGTAGTGCACTTCCACTGTCCGTTACGGGCATCGACCCCGGAATGCTGGCGCCGGTATGGGTTGAGCGCCTTGGCGTCATAGGTGCGATGGTTGATCCGGACCCCGTAACTGTTGATTGTGCGCCACTGCACGGGAAGCAATTCGATATAGTCGTCGGCGTCCAGTGGGACCGGTACATAGCCAGCCACCTCAACGAGGGCAGTGTATTTCTCGTTGGGAGACAACGCTTTCCCCGGCGTCACCGGATCCCGCAGGCCATCGTGGGGGCGGTTCTGCCACACCGCGATGATCCACTCGTCCAGCAGCGCCTGCAGCTCAATCATCGACCACACCGCGTCGTCCTCGGCGTTTTTCCCACGCCGCTCCACCGATGAACCGACGTAACCGGCCACGTACTGTGCGAACAGGGTGCCCACCGACTGCAATGTCCGCTCGATCTTCGGCTTATCGGTCGGGCAGTCGGGATGAGCCGGCTGCAGATTGATCCCCAATGTGCAGCACGCTTGCCGAAATGTTTGGGACAGATACGCTTTCCCGTGATCGCAGACGATCGTCTCGGGAGCGATCACCGGCCTGGCCGCAGCATCGGCCAGGCGCTGATCGACACTGGTCAGGCTGTGGTGCGGAAGTACCGACCGGGACATCCGCAGCGCATCGGCCCATCCCGGGCGCATCGGTTCGGGCGTCAATGCCCGCGCCAAGAGCAGTGACGCGTCCACTGCTTTGGTCGTCGGTCGCAGCACCGCGGCCGGGATGGACCGCGTAGCGTTGTCGACCATCGCAGTCAGCTCGACTCGGTCTACCATGCCGTCATCGAGCACTACCCGTACATCCAGAAGGGTTGAATCGATTTCCACCATCTCGCCGGGGCGCACCACGGTGATCGACCCGAATGGGCCATCGGGCTGCTTGGACAGCGATCGCCGCGTCCGTGCTGACCCGAACGTGTGCCGTCCTTCCGCGAGGCGCTTGACCAGCCGGTAGAAGGTGGGCTGCGACGGCATCGCGGGCGCGTCGTCGGCACCATAGGTGGCCACCAGCGTCTTGGCGACCCGCCGTTGCAGACGCTGCACCGTTCCCGTTGACAGGTCGGTCTCGCCCTCGATCGCATCCCGCACCGCGGCGACGACACGGTCGTCCACACGGCCGAATACCGCGCGCCGCCGATTATGGCGCCCGTCAACCACTCCCAGGAGCCCGTCCCGTTCGTAGGCAAATCGGCGACGCTGCAACGCATTCCGACTCACGTCGTGGCCGGCGGCACGCAGCTCGTCCAACTTGGCCAGCTCACGCTGCCGCAGAGATCGTTTCGCCGTGTCGAACTCTGGGCGGGGACGAATGCCCGCGGCCGTCCCAGGCGGGCGGCCGCTGAGGATCTCCACGATGTGGCGCTCCCACCACCGTGCTTGCTCGACGGCTGCCTCGGGAATGCCAGCCAGCATTTCCTCAGAACACAGTGGCGGTCGCGACCCCGACACCAATTCCAATGCCGGATCAACCATCAGCTGCGAGAGCGGCACCACAATCTGCTCGCCGACAGCGTCAACCAGTCGAGCTGATCCGCCCGACAGGGTTACGACGGTGAAAACACCTGCTGATAAACGGATTTCGTCTCCTCTCGGACGACACCCGTTCGCACGTCAGGTCACCACCCGGTCCCGAGGCCAATCGCCGTGTCGTCGCCAAGTGCCGCTCCTTGCAGATCGGCAACTAAACGGCCGTGCCAGAGCAGATGAAACAGTACGGGCAGCACCACCAAAGGAGTCCCGACCGCGTGCACACCAGCCATCAACGGACGGACCCGAGCGAAGACCTCCGCCAGTTGATCAGCCAAACCGATCTTCAATACTCGCGGATGCCGATAACCCGACAACCAACGTAGATTCGCCCGCAGCACTGGATCGAGGGAACCGACACGCAGGTAATCCCAACCGACCATCGCGCACGTGGCGGCAGACCGATCGAACACGTCCCGATCAGCGTCAGAGATCCGGTCGTCCTCACGAACGTCGACTACGACGACAGATCCATCGCGGCGCCGCACGAAGTAGTCAGGAGCATGCCGCGTGCCGTCACGCCAATGAATCCAAAATGGTTGCGACAGAACACCAACAACATCCGGATCGGCATCCAACGCCATCAACTGGTCACGTTCTACCCAGGACTCGTGACCTACATGTGCGCCGGTTGTGGCGAACCACCACAGCCCGGGAAAGTTACGCTGACCTCGAAACGAGGGGAAATTCCGCACTGGTGAACAGTCCAACTCAAACCGGGTTGCAGCACATCGGTCCAGCGATTGCCGCGTGCATCCCTCGCGGGTGTTGAACTCCAAGTCCACTGCACTCGCTACACCTGGCCCAGCCGAAACAGCCGACGTCAGCACACATAAACGCTAAGCCTCGTGCCCCAGATTCAATGAGAAAGACACGCACTTACCCCAGATTCAATGAGAATGCCCCAGAATCAATGAGAACGGACAACGGTGCCAATGAACGCAGGGATGCGATGGCCGTTTAGAAGAACAGTCAATAGCATTACGTCACCGTGACGTAATGCTATTGAGTTACCGGGAGCGTCTAGACTAAATCCGTCTAAGTGCCTGAGCAGAGCAGAGCGTCGCCGTCAACGTGCACTGTCAGGTTTTTCTGGACGGGGGTCCGGCGCTCTCAGGTCTTTCCGGACGAGGGTCCGGCACTGTCGAGTTATCCCGGAATCGCGGGCGCCCCACTGGGAACGTGCGGCCACCAGGAGCGACTCGATGTTCGGCTAGCTCAGAAAGGTCTCGGGCACGCGCGGCCCGCATGTATTCGTGGATTGCTGTCCGATCCGGAACTTTCTGAGAGTGCGGGGGAGTGCCGACCGGCTCGCTCTCAAATAGTTTCGGACGGGATGAGGCCGACAACTCCAAGATAGTATGAGAGTGACGGATGACATCCAGGAAGACTTGAGAGCGCCGGACAACGCCGGCGCTGAAGGGTCGCGAGCAATCTGAGATCGAGTACTTCTCTGCGGGAGCACCCCCGGTTCGGGACAACTGCGCAATCGCGTCGCCTCAGCGAACAGCTGTAGGGCTCGTTGGGCGCGTCGGCCAGGGCGAGCGGATATTGCAACAATGACCAACTCAGCGCCGCTGCCCGTGATCTGAACACCCAACAACAAATAAGGAAGCTGATTTCGTGGCAAAGAAGAAGCGCGACAGGCCTGCCCAAACAGGCTGGGACGAAGATCTCTGTACCGAATGCAAGACTCGCGCCGAAAGGCGAGAGCGTTCGTGCACGAAGAGCCATGTCAGCAACAGAGCTTTTCGCGGTGAAGAGCGAAAGATGGTCCTACCCACGTGGTTCTCTGAATTCCCAATGGGCGGGCCTCGCCGTTAGGGAAGCGGGTTCTTCTTCGGTGAGTGAAGGTGGCTGGTCCCGATACTGAGCTCACCCTCCAATGGGCGAATGGGAAGCGCCGGGCTGCACCGCCCCAGTATCGTCACGATGACGAAGTGGGCAAAGACACATGAGTGTGTCCGACGGTGTAGGGAGCAGTAGACAAGACCACCCGCGAAATGCAACGGTCTAGCCCGGATTTTTCGCGGATTATCGCTGGTGACGGCGTGTAGATAAGCGAAAGTGCCTGTCCTGCAAGGGATAATTGGACTTCTCTAGGGTTCAACCATCCTGACGGGAAGGCACTTCGCAGGTGAAGAGTATCGCGGCCGCATCGCGGGTGAAAGTGTCAGCCGACGGCCACGGGGTCGTGTCGCACGCCGGGATGGGCCTACTGCGGGAACTGGCCGACCGGACCGGGTTATCAGCGCAGGTCACCAGCGCGTTGGCCGACACCTACCGCGGACGGTGGACCTATGCACCCGGCGAGGTGTTCGCCGATCTGGCCGCGGCGGTCGCCGACGGCGCGGACTGCATTGACGGGGTCGGCCAACTGTGCGGCGACCGTGAGCACGCGTTCGGCGCGAAAGCCTCCACGACCACGATGTGGCGGCTGGTCGATGAGCGCATCGACGCCGCACACCTGCCAGCGGTGCGCGCGGCCCGCGCCAGCGCGCGGGCGGCGGCCTGGGCCGCCAGTGCGGCCCCCGAACCGGGTGGCTGGCTGCACATCGACATCGACGCCACCCTGGTGATCGATCACTCCGACAACAAACACGGCGCGACGCCGACCTGGAAGAAGTCGTTCGGCCACCATCCGCTGCTGGCGTTCCTGGACCGCCCCGAGATCGCCGGCGGTGAAGCCCTGGCCGGGCTGCTGCGCAGCGGCAACGCGGGCTCCAACACCGCCAGCGACCACATCATCGTCCTGGCCCAGGCGCTGGCAGCGCTGCCCGCGCCGTGGCGGCCCGACCCCAGTCGCGGCGGTGATCCCGACCGGCCCCAGGTGCTGGTGCGTTGCGACACCGCCGGAGCCACCCACCGATTCGCCAACGCCTGCCGCGAGCAGGGGGTCGGATTCTCCTTCGGCTACCCCGTCGACGCCCGCGTCCAGGACGCGGTGGACACACTCAACCTTGCCCAGGGCTGGTACCCAGCCATCGACACCGACGGTGGGCTGCGCGACGGCGCCTGGGTCGCCGAGGCCACCACCTTGGTCAACCTCAACAGCTGGCCGCCGGGCACCCGGCTGATCCTGCGCAAAGAACGCCCGCATCCCGGCGCCCAGCTGCGGTTCACCGACACCGACGGGATGCGCGTCACCGCGTTCATCACCGACACACCCACCGGTGTCGTGGCCGGCCAAGTCGCCGGCCTGGAGTTGCGGCACCGCCAGCACGCCCGCGTCGAGGACCGCATCCGCGAACTCAAGAACACCGGCCTGCGCAACCTGCCGTGCCACGGCTTCTGGGCCAACGCCGCCTGGCTCGAGATCGTCCTGGCCGCCGCCGACCTGGTCACCTGGGCACGGCTCATCGGATTCACCAGTGATCCGACGCTGGCCCGCGCCGAGATCGCCACGTTCCGCTACCGCGTGCTGCACGTCGCGGCCCGCATCACCCGCGGCGCCCGCCAACTCCGGCTGCGTATCGACGCCACCTGGCGCTGGGCCACCTCGATCGCGACCGCCTGGCAGACCATCCGCACCGCCTTCGGCTAACAGCCGGCCCCCTGACCGATCGATCACGAAAGACCTACCGGCCCTGGGAAAGCCCGCCCCACCCGGCGACACGGGACCACCCCAGCATGCCTTGTGACCACAGACCTCACCCGACCACACACCACGCCCTACAAATCCACCGCCAACACCCTCGACGAAAAATCCGGGCTAGTCTGACCAACAACATGGGGGATCATTCTTGTCGAGCAAGTCCTGCACGGTCGTCTATGTCCTGCGAAGATTAGCGTGTCATGACTGAGCTAGGCGGCGGTGGTGTTGCCGCTTTCGGATTTAGCTACCAGTACCTGCAAACCGCTGAGGTCTTTCTCACTTTCCTGCGCGATAACACCGAGCAAATACCTCGCGCGACGCTTGTTGTCGAGCCTCTGCACACAAAAGCCGACGGCGAAGACGACGACGTAGTCGACTTCGCGATTGAGGTCGACGGTGACGTGCTGTACAGCATCCAGGTGAAGTCCTCGGTGGAGCCCGACCAGAATCCCATGCAACCCGCTCCTGCTCGGACGGCCCTGGAACGGCTGGTTGCATACCCAGCCGCGAACACGCTCCTTTTGACCAATAAGCCGATTTCACCGGGCCTACTCGACGAGGTCGAGATCGTTCCTGGGAACGGCGCAGAAACGACGACGGCGTACACGTGGGCCAACGGGCCGCAAAGAGGGCCGAACGATCCTGGGGCTCAGCCGAACATCGTCGTCGATTCTCGACGGCCAGTCGTCATACGTAACTCGATCGCAGAACTCATCAGATTCTTTCGTGGCCAACGGGCGCTACGCCAAGGCGTCGTTTCGGCCCGACTTCTTGTCCCGATACTGCAAGACTACATATTCTCGGCCGCTGCGGGCCAACAGCCAAGCAGATTAAGCGCGCTTGACCTGCTTGAGATCCTGGCCATGCCAGATCCGCGCATCGCCCACGTGGCTGGCGGGTTCGATTGGGGCGTACCAATTACTGGCATTCCAAACTACCTATCGACCGTCCCCCGGTTCGAGTACCTAGAACAAGTTCAGGAGCATCTTGCTCCAGATGACACAACCATCACGCCAGCTAGGGTGGTATTAACTGGACGCACGGGCAACGGTAAAACTGTTCTGGCAACTGACTATTGCCACGTCGAATCGATTTCTTACGAGTTCATATGCTGGATCGATTGCCGCGAGGTCGACTTTATCGAGCCGCAGATCCGAAACCTCATCTCGCAGCTAACAAGCGAGCAGATCACCGCTGACGCAGCGGTCGCTTCTGTATTCGCCGGCATGCTCGGGCGTCACAGCGGCCCGTGGCTGCTTGTCTTCGACGGCGTCCAACGCCGAAGCGACATCGATGCATACATCCCGTCTATGGGCAACGGTTCGGTTCTTGTGACCTCGAATAACAGTCTGAATTGGTGGCCAAGTGTGCCCGTCATCGACGTCGGCGAAATGACGGAAGTCGAAGCAGTGCACTGTTTTGCCAGTTACGCAGGTATCGCTGACGCCGACATCGAGGACGTTCGGTCGCCGATCTCGGAGATCGTCGATCGACTGGGGCTGGTACCGCTTGCGGTCAGTATGTCCGCGATCTATTTCAAGAACACTGAGGGCCAACTGGACGAACTTGCGCTGCAATACTTCAGCGACCTTGAAGCCCTCGCTGACAGTGACTCAAGGCCCCCAGGTTTCCCGAGGACGGCATTCGCCGCGATACAGCACGCGGTCCGGAATCTCGGCAAAGGTACGCCAGCCGGCGCTACCTATGGCAGGTCAGCCCGAGCAGTATTGGAGATCGGATCTCTGCTCGCCCCAGAGCTATTGCCGCTGAACTTCATGCTGTTAGCGACGCCCGAAGAGCTCCAGATAAACCTGGCCAATCTTCCAGTGCCCACTGAGGTCGACAAGGTCACCCTTCGCGGAGTCCTGTCCACTCTGCGAACTCAGACAATCGCAAGGCGAGTGGTGAATGACGGGGACGGCAGTCACACGGCTGTCAGCGATACCATCGCGATTCACCCCCTAGTGCACGACATCCTTCAGCGCTCGTACCTGGCGGCGGTTCCGCCCGGCTACTTGGAGCCACAGTGCACAGTCTTCATGTACTTCCTGATCGGTTGGCTAGGCCAGATGCGGACTGAGGGTGAATACTTCGCGGTCGAGCAGTTGCGACTACACGCGAATGCGCTCCTCGCGCTCGTCGCTGAGAACGAACCCATGTCGTCGCTGTCGGCTGACAACACACGGGTTTACACATACGCCAAGACACTGCTGCAGGCCGAGCTAAGCACGTGTGCTGCCAGCCGCGGTCGGCTGCAGGTGGCGTTCGAACTCGGGACGTCGGCGTTCCAGACTCTCTCGCGGTACATGCATGAGCCATACGCGCGGCGAATCGCAATGAAGATACTTGCCAACATGATCGCCGACTTGAGCATGGGTGAGGCACCTTCCGAAGCAATTCGAAGGTGCGCGATCCCATTTGTCAGCTCCGTGGCCGAGGCTGAAGCCGACACTAGCGATTCCGTGCGGGCACTTGCCTACACCTTGGCAAGCGACACGCTGGCTGTCATAAACCGACTGGATACCTACCGCGACGCGCCGGAACTGACTGCAATCAGGCAGAGACTCTTCGAGGTCACTCAACGAGACCCGTCTCTTGCCACGCAGGAGGCGACTCAAATGATGCGGGTCAACGAGCTCTACGAGGCGGGTCATTTTACTGAACTTCTTTATCTCGCTGACGAATTGCTGGCTGCCAACACTTCGCTCGAAGGGAGAGTCATCCTCAAGGCAATCAAGATCACAGCACTGCTGCTTACCAACGCCGTAGACGAAGCTCTTGCAGGAGTCGATGAATTGTTGGAGCTGCGAAACTACGCGGACTACGTGCTGCTATCGTTGCACGAAGCACTCAAGAAGATCGGACGCGAGCTGTACCGGATGATCGATACGGAGGCATTCTCATCGACCCGTCCACGCCTTCAGAGAACGCTCGATCGAGTTGTGGAGCGCTACAACGAACTCAGTGATTCTGCAGGACCTGAATCCAGCAGCCAGACGGAACAGAACTGAGCAATTTGTTGTTGCGGTCCATGTATGGCCGATAGCGAAGTGACCCGTCCCGGCGTTTCCGGAGACTTCCGATCTTGGGAGGATCTGGGTTATGGGACGTGTCAGCAAGTACCCCGAGGAGCTTCGTGAGCGTGCGGTGCGCATGGTCGCCGAAGTCCGCCCGCAGTACCCGTCGCAGTGGGCGGCGATCACCGCGGTCGCGGGCATGTTGGGAATCGGCACCCCGGAGACGTTGCGGACCTGGATACGGCGTTCGGAGGTCGATACCGGCCAGCGGCCGGGGGTGACGACTCAGATCGCCGAGGAGAACAAGGCGCTGCGCAGGGAGATCGCCGAGCTGCGTCGGGCCAATGAGATCTTGAAGGCAGCGGCGATTTTCTTCGGGGCCGAGCTCGACCGGCCCGGGAGACGGTGATTCGGTTCATCGCCGAACACAAGGACCAGCAGGTGGCCGGCCCCGACGGCGGGGCCGGACTGCGCTGGGGTGTCGAGCCCATGTGCGCCGTGCTCTCCGAGCACGGCATGCCGATCAGCCCGTCGACGTTCTACGAGTGGATCGCCAAGACACCGACACGGCGCCAGGTCCGCGACGCCGAGTTGGTCGAGATCATCACCGCGGCAAGGGAAGACCGCAAGACCGGGAAGTTCGTGCAGACGTTGGGATCGCGCAAACTCTGGATCTGGTTGCGTGGTCGAGGTCACGATGCGGCGCGCTGCACCGTGGAGCGGGTGATGCGTGAAAACGGTTGGGAGGGTGCGCGTTACGGATCTAAGCACCGTACGACCGTCGCCGACGACACCCACGTCCGATACCCCGACCTCGTCGACCGCCGGTTCTACGCGGCTGCACCGAATCGGTTGTGGGTAGCCGACTTCACCTACGTCTCGACCTGGATGGGGTTCGTCTACGTCGCGTTCGTCATCGACGCCTACAGCCGTCGGATCCTCGGGTGGCGGGCCGCCCGGACGATGACCACCGACCTGGTCCTCGACGCCGTCGAGCACGCCTTCTTCACCCGCGCACAGGACGGAACCACCAGCCTGCACGGGCTGATCGCCCACAGCGACGCGGGCAGCCAGCGCGGATTCAACTGGTCGACGCAACAGTATCCTCGATCGAGGATAGTTCATCGCGCATCAGTTCGGCGGGTGTTCGCCACTTGAGGATCTTGCGCGGACGGTTGTTCAATGTGTCGGCAACAGCTTGCAATTCTGTTGATGTCCAACGTGATAAGTCAGTCCCCATGGGGAAGTACTGCCGAAGGAGACCGTTGGTGTTCTCGTCGGTACCGCGCTGCCACGGGCTGTGCGGATCGGCGAAGTACACCCGCACACCGGTCGTATCGGTCAACGCGGTGTGAGCAGATAGTTCCTTGCCTCGGTCCCAGGTCAGTGACTTCCTCAGCGGCTCTGCAATTTTCGTCAGCTCCGCTTCCAGCGCGGCGTTCATGGACAACGCACCATAGCCGCCCAGGGCCGGGCCGTTCTTGACCGGTTTACTCACCCCCCACCCATCCTTGCGTGGCAGGTGAACAAGCATGGTGTAGCGCGTCTTGCGCTCGACAACCGTGCCGATCGCCGAGCGTCCAAGCCCGATGATGAGATCTCCCTCCCAGTGGCCGGCAACGCTGCGGTCATCCGCCTCCTTCGGCCTGTTGCTGATCACGGTGTCCTCGGTGACATGCGCCCACGCGACTCGCTTCGAGCGGGCTCGCGGCATGCGCAACGCTCGACCCGTGCGCAGACTCAGGATCTCGTCACGGTTGAGGCCACCGCGGCCCTCGATGTATAAGGCCTGGTAGATCGCCTCGTGGCTGATCCGCATCGACGGATCATCGGGAAAGTCGATCGTGATCCGGTTCGCGATCTGCTCTGGGCTCCATGCCTGCACCCAGCGACGATCGGCCCGATGCGGCTTGTTGCGGCCGGTCCACTGCCCGACCGCGGGTCCGGCGACCACGTTGCCCTCGGCATCATGAATCTGGCCAGACAGTCGTTGATGGACGTACTCGCGCAGCTTCGGGTTGGTCTCCAGCTTGGTGGCCTTCGGTCGGCGGGCGAACAGTTCTGCCTTCCATTGAGCTACCGACGCCCGGTACTGCAGTGTTCCGCTTCGGGTTGCTGCGTTGCGGCGCAGCTCCCGCGAGATCGTCGATGGACTCCGTCCCAAAGCCGAAGCGATCTCTCGAATTCCTTTACCCTGCACGCGAAGTAATGCGATCTCTTCTCGCTCGGGAAAGGTCAAGTAGCGACCTGAAGGCGCCGGCCAAGAGTACGGGGACATGCCCCCACCTTGACGGAACCATCGGGATCCCACGACGCCCGACACACCGACGGCCACCCCGGCTTCCGAAGGCAACATCCCCTCGGCCACCTTGTCCCAGAATCGACGCTCCAACCCACGATGGTGACCGGGATGCCCCGGCGACCGCAGCGGCCTGCGCCCGGTAACCTCACGAACCCAATCTGACGGACGTCCCACAGCACCCTCCTGACCTCGGGTGTTGCGTCCACCGGTTGAGCCTGATCAGTACACCTCGGTGGCCTTCACCCAGCGGCTCATCGACGAAGGCGTCGATCCCTCTGACCGCGCTCACTGAATTTCCCCACTGACGCTCATCGAAATTCCCCACCCGTGTGGCTCCGCCGAGAAGGGCGGGCCTCCCTCGAAGCTGCTGGTGTCTGACGCCAGTTGCTCCATCGAAGGAGGCCCGCTTTCTCATGCTCACATGGGAGGACGATGTGGAAGTACATGCCCTGCACAAACGTGGTTGGACGATCTCGGCGATCGCCCGCCACACCGGCTTCGACCGCAAGACGGTCCGCAAGTATCTGGCCGGTGACGGCACGCCCGGGGTCCGCGCCCGGCCCGACCCGGATCCATTCGATCCGTTCGTCGACTACATCACCGCGAGGCTGACCGAGGACCCGCACCTGTGGGCCCGCACCCTGTTCGACGAACTGGAGGACCTGGGGTTCGGGTTGTCGTATCAGAGCCTGACCCGCAACATCCGCGCCCGCAGCCTGCGCCCGGTCTGTGAGGCTTGCCGGACCGCCACGCAGCGCCCGAACGCGGTGATCCCGCACGAGCCCGGGGATGAAACCCAATGGGACTGGCTGGAATTGCCCGATCCACCGCAGTCGTGGGGCTGGGGCAAGACCGCGCACCTGCTGGTCGGCTCGCTGGCGCATTCCGGGAAGTGGCGCGGCTATCTGGCGCCCTCGGAGGATCAGCCGCATCTGGTCGCCGGCCTGGACCGCGTCACCCGCGGCCTCGGTGGACTCACGCGAGTGTGGCGCTTCGATCGGATGGCGACCGTGTGTGACCCCGGCTCGGGTCGGGTGACGGCATCGTTCGCCGGGGTGGCCAAGCACTACGGCGTCGCGGTGGCGATCTGCCCGGCCCGGCGCGGCAACCGCAAGGGCGTGGTGGAGAAGGTCAATCACACCGCCGCGCAACGCTGGTGGCGCACCCTGGCCGACGAGGCCACCGTGGAGGCGGCCCAGGCCAGCGTGGATCGCTTCGCCCGGGTCCGTGGTGACACCCGAATGCGGGCCACCGCTGACGGGCGGTCCTCGGTCGCTGTCGTGGCCAAGGCCGAACCGCTACACCCGGCGCCGGCGCAGGCGTATCCCGTCATCGTCTCCGAGCGTCGGACCGCGTCCCGGCAGGCATTGGTGCCCTACCGCGGCAATCGCTACTCGGTGCCCCCGGAACTGGCCGCCGCCCAGGTCGTGGTGTCCCATCCGGTCGGCGGCGAGTTCTGCGACATCGCCACCACGAGCGGGATCATCGTCGCTCGCCACCGGATGGCCGCCGACGGGCTTGGGGTGATGGTGCGTGACAGCGGGCATGTCATCGCCTTGGACACCGCGGCGATGGCCACCGCAGCCACCGGGCGTCCGCATCGCCGCAAGAAACGCATCCCACCGGGACCGGCCGCCAAAGCCGCTGCCGCGCAACTGCTTGCAATCAAGCGGCCATCCACCACCGCAATTGAAACATCGACTCCGTCAACCGATTCCACCGTCATCGACTTGTCCGCCTACGAGCGGGCCGCCCAGAACAGGACCATCCAATGACCGCCACGCCGCCCAACGCCACGACCACCACCACGACCGCCACCCAGGAGTCGCCGTCGGCGGCGGCGAGCCGCTATCAGCAGCTGCGCTCACACCTGGCCGAACTCAAACTCACCGCGGCCGCCGAAGCGCTGCCCGCGGTGCTCGACCAGGCCACCGCCGAAGGCCTGTCCCTGACCGTCGCATTGGAGCGGCTGCTGGCCGTGGAAGTCGAGGCCTCCACCGCCCGCCGACTGGCCGGCCGGTTGCGGTTCGCCTGCCTGCCCACACCGGCCACCCTGGCCGACTTCGACGTCGACTCCGCTGCCGGGATCGACCGCAAGCTCATCGACGAACTGGGCACCTGCCGCTACCTGGAATCGGCGACCAACATCCTGCTCATCGGGCCGGGCGTTATCGAGGGTTGGAGCGCAGAATGGCTGTGTTCTCCCAGTTCAGGACGTTGTTGCGATCGATGCAACGTTTGGCGAAGGTTGGATGCCGCGGCGGGCCAGTTCGCGCCGTAGGTCGAGGTTCTCGCCGTGTGCCCGCTCGAGGGCGTCGCGGAGCGCTTGCAGTTGCCGACGGTGCTGTTTCTTGAGTTCGGCGAGCTGGCGGGTCAACGTGATGACGAGGGTGTCATCGGTGTCGGCGCGCTGGTCGGTGGTGGCCTTGCGGCGGGCGCCGCGTAGATGCTCGATTCGTTTGCGCAGTTCGGGGTGGTTGTAGAGGAAGGCGTGGGAGACGCTTGCCTCACGTTGCACGGCTTGGAACGTGATCGGTTCGCCGCGTTTGACCAGTCGGCGGATGGCTTGGTCAGCGTCTCGGGTTTTATTCTCGGACTTGGCTTTCGCTGCCTCGGTGAGGGCGGTGATTCGGCGTTCTCGGGAGTCGGTCATGGGGTGCTCCTGCGGTGGCGGGTGAGGTCGAGAGTCAGCGGGACGGGTCCAGCGCTGGGTTGATGACACTCGGTGATCGCGCCGTGGGCCGCGGAGTCGGGTTCGTGGTCGAGGGCGTCGAGGAGTCGTTCCAGAGCGTGGTGTTCAGTGCGGCGCCTAGTGAGCCATACGTTGTCCTCGGGCATGGGATGGCCGTGTCGTTGCTCGAATTCTGTTGCGGCCCGGTTTATCAGATCGGTGGTTTCGCGAAGTTGACGTTGCAGAACGTCTCGGTGGGTGTGGTCGGTGACGAATACCGAGCAGGTCAGGCAGGCGTTGCCTTTGTCGCAGGACTGCAGCGGTGGCAGGGTGCACCAGCCGTTGGGCAGGAACCGGTCTGCGCGGCGGAACAGGTGCAGGCTGTCGTGGTCGTCGCTGGAGAGTTGGATGCGGGTGCCGTCGGATCGGAGCTTGGCGGTGGCCAGGAACGCCTGCTCGGCGTGTTCGTCGCGGGCGGCGATGTAGTGCATGGTCATGGTGGGGGTGGCGTGTCCGGCGTAGCGCTGCAGTACGTGGACTGGCAGGCCGAGTTCGGCCAGTCGGGTCAGCCTGGTGTGTCGGAAGCGGTGGGTGTGGCTCAACCGCACGACGTGGCCCTTGGCGTCGGTGATCTGAACGAGGTCGCTGAGGGTGCGTAGCACCCAGTTGTAGGTGCCTGCTGGATAGGGTTTGTCGCCGCGGCGGTTGCCCAGGCGCCGCGCGAACAGGTACCGCCTGCTGCCGCCCGGATGCTGGTCTTGGAGCCAACGGTGTTGTTCAGCAATGACTTCGGTGACTTCGTGGTCAACAAGGATGGTGTCTGGCGCGACGTCGATCTTGCTTTGCGCGTAACGGAACCTGCTCAGCGTTTGGTCGTCGTCTGCGGCCGCGGTGGTACTGGGCGCAGCGGTGAGGCAGTCGAAGTCGCAGGTGCGGATCTCGCTGGCCCGACGGCCGGTGAGGATCTGCAGCAGGATCATCCGCATCGCTTGCGGGTCGTCGAGCCCGCTTACGGTGATGGTGGTGCCATCGCCGCGGGTGATGGTCATCTGCTCGGTGCGGGGCAATCCGATCAACGGCAGCGCAGCGGTGATCTGGGCGAGCGCGTGATCGTCGATGTAGTTCGCGTCGTTGAAGCCGCGTTGATGCGGTATCCGGGTGACACGGCCGAACCAGCTGGCGGCGTGTGCTGCGGTGACGTGTTGCCAGGGGTCGGCACCCAGAACGGTGCGTGCTTCGCCGGGGTTGGCGGCGACGAAGTCCAGGAGGCCGGCCACGGCTCGCAGGTCGTCGTTGATCCCTCGGGTCGGCACCGGTCTTCCGAGGTGGCGGGTGTCTGATTCGCGGGTGACGCGGTTGGCGGCCACGGCGGTCCACCGTGCGAACGCGGCTGCCTGCTCGACCGCTGTCGTGGGGTCACCCAGGATGTCGGTGGGGTCGTCGAAGCTGGTGGTCAGCCAGTTGTCGAAGCGGCGGAAGCTTCTCATCCGTTCTTGGCTGACCGTGGTCCAGCGCAGCATCCCGGATTCCAGGGAGGTGCCCAGGTGCCACTTCACGGCGGCCCGCAGCCAGGGCAGCTGGATGTGTCCGGGTGGGCAGCCGTAGTTGGCGACCGGTTCGCGGTCGGTGAGGGGGATCCGCGGATCGCAACGCGGGTGCCAGAAATCCAGTTGCCACCACGGGCCGTCGTGACAGGCGGCGATCAGTGCGTGTCGTGCAAACCCGAACAGGCCGTGAACCCGGGCGCGGCCTCTGGGTGAGGGCAGTCGCTTGCCCCTGCTGGCATAGAACCAGCCCTGTAATGCCGCGGCGGCGTTGTAATCCATCGCCCGGATCGACGGCGCGAACGTACGGCCTTCGGCGATGGCCCGTCGAATGATGTTGGCGAACTGCGCCATCGCCAGCACCGACACCCGGGTGCCATCACCGGCCTGCCAGTGCGCCATCCACGCCAGCTCCGCGGCGAAGGGTCGGGTAATCCGCTCAGATCGAGGTGTGGCCAGTCATTCTCGGTAAGCGATGCCCAGTTCTCGATGCCAGGTCCCAGCACCGGGCCACGCCACTGCGCCGGCAGCCCGTCCCAGAGTCGCCAGATCGGATCGAGGTGTTCGGCTCTTCGCAGGTGACGGTGCCCACGCTCGTCGATCATTCGGCCACCCGCCAGCTGCTGGCATAGGAAGCCCAGTTGGCCGCCGCTCGCAGCGCGTCGTCGTCCCGGACCCAGCCGTAGAGGTCAAGGGTCGTCTGCACGTGGGCGTGCCCGAGGCGCCGAGAGACCACCCATTCCGGTGTCCCCGCGAGCAACAATGCGGTGGCATGGGTGTGGCGGAACCAATGCGGTGTCCACCCAGGCGTCCCGATGCCGCGCCGGCGCAGCGTGGCCACCTTCTCCCGCACTGTCGTCTCACGCAGAGCCGCCAGCAGCGGGGGTCGCGCCACATTCACCAGCAGCGGATACTGATCTGTCAGCCCGATACCGGATTCAGCTGCGCGGCAGGCGATATCGGTGAGATAGTCAGCGAACAGCCGCTCGAGGTCAGCACCGACATAGACCCGTCGCGGTCGCATCATCTTCACCCGCGCACCGTTCGGGTTATCCGAGCGCGGCACGATCTCCACATACGCGGTGCCGCCGCGGCCGAGGACGAACTCGCCGATCCGCAAGCCCAACGCCTCCCCGAGACGCATCCCAGTCTCCGCAAGCAGCGCGAACACGAACCGGTCCCGCAGGTTGCCTCGCCACGATCCGGACTCGGCATCGAAGACCGCGCAGCCATCCAGGATCGCCTGGATCTGTTCAGGCAGCAGTAAGGGCGGTCTGTCCCTGCGTCGGTCGCGTCGCACGCGCACCAGCGACGTTGCCGCCGGGGCCGAACGCGCATCCAGATGCGCCAGCAAGCCTCGGGCTGGTCGGTGCCGCGGTGTTCCTCGAAGTAACCGCTCCGCCACCAACACACCGGAGGTTGCTTGATGCCATCGGTAGAACGAAATCAACGCTGCCAGGCGAACTTCCAAGGTCGCAGCGGTCGGCGCCAGGTCCGACTCCGCCAGCCGGTGTTCAACTGTGCGGCCATTGCGTTGCCAGGAAAGGAACGCCGTGACGGCTGGGACACCGACCTCGTACCAACCGTCGGCTTGCCCGCGTTGCTCCAGGAAGCTCCACCACTGGGCCAACGAAGTCGCATAACCGCGCACGGTGTTCGGCGACCACAGGTGTCGGTGAGCTTCTATCCACTCCTCAACGGGACCGACCGTTGCATAATCCTGCCCGAGCACGGTCCAGGTCCGCTGCCCCCTCGCAGGAGACACTGCCACCGGATACGCCATCGTTGCCGTTCCTTCACGTCGAAGAACACCCGCCGATAAACCGGCAACAACGATGACAAACCTGGCTCTAACCTCCCTGTCGCATACATAGATTCGAGCGTGTTACTACCCGTTGATAACACCGGGCACCGGCAAGACGCATCTGTCCGTCGGATTGGCCCGCGCTGCAGCACACGCCGGCTACCGGACCTACTTCACCACCGCCGCCGACCTGGCCGCCCGGTGTCATCGCGCAGCGATCGAGGGGCGCTGGGCCACCACGATGCGGTTCTTCGCCGGTCCGACGCTGCTGGTGATCGATGAGCTGGGGTACTTGCCGTTGCCCGCCGAAGCCGCCTCGGCGTTGTTTCAGGTTGTCTCCCAACGGTATTTGAAGACCAGCATCGTCATCACCACCAACCGCGGGGTGGGAGCCTGGGGTGAGATCCTCGGCGACACCACCGTGGCCGCCGCCATGCTCGACCGCCTGCTGCACCGCTCGGTCGTCATCAACCTCGACGGCGAGTCCTACCGGCTACGCGACCATCACGCTGCCGCTGAAACCCTACGCCGGACCACCACCGGCACCCGCCAACAACTACACTGACCGCTGCTCACAGGTGAGGAATTTCGGCGAGCACAGCCGGGGATTTTCGATGAGCGCCGTCACCTCGGTCGGCTCGGTCGGCGACGCGCTGGACAACGCCTTGGCCGAGACCACCGTCGGGTCCTTCAAGAACGAGGTCATCCGGCGCCAAGGCCCCTGGCGTGACGTCAACCAGGTCGAGTTGGCGACCGCCGAGTGGGTGATGTGGTTCAACACCGAACGCCCGCACGAGTACCTCGACGACTTCACCCCCGAGGCCGTCGAGAAGCTCCACTACGATCACAGACGCATCCCACCGAAGGCGGGATGAATCAACGAATGCAGTCTCCGGACTCGCCGGGACGGGTCAAAGTGCCGCTCAAACCCCACCACGCGTTGACCGCCGCGATCAGGTGCCGCTCCCCGAGGCGGAAAGCAATGCCTCACCTGAGATGATGTGGTTGCGTAGCTCGTCGACCAAATGTCGCAGCCCGTCGCGGAACTCAACTTGGTCGGCGGTGGCGTCGCCGATCCGTTGACGGGCTCCGTCAGCGAGATCATCGAGTGCTTTTTGCGCCAGCGCTGTCGCTTCTTCGCCGACACTGACAAGTTCGGACTGTAGTTGTGCACGCTGCTGCACCGCCGCATTCGCCGCACGTTGTCGGTTAGCGAACTGTTCTGCGATGACGGCCAACTCCGCGATCACGGACACGCCAGCGGCGGCAGCCGCCATCCGGTCAACACCGAGCGATGCCCCCAAAGCGCCGGATGCGGGCGAAGTCAGTTTCAGGCCGCGACTCTGCTCGTAGTGCCGCAACGCATTCAGGACCGCATCACCAACTTGTCGCACCACCGGGGCGTAGATCAGCTCATCGTCGGGTGCAGACTCAGGTCCTGGTGGCCCAAGTCGCAATGTTGCGGCCATTTCCTCGAACCGCTGCCAGTCCGGCCGCATGCGTTCAGTCGCGACCGTATCTCCGACGCTGCGTAACAGCTTGTCGATGTCGCGTTTGAGGGCGGCGTACCAGGCGCCGAGAGACGTCTTCAACGCCTGCGCGAAACTCTGAGCCGGATCGGGACTGTCCACGGCATCGCCAACGGCCGCCGACACCATTCCACGCAAATCAGCCTCAGCGGCGCGAGTCAACGTGTCCAATTGCGCCAGCCACGACGCGCGTCGTTGCTCACCTTCGTCACTGACGGCCGAGTTCTCCAGGCGCGTTGCGAGCTCCGCGCGCAACTGATGAAGCACTTGCTGAACCGAGCTACCCCAAAACCTCTGTGCGGCAGCTTGCCTAGTGTCAGGTCGAGACGAACTACCTAGAGCAGTGATCGCAGCGATCAGTTCCGAGATTCCGTCCCAGCTGCGTGATTCGTCCCAAACAGTTGGATCGGGATTACGTTCCGTACCTGCCATCTGAGCAAAATCCTGGCAGACCACGTAAACCGGAAACCGCTCATCAAGACTCAGGGCAGCCCTGAGTTCACCCACTTTGTGCTCGCCTAGTGCACGGTAACCGTCCGGGTCATCGTCGGGATCTATCCCTGCTTCGTCGAATCGCGAAATCACAAACCACAGTGATTCCGGCGCCCACTCTTGCTGTACCAATTCGCGAAGCACAGGATATTCAGCAGTGGCAAGTTGCGGCGGCACCACGACAATACCGATGTCGGTCCGTGCGATGGCGTCCGATGCAAGTCCGGTATTCATCTCTGCGCGAGCATCCGTGCCACCCGAGACGAACCCGGGTGTGTCCCGCAACAGACACCCGGCGGCGCGAATCTCGTTGACCTCAAAGGTCTCATGTCGCGCACTAATCGTGAGCCAGGCTGGAACTTCCTGCCCGAGCTCGATGAGCAAACGGCGCAGGAGCGAACTCTTTCCGGTGTCGTACGAACCGTAGATTGTCACGACTGTCTCGCTAGCAGCTGAGAAATCCTGCCAGCTTTGTTCCAGGCGCTGGCCGATCTCGCCACCGGGAACTGCATTCAGCCAATTCTTGGCGGCGTCGACATCGATGGGATCACTCATTTCCCGCTACCTCCCCGTAGCTCTTGTGCTGCAGTAATAAGTTCATCGGCCACCTCCAGTCGTCGTTCCAGCCGCTCGGCCTCCTGCTGCGCAGCACGCTGACGTCCTTCGTACTGACCCCGAAGAAGTCGGACCTGTTCGGTGCGTTCGCTCAGGTACGCCCAGGGGCCCTCAGGTTCAGCAAGCAACAGTTGTACTGCGTCGTGCTTATCCGACTCCACCTGTTCCACAGCAGCATCGCGTTTGGAGTCCCAGTTCCGCGCCTTACTCGCTTGGAAGGCCCAGTCAGCTCCATCAGCGGCGACTGCGACAACACCGAACACCACCCCGACTCGCCCGACGGCTTTGCCGGCTTTGATCGCACCCCATGGTTTGAACTTGTGACCGAAGAAATGGCCAATTTGCAAGGCTGCCTCGCGGTTACCAAGTACCTTGCCCAATTGGGCTCCGAACTTCGCCACCGAGCCAGCTACCCCGGCTGCCTGCCCGACGGCATCACCGACACCGCCTACCGATGCTGCGCCCGGTAGATTGAGGTTAACGTCGAATCCAGCCGCTGCCTCTTCACGGCTGATTGTAGAAGCGTGCGTCGCGGACCAGTCGTTGACCTTTGTCGTCGCTCTTTCCATGAATCTCTTTACTTCGTCCTCGGTTTCGGCACTACGCCAAGAACTGATCGCTTCGGCAAGTTCCTTCTCTTCGCCAACAGCGACTGCTCGGATACGGGCGACAGCCTGGGTGACAAAGGCTGCGAGCACATCGTCGAGTTCGTGTTCTAGTGACCGCTGCAGGTAATCCGCGTCTTCGAGGCCAATATCCATTGCTGCGATTAAGGAATCATGCTTGCCGGTCTCATTGCGGTAGGCCGCGATGTCCGCGCGAGTGTCCTCCCGCAGTACGAGGAGTGCTGAGCAGGCTTTGTCGAATCCGGCAAGCGCAGTAGCGCGCGTCAGGTCGTCGTCGACCCACTCCCGTAGCGCGGCAACCAGGGCGCCTATCCCATCCCAGGCCCTGTTAGCGTCGTAATCAGCTGCGGTGACCGGGTACTGCATACCTACGCTGCCGTATGGGTCGGCTGCGACACCGTGGATATGCGTAGCGTCCACCTCGATCCCGCGGGAGCGCAGTGCCGCTCCAAGTTCGGTCAGTTTGCGGTCGCGGCGATTGAAGTACTCAGCGGTGGAGTCCAGCGGGTCGACGCCTAACTCGTCGCAGCGGTTCACGATGAACAGCATGCGTGGCCATTTTCCGACACCGGTCGACATCCCATTCGCGATCGTCTGCAGTGCTGCGGTATCGCCGATGAGTAGATTTATATGCAGCACGACGACCACCAGCGCGGCATCACGGACCCCGGCCAGGGCCAAATCATCGTGGTCGGCACGTCGACTCTGAAATCCAGGCGTATCGACGATGTCGATACGGCCCATCGCATAGCGGTGCACTTCGTCTGTGGTCGCATCTGCGCGAATGTGCAGAGAAGCGGGCACTTCGATGCCGAACTCTGTGAAAAACCGCTTGATGAAGGAGGACTTCCCGGCGCTATAGTCGCCGGCAACGACGACCGCTGGACGTGCGAGTGGGGCGGCGAGGTTCGTCACCTCGACGAAGGCCTCGTCGGCTACGGCTGCCTCCGCCGCCTGCCGCAGCCACCCGCGGATGGAGGACGGTTCGGGGTGGGCGAATGCCTCGCCGATCGCGTGACGCAGTGCGTCGGTGTCCTCGTCGTTGCGTTCCCGACAGAAATCCGCTGAATCTGTGGTGTCGTAGCTGAGTTCAATGGACTCGTCTTGATCGAACCAATCTTCACCGAGCAGGAAACTCTTGGACCCGCCCGAGTCTCCGCCGTCTAGCAAGCGGAAGGTCGTATCGAGGAAGTGAAGGGGCGGGGTCTGCGCGATCGATGTTGCTTGCCCGCGGAGATGGGTGGTGACAGTTCCGATGTCGGTGCTCAAGTTAGTAAGGACGATGACCTCGATTAAGGCGGGACGCAATAGCGGTGCAGCGGCTGCCCAAGCAGATTTTGATACGCCCGAAGCGAAATGGCGCTCAATGTCGTCGAAAGTGTTGTGGATGGCTCGGCGTCCTTGGCGGGCTGCTTTCGCACGAGCTTCGGCCTTCTCACGAACTGCGTCACGGCTCTTGTTGCTCCCAAACCAGTTTGAAACTGCTGCCGCCGCCCCGACCCCGATCCCCGCCGCGATGCCGAGGGGCCCTCCTAGCAGAAAGGGAACGGCAATTGCCGCCACTCCTCCTGCCATGCCTCCACCGCGAAGCAAGTTTGCGAACAGATCAGCCGTCTCGCCCGCGTCACCATTCAAATCGGCCTTCTCGTAGGCCGCGGCATCGTTCATTCGTAGTTCCACACCTGCCAAAGAGAGTTCCCGTGCCAGAAACGCGGCCGCTTCGGTGCTCACTCGATCGAGGGCGCCGATGAGTTCCCCGCCATCAAACACCCGCTCGGCAAAGGTCTCGGCATCAATCGTTTTGCCTTCGTGGAACGCCTGATGCTCCAGGTCTTTGTAGCGGCGCAGCGCGTTGTTGCGGGCTTCGGCAAGGTGTGATTTGAGAAGGTTGCGAACCTGTCGAAGCAAGGAACCGTCAGATGGCGCCTTGTAGGGTTTGCGCCGTGCGCTCTCCGCGAGGGTCAGCAGATCGGAGTGCCAAACGTCATCATGCAGATCCCTCGAGCGCTCCTCGGTTTCGAGGTAGCCCAGCACTTCCAGGTATTTCTGGGTGATTCGGTCAACTTCGTTGATTCGTTCGGTGATGCGTATCCGCAGTTCTTCGAGTGACGTGGCTTCATCGATCAGTCGGGCACGGACCCCTTCCCGAAGCGACTTGAGGCGCAGCTGCGATCCACCCGCGGTAATGCCGGCAGCCAGGACACTCTCCAACGCCGCGAAATTCGACCAGCGAGACAAGTAGTCGATTCCGTACCTATCACGATCGTCGTCGAAGTTCTGCTTGGCAGGACCTTGGTACGGAGTGGCAGCCCTGGCGAACAGGGCTCGTCTGCTGGAGATGGCGACGACGGGAACATCGTCGAGGCCGATGTTGGCCAACTCCACGCGAATATTCTCAGCGTGCTGGGCGACAGGTTCGGACATATTGCGTCGGGCTGCCTGAGTGGGCACCCGGGCGGGGTGGCGCCAACGCGGGTTCCGCACATTGAGAACGGCCACGACCGGCTTGCCGTAATGGGTCACCCAAGCGGCGACTTTCGCGAATTCGCTCGCCTGCTGACTCTGGGTGTCGAAGCACAGCAACACAACATCAGCGGTCTCGACCGCTTTGCGGGCAGTAGACTCCAGCTCCTCGCGACTCTTGCGGCGGCCCCATCCGTTAATTCCCGGGGTGTCGTAAAGCTGGCAGCCGCGCCACCGGATGGGCTTTACCGTCTCCGTCCAGTCGGACGCACCGAAGGGGGAGACAGCCTCGCCGTTCAGTTCGCCGAAAGCGGACAACAGCGTGCTCTTGCCGGCTCCCGTCCTGCCAAAGAACGCGACGTTGAAGGTCGACAGTACTTTGGACTGTTCAAAGAGATGAGCGGATAGCTCGTCGGCAAAGCGCAGCCGCATTTGGGCGAACTCGCCCATTAACGCATCCAAATCGCCGTCTCTGACGAGCTTCGCGCCAGCCTCGCCGTAGACCGCCGCCGATACATCGACAACAGACGCCAGCTCCGCTATCTCCCGCTGACCAAACTCCAAGGCATTAGCCAACGCCTCATCAAAAGATTTGTCAGGCCTAATGCTGTGCATGATCGAAATCCCCTTGCCGCAACTGCCGTTGCAAATCTAGACGGTGACGTGCATCCCGAGTTCGGTGATCCCGCCTTCGGGCGACGTACGCTCGTCAAAGGATTCGTTTCAATGAGTCGGATGCTGTTCCTCCCAGTTGACATCGATTAGCGCTGGTGTCGGACCGAAGGCGGTCAGCGATGAGCGGTGGTAGGTCGGCGATGTCGATCCCACCAGCAGCGCGTGCATTCTTCCAGCGATGATCG
The DNA here is from genome assembly GCF_010731575.1 of Mycolicibacterium monacense. Lineage (NCBI taxonomy): Bacteria > Bacillati > Actinomycetota > Actinomycetes > Mycobacteriales > Mycobacteriaceae > Mycobacterium > Mycolicibacterium monacense. Next base: position 2,058,304 of record NZ_AP022617.1, on the reverse strand, counting down.
AGTTCGCGCTTGCCGAGTGACCCGTCTTGCAGCACTCGTGGTCCCCAAATTCTGACCTCAACGAGCACCCCGCGGGTCCACTCGGCGGTGAACGAGGTCGGGCGGAACGCCTGGACGAACCCTTCGCCGTTCACACCGCACAGCATGTCCGGCAGGCTGTCTGGTTCGAGTTGAAAGCGCGTCAGTTTGTCGTCTGGAGTCGCGCCGGCAGGACCGGGATGGCGGACAAGCTGCGACTCCGCGGACGGGTCCACCGCCTTGAAATCTTGAGAATCATCGCCTCCTGTGGCGGTGACTTGATTGGATGGCGGACCAACGCCGCGGTCGGCGCGTGGGCTCACCCTCAAGTCGACTGTCATTGGGCTGTGATCGCTGTAGGAGAGCCAATCGGAGTGAGTGCCGACTGTGACGGTCTGTACGGCTTCTGGCCGGGACACGAGGGTGTAGTCGATGTGGTAGGGCTTGTCGGCGTTTCTGGTCCACCACAGTGTCGGGTCTGGCTCTGCCCCACGTTCGCAGCCGCGGGTGTGGTGGTAGGCACTGACGAACCCGCGTGCTTCTAACTGGTCCATGAAGTCGCCGAACTTGGCCCGCTTAGTGGGCTTATCCCAGCGAACCGAGTTGTTGAAGTCGCCGCTGATGATCACCAGATCAGCCGGGCCAGAGAGGAACTGCTCGTAGTAGTCGATGGAGGCGCGGCAAGCCCCGAACTGCCTGGCCGATAGATGACCAGTCCCTCGGTGATTCATGTCCCACACCGCCAGCAGCCGGATATGCCCTGGGCCGGTGACATGCACAGGCATCACCCACTGGAACCCGCGGTCGTAGTCGTCATCGATAGCTAGTTGCCATCCGTTGAACGCGGCGACGGAGAGGCCCTTATTTTTATTGCCGCCGATCCATTCCACGGATGTCGCTCCGACCGCCTGCAGTGCGTCTCGCGCTGAGGCGGTACCGGCGGATTCGGGCAGGACCGCGACGGTGGGGTTCAGCGCCGCCAGTAGGTGCGCCTTGGTGTGGAGGGACATCGCGACGTTCCACTCGACGAGGCGCAGTGAGATTGCGTTGCTGGACATGCGGTCGAGGATGCCATCACTGGCCGACATTGCGGACGGTAGGTTTCGGGCTGTGCGGATGTCCAGAATTAGTTTGGGTGGTTATCGGGCGGTTCCAGTCGAGGAGTTCGATGTCGGACCATTCACCGTGTTGTTCGGGAAAAACAACGTCGGCAAGACCTACGTGCTCGAAGCGATTTACAGCGTGCTTGCTCCACACGTCTTCGCCGACGGAAAACAACGCATCCGTGACCTGCGTGCAGACACCGGTAGCTACGGAGCCGTCTACGTCGATCTGGAGCGGGGGCTGGAGTTCGATGATGCTGTCCTGGCGTTGATCCCTGACAACGTGGACGGTGGTTACCTCCGGTTTCCGAGACTGCCGCAAGACCAGGTCTGCTATGCCAGCACTCCGGATAATGAGAGCCTGCCCAACCCCGACTGGCAGCAGGAACTTTGGTTCGTGGACCTGCGCGACTACTGGACAAAGACGGACTTGGATGGGGAGATCCGCGACGAAACTTCGCCCGACGAAGTTCACCCGGTTGACAATCGAACCCGACTGGTCGGCGCCGAGCCGCATGTGCGGCCCGTGTTCCTAGGCTGGGAGTTCTCCGACGTTGACCGATGGGTGACTTCCGCAATCGCCGATCTGAGCGTCGTGTCGGGTGGCATGCAAGAAACGGATGACGGGTCCAACACATATGTCCCCGGCTCCAGTGGAGTTCTTATGAGGATGCAAGGGGCAGCCGAGGATGATCGTTATGAGGAGCTGGAAGGTGTCCTCGGCGTGCTGGGTCTCGAGCACACCCGGCCGGTGATAAACCCCAGTACCGACACCTGGCGAGTCCGGCCAGAGGTAGCCGCACGACTAAATCAGCTGGCCACGTTGGCTACCGATCTCCTGCCCGACTTCCTCGACGGCCTGATCCGCACGGAACTTGAAGTTCCGACCGACTGGGCCGGTTCACCCCATATCCGTGTGCAGTACGTGGAACGGGGAGGCGACCGCGGGCACCCCATCAACGACTTCGGCCGGGGCGCCTCCCGGTGGCTGTCCATCGCGCTCCAAGTGGCAATCCACATCATGGAAAAAGACTGGCTGACATCAGCCGTACTCGATGACGCGGCCAGGAAGTTTTCCGGTTTAGTTCTCCTGGTCGACGAACCCGAAGCACACCTTCACCCATCCGCGGTCGCGAGCGTGGTTCGGTGGTGTCGCCGCATGGTGAGTGCCGGTTTCCAGGTTGTGGCCGCATCGCACCACGAAGAGTTTCTGCGAACGACCGGCAGCGATGTGAGGTTTGTCAAAATGACCCGTGGCGCCGGAACCTGGACCAATGTAGTGGGCGAGGTCCACGATGCTGTCCTTACCCGCGCGCGCACGTTGTCAACTGAAGCGACCCCCGTGTTGCAGGAACTAGCCGCCGACGTCGGTATGCACCCTGCTGTGGCGCTGTCTCTCCGTCGGGCCGTCTTGTTCGTCGAGGGCACCCTCGACGAAGCGGTGCTAGACGAGTACGCCGGACAATCGCTCGACGCCGCCGGGGTGCTGATCGTCCCCATTCACGGCACGAAGAACCTCGAAGGGTTGATCGACTCCGAACTCACCGTCCGCCTGGGCATCAAAATGGGCATCCTCACCGACAACACCGTCACCGCCACGATGCGTGAGCGCCCCAAGAAGAAGCGGTCAGGGGAAGAACGCAAAGTCATCAAGTTGGTCGAAACATTCGAGTCCAGGGGTTTGCCCCAGCCGACCGTCTTCGGGGTGCCTGAAGACGACTTGTTATTCGCGTTGCCAGCAGACGGCATCCGTCAGCACGCAACGGGTCTCGCACGAGGCAACGTGGCGGGCTTTCCGGGTTGGCATGAGCTACGACAAGAGTGCCGCGACGCCTTCGGGAAGACCTCGTCGGACTCAGTTGACTGGAAGACCTACGCCCAGGAGCGCTACGGCCTCGCTATCACAACGCCGGAAGGGGTAAGGCGCCTCATCCGCGCCCTCGACCTGGCAGGGGTGGAGATGCCGTCCGTTCGTCGAGCCGTTGATCAGATCGTCGGCTGGGCTAGAAGTTAGGCCGTCGCGGCAGGCCCCGTCTCGAAAACGATGGGTGGCGAAACGCGAGGGCCAGCGGCTCGCTTGCTCGCGCTGCCGAGATCGACGACGTCCATCGCGACGAGGGTGGCTACTACATCAGGAACTGCGAGCGCGTCAGTCACGCACGCAATTGCCACACTCGTTAGAAGTTCCCGCGGCGCCGCGACTGGTCAGGAAATCCGACCAATGTCCGAGAACCCCAGCTAGCGTGGTGCTGCGTGGGGGAGACACCGCAGGAAGAGGCTGACCATCTGTCACCTGGCCAGCGCTCGAATATCCGTCGAGCCGTTCAAGAGGCCATAGACGAACACGGCATCGAATGGGCGATGCGCAACACCTGCGCCCAGCTCGAAGCTAAGTACGGCATCTCGTACGACACCATCGAGTACCTGCTGCATGATGAGTTGCCGGCGGCGTTGCCCGAGGAGCTGCTGACTTCGGGCCAGCGGAACAAGATCCGACGGGATTTCATTGCTGCGACCTCCATCGTCGACCCCAGTCGCAGACACACCGCCGCTGCCGAGGTGGTCAAGCGCTCCGCCGAGCACTTCGGAGTGTCCGAAGACACCATCCGCGCCGTTGTCGGTATCGACGGCGATACTGTTCGGCCAACGCCACCACCCGGAGGACCACCTGTGCCTGTAGCTGCCCCGTCCCTGCCCGAGCCCGGTCAGGTTGTTGAGGTGCGCGGTTCGACGTGGGCGGTCGCCAACGTTCAAGCTCAGGGTCTACCGCTCAGCCCGGCTGACGACGCAGCCGCGAAGCTGAATCACGTCGTCGACCTGCAGTCACTCGATGAGGATCGCCTCGGTGAACAGCTGTCGGTGATCTGGGAGCTGGAGGTCGGCAAGACCGTCACCCCACCGCAGGGATTGCCCGAGCACATCAACTCAGAGGGCTTTGATGATCCGGTCACCTTGGCCGGCTTCATCGACGCGATGCGCTGGGGCGCGGTCACCTCGGCAGATCCCAACCGCTACCAGGCGCCGTTCTGGTCGGGGGTGACTGTGGAGGCCTACCAGCTCGAACCGCTACGCCGCGCGCTGACCAGCCCGCGGACCAACCTGCTGCTGGCCGACGACGTCGGACTGGGCAAGACCATCGAAGCCGGCCTTGTCGTGCAAGAACTGTTCCTGCGGCATCGTGCCCGCACCGCGGTGATCGTGTGCCCGCCGAGTTTGGCGTTGAAGTGGCAAGACGAGATGCGGGACAAGTTCGGCCTGCAGTTCGTCATCGTCAACAGCGAACTGATGGCGGAAGTACGTCGTACCCACGGACTGCACGCCAATCCGTTCCAGCTGTATCCGCGGGTCATCGTGTCCATGGCCTGGTTGCCGCAGGTCCGCTGTCAGCGCTTGCTGCGCGACGTCTACGCACAGGCCAAGAACCCCAAGCTGGGCAAACGGTTCGCCTTCGACATGCTCATCGTCGATGAGGCCCACCACGTCGCCCCGTCGAGCCCCTCGACCATCGCCGGCGGACGCGGCTATTCGGTGGACACCCAGCGGACCGTCGCGGTGCGCCAGCTCGCCGACACGTGTGAGCACCGCCTGTTCCTGAGCGCCACGCCGCACAACGGCTACCCGGAGTCGTTCACCGCTCTGATGGAGATGATCGACCCCCGACGGTTCTCCCGCGGCGCGCTGCTGGATGCCACCGCCCTCAAGGACGTGACGGTGCGCCGCCTCAAGCGCGATCTCAAAGGCAAAGGGTTCAAAGAGCGTCAGGTCAACATCCTCGACTTCACGCCCGAGGACAGCGAGCAGGAGATGTTCTCTCTTCTTGATGAGATCGTCACCCGCAGCGCCAAGCAGAACGGCACCAGACCGGGTGGCGACATCGTCACGATGTTGCTCAAGAAGCGGTTCCTGTCCAGCCCGTTCGCCTTTGGGATGACGATCAGCCACTACCGCGACGCGCGAGCCGGGCGCGGGTTGCGCGACGACGAGTACGACGACATCTTCGGTGAAGGCCAAGCCGACGAGGAGGAAGGCCTGTGGGAGCACGACGAGGCCGAGCGGTTGCGTGAGTCCAAGGCCTCCGATCCGCTCAGCGCTGCCGAGCCCGGTCAGCTGGAGAAACTCGCCGACTGGGGATTGAGCTACGAAAGTAGGCCCGACTCACGCCTGGAGCGGCTGATCACCTTCCTCGACGCGGTCTGCCGGCCCGACGGCACCCACTGGACCAACGAGCGGGTCGTGGTGTTCACCGAATACGCCCATACGCTCGGCTGGCTGCAGCGCGTACTCACTCAACGCGGCTACGCCGACCGATTGGCCGTCATCGAAGGCGCAACCCCCGCCGAGGACCGCGAGTACATCCGCTCGCAGTTCACCGCCGACCCGACCGAAGAACCGGTGCGGGTGCTGCTGGCCACCGACGCCGCCGGCGAAGGCATCGATTTGCAAAACCACTGCCACCGGCTGGTGAACTTCGACATCCCGTTCAACCCCTCCCGTCTCGAACAGCGCATCGGCCGCATCGACCGCTACGGGCAAACCGAAACACCCGAGGTGTTTCACTTCGTGCCCGACGACAAGTCCTCCACCTACGCCGCCGACGCGAACTTCATGGCACGCATCGCCAAGAAGATCGCTCAGGTCGAGGTGGACCTGGGATCGGCCAACCAGGTGATCGGTGACGAGATCCAAGAACACTTCGCCCGCCGCGCACCGGCCAAACGCAAAGCCAAGGGGCTTGACGGCAACAAGGTGATTCAGGAAGCGTTGGCCGGCGGGATTGAACTCAACACCCGGCTCACGGAGCTGGAGCGTGGCTACGACGCATCGCGGGCCGATCTGCATCTGGAACCGCAGAACCTGCGTCGAGTCGTTGACACGGCACTGCGGATCAACCATCAGCTTCCGTTGGAGCCGGTCGGCGATGTCGACACCGACGCCGAGGTCTTCGAAATGCCGCCATTGAGCCCCGCATGGCAGGACACCCTCACAGGCTTGGCTACACGACTGAAACCCGATGTGCTGCGCCCGATCACATTCGACCCGACCGCCTCTGAAGGACGTGCCGACCTGGTATACGTCCACCTCGGCCACCCGATCGTGCAGAAAGCGCAACGGCTGCTGCGCCGCTCGCTGTGGAGTGTGGATTCCACCCTGAACCGAGTCACTGCGGTCGTGATCGACGATGCTGCGGAGTCGTTTGTGGCTGCCGTGACCCGTATGGTGCTCGTCGGCCGAGGCGGGGTGCGGCTGCACGAGGAGGTGTTCCTGGTCGGTGTGCGGCTGAAGGGCAGGCGCGCGATGGCCGAGGAGAAAGCCGAGCAAGCCCTGGACCACGCACTGGATGGTGACCGGCTGACGCTGGCCAGCCGCCGGGTCCGCGACGACTTGTGCGACATCTGGAACGCACCAGATGCACCGCTACGGGCTCGACTGGAGGAGTCTATGCACGCCCGCGCCGACCGCCGACACACCCGCGTGCTGGAGCAACTGGACAAACGCCGAAGTTCCGATATCCAGCGGGCCCGCGACATCTTCGCCGCGTTCCGGACGAATCTGCGCGAGTCGCTGGATCTGTTGCGCAGCAAGGAAGCCGAAGCCCAAGCGATGCTGTGGGCCGACGACCAGCAGAAGCAATGGCGCCGCGACATCGACTCAATGCAGCGCCGCCTCGATGAACTCGACGACGAGGAGGCCCGCGAGATCGCCGCGATCACCGACCGCTACGCCGACGTGAAACCTCACACCACCGCCGCCGCGGTGGTGTTCGCCCTCACCCCTGAAGACGCGACAGCAGGGCTGCGCTGATGGCACCTCGCACACCACGACAGAGGTCAACGCCTAATGCGTCCGAGCTGCACCGCGCGTGGCTCGAACTCGTCGACACCGACGGCCCGTTCCTGGCGATCGCACCACTCAAGCGGGTATGGCCCCAGGGCATGCCAGCCCTGGACCACGAACGCAAAGAAGCACTGCTGTACGCCCGCAAGGACTTCGAAGCCGCATGGGAGGCCGCAGACCGAGCCGCCGGCGACGACGGCACGACAGGCGACGCGTACCGCATCGCCCGCGACAAATGGGTCGAAACCGTCCTGCGCGACGTCGTCGGCTGGGCCGAATCCCTGTCCTGGGGACCCGTCGCCGGCATCACGGCTCAATCACCCAACCGCGCGGTCACCGTTGGTGCCGAGGCGGCTCTGCTGGACCCCGACGGCGCCATCGGTGCCCTGGTGTCGGTGGTCGATCCTGTCGATTCGTTGCGACAGGTCCCCAGTGACCTGTGGGCGGCCAGCCCGATCGACCGAATGGAAGCGCTGCTGCGCGACAACGACGTCCCAATCGGCATCGTCACCGACGGGCGCTGGTGGGCACTGGTGTGCGCACGTGCCGGCGCCATGACCGCCTCCGGAGTCGTTGACGCGCTGACCTGGGTGGAGGAAACCCGCGCCCGCGACGCTTTCCTGACGCTGATCTCGCGTCAGCACATCATTGGCGGCAAGGAAGACGAGCGGCTGCCGGTGCTGTTCGAGGAATCCGTGGCCGCCGCCGAGGAGATCACCGAAGCCCTCGGTGCGCAGGTGCGTCGCGCGGTCGAACTGCTCATCCAGTCGTTCTCCGAATCGGCACGCGACGCTCAACAACGCGGCGAACCCGATCCACTACCTGTGAATACCCACCAGAGCTATGAAGCCGCGGTGACGATCATGATGCGGATCGTGTTCCTACTGTTCGCCGAGGAACGCGGCCTGCTGCCGTCGGGAGAGTTGTTCGAGCAGGGGTACGGCATCTCCCGCGAACTGGACCGGCTGCAAGCACGTGAAGCCGAGGAAAGCGAAGAGGCCCTCGATGCCACCTCGCTGACTTGGCATCGGCTGCTCGCCACGAGTCAGGCGCTCTACGGTGGTGCGTCCTTTGAGAACATGCGGGTACCGGCCTACGGCGGTTCCCTCTTCGACCCGGAGCGGTTCCCGTTCCTGACCGCGCTCACCGCACACGGAACCTTAGCCATCACCGTGTCCGACCGAGTGATGCTACACGCACTGCGCTCGGTCCAGCAGGCAGTCCTCAAAGGTAACGAGGTGCGCCGAATCTCTTTCCGCGACATCGACGTCGAACAGATCGGCTACATCTACGAAGGCCTGCTCGGCTACACCGCCGTCACCGTCGGTGAGACCTATCTCGGGCTGCAAGGTGCCCGCGGGGAGGAACCGGAGATCGCGCTATCCGAACTGGAACGGCTTGCAGCGGCTAACACCACCCCGAAGAAGCTGGCCGACGCGATCCGGGCACACATCGAACGTGATCAACCCTCGGCCAAACCTCAGTCAGCCGCCGCAATCACCAAAGGCATTGGCGCCCAGATCGAGCCGAATGTCATCAGTGGCCTGGCGCAAGCGGTCGGCGACGACACAGCGCTGCGTGAACGTGTGCTGCCCTGGCTGGGAATTATGCGGCAGGACCTTCGGGGCCGGCCATTCGTGGTCCTCGACGCCGGGCTAATGGTGAAGGAAACGCCGTCCCGGAAGAACGCGGGCGCGCACTACACCCCCAAGTCGTTGGCCAGGGAAGTCGTCCTGCACGCGCTGCAACCACTGTGTTACGAGCCTGGTCCCTATCAGACTGCAGACGAGTCGGAATGGAGGCTCAAGTCATCGGATGACCTGCTGAGTCTGAAGGTCGCCGACATCGCCTGCGGCTCTGGGGCATTTCTGGTTTCTGCGGCCAGTTACCTGGCCGACCGGGTGGTCGAGGCGTGGACCGCTGAGAATCCTGCCAACGCCCACCGCAGCGACCTGCACCGGCGAGCCATCCGCGAAGTGGTCGCGAACTGCCTCTACGGCGCCGACATCAACGACATGGCCGTCGAGATGTGCAAGCTCTCGTTATGGCTAGTGTCGTTGGATCGCGACCTGCCGTTCTCATTCGTTGATGACAAGATCTTCCTCGGTAACTCCTTGCTCGGCATCACCAGCCTGGACCAGCTCCGGAAGCTGCACATCGACCCGTCGAGGGTGCCGGCCGGCGAGATGTTCGACATCTTCGACGTCGACATCGACGCCATCATCGCCAAAGCTGCTGACCTTAGACGCAAACTTGCTTCCGAGATTGACGAGAACGACCCGGCTCGTAATAGTGCAGCCAAACGCCGCCAGCTTGCTCAATTACGTGAGGTTACAACTAATTTGCGTAGGATCGCGGACGGCATCGTTGCAGCGGGTCTTCCGCTCGGCGGAAAACCGGGCAAGGCGCTCGACGAGGCCTACGAAAACCTGCGCATCGCAGTCAAAGCCGCACACCCTGAATCCGGCGTGGTGACCTCAACGATGCTCGACACGATCATCGACGCCGGTCTCAAGCCAACCGTGGCCACCGACTATCGTCGGTGGCAGCCTAACCACTGGATCATCGAAGCGGCTGACGTTTTCGTTGAGCATGGTGGTTTTGATGCAATCGTCGGGAACCCGCCGTTTCTCGGAGGATCCCGGATCACGGGTGCGGTGGGAACGAACGTCCGCGACTGGCTCGTCGATGTACTCGCTGGCGAAACTCGGGGAGCGGCCGACTTAGTTGCGTACTTTTTCTTGCGTGCGCACACGCTGATCAACCGGCGCGGGACGGTTGGCCTGATCGCGACTAACACTCTGGCTCAGGGTGATTCACGAATAGTTGGTCTCGACCGTATGGTCGCGTCAGGGTTCTCGATCACGCGCGCGATTCAGTCTCGGCCGTGGCCTGTTGCCACCGCAAACCTCGAGTTTGCGGCGGTGTGGGGAAGCCTCGCTGCTATTGCGGACGACGTGCCACGGATCTGCGACGATGTTCCCGTACCCCGCATCTCAACCCTGTTGGAGCCCGCTGGCCGCGTCGACGGGAAGCCGCAACGGCTGGCTACAAATACCGATATCGCGTTCGAAGGCTGCAAACCCATCGGAATGGGTTTCATTGTCGAGCCGGGGCAGGCGGAGCAGTGGGTCGCCGACGACCCAGCCAACACACACGTGCTTTTCCCTTACCTAAACGGAGAGGACCTGAACTCGCGACCTGACTGTTCCGCGCGCCGTTGGATAATCGATTTTAATGATCGCCCAGAGGAAGAATCAACGAAATTCTCACTGCCGTATTCGCGGATACTGGAAGTGGTCAAGCCCGAGCGGGCGACGAACAACCGAAAAGTTTACCGCGACTATTGGTGGCAGTTTGGTGAAAGACGCCCAGCCATGCGTAAGGCGATTGCAGACCTCGATACGGTTCTTGTGTTGACGCGGGTAAGCGACACGCTGATGCCGATTCGAGTTTCGAGCGCACAAATATTCAGCGACCGCTTGACGGTGTTTGCGTCCGATTCGCTAACGCTTCTTGGAGTTCTATCGTCGTCCATTCATAGCCTATGGGCCATCAGGTATGGCACTACCCACGAGACGCGTGTCACCTACAACCCATCAGCAGTGTTCGAGACCTTTCCTCGTCCCGTAACCACCGACCGAGTGACCGCGGCTGGCGAGTTGCTTGATACCAGACGACGTGAAGTGATGCTTCGCAGGGAGTTTGGTCTGACGCACCTCTATAATCTCGTCAACGATCCGCAGATCACTGATGCTTCCGACCCGGATATCGCCCGGATGCGGGCCATTCATGTCGAACTTGACGAGGCGGTAATGGACGCGTATGGCTGGTCCGACATCGCGCTCGACCACGGCTTCCACACTTATCGGCAGATGCAGCGCTGGACGGTGAGCACCGCAGCACGCGTCGAGATTCTCGATCGGTTGTTGGAGTCAAACCATTGCCGAGCAGCCGAAGAAGCGAAGCAGGCAACGAAACCGAAAAGCAAGGGACGCCGGGGCAAGAACTTGTCGGACGAGCAAGGGACACTGCTGTAATGACTAGCGCCACTGAGAAAGCGAAGGAACCGGCGTCGTCCTATGAGCTGACATTCGAGCCGGACGGCTCGTCGTTCACGGTTCGAGAGAACTTGGTCGACATTCTGGAGCGCGAGCTGCTCGGCCCGATCCATGGCCCTGAAGAGTTGTTGCCCTTTAGCCCACGCTCCCAGTACTTGGTCGGATACATCGCGCCAGTGCGGCTCAGCGGCGCCACAGCCGGTAACGGTGACGCTGCCGAAGGCACCGAGCGTGGCGAGCTGGCTGAGGCTCGTGCTGACGAAAATGCCGCGGCTGAGGGACGGGGCATTCCTGCGTTTGCCGCGGATGACGGTGAGGCCGACGCTGCCGACGATGATGCTGAGGACCGAGCACCCAAGCAGGGGTTGATGATTCCCTCATCAATGGGTCTGCGGTTCCAAGTACCGCCCGACCTGGAAGCGTTCACGGTCACCGCGTCGTGGGGGACCTACGAGTCGGTGCAGACCGACAAAGTCACCAAAGCGGGCCGTCCGATCCGCAATTTCCAGCGCATCCCGGTCGAAGAACCCCGCACTATCCGTCTTGCCGATCTCGACGCCGGTCAGACGACGACGATCCCGTTGCGCGACACCATCTGTCTCCGGGTGGACCGCTACGACGACGCGACGTATGGCCGGGTGCTCATCGAAATCGCGTTGTGCAACGACCGCGAGACACCGATGCCGATCCCGATCGGGATGTGGATGTTCCAAACCAAGCTCCACATCCATGCCGGGGGAGCGGAAGTATTTCTCCCGGTGTGCGATGTGCTCGAGCAAAACTTGCCAGAACACGACCCCGAGGTGCAACGCCTAAACCTGCAGTACCGCAATAGGCTTGAGTACGCGATCGGTCGGACCTGCTCGGTGGACTGGACCGTCAAGAAGGGCTCGCGACGCGCCACCGCGGTATGGACCACGTGGCTGCCGGTGGCTGAAACCCCGCAGACACAGGCTCGTGACGTCGAAAACGCACTGCTGTCCATGGATGCTCTGGCGACCGCGACAGCAGAACAGGTCCGCTCCGGACTACAGCCCCTGATCGACGGCTACGGGGACTGGCTCGACACGCAAGAAACCGCGACCACGCAGTTGCCGCCGCATCTTCGCGATACTGCCGACCTCGCCCTGTTGGAAGCGCGTCGGGCCCACAAGCGACTGCTAGCGGGGCTGGAACACGTCGTGGCCGACGTTGAAGCGCTGCGCTGCTTTCAGTTCATGAACGCCGTCATGCGCGATCAGCGCATCGCCTCTCAGGTAGCTGCGTTGCGGGCATCTGATCCGGCGTTGTCGATTGCCGATGCACAAAGCAAGGTGGCCGAAGTGGGCCCGAAGGCTGCATCGTGGCGCCCCTTCCAGCTGGCGTTCATTCTTATGCAACTCGGGGCCTTAACGGACCCGGCGGCATCGCTTCGCAGCGCCGCGCACTTGGCGCAAGTCGAGTTGTTGTTCTTCCCGACCGGTGGCGGCAAGACCGAGGCCTACCTCGGGCTGGCCGCCTACACCTTCGCGATCCGGCGCCGCCAGGGTCTCGTCGATTCCGTCGATGGCCCGTTGGACGGCCGCGACGGTGTGGCGGTGCTGATGCGCTACACGCTGCGGCTGCTCACCGCCCAGCAGTTCCAGCGGGCCACCGCACTCGTGTGCGCCGCCGAGCTGGCGCGCCAAGCTGACGAAACCACCTGGGGCACTGAGCCATTCCGGATCGGGCTGTGGGTAGGTACCGACGTGAGTCCGAAACGCTTCGAGGAAGCTGACGAGCAGCTGACCAAGGCCAGCGAATACGGGTCGCATCGGCTGACCGTGCTCCAGGTCCAGCGCTGCCCATGGTGTGGCACCCCGATCACCGCGGCACAGGTCAAGGCCGATGCCACGGCCCGGCGGGTGTTCGTCTACTGCGGTGATGATCTGGCACGTTGCCCCTTCGCGAAGGGCGGTCAGGTCAGTGAGGGACTGCCGATCCTGACCGTCGACGAGGAGATTTACCGACTGACACCGGCATTCGTCATCGCCACCGTCGACAAATTCGCCCGCCTGGCCCGCGAAGGCGAAGCCGCCGCATTGTTCGGCTACGTCGCACGGCGCTGCGGTCGCCACGGCTACGTCCATCCCGACTACGCCGCGTGCAACATCTCCACCGCGCATCCGGCCGTGGCCGGATATCCCGCGGCCACCGTCCACCCGGTGAACCGGCTGCGACCGCCGGATCTGATCATCCAGGACGAGCTGCACCTGATCACCGGGGCGCTGGGCACCTCGGTTGGCCTGTTCGAGGTGGCGGTAGAAACCCTGGCGTCCTGGGAACAACCCCACGGCAAACCTGTGCGGCCGCTGATTGTCGCGTCCACCGCCACCGTGCGAAATGCACAGGAACAGGTGCGCGGCTTGTACGGGCGGCGCCTAGAGATCTTTCCGCCGCAGGTGCTCGATGTCGCCGACACCTACTTCTCGCGCGAAATCCCGATCACCAAGACGACGCCCGGTCGCCGCTACCTCGGGGTGAGCGCGCAGGGCGTGCGCCTGGCCAGCGCCGAGATCCGCGTCTCGGAGGTGTTGCTCTCGGCCGGGCAGCTGCTGTTGGACCGCAGCGGCATCGCCGCCGACCCCTACCTGACCCTGGTCGGATACTTCAACGCCACCCGCGAGCTGGCAGGCATGACCCGCTACATGGGTGACGATGTGCAGAACCGAATCAAGCGGCCCCGCAAAGACTCCGGGTTCCCGCCCCGACATGGCGCCGCGTTCGGCCTGCTGAACACCGGCGAACTCACCGCACGGATCGCGTCGTCGGAGATCGGCCGCACACTGGACCGGTTGGGGTTGGAGTTCGACCCCGACTACGACACCACCGAAGCCTTCCAGGCTCGAATCGCCGCTCAGCGCGACGGCAAGAAGGTGCCCACACGCAAGGAGGCGCCGTTCGACGTGGTGCTGGCAACCTCGATGCTGCAGGTCGGTGTCGACGTGCAGCGGCTCGGGCTGATGCTTGTCGTCGGCCAGCCTAAGAACACCGCCGAGTACATTCAGGCCTCCTCCCGCGTCGGTCGCGATGCGTCCCGCCCTGGTTTGGTTGTCACTCTGGGCAATTGGGCCCGTCCCCGCGATCTGGCGCACTACGAGCAGTTCCGTCACTACCACGAGACGTTCTACTCTCAGGTGGAAGCGCTGTCGGTGACCCCGTACTCGCCGACATCGCTGGATCGAGGATTGGACGGGCTGTTGGTCAGCGTGGCCCGCGTAGTGCAGGCGCCCCTCGATGACGGGCTCTCCCAGGAGCGCGGTGCTTGGCGGATCAAGGAGCACCGGGACGTGGTCGAGCGGGTGGTCGAAAGACTGAAAGCTCGGATCTCGGCTGCGGCGCAGGATGATGCGAGGGTGAAGTATGCCAGCGACCGGTTGGTCAATCGCATCGATCGCTGGGTAGATCGCGCCAACCGCGCCAGCGACCGGCACAGGACGCTGGTGTACGAGCGCACTGGGGAAGGGGACAAGTACGAGCCGTTGCTGATGAGCCCCGAGAACGCCAAGGCTGGTGTCGGATCGGCGAATCAGGCTCCGTTCGTCGTCGCGAACTCGATGCGGGAAGTGCAGCCGGAGATCAACATCCTCGTCAGCCCGATCCCGGAGCGCCTGTTTGCCCACGTTCCTGACGGTGCACCACGATGGACCCTGCCAGTGGGGGATGAGGACTGATGACCGAGACCGCGCCCGAAGAGGTGATGCTGCACGATCCGGGGGAGTCGCTGGACCCGCTGGCCGATGCCGAAGACGCGGTGGTCAAGAACCGCGCCAAGGTGGGCTCGTCGCGGCCGTCGTCGCTGCTGTACACGTACGGGCCGGGGGCGATCATGGATCTGCCCGGCTTTTCGGTGATGCCTGCGGGTCTGGACGATTGGGAGCCCATCTGGAAACGGCGTGAGAAGATTCCGGCGGTCATCGAGCCGCGGCTGCTCAATGTGATTCGGATGCATCTCGGTCCGCAGGTGGAGGCGCTGCGGCCCTATCCTTGGCAGCCGAAGCAGAACTCGTTCGCCAAGGAGGGCGCCGACTTGGGCATCCCCGCCCGGGTCTTCCCGCAGTGGCTGCGATGCACGGGCTGCGACTACCTCGGTCCATTGCCACGGTTCAGCTACACCAATACCCATCCCTTCCGGCCCGATCTCGCGCAGTTCACTCATAAGGGCTGTCCGGGCCGCGGCGCGCAGCGCGGTGGTACGAAAACTGGGAGGCGGGAGAGCCCGGCCGTACCCGCGCAGCATCTGTTGACATGCACCAACGGTCATGTCGACGAGTTTCCGTATGAACTGTGGGTGCATCGCGGCCGGCGCTGCGCCAAGGCGGAGCGACCGGACCTCAAGATGCGTGATGCCAACGTCGGCAAGAGCGTCGGCTCGATGATCGCGTGCACGCAATGTGGTGCCACCCGCGGCATGGCAGAGGCACAGGGCTCGATGGGGCGCGATAAGCTGCCGCAGATCTGCCGAGGACGTCACCCACATTTGAACGCCTTCGACAAAGAGTGCGACGCGCGGCCGACGTTGATCATGATGGGTGCCTCGAACCTGTGGTTCGCCTCCACGCAGTCGATCATCGTCATGCCGCGTACCGACGCCGAGAAAGCCGAAGCCCTCGGTGACCTGCTCCGCCTGGAACTCGGGGTTGACACCGTCAAGCAGTTCGCCGGACAACTCGACGTTATCCGCGCGATGGCAGGTATGAAAGATATTGATCTGAGCAGTGTTTCGAATGAGAGTCTCTCGACCGCGGTTGCCGACGCGCTTACTCCGCCGGAGTCCGACGAGGAGCGGAAGAAGAAACGCGACGACTGGGATCCCGTAGAACTCCTGGTCCCCGAATGGCAATACCTGCAAAAGCCGGCGCTGTTCCCCTCCCAGAAGAACACCACAGGGCTGATGGTTACCGACATGGCACGCGGCCCTGAGCTGCCCTCCCAGATCAGCCGCGTCGTCGCGGTCAACCAGATGAAGAAGGTCAATGCCTTCATCGGGTTCACTCGACTTGACGAGATGGACCGGGTCAACGATCTGCCCGGGCGCCTGGTCAAGCTCACCCGCAACGGCAAGCCCACGTGGGTGCCCGCGACGGAGGACCGCGGCGAAGGAATCTTCCTGCAGCTCAGCCTCGATGCCGTCGAAGCGTGGGAGAACATCATCTACACCACGCCGCTCTGGGCGGCACACCAGGCGGCTAACCGGCGTAACTTCGCCCGACGCTTCTCCGAGACCGCGAAGGCCGTGGACCCCGACACTCGGCTACCCGCGCCTCGATACTGGTTGCTGCACACCCTGTCTCACGTGCTGATCCGCGAGATGGCCATGTCATGTGGTTACGGCGCGGCGAGCCTGACCGAGCGGATCTACGGCTGGCCAGCCTCTGCACACCGCGAGGGCGCTGCCGGGCTGTTGATCTGCACTACCGCCTCAGATAGCGAAGGCACTCTGGGTGGTCTCGTCGCGTTGTCAGAGCCGGCTCGACTGCAGGGCCTGGTCATCAACGCGCTACGGCGGGCGGCCCGTTGCTCATCGGACCCTGTGTGTGCCATGCGAACTCCGAGCGACCCCGAGGATTTCTTGCATGGAGCGGCGTGTCACTGCTGCACCTTCGCCTCGGAGACATCGTGCGAGAGGGCGAACCGGTTCCTCGACCGCCGCTTCTTGCTCACACTGCCCAGCGCGCACGGCAAGCCGGTGCCGGGGTTCTTCGGGAGCCCTGATGTCCGATGACCCGCTGAAACAACTGGGGGAGTACCTGACCGCAACCGAGGCTGAAAGCCTGGCGGTGCTGATTGACGCGGGCGAGCACACCACACACGCACTCGCATCAGTAAGCCACGCCCGGCGCGACCGAGCCGCAAATCTGTTGAAGACCGCGGGAATCGGACACGCTGACCCAGCTCTGTCGGTGGCGGTGCTTCGCGGAATCGCAGGTGCCAAGTCCGCGCATCGCGACCTCACACCGGTGTGGACGATGCCGGGAAACGAAGCGACTACCGGTCACCTGACGAACCAATTTCACGATGTGGTTGCCGCGGCTCGTATTTCGGTGACGTGTGCGACCTACAACTTCTCATCGACATCGAACATGTGGGACGCACTCCAGACAGCATCCGAGGAGCCCGAGGTGGTTGTGTGTGTCTACGTCGACGCAGGCAAGGGCGACCCTGGCGGCGTCAAAACACGGCTCCCGCGGGCGAACGTCTACCGCTCAGCCAACTTGCCGAATGGACAGCCGATCGTCAGTCACACCAAGTTCATTGTCGTCGACCATGAGGTCGTTCTACTGACAAGTGCAAACTTCTCGTACAACGCTGAGAACCGAAACATCGAGTTCGGTCTGCTGATTCACGACAGCGGCCTGGCGGCGTCGATCGAGTCAACGATGGCGAGCAAGCGGGGAAGTCTGTACGAGTTGGTGTAGCCAAGGTTGCGGGCTTCTGCTTGATCGGAGGTACGGTGCGGCTCAAGGAGTGTTTTGGCGGCAACGAACACGGCGACTTCACGCCCTGCCGGGCGACGACAGGAGTCCGGCCCAGGATCGCTTCGCTGAACATGCGGCTGAGATTTCGACGCACCCGGATCCATCGATGAGATCATGGAACTCGTCCCTGATAGGTACAACTTCTGCCGGCGCGGTGCGCGACTTACGCGTACCGATGATGGGCCACGGCGACAAGGTGCTTCTCATCACGACCGGCAAACGTCTGCCTTCCCTCCGGGGTCACCAGCACTCGTGATTGCCTGATGCCATCTCGGCTGGTGTATACGGCAGAAAACACGTACCGCACTTCTCGGGAGGTACGGCCGCGGTGCATCCGCATCGGTGGCAGTGCGGACACTTGAAGTCCTGACAGGTCTCGCAGCGGCCGCTTGACGACGTAGCCTGAAATGCCTTTGCACACGCTGGGTTGGAGCATTCCTGGGAGGGGTACGTCCACGTGCCCGCCCCGTTCGCGGTCGTCGGCCGCAGGGCGAGGAACACGTAACGCTCCTCGTGGTCGAGCGCAGCCTCCACCCGCATCCCGTCGAGCACGGACCCGGTTTTGTATTCGATTCCCTCGTGGAACTCCCGACGCACTGCAGCATCCACCGCCTCGACCGCAACGCGCCGGAAGCCTTCCTGCACCAATCCCTTTGGGGGTTGCGGGTCCTCGTAAGTGGTCGCCGAAGTGATCACGACCCCGTCCAGGTCCGAGACGGCGAGGAGCCAGCGGGCGCCCTGGGGCATCATTTCGCGCACGCGCTGCAGAACGGCAGATCGCGACGCTTCCCACCGGGCGAAGAGACCGGCCATGACATCGGCGGGGTGAAGTGAGGTGGCGTGACGGTCGGTATCGCTGACCGGCATGAGCACCTGGGCGGCGAACTGGTCGCACACCTTCTCCTCGATGTCGCGGCGCTCGCGTTCGGCCATGTCGATCAGCGTGAACCCCCACTGGTCGTGCGTCTGCTGCAGATGGTGGCCGAGTTCGTGCAGCACGGTGAAGTTGTCACGGCGGTACGTCGCCGGGTGGAGGTGGATCGTTGGCGGTTTCGGGCGGTAGTAGCCGCCTCCGCCGCAACCGGTCTCAATGAGTCCGTCCTCGATCTCCACCTCGATCCCGACAGATCCCATCACCGCTCCGAGCGGGTTGTCGCGCAACGCGGCGAAGTTGAAGGTGGTGCACTCTGCGATGATGCGGGACGCGATCGCGTGAGCGTCACGACCGACGGCGAGATCCTCCCAACCGTCCACCGGACTACCTGACGTCCCGGCCGGCGCGATTGATCGCGTCTCGCAGCTTCGCCTCCCGCAGGGCGTCGCTGTCGTTGCGCGCAGCGAGGGCAAACTCGCGACGGGCGAAGCGGCGAATGTCCGCCTCTCCGAGGCCGGTCGCCTCGGTACGCGCCGCGATGAGGTGCTTGTAGCTCGGAGAGGCGAGGTCAATCACGACGTCCTCGAGGGGGTCGGCTCCGACGAGCGCATCTCGGTTGACCCCGAGACGCTCGGCGACGGCGGTGAGCTGCTCGTCGGAGATCGGCACGATACCGTCCATGAGGGCCCTCAGTTCCGGCAGCGCGAGTCCTAGTACCTCGCTGACGATCCGCGAGCTTCCGCCAGCCTGCCGGACCTTCGCCGAGTCGAGAAATGAACCCTCCTCGGCGCCGCCGGCGTTGAAGCACAGCTCGGTCCAGTGATCCACCATCAATCGGTCGGCCTCAGTGTTGTCAGAGTCGCGAGCGGAACCTGGTGCGAAGGCCAAGCCGGGGTCGTCGCTGTCATCGAGCGCGAAGGAGATCGGGCGGATCCGGTCGGGCAGTAGCAGCTGCCCCAGGCTGCGATCGAGAAGGTGGTCACCGATGCCAGTCTCCCTCGTCGGCCAAAGGGTGACCGGAACACCGAGTGGTGAATTCTCCACAACCAGACCAGGAGCGAACGACACCTCACCGGGCAGCGTCACCGGCCAGGCCAAGACGAACCCGTGCTTCGCCGCGGCGATCGCTGCGAGCCCTACGACCTCGCGGTCCCAGGAGAGGACCCACAGGTCTCCGGCGCGGACCTGCTCGCTCTGCGCGCCGTTGTCCCAGAGCTGGTGCGCAGATGCCGGTATTCCGGCCGGCCGATCACGTCCGCTCACTGCTCACCTTCTTCGGTCGTCGCTGCAAAAAGAATCGCCAGAGTACAGGTCACGAGTCGTACAGCCGACCCCGGTAGACCTCCCTGGCCACCGTCACCTCATCTTTGGGCAGCTGGCCGAGATACTCGCACTTTCCGGCATGCCCCGTGACCGCCTTGTAGACCGGGTGGATGTACCGGGCCGTCCACCACCCTGCGGTGTTCAAGCGGGTCGTGTGAATCTCCGGCATCGCCTTGCTGGGCAGGTCTTCAGGCTTTTCGTCGCTGGTGATCCGGGGCAGCCCGGCCCATGTCGTGTCCTCGCGGCGCTCCGCCATACATGCCATCGGACGTGCGGGCTTGCCGACGCGCGCCGGATTCTGGGTGGCCTCCTTGGTCACCCAGTAGACGTCGCCGAACTTGGCGTCTTCCTCTGGCATGGGCGGCAGCCTACAAGCGCTGACCGACAGCACCGGAGCGCCGCGCTGCGTGTGTCAGGTCCCGGGCTGCGTTCACCCATTCAGAAGTCTTGATCGACCCGGCGCAAGATGTTCGCGAGCATGATCACCGAATCCGCCGCGATTCCGGCCTCCCGCCGTGTAGGCGCGGTGGAGTGCTTCACGCTGTGCGCCAGCTCGATTACCTTGTTCGCGACGCCGCGGATCGCCTCGTTGTTCTTGCCCGCCAAGGAGTCCTCGACGTAGCGGCCGATGCGCTGCTTTGTCTTATCGGCCGGCGGCTCGGTCTCGCCGTCTCGGAGATGCACGGAGGGGTCGTAAATGGTGCGGCTCAACGCCTCAAGCACGCCAACGGCGCGGTTGCCGACGTCGCGATAGTCCTGCGTGGTGGTGGCGGTGCGGAAACGCCGGCGAAGCTCGGTGAGCTCCTCGTCAACCTTCGGCCAGCCCGTCTTGGTGTGCGGCGACACCGCCTCAGCGTTCACGGCGCGGAACTGATCCTCCTCCTGCTGATCCAGCTCCGCCTGCACCGGGGCAAACAGCTCGTTGAGGAGGTCTCGGCGGGCTTGCCACGAGTTGTAGCAGCCGTTACGCAACCAATGCGTCTTGAAGGTGGCGAAGTCCCGCCAGGGGAAGTTCAGCGTAATGCCGATTCGCGAGAGGGTCGCGGTGAGGGCGCGCTGGGCAAGGGCGATTTCCTTGTCGTCGAGCGCGTTGCTGCCGTCGGTGCCGAACGCAGTCAGGTTATCCCACACCAAGTGGGTCAGCGCGATCGCCGCGTCGAGGTCGTCCGCGCCGGCTACGGGGCCGGCGCGCAGCTCGTTCAGCAGGTCCTTCCGGAGCTTCGTCGTGATGGACGGTTCACTCGACCATGGACTGACCGTTTCGATTTCCTCGAAGAAGTCATCCGGTCCCATGGGAAGCGACGCTACCGAGGCAGGGTGACATCGCGAACTGTTACTCGCCTGCGAGAGCTCGACCGAACGCGACCGCAAACTCTCTCTGTCGCCCAGACGAAGGGAAGGGGATCCGCACCTGGCTGACCGGAAGGCCTGCGGCGGCCAACGCGGGATATGCCACGCGGAACACATCGGCCTTGATCAGGATGATGCGTTCGGGTTCCAGCTCGGCAATCCGGTCAAGGAGCGCGGGCACGTAGGGCGACAGGTCGGACCCGTCCACGGGTGTTGCCCGTCGCTATGGATGAGGATGTCGGCGTCATTGGCGGTGATGATGGGTGGGCTATGAGAACGGCCCCGCTCGGTGTGGTGAGCGGGGCCGTGGTGGGCTCGGTGACGGGGTCGTCGGCGTGGTGACGCCGTGGTCGGCGTGGTGAAGCGACTTGGGTTCAGTCGGTTGCTGTTTCGCTGATGGCGATGCGTGCGGCTTTCTCTCCGACGATGGAATGACCGGCGGCGAACGCCGCGGTCAGGGCGTGGAGAGCGAGGTTGTTGACCGCGCGGGGGTGCCCGCGTGAGGCGTTGTGGATCAGCGTGATCGCGTCGTCGGCGAACAGCACGTCGGAGCGGCCGGCGATTTTGGTGTGGTGGTTGATGTAGTCGGCGGTGTCGGCCGGTGTCATGCCGGGCAGGGTGTAGCGCACCGCGATGCGTTGATCCAGTGCGGCCAACACGCCCAGGCGTAGCCGGTGGCGCAGGGTGGGTTGTCCGACCAGCACGACAGCGAATGGTGATCCGGAGTCCATGTCGTGGTTGGTCAGCAGCCGGATCGCTTCGAGTTGACCGTTGTCGAGCAGGTGGGCTTCATCGACGACCAGGACGGGGCTGCGGCCGCGTTCGGCGTGCTCGGCGGCCAGGGCGTCAGCGGCCTGGGGTGCCAGGCGTGCGGTGTGAAAGACCGGGGTGTGGCCGAGGGCGGCCACGATGTGGGTGAGCATGCCGCGCACCCCGATGGTGGGGTTGGCCAGGTAGATGATGACGTGTCGTGCTGGGTCCAGCGCGGTGGCGGCGGCGCGGATGGCCACGGTTTTGCCGGCGCCGACTTCGCCGGTGATGACTCCGATGGCGCATTGGTCCACACACCAGGAGATTCGGGCGATCGCTTCGCTGTGTCCGGGGTGGCGGTGCAGCATCGACGGCGCGAGATCGCGTCCGAACGGCATCCGCGAGAAGCCCCAATGTGATTGCAGTCGTTGAATACTCATGCCGACACCCCATCCTTGTGATCGAGGCTGGGCAGCGCGAGTTGACCGGGAAGCTGATTGTCATCGGTGGCCGTGGCCTGGGCGCCGTAGAGGGCGTGGTAGCCGATGCGTTCGTCATCGCGCAGCTGCTCATGGTGGGCCGCGGCGGTCAATGCCAGGTAGTCGATACCGGTGGCTGCCGGCGGTGTCTGGCTGCTGATTTCGGGTCGGGCTTTGGGGTGGGCGTGGCGGGTGATCGTGTGGGCTATGGCTTGGCCGTAGCTTCTGTCCTGGTCGCGGACCTCGATGGCCTGCAGGTCGAACGGGGAGAACACCAGTTCCACCCGGCGCCCGACCAGGGCGGGGTCGACCTGGTAGGTGTTGGAATGCAGCGAGACGGTGGCGGTTTTGGTCACTATCCGGAACTCCGACCACAGGAACGCTTCGGTCAGATCCGCGGCGGTCGGCAACGCCGCAGGGTGGCCGAGCCGGTCGAAGCCGGCTTCCCAGCGGGCCAGTGGGGATTGCCCGGTCTCGGTATGGATTCGGCGGTGGTATTCGGTTTCAACCCAGGCCATGAACAGCCGGTTGAGCTCCAACAACGCACCAGCATGGTCGACCCCGGCCGCAGCGAGGTCCTCAGCGGTGGTGTCGGTCACCTCGACGAGGAACTGTTCACGCACGGTGCGGAAGAACCGTTCGATCTTGCCGCGGCCCTGCGGGCGACCGGGCGCGGAATGCACCAGCCGGATCCCGAGTTTCGCGCACGCCCGCAGCAACCACGCATCGACGAACGCGGACCCGTTGTCGACATAGATCGAGGCGGGAACTCCGCGAGCAGCCAACGCCGGCTTCAACGCCGCCGCCAGGCGCACGGTGTCTTCGGCGAACCCGAAGCGGTGCCCGACCACCAACCGAGAATGGTCGTCGAGGAACGCGAAGAGGTAGGTTTTGCGGTCCCCGACCCGCGGGCCGTGCAGGGCATCGCCGACCCACAGTTCATTCGGGTCGGGGGCTTCGAACCGCCCGAACACCTCAGCGCTCTGACCTGCGGCCGGGCCCATCAGCTCACACCGATGGAAGTGGCGCAGCAGCGTCGATTCCGAGGGCGCCCACCCAGTCGCGGTGCGCAGAATCCGGGCCACCTGCGCGGCGGTGCGGGCCGGGTTCTCCCGTTTGAGCGAGGCGGCCAACTCCAGCACCTGGACATCGGTGCGGGTGGCCAGCCGGCGCGGTTCAGGGACCAGCGCTTCGAACCCGCCGCCGCGGTAGCGCCGGATCCAGCGGTCCAGGGTGGCCCGCGCGATCTGGACCTGGGTGCCGAACGGGTCGATATGGCGACGGCCGGCGATCTCACGGACTACCCGGCCCCGCTGCCGGGTCGAGAGCCCCTCTTCCAGCGCGGGGCAGATCACCTGATAGCGGAACAACCCGATCGCATTCGCCCGTTCCCGACGCTTGTGGTCCTCCAACGACACCGCAGTGCCCTCCTCACACTCGATGGCCCCACCCGAAACCGTCTGTCGGGCAGGCGCCCTGGCGAGGATCACCGATCACCTGACTGTGCGTCAGGGGCAACTGGTGTTGCACGGCACCGCCGATGACATCGGCGGCCACCCAGGCGCCAACAGTCGAGCGCCGCTGACGGCCACCACCACCAGCGCCGGCGTCACCACGCCCAGCAACCCGGCCGGCCCGAACCGCTGCCCGATCGCCGACGCGGCGACCATCACCGCCGCCACGACATCGCGCCAACCACAGCCGAGCCCGTCGGGGATCATCACATCGATCCCCGTACCCACCGCCACCGTGAGAAACCACGTCCTCATCGACTCCAGACGCTGCCCAGCCCGCCGCAGCCAGCCCCGCACCGTCGACGGCGGTACCTGCAGTCGGGCAGCGATCCCGCGATGCCCTACCCCCTCAGCCCGCGCCGACAGCGCCATCCAAACCCGCTCGGCCGCATACGCTCTGCGCAACAGCATGGTGACCGGCAACAACACATGAGTGACCAGACAGGAGCGGCACCGGGCCCGGCGCGGCCGCACCCGATCATCGAGTCCCTCGACGTGGCGGGCGCGGGCATACCCCCAGCCGCCCAACACCCCGTCCGGACAAGCCGGGCAGGAAATCGCCCCACCAACCAGCCGCGACTCGACGCAGACACGATCGACCTCTACCGTCACCATCAGTGCCTCCGAGCACTACAGCGCGGCACCTCGCCAAGCCCGCCAAGACTTCAGCGAGGTGCCGCGCACCCATCAGTTCCTCGTCACACTGACGGTGCACACGAACAAGATCAACCCGACGACGGCGCCACAGGCCACATCAGCACGCTCAATGACGACCGCATACCCCGTCGTCGTCATCCCGAGAGACGGTCAACACACGGGATCGGGCTTGAGGTCGATCAGGAAGATGCCGCGGTCGCGCAGGTGCGCCAGCACGGATGCCTTGTTGGTCCGGGTCAGCTCTACGTGGGGCAGGATTGCCCGCGCGACCGCCCGAAACAGCCAGTCGTGCTGCGCTACGTCAAGAAAGTAGAAGTAGCGGTCGTCGGCGTCAGGTGGAGCTTGGGCCACCAGCAGAAGCCGAACCCTGCTGGGCTGGTACTGCTTGGCGGCCTCTGCACGGCGTCGGCGCACCTCGGCAGGACCGGTGTCGTCTTGCTGGGTCTGCGGCGGTGACGCCACGGCGACGGGTTGGCCATACCCTCGCGAGCGACTGGCCGGACCATGAGTGCGGCACCACTGGCGCCCGAGCTTCGTAGGCGGGTGCAGACCGTCGCGGTAGCAGGGACTGTGGTCGAAGTTCGTTCGGGATGTTGGGTGTTGCATGATTCCAATAGTGCTCGTGGTCCTCTTCTCGGTTAATGCAGATCTTCGTCGGCAAATCGCCGGGCCGGAGCCAGCACGGCAACGTCGCGCCCCCGGCGAGTGATCACGAAAGTCCGCCCTTGTTCGGCTTCGCTGATGAACCGGCTGAAATGTCGGCGTAGTTCGGTGATGCTGATGCGCGGCAGCGAAGGATCGATCAACGTTCGGCACCAGGATCGGCGACGGCACCGAACATCTCGATCCAACTTTCGAGCTGAGCGGCGGACTCGGTGAGGACGAGCGCGAGAGCCCGCGCGTTCTCAATGGTGAGTCCAGAATCAGGGTGGAACTCGAGGTAGATGTGGGGAACGTCGGCAGCAGTCTCAAAGCTGCCGTCTTCGACCTGAATCGCGCTGATGCGGACTCCAGCCGTGCATCCGGCGGGGAACCGGTCGGGTGTGTAGACGACGCGGGATGCGATGCCCTGGTCCAACTCCCATTCAGTGCAGAGCGATCCGATTGGGGTAGCGGGCTCCTCATGACTTCGGCTTGACATTGCCACCACCGTCCTTCCTGTACCAACGAGACTCGCGTGAATGGTTGCTCGGCGCGACTTCGACTTCATCTGGGGGAGCGTGCAGTTCACCCAACACTGCCTGCCGGAAGGGATCCGACGCGCCACTCGGCGATAGGCCGGGAACGATGTTCTGAAGTCGAACGAGGCCCTCTGCAATGACAGTCGCGGCGGAGGAATGCCGTCCCTCCGACGCTTCGTGCCGCAGCGAGATGATGACGTCGGCCAGCGCCACCGCATTGGGGTACCAGGCCGCGGCTTGTCGTGGAAGCATGGGCGGTGCTTCCTCGGGTACACCGAGCCGTCGCCTGCGTTGCTGAGTATCAGGCGCACGAGAGACCGCCGGCCAGCCTGACCAAAGGGAGAAGCAGGTCACAGCAGCCATGAAGCCGGAGTATGTGGGGCCGCGCCCCCAGCGTCGAATGAGACTACGGTGCTGGCGGTGTGCGCGTTCGATGTCAGGACAGAGTCGGACTGAAAATTGTTGCTGGGCATCGCATTTAAGTGCAGAACTTCCTGTCCATTGCTGGTGTATGGCGCAGAGCACCTGTTCATGGCCGGCAAAGACAGTCACTGCGTGACTTCGACTTTGAGTTTGCGCGGCAGCGCAGTGTCTGCATGCGGATCGGATCCCCGCCCGCTTCGAGACGTGGCCGACCAGGTGCGGCCATCGCTTGATTGCATGCGGAGTTCGGAGTTCCGGAAGCGCCGCTACCAACCCTCGCTCCGTCAAGCCGGTCAGCTCAACGAGGTCCGCAACGAAGTGGGGCTGTCGGGAGAGCTGGGGCAGCCAGCTGGGTCGCAAGAGATTCTGATCCGTCACGCGGCGGAGGTAGCTGTTCAGCGTCTCCGAACACATCGGAGAGACTGGCACGGGAAGTCGTTGACGGCCATGGCGGACACCCTCCGGGACTGTCGATGGCTGTTCGGCACGAAGCGACATCAGCGGGCCACTCCAGGATCTACGTCGTCGATCGCAATCGAGTCGAGCAGGTCTAACGTGATGGCTTCGGTACCGAAGTCGATGGCGTCGGTGGCTGCATCGATAATTAGATCGCTCAAGGATGCGATTGAGCCGCCGGTGCGGTGGTAGAGGTAGTCCGCATGGCGTTCGAGCATTCCATTCTCATGCAGGGGGAGAGGAAGAATACGTTCGAAGGATGCGACGAGCTGCACCCACTCCTTATGGTCGGCGTCGTTCGAGAGTGAGTAGTTGCTCAGGTTGATGGGCCGGGTCCGTTTGCGCCACTGCTCTCCGTTCTCGCCGCTGAACAGGGGAGCGGTCTCCAACGAAATTCCTGCGAAGAGCATCGTTGCATCGAGATTTTCGGCGAATGTCTTGATGTTGTCGGCGACTTCGGCTCCTGCGGCACGGTCGGTGTTGAGGCGTTGGACGTCATCGAGGATGACGAACTTGGTGCCGAGGCTCTTCAGCAGTCGCGCCAGATCCACGAGTCGCTCGTCGGCATTGCTACCTCGCAGCTCGCGCGCTCCGACGAAGTCGGCGAGGCGCACCCAGAGTTTGTTCGTCGTTGTCGCCGTGGCGATAGTGGTGTAGACGACGGGCAGGAAGGACAAGTCGTTCTCCCTGCCGCAAGTCCGTCGTATTTCTGCGTCCAGTCGCTTGCCGGCGGCCATCACATCGGTGGTCTTGCCGGTCCTGGGTTCCCCGGATACTCGAATACCGGGCCTGGCTACGAACTTCTTGGCTCGTGATCGGCGAAGCAGTCTCCGTGCGTGGTTGAGGATGCGGGTGAGATCCCGGGTGGGAA
Organism: Mycolicibacterium monacense; assembly: GCF_010731575.1. NCBI lineage: Bacteria > Bacillati > Actinomycetota > Actinomycetes > Mycobacteriales > Mycobacteriaceae > Mycobacterium > Mycolicibacterium monacense. The sequence goes on along the minus strand of NZ_AP022617.1, from coordinate 2,030,912 downwards.
ACACGCGTTCCTCGTTCAGGTAGTCGATGCGGCGTTCGTTATACGCCGACCGCTCGACGGTGCCGAGAGCCTTGATCTCGTCCGCACTCAAAGAGGGTCGCTGCGAATCCGGGGTGGGCTCGTAGGTGCAGTATTCGCGCCACTCTTCGCGGGTTGTCGGTGATGCCAAGGTTCACCACCCTTCCGACAGGCGCATCGGACGCATGGGCTCAACTGGTCCGACCGTGGGCTGAACAACCGGCGCGACCGGAGTGTCGTCGCTTCGTCCGGGCACAACGACCTCAGCGGGAGGGCCGGCGCTGAGTTCTTGTCGCGCGAGGTTGGCGCGCCCGGCAGACGCTTCAGCACGGGAAAGCGGTCGAGGTTTCGGTTCTGATGGGCCGCCGAGCAATTGACGATGAATTTGCTCCGCGCGCCTGAGCACTTCTTTGTCGGTTGGTTTCCTACTCATGTCCCGACGGATCGCTTTCACCATGTCGATCCCGAATGGAATGGTCGCATAGTCGGCCAGAACCCAGCGGCACTCGATCCAGCCATTGTCTTCGACTTTGCGCTGACCCTGTGAGTCGAAGACTAGGGATTCGTCTCGCACCCAGATCTGCATCAGGTTGGTGGGGTCGTAGCGCACCTCCCACTTGCCATTCTGTTTGGAATTCAACGATTTCGTTCGTCGCATCTGGTGGAAGCGCGGCGAGTCGGAGTTGTACACGAGGTTCTCCAAGTTGACGCCATAGCGGTTGATACGACGAAACTCGTGTGGTTTCAGCGAGATCCAATCGTCGCGTGTCATCGTCCGTACTGGAGTCGGTGCCATCTCCGACATCGCTCGATACATGGCATTGGGAGAGAGCTGCATCCGAGGGGCCGCCGTCAGGTGAAGCCCCGAGTGGGGACGGTTCTGATACACCGTGATGACCCATTCGTCGAGCAGCGCCTGAAGTACAAACAGCGGCCAAACGATATCCTTCTCCGGGTTTCGGCCCCGGTGGCTGACCGAGCGTCCTTTGTATCCGGGGATCCATCGGACAAAGTCGTCGCCGATGGTCTTGAGCAAGCGTTCGATATGAGGCTTGGCGGTGGGCTGGTGCGGAGCAGCGATCCGAGGGTGCACTCCGCGAAGTTCGGTTGCCTTTTCGAAGGCTTTCGAGACGAAGATCTTTCCACGGTCAACTACGACACCCCGCACGTCGATGATGGGCTTGTTCTCGAGTGCCCTATCGAGATCGATCTGGGGGGATAGCCTGTCCGACAGGTAGCTTCGTGCGACAGTCATATTCTCAATCCAGCCTGGCAACATCTGTTGCGGGATACAGGAGTTCGCCCAGAGTTCGATAGCATCCACAGTTTTGCAGGCGTTAGGGCGGAGAATTCCTGCGGTGATGCTCAGTGTCGCGACGTCGATGCCGGCAGCCAAATCGATTCGGCATGGTTGACCATCGGGCAGTAAGGCCATTGCGTCAAGTGGTGTTGAGTCGAGCTGCACTTCTTCGCCTGGATACAACGCGACGATCTTCGAGAACGCTCGGTCGGGGCTGTTCGCGTGACTGCGGCGCGACGTCGCATCGCCGGTGGTGTGCTCACCGCGGTCAAGTGCAGTCAGTAAGGCGTACATCGACGACCTGCACGGCACCGGCACGTTGTCGTCACGAAGGCGACGCTCCGCGATTTCGAGGATCTGCTTCTTGGTAGGCGTCGACTTGTCTACGTAGTGAGCCTTCACCATCTCCAGGACGACGATCACACGCTCGTGCACCCCGGACAGACGGACGTGACCCGGCATGCCGCGCTGATCGATACATCCGAGCAGGCCCGCAGTGTTGAAGCGTTGCCACTTACGCCACATAGTGGTCATGGAGACCGGCCGCCCCAGGGTTCGTAGCTCGGATCTCTTATCCGAAAGTCGTTCGCGTACAGTCGCGATCTGGGTACCCGAAGAGGCTTGTCCTTGAGCCGGCTGTTCGATGGCGTGTTTGATACCGGAGAGGTGCTCATACCAGAACTCGGCATCTCGTCGCTGTTCGTCGGTGGCGAGGTCGAGCAGCCTCTGATCGGCGATACTTGGTCCAGAGGCATCGGGACCGACGAAGGAATCGTCGCAGAGCAACATCGCTACCGGCAAGGTCAGGTCGCTGCCGTCATCGAGACATTTGAGTCGAAGGGCCAGTCCGTCGCTGTCGCGGATATGCCAGCTCTGGCCACGGAGTTCGATGATGTCGCCAATATGAAGTTCGATCACGAGGTGATCACCGTGGTCCAGGTCAGCGGGCGGGCCAGGTCGACGTGAATCTCTCTGTTCCAGATCATGTGGTACGTGCTGCAGATGAGATCGCTTTCGTCGAATTCAGCTCCGTCCGAGGCGTTGTCGATCAGCTCGCCGAACTGCACGCCGTTTCGCCCCGATCGATTCACGCAGATCGTGATAGCGGATCGTACTTCTGCTGACGGTGCGAACCGCGGATGGTGGTAGGCGCATAACAGCCGTAGGTTGCGTTCTGCAGTCTTGTCTACCGTTGTGAATTCCTCATACTCCCAGTGCAACTCGCGACATACATCGCGGGTGCGTTGATGCTGGAGCCGATCCTTCTCGCGGAGACGATCTGCCGGCTTGACGTCGACAACGAGAGCCGATCCGTCGCGTCGTCGGATGAAAAAGTCTGGGGCGTGCCGGTGGTACGTCTGACCCTTCGGCCACAGCAGCCAGAACGGGTTGGAGCTGACCGCGATTGCGTCGCCCCAAAAGTCGACCGTCATCAGGGCAGTCATCTCGAACCGCGACTCAAAGCTGACATGGCCTTGTGAACGCGAGAACCAGTACTTGCCTTGATGGGAACGGCGACCACGGTAGGCCGGGAAACTCCGGATAGGCCTGCATAGCTCAAATGACATGCGCGAAACCTCAGGTGTGAGACGGGTTCGTACGCGCTGCCCGGTCTTCGGATCCTCGTACAGAACCATCGTGTACGGGGCGTCATTGACGGGCAGTGCCCCTGCTGTGGGGACCGGCGGCGCGGTCATCCCCGTTCCCACCTGGCATCGGGACCGGCAGCCCCCGATGGAGTCAGGGGCCAGGATGCGAAGCCGGGGTTGACATCATGACGAAAGCGCGCTGAAATAAGCATGTCTCCCTCTCATGGGGTGAAGTAAGTGATTAGCGGCCAAGTGCCGCACCGAAGAAGCCGGGGTACCAGCCCGGCTTTTTCAGCGTCTGGGGACTCTTGAAGCCCCGTCAGCAAAAGACATTTGAGTCGCTCGTGCGGTGCCACCTCCTCGTTGACCTGGACGTTCGGCTGCCTCCGATGGGCGCACTCGTCGAGCCCCGTGCGTTTATGCGCAGGCTGAAGGGCCTGCCTCCTCACCGTAATTAGCAACGTCAGTTGAGCACAAAGTGACAGAATCGCACAAGGGTTGCAGCAACTACCACTTTGACCAGCTTTGCCGAGATGAGCGGAACTATTTCGCAATCTTTCGTGGGTTGATTGCAAACGCGAATGGCTGCTGGAACCGAGGAGGTCAGAGAATAGGTCTGTCTATATTCCACTGCTACACACTAAATTAACGCGTTTGGCGAGATAGAAGCGTTTTGACACGCGTTCCAGCGTCAGCGTGTAGTTGGCCGACGCGGGTCCGTGTGTTGCCTATAGGCAACACCTGTGAAATGAACCCTCCAGCAAATTGCTGTTCACTGATACCCTCGCACGCAGTTAACATAAAATCGACTTGGCACTCCAGAGTTTGCTGATAGATCCGCGGCCAACTGCATCGAATACGCCGCCATACCGACCGTGACACCACACTCGCGCGTCAAGGTCTCTGAATCTGCGCTGCTGGTCCGGCTCTGGTTTCCCCGAAGCCTGTCGGTGCGCCGCGTTATCTTGATCCGATGCGCTGGTTTGCCCGCCCTGATAATCGCTCGCTGGAGCTGAGGGTCGCCCCGCGGCTCGCATCGTGGAACAAAGCTGACGATCCAGATCAGATCCGATTGCAGGAGTACCTCGACGATACGGAGGCTTTGATCGCCGACGCATGGATCAGGGGCCCGTGGGCGCTGCGTCTCGACGTCGGTTTACCGAGTTCACGAGACCTGCTCGATGCCAGCGACCTGGATAATTACGCGTATCCGCTCGCATCGCGCCTGCGCGATGTCGACTTGGTGTCGGTGTGGTGCACGAAGCGCCATGGTGAACAGTCGTCTGTGCGGATCTGTGCCGCCCGAGAAGTTCCTGCACCCACCGCCGCTGGTGTGGTCGTCGCGACGACTGCAGCTTCTTCTTCGAGCGTCGCCTATAAAGAGGCTATCCACGCCGCCGTCTCTGGCGCTGCCGTGCTACCGGATGGACAAGTTCGGCTCGAACTGTCCTTCGTGGTCGGTCCACGTCGCAATTGGCTGAACCTCTGGAAGCAGACGATCGACGCGCTCGACCCCCTGCTTGGTCGTACCCGGCCAGATCGGGCATGGCATCCCCGCGACGGCAGAATCACCGAGCTCGGCCTGCACTGCGCTGTGGACCAGTTCGCCGGCAACAAGGTCGTGGTGGGCATCTACGCATCGGCCGAATCCGCGAGTGTTATTGAGGACAGTTCGCTCGATGTCCCACAAAGTCCGGTTGGCGAGTTCGTCGACGTCGTGCCAGCCGATGCACTCGCTGGAGTGGATCACCGCACCCGCGCACACGAGTTCCGGGACGACGACGCCGGCTATCTGGCTTGGCTCGCCGCCAACCCGGAAGGTTTCGTCGTGAACATCGCCCGTAACTACAGCGTGTCTACCGCGCGGGTGCATCACGCCACGTGCCGCACCATCAGCGGTCAGAATCCGCACAACGGACCGTGGACTGGTGCCTACGTCAAGGTGTGCGCCATTCATTCGGCGGACGCCGAAGAGTGGGCCGCAAACACCGTGCGAAAGCCCATCCCGCCGTGCGGGACTTGCCGACCCTGATACGTGTGACCGCCGCGGGGCGCAAGCGGGCTCATCTGAGCTCGTCGGTCTGGGACGCAGAACGACCCCGTGCGGCCAGTCGCTCGAATTTTGTTGATGCGCTATTGAACTCGGACGCAAGCTGGGCGTAGCCAGCGTCCAGGATTTGTTCGTGTATAGCCACAGCGCCCACCCGAAGCAGAATCCGCAGCACAGCGGCATCCGATTTGATGTCACCCGAGGCATAGTCATTGTGGTATGCCCACTGTCGCAGGACCTCGAAAGCTGGCGAGCCCCGATTGAGGAAGGGAGCGAGCATCGCCTCGTCTGCGTCGCGGAGAATGAGGCTCACTCGCTTACTCATTGCGAGGCCTTCCTTCGTCCTTGGGGCACATGGATCGCTTCGTTCTCAGCTGGTCCCATCGTCCTCCCGTTGTTCGGTCAATAGGGAGTAAAGCTGATTTTGCGCTGCTGCACTTCGTGTTTCAATCCCCGCCGCCGTAACGTAACGCTGCGATGTCGTCATCGACTCATGTCCGAGGAGTTTCATCAGTGTGTAGACGCTGACATTCGAGGTCGCGAGCTCAGTTGCATAGGTATGGCGAAGTCCGTGCACCAAGGCGCCGGGTACGGGGCGCGCGTCCGGTCCTGCGCGTTTGAACGCGCGCTTGATACGTGACTGTAGGGTGCCCCGCGTCATCCGTTCACCGTCCCGACCGACGAACAGCGGGGCGGAATGCGGCCAGCCCGACAATGGTCTACTCGTCGGCGACGATGTGCGCTTCTTGCTCTGAGGAAACCGTCCGGCACGACTATCCATATAGGTTCCGATCATCTCCAGCAGGGCTGCCTCGATGGGGACGTTGCGTTCCTTGCCGCCTTTGCCTTTCACGTTGATCACTGCGGAGCCGTCGTCGAGCGTTCGTATGTCGCCAACATCGACCAGGCGCAGTTCTTCGGCCCGCAGTCCCGCGAGGAGTGTAGTGAGGATGAGCGCGAGATCTCTTTCTTTCCAATCTGTTCGGCGAGTATTGGACTCCTGCGTGACAGCAGAGAGCAATGCTTCCACAGCGGTTCGGGGGAGCGCTTTCGGCAGCGGCTTCTTCAGCTTCGGTCGTCCAACGAGCTGCATGGGGTTGGCCGCCAAAAGTTCGTTGGTATAGAGGAAGGTGCACAACACATTCCAGGTTGACCAGCAGCGTCGGATCGATGCCGCCTCGTGGTCGGCTGCAAACGCCGCGAACGCAGCCCGCATCGAATCGCGAGTTATGTCAGCTGGACTGAGACGGGCCGGCTCACCACCGGTAAGCAGATTGGCAATGGCGACGAAGTCGCGGCGATAGGCCTTCATGGTGTGCGCCGAGGGTTTACTTGCCTGCCGGTGATCCAAGAACTGCCGGAACCACTCGGGGATCTCATCGACGGCCGGCGCGACGGCACCAGCTTCAACAACGCCTTCGATGACGGAGTAGCCGGGATCGGTCTCATGCGACACACGGTCAGCCTCGCAGATGAAAGATGGATAATCAACGTTATCCATATTATTGGGTGTTAAGCGGCTCCAGCCTGTGCGAACAGGGGGCGCTGTACCACCTATGTAACGTCACAGTGACGAATTGGACGATTCCCGCTGGGCCTCGACGGCGCGGAGTGTCCGCCGCTGTCAGGTAGTTCTGGACTGTCGATCGTCCCGTCCGGCGCTGTCAGATAGGTCATGGATTCCGGCTCAGCGCCATGGTTACGCGGGCCGAAGATCCGCAGGTGCACGGGCAGGGACCTGGGCGGGTGTCACTGTCAGATAGTCCTGGAACGGAGGGCGGGAAATCGGACAGCTACCAGGTTTTCCCGGATTACTCCCAACTAGTTCCGGATCGGACAGCAGGCGAGGCACTGTGGCGCGCCACCACGCTACCTACTTCTTAACGAACTACCGATAAGCCACATTATGTCAACTTAACGCTGGGGCCGCCTCCTGAAAGCGCGGCCGTGCCGAGATATGGCGGGACTCGCCGTAGCGGCTGGGCGTCCGCTATTCCGGTCCCCGGAAATAGGGCTCAACTGTGCCGCTGAGCTTGACGACCATAGGATTTCCGTGGCGATCCTTCGCGGTAGGGACTTCAACACGCACCCAACCCTCGGCCACGTTGTATTCATGAACATTGGTTCTTTCGGTGCCATTGAAGCGAATACCCACATCGCGGCGAAGCACCTCTTCGCTATAGAAAGCGCTGCGCGGATCGATGGAGAGGTGATTCGGTGGAACGTCTGTGTTCTGGTCCTCGGACATGATGGCCTTCGCTGGATGGTGCGTTGGGTGGCGGATTGCTCTCAAGGAATTTACGCGGCCCTGCCGTAGCGGCTTGCGCGTAGGGCTTGGAGGGCCCCCTCATACATACATCGTGCAAGCCGAGGAACGCCATCATTGCCCGCTCGACCTCAACGAGTTGCTCTGCCGTTAGTCGGCCACCGGAACTGACGGACGGGCCTGACCGCTCCGTGCGGCCTGACTGCTCGAGGAACACCACCTGGGTGGACAATATGTCGTGGCTCTTTCTGCAACAGTGTTCAAAGTCGAACTCGGCGTCTCCGATGTCGATCATGGTTACTACGCTGATCACGCGCTGACCGTGGCACGTCATCCCAGTGAGACCGACGAGCGGATGGTGGTGCGGTTGTTGGCATTTGGGCTGCGCGCACACCGGCTCGGCGACGTCGACGGAGAATTGGCGTTCGGGGCAGGCCTGTCCACCCCTGGCGTACCGGACTTGCGGCTCGCGGACTACGCGGGTCGGACCCTGGAGTGGATCAACGTTGGCCAGCCCGATGGGCGCGCCTTGGGCAAGGCGGCCAGCCAGGCCGACCAGGTGGTGCTGTTCCCGTTCGCCGCCGGAGTGGCCACCTGGTGGCGCACCGTCGGCCCCAAGGTGGCGGGACTGCCGAACCTGTCTGTGGTGCAGATACCGCATGAGCCGGTGCAGCAACTGGCTCAGACTGTCGATCGACGGGTCGCGGCGCAAGTGATGGTGATGGAAGGTCAGGTGACGATGACTCTGGGCGGTGTCGACGTCACCTTCACGCCCGAGCCATTGAAGTGAACGTCTGAGCCCGAGGTGCTACACCCAATCGAGGATCCGCCCGTGCCCAGAGCTGATGCGCAACGCAACGTCGATGCCTTGCGCGCTGCTGCGAAGGAGGAATTCGCCGCGCAGGGTGTAGATCACTCCGCCCGCCATGCGATGTGCAGCTTTGGGTCCGATCCGAGCTGACAGTCGGGGGGTGCTTCCATTCGCGCCGTAGGCTCACGGCGTGCACGACATGACCCTGGCTAGCGCCGCGTCGACGGCGGCGCTGACGGTGGGGTTGGCGGCCTATGCCGGGTTGATCTTCGCCGGCATCGCGGTGGCGATCTACGACGTGCGCCGGCACCGACGGGGCCGGGCGATCGCCGCCGCGGTGATGGTCGGGGTGCTGACCCTGGGCGGGCTGGTCATCGCGATCGTCAGCAGTGTCGCGTGAACCGTCACAACGCGGTGGGCGTGGACACCGGATGGTTGGCGGCGTCCGGCAACTCCCGGAAGTAGTCCCTCGACGACCTCGCTGGTGGCGATCTGGTCAGCAGTCCGCGCCTCTCCCCCTGCAACATTCCACGGATTCGCTGCTGCGTATCGCGAGAATATGGCGGGATCGAACACCGGCCCCGCCTCCGCGTCGGGTCGATTCGACCAAACGCCTCGACAACAGAGGCTTACGGCTGATCGCAGCATGCTCGTACGCCCCCGCGTCACGCGTCGACGAACGTTCGTTTCCCCTACGCCTGATCTGTGACCTCGTAATGCCTACTCGCTGAGGCAGGTCGATCACCGACGTCCGCCGCCGTCCCGACCCGGGTGACTTCGGACCGGGTGTCGAAACCTCTTGTAAAAACTTTATTGGATGATAAAGTAACTTTATGTCGCACGATGAAGCGCTCATGGCGATCCGGCCTTCGATCGAGACCCTTGTCGCCGAGTTCGCCTGGCTGATCGACCACGAGTCCGGCCGCGGCGTCGCCGAGTTGTTCACCCATGACGGCGAATACGAGATGGGGCCGGTCTCGTTGAGCGGCCGATCGGAGATCGAGGAGTTCTACCGACGCCGGCACGCGGCAGGGCCCCGCACCTCACGACACCTCTTCACCAACCTGCGACTGCGTGATGTCGACGGTGACAGTGTTCGCGGTACCTGCGTTCTGAGTCTGCATGCCGCCAACGGCGTGCCGCCGCATCCACTGTCGCCGGTGATCGTCGCCGACTACGACGACGAATACGTGCGTGGCGAAGACGGTTCGTGGTTGTTCCGACGCCGAACCGTCACCGTTCTTTTCGGTGAACCGCCGAAGCTCCCCACAGGAAGGCACTGACACTTGTTCACCACTTCCCTGGTCGTCCTGACCATCGTGATCTTGGGCTACAGCCTCATCCCCGTGCTGGCCGACTTCAACAAGACCCACGCCACCAACCCATTGTGGACGGGACACGCCCGCTATCACGTGGTGTGGCAGGTGTGCAGCTATGTCGGGATCGGAATCATTTCCCTTGGTCTGCTGTGGATCCCCGGCGACGGCCAGCAGCTACGGGCTCACCTCGTCGCCGCCCTCGCCCTGTGCATCTACGGTGGCTTTTTCACCGCTGCGGCCACCATGCGCCTCTATGACGGGAAGCTCAACGACACCAACGGATGGCCATCTATCGCGTTGCCCGGCGGCCGCTCGATTGACCGGAACCTGGCCGTCTTCATTCCCCTCACCGTGCTTCTGTTCACTGGCTGGGCCTTGTTGGCCGCCTCCTGACCCCTCGACCCCTCGCGACACCACAAGCCTTGGAAAGGTTTTCGCCATGACCGTGACCACTCAACGAACCAGCACCCTCGCCGATCGCGTGCGAGACATCCTGCCGGGCATCTCGGCCCGTGCCGACGAAGCAGAACGGATCCGCAAGGTTCCGGTGCAGAACGTCGACGCGCTGCGGGAGATCGGATTCTTCCGCGCCTTCGTGCCCGCCAAGTACGACGGTCTGTCGGTCTTGCCGTCCGAATTCGGTGAGGCCACCCGTGTGCTCGCCACCGCCTGCCCGTCCACCGCGTGGGCGTGCGGCCTGATGGCTGTCCACGCCCACACGGTCGCGAATTACAGCCCCGTGCTGCAGGAAGAGGTGTGGGGGTCCGACCCGGACACTTTGATCTGCTCATCGGTCGCCCCGATGGGTCGGCCGACGAAAGTCGACGGCGGTATCCGCTTGACCGGCGACTTCAGCTGGTCCAGCGGCTCCGAGCATGCGCACTGGATCATCGTCGGAATGATGATGCCCGGGTCGAGCGAAGCGCCTGAGCCGCATTTTGCCATCGTTCCGCGCAGCGACTTCGAGATCAAAGACACCTGGTTCGCCATGGGCTTGAAAGGCACGGGCAGCCAGGACATCTCGATCAAAGATGTCTTCGTGCCCGAGTATCGTCTGGAAACGCTGATCAGCCTCAACATCGGGACTGCGACGGGATTCGGCACCCATGACGCACCGGTCTACCGGTTGCCCTGGCAACCGGTCTTCGCGCTGAACTTCTCCGCTGTGAACCTCGGCGCCAGCGAGGCGTTGCGCGATCTCTACCACGCGCGGCTGTCGACCAGGGTCCGCGCGTACACCGGCGCGAAGGTCGGAGAGACCGCGCCGGCTCTGATGCGCCTGGCCGAATCCACCCATGAGCTCGATGCCGCCCGGTCCCTACTCGAAAGTGACTGGCGGGCTATGGATTCGCGCGCCAACTCCACCGACCCGACAACGCCGGACGAGATGGCGGGCTGGCGGAGCAATCAGGCTTACATCACCCGGTTGGCGGTGCGTGCGGCCGATCGGCTCTTCGATGCATCCGGCGGATCTGCGGTCCGCGACGAGAACCCCATGCAGCGGTACTGGCGAGATCTGCACACTGGTGCCGCTCATACCTATAGCGATTACGACATCGCCGCGCAGGTCTACGGTGCTCATCTGGCAGCCGTGCAGCCACAAGAGGGGCTTTTCTAGCCATGAAGATAGCAACCGTACTGGCCGCGGGCCGTCCCGTGGTGACTGCGCTCGGTCCGGCTGAGCAGTTGGTCAACGTCGCCCGGCTGCTCAGCTTGCCCGACCTGACGGTGGCGACCTTGATCGCCGACGCCGACCGACTCCTGCCGAAACTGGCCGCAGCGCTGAGCGAACCCGTGGCGGCGGAGGCAGTCTTGGACAGTGCCGACATCTCCTGGCTGGCGCCGCAACCCCACCCCTCCAAGATCGTCGGTGTCGCGGTCAACAACAGCGGCATCGCGCAATTCGCCTATCGGCAGCACGTCGAGCCGGCGTATTTCTTGAAGCCGCCGTCGGCGCTGACCGGCCATGGGGAGCCCATCGTCGTGCCACCGGAGTATGGCCTGACACACCCCGAACCCGAGTTGGCTGCCATCATCGGCCGTCGCATCAAGGCGGTCCAGCCAGAGCAGGCACTCGAGGCCATCTTCGGCTACACGATCATCAACGACATCACCTCCCCGGCACTCAAGGACCGCGACAGCATGGAGTTGCGGTTGCCCAGCCCGGTCGGGACTGATCTCACCTGGCGAGAAACCCACGGCGAGAAGGATTCCTCGCTCTATTTGACCTACCACGCGCGATCCAAAGGGTCCGACACCTTCGCCCCGATGGGGCCGTGGATCACCACCCGCGACGAGGTGGTCGACCCCAATGCCCTGGCGGTGGACTGCTGGCTCGACGACGAGCTCGTCGTGAGTGACTCGACGAGCAAGTTGACGTTTCCCATCCAGGACGTCATCGCACACCTGTCGAACTACATGACCCTCGAGCCCGGCGATGTGGTGCACTTCGGCACGGCAGTTCAACCAGGCGCGAACCCGAAGTTCCCGACGCTGCGCCACCTCGATATGAGCAGTCTGAATGGCACTCTGTCGGTGGAGATCGCCGGGCTCGGACGCCTCGACAACCCGATCGCTCACAAGTGAGCTCTGTGTCGACCACCTCTGCAGAGCTCTGGCCCGCCTTGACGGGTCCGGCCGACCTGCACAAGGTCGAAGCCTCTCCCCTTGCGGTTCGCGGGGTGCCGACGAGCGGATACGCCGCGCTTGAACGCGCTGCCGCCCTGTGGCCCGACCGGCTTGCCGTGACAGCCCTGCCAGGTGGCACGAACCTCGAGCAGTCGACAAGACGGACCTACGGCGAGTTACTGGCAGATGTCTGCCGCTGCGCCAATGCGCTCACCGAACTCGGCGCGCAACGGTCAACTGCGATAGCGCTGCTCTCCCCCAACACCGGTGAGCTGGTCAGCGCGCTGCTCGCCGCGGAGACCACCGGGATCGCCGTCCCGCTCAACCCGCGGATGTCCCCCAGTCATCTGACCGAACTGATGACCCGTGCCGGTGTCGAGATCCTGGTGGCCGCCGGCCCCGAGTTCGACGCCGATGCCTGGCGCACCGCGTGCGAGGTGGCCTCGTCGGCGGGCGTGCGAGCCGTTCTGGCGTTGAGGCCGGTGGTGACATCGCCTTCAGCGCCGGATCTTGGCACGTGGTCGGGTCTGACGGTCGACTACCTCGAGACGGTGGCCAGTCGCCAGGTCGACGACCACCTGTGTGCCACTCCTCCAAACGCCGACGACCTCACCGCGTTCTTCCACACCGGTGGCACCACGGGGTTGCCCAAGCTGGCCGCGCACCGCCACGGCGCCCAGATGGCCGACGCCTGGATGATCGCCTGCAGCGACCAACTCGACGACGACGCCGTGGTTTTCGCGGCATTACCGCTCTTCCATGTCAACGCGCTGATCGTGACCATCCTGGCGCAGCTTCTTCGAGGCCGGCACGTTGTCTGGGCGGGACCGCTCGGTTACCGGGACCCCGAATTGTTGGCCGGGTTCTGGTCACTGGTCGAACAGTTGCGGATATCCGCGATGTCGGCGGTACCGACGGTCTACGCCGCATTGAGTCGGATCCCGGTCGATTCTGATGTGAGCAGTCTGCGCTTGGCCATCGTGGGGGCCAGCCCACTGCCGCCGGCGGTGCGTGAGAGCTTCCGCGCCGCCACCGGCGTCGAGCTGAACGAAGGCTACGGCCTGACCGAGGCGACGTGCGCAAGCACCCGAAGTTTTCTCGAGCATCCGCGGCCCGGCTGGGTGGGTCAGCGTCTGCCCTATCAGCAAGCCCGAGTGGTCCACCGCGATCCCGACGACGGGCGGCCTCTCGACGTCCCGTATGGCGGCGTCGGCACGCTCCTACTCAAGGGCCCCAACATCTTTGCCGGTTATGTGACCGGCCGTGACGGCGGTCGTCCGTGTCTCGACTACCTCGGTGCCGTCTCCGACGACGGCTGGCTCGACACCGGTGACCTGGCACGCATGGATGACCAGGGTTTCATCCAGGTGTGCGGTCGGGTGAAGGACTTGATCATCCGCGGCGGCCACAACATCGACCCGGCCCAGATCGAAGACGCCCTGCTCGCTCATCCCGATGTGACCGCGGCCGCCGCAGTCGGCAGCCCGGACACCCACGCCGGAGAGGTGCCGGTGGCTTATGTCACGGTGCAGCTCGACGCCGCGGTATCGGCGCCGGAGCTGCGCGACTGGTGTCGAGACCGAGTTGCCGAACCTGCTGCGGCCCCACGACACGTCGTCATCGTCGACGATCTTCCGATCACCGATGTCGGCAAGCCGAACAAGGTTGCGCTGCGGGCTGACGCGATCCGGACTGTCGCTGACACGGCTCTGCGGGACAACGGGATTCAGGCATCGGTTTCCGGGGTCGTGGTCGACGGGATTCCCACCGCGGTGATCGAACGGTCGGGCGACGGACCGTTGGATGACGGAGCGGTCGCCGCAGTGCTGCGTGGGTTCAGCTTTGCCTGGAAGATCTGTCCTGATGACCCGCCGAATTGACACGGTTACCTGGGGCGGTGACGTTGCGGCTACGAGCCCGAAACTCCGCGATCACCTCGTCGCCGCGACACACCGTGACGTCGTAGAGGCCGCTTCGTCCCCGCTCCACGCGCTCGCACGCACGGGCCACCAGAACGTCACCGACACCACTCGCAGCGATGAAGTCGATGGTCGCACTGACGGTCACCCCCATCACCCCGGCGCTGCGGTTGCAGGCGAGCGCGAACGCCGTGTCGGCCAGCGCAAAGACAGCACCACCGTGGGTGATGCCGTGACCGTTCGCCATGCCGGACGTGACGGTCATGGTGACCACCGCGTGTCCCGGCTCCCGATGCTTCACCTGGATACCGAGATGCGCGGACATGCGGTCGTCGGTGAGAAGATCAGGCATCGTCTCGTCCATGGCTTCATCCTCTCCTACCCAGGCGCCTTGGGTAAGCAGCGAAAACCACTGAATATCCCCGGGTTTTCGCGTCTTCAACGGGGTCAGCATCCATGACGGTGGGTTTCACGCTCAAGCAACTCGAGTACTTCTGTGCGGTCGCCGAGCACGGCTCGTTCAGCGCCGCCGGCGCCCGATTGCACGTCTCCCCCTCGGCTGTGGCCTCCTCGGTCGGTGATCTCGAACGCGTCCTGGCCACCCAACTGCTGGTGCGTCGCAAGGCTCACGGGGTCTCGCTGACCGCCGCAGGCTCCCACACGTTGAAGCGAGCCCGCATTCTGCTCGCCGAGGCACGTGAAGTGGAACTCGTGCGAGGCGAGGACGGTAGCCGGCTGGCCGGGCCGGTCTCGATCGGATGCTATTCGACGCTGGCCGCCTCGGTACTTCCCGGTCTACTCGAGGAGTTCTCCGCCCTGCACCCCGACGTCGACCTGTCCTTCGTCGACGGCGGTATGGACGACCTGGTGCCGATGCTGCGCCGGTCGGCGCTCGACCTCATCATCACCTACCGCATCAATCTTCCGGTCGGCGTGCAGGAGGCTGTCCTCTACGAGTGCGATCTGCACGCACTGCTACCCGGCGGGCACCGACTGGCTGAGGAGTCGGCCATCGACGTCCAGGAGCTCGCCGGCGAGAACTTGATCTTGCTAGACCTGCCGCCCAGTGGCAGGCACACCCTCGACCTGCTCAGTGCCGCCGGGATAACCCCCACCATCCGGCACCGAACGCAGAACTTCGAGCTGGTGCGATCCCTGGTGGCCCGCGGTCTCGGCTACAGCCTGCTCATCCAGAAGCCGCGTATCACCCACAGTTATGAGGGCCTCTCTCTGGTGACTCGGCCCCTCCAACCCCGGCTGTCGCGGGAGGCCGTCGTGTGCATCTGGCCCGCGGCGACCCGGCTGACCAACCGGGCCCGCGCGTTGGTCGACTACGCGAGGGAAACCTCCGCGCCGGCTTTGACGAAGACCTCGTCGACCCCACAGACTGACAAACTATGAGTGCTGAGGAGCTTGTTGACGGCCGGCGGCTGCGCGGGTCGGTCACCAGAGCCAAGGCGATTGAAGCCGCCGCGGAGTTGTTCGCAGCACAGGGCTATTCGGCGACCAGCATGGGCAGCATCGCCTCGGCCGCCGGAATCCACTCGGCATCGATCTACCACGCCTTCGGAAGCAAGGAGGGTCTGCTGGGCGCGGTGGTCGAACACGCCAGCGATGAGTTCTACCACCTGCTCAGGGAACAGAGCGTCAGCAGCGGCAGCCTGCGCGACGGGCTGCGGGGGGTCGGCGTGGTCTTCGAGAAGCGGCCGCTGTTCCTCAAGCTGCTGTTGATGCTCGTGCTCGAACGCGGCGACGGCGATCCCGGAGTCCTGCGGATCGCCGCCGACGTGCGTCTCAAGGGCCGTGCGCTGATCCGCGATCTGCTGAGCCGCCAGGTCCCGGCCGGGACCGGGACGGATCTCGACGCGGCCAGCCGGCTCATCATGGTGGCTCTCGACGGCGCGTTCATCGCCCGGCAGGTTGATATGAACGCATCCGAATTCACCACACTGATGGATTTGATCGCCGAAACGGCCGAACGGCTCCTCACCGACACCCGCACCCGACCGAACCGCCGGTGACAGCCGCCCGGCGGATCAGTCAGAGCTGGGCGCCCAGCTTGAAGCCCTGCTCCTCGTCGTCGCGGCGGGTGTAGGAGAAGCCGTCGGCACCGATGGTCACCGCCATCTCGCTCTGGTCGGTGCGCACCTGGACGGGCTGCGGGACACCGTCGAGGTCGAGCACCAGCGAGGCCTCGGTGTACCAGCTCGGAACCACGGCGTGGCCCCACCAGTCCCGTCGCTGGTTGTCGTGCACGTCCCAGCTCACCAGCGGGTTGTCCGGGTCGCCGGTGTAGTAGTCCTGCGTGTAGATCTCCACCCGATGTCCGTCGGGGTCGCGTAGGTAGAGGTAGAACGCGTTGGACACCCCGTGCCGGCCGGGACCGCGTTCGATGATGTCGGATCGACGCAGCGCACCGAGCTTGTCGCAGATGTAGAGGATGTTGTGTTTCTCGTGGGTGGCGAAGGCGATGTGGTGCATTCTGGGACCGTCGCCGCCGGTCAGCGCGGTGTCGTGGACGGTGTCTTTGCGCCGGAACCACGCGGCGTAGGTGATGCCTGCATCGTCACGGATGTCCTCAGTGGCGCGAAAACCCAACTCTTCGAGGTATTTCCGGCCTCGCGGCACATCAGGGGTCACCTGATTGAAGTGGTCGAGGCGTACCAGGGCGCCCGCTCCCTGGACGTCGTAGCGCCAGGCCATGCGCTCGACATGCACGACGTCGTAGAAGAACTCGTAGGGGAAACCCAACGGGTCCTCCACCCGGACGCTGTCTCCGACTCCGCGGGTGAATCCGCTCGAACGACGCTCGGTGCGCACGCCGAGCGACTTGTAGTAGGCCTCGGCACGGTCGACATCCTCGGGGCTGCGGACCCGGAAGGCGAACGCAGCCACCGCGGCGACCGGGCCCCTGCGCAGCACCAGATTGTGGTGGATGAACTCCTCGAACGCCCGCAGATAGATTGCGTCAGAGGTTTCCTCGGTGACGACCAGACCCAGGATGTCGACGTAGAAATCCCGTGATCGTTCCAGGTCGGTGACGACCAATTCCATGTACGCACAGCGGACGATGTCGGGCGGTGAAACGGAGGCCATGTGTCGGCTCACTTTCATCAGAAGGGAGTCTGGTCAGCGGGCGGTGATGCCGAATCTCGGTGTGTGGACGTCGCCGAGGGTGATGTGCACAGCCTGCTGGTCGGTGTAGAAGTCCAGGGACCGGTAGCCACCCTCGTGGCCAAGGCCCGAGGCCTTGACTCCGCCGAAGGGGGTGCGCAGATCGCGAACGTTGTGGGAGTTGACCCACACCATGCCGCTGTCGACATTCTGCGCGAACCGGTGGGCACGTTTGAGGTCGTTGGTCCAGATGTAAGCAGCCAGACCGTATTTCACGCCGTTAGCCAACGCGAGCGCCTGCTCTTCGGTCTGGAATCGCGACAGCGCGACCACCGGTCCGAAGATCTCCTCCTGAAAGATCCGCGCGTTCGGCTCCACATCGGCGAAGGCCGTCGGCGCCACGAAGTTGCCCTGCGGCAGATGCGCCGGCCGCCCACCCCCACACAGCAGCCGTCCCTCTGTCTTGCCGACGTCGATGTAGGACATCACTTTGGCGAAATGCTCAGGATGGACCAGGGCACCCACCTCGGTCCGTGGATCCTGGGGATCCCCGACCACAATGCCGGCCGCCCGCGCGGCAAACCGTTCGACGAATTCGTCGTAGATCTCCTCCTGGACAAGGATGCGGCTGCCCGCCGTGCATCGCTCGCCGTTGAGTGAGAAGACACCGAACAGCGTGGAGTCCAGGGCGGCGTCGAGGTCGGCATCGGCGAACACCACCGCCGGTGATTTGCCGCCGAGTTCCATCGACATGCCTTTGAGGCCGGTGGCGCAGTTGCGGAAGATGATCTCGCCGGTGGCCGACTCACCGGTGAAGGAGATGACTCTGACGTCGGGATGCTTGACCAACGCGTCGCCGGCTTCTTCGCCAATGCCGTTGACCAAGTTGAACACCCCATCGGGAACGCCCGCGTCGCGGAAGATGTCGGCCCACAGTCCAGCGGACAGCGGAGTGAATTCGGCGGGTTTTAATACGACGGTGCATCCGGATGCCAAGGCCGGCGCCAACTTCCAGCTCTCCAGCATGAACGGGGTGTTCCATGGCGTGATCAGGCCGGCGACACCTTTTGGTTTGCGGTTGACGTAGTTGATCTGGCTGCCGGGCACCTTGTAGGCGTCGTCGGCCTGCGCCACCACCAGGTCGGCGAAGAAGCGGAAGTTCTCGGCGGCGCGGCGGGCCTGGCCGAGCGCCTGCGTGATCGGCAGGCCGCTGTCGAACGACTCCAACTCGGCCAGCCGCGCATCGCGGCTCTCGATGGCGTCCGCGATTCTGTTCAGCACCCGGGAACGGCTCCGGGCCTGCATGTTCGGCCAGGGCCCGGTCCGGAAGGCGACTTTGGCCGCGGCCACCGCGCGGTCGACATCGTCGGCCTGTCCTGCGGCGGCCTGCGCGTACGGCTGGTTGGTCACCGGATCGATGACGTCGAACCACGTGTCGGCAAGGCTGTCGACCAACTTCCCGCCGATGAAGTGCTGGATGCGCTGCGGTACACCCTCGGGCCGACGGTTCGCGGTCACGCGAAAGCTCCTTCCAGTGCGAAATCGCCTACTGGCGTGAGGAACTTCTCGCCAGCACGCCGCAACACGGCGATTCTCTCCAGTGCGCCCGGCGTCGGCGTGATCAATGGCGGGCGAACATGGTCAGAGGCAATCAGGCCGAGATCCTTGAGCAGCCACTTGCCCGGCGCCGGGTTGGTCTCGACGAACAGCAGATCCACCAGGGGATGCAGGCCATAATGGATGGCCCGGGCCTCCTCGTGCGCACCGGCGATCCACAACTCGTACATCCGTGCATGAGCAGCGGGAGCGATATTGGCTGTCGCGCTGAGGAACCCGGTGCCACCGAGTGCGAGCAACGGCAAGCACAGCAGCTCTATCCCCGACCAGACGATGATGTCGGGGCCGCACAGGTGCATCACCCGGGAGAAGTGCTCGAAGTCCTTGGTCGTCTCTTTGACGCCGACGAAGTTCTCGACGTCACGGTAGAGGCGGGCGATGGTCTCCGGCGCGAGATCGACAGCGGTCCGTACCGGAACGTTATAGGCCAGGATCGGCAGATCGGGATACTCCTCGGCAACCGTCTTGTACCAGCGGTACAGCGCCTCCTGAGTCGGCCGGGCATAGTACGGCGTGATGACCAGTGCCGCATCGATCCCGAGTTCCGCAGCCCGACCGGTCAGTTCGATGGTCTCGTCGAGCTTGGCCGTGCCGGTTCCGGCCACCACCGGCGCCCGGCCCGACACAGATTTCATGACCGTCGCGATCGCAGCGAGACGCTCCGCGACCGACTGCGCGCCCGGTTCTCCGGTGGAGCCGCCGATCGAGATACCGTGGCTGCCGCTGGCCAACTGCCAGTTGACGAGATTGGCAAGGCTCCGATGATCGACTGCGCCGTCGTCGGTGAACGGCGTCATCAACGGAGTGATGGATCCGCGGATGCTGTGCGGATCTCGACGGGCTGTCATGGTGTCGAACCTTTCGGGGTGGTGTCGGCGTGGCGGCCGCGCCGAGACTGCTCGTAGTCGGCGCGTGCCGAGTCGTTCATGGGATAGAGACCTTCGAGTGCGGCACCTTCGGCGACCCGGTCGGCGATGTACTGCTCTTCGGTCTCCTGGGCTATTGCCGAGTCGGCGATGTCCTCGGCGAGACCCGGTGGAATCACCACGACTCCGTCGGCGTCGCCGACCAGGACGTCGCCCGGCTCCACCGTCGCGCCGCCGCAGGCCACCGCGATGTCCACATCCCAGGGCACGTGTCTGCGGCCCAGCACGGCGGGGTGCGGGCCGCCGTGGAATGTGCAGATGTCCAGCGCCGAAACAGCGGCCACATCGCGCACGCCGCCGTCGGTGACGATGCCGACCGCCCCGCGCACCTGGGCGCGCAACGCGAGGATGTCGCCGACGGTGCCGCTGCCCTTTTCGCCCCGGCCCTCGATCACCAGAACATCGCCGGGCTCCAGGCTGTCGAAGGCCCGCTTCTGTGCGTTGTAGCCGCCGCCCCGGGCTTTGAAGAGGTCCTCGCGCAGCGGCACGAACCGCAAGGTCCGGGCCCTTCCCACCATGCGTTTGTCCGGATGGGTCGGCGTGAGTCCGTCGATGGTGACCGCGTTGAGGCCGCGCTTACGCAATTGCGCGGACAAGGTGGCGGTTCCCACCGATGCCAGCTTCGCCTTCAGCGACTCGGTCAGGACGAACTCCGGTTCCAGACCGGCCGCGACGCGGCTCCCCCAGGCATCGACGATCTGCGCTTCGTCGGCGTCCGGTTGGGCACCGAAGTCGGCGAACGCGTCGGTACCGGCGACGACCGATGTGCACAGCCGGCCGGTACTCAGGCGCGGGTCCTCGACACTGTCGACCTGGACCTCCACCGTGTCTCCGGGGGCGACCACGCTGGAGCCGGCGGGGGTGCCGGTCAAGATGACGTCACCCGCTTCGAGAGTGATCAACTGGGACAGGTCGGCGATCAACTGGGTGAACGGGAAAAGCAGGTCCGAGGTGTCGCCATCCTGTGCGAGTCGTCCGTTCACCCAGGTTCGGACCCGAAGCCGAGCGGGATCGATTCCTCGTGCACTCAGCAACTGCGGCCCGATCGGGGTGAATCCGTCACCGCCTTTGGACCGGAGGTTCGACCCCTTGTCCACTGTGCGGAGGTCGTAGACGCCGAGATCATTGGCTGCACAGACGAACTGAACACAATCCCAGGAATTCTCCGGTGACACCCGCCGCGTGCGACGGCCGATGACGAGCGCGATCTCGCCCTCGAAAGCCAGCAACCTCGTTCCCGCCGGCCGCTCCACCGGTCGTCCGCTCAACGCCAGCGACGTCGGCGGCTTGAGGAAATACGACGGATGGCCCGGGAAACGCCCCCGCTGCGCGGCACGTGAGCGGTAGTTCAGATGCACGGCGATCACCTTGCGACTGCGCTCGATCACCTCGGCGACCGAAATGGCCACGCCGGTAGACACTTTGGCGCTGTCGGGTTCGATGGTCACACCAGCATCATGCGTTGACCCTGCGCGGCCGGTAAAGCGCTGAAAAGCGCTGATGATCACCTGTTTTTTCAGTTTTCCGCAATCGGGTGTGACCTGGATGATCGAGGGTGCGGTGGTTGGCGCCGGCGCCGTCAGTGCCCGGGCATTCCACCACCACCTTCGAAAACGCGAACAGGATCGCCATGACTCCCCAGAGCCAGCAATGCTCGGCATTCCCGCCGGGCTCTGCGTTGTATCGTCCCCCGCAGCACCACTTCCGTGGATCGCTGGGACGCTTCGCGACCGGCGTAGCCGTCGTCACATTCGACTCGCCCAGTGGTCGGCACGGGCTGACGGTCAACTCGTTCACGTCAGTGTCGATGGAACCGCCGCTGGTCCAGATCTCGCTCCAGCGCACCGTCCGGTCACATGACCTGATCCGTGGGGTGCCGTTCACCGTCAACGTGCTCGGCGCCGAACAGGAGCCACTGGCTTGGCAGTTCGCGGGCAGACCGGCTGTGGACCCGGTGTGGATCGACGGTGAGTTCGCTCCCCGGCTGGCCGGAACATTGAGCTATTTCGAGTGCACGCCGTGGGCCGAGTACGACGCCGGTGATCACACCCTGTTCCTCGGTGAAGTGCGAAACTTCGACTACCGCCAGGGAGACGCATTGGGCTTCATCAACGGCCGTTTCACCACCATCCCCGAATCCGCAGTCGGCCACGAGCTGCTGTTCTGAGCCACCACATCGACGAAAGAGACCAATCATGGGCATCCGTACCGGAGCGCAGTTCCTGGACAAGATCAACGCCATGCGCCCCCACATCGTGATCGACGGTGAGGTGGTCAGCGAGAACGTCGCGGAGCATCCGGCGTTCCGTGATGTCGCCCGTACTTACGCGAAACTGTTTGACATGCAGCATGACCCGCGTTACCAGGATCAGCTGACCTTCACCTCCCCCACCACCGGCGACCTGGTCAATGCGTCCTTCCTGGTGCCGCGTTCGGTCGAGGATCTCAAGCGCCGCCGCGTAGCGATCCAGGCATGGGCTGACGAGACCAACGGTTTCCTGGGCCGCAGCGGGGACTACATGAGCAGCTCGCTCACTGCGCTCGGTGCTGCGCAGACATGGTTCGCCAAGGCGGACCCGAAATTCGGTGAAAGGATCGCGAACTACTACGAGTACGCACGGGAGAACGATCTGCTGGCCACCCACACGTTGATACCGCCGCAGGTCAACCGATCCTTGACCGGCAGTCAGCAGGGTGGCGGACAGCTCGCCGCACGGATCGTCGAGGAGCGGCCGGACGGCATCGTCGTGCGCGGTGCTCGGATGCTGGCCACCGTGGCTCCGATTGCCGACGAGCTGCTGGTCTTCCCCTCCACCGTATTACGCGGAACACCGGAGGATGCCCCGTACAGCTACGCGTTCGCGATCCAGAACGACGCACCCGGTTTGCGCTACCTCTGCCGAGGATCACTCCACAACGGCGGCAGCACTTTTGACGAGCCGCTGGCCGCCCGGTATGAGGAGATGGATGCGGTGGTGGTTTTCGACGACGTCTTCGTGCCCAATGACCGCGTCTTCATGCTCGGACACCCCGAGTTGTGCAACGCCTTCTACGCCGAGACCGGCGCGGGGGCGTTGATGACCCATCAGGTCGTGACGCGCACCGTCGCCAAGACCGAGTTCTTCCTCGGTCTGGCGTCGGAGATCGGTGCCGCGATCGGAATCGAAGGCTTCCAGCACATTCAGGAGGACCTGGCCGAACTCATCGTCGACCTCGAAATCGGGAGGGCGTTGCTCCGCGCGGCCGAAGCCGACGGAGCTATCAACGACTGGGGTGTGTACCTGCCGCGGTGGGAAACTCTCAACGCCGCTCGCAACTGGTATCCGAAAGTGTCACAACGTTTTCCGCAGATCATTCGCAAGTTCAGCGCCTCCGGCCTGATGGCGCTGCCCGGTGAGGCCGACATCGCCTCGGATGCCCGCGACGACATCGAGCAATACCTGCAAGGCGCGACGGTCAACGGCACCGACCGGGTCCAGCTGTTCAAGCTGGCCTTCGACGCCTCGATTTCCGGGTTCTCCAGCCGGCAAGCGCTCTACGAGTACTTCTTCTTCGGCGACCCGGTACGTATGGCCGGGGCTCTGGTGAACGGCTACGACCGTGACCCGGCCCGCGAGCGGATCCGAAAGCTGCTGAACGAAGGTCGAGCGAATCTGCCCCACGACACGTGCAGCGAGCGCGTCGCCACACTGGCCCTCTGATGCGGCCAGCCCCTTTGATTGGTCAACAGAAAGCGCGCAGATGACACACTTCCGCCCCAACGTCCGAGATATCGAGTTCAACCTTTTCGAGGTCCTCGGTGTTGACCGACTGCTCGACGACGGCTGTTACGGCGATCTCGACACCGAGACGGTGCGCCACATCTTCGAAGAGGTTGTCCGCCTTGCCGAAGGCCCACTGGCCGAATCCTACGTGCAGGCCGACCGACACCCGATCCGGTTCGACGCCGCCTCCCACGAGGTCGTCGTCACCGATCCGCTGCGCAAATCGGTTCTCGCACTCAAAGAGGCAGGCTGGTGGCGGCTGGGTATTCCCGAGGACATCGGGAGCACGCTCGCGCCGATGCCGATGGTGTGGGCGGTCCGGGAGATCCTGCACTCAGCCAACCTGTCCGCGGCCTTCTTCAACCTCGGGCCGGAGATGGCGGCCGCCCTGTGGGAGGTCGGCACGCCCGAACAACGGCGTTGGGCCGCCGTCGCCATGGAGCGGGGTTGGGCGGGAACCATGGTGCTCACGGAACCGGACGCCGGCTCCGACGTCGGCGCCGGGGTCACCAAAGCAGTCGAACAGTCGGACGGGACCTGGCACATCACCGGCGTCAAACGCTTCATCTCCGGCGGCGACGTAGGTGACACCGCGGAGAACATCTTCCACCTCGTCCTGGCCCGGCCCCAAGGAGCCGGCCCAGGGACCAAGGGACTGAGCATGTTCTTCGTCCCGAAGCATCTGTTCGACCCCGCGACGATGCAGATCACCTCCCGCAACGGTGTTTACGTCACCGGGGTCGAGCACAAAATGGGCATCAAGTCTTCCCCAACCTGCGAGATCACCTTCGGCGGAGACCAACCCGCGATCGGCTGGTTGGTGGGCGATGTCCACAACGGTATCGCCCAGATGTTCAAGGTGATGGAGAACGCACGGATGGGCACCGGCGTGATGTCGACGGGGATGCTGTCGACCGGCTACCTCAGCGCACTCGACTACGCCAAGACGCGCATTCAGGGACCTGATCTGACCCGCACCTCCGACAAGACCGCGCCCCGGGTACCGATCATCCGCCATCCGGAAGTACGGCGCTCGCTGTTAACGCAGAAGTCCTATGCCGAAGGGCTGCGGGCGCTGTACCTGTTCACCGCCGTCCACCAGGACGCCGTTCCTCAGCTGGCCCGCAGCGTGTCGCACGCCGAACCGGAGCTCGCCGCCAAGATCAACGACCTGCTGCTACCCGTCGTCAAAGCGGTCAGTTCAGAACGGGCTTACGACACACTCAAACTCAGCCTGCAGATGTTCGGCGGATCTGGTTACCTCCAGGACTATCCGATGGAGCAGTATGTCAGGGACTGCCTGATCAACACCCTGTACGAGGGGACCACCGCCATTCAGGCACAGGACTTGTTGTTTCGCAAAATCATCCGGGACGACGGGCAGACCCTCGACCATGTACTGGGGCTCATCGTCAAGTTCACCGAATCCGCGGGCGGCTCAACGTTCCAGCAGGAGCGAGCGCTGCTGGCGACTGCGATAGAGGACATCCGATCGATGGTCCACACGCTGCGCGGGCATTTCGACGCGGCGCGTGAGGAGCCCACCGAGGTGTACAGAACGGGTTTGGGATCGGTGCCCTTGCTCTTCGCACTCGGCGATCTCGTGATCGGCTGGCTGCTGCTATGGCAGGCGAAGGTGGCCAACGACGCGCTGTTGCAAGCGCACTCAGACCAGGGCCGACAGTTCTACAACGGCAAGATCACCTCGGCACGGTTCTTCGCTCGCACAGCACTGCCCGGCATATTGGCGATCCGCGCTGCGGTCGAGGCGGAGGACTACGGCGTGATGGAGTTGGCCGAAGAAGCCTTCTGATCGATCAACGAGGCGATGACGCCGTCGGCTTCTCTGACCTGAGACCTGCAAGCGATAGTCCCAGAAGGCCTCCCCCAGCCACATTTCAGTGATGCACTGCTGCGTATCGGGAGGAATGTCGACATAAACGAATATGGCGCGTCACCACGAAGATGTGCTGCTCTGCGGCCCAACGTGATGGCGTCAGTCCGTTTCGTCGTCGTCGCGGTGCGCAGCTTCGATAACCTCGGGCGGCGCCGGCTTCTGCAACCAGGCCCTGATTCCCAGCAACCCGCCGGCGACAGTACCGACCGCGAACACCGCGACGACGATCCATACTGCAGAGGACATGGAGCAATTGTCCGCCTACGACCAGTCATTTGCGGCCAATTACGCACGACTCCCCGCACGCAGCCCTGACAACCCCAGTCTCGGTACCCAACCCGTCGCACGCGAGTCAGACTCCCTCGTGTCCGGTAGCCACTGGCGGAGGCAGCAAGCGCGCGGACGAATATGAACCGCCAGGTGCGGACCCCCGCCCCGCTGCGGATCGACGGGCCGCCTTCGCGACCCTGCTGGGGTCGAGCTTGCGTTCGAGCGCGCTCGAACTCCTAACGTCACGGCCATGACAACAGCTACGGCATCGCAGACCTGGATCATCACCGGAGCCTCGAAGGGACTCGGACGTGCACTGGCCGAGGCCGCCCTTGCCACGGGCGATCAGGTCGTGGCCGCAGTCCGCAATCCTGACGCTATGGCCGACCTGATCACCAACTTCGGTGATCGCGTCACAAGTGTCCAGTTCGATGCCCGAGACACCACCAAAGCCGCCGGCCTCGTCCAGGCTGCGGTCGAGCGTTACGGCCGGCTCGACGTCCTGGTGAACAACGCCGGACGCGCCATCGTCGGCGCCGCCGAGGAAGTCACCGACGCGCAGCTGCGCGACCTGATGGACCTGCACCTCTTCGGTCCCGCCGCCCTCGTCCGTGCGGCACTACCGATCATGCGGGCTCAGGGCGGCGGGACGATCGTGCAGATGAGCAGCCAGGGCGGCCGGACGTCCTTCCCCGGCGTCTCCACTTACTCGGCGTCGAAGTTCGCGTTAGAGGGATGGTCAGAGGCCTTGGCCGGCGAAGTCGCCCGGTTCGGGATCGGTGTGATGCTGGTCGAGCCCAGCCGGTTCCGCACCGCGTTCAACACCGCCGACGTGCTCGACTTCACCGCCGTCTCGCCGACCTACCGGGAGATCCTGGCCGATGTGCGCGCCGACATGGCCGGCGCGGACGGGAACCAGGAAGGTGACCCCGTCAAGGCCGCTCAGATCATCGTCTCCTTGGCCCATTCCGAGGAAGTGCCGCTGCGGCTGCCGCTGGGCGCCGAGGCCGTCGAGCGGCTCACCGCAGCCTATCGACGCAGTCTGGAGGAGGTCAGCCAGTGGGCTGAGCTTGCGCGCAGCGCCGACTTCGCCGACGTCCCCGCCTCAATGCGTCCGATCTAGGATCGGGTATGTCCACCGACGACCTGATGACCAAGGCCCTCGCCTCACTCGGCGAGATCGACGGTCCGATGTCGATCGAGGTGATCCATCGCCTCGCCGCCACCACTGAGGTCCGCGCTTCGATGAGTATCGCCGAGGTCGCCGAGTTGCTCGACGTCTCCGCGCATACCCTGCGCTACTACGAACGCGTCGGCCTGGTCGAGGTGGACCGCGACAGCAGCGGCCACCGCAGCTACCGTCCCGCGGCGGTGCGTCGGCTTGTCTTCCTCACTCGGATGCGGTTGTCCGGCATGGCTATCCGCGATCTACAGCACTATATCGCGCTCGTCGACAGCGGCGATCAGACCGTACCCGAACGACTCGACATGCTGCTCGAACACCGCGACACCATCCGCCGCCAGATCCGTGAACTCACCCTTTCCCTGGCTGCCACCGAATACAAGATCACCACCTACGGCGGTACCACCGGCGACACCGGTGCGCGGTAGCAACTGCCAGTTGGGCTACCCCACGATCGTCGGCCCCTGGCGGTCGGTCAGCCCAGGGCGAACGCGATACCGAGGTGCCAGATCCCTGGTTAACGTGATCGCATGGTCGTCACGCGCGAAGTCACCTACGAAGTCGACGGACTGACGATGGTCGGCCACTTGGCGCGGCCTGACGGCGAGGGTCCCTGGCCGGCAGTGCTCATAGGGCATGACGGAATCGGTCTCGATGACTATCAACGCGGCCGCGCCGACAACCTCGCCGAGCACGGCTACATCACCCTCGCGATGGATTATCACGCTGGCCGGACGTTCTTCGGTGACCCGCAAGCGATGCTGGATCGGGTCATGCCACTCATGGCTGATCCGGCCCGTATGCAAGCCATCGGCCGTGCTGCGCTCGACGTTCTACTCGCTGTGCCCGGTGCTGACCACGACCGGCTCGCAGCGCTCGGATACGGCGCCGGCGGCCGAATCGTCCTGGAACTTGCCAGCGCGGGAGTGCCATTCAAGGCACTCGCCGCGATTCATCCAGGCTTGCCAGTCGCCCGCACCGAGGATTGGATGAACGTGGGCGGAGCCTTCCTGCTGTGTACAGGCTCCGAAGACCCGCTCTGCACCCCCGGGCAACTGTTCACGTTTGCCAGCGCGCTTCAGAACGCCGGAGTCGACTGGCGCGTAAACGTTTACGGCGGAGCCAAGCACGCTTTCTGGGCCGCTCCGATGCAACCTGACGGCTCATTGACCGGGGGCACCACCCACGTCCTTGCCACCGTGCCCGGTGTGGAATACCACGCCGTGCACGCGACACGGGCGTGGCAGGCGGTGCTGGATCTGCTCGACGAGACATTGGGATCCCTGACGCGGACGGGCTGGAGGCTGAGTCATCTGCCCGGGGCATGAAGCTCCATCGCCAGCGTCTCTTGACTGGCCCACGACGCCAACAGGGCCATATTGTCAGCGGCCGGACCTCTTGCGGGCGCGGTGTAGACATTCAAGTGCAGGCCTGGGTCGGTGGGCAGATCCATGGACTCGAAGTTCAAGTCGAGCCGGCCCACCACGGGATGGTTCACACGCTTGCTCCCGTATCCGTGCAGCCGCACGTCCTGAGATGCCCACTGTTGACGGAACAGCTCACTGCACGTTGATAATTCGCCGACCAAAGCGATGAGCTCCTCGTCGTGAGGATTCCGGCCCACTTCCATACGCAGCACCGCGGCCGCATTTCGCGCCACCTGGTCGTAGTCGACGAAGAACTCCTCGGCCTCGTCGGGGTGCAAGTACACGAACCGCGCCGTGTTGGCGGGCCGTCGCGGGTCGGCCAGCACCGGTGAATACAGCGCGCGACCAAGTCCATTCATGGCGAGCACGTCGTGGCGCCCATTGCGGATCAACGCAGGCGCACCGGTGATGGCGTCGAGCACCTCTTGCAGCGCCGGGCGCACCGTCGCGGGAGGTTTGGGGTGCCGTCGACCGGTGGGCGTCCCGGACTGGCGTGCGAGATGGAACAGGTGATCGCGCTCCGCTTCGTCGAGCTGCAGGGCCGTGGCTGGTGCGTCGAGCACGCCGTCGGAGGTACCGGCCAGGCTGCCGCGCTCGATGCGCACGTAGTACTCGACCGAGACCCCGGCGAGGAGCGCCACCTCCTCTCGACGCAGACCCTTGACTCGACGTCTTCCACCGTAGGCGGGCAGGCCGGTCATCTCGGGCGCGATGCGGGCCCGACGCGACCTCAGAAACTCTCGGATCTCGGTGCGCAGATCGAGCGTGGAGTCCATCCATCCACCGTAGGCCCGCACCGCACGCGTTGTCGCCGCAGTATCACGCGGTCGTGGCGATCCCTCCGTCGACGGGGACGATGGCGCCCGTGAGGTAAGCGCCTGCCCGGCTGGCAAGGAACACGGCGACACCCGCCATGTCGTCGTCGCGGCCGATCCGGCGCAGCGGGGCCGACGCCGCGATCGCCTCGCCGAACTCGTCGAGGGTTGCCGCCATCATCGTCGACGGGAACGGTCCCGGCGCCACCGCGTTCACCGTGATGTGCTGCGGGCCAAGCTCCTTGGCGAGCACTCTGGTGAGTTGATGCAGCGCAGCCTTGCTGCTGGAGTACGAGTAGTTGGGCCGCGCGGGGATGTGTATGGCAGCGATGCTGCCGATGTTGATGATCCGCGCAGGATCGTCGGCGGTACCGGCGCTGCGGAGCGCCGGCAGCAGCGCCTGCACGAGCCAGAACGGCGACTTCAGGTTGAGGTCGATGACCGTGTTCCAGGCTTCGTCCGGGAACGTCTCCAACGGCTCGTCCCACATTGCGCCCGCATTGTTGACGAGGATGTCGAGCTTCCCGGATTCGGCTGTGACAAGGTCGGCGAGGCGCTCACACTCGTCGTGCCGGGACAGATCGGCGGGCACGGCCCAGACGTCGCCGTATACGGACAGCTCCTTCCGCGCGTGAGCGCACGCTTCTGCGTTGCGCGAGCTGATGACCACGCGGGCACCCGCCTGAAGGAGCCCGCGCGCGATCATCATCCCGATTCCCCTGGTGCCGCCGGTGACGAGGGCTCGTTTACCACTGAGCCCGAAAAGCTCTGCCTGCGTAGCGAATTTGCTGTTTATAACGTGTCGCCTTTCTCGTTGGTCGGGCCTCCTGCACAGCGATTTCAGCCCGATGTACAGCAAGTTAGGCGGTATTCCGCGCGCCAGGGAGTTCCCCGTAGTGGGGGTACTGTCAGACTCCCCTTGCCCCGGTCGACTCAGGAATGGGCTTGCAACATCCGCTCGACGGCGGTGACGACCGATTGTCGGCGAGCGGCATCCCCATGGCTGCCGGCTCGGTTTTCCTCGAGTCCGGTAAGTCCTTTCGGGGACAGCTGCCAGGCTTGCGCGATGGCGTAGACGAAGACCAAAACGTCGACGCCCGACAGCGGTCGGGCCGCAGCCGTCGCGACGGCAAGCGCCTTGTCCCGATAGGCCTCGCGCGGCTCATCAGTGGCCTCTGGCCGCTCGAGCTGAGCCCACATACACAGCCGGAGTACCTCGGGGAAGCGCTGATGATGATCGAACACGTCCCCGGCCCAGCCGGCAAGGTCCTCGGGACGCGGGGGGACGTTCTCGGCCATGCGACGCAGCGCGTCGGCCACGGTCGCATCGAACAGGCCGCTCTTGCCGCCGTAGTACGCGTAGATCATCCGAACGTTGCACTGCGCCTGAGCGGCGATCCGCTCAACCCGGCCACCCGCATACCCGTGCGCGGAGAACTCGGCGGTTGCCGCAGCGAGGATCCGCGCTCTCGTGGCTTCGGCGTCGCGGGCCATTACCCTCTCCCCTGCTTTGAATTGACGGCATCACCGGCACGGGCTAGCTTACAAGTAAGTATCCATTTACTTATCTGATGTGGGGACGACATGGCCCGAATTGCACTCGTGACCGGCGCCAACCGCGGACTCGGACGAGCCACCGCGCTCGCGTTGGCCAGGAACAAGATCCGAGTCGTCGCAGCCTCGCGAAATGGTGCGAGTGGGGTCGTGGACGACATCGTCGAAGCGGGAGGTGAAGCCATCGCGGTCCAGTTGGATGTCGCAGACCTATCATCCGTCGAGGCGGCGCGCGTCGCTGCGCTCGCCGGCATCGGGCAGGAGTGGAACGCCAGCACCATCGACGTGCTGGTCAACAACGCCGGGGTGGGCCTGTTCGCGCCGCTCGGCGCCATCACGGTCGAAGACTTCGACGCCACCTTCGCCGTCAACGTTCGTGGCCCGCTTTTCGTCACGCAAGCTTTCTTGCCCCACCTG
Organism: Mycolicibacterium monacense; assembly: GCF_010731575.1. Lineage (NCBI taxonomy): Bacteria > Bacillati > Actinomycetota > Actinomycetes > Mycobacteriales > Mycobacteriaceae > Mycobacterium > Mycolicibacterium monacense. Next base: position 2,000,028 of record NZ_AP022617.1, on the reverse strand, counting down.
TCGGAAGGAGCAAGCATCGTGAACGTGTCGAGTTCGCTCAGCCGACACGTCAGCCCGGCGGCCTCCGTCTACGCGGCATCGAAGAAGGCACTCGAAGCACTTACCCGCAGCCTCGCCCTCGAACTCGGCCCGCGGGGCATTCGGGTCAACTCGATCGCCCCCGGCCCGACCGCGACCGACTTCAACGGCGGAGCCATGCGCGACAGCGAAGCCATGCGAGCGGAACTCTCCGGACAAACCGCCCTCGGGCGAGTGGGCGACCCGGATGACATCGCCGAGGCGATCTGCGCCCTCGTGTCCCGTGAGTTCCGCTGGGCAACCGGTGAACGCCTCGAGGTATCCGGTGGCGTGTTGCTGTGACCGGACGCGGCGCCGTCGGGGACAGACGCTGCCGCCCAACGGCTCTCGCCCCAATCGATCTGTTCGCGGCGTCACCCGAGCCGCCGAGTGCGCCACCGCGACAGATCCGCATCGAGCACCGCAGGATCCCGTTCGGGAAACACCTCGCCGGTGATCTCCAGGTGCCGGATGCGGTCGAGGTGAAATCCGCGGATGCCTTCGCGCAGCCGACACCATCCCACGAACATCCACGAATCGCCGCCGCGCAGCAGACCCATCGCCTCCACGTCACGGGTGGTGTGGGTCGCGCCGTCCTCGGAGGTGTAGTCCAGCCGTACGACCCGGCGCGCGGCGATCGCCTCGGGAATGAGCGAGGTCGTATCCATCATGTCTGTGTTCTTGTTCATGACATCAGCATCAGTCACCGCCGCGACAACGGTATGTCGGTGTTTGCGCCCCGACTCGGTATGGATGTTCGGCGTTCATGACGGTTGTGGCTCGTCGATCGCACGTCGAGTTCTGCGACAACTGCAGGGCACGAAGTCTTAGTCTCTCCCGACGACGACACGGTGAACAGCGACAGCACACACGGAACGCCATGGAGGAACGATGCCGGATATGAGCCCCGTCGCCGAGTTCGACTTCGTCATCGTGGGCGCAGGCAGTGCGGGCTGCCTGCTCGCCAACCGGCTCAGCGCCAACCCGGATCACCGGGTGCTCTTGATCGAGGCCGGCGGCACAGACAACTGGTTCTGGATCAAGGTGCCAGTGGGCTACCTGTACACAATTGCCAACCCCCGCACCGACTGGTGCTTCACGACCGAGGCCGACCCGGGTCTGGCCGGCCGCAGCATTCACTACGCGCGGGGCCGTGTGATCGGCGGCAGCTCGTCGATCAACGCCATGATCCATATGCGCGGGCAAGCGTCCGATTACGAGCTCTGGGCACAGGCCACCGGTGACGAGCGCTGGCTTTGGGGCGGCCCGGACGGCGCCGGCGAGACGTTGTCGATCTACAAGGATTTGGAGGACTACTTCGGCGGAGCCGACGAGTGGCACGGTGCCGGTGGCGAGATCCCCGTAGAGCGACCGCGGGTGCGCTGGAAGATCCTGGACGCCTGGCAGGCCGCCGCCGCCCAGGTGGGTATTGCTCCGATCGAGGAGTTCAACCGCGGAGACAACGCCGGCAGTGCGTACTTTCACGTGAACCAACGGCGTGGCCGTCGCTGGTCGATGGCGGATGCCTTCCTGCATCCCGTCTCCCACCGACCAAATCTCACCGTCTATACCCAGACCCAGGCCTTACAGCTGCTGATGGACGGCCAGGTCCACGACGCTCAGCGTCGCGGTGCCTGGACCACTGCTGCGCACCGTGCCACCGGCGTGCGGCTGCTCAAAGACGGTCGGACCATCGACGTTCGGGCCCGCCGGGAGGTGATCCTGAGCGCCGGAGCGATCGGGTCGCCGCATCTCATGCAGGCCTCGGGTCTGGGCCCGGCCTCGCTGCTCACCCAGCATCAGGTGCCGGTGGCGGTCGATCTGCCCGGAGTGGGTGAAAACCTCCAGGACCACCTGCAGCTGCGAACGGTCTACCGGGTACGAGGCGCCCGGACCGTCAACACGCTGTACCGCAATTGGATCACCCGTGCAGGCATGGGACTTCAGTACCTGCTGCTGCGATCAGGACCCATGACCATGCCGCCCTCCACGCTGGGCGCTTTCGCCAAAAGCGACCCCGCACTGGCCAGTCCAGATCTGGAGTGGCATGTGCAGCCCTTGTCGTTGGCCAAGTTCGGCGAACCTCTGCACAAATTCGGGGCGATCACACCCTCGGTGTGCAATCTGCGACCCAGTTCGCGTGGCCACGTACGCATCACCAGTGCCGATCCAATGACGTACCCGAAGATCGTCTGCAACTACCTGTCCACCGACGACGACCGTCGAATCGCCGTGCGGGGCTTGAGGATGACCCGGCAGATCATGGCGGCGCCGTCCCTGGCCCGCTACTGCCCAGAAGAAATGCTTCCTGGCCCGCAACTGGTGAGCGACGACGACCTGCAGCAGGCGGCTCGTGAGCTCGGTACCACGATCTTTCACCCGGTGGGCACCTGCGCGATGGGAGCCTTCGACACACGCGGTCTGCCGAGGTCGGCGACCACGGTGCTCGACACCGAGTGCCGGGTGTACCGCGTCGCCGGCCTTCGCGTGGTCGATGCTTCGGCGATGCCCACCATCACCTCCGGCAACACCAACGCGCCGGTCATGATGATCGCAGAACGCGCAGCGCGGGCGATCCTGGGATGAGTCGGTCGATTTCAAGACGCGCCGATCCGGAATAAACCCCGCACCGGTGAACTTGGCTCAGGAGTCGCCCCTTCCCCGACTCAGGAGCATCCATGACCCGTCCCGTCCGCGTCGCCGTGCAGATCCAGCCCGGCGGCGCACCCGATTACCGCACCTGGCGTGACGCCGTCCTGGCCGCCGACGACTTGGGTGTCGACGTGATCTTCGGCTACGACCACTTCCACCGGCCGGCGATGAAGGCCCTCGTCGACGGCAAGCCCGTCCTGTTCGACGAGCAGCCCGACGTCGCCAACTTCGAGGGCTGGACCGCGCTCGCGTCGTGGGGCGAGATCACCTCACACGCCGAGATCGGGCTCCTCGTCACCGGTGTCGGCTACCGCAACGCGGACCTGCTCGCTGACATGGCGCGCACCGTCGACCACATCAGCGGCGGCCGGCTCATCCTCGGCCTCGGCGCGGGGTGGTACGAAAAGGACTACACCACTTACGGTTACGACTTCGGCACCTTCGGATCCCGCTTCGATCTGTTCGACGAGAGCCTGATCCGCATCGAGAACCGGCTCGCTGCACTGATTCCGCCGCCCGTGCGCAAGCTGCCGATCCTCATCGGCGGCACGGGGCCCAAGCGCTCGCTGCCCGCCATTGCCAGGCACGCCGACATCTGGCACGCCTTCCAGGACCTCGACGCCTTCCGCAGGTCCAGCGACCGCGTCGATGAGCTGGCAGCGACGTTCGGCCGCAACGGCGCTGACATCGAACGCTCGACGCTCTGGGGGAACCCCGACGGCGCCGATGCTTTCCGCGAGGCAGGAGTCACTCTGTTCCAGACCGAACTGACCGCCGACGACGGTTACGACCTCACGTCTCTCAAGGAGGTGCTCACATGGCGGGACAATGGGTGACCACGATCAAACGCCGGCGTTTCACGGGCAAACCGGACTCGGCAAGAACTATCTGACAATCCCAGGTCTAATCCCCCCGGTTGCTGACGTCTGCTGATTGACGGTCGATCATGCAGTAATCGAATATGCATTCTTACCAATAGGATTGGGCTCAGTGGCTGGCCCGTGCTGGCGCTATGCCGTAGCGCCCCGTGCGCCGTTCGCCGGGCGGGCGGTCAGGTACAGGAGACGCCGACGACACGGCAGCCGGCACCGTGTCGACTGCACGAGATCAACGCCATCCTCTGTGCACCCGCGCTGTCGCGGCCCACACCCGGTGCCCACCACGCATCGGGCGCCTGCGCGACCGCGCCGCACCCTTTCGTGAAGTTCACGACCGCCCGGCAGTCGCGGGCGCTACAGAGGCCGATGGCCGCGCGCTCGGCCTCGATAGCCGAGTTGTAGCCCTTCGTATACCCCACCTTGCCGGTGTCCGGCGATACCGCGATCGCGCCCCAACCCAGAGCCCCGGCAGTCGGTGCCGTGAACGCCGCGCCCCCGCCGAGGCACCCGGCCACCAGCGAAGTCACAAGCAAACGCCGGAGGGCCACCATAGGAGCGGATCGTATTCGTACCATGCAAGGGCGAGCAGTGGAGACACCAAAGCGGTACCTACCCGAGACTGCAGTGAGATCGCTGCACGACGCTCACACCGCGGAGAGTGCAATCCCGTTCTGCGCCCGTCAGACGCGGTGGAGTTCGAACACGGGGATGGTGCGTGCCGTTCTGGCCTGGTAGTCAGCGAATACCGGCGCCTGATCGGTGATTTCCCGGAAGGCCGTGTCGCGTTCTTCGCCGAGCAACTCGCGGGCGTCGATGTCGTAGGCCTCGGTGCCGACCTCGATACGTGCACGCGGGATCGCCCGCAAGTTGTGCACCCACGCCGGATCTCTCGGCGCCCCGGCATACGAGCCGGTGACCAGCATTCTGCCGCCGACGAGGGAGTACGCCAGCGGAGAGAGCCGCGGCTGTCCGGACTTGGCGCCGGTGGTGTGCAGCAACAGCACAGCACTGCCGCCATAGGCGGCGACGACGCCCGCGTTGGCTCGGAACTCCGCGATGATGTTCTGATTGAGCTCGTTGACGTAACCCGCGTCGGAGACAAACCTGTCTTGGTCGTATTCGGTCACGCCGCGTGACAACATCACACGCGGGGCCCCGTATTCCTCACCACGCGACGGGCAGACCGACAATTGTCAGCAGTTCAGCGGCCAACTCAATGTAAAGCCCTGGCGCAGGCCGAGTTCCAGGGTTGTGTGACAGAATCGACGTGCTCACCGCACCGGGTGCGTTCGGCGTCCGAACAGCGTCGCGCCCGTGTTCGTCGGGCGCGATCCCTCGAGCGGGCATCGGGTCGACACGCGGCCGAAACAAGTCACCGTTAGGTTCGATCGGGAGCTTGTCGAAAGGAGTCGGTCATGAGCACGCCGACACGTGCCACCTACCGCACGATGGCCGAGGGCACCTCGGAGGACTACGCGCTGATCAGTCGCGCCGAAGAGGCGAACAACGCCGGCCTGGTATCCCGCGTCCTCACACTGGTGGAAGCTCTCGCCGACGGGGAGCAGGCGTATCCGATCAGCCGGCTGGACCACTCACTGCAGTCAGCGACCCGGGCCCACGACGACGGGCGGTCGGTTGAATATGTGGTCGCGGCGCTGCTGCACGACATCGGTGACACCTACGCGCCCCATGCCCACGGCGCGTTCGCCGCAGCAGTCCTCGCGCCCTATGTGTCGGAACGGATGGCCTGGATTGTGAAGGTCCACCCCGAATTCCAGCAGTATTACTACGCTCCGCACATGGGTGGTGTCCGCGATGCCCGGGAGCGGTATCGCGGCCACCAGTGGTTCGACGATTGTGTGGAGTTCTGCGAGAAGTACGACCAGAACTGTTTCGATTCACGATTCGAGCATCGTCCGCTCGAGTTCTTTCGCCCGATGGTGGAGCAGGTCTTCGCCCGCCAACCGTGGGCCGCGCACTGATCCGCATCCAGGACACAGCTACTGCACGCCTGGTATGGACGATCGCCGACCCCGAGGGGCCCCGATCACTACAACGGCGCCGCACAGGTCATCGAGGAGCGCGACGGTGTCCGATTCGTGTGGACCGCCGACGTGCTGCCGGACGAGGTGGCACCTCAGGTCGTCTTCCCGACTGACAGGAGCAGGGACCCTGTGCTCAGCACTCGGGAAGTTCCCTGCTGGCATCCAGCGCACGAGCCAGACCCGTTGTGACATAGCACAATTCGCCTGTGCCGTCCCGTGGGCCGCAACGGCTGATCGATCCCCCCAGAGCTGCAATCCGAGGATAGACAGGCGGCGCCTGGCATCTGACTGACTTGATACGGTGGTCGGCGTGGCCAAGCGCAAGTGGAGTGACCTGTCCCCGACACAGCAGAGAGCCGTCGTCGTGCTCGGCGGCGTCGAGACGTTGGCGACCACCGCCATGCTGGTCGACCTGGCGCGACGCCCGGCATCGAAGGTCCGCGGCCCGAAGCTGCTGTGGCGGACGCTGTCGGTGGTGCAGCCGGTTGGTCCGCTTGCGTACTTCACCGTGGGCCGGCTGTCCTGAGTATCGCGCCGCCGCGCCCACGGGACTTCTCTCACCCCTCCCTACGACACGAGCAGCAGCGCAGAGGTGGCGAGCATGACGGCGGCGGTAAGACCGTGGACGCCCCAGGCGATCGATTTGGGGCCGTCGTTGCCGAGCACGATGACCGTATCGGCGACCGGAATGATCGTGGCGGCCAGAATCACCCAGCCGAGCAGGTGTGTCGCGCCCGAGACCATCAGGATGAAGACGAAGAGTCCCGATGCGATATCGCGGACGCCCTTGACGCTCAGGTAGGCGCTGACACCGTGCTGGCCGAGATCCGGTGCCACTCCGTACCCGGCGGCGGCGGCCCGCGGTGAGACGATGAACCGCGCACCGATGACGATGATGGCCGCTCCGATGAGTCCGGCGAGTGTGTAGGCGATGGTCGTGACGGTCATGGGAGGACTCCTGGGTTCGTTCAGTGGATCGGCGAGAAAGCCGCCGGGTCAAGCAGAATCGACTCGACGTCGACGATCTCGTCGACGTCGAAACCGGTCATGTCGGCGGCGAACTCGGGGCTGGCCATGACCTCCCGGGTGACCTGTTCGGGGTCGGCGCCATGCGGGTAGCGGATCAGCGCGACGAGTCGATTCGCGCCGCCACCACGCTCGGCCCACACGCCGTGGGTGGTGACCCCGAACGCGTCGAAGGTGGCCGAGTGGCGAGCCCAGTGCACCGACGCGTACCGGTACAGCGATTCGGGTGACCGCAGGGTGTAAATCCTGAGTTGAAACATTGAACGCCTTTCTCCGCTGGTCGAATTCGTCTGGTATCGATCAGCGCGTCATGAGATCAACGCCAGGCAGAGAGCGGCCATTGCCACACCCTGCAGTACGGCCCGAACGCCGATGACTCGGTCCCACTTCCCCTGCAGGGCACGCCCATCCGGTAGCGGCTCACCGCCGTCGGCGGCCGCGGTCAGTCGACGGTTGATGGGCAGGCACACACCCGCGTAGAGCGCGAGCCAGACCAGAAGCAGGGCCAGTGCGATGAGCGCGGCGGTCGCCTGGACCCACTGTGCGGACGCCACCGCCAGCGCCAGTGTCGCCGCGGTGGCCAGCACCCCGAGCGCACCCGGCACCGGCATTCGCCGGTCTCCGTATCGATGCACGCTTCCCATCACGGCGACCAGTGCGCGGTCGTCGACCGCCGACAGGGCCGGTCGCAGGACGATCGCGCAGAACACGTCGGTGCCGTAGACCACCGCGGTGCCCAGAATCGCGACCAGTGCGGCGACGCTGGTGATGTGCTCCAGGGCCATTGGCGTACTCCCGTCCCGTCGGTGACTAACTGCTAGCAACGCTAACCCCCTGACCCGCCATGGTCAATAGCGCCGCTAGTATCAGTAGCGGTGATAATATGCGGTATGGCCATCGAGGATCGCCGTGAGCGAGAGCGTGCCGCCCGGCGGCGGTTGATCGTCACCACAGCCCGCAGGTTGGCCGAGGCCGAGGGCTGGGACGCCGTGACAACCCGCCGGCTGTCCACCGAGATCGAATACAGCCAGCCGGTCTTGTACAAGCACTTCACCGGCATGGACGCAATCGCCGACGCTGTCGCCACCGACGGGTTCGGGGAGCTCGCGGAGGCGATTCGGGCAGTTCGCTCTCAGGCCTCCACGCCGAGCGATGCACTCGCGCGAATCGCGCGCGCCTACCTCGACTTCGCCCGCGAAAACAACGCCGTCTACGACGCGATGTTCACCCGCGCGACCGCCTTGCGTTTCGCCGCCGAAGACACACCGTCCCAGCTGGCGTCGGCGTTCGGTGAATTACGTGAAGCGGTCGCCCTGGTCGCCGGCGAAGAGGATGCAGATACGCTCACCGAGTTGTTCTGGGCTGCGCTGCACGGGCTGGTCACGCTCGGCCGCGCCGGCCGGCTGCGCGCAGACCACGGCACGGAACGTCTTCGACTGCTCGTCGACCAATTCACCGGCAGACAGCGAACGAACCTGTAGCTCAACCGAACCCACTCGCCGGTCGGTGCTGGGCAAAGAATGGGGTCAGGCGCTCGCTCGCGCCGTCATCCACGGTGCGAGGTCGCCGCCCGCCGCAGGTGCTGGGCGTCGGCGCCGGTGATCGTCACCGCGGCGATGACGATTCCCGTCACGATCCCCACGGCCGTGTCGAGAACACGGTCGAGAGCGACCGACGGCGCCAGGCCGGCTCCGAGTCCGGTGAGAAGCAATGCCATTGGAGTCACGGCCAACGATGTCACCGCCTACTGCGGGCCAGCGAAGTCGTCTCCACCACGCTGCTCAGTGGGGCGTCGATCACCAAGATCGCCGACAGTCTCGCCCGCCGTGATCTCCTGGTCAGGCAGAAGTCCGAACGTGACGGCCGCGTGGTCCTCCTCGCCCTGACCGATGCGGGACGCACGGTCACCGACGAGGAGATGCCCCGCCGCCTCGCCGATGACGAGCAGTTGATCGCCGCACTCACACCGGCCGAACGGGAGACGCTGGCCGGACTGCTCCGGAAAGTCTGTGCCGCGCTGGGTGAGTGAGTGGAAGTCGCGATGACTTCGCCGACGCGTGCGGGTCTATCCCTCCATCGACACAACACACTCATCGGGAGCTGGTATGGGACTCATCGACATCGAGTTGTTCGCGACCTTGGATCTGGTCGGGCAGTCGCCCGGAAGCCCTGAGGAGGACCCGGTGGGATTCTCGTTCGGCGGGTGGCAGGCGCCCCTGCTGGACGAGGTCTCCGGCACGCAGGTCGATACCGCGTACGAGGGAACCGACGCGCTCCTGCTCGGTCGACGGACCTACGACATCTTCGCCGCGTATTGGCCGCATCAGCAGGGCGGCGAGGATGGTGCGATCGCGGCGCTGTTCAACAGCATCCCGAAGTACGTGGCGTCTCGTGGCAGGCCCGATCTGTCGTGGGACGGGACCACACAGCTGGGACCGGATCTGGTCGGTGAGGTCAGGCGGATCAGGGACCGGCACGAGCGCATCAAGGTGGTCGGCAGCCTGAACCTGGTGCAGACCCTCCTGCGGGAGAAGCTCTTCGACCGCCTCGACCTCTGGGTGCACCCGATCGTGCTCGGCGTGGGGAAGAAGGTGTTCGACGGTGGCGCGGTTCCCACCAACCTCAGGCTGCTCCAACCGCCGGCAGCCAGTCCGACCGGAACGGTGTATCTGCGCTACGGCGTCGCCGATGGCATCCCTGCCACCGGGGACATGAGCGCACCCGATCGGGGCGTTGGCGACCAACCGGCCACCGCGTGAGGTGGCCGCCTCGTACGGTCACCGGTCAGAACAATTCGGGTGTCACCGGCGGGACGTCGTCGAGGAACGCACTCACCACCGGCGCCACCACGTCATACGCGGCTGCGATACCGATGTGGGACATCGCTGGCAGCACCATCAACCGCGCGGCCGGGACGTCTTGGAGGACTCCGGTCGCCGCTGCCTGCTCGTCTCCCCCACCGCGCAATCTGAACATCTCCACCGCATGTTCGAGCGTCACACCGTCGGCATCCCCGATGACGACCATCGTCCTCGCGGGAATCGAGCGCATCTGCTCCTCGCTGATGTGTTGATCGTTGACGTTCAACCCCTTCATCTTGGCGATGTAGGCGTCGAACTTCGTGGCATCGGGCGTGTGCTCGAGGAACATCTTCTCGACGGCCGTGCCGGCGAACATGTCGGCGCCCAGTCCCCCGATGGCTTCGCCGACCACCGGATACCAGCCGTCCCGGCGGAATGTCGCCGACATCGCGACCAACTTGTTCACCAGGGTTCCGTGCCGGACGGCGAGCTGTAGCGCCACCCCGCCGCCCTGCGAGTACCCCATGACGTCCGCGCGCTCGACTCCCAGCGCGCGCAGCAACGCGGCGGCATCATCTCCGAACTGTTCGTAGGACATTCGCCGTGATGTGTCCGGGGTTCGGCCGTGCCCCTGTTGATCGAACACGATCACGGCGCGCTGGTGCGCGAACGCCTCCGCCCATGCCTGCATCGAGTCGGTGGCCATGAAGGCGCCCGGAATCAGCAACAGCGGCACCTTCGAGCCGTCGAGTTCGCCGTGCACCGCGTAGTAGAGGTTCAACCCGTTGATCGGCAGGTGACCACTGCGTGCGTCCGTCGTGCCCATCGAATTCCTCCAGCTTGGTGTGCGGTCCTGCTTGCAACAGGAGCAGACCTGCCGAGCGTCCGATACTCACCGCGCGAGACGCGGCCCATCCGCTCGGCGAAGTCACCGAACGTATACGCCGTGGCCGCTCGGGTACGCACGACGCACCGCGAGCACGCGATACGGAACGCAGACAAAGGAGGAGCCATGAGTGATCCTGCGGTAGCGAACCGAACGGGGGCAGGGAGGATGCGCATCCCGCGAAGTCGTGGTGCTGTCACAGGAATCCTGTTGATCGGGCTCGGTCTCTGGACGGCGCTTATCCCCTTCATCGGGCCTGGGGTCGGGTTCGCCTATGCCCCGGACGACGAGTCGGTGTGGACGGCTTTGCGCGGTTGGCTGCAGGTCCTTCCGGGTGTCGTCACCGTCGCGGGTGGGGTCCTGCTCCTGCTGTCGCGCAACCGGGCCACTGCGCTGTTCGGCGCATGGCTCGGCGTGGTCGCCGGCTCCTGGTTGGTCGTCGGACGGGCGGCGGCCGAACCGTTGGGGTTGGGGTCGGTGGACGCACCCGTGGCCACCGGTGGCGCACGCGAATTCTGGCTCGAGATGACCCACTTCACGGGTGTGGGGGCGCTGATCATGTTTCTGGCGGCACTGAGCATGGGACGTCTGTCGGTGCGCAGCCTGCGCGACATCCGCTACGAACACGCGTCCGCCGGCACCCTTGGCACGACGGACGAACACCGCCACGACCCGCACACCGATCCTGTGCGCGCGTCGAAAAGTGCGGAGACGGAGCAGCGGCCGATGCGGAAACGTCTTGAGCACCTCATCGGCACCAATACCTCTACGGCGCGATGACCGTTACCCGGGTGCTGGCGGGACCTGGTCATCCACGTCGATCAAGGCGGAGTGGTCACCCAAGTCGGCCGTGGTGATGACGCTGAGGGACCCGTCGGATTCGAGGACCACCGCGCCGACGTCATTCAGACCGCCGCGACCGGACGAACGGACCGCCTGTCGCACGTCGGCGCGGCTGACTCGTTGCTTCCGCATCGCATCGTCGCGAAAGGATCCATGGGCGAAAAGCAACGATGGGCGGGACGTGAGCACCGCGCGCCCGATACGCGGCCGGGATGCCACGATGGCGGCGACGTACTGAAGCGCTGCCAACAGGATCAGTGCGACGATCCCCTCGGTGACCGACACGCTGGAGTTGAGGAAAACCGTGGCCAGCGTGGAGCCGACGGCCACAGTCACCACGAGGTCGAAGGCATTCAATTTGGCCAACGTGCGTTTGCCCGACATGCGTAGCACCAAGATGAGCACGGCATACGCGACGGTGCCGGCGATCAGCACCCGCAGCAGGTCGTTCCAGTCGTCAAACCACACGGAGTCCACCTGCCCGACCGGCCACGCGGGGGGCGCGGGATGAGACCGGGCGGCGCATCAGACGGTGCCGATGAAGGGACCGACGACACACAGTGCGGCCGCGGCGTCCAGATTGACCCGCTGACGGATCCGTGCCAACGCATCGTTGAGCAGGCGGGAGATCTGCACCTGGGAGACATGGAGCCGACGGGCCACCTCGCGCTGCGTGAGGCAGTCGAAGAAGATCATGCCGACGATCGCCCGTCGCCGAGGGTCGAGATCAGAGATGGCCTCCTGAAGCAGGATGAGGTCTTCCACCCTGCCGTAACCCGGATCGTCGCCTCCTTGCATCGAGCCCACTGTGTCGCCGTCGTTCTGCGCGGTGAGCAGCGGCGCGTCGAGCGATACCGGCCGATAAGCGGTGGTCGCGGCTTGGCAATCCCCGAGCTCCTCGCTGCCGACATCGAGTTCCTCGGCCAGTTCGACGCCCGTGGGCGTGCGGTTGAGTCGCTGCGAGAGCGTGTTGACGGCGTCGCGCATGCGCAGCTGGGTCTCCTGCACTTTGCGGGGCACCCGCACCGTCCAGGTGTTGTCCCGGAAGTGCCGTCGGATCTCTCCTCGGATCGTGGGGACGGCGAACGCCAGGAAATGGCCCTTGTCCGGGTCGTAACGATCGACGGTCTTGATCAACCCGATACGGGCTACCTGGATCACATCCTCCGACGGCTCGCCACGCCCGACGAATCGGTAGGCGATGTGGTCGGCGATCGGTACGCACGCGGTGATGATGTGCCGACGCCATCGCTGCCGTTCGCTGTCGTCGGCGCTTTCAGCGAGACGGTCGAAAAGGCGATCGACATCGACGTCGTTGCCGTCATACGGCGTATCGATGCCGGGTGTTGAAGTCGCCTCCGGGTGAGCGTGGACGGTCATGTAACACGCCTACCCGCCCCGGGATGCGTAAACGCTCGATCACGCAATCGTTGCCGAAACGCAATAAATGCACATCCGCCGGGAGCCTGCTCGGGGCGAAACTCCTCGACGTATCAGAATCCCGCGGAGGGGAACCATCGCCGTGACAGGAGGTGGCGATGACTTATCACTCGAGGGGACGCTGGAGATCACCCGATCGTCGTCGGCGAATTTTCACGTGGGCAGAGGCCGCCGTTCAGCGGGTCGGCGGCCACAGAGCCGCCACCACCGGGCCTTCGTCATGGGACTCCCCCGCCGCGGCCGCAAACTCCGCGAGCGCGTCGGCCAAACCTTCGCGCGCCGGGGCGGGCATGCGGCGCAGCACCTTCTCGATGGCCGCCCGACGTTGACGCGTCACCTTCTGCACCAACCGCCGTCCGGCCGCGGTCAGCGTCAAGGTGATGTTTCGCCGGTCGACTTCGGCCTCACGCCGATCGAGCAGACCCGCCTTGGTCAACCGGTCGCACGTTCGACTGGCGTTGGACGGATTGACGTCGAGTTCGGCCGCGACCGAGGCCAGGTTCATCGGCCCGCGGGTGTAGATCAAGACCAGCACCCGCCATTGTGGCACCGTCACCACGTCCTCGACGGCAGCCAGCGAGGTGGCGGCGATACCCACCAAGGCGCGAGATGCCCGCAACACCGCGTCGGTCTGTTCCGCACTGGGCCGATCGTCGACGGGGCGTGCCTTCTGCGGCGCGTTCATGCCTGCATCTTCACCGGCGCTGGGAACCAACGCAACTCACGGCTCCGGCGCGCCGAAGTCCAATCCGCACCGCACAAGAGCAAACCATGAGGGAAAAACAATGGGACTGACACCGACTCACCACTTCAACACCTCGCTCGTGATCATCACCGCAGTGGCGTTGGCCACCTCGGGTTGTGGGGAGGATCCCCCACTCGGCTCGTCCAATCGCGGCTCGGGGTCGGAGACCGAGCGCACGAGCGTCGAGAACGCGTTCATCGTGCCGACCTTTCTCCCCGGCCGTTGCGCCATCCAACTGGACGCCGGCGCGGAGATGCGTTTCACCGTGGCCAACGGCGATCCGACCGAGAGTGAACGGCTCCTGAGCGTGTCGACGAGCGCATCGTCGGACGGCGACATCGCCTCGGGCGTCGAGATCCCGGCGGAGTCCACTGTGAGTTTCGGACAGCCCACCACAGCGGCGGTGGACGGCGGTGGCACCGTGTCGGCGGTGCAGCTCGGGCGACTCGCGCCGAACCTGACGCCGGGAATGTCCGCCAGCGTGACCTTCCACTTCGATCGCGCCGGGGACATCGAGATGCCGGTACCGGTCGAGGCGTGTCCTACGCAGCAGAAGTGAACGGGGTTGGAGGGCTTGAACTTCGGCCGCCCGTGGTGCGCCCGCATCATGGACGCCGAACAGGATCGGCGATCAGCAGCGCGCCGATGGCCAACATGCCCAGGATGATCGCCGGGACCGTCCACGCCGGGTAGTAGATCGTCCAGATGACCATCAACGCCGTCGCCGCGGTCGTCAGTGCCAACGCGGTGGTCGACGCCCACCTCGCACCGGTCATCGCGGCGAATCCCACCAGCACCATACCGACGCCCAGCACGACGTGAATCAGTCCCCACCACGGTTCGTTCAGCTTGAAAACCCATCGCGGGCCGTACCGCAGGAATTGGTCGTAGAACAGTGTCGAGAGCCCCAGCAGGAAGCTGAAAAGGCCTGCTGCGACGACGAACAGGCCGCCCGCCAGCGATGCGCCGCCTCGCCGGCCACCGGTAGGGGGTGCGTCTTCGGGAGAGTTGTCGACCATCTTGGCCACTCCTCGCGATCGATCGATGACTTCGCCGCAGTAGTGCCCGGGTGACCGCTTGGTGATACTCCGGTCAGCAGTCGGTACGGATCGCGAAGCGCGCGGTGGCCTTTTCTTTCGGGGCGTCGTGGAAGTAGCCCTCGGCCGTGCCCGTCAGGATCAACGTTCCCTCGACGATCGACGCCGAGGCGGCACCGATGGTTCCCTCCCAGAAGCTCCCCGTGAAATTGCCCAGATCGTCGATCCGAACGGCGCGGGGTTCAACCGTCGCACCGGTCTTCACCTGGGCCCCGAAACCCGGTGTCTCACGGAGCGTCTCCACATACCAGACCCACTCGACCTGCTCGCATCGAATGCGGGGCCGTTCTCCGATGTCCACGCCGTTGATCAGCACCTCCGCGGTGTGGGTGCCAAGCGCGGAGTAACCGTCCGAACATCCCGTCGCCGCGGATGCGGCCGCAACGGCGGCCGCCAGGACGGCGAAACGCGCCTGCGCGGTTCGGTTGTGCGCACTCATGCCGCTTCATTACCCGGCACGCGGACGCTGATACCTGCCCCGGGCTGGCCCCGAGGTATCAGACTCCAGCCATCGGGGTACGTGTGTCGCCATGCGATGCGCACCGTCTCCCGCCGGGATCGTCGGCGCGGCATTGTCTGCAGTGCTGCTGGTCCCCGCCACCGCAGGGTGTGATTCGACGCCCTACCCCACCGGCGAGAACTTCACCACCACGGTGCAATCTCCACCAGACGGTGCCGCGGCGACATCGGTGGCGCCGGGCTCGTCCCCCGTGGTGCTCGACGTAGGCATCTCCGATGGTTCCGTCCGGCCGACGAACGCGAGGGTCAGCGCCGCTGTGGGACAACGCGTCGAATTACGTGTCGACAGCGATGAGGCAGGGCAGATCCGCGTCACGACGGACCCCGCCCGGACCTTCGAACTGCTTCCACAGGATGATCAGGTGTTCGGCTTCACCGCCGACGAACCGGGCGAAGTCACCATCGAGGTGCGTAACCCCGATCGTACGGTCGCGACCGTCCAGGTGGGCCCGTGAGGACGCGACGGATGCGGCGGGCGGAGGATGCTTAGCCGCGCCGGGGTGGCCGAAGCGGTGCGGTCGCGCTTGTGGCCGCTGCCGATGTTCGCCCTGGCAGCGGCTCTCGCGTGCGGAATCGCGATGCCGGAGGTCGACGCCGCACTCGACACGCGGTTGCCGGGAGCGGTGGAAAGGATTCTCTTCGGCGGCGGCGCCGATGCCGCCAGGGAAGTGCTCAGCGCGATCGCGGGGTCGTTGATCACGGTCACCTCGCTGACCTTCTCACTGACTTTGATCACACTCCAGCTGGCCAGCAGCCAGTACTCCCCGCGTCTGCTGCGGACCTTCGCCGCCGACCAAGTGGTCCAACGCACGCTGGCACTGTTCCTCGCCACATTCGTGTACGCGCTGACGGTTCTGCGCACCATCCGCAGCAATGACGAGTCAGCCGACTTCGTCCCGCAGTTGTCAGTGACGATCGCCTACGTGCTCGCCGTGGTCAGCGTCGGTGCGCTGGTGATGTTCCTGGCTCACCTCGTGCGGCAGATCCGCGTCGAGTCACTGCTCGACCAGGTGTGCGGCGACACCGTCGCCACCGCTGCGCGGATGTTGCGCCGGCGGGAAGACGGTGACGCAGGCACGGGTGACCCACAGGCAGTCACGCCCCCCGGTCGCGGTGTGGTCATCGAGTCGGGAACGTCGGGGTTCCTCGTAGAGATCGACGAAGCGGACCTGCTCGCCACGGCCGTCCGCCACGATGTCGTGCTGCGGATGGACCGGCCCGTCGGCAGTCCGTTGACCGCCGGTGTGCCGGCCGCTCGGTGTTGGCCCGGCCCGGGAACACAATTGGACGATCAGGCGCTGCGGGACATCAGGCAGCACGTGTCCGCCGCGCTGCGCACCGGACCGGAGCGGACCAGCGCTCAAGATCCTGAGTACGGTTTGCGTCAGTTGGTCGATGTGGTCATTCGGGCACTCTCGCCGGGAATCAACGACCCCACCACCGCGGTCCATGGACTGCATTCGTGCACCGTCGCGCTGTCCGAACTGCTCGGGTACCACCTGGGTCCTCATATGGTGACCGACGAGCACGGCGATGTCCGCGTGGTGATCATCCGTTCCAGCTTCGCCGAACTTCTCGCGTTGGTGTGCGCCCAGCCGCGGCTCTACGGTGCCGACGACCCCGCCGTACGGTATGCGATGCTGACGCTCCTGCACGACCTGGCGTGGAAGGCGACTCTGCCCGACCACCGGGCCGCTATCGCGGAGCAGCTCACGCACTTGCGACGAGTGGCCCCGCAGGATGTCGGGACAGTCGATGCGCAGCGCACAGAGCTCTTGTACCGAGAGGTGTTGTCGGTGCTCGACCGACAGCGGGACGAGGATCAGGAGCGGTCCTGATTCTCGTCGGTGCCGTCGTTCGGAGCGGCCGGCGCCGCCGACGACCGGTTGCGATGCCGCACCGCCGCTTGCTGACCCAGGACGATCACCGCTGAGACGACGCCGAAAATGACGAGTGTTGGCAGACTGTTGCGCGCGGTGAGGATCACGAAGGGCACCAACACCACGACATCGAGCGCGATCGCCAGCAGTGGAACCCAAACCTTGAAGTCCACATCGTGTCTCAACCGACGGAGCAATCCCCAGTGGATCGCGATGTCCATCGACAGGTACAGCATCGCGCCCAGCGAAGCGATTCGACTCAGGTCGAACAGTGCCGCCGTGACGATGGCAGCGGCCGCGGTGATCAGCAGTGACGGGCGGTGCACGCTGCCGGGTACATCAGGCACCTGATGCATGTGCCGCAGCATGTCGTAGAGCCGTGACACGGAGTACAAGCTCGCGATCAGACCGGACATCGTCGCCACGACGGCGACGGCAACGGTCAACCGCACACCCCATGAGCCGAAGAGCGGTTCCGCTGCCTCCGCGAGAGCGTAGTCACGTGCGTCCACGATCTCGGCGACGGACAGACTCCCGGTGACGGCGATCGTGAGTAGCAGGTAGACGACAGCGCACACGACGAGCGAGATGACGATTGCCCGGCCGATGTTTCGGCGGGGATCACGGATGTCGTCGCCCTGATTCGTGATCGTGGTGAAGCCCTTGTAAGCAAGGATGCAGAGTGTGACACCGGCAAGGAAGCCGAGGATTCCACTGCGCGGCGGCGTGGCTTCGGCTCCTGTCTCGAAAACCTGTGACAGCGAAGACAACCCGGTGGCGTAGATTCCGGCGATCGCGAGCACGGCAATCCCGGTGATCTTCACGATCGCGGTCACCGTCGCCGACGACTCGACCCAACGGTTACCCACGAGGTTGACCGACGTCGCGATCACGATCGCCAATACGGCGAGGACAGGCACCAAGATCGCCGAACCCTGCAGTCCGAACGGACGCAGAGCGTAGGTGCCGAAGGTTCGCGCCAGCAGGCTCTCGGCCAGGACCATGGACACATACATGAACAGCGAGAAGGTTCCGGCGACGACGCCGGGGCCATACGCCGCTTTGAGGATCATGGCGATCCCACCCGATGACGGATTGGCGCTCGCGCATCGCACGTATGAGTAGGCGCTGACGGCGGCCACTACAGCGCCGGCCACGAACGCCCAGGGCACGGCCGAGCCGGCCAGCTCCGCCACCTGTCCCACGAGCGCGAAGATCCCCGCACCGGGTCCACGCCCTCCCGATGCTTCGGTAGCTGGTTTGGTGATGAACGTTTACTTCACTTGCGTAGTGGCAACTGATTCAACGACGCAAGTATCGAAGTCCCCGACGAATGGTATCCATGATGACCACCGCCACACAGGTCGACATACTCGCCGATCACCCGATCTGGATCGCGGTCCCCGCGTTCGCCCCAGCCATCGTGGTCGCCGGTGTGGTCGTCTACATCGCCGCCAAGAACCGCCAGAAGCGCCAGGGCGGGCGGTCCGCGCAGGACGGGGCGTCGTGACCTCAGTGGGACGTCGCCTCGTCGCGACCTCCTCCGTGGCAGCAGTGGCGGTGTTCCTGGCCGCGTGTGGTCAGGACAACAGCGAGGCCGCACCGCCCTCACCGTCGGCGATCGCCACCGGGCCCGCCCCGATCTCCGGACCCCCGGAGGCTCTCGTCGTCGAGATGGTCATCAAAGGCGGGACCGTCACACCCGCCAATGCCCGGATGCAGGGCACGGTCGGAGAGCCGATCGTGTTGCGGGTCGACAGTGACACCACTGACGAACTGCACGTCCATTCCGTGCCTGAGCACAGCTTCACCGTCGAACCGAGAAGCGGTCAGGAATTCCAGTTCCGAACCGAGGTGCCCGGCAACGTCGAGATCGAACTGCACGATCTCAACCAGGTGGTGGCCACCGTGCAGGTGGGTCCGGGAAGCTGACCGCTCGCCCGGGGCCGTTCAGCCCGGGGCGTCGGCCAGGCCGCGGCATGAAACTTCACAGCGGCGGCACACATCCGCGCAGACCCGGCAGTGCTCGTGGTGGTCGGCATGCCGAGAGCATTCGTCGGCGCAGCTCCGGCAGGCGGTGACGCAGGCGGCGAGCATCGCCATCGTCAGGGTGTCGTCGTTGCCGGTGTGACGGGCCAAGACGCCCCGTGTCGCGTCACAGACGTCGGCGCAGTCGAGGTCGGTCCGGATGCATTTGGTCAGGTCCGCAACCGATTCCTCACTCAGGCAGGCGTCGGCGCAGGCATTGCACGCGTGGGAGCACTCGGTCAACAACTCGATACAGGCGGCGAGCTCCGCCCGGTCGAAGCGCCCGACATCCTTCGGATTGCTCTGCAACATCGCCGAGGCAGTGTTCATCATGGCTCCTCCGTAGATGATCCATCTGACCTACCACATACCCTGGCGGCTCACCCATATACGTCGTCGATATCGCAATCATTGCGAGTGCGCACCGGTCGCCACGAGCCTCACCGAGCTCGTTCGATTCCGGTGAACACGTGGTCGACGATCCGGTCGACGAACCCCTCGGTGAGGTCGGCGTCGCGGTAGGGCACGAGGATGCGGTGGTAGATCGGGCCGTACAGCGTGTCGAGCACCACGTCGATGTCGAGGTCGCTCCTCAACTCACCGTGGTCCATGCCGCGCCGAACGAGTTCGCGCGCGGACTCGCGACGTGGCTCGACCCACCGGTTGCGGACTTCCTCGCGCAGTACGTCGTCGACCTGTGCTCGCCCGATGACCGCGCGCAGCAGCGTGCCCGTCGGCCCGCGATAGGCCTTGATCAGCGACCGCATGGAGGTCCGGAAACTCTCCCGGACGGTGTCCCCCTCGGTGATCGGCGCAACGGCACTGACATCCTCCAGGAACGCGTCGACCACCAACGCCCAGACATTCGGCCACCGCCGGTACACCGTGGTCTTGCCCACGCCCGCGTGCGCCGCCACCGCCTCGGCGGTGAGCGATTCCAGACCGTGCTGATCGATCAGGTCACGGGCGGCGGACAGGATGGAACCGGTCACCACCGCACCGCGCGGACGTGCCGCGGTGTCGACGCCGTCGGATTTCGTCATCGTCCCCTCGATCAGTTCGGCACCGCAACGCTCATGCCCCCGTCGAGCATCCAGACCGCGCCGACGGCGTAGCTCGCCAGATCGGAGGCCAGGAATGCGACCGCATTGGCGATCTCGCGGGGATCGGCCGCACGCCCGATGGGTGCCCCCTTCCCGTGCTCGGCCAGATCGTTCGGATCGCCGAGGATGTTGGTCACGGTATCGCCCACCCCGATCGCATTGACCCGGATGCCGTGGTCGATTCCCTCCAACGCGGCGGTCCGCGTCAGCTGCGCCAGGGCCCCCTTCGAGGCCGCGTACGCCGAGATGGTCGGGAACGCCTGGAAACACGCGTAGGAACCGATGTTGACGATCGACCCCTTCGCCCGGGGAATCATCGCCTTCAGCGCCTCGCGGGTGTGCAGGAAGGCCCCGGTCACGTTGGTGGTCAGGATGCGGTTCCAGTCGTCCAGTGTGGTGTCGACGACCGGTCTGTTGACGATGGTGCCGGCATTGTTGACGAGCACGTCGAGCCGGCCGAATGCGCGGTCGGCCAGGGCGACCGCGTCCAGCGCGGTCTGCTCCTCCCCCACATCGCCGACCAGGGGCACCACCGATTCGACGTCGGCGTACTGCTGCTCGACGTCGGGGTTGACGTCCTCGGCGACGACACACATGCCGTACTCGGCGAAGAGCAGGGTCGTCGCCCGCCCGATGCCGCTGGCGGCGCCGGTGACGATCGCGACCTTGCCCTGAAGATCGTTGGTGATGTGAATTCCGCTCACTGAACCTCTCCTCTCATTCTACTAACGATACGATACGTTTCGTTGCGATGGGGGTTGCACGCGGGGGCGGCACCCAAACATCACCGAAGGGCGGCCGTCGGCAGGGATCCGGTGCGGCTGTACCGTCACCACGGTGAACTCACTTCGTCTGCCTTCTTCTGTTGCGCTCGTCACCTGTGCCGCGTCGTTGGTCGTGACGCTCGCCGCGTGCGGTTCGGACACAGAGACGGCGTCGACGAGTTCGTCGGCCAGCACGTCCGCCAGCACGTCGGCCATGGCCGACCTGCTCCCACCTTCGGCGCCCGTGACGTCGGCGGCGGCGAGTACGTGCCCCACGGCGGCGCCGGCCGACGGCGAACCTGAGTGGACCTTCTCCGGCGCCACCGGCAGCGTCTCGGTCACCGGATCCACCGATGCGGCGGCGCCCGCCGTCGAGGTACAGGCCCCGTTCAGCGTGACCGAGACCCAGGTGCACACGCTCAAGGCCGGCGACGGCCCGGTCGTCGCGGAGACGGCCGCAGTCACCGTCTGCTACATGGGTGTCAACGGACGCGACGGCTCGGTGTTCGACAGCAGCTACGAACGGGGTGAACCGGTCGACTTCCCGCTCGACGGCGTCGTGCCGGGCTTCCAGAAGGCCATCGCGGGCCAGAAGGTGGGGTCCACC
This sequence comes from Mycolicibacterium monacense, assembly GCF_010731575.1. NCBI lineage: Bacteria > Bacillati > Actinomycetota > Actinomycetes > Mycobacteriales > Mycobacteriaceae > Mycobacterium > Mycolicibacterium monacense. The sequence continues at coordinate 1,978,657 of NZ_AP022617.1, read as the reverse complement.
GTCGCGGTCGCCATGACGTCCGCCGACGGCTACCCCGAGGGCCAGCCCGCGGCGGGTATCCAGCCCGGCGACTCGCTCGTGTTCGCGATCAAGATCCTCGACGCCTCGGGATAACGGCTACTGCGCGTAGTCCACGCTCAACCAACGGGCCGGGCGCATCCGGATGGCGATCGACGTGGGTGTCAGATTCTGGTCGGTGAAGGTGTTTCCCGCTTCCGCGCCGAGGTAGCGGACCGCGAGCTCCCGGACGTCGGCGTCTTCTGCGGGTCCGATGCTCGTGACGTCGCCCTCTGCGGTGACGTACCGATATGGCGGGTTCTCGTCCTGCACTGTGATCGCGAACCGGCCGGCGTCGCGAATCAGCCTGTGTTTCAACGAATCCGACTCGGTCCACAACAGCACCTCACCGCCCGGCTGGTAGCCGTACCAGATGGGCACCGCCAACGGCGCCCGGTCCGGCCGTTCGACGGCGATGACGCCGACGTGTACATCGGCCAGGAACTTCTCACGTTCGTCGCTGCTCATCTTCGCCACGAGTGGGGCAACCCGTATGGCCACCGTCACATTCCCGTGCAGCGGCCTCGCACCGGGCGCAGAAACGCTGCAGCAGCGGCGTGCGCGGGTGAGGATGACTGCCATGGACCACGTGCGCTTCGTCCCGTCACCGGAACAGTTCGCCTACACCTTCGGCGGCGCCGCACCGGTCATGCGGATCACCCCACCGACGGTGTTGACCCTGTGGACCGAGGACGCGTACGGGGGCCGGATCACCAGCACGTCCGACGTCGCGACGCGGGCACTCGACACCCTGGACCTCAATCCCCAGACCGGACCGTTCTGGATCGACGGCGCCGAACCCGGTGACACCCTCGCCATCCACCTGGTCGACCTCACCCCGGCCCGCACGTGGGGTGCCTCGACGCTGATCCCGTTCTTCGGCGGCCTGACCAGCGTGCCCGTCAGCCCCACACTGCAGGACCCGTTGCCCGAACGCACCTACATCTACGAGTACGACTCGGCCGCAGAGACTTTGGCGTTCTCCGCGCAGGGCAGCGATTTCGAACTGGCGTTGCCCGCGAATCCGATGCTGGGCACCGTCGGTGTGGCCCCGGGCCGACGGGAAGTGCGCACCTCTCTGGTACCCGACGTCTTCGGCGGCAACATGGACACACCCGAGATGGCCGCGGGTGCGACCTGCTTCCTGCGCGTGAACGTTCCCGGCGCGCTGTTCTCACTCGGCGACGGCCACTATCGGCAGGGCGAGGGCGAATCGTGCGGCACCGCTGTCGAAGGCGCCATGCACGTGACCGTGATCGTCGACCTCATCAAGGGCGGTGGGCCGGCGTGGCCACGCCTGGAGACCGACACACACCTGGCGTGCATCGGCTCGGGCCGCCCACTCGAGGAGGCATGGCGGGCCGGACAGGTCGAGATGATCACCTGGCTGGGTGAACTCCACGGCCTCGACCGGATCGACGCCTATCAACTGCTGACGCAGATCTCGCTGGCCCCCATCGCCAACGTCGTCGACACCAACTACAGCTCGGTCACCAAGATCGACAAGCGTCTTCTGCCCACCGTCGCGGTCTATGACGGGATCCACGCTGAACTCCGCTCCGCGGCAGCATCATTCGGAACGATCACCTACTGAGGGGACTGTCATGGACCTGGGCCTGACCGGCAAACGATTCGCCGTCACCGGCGGCACCCGCGGCATCGGCCGAGCGGTCGTCGAGGGTCTGCTCGCCGAAGGGGCCGTGGTCGCGTTCTGCGCACGCACCCCCGAGGCGGTCACCGACGCGCAGGCGGAGTTGACGGCCGACGGCGCCACCGCCGTCGGTGCGGCGGTGGACGTCGGTGACCCGACAGCGCTGACCGCCTGGGTGGGCGCCGCCGCGGACTCGCTGGGCGGCCTGGACGGGGTGGTGGCCAACGTCAGCGCGCTGGCGATTCCGGAGTCCGCGGAGAACTGGCGCGCGTCCTTCGACGTCGATCTGATGGGCACCGTGGGTCTGGTCGACGCCGCCCTGCCACACCTGCTGGCCGCGGGTGGCGGGTCGATCGTGACGATCTCGAGTGTGTCCGGGCGGGAGATCGACTTCGCCGCCGGCCCGTACGGGACGATGAAGGCCGCGATCATCCATTACACCCAGGGCCTGGCGTACCGACTCGCCGCTCAGGGGATACGCGCGAACACCGTCAGCCCGGGCAACACGTACTTTCCCGGCGGGGTGTGGACCTCGATCGAGGAGCACAACCCGGAACTGTTCGCCACGGCGCTCGCACTGAACCCGACCGGCCGCATGGCGACCCCGCAGGAGGTGGCCAACGCGGTGCTGTTCCTCAGCAGTTCCGCGGCCAGCTTCGTCACCGGTACGAACCTGCTCGTCGACGGAGCGCTGACGCGCGGCGTGCAACTCTGAGGCCTCACCCCACCTCGAGTGGTACGGCCATCTCCCGGCCCCCGCCGCGGGCAGCCCCGATCCCGGCGACGACCACCGCGGCGATGCCGAGGATGCCCGCGACGCCGGGCGCTTGATCGAGCAGCACGAACCCGACGACCATCGCGAAGGCCGGTTCGAGGCTCATCAGCGTGCCGAAGGCGGCCGTCGTCAACCTCCGCAGCGCCAACAACTCCAGGACATACGGCGCCACCGGCAGCAGCACCGCCATGCCGAGACCGATCAGGAGCAGTTGCGGGGTCATCCGCTCGAAGACCGCGGTGCTCACGAACAGGCTCGAGACGACCCCGGCGACGGGCATCGACACAGCCAGCCCGTTGACGCCCGAGACCTGGTCGCCGACCCGCTGGGTGAGCAGGATGTAGATCGCCCAGCAGACACCGGCGGCGATCGCGAGAAGCGCACCCTTGACGTCGATGCCGCCGTCGAACGGTCGGCACAGGAGCACCACCCCGACTGCGGCGAGCCCGGGCCACACCACCCGGTGACGGCCGCTGCCGTGCACGACCGCGACGGCCAGCGGGCCGAGGAACTCCAGGGCCGTGGCGGTGCCGAGTGCGATGCGGTCCAGCGACGCCATGAACAGCAGCGTGATCGCCGCGCTCACACAGCCCAATACGACGCACATGCCGAAGGTCCGCCACGTGAACGCCGAGGGCCGCGGGCGGACCACCACGAGCAGCAAGACCCCCGCCCACGCCAACCGCAACCAGGCGGTGCCGTCCGAACCGATCCGATCGATGAGGCCGACGGCCACGGCCATCCCCATCTGAACCGAGACCTGTGCGGTGATGGCCATCAGGACGCCGCTGCGGGCCCGATCTGCGGTCACCACTGCATCTAACTGATCACGCTGCACGGTGTCTGCGGGTTGCCGGCAGCCGGTAGACTCTGTAGCAGATTGCTACACTTGTAGCATCCTGCTACGAAGGGGTGCGCCATGGCTGACGTCGCCGACCGGGTGACTCGCGTCGCCGCCGATCTGATCGACAGTGCGGCGGTCGAGGGCGCACGCCAGAGCCGCTCTGCCAAACAGCAACTCGACCACTGGGCGCGGGTCGGCCGGGCGGTGTCGAGTCACCACACCGCCGCCCGCAGGCGCGTCGAAGCCGCGCTGGCCGGAGTAGCCGGCCTCGACACCCTCAACCGCGAGGAGGGCGTGGTCTTCAACGCCGAGATCTCCGCGGCGATCGAGGAGCGGCTCGCCGGCGCCGACTACGGGGAACTGCTGGCGGCCCGCGGCATCACCACCGTCGCCCTCGACGACGCCGGCCGGATCGTGCAGTACCGGCCCGACGGCACGTCGGTCGTCCTCGACGACACCCCGGCCTGACCCGGCCGGCCGGGATGCGCCGACTCGACCTCGTCATCGGGCCGAACGGGGCCGGTAAGTCCACCTTCGTCGCGTTCACCCTGGCGCCGCTGCTGCCGGGCAGCCCGTTCGTCAACGCCGACGAGATCGCCAGGCAGCGCTGGCCCGACGATGCGGAGCAGCACTCCTACGAGGCGGCCCGGATCGCGGCCGCCACGCGCAGCGCCCTGATCCGTTCGGGTCGCTCCTTCATCGCCGAGACGGTGTTCTCCCATCCCTCGAAGCTGGACCTCATCGCCGAAGCGCACGGCCGCGACTACACCGTCGTCGTGCACGTCTTGTTGGTCCCCGAGGATCTGTCGGTGGAACGCGTGCGGCATCGCGTACTCGCCGGCGGGCACCGCGTCTCGGAGGACAAGATCCGCGAACGATACCGCCGGCTATGGGATCTCGCGGCTCAGGCGATCGAATCATGTGACAGTGCAACCGTTTACGACAACAGCCGCCGACGCGGACCGAGGATCGTGGCCCAGTTCACCGGCGGTGAGCCGATCGGCGCGCCGGCGTGGCCGGAGTGGACACCGGCGCCACTGGTGCAGCACTGGCCTGCCTGAAATTCATCTCCGGAGTGGGCGCCGCAGCCGGTTCCGCCCGGTGTCACCCAACGGCAATACCGAGGTCCGGGGCTTGGGTTGAAGAGGAGCGAACCGCTCCCACTCTCAATTTATAGCCCACCGGGGGGCTTGCGGCAAGACCCCCGTCATGCCCCAGAATCGTCGGGCCTCGGCGAAAGGCCTTGTTTCTCCGGACCTTTCGCCAATCCGAGAAATGGGGAGATCGATGTTCGATGTGATCATCGCCGGCGGCGGACCGACCGGCCTGATGCTGGCGGCCGAGTTGCGTTTGCACGACGTGGCAGTGCTGGTGCTGGAAAGGGACGAGGAGCCGGCGGCGCATGTGCGCTCGCTCGGACTGCACGTGCGCAGCATCGAGGTGCTGGATCAGCGCGGGATGCTCGAGCGGTTCCTGGCACACGGTGAGCGACACCCATTGGGAGGGTTGTTCGCCGGCATCCCCAAGCCCGCACTCGAGTTGGACACCGCGCACGGCTACATCCTCGGGATCCGCCAGCCCGTGACCGACCGGCTGTTGGCCGAGCGTACCGCCGAACTCGGCGCCGAGATCCGGCGCGGCCGTGAGGTGGTCGGGCTGACCCAGGATGCGCACGCCGTGACCGTCGAGCTGGCCGACGGCGCGCAGCTGCGGGGGCGCTACCTCGTCGGTTGCGACGGCGGGCGCAGTACGGTGCGGAAACTGCTCGGGGTGGGCTTCACCGGCGACCCCAGCACCACCGAGACGCTGCTCGGCGAGATGATGATGACCGAGGATCCGGCGACCGTGGCCGCCGTGATCGACGACGTCCGCACCCGGCACTGGCGCTTCGGTGCCATGCCCCTGGGCGACGGAATGCATCGTGTCATGGTCCCGGCCGAACGTGTCGCTGAGGACCGCACGGCCCCAACGACATTGGCGGAGTTCCGCGAACGGATGCGGGCGGTGGCCGGCACCGACTTCGGCGTGCACTCCCCGCGGTGGCTCTCGCGATTCGGAGATGCCACCCGGCTCGCCGATCGCTACCGCGTCGGTCGGGTGCTGCTGGCCGGCGACGCCGCGCACGTCCACCCGCCCGCCGGTGGACAGGGACTCAACCTCGGAATCCAGGACGCCTTCAACCTGGGCTGGAAGCTGGCGGCGCAGATCGACGGCTGGGCACCGGAAGGCCTGTTGGACACCTACGAAACCGAACGCCGCCCGGTGGCCGCCGACGTGCTGAACACCAGCCGGGCGCAGATGGAACTGATGTCGCTGGAACCGGGTCCGCGCGCGGTGCGCCGATTGTTGGCGGAACTCTTCGAATTCGACGAGGTGAACCGGTACCTCACCGAGAAGGTCACCGCGATCGGTGTCCGCTACGACGTCGGCGCTGGGCATCACCTGCTCGGCCGGCGGCTGCATGACGTCCCGCTGACGCGGGGCCGACTGTACGAGTTGATGCGGGATGGCCGCGGGCTGCTGCTCGACCAGACCGGTGAGCTCTCCGTCGGCGGGTGGGCGGCTCGCGTCGACCACATCGTCGACGTCAGCGAGGAACTGGAGGTGCCGGGCGTGCTCCTGCGGCCCGACGGACACGTCGCGTGGGTCGGTTCCGATCAGGATGATCTGGTCGCCCATCTGCCCACATGGTTCGGCGCTCCGGACTGATCCGGTCCGCGTCACTACGATTGCCCTCATGTCCGGAGACCTGTTGATCGGTGACGCGCCCTTCTCCCACGACCCCTGGGTGGCCAGGCGGGAACGCTACGATTCGATGCCGTACCGGCGGGTGGGTGACTCCGGGCTGCTGCTGCCCGCGATCTCGCTGGGCCTCTGGTACAACTTCGGCGACAACCGGCCGTTCGACGTGCAACGCGAGGTGCTGCGGTACGCCTTCGACCGCGGCATCACGCATTTCGATCTCGCCAACAACTACGGCCCGCCGTACGGTTCGGCCGAGGAGAACTTCGGCCGGATGCTGCGCCGGGACTTCAAGCCGTATCGCAACGAGTTGATCATCTCGACCAAGGCCGGCTGGGACATGTGGCCCGGACCGTACGGGCAGCTCGGCGGCCGGGCCTACCTGCTCGCCAGCCTCGACGAATCACTCGACCGTCTCGGCCTCGACTACGTCGACATCTTCTACTCGCACCGCATCGATCCGACGACACCGCTCGAGGAGACCGTCGGCGCGCTCGACACCGCGGTGCGAGCCGGTAAGGCCCGCTACGTCGGGGTCTCGTCGTATTCGGCGGACAAGACCGCCGAAGCGGCCGCGATCGCGAGACGTCTCGGCACTCCGTTGGTGATCCACCAGCCGTCGTACTCACTGCTGAACCGGTGGATCGAGGGCGACCTCACCACCGGACTCCGCAACGCCGGGATGGGTGCGATCGCGTTCACCGCACTGGCCCAGGGTCTGCTGACCGACCGCTACCTGGAGTCCGACCCGAGCGAGATCGACCGTGCCACAGCACGACCCACGTTCAACGATGAGCACGTCACCGACCGGGTGCGCGAGCAGCTGCGGGGTCTGGCCGGCATCGCCGAACGTCGCGGACAGTCGCTGGCCCAACTCGCGCTGGCGTGGGTGCTCCGTGACCCGACCGTCGCATCCACACTCGTCGGCGCGTCGAGCGTCGCGCAGCTCGAAGAGAACCTCGGCGCCCTCGACAACCTCGACTTCACCGCCGACGAGCTCGCCGAAATCGACCGGTACGCAACCGAATCCGGAATCGACCTGTGGCGAGAGAGCTCCGATGTCTAGCGGTCTGCCATGGATTCGACCCGTATAGACCGCTGGTTGTGGGCGGTCCGGCTGACCAAGACGCGGCCGGACGCCGCAGCCGCGTGCCGGGGCGGGCACGTGCGGGTCAACGACCGGCCCGCCAAACCGTCGACCACCGTGGCACCCGGCGACCAGGTGCGCGCCCTGGTCGGCGACCGGATGCGGATCGTCGAGGTGGTGCGGGTGATCCAGAAGCGGGTCGGTGCGGCCGATGCGGTGACGTGCTACCTCGACCGCACCCCGCCTGCGCCCAAGACCACCGAGATCCCACTGGCGGTCCGTGACCGGGGCGCAGGACGGCCGACGAAACGAGACCGCCGACGGCTCGACAGATGGCTCGCGGGGCAATGACTCCGAGCGTGTGAGGGAGCCGGTGACCCGGCGAAACTAGGGTGCAGGCATGACTCTCGTCACCTATGAGTTGGCCGACCACGTCGCCACCATCACCCTGAACCGGCCCGAGGCCCGCAACGCCATCAACGGAGCGCTGCGCGAGGACCTCAACGCCGCCTGGAACCGGTTCCGTGAGGACGAGGACGCCTGGGTCGGCATTCTCACCGCGACCGGAGATGTCTTCTGCGCGGGAGGCGACCTCAAAGACGGCGCGGGCTCGGTCGGCACCTTCGCCGGGACGTTCTGGGAGAAGCCCACCATCAACTCGTTCGAAAGCGGTATGGAGCTGTTCAAGCCGACCATCGCGGCCGTGCACGGGCCGTGCGTCGGCTACGGCTTGACCGGAGTGTTGTTCTGCGACTTCGTGATCGCCAGCACCGCGGCCACCTTCTCGTTTCCCGAGGTGTCGCTCGGAGTGCCCACCATCGTCGGCGCGATCCGGCTGCCCGAGCGGGTGCGCTGGGCCGACGCGATGGAGCTCCTCCTCACCGGCAAGCCCATGACGGCCCAACGGGCCAAGGAGGTGGGCCTGGTCTGGCGGCTGGTCGAGCCCGAGAACCTGCAGGCCGAGGCGCAGGCATGGGCCCGCACCCTGACCGAGGCCGCGCCGCTGGCTCAGCGGGCGACCAAGGAGGTGGCGTGGCGCACCGCGAACATGGGCTGGATCGAATCCGTCCGGTTCGGCGAGACCATGCGCAAGGTCGCCGCCGCCACCGACGATGTCGTCGAAGGGATACAGGCGTGGCGCGACAAGCGCAAACCGCAGTGGAAAGGCCGCTGACGCGACGGCTCAGAACGCGTAGCGGATACGGCAGTCCGGCAGTCTGTCGGCGACCAGGTCGGTGAGCTGCTGCACCCACTTTCCCTTCCAGGGGCTCTTGTAGCGGACGTTCCACTGACCGCTCTGACTGCGTTTGAGCTGCTGGAGATCGGGCCGCCACAGCAGCTCCTCGCCCTTCGGATGCCAGCCGAGGTTGACGTCGTGCAGCCCCTCGTTGTGGGTCAGGAAGATGACCTCCGCCGCCAACTGTCGTCTGGTGCGGTCGTTGGTCTGGTCGGCGATCTGCTCGAGCAGGTCGGCCCAGTCGGCGATCCAGTTCTCGTGCACGATCACCGGGCTGAAGTTCAGGTGCACCTCGTAACCCGCCTCGACGAAATCGTCGATCGCCGCGATCCGGTCGGAGATCTTCGAGGTCCGCACGTCGACCAGGCGTGACGTCTCGGCCGGCATCAGCGAGAAGCGCACCCGCGTCCCCCCGCGCGGCTCGTACGTCAACAGGTCACGGTTGACCAGCTTCGTCGCGAAACTGGCCTTCGCGTTGGGAATCCGCCCGAACAGGTCGACGAGGTCGCGGACGTTGTCGGACACCAGCGCGTCCGCCGAGCAGTCGCTGTTCTCACCGATGTCGTACACCCAGTCGATCGGGTCGCACTGGTTCGGTTCGGGTTTGGCGCCCTGACGCGCGGCGTGCCGTTCCAGGTAGCCGGTGATCTTCTCGATGTTGGCGAACACCGTGATCGGATTCGCATAACCCTTGCGTCGGGGGACGTAGCAGTAGGAGCACGCCATCGCGCAGCCGTTGGCCGTCGACGGTGCGATCCAGTCGCTGGAGCGTTCGTTGCGTCGGGCGCTGAGCCTCTTCTTCTCACCGATGACGAGGACCTCGCGCTTGTTGCGCACCCAGTCCTCGACGTTGCCCTCGTTGCCGTACAGACCCGGGATCGCCTGATGGGACAGCACCTCGACCCGCTCGGCGTCGGGGTAGCGCTCGAGTACGGCGCGGGCCCGCGGGAACCGCTCGATGCCGGGTTCGTGGTAGATCCGCTTGATGTCGAGAAGCCGATCGGCCAGGTCGACCGGAGCCCGGTGCACAGAGTCGCCGCTGCCCGGATCGAACGTCATGGCCGTATCAACGTGTGTGTGACAGCCGCTGTTCCGGTACCGGGAGTGAGGTGGATCAACCTCCGGCGCGACCCCGCGGTGGCCGGTGTGATCCCGTCGGAGAAGATCGGCAGGTGATCCCGCCGCGCCCCACCATCCCGGCTCTCCTGGCGCGCAGCGCCCGCGAGTTCGGAGACCAGGCCTACGTGATCTCCCCGACCGAGCGGCTCACCTACGGCGATGCCGAACGGCGCTCGGCGGAGGTCGCCCGCTGGTTGCTCGGCCGGGGCGTCGGCAAGGGTGTGCGCGTCGGTCTGTTCTTCCCCAACGGGGTGGACTGGATCGTCTGGTGGCTGGCGGTCTCACGCATCGGAGCGCTGGCCGTACCGCTGAGCACCATGTACACACCAGCTGAGCTGGCCAAGGTGGTGCGGCTGGCCGACGTCGCGCTGGTGGTCGGCCCGTCGGCGGTGCTCGGGATCGACGTCGCGCAGCGTTTCGAGGAGGCGTTCCCGGGGCTGGCCGATCAGCCCGCCGGCCGCCTTGCGCTGACGCAGGCGCCCTATCTGCGCAGTGTCGTGCTGACCGGTGGGGCCGACCGCCCCTGGGTGACACCTCACGATTCGTCGGAGGCGACGGTGTCCCGCGAGGTGCTGGCGGCGGTCGAAGACGAGGTGTCCCCGGCGGACCTGGCGGTGATGGTGCACACCTCCGGGTCGACGGCCGATCCCAAAGGCGTGCTGCACACCCACGGCACCGTGGTCCGGCAGACGTCGGGGTGGCCGGCCGCGGTGCGCGCGGTCACCGGATCCGCGGGGCCGGTGCGGATCCTGTGTGCGATGCCGTTCTTCTGGATCGGCGGCCTGCTGGCGGCGACGGGTGCGCTGCACGAACCCGTCACCGTGCTGGTGCTGCCGCGACTCGACGCGCAGACCGCACTCGACCTGATCGAGCGGGAACGGGCCACCGGGCTGGTGGGGTGGCCGGCCTTCACCCAGCGGCTGCGCGACCACCCCTCGTTCGCCGCCCGCGACCTGAGCAGCGCGCCGATGCTGCGGGACGGCCCGCTCGACATCGCGATGACCGACGTGCCGGACGGCTATCCCGTACATCGGACCATGTCGGAGACCGCGGGCGGGTTCGCCTTCACGGAGATGGCGATCGTCGACGACGAGGGCCAGGCGGTTCCGGAGGGCACCGTCGGCGAACTCCTCGTCCGCGGTATCGGCGTGATGGCCGGCTACAACAAGCGCGAACGCGCGGAGACCTTCGACGCCGACGGCTGGTACCACACCGGCGACCGCGTCTACCGCAGAGAAGGAGACCCGCGGCTGTTCTACGTCGGACGCACCAGCGAACTGATCAAGGCCGCGGGCGCGAACGTCTCGCCGCTGGAGGTGGAGGCGGTCGTCGAGCAGTTCCCCGACGTGGTGCAGTGCGTGGTGGTCGGCGTCGACGACCCCGAGCGGGGTGAACAGGTGTGCGCCGCCGTCGTACCCGCGCGCGGCGAGGTCGACGTCACGGATCTGTCCGCCCGGGCGCGCACCCAACTCTCGGCCTACAAGGTGCCCACCCGATGGGCCGTGGTCGGGGCGGATCAGCTGCCCGTGCTGGCGAGCGGCAAACTCGATCGCAAGGCGGTCAAGAAGATGATCGCCGACGGTGTGCTGCCGTCGGTGGCGCCGACCTAGCGCTCCCGCGGTGAGGGAGGGGCCGCTCCCCCGTCCTCGGGCTGGAACTCCGCGGACCCGTCGTCCTCCGTGGCGTCGACGTGGTCTCCGGCCTCAGGCATATCGGGTGCGGTCACGGTGCCTGGCTACCCGCTGCGCGGGGCGGTCAATCGCCGGTGGGTTCGGCTTCCGGCCCGGCCGCGTGGGATTCGGCGTGGTGCTTCTTGCGGCCGAACGGCAGAACATGCACGACCGCCACCACGACCGCGCCGACGACCAGGCCGATCACCGCCGACGCCGCGGTGTTCACCAGCCAGGCGAGCACACCGCCGATGCCGCCCACGGCGTGGTGGACGGCCTCCTCGGCGTGGTGCACCAGTCCGTAGAGGGTGTGCCAGCCCAGCTCGTCGGTGCCGACGAGCAGGATGTGGCCGCCGACCCACAGCATCGCGACCGTGCCGATGAGCGCCAGCGCGGCAAGCAGTTTGGGCATGCCGGCGACCAGGCCGTGGCCGACCCGCTGTGCGAACCGGGATGAGCGTTGAGTCAGGGCCAGCCCGATGTCGTCCATCTTGACGATGCCTGCGACCACGCCGTACACCGCCACCGTGATGAAGAACGCGACCACCACCAAGATGGCGAGACGGGGCAGGAACGACTGGTCGGCGACCTCGTTGAGCGCGATGACCATGATCTCCGCCGACAGGATGAAATCGGTCCGGATGGCCCCTGTGACCACGGCGCGCTCGGCGTCCGCATCGTGCCCGACGACGGCAGATTCGTGATCCTCGTGGCCGCGGATCCGGCCCCACACCTTCTCCGCCCCCTCGAAGCACAGGTAGGTGGCGCCGAGCATGAGGATCGGGGTCAGCAGCCAGGGCACGAACTGGCTGAGCAGCAGGGCGGCGGGCAGGATGAACAGCAGCTTGTTACGCAGTGAGCCGATCGCGATGCGTTTGATGATCGGCAGTTCGCGCTCGGCGGCGATCCCGCGGACGTACTGCGGGGTGACGGCGGTGTCGTCGACCACGACACCCGCGGCCTTGGCGGTGGCGCGCCCGGCGGCCGCTCCGACGTCGTCCACCGACGCCGCTGCCAGCTTGGCGAGCGCGGCGACATCGTCGAGAAGTCCGAACAGGCCCGCGCTCATCGCATGTCCTCCATGGCGCGAGGGTACCCGCAGGAGCCCGGTCGACTCCTCGCGTCAGGAAGCGACGAAACGCCGCTGGTAATCGCTCAGCCGGGCGGCCACCTGATCGACGTCGAGCCCGAGGTCGGCCGGGCGGTGGATCACGCCGCCGTGCCTACCGCGGGGGTGATCGGCCCGGAACTCGGCCATTGCGCTGCGGGCGCGATCGTCGAACGGCTGGCCGGCCACCGCGTAGATCGCGGCCAGCGTGGCCTCCTCGTCGGCCATGAAATCCTCGAAGCGGATGTCGACGGACCGGTCGGCGGGTAGCACGTCGCGGTCGCGCACGCACGCGGTGAGCAGATCGGCGGAACGCTCGACCCAGTAGCGGGTGCGCTCAACGGGGTCCGGGTGCTCACACGACATCCGTGCCGCGTAGCTGATCATCGTCGCCATCGACTGGATGACCTCCGCCGGGTTGCGGTGGGTGAGAACGAAAGTCGCGTCCGGGAACGTCGACGCCAGTGCCGGGAACTGTTCGAGGTGCTGTGGGGACTTGAGCACCCACCGGGTTCCACCGCCCTGCCACTGCAGGGCCTGCAGGGTCCGCTTGAGGTAGGCGTAGGACGCCGACTGGTCATGGGCCTTGTAGTGGTCGGCGAAGCGCGGTACGTGGAAGGTCGTCTCGAACAACATCCCGCCGATGTCGTTGGCCAGCAGCTGAATCTCTTCGTGGGCGTGGTCGACGGTCATGTCGTGCATCCGCCTGAACTCCGGCATCACCGTGTGGACCAGGTCCAGGCCGGCCGCGCACCGCTCCCGACGGCCCTGCGGGTCGTCCTCCCCCGGTGCGGGCACGGGTTCGAGGCTCTCCCAGTACGGCAGGTACCGGATCGCGGGGTCGGCCGCGATCATGTTGTGCAGGTGGGTGGTGCCGGTGCGGGGCAGCCCACAGATGATGATCGGACGCTCGATCGGAACGGCCAGGATCTCGGGGTGACGGGTGATCAGATCCTGCAGCCGTAGCCGGTTCACCAGGTGCTGGGTCAACTGCTCGAACGCCACCGCCCGGCCGGCGTCCGACAGCGCGGCCTCGGTGTCGAGCGCATCGCACAGCACCCCGAGCCGGTCGCGGAATCCGTCCTCCCCGAAGTCGGTCAGACCCGCTCGGTCCACGGCCGTGGACATCAGCGCCTGCGGCGACAGGTCCAGGGTGGCGCCGTAGGCGGCCAACCCGTCGCGCAGCGGCCGGGCCGCCTCGGCGTAGACAGGGGCGGCGAGGTCGTCGAAGGCGATCGGCGCGGGGCGAGCGACTCGCGCGGTCACCGGGAGACCTCCGCGAGGTCGACGACCCGGCACTGCGGCCGCGCGGGCGTGGCCTCGGGCAGAAACCAGCGCAGCCAGATCAGCCCCGTGCGCCGGCCCGCGGTCGACACCCAGTTCGGATGCCCCGGATCGCGGTCGGCGATCACGATCCGCCACGACCCGTCCGGTTCGTAGGTGACCTGCGCGCCGTTGAGGGTGACCCGCTCGTAGGTGTAGTCGTAGGTGTGCAGGAACGGATTCCACAGACACAGGTTCCAGAACGCGCACTCCGGTGACGTGCCCTCCACCACGAGCGCCTGATCGGGCTGCAGTTCGTAGGCCCCCATGGCGTAGGCCGCGTCGGCCGCGGACCAGCCGTAGGCGTTCTGCGGCACCGGAAACGGTTCGAGGATCTCGTTGGGTGGGTCGATCCGGGTCGGCAGGAACGAACACTGTTCACGAATCCAGGTGCGCGCGGCCCGCATTCGGCGGGCCAGATCCTGGGCGTCGTCATGGCGGCGGGCCGGCGGATCGACGCTCTGGATCGTCCACTGCGTGCGCCGGCCGGTCTCCGGTGCGGTGAGATAGTCGCGGGTCAGCGCGATCACCGCGTCGTCGTCGAGTTTCAGCCATGCGCCGGGCTGTGGATCCGGGCTCAACGTGAATTCGAAGTCGCCGTTGTCGTCGAACTCGAGATCGCGGTCGTTGAGCGTCCCGACGATCCGGTTGCTGTACCGGCCGTCGTCCGGGCCGCCGTAGACGGTGATCGACAGGTACACGGCGTCGCCCCGGTTACCGCGCACCCGATACGTGCGCCTCGGATCGATCGGTGCGATCTGGTAGAACGCGTCGGAGTTGTCACCGCCCCACTTGAGGTACGGCCCGATCACGTCGACGAACCGGGGGTTGTCCTTGTCACCCCAGACGTAGGCGTCGACCGCCACCCGCAGGAGGCTGAACGTGAGGCGGTACCCGTCGAGCAGGTCGGCGTCCTCGAGTGGCGGATCGGCGGCGAGCAACTTGTCCTCGACGACCCGCAGTTCGTCGAGCAGCTCCCGGAACGCCTCGGACAGGTCGGGGTGGCGTCGATCAGCCTGCGTCATCGGTTCTCGTCTCTGTCGGCTGCCCCCTGGGTGGCGAGGGAGCAGAGGTGGGTGAGGTAGGCCTGGAGGTCGGCACCGTCGGTGACATCCCGGACGTACACCGCGTAGAAGGTGCTGCCGATCACGGTGTCGTACAACGAGTCCGCGTCCATGTCGGCGGCCACGGCGCCCTGTGCGATGCCGTCGCGGACCAGTGCGGTGAAGCGGGTCCTGGTCGCTTCGTCGAGCAACTGCTGGGCGCGGATGCGCAATTCGGGAGAGCGGTGGCGTTCCGCGAGGATGCCCAGGGTGGCGGCGTACACCACGGGTTCGCGCCAGAACTCGACCACCGATCGCAGGAACCTGCGAAGATCGGCGGTGAAATCACCGGTGCCGGTGGCGATTTCGCTCGACCCGTTCACCTGGAACGCGGCATCGAAGACCACGTGGGCCTTCGACGGCCAACGGCGGTAGACGGTGGGTCGGCTCACCCCGGCTTCGCGCGCCACCGCATCGACGGACACCTGGTCGTAGCCGTCACGGACGAGCAGCCGCCGCGTGGCCGAGAGGATGTCCTGTTGCGTGCGCGGGTCACGGCGTCGCCCGCGCGGCGGGGCCATCGACGCATCGGCATCGGTTTCCACGCCCTTCGGGACTGCCACGTCGCAAAGCGTTACACAGTGTCACGTATATGTGTCCAGAATCGGGAGATCGGGGCGAGAAAGTTGAGAACAGAAACACTCGCGGGTCGATCGGCGATGATCACTTCGGTATCGACGCCGCCGACGACAAGGGGAACTGGCCGATGAGATCCAGGACGAGCGCTGCCGCACACGTGGGCCGGATCGGCGCTCTCGCCGTGGCGCTGGGTGTCGGCGCTGCCGTGACCCTCGGGTACGGCGTCGCGGCGGCCGACTCGAGCGACTCATCGGGTGCGTCATCGGAGTCCTCATCCCAGGCGTCCCCGTCGAAGGAGTCGTCGACCGAGGCGTCGGAACCCGACCGGGAGGCGACCAGGTCCGACGACGAGGACCAGACCGAGGACCAGACCGAGGACCAGACCGACGAGGACGACGAGGCGCTCGACGACAGCGGCTCCGACGACCCCGCCGAAGAAGAGCCCGCCGAAGAGCCACAACTCGAAAAGCCGGTCGAGGAACCACAACTCGACGACGAGACCGAGACGATCCCCGACACGCCGCGGCCGTCCACACCGTCGAACAGAGGCGACGACGACCCGATCGAGGAAAGCGCCGAGGACACCGCTGTGATCGACGCCGACGTCGAGGTGGTGGTCGAGGAGCCCCGCGCCATCGAGACCCCGGCCGAACCGGTCGCCGACGCGCCGGCGCAAACAGCTCCCGATCCGGCCGATGACGTCGAGAGCGCGGACGCGCCGCCACCCAGCGTCGCCCCGACACCTGTGGCGGCCGTCGCGCGGACGGCCCGGTCGCTGCCGTCCGCCCCGCCGAACCTGCCCAAGGCGTTCTCCGGACTGCTCGCCGCCGTCGGCCTGGCTCCGCTGATCGCCAACCTTCCGGCCGCGCCCGCACCCCCGCCGGCGTTGTGGGCGCTGCTGGCCTCGGCGCGCCGGGAATTCGAGCGCGCATTCACCCGGCCGGTCACCACCGCGCCCGCGCAGTCGACCATCGTCGCCGCCGCGGTGGTCACTCCCTACCCCACCACCCTGCCGTCGGTGAACAAGGGCTGGGTGACGGGCAAGGTGCCCAACAACTTCGGGATCGGCGGCACCGACCTCGGCATCATGTGGGACGGCGGAATCCGGCTCGGGGAACGCTTCGTCCACGTCGCCTTCGGAGACACCTTCGCCAACGCCAACATGACCGGCGACTGGCGGTCCAACGTGCTGCTGATCAGCACCGACAACGATCTGACCAACGGCCTGCAACTCGTGCAGACCGGATACGCCGGACGCTTCATCGGCCCCTTCAAGGGCCGGCTCGGGTTGTTCGGCTCGGAGGTCACCCAGATCCCCACCTCGGGCATCCAGATCGACGGCAAGCAGTTCGTCAACTTCATGTCCGTCAAGTCCTGGGACACCCCGGGCCGCTGGACCACCAACTACTCGGCGATCTCGATTTACGACCAGTCCCAGGACAAGTGGGTGTTGGCGCCGTCGACGATCCGCTCCGCGGGATGGTTCCGGTCGAGCACGCGGTACGTGGCGGGCAGCCAGAACTTCCAGCAGGCGGCATACGTCCTGCAACCCGAGGATCAGGTCGGTGAGGACGGCGTCCGCTACCTCTACGCGTTCGGCACGCCGTCGGGGCGGGCCGGATCGGCCTACGTCTCCCGCGTCGCCGAGGGTTCGGTGACCGACCTGTCGAAGTACGAGTACTGGGACGGTTCGAAGTGGGTCCGCAACCGGCCTGCGGTCGCCGCGCCGATCATCGGTGATTCGAAGCGGTCCACGGGCCTGTTCGGCTTCGTCGTCGACTGGGCCAACGACCCCAAGGTGTTCGGCGGCTATCTCGGCGGGCTGTTCGGCGCCAAGACCGGCGGCAACGTCAGCGAGATGTCGGTGCAGTACAACGAGTACCTGGGCAAGTACGTCGTGCTCTACGGCGACGGCAACAACAACATCCGTCTGCGCACCGCGGACACCCCGGAGGGCCCGTGGTCGGCGCCGGTCACCGTCGCGACCTCGAAGCAGTACCCGGGTCTGTATGCGCCGATGATCCATCCGTGGTCTGGGACCGGCGATCTCAAGGACGAGAACGACGAGCCCGACCTGAACAACCTCTACTGGAACATGTCGCTGTGGGGTGACTACAACGTCGTGCTGATGCAGACCGACCTGTCGCCGCTGAAGGCCGTCTACGTCTGAGCCGCGCGAGTTCTACCCAGTGGTCGTTCCGATCACGGTGGGACGACCCTGAGGTAGAACTGGCGGGTGTCGACGCTCAGTCGATGTAGCGCACCAGGTACGGCGCCATGTTGTTGGTGCGGACCGGGGAGACCTGCACGACGGGGTCGGTGGCCTCGACCATCTGCCCGCCGCCGATGAACATGGCGACGCTCTGTGTGCCGTTGGGGCCGTAGAAGATCAGGTCACCGGGCAGCGCCTGGGAGGGCAGCACCTTGCGCCCGACAAGATACTGGTCGCCCGAGGTCCGCGGGATCTTGAGCCCGGCGCCGGCGAACGCGTAGACCATCAGACCCGAGGCGTCGAATCCGACGACCTGCGGCCGCGGCGGCTCGGGCAGCACGAGGGCCGGCGCCGCAGCGGGGAGGCCCGCGATCGGGATGGCGCCGTTGGTGCCGTCGACCGGGATCGCCCCAGGCGGCGCCGCCGCCGGTGCGGGGGCGCTGCTGCCCCCGGGGTTGCCGAGCGTCGGACCCGCCGTGTTGCCGCCGCCGTAGGCGAAGGGGACGCCACGCTGCGAGAGCGCGCGGGCGATCACCAGGTCGACGGCCTGTTGGTTGCGGGTCGGAAGCGGGAAAAGCTCCGCACTCGCGGTGCCCGCTGTCGCCAACGACAGCGCCAGACAGATGACGACGGCGTAGATGCGCCTCATCTCACATTCACCTCTCGACTTCGACCCGAGCGGTGGGCAATTCCCACCAGCATCACTTGTACCTCCAGTAACACGCCTCTTTCCATCTGGAACGGCCCGCCGGAGCGAAGAGATGCAGTAGTGAGACCCAACGGTGATCGATCGGTGGGTGGACGCCCGTGTGAGCCGCCGGGTCAGGGGTATGCGGTGGCCGACGACAGCCGCCTCAAGAGGGAGACCGAGACCGATGACTGCGATACCGCCCGACCCCGAGCCGGCGCAGACGCCGGACCTCGAATCCGGTGGTGGGGTGACGCCCGGCGCGACGCCGCCCGACTCGGACCAGATGTCGGGAATCGGAAAAGTCGAGGAGAACCCCCGACGCCGGATCACTCCGGGGTCGGTCACCACCATCGTGGCCGTCGCGGTGTTCGCGCTGATCTTCCTCGCCATCGCGGTCGTGATGGTGCTCAACATGACCGGTGTCCTCGACTGATTACGCGATCCTGGGGAACCCCGGGTCGCTGGCATGGAAGGCTCGAACGCCTATGCCGCTCAGCCCGTTTGGACGGTCGGTTCCCCGATCTTTACGAGCATCTTGCCGATGTTGACCCCGGCGAACAGCCCGTTGAGCGCATCGACGCACGAGCCGATGCCCTCGAAGACGTGTTCGCGGTGCACCAGCAGACCCTGCTCATCCCAGCTGCGCAGTGCGGCGAACGCTTCCTGGAAACGGCCCCACTGATCGAGCGCGTTGAACCCCTGCATGAGCGCGGTCCGCGACAGCAGGTTGACGTAATTGGCCGGTCCGGGGTGTTCCCCGGTGAGATAGCTGGAGATCACCCCGCACAGCACCACCCGGGCGTTCTGCGCGAGCCGTCCGAGCACCGCGTCGAGAATGGCCCCGCCGACGTTGTCGAAGTAGACGTCGACCCCCTTGGGGCAGTGCTCCTTGAGCGCCGCCGCCAGATCCGCCGACCGGTAGTCGATGCACGCGTCAAATCCGAAGTCCTCCACCACAGTTCGGCACTTCAGCGGACCGCCGGCGATCCCCACCACGCGAGCACCGGCGATCTTCGCGATCTGCCCGGCCACCGAACCGGTCGCACCGGCCGCCGCCGACACCACGACCGTCTCCCCCGGCCGCGGCTGCCCGATGTCAGTCATACCGAAGTAGGCGGTCGCGCCCGTCGGCCCGTACACCGACATGACCGCGCGCTGGTCCACCTTCTCCCGCCCCGCGATCGGCGTGCTGAACAGATCGTCGCGGATGATCGCGTACTCCTGGAATCCCGTCAGGGTCGTCACGACATCCCCGACGGCGAAGGCGTCACACCGCGACCGCACGACCTCGCCGATCCCCGCCGCCCGGATCACCTCACCGAGTTGCACCGGGGGCAGGTAGCCGCGCTGATCGTTGAGCCACGTGCGGATCGCCGCGTCGATGCCCACGAACGTGGTGCGCAACAGCGCTTCGCCGTCGGC
Source organism: Mycolicibacterium monacense (assembly GCF_010731575.1). Classification (NCBI taxonomy): domain Bacteria; kingdom Bacillati; phylum Actinomycetota; class Actinomycetes; order Mycobacteriales; family Mycobacteriaceae; genus Mycobacterium; species Mycolicibacterium monacense. The sequence goes on along the minus strand of NZ_AP022617.1, from coordinate 1,959,037 downwards.
GGGCTCGGGCGCCGGTGACTCGACGAGTTCGGTGTCTGACGGCTCGACCAGGCCGACCGGGCGGCGACGCAACACGATCTGGCGGTTCATCGGGTCCGGCACGTGCCCGAACCTACGGCACCCCAGCGGGTTTCGGGCCGGACTCCGTACAATCGCGGCGGTGATCGTGGTCGCCCTGCACACCGCCAAGGCCCGTCGGCTGCCCGTCCGGTCGGTCGACGAGGTCGTCGCCGAAGCGGGCCTGGGACTGGTCGGTGACCGCTACCACGGCACCCGGCATCGACACGTCTCCATCCAGTCCGCCGAACTGCTCGACCTCGCGGCCCGTGATCTCGGACGCGATTTCGACTACGGGGCGACCCGCCGCAACATCACCGTGGACGCCGGCGACATCCCCATCCGGCCCGGAACCCGGGTGCGCATCGGCGAGGTCGAACTCGAAGTGGTGCGCATCCTCGCTCCGTGCCGGTTGCTCGACGACGACATCGGGGCGGGTGCGGCCGCGGCGCTGCGCAGGCGGGCGGGGTCGGCGTGCCGGATCCTCACCTCGGGCACGATCCGCATCGGCGACGCGGTGACGATCACGGAGCCGCCTGCCGAGGGCTGACCGCGTCAGCGGCGGCGTTCGCGCACCTTGTACGTCGCGGGCCAGGACTGCCGGGACTCGTCGCCCACCAGCGGGGTGCCCTTACCGCCGACCTGCACGTTGTAGGCCTCCTGACCGGCACCGACCTCGCGGTTGACGTGCTCCTGAGCCAGGTAGTACAGCTCGTCGATCGCCGCCTCGCTGTAGGCGACGAACGTCGTCTTCCGCGTGATGTCCCCCGCGCCGGCGGTCATCCGCTCCGGCAGCACCCGCGAAGCCAGCGCGCCCGCGGCGACGAGAAGGAAGGGAATGACCCAGTAGAAGACGAAGGTCACCGGGGTGTCCGTGTCGAGGATCGACGCGTCACTGCGGATCAGCGGCGGAATCGCCGCCGACACCGCCATGGCCGCGAACACGCCCACCCAGATCCAGGTGAGCCGCGCGGTGACCTGCTCGAACAGATCGGTCTCGACGATGTCCTTGGGCTGACCCGCGGCGGCGAACTCCCGGATGAACGGGCGTTTGACGAGCACACCCACCAGAGCGGTGACGAAGATGCCCGCGAAACTCAGCGGGGCCAACCAGCGCTCGGCGAACGCATCGCTCACCACGAGGGCGAGCACCGTCAGCACGGCGAACGTGACCACCGCTCCGATGTCCAGCGTGCGGCCCGAGGCGTGCCGCGCCGGTCCGAGCAGCAGGGCGGCGACGGCGACCACCAACGCCGCCACACCCGCGACGACGAACGGCACGTTGCCCATCAGAATCCAGTACACAACCCACGGCGCGAAACCCAAGACGATGCCCACGGGCGGTCAGTCTATGGGCTTACCGTGAGACCGACGGGACGACGTGGGCGCGAGTTGCGCCTCCGGTGGTGTACAACGGCGGGTGATGAGGTATCTGCTCATCGCCCTGTACCTGGGCGGATGGTTGTTGACCACCGTGCTGCTGCTGCGGCGGCAGTTCGGCGATGACGAACGCGGCCGACGCGATCGTCTCGTGTTCAACACCGTCAGCGTGCTGTGCGCGGTGGCACTCGCGGCGGTGTGGCCGCTGTCGGGGTGGTTCCTCCCGCTGATCCGCGCGGCGCTCGGCCGACGCGACGAGGAGTGAGCGTTGCTCGGTCAGGGAGTGGTGGCTGTCCCGTCTGAGGTGCCGGTGTCCGCACTCGTGTCACCCGAGGTGGCGCCCGACGTGTCACCGGAGGTGGTCCCGTCGGCGGTGGGATCACTGGTCGCGGTCGGCTCGCTGGGCGCCGAACTCTCCGCCGTCGCCGGTGCCGACGTGCTCGCCGTCGACGGATCGGTGGTGGCGGTTTCGGCAGCGGTTTCGACGGCCGTCTCCCCCGCCGTGGTCGGGGCCTGACTCGTACCGCTGACGGTCGGCGGTGCCGAGGTCGACGGCGCGGTGGTCGACGGCGCGACCGTGGTCGAGGTGGCGACGCCGGTGCTCGTCGTCGGCGGGGTCCCGCTGGTCGTCGGGATCGTTCCCGGCTGATCCTTCTCGACGATCGCCATGATCCGGGTGGTGTAGCCGTCGAGGCGCGCCTCGATCTGATCGGGAGGGACCTTGCCGGCTTCGATGTCCTTCTCGAATTGCGCCAACTCGGCCCACACCGCGTCGAGTTCCTTGGTGGCCTCCTCGGACAGCGGTTCGTCGAGGGTGATGAACACCTGGCGGGCCAGGGCATAGGTGAGGCAGTTCGCGCATTCGTAGTTCAACGCGCCCGCCAGGTTCTGCGGGGCCACCACGTTGTCGTCGGCGGGGTCGCTGTCGATGACGAAGACGACCTGATACGCCACCGCCACCGCGGCGCAGGAGTCGCACGAGGCGTAAGCCTGTGCTTCGTTGACGTTCATCGCGTCGGAGTTGTCCGTCACGTACACCATCGCGAACGCCGCTTCGTAGACCGTGGTGCCGTCGGTGGTGTTGACCGCGAGAGCCTGATTGTCGCCGGGCTCCGGGGCGAGCGGCCGGTTGACGGGGAACACCCAGCCGTCGTCGGCGCCGGTGGTGCTTCCCGCCACCGCGCCACCGCCGGAGACGCCCGCGCTGCCACTGCTTCCGGTGTAGTCGACCTCCTGTCGGGGCACCATGATCAGCGCCAACTGCGGGGCCTGTTGTGTCGGCATCGGGGCGTCGGTGTCCCAGACGGCCTGGATCACGCCCTGCTGGCCCTTGACGAACGTGGGCGCCGAGACGAGTCGCGGGTCGCCGTCGCGCCGGACCGGTCCGCCCATGTCGTCGGACTTCAGCGCGTAGACGATGTCGCCGATCGTTCCGCGCTCCCACGGCTGGATCGGCCGATAGGCCGCCTCGTCAGGCCACCACGCGTAGGCGACACCGGCGCAGATCACCGCACCGGCCGCCACCGCGACCATCCGCATGAGCGGCTTCCCGGCGGTGCTCTTCCAGACACCCGCGACGGTGCGGCGAACGAACCGCACCAGCATGTAGATCACGCCGGCGACCGGGATGACGATCGCCGTCATCGCCAGCACCCGGGCGATCGCCTGGATCATGTCGCCGTCGGCCCACGCGGTGAGCAGAACGTCCTGCTGCTTGTTCAGGCTCGCCCACGCCGTGCCCACCAGACGCGGCAGCGTCCACACCGCGAGCGCCAGGGTGGCCAGCAGCAGCGGAACGACGACCACCACCCATACCGTCACCACGATGCGGGCCCACGGCTTGAGCAAACGCGCGTGCGGATCGCCCCACCGCCACGGCAGGGCGCCCAGCAGGGTCGGTTTGATCCGGGAGTAGAGATCGGGCACTCCGGTCACGTCGGCGAGGACGTGGTAGCCGTCGAACCGCACCAGCGGCGCCAGCTGGCGAAGCATCTGCAGAATCTGGGTGGCCACGATGAGAAGCAGTGCGTCGTAACCGATCCACAGCCACAGCCCGGTGATCGCGACCGCCACGAGCGCGTTGAAGTAGAGACCGCCCAGGTCGGTGCGGATGCGGCCGCCGCGCCCGAGCCGGTAGGAGTCTGTGACGTCGGTGTAGAACGCCGGCCAGACGAGGTAGACGCCGAAACCCATCACGCCGGGAGTCGCCCCGCCGTAGCGTGCGGCGGCGGCGTGGCCGAATTCGTGGAAGCCCGCCGAGACGATGGTGACCACGAAGACCAGGATCAGCAGTCCGGGCCGTTCGAACGCGTCATGCGCCGCGGACGCGAGGCCCTTCTCGAAGAACACCCACCAGCACACGGCCGCGAACGCCGCGAGTGCAGGCAGCACCACCCACGTCCGGAACAGGACCCGGAACGGGTCGGTCACCCGTCGGGTGCGGTCGGGGTCGGTCACCGCATACCGGAAACGCAGGCCCAGCAACGGGTTCTGCTTCTTGAGCGCCGGCTGGGCGCCGTCCGCCCGGACCAGGAGGCCCAGCGGTCGAAGTTTGTCGACGAAGTGGCGGACGTTGTCCTCGCTGACGGTGCGGCCGGTGGACGACGAGACCTCCTGCGCCACCTCGGCCGCGGACCTGCGGCCGTCGATGGCCCGCAACACGGCATAGAGCAGCGGCGTCAGCTGGACTGTCTGGCCGTCGGCGCGGCGGACCAGGGAGGGTGGGACCCGGTAACCGGATCCCACCATCTCCCCGATCAGCTCGACACCGTCGGCGCGCTGCAGTCCGGCCTGGGTCGGCTCGGCGCCCATCGTGGTCACAGGAGTGCTTCCCCTCGCGTGTCAGGCGGTTCAGCCGGCCGTCGAGCCCCCGCCGTCCCCGCTGCTGCCGGTGGAGCCCGAGCCGCCGGAATCGCTCGAGCCACCGGAATCCGCGCTGCTCGTACCGCCCGTGCCGGAGTCGGTGCCTGCGTCGGCCGTGCCGCCGGTGGTGTCGCCGGCGTCGCTGTCACCCTGCGAGATCTCCGAATCCTGGTTGGAGATCGCCGTTGCGCTGCCCTCGAGGTTCTGGGTGATGATCGCGTCCTGTTCGGCGACCGAGATCGCATCGGAGTCCACCGAGCCGATGTTGGCGGCCACACCGGCGTTGATCGGGGCGGCCACGTTCGCGTTGGCCGCCACTGCGCCGCTGATCGGTGCGGCCAGGTCGGCGTCGAGGTCGACGTTGACGTTGACGTTGAGCAGGTTGCCGTCGAGCAGTGCGGCCGGGCTGGTGTCCACGGTGGTGCCCGTGCCGTCGGTGCCGGTGTCGGTGCCGGTACCCGTGCCATCGGTCGGGGGGACCTCGTCGGCGTCGGTGTCCATTCCGCCCTGGTCGATGCCACTGACCTGAGTGGACGAGGCGTAGGCGTCCGCTTCGAGGTTCTGGTCGATCATCGCGCCCTGGTCGACGACCGCCTGCGCACCCGAGCCGTAGGACAGCACATTGGCGCCCGCGGCGGCGTCGATCGGTGCGGCGACGTTCAGGTTCGCGGCCGCGGCAAGGTCGATCGGCGACGCCGCATCGATCGCGACGTCCACGTCAGCGTTCAAGTCGAGGATCGAGACGACCTCCTTGTCCGGGAGTGCAATGGCGCTCTCGGCCGAGAGTTCCTCGGGGGTAAGTCCGTCGATGGTCATGTCGTGCACCTTTCCGTCCGCTCCTGGTCGGCATAGCTACCGAGTCGCATGCGCTCGGCTGTGGTGTTGAGCCGGATACCCCGTTGCTTACAAGATCAACAGAAAAATCTGAGAAAGTATGAGAGAGCAGCGCCGTGAGCTGCGTGAACGGCGACGAACTAATTAACTTGGGCGTAGATACATGACCTGGACCACGCAGGTCAGGAGGGCGGCGCCACAGTAGGTGCACTCCTTGACCGGTTTGCCGGGCCGGCTTCGAATCCGCTACCGGCGCCCATCACTTCGACCGCGGGTCGGCGACGATCAGTCCGTGTTCTGTGGCACGGGCTGGGTGTCACCCGGCGCTTCGGCGGTCAACCGCGACCGGTCACCAGGTGTCGACGAACCGGTGCGGGTGCCGTTCGCGTGGGGCGGCCGAGGCCGCGGCCAGGGTGGCGGCGACGAGGCTGCGGGTCTCCGCCGGGTCGATCACGTCGTCGATCTCGAAGACGGCGGCGGCGTTGAGCGCCTTCGCGTTGTCCTCCGCCGCGGCGGTGGCCCGCCGCACCGCCTCCTCGCGTTCCGCGTCGTCGGCGATCGCCTCGAGTTCCTTGCGCAGGCCGAGCCGCACAGCGCCTTCGAGCCCCATCGGACCCAGATGCGCGCCCGGCCAGGCGACCGTCAGCAGCGGTTCGTGCAGTCCGCCGCCGGTCATCGCCTGCGCACCCAGGCCGTATCCTCGGCGCAACACCACCGCGATCAACGGCACCTGCAATGCCGCACCCGCGACGAGGAGCCGAGATCCCCTGCGCACCAGAGCTTCTGCCTCCGCGGCCGGTCCCACCATGTAACCCGGGCAGTCGACCAGCGACAGCACCGGGATGTCGAACGCGTCGCAGAGTTGCAGGAAGCGCGCCGCCTTGTCCGAGGCCGCCGCGGTGATGGCGCCGGCCATGAAGCGGGTGTCGTTGGCCAGCACACCGACGGGCCGGCCCTCGATGCGGATGAGCGCGGTCACCATCTCCCTGGCGAAGCGCTCGCGCAGGAACGTCGCGGAACCGTCGTCGGCCAGAGTCCGGATGATCGGCGCGACATCGTAGGCGCGTCGCGCGCGCTCGGGAACCGCTGTGCGCAAAGCACTCTGGTCCGGGGCCTCGCCGGGTGCGGCCGGCCCACCGAAGTAGCCGATGAGTGTCCTGGCGACCGCGACGGCCTGCGCCTCGTCATCCACCACGATGTCGACCACCCCGTTGGGTTCCTGCGTAGTGATGGGTCCGACCGCGTCGGGCGGTACGTCACCGAGGCCGCCGCCGGCGATCATGGCCGGACCACCCATGCCGATGGACGTGTCCGACGTCGCGACGATGAGATCGGCGCAGCCCGCGATGACAGCGTTGCCCGCGAAACACCGACCCTTGACCACCGCGATCCGGGGGACGAGGCCCGAGAGCCCGGCCCACAGCTTGAACGCGCGGACGTCGAGCGAGGACGCCACCGGGAAGTCGGTGTCCCCCGGGCGTCCGCCGCCACCTTCGGCGAAGAACACCGTGGGCAGGCGCATCCGCTCGATCAGGTCGAACAGCCGATCCTTCTTACGGTGCCCCAGAGCACCCTGAGTGCCGGCCAGCACGGTGTAGTCGTACGACAGGACCGCGCAGGCGGCGCCGCCGATCCGTGCCGTCCCGGCGATCAGCCCGTCTGCGGGGGTGCGGGCGATCAGGTCGTCGAGGTCGCGACGCGCCCGCTGGGCGGCGATCGCGAACCGGCCGTACTCGACGAACGATCCCTCGTCGACCAGATCGGCGATGTTCTCGCGCGCCGTGCGCCCACCGGCTTCGTGCCGGCGCGCGACCGCCTCCGGGCGTGCGGCGTCCTCGGTCAGCGCGCGGCGGCGCAACAATTCGGCGTAGTCCGTCCGCGGCGCCGCGGACGGACCCTCAGACGTAGAGCTCCTCGAAACGGCTGATCGACCGCTCGATGTCGCCCTTGACCGCGCGGGCGGCCGCGGCGCCGATCGGGCCGAACAGGGGCGCGCCCCCGAGTTCGAGGGTGACGGTGAACGCGCAGCCCGACGACGTCGGGCGCACCGCCATCTTCATGCCGTACTTGGTGCCGCCCACACCCTTGCCGTCGACCTGCAGCAGCGTGGGCGGATCCACCTGTTTGATGGTCCAGGTGACCCGGTTGCGCATGCCCTTGGCGCCGGCCACACCGACGATGGTCGTGCCCACCGTGAGCTCGTCGGGCAGCTCGCTGCGCCAGCCCTCGTGCATGACGAGCCAGTCCCCCAGTTCGGCGAGGTTGGAGGCATGCGTCCAGGCGTCGTCCGGATCCAGCGACAGCTCGCGGGTCAACTCGAGTTTGGCCACCACGCGATAGTAGTGGCGACCGGGCGCGGTCGACCCCGGATTGGGGCGACGCGCGGAGTCATGATCACCCCGCTCGGGCTGAAGTCACGGATATGCCTGGCGCGCAGGCCGATTGGCGTTTCGGCGCAAAACGCCCGCGATGAACTCTTGACTTATTCCAAAAAAGCGGGTGATATGGCTGTCGTGTCGTCGTCGTCCGAGTACGTGGACCAGTTGCGGGGCGCGGATCTGCGCGTCACCCGTCCCCGGGTCGCCGTGCTGGAAGCGGTCCACGCCCACCCCCACGCAGACACCGAGACCATCTTCGCCACCGTCCGGTCCAGTCTGCCGGACGTATCGCGGCAGGCGGTCTACGACGTGCTGCACGCCCTGACCGGCGCCCGTTTGATCCGGCGGATGCAACCGTCCGGTTCGGTCGCCCGGTACGAGACCCGCGTCGGCGACAACCACCACCACGTGGTGTGCCGCTCGTGCGGGACGATCGCCGACGTGGACTGCGCGGTGGGCGAAGCCCCGTGCCTGATGCCGTCCGAACACGACGCTCTCGACGGCTTCGTCCTCGACGAGGCCGAAGTCATCTACTGGGGCGTCTGCCCCGACTGCGCCGCCGAGAGTTCCACCGCAGATAGTTCCCGATCACATCCGTGATCGCAGCCCATCACCACCTTGATGTATGGAATACGAAGGGAAACACCGTGTCATCCGATACCTCCGATACCCGCCCCCCGCACTCTGACTCCGGAACCCAAAGCAACAGCGAGTCGGAGAACCCGATCATCGACTCGCCCGAGCCCAAGGCGCACGCCCCGCTCACCAACAAGGACTGGTGGCCCGAGCAGGTCGACGTGTCCGTGCTGCACAAGCAGAACGACAAGGGCAACCCGCTCGGTGAGGACTTCAACTACGCCGAGGCGTTCGCGCAGCTCGACCTCGAAGCGTTCAAACGCGACGTCATCGAGGTCATCCAGACCTCGCAGGACTGGTGGCCGGCCGACTACGGCAACTACGCCGGCCTGTTCATCCGGATGAGCTGGCACGCCGCAGGCACCTACCGCATCTTCGACGGTCGCGGTGGCGCCGGGCAGGGCTCGCAGCGCTTCGCCCCGCTCAACAGCTGGCCCGACAATGCCAACCTGGACAAGGCCCGCCGGCTGCTGTGGCCGATCAAACAGAAGTACGGCAACAAGATTTCCTGGGCCGACCTGATCGCCTACGCCGGCAACGCCGCGCTCGAGCAGTCCGGGTTCAAGACGGCCGGCTTCGCATTCGGCCGCGAAGACATCTGGGAGCCCGAGGAAATGCTGTGGGGCCAGGAGGACACCTGGCTGGGCACCGACAAGCGGTACGGCGGCACCAACGAGGACAAGCGTGAGCTCGCCGAGCCGTTCGGCGCCACCACGATGGGCCTGATCTACGTCAATCCCGAAGGGCCCGAAGGCAAGCCGGATCCGTTGGCCGCAGCGCACGACATCCGCGAGACGTTCGGCCGCATGGCGATGAACGACGAGGAGACCGCCGCTCTGATCGTCGGCGGCCACACCCTCGGCAAGACCCACGGTGCTGCCGACGTGAACGTCGGACCCGAACCCGAAGGCGCTCCGATCGAGGAGCAGGGTCTGGGCTGGAAGTGCCCCTTCGGCACCGGCAACGCCAACGACACCGTCACCAGCGGTCTCGAGGTGATCTGGACGGGCACCAACTCGGAGTGGAGCAACCGCTACCTCGAGATCCTGTACGGCAACGAATGGGAGCTGACCAAGAGCCCTGCCGGCGCATGGCAGTTCGAGGCCAAGAACGCCGAGGCGACCATCCCCGATCCGTTCGGCGGCCCGCCGCGCAAGCCCACGATGCTGGTCACCGACGTGTCGATGCGTGAGGATCCGATCTACGGCCAGATCACCCGCCGCTGGCTCGACCATCCCGAAGAGATGGACGAGGCGTTCGCGAAGGCCTGGTACAAGCTGATGCACCGCGACATGGGGCCGATCAGCCGCTACCTCGGCCCGTGGGTCGCCGAGCCCGAGATCTGGCAGGACCCGGTGCCGGACGTCGACCACGAACTGGTCGACGAGTCGGACATCGCCTCGCTCAAGAGCAAGGTGCTGGAGTCCGGTCTGACGGTGCAGCAGCTGGTCAAGACCGCCTGGGCGTCGGCGTCGAGCTTCCGCGGCACCGACAAGCGCGGCGGCGCCAACGGGGCACGGGTGCGCCTGGAACCGCAGCGCAGCTGGGAGGGCAACGAGCCGGCCGAGCTGGCCAAGGTGCTGCCGACGCTCGAGCAGATCCAGCAGGACTTCAACGCCTCGGCTTCCGGCGGCAAGAAGATCTCGCTGGCCGACCTGATCGTCTTGGCCGGTTCCGCCGCGGTCGAAAAGGCCGCCAAAGACGCCGGATACGAGATCGACGTACACTTCGCGCCAGGCCGCACCGATGCGTCGCAGGAACAGACCGACGTCGAATCGTTCGCGGTGCTCGAGACGAAGGCCGACGGGTTCCGCAACTACATCCGGCCGGGCCAGAAGACGTCGGTCGAGAAGCTGCTGGTGGAGAAGGCCTACCTCCTGGACCTGACCGCGCCGGAGATGACCGCACTCCTCGGTGGTCTGCGGGTGCTCAACGTCAACCACGGTGGCTCCAAGCACGGCGTGTTCACGAACTCGCCGGGCGCGCTGAGCAACGACTTCTTCGTCAACCTGCTCGACATGAACACCGCGTGGAAGCCGTCGGAAAACACCGAGAACGTCTTCGAGGGTCGTGACCGCGCCACCGGTGAGATCAAGTGGACGGCAACCGCCAACGACCTGGTGTTCGGCTCGAACTCGGTGCTGCGCGGCATCGCCGAGGTCTACGCGCAGGACGACAGCAAGGACAAGTTCGTCGAGGACTTCGTCGCGGCCTGGGTCAAGGTGATGAACAACGACCGGTTCGATCTCGAGAAGTTCTGATCCGGCGATCGTCGCCATCGCAACGAAACGGACACCCCGCGAACCGCATTCCGGTTCGCGGGGTGTCCCGTCTCACCGGTGACCGTCGAACTGCCCGCCGCGGTGCGGGCGATGTCCGCGCGCGGCCCGGACTGGGCGCGGTGGGTGGAGACGTTGCCCCGCGAGACCGAGGGCCAACTGCGCGAGTGGGAGTTGCGCGTCGACGGGGCGCCCACCCACGGAACGACTTCCCTTGTGATACCGGTCCGTACGTCGCACGGCCGGCCGGCGGTACTCAAGCTCGGTTTCCCCGACGACGAGTCCGAACACGAACACCTCGCGTTGCGCCGATGGGCCGGCCACGGCGCGGTGCGCCTGCTCAGCGCCCGGCCGCACCGCCGCGCGGTGCTGCTCGAACGGCTCCACGACCGCGACCTGAGCACGCTGTCCGACATCGAGGCCTGTGCCGTTGTCTGCGATCTGTATCGCCGCATCCACGTCCCGGCGCTTCCCCAGTTACGCACGCTCACAACGTGGTTGGAGTCACGCAGGGCCGAGCTGGCGGCCCTCCCCCGCAACACCCCGCTGCCGCGCCGGCTCGTCGAACAGGCGCTCACCCTGACAGGTGACCTGGGAAACGACCCGGCCTCCGTCGGCACGCTCGTCCACACCGACCTGCACTACGGAAACGTGTTGGCCGGCGATGCCCAGCCGTGGGTGGTCATCGACCCGAAACCACTCGACGGCGACCCGCACTTCGAGATCGCACCGATGTTGTGGAACCGCTGGGACGAGTTGGCCGGCGACGTGCGCGACGGGGTGCGGCGCCGCTTCCACGCCATCGTCGACGCCGCCGGTTTCGACGAGGACCGGGCGCGCGCCTGGGTCGTCGTGCGCATGGTGCACAACGCGGTGTGGGAACTGCAGCAGGCGGCACATCCCGACCCGCGCTGGCTCACCGTGTGCGTCGCGGTGGCCAAGGCTGTTCAGGACTGAATCCGGCCTCAGACCCGTCGGGTCAGCTGGGTGGCGATCAACGGCGCGATCTTGTCGGCCATGTACAGGTGCCCGGCGTCGGTGGGGTGGACGCCGTCGGCGCCGATGAGCCCGGGGGCGTCGACGAACCAGCGCTCCGCGATCGGGTCGACGAACGTTGCGTTGGCCAGGCCCGACTGATACCGCAGGGTGTCGCGGATCCGGAGGATCGCCGGCGGCGGATCGGCGGTCGGCCACGGTGGGCCGATCACCAGGAGCCGGGCTTCCGGAGCGGTACGGCGGGCGAGTTGGAACACGCCGTAGACCATGATCGTGAACAGGGTGGGCTCGACCCTCTCGTCGTTCCGCGACCCGTAGAACACCACGAGGTGGTCGTCGGCCTTCACCGCTCGGGCGGTGAGGTCCTCGAAGACACTGCCGCGGTTGCCGCGGGTCCCGTACCCGGCACCGCCCTCGGCAGCGACGTCGGCGCGCACCGGAAGGCCCTGGGCGGCCAACAACTGCCATGCCCGCGTCGTCCAGCCCTTGGCGCCTTCGCCACCCTCGTTACTGCCGGTGGTGTACGAGTCGCCGACGACGGCGACGCGACTGCCGGCGAACTGCAGCGTCACCATCTCGTCGTCGCGTACCGGCTGCGGGCGGGCGACCACCAGGCCGACCAGCAGCGCAACAGACAGCACCAACGTGACCAGGCGACTCACCGCTTACCTCCACAATCGACGGCACCGAGACGCCGCACCTCACGATGACTGAAAGGGTAAGTGTCGGCGAAGCTGCCGGCCTTCCGCGACTCGCTCGCGGGATTGTCACGAAATCGGCTCATCCGACGCGTACGGGTACGTGGTCGGTGTGTTCCTCGCGCTCGGCGTCCGGTGTCGGGGCGGAACGGCCGCCGACGCTGCTGCTCGTCGAATCCCTGACGTCCACCATCCGGCGCATCCACAACCGGGCCGGTTCCTCGACGCCGTGATACAGCGCGACCGCACCGACCACGGCGACGCCGAGCAGGCCGATGACCACCGTGGTGCCGGTCCAGCCCGGGGTCACGGTGATCTCGAACTGGACCACCGCCCAGTTCCATGCGGTGTGCACCAACTCGTGAACCATGTACAGCCCGAACGAGATGTGGCCGCAGTACACCATCGGACGGGCCGACAACAGCCGCGGCAGAGTGCCCGCCCCCACGGCCAGCGCCACGACCAGCGGAACGAACAGGACGTCCACCAGGCCGCTGGCGTCCCGGACGGAGGCCGGCGGATTGGCGTCGAGGTAGTACAGGCTGCCGACGATCGTCGCCCCGATCAGCAGCGCCAACCAACCGAAAGCGCGACGGGTCCGCTCGGTGGGTCGCAGCTTGCGCACTGCCGCACAGGCGAACGCGCCTGCGGTGAACTGCATCACGATGCGCGGCAACCAACTCCAGGGCGTGTAGAACTCGCCGGTGGCGAGCAACAGCAGCGTCGGCGGCAGCGAGGCGGCGATCGCCACCCACAGCAGAACACGCGCCCGTGACACCCGGGCGACACGGAAGATCACCAGGATCAGCACGCCGAACAGCAGATACGCCAACCACTCTGCGCTGATCGACCACGCCGGACCGTCCCAGCTGGTGCCGTCGAAGTACGGTTCGAACCACAGCTGGACCAGCAGCAGCTGGCGCAGATAACTGGTCGCGGTGAGCTGATCGACCGCCGGTGACGGGACGTGGCCGACGTTGCGGGTGAAGATGATCCACGCCGCGGCCAGGTGCATGGTGACCAGGTAGACCGGCCACACCCGGGCGAGTCGTAACCACAGGAAACGCAAAGTCGTTCGGGTGGACCAGGACTGACCCATGCGGTCGAGGTAGTTCCACGTCAGCACGAAGCCGCTGAGGATGAAGAACAGGTCGACGCCCTGGGCGCCGCAGTCCAGCAGCGGGGCCAGCGCAGCAGTGAAATCCGGTGCGGCCTGCGCCAACAGCGGCCGGAAGTGGAACAGGACGACCCAGACCGCGGCGACGATGCGCAGACCCGACAGGGCCTTGATCTCTCCGCTGCGCACAACACTCTTTTCGTGAGGGAGTCTGCTGTTTCGTCCGGGCCGGTTTCGTATGCCGCCCTGCGCTCAACGGGCAGCGTTAGGCAGGGTATCAGCGAGCCGGAGCCCGGTGCGCGTCCGAAACCTGTGGCACTGCTGCCAACTCGGCCACTGGGCCATTCACCGCAGCTCGAAGTGCTGGTAGTCCTTCGGTGTCCGCCAGTCCCCACCCCAGCGCCATCCGCGGTCGGTGAACACGAGTACGGCCGGGTCACCGGCGTGCAGGATGCCGGGATCGGTGCGGGTGCGGTCGACGTAGGGGCCGGCGTTGGCCGGTTCCACCGCACCACTGCCACCGATGTAGGGGTTGAGCAGCGGGTTGAGGTCGATCGCGCGACCGTAGGCATGGTAGGACCAGGCCTGCGACCCCGGGATCCCCCGGCAGTTGAAGGCCGAGGTGTTGTTGTCCCGCATCGACAGTTCGTCATCGGCGCCCGGGTACGCGTCGACGGTGCGCATCTTCGCGATGGGATAGCCCAGCCGCTGCAGTTGGCCGAACACCTCGATGACCTGCGCCACCAGGTCCTCGTGGACGACGAGTGCACCACGGTGGGTCCGACCGTCGAAACCGAGGTGGTCGAGTTCGACGCGCCGGAGACGTTCGGGGCCGAGGGGGCAGCCCGGTCGCCAGGTCGACCCCAGGTCGGCGGCGGTGACCGGGGTGACCGCAGCGGGTTGCGGCGCCGCAGAGGTCGTCCTCGTACTGGTGGGCGTCCTGGTGGCGCTCGGGCGTGTCGCGGTGGACTTCTGGGATGTGGAGGACGACGGGGAAGGCGGGGCCTGCGGCGGCGCGTCGGCCCCGCATCCGACGAGCGCGATGGCAGCGGCGGCCACGGCCAGCGCCGTCGCGGGGCGCCGGCCGATGCTGCGCCGGATTCGGATGAGTGACACCACCATGACCGGTGCCGACGGTACCGCGGTCACCGCGGCTGCCGGCCCCGGACAGCCGGATCGACGCCGCCGGGCAAGACCTTCGGTATTGTCAGGGGGCTATCACTGAAGAAGAGGTCAGCGCGGCCGCGGTGATGAACGAGAAGGACTGATTTGTCGATGCTCGCGCCGCATGACTCAGAACTGAGGCCTGTGCCCGATTCCGCCGTTGCCCCGATGACGCAATTCGATACATTGACGGTGCTCCTCGTCGAGGATGACCGCGGTGATGCGTTGCTCGTCGAGGAGTTGATCAGCGACGCGGTGGCTGACATCCGGCTGCGGTGGGCCGAGTCCATGGCGGACGCCGCCCGGGAGATCCGCTCAGGGCGCCCGGACTGTGTGCTGCTGGACCTCAACCTGCCCGACGCCAACGGAACCGACGCCGTGGACAAGATCTGCGGACTCGACCCCACCCTGCCGATCGTCGTGCTCACCGGCAACGTCGACGACCACTACGGCGTATCGGCGGTCGCATCCGGCGCTCAGGACTACCTCGTCAAGGGGAATGTCGAACCGGAGATGCTGCGGCGTTCACTCCTGTACGCCATCGAGCGGAAGCGCTCCGAGCTCACCGCGGTCGACCTGCACGCCAGCCATCTGCGGGCACAGGAGAACGCCCGACTGGAGCGCGGTCTGCTGCCGTCGCCGCTGCTGCTCGAGAACCCGGGCGTCGACATCGTCGCCAAGTACCGGCCGGGCCGGCCGAACGCACTGCTCGGCGGTGACTTCTACGATTTCGTCCAGACTCCCGACCGCACGGTGCACGTGATGGTCGGCGACGTCTCCGGCCACGGACCCGATGAAGCGGCCCTCGGGGTGGCGCTGAGGATCGGGTGGCGCGCACTGACCTTCGCCGGGTTGCGCGGTAACGAGCGCATGCAGCAATTGGAGCGCATCCTGCGCGCCGAGCGGCCGGGGCCGGGCATCTTCGCCACCGTGATGAGCCTCGCCTTCTCCCCCAGGGACCGCAGCTTCACGGCCGTGCGCGCGGGCCATCCCGGGATGCTGCTGCACAACCGCACCGGCAACAGCGTGGACTGGCTGGAACCGCCCGCCGGACCCGCGCTCGGCCTCGGCGGTGCGGCATGGCCGCTGACCGAACTCGAGTTGCCCGCCGGCCACGGCCTGCTGCTGCTCACCGACGGGCTGTTCGAGGGCCACTCCGGCGAGGGCAACGAACGCCTCGGTGAGGAGGGGCTCCTTGGCCTGGCCCGCACGGTGGCGGGGCTGCCCGGACCCCAGTTCGTCGAGGCGCTGATCGACCGCGCCGAGGACCGCGCCCGACGGCACGGTGGACTGACCGACGACATCGCGGTAGTCCGCGTGGAGCGCACCACGTGACGGCCCCCGCCCGCCGGCGGGGAGGCCAGTTGACGGTGCAGGGCTGGTTGAACGTCGTGCTGGCCGTGATGGGAATCCTGGTGCTGGCCGGCGCGTTCGCCGGAGCGATCCTGATGAACCGTACGGACGCGGTGTCGCGCGAACTGATCGAAGAGATCCAACCGTCTCGGGTGGCGGCCTACCGGTTGCAGGCCGCCCTGCGCGATCAGGAGACGGCGGTACGGGGTTACGCGATCGCCGCCGACGAACAGTTCCTCGAGCCGTACTACGAGGGGCAGCAGACCGAACGGGAAGCGGCCGAGGAGATCCGCGAACACGTCGGTGACCACGCCAACCTGATCGCCGATCTGGATGCGGTCGAACAGGCCACCGCCGAGTGGCGCGCGAACTACGCCGAGCCGTTCATCCGGAGCGTGGGCCCGGGCGCCCCCGTCGACAACGACCTGGTGCAACGCGGTAAGGAGCGCTTCGACAACATCCGCGCGCTGTTCCACGTGCAGAACGTCGACCTCGCGGCGGCGCGCACCGCCGGGGTCAAGGAACTGGACGAGGTGCGCGGATGGCGCGACCGCGTCCTCGCCGGCATCATCGTCACGTTCTTCGTGACCGCCTTGGCGCTGGCGATCCTGGCTCGCAGCGCGCTGGTGCGCCCGCTGTCGGCACTGGCCGCGTCGTGCCGCCGCATCACCGAGGGGCATTTCGACGAGCGGATCGTGGCCCAAGGGCCGCGTGACGTGCGGAGCATGGCGTCGGACGTCGAGGACATGCGACAACGGATCGTGGAGGAACTCGAGGCGTCGCGGGCGGCCCGTGAGCAACTCGACGAACAGGCCGTCGAGTTGCGCCGGTCGAACGCCGAGCTGGAGCAGTTCGCCTATGTCGCCTCGCATGACCTGCAGGAACCGCTGCGCAAGGTGGCCTCGTTCTGTCAGCTGCTCGAGAAGCGCTACGGCGACAAACTCGACGAGCGCGGCGTCGAGTACATCAAGTACGCCGTCGACGGTGCCAAACGGATGCAGGTGCTCATCAACGACCTGCTGACCTTCTCGCGCGTCGGACGCCTCAGTGCCGCACACACCGACGTCGAACTCGACGAGGCGCTCGACGCCGCGGTGTCGAATCTCGAAACCTCCATCGAGGAGTCCGGCGCCGAGATCGTGCGCCCCGAAGAGCCGTTACCCCAGGTCCTGGGTGATCCGACGCTGCTGACGATGCTGTGGCAGAACCTGATCGGCAACGCGGTGAAGTTCCGGAAACCGGACACCACGCCCCGGATCGTGATCGAATGCCAGCGCGGCACCGACGACCGGGACGGCCAGTGGGTGTTCACCGTGTCGGACAACGGCATCGGCATCGCCGAGGAGTTCTCCCAGAAGGTGTTCGTCATCTTCCAGCGGCTGCACGGGCGCGAGGCCTACAGCGGCACCGGCATCGGGCTGGCGCTGTGCAAGAAGATCGTCGAGTACCACGGCGGCTCCATCTGGATCGACAACACCTACACCGAAGGCACCCGGTTCCGCATGACCCTTCCGGTCGCCGTCCACGAACAACCCGAAGTGGTTCTGGAAGGAGCCCAATGATGACACCCTCGACGAGGCCCATCGACGTTCTGCTCATCGAGGACGACCCGGGAGACGAGCTGATCACCCGCGAGGCGTTCGAGCACAACAAGATCAGCAACACCCTCCACGTCGCCCACGACGGGCAGGAGGGTCTCGACTTCCTCTACCGCCGCAATGGCTATGAGAACGCACCCCGCCCCGACCTGATCCTGCTCGACCTGAACCTGCCGAAGTACGACGGCCGTCAGCTGCTCGAGACGGTGAAGTCCGATCCCGACCTCAACCACATCCCGGTCGTCGTGCTGACCACCTCCTCGGCCGAGGAGGACATCCTGCGCAGCTACAAGCTGCACGCGAACGCCTACGTCACCAAACCGGTGGACCTCGACCAGTTCATGAACGCGGTCCGTCAGATCGACGAGTTCTTCGTCCAGGTCGTTCGACTGCCGCAGAGCTGAGCTCACGCCAGTGCAGACCCGTGACTACGCCCCCGGCCGGTCGCTCGACCTGTACGGCGCCGCGGGGGACCCCGTGGTCCTGCTCTGGCACGGTATGCAGACCGATGCGCGGGCCGCGGTCCGGCCGCTGGCCGAACGAATCGCCGGGCACGGTTTCGCGGTGGTCGCACCGGACTGGAATTCCCATGCTGACGACGACGGACGCTCCGACCTGCTGCGCTCGGCCCGCTTCGCCGCCGACCAGACCGGCGCCGCGGACGGTCTGATCGTCGTCGGGTGGTCGCTGGGCGGGGCCGCCGCGGTCGGCCTCACCTTCGGAGCCGCCGAGTACGGGCTGCGCATCGCGCGCACGGTCTGCCTCGCCGGTGCGTTCATGGCGCCCGACCCGCTGTCCGGCGAACCGTTGACCCCCGGTGCCGCGGCCGGCCCGCGCGTGCCGGTCACGCTGGTGCACGGAAGCGGCGACGACGTCGTCCCGGTGAGCGCGAGCCGGGACTTCTCCGCCGAGTTGAGCGGGGCCGGCTGGCGTGTGCAGTACGTCGAGCTCGCGGCCGACCACGCCAACATCGTGGGTGCCCGCTACGACGCCGCCGCCGACCGCTACGAACCCTCCGACGACCCCGCGAGCCTGAATGTCGCCGCCGAGGTCGCCGAGATCATCGCCGCACCGGCCGGCTGACCGACTATCGGTGCTCCAGCCCGCTTTTGAGATCGGCCAACTTCCGCGGCCACATTTTTGACATGTATTGGCGCACAACACTGTTCGCGATGAAACCGTCATGCGTGAGGGTGAGCTCGACCTGATCGCCCCGCGAGTCGAGCTCGATCGACACCCGTGAGTTGGGCTCCGGTGGGAGGGCATCGGCATCCACGTCGACCGTCGACGGTACGGCGGCGGGGAACGTGAAGGCCAGTCGCCGGTACGGGTCCGCCTCGAGGACCACCAGGCCGGGGTCGTCGACTTCCAGATCGCCGTCGACCCACGTGTAGGGGGCGCCTCGCTGCCAGGTCGACACCATCGCATGGCCCATGTAGCGACCGGAAAAGGACGGCCCGGTGAGCGCCTGCCACAACCGCTCCGGGGTCGTCCTGATGTAGGTGGTGTAGGTGAACGCCTGGGTGTCGATCTCCGGTGGGACCGGTGACGCCTCGGGGCCGGTCGCCGAAGTGGCCCGCCCGCGGTCGTACTGACGGATCCAGCGGTCGAAGAGCGCGTTGATCGGTTCGGCATCGAGGTGGTGGAGTTTCTCGCGGCCACGCCGCTGAGTGGTGACGAGGCCGGCCGCCTCGAGCACCGTGAGGTGTTTGGACACGGACTGGCGCGTCATCTCCAGCCCCGCCGACAGTTCGCGCAGGGTCTGCCCGTCGCGCAGGTTCAGGCTGTCGAGCAGGCGGCGCCGGCTCGGGTCGGCCAACGCCTTGAACACCTCGTCCATCAACGGTCTCCGTCAGGCAACCGGTCGGCTGCATCAGCCACCATATGCACCCGAACGGTTGCCAGTCAACGTATCGGCCGCCATACCTTGAGGAGGACCGGCTCTCGGGGTGCGCCGCTTTGCCGTAATTGGCCACGCCGGTCGCGTTCGCCGAGTTCGGAACGGGTAGTGCGGCGGCCTGTGCGGTTCGACCGCCGGGGCGGCGGACTGGCCGCCAGGCGCAAACGCGCACGTCGAGGTGCCGCAGATTTCGTGGCCCAGGCCATACGAATTCCCAAACGTGAACGCGGCCACAGGTTTTGGACTGCCCGATACGCTCTGCTAGCGTCCGGCGGCATGTTTGCTCTAGTCACGTTGATGTCACTGGTCAACTCGGTTTCGGGCACGCCCTACGTCTCGGGCGGCGACAGCCCGGCGGGAACGGACTGCTCGGGCCTCGCGTCGTGGGTCAGCAACGCCGCGACCGGACGGCCCGTGTACGGCGACCGGTTCACCACTGCGAACATGGAAAGCGAACTGCTCGCCCGCGGCTTCAAACACGGTTCGGAACCCGGTGCGCTGGTGATCGGCTGGAACAGCGGCCATGCGGCGGTCACGCTGCCCGACGGCACGCCGGTGTCCTCGGGCGAAGGTGGCCGCGGCGTGAAGGTCGGCGGCGGCGGCGCACACCAGCCGCAGTTCACCAACCGGATGTTCCTGCCCGCTCCCCCGGAGGCAACGGTGCCGGCGCAGCCCCCGATCAATGTGCCGTTGCCGCCCCCGCCCCCCGGCGCCCCGCTGCCGCCTCCTCCCCCCGGCGCCCCGTTACCGCCCCCGCCGCCCGGCGCCCCGTTGCCGCCCCCGCCGCCCGGCGCCCCGTTGCCGCCCCCGCCGATGGCCGCGTGACCGACCCCGCGGTGTGACACGCTGCTGGAATGCAGCTCCCGCAGTCGAATCCGGACGTACCGCACCTCGCCGACGTGGTCCCCTCGGTGCTCGCGGCGATGGAGGTGCCCGGCTTCGACGCGCGGATCGACCTACCGACCGGGATCGGCTCCGCGTGCGTCCTGCTCATCGACGGCCTCGGCGCCGAACTACTCGATCGGCACGCCGACGATGCGCCGGTCCTGAGCGGTCTGCGCGGCGACACCCTGCAGGTCGGATTCCCGTCCACCACGGTCGCCAGCCTGGCCTCCGTGGGGACGGGGTGCCGCTCCGGGGCGCACGGCATGGTGGGCTACACGTTCCGCATGCCCGGTGCCGGTGTGGTGAACCCGCTGCGCTGGCGTCCCCACCCCTGGGGTGAGGATCTACGCGAGTCGATGCCACCCGAGACGGTGCAGCCGATGCCGACGGCCTTCGAACGCGCGGCGTCGGCCGGCGTCGCCGTACACGTCGTGTCGAACGCGGAGTTCGCCGGTTCGGGCCTGACCCGCGCAGTGCTGCGCGGCGGGCGTTTCATCGGCGTACACGGACTCGGTGACCTCGCCGCCTCGGTGCGCCGGGCCCTCACCGACGGCGGATTCTGTTACGGCTACCACGGCGACCTCGATCTGCTCGGGCACCTGTACGGGCCGGGGTCGACGGCGTGGCGTCTGCAGCTACGCCAGGTCGACCGGCTGGTCGAGTCGGTGGTCACCGGGCTGCCGCCGGGTGCGCTGCTCGCCGTGGTCGCCGACCACGGGATGGTGGAGGTCGATCCGGGCCGCATCCTCGATCTCGACGCGTGCGCTCCTCTGTTCGACGGGGTCGAGGCGGTCGCGGGGGAAGCACGCGCCCGCTATGTCTACGTCGCCGAGGGGGCGACGGCCACGGTGCTGGCGGCGTGGCGGGAGACGCTCGGCGACCGGGCCTGGGTCACCACCCGCGACGAAGCCATCGAGGCCGGCTGGTTCGGCGCCCGGGTGGCCGACGACATGCGCCCGCGGATCGGTGACATCGTGGTCGCGGCAAGGGATTCCGCGGCGCTGGTGCGTCGCACGGTGGAGCCGATGGAGTCGGCGCTGCGGGGCCAGCACGGCTCGCTGACCGATGCCGAACAGCGGGTTCCCCTGCTGCTCGCGCACGCCTGAACGTCGTGCGCGTGTGATCTTCGCGCACCGCGGGTACGTCGGCACCGATGCAGACCTTCCTGCCCTGCGAGGATTTCGACGCCAGCGCCGAGGTGCTCGATGTGCGTCGACTCGGTAAGCAGCGGGTGGAGGTGATCCAGGTCCTGCGGGCGCTGACGGTGCCGGGCTACGGATGGCGGCACCATCCCGCCGCCGCGATGTGGGCGGGTTACGAGGAGGCCCTGGTGCGCTACGGGCTGCAGATCTGCGCCCACTGGTGCCGCAGCGGACGGGCCGACACGTGCGCCACGACGCTGGTGACCGATCTCGGCGCGACGGTCGGCGCCACCGCCGTGCGCTCACAGGCCGAACTCGGCGCCGCCGGCGAGCTGCCACCGTGGCTGGGCGACGAGGCCTTCCACCGCAGCCACCGGGCGGCGTTGGTGAAGAAGGATCCGGCCCACTACCGGCCGCTGTTCCCCGACGTGCCCGACGACCTGCCGTACGTGTGGCCGACCTCCGACCGCGAGCGCCGAATACCGCTCTGAGGTGTCTCGGCGATAACGTCGTCGCCGTGCTCGTGCTGCTTCCGCCATCGGAGACCAAACGCGACGGCGGCGACGGACCGCCGCTGCGGCTCGACCGGCTGTCCTTCCCCGACCTGGACCCGGTGCGCAAGGCGCTCCTCGACGAACTCGTCGACCTGTCGGCCGACCGGGAGGCGAGCCGCGGGGCGCTGGGACTCTCGCCGAAACAGGACGCCGAGATCGAACGCAACGCCGTCCTGCACACCGCCCCGACGCTGCCCGCCATCGACCGCTACACCGGCGTGCTCTACGACGCCCTGGACATCGGGTCGTTGCGCGGCGCGGCCGCCGTACGGGCCCGGCAGCGACTGGCGATCGGTTCGGCACTGTTCGGGCTGCTGCGGGCCGACGACCCGGTGCCCGCCTACCGGCTCTCGGCGAGCGCGAAACTGCCCGCGAGTGCGCCGCTGAGCGCGCGGTGGCGTCCGGTTCTCGAACCGGTGCTGACCGACATCGCCGCACAGGAACTCGTCGTCGACCTGCGGTCCGGTTCCTATGCCGCGCTCGGCCGGTTGCCCGACGCGGTGCGCGTCGACGTGCTCGCCGAACACCCCGACGGCCGACGCACCGTGGTCAGCCACTTCAACAAGGCGCACAAGGGCAGGCTCGCCCGCGCGCTGGCCACCACCCGTGCCGAACCGTCCGACGCGGCGGCGGTCGCGACCGTCGCGCGGCGCGCCGGGATGCGGGTCGAACGCGACGGAGCCGATCTCGTCGTCGTCGTGCCCGCCTGATCAGGCGGGACCACCGGACCACACGCGGGCGGGCACCGAGGCGCTCGCGGGATCCAGCGGTGCGCTCAGCACGACCGGTGTCTGGGCCATGAATCGTGGTGTGCGGCCGCGGTGTTCGTCGGCGGCGTGCACCGTGAACGGATGCAGCAGGTACATGTCACCCGCGGACCCGGTCGCGTGCGCCACCGGTCGGCCGGCGCTGACCCGGTCGACGAGTGCGCCGGCCTCGAGGAAATCCACCGGTGTCGCGTCCAGCACGGCCGCCACATCGCGATGCGATCCGACGCGGATGCGGGTCGGCGCATCGTCGGGACCGACATCGGAGAGCAGCGTCAACAACAGCAGTGTGTGAGGGCGCCCGCTGACCGCCCACCCGCCGTCGGGACGTGGCGTGTTCAGGTCGATGTGCCAGCCCCGGTCGTCACCGACCGGCGACACCGGAAAGCGCACCGGGATGTTGCCCAGCGCACCGCGCGGCTGCCACCCGCCGACGCCGCACAGGGCGTCGAGCGTCTCGGCCAGGCGCGTGCTGCGGGTCAGTTCCCCGAACGGGCCGACGCCGGTCATATCCGCCGCCCAGACGACCGGCTGCGTCCACGACGCCGGATCGCCGGGTGACAGCCCGATCTGCGCCCACAGCGCCGCGCGGGCGGCCCCGGCGGCGCCGCGCAACTCCGGCTGGTCGATCTTGAGATGGCCATCCCGGTCGAAAGCCGCCACATCCACCACGCGGGACAGGGTGCCGTACGGCGCCGCACCCGCGAAAGCGATTTATCGCAGCACCGATCCGACCGCTTCGGCGGTGACGAGGTCCACGATGCAGGTGAAGTGGTTGCTGTCGGGGGTCTCGACGACGCGGACCGCCGGGTTGGTGGCGCGCAGGTCCGCGACGGCCTCGTCGCCGATCAGCACGGCGCCGTTGAGGGGCCGCATCGCCCGGACCGCGACCGCCGGCATGGTCAGTGCCCGCCAGTGGTCGGTCCAGTCGGTGGGCCAGCGCTGGAAGAGGTCCTCTTCGGCGGCGGCACGCGAGGTCGTCGGACGCCACGTCCCGTCGGGCTGTTCGGCCAGTTCGTAGGTGTGGTGCTCGTCCCAGAACGGCGTCCACGGATCGACGATGCCTGCGGCGCGCACGCTGTCGAGGTAAGCGGCCGGATCGGGGACGGCCGCGTCGAGCCGCGCGAAACCCGCGCGCACCGGCGCGAGCGCGGCCCGCTGCGCCGGACCGATGTGGTCGATCAGCGAGACGCTGCGCACCCGGGTGTCGTCGTCGCGGGCGACGCGCATCGCGATCAGCGCACCGAGTGACCAGCCGGTGAGGTCGACCGCGTCGGCGCCGAGCGCGTCGGCCACCGCGAGGACGTCGCGGGCGTGGCTGTCGAGCCCGTAGCTGCCGGGCGGGGTGATCTCGCTGCGACCGCGGCCGCGCAGGTCGAATGCGACCACCCGGCGGTCCGGACCGGCCAACCGGTCGGCGAGGTAGGTGAACGCCGTCAGGTTGGCCGAGATGCCGTGTACGCACAACAGGATCGGCGCATCGTCGGCACCCCACGACCGGGCGTGCACCCGTCCGGACGGCAGGTCGAGGTCGAAGTCCACCGGCCGGACTCTACGCGAGCCCGCCCCCGAGCTTCCCGGCCACAAACCCCGTCGACTCTGCGCTGAAGGCGGGGTCCACTCGCGTTTCGTCGCCCTGGACGCAGAGTCAACGCAAGGGGCCTACGCCTTCGCGAGTTGCTTCTGCTCGTAGAGCCGCGCCCACTCCTTACGCGGCCGGATCGACACGTCGACGTCGGCGCCCTCGGCCCGCAGCGCCTTCACCGTCGCCTGGTCCTTCGGCGTGAGCGCGAACGGATCCCAGCCGAAGAACCGGCAGGAGTTCTCCCAGGTGATCTTGTTGATGTCGGAATCCGAAGCGCCCGCGGCGTTCAACTCGGCGAGCACCTGCTCGGGCGCGTCCGGCCAGAAGCAGTCGCTGTGCGGGTAGTCGCACTCCCAGGCGATGATGTCGATGCCGATCTCGTGCCGCAGCTTCAGCGACGTCTTGTCGGTGACGTAGCAGGCCAGCGAATGCTCACGGAACACATCGCTGGGCAACTTGTCGCCGAAGTCGCGGCGCAGCCACTTCTGGTTGGTGTAGTGGCGGTCGCTGCGGTCGAGGTAGAACGGGATCCACCCGATGCCACCTTCGGAGAACGCGAACTTCAGGTCGGGATAGTTGCGCATCGCCGGGCCCCACAGCAGGTCCTGGGCGCACATCGCCGAGACCTGGGTGGCCAGGATGATCAGGTTGTCGATCGGCGCGTTGGGCGCCATGCTGATCGCGCCGAAGCCGGTGCCGATGTGAAGGCACATCACCACGTTCTCCTCGGACAGCGTCCGGAACACCGGGCCCCAGTAGTCCTCGTCGTGGTAGCTGGGCAGACCCTCCAGATGCGGCAACTCCGGCATGGTCACCGCGCGGCACCCCTTGGCGGCGACCCGGCGGATCTCGGCGCACATCGCCTCGGGGTTCCACGTCGGCATGATCGCGATCGGGATGAAGCGGCCCGGATACGAGCCCGCCCATTCGTCGATGTGCCAGTCGTTGTAGGCCGACACCATCACCAGCGTCGACTCTTCGCGGTGCATGTTGAGATGACGCGCCGAGAACCCGGTGAAGGTCGGGAAGCACATCGAGGCGAGGATGCCGTTGCGGTTCATGTCGCGGACGCGTTCGTGGACGTCGTAGACGCCCGGACGCATCTCGGCGAAGCCGGCCGGGTCGCGTCCCCACTCCTCGGCCGGCCAGGACACCACCGCGTTGAGGCCGCTGACACCCTGCGGGCGGCCCTGGTACATCCACTGGTCGACGCCCTTGTCGTCGGTGACGACGATCGGCGCCTCCTCCTTGTACTTGGCAGGCACGTGCCGCAGGAACATGTCGGGCGGTTCCACCACGTGGTCGTCGATGCTCACCAGAATCAGGTCGTCGACATTCACAGGCACTCCTTCACGTGGTCACGATCACACTGGACTTGTTCCAGTTGTACCCTCCATAGGTGTGACCGTCTCTGCGCTATCGGCCAAGGGTTTAGCCGAACCGGCCAACCTGTCCGAGCGGGTGATCGACCTGCGCCGCGGCGGCCGCGCGCTGGCGGGCAGCTACCTCTATCAGGGTGACGGCCTGATCACCGGTTGGCATTCGCACGACGTGCACCAGATCGAGTACGCCATCGGCGGCGTGGTCGAGGTCGAGACCCCCTCGGGGCACTACCTCGTCCCGCCGCAGCAGGCCGCGTGGCTGCCGATGGGACTCGAACACCAGGCCACGATGAACGCCGACGTCCGCACCGTCGCGGTGATGTTCGACCGGGCCCTGATCCCCGACGGCGGCAACCGCGCCCGGATCCTGGCCGTCTCACCGCTGATCCGGGAGATGATGATCTACGCGCTGCGCTGGCCGATCGACCGCCGCGCGGGCGCCGTTCACGACGAGGCGGCGGCCGACGCCTTCTTCCAGACCCTGGGCAACCTCGTGATCGAGGCGCTCGACCACGAGGCCCCGTTGAGCCTGCCGAGTTCCGAACATCCGATCGTGGCCGCGGCGCTGGCCTACACGCGTGAACACCTGCAGGCCGTGACCGCCGACGAGGTGAGCCGCGCGGTGGCGGTGTCCGAGCGCACGCTGCGGCGCCTGTTCGCCGAGGAACTCGGGCTGTCGTGGCGGACCTATCTGCTGCACGCCAGGATGCTGCGCGCGATGGCCCTGCTGGCCGCGCCCGGGCAGTCGGTGCAGGAGACGTCGGCGGCGGTCGGATTCGACAGCCTCAGTTCCTTCACGCGGGCCTTCACGCAGTTCTGCGGGGAGACGCCGTCGGCCTACCGGCGCCGGGCGGCGACGACCGCGGTGTGAGGCGACGCCTCAGAACGGGAAGCCCAACTCGGCCGGAACGTCGGCGGCGAAGGCCCTGTCGAGTTGCGCGATCAGCTCGGAATCGTTGCCGCGCAACCGGTTCGCCGCGGTGAATGCCGTCGCCCGGTGGCCGCCGAGGTACAGCGACCCGAGGACGTCGATGTCGAGTGCGACGTCGGGTGCGGCGTCCGTCGGCGTGCACACGGCGCGGCCGTCGCGGATGTCCAGTGCGAATCGGCCGCCGTCGCAACGGAACCCGTCGTCGACCTCGAGCACGAGCGACAGGTCGCGGTCGTAGGTGCGCGACTGCAGCGCGGCCGGGACGTCCATCAACCGCAACCAGAGGTCGTCGACGACGGCGGTGGTGCGCACCCGGCGGGCGTCGGCAAGCAGGTAGGGCAGCGGATCGGCCGGATGCGTGGCGATCTCGATGCGCTCCATCAGGTCCAGTCCGCACAACGCCCGCCACAGCGCGGCGTGCGCCTCGGCCGTCGCGGCCGTCAACTCCACCACCCGGACGTGCCTGGGCCCCGACCCGTGCACCCGGTAGAGCGCGTAGCCGTCGGCGTGCAGGAAGGCGAACAGGGCGCTGCCGCCGGCCCGGTCGTCGTCGCGGTCGGCCAGCAGATCGTCCCACAGGGCGCGGGGACGGACCAGGCCACCCGGCGTCACTTTCCGCCAGCGGTCGTAGACGGCGGCGAAATCGTCGAGGTGCTCACTCGGTGTCACGATCCGAACACCACCGGGATCGGCTGTGGTGGAACGGAACTGGGCCGTGCGCCGATCGACGGACCACTCGTGAGCAGTCGTCGCCGGCCCGTACCCGAACCGTCCGTAGATACCGCCCTCGCTGGCCGTCAGCGCGGCGATCGGACGTCCCGCAGCGGCGACCCGGTCGTGCAGTTCGGTGAACATCGACCGCAGCACACCGCGACGGCGATGCGTCGGCGCCACCGATACCCACGTGATGCCCGCGACGGGCAGGACGGCGCCGCCGGGAACAGTCAGCTGCAGGTCGAGAAAGAACGCCTGGCCCACCACGTCGTCGCCGTCGGCCACCACGAGTGCGGCACCGTCGGGGATCAGCGACCGCCAGGTCCTCAGGGCCGATTCGGGCACGACCTGGCCGAAGTTGGTCGCGTCCAGGCGCACCATGAGCGGCCAGTCGGCCTCGGTGACCGGTCGCAGGTGCAGATCCGAAGCGCTCACAGGTGGCGACGCTGCCACACCCGCACCGGCAAGCGCACCTGATTTTGCGCCGCGGCGGGTCATAGGCTCGGTCGCATGCCTGATCGCACCGCCGGCCTGCACGCCGCCGTCCGGCACGCCGAGACGTACCTCGCCGGACTC
The DNA here is from genome assembly GCF_010731575.1 of Mycolicibacterium monacense. Taxonomy (NCBI): domain Bacteria; kingdom Bacillati; phylum Actinomycetota; class Actinomycetes; order Mycobacteriales; family Mycobacteriaceae; genus Mycobacterium; species Mycolicibacterium monacense. The sequence goes on along the minus strand of NZ_AP022617.1, from coordinate 1,931,249 downwards.
GACGAACGACCGGTCGGCGCGGCCGCCACGGCCGCGGAGGTCCGCGACCGCCTGGGCGGTCCGCTGCCCGAACACCCGACCGATCCGGCGGAGGTGATCGAGGCGCTGGCCACCGGCGCCGAACCGGGCCTAGTCGCCAGTGCGGGACCCCGCCACTTCGGATTCGTCGTCGGGGGCGCCCTGCCCGCCGCGCTCGCGGCCGACTGGCTGGTGTCGGCGTGGGACCAATGCGCCGCGTTCCACGCCCTGTCCCCCGCCGGATCGGCGATCGAGGAGATCGCCGCCGGATGGGTCCTCGACCTGCTCGGCCTGCCTGCCACCGCCAGCGTCGGCTTCGTCACCGGCGGTCAGGGTGCCAACACGACGTGTCTGGCGGCGGCGCGGCAGGCGGTATTCGCCGCCGCGGGCTGGGATGTCGAACGCGACGGCCTCATCGGGGCCCCACCGCTCCGGGTGTTCTGCGGGGAGCAGGCCCACGCCACGATCCACACCGCGCTGCGGTTGCTCGGTCTGGGCGCGGACACCGCCGTCCGCATCCCCGCCGACGGGGAGGGCCGGATGGACCCGGAGGCGCTGCGGCACGCCCTGGACGACGGCACCGGACCGGCGATCGTGTGCGCTCAGGCCGGCAACGTGGCCACCGGTGCGTTCGACGCGTTCGCGCCGATCGCCGAGGCGTGCGCGGCGCACGGCGCGTGGTTGCACGTCGACGGCGCCTTCGGGTTGTGGGCCGCGGCCGCGCCGCGGACCCGCCATCTCACCCACGCCGTCGAACGCGCCGACTCGTGGGCGGTCGACGCGCACAAGTGGCTCAACGTCCCGTATGACTGTGCGGCGGCGATCGTCGCGCACCCCGACGCTCACCGGGCCGCGATGCGTCTCGCCGGCCCCTACCTCGTCGCGGATCCCGGGCAGCGCGACAACACCACCTACGTGCCCGAGAGTTCACGGCGGGCCCGGTCGGTGCCGGTGTACGCGGCCATCCGCTCACTGGGGCGAACCGGCGTCGCGGACATGGTCGAGCGCAACTGCGCCCAGGCCCGCCGGATGGCCGAGCACCTCCGCGCCATCCCCGGCGCCACCGTGCTCAACGAGGTGGTGCTCAACCAGGTGCTGGTCGCACTGCCGGGCGGTGACGAGGCCAACCGCGCCGCGGTGGCCGCCATCCAGCGCGACGGCACCTGCTGGCTGGGCGGCACCACGTGGCAGGGCGCCCATGTCCTGCGGGTGAGCGTGTCGAACTGGGCGACCACCGACGACGACATCGACCGCTCGGCGGCGGCCATCGCCGCGGTGGCCGCGACCGGTCAGATGCCGACGATGTAATCGGTGGTGTAGAACTCCGCGGGCAACTGCGAATGCGGTTGCGGGCGATCGATGGCCAGCCACGAGCCGGTCGCACCGGACATGATCGGGCTCGACAACGTGACCGCACCCCCGCCCAGCCCGTCGGTGTGCAGTGCCGCGACCGCGGTGCCGGGCGCACCGGCGTGACATCCGGCTGACGACGCCCTCGGAGCCTGGACCAGCCGGACCTCGTAGTACGAGTTCGGCTTCGCGAGCAGCAGCTGCACATCGGCGGTGACCTGCGAACCCGCGGTACGCACGGTCGCGGTGGCCCTGGCGCTGCCCGCGGAGTCGTAGTACGGGCGAGTCGAGAAGTCGCACCGCCGCAGGATGCTGCTGAACGGTAGGAACGTGCCGCCGGACTCCGCGGCGGCAGTGGGTGCCGGCCCGACGCCGGCGGTGACCGACGCGAGCGGCGCAGCGGTCAGCGCCACTGCGGCGGCGACCGAGGCGAACGATGTCAGAGCGGGCATGATGCTCCCTTTCGGCCGTGGTGACCCGACGCCGGCAGGTGCGCACCGGCGTCTTCCCACCCAAGCACGGCACCTGCCGGAACGGGCGCGTAAGCGCCGAATATCCTCACAGGGGAACCGGTACGGCGGGCCGACCACGAATCCGTCAGCGACAACCGTCTTCAAAGGAGTGGACTGCACCGATGGCGAACCAGCAGCAAACGGACAAGTTGGCGGCGGGCAAAGGCTTCATCGCCGCGCTCGACCAGAGCGGTGGCTCGACGCCGAAGGCGTTGCGGCTCTACGGCGTCGAGGAGAACGAGTACTCGTCCGAGACCGAGATGTTCGATCTGATCCACAAGATGCGCTCGCGCATCATCACCTCCCCGGTCTTCACCGGTGACCGGGTGCTCGGCGCGATCCTGTTCGAGCAGACGATGGACCGCGAGATCGAGGGCAAGCCGTCGGCGGCCTTCCTGTGGGAGGACAAGGGTGTCGTGCCCTTCCTCAAGATCGACAAGGGGCTGGCCGAGGCGTCCGACGACGTGCAGCTGATGAAGCCGATGCCGCAACTCGACGATCTCCTCAAGCGCGGTGTGGAGAAGGGCATCTTCGGCACCAAGGAGCGTTCGGTGATCGGCGGCGCCAACGCCAAGGGCATCGCCGCGGTCGTGGCCCAGCAGTTCGAGGTGGCCAAGCAGGTCCTCTCCCACGGCCTGGTGCCCATCATCGAGCCCGAGGTGACGATCTCGATCGACGACAAGGCCGCGGCCGAGGACATCCTGCGCGACGAGATCGCCAAGAACCTCGAGACCATCCCGAGCGGTCAGCAGGTGATGCTCAAGCTCACGCTGCCGTCGACGGCCAACCACTACCGGCCCCTCGTCGACCACGACAAGGTGCTGCGGGTGGTGGCGCTGTCCGGTGGCTACTCACGCGACGACGCCAACAAGAAGCTCGCGGAGAACTCCGGTGTCATCGCCAGCTTCAGCCGCGCGCTCACCGAAGGGCTGTCGGCCCAGCAGTCCGACGAGGAGTTCAACGCCACCCTCGACGCCGCGATCCAGAGCATCTACGAGGCGTCGATCGCCGGCTGACCGTCCCCTGCGGTGCGTCGGGTTGCCAGTCGGCCCGGCGCACTGCAGGATCGCCGAGCTATGGATGCTGTGGACAACAACTCGGCTTTCGACTTGGCCGGAGTCGACGCGATCGGACAGGCGCAGCTCATCGCCTCCGGTGAGCTGACGGCCACCGAACTCCTCGACGCCGCGCTCATCCGGCTCTCGGCGGCCCGCGGCCTCAACGCCGTCGTCCACGAACTGTTCGACCGGGGCCGTGAGCAGGCGGCCGCACTGGACGCCTCGGGACGGCTGCGCCGCGGGGACGCCGGCCCCGTCGCGGGCGTGCCGTTTCTGCTCAAGGATCTCGGCGCGGCTGTCGGGGGTGCCCCGGAGTCCATGGGGTCACGCGCGCTGCGCACCCGCATCGCCCCTCAGAACGCGTGGATCGTCGACCGCTATCTGGCCAACGACCTGGTCGTGTTCGGCAAGACCAACACCCCGGAGTGGGGCAACCACTGCACGACCGAACCGTCGCTGTTCGGTCCGACGGTCAATCCGTGGTCGCCGGACGTGACGCCGGGCGGGTCCAGCGGTGGCTCGGCCGCCGCGGTGGCCGCCGGTGTGGTGCCCGCCGCGTCGGGCGGTGACGGCACCGGGTCGATCCGGGTGCCCGCATCGTGCTGCGGCCTGGTCGGGCTCAAACCGCGCCGGGCCCGCACGTCGTTCGCACCGGCCGGCCACCTGCTCGAGGGTCTTGCCGTCGAGCATGCGCTGACGCGGACGGTGCGTGACAGCGCGGCCCTTCTCGACGCCGTCACCGGGTCCGACCCCGGCGACCCGTACAACGCGGCACCGCCCGCGATGCCGTTCCTGCAGGCACTCGCCCAGCCACCGGCTCCGCAGCGCATCGCGTTGTCGACCGGTTCACCGTTCCCCGGCCCCGCCACCGACCCCGAGATCGTCGCGGCGGTCGAGGCCACCGCCCGCCTGCTGGCCGACCTCGGCCACCGGGTCGAACCCGCCGCCACCGCGGTGAACGCCGACGCCGTCGCCGACGCGATCGCCGTGCTGCACAACGTCAGCAACGCCCAACTGCACGAACTGGCCTCCGCACACCTCGGCCGCCCGCCCGCCGACGACGAATTCGAGGCCAGCACCTGGGTGATGGTGCGTGAGGGGTTCACGACGACCGGGGTGCAGTACGCCGGGGCGATCGAAACCGTGCACGCTGAGACCCGCCGGTTCGTCACTGGGATGGCCGGCCACGACGTGCTGTTGGCGCCGACCCTGCTGACTCCCCCACCCCCGTACGCCCTGCTCGACCAGCCCCGCGGCACCACCCGGGCGTTCTTCGACGTCGAGTTCGCGACGACCGGGTGGACGTCGCTGGCCAACGTCACCGGTTGGGCGGCGATCTCACTGCCGCTGGGCACCACCTCGACCGGCCTGCCGATCGGGGTCCAGCTGATGGCGCCGGAGGAGACCGTGCTGCTGCAACTCGCGGCGCAACTGGAGGTGGCCGCGCCGTGGGCGGACCGCCGCCCGGCCGGGTGGGTCGCGCCGTGATCGGGAGCCGTCCGGTCCGCCATCGGTGACATGCGACACTGCTGGGCATGACGCCGCCCATCGCCCGCCCGAAGCTCGAAGGCAATATCGCGGTCACCGCCGATCGGCAGATCGGCTTCGCGGAGTTCGGCCACCCGCAGGGGCGGGCGGTGTTCTGGCTGCACGGGACGCCCGGGGCGCGTCGGCAGATCCCGGCCGAGGCGCGCGCGTTCGCCGAGGAGCAGAGAATCCGGCTGATCGGCATCGACCGTCCCGGCATCGGCTCGTCGACGCCGCACCAGTACGAGAACGTGCTGGCCTTCGCCGACGACCTCGCGGTGATCGCCGACACCCTGGGCATCGACCGGATGGCGGTGGTGGGGCTCTCCGGCGGCGGCCCCTATGCGCTCGCCTGCGCGGCCAGGATGCCCGAGCGGGTGGTGGGCACCGGTGTGCTCGGCGGGGTGGCCCCCACCGTCGGCCCGGATGCGATCGGGGGCGGGTTGATGACGCTCGGCACCCGCGTCGCCCCGTTCCTCGAGATCGCCGGCGGCCCGATCCGGCTGGCGGCCGGCACGCTCATCCGGTTCGTGCGCCCCGTCGCCGACCCGGCTCTCTATCTGTATGCGGCGGTGTCACCCGCGCCCGACCGCCGGATGCTGGTGCGGCCGGAGTTCCGCGCCATGTTCCTCGACGACCTGCTCAACGGCAGCCGCAAACAACTCTCCGCACCGTTCGCCGACGTGGTGGTCTTCGCCCGCGACTGGGGTTTCCGCCTCGAAGAGGTGAAGGTGACGGTGCGCTGGTGGCACGGGGACGTCGACCACATCATCCCGTTCGCCCACGGTCAGCACTGTGTGGCGCGACTGCCCGACGCGCACCTCTACCACCTGCCGGGTGAGAGCCATCTCGGCGGACTGGGGCAGGCTCAGGCCATCCTGGGGTCGATGCTCGAACTGTGGGACCGCGCCGACCGCACCTGAGCGCTCACCCGTCCTGCAGCGCGCGCCGCAGCAGATGCATGGCGACGGTGGTCGACCGCTCCCGCACATCGCTGCGGTCGCCGGGGAGCCGGACGGTGCGGGTCACCACGCGGCCGTCGGCGCGGCGCACGCAGAAGCACACCGTGCCGACGGGTTTGAGCTCGGTTCCGCCGCCGGGCCCGGCGATCCCGGTGATCGCGACGGCGACGTCGGCGCCGAAGCGGCGCAGGGCACCGTCGGCCATGGCTTCGGCCACCGGCTCGGACACCGCGCCGTGGTCGGCGATCAGGTCCGCGGGTACTCCGAGCAGTTCCACCTTCGCGGCGTCGGCGTAGCACACCGCCGCGCCGGCCACATATGCCGACGATCCGGCGCGCTCGGTCAGCCGCGCGGAAAGCATTCCGCCGGTGCAGGATTCGGCGGTGGCGATGGTGTGCCCCGCGAGCAGCGCGGCGACCTGATCGTCGACGAGTGAACCGTCCTCGGAGAAGATCGCCGAGCCGTGCCGGTCCCGCAGCAGCGTGAGCAGGTTGCGGTACACCGGTTCGGCGTCGGGTTCGTAGCGGGTGACGATCTCGAGCTCACCGCGCCGCAGGCAGGTGGTGATCTCCAGGCGGTCGAATCCGGCGAGGTCCCGCTCGGCGTCACGCAGCGTCTCGGCCAGCCCCGATTCGGGCAGCCCGAACATGCGGACCATGTCCTGCCGGTACTCGGTGCGCCCGGCGATGGCCGACCGGAGGGCCTCGGTCTGCACGGCGGTGCGCCACATCGGTTGCAGCTCGCGCGGCGGCCCGGGCAGCACCAGCACGGTGGGCGAACCGGGAACGACCACGCCGGGCGCGGTACCGACCGGCTCGAGCACGGTCGCACCGTCGGGGACCATGGCCTGTTTGCGGTTGGCCGCCCGCAGCGCGTCGAAGTCGACGTCGGTGCGGCGGCCCATCAGCCGGCGCAGGATGTCGGCGATCCGCTGCTCGAGTTCGGTGTCGAGGATCAACTCACGACCGCAGAACCGGGCGACCGTGGCCACGGTGAGATCGTCGGCGGTGGGTCCGAGCCCCCCGCTCGTGACGATGAGGTCGACGCCTTCGGCGGCGAGGAAGCGCAGCTGCGCCTCGATGTCCGCCGGGCGGTCACCGCAGATCGTGATGTGGGCCAACTCGACGCCCAGTTCCAGGAGCCGGTCGGCGATCCACGGGCCGTTGCGGTCCTGGACCCGGCCGGTCAGCACCTCGGTTCCGGTGACGATGATGCCTGCGCGTGCGCTCACGGCGTCAAACCTACGCGGTGACTTTTCGGGCCTTGACCTGAACTTTGGTTGAGGTCGGAAACTTACTTCCATGACCACCACACTCACCCGGATACGACCCGATCTGTTCCAGACCCGAACCGACTCACCGTTTCCCGGCCTGACCACGCACGCCTACCTGTGGACCGGCGGGCCGACCGGCAATGTGCTGTTCTACAGCACCGCAACCGATTCCGACTTCGACGCCATCGCCGACCTCGGCGGCGTGACCGATCAGTACCTGTCGCATCTCGACGAGGCCGGTCCGATGCTGGGCGAGATCGCGCAACGGTTCGGATCCCGTCTGCACGCGCACGCGGCCGAGGCGCCCGCCATTGCCCGGCACGCGACCATTGATGTCGAACTGTCCGCCCGCGGTATCGACGCCAACGGCGTCGAAGTGATCCCCACCCCCGGGCATTCCCCCGGCAGCGTCTGCTACCTGGTCCGCGGCGCCGCCGGCGCGACCTACCTGTTCACCGGTGACACGGTCTTCCCCACCGAGAAGGGCACGTGGTCGACGTTCCTGCCGCCCGGTCGCGGTGACGCCGAGGCGTTGCGGTCCAGTGTCGCGCTGCTCGGCACGCTCGAACCCGACCTGGTGATCGCGAGCGCCTTCGGCGGACCGGACGCCGTGCAGGCGGTCGACCGTGAGTCATGGTCGACGATCGTGGCTCAGGCGCTCGCGAGCGTGCCGTCGGTCAGCGCTTCAACCAGCTGTTGACGGTCGGCAGCTCACGCGTATAGGTCATCATCACGTCGTCCTGCATCAGGGTGGCGCCGCTGATGGCGTCGGTGCCCCGCCAGATCACCCGCACCCGGGTGTCGCCCCGCAGGTACAGGTCGGTCCGACCGAGATCGTTGCGCCGCCATCCGGCCTGTTCGGCGAGCTGCTGCAGCTCGCGGCGCTCATCGACTGAGGTCATGGCTCGCTCCTTGTCCCTGGTAGGCGGTCCGCTGATACACGTACGCGTTGACCCGACGAGCCTACGGGACCGGTCAGGACGCAAAGGTCACCACCAGCACGTCGCGGTGTGCAGGCAGCCCGGGGTCGTCGGGGTGGATCGGGGTCACCCGGTGCAGGGTCCGGCGGTCGTCGCCGACCAGCAGCGTGCCCGGCTCGGTCAGGGTCGCCGTGAGCACCGGGTTGCCCGCCGTGTCGAAGACCGAGCTCTCCCCGCCGGTGGCGTTGCGCCGGTTGATCATCAGCGACGACACCAGCGTCACGCCGTCGCGGTGCAGCCCCTCCGGCGTCGGGTCGCCGTGGACGTCGGCGCCGGCGACCACCCGGAACGGCGTCACCTTGACATGCCACCGGGGTGGGTCGTCGAGAGCCTGTGCCACCCCGCCGAGAAGCCCCATCACCGCGTGCAGCACCTGGTCGGCGGCGAAGGATTCGGTGAGCGGTTCGAACAACCGGTCGCGGTCGACGTAGAGGTGGTTCGACTGTTCGGGCTGGACGAACACACCGTGGGGCAGCCGTTCGAGGACGCCGTCGGCGGTCCGGAAGCAGAAGTGCCCGTAGCGGCGCAGCCGCCGGGTGCCCAGCTCGGCGGCGTAGTGGTCGGGCCGCAGGTCATCCCAGTGACGGCCGAAGGTGTTCCACACCTCGGGTGTCGTGCCGAGAGCGCGGTTCAGCTCCGCCGGCGCGACCAGGCACGCCCCCAGTGCGTTCAGCGAGCGCGCGACGTCGCCGAGCGGGGCGCCCACGCGGTGGTTCACGTTGTCGTGATTGCCGCCTCATGAGCGCCACAATCGCGGCGGGCCTCAGATCTTGTGCGGAACGTCGTTGACCAGGCCGCCGTCCATGACGAACTCGGCCCCGGTCGCGTAACGGGATTCGTCGCTGGCCAGGAACACCACGAAGGTGGCGACCTCGTCGGACTGCCCCGGCCGGCCGAGCGGAATGGTCAGCATGTTGTCGGGGAAGTGTTTGGTCATCGGGGTGCGGATGAAGCCGGGATGGATCGAGTTCACCCGGATCTGATGCGGGCCCAGTTCCAGCGCCGCCGATTTGGTCAGGCCCCGCACCGCCCACTTCGAGGCCACGTACGGGTGCACCATCACGGCCCCGCGCATCCCCTCGATCGAGGAGACGTTGATGATCGATCCGCCGCCGGCGGCCTTCATCGCCTCGACGCTGGCCTGCATGCCCAGGAACGTGCCGGTGAGGTTGACGTCGATGACCTTCTGGAACTTGGTCATGTCGAATTTGCCGATCTGACCGAGCGCGACGATGCCCGCGTTGTTCACCAGGACGTTGAGCAGGCCGAAGTCGTTGACCGCGGTCGCCACGGCGGCCTCCCACTGATCGGCCTGCGTGACGTCGAGGGTGACGTACCGCGCCGCGTCACCGAGTTCGTCCGCCAGTGCCTTGCCCTCGTCGTCGAGGATGTCGCCGATCACCACCTTGGCGCCCTCGGCCACCAGGGCACGTGCGTGTTCGGCGCCCATACCCCGGGCTCCACCGCTGATCAGTGCAACTTTTCCGTCTACCCGTCCCATGACGGGCCAGGCTACCCTAGGCTGTCCCGAACTAGAACCTGTTTCAGTTTCACCTCGGTGCGGAGGACTTGTCGATGGCGATTCGTGTGGCTCACGTCGGGACCGGGAACGTCGGACGGCTGGCGCTGGCGGCGCTGCTGGGCAACCCGGCGTACGAACTCACCGCCGTCGGTGTCTCGACGGATGCGAAGGTCGGCAGGGACGCCGGTGAGCTGGCCGGGCTGGACGTGGTCACGGGGATCACCGCCACTAAGGGGCTCGACGAGGTGCTGGCAACCGCGCCGGACTGCGTCGTGTACTGCGCGATGGGTGACACCCGGCTGCCCGAGGCGATGGCCGACTGCCGCCGCATCCTCGAGGCCGGCATCAACGTGGTCGGTTCGGCGCCCGGGGTGCTGCAATACCCGTGGGGGGTGATCCCCGACAAGTACATCGACCGGGTCCAGGATTCGGCGCGGCAGGGCGGCGCGAGCATCTTCATCAACGGCGTCGACCCCGGTTTCGCCAACGATCTGATCCCGTTCGCCTTCGCCAGCACATGCAGCAGCATCGAGCAGATCCGGTGTATGGAGATCGCCGACTACGCCACGTACGACGGCGCCGAGGTCATGTTCGACGTGATGGGGTTCGGCAAGGAGATCGGTGACCTGCCAATCCTGTTCCAGCCCGGCGTCCTGAGCATCGCATGGGGAACGGCGATCCGTCAGCTGGCGGCGGGCCTCGGTGTCGAGGTGACCGAGATCCGGGATTCGGTGGAACAGGAGCCGGCCCCGGAGGACTTCGACGTGGCGGTCGGGCGGATCGCCAAGGGCACCGTCGCGGCGGTCCGGTTCCTGATCGAGGGCTGGATCGAGGGCGGCGAGGGCAGGCCCGCGATCGTGATCGAACACATCACCCGGTTACGCGACGATCTGCGCCCCGATTGGGCACGCCCGGCGCAGCCGGGTGGGTCGTACCGGGTGGAGATCGTGGGAGAGCCGTCCTACACCGTCGACATCTGCCCGACGAGCCGTAAGGGCGACCACAACCACGCGGCCATCGTGGCCGCGGCCGGACGGATCGTGAACGCGATCCCGGCTGTGGTGAACGCCGAACCGGGTATCCGGACGCCGCTTGACCTGCCGTTGATCACCGGCAGTGGCCTGTTCGCTACCCGCGGCTGAGATCGTGCGACGGCGCTGGGCGGGCGGCGACGCCGGTCCACTGCAGTAGGACGCGGGTGCCGCCCTGGGAGCGGTCGATCGAGGTCGAATCGGTGAGCGCTTCCATCAGTGGTATCCCGCGACCGCGGGCTTTACTCGGCGGGACGGTCGCGCGGTCGCGCCAGGTGCCCTGATCGGCGATGGTGACGGTCAGGACACCGGCCTGCGCGTCGAAGTTCGCTTCCACGTCCATGGTGCCGGGACGGTCGGCGCTCGCGTAGGCGAACTCCGCCGCGTTGGCCAGGGCCTCGTTGGTCGCCAGGATGAGATCGCTCGACCGGACCGGGTCCAGAGCGAAGTGGGCATCCAGCCAGTGACCGAACTCTTCACGTACCTGCGAGGCGGTCTCTCCGTCGGCGGCGATACCGATGCGCGTGAAACGCTCGGCGTTGGAGACGTTTGCCGCAGAGACGGAATCAATCATGGCTGGACTGTGGTTACCCGTTGACCCCTCAACTAAGCACTCAGTGCGGCGAGCGCCTCGTCAACCGACGCGTAGAGCGGAATGATGTCCGCGATTCCCAGGAGCTTCAACGGACGGCTGGTGGCGGGACCTTCCGCGACGACGCAGAACGTGACGCCGGACGAGATCTCGTCGTGGATGGCGACCAGAATGCCCATGCCCGCCGATGCGAGGAATTCCACGGCGGAGAAGTCCACGACCAGTCCGGCCGGCTCCTTCGCCAGACCCGCTCGGATGGCCTGCTCCAGCTGCGGTGCCGTGAGCATGTCGACGACACCGGCCACCGAGACCACGACGTTGCGATCAACCCAGCGTTCGTTGATCTCGCAGTTCGTCGAGTCCGCGGCGGAGGTCGCCCCTGCTGCGGCTTCGCGCTGTTCCTCCAATGGTCCACCTCCCGCGTGGGTCGCTCTTCGAGCAGAGCGCGCACGCAATTCGTGCTCCCCAGGCTGGGACTGAACCTGACGAGCCATCCAGCGACACCGGAATGATCCGATACCGGGTGCGCCCGCGATCGGCGAGCGCAACCGGAATCAGATTAAACCAGGTCTGGGCGGCTCAGTGGTCAGCGGTCCGGTCGTCGATCTGCTCAGACGGTGCGCGTCCGCCGGCCGCCGACGACCGCCGCACCCACCGCGATCAGTGCGCCGACGACGGCCACCGGGATGGCCCAGGCCCGCCTGCTGCCGACCGCCGATTCACACAGAGCGACGTAATCGGTGTGCGGAACGATCTGGTTCAGCACCGGGACGTTCGCGACGCCCTGGTTGTTGGCCGCTTCCGCACCGGACGTATCCGAGATCAGGGCGTTGCCGCATCCCACGCTCTTACCGTCGTCCCCGGACACCGAGACCGGGACGAGCAATCCGGCGATCCCCACCACGAGGATGATCGCGCCCACCACCATTGCCAACCGTCGCGCCGTCACAAACACTCCCCTCGTCCGGGTTCCGTCTGAACCAGGCGGAGGTCTACCCGCCGGTCGACCGATCTAAACTGTTGCGAAAACCGTTGTCCGGCAAGGTGTTATGGGTCACCCGCGGCGCCGCATCCTGGTGAGCTGCAAAACCGGCCAGTCGTGCGCGGCCGCGGTGGTCGCCAGCCTGGGGCGCGGGTTGACCGGTCGCGGGAAGCCGACGAGTTCCATCAGAGCCACGTCCTCGTCGCCGTCGGCGTAGAACCAACTGTCGGTCAGGGCGATCTCGTTGGCACCGCAGAACCGTTCCACCGCGACGGCTTTCTGCGGCCCCCAGATCACCGGACGCACGATGTCGCCCGTCAACCGGCCGGCGTCGTCGACCGCGAAGTGGTTACACAGGACGTGGTCGATGCCGAGGAAGCGGGCGACGGGTTCGGCGTGGATGGTCAGCGCCGACGAACTGAGCACGACGGTGTGCCCCCTGCGCTGGTGTGACTCCACGATCTGCCGCATGTGGGGGAATACGCGGGCGGCCACGCGTTCGACGAACAGACGTTGGCCCAGTTCGTCGAGTTCGGCGAGCGACTCCCCGCGCAGGTATCCGGCGGCCCGCCCGACCAGGCGCTCGAACTGCATGCGACCGAGGCGGTAGCGCACCGAGGCCTCGAGGACGCCGAGAACCTCGCCGAGGCTCGCCTGACGGCGCCTGATCCGGTCGCCGGCGTGTGCGGTGGCGGTGAACCCGTCGACCAGGGTGCCGTCGAGGTCGAAGAAGACACCGACGCGAGGACCGCCCGGCCCACCGGCGATCTCGTCGACCGACTCGGCGAGTGTGAGCGACCGGGGCACCACCCCATCATCACGTGCCCCCTGCGCCGGACGCGAGCGGGGCGGATCTGGCCAGGTGACTGTCGGAACACGGCGTTCCCGTACTAAACTAGAACACGTTCCAATTCGCCGACCGCCCCTTGAAGGAGCGCGCATGCACACCGCCATCTGTGACGAGCTCGGCATCGAGTTCCCCATCTTCGCCTTCACCCACTGTCGCGATGTCGTGGTGGCGGTCAGCAAGGCCGGCGGCTTCGGTGTGCTCGGCGCGGTCGGCTTCACCCCGGAGCAGCTCGAGATCGAACTGAACTGGATCGACGAGCACATCGGCGACCACCCCTACGGCGTCGACATCGTCATCCCGAACAAGTACGAGGGCATGGACGCCAACATGTCCGCCGACGAGCTCAAGGGCATGCTCCAGTCGCTGGTCCCGCAGGAGCACCTGGACTTCGCCAAGAAGATCCTCAAGGACCACGGGGTGCCCACCGACGACAGTGACGACAACGCGCTGCAGCTGCTCGGGTGGACCGAGGCGACCGCGACGCCTCAGGTCGAGATCGCGCTGCGGCATCCGAAGATGACCCTGATCGCCAACGCGCTCGGCACCCCGCCCGCCGACATGATCAAGAACATCCACGAGGCCGGCCGCAAGGTCGCGGCACTGTGCGGATCACCGTCGCAGGCGCGCAAGCACGCCGACGCCGGCGTGGACATCATCATCGCCCAGGGCGGTGAGGCCGGTGGCCACAGCGGTGAGGTCGGCTCCATCGTCCTGTGGCCGCAGGTGGTCAAGGAGGTCGCACCGGTGCCGGTGCTGGCCGCCGGCGGTATCGGCAGCGGCCAGCAGATCGCGGCTGCGCTGGCGCTGGGCGCCGCGGGAGCGTGGACCGGTTCGCAGTGGCTGATGGTCGAGGAAGCCGAGAACACCCCGGTGCAGCAGGCCGCGTACGCCAAGGCGAGCAGCCGTGACACCGTCCGCAGCCGCTCGTTCACCGGGAAGCCGGCCCGCATGCTGCGCAACGACTGGACCGAGGCGTGGGAGCAGCCGGAGAATCCGAAGCCGTTGGGGATGCCGTTGCAGTACATGGTGTCCGGGATGGCGGTGGCCGCGACGCACAAGTACCCCAACGAGACCGTCGATGTGGCCTTCAACCCCGTCGGACAGGTGGTCGGTCAGTTCGACAAGGTCGAGAAGACCTCCGCGGTGATCGAACGCTGGGTGCAGGAGTATCTGGACGCGACGACCACGCTCAACACCCTCAACGAGGCCGCAGGCGTCTGATCCGGCGTCCCGGCACGGCCGCGCCTCCCCCGGTGGCGCCGCCGTGCGGGTTAGCCTGCCGCCATGTCGGATTCCCCGCGGCCCCGTCGGACCTTCCTCCACCGCACGGCCATCGGGTTCGTCACCGCGGCAGGCGCCATCGCGATCGCACCGTCGGCAGGCGCGCAGCCTTCCGAGCCCGCCACCGACCACAACGGCTATGTCGGAACCGCCGCGTACTGCCAGGGTTCGGCCGCGGCGGTCGCGTTCGGCCGCACCGCCGACGCGCTCGTCGCGATCTGCAAGGGCCCTGACGGTCAGTTGCAGTACCGCGGGGTGCGGTTGAGTGACGAATCGGCGCTGATGCTGACCGCCGCGGCCGACGAGTCCGGGGGCTTCACGGCCGAGAACGGCAGCGTGGTCTACGACGTCTCGTCAGCCGAACTCGTTGTCACCGAAGGTGATACGACGCTGTACCGGCAGTCGATGGTGCAGTACTACGCACCCGCCGACTAGCCGTCGCGCCGGGCGAGGCCGGCGATCAGCGGGGTGTCGACCCCGATCCGGCCGACGGTGGCGGATCCTCCGGGTGCGCCCAACGGTGCGTCGCGACCCGGCAGCACCTCAGTGAAGAACGCCGCGTTGTCGGCGAGGTGGCGCTGCTGATCCTCGGGCAGATCGGTCTCGTAGAAAATCGCGTCCATCTTGCAGATCACCCGGCAGGCACCGCAGTCCACGCATTCGTCCGGGTTGATGTACATCACCCGGTCCCCTTCGTAGATGCAGTCGACGGGGCACTCCGGCACACACGACTTGTCGACGACATCCACACACGCACTACCGATCACATACGTCATACGGCGAGCCTAGGAAGGCTCGGCGGTCTCACGCTGGGGCCGAAAGTCCTCATTTCAAGGTCTTCATACCTCCCTCCACCCACACATCTCCCCTGGATCTTCCCTCTGCCAGCGGTTCTATGTAAGGTGACATACATAGTCGGCGGAAGGACGGTTGGTATGGCCACCCCTCGCGAACGGATGGTGCGGTCCGCGGCACTGCTCATCCGGGAACGCGGCGCCCACCCGACCGCGATCGCCGACGTACTGGCCCACAGCGGTGCACCCCGCGGGTCGGCCTACCACCACTTCCCGGGCGGTCGCACCCAACTGCTCTGCGAGGCCGTCGATTACGCCGGTGACCGGGTTGCCGAGCAGATCGAACAGGCTCCCGACTCGCTGACCCTCCTCGACGGTCTGTTCGCCGGGTACCGGGAACTGCTGACACGCACCGACTACCGCGCCGGCTGCCCCGTCGTCGCCGTCGCCGTCGAAGCGGGCGATCCCGACAAACCAGAGCAGTCCGAGCCCGTCATCGCCCGGGCGGCAACCGCTTTCACCCGCTGGACCGCACTGATCGCCGACCGTATGACGGCCGACGGGATCGACGCCGAGCGGGCCGCGGAACTCGCCATGCTGCTACTGACCAGCTTCGAAGGTGGGATCGTCGTGGCGCGTGCCGCCCGCGACGTCGGCCCCCTCGACGTCATTCACCGCCAACTGCGCACCCTGCTGCAGGACGCCCTCGGGAAGGACCGCTCGTGACGACCACACCGCTGAAGGGCAACTGGCAGCCGACCGCGTGCATCCTGTGCGAGTGCAACTGCGGCATCGTCGTGGAGGTCGAAGGCCGCTCACTGGCCCGCATTCGCGGCGACAAGGACCATCCGGCGTCGCAGGGCTACACCTGCAACAAGGCGCTGCGCCTCGACCACTACCAGAACAACCGCGGCCGGCTGACCTCACCGATGCGCCGCCGCCCCGACGGCAGCTACGAAGAAATCGACTGGGACACCGCGATCTCCGAGATCGCCGCGGGATTCCGGCGCATCGCCGACACCCACGGCGGGGACAAGATCTTCTACTACGGCGGTGGTGGGCAGGGCAATCACCTCGGCGGTGCGTACAGCGGCGCGTTTCTCAAGGCGCTCGGCTCGTACTACCGATCCAACGCGCTGGCACAGGAGAAGACCGGTGAGCACTGGGTGGACGCGCACCTCTACGGCGGGCACACCCGCGGCGAGTTCGAACACGCCGAGGTGTCGGTGTTCGTCGGGAAGAACCCGTGGATGTCGCAGAGTTTCCCGCGAGCCCGCGTCGTGCTCAACGAGATCGCCAAGGACCCGAGCCGGTCGATGATCGTCATCGACCCGGTCATCACCGACACCGCCAAGATGGCCGACTTCCACATGCGGGTCCGTCCGGGCACCGATGCGTGGTGTCTGGCGGCGATGGCCGCGGTGCTCGTGCAGGAGGACCTGTGCGACGAGACGTTCCTGGCGGCCCATGTCAACGGCGCCGACGCCGTGCGCGAGGTGTTGCGCGAGGTGCCGGTGGCCGAATTCGCGCGGCGCTGTGGCGTCTCCGAAGACCTGCTGCGGGCCGCGGTGCGCCGTATCGCGGCCGCCGAGAGCGTCTCGGTGTTCGAGGACCTCGGAATTCAGCAGTCCCCCAACAGCACCGTGTGCTCGTATCTGAACAAGTTGCTGTGGATCCTCACCGGCAACTTCGCCAAACGCGGTGCCCAGCATCTACATTCGACGTTCGCGCCGCTGTTCCGCGCCGGTGGTGTCGGCCGCACACCCGTGACGGGCGCCCCGGTGATCGGCGGGCTGGTGCCGAGCAACGTGGTGCCCCAGGAGATCCTGACCGACCACCCGGACCGGTTCCGGGCCATGGTCGTCGAGAGCAGCAATCCGGCCCACTCCCTCGCCGATTCGGCCGCGTGTCGCGAGGCGTTCTCGGCGCTCGAGCTCCTGGTGGTCGTCGACGTCGCGATGACCGAGACCGCGCGGCTGGCCCACTACGTGCTGCCCGCCGCGACGCAGTTCGAGAAGGCCGAGGCGACCTTTTTCAATCTCGAGTTCCCGCACAACACGTTCCACCTGCGGCACCGGCTGTTCGAGCCGCTCGAGGGCACGCTGCCCGAACCCGAGATCTGGGCCCGGCTGACCCGTGCGCTCGGAGTGGTCGACGACGCCGAACTCGCACCGCTGCGCGCGGCCGCACGCGACGGGCTGGCCGCCTACAGCGCGGCGTTCCTCACCGCCCTGGGTGCCAACCCCGGTTTGAACAACGTGCTGCCGTACGTGCTGTACGAGACGCTCGGCCCGGCGCTGCCGGAAGGCCTGGCCGGGGCGGCGGCGTTGTGGGGGCTGGCGCAGAAGACCGCGATGGCCTATCCCGAGGCGGTGCGACGGGCCGGCCATGCCGACGGCAACGCGCTGTTCGAGGCGATCCTGAACCATCGCTCGGGAGTCACCTTCACCGTCCACGAGTATCCGGACGATTTCGACCTGATCACCCACGACGACCGCCGGATCGCTCTGGAGATGCCGGACATGCTCGGTGAGGTCAGGGCCCTCACCGCCGAGCGTGAGGCACTCACATCGGCCGAGTTCCCGATCGTGCTCTCTGCCGGTGAGCGCCGGGCGTACACGGCCAACGACATCCTGCGGGATCCGGGATGGCGCAAACGCGACACCGATGGCGCCCTGCGGATCAGTGTCGAAGACGCCGCCGCCCTGAACCTGCGGACCGGTGACCGGGCGCGGATCACCACCGCGGCCGGAAGCGCCGAGGCCGGCGTGGAGGTCAGCGAGGCGATGCTGCCGGGCCACGCCTCGCTGCCCAACGGCTTCGGGCTGGACTACCTCGACGCCGACGGCACCACCCGGGTCCCCGGTGTGGCCCCGAACTCGCTCACGTCCAGTGACTGGCGTGACGCCTACGCGGGGACCCCGTGGCACAAGCACGTACCGGCGCGCATCGAGAACGTGAGCTCCGCCGTCGGCGGCTGATCCCCGCTACGGCACGGGTGCCGGGGCAGGTGCGGGTGCGGGTGGCGGCACCGGCTCGGGCGCCGGAGCCACCGGCGCCTGCGGTCCGGCGGGCACCCCGGGCGGCGGAGTCGCGGCCGGATCGAGGGGACGCTGTGTCAGCAGGAAGATCGCATCGCTTCCGCTGACCTCCTGGGTCTGCACGGCATGCCACAGGTCTCGCAGGTACGACAGTCCGCGGCTGCCGGTCGGCGCCGTCGGGGTGGTCGTCGTTCCGGGTGGCGGGTTGTCCGGGCTGTAGAGATGCGGGACACCCGCATCGGCGGGTGCCGGTGCGGCGAGCGCGGCGACATCGCCCGGTGCCGCCGAGGCGGCCGCGATCGGAGCGGGTGCCGGTGCCGGCGCCGGACCGGGTGCGGGTGCCGGGGCGGGCACCGGCTCCGCACCGGCCGTGGGCGCCGCCACGAAGATTCCCAGACCGATGCCCATTCCCAGGGCGGCACAGGCGGCGGTGCGCCGAATCTCGATCGCCACTGCGGTCTCCCTCCACGTCGCGTGACCTGGTTACAGCAGATTGTTCTCCTTGTCCGCCCAATTTGTTACAGAAGTGGCCAACGTTCCCTAGCTGTGATGTCCCGCCCCCGCGGCGGTAACACGTTCTACTTCGGACTTCACCCAACCTCGCCCGGGGGTCCCCATCAGTGGTGTAGCAATGCCTTGACGGCACGAGAAGACATCGTCTTAGGAGATGCCCGTGGTCATGAGCAGCGATCGACTCCGCCCCAACCTGCCGCCCGGGTTCGACTTCACCGATCCGGACATCTACGCCGAGCGCCTACCCGTCGAAGAGTTGGCCGAGATGCGCAGGGTGGCCCCGGTCTGGTGGAACGAACAGCCCATCGGGGCGGGCGGCTTCGACGACGGCGGCTTCTGGGTCGTCACCAAGCACAAGGACGTCAAGGAGGTGTCCCGGCGCAGCGACGTCTTCTCCAGCCTCGAGAAAACGGCGCTGCCGCGGTACCGGGACGGCACGGTCGGCGAACAGATCGAGCGGGGTAAATACGTCCTGCTCAACCAGGACGCCCCCCACCACACCCACCTGCGCCAGATCGTGTCCCGGGCGTTCACCCCGCGGGCGGTCGAGCGGTTGCGCGCCGAACTCGACGCCCGCGCACAGCAGATCGCGCGCACGGCACGGGAGCAGGGTTCGGGGGACTTCGTCGAACAGGTGTCGTGCGAGTTGCCGTTGCAGGCGATCGCCGGGCTCATGGGTGTGCCGCAGGAGGATCGCAAGAAGCTCTTCGACTGGTCGAATCAGATGGTCGGCGACCAGGA
This sequence comes from Mycolicibacterium monacense, assembly GCF_010731575.1. NCBI lineage: Bacteria > Bacillati > Actinomycetota > Actinomycetes > Mycobacteriales > Mycobacteriaceae > Mycobacterium > Mycolicibacterium monacense. The sequence continues at coordinate 1,912,222 of NZ_AP022617.1, read as the reverse complement.
CCCGGAGTTCGCGGGCAACGACGCGATCGGCGCCTCGGTGGAACTCATCATGTATGGAATGCAGATGGCCGCCGACCGGGTCGCCAACCCCGGCGACGACCTCGTCACCAAACTGGTCCAGGCCGACGTCGAGGGACACAAACTCTCCGACGACGAGTTCGGGTTCTTCGTCATCCTGCTCGCGGTCGCCGGCAACGAGACGACACGCAACTCGATCACCCAGGGGATGATGGCGTTCACCGACTTCCCCGACCAGTGGGAGTTGTTCAAGCGGGAGCGGCCCGCCACAGCCGCCGACGAGATCGTGCGCTGGGCAACGCCTGTCACGTCCTTCCAGCGCACCGCGCTGTGCGACACCGAACTGTCCGGTGTGACGATCAAGAAGGGTCAGCGCGTGGTGATGTTCTACCGCTCGGCCAATTTCGACGAGGACGTCTTCACCGATCCGTACTCCTTCGGCATCCTGCGCGACCCCAACCCGCACGTCGGCTTCGGCGGCACGGGCGCCCACTACTGCATCGGCGCCAACCTGGCGCGGATGACGATCGACCTGATGTTCAACGCCATTGCCGATCACATGCCCGACCTCACCCCGGTCGGCAAACCGGAGCGGTTGCGGTCGGGTTGGCTCAACGGCATCAAACACTGGCAGGTCGACTACACCGGCTCTGCCGCGAAACCTCCTGCCGCACAGTAGGTGTCGCCGGGTAGTCGATGATCGAGCGCCAATAGTCCTCCGGTATCTCGGTGTTGGAGCGCAACACGATCGCCAGGCCGGTCGCCATCGCGATGCCGAGCAGGCCGAGCCACAGTCCCGCGAGGCCGATCAGCACCCACAGTGCCGCGGTGAGCGCCGGCCACGGCGACACCAGCGCCAGCGCGGGCGCGAAGAAGAATCCGGCCCCGATGTACCAGGCCGACCCCGCGCGGTCCGACGCCAGCACGAAACGCAACCACCGGGGGATCTCCTGCCCTGCCGTCTTCATCGCGTCCTCCTCGTGTCGTGGACGACTCCACTGTCGCGCGGACGCGTAATCGCGGCAATTACCCCGGAAGTAATGGCGGCGGACCGGTGTGCGGGCGACACTGGGACCCGTGACCGCCACCCACACCGCCGCGACATTCGGTGACGTGTTGCGGACCTGGCGGCAGCGCCGCCGGCTCAGCCAACTGGATCTGGCGATCGAGGCAGACGTGTCGGCCCGTCACCTGAGCTTGGAGACGGGTCGCTCGACACCGAGCCGGGCCATGGTGCTGCGGCTGGCCGAGGTGCTCGACGTCCCGTTGCGCGAACGCAATCACCTGCTGATGTCGGCCGGCCTGGCGCCGGTCTATCCCGAACGCGGCCTCGATCACCCGGAGATGGCCGCTGTGCGCGACGGGGTGCAGAAGGTGTTGTCGGCCTACGATCCCTACCCGTGTGTGGCGGTGGACCGGCACTGGAACATCCTGAGCGCCAACGCTGCAGCCGCGGTGCTGCTCGACGGTGTGGCGCCGTCGTTGCTGGCGCGGCCCAACGCGCTGCGGGTGGCGCTGCACCCCGAGGGGCTGGCGCCGCGGATCAAGAACCTGGGCCAGTGGCGCCACCATCTCATCGACCGGCTCCGCCGCGAAGTCGCGGCGAGTCGATCCGGTGAGCTCACCGCTCTGCTGGCCGAACTCGAGACGTATCCCGGGCCGTCGGCGGATTCGCCCGACCCCTCGGCGGTGGCCGTGCCACTCGAATTGTGCACCGACAGCGGCGATTTGCTGACGTTCATCAGCACCGTGACGACGTTCGGCACCGCGCTCGACCTCACCGCGGCCGAACTGAGCATCGAGGCGTTCCTGCCCGCCGACCAGGCGACCGCAGCGGCGCTGGTTTGCCGGTCAGCATCGCAGGGAAGTCCGCAGTGAGCGGAGTCGGGACACCGAGTCAACAGAACAGAGGTGGCGCGTGAACAACCGAATCGTCGTGGTGCTGGGTGCGGTCAGCGTCGTCACGCTCTCCGCATGCAGCCCGCCGGAGCCGGCAGTGGGCACCCGCACAGCGCAGGTGTCGGTCAACGGTCAGGAGACGGCCAAGATCCCGGTGGAGTGCAGCCAGGCCGGCTGGACGTGGCTCATCTCCGACTTCGGCGAAGAGACGCCCGGCTTCTCGGCCTCCGTCTCCACCGGCGAGAACGTCGCCGCACACTCCGTCGAGATCCGGGACCTCGAGGGGTTCACCGGTGCGTACTGGGAGGGCACGGTGGGCGACGGCAAGGCGACCATCGACAAGTCCGTCATCACGATCACCGGCACGGCCAAGGGGTCCTTCGCCGACAACCCCACCGGGGCCGCCGAGGCGAAGTACGAGATCACCACGACCTGCTAACTGGTCAGACCACTTGACCTCTGGCCACTGACCCTGCCATCCTCGGTGGCATGGCGCTACAACCTGTCAACCGCCGCTCGGTACCCGAGGACGTCTTCGACCAGATCGTCACCGAGGTGCTCAGCGGGCAGATGCAGCCCGGGCAGACGCTGCCGAGTGAACGGCGGTTGGCCGAGGTGCTCGGGGTGTCGCGGCCGGCGATCCGCGAAGCGCTCAAACGCCTTGCCGGCGCCGGCCTGATCGAGGTGCGCCAGGGCGATGCGACCACCGTGCGCGACTTCCGGCGCACAGCCGGCCTCGACCTCCTCCCCCGGCTGCTCATGCGCGGCGGCGAACTCGATCTGACCGTGGTCCGCAGCATTCTCGAGACCCGGTTGCACAACGGTCCGAAGGTCGCCGAACTGGCTGCCGAACGCGGCGGTCCCAGCCTCGCGGGGCGGCTGGACGAAACCGTGGACGCACTCCTGACCGAGACCGATCCCGTTGCCGCGCAACAACTTGCGCTCACCTTCTGGGACCACGTCGTGGACGGGGCCGACTCGATCGCGTTCCGCCTGATGTACAACACGCTGCGAGCCACCTACGAACCGGCCCTGCCTGCGCTGGCCGCCATGATGGCCGAAGAGGTCGGTCGACCCGACGCCTACCGCGCCGTCACGGCCGCCATCGTGGCGCGTGATCCGGCGGGGGCCGCCGATGCCGCCAGGCGTCTGCTCGAACCCGCCACCACCGCACTGCTCGACGCACTCGGCGAACTGGAGGCCCGATGACCACCCACCACGCATCCCGGCCCGCCCGCCGGGCGTTCACGCTGGCCGACGCCGCGCGCGAATTCCGGCGGCACCCCTCGCCCCGGCTGATCGCGGGCACCCTCGTCGCCGCCACCTGCGCCCGCCTGGCCGTGGGCGACTGGCAAGCCACCGACATCCTCGTCCCGGTCGCCATGGTGGCGGTCTTCCCGCTCGTGGAATGGGTCGTGCACGTGTGCATCCTGCATTGGCGGCCGCGACGGATCGGCCGGCTGCGGGTGGACCCGCTGCTCGCGCGCAAACACCGCGAACACCACGTCGACCCCCGCGTCGTCTCGCTGATCTTCATCCCATGGCAGGCGCTGATGTGGGTGCTCCCGGTCGCGCTGGCGGTGGCGCTGCTCGCGTTCCCGCGCCTCGGCATGGGCCTGACGTTCCTGGTGTCCCTGACGGTGCTGGGCCTGGTCTACGAATGGTGCCACTATCTGATCCACAGCGATTACAGGCCGAAGACCACCGCGTACCGCGCGATCTGGCGCAACCACCGGCAGCACCACTTCAAGAACGAGCACTACTGGTTCACGGTGACCAGCGCCGGCACCGCCGACCGGGTGCTCGGCACCTGTCCCGATCCCGCCGCGGTCGCCACGTCACCGACCGCGAAGAACCTGCACGCTACGCCTGGACGATGACCGGATCGCCCATGCCGACCGTGTTGAAATACCAGTCGGCGTTGTCCGGGCTGAGGTTGATGCAGCCGTGGCTGACGTTGGCGTAGCCCTGCGAGCCGGTGGACCACGGAGCCCCGTGGACGTAGACCCCGCCCCAGGTGATGCGGACCGCGTCGTACACGGTGAGTTTGTAGCCCTCGGGGTCGTCGAGCGGGATGCCGATGGTCCGCGAATCCATCACGACGACGGATTCCTTGCCCAGGACGCGGAACGTACCCTGCGGTGTCGGGAACTTGGCCTTGCCCATGGACGCCGGCATCTCCCGCACCACCTCGTCGTCGATGCTGACGGTGAAGGTGTACGCGTCGATATCGGCGACGCTGACGACGGACGCGCCGGTGCGGAACTCCGTCATGAAGTCACCCGCACCCACCGAGATCGGTGAATGCGCAGGCCAGAAACCCGTCGGCGTCCACTGCATCACCGAATCGCTGAGCCAGGTGAACTCGCCGTCGGGCGTGTTCGGTGAGGTGATCCGCAACGACCGCTGCGCGGCGAACCGGTTGTCGACCGGCGCGGCGAACCGCACGGTCAGCGGCATCGCCACCCCGACGACGTCGCCCGTCCCGGGTGCGATCGACGTGACGGCGGGCGGCGTGCTGATCGCCGCGGAACCCGTCGCGACGGAACCGGTCATCGCGATCGCGACGGAACCGGCGATCACCAGCACCGATCGCGTGAACATGCGCAGCATGTGGCCAGTGTAGGTGGGCCGACGGATCGGCCCTCCCGATCGACGGCGCCCTCGCGCCTCGACGGCGCCTTTCCTGTTACGGCTTGTCCCCACGTCATGGACATCGCCGGCGCACGCCCGGGTGTTTCACCCCCGCGCCGGGTCCACGCGCCGCCGGGTGCGTCCGAACGCCATCAGGACGTATCCCAGCGCCAGGAAGATCGCTCCGAGCAGACCGATGTTGACCCCGACGGCGAACGTGCCGACGCTGCCGGGATCGAGGAAGTAGTACGGCGCGCGCCGGCCGGCCTGGTTCAGGACGGCCAACGCGATCACCACGTAACAGCCCGGGTACGCCAGCCACGCCCACGGATGCCACCACCGCAGATCCGACCGGCCTGCGGTGGCCAACCCCCACTCGGCCAGCGCCAGCACCGGCACGACGACATGGAGCAGGAAGTTCGCCGGGGTGTAGCCCATGCTGTAGTCGGTCAGGAACAGATTCCACACCAGGCCCGCGATCACGACGTACAGGACGACGGCCCCCCGCAGCGCCGACCGGGTGTCGGCGCGCGGTGAGAGCAGCGTCGTCGCATAGAACCCCGCCGCCAGCAGGTTGGCCTGATAGGTGAAGGTGACCAGACGCCACAGCACCCCCGACCGCGAGGTCAGTTCGACCAGGACCACGGCCGCCACCACGGCCACGATGATCGACAGCCGAAGCGCGGTCCGCAGCAGCGGCGCCGCCCGGGAGACGTCGGTCGCGGTCACCTCCGCGAGGATAGCCGCGCGCACCGGCCCGCTCAGCCCGCGAGGATCTCCCGCAGCAGGGCGCTCTCGATGTTGCCGCCCGACACCACCGCCACGGCCCGGCCGGTGGGTGCCACCCGGCGGTAGCCGGCCAGCGCCACCGCCCCGCTGGGCTCGCTGACCAGATGGGCCCGAAGCGCCAGATCACGCACGGCCGAACGGATCTCGTCCTCGGTGACGGTGACGGTGTCGTCGAGCACCCGCTGCAGGTGCGCGAACGTCAGGTCCGACGGCTGCGAGCGCAAGCCGTCGGCGATGGTGCGGTTGCGGTCTTCGATCGACCAGTCCACGCGGTGCCCATGCCGCAGACCCTCGGCCGTATCGCCCGCCAGTTCCGGCTCCACCCCGTACACCCTCGCACCCGGGCACAGCGCCTTGATCGCCGTGCCGATGCCGGAGGCCAGCCCTCCGCCACTCACCGGGATGAAGACGTGCTCGACGTCGGGCAGGTCCTCGGCGATCTCCAGCCCCGCTGTCCCCTGGCCGGCGATGATGTCGGGGTGGTCGAAGGGCGGGACGAGCACCGCGCCGGTGCGCTCGACGACCTCGGCGGCGACCGCCTCCCGCCGGCCGGCGGCGCACAGCACCACGTCGGCGCCGTGCGCGCGGGTCGCGTCGACCTTGATCCGCGGCGTCTCCTCGGGCATCACGATGTGCGCCGAGATGCCGTACCGGGCGGCCGCGTACGCGACGGCCTGAGCGTGGTTGCCACTGGAGTACGCCACCACGCCGCGGGCCCGGACAGCCGGATCCAGTCGGGCGATCGCGTTGAACGCGCCACGAACCTTGAACGCCCCGATGGCTTGCAGGTTCTCGGGTTTGAGCCACAGCGTTCCGGCCCAGGCCGCGGGGATCAGCGGGGTCCGCAGGACGTCGTCGCGGATACGTGCGGCCGCCGCGCGGATGTCGTCGATCGAGACGAGTTGCACGCGGTCAGTCTGCCCGCCGCACGCCCGCCGCGGCCCTCGGGGTGGGAGGGTCGCGCGACCGCCGAGGGTTATGCTCGACCGGTCGTAGGTTCGTCGCGTGTCCGTTCTCCGGTTGCCGTCTGCGATGTGCGAAAAGTGACGGGAGCGTCTTCGATGACGCCCAGCGATCCGGCTTCACCCGGTTCCGGCCGGTTGACCATATGTGACAGGGCGCAGATTCCCGGTGCGGTGGACGGCGCCTGGTGGCCGCGCAGCGCGGACCTCGGCGACGAACTCCCCGACCTGGTCGCGGTGCTCAGCCGGCTCATCGGACCGATCCGTCGCGTGGTGTACGACCCCTCCTCGTGGAAGTCGGCCCCCAGCCGGGTCATCCACCGCAACCACGCCGTGGCCGTCGACGCCTACCGGCTCGTCGCCAACGACACGATCTACCTCGTCGGCTCGCATTCCAGGGATGCGCTGCTCTACGTGATCGGAGCGCACGTACCGCCCCCGGCGGCGCGCTCGGTCCTCGACACCGTCGACGGTGGGCGGGAGTCGATCGGAGTCGCGCTGCTACGGCGGCTGACCCACCGGGAACCCGCCGCCGCCGGCGAACGTCAGGACGACACCGCCTTGTGAGTGCAGCGGCTTTCTCGATGCCGGTCGTGCCGCGCTACGCCGAGATCGACCAGCAGGGCGTGGTTTTCAACGGTCATTACCTCACCTGGTTCGACGAGGCCTGCACGGCGTTCTTCGACCACATCGGGGTCGCGTATCCCGATCTGATCGCCACCGGCCTGGATTTCCAGGTCGTCCACAGTGAGATCGACTACGCCGCATCGGTCCGCTGGCGCGACGACGTGCGGGTGGCGGTGCACTGTGAGCGCGTCGGCTCGACGAGCTTCACCCTCGGCTTCGCGGTGTCGCGCCAGGACGCGGGTGGCGGCAAGCAGACCGCGGTGACGGGCCGCAACGTCTACGTGGTGGTGTCGACGTCCGACTGGGCCAAGCGGGCGATCCCGGACTGGCTGCGGAGCGCGCTGACCGCCGGCTGATCGCCGCACGATCCGTCGCAGCGGGCGGTAGCGTCTGCCCATGGGCCATGCGCACGACCGCGAGCCGCAACGGGATCTCCCGCCGGGAATGGCCGAGCAACTCGACCTGCCCCATTCGGGGATGGCCACTTTCGGTCATCGGCCGTTCCTGACCGAGACCGCCCAACTGGACTCGTGGCGGCCCGACGTCGCGATCGTCGGTGCGCCGTTCGACGTGGGGACCACCAACCGCCCGGGCGCGCGGTTCGGGCCGCGCGCCATCCGGGCGACGGCGTACGAACCCGGCACGTACCACATGGATCTGGGGCTGGAGATCTTCGACTGGCTGGAGGTGGTCGACTTCGGCGACGCCTACTGTCCGCACGGTCAGACCGAGGTGTCGCACGCCAACATCCGCGAGCGGGTGGCCGCGGTCGCGTCGCGCGGCATCGTGCCGGTCGTCCTCGGTGGTGACCACTCGATCACGTGGCCGGCAGCCACCGCGGTCGCCGATGTGCACGGCTACGGCAACGTCGGCATCGTGCATTTCGACGCCCACGCAGACACCGCCGACACCATCGAGGGCAACCTGGCCAGTCACGGCACGCCGATGCGGCGGCTCATCGAATCGGGTGCGGTCCCCGGAACCCACTTCGTACAGGTCGGGCTGCGCGGCTACTGGCCGCCGCAGGACACCTTCGAGTGGATGCTCGAACAGGGCATGACCTGGCACACCATGCAGGAGATCTGGGAGCGCGGCTTCCAGGAGGTGATGCGCGACGCGGTGGCCGAGGCGCTCGCCAAGGCCGACAAGCTCTACGTCTCCGTGGACATCGACGTCCTCGATCCCGCCCACGCCCCCGGCACCGGGACCCCGGAACCGGGCGGCATCACCAGCGCGGACCTACTCCGGATGGTCCGGCGGCTCTGTTACGAGCACGATGTGGCGGGTGTCGACGTCGTCGAGGTCGCACCGGCCTACGACCACGCCGAACTGACCGTCAACGCCGCGCACCGGGTGGTGTTCGAAGCGCTGGCCGGGATGGCGGCCCGCAGGCGCGACGCCGCGGGTGCCCAGCCCGGTCCGCCCGCCCGGTGACTCAGCCCTTGGTCAGGGTGAACTGCGCGACGTCGGTGTAGCCCTCGCGGAACAGGTCGGCGCAACCGGTCAGGTACTTCATGTACCGGTCGTAGACCTCCTGCCCCTGCAGCGCGAGCGCCTCGTCCTTACGCGACTCCAGCGCGGCCGCCCAGATGTCGAGCGTTTTGGCGTAGTGCAGGCGCAGCGGCTGCACGAGCTTGACCTCGAAGCCCGCCTTGGTCGCGTGGTCGGTGACGGCGCGCGCCTGGGGCAGGTCACCGCCGGGGAAGATCTCGTCCATGATGAATTTGAAGAAGCGCAGCTTGTTCATCGTCAGCGGCAGTCCGCGCTCGGCGAATTCCTCGTCGCTCGGCTTGATGATGGTGTGGAGCATCATCACGCCGTCGTCCGGCAGCGCGTCGTAGGCCATCTTGAAGAAGTCGGTGTAGCGGTCACGCCCGAAGTGTTCGAAGGCGCCGATCGACACGATGCGGTCGACCTTCTCGTCGAACTGCTCCCAGCCCTGCAGGAGCACCCGCTTGCTGCGCGGGCTGGCCTGGTTGTCCAGGAGTCGCTGCACGTGCGCCTGCTGGTTACGCGACAGCGTCAGGCCGACGACGTTGACGTCGTACTTCTCGAGCGCACGGTTGATCGTGGCGCCCCAGCCGCAGCCCACGTCGAGCAGGGTCATCCCGGGCTGCAGCCCGAGCTTGCCCAGTGACAGGTCGATCTTGGCGAGCTGCGCCTCTTCCAGCGTCATGTCGTCGCGTTCGAAGTAGGCGCAGCTGTAGGTCTGCGTCGGGTCGAGGAACAGCCGGAAGAATTCGTCGGACAGGTCGTAATGCGCCTGGACATCCTCGAAGTGAGGCGTCAACCCCTGGGCATCACTGCTTGTTTCTGGCACGGTACAGCCTCTGACGTCGTTGTTCGTGGTTGGTTCGGCGCTCCTCCGTTTTCGAGAGCCGCCCCCGTCGTCTGCGCACACTACCCGAACAGGCAACGCCTGAAGACCAAGGTGGGCAGGTCAGTGGGCCGGGTGGACCGCGTCCCGAGATCCGGGCCCAGCCCTCTGCAGCCGACATCATTAGTGTGGTGGCACGGCCGGTGTTCGGTCGATGTCAAGCCAGGGAGGGAGACTGCTCGTGAGTACTCCGGATCGACCGGTGTTCGGTGACGACGCCCCGGAAGCCGACGTCGTCGAACAGCTGATTCCCGTGGACGTGGACGATGAGGATGAAGGTGGTCTGGACCCGGCCCGGGTGTCGCTGTCGCGCAATCTGGAGGCCGACGAGGCCGACCTGATCGAGCAGTCGATCGCGGTGCCGCTGTCCGACGACGACCCGGACCTGGACCGCTGAGCGGCCGGTCCGCGCGGCGGCGGCTACTGGCCGGCCTCGCGGTCCTCGGCGCCTGCTCGGGCGCCTTCGCCGGCATCGCACCGGCGCATGCCGACCCCGGCGGTCCGCTGACGGCGCTGGTCGACGCCGCCGCCGAGCGGTTGAGCACCGCGGAGCCGGTGGCCGCCAACAAGTGGAACACCAAGGCGCCCATCGAGGATCCGGCTCGCGTCGAGCAGGTGCTCGTCACCGTGGCCACCGACGCGTCCGCACAGGGTGTGGACCCCGACCGGGTGCGCCGCATGTTCCGCGATCAGATCTCCGCGACGGAGTCCATCCAGTACACCCGGTTCGCGCAGTGGAAGCTCGATCCAGCGGTCGCCCCCGCGACGGCCCCGGACCTCGCCTCCTCACGCGGGGTGATCGACGGCCTGAACCGGACGATGGTCGATCAGATGGTCGCCCAGTGGCCGCTGCTGCAGTCACCGGACTGCGGGCAGCGGGTTCGGGAGGCGACCGACGCGGTCGCGGCGTCCCGCGGCCTCGATGAGCTCTACCGGCACGCGCTGTCGTTCGCGACCCGGTCCTACTGCGGGTGAACCTGTCAGGATGACCCGATGACACCGCCGACGCAGACGCCCCGGACGACGAAGTCGATCTTCATCACGGGTGCGGGTAGCGGTATGGGACGTGCAGGCGCGCAGCTGTTCCACGACCGCGGCTGGCGGGTCGCCGCCGTCGACCGCAACGAGGCCGGCCTGGCCGAGCTGACCGCCGAACGCGGCGGCGACCGACTGTGGACCCGACAGGTCGACGTGACCGACAAGGCGCAGCTCGAGGCCGCGCTCGCCAACTTCTGCGGTGACGGCGGCCTGGACATGATGTGGAACAACGCCGGGATCGGCGAATCCGGCTGGTTCGAGGACGTGCCGTACGAAGCGGCCATGCGAGTGGTCGACGTCAACTTCAAGGCGGTGCTGACCGGGGCGTACGTGGCGTTGCCCTACCTCAAGCGGGCGCCGGACAGCCTGATGTTCTCGACGTCGTCGTCGTCGGCGACCTACGGGATGCCGCAGATCGCGGTGTACTCGGCGACCAAGCACGGCGTCAAAGGCCTCACCGAGGCGCTCAGCGTGGAGTGGCAGCGGCACGGGGTGCGCGTCGCCGACGTGCTGCCCGGTCTGATCGACACGGCGATCCTGCGCGAGACACCCAACCACTCCGGGCGTGCGCCGTCGGACGGTCCCGCCGCGGACGTGACCGCATCCGCGCCCAAGCGGGGTCCGTTCCGGTTGATGCCGGCCGCCAGTGTCGCGGAGGCGGCGTGGGCGGCCTACCGGCATCCGACCCGGCTGCACTGGTATGTGCCGAACAGCATCCGGTGGCTCGACCGGCTCAAGGCCGTCAGCCCGGAATTGGTCCGCGGTCAGATCCGCAAGGCGCTACCGCGGCTCACCGAGCGCTGAGGTTCAGTTCTCACGCGGCAGGAGTTCGGCGCGGCGCAGCGCGGCAGGCGCCGACCCGCCGAGCCAGATGTCGAGCGGTCGGTCGGACCTTCACACCTGCCGAGTCAACGCGATCGGCGATCGGCCGGCAGCACCGGGTGCGGGTCTGGCAAGCTGCCCGCATGCAGGGTTCGGTCAGCGTGACGATGAACGCCCCGGCGGAGCGGATCTGGGATCTGGTCGCCGACGTGCGCAACACCGGTCGGTTGTCCCCCGAGGTGATGGAAGCCGAATGGCTCGACGGCGCCGCCGGACCTGCACTGGGCGCCAGGTTCCGCGGTCACGTCCGGCGCAACGAGATCGGACCGGTTTACTGGACGACGTGCCGGGTCACCGCCTGCGAACCGGGTCGCGAGTTCGGCTTCGAGGTTTTGGTGGGTGACCGGGCAGTCAACAACTGGCAATACCGCTTCACCCCAGTCGACGGCGGTACCGAGGTCACCGAGTCCTTCCACCTGGAAGACTCCGCATTGATGCGGGTCTTCGCGGTGGCCGGCGGCCAGTTGCGTCGGCGTCGCAACCTGCGGGACATGCGCAAGACACTGGAACGCATCCGATCCGTGGTGGAGGGCGCGGAGGGTTAGCCGAACTCGAAGTCGCGCGGTTCCGGGCGGCGAGTCCACGTCCAGTAGTCGACGAGGCGCCACGGGCTGAGCGTGTAGATCTCACCGTGGGAGTTCTTGTAGAAGGAGTGCTCGACCGACGGCTGCGACCAGACCAGTTTGCCGAGTTCTTCCTGGGTGCGTCTGCACCAATCCTGAGCGCACTGCTCCCGAGGCTGCAGCCAGCGGTGGCCGCCGTCGATCAGCAACTCCAAACACTGTGCGATGTAACGCATCTGACATTCGGAATGGAAGATCAGGCTGCCACCGTGCGCGAGGTTGGTGCCGGGCCCGTACATGCAGAAGAAGTTGGGAAACTCCGGCACCGTGATGCCGAGGTACGCCGACGGCCGTTCACCCCACACCTCCCCGAGCACCGCCCCGCCGCGACCGACGACGCGCATCGGCCACAGCATCCGGTTGGCGTGAAACCCGGTGGCATACACGATGACATCGGCCGGGTAGCGGGTCCCGTCCTCGGTGACGACGGCGTCGGGCTCGATGCGGGCGATGCCGGTGCGGACCAGTTCCACATTGTCGCGGGTGAGCGTGCGCAACCAGCTGCCGTTGTCCTGCAGCGTGCGTTTGCCGGTGGCCGGGTAGTCCGGCAGCACCTTGGCCAGCAGATCGGCGTCGTCGCCCACCTGGCTGGTGATCCACTCCGTGAACATCATCCGTGCGATGTCGTTGACCTCGCTGACCGCGCGCTGCGGGTCGGGGTAGTCCGGATCGACCCTGGCCGCCGCCAGTCCCTTGTCGCAGCCCGGCCAGAACAGCAGGAAGCGGTACCAACGACCGTAGAACGGGAGGTGCCGCAGCGCCCAGCGCACCCCGTCGCCGACCGGCGCGTGATAGTTCGGATTGGGGAACATCCACTGGGCGGTGCGCTGAAAGACGGTGAGGCGGTTGACTTTCGGTGCGATGGCCGGTGCGATCTGGAAACCGCTGGCCCCCGCGCCGATCATCGCGACCTCGCGGCCGCGCAGGTCCACCGAGTGGTCCCATTCGGCGGAGTGAAAGGCCGGTCCGCCGAAGTCGTGCTGTCCCTCGATCGCCGGGGTGTGCGGGCGGTTGAGCTGGCCCACCGCGCTGATCACCGCGCGCGCCCGCACACTGGTCACCGCGCCCTCGAGGTCGCGCATGTGCGCGGTCCACGTACCGGTGTCTTCGTCCCAGACCAGCTCGGTGACCTCGGTGCCGAACCGGACGTGGGGCGACATTTCGTGGCGGTCGAACACCTCCTGGAAGTAGGCCTGCAGTTCGGGCTGTTCGGCGAAGAAGTGGGTCCACCGGTCAGACGGTTCGAAGCTGTAGCAGTAGAAGTGGTTGCCGACGTCGACCCGCGCGCCCGGATAGGTGTTCTGCCACCAGGTGCCACCCACCCCGGTGTTGCGTTCGACGATCGTGAACGGGATGCCGGCCTCCTTGAGACGGATCCCCGCCAGCAGACCGGACTCGCCGCAGCCGATCACCAGCACGGGGAACTCGGCACGCGCGGGGTCGGCCGGCGGTGGCACCGCGCGGTCGTCGCGACCGTCGAGTTCCATCTCCTCGAGCAGCATCGGCACGTACTCGGCAGGCACCTCTTCGCAGACCAGCCACTGCATCATCTCGTGCAGGAGTTCCGGTCGGATCGGTGCGGGTTCGGGGCATCCGCGGTCCCAGTAGTCCGCGATGATCGGCAGGGCGAGCGCGCGGACCGCGGCCTTGTCCTCCTCGGACATGTAACCCTGCACCTCGTTGAGGAACAGGCCGGCGGGCCGGAGCGCCCCGCGGATCAGGGACGCGTCGCCGGACATGTGGACCAGCGACATCATCAGTGTCGGGATGCTGACGTCGAGCAGCGCATCGGCGATGCGTTCGTCCGGGTCGGTGAATGGTTGTCCGGCATGTGGGTTGCGCACGGTCCGGTGCTATCACGTTTCCACCCTGCCGGGGCGGGTATCTGGGTCCGGTGACAGAACCATCCGACAAGCCGGCCGACTACGACCGTCAGTTACCCGACGACATCTCCGACGACACCGTGGAAGCGGTGGGCTCGGTGTCGGAGGCGCTCGAGTGGGTCGAACGCGCCCGCGGTCACCTGTACAGCTTCCATCAACTGATGGGCCGGGCCGACCTGCTGCTCGGCGAGGCGTGCGACAAACTGCGCGACGCCGGCCACGACGAGGTCGCCGACCGGTTGGCCGCCGAGCTGGTCGGCCGCAACGTGCTCTACGGCCGGTGGACCTTTCAGATCGTCGAGGACTTCGACGACAACTACTGGTCGGTGTTCCGGGATCACGAGCGCCGGGTTCGTGACGAACTCCAGCAGGGGCACCGGCACGTCTTCGAGGCGCGGATGAAGGAAGACCGGCGCAGCAAGGGCCGACCCGGACACGAGGGCCGTCCCGAGGGCTAGGCTCGACGGCGTGGGCATCGCGGCTCGGGAGAACGGCTCGGTTCCACCTGACGTGCCGCTGGCCGACATCGATCTGGGGTCGTGGGACTTCTGGGCGCTCGACGACGACATCCGCGAGGGTGCGTTCGCCACCCTGCGGCGTGAGGCCCCGGTCCGGCACTTCTCGGAGTTCGTGGCCGACGGCATGGAGGCCGGCCGCGGCCACTGGGCGCTGACCCGGTACGACGACGTGTTCTACGCCAGCCGGCACCCGGAGATCTTCAGCTCCGCGTCGGGCATCACGATCGGTGACCAGACGCCCGAACTCAACGAGTACTTCGGGTCGATGATCGCGATGGACGATCCCCGGCACAGCAGGCTGCGCAACATCGTGCGCAGCGCATTCACCCCGAGGGTGCTCTCGCGCATCGAGGATTCCGTGCGCGACCGCGCCCGGAGACTGGTCGCCGAGATGGTGGCGGCCAACCCGGACGGCACCGGTGAGCTCGTCACCGACTTCGCCGGTCCCCTACCACTGCAGATCATCTGCGACATGATGGGCATTCCCGAAGAAGACCATCAGCGCGTGTTCCACTGGACCAACGTCATCCTCGGTTTCGGCGACCCCGACCTGACCACCGACTTCGACGAATTCGTCGGCGTGGCAATGGAGATCGGCGCGTATGCGAGCGCACTGGCCGAGGACCGGCGCGCCCACCCGGGAGACGATCTGACCACCAGCCTCGTGCAGGCCGAGGTCGACGGGCAACGGCTCACCTCCGGTGAGGTGGCGTCGTTCTTCATCCTGCTGGTGGTGGCGGGCAACGAGACCACCCGCAACGCGATCAGCCACGGGTTGCTGGCCCTGAGCCGCTACCCCGACCAGCGCCGGATCTGGTTCTCCGCGTACGACGAACTGGCCCCGACGGCGGTCGAGGAGATCGTGCGCTGGGCCTCTCCGGTGAGCTACATGCGGCGCACCCTGACCTGCGACGCAGAGCTGGGTGGAGTGAAACTGGTTGCCGGCGACAAAGTTTCACTGTGGTACGGCTCCGCCAACCGGGACGAATCGAAGTTCCGTGATCCGTGGACGTTCGACGTGCGTCGCCACCCCAATCCGCACGTCGGGTTCGGCGGCGGTGGCGCCCACTTCTGCCTGGGTGCGAACCTCGCCCGACGTGAGATCACCGTGGCGTTCGAGGAACTGCACCGGCAGATCCCCGACATCACCGCCTCCGAGGAACCCAGCCGCCTGCAGTCGGCGTTCATCCACGGGATCAAACGGCTGCCGGTGACCTGGACACCGCCCCGATAGCGGGCGTCACTTCACAGAGGTCGCCGAGTTCGGAGCGGGTGGGTCCCGGCGGGACGGCCGGACGCCAGCCGCCGGCGAAGATCTCCCGTGCCCGCGGCTCGGCCGGTGCGAGGCTGGCGGGTAACGACGCCATCGTCGCGTACGGTCCGACCAGTGGGCCCAAAGCCGGATCCGCGTCGGCCGCGGCGACGATGAGGTCCGACGGCAGAGGGCGAGTGAGGTCCACCTCGCCGCCGGACCAGCGGCGCACCCGGTCGCCGTCGACGCGGCGGTGATCGTCGAACCACGGCCGCACGTGATGCTCGCACCATGCGTCGAACACCCCTGCGGCGGTCTCGATCTCGCGTTCGGAGTCCAGGACGTCGAGCAGTGCCCGGGACTGCATCAGCCCCAACGTCACACCGCGGCCGGCCAGCGGCGTGGTCGTGCACACGGCGTCGCCGACCGAGATCAGCCCGGGCAGAAAGGGTGCGCCGTCCGTGCCGACCTGCGGGCGGTAGCTGTTGTACAACCGCCCGCCCGGCAGTACGGACGCGAGGGGTTCGGACCGGTGCGGGTCGATCCAGTCGGCCAGTTGCGGGATCGCGCCGACGACCGCCTCGAACACCGCGTCCTCCCGCAGCCGGCGCAGCCGCGGATCGCTGCCATCGTGGGTGATCGTCACCGAGAACGTGCCGCCGTCGTGCAGGAATGCGATGGCGGCGTAGCCGGACATGCTCAGCGACAGGCCGATCGGTGAGTTGACGGGCCCGGCGGCCGCGCCGGTGCGCAGCCGGTACTCGCGTGTCGCGTACACGGCGCCGCAGTCACCGCCCACGGCGTCGAGGCGCAGCCCCCGCAGGTATCGGGCGGCCCGACCGGAGGCGTCGAGCACGAGGTCGCCGTCGAGCACGCGGTCACCGACGACGACTCCGGTGACCCGGCCGTCGACGCGATGCGGACGCTGCACGGTTCCGACGTGGCGGGTGATGCCGTCCTGCAGCGCGGCGATGCGGTGCAGCACCCGTTCGAAGGTCGACCGCCGGCACAGCAGCGCAGTCCCCGAGCCCTTGCTATCCGTGGCGATGCCGGCGCCCGCGACGGTCAACGCGTCGACCACATCGGGCATCTCGGCGCGCAGCGCATCGACTACCGGCATCCGGAAGGTGTGGGCGTGGTCGAACTGCATCACTCCCCTTCGCCGCCAGCGGCCGACCGGTGGCGGACCGGGGTCGCGGTCCACCACTGCGACCTTATGACCGCGGCGGGCGAGCGCGACGGCGCAGAACAGCCCTGTCGGACCCGCTCCGACGATGATCACACGCATGCCGGGCCTCCATTGAGGTAACTTGTAGTGTAATGAATAGAACGAGGGTGGCGTGAAATGGCCGAGGATGTCAAGAGGCGGTACCGATC
Source organism: Mycolicibacterium monacense (assembly GCF_010731575.1). Lineage (NCBI taxonomy): Bacteria > Bacillati > Actinomycetota > Actinomycetes > Mycobacteriales > Mycobacteriaceae > Mycobacterium > Mycolicibacterium monacense. The sequence goes on along the minus strand of NZ_AP022617.1, from coordinate 1,895,343 downwards.
GGACCTGCGCGCTGCACAGGCGCAGGAAACCCGCCGCAGAATCGTCGCCGCGGCCGCGCGACTCTTCGCGGAGAACGGCTACGGCGCCACGACCATGGACGGGATCGCCGACGCCGCGCGGGTGAGCCGCAAGACGGTGTTCACGTCGGTCGGCGGCAAGATCGAACTGCTCCGTCTCGCCATGGACTGGGCCGTGGCCGGCGACGACGCCGACGTACCCGTCTCCGATCGCGAGGAGATGCGGTGGGTGCTGGCGGGCGACGACCCGGCCGAGATCCTGCGCGGCTGCGCTGCGGTGAGCGCGGGGATCAACGCACGGGTCGCGGATCTGTTCCGCACGCTCGAGGTGGCCGCAGGCGCCGAACCGGAGGCGCAGGCCCTGCTCACCGCCACCCGCGAGCAGCGGTTGACCGATGCGCGGACGATCGCGCGCCGACTGCGCTCGCTCGGGTTGTTGACCGGCCGGAAGGCCTACGAGGAGGCGATCGACCTGATCTTCCTCGCCATCGATCCGCATCCGTTCGACGTCCTGGTGCGCCAACGCGGGTGGTCGCCGACCCGATACACGCGGTGGCTCGGTGACTCGCTGATCCGGCAGCTGTCGGGTGGGTGAGCCGTTTGTGCGATCGGAGTGCGGGCACTCAACGGGCGTCGCACCCATCAGGACGGAGGATCATGCAATTCGAACGCTTCCGAACGCTGGCGGAGTCGAAGGGGCCGTACGCATCGGTGTACTTCGACGATTCGCACAACACCGAGGATGCCGCTGCTCAGCGGGAACTCAGGTGGCGGGCGGTCCGAGACGACCTCGAAGAGCAGGCTGCGCCGGCCGAGTTGATCGAGGCGTTGCAGCCCGCCGTGCTCGACGCGCCGCCCGCCGTCGGCCGCAGCGGTCGAGGCCTGATCGTCGGGGCCGACGGTGTGCTGCTCAACGAACACCTGATCCGGCCGATCGAGATTCCCGTTGTCCGCGTGTCGTCGCTGCCGTACCTCGTACCGGTGGTGGAGCACGGTGATCAGCACTCGACCTATGTGATCGTCGCCGTCGACCACGCCGGCGCCGACATCGCTCTGCATCGCGACCGATCGGTCGTCTCGGACACCGTCGACGGTGGCGGCTACCCCGTCCACAAGGCCGACAGCGCCGAGACGCCCGGTTACGGTGACCCGCAGCGGCGCAGCACCGAGGCAGGGCGCAAGAATCTGCGGGCCGTCGCCGAGCGGTTGGCGACGCTGGTCGACGAGGCCTCCCCCGAGGTGGTATTCGTTGTCGGCGAAGTGCAGTCACGTTCGGATCTGGCGCCCATGCTGGACGAGCGAGTGGCCGATCGGGTGGTCGAGCTCGACGTGGGCGCCCGGCACAGCGGTTTCGCAGACGCCGACCTCCGCCACGCCGTCGACCAGGAGTTCCTCCGGCGTCGACTCGCGACGATCGAGCATGCGGCAGAACAGTTCTCGCAGGCGATCGGTCAGGGTTCGGGGCTGGCCACCCAGGGTCTGCACGGCGTCTGCGCCGCACTGCGGGCCGGCGCCGTGGAAACCCTCATCATCGGAGACATCGGCGATGCGACCGTCGTCGCCGGCGACGACCTGCTGACACTCGCGCCGAACGAGAAGCTGCTGTCGGAGCTGGGCACCGCGCCGGCCCAGACGCTGCGGGCCGACGAGGCGCTTCCCCTTGCCGCCGTACGCACCGGTGCGGCGCTGGTCCGCACCGACGAGCGAATCGACCCGGACGACGGAATCGCCGCGGTGCTGCGTTACGCCTTGGCCTGACTGTTCGTGTCGGCACGGCTCAGCAGCGCGGCGACGGGGCTCTCGTCGATGTGCACGCGCAGGTCTTCGGCGTTCTCGAAGACCGCGCGGGCACCCGCCTCGGTGAGCTCGCCGCGGGAGACGCCACCGCTGAGCACGCCGATGGATGTCAGGCCGGCTCGCCGACAGGCCTCGATGTCCCATACGGCGTCGCCGACGAACACCGCGTGCTCGGCGTCCACACCCGCGCGTTCCAGAGCGATGTGGACGATGTCGGGCTGGGGTTTGGCGGTGTCGACGTCCTCCCCGGACGTCATGGCGGAGTAGACGTCTTCACTGTCGAGCACCTCACGGAGCACGTCGAGTTCGTCCTCGGGCGCCGAGGTGGCCAGCACCACCTGTAGGCCGAGCTCCTTGATCCGCTCGAGGAGTGCCCGCGCACCGGGAAGCAGGCGTAACAGGCCCCTGTCGTCGAGGTAGTAGCGAGAATGCCCGTCCTTCAGACGCTTTCGCGTGTCGTCGTCGGCATCGGGAACCAGGTTGTCCAACAACGTCGAGCCGTCCATGCCGATGCACCGGTGCACCCGCCAGGATTCAACCGTCAGCCCCTCGTCGGCGAAAGACCGGTGCCAAGCGTGGACATGCAGATAGTTCGAGTCGACCAGGGTGCCGTCGATATCGAACAGCACGGCCGGTGCGGAACCGGCCGTGCTGTGCGAGTTGGTCATCGGGTGGGACGGTCGGTCGCGGTGCGACCGTTGTCCGGCCCGGCGCCGGGCTGCTGCGGGTAGCCGGGCTGCTGGGTGCCACCGGGCTGGGAGTACCCGGGTTGCTGGTTGTAACCGGATTGCTGTGCGCCACCGGGATACTGCGTGGCGCCCTGCTGGGGCCCGCCGTGACGAGTGTCCTCGTGCCGACCGCCGCCGAGACCACCCTGCCGTCCGGCGTCCTGACCGTCCGCCTGCATGTCCTCGGCCTTCGGGGTGTGCGGGTCGAGCTCATCGGCGAACCGGCGACGCTCGTCGAGTTCCTGTCGCGAGGTGTCGACGGCCTCCCGGTGGGTCGACGCGACGTCGCGCAGGCGGGCGGCCTCGGCAGCCTTCGCCTCCGCCTCGGCCGCTGCGGCCCGGGCCTCGGCCTCGGACTGCTGCGCCACCAGGTCGCGCTGCTCGACGTGCTGATGGTGCTCTTGGACTTCCTGACGGATCTGCTGGGCTTCGAGGTGTCGCTTCTCGTTGCGGCGCTTGCGGGCCATCATCGCCAGTGCGGCGATGATCAGTAGCGCCACCACCACTGCGACGATGATCCAGACGATGGTGCTGGTATCCACGTCGGCTCCTTCGGTCGGTCGGGCAAGGTCATATTGACTGTCCCGCTGATTGCGGGTGCCCCTCCGCGTCGGCGGCTAAACGGTTCCCACGTCACCGGCGCACATCGCGCCGAGCATGCCCTCGGCCGCTCGCGGCCACGTGAACTGCTCGGCGCGCCGCCGGGCGTTGATCCGGCGCACCGTTTCCGGTACGCGGATCACCCGTCCGACGGCATCGGCGATCGCCTGCGGGTCGTTGTCGGCGGCGGCTCCGCTGTCTGCAGTGAGGATCTCGGCGAGGGCGGAGGTACGGGACACGACGGCAGGGGTTCCGCAGGCCAGCGCTTCGAGTGCGGCGAGGCCGAACGTCTCATGCGGTCCCGGGGCGAGCGCCACGTCCGCGGACGCGAGGATGCCCGCCACGGTGTCGCGACAGCCGATGTACCCCGTGAAGTCGACGGGGAGGCCGGTGGCCTGGCGTTCGAGGCGCTGCCGCAGCGGCCCCTCGCCCACCACGACCAGTCGCGCGTCGACACCTGAATGACGCAGCGCCGCAACGGTGTCGATGCTGCGGTGCGCATGCTTCTCGACCGACAGCCGGCCACAGTGCACGAGGAGGGTCTGATCGGGAGCCGCCCACCGCCGCCGCATCTGATCCGACCGTCGACGCGGGTGGAACTGGTCGAGGTCGACTCCGAGCGGAACGGTGACGACGTTGGTGGCGTCGATCCGGTCGAACTCCCTACGCGCGAACGCGGTCGTACAGACGACGGTGTCGTAGTTGCTCGCGGTGCGGCGGTTGGCGATATCGGCGACCGCACGAGCCACGCGGCCCGGCACGACCTGCCCGACGAGACGGTCGAGGCGTTCGTGGGAGATCATCACCGTCGCCACACCGTGGCGTCGCCCCCATCCCCCGAGCGAACGCAACGTCAGTCGGTCGGACACCTCGATCGCGTCGGGTTGCAACTCGTGAAGCAAGGCGGTGACCGGACCCGGCAGAACGGCGCGATACCCACCGGTGAAGGGAATCAGGCGGGCGGGCAGGGTGATTCGGGTGACGCCGGTGGCCAACCACTGATGCTCGGTGCGATGCCCGGGCACGACGAGACACACCTCGTGTCCGGCCGCGCAGTACTCGGCGCCGAGCCGGTCGACCGCGGTGCGTAAGCCGCCCGAGCGTGGCCCGTAGAAGTTGGCGACCTGCACCACGCGCATGCCTCGAGGAAACCGGTCGCTTCTGTGCGTTGCGCGGCCACGCATCGACCGGCACCTGAACGTGCCGTGAACTCCCCCTGCGTTCTTTGGCGCGAGGGTGCGTGTCTCGCGGTTTCGCAGCAGTTTGCGTACCCTCGCGAGTTAGTCCAAACCTCCTTTTTCACAGTGGTTTCCGCAGTCACATCGCCGGCCGTTTTGTCGGTGGTTCGAACTAGTGTTCGACGTATGGATGGATTGTCTGGCGCGGTCGACCACCTCGTGGCGTCCATCGCCGCTCTGCAGACCGCCTCCATCGACGAGCTCTCCTACGAGCAGATCGTGGCCGAACTGGACCGCATCAAAGCAGCGGTGTGGGCGGTGCCCAGTGTGGAGCACCGCCTGACCGCGCGGCTGATGGACGCCGACCCGCACACGTTGGGGGCGACGTCGTTGAAAAGGCTGCTCGCCGACCGGCTCCGCATCTCCGACAAAACCGCCGGCGACCGGCTCACCGACGCGCGCCAGTTGGGGCCGCGCCACACCCTGACCGGGGAGCGGGTGCAGACCGAGTTGGCCCACACCGCGGATGCGGTCGCCCGCGGCGACATCGGCACCACCCACGTGCGGATCATCCAGGAGTTCGTCAAGAAACTGCCCGCATGGGTGTCCTGGGAGCGCCGCGACCACTACGAACGCGACCTCGTCGGCCACGCCCTGCAGTTGCGCCCCGACCAGTTGAAGAAGGTTGCCGACACGCTGCTGGGGTTCATCGACCAGGACGGCACCGAACCCGACCACCACACCCACCAACGCCGCCGCGAGTTCACCGTCGGCCGCCAACAGGCCGACGGGATGAGCCGGGTCTCGGGCTGGCTCACCCCCGAAGCCCGCGCGCACTGGGACCTCATCGCCGCCAAATACGCCGCCCCCGGCACCAACCTGCCCCACGACGACACCCACACCGGCCGCGACGACCGCACCACCGGACAACGCCACCACGACGCCCTCACCCGAGCAATGCGGGACCATGTGCAGTCGGGCGCCCTTGGTCACATCGCCGGCGTTCCCGCCAGCATCATCGCGACGATGACGCTCAGCGAGCTGGAACGCGCCGCCGGCTGGGCGCACACCGGCGGCGGCAACAAGATCCCCATCCGGGATCTGATCCGGATGGCCGCCCACTCCCGGCACTACCTGGCGGTCTTCGACGACCACACCGAAGAAATCCTGTATTTCGGCCGCGCCAAACGCTGCGCCACCACCGCCCAACGCCTGGCCCTGTTCGCCCGCGACAGAGGCTGCACCCACCCCGGCTGCACCGTGCCGTTCTACTGGACCGAAGCCCACCACACCCACGACTACTCCCGCGGTGGGCGCACCGACATCGACGACCTCACCCTCGCCTGCCAACCCGCCAACCTGCTCATCGAAAAAACCGGATGGACCACCCACCGCCCCGGCAACGGCCGCACCCAATGGACCCCACCCGAAGACCACGACACCGACCAACCCCGCATCAACAACCACTTCCACCCCCACCGCTACCTCACCGACAACGACGACGGTCAAGACGGCGACGACGGTAGAGACGACGAGGACGATCAGTCGACGTAGCGGGAGAACCACTCCTGCAAGCGTTTCCACGCGTCAGCGGCGGCGGCGGCGTTGTAGCGCTCACCGGTGTCGTTGAAGAAGGCGTGGTTGGCATCGGGCTCGGTGACGAGTTCGAAGACCATGCCGGCCTTTTCGAGTGCGGCGCGCGCCACCGGTTCGCTGGCGTTGACCCGCTGGTCCTGCGAAGCATAGATGCCCAGCACCGCAACGTCTTTCGAACCGGAGAAGTCTGGGTTCTCCGGGGTTGGGCCGTAGAAGGGCACCGCCGCTGCCAATCGTGGCTCGCCCGCGGCCAACAGCCGCCACACCATGCCACCGCCCATGCAGAACCCGACCGCCGCGAGTTTGCGGTCCGGCAGCCGGCGGCTCAACTCGTCGATTCCGGATCTCAGATCGGCGACCGCCTCCTCGGGCGGCAGCTTGCTCAGCGCCGCGGTCGCCTCGGCCGGATCGGCGAACGTCGCGGTGCCCCCCTGCCCGGAGAGCAGATCGATCGCGAGGGCGGAGTAACCGATGCCGCCGAACCGACCGGCGACCGACCGGATGTAGTCGTTGAGTCCCTTGTTCTCGTGGATCACCAGCACCGCGCCACGCGGTTGGTCCGCCGCCGCCCACGCGCCCTGCAACTCGCCGCGGGGGCCCGCCCAGGTGACGGGCTCGGTCGGGACCGCGTTCTGCGATCCCGGCGGCGGCGCACTGACCGTGGCGGCGCCGCTCGATGTCACGGGCGCCTCGGCTTCCTCCTGCTTGTTCTCGCTGCACGCGGCGAACAGTGCGGTCGCGCCCGCGGTGCCGATGCCGATCAGGGAGAGCCTGCGCAACGCCTCACGGCGGGACAGCAATCCGTCGACGTGGTCGGTCGCGATCTCTTCGGCGATGTAGCGCTGCAGCGGTGTCACGTTCGCGAGTATGCGCTCATCGCCGAAGCGGCGGAACCGATTGCCTCACCGCGCCATACTCGCGTCATGACATGGCGCCCCGATCCGGATGCGTTACGTGACCGCATCGCGGTGGTGGCGGGGGCGACCCGCGGCGCCGGGCGCGGGATAGCCGCCGCCCTCGGCGAGGCGGGTGCCACCGTCATCTGCACTGGACGCAGCAGCAGGACCGAACCTGGCGGATCCGACTACGACCGGCCGGAGACGATCGAGGAGACCGCCGAACTCGTCACCGCTCTCGGCGGTCGCGGCATCGCCTACCGCGTCGACCACCTCGACGCCGAACAGGTGCGCACGTTGGCCGACAGGCTGGGCAGCGAGCACGGCCGGATCGACATCCTGGTCAACGACATCTGGGGTGCCGAGGTGCTGAAGGGCCCGCCGCCCACGTGGGGCCGCCCGATGTGGGAGCACGATCTGGCCGACGGACTACGCATCGTGCGGCTCGGACTGGAGACCCATCTCATCACCTCGCACGCCCCGCTGCCGTTGCTGACCGCCCGGCCCGGCGGCCTGCTCGTCGAGATCACCGACGGCACAACGGAATACAATGCGGCACGCTACCGGATCTCGGTGTTCTACGACCTGGTCAAGTGTGCCGTCAACCGGCTGGCGTTCAGTCACGGACATGAACTGGCGCCCTTCGGTGCCGCCGCGGTCGCCGTGAGCCCGGGGTGGCTGCGTTCGGAGATGATGCTCGACAATTACGGCGTCACCGAAGCCGACTGGCGTACGGCGCTGAACGCCGACCGCGCGGACGGCCGCCCGCCGGCCCCGCCCGGCTTCGCGGAGTCCGAGACCCCGCGGTATGTGGGCCGCGCCGTCGCGGCGATCGCCGCCGACCGTGATCGTCAGCAGTGGAATCAGCGCTCGCTGAGCTCGGCCGAACTCGCCCGCGAGTACGGATTCACCGACGTGGATCAACGCCAACCGGACTCATGGACTGGGTGAACACGCAGTTGAGAGCCTAAATAGACAGATCAGGAAATCTGTTCACTGGAATCGTTGACACCCGCCGCACCGGGACTGTTCTATGACAGTCGTGACCTACGACACGATCATCGCCAACGGCCGCTGGTTCGATGGCACAGGGGCGCCGTCGGCGATCCGCAACATCGGCATCCGCGACGGCCATGTCGTCACCGTCACGCAGGAGGAGCTCGACGCCGCGGGCTGCCCCCAGATCATCGACGCCGCCGGCAAGTGGGTGATCCCCGGCATGCTCGACATCCACACCCACTACGACATCGAAGTGCTCGAGGGGCCGGCGCTCACGGAGTCCCTGCGTCACGGCGTGACGACGGTGATGCTGGGGTCGTGTTCGCTGTCGACCATCCACGTCGACGGCACCGACGCCGGCGACCTGTTCGGCCGCGTCGAGGCGATCCCGCGTGAGCATGTCATCGCCGCGGTGGACCGGCACAAGACCTGGACGACGTGTGAGGAATACGTGAGCGCGCTCGAGTCCCGGCCGCTCGGCCCGAACGTGTGCGCGTTCATCGGGCACAGCGACATGCGGACTGCCGTCATGGGTCTCGACCGCGCCACCCGTGGGACCGAACGCCCGACGCGCGGCGAACAGGCCCGGCTGGAGGAGATGCTCGAGGAGGCGCTGGTTGCCGGATTCGTCGGGATGTCGTCGCAACAGCTGCTGTTCGACAAGGTCGACGGCGACACGTGCCGTTCGCGCACCCTGCCCTCGACCTACGCCAAACCTCGCGAACTGCGCCGCCTCAAAGCGCTGTTGCGGCGCAGCGGACGGGTCCTGCAGTCCGCGCCCGACATCGCGAACCCGCTGAACCTCGGCTCTCAGGTGGCCCAGTCCCTCGGCGTCTTCCGCAATCCGCTGAAGACCAGCCTGCTCTCGGCCGCCGACGTGAAGTCGAACCCGTACGCGATCAAGATCCTCGGCCCGGTCGCCCGCGCGGCCAACCGGCTCGGCGGGAACTTCCGCTGGCAGCATCTGCCCGTACCGTTCGAGGTGTACGCCGACGGCATCGATCTGGTCGTATTCGAGGAATTCGGATCCGGTGCGGCCGCACTGCACCTGCGCGACGAGGTCGAGCGCAATGCGTTGATGCGCGACGAGGCCTACCGCCGTCGCTTCCGCAAGGACTACGAGAACAAGATGGGCGTGCGGGTGTGGCAGCGCGACTTCTTCGATGCCGAGATCGTCGAGTGCCCCGACGCCTCGATCGTCGGCAGATCGTTCGGCGAGGTCGGCGTGGAGCGCGGCCTGCACCCCGTCGACGCCTTCCTCGACCTGGTACTCGAGTACGGGCGTGAACTGCGTTGGCGGACCACGATTTCCAATCACCGGCCCGATGTCCTCAAGAAGCTGGCCCGCGAACCCGGTATCCAGATGGGCTTTTCCGACGCCGGCGCCCACCTGCGCAACATGGCGTTCTACAACATGGGTCTGCGCCTCCTGCGCCATGTGTACGACGCGCAGCAGGCCGGCCGGCCGTTCATGAGCGTCGAGCAGGCGGTGCACCGGCTCACCGGCGAACTCGCCGATTGGTACCGCCTCGACGCCGGCCACCTGCGGGTCGGCGACCGGGCCGACCTCGTGGTGATCGATCCGGCACACCTGGACGCCAGCCTCGACGACTACGCCGAGGACCGCGTCGACTTCTACGGCGGGCTCGAGCGCATGGTCAACCGCAACGACAGCACGGTCAGCGCCGTCCTGGTCAGCGGGCACACGGTGTTCCGCGACGGCTCCCCGACCGGACTGGTCGGCAAGCAGCGCACCGGGCGGTTCCTGCGCGCCGCCCACCGCGCGCCCGCCGTACCCGCCTCGACGACGGAGTTCGCCAGTGTCAGTTGACGATACGGTGCTCGGGCTGTGGAAGGCGTTGTCCGCCCGGGACTGGGACGCGGTGAAGACCCATCTGAGCGACGACTGCATCTACGCCGACATGCCCCTGGGCCCGGCGCTGGCCGCACGCGGTCCCGAGGACATCGTCAAGCGGCTCAAGGTCGGCCTCGAACCCCTGGCCGGCTACGAGAACCACGACGGACTACTCGTCACCAACTGCGCCGACGTCATGTACGAGCACTCCGAGACGTGGGAGTGGCCGACCGGCGAGACCGCCGTACTGCGCTTCGTCACCGTCCACCGCGTCGAGAACGGCAAGATCACGCTGTGGAAGGACTACTGGGACATGTCGGGGCTGACCGCCACCGCACCGCCCACCTGGCTCGAAGACCTCGCCACGGCAGACACCTCCTGGGTCTTCGACGCGACCGGCATGATCTGAACGAACGGTCATACACTCCAGGCCATCCGGAACTTGTCTGCCTGCTCCTCCGGCGACAACGCACCGAAGTGTTCGGCCTCGTAGCGCCGCACCGCGACCACGGCGTCGACGACCTCGTCTCCGAGTATGCGCCGCATCGTCGCGGAACCTTCAAGAGCACGTAACGCGTCGAGCTGTCGGGCGGGTAACAACACCGTACCTGCTTGTGTCCGTTGGGCTTCGGTGAGCGACGCCGGATCCACGCCGGTCTCCGGCGGCAGCGTCGCCTCGCGTTCGACACCGTCGAGTGCCAGTCCGAGGACGGCCGCCGTGGCGAGGTACGGGTTCGCCGACGGGTCGATCACCTTGACCTCGACATTGCCGCCGTACACGTTGCCCTGACAGCCCTGCAGGAACCGCACCGCCGCTTCGCGATTCTCGGTCCCCCAGCAGATGTAGGCGCCCGACCAATGGCCCGGCTGCATACGCAGACCGGACAGCAGCGACCCGCACAGCACCCCCTGCGCCTCCGGCAGCCCCGCGACCAGCCCGGCGACGGCGGACTCGCCCTCGGCTGTCATCCCGTGCGCACCCGACCCGTCGGAGAACAACGGGACGCCATCGCGCAACAACGAGAAGTGCTGGTGCGCACCGTTTCCGACACTACCGGCGAACGGGACGGGCGACAGGCTGACCCGCAGACCGTGCCGGCGGGCCACCCGGCCGACGATGATCCGCATCAACACCAGCAGGTCGGCCGCATCCACCGGCGGCATCGGTGGCAGCGAGATCTCGAACTGATTGGCCCCGTACTCGGGATGGAACTGTTCGATCGGCACCCCCGAGCTGTTCGCCGCATCGGTGACGTCGCGGACGAAGCCTTCGTACTCGAGCACCCCGGCGAGGCCGTACTGCGCCCACAGTGTCGACGGCAACCGGCTGCCGTCCGGCGCGACGAGGACGAACTCCATCTCGTGGCCGACCGAGGCGGTCAACCCGGCCGCGGCCAACCGGTCCTCCACACGGCGCAGGGCACCGCGGCTGCAGTACGGATCGGGTCCGCCGGCCTGATCGAAGAATCCGCCCGGGGCCCAGGCCAACCCGTCACCCAGGATGCGCAGCGCGCCGAGGTCGATGCGGATCCGCTGGTCGCCGACGACGCTGATGGCGTCGCCGAACACGATGCCGGCCTGGTCGATGGTGAAGGCGTGCCACACCGGACTCGCCCCGAGGCCGGGGTCGGCGAAGGTGCCCATCCGGCGCAGGGGCACCGTCTTGGCGTGGGTCAGCCCCGCCGGGTTGACGACCGTCCCGATGAGGGTCGCGACGCCGTCGGACTCGAGCTGCGCGATAGCGGCTGCGGCGAGGGGTTTGGCTGCCATGAAACCATTGTTCACCTCGTGGCCACCCGCAGGCGTCCCGAATCTACAGAGTGATCTTGCAGCTCTGCCCGATGTCGAGTGTCCGCAGGACTCGACCCATCCCGACCCACATGGCGCACGACAGCGCGAGGTCGGTGATCAGATCGGCGTCGAAGTGCTCGGCCGCGCGTGCCCAGAAGTCGTCGTCCTCGCGCAGGCCGATGTGATCGGTGGCGAACCGGTGGGCGAACTCCGCGGCGATGCGTTCGGCAGGGCTGTACCCCGGCCAGGTGCGCCACTGGTCGCTGTAGCGGTAGAGATCCTCGTCGACGCCTGCCGCCTCACCGTCGGAGTCACGGGTGTTCTGGCACACCACACACTCGTTCGCGTTGGCGATGACGACCCGCGCCAGTTCCCGCACCCGCAACGGCAGGCGGCCCTTGGTGTAGACGGCCTGGCTGAAGGCGGCCATCGCCGCGCCGAGATCGGGTGAACGAACCGCGAAGGCCGTCACGTCATCGTCGGCGAAGTCCCGGGCGGCGTCTCCGATTCGGCTCATGGCCGCATGCTACGCGCAGGCCGGGATCACTGAGCGCGTTCGAGTTCGTCGTCCCAATCCCAGTCGCGCTGTACGAGCATGCGGTGGGTGATCCGTTCCAGCGCCGCCTCCACCTGCAACCGGTCGGGCCGTCCCTCGAATGTGGGTGACTGCGCGAGCTTGTCGACGATCATGCCGACGAACGCCGACGACACGGCATCGACCTGGCGGACTCCGGATTGACTCAGCCACAGCAGATCCCCGGTCCGCACGGCGTACCCGCCGGCCACCAGATCGTCGAAGACCGGTTCGACCACCTCGCACGGGATGCGCAGCCGGTCGGCGATCTCGCTCAACCGGGCAGAACCGAAAACCTGGTTGTGGCGGTAGATCTGCAGCAGCGCCCACAGCCGCGCGACGTCGAGTTCGCAGCCCGGCCGCCCGGCCACCGACCGCAACCGGATGTCGGGCGAGTGGCGCAGCATCCGGCCCACCGCGGATTCGAGCATCTGCTCGGGGGATTCGGCACCCGGCATCGCGAACCCCTCGCCGAGATCCACGGCGGTGCCGGTCTCCATCTCCCGCAGCGGCACCTCTTTGAGCAGCAGCGCCACCAGGAATCCGACGGCCGCGATCGGGGCGGCGCACAAGAACACCAGACCGAGCGAATCGGCGTAGGCGTCGACGATCGGTGCAGCGACATCGGGTGCCAGGCGGTGCAGAGCCTGGGGGGACTCGGCGGCGACCGGGGGCGCACCGCTGCTCAGCAGTGCCGCGCCGATCCGGTCGTCGAGGAAGTTGGCGAACAGCGACCCGAAGATGGCCGCACCGAACGAGCTGCCGATGGTGCGGAAGAACGTCACACCGGAGGTGGCGACGCCGAGGTCTTCGAAGGTGGCGGTGTTCTGCACGGTGAGCACGAGCACCTGCATGCACAACCCGATTCCGGTGCCGAGGATGAAGAGGTACAGCGACTGCTGCAGCAGGTGCGTCGTGGCGTCCATCCGGGACAGCAGGACGAATGCGACCGTCATGATCGCGGTGCCCAGGACGGGGAAGATCTTGTACCGCCCGGTGCGGCCGACGATGGCCCCGCTGCCCGTCGAGGTGATGAGCAGACCCGCCACCATCGGCAGCGTGCGCAACCCCGATTCGGTGGCCGAGACGCCGTCGACGAATTGCATGAAGGTGGGCAGGAAGGTCAGCGCCCCGAGCATCGCGAAGCCGACGATGAACGACAGGATGCAGCAGACCGTGAACACGGGGCTGGCGAACAACCGCATCGGCAGGATCGGTTCGGCAGCGCGTCGCTCGACCTGGATGAACACCGCCAGCGCCAGCGCGGAGGCGACGAACAGGCCGATGATGACCGGCGACGTCCAGGCGTACTCCGCCCCGCCCCAGCTCGTCGCCAATGTCAGGCCGGAGGCGCCAAGGCCGACGAAGACGATGCCTGCGTAGTCGATCTTGGCCCGGCCGACCCGGCTCAGCGCGGGGATTGCCGCGGCGGCCACGAAGAACACCACGATGCCCACCGGCACGTTGATCCAGAACGCCCAGCGCCAGCTCAGGTGGTCGGTGAAGAAGCCGCCCAGCAGCGGGCCGATGACGGTGGTGACACCGAAGACGGCGCCCAGCGCACCCTGGTAGCGGCCGCGGTCCCGCAGCGGGATGACCTCGCCGATGAGCGCCATGGCGGTCACCATGAGCGCGCCGCCGCCGACACCCTGCAGCGCGCGTGCAGCCACCAGCATGCCCATCGAACCCGCGAGCCCGCACAGCACCGAACCGGCGAGGAAGAACACCACCGCCGCCTGGAAGACGGTCTTGCGGCCGAACATGTCGCCGAGCTTGCCGACGATCGCGGTGACGATCGTCGAGGCCAGCAGGTAGCTCGTCACCACCCAGCTCTGGTGCCCGGCACCGCCGAGATCGGCCACGACGGTCGGAAGCGCCGTCGCGACGATCGTCTGGTCGAGCGCGGCGAGCAGCATCCCGAGCAGCACCGCGACGAAGATCAGGTTGCGCCGCTGCGGGCTGATCAACGCGCTGCCGGCCTCCGGCGGTGCTGCGGTGGGTGCGGGTGAACTCGCCATGCGTACCTTCCGTCGATGCCGAAACCTACATCGTTAGCCTGGCTATAAAACCTGACTTGGCTCACTTTTCGGGTTCGGGCCTGACTGCAGCGTTCTGACCTGCGGTTCTAGTTGTAGATCGGCCGGAATTTGCACACTAAAGTGTGGTCGTAGGCTGCGCTGGTGGCCTACATCCGGACCGTGAAGACCGCCTCGGGGGCGACTGCAGTGCAGATCGTGTGGTCCTGGCGGCGGGGGTCACGCTCGATCGAGCACATCGGATCGGCCCACGATGATGTTGAGCTCGCGGCATTGAAGTCCGCTGCGGCCGCCCGCTTGGCGGCCGGACAAACTGAACTCGACTTGGGCCTGTCTGGTGGCCTCGAGCCGGGGACGCTGCCGATCACCTCCTCGCAGATGACGCATCTGTGGGGCGGCCTGTGCGCCGCCTACCGTGCACTGGGATTCGAAGCGGTCACCCAGGGCGACAACGTGTTTCGCGATCTCGTACTTGCCCGGATCATCGAGCCGACCAGCAAGATCGACACCGCACGGGTGTTGAGCGAAGTCGGCGTCGACGCGGCCTCCTATGCCACCCTCAAGCGTCGGCTGCCGATCTATGCCACACCCGCCTGGCGGCAATCCCTGGCTGCGGCAACAGCACGGCATGCCCGGCTGGGGCCGGCCTCACTAGTGCTCTACGACGTGTCGACGCTGTACTTCGAGACCGATACCGGTGACGGATTCCGCGAACCTGGGTTCTCCAAGGAACGCCGGTTGGAACCGCAGATCACCCTCGGGTTGCTCACCGACGCCTCGGGGTTCCCGCTCACGGTAGAGGCCTTCGAGGGCAACCGGGCCGAGACCGCCACCATGCTTCCAGTCATCAACGCGTTCAAGGCCGCCCACCAGTTGAGCGATGTCACCGTCGTCGCCGATGCCGGGATGATCTCCGAATCCAACCAGGTCGCCCTGCAAGCCGCGGGGTTGTCATTCATCCTGGGCACCCGGATTCCGTTCCTGCCCGATGTGGTCCGCGAATGGCGCGATCAACACCCCGACGAGGCCGTTCCTGATCAGCTGGTGTTGACCCAGCCCTGGCCGGCCAGCAGCTCGGAGAAGACTCGCGGCATCCCCGATCGCGTCGTCTACTACCAGTACCGCAATGACCGGGCCCGGCGCACCCTGCGCGGCATCGATGAGCAGGTCGCCAAGGCCCAGAAGGCTGTCGATGGTCATGCTCCGGTCAAGCGCAACCGGTTCATCAAGCTCACCGGTGCCACCAAGACGGTCAACCGCGAGTTGGAAGCCAAGAACCGCGCTCTGGCCGGCTGGAAGGGCTACACCACCAACCTGGTCGACCAGCCCGCTGACTTCGTCATCGGCGCCTACCACCAGCTCTGGCGCATCGAGAAGAGCTTCCGGATGTCCAAGCACGACCTGGCCGCCCGCCCGATCTACCATCACCTGCGCGAGTCGATCGAGGCCCACCTGAGCATCGTGGTCGCCGCCATGGCCGTCAGCCACTACATCGAAACCCAAACCGGTTGGAGCATCAAGAAGTTCGTGCGTACCGCCCGCCGCTACCGCACCGTCCAGATCAAAGCAGGCCGCCAGCTCCTCACGGCCGCCGATCCGTTGCCCGACGAGCTCCGCGTGGCCCTCGCCAAAATCAGTGCCCCGACTTGAACACTAAATTGAGCCAACTCGGGTACCTTCCGTCGATGCCGAAACCTACATCGTTAGCCTGGCTATAAAAGTTACGGCGACCCGTTTTGATTCCGGAGGACCCCCGGACACGAAACGACCCGCGCCTCCGGTTACCCCGGAACGGCGCGGGTCAGTCAGTCGGTACGGCGGCTCGCCGTCAGTGCGGCGGGCGCGACACGCACTGTGCCGCGTAGAGCTGCTCGCCGAGCTTGTCCATCAGCTCGAGCTGCGTCTCGAGGTAGTCGATGTGCTTCTCCTCGTCGGCGAGGATGGTCTCGAACAGGTTGGCGCTGGTCGCATCGCCCTTCTCGCGGCACATGATGATGCCGGGCTTGAGCCGGCCGACCACCTCGTATTCGATCGCGAGATCGGCCTCGAATTGTTCGCGAAGCGTCTGACCCACGCGCAGTGAAAAAAGACGTTGGTAATTCGGAAGGCCGTCCAACAACAGAATTCGATCGGTGATGGCCTCCGCGTGACGCATTTCGTCGAACGATTCATCGCGGGTGTGACTCGCCAATTCCGTGAAGCCCCAGTTCTCTTGCATCTTGGAATGCAGGAAATACTGGTTGATCGCCGTCAATTCGCTTGTCAGTTGCTCGTTGAGCAATTTCAGGACATCGGGATCGCCTTGCATGGACCTCTCCTAGAGACTGTGTGGCCGCTCGGTCTCGCTGTTTGCCGTACCCCTGCAATCTAGCGTCAACCAGGGGGGTAGGCGACCCATTTGACTTGATAGCGGCGTGTTTTCGCAGTGCGGTCGCGCAGTCGGGGGTTGCCGGGCGCATCGCGTGCCGGGTTCTCTGGACTGGCTGCCCTAAGTAAGGTTAGACTCCACTAACATGCAGACGCGGACCTCTGGCAGGCGGGAATCGATGGGTGAGTATGACCTTCACTCATTCATTCTCGCGTGCGATTTCCGCGTGGACGATCCCGAGCGGATGTGGGCATGGCTTCAGACGAAGAAAGCCGGTTTGAGTTCGATAGGCGCACACCACGTGGTGGTCTACAAATCCATTTGGGAGCCCGGCCGGATATTGACAACCATCGGCATCCGCCATCCACGATCCATTCGGGAGGTCCTGCGTTCGCCGGCGATATTCGAATGGTTCGACATCGCGGGGGTCGACGACATCCCACCGGTGTTCGGCGGTGAGGTCGTCGAGAAGATCGACCTGGACGGCCCGTCCTCGGAACGCCACGTCGCCGGGGTCATCGTCGGCGCGATGGCCGCCGTCGACGACGTGGAGGCGCTGATGATCAAGGTGCACGACGGGCTCGACCGGTTCCGCGAGGCCGGCGTCCGCAAGGTGTGGGTCTACCAGGCCCTCGACGACGGGCAGGAAGTCATGATCCTGCAGGAGATCGACGACGAGCGCAGCGCCCGGCAGTGGATCGACCACCCGGACGCCTCCGCCGAATGGATGTCGAGGGCCGGCCTCGGCGCCTACCCCACCCTGTTCGTGGGCAAGCTCGCCCACGTCATGGCCGTGGACGACGAGGGATAGCGGGGTCCGCAGTGTTCGTCTGCCTGTGCATGGGAGTCACCAGCCACGTCGTCAACGACGTGGTCGCCGCGGGCGCTTCGACATCCAAGGAGATCGCGGAGGCCTGCGGTGCGGGCAGCGAGTGCGGCCGCTGCCGACGCACCCTGCGGGCGATCATCGAGGCACACAACGTCAACGGCTGCCCGGCCAACTACAACGGTTGCCCGTCGCGGCTGCCGGCGAACTAGGGAATCAGCTCGCCCCGCGCTCCGCGAAGGCGGCCAGCGCATCGGTGTTGGCCGCACCACCGAGGAGCACCTCGAATTTGGCGTATTCGCGGGTGAGCGCGGCCTTCACCTCGGCACGCGTCGGCTCCACGATGGTCTCCTTGACCGCCATCAGGCTCGGGATGGGCCGGGAGGCGAGGACGGCGGCGTGCCTGCGGGCCTCGGCCATCAGATCGTCCGGCTCGCACACCTGCCAGGCGATCCCCATGCGCTGCGCCTCGGCGGCCGACACCCATTCCGAGGACATCAGCATCCACGCCGCGTTCTGCCGGCCCATCAACTGCGGCAGCAGATAGCTCGATGCCGCCTCCGGTGCCACGCCCAGGCTGGTGAACGGACACTTCAACCGCGCCGTCGTCGCCATGAACACCAGATCGGCGTAGCCGAGGATCGTGGTCCCGATGCCCACCGCGAGCCCGTTCACCGCGCACACCAACGGTTTCCGGAGGTCGAGCAGCGCCTCCATGAGTCCGGGGAAGCCGTACTCCCCCGCCTTGAAATCCGGATCGGTCACGCGTGCGGCCATCTCGTGGAGGTCGTTCCCGGCGCTGAACGCGCGCCCGGCTCCGGTGAGCAGTACGACGGCCACCGCGGGATCGGCGTCGGCCTCCAGCAGCGCCACCGTGGTCGCGTCGTAGAGCGCCTCGTTGAACGCGTTGAGCGCCTCGGGCCGGTCGAGCGTGACGGTGCGCACCCCGTCGGCATCGTTGATCTGCAGGGTCACGGCAGCAGCGTACGTCAGCCGGCCACGAACGGACTGCGCATCACGTACCGACTGGTGGGCACCGTGTCGATGTCGCGGTTGGCGCCGAACGCCTCCGTGCTGGCCAGCATCTTCTGCATCCGGTCGGCCAGGTCGGCGTCGTCGACCGCACCGAAGAACGCGTGCAGATCCGACACCGCCGCAAGGGGAAACAGCTCCTCGACGATCGCGGCTATCACCGGTGCGTCGTCGGTCAGCGCGCGCACGACGGTGTTCTGGACATAACCGAACGTGGCCTGGGTGGCGATCGCCACGGGCGTGTGGTCGATCTGCCAGCGTGTCCGCCACGTCGGCTCGTCGAGGTGTTCCGGCCGTCGCAACAGCGCGATGTTCGCCAGCCCGTCGGTGCGCTCCCCCGGCGACGTGACCGGGCCCGGCATCGGCACCGATTCGGTGACCAGATATGCCGCCACCGCGTCACATTCGGGCGTCACCACCTCGACGGCACCGCGGACGTCGCCGCCGTAGGACTGCTGCGTCCACAGGCTCAGCACCGCCACCCCCGGCGGATCGAGGGTGGTGAGCGTCATCAGGGAATCCCGGACCGGCGCGTCGCGGACGTTGAGCGTGAGCCCAGGAACGCCGAGATCGAGGAGCCGGGGCGTCACCTCGGTGCGCAACCGGGTACACCAGTCCTCGTCGGCACCCGACGAACGCAGCAGCAGCATCACCTTCTCCACGCCTGCAACCTACTTACCTCGCTCCCACGCGCGAGTCACACCGGGCCGCCGGCGCCTCGGGGGGAGAATGATCGCGTGCACGTCGACAGCCGGATGATGGACACGGTTCGGCTGACCACGCCGGGAGTCGGTGCGGTCGTCCGCAGCCTCCTGGGCGCACTGGCGTTGACGGCGTTGGCGCTGTACGCGGTTTCGCCCACCGCGGCGATGTGGACGGCGGGAGCCGGCATCATCGCCGGCGCCATCGCGCTGCAGGACACCCCCGGGCGCCGGCTGCCCATCGTGGTCATCGCATCGGCCGAGGTGGGCGCGGCCGCGCTGCTGGGCTCGTTGAGCACCGAATACGACGCCTTGTTCGTCGTCGTGGTGGCGGGCTGGTGCTTCATGGCGGGAATGCAGTGGGCGCTTGGCGCCAACGCCGGTTTCGTCGCCGCCGCCGCGGCCGGTCTGCTGGTGATCACCCCGCAGGAGTCGATGTCGGTGGCGGCCGTGCTGGCCACGACCGCGTTGACGGTGGCCACCGGGCTGGTGCAGGCAGCGCTGGTCTGGTTGCGTCCGCCACAGCGGTGGCGTGCGCAGCAGCGCGCCCTCACCCGGGCACACCGGTCGCTGGCCCAGGACGCCAGGAAGCTGGCCGGTGACCCCGGCACACCGCTCGACCCGGCGCAGCTGACCTGGCTGCGCGAGGTGTTCTCCAACATCCCGCAGCATCAACGCCCCAAGGCCTATCAGCTCGGATACCAACTGCCCGAACGGATCGCCGCGACGCTGGTGGCGCTGCGCCGCACCGACGCGGATCTCACGGAGCTGTCCTCGGCCGCCGGAGAGTTCCTCGATGCGATCGCAGAGCACGGGGTCGCCGCCCACCGTGGAGCCGACCGTGCCCTGCACCGCGTCGATGCGGCCGCCGCGGCCGTCACCGGTCCTGGCGCCCCTGCCGCCCAACGCTTCTCCGAACAGTTGCACGAGGCGGCGGTGCTGCGTTTCGGCCGGCTGCGCGGACCGGATCTGAGGGGTTCGCTGTCCGGGTCGGCGAGCGTGTTGCGACGCCACCTGGCATCGACGTCGCCGGTGCTGCGGCATGCGATCCGCCTCGCCGCCGCCACCGCGGTCGCCGTGGCGGTGGCGCGATACTCCGACCTGCGTGAGCCCTACTGGATCGCATTGACCGTGCTGCTGGTCCTGCGGCCGGAGTCCGCGCACACCTACACCCGCTGCGCGGGGCGGCTGGCCGGAATCGCCGGGGGCATTCTGGTGGCGTCCGCGATCAGCGTGCTGTGGCCGCCGACGGGAATGGTCGCGGCGATCAGCGCGGCGGCGTTCATCGGGGTGGCCTACGCCGTATGGGGGTTCGGATACATCGCGGTCAGTGCGGCGCTGGCCGCGGCCGTGGTGTTCCTGATCGGGATCGCGGAGCCGGTGCAGGCCACCGCGGTGCTCCACCGCCTGTTGGCGGTCGCGATCGGTGGCGGGCTCGCGCTGATCACCCATGTGACGTTGCCCGACGACGCGCTGATCCGGTTGCGTCAGCGGGCCGGTGAGCTGCTGATGACCGAGATCGACTATGCGGCAATGGTGGTGCGGGCCTTCGTACACGAACTCGACCGGCCGGCGGATGCACTCGCCGCGGCGTGGCAGCGGGCCTACCGTGCCCGAGCGGCGTTCGAGGCGGCCTCGGGCGCCACCCGACTGCAGGATCCGATGCAGCGGCAGTGGTTGCGATCCCTTCGGACCGCGCTCAACGCGATCACCGGTGCGTGCACCACGATGGAGAGCAACCTGCCCACCCAACCGGTGCGGCTGAGCCCGGAGTTCGTCGCGGCGGTGGACGACTACGTCGACGCGCTGCGCGGGGCCCCGCCGAACCCGGCCGCGCTGTGGACCGTGGACCTGCCCGAGGTGATCGCGGCCGACCGCCGCGTCCGCGAGGTGGCGCACACGGTCACGGCCAGCAGCGGTGCCCGCGTGCTCGTCACCGAACTGGCCGCGATCACCCGCAGCCTGGCGGCGATCACGCCTCTTCCCGCGCCCACCTGGGCTTGATGAACACTCCCTCGGCCTCGACGGTCACCCCGTCCTCGTCCGCGAGATGACCGACGACGAAGGCCTTGATCCCCTCGACCCGCGCGATCTGCGCCTCCGCGTGCAACCGGCCGAGGCGCGTGGTGCGCAGATAGCGCATGGTGATCGTGCCGGTGAGCCGCGGCGTGCGCCGGTCGCTGGCGGCCTCACCCAGCACGTGATCGAGTACCAGTGCGGCCACCCCGCCGTGGACGTGACCCGGAGGACCTTCGTAGGCCGCGCCCAGGTCGAAATCGGTGGACACACGGTCGTTCTCGTCACGGTGGATCACCAGCGGGGGTGCGACCGGGTTGCGGATCCCGACCACGGGGTTGCCCCAGGGCATCTGATCGCCGTCGGAGGTGAACTGCACCCCGAAGGCGCCGTCGAGTTGCCTGCTGCGCAGGCGCGCGGTGACCGCGTCGATCTCGGCCCTGGCGGCCGCAACGGTCCCGGCGTCGGCCTGCGTGCGGATGGTGGCGTCGATCAACGCGCGTACCGACTCCGTCAGCGGTTCGTAGGTCTCCCGTAACCGGACGACATCCGCCGAGCTCAGACCCTCGATATGGGTGTACTCCAGCACCTCTGCACTAGAACACGTTCCAGCGGCCGGTGTCGAATCCCCTGGCGGCTTCGCCGTCATCGGCGTCACAGTCCGAGCCGCAGGGTGTCCGAAGGCACGGGCCGAGTTCGTGGTCACTTGTCTACGAACTCGCGTAGAGTTCTCCCTATGGCGGCACGGACTCACAGCGCGGATCCCCGCGCGGAACGGGTACGGGCGCGCCTTCGCGACGCCGCACTGACCCTCGTCGGGCAACGGCCCGTCGACGATCTGACCGTCGCCGACCTCGTCGCCTGCGCCGGAGTCAGCAGGCAGGCGTTCTACCAGCACTTCGACGATCGCGACGATGCGATCGCCACCGCGTTCACCGCCGCGTTCGCCGCCGCCGCCAGCGATCTCGACGGCGATGCGCGCACCCGCATCCTGCGGTTGTTCGACTTCGCCGCCGACCATCGCGCGATGTACCGCAACGTCGTCGGAAGCACGGTCACCCAACGGGTGGTGTCGGCGTTCCGCGCCGAACTGCTCCCCGCGTGTGCCGATATCGCCGAGGAGGCCGCACCGGCGCTCGGCCCGGTCGCCGCACTGTCGCCGGAACCGGTGAGCCGGTTCCTCGTCGGCGGGCTCCTGGAGGTGCTGCGGTCCTGGATGGAGGACCCGGACAGCGACGATCTGCACACCAGGGTGACCGCCGCGCTCGACACCGTGTACGCGCTCCTGAAACTCTGACCCCGAAAGGTCCTCTCCACCATGGCAAAACACGCCGCCGCACCTCGCCGGGAATCCGGCATGCGCACCCGTTTGGCCGCCACCGCCGCCGCGATGGCGGCGCTCGCGCTCTTCGTCGTCGCGATGATCGCCAGCTACTCCGGCGCCTTCGCCAACCCGACGCTGCGCCACCTCGACGTCGCGGTCGCCGCTCCCCCGCAGGTACTCGACGCGATCCGCGGGCAGGATGCGCTCGCGGTCACCGAGGCTCCCGATGCCTCGGCCGCGCGCGATCTGGTCTACCAACGCCGCGCCGACGCCGGGTTCGCAGTCGGCGCCAACCGTGACCTCACGATCTTCGTGGCAGGCGGGGGCGGGCGCAGTGTGGTGTCCGCCGCCGAATCCGTCGGCCGCGCCATCGCCACCGAAGCCGGGCTGACACCGGTGGTCGAAGACGTCGCGCCCACGTCAGCGGCCGACCCGTCGGGCACCGTCGAGTTCTACGCGGTGATCTTCCTGTCCATCGGCGCCTCGGTCGGCGCCACGATCCTGAGCCGGCTCATGGGCCCCGTGCGCACTCCACGCACCCTGGGCCTGCGCACCCTGAGCCTGGCGGGTTACTCGGCCCTGCTGGCGGCCGGGGTGACCGCCTACGTCGACGGCGGAATCGGTGCGCTCACCGGCCACACCTGGCAGCTGCTCGGTGCGCTGTGGCTGTACGCGATGGCGGTCGGTGGAGCGATCACCGGTGTGGCGGCGGCGTTGGGGACCGTGGCGTCGCTCGCACTGACGCTGTTCCTGGTGATCGTCGGCAACGCCGCGGCCGCCGGTCCGGTGGGCCGGCCGCTGCTGTCCGGCTTCTACCGCACGTTCACCCACATCGTTCCCCAGGGTTCGGGGGTGGATCTGCTGCGCAGCCTGCAGTACTTCGACGGCAACGGGGCGACGACCGCCGTGGTGACACTCGCGGTGTGGGCCGCGGCGGGTGCGGTGCTCGCCACGCTCGCCACCGTCGCCTCACGGGCATATCGTTCTCGCCATGACGGTTTCGCTCGGTCGTGACGTCGAACCGTACTACGACCTGGGGTCCTACCACCGCGCGGTCGAAACGCCGTCACCGCAAGCGCAGACCTGGTTCGACCGCGGCCTGATCTGGGCCTATGCGTTCAACCACGAGGAGGCGATCCGCTGTTTCGAGCGGGCGCTGGAACTCGACCCGGACCTGGCCGTCGCGCGCTGGGGCATCGCCTACTCCGTCGGCCCGAACTACAACAAGCCGTGGGAGGCATTCGATCCGGTCGACCTGGGCGCATCGCTGGCGCGGGCCCGGATGGAGCTGCGGCTCGCGCTGAACGGTCGCGCGTCGGCCGTCGAACGCGGCCTGATCGAGGCGCTGCAGGCCCGCTTCCCGGTCGACGACCCCGGGGCGCCCGAGGCGCTGCAGGACGGGCACCGGGTCTACGCCGACGCGATGGTGGAACTCGCCGCGGCCTACCCCGACGACGTCGACGTGCAGGCGCTGGCCGCCGATGCGCTGGTCAACATCACGGCCTGGGCGCTGTGGGACACCAGGACGGGCGAGCCGGCGCCGGGGTCGCGGGTGGTGGAGGCCAAGGGCATCCTCGACGCGGCGCTGGCCACCGACGCCGGACGCCGGCACCCGGGCGTGCTGCACCTGTACCTGCACACCATGGAGATGTCGGCGGCCCCCGAGGATGCGCTGCCCGCGGCCGACCTGCTGCGCGGGCTGGTGCCCGACGCCGGACACCTGCAGCACATGCCCAGCCACATCGACGTCCTCTGCGGGCAGTACCGGGCGTCGGTGACCGCCAATCTCGCTGCGGTCGAAGCGGACCGGCGGTTCGTGGAGCGGGCCGGACCGCTGAACTTCTACTCCCTCTACCGTGCGCACGATCTGCACTTCGTGGTGTATTCGGCGATGTTCGAAGGGTCGTCGGAGGTCGCCCTGCGCGCGGCCGACGAACTCGCAGGCCAACTGACGCCGGAACTGCTCGCCATCGAATCACCCCCGATGGCCGACTGGCTCGAGGCGTTCGTCCCACTGCGGGTGCACGTGCTGGTGCGGTTCGGCCGCTGGGACGACCTCATCGCCGAACCCCTGCCCGACGATCAGGTGCTCCACTGCACCACGACCGCGACCATCCACTACGGCCGTGGGGTCGCGCACGCCGCCAAGGGAAACCTCGACCAGGCCCGGGCCGAACGCGACGGCTTCGCCTCCGCCTACGTCCGCATCCCCGAGTCCCGCTACCTGTTCAACAACACCAGCCGCGACATCCTCGCGGTCGCCGAAGCGATGCTGGACGGTGAGATCGCCTACCGGGCAGGTCGATTCGAGGAGGCCTTCGAACACCTGCGGCGCGCGATCGAGCGGGACGACTCCCTGCCGTACGACGAACCGTGGGGCTGGATGCAACCGACCCGCCACGCCTACGGGGCGCTGCTGCTCGAACAGGGCCGCGTCGAGGATGCCGCCGCCGTGTACGCCGCCGACCTCGGCCTCGACCCGCAACTGGCCCGTTCGTCGCAGCATCCGGGCAACGTGTGGAGTCTGCACGGCTATCACGAATGCCTGCAGCGCCTCGGCCGGACCGCGGAGGCCGCCATCGTCGGTCAGCAGCTCAAGCTGGCGCGGGCGCGGGCCGACGTGCCGATCACGGCATCGTGCGCCTGCCGTCTCGACGTCGCCGACGACTGCTGTTCCGACTGACGGCCGGCGCCGCTGCGTAGACTCCGGCACGTGGCGATCAGCGACTCGGATCTCGAACACCTCCGCCGCTGTGTGGACCTCGCCCGCGAGGCGCTCGACGCCGGTGACGAACCGTTCGGCTCCCTCCTCGTCGACAGCGCAGGCCAGGTCCGCTTCGCCGACCACAACCGCGTCAGCGGCGGCGACCACACCCGTCACCCCGAGTTCGCCATCGCCAGGTGGGCGGCGGAGCACCTCGACCCCTCCGAGCGCGCCGCCGCGACCGTGTACACCTCGGGTGAGCACTGCCCGATGTGCGCCGCCGCCCACGCCTGGGTCGGCCTGGGCCGCATCGTCTACGCCACCTCGTCGGCGCAGCTGAGCCGATGGCTGGCCGAATGGGGCGCCCCGGCCCCGCCGGTGGCGACCCTGCCCGTCAACACCGTCGCACCCGGCGTGCCGGTGGACGGACCGGCGCCGGAACTGGCCGACGCCATGCAGGCGCTCTATCGGGAGAAGTTCGGCTCATGACAGAACCCGCGTGGGTGGCACACGTCATCTGGTGGCAGATCTACCCGCTGGGGTTCGTCGGCGCCTTCCCCGCCGATCCCCCACCCACACCCGACGAGCACCGGTTGCGGCGCATCGTGGACTGGCTCGACCACGCCATTGCGCTCGGCGCGTCCGGTCTGGCGCTGGGACCCGTATTCGCCTCGCGCACACACGGATACGACACCACCGACCACTACGCGATGGATCCGCGGCTCGGTGACGACGGCGACTTCGACGAACTGGTCGACCAGGCGCACCGGCGCGGTCTGCGGGTTCTGCTCGACGGCGTGTTCAACCACGTCGGCACCGACTTCCCCCGCTACCGCGAAGCACTCGACGGCGGACCCGAGCATCCCTCGTCGGCCTGGTTTCGGCGCCGGCGCAACGGCTTCGACACGTTCGAGGGCCACGGCGAGCTGATCGCGCTCAACCACCGCGAACCCGCCGTCGTCGACTACACCGTCGAGGTGATGTCGCACTGGCTCGCCCGTGGGGCCGACGGCTGGCGGCTCGACGCCGCATACGCCGTCCCGGACGGGTTCTGGTCCCAGGTGCTGCCGCGGGTGCGCGAGGCGCATCCCGACGCGTGGTTCGTCGGCGAGGTGATCCACGGTGACTACGCGGGCCGGGTGGCGGCCGGTTTCGACTCGGTCACCCAGTACGAGCTGTGGAAGGCGGTGTGGAGCAGCCTCAACGACGGCAACTTCCACGAACTCGACCACGCCTTGACCCGGCACGACGAGTTCGTCGCCACGTTCGTGCCGCTGACGTTCGTCGGCAACCACGACGTCACCCGCATCGCGAGCCGGATGGACGATCCCCGCCACCTCGAACACGCGCTGGTGCTGCTGTTCACGATCGGCGGGGTGCCGAGCGTCTACGCCGGTGACGAGCTCGGATACCGCGGCGTCAAGGAGGACCGGGCCGGCGGTGACGACGCGGTGCGACCTGAATTCGATTCGCCGCCAACCGAAGACAGCGATATCTTCCGGCTGCACAAGTACCTGATCGGACTGCGCCGCCGTCATCCGTGGCTGCACTGGGCGACGACCTCGGCGGTGCAGCTGACGAACCGGCAGTACGTCTACGAGACCCGCCACGGTGACGATGCGCTCGTGGTGGCACTCAACGTCGACGACACACCGCTGACGATCTCGCTCGGCGACACCGCGCTGCGCCGTGGCCGGGTGGTGGCCGGATCCGGGGCGCCACCCGCGGAGGAACTCGACCGGCTGACCGTGCCGCCGCACGGATGGGTGGTCGTCGCACCCGCTTGAGCGGTCACAGCCGCGAGACGGTCGCGGGGTCCGGTTCCCCGCCGTAGAACTTGTCGAGGACCGCGAGGAAATCGGCGTTGTCGTCGGCGCACCGGGCGAACAGCGTCATCGACGAGCGCAGCTTCAGATCGTCGGGTGAGCCGAACGCCTCACCGATGGACCGGCCCTCGATGGCGAGCACCAGGCGGGTGCACTCCCGCAGCCGCGGCCCCAGCACGTCGTGTGCCAGATAGGCGACGGCCTCCTCGTGTGAGGCGATGCCGTAGTGCTGTGCGGTCGGGCTGCGTCCCAGCCCGCGCAGCTGCGGGAAGATGAACCAGATCCAGTGCGTGCGTTTGCGTCCCGCGCGCAGTTCCGCGATCACGGTGTCGTACACGGGATCCTGGGCATCGACGAAGCGCTGCAGGTCGAAGGGGTCGGACGTGCTCACCACCTGGTGGTACCCGCCCCCTGCCCGTGTCATGCGCACGCCGCGCGCGACTTCGTAACGGGCCGAGTCGCAATCGTTAGCCAACCGCGATCACGCGCCACCGTGTTGGTGCGGCTGTGACGGATGGGGCGCGTGTTTCATGAGTCTCGATAAGCGACGGCACTGCTTGTGGCATGCGAAGAAAGGTGGGTGGGTTGCCGTTATGAAATTCGTCGGAAAGTTCCGTGATACAGCGAGGCGGACATGGAGGCGGATGGCGGTGGTTGCGGTCGCCGCGATCACGCTTCCGGGTCTGATCGGCTTCGCTGGGGGTTCGGCGACCGCAGGTGCCTTCTCGAGGCCGGGTCTGCCGGTCGAGTACCTCGACGTGTTCTCCCAGTCCATGAACCGCAACATCCGCATCCAGTTCCAGGGCGGCGGACCGCACGCGGTCTACCTGCTCGACGGGTTGCGGGCGCAGGACGACTACAACGGCTGGGACATCAACACCCCGGCGTTCGAGTGGTACCACCAGTCGGGCCTGTCGGTGGTCATGCCCGTCGGCGGCCAGTCCAGCTTCTACACCGACTGGTACCAGCCGTCGCGCGGCAACGGTCAGGACTACACCTACAAGTGGGAGACGTTCCTGACCCAGGAGCTGCCCGCGTGGCTCGAGGCCAACCGCGGCGTGTCGCCCAACGGCAATGCGGTCGTGGGTATCTCGATGGCGGGCAGCACCGCGCTCACCTACTCGATCTACTACCCGCAGAAGTTCGTCTACGCGGCGTCGTTGTCGGGCTTCCTCAACCCCTCCGAGGGCTGGTGGCCGATGCTGATCGGGCTGGCGATGCAGGACTCCGGCAAGTACAACGCCGAGAGCATGTGGGGCCCGGCCAGCGATCCGGCGTGGCGGCGTAACGACCCGATGGTCAACATCAACCAGCTGGTCGCCAACAACACCCGGGTGTGGATCTACTGCGGTACCGGCACACCGTCGGAACTCGACGCCGGCACCTCCGGTGGCAACCTCATGGCGGCCCAGTTCCTCGAGGGCTTCACGTTGCGCACCAACGTCACCTTCCGCGACAACTACATCGCCGCGGGCGGAACCAACGGGGTCTTCAACTTCCCGTCGAACGGCACACATGCCTGGGGCTACTGGGGTCAGCAGCTGCAGCAGATGAAGCCGGACATCCAGCGGGTGCTCGGCGCCCAGGGCGCCATCTAGATCCACCCACAACCAGGGAGCCTGCCGCCACCCCCCAGGCGGCAGGCTCCCTGCCGTTTGCGGCAAACTCCGCCCGGGGTGACCGGAGGCGACCTTAGAGTGGCGCAATGGCCGACGACGGCGATGCCGTGACACACATCGAACTGCAGCAACGAGTGGACCCCGGCGCGCTGGCCCTGGCCACCGTGGGCGGCGCGGTCGCCTTCATCTTCGCCGGCGACGACTGGGACGTCCTCGCCGTGGTGATCGGCCTGCTGCTGCTGATCATCCTGCTCGCCCACCACCGCCCCGCACCGACCGTCCGCACCCCGCGGGCGCTGCTCCTGCGCGGTGCGTTCGGCGCCACCACCGGGCTCGCGTTCTGCATCGCGGTGGCCCCGGCCATCCAGTTCGGCGTCATCGGCCCGTTCTTCCACAGCGAGGACGACGACGGTTACTCGTTCGACGCCTGGAACACGACGGTGGCGCTGTCGGTGCTGTGGTTCGCCGTCGCGGTGCTGCTCGCGATCTTCGAACCCCGATTGGCGCGTTGGCTGGACCGCCCACGCGGTCCCGAGCCGTCCCGGATGACCGGCGAGCGGTGACACCTCGGGGAACAAACCACCCGCGGCCAAGGTTGAGTCGATCTGACTGAACTTTGGAGGATCACATGGCTCAAGCCACATCTGTGCCGGTGTTGTTCTCGAACGAGACGATCGTGCTGCCCGGCATGGTCGTGCCGATCGAACTGGACGACGCCGCCCGCGCCGCCGTGGAAGCAGCGAAGGTCGCTGCCGCCCCCGGTGAGTCCGGTGAACTGCTCATCGCCCCCCGACTGGACGACCGCTACCCCACCTACGGTGTCCTGGCGACGATCGTGCAGATCGGCCGCATCCCCAGCGGCGCCGCGGCGGTCGTCCGCGGAACCAGGCGGGCCCACATCGGCGCCGGCGTCGACGGCCCCGGCACGGCGATGTGGGTCTCGGTCGACGAGGTGCCCGAACCCGAGATCACCGACCAGACCCGCGCCCTCGCCGCGGACTACAAGAAGCTCCTGCTGGCGATGCTGCAACGCCGCGAGGCCTGGCAGATCATCGACTTCGTCAACCAGCTGACCGATCCGTCGGCGCTGGCGGACACCGCCGGGTACGCGTCGTACCTGACGCCGGTGCAGAAGCGCCAGCTGCTCGAGACGCCTGACGTCGAAGAGCGGCTGCGCGCGCTCATCGACTGGACGGGCGACCACCTGGCCGAGGTCGAGGTCACCGACAAGATCGCCGAGGACGTGCGGTCCGGTATGGAGAAGCAGCAGAAGGAGTTCCTGCTGCGCCAGCAACTCGCCGCGATCCGCAAGGAACTCGGCGAACTCGGGCCCGATGGCGAAGAGGGCTCCGACGACTACCGGTCCCGCATCGAGGCCGCCGACCTGCCCGAGAAGGTGCGCGAGGCGGCGCTGCGCGAAGCCGGCAAGCTGGAACGCGCCAGCGACCAGAGCCCGGAGGGCGGCTGGATCCGCACCTGGCTCGACACCGTGCTGGACCTGCCGTGGAACGTGCGGACCGAGGACTCGACCGATCTGACGGCGGCGCGGGAGATCCTCGACGCCGATCATCACGGTCTCGAGGACGTCAAGGACCGCATCGTCGAATACCTGGCCGTACGGGCGCGCCGCGCCCAGCGCGGGCTGCAGGTCGTCGGCGGCCGCGGATCCGGTGCGGTGATGGTGCTGGCCGGGCCGCCCGGCGTCGGCAAGACCTCGCTCGGTGAATCCGTGGCGCGGGCCCTGGGCCGCGAGTTCGTGCGTGTCGCCCTGGGCGGTGTGCGCGACGAGGCGGAGATCCGCGGACACCGGCGGACCTACGTCGGCGCCCTGCCGGGCCGCATCGTGCGCGCCATCGCAGAGGCGGGTTCGATGAACCCCGTCGTGCTGCTCGACGAGATCGACAAGGTCGGCAGCGACTACCGTGGCGATCCGGCCGCGGCACTGCTCGAGGTGCTCGACCCGGCGCAGAACCACACGTTCCGCGACCACTACCTCGACCTCGATCTCGACCTGTCCGATGTGGTGTTCCTGGCCACGGCCAACGTGATCGAGAACATCCCGCAGGCCCTGCTGGACCGGATGGAACTGGTGCAGATCGACGGTTACACCTCCGACGACAAGGTGGCCATCGCCCGCGACTTCCTGCTGCCGCGGCAGCGCGAGCGCGCGGCCCTGACCACGGATGAAGTCGACGTGACCGATGCGGCGCTGCGCAAGATCGCCGCGGACTATACCCGCGAACCGGGTGTGCGCCAGTTCGAGCGGCTGCTGGCCAAGGCGATGCGCAAGGCGACCACGAAGTTGGCCACCAGCGACGAGCCGATCACGATCGACGAGCCCGATCTCGTGGAGTACCTGGGCCGTCCGCGCTTCATGCCGGAGTCGGCCGAGCGCACCGCGGTGCCGGGCGTGGCGACCGGTCTGGCGGTGACCGGACTGGGCGGTGACGTGCTCTACATCGAAGCCGGTGCCACCGATGGCGAACCGGGCCTGCAGCTTACGGGTCAGCTGGGTGACGTGATGAAGGAGTCCGCGCAGATCGCGCTGTCCTACGTGCGCGCCCACGCCGCCGAACTCGGCGTCGACCCGAAGGCGCTGGACCGCCGCATCCACGTGCACGTCCCCGCGGGTGCCGTGCCGAAGGACGGTCCGTCGGCCGGCGTCACGATGGTCACCGCGCTGGTGTCCATGGCGACGGGACGGCAGGTGCGCTCCGACGTCGGGATGACCGGCGAGGTGACGCTCAACGGCCGCGTCCTGCCGATCGGCGGGGTCAAGCAGAAGCTGCTGGCCGCGCAGCGTGCCGGGTTGTCGACGGTGTTCATCCCACAGCGCAACGAGCCGGATCTGGATGACGTGCCCGCCGAAGTCCTGGCGGAGCTCGAGGTTCGTCCGATGACCGATGTCGCCGACATCGTCGCGCAGGCGCTCGAACCGGCGGCGCAAGAGTCGACGCCGGCCGTCACGCGCGCCGCGTGAACAGTGCACTCAGGGTCGTGATTCCGTGCGGGTCACGACCCTGAGTGCATTCTGCGCGCTACCGTCACGACGTGGCCTACGACGCCGACCTCGCCGACCGGATCCGCGAAATCGTCTCCGCCGAGCGCGGAGTCACCGAGAAACGCATGTTCGGCGGCCTCGCGTTCCTGCTCGACGGGAACATGGCGGTGGCCGCCAGCGGGCACGGCGGCCTGATGGTCCGCGTGCCGCCCGACCAGACCGAGGAACTGCTCCAGCGAGAGCACGTCGCGCCGATGATCATGTCCGGCCGCGAGATCAAGGGCTGGCTGCGGGTCGACGACGACGGTGTGCGGACGATGCGGCAACTGCGGTCCTGGGTGCGCCGCGGTGTCGACTACGCCAAGGCGCTGCCGCCCAAGTAGCCGGTTCGCCGGCGCCGCGCGCGGGTACGAATCCGCCATGGGCGCATCGCGGGACATCGTTTCGCGCCTGCACGACCAGGCAGGCCAGACCTACGCGGAAGAGGCGGGCATCCGGCTCGCGGACAAACCGATGCCGCTGTTCCAGTTGCTGGTGCTGTGCATGCTGGCCAGCAAGCCGATCGACGCGACCGTCGCCATGCGCGCTGCCCGTGAGCTGTTCGCGGAGGGCCTGCGCACCCCGCAGGCAGTCCTCGACGCCAACCGCAAGACCATGATCGACGCGTTCGGCCGGGCCGGCTACGCCCGGTACGACGAGAGCTCGGCCACCCGGCTGGTCGAAATGGCCCACGCCGTGAACAACGACTACGGCGGGGACCTGCGCCGGCTGGCCGAAGCCCAAGACGTCGCTGCCGCACGCCGAAAACTCAAACAGTTCAAGGGAATCGGTGACACCGGCTCGGACATCTTCCTCCGGGAGGTGCAGGACACCTGGACGTGGCTGCGGCCCTACTTCGACGAACGCGCCACCGCCACGGCCGCGCGCCTCGGCCTGCCGGACGATCCGGTGAAGCTGCAGCGGCTGGCCCCCGACGGCACGGCCGCGCTCGCGGCGGCGTTGGTGCGCGTGGCGCTCGACGACGATCTGTTCGAGCGGGTGCGAGGCGAATGATCCGCATCGGCACCTCCGGGTGGTCCTACGACCACTGGACCGACGTGCTCTACCCGCAGCGCACACCGGTGGCCAAACGCCTCGGCCTCTACGTCGCGGAGTTCGACACCGTCGAGCTCAACGCCAGCTTCTACCGCTGGCCGCGTGGCGCGACCTTCGAAGGCTGGCGGCAGCGGCTGCCCGAGGGGTTCACCATGTCGGTCAAGGCGCACCGCGGGCTCACGGGACTTGACCCCGTGTGTTGGACACGCTCAATCCCAGGAATGTGCTGGGGGAAGCGAGATGATCCAACCCGATGGCAAGGAAAAATTACCCCGATGAGTTCAAGCGTGACGCGGTCGCGCTCTACCGGGACACCGAGGGCGCGACGATCGCCCAGATCGCTGCCGAGCTCGGTGTCAGCGAGGCCACGCTCTCGGCGTGGTGCAAGTCGGCCGGGGTGCCGATTCGGCACCGCCGCGGTGTCGTAGTGGCCGAGCCTGTGCCAGGGGCCGAGAGCCCTGAGCAGGAGCTGGCCCGCCTCCGCAGTGAGGTCAAGGCGTTACGCGCCACCGAGGCGCGGTTGTCCACCGAGCGTGACATCTTGCGGTCGGCGGCCAAATATTTCGCCGGGGAGACGAACTGGTGAGCCGCTTTCAGTTTGTCGCCGACCACCTGCACGCCTTCGAGGTGAAGTGGCTCTGCGCAGTCGTCGAGGTTGCGCGTTCGTCGTTCTACGCGTGGTTGGCCGGTGCTGACGGACGAGCGGCCCGTCGGGCTGCTGACGAGGCGCTGGCCGAGCGTATCCGCGCCGTCCACGACGAGGACAACACCTACGGGGCGCCGCGGATCACCGCCGAGCTCAACGACGGTGCGCCCGAGGGGCAGCGGGTCAACCACAAGCGGGTGGCTCGGGTGATGCGCGGCGCCGGGATCGCCGGTTATCGACGCCGACGTCGGGTCAAGACGACCGTGGCGGACCCGGCGAACCAGAAGGTCCCCGACCTGCTCAAACGCGATTTCACCGCCGCGCAGGTCAACACCCGTTACGTCGGCGACATCACCTACTTGCCATTGGCGACCGGCGCCAACCTGTACCTGGCCACCGTGATCGACTGCTGTTCACGGCGGGTCGCCGGGTGGGCGATCGCCGATCACATGCGCACCGAACTGGTCATCGATGCGCTCAAAGCCGCTGCTGCACTGCGGGGTTCACTGGCTGGTGCAATATTCCATGCAGATCATGGAAGTCAGTACACCTCACGGGATTTCGCGAATCTCTGCCGCGATCTGGGGGTCGTCCAGTCGATGGGTGCGGTGGGGTCAAGTGCCGATAACGCGTTGGCCGAATCGTTCAACGCCGCCCTCAAGCGCGAGATTCTGCAAGACCGTGCCTGCTGGCCGGACGCGGCGATCTGCCGCCGTGAGGTCTTTCGGTGGCTGGCCCGCTACAACACCACACGACGGCACTCCTACTGCCGTCATTCCAGCCCCGCGACCTACGAAAGGAACCTGACACCGGCTACGCTGCCCGAAGCCGCATAACCACAAATCCCGTGTCCACTACATGGGGGCAAGGCCCCACCCACTTCCGCAGGCTGACGAATCCCGAGCCGTGGGTGGACCGCTTCGAACGGTGCTGGACCGCGCTCGGTGACCGCCGCGAAGCCCTGTTGGTGCAGCTGCATCCGGCCATCGAGCGCGACGACGCCCTCTTGGCGCACTTCCTGTCGGTGATGCCGGACTGGATCCCCGTCGCCGTGGAGCTGCGGCACCCGTCGTGGGACGACCCTGCGGTGTACCGCCTGCTCGAAGACCACCGCGCCGCCTACGTGGTCATGAGTGGTGCCGGGCTGCGGTGCGTACCGCGGACCACCAGCGATCTGGTCTACCTGCGGATGCATGGTCCGAGCCAGGAGTCGCTCTACGCCGGTTCCTATCCCGACGACGCCCTGAGCCGGTGGGCCGACCGGATCGCCGGGTGGGATGCCGAGGGGCGTCGGGTGCTGGTGTACTTCAACAACGACCTCGGCGGGCATGCGGTGCGCAACGCGCGCACACTGCGTCACCTGCTCGCCGCCCGCGTGGGCTGACCCGGCCGGCGCGGCCCGAACCGCTTGCGGCACGCTTGGACACCGACATGCGCACATCAACCGTGATCCCGGCAGCACTGGCCCTGGTGGCACTGGCCGCCTGCACCGGACCCGCGGTCGTCACGACCGACGACGCCGGACCCGCGGTGTCGGCGTCGTCCACCGCGACCCCACCACCGCTGAACAGCGCCAACCTGGTCAACGCGTTCCACTTCGGGGCCCCGGTCGACGGGTTCACCCAGTACTTCTTCACCACGCCCTCGGGGCGCTGGGAGTGCGCGGTCGTGCCGCGGGTGCAGGCCGGTTGTCAGGCCGCCGACGGCGCGGCGCTGGGTATCGAGGGGGCGCCGGAGACCGTGACCGACACCGCCGGTGAGCAGACCGCACCGAATGCGATCGTGATCACCCGCGACGGCGAGCCGGCGTTCGTCGCGCTCGAGGGCGCCCCGTTCCGACCGGATTCCGCAACGGCAGGCGTACTCCAGTTCAACCAGATCCTGGCGGTGGCCGGATTCCGGTGCAACGTCCAGGAAGCCTCCGGGGTGTCCTGCGTGAGCGAACGCAGCAGGCGCGGCTTCACCTTCTCCGCGGAGGGTTTCGCACCGCAGTACACCGACGTGCCCGCCGGCGCCGTGGTCGCGCCGCCGACGACGACCACGCGGTAGCGCCCTGAAGCGCCGAATGTGAAACCACTGCGAAGAATCGGCCGATAATTCGCAACAGCTTCACATTCGGCGAACGGGGTCAGGGCTGCGGCTGCTCCTGGCCCGGGATGCCCTCGTAGGCGATGTCGCCGGTCTCGAGGTTCTTCTCGGTCAACTCGACCAGCCCCTCGAGGAACTTGCCGCGTTCGGTCACCACGTGCTGGATCGCGACGTCGACGTTGTCCTTGGTGATCGCGGGCATGACGTAGACCGGATCGGTCTTGACGTCCTCACCCTTGACCAGGGCGTCGGCGACGGCCAGGCCGGCGGACAGTTCGACGGTGCCGTTCTGCAGTGAGGTGCCGATGAATTCACCGCTCTTCACGGCGTTGAGGCCGTCCTCGATTCCGTCGATGCCGACGATCGGGACGTCGGTGCGGCCGGCCTCCTTGAGCGCCTGCAGGGCACCGAGGCCCATATCGTCGTTCTGGGCCACCACGCCGTTGATCTGCGGGCCGAAGCTCGAGATCCAGTTCTTCATCTTGTTGACGGCCTCGTCGCGCTTCCAGTTCGCGGTGTCCTTGGCCAGCACCTTGATGTCGGGGTACTTGGCGAGCACGTTGTCGATGCCCTTACCGCGGTTGATCTCACCGGACCCGCCCAGCGGACCCTGCAGGACGACGATGTTGCCGCGGCCGCCGAGGCGGTCGGCCATCATCTGCATCTCCTGCTCACCGGCGGCCACATCGTCGGGCTGGACGTTGCCCGCCAGATCCGGCGTCTCCAGCGCGGCGTTGACCGCCAGCAGCGGGATGCCCTTCTCCTTGGCCGAGGCGACCTGGGGTCCGAGCGAATCCGCCTGCACGGGAACGACGATGATCGCGTCGACCCCCTGGTTGATCAGCGAGTCGACCTGGCTGGCCTGGGTGGAGACGTCGTTGTTGGCCGAGTTCCACACCAGTTCGATGTTCTTGGCCTTGGCGTAGGTGTCCATCCCCTCTTTGCCCTCGGTGATGAACGAGCTCATGTCGTACACCGTGACGCCGATGCGGGTGGTGTCGCTGTTGGCTTCGGTGTCACCGGCGCCGCAGGCCGTCAGCCCGAGGCCCAGCACCCCGGCGGCGGCGATCGCACCGAACTTCGTTGTCAGTGTCATCTGTTGTTGTCTCGCTCTCTTTCGGTTGGAACCACTGGATTCGGCGATCACGGTTGCTTCTGACCGGGGATGCCCTCGTAGGCGATGTCACCGGTCTCGAGGTTCTTGTCGGTCAGGTCGGTCAGGCCGTCGAGGAACTGCTGCCGCCCGGTCACGACATGCTCGATCGCGACGTCGACGTTGTCCTTGGTGATGGCGGGCATGACGTACACCGGCTTGGTGTCGACCTGTTCACCCTTGGCGAGCTTGTTGGCGACGGCCAGGCCGGCGGACAGTTCGACGGTGCCGTTCTGCAGTGAGGTGCCGATGAATTCACCGCTCTTGACGGCGTTGAGGCCGTCCTCGATCCCGTCGATGCCGACGATCGGGACGTCGGTGCGGCCGGCTTCCTTGAGCGCCTGCAGCGCACCCAGGCCCATGTCGTCGTTCTCGGCGACCACGCCGTTGATCTGCGGGCCGAAGCCGGAGATCCAGTTCTTCATCTTGTTGACGGCCTCGTCGCGCTTCCAGTTCGCGGTGTCGATGGCCAGCACCTTGATGTCGGGGTAGCGGGACAGCACGTTGTTGATGCCCTTGGTGCGGTCGATCTCGCCCGATTGCCCGAGCGGACCCTGCAGGATCACGATGTTGCCGCGGCCGCCGAGGCGGTCGGCCATCATCTGCATCTCCTGCTCACCGGCCGCCACGTCGTCGGGCTGCACGCTGGCGGCCACGTCGGGGCTGTTGAGCGCGGCGTTGACCGGCACCAGCGGAATCCCCTTGGCCTTGGCCGAGGCGACCTGGGGTCCGAGCGAATCCGCCTGCACCGGAACGACGATGATCGCGTCGACACCCTGGTTGATCATCGAGTCGACCTGGCTGGCCTGCGTGGACACGTCGAGATTGGCCGAGTTCCAGACCAGCTCGATGTTGTTGTCCTTAGCGTAGGCCTCCATGCCCTCTTTGCCTGCGGTGATGAACGAGCTCATGTCGTACACCGTGACGCCGATGCGGGTGCTGTCGCCGTTGGCGGCGGTGTCACCTGCCCCGCAGGCGGTCAGGCCGAGGCCCAGCGCAGCCGCGGAGGCGATGGCGAACGTCTTTGTCCCCAGTTTCATGTGCCTTCTCTTCTCGTGGTTGGTTGTCGCCGGATCTTGGTGTCAGGTTCGCCGTTTCGAGGACCACACGTCGATGGCGACGGCGGAGACGATGAGCACACCCTTGATGACGTCCTGCCAGTACGCGGGCACCACCAGGATGTCCAGGCCGTTGTTCAGCGTCTGGATCATCAACAGGCCCAACGCGGTTCCCCAGATGGTGCCTCGCCCTCCCATCAGGCTGGCGCCACCGATGACGACGGCCGCGATGGCGTCCAGTTCGTAACCCTGGCCGAGGTTGGGCGGTCCGGAGATCACTCGGGAGGCC
This sequence comes from Mycolicibacterium monacense, assembly GCF_010731575.1. Taxonomy (NCBI): domain Bacteria; kingdom Bacillati; phylum Actinomycetota; class Actinomycetes; order Mycobacteriales; family Mycobacteriaceae; genus Mycobacterium; species Mycolicibacterium monacense. Next base: position 1,857,529 of record NZ_AP022617.1, on the reverse strand, counting down.
AGCATGACGCCGGACAGGCCGGCGAGCAGACCGGAGAACGCGTACACGCTGAACAGCACGTTCTTGGCGTTGATACCCGCGATCTCGGCGGCGTTCCGGTTGCCACCGACGGCGTAGACGCGCATGCCGTAGGTGGTGCGCTTCATGATGACGGCCAGCGCGATGATGCCGATGATCATCAGGAGCACCGGGATCTGCAGGCCCAGGATCTTGGTGTTGGCGATCGAGCCGAACTCCGCGGGCAGACCGTTGATCGGCGCGCCCCCGCCGATGACGTACGCCGCACCCGAGCCGGCGGTCAGGGTGCCCAACGTCGCGATGAACGGCGGAACGTTGAGGCGCGACACCATGATCCCGTTGAGCGAGCCCACGATGAGGCCGACCCCCATCGCCACCAGCACGGTCATCCAGACCTGGCCGGGGTTGGCCTTGGCGGTGGCCGCACCGGCCATGGCCGAGACGGCGATGACGCTGCCCACCGAGAGGTCGATACCACCGGTGAGGATCACCAGTGTCTGGCCGAGTGCGATCAGCGCGAACGGCGCTGCCGCGACCAGGATGGTGATCAGGTTCTCGACGGTGGAGAACCGGGCGCTGCGGTAGCTGAAGTAGAAGATCACCATCAGCAGGATGATGAACATGGCGTAGCGCAATGCCATGGCGCCCAGCCATTCCCGGGAGAACAGCTTCACTGGTTCACCGGTGATCGGCGACGCCACGACGGCGCCTCCGGATTCCGGTGCGATGTCTTCCTTGGTGCTCAAGATGCTGCCTCCTGGTTCGTGGGCATTGAATCGGGTCTGGCCTCCAGCGCGGTCGCCAGCCGGAACACCGACTCCTGGACCTCCGGATGGTCGAGGGCGTCGCGGTCGAGTTCTCCCACCACGGCGCCGTCGCGCATGACGAACGCCCGGTGCGAGAGACCGACGACTTCGGGCATGTCCGAGGACGCCATCAGCACAGCCATGCCCTGCCCTGCGAATTCGGTGATGATGCGGTAGATCTCGCTGCGGGCGCCGACGTCGACGCCGCGGGTGGGCTCGTCGAGCAGCAGCACGTTGACCTTGCCGGTGAGCCAGCGGGCCAGCACGACCTTCTGCTGGTTGCCGCCGGAGAGCGTGCCGACCTCCTGGGACAGGTTCCGGCTGCGCAACCGCACCGACTTCATCACGTCCGACACCGCCGTGGTGCGCGCCTTGGCGCGCAGCCAGCCGGCGACGGAGAACGCCGAGAGCCGGGGCAGGGAACCGTTGTCCAGCACGCTCATCGACAGGACCACTCCGGAGAGCTTGCGGTCCTCGGGCACCATGGCCATGCCTTCGGCGATGGCGGCGGCCGGAGCGTTGCGCTTGACGAGCTTGCCGCGGACGAGGATCTCGCCCGCGGTGCTGTGCCGGGCCCCGAAGACGGCCTCCAGCAGCTCGGTACGTCCCGCACCGACCAGGCCGGCCAACCCGACGATCTCACCGGCCCGGACGGTGAACGACACCGGTTCGGAGGCACCCTCGACCTGCAGACCCTTGACCTCGAGCACGGTCTCGTCGGTGGGCTTCGGACGTTCGGGGAACAGCGCCTCGAGCTCGCGGCCGATCATGGCGGTCACGATGTCGTCGTCGGAGACCTTGTCGATCGTTTCGTCCAGGATCAGCCCGCCGTCACGCAGCACCACGACCCGATCGGCGATGGCGCGGATCTCGGCCATCTTGTGGGTGGTGTACACCATCGCAACGCCCTGCTCGCGCAGTCGCCGCACGATCGAGTACAGACCCTCGACCTCACGCTCGGAGATCGCCGAGGTCGGTTCGTCGAGCATCACCACCTGGGCGCCGGTGCGGGCCGCCTTGACGATCTCGACGATCTGGCGCAGGCCGACGGGCAGGCTTCCCATCCGCGCGGTCGGCGGGATGCTCACGCCGAAAACGGCGAGCGCATCGCCCGCCTCGGCGATCATGGCCCGGCGGTTCAGGAACGGGCCGACGGTGAGTTCGCGTCCCACGAAGAGGTTTTCGTAGACGGTCATGTCCTCGATCGAGGCCAGCTCCTGCGGCACGATGGCGACCCCGTGCTTGACGGCGTCCTTGGTGTTCCCCGAGGCGAGCTCGTTGCCCTTGACGGTGACGGTGCCATGGTCGGCGGTGTACTGACCGCTGATGATCTTCATCAGCGTCGACTTGCCTGCGCCGTTCTCACCCGCCAGCGCGGTCACCGTGCCCGGCTGCAGGTTCAGGGTGATCCCCTTGAGGACCGGCACCCCGTGGAAACTCTTCTCGATGTCAGTGCATTCGAGTAGTGCCTGTGCCATCGCTCAACTCCCAACCGTCACGAGCACCTTGACGTTCTCCGGATCAGCCGAGGCGCTGAAAGCCTGCGCCGCGTGGTCGAGATCGAAGTCGGCGCTGATGATCTCGTCGACCGGCACGATGCCGGAGGCCAGCAGGTCCATCGCGGCGGTGAAGTCCTCCCGCACGTACATCAGGTTGCCGACCAGGGCGAGTTCGCGGTCCTGGATCAGTCCGAGCGGCACCGGTGTGGACCCTTCGGCGACACCGACGATCATGACCGCACCGCCCTTGTCGACGAGATCCACCGCCAGCGCCACCGTGCTCTCGCGCGACACACAGTCGACGACCACGGCGGCAGGCCCGCCGAGCAGCCGCTGGGCCGTGGCGACCGCATCGTCGCCGGTGGGGTCGAAACTGCCGACGGCGCCGAGACGTTCGGCCCGCGCCCGCTTGGACTCCAGCAGATCGGCCACCACCACCCTGGCCCCGGCGTGCCGGGCGGCCAGCAGCGTGAACAGCCCGATGGGTCCGGCGCCGATCACCACGACGGCGCGGTCGCGAAGGTCTCCGACGAGTCCGGCCGCCCGCCGCACGGTGTGCACCGGGGTGGCGAGCGGTTCGATCAGGATCGCGTGCCGGTCGTCGAGTTCGTCGGGCAGGGCGACGACGCGGTCGACCGGGATCGTGAACGAGTCGGCGAGCGCCCCTGCGGTCTGGCAGCCGAACACCAGCAGTTCCCGGCAGATGTTGTAGCGGCCGGCGCGGCACTGGGTGCAGTGCCCGCAGGCGAGGTTCGGTTCGATGGTCACCCGTGTACCGAGCCAGGATTCGTCCACGCCGGCCCCGACGGCGTCGACCACGCCCACCGCCTCGTGCCCGGGGCGGTAGGGCAGGTCGATGAACGGGTGTCTGCCGCACGCGGCGTGCAGATCCGAGCCGCAGATGCCGACCAGCGACGTGCCGACCCGCACCTCACCGGGCCGCGGGGTGTCGGCGGTCTCGGTCTCGACGACCACGTCGTCGAGCGAGGACACCACCACCCGGCGGTTCGGTGTCGGCGTCACCACGCCGTGTACCCACCGTCGGCGACCAGCACCGAACCGGTGATGAACGAGGCGGCGTCGCTGGCAAGGAACACGACGCTGGGTGCGATCTCCTCCGGCATCGCATAGCGCAGCATCGGGGTGTCGTCGATCCAGTGCTGTTTGAACTCCGGCTTGTCGACAGGTGCCATCTCGGTCTTGCAGTATCCCGGCGCCAGGGCGTTGACCCGGATGCCCAACGGACCCCATTCGGCGGCAAGCGATTTCGTGAGGTGGTGCACCGCGGCCTTGGATGCGTTGTAGGCGGGCTGCATCTGGGGTCGGTTGACGATCAACCCGGACATCGACCCGATGTTGACGATGGAACCGCTACCGCGTTCGCGCATGTGCGCGCCCGCGGCCAGCGAACATGCCCACAGCGCCTTGACGTTGAGGTCGAACACCGAATCCCACTGTTCCTCGGTGACGTCCCACGATTCGGCGTGGTAGCAGGTGCCCGCGTTGTTGACCAGGATGTCGAGGTGGCCGAGCGCCGAGATCGCCTCGGCGGTCATCCGGTCGACGTCGTCCTGGCGGGTGATGTCGGCGGTGATCGGGTGCAGCGCGAAGCCTTCCGCGGCGGCCTCTTCCACGACCTTGGCGTTGCGCTCGGCACTGCGACCGGAGATGGCCACCGTCGCGCCGGCCTGGGCCAGCCCGAAGGCGAAGGCCCGGCCGAGGCCCTGGTTGCCGCCGGTCACCAGTGCGGTGCGGCCGGTCAGGTCAAAGGGGTTCTTCTGCGTCATCAGGGGTTCACAATCGACTTGAGGCTGGCAGGGTCGGTGTCGCTGTCGAGGGCGTCGGCCACGTGTTCGAGGTCGTAGCGGCCCGTCACCATCGCGTCGAGATCCACCGCGCCGGAGTTCACGAGATGTATTGCGGCGGGCCAGGTGTCGGTGTACCGAAACACGCCGGTGACGGTGATCTCGAGGTTCGCGATGTGGCTGACCGGCAGCGCGTACTCATCGGCACCCATCCCGACCAGCACCACCCTGCCCGCCGGGCCGACGGCCTTGATACCGCTGACCACCGCCGCGGGTACGCCGGTGGCGTCGACGAACGCGTCGACGGGTTCGATCGCCGAGACGTCCACGGCGGCCGGATCCAGCACCTCCGTGGCGCCGAACTTCAGCGCCATCTCCCGGCGCGACGGAACCAGGTCGGTGACGACGATGCGGGCGGCACCGAAGGCTCGGGCGGCCTGCGCGCAGATGACGCCGATGGGACCGGCGCCGGCGATCAGGATGGTGGATCCGGGGACCACTCCCGCTTTCCGCATCGTGGCGATCGCCACCGAGAGCGGTTCGAGCAGCGCGGCGGCGTCATCGGACATGGACTCGGGCACCGGATGGGCGAAGTCGTCGTCGATGACGACGTAACGGCAGAACGCGCCGTCGATCGGTGGGGTGGCGTAGAACTTCATCTCGGGGCACAGGTTGTACCGGCCGGCCTTGCACTGCTTGCAGCGACGGCAGGGATGCTGTGGTTCGACGGCGACGCGCTCACCCACTCGTCCGGGATCGACGCCCTCACCGACGGCGGCGATCCGCCCGGATAGTTCGTGGCCGAGGATCATCGGCTCCTCGACGACGAAATCGCCGATCCGGCCGTGACGGTAGTAGTGCACATCCGAACCGCACACCCCGACCGCGGCCACCTCGACGAGCACCTCGTGCGGTCCGGGAGACGGCACCGGCCGCTCCTCGATCCGCAGCGTGCCGACCCCGGTCATCACGCTGGCACGCATGGTGCCGTCAACGGTCTCTGTCATCTCATGCTCCCTCTCGGTACGCGGTGCCGGCGAGCAACGCCCGTCCGACCACCATCGCTTCGGCGCCGGCCGTGACACACAGCGGCGCAACGTCTTCGGTGACCCCGCCGTCGACGATCACGGGAAGCCCGGCCGCACAGGCGGCCACGATCGCCAGTCGCTCGACGCGGCACCGGTCACGGGTGCCCGGTTCGATGAGCATCACCAGCACCCCGTCGGGCGCGGCGGGCCAGCGCGGTTCGGGCTCGCTCAGTGCGTCCCACTCCTGCCACAGCGCCACCCAGGCCGATCCTCCTGCGGCGCGGATCGCGGCCGAACGCTCCTCGCTGAACGCCGCCCACGGCAGGAAGACCTTCGCCGGCGCATACGTGAGGACCCGCGGCAGTGCGGCGTCGACGAAGGCGGGCGAGCCGATCAGGTGGACGTCGAATCCGGACGGGACCGCGCAGGCGATCTCCTCGAGTTCCCTCAATCCGACGCCTGCGGGCAGACCTTCGCCCTCGGCCATCATGTCGACGTGGACGCCGAGTCCGGCCTCGTACATGGCCCTGGCCGCCGAAGCGCGCGCGGCGGGCGGCACCGCGTACACGGATCCGGCGAGGCGGCCGGGGAACTCCCGGTGCCACGGCGCCAGCAGCGCGGCGGCGTTCACGGCCGGATTCCGTTCTCCAGCAGGGGTGACGCCGCCAGTTGCGCCCACCGCGCCCGCAGGGCGTCCAGGTCGCGTCCGGTGTGTCGCGGCGAAACCCGGTGCCGCACCGCGGGTTGCCATTGTTTGGCCACGTCGACCAACCCGGCGACGTCGCGTCCGGTGGCGACGGCGGCGGCCTGCACACAGGCCCCGCGCGCGGTCGCCTCATCGGTGTCGAGCACGGTGACCTCGTCGTCGAGCAGATCGGCGAGCAACTGCAGCGTGGCCGGTGAGCGGGCGCCGCCGCCGACCGCGGTGGCGGCGCCGCCGACGTCGACGCCACACGCGCGCAGGCTGTCGCGTGCGCTCATCAGCGACAGCAGTGGCCCCTCCACGAATGCTCGCGCCAGTTCTGCGCGGGTGGTGTGGGAAGTGAGGTCGGCGAACGCGCCGCGGGCGTCGGGCCGGTCGGGTTTGCGCTCACCGTCGAGGAACGGCACCAGCACGGGCCCCTGCGTCTCCCCGGCACTGAGCGCCAGGTCGGCCAGGTCGACCAGATCGGTGCCCAGGAGTCGGGCGGCGACATCGGACACCCGTGCCGCGTTGAGCGTGCTCACCAGCGGCAGGTAGCCCCCGGTCAGGTCCGCGACCCCGTCGACCATGCCGCGCGGGTCGAAAACCGGTGTGCGCGAGGAGGTTGCGACCACACCGGACGTGCCGATGCCGATGTACTGGTCGCCGTCGCGCAGACCGAGACCGAGGTAGGCGGCGTGCTGGTCACCGCCGCCGGGTGCGACGACCACGTCACCGTCGAGACCGAGGATCTCCGCCGCGGCCGGCCGCAGAGCCCCGGCGGGCTCACACGGCGCGAGCACCGTCGGCAGCATCGACGGCCAGTCGCGGGCACCACCGGCCAAGTCGAGGTATTCGGTGATCCACTGTCCGGTTTCGACATCGAAGTACCCGGTGCCCGACGCCTCGGAGCGGTCGGTGACCGGCCGCCCCGTCAGCCAGTAGGTCAGGTAGTCGTGCGGGAGCAGGATCGTCGACGCCCGGTCGAGCACCTCGGGTTCGTGTTCGGCGACCCACGCGAGTTTGGCGATGGTGAATGCGGCGGTCGGTGCGGACCCGGTCCGGCGGATCCAGGACGGTACACCGATGCGGTCGGCCAGCGCGCGCAGTGCGGGGGCGCCGGTGGTGTCGTTCCACAACTTGGCGGCGCGCAGGGGGTTGCCGTGATCGTCGAGCAGTACCAGACCGTGACACTGCGCGGCGACGGAGATCGCGCATACGGCGGGTGGGCGGGCGCAGTCGGCCAGTGCGGTCCGGGTTGCGGCGACGAACGCCGACACCCAGTCGAGCGGATGCTGTTCGCTGCACGGCGGAAACGCCGGCGGGTGCGGGGCCGAACCGCACCCCAGGAGCTCTCCGGTGGTCAGATCGCGGATCTCCACCTTGCACGACTGCGTCGAGGAGTCGACACCCAGGACGGCGGTCATGTCCGCACCACCGGTGCCGATTCGTCACCCGGGCGATGCCCGCGCGCGCCGACTCCGCCCGCGGGGTGGCTGTGCACGACGTCGTGCAGGGTGCGCCCTCGCAGGGTCATCGACACGACCGCGAGCGCATCACCCCACGCGCCCACCACCAGCGTGCTGGCCAGCGCGATCATGCCGCCCGGGTCGGCGTCACCCGGGGTGCGGGGCAACGCCTGCACCTGGGTGGCGGCCAGCGCGAACGGGCTCTTGGCATCCTCGGTGATCGCGACGACGTCGACGCCGCGGTCCACCAGACGTTCGGTGAGCCTGGTCAATTCGGCCGACCGCCCGGTTTTCGAGATCGCGAGCACCAGGTCGTGCGCGGTCACCGCCCCCATGCCGCCATGCAGGGCGTCCATCGCGGGCAGGTAGACCGCCGGAGTGCCGCAGACCGACAGCAGATGGGCCAGGCGTTCGGCCATGATCCCGGACGTCCCGGAGCCGGTGGTGACCACCTTGCCGGTCACGTCGAGCAGTCGGCGGGCGACCGCGACGACACCGCCCTCGACGGTTCCGGCGAGTGCGGACACCGCGTCGGCTTCGCGAGCGAGCACCTCGCCTGCGAGGGCCGTCAAGCCGGCGTCCTCCGGTCCCACGCGCAAGTGTCCGCCTCCCGGGTCAGATCAAGGTCCGCTCATCTGTTGGATGAGCTACTCATATGAGGGGTTGTGGTCTGGATCATGCAATGGCTTATGCTCATATGTCAACGAGGGTGCACATATGTGCACGCTGCTCGGGGTTTGCTGAGGAGGCGGCGCCATGGGACCGGACGAGCTGTTCCAGCGGGCGGTGATCGCGCGCCGCTACTACCTCGAGGGGCGGACGAGGATCCAGATCGCCGAGGAGTTCGGACTCTCCCGGTTCAAGGTCGCGCGAATGCTCGACGAGGCCCTCGAATCCGGGATGGTGGAGATCAAGATCCACAACCCCGGCGCGGTCGACGTCGACCTGTCCACCGAACTGCAGCGCCGCTACGGCCTCGAACACGCCTACGCCGTCGCGTGCGACACCTCCACCGCAGCCGACCGCATCGAAGCCGTGGCCAAGGCGATGGCCGAGTTGCTGCAGTCGATCCTGCGGAACGGCGACGTGGTGGGGGTCGACTGCGGGCGCACGCTCACCCACATCGCCGCGCACCTGACGTCGTTGCCGCCGTGCGATGTCGTCCAACTCACCGGGATGGCCGGCGCGATCACCTCGAACGGGGCCGACCTGGTCCGCCGGATCAGCGAGATCAGCGGGGGCCGCTCCTGGCCGATGTACGTGCCGCTCGTGGTGCCCGATGCGCGCACCGCCGAAAGCCTCAGCGGCAACCAGCAATTGCAGGAGACGGTGGCCCGGCACCGTGACGTCAGTTGCGCCATCATCTCCGTGGGCGCCTGGAGTCCCGGCGCCTCACAGGTGTACCAGTCGCTGACGCCCGAGGAGATCGGGGCACTCGACGCCGCCGGTGTCTGCGCCGAGACGTGCGCCCTGCTGCTCGACGCCGACGGCAACCGCGTCCCCGGCCTCGACGAGCGGCGGATGGGGATCGCCGAGGACACCCTGCGGTCCATCCCGACGAGGATCGCGCTCGCGACCGGCCCCGAGAAGATCGACGCGACCCGTGCGGTCCTGCGGTCCGGGCTGGTCTCGTCTCTGGTCACCGACATCGACGTGGCCGCCGCGGTACTGAACTGAATCCCGTACTCCCCCAGGAAAGGACGACATGACCGACGCCGAAATGACCGTGGATCTCGACTTCTCACTGACCGGGAAGGTCGCACTGGTCACCGGCGGCGCATCGGGCATCGGTGCGGCGATCGCATCGGCGTTCGCCGCCAAGGGCGCCCGCGTGGCCGTGGCCGACCTCAACGAACCCGGTGCACAGGCGCACGCCGCGGCGTTGGCCACCGAGAGTTCGGGATTCCGTTGCGATGTCAGCGATCCCGCGTCCGTCGCGGCGACCGTCGACGCCGTGGCCGGCACCTTCGGCAGGATCGACATCCTGGTCAACAGTGCCGGGGTGGCCCGGCTGGCGCCCGCCGAGGACCTCACGCTCACCGACTGGGAGTCGACGATCGACATCAACCTCAAGGGCACGTTCCTGATGTGCCAGGCGGTGGGCCGCCGCATGCTGGCCGACGGTGGCGGCAGCATCGTCAACCTGGCGTCTCAGGCCGCCTCCGTGGCACTCGACCAGCACGTGGCGTACTGCGCGTCGAAGTTCGGGGTGGTCGGGGTGTCGAAGGTCCTGGCCGCCGAATGGGGCGGGCGGGGCATCCGGGTCAACACGATCTCGCCCACGGTGGTCCTCACCGAACTGGGCCACAAGGCCTGGGACGGACCGCGCGGCGATGCCCTCAAGAAGCTGATCCCCATCGGCCGGTTCGCCTACCCGCCCGAGATCGCCGCCGCCGCGGTCTACCTCGCCTCCGACGCGGCCGCGATGGTCACCGGCGCCGACCTGGTCGTCGACGGCGGCTACACCGTCAAATAGCCAGGCGCGCAGTACCGTCGGCGTACACCGTCACCGCCGCACCCGCGATGTCGCCCTCGACGGTCGCCGCGGCGTCCTGCGCGTCGTGGATGACGGCGAGCGTGCGCGCACCCTCGGGGGTGCGCACCGCGAGGAACGCCTTCTCGGGGATACCGTCGCGGTTGAACGGCGTGGTCCACGATTCGACGGTGCCGGTGCCGGACCACTCCACGGCGAGCGTGCGGGTCGGTTCCCGGTCCACCTCGGATTGCACGTCTTCCCAACGGAATTCGTGCTGCGGCGGTTCGGTGCCGTAGACCCCGAAGCTGTGCTTGGTCAGATAACCGCCGTTCGCGGTGATCAGGCCGCGCTGTCCCGGGTTGGCGGCCAGCCGTTCGGCCATCGTGGCGATGGAGTGTGAGACGTAGTTGTTCCAGGGGCCGCCGGCGAAGGTCAGGCCGCCGGTCACGGTGAGCGGTCGCGCCGGGTCGCCCACCGGCAGACCGAGTTCGGTCGCCGCCACCTGGACCGCCGAGGGGAAACACGAGTACACGTCGATCAGCTCGACGTCCTCGATCGCGGTGTCCGCCAGTTCCAGCACCCGTTGTCCGGCGATCCGGATCGCCGGTGACCGGTGGAACTCCGCACGCTCCCCGATGGCGTAGGTGTCGTGCGAATCGGTGCCCGCGTAGGGGAAGATCCAGCGCTCGGACGGGATCTTGAGCTGGCGGGCGGTCTCGACCGAGGTCAGGATGAGCACCGCACCCTGGTCGACCATGTTGTTGGAGTTCATCAGCTTCGGATAGGGGAAGCTGATCATCCGGTTCTCCGGGCTCGGCTGCCAGATCGCGTCGGCGGCCAGCGCGTCGCGCCGCCAGGCGTGAGGATTGTCGGCGGCGACCGCGGAGAACTGCGCCCACAGTTCACCGATCCGGCGCCGGTGCTCGTCGGGCGTCTCACCCGCCGCGATGCGCACGGCCTGTTCGAACATCGGGTAGACGTAGGAGGGCCGGTCGAGCAGGATGCGGTTCTCGGCGTCACCGGCCATCGGCACGTTCTCGTCGGCGCCGTCGGCGATCGGCACCGATTCGTCCTGGCGCGTCCAGTTCGGCCTCTCCCCCTTGGCGCGCAACCGTGTTCGGGTACGCCAGGTTTCGGCGCCCGCGATCAGCACGACGTTGTGGCGCCCGGACTGGATGTCCAGACACGCCTGGTTGACCAGGCTCTGCGGCACGTTGCCGCCGATGCCGGTGTACCGGGTCGCGGCCTTGTCGGCGCCGATGCGCTGCGCCAGCAGCAGTCCCGGGTCGCGGTAGCGCCAGGACAACAGGTTCACCACCCGCACGGCGTCGACGGCCTCGAGGACCCGCGCGTCGGCGGCCTCGCGCGCCGCGGCCTCCATCAGATCGACGGGTTCGAGGTCGGGACGGTCCTCGCGCTGGTTCACCTGTCCATAGCCGACGAGCACGGGGGTGTGGGCGGGCGAAGGCATCGACGCTCCTCTGGACGGTGACGGACGGGCAGAGTTGACAGGTGTCAAGCCTCTAGTGTGCACGACCGCTCGCGGCGCGCACATAAAGGGATACACAACCGGGTACCAGGAACTCACATGCTGTTCACCATGCCCGATGACAATGCTCGCCATGAGCAGTCAGATCACCGACGGGACATCAATGAGTGAGACCACGCTTGCCCCCACGCTGTCCGACGAGGAGCTGCGGCTCATCGACGCCTACTGGCGGGCCGCCAACTACCTGTCCGTCGGGCAGATCTACCTGCTCGACAACCCGCTGCTGCGCGAGGAGCTGCGGGCCGAACACGTCAAACCGCGGTTGCTGGGACACTGGGGCACCACCCCCGGGCTCAACCTCGTCTACGCGCACCTCAACCGGATCATCCGCGAACGCGACGCCGACGTCATCTACATCACCGGCCCGGGACACGGCGGTCCCGGGCTGGTGGCCAACGCCTACCTGGAGGGGACCTACAGCGAGGTCTACTCCAACATCGGCGAGGACGCCGACGGACTGCGAAAGCTGTTCCGCCAGTTCTCTTTCCCTGGCGGCATACCCAGCCATGTGGCGTCGGAGACGCCCGGCTCCATCCACGAGGGCGGCGAGCTGGGCTACGCACTGGTGCACGCCTACGGCGCCGCCTTCGACAACCCCGATCTGGTGGTCGCCTGCGTCGTCGGCGACGGGGAGGCCGAGACCGGACCGTTGGCCGCCAGCTGGCACTCGAACAAGTTCCTCGACCCGGTGACCGACGGTGCCGTGCTGCCGATCCTGCATCTCAACAGCTACAAGATCGCCAACCCCACGGTGCTCGCGCGCATCCCGCAGGAGGAACTCGAATCGCTGTTCTACGGCTACGGGTACCGGCCGATCACCGTGGCGGGCGACGATCCGGACAACGTCCACCAGCAGATGGCCGCCGCGCTCGACGAGTGCTTCGACCAGATCGCCGCCATCCAGCGGGCGGCGCGGCTGGACTCCGAACCCGGCCGTCCGCTGTGGCCGATGGTCATCCTGCGCACGCCCAAGGGCTGGACCGGCCCGCGCGAGGTGGACGGTAAGAAGGTGGAGGGCACGTGGCGCTCGCACCAGGTGCCGTTGTCGGAGACCCACACCAACGCCGACCACATGGCCCAGCTCGAACAGTGGCTGCGCAGCTACCGCCCCGAGGAACTCTTCGATGACGACGGCCGTCTGATCCTTGAGGTCAAGGCCCTCGCCCCCGAGGGAACCCGTCGGATGAGCGACAACCCGCACGCCAACGGCGGTCTGCTGCTGCGCGATCTGGACCTCCCCGACTTCCGTGACTACGCGGTCCCCGTCGAGGAACCGGGGTCGCAGAGCGCCGAAGCCACCCGCGTCCTAGGCACGTTCCTGCGCGACGTCATCGTCCGCAACCAGGACCGGTTCCGCATCATGGGACCCGACGAGACGGCCTCCAACCGGTTGTCGCCGGTGTTCGAGGCGACCGGCAAGGCGTGGATGGCGGAGATCAGCCCCGACGACGAGAACCTCGAGCCGTCGGGCCGGGTCATGGAGGTGCTGTCCGAACACCTGTGCCAGGGCTGGCTCGAGGGTTACCTGCTGACCGGCAGGCACGGCCTGTTCAACTGCTACGAGGCGTTCGTCCACATCGTCGACTCGATGCTCAACCAACACGCCAAATGGCTGTCCAGCAGTGCGCACCTGAGTTGGCGGCGCCCCATCGCCTCGTTGAACTACCTGCTCACGTCCCATGTCTGGCGCCAGGACCACAACGGCGCCTCACACCAGGATCCGGGGTTCATCGACCATGTCGCCAACAAGCGGCCCGAGGTGGTGCGCGTCTACCTGCCGCCGGACGCCAACACGCTGCTCTCGGTCGCCGACCACTGCCTGCGCAGCCGCCAGTACGTCAACGTCATCGTCGCCGGTAAGCAGCCCGCGCTGACGTACCTCACGATGGACGAAGCGGTCGCGCACTGCACCCGGGGGCTGGGCATCTGGGAGTGGGCGAGCACCACGACCGGCGAACCCGACGTCGTCCTGGCGTGCGCCGGGGACATCCCCACCCTCGAGACCGTGGCCGCCGCCGACATCCTGCGCCGCCGGCTGCCCGACCTCAAGGTGCGGGTGGTCAACGTCGTGGACATCATGCGGCTGCAACCCGAATCCGAGCACCCGCACGGTCTGTCCGACCGGGAGTTCGACTCGATCTTCACCACCGACAAGCCGGTCATCTTCGCCTACCACGGATATCCGTGGCTGATCCACCGGTTGGCCTACCGGCACGCCAACCACGAGCAGTTGCACGTACGCGGCTTCAAGGAGCGCGGCACCACGACGACGCCGTTCGACATGGTGATGCTCAACGACCTCGACCGTTTCCATCTGGTCATGGACGTCATCGACCGCGTCGAGAGCCTCGGCACCAAGGCCGCCGGGCTGCGCCAGGAGATGGCCGACGCGCGCTTGGCCGCGCGGGCCTACACCCGTGAACACGGCGAGGACGACCCCGCGATCTCGGAATGGAGTTGGGACAGCGGTTACCGTGCCGACGGCACCCAGTCCATGGCACAGGACACCGGCGACAACGGGTGAGCGGTTCGCGCCGGTAGAATCGGCGCGGATGACTGCCGTTCACGCCCAACCGTCGACGATGCCCCGGATGCGGGTCTACCTCGACATCGCCATTGTTGTGGCGGTGCTGGCGGCCACCAACCTCATCGCGCACTTCACCACGCCCTGGGCCAGCATCGCGACCGTGCCCGCAGCGGCGGTCGGATTGTTGATCCTGGTCCGCAGGCGGGGACTGTGCTGGACCGAACTCGGACTCGGGCGCGAGCACTGGCGCTCGGGGGCCGGGTACGCCCTGGCCGCCGTGGCCGTGGTGCTGTCGGTGATCGCCGTCGGCCTCCTGCTGCCGTGGACACGGCCGATGTTCATGAACAACAACTACGCGACGATCTCGGGCGCCTTGATCGCCTCGATGGTCGTGATCCCGCTGCAGACCGTGATTCCCGAGGAACTGGCCTTCCGCGGAGTGCTGCACGGGGCGCTGAACCGGGCCTGGGGGTTCCGCGGTGTGGCCGCGGCCGGATCCCTGCTGTTCGGCCTGTGGCACATCGCCACGTCGCTGGGTCTGACCAGCAGCAATGTCGGCCTGACCCGGCTGTTCGGGGGCGGGGTGCTGGGCACCGTGATCGGCGTGGTGCTCGCTGTCGTCGCGACCGGGATCGCGGGTTTCGTGTTCACCTGGCTGCGCAAGCGAAGCGGCAGCCTGCTGGCGCCGATCGCGCTGCACTGGTCCCTGAACGGGATGGGCGCGCTGGCCGCCGCCCTGGTCTGGCAACTGTCGGCCTGAGCGTCACCGTGTGGTGCGGTACCGCCCCCGTTGATAACGGTTCGGAGAAGTGTCACTGGTTCTATCATTGACGGGTCGGGCTCGGTGACTACCGAAGGGAGCCCACATGAAAGGCAATGTTCGCCGGTGCGCAGTCATCGGATTGGCAGCGATCGCGCCATTCGCTTCGGTGGCTCTGATCTCGCCGGCAGTCGGCAACGCTACGGAATGCGGATTCGGAACGGTGTACGACGCGCCGTCCAACACCTGCGTCGGTCTACCGCCCCCTCCTGCGCCGCCACCGCCCCCACCGCCGCCGGCGTGGAACGGCGATATCACGCCGTACTTCAGCGTGGGGGCCTGCGTACCGATCCCCATTCCGTTCGTGCCGTCGATCTGCGCGGGAATCTGACAACGGTGCACCGCAATCGCGGGGTGCCGCATTGCCCCGCGCCGATGGCTTGCGTGCGCATCGGCGCGAGGCATGTGGACCGTCCTCGGAATCAGCCCTGCGGCCGCATCTCCGGCGGTACGTTCTCCGGCGCGACGGGAACCGCGACACCCACCTCGGGCCGCGGCGGCGGCGCGTTCGGATCCGCGGGCGGAGGCGGCACGTTCGGATCGCCCGGCGCCGGCGGCGGCGGTGGGGGCGGCGGCGCCCACGGCCGGATCGAATTGGCGAGCGTGACCGCGGCCTCCCGGTCGACGGGGTTGGTGGCCGACCCCAGCCACACCACGAACCACCGTTCCGGCGTGCGCTGGCCACGCGGGGTGCCCGGCGCGACCGGATTGCCGACCACACCGGCCCAGATCTGGCCGTTCGGCTTGTTCGTATCGGTGAACTTCACCTCGTAGTACGACGCGACGCCCGGCATACCGTTGGCGTCGAGCGGAGTCGTCGACTGGTTGACCCGGGTCCCCGGGAACGGCATGAAGAACTCACCCATGTCCGAGGCCAGGCGGTTGGCCGCCTTGGTGTTGTCGGTCTCGGCGCCCGCGAACAGCTTGAGGTCGAGGCGGCCGAGCAGCACGCTGGTGTCGTTCGGCGGGTTGGTGACACCCTCCGGCGGAATCCTGGTCAGCAGCGCCTGCCCGTAAGACAGGTTCGTCGCGTCGGAGACCTTCCACCCGCCGGGCACCACGTAGCTGAACCCGCCCGCGGCATTGTCGACACGGCCCGGTTCCGGCGCGGGCGGCGGCGGGGCGTTCGGATCTGCCGGCGGCGGTGCATTCGGATCCGCCGGGGGCGGCGGAGGAAGCTGGCCCGCGGGCGGCGGTGCCGCATTCGGGTCCGCAGGCGGTGGCGGCGGGACGGGCCCGGGACCGGGCGGCGGCGGCGCCGGCGCCGCCGGTGAGGGTGCGGGGGGCGGCGGAGGGGGTGCGGGTTGCGCACCGGCCACCGAGGGCATCGCCAGGGCCGCTGCGGTGGCGCCTGCCACCGCAGCGATCGCCAGCGTCTTCGACAGGCCCCTGCGTCGCGTCGACATCACGTCCGGCTCATCCATGGTGAAAGAAACTACCGTGTTACCGCCGTGACGCAAGTGTGAATTGCTGTGAATGTGAGTAAAACGGTGATTGCTGTCTGCCTGAGCGCGCAGATCAAAGCAGGTGGACGAGGTTGCTGGGCACGTCAGTTCGCGGCCGCCACGCCCGGGGCCGTCCAAACACGTTCTGCCCAGTGGATCGGACGGGGACCGCGGGCCGTTACGGCGCCGGATACAGCGCGACTTCCTGGGCTTTCACCGCCATGTGGATGCGGTCCCCCGGCGTCAGACGCAACTCGGCGGCCGATTCCGCGGTGATGTCGGCCGCAAGGCCGGGCGCGCCGGACGCCGACTCCCCCGCCCGCACCCGAACCGCCGGACCGCTGCTGTCGACCTCGACGACCGTGACCTCCACCGTGTTGCGCGGGCTCCCGTGCGGACGCTGCCGGTACACCGCGACGGCCGCCGGGCGGAAGATCGCCACCGCCGGTTCACCGCTCACCACGTCATCCGCGGGGACGCCGTGCCAGTCCACCCCGTCGGCGCGCACCACGCCACGGTGCCCGGCGATGCCGGTCACGAGGTTCACCCCGGCGAAGCGGGCGCCGAACGGGCTGCGCGGAGCGGCGAGCACCGAGGCCGCCGGACCTTCCTCGGCGACCCGGCCGCCGTCGATGACGATGACCCGGTCGGCCAGTGTCGCGACGTCGACCAGGTCGTGGGTGACCAGCACCGCCGAGCGGCCGTCCCGGGTGAGCACCTCGCGAAGCACCCGACGCATCGCACCGGCGACGGCGACGTCCAGACCGGCCAGTGGTTCGTCGAGGAGCAGCACCTCGGGTTCGGCGGCCAGCGCGCGCGCCAGCGCCACCCGCTGCGCCTGACCGCCGGACAGTTGCCGGGGCATCCGACCGGCCAGGTCGGCGGCGCCCACTTCGTCGAGCCAATGCCGCGCGCTCGCAACGGCATTCGCGCGCGATCGACCGGTGCTGCGCGCCCCGAACGCGACATTGGCCGCCACCTGTAGATGTGGGAACAGCAGCGGGTCCTGCAGCAGCAGCCCGACCCGGCGCCGGTGCGTCGGCACCTGCACACCCGCGGCGGTGTCCGTGAGCACGCGGTCACCGACCCGCACGACGCCGTCGTCGGGCCGCACCACGCCGGCGACCACATGCAGGGCCGTCGACTTACCGGCGCCGTTGGGGCCGAGCACCGCCAGCACCTCGCCCCGGCCGACGGCGAATTCGACGTCGACACCCCGGCGCTCCACTCGCGCCCGCACCGCCAGCCCGGTCACGTCCAGCCCTGCGCCCGCAGCCGCCGGCTGCCCAGGCTGACCACCACCACCGCCGCGACGACGACCAGCAGCACCGACAGCGCCACGGCCGCGTCCGGGTCGCTCTCCCGTTGCAGATAGATCTCCAGCGGAAGGGTGCGGGTGACGCCCTCTCGGGATCCTGCGAACGTCAGCGTGGCACCGAATTCGCCCAGTGACCGCGCGAAGGCCAACACCGAACCCGAGACCAGGCCGGGTGCGAGCAGCGGCAGCGACACCCGCCACCACACCGTCGACGGCCGCGCGCCCAGTGTGGCGGCCACGACCTCGTAGTCGGTGCCCGCGGTCCGCGCGGCGCCCTCCAGGGCGATGACGAGGAACGGCAGCGAGACGAACGTCTGCGCCAGCACGACGGCCGCCGTGGTGAAGGCGATCTGGATGCCCGCCGCCTCGAGATACCGGCCGAGCAGCCCGAGTCGCCCGAACGCATAGAGCAGCGCGATACCGCCCACCACCGGCGGCAGGACCAGCGGCAGCAGGATCACCGGCCGCACCGCGCGCACCGCCCGCGACGGGCTGCGGGCCAGCACCATGGCCATCGGCACGCCCAGCAGCACGCACAGCACCGTGCTCGCGGCCGCCGTCTGCAGGCTGAGCACCAACGCCGCCACCGACGATTCGCTGGTCACCAGTGCGGTGAAACGCGGCCAGTCGACCTTCGCGGCCACGGAGACCACCGGCAGGCCCACGAACAGCGCGCCGGCGACTGCCGGCACGTAGATCCACCGGGGCAGCGCGGACCCTTCGGTGACGGTCACGCGATGCACATTAGGTCACCGGAGGGTGGGGATACCGCAACGTCTGCGCGTCGGATTACCCGAGATAGCTACCGTCCAGTAACATCGACGGCGATCGCGGCCCACGCGCGCGGCGATCAAGCCACACGAGGAGGTCATGGCGATGGAGGTGCTGGTCACCGGCGGCGATACCGATCTGGGCCGGACGATCGCGGAGGGTTTCCGCGACGACGGCCACCGGGTGGTGATCGCCGGAGCGCGGCGTGAGGACCTGGAGATCAACGCCAAGGAACTCGACGTCGACTCGATCGTCTTCGACAACACCGACCCGGCCGGCGTCGAAGAGGCCCGCTCGTTGTTCCCGCACCACCTCGACACCCTCGTCAACGTGCCCGCGCCGCAGTATCCCCCGGCGGATCCGCGCACGTTCAGCCTGGCCGACCACGCCCTCGCCTGGCGGCGCGCCCTGGACACCACCGTCCTGTCGGCCGTGCTGACGGTCCAGATCGTCGGCGACCATCTGCGCTCGGGCGGTTCGATCGTCAACGTCATCCCGGAGAACGTCGTCATCGCCCAGGCCCGCGAGGGCAGCGTCGACGCCGCGATCAAGGCGGCGCTGTCCGACTGGACCGCCGGGCAGGCCACCCATTTCGGCACCCGCGGGATCACCGTCAATGCCGTCGCGACCGGTAAGAGCGCCGGACCGTCCTACGACGGTCTGTCGAGCACCCCGCCCGCGGTGGCCGCCGAGATCGCCCGGATGGCCCTGTTCCTGTCGACGCCTGCGGCCCGCCACATCACCGGCCAGACCATGCATGTGAGCCGGGGTGCGCTCGCGAACTTCGGCTAGACCGATAGGGTTGACGGAGTGACGATCCGACTCGGACTCCAGATCCCGAACTTCAGCTACGGCACCGGTGTCGCCGAACTCTTCCCGACAGTCATCGCGCAGGCACGTGAGGCCGAGGAGGCGGGGTTCGACTCCGTCTTCGTGATGGACCACTTCTACCAACTGCCCGGGCTCGGCACCCCGGATGCGCCGATGCTCGAGGCCTACACCGCGCTCGGCGCGCTGGCCACCGCCACCGAGCGGGTCCAGCTCGGCACGCTGGTCACCGGCAACACCTACCGCAACCCCACGCTGCTCGTCAAGGCGATCACCACGCTCGACGTGATCAGCCAGGGCCGCGCGATCCTCGGCCTCGGCACCGGGTGGTACGAGCTGGAACATGATTCCCTGGGCTACGAGTTCGGGACGTTCACCGACCGCTTCAACAAGCTCGGCGAGGCGCTGCAGATCATCCTGCCGATGCTCGAAGGTGAACGCCCGACGGTCGAGGGCAAGTACTACCGCACCAAGGAGGCGATGGCCGAGCCGCGTTTCCGCGACCACATCCCGCTGATGATCGGCGGTAGCGGCGAGAAGAAGACGATCCCGCTGGCCGCGCGCCACTTCGACCACCTCAACATCATCGCCGGGTTCGACGAACTGCCCCGCAAGATCGAGGTCGTCAAGCAGAAGTGCGAAGAGATCGACCGTGACCCGGCGACGCTGGAGACCAGCATGCTGGTGGTGGCGATCATCGACGAGAACGTCACCGGCGACGTCATCCCCGACGACTTCAAACAGCAGGCGGTCTTCGGCAGCGCCGAGCAGATCGTCGACCAGATCAAGACCAAGGTGCTCGACGCCGGCGTCGACAGTGTCATCTTGAGTCCCGTCACCAGCCTCAACGGCTACCAGCCGGGCGGCATCACCGACGTCGCCGCCTTGTTGAAGCCGGTGCTGGGCGTTTAATCCCGCGCCCTGCGTGGCATAAGCCACAACCGACCGAGTGCCCAACGCCGGGCGCCGCCGACTACCGTAGAGGGCGAGATTTCGCATGTCCCGCCCGTCGAGGAGCACTGATGAGCCATCCCGGAGCCACTCCAACGGATCGGCACAAAGTCGTCATCATCGGGTCGGGGTTCGGTGGCCTGAGCGCCGCCAAGACCCTCAAGCGCGCCGATGTCGACATCAAGCTGATCGCCCGCACCACCCACCACCTGTTCCAGCCGCTGCTGTACCAGGTGGCGACCGGCATCATCTCCGAGGGTGAGATCGCCCCCGCCACCCGGGTGGTACTGCGCAAGCAGAAGAACGTGCAGGTGCTGCTCGGCGACGTGACGCATGTCGACCTGCAGAACCGGCTCGTGCACTCCGAGTTGCTGGGCCACGACTACGCGACGCCCTACGACAGCCTGGTCATCGCCGCAGGCGCCGGTCAGTCCTACTTCGGCAACGACCACTTCGCCGAGTGGGCGCCCGGGATGAAGTCGATCGACGACGCGCTGGAGTTGCGCGGGCGCATCCTCGGCGCGTTCGAGCAGGCCGAGCGTTCGAGCGACCCGAAGCGCCGCGAGAAGCTGCTCACCTTCGTCGTCGTGGGGGCCGGCCCGACGGGTGTGGAGATGGCCGGGCAGATCGCCGAGCTCGCCGACTACACGCTCAAGGGCACGTTCCGCCACATCGACCCGACCAGCGCCCGGGTGATCCTGCTCGACGCCGCACCGGCGGTGCTGCCGCCGATGGGCGAGAAGCTGGGCAAGAGAGCCGCGGCCCGGTTGGAGAAGATGGGCGTCGAGATCCAGCTCAACGCCATGGTCACCGACGTCGACCGCAACGGCATCACCGTGAAGGACCCCGACGGCAAGCTGCGGCGCATCGAATCGGCGTGCAAGGTCTGGTCGGCCGGGGTGTCGGCCAGCCCGCTGGGACGCGATCTGGCCAACCAGTGCGACGTGGAGGTCGACCGGGCCGGTCGCGTCAAGGTGCTGCCCGACCTGTCGATCCCGGGTCACCCGAACGTGTTCGTCGTCGGCGACATGGCCGCCGTCGAGGGGGTGCCGGGCCAGGCCCAGGGTGCCATCCAGGGGGCCCGCTACGCCGCGAAGCTGATCAAGAACGAGGTCAAGGGCGCCAACCCGGCGTTCCGCCAGCCGTTCGAGTACTTCGACAAGGGCTCGATGGCGACGGTGTCGCGGTTCTCCGCGGTGGCCAAGGTCGGACCGCTCGAGTTCGGTGGCTTCATCGCGTGGCTGGCGTGGCTGGCCCTGCACCTGGTGTACCTGGTCGGGTTCAAGACCAAGATTGTCACGCTGATCTCGTGGACGGTGACGTTCCTGTCGACCAAGCGCGGCCAGCTCACGATCACCGAACAGCAGGCGTACGCCCGAACGCGGATCGAGGAACTCGAGGAGATCGCCGCGGCGGTCACTGACACCGAACGCGAGCGGGAGCAGGCGGCTAGTTAGTCAGCCGCTCGCCCTGCCAGGTTGCCAGGCAGCCGCCCGCCGCAAGCGCGAGCACCGTCCCGTCGGACGCGAATGACGGTTCGGGGTAACGCAGTTCGCTGACGCAAGCCAGCGGGCGGCCGAGCGCGTCATCCGTGACCGATCCGGTGCCGAGTTCGACACGGTGCCGCAGCAGCGGCGCCCCGTCGACGTCGGCGTGCAGCGCACCGGACCAGAAGCCTTCGCGCTCACCCGATCTGCCGATCTGAACCCGCTCTCGTAGGCGGATGCTGCCCGCATCGGTCAGCCGTATGCGGGTGGTCGTCAGGTGGCGGGAGGCGCCCGCGACGACGGTGGGTTGCGGGTCGATGTCGAGTGCGCCTGCCGATTCGATGTCCCAGCACGTCTGCGACTCCGGGGTGGCCGCGCTCGGCAGCGTCACGGTCGCCGCGGCGCTGCGCACCACGAGCCGGGCCCCCGGTTCCACCACGACGCGCACGTTGATGACGTCGCCGCCGAGCGGGGTGGCCGCGGCGGACACCAGGTACACCGTGTCGGACCCGGTGCGGCGCACCGCGATCCCCCCGGTGTGCTCGATGCGGGGGCCACGCCCCGCGCAGGCGACGATGACGACGTCGGAGCGCACTAGCCCTGCACCGGCACCCGCAGTTGCGCCCGCACCCAGTCCAGCACCGGCCCGGCCGTCGGATCGGCGGTCAGCGAGATGAGTACGAAGGGCCGCTCTCCGCGCACCTTGGTCGAATCGCGTCGCATGACGTCGAGATCGGCGCCGACCATCGGCGCCAGATCGGTCTTGTTGATCACCAACAGATCCGAGAACGTCACCCCGGGTCCGCCCTTGCGGGGCACCTTGTCGCCGCCGGCCACGTCGACGACGAAGATCTGCACGTCGACGAGTCCGGATGAGAACGTGGCGGTGAGGTTGTCGCCGCCGGATTCGACGAGGATCAGGTCGAGGTGGTCATGCCCGGCGACGAGGTCGTCGATGGCGTCGAGGTTCGCGGTGATGTCGTCGCGGATGGCGGTGTGCGGGCAGCCGCCGGTCTGCACGGCCGCGATCCGGTCGTCGGGCAATACCGCATGACGGCGCAGGAAGTCGGCGTCCTCGGTCGTGTAGATGTCGTTGGTCAGCACCGCCAGCGACAGTTCGTCGCGCAGTTGCCGGCACAGCGCGGCCACCAGCGCCGTCTTACCCGACCCGACGGGGCCGCCGACGCCGATCCGCAACGGCTCCCCCGGGGTTCGCACCCGCTTGGGGCGGTCGGCGTGCCGGTGGGGTTGGCCCGTGGAATCAGCGGAGAGGAAATGCGGTGGCATGGCGGGTCCTTCTCTGGTGGTGCGATCAGGAGGCGAACAGGGGACGTTCGCGTTCGGAATGCCGCTGGGCGAGCACGTCGAGCAGCGGATCGGACAGGTCGGCGGGTTCTTCGGCGGCAGCCGCCGCGACGTCGTCGCACAACGGCGCGAGCCCGAAGGTCAGCGCCGCGACGTCACCGGGGTCCAGCGCGAGCAACCGCTGGGCGGCCGTCGCCGAGCCCGTCATGGTGGTGTAGACGACGGACAGCGCCGTCTGTCCCGGCGTGAGCCCGGCCACCGCACCCACCGCACCCGAGGCGACGGGCAGATGCGGCGCGCGCCCCAGGGCGGTCCAGTCGTGTCCGGGCCACACGCGCCTCGCCAGCCGGGCCAGTCCCCTGCCCTGCGCCCGGGAGGCGGTGCGCGCGGCGGGTGCCGGTGTGCGCGCGTCGGTTTCGCGGTCGGCCGCGGCCACCGTCAGGGTCCCCGCGTGCACCGCGGCTGCGATCGACGCGGCGACCAGGCCCTGGGTGCGCACCCGGCGCACCAGATAGGCGTGCAGCGTCTCCAGATTCGTGACGAGCCCGCTGGTCACGGCTTCCTCGACACCGCCGGAGTGGACGTGTCCACCGATGGGCAGGCGGGAGTCCGCGAGTGCCAGCAGGGTCGTCAGCGTCGTCATCAGAACAGCGTCGTCATCAGAACAGGAAGTACCGCTGCGCCATCGGGAGTTCGGCGGCCGGCTGCTCCTGCCACACGTCGCCGTCGATGCGCACGGTGAAGGTGTCCGGATCGACCTCGATGCGGGGCATGGCGTCGTTGAGCGGCATCTGAGCCTTCCCGACGTGCCGGCAGTCCGCGACGGCGATCAGGCTCCGCCGGACGTCGATGCGGTCGGCGAGGCCGTCCTCGATCGCCTGCGGTGAGACGAAGTGCACCGACGTGGCGGCGGCCGCAGCGGGTGCGGCACCGAACATCGGGCGCGGCAGCACCGGTTGCGGTGTCGGGATCGACGCGTTGGCGTCACCCATGGCGGCCCATGCGATCATCCCGCCCTTGATGACCGCGTGCGGGCGGACACCGAAGAACGCCGGCTCCCACAGGACGAGGTCGGCGAGCTTGCCGACCTCGACCGAGCCGATCTCGCCGTCGAGGCCGTGCGCGACCGCCGGGCAGATCGTGTACTTGGCGACGTAGCGGCGCGCCCGGTTGTTGTCGGCCCGTCCGTCACCCTCGAGCGCGCCTCGGCGGCGCTTCATCACGTGCGCGGTCTGCCAGGTGCGCAGCACCACCTCGCCGATCCGCCCCATCGCCTGGGCGTCGCTGCCGATCATCGAGATCGCCCCGATGTCGTGCAGCAGGTCCTCGGCGGCGATGGTCGACGGCCGGATGCGACTCTCGGCGAACGCGAGATCCTCGGGGACGCTGGGGTTGAGGTGGTGGCACACCATCAGCATGTCGAGGTGTTCGTCGAGGGTGTTGACGGTGTGCGGGCGGGTCGGGTTGGTCGAACTCGGCAGCACGTTGGGGTGCGAGGCGACGGTGATGATGTCGGGTGCGTGGCCGCCGCCTGCGCCCTCGGTGTGGTAGGCGTGGATCGACCTGCCCTTGATCGCCGCCAGGGTGTCCTCGACGAAGGCCATCTCGTTGAGCGTGTCGGTGTGGATGTTGACCTGAACACCCGCCGCGTCGGCGACGGTGAGGCACGCGTCGATCGCGGCCGGTGTGGTGCCCCAGTCCTCGTGCAGCTTGAAACCGGCTGCGCCACCGCGCAACTGCTCCCACATCGCCTCGGCCGACACCGTGTTGCCCTTGCCCAGGAGCACCACGTTGAGCGGCCAGGTGTCGAGTGCCTCGAGCATGCGGGCCAGATGCCAGGCCCCCGGTGTGACGGTGGTGGCCTTACTGCCCTCCGCCGGTCCGGTTCCGCCCGCGACGATCGTCGTGATCCCGCCGCCGAGCGCCTCCTCCATGATCTGCGGGCAGATCAGGTGGACGTGGCAGTCGATCGCACCCGCCGTGAGGATCCGACCGTTGCCGGCGATGATCTCGGTCGACGGCCCGACCACCAGATCGGGGTGCACGCCGTCCATGATGTCGGGATTGCCGGCCTTGCCGATCGCGACGATGCGACCGTCGCGGATGCCGATGTCGGCCTTGATGATTCCCCAGTGATCGAGGATGACGGCGCCGGTGATGACGGTGTCGGGGGCACCGTCTGCGCGGGTGGCCCTGGACTGGCCCATCGACTCGCGCAGCACCTTGCCGCCGCCGAACACGGCTTCGTCACCTGCGAGTCCCGTTCCGCCGCTGCGGTCTTCGGTGATCTCGATGACGAGGTCGGTGTCGGCCAGCCGGATGCGGTCACCGGTGGTCGGACCGTAGAGCGCGGCGTAGCGCTCGCGCGACAGGCCGGTCACGACGCCCCGTCCAATCTGCCGGGTGGGTTCAGCGACAGGCCGTGCACCTCACGACTGCCTCCCAGCGGCACGAGCCGGACGCGCTGGGCCACACCGGGTTCGAAGCGCACCGCGGTGCCGGCCGGGACGTCGAGGCGGTGGCCGCGGGCGGCGGTGCGGTCGAAGTCGAGTGCGGCGTTGGCCTGCGGCAGGTGGACATGGCTGCCGACCTGCACCGGCCGGTCACCGGTGTTGACGATCTCCATCTCCAGGCGTCGGGCACCGGCGTTGATCTCGACATCCCCTTCGCCGAAGAAGATCTCACCGGGCACCATGTGCGCGCTCACGGGATCGGGTGGTGGACGGTGACGAGTTTCGTCCCGTCCGGGAACGTGGCTTCCACCTGGACGTCGTGCAGCATCTCCGGCACTCCCTCCATCACGTCGTCGCGGCCGAGCACATCTCGTCCGCTGACCATCAGCTCGGCCACCGTGCGGCCGTCGCGGGCGCCTTCGAGCAGGTGGTCGGTGATGACGGCGACGGCCTCGGGATGGTTGAGGCGCAGCCCGCGGGCGCGCCGGCGCCGCGCGAGGTCGGCGGCGTAGGAGATCAGCAGGCGGTCCTGCTCATGCGGGGTCAAACGCATAGTGCGCGATCCTGCCATGACGGCGCGCGCTCGGCAGCCCGCCGACCCTCAGGCGTCGGCGATGTTCTGCAGCCGCACCTGACCGCGCGCCACCAGCTTGTCGTTCTCGTCGGTGATGGTGATCATCCACAGCTGCTGGCGGCGGCCGCGGTGGATGGGCGTGGACACCGCGGTGACGGTGCCCGAGGAGATGGCGCGCAGGAAGTCGGTGTTGTTGTTGACCCCGACGACCGTGCCGCCGCCGTGTTCTGTCAGCCAGACGTGGCCGGAGACACTGGCGAGGCTCTCGACGATCGCGCAGTAGACGCCGCCGTGCACGATCCCCCACGGCTGCAGCAGCTTGTCGTGGATCGTCAGCTGCGCCCGGCTGCCGTCGGGGGTGACCTCGAGATAGGTGAGGCCGAGTTCTTTGTCGTAGCCGTCGCCGAGGCCGTCGGGTACCTGTGTCGTCACAGCAGACGTGTCTACACCGCGGGGTGCGCGGCATGCGACACGGGTTGGGCGAGAAATGCGGACGGGCCCCGCACGTGGGGTGCGGGGCCCGCCCTTCGATGGACCGGGGGTCTCTGCAGCCTCAGGACTCCGGCGCGGTCCGGTGGAACATGATCAGAATAGGCAAGGCTGCCCTAATTGAGCAAGACCTTCCCCCCGGTTCCGCGCGCCGCACCGCGGACCGGCAGGCCGAAACCGACGAGCGCATCGAGCACGGCCTGGGCGCGACGCATGCTGGTCCATTCGCTCGACCCGGCGAGCAGCGGCACCTGGGTGGCCGCTCCGACGACGGCGCCACCGACCAGGTGCCACATGGCCGGAACGGACATCGCCCCGTCGCTGATGGCGGCCAGCTTGGCGAACAGCGGTGCCAGTGCCCGATGGCTGCGGTGGGCGATCCACGTGGTCAGCGCGGCCTCGCTGGGCAGCGCGACGATGCCCTGCGGTGCGCCCAGGCGCAGCCGGCGCCGGTCGCCGAAGTGCGGATCGTCCGGCAGCGCCCGCACGGTGGGGTCGACGACTCCGACCCAGTCGATGGCGCCCTCGGAGTCGACATGCACCCACAGGTTCTCCAGCCCGGTGTCCCAGGCCCGCCCTTCGAGCACCAGCAGCGGCACGACACGGCCCAGGACGACATGGGCGAGTGTGGCGGCCAGCTGGTGGGCCACCGCGGCGCGGTTATCGGTCTCCGCCGAGGCGACGTCGAACATCGCCTGCAGGCGTTCTCCGGTGAGCGCCTCGGTCAGCGGCCACCACCGCCGCCGGGAGAGGTCACCCATGACGGCCACCCCGTACACCCGCGGGCACTCCGGGTAGAGCTCACGCAGCCTTCGGCTCGACTCGTGCAGCGGCAGTGTCTGCTTGATGGCCATGCCCGCGATCAGCGGATCCTCGATCAGTACGGTCACTGCACCTCCCGGCGGCTGGCTTGAGTTAGGTTAGCCTTACTATAACTATGAGCCGCAAGGAGGCCAGACCCTGTGATCGGTCTCACAACCACGCACGGTGACCAGGGCGGGAATGCCCGCGATGAGGAAGACTGTTGCTCCTCGGCGTCAGATACGACGCGCGGTAGTACCCTGGTTCTACTGTTCGAGAGAGTGACGGGAAGATGGCCAAGTTGACACGTCTGGGCGAGCTCGAGCGCGAGGTGATGGACCACCTCTGGTCGGCCCGCGAACCCCAGACCGTGCGCCAGGTGCACGAAGCGCTCGCCGCTCGCCGCGACCTGGCCTACACCACGATCATGACGGTGCTGCAGCGACTGGCGAAGAAGAACCTGGTGGTGCAGCACCGTGACGACCGTGCTCACCGGTATGCCCCCACCCACGGTCGCGACGAGCTGGTCGCCGGGCTGATGGTGGACGCCCTCGACCAGGCCGCCGACTCCGGCAGCCGGGAGGCCGCGCTGGTGCATTTCGTCGAGCGCGTCGGCGCCGACGAGGCCGCCGCCCTGCGCCGGGCGCTGGCCGAGTTGGAGGGCAAGCAAGGTCTCACCAAGCCCGCTGGCGGTCCGGGCACCGCCTGAGCGACAATCGAGGGGTGTCCGCGCTGGCCTTCACCCTTGTCGCGCTGCTCCTTGTGGGGCCGGTGCCGGCATTGTTGGCCCGCGCGTCCTGGCCGATGCGCGCGCCGCGCGCCGCCGTGGTGCTGTGGCAGTCCATCGCGCTGGCCGGTGTGCTCTCGGCGTTCTCCGCGGGTATCGCGATCGCGAGCCGGCTGTTCGTCCCCGGTCCCGATGGCAGACCGACCGCCACCATCACCAGCGAGATCGAGGTGCTCGGGTGGCCGTTGTGGCTGCTCTACGTCGTGGTCTTCGCCCTCACGCTGCTCATCGGCGTCCGCCTGATCGTCTCGGTGCTACAGGTGGCCGTCGCCACCCGGCGCAGGCGCGCCCACCACCGGATGATGGTCGATCTGCTCGGGGTCTCCCGCGACTCGGTGCCCACCGACGTGCGCCGACAGGCGACCGGCCTGCGCGTACTCGACGTGAAGCAACCGCTGGCCTACTGCCTGCCCGGGGTGCGCAGTCGGGTGGTGCTCAGCGACGGCGCGCTCAAGACCATGACCCGCGACGAGATCGCCGCGATCCTCACCCACGAACGCGCACATCTGCGGGCGCGACACGATCTCGTCCTGGAGATGTTCACCGCGGTACACGCCGCGTTCCCCCGGTTCGTCCGAAGCGCCAGCGCCCTCGACGCGGTGCGCCTGCTGGTCGAACTGCTCGCCGACGACGCCGCCGTGCGCACCGCCGGGCCCACCCCGCTCGCCCGCGCCCTCGTCGCCTGCGCCGCGGGCCGTGCCCCGTCCGGTGCGCTGGCCGCGGGTGGTCCGAGCACCGTGATCCGCGTGCGCCGACTCGGGGGCCTGCCGAACAGCCTGGCAATCGCCGCGGTCGCGTACCTCGCCGCCGCGGTGGTGCTGGTCGGCCCCACGGTGGCCGTCGCCGTGCCGTGGCTGACCGAACTGCACCGCCTGTTCATCCGCTAGGCCCATCGGAATCACCTCCCTCACAACAGAACACGAAAGGCTGCGCCCATGAGCTCATCCGAGAAGTCCACCGCCGGCACCGCGCAGATCGGGGTCACCGGCCTGGCCGTGATGGGTTCGAACATCGCACGCAACTTCGCCAGGCACGGCTACACCGTCGCCCTGCACAACCGGTCGGTGGCCAAGACCGACGCGCTGCTGGCCGAACACGGTTCCGAGGGCTCCTTCGTGCGGACCGAGACCATCCCGGAATTCCTGGCCGCCCTGGAGAAACCGCGCCGCGTGCTGATCATGGTCAAGGCCGGCGAGGCGACCGATGCGGTGATCAACGAGCTCGCCGACGCGATGGAAGACGGCGACATCATCATCGACGGCGGCAACGCGCTCTACACCGACACGATCCGCCGTGAGAAGGCGATCCGGGAACGCGGTCTGCACTTCGTCGGCGCCGGCATCTCCGGCGGCGAGGAGGGTGCGCTCAACGGGCCGTCGATCATGCCCGGCGGCCCCGCGGAGTCCTACGAGAGCCTCGGTCCGCTGCTGGAGGAGATCTCCGCGCACGTCGACGGTGTCCCGTGCTGTACGCACATCGGACCCGACGGCGCGGGCCACTTCGTGAAGATGGTGCACAACGGCATCGAGTACTCCGACATGCAGCTCATCGGCGAGGCCTACCAGCTGCTGCGCGACGGGCTCGGCAAGTCCGCCCCCGAGATCGCCGAGGTCTTCGACGAGTGGAACCGCGGCGACCTCGACAGCTTCCTGGTCGAGATCACCGCGCAGGTGCTGCGTCAGATCGACGAGAAGACCGGCAAACCGCTCGTCGACCTCATCCTCGACGAGGCCGAGCAGAAGGGCACCGGCCGCTGGACGGTGAAGTCGGCGCTCGACCTGGGTGTGCCCGTCACCGGTATCGCCGAGGCGGTGTTCGCCCGCGCGCTGTCGGGATCGGTCGCCCAGCGCCAGGCCACCACCGGGTTGGCCTCCGGCGACCTGGGCGAAAAGCCCAGTGACGCAGAGCAGTTCACCGAGGACATCCGACAGGCCCTCTACGCGTCGAAGATCATCGCCTACGCGCAGGGCTTCAACCAGATCCAGGCAGGCAGTGCCGAGTACGACTGGGGCATCACCCCCGGCGACATGGCCACCATCTGGCGCGGCGGCTGCATCATCCGGGCGAAGTTCCTCAACCGCATCAAGGACGCATTCGACAACGATCCCGATCTGCCCACGCTGATCGTCGACCCGTACTTCCGCGACGCGATCGAGAACGCCATCGACAGCTGGCGCCGTGTGGTGGTCAAGGCCACCGAACTCGGCATCCCGATCCCCGGCTTCTCGTCGGCGCTGTCGTACTACGACGGGCTGCGCACCGAACGCCTGCCCGCCGCACTCACGCAGGGGCTGCGCGACTTCTTCGGCGCCCACACCTACGGCCGCATCGACACCGACCGGGATAAGCGGTTCCACACGCTGTGGAGCGGTGACCGCAGCGAAGTCGAGGCCTGATTTCGCCGAGACTGCGGCCAGATCGCGATTCCGCAGCGAAGCATGATCTGGCAGCAGTCCCGGGGTAACTAGACTGGCCGACGATGAGATTCCTCGACGGGCACCACCCGGTCTTCGACCTGACCTACGACGACGTGTTCGTCGTCCCGCAGCGGTCCGACGTGACGTCGCGGTTCGACGTCGACCTGTCGACCGTGGACGGCTCGGGCACCACGATCCCGGTCGTGGTCGCCAACATGACCGCCGTCGCCGGACGCCGGATGGCCGAAACCGTGGCGCGCCGCGGCGGTCTGGTGGTGCTGCCGCAGGATCTGCCGATCTCGGCCGTGCAGCAGACCGTCGACTTCGTCAAGAGCCGCGACCTGGTGGTCGACACGCCGGTCACGCTGGCACCCGACGATTCGGTGTCCGACGCGATCGCGCTGATCCACAAGCGCGCACACGGGGCGGCGGTCGTGGTGTTCGAGGGCCGTCCCATCGGCCTGGTGACCGAGTCGACCTGCGCCGACGTCGACCGGTTCACCCGGGTCCGCGACGTCGCCATCACCGATTTCGTCACCGCGCCGGTCGGCACCGATCCGCGCAAGGTCTTCGATCTGCTCGAACACGCGCCGGTGGACGTCGCGGTCCTCACCGAGCCGGACGGCACGCTGTCCGGTGTGCTCACCCGGACCGCGGCGATCCGGGCGGGTATCTACTCCCCTGCCGTCGACCGGCACGGGAGGCTGCGCATCGCCGCAGCGGTCGGCATCAACGGCGACGTCGGGGCGAAGGCGCGGGCGCTGGCCGAGGTCGGAGTCGACCTGTTGGTGATCGACACCGCCCACGGTCATCAGACCAAGATGCTCGAGGCGATCCGGGCGGTGGCCTCCCTCGACCTCGGTGTGCCGATCGCGGCGGGCAACGTGGTGTCGGCCGAGGGCACCCGCGACCTCGTCGCGGCGGGCGCGTCGATCATCAAGGTCGGCGTCGGCCCCGGCGCGATGTGCACCACCCGGATGATGACCGGTGTCGGTCGGCCGCAGTTCTCGTCGGTCGTCGAATGTGCCGCGGCGGCAAAAGATCTGGGCGCGCACGTCTGGGCGGACGGCGGGGTGCGCCATCCGCGCGACGTGGCGCTCGCGCTGGCGGCGGGGGCAGCCAACGTGATGATCGGCTCCTGGTTCGCCGGCACATACGAGTCTCCCGGCGACCTGATGCACGACCGCGACAACCAGCCGTACAAGGAGAGCTACGGGATGGCGTCGAAGCGGGCGGTGGCGGCCCGGACAGCCGGCGACAGCGCGTTCGACCGCGCCCGCAAGGCGCTGTTCGAGGAAGGCATCTCCAGATCGCGGATGAGCCTCGACCCGACCAAAGGCGGTGTCGAGGACCTACTCGACCACATCACCTCCGGGGTCCGCAGCACCTGCACCTACGTCGGGGCCACGACGCTGCCCGAACTGCACGACAAAGTGGTGCTCGGGGTGCAATCGGCGGCCGGGTTCGCCGAGGGCCGCCCGCTGCCCACCGGTTGGTGAGAGTCCAGTTACGATTGGGCATTCGCGCCGTCGGTCGTCTGACGTCCGACATCCGACCGAGGAAGGGATCACGTGCCGCAGGCACCCGCCGAGGCCCGGTGTGCACCGGAGGCCTGCCGGGCCGAGCACCCGTCCATCGAGCCACCCGACGCCGAGCCCTCTTCTAGCCGGCCGGGCCCACGGCCCGGCGTACCGGTGACGATTCGATGAGCGTCGCATACACCCTGCTCTCGCTGTTGGCGATCGTGGTGTTGACCGCGGGTACCGCGGTGTTCGTCGCCGCCGAGTTCTCGTTGACGGCGCTGGAGCGCAGCACCGTCGAGGCCAATGCCCGTAGCGGGCACCGGCGCGACCAGCTCGTGCGCCGCGCCCACCGCACGCTGTCCTTCCAGCTCTCGGGCGCCCAGGTGGGCATCTCGATCACCACGCTGGCCACCGGCTACCTGGCCGAACCCGTGGTCGCCCGGCTGCTGCAGCCGGGTCTGGACGCGATCGGACTGCCGGAACAGGCCGCGAGCGGCGTCGCCCTGTTCCTCGCGATCCTGATCGCCACCTCCCTGTCGATGGTCTTCGGCGAACTCGTGCCGAAGAACCTCGCGGTGGCCCGCCCGGCGCCGACCGCCCGCGCAGCCGCACCTCCGCAGCTGCTCTTCTCGACGATCTTCACGCCGCTGATCCGGCTCACCAACGGCACCGCGAACATGATCCTGCGCCGGCTGGGCATCGAACCCGCCGAGGAGCTGCGCTCCGCGCGGTCGGTGCAGGAGCTGATCTCGCTCGTGCGCAACTCCGCGCGCAGCGGTTCACTCGACCCGGTGACCGCGGTGCTGGTGGACAGGTCACTGCAGTTCGGCGAGCGCACCGCCGAGGAACTGATGACCCCCCGCACCGAGATCGAGGCCCTGCAGGCCGACGACACCGTCGCCGACCTCATCGCCGCGGCGATCGAAACGGGGTATTCGCGCTTCCCGATCGTCGAGGGTGACCTCGACGAGACCATCGGCGTCGTCCACGTCAAACAGGTGTTCTCGGTACCGCGCGACGACCGCGACCGCACCCGCCTCGCGGCAATCGCGATCCCGGTGGCCACCGTGCCCTCGACGCTGGACGGGGACGCGGTGATGACCCAGATCCGCGCCAACGGGCTGCAGACCGCGCTGGTGGTCGACGAGTACGGCGGCACCGCCGGCATGGTGACCGTCGAGGATCTGATCGAGGAGATCGTCGGCGACGTCCGCGACGAACACGATGACGCCACCCCCGACGTGGTCGCCGCCGGCGACGGCTGGCAGGTGTCGGGCCTGCTGCGGATCGACGAGGTGGCCACCGGGACCGGTTTCCGCGCCCCCGAGGGCGAGTACGAGACCATCGGCGGGCTGGTGCTGCAGGAGCTCGGACACATCCCGGAAGTGGGCGACTCGGTCGAGCTGACCGCGTTCGATCCGGACGGGCCGCTCGACGATCCGATCCGCTGGCAGGCCAAGGTCGTGCAGATGGACGGTCGCCGGATCGACCTGCTGGAGTTGGTCGAACTCGGGCGCCGCGGTGACACCGACGACCACATCGACAACGACGACCACCACAGCAAAGACGGCGCCGCGCCGGAGGAGGACCGCTGATGGGTGGCGATCTGTTCGGCGTCCTGCTGACCGTGCTGCTGCTGGGGGCCAACGCGTTCTTCGTGGCCTCCGAGTTCGCGCTCATCTCCGCGCGCCGCGACCGGCTCGAGGCCCTGGCGGAACAGGGCAAGAACAGCGCCGTGACCGTCATCCGGGCCGGTGAGAACCTCTCGCTGATGCTGGCCGGTTCCCAGCTGGGCATCACGATCTGTTCCATCCTGCTGGGCCGGGTCGGCGAACCCGCGGTGGCGCACCTGCTGGAGAAACCCTTCGGGTTGCTCGGCATCCCGGACGCGGTGCTGCACACCGTCTCGTTCGTGGTCGCGCTGAGCGTGGTGGTCACGCTGCACGTGCTGCTGGGTGAGATGGTTCCGAAGAACATCGCGATCGCGGGGCCGGAGTCGGCGGCGATGCTGCTGATCCCGGTCTACCTGGTCTACATCCGTGCGGCGCGCCCGCTCATCGCGTTCTACAACTGGTGCGCGAACGCCACGCTGCGCGCCTTCGGGGTGGAGCCGAAGGACGAACTCGACGTCAACGTCTCGACGGTCGAACTGTCGGAGATGATCGCCGAATCGGTCTCCGAAGGTCTGCTCGACCCCGAGGAGCACACACGGCTCACCCGCGCCCTGCAGATCCGCAACCGGGCCGTCCGGGATGTGGCGATGCCGCTGGACACCATCCACGCCATCCCGGCGTCGGCACCGGGTCAGGGCCCGACGGTCGCCGCGGTGGAACGGGCGCTGGCCGAGACGGGCTACTCCCGGTTCCCCGTGACCGCGCCGTCCGGCCAGTACCTGGGCTATCTGCACATCAAGGATGTCCTGCCGCTGGTCGACGATCCCGATGCGGTGCTGGACCGGTCGATGGTGCGCCCGCTGCCGCAACTGCCCGCATCGCTGCCGCTGCCCGACGCCCTGTCCCGGCTGCGCCGCACCAACAGCCACCTCGCGCTGGTCACCTCCGCCGACGGTGCGGTCACCGCGATGGTGGCGCTGGAAGACCTGGTGGAGGACCTCGTCGGCACGGTGCGCGACGGAACCCACCGGCGGTGATGACCGAACTCCTCGACGAGTCGGTGTGGGTGCGGCGGGCGAGCACCCACCGAAATCGGGTGGACGCCTTCTGCGCGCCGCATCAGGCGCGGCGACGCGCCGGCCGGACCCACCCGGTGTGGGATTTCCTGTTCACCTACTACAGCCTGCGTCCGCGCCACCTGCGGTGCTGGCATCCGGGCTTCGGCATGGTGCTGTCCGGGGACGCAGCCCGCCCCTATCTGGCCCGGTCGGGCTACGGCGCGGTGCCCGGCGGGGTGGGCGTGACCGCCGAACACCTGCGGTCACGCGCGGACGCGGTGGAGTTCGTGGCCGCGCTGTTGCGTGCCACCGCCGCCCGGCCGGCGCGGCTCAACTGCTTCGGATTGCACGAGTGGGCCATGGTGTACCGCTCCCCCGACACCCGCCACGACGCGGTGCCGTTACGCCTCGGACGGGCCGGCACCGACGCGGTGGTCGAGTCGATGTCGTTGCGCTGCAGCCATTTCGACGCGTTCCGGTTCTTCACCGAGGCCGCCGTCGGGCGCAATGCCGAACCGTTGAGCCGTGAGCGGCAGATCGACACCGAACAGCCGGGCTGTCTGCATGCCGCGATGGATCTGTACAAGTGGTCGTACAAGCTGTCACCGCTGGTGGCTTCGGATCTGGTGATGGACTGTCTGGAACTCGCGGCCGACGCCCGCCTGCTCGACATGCGTGCGAGCCCATATGACCTACGCGGCTACGGATTCGACCCCATCGCGATCGAAACCCCGGCGGGACGCGCCGAATACATCCGGGCGCAGCAGGACATCGCCGACCGGGCGGCCCCGCTGCGCGCCACACTCGCGGCCCGATGTGACGCGTTGCGCACCGCACTGGCGGGAGACGGCGGGGCATCGGTGCACGCTGGATTCGTCGCTGTTACCCATGGGTAAGCTGGATCGACGGCGGCGTGCCGCGTGGCGCGCGTGAAGTACGGCCGAGGAGGAAAACGATGACTGATCGCGTGACGGTGGGAAACCTGCGCGTGGCCCGCGCGCTCTACGACTTCATCACCGATGAGGCGCTGGCCGGTACCGATCTCGACCCGGACAGCTTCTGGTCGGGTGTCGACAAGGTCGTCACCGACCTGACCCCGCGCAACCAGGAACTGCTCGCCCGCCGCGACGACCTGCAGGCGCAGATCGACAAGTGGCACCGGCAGCGGGCGATCGGTCCGCACGACGCCGACGAGTACAAGCAGTTCCTCACCGAGATCGGCTACCTCGAACCCGATCCGGGTGACTTCACGATCACCACCGCAGGCGTCGACGACGAAATCACCACGACCGCAGGCCCGCAGTTGGTGGTGCCGGTGCTCAACGCCCGCTTCGCGCTCAACGCGGCCAACGCGCGGTGGGGTTCGCTCTATGACGCGCTGTACGGCACCGACGTCATCAGCGAGGAGGACGGCGCCGAGAAGGGCACCAGCTACAACCGCGTCCGTGGCGACAAGGTGATCGCCTACGCGCGCGAATTCCTCGACGGCGCAGCGCCGTTGGCGTCCGGCTCCTATGCCGACGCCACCGGTTTCCGAATCGAGGACGGGCAGGTGCAGGTCGAGCTCGGAGACGACCAGTGGGTCGGTCTGGCCGGCCCGG
The DNA here is from genome assembly GCF_010731575.1 of Mycolicibacterium monacense. Classification (NCBI taxonomy): domain Bacteria; kingdom Bacillati; phylum Actinomycetota; class Actinomycetes; order Mycobacteriales; family Mycobacteriaceae; genus Mycobacterium; species Mycolicibacterium monacense. The sequence continues at coordinate 1,821,429 of NZ_AP022617.1, read as the reverse complement.
ACCAGTTCGTCGGCTACACCGGTGAACTCGGATCCCCGCAGTGGTCGATCCTGCTGCGCAACAACGGACTGCACATCGAGATCCTCATCGACCCCGACTCGCCCGTCGGCTCGACCGACAAGGCCGGCGTCAAGGACGTCGTGCTCGAATCCGCCGTCACCACCATCATGGATTTCGAGGATTCGGTGGCCGCGGTCGACGCCGAGGACAAGGTGCTGGGCTACCGCAACTGGCTGGGGCTCAACCGCGGCGACCTGAGCGAAGAGGTCAGCAAGGGCGACAAGACCTTCACCCGCGTGCTCAACCCCGACCGCACGTACACCACCCCGGACGGTTCCGGCGAGCTCACCCTGCCCGGCCGCAGCCTGCTGTTCGTGCGCAACGTCGGACATCTGATGACCAACGACGCGATCACGGACGCCGAGGGTAACGAGGTGTTCGAAGGTATCCAGGACGCCCTGTTCACCGGTCTGATCGCCATGCACGGTCTCAAAGAGAGTGACGCGAACGGCCCGCTGCGCAACAGCCGCACGGGTTCGGTCTACATCGTCAAGCCCAAGATGCACGGCCCCGCCGAGGTGGCCTACACCGTCGACCTGTTCAGCCGCGTCGAGGATGTCCTGGGGCTGCCGCAGAACACCCTCAAGGTCGGCATCATGGACGAGGAGCGCCGCACCACCCTGAACCTCAAGGCGTGCATCAAGGCCGCCGCCGACCGGGTGGTGTTCATCAACACCGGGTTCCTGGACCGCACCGGCGACGAGATCCACACCTCGATGGAGGCGGGTCCGATGATCCGCAAGGGCGCGATGAAGAGTCAGCCGTGGATCAAGGCCTACGAGGACCAGAACGTCGACGTGGGTCTGGCCACCGGTTTCTCGGGCCGGGCCCAGATCGGCAAGGGTATGTGGGCGATGACGGACCTGATGGCCGACATGGTCGAACAGAAGATCGGTCAGCCGAAGGCCGGCGCCACCACCGCATGGGTGCCGTCGCCGACCGCGGCCACGCTGCACGCCATGCACTACCACCAGGTCGACGTGTACGCCGTGCACAAGGAACTCGAGGGCAAGCAGCGCGCATCGCTCGACGATCTGCTCACCATCCCGCTCGCCAAGGAACTGGCCTGGGCGCCCGAGGAGATCCGCGAGGAGGTCGACAACAATTGCCAGTCGATCCTGGGCTACGTCGTCCGCTGGATCGACGCCGGTGTCGGTTGTTCCAAGGTGCCCGACATCCACGACATCGCGCTGATGGAGGATCGCGCCACGCTGCGGATCTCCAGCCAGCTGCTGGCCAACTGGCTGCGCCACGGCGTCATCACCGAAGAGGACGTCAAGACCAGCCTGCGCCGGATGGCCGCGGTGGTCGACGAGCAGAACGCCAAGGACCCGGACTTCAAGCCGATGGCCACCGACCCGGACTCCAGCATCGCCTTCCAGGCCGCGCAGGAACTCATCCTCGCGGGCGGCACGCAGCCCAGCGGGTACACCGAGCCGATCCTGCACCGACGCCGACGCGAGTACAAAGCCAGCGTTGCCGGCGCCTGAGGCGGTCCTGGCGGACGACTAGACTGCCCGGGGCGCGGACGAAAGCGGCGATGACCCAGCGATGATCAAGCGACGACGCAAACACGGGGACCGGAATGGGTAGGCATGGGTAGGCACAGCATTCCCGATCCTGAGGACTCCGACGACGACGCCGGCGTCCCCGACGACAGGATCGACGACGGTGGATACGGCTCCGACGACGGCCCGTCGGGTCGGCACAGTGGCGAGTTCCCGGCACAGCCCGAGGGTGCGGATGCACGCCAGGGCGACTACACCGACGAGTACGCCGACGGCGACTATGCCGACAGTGAGTATGCCGACGAGTACGCCGACGAGTACGCCGACGAGTACGCCGACGACCATCCGGTCACCGCGGGGGCCCAGCCACCCGCCGAACCGTCCGGACCCGCACACGGCGGCACCTGGGACGGCGGCGATTGGACCGGCAGCCACCGGGCGGTGACGCCCGGACGGCGCGGCCTCAGCATCGGGGTCATCGCCGCGCTCGTCACGGTCGTCGTCGTGGTCGGCGGGGTCATCCTGTGGCGCTTCTTCGGTGACGCCCTCTCCGAACGCAGCGACGCCGCATCGGCGCGGTGCGTCGACGGCAACCTCGACGTCGCCGTGCTGGCCGACCCGTCGATCGCGGAGACGATCGGCGGACTGGCCGACCAGTACAACGAGAACGCCGCCCCGGTGGGTGACCGCTGTGTGAAGGTGGGCGTCAAACCGGCCGGTTCCGAGCAGGTCATCAAGGGCTTCGGCGACACCTGGCCCGGTGACCTCGGCGAGCGTCCGGCGCTGTGGATTCCCGCGAGCGGTGTCTCGGCGGCCCGGCTCGAGGCCGCGACGGACCAGAAGACGGTCAGCGATTCACGCACCCTGGTCAGCACACCGGTCGTCTTGGCCGTGCGGCCCGAGCTCAAACCCGCCCTGGCGCAGCAGAACTGGGGCACCCTGCCCGGCCTGCAGACCAATCCGACAGCGCTCGACGGACTCGGCCTGCCCGGGTGGGGCGCGCTGAAGCTCGCGCTGCCACGTAGCGGCAACGCCGACGCGTCGTATCTGGCGGCCGAGGCCGTCGCCGCCGCGGCGAGCCCCGACGGCGCACCCGCGACCGACGGGATCAGCGCGATCAACACCCTGTCCGCCGGCGCACCCGAACTGCCCGCCGATACCGCCGACGCCGCCATGAAGGCGCTGCTGACCTCCGGAGATCCGGCGAAGGCGCCGGTGCACGCCGTCGCGACGACCGAACAGCAAGTGGTGGCGCGTGCCGCGTCGTCGCCCGATGCGAAATCCGAACTGGCCTCGTGGCTACCGCCGGGTCCGGTGGCGACCGCCGACTACCCGACCGTGCTGCTGTCGGGCGACTGGCTCTCACGTGAACAGGTCACTGCGGCCAGCCAGTTCGCCCGGTTCATGCGTGAGCCCGATCGCATGAACGAACTCGCCAAGGCCGGGTTCCGCACCCAGGGCGGCACACCCCCGCCGAGCGACGTCACCGACTTCCCGAAGCTGGCGGCGCCGTTGTCGGTCGGCGACGATGCGGCACGGGTGAAACTGGCCGAGGCCCTGACCTCACCGGCGCAGGCCTCCACGACGACGATCATGCTCGATCTGTCCATGCCCGGTGCGGAAGGCGACAACACGAGGATGGGCAACGTCGTCAACGCGCTGATCCCCCGGGTCGATGCGCTTCCGCCGACGACGGCACTGGGGCTGTGGACGTTCGACGCCGCCGCGGGCAACTCGCAGATCACCACCGGTCCGCTGTCCGAACCGGTCGACGGTCAACCGCGGTCCGCCGCGTTGACCACGACACTCGACACGCTCTCGTCGACCTCCGGCGGCGCGGTGTCGTTCACCACGCTGCGTCTGGTCTACAACGAGGCGATGGCCAACTTCCGCGCGGGACAACCCAATTCGGTGCTGGTGATCACCCAGGGTCCGCACACCGACCGGACACTCGACGGTGCGGGACTCGAAGCGTTCATCCGCGACGCGTTCGATCCGGCCCGGCCGGTGGCCGTCAACGTCATCGACTTCGGTGACGACCCCGACCGCGGGACGTGGGAGACCGTCGCGCGGACGACCGGGGGCCAGTACCAGAACCTCACGACGTCGGATTCACCCGAACTCACGGCGGCGATCACCACGCTGCTGCGGTGATCGGTTCTTGGAATCGCAAGTAGTCGCCGAGTAAGACCGCGCAATGCCCGCCGAGGTGCGGAACGCCTGTGTTAGATACGGACCATGGCGGGGCAGGCGAGGAATGACGTCATCGTCGAGGACGCGGCGCGCGGGGACGGCACCCGCGCCTGTGCCGCGGTGCGTGCGTACGCGCGGGCGGGTGGCTCCCGCCGACTGATCGTCGCGGCGATCGTCGGGTTCGTCGCCTTCAATGCCGGATCGACGTGGCTTTTCGGCATCGCCGGGAAATGCGGGATCCTGCACTTCGCCTCCCAGTTCTCCGGCGGTAGTGAGCGCTTCGACTGGCTCGTGCAGGGCTGCACGGTGCCTGCCTCGGTGCAGCAGATCCTGCTGCCCGACTTCCTCGTGATGGCCGGCTACTGGTTGATGTTCACCGCGATCCTGATCGGTGGCTGGTGGCGCATCACGGTGCCCGCACTGCAGCGCGCCGGATGGGTGCTGTGGCTGCCGTCGATCGCGTTCGCCTGCGACGCCGTCGAATACGTCCTGCTCTCGGCGCTGATGTACAAGCGACCCGACGGGCAGTTCGCCTACCGGGGCGACGGGGGCATGCTCAATTTCGTCCAGATGGCGGTCTCGTCGGCCAAATGGTTGGCGGTGGCGGCGATGGTGGTCGCCGGCCTGGTGTCGGCCGCGGCGTGGTTCACCCGCCGCGATGCCGTCTTCCCTCCCGCAGCGTCACCGCATCCCGACCCGGCGCCGACGGACACCGAAGACGACCGGACGACCGGACGCGGGGTGCTCGAGCGGCTCACGACGGTTCTCCTGGTGGCCCTGACGACCTATGTCGTCGCGTGGGTCCTCGGGCTGTTCATGACGCACTGCGCGATCGACAGCGGTCAACTCGGGCCGGCTTACTGTGCCCCGCCGCCCATTCCGCCCGATCACTTCTACGCGCCCAGTGTGGTTTTCGCGGTCGTGGGGTTGACGTGTCTGGTGCTGGGGGTGGTGGCGGGCCGGCGGGGAACCGCGGTGCGGGCAGTGGGGGCGGTGCTCGTGGGGGCATCGCTTTTCCTGGCCGTGTGGCTGGTCTGGGCCCCCGCGTTGTTCCGCTCCCTCGACGATGTCGGGACGCCTGCGCTGATCGCCGCGGCGGTGATCGCCGTGAGCGTGGCCGCCGGGGTCGCAGTTCGGAGGCCCGGCACGCGGTGGCTGGCCTTGGCCCTCAGGGCGGTTGCGGTGGCAGGCACGGCGCTGTGGGCACTGGTGGTGATGTACGCCGTCGCCACGTCGGCGGAGTGGGCGGCCCCGTGGGGCAGCCTTCGGCTCTCGGCGACGTCGAGGTGGTCCGTGATCATCGCCGCCACGATCCTCGTCGTGGTCTACGTCATGCACACCGCTGCGCGCCGACGCCGGCTACACCCTGCCTTGGATCAGACCGAATCGTAGGTTTCGATGAACTCGCGTTGAGTCTTGCTGCGCAGCAACAGATTGTCGAGTTGCACACCGAGCGGACGGACGACGTTGAGGAAGTTCCAGCGCGCCGGGATGATCACCCGCACCTTCCCTTTCTCGACCGCGCGGATGACCGCCGCGGCGGCCTTCTCCGGCCCGATGGTCAGTCTCTGTTTGGCCCGTGAGGGCGGGGTGAGGGACTGTTCGAGCATGGCGGTGTCGATCGGACCGAAGTAGGCGATCGTGACACCGACGTGGTGGGGTGAGAGTTCCATCCGCAATCCGCGCCCGAGCATCTCGACGGCGGTCTTGCTCGTCGAGTAGGCAACCCCTCCCACCGCCGGAAGGAGTGTTCCGTACTCCGTATTGGGTGGCCACCCCATGGACGACACGACGACGATGTGTCCACGGGAGGCGATGAGCGCCTCCAACGCCGGGTGGATCGTGTTGAGTGTGCCGACCAGGTTGACGTCGATGACGCGTTGCGCCTCGCCGGGTTTCAACGACCGCAGCGTGGCAGGCAGGTGGGTGATGCCTGCGGTGCAGAAGACCACATCGAGTTTCCCGAACTGATCGACCACGCGATCGACCGCCGCTGCCATGGCCTCGCGGTCGGCCACGTCGGCACCGATCGCCAGATCGGCCCCGCTCCGGGCGGCGGCGTCCTCGTCGATGTCGACGGCGCAGACCCGCGCTCCGCGGTCACGCAGTAACTTCACCTGCGCCGCACCGATTCCGCCACCTCCCCCGGTGACGATGGCGACTGCTCCCGAGAAGTCTCGCACTGGGCGCTCCGATCGAGTCCGCGCTGTCTCCTGTCACGGGGGACCCTACCTGAGGGCATGTCACCACGGCCCCAAAGAAAAAGCGTCTGACCATATTTGGTTTCATCCGCAAGAAAGCTGTGCACTGCGTCGATCGGATCCTATGCTTGGCCGAATCGCGCCGACGGGGGCGGAATCGCAACGCAGATGGAGGATTCTGGTGGCGGACAGCGAGTCGGATGCGGGCTGGTTCTCCCCTCCGCCCAGCCCCCGCCGACTGCGCGGCGTGCGGAGCTTCTCCCGCTACATCACCATGCGCGACGGGGTCCGAATCGCGGTGAGCGTCTACCTCCCCGCCGACACGACCCGGCAGACCCGGGTCCCCGCGGTGGTCAATCAGACCCGCTACTACCGGGCGATGGAGCTCCGGCAGCCACTGCGCGCAGCGGTCGCCGGCCGACCTTTTCACCACATCCCCTCCACAGCCAGGTGCCGACGGCGTTTTCTGGCCAACGGTTACGCCTGGGTCGACGTCGACGTGCGAGGGTCGGGTGCATCGTTCGGCCACCGGCTCTGCGAGTGGTCACCCGACGAGATCCGCGACGGCGCCCAGATCGTCGACTGGATCGTCAGCCAGCCGTGGTCCGACGGGTCGGTGGGTGCCCTCGGTAGCTCGTACAGCGGGGCTGCGGCCGAATTACTCTCGGTCGCAGCGCATCCCGCGGTCCGCGCCGTCGCACCCCGGTTCTCGCCGTTCGACGCCTACACCGACATCGCCTTCCCCGGCGGCATCCACGCGGTGTGGTTCACCGAGACGTGGGGACGGTACAACGCCGCACTGGACCGCAACGCGCCCCACGAGGTCGCCGGTTGGTGGGTGCGGATGCTGGTGACCGGGGTGCAGCCCGTCGACGGTGACCGGCGTCGACGCCTGCGCCGCAGCGCGCTGGCCGCCCATCTGGACAATTACGACATCGACAGCCAGGCAAGGTCGTTGACGTTTCGCGACGATGTCGCACCCTCGGACCCGTACCACTCCGACGAGGGTGAGGCTCCCGAGTTGGTCGGGCATCCGATCGACGAGTCCGGCAGCATCAACCTGTTCAGCCCGCACAACTACTGGCGCGACGTCGAGAAGTCGGGCGTCGCGGTCTACAGCTACAGCGGGTGGTTCGACGGCGCCTATTCGCATTCCGCGGCCAAGCGGTTCCTCACGCTCGGGTCCGCCGGGAACCGGTTGATTCTCGGTCCGTGGAGCCACGGCGGGCATTGGCACATCGAACCTCACCGGGATCCGGTGAAATCTCGGTTCGACCACGAAGGTGAGCTGCTGCGATTCTTCGACCACCACCTCCGGGACCGCGATTCCGGGATCGGCGCGGAGGACCGCGTGCACTACTACACCATGGGCGAAGGCCGCTGGAAGAGTTCCCGGTCGTGGCCCCCGCCGGCTGAACCCCGCACGTACTACCTGTCCACGGAGCGCATGTTGAGCACCGAGCCGCCGGAGACCGACAGCAGCGTAGACGAGTACGACGTCGATCCGACGGTGGGCACCGGTGAGCATTCCCGTTGGCGCACACAGGTGGCCGTCGGCGAGGCCGTCCGCTACCCCGACCGCAACGCTGTGGACAGACGCCTGCTCACCTACACGTCCGCACCGCTCGACAGGGCGGTGGAAGTGACGGGGCATCCGGTGGTCACGCTGTTCCTGAGCGTGACCGGTGACGATGCGACGGTATTCGTCTATCTGGAAGACGTCGACGCCGGAGGGCGCGTCGCCCCGGTCACCGAGGGACAGCTGCGCGCGTTGCACAGGCAGGTGGCCGACGCGCCCGCGCCGTACCGGCAGACGGTGCCCTACCGCACCTTCAAACGTGGTGACGCCCGGCCGCTGAGTTCCGGTGAGATCGCGACGCTCATCTTCGACCTGATCCCGACGTCGCACCTGTTCCGGCCCGGACACCGAATTCGTCTCGCCCTTGCCGGTGCGGATGCGAGCCACTTCGCCGTGCTGCCCGGAACGCCGCCCACGTTCGGGGTGCACCGCAGTCGACTCCGCGCGTCGCGAATCGATTTGCCGGTGGTTACGGCCAACTGAGTCGGTGGTTTTCGGCGATCCAGTCGTTGGTGAATTCCTGCAGTCTCGCGATCTCGTCGACGGTCTGGCGGCCCATGTAACTCTCGATCCGTCCGCCGACCAAGGGAACGTTGACCTTGACGCTGCCGGCGTAGGTCATTCGAGACCCGGTGGCGGTGGACGTCAGCATGCATTGTCCCGCGGCGCACACCGGTGCACCGGTCACGGTGACTTCGATGTCACCGCGGACGCGGCCGTCTTCGAGCCAGCACCACCTCTCTTCGCGGATCATCTCGATGTCCCCCGGATGGAGTTGTGTCACCACCTTGGGGAGCCGGTCGCGAAGCAGGCCGAGGGCGATCGTGACAGCCACGGTGCCGGTCGCGTCGGTGCGGAGGGATTCGACGGCGGCTGTGCCTCCGGCGAATTGGCCCAGCCGCGCTGACCAATACCGTTCGTCGGAGAACGCCGACACGATCTGCGCCACCGTCGCCGGCGAGTCGACGGCGGTCTCGAAGGTTCGTGGCATCTCAGCACTCCCGATGACTAGGTGGGATTTCCACAGTGTTCTCGGCGGAGTTGCTGCCGCGCCCGCACGTCGGTGACATGATCGAGCGATGGGCAACAAACTCCGATCGGTTGAAGGCTCGTCGCCGTGTTCCGCTCCGGCCGAGACGGTTTGGGAGGTGTGGACCGATCCGTCGGCGTGGCCGGGCGACGTCATCGAGATGGGCACCGTCGACGGCGACTTCGCCGTTGGTGCGCGTGTCGGCGTCAAGGTCAAGGGCGGTGTGAAGACGTACTCGACGCTCACCCGCGTTGAGCGACCGGCCATCTGGACATCGGAGACCACGTTTCCCGGTCTCAAGTTCACCTACGAGCACACTATCGAGAATCATGGCGCCGGAACGCTTCTCACTGAGCGCGTCATCATGAGCGGGGTTCTCGCCGGCGTGGCGCATCGCCTGCTCCGTAGCCGGCTCGAGGAGACGTTCACTGCGGTGACTGGGTATATCGGTCGCCTTGCAGAAGCTCGCCTGCCAAGGTAGGCCCCTGATCGGCCGCCAGTTGCGACAGGTGGCCGGCGAGAACGAACGCGGTGAGCACGAAGACCGCTATCGCCAGCAGCATCTCCTTGAGCGGATCGTTGACGCGTCGGTGTGCCAGGACGGCGCCGATCAGCAGGAGAAGAAGTCCGATCGCCGCGGCGATCGCGAGCGGCCGCCAGAACAGTCCGCCGATCAGGCCCACCACCGACGCCCACTGGCACCAGCCGATGAAACGGGTCAGCCCCACCGAGATCCGCAGGTGCACTTGGTTTTCCCGAGCATCGCCGACGAAGAAGACGTTGAGGAATCCGGCGACCGCCATGAAGATGGCCAGGCCGACCGAGACGATGATCAGTGCGATTTCCAAGGGTCAGTCCTCTCGAGACACCGCAGTGGTGCTGGACCGCCGTTGACGGCCCAGCACCACTTTGGGTGGGTATGCAGTTTTCAGGCGGCAGGGGTCTCGTTGTTGCTCTCGGTGCCGGTACCCCCCCCACTCGGCTCCGTATCCGTCGGTCCCGGGTCCTGCGTCGACGGGCTGGGATCCTGCGTAGTGGTGGTGCCACCACTACGCTTCGGGGTCAGCGCCCCGACAACGGTGTTCACGGTCCCCGTGATCGCCTTGTTGATCTGCTGCAGGGACTTGTTGATGTTCACCTGCGGTTTCGACGTGCTCGGCGTCGTGACCTCCCCGCCCGTGGGCGCCGGGTCCTGATTCACCACCGGCGTGACCGGTTGCGTCGTCGGCGGTACCGTCGCGGTCGGCGGAGCCTGAGTCACCGGCGCCGGTGTGAACGGCTTGTACCAGGTCTGTCCACCAACTGGACCGGTTCTGGCTGTCTCTCCGCCCGTCTTCGGTGTCGTGACCACACCGGTGGTAGTGGTGGCGACAACCGACTTCTCCTCCGTACCCGACGCAGTGATCGTCTGAGTTTGGGGCTCAGGAATATTGTTCTGCATCAGGTTGGCGTGGTTGAGCTCTGCGAGGTTCTCCTGCGTCTCCTCCATACCCGCGGCGATGGCGTGGAAGTCCTCCACCCACTGATGGGGGTCGGGCATCAGTTCGAGATGAACTGGCGTAGCGGCGTACTTGCCATCGGTCGGTCGGTCGTATCCGGTCTCGATGATGGCCCGCAGCAGCGGGTCGAGAGCCCTGACGATTTCGGGTGGAACTCCGAGATCCAACAGCGGCCGGGTGAGGGGTAGCTGGCCGACCGGGTTCTTGATCAGAATGTCGGTGACATTGCCGGTCTTGGTGACGATGTAATCCGGGTTGTCCTCCAATGCATCGATGTCAGCTTGGTCGAATCCGTTGTTGTTCACATCGGGGATCTCGACATCGTTGTAGTAGCCGTTGTGGACGTATATGAAGCCCAGTGCGGCGTTGGCCCATGCAAGCGGATTCATCACGTACTTGGGCACATCCGAAGCACCGTCATATTGCTTGGAGATCTGAATGACCTGTGGCGCTTTAGGATCCAAGCTGGGGTTGGTCGAGGCTCCGAAGCTGAGCCCAATCAACGGAACATAAACTCCTGCAGGCAGTCGTGCCCAGAGGCCACCATCGTTGCGAGCGCCGTTGCCCAAGAGTACGAACGTCACGCCTGATGCGTCGTAGCCGTCCTTTCGCAATTGGTCGATGACGTCCGATGCCGCGTTCGCGCCCTGGGAGAACCCGACGACGTAGATGGGGTCGCCAGCCTGGTATGTGGGATCGCTCTTCGCAGCTTTGATCGCCTTGATGGTCTCCTCAGCAGCGATGCTCTTGGAGTCGTCGTAGGTATGGCTGCCTAGACCGGTCATGATGCCGAACTCGCGCGGATAGTTGATGAAGACGTTCTTCCCCGAGCAAGGGCTCGTCGCACATTGATCGAACGCTCCGTCGAGCGCGCCCTTCATCCGATCCGGATCCTGGCTGTCAGTCGTCGGGAGGATGTCCTTGGTGCCATCGATGAAAATCGACACGGCGGCCATCGGGCTGATGCCCGGAAGGTGACTGTCCGTCGCGTACGCGAGGCCGAAGAGCGTCACGATTTGCAGTGCGGCGCCAGTGGTCAGATATGACGCCGTTCTCATGTTCTTACGAGCCTCTGCTCGATGGTTCCCCACGTTGGTCCTCCACCCCGGTATTACTCGATGCGGGCTAATTCGTTACCCGCGTGTCGAGCAGCGTAGCGCAGCACAGCGAACCGCCGGAATACCTTTCGCTGAAATCTGAGGAGAAGCTGAATTTCGCATCTGGGTCGCGCGAGAATTACCGCCGCACCCACTTCGCCGGCAAGCGCAGGGTCACCTCGCTCTACTTTGTTCTGGCAACGTCGCATCGTGCCTAGTTCCAGGCCGGGATGCACTGATCACGCTGCTGGCAAGCGTTTTTCGAGTATGACAGTTCGGTTACGAGCCAATTACCGTTTGATAGCAAACGCGGCCGCGACTTCGGGTGGTTGCGGCGGCAACGCCCCCGGCAACGCGCACGCAAAGATCGCGTCGCACGGATTGATTGCACACTCAACCGGTTTGCCGTCCCGAAACGGCCTCCGCACTACCCGCACGGCCGCCAAACGAAACCTGATTGCTGCAGCAAACATCTTTTAGGTATCCGAAGTCGCGCCGAAAGCTGGCCTCGGCGGTACGGTGAGACCATGGATTCGGAGGTCTTGGACGTCATCATCGTGGGTGCCGGATTCGGCGGAATGGGCGCGGCGATCGAGCTCAATCGGCTGGGCTACAACGACATCGCGATTCTCGATCGTGAAGACGATCTCGGCGGCACGTGGTACGTCAACCACTATCCCGGTCTGGCGGTGGACATTCCGTCCACCACCTACTCGTACTGGTTCGAGCCGAACCCCTACTGGTCGCGCCTGCACGCGCCAGGGGCCGAGCTCAAGACCTACGCCGACCACATCGCGGACAAGTACGACCTCCGGCGCTTCATGCGGTTCAACACCACGGTCGACGGCGCACGGTGGGACGAGGACGCCCAGCTGTGGCGGGTGGCCCTCGCCGGCGGACGGTCGATGTCGGCGCGGTTCCTCATCACCGCCACCGGATACCTGTCGCAGCCCCGGATCCCCGACATCCCGGGGGTCGACACCTTCGGCGGCACCATGGTGCACACCGCTCAGTGGGATCCGGCGTCGCCCGTCGAGGGCCGACGAGTCGGAATCATCGGTACGGGTGTGACGGCTGTGCAGCTGATCCCCGAACTCGCGCAGCAGGCCGCCGAGCTGACCGTCTTCCAACGCACCCCCATCTGGGTGGTGCCGAAGGTGGACTTCCCCATACCCGCCGCCGCCCAACGCATGTTCGCGCGGTTCCCGGTCGCGCAGCGGCTGCTGCGTCTGGTCACCGACGCCTTCGCCGAGATCGGCGTGTCGAGCGCAGTCGTCCACTACAAGCAGGTTCGACTGCTCAACATCGCCGCCGCCGGGCTGTCCAAGCTGCACCTGTTCGCTTCGGTGCGGGACCGCGCGACCCGGCGCAAGCTCACCCCGGCCTACGAATTCGGCTGCAAACGAACGACGTTCAACAACGACTACTACCGCATCTTCAACCAGTCCCATGTCCGCCTCGAGACAGCGGGTATCGATCGCATCGAGCCGGACGGCATCGTCACCGCCGACGGACACAAACGACCTCTCGACACCCTGGTGCTGGCGACCGGCTTCGATTTGTGGGAGGCGAACTTCCCGGCCATCGAGGTGGTCGGCCGCGGTGGCCGCAACCTCGGCAAGTGGTGGCGGGAGAACCACTTCCAGACTTACGAGGGCATCTCCGTGCCCAACTTCCCGAATTTCCTCAACCTCGCGAGTCCCTACGCTTTCACCGGCGCGTCGTTCTTCACGATGATGGAGATCCAGATGCGGCACATGCGCCGACTCTTCGGGGAGCTGCGCCGCAGCGGGCATGAGACGTTCGAGGTGACCGAACAGGCCAACGCCCGGTACTACGAGCAGATGTCGGCCAAGCTCGACAACATGGTGTACTTCCGCGGGAACTGCGCCGGGTCGCGGTCCTATCACTTCCGCGGTGACGCGACCATCGTCCGTCCCGTCTCACGACGCCGGGCAGTGCGAGAGTCGACCCGCTTCCCGGTCAGCGACTACGCGTTCAGCTGACCGGGCCGCGGCCCTGCGCCCTCAGAAGGCGTAGCGGTGGAGCTGAACGATCTTGCGCAGCACCGGAGTGCGGGAGGCGACCCGGCTGAATCGACGAAGCCCCTTGGGGAGGCGCTGCGCCGTCTCCGCGTCGAACAACGAGATCGCGGTGACCAGCCGTGTGCCAGGCACTTTCGTCAGGACATCGTCCGGTTCGTCGACCGACCACCCCAACTCCGAACCGGACCACCGCACGACCGTGTTGTTCTTCTGCTGCGCGCGGGATCCGAACCGGCTCCAGAAGTCCAGCTGCATCTCACCGGCCGGAAAGTGCTCGACCACACGACGCATCAACGCGATCCCGTCCTGCTCCAGCAGGTACATGCTGACGCCCTCGGCGAGGACGAGCACCGGCCGGTCGGTGGGCAGGTCCCGTAACCAGGCTGGGTCGGTGACCGACGCAGCGACGAGGTGGTAGTGGTCGCGGGTCGGATAGAACCGTTCGCGCAGCGCGATGACGTCGGGGAAGTCGACGTCGAACCACTCCACGCCGGGTCCCGGGTCGATGCGGAAGACCCTGCTGTCCAGACCACACCCGAGGTGCAGTACCACCGCGCGTTCGTGCACGGCGAGGAACTGGCGCACCCAGATGTCGAACTGGGCGGCTCGCACGGTGATCGACGACACCTGCCGTCTGCGCTGTTTGGTGATCGGGTTGCGGCGCCGGTCGTAGTCGACCCGGTTGATCAAGTCACGCGCATAGTTGTCTCCGAGCACCGGATGCGGGGACTCCGCGTCGAGGGCCTTCGCGAACACCATGTCGAGCATCGTCTGCGGTGGTCCGCTCAGTTCGACGTGCACGGTGTCCGCCGCGCCGGGCCCCAGGTCGGTGGCGCGTCGCCGAGCGAGCCAGCTCGTTGAGCTCATGTTCAACAATCCCCTTCAGTGTTGATGTTCTGAGACCACGGACCGCAGAAGCGACCGGATCAGATCGATGGTGGTCTCGGCGGCGTCGACGTGGTGCTCGATGAGCAGTTCACCGCCGACCACGCCGAATGAGTAGACGTCGATGACGGCAGACGACGCGCGGTAGAACTGCGACTGCACGCCGACCACCTCGAGGCCGGGCGGCGTGCTCATGGCCACGGCGTTGCCGAGGTTGGTCGACAGCACCACGTCCGGCAGACCGGGGATCGCGCCCTCGTACTGCATGTTGAAATGCAGAAGTGACTGCTGGACAACGCCGTCGGCCAGATCGGCCTGGAACATGTCCGCGATCCCCCTGGCGAGTTCGACCATGGTGGTCTGCGGTGTGATGTGCGCGAGGTAGGTGGCCACGCCGATCGCCAGCGTGCACCCGGTCGCACTCACCGGCGGTTCGACCAGCGCACGCAGGTTGACGTTGTACACGTACGGGATCGGGATGTGCGGTGTGCGCCGAACCTGCCACTCCGCCAACAGGATCGCCGCCGAGATCAGGTTGTTGACGAACAGCCGGTTGACCCGCCCGTACTTCACCAGACTCGACGTCTCGGCCTTGCTCAGCCGGCATCGCGTCGTCGGTACCGCCGCCGGACGCTCCGCCGCGCTTCTGGTGGTCACGCGTTTGGGCGGCAGCTCGTAGGCGAACATCGCGGGGATGAAGCGATCCAACCCCGACCGTTGCTGTTTGCGAATGCCCCGCTGTTCGAGAACCGTCTCGATCGGCTCGGGCGCCGGATTCGGGCTCACCGGCCCCGCGCTCCCGGTGGTGACGACCTCGGTGTAGCGCGCGAAAAGCTCGAACAGCAGCCCCGCCATGTGGGTTCCGTCGGCGAGGCTGTGGTGGATGAACAGGGTGACCTCGACCGGCGTCGAATCCGGCTTCACCAGGAGGTAGATCAGCGCCACACCCTGATCGAGTTGATCGGTGGGCGCCGGGTCTCCCTCGAACTGTACCCACAGTCCGGGGTGCAGCAGGTCGTCGGCCACCAACTCGAACCCGCCGTCGGAATCGGGTTCGAGGTGGCCCGCGTACACCGGATAGGCCTCGAGGAGGGCGTCGAACGCATCCGCCATGGCGTCGATGTCCACGGTCCCGTCGAGCAGCACGGTGATCGAGGTGAAGGTCTGGGTTTCGGCGAAGAACTTCTCGCTGGGTGCGAGCCGTCGGATCACCGACGTGGAGTACGCCATCAGAGTCCTTCCCGGTGGGCTGCCCGGTGACCGGTGCCGCAATGCGGAGGCCGTCCGCGAAGCTGCCCGCTCATCCGCGCATGCTGGCTTTCCGGTAGCCGATGACCATCGGGATGAGGCAGGCCAGGATGATGCCGCCCGACCAGGCCAGGATTCCGATACCGGGTTCCAGGACGGGGCCGCCCAGCGACAGCCCGCGCATGGTCTCGATCGCATACGACACCGGTTGGTGCTCGACGGCCGGCTGGACCCACGACGGGTACTGGTTCAGCGGGACGAATCCGCTGGAGAAGAACAGGCACAACGAGTTCACGAGGACGATCGCGTTCACCATCGTCGGGCTCGGCCAGTACAACGCCACGGTGAGCACCAGGATGGCGAAGGCGACGCCGAAGAGCACCGGAACGCAGACCCAGGCGACCGCCGCGGGAATCCCCTGCTCGAAGCGGAGCCCGAGCGCGAAACCGACGGCCAGCAGCAGCACGGAGTTGATCACCACGCGCAGCGCCTCGGCGGTGATCCGGGCCAGCAGCCCCGATGCGCGGTGGATCGGCGTCACCCACAACCGTGCCAGCATGCCGTCGTTCTGTTCGGCGATGATGCCGACCGCACCGACGGATGCACCGTTCATGGCGCCGATCACCGTCATCAGCGGGACACTGCCGTACACCGCCGAGTTGCCGGTGACTGCCGAGATCGCATCACCGAGAACGATGTCCAGCACCAGGAGCATGAAGATCGGGAAGACCACGCCGAAGAAGAACGTCATCGGATCCCGGAGGAACCGCATCAGCAGCCGCTTGGTCTGCACCCAGGCGTGTGGGAACAGCGTCCGCGGCGAGTTCTCCCGACGGGGTCGGTTGATCTTCGGGAAGCTGTCCTCCTGCAGGATCGTGGAGTCGGCCGGCCGAGTCCCGTTGTGCGTCATCGTCATCAGGATCGCCTCCGAAGTAGCATCACCGACACCGGCACCATGATCACCATCACCCCGACCAGCCATGCCACCGACGGGCCGATGACCGGCCAGCTGACCTCGCCGGCACCCGGTGTGGTGTCACCCCCGAGTGCGCGCAGCGCGTAGATGAACTGCGAGATCGGCTGGTTCCGCACGATCGGTTGGATCCACTCCGGGAAGTTCTCCGCCGGCTGGATGCCCACCGAGATCAACCCGAAGATCAACTGCGGCAACATCAGCCACTGCGACGTCGCCTCGGGGTTCTTCGAATTGCTGCCCAGCAGGTCCGCCAGGAACGACAGCACCAGCCCGATCGCCAGCAGCAACACACAGAACAGCACGGCGTTCACCAGACCGCCGTGGAACCGGAACCCGATAATGTGCCCACTGACCAAAGCCGCGAACGTGCCGACGGCGCACCGGTAGAGGCCGGCCGACATGCGCGCCGCCAGCGGCGTGAAGGCGGGGATCGGCATGGAGTCGAACCGCCTGTTGATGCCCTTCACCGAATCAGTCGCCGCGCGCAGTGCGCCGGTGATCGCCGCGAACGAGATCCCCTGCAGCGCAACGAGGGGCATCAGGAACTGCGCGTAGCTGCTCATCCCTGACCTGGGACCGAGGATGTTGTTCAGCGGGATGTACCAGCCCACGGTGAACACCACCGACGCGACGAGAGCGGTGGCGACCTCACCGTTGCGCAGGGTGGGCGACACCAGCCGGTTGGTCAGTACCCACCACTGTCCGACTGTTCTCGGCTCCGGCCTGGGGTCGGTCAGGGCAGCCGTCATGACGCCAGATCCGACGTCGTCAGCGAGCCCCGTCCGTTGCGCCGGTGCCGGCCCGAACCGCCGGCCGAGCTGCCCACCAGCTCTTTGGATTTCCCGTCGTCCGCGGTGTCCGAGTCGTCGGCCGCCGCGGATTCCGAGTCGGCGGTCAGGGCCAGGAACACATCGTCGAGCGAGGGGCGCCGAAGCGCGATGTCGGTCAACTGGATCGAAGCCGAGTTCAGCCGAGAGAGGGCCTCGACCAGTGTGTTGGGACCGTCCGGGGCGGGCATGGCGATGCGGTCCGACGCCGCGGTGAGTGCCGCCCGGTTCTGCTCCGGGATGAGGGATCCCAGCGCGTCGACGATGGCCGGGAGGTCGTTGAGGTCGCGGGGGACGATCTCGCAGTAGCTGCCGCCCGTGCGTTCCTTCAGCTCGTCGGCTGTTCCCTCGGCGACGATTCCACCGTGGTCGATGACGATGATCCGGTCGCTGAGGGCGTCGGCCTCCTCGAGGTACTGCGTGGTCAGCAGGGTGGCGATCCCGACGTCCTTGAATCCCGACACCAGGTCCCAGATCGTCTGCCGGCTCCGCGGATCCAGGCCGGTGGTGGGCTCGTCGAGGAACACGACCTCGGGACGCACCACCAGACCACAGGCGATGTCGATGCGTCGGCGCATACCGCCGGAGTAGGTGCTCAACCGCCGGTTGGCGGCGTGCTGGAGGTCGAATGCGGTGAGCAGTTCGTCGGCTCGTGCTTCGGCGGCCTTCTTCGCCAGTCCCTGCAGGCGGCCGAACAGCACGAGGTTCTCGCGGCCGGTCAGCATGTCGTCGAGCGCCACCTGCTGCCCGGTGAGCATGATCGACCTTCTGACGCTCGAGGCCTCGGAGACGACGTCGAAGCCGGCGATCGTCGCCTTGCCGCTGTCCGGTTTCGTCAGGGTGGACAGGATGTCCACGGTCGTCGTCTTTCCGGCACCGTTCGGCCCCAGCAGGGCGACGACCTCACCGCGTCCGACATCGAAACTCACGTCCCTGACGGCGTGGACATCACCGAACGACTTGCTGATCCCCTTGACGACGACGCTCTTGTCGGAGTTCGCCGTTCGGCTGTCTTGCATCGCATTCCTCTTCGTCGATTGGTGCTTCGTCGGCTGATGGGTTCGGTAGACCTGACTCATTCCGCGGACAGG
This sequence comes from Mycolicibacterium monacense, assembly GCF_010731575.1. Classification (NCBI taxonomy): domain Bacteria; kingdom Bacillati; phylum Actinomycetota; class Actinomycetes; order Mycobacteriales; family Mycobacteriaceae; genus Mycobacterium; species Mycolicibacterium monacense. Next base: position 1,803,190 of record NZ_AP022617.1, on the reverse strand, counting down.
TCCACGAGTGCGAGTTCCTCGATGGCGTCCGCGAGTTCGGCGTTCGCACCGGCCGACGCGGACGACTCGGCGACGAGGTCGTTCAGGGCGGCGGGGAACCGCGCGGCGAAGACCTCGACCGTCTCCTGTGGCACGCGCCGGGTGTCGTACCACCAGTCGAGGTGCAGTTCGCCGGAGGAACGGAACACGCGCAGTTCGATCGGGTGACCCAGCCCCGGGATCTTGTCGCGCAGCGACGATGCCACGTCGGCGTCCAGCTGGATCGGGCTGTCCCCCAGGTCGACCTCGGGCACGACGCCCTCGTTGCACAGCAGGATGTCCGGCGGCGGGACAGGGCTGAGCGTGCGCGCCGTCGGTCCGTACAGAAAACGCAGCAGACCGTAGCCGATCCCGTGGTGCGGCACGCCGTCCAACGTGTTGTGCACGGCGTTCAGCACCTCGACCGCGGGTGTTGCCTGGGTCCCGGCGCACGCCAGTGCCAGCGGATAGAGCGTGGCGAACGCGCCCACGGTCCGTCGAGGGTCCAATTCCGGTTTCAGCACCGGCCGCGCGTCACCGCAGACGCCGACTGCCAGCACCCCGTCACCGAGCGTGTCTCCCACCGTCCTGCTGAGTGCGGCCAGCAGCAGCTCGTCGAGCGTGTACTGGTACATCCGCCGCGCGCGGTCGACCTCCTCGGTCTGTCCGGCGGGCAACGTCGTCCCCATCCGGACGAGGTGTTCGCTGCGTGGCGGGTCGGTGACGTGGCGGTCCGCGATGTGCATCGTCGTCTTGGTGGCGGTCTCCACCCAGTACTCGCGCCCGGCCAGCACCGCAGGGTGGGTGGTCAGCTCGGCGCAGCGTTGCGACCAGGCCTGCCAGGACGTGGTGGCCGGCGGCAGGCTGACCTCCTGCCCGGCGAGTCGTTGACCGAACGCGGTGATGATGTCGGTCAGCAGGATCTCGCGTGAAGTGCTGTCGACCACCATCTCGTGCACCGAGAGCGCGAGGAAACGCGCCGTTCCGTCCGCGTCGAGGATGTAGGCCGCGCGCAGCGGCGACACCGACAGATCATCGGCCGACAGGTGGTCGGCGATGAGGTCGAGGACCGCTTCGCGTTCGCGGGCGGTGCCGTGCCCGGTGCCTGCGGGCAGCGTGAGGATCTCCGGGTCCACCGCCTCCACCGCAGGCGTGATGCGCTGTTCCCAGCTGCCGGCGCGCGCGTCGATCCGAACCCGCAGTGCGTCATGGTGATTCGTCACTGCGGTGAGTACGGCCCGGACGTCGTCCACGCCGACCTCGGGCCGGATCGCGAAGAGCAGCGGTACCCGCCAGCGTCCCGCGTCCTGGATGCCGTATTCGAGGAAGTGCGCGACGGCCGGCGGTACCGGCGGGTTGATGGCGTCCGCGGCGGGCATCTCCGCCAGGCCCCCCGTGGAGAAGCGCGCACCGAGGGCCCCGGCGAGCGCGGACACCGTCGGGTATTCGTACAGATCCTGTGGAGTCAGGTCCAGACCCTTGTTCGTGGCGTTCATCGCGACCCCGATCGCGATCAGTGAGTCGCCGCCGATCTCGAAGAAGTTCTCCGCCGGATCAATCGACGCGACGCCGAGGCATTCACACCAGATCTGCTGCAGCCGCTGCTCGATCGACTGGCCGCTCGTGGATGCCGCGACCGCGGCGGCCGGCTCCGACACAGGCCGGGATGCGTCGGTCGACGGGACTCCCTGCGACCATTCGAGATTCCGGTTGGGCTCGACCCAGTGCCGGTGGCGGGCGAATTGGTAGCCCGGCAGGGTGATCAGCCCGGGCTTGTCCTTCGACAGGCGCGACCAGTCGAGATCGACACCGGCAGCCCACATCTGACCGAGCGCCAGCAGGAACGTGTCGTGGTCGTCGCGGGTCTGCACCTGGTGGCGCATGAGCCGGACCGCCCGGTGATCCTCGGACCACCGGGGGTGGCGAACCGCGGCTCCGGTCAGCGTGCCGCCCGGCCCCACCTCGACCAGGACGCGATGGGGTGTCGCGAGGACGGTGCTGAGTTCGTCGGCGAAGCGCACGGTGGCGCGGATCTGTCGCGCCCAGAACTGCGGGTCGGTCGCCTCCGCATCGGTCATCCAGGTTCCGGTAACGTTGGACAGCAACGGGATTCGTGGGGCGTTCAGCTTCACACCGGACAGGAATTCGGCGAACTGCGGGACCACCGCGTCCATCAGGCGGGAGTGGAACGCATGCGAGGTCCTGACGCGGCGGGCCAGGATGCGCCGTCGGCGAAGTTCGTTCTGGAGCGTCTTGACGTCCTCCTGTGAGCCCGAGATGACGCAGCCACCCAGTTCGTTGATCGCGGCGACGTCGAGATCGGCGGTGAGCAGATCGCCGATGTCCTCGAGGCCGGCGCCCACCGCGACCATGGCGCCCGACGGTGACGCGTGCATGAGCCGGGCGCGCTGCGCGACCACCTTGACGGCGGTGGGCAGATCGAACACGCCGGCCAGGGCGGCCGCGGCGTACTCCCCGATCGAGTGCCCGGCGTAGGCGCCGGCGGTCACGCCATAGGACTCGATCAGCCGACCGAGCGCGTATTCGACGGTGAACAGGGAGGACTGCGCCAGATCCGTGCGCTCGAGCTCGGGTGTCGTCGGACCGAAAACCGATGCCTTCAGGTCGATGCCGAGTTCTGCGTCGAATCCCGCCGCGCACTCGTCGAACGCCGCCGCGAACACGGGTTCCCGGTCGTAGAGGCCGCGGGCCATGTCGGCGTGCTGCGCGCCCTGACCGGGGAACAGGAACACCACGCGGTCGGATTCGTCTCGGGCGTCGACGCCTTCGCCGACGAAGACGTCGTCGCTGTCCGGTGATCGGAGGACCGCGGCGGCGTCGGCCCGGTCGTGGACGACTGCCGCCATCCGCACCTGGTCGGTGCGGCGGCCGGCCAGCGTGAACGCCACATCGTCAAGATCGAGGGCGTCGTTGTCGGCGAGTTCATCGGCCAGTGCGGTACGCAGTGCGCTCAACGACTCCTCGGTGCGGGCGGACAGCCGCAGAACCTTGGGACCGTCGAGCGGGGCGGTCACCGGGCGGGTGGGCGCCTCCTCGACGACCAGGTGGACGTTGGTGCCGCCGACGCCGAACGAACTCACCCCGGCCCGACGGATCCCGTCCCACTCCCACGGGGTGTACTCACTCTGGATGACGAACGGCCCGCGATCGAGGTCGAGCGCCGGGTTGGGTTCGGTGTAGTGCAGCGTCGCCGGGATCGCCTTGTGCTGGAGGCTCAGGATGGTCTTGATCAGGCCCGCGATACCGGAGACCTCCGCGAGGTGACCGATGTTGGATTTGACCGAACCGACCGCGCACGGGCCGGGCCGCGGGGTGTCGGAGACCCCGAAAGCCCTTCGGAGCCCGTCGATCTCGATCGGGTCGCCCAGTGGCGTTCCCGTCCCGTGCGCCTCGACATAGCTGATCGTCGCGGGGTCGACGTCGGCGACCGCGTGCGCCTCGGCGATGACATCGGCCTGAGCCGCGCCGTTGGGGGCCGCGTAGGTCATCTTCATCGAACCGTCGTTGTTGATGGCCGATCCCCGGATGACGGCGTGGATGCGGTCACCGTCCTCGAGTGCGGTGGCCAGTGGTTTGAGCACCACCACCGCGACGCCACTGCCGAACACCGTGCCGTCGGCCCGCGAATCGAACGGCCGGCAATGCCCGACGCCGGACACCATGGATCCGGGTTCGTGGAAGTAGCCGACGTGATGCGGCACGCGCAGCGACACCCCGCCGGCGAGCACGATGTCGGATTCCCCGTTGAGCAGGCTCTGGCAGGCCGTGTGGATGGCGACCATGCTCGACGAGCACGCCGTCTGCACCGTGACGCTCGGTCCGCGCAGGTTGAACTGATGGGAGACGCGCGTGGCGAGATAGTCCTTGTCGTTGAGCAGCGACATGTTCACCAGGTCGAAGGTCGCGCCCTGACCGAGGATGGTGTTCGGGTCGTGGTGCGTCAGCAGGTTGTGCAGCAGGTAGATGCTCGACCCACTGGTGGCGTAGACACCGATCGAGCCGTCGAATCCGGCCGGGTCGCATCCGGCGTCTTCCATGGCGTGCCAGGCGGTTTGGAGGAACAGCCGGTGCTGCGGGTCCATCATGCGCGCCATCTGCGGCGGGAACCCGAAGAAGTCGTTGTCGAATTCGTCGATGCCGTCGACGATGGGGGCCCGCCGGATGTAGAACGGGTTGGCCAGTGTCTGCTCGCTGATCCCGGCGGCCAGGAGTTCTTCCTCGGACAGGGTGACGATCGATTCCTCGCCACGGCGCAGGTTGTCCCAGAATGCCGACACCGAGTTCGCACCCGGGAGTCGTGCCGCCATCCCGATGACGGCGACCGCGTTGGGTGGCACGTCGCCCGGTGTCGCAGGAGCGTTCACAGCAATTGTCCTTTCTTCCGCCGCACTGCGGCACCACGACGTGCGGCGGCGCGCTGATTGGCTCTTTCACGCATGCCGTCGACGGCGGTCGTTCCCGGTTCGGCGATTCCCAACTGACTCAGCACGTCGGCGGTCACGTCGTCGAGCGACCCGCCCTGCAGGAGCAGGGACACGGGAGGTTCGACACCGAAGTCGTTGCGGGTCGCCTGCCGGATCCGCACGGCCATCAACGAATCCATCCCGAACTCGATCAACGGCACCGCCGGGTTGAGCGCCGAGGAGTCGGCATAACCGAGGACGGCGGCCAGGCGAGTGAGCGTCCTGTCGGCGATCACGCGCCGCGCGTCGGCCGCGTCCATCTCCCGGACGGATTCGACTCCCACCCAACCCTCGCCGGTGGCCCCGTCGTCGACGTCCGTGGTGGTGAGGTCGTCGAGGATGTGCATGGGCGCGCGGGTCCGGTAGGCGGCGCCCAGCCGGGTCCAGTCGGCGGCGACGACCGTCGACCGCACCGGGCTGTCGGGCCCGATCGTCGACCAGAGCGCCTGGATGGCGACCTCGTCGGGCATCGGTTCCAGCCCGGAGTTGATGGTGACCTGGCGGTATTCGTCGGACTCGTTGTCCGCCAGGGATTTCCAGAATCCCCAGTTGATCGCGGTGGCAGGAAGTCCGGCCGCCCGACGGGCGTAGGCGAACGTGTCCAGGAACGTGGTGGTGGCGGTGTAGTGCGCCAACCAGCGTGACCCGATCAACCCGGAGATGGAGGTGAAGAGGACGAATTGGCGCACCGGATGCGCCAGCGACAGCCGGTGCAATACCGCCGCCGCATCGAGTTTCGCGGTGAACATGGTGGTGACGTCGTCGTCGGTCATGTCGAGGAGCGTCACCGGTCCCCCACCGAATGCGGCGAGGTAGATACCGCCGAGTGGGGGCAGATCGGTGCCGAACCGCTGGAACAGCGGCGTCATCGAGGGTTCGTCGGAGGCGTCCGCCGCGACCGTGGTGAGGGTGACTCCCCGGTCCGCCAACGTCTGGGTGAGGTGCTGCAACCGCGTGCCCGGGTTACGGGATACCGCGACGATGGTGCGGGCACCCATATCGGCCAACTGCTGGACCAGATGCGGCCCGATGTTGCCGGTGGCACCGACGACGAGGTGCGCGGCGTCCGGATCGATCGACGCCTGTGAGCCGGCGGTGTTGCCGTGCCGGTGCAGCCGGGGAACCCGGCGAACCCCGGCCCGGTAGACGATCTGGTCCTCGTCTCCGGCCGCGGCTTCACCGACCAGATAGCGGGCCACGAGTTCGGCGGGGACGAGTTCGTCGACGTCGACGACCTTGCCCCACAGTTCGGGGTGTTCGAGTGCGAGTGTGCGGCCCAGCCCCCACAGCACTGCGTGCCCGGGATTCGCCCTGTCCCCCTCGTCGATGGGCTGTGCATTGCGGGTGAGGATCCACAGCTTCGCTGGCGTCGGTGCCTGCGCGAGGTGGTCTACGAGGGTTCTGGCCGCATCGAACAACCGACGGCCGGGCGCCGCGTCGAAGACCCCGGATGTGGTTGCCGGTGCGTACAGCACGTGGGTGGCACCGGCCAGGGCATCGGCGAGTGCGCCGTGGTCGTCGAGCGCCCCTTCGGCGAGGACGGTCGCGGAGTGGCCGGCGCCGGTCAGCGGGGCGGCGAGGTCGGCGCTGCCGATGACGAGCCAATGGTGCGCGGTGGTGTCGGCGGGTGTGGTCGGAGGTTCTGCGTGCCAGACCAGTTCGCAGCGCCACTCGGCGGGGATGACGTCACCGGCCGCCGGCGCGGTGCTGCGCCGCCCGCTGTGCTGCGTGGTGCGTTGAGGTCGCGCGGAATCGAACCAGTGGCGGGTGTGGTGCCACGGCGTGGTGGGCAGTTGGGGGTGAGGCTCCGGCGCGTGCGGGGTGGCCGGTGGCCGGATGGTGTGCGCGGAGTTGAGGTTGGTGCGGAAGGTGTGGGTGTCGTCGGTGTCGCGGGCCAGCGTGCCGATCGCGTGGTGGTGGTTCTCGCCGAGAGTCTCGGCAACGGCGTGCGCGAGGATCGGGTGTGGGCTGATCTCGACGAATGTGGTGTGCCCGGCGTCGGCTGCGGCCGACACCGCCTGGTGCAACCGCACCGGCCGCCGCACGTTGGCCACCCAGTAGTTCGCGTCGAGCAGCGGAGCCGAGATGCTGTCCGCCACGGTGGAGAAGAACGGGATATCGGGTGTCTGTGGCGTGAGATCGGCCAGCTCGTCATGCAATTCGCCGAGTATGGGATCCATCAGCGCGGTGTGGGAGGCGACCTCCATGTTCACCCGCCGCGCGAACTTCCCCGCGTCGGTGACCTCATCGATGACTGCGGCCACCGCCGCCGGCGGACCGGCCACCACCGTTTGGGTCGGTGACACGAAGCCCGCGATCTCCACCTGCGGGTGCGATCGGATGACCGCCTCTGCGGCAGGCGCATCAAGTTCCAGGAGGGCGACTGCGCCCTGGCCGGCCAGTCGGGACATCAGCCGGGACCGGATCGCGATCACCCGCAGCCCGTCGCGCACCGACAGCGCACCGGCCACCACCGCCGCGGTGACCTCACCCATCGAATGACCGATCACCGCATCCGGGGTCACCCCGTAGGAGCGCCACAACTCGGTCAGCGCCAACTGCAACCCCACGATCACCGGCTGCACCCGAGCATCCCCGGTGACCGCCTCACCATCGGCGAGCACCTGAGCCAGCGAGAACCCGACCTGCTCGACGAACACCGGCTCCAACTCGGCCACCGCCGCCGCGAACACCGGCTCATCGGCCAACAGCCGCCGACCCATCCCCGCCCACTGCGACCCCTGACCCGAGAACACGAACACCGTCCCCGACCCACACGGCCCGTCGTGCGGATTGACCACACCCGGTGCGGCCTGACCGGCGGCCAACGCCCGCAGACCCGCCACCGCCTGCCCCCGGTCCCGCGCGCACACCGTCGCGAACTTGGCGTGCCGCGCCCGATGGTGGTTGAGCGTGTGAGCCACCTCGGCCAATCCGACGGCGCTGCCCGGGCCGGTCATCCACTCGGCCAACGCTTCTGCCGTTGTGGAGATTCGTTTCTCGGTTTTGCCCGAGAGCACCAGCGTGCACACCGCGGGGTCCGGTGCGGGTTCGGCGGCCACCACGTCCGGCGCCTGCTCGAGGATGATGTGCGCGTTCGTGCCGCTGACGCCGAACGAGGACACACCCGCCCGTCGCGCCCGCGTCACCGCGGGCCACTCCATCCCGTCGGTGGCGATGGTGAACTGCGACGCACCCGGCCCCGCATGCGGAGTCAACTGGGTGAAGTTCAAGTGCTTGGGGATGTACCCGTACCGCACGCTGAGCACCGTCTTGATGAAACCCGTGATGCCCGCTCCGGATTCGAGGTGTCCGAGGTTGGTCTTGACCGACCCCAACACCAACGGTGCCGCGTCCCCGCGATCACCGAACACCGCACTGAGCGCGTCCAATTCGATCGGATCACCCAACGCCGTACCCGTGCCGTGCGCCTCGATGTAATCGATGTCGGCCGGACCCAACTGCGAGGCAGCCAGCGCCTGACGCATCAACGCCTGCTGCGCCGGGCCGTTGGGCACCGTCTGCCCACTGCTGGCCCCGTCCTGATTGACCGCCGAGCCTCGCACCAGTGCGAGCACCCGGTCACCGTCGGCCAGCGCGTCCCCGAGGCGCTTGAGCACGACCACACCGCAACCCTCGCTGCGCACATACCCGTCGGCACCGGCATCGAAGGTCTTGCACTGCCCGTCCGGCGCGAGCATCCCCCACCGGGACAGCGCGACGTTGGCTTCCGCCTTGAGCATGAGGTTGACGCCGGCGGCCAGCGCGGTGTCACTCTCGCGGCGGCGCAGGCTCTGACACGCCAGATGCACCGACACCAACGACGACGAACACGCCGTGTCCACCACCACCGCCGGACCCCGCACCCCCAGGAAATACGACAACCGCCCCGCCGCGAAATTCGCCGCATTCCCGAACGGCACGTAGGCGTCGTACTCCTCGCGGTCCAGGCCGTCGGAGAGCTTGAGCATGTAGTCGTAGCCCGTCATCCCGACGAACACCGACGTCTGTGATCCCCGGATGCGGTCCGGTGTGATTCCCGCGTGTTCGAGCGCTTCCCAGGCCACCTCGAGCAGCAGTCGCTGCTGTGGATCCATCGCGGCGGCTTCCCGCGGCGAGATCCCGAAGAACTCCGCATCGAATTCGTCTGGCTCCCAACCGGTCAGGAACCCACCCTCGCGTGTGCAGATCGTGCCGGGAACCGAGGTGTCGGCGCTGTAGTATTCGTCGGCATCCCACCGCTTCGGCGGCACCCGGACGATCCCGGAGCGACCGTCCTGCAGCAGCTGCCAGAACCCATCGGGGTCCGAGACCCCGCCGGGCAGCCGGCACCCCATCCCGACCACCGCGATCGGCTCGTACTGACCCCGTTCGGCGACCTCCAAACGGGCAGTGAGATCGTCGATCTTGCGCAGCGCCTCGGTGATGATCGCACGCCGGTCCGGCGTCGCAGCAGCCATGGAGCTCAACTCACCTTCTCGGGCAGGGGCACCGTCGCGAGGTCCCGGAGAGAATCCCCGTCGATCTCGCCCAACGCGACCAGATGATCGGCGAGGGATTCGACGGTCGGGTTGTCGAACAGGACGGGTGACGGGACCTCCACACCGAGCGTGGCCAGCAGCGCCCGCTGCAGGACCACGCTCATCATCGAATCCATGCCGAGTTCGAAGAAGTCGGCCTCGGGATCGAGTGACTCGGGTGAGGGCAGCCCCATGACCGCGGCGATCAGGACACTCACGTGCCGGTGCAACAGGTTTCGTCGGCGGTCGACGGGGTAGGTCCGCCACACGTCCAGGATGTCCCCGCCCGGCAGGGCTCCGTCGTCGTCCGTGTCCGCGGCCGCGGCCCCAGCCGATTCGACGACCACCAGGCCGCCCCATGACCGGGCATGGTCACGGGCGAGTGCGCCGGCGAGTCCGCTGATGGTCACCAGGGACGCGGACGCCTCGGCGATTCCGTCGGCGGGGTCCGCAGGCGGTACCGAGATGTGCAGTCGCGGCGGCGCGGCCATGGCCGCCAACACCGACGTCAGGCGCCGGATACCGCTGAACAGACGGTAGCCCGACTCGGCGTCGAACCCGTCTGCCGGCAGGTCGGGGACGAAGAGGACGTTTCGCGCGGCGGTGAGGGCGTCGAGCAGCCCTGCGCTGGAGGCGTCTTCGGCAAGTACCGAGGTGGACGTCGTGGTCGTCTTCTCATCGTCGAGCCAGGAGGGCCTCCCGTCGGCGATCACCAACCAGGTGCCGTCCGCGAGATCGGCGGCCGATCGCGCGGTCACCTCGGCGCGCTGAACCGCAGGCGTCCGGTCGATGCCCGCCGTCGGGTCCACCTTGATCCAGTGGTGGGCGTGATGCCAAGGGGTGGCGGGCAATAGCGGGTGGGGTTCGGGCGCGTGCGGGGTGGCCGGTGGGCGGATGGTGTGCGTGGTGTTCAGGTTCGTGTGGAAGGTGTGGGTGTCGTCGGTGTCGCGGGCCAGCGTGCCGACCACGTGGTGATGCCCTTCGACCAGGGTGTCGCCGACTGCCCGCGTCAACACCGGGTGTGGGCTGACCTCGACGAAGGTGGTGTGCCCGGCAGCGGCCGCGGCCGACACCGCCTGGTGCAAGCGCACCGGCCTGCGCACGTTGGCCACCCAGTAGTCCGCGTCCAGCACCGGTGCGGTGGTCGTGTCGTCGACCGTGGAGAAGAACGGGATCTCGGGTGTCTGTGGCGTGAGATCGGCCAGCTCGTCGCGCAATTCGCCGAGTATGGGGTCCATCAGCGCGGTATGGGAGGCGACCTCCATGTTCACCCGCCGCGCGATTGTGCCTCCGGCGAGCGCCGCTTCGACGGCCGCATCGACCGCCGCGGGTGGACCCGCGATCACCGTCTGCTCCGGCGCGAGGTAACCGGCGATGCCGACGTCGTCGAACCCGGCGATCAGAGCCGCGGCGGATTCGGCGTCCAGGGTCACCAGTGCCACTGCGCCCTGGCCGGCCAGCCGGGACATCAGCCGGGACCGGATCCCGATCACCCGCAGCCCGTCGCGCACCGACAGCGCACCGGCCACCACCGCCGCTGTGACCTCACCCATCGAATGACCGATCACCGCATCCGGGGTCACCCCGTAGGAGCGCCACAACTCGGTCAGCGCCAACTGCAACCCCACGATCACCGGCTGCACCCGAGCATCCCCGGTGACCGCCTCACCATCGGCGAGCACCTGAGCCAGCGAGAACCCGACCTGCTCGACGAACACCGGCTCCAACTCGGCCACCGCCGCCGCGAACACCGGCTCATCGGCCAACAGCCGCCGACCCATCCCAGCCCACTGCGACCCCTGACCCGAGACCACGAACACCGTCCCCGACCCACACGGCCCATCGTGCGGGTTCACCAGCCCGACGGCGTGGTGCCCCACCGACAACGCCCGCAGACCCGCCACCGCCTGGCCCCGGTCCCGCGCGCACACCGTCGCGAACTTGGCGTGCCGCGCCCGATGGTGGTTGAGCGTGTGAGCCACCTCGGCCAGCGCCACCCCGGCGCCGGCACCCGTCATCCACTCGGCCAACGCCCCTGCAGTGGAGGCGATCCGCTCTTCGGACTTCCCGGACACGACCAGCGTGCACACCGCCGGATCCGGCTCCCACCGGGCGGGTTCCGGCGCCGGCGCCTGTTCCACGATGATGTGCGCATTCGTGCCGCTGACGCCGAACGAGGACACACCCGCCCGTCGCGCCCGCGTCACCGCGGGCCACTCCATCCCGTCGGTGGCGATCGTGAACTGCGACGCACATGGTCCCGCATGCGGAGTCAGCCGGGTGAAGTTCAGGTGCTTGGGGATATACCCGTACCGCACGCTGAGCACCGTCTTGATGAAACCCGTGATGCCCGCGCCCGACTCGAGGTGCCCGAGGTTGGTCTTGACCGACCCCAACACCAACGGAGCGGCATCCCCGCGATCACCGAACACCGCACTGAGCGCATCCAATTCGATCGGATCACCCAACGCCGTACCCGTGCCGTGCGCCTCGATGTAATCGATGTCGGCCGGACCCAACTGCGACGCAGCCAGCGCCTGACGCATCAACGCCTGCTGCGCCGGGCCGTTGGGCACCGTCTGCCCACTGCTGGCCCCGTCCTGATTGACCGCCGAGCCCCGCACCACGGCAAGCACCCGGTCACCGTCGCGCAGCGCGTCACCGAGGCGCTTGAGCACGACCACACCGCAACCCTCGCTGCGCACATACCCGTCGGCACCGGCATCGAAGGTCTTGCACTGCCCGTCCGGCGCCAACATGCCCCACCGTGAGCAGGCGATGGTGTTCTCGGGGCTCAGCATGAGGTTGACGCCGGCGGCGAGTGCGGTGTCACTCTCGCGGCGGCGCAGGCTCTGACACGCCAGATGCACCGACACCAACGACGACGAACACGCCGTGTCCACCACCACCGCCGGACCCCGCACCCCCAGGAAATACGACAACCGCCCCGCCGCGAAATTCGCCGCATTCCCGAACGGCACGTACGGGTCGATGTCTTCGCGCCGCAGTTTCCCGGCGAAGAGAAGCGAGTAGTCGTTCGTGGTGAGCCCGACGAAGACCGAGGTCTGGGTGCCGCGCAAGTTCTGGGCGGGAATCCCCGCGTGCTCCAACGCTTCCCAGCTGACCTCCATCAACAACCGCTGCTGTGGATCCATCGCGGCGGCTTCCCGCGGCGAGATCCCGAAGAACTCCGCATCGAACTCATCGGGCTGCCACGACGTCAGGAATCCGCCCTCACGCGTGCAGATGGTTCCCGGCACACCGTTGTCGGTGCTGTAGAGCGCTTCGGCGTCCCACCGCTCCGGCGGCACCCGGACGATTCCGGAGCGACCGTCCTGCAGCAGCTGCCAGAACCCATCGGGGTCCGAGACCCCGCCGGGCAGCCGGCACCCCATCCCGACCACCGCGATCGGCTCGGTGTCCGCCTGCTCGGCCACCGCCAACCGGGCAGACAGGTCATCGATCTTGCGCAGCGCCTCGGTGATGATCGCACGGCGATCCGACGAACCAGCAACCATCAGAGTCAGCTCAACCTTTCCGAGAGTTGTTGGAGCAGTTCGTCGTCGCTGAACTCGTCGTAGTCGTCGACGTCGCTTTCGTCGGCGATCTCGAGCATCTCGGGCAATACCGTGGCGAGGTATTCGGTGAGTCCGTCGACGGTCGGGTAATCGAAGATCACCGACGCCGGCAGGCTCTCACCGAGGCTCTGGCCGAGCTCACGCTTGAGGGTGACGCTCATCAGCGAGTCCATCCCGCACTGGAAGAAGCCCGCGGACGGGTCCACCAGCTGGGCGCTGGACAACCCCATCGACGATGCGACGAGCGCACGGATGTGGGTGCTGAGCAGATACCCTCGCTCGTCGGCGGGGCATGCGCGCAGTTCACGGCGGAATTCGGTCTCCGGAACCGACGCCGGGGTGTCGGCGCGTTCGTCGTCGGTGCTCTCGACCGGCAGCAACTCGTCGACGATCCGCAGTGCGGCGCGCGTCCGGTAGGCCGCGGCCAGCCGCGGCCAGTCCGCGGCGACCACGGTCGAGCGGGCAGGTGTGCCGGGCGCGGTTATCGACCACAACGCCTGGATCGCCACCTCGTCGGGCATCGGTTCGAGGCCGGACTCCACGGTGATCTGCCGTTCGTGCTCACTGTAGTTGTCGGCCAACGACTTCCACAGACCCCAGTTGACGGCGGTGGCGGGCAGTCCTGCGGCGCGTCGCGCATAGGCGAAGGCGTCGAGGTACGTGGTGGTCGCGGTGTAATGGGCCAGCCATCGCGAGCCCAGAATCCCCGAGATCGACGAGAACAGCACGAATTGCTGGACGTCGGTGGTCAGCGACAGCCTGTGCAGTACCGCCACCGCGTCGAGCTTGGGCGCGAACATCGCGGTGATGTCGTCGTCGGTCATTTCGGCCAACATGACCGGCCCTCCCCCGAAGGCGGCCAGATAGATTCCGGCCAGCGGGGGCAGATCGGCGCCGAAGCGGTCGAACACCGCGCGCATCGACTCTTCGTCGGCGGCGTCGGCGGCCACGGTGACCAGGGTGACGCCCCGCGCGGCGAGGGTGTCGCCGAGTTCGCGCAGCCGGTCGCCGGGGTTCCGAGATACCGCGACGACGGTCTTGGCCCCCATATCGGCCAATTGCTGGATCAGGTGCGGGCCGATGTTGCCGGTCGCCCCGACGACCAGGTGGCTGCCGGCCGGATCGAGCCCGTCACCGGATGCCTGCGACAGCGGGGTTCGGCGTAACCGGGCCACCCGGCGCGTCCCGTCGCGATAGACGACCTGGTCCTCGCCGTCCTCGGCCGTCGCCTCGGCGAGCAGGTAGCGGGCGGCCAACCGGTCTGGGACCAACTCGTCGAGATCGATCACGGCGTCCCAGATCTCGGGGTGCTCGAGCGCGAGAGTGCGGCCCAGACCCCACAGCACCGCGTGTGCCGGGTTGGCGCGGTCGCCTTCGGTGACGGGTTGGGCGTTGCGGGTCAGCAGGATCAGGCGGCCCGGGTCGGTCATCCTCGCCATCGCGACCGCGATGCGACGGGCAACGTCGAAGAGCCGACGGCCCTGCGCGGCATCGAAAACCGCAGGCACCGCGGGCGCATAGACCACGTGGTCGGCGGCGGCCAGCGCATCCTCGAGCCGGGTGTCCGGCGTGTCTTCGTCGAGGACTGCCACCTCTGCGCCGGCTCCCAGATCTCGCCGGATCTGGGCTGCCAGAGCCGCGTTCCCGACGACCAGCCACGATCCGGCGACGCGCTCCCCGCCGGCGACTGGCCGGCTCGGCCACGTCAGCTCGCAGTTCCACTCCGCGGGCAGCACCCCCGCTGATGAATCCCCCTGCGGCGCAGCGTCAGTCGCGGTGCGACGCAGTGGAGTCAGGTCCATCCAGTACCGGTTGTGCTGCCACGGCGTGGCGGGCAGCACCGGGTGTGGTTCGGGCGGGTGCGGTGTGACCGGCGGATGCGTGGTGTGAGTGGTGTTCAGGTTGGTGTGGAAGGTGACGGTGTCGTCGGTATCCCGCGACAGCGTGCCCAGCGCGTGGTGGTGCAGGTCGCCGAGCGTCTCGGTTACCGCGGTGGTCAGCATCGGGTGCGCGCTGATCTCGACGAATGTGGTGTGGCTCTCGGCGGCGGTGGCCAACGCCTGGCTCAGCCGTACCGGCCGCCGCACGTTGGCCACCCAATAGTCCGCATCCAGCAGCGGGGTCGCGCTGTCCTCGACCGTCGAGATGAACGGAATCGCAGTCGTGTTCGGCGTGAGGTCGGCCAGTTCGGACCGCAGTTCGTCGAGGATCGGATCCATCAGGGCGGTATGGGAGGCGACTTCCATGTTCACCCGGCGGGCGAACCGGTTCTGGCTCTGCACCGCGGCGATCACCGCGTCGACCTCTGCGGGCGGACCGGCGACGACCGTCTGCCCCGGTGACACATACCCGGCCACCGCGACGTCCGGATGATCGGCGATCAGCGCCTCCGCGGCATCGGCGCCCAGCGTCAGCAGCGCGACCGCGCCCTGGCCGGCCAGCCGGGACATCAGCCGCGAGCGCACTGCGATGACCTTCAGACCTTCGGTGGGGCTCAGCGCACCGGCGACGACGGCCGCGGTGACCTCACCCATCGAGTGGCCGATCACCGCATCCGGGGTCACCCCGTAGGAGCGCCACAGCTCGGTCAGCGCCAACTGCAGCCCCATGATCACCGGCTGCACCCGAGCATCCCCGGTGACGGCCTCACCATCGGCGAGCACCTGAGCCAGCGAGAACCCGACCTGCTCGACGAACACCGGCTCCAACTCGGCCACCGCCGCCGCGAACGCCGGCTCATCGGCCAACAGCCGCCGACCCATCCCGGCCCACTGCGACCCCTGACCCGAGAACACGAACACCGTCCCCGAACCACACGGCCCCTCATGGGGTTTCACCACGCCATCGGCGGGCAGGCCTGCGGCCAGCGCCTGCAGAGCTGCCACGGCGTCGACGCCGTCCCGGGCACAGACCGTGGCGAAGGACTGGTGGTGGGCGCGGTGATGGTTGAGGGTGTGGGCCACATCGCCCAGCGCGACGCCCGCACCGGGACCGGACATCCACTCGGCCACTGCGGCGGCGGCGGCTTCGATCCGCTCGGGGGACTTGCCCGACACGATCAACGTGCTCACCGCAGCGGCGGGGTGCGGTTCGGCCGAGATCGCGTCTGGCGCCTGCTCGAGGATGACGTGGGCGTTGGTGCCGCCGAAACCGAACGACGACACCCCGGCGCGGCGTGCGCGCGACACGGATGGCCACTCTTGTTCGTGGTCAACGACTTTCAACCGCAGTTGGTCGAACGGGATATGGGGATTCGGCGACTCGTAGCCGGCGTTGCCGGGAATCCGGCCGCGCTGCAGCGCCATCACCGTCTTGATGAATCCGGCCACTCCGGCGGCGGCCTCGAGGTGCCCGAGGTTGGATTTGACCGCACCGACGAGCAGCGGCGAGGTCGCGGGCCGCCCGCGGCCCATCACCGAGCCGAGGGCCCTGGCCTCGATCGGGTCACCCAGGAAGGTGCCGGTTCCGTGCGCCTCCACGTAGTCCATGTCCTGCGGTTCGATGCCGGCGTTCGCACACGCAGACCGGAGCACCGCCATCTGCGCGGCCGGGTTCGGCGCCATCAGACCGTTGGACCGGCCGTCCTGGTTGATCGCCGATCCGCGCACCACGGCGAGCACCCGGTCACCGTCACGCAGTGCATCCGGGAGCCGCTTGAGCACCACCACGCCGCAGCCTTCGCCACGGACGAAACCGTCGGCGGCCGCGTCGAACGAATGGCACATTCCCGTGGGTGACAGGGCGCCGGCCTGATCGAAGCCGTGGAAGACGGCGGGTGAGAGCAGCAGGTTCACCCCCGCTGCGAGTGCGAGGTTCGAGTCGCCCGACCGCAGGCTCTGGCAGGCCAGGTGGACGGCGACCAGCGAGGACGAGCAGGCCGTGTCGACCGTGATCGACGGCCCACGGAGGTCGAGGAAGTAGGAGAGCCGGTTGGCGATGATGCTCAACGCCCCGCCGGTGTTACTCCATGCGTCGACCCGTGGCAGATCCGTCGATGCGAGGTAGCCGTACTCGCTGAAGCATGCGCCGGCGAAAACGCCTGTCTGCGAACGGCGCAGCGATGCGGCAGGGATCCCGGCGTGCTCCAGCGCCTCCCAGGCCACTTCCAGCAGCAGGCGCTGCTGCGGATCCATCTTGACGGCTTCACGCGACGAGATGTCGAAGAAGTCCGCGTCGAAGCCCGCGATGTCGTCGAGGAACGACCCCCAACGCGTGGTTCCCGCCAGTGCCGACGCCACCTCGGGGGAACCGTCGTCGAACGGTTGCCAGCGTTCGGGCGGCACCTCCCCCACCGCGCAGCGGCCGTCGGCGAGTAGATCCCACAGCGCATCTGGATCGGAGATCCCGCCGGGCATGCGGCAGCCCAACCCGATGACGGCGATCGGTTCGGTGCCCGAAACCCTCGGCCCCTCGACGACGGCCTGCGCCTCCACCTCGGTGACGGGTGCGCTGAGGAACTCGATCAGGCTGTTGATCGTCGGGTGCTGCCAGAAGTCGACGGGCGAGACCGGTCTGCCGAGCAGTTCCGCCAGTTCACCGGACAGGACGACGGCATCGCGCGAGCCGACCCCGAGGTCGGCCATCGACGCGTCGAAGTCGATGCTCTCGGGTGAGCACTCGACGTGCGTGGTCAGATAGGTGACCAACCAGTCGCGCAGCCTCGCGTCGTCGAGCGTGGCCGGTGTCATGCCGGCTGATCCAGACGCTCGAACTCCCCGCGCCCGTAGCGCTCCACACAGGTGGAACGCCGGATCTTGCCGCTCGTGGTGATCGGGATGGCGCCGGGCGCGACGAACACGACGTCGGCGGCCCGAACCCGGTGGGTGGTCGAAACAGCCGCGGTGATCCGGCGTTTGAGGGTGCGCAGCCGTTCGCGGTGCTCGTCGTCGGAGCCGCGCTTCTTGACCTCGACGATGGTGACGAGATGTTCGGTCTCCCCGCTGGGCACCGAGATCGCGGCCACCCGACCGCCGGAGAGTTCCTGGATCGTGGCCTCGATGTCGTCCGGGTAGTGGTTCGACCCGTCCACGATCAGGAGGTCCTTGATCCGGCCGATGATGAACAGTTCACCGTCGGAGATGACGCCGAGGTCGCCGGTGCGCAGCCACGGTCCCGATGCGGTCCCCGCCGACGGCTTGACCAGGCGTCCGGAGAACACCCGCTCGGTCTCCTTCGGGCGCTGCCAGTAACCCCGGGCGACGTTCGCCCCATGGACCCAGATCTCCCCGACCTGGCCGGCGGGGTTCTCGGTGCCGCTCTCCGGATCGACGATGCGCAGTGTGGTCGACCGGGCCGTCCCGTGACCGAGCAGATCCGTGCCACCGGCGGCTTCGCTCTCACAGCGCATCGCGTGCCCGCTCGACAGCTTCTCGTAGTCGAACCGGACGATGTTCGGTGCGTGGCCTCGGTCGGACGTCGCCACATAGACGGTGGCCTCGGCAAGCCCGTACGAGGGTTTGACCGACGCCGCATTCAGGCCGAAGCGGCTGAAGCGTTCGACGAAACGGTTGACCGTCGCCGCGTGGACCCGTTCACTTCCGCTGCAGATTCCGAGCACCGCGCCGAGATCGAGCCCGGCCATGTCCTCGTCGGTGGTCCGCCGGACCGCCAACTCGAACGCGAAATTCGGTGCCGCCGTGAATGATCCGGGATTGATCGCGATCTGCTGGATCCAGCGGGCGGGGCGCTGCAGGAATGCCATGGGGCTCATCAGGACCGCGGAACGTCCGCTCACCAACGGCGCGCACACACCCTTGATCAGACCCATGTCGTGGTAGAAGGGCAGCCACGATACGAAGGTCATGCCCGGAGGCGTCGCCCCCGAGTGACCGAAGTAGTCGGTGAACGCCTGGTCGACGTTGACCACCACGTTGTCGTGGGTGACGACCACACCGGCCGGCACCCGCGTCGACCCCGAGGTGTACTGCAAGTACGCGATCTTGGACTTCTGGGCCGGGGGCGCAGCAGACTGTGCGGGGGCGTCGAGATCCAGCGAGTCGACCTCGACCACCGTTGCCGCTCGGCTGCCTCCGCCCAGTGCATACCGGCCGACTTCACCCGCGACGCTCGATGTCGTCAGGATGACCGACGGTGCGCAGTCCCGCAGCACGCTCGAGATCCGCTCGTCGTGCACGCCGTACGCCGGGACCGAGAGTGGAGCGGCGATGAGTCCCGCCTGCAGCGCGCCGAAGAAGGCGACGATGTAGTCCAGGCCCTGGGGAGCGAGGATCGCGGCGCGGTCACCGGCGCCGGCGAACAGCATCAGCTCCTCGGCCAGCACCTGTGCCCGGTTGTGCAGCTGAGCCCAGGTGAGGGTCTCGGCGTACCCGTTCGGGTCGACGTCGTAGTCGATGAACGTGTACGCGGGCTCGTCGGGCTGGTGCAGCGCCCGCTCCTGCAGCAGGGCTGTCAGAGACGATTCAGTCATGGTCCTACTCGTTTCTTCAGTGGCCGTCCGTTGAGAAGTCCGTATGTGCTCGTCACGCGACGACGCTGCAAGCGGCCCGGCGTCGCGGCGCGTCCTCCCCAGATCCGCGCGTAGCGTGCCGGAGCCGTCGGTCGGATAGACCGTCAATGTCATCCCCCAGTGCTCCCCACCAACGAATTCCGGTCATCTTGAACCACCTTGCGGTTTCGTTGATCGCCATACCGTACAACGGTGTTCCGAAACTTAAACCGGAAATTTTGGCCGCATCATTCCACTCGTTACCTACGCAAATTACGTCCAGCTGGGACCCACCGCGGGTGCGGCTCCTACCAGCGAGTTTGACGCGCGTCAAGCAAATACGGAGCGCTCGCGTCGGTCTCAAATCAGCAACGGCAGGATCGCGCCCAGGAACCCCGCAACATGGACCCCACCACACCCGGTGGGGCGATTCCAGCAATGATCACGAACCTGCCGCACAGTCGGCCGACGCGCGGTCGACGCCCCGAAACCGCCCAGAACGGCCAGCAGGCGGGGCCGCCGCATCGCGTCGACGTCGCGGGACGGTGCCCGCGATTGCACCCGTGGTGACACTCGGTGCCGTTATCGATGCAGGTGACCGCGTCTGCCACGATTTCGACAGGCGTCTGCGATGGTTGCGACGGATTCCGTCGCCCAGATGCCGCCTCGCCCGGCGTTGCCCCCGCGAAGGCCGCCACTCCCAACAGGCACTTGACGGTGGCGTCACTTCCCGCAAGGGACGCCACCGGGGGTGAACGATGCGAATCTGCGCAGCGACGGCGAATACCCCGCAACGTGGCGCCCTAGGCTTGGCAACGCACGATGTCATCCCTCGGGCAAACCCGCTCACCGCACCGGCCCGCAAGTCCGGGCACCCACTCGGCGGCAAGCGGAGAATTACCCCTGCCATCGTCGAGCCATTTATCGGAATTTGGCTCTGAGAATGAGTGTTCCCCATTTAACGCGAACAATTCTAAAAACACCTGTTTGTCCGGCTATGCAATCGGCACAAGCCAATTCCCGACACCATCGGGACTGCATTGCGCGGCGGTCGCGCGGGTCGCGCCGAACGCCGGCGCTCCGAACCGGTGCTCAACCCCCAGAGGACCGCCCACCTGCACGAATATCCGCCTGACCGGCCGGTGACCACACGCGGAATAGTGTCGCTTGCAACGGATTCGAGGGCCACGACCGTCGGTCTGGCTGCTCGGTGCGGATGCGTCGGCCGATTTGGCGCAAATCCCCGCGGTCCGCCTATCGGCGGTCGGATATTCTCATCTGGTTCTCAGGTTGCGCCCGCCTCAGCGATCCTCCGAGCGGCCGAAGGAAAGTCCGGAATCCCGGAAATTGACGATTGCGGCGAAAGCTCCCGCCGCCGCGTGCGACCCCATTGGTCAGCAACCACCCCGGCGATCGGCCGAGATTGCTGGCCCCCGCCGCGCTGCACATCGTGGCAGGTCATGAGAATTCTGCGTTCGTAAAGACCATTGCGACGAGTTCGCTGATCCCTCGCGTAACACGTGTGTTTTCGGCGATCATCGACAGCGCCGACATTCCACGACGTGCCGTACCGGTTGGCGTGACGCCGGACCGGGCAGCGGCAGGGGGAACCACATGAACAGTGCCACTCCGTTGAGCGCGACGGCTCAGGCCGCAGTCGAGACGCTCTTCATCTTTCCGCATGCCGGCGGGTCCGCCGCCGGGTACAAACCCTTCGCCCGCGCGTTCACGATGGATGCGAAACGGATAGCGGTGCAGTACCCGGGCCGAGCCGGACGCCACGACGTACCGGATCTCGCGAGCATCTCCGCGCTCGCCGACGACATCTATCCACTCCTGCGGCCGAAGATCACCGGATCCCGCGTCGCCTTCTTCGGCCACAGCATGGGCGGACTGCTCGCCTTCGACATCGCCCGCCGACTGGAACGAGACGGGGATTGTCCTGCGGCGCTTTTCGTTTCGGCCTCACCGGCGCCTGGCCACGGGGGCTACGAGCAGTTGCACCAGGGTTCGGACGACGAACTGCTCGAGATGGTGGCGAGTATGACCGGCACCGATTCCCGGTTCGTCGGCGGGGAATTCGGCGCCACGGTACTGAAGACCCTGCGGAACTACGGAGCGATCACCAGCTACAGCTGTCCACCGGGTACCACGGTGTCGTGCCCGGTGTACGCCTACGCAGCGGCCGACGACGCCGCGGTGACCTACGAGAGCATGCGCGCATGGTCGGAATTCACCACGGACGACTTCGCGTTACGCACCGTCGCGGGTGACCACTTCTTCATCACCGAGCACGTCGACGAGATCGTCACCGACATCGAGGCGCGACTCACCGGATGCACCGTTCGGGAACAGGGGTGACGCGATGGTCATGAGCCGCGACGCCGAGAAGGATCTCGGTCTGGTGCTGTCCTACCTGACCGGCCGCAAGCTCACGCTCGACGAGGTGCTGGCAGCCGTGGGGATGTCCCGGTCGACCTACTACGACCGGCAGGGCAAGGGGACGCTGACGACCACCGACACCCTGCTCCGCGCGGCCCGCAACCTCGACCTCAACCCGGTGGACCTGCTCATCCGCTACGGCCGGATCGCCCCCACCGATGTCGCGGACTACCTGGAGGGGGAAGAAGAAGACCACCCTTTTGGCCTGACGGCGGCGACGTCGCCCAACACGGCGAACCCGCCTGAGCGCACCCGCCGTCGTCGTCGCCGCTCCTCGCTGTCGGACCTGGCACCGCGGGCCGACGCGCCGCCTCTGTAGACCCCGTTACGCGAACGCCTCGACCGGCGGGCACGAGCACATCAGGTTGCGATCGCCGTAGGCCCCGTCGATCCGCCGCACCGGCGGCCACACCTTGGGCCGGAAGCCCTTGCCCAGCGGGTAGGCCGCCTGCTCGCGGGTGTACGGGTGCTCCCACTCGGTCACCAGCAGTGACTCCGCGGTGTGCGGCGCACCGCGCAACGGGTTGTCGTCCACCGGCCAGGCGCCCGACCCGACCTGGTCGATCTCGGCCCGGATTGCGATCATCGCCTCACAGAACGCGTCGACCTCGCTCAGCGATTCGCTTTCGGTCGGCTCGACCATCAGCGTCCCCGCCACCGGGAAGCTCATCGTCGGTGCGTGGAAGCCGAAGTCCGCCAACCGCTTTGCCACGTCGTCGACGGTGACGCCGGTCTGTTTGGTGATGGTCCGCAGGTCCAGGATGCACTCGTGGGCCACCATCCCGTTCTCGCCCGTGTAGAGCACCGGGTAGTACTCGTCGAGCCGGCGGGCGACGTAGTTGGCCGAGGCGATCGCCGTCAGGGACGCCGCCCGCAGACCCGGCGCTCCCATCATGCGGATGTACATCCACGTGATCGGCAGGATCGACGCCGAGCCGTAGGGCGCGGCCGAGACGGTGTAGTCGTCGCCGAGTTCGTCGGCGAGCGGGTGGCCCGGCAGGTACGGCGCCAGGTGGGCGCGCACCGCGACGGGCCCGACACCCGGACCGCCGCCGCCGTGCGGGATGCAGAACGTCTTGTGCAGGTTGAGGTGGCTGACGTCGCCGCCGAATCGGCCCGGCCGGGCCAGGCCGACCAACGCATTGAGGTTCGCGCCGTCGACGTAGACCTGACCGCCCGCATCGTGCACGGCCGCGCAGATCTCGGCGACGTCGTGCTCGTACACACCGTGCGTCGACGGATAGGTGATCATCAGTGCGGCCAGGCGCTCGGCGTTCTCGGTGACCTTGGCGCGCAGGTCGTCCAGGTCGACGTCACCGTTCGGCCGGCACCCCACCACGACGACCCGCATCCCGGCCAACGCCGCCGAGGCCGCGTTGGTGCCGTGGGCGCTCGACGGGATCAGGCACACGTCGCGTTCGGGTGCGCCGTTGGCGTCGTGGAAGGCCTTGATCGCCAGCAGGCCGGCGTACTCGCCCTGCGATCCGGCGTTGGGCTGCAGCGAGATCTCGTCGTAACCGGTGATACCGGTCAGCCAGGTCTGCAGATCGGCGATCAGCCTGCGCAGGCCCGGCGCATCGCTCTCGGGCCCGAACGGGTGTTGCCTGGCGAACTCCGGCCAGGTGATCGGCTCCATCTCCGCGGCTGCGTTGAGCTTCATGGTGCAGGAACCGAGCGGGATCATGCTGCGGTCCAGTGCGATGTCCTTATCGGCCAACGACCGCAGGTAGCGCATCATCTCGGTTTCGGTGCGGTACCGGGTGAACGCCGGATGGGTGAGGAATTCCGATGTGCGCGTGGCGATCTCGGGTCCGGCGAAGGGTTTCCCGCCGCGGGTGGCGCCGAACGCCGAGAGCACCGCGGCGACATGGTCGGCAGTGGTCGCCTCGTCGCAGGACACCGAGACGTGATCGGCGTCGACCAGCCAGATGTTGATGCCGTGCGACTTCGCGGCGTCGCGGATCTCGGCGGCCCGGCCCGGCACGTTGACCAGCACGGTGTCGAAGAATGCGTCGTGCACCACGTCGACCCCGGCCTCGGCGAGTCCGGTGGCGACCGCGCGGGCGTGCCCGTGCACGCGGCGGGCGATCGAGGTCAGACCTTCGGCGCCGTGATAGCTCGCGTACATCGCCGCGATGACCGCCAGCAGCACCTGGGCGGTGCAGATGTTGCTGGTCGCCTTGTCCCGGCGGATGTGCTGTTCGCGGGTCTGCAGCGCCAATCGGTACGCCGGCGATCCGTCCGCATCCACGGACACCCCGACGAGGCGGCCGGGCAGCTGCCGGGCGTGTTTGGTGTGCACCGCGAGATAACCGGCATGCGGGCCGCCGAACCCCATCGGCACACCGAATCGCTGCGTGCTGCCGAAGGAGACGTCGGCGCCGAACTCACCCGGCGGGGTGACCAGCGTCAGTGCCAGCAGATCGGCGCCGACGGCCACGAGGGCACCACGGTCGTGCGCGTCGGCCACCAGCGGCGCCCAGTCGACGAGTGCTCCGCTCGCACCGGGAAGTTGGACGATGACGCCGAAGAAGTCGCCCTCGGGCAGCCCCTGGCGGAGGTCGGCGGTGACGATCTCGATCCCGAGGGGCCGGGCCCGGGTGGCGAGCACCGCGGCGGTCTGGCGGTACAGATCGGCGTCGACTGCCAACCGGTTCGACTTGCTGCGGCCGGCGCGCTGCATCAGCGTCATGGCCTCGGCCGCGGCGGTGGCCTCGTCGAGCATCGACGCATTGGCGACCTCGAGGCCGGTCAGATCGGACACCATGGTCTGGAAGTTGAGCAGCGCCTCGAGCCGACCCTGGCTGATCTCGGGCTGGTACGGCGTGTAGGCGGTGTACCAGGCCGGGTTCTCCAGGATGTTGCGGCGCAGCACCGGCGGGGTCAGGGTGTCGAAGTAGCCCTGCCCGATCATCGACACCGCGACGGTGTTCGACTCCGCGAGCGCCCGGAGTTCCGCGAGCGCCTCGGTCTCGGACGCAGGGGCCGGCAGCAATTCGAGGCCGGGCGCGACACCGTCGGCCGACAGGGCGTCGAGAATGTTCGCGGGCAGCGCCTTGGCGGCGAGGTCGTCGAGGGTCGCCACGCCGATGGTGTCGAGCATGACCGCGACGGCATCGGAGTCCGGACCGATGTGCCGGTCGGCGAAACGGGGCTGATGAGAGTCGAGCACGGGTGAGATCTCCTACCGGGCGCAGAACCGCTGGACGATCCCTCTCCCTCTGTCGTCGACCCGGGGCGGGCGCCTGAGAGATTCGGCCGCGTCCGAACAGCTCGCCGGGCGCGCCTTTCCCCATGGGCGGGCGGACCACTGGTGTCCACCGCTTTCCAGAGGCATCGAGGCCGTGCGCGGTCCTGGGTGCCTGAGAGGTTGACGGAGAGGTGTTGCTCCTTCGGCGCCCGTGACTGGCGATCACGGAGCTCTCCCGCACACGGGCGATGCGGAGACCAGTTTAGCGGGCGGCGCGGACACGCACCCGTGCAGGAGAACCGCGACCAGGCCGATGTGTGTGTCAGGTCACATCACGGGGCCGTTGTGTCACCAAAGATGGTGCGGGACAGCGGTTTCGAATCAGCCGATCTTGCGGTCGCGGTGCTTGCGCCGGGAGGCGAGTTCGTCCTCGGGCGCGGCGATGGACTCGCCGCCGTCGGCCCGTTCGCCCGGGAAGTCGGCGATCGCGCCGGTCAGCTCGCGCATCGCACCCGAGACCGCGATACCGAAGACGCCCTGGCCGCCCTGCAGCAGGTCGACGACCTCCTCGGCGGAGGTGCACTCGTACACCGTGGTGCCGTCGGAGAACAACGTGATGTTCGCGAGGTCACTGACACCGCGCTGGCGCAGATGGTCCACCGCGACGCGGATGTTGTGCAGGGAGATGCCGGTGTCGAGCAGCCGCTTGACGATCTTGAGGACGAGGATGTCCTTGAACGAGTAGAGCCGCTGGCTGCCGGATCCGGCCGCACCGCGGATCGAGGGCACCACCAGCGAGGTGCGGGCCCAGTAGTCCAGCTGCCGGTAGGTGATGCCGGCGATCTGGCAGGCGCTCGGCCCGCGGTAACCCACGAGCTCATCGGGGACGGAGTCGTCGGGGAACAGACCTGCCTGAACGGGTTCGTTCGGCACCCGGGCCGCCGGCTCAGGGGTGTTCTCGGTCGACAGATCCAGCTCTCCCTGACGTGGCGTGTCGCCCACTATCTGATCCTCTCGCCGATCGAACTCGCCCGCTAGCACCCTGCAGCGACGTGCAGTTCAGTGTCTTCGTCCGCCAGCCCGATTGTGTCCGAGCATACGCGTTCACTCGAGCCCTGACTGCTCGTCGCTTCCAAAGTATGGCCGCCCGACGGGGTGTTGGCGGCCACTCACACCGCGTGTCGGCACGCAGGCGCCCAGTTGAGACGCATCCGTGACAAAGGCAACGTTTCAGGTCGCCTTGAAGTCGTCCGGGGACACGCTGTCGAGGAACTCCTTGAACTTCTCGACCTCGTCCTCACGGACCGCGCCTGCGGCCTCTTCGTCGTTCTCGTCGGGGATGAGCAGCCCGGCCTCGGCCAGCACCGCCTCCTCGACGTAGATCGGGACCCCGACGCGCAGTGCGATCGCCACCGAGTCCGACGGCCGGGCGGACACCTTGATGTCCCGGTCGAAGATCAGATCGGCGTAGAAGGTGCCCTCCTGCAGATCGACGATCCGGACCTCTTTGAGGGAATGCCCGAGGGCGGCGATCACGTCGCGGATCAGATCATGGGTCAGCGGCCGGGCCGGTTCGACACCCTGCTGTTCGAGGGCGATCGCGGCGGCCTCGGACTGGCCGATCCAGATCGGCAGATAGCGGTCCCCATTGGACTCGCGCAGCAGCAGCACAGGCTGGTTCTGGGGCTGCTCCACGCGAATGCCGACCACACGAACCTCAGCCATCTGTGTCTGCCCTTTCGCACCAGTGTGCTTGTCGTTCTTCGGTGCTGCGTGTCAGATGCGGTGCCCTGACGTGACGAACGAATCCGTCGTTGCGAGTCTAATCCTCAGCGATCCAGTACGTCGCGTACGGCCGATTTGATCAACGACGTATGCAGGGTGATGGCCAGGGCCGCCACTTCACGGGCGAGGTCGTCGGCCCGGTCGCGGGCGCCGGTGGTGCCGGCCTTACCCACCGGACCGGCGATCTGGGCGATGAGATCGGACTGCCGGTCGGCCGCGGAGCGGAATGCGCGCAGATGCCTGGGTTCGACGCCGTAGTCGGCGAGCGCGCCCGCGCACTGCGCGATCACCACGGAGTGCTCGTCGAAGAAGATCCCGCCGCCGGCCTTGGCAGAAGGGGTGATCACCCCCGCCTTCACCAGCGCGGCCAGCAGGTCGTCGCCCACACCGGATCGTTCGAGCAGATCCTCGCGGCTGAGCCGGACCTGCGTCGGCCCCACACCCGCCGCCGCGGCCGCGCCGTCGCCGGTGCCGACCGGCACCAACCGCGGCGCCGGATAGGGCGTCGAATACGGCTGGGCAGAAGGTGGCAGGGCGCCGTCGGGTTGAGCGTCGAGCTGGGCCTTGATGACCTTGAGCGGCAGATACTGATCCCGCTGCGCGGTGAGGATGAACCGCAGGCGCGCGCAGTCATACGCGGTGAACCGGCGGTAGCCCGACGCGGTGCGCTCCGGTGTGACCAGACCTTCGGCCTCCAGGAACCGGATCTTGGAGATCGTCACGTCCGGAAAATCCGGGCGGAGCAGGTCCAGGACCGCCCCGATGGACATCCCGGCGAGTGGGGCGCTGTCGGGCTGGCTCATTTACTCTTCGCGCGAGCGCTCATCGGCCACCTAGCTGCTCGGGCCGTTCTCGGTGCTGGGGCCCGTCAGGAAGACCAGACGGAATTTGCCGATCTGCACCTCGTCACCGTTGGACAGCACGGCGGAGTCCACCGGCTCGCGGTTGACGTAGGTTCCGTTGAGGCTGCCGACGTCGACGACCTGGAACTCACCGCTCTCGAGCCGGAACTCGGCATGGCGACGGCTGACGGTGACGTCGTCGAGGAAGATGTCGCTGTCGGGGTGGCGCCCCGCCGAGGTGGTCGGCTGGTCGAGCAGGAACCTCGAACCGGCGTTCGGACCGCGCTTGACGACCAACAGCGCCGAGCCGACCGGCAGACCCTCGACACCGGAGACCGCGCTGTCGGACCCGGCCGCAGGCGGTGCATCCAGTTCGTTGAGGAAGTCGGCCCGGAACACCGAGGTCGTCTCGACGGTGACTTCTTCAGACGTCTGGTCGCCCCCAGAGTTGATGTCCTTCTCCGTCACCCGCTGCTCCTCACTGGCTGCTGTGGCGATACCCGGCCGGTTACTGCCGTCGTGTCACGTCGACCGTACCGCGCAGTGGACGCCATTGTGTCCACCACCGCCGGATCCGCCCCTCGTCGATTTCACTCGTTCGAAGATGGTCGAACCGTCGCCCAGCACCCTAACAACAACTCACTCGGTCACCACGCCACGGTAGCCGTCCGCGTCCAGCAGACCGCCCAGCGCCGCCTCCATGTCATCGGCGTCGAGCTGCAGGTCGACCAGCCAGCCCTCGCCGTACGGATCGGAGTTGACCAGATCGGGGCTGGCCTCCAGATTTCCGTTGACGGCAAGCACTTTCGCGCTGACGGGGGCATACAGATCGGATACCGATTTGGTCGACTCCACCTCGCCGAACGACTCCCCCGAGGTCAGCTCGGCGCCGACGTCGGGCAGCTGTACGAACACGACGTCACCGAGCGCCGCCTGCGCATAGTCGGTGATGCCGACGCGCAGCGTGTCGTCACCCGTACGGAGCACCCACTCGTGTTCGTCGGTGTAGTACAGCTCGGCTGGGATCTCGCTCACGGGTCTCCTCTGCGTACGACGCGCGCGGCCGGGGCGGCCGGCACGCTATTTGACTGGCTGAGCGTATTGGCGGTCTTTCGGTTGCCGCAAGGCGGTCACGTCCACCCGGTCGGACTGTTGGATCTCCATCGTCCCGCCCACCCGTTCGATGCTGTCCATCGCACCTCCCGGGATGTTCATCGCGGCCGCCAGGGTCGGCGGATCGCCAATGGCGGCAACGGTGTACGGCGGGTTCAGCGTCGCCCCGTCGACGTTGAGCGCCCCCGGCCGGCCCAACACCCAGGTGTCGACGCCGACGCGCACCGTGACCGGCTGCGCACCGGGGCTGCCCTGGATCTGGATCGCCTCGGCCCCGGCGGCGCGCAGCTCGTTGACCACGTCGATCATCGTCTCGGGTGGGACGCCCGGGGTGCTGTCGGTGATGGTGAGAACCACTCCCGGACCCGTGGCGCCGACCGCGCCGATGAGGATGGACAGCGCCGCGAGCCGGGCCTGGGCGTTCTCGATGGCCGCCTGATCGTTGCTCCCCGAGGCCGCCAGCTGTTCGAGGGTCCGGCGCAGATCGCCGACTTCGGTGTTGAGGGCGGCCTCCCGCTGCTGCAGCGAGTCGAGGAGGACAAGGAGGTCGGCGGGCCGGGCGGTTTCGAGGGAGTCACCCGACTCGTTCTGGCGGACCTGGGTGACGATCGCCACGCCCAACAGCACGCACAGCAGCGCCCCGAGCGCGCCGAACAGGACCTGCGACCGTCCCCGGCGCAGCAGGCCGCCGAGTGGTCTGCGCGGGGGGCGCGACGGCAGTTCGTGGCGGCCGTGGTGGTCGGCGTGGTGTTCGGATCCGGTTCCTGGTGACTCCGTCATGGTCAGGCGCCGAACAGTCTGCGCCGCAGGGCGGCGGCGTTGCCGAAGATGCGGATGCCGAGCACGACGATGATCGCGGTGGACAACTGGGTGCCCACGCCCAGCTGGTCGCCGACATAGACGATGAGCGCGGCGACGAGCACGTTGAACACGAACGACACCACGAACACCTTGGAGTCGAAGATCTGCTCGAGATAGGCGCGCAGCCCGCCGAACACGGCGTCGAGTGCCGCCACGACCGCGATCGGCAGATAGGGCTCGACGAAGTCCGGCACGCTCGGGCGGAAGACCAGCCCCAGGACGATACCGGCGAGCAGCGCGGCGATTCCGATCATCTGGCTCCGATCTGCTTGGCGAAGTTGACCTCCCGCACCGAACCGGCGGGCAGGGTGAGCGCGTCCGCGGTGCTGACGGAAACCCCGACGCCGTAGGAGGTTTCGAGCAGCCGCAGCCGCTGCAGCCCGGCGCTGCGGTCGAACGTGTCGACCATCGACTTCGGCGGACCGACCGCCTGTACGAGGTACGGGCTGCTGACGGGCTGGTTGTCGACGAGGATCCCGCCGCCGGCCTGCCGGATGGTGACGTTGGGTCCGATGCGCACTCCCCCGACGGCCACCGCCTCGGCACCGCTGACCCACAGCGAGTTGACCACCAACTGCAGATCGCGGTCGAGGATGACCTGCCTGCTGCCTGCGACGCGTTGTTTCGACACGTCGGACAGGTCGTTCGACAGACCGGGATCGGTGACGGCGACCGTCAACCCGGGACCGATCACCGGTGTCGCGGCCGCGGCGACGTCGGCGACGTCGAGGTCGGCCAGCAGTTGCCTGCCGCGTTCGTCGCCCTCGAGTCGACTGCGGCGCTCCGCGGCGACCTGCGTGGTCAGCGCGTTGCGCTGCGCGGTGAGCTGTTGGTCGGCCGCCTCGGCGGCACGCACGCTCCCGGCGAGGACCTGCTGGGCTTCGCGCGTGGCGGGGGCGGCGGTCTGCGCCTGCGCGGCGGCGACGCCGAAGACCGTTGCGACGGTGAGCGCCGCGGCCAACTGCCAACCCCACTCGACGGCGCGGGGCCGTCTGGCGCCCTCGCGTCGCGCGGCGGCCGCGGCCGCGTAGCCGGGGTCGAGATGTTCGGAGAGCAATGACCGCAGCAGCGAGGGCACCGGGATCTTCTGGGGCCCGGCGGCGTCGTGATGCTTGAGACCCGCCTCGGGGTCGAATCCGCCCAGCAGTCTGTTCGGCTCAGCCACCGGTCCGGACCTTCGGCAATCGCTGGGCGACCATCACCACCTGCACCAGATACAGCACCCCGGACCACAGGTACAGCGCCATCCCCCAGCCCAGGAAACCCCAACCGCAGGCCAGCACCACCCGGCTCCAGAGCGCATCCCATTGGCCCAGCAGCACCAGCGGGAATCCGGACATCAACGCGAACGTGGCGGCCTTTCCGAGGTAGGTGACCGGGAGCGCCGCCAGCCCCCGGCTTCGCAGCAGCGGCAACGTCGCGGCGAGCACCACGTCGCGGCCGAGCAGCGTGACCACGAACCACCACGGGACGGTGCCGTGGACCGCCAGCGCCAGCGGAACCGTCACCATGTAGATCCGGTCGACCAGCGGGTCGAGCAGCTCGCCCAGCCGCGACGACTGGTTGTCGACCAGCCGCGCGATCTTGCCGTCGGCCCAGTCGGAGAACCCGCTGAACATCAGCACGCCGACCGCCCACGCGTTGGCGTGCGCGCCGAACAGCAGCCAGAGGAACACCGGAACCAGCACCAGGCGCAGCACGGACAGTGCATTGGGCACCGTCAGTACGCGGTCCCGCTCCCCTGACGCAGATGCGTCCATGCCGGTAAACCTAGCGGAACACCCCCGGCAGGCTCAGCGCCGCCATCGTGTCGTCGGCCAACGGGTTGTCGTGGACCATGTAGGTCCACGTGGAGGTCGGCCGCGCGAGTTTGGACAGATCCACACCGGGTTCGTCCTCGAAGGACGGTGCGGTCTCGAACGTCTGCTGGGCCGCCTCGATCGCGTCGGCGGCCAGTGAGGCGAACGCGTCGACGGCCATCCGGTGGAATTCGTCGAGAGGGTTCTGCCGTCCGAGCGCACGCAGGTGGATGCTCTCGCGGATGTCGGCGAGGTAGGCGAGGTGCTCACACCACCCACGGTCGAGGTGGTAGAGCATGATGAGCCGGCAGATCCGTTCCAGCCGTTCCTCGGACAGCTCCTCGGCCAGTTCGGCGTACCGCTTGGGCGACAGTTCGGCGAGCTCCTCGCGCGCAGTCGGCGTGCGCAGCAACGCATCTCGGCGCTCGACGATGATCGCGCGCTGCTGGGCGGTGAGCTGGTTGTAGCGCCAGGTGTTGGCGTGCACGTCGAGCAGACGCCCTTCGGCCACGCGCTGGGCGTGGTCGAGCAGTGCGGCCGCCTTGTCGGTCAGGACCCGGCCGTTCTCGTCCGCCTGCATCGGTCGCTTGTTCGGTTCGAGGTGGGCCTGGACGAGTTCGTCCTCCCAGCTGGAGAAGAACACCGACGAACCCGGATCGCCCTGGCGGCCGGCCCGGCCGCGCAACTGGTTGTCGAGTCGCTGGGTGTTGTGGCGGCCGGTGCCGACGACGTGCAGGCCGCCGAGTTCGGCCACTTCATCGTGGTCACCTTCGTCCGACCCGCCCAGCCGGATGTCGGTTCCACGTCCGGCCATCTGGGTGGATACGGTGACCGCGCCGAGCTTGCCGGCCTCGGCGATGACGCGGGCCTCCTCGGCGTCGTTCTTGGCGTTGAGCACCACCGCGGGCACCCCGCGCTTGACCAGCTTCTCGTGCAGCTCTTCGGATTCGGCGACGTCGTGGGTGCCGACGAGGACCGGTTGACCGGTCTTGTGCACCTCTTCGATGTGCTCGATGATCGCGTCGATCTTGGCCGCCGCGGTGACGTACACCCGGTCGGATTCGTCTTCGCGGATGTTGGGCTTGTTCGGCTCGATCGGCGACACGCCCAGCTTGTAGAACTGGCGGAGCTGTTCACCGGCGGCCAGCGCGGTGCCGGTCATACCGCACACCGTCGGATACCGGTTGATCAACGCCTGCACGGTGATGGTGTCGAGCACCTCACCGGTCTCGGTGGTCGCGATGCCCTCCTTCGCCTCGACGGCCGCCTGCAGACCGTCGGGCCAGCGCTGCAGCTGGGCGATGCGTCCGCGGGAGGAGTTGATCAGGTGGACGGCGTCGTCGCGCACGATGTAGTGCACGTCGCGCTGCAGCAGCACATGGGCGTGCAGGGCGACGTTCACCTCGGTCAGCGTCGTGCCGACATGCTCTTCGGAGTAGAGGTCGATGCCGCCCAGCTTGGCCTCGAGTTTGCGGGCGCCCTCGTCGGTGAGGTGCACGTTGCGGCTGTCGGTGTCGGTGTCGAAGTCGCGGCCGGGGGTCAGTTCACCGACCATGCGGATCAGCTCGACGCGCGGGGTCTCGCGGTGGCTGGTGCCGGCGAGCACCAGCGGGACGAGTGCCTCGTCGACCAGGACGGAGTCGGCTTCGTCGATGAGCGCGACGTCGGGGTTCGGCGACACCAGGTCGGCGACATCGGTGACGAGCTGGTCGCGGAGCACGTCGAAACCGATCTCGTTCACCGAGGCGTAGGTGACGTCGCAGGTGTAGGCCCTGCGGCGCTCCTCGGCCGTCGACTCGGCGGTGATCCAGCCGACGGTTAGGCCCAGCGCCTCGATCAGCGGGCCCATCCATTCGGCGTCGCGGCGGGCGAGGTAGTCGTTGATCGTGATGACGTGCACGCTGCGGCCGCCCAGGGCGTAGCCCGCCGCGGCGATCGCGCCGGACAGCGTCTTGCCCTCACCGGTGGCCATCTCGACGACGTCGCCGGCGAGCATGCGCAGCGCGCCGAGCAGCTGGACGTCGAACGGACGCAGCGAGGTGGAGCGCTCGGCGGCTTCGCGCGCGATGGCCAGGAACTGCGGGATGTCGGCCGACTCAGAGAGATCCTCGAGCCGCAGCAACTCGGCGGCTTTGCGCAGCTGTTCGTCGTCGAGGTCGGCGGCCTTGGTCTCGTAGTCCGCGGACGCCTTGACCTGTGCCAGCGACCGGCCCTGGTTCTTCTCGGTGGCGGCGCCGAGCAGTTTCCAGAACTTGCCGCTCAGGCGGCCGGGGGTGCGTGTAGTCGTCTTGGGCACACGTTTACGGTACGCGGAACTCGACCGTGATCGAATCGCCCACCGGTACGAATCCCAACCGCTGGTAGACCCGGTTACTCGTCGGGTTGGCGAGGTCGGCGAACAGCACCACCTGCTCGGCGCCCGCGGCCAGCGCCCACCGGCAGGCCGCGGCGGTGACCGCCGCCCCGTAGCCGTGGCCACGCACCTCCGGTGCGGTGTACACCGGACCGATCCGAGACACGCCCGCCGCCGGCCGCCGCACGCCGGCCATGCTGACCGGCGCACCGCCCGCGGTCCACAACAGGTACGCGTTGCCGGCCTCGCGCGCGGTGGCCAGCGTGGCCCGCGCCAGGGACGGGTCGGGCTGATACCCGAACGCCTCGGCGGCGAATTCGCTCTGGTACTTGATCAGCACCGGTTCGTCGGATCGGCGCGCGACGCGGTGGGTTCCGGGCACACCGGCGGGGGCGGTCAGCGCCGCCAACCGGTACAACCGCTCCGCCGTGGTGTCGGCCCGCGCCGCACCGGTGACCGTGCACCACTGCCGGGCGAACCCGTCGGCGACCTCACGCGGACCGCGCACACCGGGCAGGGTCATTCCGGCGCCGGCCATGTCGCCGACCACCTCTGCCGTCGGCGCCGCGAACAGCCCGCCGCACAGCAGCGGCAGCGGCGGCGTGCGGATCGCGGCGCCCAGCAGTACGGCGCCGTCGCCGTCCCACACCGTCATCAACACCGGCGTCTCCTCGGAGGGCACCCCCTCACGCAGCAGCGAGAGCTCGATCGTGTGCACCATCGGCCTGCGCGCATACCAGGCCGTCGCCGTCGACACGAAGTCGTCGACGTCCGAATGGAAGCGCAGGGTCATCGGTTCAGCATGGCGGGCGGGCCGAAGATCATGAAACCCCGCCGCACGGGCTCCTGCAGGACATACTCATCGCTGTGCCCGACACCCTGAACACTGAGGTCCTCATCGCCGGTGCAGGCCCGGTCGGGCTCACCGCGGCGATCGAGCTGACCAGACGCGGCGTCGACTGCTTCGTCGTCGACCCCCTGCCGGACCCACCGCAGTACGCCAAAGCCGTTGGCGTACAACCTCGCACGCTCGAGGTGTTCGAGAACATGGGTGTGCTGCGGGCGGTCCTCGACGCCGGTATCGAGATGAACGGGCAGTGTGTCTACGTCAACGGCGAACCGGTGACGCGACTGGACCTGTCCCTGCCTGCGAACGTCCCGTTCCGGTTCCTCTGCATCCCCCAGTACGAGACCGAGCGGATCCTGCGCGAGGAGTTCGCGGCACGTGGCGGGTCGATCCAGCGCGGGTGGGGCCTGACCGGATTCGCCCAGGACGACGACGGGGTGACCGCGACGGTCTCCACCGACAGCGAGGACCGCACCGTGCGCGCCCGGTACCTCGTCGGCGCCGACGGTGCGCACAGCGTCGTCCGCAAATCGCTCGGCCTGACCTTCGACGGCGCGGCGTTCGAGGAGCAGTACATGCTCGGCGACGTCGAGGTGGACTGGACCCAGCCGCGCGGGTACGCCATCCGCTCCATGCACCAGACCGACGGCGTCACCGACGATCTGCTGGTGTGCATCCCGCTGCCCGGACGCAACCGGTACCGGATGTCGATGCTGGTGCCCGACGACCTGTCGACCCGGTCGCACGGCGAGGTGGAGCACGGCTTCGAAGCCGGCCGGGCCCCCGAACTACACCACATCCAGGCCGTCCTCGACCGGCTGTCACCGCAACCCACCACGGCCCGCAACCTGCGGTGGTCGTCGGTCTTCCGGATCAGTCACCGCATCGTCGACTCGTACGGGTCGGGCCGGGTGTTCGTCGCCGGCGACGCCGCCCACATCCATCCACCGACCGGCGCGCAGGGAATGAACACCGGTATCCAGGACGCCCACAACCTGGCGTGGAAGCTGGCGCTCGCCGTGTCGGGCAACGCCGCGCCCACCCTGCTCGACACCTACGACATCGAACGACGCCCGGTCGGCGAGGAGGTCGTGGGGCGTACGGTGCGCAGCGCCCGACAGGGCATCGGCGCGGACTCCGACGACCTCGACCACGTCATGCTCCGGGAGGCTCAGCTGCTCATCGACTACGCCGACAGTCCGATCGTCGCCTCGGCGGGTCCGGTGTCCGAGCCGCTGCCGGGTGGCCGCGCGCCCGACGCGACCGGACTCAGCCGGGCCGCCGTGTCCGGACCGCTGCGCCTCTATTCGCTGCTGGGCCGCAACCACACCGCACTGTTCTACGCCGACGGCGACGCCACGGTGACCGACGTCGCCCGGTTCGAAGCGGCCGCCGAGGCCGCCGCCACCGCCGCGCGCGGCGCTCTCGACGTGTACCTGGTGGCCGCGCCCACCGCCGAGGTGGACAGCACGGTGCTGCCGTTGCTCCGGGACAACGACGGCGATTTCGCCCGCAGCTACTCCACGGCGGGTACGTCTGTCTTCGTCATCCGTCCCGACGGGTATCTGGGCTTCGCCGCTCACCGGCTCGACACCGAGGTGTTCGAAGGCTTCCTGCACAACACGTTTGGCTGACGGCCGCCGATGTTCAGACCGTCGATCGACTGGGGTTCGGAACTTGCGAACTCGACGGTGTGGGTGCTCGGATGCTTCCTGATCACCGCACCGTGCCTTCTGCTCGTGCTGGCCGCCGTGGGGCGGTTCACCGAGTGGGGGCGTCAGTTCCGGCGCATCACCGGCCGGTACTTCACCGGCACGCAGAGCGTTCCGGTGTGGGCGGGGCTGGCGGCGCTGCTGCTCTCGTCGATCGTGTTGGTGCGGATCAGCGTGCTGCTCAGCTACTACGCCAACGACCTGTTCACGTCGCTGCAGGTGGCGTTCCAGGGCGGTCGGGACGACGGCAGCGGCGAACAGGGGTTCTGGGCCACCATGCTGGTGTTCGTGGTCCTGGCCGGCTGTTTCGTGGTGCGACTGCTGGCCGACCTCTACCTCACCCAGCGCTTCATCATGCGGTGGCGAATATGGCTGAGCCGCAACCTGATCGACGATTGGCTGGACCACCACGCCTACTACCGGGGCCGCTTCTCGCGCCAACCCGTCGATAATCCGGACCAGCGCATCCAACAGGACATCGACGTGTTCACCACCGGCGTCGGGCGCCAGACCAACAACCCGGCCTACACCTCCGACCGGGTCCTGCTGTTCGGTGCGGTGCAGGCGGCGCTGTCGGCGGGGGCGTTCAGCGTGATCCTCTGGCAACTGTCCGGTCCGCTGACGCTCTTCGGTCTGACGCTGCCGCGCGCACTGTTCTGGATCGTGATCGCCTATGTGGTCGTGGTGACGTACGTCGCGGTCGTCGTGGGCCGGCCGCTGATCCGCTTGAGCTACCTCGACGAAGTGCGCAACGCCGGTTTCCGGTACGCGCTGGTGCGTCTGCGCGACGCCGGCACCGCCGTCGGGATGTACCGGGGTGAGCGGGCCGAGGCCGCACTGCTGGACAACCGGCTCTCGGCGGTGATGACCAACTACCGGCGCTGGCTCAACCGCACGCTGCTGTTCATCGGGTGGAACGTGTCGATGAGTCAGGCGATCAACCCGCTGCCGTTCGTCGTGCAGGCGCAGCGGCTCTTCGCCGGGCAGATCTCGCTCGGCGGGGTCATGCAGTCCGCCACGGCGTTCGGCGTCATCCATGACTCACTGTCGTTCTTCCGCAACGCCTATGACGAGTTCGCCGGCTACCGCGCTGCCACGATCCGGCTCGACGGGCTGGTGACCGAGAACGCCCGCGCCCGCTCCCTGAGCCGCATCACCACCGACGCATCGGTGACCGGGGCGCTGTGCATCGACGGCCTCGATGTGCGCGCACCCGACGGCCGAGCGTTGGTGGAAGGCCTCGACCTCGAGTTGCCGGCCGGCGAGACACTGGTGATCCGGGGTGAGTCCGGGGTGGGTAAGACGGTGCTCCTGCAGACTCTGGCCGGTCTGTGGCCGTTCGCCACCGGCCGCGTCGAATTGCCGGTGGGTGACGCGGCGATGTTCGTCCCTCAACTCCCCTATCTGCCGTTGGGGGATCTGCGCACGGTCGTGTCGTATCCGCGCCACGAGGTTCGCGTCGACGACCGCGAGATCCAGCGGGCGCTCGTGGCGGTGGCGTTGTCCCACCTAGTGATCCGGCTGGGCGAGGTCCGGGACTGGTCCCAGGTGCTGTCCGTCGGCGAACAGCAGCGGATCGCGTTCGCCCGCATCCTGCTGGCGCGGCCCACGGCGGTGTTCCTCGACGAGTCCACCTCCGCGCTCGACGAGGGGCTCGAGGCGATGCTCTACACGCTTCTGCGGGGCGAACTGCCCTCGGCCACCGTGGTCAGCGTGAGCCACCGCGCCACCGTCGAGCGCTTCCACGGCCACGAACTCAGACTGCTCGGCGACGGGGACTGGCGGCTGGCCCGACTCGCCCGCGCAGGTTGAGCGCCTCGAACGGCCACGGGCAGTGCCTCGCGGTACCTTGCCCGAATGGAAATGTTCGCCCCGTCGCTCGACTGGAGCAGCGAGTTGTGGACCTCTCTGCTCTGGATCGGCAGAGCCTGGGTGGTCGCGGCCGTCATCACGCTGGTGATCCTCGTCCTCATCGTCCGGTTCACCACGTGGGGAAGCCAGTTCTGGCGGGTCACCCGCGGGTATTTCACCGGACCGGAGAGCGTGCTGGTGTGGGCGTGGCTGGCAGGCATCTTGCTGTTGGTCATCGTCAGCGTGCGCCTGTCGGTGTTGTTCAGCTTCCAGGGCAACGACATGATGACCAGCTTCCAGGTCATCGCATCAGGGGTGGGCGCCGGCGACGACGCCGTCAAGGAATCCGGCAGGGACGGCTTCTGGATGTCGATGGCCGTCTTCACCATCCTGGCCGTGTTGAACGTCGCCATCATCATGTTCGACCTGTTCGTCACGCAGCGATTCATGCTCAGATGGCGCACCTGGCTGACCGATCGACTCACCGGCGACTGGCTCGACGGTAAGGCGTACTACCGCGCGCGGTTCATCGACGACACCATCGACAACCCCGACCAGCGCATCCAGACCGACATCGACATCTTCACCGCGGGCGTCGGGTCGCTGCCGAACACACCGAACAACACGTCGACCAGCACCCTGTTGTTCGGTGCCGTCTCGTCGATCGCATCGATGTACGCCTTCACGGCGATCCTGTGGAATCTGTCGGGACCGGTGACGTTGCCGTTCGTCGGCGTCGAGCTGCCCAAGGCGATGTTCTGGATCGGCATCGTCTACATCCTGTTCGCGACTGTGGTGGCGTTCTGGATCGGCCGGCCGATCATCACGCTGTCGTTCAACAACGAGAAGTTCAACGCCGTGTTCCGCTACGCGCTGGTGCGGCTGCGCGACGCCTCCGAGGCGGTGGCGTTCTACCGCGGGGAGATCGCGGAGCGGACCGGTCTGCGGCGTCGCTTCACCCCCATCGTGGAGAACTACAAGAAGTACGTGAACCGGATGGCCGGCTTCCTGGGATGGAACCTGTCGATCACCCAGGCCCAGGAACTCATCCCCTACCTCGTGCAGTTCCCGCGCTTCTATAACGGAGAACTGACGCTCGGTCAGCTGACCCAGACAGCGAGCGCCTTCCGCGAGAT
This sequence comes from Mycolicibacterium monacense, assembly GCF_010731575.1. Classification (NCBI taxonomy): domain Bacteria; kingdom Bacillati; phylum Actinomycetota; class Actinomycetes; order Mycobacteriales; family Mycobacteriaceae; genus Mycobacterium; species Mycolicibacterium monacense. The sequence continues at coordinate 1,764,214 of NZ_AP022617.1, read as the reverse complement.
CCTCTCGGGCCTGTCGTTCTTCCGTAACGCCTACGACCAGTTCGCGGGTTACCGCGCGGCGATCATCCGTCTCCACGGCCTGGTGGTCGCCGACGAGCAGGCACGTGCGCTGCCGTCCATCGACGTCCAGAGCTCGCAGGACGGTCGGGTCGAACTCGACGACATCGAGGTGCGCACCCCGGCGGGCAAGCAGCTGATCGAACCGCTCGATCTGACACTGCAGCCCGGCGACGCGCTGGTGATCACCGGCCAGTCCGGCACCGGTAAGACCACACTGCTGCGCAGCCTGGGCAGCTTGTGGCCCTACACATCCGGGACGTTGAAGTACCCGGACGCCGAGAACGCGACGATGTTCCTGTCGCAGATGCCGTACGTACCGCTCGGCGATCTGCGTGCGGTGGTGTCGTACCCCCAGAGCGAGGGCGCCGTGGACGACGCCGCGCTGCGCGAGGTCTTGAACAGGGTGGCCCTACCGCATCTGGCCGACCGGCTCGACGAGGAGAAGGACTGGGCCAAGGTGCTGTCGCCGGGCGAGCAGCAGCGGGTGGCGTTCGCCCGGATCCTGCTCACCAAGCCGAAGGCGGTGTTCCTCGACGAGTCCACCTCTGCGCTCGACGAGGGGTTGGAGCTGATGCTCTACCAGCTGGTGCGCAGCGAGCTACCCGAGACGATCCTGGTCAGCGTGAGTCACCGCAGCACGGTCGAACAGCACCACACCCGGCAGCTACAGCTCCTCGGCGACGGCCAGTGGCAGCTCGGCGAGGTCGCGGCGCGCTCGTAGCCGGAGGTTGTCCCCAGCGGTGAATTCATCCACAGGCGTGGGGTTTTCGGGGGTTGCGTGTCAGACCCGTCTGCCAGAATCGAAGACATGTTCGATGGTTCGTTGCCCGGGATCGGCGACTTCTCCGCGCTCAGTGACGCGGAGTTGGTGGCCGCCTCGGCCGGCTGGGGACGCGCCGAAAACGCGGCCGCCGCCCGCAAACTGGCCGCCATGGCCGAACTGTTCCGCCGCCGCACCGGCTGCGACACCGCCACCGACCGCCACAACTGGTTCGTCGACCCCGACGCCAACGCCGTCAGCGAACTGGCCGCCGCCCACAACATCACCGAACGCCTGGCCATGTTCCAAACCCACCGCGCCGTCGCCCTGGCCGACCGACTCCCCCACGTCGCCGCCCTGTTCACCGCCGGACTGATCACCGACCTGCTGGTCCGCGCCATCGTGACCCGCACCGCCCTGATCACCGACCCCACCCTGATGGCCGCCGTCGACACCGACCTGGCCGCCCAGATCACCAGCTGGGGACCCCAATCAGAAAAGAAAACCTTCGCCGCCATCGACGCCATCGTCGAAACCCACGACCCCGGCGCGCTACGGCGGGTCAAAGACGCCGAAAACGACCGCGGCCTGCAATTCGGCTTCATCAGCGACGCCGCCGGCTTCATGACCGTCTGGGCCCGCATGTACGCCCCCGACGGCGCCGCCTTCGAACAACGCGTCACCGACATGGCCCACACCGTCTGGGACGAGGACCCCCGCACCGCCGACGAACGCCGCAACGACGCCCTGGCCGCCGTCGCCACCGGCACCCACCTACGCTGCGAATGCCCCCACCCCGACTGCCCCGGCAACCGCGACACACAACCCACCAAAGACGTCGTCGTCCACATCGTCACCACCGAAGAAACACTCGACGCCGCCCGCACCCAAACCGAAACGCAGCCCGAACCCGAAGCGGAACCGCACGCGGAGACTGAGCCCCAGCACGAGCCGGAGGCCGAAGACGAGGCGCAGCCGGAGCCCGAGGCGGAACCGCAAGCGGAGCCTGAGCCAGAGCCGGAGGCCGAAGCGGGGCCGACCCCCGAGGCGGAGGCTGAAGCGACGCCGGAACCGGAAGCGACCCCCGAGGCGGAGGCGGCGCCGTTGGCCGAGGCCGCTACGCAACCACCGTCGGCCCCGCAGCAGTCAGCCTGCCGCGCACCGGCATTCGTCATCGGCGCCGGAGTCACCAACCCCACCGTGCTCGCCGCCTTCCTCCACCGCGCCCGCCTCCGCACCATCCAGCACCCCGGCAACGCGCCACCCGAACCCCACTACCGACCCTCGGCAGCCCTGCAGGACTTCGTGCGCTGCCGCGACCTGACCTGCCGATTCCCCGGCTGCGACGCCCCGGCCACCCGCTGCGACATCGACCACACCGTGCCCTGGCCGGCCGGACCGACCTGCGCCGCCAACCTCAAATGCCTGTGCCGAAAACACCACCTGCTCAAAACCTTCTGGACCGGTGAAAACGGTTGGCGCGACGAACAATTCGCCGACGGCACCATCGTGTGGACCTCCCCGAGCGGGCAGACCTACACCACCCGCCCCGGCAGCGCGCTGCTGTTCCCGACCCTGTGCACCCCGACCGCCGACGTGCCGATCCAACCCACCAAAGACACCACCACCGACCGCGGCCTCAAAATGCCCAAACGCCGCCGCACCCGCGCCCAAAACCGCGCCCGCCGCATCCAAGAAGAACGCCGACTCAACGACGACCTCGTCGCCGAACGCAACAAACCACCGCCCTTCTAGCGGTCCCTATCCCCTCTGGGCCGCGTGTGTTCCCGCGCGTCTGCCGAAGAACGAGCCCTCGCCCAACTGGGTGCCGCTCGCGTAGCCCTTGCCGTCCTGGGCGATGTTCGACGCACAGGCACCCGCCGCATACAGTCCCGGGATCGGCGATCCGTCCTCGCGCAGCACCTCACCGTCGATGGACACCGCGAGCCCGCCCATGGTGAAGCCTGAGTACATCGCCCGTCCGAGCGACAGATCGAATGCGGCCCACGGCCCCTTGTCTTGTGCCGCAAGGTAATCCGGCTGCTTGTGGAAGTCGGGGTCCTCGCCGCGTGCGGCGTGCTCGTTGTACCGCTCGAGCGTGGCGGCCAGCTTGCCCTCCGGAATGCCGAGGGCGGCCTCCATCTCGACGACGGTCTCCCACCCGTCGATGAACTTGATCAGCGGCATCTCCGGCATCTGCATGTGCGCCTCGTCGACGATCAGGTAGGCCGTCTGATCCGGCTGCTCCAGCACGAAAGCCGATGTGCGGGAGTGGTAGGAGTCCTCGGCGACGAACCGCTGCCCGTCCTTGTTGACGATCACACCGGTGAGCAGGACCTCCGGCGGATAGGCGGCTGCGGTGATGAACAGCTGGTCCAGGTTCTTGGCGACACCGCCCGCCGAGATCCCCATCCTGATGCCGAGCCCGTCGTCGTTGGTGTTGCCGAGGATGTAGGGTTCGACCTCGCCGTGGTGCTTGGTCTTCCGCTTATGCCCGAGTGCGGGCGTGTACTCGGCGACCATCTCGGGATTCATCGCGAACCCGCCCGCGGCGATGATCACCGCCTTGGCCTTGATGGCCCCGGTCTCTGCGAAGTGCTTCCACTTCACCCCGACCACACCGCCGTCCCCCACCACCAGGTTCGTCACTCCGGTCTCGTACCGGATCTGCACGCCGAGGTCGGCGGCCCGCTTCAGGAGCAGGTCGATCACCATCGCCGCGCCGCCCAGTTCGCCGGGCACCGGGACCGAATGCCCTCGGGGTGCGGGCTTCGCCTGCTCGCAGAACGGCCACACCTTCTCGTTACCCGTGTACGACAACCCCTCCGTGCCCGGCGGCACCACGACTTTGCCCGGGTAGTAGCTGCGCTCGAATTGGAAACCGAGGTTCTCGAGCCATTCGAAATGGTCGACGCTGCCCTCGCAGTACGCCCGGATCTTGTCGTGCTCGGGTTCCCGCGACATCGCGACCAGGTACTTGTACATCTCCTCGGCGGTGTCCTCGTGCCCGGTGGCCTGCTGCACGGCGGTGCCCCCGCCGAGGTAGAAGTGACCGCCCGCCATCGAGGTGGTGCCGCCCGCGGCGGCGGCCTTCTCCAGCACCAACACCCGCGCGCCTGCGGCCGCAGCGCTGACCGCGGCGCATCCGCCTGCGATGCCGAACCCGACCACCACCACGTCCACCTCGTCCGACCACTCGTGGACCGAACCGGCCTCGACGGTTTCGGGAATCTCGGTGCTCATGGCTGCTGCTCCTGTTTGACGTAGTCGAAGAAGGTGCCGGATGTCGTCTGTGAGACAAGCGATCTCGATGTAGGGCACGCCTGCGTCCTCGGCGGTGACATAGGCGAATCGCATGCCGCCGGGCATCACGCCGTCGGCGACGACGGTGGCGCCGTGCCGTTCGGCATCGCGCACCGCGGCGTCGAAGTCGGCCGGGTCGGTCGCCTCCCTGCAGACATGGTGCAGTCCGGGGCCACATCGTTCGAGGAACTCGGTGTAGAGGCTCTCCCCGCGGACGGGCGCGATGATCTCCAGTTGGGTGTCACCGGCATAGCTGAGCGCGACGTCGGCGACGAAGTCCGCCGGGCGGCCACGGAACCGGCACGAGTCCGGCCCGAAATGAACGCCGGGCATGCGCACCCATCTGCGCGCACCGAGCAGCGCGGACAACGCCTGTTCGGTGGCATCCATGTCGCGGGTCACCCACGCGATCTGGACAGGTGTCTGATTGGCCATCGCTGCGAGGATATCGCCCGACTGCCCCACGCGCTAGAACGTGTTCTAGTTTCGGCTCCGGACTAGTGGGACGCCAGCAGCTCGACCAGCGCCCGGATGTGCAGATCGAACACGGTCTTCGGATCGGTGAACGTGTCAGCGCCGTACTGGCCGAAGACCTCGAGGCTGATCGCCCCGATCAACCCCGCCCACAGGGTGAGCGTCTTCGCCACGGCACCGTCGCCACCGGAGAAGTCGAATTCCTGCCGCAACCCCTCGAAGTCTGCCGAAAGCGAATCGGGCACATCGCTTTTCAAACCGGATATGTCACCGGCTGCGATCCCATCCGCCACCGCGCGGAACAGGGCGGCCACCACGCGGGTGCCCGGCTCGGTGGTGCGTTCGGCCGGCGCGCGGTAACCCGGCACCGGGCTGCCGTAGAGCAGCGCCCACCGCGCCGGTTGGGACACCGCCCACTCCCGTGCGGCGTGCGCCATCCGCAGGATCTGGGTCCGCCAATCCGGCTCACCCGCGGTGGCCGCGTCGTCGACCCTCGCCGCCAGTTCGGAGTACGCGTCGACCAGCAGGAGGGTCAGCAGGTCATCGCGACTGCTGACGTAGCGGTACACCGCAGACGACACCACCCCCAGGTCGCGGGCGATCGCACGCAGCGAGAGCCCGGCCGGACCGTCGGTGATCAGGTGCCGGCGGCCGACCTCGATGATCCGTGCCTCCATCCGGACCCTGCTGTCCTGGCGTATCCCCACGGGCCCAGTCTCACACAAAACGAGATCAGCGCTCTTGAAATCTCCGCGCTAACGGTGCACTCTCGGTTAGAGAGCACTGCTCACTCAACGGAAGGAGTTCTCATGACGATCCGCTACGACCAGCCGGGCGCCCTGGCCCGGGCCGGCAACGAGGTGATCCGCTGGCTCGCGGAAGCGGGGATCAGCATCGCCGGTTCACACGCCCTGCGGGTCAGGGGCCGCAAGACCGGCAAGCCACGCAGTGTCGCCGTCAACGTGTTGTCGGTGGACGGCCGGCGCTACGTCGTCTCCCCCCGCGGCAACACGCAGTGGGCCCGCAACGCCCGTGCTGCCGGCGAGGTCGAGGCCGGTCCGCGGTGGCGGCGTCGCAGGGTGCGGATCGCCGAGATACCCGACACCGACAGACCCGAACTGCTCAAGCGCTATCTCGACCGCTGGTACTGGGAGGTCAAGGGACATGTCGGCGGGCTGACGCCACAGTCGAGCGACGACGAGATGCGCGCCGTGGCGCCGTCGATCCCGGTGTTCGAACTGCTCGGCTGATGGTCAGGCAGCGCCGGCGGTGATGACGACGCCCTGACCGGCCCGCTGCGTGGCCGCCTGCCACGACACCGCCGCCGGGAACTGACCCCAGGTGCTGTTGAACATCCCGATGATCACCGCGCGGCCGTCGGGGGCGTTGAAGTAGACCGGCCCACCCGAGTCGCCCTTCTTGCTCACCACACCGTTGGCCATCGTGAACCAGCCGTTGTTGACGGCCTCGATGGTGCCGCAGCTCTCCCCGGTCACCACACCGAAGTGGCACACCGGCATTCCCTTCGTGGGGACCACGGACGGATCGACCACGAGCGGGCGACCACTCGGGAGTAGGTTGTTGACCTGCACCTCGGGCGCCAGCGAGATGGTCTGCCAGTCGGAGATCTGATGGTTCACGTCGACCGTGGTGCCGTCGGGCGTGTTGTCCTCGAATGCGCTCTGGACACCGATGAAGGCGCCGCCGCGGTCGCTGACCGGGCCGCTTCCGCGGCAGTGGCCCGCGGTGTAGGCCACCCGCTGCTGCACGTCGACGAATCCCAGCGTGCACAGGTTGGTGTCCTGGCGGATCTCCATACCCGGAGAGACGAGCACCCCCGGGTCGGCGTGGGCCGGTGCCAGGGGCGCGAGCAGCGCCGCCAACGGTGCCGCGACGGCGGCCACCACGTTCAGCAGGTGTCGGCGCACTTCTGCTCCCTCCCGACGGTTACAGCGACGCGACCCCGATCTTGCAGTCGCTTGTGACCTCTATCGGGGGCTTGCGCATTCACGTTACGGAAGCATCACGGTCAGCGCAGAGGAGGTCACGAATCGAAGCCGAGGCCCAGGGCGTCGAGGGTGCGCAACAGTAGATTGCGCCGCCCCGCCGAGTGGTCCGCGCGATCCAGCGACCACCTCGTGGCGTTGATCCCGATACTCGCCAGCGGCTCGGGCGGGAACGGCAGCGGTTTGTCGCGCACCATCTCCAGTCGGGTGCGGGGAGTGTCGGCGCCGTCGAGCAGGTCGAGGCACACATCGGCGGCGAAGCGGGTCGCAGCGACGCCCAGGCCGGTGAAACCGTTGACGTACGCGACGCGACCACCGCGGGCGAGGCCCCAGTGCGCGCAGAACCGGGTGTTCGTGTCGATCGCACCCGCCCAGCGGTAGTCGAACCGGACGTCGTGCAACTGCGGGAACGTGAGGAAGAAGTGGGCGGCCAGCCGCCGGTAGGTCTGCGGGCGGTCCTCGTATGCGGACTCGACCTTGCGGCCGAAGTGATAGACGGCGTCATAGCCGCCCCACACGATGCGGTTGTCCGCGCTCAGCCGGTAGTAGTGGAACTGGTTGGCGCTGTCGCCGACACCCTGCCGGTTGCGCCAGCCGATGCGCGCCAACTGCTCCTCGGTGAGGGGCTCGGTGGCCAGGACGTAGTCGTACACGGGCACGGTGTGCAGCCGGTTGCGTCGCAACAGGCTCGGGAAGACGTTGGTGGCCAGCACCGCCTGCCGGGCGGTGACCCGGCCTGCCGCGGTGTGCACACACACCGTGGATCCGCGGGTCTCCAGTGACGTGGCCGGGGTCTGTTCGTGGATCTGCACCCCGGCCTCGGTGCACGCACGCGCCAACTCGAGGGCCAGCTTGGCGGGGTGCACGATCGCGCAGGTGTCGGGGCTGAACAGTCCGGCACGGTAGGTCGGCGAGTGGACCTCCTCGCGTACCGCCTGCTCGTCGAGGAAGCGGCCCTCACCCGCACCGGCCGCCTCCTGCAGCCACGGCACCTGATGCGGTTCGGTCGCCACCGTCAGCATGCCGGTGCGCTGCCAGTCGACGTCGAGACCGAGCCGGTCGATGTCGGCCTGCATCCCGTCGAGGTTGTCCATGCCGAGGCGCTCGAGGAGCTCGATCTCGTTGGGCCAGCGGGATTTTCCGTTCTCCCGGCCGTGGGTGAGGCTGGCGTCGACGAATCCGCCGTTACGGCCCGACGCCGCCCACCCGACACGGTCGGACTCCACCACGACGACCCGTGTGCCGGGCCGGCGTTCAGCGGCGTGCAGCGCGGTCCACAGCCCCGTGTATCCCGCGCCGACGACGACGAGGTCCGCGGTCACCGCACCGGTCAGCCGTTCAAACCGCGGCCGCGGCACATCGAGCCACATCGATCCCGGGACACTGGGCGCGAGCGCCGCATCGACGAGGGTCGCGTCGACATGCGCGTCGAATACCGTCTGCACAGCCGGAGACTAGCCGGGCCGTCGGCGCGCGGGCGCCCGACCACCGGTGAAGCGCGCCAGCACCGGGCCCACCATGGCCAGGATGAACACATACGGCGTCGCCACGGCTTCGAGCGCCTCCACGCTCGCACCGACGAGCCCGATGATCACCAGCGAGAATTCACCGCGCGCGATCAACGCCGTCCCCGCGCGCAGCTGACCCGGCCGGCCGACCCCGTCGCGCCGCGCAGCGAACTGGCCGGTCAGCACCTTGGTGGCGGCGGTGGCGACCGCCAGCGCCGTCGCGACGGGCAGCATCGGGATCAGCGCAGCGGGGTCCACCGACACCCCGATCGCGAGGAAGAAGATAGCGGCGAACAGATCCCGCAGCGGGGTGAGCACGGTGCGGGCCCGTTCGGCCGCCTCTCCGGTCAACGTCAGCCCGACGAGGAACGCACCGACCGCCGCGGACGCGTGGATGAACTCGGCCAGCGCCGCGACGATCAGCGTGAGCCCGAGGATGCGCAGCAGCAACTGCTCGTTGTCCGGGTGGACGACCAGACGGCCGACGTGGTGGCCCCAGCGGTAGGACACCACGAACGCGAAGCCCAGTGCGCTGACCGCGATCGCCATCCCGAGCAGCGCCTGCAGGAAGGTGCCACCGGTGGCGAGCACCGCGAGCAACGGCAGATACGCCGCCATCGCGAAATCCTCGAGCACCAGGATCGACAACACCGCGGGCGTCTCGCGGTTACCGAGACGTCTGAGGTCGGACAGCAACCGGGCGATGACGCCGGACGACGAGATCCACGTGACACCCGCCAGCGCCAGGATGCCGACACCGTCCAACCCGATCAGCCATCCGGCGATGGCGCCGGGCGCTGCGTTGAGGACCAGGTCGACACCGGCCGACGGCAGGTGCCTGCGCAGGCTGGTCGCGAACTCCCCGATCGAGAACTCCAGACCGAGGGTGAGCAGCAGCAGCACGACGCCGATCGTCGCGCCGGTCTCCACGAAGTCCCCGGCCGCGGGTACCGGCGCCAGTCCCCCCTCGCCCACCGCGAGCCCGGCGAGCAGGTACAGCGGAATCGGTGAGAGCGCGAACCGACGGGCGATGGTGCCGAGCACGGTGAGCGCAGCGAGGATCACGCCGAGCTCGAGCAGCAGCGTCGCCGAAACCTCCACCGATCAGCCTTGGCCGGGCGGACCGGGCTGGTGCGCCTCGCCTCCGTGCCCCTGGCTGACGATGACTTCTACACCGGCCAGGCCCTCGTGGGTCCCGATCACCACCAGCACGTCGCCGGCGCGCAACAGGTCGGAAGGCCCGGGCGACGCCAGCACCTCCTCGTCCCGGACGATCGCGACGATCGAGGCCCCGGTGCGAGTTCTGGCCCGCGTGTCTCCGAGCGGCCGGTCGACGAAGGGGCTGCCCGCGCGCACCGAGACCTGGCCGGCACTGAGGCCGGGCACCTCGCGGGTGAGGTCGGCGAACCGCTCGGCGATACGCGGGGCGCCCAGGATCTGCGCCAGCGCCTCGGCTTCCTCGTCGGTCAGCCGGAACACCTGCTGGGCCTGGTCGGGGTCTTCCTTCGGGTAGACCACCACCTCGAAATCCCCTGTGCGCCGGGCGACCACACCGATCCGATCTCCGTCGCGGTTGTCGAACTCGAACCGCAGCCCGACACCGGGCAGCAGAACCTCTTTGACATCCATAGCGTTCATCTTGCTGCGCCGGCACCGAAATCAGGCGCGAACCGCCGCCTTCTCCGCGACGTGTCGGTTCTCGACCGGTTTCCACCCCGGTGGGCCGAACGCGTAACCGAGTCGGTCACGCCAGCGTCGCGCGCCGCGCACGTCGCGGGCGATGGCCGCGTATTCGTGGGTCTGCAGCCGCCAGATGTTGTAGGTATTCACCGGTTTGGTCAGCCCGTAGTGCGGGCGGAACAGTTCCGGCTGGAACGTGCCGAACAGGCGATCCCAGATGATCAGGATTCCCCCGTAGTTCTTGTCCAGGTACTCCGGATCCCTGCCGTGGTGCACGCGGTGGTGCGACGGCGTGTTGAACACGAACTCGATCGGCCGCCACATGGTGCCGATCCGTTCGGTGTGCACCCAGAACTGGTAGATCAGGCTGATCGAGAACCCGGCGAACACCATCCACGGCGGCACACCCAGCAGCGGCAACGGGAGCCACATCACGATCTCGCCGCTGTTGTTCCACTTCTGGCGCACTGCGGTGGCGAAGTTGTAGTACTCACTGGAGTGGTGCGCCTGATGGGTGGCCCAGACCAGCCGAACCCGGTGGGCGATGCGGTGATAGCTGTAGAACAGCAGGTCCACACCGACGATCGCGATGACCCACGTGTACCACTGATTCGACGGCAGCTGCCACGGGGCGACGTAGGCGTACAGCGCCGCGTAGCCGATCAGCGCGCCGAACTTCCACACCGCCATGGTGCCGACCGAGACCAGGCCCATCGCGAGGCTGGTCCACGCATCACGGGCGACGTAGGCGCCCGCAGGCGGTTGGTCGCCGGATTCCAGGTGTTCGAGTTTGCGTGCGGCGGTCCATTCGAGGATCAGCAGCAGCAAGAAGAACGGGACCGCGAACAGCACCGGCTCGCGCAGCTGCGGCGGCAGGAACTGCAGAAACGCCGAAACCGCTTCGCCCGTTGCGCCCATCACCCGACACCTCCGAGCCGGAGTCTAGCCGCCCGCCCTACCGGAAACTGAGGACCTCGTCACCCCACGCGGCGCGGATCTCACCGTCGAGGTCGTCGACCACCCTGTCCTGCCCGTCGATGACCAGGGTGGCCCGGTCGTCGGACCGGTACGGCCGCCACGGCGGCGTGCCGCCGGGTTCACCGGACGCGGCGAACCCGGTCCACCGGCCGCGCACCCTCTCGGAGACGGCGGTACCGGCCTTCAGCCCACCGAGCTTGAACGTCGGGTCCCTCGGTCCGGCCACGAGATTGCCCCAGACATAAGGCAATTCGGTCGCATGGGCCGCGCCGAGGCGCAACAGCCGCAGCATCGGGGTGGCGAAGTCGAACCGGTACAGGTAGACCGGCGCGACGGCGTTGTGCCCCTCGGCGAACCACACCGAGGGCATCCGGAAGCCGATGTCGCGGGCCACGCCCATCCCCCTGGCTTTCCCGCGCAACCCGGAGTAGGCGCCCACCAGGTCCGCCTCCGACGGGATCTGCAGCCCCGGTTGTTCGGCGGCGATCTCGGCGAACATCGAGCTGATGGCCTGCGGCGTGATCGGCATCAGCGGCGACTTCATCCACCTGAACAGCGCGGCCTCGTGCTTGTTGGTGCCGATGATCAGGGGTACCGGAAGCGATCCACCGGCCCGGGCCACCCTGACCGGCAGGTCGGGGACCAGGTCACCGTCGACGATCGGCGCGAAGGCCAGCGTGCCCGGCGTCCGCACCGGAACCTCGTCGAAGAGGCGTTTGGAGGCGCTGAGCACGGCGGGCAGTGGCGCATCGACGAGACGGTGTGCGTCGGCAGGTGAGACGCCCAGCTTGTCGAGGAACTGCTCGGCGGTGCGACGCCCACGCTCGGCGCTGTAGACCGAGGTGGCCGGGGAACTCTGCGCGATGGCCGCCGAGAACAGCCCGGCCGCGGCCGGACTCGTCAGCAGTGTGGTGACGATGCCGCCGCCCGCGGATTCCCCGAACAGGGTGACCCGCGCCGGGTCACCGCCGAACGCCGCGATGTTGTTCTGCACCCAGCGCAGCGCGGCCAGCACGTCACGCAGACCGGGGTTCGTGTCGAATCTGGTGCGCGAGGTGGTGAATGCGGAGAGGTCCAGGAAACCGAACGCGCCGACGCGGTAGTTGACCGTCACGACGACGACGTCGCCACCGGAGGCCAGCGCCTTTCCGTGGTAGAGCGGCTGATTCGCCGAGCCGAGGACGTAGGCGCCACCGTGCACCCACACCATGACGGGTTTCCCGTCGCCGGCGGCCGAGCCCGACGGCGCCCACACGTTGAGCCGCAGGCTGTCCTCGTCCTGCACACCACCGAGATCGAGCGGGATCCGCGGATCGGTCGCCTGCGGGCAGACCGGACCGATCCGACGCGCATCGGCGACGTCGCGCCACGGTTGTGGCGGTTGCGGGGCACGCCAGCGGAGTTCACCGGCCGGCGCCGCGGCGTAGCGAACCCCCTTCCAGACCTTCACCACACCATCGTCGGTTCCGCGGACCGGCCCGTACTCGGTGTCGACCACGGGTTCGGAGACCGCCGTCGGGCCTGATGCACCGGTTGATTCGGTCGTCACGAGCAGCACCTCCCTGCGGTAAGCATCGACCCGACCAGGCTACTCACGCAGTCGGTTAGGTTGGCGCGGTGCGAAGATCAGTGCTGTTGATCGCAGCCATCGCCACCGAGGTCACCGCCACCCTGGCGCTGCGGGCATCCCACGATGATTCGTGGTGGCTGATCGTCGTGGTCGCCGGATATCTCGGGGCGTTCCTGCTCCTCACCGCGGTGCTGCGGGCCGGGATGGCCGTCGGCGTCGCCTACGGGATCTGGGGGGCATCGGGCACCGCGGCGACCGCGATCCTGGCCGCGGGCATCTTCGGCGATCCGTTCACCTGGCCCATTGCCGCCGGCATCGCGCTGATCGTCGGCGGGGTGCTGTTGGTCGAATTCGGCTCGCGCCCGCGGCCGGAACCCGGTGGCGCGCGGTGATGTACCTCGCACTTGCCGCGGCCATCGCGCTGGAGGTGCTCGCGACGCTGTGCCTGCGGGCGTCCGACGGCTTCCGCAAGAAGGTGTGGATGGCGCCGGTGGTGATCGGCTACCTGGCGTCCTTCTACCTGCTGTGGCTGACGCTTTCGCTCGGCCTGCCGGTCGGCATCGCCTACGGCGTGTGGACGGCCTGCGGTGTGGCGCTCGTCGCCGTACTCGCCCGCGTCCTGTTCGGCGAACGGCTCACTCCCACGATGGGCGCGGGGATCGCGCTGATCGTGGCCGGCGTGCTCACGATCGAACTGGCCGGCCTCTCACATTGAGCGCACCCGCGAGCACCATGATCACCAGCCCGGCAACCGGCACGGTCAGCAGTCCGATCCGCAGACTGGTCCAGTCGGCGATCAGGCCGACGAGTGGCGGTGAGGCCAGGAAGCCGATCCGCAGCAGCCACGTGACGATGGTCAGACCGGTCCCCGGTCGCAGTCCCGGAAGCTGATCGGCGCCGTGCATGGCCGCCGGGATCGCGGTGGCCACGCCGAGTCCGGCGGCGGCGAAGCCGGCGATCGTCGCGGGAACGCTCGGGAAGGCCAGCGCCACACCCATCCCGGCCGCGGCCAGCGCTCCCCCGGCCCGGGCCACCGCGGTTTCGCCGAACCGGTCGACCAGCCGGTCGCCGATGAGCCGGCCGACGAACATGAACGCCGCGAGGGCGATGTACCCGAACGCCGCGATCGCCCCCGGTGCGCCGACACTGTCGCGCAGATACAAGGTGGCCCACGAACTTCCGGCGTCCTCGACCATCGCCCCTGCGATGGCGATGACGGCCAGCGCGACCAGCACGAGGTACACCCTCCGGCCGGCGCGCTCGCCCTCGGCATACCCGGACGCCGGATGGTCGTCCTGGTCGGCGCCCGGCAGCATGAAGCGGTAGGCGACCAGCACCACACCGGTGAACACGACGGCGGCCACCCCGAGGTGCACCGGCCGCGGGATGTGCAGGGCGATCGCCGCCGCGCCCATGAGGCCGCCGAGGACCGCGCCGCCGGCCCACACGGCGTGCACCGAGTTGATGATGGATCGGCCGTAGATGCGCTGGACCCGAAGGGCATGCGCGTTCTGCGCCACATCGGTGACCGCGTCGGACGCGCCCGCCAGGAACAGCGCACAGGCCACCAGCACCGCCGACGGCGCGAGCCCGGCCGCGAAGACGAAGACCGCGATGGCGATGGTTCCCCCGACCGCGACGCGCGCCGAACTGAAGCGGCGGATCAGGGCGGCTGCGGTGAGGCCGGCGACGAACGCCCCCGCGGAGAACGCGGCAATCGTGAGCCCGTACACGGCATTCGACAGCGCCAGATCGGTCTTGATCTCCGGAAAGCGCGGCAGCAGGTTCGCGAACAACGCCCCGTTGGTGAGGAACTGCGCGGCCACCGCGACCCGGGCACGGCGGGCGCGCACCGCGGTCACGTCGAGCACTCCGGAAGCCATGAGCGCGACCATACCCAGGCCGGTTACTTTCACGCGGAACGGGAATGCTCGCGCGCGTGCCCACCTCACTCACGGCAGGATGGTCAGCTATGACCGAACTGTCCCCGTCACTGGTCGAACTCGCCGCCCGCCACGGCGTCGCCACCCGCTACGAGGACTGGTCCGGCACCCAGGTCGCCGTGCCCGAGTCGACGCTGATCGCGGTGCTCGCCGCACTGGGCGTCGCCGCAGCGGACGACGAGCAACGCGCCGCCGCGCTCATACAGCACGACCGCAATTACTGGCAGCGGTCACTGCCGCCCACGATCCTGGCCCGCACCGGAAGCACGTCGTCGTTCTGGGTGCACGTCACCCACGGTGACCCGGTCGAGGTCTGGGTGGCCCTGGAAGACGGGTCGATCCGCCAGAGCCTGCACCAATTACGCAACGACACACCGCCTTTCGACCTCGACGGCCGACTGGTCGGGGAGGCCAGCTTCGAGCTGCCCGCCGATCTGCCGCTGGGTTACCACCGGGTGCACATGCGGACCGGAACGGTCGAGGCCGATGCACCGCTGATCGTCTCCCCCGCCACGCTGCCCGTGCCGCCGCGGCTCGGGGCCCGGCGCAGCTGGGGGTTGGCGACCCAGCTCTACAGCGTTCGCTCCCACCGCTCCTGGGGTGTCGGCGACCTGACGGATCTGACGGACCTGGCGGTGTGGTCGGCGACGCGGCACGGCGCCGGGTTCATCCTGGTCAACCCCCTGCACGCGGCCGCGCCTGCCGCGCCGATGGAGCCGTCGCCGTACCTGCCCACCTCGCGACGGTTCGTCAACCCGCTGTACCTACGGCCGGAGGCGATCCCCGAGTACGCCGAACTCCGCCATCGGGGTCGGTTGCGCAGGTCGCGGACCGAGGTTCAGGCCCGTGCCCGGCGCAGGGAGCTCATCGATCGCGATTCCGCCTGGCGGGCCAAACGGGCGGCCCTGGCGACCATCTACCGTGTCGAACGTTCGGCCGGCCGTGAGCTCGCCTACGCCGGGTACCGGGCGCGGGAGGGCCGCGCGCTCGACGATTTCGCCGTGTGGTGCGCGTTGGCCGAGAAGTACGGCAACGACTGGCACGGCTGGCCCGCCGAACTGCAGCATCCCCGCAACGTGGCGGTGGCCGCGTTCGCCGCCGAGCACGCCGACGAGGTGGACTTCCACCGGTGGCTGCAGTGGCAGCTCGACGAGCAGCTCACCGCCGCGCACGCCACGGCGATCGGCGCGGGGATGGACATCGGGGTCATGCACGACCTCGCGGTCGGGGTGAATCCCGACGGGGCCGACGCGTGGGCACTGCAGGAGGTCCTGGCCCTCGGCGTCACCGCGGGCGCGCCGCCCGACGAGTTCAACCAGCTCGGCCAGGACTGGTCGCAGCCGCCGTGGCGACCCGACCAGCTCGTCGAGCAGGCCTACGAACCGTTCCGGGCGTTGGTCAACGGGGTGCTGCGGCACGCGGGCGGTGTCCGGATCGACCACATCATCGGACTGTTCCGGCTGTGGTGGATCCCCCGGGGCGCCGCACCGACCGAGGGCACCTATGTCCGCTACGACCACGAGGCGATGATCGGCATCGTCGCGCTCGAGGCGCACCGTACGGGGGCGGTCGTGGTCGGTGAGGATCTCGGCACCGTCGAACCCTGGGTGCGCGACTACCTGCACGACCGCGGACTGTTCGGCACCTCGATCCTGTGGTTCGAACAGGACCGCGACGGCCAGGACGCCACAGGTGGTCCGCTCCCCGCCGAGCGGTGGCGGGAGTACTGCCTCTCGGCGGTGACCACCCATGATCTGCCGCCGACGGCCGGTTACCTCGCCGGTGAACACGTCCGGTTGCGCGACGAACTCGGACTGCTCACCCGCCCGGCGGCCGAGGAACTCGCCGACGACCGGGCGGCGCAGGCCGCGTGGCTGGCCGAACTGCGCCGGGTCGGCCTGTTGGCCCACCCGGACAACGGCGAGGAACCGGAGTCCGATGCCGTGATCCTCGCCCTGCACCGGTATCTGGGCCGGACCCCGTCGAAGCTGCTGTCGCTGTCCCTGGCCGACGCCGTCGGCGATCTGAAGACCCAGAACCAGCCGGGAACGAGTGACGAGTACCCCAACTGGCGGGTGCCGCTGCGGGGTCCGGACGGGCGCCAGCGCCTGGTCGAGGACGTGTTCACCGACCCGCGGGCCGCGGCGCTCGGCGCCGTGATGGGTTCGTTGGTGCACCCGGTCCTGTGAGTCGGGATGTAACGCCGGAGGGCTCTTCTCCGGTTTCACATTCGTCACCGCTGCGATATGTTCGCACCGCACCACAACCGACGGAGGCCATGTTGAAGAAGCTCGTGACGCTCGGCGCCGGAATCCTGGCCGCCGGAGCCGCAGCCGTGATCGGCACGGGTGTGGCCGCGTCCCAGCCGGGCGGCAGCTACAACGTCGTCGGTGAGCCCTACAACAAGGCGCTGCAGATCCTGCGCGCCCAGGGCGTGAAGGCCACCTTCGGGGGCTCGTTCGGCAGCGTGCTGCCGCAGGCGAGCTGCCTGGTCGACACCCAGAAGCTGACGTCCGCCGGCAAGATGCTGCTGATGCTGGACTGCAGCCAGGCCGCCGCCGACCGCCTCAAGGCCTCGCAGCCGGCGGGCGGACCCCGGGTGGGGTCCAACGGCATCACGACGGTGACGCCCACCCCGATCGTGCCGATCCAGGGGGCACCCGGCGCGGGGACCCCGCCGCCGGTCGGCTGACCTCAGCGGCCCATCGGCCTGGCGATCAACCGGTTCATCCGCGCCTTGACGCCGTCGGGCAGCACCGTGTTCACCGCGCCCAACGCCTTCGACATCAGCGACGACGCGACCACCTTCCGGTCGCCGCGCATCATCGCCTCGTAACCCTGCCTGGCGACGTCCGCCGGATCGTCCTTGGGCAGCGGACCGCCGACCGGGGTGTTGCGCATCTTGGCGCGGGTGAAGAACGCGGTGTCGACCGGACCGGGCATCAGCGCGGTGACCGTCACCCCGGTGTCGCGTATTTCGTCGTGGAGCGCCTCGGCGAAGCTCTGCACGAACGACTTCGACGCGTTGTAGATGCTCTGGTGAGACCCGGGCATCGCGGCGACCGTCGACGACGTGAACAGCACCCGGCCACTGCCGCGGTCGACCATATCGCCCAGCACCAGCCTCGCCAGGTGCACAGTGGAGCGCACGTTGAGGTCGACGATCGCGAGGTCTTCGTGAAGGTCGCCGTCGACGAACCGGCCCGCCCGCCCGATCCCGGCGTTGATCGCCACCGCATCCAGCCGACGCCCGTCCGCCGTGGCCTTCTGGTAGAGCGCGGAGACGCCCGCTTCGGTGCGCAGGTCCACCTGGACCGGGGTCACTGCCCGGCCGATCCTCGAAAGCTCTTGCGCTGCAACGTGAATTTGCGCTTCGTCGGCGGCGATCACCAGCTCGTACCCGTCGCGGGCGAACAGCTTGGCCAGTTCGAACCCGATACCCGTGGACGCGCCGGTGACCAGTGCCAGCTTCGTTGCGGTGGTCGTTTCGGTGATCTCAGCCCTCCACCATGGTCTTGAGCCGCTTGAGTGTCTCGGACATGGTGCGACCCACCTGCCGGGCCGCCACCCGGTCGGCGATCAGGCCGAGCAGTCCGCCGGGTGCCTCGTAAGAGAGCCGGAACGTCACCTTGGCGCGTCCGTCGCCGTTGTCGCGCAAGCGGAACCGGCCACGCAGGGTCACCCCGGTGATCCCGATCCACGCCAGGTCGCGCTGCGGATCGAACTCGACGAGTTCGACGATGCCGCCGATCGGGACCGAACCCACCTTCCAGTGCGCGGTGAACCGGGACCCGACGTCGGGTGGACCCTCGGTGACCGTCTCCCAACGCTCCAGGCTCGCCATGAACTCCGGATAGCAGTCCGGGTTGCTGACCACTTTCCACACCGTCTCGCGGTCCGCGTCGAGGACGCACCGCCGTTCCAGCCTCATGGAGCCCCTCGCTTCTTCGCGCAAGCGCTCATCAGCCGAGCACCGGGAATCGTCGCTCCGCCGCCAGCCTGTCCACCCCACCCTGCAGGCTGGCCACCACCTTGTCGTTGATGACGTCGTCGTCGGTGTCGGCGATGTCGGCCGCCGAGATGGGCTCCTGCACCTCGATGACGATCTTCGTCGGCAACGGCAGCCGCGGGATGAGGTCGCTGACCACCAGACCCCACGGCGGCGCCAACAGGATCGGCACGCTCTTCAACCGCGCCAGCTTGTCCACCATCAGCAGGCGGGCCAGCCATTGGCCGCGATCGAGGAACAGCGCCGCCTCCTGACCGCCGACGCTGGCGACCGGCACGATCGGCACACCCGCCTCCCGGGCCAGCTTCACGTAGCCCTTCCGCCCGCCGAAGTCGACCTGGTGCCGTTCCCACGACGGCCGGAACACCTCGTAGTCGCCGCCGGGGTAGACCAGGAGCGCGGCGCCGGACTCCAGCGCCATCCGGGCGTTGTCGTGGTTGGCCGCGACGGTGCCGAACTTGCGCAGCCAGCCCAGTCCCGGAGCGGACACCACCAGGTTGTGCGCCAACTGGTAGAACGGCCGCTCGACACCGAAATACGAGCAGAATGCCAACGTGAACACGAACGTGTCCGGCGGGAGGTTGCCACCGCTGTGGTTGCCGACCAGCAGCACGGGCCCCTCGGACGGGATCCGGTCCAGACCCCGCACGTCGGCCCGGAAGTACAGCGACGCGAGCAGCCAGGTGCCGGGCAGCTGCTCGCGGATGTAGTCCGAGTCGCGCTGGTCCAGGTCCGCTTTCGGCACCTTGGACGACACCTGGTGTTTGGCCCAGTCGAGAACGTCGTTGATCCCCGCCATGGCTGGTGGTATTGACGCGTCGCGGTTAGCCGAAACCTGCGTTCCCACCTAACCGTCGTAGACTGCGGGCGTCACCGGCAGCAGGAGGTGTGCGATGTTGCGACCGCGCCGCTTCGACGTGGAGGTCGATCCGGGGCCCGTGCAGATCCAGGCCCGCAGGGTGGCGTTCGACGTCACCGGCAGCGACCTGCACTGGATCCCCGGCCATCCGGTGGGCTCCAACGTCGTCAGCCTGCTCAACATCGTCCTGCCCGCCGCCGAACGGTGGTTCGTCGACACCTTCAACGAGGCGCTGCCGCTGGTTCGGGATCCCCGACTGGCCGAGGACATGCGCGGGTTCATCGGCCAGGAAGCGACCCACGCCGACGTCCACGAGCAGGTTCTGCACGACTACCTCGAAACCCACGGCATCGACCCCAAGCCGGTCCTCGACCAGATCGAGTACGTGTTCGGTCGCATGCTCGCACCCGGTACGTCGACCGATCCGAAGCGCAGGCTCAACCATCTGTGCGACCGGCTGTGGCTGATCGCGGCCATCGAGCACTACACCGCGGTCATGGGTGACTTCGCCCTCAACTGCGCCTGGGACGACTTCGGCGCCGACCCGACGATGGTCGACCTGTTCCGCTGGCACGGCAGTGAGGAGGTCGAGCACCGCAGCGTCGCCCACGACGTCGCGGTCTACTTCCACGACAGCTACCTCGACCGGATCCGGGCGATGTCGATCGCGGTGGTGATGATCTTCGTGTTCTTCCAGCGCGCCGCCTGGTATCTGGTGAAACGGGACCCCAACACCGACATCGGGTGGTGGCGGTTCAACCGGCTCCGGATGCGCGACTCGAAGCTGGGTCTGCTGCCTCGTTATCGAAAGCTGTTCGGCGCCAACACGTTGATGTACTTCAGGCCGGGATTCTCACCCGAGGAGATGGGATCGACGGCGCAGGCGGTCGCCTACCTGGCCAGCTCCCCGGCGGCGCGGGCCGCGCACCTCTGATGCCGCTGCTCGACCGGTTCCGGCAGGCGCCCCCGAGCGCGTTCGGCCGGTTGCGCCACGACGTGTCGATCGGCGTCGCCGACGCCGCCATCTCCGCGCTGTGGGCCCTGTCGGGCCGCGTCCGCGACATCTCCGAACCGCGGCCGCGAGAACACCTGATCACCTTGACCGTCACCGACCGCCGCATGGTCGCCCACGACGAGGACGTCGTCGCGCTCACGTTCACCGCGTCCGACGGCGCCACACTGCCGCCCTGGCACCCCGGGGCACACCTCGACCTGCACCTGCCCAGCGGGCGCATCCGGCAGTACTCGCTGTGCGGGGACCCCTCGGTGCGGGACAGCTATCGCATCGCCGTCCGGCGCATCGCCGACGGCGGTGGCGGTTCGGTCGAGGTGCACGAAAAACTGCACCCGGGCGTGGCCGTGGGAACGTTGGGCCCCCGCAACGCC
Organism: Mycolicibacterium monacense; assembly: GCF_010731575.1. Taxonomy (NCBI): domain Bacteria; kingdom Bacillati; phylum Actinomycetota; class Actinomycetes; order Mycobacteriales; family Mycobacteriaceae; genus Mycobacterium; species Mycolicibacterium monacense. Next base: position 1,743,678 of record NZ_AP022617.1, on the reverse strand, counting down.
TTTCCGCTCACACTGCCCGGGTACGGATCCCCGGCCCGACTGCTGCACTTCGTCGCCGGAGGTATCGGCATCACCCCGATCCTGCCGATGCTCGCGCTCGCGCAGCGGTTCGAGGTGCCGTGGACGATGTCCTACGCCGGGCGCAGCCGTGCCAGCCTGCCCTTCCTCGACGAAGTGGCCGCCTACGGCGAACGGGTGCGCCTCCACACCGACGACGTCGCAGGTGTGCCCGCAGCCGGCGATCTGCTCGGCGAGTGCCCGGACGGCACAACGGTGTACGCGTGCGGGCCGGCGCCGATGCTGACCGCCGTGCGGTCGGCACTCGCCGGGCGCGCCGGGGTCGAACTGCATTTCGAGCGGTTCGCCGCACCGCCCGTCGTCGACGGCGCACCTTTCTCCGTGTCGATCACCTCGACGGGTGCGGTGGTGCCGGTGGCCGCGGACGAAACCCTGCTCAGCGCCCTCGACAGGTCGGGTGTGCACGCCGCCTACTCGTGCAGGCAGGGGTTCTGCGGCACCTGCCGGACCCGGGTGCTCGCCGGCACGGTCGACCACCGCGACACACTGCTCACCGAGCCGGAACGCGCAGGCGGGATGATGCTGACCTGCGTGTCGCGCGCCCCGGCGGGGCAGCGACTGACGCTGGACCTGTAGCCGCTAGGCGTGTTCGGTGAACGGCCACCACAGGCCGTCGCTGCCGCGGACGCCGTACGGCGTGTCCATGGCGGCGGTGATCTCCTCGATCTCGTTGTCCTGCAGGGCTTCCGGCGCCACCCGACCTCCTGATCCATCGGTGACGTCGTAGCCGAAGCTGACCGGCAGACCGGGGTGGATCCAGTGACTGACCGTCTGCTCGGCACCCTCTTCACCGACCTGTGAGGTGGTGAGGAAGAACCCCTTCCCGGACGCGAACCGCGCGGCCGTGGCCGCCTGCAGATGCGCCAGGAAACGGTTGGTGAAAGTGCCGGGTAGCTGTTGCCCGCCCACGTGAAGCGTTGCCACGGATTCGCCCTTCGCTCGTGTCTCGTCGACCTTCGCCCACCCACCGACGCCGATCTGTACTATCGCGCCATGGCGTTGGCCGAGCGGGCGACGTTCGCGGTGCCGAAGGTGCTGCCCGCGACCGTATCAGCGCACGACACGTACCGAGAGCGGTTCAACCGGGAAGCCCGCCGGCGCAGCAACGGACTGCCGCTCCCGTGAAATACGCCGTCGTCGCACCGGTCCACGCCGGGGTCACCGCCGATCCGGCCTGGATGGCGGCGTTCGCGCGGCACCTCGAGGCGTGCGGATTCGAGTCGATCGTCGCCGTCGAGCACACGGTGCTGATGACGCAGTACACCAGCGTCTACCCCTACGACCCGTCCGGGCGGGTCGAATTGGCCGCCGACACCCCGGTACCCGATCCGTTGGATCTGCTGACTTTCCTCGCCGCGCACACCGAGCGGCTGGGGTTGGCGACCGGTGTGCTGGTACTGCCCAACCACCATCCGGTGGTGCTGGCCAAGCGGGTGGCGACCGTCGACGCGCTGTCGCGAGGCCGGGTACGGCTCGCCGTCGGGACCGGATGGCTCGCCGAGGAGATCAACGCGTGCGGTGCCGACTTCACCACCCGCGGTCGCCGCGCCGACGAGCAGATCCAGGTGTTGCGGACGCTGTGGGCGGACTCCCCGCTCGGGGCGAGTTTCCACGGCGAGTTCGTCGAGTTCGACCACGCGATGTGCTATCCGAAGCCGGCCGCGCGTGTGCCGATCCACATCGGCGGACACAGCCGGGCGGCGGCGCGGCGCGCGGGCCGGCTGGGTGACGGTTTCCAGCCCCTGGGCGTCGCAGGCCCCGACCTGAGCGACCTCGTCGAGGTGATGCGTTCCGCCGCAGTGGAATCCGGGCGCGACCCAGATGCCGTCGAACTGTCGCTGGGACACGCAGTTGCCAAGATCGACGCGGCCCGTGCGGAGCGGCTCGCGGAGGTGGGCGCCGACCGCTTGGTGCTGGCGATGCCGCCGGTCACGACGCTCGACGAGGCGACCGACGTGGTGTCGGCGTGCGCCCAGCGGTTGGGACTGACTTCATGACACTGGCCGTGGCCGACCGGCTGGCTCTGGCCGACCTGGTGCACCTCTATGCCGCCGCCGTCGACGACCGCCGGTTCGACGACGTGGCCCAGTTGTTCACCGAGACAGCCGAACTGCGGTTGCCCGACCCGCCGCGCGTGCTCACCCCGGTACGGCATCTGCACGGACGTGACGGAGTTCGGGCGGCGATGTCGGCACTCTCCGATGTGGAGCGCACCGAACACGCGATCGTCGGCGAGGTGTACGCCGAGACAGCCGACCGCGCCTACGCGCTGGGCCGGATCACCTGCATCGCCCACCACTGGAGCGTCGCCGACCGCGAAGTCACCGATGTGGTGTGGCATTTGCGCTACGACGACGAATACCAGCACACCCCGGCGGGGTGGCGGATCCACGGTCGCGCGCTCACCGTCAACGCGATCGACGTCGGCCCTACCCGCGTCCTGCGGCGACAGCAGCCGTCAACTGATCGAGTACGGGACGCTGACCCGCGAGCAGCTTCGCCCGGGCCTCCTCCACCGGAAACCATGCCACCCGGTCGATCTCGGGGAACTCCCTGAGCGTGCCGGAGCCTCTGGGCCACTCGAGGGTGAAGGTATTGCTCGTCGCGGCGCCCGGGTCCAGGTCGCCGCGGACCGCGAAGACCGTGACGATCTTCCCCCCTGCTTGCTTCACCGGTTCCAGGCGCAGTGGTTCACCGGGCGGGACCGGTGCGCCGAGTTCCTCGGTGAACTCCCGTTGCGCGGCAGTCCACGGATCTTCGTCGGGGGCGTACTCTCCCTTGGGAATCGACCAGGCGCCCTCGTCGCGGCGCGCCCAGAAGGGTCCGCCCGGATGGCCGAGCAGGACCTCGACGACTCCGTCTGTCACCCGGTAGAGCAGCAGTCCCGCACTGAGTTTGGGCACGCTGCCACCCTAGCCGGTCAGTAGGAGCGGTCACCCTCGCTGTCGTCGACGAAGTCCCAGCGGTCCTCTTCGACCTTGACTTCCATGCGGTAGCCGAGTTCGTTGCCGGGAACCTGTTCGACGAACCAGGCGTGGGCATCGTCCGCGCTCTCGATGTCCGTGGTCGAGACGACCTCACCCTTCGGATCCAACACACGATAGGTAGCCATGGCTCTTCTGTTCCCGCTCCGAGGAGTTTGAATCAGTCGCCTTTCGGCATCGGGATGCCCTCGCTGGCGGAGAACCGGGCGTCGTCGGCGGACGAGAGCCCGATCGACACCACCGACCGGGCGAAGAACACGTCGGTCAGGTACGCCAGCGACACCGCCCACCGGTTGACGAACCGCGGTATCGCGTACAGGTGGTAGGCCCGTGTCACGGCCTTCGCCGGCAGCCCGGACAGCCGCACGCCCAGCGGATTGGCCACGGCGTAGCGCGGTCCCAGATCCACCACCAGACCCATGTTGCGGTGTTTGTACAGCTTCTTGGTGCCGTGCCCCAGACTCGCGGCGACGTTGCGGGCCAACACCTTTCCCTGCCGGGTGGCGTGCTGCGCGGTGGGCGGCGTGATGGCGCCGGACTGGGTGAGGTCGGGGACGGCGGCCGCGTCACCCGCGGCGAAGACGTGGGGGTGGCCGGGAACCTGCAGGTCCGCGTCCACCTTCAACCGACCCTTCTCGGTCGGCAGCCCGAGCTTCTCGATCAGGGGCGCGCCGGTGACACCGGTGACCCACGCGACGGTGCGGGTGTCGATCCGGGTGTCGTCGGTGAGCAGCACGTGGTCGTCGTGCACCTCCTTGAGCGTCACGCCCAGGCGCACATCGACCCCCCGCCCGCGCAGCACCCGGTGGGCGGCGGCGCCGAGCTTCTCCCCGACCTCGGGCATCACCTGTTCGGCGAGATCGAGCAGGACGAACCGCACGCTGTCGGGATCGAACCCCATCTGCTGGGCCGCCGCATCGGCCAACGCCCGCAGTTGCACGGCCAATTCCGTTCCGGAGTACGACGCACCCACCACGACGATCGTCCGCCGCGCCGCCGCCAGCGTGGGGTCCTCGTCGAAGTCGGCCAGCTCGAGCTGTTCGAGGACGTGGTCACGCAGATACAGCGCCTCCGCGGTCGATTTCAGCCCGCGGGCGTGTTCGGCCAGGCCGGGCACGTCGAACAGCCGCGTCACCGATCCCGGCGTCAGCACCAGGCGGTCCCAGGGCATGCTGCGGACACGCTGCTCGGGGTCGGTGAAGGTGACGGTGCGCTGGTCGAAGTCCACGTCGTCGACCCGTCCGCGCACGGCCCGCACGCCGCGCAGGCTGTTGGCCAACGGGATCGTGACGAACCGCGCGTCCACCAGACCGCCGGCCACGTCCGGCAGCAGCGGCGTGTACAGCATGTAGTCGACCGGCGAGATGATCGTGATCTCGACCGGTTCCGAGCCGGTCCCCTCGCTCTTGCGCAGCTTGCGGGCCAGATGACGGGCGCACTCGAAACCGGTGAACCCGCTGCCGACGATGACGACGGAGGTCATCGATCAGGTGTGCGCGGGAGTGTTGGCGAACTGATCGGTGATCGCCTGACAAAAGGCGGGCAGGTCTTTCGGCGACCGGCTGGTGATCAGGTTCCCGTCGATGCACACCTGTTGGTCGACGACGGTGGCCCCGGCGTTGCGCAGATCGGTGCGGATGCTCGGGTACGACGTGAGCGTGCGGTCCCGCACGACGTCGGCCTCCACCAGGGTCCAGGGACCGTGGCAGATCGCGGCGACGGGCTTACCGGAGCGCACGAAGTCCCGTACGAACGCCACGGCCGATTCGTCGAGGCGCAGCTTGTCGGGATTGACCGTGCCCCCGGGCAGGACGAGCGCGTCGAACTCCTCGACCCGCGCCTCACCGACCGGGCGGTCGACGGAGAACGAACCCGCGGGTTCGAGATCGTGGTTGCGTGCCTCGATCTCGCCGGGTTCGAGCGACAGCAGTTCGACCTGTCCGCCCGCGGTCTCGACCGCCGCGCGCGGCTGTTCGAGTTCGACCTTCTCCACGCCGTCCGCGGCGAGGATGGCGATCTTGCGGCCCTGTAGTTCCTTCGGCATGTGGAAGTCCTTTCTGCGACGGAATCAGGCGTACCCGCGTGAACGGGATCGAACACCTCGAACACCTCCGTAGGCTTTCGGTCGTGATCCCCGCCGCACTGCGCTGCGTGCCCGCCGGTCAGGTCGACGTCACCGCGCCCGTGACCATCGACGGCCTGAGCTACATCGCACCCGACGACCCCGCGATGCCGATGTACCGGGTGATCGCGAACAACCGGCAGCCGGTGGCGTTGCGGGATCTGATGATCCAGCCGGTGCGCAGCGGCTACATCGGTGACGGACATCAGCCGGACCCGGCGCTGGTCCCGCCCACCGGGGCGCAGGCGGTGCCGGACGTCGACGTCGACCAGGTGTACCTGCCGGTGCGCGACGGGGTGGCGCGGTGCCAGCTGTACCGGCCCAGGGCGGCGCCCGCCGACGAGCAGCTACCGGTGATCGTCTACTACCACGGCGGCGGGTTCACCGTCGGTGTGTCCGAGGACTGCGACTTCCTCGCGCGCAAACTGGCCTTCACCAACTCCGCGCTGGTGGTGTCGGCCAATTACCGCTCCGCACCGGAGTTCATGTTCCCCACGCCGCTCGACGACGCCTTCGACGTGTACCGCTGGGTGACCGTGAACGCCGAACTCGTGGGCGGGGACGCGACCCGCGTCGCGGTGGCGGGCGACTCGGCCGGCTCGAACTTCGCTGCGGCGCTGGCGTTGCGGGCCCGCGACGAGCACGCCCGGGTTCCCGATGCGGTGGTGATGCTCGGCGCGATGCCCGATTTCCACTTCGAACGCTGGGATTCGTTCCGCGCCCAGGCGCCGCGCGGGATCGTCTACGACATGGCCTTCGCGGGGTTCATCCGCGGCGCGTACGTCGGCCCCACGCCGTGGGACCATCCGTGGGTCAGCCCCATCGAGGGCGACCTGACCGGATACCCGCTCACCGTGATCACCGCCGGCACCCACGATCCGATCGTCGACTCCGCCAGAGCGTTCGGCGAGCGGATCCGGGCGGCCGGCGGTCAGACCGTCGAGTACTTCCCCGCGGGGATGCCGCACGGCTACTACTTCTTCCCCGGCGTGCATGCCGAAGAGGACGTCGCCTACGAAATCGTCGCCGAGGCGCTGGCGAAACCGTTCCGCCGCTAGGCTTTTGGTCGTGTCCGGGTATACGCGCTACGTGGCGATCGGCGACAGCCAGACCGAGGGGCTGTGGGACCGCGACGGCGACGGCGGGTTGATCGGTTTCGCCGACCGGCTGGCCGCGCATCTGGACACCCTTTATCCCGGTATCGCATACGCCAACCTCGCGGTGCGTGGCCGCCGGATCGCCCACGTGCTCGACGACCAGTTACCCCTGGCCCTTTCCATGCGGCCGGATCTGATCACGGTCTGTATCGGGATGAACGACGTGACGCGGCCCGGCCGGTCGTTCGGCGCGGCGCTGGCCGACCTCGATGCCCTCTACGCGAAGCTGGCCGCCTCCGGCGCGACGGTCGTCACCACGATGTTCCCCGACATCACCGCGATACTGCCGGTGGGCAGGCTGATCGCCGGCCGGGTGCGTCGGGTCAACGGCGTCATCGAGACGGCCGCGCAGCGGTACGGGTTCCGGCTCGTCGACCTGTACCACGCCGAGTCGATGCGTGAGCACGACACCTGGAGCGCCGACCGCGTGCACGGTTCGGCGAAAGGACACCGGTTGTTCGCCGCGGCCGCCGCCGAAGCCCTCGGCCTGCCGGGCAGCGACCACAGCTGGGCTTCGGCCGGCGCGTGCGCCGAGCAGCCGTCGTTCCGGACCCGGGCGGCCTCGCAGGTGTCCTGGACACGCAATATGTTCGTCCCACACCTGTGGGGCAATCTGCGGGGCGTGTCCAGCGGTGACGGGCTCGCACCGCGGCGTCCGGTATTGGCCCCGGTAATACGATGAGCGGATGCCCGACACACCGGACGACCCGGACGAGATGAAGCCGCACTTCGACGACGTGCAGGCCCACTACGACCTCTCCGACGAGTTCTTCGCGCTTTTCCTCGACGCGACCCGGACCTACAGCTGCGCCTACTTCGAACGCGACGACATGACGCTCGAAGAGGCCCAGCTCGCGAAGATCGACCTCGCGCTGGGCAAGCTCGGTCTGCAACCCGGTATGACGCTGCTCGACGTCGGCTGCGGCTGGGGTTCGACGATGATGCGGGCGATCGAACGCCACGACGTCGACGTCATCGGGTTGACGTTGTCGGAGAACCAGCGGGCGCACGTCCAGAGCCGTTTCGCCGCCGACCAGAGCCCGCGCTCCAAGTCCATCCTGTTGCAGGGTTGGGAGCAGTTCGACCAGCCGGTCGACCGGATCGTGTCGATCGGGGCCTTCGAACATTTCGGCCACGAACGCTATGACGCGTTCTTCGCGATGGCACACCGCGTGCTTCCTGACGACGGGGTGATGCTGCTGCACACCATCACCGGGCTGCACCCCGACGAGATGGCCGAGCGCGGTATGCCGCTGTCGTTCCAGTTCGCCCGGTTCGTCCGGTTCATCGTCACCGAGATCTTCCCGGGCGGCCGCCTACCGTCGATCCCGATGGTCGAGGAGCGCGCCGCCGCGGGCGGTTTCACCGTGTCGCGCGTGCAGTCACTGCAGCCGCACTACGCGAAGACGCTCGACATCTGGGCCGCCGCGCTGGAGGCACGCCGCGACGAGGCCATCGCAATCCAGTCCGAAGAGGTCTACGACCGGTACATGAAGTACCTCACCGGCTGCGCCGACATGTTCCGCGTCGGGTACATCGACGTCAACCAGTTCACGCTCGAGAAGTAGGCCGGCTCAGATACCGGTCCAGGATTCGTCGATCATCTCGGCGACGTTGATGACCTGAGCCTGTTTGCTCTCGGGGCTCTCGATCTCGCCCGCGACGTGGGCGGCGATGAAGCGTTTGATCTCGGAGTCGATGCCGCCGATGATGCGGACCACCTCGGCGCGCAACGATTTCGACGTCACGTGGATCGAGATGTCCGACGGCCGTGGCTTCTTGACGTCGAGGATGAGCAGCAGCGGATGCGCCGCCAGTGCCGAGGCCCGCAGCGAGATCTCGCCGTAGACCACGAATTTCGGCTTGTCGATGCGCAGGTCGACGACCATGTCGATCTCGAGCGGGATGCGGATCGCGAACGTGATCATCTCGCCGACGTGGCGGGTCACCCGGGGTTGCTGGATCTTCACCCGGGCGGTGACCTTGGCGATACCGCCCGGCCCCTGACCCATCGGGCCCATCTCGAACGCGTCGCCGGCGATGTCGCCGATCGCCGCACCGACCCGTTCCTCGGTGACGGCGAATTCGAAGAACCTACGGCCGAAGTCCTCGTAGGTCATGTGTTGGCGGTCAGACATGGTCGTCATACCGTCTCATGTCCGGGTTCCGGTGAGGTGCAACCCGGCCGTCTCGCCCGGGCTCAGCTGCCCTGCTGTTGTGAGCGGGCCTCCGCGCCGGTCTGCTCGTCGTCGAGCGCGTCGTCGCTGCCGGTGCGGCCGACGTAGGTGCCGGCCTCTTCGTCGCCTTCTTTCCCCGCACGGGAGGACGCGACCTTCTGGTCGTCGCCCACGTCGGATTCGTTCTTGCCGGCTTCATCGCTGGGTGTGCTCACGGGGCAGGTCTACCCGCCGTCCACCCCGGTTAACCCCGGCCCCGCGAAGACGCGCAGGCGCGCGATCGTGAACGGTCGCGTCCCGACATCGGCGATCAGCACCGCGGGTTCACCGTCGGGGGTACGCACCGCGGCCACCACGTGGCGTCCGGCGGCGATCAGCCTGTCGCACCGACCGCCGGCCAACAGGGCGAGCAGATCCGTGCCGCTGAGCGGGCGGTGTTCGCCGACGGTCACCCGAGTGCCCCGGCCGAGCCTCCGCCGCACGGCCACCTCATCGCCGCCCGCGGCGTCGCGCAGGAACCGCTCGACGCCCCGCTTGCCGGTCGCACCCACACTCCGCAGGCCCGCGAGGAACCCTGCCGCACCGGCCGGCCCCTGGTTGCGCAGCAGCGCGACGCCCAGCGCCCCGCCGACCGGGACCGCTCGCGGCCCGCTGCGCAGGAACTGGCCCACCATGCCCGGCAACTCCCAGAACGCCTGCAGACGGGAGATCTTCGGCCGGCCGCCGACCGGGGCGAGGTCGTATTGGAGGACGGCGGGGATCGTCATCGTCACCCGCGGCGACATCCGCACCTCGAGGTCGACGTCGCGGACGACCGTCTGGTCCACCACCACGTCGGAGCGGACGTGGAAGGCGATGTCGCGCGGGGCGATGAACGTCGCATAGAAGCGGTCGATGCGATCGGTGCCGCGGTGCGCCCGGCTGCCGACGGGATCCTCGATCACGGCGTCGGGCGTGTACAGCGACACCCACCCGGCACGGTCGTGTGCGGCCGCCAGGCGCGGTGAGCGCTCGACGGCGGACAGCAGGTCGGCCTGGGTGAAGGTCATACGGTCACCTATCTCGCGCGCCTCGGATCCAACTGTGAGTACCGTGAGTGTTGCGGTACTTGAGGAGGACGGCAACGATGGACACACGGCCCACGATCGGCGAACTGCAATGAGCAACAACGGACCATTCGGCTTCGACCCCGACGACTTAGACCGGGTCGCGCGTGAAGCACTGGAAGGCGTCGGCCGCTTCTTCACCACCTCGGGTGAGCGCGCCGGGTGGGGTGCCCTGATCGACGAGTTGGGGCGGTTCGGCCGGCCCAGGACCGAGCCGGAGACCACCGGTGAGACCGGCGACGGCGTGTGGGCGATCTACACCGTCGACGCCGACGGCGATGCCCACATCGAGCAGGTGTTCCCCACCGAACTCGACGCGCTGCGGGCCAACAAGAACAACACCGACCCGACCCGCAAGGTGCGGTTCCTGCCGTACGGGATCGCGGTCAGCGTGCTCGACGCGAATACGCCCGGCGACTCCGCGGAGTAGACGGAAAGCGGTCGCGCCCGTCGGCCACCGGTTACGCTTTGCCGCGAGGCCATCGAGTCAGCCGTGAGGGTGGGACATGTTTCGTGAACTCTTCGTCGCCGTGTCGATCGCGGGCGCCGCTGTCGGACTGGCGCCGGGCGCCCTTGCCGACCCGTCCAACGACTACCACGACGATCCCGGCCGGTATCCCACCGACGTGCCGGGGATGAGCTACGAGGCCAAGCTCGGGGCGCCCTGTTACAGCTGGGAGCGCAATGTGTTCGGGCGCGGCCGTGGCGGCGAACCGCTGCAGTGCAAGTGGATCCCGAACCAGTGGCCGCCGGTGTACACGGGCTTCTGGACGGCGACGTACGCGCTGTACGGCGTGCAGGACATCGGCGCACCCTGCCCCGGCCCACAGTCCACCGCCCAAGCGCCCGACGGCAGGCCACTGCTGTGCGTCGGCGCCAGGGGATGGCAGCCGACGGTGCTGACCGGCAGCGGTCTGCATCCGGCCTGACACTTCGACCATACGATGTTCGCGTAGTTGTATGGTCATGGCCATGAGCGACGGTGGTGTGAGTTTCGATCTGTCGACCGTGTTCAAGACGGTCGCCGAAGCGGTTCCGGACAACACGTTCCTGGTGTGGCGGGACCGCAGGCTCAGCTATGCCGAATCCGACGCCCGGGTGGATGGCGTCGCGCACTATCTGACATCGGTGGGCCTGGGCTGCCATACCAAACGCGATCGCCTGCAGGGGCACGAATCGGGGCAGGACCACCTGGGGATCTACCTGCGCAACGGCAACGAGTACCTCGAGGCGATGATCGGCAGCTACCGGGCCCGCGTCGCACCGTTCAACGTGAACTACCGCTACGTCGACGAAGAACTCACCTATCTGCTCACCGACGCCGACGCGAAGGCTCTCGTCTACGCCGCGGAGTTCGCGCCGCAGGTCGCCGCGGTGCGGGACCGACTGCCGAACCTGCGGGTGCTGATCCAGGTCGCCGACGACTCCGGTAACGAACTGCTGCCCGGCGCAGTCGATTACGAGTCGATCGTCACCACGCCCGCACCTGCCGGTGGAATGCCGACGCCGACCGGCGACGACCTCTACATCCTCTACACCGGCGGCACCACCGGAATGCCGAAGGGTGTGCTGTGGCGCCAGCACGACATCTTCCTGTCCTCGATGGGCGGCCGACCGTTCGGCAGCGACACGTTCCTGTCCTCATATGAGGAGCTCGCCGAACGGGCACGGGCCGGCGCGGGCGCGATGGGGCTGTTGATGATCCCGCCCTTCATGCACGGCGCCGCGCAGTGGGCCGCCTACAACGCGGTGACGATGGGCGGCAGGCTGGCCATCCCCGACCATGTCGACCGCCTCCACGCCGACGATGCGCTCCGCGTCGCCGCCCGCGAACGCGTGCTGAGCATCCCGATGGTCGGCGACGCGGTGGCCCGCCCCCTGCTCGACGAGATCGAGCGCGGCGACTACGACCTGTCGGGGCTCGTCACGCTGACCAACGGCGGCGCACCGCTGTCGCCGACGGTGCGCGACCGGATCCTGGCAGCATTGCCGCACGTCATCGTCATGGACGCGGTGGGGTCCTCGGAGTCCGGCGCCCAGATGAGCACCTACGCCAGCGCCGGCGCCGAGGTCGAGGCCGCGACGTTCACACCGCAGAGCGACACCGCGGTGGTCTCCGCCGACTTCACGCGGGTTCTGCAACCCGGTGAGGGGCCGGGCTGGCTGGCACGGCGCGACCTCGTCCCCCTCGGATATCTCGGAGACGCAGCCAAAACCGCCAAGACCTTCCCCACCATCGACGGGGTCCGCTGGTCGGTGCCCGGTGATCGCGCGAATGTGTTGGCGGACGGGCGGATCGAGCTACTGGGCCGCGATTCGGTGACCATCAACTCCGGCGGGGAGAAGATCTTCGCCGAGGAGGTGGAACGCGCGGTCGCGGCGCATCCGGCGGTGTACGACGTCGTGGTGGTCGGCCGGCCCTCCGAGCGGTGGGGCAGCGAGGTCGTTGCGGTCGTGCAGCTCGCCGAGGGCGCCTCGGCGACCGACGAGGAACTCGCCGAGGTGTGTTCCCGGTCGATCGCCCGCTACAAGGTGCCGAAGGTGTTTCTCAGGGCCGAGAAGGTCGTCCGGTCGCCGGCGGGTAAGGCCGACTACCGCTGGGCGAAAGCCGTTGCCACGGAGAGCGTCAGCAGCTGACGACCGGGGCCGGTGGAAATTCCGCCCGGAGGCTCCCCCGTCACACGCTCGGGATGAAAGGATCATCTCGATGGATGTGCGCTCACGGAACAACGTCCGGATCGTCGGGGCCGAGCACGGGCCCACGATTGTCCTCGCGCACGGGTTCGGCTGCGACCAGAACCTGTGGCGGTTGGTGACCGCACGACTCGCGCCGGAATTCCGGGTGGTCCTGTTCGACCATGTGGGTTCCGGGGCCTCGGACCCCGCTGCGTGGGACGCCGACCGCTACTCGTCACTGGATGGTTACGCCGAGGACATCCTCGAACTGCTGCGCGAACTCGACCTGCGCGACGTCGTGTTCGTCGGGCATTCTGTCGCCGCGATGATGGGGGTGCTCGCCGTCCGCGCCGACCCTGGCCGGTTTGCGAAACTCGTGCTGCTCACCCCGTCACCGTGCTACGTCGACGACGGCGACTACCGGGGCGGATTCACCAGGGCGGACATCGACGAGCTCCTCGAATCCCTCGAGAGCAACTACCTCGGATGGTCACGCGCGATGGCCCCGACCATCATGGGCGCGCCGGAGCAGCCGGAGCTGTCGGAGGAGTTGGCCGAGAGTTTCTGCCGCACCGACCCGACGCGGGCGCGGGTGTTCGCGCGCGCGACGTTCCTGTCCGACAACCGGGACGATCTCGACGGCGTGGGTGTACCCACGTTGATCATCGAGTGCGCACACGACGCGATCGCCCCGCGCGGTGTCGGGGAATTCGTCCACGGCCGCATCGCCGGCAGCACGCTGGTCACTCTGGACACCAGCGGCCACTGCCCCCATCTGAGCGCCCCGGCGGAGACCGCCGAGGCCATCGCCGGGTTCGCCCGGTCGACGTGAACAGCGCCGAGGGTGCGGCACCTGCACCGGAATGCTCCGTCGAGGATCTGTACGAGCACGCCCCGTGCGGTCAACTCGCGACCGCGCCCGACCGGCGGATCATCTCGGTGAACGAGACGCTGGTGCGCTGGCTCGGCCGCTCCCGCGACGAGTTGATCGGCACACCGTTCACCGATCTGTTGACCGTCGGCAGTCGGATCCACTTCGAGACCCACTTCGTTCCCCTGCTGCATCTCACCGGTGAATTACAGGGTGTCGCAGTCGATCTCATCGCGTCGGGCGGCGCCCGTCTGCCCGCGCTGATCGCCGCGAACGTCAAGACCGACACAGGCGGAGCGCCGGCGACCATCCGGTTCGTCCTCCAGGACGCCAGCGACCGGCGAGCCTATGAACGCGAACTCCTGGCCGAGCGGGAACGCGCCGAGCAGGAGCGAACCAGGGCGACCGCGCTCGCGCGGACACTGAAACGCTCCCTGCTGCCGCCTGCCCTGTCCCCTCCCGCGGGCCTGGAGGCCTGCGCCCACCTGCACGCGGCATCGCACGACGAGGTCGGCGGCGACTTCTACGATCTGTTCGCGCTGGCTCCCGGCCGTTCGGCATTCTTCCTGGGCGACAGTTGCGGGAAAGGGATCAGCGCGGCGACCGTCGCGTCGCTGACCCGCTACACGCTGCGGGCGGCGGCGGTGTTCGACGACGATCCGGTGGCGGTGTTGCACAACCTCGACACCGTGCTCATCAACGAGTTCGGTGCGGACCGTTCGCATTTCTGCACCGTGATCTACGGGGTGCTCGCCCGCCACAACGGGGGGTTCGACGTGCATCTGGCCAGCGGTGGTCATCCACCGGCGCTTCTGCTTCGCGCCGACGGCGGTGTCCACAAGATCACCACCGAGGGCGGTCAGGCCGTCGGCATCTTCACCAACGCCCGGTTCGCCTCGGCGCGTGTGCACCTCGGCGCCGGTGACACCCTGGTGCTGTACACCGACGGGGTCACCGAGGCCCGGATCGGAAGCGGCGCAGAACGATTCGACGACCATGACGCGCTGATGGAACTGGCCCGCGCGCATGCGCCCACCACGGCGACCGCGATCGTCGAGACGTTGCGGAACCTGCTGGCCGATCTGGGCGACGGCGTCGAGGACGATGCGGCGGTGCTCGCGCTCGGGGTGCCGCGGTAGACATGCTCCTGCACGACCTCGTGACGTCGGCCGCCGCCGCGGATCCGGACCGCCCGGCGGTCATCGGACCCGACGGCGCCGCGACCTCGTTCGCACAGTTCGACCGGCAGATCCGGTCGGTCGCCGGATGGGTCGCGACCCACAGCGAACCGGGTGACCGGATCGCGGTCATCGCCGACAACAGCACTGCCTACGCCCGGCTGTACTACGCGGTGCCACGCGCCGGCCGGGTGCTGACGCTGGTCAACCAGCGCCTGCGGGCCGACGAGCAGTACACCCAGCTGGCGCTCACCGAACCCACCGTCGTCATCGGCGACCAGACCTACGTGGACGCACTGACCGAGCTGCGGTCCCAGGTCCCGTCGGTGCGCCACGTGATTGCGGCCGGATCTCCGGAGCTCACGGCCGAACCGGGCGAGCCCGGCGTCGACGTCGCGTGCGCACCCGAGGACCCCGCCTGGCTGCTGTTCACCAGCGGATCGACCGGCACTCCTAAAGGCGTTGTGCACAGCCACCGTTCGATACTCGCCGCCGTGCAAGGTTCGGTCATCGGCCGCGCCGTCCCCCGCGGCGGGGTGTACCTGTTGCCGTTTCCGATGTGCCACATCGCCGGCTACAACATGCTGGTGCAGCACGCCGTCGCCGCCACCGTGGTGCTCGCGGCGCAGTTCCGGGCCGACGCGATCGCGCGCACCATCAACGACTGCGCGGTGACCGCCTGTTCACTGGCTCCGACGATGCTGCATGCACTGCTCGACCACCTGCGGGCCACCGGTGCCACGCTGCCGACCCTGCGGTCGATCGCCTACGGGTCCGCCGCGATCCCGGCCGAGCTCCTGCGCACCGCACTCGAACGCCTCGACGTCGACTTCCATCAGGGTTACGGCATGACCGAGACCGGCGGGAACGTCACCTTCCTCGGCCCCGGCGACCACCGGCGCGGCCTCGCCGGGCACCCCGCGATCCTGGCCGGCGCCGGCCGACCCCATCCGCATGTCGAGGTCCGGATCGGCGACGACGGTGAGATCCTGGTCCGCGGCCCCCAGGTTGCCACCAGCTACTGGCGCGGGCGTTCTGCGGTGGACGGTGAAGGGTGGCTGGCCACCGGTGACATCGGCCGCATCGACGCGGACGGCAACCTGTACGTGGTGGACCGCCGCAGGGACATCGTGGTCACGGGTGGGGAGAACGTGTCCTCCCGCGAAGTGGAGGACGTCCTGACCGACCACCCGGAAGTGGAATCGGCCGCCGTGGTCGGTGTGCCGGACGAATACTGGGGTGAAGCGGTGTGCGCGGTCGTCGTGGCGGCCGAGGGTCGACACCCCACCGAGTCGGCGCTGGTCGAGCACGTGCGGGCGCGGCTCACCGGGTTCAAGCGCCCACGCCATGTGCTGTTCGTCGACGCCTTGCCGCTGACGACGAACGGCAAGATCGACAAGAACCGGGTCCGCCGGCTCGCCCGTTCCGCGCTGACCTGATCCGGACACACGAACGGCCCGCACCTGCAGGAGGCGCGGGCCGGCCGTCAGTCGGTGTTCTCAGTTGTCGTTCTGTTCGGACTTCTGCCGCTCCTCGGCGACCTTGGCCGAACCGCGCGCGGCCTCGGCTTCGGCCTCCTTCTTGGCGGCGTCGCGTTGGGCGTCGGCCTTGTCCTGCTGCGCCTGACCCTCCCGGTAGAGGTCGTCACGGCCCAGTACCGCGCCCGCGACCTCCTTGGCCTTGCCCTTGACCCCTTCGACCGCGCCCTTGACGGCTTCCTCCGGTCCGCTGTTGCCGCTGTTGTCGTCGGCCATGTGTTGGTCCTTCCTGTTCCCTGCCTCGCGTCGAGGCGTTCGGGACCTCTGTTCCCAGAAGTGATCACGCACCAAACCTGACGTGACGCACAGACCGATGTCGCGTTCATTACGCCCCACCCCGCGCCGTTTGCCGGGCTCCGCCACCGGCTAATCGTGCGTGGACCGACGAAAGGACGGACGACGTGCTCGACTCCAGTGTTTCGGATAGCCGGCCAGGTGGCCGAGGGTGCGGGGGCCGTCGTGGGGATCCGGCACGGCACCGAGGAGCCCCCGCACACCACGCAGCCACTGTCGGCGTCAGTCGAGATCCGCCGTTACGACCAGCGGATCGCCGCGGAGACCACCGTGTCCGCCGACGAGGAAGCCTCACGCAACGAAGGGTTTCGCCGCCTCGCGCGGTACATCTTCGGCGGCAACCACGGCGGCACCGAGATCGCGATGACCGCTCCCGTCACCCAGCAGCGCGGCACCAAGATCGCGATGACCGCGCCGGTGGCGCAGTCCTCCGATGCCGCAGGTGAGTGGACGATCCGGTTTTTCATGCCCTCGAAATGGACGATGGACACCCTGCCCACCCCGAACGACGATCGCGTGCGGTTGACGGTGGTGCCGGCCGAGACCGTCGCGGTACTCACCTTCACCGGCGACCGCGGCCCGCGAACCGTCGCCGAACGCACCGAGGAACTGCAGAACACGTTGCGAGACAGCGCCTTCGAACCGATCGGCGAACCGGCGGCATGGTTCTACGATCCGCCGTGGACGCTGCCGTTCCGGCGTCGCAACGAGATCGCGGTCGCGGTCCGCCAGCGCTCCGGGGGCTGACCTACAGGTCAGCTCATCCCGTCGCGCAACTGCTGAAGTGTCTTGGCCAGGATCCGCGAGACCTGCATCTGCGAGACACCGATTCGCTCGGCGATCTGCGTCTGCGTCATCGACGCGAAGAACCTGAGGCTGATCACGGTGCGCTCACGTTCGGTCAGCGCCGCCAGCAGCGGACGCAGCGACTCACGGTCGGTGATGTGCTCCATCTCCCCGTCGACCTCGCCGAGCGTGTCGGCGAGCGAACGCGTCGTGTCGTCCGACGATGAGATGGGGCTGTCGATCGAGCGCAGGCTGTACGCGTCACCGGCAACCAGGCACTCCACCACTTCCTGCCGGTCGGCCCCGAGTTCGGCGGCCAGATCGGTGGGTGTGGGGGGACGGCCGAGCGACTGCGTCAGCCGCGGGGTCGCCCGGGTGATCTGCACGTGCAGATCCTTGAGCCGGCGTGGGACGTGCATCGCCCATCCGTTGTCCCGGAAGTGGCGTCGGATCTCGCCCAGCATCGTGGGCACTGCGAACGACAGGAAGTTGGCGCCGTTCTCGGGATCGAAGCGGTTCACCGCATGCATCAACCCGACCCGGGCGATCTGCACGAGATCGTCGAGGTTCTCGCCCTTGCGGTGATAGCGGAATGCGATGTGGTCGGCCAACGGAAGGCATCGCGTCACGATGCGTTCACGCTGCCGGTCGTGATCCGGGGTTCCGGGGCTCAATACCGACAGCAGGCGGAACATGTCCGGGACATCGGTGTAGTCGTCTTGGGTACGAGTGGACGGCCTTTTGGCCGTCACCTGGAGTGTGTCGTCAATGATCGTCATCGCGGGTCCTTCCGGACTCGGTGCGGACGCGAAGGCGACGCCGGCTGTTCGACGCATGCCTTGCTTATCCGGGAGACGGTGCTGTGGCCAACGGGAGCCATGACGGCTGGCGGTGACATCGGCGGAAATAGGACCGTTGGCTTGATCGGACTACCGCCTGCAGCGGGCCGCTTTGCACTAAACGGTGACGCCTCCCGAACGGGATGTGTGTCACTCTACCCCCTCGAACCGGCATCGGGGCCGTTGTGCACCCGGCAGTTTGAGGAACTACGCAATCCGTCGTTGCTGGTCGCGATTCGTCCGTCGTTTGCCACAGCGCAACGGAGATTGCGAGCAAAGCCGCAGGTGGGGGCGTACCTGAGAACCTCCTTAAGCTTGTAGTAATACGACGCATTCCGTAGTAATCTGCGTCACAGGTTGAGAAGCGCAGCCAGCGGCCTGGTCATCCGGTCAAGGCTCGCCGGCCATCCCCCGGCGGCGTGCGAGCTCCGTATCGCGGTGACCGCACTACCTGTCGGGGCATCACAATCGAGGGAGTCCCACCCATGATTGACGTCGGAACCGTCCGGGTTTTCCGTCCCGACCCCTCGGCGGCAGAATCGCCGCAACAGCGCGGGCGCGCCGTGTTCTCCATCCGGTCGCTGCCGCCGACCCTCTCGGTGGTCACCGCGGTCGGCGAGATCGATGCCACCAACGGGCGCGATCTCGGCCGCTACGTCGAGTGCCACACCGCCTCGGCGACCCAGCTGATCGTCGACCTGACCGGCGTCACCTTCTTCGGGTCGCAGGGTTTCAGCGCGCTGCACTACATGAGCGTGAGTTGCACGCGGATCGACGTCGACTGGGTGATCGTGCCGGGCGGGGAGGTACGGCGGCTGTTGCGAATCTGCGATCCGCAGGGGGAATTACCGCTCGCAGACAGCGTCGATGCGGCGTGCGCGCGACTCGACCGGGTCACGCGCCGGCGCCAACCCTTCTCGTGGGCAGGCTGACCGGTCGTTCAGGTCGCGAGTTCGACCTCGTAGCAGACCGCGTACCGCCGGAAGTTCGGCGTCGGGCGGAACAGATGACCGGCGTCGGGTGACCACGTCACCACGCGCAGCAGACGTTTGTACGACGGCAACTGCTTGGCCACCAGTTCGGCCAGCGCAGCACGGGGTGAATAC
Source organism: Mycolicibacterium monacense (assembly GCF_010731575.1). Taxonomy (NCBI): domain Bacteria; kingdom Bacillati; phylum Actinomycetota; class Actinomycetes; order Mycobacteriales; family Mycobacteriaceae; genus Mycobacterium; species Mycolicibacterium monacense. Next base: position 1,724,766 of record NZ_AP022617.1, on the reverse strand, counting down.
CCGCAGCGATCGTCAACGTCCTTCGGAAGCAGCACATCCCACATGGTTTCCTCGACCCGCATGCGAAAAGTGTCACGCGCGAACGGCCGTCGGCCGAGGACCTCGCGCGGCCGTGTCGAAGATCGAGACCAATTAGTGACCTTGGTCACAAACCGCTACATCGCGTCGAAGCGCACCCGGTACATCGTCGACCAGTTCTTGCCAGTGATCAGGTACTGTCCGTCACCGGTGTAGGCAATACCGTTGAGCACGTTGACATCTGGTTCCGCTCGACGCAGCGGCGCGGCATCGACCGAAGCGTTCACCGTTCCCGTGCCCGGGTCGATCCGGATGATCTCGTCGGTGGGCCACACATTCGCCCACACTTGGCCGTCAACACATTCCAGCTCGTTGAGACCCGCGACCGCTTCTCCGCCCGGTCTGGTGACGGTCACGCCGCCGATCTCGGTGAAGTCGGCGGGTGCGACGAATCGCAGCCGGTCGCTGCCATCGCTACGGACGATCCGGCCACCGTCGAAGCACACACCCCACCCCTCACCCTCGATGGGAATCTCCCGAATCGGAACGAAGGCTGTTTTGTCCCATTCGATTGCGACACCATCGCGATAAGTGACCTGCCAGATGCGGTTGCCGACGGCGGTCATACCCTCACCGAAGTATCCGCCGGGTAGCGGCGTCGAACGCCGCACCGCACCCGTGCCGGGGTCGAGTTCGCGCAACTGTGACTGCCCGGCGAGTCCGGTGGTCTCGAACAATGCCGCGCCGTCGAACTCCAGACCCTGGGTGAACGCCGACGTGTCGTGCGGTACCTCGTCGAGCACCGTGATACGGAATTGCGACTGGACAATCGGCGCCGCACCGGCGTCGTGGGCGTCGGCACATCCCGCCGCCAACATCACGGCGGTGACGCCCAACCCGGTCAATACACGTAACGCGCTCATCAACGACATCGTGCCCCATCCCCCGCGCGGAGGCTCAGCCGCGGTAGAACATCACCGGTGGCAACGGGCGTAGTCCTCCCCCGCTGTTGCTCGCCGCGAAAGAGACCGACGCCTGCGGGATCTCGCTACCCAACTGGATGTCACCCACCCGGTGGAACCGGCCGATCACACCGCCGATGAGGAATTCGAACCGGTCGCCGCGGCCCAGCACTCCGGTCTGCGAGCCGGCCGCCGCGGAAACGCCGAAGACGACGGGACGTACGCCCGCGAGGTAGAGCCACAGCGAGGAGTAGAGCTGGTCATCGGCCCGCGTTCGGGGAAAGGTGAAGTGGTGCAACGGCGCGCCGTCACCGGAGGACGCGAACAGGAAGTCCTGATCGGTTCCCGGGCCGTAGGCGTCGGGGAATTTGACGCACACGGTGCGGACCACGGCGTCGGTACTCGTCGGTGCGATCCGCACGAAGGTGGTGTACCGCCGGCCGGGCCGCAGCAACTGCGTGAGCCCGGGCATCCGCGCATCGTCGTCGAACGCCACGTCGGCCTCGTACACCGGGCCGGGTTCGGCGAACAGCCGCAGCGGGTCTCCGAGCGCCCCGGAGACGGTTGAACGCACGGCGGACGGCAACGTCGCCAGAGTCTCAGACATACCGGCGGACTACCCACGCTCGGCGGATCTCAACATGACGCGGTCCGGCGACCGAGCAGCCACGCCGTGCCGGACCTCTCGCCGGCGGCGACGATCTGGAGGTCGGCGAACGCGTGGGTGAGCGCCCCGGGAGCCACCCGGTAGCGGCCCGGTGCGGCGCCGACCTCGCTCAGAGCGGCGACGGCGAGCAGTCCACCGGGTCTCAGCCGGGCCACCATCGCCCGGTCCAGGCGTTCGTCGCGGAAAAGGTGGCACACGACGACGTCCACGGGCGGGCCGGGCGGCAGGCCGCAGTCGAGATCGACCACGTCGAACCGGCAGCGGTCGGCCACACCGCGCTCTCGAGCGGTGGCCGCGGCCTGTTCGACCGCGACCGAGGAGATGTCCAACCCCCGGACGTCCAGGCCACGCTCGGCGAGCCAGATCGAGACGCGGCCCTGCCCGCAGGCGACGTCGAGTGCGGACCCCGCGGTGGGGAACGCGTCCGAGTGGGCGGTGAAGATGTCGGGCAGACCGATCGACCCGGCCGCCGACGGGCCGAGCCGGTCGTATCTGCGGTCCCAGTGGGCGCGGTCGCTCACCGCCACCCGGCACACACCCGTGCGGCCACCGCCGCGAGAAGGAACCCGCCGAGCGCCGTCCACCCGCCGACGCCGGCCAGCCCCTGCTTGGCCATCAGCACCGAAGCCACACCGGCGACACAGATCAACCCGCCCGCGAGGGCCGAGCGGACGCCGGTGGCCGCCGCGGGGTCGTCCCACCACGGAAGTGGCCGGTGCTCCAGCGGTGCGAGCAACTTGAAGAGCAGGGCCATGACCACGGCGAAGACGACCGCCCGTAGTGCCAGCAGTGCCCAGAAGTCCGGCGCATCCACGTCGAACGCGTCCAGGCCGACCGCGTGCAGCGAGAACGCGGCGATCGCGATCGCGGGGATGTGCCAGAGGTAGAGCGTCATGGCTCCCGCGTTGCCCACCGCGACGGCATCCCAGACCCGCGGTCGGGCCGCCCACCGGCGCAGCCGCCCCGCCACGACGACGAACGCGCAGGACATCCACGTGCAGTGAAGTGCGAGCAGCAACGTGGGCGGCGAGGTGTTGGACACCCGCTCGACACCGGTCACCACGAGCGCGACCTCATAGGCGCCGGTGAACGTGAGGGCACACTGCGCGGCGAACGCCGCCACCGCCGCGGCGATCGCGGCGAGGGGCCTGATCAATCCGCGTGCATAGGCCACGCCGAGCACCACCGGGATGAGCCAGACGACCAGGAAGTTGACGACGCCGACCTCGGGCGTGCCGACGGCGGACCTGATGCCGTCGACGGCCCACGCGACGGTCAGCAGGGCGATGATCAGAAGGGCCACCGCACCGCCCGTCCGCAGCCGGGTCAACGCCGGCACGAAGGCGAGCGCGATCAGGTACACACCCAGGAACCACAGCAGCGCGACGCTTTCGCGACCGAGCGCGTCCGCGGACTCCGCGCCCAGCAGCAGCCGCACCACGAGAAGGACGGCCGCCCACGCCGCCAGATACCAGAACACCGGTCGGCACAGCCGCTGGGCCCGGGTGAAAAGCCATGCACCCCAGGGCGTCCCGGCGTGCCAGCCGTAGGCGCCTGCCGCACCGCCGGCCAGGAAGAACAGCGGCATCACCTGGACCACCCAGGTCACCGGGGCGATCGCGGGCACCGCACCCAGCAGGTTCCCGATCCGCACGCCGCCGGAGTCGATGGTGGCCAGCAAGAGCGCGCAGTGGCCGAACATGACGACCACCAGAGCCGTGAGCCGAGCGACGTCCACAGCGCGGTCTCGGCGGCGCACCTTGTCGTGGGTCGGTCGCGTATCGAGTTCCGCCATGCGTTCAGCATCCCCGCCGAGGGGATCCGGCGGATGAGTAGGACTACGTGCGATCACGATTCACCGAATCGGCGCGGAATCCCCGTGCCGCACCGCTTCCGACTCTAGAGTGCTGCGCATGGGGTGGACGATCTCAGCGAACGGGATGGGCCGCTGGGTGGCGCTCGCCACCTCGCTGGCCGTCTCCGCGGCGATGGTCTACGCGCAGGACACCGAAGACGCTCCCAGGGTCGCCGAGGCCCCCCTGGCCGCTGCTGCCGCCCCGACGTCCGTGCCCGCGGCCCCGCCGTCCGTCGCCCGGGCCGACGAGGCCGAACTGCTGGCGGCGAGTGCGCCCGTCGCTGCGCGGGATTTCAAGTTCGAACTGCCCGCAGGTGTCGCGCCCGAGGGTGGTCTTCAGGTGAAGACGATCTGGGCGGCCCGCGCCATCGGCGTGATGTTCCCCGAGATCAAAACCATCGGCGGATATCGGCAGGATCCGCTCAAGTGGCACCCCAACGGTCTGGCGATCGACGTGATGATCCCGAACCACGGCTCCGATGAGGGCATCGAGCTCGGCAACCAGATCGCCGGATTGGCGTTGGCCAACGCCCGCCGGTGGGGAGTGCTGCACGTCATCTGGCGGCAGGGCTTCTACCCGGGCATCGGTGCGCCGAGTTGGACGGCGGATTACGGCAACGAGACGGCCAATCACTACGACCACGTCCACATCGCCACCAACGGCGGCGGCTTCCCCACTGGGCGCGAAACGTATTACCTCGAGTCGATGAGCCCGGTGCCGCGGCCCTGATGCGCCCGGGGATCCCTCCGGCCGCGACGCCGGCGGGCACGATGGGATTCATGGAACAGTCGACCGGTTCAACGACTCGTACCCACGGCTACCGCGCACTGGTGGTCGACGACGAGACCGCGTTGGCCGAGGTGGTGGCGAGCTATCTGGAGCGCGAGCAGTTCGAGGCCTCCGTCGTCGGCAGCGGTGCGGAGGCCATCGCCGTCGCCCGCGGCCTCGATCCGGACGTCGTCATCCTCGACATCGGCCTGCCGGGTATCGACGGCCTCGAGGTGTGCCGCCAGCTCCGCACCTTCTCGGACGCCTACGTGGTCATGCTCACCGCCCGCAACACGGAACTGGACACGGTCCTCGGGCTGACCGTCGGCGCCGACGACTACGTCACGAAACCGTTCAGCCCGCGGGAACTGGTGGCGCGTATCAGGGCCATGCTTCGGCGGCCCCGCATGCGTCCCGTCGCCGGCGCCGACACCGAGGACCTGCCGCCGCCACGAGTGTTCGGTCCGCTCAGCATCGATGTGGCGGCCCGTGAAGTGGGCCTCGACGGTGAATCGATCTTGTTGACCCGCACGGAATTCGACATCCTGGAGGCGTTGTCCGCGCGGCCGGGGGTCGTGCTGAGTCGGCGTCAACTGCTCGACATCGTGCGCGAGGGGCCGTGGGTGGGTAACGAGCACCTCGTCGACGTCCACATCGGCCATCTGCGGCGCAAGCTCGGAGACGACGCCGCGAACCCCCGGTTCATCATGACCGTGCGGGGTGTGGGCTACCGGATGGGAAGTTCCCGATGACGGCCGGCATCGGCGCGCGACTGTTCGCAGCGCAGGCGATCGTGCTCACCGTCGGTGCGGCCACCACGTCGATGGCGGCCGCGATCGTCGGACCACCCCTCTTCCGCGACCACCTCCATCAGGCGGGCGTACCGCCGAACTCGCTCGAGGAGATGCACGCCGAGGAAGCGTACGGGTACGCCACGGCCATCTCCATCACCGGCGCACTCGCGGTCTCGGTGCTGGCCGCACTGGCCGTCAGCTGGTACCTCAGCCGCCGGCTGCAGCGCTCGATCACCGAAGTCGCCTCGGCGGCAACCGCGGTCGCCGACGGCCGGTACGACATCCGGGTCTCGCCGCCCCATCTCGGTGAGGACTTCGACGCGCTCGCCCACGCGTTCAACCAGATGGCGTCGCAACTGCAGTCGGTCGAGGTGACTCGTCGCCGACTGTTCAGCGACCTCGCCCACGAGATCCGCACCCCGGTCGCGGTGCTCGAGGCGTACTTCGAGGCGATCGAGGACGGGGTCCGCAGCCTCACCCCCGAAACCGCCGCGATGCTGCGTGACCAGACTGGACGACTGGTCCGGTTCGCAGGCGATCTCGGTGCGCTCGCCCGCGCCGAGGAGAGCTCCGCATCGATGGAGCTCGAGCCGATCGACATCCACTCGCTGGTGCAGCGTTGCGCCGCGGCGGCACAGTCGGGCTACTCCCGTAAAGGTGTGGAATTGTGCACGGCAGTGGACGTCGACCTGCCACCGCTGTGGGGAGACGAGCAGCGCATGAGCCAGGTACTGGCGAATCTGCTCGACAATGCTCTGCGCCACACGCCCTCCGGCGGACGGGTCGAGATCAGCGCCAGGCGTGACGGGCACCGGGTGTTGATTCGCGTGTCCGACAACGGTGAAGGGATCGCCGCCGAGCACCTGCCGCACGTGTTCGAGCGGTTCTACCGGGCGGACTCCGCCCGGGCGCGCCAGAACGGCGGCGCCGGAATCGGATTGGCGATCGCCAAGGCGGTGGTCGAGGCCCACGGCGGCACCATCGCCGCCGACAGCGCCGGCGCCGGGAGGGGGACCGTCTTCACCGTCGCGGTGCCCGTTCGAGCATCCGCACCTGACCTCGCGCGGCGGCCCCCGCCGACACCGGTTGCTTGATCTTGTACAGCGGCGGGTAACCGTGCGCCAACGATGAAGGGGCGGTGGCGTCATGGGGACGGGTTGGTTTGCCGAGAAGGCTTGTGTGGCTGTGTGTAGGGCGTGTGGCTATCCCACGTTGGGCGTGCGGTACTGCGCGGTGTGCGCCGTAGACGTGTTGGCTTCGGCCTCGCATCCCGACCGCGACGTGCAGCCGGATCACGGAGTTGTCCCGGCGGCCTGACCTGCGGCGCGCTCAATCCAGCGTTTCAGCCGTTGCCGTTTCCGCGGCCTTCGCGCTTCTTCTCTTCTTTCTTTTGCTCCTTGTCGCCGGACCCGTCCTGCGGCTGTTCGATGGCAGATGACGGGGTGCTGCTGGGAGTGGGCGCGGGAGTGCTGGTGCTGCTCGGTTGTGGTGATGGTGCGGTGGAGAACGGCTCGGCTGCGAGTGCGAGAGCGGAGACGGTCAGGCACACGAGTATCGCGGCGGCGAATATCGCCTTGCGGGTGCGCCCCGGCAGTTGGCGCCACCGCGACGGCGGCGGTGGCGGCAGGACGTAGTGCGCCGACGGCGGCAACGGTTGGTCGAGAACCTTTGTGGCGGGCCGTGGCGGAGCCGCCGTGGCGGGTGCGGCACCGGCGAGCAGTGCCCGGCGGTCGCCGTTGACTGCGGCGCGCATCTGGGCGGCGTCGCCGAAGCGTTGGGCGGGGTCACGGGTCATTGCGCGGTCGATCGTCCCGGCCAGGACGGGGTCGAGATCCGGCCGCACCTCACGCAGCGGGGGCGGTGGGTCGTCCATGATGGCCCGCGCCACCGCGACGGGGCTGTCCTGCGGGAAGGCGCGGTGGCCCACGATCGCCTCGTAGCCCACGACGCCCACTGCGTAGAGATCGTCGGCCACCGACGCCGGAGCCCCGGTGACGCGCTCGGGACTCATGTAAGCCATGGTGCCGATGATCTGACCGGTCATGGTGTGGGCGGCCCCGCCGGCTTTCGCGATACCGAAGTCGGCGACCTTGACGCTGTCCCCGGTGACCGACAGCAGAATGTTGGCCGGTTTGATGTCGCGGTGCAGCACACCCGCGGAGTGGGCGACGGACAGGGCGGCCAGGACGTCGTCGAGCATGGAGCGCACCTGGTCCGGTGCCAGCGGACCGTCGGCCATGACGTCGTGCAGAGTCCGGCCGGGCAGGCGCTCCATGACGATGAACGGTGTGCCGTCCTGCTCGCCGTAGTCGTGCACCGCGACGATGTTCGGATGGGACAGCATCGCCGCTGACCGTGCTTCGTCGCGGAACCGGTTCAGGGTTTCCGGCTGGGCGTTCATGGCCGGGTGCAGGATCTTGATCGCGACGGGGCGGTCGAGTCGGGTATCCCAGGCGTCGCGCACCTCGGCCATACCGCCGGCGCCCAGGACCCCGCGGAGCACGTAGCGCCCCGCGAACAGGTCGTGTCCGGTCGAGTCCACAGCGTTGCCCCGCTCATTCGCCGTCACAGCGGATGGTGCCACCATGCGCTGTTCGGTCCTCAGGTGAGGATCGTCCCCGGGGGCATTCCCCGTTAGCGGCGGGTCTGAGCGTCAGCGGGCCAGTGCCGAAGCCACCGCACGTGCCTGGCTCGTCAGTGCGGCGCACATTCTGTTGAGGTTGACGACACCGAGCACGAGCCCGGACATGACCCGGCACGCGCTACCCGTACCGGGAGGAGCCGACGACCTCGGGGACAGAGCGTACGCACCACAAACGGGCCACGCGCCGATCCCCTGGGTGCGCAGAACACGCTCGGCGATGGCTATCTGGTATTCGCGCGGCGCCTTGTCCGGAGAGCCGACACCGCCGTGCTCCCGCCACGTGGCGGGCAGGAACTGCAGGCCACCGTAGAACCCGTTGCCGGTGTTGATCGCCCAATTACCGCTGGATTCGCACTGTGCGATCGCATCCCAGTTGACCGTGCTGGCATTGGCCTTCGGTGTAGCCACCGCGATCGATGTCGTCGACAGGGCGACGGCGGTCAGTGCCACACCCAATCCCTTGACCATCTGCACTGGGGAACCCTTTCAGCCGCCGAACGCGTCCTGACGTGGTGGTCGGTGTCGAACGATTCCCCATTGTTACCGCTGTTGTCACAGTGGACCATGAGGAGACAGTGATAGTTGTTCACAACTTTGAGGTCGGCCCGACACCGGGGCCCGGAGTTGGGCCGAATGAGAAAAGGCGGCTTCCGAATTCTCGGAAACCGCCTCTGACCTGCGTCGGGCTGACAGGATTTGAACCTGCGACCACTTGACCCCCAGTCAAGTGCGCTACCAAGCTGCGCCACAGCCCGTTGCCGCGGGATTGCTCCTGCGGCAGCACGTGAGCCTACCGCACCCCCCGCCGCGAATCCCAACCGCTTCGCCGTTGTGCGGATTCGTACGCGACACGCCGAGGACGGCGTATGACGTCGCACACTCGAGCCCACCCAGCGCCCCTCGTAGCCTCGAAGAGGTGACCGGTACGCGTGACGACACCCCACTGTGGCTCTTCGCCGACCAACTCGGCCCGGCCGTCCACGGCGGCGAGCACGCCCACCGCGACGTGCTGCTCATCGAGGCCGACCACGCCCTGCGCAAGCGCCGCTACCACCGCCAGAAACTGCACATCGTGCTGTCCGCGCTGCGCCACGCCGACCGCGACCTCGGCGACCGCGCCACCCTCCTCCGCTCCGAGACCTACACCGACGCGCTCGAACGCTACGGCCGGCCCGTCCTCGTCCACGAGCCGACGTCCTTCGCCGCCGAGAGGTTCGTCCACCGCCTCAAACAGCGTGGCCTCGTCGCCGACATCCTGCCCACCCCGACATTCGCGTTGCCGCGCAAGGACTTCGAACAGTGGGCCGGGAACCGCACCCGGTTCCGCATGGAGGACTTCTACCGCGACCAACGCCGCCGCTTCGACGTCCTGATGAGCGGGGCCGATCCCGTCGGCAACCGGTGGAACTACGACGAGGAGAACCGCCACTCCCCACCGAAGAAGCGGCGCACCCTCGACGTGCCCGCGCCGTACAAGCCCCGCGAGGACGACATCGACGAAGAGGTCCGCCGCGACCTCGACCGGATGGACCTCGACACCGTCGGCGCCGACGGCCCCCGCCTGTTCGCCGTCACACCCGCCGAAGCCAAACGCGCCCTCACCCGCTTCATCGAGCACCGCCTGCCGACCTTCGGCGACTACGAGGACGCGATGATGGGCGAGGACTGGGCGATGTCGCACTCACTGTTGTCGGTGCCGCTCAACCTCGGCGTGCTCCACCCCCTCGACGCTGTGTACGCCGCCGAACAGGCCTACCGCGACGGGACCGCGCCGCTGGCTGCCGTCGAGGGGTTCATCCGCCAGATCCTCGGCTGGCGCGAGTACATGTGGCATCTCTACTGGCATTTCGGCGAGCGGTACGTCGACAGCAACGAACTCGACGCCAGGACACCGCTTCCGGACTGGTGGGCCGACCTCGACGCCGACGCCGTGACCGCCGAATGCCTGCGCCACGCGCTGATGGGGCTTCGTGACCGGGGCTGGACGCACCACATCCAGCGGCTGATGATCCTCGGCAGCCACGCCCTGCAGCGCGGATACCACCCTCGCGAACTCACCGAGTGGTACGCCACCGCCTACGTCGACGGCTTCCGCTGGGTCATGCCCACCAACGTCGTCGGGATGAGCCAGCACGCCGACGGTGGCATGCTCGCCACCAAGCCGTACACCTCCGGCGGCGCCTACATCAACAAGATGAGCGACCACTGCGGCGACTGCGCCTACGACCCGCGTAAACGCCTCGGCGAGGACGCCTGCCCGTTCACGGCCGGCTACTGGGCCTTCGTGCACCGCCACCGCGACCGGCTCGAGCGCAACATGCGCACCCGCCGGGCGGTACAGGGGTTGAACCGGCTCGGCGACCTCGAGGACGTCCTCGCCCAGGAGGACAAGCGCACACGGTTCTAGACGGTCACCAGCCGCCACAGCCCGATCAGGCCGACCACGACGATGACCGCCCGCAGGGCGTTCGGCGACAGCCGTCGGCCGTAGTGCGCCCCGAGGAACCCGCCGAGCAGCGAACCGACCGCGATGAGACCCGCAGCGGCCCAGCTGATCCGGTCGAAGGCGACCAACGTGTACGCGACGGCCGCGACGACGTTCACGATCAGCGACAGCAGGTTCTTGGCGGCGTTCATCCGTTGCATGTCCTCGGGCAGCAGCGCCCCCATGACCGCGATCAGCAGGATCCCCTGCGCCGCGGTGAAGTAGCCGCCGTACACGCCGACGAGGAACGTCCCGATCACCAGCGCGGCCATCCTGCCGCGGCTGATGTGGTCGAGCGAGCGCCCGGCGCTCTCGGACCGCTGCCTGGCCCACGCCTGGATCCTCGGGCCGACGATCACCAGGATCAGCGCCGCGATCAGCAGCACCGGGACGATCGCGATGAACACCTTCTCGGGCAGGTGCAGCAGCAGCCACGCCCCCGCCATCGCTCCAAGGAGGGAACCCGGGATCTGCCAGCGCAGCCGATGCCATTGCCCGCGCAGTTCGCGGCGGTAACCCCAGGTGCCGGACACTCCCCCGGCCACCAGTCCGACCGCGTTCGACATGGTCGCCGTGACCGGCGGATAACCGAGCGCGACGAGCGTCGGGAACGTGATCAGGGTGCCCGACCCGACGATCGCGTTGATGGCGCCCGCACCCACCCCCGCTAGGGCGATGAGGACCATGTCGACGACGGGCACCCGGGGAACCCTAGTGTGTCCCGCTCAGACCGGCTCAGCGCACCTCGTCGGCGGTTTCCGCCGGTCGCTCGACGACCGCGACCTCGGCTTCGAGTTCCTGCGGCACGTACGCCGGGGCGCGCATGATCCGCCACGCCAGCACCAGGAACACCGCCCAGGCCACGGCGATGACCGAGTAGATCAGCGTCGACCACGGCCACTCGATACCGAAGTAGTGGACCAGTTTCTGGGAGTTGGTGAGCACGATGATCCCGCCGACTCCGGTCCCCAGCAGCGCCGGGCTGATCCGGCTGACCAGCCAGGCGGCGATGGGTGCAGCGATCACGCCGCCGACGGCCAGCGCCGCCACCACGCCGAGGTTGTCGAAGAACTCGTCACGCAACCCGACGAGGAAGCCCACCGAGGCCGACGCCGCGACCAGGAACTCCGACGCGCTGACCGAACCGATGACCGTGCGCGGTGCGGTCTTACCGCTCGAGAGGAGCGTGCTGGTGGTGATCGGACCCCAGCCGCCGCCACCGGAGGCGTCGATGAATCCGCCGAAGAGCCCCAGCGGGGTGAGGAATTTGGCTCCGTGTTTGGTGCCGTTGCCGCCGATCACCGGTGGGGTGCGCAGCGAGAAGCGCAGCAGCACGTAGGCGCCGATACACACGAGGATCGCGGCCATCAGCGGTGCGGCGTCCTCGGTGGACAGCGCCGACAGCACCGTGGCGCCGAGGAAGGCGCCGACCGCGCCCGGGACGCCGAGCTTGGCGACGATCGACCAGTCGATGTTCTTGAAGCGCCAGTGCGAGATGCCCGACGCCAGCGTGGTGCCCACCTCGGCCAGGTGCACCGCGGCGCTGGCCTGGGCGGCGGCCACTCCGGACAGCACCAGCAGGGTGGAGGCGGTGACGCCGAACGCCATCCCGAGTGCACCGTCGACGAGCTGGGCACCGACGCCGACGAGGGCGATGATCAGTAGCGAACGCATTGGTCCGGCTTTCGACTCCGCGGCGCCTGAAGAAGGCAGCCTGAACGATCAGTGGGCGCGTGTTCTACGGACGCGGACAACACCACTCGTCGAAAGCCATCAACCGGCGCGACGGCCAGAAGGGCTGAAGGGCGCAGGCGTGCGAGGGTGCGGCACGGAAGGCTCGTTCAGCCACCGTCGTCCCCTCTCGTCGTCTGCTGATCTTCACACTGTACTAGCGCGATCGTGAACCGCGCTTCTCGCGTACCCGAACGTTGATCCGGATGGGGCTGCCCTCGAATCCAAAGGTCTCACGCAGCCGCCGCTCGAGGAACCGACGATAGCCCGCCTCGAGGAAACCGCTGGTGAACAACACGAACGTCGGAGGCCGTGCGGTGGCCTGGGTGGCGAACAGGATCCTGGGCTGCTTGCCGCCCCGCACGGGAGGCGGCGTGGCGGCCACGATCTCCTTGAAGAACGTGTTGAGCCGGCCGGTCGGGATGCGGGCGTCCCACGATTGCAGCGCCGTCTCCAGGGCCGGCACCAGCTTCTGCACGGCCCGGCCGGTCATCGCCGAGATGTTGACCCGCGGCGCCCACTGCACCTGCGCCAGCTCCCGGTCGATTTCCCGGTCCAGCAGATAGCGGCGGTCCTCGTCGACGAGGTCCCACTTGTTGAAGGCGAGCACCAGTGCCCGGCCGGCCTCGATGACCATCGACAGCACCCGCTGGTCCTGTTCGGTCAGCGGTTGGGAGGCGTCGATCAGCACGAGCACGACTTCGGCCGCGTCGATGGCGCCGTGGGTGCGCACCGAGGCGTAGAACTCGTGGCCGCTGGCCTGGCCGACCTTGCGGCGCAGCCCGGCCGTGTCGACGAACCGCCACGTCTTGCCGCCGAGTTCGATCAGCGAGTCGACCGGGTCGACCGTCGTCCCGGCGACGTCGTGCACCACCGACCGTTCGTCCCCGGCGAGCCGGTTGAGCAGCGAGCTCTTGCCCACGTTCGGTTTGCCGACGAGCGCGACGCGGCGCGGACCGCCGGATCCCCCGCCGACCTCGGACACCTCGGGCAGTTTCTCGAGGACATGGTCGAGCAGATCGGCGACGCCGCGGCCGTGGATGGCGCTCACCGAATGCGGCTGACCGATCCCGAGCGACCACAGCGCGGCCGCATCGGCCTCTCCGCGTTCGGTGTCGACCTTGTTGGCGGCCAGGAACACCGGTTTGCCCGATTTGCGCAGCATCCGCGCGGCGGCTTCGTCGGCGGCGGTCGCGCCGACGACGGCGTCGACGACGAGGATGATCGCGTCGGCGGTGCGCATCGCGACGGTGGCCTGGTCGGCGACCAGCTGCTGCAGGCCCTTGGCGTCGGGTTCCCAGCCGCCGGTGTCCTGTACGACGAAACGGCGTCCGGACCAGGTCGCGTCGTAGGAGACGCGGTCGCGGGTGACGCCGGGGATGTCCTGCACCACCGCCTCACGCCGGCCCAGGATCCGGTTCACCAGCGTCGACTTGCCGACGTTGGGACGGCCGACGACGGCTACCACCGGGGGTGGGGCGGACGCCTCCTCGATCGCCTCGGCGACCTCTTCGGCACCCAGCTCCCAGTCCCGTTCGTCGACCCAGGTGCCGTCGTCCTCTGGTGATGTCATCGGCGCACTCCCGCCCGCTGGTGCACCAGATCCTGCAGATGCGCGACCACTTCGGTTTCGTTCATATCGCTGGTGTCGACGACCACGGCGTCGTCGGCCGCGCGCAGCGGCGAGACGGCCCGGGTCGAGTCCAGATGGTCGCGACGCCGGACGTCGGCCAGGACGGAGTCGTAGTCGTCGGGCAGTCCGTTGGCGACGTTCTGCACGTTGCGCCTGCGCGCCCGCTCCTCGGCCGAGGCGGTGAGGAAGATCTTGACGTCGGCGGCGGGCAGCACCACGGTCCCGATGTCGCGCCCCTCGACGACCACGCTGCCCGATCCGTCGGCCAGCCGGCGCTGCAGGTCCACCAGCCGCGCGCGCACCGCGGGCACCGCCGACACCGCCGACACCGCCCGCGTGACGGCGTCTCCGCGGATCTCGGCCGAAACATCTTCTCCCGCAAGCAAAGAACGGTCCTCGTCGGGGTCGTAGCCGACCGCGAGCTCGACCCCGTCGACGGCAGCGGCCACCGCGTCCCCGTCGGAGGGATCGATGCCCGCGCGCAGCACGGCCAGGGTCACGATGCGGTACATCGCCCCGGTGTCGAGATACCGGGCGCCCAGCGCGCGAGCCAAACCCCTTGACACCGAGGACTTTCCGGTGCCGGCGGGGCCGTCGACGGCGATCACCGTTCCGTCAGTCACATCCCCACCGCCTTGTACAGTTCACCGATCTCCTTGCGGGTCAGCACCCGGATGCTGCCGGGGCGCTGCTCGCCGAGCGAGACCGCCCCGATGTCGGTGCGCACCAGCTCCTGCACCGGGAATCCGACCGCCGCCAACAAGCGACGAACGATACGCTTGCGCCCCTCGTGCAGGGTCACCCGGACCATCGACCGGCCGGGCATCGCGTCCACGACCGCGAAGTCGTCGACCCGGGCGGGTCCGTCGTCCAGTTCCACTCCGGCGCGCAGCTTCTTGCCCAGCCCGCGCGGGACGGTTCCCAGCACGGTGGCGACGTAGGTCTTGGGCACCTCGTAGGACGGGTGCATCAACCGGTGTGCGAGTTCGCCGTCGTTGGTCAGCAGCATCAGACCCTCGGTGTCCGCGTCGAGGCGGCCGACGTGGAACAACCCCTTGTTGCCGCGCACCCGGTGCTCGACGAGGTCACCGATGCAGGGCCGTCCGCGGTCGTCGGACATCGTGGAGTGCATCCCTCGCGGCTTGTTGATGGCGAGGTGCACGAGCGTGTCGTCGAGCAGGACCCGGGTGCCGTCGACGCGGATGTCGGCCGCGGTGGGATCGACCCGGGTGCCGAGTTCGGTGACGATGTGGCCGTCGACTTCGACGCGGCCGTCGAGGATCATCTTCTCGGCGACTCGGCGGGACGCGATTCCGGCCTGCGACAACACTTTCTGCAGTCGGACACCATCGGGTTCGGTCATCGGTCATCCTTGTCCACGTCGTAGGACATCGGCTGTCCGGTGGGTGCGGGCACGCCGCCCAGTTTCATGAATCTCGGTTCGTCCGCGAGCGATTCGCTCAGATCGTCGATCACGTCGACGTCGGGCAGCAGCGGGGCGATGTCGGGCAGGTCGGCCAGCGAGGACAGCCCGAGCCGCTCGAGGAACAGCTCGGTGGTGGCGAACGTGACCGCCCCCGAGTCCGGGTCTGTGCCCGCCTCGGTGATCAGCCCGCGGGCCAGCAGTGTGCGCATGACGGCGTCGACGTTGACCCCGCGGACCGCGCTGACCCGCGCGCGGGTCACCGGCTGGCGGTAGGCGACCACGGCCAGCGTCTCCAGCGCCGCACGGGTGAGTTTGGAGCGGGCGCCGTCGAGCAGCAGCCGCTCGACGTACGGGGCGTAGCGCGACCGGGTGTACATCCGCCAGCCACCGCCTGCCTCGCGCAGGTCGATGCCGCTGTCGCGGGCGGCCAGGTCGGCGGCCATCTCGGTGAGCATGGTGGCGATTCGGTAGCCAGGCTGGTCGGTCACCTCGGCCAGCTGGTCCACGGTCGCGGGCGTGTCCACGACCAGGAGCAGGGCTTCGAGTACGTTGCGCAGTTCGGAGTCGTCGAGCTCGGGGGTGGTCGCGACGTCGATGCCGAGGTTGCCATCGGTGATCTCGTCGGTCATTGCTCTCGTTGTTCTCCCGCGTCGACGGTTGCCAGTTGTTCGTTGGTCGGCCTATCCCCGGTCCACGAAACCTGGAGCACACCAAGCGGTTCTGCCTGGTCGAATGCTACCGTCCGCGCCCGGTACAGCTCGAGCAGCGCCAGGAAACGGCCGACGATCTCGATGCCACCCTGACAATCGGCGACCAGATCGGTGAATGTGGCCCACTGGCCGACCCCTCGCTGCTCGAGCAACGCCAGGAGCCGCTTCGCCTGTTCGGGCACCGACACCGACGGTGCGTGCAGGTGGTCGGTTCGAACGCTCGGCACCGGCCGCGGGGTGAACGCCGACGCCGCGATCTCGGCGAACCGGTCGGCGTCGACCCCGAGCATCACCTCCGGGAGCAGTTCGCTGTAGCGGGGCTCCAGCGACACCGCGCGCGGATAGCTGCGCAGTGCGGCGGCCTCGAGTTCGGCGAACATGACCGCGACGTGTTTGAACGCCCGGTACTGCAGGAGCCGGGCGAACAGCAGGTCACGGACCTCGAGCAGGGCGAGGTCCTCTTCGTCGTGGACCTCGCCGGCGGGCAGCAGGCGGGCGGCCTTGAGGTCGAGCAGCGTCGCGGCGATCACCAGGAACGCCGTCGTCTCGTCCAGTTCGAGTTGCCGGCCGATCGCCTTGGTGTAGGCGATGAAGTCGTCGGTGACCTGGTGCAGCGCGACCTCGGTGACGTCGAGCCGATGGGCGAAGATCAGCTGCAGCAGCAGATCGAACGGTCCCTCGAAATTGTTCAGCCGAACCTGGAACCCACTCTTGTCTGGCTGCTCGGCGTCCCCGCCGCTCACGCGCCGAACCGGTCGATGACTTCCCGTGCCAGCGCGCGGTAGGCCTCGGCGCCGGCCGACTTCGGCGCCCACGTCGTGATCGGCTCGCCCGCGACGCTGGTCTCGGGGAAGCGCACCGTACGGGTGATGACGGTGTCGAAGACCAGGTCGCCGAACCGCTCGACCACCCGGGCCATGACCTCCCGGGCGTTGACGGTGCGCGGGTCGTAGCGGGTGACCAGGATGCCGCTGATGTCGAGCTTCGGGTTGAGCCGGTCACGGACCTTGTCGACGGTGTCGGTGAGCAGCGCCAGCCCGCGCAGCGAGAAGTACTCGCATTCGGTGGGGATGATCACGCCGTCGCTGCAGGCCAGCCCGTTGACCGTGAGCAGTCCGAGCGACGGCTGACAGTCGATCAGCACGTAGTCGTAGCGGTCCAGCACCGGATGCAGCGCGCGGCCCAGTGTCTGCTCGCGGCCGACCTCGTTGACCAGCTGGATCTCCGCGGCGGACAGGTCGATGTTGCTCGGCACCAGGTCGAGGTTCCTGACCCGGGTGCTGATCAGGACGTCGTCGATCGACACCCGCGGTTCGACCAGCAGGTTGTGCACGGTGTGGTCGAGTTCATAGTGCGGCACGCCCAGCCCGGCGGACAGCGCCCCCTGGGGGTCCAGGTCGACCAGCAGCACCCGCCGGCCGTATTCGGCCAGGCTGGCGCCGAGGTTGATCGTCGAGGTGGTCTTGCCGACCCCACCCTTCTGGTTGCACATCGCGATGACCTTGGCCGGTCCGTGCGTGCTGCGGGGTGCGGGTTCAGGGATCGAGCGGTACGGCCGTCCGGTCAGGCCCGTCGCCACGGGCGCGTCGGCACCTGCGGCGTCATCGGTCATGCCGGACCGCCGCAGGCCGGGCACTCCACACGCAGGGCGAACATCCGGTTGAGTTTAACGTCGCGGGACCGCCGATACCGGCAGACCCGCAGACGACTTGCCGTCCTCACCGCCGCGGTGCCGGCCTGCCGGTGCGGCCTCGCCGATGCCGAACCGGCGGTGCAGCCGGGCCAGGGGCGCCGGAGCCCACCAGTTCGCCGGGCCCATCACGTGCATGAACGCCGGCACGAGGATCAGCCGGACCAGCGTCGCGTCCATCAGCACCGCGACGGTGAGCCCCACCCCGAGCATCCGCATGAACGACACCTCGGCCGCGATCAGCGCCGCGAAGGAGATCGACATGATCACCGCCGCCGCCGTGATGACCCTGCCGGTACGTGCCAACCCGAGGGCGACCGCCTCGTCGTTGGCCGCCCGGGTCCCGGCCGGGACATCCCGCGGGGCCAGCCAGTATTCGCGGATACGTGCCATCAGGAAGACCTCGTAGTCCATCGACAGCCCGAAGGCGATACAGAACAGCAGCACGGGAATGGTGACGCCGATGGTGCCGGTACTCGTGGTGCCGAGCGCCGCGAGGTGGCCCTGCTGGAAGATCCACACCAACGCCCCGAACGCCGCGGTGAGCGACAGCACGTTGAGCACGATCGCCTTCAGGGGAAGCACCACGCTGCCGGTGAGCAGGAACAGCAACACCAGGCTGGTGAGGCCGATGATGCCCAGCACCAACGGCATTCGCGACAGCACGGCGGCGACGATGTCCCGGTTGCTCGGGGTGGTGCCGGTCAGCAGCACCTCGCGGCCGTCCGGGCCTGGCACCGCCTGCAGCGCGTCCAACTGGGCCTCGGACTCCGCCGAGTCCAGCGGCGCGGAACTGGCGACGGTGAGGAAGGCGCTGCCGTCGGCCGTCCCGGTGGGCGCCGAGGGTGGGCCGGTCTGCCGGCCGCCGGCGAAGGTGCCCGCCGGCGAGGACACCCACGGCACGTCCGGGACGCGCGACAGTTCGGCGGCGAACTCGCCGAGCGCGGCGGGGCGGACACCCGCGATGTCGGGGAGGACGACCGTGACCGTCGTGGCCGAGTCGGCGGTGAACTCGGTCCGCAACAGGTCGCCGACCCGGTGGGCGTCCGCGGTCGTCGGCAGCACGCGGTCGTCGGGGAATCCCCACCGTGCGTCGAGGAACGGGGCGCCGAGCACCAGCAGCAGGGCCACCACGGCGACACTGAGCGCGCCGCCGCGACGCGTCACCGCCCGCGCGGCGCGGTACCAGAAGGATCGCTCGACCGGCCGGGGCGTGGGCGGTGGCCTGCGCAGTATCCGCCGGACGAACCGCCGCACGTCCAGTGAGTCGAGGCGGTCACCGCACAGCGTGATGACCGCCGGGGTGACGACGAGCGCCGCCACCGAGGCGAAGCCCACCACGGCGACACCCGCGTAGGCGAACGATCGCAGGAAGTACATCGGGAACACGGCCATCGGCAGCATCGACAGCCCGACGATGACCGCGGAGAAGACCACGGTGCGCCCGGCCGCCGCCATCGTCCGCATCAAGGCGTCCTCACGCGGTGCGCCGGTGGCGATCTCGTCGCGGTAGCGGCTGAGGATGAGCAGCGTGTAGTCGATCGCGAGGGCCAGGCCCATCGCCACGGCGAGGTTGAGGGCGAACACCGAGACGTCGGTGACCATCGTGATACCGCGCAGGACGGCCATCGATCCGACGATGGCCAGCGCCCCGACCGCCATCGGCAGCATCGCGGCGAACAACCCGCCGAACACCCAGACCAGAACCAGGAAGCTCAGTGGGAAGGCGATGGCTTCCATCGCCATCAGATCCTTCTCCGTCTGCGCGTTGATCTGGGCATTCACCGCGGCGACGCCACCGGCGCGCACGACGACCCCGTCGCGGTCGCCGGTGAGCGCGGCGGACAGGTCCTCCGCATGCGCGGCGGCATCGCTTTCGTCGCCGTCGAGCCCGGCGATGACGAGCGCCGTCGTGCTGTCGGTGCTGACGAGTTCGTCCGCCGTACCCGGTGGCGCCCCCCACGGTGACTCCACGTACCCGACGGACGGTGACTCCCTGAGTGCCCTGACGATGTCCGCGCCGACCGCCGCGCCGGGGCCGGTCAGCGCCCCGTCCGGCGCCGTGACCGTCAGCAGCAGCTGCATCTCCGGCCGGTCGAAGGTGTCCGCCAGGATCGCCGACGCCCGCGCCGAATCCGATTCGGGGTCACGGAACCCGCCGCCGGACAGGCTGCCGGCGACCGGGACCCCGAAGACGGCGCACCCGATGAGAACCGCCACGGCCGCGGCGATGACGCGCTTCGGCGCGGCGATCGCCAGTCGGGTCACGGCCTGTAACACGGCGACTCAGCGGATCAGCGTGGGAGTGCGGTCCAGCTCGTCGGCGATGTGCCTGGCGACGTGCTGGGACTGCTTGGCGACATAGGAGATCAGGCCGGGGCGGGACAGGAATCCGACGAACCGCAGTCCGGGCGCGGCCGCGGCGACACCGCAGGACCGCGGAAGACCCTTGTCGTCGAGGACCCCGAGGTGACCGACCATCGCGTCGAGGCCGCGGGTGTACCCGGTCGCGCAGATCACCGCATCCGGTCGCAGGCGCCTGCCGTCGACCAGCTCCACGGTGGCGCCGTCGAACCGCGCGACGGTGGGGACGACCTCGAACACGCGGGCGCGGATCGCGCGCACCACCTCCCGGTCGACGATGACCGGGGCCCGGCCGAGCCGTTTGCCCCGGGCGAACACACCTTCCGACGGCGTCGGCAGGCCGTACTCGGCGAGGTCGCCGACGTCGATGCGCTGCCCCACCCGGGAGACGGCGTCGGCCAGCCAGGTCGGCGCGTCGAACAGCGGTGTGGCGAGATAGTCGGACGGGAATCCGCCGGGAAGTGAACGGATCATGATGTGCGGCACCGTGCGGACGGCGAGCCAGGCGCTCTCGGCGCCACCGGTCGCGACGTCGTGCACGATCTCCATCGCCGACGATCCGGCCCCGACGACCAGCACCCGCCTCCCCGTGTAGGGGCGCGGATTCCGGTACTGCGCCGAGTGGCTGACCTCACCGGGATACGACCGCATCCCGGGCCATTCCGGAATCCGCGGGCTGTGTTCGTATCCCGTCGCCACCACCACCTGCCGTGCGGTGAGGTCACCGGTCGACGTACTCAGGCACCAGCCCGCCGGGTGCCGGTCGATGCGGGTGACGGTGGTCTCCAGCAGGAGCTCGATTCCGTCCTCGTGTGCGTGCCGGTCGAGGTGCGCGACCACCTGATCGCGGGTGGGGAACACGCCGGTCCCGTCGGGATACGGCCGGTTCGGCATGTGCGAGGTGCGTCGGCCGGTGTTCAGTTTGAGCCGGTCGTAGCGTGCCTTCCACGACGATCCGACGTGATCGGCGCGGTCGATGAGCACCGGGCGCAGACCCCTGTCGCGCAGGCTCAGCGCGGCCGCGACCCCCGACGGCCCGGCCCCGATGACGACGACCTGATGATCGCGCATGGCCGTCACCCTCGGCCGCGCAGCGCGGCCAGCACGGCACCGGTCGACGAGCGTCCGCCCACGGTGATCCGGACTCCGCCGTCGGCGCAATGTTTGACCCGCACACCGTCGGCGCCGTCGAAGACCTCGCGCCACGGGCGGTCGCCGACCGGCAGGTACACGAAGTTGGCGTGTCCGTCGATACTCGGGACGCCCATCGCGCGCAACCGCATCCGCAGATGGCGGCGCTCCGAGGTGATCAGCCGGATACGTTGCCGCAGCTGACTTTCCGCCTGATAGGAAGCGGCGACGGCCACGAGGCCGGTGCTGCCCATCCCGAACGGGAGCTGCATCGCCCACAGTTCGGCGGTCAGCCCCCAGGAGCCGATCGCGTAGCCGATGCGCAGACCCGCGAGCCCGTAGGCCTTGGAGAAGGTGCGCAGGACCAGCACGTTGGGGAACCGTTGGATGAGGTCGACGGCGTCGATCCGCCACTGTGGCGCGACGAATTCCACGTACGCCTCGTCGAGGATGACGATCGTGTCGCTGGACAACCGGGCCAGGAAGGCCTCGAGCGTCGCAGCGCTCTCCACGGTGCCGGTCGGGTTGTGCGGCCGGCAGACCACGACGAGCCGGGCACCGGACGCCGCGTCCGCCATGGCGTCCAGGTCGTGGTGGCCGTCGGCCAGCAGCGGAACCGCCTCCACCTGCAACCTGGTCATCGCCGACGCGATGGTGTAGCCCTCGAACGTCGGGACCGGCAGGACGATCCGGTCCCCCGGCGAGGTGAAGGCGTGCATGACCTGGACCAGCACCCCGGTCGCCCCAGCGCCGACGACGACCTGTTCGTCCGGCACGGCGACGTGGTCGGCGATCAGGTGCCGCAGGGATTCCGGAAGGAACTCCGGGTATCTGTTGGCCGCCTGGATCGACTCGATCATGGCGGTTTGCACGGCAGGCAGCGGCGGGAACGGATTCTCGTTGAGCGACAACGCCATCGGATCGACCGCCGTGGGCAGTGAGGAGATCCTGGGCTGCACGGACCCCGGTGGTGACGTTGCTGGTCCCGGTTCGGCGACGATGGTCATGCTGATCGACCACCCCACCGCACGGCCGCGGCGCCGGCGAAGTCACCGGCGTGGGCGAACGCGGCCATCAGCACGGTGTCCCCGCGTTTGAGTTGGCCGTCGCTGATCGCGCGGTCGAGGTTCATCGGGACACCGACCGCGAACAGGTTCCCGCACTCGTCGAACGTGTCGCGGTGACGTTCCTTCGGCAGCTCCAGCGCATCGCGCCAGTTGCGCAGGAACACGCGGTTGGGCTGGTTGGTGACGAACAGATCGAGCTCTTTGGGTTTGATGCCCAACCGGTCACACACCGCGAAGGACACCTCCGGAACCTGTCGGTTGCCGCGGGCGAGCACCTTGGTGATCTTGGCCTCGGTGAATCCGATGCAGCCCTCCCCCGGACCGGGCTGCCACCACTTGCGGAACGGTTCGACCGCGATCGTCATGTCACCGGCGTACTCGCCGTAGGTACGGCACTCCACGTCGAGCACGGGAGATTCGTCGGACAGCGCGACCAGGCCGACGGCGGCACCGTCACCGGGTACACACGACTGGGCCTTCTGCCGGGTGAGCGGCTGGTCGAAGATCTGCCCGGCGGCATTCTGCGCCAACGCGATCAAGGCGGTGCGCCCTTCGCCGGCCTGGATCAGCGTGCGCGCCAGCTGCAGACCGAGGATGAACGCCGCACATCCACCGTTGTGCAGGTCGATCACGGTGCGCGGTTTCATCCCGAGGCGATGGGCCATGCCGCCGCCGCCTCCGTAGAACGGCATATCGGGCATCTGGGTGTGGGTGATGAGGATGTCGATGTCGGCGATCGTGTCGTGGCCGTGCCGTTGCACCAGGCCGGCGGTCGCACGTTCGACCATGTCGATGGCCGTCTCGTCCTCGGCGACGTGGTGGCGAAATTTCGGCGCCCGGAACATCAGGTGCTCGCGGAGGTCGTCGGCGCTGGCGAAGTCGGCGTAGTAATCGGCGCTGATGGGTTCGCCGGGAAGATAGGTCGAGACGTCGAGCAGGCTCACAGTCATCTCGTGCCCTCAGTCCATCCAGGCCGGTTTGATCGGCAGACCGTTGCGATGGCGGAATTCGGCGATCGCCTTCAGATTCTTCAGCTCGAGCAGGTGGCCGGCGCCGAACATGTCCCAGAAGTCACCCACCCACACCGGCCGCTCCGGCGGGGCCGTCTCGGGATAGGGATTGTTGTCGTAGAACGGGTGGTGGCAGTTCGTCCACAGCACAACCGATCCCGGCTTGTCGAGCACGACGCGGGCGTCCACGACGCGCATCAGGTAGATCATCCACAGGTGCTTGCCCTGGTCCCACGCGCAGTGGTAGTCGACCGTCCCGGCCTCCCGGTTGAAGACGGTCCTGGTGTAGATCTCGGTCTCGGAGCCGAGGCGATCCCAGGCCAGCCACAGGCCGTCCTCCTCGGTGCGCTCGAAACCACGCAGACTGTAGGTCCACTCCTCCAGGCTGCGGGTGTCGGAGAGGTAGTCGAACAGTTCGTCCGGCGGACAGTCGACGTAGCTGTTGACGGTGCAGAACTCGCCGAACACCTCGTCGTGCGGATAGACCGACCGCATCATGTCCATGATGATCGGGGTCGCCTTCTCCCGCGGCGACGTCTCGATCCGGATGACGCCGTCGATCGGATTGGTACTACCGGTGTGCGTGGCGATATCGTCAAGCGCTGGCAGGGACATCGATCGATTCCTCCTCGTGAACGGTGGCCGGGTCGGGGGCAGCCGGTGGGCCGGCCGCCAAAAATGGTGCGAAAGGCGGGATTTCGTCGGCCGAGCATTCGACCGAGACGACCGAGGGACCGTGTGCGTCCAGCGCCGAGGTGACCGCGCCGGCAAGTTCGGTGACATCGGCGACATCGACCGACGGCATGCCGGGGAACATGGCGTTGAGCCCCGCGCCGAGATGGCTGGGCGCGAACCTGTTGTAGCTGTACGTGCCGTCGTAGTAGAGCTGTTCGCGCGTCACACACATCCCGTGGGCGTTGTTGTTGAACAGCACGAAGGTGACCGGAAGACGGTGCTGTATCGCCGTGTGCAACTCGAGGCCGTGCATGAAGAACGACCCGTCACCGGCGATCACCACGGTCCGTCTGCGCCGGCCGAAGGCAACGCCGATCCCGGCCCCGAAGCTGTACCCCATCCCGCCCATGCCCAGCGCGACGAGGAACCTGCCTCGCCGGCGCACGGGTAGGTAGTGCACCGCTGACGCGCCGGTGTTCCCGGCGTCCACGACGATGTCGACGTCGGCCGGCAGCAGCCGGTCGAGGGCCTTCATCGCGTCGCGGAAGCGCACTCCTTCTCCGTCGAAGATCGGTGGCGACAACTCTTTCCGCGGGATCGTGTCGGCCACCCGCAATCCGCGCGGCCGCCGGCGCCCGATCAGCCCCCGGGTCAGCAATGGCAGTGAGGCGCGCAGATCGTCGCTGTGGATGTGGGTGCACGGGACGAAGGGCGGTGCCGAACCGATCGACAGGGTGCGGGTACCGGCCAGCACCGCGTCCAGACCTGCTCGCGCGGTCACCGGCAGACGCGACCCGACCAGCAGGCACAACGCGCTGTCGCCGATCGCCTCGGCGGTACCGGGATGGCCCATGACGCCGGTGACGCCGACCAGCGACGACGAGCCCATCCCCGGCGTCCCCGCGGCATCCTTCGCGTCGGGCGTGACGGCCACCCGGGCGCGCAGCACGGCGCGCAGTTGTTCGAGTTCCGCGCGGGCGTCGTCGTGGATCACCTGGCTGCCGACGACGATGGTGACGGGGCCGTCGACCTTCTGGAGTGCCCGCGCGATCGGGCGCGGATCGCCGACCTGCCTCGTCACCGGCGCGCGTTCGTGGCCCTCGGTCGAGTGTCGTACGTCGAGCACGGCCTGCTGAACGTCTTTGGGCAACAACAGGACTGCCGGCCCGCCCGAGAACGCTGCCCGCACGGCACGCGGAAGCGCGGTGAGGATGTCGGCGGGTTCGGTGATCCGTTCGCAGAACACCGACACCGTGGAGAACAGAGCGAGAGCATCCAGCGAACCGTTGCACCCGCTGGTGTCCTGGAAGCTCCCGCGGCCGTCCAGCGCCAGCGGAGGCTGACCGACCAGCGCGAGGACGGGAACCCGGCTGGCCAGCGACTCCCCCAGTCCCGGAACCAGGTTGAGCGAGCCGCCGCCGGAGGTCGCCATGACCACCCCCAGTCCGGCGCCGCTGCGGCTGTAGCCGTCCGCCATGGCGGCGGCCGAGAACTCGTGCTTGGCCAGGACCGCGGTGACGTCGCCGCGGAGGTGGGCGGCGTCGTAGACGTCCTCGATGTTGGCGCCGTCGACTCCGAAGAGGTACCGGACACCGCCCGCGGACAGGTAGTCGACGATGTGGTCCACCACGCGTGAGCGGAAAGCTGTGCCGACCGTGCTGTCATTCATGGAGAACACCCCGATTCTGCGCACTCCCACCGCGAAATAGCCCCGAAATAATGCGAGGCAGTCAACCTCTCTGGCTGCGATACGTTACCGCCGAATGGGGCACACGGATTGAAATTCGTCTGCGATATCCACGAGATGCTTTCTTAATCAACAACGACTTCGCTCCACCGCAGATCCAAGGGCGCCATAACCAGCCGGTTTCTGACAAGTGGGCAAACACCAGACACTCGATTCCGTTCATCCGATCGAGTTCCCACGCAACAATCCGGCCCCGAATGTGGCGCCCCGGAGGCCCGCCGTCGGGCACCTACAGCAACACCGCATGGCCGCCGGCCGGCGGTACCGCCGTCGGGGCGACTCTCGCCCCGCGACGACCGGGGCGCGATGGTCAGCGTCGCAGCGTGCAGAATCGCGACATTCGTCGCGAAGATGACCCGGGTATATGACCACGATCACAGTTGACTACCTGACGTGACTCACGTAACGGCAAACCCGCGCTGGCAGTACCGAGGCGGCGTAGCCTCTGCACTGAGAGGTTTGGACGACAGCACGGCCTCGCAAACACAATTGCGGTAACGAAAGTGACCCAATAATGGCACCGAACACAATGGGAACAATGCCGAGTCGAATTCATTCAATTGAAATTGATTTACTGTCAAGTCAATTACACGTCGGTGAATTCCGTCATTGCCGGCGCAATGTCGACCATGATCGCGCAAATGCGGCGCCGATTGCGCCCGAAGTCACGGGAGCGGGACTCACGGGCGCAGTCTGTCTTGACACCGACGGCACCCGAACGGGAGGGTCCTTGCGTTCAAAACCAATCACTCGGTTGGCGGCGCTGCGACCAGCGAAAACGTACCGCGCCGCGGCTCCGCGCCCAACCGGCGTTCGAGCCCGCGATGCCGCACCCCGGAAACCAGGTCGCGCCGTAATACCCGGCTGCCCTACAGTCCGAAGCTCCACGATGGCGCCGAGCAGCAAAAATGAGAATTTCTCACCGGTGGCGCCCCGCAAAGCCGTCCCCGCCCCGTGCCACCCCATCGCCGAATTGACGCCGTCACAGCCGGCCGCCGAGGTGGCGGCGCGAGGCCGACGTGAGGCGGGTCCGTGGTGAGGACCCGATTCGCGCTCTCGCCGCCGGCGCTGGTGCGCGCCGCCTCGGCCGCAGCAGATCCGGTGGGTTTCTTCACCAACCGGGCCGCCGACCGGCGCCCGTTCGTCCTGCACTTCCCCGGACTCGGCCAGGTCGTGTTCCACGGCACCAGTCCCGCCGCACGGGACATTCTCGCCGCACCTTCGCATGCGTGCCGGGCGCCGTTGCCCAACCCGATCGAGCCGGTGGTCGGGCCCGCCTCGCTGATCCTGCTCTCGGGTGAGCGTCACCGCCGCGAACGCGCGCTGCTGACCCCGGCGCTGCACGGCGAACAGGTCAAGAGCTACGCCGAAATGATCGCCGCGGCGACGTCGGAACAGATCGGCGGCCTGCGCCCCGGGCAGTCGGTCGACGTCTACGACCTGGCCGTCGGGATCACCCTGGACGTCGCCATCCGCGTGGTGTTCGGCGTCACCGACCCGGCCCGGCGCACGCGGTACATCCAAGCGGTGAAGGATCTGCTCGCCGCCAACACCGCGCCGTTGATGCTCCTGCCCGCCCTGCGCCGCGACATCGCCGGCATCGGGCCATGGGCGAAACTGTTGCGGTTCCGCGACGACCTCGACCGGCTGCTCGCGGAGGACATGGCGTCGCGGAGTCGAGCGGACACGCCCGGCGGGGACATGCTCGACCTGCTGCTGTCGGCCACCGATGACGCCGGACAGGGGCACACCGACGCCGAGACGCTGGACCAGTTGCGAACCCTGCTGGCGGCCGGTCACGAGACCACCGCATCGTCGCTGACGTGGGCGCTCTACCACGTACACCGTGACGACGACGTGCGTGCCCGGCTGCACGCCGAATTGTCCACCTGCGCAACGGCTCTGGAGTTTGCCGCGCTGCCGTATCTGGGTGCGGTGATCAAGGAGACACTGAGGATGCACCCGCCGGTTCCGATCGTGCTCCGGCGACTGACCGAACCACTCACCGTCGACGGGGTGACCCATCCCGCCGGGCGGGTCGTCGGCGTCGCGCTCTACGCGCTGCACTTCAACCCGGACATCTGGTCCACACCCCACCGGTTCGATCCGGACCGGTTCCTGAGCCGGCGGCCCACCCCGTTCGAATACGCACCCTTCGGCGGCGGGTATCGGCGGTGCGTCGGGGCCGCGTTCGCGACGTCAGAACTCGCGGTGGCCCTTGGCACGATCCTCATTCACCTCGACCTGCGGATGTCTCAACGGGATTCGGCCGCACCTCCGCCGCGCAGCGTGGCCCGCGGTATCGCCGTCGCACCCGCAGGGCGAATCCGGCTGGAGGTGGCCGGACTGCGCGGCAGTGGTGGCATCAGCACGCCGTCGCCTCGATGAGCGACAGATGGGTGACCGTGGGAACGATGCGGTCCAGGTGGAAGCCCGTCTCGAACAACAGTGACGAGAACTCCGCGCGGGTACGTTCCCGGCCGCCGGCGAAGATCAGCATGTCGAGATCGAGGAGCTTGCCGAAGTGCATACCGTTGCCGGGCGGGATCACGGTCTCGACCAGCAGCAGGACGGCCCGCGGGGGCATCGCATCGCGGACCTGGCGGAGGATCTCGCGCGCGCGGTCGTCGCGCCAGTCATGGATGACGTGTTTGAGCACGTAGAGATCGCCGCCGCGGGGGACGTGGTCGAAGAACGATCCCGACTCGATCGTCGCGCGGTCGGTCAGGCCCGCGGAGCGCACGGTTTTCCTGGCCTGTTCAGCGAGTGCGGGCAGCTCCAAGAGCACACCCCGCGACGCAGTCGCGGCCTCGAGGATCGCCGTGAGCATGCGTCCGTCACCCCCGCCCACGTCGATGATGGTGCGAAAGCGTGAGAAGTCGTACACCGCGAGGACGGGAGGGATCGACATCGCCGTGACGCAGGTCATCGCGTCGTTGAACACCCGGGCGACCTCCGGGTCTTCATCCAGGCACTCGAAAAGCCCCTTGCCGTACTCGGTCTCGAGGCTGGTGCGGCCGGTGCGGACGACGTCGGTCAGTCTCCCGAAGTGCTCCCAGTAGAACGGGTGGCTCAACATGAGCAGCAACGGCCGGATGGAGACCGCCGCGTCGCTGCGCAAGGCCTGCGACAGCGCGGTCATCTCGAAACGGCCATCGCGGCGTTCGCGGAAGATCTGATGGGCCGCCAGCACCCGCATCAGCCGATGTACCGCGGTGGGGTCGGCATGCACCCTGTCGGCGATGTCCGCGGCGGTCATCGGCCCGTCGCACAGCACGTCGGCGACGCCCAGGCGCGCCGCGGCGTAGATCGTCTGTGCGACCGCGAAACCCATTGTGAGATCGAGAATTCCCGCGAACGGGGGCACGACCTTGAAGCGCACACGGTGCAGAGCGGTGCGCAACGTCTCGACGACGCGGGCCAATCTCGCAGGCGGCAACCGGACCGGCTTCGTCAGTGGGGCGTGTCCGGGATCGGGTCGGGATTCCACACGGTCACCTCCAATGAGCGCCCCGACCATAACTCCCGCACCTCACGGCGAAATGCCGTTTATCCGAGACGTCACACAACCGGACGCGACCGGTGGCTCACCGGGCCCGCGGATGCGCCCCCGCCCACACCTCGCGCAGCGCATGCACCGTCACCATGGTGTAGATCTGCGTCGTGGTCACCGAGGCGTGCCCGAGCAGTTCCTGGACGACGCGCACATCGGCGCCGCCGTCGAGCAGATGGGTCGCGAAGGAGTGCCGCAACGTGTGCGGCGACACCGCGGAGGTGATCCCGGCCCGGTCGGCGGCGTCCTGCAGCACCTGCCACGCGCTCTGGCGCGACAGCCGGCCCCCGCGCGCGTTGAGGAAGATCGCCGGCGTACCGCGGCCGCGGCGGGCCAGATCCGGCCGCCCCCGGACCAGGTAGGCGTCCAGCGCGCTCACCGCAGGCCTGCCGATCGGCACCAGCCGTTGCTTCCCGCCCTTACCGCGCAGCAGCACAGAGCGCGCATGGGTGTCGACGTCGTCGATGTCGAGGCCGACCGCTTCGGAGATCCGCGCGCCGGTCGAGTACAGCAGTTCGAGCAGTGCGCGGTTGCGCAGTGTGAGGGGGCCGTCGGCCTCGCTGTCACCTCCGGCGCCGTCGAGGAGTGCGAGAACTTCGTCGATCGACAGGCTCTTGGGCAACCGGCGCCCGGGGGTGGGCGGTTTGACCGCGCGGGCCACGTCGACATCGGTCAACCCCTCGGCGGTCGCGAAGCGGTGCAGACCTCGCACCGCGATCAGCGCCCGCGCCGCCGAGACCGCCGACAGCGCCTGGGCCCCCGTGTCGGGATCACCGCGCCGCAGGGCGACCAGGAAGTCGCTGACATCGGATTCGGTGACCTTCGCGAGGTCCTCGACCCCGCGGCCGGTGAGGTGCTCCGAATAGCGCCGCAGATCGCGGCGGTAAGAGCTCAGCGTGTTCGCGGCGACGCCGCGTTCGATGGTCAGATGGTCGAGGTAGCCCTGCAGCTGATCGTCGAGCGCCGACCGTCGAACAGCTGAGGGGGCCATCAGTGACCTTTCCGCCGGGCGAAGGCGCGTGGCCGGTCGGTCCACTCCGCGTCGACCGGACGCAGCGACTCGACACCGTGTGCTGACACGTCGAGGGCGTGCACCGCGAGGATGCCCGCCACCGCAATCGAATTGACGATCTCTCCGGACAGCACCATACGGACGGCCTCCGACAGCGGCACCCGCTTGACGATCAGGTCCGCCTCTTCGTCGTGGGCGTCGGGCCGGTCGATCTCGCTGATGTCCGTCGCGAGGAAGACCCGAACGCTCTCGTCGCTGAACCCGGGCGCGGAATCGAGGTCGACCAGGACCCGCCACTGCGCCGCCGACAGTCCCGCCTCTTCCTGCAGTTCACGTGCCGCGGTCACCTGCGGCGGCTCACCGCCCATGTCGAGCAGGCCCGCGGGCAGTTCCCACAGCCGACGGCCGAGCGGGTGACGGTACTGGTAGACCAACGCGATGTTGCCGTCGTCGTCGAGCGCGGCGATCGCCACCGCACCGTAGTGTTCGACGACCTCGCGGCGGGCGGTGCCGCCGCCCGGCATCCGCACCTCGTCGGCGCGCAGCGCGAAGATGTTGCCGACGTAGACGGTCTCGCTGGTGACGGTTTCGAAGTCGTGCTCAGCCACGGGAAGCGGGTTCTTGCAGCAGCTCCACCCCGTTGGACCGTTGCTCGGGAATCTCGACCGGCAACCGCTCGGCGGCCTTGTAGTCGAGCGCCGCGCCGATGAACGCGGCGAACAGCGGGTGCGGACGGGTGGGCCGGCTCTTGAGTTCGGGATGCGCCTGGGTGCCGACGAGGAACGGATGCTGCTCGGCGTCGTACTCGACGAACTCGACCAGATGTCCGTCGGGCGACGTGCCCGAGAAGCGCAGCCCACTCTCGGCGATGCGGTCGCGGTAGGCGTTGTTGACCTCGTAGCGGTGCCGGTGCCGTTCGGAGACCTCGGTCGCCTGGTAGGCCCGCGCGACGATCGAATCTTCCTCCAGCACAGCCGGATAGGCGCCCAACCGCATGGTGCCGCCCAGATCGGCCTCACCGGCCACGGCGTCACGCTGGTCGGCCATCGTCGAGATGACCGGGTCGGGGGTGGCCGGATCGAATTCGGCGGAGTTCGCTCCGGTGATGCCCACCGAGCGGGCCGCCTCGATCACGATGCACTGCAACCCGAGGCACAGCCCGAGCACCGGCAGGCCGCGCTTGCGGGCGTAGCTGATCGCGCCGATCTTGCCTTCGATACCGCGGATGCCGAACCCGCCGGGGATCAGCACCCCGTCGACGTCGGCAAGCGCCGCGGCCGCACCGCTGTCGAGTTCGCAGTCGTCGGAGGCCACCCACCGCATCTCGACCTTGGCGTGGTGGAAGAACCCGCCCGCACGCAGCGCCTCGGTCACCGACAGGTACGCATCGGAGAGGTCGATGTACTTGCCCACCAGCGCGATCCGGACCGTCTCGTGCGGTTCGTGCACCCGCTTGAGCAGGTCGTTCCACTGGGTCCAGTCCACGTCGCGGAACGGCAGGTTCAACCGGCGCACCACGTAGGCGTCGAGTTCCTCACGGTGGAGCACCTTGGGGATGTCGTAGATCGACGGTGCGTCCGGCGTCGAGATGACCCCGTCGATGTCGACGTCGCACATCAGCGCGATCTTGTTCTTCAGCGCCTCGGGCACGTCCCGGTCGCAGCGCAGGATCAGGGCGTCCGGCTGGATGCCGATGCTGCGCAGTGCGGCGACCGAATGCTGCGTGGGTTTGGTCTTGAGCTCACCCGACGGCGCCATGTAGGGCACCAGTGAGCAGTGCAGGAAGAAGCAGTTCTCGCGGCCGACCTCGTGGCGCACCTGGCGCGCGGCCTCCAGGAAGGGCAGGGATTCGATGTCGCCGACCGTGCCGCCGACTTCGGTGATCACCACGTCCGGACGGTTGCCGTGCTCGTCCGGCGCGGCCATCGCGACGATGCGGCTCTTGATCTCGTCGGTGATGTGCGGGATCACCTGCACGGTGTCACCGAGGTACTCCCCGCGGCGTTCCTTGGCGATCACCGACGAATAGATCTGCCCCGTGGTGACGTTCGCGGACCCCGACAGGTTCCGGTCGAGGAAGCGTTCGTAGTGCCCGACGTCGAGGTCGGTCTCGGCGCCGTCCTCGGTGACGAACACCTCACCGTGCTGGAACGGGTTCATGGTGCCGGGGTCGACGTTGAGATAGGGGTCGAGCTTCTGCATCGTCACCTGCAGGCCCCTGGCAGTCAACAACTGTCCGAGGCTCGAGCCCGTCAGACCCTTGCCCAGGGAGGAGACGACGCCGCCCGTGACGAAGAGGTGCTTTGTGGCCGTTTGCGGATGCTTGCGTAGCGCGGGCAAGAACAACCTCCGTGACGACGGGCAGGGCTTACTTTTCTAGGCTTGCTCCTAGCTTTGGGGCCTGCCGACCCACGGAACCCCACCCTAACACCGACTCCGACAGGTCGTCGGTGGCGCGCCGGGCCTCACTGGGCGATCGTGACCGCGCCCGCCCCCTGACCGACTCCGTACTGGCCCGGCCGGGCACCGCCGATCAGATCGGCCAGTGCGAGCACCGAGGTGATCCGTCCCGATTCGGTGTCCACGTCATCGACGGTGCTCACCGCTGCGGTCAATGCCGGATCCGATCTGGTCACCGCGACCGCGCCGGTCCCCGAGGCGGACCCGTCCCGGCCCACCAGGACGGTGCCCGACCCGTGTTTGGCCAGTCCGGCCGCGAACCGAGCCACCGTGGCACCGCGGTTGCCCGCATCGTCGCCGAGGGCGCCGCCGGTCACGATCAGCGCCGTGTTCGCCGCGCCGACGGGATCGGTGCCGAAGGTGAGGAAGCCGGTGTCACGCAGGGCGGTCAACACGGTGTCGCGTTCCGCGTCGCTCACGACCGGTGCGGCGGGGTCCTTGTTGAGCAGCAACGCGATACCGAGCAGATCCCCGGCCTGTGAACCCTGATCCACCGCGGCGGTGCTCAGTTGCTTCCCGGCCGGCACGATCGGCGAATTCACCACCGACAGAAGCTTTTCCGCGGAGTTGGCGTCCACGAACTCCTGGGTGAGCGTGACCGTACCGCTGACCGTGCCGCCGGCCTGTCCGACCGACCGGGTCAGCGCGTCCACGTCGTCGTCGGCGGCATCGGGTGTGCGGAACAGGACCACCGACTTGCCGCCGAGCGTGTCGCGTAACACGCGCGGGGCGATCTGCGCATCGAACTCCCCTGCGGCGCTGAGCCTTTGATTCAGTCCGTTCTTCTCGTCGGTGAGGCTGTTGATCTGGTTCTGCAGATCCTGTTTGTCGTCCTGCAATCCGGACAACACCGTGTTCGACAGCAGTCCCGATCCCAGCGCGACGCCGATGGCCAACGCCAGGAAGACCGCCGCCAGCGAGATCGCATGTGCGCGCAGGGATATCACCGTGACTGCCTAACTGACCAGACCCTGGGCCCACAGCACGAGCTGGTTCCAGTACTGCTGGATCCACTCGATGACCGCGGCATCTGCGCGCGAGACCCACAGTGCGGCGATCACCGCAACCAGCATCGCCAGGATCAGCAACGCGATGGCGCCACCGGAGACCCGGCTGCGGTACAGCGTGGCAACGGCTTTCGCGTCGACGAGCTTCTCCCCCACCT
The DNA here is from genome assembly GCF_010731575.1 of Mycolicibacterium monacense. Classification (NCBI taxonomy): domain Bacteria; kingdom Bacillati; phylum Actinomycetota; class Actinomycetes; order Mycobacteriales; family Mycobacteriaceae; genus Mycobacterium; species Mycolicibacterium monacense. The sequence continues at coordinate 1,691,198 of NZ_AP022617.1, read as the reverse complement.
TGAGGCGGGTCAGGAACGTCGACGGGTTGCTGCGCTGGCGGTTGCGGTCGAAGAACTCCTCGATGCTGGCGGTGTGACCGACCGTGACGATCAGCGATGCGCCATGGTGATCGCACAGCAGCAGGGCGAGGTCGGCGGCCGATCCCGCCGCCGGGAACGTCATCGCCCCCACGCCGAGGTCCTGGATGCGCTCCAGACCTGCGGCGTGCCCGTCGGCGTCGGCAGGCAGCACCACCTGGGCGCCGCTGCGCAGCACCTCGGCGCTCATCCGGTCGGGATCGCCGACGATGAGCGCGGGACGGTAGCCCGCCTTGCGCAGGATGTCCGCGCCCGTGCCGACGCCGACCAGCACGGGCTGGTACTCCTTGATGAACGGTTTGAGCGCCTTGAGATCTTCGGCGGCGTGCGGTTCCTCCGCGACGATGACCACGTGGCGGCGGTTGAGGTCGACGTCGATGTCCGGGATGCCGATGCCGTCGATGAGCAGCGGGCTCTCGCTGCGGATGAACTCGATGGTGTTGCCCGCGAATGCCTCGAGGTGCGCGACCAGCCCGCTCTTGGCCTCGTGCATCAACTCGTGGATCTCCTGGTCGGTGCGCTCGGAGCCCGCGATCAGGCGCCGGTCACCGGAGTAGACGCCGCCGTTGTGCAGTCGCACCCGGTGGCCGTCCTTGACCTTCTTGAAGACCTCGGGGCCGGTTTCGTCGATCAGCGCGATCCCGTTGGCCACCAGCACCTCCGGCCCGAGGTTGGGGTAGCGCCCGGAGATCGACGGGGACGCATTGACCACGCCTGCCACCCGCGCCTCGACCAGAGCGTCGGCGGTGATCCGGTCGAGATCGAGCGCGTCGATGACCACGATGTCACCGGGGCCGATACGCCGCAGCAGGCGATCGATGTCGCGGTCCACGCGAGCGGTGCCGGTGATTCCCGGCCGTGAACTGGCATTACGGGTGAGCAGCGCTGACATCTTCATGTCGGCGATTCTGTCGGCGAACCCTCAAGTAGAGGTGGAGGCGCGCCGTAACACCTGCCTCATTTGTCACAGGAGCAACAGCGGTCAGCCGGTCAGCCGTTCTCGAACAACTCCACGATGTTGCCAGACGGATCGAGTGCGAGCGCCTGCCTGCCGCCGCGGCCGGTGATGATGCCGCCGCGGAAGCCGACTCCCTGCCGGCGCAGATCGTCGACGACCGCCTCGAGGTCGTCCACCTGGATCTGGAAGCGGTTCCAGCCGCCTGGCTCCGGGCTCTGATCGGCAGCGGGCGAATGACCGGCGCCGCCACCCCCGCCGGGCGAGTTGAGCAGGAGCCGCAGATTGTCACGGGCAACCAACGCGAAACCCGGACCGGGCTTCATCAGGACGTCGAAGTCGAAGTGGCGGGAGTAGAAATCGACCGCCCGGTTCACGTCGTCAACGATGTAGCGGACACGTATGGCGCTCATCGTCGCACCTCCTCGAACTTGTGAAACACTTATGTATTGTTACGCTACACCAATGTCCCAAAAAGGAAAGGGGTGCACGTGACCGAGCGGCCGCCGGATCCCCGTGTCGACCACTCGCGACGAATCATCTGTAGCGCCGCACTCGAGGAGTTCGCCGCATCCGGCTACGCCGGCTTCCGAATGGACGCGGTGGCGACCCGCGCCGGCGTCGGTCGGAGCACGGTCTACCGACACTGGAAGAACAAGGGCGCGTTGATCGTCGATGCGCTGCGCACACTGAACACGCAGCCCGACCCCGCCCGGGACCTCCCCACCGTCAGCGCCCGGCAGCAGGTCGAACTCCTGCTCGGTCACCTGGCGTCGGCGTTGTCCGACTCCGCGGTGTCGTCGGTGATCCCTGCGCTGATCCACGCCGCCGACCACGACCCCGACCTGCGCGAGCATCTGCACGCGTACTCGGCCCAGCGCCGCCGGCGCCTGACCGACACGATCGCGAGCGCCGTATCCGCAGGCGAGGTGCGGGCGGTGGATCCGGAGGTCGCCTCGGTGCTGCTCTCGGGCGCCGTCTTCTACCGCATCCTGATGACCGCCGAAGCGCCGGATCCGGGGGACATCACCGCCCTCGTCGACACCGTCCTCGCGCGCTGACGGTCAGTCGGTTTCGGCGGCCTCCGCCCGCGCGGCGTCGAGCAGCTCCCGGGCATGGGCCCTGCCGCTGTCGGACTCACCGAGGCCGGCCAGCATGCGGGCCAGCTCGGCGACCCGGTCGTCGTCGTCGATGCGGCGCACGCCACTGGCCTTGCCGCGCCCGCTGCTGTCGACCACCAGATGCGCGTCGGCGTACGCGGCGACCTGGGGAAGATGGGTGACGACGATGACCTGATGGGTGCGGGCCAGACGGGCCAGGCGCCGACCGATCTGTACGGCGGCACGCCCCCCGACCCCGGCGTCGACTTCGTCGAACACCATGGTGGTGCCCTCCGCCGACGCCGCCAGCACGACCTCGATCGCGAGCATCACCCGCGACAGCTCGCCGCCCGATGCGCTCTTCGACAGCGGCAGCACATCGGTCCCGCGGTGTGCGGCGAAGCCGAAGTCGACGGCGTCGACACCGTCGTGGCCGGCGTGTACGACGACGCCGTCCGGCAGGGTCAACGGCGCCGAGTCGTCGGCGCGCACGGCGAGCGGTGCGACGCCGACCGTGAACTCCGCCCCGGCCATCGCCAGACCGGACAGTTCGGCGGTCACCGCCTTGGCCAGACCCTTCGCCGCCTTGAGCCGGGCCTTGGTCAGATCGGCCGCGGCGGCGACGACCTGTGCTTGCAGCTCGCCGACCCGCCGCTCCAGACCGGCCAGCGCCTCCTCCGACACGTCGAGCTGATCCAGGCGTTCTCGCGACTCCCGCGCCCAGGCCAGCACCCCGTCGATGTCGGCGGCGTACTTGCGTGTCAAGGTGCGCAGTTCGGCCTGCCGCGCCAGCTTGTTCTCCAGGGTGCTCGCGTCGGTGGGCAGCGCGCCGAGGTAGTCGCCGAGCTCACCGGCCACGTCGCCGATCACGGCGACCGCGTCGGCGAGTTGGGCGCCCAGCGACCGCAGGGTGGCGTCGTCGGTTCCGTCGAGGGCCGACTTCGCCTGCGCGGCAAGGTTCGCCGCGGACATCGCGTCCCCGGTGGGGTCGTCGTCGGCGCCGGTCAACGCCGCCCGCGCGGTCAGCGCGGCCTCACGCAGCGCGTCGAGTTCCGACAGTCTCCGGATGTCGTCGACGAGGGCGTCGTCCTCCCCCGGCGACGGATCGACGTTGTCGATCTCGGTCAGACCGAACTTCAGCCGGTCGGCCTCCTGGGCGAGTTCCCGCTCGCGTCTGCGCCGGTCGGTCAGATCGCGGCGCGCGGCGAGCCATTCGTCCCTCGCCGCGCGGTAGCGGCGCAGCGGTTTGTCGACGGCGGCGAACCGGTCGAGCGCCGCGCGCTGCTCGTCCGGGCGCATCAGGCGCAACTGGTCGTTCTGGCCGTGCAGTGTGAGCAGTTCGGTGGTGAAGTTGCTCAGCGACTTGGCCGGTACGCTGCGGCCCCCGAGATAGGCCCGCGACGGCCCGTCCTTGCTGACCGACCGGGCGGCGATGATGCTGCCGTCGTCGTCGCGCTCCGCGCCGGACGATTCGAGGAGGTCGTCGACGCGGCGCGCGACGCCGTCACCGAGGTCGGAGGTCAGGAAGCGGCCCTCGACGACGGCGCGCTCGGAGCCCGACCGGACGCGGTTGGGGTCTGCGCGGGCCCCGCCGAGGAGATGGAGCCCGGTGACGACCATGGTCTTGCCTGCCCCGGTCTCGCCGGTGAGCACGGTCAGACCACGGTCGAATTCGGCGGTGGCGGCGCTGATCGCGCCGAGGGACTCGATGCGGATTTCGGACAGCACGGGCGCTACTGCCCCCGCCATCCGGTGACGGGCAGCCGGAACTTGCGCACCAGCCGGTCGGTGAACGGTGCGCTGTCGAGCCGTACCCATTTCAGCGGTGTGCCGCAGCGGGTCACCTCCAGCCGGCCACCGGCCGGCACCACCATCTCCCGCCGGCCGTCGCAGAACACCAGGGCGTCATGCCCGCTCGCCTCGATCTCGATCGCGATCGTGGCGTCCGGGCTGGTCACCATCGGCCGCGCGAACAGGGCGTGGGCGTTGTTGGGCACCACCAGGATCGCCTCGAGGTCCGGCCACAGCACCGGCCCGCCGGCGGAGAACGCGTAAGCGGTGGACCCGGTCGGCGTCGACACCAGCACACCGTCGCAGCCGAACGCCGACACCGGGCGGCCGTCGATCTCCACGACCACGCCGAGCACCCCCAGGCGCGGCCCCTTCTCCAGGCTGGCCTCGTTGAGCGCCCAGCCCCGGGTGAGGAGCTCCCCTTCCGCGCGCACCGCCACGTCGAGGGTCATCCTCTCCTCGACGCGGTAGTCGCGGCGGACGACGTGTTCGAGTACGCGGTCGATGGCTTCCGCCTCGGCCTCGGCGAGGAAACCGATCCGCCCGAGGTTCACCCCCAGCACCGGGATCTCGACGTTGCGCGCGAGTTCGGCGGCGCGCAGGAAGGTGCCGTCGCCGCCGAGAACCAGCACCAGCTCGCAGCCTTCGGCGGCCCGTTCGTCGGCGTCGACGACGTCGATGTCGACGCCGATCGCGCGCATATCGTCGGGCGACAGGTGCACCGGGCCCCGGTCGACCGCCTCGGCGGCGAGCACCCGAAGACCAATGTCGTTGTCGCCCAACATCTTCTGCACCCGTCGGGCCACATCGGTGGCATCCTCGCGTCCCGTGTGAACCACCAGCAGGATGGTGCGTTCAGACGTCATTGCGGTCCTTCCGTGACGGCGCGCCGCACCGCCTGCTCGAGATCGTCGCCGCGCAGTCCGCGGTCCGTGCGGGCGCGTAACCACAAGAAGTACTCGACGTTGCCCGACGGGCCCGGCAGCGGGCTCGCCGTCGCACCGACCGTCTCCCAGCCGAGCCCGGCGGCCTTGGCGGCCACGGACAGCACCGACTCCGCACGCAATTCGGGTTCCGAGACGACGCCACCGGCGCCGACCCGGTCCTTCCCGACCTCGAACTGCGGCTTCACCATGGGAACGATATCGGCGTCGGGCGACGCGCATGCGGTCAGCGCGGGCAGAACCGTCGCCAGGGAGATAAACGACAGGTCCGCCACGACGAGGTCGACAGGACCGCCGATCATCTCCGGGGTGAGTTCGCGCACGTTGGTGCGTTCGACGACCACCACCCGCTCATCCGAGCGCAGCGACCACGCCAGTTGGCCGTATCCGACGTCGACGGCGACGACTTCGCGGGCGCCGCGGTCGAGCAGGACCTCGGTGAAACCCCCGGTCGACGCCCCGGCATCGAGTCCGCGCCGATCCGCGACGTCGATGTCGAAGGCGTCGAGGGCGCCGATGAGTTTGTGCGCGCCCCGCGACACCCAGGACCGTTCGTCCGCGGTGTCGACGGCGATATGGGCGGTGACGGCGACCGCGGTCGCCGGTTTGGCCGCCGGCATACCGTCGACGGTCACCCGGCCTGCGCCGATGAGCTCGGCGGCCTGCTGACGCGACCGGGCCAACCCCCGTCGCACCAACTCGGCGTCGACCCGTGCGCGCCGCGTCACGAGCGCTCAGCCCTTCTCGACCGCCGCCAGCGCCTGCACGAGCAGATCGTGCGCCTCCTCCAAGCGCGCGGCGACGGTGTCGATATCGCAGTCGGCGAGGTCACCGGCGTGGTCCGGTTCCGGCAGGTCAGCGAGCAGGGCCGCGACCCGGGTGCGAAGCTGATCGGGGTCGTTACTCATGTCGACCGCCACGCTAGTCGATCACGGCGGTGAGCAGCGACCACCGTCGCAGCGCGGCGGCCGCAGTGTCGTCACCCGCGCGGACCGCGAACGGCGTGCCCGCCAGGTCCGCCTGCCACACCACGTGGGCCGTCGCACGCAGCACCGAGAGGTCGTCCCCGCGGTCGGCGCCGTCGGCGTGGACGGTCACGTCCGTGTCATCGACCTCGATGCGCCAGCCGGGGTGCGGACCGACCCGCAGGTCGTCGGCCGGTGCGTCCAGGGAGCGCAGATCCTCGGCGATGTAGTCGGGCCGCTCCTGGGGCACCGCACGCAGCACCTCGTCGGCGGTGCTGACACCGCTGAGCACCATCAGGCTCGGCAACGACGCCGCGTTGGCGCCGGCGATGTCGGTGTCCAGACGGTCACCGACCACCAGCGGTGTGTGAAAGTCGCCCCGGCTCAACGCATCCCGCATCAGCGTCGGCTGCGGCTTGCCGGCGACCTGAGGTTCGCGGGCGGTCGCGGCCTGCAGGGCGGCGACCATCGAACCGTTGCCCGGCAACAGTCCCCGCTCGGACGGCAGGGTCAGATCGACATTCGCCGCCACCCACAGGGCGCCGGCGCGCAGGGCCAGCGCCGCCTCGGCGAGGTCCGCCCACGCCGTCTCCGGGTTGTGGCCCTGCACGACGGCGGCAGGATCGTCGGCGAACTGCCGGACGGGCTGCAGTCCCACGAGGTCGACCTCGGCCGCCAACGCCTCGGTGCCCACGACCAACACCCGCGCCCCAGCGGGAAGTTGGGCGGCGAGCAGGTGCGCTGCGCTCTGGGCGCTGGTCACCACGTCGGCGGCGTCCGCGTCGAACCCCAACTCGACGAGGTGGCCTGCGACGTCGCCCGGGCTGCGTGAGGCGTTGTTGGTGACGTAGAGGACCCGCGCGCTCAGCGCGGCGAGGCTCTCGACGGCTCCGGTGGTCGGTTCGTGGCCGCGGAACACTGTGCCATCGAGATCGAGGAGCAGGCAATCATGTTGCTGCACAAGGCCTGTCACGTCAGCTGAGTTCCGTGATCCGGTCCTCGGCGTCGGTGACGCCCTCCACGTCGGCGGCCGCGGCATTGAGGAACCACTGCAGGGCGTCCTGTGTGCGGCCGAGCGCGAGGAGCGTGTCGGCGTAGACGTAGAACAGCCGCGCCGCGGTCGGGCCGCGCCGCGACGGGTCCAGTGGGGGCGTCGACAACACTGCGAGCGCCTGCTCGAGTTGGCCGAGGTCCGACCGGGCGCCGGCGACCACGATCTTGAGTTCGTCGGCGTCGTCGCCGCTGAGCTGATCGGCTTCGGGGCCACGCGCCAGTTCGATCGCCCGTTCCGGGCGCCCGACTCCGCGTTCACAGTCGGCGATCAACGGCAACAGCGGCGACTTGCTGCCCATACGGCGGGCCGCCCGCAGTTCGGCCAACGCCTGTGCCCAGTCACCGCAGTGGTAGGCGGCGATCCCCACCGCCTCCCGCACAGCGGCGATCCGGCCGGATCGGGCGCGGGCAGCTCGGGCATGGGCCAGCGCCGCTTCGGGATCTTCGTCGAGCAGTTCGCCCGCGGCGACGAGGTGCCGCGCGACGGCGTCGGCGGTATGGCGGTCCAAAGTCGTGAGTTCACCGCGGATTTCGGGAGCCAATTGCTTGGCCTCGATCTCCGGCGGGATGACGGGACCGTCGAACCGTGGTGTGTCCGAACCGCTTCGGGGTTGCGTCGAGCGGGCCCGGTTCGGCCCCGAGTTCCGCGGCGCGGCACGCTGATCGCGGGGGCGACGAGGCGCGCTCGCATTCGACGTCCGTCGCGGCCGACGTTCGTCGCGTCCACCCGACTGCCTGTCCTCGCTCACGTACACCTCTCGCTGTCGCCCCGCCGACGCGAGTTTACGTGCCGGCGAGAATTGGCGACAATTCGCGTCTTATAGAAAAAGACCTCGGCCCTCCGATTGTGGTCGGAGGGCCGAGGTGTAAAGGGTGTTCGGCGGTGTCCTACTTTTCCACCCGTGGTGGGTAGTATCATCGGCGCTGGCAGGCTTAGCTTCCGGGTTCGGGATGGGACCGGGCGTTTCCCTGCCGCTATGGACCGCCGTAACTTTATTTTCACTCGTTTCTGAGTGCCCCCACAGGTGGTGTGGGGGAAGTGTTTTTTGGTGGTGGGGTGTGAATCGTGTCCGATTCTGGTGTGGATGCGTGGTTGCGAGGCGTTTGTGTGCACACATTTTGTGGTGTGTGTAAGTTTTCGGCCGGTTAGTGCCAGTTCCCTGCACACATTGCTGTGCTTCTAGGTCTGGTCTATCGATCCCGTGGTCTGCGGGGGGCCTTATCCCACTTAAATGGGTGAGAAGCCTGGTCTTGGAGGGGGTTTCCCGCTTAGATGCTTTCAGCGGTTATCCTGTCCGAACGTGGCTATCCAGCGGTGCCCCTGGTGGGACAACTGGTGTACCAGAGGTTCGTCCGTCCCGGTCCTCTCGTACTAGGGACAGATTTCCTCAAGCTTCTGACGCGCGCGGCGGATAGAGACCGAACTGTCTCACGACGTTCTAAACCCAGCTCGCGTGCCGCTTTAATGGGCGAACAGCCCAACCCTTGGGACCTGCTCCAGCCCCAGGATGCGACGAGCCGACATCGAGGTGCCAAACCATCCCGTCGATATGGACTCTTGGGGAAGATCAGCCTGTTATCCCCGGGGTACCTTTTATCCGTTGAGCGACACCCCTTCCACTCAGAGGTGCCGGATCACTAGTCCCGACTTTCGTCCCTGCTCGACATGTACGTCTCGCAGTCAAGCTCCCTTGTGCACTTACACTCAACACCTGATTGCCGTCCAGGTTGAGGGAACCTTTGGGCGCCTCCGTTACATTTTAGGAGGCAACCGCCCCAGTTAAACTACCCACCAGGCACTGTCCCTGAACCGGATATACGGTTCGAAGTTAGAAGCCCAATACGATCAGAGTGGTATTTCAACAACGACTCCACAACCACTGGCGTGGCCGCTTCACAGTCTCCCACCTATCCTACACAAACCGAACCGAACTCCAATACCAAGTTGTAGTGAAGGTCCGGGTCTTTTCGTCCTGCCGCGCGTAACGAGCATCTTTACTCGTAATGCAATTTCGCCGAGTCTATGGTTGAGACAGTTGAGAAGTCGTTACGCCATTCGTGCAGGTCGGAACTTACCCGACAAGGAATTTCGCTACCTTAGGATGGTTATAGTTACCACCGCCGTTTACTGGGGCTTAAATTCTCAGCTTCACCCCGAAGGGTTAACCGGTCCTCTTAACCTTCCAGCACCGGGCAGGCGTCAGTCCGTATACATCGTCTTGCGACTTCGCACGGACCTGTGTTTTTAGTAAACAGTCGCTTCTCACTGGTTTGTGCCACCCCCTCCCGCTGCCCCGGGTAAACCGGTTGACGGTATGGAGGTCCCCCTTCTCCCGAAGTTACGGGGGCATTTTGCCGAGTTCCTTAACCATAGTTCACTCGTACGCCTTGGTATTCTCTACCTGACCACCTGTGTCGGTTTGGGGTACGGGCCGTGTGTGCACTCGCTAGAGGCTTTTCTTGGCAGCATAGGATCACCGAATTCGCCTCAATCGGCTATGCATCACCTCTCAGGATATGTGACATCCGGATTTGCCTAGATGTCTCCCTACAGGCTTACCCCAGTACAACCACTGACTGGTACGGCTACCTTCCTGCGTCACCCCATCGCTTGACTACTACCAACGAAGGTCCCGCGCAGCCCCACAATCCCTCACCCCGAAGGGATCGGTGACCGTGGTTTTGGGCGGTTAGTACCGCTGATTCATCAGGGACGCTCACACACGGGTACGGGAATATCAACCCGTTGTCCATCGACTACGCCTGTCGGCCTCGCCTTAGGTCCCGACTCACCCTGGGCGGACTGGCCTGGCCCAGGAACCCTTGGTCTTTCGGCGGGCAAGGTTCTCACTTGCCTTATCGCTACTCATGCCTGCATTCTCACTCCCACACCCTCCACAGCTAGATCACTCTGCTGCTTCACCGGATGCAGGACGCTCCCCTACCCAACCAGACATATATCTGATTGCCGCGGCTTCGGCGGTGTGCTTGAGCCCCGCTACATTATCGGCGCACAATCACTTGACCAGTGAGCTATTACGCACTCTTTCAAGGGTGGCTGCTTCTAAGCCAACCTCCTGGTTGTCTTCGCGACTGCACATCCTTTTCCACTTAGCACACGCTTAGGGGCCTTAGCCGGCGATCTGGGCTGTTTACCCTCTCGACGCACGGAGCTTATCCCCCGCCGTCTCACTGCCACACTCTCACTTGTCGGCATTCGGAGTTTGGCTGACGTCAGTAACCTTGTGAGGCCCATCGGCCATCCAGTAGCTCTACCTCCAACAAGAAGCATGCAACGCTGCACCTAAATGCATTTCGGGAGAACCAGCTATCACGGAGTTTGATTGGCCTTTCACCCCTACCCACAGCTCATCCCCTCAGTCTTCAACCTAAGTGGGTTCGGGCCTCCACGACGTCTTACCGTCGCTTCACCCTGGCCATGGGTAGATCACTCCGCTTCGGGTCCAGAACACACCACTACACCACACACTGTTGTGTGGATACGCCCTATTCAGACTCGCTTTCGCTACGGCTACCCCACCCGGGTTAACCTCGCGACATGTCCCTGACTCGCAGGCTCATTCTTCAAAAGGCACGCCATCACCCCACGACAAGTCGAGGGCTCTGACGGATTGTAGGCACACGGTTTCAGGTACTCTTTCACTCCTCCCGGGTACTTTTCACCATTCCCTCACGGTACTAATCCGCTATCGGTCACTGGGAAGTATTCAGGCTTACCGGGTGGTCCCGGCAGATTCACAGCAGATTCCACGGGCCCGCTGCTACTCGGGGACACATCACTACAGAGCACGTGTTTTCACCTACGGGACTCTCACCCTCTACGGTCGGCCATCCCAAACCAGTTCGACTAACACGAGCTTTTCTCACTGCAGCCCAGACCGGCAGATCTGAGAACAATGCACCCCACAACACCGCACACACAACCCCTGCCGGGTATCACATGTGCACGGTTTAGCCATCCTCCGCTTTCGCTCGCCACTACTCACGGAATCACTTTTGTTTTCTCTTCCTACGGGTACTGAGATGTTTCACTTCCCCGCGTTCCCCCCCGACACCTATGTATTCAGTGCCGGGTGACACGACATCACTCGTGCCGGGTTTCCCCATTCGGACATCCTCGGATCCACGCTCGGTTGGCAGCTCCCCGAGGCATATCGCAGCCTCCCACGTCCTTCATCGGCTCCCAGTGCCAAGGCATCCACCATGCGCCCTTAAACACTTACAACACAAAACCAAAAAATGAGTCAAAAAAAGAAATTGCATACAAACAGATGACCAACCCACACCAACACACCCACCCCCACAAAAAGAGGGGTGAGCCCATTCGCGCAAGCCGCCATCTAGATGCTCGCAACCACTATCCACAAATCAAACACCACACCCCACCACCAAAGCAGGGCAGCAACACAAACCCCCGAACCAACGCTCGAGAGCCGGCACCCACCCCCACAAGGGAGTGAGCCCGCGGGCCTGTTGCCTCAGGACCCAACAGTGTGTCTGGCAATCCTTCGCATCAACCGGTTTCCCTCCGGCCAACACACGTTTGTTGTGCACCAGACCCGCCCCCACTACAGAGACAGGCCATCTTCACGAATCGCTCAACTCACCGAACCCCCACACGATGTGGGCGGGGCCAAGTCTCGTGGTGCTCCTTAGAAAGGAGGTGATCCAGCCGCACCTTCCGGTACGGCTACCTTGTTACGACTTCGTCCCAATCGCCGATCCCACCTTCGACGGCTCCCTCCCACAAGGGGTTAGGCCACCGGCTTCGGGTGTTACCGACTTTCATGACGTGACGGGCGGTGTGTACAAGGCCCGGGAACGTATTCACCGCAGCGTTGCTGATCTGCGATTACTAGCGACTCCGACTTCACGGGGTCGAGTTGCAGACCCCGATCCGAACTGAGACCGGCTTTGAAAGGATTCGCTCCACCTCACGGCATCGCAGCCCTTTGTACCGGCCATTGTAGCATGTGTGAAGCCCTGGACATAAGGGGCATGATGACTTGACGTCATCCCCACCTTCCTCCGAGTTGACCCCGGCAGTCTCTCACGAGTCCCCACCATAACGTGCTGGCAACATGAGACAAGGGTTGCGCTCGTTGCGGGACTTAACCCAACATCTCACGACACGAGCTGACGACAGCCATGCACCACCTGCACACAGGCCACAAGGGAACTGATATCTCTACCAGCGTCCTGTGCATGTCAAACCCAGGTAAGGTTCTTCGCGTTGCATCGAATTAATCCACATGCTCCGCCGCTTGTGCGGGCCCCCGTCAATTTCTTTGAGTTTTAGCCTTGCGGCCGTACTCCCCAGGCGGGGTACTTAATGCGTTAGCTACGGCACGGATCCCAAGGAAGGAAACCCACACCTAGTACCCACCGTTTACGGCGTGGACTACCAGGGTATCTAATCCTGTTCGCTCCCCACGCTTTCGCTCCTCAGCGTCAGTTACTGCCCAGAGACCCGCCTTCGCCACCGGTGTTCCTCCTGATATCTGCGCATTCCACCGCTACACCAGGAATTCCAGTCTCCCCTGCAGTACTCAAGTCTGCCCGTATCGCCCGCACGCCGAGGGTTAAGCCCCCGGTTTTCACGAACAACGCGACAAACCACCTACGAGCTCTTTACGCCCAGTAATTCCGGACAACGCTCGGACCCTACGTATTACCGCGGCTGCTGGCACGTAGTTGGCCGGTCCTTCTTCTGTAGGTACCGTCACTTGCGCTTCGTCCCTACTGAAAGAGGTTTACAACCCGAAGGCCGTCATCCCCCACGCGGCGTCGCTGCATCAGGCTTGCGCCCATTGTGCAATATTCCCCACTGCTGCCTCCCGTAGGAGTCTGGGCCGTATCTCAGTCCCAGTGTGGCCGGTCACCCTCTCAGGCCGGCTACCCGTCGTCGCCTTGGTGAGCCGTAACCTCACCAACAAGCTGATAGGCCGCGGGCCCATCCCACACCGCAAAAGCTTTCCCCCACCAGGCCATGCGACCAGCAGGGTGTATTCGGTATTAGACCCAGTTTCCCAGGCTTATCCCAAAGTGCAGGGCAGATCACCCACGTGTTACTCACCCGTTCGCCACTCGAGTACCCCGAAGGGCCTTTCCGTTCGACTTGCATGTGTTAAGCACGCCGCCAGCGTTCGTCCTGAGCCAGAATCAAACTCTCCAAACAAAACCCAAAAAGGCCATTCAGAAAAATCTGATCAAACAACAAGACACCAAAAACTGGCATCCAAAAACAACCACACCCCTAAACGGGAAAAAGAGGCGCGGCCAAAACAAAAACAACAAACAAAAACCACCAAACACACTATTGAGTTCTCAAACAACACACCCGCCCGACCCGCGCAGCGATCCCGCGGCGAAAAGCCGCGTAATCGTAGTGCGGACGGTCAGGAACCCACCGAAGTGAGTGTCCCTCTGGGAGTCTGCCGCGCTCCCCGGCCCGGAGGCCGTGTCGCGGCGACGTGGAATAAGTTACGTCAGTGGAAACTCGGAGTCAAATCCCCAGCTAGAAGCGGGTTTTCGGCTCATTTCGGCGGACGCACAGTCGTACGGCCGTGCCAGATCATCGAACGCGCTGCACGCCGGCGATATTCCGCTTGCCGCGGCGCAGGACCAACCACCTGCCGTGCAGGAAGTCCGAGGCCTGCGGGGTCCACTCGTCGCTGTCGATCTTCACGTTGTTCACCGAGACCCCGCCCTCGGCGATGGTCCTGCGCGCGGCGCCCTTACTCGCCGACAGGCCGGTGGCGACCAGCAGATCGGTGATGAGATCCGGCCCGCTCGGGGTGAGTTCGGCCACCGACGCCTCACGCAGCGCCGCGGCCAGGGTCGGTTCGTCGAGCGCGGCGAGCTCACCGCGGCCGAACAGCGCCTGGCTGGCGTGCTCCACCGACCGGGTCGCATCCTCGCCGTGGACCAGCGTGGTCAGCTCGCGGGCGAGGCGCCGCTGGGCGGTGCGCTGGTGAGGTCGATCACGGGTCGCCTCCTCGAGCTCCCCCAACTCGCCGGCCTCGAGGAACGTGAACCACCGCAGGTAGTTGACGACGTCGGCGTCGGCGGTGTTGATGAAGTACTGGTACCAGGCGTACGGCGTGGTCATCTCCGGGTCGAGCCACAGGTTCCCACCCCCGGTCGACTTCCCGAACTTCTTGCCCTCCGAGTCGGTGACCAGCGGGGTCGTCATCGCGTGGACGGTGTCGCCCAGTTTCTGGCGCACCAACCGGACCCCGGCCACGATGTTGCCCCACTGATCGGAACCGCCGATCTGCAGCGCGCAGCCGTGGCGTTTCCGCAACTGCACATAGTCGTTGGCCTGCAACAGCATGTAGCTGAACTCGGTGTAGGAGATCCCTTCTCCCTCCAGGCGCCGCCGGACGGTGTCGCGGTCGAGCATCACATTCACCGAGAAGTACTTGCCCACGTCACGGAGGAATTCGATCGTCGACAACGCGCCGGTCCAGGAGAGGTTGTTCTCGACGATCGCGCCGGTGGGCGATTCGTCGAACTCCACGAACCGCTCGAGCTGACCCCGGATCCGGTCCGCCCAGTCGGCGACCGTGTCGGCGGTCTGCAGTGTGCGCTCCCCCGTGTCCCGCGGGTCGCCGATCATTCCGGTGGCCCCGCCGGCCAGCACGATCGGCCGGTGACCGGCCTGCTGAAAACGGCGCAGCGTCAGCAGTGGCACGAGATGTCCGGCATGCAGGCTGGGCGCAGTGGGGTCGAAGCCGGAGTACAGCGTCATCGGACCGGCGGCCAGTTCGGCCGCCAGTGCGTCCCGGTCGGTCGATTGCGCGATCAGCCCGCGCCAGTCCAACTCGTCGAGAATGCTGCTCATGCCTCGATCTTTCCGTACGCGCCGAGATCAGTCGCTGCCGCCCGGTGCCGGAGCTCGCGGGCTGCGCCGGTAGGCCGACACCTCCGGCCGGCCGGCCAACCACAGTCGCCACGGCCGGTCGGCGGCCTTGCTCACCCCGACCCGGGGCCCGGCGATGCACGGCTGTGCCTCACCCAGCCTTAGGTGGACGGGGCTGTCCTCGGCGAACACATCGATTCCGTTGTCCGCCATCGTGATTCCCAGCGCCGCGCACAGGTTTCCCGGACCCCTGGCAAACGCCGACTCACGCACCGCCTCGCCGCGACGGCGCTGTACGACGTCATGACCCGATTCGATGACAGCCGCGCGCAGCAGCACGGCGGCCGCCACCCCGTCGTCGGCGCAGGCCACGTTCGCGCAGACGTGAATGCCGTGGCTGCGGTAGGTGTAGAGCCTGCCTGCGGGGCCGAACATCACCTGATTCCGCGGGCCGGGACCGCGGTACGAGTGGGCGGCGGCGTCCGGCCACGGCCCGTCGGGTGGGCCGCCGTATGCCTCGACCTCGACGACCGTCGCGCTGACGCCGCGGCAGGTCAGTACCGCACCGAGCAACCGACGGGCCGCCGTGAGGGGGTCGACCCGCAGCAGCTCCACACTCACCGCAGCGATTCTGCCCCGCCCTCTTGACCCCGCCGACCGCGGGGGAGAAATATTCATCACATGATGACTTCATCGGATGATGAATTGATCGACGCCGCCGCGGTCGACATCCGGGATCTGCGGGTGGTGCGCGGCAATCGGGTGGCGCTGGACAGGGTGTCGGTCCAGGTGGCCCGTGGCGCCATCACCGGCATCCTGGGGCCGTCCGGCTGCGGTAAGACCACGTTGATGCGCTCGGTGGTCGGCACCCAGATCATCGCCGCGGGGTCGGTCACCGTGCTGGGAAGACCTGCCGGATCCGCGGAACTGCGCCATCGCGTCGGCTATGTCACGCAGGACGCCACCATCTACAACGACCTGCGCGTGATCGACAACGTCCGGTACTTCGCGGCGCTCTACGGCACCGGCGGTCAGGCCGCGGACGAAGCCGTCGACGCCGTCGGGCTAGCCGACCACCGCTCCGAATTCGGCGCCAACCTGTCGGGCGGTCAGCGCACCCGGGCGTCGCTGGCGTGCGTGCTCGTCGCCCACCCCGAACTCCTGGTGCTCGACGAACCGACCGTCGGCCTGGACCCGGTGCTGCGCGTCGACCTGTGGCAGCAGTTCGACGAGCTGGCCCGCGGCGGCACGACCCTGCTGGTGTCGAGCCACGTCATGGACGAGGCGGACCACTGCGGCGATCTGATCCTGCTACGCGAGGGCCGCCTGCTCGCCCACTCCACCCCGGAACAACTGCGGAAGGACACGGGATGCACGTCACTGGAGGAAGCGTTTCTGTCCGTCATCCGGCGCAGCACCGCAGCCGGAGTCGCCACCGGCTGAGCCCTCAGGCGTACCTCGCCACCACCGGCCGGATCCTGCGTCAACTGCGCGCCGACCACCGCAGCGTCGCGATGATCCTGCTCGTACCGAGCGTGATCATCACCTTGATCTACTTCATGTTCGCCGACGTACCGCATGCACCCGGCACGCCGTCACCGTTCACCAACGCCTGTCTGATCATGCTCGGGGTGTTTCCGCTCATCGTGATGTTCCTCATCACGTCGATCACCATGCAGCGGGAACGGGTGTCGGGAACGCTCGAGCGGATCCTGGCCACTCCCCTGCGCCGGGCCGATCTACTCGCCGCCTACGGCACCGCCTTCTCGCTCGCGGCGGCGGCCCAGGCCAGCCTGGCGTGCGTGGTCGCGTTCTGGTTTCTGGGCTTCGAGACCGCGGGCAGCCCGCTTCTGGTGATCGGCATCGCCATCGTCAATGCCGTGCTCGGCGTGGGGCTCGGGCTTCTGTGCAGCGCCTTCGCCCGCACCGAGTTCCAGGCGGTCCAGTTCATGCCGCTGGTCATCGCCCCCCAGCTGCTGTTGTGCGGAATCATCGTGCCGCGCAACGCCCTGCCCGAATGGCTGCAGTGGGTCAGCAACGTCATGCCGGCCAGCTACGCACTGGAGGCGCTGCGGGAGGTGAGCGCACACCCGGAACCGACGGCGACCGCGGTGCGGGACATCACGATCGTGGTGGCTTTCGCGGTGGTGGCCATGTTCCTGGCCGCGGCCACGCTGCGACGAAGGACACCGTAGGAATTCGTGACGACCAACGCTGAGCGGAAACGTCCCGGGCGCCCGCCGGGGACGTCCGACAATCGCGACCGGATACTCCACACTGCACGGGCGCTGTTCGCCCGCAACGGGATCGACAAGACCTCGATCCGCGCGATCGCGGCAGGCGCGGGTGTGGACCCGGCGCTGGTGCACCACTATTTCGGCACCAAACAGCAGCTGTTCGTCGCGGCGATCCAGGCGCCGATCGACCCGATGACGGTGATCGGACCGCTGCGCGACGTGCCCGTCGAGCGACTCGGCTACGTGCTGCCGACGATCCTGCTGCCGATCTGGGATTCGGAGTTGGGCCATGGCTTCATCGCCACGCTGCGATCACTGCTCGCCGGCTCGGAGGTCGGCCTGCTCCGCACGTTCTTCCAGGAGATCATCGCCGCGGAGATCGGCCCGCGCGTGGACGATCCCCCGGGCAGCGGGCGGGTGCGGGTGCAGTTCGTCGCCTCGCAGCTGCTGGGCGTGGTGATGGCGCGTTACATCCTCGAACTGGAGCCGTTCGCCTCCCTGCCGGTCGAGCAGATCGCCGAGACGATCGGCCCGAACCTGCAGCGCTATCTCACCGGTGACGTGCCGGGGCCGGCCTAGGACTCCGCGCGGTCGAGCAGTCGCTGATGTTCGGCGTCGTCGGTGACGGCGACCGCTTCGTCGACGAGCAGGACCGGGATCCCGTCGTCGATGCGGTAACCCTGGCGCAACCGCGGGTTGTACAACATCTCGTCGCCCACCAGCAGCAGCGGGCCACGATCCTGTGGGCAGACCAGGATCGCCCGCAACTTCTCGTCCAGCACGGTCGACCGGCTAGTCGTAGGGGTTGATGTCGTATTCGGGCCCGACCCAGGGGTTCTCGTCACCTGGCGGCACCCATGCCGGGGCCTTGACCGCCGGGCCGCCACCGCCGGACAGCTGCGACTGCATCTGCACCTTGCGCTGGTAGGCCACAGTCGACTTCAGCGCGTCGAGCAGCCGGGTCTGGTTGGGCAGGAAGTCCCAACCCTCCTGCAGCGCTGCGAGGTTCTCCTGCGAGGGCCGGAAGCCCTGCGCGCGCAGATTGATCGACTGTTCGGCGAACACCGAGATCTGACCGCCGCCTGCGCCCTGCATGTACTTGGCGCCGATCTGATCGAGAACGTCGGCCTGCGAGGCGGGTGCGGTCACCAGCATCGCTGCGGCCAGCGCACCGCTGGCGAGCGTGCCGGTCAGGGCGCGACGCCAGCCCGAACGGTTCTTCCGGCTCTGCGAATTCATCAATCCTCCAGTCGAAGCGACGCCAGCGGGAGCCTATCAGTGCGACCGCGCCGTGGCGCGGCGTCACTGCTGGGCACGGGGCGGCAGCGGTGAGTCCTCCGGCGAAGCGTCACGGTCCTGCCCTCCGGTGATCTCGGCACGCACGGCCACGGTGAGCCGCTTGTACCCATTGGTATCGGGATCGAGGTACCAAGAGTTACGCCGCGACGGCCGAGGAACCCCGGCGGCGCGCAACGGATTGATCAGCGGGCGGTAGGACGCGCTCAATTCGATGTCGGGCACGACGTGGACGAGGTCGGGGGGATTGCCGACCGGCAGGTCGGCCAGCGCCTCGGTCAGCTCGGCCGTGGTGATGCTGCCGCCCGGGCACAGTGCCAGGGCGGTGACCGCCAACTGCCGGCCGCGCGCCTCGATGCCGTAGGTCACCGCGACGTCCACCGCACCGATGCGGCCGACGGCATCGCTGATCGGCATCGCGAAGACGGGCCCGCGGACCGTGTGGATCACCGCACCGCGGTTGTCGACCAGCCAGTAGTCGCCGTCGGCGTCGCGGCGGAAGAGGTATTCCGACGACACCCAGGTGTCGGCGGGGGCGAACACTCCCCGTTTCACCGACGCCGTCGGGTCGACCGGTCCGCGCGGGCGGGCCAGCAACACCCCCACCTCGTTGTCCGCCGCGCGGCGCACGAACCCGCGGTTGTCTTCGAGGATCAGGTCGTCGTCGGCGTCGTAGGCGGCCAGTTCGACCTGCCCGCCGCCGGGCAGCGCGCGGCCCTTGCTGCCGATCTTGGCGCCGGAGACGTTCGCCAGCACCGCCTGACCGTCGGTGGTCGCGAAGAACTCGACGACGTGGGCCGGCGCAAAGATGTCGATCACCCGCTCCCACAGTCCGGTGGGCATACCGGATCCGATGAACAGCCGCACCGGGTGCCCGCCGGACAACCGGAAGGACGGGTCGTCGATGACTTCGCGCAGCATCGCCCAGGTGTAGGAGACCACCGACACGCCGTACTGCCGGATCTCCTGCACGAAGCGGTCCGGACGCAGTCCACGCGATAGCGCGATGCGGGTACCGCCGACGACGGCGCCGCCGAGGCTGACCAGCAGACCCGACTGGTGATGCAAAGGCGTCAGACAGTAGACGGTGTCGGTGCGGCCGAGGTTGGCCGCCGAGGCGGTGCCGAACGCCGACAGCGCCCACCGGTAATTGGTGATCTGCCGGGCGACCAGTTCACCGCCCAGCGTGCTGAACGCGATGAACGCCAGATCGCGCGCCAGACCCGGATTGGGTCGGTACCAGCCGGGCAGCGCGACCTGATCGGGGTCGATCTGTTCCATGTCGACGACGTCGGCGTCATCGGTCACGTGAAGGTCGCGGATGTCGCCGCCGCCGAGCACCAGCACGCGCATCGGCAGGGTGCGCGCCGCCTCGAGATGGGTGGGGTCGGCGATGATCTCCGACACCGCGCCGAGCCGGGCCGCGGCGGCGAGATCGACGTCGGGCGGCATCAGCACGGCCACCGCGCCGAGGCGGGAGAGCGCCGCGATCGCCACGAGGGCGCTGGGGCGGGTCTCCATGAGGACGCCGACGCGGGTGCCCTGGCGCACCCCGACGTCGATGAGCCCGCGCACCACGTTGTTGATGCGGCGGTCGACGGCCTCGTAGGTGTGCACCCGGCCGTCGTAGAGCAGGAACTCACCATCCGGCGCGCCACGGGCCTGCTCGGACATGATCCGGCCGAGCGAGATCCGGGTGTGGTCGTTGATCTGACCCAGGCGGGCCAGCCGAGGCAGCGTGCGGGCGGTCTCCACGGCGAGTGTGCGGGCGGACTTGTTGGCCGAGACCAGCGCACCGGCCGCCGATCGGGCGACGCCGAACGCCATCTCGGTGGCGGCCGTGGCGCCGTGGGCGACCCGCGAGGTCAGCGATACGCCGCTTTCGATGTGTTCCTTCGGTTGCAGCGCCATCGGTTCCACGCCGTCGGGCATGTCGCCGTCGCCTTCGAGCCACTTGACCCAGTCGGCGACGGTCGGCCACGTCTGATGCGAGGCCTTCGACCCGACCACCAATCCGAAATGTCCTGCGCGGATGAGGTATTCGTACACATCGGCCTGTGGGGCCGCGCGTTTGATGCCGCGCACCGACGGCGGCTGACCGATGTCGTCGACCTCACCGACGACGGCGAGCACCGGACAGGTGATGTCCGACAGCGTGACGAGCTGACCGTGGATGGCGAACCCGCCGGTCATCATCCGGTTGTGCGCGATGAACTGCTTGAGCAGTTCGGAGATCGCCGGGCCCGACCAGGCGATCCAGCCCTCGGAGGACAGGAACCGCCGCTGCTGCTCGCGCGGCAGCAGCGCCTCACGGTCGTGCAGCTGCAGCAGGAACTCGACCCGCGCCTGGGCGGTCTTGACCGGGTCGAGCATCTGGAATCCCGTGCGCGCCAGCCATCCCGGGATGTCGATCCGGCTGAACACGTGGTCGGCCATGAAGTCCGCGGCTCCCACGGCCACACCTGCGGGCAGGTTCATCGGCAGGGCCGCGAGCGTGTCGACCGGGGCCCCGAACGCGATGATGCTGGCCAGGTCGCGGGACTGTCGATACGCGGCGGTCTGGTAGCAGAACATGCCGCCCTGCGAGTATCCGGCGAGGTGCACGTCGTGGCCGGAGACCTGCTTGACGGTGTCGATCGCCTCGGACAGCGCCACGACGTGGTCGGCGAGATTGCGCTGCATCCCGCCCTCGACCTTGTCCGGTGAGCCGAAGTCGATCACCCACGGGTCGAGACCGGCGCGGTAGAGGATCCCGACGGCGCCGTCGTCGCGGGTCACGTCCCACATGTCGGCCGACATCATCATCGGGTGCACCATCAACACCGGCGGGCCCGGCGGCTTGGCGCCCGGGCGGACGTCCGGCGGGAAGTAGCGCCGCAGCCGGTACATCGGCACGCTCTGCACGATCTGGAACGGTGACGGCACAGCGCCCGTCTCCAGACCCCCGTAGCGCAGGACCTCCAGACCGTTCTGCGCGGTCGCCACCAACCGTCCGACCGGCCTGGTGATCGCTGAGAGGTCCATCACCGACTCTCCCCTCCACATCGACCCGCAGCCAGGTCCCCCGGGCCGCGCCCTGCCGCAATGCCTCGTCATCATGGCACAGCGTTGCTGGTCGGCCGCCATGAACGTCGGGCACCACACCCGCATAGCCTTGAGGGGACATGGCGCATCTTCTCGGGGCTGAAGCCCTCCATCTGGAATACCCGACAAAAGTCGTGTTCGACAGGGTCTCACTGGGCGTGAACGAGGGCGACCGGATCGGCATCGTGGGCCGCAACGGTGACGGCAAGTCCAGCCTGTTGGCCATGCTGGCGGGCCGGCGCAGCCCCGACTCGGGCCGGGTGACGGTGCGCGGCGGGGTGCGGATCGGGGTGCTCGATCAGGCCGACACCCTCGACGACGAGGACACCGTCGGGCATGCGGTTGTCGGTGACATGCCCGAACACGACTGGGCCGGGGATCCGCGCGGCCGTGACGTGATCGGCGGCCTGCTCGGCGATCTGGCGTGGGACGCGGTGCTGGGCACTCTGTCGGGCGGGCAGCGTCGGCGGGTGGCGCTGGCCGCGCTGCTGGCCGGCGACCACGACGTGCTGGCCCTGGACGAGCCGACCAACCACCTCGATGTCGAGGCGATCACCTGGCTGGCCGAACATCTGAAGCGACGCTGGTCGCCGTCGGCCGGCGGATTGCTGGTGGTGACCCACGACCGCTGGTTCCTCGACGAGGTGTGCACCGTGACGTGGGAGGTGCACGACCGGATCGTCGAACCCTTCGACGGCGGATACGCGGCCTACGTGCTGCAGCGGGTGGAACGCGACCGCCAGGCCGCCACGATCGAGGCGCGCCGCCAGAACCTGGCCCGCAAAGAGCTGGCATGGTTGCGCCGTGGCGCCCCGGCCCGGACGTCGAAGCCCAAATTCCGGATCGACGCGGCGAACGCTCTGATCGCCGACGTCCCGGAGATCCGCGACAAGGTGGCACTGCAGTCGTTGGCCGTGTCACGGCTCGGCAAGCAGGTGGTCGACCTGCTCGACGTGTCGGTGTCCTACGGCGACCACGAGGTGCTCCACGGCGTCGAGTGGCGGCTCGCCCCCGGCGAACGGACCGGCATCCTCGGCGTCAACGGGGCAGGCAAGTCGACACTGCTGGGTCTCATCGACGGTTCGGTGGAGCCGACCGCGGGCCGGGTCAAGCGTGGTAAGACCGTCAAGGTCGCGACACTGACCCAGACCCTCGACGAACTCGAGCCGCACCTCGACGATCCGGTCCGTATCGTCCTCGAAGGCCTACGCACCACATACACGTTCGGCGCCGGCTCCAAGGCGCAGGAACTCTCACCGGGTCAACTGCTGGAACGGCTCGGGTTCTCCAGCGCGCAGTTGTCGACTCCGGTCAAGGACCTCTCCGGCGGGCAGCAGCGTCGCCTGCAGCTGCTGCTCATCCTGCTGTCGCAGCCCAACGTGCTGATCCTCGACGAGCCGACCAACGACCTCGACACCGACATGCTGGCCGCCATGGAGGATCTGCTGGATTCGTGGCCGGGCACCCTCATCGTGGTCAGTCACGACCGGTACTTCCTCGAACGCGTCACCGATCAGCAGTACGGCATTCTCGGCGGCCGTCTTCGGCACCTACCGGCCGGCGTCGATGAGTACCTGCGGCTGCGGGCGGCGCATGCCGCCGAGACCGGGACCGCACCCGCCGCTCCTGCGGACGAGTCGACGGAACTGTCCGGAGCCGAGCTGCGGGCGGCGCAGAAAGAAGTCACCGCCCTGGAGCGCCGGTTGGAGAAGCTTCAGGCGCAGATCGACCGCGACCGCACGGCGCTCGCCGATCACGACCAGTCCGATTTCCAGGGGCTGGCCACGAAGGTGGCCGCCATTCGAGCGATGGAGGAAGAGGTCGCCGACGCCGAAAGCCGCTGGTTCGAACTGAGCGAGCAGATCGGCTAGCCGCGCAGCCGCCGCCGAGGACTGACGATCCGGGAGTAGCGTCGATCCATGACCGACCTCTCGGAGTTCACCGGACTGATCTCTCGCGACCACGGCCTGTGCGTGTTCAGCACGCTGCGGCGCGACGGCAGCATCCAGTCCACGGTCGTCAACGCCGGCGTCCTCGCGCACCCGGTGACCCGGACGCCGGTGGTCGGGCTCGTCGCGGCCGGCGGCTCACTCAAACTACGCAATCTCCGTGCCGATCCGCGGGCGACCGTCGCCGCCCGCGCCGGCTGGCAGTGGGCGAGCGTCGAGGGACGTGGCGAGTTGATCGGGCCCGACGACCCCTACCCCGGCATCGACGGTGACGGCCTGCGAAACCTGTTGCGCGACGGTGTTCACCGCCGCGGGCGGCACCCACGACGACTGGGACACCTACGACCGGGTGATGGCCGAGGAACGACGCACCGTGGTGCTCGTCGCCCCGCACCGCGTGTACACCAATCCGGGGACGGGATAGTCAGCGGCGCAACGCCAGCCGCAACCGGTCGGCGGTGTCGCGAACGACGTTGAGCTGTTTGGCCACCTGCACAGGCGCGGTGCCGCCGCGCGCATCGCGGGAGTTGACCGAGCCCTCGACGGTCAGCACTTCGCGGACGTCCCCGGTCAGTTCTGGGTGGATGCCGGTCAGCTCGGCGTCCTCGAGGTCCTCGAGTCCGACGCCGCGGGCTTCTGCCGCGCGCACCGCCGCGCCTGCGGCCTCGTGCGCGACGCGGAACGGAACCCCGCGCCGCACCAGCCATTCCGCGACATCGGTGGCGAGCGTGTATCCCAGGGGCGCGAGTTCGGCCATCCGGTCGACGTCGAAACGCAGTGTGGACACCAGGCCGGCGACGGCGGGCAGCAGCAGTTCCAGCTGCGCCACCGAGTCGAAGACCGGCTCCTTGTCCTCCTGCAGATCGCGGTTGTAGGCCAGCGGCTGCGCCTTGAGCGTGGCCAGCAGCCCAGTGAGGTTGCCGATCAGCCGGCCGGATTTGCCGCGCGCCAGCTCGGCGATGTCGGGGTTCTTCTTCTGCGGCATGATCGAGCTGCCCGTCGACCAGGCGTCGTGCAGCGTGACGTAGCCGAATTCGGTTGTGCTCCAGAGGATGATGTCCTCGGCGAGCCGGGACAGGTCCACCCCGATCATCGCCAGCACGAACGCCGCCTCGGCGGCGAAGTCGCGGGCGGCGGTCGCGTCGATGGAATTGTCGGCCGCGGAGTCGAAGCCCAGTTCCGCGGCGATCGCGTCGGGGTCGAGCCCCAGCGACGAGCCGGCCAGCGCACCGGCACCATAGGGCGACACCGCGGCCCGTTTGTCGAAATCGGCGAGCCGGTCGACGTCGCGCAGCAGCGGGTGGGCGTGGGCGAGCAGATGGTGGGCCAGCAGCACGGGCTGCGCCGACTGCAGGTGCGTCTTGCCAGGCATGATCGCGGTCGGGTGGGCGGCGGCCTGGGTCGCCAGGGCGCTCACCACGCCGAGCACCCCGTCGGCGACGCGGCGGATCGCGTCGCGCAGCCACGCCCGGAACAGGGTGGCCACCTGATCGTTGCGCGAGCGCCCGGCCCGCAGCCGGCCGCCGAGTTCGGCCCCGACCCGGTCGATCAGGCCTCGTTCGAGCGCACCGTGCACGTCCTCGTCGGTGACCAGCGGCGCGAAGGAGCCGTCGGCGACGTCGGAGGCCAGGCTGTCGAGACCGGCCAGCAGACCGTCACGCTGGTCCTCGGTCAGCAGTCCGGCCGAGAACAACACGCGGGCATGCGCTTTGGACGCCGCGATGTCGTAGGGCGCCAGCACCCAGTCGAAATGCGTCGACTTGCTCAGCGCGGCCAGCGCGTCGGCGGGTCCGTCGGCGAACCGGCCGCCCCACAGTGAGCCTTCGTTGGTGCTCACCGATCGCTCACTTGATGCCCAGGTCGCGGCGCGCGGAGATGCTCGAGCTCAGGCCGTGCACGTGCACGAAGCCCTTGGCCGAGGACTGGTCGAAGGTGTCGCCCTCGTCGTAGGTGGCCAGGTTGAAGTCGTACAGAGATTCCTGGCTCCGGCGTCCATTCACGGCGATGTGGCCACCGTGCAGCACCAGCCGGATCTCACCGCTGACGTGTTCCTGCGTCTTGGCGACGAACGACTCGAGCGCGGTCTTCAGCGGGGAGAACCACAGCCCGTCGTAGACCAGCTCACCCCACTTCTGGTCGGTGGTGCGCTTGAACCGGCCGAGTTCGCGTTCCAGCGTGACATGTTCGAGTTCGGTGTGCGCGGTGATGAGCACCATCGCACCGGGGGCCTCGTAGATCTCGCGGCTCTTGATGCCGACCAACCGGTCCTCGACGACATCGAGGCGGCCCACGCCCTGCGCGCCCGCACGGCGGTTGAGTTCCTCGATCGCCTGCAGCACGGTCACGTCGCGGCCGTCGACGGACACCGGCACACCCTTGTCGAAACCGACGATCACCTCGTCGGGGGTGCTCCAGTTGAGTGTCGGATCCTCGGTGTAGTCGTAGACGTCCTTGGTGGGCGCGTTCCACAGGTGCTCGAGGAATCCGGTCTCCACCGCGCGGCCCCACACGTTCTGGTCGATCGAGAACGGTGAGCGCTTGGTGACGTTGATCGGGATCGCGTTCTCCTCGGCGAACGCGATCGCCTTCTCGCGCGTCCACGCATAGTCGCGGACCGGGGCGAGCACCTCGAGATCCGGCGCCAGCGAGGCGAACCCGACCTCGAAGCGGACCTGGTCGTTGCCCTTGCCCGTGCAGCCGTGCGCGACGATGCCGCCCTTGTGTTCGCGGGCGGCGTCGACGAGGTGTTTGACGATCAGCGGCCGGCTGAGCCCGGACACCAGCGGATAGCGGTCCATGTAGAGCGCGTTGGACTGGATGGCGGGCAGGCAGTAGTTCTCGGCGAACTCGTCGCGGGCGTCGACGACGACGGCTTCGACCGCACCGCAGTCGAGGGCACGCTGGCGCACGACGTCCATGTCCTCGCCGCCCTGACCGAGGTCGATGGCGACCGCCACCACCTCGCGCCCGGTCTCCTTGCCGATCCAGCTGATCGCCACCGAGGTGTCCAGACCGCCGGAGTACGCCAGGATGACGCGTTCGGACATGACCAATCTCCTCTTATTTCAGGTTCTCAAGGGTGGCGGCCAGCTCGACGCCCGACATGGGCTCGCGGGCCACCACCATGATGGTGTCGTCGCCGGCGATGGTGCCGACGACGTACGGCAGCGCAGCCCGATCGAGCGCGCTGGCGAGATAGTGTGCCGCACCGGGCGGCGTGCGCAGTACGGCGAGGTTGCCGCTGGCGTCCGTGGACACCAGGAGGTCACCGAGCAGCCGGGTGAGCCGGTCGGTGCCGCCGGCGACACCCCGCACGGGGCTGCCGTCCTCGGGGACGACGTAGACGCCGACGCCGCCGTCGGCACCGCGCAGTTTGACCGCACCGAGTTCCTCGAGGTCGCGCGACAGCGTGGCCTGGGTGACCTCGATCCCCTCGTCGGCGAGCTTGGCGGCCAGCTCACCCTGGCTGCGCACGGAATGCGACGACAGGATCGCCACGATACGGGCCTGTCGTCCGGCTCTGGTCACCGCGGAAGTCATGACACCGTCACCCCGACCGCTCCAGCAGCCACACCAGCAGCGCCTTCTGCGCGTGCAGGCGGTTCTCCGCTTCGTCCCACACCGCGCTGTGCGGGCCGTCGATGACCTCGTCGGTGATCTCATGCCCGCGGTGGGCCGGAAGGCAGTGCAGCACAACGGCTTCGGCATGGGCGCGGTCGAGCAGGCCGGTGTTGACCTGAAACGGCCGGAACGGTCGCACCCGGTCGAGGCCGTCGTTCTCCTGACCCATCGACGTCCACGTGTCGGTGACGAGGACGTCCGCACCGTCGGCGGCCTGATGCGGGTCGGCGGTGACGGTGACCGACGCGCCGGTCAGCGCGGCGCGCTCCTGCGCGGCGGCGACGAACATCGGATGCGGTTCGAAGCCCTGCGGCGCCGCGATCGTCACGTGCATGCCGGCGGTGGCGCCGCCGAGCATCAGCGAGTGCGCCATGTTGTTGGCACCGTCACCGAAGTAGGCCATCCGCAGGCCGGGTAGCGCGCCGCGGCGTTCGATCAGCGTCTGCAGGTCGGCAAGGACCTGACAGGGGTGGAACTCGTCGGAGAGCGCGTTGATCACCGGCACGGTCGCCCCGGCGGCCATGGAGGTCAGCCGTTCCTGGGCGAAGGTGCGCCACACGATCGCATCGACGTAGCGGGACAACACCTTTCCGGTGTCCTCGAGGGTCTCCTCGCGGCCGAGCTGGGTGCTGCGACCGTCCACCACGACGGCGTGCCCGCCGAGCTGGGCGATGCCCACCTCGAAGGAGAACCGCGTGCGCGTCGAGTTCTTGTCGAAGATCACCGCGACACCGCGCGGCCCGGCCAGCGGGCGGTGCAGCAGCGGATCCTTCTTCAGCTCGGCGGCCAGCGCCAGCACCTCGGCCTGCTCTTCGGGGGTGAGGTCGTCGTCGCGCAGGAAATGTCTCATGAGTCCGCCACCTCCGAGGCAGCCGGGGTTGACTCGCCGCCTCCGGCGGCGGTGTCGAGTACGCCGGGGAGCGCACCGAGGAAGTCGTCGATCTGGGCTTCGGTCACGACCAACGGCGGCGCCAGCCGGATGACGTCGGGGGCGGCGGCGTTGACCAGGAACCCGGCGGCACGCGCAGCGGCCTCCGCGGGTTTGGCGGCGGCCGCGCGCAGCGCGATCCCGATCAGCAGGCCACGGCCGCGGACGTGGTCGACCAGCGGGTGGTTCAGCTCCTCGATCCCGTGGCTCAGCGTCTTGCCGAGCACCCCGGCGCGGGTGACGAGATCGTCGTCGGCCAGCACCTTCAGCACCGCCAGGGCCGCCGCGGTGCAGACGGGATTGCCGCCGAATGTGCTGCCGTGCAGGCCCGGGGTCAGCAGATCACCGACGGCGCCGACGGCCAGGCAGGCCCCGATCGGCAGACCGCCACCGAGCCCCTTGGCCAGGGTCACGACGTCGGGGGTGATGCCGTCGTGCTGGTGGGCGTAGAACACGCCGGTGCGGCCGACCCCCGTCTGCACCTCGTCGACGATCAGCAGCGCACCGTGGCGGGTGGTGATCTCGCGCGCGGCGGCCAGGTAGCCGGCCGGCGGTACGACGACACCGCCCTCCCCCATGATCGGTTCGAGGAACACCGCCGCCGTCTCCGAAGTGACAGCGCGTGCGAGTTCGTCGATGTCGCCGAACGGCACGTGGGTGACGTACCCCGGCAGCGGTTCGAACGGCGCCTGTTTGGACGGCTGGCCGGTCAGCGCCAGTGAGCCCATCGTGCGGCCGTGAAAAGCGCCTTGGGCGGCAACGATTTTCGTGCGCCCGGTCAGCCGGGTGATCTTGAACGCGACCTCGTTGGCCTCGGTGCCGGAGTTGCAGAAGAACACCCGCGCGGGTGCGCCGAGGTGCCCGACGAGCGCTTCGGCCAGTGCGATGCCCGGTTCGGTGGCGTACAGGTTCGAGGTGTGTCCCAGGGTGTTGAGCTGCCGGGTCACCGCCTCGATGACCGCGGGGTGGCGGTGGCCGAGGATGTTGACCGCGATACCGCCGAGCAGGTCGACGTAGGACCTGCCGTCGGTGTCGGTGACCACCGCGCCGTCACCGCTCGCCAACGCCAGCGCCGGGGTGCCGTAGTTGTTCATCATCACGGCGGACCACCGCTGCTGCAGTGTCACGGGTTCACCACCTTGGTGCCGGTCCCCTCATCGGTGAACAGTTCGACCAGTACACAGTGTTCGACGCGGCCGTCGATGACGTGGGCGCTGGGCACGCCCTCGGTGACGGCACGCAGGCAGGCCTCGATCTTGGGAACCATACCGGCCTCCAGCGTGGGCAGGAGTTCCGTCAGGTCGGCGGTGTTGATCTGGCTGACCAGCGAGTTGCGGTCGGGCCAGTCCGTGTAGAGCCCTTCGATGTCGGTGAGCATCAACAGTTTCTCGGCGCTGAGCGCGGCGGCCAGCGCGGCCGCGGCGGTGTCGGCGTTGATGTTGTGCACCACACCGTTCGCGTCGGGCGCGATCGTCGACACCACGGGAATGCGGCCGGCGGCGATCAGGTCCCGGACGGCCTCGGTGTTGACGTGTTCGACGTCGCCGACCAGGCCGATGTCGGTGGCCACCCCGTCGACCATGACGTCGCGGCGCACCGCGGTGAACAGGTGGGCGTCCTCGCCGGTGATCCCGACGGCATACGGTCCGTGCGCGTTGATCAGCCCGACGAGTTCGCGGCCCACCTGACCGAACAGCACCATCCGGGCGACGTCGAGCACCTCGGGCGTGGTCACCCGGAAGCCGCCCCGGAAGTCCCCAGGGATGCCGAGCCGTTTGAGCATGGCGCTGATCTGGGGCCCACCGCCGTGGACGACGACGGGGTGGACGCCGCAGTTGCGAAGGAACACCATGTCGGCGGCGAACGCGGCCTTGAGGGTGTCGTCGGTCATGGCGTTTCCGCCGTACTTCACCACGACGATCTTGCCGTGCAGTTGCTTGAGCCACGGCAGCGCCGCGGCGAGCACCTGCGCCTTGGTGTGTGTCGCGGCGGTCATGAGCTGTACGCCGAGTTCTCTTCGACGTACGCGTGCGACAGATCGGTGGTGCGCACCGTCGCCTGCCCCGCGCCGAGGCCGAGGTCGACGGCGACGTCGATGTCGGCGCCGGTCAGATCCACCTCGCGGGCACCGGGTGTCCCGGCGCCGTTGGCGAACGTCGGGGAACCGTTGAACGACACGGTGATCCGGTTCGCGTCGATGGTGAACGGCACCATCCCGACCGCGGCGAGCACCCGCCCCCAGTTCGGGTCGGAGCCGAACAGCGCGGTCTTGACCAGGCTGTCCCGGGCGAGCAGCCGGGCGGCGACGAGCGCGTCGTCCTCGGTCGGCGCACCGGTGACGGTGATGGCGATGCGTTTGGTGACGCCTTCGGCGTCGGCCTGCAGCTGGGCGCACAGGTCGTCACACACCCGCAGAACCGCCTCGTCGAGCTCCTCCTGGCTGGGCGTGATCTCGCTGGCGCCGGAGGCGAGCAGCAGCACGGTGTCGTTCGTCGAGCAGCTGCCGTCGATGTCGAGACGGTCGAAGGTGCGTTTCGCCGCCCGGCGCAGCGCGGTGTCGAGGGCCTCGGAACCGGCGACGGCGTCGGTGGTCAGCACGCACAGCATCGTGGCCAGCGACGGCGCCATCATGCCCGCGCCCTTGGCCATCCCGCCGACGGTCCAGTTGCCGGGGTGGTGCAGCGCAACCTGTTTCGGCACGGTGTCGGTGGTCATGATGGCGCGGGCCGCTTCCTCGCCGCCGGACAGCCCGCCGGCCATCTCGTGGACCACCTCGGTGACCCCGGCGAGGACCTTGTCCATCGGCAGCCGGTCGCCGATCAGACCGGTCGAGCAGACCGCGACCTCGATGGCGCCGGTCTCCGAACCCCAGTCGGACAGCGCCGCGGCGACCGCCTCGGCGGTGGCGTGGGTGTCCTGGAACCCGAGCGGGCCGGTGCAGGCGTTGGCGCCGCCGGAATTGAGGACGACGGCACGCAGCCGTCCGGTGGTGAGCACCTGCCGGCTCCACAACACCGGCGCGGCCTGGACCTGGTTGCGGGTGAACACACCCGCCGCGGTGTGGTCGGGGCCTTCGTTGAGCACGAGGGCGAGGTCGAGCGCACCCGACGCCTTGATGCCGGCCGCGATTCCGGCGGCCCGGAAGCCGGCGGGGGCGGTGACGCCCTGGGTGCGGATCAGTGGTGCGGATCCGGTCACGGCGCGACCCCCACGATCGACAGGCCCTCGGTCTCCGGCCAACCCAGCGCCAGGTTCATCGACTGCACCGCCGCCCCACCGGTCCCCTTGGTCAAGTTGTCGATCGCCGCGATCGCGACGAACGTCTGCGCATCCTCGTCGAGCGCGACCGCGATCTGCGCGGCGTTGCTGCCGATCACCGAACCGGTCTTGGGCAGTTGCCC
This sequence comes from Mycolicibacterium monacense, assembly GCF_010731575.1. NCBI lineage: Bacteria > Bacillati > Actinomycetota > Actinomycetes > Mycobacteriales > Mycobacteriaceae > Mycobacterium > Mycolicibacterium monacense. The sequence goes on along the minus strand of NZ_AP022617.1, from coordinate 1,659,911 downwards.
CTCGGGCAGCAGGTGAATGAAAGGTTCTGCGTCGTAAGCCTTCTCGTAGGCGGCCCGCAGCTGCGACAGCGACGCGGAAGTGCGGGCGGTGCAGGTGGCGAGGATGCCCCGCGAGGTGGGGATCAGCACCGGGGTGAACGACACCGTGACGTCCTTGTCCGTCACGGCCCGCAGGCCCTGCGCGATCTCCGGGGTGTGCCGGTGCTTGCCGCCGACGTTGTAGGCGCGCGCGGATCCGATCACCTCCGCGCCGAGCAGGTCGGGTTTGGCGGCCCGCCCGGCGCCGGAGGTACCGCTGACCGCCACGACGGTGACCGCCGGTTCGACGAGGTCTTCGGCCACGGCGGGCAGCAGCGCCAGCAGCGCCGCGGTGGGATAGCAGCCGGGCACGGCGATCCGCTTGGCTCCGGCGAGGCGCTCGCGGGCACCGGGCAGTTCGGGCAGGCCGTAGGGCCAGCTGCCGGCGTGCGCCGAACCGTAGAACCGTTCCCACGCGGCCGCGTCGGTGAGCCGGAAGTCGGCGCCGCAGTCGATGATCAGCGTGTCGTCGCCGAGTTGTTCGGCCAGCGCGGCGGAGTGGCCGTGCGGGAGGCCGAGGAAGACGACGTCGTGGCCGGACAGCGTCTCGGCGTCGGTGGCCTCGAGCACCCGGCCGGCCAGCGGCAGCAGATGGGGGTGGTGGTCACCGAGCATCGTGCCCGCACTGCCCGCAGCGGTCAGCGCGCCGATGGTGAGCCGGCCGTCGGAGTAGGCGGGATGCCCGAGCAGCAGGCGCAGGATCTCCCCGCCGGCGTATCCGCTGGCCCCGGCGACTGCGACAGAAGTCATGCATAGAGTTTGCATGTTTATGCAGTTAAATGCAAACTCATTTACCCGCTTCCCGGCGAGAGAGTTCAGCGGCGCTGCTGCGCACCGATCTGTTCAGCCGCGGCCTGCACCGCCGCCTCCCGGGCCGTGCTCGCCTCGTCCTCGGTCAGGGTCCGGTCGGCGGCGCGGAACCGCAACGCGAGGGCCAGCGATTTGCGCCCCTCCCCGATCTGCGGGCCGGTGTAGACGTCGAACAACCGCACGTCCTCGAGCAGCTCGCCGGCGCCCGACCGCACCGCCTCGACCACACTCTGCGCGGCGACGTCGTCGTCCACGATGAGGCTGACGTCCTGGAAGACGGCGGGGAACGGCGACACCCGCGGCGCGGGCAGCCGCTCGGTGATCGGCACCGCGTCGAGGTCGAGTTCGACCGCGCACGTGCCCTTGGGCAGGCCGGCCCGTTCCACCACCGCCGGATGCAGCTGTCCGGCATGGCCGACGACGGTGTCGCCGATCAGCACCTCGGCACACCGCCCCGGATGCCACGGCAGGCGCTGAGCGGAGCGCAGCGTGAACTCCACCTCGGCCGCCCGTCCCACGATCCGCACCATCTCGAACGCATCGGCCGCCTCGACCGGACGACCGCGGCCCCAGGGACCGGCGGGTTCACGCAGACCGGTCAGCACCGCACCGACGTGCTGGGGCTGACGCGGCAGGGACGCGTCAAGGGTGGCGATCTCGTCATCGGTCGGACGGCGGTCGTTGGGGATCCGCTCGACCGCGCGGGTGTCCTCGGTGGGCTCGACGACCTGGGCGATGGCGAACAGCGCCGCATCGGCCGCCCCGCGAGACACGTTGCGGGCCAACGCCTCCAGCAGGCCGGGCAGCAGCGTCGTGGCCAGGTGCGGGCGGTCGGCCTCCAACGGGTTGAGCACCTGGGTGGTCGCACGGCGGGGGTCGTCGTCGGCCAGACCCCAGACGTCGAAGACACCGGCGGGCAGGAACGGGGTGGGCAGGATCTCGACGTAACCGCTGAGCGCGAGCGATTTGCCGATGGCCCGGCGCCGCTTCTGCACGGCGGTCAGGCCGCGACCCGCCGGAGCGGCCGGCAGCACCGACGGGATCTGCTCGAGACCCTCGAGCCGCAGCACCTCCTCGACCAGGTCGGCCGGCTGCTTGATGTCGGGGCGCCAACTCGGCGGGACGGCCGTCACCCGGTCGCCGTCGACGCGCACGACGGCGCCGATCTGGGTGAGCCGCCGCTCGGTGGTGCCGGGCGGATAGTCGACGCCGGCGGTGCGGTCGGGGCGGTCGAGGGCCATCGACACCGGTGGCGGCGACCAGTCCTCGCGCGGCGGGTCGCCCCGCCAGTCGGTCAGCCGCGGTTCCACAGCGCCGCCGGCGATGTCGGCGAGCAGGGCGGCGCACCGGTCGAGCGCGGCGACCGAGATGGCCGGGTCGACGGTGCGCTCGTAGCGGCGGCCGGCCTCACTGGCCAGGCGCAGCCTGCGCTGGGTGCGCGAGACCGCGGCCGGATCCCACACCGCCGCCTCCAGCAGCACATCGGTGGTCGTCTCGCGGACCTCGGTCGTTCCCGCCCCCATCACGCCGCCGATCGCGGCGGTGGCCTCGTCGTCGACGATCAGCACGTCGGCCGGATCCAGTCGGCGTTCGATGTCGTCGAGGGTGACCACCGTCTCGCCGGGCTCGGCGAAACGCACCCGGAAGCCTCCGGTGATCAGGCTGCGGTCGTGGGCGTGCATCGGGTGACCGAACTCGAGCATCACGTAGTTGGTCACGTCGACCGCCGGGGATATCGCCCGGATGCCCGACAGCAGCAGGCGGCGCTGCATCCACCACGGCGACACGGCGGCGGGGTCGATCCCGGTGACCGGCCGCAACCCGAACCGCAACACCCCGGTGCCGGGGTCGATCGCCACCGGCAGCGCCTCACCCTCGACGGGCAGGGCGGGCACCCGCTCCGGATCGAACGCCGGGTCGACGTAGTCGAGGTCGTAGGCGCAGGCGATCTCGCGGGCCATCCCGCGCACCGACAGGCAGTAGCCGCGGTCCGGCGTGATCGCCAGGTCGAACACGGTGTCGTCGAGGCCGAGCACCTCGGCGGCCGGCGTACCGGGCGCGGCCGTGCCGGGCGGCAGCACGAGGATGCCGGAGTGGTCGGCGCCGAGGTTGAGTTCGGCGGTCGAGCAGATCATCCCGTCGGAGGTGCGGCCGTAGGTCTTGCGCGTGGCGATTGTGAAGTCCCCGGGCAGCGTGGCGCCCGGCAGCGCCACCACCACCAAATCACCGACGGCGAAATTGGTTGCCCCGCAGACGATGTCACGGTTCTCCGGCTCGCCGACGTCGACCTTGACGGCGCGGATCGGCTTCTTGAACTCCGTGAGCTCCTCGATCTCGGCGACGCGGCCGACGGTCAGGGGTCCCGTCACCGGGCCGACCGGCAGCACGTCCTCGACCTCGTGGCCGATGCGGATCAAGGTCTGCTCGAGCTCCTCGGCGGACACGTTCCAACCCGGCGCGCCGGCAGACACGACCTCGCGCAGCCAGCTGTACGGCAGCCGCATCAGGCGCCCACCCCGAAGGGCAGCGAGAACCGGACGTCACCCTCGACCATGTCGCGCATGTCGGGAATCCCGTTGCGGAACTGCAATGTTCGCTCCAAACCCATACCGAATGCGAAACCGGAGTACTCGTCGGGGTCGATCCCGCAGGCGCGCAGCACGTTCGGGTTGACCATGCCGCATCCGCCCCACTCCACCCAGCCGGGCCCGCCCTTCTTGCCGGGGAACCACACGTCGACCTCCGCCGACGGTTCGGTGAACGGGAAGAAGTGCGGCCGGAACCGGGTGCCGCCCTGCGGGCCGAACTGGGCGCGGGCGAACGCATCCAGGGTGCCGCGCAGGTGCGCCATGGTCAGGCCGCGGTCGACGGCGAGCCCTTCGACCTGGTGGAACACCGGTGTGTGGGTGGCGTCGAGTTCATCGGTGCGGAACGTGCGGCCGATCGAGATGATGTAGACCGGCAGATCGCGTTCGAGCAGAGCGCGGATCTGCACCGGCGAGGTGTGCGTTCGCAGCACCTGACGCGAACCGTCGGGCGCGACGTAGAACGTGTCCTGCTCGCTGCGGGCCGGATGGTCCGGCGGGAAGTTCAGCGCGTCGAAGTTGAACTGTTCGGTCTCGACCTCGGGCCCCTCGGCGAGTTCCCAGCCCATCGCGACGAAGGTGTCGGCGATGTTCTCGGCCAGGATCGTGATCGGGTGGCGCGCACCGACCGGTTGCCGCGTCGAGGGGAGCGTGACGTCGATGCGTTCGGCGACCAGGACCGCCGCGTCGCGCTCGGCACGCAGCTCCGCGAGGCGCTCGTCGTAGCTGCGCTGGGCGTCCGACCGCGCGACGTTGACGCGTTTACCGGCATCGGCGCGCTCCGTCTTGGGCAGGCTGCCCAGCGACTGACGCGCCACGGCGATCGGCGACCGGTCCCCGAGGTGTTCGGTCTTCGCCCGGGCGAGCGCGTCGAGGTCCGCGGCGGAATCGAACGCACGGCGAGCCGCGTCGACCGCTTCGGTCAACGCCTTTTCAGACAGGTTTCCGGCCATTCCGGGCTGCTCAGCCACCCGGCGATCATAGGTGATCGCCCGACCCGCCCTCGCGACCGTTTCCCGCTAGGACTCGTCGTCGGTGGGGTCCTCCCCCGACGGCCTGTTGCGGCGCACCCGGTACATGGCAAGTTCGGGTGGCACACCGTCGGGTTTGAGGCTGAACACCTGCCTGCGCTGACGCTTGACGGTGACGTTCAACGCCGCCAATTCCTCGGCGGGGATGCGGTCGAGGGTCGCCTGCGAGACGATCAGCCCGCCGCGGGTCGCCCGCTCCATCACCCGCGCGGCGATGTTGACGTCCACCCCGAGCCAATCCGAGCCGATCCGCTGCGGTCTGCCGGTGTGCACGCCGACCCGCATCCGGGGGCTGTATCCGTCGATCTCGACCGACCGGACCGCGGCCATCGCGTTGAGCACCGCGCGCACCGCCGTGCCGGGGTCGGTGAACACCGCCATGGACCCGTCGCCCATCCGTTTGACGATGCGGCCGCCTGCCTCGAGCAGCGGCGGTTCATATGCCTGGGCGACGCGGCGGAGCAACCGCAGGGTCGCGTCGTCACCGGCGGTCAGCGCCCACGACGAGAACCCGACCAGATCGCTGAACACCAGCGTGACCTCCGGATTGGCCGGCTTGCCGGACACCCTCTCGGTGACCGCCTGCCAGAGCTGCAGCGCGCCGAGGCTGACCTCGCGCGAGACGGCCTCACGGTCGAGCAGCCGGTCCGCGACACGTGCGGCGGCACGTGGCCCACCCACCCCGTCGGCCGACAAGGGATCCCCGAAATCCGGGTCGCCCGGCAGCGCCCGGCGGGCGCGGCGCAGGAACTCGACCACGCTGGGACTGTGGTTGGCGCTGTAGAACCAGCCGAGCGGTCCCGCCGATCCGCGCACCGGTGCACGCTCCTCGTCTTCGGTACCGCCGGATCGTTCATCGAAGGGCTTCACCTCCACGTCGCCAGCGTATGCGGCGGCCTCGGAGGCGGCCAACGAGCGGCCTCGATCACGGGACGAACGCACCCGCGTCTACGGGGCATAACACCACGGTGACGCGCCGCGCGCGTCATAGACAACGTTTGTTGTCACTACTATGGTGTGGATCACATCGAGCATCGACTCAGCGAGGAGACCGATGACCGCGAGGACGACCCCCAAGACAGCGCGGAGCGCCCTGCATTCGTGTGAGGCGCAACCGGATCCACTCGGACCGGACTCGCTGACCTGGAAGTACTTCGGGGATTTGCGCACCGGCATGCTCGGCGTGTGGATCGGCGCGATCCAGAACATGTATCCCGAGCTCGGCGCCGGCGTGGCGGACCATTCGGTCCTGCTGCGCGAACCGCTGCAGCGCGTCGCCCGTTCGGTGTACCCGATCATGGGCGTCGTCTACGACGGTGACCGCGCCGCGCAGACCGGTGAGCAGATCAAGAGCTATCACACGACGATCAAGGGCACCGACCCTGCGGGACGGCGCTATCACGCTCTCAACCCGGACACGTTCTACTGGGCGCACGCCACGTTCTTCATGTTGATCATCAAGACCGCGGAGTACTTCTGCGGCGGGCTCACCGAGGCCGAGAAGCGCCAGCTGTTCGACGAGCACGTGCAGTGGTACCGGATGTACGGGATGAGCATGCGACCGGTGCCCGAATCGTGGGAGGAGTTCTGCGAGTACTGGGACCGCAAGTGCCGCGAGGAACTCGAGATCAACCAGGCGACGCTGGACATCTTCTCGATCCGCATCCCGAAACCGTGGTTCGTGCTGATGCCGACACCGATGTGGGACCAGATGTTCCGACCGATGGTGGGTGCGCAGCGGTGGATCGCCGCCGGCCTGTTCGACCCGGCGGTGCGGGAACGCGCGGGGATGCGCTGGACTCCGGGTGACGAGGTGCTGTTGCGGCTGTTCGGCAAATTCGTCGAGTTGGCCTTCGTTGCGGTCCCCGACGAGATCCGCCTGCACCCGCGCGCGCTGGCCGCCTACCGTCGCGCCGAGGGCAAACTGCCGTCCGACGCCCCGCTGGTCGAGGCGCCCGCGTTCATGGGCCCGCCCGCCGACCGCCGCGGGCTGCCGATGCACTACGTCCCGCGCCGCAAGACGCTGCTCGACAAGGCGGGGTCGCTGGTGCACACGACGTTCTCTTTGGCGGGGCTGCGTCCGGCCCGCGGACGCCATAAGGCAGCCTGAAGGCATGCTCGAGTGGTCTGATGTCGATCTTGCCGTGCGCGATGCCGTCCGGGAGTTCGTCGACAAAGAAATCCGTCCGCATGTCGACGCTCTGGAGAGCGGCGAGATGGAGCCCTACCCCGTCATCCGAAAGCTGTTCAGCACCTTCGGAATCGACGCGATGGCCAAGGAGTCGCTGGAGAAGCGGTTCGCGCGGCTGCGCGAGGGCGGCTCGCCCTCCGGCGGCCGGAGCTCCGGCGGCATGTTCGGCGGGGACGGCGGAAGCGGGATGGGCTTCGTCGTGGTCAGCGAACTGTGCCGGGTGTGCATGGGTGTGGTCACCGGCATGGGCGTCAGCCTCGGACTCACCGTGCCGACGATCATGGGCCGCGGAACCCTCGCCCAGCAGGAGCGCTGGCTGCCCGGTCTGGTGACCTACGAGAAGGTGGGCGCGTGGGCGATCACCGAACCGGATTCGGGCTCCGATGCGTTCGGTGGCATGAAGTCCTATGTGGTTCGTGCCGCCGATGGATCAGGCGACTACATCCTCAACGGCCAGAAAACGTTCATCACCAACGGCCCCGACGCGGACGTGGTGGTGGTCTACGCCAAGCTCGACGAAGGTGACGGGGTCGACAAGCGGGACCGCAAGGTGCTGACGTTCGTGCTCGACCGCGGCATGGAGGGCTTCGTGCAGTCGAAGCCGTTCCGCAAGATGGGCATCCACTCCTCGCGCACGGGCGAACTGTTCTTCAACAACGTCCGGCTGGGTCGCGATCGGCTGCTCGGCGAGACCGAGGACAACGAGGCCGGCGACGGTCGCGAGAGCGCGCGGTCGAGCTTCTCCGCGGAGCGCATCGGTGTGGCCGCGATGGCGCTCGGGGTGATCGAGGAGTGCCTGAAGCTATCGGTCGACTACGCGAAGTCCCGCACCCTGTGGGGTAAGGAGATCGGCCAGTTCCAGCTCATCCAGCTCAAGCTCGCCTCGATGGAGGTGGCCCGGATGAACGTGCGCAACATGCTGTTCCGTGTCATCGAGGCGTCGCAGACCGGCACCCCGATCTCGCTCGCCGAGGCCTCGGCGATCAAGTGGTACTGCTCCCAGGCCGCCACCGACGTGGCCATGGAGGCGGTTCAGCTGTTCGGCGGCAACGGCTACATGACCGAGTACCGCGTCGAACAGCTGGCCCGCGACGCGAAGTCGCTGATGATCTACGCAGGCAGCAACGAGGTGCAGATCACGCACGTGGCGAAGGGTCTGCTGAGCGGGTAGCGGCTCGCGCGTCAGTTCCGCGAGACTGAGACCACGCAGCAAAAGTGCGGGTGGGCGCCTGCGTGGGTTCAGTCTCGCGGCGCGACCGACGACGTCAGCCCGACCGCAGCGCGCGGGCGCTCTGGTACAGGCAGATCGCGGCGGCGGCGGCGACGTTGAGGCTCTCGGCGCTGCCCGCCATCGGGATGGTCACCCGGGCATCGGCGAGCGCGGCGACCTCCGGGGCGAGTCCGTGGGCCTCGGCGCCGAACAGCCACGCCGTCGGGCCGGACAGCTCCGCATCGTCGAGGCTCACCTCACCGTCGAGCGTGGTGGCCAATACGGTCAGCCCGGCGCCGTGCAGCGCGGCGACCAGACCGGCGGTGTCGGGTGCCTCGACGACGGACACCCCGAAGATGCTGCCCGCCGAGGCACGCAGACACTTCCCGTTGTAGGGGTCCACGCTGTTGCCTGCCAGGATCACCGCGTCGGCGCCCATCGCATCCGCGAGCCGGATCAGCGTGCCGGCATTCCCGGGTTCGGACGTCTCGACCGCGACCGCCACGAGTCGTGGGGACGCACCGAGGATTTCGTCGAGCGACACCTCGGGCATCCGACACACGGCGACGAGGCCGACCGGGGTCACCGTGTCCGACAGTGCTTTCGCCGCACGCTCGGTGACGAGATGGACATCGGCGCCGACGAGCAGCGCCGCGAACCGCGCCGCGGCGTCCTCGGTGGCGAAGACCTCGGAGACGACACCGCGCCGCAACGCGGCCTCGACGAGGTTGGGCCCCTCGGCGAGGAAACGTGCGGCGCGGCGGCGACCGACGTGTCGGTGGAGTTTGACCGCTGCCACCACCCGGGCGGAGCGCTCACTGAGCAGGCTCAGGCGGCCTCTCCGGACGGCGCATTGACGTCCTCGGGCAGCGCGGCCTTGGCGACCTCCACCAGTGCGGTGAACGCGGCGGCATCGCTGACGGCGATCTCGGCGAGGTTCTTGCGGTCGACCTCGACGCCGGCGGCCTTCAGGCCCTGGATCAGCCGGTTGTAGGTGATGTCGTTCGCGCGGGCCGCGGCGTTGATCCGCGAGATCCACAGCTTGCGGAACTCACCCTTGCGCGCCCGCCGGTCACGGTAGGCGTAGGTGAGTGAATGCAGCTGCTGCTCTTTGGCCTTGCGGTACAGGCGGGACCGCTGACCGCGGTAGCCCTTGGAGGCCTTGAGAACTGTGCGGCGCTTCTTCTGAGCGTTGACTGCGCGCTTGACGCGTGCCATGGGTAGTTCCTATCTCGTACGGACTGGAAAGGTCGGGTTCGTCGCTCAGCCGTTGAGCATCTTGTTGATGCGCGGGGCGTCGTTGGCCGACACCTGGGTGCGACCGGCAAGGCGGCGGGTGCGCTTGGTGGGCTTGTGCTCCATCAGGTGGCGCCGATTGGCCTTCTGGCGCACGATCTTTCCGGTGCCGGTGCGCCGGAAGCGCTTGGACGCGCCGCTGTGGGTCTTGGCCTTGGGCATGGGTGTCCTCTTAATTCTGTTCGGTGTCGGGCAGTGCTACGTGGCGTCCGGGCCGGGGGCCGACTCGCGGGGACGTTCTGCTTGCTCCGCCGCTTTGGCGCGAGTCTTCGCGCCGCGATGCGGGGCCAGCACCATCGTCATGTTGCGTCCGTCCTGCTTCGCGGACGTCTCGACGAAGCCGTACTCGGCCACGTCGGCGCCCAGGCGCTGCAGGAGTCGGAAGCCCAGTTCGGGCCGCGACTGCTCACGTCCGCGGAACATGATCGTCACCTTGACCTTGGACCCGGCCTCGAGGAAGCGGATGACGTGACCCTTCTTGGTCTCGTAATCGTGCGGGTCGATCTTGGGACGGAGCTTCTGTTCCTTGACGACGGTCTGCTGCTGGTTCTTGCGAGACTCGCGCGCCTTCTGTGCCGTCTCGTACTTGAACTTTCCGTAGTCCATGATCTTGCAGACGGGCGGCTTGGCGTCCGGTGCAACTTCGACGAGATCGAGATCGGCATCCGCGGCGACGCGGAGTGCATCTTCGATGCGCACGATGCCTACCTGTTCACCGCCCGGTCCGATCAGGCGAACTTCAGGTACGCGGATGCGCTCGTTGACGCGGGTCTCAGTGCTGATGGGGCCTCCTATGTTGTGTTCTCCAGGGAGTCCACTGGCCCATTCCACACCTGCCCGCGAGAGCAGGAAGGCCCTGCACTGCAGGGCCCGATGCCGACCGATCACGGCTTCCGCCGCCCGTGCCAACAGCACAGAACCGGCATACTGGATGCCGGTGACCGGACCGCTGTGCCTGGTTGGCCAGCGGTGGGAGTGGGACTCCACTTACTGTCCTGACGTCAGCCAGGACGGTCGCGCATGCAAGTCTAGCAGGCGTGACGGATCAACAAGCACAGCCTGAACCGACGGCTCCGCCGTCAGCGCGCGAACTCGCCGATATTCCCGCCGTCGAGGTGATCACCCGTTCGGCGGTGATGCTGATGAGCGCGGCAGCCGAGAAGTTGGGGCTCTCCCACGACGACCCCGACGAGAGCCCGCACCGCGACCTGGACGAAGCCCGTCGGCTGATCACCGCCCTGGCCGGTCTGGTCACCGCATCCGCCGAGTACCTGGGCCCGCACGCCGGACCCGTCCGCGACGGTCTCAAGACCCTGCAGCTGGCGTTCCGGGAAGCCAGCGCCGCCCCCGATGAGCCCGGCAAGGGTCCCGGCGAGAAATACACCGGTCCGGTCTGGTGATCACGTCCCCACATTCGGGGCCCTGAGCGAATATTGTCCCCGCCTATGACGCTCACCAGTCCGCCGAGGACGCGCGCCGACTCCCGCCACTCCTGGGTTCCCGCGGCCGCCGGGTGGACCGTCGGCGTCATCGCCACCCTCTCGCTCATCGCGAGCGTCTCACCGCTGGTCCGGTGGATCATCCGGGTGCCGCGAGAGTTCGTCAACGACTACATCTTCAACTTCCCCGACACCAGCTTCGCCTGGGCGTTCGTGCTGGCGCTGCTGGCGGGCGCGCTGGCCGCCCGCAAACGCATCGCCTGGTGGATTCTGCTGCTGTACATGGTCGCCGCGGTCGGCTGGAACGTCGCCGATCTGCTGACCGGTGACGAATCGGTCGTCGAGGAGATGGGCGAGGTCATCGGCCTCGCCTTCCACCTTGCGGCCGTGGCCTTCCTGCTGTTGGCCCGCCCGCTGTTCTGGGCCCGCGTGCGGCGCGGCGCCCTGTTCAAGGCGGCCGGTGTGCTGGCCGCCGGAATGGCGGTCGGCGTGCTCGTCGGCTGGGGTCTGCTCGAACTGTTCCCCGGCGACCTCGAACGCGACTACCGCTTGGCATACGCGGCGAACCGGGTGTTCGCGTTCGCCGGCGTCGACCCCGACGCGTTCGACGGACAACACCCACACGTGGTCGTCAACGCCCTGCTCGGGTTGTTCGGCGCGCTGGCGTTGATGGCCGCGGCGATCGTGCTGTTCCAGTCGCAGCGCTCCGAGAACGCGCTCACCGGCGAAGACGAATCGGCCATCCGCGGTCTGCTCGAGCTCTACGGCAAGAACGACTCGCTGGGGTATTTCGCCACCCGGCGGGACAAGTCCGTGGTGTTCGCACCGAACGGACGCGCCGCGATCACCTACCGGGTCGAGGTGGGGGTCTGCCTGGCCAGCGGTGACCCGGTCGGCGACCCGAAAGCCTGGCCGCAGGCGATCGACGCGTGGCTGGCGCTGTGCGGGACGTACGGCTGGGCACCGGGTGTCATGGGTGCCAGCGTGGGCGGGGCCGAGGCGTTCCGGGCCGCCGGACTCAGCGCGATCCAACTGGGCGACGAGGCCATCCTGCATCCGGACAGCTTCCGGCTCTCCGGGCCGGACATGCGGGCGGTGCGCCAGGCCGTCACGCGGGCCCGCCGCGCCGGGGTGACCGTGCGGATCCGCAGACACCGGGAGCTCTCACCCGAACAGATGGCCGAGGTGATCGCCCACGCCGACGCCTGGCGCGACACCGAGACAGAACGCGGCTTCTCGATGGCGCTCGGCCGCCTCGGCGATCCCGCCGACAGCGACTGCCTGCTGGTGGAGGCCGTCCAGGGCGAGACCGGGGGCGAGCGAAGCGACCCGGGGAGTGGCACCGTCGTGGCCATGTTGTCGCTGGTGCCGTGGGGCAGCAACGGCGCCTCCCTCGACGTGATGCGGCGTTCCCCGCAGTCACCCAACGGCACCATCGAGTTGATGGTCAGCGAGCTGTGCATGCAGGCCGAGGACATCGGCGTCACCCGCATCTCCCTGAACTTCGCGATGTTCCGGTCGGCGTTCGAGCAGGGCGCGCAACTCGGCGCCGGACCCGTGGCCCGGCTGTGGCGCTGGCTGCTGGTCTTCTTCTCCCGGTGGTGGCAGCTGGAGACGCTGTACCGCTCGAACATGAAATACCAACCGCAGTGGGTGCCGCGCTACGCCTGCTACGAGGACGCGCGCCTCATCCCCCGCGTCGGGGTGGCATCGGTGATCGCCGAGGGCTTCCTGGTGCTGCCGTTCTCGCGGCGCAACAAACAACACACCGGCCACCACACGTCCGCACCGCAGGACCTGGTCGCCAGCGGCGTGCTCCACCACGACGGCACCGCACCCGACATGTCCGGGTTGCGCACCGACACCGCCGACGACGAACCGCCCCGGCTGCCCGAGCAGGTGCGGGTCCGGATGGCGAAACTCAAGGCGCTGCAGGCCGACGGCGTCGACGCCTATCCGGTCGGCCGGCCACCCAGCCACACCGCGGCGGCTGCCGTCGACTCCCCCGACGACGTCGAACTCGATGTCGCCGGCCGGGTGCTGCGCATCCGCGACTACGGCGGTGTGCTGTTCGCCCAGTTACGGGACTGGTCGGGTGAAGTGCAACTGCTGCTGGACAATTCGACACTCGAGCAGGGCAGCACCGCCGACTTCACCGCGGCCATCGACCTCGGCGACCTCATCGAGGCGACCGGCACCATGGGCTACAGCAAGAACGGGACCCGCTCGCTGCTGGTGCGGCACTGGCGGCTCACCGGTAAATGCCTGCGTCCCCTGCCGGACAAGTGGAAGGGCCTGACCGATCAGGAGGCCCGCGTCCGGGCCCGCTACGTCGACCTGGCGGTCAACACCGAGGCGCGGGATCTGATCCGGGCCCGCAGCGGCGTGCTGCACGCGATCCGGGACACGCTGTACCACAAGGGTTTCCTCGAGGTCGAGACCCCGATCCTGCAGCAGATCCACGGCGGCGCCAACGCACGGCCGTTCCTGACCCACATCAACGCCTACGACCTGGACCTGTATCTGCGCATCGCGCCCGAGCTGTATCTCAAGCGGCTCTGCGTCGGTGGGGTGGAGCGGGTCTTCGAACTCGGCCGCGCGTTCCGCAACGAAGGCGTCGACTTCTCCCACAACCCCGAATTCACACTGCTGGAGGCGTATCAGGCGCACGCCGACTACCACGTGTGGATCGACGGGTGCCGTGAACTCATCCAGAACGCCGCGATGGCCGCCAACGGTGAGCACGTGTTCCTCCGTCCGCGTGACGACGGCGTCCTCGAACCCGTCGACATCTCCGGACCGTGGACGGTCAAGACGGTGCACGATGCGGTGTCCGAGGCGCTCGGCGAACACATCGACGCCGCCACGGAACTGCCGACGCTGCGCAAGCTGGCCGACGCGGCGGGCATCCCCTATCTGACCCACTGGGACGAGGGGGCGGTGGTGCTCGAGATGTACGAGCACCTGGTCGAGGACCGCACCGAGAAGCCGACGTTCTACAAGGACTTCCCGACGTCCGTATCCCCCTTGACGCGCCCGCATCGCAGCATTGCCGGCGTCGCCGAACGGTGGGACCTCGTCGCCTGGGGTGTCGAATTGGGCACCGCCTACAGCGAACTCACCGATCCGGTGGAGCAGCGTCGTCGACTGCAGGCGCAGTCGCTGCTCGCCGCGGGCGGTGATCCGGAGGCGATGGAACTCGACGAGGACTTCCTGCAGGCCATGGAGTACGCGATGCCGCCCACCGGTGGGCTGGGCATGGGTGTCGATCGGGTGGTCATGCTGATCACCGGCCGCAGCATCCGGGAGACGCTTCCGTTCCCGTTGGCCAGACCACGTTGACAGCGGTCTGACAGCCGCCGCCAAGCTTCACGGCCCACCATGTGGTGGTGGGCCCGGCACACACTCTGCACCACCATGTCTCGCTGATGCACGGCTGGTTACCTGTCGTCGTCCAGGCTGCGGCTGTCGTGGCGCTGGTGACCGCGATCGGGTGGCGCACCCGGCGCTGGCGCCTGTTGTGGATCCCGTGGGCGGTGGTGGTTGGTGGCGCGTTCGCCGTCACCGCATACGAGTTCGTGGCATCGGAGGGCTGGGCGGAAGATCCGGCACCGCGCTCGCTGTGGGTGTGGATCGGGGTGTTCGGCGTCGCGGTGGTGGTCCTGATGGTCGGATGGCGCGGCGCGGGCTGGTGGCGGCGGGCGGTGTCGATCGCGACCGTCCCCATGTGCCTGCTGTCGGTGCTGTTGGTGGTGAATCTGTGGACCGGCTACTTCCCGACCGTGCAGACCGCGTGGGACCAACTCACCTCCGGACCGCTGCCCGACCAGATCACCCTCGCTACGCTGAGCTCCCTGCAGCGGCGCCACGCGATTCCGGAGAAGGGCACGGTCGTCCCCGTTGAAACAGGCGACGCCGCATCGGGTTTCCGGCACCGCAACGAACTCGTCTACCTGCCGCCGGCCTGGTATGCCACCAACCCCCCACCGCGGCTGCCTGCGGTGCTGATGATCGGCGGTGAGTTCAACACCCCCGCCGACTGGGTCCGCGCGGGCAACGCCGTGACGACCGCCGACGCGTTCGCCGCCGCACACCACGGCTACGCGCCGGTACTGGTGTTCGTCGACGCCGGTGGAACGTTCCGCAACGACACCGAATGCGTCGACGGCAGCCGTGGGAACAGCGCCCGGCACCTCACTGAAGACGTTCGGCCCTACGTGATATCGCACTTCGGGGTGAGCGCCGACCGCTCGGGGTGGGGCGTCGTCGGATGGTCGATGGGCGGCACGTGCGCGGTCGACCTCAGCGTCATGCACCCCGAACTGTTCAGCACCTTCGAGGACATCGCCGGTGACCTGACACCGAACGCCGGTACGAAGGAGCAGACGATCGCGCGGCTGTACGGCGGCAACACGGCGGCCTGGGCGGCCTACGACCCAACCACGGTGATGACCCGCCACGGCCGCTACCGCGACGTGGAGGGCTGGTTCGACTCCAACACCGCCGGCCCCGAACAGACGGCGGCCGCATCCACCCTGTGCGCGCTCGGCGCCGCCAACGGAATCGACTGCACCGTCGCCGTTCAGCCGGGGATGCACGACTGGCCGTTCGCCGAACAGGCCTTCGCCACCGCGCTGCCGTGGCTGGCCGGACGACTCCGCACCCCCGAGGTCGTCGCGACACCGCTCCCCCGACCGCAGGTCGCGGCGCCGGTCGTGCAGGTCGCCGCGAAGTAGGTCCGGTGTCGTCGCCCGCGAGTACGGTGACGGCATGGCCGACGAACCGCAGCCTGCTCCCGAACCCACCCCCGCGCCGCCACCGCCGCCCGCCGAAGCGCTCGACACCGGTTACACGCCGGGTGGTGTGCCGACCTTCGAGTCGGTGCGCGAGAAGATCGAGGGCCGGTACGGCTCCGCGATCGGCGCCGCCGAACTGGCCGCCGAGACCCCGGAGGGCCGCACCGCCGACGAACAGTACGAGGAACGGCAACGCGCGGCCGCCGAACGGCTGGCCCAGATCCGCGCCCAGATGCACGAAAAGGACTGAGCGCTGCGGTCTTTCACGCCCACCGAGCGGCGGGCCAGGCTCGCGCGCCGCCACTTCCTCGCCGGTGACCAGCGGGCCGCTTCGCCCGACGAGGTGGTCACGCGGATGGTCGGGCTGCACGCCACCGATCCGGCCACCCCGTACCTGACGCTGTGGGCCCGTGTTGCGGGGTTCGATCTCACCCATCTCGACACCGCGCTCTACGAGTGCAGAACCGTCGCCAAACACCTCGCGATGCGGCGCACCCTGTGGGTGGTCGGCAGCGGCGACCTGCCGGTGATCCAGAGCGTGGCCAGCGACCGGGTCGCCGCCAACGAGCGCCGGCGACTGATCGCCGACGCCGAGAAATCCGGGGTGGCCGACGACGGCGCCGAGTGGCTCGACACCGCCTGCGCGGCGGTCCTCGATCATCTGCGCCGGAACGGACCGACCAGCGCGCGGGAGTTGCGCGCGGCGCTTCCCGAACTGGCGGGCAGCCACGACCCCGCCCCCGGCAAACAGTGGGGCGGGGCCACTCCGCTGGCGCCCCGGGTGCTGACCGTGTTGGGCGTGCGCGGCGACATCGTCCGCGGCCCGAACGACGGCGGCTGGACGGTCAGCCGCCCGCGGTGGACCCTCCGCGACGACTGGCTCGGCGCCGGTGACGATGCCCGGGCACCCGCCGACGAGGCCGCGATCAAGGCGGTGGGGCGCTGGCTGCGCACGTTCGGTCCCGCCACCGTGACCGACGTGAAGTGGTGGTTCGGCCACACCCTCACGTGGGCGCGGCGGACCCTGCAGGCACTCGGGGCCGTCGACGTCGACCTGCACGGGACGCCGGGGGTCGCCCTCCCCGACGATCTCGACGTCGAACCGGAGCCTGAACCCTGGGCTGCGCTGCTGCCGGGCCTCGACGTGACCACGATGGGCTGGTTCGACCGCGAGTGGTACCTCGGTGGACATCGCGCACAGGTCTTCGACCGCAACGGCAACGGTGGCCCGACGGCGTGGTGGAACGGCCGGATCGTCGGCGGCTGGGGCCAGGACGCCGACGGGCGGGTCGTGCTGCGGCTGCTCGAGGACGTCGGCCGCGACGGCGAGAAGGCGCTGCAGCAACGCGCCCACGATTTGAGCGCGTGGCTGGCCGGGGCGCGGGTGAGCCCGCGATTCCCGTCGCCGGTGATGAAAGCGTGATTGGAACCGGGAGCCGTTGGCTAACCTACGCCCACCGACGGAAGGGGTTGCGGTGAAGATCGCGATCATCGGCAGCGGGTTCTCCGGCCTCGGCGCCGCGATCCGGCTGCAGGAGGCAGGCCACCGCGACTTCGTCGTCTTCGAACGCGGCCCCGACGTCGGCGGTACCTGGCGCGACAACACCTACCCGGGCGCGGCGTGTGACGTGCCGTCACATCTGTACTCGTATTCCTTTGCGCTGAACCCGGATTGGACACGCTCCTTCTCCACCCAACCCGAGATCGAGGACTATCTGCGCAAGGTCGCGCGACAGTACGGCGTCCTCGACCGGCACCGGTTCGGGTGCACCGTGAGCCGCGCCGCCTGGAACCCCACCGAGTCCCGATGGGAGTTGTCCACCGACTCCGGACCGGCCACCGCCGATGTCCTGATCACCGCGTTCGGGTCACTGGCCGAACCGTCACTGCCGGGAATCCCGGGCATCGAATCGTTCACTGCGGCCGGAGGCGAGATGTTCCACTCCGCGCGGTGGAACCACGACGCGGACCTGACGGGGAAACGGGTCGCCGTCATCGGCACCGGCGCATCGGCCATCCAGATCGTGCCCGAGATCGCCGATCGGGTCGCCCACCTCGATGTGTACCAGCGCACCGCGCCCTGGCTGCTGCCGCGGTTCGACCGGCCGTTCACCCGCGCCGAGAAGTGGGCGTTCCGCAACGTGCAGGGCTTTCTCCGCCTGGCGCGCGCGGGCATCTACACCAGCCGCGAAGTCCAGGTCGTCGGCCTCGCGAAGAACCCGAATTTGATGAAGGGGTTCGAGTTGCTCTCGCGGGCGAAGATCCGCACCGAGATCAAAGACCCCGAGTTGCGGCGCAAGGTGACGCCGAACTTCCGGATCGGCTGCAAGCGGATGCTGATCTCCAACGACTGGTATCCGACGCTGGACCGCGGCCACGTCGACCTCATCACCGACGGCATCCACGAGATCGACGGCAACCGCATCATCGCGACCGACGGCACCGCGCGCGAGGTCGACGCCCTCGTCGTCGCGACGGGATTCCACGTCACCGACTCGCCGATGTTCGACACGGTGTGCGGCGCCGACGGGGCCAGCCTGACCCAGCGGTTCGCCGACAAGGGCATGCGGGCTTACAAAGGCACCACGATCGCCGGGTACCCGAACATGTTCGTGCTCGTCGGACCGAACACCGGGCTGGGCCACAGTTCGATGGTGTACATGATCGAGTCGCAGCTCAACTACGTCGTCGACGCGGTCTCGACGATGCGCGAGGAGGGTCTGCGCACGGTCGAGGTGAAACAGGACGCGCTCGACGCGTACAACGAACGGCTGCAGCAGGCGCTGAGCGGTTCGGTGTGGATGACCGGCAAGTGTGCGAGCTGGTACCTCGACGCGCACGGCAACAACACCACCCTGTGGCCGGACTTCACGTTCCGGTTCCGCAATCAGACGCGGCGCTTCGACCTCGACGCCTACGAGGTGACGCGCGCCGAGGAGTCGGCGCTCACGCGCTGACCTTGCGCCGCTTCGGGGTCGGCGCGGGTACGTCGAGCATCTCGGCGAGGAAGTGGCCGGTGTAGCTGTCGGTGTTGGCCGCGACGTCCTCGGGGGTGCCCTGCGCGACCACGGTGCCGCCGCCGGCGCCGCCTTCGGGACCCATGTCGATGATCCAGTCGGAGGTCTTGATCACGTCGAGGTTGTGCTCGATGACGATCACCGTGTTGCCCTTGTCGACCAGACCGTTGATGACCTTGAGCAGCTTGCGGATGTCCTCGAAGTGCAGGCCGGTGGTCGGCTCGTCGAGGATGTAGACCGTGCGGCCGGTCGACCGCTTCTGCAGCTCGGCGGCCAGTTTCACGCGCTGGGCCTCACCCCCGGACAGCGTCGGTGCGGGCTGGCCCAGCCGCACGTAGCCCAGGCCGACGTCGACCAGCGTCTTGAGGTAGCGGTGGATCGAGCTGATCGGTTCGAAGAACTCCGCAGCGTCCTCGATCGACAGGTCGAGCACCTCGGCGATGGTCTTGCCCTTGTAGTGCACCTCGAGCGTCTCGCGGTTGTAGCGGGCACCGTGGCACACCTCGCACGGGACGTACACGTCCGGCAGGAAGTTCATCTCGATCTTGATGGTGCCGTCGCCCGAACAGGCCTCGCAGCGGCCGCCCTTGACGTTGAACGAGAAACGTCCCGGCTGGTATCCGCGGACCTTGGCCTCCGTCGTCGCCGCGAACAGCGACCGGATCTTGTCGAATACACCGGTGTAGGTCGCGGGGTTCGACCGTGGGGTCCGCCCGATCGGCGACTGGTCCACCCGCACGAGCTTGTCGAGTTGGTCGAGGCCGTTGATGCGGGTGTGGCGGCCGGGCACCTGCCGGGCGCCGTTGAGTTTGTTGGCCAGCACGGACGCCAGGATGTCGTTGACCAGCGTCGACTTACCCGAGCCCGACACCCCGGTGACCGACGTGAGCACCCCGAGGGGGAATGCGACGTCGACGTCCTTGAGGTTGTGCTCACGCGCGCCGATGACGGTGAGTTGTCGTTTGCGGTCGACGGGACGCCGGATCGCAGGCACCTCGATGCTCTCGCGACCGGAGAGGTACGCGCCGGTCAGCGACTCCGGATTGCGCAGCAGATCCTGGTAGGTGCCGCTGTGCACGATCCGCCCGCCGTGCTCACCGGCGGCCGGGCCGATGTCGACCACCCAGTCGGCGTGGGCGATGGTGTCGAGGTCGTGTTCGACCACGATGAGCGTGTTGCCCAGTTCCCGCAGCCGGACCAGGGTGTCGATCAGGCGGCGGTTGTCGCGCTGGTGCAGACCGATAGACGGCTCGTCGAGGACGTAGAGCACGCCCACCAGACCCGAACCGATCTGCGTGGCGAGCCGGATCCGCTGCGCCTCGCCGCCGGACAGCGTGGCCGCAGCGCGCGAGAGCGACAGGTAGTCCAGCCCGACGTCGAGCAGGAAGCCCAGCCGGGACTGGATCTCCTTGAGGACCTGACCGGCGATGGCCTGTTCGCGCGCGCCGAGGGTGAGCGCGTTGAGGAAGTCGGCGCAGTCGGCGATCGACAGCTCCGCGACCTCGGCGATCGACTTCGCGCCGTGGTCGCCCGCGGCCAGCGTGACCGCGAGGATCTCGGGCTTGAGGCGGGTGCCGTCGCACTCCGGGCACGGCACGTCGCGCATGAAGCCCTCGTAGCGCTCCTTCATCTGCTCGGAGTCGGTCTGCTCCATGCGGCGCTGCAGGAACGCCATGACGCCCTCGAAGTCGGCGTAGTACGAGCGGGTGCGGCCGTACCGATTGCGGTACTTGACGTGCACCTGCTCGTCGCAGCCCTCGAGGATCGCGCGACGCACCTTGGCGGGCAGCTTCTTCCACGGTGTGTCGACGTCGAAGCCCATCGACTCACCCAGGCCGGTCAGCATGCGGGTGAAGTACTCCGCGGTCTGGCCCATCGACCACGGGGCGATGGCGCCCTCGGCCAGCGTCAGATCCGGGTCGGGGATGACGAGTTCGGGGTCGACCTCCTTGCGGACGCCGAGCCCGGCGCACTCCGGACAGGCGCCGTAGGGCGAGTTGAACGAGAAGGACCGCGGTTCGAGATCGTCGACGGCCAGGGGGTGGCCGTTGGGACACGCCAGTTTCTCGGAGAACCGCTGCTCACGGTGCGGATGGTCGTCCTCACGGTCGACGAACTCGAGCACCACGATGCCGTCGGCCAGCGTCAGAGCCGTCTCCACCGAATCGGTCAGCCGCTGTTTGGCGGTGGCCTTCACCGTGAGCCGGTCGACCACCACCTCGATGTCGTGCTTCTCCTGCTTCTTGAGCTTGGGCGGTTCGGTCAGCGGATAGACCACCCCGTCGACGCGCACGCGGCTGTAACCCTGGGAGTTGAGCTTCTCGAACAGGTCGACGAACTCACCCTTGCGGGTGCGGACGACCGGTGCGAGCACCTGGAAACGCAGCCCTTCGTCCATGGCCAGGACCTGGTCGACGATCTGCTGAGGGGTCTGCCGTGCGATCCGCTCACCACACACCGGGCAGTGCGGCATGCCGGCCCGCGCGTACAGAAGGCGCAGGTAGTCGTAGACCTCGGTGATGGTGCCGACCGTCGACCGCGGGTTGCGGTTGGTCGACTTCTGGTCGATGGACACCGCGGGCGACAGACCCTCGATGAAGTCGACGTCGGGTTTGTCCATCTGCCCGAGGAACTGCCGGGCGTACGCCGAGAGCGATTCGACGTAGCGGCGCTGCCCCTCGGCGAAGATCGTGTCGAACGCGAGCGACGACTTGCCCGAACCGGACAGGCCGGTGAACACGATCAAGGCGTCACGCGGTAGGTCAAGGTCGACGCTTCGCAGGTTGTGCTCGCGCGCACCCTTGACGATCAGGCGGTCAGCCAACTCGGTCCTCTCCCAGGCTTCAGACATGCTCCACGCACTTTGATCCATGCTAGGTGTCGCCACCGACAAGCCCGTTACCGTGGCTCTCATGACAGTCGTCGACGACAACTACACCGGCCATGTCGAACCCCGGACCGCGGCCAGGCGCACTCTTCCCGGAGCGACGATCGTCAAGGTCTCCGTGGGCCCCATGGACAACAACGCGTACCTGGTGACCTGTTCCCGAACCGGCGAGACCCTACTCATCGACGCGGCCAACGATGCGGACGTCCTGCTCGACCTCGTCCGGGAACTGGCGCCGACGGTGACACTGATCCTCACCAGCCACCAGCACTTCGACCACTGGCAGGCGCTGGAGGCCCTGGCCGAGGCAACCGGGGCACCCACGGCCGCCCACGAACTCGACGCCGAACCGCTGCCGGTCACCCCGGACCGCTACCTCGCCGGTGGGGACACGCTCCGGATCGGCGAGCTCACCTTCGACGTCATCCACCTCCGCGGGCACACCCCGGGTTCGATCGCGTTGGCGCTGCACGGCCCGGCCGCCGGCGACGCGGTGCACCTGTTCACCGGCGACTGCCTGTTCCCCGGCGGAGTGGGCAAGACGTGGCAGGAGGGTGATTTCGAGAAACTGCTGACCGACGTCACCACCCGGGTGTTCGACGTGTATCCCGACTCGACCGTCGTCTACCCGGGACACGGCGACGACACCACACTGGGCGCGGAACGGCCGCACCTCGGCGAGTGGCGCGACCGTGGCTGGTAGGCCGGTTCCGGTCACACCCGGTCCGGGTCAGGAGTCGGTGTGGGACTACCCGCGCCCACCCCGGTTCGAGGCGTTCCGCGGATCGATCACCGTGGACTTCGGCGGGCGCACCGTCGCATCGACGACCACCGCGTGGCGGGTGCTGGAGACGAGCCACCCCCCGACCTACTACCTCCCCGTGGACAGTTTCACGCCTGGCGCGCTGCGCCCCGCGGCGGGCAGTTCGTGGTGCGAGTGGAAGGGGCAGGCCGCCTACTACGACGTCGTTGTCGGCGACCGCGTCGCACCGGGCGCGGCTTGGACCTACCCGCACCCCACGCCGGGATTCGAGGCGATCGCCGGCGCCGTCGCGGTCATGGCCGCACCGATGGACCGCTGCACCGTCAACGGCGAGCAGGTGGTGCCGCAGCCCGGCGGGTTCTACGGCGGCTGGGTCACCAGCTGGATCGTCGGCCCGTTCAAGGGTGTGCCGGGCTCCATGGGGTGGTGAGGTTCACCCCGTCCAGGCCACGGGCAGCCGTTTGATGCCGTGCACGAACGCCGACCGCAGGATCGCCGGCTCCTCGACGGCCACGATGTCGGGCACCTGACGGCGCAACTCCGAGTAGAGCACCCTGATCTCCCGCCGGGCGAGGTTCGCGCCGAGGCAGAAGTGCGCGCCACCCGCGCCGAATCCGATCTGCGGGTTGGGATCCCGCGTCACGTCGAACAGCCAGGGGTTGTCGAACCTGCGCTCGTCACGGTTGGCGGAGTTGTACCACATCGACACCTTGTCCCCCGCTTTCATCCGCACACCCCTCATCTCGATGTCCTCGGTGAGGTTGCGGCGCATGAAGATGATCGGCGACGCCCACCGCACGATCTCCTCCACGGCGGTCGGGGCGACGGTGTCGAAGTCGTCCCACCAGCGTTGGCGCTGTTCCGGATAGCGGCTCAGCGCGACGAGGCCGTGGCTGATCGCGTTGCGCGTCGTCTCGTTGCCCGCGGCTGACAGCAGGATGAAGAACGAGCCGATCTCCGCGGACGTGAGCCGTTCCCCGTCGACCTCGGCGCGCACCAGGTTGGTGGTCACATCGTCGGTCGGATGGGCCCGGCGGTCCTCCGCGAGTGCCAGACCGTACTCACCGAGTCCGAGCACCGCACCGACGATCGTCTCGTGGTCGGGCGCGACCTCCTCGTCGGCGCCGCCCAGGATGATCGAGGTCCAGTGGAAGACCTTCTCCTCGTCCTCTTCGGGAATCCCCATCATGTCGCAGATGATCTGCAGCGGGAACGGTCCGGCCACCGCCTGCACGAAGTCGGCGTGTCCGTCGGGGTGGTCGGCCACCAGACCGGTGACCAACCGGCGTGCCCGGTCGCGCACGCTCTGCTCGATCCGTGTCAGCATCTTCGGAGTGAAGGCGCGGTTGACGATCGACCGCAGCCGGAGATGACGAGGGTCGTCGAGCGAGATCATGGATCCGACGTATTCGGCGATCTCGGCGGGCACATCGTTGAGGGCGGTGCTGGTCGGGATCGAGCTGAAGACCTCCGGATGTCTGCTGGCGTGGTGGACGTCGTCGTATCTGGTCAGCGCCCAATGGCCACGCCCGCCGGCGAACCCGGCGTACTCCGGCACCTCGAAGAAGGTGATCGGCGATTCCCTGCGCAGGGTCGCGAACGCCCCGTCTCGACGGTCGTCGTCCCATTCCCAGAAGTCGAGGGTGCCCAGATCGATGTCGCCGAGCGGTACGTGCGGAGGCGGCGTTCCGTTCTCACGCGGCGCGATACCGGTCGGATGCAGTGTTGTCGTCATACCTGACCTCCCACGTCAACTCCGAGTGTGGCACTCGGAATCGCCGCCGGGTCAGAAATGAACGACGTCAGCCGATCGGGATCAGGGTGTGGTGTGCACGATGAGGACGTCGGTCTTCGAACGCCGCGCGACGTTGGCGGGCACCGATCCGAGCAGCCGACCGGCGATGGTGCTGAGGCCGACGTTGCCGACCACGAGCAGATCCGCCTTGACTTCCTCGGCCAGTTCGACCAGGGCGTCGACCGGCGCACCGACGACGGCCTTCTCCTCGATGTTCTCGGCGCCGGCGGCCTTGGCGCGGTCGCGGGCCTCGCGCAGGATGGCGTAGATCGGGGCGTTGCCCGACATCTTGTAGCCCTCGTCCTTGAGGACGTCGGCGGCGCGCTGATCCTCGCTCTGCGGGAAGTAGGCGGTGGTGACGATGAGCTTGGCACCCGATCCTGCAGCGATCTGGCCCGCGCGGTCGACTGCCCGCAGCGACGAATCCGATCCGTCGGTGCCGACCACCACGGTGCGATAGGCGCTCATCCATACCCTCCCAGAGTCATTTGCAAGGCCAACCGAGACAGTAACGCGTTGCTCGACGAACAAGGGTGCTAATCGCGACACCCGGCGAGCCTGCTTGGTACGGCCAACGGCGTTCTACCGGCACTGATGTTAGCGCTCGGCAAAGGCGTGACGGTCGGCACGGTGACCGAGTCGTCGCGAAGCAAGCCCGTCGCCCGGGATCGCACCGGGCTCTCGGCGTGACCCAGATCAACCCGGGCGCAGCGATATCCGCGCGTGATCGTCTGCGCATGACGGGCCGCGCGCGCGGGTAATCCACGACCATGCCGACCAAGGTGCCCGGCGCAGAGGACTTCGTTCCCGACACCCGCGACGTGTCGATCCTCGCCGATGCGGTGCAGGCGTGCCGCGGGTGCGAACTCTATCGCGATGCGACGCAGGGCGTCTTCGGGCAGGGCAGTGCGGACGCGACCGTCATGTTCGTCGGCGAGCAACCCGGTGATCGGGAGGACCGCGCCGGGGAACCGTTCGTCGGCCCGGCGGGCAGACTCCTCGACAAAGCGCTCGTGTCCGCGGGTATCGACCGGGACGGGGTCTACGTCACCAACGCCGTCAAACACTTCAAATTCACACTGCCCGAACGCGGCAAGCGCCGTATCCACAAGACCCCCAGCCGTACCGAGGTCGTGGCGTGCCGGCCGTGGTTGCTCGCCGAATTGGACGCCGTGCGGCCGGAAGTCGTGGTGCTGCTCGGCGCGACAGCAGCGAAAGCTCTGCTGGGCAACGACTTTCGGTTGACCGCGCACCGCGGGGAAGTGCTGGCCCTGCCGCCTGTCACCGAGCCGGCCGATCTGGACGTCGACCCGGCAGTGGTGGCGACGGCGCATCCGTCATCGGTGCTGCGGGGACCGGCCGAGAATCGACAGCAGGCGTTCGACGCACTCGTCGAGGATCTACGCGTCGTCGCCCGGTTGATGCGCGGCGACCGTCAGCGGCGGTCGCGGCCGAAGTAGATCTCCTGGGTGGCGGTGCAGACGAGCGCGCCGGTGCGGTTGTACATCGTGGCGGTGGCCAGGGCGCGACCGTGGACACCGCTGGGAGCGACGGCATCCGAGAGCACCCAGTCCGAGAAGTCGGCCGGCCGATGGAACCACACCGCGTGGTCGATCAGTGCCGAGAAGGACGTCAGCGGCGTCGTCCGGCGCACCACCATCGCCGTCTCCAGCAGCGCGGTGCCCGAGACGTACGTCAACAGGCAGCTGTTGAGGATGGGGTCGTCGGGCATCGGTTCGGCGGGACGCCACCACAGCCTGATGCGCGGCGACGGGTCGGGCCGATCGAGTGCCAGGCGTGCCGGCGGGTCGACGTATCGCAGATCCAGCGGCTGCGGGCGCACCCAGTGCCCGCCGTGCTCATCCGCGTACGGGCTCAACTGTTCCTGCACCGACGGCAGCGACTCCGGGCCCGGGACGTCGGGGATCGGCTGCTGGTGTTCGAAGCTGTCCAGCGGTGCGGTGAACGATACGAGCGCTTCGAGCAGCACCTGGTCGTCCTGGCGCGCCAGCACCCGCCGCGAGGACAGCACGCCGCCGTCGCGCAGACGGGTGATCTCGAAATGCACCGGTCGGCGCGCGTCGCCGGCCCGCAACAGATAGACGTGCATGCTGTGCGGGGTGCGGTCGGCGGGGACGGTCCGGCTCGCCGACATGAGCGCCTGAGCAGCGATGTGCCCGCCGACGATGTGGTGCGCCGCGTTGTCCATCTGCGTCGCGAGGAACTCATCATCCGCGATCTGTTCGACGTCCAGGGTCGTCAGGATGTCCGAGAGTGTCCGCGCTACCACCGGGGCATCATGCCGGACGCCGCGGCGTCCCGCCGGACCGGTCAGGCAAGATGAGCGTCGTGGACAGCGCTGCGACATCTCCGCGCCCGCCGGGCGTCGTGCGGCCAGCCCGATAGTGCGCGTCGACGAGCGGCTACGGCGCGTCATGCCGATGCCGATCGTGTCTCTGCGCACGATCGTGATCGTGGCTGCGCTGTCGGTCGTCGTGCTGGTACTCACACTCGGCACCTGGGTGTGGATCGGCGTGA
The DNA here is from genome assembly GCF_010731575.1 of Mycolicibacterium monacense. Lineage (NCBI taxonomy): Bacteria > Bacillati > Actinomycetota > Actinomycetes > Mycobacteriales > Mycobacteriaceae > Mycobacterium > Mycolicibacterium monacense. The sequence continues at coordinate 1,633,475 of NZ_AP022617.1, read as the reverse complement.
CGAACGAGCAGTACAGCCAATTGGACCGGCAACTCGACTCGGTGACCAGCCTCGGGGATTTCGGGACCTTGTTGAACGCGGCGAGCACCGGTGACGATCCGGCTGATCCGCCCGCCGACCGGACGTTGGTGCGGACGGCACGCATCGGCGGTGTGACCGTGTCGGTGCCCAAGGACATCGTGCTGCCGCAATTGGACATCGGGTACGCCAACACCACGATCGACGGAGTCGAGTACCGGGTGCGCACCTTCGCCGCGGGGCCCGCCACCATCGCGCTGGGCTCACCGCTGTCCGAGACGCAGCGCCGGATCGATCAGTTGCATCTGCGGGTCGTGCTGATCTGCGGCGGCGTCATCGCGGGCACCGTGGTCGTGGGTTGGGTGATGTGGCTGATCATGATCAACCCGTTCCGGTTGTTGGCCCAGCAGGCCCGCGCCATCAACGCACAGTCCAAACCCGAAGAGGTGCAGGTCGGCGGCGTCTGGGAGGCGGCCGAGATCGCCGAGGCGGTCGAGGGCATGCTGGCGCGCATCGGCGAGGAGCAACAGCGGACCAAGGCGGCGCTGGAGTCGGCCCGCGACTTCGCCGCGGTGGCATCCCACGAGCTGCGGACACCGTTGACGGCGATGCGCACCAACCTCGAGGTGTTGTCGACGCTCGACATGACCGACGAGCAGCGCAAAGAGGTCATCAACGACGTGGTGCGCACGCAGACCCGGATCGAGGCGACGCTGACCGCGCTCGAACGGTTGGCGCAGGGGGAACTGACCACCGCCGAGGACCACGTCCCGGTCGACATCACCGAACTGTTGGACCGTGCCGCGCACGATGCGCTGCGGAGCTACCCCGGCCTGGACGTGTCCCTGGTGCCCTCGGCGCCGGTGCGCATCCTCGGCCTGCCCGCCGGACTACGCCTGGTCATCGACAACGCCATCGCGAATGCGGTCAAGCACGGCGATGCCACGCAGATCCGATTGAGCGCGATCCGGTCCGGTGAGGACGTCGAGATAGCAGTCGACGACAACGGCAGCGGTGTGCCCGAGCAGGAGCGCAAGCTGGTCTTCGAGCGTTTCTCCCGCGGGTCGACCGCATCGCGCTCCGGTTCGGGGCTGGGTCTGGCCCTTGTCGCGCAACAGGCCGAATTGCACGGTGGGACAGCATCTTTGGAGACCAGTCCGATGGGCGGAGCGCGGCTGTTGTTGCGGCTTCCCGCGACACGTTGAACGCGTCGGGCCCGGCGTGAGCACGCCGGGCCCGATCACTGCGTTCTCCCTAGGGCAGAGTCACCAATCGCGACGGTCCGACACCGGGCTGGCCGGCGCCGTGGCCGGCGTGGCCCCGGGAGCGGCGCTTGCCGACCACAGCCCACCGGTTCCGGCGCAGATGCCGTCACTGGGCGGCCCGATCTCCGTGGGCAGCGGAACCGGCAGACCCGGGATCTGCGGAACCTGGATCGTCGGGATGAAGTCCCACGGACCGTTGGCCGCGGCACCCGGCGCACCGGGCGTCGGAGCCCCCGGCAGCAGCCGGTCGAACACCGCTGCTGCACCCTCGAGCGGCGGGAACACCCCGGGAGGCGTAACGCCCGAACCACTGGCCGACGCACCGGGCGCGGCGGGGTACGGAGGCGTCGGGATGTTCACCGCAGTCGAACCACCTGCCGGCGGTGCCGGAGGGGCCGGCGGCGTGCCCACGTTCACCGTGGCCGAACCACCGCCAGGAGGCGCGGGCGGAGCGGGCGGCGTCACGGCGGGCACCGAACTGGCTGCCGGGACACCCGGAGCCGGAGGCGCCGGCGGGGCGACGGCGGCAGCCGGTTCCACCACCGCGGCTGGCGGTGCAGGCGGCGCAGGCGGCGCAACAGCGGCAGCAGGCTGAACCACGGCAGCCGGCGGGGCCGGAGGTGCAGGCGGAGCGACCCCGGCGGCGGGTTGCACCACCGCAGCAGGCGGCGCAGGCGGAGCCGGAGGCACTGCAGCGGCGGCGGGCTGGACCGCGGCGGCCGGTGGCGCGGGCGGTGCAGGCGGGGCGCCCGCTCCACCGGAGCCACCACCCGGTGCGCCGGGACCAGCCGGAGCGGCAGGCGCAGCACCTGCAGCAGGCTCAACCACACCCGCCGGAGGACCAGCCGGAGCCGGAGGCACAGCACCCGCAGCAGGCTCAACCACACCCGCCGGAGGACCAGCCGGAGCCGGAGGCACAGCACCCGCAGCAGGCTCCACCACCGCAGCAGGCGGCGCAGGAGGAGCCGGAGGCGTCACCGCACCAGCAGGCTCCACCACCGCAGCAGGCGGCGCAGGAGGAGCCGGAGGCGTCACCGCACCAGCAGGCTCCACCACCGCAGCAGGCGGCGCAGGAGGCGCCGGAGGCGTCACCGCACCAGCAGGCTCCACCACCGCAGCAGGCGGCGCAGGAGGCGCCGGAGGCGTCACCGCACCAGCAGGCTCCACCACCGCAGCAGGCGGCGCAGGAGGCGCCGGAGGCGTCACCGCGCCAGCAGGTTCCACCACCGCAGCAGGCGGCGCGGGAGGCGCCGGAGGCGTCACGGCCTCAACAGAATTGGCAGCCGGTACGGCTGGTGCAGGCGGGGCCGGCGGCGAGAACCGCTCCACCGTGCTTGACGAACCACCACCCGGAGCCGGCGGAGCCGGCGGCGACACGTTCTCCACCGAACTCACGGACGGACCACCCGGGGCCGGAGGAGCCGGAGGCGTAACGGCCTCAACGGAATTGGCAGCCGGTACAGCTGGTGCAGGCGGGGCCGGCGGCGAGAACCGCTCCACCGTGCTCGACGAACCACCACCCGGAGCCGGCGGAGCCGGCGGCGACACGTTCTCCACCGAACTCACGGACGGACCACCCGGAGCCGGAGGCGCAGGCGGCGTCGCACCACTCGCGGAATCCACGATGGCCGCAGGCGGAGCCGGCGGACCCGGAGGCGACACGTTCTCCACCGAACTCACGGACGGACCACCCGGAGCCGGAGGCGCAGGCGGAGTCACTCCCGAAGCCGGCTCAACCACCGCCGCAGGCGGGGCCGGCGGACCCGGAGGCGTCGCACCGGCGGCCGGCTCAACCACCGCCGCAGGCGGAGCCGGCGGACCCGGAGGCGTCACCGCACCACCCGAACCACCCGCCGGACCACCCGGCGCCGGAGGCGCAGGCGGAGTCACTCCCGAAGCCGGCTCAACCACTGCCGCAGGCGGGGCCGGCGGAGCAGGCGGCGTCGCACCGGCGGCCGGCTCGACCACCGCCGCGGGCGGGGCCGGAGGAGCAGGCGGCGTCGCACCGGCGGCGGGCTCAACCACAGCCGCAGGCGGAGCCGGAGGCGCAGCAGGAGCTCCCGCTCCGCCCGAACCACCAGCCGGGGCACCCACCGCGCGCGGCGCGGGCGGTACCGCACCGGCCGCAGGCTGAACGACGCCGGCCGGCGGGGCTGCGGGCGCAGGCGGCGTCACACCGCTCGACGAGTCGACGACACCGGCAGGCACGGCAGGCGGAGCGGCCGGTGCGCCGACTCCACCCGAAGCGCCCACCGGCGCACCCGGCGCAGCAGGGGCCGGAGGAACCGCGCCGCCACCGGCGCCCGCCGCGGGCACGCCCGGCGCGCCGGGTGCCGGCGGTGTCGCGCCGCTGGCCGTGTCGACACGGGCGGTCGGCGGAAGCGGGCCGGAGGGCGGAGTGACGCTCTGCGAGGACGACGTCACGGGCGCACTGGGAACGGGCGGCCGAGGAGGGGTCGCGGCGGCGGTGCCGTTGAGCGAGCCGGCGGGGGGGATGGCCACCGACGGCGGGGTCGCAGAGGCGGTGCCGTTGAGCGAGCCGGCCGGTGGAATTCCCACCGACGGCGGTGTCGCAGAGGCGATTCCGTTGGTCGACCCGGCCGGCGGGATCGGACCCGACGGCGGCGCGGTGTTGGTCAGAGCGGAGTTCGCTCCCGGCAGCGTCTGGGGCAGCCGCCCCGGAACGGTGAGCAGCTGCTGCATGATGTTCACGCACGGAACGCCGGGGCTCACTGCCCCGGGGTCAGCGATCGCAGTCGCAGGGTTGAACAGCTGAACGATCCAGCAGGCCCCTGCGGTAGCGAGGGCGGTGAAGCCCAATCGGTTCGTGGTCCGCGACATGTTCCCTCAGTTCTCTGTGCGCTTCCTACTGACGCTTGCGTCGGGGGGAACGTATGCCGGTTCCGCGAATTGGCCGTTGCGACAATTCTGGCGTTTATAGAACTGTTGCGAATGAGAAGTGCTTCGGTTACCGGACGCGGCTCAGCGCAGTTGACCAGGGCATCTTCTTCGCAAAAGCAACGAGGCGCGCCGACTCGACACACAGATGGCCGAATGCACACCCACATGCGGTGATGCGCCCGACACGCGGGCCACAGCTATCTAGCCGGGATTGGACTGAAGGACGCGGACCACCTGTTTCAGCGGCTCGGAGGACGTCGCGACCTCGCCGACGAATGGATGCGACAGCTCCAACACCAAGAACAACTGCGCCCCGACGAGCACACCCAAAATGGCAACCATCGTGTAGTGCGAGGCCGCACTCTCGACGCCGTAGATGATCGCGCAGCCCAGGAGCAGACTGCTCGTGAGCAAGATGACGGCCCACAGCGACCACGGCGGACCGGTGTCGGTGCGGGCTTGGAGCACACGCTCGGAGCGAGCCTTGTTCATGTCGCTGAGGTTGGAGAATGAGGCGGACAGCAGCGCCTTCTGCGCATCGGTGCGCGCCTCGACCTGCTCGTATGCGAGATAGACGCGGTTGAGCGCATCGTCGGCCGCGGGCAACGACCTGCCCTCGGTGGCTTCGTTCCACTCGGTTATCGCGGCCTGATGGTAGGCCAACAGGCTCTGCCGGATCCGGTCTCGGTCAGGCTCGTCGAACACCTGGAGGTCTCTGGCGAGCTGAGCGCCTGCCGCCCCTTCGGCGCGCGCCCTGCCGTCGGCGCTGTTGATCTGACCCCAGGTCGCCGACACCACGAATCCGATGAAGAAGGCGAAGACGAAGCCGATGACCCCGAAGGCGAACTTCGTCACGTCGTTGTGCTCGTCGCTTCTGAGGTGAGTTGCGAACCGGCGGCGGACAATCGCCTGGACGGCAACCGCCGTGCCACTCGTGACCGTTATCAGCACGAGCAACAGAAGCCACGACGGCAGGTGGCTGACCAACCACAAACTCACAGGACAGCCCCATTCGTCGGGCCCGATCATTTCGCTGACACGGGCTTTCCGACTCTAGGTGCGCGACTCGGCGCCCGAGGGCGAACGCCGCTTTTCGTGCGCCGAATCCCCTGGAGTCAGCGGGTTGACCGCTTCAGTTGCTCAGCCACCTACGGCGTCACGAAGCCGTACTGCTGGCGGTACCGGCGTTGTTGCTGCAACAGACGACGGCTTCACCGTCCTCGGCGAGCGCCGGCGAGTTGCTACCGAACGTCTCCGAATCGGACAGCACCGTGTACACCTCCCACTTCTCCCCCGCCGGCCCCGTCACCCAAACCTTGTCCTGTGTGGCGAAACAACAGGTGGTGCCGATCTCCTCTTCGGTGAACAGCCCCTCGCCGGCGAGGCGGGCGATCTCGGCGTGGACCGTCTGACTGTCCTCGACCTCGACGCCGAGGTGATTCAGGGTGCCTCCGCGCCCGGGGTTCTCGATCAGGACCAGCTTCAGCGGCGGGTTGGCGACCGCGAAGTTCGCGTAGCCCGGCTTCACCTTCGCCGGCGCGGTGTCGAACAGTTTCGAGTAGAAGGCGACGGCCTCGTCGAGGTCATCGACGTTGAGAGCGAGTTGTGCGCGGGACATGGCGACCTCCAGAACCTATGTGACTTATGTCGAACATCTGACGCCTCCAGAATCACCCGCTTTTCGATGTATGTCAACAAGGTGTGGCAGAATGTGTGCATGCCGAAGACCTTGCCCGTCGTGGACATCTCCGCACCGGTCTGCTGCTCGCCGGTCGCGGCCGGCCCCATCGGCGACGAAGCGGCCCTCGAGATCGCCTTGAGGCTCAAGGCGCTGGCCGATCCCGTGCGGGTGAAGCTGGTGTCGCTGTTGTTCAGCTCCTCCGACGGCGAGGAATGCAGCCGTGACCTCGCGACAGCCGTTGACCTTGCGGAATCGACTGTCAGCCATCATCTTTCGCAATTGCGCCGAGCCGGGCTGATCCAGTCGGAACGCCGCGGTATGAATGTCTACCACCGACCTCGGCGGGAGTCACTACTCGCGCTGTGCGCAGTCCTCGACCCGAACTGCTGCCGGTAGTCCGGCCGGGAACCAGAGCGGATGACGGGATTCGAACCCGTGTAAACGGCTTTGCAGGCCGGTGCCTAGCCACTCAGCCACACCCGCGTCGCCACTGACGATGCCCCACGACCGTCATCGCGCCCACCTTTTCGCTCAGCGTGATTCCGACCGCCGTGACGACCTGTGGCTCAACGGGTTCGGCAGCTCCGGGTGGACGCGAGGACGCCGACGGCGACGAATCCCGCGAACGCGGCGAACAGCCAACGCGCCGCGGTCGCGTTGCCGGCGTCGGTGAGGTTGACGACGACACCCGCCAGACCGGCGCCGAAGGCTCCGCAGATGAGTTGGACCGTGTTGATCGCCGCGGCGGCCGCGGGCCCCTCGGCCGGATCGTCGACGCGACTCATCGCCCATGCGGACAGGTGGGGCCAGGCGATCCCGATGCCGGTACCGGTGACGAGCAGCCCGACCGCCCACAGCGCAGCCCAGCCCGGCGACATCTCGTCGCGCAGCGCGAACATGCCGAGAGTCAGCCCGGCGGCCATGACGAGCGGGGCAGACGCGACCGTGCGCACGATCACCCGCGCGCGGCTCAGCGAGGCACTCGTGATCTCGCCGCCCGTCCAGCCGACGGAGAGCACCGCGCCGAAGAACCCTGCGACGACAGGCGCCATACCGGCGAGACGCTGCCCGAACAACGGAACGTACATGTCGACCATCGTCGCGGCCATCAGCAGGCCCAGCGTCGCGTAGATCCACTTCAGGGGGCCACGGCCGAAAGCGCTGGGCGGCAACACCGCAACGGTGGCGCGACGGTCCACGACCACGAACACCACCACGATGGCGACGCCGGCGAGGAGCAGTCCGGCCGTGGCCCGCACATCGTGCGGGATTCCGGCCATGCTGACCATCAACGCCGCCGCACCCAGCAACAGCAGCGACCACAGCGGGATTCGCAGGCGGGGCCGCTCGGCATCGGTGCCATCGACCCGGTCCGGAAGCGCGAACGGCACCAGCACCCCCATCGCGACGGTGAGCCCGACCAACACGCCGAACGCCCACCGCCAACTGCCGACCTGGGCGAACAGCCCACCCGCGGCGGGGCCGACGAGTGTCCCGACTCCCCACATGGCGGACACCAACGCCGATGCGCGCGTCCACAACCGGCTCGGCAGCGCGGTGTTGATCACGGCGTACCCGAGTCCGGCGAGCAGGCCACCGGCCGCACCCTGCACCGTCCGGCCGACGAGGAGCCACTCCATCGTCGGGGCGAGTGCACAGCCCAGGCTGCCGGCCGCGAACACGCTCAGACCCGACCAGTACGCCCGCCGCGGCCCCAGGCGCATCAGGAGCGGGTGCACGGTCGTCGCGGCGATCACCGAGGCGACCAGGTACACCGTCGTCACCCAGGCGTAGAACCGCTGACCGCCGATGTCGGCGACGGCGCTCGGCATCAGGCTGATGGTGAGGAACTCGTTGGTCGCATACAGCGCGACACCGCCCGCCAGCACCGTCGACGCACCGAGGTGAGCCGGGCCCAGCAGGTCGCGCCAGGTGCCCACCGAGACGCGCGAGGTGTCAGTCACACCGCCACGCTATGAGCTCAACAGCGGTTGAGGTCAACCACGTGTCACTTCAGGCCCGCGGCGTCCATACCGCGCAGTTCCTTCTTGAGGTCCTGGATCTCGTCGCGGATGCGGGCGGCCAGTTCGAACTGCAGGTCGCGGGCGGCGGTCATCATCTGCTCGGTCAGATCCTTGATCAGATCCGCCAGTTCGGCACGCGGCATGTTAGCGGTGTCGCGTCCCTCGACGATGCCTGCGCTGACCGCGCGGCCCGGCTCACCCTGGGCGCGCCGGCCGCGGGACGCGTTGCGGCCCGAACCGCCCACTTCGACGGTCTCGGTGTCGTCGGCCTCGCGGTAGACCTGGTCGAGGATGTCGGCGATCTTCTTGCGCAGGGGTTTGGGGTCGATGCCCCGCTCCTCGTTGTAGGCGATCTGCTTGGCGCGGCGGCGTTCGGTCTCGTCGATCGCCTCACGCATCGAGTCGGTGATCTTGTCCGCGTACATGTGGACCTCACCGGACACGTTGCGGGCGGCACGGCCGATGGTCTGGATGAGGCTGCGCGTCGACCGCAGGAACCCCTCCTTGTCGGCGTCGAGGATCGCCACCAGCGACACCTCCGGCAGGTCCAGACCTTCGCGCAGCAGGTTGATACCCACCAGCACGTCGTACTCGCCGAGCCGGAGCTGGCGCAGCAACTCGACGCGGCGCAGGGTGTCGACTTCGGAGTGCAGGTAGCGCACCCTGATGCCCAATTCGAGCAGATAGTCGGTGAGATCCTCGGCCATCTTCTTGGTCAACGTGGTGACCAGCACCCGCTCGTCGAGTTCGGTGCGCTTGCGGATCTCCCCGATCAGATCGTCGATCTGCCCCTTGGTGGGTTTGACGATCACCTGCGGATCGACCAGCCCCGTCGGGCGGATGACCTGTTCGACGAACTCGCCGCCGGACTGGCTCATCTCGTATGGGCCCGGCGTCGCCGACAGGTACACGGTCTGCCCGATCCGTGACGCGAACTCCTCCCACGTCAGCGGGCGGTTGTCGACTGCCGACGGCAACCGGAAACCGAAGTCGACCAGATTGCGCTTCCTCGACATGTCCCCTTCGTACATACCGCCGATCTGCGGCACGGTCACGTGGGACTCGTCGATGACCAGCAGGAAGTCCTCCGGGAAGTAGTCGATGAGCGTCGCGGGCGCGGTGCCGGGACCGCGTCCGTCGATGTGACGTGAATAGTTCTCGATGCCGGAGCAGAACCCGACCTGCCGCATCATCTCGATGTCGTAATTGGTGCGCATCCGCAGCCGCTGCGCCTCCAGCAGCTTGCCCTGGCCTTCGAGCTCGGCCAACCGCTCCTCGAGTTCCTTCTCGATGCTGGAGATCGCCTGCGCCATCCGCTCCGGCCCGGCGACGTAATGCGTCGCGGGGAAGACCCGCAGAGAGTCGACCCGGCGGACGACATCACCGGTCAACGGGTGCATGTAGTACAGCGCCTCGACCTCGTCGCCGAAGTACTCGATGCGCACCGCGAGTTCCTCGTACGAGGGGATGATCTCGACGGTGTCACCGCGTACGCGGAACGTCCCGCGGGTGAACGCCATGTCGTTGCGGGCGTACTGCACGTCTACCAGCAGTCGCAGCAGTGCGTCGCGGGGCACCTCGTCGCCCACCTTCAGCTCCACCGACCGGTCCATGTAGGACTGCGGCGTGCCCAGACCGTAGATGCACGACACCGACGCCACCACGACCACGTCACGCCGCGAGAGCAGACTCGACGTCGCGGAGTGCCGTAACCGCTCCACATCGTCGTTGATGGAGCTGTCCTTTTCGATGTAGGTGTCCGTCTGGGCGATGTACGCCTCGGGCTGGTAGTAGTCGTAGTACGACACGAAGTACTCGACGGCGTTGTGCGGCAACATCTCTCGCAGCTCGTTCGCGAGCTGGGCGGCGAGCGTCTTGTTCGGCGCCATCAGCAACGTCGGCCGTTGGAGCCGTTCGATCAGCCATGCGGTGGTCGCCGACTTGCCGGTGCCGGTCGCGCCGAGGAGCACGACGTCACGCTCCCCCGCCCTGATGCGCCGCTCCAGCTCGTCGATCGCCGCGGGCTGATCACCGGCGGGCTGGTAGGGGCTGACCACCTCGAACCGGTTGCCGGTCCGCACCATCGCCTCGACAGGGCGGTACTCGGAGTGTGCGAGCACTGGGTGTTCGGTCGCGAAAGCCATTTCACCAGGGTAGAACCAGCCACCGACAGGTTCTTGTTCCCGGTTCTATGCTGAGGTATCCACCCACCCAAACACGAGACGTTCGACCTGCTCGCCTGCACGAACACCGACCCCAAGGGCATCGTGCGGGCCGTCGACGTCTATTCGGTGGAGCCCTGGGGGCTCTACATGGCGCGACCGACGCCCGGTCGCGCCCAGTTCCACTATCTCGAGTCGTGGCTGCTGCCGTCGCTGAACCTGAGGGCGTCGGTGTTCCACTTCAACCCGGGTTTCGAGCGGGAGCAGGACTTCTACCTCGATATCGGCAGCTACACCCCGGGCCCTCACCGGTGGACGGCCGAGGATCACTATCTCGACCTGGTGGTGCGCTCCGGGATCGGGGCCGAACTGTGCGATGTTGACGAACTGCTCACCGCGGTCCGGCACAACCTGCTCACCCCGGAGGTCGGCGAAGAGGCCGTGCAGACGGCCGTGAGCACCGTCGATGGCCTCGCCCGCCACGGCTACGACCTCCACCGCTGGCTGGCCGGCAACGGCATGGTTCTGACCTGGCAAACATAGTAAGGTCCGCTACATGAACTCCGTCATGCGCGGACTGACCGCAGGCGCAGTGGTGATGACCGTCGTAGGTGGCTACCAGTTGAGTCCCGCCGTCGCACTCGCCGAACCGGACGTTCAGCCGCAACCTGCCGCCCAGGAGAGCCCGCAGGTGCTGCGCAACATCGTCTACCGGGCCCGCATCGACGGGGTGTCCCGCGGCGCCACCATCACCTACAGCGCCGAAGGCGACCAGACGCAGACGGCCAACCCGACCATGGTGCCGGGGCGTGTGTTCGAGGTGAACACCGTGCTGCCCGAGTCGGACGTGGCCATGATGAAGGTGTCGGTGCAGTGGCCATATTCGGCGAACCTGCACTGCGAGATCCTCATCGACGACCAGATCGTCGCGCAGGCCGACGATTTCGTCGCGCCGCGGTTCCTGCCGCAGGACCCCGACTACGCCGCCCTGACATGTGAGGCGCCGGTCGCCACCCCGGCGGCCGCACCCGCCCAACCGCCGGTTCCGGCGGATCCCGCCGCACCACCGGCGGACGCTGTACCGGCTCCGCCGGGGGTCTGACGGCTCAGGGGCGCCAGTCGCGGGCCTCGGCCCACGCCAACGCCTTCGGGTAGACCTCGGCAAACCACGGTTCCTTGGCCTCGGCGTAGTCCGGCGCGCTCAACGCCGCGCGCTTGACCTGCAGGTATTCATCGCGCACCTCCGGATGGGCGGCCAACCACGCCAGGAACAGCAGGGCGAACCGTTGGTTCGGCCAGCCGTCGACCCGCAGATGGATGTTGGCGGGACGGCCTGGATCGGCGGCGCCGTGCAGGCGTTTACCCCACCGTCCGGAGTCGTCGTGCGCCACGTCGGAGTCGACACCCTGGATCCGCGGATAGCCCACGGCCGCCAGCCCGCCGGCGATCTCGTCGGCGTCCTCCAGCGAGGCCACCGTCACCTGGATGTCGACGACATCCTTGGCGTCCAGGCCGTCGACCGACGTGGATCCGACATGGTCGACCCGCAGCGCCTTGCCCCCTGCGGCGGCCTTGATGCGGTTGACGATCCGCTGTGCGTCCGCGGCCCACGCCGGGTTGTGCGGCATCAACCGGGGCGCAACCCGCACCACCTCACCGGTGCGGATGTTCTCGGCGAGGGGCAGAATCCGGTCGAACCAGAGTTGTCGCGCCTTCTCGACGAGTTCCTCCCGGGTGCCCGAATTGTCCAGCAGCACATCGGCGATGGCGCGCCGCTGCTCGTCGGACGCCTGCGCCTTCATTCGCGCGCGGGCGTCATGCTCGGGCAGTCCGCGTTCGATGAGGCGGGTCACCCGGGTCTCTTCGTCGGCCCACACCACCACGACGAGCGGGAAGAAGGGTGCCATACCGGTTTCCACCAGCAGCGGGATGTCCTCGACCACGACGGTGCCCTCGGCAACCGAGTCGATGATCTCCTGCCGGCGCTTGCCGACCAGCGGGTGCACGATGCCGTTCAACTTGGCGCGTTGTTCGTCGTCTTGAAATGCCTTGGCGGCCAAGGCGGGCCGGTTCAGCGCACCGTCGGGAAGCAGGATGTCATCACCGAAGGCCTCGACGAGTGCGGCGAGGCCCTCGGTGCCCGGTTCGACGACCTCACGGGCGATCACGTCACCGTCGACGACGACCCCGCCGCAGTCGGCGAATGTCGCGGACACCGTCGACTTGCCCGCCCCGATGCCGCCGGTCAATCCAATTCTCAGCACCGCACCAGTCTGTCAGGACCCGGATACGGCGAACGGCCCCGGCTCGCGGTGAGCCGGGGCGTTCGTCGAGACAACTGCTAGGCGTTACCGGCCAGCTTCTCCCGCAGCGCGGCGAGCTGGGCGTCGCTGGCGAGCGTTCCGCCGGTCGACTCCTCCGAGCGAGACGAGCCGTTCGACACCGGACGCGCAGCCTCCTCGGCCTCGGCGGCGGCGAACTTCTCCATCTGCGCGGTGTGCATCTTGTGCCGGCGCTCCGCCTCGGCGTAGCGGGACTCCCACTCCTCACGCTGCTTCTCGAATCCTTCGAGCCATTCGTTGGTCTCGGAGTCGAAGCCCTCGGGGAAGATGTAGTTGCCCTGCTCGTCGTAGCTGTCGGCCATACCGTACTTCGAGGGGTCGAACTCCTCGGTGTAGTCCTCGTTGGCCTGCTTGAGCGACAGCGAGATCCGGCGACGCTCGAGGTCGATGTCGATGACCTTGACCATCGCGTCGTCGCCGACCTGGACCACCTGGTCCGGGACCTCGACGTGGCGCTCGGACAGCTCCGAGATGTGCACCAGGCCTTCGATGCCCTCTTCGACGCGGACGAACGCACCGAACGGCACCAGCTTGGTGACCTTGCCCGGCACGATCTGGCCGATCGCGTGGGTGCGGGCGAAGTGGCGCCACGGATCTTCCTGGGTCGCCTTGAGCGACAGCGAAACCCGCTCGCGGTCCATGTCGACGTCGAGCACCTCGACGGTGACCTCGTCGCCCACGGTGACGACCTCGGACGGATGGTCGATGTGCTTCCAGGACAGCTCGGAGACGTGCACCAGGCCGTCGACGCCGCCGAGATCGACGAACGCGCCGAAGTTGACGATCGAGGACACGACACCCTTGCGGATGGCGCCCTTCTGCAGCTGGTTGAGGAACTCGCTGCGCACCTCGGACTGCGTCTGCTCCAGCCACGCGCGGCGCGAGAGCACCACGTTGTTGCGGTTCTTGTCGAGCTCGATGATCTTGGCCTCGATCTCCTTGCCGATGTACGGCTGCAGATCGCGGACGCGACGCATCTCGACCAGCGATGCGGGCAGGAAGCCACGCAGGCCGATGTCGAGGATCAGGCCGCCCTTGACGACCTCGATGACGGTGCCCTTGACGGCCTCGTCCTTTTCCTTGAGCTCTTCGATGGTGCCCCAGGCGCGCTCGTACTGAGCCCGCTTCTTGGACAGGATCAGGCGGCCTTCTTTGTCCTCTTTGGTGAGAACGAGGGCTTCGACCTCATCGCCGACGGACACAACCTCATTGGGGTCGACGTCGTGCTTGATGGAAAGTTCGCGGGAAGGAATGACACCTTCGGTCTTGTAGCCGATGTCGAGCAAGACTTCGTCGCGGTCGACCTTGACGATGGTCCCTTCGACGATGTCGCCATCGTTGAAGTATTTGATGGTCTTGTCGATGGCGGCGAGAAAATCCTCAGCCGAGCCGATGTCGTTGACGGCTACTTGCGGCGAGGTGGCGACGGGACTTGGCATATTGTTGGGTTGCTCCGGACAGTTTTACTCGTAGGGACAGATTGATTGTTGGGTGATCTGTTATCGCGCACACAGATACCTGACGAGCCTACTCGACTCGGTCCACGCAGGACAAACCCGGTTCTCACCGCCACTCGGTCCCGCTCGCCATCGCGCAGATGGCCGCGGCCACCCGGTCCAGGTGCCGGGCGGACACCGGCTTCCCCAACGCGATCAGCCGCCAGAACACCAGCGCGCCCAGTGCGTCGACGATAACCTCCTGATCAGCCTCGACGGCGAGTTCACCCCGTTCGACGGCGCGGTCGAGCACCTCGACGGCCCGGGCGCGCCTGGGCAGGCCGACGTAGGCCATCAGGGCGTCACCGAGCGCCGGGGTGCGCTGGGCCTCGGCGATCAGATCGGGATACACGCGGCGCACCCGATCGTCGGTCAGCCAGGTGAGGACGTTCTCCAGCAGAGCCCGCACATCACCGGCGAGCGACCCCGTATCGGGCGCGGGATCGGTGGTGACGCTCAACGCCCGCATCAGGTCGGCCGTCATCTCGACTTTCGACGGCCACCGGCGGTAGAGCGCACTCTTGCCGACCCGCGCCCGGCGGGCGACCGCGTCCATCGTCAGACCGCCGAACCCCTTGTCCGCGAGTTCGGCGAACACCGCGTCGAGGATCGCCTCGGTGACCCGCGCGTCGCGGGGACGTCCGGCGGTCATTCGGACCAGGCCGCGCGCAGATAGTCCGCGAAGCCGCGCGGGCGGGCCCCGGTGATCCGCTCGACGGTGTCGCTGACGGCGGACTGGGTGCCGTCACGAACCAGCACGTCGAGTGCGGCGAGCACCGCGGCGAAGGTGGTGTCGTATCCGGAGGCGACGAGATAGTCGGCGAAATCGTCGGGTTCGACGGCCCGATGGCGCACGGTGCGGCCGGTCACCTCCGCCATGATCGCGGCGGCTTCGTCGTAGGTCAGCGCCTCGGGACCCGTCAGCAGATGTTCGCCGCACCGCGCGTCGGTCGCCGACAAGAGGTGGGCTGCCGTACGGCCGATGTCGCGGGCGTCGATGAACGGTAACCGGCCGGTGCCGGTGGCGGTCATGAATTCGCCTGTGCCGCGGATGCTCTCGGCCACCGGGTGGGCGCCGGTGAAGTTCTGCATGAACCACGACGGGCGCAGGATCTCCCACTCCGGGAACATGTCGCGCACGGCCGCGGCCATCTCACCCAGGCCCGGGTCGCCCAGGGCGACGGCCGACGAGCTGAGCGTCACCACCCGTCGTACCCCTGCTTCGACGGCGCGGTCGAGAAACGGGGCGACCACGGTCATCGGCGCTGGGTGCCCGATCGGAGCGACCAGGTACATCCGCTCGACTCCGTCGAGGACGTCGTCCCAGGTCGCGGGGTCAGCCCAGTCGAAGCGGCGGTGGTCGTGGCCGGTGGGTGCGGCCGGGTTCCGCGTCGCCGTGCGGACCGGGCGGCCCGGAAAGCGCCGCAGCGCCTCGACGACGGCGCTGCCGGTGTTACCCGTGGCCCCGAACACGAGGACGGCGCCGCTCACGGCTGGGCCTGCGCGTCGAAGGCGGTGAACAGTTCGTCGATGCCGCCGAGCGCGGAGGCGACGGCGAGCGGATTCCAGTAGTCGCGGTAGGTGACGATGCCGTCGGGGCCGACGGTGATGACCGCGACATAGTCGATGTCGTAGGGCTTGCCGGTCTTGACGGCGACGCCGCTGACCGCCCATTCGAGAATGACGGTGTCCGGGTCGGCGGTGTCGTGTCGCACCATGCGGGTGACGGCGCGGACGTCGACCGTGTCGGTGTAGTTCGCGAGGTACTCGCGGACCGCGTCACGGCCGGCGAGTTCGGGCCATCCGGGCGGCGCGAACGGGAAACTCATGGTGCCGTCTGGCGCCCACTGGTCGGCGAATGCCGACATGTCGTGGGCGAGCAACGCCTGCTGCAGCCGGTCGATTGCCTGGTGGGCGCGGTCGCGCCGGTCGGATTCGTTCATCGATAACCCCTTCCAATTACGGGACAGTACCGTCTCGTAATGGGGTCAACCGCTCGGATGGCCGTGCTATTCCGGCTAACCTGCTCACGTGTCCCGCGTCGGCACTCCGCCCCCTCCGCATCTGCCCGTTTCACCGTGGGCCCGGCAGGTCCGCAAGGTCGGCGCCCCGCTGGGCCTGCTGATCGCGCTCGGGACTCTGGCGGGCCTCCTCGTCATCCTGCTGACCGCGGTCAATCCGGTCGG
Source organism: Mycolicibacterium monacense (assembly GCF_010731575.1). Lineage (NCBI taxonomy): Bacteria > Bacillati > Actinomycetota > Actinomycetes > Mycobacteriales > Mycobacteriaceae > Mycobacterium > Mycolicibacterium monacense. The sequence continues at coordinate 1,617,400 of NZ_AP022617.1, read as the reverse complement.
GACGGCAGTCGGGTTCGTCCTGTCCAGCATCGCGATGGCCGTCGTCGTGCTGGCTTACCTGTGGCTGGACCGATGGGAACCCGAACCGCCGCGGCTGCTCGTGTTCGCGTTCATCTGGGGCACCTCGGCGGCCGTCGTCATCTCCGCGGTACTGCAGCTGTTCCTCGAGGTGTGGCTGAACCCGGCCGTCGGCACCGCCGATACCGGTACCAGCCCGGTGACGCTGGTCCTGGGCGCCCCGCTGACGGAGGAGGCCGCCAAAGGCCTGTTCCTGCTGATCATGATGACCGGCGCACGCCGCAACGAGATGAACTCGCTGACCGACTGCCTGGTGTACGCCGGGCTGGTCGGTGCGGGGTTCGCGTGGCTGGAGGACATCCTCTACATCGCCAACGGGGAGTCGCTGGCCGATTCGCTGCTGACCGCCGCGTTGCGGCTGATCATGGCGCCGTTCGCGCACTCGCTGTTCACCACGGTGTTCGCGATCGGGGTCTGGTTCGCCCTGCACCGCCGCGACACCGCCGCCCGCGCCGGGTTCCTGCTGCTCGGCTACGCCGGGGCGGTGCTGCTGCACGCCATGTGGAACGGTTCGTCACTGCTCGGGGTGGGAGCGTACTTCGGGCTCTACGTGTTCTGGATGATGCCGATCTTCGGGCTCGCGATCGTGCTGGCCGTGCGGAGTCGTCGCCGTGAACAGCACATCGTCGCGGCGAAGCTGCCGGGGATGGTGGCCGCGGGAGTGCTCACTCCCGCCGAGGCGGCGTGGCTCGGATCCCTCCGCACCCGCAATCTGGCCATCGCGGAGGCGAGACGGTTCGGCGGTAAGCAGGCCGGCGATGCGGTGAAGAAGTTCGCCCACCAGGTCGTCGAGTTGGCCTTCGTCCGCGACCGCATCGACCGCGGATTCGGCGACCCGCGAGTCGTCGGACTGCTGCACGAGGAGACCTACGCGCTGTATGCCGCCAGGGCGGCGTCGCCGGCGCTGCACCGTTTGGGCGAATACCGCGCACCGCGGCCGCTGTGAGTCGGTAACCGACTTGCCAGGGGCGAGATACTGCTGCCATGGTCGCCCACCTGCTCGATGTACTACCGGCGTTTCTTCTGGCGGCGGCGATCCTGGCGATACTGCCGGGCCCCGCGACGGCGCTGTTCGTCCACCGCGCGATCCGCGACGGCCGCGCCGCCGGTCTGGCCGCCGTCGTCGGCAACGAGATCGGCATCTTCGGGTGGACGATGGCCGGCGGCGCCGGCCTGTCGGTGCTCCTGCTGGCCAACCGGGCACTGTCGATCGCCCTGCACATCGTCGGCGCGGCGGTGCTGGTCTGGCTGGGTGTGAGCGCATGGCGGAGCGCCAAGCGCCCGGCGATGATCGCCGTTCCGGCCGAGCCGAGAGCCGGCACGCCGGTCGCGGCGTTCCGCGCGGCGCTGCTGTCCATCGCGGCGAACCCGAAGGCCGCGGCGTTCGGCATCGTGGTGGTCCCGCAGTTCCTGCCGTCGAGCGGTCCGGTGCTGCTCACCCTCCTGGTGCTCGCGCTGATCCAACTGGTGATCGACACCGCCTGGTGTGCGGGCGTGGTGTGGGGCGCTGCACGGGCCCGTGAACTGTTGAGCCGCGCTCACATCCGACGGCGAATCGACCGTGTGATGGGCGCGATCCTGGTGGCGCTGGGACTCGGACTTGCCGCCGAGATGCGCTGAGTCAGTGCGCCGCCGCGTCCCAGCTCCGGCCGTACCCGACACTGACCTCGAGCGGCACGTCGAGGGCGTACGCGCTGCCCATCTTGTCGCGGACCAGCTTCTCGAGCGTGTCGCGCTCGCCGTCGGCGACCTCGAACAGCAACTCGTCGTGCACCTGCAGCAGCATCCGTGACGAGAGGCCGGCGTCCTTGATCGCCTGATCGACGTCGATCATCGCGACCTTGATGATGTCCGCGGCGCTGCCCTGGATCGGGGCGTTGAGCGCGGCCCGCTCCGCGGCCTCGCGGACGTTGCGGTTGCTGCTGTCGAGTTCGGGCAGGTACCGCCGGCGACCGAACACCGTCGAGGTGTAGCCGTCCTTGCGGGCCTGGTCGACGACGTCGCGCAGGTAGTCGCGGATACCGCCGAAACGGGCGAAGTACTGGTCCATCTGGACCTTGGCCTCTTCGGTGGAGATCTTGAGCTGCGCGGCCAATCCGTACGCGCTCAGCCCGTAGGCCAACCCGTAGGACATCGCCTTGACCCGGCGGCGCAGGTCCGGGGTCACCTCGTCGATCGGCACGTCGAACGCGCGCGAGGCGACGAACGAGTGCAGGTCCTCTCCGGTGTTGAACGCCTCGATCAGACCGGCGTCCTGTGACAGGTGTGCCATGATGCGCATCTCGATCTGGCTGTAGTCGGCGGTCATGAGTTCGGTGAAGACCGCGCCGCCGCCGGAGCCCGGAGGGCGACTTTCCACCACGAAGGCGTCGCGGATACGCCGGCCCGCCTCGGTGCGGATCGGGATGTTCTGCAGATTCGGTTCGGTCGACGACAGCCGACCGGTCGCGGCGATCGTCTGGTTGAACGTCGTGTGGATGCGGCCGTCGGAGGCGACGGAGTTCAGGAGGCCGTCGACGGTCACCTTGAGCCGGGTGGCGTCGCGATGGGCCAGCAGATGCTGCAGGAAAGGATGACCGGTCTTGTCGAACAACGACTGCAGCGCATCGGCGTCCGTGGTGTATCCGGTCTTGGTCCGCTTCGTCTTGGGCATCGCGAGTTCGTCGAACAGCACCGCCTGCAGCTGTTTGGGCGAGCCGAGGTTGATCTGCTTGCCGATCACCGCGTAGGCCGCCTCGGCGGCGTCGCGGATCAGGTCGGCGAACTCGCTCTGCAACTGCCGCAGTTGATCGATGTCGACGGCGATACCGGTGTGCTCCATCTCGGCGAGCACCCGCTGCACCGGCAACTCCATCCGGCCCAGTAGCGACGACGAGTCGATGCGGGCGAGTTCCTCGTCGAGGGCGTCGGCGAGGTCGAGTACCGCCACGGCCCGCAGGATCAGCGTCTGGACGGCCTGGTCGTCGCCGCCGTCACTGTCGTCGAGCAGTGAGAGTTGTTGTTGCGCAGGGTTGTCCGCGCGCAGTTCCCGACGCAGGTAGCGCAACGACAGATCGTCGAGGCTGAAGCTGCGCTGCCCGGGCCGCACCAGGTAGGCGGCCAGCGCCGTGTCGGAGGTGACCCCGGCGAGCTTCCAGCCGCGGCCGGCGAGGTCGTGCATGGCGAGCTTGGCTTCGTGCAGCGCCTTCGGCGGGCCCGGGTCGGCCAGCCACGACGCCAGCGCCGCCTCGTCGTCCGGGTCGAGCGAGGTCGTGTCGATGTAGCGACCGTCGCCGTCGGCAGCGACGATGGCCAGCGCGGTGGCGTCGGCGTCGTAGGCGAGATGGGTGCCGACGACCGCGAGCCCGAACCGGTTGCCGAGGCTGTGTTCGGACAGCCAGGCCGCGAGTTCACCCCGTTCGAGCGCCTTGCCCCGCACGTCGAAGCCGTGTTCGACCTCGGGTTCGACGGCCGCCAGAGTCTCGAACAGGCGGTCGCGCAGCACCCGGAACTCGAGGTCGTCGAACAGCCGGTGGATCTGATCGCGGTCCCACGGCTGCACCCGCAGAGTGTCGGGAGTGTGCGGAAGCGGGACGTCCTTGACGAGGTCGGTGAGTTCGCGATTGAGCACCACGTGAGACAGGTTGGCCCGCAGAGCATCGCCGACCTTGCCCTTGACCTGGTCGACGTTGTCGACCAGGGCCTGCAGCGAACCGTACTCGGCGATCCACTTGGTCGCCGTCTTCTCCCCCACGCCCGGGATGCCGGGCAGGTTGTCGCTCGGATCGCCCCGCAGCGCGGCGAAGTCCGGGTACTGCTGCGGCGTCAGCCCGTACTTCTCCTGCACCGCGTCGGGCGTGAAGCGGGTCAGGTCGCTGACGCCCTTACGGGGATAGAGCACGGTCACGTCGTCGCTGACGAGCTGGAGCGCGTCGCGGTCACCGGTCACGACGAGCACCCGGTAACCCTCACCCTCGGCCTGGGTGGCGAGCGTGGCGATGATGTCGTCGGCCTCGAAGCCGGGTTCGGCCAGCACGGCGATGCCCAGCGCGACGAGCACCTCCTTGGCGATGTCGATCTGCCCGCGGAACTCGTCCGGAGTCGACGAGCGGCCGGCCTTGTACTCGGGGTACTTGTCGACGCGGAACGTCTGCCGGGAGACGTCGAACGCGGCGGCCACATGGGAGGGCTGCTCGTCGCGGAGGAGGTTGATCAGCATCGCGGTGAATCCGTAGACCGCGTTGGTGGTCAGGCCGCCCTGGGTCTTGAAGTTCTCGGCGGGGAGTGCGTAGAAGGCGCGGTACGCCAGCGAGTTGCCGTCCAGCAGCATCAGTGTCGGCTTGTCGTCCGCCTTCTGGCTGGTGGCCGTCTTCTTGTCGGTCGAGGTGCTGGCTGGGCTCACGGGCTCAACTCTATGCACCCCCGCCGACACGCAGGTGCTCCCGGGCCATGCCGATGAGCACCCGCGCCGCCGGGCTCACCGGCCCGCTCGCTCGCCACGCCAGCACGAGTCGTCCGCGCAGCTGCGGAGTGATCGACACCGCGTGCAGGTCGGCCCGGTTGCGGGCCAGCGACTGCGGGACGACGGCGACCCCGAGTCCGCGCGCGGCGAGGTCGGCCAGCTCCTGCGGGGTGCTGGCCTCGAACGCGATCCGTGGCGTGAGACCGGCCGCGGTGAACGCCTCCTCGAGCCGCCTGCGGATACCCGTCCCGACCGGTAGGGCGATCAGCGTGCGCTCGGCGAGCGCGGCCAGCGGCACCGACCGCCGTCTCCGCCACGGATCTGCGAGGTGGACGGCCGCGTCGATCGCCTCGTCGGTGGTCACCTCGACCGCGAGACCGTCGGGCACTTCACCGGAGCCGACGGAGGCGATGGCCAGATCGAGGCGGCCGGTCCGCACACCGTCCACCAGCGATTCGGAGTCGGCGGTGCTCAGCGTGATCTCGACCGCGGGGTGGGCGCGGTGGAATGCGGCCAGCATCGCCGGCATGTCGACGTTGTGCGCGGTGACGGTGCCGATCGACACCGCTCCTCGGACGAGGTCCGTCAAGTCGTCGACGGCCGTGCGCACATCCGTGACCGCGGCGAGCGCCGCCCGTGCGTGCGGCAGGACGGCCTCACCCGCCCCCGTCAGTCGCACCTGCCGGTGCGACCGGTCCAGCAGCGGTTGGCCCAGTTCGCGCTCCAGGCGGGCGATCTGAGCGCTGACCGCCGGTTGCGCGACATGAACCCGCCGCGCCGCCCGGGTGAAGTTGGCCTCCTCGGCGACGGCGACGAAGTACTCGAGCTGCCGCAGTTCCATAAGCGATCACAATAGTTTGTGTTCGGACATGTATTGGACTTATGAATCTCACGCGGGCAGCGTGAAATCCATGGCCACCTTCGTTCTCATTCCCGGCGCCTGCCACGGCGCGTGGTGTTTCGACGATCTCGTCGGTGCGCTGCGCAACCGCGGACACCGCGCCGACGCCCACACCCTCACCGGCGTCGCCGAGCGAGCGCACCTCGCTCATGCGGGGGTGAATCTCGACACCCACATCACCGACATGTGCGAGGCTGTGGCCGCCATGCCCGACGACGATCTGGTGCTCGTCGGACACAGCTACGGCGGCATGGTCATCACCGCCGTCGCCGACCGGATGCCCGACCGGGTCGACGCGCTGGTGTACCTGGACGCCCTGGTCCCCCGAGACGGCGAATCCTGTTGGGACCTGGTCAATGACGCCGAGCGGCAGTGGTATCTCGGTGTCGACGACACCGGCTACGGCGTCCCGCCGCTGCCGTTCTTCGACGACCGTGCGTCATCGCATCCGCTGGCCTCGCTGCTGCAGCCGATCCGCCTCGCCGGCGGTGCGGACGGCGTCCGCCGGCGCGACTACGCCTACGCGCTCAACTGGCCCGGCCAATCACCCATGCGGCGGTCGTATGAGCGCGTGCGCGACGATCCCGCGTGGACCGTGCACGAACTCGACGGCAAACACAATCTGATGCGCGACAACCCTGACGATCTGCTGCGCATACTGCTCGCCGCCGCCGCCCACTGACTGGAACACGTTTCAGTTTTGCCGGTCCACTGGGTACGCTGACCGCGTGTCAGCAGCTTCCACGCAACCGGCGATCGACGGCTGGTTCGCCACCGATGGGTCCGGTGAGGCCTATCTGATCGGCGGCAGGTGCCATCAGTGCGGAACCTATGTCTTCCCTCCGCGGGCGAACAACTGCCCCAACCCCGCCTGCGACGGCGACGACCTCGCGCAGGTCCCGCTGTCCCGGCGCGGAAAGTTGTGGAGCTACACCGAGAATCGGTACGCACCGCCGCCGCCGTACCCGTCACCGGATCCGTTCGAGCCCTTCGCCGTCGCCGCGGTCGAACTGGCCGACGAGGGTCTGATCGTGCTCGGGAAAGTGGTCGAGGGGACACTCGCCGCCGATCTGAAGGTCGGCATGGAGATGGAGCTGACCACGATGCCGCTCTACACCGACGACGACGGCGTCGACCGGATCGTCTACGCGTGGCGGATCGCGGACGCGAGGAGCGGGGAGGGTCGAGCCCGATGAGCCCCGAACCCGTCTACATCCTCGGAGCGGGTATGCACCCCTGGGGCAAATGGGGCCGTGACTTCACCGAGTACGGCGTGGTGGCCGCCCGCGCCGCGCTGGCCGAGGCCGGCCTGGACTGGCGCCAGATCCAGCTGGTGGCCGGCGCCGACACCATCCGCAACGGATACCCCGGCTTCGTCGCCGGGTCGACGTTCGCCCAGAAGCTGGGCTGGAACGGCGTGCCCGTCACCTCGAGCTACGCCGCGTGCGCCAGCGGATCGCAGGCCCTGCAGAGCGCCCGCGCACAGATCCTCGCCGGATTCTGCGATGTCGCGCTGGTGATCGGCGCGGACACGACCCCGAAGGGGTTCTTCGCCCCCGTCGGCGGCGAACGCAAGAACGACCCCGACTGGCAGCGCTTCCACCTCATCGGCGCGACCAACACCGTCTACTTCGCGATGCTCGCGCGCCGGCGGATGGACCTGTACGGCGCGACCCTCGAGGATTTCGCCCAGGTGAAGGTCAAGAACGCCCGCCACGGCCTGGACAACCCGAACGCCCGCTACCGCAAGGAATCCTCCGTCGAGGACGTCCTGGCCAGCCCGGTGGTGTCGGATCCGCTCCGACTGCTGGACATCTGCGCGACGTCGGACGGCGCGGCGGCGCTGATCGTGGCCAGCAGGTCGTTCGCCGAGAAGCACCTCGGATCGGTCGAGGGTGTGCCCTCGGTGCGTGCGGTGAGCCTGCAGACTCCGCAGTACCCGCAGCACCTGCCCGAATTGCCCGATATCGCAACCGATTCCACGGCGGTGGTGCCGGCACCCGAGCGGGTGTTCAAGGACCAGATCCTCGACGCGGCCTACGCCGAAGCCGGGATCGGGCCGGAGGATCTGAGCGTCGCCGAGGTCTACGACCTGTCCACCGCCCTGGAACTCGACTGGTACGAACACCTGGGCCTGTGCCCGAAAGGCGAAGCCGAGGCCCTGCTGCGCAGCGGGGCGACGACGATCGGCGGCCGGATCCCGGTCAACCCGTCCGGCGGGCTGGCGTGTTTCGGTGAGGCCATTCCCGCCCAGGCGATCGCCCAGGTCTGCGAATTGACCTGGCAGCTCAAGGGTCAGGCCACCGGCCGGCAGGTCGAGGGCGCCAAGGTCGGCGTCACCGCCAACCAGGGTCTGTTCGGCCACGGCTCGTCGGTGGTCGTCGCCCGTTAGCGAGTCTCGGCGGACAACGGGTCAGGCGACACCCAGGTAGGCCGCGCGAACGCTGTCGTCGTGCAGCAGTTCCCGCGCGTTTCCGGTGCGGGTGACCTCCCCGGTCTCGAGGATGTACGCCCGATCGGAGCGTGACAGTGCCTGCTGCGCGTTCTGCTCCACCAGCAGCACCGTCGTGCCCCGGGAGTTGATGTCGGCGATGATCTTGAAAATCTGCGAGATCACCATCGGGGCAAGGCCCATCGACGGTTCGTCGAGCAGCAGTACCTTCGGCCGCGCCATCAACGCCCGCCCGATCGCCAGCATCTGCTGTTCGCCGCCCGACAGCGTCCCTCCCACCTGGGAACGCCGCTCCGCCAGCCGCGGGAACGTCTCGAACACCCAGTCCAACTGCTCACGATGCTCGGCCTTGGTGTCGAATTTCCGCGCGTAGCAGCCCATCTCGAGATTCTCGGTGACCGTCATACCGGGGAAGACACCGCGGCCCTCCGGCGCCTGGATCAGCCCGTCGGTCACCCGGCGGTGCGCCTTCACACGAGAGATGTCCCTGCCGTCGAACCACACCGATCCCGACGTGAGCGGACGCAGCCCCGAGATCGCCCGCATCATCGTGGTCTTACCCGCACCGTTGGACCCCAGCAGCGTGACCAGTTCGCCTTCGTGCACCTTCAGCGACACCCCGTGCAGCGCCCGGATCCGGCCGTAGTGCACGACGATGTCGCGGACCTCGAGCAGGACCTTGCGGTCCTCAACCGATTTCGTCATCAGGCACTCCCAGGTAGGCGGCGATGACCTTGGGGTCCTCGCGGATCTCGGCAGGCAGTCCGTCGGCGATCTTGCGCCCGAACTCCAGGACGACGATCCGGTCGGTCACACCCATCACCAGCCGCATGTCGTGTTCGATGAGCAGCACGGTGTATCCGTCGTCGCGGATCTTGCGGATCAGGTCGATCAGCGCCGCCTTCTCCGCGGGGTTGAAGCCGGCCGCGGGTTCGTCGAGGCACAGCAGCTTGGGTTCGGTGGCGAGCGCGCGGGCGATCTCGAGCCGCCGCTGATCGCCGTAGGGAAGGTTCTTCGCCTTCTCCTCACCGCGGTGTGCGATGCCGACGAAATGGAGCAGCGCCGCCGACCGCTCGATCGCCGACTTCTCCTCCCGGCGATGGCGCGGCGTGCGGACCAGCGCGCCGGGCACCGAGGTCAGGTGCCGGGCGTCGGTGCCGACCATGACGTTCTCCAGCGCCGTCATCTCGCCGAACAGCCGGATGTTCTGGAACGTCCGGGCGATGCCGCGGCGGGTGATCTGGTGGCGTTTGATGCGGCCGAGCGGTTTACCGTCGAAGGTCACCGAACCCGAACTGGGCCGGTAGACACCGGTGATGGCGTTGAAGCAGGTGGTCTTGCCCGCGCCGTTCGGTCCGATCAGCCCGAGGATCTCCCCGCGCCTGATGCCGAAGGTCACCGAATCCAGCGCGGTCAACCCGCCGAACTTCACGGTGAGGTCGTGGGTCTGCAGCAGCGTCTCGCCCTCGGCCGCCGCGATCTCCCGGTGCACACCGGCGAGGTCCTCGATCGTCATCGCATCGCCCCCTCGTTCTCGCCGGGCGCGCGGCGCAACATGTCACGTGCGGCCCTGCCGTAGGCGAGCAGTTGCTGACGCGCCGGGAACAGCCCCTGCGGGCGGAAGATCATCAACACCACCAGGGCCAGGCCGAAGAACAGATACTTCAGGTCGCCGAGGTTGATGCCCAGGAAGTGAACGCCGAGAAGGCGATTCGGCAGGTAGACGATGATGAATGCACCGAAGATCACGCCCAGCTTGTTGCCCTGCCCGCCGAGGACGACCGCACACAGGAACAGCATCGAGTTGATGATGTTGAACGTCGGTGGCGCCACGTACTGGACCTGGCCGGCGTACAGCGCCCCGGACAGTCCGCCGATCGCGGCGCCGATCACGAACGCCCAGAGTTTGAAGCGGAAGGTGTTGACCCCCATGACCTCCGCGGCGTCCTCGTCCTCGCGCACCGCCACCCACGCCCGGCCGACCCTGCTGCGTTCGAGGTTGCCGACCAGCAGCAGGATCCCGACGATGAGCAGCAGGCCCAGCCAGAACCACCAGGTGCCGTAGTTCGCCTCCCCCGTCGAGTTGGCCCGGGAGAACACGCCTTCGGGGAGCCGCTCACTCTCCCCCACCCGGGGGTACTCGACCTCGTTGAGGCCGCGAGGCCCGTTGGTGACATCGGAGAGGTTGTCGGCGAGCAGGCGGATGATCTCCCCGAATCCGAGGGTGACGATCGCCAGGTAGTCACCGCGCAACCGCAGTGTCGGCGTGCCCAGGATGAGTCCGGCGAGCGCCGTCACGGCCATCGCCAGCGGCACACACGCCAGCCACGCCCAGTCGGTGGTGAACCAGCCGCCGGGACCGGCCTGGTTCCACGGGCTGCTGGGACTGGTCAGCAGAGCGACGGTGTAGGCGCCGACCGCGTAGAAGCCGACATAGCCGAGATCGAGTAGGCCGGCCTGTCCCACAACGACATTGAGGCCGATCGCGATGATCGCGACCATAGCGAACTGAGCCATGGTGCCGCCGAAGCTGATACCGGGGGTGTCCAGCCATGACGGCGTGAAGATGGGCAGCAGCCCGATCGCCAGGAAGACGACGGCGCCGACCACCCACTTCTGGACCCGGGTCAGGTTCGCCCACCACTCGCGCAGGCGGTCACGGGTGCGAAGGACCCGCCTCCACACCGGACGCAACCGTTCCCACACCGGTCGCGTGCGCTCGACGAGGACCGCCCACACGGCCCGCACGCGCATGACGAGCGCCTGCCACACGTTCGCCCGTTGACCGCTCATACCCGCGCCTTCCCGAGGCTCTCACCGAGTATGCCGGTGGGGCGGAAGAGCAGGACCAGAACCAGCAGGACGAAGGCGACGACGTCACGCCACTGGGTACCGAACACCGCCTGCCCGTAGTTCTCCATGACACCCAGGATGAGCCCGCCGAGCAGCGCACCGCGCAGGTTGCCGATGCCGCCGAGCACCGCGGCGGAGAACGCCTTGATACCGAGCAGAAAACCGCCGGAGTAGATGATGCCCTGCGGCACCTTGAGGGTGTAGAGCAGCGCCGCGGCCCCGGCCAGCAGACCGCCGATCATGAACGTCAGCATGATCACCCGTTCCCGGGACACCCCCATCAGGGTCGCGGTGTTCGGATCCTGCGCCACCGCGCGGATGCCGCGTCCGAACTTGGTGCGGTTGATGGCGATGTCGGTCAGCAGCGCGAAGAGCAGGGCCGCCCCGATGATGACCAGCGTGATGTTGGAGACCGACGCGCCGAAGATCTCGAACTGGGTCTTGGGTTGCACCAGCGTGATCGGCTGCTGGGCGTTGCTGCCGCCGTAACCCTTGATGATCTTCGGCAGGATGAAGTGGACGAATTCCTGCAGCACGAACGACATGCCGATGGCGGTGATGAGGAATGTCAGCGGCCGCGCCCCGCGTCTTCGCAGCGGCCGGTAGGCCACCGCCTCGAGACCGACGGCCGCCGATCCGGACACCAGCATCGCGAACAGCATCGCGATCACCAGGTACAGCACCGTCAGCGCGATGCCCTTGTTGTAGGCATTGCCGGACGGGGTGAATCCCAGGATGAAGTCGAGGCAGAAGTACGCGCCGAACATCCCCAGCATGAAGATCTCGGAGTGCGCGAAGTTGATCAGCCGCAGCACGCCGAACACCAGCGTGTAACCGACCGCCACCAGGGCGTAGATGGCGCCCCAGGACAATCCGTCGATCGTCAACTGCCAGAAGCCGTTTCGCAGGCCCTCCAGGTTGAAGCTGATATTCGCCGCCAGACAGGCGTACTGGTCGACGCACTCGGCGATCATCGGTGCGGTGGGCTCCTCGCGCGGTGGGAGTGCTAAACGAAACGCGTCCGAGCCAACTGGTTCGGACGCGTCTCGCCTAGTCGATCACTGGACCTTGTACATCCAGATCAGGGTGGTGGTGAGCTCACCCTGCGGTGTCCACTGATAGTTGCGCGCCACACCCTGGCCGTTGTAGTTGCGCACGTAGTCCAGCAGCGCCTGGCGGGTGATGGCCCCGGAATCGATGCCCTTGACCAGGATGGTGCCCAGGTCGTAGCCCTCGGTGCTGTAGGTGCCGGGCTCCTGGCCGAACTTCTGGTTGTACTCGTCGGCGAAGCCGCCGGTGGCCGGGCCGCACGGGCACGACAGCAACGCGTCCTTGGACGCCTCACCGGCCTGCTTGACGAACTCCGGATCCTTGGTGCCGTCGGCGCTGACGAACGTGCCCTCGAAACCGCCGTCCTTGAGCTGCTGGACGAACGGCGCCGCCTCGGCGTAGTAGCCGCTGAAGAACACCGACTGCGGGCTCGCTCCCTTGACCTGGGTGACGGCGGCGGAGAAGTCCTTGTCGCCCTTCTTCACCGAGATGTTGCACGCCGGATCGGCGACGGGCCCGAGGGTTTCGCGGACCGCCTGAGCCAGGCCCAGGCCGTAGTCGGTGCTGTCGTCGACGACGCACACCTTCTGGTGACCGAGCGTGTTCTTCAGATAGTTGGCGACCGACGGGCCCTGCACACCGTCGTTGGCCAGGCCGCGGAAGAACGTCCGCCACCCCTTCTCCGACAGCGTGACGTTGGTGGCCGAGGCGGTGGCCGCGACCAGGCCGGCCTGGTTGAACACGTCGCCGGTGGCGTTGGTCTCACCCGAGAAGGCCGGGCCGACAAGGCCGATCGTGTACTGGTCGTCGACGATCTGCGGGGCGATCGCGCTGGCCTTCTGCGGGTCACCCTCGGTGTCGAACGTCTTGAGCTGGACCTGGCAGCCGGGGTTGGCCGCGTTGTGCTTGTCGACGGCGAGCTGCACACCGTTCTTGATGTTGATGCCCAGGGCCGCGTCCGGGCCGTTGAGCGCCCCGGCCATCGCGATCGACAGCGGTGGGCAGGTCGCCTTGCCGTCACCGGCGGGATCCGCCGGGGCGGCTCCTTCGGCGGCCTTGACCTCCGCGCCGTTCTCGTCGATCTGGACCTGCTCGACGATCTTCAGATTCGTCTGCGCCGCTTCCTCTTCGGGTGTCGATTGACTGCAGGCGCCGAGCGCGAGCGCCAAAAGTCCCGCACTTCCGAAAGCGAATGCGTTCCGTGCCACGCGACCGCGCACGTTTCACCTCCTGGTCGATGTTGTCATCGGCATCGACTCCCGCGACCGGATCGGCCGCAGGGCGCTGACGCTTCCGGTAGAACATAGCCAACACCTGGCCATATCGCGTGTTGTTGGAAAAGGCGTGGCGCGCCCTACCCGGCGGACGGCTCGCTTTTCGGGGCGTCCAGCGTCTCGAGCACCACCTCGGCCACCCGCTTCATGGTGGTCCTGCGGTCCATCGCTGCGCGCTGGATCCACTTGAAGGCTTCCGGCTCCGTCATGCCCTGGTTGGCCTGCAACAGCCCCTTCGCCCGCTCGACGAGCTTGCGCGTCTCCAGCCGGTCCGAGAGCGTCGCGACCTCCTGCTCGAGTGCGTGGATCTCGCTGAAGCGGCTGACCGCCACCTCGATGGCGGGGATCAGATCGTTGACGTTGAACGGTTTGACCAGATACGCCATCGCCCCGGCGTCGCGTGCCCGCTCGACGAGATCGCGCTGGCTGAAGGCGGTGAGGATGACGATCGGGGCGATCCGCTTGCTCGCGATCTCCGAGGCGGCATCGATCCCGTCGCGACGCGGCATCTTGACGTCCATGATGACGAGGTCCGGCCGCAGTTGCTCGGCGAGTTCGACGGCTTCCTGCCCGTCGCCGGCCTCGCCGACGATCTCGTAGCCCTCGTCGCGCAGCATCTCGGCCAGGTCCATCCGGATGAGCGCCTCGTCTTCGGCGATGAGCACGCGGCGGGGCGTCGGCGCGTCGGTCGGTGAGCCGGTCATGGATGTCATTGTGGCGGTAACCCGGGCGATCAGCGACCTCGGGGCCATCCTCTATGGTGGAACACCGCAGGCCCTCGTATCCCAACTGGCAGAGGAAACGGATTCAAAACCCGTACAGTGTGAGTTCGAATCTCACCGAGGGCACCAGCAACCGCAGGTAGAAGACCCGTGAACGGGCTGCGACTCCTCGCGTTAATCCGGTTGCAGCGGCGCAGATTAGCGCGTCGGTGAGCGCTTCTGCTGGCTCGCTTTCCCGCTTGGCCTATTCGACCGTCAGCATTCCATGCATGTTGGCGTGGTACTTACAGTGAAACGGATAGGTGCCGGGCGTCGTCGGCGCGGTGAAGGACTTGATGCCGCCGCCCCCGGATATCCGCGTGTCGAACAGGCTGTTGTCGTCGGCGGTGACGGTGTGGTTGGGATCGTCTCTGTTGACGATGGTCAGCTGCTGACCCGGTCGGACAGACGTGGGCACGGTGTAGGCCATGTTCGAAATGACGATCTGGCTCTCGCTCGGTTGGGCGCCGGGTGACTCCGGCGCCGGCATCCCTGTCATCGAGGACTGCCCGTTCGGGGTACTGAGAGCAGGATCGGGCGGCGAGTCGTTGGTTCCGCCGCAGGCAGTCAGCACTGCAACACAAAAGAGAAACGGTGAGAGCAGCGTCGTGATGCGCGTCATGTAGTTGCTCTCCTCCTCGGTAGGCCGGCGTTGCTGTGGCGACCGTCAACTCCCCTGCCGCCGGAAACAACGAAGGGCCGCGCCCCAGGCGCGGCCCCGATCGGACACACTCGCAAGACTACCTACTACTGCGGCGAAATGGACCCTATGAGTCCCGCCTCGATTTCCGCCGCGGCGGTCGCGCTCTCGTCTGCCAGCCTCGTGCCGACTTCGGTCGAAACGACGAACGAGTACGCCTGGGCCAGGTTCAGCAACTCTTCGCTCTTGGCCTTCCGCGCGTGGCCTCGTATTGCTTTGAGAAGTTCTTCCGCGGTCTGGTCGGCCAGCTCTTTGAGGTCAGCCATGTCTCTCCTTCCGGGCCTGTTGCCGCAGGAGCGCGGCATGGTCGAACCTACTCGCCTCGGCGGGTGGTGACCCTGTCCGATTTCGGCTACCGGCGCGGGTGCGGGCAATTAACATGCGCATACCGGCGGGGGTCGGATCGCCAGGGTCGCGGGGTGCCGGACATATCGCGTCAAAGGGATCAATATGAGGACGTCAGCCCGTGGTGTCGCCGCATCGCTGCCTCTTGCTGTCGCTGCGGCCGCGTGGGGGCTCGCGACTGCAGCTCCGGCCGTCGCGGACCCCGGCGATTCAGCCGACACCAGCCCTGCCATCGCCGATTCCACCGCGCTACCCCTGATGCGCGCGGTCGACCCCGTTATCACCAGGGTGGACGGCATCTGGGCCGAGTTCGTGCCGCCGAATGCCAATGTGCCGAGCCCGGTCGCCGCGTTCGATCAGTTCGTCGAGCCGATCATCCCGACGACCGCCCAGATCGGTGATCTAGGCCGGCTCATCGAGCAATTCCGTCCCACGGCGATGATCACCCTCCCCGCCGGATGACCCAGGCGATGCCCGGCCGTCTGACTGCTCACCGGTTGGCGGCCAACACCGAGATGAGTTCGTAGGCCACGTGTGCGGCGGCGATCCCGGTGATCTCGGCGTGGTCGTAGGCGGGCGCGACCTCGACGATGTCCGCTCCGACCACGTTGGCACCGACCAGACTCCGCAGGGAGAGCAGCAGTTCTCTGCTCGTCATCCCGCCGGCCTCCGGCGTACCGGTACCCGGCGCGTGGGCCGGGTCGAGGACGTCGATGTCCACCGACACGTACACCGGTGCGTCTCCGATCCGCGCCCGCATACGTTCGATCACCGTGGCGAGACCCTCGAGTTGATAGTCGTCGGATCCGACGACCTGGAAGCCGAGCACCCGGTCGTCGGACAGGTCCGTGGGCGCGTACAGGGGTCCGCGGATACCGACGTGCAGGCAGTGCTCGGGATCGAGCAACCCTTCCTCGCCGGCGCGCCTGAATGGTGTGCCGTGGGTGAACGGCGCACCGAAGTAGGTGTCCCAGGTGTCGAGGTGGGCGTCGAAGTGCAGCACCGCGATCGGGCCGTGCTCGCGGTGCAGCGATCGCAGCAGTGGTAGCGCGATCGTGTGGTCGCCGCCGAGCGTCACCAGTTTCGCACCGCCGCTGCGTAATTCGTCGGAGTGCCGTTCGATGGCCGTGATGGCCTCGGCGATGTCGAAGGGGTTCACCGCGATGTCGCCGGCATCGACCACCTGTTGTACCGCAAACGGTTCGACGTCGAGGCGTGGATGGTACGTGCGGAGCAGCTTCGAGGAGGCCCGGATGTGGGCGGGACCGAATCGGGCTCCCGGTCGGTAGGACACCCCGGAGTCGAACGGCACACCCACGACCGCAACGTCGGTGCGGGTCACCTCGTCGATGCGCGGCAGGCGCGCGAAGGTGGCGGGCCCGGCAAAGCGGGGCACTTTGGTTGCGTCGACGGGGCCGATGGGTGTGTCCATGGAACCAGCCTCGTCGAGAACGCCCGATTCCGCGCGTCCCCGGCGATACGCTGCGTCAATGGCCGTCCGCGACGCTTCGCGCGCCATCTGTGTGCCCGAGGTGGCGTTGCAGAGCCGCATGCCCGCACGCACCCGGCACTACGCCGAGGCGGTCATCCGCAGGCTGCGTGTGCTGACCATCGCGACCTGGATCGCTTCGGCCGTATCCGCGCTCTTCGGCCTCTTCCAGCTCGTGCTGGGCGGTTCGGGCTGGTGGATCGGTCTGTTCAACATCGTCTGCGCGACACTGTTCCTCGGCATCCCGCTGCTGTACCGCCTCGGTGAGTTGATCGCCCCGCTGACGTTCTTCGTGCTCGCATATCTTTCGGTGACCTTCATCTGCTACTCCATCGGCACCGACTCGGGCCTGCAGTTCTACTACCTGGTCTCGGCGTCGCTGGTCGTGCTCGTGCTGGGCATCGAACGCATCGTGATGTCCGCACTGATCGTCACGGTGGGGCTGAGCGCGTGTGTCGCCATGGAACTGACGGTGCCTCAGGACCGCGGGCTCGGCCCGCCTTGGGTTCTGACGGTCGGCTTCATCCTGTCCGCCGTGTCAGCGACGCTCATGGTGTTCGCCACCGTCTGGTACGCGCTGCGGGAGACCGACCGCGCCGAACGCGCCATGGAGGACGAGTATCAGCGGTCGGAGACATTGCTGTCCAACATCCTGCCCGCCTCCGTCGCCGAGCGGCTGAAGGATCCGGCGCACGCCATCATCGCCGACCGCTACGACGACGCGTCCATCCTGTTCGCCGACATCGCCGGCTACACCAAGCGGGCCAGCGACACCTCGCCCACTGATCTGGTGCGGTTCCTCGACCGCCTCTTCACCGACCTCGACGCGCTGGTCGACCGCCACGGTCTGGAGAAGGTGAAGACCAGCGGCGACAGCTACATGGTGGTCAGCGGTGTGCCCCGGCCGCGGGCCGACCACGTCGAGGCGCTGGCCTGCCTCGCCCTCGACATGGCCGAGGCGGTCGCCGACCTGAAGGATCCGCTGGGCCGCGCGGTACCTGTTCGGATCGGCCTGGCGTCCGGACCGGTGGTCGCCGGTGTCGTGGGCGCGCGCAAGTTCTTCTACGACGTGTGGGGTGACGCCGTCAACGTGGCCGCCCGCATGGAGACCACCGACGAGGAGGGTCGAATCCAGGTGCCGCACAACGTGTATGAACGGATCAAGCACTCCTTCGTCCTCGAGGAGCGCGGCGACGTCGACGTCAAGGGCAAGGGCCTGATCCACACCTGGTACCTGGTCGGCCGACGCAACGACACCGCGGTCCGCCGGGCGGTCGAGCTTCCGGCTAACGGACGAACAGCGACATCACCAGCTGATTGATCTTTCGCCGCGGCCAGCCGGTCAGCCCGTCGCTCGCGAGCGCCGCCGTGGCGGCGTTGCGTCCGCAGACACCGTGCACCCCGCCGCCGGGGTGGGCTCCCGCGCTGCCGAGGAACAGCCCTTCGATCGGCGTCTCGGCACGGCCGAACCCCGGGGTCGGGCGGAAGATGAGCTGCTGCTGCAACTGGGCGGTACCGCCGTTGACGGCGCCGCCCACGAGGTTCGCGTCGGAAGCCGTCAGCTCCGAGGGACGCTGGATGAACTTCCCGACGACCTGATCGGTGAATCCGGGCGCGTGCTCCTCGAGCACCCGGTCGACCGCCTCGGACAATTGGTCCGCCGAGGCGTCGTCGGTGACGTCGCGCGGCAGATGCGTGTAAGCCCAGGCGCTTTCGGTGCCTTCCGGTGACCGCGTCGGATCGGCGGTGGTCATCTGGCCGAACAGCATGAAGGGATGCTCGGGGACCGTGCGGGTGTTGAGGTCGGCCATCCACCGGACCAGCCCGTCGGCGTCGGCGCCGAGGTGCACCGTGCCGACCTCGTTGAGGTTCTTCGACCGCCACGGGATCGGCGCGTCCAGCGCGTAGTTGACCTTCAGGACCGGCGTGTCCCAGGTGAAGTGCTCGAAATCCTCGAGAACTCGAGGTGGTACGGCCGTCGACGGCAGCAGCTCGCGGTACAGCGCGGGCGCGGACACGTCGGCCACCACCGCGCGCCGCGCGGCGACCGTTCGGCCGTCCGCGGTGCGCACGCCGACGGCCCGGCCGCCGCGCACCTCGATGCCGGTGACCTGCTGTCCGCAGTGGATCTGCGCCCCGGCGGATCGGGCCCGGTCGACCAGGGCGGCGGTGAGTTGTCCGGCGCCGCCGACGGGGACCGGCCATCCCCCGTCCTGCGCCATCATGATCAGCATGAAGCCCATCACGCCGCTGCCGGGCGCGTCGACAGGCACGTCGGCGTGCAGGGCGTTGCCGAGCAACAGCAGCCGGGCGGCGTCGCCGGCGAACATTTGCCGGGCCATCTCACCGACCGGCAGCACTAGCCGGTGCACCAGGCGCAGCGCCTCGGCGGCTCCCAGCGTGCGCAGCAGCCCGGCCGCCCCGCGTACCGGGGGAAACGGTGAGAAGAGGCTGCTCAGCAGCGGATCCCTGACCTGCTGCCAGAGGTCGAACAACCGCATCCAGTTGTCCCCGTCGGCCGGGTGGTGGCGCGCGAGTTCCTCGGCGGTGCGGGCGATGTCGCGGTAGATGACCGGCGCGTCCTCGTCGGCGGCCGAGCGTGGGTGTCCGACGACGGCAGGCGCGTGCGTCCACCGCAGACCGTGGTCTTCCAGGTGCAGGCCCGCCAGCACCGGCGACGCGACCGACAGCGGATAGAACGCGCTGTAGAGATCGCTGGTGTAGCCCGGGATGCGCTCGGCGCTCCGCACGGCCCCTCCGGGTTCTGGCTGCGCCTCGAGCACGACGACATCCCAGCCGGCGTCGGCCATCAGCGCCGCGGCGACCAGACCGTTGTGCCCGGCGCCGATGACGACCGCGTCGGCGCTAGCCGGCGTCACGGTCGTCGCGGCGCTCGGCGAGGAAGGCTAGACGCCGCAGTGTTTCGTTGTTGCGCGGCCAAACCGCGGCGTCGGAGAGCCGCTCGGGCATCAGCTTGCCGATGCCGCTGACCGGGAACTCCTGCATCGAGATCCGGCACCCGTCCGGAATGTCGCTCAGCTCCAGGATGATTCGCGCGCCGCCGAACGGTCGACCCTTGGCGTGCAGCACCAGCCGTTCCGGTTCGGTGGCCTCTTCCACGACGGTCTCGTCGTTGAGCAGCACCGGCCACACACCGATCGAATGGTGGATGGTGGAGCCGGATGCGGGCCAGTCGGGATCCACGGCCCGCATCCGGCTGTTGCCCACCACCCACTGCGAATACGTCCAGCCGTCGGCGATCACATCCCACACCCGTTGGCGCGGCGCAGCGATATCTCGGGTCACAGTCACGCCGGACGGGTACCCGTCACGGACGGGTTTAGACCTTCCGGTTCTCCGACCTGATCAACCAGGCCAGCTTCTCCAGGCCGTCGATGAGTTGATGCAGGACGTCGGCGGTCGTCGGATCCTCGGCGTCGACGGCGTCGTGCACGCCGCGAATGGTGTCGACCGCGGCGCTGATCCGCACGGTGATCAGGTCGACCACGTCGCCGGTGCTGCGCTCATAGGCCGGGAACTCGGGCAGGCTCGTGGTCGCCGCGACGGTGTCGGACCGGCCGTCCGGTACCGCGTCGAGCGCCCGCATCCGCTCGGCGATGGTGTCGCTGCCCTCGCGGGCGAAGTCGACCAACTCGTCGAGCTGCAGGTGCAGGTCGCGGAAGTTGGTGCCGACCACGTTCCAGTGCGCCTGCTTACCCTGCAGGTGCAACTCGACCAGGTCGACCAGGACGCGCTGCAGGTTGGCGGCGAACTCCGGTGATGCGGTGAAACCCTGTACTTCTGCTTCGGTGCGACGATTTGTACTCATGTCTGTATCAACGACCCATAATCTGGAATGACTCCAAATAAATGTGTGAATCTCCTCACACCGGGCGGCGGTCCTGGACGGCCAGCAGGCGGGCGTAGCCGGCGCCGATACCGAGCAGGATGAGTCCGGCCACGAGGAACACCGTCACCCGGAAGATCCCGTCCAGAGTGCCCAGATCGAACAGGAACAACTTCGCCATGGCGGCGCTGACCAGTGCCAGCCCGGCGCCGAGGAACGGAGTCCGCTCCGCTTTCGGCCGCCGGGCGGCGTAGCCGAACAGGGCCGCCGCGGCGCCGATCCAACACACCGTCGCCGCCACGTGCCCGCCGAAGAACCCGCCCCCGGTGCCGCCGATCATCACACCGGCGGTCACGCTGAACACCGTCACCGCGTAGGTGGCGACCGCTGCCGCACCGGCCCACAGCGCGCGGACGGTGTCGTCGCCGAGGCCGGTCCCGCCGCTCCAACTCCGGGCGATCGCCCCCGCCGCCGCGATCGACAGCAGGCTGGAGACGAGGACGGCCACCGCGTCGGGGCCACTGATCGCCACCGCGCGCAGCAGCATGCTCGGCGGTGCGTAGGCGATGTACAGCCCGCCGCCGAACACCGCGAACCCGAGCGCCGACCACCGCGCGACATCGTCGTGGCGACCGGCCACGGCGACCACGGCCGCCATCGCCAGCAACAGCGGGGCGGCGACCTCTCCGTCGAACGCGACGGTGACCGCGATCAGCGCGCTGACCGCCGACAGCGCCGACCAGATCTGGCGGACGACGCCGGACACCGCGGGCAGCCACTGCCCGCTCAACACGATCGCCAGCAGCGCCGCGGCCAGCGCGGCGATCATCAGCGATGCCACCACGCGGTCCGCGGTCGCCGAGACGCACAGCACCGGCGCCACACCCGACGCGGTGAGCAGCGCCATGGCCGCGCGTCGAGTCGTCTGGGGCAGCACCAGCAGGGCGCCGGCCAGCGAGAGCAGCGCCGCGACACCGCAGGCTCCGGCCAGCAGCAGATCGTGGTCGCCGTCGAACGCCGCCCCGGCGAGCGCCGCCAACAGCGGCAGCGTCACCGCCGCCGTGCGCGCGGCGTGCAACCACAGCCAGTCCTTGCCGAGCTGCACCGGAAGCGTCGCGGCCGACAGCGCGAGCATGAACGAGACCAGCAACAGCGTCACGCCCTCGGTGAGCACCGGGGCCAGCGCGATCAGCGGCACCAGCACCAGCAGCCCGAGATGCTCGGAGTCCCACCGGCGGGCCAGCGTGAGACCGCCCCCGCCGACGGCCGCGGCGAGCACCAGGCCGACGGGCGCGGCGATCCACTCGTAGATCGTGGTGACGGCGAGGACGTCGAAATACGCGGCGGCGATCCCGGTGGCCGCCAGGGCGATACCGCCCACCCGACCGCCGTCCCTGCTGTTGATCCGGCAGCCGACGGCCACCAGCGCCGCCGCGAGCAGTGCGCCGGCGCCGACACGGATCTCCGGGCGCAGGATGCCCGCCTGGGCCGCGAGCACCAGGAGCAGCACCACACCGATGAGTGTCACGGCCACGCCGGCAACCGCCAGCACCTTGCCGATCCACCCCTCCGAGCGTTCGCGGGGCACCCTCGGCGCCGGTGGCGGAGGCGGCGGCACGACGGGCCGTGGCGGCGGTGGCGGGGGCGGCAGGTAGAACGGTTGCGGCGCGGGCTGCGGGGCGGGTTGTGGTGCGGGCGACCGGCCGGCGAGTAGCCGGTCCAACTCCGTCAGATCCGACGACACCCGGGCGAGCTGCCGGGAGATCGCCGCGAAGTCGGCCGACAGCCGGGCGATGACGGCATGGGGGGATTCGGTCATGCACTCATCGTGGGCGCGAGGGCACCCGGTGCGGATGAGTAGGACTACCCGACTTCGCTATTCGTCGAGGCCGTGTTCGATCGCGTAACGCGCCAGTTCGACCCGGTTGGCCACCTGCAGCTTGCGGAAGGTGGCCTGTACGTGGTTCTCGACGGTGCGGTGACTCAGCGACAGCCGCGCGGCGATCTGTTTGGCCGTCAGCCCCTTCGCCACATGGCGCAGCACCTCGGTTTCGCGTTCGGTGAGGGTCGGCGCGGAGTCGCCGGTGTCCGGGCGCTGCGCGATCCGGCGGTACTCCCCCAGCACGAGTCCGGCGAGGCCCGGTGTGAAGACGGCGCGGCCGTCGGCGGTGGCCCGCACCGCAGCGCTCAATTCGGCCTTGGAGGCGCTCTTGACCAGATAGCCGGTGGCGCCGGCCTTCACCGCCTCCAGGACGTCGTCGCGCTCATCGGACGCCGACAGCACCAGCACCCGGGACGCCGGTGAGACGGCCAGTACCTCGGCGGTGGCCTGCGCGCCGCCGCCGTCGGTCAACCGCATGTCCATCACCACGACGGCCGGTTTGACCACCGCGGCACGGCGGCGCGCTGCCGCCACCCCGTCGGCGGTCGCGACCACGGCGAAGCCTTCGTCGGCAAGGTCGCGGGCCACCGCGTCGCGCCAGATGGGGTGATCGTCAACCACCATCACGGTGGTCGGCTGGTCGTCAGCCACGGCCACCATCCTGCCGCCTGCGGGGCACCGTCAGTTCCCATTCCGTGCCGCGTCCCGGCTCGGTGTACAACTCGGTCGTGCCACCGAGGGAATCGATCCGTCCCACAATGGATTTCGCCACGCCCATCCTCCCCTCGGCGGCGGCCTCCGCCAGCCGGCCGGGAGGTATGCCCACCCCGTCGTCGCGCACGCTCACCGTCACGGCGTCACCGAGATCCTCCACCAGCACGAAGGCCCGAGCCTTCGGACCGGCGTGGGCGGCCACGTTGTCGAGCGCGTTCACCGCGGCGGCGCAGAGTTCGGCGGCGACATCGGCGTCCAACAGCACGGGTTCGGGCGGCAGGCTGACCGACACCCGGTCGGAGGCGCGACGCCGCAGCATCGCACCGATGTCGGCGTCCGCGCCGAGCGCATCGGCGGTTTCGGCGTCACTGACCAGGCGGCGCAGCGCACGTTCCTGCTCACCGGCCAACTCGGCCAATTGCGCTGTCGGCCCTCCGATCTCCCGACCCCGCCGGGCAACGAGGGCCAGAACCTGGATGGCGCCGTCGTGTACGTGGCGGGAGAGTCGCTCACGTTCTTCGAGTGCGGCCGCCAGTCGGGTGGCGCGTTCGAGTTCGGCGTGCGCGCGGCGGGCGGTCTGGGCGGCCATGCCCACCACCAGCCCCACCGCCAACTCGATGACGATCGTGGCGTTGCGGAACACGTTGATGCTGACGTGACCCTTGAGCACCGCGTAGGCCGCCATCACCACCAGACCGGTCACCATGCCCGCCACCGGTCCCCGCAGGATCGCCGCTGAGATCACGGCGTTGGTGGCCCACAGCGTCGTCGGCCAGGACTGGTTGTCGGCCACCCACTGCGCGTCGGCCACCAGCCCGGTCGACAGCATCAGCGCGGCCACGACACCAACCTCGGCGGCCACCCACACCGGCGTGCGTCCGAACCCCCGCAGATAGGCGACGGCCCAGACGACGTTGAAGACGGTCAGCACCGCGAACAGCGCCCACGCGACCGCGCGGCGGTCGAGGTCGTCGTTGACCGAGAGCTGAAAGCCCAGCGCGTACACCCAGCTCAGCAGCCGGAACACCTGCGCCGCCCGCCACAACGGGGTCGCGGGGTCCGCCCGCTGCGGCACCTACATCACCTTGGACAGGAAGGCTTTCGTGCGTTCATGCTGCGGGTTGGCCATCATCTCGCGCGGATTCCCGGCCTCGACGACGACACCCTCGTCCATGAACACCAGCTTGTCGGCGACCTCGCGGGCGAACCCCATCTCGTGGGTGACCACCAGCATCGTCATCCCCTCGGATGCCAGCTTCTTCATCACGCCCAACACCTCGCCGACGAGTTCGGGGTCGAGTGCCGACGTCGGCTCGTCGAACAGCATCAGTTTCGGGTTCATCGCCAGGGCCCGCGCGATCGCCACCCGCTGCTGCTGACCGCCCGACAGCTGGGCGGGATACGCGGTGGCCTTCTCCGCCAGCCCCACCAGGTCGAGCAGATCCTTCGCCCGGGCCTCGGCGTCCTGTTTCTTCACCCGCTTGACGTGAACGGGGGCCTCGATGATGTTGCCCAGTGCGGTGCGGTGCGGGAACAGGTTGAAGTGCTGGAAGACCATACCGACGTCGCGGCGCTGTTTGGAGGCCTCCCGGGGTTTCAGTTGGTGCAGCTTGCCGCCCTTCTCCCGGTATCCCACCAGATCGCCATCGATGTAGAGCCGTCCGGCGTTGACCGTCTCGAGGTGGTTGATGCAGCGCAGGAACGTCGACTTACCGGAACCGGACGGTCCGACGATGCACAGCACCTCACCCCGTTGGACTTCGAGCGTCACACCCTTCAGTACCTGCAGCGCACCGAAGTTCTTGCAGACGAACTCCGCCTTCACCATCGGGGTCGTCACGGATGTTCACCCACTCTCTGCGCCTTGGCGAGCGCCTCGAGCTGTTTGGTGGTCAGCTTGCGCGAGGCGCCGCGAGAGAAATAGCGCTCGAGGTAGAACTGACCGACCATCAGCACGCTGGTGATCGCGAGGTACCACGTGGCGGCGACCATGAGCAGCGGGATGGGCTGGAAGATGACCCCGGCGATGTCGCGCGCCCGCCCGTAGAGCTCCATGCTGTACGGCACGGCCGTGACCAGCGACGTGGTCTTGAGCATGCTGATGATCTCGTTGCCGGTGGGTGGGATGATGACGCGCATCGCCTGCGGGAGGACGGTGCGCCGCATCGTCATCGTCCACGACATGCCCAGCGCCGTGGACGCCTCGGACTGCCCTTCCGGCACGGAACTGATTCCCGCCCTGATGATCTCGGCCATGTACGCGGCCTCGTTGAGACCCAGGCCGATGATAGCCAGGGTGAAGCTGATCGACAGCCCCTGCAGGTTCATCTCGAAGAACGACGGACCGAACGGTATGCCGATCCTGATGTTCTGGTACAGCGTCGGGAACAGCCCCCAGAAGACCAACTGCACGTACACGGGAGTGCCGCGGAAGATCCACAGGTACACCCAGGCAACCGATTTGAACACCGGGTTGGGCGACAGCCGCATCACGGCCAGGAGCACCCCGAGTACCAGCGCGAGAACCATCGAGAGGATGGTCAGCTGCAGGGTGTTCCAGGCCGCCTCGGAAATGCGTTGGTCGAACAGGTATTTGCGGTAGGTCGACCAACTGTAGGCCTCGTTGGTCGCCGCGCCGTAGAGGAACAGCCCGACCAGGACGACGATGACGACCGCCGCCACCCACCGCCAGGGATGTCGCAGGGGAACGGCATCGATGGGAGCGGCGTCGGTGCGCGGCGACGAATCGGCATCGGTCATCGTGTTGGGTCGACTCCGCTAGCTGATCGCGCCGTTGATCACCGGTTTGTCGATCATCCCGTCCTCGACACCCCAGTTCTTCGCGATCTGTTCATAGGCACCGGTTTCGATGAGGTGCTCGAGCGCCTGCTGCAGCGACTGCCCCAGCGGCGACCCCTTGGCGACGGGCCACCCGTAGGGCGCGGCGTCGAAGATCTCGCCGGCCGTTTCGAGCTTGCCGTTGCTCTGCTTGACGGCGTAGGCGGTGACCGGCGAGTCCGCCGACATCGCATCGGCCTGGCCGAGCACAACGGCGTTGGCCACCGCGTCCTGCTCGTCGAACTTGACGATCTCGATGGCCGGCTTGCCGGCGTCGGTGCAGGCCTTGCTCTTGGCCGGGAGTTCCTCGGTCTCTTCGATGGTCGTCGACTGCACGGCGACCCGCTTGCCACAGGCGTTGGCGGGATCGATACCGGCGCCCGCCTTCTGCGCCCACTGGATGCCCGCCGAGAAGTAGGTCACGAAGTCGACCGACGCCTCACGTTCCTTGGTGTCGGTGAACGACGACATGCCGACGTCGTAGGTGCCGCCCTGGATGGACGGGATGATCTTCTCGAAGTCCGATTCGCGGTATTCGGCCGTCACGCCGAGCGTCGAGGCGATCGCGTTCATCAGGTCGACGTCGAAACCGACGATCTTGCCGCTGGGATCCTTGAACTCGTTCGGGGCGTAGGGCACGTTGACGCCGACGATGAGCGAACCGCGGTCCTTGATCGGCTGCGGCAGGGTGTTGGCGATCTCGTCGACCTTCTCCGCGGTCGCCGCCGTCGTCTCCTCCGCGGGACCACTGCTGTCAGTGTTCTGCGCGCACCCGGACAGCGCCATCGCGCCGCTGACAGCAAAGATCGCTGCGATACGCCACATCTTCCCCGTACGGATCTGGCATCGTGACACTGTTGCCTCTTTCTCTTGCATCGGACCGTCGCCGGTCTCCAAACCGACGACGTTAACCATCGCGGTCGCAGCACGCACTTCCGGTAACGGAACATTAACGACCCAGCACCGAAGCCACAGGCGTACCGCCAAATCGTCAGCCCCGCGCCTGCCGCTGTGCCACACTGCGCGCATGCAAACTACCGCTGCCCCAAGCATGTTGCGGCACCTGTGGATCTACACCGTGGTGTCGGGCCTTCTGGCGGTGCTGCTCGGCGTGCTCATCTTCGTCCGCCCGGGCGCCGCAATCCTCGTCACCGCCATCTTCTTCGGCGCCTACCTGCTCGTGACGGGCGTCGCCCAGCTCGTCCTGGCCTTCAGCGTGCGGTCGTCGCTCGGCGGGCGCGTGCTGCTGTTCATCGGCGGCGCCGCGGCGCTGGTCCTCGCGGTCCTGTGTTTTCTGAACCTGTCCGAGTCGATCGACCTGCTGGCGATCTGGATCGGCGTGGGCTTCATCTTCCGCGGTGTGGCCACCGCGATGTCGGCGTTCAGCGACCACTCGCTGCCGGGCCGCATCTGGGAGATCATCCTCGGTGTCATCAGCGTGCTCGCCGGCATCATCATGTTCGTGGCCCCGCTGGAGGGTCTGGTCGCATTGACCCAGGTGACCGGCATCATCCTCGTCGTCATCGGCATCGTGGAGGTGATCGCCGGCATCCGCATCCGCCGGGAGGCGCCCGCGACCGGCGCGCGGACGGGCGATCCGGTGACTTGAGGCGGTCTCCAGAGTGACCAAAGTCCCTGCCTCCTCCCCCGAAACCGCTACTACACTCTGTCGTAGACCGGTGTAGAGCCTGCGGAAGTTGGTCAGATGGACGCTTTGGACGTGTCACGGTGGCAGTTCGGCATCACCACCGTCTACCACTTCATCTTCGTCCCACTGACCATCGGTCTGGCACCGATCCTGGCGGTCATGCAGACCGCGTGGGTCATCACCGACAACCCGGCCTGGTACCGGCTCACCCGGTTCTTCGGCAAGTTGTTCCTGATCAACTTCGCCATCGGTGTCGCCACCGGCATCGTGCAGGAGTTCCAGTTCGGGATGAACTGGAGCGAGTACTCCCGCTTCGTCGGTGACATCTTCGGCGCGCCGCTGGCGTTCGAGGGTCTGGTCGCCTTCTTCTTCGAGTCGACGTTCATCGGGCTGTGGATCTTCGGCTGGAGCCGGCTGCCCCGGCTGGTCCACCTGGCGTGCATCTGGATCGTCGCGATCGCCGTCAACGCCTCCGCGTACTTCATCATCGCGGCGAACTCGTTCATGCAGCATCCGGTCGGCGCCCGCTACAACCCCGAGTCCGGCCGCGCCGAGCTGACCGACTTCGGCGCACTGCTGACCAACAACACCGCCGTGTGGGCGTTCCAGCACGCGGTCGCCGGGGCGCTGCTGACCGCGGGCGCCTTCGTCGCCGGTGTCTCGGCGTTCCTCATGGTCCGGGCGCAGCGGAACGTCACCGAACCCACCGTCGAGGCGCGCACCATGTACCGGCCTGCCGCGATCGGCGGCAGCCTGCTGGCCCTGGTGGCCGCCGTCGGGCTCTTCGTCACCGGTGACGTGCAGGGCAAGCTCATGTTCGATCAGCAGCCCATGAAGATGGCGTCGGCGGAATCGCTGTGCGACACCGCAACAGATCCCGACTTCTCGATCCTCACGGTGGGCACGCACAACAACTGCGACAGCGTGATTCACGTGCTCGACGTGCCGTACGTGTTGCCCTTCCTCGCCGAGGGACAGTTCAGCGGCGTCACCCTCGAAGGCGTCAACGATCTGCAGGCACAGTACGAGGAGCGGTTCGGCCCCGGCGACTACCGGCCGAATCTGTTCGTCACCTACTGGGCGTTCCGCGCGATGATCGGCCTGCTGCTGGTTCCGGTCGCGTTCGCCCTCGTCACCGTGTGGCTCACCCGTCGCGGCCGGATCCCCAACCAGCGGTGGTACGGCTGGGCAGGCGTACTGACGATCCCGACACCGTTCCTGGCCAACAGCGCGGGATGGGTGTTCACCGAGATGGGTCGACAGCCCTGGGTGGTGGTCCCCAACCCCACCGGCGATCAGCTCGTGCGAATGACCGTCCAGGACGGCGTATCCAACCACTCGGCGGGCATGGTGCTGTTCTCCCTGGTGATGTTCACCCTCGTCTACGGCGCGCTCGCCGTGGTCTGGTTCGGCCTGATGCGCCGCTACGTGCTCAAGGGTCCGCAGGAGCACGACTCCGAACCCGCACCGCCGTCGAAGCCGGACGACGAAGAACTCGCCCCGCTGTCGTTCGCGTACTGAGAGGACGTGGCTGCTGTGGGTCTTCAGGAACTGTGGTTCATCCTCATCGCCGCACTGTTTCTCGGCTTCCTCGTGCTGGAGGGCTTCGACTTCGGCGTCGGCATGCTGATGGCCCCGATGGGCATGGTCGGCGAAGGCACTCCCGAGACGCGCCGCAGGGCGGTGCTCAACACGATCGGCCCGGTCTGGGACGCCAACGAGGTGTGGCTCATCACCGCGGGCGCTTCGATGTTCGCGGCGTTCCCGGTCTGGTACGCCACGGTGTTCTCGGCGCTCTACCTGCCCCTGCTGGCGATCCTGTTCGGCATGATCCTGCGCATCGTCGGCATCGAGTGGCGCGGCAAGATCGACGACCCCACATGGCGCAGACGGGCGGACTGGGGCATCGCGCTGGGGTCGTGGCTGCCGGCGATCCTGTGGGGTGTGGCCTTCGCCGTGCTGGTGCGCGGGCTCCCGGTGGATGCCGAGCAGCAGGTGGTCGGCCTGACGTTCGGTGACGTGGTCAACGCCTACACACTGCTGGGCGGGCTGGCCACGTGTTCGCTGTTCCTCTTCTACGGTTCGACGTTCCTGGCGCTGAAGACCTCCGGTCCGGTGCGCGACGACGCGTTCCGCTTCGCGCGGATCCTGTCGGCGCCGGTAATCGTGCTCGCCGGCGGGTTCGGCCTGTGGACGCAGCTGGCGTACGGCAAACCCTGGACCTGGGCGGCGTTGGCGGCCGCGGTGGTCGCACTGCTGGTCGCGGTCGCACTGATGTGGACCGGTGGCCGCGAGGGGTGGGCGTTCGTCTCCACCGTCGTGGTCGTCGCGGCGGTCGCGACGCTCATCTTCGGCACGCTGTACCCGTACCTGCTGAACTCGACGCTCAATCCGGAGTGGGGAGTCACGATCTTCAACGGATCGTCCACCCCGTACACGCTGAAGATCATGTCCTGGGCGTCGCTGACACTGCTGCCGTTGGTGCTCATCTACCAGGGTTGGACGTATTGGGTGTTCCGGCAACGCATCTCGGCTGACCGCATCCCGGAATCGGTCGGACTGAGCAAGCAGGCACCATGAACCTCTTCGCCGCCTCCGCGGTGATGCGGCGCTTCCTCGTGGCTTCGGTGATCTGCGGTGTGGTGATCAGCGCCGCGACCATCGCCTCCGCTGTGGTGCTGGCCCGCGTGGTGTCCGGGGTGATCACCGACCCCGCCTCCCGCACGCTGGCGGCGTGGGCGCCGATGCTCGTGCTGCTGGCCGGGTTGTGGACGGTGCGGTTCCTGGCCCAGTGGCTACAGGGCCGGTTGTCGCAGCGCGGTGCCACCGCGGTGATCGCCGACCTGTCCGCGCAGGTGCTCCGGACGGTGACGGCGTTGCCGCCACGGCAGCTGGCCGCGGTGCGCGACGACGCGGCGACGGTGGTCAGCCGCGGCCTCGACGGGTTGCGGCCGTTCTTCACCGGATACCTGCCCGCCGTCTTCCTCGCCGGAATCCTCACGCCCGCAGCGGTGGTCGCGATCGCTGTGGTGGACTGGCGGTCGGCGGTCATCGTGCTCATCGCGCTGCCGCTGATCCCGATCTTCATGATCCTGATCGGCCTGGTGACCCGAGACCGGTCGGCCGCCGCGCTGGCGGCCATGACGACGCTGCAGTCGCGGCTGCTCGACCTCGTCGCCGGCATCCCCACCCTGGCCGCGCTCGGCCGGGCCGCGGGATCCGCACAGCGCATCGCCGAACTGTCCGCGGCCCACCGCCGCTCGGCGATGGCGACGCTGCGGGTGGCGTTCCTGTCCGCGCTGGTCCTCGAACTGCTGGCGACGCTCGGCGTGGCGCTGGTCGCGGTCAGTGTCGGGCTGCGGTTGGTCTTCGGCGACATGACGCTGTTCTCCGGTCTGGCCGCCCTGCTGCTCGCTCCCGAGGTGTTCTGGCCGCTGCGCCGCGTCGGTGTCGAGTTCCACGCGGCCCAGGACGGAAAGACCGCCGCCGAGCGGGCTTTTGCACTCATCGAGTCGGGCGCCGCGACCCCGTCGGGAACCAGGACGGTGGGCGCGCGTGGTGCGGTGATCCACGTGGACGACCTGCGATCCGATCTGTCGCCCGGCCGGTTGACGGTGCTGACCGGACCGAACGGCTGCGGCAAGTCCACCACGCTGCAGGCCATCCTCGGTCTGGGCGAACCGCTGTCGGGCCGGGTGACGGTCGCCGGTGTCGAGGTCGCCGAACTGGACCTGCCCGCGTGGTGGAGGCAGATCGCGTGGCTGCCCCACCGGCCGGTGCTCGTCCCCGGCACCGTTCGCGACAACCTCGAACTGTTCGGGCCGCTGACCGACATCGACAACGCCTGCCGGGAAGGCGGATTCGACGAGGTGCTGGCAGGTCTGCCCGAGGGTCTGGACACCGTGCTCGGACGCGACGGGGTCGGCCTGTCACTCGGTCAGCGCCAGCGGCTCGGGCTGGCGAGGGTCTTCGGATCGGACGCCGCGGTGCTGCTGCTCGACGAGCCGACCGCGCACCTCGACGCGCCGCTGGAAGCCCGCGTCCTGCGGGCGATCGCGGCGCGGGCCCGGGCCGGCGCAACGGTTCTCGTGGTCGGCCACCGCGACAGCGTGCTGTCCGTCGGTGACCAGGTCGTCAGGATGGGAGCCGAGGTCCTTGTCGACCACTGATCCCCTGCTACGGCTGACCCTGGACCTGCTGCGGCCCCGGCTGGGGCGGCTGCTGCTCGCGATCGGTCTGGGTGTGCTCTCGCTGGGCAGCGCACTGGCCCTGGCCGCCGTCGCCGCGTGGCTGATCACCCGCGCCTGGCAGATGCCGCCGGTGCTCGATCTGAGCGTGGCCGCCGTCGCGGTCCGGGCGCTGGGCATCTCACGCGGCCTCCTCGGCTACTGCCAGCGACTGGCCGCCCACGACACCGCGTTACGGGCGGCGGGTAACGCCAGGACGGGGCTGTACCGCACGCTCGCCGAGGCGCCCCAGGAAGTCGCGATGCGGCTGCCCGGCGGTCAACTGGTCGCCCGCATCGGGGCGTCGGTCGACGATCTCGCCGACGTCCTCGTGCGGGCAGTGCTGCCGATCGCGGTGGCCGCGGTGCTGTCGGTGGCCGCGGTCGCGGTGCTGGCGGTCATCTCGCCGGCGTCGGCGGTCCTGCTGGCGGCCTGTCTGATCGTCGCCGGCGTCGTCGCCCCCGCGCTGTCCGCGCGGGCGGTCACCGCCGCCGAGAGCGCCGCGGTGACCCACCACGCCGATCGCGACGTCGCGGCGATGCTCGCCCTCGACCATGCCGCAGAACTGCGGGTGAGCGGGCGGTTGGATGGTGTCGTCGCCGAAGCGCAACGCCGCCAACGCGATTGGGGTGACGCATCCGACCGCGCCGCGGCGCCGGCGGCACTGGCCGCGGCCGTTCCCGGTGCCGCGATGGGTGTCAGCGTCCTGGGCGCCGCCGTCGCGGGCATCGCCCTGGCCGGATCGGTGGCACCGACGACCGTGGCGATCCTCATGCTGCTGCCGCTGTCCGCGTTCGAGGCGACCACGGCGCTGCCCGCCGCGGCGGTGCAACTCACCCGCTCGCGCATCGCCGCCCGTCGACTCCTCGACCTCACCGAACCCGCCGCGACCGACCGCCGCCGCCCCGTCGTGGCCCCGGTACCGCTGCGGGCCGGTGACCGGGTGGCCGTCACCGGACCGAGCGGTTCGGGTAAGACGACGCTGCTGATGGCGATGGCCGAGAACGCCGACGCCACCGACGACTTCACGGGTGCGCGCGGCTTTTTCGCCGAGGACGCGCACCTGTTCTCCACCACCGTGCGGGACAACCTGCTCGTCGCCCGCGGTGATGCAACCGACGACGAGCTGCGCTCGGCGCTGACGAAGGTCGGTCTGCGCCGGTGGCTCGACGGCCTACCCGACGGCCTGTCGACCGTGCTGGTCGGCGGGGCGGCCGCGGTGTCGGCCGGTCAGCGCCGACGGTTGCTGCTCGCCCGTGCGCTCATCTCACCGTTCCCGGTCGTCCTGCTCGACGAGCCGACCGAACACCTCGACGCCGACGACGCCGCACGGCTGCTCACCGAACTCCTCACTCCCGGTTCGCTTTTCCCGGCCGACCGCACCGTCGTGGTGGCCATCCACCAGCTGCCCGGCAACGACGTTGCCTGTCTACGCCTCAATCTGGCCGCCAGCAGGTAACGTCAGCACACATGACCGAGCCGGACAAGCCCGAACAGTCCCCGTCGGCACCGCCGTCAACACCCCCACCCGATTCCACGCAGCAGCAGCCGTACCCGCAACAGCAACAGCCGTACCCGCAGCAGCCGCCGTATCCGCCGCCGCCGCAGCAGCCGTACCAGTACGGCGCCTACCCCGGCGGCTACCCCCCACCGCCGCAGGGGGCGTACGGCGGCTACCCCGGTGGCTACCCGATGCAGACCGCGCCCAAGAACGGCCTCGGCATCGCCTCCCTGATCGTGGCGATCGTCGGTCTGCTCTCGGTCTACGGGGGAATCCTGCTCGGCGTCGTCGCGGTGATCCTCGGCGTCCTCGGCCGCGGCCGCGCCAAGCGCGGTGAGGCCACCAACGGCGGTGTGGCGATGGCCGGCATCGTGCTCGGTGTCCTTGGCGTCGTCGTGTCGATCGTCGCGATCGCGCTGACGGTCATGTTCGCCAGGGAGGTCGGCGCGGGCGATCTGTTCGAATGCCTGCAGGAGGCCGGTAACGACGCCGCCGCGCAGCAGGAGTGCCAGGAGCAGTTCGAGCGCAACATCGAAGACCAGTTCAGCGTCACGGTGACGCCCTCGCGTTAGCGGCCCGGGAAGTACTTCACGACCGCGTCCGACGCGACTGTCGCCAGCAGCGCGCCGGACCGGTCGAAGAAGTGCCCGGTGCCGAGGCCGCGTGACTCGGCGGCCACGGGCGAGGAGGTCGAGTACAGCACCCACTCGTCGAACCGCACCGGTCGGTGGAACCACACCGAATGGTTCATCGTCGCAGCGAAGATGCGGTCGAATCCCCACGACAGGCCGTGGGTGGTGATGATCGAGTCCAGCACCGTGGTGTCCGACGAGTAGACCAGCGCCGCGGTGTGCAGCACCGGGTCGTCGGGCATCGCGCCTTCGGTCTTGAGCCACACCCGGTTGTGGTCGAGGCGCTGTCCTTTGTCGCGCATCACCCAGGCCGGATCGTTGGTGTAGCGCCACTCGATCGGCCGCAACGCGTTCACGAAGTGCGGCACTGTCTCCTCGTAACCGCGCAGCAACTCGCCGATCTTCGGCAGCTCCTCGGGCCCCGGGACATCGGGGGCCGCGACTCCGTGTTCGAGGCCGCGCCCGCCGTTCATGTACGACACCATCGCGGTGGCCAACAGGTCCTGGCCCTGGCACACGTCGACCCGGCGGTTGGCGAACCGCCGTTCGTCGCGCAACCGCGTCACCCGGAACTCGAGCTCGCGGGCCGGGTCGCCGCCGGCGACGAAATGCACCGACAGCGCGCTGGGCGAGATCCGGTGGTCGACCGCACGACTGGCCGCCACGAACGCCTGCGCCATCATCTGGCCGCCGAAGGTGCGGACCGGGTTCTTGCTCGGGTGAGATCCGGCGAAGGTGTCGTCGTCGACCCTGCGGAGGTCGAGCAGTGCCAGCAGCTCGTCGAAATCCGCTGCCGACAAGATGCCCCCTCAGGATCTAGACGTCGTCCTCCCCGATCCGGTGCACGTGGATCAGATTCGTGGAGCCTACTGTGCCCGGCGGCGCACCCGCGACGATGACCACCAGATCGCCCCGCTTGTAGCGGCCGAGTTCGAGCAGCGACTTGTCGACCTGGCGGATCATGCCGTCGGTGGTGCCGATCTGCGGCACGATGAACGTTTCGGTGCCCCAGGTCAAGGCCAGTTGGCTGCGCACCTCGGGCAGCGCGGTGAACGCGAGCACGGGCAGCGGCGTGTGCAGCCGCGCGAGACGCCGCACGGTGTCCCCGGACTGGGTGAACGCGACGAGCGCCTTGGCGTCCAACCGCTCCCCGATGTCGCGGGCGGCGTAGGAGATCACGCCGCGCTTGGTGCGCGGGACGTGGGTCAGCGGCGGGACTACGACGGAGTTCTCCTCGACGGCGATGATGATGCGCGCCATCGTCCGCACGGCCTCGAGCGGATACTTGCCCACCGATGTCTCACCCGAGAGCATGACCGCGTCCGCGCCGTCGAGCACCGCGTTGGCGACGTCGGATGCCTCGGCGCGGGTGGGCCGGGAGTTTTCGATCATCGACTCCAGCATCTGCGTGGCGACGATGACGGGTTTGGCGTTCTCGCGGGCCATCTGGATGGCGCGCTTCTGCACCAGCGGGACCTCTTCGAGCGGCAGTTCCACGCCGAGATCGCCACGGGCGACCATGATCGCGTCGAAAGCCAGCACGATCGCCTCGAGGTTGTCGATCGCCTCCGGTTTCTCCAGTTTGGCGATCACCGGGACCCGCCGCCCCACGCGGTCCATCACCTCGTGCACGAGTTCGACGTCGGCCGGGGACCGCACGAACGACAGCGCGACCAGGTCGACACCGAGGCGCACCGCGAACTCGAGGTCCTCGATGTCCTTCTCCGACAGCGCGGGCGCCGAGACGTTCATCCCGGGCAGCGACATGCCCTTGTTGTTGCTGACCCGGCCACCCTCGGTGACCTCGCAGACGACGTCGTTGCCCTCGATGGCGTTGACCACCAGCGCGACGTTGCCGTCGTCGACGAGGACCCGGTCGCCGGGGGTGGCGTCCTCTGCCAACCGTTTGTAGGTGGTCGACACGCGGTCGTGGGTGCCCTCGACGTCGTCGACGGTGATCCGGACGGTCTCGCCCTCGGCCCATACGGTCGGGCCGTCGGCGAAGCGGCCCAGCCGGATCTTCGGACCCTGCAGGTCGGCGAGGATGCCGACGGCGCGTCCGGTGTGGTCGGAGGCCGCGCGGACCCGCTTGTAGTTGGCTTCGTGATCGGGGTAGTCGCCGTGGCTGAAGTTGAGCCGCGCGACATCCATCCCGGCCTCCACCAGCTTCCGGACGGCGTCGTCGGAGCCGGTGGCCGGACCGAGGGTACAGACGATCTTCCCGCGTCTATTCACGTTGACTCATCGTAGTCGTTGATCGATTCAGACGACGGCCAGTGGCAG
Source organism: Mycolicibacterium monacense (assembly GCF_010731575.1). Lineage (NCBI taxonomy): Bacteria > Bacillati > Actinomycetota > Actinomycetes > Mycobacteriales > Mycobacteriaceae > Mycobacterium > Mycolicibacterium monacense. The sequence goes on along the minus strand of NZ_AP022617.1, from coordinate 1,581,485 downwards.
CGCGCCGGGTCGCACCGGCGCCGGCAGGTCGGACTCCCCCATCAGATACGCGTCGACGGCGTGGGCGGCGCTGCGGCCTTCGGCGATCGCCCACACGATCAGCGATGCGCCGCGGTGGGCGTCGCCACAGACGAACACCCCGGGCGCATCGGTCTGCCAGTCACTGCCGCAGGGCAGCGCGCCGCGATTGTTCAGGCTCAGTCCGAGCCCGTCGAGCAGGGGCATGTGCTCGACGCCCTCGAATCCGATCGCGAGCAAGGCCATATCGCAGGGGATCTCGAGCGTCTCGCCGACGGGCACGATCTGCCTGCGGCCCTCGGCGTCGCGTTCCACCTTGACCTCGGCGATCTCCATGCCCCGTACGCGCCCCTGCTCGTCACCCAGGAAGCGCTGGACCGCAACCTGATAGCGGCGCTGTCCACCCTCGGCGTGCGCCGGCGACAGCCGGGTCCGCAACACCAGCGGCCACATCGGCCACGGCGTGCGGGTGTCGTCACGGGTCTCCGGCGGTTCCGGGTTGTAGTCGAGTTGGGTGACCGACGCCGCCCCCTGGCGGTGCGCGGTGCCCAGGCAGTCCGCGCCGGTGTCCCCGCCGCCGATGATCACGACGTGCTTGTCCCGCGCGGACAGCGCGGACGGGCCGTCACCCTCGCATTCCTTGTTGGCCGGCACCAGGTGCTCCATCGCCAGGTGCACACCGTCGAGGTGGCGGCCCTCGACGTCGTTGTCCCTGGCGCGCAGCGCACCGACAGCCAGGACCACGGCGTCGTGCCGTTCTCGCAGTTGTTCCACGGTCAGGTCGACGCCCACCTCGCACTCGGTGACGAACCGGGTGCCCTCCGCGCGCATCTGCGCCAACCGCTGGTCGAGGGTCCTCTTCTCCAGCTTGTACTCGGGGATGCCGTAACGCATGAGCCCGCCGATGCGGTCGTCGCGTTCGAAGACCGTGACGTCGTGTCCGGCGCGCGTGAGCTGTTGGGCCGCAGCGAGACCCGCAGGACCGGAGCCCACGACGGCGACCCGCCTACCGGTGCGGATCGACGCCGGTTGAGGGTCGACGAGGCCCAGCGCCCACGCCTGATCGGCGATCGTGTTCTCGATGCGTTTGATCGTGACGCTGCCGCCGGTGTGGTCCTCGCTGATCGAGAGCACGCAGGCCGCCTCGCACGGCGCCGGGCACAGCCGTCCGGTGAACTCCGGGAAGTTGTTGGTGGCGTGCAGGCGTTCGCTGGCGGCGTCCCAGCGTCCCCGGCGCACCAGGTCGTTCCACTCGGGGATCAGGTTCCCCAGCGGGCAGCCGGCGGAACCGGAGTGGCAGAACGGGATTCCGCAGTCCATACAGCGCCGTGCCTGCTGCGAGACCTCTTCGGCACGCTCGGGCAGGCTCTGACGTTCGTACACTTCGTGCCAGTCGCCGACGCGCTCGTCGACAGGCCGCTTGGCGGCTTCGACCTTGGGCACCTTCAGGAATCCGGTGGGATCAGCCACGGCTGGCCTCCATGATCGCGGTGTCGACGTCGCGTCCCTCGGCCTTGGCCATCCGGGTGGCCTCCAGGACGCGCTGGTAGTCGCTGGGCATGATTTTGGTGAACTGGGCGCTGCGCCGCGGCCAGTCCGAGAGCACCGAGGTGGCCACCGTGCTTCCGGTGTTTCTCGCGTGCCGGGCCACGACGTCGTGCAGCCACACCAGATCCTCCGGATCGAGTCGCTGCAACTCCACCATGGCGGTGTTGACCCTGGCCGGGTTCAACCCGAGCACGTAGGCGATACCACCCGACATCCCGGCGGCCATGTTGCGACCGGTCCTGCCGAGCACCACGACCCGGCCACCGGTCATGTACTCGCAGGCGTGGTCGCCGACGCCCTCGACGACGGCCAGCGCACCGGAGTTGCGGGCGCAGAACCGCTCGCCGACCTTGCCGCGCAGGAACACCTCCCCCGATGTCGCGCCGTAGAGCAGGGTGTTGCCGGCGATCACGTTGTCCTCCGGCAGGAACAAGACGTCGTCGGCGGGTTTGACGATGATCCGTCCGCCCGAAAGCCCCTTACCGACATAGTCGTTGGCGTCACCGGTCAACTCGATCGTGATACCCGGCGGCAGGAACGCGCCGATCGACTGGCCGGCCGACCCGGTGAGCTTGACGCGGATGGTGTCGTCCGGCAGTCCGGCCGCCCCGTAGCGGCGGGTCACCTCCGCACCGAGCAGGGTGCCCACGGTGCGGTTGACGTTGCGGACCGGCAGTTCGAGCGTCACCGGGTGGGCGTCTTCGAGTGCGCCCTCCGACAACTGGATGAGCGTCTGGTCGAGGGCCTGGTCGAGCGCGTGGTACTGGTCTTTCAGCTTTCGCCGCTGGGTCCTGCCGCTGTGTGCGTCGGTCGGCACGGTGAAGATCGGCGTGAGGTCGAGTCCCTTGCTCTTCCAGTGCTCCACGCCGGTCGCGGTGTCGAGGATCTCGGCGTGCCCGACGGCCTCGTCGACGCTGCGGAAGCCCATTTCGGCGAGGTAGCGGCGGATGTCCTCGGCGATGAAGCGGAAGAAGTTCTCGACGAACTCCGGTTTGCCGTTGAACCGCGCGCGCAGTTCCGGGTTCTGGGTGGCGACCCCGACCGGGCAGGTGTCGAGGTGGCAGACCCGCATCATGATGCAGCCCGCCACCACCAGCGGAGCCGTCGCGAACCCGAACTCCTCGGCGCCCAACAGCATCGCCACCATCACGTCGCGGGCAGTGCGCATCCCGCCGTCGCACTGGACGGTGATGCGGTCGCGAAGCCCGTTGAGCACCAACGTCTGCTGGGCGTCGGCCAGTCCGATCTCCCAGGGCGCGCCGGCGTGTTTGAGGCTGGTCAGCGGCGCGGCGCCGGTGCCGCCGTCGTGACCGGAGATGAGCACCACGTCGGCGTGCGCCTTGGACACCCCGGCCGCGACCGTGCCGACACCGACGCTGCTGACCAGCTTGACGTGGATGCGGGCCCGGTCGTTGGCGTTCTTCAGGTCGTGGATGAGCTGGGCGAGATCCTCGATCGAATAGATGTCGTGGTGCGGCGGCGGCGAGATCAGGCCCACCCCCGGCGTCGAGTGCCGCGTCTTGGCGATGTTGGGGTAGACCTTGTAGCCCGGAAGCTGGCCGCCCTCACCGGGTTTGGCGCCCTGGGCCATCTTGATCTGGATGTCGGTGGCGTTGACGAGGTAGTCGCTGGTCACGCCGAACCGGCCGCTGGCGACCTGTTTGACCGCGCTGCGCCGCCGCGGATCGTAGAGTCGGTCCACATCTTCGCCACCCTCGCCGCTGTTCGAGCGGCCACCGAGGTTGTTCATGGCGATCGCCATGGTCTCGTGGGCCTCGGCGCTGATCGAGCCGTAACTCATCGCACCGGTGTTGAACCGTTTGACGATCTCGGCGGCCGACTCCACCTCGTCGAGCGGCACCGGCGGCCGGGCGCCCTTCTTGAACTCGAACAGCCCGCGGAGGGTGCCGCCGTCGCGAGACAGCCGGTCGACCTCCTCGGAGTACTGCCGGAAGACGTCCTCGCGTCCGGTGCGTGTCGAATGCTGAAGCAGGAAAACCACTTCCGGGGTGAATAGATGGAGTTCGCCCTCGCGGCGGAAGGCGTACTCGCCACCGACCTCGAGCCGGCGGTGCACGCGTTCGGTGGGGTTCTCCGGGTACGCGCGCCGGTGGCGTAGCTTGACCTCCTCGGCGATGACGTCGAGGTCGATGCCGCCGAGTTGGGTCGGCGTTCCGGTGAAGTACTCGTCGACGACGTCGCGGTCGATCCCGACGGCCTCGAACGCCTGCGCGGCCGTGTAGGAGGCGACGGTGGAGATGCCCATCTTGCTCATCACCTTCGTCACGCCCTTGCCCAGCGCCTTGAGGTAGTTGCGGACCGCGGCAGTGGCCTCGATGCCGGTGAGTTCGCCTTCGCGGATGAGGTCCTCGATCGTTTCGAAGGCGAGGTACGGGTTGACCGCGGCGGCGCCGAAGCCGATGAGCATCGCGACGTGGTGCACCTCGCGGGCGTCACCGGACTCGACGACCAACGCCACCTTGGTGCGCTGTTTGGTGCGCACGAGGTGGTGGTGCACCGCGGACACAGCGAGCAGCGACGGGATCGGTGCGCGGGTGTGGTCGGAGTCGCGGTCCGAGATGACCAGGGTGCGGGCGCCGTCGGCGATGGCATCGCTTGCGCGGGTGCGCAAATCGTCGAGGGCGTCGGCCAGGCCCTCGCCGCCACGCTCGACGTCGTAGAGCGCCTTGAGGACCGTGGCACGCAGACCCGGGTGCTCCCCGTCGTCGTTGATGTGGACGATCTTGTTGAGTTCGTCGTTGTCGAGCACCGGCCACTTGAGCAGGATCTGACGGCAGGACGCCGCCGTCGGTTCGAGGAGGTTCTGCTCCGGGCCCATGATGCGGGCCATGCTGGTCACCACCTCTTCGCGGATCGCGTCCAGCGGCGGGTTGGTGACCTGGGCGAAGAGTTCGACGAAGTAGTCGTAGAGCGGCCGGGACCGTTCGGAGAGGACCGCGGACGGGGTGTCGGTGCCCATCGATCCCAGGGGTTCGGCGCCGGAGGCGGCCATCGGGGTGATGAGGATGCGCAGTTCCTCCTCGGTGTAGCCGAAGGAGATCTGGCGGCGGACCACGGATTCGTGGTTGGGCTGCACGCGCGCGCGATCCGGGAGTGTGCCGAGTTCGAGCAGCCCGGCATGCAGCCATTCGCCGTAGGCCTCGGCCTTCGACAGTCCGAGCTTGATCTCGTCATCGCTGACGATGCGGCCGGCCGCCGTGTCGATCAGCAGCATCTTGCCGGGCTGCAGGCGTCCTTTTGCGACGATCTGCTCGGGCGGCACGTCGAGCACTCCGCTCTCGCTGGCGAGGATGATCCGGTCGTCGATGGTGCGCCACCAGCGACCGGGCCGTAATCCGTTGCGGTCCAACACCGCTCCGACCAACGTGCCATCGGTGAAGGTGACGCAGGCCGGGCCGTCCCACGGTTCCATCAGCGAGGCGTGGAACTGCCAGAACGCCCGCTCGTCGGCATCCATCGAGGTGTTGTTCTCCCAGGCCTCCGGGATCATCATGAGCACCGCGTGGGGCAGGCTGCGACCGCCGAGGTGGAGCAGTTCGAGGACCTCGTCGAAACTCGCCGAGTCCGAGGCGTCGGGTGTGCAGATCGGAGAGAGCCTGCTGAGGTCGCCCGGGATGTTGGCGCTGGCCAGCATCGCTTCGCGGGCGTGCATGCGGTTGCGGTTGCCGCGCACGGTGTTGATCTCGCCGTTGTGGGCGACGAAGCGGAACGGGTGCGCGAGCGGCCAGGACGGGAAGGTGTTGGTGGAGAAGCGACTGTGGACGATCGCGATGGCGCTGGTGCACCGCGCGTCGCGCAGATCGCTGAAGTACAGCGGCAACTGCACCGTGGTGAGCATGCCCTTGTAGGCGATCGTGCGGCTGGACAGGGACGGGAAGTAGACGTCGGCGGAGTTCTCGGCGCGTTTGCGCAGCGGGTACACGCGCCGGTCGAGTTCGATGCCGCCGCGCCTCGCCCCGTCGACTTCCGGTGCGGCGACGAACAATTGGGCCATGTACGGCATGCAGCTCCGCGCGGTCGCCCCGACGTCGGCACCGTCGGGGTCCACGGGAACGGTCCGCCACCCGAGCACTTCGAGGTGCTCCTCGGCCGCCAGCGCCTCCACCTGGCGACAGGCCTCGGCCCGCGCCACCGGATCCTGCGGCAGGAAGCAGATGCCGGCCGCGAAGGTGTTGCAACCGTCGGCTGTGGGCTGTGGGAGGTCGAAGTCGACGACCTCGGTGAACAGTTCGACCGGTAGCTGCAGGAGGATGCCGGCGCCGTCGCCGCTGTTGGTCTCCGCGCCTGCCGCGCCGCGGTGGTCGAGGTGTTCCAGGGCAACCAAGCCGTCAGCGACGATGGAGTGCGACCGTCGGCCCCGGATGTCGGCGATCATGGCGACGCCGCACGAGTCCTTTTCGTGCTCGGGATCGTAGAGTCCCTGTGCGCCTGGGGTAGCCGAGTAGAGCATTGGATTGCACCTCCGCAGGTCCGGAAAACGTTGCCGGGACTGCGGCGGCCCGAAGTGCCAGTGTATCAGCGCAGGTGGGCGCCTACCCGTCGAGCAAGGTCGGGACCAGCGGAAATCCGGGCAGATTGCGGACCACCGTCCAGGTGATGGTGGCCACTGCGATGACGACGATCGCGGTCACCGGCAGCACGGCTTGGTGGTGACGCCGCCGGAAGAAGACCCACAGCGCGAGCAGCGGGATACCGACGAGGAGGAAGACGTTGTCGGCCACGGCGGCGGCGAGGTCACCGTGCAGCAGATCGTGCGTCATCCGCAGTCCCCCACAGGCCGGGCAGTCCCAGCCGGTGAGGGCTTTGAACGGGCAGAGCGGGGCGAGGAAGCCCGGCCGGTGGGGGTCGGCGACACCGATGTAGGTCAGCGCGCCCGCGAAGAGTGCGCCGGCGCCGAGGGTGAGGTAGACCGGCGTACGACTCGGTGCGGGAGCGTCAGGTTCCATCGCGCAGCGGGAGACCGTTCGGGTCGCGGACCTTGTCGGTGAAGATGAGAACCGCATCGACGATCCCCCAGATCACCGCGCCGATACCGCAGGTGACGAGACCGACGACCAACTGGGCGACACCCAACCCGACCTGCCCGAGGTACATGCGGCCGATGCCGACGATGCCGAGCAGGCCGACGAGTTGGAGTAGGCCAGCGACGACCTTCGATTTGTCCGAGTACGGCTCCCCGGTCATCGGATGCCTGCCGTAGGGCGCCGACGGGTCGTAGTAGGGCGGCGGGTAGTTGCCGGGAGGCGGCGGGTAGTAACCCTGCGGCGGAGGAGGTGGGATGCCGTCGGGTGCGTTACCGAACTGCGAGGGATCGGTCATGTGATCAGCATGCCAGAAGCCCCGCGGTCCGCGGCGTCAGAACGGCGGCGGCTCGTCGCTCGGATCGGGTTCGTTCCCGAACAGGTACGCGTGGAGCTCTTGCCGGCGCACCTGGCGCATGGCCCGGTTGTGGGCGCGCTCAGCGGCGATGGCCGCCGCGCGGTTCTGGGCGCGGGTGCGGCGGCGCTGCGGCATCTTGGCGTTCCGATCCCCCGTCACGGTGCCGGTGCACGGCGCCGCCGCGGCTGGTGTGGTCGGGGCGCACAGACCGGGGAACAACAATGCGCTCCCCGGGGTGGTGATGTAGGTGTGCCCGGACGGGCTCGTCCAGATCACGGTGCCGTCGGGCAGCTGCTGGTCTTTCCAGCCGCCGAACGTTTTGAGCAAGTGGTGCAGGCGGCACAAGCATTTGAGGTTGGCCGCCTGTGTCGGCCCGCCGCCCGCGTACGGGACGGTGTGGTCGACGTCGGTGCGCATCGCCGGACGGTCACAACCAGGGAAACGGCATGTCAGATCGCGGCACCGGACGTATTCGGCGAGTGCACGCGACGGGGTGTAGTGGGGTTCGGGTGCGGCGTCACCCGGAAGGGTCAGTGGGCGCAGCTTCGCGGTGTGGGCAAGTTCGGCAACGACTTCCGCCGGAATCAAACCGTCGGCGCCGATCAGTGACCCCTCGCGGTCGCCGACCCCGTCGAGGGTCGACCGGTCGGCGACCATGTGGATCACCGTGGGGCTCGCGCTCAGCCCGCCCGCCGCACAGTCGGGGCTGTCGCAGCGGCACGCCATCCGATCGGCGCCGGCGACCATCGCGTCGATGGCGTCGGCCCGGCGTTGCTCGGTGGTGCGCGGATCGTTGGCGCAGACCGTCGCAGCAAGTGCGGACAAGCGTCGATCGAATGCGTGGGCCGTGGTGGTGAACACCGTCGCGCAGATTTCTGACAGGCCGTCGATTCGGTCGGCGACCGACACCTCGCGCCGTGCGGCGGCCTCCTTGCGCCGTCGTACGGCGTCGGGGTCAACCCGTTTGACGATCCGATCGACACGTGCGGCGAGCTGTTTCTGAGTCAGCCCCCGCCACCGCGCGACGCCCGCGGCGACCTGCCCGTCGACGGACCTCAACGCCTCAGGGTCGATGACGAGTTTGGTGCGGCTGACGATGGTCTGGAACATGAAGTAGTCGAGATCGCCTGCGACGAACGCGGCGCCGACCTGGGGCAGCCGCTCTTCCATCGCCAGGGCGTGGCGTAGGTGGCTGGCCGCCAGGCCCGTGCTGATCGTGAGCGCGGCGGCGACTTCTGCGGATACGGAATCGACGGTGTCGCAGGCCGCATACGCGGAATCGCCGACCTCCCGCAACCGCAGGCGATATAGATCGCCCACGGCGACCAGCATCCGCGCGGTTGCCTGGTTGGCCGCACGCGACGAGCCGGCAATGCGGTCGACAAGTGACCGAGCCGCCGTCTGCGAACCTTCGAACATAGGTTCGATGATAGCGGGTGGGTGTGACAACGATGCCGATCAGCGCAGCGGACTCGCTACGACATCACTTGCGGCGGCGGAACCACCGGCGACGTGTCGGAACCGGTTCGGGGGTCGTGATGATCCGGTAGGCGGACGCGTCGGTCTCACCGCCCTCGTCGATGTCAGCGACGTCGTCGCCAGGCGCATCCTGCGCACTTGCCGCCAACTCTTCGTCGTCGACGACCGGTTCGGCGGTCTCGTCGGGCGCGGTCTCCTGCTCGACGGCCGAGTCTTCGAGCGCCTCCGCTTCGGCGGCGCCGACCTCTCCGGCGACGGCTTCGGCGTCCCAGTCCTCCACGGGCTCGTCGTCGGCGAACTGCCCTTCGGCGTCGGCGACGGCGATCTCCTCCGCGACCGCCTCGGCCTCGTCGGCCCGTTCCACTGCCGCCTCGAGGTCCTCGTCGAGCCCCCCTTCGGCGACGGCGTCTTCTCCTTCGAGGGCGGCAGCATCGTCGGCAGCCACCTCGTCGGCGAGCGCTTCAGCCTCCGCGGCACCCTCGACCGCAGCCTCATGCGCCTCCTCGGCCGACTCCTCAGCCGCGACCGCGTCCTCACCCTCAACCGCACCAGCCGTCGTCAACGCCTCACGATCCCCAGCGTCACCAGCCCCGACCTCGGCCACCGGCTCCGCCATGTCACCGGCGACCTCGTCGGCGAGCGCTTCAGCCTCCTCGGCACCCTCGACCGCAGCCTCATGCGCCTCCTCGGCCGACTCCTCAGCCGCGACCGCATCCTCACCCTCAACGACACCAGCGGTCGTCAACGGCTCACGATCAGCCGCCTCACCAGCCTCGACCTCGGCCACCGGCTCCGGCTCGGACTCGGGCTCGCCAGCATCCGCAACAGCGACTTCGTCGGCGAGCGCCTCGGCCTCCTCGGCGCCCTCGACCGCCGCCTCATGCGCCTCCTCGGCCGACTCCTCAGCCGCGACCGCATCCTCACCCTCGACGACACCAGCGGTCGTCAACGGCTCACGATCAGCCGCCTCACCAGCCTCGACCTCGGCCACTGGCTCCGGCTCGCCTTCAGGCTCAGGCTCGCCAGCATCTGCAACAGCGACTTCGTCGGCGAGCGCCTCGGCCTCCGCGGCACCCTCAACCGCAGCCTCATGCGCCTCCTCGGCCGACTCCTCAGCCGCGACCGCATCCTCACCCTCGACGACACCGACAGTGACCGGAGGCTCCTCATCGGCAGCCTCACCGGCTTCCGCGAACGCCACCGCCTCAGCGATGTCCTCCGAGGGCGCCGACTCGACGTCCTCCGCCAGTGCCTCCGCCTCGGCTACCGGCTCCGGCATTTCTTCATCGGGCCCGCCGTCGGCAGCACCGGCCGTCGTCAACGTCTCATGATCAGCAGCCTTGCCCGCTTCCGCGGGCTCCGGCTTCACCGAGTGTGAAGCTCTCGCGAAAAGTCGGCCCAAGAATCGCGAAGGTTTCACACTCGGCGCTTCAGCGGGCGTCTCCTGGGCCCTGTCCTCAGCGGCGACTTCCTCGGCGACCACTTCGGCTTCTCCGGCGCCGTCGACCGCCGCCCCATGCGCCTCTTCAGCCGACTCCTCAGCCGCGACCGCGTCCTCACCCTCAACGACACCGGCCGTCGTCAACGGCTCACGATCCGCGGCCTCACCAGCCTCCGCGAACGCCACCGCCTCGGCAATGTCCTCCGACGGCGCCGACTCGACATCCTCAGCCAACGCCTCAGCCTCGGCGACCGGCTCCGCCGTGTCGGACTGGACGTCCTCGTCCTTCGCGTCTTCCTCCCCCGCGACTTTCGCGGCGACTCCCACACCCGTGGCGGCCGCGGCCTCTTTGAGCAGCGCTGTGGTCGCAGCGTCGTCTTCGTCGCTTCCGCCGGGTTCGACCGCATCGGCCTCGAAATCGTTCGGCGAGACGGCCGCGGCTTCAACCTCCTCATCCACGTCACTCCGAAGCGTCGCGGGGTCCTCCCGGCCGCGCGGAGCCGCCATCAGGTACACCACGGCTCCGATGAACACGAACATCGACGTGAACGAGTTGACCCGGATACCCGCCAGCTCGGTGGCCATGTCACTGCGCAGCAGCTCGATCCAGAACCGGCCGAGGCAGTAGCCCGCGACGTACAGCGCGAACAGCCGGCCGTGCCCCAGGTTGAACCGCCGGTCCGCCCAGATGAGAACCGCGAAAACCAGCAGGTTCCACACCAATTCGTAGAGGAAGGTGGGGTGCACGATCTCGATGACGCGGCCCGTCGACACCCCGATCAGGTCATTGCGCGCACCGCTGGCATCGACCCGCTCGTAGATCTCGAGCCCCCACGGCACCGTCGTCGCGCGGCCGTAGAGCTCCTGATTGAAGTAGTTGCCGAGCCGGCCGATCGCCTGCGCCAGGATGATGCCGGGCGCGATGGCGTCGCCGAACGCGGGCAGCGGGATGCCGCGACGGCGGCAGGCGATCCAGGCCCCGACCCCGCCGAGCGCCACCGCGCCCCAAATGCCAAGGCCGCCCTCCCAGATGCGGAACGCCGCGATCAGCCCGGCGCCGTCGGGCCCGAAGTACGTCTGCCAATCGGTGATGACGTGGTAGAGCCGGCCACCGATCAGCCCGAACGGCACCGCCCACAGGGCGATGTCGTAGATGACGCCGCGCTCGCCGCCGCGCGCCTCCCAGCGGCGGTCGCCCAGGACCAACGCGACGATGATGCCCGCGATGATGCACAGCGCGTACGCGCGCAGCGGGAACGGCCCGAGTTCCCACACGCCTTGCGGCGGACTGGGAATGTAGGCGAGCGTGCTCGTCACGCGGTCACCCTCTGGCGGACTCCCTCAGCTAGTTCCTCGGTCAGCGCGCGCACCGCGGGCACACCGTCCTTGAGCGCCGACACCAGCGCCGATCCGACGATCACGCCGTCGGCGTACGCGCCGATCTCGGCGGCCTGCTCCCGCGACCGCACACCGAGGCCGACGCCGACCGGGATGTCGGAGACCTCCTTGACGCGCGCGACGAGTTCGGGAGCGGCACTCGAGACGGCGTCTCGGGCACCGGTGACGCCCATCGTCGATGCCGCGTAGACGAACCCCCGTGTCGCCTGGACCGTCTTGGCCAGCCGCTCGGGCGTCGACGCCGGGGCCACCAGGAAGATCCGGTCCAGATCGTGGGCGTCGGAAGCCGCCATCCACTCGTCTGCCTCTTCGGGAATGAGATCAGGGGTGATCAGACCCAGTCCACCCGCGGCGGCGAGATCCCTCGCGAAGGCGTCGATCCCCCACCGCAGCACGGGATTCCAGTACGTCATCACCACTGCGCGCCCGCCGGCGTTGCTGATGGCCTCGACCGCCGTCAGGGTGTCGCGCACCCGAACGCCGCCCTGCAGCGCCGCCTCGGTGGCGGCGGCGATGACCGGGCCGTCCATCCCCGGGTCGGAGTACGGGATGCCGACTTCGATGATGTCGCAACCCGATTCGACCAACGCTGTCATCGCCGAGATCGATGCCGGCACGTCGGGGAATCCGGTTGGCAGGTATCCGATGAGCGCCGCGCGTCGCTCCGCTCGGCAAGCGTCGAACAAGCCACCCAACCGACTCATGAACCGCCTTTGTCCAGCAGACCGAACCATTTCGCCGCGGTCTCGACGTCCTTGTCACCGCGCCCGGACAGGTTGACCAGGATCACCGAACCCGGCCCGAGTTCCGGGCCGAGCTTGAGCGCACCGGCGACCGCGTGCGCGGACTCGATGGCCGGGATGATCCCCTCGGTGCGGCACAGCAGCGAGAACGCGTCCATGGCCTCGGTATCGGTGATGGGCCGGTACTCGGCGCGACCGATGTCCTTGAGCAGCGCGTGCTCGGGCCCCACGCCTGGATAGTCCAGACCGGCCGAGATCGAATGCGATTCGATCGTCTGGCCGTCCTCGTCCTGCAGCAGGTAGGAGAAGGAGCCCTGGAACGCACCGGGTGAGCCGCCGGTGAACGTGGCGGCGTGCCGGCCCGTTTCGACCCCGTCTCCGGCCGCCTCGTAACCGATCAACCGCACACGGGGATCGTCGATGAAGGCGTGGAAGACGCCGATCGCATTGGAGCCGCCGCCGACGCACGCCGTCACCGCATCCGGGAGCCGGCCGGCCTGGGCCTGGATCTGGGCCCGCGCTTCGAGGCCGATGATGCGCTGGAAATCGCGCACCATCAAGGGGAACGGGTGCGGGCCCGCCGCGGTGCCGAAGCAGTAGTACGTCTCGTCGGCGTTGGTGACCCAGTCGCGGAAGGCCTCGTTGATCGCGTCCTTGAGCGTCTTCGAACCGGCCTCAACGGAGACCACCTCGGCGCCGAGCAGGCGCATGCGCGCCACATTCAGCGCCTGACGGGCCGTGTCGACCGCGCCCATGTAGATCACGCAGTCCAGGCCGAGCAGTGCGCAGGCGGTGGCCGTCGCGACACCGTGCTGGCCGGCGCCGGTCTCGGCGATGACCCGGGTCTTGCCCATCTGACGTGCGAGCAGCGCCTGCCCGAGCACGTTGTTGATCTTGTGGGAACCCGTGTGGTTGAGGTCTTCTCGTTTGAGGAAGATGCGCGCCCCGCCGGCGTGCTCGCTGAGCCGGGTGGCCTCGTACAGCGGCGAAGGACGGCCGCTGTAGTGGCGCTGCAGCCGATCGAGTTCGTCGAGGAACGTCTGGTCGCCACGGGCCTTCTCGTAGGCCGCGGTGACCTCCTCGATGACCGCCATCAGCGCCTCGGGAACGAGGCGTCCGCCGTACGGGCCGAAGTGGCCGCGGGCGTCCGGGTCGTGGCTGGTGGGTTCGGCGACGGCCGCACTGGAGCGCGGCAGGTCCGAGTCGACGAGTTCGGCCACGCTATCGGGACGGTTTCGGGCAGGACGGATGGGTTCCGGCGGTCACCAGGTCGGCCACCGCACTGCGGGGGTCGCGGCTGGTCACCAGGCCTTCGCCGACGAGCACGGCGTCGGCGCCGGCACCGGCGTACGCCAGCAGGTCGGCAGGGCCGCGCACGCCGGACTCCGCGATGCGGATGACATTCGACGGCAGTCCCGGGGCGATGCGCGCGAAGCAGTCGCGGTCCACCTCGAGGGTCTTGAGATTCCGCGCGTTGACGCCGATCACCCGGGCACCGGCCTGCAGTGCGCGGTCGGCTTCGGCTTCGGTGTGGACCTCCACCAGCGCCGTCATCCCGAGCGACTCGGTGCGCTCCAGCAACGACTCGAGCACGGGCTGTTCGAGTGCGGCGACGATGAGCAGCAACATGTCGGCACCGTGGGCGCGGGCTTCGTGGATCTGATACGGCCGGACGATGAAGTCCTTCCGCAGGACCGGGATCGACACCGCCGCGCGGACTGCGTCGAGGTCGTCGAGCGAACCGTTGAACCGGCGCTGTTCGGTCAGCACGCTGATTACGCGGGCGCCGCCGTCCTGATAGGCGCGGGCCAGGTCGGCGGGATCCCCGATCTGAGCGAGCGCTCCCCGGGACGGACTGGCCCGCTTGACCTCGGCGATGACCCCGATGCCGGGTTCGCGCAGGGCGGCCATCACGTCCAGTGGAGGCTTCGCGCGCTGCGCCCGTTCCTTGATCTCGGTGAGGCTGACCACGGCCTCTCGAGCGGCAACGTCGGCGCGGACTCCCTCGATGATGGAGTCGAGCACGGTCGCCGAACTCATAGCCCGTCGATCCCCCTCTGGTACGTCGCCGACAGTTGCCGGATGGTTCTCATCGAAGGGTAGTCGCAGTGACCCCATCGCCTGTCACCGGCCCTTCGTGTCGCGATCGGTCGGGTCGTGGCCCTCGTCGAGGGCGTCCCACAGCATGCGTTCCGACATCGGCTCCCCCTTGTCCTCCTGCTCGGTCGCGGTGGCGCGGCGTGCCGACGGTGCCGCGTACCTGCTCGTCCCCCCGGTCCCCTTCACCGCCGCACGCATCAGCAACACCGCACCCGCGAGCACCAGGGCGGCCGCCACCAGTGTGAGCACAGCGCCGGTGAAGTGACGTTCGGTGCCGGTCAGGTCGGCGACCGGCACCTCGGCCAGGTTGGCCGCCCGCGGGGCGACGTCGACGATCACCCACAGCGTGATCGCCAGATAGGCCATTCCCGCACTCGCCGCCGCCACCAGGACCGCGAGTATCCGCAACGGCCAGCCCCGCACCGCCAGCACCGCGACGGCCGCGGCCAGCACCAGCAGGGCGAGCGGGATCAGCGCGGTCGCCCACTCCGCACCGGTCAGCGTCGACGTCTTCGGCTGACCCAGTCCGTCGAACGAACGCACCTCGACCCACGTCAGCCGCGACGCCACCCACAGCACCGCGGCGCCGAGGACGAGGACGAGCTGGGCGATGCGGGTCATGGTTCGCGCAGGGTTTCGGCGGCGGCGACGGCGGCCAGCACCGCCTTGGCCTTATTGGTGGCCTCGTTGAACTCGTACGGCCCGTTGGAGTCGGCCACGACTCCCCCGCCGGCCTGGACGTAGGCGACCCCGTCGCGCATCAGCGCGGTCCGGATGGCGATCGCGAAATCGGCGTTGCCCGCGAAGTCGAGGTAGCCCAGCACCCCGCCGTAGAGCCCGCGGCGGGTCTTCTCGACCTCCTCGATGAGCTCCATGGCCCGCACCTTCGGGGCGCCCGACAGCGTGCCCGCCGGGAAACAGGCCGTCACCGCGTCGAGCGCGGTCATGCCCTCGGCGAGACGTCCGGTGACCGTCGACACCAAGTGCATGACGTGGCTGTACCGCTCGATGTGGCTGTAGTCCTCGACCCGCACGGTGCCGGGTTCACACACCCGGCCCAGATCGTTACGGCCCAGGTCCACCAGCATCAGGTGTTCGGCGCGCTCCTTCTCGTCGGCCAGCAGCTCCTTCTCGAGCAGCAGGTCCTCTTCCTCGGTGTCGCCGCGCCAGCGGGTGCCGGCGATCGGGTGCGTCGTGGCCTTCCCGTCGGCGACGGTCACCAGCGCCTCCGGACTCGACCCGACCACCGAGAAGTCCAGTCCCCCAGTCTCATCCGGCACGTTCAGCAGGTACATGTACGGGCTGGGATTGGTGACCCGCAACATCCGGTACACATCGAGCGGATCGGCGACGGTGTCCATCTCGAAACGCTGCGACGGCACCACCTGGAACGCCTCACCGGCCTCGATGTCGCCGACGAGCTTCTCGACGATCGCGGTGTACTCCTCGACGGTGCGCTGCGCCCGGTGCGTCGGGGCCGGCCGGGCGAACGTGGCCACCGACGAGGGCAGCGACTGCCCCAGCGCCTTGGTCATCACGTCGAGCCGGGCGACGGCGTCGTCATACGCGCCGTCCACGTTCTCGTCGGTGCCGTTCCAGTTCACCGCGTTGGCGATCAGCGTGATGGTGCCCTCGTGGTGGTCGACGGCGGCGATGTCGGTGGCCAACAGCAGCAGCATGTCGGGCAGTCCGAGATCGTCGACGGCCAGCGACGGCAGCCGCTCCAGCCGCCGCACCATGTCATAGGCGAAGAACCCGACCAGACCGCTCGACAGCGGCGGCAGGCCCGGCAGCGGCGCGGTCTCCAGCAGCGCCAGCGTGGACCGCAGTGCCTGCAGCGGATCACCACCGCTCGGCGCATCCTTCGGCGTCACGCCCAACCACACCGCCTCGCCGTCGCGGACCGTCAGCGCCGACGGTGCGCCCGCCCCGATGAACGACCACCGCGACCACGACCTGCCGTTCTCGGCCGATTCGAGCAGGAACGTGCCGGGCCGGTTGGCGGCGAGCTTGCGGTACGCCGACAGCGGGGTCTCGCTGTCGGCGAGCACCTTGCGGACCACCGGCACCACGCGGTGCTCGGCTGCCAGTGCCCGGAAGTCCTCGCGAGACGTGGTCGTGGCCAGCGACGAACGCTCGCGCGAGGAGTCGAAGGCGGAAGCGGCGGTCGTCTGCACGAGGCGATTCTCCCAGACCGGTGCGGGCCCGTTCGCCGGCAGGAGGCGTAGCGTGACGGCTCATGGAACGCGGTGATCGAGTCGAGGATTTCGAACTGCCCGACCAGACGGGCACGGTGCGCAGCCTGACAGGTTTGCTGGCCGACGGGCCGGTGGTCTTGTTCTTCTACCCGGCGGCGATGACGCCCGGGTGCACGAAGGAAGCCTGCCACTTCCGCGACCTCGCGGCCGAGTTCGCCGCGCTCGGAGCGTCCCGCGTCGGGATCAGCACCGACACCGTCGACAAGCAGGCCCGGTTCGCCGACACCCAACGATTCGACTATCCGTTGCTGTCCGACGCAGACGGTGCGGTCGCGCGGCAGTTCGGCGTCAAGCGGGGCCTGTTGGGCAAGTTGATGCCGGTCAAGCGCACGACATTCGTCATCGACACCGACCGCACGGTGCTCGAGGTGTTCTCCAGCGAGCTCAACATGGAGGCCCATGCCGACAAGGCGCTGAAGGTGTTGCGCGAGCGCCAGTCCGCCTAGGACAGTCGCGCGCGCATGAAGTTCAGCATGCTGGCGCGAAAGGTCTGCATGGACAGTGCCCGTGCCGCGATCGCGTCGGCGGCGTGATACATGCCAGGGACCGTGATGAGTTCGCATGGCACGCCGCTGGATTCGAGGCGCTCGGCGTAGGAGACGCAGTCGTCGTGAAGCAGGTCGAGCTGGCCGACGCCGATCCACGCGGGCGCCAGACCACTGAGTTCTGACCTGCGAGCCGCCGCGGCATAGGCGGGCGCCTCCGAGGTGTCGGGCGGATGTCCGAGATAGGCGGTCCAGCCGAAGCGGTTGGACGCGGGTGTCCACACGAATCGCCCACGGCCGCCATGGTCGGCGCGAAGCACACTGCGGTCGTCGAGCATGGGATACGCGAGCGCCTGCCCGCGCAGCGGACATCCTTCGTCGAGGCTGCGCTGGGCGACCGTCGCCGCCAGACCACCCCCGGCGCTCGCGCCGCCGACCACGATCCGGTCGGCGTCGATACCGAGCCGGTCGGCGTTGGTGCGCATCCACCTCAACGTCGCCATGCAGTCGTCGAGCGCGGCTGGGACAGCGTGTTCAGGCGCCAGTCGATAGTCCGGCGAGACCACGGTGGCACCGAGTTCGCGTGCGATCTGGCCCGTGATGAACCGCTCCAGTTGCGGCGAGCCGACGACGAACCCGCCGCTGTAAATCCACATCACCGCGGGCCGTGACGTACCGCCTCCGGCCGGAGCGGTGATCACGACGCGCACCGCAGTTTCACCGACTCGTGACTCCGTCACCGTGACACCGTCACCGGCCGGAGTGGGCAGCCGCGTGAACGCGCGCGTCACCAACATCGATCGCCGGCTCGACGGCGCGGCGACGTACGGCAGGACCGGGCTCCGCAGATCGCGTGCAACGGCACTCAGCGCTTCTCGTGCCAAGAGATACCGCCCGGCCGCGACCGCAGCCGTGGCCCCGCCGATGACGGCCGCCGCCGACCTCTTCACACCGGGAAGCTTAAGCCTCCGGGGCCAACAGCACGTCGGCGTCGAAGCAGGTGTGTGTGCCGGTGTGGCAGGCCGGACCGGTCTGCTCCACCTCGAGCAGGACGGTGTCGCCGTCGCAGTCCAGGCGCACCGAGTGCACGTGCTGCGTGTGGCCCGACGTCTCGCCCTTGACCCAGTGCTCACCGCGCGAGCGCGACCAGTAGGTGGCGTTACGGGTCCGCATCGTGCGGTCCAGCGCGATGTCGTCCATCCACGCCACCATCAGCACCTGACCGGTGCCGCGTTCCTGCGCGACGGCGGTGAACAGACCGTCGGCGTTGCGTTTGAGCCGCGAGGCGATCTCCGGATCGAGAGCCACTACCGCACCGTGATCCCTTCTGCCGCCATCGCCGCCTTGACCTGACCGATCGTGAGTTCCTTGAAGTGGAAGACGCTGGCCGCCAACACGGCGTCGGCGCCGGCGTGGACGGCGGGGGCGAAATGCTCGACCGCACCGGCCCCGCCGCTGGCGATCACGGGCACGGTGACCGCACCGCGGACCGCGCGCAGCATCGGCAGGTCGAACCCGGCCTTGGTGCCGTCGAAGTCCATCGAGTTCAGCAGGATCTCCCCGACGCCGAGTTCGGCTCCGCGCGTTGCCCATTCGACCGCGTCGATCCCGGTGCCGCGACGACCACCGTGGGTGGTCACCTCCCACCCGGACGGGGTGGGCTGTTCACCCTGCGGCACGGTTCTGGCGTCCACCGACAACACGATGCACTGGGAGCCGAACTGACGGGCGAGTTCGGCCAGCAGTTCCGGGCGGGCGATGGCCGCGGTGTTCACCGACACCTTGTCCGCACCGGCCCGCAGCAACGCGTCGACGTCGGCGACCGCGCGGACCCCGCCGCCGACGGTCAACGGGATGAAGACCTGTTCTGCGGTGCGGCGCACCACGTCGAGCATCGTGGAGCGACCGGACGACGATGCGGTGACGTCGAGGAACGTCAACTCGTCGGCACCCTCGGCGTCATAGACGGCGGCGAGTTCGACCGGATCACCGGCGTCGCGCAGGTTCTCGAAGTTCACGCCCTTGACCACGCGGCCGGCGTCGACGTCGAGGCACGGGATCACGCGGACCGCGAGTCCTCTGTCGGCGGCCATCAGAACTCCTCCGGGGCGCCGACCGACGCCACGATCTCGAGGATCTCACCGTGCACCTGCGGGGAGCCGGCCAGCACCGACTTCGAATCCGGGGTCCACTCCGCCCCGGCCAGGTCGGTGACCACACCACCGGCGGCCCGCACCAACGCGACACCGGCGGCGTGATCCCAGATGTGGTGGCCGAAGCTGATCGCCCCGCCGAGCGCACCGCCGGCGGCGTAGGCGAGGTCGAGTCCGGTGGCGCCGTGCATCCGGATCCGGTTGCACTTTCTGCTCAGGTTCTCCAGCAGCGCCATCCGCCAGCGCCCTGGGAAGCGCCCACGCGAGTCGATGTTGAACGTCCCGGTCCCCACGACACAGTCCGACAACGCACCGGGCTGCAGTGCAGGCTGTTCAACCCCGTTGACGTACAACGGCTTTCCGACCACGGCGGTGTAACGCTGGGACATGAACGGCAGCCACGTCAGGCCGGCGACGGGCTCCCCGTCGCGCAGCAGACCGAGCAGGATCGCAGCGGTGGGCAGTCCGGCCGCGTAGTTGAACGTCCCGTCGATGGGGTCGAGCACCCAAACCAGCGGTGAGTCGATGTCCGCGCCGCCGTACTCCTCACCGTGCACCTCGATACCGGTGGCCGCGGTGAGCGCATCGACGACCTGCCGTTCGATCTTCAGGTCGACCTCGGTGGCGAAGTCGTTGCCCTTCTTCTGCACCGCCGAATCGGCGCGGTGCCCGCTGATGAAGGGTTCGGACGCGGCGTCGAGTATCGCCGCGGCCTCGTCGACCAGACCCTGCAGGTCGGTCTCGTCCAGTGCCATCGACGCCCTACTGCCCCATCGCTGCCAGCGCCTCGGGCAGCGTGAAGCGCCCGGCGTACAGCGCTTTGCCGACGATCGCACCCTCGACGCCACGGTCGGTCAACGTGGCGATCGCGCGCAGATCGTCGAGGCTGGACACCCCGCCGGAGGCGATCACCGGCGCGTCGGTGCGGTCGGCGACGCGGCCGAGCAGATCGAGGTTCGGTCCCTGAAGGGTGCCGTCCTTGGTCACGTCGGTGACGACGTAGCGCGAGCAGCCTTCGGAGTCGAGGCGGTCGAGCACCTCCCACAGGTCCCCGCCGTCGGTCTCCCAACCCCGTCCGCGCAGGCGGTGCTGATCGTCGACGATCTTGACGTCGAGGCCCACTGCCACCTTGTCGCCGAACTCGGCGACGACTTTCGCGCACCACTGCGGGTTCTCCAGCGCGGCGGTGCCGATGTTGACCCGGGCGCATCCGGTGGCCAGCGCCGCCTCGAGCGACTCGTCGTCACGGATGCCGCCGGACAGTTCGACCGCCACATCGAGGCGGCCCACGACGTCGGCGAGCAGTTCGCGGTTCGACCCCCGCCCGAACGCGGCGTCGAGATCCACCAGATGGATCCACTCGGCCCCGTCGCGCTGCCAGCCGAGCGCGGCGTCGAGCGCCGACCCGTACTCGGTTTCACTGCCGGCCTTGCCCTGTACCAGGCGCACGGCACGGCCTTCGACGACATCGACGGCGGGGAGGAGGATCAACGGTCTTTTCTCGGACACCGACTTCTCTGGCACGACGGACAACCTTAGATCAGAGCTCCTCGACCCAGTTGCGGAGCAGTGCCGCGCCCGCGTCACCGCTCTTCTCCGGGTGGAACTGGGTGGCCGAGAGCGGACCGTCCTCGACGGCGGCGAGGAACGGGACGTGGTGCGTCGCCCAGGTGAGGCGCGCGGACGGGTCGCCCTCCCACTGCTGCGCGGCGTAGGAGTGCACGAAGTAGAAGCGGGTGTCGGGGTCGATTCCGCGGAACAGTGCGCTCCCGGCCGGGGCGTCGACGACGTTCCAGCCCATGTGCGGGATCACCGGCGCGTCGAGCCGCACCACCGATCCGGGCCATTGCCCGCATCCGGCGGTCTCGACACCGAATTCGACGCCGCGCGCGAAGAGGATCTGCATGCCCACGCACACGCCGAGGACCGGTCGCCCCGCGGCGACCCGCTCGGCGATGACCTTCTCCCCGCCGATCTCGCGCAGACCGGCCATACATGCCTCGAACGCCCCGACGCCCGGCACCACCAGACCGTCGGCGTTCAGCGCGGTGTCGGCGTCGGCGGTGACCTCGACCTCGGCACCGGTGCGCTCGACCGCGCGCTGCGCCGAGCGCAGATTGCCCGAGCCGTAGTCGAGGATGACGACTTTCCTGCTCACAGTGAGCCTTTCGTGGACGGCACACCCGTCACCCGCGGATCGAGTTCGACGGCCTGGCGCAACGCGCGCGCGACGGCCTTGTACTGCGCCTCGGTGATGTGGTGGGGATCGCGGCCGTAGATCGTGCGCACATGCAGCGCGATGCGGGCGTTGAACGCCAACGATTCGAAGACGTGACGGTTGATCACCGTGTGGTAGGGCGCACTCGATCCGGCGATGGTGAACTCGACCATGTAGTCGGGTTCACCGGTGTGCACGAAGTACGGGCGACCGGACACGTCGACCGCGGCGTGGGCGAGTGTCTCGTCCATCGGGATGAACGCATCACCGAAACGGCGGATGCCCTTCTTGTCGCCGAGCGCCTGACCGAGCGCCTGCCCGAGCACGATCGCGGTGTCCTCGACCGTGTGGTGCCCTTCGATCTCGATATCGCCCGTGGCGTGCACGGTGAGGTCGAAGCTGGCGTGGCTGCCCAACGAGGTCAGCATGTGATCGAAGAACGGCACGCCGGTGCGGATGTCGACGATGCCGGTGCCGTCGAGGTCGAGATCGACGACGATGTCCGATTCCTTGGTCTTGCGTTCGACGCGGGCGCGGCGGGTGCCGGTCAGCATGTCGGTCATGAGGCTCCTAATGTTGCCGCGAGTTCGGTCTCGACGAGGCGGGCTGAGGCGGTCAGCAGCGCATCGTTCTCTTCGGCCAACCCGATTGTGGTCCGCAGGTAGCCGGGTATGCCCACATCCCGGATGAGCACCCCCTGATCGAGGTAGCGCCGCCAGGTGGCCGGGGCATCGGCGAACTCCCCGAACAGGATGAAGTTCGCGTCGCTGGGCACCACCCGGAACCCGAGCTGGCTCAAGCTGTTTGCGACCCGGTCCCGTTCGGCGATCAGGGTGGCGACGCTGGCCAGCGTGTCGTCGGCGTGCCGAAGCGCCGCCCGGGCGGCGGCCTGGGTCAGCGAGGACAGGTGGTAGGGCAACCGCACCAGCAGCATCGCCTCGATGACGGCGGGTGCGGCCACCAGGTAGCCCAGACGCCCGCCGGCGAACGCGAACGCCTTGCTCATGGTGCGGCTGACGACCAGCTTGGTCGGGTACTGGTCGATGAGCGCCACACCGCTGGGCTGGGAGGAGAATTCACCGTAGGCCTCGTCGAGGATCAGGATTCCGGTCTCCATGGCGTCGAGCAACCGCCGCAGGTCCTCGAGCGGGACGCTCTGCCCCGACGGGTTGTTGGGGCTGGTCACGAACACCAGATCGGGACGGCGGGCGGCGATCTCGCGCACGGCGGTGTCGACATCGAGTCCGAAGTCGTCGGCGCGCAGCGCCTGCAGCCATTCGGTTCGGGTGGCGTCGGCGATGATCGGGTGCATCGAGTACGAGGGCACGAAGCCGATCGCGCTGCGCCCTGGGCCGCCGAAGGCCTGCAGAAGCTGTTGCAGGACCTCGTTGGAACCGTTTGCGGCCCAGAGGTTCTCGACGCTCAGCTCGACACCGGTGCGCAGGTTCAGATAGTCGGCCAGGTCGCTGCGCAGCGCCACCGCGTCACGGTCGGGATAGCGGTGCAGTTCGGCGGCCGCCTCCCCGACCGATCGGGTCACGTCGTCGACGAGTGCCTGACTGGGCGGATGCGGGTTCTCGTTGGTGTTCAGCCGCACCGGCACCTGCAGTTGCGGTGCACCGTAGGGTGACTTGCCGCGCAGGTCATCCCGCAGGGGCAGGTCGGCGAGGGTGATCCGCTCCCCCACGGTCATGACTCGAACCTCCGTCGCACCGCTTCGCCGTGGGCGGGCAGGTTCTCGGCCTGCGCCAGGGTGATCACGTATCCCGACACGTCCTTGAGCGCCGCCTCGGTGTAGTCGACGACGTGGATGCCGCGCAGGAACGTCTGCACCGACAGACCGCTGGAGTGGCGGGCGCACCCCGCCGTCGGCAGCACGTGGTTGGACCCGGCGCAGTAGTCCCCGAGGCTGACCGGCGCGTACGGACCGACGAAGATCGCACCGGCAGAACGGATCCGGCCGGCCACCTCGGCGGCGTCGACAGTCTGGATCTCGAGATGTTCTGCGGCGTAGGCGTTCACGACCCGCACCCCGGCGTCGAGGTCGTCGACGAGCACGATCGCGGACTGCTCACCGGTCAGTGCCGTGCTGACGCGTTCGCGGTGCACCGTCGTCTCGAGCTGGCGCCGCAGTTCGCGATCGATGGCGTCGGCCAGGTCGGGGCTCGTGGTCACCAGCACGCTGGCGGCCATCTCGTCGTGTTCGGCCTGGCTGATCAGGTCGGCCGCGACGTGCACCGGATCGGCGGTGTGGTCGGCCAGCACCGCGATCTCGGTCGGCCCGGCCTCGGCGTCGATGCCGACCTGTGAGCGGCAGATCCGCTTGGCGGCGGTGACGTAGATGTTGCCGGGGCCGGTGATCATGTCCACCGGCGCGAGCTCGGTGACATCTCCCGGCGCTCCGCTTGCCCCAGTGCCATCTCCCGGCGCTCCGCTTGCCCCAGTGCCATCTCCCGGCGCTCCGCTTGCCCCAGTGCCATCGATATCGGTGCCGCCGTAGGCCAGCAGCGCGACGGCCTGGGCGCCGCCGACCGCCCACACCTCGTCGACGCCGAGGAGCGCGGCGGCCGCCAGGATGGTCGGGTGTGGCAGTCCCCCGTGGTCGGCCTGCGGCGGGCTGGCGATGACCAGCGAGTCGACGCCCGCGGTCTGGGCGGGCACCACGTTCATCACCACACTCGAGGGGTAGACCGCGTTGCCGCCCGGTACGTAGAGCCCGACCCGCTCGAGCGGCACCCAGCGTTCGGTGACGGTCGCTCCGGGGGCCAGGGTGGTCGTGGTGTCGGTGCGTCGCTGGTCGGCGTGTACAGCGCGGGCCCGGTCGATCGCGACCTGCAGCGCCGCGCGGACGTCGGGATCGAGTTCGGCCAGCGCCGACGCCAACCGCTCGGCAGGCACGCGCACCGACGCGGGACGGACCCCGTCGAACGCCTCGCCGTATTCGAGTGCGGCCTCGGCGCCGCGCTCGGCGACGGCCTCGACGATCGGGCGGACCTTCGGCACGACGGCGTCGACGTCGACACCGCCACGCGGCAGCGCCGACCGCAACTGCGCAGTGGACAGAGTCCTCCCGCGCAAGTCGATGCGGGCCATCGTCACCGGCGATACATTCACGCTGTCCATTGTCCCAGAGCAGGCCAAATCGTATTGGAGCCGTCGTGTCGGAGCTGCCGAAGATGTTCCCGGAGTGGATGGATCGCCTCCAGATCAAGTACTTCAACCCGGTCATCAGGCCGCTGGCGGGTCGCGTACCCGGCATCGCACTCATCAAACACACTGGTAGGAAGTCCGGACGGCGGTTCGAGACCCCGGTGACGGCCTACCGCAAGGACAACGAGGTCGCGATCGTGCTCGGCCACGGGATGACCGACTGGGCGCGCAATGCGATCGCCGCGGGCGGGGCCGACATCAAGCTCTTCCGTGACGAAGTGCACATCGTCAACCCCCGGATCGTGCCCAACGGGCGTGAGGTCACGGCCCTGCCGTCGGTCGCGCGCCGTCAGGCCCGCAACATCGCGGTGTTCGTCGCCGACGTGAGCTGACCGCCCAGTTCGGGAAGGCAGATGCGGGCGAGGTCCTCCAGCGGGATCTCCAGCACCACCGAGAGCGCGGCGACCGTCGCGAAGGCCGGCGTCGCCAGGCGCCCGGACTCGATCTTGCGCAGGGTCTCGGGGGAGATCGACGCGGCCTCGGCGACCTCGACGAGTTTGCGGTCACCCCGCGCCTGCCGGAGGTGGGCCCCCAGACGCTTACCGGCGGCGCGTTGCTGCGGAGTCAGCGGAGATCGGACCATGTGTCCGAGGATACGTCAGCTCGGTATGAAAATACCGGCCCCACCGCTACTCTGGTATTTCTATACCGAAGGAGAGCGCGTGCTGGAACTGAAGACACCCCGCGAGATCGAGGCGATGCGCACCACCGGCGCCTTCATCGCCGGGCTGCTCGACGACCTGCAGACGCGGGCCCGGGTCGGCGTGAACCTGCTCGATCTCGAACAGCGCGCCCGGCAGTTGATCGACGAGCGTGGTGCGGTGTCGTGCTACTGGGACTACGCACCGTCGTTCGGTCGCGGCCCGTTCCGCAACGTCATCTGCCTCTCGGTCAACGATGCGGTCCTGCACGGCCTCCCGCACGACTACACCCTGCGCGACGGCGACCTGCTGAGCATGGACATCGCGGTGTCGATCGACGGGTGGGTGGCCGACTCGGCGCGCAGCATCATCGTCGGGACGCCGCAGGCCGCGGACCAGCGGCTGATCGAGGCCACCGAACAGGCACTGGTCGCAGGCATCGACGCGGCACGGCCCGGTAACCGCCTCGGCGACATCTCCGCGGCGATCGGGTCCGTCGCCGCCGACTACGGGTATCCGGTGAACACCGATTTCGGCGGGCACGGGCTCGGGCGGACCATGCACGAGGATCCTCACGTGCCGAACCGGGGACGGCCCGGGCGCGGTCTGGTGCTGCGTCCCGGTCTGACGCTCGCCCTCGAACCCTGGTTCGCCCGCGGTACCGACCGGATCGTCTACGACCCCGACGGCTGGACCATCCGGTCGGCCGACGGCTCGCGCACCGCCCACAGCGAACACACCATCGCCGTCACCGACGGCGACCCGCTGGTACTGACGCGCCGCGCGGCCTGATGCGGTGGTGTCTCAGACGTCGAGGCCGATGTCGAGCACACGCACGGAATGGGTGAGCGCCCCGACGGCGAGGTAGTCGACGCCGGTACCCGCGTACTCGGCCGCCGTCTCCAGTGACAGTCCACCCGAGGATTCCAGTTTCGTTGCCGGCGAACGGGAGTCGCGCCGCTGCACGGCGATCTGGGTCTGCCAGACCGGGAAGTTGTCGAGCAGCACCAACTCGATGTCCTCGGCGAGCACCTCGTCGAGTTGTTCGAGTGAATCCACCTCGACCTCGCACGGCAGACCAGGGGCTGCGGCCCGAACCGCGCGCAGCGCCGCCACCACCGATCCGGCGGCCGCCACGTGGTTGTCCTTGATCAGCGCCGCGTCGCCCAACCCCATCCGGTGGTTCACCCCGCCGCCGACCCGCACGGCGTACTTCTGCAGCGCCCGCAGACCGGGCAGCGTCTTGCGGGTGTCGCGGATCTTGGCGTTCGTACCCGCCACCGCGTCCACCCAAATGGCGGTCGAGGTCGCGATGCCCGACAGGTGCGAGACCAGGTTCAGCATCGTGCGCTCGGCGGTGAGCAGGCCGCGGGTCGGGGCGTCCAGGGTGAGCAGCGCCGCGCCCGGTTCGAGCCGGGTGCCGTCCTCGACGCGGTCGACAACGCGATAGCCGTCGGGACCGATGACCTCGTCGAGCACGAGCAGCGCCACGTCGACCCCCGCGGCCACCCCCGGTTCACGGGTGCGCATCGACGCGGTGGTGGCCGCGTCGGCCGGCACGGTCGCCTGCGTGGTGACGTCCGGCCCGTACCGCAGGTCCTCCTCGAGTCCGCGCGCGACGACCGCGCGCGCTTCGGCGATCTCGGTCTCCGAAAGCTGACTCAGCAGCACGCGTCCGCCCTCATCTTCAGTCGTAGGTGTCCGTGTTCGTCCAGGTCGACCGCCCCGCTGACCGCCTGCACCGGGTCGGTGTCCGGATGGTCGGCGCGGTGGTGGCACCCCCGCGATTCCGCGCGCTGCAGCGCGGCGACCGAAACCGCCCGCGCGGTCAGGGTGAGCGCGGCGTCCTCGACATCGGCGCGGGAGCGCAGCGGACGGGCACGCGCCTTGGCGAGCACGTCGCCCAACCGCATCAGACCTTCGGCGTCGCGCACCACCGACGCGTCGCGGCTCATCGCCGCCTGTAGCCCCCGGCGGTCGAGGGTCTCGCCCACGAGTCGCTCGGGCGCCACAGCGCGGCTCGGGCCCGCCGCCGCGGCGTGTTCGGCGGCACCTCGGCCCGCGCGCGCCCCGACGACCAGCCCTTCGAGCAGGCTGTTGGACGCCAGCCGGTTGGCGCCGTGCATCCCGGTGCGGGCCACCTCCCCGGCGGCGTACAGACCGGGTAGCGCCGTGCGGCCGTCGACGTCGGTGACGACACCGCCGCAGCTGTAATGAGCCCCGGGGACGACGGGGATGGGCTGGCGCGCGGGGTCGATCCCGGCCTGCCGGCAGGCGGCGGTGACCGTCGGGAAACGGTGTGCGATCCCGGTCAGGTGGCGGGCGTCCAGGTAGACGCACGGGTCGCCGGTCGCCTTGAGCCGCGCGTCGATCGCGCCGGCGACCACATCGCGCGGTGCGAGGTCACCCAGCGGATGCACACCAGCGGTCACCGGGTCACCGTGCGCGTCGACGAGTCTCGCGCCCTCTCCGCGCAGCGCCTCGGTGATCAGCGGACGCCTGCCGTTGGTGAAGCCGTCGAACAGCATCGTGGGGTGGAACTGGACGAACTCGATGTCGCTGACCGGTACGCCGGCCCACAGCGCCAGCGCGATGCCGTCGCCGGTGGAGGCCTGCGGGTTCGTGGTGGCCGCATAGAGGTGGCCGAGCCCGCCGGTCGCGAGGATCACCGCCGGGGCGTGCACGATGCCGGGTCCGTCCTCGCTGAGGACCAGTACGCCGGTCGCCGCGGCGTCGTCGTGCAGCACCCGCACGGCCACGTGATTGTGTCGGATGTCGAGCACCCGTGCCGCATGGTCGAGCGCGCGCTGCACCTCCGCGCCGGTGGCATCGCCGCCGGCGTGGATGATCCGGCGCCGGGAATGTCCGCCCTCACGCGTCAGCGCCCAGCGGCCGGGGGTGGCCTCGTCGAAGCGGGCGCCGTCGTCGACGAGATCGCGCACCCCGCGATACCCGTCGGCGACGATGGACCGCACCGCCTCCGGGTCGCACAACCCGCCACCGGCGGCGAGGGTGTCGGCGACGTGGGCGTCGACCGAATCCGCGTCATCGCACCTGCCGCCGGGCAACACCACCGCGATCCCGCCCTGGGCGTATCCGGTGGCCGTCGATCCGGCCTGTTCGGGGGCCTTGCTCAGCACGATGACCCGGCGGCCTCGGCGATGTGCCGCCAGCCCCGCCACCAGACCGGCGACGCCGGTGCCGATCACGACGACGTCGGCACGCTGCTGCCAGTGTGTGGTGCCGCCGCAACCGCGACGGCCGGTCATTCCCCGCCGCCGGGCTGCCCGATCTCGATCATCCGCTGCACGCTGCGCCGGGCCAGCCGGGCGGTCTCGTGGTCGACGTCGACCTCGTCGGTGCCGTAGGTCAGGCAGCGCAACAGCGCGGCCGGCGTGATCATCTTCATGTACCGGCACGAGGCCCGGTCGTTGACCGCCTGGAAGTCGATCTCCGGGGCCGCACGACGCAGTTGGTGCAGCATGCCGACCTCGGTGGCCACCAGCACCTGGCTGGCCCGGCTCTCGCGGGCCGCGTCGAGCATGCCGCCCGTCGACAAAATCTTCACCCGGTCGGCGGGGAACGCGCCCTCGCCGGCGAGGTAGAGCGCCGAGGTGGCGCATCCGCACTCAGGATGGACGAACAGTTCGGCATCCGGATGCGCGCGGGCCTGGTCGGCGAGCTCGTCACCGTTGATGCCGGCGTGTACGTGGCACTCGCCGGCCCAGATCTGCATGTTCGTCCGGCCGGTGACGCGGCGGACATGGGCGCCGAGGAACTGGTCGGGGCAGAACAGCACCTCACGGTCGGCGGGGATCGACGCCACGACGTCGACGGCGTTGGACGAGGTGCAGCAGATGTCGGTCTCGGCCTTCACCGCGGCGGTGGTGTTGACGTACGACACGACCACCGCGCCGGGGTATTCGGCCTTCCACTCCCGCAGCTGGTCGGCGGTGATCGAATCGGCCAGCGAGCAGCCCGCCCTGGCGTCGGGGATCAGCACGGTCTTGTCCGGCGAGAGGATCTTGGCGGTCTCGGCCATGAAGTGCACACCGCAGAACACGATGGTGTCCTCCGGCGCCTCGGCCGCGATCCGCGACAGGGCCAGCGAATCGCCCACGTGGTCGGCGACGTCCTGGATCGCCGGCAGCTGGTAGTTGTGCGCGAGCAGAGTGGCCCCGCGCTGCCGGGCCAGGCGGCGGACTTCGGCGGCCCACTCCTCGGTGGGCGCGACGTCGTCACCGAACTGCGCCGAAGCGGTCTCGTCAAGCAGCGTCACGGTGGACTCCTCGTGTCGATCCGGTTTTCGACTTACAATCGAAAACATGGCCCATACTAGCACCGCACACGAAGTGCTCGCCGTCGTGTTCCAGGTTCGCGGCGTCGACCCCGGTGAGGGCCACCCGGCCCTGCATGTGCTGCTGTGGCAGCGTGCGCTGGACCCGGAACGGGGTCGGTGGTCACTACCGGGCGGGCGACTCGGCCACGACGAGGACCTCACCACGTCCGTGCGGCGCCAACTGGCCGAGAAGGTGGATCTGCGTGAGGTGGCCCACCTCGAACAACTCGCTGTGTTCTCCGACCCGGCCCGCGTGCCCGGCGCACGGACGATCGCCTCGACGTTCCTGGGTCTGGTGCCGTCGGCCGCGACCCCGGCGCTGCCGTCGGACACCCGCTGGCACCCGGTCTCCGAGCTACCGGACATGGCGTTTGACCACCGCCCGATGGTCGAACACGCCCACACCCGGCTGGCCGCCAAACTGTCGTACACGAACATCGGGTTCGCCCTCACCCCAACGGAATTCGCGATATCGACGCTGCGCGACATCTACGGTGCCGCGCTCGGCTACCAGGTGGACGCCACCAACCTGCAGCGTGTGCTCGAACGCCGCAACGTCATCACCAGGACCGGTTCGACGGCCCGCTCGGGGCGTGCGGGCGGCCGGCCCCCGGCCCTCTATCGGTTCACCGAGTCCCGCTACCGGGTGACCGACGAATTCGCCGCGCTTCGCCCGCCCGGGTGAGGCGAGTGGAATCTCATAGACCTCTTAAGTAGCCTTGGCCGGATGGACTTGGGCAGCGTGGCGCGGGAAACCGGAGCCGAGTGGATCGGGCAGCCGCACCACGAGCACGTCGCCCGAGGTGCGCGGCCGTCGGTACCGGCGAAAGACCAGTTCTACGATCCGCCCGCCGGCTTCGAACACGCCCGTCCCGGCACGGTGCTGCGCTCCCGCGATGTGGAGCTGGCGTTTCTGGGTCTGGTCCCCCAGCAGTTCACCGCCACGCAGCTGCTGTACCGCACGACCGATTTCAGGGGTGACCCTCAGGCCACGGTCACGACGGTGGTCGCGCCGACCGAGCGGGATCCGAAGAAGCCGTGCCCGATCGTGTCGTATCAGTGCGCGATCGACGCGATCGCCGGGCGGTGCTTCCCCTCCTACGCCCTGCGGCGCGGCGCCAAGGCGCTCGGTGCGCTGGCGCAGTTCGAGTTCCTGCTGATCGCCGCCGCGCTCGCCGAGGGCTGGGCGGTCTCGGTACCCGATCACGAGGGGCCCCGCGGCATCTGGGGGGTGCCCCACGAACCCGGCTACCACGTGCTGGACGGCATCCGGGCCGCGCAGAACTTCGATCGCCTCGGGCTGTCCGCGGAGGCGCCGGTGGGGCTGTGGGGTTACTCAGGCGGCGGGCTCGCCAGCGCGTGGGCCGCGGAGACCTGCGGTGGCTACGCACCCGAACTCAACATCGTCGGCGCGGTCCTCGGCTCGCCGGTGGCAGATCTCGGGAATGCGTTCCGCCGGCTCAACGGCAGCATCTTCTCGGGCCTGCCCGCGATGGTCGTGGCGGCGCTGACGCAGAGCTATCCCGGACTCGACCGCGTCATCCACGAGCACGCGACCGACGACGGCAAGGCGATGCTGCTGCGCATCCAGAAGATGACCACGGCGCACGCGGTGCTGCGGTGGATCGGCATGGACATGGGCAAGCTCGTCGACCGGCCGCTGGAGGACATCCTGCAGACCCCGGAGGTGCAGCATGTCTTCGACAGCATCAAGCTCGGCACCGCGACGCCGACGCCGCCGGTCCTGATCGTGCAGGCGGTGAACGACCGCATCGTCTCGGTCGACGACATCGACGCGCTGATCGACACCTACAGCGACGGCGGCGCGCACGTCACCTACCACCGCGACAT
This sequence comes from Mycolicibacterium monacense, assembly GCF_010731575.1. Taxonomy (NCBI): domain Bacteria; kingdom Bacillati; phylum Actinomycetota; class Actinomycetes; order Mycobacteriales; family Mycobacteriaceae; genus Mycobacterium; species Mycolicibacterium monacense. Next base: position 1,550,203 of record NZ_AP022617.1, on the reverse strand, counting down.
GTTCAGCGAGCACATGCTGCTGCATCCGATGTCCGCGCCGATGACACTGCGCTGGTTGCGGGACCGTTTCGCGGGCCGGCCGCTGAGCGAACACCTCGTCCGCACCAAGTGGCCGACGCTGCTGAACCCGTCGACCTACCGAGGCATGCTGCGGCTCGCGGTGATCAGTGCGAAGGTGATTGCGGGCCAACGGGTAGAGCGCCGTCCACTGTCTCAGTTCGACCGCTGACCGGCTGGTACTCCTGCGGGGGCCAGCCGCCGAGGTCGTCCCGGGAGGTCGCGACCGCGCACATCGCGTAGACCAGCGCACCGACCGCCGCCGGGAACACGAGCGAACACGCGATCTGCAGCGGCGTGTGGCCGAAGAACACCGCGGGCGCCTCCACGACGTAGTGCACCCGGCGCTCGGGCGTCACGGGTGCGCCTGCGACGTCGATCGTGCCGTACCGCACGTGCATCAGGGCCGCGCCGACGCCGGCGGCCACCGTGGCGGCCGCCGCGCCACCGGCGGCCAGTGCGGCGACGAGCACGGGACCGCGATGCGCCCGCCACTGCCAGAGCAGGACCGCCGCGACGACACCCACCACCGAGAGCAGACCGACGAACAGAGACGCCGAGGTGAAGAAGTGGTCGGCCTCGCCGCCGAGGTACGCGCGGACTCGGTCACCGGCCCGCGTCAGCGCGACGACGCCGTGCACCGGCGGCGCGAGCACCGACCACAGCGCACCGGTGACCGCACCGGCGCCCACCAACCCCGCGACGACGGTCAGCGCGGCCTTTCGTCGTGAAATCCGCGGTGCCGCAACATCATTCACCGTTGAGTCTCCAGATCATGGGAGTCCACGACGCCGTGCCGGGAACACTTCGCCCACCACCCGTCCGGGCGGACCTGCACCACCATCCGGCGGCCGCACTCGGCGCAGAACCGCGGTGGTTCCAGACCCAGTTGCGCGGCGGTCGGGACGACGCCGCCGGCGGGTTCGCCAGTGTAGACGTTGAATTTCGGCGCCATCACAGGCTGGCGTTGAGCGCCTTGATCGGCATCTGCAGGTCGTCGAGCAGTTCGAGATCGGCCTCCGCCGGTCGCCCGAGCGTGGTCAGGTAGTTGCCGACGATGACGGCGTTGATGCCGCCCAGGATGCCCTTCTTGGCCCCCAGGTCACCGAGGGTGATCTCGCGGCCGCCCGCGAAGCGCAGCATGGTGCGGGGCAGCGCCAACCGGAAGGCGGCCACAGCCTTGAGCGCCTCGGCGGCAGGAAGTACCTCGAGGTCCCCGAACGGGGTGCCCGGCCGCGGGTTGAGGAAGTTCAGCGGCACCTCGTGCGGATCGAGTTCGGCCAGATTGGCCGCGAACTCGGCGCGCTGCTCGAGCGTCTCCCCCATCCCGAGGATGCCGCCACAGCACACCTCCATACCGGCTTCGCGCACCATGCGCAGGGTGTCCCACCGTTCCTCCCAGGTGTGGGTGGTCACCACGTTGGTGAAGAACGACCGCGCCGTCTCGAGGTTGTGGTTGTACCGGTGCACGCCCATCTCCGAGAGGCGTTCGACCTGCTCGGCGGTGAGCATGCCGAGCGAACACGCGATCTGGATGTCGACCTCGTTGCGGATCGCCTCGATACCGGCGGCCACCTGGGCCAGCAGGCGTTCGTCGGGGCCGCGGACGGCGGCGACGATGCAGAATTCCGTCGCGCCGGTCTTGGCGGTCTGTTTGGCGGCTTCCACCAGGCTCGGCACGTCGAGCCACGCGCTGCGCACGGGCGAGGCGAAAAGCCCGGACTGTGAACAGAAGTGGCAGTCCTCGGGGCAGCCGCCGGTCTTGAGGCTGATGATGCCCTCGACCTCGACATCGGGGCCGCACCAGGCCATCCGGACTTCGTGCGCGAGGGCGAGCAGATCGTCGAGACGATCGTCGGGCAGTTGCAGCACCTGCAGCGTCTGGTCCTGGTTCAGACCGACACCGCGCTCGAGCACCTGTTCGCGCGCCACCGCCAGAATGTCGCTCACCCGTTGCCTCCTCGACTCTTGAACACGTCGGCCGAGCCGACGATTGAACACCTCGGCCGAGCCGACAAATTGAACACGTCGGCCGAGCCGACAATTGAACACCGTTCAGGTTAGGGTAGCGGCGTGCAACTGCACAAACGCGATGTGGTCGATGCCGCGACGGTGATCCTGGACTCCCACGGGATCGCCGATCTGACGATGCGCCGGCTCGCCCGCGAGCTCAACGTCTCCCCCGGCGCCCTGTACTGGCACTTCGCCAACAAACAACAACTCCTCGGCGCGATCGCGGACCGCATCCTGACCCCGGCGCGCGGGCTGCCCGCCGAGGCGGACTGGCGCGACCGCATCGTCGCGGTGTGTTCGGCGCTGCGCGATGCGCTGCTGTCGCACACCGACGGGGCCGAACTCGTCTCCGCCAGCTTCGCCGCCGGACAGTCGGAGGCCGCGGGCGAGATCCTCGCGGTGCTCTCCGCTGCGGCCGCGGACGCGGGTGTCGCCGCCGGTGAGGCCGAACTCGCCGCGCGCACCGTCATCTACTACGTCCTCGGATTCACCGTCGACGAGCAGTCGAAGCTGCAATGGGACTCCGCCGGCGTGCTCGACCCCGACGAGTCGGTCGCCACCATCGACCACGACCGCCGCTTCGGCTTCGGTCTGCGGCTGCTGATCGACGGTCTCGGGGTCATCTCACCGGTCAGGTGATCGGGTACTCGACGCGGTTGTTTCCGTCCCAGTGACGTAGGCCCACAATTCGGCACCGCAGGTCGCGGCCGAGCCCCGGCACCGCCACCGCCGCGGGGAGCCGTTCGGGCGGCACGCGGCGCGCCAGCGTGACGTGCGGGGTCCACTGTCCGGCCGCCGTGTGCGGCAGCGGGGCGCCGTCGACGAAGGGCCGGCACACCCGGTCGACCTCGCGGTGCAGATCCAGCAGGTGCGCCGACGGCACCAGCAGACGCACGAGGACCAGCGCACGGGTACCGAACAGCATCGGCGCGCCGATCAGCCCGTCGAACGGCAGCATTCCCAGCAGCGGCCGCAGCGCCTCGTCCACGCCGTCGGCCATGTCCTCGGCCACGGTGAGCGTGACGTGCGGACGGTTGCTCGGCGAGCGGTTGGCGGCCTGACTGCGCACTCCGGCGGCGCTCAGGTCGTCCCAGATCCGGCGCACGGCCGCGTCGGTGTCGGGGTCGAAGAGCAACTCCACCGAGTGGACCATCTACAGCAGGCCCGCGAGCCAGTTCGGGTCGAATGCGGTCGCGCTGATCCGTTCGAAGTCCACCGGGCTGACCGAACCGACGCCCGCAGGCAGCGCGGCGCGCACCGGGGCCAACCGCGCCAGCGCGTCGCGGTTGTCGATCTCGGCCGCGCCCGGCTGCGCGGGCCACGCGCCGATCACCAGCCCGGCGCACGGAACTTGCTGAGCGGCAAGCGATTCCAGGGTCAGCGCGGTGTGGTTGAGGGTGCCGAGTCCCGGTGCGACGACGACCAGCACGGGGGCGGCAAGTTCGGTGGCGACGTCGCGCAGGGTGACCGCGTCCTGACCGAGTTCGACCAGGAGCCCGCCCGCGCCCTCCACCAGCGTCAGCCGTCCCGGCGCGTCCGCAGCGCGGATCATGCCGATCAACTCGTCGCGCGTCGGCAGGGCGGCGCCCGCCCGCTCCGCGGCGGCCACCGGCGCCAACGGGTCCGGATAGCGCCAACCCGGATGCAGGGCGTCGACCCCGGCCAGCCGGCCGATCTCGACGAGGTCGTCGTCCCCGGTCCCACCGGCCGGCCCGGTTCCGGTCTGAACGGGTTTGCACACCGCGACGTCGATCCCGGCCACCCGGGCGGCGCAGGCCAGCGCCGCGGTGGCCACGGTCTTGCCGACGCCGGTGTCGGTGCCGGTGATCACGAGAACGCTCACCGGCGGGCCGCCGTCAACACGTCGGCCAGCACCCGGCGGGCGGTGTCGAGGTCGTCGTCGGTCAGCGACGCCCGCGCGGTCAGGCGGAGCCGGGAGGTGCCCGCGGGCACGGTGGGCGGTCGGAAGCACCCGACGCGCAGACCCTGCTCGAGGCATGCGGTCGCCGCCGCCAGTGCCACCTCGGGTTCCCCGAGGATCACCGAGACGACGGCGGAGTCGGGCCGGGCCGGGACGTCGCACGCCTGCGCCAGCGCCGCGGCGTTGTCCAGCACCGCGCGGGCCCGCGAGGGTTCGTCGACGAGCACCTCCAGCGCCGCCCATGCGGCCCCGACCGCGGCCGGGGCCAGGCCGGTGTCGAAGATGAACGGGCGGGCGGCGTCGATGAGGTGGTCGCGCACGGCCAGCGGGCCGAGGACCACACCGCCCTGGCTGCCCAGCGCCTTGGACAGCGTGGTGGTCATCACCACGTCGGGCGCGCCGGCCAGCCCCACCTCGTCGAGCAGCCCGCGGCCGCCGGTGCCGCGGACGCCGAGGCCGTGCGCCTCGTCGACGATCAGCAGCGCACCGTGGCGGCGGCATACGTCGTGTATGTCCCGCAGCGGCGCGAGCACACCGTCGGCGGAGAACACCGAATCGGTCACCACGACGGCCCGCTGTTCGTCGCGGGTGGCCAGCGCGGTCTCGATCGCGGTGACGTCACGGTGCGGGGTGACCACGACGCGGGCCCGCGACAACCGGCAGGCGTCGACCAGCGACGCGTGGGTCAGGGCGTCGGACACCAGCAGCGAGCCTGGGCCGGACAGCGCCACCACCGCCCCGAGATTGGCGGTGTAGCCGGAGGAGAAGACCAGCGCGGACTCGGCGCCGGTGAAGGCGGCGAGTGCCTGCTCGAAACCTTCGTGCAGTTCGGTGTTGCCGGTGACCAGCCGCGATCCGGTCGACCCGGCGCCCCATTCGCGCACCGCGCGCACCGCACCCTCGACGACGCGCGGATGCGTGGACAGGCCGAGGTAGTCGTTGGAGGCCAGGTCGACGGCGGTCCCGCCGGCCGGCCTGGTCCGCAGGGCGCGGCGCAGCCCGGCGGCCCGGCGTTGATCGGCGACCTCGTCGAGCCAGGCCAGGGGCGAAAGACCAGCGCGTGTCACGGGTGCCCTCTCGACGCGAACCGACTATTGAACACCGTTCAGGCTAAAGCACGGGCCACACCCACCACGGCCGAGGTGATCTGTGCGATCTCCTCGGGGGTGCAGATGTACGGCGGCATGACGTAGACGAGGTTGCGGAACGGGCGCAACCACACCCGGTGACTCAGCGCCGCGGCGGTCGCCGTCGCCATGTCCACCGGGCGGTCCAGTTCGACCACGCCGATCGCGCCGAGCACCCGCACATCGGCGACCCCGGACACCTCACGCGCCGGCGCCAGACCCTCGGTCAGCCCGCGTTCGATCGTCGCGATGGTGGTCCGCCAGTCACCGGCCAGCAGCAGTTCGACGGCGGCGACGCCGACCGCGCAGGCCAGCGCGTTGGCCATGAACGTCGGGCCGTGCATCAGCGCACCGGCCTCGCCGGTACTGATGACCCGCGCGATCTCGGTGCTGCACAACGTCGCGGCGAGCGTGAGATAGCCGCCGGTGAGTCCCTTGCCGACACACATGATGTCGGGGCTGACGCCGACGTGGTCGGCGGCGAACAACTCACCGGTGCGCCCGAAACCGGTGGCGATCTCGTCGAACACCAGCAGCACGCCGTGCCGGTCACACAGCGTCCGCAGGTCGCTGAGGTAGCGGGGATCGTGGAACCGCATCCCCCCGGCGCCCTGCACCACCGGTTCGACGATCACCGCGGCGAGTTCGTCGGCGTGCTCGGCGAGCCGGCGCTCGAACGCCGCCACATACTCGGGGTCGTAGTCGCGCGGCACCGGCGGGGCGAACACCTGCCGGGTCAGCACGTCGGTCCACAGGGAGTGCATGCCACCGTCGGGATCGCACACGCTCATCGGCGTGAAGGTGTCGCCGTGGTAGCCGCCCCGCCAGGTCATCAGGCGGGTCTTGCCCGGCCGCCCGGCGGCGCGCCAGTACTGCAGCGCCATCTTCACGGCCACTTCCACCGACACCGACCCGGAGTCGGAGAAGAAGACCGTGTCCAAGCCGGGCGGGGTGATCTGCACCAGCAGCTGCGCCAGCCGGACGGCCGGTTCGTGGGTCAGACCGCCGAACATGACGTGGTTCATCGTGGCGAGCTGCCGGGTGATCGCCGCGTCGAGCACCGGGTGGCCGTGGCCGTGGATCGCCGTCCACCACGAGCTCATCGCATCGATCACGTCGACCGGTCCCCCGCCCGCCGGGTGATCGATCGTGATCCACACCCCCTTGGCGGCCAGCGCCACCACCGGCGGTAACGCGCCTGCGCCGATCGTGCTGTAGGGATGCCAGACGTGCGCGGCATCCAGGGCCCTGATCTGTTCGGGGGTCAACGCGGGCACGGGAATCGACACTAACGCCTCCGCGCACTGCGGCCGCCCACGATGCGCGGCATGAGGTGTGCGGCGTTATTCGGTAAATTAGCCGCCGACCATGATGACCCTCGCCCCCCACCGGCCGGCGGCTGGCACCGACCCGGGACCCGTCCGGCCCACCGCGACGGGGACCCGGTCTTCGGGCTTCTACCGACACGATCTGGACGGCCTGCGAGGTGTCGCGATCGCACTCGTCGCGGTCTTCCACGTGTGGTTCGGCAGGGTCTCCGGTGGGGTCGACGTCTTCCTGGCCCTCTCGGGGTTCTTCTTCGGCGGCCGGCTGCTGCGCATGCTGTTGACCCAGGGCGCCCCGCTGCGCCCCTACCCCGAGGTCACCCGCCTGGTGAGGCGGCTGCTGCCCGCGCTGGTGGTGGTGCTGGCCGCGTCCGCGGTACTCACCATCCTCATCCAGCCGGAGACCCGATGGGAGACCTTCGCCGACCAGAGCCTGGCCAGCCTCGGCTACTACCAGAACTGGGAACTGGCGATCACCGCCTCGGACTACCTGCGGGCCGGGGAGACGGTCAGCCCCCTGCAGCACATCTGGTCGATGTCGGTGCAGGGACAGTTCTATCTCGCCTTCCTGGCGCTGATCTTCGTCGTCGGGCTGCCGCTGCGCCGCGTCGTGCGGCGCCACCTGCGCGCGATCCTGGTGGTGCTGCTCAGCGCGTTGACCATCGCCTCGTTCGTCTACGCCGTCATCGCCCACAACGACGACCAGGCCACCGCCTACTACAACAGCTTCGCCCGGGCGTGGGAACTGCTGCTCGGTGCGCTGGCCGGTGCGCTCGTCCCCTACATCCGGTGGCCGATGTGGCTGCGCAGCATCGTCGCCACCGTCGCGCTGGCCGCGATCCTGTCGTGCGGGTGGTTCATCGACGGCGTCAAGGAGTTCCCCGGTCCGTGGGCGCTGGTCCCGGTCGGCGCCACCATCGCCTTCATCCTGTCGGCGTCCAACCGCGCGCCGGGCGGGCGCCTACCCGCCCCCAACCGGCTGCTGGCCACCCGACCGTTCGTGACGCTCGGGTCGATGGCGTACTCGCTGTACCTGTGGCACTGGCCGCTGCTGATCTTCTGGCTGTCCCACAGCGGGCGGTCGCGGGTCGATTTCTGGCAGGGCGCCGCGGTGCTCGCCGTGTCGGCGGTGCTGGCGTGGCTGACGATGCGCTACATCGAGGAACCGCTGCGCTACCGGCCACCGGCGCCCGCCGTCGCCGCCGCACCGCTGCGCACCCGGCTGCGCAGGCCCACGATCGCGCTGGGCTCGGTGGTGGCGCTGCTGGGCGTGGCCCTGACCGCCACGTCGTTCACCTGGCGCGAGCACGTCACCGTCCAGCGCGCCAACGGTGCGGAACTCGCCGGCCTGTCCCAACGCGACTACCCGGGCGCGACGGCGTTGCTCGACAGGGTCCGGGTGCCCAAACTGCCGATGCGCCCGTCGGTGCTCGAGGCCAAGAAGGACCTGCCCGCCAGCACCATCGACGGCTGCATCAGCGACTTCGACAACGTCGGGGTCATCAACTGCACCTACGGCGACAAGACGGCACCGCGCACCATCGCGCTGGCCGGCGGGTCGCACGCCGAACACTGGATCACCGCACTCGACCTGCTGGGCAGGATGCACCACTTCAAGGTCGTCACCTATCTCAAGATGGGCTGTCCGCTGACCACCGAGGAGATGCCGCTGGTGATGGGCGACAACCGGCCGTATCCCAAGTGCCACGAGTGGAACTCCCGGGTGATGCCCAAACTGCTCGCCGACAAACCGGATTACGTGTTCACCACCTCGACGCGGCCGTGGAACATCAAGGACGGCGACGTCATGCCGTCGACGTATCTGGGCATCTGGGAGACCTTGTCGCGCAACAAGATCCCGATCCTCGCGATGCGTGACACCCCGTGGCTGGTGCGCGACGGCGAACCGTACATCCCGGCGGACTGCCTGGCCGACGGCGGCGACGCGGTGTCCTGCGGCATCGATCGCTCCAAGGTACTCTCCGACGACAATCCGACACTGGCCTACGTCAGTCGGTTCCCGATGCTCAAACCGCTCGACATGACCGACGCGGTGTGTCGGGAGGACTACTGCCGCGTGGTGGAGGGGAATGTGTTGGTCTATCACGACGCCCACCACATCTCGACCACCTACATGCGCACCATGACCGCCGAACTGGGACGTCAGATCGCCGCCGCCACCGGCTGGTGGTGACCGTGGTCACCCCCGGATCCGGGCCCACTTCACCGACGCTGCACACCGTCTGGCCCGGTGAGGCCTATCCGCTGGGCGCGACGTACGACGGGGCGGGCACCAACTTCTCGCTGTTCTCCGAGGTCGCCGAACGCGTCGAGCTGTGCCTGATCGCCAAGGACGGCAGCGAGGAACGGATCAACCTCGACGAGGTCGACGGCTACGTCTGGCACGCCTACCTGCCCACGGTCACCCCCGGCCAACGCTACGGGTTCCGCGTGCACGGTCCGTGGGATCCGTCGGCGGGACACCGGTGCGATCCGAGCAAGCTGCTGCTCGATCCGTACGGCAAATCGTTCTACGGCGACTTCCGGTTCGGGCAGGCGCTGTACTCCTACGACCTCGACGCCGAGGACCTCGCCTCGGGCGGTGACCCCCCACGGATCGACTCGCGGGGGCACACGATGACCAGCGTCGTCATCAACCCGTTCTTCCAGTGGGGCTCCGACCGCGCACCGCGCACGCCGTACCACGACACCGTGATCTACGAGGCCCACGTCAAGGGGATGACCCGGCGGCACCCGGCCGTGCCCGCGGAGTTACGCGGCACCTACGCCGGGCTCTGCCATCCGGCGATCATCGACCACCTCAAGTCGCTCAACGTCACCGCCATCGAACTGATGCCGGTGCACCAGTTCATGCACGACCACCGCCTGCTCGACCTCGGATTGCGAAACTACTGGGGCTACAACACGTTCGGCTTCTTCGCACCGCACAACGAGTACGCCGCCAACCAGCACGCCGGCGGCGCGGTCGCCGAGTTCAAGGCGATGGTGCGGTCCTTCCACGCGGCGGGTATCGAGGTCATCCTCGACGTCGTCTACAACCACACCGCCGAGGGCAACCACCTCGGGCCGACCGTCAACTTCCGCGGTATCGACAACGCCGCCTACTACCGGCTGCTCGACGGTGACCTGCGCCTCTACAAGGACTTCACCGGGACCGGCAACAGCCTCAACGCCCGCCACCCCCACACCCTGCAGCTCATCATGGACTCCCTGCGGTACTGGGTGCTGGAGATGCACGTCGACGGGTTCCGCTTCGACCTGGCCTCGACGCTGGCCCGCGAGTTCTACGACGTCGACCGACTCTCGGCCTTCTTCGACCTGGTGCAGCAGGATCCGGTGGTCAGTCAGGTCAAGTTGATCGCCGAACCGTGGGACATCGGCGAAGGCGGTTATCAGGTCGGCAACTTCCCAGGTTTGTGGACCGAGTGGAACGGGCAATATCGCGACACTGTGCGTGACTACTGGCGGGGAGAACCCGCAACCCTCGGCGAATTCGCCTCCCGACTGACGGGATCATCAGACCTCTACGAGGCCACCGGACGGCGTCCCAGCGCCTCCATCAACTTCGTGACCTGTCACGACGGGTTCACGATGCACGATCTGGTGTCCTACAACGAGAAACACAACGAAGCCAACGGCGAGGACAACCGCGACGGCGAGAGCCACAACCGGTCCTGGAACTGCGGGGTGGAAGGTCCCACCGACGATCCGGACGTCATCGCGTTGCGCGGTAAGCAGATGCGCAACATGCTGGCCACGCTGATGTGCAGCCAGGGCACCCCGATGATCGCCCACGGTGACGAGATCGGCCGCACCCAGCAGGGCAACAACAACGTCTACTGCCAGGATTCGGAACTGTCCTGGATGGACTGGTCGTTGTGCGAGACCAACGCCGATCTGCTGGAGTTCACCCGCAAGGTGGTCGCCTTCCGCAAGAACCACCCGGTGTTCCGGCGGCGACGGTTCTTCGAGGGCAAACCGATCCGCAGCGCGGATCAGGTCCGTGACATCGCCTGGCTGACCCCCGCGGGCACCGAGATGACCCCCGAGGACTGGGGCACCGGCCTGGGCAAGTGCGTGGCGGTCTTCCTCAACGGTGAGGCGATCCCGGCCCCCAACGCGCGCGGCGAGCGGGTGGTCGACGATTCGTTCCTGTTGTGCTTCAACGCCCACGACCACGTGCAGGACTTCGTCACCCCCGACGGCGACTACGCCGAGATGTGGACCGCCGATCTGGACACCGCCGATCCGACCGGGCACACCGACGTCGTCGTCCCGGCAGGCGAGAAGATCTCGCTGCAACCCAGATCGCTGCTCGTGCTGCGGAAGACGGCGTGATGGCCGCCGACCGGCCCGTGCTGTCGACCTACCGGTTGCAGATGCGCGGAGACGCGTTCACCCTCGCCGACGCCGAGGCGCTGGTGGACTACCTCGACGAACTCGGCGTCTCACACCTGTACCTGTCGCCGATCCTGACCGCGGTCGAGGGTTCGACCCACGGTTACGACGTCACCGATCCCACGACGGTCTCGGCGGCCCTCGGCGGCGCCGACGCGCTCGCATCGCTGTCGTCGGCGGCCGGGGCCCGCGGTATGGGGTTGGTCGTTGACATCGTGCCCAACCACGTCGGCGTCGACGATCCCAGGCAGAACCGGTGGTGGTGGGATCTGCTCACCCACGGCCGCGACTCCGCCTATGCCGACTACTTCGACGTCGACTGGACCGCCGACCCGGACGGCCGGATCCTGTTGCCCGTGCTCGGATCCAACGGCGACGTCGCGGATCTCACCGTGGACGGGGACACGCTCCGACTGGGCGACCTGGTGTTCCCGATCGCGCCGGGTACCGCCGACGGTGCCGGTCCGGACGTGCACGACCGCCAGCACTACCGGTTGATCGGGTGGAAGCCCCGGGCGAGCGAAGCGCCGGGGAATCCGTCCGGCATCTGCGGATACCGCCGCTTCTTCTCGATCACCTCGCTGGCCGGGCTGCGGCAGGAAGACCCCGCGGTGTTCGAGGCGACCCATACCGAGGTCAAGCGGTGGTTCACCGACGGCCTCGTCGACGGTATCCGCATCGACCACCCCGACGGATTGTCCGATCCGCCCGGGTATCTGGTCCGGCTGCGCGAACTCGTCGGCCCGCAGGCGTGGATCGTGATCGAGAAGATCCTCGCCGTCGACGAGCCACTGGACCCCACGCTGCCGGTCGCGGGCACCACCGGATACGACGCGCTGCGCGAGGCCGGTGGGGTGTTCGTCGATCCCGCAGGCGCCGAGGCGCTCGGCACGCTCTACGAATCCACCGGTGTCGACTACAGCGCGATGCCGCGGGCCGCGCGGGCGCTCAAGGTGAAGGCGGTGACCACCACCCTGGGCAGTGAGCTGGCCCGGCTGTGCCGCACGATCGTCGCCGCCACCGGTCAGGACCACGACGACCTGCCGGACGCGGTCGCCGCGGTGATCAGCCACCTCGGCGTCTACCGCTCCGACTATTCGGTTCTGGCGACGGTGTTGCCGGTCGCGATCGCCGAAACACTCTCGCAGCAGCCGCGTTTCGCGCCGGCCCTGCAGATCGTGTCGACCGCGCTGTCCAGCAGCCGGGAGACCGCGGTGCGGTTCCAGCAGCTGTGCGGCGCGGCCACCGCGAAGGCCATGGAGGACTGCCTGTTCTACCGCGACGCCCGCCTGGTGTCGCTCAACGAGGTCGGCGGTGAGCCCGAGTGGTTCGGGGTCAGCATCGCCGAATTCCACCAGCGCGCCACGGCCCGCGCCGCCATGTGGCCGCACGCGATGACGACGCTCACGACCCACGACACCAAACGCGGTGAGGACGTGCGGGCCCGCATCGGCGTGCTGTCCCAGGTGCCGTCGCTGTGGGCGCAGTACGTCGAGGCGTGGGCGGAACGAACCCCGCCACCCGATTCCGGCACCGGACTCTTCTTGCTGCAGAACATGTTCGGCGTCTGGCCGGTCGACGGGGTGGTCACCGACGAACTGCGCGATCGCCTGCACGCCTACGCCGAGAAGGCGATCCGCGAAGCCGCCACCCACACCACGTGGAACGATCCGGACAGCGAGTTCGAGAGCGGCGTACACGCGTGGCTGGACAGCGTGATCGACGGCCCGGTCGGCACCGAACTCGGCCGCCTGGTCGAACAACTCGACCCGCACGCCCGCAACGACAGCCTCGGCCAGAAACTGTTGGCGCTCACCGGCCCCGGTGTCCCGGACGTCTACCAGGGCACCGAACTCTGGGAGGACAGCCTGGTCGATCCCGACAACCGCCGTCCGGTCGACTACACGCAGCGTCGCGCGGAACTGGAGGCACTGCGGCATCCGAAGATGCGCGTGGTGCACGCCGCGCTGCGGGCGCGCCGCGACCGGCCGGCCAGCTTCCTCGACGGTGGGTACACCCCGGTGCTCGCACGCGGTGCGGCCGCCGACCACGTGGTCGCGTTCCTGCGCGGCGACGATGTGCTCACCGCGGTCAGCCGCCACACCGTCCGGCTACGCGACACCGGTTGGGGTGACACCGAATTGACCCTTCCCGAGGGCAACTGGACCGACCGCATCACCGGCGGCCGGTTCACCGGCACCGTGACCGCGGCCGATCTGTTCGCCGAACTGCCCGCCGTGCTGCTGGAGCGTGACCATGCCTGAATTCGCGGTGTGGGCTCCGCTGCCGGAGCGTGTCCGACTCGACGTCGAGGGGTCGCTGCACCCGATGACGTGCGGTGACGACGGGTGGTGGCGCATCGAGGTCGACGCCGCACCGGATGCCCGGTACGGCTTCGTCCTCGACGACGATCCGAAGGTGCTGCCCGATCCCCGCTCGCCGCGCCAACCCGACGGCGTGCACGAGCGTTCCCAGTTGTGGCAGCCGGCGCCCGACGCGTGGACCGACGGTGCGTGGGCGGGCCGCAAGATCGAGGGGTCCGAAAAAGGTCAGGTGATCTACGAACTGCACACCGGCACCTTCACCCCGGAGGGCACGTTCGACGCCGCCATCGGCAAACTCGACCACCTGGTCGACCTCGGTGTCGACTTCGTCGAATTGATGCCGGTCAACGCATTCGGCGGCACCCACGGCTGGGGATACGACGGGGTGCTGTGGTACGCCGTGCACGAACCGTACGGCGGCCCCGACGCGCTGATCCGGCTGATCGACGCGTGCCATTCCCGCGGGCTCGGCGTGCTCATCGACGCGGTGTTCAACCACCTCGGCCCGTCGGGCAACTACCTGCCGAAGTTCGGCCCGTACCTGTCGTCGGGCAGCAATCCGTGGGGCGAGTCGATCAACATCGCCGACGCCGGGGCGGACGAGGTGCGCCGCTACATCCTGGACTGCGCGCTGCGGTGGATGCGCGACTTCCACGCCGACGGGCTGCGACTCGACGCGGTGCACGCCCTGGTCGACACCACCGCGATCCACATCCTCGAGGAGCTGTCCGCCGAAACCGACGCGCTGGCAGACGAACTCGGCCGGCCGCTCTCGCTGATCGCCGAGAGCGACATGAACGATCCCCGGTTGATCACCCCGCGCGATCAGGGCGGTCTGGGCATGACCGCGCAGTGGGACGACGACATCCACCACGCGATCCACGCCGCGGTGTCGGGTGAGACGCAGGGCTACTACGGCGACTGGGGCACCGTCGAGGCGTTGGCGCAGACGCTGCGCAACGGTTACTTCCACGCCGGGACGTTCTCGTCGTTCCGGAACCGCCGCCACGGCCGCCCGCTGGACACCGCCACCATCCCGGCCACCCGCCTGCTGGCCTACACCCTGACCCACGACCAGGTCGGCAACCGGGCCGTCGGCGACCGGCCGTCACAGAACCTCGACACCGGCCAGCTCGCGGTCAAGGCCGCGCTTGCGCTCGGATCTCCTTACACCGCAATGCTCTTCATGGGCGAGGAGTGGGGTTCGTCGTCGCCGTTCCAGTTCTTCAGCAGCCATCCGGAGCCGGAGCTGGCCCGGGCGACCGCCGAGGGACGCAAGAGGGAATTCGCCGAACACGGGTGGGACGCCGACGAGATCCCCGATCCGCAGGATCCGCAGACCTTCCTGCGGTCGAAGCTCAAGTGGGATGAGATCGACGACGGCGACCACGGCCGCCTGCGCGCGCTCTACCGGGAGCTGATCGCGTTGCGGCACAACGAACCTGACCTCGCCGACCCGTGGCTCGACCACCTACGGATCGACTACGACGAGGCGCAGCGGTGGATCGTGATGCACCGCGGCAGCCTGTCCATCGCGTGCAACCTCGGCGCCGACGCGGTGACCGTGCCGGTCACCGGTGACGTCGTGCTCGCCTGGGGGGAACCGGCGCCCGAGGGTGACGGGATGAGCCTGGCGGGTCATTCGTTCGCCGTCGTGCGGACTCAGAGCAGGTAGCGGTAGGCCGGCGAATCCGGTTCCAGCGCCTCGACGTGCATGTCGGAGGAGCGCATCCGGGTGAGCAGACCGTCGAAGTCGGCGGCCGAGCCGAGTTCGATCCCGACGAGCGCCTCCCCCGTCTCCCGGTTGTTGCGCTTGACGTACTCGAACAACGTGATGTCGTCGTTCGGGCCGAGCACCTCGTCGAGGAACCGGCGCAGCGCACCGGGCTCCTGCGGGAAGTCGACCAGGAAGTAGTGCTTGAGCCCGAGGTGCACCAACGAGCGCTCGAGGATCTCGCCGTAGCGCGATACGTCGTTGTTCCCGCCGGAGATCAGGCAGACGACCGTCGAGCCCGGTTCGACGTTGTTCTCGAGCAGCCCGGCGACCGACAGCGCGCCCGCGGGTTCGGCGATGATGCCCTCGTTCTGGTACAGGTCGAGCATCGCGGAGCAGACCGCACCCTCGTCGACGGTGGTCAGCGACACCATGTCGCCCGCGGCCTGCAGCGCGGCGAACGGCAGGCGTCCGGCGCGGTTGACCGCCGCGCCGTCGACGAACTGGTCGACGTGGTCGAGGGTGACCGGTTCACCGGCGCTCAGCGCCGCGATCATCGACGCCGCCCCGGCCGGTTCCACACCCAGCACCGCGGTGCCGGACGTGCGTTCGGCAAGGTAGGTGGTGATGCCTGCGATACAGCCGCCGCCGCCCACCGGGACGATCACCAGATCCGGTTCGGCGTCGAGGTCGTCGAGGATCTCGGCGGCGATGGTGCCCTGCCCGGCCATGGTGCGCACGTCGTCATAGGGTGGGACGAGGGTGGCGCCGGTGCGCGCGACGTCGTCGATCGCCGCCGCGGCCGCCAGATCGTAGGTGGTCCCGACGGCGATCAGCTCGATGAACTCGCGGCCGTGGTAGCGGATGCGGTCGCGCTTCTGCTTCGGAGTCTTGGCCGGGATGTAGACGCGGCCCTTGATGCCCATCGTCCGGCACGCCATGGCGAACCCCTGGGCGTGGTTGCCTGCGGACGAGCAGACCACGCCCGCGGCGATCTCCTCTTCCGTGAGCTGCGAGATCAGGTTGAACGCCCCGCGCAGCTTGTAGGACCGCACCACCTGCAGGTCTTCGCGCTTGAGGTAGACCTGCGCGCCGGTCACCTCCGACAGTCGCTCCGAAAACTGCAGCGGTGTGCGCACGACGACGTCGACGATCCGCTGGGCCGCCTCGTCGATGTCAGCCGCGGTGATCGGCGACGTACGAGGGGTCTGGCTCAGTTCGGCGGACACCGGTCAATGGTGCCACTGCGGCCTTCAGGGAGAAAATCCGCTTTATTCGACCGGGGTCAGCACGAAGACCGGGATCTCGCGGTCGGTCTTCTTCTGGTAATCGGCGTAATCGGGCCAGACCTCGACGGCCCGGTCCCACCATTCGGCCTTCTCCTCGCCGAACACCTCGCGGGCGTCGTACTCCTTGGTGACCGTCTGATCCTGCAGTTCGACCCGCGGGTTCTTCTTGATGTTGTGGTACCAGACCGGGTGTTTGGGGGCGCCGCCGAGGGAGGCGACCACCGCGTATTCGCCCTGGTACTCGACCCGCATCAGCGGCGTCTTGCGCAGTTTGCCGCTCTTCGCGCCGACCGTGGTCAGCAGGATGATCGGTTTGCCGTTGAGTTCGGTCGCCTCGGTTCCGCCCGACTCCATGAACTTCTCGGCCTGTTCGCGGGCCCAATCCGAGGTGCTCGGTTCATATTCTCCGGTGAGTGGCATGAAAACCAGCTTAGATCGGGGTCGAGAAGAGTCGTCCTGAACCGGAGTTTCGGCTAGCCGAAATCTTTGTTGAGAGGTATCGTCGACTCATGACCACCGCCGGGAACTTCCGTTCGACCGTCGCTCGCGCGGCGTGCGACGTGAGTGTGGCCGGCGTTCCGTGGCCGGCCTACAAGGTGATCGCGCTGCTCGTCGGGCTCGTCGCGTTCCTGGTCGTCGGCGTGGTGACGATGAGCGCGGCACCGGCGGTGCTGTCGGGCGCCGCGGCCGCCACGGTCAGCTGGGTGGGGTTCGGCCTCGTCTGCAACGGCCGCCGCTAAGCCTCGACCAGATCGCGCAGCGCCTCGAGATCGGCCGTCACCGCCGCCGCATCCTGCTCGAACTGCTCGTCGGTCATATCGTCACGCCGCCGCAGGCTGAACACCACCTCGCAACGCGGCTCCCCCGCTCCGGCCGGCACCACCCGCAGCGGGTTGTAGACCGCCTCACCGGACGGCATCCGCACCACATGGTCGAGCACACCGAATTCGTTGGGCGGAGAGAACTCGACGACCACCTCGCCCATCGGGGAGTCGGCCACCCACCCCTGCGGGCCCTGTCGCAGCCCACCCTGGGCCAGGCCGGCCGCCCACCGGGGCCAGGTCGCCGGGTCGGCGGCCAGGTCGTACACCACGTTCGGCGGGGCGGCGACCCAGACGGCGATGTGCCGGGATTCGGGATGGCTCACCGCGGTCACCTCAACCCCCGAGACAGCCAGGGCCGAGCAGCGCCTTGAGATCCCCCATCAGCGCCGACGAGGGCGTCACCCGCAGTGACTGGTCGAGTTCGAGCGTCGTGATCCGCTCACCGCTGATCAACCGCAGGTGCACCTGGGAGGTGCCGGGATGGTTGGCCAGCACCTGCTTCAGCGCGGTGACCTTGTCGACCGTGCACTGCCGGGTGGGCAGGCTGACCGCAAGGGGCCGGTCGGCCTGCGCGCTGGAGAAGTCGGGCACGACGAGTTCGTGGGCGATCAGCGCGATGCGGTCGTCGCGGGCGGCCACCTTGGCCTTCACCAGCACCACCACGTCGTCGGCGATCTCCGCGCCGAACACCGAGTAGGTCTGCGGGAAGAACAGCACCTCGATCCCGCCGGTGAGATCCTCCAATTGTGCTGAGGCCCAGGGCAACCCGTTCTTGTTCACCCGGCGGTTGACCGAGGCGAGGATGCCCCCGACCAGCACCTGCGCATCGTTGGCGACGTCACCGTCGAGGATCGCGGGGATCTGGGTGTCGACCTGGTTCGCGAGCAGGTGCGCCACCCCGTTGAGCGGGTGTCCGGACACGTACAGACCGAGCATCTCCCGTTCGAGGGCGAGCTTGTGTTTGTCCTCCCACTCCTCGTCGGGCACCTTGATGCTGAACGCTGAGTCTCCGGCGTCCGCCCCGGAACCGTCCCCGCTGCCGAACAGGTCGAACTGACCCATCGCCTCGGCCTTCTTGGTGCCCAGCACCGAGTCGACGGCATCGGTGTGGATGAGGAACAGACCCTTACGGGGATGGCCGAGCGAATCGAATGCGCCGGCCTTGATCAGCGACTCCGTCACCTTCTTGTTGCACGCGGCGATGTCGATCTTGTTCAGGTAGTCCGAGAAGTCGGAGTACTTACCCTTCTCGGCGCGGGTGTTCACCAGGGACGCAACCACATTCGCGCCGACGTTGCGCACCGCACCGAGACCGAACCGGATGTCGTCACCGACGGAGGCGAAGTTCTGCACCGACTCGTTGACGTCGGGCGGCAGCACGGTGATACCCAACCGCCGGCAGTCCGCCAGGTACACCGCGGCCTTGTCCTTGTCGTCCCCGACCGAGGTGAGCAGACCCGCCATGTACTCGGCCGGATAGTTGGCCTTCAGGTACGCCGTCCAGTACGACACCAGCCCGTAGCCCGCCGCATGCGATTTGTTGAACGCGTAGCCGGCGAACGGAAGGATGGTGTCCCACAGGGCTTTCACCGCCGCCTCGGAGAACCCGTTGGCGGTCATGCCCTCGCGGAACCCCTGGTACTCGGCCTCGAGCACCTCGAGCTTCTTCTTGCCCATGGCCTTGCGCAGCGCGTCGGCCTTACCCATCGTGTAGGAGGCGACCTTCTGGGCGATGAACATGATCTGCTCTTGGTAGACGATCAGGCCGTAGGTCTCGGCGAGGATCTCCTTGAGCGGCTCTTCGAGTTCGGGGTGGATCGGCTTGATCGGCTGGCGGCCGTTCTTGCGGTCGGCGTAGTCGTTGTGGGCGTTCATGCCCATCGGGCCGGGCCGGTAGAGCGCCAGCACGGCGACGATGTCGTTGAACTCGGTGGGCTGCATGCGGCGCAGCAGATCGCGCATCGGCCCGCCGTCGAGCTGGAACACCCCGAGCGTGTCGCCGCGGCCGAGCAGTTCGTAGGCCTTGGGATCGTCGAGCGCCAGCGATTCGAGGTCCAGGTCGACACCGCGGTTGGCCTTGATGTTCTCGATGCAGTCGCCGATGATCGTCAGGTTCCGCAGCCCGAGGAAGTCCATCTTCAGCAGGCCGATGGCCTCACATGACGGATAGTCCCAGCCGGTGATCACCGCACCGTCCTGCGGGCGGCGCCACAACGGGATCGCGTCGATCAGCGGTTCGGAGCTCATGATGACCGCGCACGCGTGCACGCCGGCGTTGCGGACCAGACCCTCGAGGCCGCGAGCGGTCTCGTAGATGGTGCGGACGTCCGGGTCGGTGTCGATCAGGGCGCGGACCTCGGCGGCCTCCTTGTACCGCTCGTGGGTGGGGTCGGTGATGCCCGACACCGGGATGTCCTTGGCCATGATCGGCGGCGGCAGTGCCTTGGTGATCCGGTCGGCGATCGCGAAACCCGGCTGGCCGTAGTGCACCCGGGCCGAATCCTTCAGCGCGGCCTTGGTTTTGATGGTGCCGAACGTGATGACCTGGGCGACGCGGTCACTGCCCCACTTGTTGGCCGCATAGCGCAGCATCTCGCCGCGGCGACGGTCGTCGAAGTCGATGTCGATATCGGGCGCCGACGGCCGCTCCGGGTTGAGGAAGCGCTCGAACAGCAGACCGTGCGGGATCGGGTCGATGTTGGTGATGCCCAGCGCGTAGGCCACCAGCGAGCCGGCGGCCGACCCGCGGCCCGGCCCGACGCGGATGTCGACCGACTTCGCGTAGTTGATCAGGTCGGCGACGATGAGGAAGTAGGACGGGAAGCCCTTGTCGCAGATGACCTTGATCTCGTACTCGGCGCGGTCGATGTAGTCATCCGGCACGACCCCGCCGGAGACCGCACTGAAGCGGCGCTTGAGCCCGGCCATCACCTCGTGGTGCAGCCAGGAGGCCTGATCGTGCCCCTCGGGGACCGGGAAGATCGGCATCCGGTCGCGCGGCGCCCACACGTCGGCGTAGGACTGCACGCGTTCGGCGATCAGCAGCGTCGAGTCACACGCGCCGGGCACCTGGGAGTCCCACAGCGCGCGCATCTCGGCTGCCGACTTCAGGTAGTAGCCGTCGCCGTCGAATTTGAAGCGGGTCGGATCCGAGAGTGTCTTACCGGTCTGGATACACAGCAGCGCCTCGTGGTTCTGCGAGGCGTCACGGGTGACGTAGTGGCAGTCGTTGGTGGCCAGCGGCGGGATACCGAGCTTCTGACCGATCTCGAGCAGGCCTTCGCGGACGCGGCGTTCGATGTCGAGTCCGTGGTCCATCAACTCGAGGAAGAAGTTCTGCGGCCCGAAGATCTCGCGCCACTTGGCCGCCGCCTCCAGCGCCTCACGCTGGTGCCCCAGCCGCAGCCGGGTCTGCACTTCGCCGGACGGGCAGCCCGTGGTGGCGATGATGCCCTCGGCGTGTTCGGCGATGATCTCGGCGTCCATTCGTGACCACTTGCCGAGCTGACCCTCGAACGAGGCGAGTGAGGAGAGCTTGAACAGGTTGCGCAGACCGGTCGCGTTCTCGGCGACCATCGTCATGTGGGTGTAGGACCCGCTGCCGGAGACGTCGTCGGACTTCTGGCTCGGATCACCCCACAGGACACGCTTGGTCTCGAACCGCGAGGCCGGTGCGATGTAGGCCTCGATCCCGATGATCGGTTTGATGCCGGCGTCGGTGGCCGCGTTGTAGAACTCGCTGGCGCCGAACATGTTTCCGTGGTCGGTCATCCCGATCGCGGGCATCTCCAGCCGTTGGGCCTCCGCGAGCATCGGCTTGACCTTGGCGGCGCCGTCCAGCATCGAATACTCGGTGTGGTTGTGCAGGTGAACAAAAGACCCCGAGGACCGACCGTCTGAACCACTCATAGGGTCGTCAGTCTAGGACCGCGGTCCGACACCCTTCGGCGTGTCGCGGAGCGTGTCTTCACCCCCGCCGGCGGGATCCGGCCCGCGCGGGCCTGCCACCAGGCCGTGGGCGAACAATTCGATCAGTTGCTTGGCAATCGTGCCCAACTCCGCGGGGCCGTTGGTGAAACCGGAGTAGAACGCCATCCCGTACAGGATGACGTGGAGCATGTCGGAGACGCCCTCGACGTCGGTGTCGTCGTCGAGTTCACCGCGGCGGATCGCATCGGAGACCAACCGCATCAGGAAGGCCCGGACCGGCGACTCGCTGATCGCCTGCAATTCGGGATTGCGCTGCGGTTCGAGGCGCGCGCTGATCAGGAACGGCACCACCGACGGATCCCGATGGTCGACGCGCCGCACGGCGGCCACGAACGCCGCCAACCGGTCGAGCAACCGGTCGTGCCGTAGCGAGTGCTCGACGCAGTCGACCACGATCTCGCGCATCTCCGTGACGATGCCTTCGTAGACCTCTTCGCGGGTGGCGAAGTAGTAGTGCAGGGTCGGCCGGCTCAGCCCGGTGCGTTCGGCGATGGCCTGGAACGTCATACCGGAGTAGCCCCGCTCGATGAGGACCACGCGCCCGGCGCGGACGATCTGCCTACGGGTTTCCGCGGAATCGGCCCCAACCGGCCGCCCCCGGGCGCGCGCCGCTGCCCTGGCCCGCCCCTTCCGCTGCACCTAGCAAACGCTAGGACATTGCTGAACACCAGGCAAACACCTGTCCGGCAAACGAACTCGCGTTTCTCACCGCAGGCGTTGCCGTAGATGCGCTCTCAGTGCGGGGTTGCTGGTGATCGCGAGTGCCCGCTGGTAGGCGATATTTGCCTCGGCCGTTCGGCCCGCGCGCTCGAGAAGGTGTGCGCGGGTGGTCCACGCCGGTTGAAACCGGTCGAGCGCAGGGTCATCGATCGCCGCGAGTGCCCGCAGACCGGCGTCCGGCCCGTCGATCTCGCCGTCGAGGGCCGCCAGCGCCACCGCCGCACCGAGTGACGGCGCCACCCGCAGCAGGGCCAGATAGAGCTTGCGCAGCGCCCGCCGATCCACCGGGCGGTGACAGTGTGCCGAGTGGATGGCCGCCTCGTACTGGAACCGGCCCGGCCGCCGGTGGGTGTGCGCGCGCCGCAGCAGATCCTCGGCCCGGGCGATCAACTCGTGGTCCCACCGCGCACTGTCCTGATCGTCGAGGCCGACGAACGCGCCCTCGACCCCACGCCGCGCGGGGCGGCGCGCCTCGCCGAAACACACCAGCGCGGCCAGGCCGAGCACCTCCGGATCGGCGGGCAGCAACTCGGTCAGCAGGGCGGTCAGGTGCAACGCCTCGGCGGCCAACGAAGCCCCCGGGTCGTCGGGTGGGCCGCGCTGCCAGTCGATGGCATAGACGCCGTAGACCGCTTCGAGCACGGCGGGCAGCCGCTCGGCCAGATCGTCACGTTCCGGCAGGGTGAATGGCACACCCGTGTCGCGGATACGCCGCTTGGCCCGTACGAGCCGCTGCGCCATGGTCGCCGGTTCGACGGCGAACGCCTCGGCGATCGCCGCCGCGTCGACACCCATGACCACCTGCAGCATCAGCGGCGTACGGACGTTGACCGCCACCGAGGGATGCGCACAGACCAGCATGAGCTCCAGGCGTTTGTCCGGGATGGCCGGCCAGTCGACGGATTCCGCTGTCACGTCGAGGTTCTCGTCGAGACGAGCGGCTCGGCGGTGACCGGCCGAGCGCCAGCGGTCGCGCAATCTGTTGCGGGCGACGGTGATCACCCAGGCGGCGGGTTCGGCCGGGATACCGTCGACCGGCCATCTCCGGAGCGCGCGTTCGAAGGCATCGGCGAGCGCGTCCTCGGCCGCGGCGATGTCGCCGGTGGGCGCCGCGAGGGCGGCCAGCAACCGGCCGTGTGATCTGCGGCTCAGGTCGGCGACCGTGGCCGCGGCACCGTCATTCAGGGCTGAACCAGCCCTGGCCGGTCGAGTAGGTCACCGCCACGGGTCGTACCTCGACAGCGCCGAACGCCGCGGCGGGATTGCGTTTCGCCCAGTCCAGCGCCGCGTCGAGGTGCGGGACGTCGATGACGAAGATCCCGCCCAGCCGCTCTTTGGTGTCGGCGAAGGGGCCGTCCTGGATGTCGACGGTCCCGTCGCGGGCGGTGACCGTCGTGGTGAGCGCCGCGGACTGCAACACCTGCGTGCCCACCAGCACGCCGGCCGCGTCCAGGTCCTCGGCGTATCGGGCGAACGCCGCCCGCGTGGGGGCCATGTCCTCCTCGGTCAACCCGATCTCCGGGCCTTCGGGGTAATGCATGATCAGGCAGTACTGCACGGTGTCCTCCCGGTGTCGTGGACGGGTCGTCAGCGTGATGACGATTTCGATTCGTCCCGATCGACATGTTCCGCCGGTGTCGTGGAGGTTCGCTCCCTCGGCGTGCGACGGCGCACGGCATCGGCGGCCAGCAGGGCCAGCGCCAGCCAGATCAGTGCGAAGCCGATCCACCGTCCGACCGGCATCGGTTCGTGCCCGATGACCACACCCCAGGCCATCTGCAGACCAGGATTGATGTAGAACAGCAGACCCAGCGTCACCAGCGGGAGCCGCTGCGCGGCCGCGCCGAACAACAGCAGCGGGATGGCCGTGACCGGGCCCGCCAGCAGCAGCAGACCGGTGTGTGCGAGCCCTTCGCTGAGGAAATGCCCCCGGTCGGTGAGTTCCAGCGCCAGCACGTAGCCGCCCGCGAACGGCAGCGCGATCAGCGTCTCCACCGCGACGCTGACCCGCGGGTCGGCGGTGACCACCTTCTTCACCAGCCCGTAGAGCGCGAAAGACACCGCAAGGGCGAGTGCGATGTAGGGCGGTGCGCCGATTTCGACGGTGAGCAGGACGACCGCGGCGACGGCGAGCACCAGCGCCACCTGCTGCGAGCGGTTGATCCGTTCCCGGAACACCAGCACCCCGAGCGCGACGCTGAGCAGCGGGTTGATGAAATACCCGAGGGCGGCGTCCACCACGTGTGAGTGGGTGGCCGCGTAGATGTAGACCCCCCAGTTCGCCGACACCAGCGCCGACGCCGCGAGCAGTTGCAGCCAGGTGCGCCAGGACAATCGGAGCAGATCGCCGAGGCGACGGGCCACCGCGAGCACCAGCAGCAGGAACACCACACTCCACACGATGCGGTGCGCGAGGATCTCGAGAGACCCGGCGGGCAGCAACAGCAGGAAGAACCCCGGGCACAGCCCCCACCAGACGTAGGCGCCGATGCCGAAGAGCAGGCCGTTGCGGCGCGTCTCGGTCACCGCGCGTGACGGCGCAGGACGTCGAGGGCGTGCTGCAGATCGGCCGGATAGGGGCTGGTGATCTCGATCCGGCGACCGTCGGCCGGATGGGCGAACGCCAGCGAACGGGCGTGCAGCCATTGACGTTCGAGCCCGAGACGGCGGGCCAGCGTGGGATCGGCGCCGTAGGTCAGATCGCCGCAGCACGGGTGGTGCAGCGCGGCGAAGTGCACCCGGATCTGGTGGGTGCGGCCGGTTTCCAGTTCGATGTCGAGCAGGCTGGCCGCCTGAAACGCCTCCAGCGTGTCGTAGTGGGTGACGCTGTGCCTGCCGCCCTCGGTGACGGCGAACTTCCAGTCGTGGCCCCGGTGCCGCCCGATCGGCGCGTCGATCGTGCCGCTGCTCGGGTCCGGATGGCCCTGTACCAGCGCGTGATACCGCTTCTCGACGGTGCGCTGCTTGAACGCCCGCTTGAGCACCGTGTAGGCGCGTTCGGACAGGGCGACGACCATGACCCCCGAGGTGCCGACGTCGAGGCGGTGCACGATGCCCTGCCGCTCGTGGATGCCCGACGTGCTGATCCGGAAGCCGGCGGCCGCCAGACCACCGAGCACGGTGGGGCCGTGCCATCCGACCGTCGCGTGGGCGGCCACCCCTGGGGGTTTGTCGACGGCCACGATGTCGTCGTCGGAGTACAGCACCGCCATACCCTCGATCTCGACCGGGGTGTTCTCCACCGGCGGCGGCGCCTCCGGCAACCGCACCTCGAGCCAGGCGCCCGCCGTGAGGCGGTCCGACTTACCCGCGGGCGCGCCGTCGATGTCGACCCCACCGTCTTCGGCGATCGCCGCCGCCGCGGTGCGTGACAGCCCCAGCAGCCGCGACAGCCCGGCGTCCACCCGCATTCCGCCCAGCCCCTCCGGCACGGGCATCGACCGTGTGGACACTATGACGGGTCAGCCTCGGGCCGGGCCACCGGTTCGGCGCCGCGCCGTCCGACGGGGTCGGATTCGTCGCCCGGCTGGCGCCGTCCGACCGGGTCGGATTCGTCGCCCGGCTGGCGCCGTCCGACCGGGTCGGATTCGTCGCCCGGCTGGCGCCGTCCGACCGGGTCGGATTCGTCGCCCGGCTGGCGCCGTCCGACGGTGTCAAAGTCGAACCCGAACAGCGACAACACCACCAGCAGGATCGCCCCACCGACCACCGACGGATCGGCCACGTTGAACACCGGCCACCATCCGATGGACAGGAAGTCGACGACGTGGCCGCGCAGCGGTCCGGGCGACCGGAAGAAGCGGTCGATCAGGTTGCCCATCGCGCCGCCGAGGATCAGCCCGAGTCCGAGCGCCCACCACGGCGACACCAGCCGCCGGCCCATCCAGATGATGCCGATGACCACGCCCGTCGCGACCAGGGTGAGCACCCAGGTGTAACCCGTGGCCATGGAGAAGGCCGCCCCGGAGTTGCGGACCAGGGTCCAGGTGACCGTGTCGCCGATGATCGACACCGGCTGGCCGGGCGTCAGCAGCCGCACCGCGAGCACCTTCGTCACGACGTCGAGCACCAGGATCACCGCCGCGACCGACAACAGCAGGCCCAGGCGCCGCCGCGGCCGGGGTGCCGGGTCGACCGGGACGTCCGGGGGTTCCGCGGCGCCGGTCGTGGGCTCCACCTTGCCCGATGCCTTGCCCGGTGTTTCGTCAGTCACCACACCATCATCCCAAACGGTCGATACGGGACAATTCCGCACGTGAGCCTTGTCGTGATCACCACCGGCGGCACGATCGCCACCAGCACCGACGCCGACGGCGTACGCCGGCCCACCCGCCGCGGCGCCGACCTGACCGCCGGTCTGGACGTGACGGTGGTCGACGTGCTCAACAAGGACAGCTCGCAGCTCACCCCCGCCGACTGGGACCGCATCCGCGACGCGGTGCTGGCCGGCACGGCGGACGGCGCCGCCGACGGCGTCGTCGTCACCCACGGCACCGACACCATGGAGGAGACGGCGCTGTGGCTCGAACTCACCTACGACGGCACCACCCCGGTGGTGCTGACCGGTGCGCAGCGCGGGGCCGACGCACCCGATGCCGACGGCCCGGCCAACCTGCGGGACGCGGTGACGGTCGCCGGCGATCCCGAGGCCCGCGGACTCGGGGTGCTCGTCAGCTTCGCCGGTACGGTCCGCCGGCCACTGGGCCTGCGCAAGGTGGCGACCGAGGACCTCGACGGTTTCGACGGACCGGTGGTGGGCCGAGTCGCCGACGGCCGGTTCACCGTGACCGGGCCCAAGGTGCGTCCGTACCTGGGCGACGTGTCGGCGGAACGCGCACCGCGCGTCGACATCGTCACCACCTACCCGGGCGGCGACGCCGCCGCCCTGTCCGCCTGCGCGGCCGCCGGGGCGCGGGCGGTCGTCCTCGAGGCGCTGGGTGCCGGCAACGCCCCGCAACCGGTGATCGACGGGGTACGCCGGCTGTGCGCCGACGGGGTGCTCGTGGCGGTGTCGACGCGGGTGCCGGGTGGGCGGGTCCGTCCCGCCTACGGTCCCGGGCGCGACCTCGCCGACGCGGGTGCGCTCATGGTGCCGACCCTGCGGCCCGCGCAGGCGCGGGTGCTGCTGATGGCCGCACTCGCCGCGGACGTCCCGGCCGCCGAGGTGCTCGCCGAATGGGGCTGACGTGTCAGGGCAGGTCGGCCTGCGGGAGCGCGTCCACGTAGTCCGCCCAGTCGAGGCTGTCGACCGGATTGGCCCGGACGACGTCGGGCACCGTGTCGGGGAAGGTCTTCGCCGGCCCCGGCCCGGTGCTGCGCGTCTCGAACCGGATGGTCATGACCCCGTGACCGGCCCCCTGGATCCAGCCGTGCCCCAGTTCCGGATGCGCGACGTCGTCACCGACCCGCCACGCCGGCGGTACGGCAGCCGCCTCGCTCACCGACATCGGCACCGCCGGACGGGTGGCCAGTTCGTCCTCCACCAGTTCCAGGTCGGGGAACAGTGACTCCTGGCGCACCTCCGACAGGCCTGAAAAGCCCACTCCCACAAGGCGGATGGGGCCGATCTCGGCGGGGTCGACAAGCAGCCGGCGGGCGGTGGCGCTGAGCGTCGCCGCGTCGGTGGTGGCCGACGGCAGCGTGGCCGACCGGGTCAGCGTGCTCATATCCGACTTCTTCAGCTTCACGGTGACCGTGCGGGCTCCGCGCCCGTCCTTCGCCAGTCGCCGGTGGGCGTGGTCGGCGATCGGCCCGATCGCCTCGCGAACCTGATCGAGGGTGATGAGGTCGGCCGGGAACGTGGACTCGGCGCTGATCTGTTTGGCCTCGGCCCGTTCGGCGACGGGCCGGTCGTCGATGCCGCGGGCGAGCCGGTGCAGCGCCGGACCCACCGTGGCGCCGAGGATGTCGGCTACCTCGGCCTCCGAGAGCGCCGCGAGCTGACCGATGGTCTCGATGCCGAGGCGGTGCAGTCTGTCCTCGGCGACCGGTCCGATCCCCCACAGCTTGCGCACCGCCAGGCTGTCGAGCAGACGGCGTTCGTCGGCGCGGCGCACCACCCGGATCCCGTCCGGCTTGGCCAGGCCCGAGGCGATCTTGGCGATCTGCTTGCCCGACCCCGCCCCCACGGAGGCCACCAGCCCGGTCTCCTCCAGCACCCGCGCGCGCAACAGTTCGCAGAACTCTTCGACGTCGGCCGCCGACGCACCGGCCAGCTCCTGCGGTTCGCCGAACGCCTCGTCGAACGACAACTGTTCGAGTACCGGGACCAGGGTCCGCACGGTGTCGAACACGCGTCGGCTCGCCAGGCCGTAGACCACACCTCGCGGTGGCAGCACCACCGCCGGTGCGCCGACCAGTCGGCGGGCCTGGTGCATCGGCATCGCCGAACGTGCGCCGTGCACCCTGGCCTCGTAACTGGCGCCGGCCACCACACCGCGACCGCCCAGACCGCCGACCAGCACCGGCCGTCCCCGCAGGGTGGGCCGGGTCAACTGCTCGACCGACGCGAAGAACGCGTCCATGTCCAGGTGCAGGACCCAGCGAGTCATGCGTCCATCGCAACGTCCAGGTTGAAAACGAGCCCGGCGACGGCTGGCACCGTCCCGGGCGTTGGCCGAACTAGACAGGAGCTCGACATGCCGAACGGTAACCCTTCCCCAGACACTCAGCCAACCCTCACCCACCCGTGCCCGTTCTGCGAAGCGCGCCCGGGCCAGCCCTGCCGCGACATGATCGGCGACCAGGCGCGGGTCGTCGGCCCGCACCTGACCCGCATCGCCGCGGCCGTCGACCCGCAGACGGTGCGCCGGGGTGGCGCACGATGAGCACACCCACCGACCCGCACACCGCCCTCACCCACGCCTGCCCGTTCTGTGGTGCCGCGCCGGGGCAGCCCTGCCGCACCCGCACGAGCAACGCCGACACGCGGCCACACCTCCGGCGCTGGGCCCTCGCCGACACCTCGCGGCAACAGCCGGCCGAAACGCAGCGGGCGCTGTGCTGCGAATGCGGCCATCTCCGCAGCTACCGGCAGGCGCGCAACACCCTCGGCGACGGCTTCAGCGACACCACCCGCTGGCACCGCATGACCGGCGAACTCGGCTGCCAGTCGTGCGGGCGGGTGACACGGCACGCGCTGCTCCGCACCGGCCCGCGGCGCGACACCGCCGAGGAATGGCAGCGCATCGCGCTCGGCGACGAACCCACCGACGACACCGACGCCGAGTCACTCCGACGCCGCTACCGCCAGGGCGAACTCCCCCGCAACCCGTACCTCAACCACGGGTACTGGTCGGGTGCCGCTCGCAAAGCCTGGGCGGCGGGTGAAGCCACGGTCCCCACGCTGTGCGGCGGCACAATGCGCCTCGACCGAGACCCCGCCACCGACTACCCGCCACCGGACGACTTCCTCCCGCCACCGCAGTTCCGAACACAGGAATATGAAGACCCCGAGACCGGCCTGTGGTGGGTCGATATGGACTGCGTCGACTGCACCCGCGTAGCGAACACCTATCGGCTCGAGCAGGAACGCAAACAGCTGCTCGTCGACCTGCTCGAGGTGTCGAACGCAGTGACCCGCCTCGACGCGTCCGAGGTCGCCGGCCTACGCGACCACCTGGCTGAGATCATGCGGAAGGTCGCCGGAACCGACCCGGCCTAGCCTGGGCCGCTGGCAGTCCAGGGGGGAGGGGGGCTGGTCGGGGGGAGTCTCGCCTATGCCATGAGGGGCGGCTCTGATGGGGCGCTTACCCTAACGTCCCCTGGGGGTCTATGCGGGCGCGGTGACCGTGAACTTGCCGATCCTGTTGGGCCGTACCACGTTGGCGCCGAACCTCCAGGTGCAGCGCACGCCCACGCTGTCGGCGTTGAAGTACACCTGATCGGACGTGGCGACCTGGACTTGCCCGACCGCGCTGACGACCGCGGCCCGGTCGATCACCAGGCCGGTGTCGGCCGGGACGGCGGGGTCGACGAGGACAGGCAGGTCGAGCAGGAACCGTTGGGCGTCGGTGGCTCCGGTGCCGAGCAGCGAACCGGCGTAGCCGGTACCGATTTTGAACTTACGCAGCGATGCCCACGCTGATGGCGACATGACGATGTGCGACGGGGTCGAGTAGTTTTCGGCGAGCTCGGCGAGCAGGTCGACCAGGCCGTCGAGGGTGGTTGCGACGGTACCGCCGTCAACGATGCCGGTGACGTTGAGCAGGCCGGCGGGTGGGGTGACGGCCGGTGGGGTTGGTGCGGCCTGCGCGATGTAGGCGGTGTTGGCGGCGCGGGTGACAGCGCGGGCCACGCTGGTCGACAGCAGTTGCGACGCATTGGGCTGGCTCCACTGTTCACGCGAGAGCCGGATCAGCTGGGCGACTTTGCCGGTGTAGACCAGCACCTCACTGAGTGCGGGGTTGGCCTCGGCGATGGCGGCGCCTTCGGCGACGAACCCGGCGCTGGCGTCGTCGACGTACTGGACGCGGACGGCGGGGGCGTCGCCTTCGACGGTCCCGGCGACGGTGGAGGTCGCGAGGATGAGGGCGTCGGGGACGGCGATGTCGGGGGCGACAGCGGTGACATCGGGCGACCAGGCTGTCGCCGACGTGACTGTGGTTTCGGTTGCCATGTGTTTGTCCTAACGGGGTCGGGATACGCGTAAAGCCGCGCACCGGGAATGGTTTAGGTTCTCGGTGCGCGGCTCGCGTCGACCGTTGCCCGCATGGGCGGAAACGTTGCCGGACCTCTGGTGTCTCACCGCAAGATCAGGCGTCGATGCCGATTCTACCCTTTGAACGCCTGCTCCCAAGCGTCTCCGACTGGTGCCGTCCGGTCGCGGCCCTGGCTGCGGTCGGGTCTGGGTGCACGCCGGACCGGCGCGAGGCCGAGCGCCTGCGAGGCCACGTCGGCGGCCTCGGTGACCTTGGCTGGGTCGACGCGCCCGTCCTCGTCGAGCAGACCGGCCAACTTGACATCGGCGGCCCAGATGGCCTGCGGCTTTTGGAGTTGTTGCCCGGCGATCCGTTCGACCTCGGCGCGCTGCAACGCTTCGACGGTGCCGCGGAGTTGGTCGCGTTCGGCCTGGACTTCGCGTAGCTGCAGCCGGTAGCGGGCCTCGCGGCGGTTCGGGTTGTCGTCCTGGTCGTCGTCGGGTTCCGGCTCCGCGGTCTGCTCGGGTGATGCGTTCGCCGAATCACCCGATGAGGCCGCCGCGGCGGGGTCGCCTACTTCGGTGTCGTCTACTTCTGGTGGGTCGAACTGGTCTGCGGTGTCAGTCATCATTTCGTGCTCCTTCGGGTGTGGTCGGGTCGGATTCCCATGCAGGACAACAGATACCGTCCTCATCGAACGCGAAACGCATTGTGGTTTCGGGGGCGACGCCTCGCGGGTCGCCGTCGGCACTCTCGACGGGCGCCGCCTCAAGATTGAACGTGACGGTCTTTCCGGCGACGCGCTGTTTGAACGCGGCGACGGGATCATCGGGGTCGGTCATGCGGCTTTCTCCGTTCGGTCGTCTCCCGCTGCTCTCGGTCGTCCGCGGCGCGGCTGATTGATCCGGCCGGCCACCACACCCTGTGGTCGCTGCCGTGCGGGCAGGGTGTCGAACCACACCGCGCACCCGGCCAGGGCTGGGCAGTCGCGGCACAGCCGCAGTGCGATCTGTTGGGCGTGATCGGCGTCTTCGGGGTCAGCATCCGGGGCGGGTGGGTCAAACAGCCGGTGACGGCCTCTGCACCGGGCGCCCGGTAGGTGCGGCACACCGGCCAGCGACGCGAGCAGCTCCTCGAGCGGGTTCACCGGTAGATCACCTCGAGTTCGGCGTTGTGATCACGGCGTGCCCAGTAGCGCAGGCCGTCGATGATGAAGTCGCTTCCGGTGTGCGCCATAGCCTCGCGGGTGCGTTGGCGGCCACGTTTGACCCATTCGCGGGGGATGGTCGAGACGCCGTTGACGGTAGGCAGTGCGCGCACGTCTTCGGTTCGCACCCCGAACAGCAGGGCCATAGCTTCACTGTCGAGCATCGGCTCGCCGTCGACGTCGGTCAGAGTCACAGTCAGGGTGCTCATATGGCCCTCACAGTCCGCACAAAGATCTCTTGCGTCGCCGGGTCGGTCGACACCTCGAACACGCCTGGGCACGACTCCTCGGGGTCGTGGCGCAGAGTGCCACGCCAGGACCGCGGTTCCTCGGTGCTCGGGTCGGGGTGCCAGATGTGTTCGGTGACCAAGCCGAACTCGATCTCACGGGCCGTCTTGACGCGGCGGCCGTCGCTGTAGTGGTGCGGGTCGCCGCACTGGGCAGCCAGGGCGGCGACGTCCTCGATCAGATCGTGGAGCGCGTCGAGGGGGGTGTCGTGGTCGCCTTCGCACATCGCGCCGCCGATCTCGTCGGTGGTCCACTCGATGCGCTGTTTGACCAGGGTGGCGGCGTACTTCAGGTAATCACTCGCGGGGATGGTCATCGGTTCTCCTCGTCATGTGCGGGTTGGGGTTCGGGTACGTCGTGGTCGTCGATGAGGTCACGGTCGGCCTGCTCGACGTGTGGTCTGGTCATGCTGCAGCCGCCGGGCATTCGGGCTTATGACCTTGGGTTGCGATATGGCAGCCGCAGGTGTCGCAGCGGCCCGGGCCGGTGATGAGGCGCCGCAGCAGGCTTGGATCAGTGCCAGAAATATCGGAAACCCGGACAGGCGTATCGGCCTGCCTGTCTGTTCTTCTATAGGGGTTGGGGGTTGGTGGTGGTATTTCTGGCACTGAATTAGGGCCCAGCGAGTCCAGCGCGGTCGAGTCCAGCGCGGTCGGCTCGATGCCGTCGGCGAGTCGGTAGTACCAGATGGTTACTGGCTTACCCCTGTGCATGCCCTCGGCTTCGTCGCAGTCGAGAACCTCGAGCATGTGCAGCGCCTGCAACTGTCGGTCGACCGTGGCCCTCGGTTTCCCGATGCGTTTGCGAATCTCGGCCGTCGAACTGTCTGGCTCGTCGGCAAGGTCGTCGATGATCGCCAGACGCAGCGGCGGCATGGAGTCCCGAGCGCAGCGGATCGCCAGCCGCAGCGCCGCTACGCGTTCCATGCCGAGCGCGACACCGCCGCGCACGATCTGCGCCAACTGCTTGGCGAACCGGGTCGGCATTTCCGGGGCGTGGGCGTCGATCACATCGCCGCGGTAGTCGTATTCCACGCCGGTCCGCGCCAACGTGACGAGGTCGGCGGCCCGCAGCAGAACGTCGGTCTCCTCGTCGGTGACGGTCACCGGCTCGGTGTTGATGCCCGCCAGGACGCCGGCCACCGCTGCGGCCAATTCGGCGCGCATGCGTACTTCGCTGCCAGTGTTGCCGATTGCCTTGCGGCCGGCGACTTGTCGACCCTTGGTGGAGTCCATGCGGACCAGGACGAACCGATCACCCATGCTGGCGATGACGGCATGCGCTTTGTCCCACGCGGTGGTCACCGCGCCGATGACGGCGATACGTCCTGCCCATTCGAGGGTGAGGCCGCCGTCTGCGCCGACGTTGCGTGACCAGCGGCCGTCGTAGACCTCGCGTAGCGCGCCGAGCACCTGGGCGCGGGTCTCGGTGTTCATCGACAGAATGCTGGTCACGTCTTTGATGACCAGCACCCCGCGTGGCTCTAGCTTGCGGAGCAGCCCGCCGGTGGCGTCTTTGGCGCGGTCTTTGCGTGGTGTCGCCGACAGCAATCCTGCCTCGGTGATGGTGGACGTGATGACCGCTCCAACGCCGTCGAGCGCCTGCACGGTCTCGGTTTTCGCGTTGCCGCTACCGGATATCAGCAGCAGCCACAGCGGGTCGCCGTCGAGGCGTTCGACTGCCGCCGTGGCCAGGACGGCGTCGAGTGCGTCGGTGTCGTAGTCGTCGCCGAGCCAGCGCCGGAACACGGTGTGCGCCTGGTCGAGGGTGATCGGCTCGGCGGCAACAGGTTCCGGAGCCGCAGGTGCGTAATTTTGCGCACCTGTTCCATTTGGAACAGTTGACTCTCGCAGCGGGGCCGGTGACGGCTTGACAAGCCGCCACAGTTCCTCGACGGTGTGCCCGATCAGGTAGTCGTCGAGGCCGGTCTTGTTGTCGGTGTCGGGTAGGTGCAGGTACTCGACCTTGGCGCCCTTGCTCCGCAGATAGTCCGCGAGCGCCGAGAGTGCTTGCCGCACGGACTGTTTGCGTGCCACGTCACCGTCGAACGCGAGGATGACTCGGCGGTCATTGAGCGCGACGTCGTGCCAGTCGGCCACCGCGGTCTTACCGCCGGCGTCGTTCTTCCCCCGCCATGACCACACGCCGGGCAGGGCAACGCAACACAGGCCGTGCTCCGCGGCGCAGTCAGCTTTCTTGACACCCTCAGTGACGAACAGCGGCACCGAGGGATCGCCGACCTTGTCGCCGACGCCGGGCGGGATGTCGATGCCGTTGCGCTGCTCGACGGGTGTCTCGTATTTGACCTCGCGGCCCTTGCCGTCGGTGCGCGGATAGTCGGGCCGGTACTGATAACCCCACGTCGACCCGTCGGCGCGCAGCGACGGCACCAGCAGGCCGGGTACTCGACGCCCGGCCTGGGCCACACCCACGTCGATGAGGCGGCCCTTGTCGTTGACGGTTTCGTACCCGCGCAGCTCGACGCGCTTGCCGGTTATTCCGGACGCAGCGAGCGCGTCGAGGTGGTGTTTGGCGATCATCGGCCCACCGCTTTCGCCGCGCACCGGGGTCCGCGCATCCGCGCCAGACTTGCCGCCGAGGTGATCGGCCGGCGGCAGTCAAGACACCGCATGGCGATGCCGTAGCCGTAGCCGCGCAGTACCGCTATCGCCGCCTCGACGGCGCGGTCCTCGGCGGTTGGCGCGGTGTAGCCGTCCTCGGCGCGGTGACCATTAGAATGTGGGCTAGCGACTGTGGCGGTTGTCGAGGTGTCCCGGCCCGAGGTGGCCGGGATTCTTCGTATCTGGGTCGTCATGCCGCACCGCCGTCGAGGTCGGCGAGACGGTCAGCGACCACAGCGGCGCGGTCAGCGGCCGGCTGCCCGCCACCGCAGCGCAGCAGGGCGGCGATCCGCGCGCACTGCTCGTCGCTGAGCGGCGGCGCTGCGGCCACCACGTCGGCGACGATCTCGGCGAGCCGCTCCGCTGCGTACTGGCGGGCTATGTCGTCTTTGTTCGGATGATTCCAGCGGTGAGCGGCGGCGTTCTTCGCCTGTAGCTCACGGGACTTTCTCGATGTTGCCCTGGTTGCGGACACACTGAACCCCTTCGGGTTCGGCGCCCTGCACGATTCCGAATGCCTTCACAGGCGGGCAAGTAGAACCGATGCTACTGCATGTGCTGTCGGGATTGGAGCAGCGTCGGTTTCCCGGGGTGTCCCGGCGTGACGCCGCTGGTGATCGCGAGGACGTCGCGGGCGAACACCGTCGCCGTGACATGCCGGCAGTTGACGTCGAAACCGGCGTCCGGCCCCCACTCGGCCAGTTCGTCGACATCGTAGGTATGCCCGGGCCAGTGCCGGTCACCGTCGAGCGTGTTGCGTGCCCGCGCCGACGGCACCGATCGGTCGGCGTTCATGCCCGGCGAGAACTTGTAGTCATGGGTTCGCGCGAGCGT
Organism: Mycolicibacterium monacense; assembly: GCF_010731575.1. Classification (NCBI taxonomy): domain Bacteria; kingdom Bacillati; phylum Actinomycetota; class Actinomycetes; order Mycobacteriales; family Mycobacteriaceae; genus Mycobacterium; species Mycolicibacterium monacense. The sequence continues at coordinate 1,514,891 of NZ_AP022617.1, read as the reverse complement.
CCGGTCACCTAGCCGGATCACGGTGGCGCGCGGCTTTCCGCACTTGCGGCACAGGTAGCGGTGAACGGTCACCTTGGAGACCACCTCGGCGTTCTCCAGGTGCTGGTAGGCGTCGTGGACTGCTTGCGCGCGGTCCTCCGCCGCCTGTAGCAGGTCGGTGAACCACCGTCCGAGATCAGCGTCTTGCGTCACTGCGCGCCCCTCCAGTCGATGTCGATGTACTCCGGGTGGAAACCCTTTGTGCCGCGAGGTGACGGCAACACTGTCACGACCATCAGTTCGTCGACTATCTTGCCCTTGAGGTCCGCGGAAAGTGCGTTCCAGTGCTCTGTGACGGCCTCCCCGGCCGCCAATAGGTTCGCCACGGGCGACGTCCGGGCAAGGTCCGTCAAGACAGCATCAACCTCTGCAAGTTGCTCGCGCAATTCGGTTGTCCCACGCCGCAATTGGCTGGCATCGATCTCACCGTCTGCGAACATTGCGGCGAGGTCGTCTAGGCGGGCCTGCAACACGGTGCGCTTGGTATGCAGCGCCGCGAGGTCGACGCCGTTGTCTCTCGTCAGCTTCGAATGAATGTCCGTGCCTTTGAGGTATTCGAGGACCACCATTTCGACGTATTCGTCGAGCGTTTCCCGTTGGCGCAGGACGTGTCCGAAGTCGCGGCACACGTAGGCGCGTTGCCGACTTGCTGCGGGCTGGCACGCCTTCATCAGACCGCCACACTTGCCACATCGGTAGACCCCGGTGCCGATGTACTTACGTTCAAAGCCCATCGACCTCCGCCGCGAGGGGTCGGTCAGGAATGCTGCAAGCCCGTAATGGGTGTCAGTGTCGATCAGCGGCTCCCAATCGCCGGGCCCGACGACCTTGCCGCGATGCACCCTCAGAGCGGCATAGCGCGGGTTCAGTAACACACCGCGGACTTGTCTGCTGTTCCAAGCGTTGCCGAGGGACGTTGTCACGCCGCGACCATTCCACTCGGCGCAGACCTTGCGGAGGGACTTCCCTGCCAGCACGTCGGCGACTGCGGTTCGGAAGAGTGTGGCCTCGGGTTCTAGAGGCGTCCCGGTCATGGTGTAGCCGAATGGCCGGTTCGCGGTCTGCCACTTCCCCGCGGCCGCCTTCTGCTCGTTCGCCCTCTTCTGCCGCTCACCCTTGTGTTCAGACTCCTGCCGGGCCACGCTGCCCAGGATGCGGGCGAGCATCCGGCCGGCGCTGGTGGACAGGTCCAGGTCTCCACCGTTGACCGTCCGAATTTGCACGCGACGTTCGTCAGCGATGTCGATGAGCCGTTCGAGGTCCTTCATCGACCGGTACAGCCGATCTGTGTGCCAGCAGAGCAGCGCGCCGAACTCTCCCGCCTTCATGGCGTCGAGCATGGCCTCGAACGCCGGACGCGACTTGCCGTTGAACGCCGACAGGTCGTTGTCGTCGAACCGCGTCACAACCTCCCAGCCGAGGCGGTCGGCCAGCGCGAGGCAGTCCTCCAGTTGGCGCGTCACGCCCAGGCGTTGCCCCGTTTGGTCCTCGGAAATTCGTGTGTAGACAGCGGCTCGCACAGCGATTACTTTATCAGTGCATGACCCGTCTGTTCAGGTGCAGGACCCAGCGCACGTCCACACCTGCAGATGCTAGGGCGTTAGCCTGAGCGTCATGGCGGCGCACGAGGTTCCGATCGGTGACGACACGATCCGTCTCGGTCAGTTCCTCAAACTCGCCTCGCTGATCGACAGCGGGGCGGATGCCAAATCGGTGATCGCCGACGGGTCGGTCACCGTCAACGGCGAGGTGGAGCTGCGCCGGGGCCGCCAACTCCACCCCGGCGACACCGTGACCCTGGGCGGGGACTCCGCGCGCGTCACCCGCGGATGACCGCCTGCTCTCCGGCGCGGGGCAGGATCCGGACCGCGTCGGCGGTCAACGTCTCCTCGCACTGATCGCAGGCCAGTTCCGGGACGAAACGCTGTCCGCACACGGTGTGGGTGAGGATCAGCGCCGGCCCCTCGGGTGCCCCGAACCACTCCTCGGCCCAGTGGATCGACGATGCGACGACCGGGAAGAACGCCCGGCCCTTGGGCGTGAGGTGGTATTCGGACCAGTCGGCGCGCTGCGGATGGGCGGCGCCCTGCAGCACCCCGATGTCGCAGAACACCCGCAGGTGCTCGGCCACCATCGCCGCCGGCGCGCGCAGGCGGCCCTGGAAGTCGCTGAACCGCCGCGTCCCGAGGAACGCCGCACCGATGATCGCCGAGGCCCAGCGGTTGCCGAAGATCGCCATGGTCTCGGGGAACAGCCCGGCCTGGGCGGTCCCGTCGCCGCGGGCGCGCCTGCGGGTCGCGCCGCGGGGTACGGACCGCTGCCAGCCCCCGCTGGGACCCCACCGGCCGTCGACGTCGGTCGATTCGACGGCGCGACGGCAGCTGGCACAGCGCAGCACCGGCGAGAATTCGCGACCGCAGCCGCGATGCGCCATCGCGGGCAGCGACGAGGTGTGGCCGGGGACCCAGGTGCGCTCCCAGTGCCAGATCGACACCAGCACCGGCCACAGCGCCCAGCAGCGGTCCGTGGGAACGTAACCGGCGCGCAGCGGTTGCTGCTGGTAGACCTGGCGGTCGAGCAGCCCGTCGTCCACCATCGAGCGCAGCCGGTTGGTCAGCACGGCGGTGGAGATGGGCAGGGTGCGGAAGTCGGTGAACCGCCGTGCGCCCAGGAGGGTTTCGCGGACGAGGAGCAGCGTCCACTCGTCGCCGAGCAGGCCGAGCATCCGGCCGACGGCGTTGACCGGCCCGCTGCCCCCGGTCACCGCGGGCTGTGCCAGCGCCGCAGCTCAGCCCCGGACACCCACGTCGAATGTGTTCCGCTGCAGATTCTTTCAGGAAGCCGCAGCTTGCACACCGGACCGTCGGCGATCCGCGCGGCATCGAACACCAAGCAGTAGGAGGCGTCGTCGTTCATGTCCGTGGTCAGGGTGACGAGGTAGCCGTCGTCCTCGGCGGTGCCGTCCTGACGCGGCGCCATCGCGGTCTCGCTGCCGAACACGCCGTCGCCGAACGTGATCCGCTCCTCGGTACCGTCGCGCAGATCGTGTTTGACCAGCCCGTCGAACAGGAACCAGCCCGGTTTGCCGGTGGCGGCGTACACGTAGCGGTGCCGCCGGGTCTGGTAGTCACCGTTCATCATGCCGAATTCGGTGAGGCTGTCCGACAGCCGTTCCTCGGTGGCCGCCCCCGTGGCGAGGTTGAACCGCCAGCGGTGCAGGTGCGATTCGAACCCGTCGAGTGCCAGGTAGCGGAAGGCCGCGTCCTCCAACGACTTCGCGCCCTTCGTCGACGGTGACGGGTTGTCCTGGAAGAACCCGTCGAGCACGATCTCGTCACCGTCCTCGTAGGCGTTGACGAAGTGCAGGGCATACGTCGGGTCGGTCTCGAACCACCGCACCTGCGACTGGTCACCGCGGCGGGGCAGCACGGCGAAACGCGACGGCATGTCGCGGTGGAAGACCGGTGCGTGGATGTCCTGCTTCAGCAGCGACGGCTCCCAGAACAACGGGAAGTCGTTGAGGATCACGTAGTTCTCGGTGAACGCCATATCGTGCGGCATCCGCGGCCCGGGCAGCGCGACGTCGGTGTGGTGCACCAGGTTCGCGTCCTTGTCGACCACGCCGTAGCGCAGATGAGGCGCTTCCTTGCTGTAGCTGAAGAACAGCAGCTCCCCGGTGACCGGGTCGATCTTGGGATGCGCCGACACCCCCCAGTCCGGGAAGTCGCCGTGCCAGGTCTCCTTGCCGAGGGTGTCGGCGGTGTACGGGTCGACCTGGTAGAGGTCGCCGCACATGTAGAAACTGGTCAGCGCCGTCCCGCGGTGGACGACGACGTCGGTGCTCGACGCGTCCTTCATCCGCGTGCGCGCGCCCCAGCCGTCGGCGCGTTTGGCGGCCGAGGGCATCTCGATGAACCCGGCCCACAGCGGTCCCCCGGCCTCGTTCTCGGCGAGGAAGCCGTCGGTGCGGACGAAGCGGTTGCGGTAGGCCGCTTTTCCCCCGCCGAACTCGACGATGTGGATCATCCCGTCACCGTCGAACGGGTGGTAGGCCGTCGCGGCCGGATGCAGCGGGTTCTCCGTGTTGCGCAGGTACATGCCGTCGAGATCGGCAGGCACCTCGCCGGCGACCACCTCGAGGTCGTCGGCCCGCCACTCGGTGACCTGGGGGCGCCACGGCCCGGTGCGGTACGGATGGTCGTCATCGGCGGGCAGCGTCGAGGCGAAGGTCTGCAGGCGTTCCACTCGCATGGCCGAAAACTACAGTTGACAGAGTGACTCTGTCAATTGAACTATAGGCGTCATGCAGGACATCTGGATCCTCGGCGCGTACCAGAGCGATTTCGCCCGCAACCTGAGCCGGGAGGGCAGCGATTTCGGCGATCTGACCGCCGAGGTGGTCGGGCACACGCTGGCCTCGGCGCGGATGGACGCGGACGCCGTCGAGGTCGTCCACGTCGGCAACGCGTTCGGCGAGTTGTTCGCGGGCCAAGGGCATCTCGGCGCCATGCCCGCGACCGTCGACGACGCGCTGTGGGGAGTACCCGCCTCCCGGCACGAGGCCGCGTGCGCGTCGGGCAGCGTCGCCACCCTCGCCGCGATCGCCGACCTGCGCTCGCGCGCCTACGACGTGGCACTGGTCGCCGGCCTCGAACTGGAGAAGACGGTGCCCGGACCTGTCGGCGCGGCCCACCTGGCCGCGGCCGCCTGGGTCGGGCACGAGGGAGAGGATACGAAAAACATCTGGGCACAGGTGTTTTCGCGCGTCGCCGATGAATACGACCGCCGCTACGGACTCGACGAGATCCATCTGCGCGCGATCGCCGACCTCAACTACGACAACGCGCGCCGCAACGGCAACGCCCAGACCCGCGGCTGGGCGGTGCCCCACCTCGCGACCGACGGCGCCGACGACGACGACCGCAACCCCGTCGTGGAGGGCCGTCTGCGGCGCTATGACTGCAGCCAGCTCACCGACGGCGGTGCGGGCATCGTGCTGGTGACCGACGACTATCTGCGGGACCACCCCGACGCCCGGCCGCTGGCCCGCATCGAGGGCTGGGGCCACCGCACGGTCGGCCTCGGATTGACCCAGAAGCTCCGGCGCGACGCGGACTCGCCGTACGTGCTCCCCCACGTGCGCGGTGCGGTGCACGACGCGTTCGGCCGCGCCGGGATCGGTTCCGACGCCCTGGACGCGGTGGACGGCTTCGAGGTGCACGACTGTTTCACCCCGAGCGAGTACCTGGCCATCGACCACATCGGGCTGACCGGACCGGGAGAGTCCTGGCAGGCCGTCGAGAACGGTGACATCGCGATCGGCGGCCGGCTTCCGATCAATCCCGGCGGCGGCCTGATCGGCGGTGGGCATCCGGTGGGCGCCACCGGCGTCCGGATGCTCGTCGACGCGGCCAAACAGGTCAGCGGCACCGCCGGTGACTATCAGGTCGACGGCGCCGTCCGATTCGGCACCCTCAACATCGGCGGGAGCACCGCCACCACGGTGAGCTTCCTCGTCGGGGCGCCGCCGCGCTGATCCTCACGCCTTGGCGATCGCCACCCGCACCCCGTCGCCGATCTCGGACCCGTCGGCCGGCTCACCGAATTCGAAAGCGGTGGCGAGGATCTCCCCGGCGATGAGGTCCCGGTGCGTGCGCGCCCACTCCTCGTGGGTCTGCGGCACCGACATCACCACGCTGATGCGATCCGACACGTCGAGGCCACTGGACTTGCGCAGCTCCTGCAGTTCGCGGATGCGGTCCTTGGCCCAGCCCTCGGCCTCCAGTTCAGGTGTCACCGTGCCGTCGAGCACCACCAGCCCGGCACCGTCGGGCAGCGCCGCGGTGAACTCCGCATCGGCCGCCACCAGCCGTGCGGTGTACTCACCGGGCTGCAGCACCGCGGGTCCGGCCGTCAGCGTGCCGTCCGCGTTGACGACCCCCTCCCCCGCCTTGACCGCCTTGATCGCCGCCTGCACGTCCTTGCCCAGGCGCGGGCCGGCGACGCGGGCGTTGACCGTGAGCTCGAAGCGGCCGTAGGTGTCGATGTCGTCGGTGAGCTCGACGGCCTTGACGTTGAGCTCGTCGGCGATGAGGTCGGCGAACGGTTCGAGCTGAGCCGGATCAGTAACGGCGACAGTCAATTTCGGCAGCGGCAGGCGGACGCGCAGCTTCTTGGCCTTGCGCAGCGACGAGGCGGTCGAACACACCGCGCGGACCTGATCCATCGCGGCGACCAGCGCCGGATCCTTCGGCAGTTCGTCGGCCGACGGCCAGTCGGTCAGGTGCACGGACCGCCCACCGGTCACCCCGCGCCAGATCACCTCGGTGACCAACGGCAGCAGCGGCGCCGCCAGCCGTCCGGTCACCTCGAGCACGGTGTGCAGGGTGTCGATCGCGTCGGGATCCTCATCCCAGAATCGCGAACGGGACCGCCGCACATACCAGTTCGTCAGCGCCTCGGTGAACTGCCGCAGCTCGTCGCACGCACCCGAGATGTCGCAGACGTCCAGAGACTCGGTCAGGTCGTCCCGCAGTTGCGCCAGCTTCGCGAGGATGTACCGGTCCAGGACATGGCTGGAGTCGGTCCGCCAGGTGCCCTTCTTCGGGGCGTAGAGCGCCAGGAACGTGTAGGCGTTCCACAACGGCAGCAGCACCTGCCGCACACCCTCGCGGATGCCCTGTTCGGTGACGATCAGGTTGCCGCCGCGCAGGATCGGCGAGGCCATCAGGAACCAGCGCATCGCATCGGAGCCGTCGCGGTCGAAGACCTCGGTGACGTCGGGGTAGTTGCGCAGCGACTTGCTCATCTTCTGGCCGTCGTTGCCGAGCACGATGCCGTGGGACACACAGGTTTTGAACGCCGGGCGGTCGAACAGCGCAGTGGCCAGCACGTGCAGGGTGTAGAACCAGCCGCGGGTCTGGCCGATGTACTCGACGATGAAATCGCCCGGGAAGTGCGCATCCTCGTCGGGTCCTCCGTCGAACCAGTCCCGGTTCTCGAACGGGTAGTGCACCTGGGCGTACGGCATCGACCCGGAGTCGAACCACACGTCGAGCACGTCCTCGATGCGCCGCATCGTCGACTTACCGGTCGGATCGTCCGGGTTGGGGCGGGTCAACTCGTCGATGAACGGCCGGTGCAGGTTGGTCGGCCGCACCCCGAAATCCCGCTCGAGTTCGTCGAGGCTGCCGTAGACGTCGATTCTCGGGTGCGCGGGATCGTCGGACATCCACACCGGAATCGGCGTGCCCCAGTAGCGGTTTCGCGAGATCGACCAGTCACGGGCGCCCTGCAGCCACTTACCGAACTGACCGTCCTTGACGTGTTCGGGATACCAGGTGATCTCCTGGTTCAGCTCGACCATCCGGTCCCGGAATTCGGTGACCTTGATGAACCACGACGACACCGCGCGGTAGATCAGCGGATTGCGGCAGCGCCAGCAGTGCGGATAGGAGTGTTCGTAGGTCTCGTGCCGGACCAGCACGGCGCCGTTGGCGCCCGCCGAACCGGTGCCGTTCTTGAGGTCGCGGATGATCTGCGGGTTGGCGTCGAAGACGTGCTGGCCCTGATAGTCCGGCACGCTGGCGTCGAACCGGCCCTTGGAGTCGACCGGTGTGACCGGCGTGATGCCGACGGTATCGGTGGTCGCCTTGTCGTCCTCGCCGTACGCCGGCGCCATGTGGACGATGCCGGTGCCGTCCTCGGTGGTGACGAAGTCGCCGCGCAGCACCTGCCAGGCGTTCTGCGCCTCGGGTTTGTCGGTGAAGTACGGGAACGGCGGCAGGTAGCGCGTGCCGAGCAGTTCGCTGCCGGTCATCGTGGCCAACACCTCGGGTTCCTCCCCGATTTCGCGGGCGTAGGCGGCCAGCCGGGCCTCGGCCAGCACGTAGCGCCTGTCACCGACCGCGACCTGCACGTAGGTCACGTCGGGGTTCACCGCCACCGCCTGGTTCGACGGCAGCGTCCACGGTGTGGTCGTCCACACCAGCAGATGCGATCCGGCCAGCGGGCCGTCGACGGCCTGAACGCCGACGGTGATCGCGGGGTCCTGCCTGCTCTGGTAGACGTCGTCGTCCATCCGCAGTTCGTGGCTGGACAACGGGGTCTCGTCGTTCCAGCAGTACGGCAGCACCCGCACCCCCTGATAGGCCAGCCCCTTGTCCCACAGCTGCTTGAACGCCCAGATCACCGACTCCATGAAGCTGAGATCGAGCGTCTTGTAGTCGTTGTCGAAGTCGACCCACCGCGCCTGGCGGGTGACATAACTGCGCCACTCGTCGGTGTACTTCAGCACCGAGGCGCGGCACGCGTCGTTGAACTTCTCGATGCCCATCGCGTCGATGTCGGCCTTGTCGGTGATGCCGAGCTGTCGTTGCACCTCGAGTTCGGCGGGCAGCCCGTGGGTGTCCCAGCCGAAGCGGCGTTCCACCTTGTAGCCGCGCATGGTGCGGTAGCGGGGAACGATGTCCTTGACGTAGCCGGTCAGCAGGTGCCCGTAGTGCGGAAGCCCGTTGGCGAACGGCGGCCCGTCGTAGAAGACGTATTCGGGGGCCCCGTCACGTCCGGCGATGCTGGCACGGAAGGTGTCGTCACTGGCCCAGTAATCCAGGACGTCGGCTTCCAGTTCGGGGAAGTTCGGCGCTCCACCGGCCGGTTTGGGATAGGCGGTCACTCGCGTTGTCTCCTGTGCCAAATTGCGGCCTCCGGTCTCGGAAGCCTGCAACGATCCGGCACGGGGACGACGTCACGCCGATGCGCGAGCGCCGCGGTACCACCCCGCTTGCGCACAACGATGTGCGCCGCTTGATTTGAGGCTGTGACGGGCCCACCCGCCCGGTTCTACTGAGCCACCACGCGAGTGGCCGTTCTTCCGGAGGCTCCCCGGTGATGGCCGGATCAGTGCCGCTGAACAGCGATTCTAGCGGCTACGCCGAGGGCATCGCTTCCGAGGTCAGCTCGATGAGGGCGAACGGGAACTGTTCGGCGAGCTCCTGCACGGTGGCATGGTCGAACCGGTCGCCGTCGAACCACCAGTCCACGTGCATCACCCCTGCGTCCCGGTAGGCGCGGACCTCCAGCGCATGCCCGAGCAGCGGGGGTTCGTCGCCGCGGGCCGGGGTGGTGCCGATGTAGTTGAAGAACACCTCGGCGGCCGAACCGCTGTCGCCGAAGAAGCCGCCGAGGCGGCCTGCCGGCAGGTCGGTCAGCGCGAGACGCGCCATGAGCACCATCTCGGTGGCGTCGAGCCGGCCCTCGCCGACGCACTGCAGGTCGATGAGCGCGGGTACCGCGCGACCGTCCCGGACGACGTCCACGGCGACCACACCCTCACCCATGGTCCGCGCGACCGTGCGCCCCAGCGCCGCGAGCAGCAGTTCGTCGGCGGCGACGCCGAGCGCGAAGGCCGCACCGTCGAGTTCGAGGGTCAGCACGGTGTCGAGCGGCGCCGACAACCGGACGTGATTGCCGAGACGCACGCCGCGCGGTGCGTCGCGGTCGGTGACACGCATGCGCAGAGGGGGTGCCGCGACGTCCGTCGCGAAGTCGTGCGGTTTAGCCAGGTGGGGAGCAACCATGACCGTTACGCTACGCGGTGTGTCCCAGAATTGGGAGACCACTGCCAAAACTGTGACGGCCGTGTCAATAAGGGTAGAGACGTCCGAATAACGGTTGCCACTGCCCAATGCCGGGAACAGCGTCTATCGTGGACGAATGCCACGTACCGACGAGAACGGCAGACAGCTCAAAGCGTTGCTCGACTACCTGCTCGACGGCGACGTCGAGGCCAAGGCGATCTACGACGCGCTGGGAATCTCGAGCAGTACGTACTACCGCCGCATCAAAGAGCAGGACTATCCCGACGCTGAAGAGCTACGACGCGTCGCCGACCGGTTCGCGTTGAGCTATCCGGACCTCCAGATCCGGTTCGGCCTCATGAGCCGTCAGGAAGTGTGGCACTACGTGGAGTCGGCGCCTTTCACCGTGGCCACCGTTGCCGACGCCGCACCCACGACCCGCCGCAGGCCGAAACTCTCGGAATTGGCACCGCGTCCCGACGCTCCACCGCTGTAGGTCGTACAATTTGCTGAAAGTCTTTCAGCACGAGAGCGACTCCCGATGACACTCGCGGTACTCATTGCCATCACGGTTGGCTGCATGGCGTGGAGTCTGTGGATCCGCCGGGTGACCTGGAGTTGTCGCTGGGAAGTGGCCGCCACCCTCAACATCGCCCTGCAGCTGGGCGCCGTGGTGCTGATGTCGCCGGTGGCGTCCGAAACCCTCGGACACCTCCTCCACGAACTCACCGGGAAGTGGAATCTCGAGGACTACATCGCCCACGACCTCTATATCGTCGCCGCCTCGGCGGTGGTCTACAACACGCTGGGCCGCCTGCAGGACGACCACGCGATGCAGACGTCGTTCAAGCGCTATGTCGAACTGCCCGCGACGCTGTGCATCCCGCTGCTGCTGGCCGCCTTCTCCGCGGGCAACGGCGCCAACATCTACCGCGCGGACTTCTTCAAGACCCCCACCGACTTCTGGCTCAGCGCGTACTGGCTGATGCTCTGCGGCATGTTGATCTATCTGCTGGGCTACGGCGGCCGCGCGTTGTTGGTGCTGCGCAGGGATCCGCGGTCGAGGCGCGTCGCGAACATCTACCTGATCGCGTCGGCGTTCGGGATCATCGCGTGCGCGATCCGCATCGCGACCGCCTACGTGCCCTGGCTGCAGGCCGTCGAGGGCGGCACGCTGGTCTGGATCTTCGCCTGTTTCTGCGGGGCCGGCTTTGCTCTGGCCTCCGCACACTCGTGGCGGATCAAGACGAAGTGGTTCACCGGCGCACGTCACTGAAGGCGGCGACGACAGCAATCAGATCCGGGCATTTCGGTAGGTAGACAGGCCAAGCCGGACGGTTCATCCGCAACACTCCCAGCGCATTTCACCGTCATCGGCGAATGCGCGTTTTGGGCATCGGTTGCCTTATGCTCGGGAGGATTGTTCGCTACCGCAAGGACGAAGGGCCCGCCATGACTGCGTCAACACTTCCCACCGTGCTGCGGGAACGCGCAAGTCTGCAGCCCAACGACACGGCATTCACGTTCATCGACTACGAGAAGGCCGTCGAAGGCGTCCACGAGTCGCTCACGTGGGCGCAACTGTACCGCCGCACGGTGAACCTCGCGCACGAGCTGAGCGAACACGCGCAGCCCGGCGACCGGGCCGTGATCGTCGCACCGCAGGGGCTCGACTACCTGGTCGCGTTCCTGGGCTCCCTGCAGGCCGGACTCATCGCGGTGCCGCTGTCGACACCCATGCCGGGGGTGCACGACGAGCGAATCAGCGCGGTGCTGCGCGACGCCGCCCCCACCGTGGTGCTGACCACCTCGTCCATCGGCGCCATGGTCACCGAATACGTGGCGCCCGACGACGCCGAGACCGCGGCGACGCTGATCGAGGTCGACCTGCTGGACCTCGAGAGCAGACGGAAATCGGCGGCCCGCCGGGTGGAGCGGCCCGAGACGGCCTATCTGCAGTACACGTCGGGCTCGACGCGCACGCCGGCGGGCGTGATGGTGTCCTACCGCAATCTGTCGGCGAACTTCGAACAGATCATGGCGTCGTTCCTGGCGCATTACGGCGGCATCGCACCGCCCGGGACCACCGCGGTCACGTGGCTGCCCTTCTACCACGACATGGGGCTGCTGCTCGGGGTGTTCGCGCCGATCCTCGCGGGCTGGCCGACCGTGTTCACCACACCGCTGTCCTTCCTGGCCCGGCCGGCCAGGTGGATGCAGATGGTGGCCGGCAGCCCGCTTGCCATCACCGCGGGACCGAACTTCGCCTTCGAACTCGCCGTCGGCAAGACCTCCGACGACGACATGGCCGGGTACGACCTCGGCAACACCTGCATCATCATCAGCGGGAGCGAGCGGGTGCACGACGCGACCCTGAAGCGATTCGCGCAGCGCTTCCGCAAGTTCAACCTGCCCGAAGAGGTCCTGCGCCCGGCGTACGGGCTGGCCGAGGCGACGCTCTACGTCGCGACGAATTCGCCCGGCAAACCCCCGACCATCGTGCATTTCGAACCGGAGAAACTGTCGGCCGGTCACGCCAAACGTACCGAAACCGGGACCCCGCTGGTCAGCTACGGCAGCCCCGACTCCCCCGCGGTCCGGATCGTCGATCCGCAGACTCGCCGCGAGTTGTCCGCCGGGGCGATCGGCGAGATCTGGGTGCGTGGCGAGAACGTGTGCCTCGGCTACTGGGGCAAACCCGAACAGACCGAGGAAGTGTTCAACGCGTTCCTCGACTCCCCGTCGCCGGGTACCGACGCGGGTCCGTGGCTGCGCACCGGCGATCTGGGGTTCATCTCCGACGACGAGCTGTTCATCATGGGCCGGCTCAAGGATCTGCTGATCGTGCGCGGCCGCAACCACTATCCGGACGACATCGAGGGCACGATCCAGGAGATCTCCGGCGGCAGGGTCGCGGCGATCTCGGTCGAACAGGACCGGACCGAACAGCTGGTCGCCATCGTGGAGGTCAAGAAGCGCGGCGACACCGACGAGGACGTGGCCGCCTACTTCGCGGACCTGAAGAACCGGGTGACCAGCGCGATCTCCACCGCGCACGGGATCAGCGCAGCCGACCTGGTGCTGGTGCCGCGCGGCTCGATCCCGATCACCACGAGCGGCAAGGTGCGTCGCGCCTCGTGCGCGGAGCTCTACCGCGACGGCGCGTTCACCCGGCTGGACGCCTGACAGCACGCGGGCCAGCTCACCATGAGCGGCTTTCGCCGAACACGCGGCCGGCCCCTGAGCGCCGCCGACTGTATGAACGGACTCCTTCGATGACACCACATGCCAAATCGGTCCACCCGCGGTCTGGGGAGCGCCCGTGATCGAGCTCATCAACGTCGCGAAGACGTTCGGCGGGGGTGTTCCGGCTCTGCGTGACGTGAGCTTTTCCGTTCCGACGGGGTCTGTGTGCGCGCTGCTGGGGCACAACGGCGCCGGTAAGACGACGACGGTCAGGATCCTGTCGACTTTGCTGCGGCCCAGTTCGGGTCAGGCAATCGTCGCCGGCTACGACGTGGCGCGGGCGCCGGCGGAGGTGCGTCGTCGTATCGGCGTCACTGGGCAGGACGCCGCCTTGGACGCCCGGCTCACCGGCCGGGAGAACCTCGTCCTGTTCGGGCGGCTGCGCGGGCTGCGCCGCGCCGCCGCCCGAGCCCGCGCCGACGAGCTCATCGACCAATTCGACATGGCGGATGCGGCTGACCGCCGGGTCAACACCTACTCCGGAGGTATGCGTCGGCGCATCGACATCGCGGTCTCACTCGTGGTCCCGCCGCAGGTGCTCTTCCTCGATGAGCCGACCACCGGTCTCGATCCCCGCAGCCGACGCGAAGTCTGGAATCTGGTGTCGTCGATGGCCGCTCAGGACATCACCGTACTGCTGACGACGCAGTACCTGGAAGAAGCCGACATCCTCAGCGATTCGGTTGTGATCCTCAACGCCGGGGAGATCGTCGCCAGCGGCACGGCAGATGAACTCAAGCAGCAGACCGGTGTCAGCTACTGCCAGATGACCGCGAGGAGTTCGGAGGAGGTGCCGCGGATCGCCGCAGCGCTCGCCGACTTCGACGAGGTCGAGATCGACACCGACACCAGCAGCGTCTCCGTCCCCGCGGCGCAGGGCGTCGCGACGCTGTCGGAAGTGTTCAGACGGCTCAGCGACCTGGACATCGAACTGCTCGACATCTCGCTGCGCCGGCCCTCGCTCGACGAGGTGTTCCTTCATCTGACCACTCCGGCGACCTCGAAGTGACCGCTATCGCGCTCCTGACGCGCCGCACGCTGGTGCGCGGTCGAGTGGACCTGGTGTTCGCCGTGCTCATGCCGACGTTCGTGTTGGCCGGTCTCGTGCTACTGCTGCAGGATGTCATCGCCACCGGCCAGATGAGTTATACGCAATACGTGTTGCCTGCGGTGGTCGTCCAGGCGATGCTGTTCGGTGCGCTGACCACCACGGATCGGGCGGCCTGGGACACGATCAGCGGGCTGAGCACACGGATGCGCACACTGCCGATCTCTCCGTACGCGATGTTGACGGCACGAATGATCTACTGCCTGATCCGGGGCGTGCTGGCGGTGATCGCGTCGGTACTGGCCGCCCACTGGTTCGGGTTCCGGTTCACCACCGGGTTCGGGTACGGCGCGGCCTTCGTCCTGATGGCACTGACGCTGACCTTGGCGTTGTCACTAGGTGCGGATGTGACCGGGACCAAGGCCGGCCGGACCGAGGTGGCCAGCCAACTGCTGCTCGTCCCCCAACTGCTCCTCGTGCTGTTGTCGACGGGCCTGGCGCCCCTCGAGGCGTTCCCGTCGTGGCTGCAAGGCTTCGTGCAGTACCAGCCGGTGTCACAGATCACCGAGGCGATGCGCGGTTTCACCAGCGGTCACGTCGACGCGGGCAATCTCGGCGTGAGCCTGGCATGGTGCGTCGGTCTGCTGCTGGTTTTCGGCACGATGGCCGTCCGATTGCAGGGGCGAACGCCGTGAACTCAACGTCGGAACACCGGCATTCGTTGCTCACCGAGAGTTGGATCTTCGCCAGCCGGCTTTTCATCCAGTGGCGTCGTTACCCGATGGTGCCACTGCAGGCACTGCTGTTTCCCACCTTGCTGCTGATCATCTACGGCGCGCTGGTGGGCAAGTCGATGGTCCGCCTCACGGGCAGCAGCGGGTTGAACGAGCTGATCCCTGTCTGCATGCTCGCCGGTGCCATGGCGGGCGCCGTCGGCGCCGGACTCATGGTGCCCTGGGACCGCGACAGTGGCCTGCTCACCCGAATGTGGGTCATGCCGGTGCACCGGACGGCACCGTTGACCGGTGCGCTGCTTGCCGAAGCGCTGCGCACATTGGTGGCATCGGCAGTCGTCCTCGCAGCCGGGTATCTGATGGGATTCCGGTTCGCGGGCGGCTGGACCGGCATGCTCGTCTACCTACTGATCCCGGTCATCGTGGTGGTCGTGTTCGCGACGGTGGTGATCACCCTCGCACTACGGCCACAGGGCCGGATCATCCTGACGTGGGCCCAGACGGTGTGTGTCGGTTTGGCGTTCGGAACGCTCGCGCCCCCTGAAAGAGTTCCGGCGCTCGTACGGCCGCTCGCGGAGTTCCAGCCGCTCGCGGCGCCCGCGGCGACCATGCGCGCGCTGGCGTCCGGAGGCGACGTGATGCGGCCCATGCTGCTCACGGCATTGTGGGTGATTGTCATCGCGGCCGTGTTCGTACCGCTCACCGTCCGGGGATATCGGGCGGCGGTCGAGGGCGGGAAGATCGACAGCTGAGCAGTACCCGCCGCCCGCGCCGACGCAGGGTAGCCGAGACCGAACCGTAGGCGCCACGCAGGGCGGATGGTGACGTACACCACGCCCGCGGGTTGTACGGTCGCTTTGGCGCGCGGTTGCGACGGTTGCTTTCCGCGACACCGGCACGGGACGCCGGTGTCGGAAGTCGCGCGTCTGCGGGAGGAGAGCGATGACTCGAACCAGTAAGCGCACCGTGCGGATCGTGTTCGCCGCCACGTTCGTGTGGATCGCCCTGCTGCAATACGGCCTGTTCGCCATTGATCGCATGGAGCCGTACCCCGCTCTTGTCCTGCCTGGCTTTCCGGCCCACTGCCCGGGCTGTCTCCTCGAGACCGGCGAACCGGCGACACAGGAACCAGAACTCCTGGTTCGGTTCGCCGACGGGACGACGCAACGCGTTCCGACGGAAACCGTGTTGCCCCCCGGGCCGTCGGTACGCCTCATCGCGTTCACGACCGCCTACAAGAATGACGGTTTCACGTCCGACCCGGAGGCGGTGGCATGGCTCAAATCGCGGATCGCCGAACGCTTTCCCGGTGAAGCCGTTTCCGGGCTCGATATCGTATGGCGGAAGGCGACTTACAAAGCGGCCGATGAATCGGCGATCGAATACGAACCGTCGCACACCATTCACGTCAATTTCGGGACCACGCGATGAGGATGGCCGACAGGTTCGACTCCTGGGTCGCACGCGGGCCTTTCACGCCAGCAGACCTGGGCATATATCGCATCATCTATGCCGTCAGCGTGCTGATGATCGCACCCGACATCGCGTGGCTGGGCCAGTACCCCGACTTCATGTTCCGGCCGCCGACGGGCCCGATCCAATTGTTCTCGAGCTTCCCGTCGCCCGGAATACTCATCGGGTTGGAGAGCCTCCGTTCGATCGCCTTGGTCATGTTGGCCTTCGGCCTGTGGACACGGTTCGCGTCCTTCGCCACAGCGGCGATGCTGATCACCACGTACGGCATCACCTACAGCTTGGGCAAGGTCGACCACACCATCCTGCTGGTGCTGGTCCCCCTGGTACTTGCCTTCGCCGACTGGGGCAACCGCTTCTCGATCGATGCGTTGCGGGCCGGACGCCAAACGTCGCACCAAGAGCAATGGCCGTTACGTCTGCTCGGCCTCCTGATCGGATGGGGATTCTTCACCGCGGCGCTCACGAAGGTCATGACCGGGTGGCTATCGTTCGACAGTCAAGCCGCGCGTGGATATTTCGTGCTCGGCTTCGTGACCCAGGACAGAACGAACTGGTTGGCGGGTTGGGTCGCTGCGCACGACTACCGGCCCGTCTGGGAACTCGCCGACTGGTCGACCGTCGTATTCGAACTTGCCATCCTGCTGGCACTGCCGTGGTGGCGCGCTTTCCGTTCCACGCTGGCGATAGCGACGCTTTTCCACCTGGGCGTCTATCTAGTGATGAACATAACGTTCAGTCACGCCGTCATCGCCTACGGTGCGTTCGTGCCGTGGGGCGCCCTCGCGCGGCGGATCGGTGAGCTTCGGTCCTTGGCACCGGTCGTGACGTACTTCGATCGGGCACGACGGTCGGCCACGAGGAAAGTCGTGTACCCGCTGATGTTTTCGCTCGCGGTGGTGCTCGGCGTCGGAACGTGGTCACTGATGCTGAGCGGGGGCAGTCGCTTTTACCTCTCGCTGGTCATCTTCGTCGGGGCAGCTTTCGGAATGACGTATTTGGCACGCGAAGCAAGAACTGTGTTTCGTCGATTGCTAAGTGATTCCGGAGCCGGCGGTGGGTTCGGTGATGACCGACGTGACCGGGAAGCAGCGACGGCAGGCCCCAAGGGTGGCGGCGCGGACCACGGCGCGCCTCCTGAACCGTGAGCGACACACGCCTGCCTAGACGAATGCTCAGAGCCGTCAGGCGGAGTCGAGATTCGGCGCCACATCGAAGTACGCCGGCATCTCGAACTGCGAACTCTTGAACTTCGCCGAGAAGTAGCCGTACTGGAAGGCCAAACCGACGAGTGCCGTGGCTGCCAGTTCGGCCGGCGGTCGTCGCAGTTCGGCTCGCAGCGTCGCCCAGGCCTCCATCGGCGAATGTCGTCGTGGCGAGTCGTCGCCCTTGCTGACGTCGTCGTTGCGGTGCACCCAGCGCATGTAGGCGTTGCTGTGCCCGTATCGCTTCCATTGACTTGCGAGGTCTCGCATCGAGGTCCGCGGCTCCCACTCCATCAGGACGCGGGTGTCGGTGGCGATCGTGCCGAGTGACTGCTCCTGGATGCGCCAGCAGATGTCGGTGTCGCCGCCGCCGCGCATCGATCGGAACCCGCCCACCTTGGCGAAGGCGATCCTGTCGATACCCAGATTGGCGGTCGGATAGTAGTCGGGCCGCGGCGGCACCATGCCGATGGTCGCCTTCATCGCCCCGCCGCCGCGCGGAAGCATGAACGGCTGCATGCTGGCCGCCAGTCGCGCCGCGAGTCTGGGCCCAGACAACGTGCGAACGTTGGTGCACGACAACGCAACTCCGGGCCTCTCCTGGAGGTCGCGATGCGCCTCGAGTAGACCAGGAAGAGGCCGGCACCGTGCGTCGGTGAACAGCAGGACGTCAGCGGTTGATCTGCTCGCCGCGACCTGGCGCGCATAGTAGGGGCCGCGGCTGTCTTTCAACGCCACGACACCGGCCCCCAGCGAGCGCGCCACCGCTTCGGTGTCGTCGCGAGAAGCGTCGTCGACCACGGTGACCCGATCGCCATCTGACATCTGGTCGTACAGCGGTCGGAGTAACTTCGGCAGGTGCTCGGCCATATCGCGGACCGGGATGATGACCTCGATCGTCGGCTCGGGCATCGATCAACCTCCTTGAGAAGCCATTGCAGGGCTCAACGCGACAGGATCTTCGCCTCTTCGACGAGCATGCCCAGCGCGAAGGCCATCCGCATCGCCGTCGGACGTCGCCATCGCCGCAGGCGGCCCACCGTGGCCCACGCGGAGAACCACAGTAGGGCATGCATGGCGGCAACAGCTGCCATGGGGAGAGACACCATCGACGGCTTGAATCTGGTGGCCAGCAGAATTTCGCCGCGGCCGAAGTTGAAATGCTGGTGGAAGGCGTCCGACAGGTCGGTGTGCTGAAGCTTGTCGACGACCGCATCCGGCACCAGCGTCATCCGATACCCGTTGCGGGAAGTGCGGGCGAAGAAGTCGATCTCGTCGGCGCCGCCCATGAGGGTTTCGTCGAAGCCGCCGACCGCATCGAAGGCCGCCCGGGTGAACCCGCAGTTCGTGCCGTTCGCGAAGGCACTTCCGGTCATCAGCGATGAGTACAGCTTGGATTCCCTGGCCAGCACCGTGCCGTCCTGCAGGATGCGATGCAGGGAGCCACCGGCCGTGTGAGCGCCGCTCTGGAACGCCCGCCAGTAGGCGTCGACCCATCCCGGATGCACGACGTCGTCAGCGTCTGTCAACAGGATGACCCGGCCCCTCGCGGCTTGGGCGCCCACGTTACGGGCCACGTTGACGCCTATGCCGCGGGATGCGTCCACAACACGCACCCTCGGATCCCGCTCAGCCAGGCTTCGGGCGATTTGCGCCGTCTCGTCTGTCGATCCGTTGTCCGCGACGACGACCTCGAACGTCGCGTTCGATTCCTGCGCGAGCAACGCCTCGATCTGGTGGCTCACGAACGGGCCGCCGTTACGCACCGGGATCACCACGCTGATGTCGACCGAATCCCCCATGGGCTGTGAGGATAATCGATGATTCCGAAGGCTCACGGTGCTCGGACTCACGATGCGTATCGGCGGCTGATGCGTTCCGCCAAGGCGGTTTCCGCGGCGCTCCACGTAGGGGCGAAGGTCGCCATGGGCGCGTCCTGAGTCCACGTTTCCCAGAGCGCACGGACCTTGCCGTATCGATCGCTCACCACGATGTGCTCGATTCCACACAGCGTGGCGATGACGTGGCCGTGTAGTCGGTCGGTGACCAGGACATGCCCCCTCGACAAGGTGCGGATCGCCCACCGAAGATTCTGTCGCGCGAAGCTGTCCGCCAGCGTCGACGTGAGTGCAGGGACCGGCAGCTTGCCGGCCGCGGTGACAGCGCTTCTCCCGAGGTTGCGAAGACTGAGAATGCTTGCCGTGTTCCAGTCGACGGTCGGGTGCCCTGAGATCTGTTCGCCGGAGGCTTCTTTGTCTCGGCGTGCCTGCACCACGGCCTCTTCGACAGCCGGTCGACGTTCGAGGTTCCCCAGCGCGAAGGCTGCGTCGGGCACTAGTTCGATGCGGCAATCGAATTCTCGGCGAGCGATGTCAAGTGACCGACGGTCGCGCACAAGGAGCGTGAAATCACGGTGCGACCCGATCGCCCGCTTCAACCTTTCGAGACCGGCCGCGTTCGTCACTTCGATCGACTGAGGAAGCTGCACGATCGGCCTCGTGGAAAAGTCGGTCAGAATACGGATTCTCAGGTCGTCGTGTTGCGGATAAAGGCCGCCGAGATTGCCTCCACCATGGATGACGACGGGCCCGTTCGCCCTCAGCTTGTCGCGTCGGTACATCTGTGATGACGTTGCCGAGGCCACCCTGATACCGAGCTCCTCGGCGATCTTGACCTCACCGAGCCAGATCGCGGAGTCGCCGCAGTTGAAATGATGCGGGAAGTCAACCAGATCCCACTCGGGCACCCCGGCGAAGACGCGCCTCAGGTCGTTCATCAGCCGGTCGCGAATCCGCTCGACGAAATCGGTCAAGATCCCCCCCGTCAACTCGTGCGCAAGCGCCCCACCGGCCGGCAGGGCGTCAAACCAGCCGGACCGTGACGACTTCGTGCCTGCCGAGTGCCCCGTCAGACATTCAGCTGACCTCGGCCCAGGCCGTATACCCGCCAACCGGCGCCCGACCAGAGTTCGGCATCGAGCGCGTTGCGGGTGTCCAGCAGGCTCTGTGTCCGAACGGTCGAGCGGAGCGCGACCGGGTCCAAATTGCGGTATTCATCCCATTCGGTGGCCAGCACGATCAGATCGACGTTCTGGCACGCCTCCTGAACGCTTTCACAGTAGGTGAGCGTGGGGAACCTGGCTCTGGCGTTGGCGATCGCCTTCGGGTCGTGCACGCGGACGTAGGAGCCCTTGAGGTGCATGGCGGCCGCGACGTTGAGGGCCGGCGAGTCCCGCACGTCGTCGCTGTCGGGTTTGAACGCCGCCCCCAGCACGGCGATGTTCTTGCCGAGGAAGTCCCCGCCGAGCAGCGCTCCCGCCACCGACACCGCCTTCTCCCGTCGGCGGATGTTGATCTTGTCGACCTCGTGCAGGAATGTCAGCGCCGCGGAGGCGCCGACCTCACCGGCTCTGGCACTGAACGCGCGGA
Source organism: Mycolicibacterium monacense (assembly GCF_010731575.1). NCBI lineage: Bacteria > Bacillati > Actinomycetota > Actinomycetes > Mycobacteriales > Mycobacteriaceae > Mycobacterium > Mycolicibacterium monacense. The sequence continues at coordinate 1,494,140 of NZ_AP022617.1, read as the reverse complement.
TGTCCTTCGGAAGACAACCACCGCCGAAGCCGAGCCCGGCGTTGAGGAATCTGCGCCCGATCCGGCTGTCGTATCCCAGCGCCTCGCTGAGTGTCACCACATCGGCATCGACGGCTTCGCACACCTCGGCCATGGCATTGATAAACGAGATCTTGGTTGCGAGAAAGGAATTCGCGGCCACCTTGACCATCTCGGCGGTCGCGAGGTCCGTGGTGAGGTAGGGCGTACCTGCGTCGAGGAGTTCGGCGTACACCTCGCGCAGCGTCTTCTCGGCGGACTCGGAGGTCACTCCGAACACCAATCGGTCGGGCTGCAGGGTGTCCTCGATCGCCTTACCCTCACGCAGGAATTCGGGGTTCCACGCCACCTCCATGCGGTGTGGCAGCGACCTGGCGGCCAGTTCGGAGTCGAGCCGCTGGGCCGTCCCTACCGGCACGGTCGACTTCCCGACGATGAGACCTTCGCCGTCGGCGTGTGTCGCGATCATGTCGACCGCGCTGTTGACGAAACTGACGTCGGCGGCATCCGAATCCGACAGTTGCGGAGTGCCGACACACACGAAGTGCACGGACGCCCCGGACACCGCCTCGTCAGGCGATTGCGTGAATCGCAGGCGCCCCGAGGCCATTTCAGCGGTGAGTAGTTCGTCGAGTCCGGGTTCGAACAGTGGGGACGCCCCAGCGGAGAGCTTGGCGATCTTCGACGCGTCGGTATCGAATGCGACGACGTCGTGCCCGAGGCGGGCCATACATGCCGCATGGACCGCGCCGAGGTATCCGGTCCCGATAACGCTCAGCCTCATGAGATGGCCCTCCCCCACTCGAATAGATTCTCAGAAGTCCTGCGCGCGGCGGCGATGCGTCCTGTCAACGCGTTCCCCCTGGAAACAAGATGTTAGACATCGGTGCGAGCTGTCGCCTCTGGCACCTGCTCCGGCGGGCGATCCTCCCGCAGCGCGCGGTACTCCTGGGTGATTTCGGCGAGACGCTGCCTCACCCGTGCCCGCGGACTGCGCGGCAGCAGCGGGGCGGTGACCGCGTCGGCCACATCGGCACGTGGCACCCGCTTCTCGTACTTCGGTTTCGTCGGCCACCAGTTCGCGTTGCCGATCAGCACCGCGGCGGCGGGCACCGTGATGGTGCGCACGATGAACGTGTCGAGCAGCAGACCGACGCCGATGACGAACCCGAGCTGGATGACGGTACCGATGCTGCTGACCGTCAGCGACAGCATGGACGCCGCGAAAATCAGCCCGGCGGAGGTGATCACGCCGCCCGTGGCACCGACGGTGCGGATGATGCCGGTGCGAATCCCGTCACGGGACTCCTCGCGTATTCGGGCGATCAGCAACAGGTTGTAGTCGGCGCCGACGGCCACCAGCACCAAGAACGCCATACCCGGGACGGTCCAGGCAAGTTCCTGTCCGAGGATGAACTGGAAGAACAGCACCCCGATGCCGATCGCGGACACATAGGACAGTACGACGGACGCCACCAGATAGATCGGCGCGACCACTGCGCGCAGAAGCAGGCAGAGGACCAGGAACACCACCAGCAGCGTGAAGCCGATGATGAACCGGATGTCGCCGTTGTAGTACTCCCGCAGGTTGCTCTGCACCGGCGAGAAACCCACCATCGAGATGTCCGCGTTCGCCAGCGTGGTGTCGGGCCTCGCCCCCTCGGCGGCGCCGACGATGTCATCGACCTGGTCCATCGCCTCGGTTCCGAATGGATCCAGCGCGGTCTGCACGAGATAGCGCGCGGTGTGTCCGTCCTTCGAGACGAACAGGTTGGCCGCCTTCTTGAACTCCGGCTGAGTCAGGATCTGTGGCGGGATGTAGAAACCGGCCTGACTTGGCTCGGAGGCATCGCGTTTCATCGCCAGCAGGAAATCCGACGCCTGGTCCAGACCGCCACCGATGTTCTTGGTCTGATCCACCAGCAGCTGAACACCCTCGGCGAGTTGGCGGCTCGAATCGGCCAGCGTATTCGCCCCCTGGGTGACCTCCCGGATCTTGTTCTGCACACCGTTCGGCTCGTCGAGGCCGAGTTCCCGGGCCGCCGCCGTCGCGGTCTTCAGACTCTTGCTCAGCCCTTGGATGGTCTCGTCGAGGGTCTGGTAGCCCTCGGTGTTCTGCAACTGGCTGCCCAGATCGGAGATGCTGTTCAGGTATGGACTCTCACGGGTGCTGACGATGCGGCGCATGTCCTCGCGCGACTGGACGCATTCGGGATCGGCATCGCACGTCGGGCTGGTGTCCAGGGACCGCAGCACCGGATCGGCCCACGCGTAGATGTCGGTCATCCGGTTGACGTCGACACCGATCGCATTGCCGAGGTCACGCATGTTGGTGACCAGCCGCGCCGTGCGGTCGATCTCGTCGAGGGTCTTGGCGCCGCCGTACTTACGCGACATGTCGTCCAGCGCCCCCGCCAGCCCGCGCACACTGCCGACCGCACCGACGACCCCGTCGCGGATCTCGTCGAGCACGTCGGCGAGCTGGTGGGCGCCACCGCTGAGCCGGTTGAGGTTGGCGTCGTTGTCCTCGATCAGGGTCGACGCCTCGTCGAGTTTGCCGCCCACCTCACCGGCCTGGTAGGTGGCCTTGGCCTGTTCGAGCATCTCCCCCGTCGGCCGGGTGATCCCGCGCACCATGTCGATGTCGGGCAGCGCGGCGATGCGCTGCGCCATCTGCTCCATGACGGCAAGTGACCGCGGAGAGCGCAGATCCTGATCGGGGGCGTGAATCACCACGAACTGCTGCATCGTGGTGCTGATCGGAAAGTGATCGTCCATCGCCTGATAGGCGCGGTTGCTCTCGGAATCGGCCGGCAGCGCCTTGCGGTCGTCGTAGTTGAACTTGATGAACCCGGCACACGCCGCGAGCGCGATGAGCACGGTGAGGCTGCCGACCAGATGGACGACCGGCCTGCGCACGATGTGGATCCCGGAGCGGCGCCAGAACCGCCCGGTGAGGTCTTTGCGCGGGTTGACCCAGCCCCGCCGCCCCGCGAGCACGATCAGTGACGGCAGCAGCGTGATCGACGCCAGGAAGCCGATCGCGATGGTCACCGACAGGGCGGGGCCGACGGTGGCGAACACCCCGAGGGTGGTGAATGCCAGGCCGAGGAACGCGATCGCGGTCGTGGCCGCGGACCCGGCCACGACCTTGCCGATGGTGACCAGCGCGCCGATCATCGCGTCGTCGGACTCCATTCCCTCCCGGACGAGTTCGTGATAGCGACTGAAGAAGAAGATCGAGAAGTCGGTGCCCGCACCCATCAACATGCCGGTCATCAGCACGATGGTCTGCGGGCCCAGCCCGAGTCCGAGTTCGCCGAGTCCGGCCACCGCCTGGTTGGCCACGCCCAGCGCCAGACCGATGGTCAGCAACGGGATCAGCATCCCGATGATGCTGCGGTAGACCACCAGCAGGATGGTCAAGATGGTTCCCACCGTGGCGATCTCGATGACCCGCTGGTCGCGCGCACCGATGGCGTTGATGTCCTCGAGGGTCGCCGCGGCGCCCACCATGTTGGCCTGCAGAGTGGTGTCGGCAGTCGTCTCCTTGACGATCTTGCCGGCGGCGCGGTACGCGGCCTGCCCCTTCGGAGTGCCCATGCTGCCGACGAGACTCACCGGAAGATTCCAGGCCTTGCCGTCCTTGCTGGTCATCACCTCCCGGAGTTGGGGAGTCGTCACGAAGTCCTGTGTGGAGATGACGTGCTCTTCGTCGGCCTTCAGACGTTCGACGAGCTCCTCGTACGTCTGCTCGTCGTCGGGAGACAACCCGTTCGGGTTGCTGAGGATGACGACGTTGAGGTTGCTGGTGTTGGTCTCCTCGGCCCCCTTGAAGGCATCGCTCATCTTCTTGCTGTCGACCATGACCGGCGCGTCTTTGGGCAGGAACTCCGGCGGGTTCTTCTGCGACACCACGGCCAGCGGCGGGATCAGCAGGAACAGCACCGCGGCCGCCGCGACCCACGCGACGATGATGAGGACGGGATGACGGACGATGAACCGCCCGAGCTGCGGGAGTCCCCCGTCTGCAAACGCACCACGGAGTTTGGTGCGATCGAACATGATTTTCACGCTACACGGCTCACAAGATCAAAACCCCTGACGCAGTTGCGCTCAGGGCACATCGCCGGTCTCTGCGCCGAGCACCCACGGAAACAGTCCACAACACGATCCGTGTTGTAATCGGGTGTGCTCTTCTGGTCGTTACACGCCGGCCCCCGAAGCGGGCGCCCGTGAAATTCGTGGTGGCCGTCCACGGCACCCGTGGCGATGTCGAACCCTGTGCGGCCGTCGGGCTCGAACTCGCCCGGCGCGGGCACGAGGTGCGGACTGCCGTGCCGCCCAACCTCATATCCTTCGTCGAGGAATGCGGACTCGGTGTCCCGGTGTCCTACGGCGTCGATTCGCAGCAACAACTCGACGCGGACATCTTCCGCGAGTGGTACCGGCTGCGGAACCCGATGACGGTGCTGCGCGAAGCGCGCGAGTACGTCGTCGAGGGATGGGCGGAGATGAGCCGTTCGCTCGACGCGCTTGCCGACGGCGCCGACCTGATCCTCACCGGTACGACGTACCAGGAACTCGCCGCCAATGTGGCTGCGGCGCACGCTATCCCGCTGGCCGCGCTGCACTACTTCCCGGTGCGCCCGAGCACCAAGTCGCTGCCGGTACCCGTGCCGTCCGCGGTGGTCGGCCCGGTCTGGGCCGTCGGTGAGTGGGCGCACTGGCGGGTGCTCAAACAGGCCGAGGACGAGCAACGGCGCGAGCTGGGCCTGCCTCCGGCGAGCACCCGCGCGGTGCGTCGCATGCTCGACGACGGCGCGTTGGAAATCCAGGCCTACGACCGGGTTTTCTTTCCCGGACTGGCCGAGGAGTGGGGTCCGCAGCGGCCCCTGGTCGGCGGTATCACCCTCGAGAAGAACACCGACGCCGACGACGATGTGGTCTCCTGGACAGCCGCCGGGACACCGCCCGTCTACTTCGGATTCGGCAGCATGCCGGTGAAGTCGCCCGCCGACGCGGTGGCGATGATAGAAGCGGCGTGCGCCGATCTCGGCGAGCGGGCGCTGATCTGCTCGGGAGTGTGGGACGTCGACGAACTGCCGCACGCTGCGCACGTGAAGATCGTGCGGAGCGTCAACCACGCGGCGGTCTTCCCGTTGTGCCGCGCCGTGGTTCACCACGGTGGCGCGGGTACGACGGCGGCCGGTGTCCGCGCCGGTGTTCCCACGCTGGTGCTGTGGGTGGGTGCCGAACAACCGATCTGGGGTTCGCGGGTCAAACACCTCGGTGTGGGTGATTACCAACGGTTCTCGTCCACCACACGCAAATCGCTGCGTCGCGCCCTGAGCAGGGTGCTGGGACCGCGATACGTCGAGCGCGCACGCGAGGTCGCCGCAGCGATGACGAAACCGGCCTCGAGTGTGGGTACCGCGGCCGACCTTCTCGAAGATGCGGCGCGTCAGGAGCGCCGACATGGTCAGACGATCTCGCCGTAGAGGTCGAACTCGGCCAGCGTCAGCGTCGTGAGGTCGCGCAGACGGCGCTTGGTGTTGGTGCGGCCCGGTTCGTAGGACACGATGCCGAGCGAGATCATGTCGCCCAGCCGGACACTGGCCACCACGAGCTGTCCACCGGCGCGCTCGATCTGCTCGCGGGTCAGGTTCTGGTCGACGCCGCGCAGCATGAAGTACTCCGCGTCGGTGCCGTCCACCCGGCCCACCGCGGGGTCGATCTCACCGAGGTTGGAGCACGACACCGGTAGGTCGCCGAACATGATGTCGGCGGCGCGTTTGACGGCGCGTTTGGGCACGAACGGGTTCAGCGGCAACAGGGCGAACGTCTCGTCGGGGACCTCGCGCAGCGTCGTGATCGCCTGCCGGATCGCGATGCGGCTCTCCGAGAGATCCGCGGTCACCCGGGCGGGATCGACGCACGCATTGGTGATCGCCACCGCGTTCGCGCGGGTGTCGTCGGGGGTGCGCTCACTGATCGCGATCAACAACGACACCGCGCCGTCGTCGGGGCGGTGCCTGCCGGTGCGTTCGGCCAACCGCGCCGCGAACCCGGCGAGCAGCGAATACGTGGTGCCGTTTCGCATCTCGGCACAGGAATCCCAGTGCTTGGCGTCGATGAACGCGGTGATCGCGGGGATGATCACCGGTTTCCCGCCTTCGGCGACCGTCGCCGCCGCGGCGCGCGGCGAAGCGGGCTGCCGCAATTCGTGGCGCCGCCGGTAGGCCAGTTTGGCCGCTGCGGCCACGGTGCGCCCGACCTCGGGCATGTCCCTGGCGGTCTGGCGCAGGTCGGCGCGCAGCGCCGTCAACGTGGATCGTGAACGGGCAGGGGCGTATCCGAGGTGACGGGTGCGTCCCTCGGCCGCGTCGGCGATCGAGCGCAGCAGCCCGATCCCGTCGGTGACGACGTGGGATGCCGCCAGGCTGATCGCGACCGAACCGTCGTCCATGGGCAGTACGCCGAGATGCCAGCTGGGCCCGATCTCCGGGTCGATCGGCACGGCCGACCGTTCGTCGATCCAGTCGCTGAGGTCGGCGCGGGACCGGGGCGCGGAGACCGCGATCGGAGCGCCCTCGGCACTCACCCACCGGTGCCGACCGAACGGCAGCACCGACGTCTCGACCCGCCTGCCGATCAGACTGTGGTCGAGGTTGGCGTGAAACCTCTTGAGCGCGTCCATGTTCAGCGGGTGCTCGTACACCCAGACCGCCTGCGCCAGTTTGCCGACGCCGGTGGCGCGCTGCTGCAGGTACGCCGCCTGGTCGATGTAGGCCAGGTGGTCGTCGCGGAGCCCACCGTCCTCGCCCCGCCCGGCCCTCAGCGTCGCTGGGCGCATCTGGATCGCCATCGACAACCCCCTCAGATCACCGCGGGCGTCAGGCCGAAGTCGCCCAGCGCCGCCGTGGTCAGTTCGCGCAGATGGGGTTTGGTGTTCGTGGCGCCGGGCTGGTACGCGATAACCGCGATCATCATCTTGTGGCCGACGCGTGCGCCGATCACGGTCAGCAACCCGCGACGCTGTTCGAGCACCGAGCGCGGGATGAACTGGTCCACGCCGCGCAGGATCACGTATTCGGCGTCGGATCCGTCGATCCGCCCGATGTCGGGCGGCAGGTCGCCCAGGTTCGAACACGACACCGGCAGATCCGAGAAGCCGAACGCCACATCGGCTGTCGACTTCACGGCGCGTCTGGGGATGAACGGGGTGAGCGGCAGCAGCGCCAGCGTTTCGTCGGGCTCCTCGCGCATCGTCTTGAGCGCCTGTTTGATCGCTGCCCGCGCGGGTGCGAGATCCTCGGTCACCCCGCGGGGATCAATCCGGGCGTTGGCGAGTTTCACCGCGTTGGCACGGGTGTCCTCGAGCGTGCGGTCGTTGATCGGGATGATGAACGGCACGAAACCGTCGCCGGGCTGCTGGCGGCCCATCCGTTCGGACAGCGTGGCCCCGAACCCGGCCAGCAGCGAATAGCTGTTGCCGCCAAGCGCCGCGGCCCGCGCATCCCATTCGTCGCCGTCGACGAACAACGTGACCGACGGCACCACGACGTGTTCGTCGCGCAGCGGCGTCTCGACCGCGCCCTTGCCCTTGCGGGCGAAATCCTTGCGCTTGCGGTAGGCGAGTTTGGCCGCCGCGACCAGCGTCCGGCCGATCTCCGGTGCGTCGCGCACGGTCTGGCGGGCGTCGGCGGCCAGCCCGCGCATCCGGGTGCGCTCCCCCGGCATCGGGTAGCCGAGGTCGGGGGTGTTACCGGTGACCGCGTTGAACACGGTCAGCAGCGCGCCCCCGCCGTCGCCGATGCAGTGCGAACCCACCAGGCTGATCGCGGTGGACCCGTCCGTCATCGGCAGCACGCCCATATGCCAGGCCGGACCCCACTGCGGGTCGACTGGCAACTGGGCGTGCTCGTCGATCCAGTCGCTCAATTCCGCACGCGGACGCGGGGTCTGCTCGATGTCCAGACTCGAGGGCGGACCGAGCGAGGACACCCAGCGGTGCCTGCCGAACGGCAGCGGTGACGGTTCGATCCGCCGGCCCGCCAGCCCGTATCCGAAGTTGTGGTGGAAGCGCCGCAACCCTTCGAAATCCACGGCGTGCTCGTAGACCCACACGCACTGCATGACAGCGGCCTGTCCGGTCGCCCGCAGGCCGAGGAACAGCGCCTGGTCCAGATACGAGAGGCGATCGTCGGGCCGCTCCTCGACTTTGGTCGCGTCAGCGCGAAAAGACCTGAGCGATCGGGCCCGCGCCGGCCTGATCTGCGTCGACAACATCAACCTCCGACTACGGGTACCAATTCGTCGCGGCGCCGCACGGCGGCCCCGTGCCGACCGGCCAGCGGTCCCGCCGCGCCACCGTCGGCCACCCGCAGGTACCACGACATCATCACCTGCAGGTAACGGGTGATCGACTCCCTGGCGATCGGATTGTCCGGGAACGCCACGGTCACAGTCGTTTCCCGCTCGGTGCGGTTGACCCACATCCCGACCTGGAAGGCCGCGCGCGCGTCGCTGTAGACCTTGCCGTTCATGCCCTCCCACTGGGCGATGACGCTCGGCGACAGCGGCGGGAGGCCGGCATCGAGGTAGGAGACCATCGGCACGCCCGGATCGGCGGGCCGGACGCCCACCGACTCGGCCAGTTCGAGCACCCGCTCGAACGGCACGTGCGCCAGGTCGAGGCCGGAGTCGAAGGACTTCTGCGCCGAACGGGCGGTGTCCCCGAAGCTGTTGCGGTCCACCGACACCGTGACCGGCACCAGACCGGTGAACCAGCCCGTGGTCATGAACTCCTCGGGAGTGCGCCGGGTGGTGGTGGGGGTGATGATGTGGTAGTCGGAGTCGCCGGTGAACTCGTGATCGGTCAATGCCGCGCAGGCGAACACGCCACCGATGAACCGCGCGTCGGCGGCGTTGCAGGCCGCTTCGAACCGCTCGCCCTGGTGCTTGTCGAGCAGTCGCACGGTGAGCAGTTCCCCGGAGCAGGGTTCGGCCGGATCACCGAGGGGCAGCGGGAAGTGCGGCAGCGTGCCCCCGTTGCTCTTGGCGAACCGCACCCAGTCCTGCACCTCGGGCGACTCCAGCGTCAACGAGTCGGTGTACTCGCGCTGCCGGAGGCAGTAGTCGTCGTAGCTGCCCGCATCGGGCAGCTTCAACGGCGCCCCGCCACCGACGAGCGTGGCGTACATCATGTGGATCTCGACGAGCACCAGCCCCATGAACATCGCGTCCGTGTGCACGTGGTCGACGCTGATGTAGAACGTGAAGTGGTCCGCGCGCTGGATGATGCCGAAACCGAAGCAGTTCCACTGCAACGGATCCGGGGTCAACAGCACGTGACGGCGCCACTGGTCTGCGGTCATCTCGCCGTGCTGGGTCGGCACGAACTTGATGTCACGGGGATTGCGGATCGTGCGTCGCACCACCTCGCCGGCCTCGGTGAACTCGAACCTGCTGTGGTAGGTGTCGTGCCTACGGATGTAGGCATTGATGACGTGCGTCATCGCCCGAAGGTCGCACTGGCCGGGCATGTCCCAGGCCGGGATGTTCAACCGGGCCATGTCCGTACCCTGCGACAGATGCTTGCGGTAACCCCGGATGTGTTGCTCCTGCTGGTAACTCACCGGCACCGGGCTGATTGGGGCATCCTGCATCTTGGCCAGCGACGTCGCCGACGGATTCCAGGACACGAGCGTACCCGGGGCGCCAGTCCAGTCATGGATCGCTTTGATGGCAACCATCAGACCTCCCGTGCTTCGTATGTGTTCCCGGGCGACTTCGTCGACGCCATGTGAGCTGTCCTCACGACGAACTCGATGTGCCCGAATCACCGGCGAGCGTGTCGGCGAGACGCTGGGCCAGTGCCCGCACCGTGGTGATGTCGGTCGATCCGATGCGGATGCCCGTCTCGTTCTCGATGCGGGTGCGCACCTCCAGCGTTCCGAGCGAGTCCAGCCCGTACTCGGACAACGGCCGGTCCGAGTCGACCGACCGGCGCAGGATCAGGCCGATCTGGTCGGCGACCAGCTTGCGCAGCCGGCCCGGCCACTCCTCCTGCGGCAGTTCGAAGAGTTCGGTGAGGAATGCGCTGGTGCCCGTGCCGCCCTGGCCGATCGAGGCGAAGGCCTCGGCGAACTTGCTGGTCTGCGCGAACGCCGTCAACCACGGGGCACCCGCGACCGGTGCGTAGCCGCAGTAACCGCGGTTGTGGCGCAGCAGCGCGTCGAAGGCGTCGGCACCGTCGTCGGGCAGGATCGCCATCGCGGTGTCCTCGGCCATCCCCTGCCCCTTGCCGATCTCCGCCCAGGCACCCCAGGCGATCGCGGAGGCCGGCAGCCCCTGGGCCCGGCGCCAGTGGGTGAACGCATCGAGCCAGCTGTTGGCCGCGGCGTAGGCGCCCTGTCCCGGCGAACCGACCATCGCGGCAGCCGACGAGAACGAGCAGAACCAGTCCAGCGGCTGATCCAGGGTGGCGGCGTGCAGATTCCAGGCGCCCTGCACCTTCGGCGCCCAGTCACGGTCGATCAGTTCGTCGGTGATGTTGGGCAGCGTCGCGTCCTCGACCACGGCGGCGGCGTGCAGCACACCGCGCACCGGCAGGCCGGTGGCGGTCGCCGCGGCGATCACACGATCTGCCGTGGCGGGATCGGCGATGTCACCCAGCGACACCTCGACCTCGGTACCACCGGCGCGGATGCGGTCGATCGCGGCGGTCGCCGCCGGGTTCGGCGCCGAGCGGCCGTTGAGCACGATCCGGCCGCAGCCCGCCGCGGCCATCTTCTCGGCGAGGAACAGGCCCAGCCCGCCCATGCCGCCCGTGACGACGTATGCGCCGTCGCCGCGGAAGACCTCGGCGTTCTCCGGCGGCACCACGGCGGTGCTCTGTCCGGTGTGCGGGACGTCGAGTACGAGCTTGCCGGTGTGCCCGGCCGCACCCATGACGCGGATCGCGGTCGCGCCGTCGGCCAGCGGGTAGTGCGTGGTCTCCGGCAGCGGCAGCACCCCGTCCGCGATCTGCTGGTACACCGTCTCCAGCAGGCGGCGCAGGATGTCCGGGTTGGTCAGGGTCAGCAGCGCCAGGTCCACCGCGTAGAACGCCAGGTTGCGCCGGAACGGGAACAGGCCCATCTTGCTGTCGCCGTAGATGTCACGCTTGCCGATCTCGACGAAACGGCCACCGAAGGAGAGCAGTTCCAGACCCGCACGCTGCGCGGCGCCCGGCAGCGAGTTCAGCACGATGTCGACGCCGTAGCCGGCCGTATCCTCACGGATCTCGTCGGCGAAGGCGGTGCTGCGGGAGTCGTAGACGTGCTCGATCCCCATGTCCCGCAGGATCTTCCGTCGCTCCGGGCTACCGGCGGTGGCGTAGATCTCCGCGCCCGCGGCCTTGGCGATCGCGACCGCGGCCTGTCCCACACCGCCGGTCGCGGAGTGGATCAGCACCTTGTCGCGCGCCCCGATGCGCGCCAGGTCGTGCAGGCCGTACCAGGCGGTGGCATGCGCGCTGGGCACCGCGGCGGCCCGGTCCTCGGGCACACCGGCGGGCAGTTTGACCGCGAGGTTGGCGTCGCAGGTGACGAACGTGGCCCATGCGCCGTTGGCCGAGATCCCCGCGACCCGGTCCCCCACCTGATGTTCGGTGACACCGGGGCCGACGCCGGTGACCACACCGGCGAAGTCGGCGCCCAGCTTCGGGAGCCGGCCCTCGAAGCTCGGGTAGCGGCCGTAGGCGACGAGCACGTCGGCGAAGTTGAGGTTCGACGCCGTCACCGAGACCTCGATCTCACCAGGTCCCGGCGGGACGCGGTCGAACGCGGCCAGTTCCAGCGACTCCAGGTCGCCGGGGGTGCGGATCTGCAGCCGCATGCCGTCAGTTTCGTGGTTGACGACGGTCGTGCGGCGCTCCTCGGGGCGCAGCGGGCTCAGCGCCAGCCGTGCGACGTGGAAATCGCCACCGCGCCAAGCGGTTTCGTCTTCCTCGGAACCGGACAGCAGCTGCGCGGCGAGGGCCGCGGCATCGGTGGCGGGGTCGAGGTCGACCTGGGTCGGCCGCAGCGCGGGATGCTCCATGGCGAGCACCCGCATCAGACCACGCAGCCCGGCCTGCTCGAGGTTGGCGACGTCGTCGGCCAGCACTGTCTGCGCGTTGTGGGTCAGCACGAAAAGCCGCGGCGGCTCGCCGGGCACCTCGGGCAGCTCACGCGCGATGCGGACCAGGTGGCGGACCTGGTCGGCGCCCTGCGCCGGTGCGGCGTCTGTCCGTACGGGCGCGGTCACCACGACCACACCACTGTGGTGGTCGGCGGTGAGGCGGTCGATCACGTGAGCGGCGGTCGCGGCGTGATCGGCCTGCTCGACCGGCCACACCATCGTGGTGACATGGGCGTCGGCACCGCTCAGTGCGTCGGACAACCGGGCGGCCTCAGGCTGCGCATCGGTCGACGTGGCGATCAGCAGCCAGCGGCCGGCGTCCACATGGTCGGCCTCCGGCCGGTCCTGGGTACGCCAGTCGATCGTGAGCAGCCGCTCGTTGAGCAGGCGCTCCCGGTGTCCGCCCGCGGTGGCGCCGCTGCCGAGACGCAACCCCTCGACGGTGAGCAGGACGGCGCCGTCCTCGTCGAGCACCTCGATGTCGGCCTCGACGGCGGCGGCGCTCACGTTGGTGACCGTGACGTAGCAGTAGTGCGCGTTGCGCATGGAGGCGTGCGCGCTGAGCCGGCGCACGCCGAGCGGGAGCATCAGCGTTCCGGTGACGTCCGCATGTAGGGCGGAGTGTGCGCCGACGGCCTGGAAGCAGGCGTCCAGCAGCGCCGGATGGATTCCGTAGGCGCCCTGCTGCGAGCGGATCGAACCGGGCAGCGCCACCTCGGCGAGGACGGTGTTGCCGCCGTCGTCGCGGGTGTGGGCGGCGACCAGACCGGAGAACGCCTGCCCGTAGGAGATCCCGCGTTCGGCGAACCAGCTGTGCAGGTCGGCGCCCTCGCGGCGTTCGGGGTGGGCGGTCAGCAGTTCGTCGACGTCGTAGGCGGCCGGCGCCTCTGCGGTGTCGTCACCGTGCAGCACGGCGGTGGCCCGCCGGACCTCGGCACCCTCGTCGTAGGTCTCGACCACGAAGTCGGCCACCCCGGGCCGTTTCACGGTGGCGACCGAGGAGACCGGTGTCTGGTCCTCCAGCAGCAGCATGGCCTCGAACGTGATGTCGCGGACCTCGGCCGAATCGCCGAAGACGGTGCGTGACGCGGCGAGCGCCATCTCGCAGTACGCCGCACCGGGCAGCGCCGCGACGTTGTGCACCTGGTGGTCGCCGAGCCACGGCTGGGCGACGGTGCCCACGTCGACCTGCCACACGTGGCGTTCCGGCTCCTCCGGGAGCCGGACGTGCGCGCCGAGCAGCGGGTGCACCGCCACCGTGGAACCGCCCTGCGTCTGCTCCTGGCCGTCGCGGGTCAGCATCAGGTGGACGTGGGTCCAGGTGGGCAGTGGCGCGTCGACGAGACGCCCGTCGGGGAAGATCACCGAGAAGTCCACTGCGCCACCGGCGTTGTGGACGTCGGCGACGAAGCTCAGCAGACCGTCGGGCGACTCCTGCTCACGGCGCATCGCGGCCAGGGCGGCGAGGCTCATGTCGAGGCTGCGGCCGGTCTGGTCGACGGCGTGGGTCAGCAGCGGGTGCGGGGCGAGTTCGCCGAACACGCGGAACCCGTCCTCGAGCGCGGCCTGCACGGCCGCGGAGAACCGCACGGCGTGCCGCAGGTTGTCCACCCAGTAGTAGGCGTCGAACTCGGCCGGATCACGCGGATCGTAAAGCGTGGCCGAGTAATACGGGATCTCGGGCTCCATCGGCTCGATGTCCTCGAGCACCTCGGTCAGCTCGTCGAGAATCGGGTCGACCTGCGGCGAATGCGACGCCACGTCGACGGCGACCTCACGCGCCATCACACCGCGCGCGTCCCACTCGGCGACGAGTTCGCGGATGGACTCCTTGGCGCCACCGACGACGGTGGACTGCGGCGAGGCGACCACGGAGAGCACCACGTCACTGATGCCGCGGGCGGCGAGTTCTGAAAGCACTTGCTGCGCAGGGAGTTCCACCGAGGCCATCGCACCGGATCCGGCGATGCGCGCCATCAGCCTGGACCGGCGGCAGATCACCTTGGCGCCGTCCTCCAACGACAGGCCGCCGGCGACGACGGCCGCGGCCGACTCCCCCATGGAGTGTCCGATCACCGCGCCGGGGGTCACCCCGTAGGACTTCATGGTGGCCGCGAGCGCGATCTGGACCGCGAACACCGTGGGCTGCACGCGGTCGATCCCGGTGACCTTCTCCGGTGCGGACATCGCCTCGGTGACCGAGAAACCCGACTCGCGGGCGATCAGCGGCTCGAGTTCGGCCACGGCGGCGGCGAACACCGGTTCGGTGGCCAGCAGACCCTTGCCCATCCCGGCCCACTGCGACCCCTGACCGGAGAACACCCAGACCGGACCGCGCTCACCCTTGGCCACCGCGGGCTCGTAGGGCGTCTCGCCGTCGGCGATCTCTCGCAGCGCCTTGATGAGCTCTTCGCGGGTGGCGGCGCTGACGCTGGTGCGCACCGGGCGGTGTCCACGCCGGCGGGCCAGGGTGTAGGCGAGATCGCGCAGGTCCCCGTCGGACTGGGCGTCCACCCAGTCGGCCAGGCGTGCGGCGGTGCGCCGCAGTTCTTCGGCCGAGGTCGCCGACAGCGGGAAGAGCATCGCCTTGTCGGTCGGCTCGACGACCGGGGCCGGAGCTTCCGGGGCCTGCTCGAGGACGGCGTGCACGTTGGTGCCGGACAGCCCGTAGGAGGAGACCGCGGCGCGCCTGGGCTGCTCACCGCGCGGCCACGGGGTGATCTCCTGCGGGACGAACAGGTTGGTGCTGACCCGCGCCATCTCGTCGGGCATACGGGTGTAGTGCAGGTTCTGTGGCACCGTCGCGTGCTGCAGCGACAGGATCGCCTTCATCAGGCCGATGGCGCCCGACGCCGACTGTCCGTGGCCGAAGTTGGTCTTCACCGATCCGAGCGCGCACGGCGCATCAATGCCGTACACCTCGGCGAGGCCGGCGTACTCGATCGGGTCGCCGACCGGGGTTCCGGTGCCGTGCGCCTCGACCATGCCGACCGTCGCCGGATCCATCCCGGCAGCGGCGAGCGCCGCCCGGTAGACCGAAACCTGCGCGTTGCGGGACGGCGTCGCGATGTTGACGGTGTGGCCGTCCTGGTTGGCCGCCGATCCCTTGACCACGGCCAGGATGCGGTCCCCGTCGCGCTGGGCGTCCGCGAGCCGCTTGAACATGAGGACGACCGAGGCCTCACCGGAGACGAACCCGTCGGCGTCGACGTCGAACGCATGGCAACGGCCGGTGGGCGAGAGCATGCCCTGCGCCGAACCGGAGGACATCTTGCGCGGCTCGAGCATGATCGAGACGCCACCGGCGAGCGCCATATCGCTTTCACCGTCGTGCAGGCTGCGGCAGGCCATGTGGACCGCCAGGAGGCTCGACGAGCAGGCGGAGTCGACCGTGTACGCGGGTCCGTGCAGACCCATGGCGTAGGAGATACGACCCGAGGCGAGGCTGTAGTTGTTGCCGGTGAACCCGTAGGGCCCTTCGATGGCGTTGGCGTCGGCGGCGACGAGTTGGTAGTCACCGTGCGTCATCCCGATGAAGACACCGGTCAGTGATTCGTGCAGAGCCGCCGGGTCGATCCCGGCGTGCTCGACGGCCTCCCAGGCCGTCTCGAGCAGCAGTCGGTGCTGCGGGTCGATGGCCGTGGCTTCCCGCTCACTGATACCGAAGAACTCGGCGTCGAAGCCGGCCACGTCGTCGAGGAAGGCACCCCACTTCGACACCGACCGCCCCGGCACGCCGGGCTCGGGGTCGTAGTACTCGTCGGCATCCCAGCGGTCCAGCGGCACCTCGGTGACGAAATCGTCGCCGCGCAGGAGGGCCTCCCACAACCGCTCGGGAGAGTCGATTCCCCCCGGCAGCCGGCAGGCCATTCCGATGACGGCGATGGGAGTGACCGGTGCATCGACCACGTGTACAAACCTCTTCTGGAACGGGATACGGAAGTCTCGGGACGGAGTGAAAATCGATGGTTTCGAAGATTCAGCACTTCTCGGCGTGCTCCGTCCGCTCCCCCTCTGCATCTCTACGGCCTTCGTTGGCGCCGAGTCGGAGCGTAACCGCTCGCGCCGACTCCGGTGCAAGTACCGAGCAAATCCCCCTCGGCTGTTGCTAGATCAA
The DNA here is from genome assembly GCF_010731575.1 of Mycolicibacterium monacense. Lineage (NCBI taxonomy): Bacteria > Bacillati > Actinomycetota > Actinomycetes > Mycobacteriales > Mycobacteriaceae > Mycobacterium > Mycolicibacterium monacense. The sequence continues at coordinate 1,477,837 of NZ_AP022617.1, read as the reverse complement.
TGTCCGCGGCCAAAACGTTACACGAGCAAGGACAAGATCGCAGTTTCATCAACCTTCGACGCGTTGACCTGCAGTTATTTCGCATTTTGACTCTAATGTCAATCTTGGCACTTTCTTGGGTTCCTCTCAGGTTTTTCGCTACGCAAGAACTCAGCAAACTCCCGCGAGTGACAGATGTGGTTGCTGTAAATCGACGAACGGGGTCAGCGCGCGACCAGTGAGAAGCTCGGCCGCGGTGATGACGATCTTGTTTCAGCAGCGCATGGCGTTTTTGCGTGGTCAACATCACTGCGGTCGGACAGATGGGCCGTGGGCACACCCGGTGTGCTGAATATGTGCGAACGACAAGACTTCCGGACTACGGCAACAGCGGGACGAATAACGATGTTCACGTGATTCAGGCCACCAGCAAAGGCTCAACAGACCCGACACACCAGTGGGACGTCTCGGCGGAAACTGTCACGGCGAAAGCGAATTCACCTGCTGGACAACCATTCCCAGGGACAACAAACGTTGTCACGCGCGGTGGTGAAATACCCCACAAACCGCACCCGCAGGGTGTCTGAGAGGGGGTCGGCGACCCTACCCGGCAACCGGCTTGGGCACCGCGAACGGTGCGCCCAGATCGGGTATGACCTGGAATCCGCGCCGGCGCGCCCGGGCGACGTCGCGCCGGATCAGCACGTTCAGACCCGCGAAGGACCCCATGTCGAGGAGCATCGGGGTGAGCAGTCGGTTGTGCACGAAGCCGATCGCCAGGCCGCTGGACGGGTCGGCCCAGCCGACGGATCCGCCGAGCCCGACGTGGCCGAATCCACGCATCAGCCCGAACGGCAGGCTGTGGTAGCCGAGGTGGAAGGCGAGCGGGATGCCGATGTTGCGGTCGGGCCGCAGATTCGGTCTGCCCGTCAATCCGGCGGCGACCTGCGACGACAGGAACTGTTCACCACCGATGACGCCGCCGTTGGCGATCGCGCCGTACATCCGGGCCAGCCCGCGAGCCGTCGCGACACCGTTGGCCGACGGGATCTCGGCGTCGAGGAACGGGATGTCGCCCTGAACGACCCCCTTCATGCCCGGGAAGTACATCGACCCGAACATCCCGGAGAACTGCAGGGCGGCGACCTTGGGGGCGACGAAGTTAAAGACCGGATTGGCCAGCGTGCTCTGCGGGGCGAGGATCTGCGCGGCCCGGGTGGGCGCGTGGGCCGGCGGGCGGCCCAGATGCAGCCCGTCGGTGTTGAGCGGTCCGGCCAGTTCGGTGCGGATCAGATCGCCCATCCCCTGGCCGGTGACCGCGCGCGCCAGCCCGGAGACCAACCATCCGTAGGTCAGCGCGTGGTAGGCCGGATGGCCGTGGAGCAGCCTGTTGACCGGAGACGCCGCCAGCCGCTGCTCCATCGCGAGGTGGTCGAGCAGATCCTCCTTGCGGACCCCGTTGAGATGCGACAGCCCCGCGCGGTGGCGCATCACGTCACGGACGGTGATCCGCTCCTTGCCGTTGGCGCCGAACTCGGGCCAGAACCGCGCGACCGGCGCGTCGTATTCGAGCAGACCGCGGTCGACGAGGCGGTGGATGACCGTGGCGGCCATCCCCTTGGTCGCCGAGAAGACCATGGCCCCGGTGTCGGCGGTCCAGTACTGCCTGCCGCGCCGGTCCGAGTAGCCGGTCCAGACGTCGACCACCGGCTCCCCGTGCAGGTAGATGCACAGTGCGCCGCCTCCGAACCGGCGACCCGGGAACAGCTGCGAGAAGCCCTGGAGCGTGCACGCGAAGTTACGGTCCGCCGCGCCCTGCACGCCGTGCGGGAGAGCGGTGCCGTCGCCTCGCGCTGAGAGGTTGCTCACAGCTACGAATCTAGCCCGCCGAACCAGCACTTAAACAGAGCGTTATTGAAGCGTTAACGACCAGGTCAGCCACCGCTTCAGTGCGCTGCGTCGAGAATCCGGCGCGCGGCCAGCGCCGGGGTGAGCTCGCCGTCGCGGACCTGCCGTTCCACTTCGGCGCGGATCCGGCGCACCTCGGGATTGTTCAGTACCCGGTCGAGGACCGCGTCACGCACCATCGACCACGTCCACTCGACCTGCTGTGCGCGTCGGCGGTTCTCGAACTGCCCGGCCTCGCGCAGCACGTCGCGGTGTTCGAGCACCTTGTCCCACAGCTCGCGCAGCCCGTCGCCGTGCAGTGCGCTCATGGTCAGCACGGGCGGACGCCACAGCGTCTCGCGCGGGTAGATCAGCCGCAGTGCGGCGGTCAGCTCACGCGCGGCGGATTTCGCCTCGATGGCGTGCTCGCCGTCGGCCTTGTTGACGACGACGATGTCGGCGAGTTCGAGCACGCCCTTCTTGATGCCCTGCAGCTGGTCACCGGTGCGGGCGAGAGTGAGGAACACGAACGTGTCGACCATGTTCGACACCGTGACCTCGGACTGCCCCACCCCGACGGTCTCGACCAGGATGACGTCGTAGCCCGCGGCTTCGAGCAGCACGATGGTCTCGCGGGTGGCCTTGGCGACCCCGCCGAGTGTGCCGGAGGTCGGCGACGGACGGATGTAGGCATCGGGGTGCACGGCGAGTTTCGCCATCCGGGTCTTGTCGCCGAGGATCGAGCCGCCGGTGCGGGTCGAGGACGGATCCACCGCCAGCACGGCCACCCGGTGCCCCTGCTCGATCAGGTACATGCCGAGCGCCTCGATGGTCGTCGACTTCCCCACCCCCGGCACGCCGGTGATGCCCACGTGCATGGCGGAGCCGGCCTGCGGCATCAGCTCCAGCAGCAGCTCCTGGGCCTGCTCGCGGTGGTCGGCGCGCGTCGACTCGACCAGGGTGATCGCCTTCGCCAGCGCCGACCGGTCACCGCTGCGGATCGCTGCGGACAGCTCGGCGACGGTCGGGGCCGCCATGTCAGGCGTTCAGGTCGTAGCCGAGCCGTTCGGCGAGTTTGTGCAGCAGCCCGGTCGCGGCGTCGGCGATCACGGTGCCCGGCGGGAAGATGGCGGCGGCCCCTGCGGCGTAGAGCTCGTCGAAGTCGCCGGGCGGGATGACCCCGCCGACCACCACCATGATGTCGGGCCTGCCGACCGCGGCCAGCGCGTCGCGCAGCGCGGGCACCAGCGTGAGGTGACCGGCGGCCAGCGACGAGACACCGACGACGTGCACGTCGTTGTCGGCGGCCTGCTGGGCGACCTCGTCGGGCGTGGAGAACAACGAACCCACATCGACGTCGAAACCGATGTCGGCGAAGGCCGTCGCGATGACCTTCTGGCCGCGGTCGTGGCCGTCCTGCCCCATCTTGGCGACCAGGATGCGGGGCCGGCGGCCGTCGGCCTCGGCGAACTTCTCCACGAGTTCGGTTGCGGAAGAGATGTTGGTGGCCTTCCCGGCTTCGTCGCGGTAGACGCCGGAGATCGTGCGGATCTCGGCGACGTGGCGGCCGTAGACCTTCTCCAGTGCGTCGGAGATCTCCCCCACGGTCGCCTTGGCGCGGGCGGCGTTGATCGCGAGCGCCAACAGATTGTTGCCCAGCCCGTCCTCCCCGGCTGACCCCTGCGCACCGGCCGCCCGGGTCAGCTCGTCGAGCGCGGCGCGGGTCGCGTCCTCGTCACGGTCGGCGCGCAACTGCTGCAGCTTGGCGAGCTGCTCGGCGCGCACCCGGCTGTTCTCGACCTTGAGCACCTCGATCTCGTGGTCCTCGGTCACCTGGTACTTGTTGACGCCGATGACGGTCTGCGCGCCGGAGTCGATACGGGCCTGGGTGCGGGCCGCGGCCTCCTCGATGCGCAGCTTCGGGATGCCCTCGCTGATCGCCTGCGCCATACCACCATGGGCGACGACCTCACCGATGTGCATCCGGGCGGCGGTGGCCAGCTGGTGGGTCAGCCACTCGACGTAGTACGACCCACCCCATGGGTCGATCGGCCTGGTGGTTCCGGACTCCTGCTGCAGCAGCAGCTGGGTGTTGCGCGCGATGCGGGCCGAGAAGTCGGTTGGCAGCGCGAGCGCCTCGTCGAGGGCGTTGGTGTGCAGCGACTGGGTGTGCCCCTGGGTGGCGGCCATCGCCTCGATGCAGGTGCGGGCGACGTTGTTGAACACGTCCTGTGCGGTCAGCGACCAACCCGAGGTCTGCGAGTGGGTGCGCAGCGACAGCGACTTCTCGTTCTTCGGGTCGAACTCGGCGACCAGTTCGCTCCACAGCAGTCGGCCGGCGCGCAGCTTGGCGACCTCCATGAAGAAGTTCATCCCGATGCCCCAGAAGAAGGACAGTCGCGGCGCGAACTTGTCGATCGAGAGCCCGGCGTCCAGGCCGGCCTTGATGTACTCGACGCCGTCGGCCAGCGTGTAGGCCAGCTCCAGATCGGCCGTCGCCCCGGCCTCCTGGATGTGGTAGCCGGAGATCGAGATCGAGTTGAACTTCGGCATCTTGGTGCTGGTGTAACCGAAGATGTCGCTGATGATCCGCATCGATGCCTTGGGCGGATAGATGTAGGTGTTGCGGACCATGAACTCTTTGAGGATGTCGTTCTGGATGGTCCCCGCCAACTTCTCCGGCCGCACCCCCTGCTCCTCGGCGGCCACGACGTAGAGCGCCAGGATCGGCAGCACCGCGCCGTTCATCGTCATCGACACCGACACCGATGACAGGTCGATGCCGTCGAAGAGCTGGCGCATGTCGAGGATGGAGTCGATGGCCACCCCGGCCATGCCCACGTCGCCCTGCACCCGCGGATGGTCGGAGTCGTAGCCGCGGTGGGTGGCCAGGTCGAAGGCCACCGAGAGGCCCTTCTGGCCCGCGGCCAGGTTGCGGCGGTAGAACGCGTTGGACTCCGCGGCGGTCGAGAAGCCGGCGTACTGGCGGATGGTCCAGGGCTGGTTGACGTACATCGTCGGGTACGGCCCGCGGAGGAACGGCGGTGCGCCCGGGAACGAGTCGAGCGGGTATCCGGCCGAGGCGGCGGCGGCGCGGTCGGCGGCGACGTAGACCGGTTTGACGTCGATGCCCTCCGGCGTCACCCAGTCGAGTTGCTCGGGGGTGTACCCGTGCGCGGCGGCCGCGGCCTCGATGTGTGCGGCGACGGCGGCCTCGGTCGCGGGTGCGCCGGTGCCTTCACCGTGGAGCGGTACGTCGGCGAAGCTCCTTACCCCGGTGGTTTCCGGAGCCGGCTTGCCGGCGACATCGTTGACCGTCATAGCAGTCAGGCCCCCAATCGGGTGAGGAGGTTCGACAGGACCGCGACCGCGTCGATCTTGGCGGTCAGGTAGTCGTCCGGCTTGGGATCCGCCTCGGCGAGGGCCTTCTCGGGGCCGGCCAGATAGACGCGGGTGACACCCGCCTCGCGGGCGGCCGCGACGACGGCGGCGGCGTCGGTGCCGTAGCGGGTGTCGGTGCCGCAGATGACGGCGACCGACGGGTTGCCCGCGGCCGACACCGCCCGGGCCACATCGGCGGCGCCGACAGAGCCCGGGTTGACGGCCTCGATCCCACCGGAGGCGAGCAGGTTGGTGGCGAACGTCGCGCGGATGTTGTGTTCGGCCAGCGGCCCCAGCGGCAGCAGCAGCACCTTCGGGCGCGTGCCGGTGCTCTCCAGAACCGCATCGGAGCGGTCGCGCAGCGCTTCGAACCCGGCCGCGTAGCGGGCGACCGCGGTGAACGCCTCGCCGGGCGGAAGCGCGGGTTCCTCGAGGTTCGGGTATTCGTTCACGCCGGTCAGCGCGGTGCGGCGGTGTGCGATGTCGTCGGCGCGGCGGGCGGCGACGTCGGCGATCTGCTCGGCGATGTGGTCGTGTGCGGCGACGAACCCGCCGCGCGACTCGATGTCCTGGAAGTGTTTCCATGCCTGCTCGGCCAGCTGCGCGGTCAGGTCCTCGACGAACCAGGAACCACCGGCCGGGTCGAGTACCCGGCCGATGTGGGACTCCTCGAGCAGCAGCAGCTGGGTGTTGCGGGCGATGCGGCGTGCGAACGTGCTCGAGGTGCCGGGGAATCCGTTCGGGATCGCCACGTCGAAGGTGTGCACTAGCACGGTGTCCGCGCCTCCGACACCCGCGGAGAACGCCGCGAGTGTCGTGCGCAGCATGTTCACCCACGGATCCCGCCGGGCCATCATCGGCAGCGACGACACCGCGTGGACGGTGGCCGCACCCGCGTCCGCGGCGCCGACGACCTCGCAGACGCGAGCCCACAGCAGCCGGGCGGCCCGCAGCTTGGCGATGGTCATGAACTGGTCGTCGTCGGCGGCGAAGCGGAAGCTGATCTGGCGCACGGCGTCGACGATGTCGAGGCCGCCCTGGTCGAGCAGCCGCAGATACAACACCCCGGCCGCGACGGCACCCGCCAACTCCCATGAGGCGCTCGCCCCGCGGTTGTGCAGCGCGGGCCCGTCGACGGTGATGGCGCGCACATGCCCGCCGTGTCCGGTGACCCCGGCCGCGATGGACACCACGTCGGCCACCTCGGGTGCGGGCCGGTCGCTGAACGGTGCGGTGAGGGGGTCGGCGCCCAGGTCCACCGAAAGTCGTTCGCGCTGTTCGGCGTCCAGATCGGTCAGCAGCGGCAGGAGGGCTGCGGCGGCCGCGGCGTATTCGGTGCCGGCGTCGAGTTGGACCGGGACCAGGTCGAGGAACACCGATTCGAGGAGCCGTCCCAGGTCGGACGGGGCGACGCCGTCGGCGCCGACGCGCAGTACCAGTGCGCTGACGCCTTCGGTGAGGCCGAGCAGTATCGCGCCGTTGGCCTCGTCGGCGCTGCTCGGCACGGCCGGGAAGGTCTCGGCCACCTTCCACCCGGACTTGACGTCACGCAGGGCGTCACCGCCGCGCACGTACGGCCACTGGCCCGGCAGCGGCGGCTCGGGCAACTCGTCGAGGCTGGTGTAGAGAGGGCGGATCGCGAAACCCTCGTAGGTCGGCGAATCGAGCAGCCGGTCGGGTTCGGCGGGCAGGTCGGCGGGGTCCTTGCGGGTGCTTTTCGCCAACACCCCCGCCACTGCGGAGCGCCACTGCTCCAGACCGGACTCGACAGCACTGGCCCCCTGCACAGACACCGGCATCTCCTGTTGTCGCAGCGTGTGACTGACGTATCCGCCATCAGGCTAAATGATGGCGGTCACCGCGCTGCCCGCCGGTCGGCCGACGTGCCGGACCCCGCGCGACGGCATGTGGCCGTAGGCTTGGTGAACGTGAAAGCCGTCGTCAGGACCTTGCAGGCAGTGCAGGCGGTGCGGGCCACGGTGGCCGCCGCCGCCCTGCAGGTTCCCCGTCGGCGCCTCATCGCGATCGCCGCGGCGATTGTGATTCTCGTCGCAGTGGCCTGGTGGGTGCCGATCCCGAACGCGCTGGAGCTGCGGGACTGGGCGACGTCGGTGGGCGCCTGGTTTCCGCTGGTCTTCCTGGCCACCCACATCGTGGTGACGACGCTGCCGTTCCCCCGCACGGCGTTCACCCTCGCCGCCGGTCTGCTGTTCGGCCCGCTGCTCGGCATCGCGATCGCGGTCGCGGCCAGCACCGTCAGCGCGCTGCTGGCGGTGCTGTTCGTCCGCGCACTGGGCTGGCAGCTGAACAACCTGGTCAGCCATCCCGCGGTCGACCGGATCGACGTGCGGTTACGGCGCCGCGGCTGGCCGTCGGTGATCGCTCTGCGGCTGATCCCGGCTGTGCCGTTCGCCGTGCTGAACTACGCGGCGGGTGCGTCGGCGGTGCGCCTGCTCCCCTATTCGCTGGCGACGTTCTTCGGCCTGCTGCCGGGCACGGCGGCGGTTGTGGTCCTCGGCGATGCGCTCACCGGCCGCGTCAACCCACTGCTGGTGCTGATCTCGGCCGCCACCGCGAGCATCGGCGTCTTCGTCCTGCTCTACGAGAACCGCGTACAGCGGCGCAGACCGGCACCGGTCACGGTGTCCTGACGTCGGGACCCTTCACGGTCATCGCGCCAAACAGCACGAGCAGCGACGAGGCCGCGGCCAGACCCGGGCTCCAATCCCTGGCCCGGACGTGGGAACCGGCCGCGAGTACGAAGTAGACCGTCAGCATGAAGGTGGTGATCCGGGCCAGCGGCGGCCAGCCGAACACCGACAGCAGTCCGACCGCGCTGGCGGCCTTGACCACCGGGATGAGCGGTCGAATCTCTTCGGGCAGCCCGACGTCGTCGAGCGCCTTCTTGATCGGCGCGATCGGTTTGACACACGCCGCCGCGTCGGCGGCCTGCATCGCCGCGAGTGCGGCGTAGGTCCGTTTCGAGCCGAGCGCGCTCATTGGTCGGTGACACCGGGGCGGGGTGCGCCCAACTGGCCGGGCGGCTCGGTGGACGACAGCAGCCCGGGACCCTCGATCGGGGTGCGGGCCTCGGCCTCGGCCTTGGCGACCGCCTGCGCGATCGCCGGGTCGGTCTCGGTGGAGAACCAGTCGGCCACTTCCTCGGAGTCGTCCTCCGCCGGTGGCCGTCCCTCGTCGGGCGAGGGGGTGTAGCGGATGACGCCGTCCTCACCGGGCGCCCCCAGCAGCTTGGTGAACCCGCCCAGCGCACCGGCAAAATCGCTTGGCACGACCCAGACCTTGTTGGCCTCACCCCTGGCCATCTCCGGCAGCGTCTGCAGGTACTGGTAGGCCAGCAGTTCGGGGGTCGGCCGGGCCGCCTTGATCGCCGCGAACGTCTTCTCGATCGCCTTGGCCTGCCCCTGGGCCTGCAGGTACGCGGCGGCACGCTCGCCCTGCGCCCGCAGCATGCGCGACTGCCGTTCGGCCTCGGCGGCGAGGATCGCGGCCTGTTTGGCGCCCTCGGCGGACAGGATCTGCGCCTGCTTCTGCCCTTCGGCCTGTTTGATCGCGGCCTCCCGGCTGCCCTCGGCGGTCAGGATCATCGCCCGCTTCTCGCGGTCGGCGCGCATCTGCTTTTCCATCGAGTCCTGGATCGACGGCGGCGGGTCGATCGCGCGCAGTTCGACGCGCGCCACCCGCAGACCCCACCGGTTGGTGGCTTCGTCGAGCACCCCGCGAAGCGCGGTGTTGATCTGGTCGCGCGAGGTGAGCGTCTGTTCCAGCGTCATACCGCCGACGAGGTTGCGCAGCGTGGTGGTGGTGAGTTGCTCGACGCCGACGATGTAGTTGCTGATCTGGTAGACCGCCGCCTGCGGGTTGGTGACCTGGAAGTAGACGACGGTGTCGATGGCGACCGTCAGGTTGTCCTCGGTGATCACCGGCTGCGGCGGGAAGGACACCACCCGCTCACGCAGGTCGACCCGGGCGCGGATCTTGTCGATGAACGGGATCAGCAGCGTGAGTTGGCCGCTTACGGTGCGGCTGTACCGGCCGAGACGCTCGATGACCGCGGCCTCGGCCTGCGGGATCAGCGCGACCGATTTGGCCACCACGACGACGGCGAACACGACCAGCACCAACAGCAGGACCAGGCCGGCGACGGCTCCATCCACGGCAGACTTCCCTTCGGCTCAGGGGTTCTTCCAGACGACCGCGGTGGCGCCGTCGATCCGCATGACGGTCACCTGGTCGCCCGGTTCGTACACATCGTTGTCGTCCAGGGGCCTGGCGGTCCAGACCTCGCCCTCGAGTTTGACCTGACCCGCGTGCTGGGCGACGCGGTCGAGCACGAGCGCGGTCTTGCCCTCCAGCGCCTTGGCCGGTTCCGGCAGCCCGGTCCCGGCGTAGAAGCGTCTGCGCAGCACTGGCCGGACCACTCCCAGCAGCAGCACCGAAACCAGCAGGAACACCACACCGTCGGCCCAGATGGGCCAGTCGAACAGCCAACTGGTCCCGGTCGCCGCCAGCGCCCCACCGGAGAGCATCAGCAGGAACATGTCCCCGGTGAGCGCTTCTGCCCCGGCCAGCACGATCGCGAGGACGAGCCAGATCAGCCAAACGGGCATGACGCCAGCCTAACGCGTGACCGGCCCACACAGCGGCGAACAACTACACTGCGGGCATCATGTGGTGTCCCAGTGCAACGCTGGCGGTGTGGGCCAATTCGTGGCTCGCGGGAACCGCCGCGCCCGATGACGTGCTCGACTCGCTCTCCCATTGGGCGCCAAGGCATTCCGTGACCGCCTACGACTCCGCCGCGGCGGGCCGGACCGGTCTGCCGTGGCCTGATCTCAACGGCACCGGCGCGGTGTCGCTGCTGCAGACGCTGCGCACCGCCGCCGGTCCCGCACCGTCGGGACCGTCGGTCTCGGTCGCCCTGCCGGTCCCCGGCGATGTGCGCGGACTGCCCGCGGGCACCCAGTTCCAGCGCGATGCGATCGCCGTCGGCGAGGCCCTCATCGTCACCGACCCGCACCTCCCGTCGACCGCCGTGGGTCTGGTCCCGGATTTCGAGTTCGACGACGACAGCGACGATCCCGAGTTCGACCCGGAGGTGTCGGCGCTGTCGTGGACGGTCTACTCGGCCCCCGCGACACCGCCCGCCCCGCACATCGACCTCGGCGAGGCCGAGTACGAACTGCGTTCGGCGGTGCGGGCGGCCGCCGAGGCCCTCACCGCACTGCGCGCCGGTATGGCCGGCGCCGACGTCGACGATCCGCGGGGTCTGGTCGAACAGGTGCTGGAGTCGGGGCGCGGCCACCGCCTGCCCGACCACGCACCGAATCGCGCCGAACGGGTGCTGGAGAACGCCGCCCACGTCGACGCGATCATCACGGTGAGTTCGGGACTCATGCCGATCGGCCTGCAGAGTTCCTCAGAGGTGCAGATCGCCAGCGATGCGCTGCGCCCCCTGGTGGGTGTGGTGCGGACGGCGCGGATCGCCGCGCTCACCGCGATCCTGCACTCCGCCTGGCGGCGCTGACGCCGCCGGTTACTCGGCGGGCTTGTCCGCCGCGCCGGCATCCGCCGACGCCTCCGCATCCCGCTGCGGCAGAAGCGCTTCGAGTGCGGATCCGGTGATCCGGCGAAACGCCCGCCGGGGCCGGTTGGCGTCCAGGATCGCCACTTCCAGAGTCGACGGGCCGAGCGTGCGTCGCTCGGCCCCGTTACCGCCGGACTCGAGGGCGTCGACCGCGATACGCACCGCGTCGGCGAGTTCGGCGTTCTCGGTGTAGGAGTCGTTGAGTTTGGCGATGATCGGCTCGGTGGCGCCGCCCATCACCACGAAGTGGGGTTCGTCGGCGATCGACCCGTCGTAGGTGATCCGGTAGAGCTCCGGCGCTTTGGATTCGCCGAAATGCGCGACCTCGGCCACACACAGCTCCACCTCGTAGGGTTTGGCCTGTTCGGTGAAGATCGTGCCGAGCGTCTGCGCGTAGACATTGGCCAGCTGTCGGCCGGTCACGTCGCGGCGCGAATACGCATACCCCTGGGTGTCGGCGAACCGGATACCGCCGCTGCGCAAGTTGTTGAACTCGTTGAAGCGCCCGACCGCGGCGAAGCCGACGCGGTCGTACAGTTCACTGACCTTCTGAAGTGACCGCGACGGGTTCTCCGCGACGAACAGGACCCCGTCTGCGTAGGCCAGCGCGACCACGCTGCGGCCCCTGGCGATTCCCTTGCGGGCGAGCTCGGAACGCTCGCGCATCGCCTGCTCGGGCGAGATGAAATACGGGAAACTCACGAATCTGTACCTCGCGGCGCATGCGCGTCAGGGCCGAAAGTGTCGGCGCGGGAACGGTTTTGAATGACTTCGCGGGCCAGTCCGGCGATCCGCTCCTGGGTGACCTCTTCGGCCCCGTCGGCGGTGATCAGCACCGCGGTCGGGAAGATGCCGCGCACCAGATCCGGTCCGCCGGTGGCCGAATCGTCATCGGCGGCGTCGTAGAGCGCCTCGACCGCCACCCGCAGCGCCGAGTCGGCATCGGTCACCTGGTGGTAGAGCTTCTTCATCGACGACTTGGCGAAGATGGAGCCCGATCCGACCGACTGGAAACCCTCTTCTTCGAGATTGTGTCCACCCGCGGCGTCGAACGACACGATGCGCCCGGCGGCCTGCGGGTCGGGGTCGTCGAGGTCGAAGCCGGCCAGCAGCGGCAGGGCCACGAAACCCTGCAGCGCCGCACCGAGATTGCCGCGCACCATGGTGGCGAGCCGGTTGACCTTGCCCGCGAACGTCAGCGCGACGCCTTCGAGCTTCTCGTAGTGTTCGAGTTCCACCGCGTACAGGCGGGCGAACTCCACCGCGATGGCGGCGGTGCCCGCAATGCCGGTCGCCGTGTAGTCGTCGGTGATGTAGACCTTCTGCACGTCGCGGCTGGCGATCATGTTGCCCTGGGTGGCGCGCCGGTCACCGGCCATCACCACGCCGCCGGGGAACTTCAGCGCGACGATCGTGGTGCCGTGCGGCACCGCGTCGGTGGGGGTCAGCGAGGCGTCGCCGCGGAACGGCAACAGGTGGGGCGCCTGACGGCGCAGCATGTCGGAGAAGGACGACAAGTCCATGGGTACGGAGGGAACCCCTCGGGTCGTGGAGTGGGACGAATGTCGGGAAAGGTCAGGAAAGGCCAGCTGCTCGAAGTGCGGCCAGGTCACTGTCCGCCCTTTTGGACGTAAGCGCGCACGAAGTCCTCGGCGTTCTCCTCGAGGACGTCGTCGATCTCGTCCAGCAGGTCGTCGGTCTCCTCGGCGAGCTTCTCGCGACGTTCCTGCCCGGCACCTGCGCCGCCGGAGAGGTCGTCGTCCTCGCCGCCGCCACCGCCACGCTTGGTCTGCTCCTGCGCCATCGCCGCCTCCTGCACTTGTCATCGACGGGCTCACAGCCACCCGCCGGTTCCTCCACACTACCGGTCGACGCCCGAAATGCCCGGGATAGCCGGGCGTTGGGGATGGACGCCTATGTGGCGGTGAGCTGCTCGACGAGCTGGACGGCGCTGTCGACCGAGTCGAGCAGTGCCCCGACGTGCGCCTTGCTGCCGCGCAGCGGTTCCAGCGTCGGGATCCGCACCAGCGAATCGCCGCCCAGGTCGAAGATGACCGAGTCCCAACTGGCCGCGGCGATGTCGGCGCCGAAGCGGCGCAGGCACTCACCGCGGAAGTAGGCACGGGTGTCGGTGGGCGGGCTGTCGACGGCGTCGAGCACCTGCTGTTCGGTGACCAGACGCTTCATCGACCCGCGGGCGACCAGTCGGTTGTACAGCCCCTTGTCGAGTCGGACATCGGAGTACTGCAGATCCACCAGGTGCAGCCGGGGCGCCGACCACCCCAGGTTCTCCCGGTGCCGGAACCCTTCGAGCAGCCGCAGTTTGGCCGGCCAGTCGAGGATCTCGGCGCACTCCATCGGGTCGCGCTCGAGGAGGTCCAGCACCTCGGCCCACGTCTCGACGACGTGCGCGGCCCGCGGATCCGGGTCGCGGCTGTCCACCAGCTTGGCCACCCGGTCGAGGTAGATGCGCTGCAGCGCCAGTGCGGTCAGCTCACGGCCGTCGGCCATCGCGACCGTCGCCCGCAGCGACGGATCCCGGCTGATCACGTGCACGGCGTGAACCGGGCGGGCCAGCGCGAGGTCCGACAGATCCATTCCCTCCTCGATGAGGTCGAGGACCAGGGAGGTGGCACCGAGCTTGAGATAGGTCGACGTCTCGGCGAGGTTGGCGTCGCCGATGATGACGTGCAGGCGCCGGTACTTGTCGGCGTCGGCGTGCGGTTCGTCGCGGGTGTTGATGATGCCGCGTTTGAGCGTGGTCTCCAGCCCGACCTCGACCTCGATGTAGTCGGCGCGCTGGGACAGCTGGAATCCGGGTTCGTCACCCGAGGGCCCGATACCGACGCGGCCCGATCCGGTGACCACCTGGCGTGACACCAGGAACGGGGTCAGACCCGCGATCACCGCCGAGAACGGGGTCTGCCGGCTCATCAGGTAGTTCTCGTGTGACCCGTAGGAGGCGCCCTTGCCGTCCACGTTGTTCTTGTACAGCTGCAGCTTGGCCGCACCCGGCACGCTCGCGACGTGGCGCGCCGCGGCCTCCATCACCCGCTCCCCGGCCTTGTCCCAGATCACCGCGTCCAGCGGATCGGTGCACTCGGGTGCGGAGTACTCGGGGTGTGCGTGGTCGACGTAGAGCCGTGCGCCGTTGGTCAGGATCATGTTGGCCGCGCCCACCTCGTCGGCGTCGACCACCGGCGGCGGGCCGGAGGCACGGCTCAGGTCGAACCCGCGGGCGTCGCGCAGTGGCGACTCCACCTCGTAGTCCCACCGGGTGCGCTTGGCGCGCTGGATGCCGGCCGCGGCGGCGTAGGCCAGCACTGCCTGCGTCGACGTCAGAATCGGGTTGGCGGTCGGATCGGACGGTGAGGAGATACCGTATTCGACCTCGGTTCCGATGATCCGCTGCATGACCTCAGCGTAGGTGACGCGGATCGGGGCGGGGCGGGCAGCGGTGCCGGGCACCCCTGAAACGGGAAGCGGCCCGCCACCGGAATCCGGTGACGGGCCGCCGACGGTCGAACGCTACAGGTACTGGCCGAGATTCGACTCGGTGTCGATCGCCCGGTTCGCGCTGCTGCTCTTGCCGGTGACCAGCGTGCGGATGTAGACGATCCGCTCGCCCTTCTTGCCCGAGATCCGCGCCCAGTCATCCGGGTTGGTGGTGTTGGGCAGGTCCTCGTTCTCGGCGAACTCGTCGACGATCGAGTCGAGCAGATGCTGGATGCGCAGACCCTTCTGCCCGGTCTCGAGCACCGACTTGATCGCGTACTTCTTGGCCCGGTCGACGACGTTCTGGATCATCGCGCCCGAGTTGAAGTCCTTGAAGTACATGACCTCTTTGTCGCCGTTGGCGTAGGTGACCTCGAGGAAGCGGTTGTCGTCGATCTCGGCGTACATCCGGTCGACGACCTTCTCGATCATCGCCTTGATCGTCAGCGACCGGTCGCCGCCAAACTCGGCCAGATCGTCCTCGTTGACCGGCAGTTCCTCGGTGAGGTACTTGCTGAAGATGTCCTGTGCCGCTTCGGCATCCGGCCGCTCGATCTTGATCTTCACGTCCAGGCGGCCGGGCCGCAGGATCGCCGGGTCGATCATGTCCTCGCGGTTGGAGGCGCCGATCACGATGACGTTCTCCAGACCCTCGACGCCGTCGATCTCGCTGAGCAGCTGCGGGACCACCGTCGTCTCGACGTCCGAACTGACGCCGGTGCCGCGGGTCCGGAAGATCGAGTCCATCTCGTCGAAGAACACGATCACCGGGGTGCCCTCGGAGGCCTTCTCACGCGCCCGCTGGAAGATCAGCCGGATGTGGCGCTCGGTCTCGCCGACGAACTTGTTGAGCAGCTCGGGGCCCTTGATGTTGAGGAAGTAGCTCTTCGCCTCGCGGGCGTCGTCGCCGCGCACCTCGGCCATCTTCTTGGCCAGTGAGTTCGCCACCGCCTTGGCGATCAGCGTCTTACCGCAGCCGGGCGGACCGTAGAGCAGCACACCCTTGGGCGGGCGCAGCGAGTACTCCCGGTAGAGGTCCTTGTGCAGGAACGGCAGCTCGACGGCGTCGCGGATCTGCTCGATCTGCCGCGTCAGGCCGCCGATGTCGCTGTAGCTGACGTCGGGCACCTCTTCGAGGACCAGATCCTCGACCTCGGCCTTCGGGATTCGCTCGAACGCGTAACCGGCCTTGGTGTCGACGAGCAGCGAGTCGCCCGGGCGCAGCCGGCGGGGCCGGTCATCGTCGAGTTCGGGGCCGGCCACCTCGTTGTCGGGCAGGTGCTCGACCGACACCAGCGGCTCGGCCAGCCAGACGATGCGCTCCTCGTCGGCGTGGCCGACCACCAGCGCCCGGTGCCCGTCAGAGAGGATCTCGCGCAGGGTGCTGATCTCGCCGACGGCCTCGAAGGTGCCCGCCTCGACCACGGTGAGCGCCTCGTTGAGGCGGACGGTCTGACCTTGTTTGAGCGCCTTGACGTCGATGTTGGGTGAGCAGGTCAGCCGCATCTTGCGCCCGGAGGTGAACACGTCGACCGTGTCGTCCTCGTGGGAGGCCAGCAGGACGCCGTAACCGCTCGGGGGCTGCCCCAGCCGGTCGACCTCTTCGCGCAGCGCGAGCAGTTGCTGGCGGGCCTCCTTGAGCGTGTCCATCAGCTTGGCGTTGCGCGCGGCGAGCGAATCGATGCGCGCTTCGAGCTGGTGGACGTCACGGGCGCTGCGCAGACCGCTCTGCGGGCCTACCGCGTTCTCGAGCTGCTCGCGAAGGGCTGCCGCCTCGCGGCGCAGCTCCTCCAGCTCCGCGGCGTCCTCACTGGACAGGCCGGACTCATGGGGTGTCGTGAAACCGTCTTCTCTGGCTTCGTGACGCTGTGACTCACTCATGTTGCGCCCCTTTCCCACACCGAATAGTGGTGCAGTAACAACTTCAACGCTACCGGCGATTCAGACTTTGTGTGCGGCGTAGGGATTCGACACACCCGCAGCACTGTTAACCTCGGATTCGAGCTAGACAGATCGAAAGGACAGCCGTGACCCTGAAAACCCTCGTAACCGGCGTTGCAGCAGCAGCTGTAGTAGCTGGTGGAGCGGCAGGTGTGACCTCCATTGCATCGAATACGGTGGCCTCCCCCGCCGTGTCGCCCGTCGTGTTCGGCGTACCGATGCCGCAGGTCCCGGCGCCCGACCTGGCGGGTCCGCTGACCCAGACGCTGCAGGCCCTCGCCGGGCCGGGCTCGTTCCGCGGCAAGGCGCCCTTCATCCAGGGCGGCATCGGTCGCTTCGAGGCGATCACCGCTGACCGCGCGTACAGCAACGCCGCTGCGCAGGGCAAGTTCCCGCTGAGCTTCAGCATCGCCAACGTCGACCAGAACGGCGGCGTGGCCACGGCCGACGTCACCGCGACCGCGGCCACCGGCGGCACCGCCACGCAGAACATCGTGTTCGTCGCCGGCCCCAGCCCGAGCGGCTGGCAGGTGTCGAAGGGCTCGGCCCTGAACCTGCTCTCGGCGGTCGGCTGAGCCGTCCGTCGGTGCCGCAACGCACCATGACCGCAGACGTCCGAAGCGCCGTCACCCTCGTGGTGGCGGCGTTCGGCCTTTCCCTGGGTCTCAGCGGGTGCGGCAGCGACAATCCGCCGGCTCCGCCGCCGTCGCCGGTCGCGTCCAGCCCGGCCGCGCCACCGGCGCCTCCGGTCCCGGCACCGCTGCCACCACCGAGCGCGCTGACCGACGTGCTGTACCGGCTGGCCGACCCGAACGTGCCGGGCGCCGAGAAACTCGTCCTGATCGAGGATTCCGGGCCCGGCGATGCGGCGGCGCTCGACCGCTTCGGCAAGGCGTTGGCCGACAACGGCTATCACCCGATGACCTTCGACGCCGCCGACCTGGCGTGGACGGCGAGCGGTGTCGATGTGGTGGCCACCGTGATCGCCCGGACGCCGCCGGGCCGCACGGGGGGCGACTTCACGTTCCCGATGGAGTTCGCCAGGACCCCCGACGGCGGCTGGCAGCTCACCCGCGACAGCGCCGACACGCTGCTCGAGGTGGACGCCGGCCAGAGCCCGCCGCGCTGAGCCATGTGGATCGGGTGGCTCGAATTCGACCTGCTGCTCGGTGACGTGCGCTCCCTCAAACAGAAGCGGTCGGTGATCCGGCCGGTGATCGCCGAGCTGCAGCGCCGGTTCACCGTCTCGGCGGCCGAGACCGGCGCCCAGGAACTGCATCGGCGCGCCGGCATCGGGCTGGCGGTCGTGGCCGCCGACCGCGCGCACGTGGTGGACGTGCTGGACGCCGCCGAGCGACTTGTCGCCGCCCGCCCGGAGATGGAGTTGCTCTCGGCGCGCCGCGGTCTGCGGCGCAGCGACGACGATTAGTCCGAGGGTTCGGCGGGTGGCGCGGCGAGTTGCCGCTTGCGGCGCAACGGGATCGGGGCGATGGCTCCCGGCGCCAGCCGGCGGGCACTGATGAGGAACGCGGTGTGGCCGCGCATGGTGTGCTGGGGGCGCACGGCCAGGCCGACGACGTACCAGCCGCGCTGCATGCTCTCCCACGCGCGCGGCTCGGTCCAGCACTGCTGTTGCCGAAGCGCCTCCACCGCCCGCGACAGCTGGGTCACGGTCGCGACGTAGATCATCAGCACGCCGCCCGGCACGAGGTTGCGTGAGACGGTGTCGAGCACCTCCCACGGCGCCAGCATGTCGAGCACGACGCGGTCGACCTCACCACCGTTGTAATCGTTGAGGTCGGCGATGACGAGGTCCCAGTTGGCCGGCCGTTCCCCGAAGAACGTCTCGACGTTGCGGGCGGCGTGTACGGCGTGGTCGTCGCGCACCTCGTAGGACGTCACCCGGCCCTGGGGTCCGACCGCGCGCAGCAGCGAGCACGTGAGCGCACCGGAGCCGGCGCCCGCCTCGAGCACGCGGGCGCCGGGGAAGATGTCGCCCTCGTGGACGATCTGCGCGGCGTCCTTGGGATAGATGACCTGCGCGCCGCGCGGCATCGACATCACGTAATCCACGAGCAGTGGCCGAAGCACCAGGAACTGGTCACCGCTGGTGGACTTGACGACGCTGCCCTCGGGCAGGCCGATGACGCTGTCGAGCGCGATCATGCCGCGGTGGGTGTGGAATTCACCGCCCGGTGTGAGCAGCATCGTGTAGTGCCGCCCCTTGGCGTCGGTGAGTTGGACGCGGTCTCCGACGGCGAACGGACCGGTTCTGGGCATAGTCGCTCAGCCTGCCAGTCGGCGCGCCGCAACGGGTCCGCGGGGTTGCGCAGATCTGTCGGGGGGCCGTCCTAGGCTGCAGAGCATGAGCGAACAGGCCGCGCCGGTCCGGCGTCCCGCGCTGTCGCCGTCGCGCGCCGCCGACTTCAAGCAATGCCCCCTGCTGTACCGCTTCCGCGCGATCGACCGGCTGCCCGAGCCGCAGTCCACCGCGCAACTGCGCGGATCGGTGGTGCACGCCGCGCTCGAGCAGCTGTACGCGCTGCCCGCGGCGGACCGCGGCCCCGATACGGCGCTGACCCTCGTCGCGCCAGCCTGGGACCGGGTGATCGCCGAACGGCCCGAAGCCGCCGAGGACATCGAGCCCGCGGTGCGCGAGGCGCTGCTGGGCGAGGCCCGCGCGCTGTTGGCGGGTTACTACCGCCTGGAGGATCCGACGCGGTTCGACCCGCAGTGCTGCGAACAACATGTCGAGGTCGAGCTCGACGACGGCACCCTGCTGCGCGGATTCGTCGACCGTATCGACGTCGCACCGACCGGCGAACTGCGGGTGGTCGACTACAAGACCGGCAAGGCGCCGCCGGAGGCACGGGCGCTGGCCGAGGCGAAGGCGCTGTTCCAGATGAAGTTCTACGCGGTGGCGCTGCTGCGCTCCCGCGGGGTGCTGCCCACCCGGCTGCGGCTGCTCTACCTCGCCGACAGTCAGGTACTGGACTATTCGCCCGATCTCGAGGAGCTCGTCCGGTTCGAGCGCACCCTGACCGCGATCTGGCGGGCGATCCTGGCGGCCGGCGCCACCGGCGATTTCCGGCCGAAGCCGTCGAAGCTGTGCGATTGGTGCTCGCACCGCGCGCTGTGCCCGGAGTTCGGCGGCACGCCGCCGCCCTACCCCGGTTGGCCGGAGATGCCGGCAGCGTGATCGGGCACCTCTACCACCGGTTGCCCGACGACCCGTCCGCCGGCGAAGGCCTGGCTGCGTTCGAATCGACCGCCGACACCCGCAGCAACTGGGATCCGACGATCCAACACGGGTCACCGCCGTTGGCGTTGCTCACCCGGGCCGTCGAGGATCTGGCGGCCGGCAGCGGATTGCGCGTCGGCCGGCTCGCTCTCGACATCCTCGGCGCGATTCCGGTGGCACCGGTGCTCGTGCGATCGGAGGTGCTGCGTCCCGGGACCCGGATCTCCCTCATGGCGGCCGAGATGCTCGCGTCCCGACCCGACGGCAGCCACCGCGCCGTAGCGCGGGTCACGGCGTGGCTGCTCGCGCCCAGCGACACCGCCGACGCCGTCACCGATCGCTACCCACCGCTGGCCGAAGGCGAGGTGACGGGCGTGGCGCACGCATGGGAGGGTGCGCCCGGCTATCTGGAAACGGTCAACTGGCGCCGCCAAGCCGACGACGGCAACTCCGCGGTGGCCTGGCTGACCCCGCTCGTGCCGCTCATCGACAACGAGCCGACGACGGCGCTGCAGCGGCTGGCGATGGTGGTCGACTCGGCCAACGGCATCGGCGCGGCGCTGGATCCGACCGAGTTCATGTTCATGAACACCGACACCGTCGTGCATCTGCACCGCCTGCCCGAGGGTTCGGATTTCGGTCTGCGCACCCGAGGGTCGATCGGTCCCGACGGTGTCGGTGTCACGACCGCCGAGCTCTTCGACCGCCGCGGGTTCATCGGGGCCTCCGCCCAGACGCTGCTGGTGCAGCGGCAACGATGACCGCCCTCGTCGGGCAGTTCGATCTGGCGTGGGCATTGGCTGAACTGCACCTGTCCGCGCTCGTCGACGACGACTTCCTCTGGGAGCCCGTCGAAGTCGTGTGGACGGTCCGGCCGGACGGCGCCGGAACGTGGCGACCCGACTGGTCCGACGTGGAGCCCGATCCGATACCCGTGCCCACGATCGGCTGGTTGACGTGGCACATCACCTGGTGGTGGTCGGTGACGCTGGCCCACCTCGACGGTGTCGAACCACCCGCGCGCACCGACGTCACGTGGCCCGGCGGCGCCGCGGCAGTGTCTCGGATCCGCGAGCTGGCCGCCCGCTGGCGCGCCACCGTCGAATCCCTCACCGCAACGGACCTCGAGCGCAACTCGGCCTTTCCTTGGGGCACCGACCGCGGGCGCACCGTGGCGGACTCGGTGCTGTGGCTGCATGTGGAACTCACGAAGAACGCCGCGGAGATCGGACAGCTTCGGATGCTGCGGGCGGTGTCGCGGCCAACCCGTTGAGCAGAACGTTCAACCCGAACGCCAGCGCGGCTTCGGCGTCGTGGGCGGCACCGTGGGCCGCACCGGCGGCCGCGCCGATTCGCGAGGCCAACGGGTATCGTTCGGCGACGCCGAGTGCGGCCAGCCGCGCGCCCTCGCGCGCCCACCATTGCCCCGGCGACTCCTGCTCGCGTTCCCGGCGGGCGTGCGCCAGCGCGCGTGCGCAGGAGCGGGCGAAGTCGAGCACCAACGTCAGCGCGGCGTCCTTGTCGGCGTCGCCGAGCGGCAGTGAGTCCACCGCGCCGAGTTCGCGGTCGTATTTGGCGAGGGTTCCAGGACCCAGGACGGCCCGTTCCGATTCGAGGTCGGCGAGCCACGGGTGCTCATCGAACAGCCGCATGTTGTCCGCGACGACGGTGGCCAGCCGGGCCCGCCAGTCCCCGGCCGGATCGGTGAACTGCATTGCGGCCCGGCAGTGATCGACCATCAGCTCGAGCAGTTGTTCGCGGTTGCGCACATAGGAGTACAGCGTCATCACCGGCACCTCGAGTGCGTCGGCGACGTCACGCAGCGTGAAGCGCAGCCCGAGCCGGTCGGCAACCGCGATCGCAGCGGTCACGACCTGATCGGCAGTGAAGCGCGGTGGGCGGCCGCGGCGCGAAGGCAGGGGTCTGTCGTGCCGCCACAGCAGGTCGATGGTGTCCATGTGCCCCTCGCTTGATTTCCCGTACAGAATACGGATACTCGATCTCGTACAGCATACGAGAAAGGCACCCATGAACGTCACCGCTACGGCGATCTCACTCAACGTCCCCGATCCGCAGGCTTCGGCCGACTTCCTCACCCGGCACGTCGGCTACACCGTGGCCATGCAGGACGACGGGTTCATCTCGCTGGAACGCGAGGGCGGGCCGAACGTGGTCTACCTGCGCACCGGACTGCCGACGTTCAAACCGGCCCACCGAGCCGGCAGTGCGGGCGACGGCCTGCTGCTGGCCTTCGTGGTGGACGACGTCGACGCCGCGTTCGACGCGGTGCGCACCGGCGGAGCGACCGTCGTCACAGCCCCGGAGACCGAACCGTGGGGTGAGCGGTACTGCCAGTTCGAGGACCCCAACGGCATCATCGTGCAGTTCGTCCAGTGGGTGTGAGGACGGCCGGCGTCACGTCAGCGGTTTGAGGTCCTGCAACAGCGTCGGCACCAGTTCGCTGACGGTCGGGTGGATGTGCATGGTGCGGGAGATGGCCGTGTAGGGCTTCTTGGCCGTCATGATGTCGAGGATCGCGTGCACGACCTCATCCCCTCCGACACCGAGGATGGCCGCCCCGAGGATCTCCTCGGTGTCGGCGTCGACCACGACCTTCATGAAGCCCTGGGTCTCGCCTTTCTCGACGGCGCGGCCGACGCGCGTCATGGGTCGCTTGCCGACCAGCGCTTTGCGCCCGGACTTGCGGACCTGCTCGGCAGTCATTCCGGCGCGCCCGAGCGGCGGGTCGATGTAGAGCGCGTAGGTGGTGACGCGGTCGCTGACGCGCCGTGGGTCGTCGTCGAGCAGGTTCGCCGCGACAATCTCGAAATCGTTGTACGAGGTGTGGGTGAACGCACCTTTGCCGTTGCAGTCCCCCATGGCCCAGATGTGGTCGGCGGTGGTGCGCAGCTGGTCGTCGACGACGACGTAACCGCGCTCGTCGGTCTGCACACCGGCGGCGTCGAGTCCGAGGTCGTCGGTGTTGGGCTGCCTACCGACCGCGATCAGCAAATGGCTGCCGGCGATCGGGGCGGCGCCGTCGCGCGGGACGACATCGAATCCGTTGTCGCGCTTGGTAAATCGGATGTCCTTGGCGTCGAGGACGATGTCGATGCCCTCGGCTTCGAGGATGTCCTTGATCGCCGCCGAGACGTCCTCGTCTTCGCGGGAGGTCAGTCGCGGACCGTGTTCGAGCACCGTCACCCGGGCGCCGAAGCGGCGGTACATCTGAGCGAACTCCAGCGCGATGTAGCTGCCGCCGACGATGACCAGGTGCTCGGGCAGGGTGTCGAGGTCGAGGATGCCCACGTTGGTGAGGTAGTCGATGTCCGAGAGCCCGGGCAGATCCGGGGCGACGGCGCGGCCGCCGACGTTGAGGTAGATGCGGTCGGCCTTGAGCACCTGGTCGTCGACCCGCACGGTGTGTGGATCCTCGAACCGGGCGTGCCCGCGGATGAACGTGCACCCGTCCATCCCCTGCAGCCACGACTCGACACCCTCGCGGTCGCCGAGCATGATCTTGTCCTTGCGGGCCTTGACCTTCGCCATGTCGACGGTCACGTCACCGGTGCCGACACCGTATTCGGCGCCCCGCCGCGCCAGGTGCGCCGCGTGTGCGCTGGCGACAAGCGTTTTGGTGGGGATGCACCCGTAGTTCACGCAGGTGCCGCCGACGAGTTTGCGTTCGATGACGGCAACCGTCTGCCCGGCCTCGGTCAGCCGTCCGGCCAGCGGCGGTCCGGCCTGCCCTGCACCGATGATGATTGCATCGAATGTCGTTGGCTCCGTGTCCATCTCACACCACCGAGGCGAGCCATGCGATGGCGAATCCGCCGACCACGGCGACCACGTCCTCGAGTAGCGCGATCGGTAGGTCGCGACCGCGGTTGGCGGCGACCAGACGCCTGCGGGCCTCGTAGCCTCCCGGCGTGCCGAGGACGGCCCCGATGACCCCTGCGCCCAGCCCGCCGAACGTGTAACCCCATGCGGTACCGATCACCGCACCGGCGAACCCGCCCGAGACCAGCCGGGGTATGAACTGCATCGCCGTCTTGCGGCTCGGGGTCTTGGGCAGCTGGTCGGTGACGAGTTCACCCACCGCGAGGACGCTGAACACGGCGACCGTGATCGGGTGGGCCAGCCACTGTGCCCATGTTCCGTCCAGGACGATCCAGCCCAGCATCGCCGCCCACGCGACGGCTGCGGGGGCGGTGAACGTCCGCAGTCCGGCGACCACACCGATCAGCAGCGCGAGGAGCAGGACAAGGGCATGCGTCATGGCAACCTCCGGCCGACGGTGAAGTCTTCCGGACGCTAGCACGCAACCCTGCTTCTCACCGGGCAACGGCGCGGGGACGCTGGGCGATCCGGGCGATAGGCGGCCGGGCACCGAGGTCGACCAGTTCCGTCAGCAGGTCACCACCCTGACGTCGAACAACGTCACCAACAACAACTCGACCATCAGCCAGAACACCATCAACCAGAACACGACGGTCATCCAGAACACTGTCGTCCGGTCGAACATCGTGCAGTACTCCCCGCAGTGGGTGCAGTACGACAACTACTACCGGCCGCGCATCCGCAACCCGTACCGCAACCCGCTTCGCGTGGTCTATTACTACGAGGGTGCACCGCGCGCCTACAACTTCACCGCGATGGTCCTCGACGCAGTGGGCGCGGCGACCAACGTCGCGGTCGGAAGCTTCTTCGGCGGTGGATACTTCCCCGGTCTCGACTCCCCCGCCCAGGCTCCGCTGCCCGGCGACTATCCGCTAGAGCTCGTCAGCGACGAAGCCTCCGGGTTGAGCGTGCGGGACAAGTTCCTGATCGGACTCGCCGGGACACTGGGCGCGTTGGCGCTCGCCGCCGTGGGACTCAGCGTGCATCTCAGCCGGCGCCGTCCGCGCGTCTGAGCGGCGGTCAGAAGCGGCAGAACCGGATGTCCGACGCCAGGATCGCCTTGGCGCCGATCGCGGCGAGCTCGTCCATGATCGAGTTGACGTCGCGGCGCGGCACCAGCGCCCGCACCGCCACCCAGTCCTGGTCGGCCAGCGGTGCGATGGTGGGCGATTCCAGCCCCGGCGTCACCTCGGTGGCCCGGTCGAGGACGTGGCGCGGGCAGTCGTAGTCCAGCATCAGGTACTGCTGGCCGAACACCACGCCCTGCACGCGGGCGGTGAGTTGGTCACGCGCCGCGGCATTCTCGTCGCCGGCGCCGTCACGCTCGATCAGCACCGCCTCCGAGTCGCACAGCGAGTCACCGAAGGCGACCAGGTTGTGCAGCCCCAGCGTGCGGCCCGAACCGACCACGTCGGCGATCGCATCGGCGACGCCGAGCGCGACCGAGATCTCCACCGCCCCGTCGAGCCGGATCACCGTCGCCTCGATTCCCCTGCCCGCGAGGTCTTTTCGCACCAGGTTCGGAAACGCCGTGGCGATCCGCCGACCGGCCAGATCCTCCGGCGCCCAGTCCCGGCCGGCCGGTGCGGCGTAACGGAAGGTCGACGATCCGAATCCCAGCGCCAGCCGTTCGCGCACCGGTGCATCCGATTCGGCGGCCAGGTCCCGCCCGGTGATCCCGAGATCGAGCTGACCCGATCCGACATAGATCGCGATGTCCTTGGGGCGCAGGAAGAAGAACTCGACGTTGTTGGCCGGATCGACGACCGTGAGGTCCTTGGTGTCCGTGCGGCGCCGGTAGCCGGCCTCCGACAGGATCTCGGCGGCCGGTTCGCTCAGCGTGCCCTTGTTGGGCACGGCGACCCTCAGCATGCCGTTCACAGCTTGCGGTAGACGTCGTCGGGTGACAGGCCGCGGGCGATCATCAGCACCTGCGTCCAGTACAGCAACTGGCTGATCTCCTCGGCGAGCGCTTCGTCGCTCTCGTGTTCGGCGGCCAGCCACACCTCGCCGGCCTCCTCGAGGATCTTCTTGCCCAGGCCGTGCACGCCACCGTCGAGGGCCGCCACGGTGCCGCTGCCCTCAGGCCGGGTGCGCGCCCGTTCGGTCAACTCGTCGAACAGCGCATCGAAGGTCTTCACGGGCTGCGATTCTCCCACGTCGCACCGTCAGCCCGACGCGGGCACGGCCCTCAGCCCTCCTTGGCGCCCGTGGGCAGGTCGTGCTTGAGGATCTCGCCGTGCATGTCCTCCAGGGACACCCCCTTGGTCTCCCGCACCCAGCGCCACACGAACAGGCCGGACAGGATCGCGCACATCCCGTAGAAGCCATAGGCGAGACCGAGGTGCTCGCGCAGCCCCGGGAAGGTGACGGTGATCAGCCAGTTGGCCGCCCACTGACCGGCGGCTGCCAGGCCCAGCGCGGCGGCCCGGATGCGGTTGGGGAACATCTCGCCGAGCAGCACCCACACGACCGGACCCCACGACATGCCGAACGCGACGACGAACAGGTTCGCCGCGATCAGCGCGATCACCCCGGACGCGCCGGGCAGGCTGGGGTTGCCGTCGGCGTCGAGCGTCGCGTTGGCGAAGATCACCGCCATGGTGATCAGCGTGACCGCCATACCCGACGAGCCGATGAGCAGCAGCGGTTTGCGGCCGATCTTGTCGATCAGCGCGATCGCGATGAGCGTGGTGAGCACGTTGATCACCGAGGTGATGACGGTGTAGACCGCCGATTCGTCGGCGCTGAAGCCGACCGCCTGCCACAGCACGTTGGAGTAGTAGAAGATCACGTTGATACCGACGAACTGCTGGAAGATCGACAGTCCGAGACCCACCCAGACGATGCCGAAGAGGCCGCCGGTGGGCTTGCGCAGATCACGCCACGACGGTTTGTCCTCGCGCTCCAGCGTCTCCCGGATGCGGGTGATGGTGATCTCGAGATTCTTCTTGCCGAGCAGCGTGCTCAGCACCCGGCGGGCCTCCGGGATCTTGTGGCTGGCAACGAGATACCGCGGTGACTCCGGGATCGTGAAGGCCAGTGCGCCGTACACGACGGCGGGCACCGCCATCGCGAGGAACATCCAGCGCCAGGCGTCGACGCCGAACCACAGCGGCTTGTTGGGTCCGTCGGCCGCCCACTGCAAGAGCCAGTTGACGACGAAGGACAGGAAGATGCCGGACACGATCGCCAGTTGCTGCAGGGAGCCGAGGCGGCCACGGATGCTCGGTGGTGAGGTCTCGGCGATGTAGGCGGGGGCGATCACCGATGCCACGCCGACGCCGATGCCGCCGACGATGCGGAACAGCACGACGGCCCACACCTCGTGGGCGAAACCGGTGCCGAAGGCGCTGATGAGGAACAGGACCGCGGCGATCTTCATCACCGCGATGCGGCCGATCTTGTCGGCGATGCGGCCCGCGGTCATCGCACCGGCCGCGGCGCCCAGCAGCGCCGACGCGACGGCGAAGCCGAGCGAGGCGTTACCGATTCCGAAGTCCTCCTGGATGGAGTCGACGGCGCCGTTGATGACCGCGCTGTCGTAGCCGAACAGCAGGCCGCCGAGCGCGGCGACCGAGGCGATCCTGATGGCGGTCTTGCCGGACGTGAATTCGTCGTCTCCGATGGGCAGGTCGCCCCCTACCGGTGCCCCTCCGTGACCAGCCATGGAACGTCCTTTCCCGCGCATCGTCGCGTGACCGGAATCACATTCAAACACCGATCCGGCCGGAAAAGGCGGGTTCCCGCAAGTGCGCTGGGCGAAACCGGGCGGCGCCGGATATCGGCTGTCAGGCGCTGCGTTTACCGGAGGCGGCGGCGATCTCGGCGTGGAATGCGCGCAGGTCGTCGACGGCCACGTCGCGCAGCGAGTCGACGTGCCTGCGGCGTGGGCTCGGTGGGACGACGACGTCGTTGGGGACCACGAGGACCGGGCACCCGGCGAGTTCGGCGGCGAGAGTGCCGGTGACCGAATCCTCCACCGCCAAGCAGTGACCGGGGTCGAGGTCGAGCAGTGCGGCGGCGCGGCGGTAGGGGTCCGGTTCGGGTTTGCCGTTGGGCACCTCGTCACCACAGACGGTCACCGAGAAGAAGTGGCGGCCGATGCTGTCGAGCGCCTGCTCGGTCAGCGCGCGCTGGGTGTTGGTGACCAATGCCATCGGAACACCTTCGCCCGCAAGGGCTTCCAGCAATTCGCGGGCGCCGTCGCACCACGGCAGACCGTGGGTGGCGAACAGGTCGCCGGTGTGATCGTGCAGCCATCTGTCGGCCTCGGCCATCGCCGCGGGGTCGGGTTCGAGGCCGAGGTCGGCGAAGATCGTCTTGATGGTGTTCTCCGCGGAACTGCCGACCAGGGCGGTGCGCAACTCGTCGGTGATCACCCCGCCGAGCCGGTCGTAGAGCGCGGCAAGCGAGACGTCCCAGAGCTTTTCGGAGTCGACGAGCGTTCCATCCATGTCCCACAGCACCGCTCTCATGCGCGCAGTCCCCCGCCGAACGTGAGCTCGTGTTTGGGTTTCTGCCGAATTCTCGCGCACAACGTCACATTCGCGACGATCAACGTTCAGTCCTCCGGGTTGTAGCCGAGGTTGGGGGCGAGCCAGCGCTCGGCCTCGGGCAGGGTCCAGCCCTTGCGCTTCGCGTAGTCGGCGACCTGGTCCTGGGCCAGCCGGCCGACCACGAAGTACTGCGACTGCGGGTGCGAGAAGTACCAGCCGCTGACGGCGGCACCGGGCCACATCGCCATGGACTCGGTGAGTTCGATGCCGGTCCGCTCCTGGACGTCCATCAACTCCCAGAGCGTCGCCTTCTCGGTGTGCTCCGGGCAGGCCGGGTAGCCCGGGGCCGGGCGGATGCCTGAGTACTTCTCCCCGATGAGCGCCTCGTTGTCCAGTTGCTCGTCGGGCTGATAACCCCAGAACTCCTTGCGGACCCGTTGGTGCATCCGTTCGGCGAAGGCCTCGGCGAGCCGGTCGGCGAGCGACTCCAGCAGGATCGCGCTGTAGTCGTCGTTGGCCGCCTTGAACTCGACGATCCTGTCCTGGCTACCGAGCCCCGCGGTAACGGCGAACGCGCCGACGTAGTCCCGCAGACCCGTTTCCCTGGGGGCGATGAAGTCACCGAGCGACCGGTTCGGGATGCCATCGCGGTGCTCGCCCTGCTGGCGCAGGTTGTGCAACGTGGTCAGCACCTCGGTGCGGGTGTCGTCGGTGTAGACCTCGATGTCGTCGCCGACGGCGTTGGCCGGGAAGAAGCCGATCACCCCGTTGGCGGTCAGCCACTTCTCCTTGATCAGGGTGTCGAGCATCTCCTGGGCGTCGTCGTACAGCTTGCGGGCGGCCTCGCCCGAGACCGGGTTGTTGAGGATGTCGGGGAAGCGGCCCTTCATCTCCCAGGCGTTGAAGAACGGCTGCCAGTCGATGTACTCGCGAAGCTCGGCGAGGTCATAGTCGAGAAATGCCCGCACCCCGACTCCCTGTACGGGCACCGGCGGCGTGTAACCGTCCCACTCG
Source organism: Mycolicibacterium monacense (assembly GCF_010731575.1). Lineage (NCBI taxonomy): Bacteria > Bacillati > Actinomycetota > Actinomycetes > Mycobacteriales > Mycobacteriaceae > Mycobacterium > Mycolicibacterium monacense. The sequence goes on along the minus strand of NZ_AP022617.1, from coordinate 1,448,895 downwards.
ATCGGCGTCCGGTTCGCGCGGGCCTTCTCCAGCGTCAGCATCGGCCGCTCGTTCTTCTGGGCGTGCCGTTCGCGCAGGGATGCGTAGTCCTTGGCAGTGGCCTCCAGCAGCGCCGGCCGTTGCTTGTCGTCGAGCAGCGCGGCGGCGACCGGCACCGAGCGGGACGCGTCCTTGACCCAGACCACCGGGCCGCTGCGGCGCGGGGCGACCTTCACGGCGGTGTGGGCGCGTGAGGTGGTCGCGCCACCGATCAGCAGCGGGATCTCCAGGCCTTCGCGTTCCATTTCGACGGCGAAGTTGACCATCTCGTCCAGGGACGGGGTGATCAAACCGGACAGCCCGATGATGTCGGCGTCGTGTTCTTTCGCCGCATCGAGGATCTTCTGGGCGGGCACCATCACACCGAGGTCGATCACCTCGAAGTTGTTGCACTGCAAGACGACTCCGACGATGTTCTTGCCGATGTCGTGGACGTCGCCCTTCACCGTCGCCATGATGATGGTGCCGTTGGTGTCCTTGCTGGCGGTCGTGCCGTTCTGTTCCTTCTCCGCCTCGATGTAGGGCAGCAGATAGGCGACGGCCTTCTTCATCACGCGGGCCGACTTCACGACCTGGGGCAGGAACATCTTGCCTGCGCCGAAGAGATCGCCGACGACGTTCATACCGTCCATCAGCGGGCCCTCGATCACCTCGATCGGGCGACCGCCGGCGGCGGCGATCTCGGCGCGCAGCTCCTCGGTGTCGGCGTCGACGTGGGCGTCGATGCCCTTGACCAGGGCGTGCGTGATCCGCTCGCGGACGGGGAGGCTGCGCCACTCCGCCGCGGCCGGGTCGTCGGCTTTCTCCGACTTGTTGAACCGTTCGGCGATCTCCAGGAGGCGTTCGGCCGCGTCCTCGCGACGGTTGAGCACCACGTCCTCGATGCGGTCACGCAGCTCGGGGTCGATCGAGTCGTACGGCACCAGCGCACCGGCGTTGACGATGCCCATGTCCAGGCCGGCCTTGATGGCGTGGAACAGGAAGACCGAGTGGATCGCCTCGCGGACGGGGTTGTTGCCGCGGAACGAGAAGGAGACGTTCGAGATGCCGCCGGAGATGTGCACCCCGGGCAGGTTCTCCTTGATCCACGCGCATGCCTCGATGAAGTCGATCCCGTAGGTGGCGTGCTCCTCGATACCGGTCGCCAGCGCGAAGCAGTTCGGGTCGAAGATGATGTCCTCGGCCGGGAAGCCGACCTCTTCGGTCAGGATCCGGTAGGCGCGCCCGCAGATCTCCTTGCGGCGCTCCAGGTTGTCGGCCTGACCCTGCTCGTCGAAGGCCATCACGACCACGGCGGCGCCGTACTTGCGGCACAGCCGTGCCTCGCGGATGAACTTCTCCTCGCCCTCCTTCATGGAGATCGAGTTGACGATCGGCTTGCCCTGCACGTTCTTCAGGCCCGCCTCGATGACCTCCCACTTGGAGGAGTCGATCATCACCGGGACGCGGCTGATGTCCGGCTCGGCGGCGATCAGCTTGGTGAACCGATCCATCGCGGCGACGCCGTCGATCATGCCCTCGTCCATGTTGATGTCGATGACCTGCGCACCGACCTCGACCTGCTGCAGGGCGACCGACAGCGCGGTGTCGTAATCCTCGGCCTTGATCAGGTTGCGGAACCGGGCGGAGCCGGTGATGTTGGTGCGCTCACCGATGTTCACGAACAGCGAGTCGTCGGTGATGTTGAGCGGTTCGAGACCCGAGAGCCGGGTGGCCACCGGGATCTCCGGCACCTCGCGCGGCGGTTTGCCCTCGACGGCCTTGGCGATCTCGGCGATGTGCGGCGGCGCCGTTCCGCAGCAACCACCGACCAGGTTCACCAAGCCGGCCTCGGCGAAGTCGGCGATGTAGCCGGCCTGGCGCTCCGGGGACTCGTCGTACTCGCCGAAGGCGTTGGGCAGCCCGGCGTTCGGGTAGCAGGAGACGAACGTGTCGGCGATGCGCGCCATCTCGGCGATGTAGGGCCTCATCTCCGGTGCGCCCAGGGCGCAGTTGAGGCCGACCGCGATCGGCTTCGCGTGCCTGATGGCGTTCCAGAACGCTTCGGTGACCTGCCCGGACAGGGTCCGTCCGGAGGCGTCGGTGATGGTGCCGGAGATGATCACCGGCCAGCGGCGTCCGCGGTCCTCGAACAGCGTCTCGACGGCGAACACCGCGGCCTTGGCGTTGAGCGAGTCGAAGATCGTCTCGATGATGATCAGGTCGGCGCCACCGTCGACCAGCCCGTTGGCGGCTTCGAGGTAGGCGGCGACCAACTGGTCGTAGGAGACGTTGCGGGCGCCGGGGTCGTTGACGTCCGGTGAGATCGATGCGGTCCGCGTCGTGGGTCCGATCGCACCGGCGACGTAGCGCGGCTTCTCCGCCGTGCTGTACTCGTCGGCGGCCTTACGCGCGAGGGCGGCGCCGGCGTAGTTCAGCTCGTAGCTCAGGTCCGCCATGTCGTAGTCGGCGAGCGAGATGGCGTTCGCGTTGAACGTGTTGGTCTCGAGGATGTCGGCGCCCGCCTCGAGGTATTCGCGGTGGATCGCCTCGATGATCTGCGGCTGTGTCAGGTTGAGCAGGTCGTTGTTGCCCTGCAGAGCGGTGGGCCACTCCGTGAACCGCTCGCCGCGGTAGCCGGCCTCGTCCGGTCGGTCCCGCTGGATCGCCGTGCCCATCGCGCCGTCGATCACCATGATCCGGCTGTTCAGAGCGGTGGTCAGCACGTCGGTGCAGTCGGGGCGGATGTTCGGCTCGAAGTTCTCGGGCCCAGGATTTTTCGGCCCAGGAATTTTCGGCTCGGGAATTCTCGGCTCGGGAATTTTCGGCTCAGGGGAGTTCACGTGCGTTCCTTCCGTAGCGGAAGGCGTCCTTGACTCTGCCGAGCGTGGCGGATACCGGGAAGGACGCAGACCTCCCCTAGAACCCGTTGCAACGCCTCTCGACCAGAAAAGTCTACGTCGTCACCGGATCGACGTCTGGACGCCCAACTCGTCGCCGCGATCGAGCGACCGCTCGCGGATCGTGTCGGTAATGAAGTCACCAGGGTCAACCAGACGGTAGCCAAACGTATTTCGTTTCGGCCCCGTCGGGCGCCTGCAGCTGGCCGCCCGCGGCGCCGTGGTGGACCCGTTTGTCAGCAGCAGTCACATCGCCAGGGTAGTCGGTGACTGCAAACCGCCGCGTGGGTCGATGGGGCGTACGCATGCCCGCCAGGCCTTAGGCTGACGTTGTGACCCCATCGGATTTCGGCCCAGAGAAGGGACCTGACCTGCCGCCGTTGCGCGACGCCGTGGTCGTCGCCGCGTTCGAGGGGTGGAACGACGCCGGCGACGCGGCCAGTGACGCGCTCGAGCACCTCGACGCGATCTGGGAGGCCGAGACGATCGCCGAGATCGACGACGAGTCCTACTACGACTACCAGGTCAACCGGCCGGTGATCCGCCAGGTCGACGGGGTGACCCGCGAGCTGGTGTGGCCGTCGATGCGGATCTCGCACTGCCGCCCGCCCGGCGCCGACCGCGACATCGTGTTGATGCACGGGGTGGAACCCAACATGCGCTGGCGCACGTTCTGCGCGGAGTTGTTGAACATCGCCGACAAACTCAACGTGCAGACCGTCGTCATCCTGGGGGCGCTGCTCGCCGACACCCCGCACACCCGCCCGGTGCCGGTGTCCGGGGCGGCCTACTCCCCCGAGTCGGCGAAGTTCTTCGGTCTGGAGGAGACCCGCTACGAGGGCCCGACCGGGATCGCCGGGGTGTTCCAGGACGCCTGCGTGCAGGCCGGAATCCCCGCGGTGACGTTCTGGGCGGCCGTGCCCCACTACGTGTCGCAGCCGCCGAACCCGAAGGCCACCGTCGCGCTGCTGCGCCGCGTCGAGGACGTGCTCGACATCGAGGTCCCGCTGGCCGACCTGCCGACGCAGGCCGAGGAGTGGGAGGAGGCGGTCACCGAGATGACCGCCGAGGACGACGAGATCGCCGAGTACGTGGCCTCCCTGGAACAGCGCGGCGACGCCGAGGTCGACATGACCGAGGTGCTCGGCAAGATCGACGGCGACGCACTGGCCGCCGAGTTCGAGCGTTATCTGCGCCGGCGCGGGCCGGGTTTCAGGAGTTGACCTTCACCACCTGTGGCGCCTTCCACGTCCCGTTGAGGGCATCGGGCTTCGGCCAGTACAGCCGCAGGATCATCTGGAACGGGCCCTTGGGCGCCGGCAGCCAGTTGGACTCCTTCTCGATGCCCGGTGAGGCGTTCTGCACGTAGAACGTGTAGCCGCCGTCGGGGTCGGGGACCAGGCTGGGCAGCATCGGCGAGTTGATCAGGTAGCGCTGCATCGGGTTGGCCACCAGCAGGCTGGCCGGCATCTCGTACATCGTCAGCGACCAGAACGCGTTCACCGGCGGCAGTTGGCCGGGCGCGAAGCGCACGGTGTAGTTGTTCGCCCCAGTCAGCGGTGCGCCGTCGGCGTCGGTGACCAGCGCCGGGTAGAGCGCTTCGGCGGCGGTGTTGCCGTAGATCCCGAACACCGCACCGGCCATCCGGTAGAGGTAGTTGCCCTTGAGGTCCTCGGCGGTGCCGAAGAACTGGGCCGACCCCACCTTGCCGGTCTCGACCTCGGAGGTCTTGAACTCGTCGAACTCCGCCCAGGCGTCGGCCATCCCGCCCTCGACCGCCGACCGCACCTCCGGGGTCAGGGTGTCGGCGTCGAAATCGCCGTCGGGTCCGATGCCGATGCGCGCGAACCGGTTACGCATGTCCCGCTCGCTGGGCAGCACCGGTGCGTAGCGCAGCGCGAAGTTGAGGATCTCGAAGAACTGCGGTGAGGTGCGCTGCTGGTCGGGGGTCAACGGCGGGACGAAGTCGATGGGCGGGGCGCCCGGGGGCGGCGGCGCGTTGAGGAACACCGACAGCGGGGCGACCTGGTAACCGGCCTGGATCTTCTTGACGCTCTCCAGGTCCGACGGTCCGAACAACTGGGTGCGGTAGATCACGCCGGCCAGGTCGGTGTCGGAGCGGATCACCTCGTCGATGCCGTCGGGTTTGGCGCCCTGCCACCCCGGCCCGGCCAGTAGGTACTTCCCGCCGCCGTTGCCGGTGGTCCGACTGCCGACGTAGGCGATGTTGTTGGTGTAGCCGTTGATGAACTGCAGCGAGTAGTAGCGGTCCTGTTCGATCGGCGGAACGGTGAGCACCAGCGGTTCGGCGCGCAGGTCCGCGCCGAGCATCGAATACGGGGTATCGGAGTTCGGGGTTTGCACCGCCTTGTCGTCCGGGGTGTAAACCCTTGCGGTGCTGTGGATCTCGTTCCATCCGCCCTTGTACTCGGGATTGTCCTTGTTCACGTAGTAGGCGTACTGCACCCGGTAGTTGTCGACGATCGGGAAGCCGTAGATGTAGGCCTCTTTCGCGATCGCGCGCGCCTCTTCCGGGCTCACCGCCGCCGGCGGGGCGCTCGACGTGGCGGGCGCCGGTTCGTCGGTTTCGCCACTCTGGGCGCATCCGGCCAGTGCCGTCACCGCGACCAGCGCGATCAACCTGCGGATCATTTCTTCAGCCCGTGGGTGCGGGCGCCCAGCGAGCGCTTCAGTGCGGTCACCTCGGCGTCCATCTGCGGCAACACCTTCGGCGCCGTCTTGAGCACCGAGGCCTGACCGATCCGCGTGGTGAGTATCGGTTTGGCCCAGCGGATCAGGCCGACCCAACCCGGGCAGTAGATGCGTTCCCTACGACGTTCGATGCCTTTGACGAACACCTCGCCACACTTCTGCACCGAGGTGGTCTTGCTGAGCGGGCCGGGCAGTGAGTCGAGCATGGTGCGGAAACTCGGCAGATCGGCCTTGGTGTCCTGCACCAGCGGGGTGTCGATCCACGACATGTGCGCGCACCCGACCGTCACGCCGTGGTGGGCGACCTCGAGGCGCAGGGCGTTGGCGAAGTGCTCCACACCGGCCTTCGACGCGTCGTAGGGCGCCATCCCCGGCGCGGCGGCGAACGCCGCCAGCGACGACACCACCAGGATGTAGCCCTTGCGCTCGATGACCGACGGGAGCGCGGCGCGCACGGTGTTGAACACGCCGACCACGTTGACGTCGAGCACCCGCCGGAAGGCGTCGGGATCGACCACCAGCACCGATCCGTAGCTGGCGATGCCCGCGTTCGCGATGACGATGTCGATCCCGCCGAACCGGCTCACGGCCTGTTCGGCAGCGGACTGCATGGTCTCGAGGTCGCACACGTCGGCGACCACCGTCAACACCTGCTCGGCGCCGAGGTCTGCGGCCAGCGCCGAGAGCGGACCGTCATCCAGGTCGGTGAGCACCAGCTTGGCGCCCTTGGCATGTAACCGGCGGGCCAGTTCTTCGCCGACCCCTCGGGCCCCACCGGTGATCAACACGACCTTGCCGTGTACGGAAGTCATGCGTCGCAAGCTACTCCACGGGGAGCGCAACTCCGAGCAACGCGTCGACGGCCGTGGCCACGGTTTTGGGCGCTGTCACGTCGCTGCCGCCACCGTCGAGCGCCTCGGTACACCAGGCGTCCAGCGCTATGAGCGCTTTCGGGGTGTCCAGATCGTCGGCGAGATACGTGCGCACCCTCGCGAGCACGTCCGTCGCATCGGGTCCGGTCGGCAGCGAGGTGGCGCGACGCCAGCGCTGCAGCCGGGTCTGCGCGTCGGACAGCACGTCGTCGCTCCAGAACCGGTCCTCGCGATAGTGACCGGCCAGCAGCCCGAGGCGGATCGCCGACGGGTCGACACCCTCGGTGCGCAACCGCGACACCAACACCAGGTTGCCGCGGCTCTTGCTCATCTTGTGCCCGTCCCAGCCGATCATTCCGGCGTGCACGTAGTGCCGCGCGAAACGCCGCTCCCCCATGACCGATTCGGCGTGGGCGGCGGAGAACTCGTGGTGCGGGAAGATCAGGTCGCTGCCGCCGCCCTGGATGTCCAGGCCGGTCCCGATGCGGCTGAGCGCGATGGCGGCGCATTCCACGTGCCAGCCGGGACGCCCGGGACCGAACGGCGACGGCCAGCTCGGCTCGCCGGGGCGCTCCGCCCGCCACAGCAGCGCGTCGAGTTCGTCGGCCTTCCCGGCACGGTCCGGATCGCCGCCGCGTTCGGCGAACAGTGTGAGCATCGTCTCGTGGTCGTAGTTCGACTCGTATCCGAACTGGACCGTCGCGTCCGCGCGGTAGTACACGTCGGGGAACTCGGGGTCGTCGACGACGTATGCCGCCCCGGAGGCCAGCATCTTCTCCACCAACTCGATCACCTCGGCGATCGCATCGGTGGCCGCGACGTAGTCGTGCGGCGGCAACACCCGCAACGCGGCCATGTCCTCGCGGAAGAGCTGGATCTCGCGCGCGCCCAGGTCTCGCCAGTCGATCCCGTCGCGGGCAGCGCGTTCGAACAGCGGATCGTCGACGTCGGTGATGTTCTGCACGTAGTGCACCCGGTGACCGGCGTCCAACCACAGCCGGTGCACGAGGTCGAACGCCAGATAGGTGGCCGCGTGGCCGAGGTGGGTGGCGTCGTACGGGGTGATCCCGCAGACGTACATGGTGGCCGTGTCGCCCGCCGAGACCGGCCGGACCTGGCGGTCGGCGCTGTCGTAGAGCCGCAGTTGCGGGCCCCGGCCCGGCAGGGCCGGAACCTCCGGCGCGGACCACGATTCCATGACGTCGACTCTAGGTTGTTCGATCAGGGCAGCCTCCCGCTGGTGGGCAGTCACGCGCAGTGCGACAACGACGGCAGCACTTTCATTCCCCGTCAGTACGCCGAGTGGATGGCCGCGAGCAGCACATCGACCACTTCGGTGCGGCACATCAGCAGATCGGGCAGGTAGGGGTCGCGCCGGTTGTACACCAGCGGTGACCCGTCGAGCCGCGAGGCGTGCAGTCCCGCGGCCCGCACCACCGCCGCCGGGGCCGCCGAATCCCACTCCCACTGACCGCCGGCGTGGATGTAGGCGTCGACGTCGCCCCGCACCACGGCCATCGCCTTCGCGCCGGCGCTGCCGATGCGGACCATCTCGATGTCGAGGTGGTCGCGGATCCACCACAGCACCGCGGGCGGCCGGGTGGCGCTGGCGGTGATGCGGATCGGCCCGTCGCGGCGCGGAGGGGGCGGGCTGACGGTGTCGGTGCGGTAGACCTCGCCGCGGGCGGGCAGCGCGACGGCGGCGTCGGTGAGCCCGCCGCCGGGTCCACCGGTGCGCTGCCAGAGCGCGATGTGCACCGCCCAGTCCGACCGCGGCGGCAGCGAGTACTCGCGGGTGCCGTCGACGGGGTCGACGATCCAGACCCGATCGGCCTCCACCCGGGCCAGGTCGTCGACCGCCTCTTCGCTCAGCACGGCATCGTGGGGCCGGTGCTCCCGCAGCCGGTCGAGGATCAGCACGTTGGCGCGTTTGTCGCCGGCGTCGCCGAGGTCGTAGGGGTGGTACCAGTCGTACTCCTCGCGCAGCGCGACGAGCATCTCACCCGCTTCGGCGGCCACCGCGGCGGCCAGCTCGGCATCGGTCTGCATCAGAAGGCCGGCCACGGGATCGGCCGGCGGCGGTCCGGGGTCGGCATAAGCGGATTGTCCAGCAGCTCAACGATTCTCGCGCGAAGCGCGGCGATCTCACGGGCGGTGATGTGGGGCCGGAGCTGATCGCGGAGCTCCCCGCCGCGCAGTTCGTCGCCGAGGCGCGCCACGACCTCGAGGGTCTCGTCGTCGATCGGTTTACCGGCCCAGCCCCACAGCACGGTGCGCAGTTTGTCCTCGGCATGCAGGCTCACGCCGTGGTCGACGCCGTACACGCGGCCGTCGGCGCCGGCCAGGATGTGGCCACCTTTGCGGTCGGCGTTGTTGATCAGCACGTCGAACACCGCCATCCGGCGCAGCCGGACGTCGTCGGCGTGCACCAGCGTCACCTCGTCACCGGCGTAGTCGTAGGCCTGCAGGATCGGCATATATCCCGGCGGGACGCGGCCCGCGGGCAGCAGGTCAACGAGATCCGGGCCCGAATCGTCGTCACCCTCGTCCCCGATTTGGTCGACCCAGCGCTGCACCATGCCCCGCCCGGCCGGCCCGTCCCGAATCACGGTGTCGGGCACGATGTCCCAGCCCAACGCCGCGGACACCAGGTAGGCCCCGTACTCGCGACCGGCCAGCGTTCCGTCCGGGAAGTCCCACAGCGGGGCCTCACCGGCGACCGGTTTGTACACGCAGTGGACTTGGGCGCCGTCGAGGTGGGCCTCGCACAGGAACGTGGCGTTGCTCGCCGAGCGGATCCGCCCGATGACGGTCAGGTCCCCCGATCGCATCGTGGTGCCCTGATCCGCGCCCTTGTCTGCGCCGCCCTCAGATGTCGGTGTCATCGTCGGTTCCGGCCAGCGCGCCGCGCCGATAGCCGTTGGTGCGCACGCAGATGTGCCCCTCCGGGTCGAGGGGTTCGTCGCACAGCGGGCAGGGCGGGCGGCCGGCCGAGATGACGCGGTTGGACCGGGTGGCGAACTGGCGCGCCGACTCCGGGGTGAGGAACACCCGCACCGCGTCCGGACCGTCCTCGGCGTCGTCGAGCACCACCGAGGCGTCGAATTCGGTGTCGGACACCGCGAGCAGTTCCACCACGATCGTCTGCGCCTCGGAGTCCCACCCCAGGCCCATGGTGCCGACCCGGAACTCCGCGTCGACCGGTGTCACCAGCGGGCTCAGATCGTCCACCTCACCGGTGTCGGGCGGGATGGGGGTGCCGAAGCGCCGGTTGATCTCCTGCAGCAGCGCGGCGATCCGTTCGGCCAGCACGGCCACCTGCTGCTTCTCCAGCACCACCGAGACCACGCGCTTGTCGTGCACGGCCTGCAGATAGAACGTCCGGTTCCCGGGCTGCCCGACCGTCCCGGCCACAAAGCGGTCGGGCGTGCGGAAGACGTGAATTGCTCGGGCCATGGCACCTTCCAAAATACCGGGTGGCGGGTCAGCCGGTGGAACCGCCGACGACCGCGTCTTCCGGGGGCAGTTCGTCCGAACCGTCCTGTCGGCCGTCGGTGGCGGGTACGGGTTTGGCCACCAGCCCGGCGGCCAGCTCCGCACCGGTGTGGTTGATGTGCACGACGAACGGACGCAGCGTCGTGTAGCGGATCACGCTCATCGACGCCGGGTCGGCGGTGATGCGCTGGAAGCTGTCCAGGTGGGTGCCGAGCGCATCGGCGAGTACGGCCTTGATCACGTCGCCGTGGCTGCACGCCACCCACAGGGCGTCGCCACCGTGCTCCTCGGCCAGCCGACGGTCGTGTTCGCGGACCGCCGCCACGGCGCGGGCCTGCACCTGCGCGAGCCCTTCGCCCTCGGGGAACACCGCCGCACTGGGCTGTTGCTGTACGACCGCCCACAGCGGTTCCTTGACGAGGTCGCCGATCTTGCGGCCGGTCCAGGTGCCGTAGTCCACCTCGGAGAGCCGCTCGTCGACGACCGGTTCGAGGCCGAGTGCGGCCGCCAGCGGTTCGACGGTGCTCCGGCAGCGCAGCAACGGTGAGCGCACGATCGCCCGGACCGGCAGCTCGCCGATCCGGTCGACCACGGCCCTGGCCTGTTCGGCACCGCGTTCGTCGAGGTCCACACCTTCGCTGCGGCCGGCGAGGGTGTGCGCGGTGTTGGAGGTCGAGCGGCCGTGCCGCAGCAGGATCACGGTCATATCGCGGCCACCACCCCGGTCGACAACAGGATCAGCACCACCACACCCAACACCACCCGGTAGCCCACGAACCAGTACATACCGTGGCGGACGAGGAATCGCAGGAACCAGGCGACTGCGGCGAACCCGACGACGAACGCGATCACCGTGGCGACCAGGAGCTGCGGTCCGGTGGCGCTCATCCCCTCACCCACCGGGGCGAAGGCGTCCGGCAGCGAGAACAGCCCGGAGGCGAACACCGCGGGGATGGCGAGCAGAAACCCGAAGCGCGCGGCCAGTTCTCGGTCCAGGCCGAGGAACAGCCCGGCGCTGATGGTGGCCCCCGACCGCGACACCCCGGGCAGCAGCGCGAGACACTGCGCGACGCCGACGATGACGCCGTCGCGCCAGGTCAGTTGTTCGACGTGGCGGACCTGTCGACCGAAGTACTCGGCGGCGGCGATGACGGCGGAGAACACGATCAGCGCGATCGCGATGGCCCACAGATTGCGGGCGGCGGTGCGGATCTCGTCCTTGAGCAGCAGGCCGATGACCCCGATCGGGATCGTGCCGATGATCACGTACCAGCCCAGCCGGTAGTCGGCGTCGCGGCGGCCGGGATTGCGCAAGCCACGGAACCAGGCGGTCGCGATGCGGCCGATGTCGCGGGCGAAGTAGACCAGCACGGCCACCTCGGTGCCCAGCTGGGTGACCGCCGTGAACGAGGCGCCCGCGTCGTCGTCGAAGAACACCCGCGACACGATCGCAAGGTGCCCCGAGGACGAGACCGGCAGGAATTCGGTGAGGCCTTGGACGACGGCGAGGACGATGACCTGCAACCACGACATGTCCGGTGCGTCGATCACGACGACGACCGTACCGTGGCCGGGGTGTCAGCGACCGGGTCGCGCCACCGGCTGAGCGGTCCGGACCGCGTCGCGAACCGCGGCGGCCAGGCTGCGTTCGTCGCTCAGGTCGATGTCGGTGAGCCTGCGCGTGGTCGTGGCGACCACGTCGTCCTCGGTGGGGACCGGACCGCGCAGGCGGGGCCGGTAGACCTCGACGACCAGGTGCTGGCGCTCGACGTGGAAGGAGAAGCTGCGGCCGTCGCCGACCTGCCCGAAGCCGCTGGCGTGGACACCGGTGGAGATGTCCTCGAAGCCGAAATCGGTGCTGTCGGAATGCCTCTCTGTGACGAGCGTCATACCGCCACCATAGCCCCAATTATGTAAGACAGTCTAGGGAATGTGCGGAATTGGTCGGTCCAATAGTGCCTAGACTGGCGCACCGACCCACGAATGCCGAGAACTATCGTTCGCACAAACCGAGAGCTACCCCGTGCCGCTGCGCCTAAACCCCCGATCTCGGCCACTGGCCGCCGCCGTCGCCGCCCTGGCCATCGCCGCCGCCGGCTGCTCGTCGAACCCTGTCGACGCACCCCCACCCACGATCACGCCGGCAACGGCCGCGGTGTCTCCCCCGGTCACCGGTGCGCCGGCCGGCACCGTGCGTCCGCTGACCGTCGACCCCCGCGCCGCGCTCTTCGATCCGGCCACCCGGTCACTGGTGGTGCTCGGATCCGGACCCGGGGCCCGGTCGGCGCTGACGGTTCTCACCGCATCGGCGCCGCCGCGCACCGTGGCGACCCCCGAGACGGCGACGGCGATGGCCGGAACCGACGACGGTGTGCTCTACCTCTCCACCCGGGGCGGGTACCTCCGCGTCGACGTCGCGGCGGGCGCCGTCGACCGGATCGACGTGGAGGGTGAGGCGGACACCGACTTCACCGCCATCACCCGGCGCGACGACGGGCGCCTGGTGCTGGGCACCTCCGACGGTGCCGTGCTCACGCTCGATTCCGACACTACCGTCGGCGCCCGGCTGGGGATTTTCGCTCGCGTGGATGCCCTTGTCGCACAGGGCAATACGACGGTTGTGCTCGATCGCGGGCAGACCTCGGTGACGACGGTCGACGCCAGCGGCACCAAGGCCGCCCAGGCGTTGCGCGCCGGTGAGGGCGCGACCACGATGGCCGCCGATTCGCAGGGCCGGGTGCTGGTCGCCGATACCCGGGGGGACGAACTGCTGGTGTTCGGCACGGACCCGCTGATCATGAGGCAGCGCTACCCGGTGCCCGGCGCCCCCTACGGCCTGGCCGGTTCGAGCGGGCTGGCGTGGGTGTCGCAGACGGCGACGAACACCGTCATTGGCTACGATCTGTCCACCGGAATCCCCGTCGAAAAGGTGCGTCACCGAACCGTGCAGCAACCGAACCTCCTCGCCTACGACGACACGTCTGGCACGCTGTATGTGGTGTCAGGGACGGGAGCGGGTGTGCAGGTGATCGGCGACGCGGCGGAGCCGCGTTGATGAGCGCCGCACGGGGTCGGATGCCCGCGGCCTGGAGCGAGGCCGTCGCCGAGGCATCCGACGAGTGGGAGTGGGTTCCGCTGCGGCTGCCACCCGACGTCACCAGGATCAGCGCGTCGATCCGGCTGTCGATCGAGGCCGAGTACCGCGGCTGGGAGCTGACCCGGGTGCGCGCCTACACCGACGGCAGTCGGCGGGTGCTGCTGCGGCGCCGCAAGACCGCGAGCACGGTGGAGCAGCCGGGGCAGTGACCGGCTACCACGCGCTGCGGCGGGTGCTGTTCCTGATCTCCCCCGAGCGCATCCACACCTGGGTGTTCGCGCTGCTTCGCGCCGTCACCGCGCCGGACCTCCTGCGCCGCGCCCTGCAGGGCAGGCTCGCCCCCCGCGATCCCGTGCTGGCCAGCACCGTGTTCGGCGTGCGCTTCCCGGGGCCGCTCGGGCTGGCGGCCGGTTTCGACAAGGACGGTCGCGGCCTGCACACCTGGCCCGCACTCGGATTCGGGTACGCCGAGGTGGGCACCGTCACCGCCCACCCGCAGCCCGGTAACCCCGAACCGCGGTTGTTCCGTCTGCCCGAGGACCGGGCGCTGCTCAACCGCATGGGGTTCAACAACGACGGCGCCGCCCGGCTCGCGCAGCGCCTCACCCGCCACACCTCCGACGCCCCCGTCGGCGTGAACATCGGCAAGACCAAGGCGACCCCCGCCGACCGAGCCGTCGAGGACTACGCCCAGAGCGCCCGCCAGCTCGGGCCGCTCGCCACCTTTCTCGTGGTCAACGTCAGCTCGCCGAACACGCCGGGCCTGCGTGACCTGCAGGCGGTGGAATCGTTGCGGCCCATTCTGACCGCGGTGCGCGCCCAGACCTCGACACCGGTGCTGGTGAAGATCGCCCCCGACCTGTCCGACGCCGACGTCGACGAGATCGCCGACCTGGCAGTCGAACTGGGGTTGGCCGGCATCGTGGCCACCAACACCACGATCTCGCGCGCGGGGCTGAAGACCCCCGGCGTCGAAGAGCTCGGCCCCGGCGGGGTGTCCGGTGCCCCGGTCGCCGCCCGCTCCCTCGAGGTGCTGCGCCGGCTGTACCACCGGGCGGGTGACCGGCTGGTGCTGATCAGCGTCGGGGGTATCGAGACCGCCGACGACGCCTGGGAGCGCATCACCTCGGGCGCCTCACTGCTGCAGGGCTACACCGGCTTCGTCTACGGGGGCGGCCTGTGGGCCAAGCACATTCACGACGGGCTGGCGGCCCGGCTGCGCGCGGAGGGCTTCGCCTCACTGTCCGATGCGGTGGGCTCCGCGATGCGGCAGTGAATTCCGGGCGCGAGCAGACACAGAATCGCGTTCCTGCGCACCGGATCACGCGATTCTGCGTCTGCTCGCGGCTGAGCCGGACCTACTTCTGCTCGTAGGTGCCGTGGATGATCGCGCGGGCGATCGCGTGGCTGAACAGGTTGAACCCGAGATAGGCCGGGGTGGCGTCCTCGGGGATGTCGAGCTTCTCGACGTCGACGGCGTGCACCACGATGAAGTAGCGGTGCGGACCGTGTCCCGGCGGCGGGGCGGCACCGACGTAACGCTTCATGCCCGCGTCGTTGGCCAGCGTCACCGCATCGCCCGGGAAGCCCTTGGCGCTGCCGTCGCCGACACCGGCGGGCAGTTCGGTGACGGTGGCGGGCAGGTTGAACACCGCCCAGTGCCAGAAGCCGGATCCGGTCGGTGCGTCGGGGTCGTAGACGGTGACGGCGAAGCTGCGCGTCTCCTCCGGGAAGCCTGACCACGACAGCTGCGGCGAGACGTCGGAACCGCCGGCACCCATCAGGCCGCTCACCTGATCGTTGGCCAGCGGCTGCCCGTCGGTCACCGACTCGGAGGTCAGCGTGAACGACGGCAGTTGTGGCAGGAACTCATACGGGTTGTACGGAAAAGCCATGATGTCCTTTCGCGTGTAGGGAACCGCTCAGCAGTGCTCGAGAAAGTGTTGCAGAACCTGCGCCCCGAACTCGAGCGCGTCGACGGGTACCCGTTCGTCGATGCCGTGGAACAGCGCGGCGAAGTCCAGTTCCGGGGGCAGCCGCAGCGGGACGAACCCGAAGCAGCGAATCCCCAAGCGCTGGAAGGATTTCGCGTCGGTACCGCCGGAGAGCATGTACGGCACGGTGCGCGCGTCGGGGTCCAGCGCGAGCAGCGACGCGTTCATCTGGTCGACGAGGTCGCCGTCGAACGTCGTCTCGTAGGACGGCAGGTCCCGCTCCCAGGAGCGCACCACGTCGGGTCCGATCAACGCGTCGACCTCGCGTTCGAACGCCTCCTTGCGCCCCGGCAGCACGCGGCAGTCCACCATGGCCTCGGCGGTCTGCGGGATCACGTTGGCCTTGTATCCCGCCTTGAGCATCGTCGGGTTGGCGGTGTCGCGCAGCGTGGCCCCGACGATGCGGGCGATACCCCCCAGTTTGGCGATCGTGCCGTCGAGATCCGGGGAGTCCGGGTCGAACGAGTACCCGGTCTCCTCGGCGACGGCGGTGAGGAACTGCTGCACGGTGTCGCTGAGCACGAGAGGGAACCGGTGGCGGCCGAGTTTGGCGACGGCTTCGGCGACTGCGGTGACCGCGTTGTCGTCGTGCACCATCGAGCCGTGTCCGGCGCGGCCGCGCGCGGTGAGCCGCATCCACGACAGACCCTTCTCGGCCGTCTCGATCAGGTAGAGGCGGCGCTCACCGCCGTCGCGGCGCGGAACCGTCAGCGAGAAGCCGCCCACCTCACCGATCGCCTCGGTGACCCCGTTGAACAGGTCGGGCCGGTTGTCGACCAGCCAGTCGGCGCCGTAGGTGCCGCCGTGCTCCTCGTCGGAGACGAACGCGAACACCAGGTCGCGGGGCGGGACGATGCCTTCGCGTTTGAAGTGGCGGGCGACGGCGATCATCATCCCGCACATGTCCTTCATGTCGACCGCTCCGCGGCCCCACACATAACCGTCGGACACCGCCCCGGAGAACGGGTGGACACTCCAGTCGGCCGGTTCGGCGGGCACCACGTCGAGGTGGCCGTGGATCATCAGCGCCCCGCGCGAGGGATCGGCGCCGGGCAGCCGGGCGAAGACGTTCCCCCGGTTCGGGGCCCCGGCTTCGAGGTATTCGCACTCGTAGCCGACCTCTTCGAGCTGGGCCGCCACCCAGCGGGCGCAGTCGCCCTCGCCCTTGGTGGTGGCCGGGTCTCCGGTGTTGGAGGTGTCGAAGCGGATCAGCGAACTGACGAGCTCGACGACCTCATCGGCGGGTCCTGTCACAACCACCATTCGTACCAGGGACACCGGGTTTGGGTTCGGGCTGCCTGATCCGATAGCCTTAGCTGCCCACACGGGGTGTGGGCGGGTCCGAGTGGCGGAATGGCAGACGCGCTAGCTTGAGGTGCTAGTGCCCTATTAACGGGCGTGGGGGTTCAAGTCCCCCCTCGGACACCGGTGAGAACCGATGGGCCCCGGCTTCGATGAAGCCGGGGCCCTTGGCTTTCCCGGAGTCGCTTTCCGGGACGACTACTCGGTGGCCTCGGAGTCCGCGCTCGGCGCGTCGCCCGAACCGGGCTCGTCGGCGCCGGCTCCGGCGTCGGCGTCGCCCGCTTCCTCGGAGGTGTTCTCGGACTCGTCCTGGGCCGGCGACGCCTCCTCGTCGTCGGTCAGTGACTCCTCATCGTCGGTCACGTCGGTCACGTCGGTCACGTCGGTCACGTCGGTCACGTCGGTCACGTCGTCCTCGGCGGGCTCCTCCTCCTCTGGCACATCGTCGACAAGTGTGTCGTCGAGCGGGTCCGTCTCGGCCGTCGCATCGGCCGGCTCCGACGCGCCCTCGCTCTTGGTCGACTCCTCCTGTGCGAGTGCCGTTTCCGATGTGCCGGGTTCCTCCGACGACTCCACACTCACCGATACGGTCCTGGCGGTCGCGTCGGTGGTCGTCGAGTCGATCGCCGCGATTCCGGCCGTCTGCACCGGCCGGAGCGCCTGGGCGATGGCATCGCGGATGTTGAGCAGGCCGCTGATGGTGCCGAGACCGGGGCTGAAGAAGCCGGCATCGACGGCGTCGCCGTTGAGGAACCCGTTGATCACCGCCGCGGGTCCGGTGATGAAGGCGTTGGCGAGCCCTTCGAGGTCACCGGTGCGCGCCGCATCGAAGACGTCTTGAACGAACGCGCCCCCTGCCTTCACGAAACCGGCGTAGATCGGGCTCAGCACGCCGATCGCGAACAAGGTGATCGGCAGCTGGGTCTGGTCGATCACGTTGAGCATGTTCTGCACCGGCTGCCGGATCACCGAGGTGATCGCCGGGATGAGTTCGATGGCGGGGCCGAGCAGCGGCGTGATCACCACCTGCCACAGGCTGTTGATCGCACCCTCCAGGTCACCCGCCGCCAGGTGGTCGCCGGCCGCGCGAAGCAGTGCCGGCACGCCGAACGGATTGTCGGCAGAGAACGAGTTGGCGAGACTTTCGCCCGCCCGGTCCAGGGCGCCGCCCAGCGTCTGCGCGCTGTTCCACTGGTTCTGCAGGATCTGGGCCAGAATCGGCGCGGGGTCGGCCAACACCCGCTCGCCGAGCAGACCGAGGTTCGTCAGCGTGTTCTCGACCACTTCGCCGTAGACGACGAAGGGATTCGCCAAGGCGGACAGCTGCAGATCTGATGTCGTGACGCTCGATGTCGCGGCGCGGGCGGCGTCCGGCAGCGGCGGCGCGACGGGGCTGATCGCGATGGCGCCGGCTCCCACCAACGCCACACCGGTGGTCAGATACGAACGAGCAGCTGTGTGCATTGCAAACTTCTTTCCATCGAAAGGACGGCCGACGGAAACGCAAACTACTGCGCGGTAGCCCGCAGCGATGCCCGATTCCGCAAACTCACAGCAGGAACGCCAGAACGACTGAGCGCACATCGGCGCCTCGACCCATTGCCGTTGAAAGCCGTCCAGTACGGGCAATCTTGGACTGGCAAACAAATGTCGGAAGCTGTCTCGCAAACTCGACCATCGGAGCGGCGGCCCACGGAAGATGTTTGCATCATCAAGCGCAGGGCAAACTCATGAGCAAGTCTAATGACCGCGGGATGGCAGGTCTCCGGGCCGGCAAACCCCACAGTCGTCCGGGCGGCATGACCGCCGCATTCGCCGTCAGTTCGCACGCGTGACCCGGCCGCGTTGTGGGAACACTGACGCCATGCCCACTGCCCGGACGCGATCGGCCGCCACCCGATGAACATCTCCCCTGTGCTGTGGGGGCTGACCGTCGCCGTCATCATCGCCCTGGTTCTCTTCGACTTCTTCTTCCACGTCCGCAAGGCGCACATCCCGACCTTGCGCGAGGCGGCCGTCTGGTCGGCCTTCTATGTCGGGATCGCGATCCTGTTCGGCCTCGGCGTGCTCGTGTTCGGCGGAACCAAACCCGGTCTGGAGTATTTCGCCGGGTACGTCACCGAGAAGGCGCTGTCGGTGGACAACCTGTTCGTCTTCCTCGTCATCATCGGCAGCTTCGCGGTGCCGCGCGCCGATCAACAGAAGGTCCTGCTGTTCGGCATCGTGTTCGCGCTCATCGCGCGCACCGGACTGATCTTCGTGGGCGCCGCGCTGATCAACGCCTTCGCGTGGGTCTTCTATCTGTTCGCGCTCATCCTGCTGCTCACCGCCGGTCAGCTGATCAAACCCGACGACGACGACCGCGGCGCGGACAACCTGGTGATCCGGCTGGCGCGGCGGTTCCTGCGTACCACCGACGACTACGACGGCGACAAGCTGTTCACCGTCGAGAACGGCAAGCGGATGCTGACGCCAATGCTGCTGGTCATGGTGGCCATCGGCGGCACCGACCTGCTGTTCGCCCTGGACTCGATCCCGGCGATCTTCGGCCTCACCCAGGACGTCTACATCGTCTTCACCGCCACCGCGTTCAGCCTGCTGGGGCTGCGCCAGCTGTACTTCCTGATCGACGGGCTGCTGGACCGCCTGATCTACCTGCACTTCGGGCTGGCCGCGATCCTGGCGTTCATCGGCGTCAAGCTGTTCCTGCACGCACTGCACGAGAACAACGTGCCGTTCATCAACGACGGTGAACCGGTCAACGTCGTCGAGGTCAGCACCCCGGTGTCGCTGGGCGTGATCATCACGCTGCTGCTGGTCACCACGGTGGCATCGCTGGTGTCGCCGAAGGGCCGGGTCAAGAACGCGATCGGCAGCGCCCAGCGCCACGCCACCACCTACCTGAACAAGACCTACTACGGCGAAGACGCCGCCGAACGCGAGAAGGCGTTCGCGAAGCTGTGCGCCGAGGAGCAGCAGATCAAGCAGATGCCGCCCAAGTACCGGGCCATGATCCGCCGCGAGGACGATCTGATGGATCTGCTGCGCCGTGCGCACGCCGAGCACGACCGGTATCTGGCCGAGGAGAAGTCGACGTGACCGCTCAGTACACGTCGCGCAGGTAGCGCTTCCCCGCGACGAGGCTCTTCTTGTATTCGCGCGCAGCCGATTCCGACAGGCCGCCGTGCTTCCGGATGATGGTGGTCAGGGCGGCATCGACATCCTTGGCCATCCGGGCGGCGTCACCGCAGACGTACAGATGCGCACCGCGTTCCAGCCACCGCCACACCTCGGCACCGTGTTCGAGCATCCGGTGCTGCACGTACACCGGCTTCGGCTGGTCACGGGAGAACGCCAGGTCGAGGCGAAGGAAGCCGTCGGTGACCATGTCCTCGAGGTCGTCGCGGTAGTAGAAGTTCTCGTCGCGGTGGCGGTCGCCGAAGAACAGCCAGTTGGGCCCGGTGTGTCCCAGCGCCCGGCGCTCCTGCAGGAACGCCCGGAACGGGGCGATGCCGGTGCCCGGTCCGACCATGATCATCGGGGTCACGCCGTCGCGGGGTGGCCGGAAGTGCGGGGAGCGTTGCAGGAACACCGGAAGCGGTGCGGTGGCGCGGTCGGCGAGGAACGTGCTCGCCACTCCTCCGCGCTCACCGCCGTCGCTGCCCCGGTAGCGCACCACCGACACCGTCAACTGCACCTCGTGCGGGCTGACGAGCGGACTGCTGCTGATGGAGAACTGGCGCGGGGTCAGCCGCACCAGCACCTCCTGCCACTGCCGCGGATCGGCGCGAACCTCGAACTCGCGAACCACGTCGAGACCGTTGCGATCGACCAGCCAGGCGTCCAGATCGGCACGCGCCGCCCGCAGTCGCTTGGCCGCCGAGCGGTCGCGGCACTGCTCGGCCACGAACCGCATGAGGTCCGGGGTGACGCGGCAGAAGTCGTAGCTGACCGTGAGCGCGTCCCGCAGACTGTGTTCGGCACCGTCGACGTCGACCTTCTCGCTTCCGTCGAGGCCGGTGGCGGCGAGCCAGGCGTCGACGGCCACCGCGCTGTTCGTGGCGTAGACGCCCAGTGAATCGCCCGCGGCGTAGGTGACGTCGTATTCGGAGATGTCGAAGCCGAAGTGCCGCACCTCTTTTCGGGACTCTGCCGGGGTGAGCAGCGTGTTGCGCGCCAGCGGCGCGAGCAGCGGCCTGGCCCGGGTGAACGGTTCGGCGACGGTCGTGGTCCGCCGCCGCGTGGTGACCCCGCCGCCGTCGGAGTCCACGCCGTCCGGGTTCAGCAGGTGGGTCATCTGCTGGGCCCAGTGCTCCATGCGGTCCTGGTCGTAGGCTTCGCAGTCGACCCGGTC
The DNA here is from genome assembly GCF_010731575.1 of Mycolicibacterium monacense. NCBI lineage: Bacteria > Bacillati > Actinomycetota > Actinomycetes > Mycobacteriales > Mycobacteriaceae > Mycobacterium > Mycolicibacterium monacense. The sequence continues at coordinate 1,428,151 of NZ_AP022617.1, read as the reverse complement.
GAGCATCCGGGTGGCGCCCAGCGAGGCCAGCCGACCGTCCAGCGAGCGGGCGTGCCCGCAGAAGTCGCTGTAGGACCGGTCGCCGATCCCGAGCACCGCGAAGCGGATGTGGTCGAGCTTCGGTGCGTCCGGGCCCTGCAGCCGGTCGAAGAAGTCGGCCCCGTTGTCGGGCGGGCCGCCGTCGCCGAAGGTGCTGGTGATGACGACGACGTCACGCGCCTCGGCCAACCGCGGCAGCGGCAGCTCGTCCATGGTGACCAACTGGGCACCGGGCAGTCGGGCCGCCACGTCGGTGGCGAAGTCCTCGGCGGTGCCGGTCTGCGAGGCCCACAGCACCAGCGGCCCGTCCGATGCCACGGGTTCCGGCGCCGGGGTGCGGAGCTCTTCGGTGGGTGCGGCGACCGTCTGCACCGGCCGCAGCGCCACCGCGCACACCTTGAACTCCGGCTGCAGCGAGTCGGGGTCGACCGCATCGTTGGTCAACGCGTTGACGGTGAGGTACTCGCCGTGTTCGTCGTTGAAATGGAATGGCGCAAAGCAGTTTCCGGGCATCACCCGATCGCAGACCACCGCGGGCAGCACCGCGCGTCCGCGTCGCGAGGTCAGTTCGACCGATTGTCCGTCGACGATGTCGAGGGCTGCGGCGTCGTGCGGGTGGACTTCGACGAACGGCCGGCCGTCGAGTTTGACCAGGGCCCGCACCCGGCCGGTCTTGGTCATGGTGTGCCACTGGTGCGGCAGACGCCCGGTGTTCAGCACGAACGGGAAGTCGCCGTCGGGCAGTTCCGCGGCGTCGACGTGCGGGCGGGCGTAGAAGACCGCGCGCCGCGACGGTGTCGGGAACGCCAACCGCGGGCGGTGGCCGGAGGCGTCGACGTGGAGATCCTGGCTCACACCGTCGTTGAGGTAGCGGATCGGGTGGCGGTCGGTTCCGTCGTCGGGAGGGACCGGCCACTGCAGCGGCGTCTCGCGCAGCCGGTCGTACGTCGCGCCGCGAAGATCGAAACCCGTTCTGCGATTGCTGAACTCGCGGATCTCGTCGAAGATCTGGGCACTGTCGGTGTAGGCGAAATCCGCGCCGAACCCCAGTTCGGCGGCGATCCGGCAGATCAGCTGCCAGTCGGGGCGGGTCTGGCCGGGCGGTGGGACGGCCTGCTGCAACAGCGTGAGCGTACGGTCCGAATTCACCATCACCTGATCGGATTCGGCCCACAGGGTGGCGGGCAGCACGATGTCGGCGTACCGGTTGGTGGCGGTGTCGCGGTAGACGTCCTGCGTGATCACCAGTTCGGCGGCCTCCAGCCCGGCGATCGTGGTCCTGCGATTCGGCATGGTCGCCACCGGGTTGGTGCAGATGATCCAGCAGGCCTTGATCTCGCCCGCGGCCAACCGCTCGAACATGTCGACCGCGCCGGGACCGGCGTCGGTGCGGATGGTGCCGGGCGGCAGACCCCACCGCTGTTCGACGAACGCGCGGTCCTCGGCGGAGAGGATGGAACGTTGACCGGGCAGGCCGGGCCCCATGTAGCCCATCTCGCGCCCGCCCATCGCGTTGGGCTGCCCGGTCAGCGACATCGGCCCGGCACCCGGTCGGCAGATGGCGCCCGTGGCCAGGTGCAGGTTGCAGATCGCGTTGGTGTTCGCCGTGCCGTGGGTGCTCTGGTTCATCCCCACCGCCCAGCACGTCACCCAGTCGCCGGCCTCGGCGATCATGGCCGCGGCACGGTGCAGATCGGCTTCGGCGAGGCCGGTGATCGCGGCGACCCGCGCCGGGGCGTAGTCGGCGAGGAACTCCGGCATGTGCGCCCAGCCCTCGGTGTGCTCGGCGATGAACTCCTCGTCGATGTCGCCGCGCTCGACCAGCAGGTGCAGCAGCCCGTTGAGCAGCGCCACGTCCGTGCCCGGCCGGATCGGCAGGTACAGGTCGGCCCGGTCGGCGGTGGCGGTGCGGCGGGGGTCGACGACGATGAGCTTGGCGCCCGTCTTGAGGCGGTCGACCATCCGCTGGTGCAGGATCGGGTGACAGTCCGCCATATTCGACCCGATGACGAAGAACAGGTTGGTGACGTCGAAGTCCGTGTAGGACCCCGGCGGCCCGTCGGCGCCCAGCGACTGTTTGTAGCCGGTGGCCGCGCTGGCCATGCACAGCCGCGAATTCGACTCCAGGTACTTGGTGCGCAGGAAGCCCTTCGCCAATTTGGTTGCCAGATACTGCGATTCGAGCGACATCTGACCCGACACGTACAGTGCGACGGCATCGGCTCCGTGTTCGTCGACGATGGCCCGCAGCCGCCGCCCCGCCTCGGCGACGGCGTCGTCCACCGGGGCCGGAACCGGTTCCTCGTGGCGGGTGGGCCGCAGCAGCGCCGAGGTCAGCCGGCCGTCGGTGGCGTTCATCATCTCAGCGTGGGTGGCACCCTTGGTGCACAACCGGCCGGAGTTCGTCGGGTGCAACCGATCTCCGGACACCCGGGCGATGACGGGTCGGCCCCCTTCGCTGCCGGTGTGCACCTCGATACCGCAGCCGACGCCGCAGTACGAGCACGCAGTCCTGGTCACGGCCATACGCCCATCGTTCGCCGGACCTGTTCCGGTTGGTTTCCGCGGACGTTATGGTCAGGAAAATTGGTCCTCACCGCGGAGGGCGGCCTGCGGTGAGCCGCCGGTGCGGAGTCCGACTCCTGCCGGACTCGCCGACGAAACCGCCGCGAAACAACGGCGCCCTACTTTGTCGTAGGCATGAGCGACGGAAGTACACCTCGTTTCCTGCAGGGCGCCTTCGAGTTCGAGGGCAACGGCCTTGACAAACCCATGCCGATCGACCCCGGGCTGCGCTACGTCGTGCCCGCCGGGGCGGTCGCCCAACCCGTGTACTTCCGCGGCGGCAACTCGACTGCCGAGATGGTCACGGTCGTGCTGTTCCGCGACGGGAAACCGATGCGGTACTTCCCCATCGCGGCCAAGGGTTCCACCCACGTGGCGTTGCGCGTGGTGGAGGACCTCCTCGGTGACACGGTGCTCGAACTGTTCGTCGCCGCCCCCGCCGGGTGCGCTGGGACGTTGATCGTCGATCTCGGACTGGTGGAGATCTGATGACGCGCAGACGACTCGTCGTCATCGGCAACGGGATGGCCGGCGTCCGCGCGATCGAGGAGATCCTCGCGCGCGGCGGCGCCGACATGTTCGAGATCACCGTGTTCGGCGACGAACCGTACGGCAACTACAACCGCATCCTGCTGTCGAACGTGTTGTCCGGCAGTGACGATACCTCCGAGATCTACCTCAACCCCCTCGACTGGTACACCGGCAACGGCATCGATCTGCGGGCCGGGGTGCGGGTGGTGCGCATCGACCGCTACGCCCGTCTGGTGCACGCCGACGACGGCACCGCACTGCACTACGACGAGCTGATCGTGGCCACCGGGAGCCGCTCCTTCTTCCCGCCGATCACCGGGTTGTGGGCCGACGACAAGACGCTGGCCGACGGGGTGTTCGGCTTCCGCACCCTCGACGACTGCCTGGGCATGATCCACGAGGCCGAACACCGGACCAAGGCCGTGGTCATCGGCGGTGGGCTGCTGGGGCTGGAAGCCGCACGCGGCCTGCAGAACCGGGGTCTGACCGTGGACGTGGTGCACGCCGGCGCAACGCTGATGAACGCCCAACTCGACGACACCGCGGGCGCGATCCTGCGACGCTCGGTCGAACGCCTGGGGATCACGGTGCACATGGACAAACGCACCACCGAGGCACTCCTCGGCGAGGACGGGAAGCTGCGCGGCATCGGCTTCTCCGACGGCAGCACCGTCGACTGCGACATGCTGGTGGTCGCGGCGGGTATCCGGCCCAACGTCGGGCTCGCGCAGCGGGCCGGCCTGACCGTCGAACGGGCCATCGTCGTCGACGACCACATGCGCTCGATCGACGACGACCACATCCACGTGGTCGGTGAGTGCGCGCAGCACCGCGGCCAGGTGTACGGGCTGGTGGCGCCGCTGTGGGAGCAGGCAGGGGTGCTGGCCGCCCACCTCACCGGCACCGACCCGACCGCGGCGTATCACGGCTCCCGGACCGCGACCAAGCTCAAGGTCGCCGGGGTCGACGTCGCCGCGATGGGGCTCAAGGCGCCCGAACTGCCCGACGACGAGTTCGTGCAGTACTCCGAGCCCAGGCACGGGGTGTACAAGACCATCGTCATCCGCGACGGAAAGCTGGTCGGGGCAACACTTCTCGGCGACGTCAGCAAGGTCTCGTTCCTGACGCAGGCGTTCGACACGGGCCTGCCGCTCCCCGAGGAGCGGGTATCGCTGATGTTCGACATCGGCACCCCCGACGTCGAGGTGGGGGTCGCCGAGCTGGCCGACGACGCGCAGGTGTGCAACTGCAACGGGGTCTCCAAGGGCACGCTCGTGGGGTGCGTGCGCGACGGGGAGGCCTCGGTGTCGGGGGTGATGGCGAAGACCAAGGCGGGCAAGGGGTGCGGCTCGTGCAAGGAACTCGTCGGCCAGATCGTCGAATGGGCCGCCGGCGGGGCCGTCACCGAGGATCCGTCGGCGTCCTGGTATGTGCCGGGTGTCCCGTACGACAAGCCGACGCTGATGCGCCACATCCGTGAGCTGCGTCTGCATTCGGTGTCCTCGGTGTTCGCCGCACTCGCCCCCGACGGCAGGGAGGACGCCGGCTCGAAGATGGCGCTGGCCTCACTGCTCGAGATGATGTGGGCCGACGAGTTCGTCGACGAGCGCGACGCCCGGTTCATCAACGACCGGGTGCATGCCAACATCCAGCGCGACGGCACCTTCTCGGTGGTTCCGCAGATGAAGGGCGGCGTCACTAACCCGTGGCAGCTGCGCCGCATCGCCGACGTCGCGGACAAGTACTCGATCCCGATGATCAAGCTCACCGGCGGGCAGCGCATCGACCTGCTCGGGGTGCGCAAAGAGGATCTGCCCGCGGTGTGGGCCGATCTGGACATGCCGTCCGGCTACGCGTACGGCAAGAGCTTCCGCACGGTGAAGACGTGCGTGGGCAGCGACTTCTGCCGGTTCGGCGTCGGTGACTCGACGGCGCTGGGGATCGCGATCGAAGACCGGTACAAGGGGTTGGCCAGTCCGGCGAAGATGAAGCTCGCCGTCACGGGATGTCCGCGCAACTGCGCCGAGTCGCTGTGCAAGGACCTCGGGGTCGTCGCGATCGACGGCGGCCGCTGGGAGATCTACGTGGGCGGGGCGGCCGGCGCGCACATCCGCAAGGGCGACCTGCTGGCCACCGTCGACGCTCCCGACGAGGTCATGACGCTGACGGGGCGGTTCCTGCAGTACTACCGGGAGAACGCCAACTGGCTGGAGCGCACCTACGCATTCGTCCCACGGGTCGGCATCGAGAAGATCCGCGACGCGATCGCCGAGGACGCCGAAGGGCTGGATCAACGGATGCAGAAGTCCGTCGACGCCTACCGCGATCCGTGGCACGACGGCCGGGCGCCGGCGACCGAGGGGCAGTTCCGGTCGTCGCTGCCGCTGCTGCCCCTTCCCCAGGTGCCCGTGCGATGAGCGCTTGCGCGAAGAGCCGAGGACCCGATGAGCGCTTGCGCGAAGAGCCGAGGATCTAGATGAGCGACGTGGAGCTCGGCGCGGTCGACGAGATCCCCGTCGGTGAGGGCCGCACGTTCACCGTCGACGGTGACCAGATCGCGGTGTTCCGGCTGCGTGACGGGTCGCTGCGGGCCGTGGATGCGGTGTGTCCGCACCGCGGCGGACCGCTGGCCGACGGGTTGGCCGACGAACGGGTGGTGGTGTGCCCGCTGCACGGCCACACGTTCGATCTGTGCAGCGGCGCGGAGGCGGGCGGGGCGGAACTCTCGGTGCGCAGCTACCCCGTCACCGCGGTCGGCGGGGCCATCCGGCTCAGCCGATCTTGACGGCACCGATTCGTTATCGGGAATTGCGGTGCATCGTGACCAGGAATCGCCGTCGACTTCGCCACATCGGCGGCGCCAATACAGCACCATGCTCATATGCGCCAATCGAGAGCCGCACTTGTTGTCGCAGGCGTCTGCCTTGTCGTCACCGGCTGCACCACGACGGTCAACGCCGAGTCCACCACACCGACCCGCACAATGATCCCGCGTCCCCTCGTCGAACGTGAGCTGCCCGGGCTGCTCCTCGAGCCCGAGGAGGCCTCCGCGGTGATGGGTACCACCGGTATGGCGCCCACCGGGACGGAGTCCGCAATGGAGGACAACAGCGGGATCATGGAGCCCCGGGAATGCCTGTCCATCGATGCCGCGGCGGAGGCGCTCGTCTACGAGGGCAGCGAATACTGGGCCGAGCGCGGTGTGAGCATGAACAACGGTGACGATTTCACCCACTACCTCAAGCAGGCGGTGGTGCTGTTCCCGTACCGGGAGAAGGCCGCCGCCTTCTACGAGGCCTCGGTTCACCAGTGGCCGGCCTGCCGCCAGTACACCCACACCCAGAGCGGGTCGGTCTGGGACGTCGGCAAGATCGTCGACGAGGACCACATCCTGAGCACGACGGCGATGATGCAGGAGGCCAAGGCGCCGGGCTGGGGCTGCGGACGCGCGCTGGCGCTGCGCAACAACATCATCATCGACGTCAACACCTGCAGCCCCGATCCGGCCGACTCGGCGGTGCGGGTCGCCGCCCAGATCGGCGAGAACGTGCGGGCCCAGTGGTAGCAGGGCGGTGCCGGATCAGCCCTCGTCCGGTTTGACGGCCAGCACCGGTTTCGGGCATTCCAGCAGCACCTGCTGGGATACGCTGCCCAGCAACAGCTTCCCCACCGGGCTGCGGTGACGCAGGCCGATCACCAGCAGTTCGGCATCGTCGCGCTCCATCGCGGCGAGCAACGCATCCGCGGCATAGACACCGACGGGTTGCTGCACCTCGTACGGCACCCCGCAGTCGGCGAGTTGCGCCTCGAGTCCGCTGACGTCCTTGGACTGGGCGAACGCGGCGTCGACGTAGGAGTCGCCTGCGGTGGAATTGACCACCAGCAGTCCGGTGCCGCGGCGGTTGGCCTCGGTGATCCCGTGTTCGACCGCCACCTCACCGAACCGGTCCGCGGTGTATCCGACGACAATCATGCCGTCTCCTCGCGCGAGCGCTCGTCGGTGATCATGCCGTCTCCTCGCGCGAGCGCTCGTCGGTGATCATGTCCGTGCCGCCTTCTCCTGTTGGTCCACATCGTCCTCCACGATGAGCAGAGTGTCCTCGCTACGGTGAAAGAGCTTGAGCACCAACGGGGCCAGCAGTAACAGCGCCATCAACACGTAGACGACGATCGCGACCGGTTCGGTGAACAGGCTCGTCCAGTCGCCGCCGCCGAGTTGAAGGCTCTGCCGCAGTTGGCGTTCGATCCGCGGCCCGAGGATGACCCCGATGATCAACGGCAGCACCGGGAGGCCGAAGCGGCGCATCATCAACCCGAGCAGTCCGAACACCAACAGCAGCGCCAGGTCCAGCGGTTGGATGTTGACGGCCAGAGCACCCAGCGTGGCGAAGAACAGGATGCCGGCGTACAGGTACGGCCGCGGTGTGCGCAGCAGTTTCGCCCACAGCGGGGCCAGCGGCAGGTTGAGCACCAACAGCAGCAGGTTGCCGATGAACAGGCTGGCGATCAGCGTCCAGATCAGCAACGGCTCCTTCTCGAAAAGCGTTGGACCGGGCTGGATTCCGTAGGACACGAAGGCGGTCAGGATGACCGCCGCGGTGGCGTTGGTGGGCAGGCCGAGCGACAGCATCGGCACCAGCGTGCCCGCCGCCGACGCGTTGTTGGCCGCCTCCGGTCCGGCCACGCCCTCGATCGCGCCCTTGCCGAACTCCACATCGTGCCCCGTGCGTTTCGCGAGCTTCTTCTCGGTGATGTAGGACAGGAACGTCGGCAGTTCGGCGCCGCCGGCGGGCAGCGCACCGAACGGGAAGCCGTAGGCGGTGCCGCGCAGCCAGGGCTTCCATGACCGGCGAAAGTCGTCGCGACCCATCCACGGCCGGCCCACCGGGATCACCTCCGCGGGGCGCCGCCGCAGGTGGGCGGCCACCCACAACGCCTCGCCGACGGCGAACACGGCGACGGCGATCACCACGATGTCGATACCGTCGGACAGCTGCGGTAGCCCGAAGGTGGCCCGCGGTTGGCCGGTGAGGAAGTCGATGCCCACCACCCCGATGGCCAGGCCGAGAAACAGCGAGATCGCCCCGCGCAGCTTCGAGGCGCCGAGCACCGCGGTGACCGCGACCAGCGCGAACACCATGATCGCCAGGTACGACGGCGCGCCGAGCGTGACCGCGAACCTGCTGATCGGGGGTGCGAAGGCCGCGAGCAGCGCAGTGCCGATCGCACCGGCGACGAACGAGCCGATCGCGGCGGTGGCCAGCGCCTGGGCGGCCCGGCCGGCCTTGGCCATCTTGTTGCCCTCGATCGCGGTGATCACCGACGACGATTCACCGGGGGTGTTCAGCAGGATCGAGGTGGTCGATCCGCCGTACATGCCGCCGTAGAAGATGCCGGCGAACATGATGAACGCCGCGCTCGGGCTGACGTTGTAGGTGACCGGCAGCAGCAGCGCCACCGTCATCGCGGGGCCGATCCCCGGCAGCACACCGACCGCGGTGCCCAGCAGCACGCCGATGACCGCGTAGAGCAGGTTCATCGGCGTCGCGGCCTCCGCGAAGCCCTGCATCAGCCAGTCGAAATTGTTCATCTACAGGATCCCGTCGAGAATGCCTGCGGGCAGCGGGATTCCGAGCCCGGAGTAGAACGCGTAGAAACTCGCCAGCGACAGCGCCAGCCCGATCGCGATGTTGCGCACCCAGTGGCGGTTGCCCAGCACGGCCACCGCTCCGGCGAACAGCAGGGTGCCGGTGATCACCCAGCCGAGTGGCTGCACGAGCAGGATGACGGCGACGAACAGCCCGACGAGCAGGCCTACGGTGCGCCAGTCGCTCGGCGCCTCCGGGTCGACGTCCTCGCCGGCGTCGGCCTCCCCCACCGACCCGCGCGGGATCGCGATCGCCAGGATCACCGCCAGCACGATCAGCACCGCCCCGACGACGATCGGGAAGGCCCTGGGACCCACCGGGTCGACCTTGGCGAATCCGGCGGTCAGGCGCAGCGCGTCGACGATCAGGAACGCGCCGACGGCGACCAGCACGGCGCAGATCAGGTACTGCGCCCGGTCGACGCGGGCCGGTTTGTCGGTGGTGGTCATACCAGCCCCAATTCGGTCAGGGTCGACGAGACCCGGTTGTCCTGTTCGACGAGGAACTGCTCGAACGCCGCACCGGTGACGAAGGCGTCGGTCCAGCCGTTCTTGGTCAGCGCCTCCTTCCACTGCTCGGTGCCGTGGAGTTCCTCGAGCGCGGAGATCATCGCCTGTTTGGCATCGTCGGAGATGCCGGGCGGCGCGAGGACTCCGCGCCAGTTGGCGAACGTCAGATCGATGCCGGACTCCTTGAGGGTGGGCGCATCGATACCCTCCACCCGTTCGTCGCTGGACACGGCCAGCACGCGGAGCTGGCCGGCCTCGATCTGATCGATCAGCTCACCGGGACTCGACGTCCCCGCGGTGATCTTCTTGCCCAGCAGCGCGGTCAGCAGGTCACCGCCACCGTCGTAGGTGATGAAGTTGACGTTCTTGGGATCCACGCCGACGACTTCGGCGAGTTCCATCGGGAACAGGTGGTCCGGGCCGCCCGGCGACGATCCGCCGCCGATGGTCACGTTGGCCGGATCGGCCTTCCACGCCTCGACGAAGTCACCGACCGTCTTCAACGGTGAGTCGGCGGGGACGAAGATCGCGCCCGGGTCCTCGATGAGCTTGGCCAGCGCGGTGGCGTCGGAGGCCTTGATGTTGGAGCCGTTGGTGTAGGTCGCACCGACCACGCCGAGGCCCATCGTCATCATGAGGTCGTCGTTCCCGCGCTCGTTCATCAGCCGGGCCATCGCGACGGTGCCGCCCGCGCCGATCACGTTGAACACCTCGACGCGGCCCGTGATGTCGTCGTCCTCCATGATCTTCACCGCCGTGCGGGCGGTCAGGTCGTAGCCACCGCCGGGGCTGTTGGGCACCATCATCCGCAGCCGGTGCAGACCCTCGGACTCGTTGCCGCGGGTCACCCCGCACGCGGTCAGCAGCACCACAGCCAGCACGATCACGGCCAGCGCCCGCAGGTTTCGTCTCACGGTGGTCATACTGGACCCGGAAAGTGACGTGAGTCACTCATTCGGAAGCAAAGGACGTTTTGGTCGTTGAGTTCACGATGGTCCGCGACGGTGCGCGGATTCGGTGCCCGCAGCCTGGCCGGACGGTTCCTGGTGTTCCAGCTGCTGGTGGTGGCGGTGGTGCTGCCGGCCGTGGCGGCGGTCTCGATCGCGCAGTCCACCCGGGAGTTCCGGGATACGCGCAGCCAACGCATGATCGCGGTCGCCGAGAACGTCGCGTCCACCCCGATCGTGCGGGACCGCTTGGCCGATCCGTTCGCCGCGCGGGTACTGGCGCCGGAGGTGGATCGGGCGGTGGCGCTCTCAGGTGCGGCGCTGGCGGAGATCGTCGCTGCGGACGGCACGGTGCTGGTGTCGTCGGATCCGTCGCGCGTCGGTAACCGGGTGGACCTGAGCGTCACCCGCGCCGACGAGGGCCGGGCCTGGTACGGCGACGACGACATCGACGGTGTGCACAGCTTGATCGGGCACGTGCCGGTGCTGACCAACCGGGGTGAGGTGCTGGCGATCGCGTCGGTCAGCGAACCGTATCCGTCGGTGTGGCAACTGCTCAGCGTGGCCGGTGAACGGCTCGTGCTCTACCTCGGACTGGCCGCGGCACTGGGGCTGGTGGCCTCGTGGCTGCTGTCGCGGCGGATCAAGCGACACACCCGGGGCCTGGAGGTGGCCGAGATAGCCGGGCTGGCGGATCACCGGGAAGCGTTGCTGCACAGCATCCGTGAGGGTGTGGTGGCCGTGAACACCGACGGTGTCATCACCCTGCTCAACGACAGCGCCCAGGAGTTGCTCGGACTCTCGGGGGCGGCGGTGGGCCGGCGCGCCGATGCGGCGGGGCTCGATCCGGCGGTGGTCGAATTCCTGCTCTCCGGTGAGGACGGCCGCGACGTCGTGATCGCCACCCGCACCCGGGTGTTGGCGCTCAACCGGCGCACCGCCTCGAGCGGGGGTGAGTGGATCGGTACGGTGACCACGATGCGTGACAGCACCGAACTGGCCGCTCTGCAGGCACAGTTGTCGTCACACAAGAGCGTCACCGACACGTTGCGCGCGCAGACGCACGAATTCGCCAACCAGTTGCACACCATCTCGGGGCTGGTTCAGCTGGGCGAATACGACGCGGTGCGGGATCTCATCGGCGAGTTGACGCGCCGGCGTGCGGAGATCAGCGACGCGGTGACCCGCCGGATCGCCGACCCCGCGGTCGCGGCGCTGCTGATCGCGAAGACCACGCTGGCCGCCGAGAGCGGGGTGACGCTGTGGCTCGACCCGGATTCGCATCTCGGCGCATTGGATCCGGCGGCGGCGACCGACGTGATCACCCTGCTGGGCAACCTGATCGACAACGCGGTCGACGTATCCGTGGGTTCGGGGGCGGCGCGGGTGAGCGTGCGCATCGACGACGCCGACGGGCTGTCGATCACCGTCGCCGACACCGGACCCGGTGTGCCCGAACATCTCCGGGAAGAGATCTTCGCCCGCGGGGTGACCTCGAAACCCGAGTCGCCGGGCGGTCGCGGGATCGGCCTGGCACTGGTCCGGCTGGTCACCGCCCAGCACGGCGGCGTGGTGGACGTCTCCGACCGCGCAGACGGTGGCGCAGTGTTCACCGTGCGGTTGCCGCCCAGCCGGGTGGCTGCGCATGCGTGACGTGCTGGTGGTCGACGACGATTTCATGGTCGCCGACATCCACCGCCGGTTCGTCGAAAGGGTGGACGGGTTCCGGGCGGTCGGGGTTGCCCGAACGGGCGCTGAAGCACTCACCGCCGCACGGGAACTCGCACCGCACCTGATTCTGCTGGACGTCTACCTGCCGGATATGACGGGCCTCGAGGTGCTGCAGCGGTTGCGGTCGGGCGGGGACGGCGTCGGGGTCATCATGATCACCGCCGCGCGGGAACTCGACACCGTCCGTGCGGCGCTCGACGGCGGCGCGGCGGACTATCTGATCAAACCGTTCGAGTTCGCCCAGTTGCGCGCCAAGCTGGAGGCGTTCGCGGCCCGCGCCGACGCCCTGGAATCCGCGACCGGCGCCGATCAGTCGCTGATCGACTCGCTGTTCGGCCGGCCCAGCGGCAACGAAGTGCTGCCCAAGGGTCTGGGCATCGAGACCGGGCGGCTGGTCCTCGACGCAGTGCAGCGAGCCGGCGAGGTGTCGGCGACGGAATGCGCTGAGCTGGTGGGCATCTCGCGGGTGAGCGCACGCCGCTACCTGGAGCACTATTTGAGTACCGGCGCGCTGGAGTTGCGGTTGCAGTACGGGGCGGGGCGGCCAGAACGGCGTTACCGGGTCAGCGCGGCATGAACCCGGGCCCGCCGAACGGGCTGACGAACTTGGCGCACGGCCCCAGCAGATCTGGGCGGAAGAACTTGGACGCGATGCACTCGCCGTCGACGCCGGGATTCTGCGCCGACACCGTGCTGGCGATGAGACCACGCACGTGGCGGTAGAGGTCGGCGCTCGTGGCGGTCGACAGCCTCGCCGCGAGGTCGTACATGTTCATCGAGGTGCCGGGAACCGGCTGACCGCCGCGCGCGGTGTTGGGTCCGTCCTTGTTCAACACCGCGTGGCACTCCTGAAAACCGGGCGGCGGTCCCGCGGGCGGGCAACCGTCGAGCGGGAACTGTGCCGAGTACAGGGCGTTGAAGTACCCGGTGTGCAGGTCGGCCGGGAAGGCACTCGGATTGCAGGCCGGGAAGAGTGCGGGAGCCGGCCGCTCCGGTTGGCCGGCCGCGATGTTGGTCTCGACCCAGTTGGAGTGGGAGTAGAAGTCCTGCTGGGCGTGCATCAGACCGCCGAACGCGGCACGGGCACCGGGACCGTCCCTGAGCGCGTTGGCGCCCGGCCCGACCGGCTGCGACCCGCGCAGGATGACCGGCGAGAGGGTGCTCCACGCCTGTTGGGCGCGGGCACAGATGTCGCCCGGGTTCTTCGCGTTGTCGATGTGACGCCACTGATCGGTGGCGAATGCATCGCTTCCCATGGCGCCACCGCCGGGCGGCGGCCCGTTGAGGATCTGCAGGATGGCGATCTCGTTGACCTGATCCGGCGGAAGCGCAGCGCGTGTGACGGCCGCGTGGTTGTGGATGTAGAACGCCTGCGCGCTCGGCGCGGACCAGCACATGCCGCCGACGAGGCCGGCCACGGCCAGCACGGCCAGTGGTACGCGTCGCAGTCGTCGCGTGATGGTGAAGGAAACGGACATGGGACCCCTCCCAATTTGCTTCCCCGACGGGCAGCGTTCTACCCGATGCGCAATGACAGCAAACCTGCGCGGTAAATGCCCGAGCGCGCCGACTGAGGTCGGTGGCTCACAATCTCAACCGTTCGGCCGATGCGCTCGTGACTGATCTTGAGGGACAAACAGAGCATGACAACACTCGACGTGGGGTTGCCGACGGTCGACTACGAGAACGAGGACGATCCGGAGGAGGCGCACCGCATCCTCGCGGCAGCGCGCGAGCGGGCGCCGGTCGCACTCGGCGCACACGGGCCCGAGGTCCTGACCTACGAGCTTGCGCGCACAGTGCTGCGCGACGACCGGTTCGCGACCCCGAGGGGTCTGGCTCTGGCCACCCAGGGCGTCACGTCCGGACCCGTATGGGATCGCGTCGTCGCCGGCCTGCTCAGCCTCGACGGCGAGGATCACCACCGTCTGCGCCGGCTGGTGTGCAAGGCGTTCACGCCGAAGGCGTCTTCGCGCCTGCGCGACACCTGCGTCCAGGTCATCAACGACCTCGTCGACCCGCACACCGCGGGCGGCACGGTCGACGTGGTCGCCGACATCGCGCGGCCCTACCCCATCCCGATCATCTGCGCCCTGCTCGGCGCTCCGGCACGGGACTGGGCCCGGTTCTCCGCGTGGGCCGACGACATCTTCAAGATCTTCAACTGGAACGTCGCCGAGGACGCCGACGACATCGAACGTGCGTGGTCCGAACTCGACGCGTACAACGACGCCCTCGTGCGAGCGCGCCGCGATGATCTCACCGACGATCTGTTCTCCGACCTCATCCGGGCCGAGGTCGACGGCGACCGCCTCACCCACGACGAGCTCCTGATGCTCGCCGGAGGACTGCTGATGGCGGGCACCGATACGACGCGCAATCAACTCGCGGCGGCCGTCGGCGTCCTGTGCGACCACCCCGACCAGTGGGGGCTGCTGGCCGCGAACCCCGCGCTGATCCCGCGCGCCGTGGACGAACTGATGAGGTTCTGTCCGGTCATCTTCACCACCATCCGCACCGCGCGCGAAGACGTCGAACTTCCCGGACTGCGGGTCCCCGCAGGCGAACTGGTCATCGTCAACATCGCGGCCGCCAACCGTGACCCGGCGGCGTTCGAGGACCCCGACCGGCTCGACGTCACGAGGGAGGGCGCCACCGCGATGCTCACCTTCGGCGGCGGCGTGCACTACTGCCTCGGCTCGCACCTGGCCCGGACAGAACTGGTGGAGGCGCTCACGGTGCTCACCCGGAGGATGCCGCATCCGCGCCGCACCGCACCCGAACGCTGGAAACCGCTCACCGGCATCAGCGGCCCGGCGACGTTACCGCTGGCCTTCGACGCCGGACACTGATCACCATTTCCCGCGTATGCGCGCCCGGTACGATCGGCCGTCCGGGTCGTACACCATCCGGTACACCGGTGCGGCCCACAGCCGCGTCAACCGCCCCAGCTGTTCGGTCCGATGCGGCCGCAACCGTCCCGGCGGCCGGGGACCGACCCGTCCGCCTTCGTACCATGCATCCAAATCGTCTGCGGCCGACACGATTTCACGTACCGCGTCGGACGGGTCGACGAGCCCCTGATCGTCTGCGCGGTCGAGGTGTTCACGCATCAACCGCAGCCGCAGGTCACGCGCGAAGACACCCTCGTCGTCGAGGACCGCGCACGACAACTCGCTGTCGTGGGTCCAGGACCGCCGGTTGAAGTTGTCACTGCCCGAGCACGCCCACACGTCGTCGATCACGCAGACCTTCGCGTGCACGTACACCGGTGTGCCCTCGTGGTTCTCGACGTCGAACACGTGCACCCGCTGCGGTGCCGCCTCCCGGCAGGTCGCGATCGCCTGCCACCGACCGACCTGATTGGGCGGCAGGGCAAGTCGGCCGTCCACGTCGGGATGTCGCGGTACCACGGCGACCAGATGTAGATCCGGGTTGGCGCGCAGCGCGCGGGCGAACAGCGCGGCCACCCGCTTGGACCACAGATACTGGTCCTCCAGATAGATCAGCCGGCGGGCGCGCGGCACCGCCTTGCTGTAGGCACGGGCGATGCTGCGTTCACCGTGCGGGGCGAAGTCGTAGGCGAAATGCGCATCCGGGTACGTGCGCAACACCTGAACGTTGTGCGGGCCGCACGCCGGTGGGTCGGGCGGCTGCTCGGGCAGCGGGTCGGCGGTCATGTCCGCGCCGCCGAACTTGTCCCGCAGCCACGCCAGCGGGTTGAGCATGTCCAGCGACGCCGGGTCGTTCCATCGCTCCCGGAACGTCGTGTCCAGCGCACCGACCACCGGACCGCGCAACTGCAACTGCACGTCGTGCCACGGCGGCCGGTCGCCGTACTGCTTACTCATCTGCACCGCCTGCGGGTCCCCGCGGTGCGATGCGTCGTCGCGACGCGAGTGGCACAGGTCGATGCCCCCGGCGAACGCCACATCCCGCTCCGGGGCGCCGGGATGGCGGATCACCACCAGCTTCTGATGGTGCGAACCGCCGATCCTGACCCGCTGATCGAGCAGCACCTCCCCGCCGGCCTCCTCGATGTGCTCGCCGAGATGGCGGTTCTCCTCCTCGCTGTAGGCCAGCTTGTCCAGATGCGACCGCCACACCAGACCCTTGACCACCACACCGCGTTCGGCTGCGCGACAGAACAATTCGCGAATCGTCGGCCCGTCGTCGCGCAACTTCTCGTCGGGATCGCCGCGCCAGTCGGTGAAGAACACGTGATCCCCGTCCCGCAACGCCTCGACCTCGGTGGCGAGGCGGTCGAAGTACGTCGCACCGTGGACGAGCGGCTCGACCCGATTGCCCGCACACCACGCGGGCAGCGTCGTATCCGGGTTGCCGCGCTCGTCCGCGGTCAGGAACCAGTCGGACACGTCCGCCATCTCGCTAGTATCGACCATGCCTGACCCCCGCCGCATCGTCGGCACACTCGCGGTGCTGCTGCTGGTGACCGCGTGCACGACGGCCGATCCCCCCGACCCTGGCCCCGATCCGCGGGCCGACGCGGTGATGCGGATAGTGAACGACACCATGGCCGACGCCCACCTGAAGGCGGCGATCGTGCGGGTCACCGAGGACGGTGACGAGATCGTCACCCGCGCCGTCGGCGAATCGATGACCGGCGTGCCCGCCACCGCCGACATGCACTTCCGCAACGGCGCGGTCGCGATCTCCTACGTCGCGACGCTGCTGCTGCTGCTCGCCGAGGACGGCACCGTGAGCCTCGACGACCGGCTTTCGCGCTGGCTGCCCGACGTACCGCACGCCGACCGCGTGACACTGGGTCAGCTGGCGCAGATGACGTCGGGCTACCACGATTACGTGCTCGGCAACGACGCGTTCGCCGACGCGGCATACGCCGACCCGTTCCGGGCCTACACGACCGACGACCTGCTCGACTTCGCGGTGCACAAGCCGCTGCAGTACGAACCGGGCACCAACTGGAGCTACGCCCACACCAACTACGTCCTACTCGGGCTGGCGCTGGAGAAGGCCACCGGCCGCTCCATGACCGACCTGCTCGACGAGAAGGTCCTCCGACCGCTCGGGCTGACCGGTACCCGCGCCTCGCTGACCGCCGAGATCCCCGAACCGGCGCTGCACGCGTACACCTCCGAACGCCGGCAGGCGCTCCGAATACCGGACGGCACAAGCTTTTACGAGGAGTCGACGTACTGGAATCCGTCGTGGACCATCACGCACGGCGCCATCCAGACCGCCACCATCGCCGATCTGGAGGCCACCGCCGTCGGCATCGGATCCGGCAAGCTGCTCTCCCCGGACTCCTACCGCCGCATGGTGTCGACCGACCTGCGGGGCCGCACCCGGGCCCAGCCCGGATGCCCCACCTGCATGCCGATGACCGACCGCTACACCTACGGGATCGGCATCGTGATCTCCGGGGACTGGTTGCTGCAGAACCCGATGTTCTCCGGGTACGGGGGTCTCGAGGCGTATCTGCCCGCACGCAAGCTCGCGATCGCCGTCGCCGTCACCTTCGCCCCCGAGGCGTTCGACGCCCAGGGGAACTACACCAACGCCGCACAGACGCTGTTCTCCCGGATCGCCGCCGAACTCGCTCCGGACGACGCGCCACCGGTACCGCGGTGATAATGACCGGGTGACATCCCGAGTCCTGTTCCTGTACAACGATCCC
This sequence comes from Mycolicibacterium monacense, assembly GCF_010731575.1. Taxonomy (NCBI): domain Bacteria; kingdom Bacillati; phylum Actinomycetota; class Actinomycetes; order Mycobacteriales; family Mycobacteriaceae; genus Mycobacterium; species Mycolicibacterium monacense. The sequence goes on along the minus strand of NZ_AP022617.1, from coordinate 1,410,522 downwards.
GTCGCCACCGAGGCACTGCTGGGTGAGGCGTTCGTCGACGCCGGTTACGACGTCGACACCTTCACCGTCGTGCCACCGGAGCGGGCCGCCAACCCCGCCGTCGACGTCGTGTTCCCCGACCCCACCGGCTACGACGTGATCGTGCCCCTGGGTGCGCGGTGGCCGGTGTACGACGACGCGCTGCGCCGCACCTGGGTCGGCGCCGAGATGGCGATGCTGCGCGAGGCGGCCGAGGCGGGCGTGGCGCTGCTCGGTGTGTGCTTCGGCGGGCAGATCCTCGCCCAGGCGTTCGGCGGGACGGTCGGGCGCGCACCGGCACCGGAGATCGGGTGGTACGACATCGGCACCGACCGGCCCGACCTCGTCTCGACGGGTCCGTGGTTCCAGTGGCATTTCGACCGGTGGACGGTCCCGCCGGGCGCGGTGGAGATCGCCAGGACGGCCGGCGCGTCGCAGGCGTTCCTGCTCGACCGCTGCCTCGCGCTGCAGTTCCACCCCGAGCTCGACCACGGTCTGCTGACCGACTGGCTGGCCGACGACCGCGACGGCGAAGCCCTCGCCTTCGGCCTCGACCACGACGAACTGCTCACCCGCACAAAGGAACTCGAAGGCGATGCGGCCACCCGAATCCGCGGACTGGTCGACGCGTTCCTGTCCTACGTCGGGGGGGTGCCCTGTCCGAGCTGATGGGCGAGCGCATCCGCGAGGTGGGGCTGGCGGAAACGGTGGCCCAGTGAGAGCAGTTTCGCCGGCGCCACCCGTTGGTCGGCCTCGGCCAGTTCACGGGCGCCCTGCGCGCCCAGCAGCAGCCGCGGGCCGGCTGACGGGACGGGCAGCACGGCCGGCCGGTGCAGCACCGCCGCCAGCGTTCTGGTGTAGTCGGCGTTGCGCACCGGCTCCGGCGCGACTGCGTTGACCGGCCCGCTCATCCGCTCGTCCCACAGCGCGTGGTAGTACACATCGAGCAGGTCGTCGAGCCCGATCCACGACAGCCACTGCCGCCCGGTGCCCAGCCGGCCGCCCAGCCCGGCGCCGAACAGCGGCCGGAACAGCCGCAGCGTCCCGCCCGCGGCGGCCTGCACGATTCCGGTGCGCACGGTGACCACCCGCGCTCCCGCGTCGGCCGCCGGCCCGGTGGCGGTCTCCCAGTCCGCGACGACGTCGGCCAGGAAACCGGTGCCCTGGCTGCTGTCCTCGTCCAGCACCTCATCTCCGCGGTCATAGCCGTAGAACCCGATCGCCGAGGCGCTGACGAAGATGCGCGGTCCGCCTGCGGCGGCCAGCTCCGCGAGCCGGCGGGTGGGCTCGATGCGGCTGTCACGGATCGCGGCCTTGTGCGACGCGGTGAACCGGCCGGCGATGGAGGCACCCGCCAGGTGCACCACGGCGTCCACACCGGTCAGCAGGTCCGCCGCCGGGTGCTGCGGATCCCATCGCCGCTCGTCCGGGCCCTTCGGGGCCCCCCGCACGAGCCGGATGACCCGGTGCCCACCGCTGGTCAGCATCGCGGTCAGCGCCGCGCCGACCAATCCGGACGCACCGGTGACGGCGACGACGAGTGGCCCGCGCCCGGCCGCGGCGGCGTCCCGGTGGGAGGCCAGGTCGTCGGCCAGTTGGCGGTGCCGGTAGACGAAGGTCGACCGCAGCATCGCTGCCGGCACGGTCGTGTCGACGCGGTCGCGTACCAGGGTGCGGCCGGCACCGGCGTCGGCGAAGTCGTGGGTGTGCCGCCACCAGCCGATCACCCGTGGCGGCAGCGACATCACCCCCCGCGACGACAGGGCGTCGACGAACCGGTACGGCGGGTCGTACCCGGCCGGGTCGTGCTGGGCGATCCAGCGCAGCCCGCCGGGCAGGCCCAGCACCGCCTGCCCGTCCGCCAGCGACGGCGTCTCGGCGACCACCGTCATCGGCTGCCACGGGGGCACCAGCCGGGGCATGGCGCCCGGCCGGGTGTGCCAGGCGAACACCTCGTCGATCGGGTGGTCGACGATGCTCTCGTACTCGATGCCCATGGTTCTCCCGTCACCGGTGTGCAGTCAGTATTCGGCGCCGCCCGGAAGGTGGATTGCCGCGCTGCGCGATGGGTACGCCCTCATGGCGATGAGCGGATGGGAACGGCTCGGCGGCAGGTCCGCCGGGCGCACCTTCCGGGACCGCCGCGACGCCGGCCGGGTCCTGGCCGAGAAACTGTCGGCCTACCGCGGGCGCGACGACGTGGTGGTGCTGGGTCTGGCGCGCGGCGGCGTTCCCGTCGGCTGGGAGGTCGCCCACGGCCTCGGCGCACCGCTGGACGTGTTCCTGGTGCGCAAACTCGGGGTGCCGCAATGGGAAGAACTCGCGATGGGTGCCATCGCCTCCGGCGGCGGTGTGGTGGTCAACGACGAACTCGTCTCCCGACTGAACATCACCGAGGAGGCCCTGCAGCGCGCGATCGAGCGCGAGACGGTGGAACTGCGCCGCCGTGAGACCGCCTACCGACAGGGTCGTCCACCGCCGGAGCTCACCGGGGCGACGGTGGTGCTCACCGACGACGGCATCGCCACCGGCGCGAGCATGCTGGCCGCGGTGCGCGCGGTCCGGGCATCGGAACCCGCGCGGGTGGTGGTGGCCGTTCCGGTGGCTCCGCCCTCGGCATGCCGCGCGGTCGACGCGGAAGCCGATGCGGTGATCTGCGCGACGACGCCTGCCGGATTCGAAGCCGTCGGCCAGGTGTATGCCGATTTCCACCAGGTCACCGACGACGAGGTACGGGACCTGCTGGCGACACCGACCCGCTAGCGGGTGGTGGGTTCCTCGGGGTGCTCCGAGCCGACCTCGTCCTCGTGGCGTTCGTCGAACGGGACCGCGCGGGTGTCGGCATCGGAGTCGGTGCCGGTGTGGTTGTCGACGTCGGGGTTCCGTTCGGCCGCCGCTTGGGTGTCGTCGGCCTCGTAGTCCCCGGGTTCGTCGGGATAGTCGGCGTCGAACTCGTCGTCCGGCGCGTGATCAGCGGTTCCGGTGGCGCCGGCGGTCTTCGCGGCGGGTGTGCGGGAGCGCTCGCGGACGGCGTCGACGATCAACAGGATGACACCGACCGCGCTGGCCGCAATGCAGACCCAGGCGATCACGGCATTGCCGGTGACCACGGCGGTCACCAGGGCGGCGAGCCCGATGACAGCCAGGACGAGCGCGATGATCAGCATCGATCAGCGCCGCCGCGTCAGTTGTTGCCGCGGTTGAATTGGTTGAAGCCGCCGCCGTCGTTGTTGGCGCTCGAATCCACCGGCGCGGCCGAACCCCGCTGACCCAACTCCTCGAGCTGCGATTCCAGGTAGGTCTTCAGGCGCGTGCGGTACTCACGCTCGAACGTCCGCAGCTGTTCCAGCCGGCCTTCGAGCACGGTCCGCTGCTGGTTGATGGTGCCCATGATCTCGGAGTGCTTGCGCTCGGCGTCGGCTTGCAGCGCATCCGCCTTCTCCTGGGCCTGCCGCAGCTGGGTTTCCGACCGGGTCTGCGCGTCGGCCAGCATGGCGTCGGCGCGCTGACGGGCCTCGGTGACCGTGGTCTCCGCGGTCTGCCGGGCGTCGCTGACCATCGCATCGGCCTGGGCCCGCGCGTCGGCGAGCAGCTTGTCCGATTCGGCCTTGGCGGTGCTGGTCAACCGGTCGGCGGTCTCCTGGGCCAGGCTCAGCACCTTGGCCGCGCGCAGTGCCGAGTCCTCGCTCTGCTGCGCGGTGGGCGCCGGCGCCGCGGGCGGCGCCTCGTACACCGGCTGCGGCGGCGGGGTCGGTTCGGGCTCCGGCTCGTAGACCGGGGCGGCCTGCGGCTGGGAGACGCCACCGCCGGACCGGGCCGAGGACAGCTCCTGGTCCAGTTCGGCGACCCGCTGACGCAGGTCGGTGTTCTCCTCGATCAGCCGGGTCAGCTCATTCTCGACCAGGTCGAGGAAGGCATCGACTTCGTCCTCGTTGTAGCCCCGCTTGCCGATGGGCGGCTTGCTGAACGCGACGTTGTGAACGTCGGCGGGTGTGAGCGGCATCGTCTGCCCCCTTGAGTCTGGACCGTCAACCGATCTCAAAGTGTAAAGCCTGCATGGATCGCAACTGGCGTCCATCCTGTCACACCAGACCCGGCGGTTGCAGCGGAGGTCAAATTTTAAGAGCGAATTTCAATTTCTTCCGCGTTCTTCCGACGTTCTTCGGCGCCCGGGGCGGCCCCGCGGCGATGGCCTGCGGGCCTGCGTCAGGCCGCCGCTCCGAACGCCAACTGCATACCGATGAACGCGACGAGCAGCAGCACCATGATCGACAGGTCGAAACGCACCGCGCCGATGGTGAGCTGGGGAATCAAGCGCCGCAGCAGTTTCACCGGCGGATCGGTCAGCGTCATGATCACCTCGAGCACCACGACCGTCAGCCCCCGCGGGCGCCAGTCCCGGCTGAAGGACCGGATGAACTCGACGACCACCCGCGCGATGAGCAGGAGCCAGAAGACGAACAGCGCAAAACCAAGGATTTCGAAGAACAGCGCCAACGGAAGCTCGACCTCACTACGGGCAGATATGTGACATTCGATACAGGTGAGAAAACAACCTCGTCAGCCTACCTGCCGGGCCGAGGCACCGCCGAAGTCACTGATACGCGTAGAAGCCCGCCTCGGCGATGCGCCGGCGCTCGTCGGCGGTGACGTCCACGTCGGCCGGCGAGAGCAGGAAGACCTTGGTGGCGACCTTGTCGAACGACCCGCGCAGCGCGAACGCCAGGCCGGCGGCGAAGTCGACGAGACGCTTGGCGTCGGCGTTGTCCATGGAGACCAGGTCCATGATCACCGGGGTCCCGTCACGGAACTTCTCCCCGATGGTCCGGGCCTCGCTGTAGTCCTTGGGACGCAGGGTCGTGATCTTGGCCAGTGGGCTGCCTTCCTCGAAGAGCATCGCCATGCGGCGCGGGTCCATCGCCAGGGCGCCGCGGGTCGAACCGCGCAGCGCACCCAGCCGAGGTGCCGGCCGCTCGAACTCACGCGGGCCGCGGAGTCGGGGGTCGAACCGCGGCTCGTCATACCCGCCGCGGTAGATCGGCGGTTCGTCGTATTCGCGCGGTGCCGGCCGGTCGTCGTACTCGCGGCCGGCGCGATCGATGTAGCCCTCCTCCTCGAACCGGTCCTCGCGGGGCCGACGGGCGTAGCCACGGGCCGCGCCGCGCTCCGCGCGGTCGTCGTCCTCGTAGTACTCGTCGTCGTAGTCATCCATGGGCGCCATACCGAAGTAGGCCTTGACCTTGTGCAGTGTGCTCATCGCGCGACCCTTCTGAAGACCGTCAAGCTGTGGTGTCTGTGATGAAGATGTGACTGGAGTGACTACTCAGGGTGACGTTAGAGGACGAGGTCCCATAAGCGCGGTTCCGACACGCACACATGTCGAGCCGTGTCGGACCGCCATCTCGAGATCACCGGACATCCCGGCGGACAACTCGAACCGCTGCCCGCGGCCAATCTCTTTGCGGCGCTGCCGCACCCGACGCCACTCCGACTGCAGACGCGCGAATGCCGACTCGGCGTCGGCACCCAGCGGCGGGATGCCCATCAACCCGACGAACTCGAGCGCCTCCGCGGAATCGACTGCGGCGCACAGCTGGTCGATCAGCTCCGGCTGGTCGACGTCGACCCCGCCGCGTTCGACGTCACCGTCGAGGCTGAGCTGCAGGTAGACCCGCAACGGCGCCGTGCGTACCCCGTCGCCGAGCGCGTCGCCCGCGCCCCGGTCGAGCGCGGCGATCAGCTTGGCGCTGTCCACCGAATGCGCGGCGTACGCCCAGCGCGCGACCGCCCTGGCCTTGTTGCGCTGGATCCGGCCCACCATGTGCCACCGCACCGGGTCGCCGGCGAACTCGCCCGCCAGTTCGGCCGCCTTCTTCGACGCCTCCTGCTCACGCGATTCGGCGAACTCGCGGCAGCCCAGCCCGTAGAGGATCCGGATGTCGGAGGCCGGGAAGAACTTGGTGACCGGCAGCAGCGCGATCTCGGCGACATCGCGGCCCGCCGCGTCCGCGGCGCGGGCGAGCCGTTCGCGCAGCGCGGCCAGCGAGGCAGCCAACTCGGACTCCCGGGTGGTGACCACGGTGCTCACTCCATCCACACCAGCGAGGCCAGCCTGCCGGTGGGAGCGTTGCGGCGATGGCTGAACAGGTTGCGGTCGGCGACGGTGCAGCGCGGGTCGACGTCGATGGCCGTGATGCCCAGATCAGTGAGCTGGCGGGCGATTCCGGCCCGCAGGTCCAGGCCGGCGGTGCCGCGTGCGGTGGTGGTCCGGCTACCGGGCAGCGCCGCCTCGACGTCGGCGGCCATCGCCTCGGGCACCTCGTAGTTGCGGCCGCTCACCGCGGGGCCGAGCAGTACCGAGATGTCCTCGACCCGCGCGCCGGCCTCGCACATCGTCTCCACCGCGCGCGCGACGACGCCGTCGCGCGCCCCGACCCGTCCGGCGTGGACGGCGCCGATCACCCCGGCGCGCGCGTCGGCCAGCAGGACCGGCACACAGTCGGCGGTGACGACGGCCAGCCCCAGGCGGCGGGTCGTGGTCACCAGACCGTCGGCGTCGTCGACCGGTCCGTCGTGCGGTCCGGTCACGCGCACCACCCGGTCGCTGTGCACCTGGTGCATCCAGACCAGGCGGCCGTCGAGCCCGGTCGCCTTCGCGAGGCGCTCGCGGTTGGCGGCGACGGCGGCCGGATCATCTCCGACGTGGTCACCGAGGTTGAAGGTGTCGTACGGCGGCGCCGAGACACCGCCTGCGCGGGTCGTGGTCACCCGCCGCACACGAACGGTCACGTTCCCAGTATCGAACCCGGGTCAGTGCCGCATGAACGGTGGCACGTCGACGTCGTCGTCGGCGATCCCGCCATCGTCGCCACCGATGCTGACGGTCGCGCCGTTGGTGTGCACCGGCACGCTCGCCGGATCGGCCGGCTCGAACAGCGGCGAGGCCACCTTGCCCGCCCGCCCGGGGGCGATCGGCTGGGTGGCGGCCGCGCTCGGGCTCACCACCGGGTTGCGGCTCGGACCCGCCGAGTCGAATCCGGCGGCGATCACGGTGACCCTGACCTCGTCGCCGAGCGAGTCGTCGATGACGGTGCCGAAGATGATGTTGGCCTCGGGATGCGCGGCGTCCTGCACCAGCGACGCGGCCTCGTTGATCTCGAACAGCCCCAGGTCACTACCGCCGGCCACCGACAGCAGCACGCCCTGGGCACCCTCCATCGAGGCTTCCAGCAGCGGCGAGTTGATCGCGATCTCGGCGGCCTTGAGCGCCCGGCCGTCACCGCGGGCCGAACCGATGCCCATCAGCGCCGTGCCCGCACCGCTCATCACACCCTTGACGTCGGCGAAGTCGACGTTGATCAGACCGGGCGTGGTGATCAGGTCGGTGATGCCCTGCACACCGTTGAGGAGCACCTCGTCGGCGCTGCGGAACGCGTCCATGAGCGAGACCGCGGCGTCGCCCATCTGCAGCAGCCGGTCGTTGGGGATGACGATCAGCGTGTCGCAGCTCTCGCGCAGCGACTGGATGCCGTTCTCGGCCTGGTTGCTGCGCCGCTTGCCCTCGAACGAGAACGGTCGCGTCACCACGCCGACGGTCAGCGCGCCGAGCTTGCGCGCGATCGAGGCCACCACCGGCGCACCGCCGGTGCCGGTGCCGCCGCCCTCGCCGGCGGTGACGAACACCATGTCGGCGCCCCGCAGGAGCTCCTCGATGTCGTCCTTGGCGTCCTCGGCGGCCTTGCGGCCCACCTCCGGATCGGCCCCCGCCCCGAGGCCGCGGGTCGAGTCCCGCCCGACGTCGAGCTTGACGTCCGCATCGCTCATCAACAACGCCTGCGCGTCGGTGTTGATCGCGATGAACTCGACGCCCTTGAGTCCCTGTTCGATCATCCGGTTGACGGCGTTGACGCCACCGCCGCCGATGCCGACGACCTTGATGACGGCGAGGTAGTTGTGCGGCGGGGTCATCGCTCTACCTTCTTCGCGCAAGCGCTCATGAGCGTTGCCTTTCTGCTGCCTGGTTGCCAGTACTCATGCGAAGCCTTCCCGCAAACCCTCAACCTCAACCACAGGCTTAGAGTTATGTCAAGTAGTTCCGCGCAACCAGAACGGTAGGGCGACGCTGCCGATCAACCATGCAGGCGCGCCGACGGTGTCGGCACGAATTTCTACTTGACCGTGGGCAAATCGGGGCTGGAAACGTCGTACGTGCGACCCGGTTGGGTGAGCAGTGCGGCCAGCTTGAGGGCCTTCTCGTCGGTGCGGTCGGTGGTCCCCCACACCACCACCCTTCCGTCGACCAGCGTCAGCGTGATCGATGCCACCGACGGCGCGGCGATGCGCCCCACCTGTCCGGCGACCTCCGGCGGCAGCGCCAGCATGACCTGCAGCGCCGCCTCGGTCGCCGGATCGTTGGGTCCCGGCGTCGCCGTCTCCAGGTACGGCAGGTTCGGCGGCGGCGGTGCGGTCGCGAAGTCGACGCCGTCCCGGTCGAACAGGTGCGGGCCGTCGGGATAGTCCTTCACCACCACCGGCACCCGCTCGACGACGGTGATCCGCAGCGAGGACGGGTACTCGCGCTGCACCCGCGCACTGGCGACCCGCCGGATCGTCGCGACGCGTTCGGCGACAGCGTCGGTGTCGACCTGCAGCAGCGGGGTGCCCGGCACCACCGCGGCGGCGCCAAGCACCTCTTCCTGGGGTATCGCCTCCAGACCGACGACGACGATGTCGCGCACCGACATGATCGGGGTGAAGTAGAGGAGCAACCCGACACCGACCGCGGCGACGGAGAGCAGGGCCGACCACACCAGCACCTTCAGACCGCGCACCGCGCGTCGCGGAATCGGCGTCGCCTCACGGACCGGACCGCTGGTCGCCCTGCGCTTGGCCTCGCGGCGGGCCTCCTCGATCGCCATCGCGCGGTCCTTCACCGCGCGGCGCTGCTCACGTTCGCGCCGGGCGCGGCGGCGGGGTCCCTCGCGGTCCTCCTCGTCGTCGGCGGACGGCGCCGGCGCGGTCGGGTCCTCGGCCGGTGGGGCCGCCGGCGGCGGGGTGGGTTCCTCCGGCGGCTCGGGGTTCTCCGGAGGCACCGTCATCGCGCGCCGGCCCCCGGGACGGTCCGGTTCGCCCTGGCCTGCAGCGCCGCGATGATCTCCGGACCCAGCATCGTCACGTCACCCGCGCCCATGGTCACGACCACGTCGCCGGGCCGCACCGCACCGGCGACCTGCGCGGCCACCGCGGAGAAGTCGGGCACATAGGTGACCGGCACGCCGACGTGCTCGACGATGCTGGCCCCGCTCACCCCGGCGATCGGCTGTTCCCGGGCGCCGTAGACGTCGAGCACGAACACCAGGTCGGCCGCGCTCAGCGCGGCGCCGAACTCGCGCGCGAACGTCTCGGTCCTCGAGTACAGATGCGGCTGGAACACCACCACCGCGCGCCCGTCGCCGGCCTGATCGGTGACCGCGCGCAGCGCCGCCAGCGTCGCCGCGACCTCGGTCGGGTGGTGGGCGTAGTCATCGAAGACCCGGACCCCGGTCGCCGTCCCGACCAGTTCGAAGCGGCGGCGCACCCCCTCGAATCCGGCCAGCCCGTCGAGCACGGTGTCGGGGTCGGCCCCGACCTGCAGCGCGGCCAGCAGCGCGCCCAGCGCGTTGAGCGCCATGTGGCGGCCCGGCACCGAGAGCCGCATCGCCCGCGGGGCGCTCTCCCCCGCCAGCTGGATGTGGGCCACCGCACCGGTCCCCTGCTGCTCCCAGCCGACCAGCGCACCGGCGAGGTCCCGACCGCCGGCCGAACCGTAGCGCAACACCCGAACACCAAGGGCCGCAGTGCGTTCGGCGAGCGCGGCGGAGCCGGGATCGTCGACGCACGCGATCAGCGCCCCACCCGGGGTGAGCCGCTCGACGAACGCGTCGAACACCGCGGTGTAGGCCTCGGCGCTGCCGAAGAAGTCCAAATGGTCGGCTTCGATGTTGGTGACCACGGCGACATCGGGGGTGTATTCGAGCAGCGAACCGTCGCTCTCGTCGGCCTCGGCCACGAAGCACTCGCCGCTGCCGTGGTGGGCGTTGGTGCCCGCCTCGCCGAGGTCACCGCCGACGGCGAAGCTCGGGTCGAAACCGCAGTGCTGCAGGGCGACGATGAGCATCGAGGTGGTCGTGGTCTTGCCGTGGGTGCCGGTCACCATCAGCGTGGTGTGCCCGGCCATCAGCTTGGCCAGCACGACCGGCCGCAGGACGATCGGGATCGCCCGCCGCCGCGCCTCGACCAGTTCGGGATTGGTCTTCGGGATCGCCGCGTGCGTGGTGACGACGGCGGTCGGCCCGCCCGGCAGCAGGTCGAGCGACGAGGCGTCATGGCCGATCCGGATGGCCGCTCCGCGGGCGCGCAGCGCAACCACGGCGCGGGATTCCTTGGCGTCGGAACCGGAGACCATCGCCCCGCGGTCGAGCAGGATGCGCGCGATGCCCGACATTCCCGCGCCCCCGATGCCGACCATGTGGACCCGGCGCAGTTCGTCGGGCAGGGGTGGGGTGCTCACCGCACCCCCTTCCGCCCGCCGGCCGCTTCGCGCGCCACGTCGAGCGCCACGTGGGCGACGTGCCGGGCCGCATCCCGGTGCCCGGACAGCGCGGCTCCCGCGGTCATGGTCTGCAGTCGCCCGGTGTCGGTGAGCAGCGGGACGACCGTGTCGGCGACGAACTGCGGTGACAGGTCGGCGTCGTCGACCACCAGGCCGCCGCCCGTCTCGACGACCGGCCGGGCGTTGAGCCGCTGTTCACCGTTGCCGATCGGCAGCGGCACGTACACCGCGGGGAGCCCGACCGCGGTCACCTCGGCCACGGTCATCGCCCCGGACCGGCAGATCGCCAGGTCGGCGGCCGCATACGCCAGGTCCATCCGGCTCAGATACGGCACCGCGACATACGGCGGATCCCCCGGCGCCGGGTCCGGCAGCTCGAGGGTGTTCTTCGCCCCGTACGCGTGCAGCACCGAAATCCCCGCTGCAGCAAGCGCTTTCGCTGCGCCGGAGACGACGTTGTTGAGGGAGCGGGCGCCCTGCGACCCGCCGAACACCAACAGGACGCGGGCGTCGTCGGCGAATCCGAAGTGGGCGCGCGCCTCGGCACGCAGTGCGGCGCGGTCCAGTTCGGTGATGCTCGAACGCACCGGCGTACCGACCACCTCCACCCGGCCCAGGCCGGGGTCGGCCACGGCGGACAGCACCCGGCGGGCGAACCGGGCGCCGACCTTGTTGGCCAGACCCGCGCTGGCATTGGCCTCGTGGACGACGATGGGCACCCTGTTGCGCCGGGCGGCCAGGTACGCGGGCAGCGCCACGTAACCGCCGAACCCGATCACGACGTCGGCGTGCACGGTGTCGAGGATTTCGCGGGTCTCCCGCACGGCCCGGCGCACGCGCATCGGCAACCGGGCGAGATCACCCGACAGTTTGCGGGGCAGCGGGACCGGCGTGATCAGTTCCAGGGCGTAGCCGCGCTCGGGAACCAGTCGCGTCTCCAGCCCCCGCTCGGTGCCGAGTGCGGTGATCCGCACCCCGGGCTCCAGCGCGGCCAGCGCGTCGGCGACGGCCATCGCCGGTTCGACGTGCCCCGCGGTTCCGCCGCCGGCGAGGAGGACCGAGATGGTGCCGTTCACCCGTAACGTTGACCTTCCCTGGGGCGGGCTCGCCGGCCCTGTTGGCCCCGCCGACCCTGTTGATCCTGACCGGTCCGGCGCGTTGCCGACCGCTGACCGCCTACATGATGCCTTGAGCCCCGCACCCGGTCCTCAGCCGCGGGGGGTTTGGGCCGCCGGGGCGCGCGCGCCGGTTTGGCCGCCCGTGGCGCGGCCGGTTTGCCCGGCCGCGAGCGCAACCGGTCGCGCACCGCCTCCAGCGGGGTGGGCACGTACGGCTCGGGCGGCGGCAGCCGCAGCAACCGGTTGACCCGGTCGTCGCGGCCGGCCCGCAGCGCGGCCACGGCATCGGGTTCGTGGCGTGCGGCGTTGGTGATCAGGCCCATCATGAGCAGCGTCGTCGCGGTCGACGTCCCGCCCGCGGAGATCAGCGGCAGCTGCAGTCCGGTGACGGGCAGCAACCCCACCACGTAGCCGACGTTGATGAACACCTGGCCGAGCACCCATGTCGTCGCGGTGGCGGTCAGCAGTCGCAGGAACGGATCGGCCGAGCGGCGCGCGATGCGCATTCCGGTGTAGGCGAACAGCCCGAACAGGGCGAGCAGGCCGGCCGCGCCGACGAATCCGAGTTCCTCGCCGATGATCGCGAAGATGAAGTCGTTGTGCGCGTTGGGCAGGTAGTTCCACTTCGCGGTGCCCTGCCCCAGCCCGTCGCCGAACACGCCGCCGTTGGCGAGCGCGAACTTCGCCTGCCGGGCCTGATAGCCCGAGCCCTGCGCATCGGCGCTGGGATCGAGCCAGGACTGCACGCGAGCTGAGCGGTAGCCCTCCGCCATGGCAAGCACGGCCGCCGACACCATCACCGCGAACAGCGAGGACAGGAACACCTTCAGCGGCAGGCCGGCATACCACAGCAGGGCGAGCAGGATGATGCCCAGCGACACCGTCTGGCCGAGGTCGGGCTGGGCGACGATCAACGCCAGCGCGATGACCGCCGCTGGCACCAACGGGACGAGCATCTCGCGCAGGGTGGCCCGCTCCATGCGCCGCGCCGCCAGCAGGTGCGCACCCCAGATCGCGAACGCGATCTTCGCCAGCTCCGAGGGCTGCATGGAGAACCCGGCCACCACGAACCAGCCGCGCGACCCGTTGGCGACCTTGCCGATACCCGGGATCAACACCAGGATCAGCAGCACGATCGTGAACGCGAAGCCGGGGAAGGCCAAGCGTCGCAACGTCTTCACCGGCATCCGCAGCGCCGCGTAGAACGCGACGAGCCCGACCACCGTCCACAGCACCTGTTTGGCGAACACCGACCAGGGTGAGCCGTCGGAGTCGTAGGAGTACACACCGGATGCCGAGAGCACCATGGTCAGCCCGAGCGTGATCAGCAGGGCGGTGACGGCGATGATCAGGTGGAACGACGTCATCGGCCGGCCGAGCCAGGCCGCGAAGCGGGTGTGGGACACCGTGGGGGGTTGGGCGGCCCTCGGCGGTTCGTCGGCGCCGGGGCCGGCCGCCTTACCGCGCAACCGGGCCAGGATCGTCGCCACGGCGTCTACCCGAGATCGGCGCGCACCGCGGCGGCGAAGGCGTCGCCGCGCTGGGTGTAGCCGCTGAACTGGTCGAATGAGGCGCCTGCGGGCGCCAGCAGCACAGCGTCACCGGGGCGGGCGAGGTGGCGCGCGGCGTCGACCGCCGCCCGCATCACCGCATCGGGTAGCGGCCGCCCTCCCGTGTCGATCACACGAGTCACATGATTCACAGCTGACTCAGTTGTCCCATGCACCCCAGAATCCTCCCCCGTCACAAGCTCGACGACGGGGACATCCGGCGCGTGTCGCGATAACGCCTCGGCGACCACCGCGCGGTCGCGGCCGATCAGCACCACCCCGGTGAGCCGGTCGGCGACCTCGGCGACGAGCGCATCGACCGACACGCCCTTGAGCAGTCCGCCGGCGATCCACACCACCCGCGGATACGCCGCGATCGAGGCGCGGGCGGCATGCGGATTGGTGGCCTTCGAGTCGTCGACCCAGGTGACGCCGCCGGAGACCGCGACCACTTCGGCGCGGTGCCGGCCCACCTCGAACGAGGCCAGCGCCGCGGCCACCGCCTCGGCCGGTACGTCGACCGCGCGGGCCAGCGCGGCCGCCGCCAGCGCGTTGAGCACCCCGACCGGTCCGGCCACCCGGATGTCGTCGGCGCGCGCCAGCCGAAGGCCGTCGGCGAACGCGTTGTCGACCAGCCACCCATCGTGGACGCCCAGTTCACCGGCCCCCGGCGGACCCAGCCGGAAGCCCACCCGCACCGGCGCCGCGGCGGTCGTGAGCAACTCGGCCGCCACCGGATCGTCGAGACCTGCCACGGCCACCCGGCCGTCGAGCGCCCTGGCCTTGTCGCGGGCGTAGGCCGTCATCGACCCGTGCCAGTCCAGATGGTCCTCGGCGACGTTGAGCACCACACCCGCGTCCGGGCGCAGCGACGGCGCCCAATGGAGCTGGAAGCTCGAGAGCTCGACCGCCAGCAGTTCGGGTTCCTCATCTCCTCGCGTCCGCGGTGACTCACCGAGCACGTCGAGGACGGGGTTGCCGATGTTGCCGCACAGCATCACCCGGCGGTCCGCGGCGCGCAGGATCGCGTAGAGCATCGAGGTGGTGGTCGTCTTGCCGTTGGTGCCGGTGACCACCAGCCAGCGCCGCGGCGGCCCGAACCAGCCCGCCCGGTCCAGCCGCCACGCCAGCTCCACGTCACCCCAGATCGGCACCCCGGCGGCCGCGGCCGCGGACAGCACCGGTGCGGTCGGGGGGAATCCGGGGCTGGTGACGACAAGGGCGTAGTCGGCGATCCCGGCCACCGCCTCACCGGTGGTGACGACCGCGGCGGGGGTGATCAGCCGCTGCAGCGCCAGCGGGTCGTCGTCGCAGATGGTCAACCGCACACCGGTCGGCTCGAGCACCGCGCTGACCGACCGCCCGGTCAGCCCGGCGCCGGTGATCAGCACCCGGGCGCCCGGGGTCAGCGGTTCGACGACTGCGCGGGCCACGTCAAGCCCCGACGGCGGTGAGCCACTCGCCGTAGAACAGCGCCACGCCCAGCCCGCAGGCGATCGCGGTGAGCAGCCAGAATCGGATGATCACCGTGGTCTCGGCCCAACCCACGAGTTCGAAGTGGTGGTGGAACGGGGCCATCCGGAACACCCGTCGCCCGGTGGTGCGGAACGCCAGGATCTGCACCACGACCGAGGTGACCTCGGCGACGAACAGCGCGCCGAGCACCACCGCGAGGATCTCGGTGCGGCTGGTGACCGACAGCCCGGCGATGATGCCGCCGAGCGCCAGCGATCCGGTGTCGCCCATGAAGATCTTGGCCGGTGCGGCGTTCCACCACAGGAATCCGATGCAGGCGCCGGCGGCGGCCGCGGCGACCAGCGCCAGATCCAGCGGATCGCGCACGTTGTAGCAGCCAAGACCAGGGCTGGTCGCGCACGCGTTGCGGTACTGCCAGAACGTGATCAGCACGTAGGCCGCGCACACCATCGCCATCGCGCCCGCGGCCAGACCGTCGAGCCCGTCGGTGAAGTTCACCGCGTTGGACCAGGCGCTGACCAGCACGACGCAGAACAGCACGAAGATCAGCGGCGCCAGCGTCACGGTGGCGATCTCGCGCACATAGGACAGCTCCGGGCTGCCCGGCGTCAGCCCGTCGGCGTTGCCGAACTGCAGCGCCAGCACCCCGAACAGCAGGGCGGCCGCCAGGATGCCCACGGTCTTGGCGGTCTTGTTCAGGCCGAGGTTGCGGGCGCGCCGGATCTTGATCAGGTCGTCGATGAAGCCCACGATGCCCAGTGCGGTGGCCAGGCCGAGGACCAGCAGACCCGAGGCCGACGGCCCCTCCCCGTCGAGCGCCAACCCGACCAGGTGGGTGCCGAGGTAGCTGACCCAGATGCCGGCCAGGATCGCCACCCCGCCCATCGACGGCGTGCCGCGCTTCTTGTGATGGGTCGGCGGGCCGTCCTCACGGATCTCGTGTCCGAAGCCCTGCCGGGTGAACAACCGGATGAGCACCGGCGTCAGCAGGATCGACACCGCCAGCGCGAGGCCGACGGCGATGAGGATCTGCCTCATCGGGTGGCGGTCCCGTCACGTCCGGCGGTCAGCGAATCGGCCAGCGCACCGAGGCCCGCCGAGTTCGACGCCTTCACCAGCACGACATCACCGGGCTGCAGTTCGTCGCTCAACAGCGCCAGCGCAGCGTCGGCGTCATCGACCCGGGTGGCCTCCGCCCCCCAGGATCCCTCCATGACCGCCCCCTGATGCATGGCGCTTGCCGACCTCCCGGTTCCTACGACGACGAGTCGTGACACATCTAAGCGCACCGCCAGTCGGCCGATGCTGTCGTGCTCGGATATCGAGTCGTCACCGAGTTCGGCCATCTCGCCGAGCACGGCCCAGCTCCGGCGTTTGGCCGCGCCGCCCCTACTCATCCATGCCAGCGCCTTGAGCCCCGCCCGCATGGAGTCCGGGTTCGCGTTGTAGGCGTCGTTGACCACGGTGACGCCGTCCTCGCGCGTGGTGACCTGCATGCGGTGCCGCGACACCGGACCGGCCCCGGCGAGCGCGGCCGCGACCTGGTCCAGGGTGGCCCCGCATTCCAGCGCGACCGCGGCCGCACACAGTGCGTTGGACACCTGGTGGTCGCCGTGCACCGCGAGGTTCACCGGCACCTCACCGCCCGCGGCGTGCAGGGTGAAACGCGGGCGAGCGAGTTCGTCGAGCGTCACCGCGTCCGCCCAGATGTCGGCGCCGGGTTCCCGCGACACCCGCACCACCCGGGCCGCCGTCACCTCCGCCATCGCGGCGACCGCACTGTCGTCGGCATTGAGGATCACCACACCGGATTCCGGAACAGCCTGCGGCAGTTCGGATTTCGTGGCGGCAATGGCCTCGCGCGAACCGAACTCGCCGAGGTGGGCGGTGCCCACGTTGAGCACCACCGCGATCGACGGCGGGGCGATCGCGGCCAGCGCGGCGATGTTGCCCGGATGCCGCGCCGACATCTCCAGCACCAGGAAGTCGGTCGAGCGGTCGGCGCGCAGCACCGTCCACGGGTGACCGAGTTCGTTGTTGAACGAACCCGGCGGGGCGATCACCTCCCCCAGCGGGGCGAGTACGGCGGCCACCAGATCCTTCGTCGAGGTCTTCCCCGACGATCCGGTGATCCCGACGATCCGCAGCCCGCCGTCGACCAGTTCGGCGGCGACCGCGGCGGCCAACCGGGCCAGCGCCGCCAGCACCGCGGCACCGGCGCCGTCGGTGTCGTGTTCGAGCACACCGGAGCCCTCGGGCCCCGCGGCGGGAGGGACGACGACGGCGGGCACGCCGACCGGACGGGCGGCCAGCACCGCCGCGGCCCCCGCGGCGACGGCGGCCGCGGCGAAGTCGTGGCCGTCGGAGCGGGCACCCGGCAGCGCCAGGAACAGCCCGCCGGCCGTGACGGCGCGCGAGTCGAATTCGACGGTTCCGGTGATCCGGGTGGCGGCGGCGTCCTCGGGGGTGATGTCGGCCAGCCGGCCGCCGACGATCTCGGCCACCCGGGCCAGGGTCAGTTCGATCACCCGCGCTTCTCCAGCAGTTCGGCGAGTTCGACGCGGTCGTCGAACGGGTGGGTGCGACCGGCCGCGGTCTGGCCGGTCTCGTGGCCCTTACCTGCGACCAGCACCACGTCACCGGAACGCGCCCACCGCACGGCGTGGGCGATCGCCTCGCGGCGGTCACCGACCTCGACGACGTCCGCGCCGCCGCCGGCCGCGCGGGCGCCGGCCATGATCGCCGCTCGGATCGTCGCGGGGTCCTCGTCGCGGGGGTTGTCGTCGGTGACGACGACCAGGTCCGCCAGTTCCGCGGCGACCCGGCCCATCGGTTCGCGTTTACCGGCGTCGCGGTTGCCGCCCGCGCCGAACACCACGGCGATGCGGCCCGTTCCCTGGCCCCGCAGCGTCTCCAGCACCGCCCGCAGGGCGCCCGGTTTGTGGGCGTAGTCGACCAACGCGAGGAAGTCCTGACCACGGTCGACGGCCTCCAACCGGCCGGGCACCGTCGCGGTGCGCAGACCCGGCGCGGCCTGCTCGGGCGAGACGTCGACGGCGTCGAGCAGCGCGGCGGCCAGCAGACAGTTCGCGACGTTGTAGTGCCCGGGCAGGGCGATGCGCAGTCCGTGGTGCACGCCCGCCGGGTCGACGGCGACGAACTCCTGCGCGCCGGCCTCGACGGCGCGGACGTCCTCGGCGCGCCAGTCCGCGGGTCTGCCGGAGGCGCTCACCGTCACCGCCCGCCCGGCCCGGATGGCCATCGCCCGGCCCGCGTCGTCGTCGACACACACCACCGCGAGCTCGGCGCGGGTGCGGGACTGCGGGTCGAACAGCCCCGCCTTGGCGTCGAAGTAGTCCTCCATGGTCGGGTGGAAGTCGAGGTGGTCGCGCGAGAGGTTGGTGAACCCGCCCGCCGCGAAGTGCACCCCGTCGACCCGGCCGAGGGTGAGCGCGTGGCTGGACACCTCCATCACGACGGTGTCGACGCCCTGTTCGACCATCACGGCGAGCAGCGCCTGCAGATCCGGTGCCTCGGGGGTGGTCAGCGCGCTGGGCTGATCGCGCCCGTCGATCCGGATGCCGACCGTGCCGATCAGCCCGGCGACCCGCCCGGCCGCCCGCAGGCCGGCCTCGACCAGGTACGTGGTGGTGGTCTTGCCCGAGGTGCCGGTCACGCCGACGACGCGCAGGTGCTGCGACGGATGGCCGTAGACGGTCGACGCGACGGCGCCGAGCACTGCGCGGGGATCGGGGTGGACGAGCACCGGGACCACCGGGTCCGCACCCAGCATGACCGCTCCGGCGGCGTCGGTGAGCACGGCCACCGCACCCGCGGCTACCGCGTCGGCGACGAACCGCGCCCCGTGCGCGGAGGAACCCGGCAACGCGGCGAACAGGTCACCGGGCAGCGCGTCCTGGCCGCGCAACGTCACCCCGGTGACCCGGATGTCGGGCACCGGGAATCCGGGGGCGGGAACCGCCTGCACCTGCTCGGCAAGGGCACCGAGCGCGTGTCCGACGGGATGGCTGGGGCGCAGCTTCATGGCCATGACACAGTACCGAGCCTCGGTCGGCCCGACGCGTCGGTCAGGTCGCCTGCAGTGTCAGCGGAGCGCCGGGCGGTGACAGCGGCACGTTCTGCCGCTGCAGCAGCCACGAGGCGATGTTGTGGAACAGCGGGGCGGCCGACGAGCCCGGGGAACCGTCGGCGGCGCGGTGCGGGGCGTCCATCATGATGCCGATGACGTAGCGCGGATCGTCGACGGTGGCCATGCCGGCGAAGGTGATCCAGTAGACGTCGCTGTAGTAGCAGCCGCAGGCGGGGTTGATCTGCTGCGCGGTGCCGGTCTTGCCCGCGATCTGGTAGCCCTCGACCGCCGCCGCCGGCCCGGTGCCCTGCTGCTCCCCCATCGGATCGCGCTGTACCACCGAGCGGAACATGTTGCGCACGGTCTGCGCCGTCTGCGGCGACACCACGCGCACGCCCTCGGGCCGCTCCTCTTCGGTGCGGGTGCCGTCGGGGGCGATGGTCGCCTTGAGGACCCGCGGCGGGATGCGCACGCCGTCGTTGGCGATCGCCTGGTACATCCCGGCCATCTGCAGCAACGTCATCGAAAGGCCCTGTCCGATGGGCAGGTTGGAGAACGTACTGCCCGACCACTGGTGGATCGGCGGCACCAGGCCGGCGCTCTCGCCCGGCAGGCCGACTCCGGTGCGCTGGCCCAGGCCGAACTTCTTGAGCATCTCGGCGTAGCGCTCCGGCCCGATCCGGTCGGCGAGCATCAGCGTGCCGACGTTGGACGACTTCCCGAACACGCCGGTGGTGGTGTACGGCATCGTGCCGTGCTTCCACGCGTCGCCCACCGTGACGCCGCCCATGTTGATCGAACCGGGCACCTGCAGCACCTCGTCGGGGTTGGTCAGCCCGTACTCGATCGCCGCGGCCGCGGTGACGATCTTGTTCACCGAACCCGGCTCGAACGGCGAGGACACCGGGAGGTTGCCGATCTGGCGGTTGTCCTGCTTGCCGATGTCCTGGCTGGGGTCGAACGTGTTGTCGTTCGACATCGCGAGCACCTCAGAGGTTTTCGCGTCCAGCACGACGGCCGAGACGTTTTTGGCGCCGGAGGCGTCCTTGGCCATCTGCACCTGCTGCTGGACGTAGAACTGGATGTCGTCGTCGATGGTCAGTTGCACGGTCGAACCGTCGACCGCGTCGTGGCGGTTGCGGTAGCTGCCGGGGATCACCACACCGTCGGAACCCCGGTCGTAGGTGACCGAGCCGTCGGTGCCGGCCAGGACGGCGTCGAGCGAATCCTCCAGGCCCAGCAGGCCGTGGCCGTCCCAGTCGATGCCGCCGACGATGTTGGCCGCCAGCGAGCCACCCGGGTACTGCCGGATGTCCTGGCGTTCCGAACCGACCTCGGGGAACTTCTCGGTGATCGCATCGGAGATCACCGGATCGACCGCGCGCGCCAGGTAGACGAACGTCTCGTTGCTGTTCAGTTTGCGCAGAACGGTTTTCGCATCCGGTTTGTTGTTCAGCCGCGCGGCGACCTCGTCGGCGATCTCGACCAGGCGGCGCTTGGGATCGGGCGCCTCCTCCGACTTCGCGCGCGCCTCCTCGAGTTGTTTGCGGACCTTGACCGGCTGGAACGTCAACGCCCGCGCCTCGATGGTGAAGGCCAGCTTGTCGTCGTTGCGGTCGACGATGCTGCCGCGCACCGCCTTCTGCACATCGGTGACCTTGAGCTGTCCGGCCGCCTCCGCGCGCAACCCCTCTGCGCGCGGCACCTGGAGGTTGAACAGCTGAGCGGCGGCGACCAACAGCAGTACCAGCATCACCGCGGTTCCGGCGCGGTGCCGGAACACGAACGACGAGCTGCGCAGGCCGGATTCGCCGGCCACCGCCTTGCGGGTGCGGCGGGCCTTGGCCGGGCGGCCCTGGGCGGAGGCCGCCTTCGGGCCGCGGGCGCGCCGGGGAGCACCACCCCGCGGATCGCGGCGGGGGCTCACGCCGGCGGTCCTGCCGGCACGGGCGCCTGCGGCGCGGCGAGGTGGTCCGGAGCGGGCGCCGGAAGCGGCGGGGGCACTGGGGCCAGCGCCGGGTCGACCGGCGCGGGAGCAGCAGCGGGAGCCGGCGCGGGAGCCGAATCCAGCGGGACCGCAACGGGACCCGGCGCCGGCGGCTGGGCACCGGGCGCGAGGTGCGGAACCTCACCCTGCGGGAGCGCGGTCTGCGGGAGCGCGGTCTGCGGACTTGGGGTGATGCGGACGGGCACCTCGCGGGGGTCGACCACGCGGGGGGCGCCGGCCTGCGCGGCGGGCCGCGGCGGGGCGGGCGCGGGCACCACATCGGGGATCGGGGTGTTCAGCGGTGGCGGTGGCACCCCCTCGGCAGGTTTCGGCGTCCCGACGACCACCCAGTTGCCCGCCGGGTCCTGCACCAGGTGGGCGGTGTCGCGTGACGGGATCATGCCGAGATTGCGGGCCGCCTCGGCCAGGGCGGGTGCCGCCTGCGCCTCCAGCACGTCGCGTTCGAGGGCCTCTTTCTGTTGCGCCAGAGCCTGATTCGTCTGGCGGGCGGCACCGAGCTGGTAGGACCGTTCGGCCGCGCCGGTCGACAGCCAGAGCGTGATGCCGAGCCCGAGGCCGAGTGAGCCGATGACCAGCACCACGAACGGCACCCGCGCGATCAGCGCCTTGGGGTTCAGCTCGATCGTCGAGAGCTTGATAAGCAACCGTTCCCGCAGGGGCGGGCGTACGACCTTCGGCGCCTTGGCTTTCCGCGCCTTCGCCCGGGCCTTGGCCTGGGTGGCATTCTTCGGCCGCGCCGGCAGCTCCGCGGGCCGCGCGATCGGCGCGGTCTGGGGCGCCGACCGCGAGTCGCGGGTGGGCCTGCCGGTCGGGGTTCTGCGAGGACGCGGAGCCGCCTCGACACCCCGGCGGGCCGTCTTGCGGACCGGCTGGCGGGGCGCCCGCCTTCGCTCCTCACCGCGCACGGGTGCAGATCGCTTTGCCTTCATCGGGCGTCCCTCCTGGCCGTTGTCGGCCTGCCGGCGACCTTCTCCAGTGCGCGCAACCGCACCGGCGCACTGCGCGGATTGCGTTCGATCTCCTCCGGGGTGGCCCGCTCGGCCCCGCGGGTGAGTGCGACGAACTCGGGTTCGTGGCCGGGTAGTTCGACGGGCAGCCCGGGGGGTGTGCGCGACGCGGTGGCCGCGGCGAACTCGGTCTTGACGATGCGGTCCTCGAGCGACTGGTAGGCCATCACGACGATCCGGCCGCCGGTCTCGAGGGCGCCCAGCGCGGCGGGGATCGCCGCGCGCAGCGAGTCCAGTTCGCTGTTCACCGCGATCCGCAGGGCCTGGAAGGTGCGCTTGGCGGGATGCCCGCCGGTCCGCCGGGCGGGTGCCGGGATGGCATCGTAGAGCAGTTCGACCAGCTCACCGGTGGTGTTCAGTGGCCGGCGGCGCACAATGTGCTTGGCGATGCGGGCGGCGAACCGCTCCTCACCGAATTCCCGGAGAATCCGGGTGATGTCCTTCTCCGCGAACGTGTTGACCACGTCGGCCGCGGTGAGCGGGGCGTCGCTGTCCATGCGCATGTCCAGCGGGGCGTCGGCGCTGTAGGAGAACCCGCGCTCGGTGCGGTCGAGTTGCATCGAGGACACCCCGAGGTCGAAGAGGAACCCGCTGACCTCGGCCACGCCGGTCTGCGCCAGGGCGTCGTCGATCCCGTCGTAGCGGGTGCGCACCAGCGACACCCGGTCACCGAACGGCGCGAGCCGCTCGCCGGCGATCTGCAGCGCCTGCGGGTCGCGGTCCAGCCCGATGAGATGCAGCCCGGGCAGGTCACTGAGGAACCGGTGGGCGTGGCCACCCGCGCCGAGCGTGGCGTCGACCAGGACGGCTCCGCGGCCGTCGGGATTGCGGCGGGTCAGCGCGGGGGTGAGCAGTTCGACGCAACGATCCAGTAGGACCGGTATGTGCTCCATCGCCACCCCCGGGCTGTACGCCCCTGCAGCGAGGTCCCTGTCCGAGGCGGACCTGGCGTCGGGGAAGTACGCCAGGGCCGGTTCGGACAGAGGCCACGCTGCACGGGCCGGTTCAGATGATGTCGCGCAGAGTTTCATCAGTCGCCGCGGAGAAGTTCTCTTCGTGGGCCTGCTGGTACTCCTGCCACGCCGCGGCGTCCCAGATCTCGAGGTAGTCGACCGAGCCGATCACCACGCATTCCTTCGACAGGCTGGCGTAGCGGCGGTGGTCGGCCGACAGCGTGATCCGACCCTGGGCGTCGGGATGCTGTTCGTCGGTCGCGGCCGCCAGATTCCGCAGGAAGGCGCGGGCTTCCGGATTGCTCCGCGACGCCTGTGAGGCCCGGCGGGCCAGTTTCTCGAATTCCGCACGCGGATAGACGGCGAGGCTGTGGTCCTGGCTCTTGGTGACCATCAACCCTCCTGCCAGTGCGTCGCGGAACTTGGCGGGCAGTGTGAGCCGCCCTTTGTCGTCGAGCTTCGGCGTGTAGGTGCCCAGAAACATCCTGGCCACCTCCTGCGCCACTGGGAGCCCCGGTTGCTCCGCTGCACGCCACTTTACCCCACAATCCCCCACTTTGCGCCATTGCTGGGCACCAGATTGCCACGTCGCCCCACTTCAGCCCAGCCGTCAGTGGTTTTCCGGCCCGCACCGGGCCGTCGACAACCCGTCCTGAGACCTGAATGCGCAGCTCAGGGGGTATGGCGGGGTGGTGGGGCGTAGTGGGGGAAACTCACCGGCCCACGACATGAAAAAAGGGGCAGCCCCACACGGGGCCACCCCTTTCAGCGTGTCTGCGACTACTCGTCGAAGCGCCGCCGGAACCGGTCCTCCATCCGGCTGGTGAACGAACCACCACCCGAACCCTTCGGCCGCTTCTGCCGCGCGCCACCGCCGACGGGCGGGGCCGACCGGTCGCGGCCACCGGCCACGCGGGGGCCGGTGATCGCGAAGACGACGCCGCCGAACATCACGATGAAGCCGATCACCGAGAGGATCGGGAAGCTCCCGATCATGGTCGCCTTGAACGCGACACCGGAGACCAGCATCGCCAGGCCCACGACGAACAGGGCCGCGCCCTGGAGCCGACGGCGGGCCGACGGCGCTCGCAGAGTCCCACCGCGCACACTCGACGCGAATTTGGGATCCTCGGCATAGAGCGCGCTCTCGATCTGATCGAGCATGCGCTGCTCATGATCGGAGAGTGGCATTCGTCCCTCCTCGCCGCCTGCGGCCGTTCGTTCAAACTCGTGCGTGCCCGCGTTCACGGACCTCTAACTGTCATGATACGAGGTCGATCTGAGCCGTACCACCTACTTCGCCCCACGATTGTATGACCTCTGCCGCCCCCGGAAGGACAGTGCCCGTCCGCGGAGATAATGGGGACCGACGACTCTTGTGCACACTCCCGCGCGACGGACCGAAGGGCAACGACATTGGCGCCGCATCTCATCGATCTGTCGCCGACCGACATGGAGCGCCGGCTCGGCGAGGCGCTCGGCATCTACGTCGACGCCATGCGCTATCCGCGCGGTACGGAGGAACAGCGCGCCTCCATGTGGATCGAGCACACCCGCCGCCACGGCTGGAAGGCCGTCGCGGCCGTCGAACCGCAGGCCGGGGCGCCCGACACGCCGGAGGATCTCAGCGGTGCGCCGCTGCTGGGCGTCGCGTACGGCTACTGCGGTGCGCCGGATCAGTGGTGGCAGCAGCAGGTGGTGGCCGGGCTCAAGCGCGTCGGCGCCGAACCGGCTCGCATCGACGACTTGATGAACAACTACTTCGAGCTCACCGAACTGCACATCGCTCCGCATGCGCAGGGCCGCGGCCTTGGCGAGGGGCTGACCCGCCGGCTGCTCTGCGACCGCGGCGAGAAACACGTCCTGCTCTCCACGCCCGAGATCAACGGCGAGGCCAACCGGGCCTGGCGGCTCTACCGCCGGCTCGGCTTCTCGGACGTCATCCGCGGCTACCACTTCGCCGGCGACCCGCGGGCGTTCGCGATCCTGGGCCGCGCACTGCCGCTGTAGACCGGCATCTGGCACGATGACCCCCGATGACCTCCGTGCTCGCCCGCCGACAACGTACCCGCCTGGTGGCCTGGGTATTGCTGCTGCTGATGCTGCCCATGGTGGTGGGCTGTGTGCGGGTCCGGGCCTCGATCACCGTGTCCCCCGACGACCGGGTGTCCGGCCAGATCGTCGCGGCGGCCAAACCGCGCGGACCGGACGACAAGGGTCCGCAGCTGCTCAACAACCTGCCCTTCGCCACCAAGGTCGCGGTCTCGGACTACAACCGCGACGACTACGTGGGCACCCAGGCGGTGTTCTCCGACCTCACCTTCGCCGAACTGCCGCAGCTGGCCAACATGAACCGCGACGCCGCGGGCGTCGACATCTCGCTGCGCCGCGCCGGTGACCTGGTGATCCTGGAAGGCCGCGTCGACCTGACCTCGGTGAGCGATCCCGAGGCCGACGTGTCGCTGTCGGTGGCGTTCCCCGGCGAGGTCACCTCGACCAACGGCGACCAGGTCAGCACCGAGGTCGTGGAGTGGAAGCTCAATCCGGGCGTGGTGTCGACCCTCAACGCCCAGGCGCGCTACACCGACCCCAGCGCGCGGTCGTTCACCACCGCCGCCATCTGGCTGACGGTGGCCACGCTCGTGGTGGCCGCGATCATCGGCGGTCTGGCCTGGAGCAGCCGGGACCGTTCCCCCACCCTCGCCGACCCCAACCCGAACGACGAAAGGGGCACCCGCTGAGCGTGGATGCCGCGGCTCCGTCAGCCGCCGAGTTGGCCGGAGCCGTCACCGAGCAGTTGCGGGACTACCTGTCCGCGCGCCGGCGCGATGCCGCCTACATCGGTTCCGACTACGCGGAGCTGACCGCCGCACTCGAGGAGTTCGTGCTCCGGGGCGGTAAACGCCTCCGGCCGGCCTTCGCGTACTGGGGCTGGCGGGCGGTGGCCGACCGGCCCGCCGACAGCGGTGTCCTGCTGCTGTTCTCCGCGCTGGAACTGCTGCACGCCTGCGCACTGGTGCACGACGACGTGATCGACGCCTCGGCGACGCGCCGCGGGTTGCCGACCGTGCACCGGCTGTTCGCCGACCGCCACGCCGACCGGGGTTGGCACGGTTCGTCCGAACAGTTCGGCCTGTCGGCGGCGATCCTGGCCGGCGACCTGTCGCTGGTGTGGGCCGACGACATCGTCGCCTCGGTCGATCTGCCCCTCGACGCCCACCGCCGCGTGCAGCGGGTGTGGGCCGACATCCGGACCGAGGTGCTCGGCGGGCAGTTCCTCGACATCGCCGCCGAAGCGAGCGGAGCCCAGACGGTCGCCTCGGCGATGACGGTGAACACCTACAAGACCGCCTCGTACACGGTGTCGCGGCCGCTGCAGCTCGGTGCGGCCGCGGCCGCCGACCGCCCCGAGGTGCTGGAGATCTTCCACCAGCTCGGCACCGACATCGGGGTGGCGTTCCAACTGCGCGACGACGTCCTCGGCGTGTTCGGGGATCCGGCCGTCACGGGCAAACCCTCCGGAGACGACCTGCGGTCGGGTAAGCGCACCGTGCTGCTGGCCGAGGCCGTCGAACTCGCCGAGAAGACCGATCAGGGCACCGCCGCGCTGCTGCGCTCGTCGATCGGCACCGATCTGAGCGAGTCGCAGGTGCGCGAACTGTGTTCGGCCATCGAGTCGGTCGGTGCGCTCACGGCGGTCGAGGAACGCATCGCGCTGCTGACCCGCCGCTCGCTGGAGGCGCTGGACGCCGCACCGATCGACCCGCAGGCCAAGGCCGGCCTGACCGAACTCGCCAGATTGGCCGCCAACCGGTCCGCCTGAGCATGGTCACACCCACTCCGACCGAGACGCCGAAACCCGGCTCGGCGCAACATGTCTCCCGCCTGATCGCATTCGCCTCGTCGCCGTCGGGCAGACCCGCGCTGCTCGGTTTCCTGGGCGCGACGCTGATCACGGCCGGCGGGCTCGGCGCAGGCAGCACCCGGGTGCACGACCCCCTGCTCGAATCGCTGCACCTGTCGTGGCTGCGCTTCGGCCACGGCCTGGTGCTGTCCTCGGTGCTGCTGTGGGGCGGGGTCGCGATCATGTTGGCGGCCTGGTTGTGGCTGGGCCGCCGGGTCGTCGGTGACGATCCGGGGCGCACCGCCGACGAATACACGATGGTCGCCACCACCGGTTTCTGGCTCGCGCCGTTGCTGCTCAGCGTCCCCGTGTTCAGCCGCGACACCTACTCGTACCTGGCGCAGGGCGCGCTGCTGCGCGACGGTTTCGACCCCTACGTAGTCGGCCCGATCGCCAACCCGAACCCGCTGCTCGACGACGTCAGCCCGATCTGGACCACGACCACGGCACCGTACGGTCCGGCCTTCATCATGGTCGCGAAGTTCGTCACCATGATCGTCGGCGAGCACGTGGTCGAGGGCACGATGCTGCTGAGACTGTGCATGCTGCCCGGGCTGATCCTGCTGATCTGGGCAGCGCCGCGGGTGGCCCGCCACATCGGCGCCAGCGGCGCTGCGGCGCTGTGGATCTGCGTGCTCAACCCGCTCGTCATCATCCACCTCATGGGTGGGGTCCACAACGAGATGCTGATGGTCGGGCTGATGATGGCCGGGCTGGCCCTGACCCTGAACAACCGCCCGGCGGTGGGTGTCGCGGTGATCGTCGTCGCCGTCGCGGTGAAGGCGACCGCCGGTCTGGCGCTGCCGTTCACGGTGTGGATCTGGATGCGCCAGTTGCGCGATCGCCGCGGCTACGGTGCGCCGCGGGCGTTCGCGACCGCCACCGCGGCGGGGCTGGCGATCTTCGTCGCCGTGTTCGCGGTGTTGTCCTGGGTCGCCGGGGTGGGTCTGGGCTGGCTGACCGCGCTGGCGGCCGGGAACGTCAAGATCATCAACTGGTTGACGCTGCCGACGGCGGCGGCGAACGTGATCAACGCGGTGGGCGGGCTGTTCCTGCCGGTGAACTTCTACGCCGTCATCGATGTGACCCGCATAGTCGGCCTGGCGATCATCGTGGTGGCGCTTCCGCTGCTGTGGTGGCGGTTCCGGCACGACGACCGCGAGGCGCTGATCGGGATCGCCTCCGTGATGCTCGTCGTCGTGCTGTTCGTACCCGCCGCGCTGCCCTGGTACTACACCTGGCCGCTGGCAGTGGTCTCCGCGCTGGCCCAGTCGAGGCGGTCGATCGCGCTGATCGCCGGGTTCTCCACCTGGATCATGGTCATCTTCAAACCCGACGGCGCGCACGGTATGTATTCGTGGCTGCACGTCCTACTGGCCGCGGGATGCGCTGTGGTGGCGTGGTATTCGCTGGCGAAGGTCCGTGAGCGGGCGCCGACCGCGGGCGGTCAGTAAGCGCCGACCGCGGGCGGTCAGTAGGCGAGAGCCTGCGCGCGCCGGAGCACCTCGCGGGCCTGATGCGAATGCAGTGCGTCGACGGGCCTGGCGTTGGGAATCGGTTCGGTGGCCCCGTCCCGGCTGATGACCAGCGACTCGTCCGGGGTGAACAGCCAGCGCACGATCTCGTTGTCGCGGTAGCCGCCGTCGCGCAGCACGACGAGCAGACCGGGCAGCTGTTTGATCACGTGGCTGTGGCGGTCGAAGAACATCTGCGGCACCACGAATTTCCCGTCGCGCCGCACGGCCAGCAACTGGCCCTGCCGCAGGAGGTGGTGGACTCGCGTGACCGCCACACCGAGCAGGTCGGCGACTGTTGGCAGGTCGTAGACGGGCTCGTCGGGGTCGAGGACGTCGTCGGCGGCCGGAATGCTGCTCACGCACTGAGTCTAGGGCCACCGGCGCGACTCGTAACATGTGTTCGGTGGAGGCCTACCCGCAGTCGGACCCGCTCGCCGGCGCCGTGCTGGACGGCCGCTACCGCGTCGACGCGCCGATCGCCACCGGCGGCATGTCCACGGTGTACCGGGGACTCGACGTGCGTCTGGACCGACCCGTCGCGCTCAAGGTGATGGACCCGCGCTACTCCGGGGACCAACAGTTCCTGACCAGGTTCCAGCGGGAGGCCAGGGCGGTCGCCCGGCTGAAGGATCCCGGTCTCGTCGCGGTGTACGACCAGGGCCTCGACGGCCAGTATCCGTTCCTGGTGATGGAACTCGTCGAAGGCGGAA
Organism: Mycolicibacterium monacense; assembly: GCF_010731575.1. Lineage (NCBI taxonomy): Bacteria > Bacillati > Actinomycetota > Actinomycetes > Mycobacteriales > Mycobacteriaceae > Mycobacterium > Mycolicibacterium monacense. The sequence goes on along the minus strand of NZ_AP022617.1, from coordinate 1,381,580 downwards.
CGCTGCGCGAGCTGCTGCGCGAACGCGGCCCCATGCCCCCGCACGCGGCGGCCGCCGTACTGGCGCCGGTGCTCTCGGGGCTGGCGGTGGCGCACCGAGCCGGCCTGGTGCACCGCGACGTCAAACCGGAGAACGTCCTCATCTCCGACGACGGTGAGGTCAAGATCGCCGACTTCGGGTTGGTGCGCGCCGTGGCCGAAGCCAAGATCACCTCCACGAGTGTGATCCTCGGCACGGCGGCCTACCTGTCCCCCGAACAAGTCGGCACCGGGAACGCCGGACCGCGCAGCGACGTGTACTCCGTCGGGGTCATGGCGTTCGAACTGCTCACCGGCGTCACCCCGTTCAACGGGGACAGTGCGCTCGCCGTGGCGTATCAGCGCATGGACAACGACGTTCCGCCGCCGAGTTCGGTGATCTCCGGTGTGCCATCGCAATTCGACGAGCTGGTGCTGCGCGCCACCATGCGCGACCCGGCCGACCGGTACGCCGACGCACTCGACATGGGCGCCGAGCTGGAGGAGATCATCGAGGAACTGCGGTTGCCGCCGTTCCGGGTGCCCGCGCCGCGTCACTCCGCCCAGCACGCGTCGGCGGTGCTGTACCACAGCCAACCGCCGGATCAGCAGGCCACCACGGACACGACCGCGCGCCCGCCGGCGTCAGCGCCCCGCCAGCACACCCGGGTGTTCACCCGCGACTCCGGTGAGATCGCTTATCCGGCAGGGCAATTCGCCGGCATCGACATCGACGAGTTCTACTGGGCCCGGCAGCGGGCCAAACGTGCCCTGCTGTTCTGGGTCGTCGCGGTCATCACGCTGGCCGGTCTGCTCGCCGCCGGCGCGTGGGCGCTCGGCAGCAATCTGGTGAACCTGATCTAGCGGTACTGGCGGACTAGTCCCGCAGCATCTCCGCGACCAGGAACGCCAACTCGAGGCTCTGCTGGGTGTTCATCCGCGGATCGCACGCGGTCTCGTAACGCCCGGCCAGGTCGGTGTCGGAGATGTCCTGCGCGCCGCCGAGGCATTCGGTGACGTTCTCACCGGTGATCTCGACGTGGATGCCGCCCGGATGGGTGCCCAGCGCGCGGTGCACCTCGAAGAAGCCCTGCACCTCGTCGACGATGCGGTCGAAGTGGCGGGTCTTGTAACCGGTCGAGGACTCGTGGGTGTTGCCGTGCATCGGATCGCACTGCCAGATGACCTGGTGCCCGCTGGCCTGCACCTTCTCGATGATCGGCGGCAGCAGGTCGCGCACCTTGCTGTTCCCCATCCGGGTCACCAGCGTCAGTCGGCCCGGCTGGTTGTGCGGATCGAGCCGCTCGACGAGCTCGACGGCCAGTTCCGGTGTGGTGGTCGGCCCGAGCTTGATGCCGATCGGGTTGGCGATGGTCTCCACGAACGCGATGTGCGCGCCGTCGAGCTGGCGGGTGCGCTCACCGATCCACACGTAGTGCGCGGACAGGTCGTAGAGCCGCGGCTCCGGATCGTCGGCCGGGAACTCCGTCGAGAGCCGCAGCATCGCGCGTTCGTAGTCGAGCACCAGCGCCTCGTGGCTGGCGAAGATCTCGGCGGTCTGCAGGTTGCGGTCGTCGACGCCGCAGGCGCTCATGAACGTCAGCGCCCGGTCGATCTCCCCGGCGAGCGCCTCGTAACGGGCGCCGGCCGGCGACGTGCGCACGAATTCGCGGTTCCAGTCGTGCACACCCTGCAGCGCCGCCATCCCCGACGAGGTGAGCGCGCGCACCAGGTTCATCGCGGCGCTGGCGTTGGCGTAGGCGCGCACGAGACGCGACGGATCGTGCTGGCGGGCCGCCGCGTCCGGGGCGAACCCGTTGATCATGTCGCCGCGGTAGGACTTCAGCCCCAGCGCGTCGATGTCCGACGAGCGCGGTTTGGCGTACTGCCCGGCGATGCGCGCCACCTTGACCACCGGCATGCTCGCGCCGTAGGTGAGGACAACGGCCATCTGCAGCAGGGTGCGGATGTTGGCGCGGATGTGCGGTTCGGTGTTGTCGACGAACGTCTCGGCGCAGTCCCCGCCCTGCAGCAGGAACGCCTCACCGCGCGCGACGTCGGCGAGCAGACCCTTGAGCTTCTCGATCTCCGAGGGCACCGTGACCGGCGGAACGCTCTCGAGGACCGTGCGCATGGCCTTGGCGGCGTCGGCGTCCCAGCTCGGCTGCTGGACCGCCGGTTTGGCCAGCGCGGAATCCAGGCGGTGACGCAGCTCGTCCGGCAGGGGCGGCAGGTCGGGGAGCTGGTCGATGGGGATGTCGACGGTCCAGTTCACCCGTCAATGGTAAGTCAGGGCCGGGAACGGCCGTCCATCCCCGCTGATCCGGTCATGACCTGGTAGCGCAGCAGGTTGTGGCGGGCGTCGACCAGCGCGTCGTGGGAGTCACGCGGCCGCGGTGGCATCCGCGGTGAGCCGCGGTCCTCCCAGAACTGGCGCAGTTCGCGGGTGAACCGGGGTATCGCGGGTGGCAGCGCGGTCATCGGCCCCCACAGCTGGCAGAGCACCACGTGGTCGTAGGCGCCCACCCAGGCCCACAGCTCGATCGGCTCGTCGCCGTCGATGCCGAAGAAGTCCTCGAGTTCGGATCGGATCTCGCGGCGGGACCGCCAGGACTTCGACGCCGGCGACGGCAGCTTCGGAAGCACGTGTTTGCGGACCCAGCTGCCCGCGCGTTCCGGGTCGAACTCGGTCGACACCGCGTAGTACTCGCGGCCGTCCTCGGCCGCCACGCCGATCGAGATGAGCTCGATGGTGCGGCCGTTGTCGATGAACTCGGTGTCGTAGAAGTAGCGCATCTACACCGGGGCTTTCTCGACCGCGGCGACCTTCTGCGGGGCGGGTGCGGCGTGGATCTCGCGGTCCAGCTGTTCGTCGACCTTCCCATCGTCGGGGAATCGCGGCATCCCGGCGATGGCGTCCTGCAGCCACAGTTTGGCCTGCACGACGGGCCTGCGCAGCCAGCGCTCACGTTCCAGCGCCCGGTGCATCTTGCGGGGCCGGTTCGTGTAGCGCCAGCGGGCCCACGGCGCGTGCGGGCGGGACAGCCGCAACGCGCCCACGAACAGCAGGGGTGTGATGAACATGCCCACCAACCCGGTCCACACCTTTCCCTTGGCCAACACCACCATCGCCAGCATCAGCGTCACCACCGCCAGGGCGATGACCGTCGCGCGCGCGGCCACGCTGTGGTCGTCGCGCCAGATGCCGACGTCGAAGAACGACAGTGGATTGAACCCCAGGATGAGCAGACCCGCCACCGCCACGGCGGCGAACACCGCATCCACCGAGGTGCGGCCGTCCTCGGACCAGTACACGTCCGACAGATGCAGGATCAGGGCGTACTCGTCGAGCACCAGCGCGGCACCGATTCCGAAAAGGGTTGCCGCCGCCGTGAATTCGGGTACTCCCCCGTTGACGGCCAGCGTCACCATGGTGAGACCCGACACCATCACGAGAATCACCCCGATCACCACGTGGTGGATGTGCATGCCGCCCGTACCGGCGATGTTGCGCGGCTGCCACCACTTGCGGGGAGCGTCGCTGTCGGCGTGCCGCCTGATGTAGCGCACGATCGTGCGCGTCACGAAGAAGGTGAGGATGAAGGCGACCAGGCAGCACAGCAGCGGCAGGCGATCGACGGTGAGGAAGTCCAGCTGCAGGGTCAGGTGCACGCTCGAAAACTTACGCCGACCTGCGCGTGGCGCGACCGGGATACCGGCCGACTCGCCGGAGGTCACCGATAGGCTGGTCGGCGACATGAGTACTCGGCGGACGCCTGCTTGGGCGCCAACCCTCGCGTGGCGGACGTTCTGCCTCCTGACCCTCGCCGCGCTCGGCTGGGCCGGCTGGCGGTTGCTCGGAGAGACGCCGTACCGGATCGACATCGACGTCTACCGGATGGGTGGCCGGGCCTGGCTCGACGGTAGCCCGCTCTACGCCGACGGTGCGATGTTCGCCACCGAGGGCGGCCTCGACCTGCCGTTCACCTATCCCCCGCTGGCGGCGATCGTCTTCTCGCCGTTTGCCGTGATGTCGTTGCCCGCGGCCAGCGCGGTGATCACCGCAATCACTCTGCTGCTGCTGATCGTCGCCGTGCTGATCGTGCTGACCCGGCTCGACGTCTGGACGCCAGGGAGGCGGATCTGGCTGGCCGCGGCGATCGTGGCCCCGGCCGTGGTCCTCCTCGAACCGATCCGGGCGAATTTCGACTTCGGCCAGATCAACGTCGTGCTGATGACGCTGGTGATCGCGGACTGTGTGCCGCGGCGCACCCCCTGGCCGCGCGGGGTCCTGCTCGGGGTGGCGATCGCGCTGAAACTCACCCCGGCGGTGTTCCTGCTGTACTTCCTGCTGCGCCGCGACACCCGCGCACTGCTGGTGAGCGCGGCCTCGGTCGTCGTGATGACGCTGCTCGGGTTCGCGCTGGCCTGGCGCGACTCCTGGGAGTACTGGACCGAGACGGTGCGCAACACCGACCGGATCGGCACGGCCACGCTGAACACCAACCAGAACATCGCGGGCACGCTCGCGCGGTTCGGTGTGGGCGAGGACCTCCGGTTCATCCTGTGGGTGGTGGGGTGCTTCGCGGTGCTCGGACTGACCGTCTGGGCGGCGCGGCGGGCGCTGCGCGCCGACGAACCGGTGCTGGCCCTGGTCTGCGTGGCGATGTTCGGGCTGGTGGTGTCACCGGTGTCGTGGTCGCACCACTGGGTGTGGTCGTTGCCGACGGTGCTGGTGACCCTCGTGGTGGCCTACCGCACCCGGCACGCGGCGCTGGCCGTCGCCGGGGCGCTCGGCTGCGCGCTGATGGTGTGGTCGCCGATCACACTGCTGCCCGAGCACCAGGAGACCTCGGCGCCGCTGTGGCGTCAGCTGGCCGGCGGATCCTACGTGTGGTGGGCGCTGTTGGTCATCGCGGCGGCGGGCACACTGTCGGCGCGGTCCACCCACCGCACCGAACCCGTCACGGCGGCTCAGCCGGCGGCGGCTTCGGGCAGTCGCGCGGCCGGCTGAGCGACCGCGGTGCCCTCCTTGACGTCGGCGGCGTAGAGGTCGACGTACTCCTGACCGGAGAGCCGCATCAACTCGTACATGACCTCGTCGATGACCGCCCGCTCGATGAATCGGTTGCCCGCGAGCCCCTCGAACCGGGTGAAGTCCATCGGCTTGCCGAACTTGACCTCGACCTTGCCGAACCGCCACATCTTGCTGCCGGGCGGGTTGACGGCGTCGGTGCCGATCATCGCGACCGGGATCACCGGCATGCCGGTCTCCAGCGCGAGCCGGGCCAGACCGGTCTTGCCCTTGTACAGCCGTCCGTCGGGTGAGCGGGTGCCCTCCGGGTACATGCCCAGCAGTTTGCCTTGGGCCAGGATGCGCTCGGCGGTGGTCAACGCACTCTTGGCGGAGTCGGCGTCGGTCCGGTCGATCGGTACCTGGCCGGCGACGGTGTAGAACCAGCGCTGGAACCAGCCCTTGAGCCCGGTTCCGGTGAAGTACTCCGCCTTGGCCAGGAAGGTGATGCGCCTGCTGACCACCAGCGGCAGGTAGAAGCTGTCGGCGACGGCCAGGTGGTTACTGGCCAGGATGGCCGCTCCTGAACGGGGAAGATATTCCAGCCCTTGCACTTTCGGGCGGCCGAGCAGGGTCAGCAACGGGCCCATGAAGACATACTTGAACAGCCAATACCACATGGACCCTCCGCATCGGGCGCACCGGACGGTGCTCTGCGACAACTTTACCCAGGTGGTGAGAACACGACCACAGGGCGGACCTCACTCCTGCACGGTCACCGGAATGTGCTGATAGCGGCCCGGCCCGGGACGCGGTGGCGGCTCGCCGGACGGCGGCGGTGGTGACGGCTGTGGCGGTTGAGGCGGCTGTGGCGGTGGTTCTGCCGCGTCGATGTCGTCGACGAGCGCGCGGACCACACCCAGCAGCGCGACGCTGTGTTCGGCGACGACGTTGAGCAGGGGGTGCTGTTCGCCCTGCACCAGCGCGGCCAGCGCGCACACCGGGCACCACACCTGCTGACAGCTGCCTGCGCGGTCTGCGCCGCTTCCGGCCGCACGGGCGGCGGCGAACCGGATCGCCGGATCGACGCGGTTGAGGATCGCCTGCGCGAGCGCTCTGAGCTCGGGACCGAGGTCGGGATGATCAGCACTCACGCCGGCCACACCTCCGGATTCGGTCGAAATCGCACGGTCAGCTCGCTTCCCCGCAGCGCCGCATCGGTGACGATGCACCTGCGCAGCACGGACGCGAGTCGGACGCGGCGCCGCATACCGCCTGCGCCGATGATCAGGTCGTCGTCGACCCGGCCCAACGTGAGTTCGCCGGGATCGACCTGCGGCAACTCTAACCGCAACCGGTACACCGCATCGAGTCCGGTGCCCGACTCCCGGTCGACGATCGGCCGCACCGGCGCCGGCGGGGCCGATCCGTCACGCCTGCGCGCGGCGTCGAGCAGCTCGCCCAACGCCTTGGGGCCGATCGGCTCCCCGGGCAGGTGGGGTACCAGCACCAGCGCCACGTCCCCGATCGCGGTGTCGAGGTGGTCGAGCACCGACTTCTGCTCGGAGATGCGTTCGGCGTACCAGTCGAACGCCGGATGTTCGGGCAGATTCCGATACTCGAACGAATCATCTTGCAGCAGAACTTGATTGACGATCAGCTCGGCCACCCGCACACCCATCAGCGAAAGCGAGCCCAGCGTGCGCGACGCCTCGGCGGCCACCACCCGTTCGGCGGTGAGCACCAGATGCGCACTGACCTGTGACGCGTCGGCGAGCAGGGCGGTCAACCGCCCGGTCGCCGCGTCGATGCGTTCGACGAGGTCCACCATCGCGGCCGACGCGGCATCGTCGGCGCTGCGCGACAGCCGGCGGTGCCTGGGCCACGCCCGCTCCAGGTAGAGCGCGAGCGTGCCGGGCAGCGTCAGCATGCGCAGCGCATCCGCGGTGGAGGCGCAGTCGACGACGACGTGCTCCCACAGACCGCTCGCCGCCAGCTCGGCGACCTCGTGCAGTCCGAGCACCTCCTGCACCCCGGGCAGGGCCGAGAGTTCTTCTGGCGCAACATCACCCAGGTCCGAGTCGGGGAACCTGGCGGTGACCGGCCCGGCGATCTCCCGCCACCGCTCGGTGAGCAGCGCGAGCGTGTCGAGGGCCAGCGCGTCGAGTGTGCCACCGGCGTCCGGGGTGCCCGCGTCGAGGTCGGCGAGGATCCGGGTCGGTTCCCGCCGCCCGGTCGGGGTGACCGTCTCCCCCAGCACGTCACCGGTGGAGTGCGCCTGGTCGGTGGACACGATGAGCACACGACGACCCGCCCGCGCCTCGCGGACGGCGGTGGCCGTCGCCAGCGTGGACTTACCTACCCCGCCCTTGCCGACGAACAGGCTGATGCGGGCCGCGGCGCCACTGGGGTTCACTCAGCCTCGGCCCGTTTCTTCAGATCCTTGAGCGCCGTCTCGGTCAACCGGCGCTCCGCCTTGCGCTTGAGCAGGCCGATCATCGGAATCATCAGGTCGACCGCGAGTTCGTAGGTGACGTCCGTCCCCGACCCCTTGGGGGCCAGCCGGTAGGCACCCTCGAGGGATTTCAGCAAAGAACTCGAGACCAGCGTCCACGTCACCGACGTGCGGTCGGCCGCCCACTGGTAGGCCAGCACCATGGTGTCCTTCAGCACGGCGGCGTCGAGCACCAGACGCGCCGTCTTCGGGTAACCGTCGGCGTCGGTGTCGAGCACCTCGGTCTCCCGGTACTCCTTGACCCACTCCGGGTAGGACCCGATGTCGGCGATGACGTCCATCACCGTCGCAGGATCGGCCTCGATGTAGATCGTCTGCGCCGTCTTGTCCGCCACGTGCCCCGCCCTCCTCAAGCCGAAATGTACCCTCACGTCCGCGGCTGGGCCCAGTGTCAGGCCAGCCGCGACACCCCCACCGGCCGTGACGCCTCCAGGGTCCGCTTGAGTTCGAACGCCATCTTCTTACCCGCTACCCGCCGCGCGTGGTTGACCTTCGCCAGGTTCGTCCTCGCCAATTGCCGCGCGGAGAAGCCCGCCGGTTCGGCGTGCAGGAAGTAGTGCAGGATCACCCCGTCCAGGGACGGTTCCAACCACACCTCCATGGTGCCGATCAGCGCGCCGGTCACCGTCCAGCGGTGCCCGACGGGGCCCCGATCCTCCACGACCGTCAGGCGCAGGTCCGGCCACCAGCGCCGCCAGTTGGCCGGATCGGCGACGGCGCGGCCCACCTCAGCGGGGTCGGCGGCAACGAACGTCTCGTCGGCGATCTGGATGCTGTTCATCGTCTCCCAAGCTTCACACACGGCCCCCTGCCGCGGCGCGGGGGCCGACTAGGCTGGAGGCCGTGCCTGAGTTCAGTGTGCCTGCACCGTTCACGGTGGGTGAGCGCGACACCGTCGTCAGCGCCGTATTCGACCACGAGCGCGACGACCCCGACCACGTCATCTTCCGCCGGTTGGTCGACGGTGACTGGACGGACGTGACATGCGGCCAGGCTGCCGCCCAGATCCGTTCGGTCGCACTGGGTTTGATCGCGTCGGGGGTACAGCCCGGGGATCGCGTCGCGCTGCTGTCGGCGACCCGCTACGAGTGGCCGATCATCGACTTCGCGATCCTGGCCGTCGGCGCGCTGACCGTCCCGATCTACGAGACGTCGTCTGCCGAGCAGGTCCGCTGGGTGCTCTCCGACTCCGGCGCGGTGCTGGCGATCGTCGAGAACGACGCCCACGCCGACAGGGTCGAACAACTGCGGGCCGACCTGCCTGAACTGCGGACGGTGCTGCGCATCGAGGGTTCGGGCACCGGTGCGATCGACGCGCTGGCCGAGGCCGGCCGGGACGTGGCGCCGGCCGAACTCGACGACCGGCTGGCCGGCATCCGGTCCGCCGAACCGGCCACCATGATCTACACCTCGGGCACCACCGGCAGGCCGAAGGGCTGCCAGCTCACCCACGCCAACCTGGTCTTCGAGATCCGCGGCGCCAAGAGCTGCTTCCCGACCCAGCTCACCAAGGGTGAGCGGATGCTGGTGTTCCTGCCGCTGGCCCACGTGCTGGCCCGCGCGATCACGATCGCCGCATTCGCCAACAAGGTCACCCTCGGGTTCACCAGCGACATCAAGAACCTCGTTCCGACGTTCGGGGTGTTCAAGCCGACGCTGGTGGTGTCGGTGCCGCGGGTGTTCGAGAAGGTCTACAACACCGCCGAACAGAACGCCCGCAACGACGGTAAGGGTCGCATCTTCGACATCGCCGCGGCGACGGCGATCGAGTACAGCCAGGCCGAGGGCGGCCCGGGGTTGCTGCTTCGGGCCAAGCACGCGGTGTTCGACCGGCTCGTCTACGGCAAGCTTCGCGCTGCGCTCGGCGGCGAGTGCCGCGCCGCGATCTCGGGCGGCGCGCCGCTGGGCGCCCGCCTCGGCCACTTCTACCGCGGCGTCGGGCTGACCATCTACGAGGGGTACGGGCTGACCGAGACCAGTGCCGCCATCACCGTCAACCGGGTCGACGACATCAAGATCGGTTCGGTGGGCAAGCTGTTGCCGGGCAACAGCATGCGGCTCGGCGACGACGACGAGCTGCTGGTGTCCGGCGGCGTGGTGTTCGGCGGCTACTGGCGCAACGAGGAGGAGACCGCGAAGGCCTTCACCGACGGGTGGTTCCACACCGGTGACCTCGGCGCGATCGACGACGACGGCTTCCTCACGATCATCGGGCGCAAGAAGGAGATCATCGTGACCGCCGGCGGCAAGAACGTCGCCCCGGCCGTCATGGAGGACCAGTTGCGCGCCCATCCGCTGATCAGCCAGGCGATGGCCGTCGGTGACGCCCGGCCGTTCGTGGGCGCGTTGATCACCATCGACCCCGAGGCATTCGAGGGCTGGAAACAGCGCAACGGCAAGGACAGCGGTGCGTCGGTCGGCGACCTCGCCACCGACCCCGACCTGCTCTCCGAGATCGACACCGCGGTCAAGGAGGCCAACCAGGCGGTGTCGAAGGCCGAGGCGATCCGCAAGTTCCGCATCCTGCCGGTGGACTTCACCGAGGACACCGGTGAGCTCACCCCCACGCTGAAGGTCAAGCGCGCGGTGGTCGCCGAGAAGTTCGCCGACCACATCGAGGCGCTCTACACCGGTTAGCCCGCACCTCCGGCGACCATCAGCGACACCAGGTCGAATACGACGGTCGCGGCTGCGACACAGGTGATCTCGGCGTGGTCGTAGGCGGGCGCCACCTCCACCACATCACCACCGACGATGTTGAGCCCGTGCAACCGCCGCAGCATGCGCAGCAGTTCCCTGGCGGTGAGGCCCCCGGATTCCGGGGTGCCGGTGCCGGGGGCGAACGCCGGGTCGAGCACGTCGATGTCGACGGACAGATACACCGGCGCGTCCCCGACCCGGCGGCGCACGGTGTCGACCGCGGCGTCGATCCCGATCACGTCCAGGTCGCCCGCCCGGATGATCTTGAATCCCATCTCCGCGTCCTCATGCAGGTCGATCTGGTCGTAGATGGGTCCTCGGATACCGACGTGGATGGAGTGGTCCTCGACCAGCAGGCCTTCCTCGAACGCCCGACGGAAGATCGTGCCGTGCGTGACCGGGGCGTTGAAGTAGGTGTCCCAGGTGTCGAGGTGGGCATCGAAGTGCACCAGGGCCACCGGGCCGTGCACCGCGTGCAGCGCGCGCAGGTTGGGCAGCGCGATGGTGTGGTCGCCGCCGATGGCCACGATCCGGCGGGACCCGCCGCCGAGGATGTCGGCGGCGTGGTTCTGGATCTGGCGGCAGGCCTCGGCGATGTCGTAGGGGGTGACGGTGACGTCACCGGCGTCGACGACCTGCACCCGTTCCAGCGGCGCGACCCCGAGTTCGACGTGGTACCCGGGGCGCAGCGTGCGCGCGGCCTGGCGCACCCCCATGGGTCCGAAGCGCGCACCGGGCCGGTATGACGTGCCGCCGTCGAACGGGACACCGAGGATCGCGATGTCGTAGTCACTGACCTCCCCGATGTCGGCGATGCGGGCGAAGGTGCTCTTGCCGGCGTAGCGGGGCACCTCGGTGGCGGGCACGGCGCCCAGGATGTGTCCGGTCATGGACCTCAGCCTGCGGCCGGCACCGATGCGTGTCGCGTCGACGTTTGACACAATCCGGCCATGAAGTTTGAGCGTCTGCACAAACGGGTCGAGTGTGACGCTCACTGTCGCTGACCTCGTCGAGATGCCCCACCTCGGTCTCGGCGTGCTGTCGGGGGCGGCCGGCCTGGACCGGGCGGTGTCCTGGACCCACACCTCGGACCTGCCCGAACCCTGGCGCTGGATCACCGGCGGTGAACTGCTGATGACGAACGGCCTGTCGTTCCCGAAATCGGCCGCCGACCAGGAGACGCTGCTCACCCGCCTCGACGAGTCCGGGGTGGCGGGCCTGGCGATCGGCGACAAGATGTACTGCCCGCGGTTGACGCAGCGGTTCACCCGCTGCAGCGACCGGCTGGGCTTCCCCGTTCTGCAGATCCGTTATCCCCTACCGTTCGTGGCGATTTCGCGGGCGGTCGCCGAAGCGACGTTGCTCGATCAGTCCAGCCGGTTGTCCCGCACCGTGCGGATCTACGATCTGCTGCGCCGCCACATCGGAAGCGCCTCCAGCTCAGCGGATCTCGTCGCAGCGCTGGCGCGGGAGTTGGGTTGCCAGCTGCACGTCTGCGACCGCCGCACCGGCGACCCCTGGTTTCCGCAGACGCCGCCACTCGACCCGGTGCTGCGGCAGGCGGTTGTGGGACTGTCGGACTCGTCGACCAATGTGGCGGCTGGAGTGTACGGACTCCCGGGCGATGGTGCGCGACAGGCGATGCTCACCGACATCGCGCGCCACCCCGATGTCGCGCTGGTGGTGATCCCGCGCGCCGCCGACCGGGTGGACCCGATTCGCCTGCAGCACATCGCAACCGTGATCAGCCTCGAACTGTCCGAGGTGCAGTCGGTCCTCGAACACGACCGGCGCGAACGCGCCGCGCTACTGGAACGCCTGCTCGAGAACCGCGTCGACCGGCACGCGGTCGAGTCGCGGCTGGGCGAACTGCACCTCGACCCCGCCCGCACCGTACTCGTCGCGGCCCGCAACAGCGACGAAGCGCGGGCGCTGACCGTTCATAATTCGTTGTGGCGCAACGATATTACTTATCTGTGCACGCTTCGGGAAGGTCTGCTGTACGCACTGGTGCCGGACCGGTCGGGATTCGAGGCCGTGCTGTCGCGGGCGCTGGGACCGTCGGCGCGGATCGGCGTGAGCGCGCGGCTCGACTCCATCAGCCGGTTCCCCGAGGCGGTCCGCGAAGCCTCGTGGGCGTGTTCGCTGGCGGGCCGGCGCGGGATCCCGATCTCGCGGTACGGCAGCGAGGAACCGTGGCTGGGCCTGTCGAACGTCGGCGATGCGCAGGCCCTCGTCGACCGGGTCCTCACCCCGCTGCGCACCTACGACGAACAGCACCACTCCAATCTGGTCGCCACACTCGAGGCGTATCTTCGCCACCAGCGGTCGCTGCAGCTGACGGCGACGGCGCTGTGCGTGCACCGCCAGACCGTGCTCTACCGGATGAAACGCGTCGCGGATCTGACCGGGCTCAACCTCGCCGAAACCGATGCGGTGGCGGCGCTGTGGCTGGCGTTGCGCGCCGCGGCGCTGCTCGACGCCGAAGATTAGAGCAGTTCGCCGAGCCGCGCCGCACGGGTGGGCCATTGCCAGTTCTCCACGGCCCACTGCCTGCCTGCGGCACCCATCGCGGCGGCCCGGTCGGGGTCGGCGAGCAGATCGCCGACCGCGGTGGCAACCGCGCCGATATCGGTGCCGTCCACGACGAGCCCGGTCTCCCCGTCCCGCACCGTCTCCGGCGCCCCGCCGGAGCGGCCCGCCACCACCGGCACACCGCTCGCCGACGCCTCCAGGTAGACGATGCCGAGCCCCTCGACGTCCAATCCGGCGCCGCGGGTGCGGCACGGCATCGCGAACACATCGCCCATCGCGTGGTGGGCGGGCAGTTCGTCGCCGGGGACCCCTCCGGTCATCCGCACGTGCTCGGCGACCCCGTGCTCGTGGGCCAGGCGTTGCAACGCGGTCCGATACGGGCCTCCGCCGACGATCACCAGCGTCGCCCCGGGCACGCGCCGCCGGATTGCGGGCATCGCCCTGATCAGCATGTCCTGCCCTTTACGGGGCACCAGCCGCGACAGGCACACCACCACGGGCCGCTCCCCCAGGCCGTAACGGGCCCGCAACTCCGCCCGCGCCAACGTATCCGGGGCGAATCGGTCGGTGTCGACTCCGGGCGGCAGGTGTTCGAGCGCGGCGTGCGGCCCGAACGCCGATGCGAACCGGCCACGCGTGTAGCGACTGACGAAGGTCACCACGTCGGTGTCGTCGCCGATGCGCCGCAACGCCGTCCGCGCCACCGGCAGCATCGACCAGCCCACCTCGTGGCCGTGCGTGCTGGCGATCACCCGGGCGGCGCCGGCGCGCCGGGCGATCGGGGTCAGCAGGGCCAGCGGCGCCGCCGCGCCGAACCACACGGTGTCGATGTCGTGGGCGGCGATGAGACCGCGCATACGACCGGCCACCGACGGTTCGGGCAGCATCAGGGTGCCGGGGTGTCGGACCACCTCGAACGTCGCCGCGCGGTCGTAGTCCGCGGCGTTCTTCCACGCCGGCGCGTAGACGGTCACCTCGTGCACACCCGCCGCCACGACATGCTCGACGAAGGCCTCGAGGTAGTTCTGGATACCACCGGCGCGCGGCGGAAAGTCGTTGGTGACCAGCAGGACTCGGGACATCGCAGCTCAGGCTAGCCCTGCGGCCAGTGTCGCCAGCCGGCCAGCACCTCGTCGAGGCCGGCGCCCAGCGTGTCGCGCACCGCGGTGGCCACGTCGGGGTGGCCGGGACCGCACGCCCGCAGATACAACGCCCGCAACCGCTCTGGGCCGTAGCGGTCGGCGACATAGGTGGCGAACCGCCAGGCCCGGTCGTAGGCCTGCGACCGGACGGCCCCCGGGGTGTCGAGGTCGCTGTCGGTGGGCAGGGCGGTTCCCGCATCCGGTGCCGGTGTCGTGTCGCGCGGTCGCGCGAGGTGGTCGGCGACGCCTTCGGTCAACCAGCGCGGCGCGTCGGCGGCGGTCTGCTCCCGTACGGCGTGGTGGAACAGTTCGTGCCGCAGCACTATCCGCAGGTCCTCGTCGGTCATCGCGGCGGCGCCGGGCGCGAACACGATGCGGTCAGCGGTGGTCGCGGCCGCGATGTCGACTCCCCCGCCCGCGAGCGCGGCGAACTGCGGGTCCGAACCCGTCGCGACGATGACGATCTCCTGGCGCCAGTCCGGCCCCCAGAAGTCGGTCACCAGCTCGGCGGCGGCCGGGAGCTCGCCGGCGATCCGGGACAGCAGGCCCGCGCTACGGGTCCCGCCGAGCGCCACGAACTGCGCGCGACGGCCGTCGGGCAGCTGGGTGTCGATGGTCGGGGTTCCGGTGGCCGTCGGCTGCTCGACGGCGACCTCGGCGGCCATCGGCGGCGCGGCCGGCGGTTGCGACCGGTCGAGCATCAGGACCGCGGAGACGAGCTCGGCCAGCAGCAGCGCGAGCAGGACCCGTCGGGGTCGGGTGGAGCCGGGCCCGGTGGCCACGAGCTAGTAGCGGCGCACGTTGTGGATCGGCGCGTTGTTCACCGGAGCGACGCGTACCGGCGTGCCGTAGGTCGACGCGTGCACCATCATCCCGTCACCGATGTAGATACCGACGTGCGAGGCATCGGAGTAGTACGTGACGAGGTCACCCGGCTGCATCTGGTCCGTCGACACGGGCTGCCCACCGCGGGCCAACGCCTGGCTGGAGTGCGGCAGCGAGATGCCCTCGTGCTGGAAGGCCCACATGACCAGCCCGGAGCAGTCGAACGCGTTGGGGCCGGACCCGCCCCAGGAGTACGGCGAGCCGATGCGGCTCAGCGCGGCCTGCACGGCGACGGCGCGGGTGGCACCGCCCGGCGGCGGCGCGATGTCACCCGGAGGGATGGCCCCGGGCGGGGCGGCCAGCACGCCGGGATCGTTGGCGGGAGGCGCCGCGGCCGGCGCCGGAACGGCGGGTGCGGGCGGAAGTGCGGCCAGCGCCTCGCGCTGGCGGGGGGTGAGCGCCTCGTACTGCGATTTGACGACGGCGATCTGGGTCTGCAGCCGGCTCTGCTTGCTCTGCAGATCGGCGCGCACCTGGGCGGCCTGTTCGGCGGCGGTCTTGGCATCTTGGGCGGACCGCGCCGACGCCTGCTCGGCGGCGGCGGCCCTGGTGGTGGCGTCCCGGAAACCCGCCATGCGCGCGGCCATCTCGCCGGCCATCACCCGCTGTACGGAGAGCTGGTCGATGAACTGCTGCGGCGAGTCGGCGGTGAGGATCGCGCTCATCCCGTCGGTGCGGCCGCCCATGTACTGGGTTGCTGCGACCTTGTTCACCGCCGTCTGGAAGGTGGCCATCTGGGTCTTGGCCTCGGCAGCCGCGGTCAGGTCGGCGGCGTGTCTGGCCTCGGCGGCCTGCTGGGCGGCCTGCTTGTCGTTGAGGTCGAGCTGCGCCGAGTGCATGGCCTCGGTGGTCTGCTCGGCCTGCCGCGACAACTCGTTGAGCTTTGCCAGCGCGTCGTCGGCCGGATCGGCCAGCGCGCTGCCGGCCAGCACCGAGGAGAACATGGCCAGAGCCGCTATCGCACTGACTGCGGGTCGCTTAAGAACACGGATGCCCCACTGCGCGCGAACGAGCCTCAAGATTTGCGTCCTTCAACTGGCGTTACGAGCCGCCTCGAACTGCTCTTAGGTCTCAGATAGGTTACGAAACGGCATCGGGCTTGTCCAACAGGAGAGCCAAATTTAACAGGTGCCAAGGGGGACTTTGTTCCGCCCGTGCCGGGCGGGACCCCTCAGGCAACGCCCGAATTGTTTTGCCGGTGAATCGGAACCAGGCGCAATCGGGGCGCCATTCCCGCCTCCGCCAGCACTTCGAGGGCGCGACGCTCGTCGACGAGCAACGTATCGGGAACCCCGAGCAGCACACTCACGACACAGTCCTGACACCCCGGACCGCGCACGGCGCAATCGTCGCAGTCGATGATCACCGTGTCCGGGTCTGTGTCCGCGTGCGGATCCGCACCCCGCGGTTGATGTCCCCGCGGTTGATGTCCCCGCGGTTGATGTCCCTGCGCCATGTGGCCGTCCTCTCGATCGGTGGTGCCCGCACGCTAGCGACGCCCACCGACACGGCCCGTCCGGAACACCGCGGCCCGCGTGGCACCGCCGCGCTGTCGGTGCCATTCCCTACGTTTCTCGCATGGGTCAGGGCAGCGTCGGTGCCGTCGGGGGCGCGGCCGAGCAGCTGTCGTTCGACATGGAGGCGCTGTCGCTGCGCGACACCACGTTCGTCGTCGTGGACCTGGAGACCACCGGCGGTCGCGCCACGGGTGAGCGTCCGGATGCGATCACCGAGATCGGCGCGGTCAAGGTCCGCGGCGGTGAGGTGCTCGGTGAGCTCGCCACCCTGGTCGACCCCGGGCGGGCGATACCGCCGCAGATCGTCTCGCTGACCGGCATCACCACCGCGATGGTGTGCGCCGCCCCCCGCATCGAATCGGTGCTGCCCGCATTCCTCGAGTTCGCGCGCGGCTCGGTGCTGGTGGCCCACAACGCCGGCTTCGACATCGGCTTCCTGCGGGCGGCGGCCGAACAGTGCGGGCTGACCTGGCCCCGCCCGCCGGTGCTGTGCACGGTCAAGCTCGCGCGCCGCGTGCTCACCCGCGACGAGGCGCCCAGCGTGCGGCTGTCAGCGCTGGCGCAGTTGTTCCGCGCGAAGACGACGCCGACGCACCGGGCCCTCGACGATGCCCGCGCCACGGTGGACGTACTGCACGGGCTGATCGAACGGATCGGCAACCAGGGCGTGCACACCTACACCGACCTGCGCGCCTACCTGCCCGACGTCACCCCCGCGCAGCGCCGCAACCGCCGCCTCGCCGACGGTCTGCCCCACCGGCCGGGGGTGTACCTGTTCCGCGGCCCGGGCGACGAGGTGCTCTACATCGGCACCGCGGTGGACCTGCGCCGCCGCGTCGGCCAGTACTTCACCGGAGCCGATCCGCGGGCGCGGATGAAGGAGATGGCGTCCCTGGCCACCCGCGTGGACCACGTGGAATGCGCCCACGAACTCGAGGCGGGCGTGCGTGAGCTGCGCCTGCTGGCCGCCCATGCGCCGCCCTACAACCGGCGTTCGAAGTTCCCGCAGCGCTGGTGGTGGGTGGTGCTGACCGACGAGCCCTTCCCGCGGTTCTCGGTCGTGCGCGCACCCCGTCACGGTTCGGCGGTCGGGCCGTTCCGGGCCCGCACGGACGCCGTGCAGACCGCTGAACTGCTCGCCCGGTTCACCGGTGTGCGGACCTGCACCGCCCGGCTCGCCCGCGCGGCCCGGCACGGCGCGGCCTGCGCCGAGCGTGAACTGTCACCGTGCCCGGCGCCGCGCGACATCGACGCGGCGGCCTACGCCCCGGCCCACCGCCGCGCCGCCGACCTCATCGAGGGCCGCGACGATGCGGCGCTGGCCGCGGTGGTCGACGGGATCGCCGCGCTGGCGGCCGTCAACCGGTACGAATCGGCCGCGCGCCTGCGTGACCACGCCGCCACGGGCATCGACGTGCTGTGGCGGGGGCAGCGACTGCGTGCGCTCGCCGACCAGACCGAGTTGGTCGCGGCCCGTCCGGACGGCAGCGGTGGATGGGACCTCGCCGTCGTGCGGTACGGACGCCTGGCCGCCGCCGGGTGCGCCCGTCGCGGGGTGCCGCCGATGCCGGTCGTCGACGCGCTGACCGCCGCGGCGCAGACGGTGCTGCCCGATCCCGCCCCGCTGGGCGGTGCGCTGGTCGAGGAGACCGGGCTGATCGCCCGCTGGCTCACCAGCCCCGGTGTGCGGATCGTGCGGTGCGAGCCCGGGTACGCCACACCGATCGGCGCGGCGGGCCGCTGGCTGGGCTGGGCGGATACGGCGCGTTCGGCACGGTTGGCCGCCGAGCAGACCGGTGCGGACGCGAGGACCAGAGAGTCGGTCCCTTCAGAGCTTCTGGGTGAACCGCACCCAACGCGCGAGCAGCTTTTCGGCCGCACCGGAGTCAATGGTCTCGGTCGCCCGGGCCAGGCCCGCCTCCCAGGCCGGCACCCATTTGGCGTCGCTGGATAGCCCGGCGTGCGCGACCAGCGCGCCCGCGGCGTTGAGCACCACCGCATCGCGCACCGCGCCCTTGGCGCCCCCGAGCACCGCCCGCACCTCGGCGGCGTTGTACTCGGCGTCGCCACCGACGAGTTCGGACAGGTGCGCGCGCTGGAAGCCGAAGGCCGCCGGGTCGAAGGTCAACCTCTCGACCGTGCCCGCCTGCACGCGCCAGATCGTGCTCGTGGTGGTCGTGGTCAGCTCGTCGAGGCCGTCGTCGCCGTGCACCACCAGCACGCTGGAGTTGCGCGATGCGAAGACCCCGGCCATCACCTCGGCCAGCTCCGCCCACGCGCAGCCGATCAGCCCGGCGCGCGGACGCGCGGGGTTGGTCAGCGGTCCGAGCAGGTTGAACACCGTCGGCACCCCGAGCTCCCGGCGCACGGCCGAGGCGTGTTTGTACGACGGGTGGAACTGGTTGGCGAACGCGAATCCGATACCGACCTCGGCCACGGACGCCGCCACCTGTTCGGGACCGAGGTCGATCCGGACGCCGAGCGCCTCGAGGGTGTCGGCCCCGCCGGACAGCGACGAGGCGGCCCGGTTGCCGTGCTTCATCACCGGCACCCCCGCGGCGGCCACCACGATCGCCGCCATCGTGGACAGGTTGACGGTGTTTGCACCGTCGCCTCCGGTGCCGACGATGTCGACCGTCTCGTTTCCGATGACGTCGGTCGGGATGCGGCGCGCGTGCTTGAGCATCACGTCGGCGAGTTCGGTGACCTCCGCCGACGTCGGGCGCTTGAGTTTCATCGCCACCGCGAACCCGGCGATCTGAGCCGGGGTGGCCGTCCCGGTCATGATCTGGTCCATCGCCCAGGCGGCCTGTCCGGTCCCCAGATTCTGTCCGGTGGTCAACCGCCCCAGGATCGACGGCCACGTGGGAGTATCAGTCACGCGCAGATGTTCCCACGCCATCCGGGAACTTCCCAAAGGTCCGCCCGATCTTCCCGTACGACACTTGTGACGATTAGGCGACCCGGGTGGAGTTCGACAACTACAAAGCGTCATACTTGCGGTGTGACGAGTGCTGTTGGGACCTCGGGAACCGCGATCACTTCGCGCGTGCATTCGCTGAACCGGCCGAATATGGTCAGTGTCGGCACCATCGTGTGGCTTTCCAGTGAGCTGATGTTCTTTGCTGGTCTGTTCGCGATGTACTTCACCGCACGCGCCCAGGCAGGCGGCGAGTGGCCGCCCCCGCCGACCGAACTGAACCTCGCGCTGGCGGTACCCGTCACGCTGGTGCTGATCGCGTCGTCTTTCACGTGCCAGATGGGGGTGTTCGCCGCCGAGCGTGGTGACGTGTTCGGCCTGCGCCGCTGGTATGTCCTCACGTTCCTGATGGGCCTGTTCTTCGTGCTCGGCCAGCTCTACGAGTACTACCACCTGGTGCACGAGGGCACGACGATCCCGGGCAGCGCCTACGGCTCGGTGTTCTACCTGGCCACCGGTTTCCACGGCCTGCACGTGATCGGCGGTCTGGTCGCCTTCCTGTTCCTGCTCGCCCGCACCAAGATGAGCAAGTTCACCCCGGCGCAGGCCACCGCGGCGATCGTCGTGTCGTACTACTGGCACTTCGTCGACATCGTGTGGATCGCGCTGTTCGCCGTCATCTACTTCGTCCGATGATCGGCTCGATGCCTCCGATGAGTTCACAGGGTCCTCAGCCGATGAGAAGGGGTTCGATGATCAGCAAGTCCCGCCGACGGTTCCGCCGGCGCCTGTCGGCAGCGGTGCTGCTGCTGGTCGGACTTGGTGTCGCGGGCGGCGTCGCCGCCACGCTGACGCCCGCACCGCAGGTAGCGGTGGCCGACGAGTCGCAGTCGGCCCTGCTGCGCACCGGCAAGGAGCTCTACGACATGTCCTGCGTGAGCTGCCACGGCAGCAATCTGCAGGGTGTGCAGGACCGCGGACCCAGCCTGATCGGTGTCGGCGAGGCGGCGGTGTACTTCCAGGTCTCCACCGGCCGCATGCCCGCGCGCCGCAACGAGGCCCAGGCGCCGAACAAGCCGGCCGACTTCGACGAGGCGCAGACCGATGCACTCGGCGCCTACGTGCAGGCCAACGGCGGCGGACCCGTCGTCCCGCGCGACGAGAACGGCGAGATCGCCAACCAGTCGCTGATCGGCGACAACGTCGCCCGCGGTGGCGACCTGTTCCGGCTCAACTGCGCGTCGTGCCACAACTTCACCGGACGCGGCGGCGCCCTGTCCTCGGGTAAGTACGCGCCCGAACTCCAGGCGTCCCCCGCGCAGGTCTATACCGCGATGCAGACCGGTCCGCAGAACATGCCCAAGTTCTCCGACCGTCAGCTGTCGCCGGAGGAGAAGCGCGACATCGTCGCCTACGTCGAGGAGTCGCGGAAGACGCCGCCTCCCGGCGGTTACGGACTCGGCGGCTTCGGCCCGACGTCCGAAGGTATGGCGGCGTGGATCATCGGCATGGTGGCCGTCATCGGTGCGGCTCTCTGGATCGGGGCACGGGCATGAGCGACGAGCGGAACGAAGAGCAGGTGACGAACACTCCGGACGGCGCCCCCAAGGGCACCGACGCACCCGGCCACGGCGGTGTGCCGGGTCAGCCGACCGACGCCGAACTGGCCGCGATGTCGCGTGAGGAACTCGTCGAACTCGGTGGCCGGCTCGACGGTGTCGAGACCGTCTTCAAGGAGCCGCGCTGGCCGGTGCCCGGTACCCGCGCCGAGAAGCGCGCCGAGCGTTCGGTCGCCACCTGGCTGCTGATCGGCGGCGTGTCCGGCCTGGCTCTGCTGGTCGTGTTCCTGTTCTGGCCGTGGGAGTACCAGCCCTACGGCTCCGAGGGTGAATTCCTGTACTCCCTGGCGACCCCGCTCTACGGCCTGCTGTTCGGGTTGTCGATCCTCGCGATCGGCATCGGTGCGGTGCTCTACCAGAAGCGGTTCATCCCCGAGGAGATCTCGATCCAGGACCGCCACGACGGCGCCTCCCCCGAGATCCAGCGCAAGACCGCCGCGGCGAACCTGACCGACGCACTCGAGGGCTCGACCATCAAGCGCCGCAAGATGATCGGTGTCTCGCTCGGTGTCGGGCTCGGCGCCTTCGGCCTCGGCACCGCGGTGGCGTTCATCGGTGGCCTGATCAAGAACCCGTGGAAGCCGGTGGTGCCCACCGCGGACGGCCCGAAGGCCGTGCTGTGGACCTCCGGCTGGACCCCGCGCTTCACGGGCGAGACGATCTTCCTGGCCCGCGCGACCGGGAACACCGGCCACGGTCCGACGTTCGCCAAGATGCGTCCGGAGGATCTCGACGCCGGCGGTATGGAGACGGTCTACCCGTGGCGGGAGTCCGACGGTGACGGCACCACCGTCGAGTCGCACCACAAGATGACCGAGATCATCATGGGTGTGCGAAATCCCGTGATGCTCATCCGTCTTCGTCCCGAGGAAATGACGAAGGTGGTCAAGCGCAAGGGTCAGGAGAGCTTCAACTTCGGCGAGTTCTTCGCCTACACGAAGATCTGCTCGCACCTGGGCTGCCCGTCGTCGCTGTACGAACAGCAGACCCACCGCATCCTGTGCCCGTGCCACCAGTCGCAGTTCGACGCGCTGCACTTCGCGAAACCCATATTCGGTCCGGCTGCGCGCGCCCTCGCGCAGTTGCCCATCACCATTGACCAGGACGGGTACCTGGTCGCCAACGGCGACTTCATCGAACCCGTCGGGCCTGCATTCTGGGAACGGAAGACATCATGAGTGCACAGAGTGGTTCCAAGATGGCCGCCAGGCTTGCCGCACAGGGAAACGCGATCGATTCGCGCTACCACCCGTCGGCGGCGGTCCGTCGCCAGCTGAACAAGGTCTTCCCCACCCACTGGTCGTTCTTGCTGGGTGAGATCGCCTTGTACAGCTTCATCATCCTGCTGATCACCGGCGTCTGGCTCACCCTGTTCTTCGACCCCTCGATGTCCGAGGTCGTCTACGACGGCGTGTACCAACCGCTGCGCGGCGTCGAGATGTCGAAGGCCTACGAATCGGCACTCGACATCAGCTTCGAGGTACGCGGCGGGCTGTTCGTCCGTCAGATCCACCACTGGGCGGCACTGCTGTTCGCGGCGTCGATCATGGTGCACCTCGCCCGCATCTTCTTCACCGGCGCGTTCCGGCGGCCGCGTGAGGCCAACTGGGTCATCGGCTCGCTGCTGCTGATCCTGGCGATGTTCGAGGGTTTCTTCGGCTACTCGCTGCCCGACGACCTGCTGTCCGGCACCGGCCTGCGCGCCGCCCTCTCCGGCATCACGATGGGCATCCCGGTCGTCGGCACGTGGATGCACTGGGCGCTGTTCGGCGGTGACTTCCCCGGCACGATCATCATCCCGCGCCTGTACGCACTGCACATCCTGCTGATCCCGGGCATCATGCTCGCGCTCATCGCCGCCCACCTGGCGCTGGTGTGGTTCCAGAAGCACACCCAGTTCCCCGGCCCCGGCCGCACCGAGAAGAACGTCGTCGGCGTGCGCGTCATGCCGGTGTTCGCGGTCAAGTCGGGTGCGTTCTTCGCCCTGACCGTGGGCATCCTCGGCCTGATGGGCGGTCTGCTGCAGATCAACCCGATCTGGGTTCTGGGCCCCTACAAGCCTTCTCAGGTGTCCGCGGGCAGCCAGCCGGACTTCTACATGATGTGGACCGACGGCCTGATCCGGTTGTGGCCGGCGTGGGAGTTCTACATCGGCAACTACACCATCCCGCAGCCGGTGTGGATCGCGGTGCTGATGGGCTTGATCCTCGGGCTGCTCACGGTGTATCCGTTCCTCGAGAAGCGGCTCACCGGGGACGACGCCCACCACAACCTGTTGCAGCGTCCGCGTGACGCCCCGGTTCGCACCGCGATCGGCGCGATGGCGATCTCGTTCTACATCCTGCTGACGTTCGCCTGCATGAACGACATCATCGCGCTCAAGTTCCACATCTCGCTGAACGCGACGACGTGGATCGGCCGGATCGGCATGGTGGTGCTGCCGGTGATCGTCTACTACGTCACCTACCGGTGGGCGGTGTCGTTGCAGCGCAGCGACCGCGAGGTGCTCGAGCACGGCATCGAGACGGGCATCATCAAGCGGCTGCCGCACGGCGCCTACATCGAGCTGCACCAGCCGCTCGGACCGGTCGACGCCCACGGGCACCCGATTCCGCTGGAATACCAGGGCGCTCCTCTGCCGAAGCGGATGAACAAGCTGGGCTCCGGCGGTGCACCGGGCAGCGGCAGCTTCCTGACCGCCGATCCGATCGTCGAGCACGAGGCACTGACCGAGGCTGCGCACGCCTCACACCGCCGGGCGCTGACCGCCCTGCGGGAGCGGCAGGGCACCAACGGTTCCAACGGCGCTGCCAACGGCGATGGCGACGGTTCGCCGAACGGCCACCACTAGAGTCCGACAGCGATACGGCCGCCGCGGTCCTCCCAACGGAGGTCGCGGCGGCCGTTTCGTATGCGCCCGAGCGCGTGGAGCCCGTCGTGAGACTGAACTCCCGCAGGCATCCACTCGCACTTTCCCTGCGTGGCTTCAGCCTCGCGCCACTGCCCGCGGCGGGATCGCCTGCGGGTCAGCGGGATTCGAGCAGTGCGCGTAACTCGCGCAGGTACCACCACGGGGCCACCGGCATCGCCAGCGTGATCACCGCGGCCAGCCCGTAGAGCACCCACGAGGCCAGGTCGTTGCCGACGGCCATCAGATAGGTGGCCACCCCGATCGCGATCATCGCCGCCCCCATCGCGATCGCGATGACCAGAGCGCAACGCAACCAGAGCTGCTCGACGCGGGCGTTGTCCCCGGCGTCCAGCCGGCTGGGCACCGGGGTCACGGCCGCGACGCTGAGCTTCTCCGTCGGTGGTTCGGCGGTGTCGGCCGCACTCCCCTCCCCCGGTGTGCGGCCCCGCTGCACGGTCAGCGGAGCGGGTTCGTCCTGGGCGTTGCGGCGGGCGCGCAGCAGCAGCGGCACCGCCGCGGCGATGACGGCGGCGGAGATCCCTATGACGCCGTACAGCAGCCAGGGGGTGTCGCCGTCGCCGGCGGCGGGTGCCGCCGCTCCGGCGAGGTCCGCCAGCGCGACGGTGGCCGCCACGCCGGTGCCCAGTGCGGTCAGCCACACGGCGCCGCCGGCGCCGAGCAGGATGCGGTCGACGTTGTCCAGGCTGTCGGGCCCGCCGGTGTCCGGCCGCGCCCCGTGCGCGGTGTCGCTGGGGTATGTCATCAGCAGCTCGTCTGCGCGGCGTTGCCGGTATTGGACGACAAGACCGTCCCATCGCTCGTCGTGATCGAACAGTTCAATTTGCTGACCAGGAACAGGCTCGACGCCTGCACCGACCCGACCTCCGACTGCGAGATCGGCGTGACGGTCAGCGACCAGGGGATGTACACGTTGCGCTGGGTGCGCCTGCGTCCCGAGGCGTCCACGTAGGTGACGGTGATGATGTCTCCGGGCGCCTTGGTACCCGTCACCGAGTAGGTCACCTGGCGGGGGCCCGCGGGTGTGGTGGTGGTCGGCGGCGGGGGCGGCGGCGGTGTCGTCGTCTCAGGCGGTGGTGGCGGCGGCGCCTCGGCCGAGGGCGGCGGAGGCGGCGGCTCGGTGACCGTCACGGTCTCCGGTGGCGGAGGAGGCGGCGGCTCGGTCGTCGGCGGCGGTGGTGGCGGCGGCGGGGGCGTCGTCGTGGTGATCTCGTCCTGCACCGGGGGCGGAGGCGTCGTCGTGGTGGTAGCCGGGGTGGCCAACTGATCGGTGTCGGTCTTCGTCACCAGCAGCGCCACCGACACCACCAGCGAGATCGCGGCGATGATCGCGGTGACACCGACGACCCACGGCCAACGTGGCGGCGCCTGCTCCTCGCCGACGTCGGACACCGGTTCATAGCTGTCGTAGTCGTACAGTGCCGGGTCCGCGGGCACATACGGCCCGCTGCTGAACTGTTCCGATTCGGGGGCGGAGTACGCCTGGGAGTAGGCCTCCGTCGCACCCGTGGCGGCGGCCGGTTGCTCGGCCGCACCGACCTGTTCGGTCGCTTCGTCGGGTGCCGAGTGCCGACCGCCCTCCCGCTCGGGCTGGTCCGGTCCCGGCGAGTCCGGCCCTGGGGGGTTCGGCCCGCTCATCTACGCCTATTCCTTCTCGACTGCGTCACCGGCGCGGGCATGCGGCCGAAACGGCTCACCGCGCCCCGGGAAACACTACCCAACGACGGGTGACCGGCGACCGTCACAGCGCGGTTCGCCGGCCAAGTGTTGCCCGTTTCGTGATCTTTCCGCCCGTGCGAGCGCCGCGATCAGTGCTTCTCGGGGCCCCAGTGGTATTCGAAGACCAGGCCGGCGGCCGAGACGAGTACGAACACGATGCCCGCGACGAGCAGCCACGGCAGCCACAGCGCGGCGCCCACCGCGGCGGTGGAGAACGACAGCGCGATCATGATCGGCCACCAGCTGTGGGGCGCGAAGAACCCGAGTTCACCGGCGCCGTCGCTGATCTCGGCGTCCTCGTAGTCCTCAGGCCGGGTGTCCAGGCGACGGGCGACGAACCGGAAGAAGGTGCCGACGATCAGGGTCAGGCCGGTGGTCAGCACCAGTGCGGTGGTACCGGCCCACTCCACGCCGCCGTTGCCGAACATCGCGGTCAGCGTGGCGTACACGACGGCCGACAGGGCGAAGAACGCCGTGAGGAACTCGAACAACCTGGCTTCGATGTGCATCGAGGAGTCCTACCTGCTCGCTTGCGGGGCCATCTCACCGCGCCGCGTGTCGAACGGCTTGGTGGTGACGGCGGTGGGTGGCTGGTTGATGGCGATCAGCGCCTCGGCGTTCGTCTTACCCGCCATGCGCTGGTTCAGGTACGCCTTGAAATCGTTCGGCGGAACCACGCGCACCTCGAAGTTCATCATCGCGTGGTAGGTGCCGCAGAGCTCGGCGCAGCGGCCCACGAACGCGCCGGTCTCGGTGATCTCGCTGACCTGGAAGACGTTGTCCGAGTTGTTCTGTTCAGGGTTGGGGTACACGTCCCGCTTGAACAGGAACTCCGGCACCCAGAAGGCGTGCGCCACGTCGGCCGAGGCGATCCGGAACTCGACGCGCTTCTCGGAGGGCAGCACCAGGACCGGGATCTCGTCGCTGGTGCCCAGCGTCTCGATCTCGTCGAACGCCAGGTAGCTGCGGTCCTCGGGGTTCTGGCCCGCGATGGCACCATGCTCGGTGTGGGCCGCTTCCGGCTCACCGACCGCGCCCGCACCCTCTTCGCTCGGGCGGGAGGCGACCGCGGCGCTGCGCTCTTCGTCGACGCCGTCGTAGTTCATCGTGCCGTCGGCGAAGTTGACCTTGTTGTAGCCGAACTTCCAGTTCCACTGGAACGCCGTCACGTCGACGACGACCTCGGGGTTGTCCTCCTTGCCCACCATCTGCTCCTGGACCACGACGGTGAAGTAGAACAGCACCGAGATGATCAGGAACGGGATGACCGTGA
This sequence comes from Mycolicibacterium monacense, assembly GCF_010731575.1. Classification (NCBI taxonomy): domain Bacteria; kingdom Bacillati; phylum Actinomycetota; class Actinomycetes; order Mycobacteriales; family Mycobacteriaceae; genus Mycobacterium; species Mycolicibacterium monacense. Next base: position 1,354,795 of record NZ_AP022617.1, on the reverse strand, counting down.
GGACCAGCTCCAGCGGCATGTTGTAGCCGAACTGGCGCGGCAACTCGGTGTCGGAGGCCTTCTTCCGGTGGAACGCGCTCACCCAGAAGATCAGGAAGTAGACGATGCCGCCGACGACGAGCGCGGCGATCATCGAACCGATCCACAGTTCACGGTTCAGATGCGCCTCGGGCGTAATGCCCTTCGGCCAGCCCAGAGCGAGCGCCTCTGTCCAGCTGCAGCCACTGAGCACCAGTGCTGTGGCACCCAGAACCACCACCAGTGCGGCTTTTCGTGCCACCGCCTTCAGCCCGCGAGGGGTCACGTTGGGGCCTCCTAGAAGTCCGCTAAGCCGACCGCTGTGCGGTCCATGCCACCGTTGAATACTACGCAGCGTAGACCACGCCGCGGTGGCGGTCTCGAGACACCCGGCCTTTCCGTGCCGTCGTGCCCCACCACCGCCGCATTGGGCATACTTGGCGCCGTGTGCGGACTGCTGGCGTTCCTGAAAGACCCGTCCGCGCAGTCCTCCCCCGCGCTGGTCGGCGCGGTCTCGGGGGCTGCTGAACTGATGCGGCACCGGGGGCCCGACGAACCGGGCACCTGGGCGGACGACACCGATGACCCGGGCATCGTGCTGGGCTTCAACCGGCTGTCGATCATCGACATCGCGCACAGTCACCAACCGCTGCGCTGGGGTCCGCCCGAGGCGCCGCTGCGCTACGTCCTGGTGTTCAACGGGGAGATCTACAACTACCTGGAACTCCGTGAGGCGTTGCGCACCGAACACGGCGCCGAGTTCGCCACCGACGGGGACGGCGAGGCGATCGTCGCGGCCTACCACCACTGGGGCCCTGCGGCGCTGTCGCGGCTGCGCGGCATGTTCGCGTTCGCGCTGTGGGACACCGTCACCGGTGAGCTGTTCTGCGCACGGGATCCGTTCGGCATCAAACCGCTCTACATCGCCACCGGCCCCGGTGGCACCGCGGTCGGCAGCGAGAAGAAGTGCCTGATGGCCGTCGCCGACCAGCTCGGCATCGACACCGGCCTCGACGAACGTGCGGTGCAGCACTACACCGTGCTGCAGTACGTGCCCGAGCCCGAGACGCTGCACCGCGGCGTGCGCCGGCTCGAGTCGGGCAGCTACCTGCGGATGCGCCCGGGGCAGGCTCCGGTGGTCACCCGCTACTTCACCCCCCGCTTCGACGCGGTTCCTTTTCGCGCCGCTTCCGCGCCTGGTTCGGCGGGCGGCGTCGATCAGGCCCGCTACGACGAGATCACCGCGGTACTCGAGGACTCGGTGGCCAAACACATGCGCGCCGACGTCACCGTCGGCGCCTTCCTGTCCGGCGGCATCGACTCCACCGCCATCGCCGCGCTGGCGATGCGCCACAACCCCCGGCTGATCACATTCACCACCGGATTCGAGCGCGAGGGGTTCTCGGAGGTCGACGTGGCGGTGGCGTCGGCGGAGGCGATCGGCGCCCGGCACGTCACCAAGGTGGTCAGCCAGGCGGAGTTCGTCGAGGCGCTGCCCGCGATCGTCTGGTATCTCGACGAGCCGGTGGCCGATCCGGCGCTGGTACCGCTGTACTTCATCGCCCGCGAGGCGCGTAAGCACGTCAAGGTGGTGCTCTCCGGGGAGGGCGCCGACGAGTTGTTCGGCGGCTACACCATCTACCGCGAACCATTGTCGCTGCGGGCGTTCGACTACCTGCCGCGGCCAGTCCGCCGCTCGTTGCGCCGGGCGTCGGCCCCGCTCCCCGAGGGGATGCGCGGCAAGAGCCTGCTGCACCGCGGTTCGCAGACCCTCGAGGAGCGGTACTACGGCAACGCCCGCAGTTTCTCCGACGAGCACCTGCGCGCGGTGCTGCGCCGCTTCTCGCCGGACTGGACGCACACCGACGTCACCGCCGCGCTCTACCGGGAGTCCGACGGCTGGGATCCGGTCGCGCGCATGCAGCACATCGACCTGTTCACCTGGCTGCGCGGCGACATCCTGGTCAAGGCCGACAAGATGACGATGGCCAACTCGCTGGAGCTGCGGGTGCCGTTCCTCGATCCCGAGGTGTTCGCGGTCGCGTCGCGGCTGCCGCTGGAGCAGAAGATCACCCGGGCCACCACGAAGTTCGCCCTGCGGCGCGCGCTGGAACCGGTCGTGCCCGCACACGTGCTCAACCGCCCGAAACTCGGCTTCCCGGTCCCGATCCGGCACTGGTTGCGTGCCGGGGAACTGCTGGAATGGGCCTACGAGACGGTCGCCGCGTCACAGACGGGCGATCTCATCGACGCCGAGGCGGTGCGCACGATGCTCGACGAGCACCGGACCGGGGTCAGCGATCACAGCCGCCGGTTGTGGACCGTGCTGATCTTCATGCTCTGGCATGCGATCTTCGTCGAGGGCAGTGTGACTCCCCGGATCGAGGAGCCGCACTACCCCGTCCAGCTTTAGGCCAGAGCCGAGGCGATCTCCTTGGCGGCGTCTTCGCCGTAGGCGTCGGCCAGGCGGGTGATACCGGCGTCTTTGTCCCAGCGCCACTCCTGCGGGCCGGGCGCTTCGAGCACCAGCGTCGCGACCATCGAGGCCAGCTGGGCGGCGCGCTCGAGGCTCAGCCCGGCGCTGCGGCCGGTGAGGAAGCCGGCCCGGAACGCGTCGCCGATGCCGGTCGGATCCTCTTTGTGGGTCTCGGGCACCACGTCGACGTGGACGAAGGTGCCGTCGCGTCCGACCAGGTCGACACCCTTCTCGCCGAGGGTGGTGACGCGCAGCTGGATCTGCCGCATGACCTCGGCCTCCGACCAGCCCGACTTCTGCAGCAGCAGATCCCACTCGTAGTCGTTGGTGAACAGGTAGGTGGCGCCGTCGATGAGCTTGCGGATCTCCTCACCCGACAGGCGGGCCAGCTGCTGGCTGGGGTCGGCGGCGAACGGCAACCCCAGCGTGCGGCACTCCTCGGTGAGCAGGAACATCGCGTCGGGGTCGTTGGCGCCGATGATCACCAGATCCGGCGTACCGGTGCGGGCGACGACGTCGGCGAGCTTGATGTTGCGCGATTCGGACATCGCGCCCGGATAGAACGACGCCAGCTGCGCCATGTCCTCGTCGGTGGTGCAGACGAACCGGGCCGTGTAGGCGGTCTCCGAGACCAGGACGTTGTCGCAGTCCACCCCGTGGGCGGTCAGCCAGCCGCGATAGTCGTCGAAATCCTTGCCGACGGCGCCGACCAGCGTCGGCTGCCCACCGAGGATGCCCATGGCGTAGGCCATGTTCCCCGCGACGCCGCCGCGGTGGACCACCAGATCGTCGACGAGGAAGCTCAGCGACACCTTCTGCAGGTGCTCGGCGAGCAGCTGGTCGGCGAAGCGGCCCGGGAATCGCATCAGATGGTCGGTCGCAATGGACCCGGTCACCGCAATGGTCACGAAATGTCACCCTTCGAATTCGTCTGGACTACCCGACCTTAGCGGCCGGGCCCGGGACCCCACCCCGAACCCTGTCGTCCCCGGGCGGCGCACCGACTGTGCGCTAACCTGCGTACAGTGCCCGCGCGGGTCGCCGCGATGTCACTGTAGACAGGCGATCTGATCTCACAATCCCTTGGAGCGACGTTCTTGATGGCTGGCCCGTACCCCTATCCGGAGCCCTACCCCCAGCAACCGCTTCCGCCGCATCAGGGCGCACCGCAACCTTATCCGGGTCCGGTGCCGTCGGCATATCCGGGCATGCTGCCGCCGCCGGTGCAGTATCCGAAGCGGGGCCGCAAACGGCTGCTGTGGGCGGTGGTCGTGGCGGTCGTGGTGGCCACCCTGGTCGGCGTGGTGATCTTCGCGACCCGCGACGACGGTGCCCCGCAGGCCGCCGGGCCGCTCACCGACGCCTCCGCCCGCACGGCCATCCAGGGGTATCTCGACGCGCTGTCCAACGGCGACGACGAGGAGATCGCCCGGCATGCGCTGTGCGGTCTGTTCGACGCCGTGAAGGAGAAACGGTCGGATCTGGCGCTGGCCGGTCTGGCCGGCGACGCGTTCCGCAAGCAGTTCAGCCGCGCCGAGGTGACGTCCATCGACACGATCGTGCCGTGGTCGTCCCATCAGGCTCAGGTGCTGTTCACCATGCGGGTGGCGCCGGCACGCGGGTCGGCCCGCGGCCAGCAGCCCCCCAATGAGGAGGAGCAGGCGGTCGCCCAGCTGCTCATCCGGGACAACGAAGTGCTGGTCTGCTCGTATCTGCTGCGCACCGGCAGCCAGTACTAGCCGATCAGTTGAAGGAGTCGCCGCAGGCGCACGAGCCGGTGGCGTTAGGGTTGTCGATCGTGAAGCCCTGCTTCTCGATGGTGTCGACGAAGTCGATCGTGGCGCCCTGCACATAAGGTGCGCTCATCCGGTCGACGGTCAGGTTGACGCCACCGAATTCGGCGGTCAGGTCGCCGTCGAGCGCCCGGTCGTCGAAGAACAGGTTGTAGCGCAGGCCCGCGCAGCCGCCCGGCTGCACGGCGATGCGCAGCGCCAGGTCGTCCCGGCCCTCCTGGTCGAGCAGGGCCTTCGCCTTGGCGGCCGCGGCTTCGGTGAGAAGCACACCGTGGGTTGCGGTGGCGGTCGCCGACTCGTCCTGAACAGTCATTGCTCTCCCTTTGCATCCCTGCTGCTGGTTCATGGGGAACGCGCCGACGAAACCCGTCGACGGTCCACTACCTCAACGGTACCTTGCTTCGGCGCTATTCCCGAGGTGACTCCCGCCCCACCGGAGCCCGTCGAGCGGCAAGTAATCTGGCGGGTGTGAAACTGCTGGGCCGGAAAAACGAGGACGACCAACCCGAGGACGCCGCTGTGACCGCGTCGGCGGCAAGTCCCGAGTCCGGACCGGACACCAGGGAGCGCAGGACCGCCCCCAAGGGCAGGCCCACCCCGAAGCGCGACGCCGCCAAGCGGCGCGGCCCGGTGGCACCGGCCCCGTTGACCGCCGCCGAGGCGCGCCGCCGCCGCAAGGAACTGCGCGGACCCAAGCTCAGCAAGGAGGAGCGCAAGGCCGAGAAGCTGGAACGGCGGGCCTCGATGGCCGAGCGCCGCGAGAAGATGATGGCCGGCGACGACGGCTACCTGCTGCCCCGCGACAAGGGTCCGGTGCGGCGCTTCGTGCGCGATGTGGTCGATTCCCGGCGCAACGTGCTCGGCCTGTTCATGCCCGCGGCCCTGGCCCTGATCTTCGTGATGCTCGCCGTACCGTCGATCGAGGTGCAGCGGCTGCTGTCGCCGGCGATGCTGGTCCTGGTGCTGATCATGATCATCGACGGGTTCGTCGTCGGCCGGAAGGTCAACCGCCTGGTCGACGAGAAGTTCCCGGGCAACACCGAATCCGGCTGGAAGCTCGGCTTCTACGCGGCCAGCCGGGCGTCGCAGCTGCGCCGGATGCGGGCGCCGCGTCCGCAGGTCGAGCGCGGCGCCAAAGTCGCCTGAGTCGACCGGCGACGGTGCGCACGCTCGTTCTCGGCGGTATCCGCTCGGGTAAATCGCGGTGGGCCGAAGCCGTGATCGCCGCAGCGGCGCAGCCGGACCCCGTCCGCTATGTGGCCACCGGCGCGTCGCCGGGCGCCGACGACGAATGGGCCCGGCGGGTCGCGGCACACCGTCGACGCAGACCGAGCGGCTGGCGGACCACCGAGACCACCGATGTCCCCGGCGCCCTGCGCGACGATCCCGCCACCGCCACCCTGGTCGACGACGTCGGCGGATGGCTGACCGCGGAGATGGACCGCTGCGATGCGTGGCACGGGGGTTCGGTGGCTGCGGGTGCCGATGCGCTGGTGGCCGCGGTGGCGGAATTCACCGCATCCCTGGTCCTGGTCAGTCCCGAGGTCGGATTGACCGTCGTCCCCGCCACGGCCGCCGGACGCCGGTTCGCCGACGAACTCGGCGCGCTCAACCAGCGGCTGGCCGCGACGTGCGAGCGGGTGGTGCTGATCGTCGCGGGCCAACCGATCACCGTGAAGGAGCCGTCGTGACGTTCGCCGCCGTGGAGTTCGCCGATGTGGTGCCACCGGACGCGGGCGCGGCGGCCGAGGCGCGGGGGCGTCAGGGCCGGCTCACCAAACCGGCGGGGGCGCTCGGCCGGCTCGAGGAGCTCTCGGTGTGGGTGTCGGCCTGCCAGGGTGTGTGCCCGCCCCGGCAGTTCAGCCGGCCGAGGGTGGTGGTGTTCGCCGGTGACCACGGTGTCGCCGGCGCCGGGGTGTCGGCGTATCCGGCAGAGGTCACCGCGCAGATGGTCGCCAACATCTCGGCGGGCGGCGCGGCGATCAACGCACTGGCCGAGGTGGCAGGCGCCGGGGTGCGCGTCGTCGACGTCGCGGTGGACTGCGACGAACCGCTGACGCCGGCGATCGGCGCGGTCAAGGTCCGGCGCGGCAGCGGCAACATCGCAAACGAGGACGCGCTGAGCGACGAGGAGACCGAGGCGGCGCTGGCGGCGGGCCGCCGGATCGCCGACGAGGAGGTGGACTCCGGGGCCGACCTGTTGATCGCCGGCGACATGGGCATCGGGAACACAACGGCCGCAACGGCTTTGATCGCCGTCCTGACGAACTCCGAACCGGTGGTGGTGGTCGGGCGCGGGACCGGCATCGACGACGCCGGCTGGGCGCGTAAGACCGCCGCGGTCCGCGACGCGATGTACCGGGCGCGGACGGCGGCGGCCGATCCGGCGGCGCTGCTGAGGATCTGCGGCGGTGCCGATCTGGCCGCGATGGCCGGGTTTTGCGCGCAGGCCGCGGTGCGCCGCACCCCGCTGCTGCTCGACGGCCTGGTGGTGACGGCGGCCGCGCTGGTGGCCGACCGGCTGGCGCCCGGGGCGCGGCAGTGGTGGCAGGCCGGGCACCGGTCCCCCGAACCCGGACACACGCTGGCCCTCAACAGCCTGGGGCTGACGCCGATCCTCGACCTGGGCATGCGACTCGGTGAGGGCACCGGCGCCGCGGTCGCCCTGCCCGCGGTGCGCGCCGCGGTGGCCGCACTGGCCGGTATGGCGACCTTCGACGAGGCCGGCGTCTCGTCGTGATCGGTTCGCTGGCAGGGGCGTTCGCGTTCGGGACCGTGCTGCCGGTACCTACGGGCAGCACCGCGACGTTGGGCCGTGGGGTGATGACCGCGCTGCCCGGAGTCGGGATCGTGCTCGGCGCGGTCGCGGCGGCGGTGCTGTGGGCGGGGTCGTGGGCGTTCGGACCGCACAGCGCGCTGGCGGGTCTGCTGGCGGTGGCCGTGCTGCTGTTGGCGACCCGCGGGATGCACATCGACGGGCTCTCCGACACGGTCGACGGGCTGGGGTGTTACGGCGCGCCCGAACGCGCCCTGCGCGTGATGCGCGACGGGTCGGCCGGTGCGTTCGGCGCGGCGTCGATCGTGGTCGCGGTGGGCGCGCAGACGTTGGCGTTCTCGATGCTCCCCGGCGGCTGGTCGGGCGCGGTGGGTGTGGTCGTGGCGGTGACGGCGGGCCGGGTCGCCGCACTGGTGGCGTGCCGGCGCGGCATACCCGCCGCCGAGGGCAGCGCGCTCGGCGGTCGGGTGGCAGGCACCCAACCCGCGGCGGTGGTGCTGGTGTGGCTGGCAGCCGTTGCGGCGCTGGCGATTCCGGCCACCGAACGGATCTGGCAGGGTCCGCTGACTGTCGTGGTCGCGGTGGGTATGACCGCGCTGCTGGTGCGGCACTGCGTGCGCCGGTTCGGCGGGATCACCGGTGACGTGCTGGGCGCCGCGATCGAGGTGACGACGACGGTGGTCGCGGTGGGGCTGGTGATCAGGTAGCGGCGCTGATCCGCAGTGCGCCCGTTCCCGGCACGGACCCGCCACTCAGGCGGTAGCGTCGGTGACGGTCGGCTGGGCTGTCCACGGAAGGCAATCATGAAGCGCTCCAAGGTCGGAGGATCCGCCGCCCTGCTGATGGCAGCAGGGCTGATCGTCTCGGCGCCACCGGCGGGTGCCGGCTGCCATTACGGCGGCGCCTTCATCAGCAAGTGCGACGGTCCCGTCCGCCCGGACGGCACCTGGGAACGGTGCGTGGGAGTCGCCCGCTGGGTTCCCAGCGGCTTGAGTTCCCACCTGGTGCCCGTCAAGCACTGCGGCCTGATGGGCCCCGGTCAGCAGCCGGCGGATCCCGCCTTCGCCGACCCGCCTGTGCGCATCGCCCCCTGAGCCGGCGGCGTCAGTTCAGCTTGACCATCCAGCCGTGGGTGTCGGCGAACTTGCCGCGCTGGATGCCGGTGAGGGTGTCGCGCAGCGCCATCGTCACCTCGCCGGGTTCCCCGTCGGCGATGGTGAACTCGCCGTCGTGGTGCTTGACGTGGCTGACCGGTGTGATGACCGCCGCGGTGCCACACGCGAACACCTCGCTGATCTCCCCGGCGGCGGCCTTCTTCTGCCACTCGTCGACGTCGATCTTGCGTTCCTCGACCGCGAACCCGGCGTCGGTCGCCAACTGCAGCAACGAGTCTCGCGTGATGCCCGGCAGTAGTGAACCGCTCAGCTCGGGTGTCACCAACCGCGCCGAACCCCCGCTGCCGAAGACGAAGAACAGGTTCATCCCGCCCATCTCCTCGACGTAGCGGCGTTCGATCGCATCGAGCCACACCACCTGATCGCAGCCGTGTTCGGTGGCCTGCGCCTGCGCGAGCAGCGAGGCCGCGTAGTTGCCGCCGAACTTCGCCGCGCCGGTGCCGCCGGGGCTGGCCCGCACGTACTCGTGCGACAACCACACGCTGACCGGTTTGATCCCGCGCGGGAAGTACGCGCCGGCCGGCGAGCCGATCACCAGGTAGCGGTACTCGTTGGCGGGCCGGACGCCCAGACCCGGTTCGGTCGCGATGACGAACGGCCGCAAGTACAGCGACTCCTCACCCCCGGCGGGCGGCACCCACTGTTCGTCGATCGCGATGAGCTGGCGCAGCGATTCGAGGAACAGCTCCTCCGGCAACTCCGGAATGGCCAGCCGGCGCGCCGAGGACCGCAGCCGTGCGGCGTTGGACTCGGGACGAAACGACACCACCGACCCGTCCGCCCACCGGTAGGCCTTGAGCCCCTCGAAGATCTCCTGCGCGTAGTGCAGCACGACGGCCGACGGGTCGAGTTCGATCGGGCCGTAGGGCAGCACCTGTGCGTTGTGCCAGCCGGCGTCGGCGGTGTAGTCGATCGACACCATGTGGTCGGTGTGGAAGCGGCCGAAGCCGGGGTTGGCCAGGATCTCGGCGCGTACCTCGTCGGTCGCCGGCTCCGCGTTGCGGTGAACGGTGAACTCGAGGGGGCCGTCAGTCATGGAAGAAATTGTATCTCCGGTGGCTAGCGGGTTTTCGCGGTGACAAACGGCGGAGGCACGACCTCGCACTCGATGCGCCGGCCGCGCACGTCGACCTCCACGCGGCTGCCGTCGGCGATGTCGTGGGCGGTGTCGACGAGCGCCAGCGCGATACCGACCTTCAGGCTCGGCGAGAAGGTCCCCGACGTCGTCACACCGACCGCGGTGTCGCCGTCGAACACCGTCAGATCCGGCCGCAGCACCCCGCGGCCGACCGCGCGCAGCCCGCGCAGCAGCCGCTTCGGACCGGCCTCCTTCTCGGCCAGCAGCGCGTCGCGGCCCCAGAAGGCGTCCTTGCGCCAGCCGACCGCCCACCCGCAGCGGGCCTGCAGCGGGGAGATCTCCGGCGACAGTTCGTGACCGTGCAGCGGGTATCCCATCTCGGTGCGCAGGGTGTCGCGCGCGCCGAGCCCGGCCAGCTCACCGCCGGCGTCACGCACCGCCGACACAAGCGCGTCGAAGACGGCGGGCGCGTCGTCCCAGGCCGGCAGCAGCTCGTAGCCCTGCTCCCCGGTGTAGCCGGTGCGGCAGACCCGCACCGCGGTGCCGTTGAGTTCCGCGTCGACGTATCCCATGTAGTCCATGTCGGTGGGCAGACCCAGCCCGCCGAGCACCTCCGCGGACTTGGGGCCCTGCGCCGCCAGCACCGCGTACGAGCGGTGCTCGTCGGTGACCGTCACCCCGTCGGGCGCCCGTTCGGCGAGTGCGGCCACCACGGCAGCGGTGTTCGCGGCGTTGGGCACCAGGAAGATCTCGTCGTCGGAGACGTAGTAGGCGATCAGATCGTCGATCACCCCGCCGGAGTCGTTGCAGCACAACGTGTATTGCGCCTTGCCGGGGCCGATGCGGTTGAGGTCGTTGGTCAGCGCGGCGTTGACGTAGGCCGCCGCGCCGGGGCCCCGCACCAGTGCCTTGCCGAGGTGGCTGACGTCGAACAGCCCGACCGTCGTGCGGGTCGCGGTGTGCTCGGTGACCGTGCCCGCGTAGGACACCGGCATCAGCCAGCCGCCGAACTCGGCGAACGTCGCTCCCAGCTCGCGGTGGCGGTCTTCCAGAGGGCCGTGCAGGGGTTCACTCACGTCTGACACCTTATGGTGGATTCTCGTGAGTTCCGATCCCGGCTATCAGGCCCCCGTCGTCACCGTCAGTTCCTCCATACCGCGCCGCGGAGTGGGTGACTCCGTGCTCATCGTGCCCGTGGTCACGCGGGACGACGCGGCGGCGGTTCTCGCCGCCGCCCCGTTCCTCGACAAAGACGCCGTCAGGGAGATCGAGGCCGCGCTCAAGTCGCTCGGCGCGACCGGCGGTGAAGGGCAGACGCACCGCCTGGTGGTGTCCGCGCTGCCGGTGGCCAGCGTGCTGACGATCGGGCTGGGCAAGGAGCGCGACGAGTGGCCCGCCGACACGGTGCGGCGGGTGGCCGGCAACGCGGCCCGGTCGCTCGACAAGGTGGCGGCGGTGCTGACCACGCTGTCCGCGCTGGACCTGGAGGCGGCGATCGAGGGCCTGATCCTGGGCTCGTACCGCTTCACCGAGTTCCGCAGCGCCAAGACCGCACCCAAGGACGGCGGTCTGCGCGCGATCACCGCGCTGTCCCAGGAGTCCAAGAGCCGTGCCCGCGACGCCGCTCAGCGCGCCACCGACATCGCCACCGCCGTCGCGACGGCCCGCGACTTCGTCAACACCCCGCCCAGCCACCTCCACCCCGACGAGTTCGCCAAGCGTGCGAAGGCGCTGGGAGAGGCGGCCGGTCTGGAAGTCGAGATCCTCGACGACAAGGCGTTGGTCAAGGCGGGTTACGGCGGCATCGTCGGCGTCGGCAAGGGTTCGTCGCGGCCGCCGCGGCTGGTGCGGCTGTCGCACAAGGGTGCTGTGCGCACGCGCACGCGAGGAGCACGAACAGGCGGAAGTAAGCGGGTCGCGCTCGTCGGCAAGGGCATCACCTTCGACACCGGCGGCATCTCGATCAAGCCGGCCGCCAACATGCACCACATGACCTCCGACATGGGCGGGGCCGCCGCGGTGATCGCCACCGTCGTGCTGGCCGCCAAACAGAAGCTGCCGATCGACGTGATCGCGACCGTGCCGATGGCCGAGAACATGCCGTCGGCGACCGCGCAGCGCCCCGGCGACGTGCTGACCCAGTACGGCGGCACCACCGTGGAGGTGCTCAACACCGATGCCGAGGGCCGGCTGATCCTGGCCGACGCGATCGTGCGGGCGTGTGAGGACAACCCCGACTATCTGATCGAGACCTCGACGCTGACCGGCGCCCAGACCGTGGCGCTCGGTTCGCGCACGCCCGGCGTGATGGGCAGCGACGCGTTCCGCGACCGGGTGGCGACACTGTCGCAGCAGGTGGGCGAGAACGCGTGGGCGATGCCGCTGCCCGAGGAACTCAAGGACGACCTCAAGTCGACGGTCGCCGACCTCGCCAACGTCAGCGGTTCACGCTTCGCGGGCATGCTCGTCGCGGGCACCTACCTGCGCGAATTCGTCGCCGACGGTGTCGAATGGGCGCACATCGACGTCGCGGCGCCGGCGTACAACTCCGGCGGTCCGTGGGGTTACACCCCCAAGGGCGGCACCGGGGTGCCGACGCGGACGATGTTCGCGGTCCTGGAAGAGATCGCCCGGGAAGGCTAGAGCACGCGGCCGCGGGCGGTGCTGCGCAGCGCCTGCGGCAACACCCGGGACACCCCGTAGACGAAGTAGGCCTCCGGCATCACCGGCCGGATCGCCTTGTTCGCCTTGACCGCGGCGACGATCGCCTTGGCCGCCTTGTCCGGTCCGTAGCGGCGCATCGCGAACATCTTCTGCAGTTGGCCGCGCCGGCCCGCGACGTCGCCCGTGCGGTCGGCCGGGGCGTGGATGCGGGTGTTGCGCACGATGTTGGTGTCGACGGTGCTCGGGCAGATCGTGGTCAGCCCGATCCCCGCCTCGTCGAGTTCGGCGCGCAGACAATCGGAGAACATGTACACCGCGGCCTTGCTGGTGCAGTACGCGTTCAGCGACTGCAGCGGGGCATACGAGGCCATCGAGGCGACGTTGACGATGTGCCCACCGGTGCCGCGCTCGACGAGCCTGCGCGCGAACGCGCGGCAGCCGTTGACCACCCCGCCGAGGTTGACGTCGAGTACGTGATCCCACTGGTCGCGCGGTGTGTCGAGGAAGCGGCCGGCCTGTCCCACGCCGGCGTTGTTGACGACGATGTCGGGGATACCGTGGCCGGCGCAGACCTCGTCGGCGAACCGCTCGACCGCATCGGCGTCGGCCACGTCGAGCCGGTAGGCGTGCGCGACGCCGCCGGCGGCTTCGATCGCGGCCGCGGTCTCCTTGGCACTGGCCTCGTCGATATCGCTGACCACCAGTTCGGCGCCTTCGCGTGCGAACGCCAGCGCGGTCTCACGGCCGATGCCGCTGCCCGCACCGGTCACCGAAACCAGTGTGTCCGAGAAGTATTCGCGCGGCCCGCCGACCCGCGCCCGGCGCAGCTCCCGGGCGGCCGGAGCGCCGTCGACGTGTTCGACGAGTTCGGCCACCGCCCTTGCGATCACATGCGGATGCGACATCGGCGACCAGTGGCCCGCGCGCAGCTCACGGCGCCACAGAGTCGGCACCCACGGCGCGATCTCGTCGTAGACGTAGGGCCGGATGAACGCGTCGCCGGTGTTGACGATCAGCTGTACGGGGACGTCCACGACGCGGGGGGTGCGCTTGGTCAGCAATGACCGAAAGTAGTTGGCGCGGTAGACTTTCACGCTTCGCGCGGCATCGGCCCGGTAGGTGTCGGAGTGCAGCAGCCGATCGGCCGGGATGCCTTCGGCGACCCTCTGGTACTTCCGCAGACCCTCGGCGATGAAGGCGCGCACCAACACCGGGGCCACCAGAGGAACCGACAGCAGGATCATGTAGCTCAGCCGGGCGAACTGGTTCAGCGCGCGAGCCAGGCGACGGATCCGGTACGGCCGTTTGAGCCCGTCGAGCACGTAGCGGTACACATGGTCGACGCTCGGCCCGGACAGCGAGGTGTAGGAGGCCACCCGGTCGGCGGCCTCGGGCCGGGACAGGTACTCCCACATGCCCGTCGAACCCCAGTCGTGCGCCACCACGTGCACCCGCCGGCCCGGCGCCACCGCGTCGGCGACGGCGGCGAAGTCGTCGGCGTAGCGCGCGGTGGTGTACGCCGCGGCGCGTTTCGGCGCCGAGGTGGGGCTGACGCCGCGGTTGTCGTAGCGCACGACGTGGAAGCGGTCGGCGAGTTCGGCCGCGACGCTGTCCCACACCACATGGGAATCCGGCCAGCCGTGCACGAGGATCACCGTGGGCCCGTCGGGGTTGCCCTCTTCGTACACCGCAACGCGCACTCCGTCGGTGCTGTCGACGAATCGGGGGGCGGGTCGTGACATGTGGTGGTTCACCCTTCGAGTTCGCGGCGGGCCGCGCGTTTGCGTTCGATGCGCCGTCTGGCGTCATAGTCGCGCATGCGCTGCGGATAGCCGACTTTCTGGACGTCGTAGACCGGGATCTTGAGCCGTTCGGACAGCCGGCGCGCACCCGCGTCTCCCCCGGCGCGCCGCCGGGTCCATTCGCCGTCGGCGGCGACGAGCACCACCGTGACGTCGGTGACGGTGGTCTTCGGTTCGACGTACGCCTCGACGCCGCGGTGTTCGGCCACCCACTGCCGCAGATATTTCAGGTCGGCCGCGGGGTCGCGGCCGTCCGCACGCGCGGCGCGGCGGCCGCGCCACTTGTCGAAGAGTCCCACCGTCTCCCTCGGCTCTCGTCAAACCCCTTTCGATAGTGCCAGAGCAATCACTCGCCGAGTCCACGACGAAGACGGCGGGGGAACGTGGAAGGATGGGTGTGACATTCGACCCGATACGACTGAGCCGTTCGAGGGAGTCACAACACATGGCCGTCTCTGTTCAGATGCCCGCACTCGGTGAGAGCGTCACCGAAGGCACCGTCACCCGGTGGCTCAAGCAAGAGGGTGACACGGTCGAACAGGACGAACCCCTACTCGAAGTGTCGACCGACAAGGTCGACACCGAGATCCCGTCCCCGGCCTCCGGCGTGCTGCAGAAGATCGTGGCGCAGGAAGACGACACCGTCGAGGTCGGCGGGGAACTCGCCGTGATCGGCGAGGGCGGCGAGGATTCGGGCGACTCCTCCGACGACTCGTCTTCCGACGAGGACGAGGACGAGGAGCCTGCGGAGGAAGCGGAGTCGGAGACCACCTCCGAGGAGTCCGACAGCTCCGAGGAGACCGACAGCTCCGAAGAGACCGAGAGCGAGCCGGAACCCGAACCGGAGCCGAAGAAGGAGTCGAAGCCGAAGCCGAAGTCCTCGGGTTCGGCGACCCCGGTGACGATGCCCGAGCTGGGTGAGTCCGTCACCGAGGGCACGGTCACCCGGTGGCTCAAGAAGGTCGGCGACAGCGTCGAGGTCGACGAACCGCTGCTGGAGGTGTCGACCGACAAGGTGGACACCGAGATCCCCTCGCCGGTCGCGGGCACCCTGCTCGAGATCATCGCCGAGGAGGACGACACGGTCGAGGTCGGCGGGGAACTCGCGAAGATCGGCGATGCCGATCAGGCCGAGGCCGAAGAGCCCGAACCGGAGCCGGAACCCGAGCCGGAGCCGGAGCCCGAACCCGAACCGGAACCCGAGCCGAAGCAGGAGTCCAAGCCGGAGCCGAAGCCCGAGCCCAAACAGGAGTCCAAGCAGGAAGCCAAGCCCGAGCCCAAGAAGGAGCCCGAGCCGCAGCAGGATGCCGAGCCGTCCGACGGCAGCGGCCCGTACGTCACGCCGCTGGTGCGCAAACTGGCCGCCGAGCACGACGTGGACCTGGCCGCCGTCAAGGGCACCGGAGTCGGCGGACGCATCCGCAAGCAGGACGTCCTGGCGGCGGCCGAGGCCGACAAGAAGGCCAAGTCCGGCCCCGAGGACGCCGCCGAGGCACCCGGGAAGGCGCCGGCCGCGGCGACGGCATCCGCGAACGCCTCGGACGCACCGCTGGCTCACCTGCGCGGCACCAAGCAGAAGGCCAACCGGATCCGTCAGCTGACCGCGAAGAAGACGCGCGAATCCCTGCAGGCGACAGCGCAGTTGACGCAGACCCACGAGGTCGACATGACCAAGATCGTGGCGTTGCGGGCCAAGGCGAAAAACGACTTCGCCGAGCGCGAGGGCGTCAACCTGACCTATCTGCCATTCATCGCCAGGGCGGTCATCGACGCGCTCAAACAGCATCCGAACGTCAACGCCAGCTACAACGAGGACACCAAGGAGATCACCTACTACGACGCCGAGCACCTCGGCTTCGCGGTGGACACCGATCAGGGTCTGCTCTCGCCGGTTATCAAGAACGCCGGTGACCTCTCGCTGGCCGGGCTGGCCCGCGCGATCGCCGACATCGCCGCGCGTGCCCGCTCCGGTGACCTCAAACCGGACGAACTGTCCGGCGGCACCTTCACGATCACCAACATCGGCAGCCAGGGCGCCCTGTTCGACACGCCGATCCTGGTGCCGCCGCAGGCGGCGATGCTGGGCACCGGTGCGATCGTCAAACGGCCGCGGGTGATCGTCGACGAGTTCGGCAACGAGTCGATCGGCGTGCGGTCGATCTGCTACCTGCCGCTGACCTACGACCACCGACTCATCGACGGTGCCGACGCCGGTCGCTTCCTGACCACCATCAAGCGCCGACTCGAAGAGGGTTCGTTCGAGGCAGACCTGGGTCTGTAACCCGGTGTCCACCGGAGCCGGGGGGCCGGCGACATCAGGCGGAGCTGTGATCGCGATAGCGGGGTCCTCGGGCCTCATCGGTTCGGCGTTGGTGTCTGCGCTGCGCGCCGAGAACCGTCGGGTCGTGCGGATCGTGCGCCGCGCACCCTCGAACGCCGACGAGCTGTTCTGGAACCCGGACAGCGGTGAATTCCATCCTGACGCGCTGCGCGGTGTGGACGCCGTGATCAACCTGTGCGGTGTCAGCGTCGGTCAGCGCCGCTGGTCGGGGGCGTTCAAGCAGAGCCTGCGCGACAGCCGCATCACCCCCACCGAGGTGCTGGCCAACGCGGTGGCCGACGCCGGGGTCCCGCTGCTCGTCAACGCCAGCGCGGTCGGCTACTACGGCGACACCCGCGGCCGGGTCACCGACGAATCCGCCCCCGCGGGAGACGGTTTCCTCGCGCAACTGTGCGTGGACTGGGAGGCCGCGACGGCGGCGGCGGCCGAGGACGGCGCCCGGGTGGTGCTGCTGCGAACGGGTCTGGTGCTGTCCCCGTCGGGCGGGTTGCTGAGCCGGCTCAAACCGCTGTTCGGCCTGGGCCTGGGTGCCCGGCTGGGCAACGGCAGGCAGTACATGCCGTGGATCAGCCTCGAGGATCAGGTGCGCGCCATGCTGTTCGCCGTCGCGCACGAGGACTTGTCGGGGCCGCTGAACCTGACCGGCCCCGCCCCGGTCACCAACGCGGAGTTCACCGCTGCGCTGGGCCGCGCGGTCAACCGGCCCACCCCGCTTACGGTGCCGGGGTTCGCATTGCGCACGGTGCTCGGCGAGTTCGCCGACGAAGGGCTGCTCGGCGGGCAGCGGGCGATCCCCGCCGCGCTGGAGCGGGCCGGGTTCACGTTCCACCACAACACCGTCGGCGAAGCGCTCGCCTACGCCACCGGCCCGCGCGACGCCTGACGAGTAGCGTCGTGTCCATGGCGATTTCGATCAGGTCGTCGACCCGTCCGGTCGAGGTGCGGCGACTGGGCACCGTCGAGTACCTCGACGCGTGGGAGCTGCAGCGCGGCCTCGTCGACGCGCGGGTGGCCGGCGGCTCGGATGCGCTTCTGCTGCTTCAGCATCCGTCGGTCTACACGGCCGGTAAGCGCACCGAACCGCACGAACGCCCGGCCGACGGCACCCCGGTGGTGGACACCGATCGCGGCGGCAAGATCACCTGGCACGGCCCCGGCCAGCTGGTCGGCTATCCGATCGTCGGGCTGGCCGAACCGCTCGACGTGGTGAACTTCGTGCGCCGCATCGAGGAGGCGCTGATCGCGGTGTGCACCGGCTTGGGCCTCGACGCCGGGCGGGTCGAGGGCCGGTCGGGGGTCTGGCTGCCGGGCGACGGCCTCCGGCCGGAACGCAAGATCGGCGCCATCGGCATCCGGGTGTCCCGCGGCACCACGCTGCACGGGTTCGCCCTCAACTGCGACTGCGACCTGTCGGCGTTCTCGGCCATCGTGCCGTGCGGGATCGCCGACGCCGGCGTGACGTCGCTGACCGCGGAACTGGGCCGCCGCGTCACCGTCGACGAGGTCACCGACGCCGTCGCCGCGCGGGTGTGTGACGCGCTCGACGGGAGGCTGGCCGTGTCCGGCGTATCCGTTGACACCTACGCCTCCGGCGTAGCATCGACACAGTGACCGTCACCCCTTCGGGATCCAATGGCGCCGGCTCCGCGGCTCCGGAAGGCCGCAAGCTGCTGCGTCTCGAGGTCCGTAACGCCCAGACGCCGATCGAGCGCAAGCCGCCGTGGATCAAGACCCGCGCCAGGATGGGCCCGGAGTACAAAGAGCTCAAATCGCTGGTCAAGCGCGAGGGCCTGCACACCGTGTGCGAAGAGGCCGGCTGCCCCAACATCTTCGAATGCTGGGAGGACCGCGAGGCCACCTTCCTGATCGGCGGCGAGCAGTGCACCCGGCGCTGCGACTTCTGCCAGATCGACACCGGCAAGCCGTCAGAACTCGACCGCGACGAACCTCGCCGGGTCGCCGAGAGCGTTCAGGCCATGGGTCTGCGGTACTCGACGGTGACGGGTGTGGCCCGCGACGATCTGCCCGACGGCGGCGCCTGGCTCTACGCCGAGACGGTGCGCGAGATCAAGCGACTCAACCCCAACACCGGCGTCGAGTTGCTGATCCCCGATTTCAACGGAGACCCGGCGCTGCTGGCGCAGGTCTTCGAGTCGCGCCCAGAAGTGTTGGCGCACAACGTCGAAACGGTGCCGCGCATCTTCAAGCGGATCCGGCCGGCCTTCCGCTACGAACGCAGCCTCGCGGTGTTGACCGCGGCCCGCGACGACAACCTGGTCACCAAGAGCAACCTGATCCTCGGCATGGGTGAGACGCCCGACGAGGTGCGCACCGCGCTGGTCGACCTGCACGAGGCGGGCTGCGACATCATCACGATCACGCAGTATCTGCGGCCCTCGCCGCGCCACCATCCGGTGGAACGCTGGGTGAAACCGGAGGAGTTCGTCGAGTTCGCGCAGTTCGCCGAAGGGCTCGGATTCGCCGGGGTGCTGTCCGGTCCGCTGGTGCGGTCGTCGTACCGGGCGGGGCGGCTGTACGCGCAGGCCGCGCGGCTGAAACCGGCCGCGACGCCACCCGTATCCTGAGGGTATGGCCAAGACCCGCAACACCGCCGCCACCAAGGCCGCCAAGGCCGAGGCGAAGGCCGCCCGCAAGGCCGCGTCCAAGCAGCGGCGCAGTCAGCTCTGGCAGGCGTTCCAGATCCAGCGCAAAGAGGACAAGCGGCTGCTGCCGTACATGATCGGCGCGTTCGTCCTGATCGTCGGGGCGGCGGTCGCGGTCGGTGTCCTCGCCGGCGGGTTCACGATGTACACGCTGATCCCGCTGGGCATCGTGCTCGGCGCGCTGGTCGCGTTCATCATCTTCGGCCGGCGGGCGCAGAAGTCGGTGTACCGCAAGGCCGAGGGCCAGACCGGGGCGGCCGCATGGGCGCTGGACAACCTGCGCGGCAAGTGGCGCGTCACACCGGGTGTGGCGGCGACGGGCCACTTCGACGCGGTGCACCGGGTGATCGGCCGTCCGGGTGTGATCTTCGTCGGCGAGGGTAACCCCGGCCGGGTCAAGCCGCTACTCGCCCAGGAGAAGAAGCGCACCGCGCGCCTCATCGGCGACACCCCGATCTACGACGTGATCGTCGGCAACGGCGAGGGTGAGGTGCCGCTGTCCAAGCTGGAGCGCCACCTCAACAAGCTGCCCGCCAACATCACCGTCAAGCAGATGGACTCGCTCGAGTCGCGACTGGCCGCACTGGGCACCAAACTCGGTCCGGCCGCGATGCCGAAGGGTCCGATGCCCGCGCAGGCCAAGATGCGCGGGGTCCAGCGCACCGTGCGCCGGCGCTAGCGGCGCGCCGCAGTCCCGGGCCGGTGGTCACCGGCCATACTTCCGCGGGTGTGTACTGCGTGCGAGTGGGCGCCCCATTTCCTGTCGTTCGGTGGCCGGACCACCCGTCGCACGGTGTTGCGGGCCGCGGCGACGGTGGCGGCGGCGTCCGCGGTGAGCGCGTGCTCCTCCCCGGCGCAGCAGTCCCCCGCCCCGGCCGGCTCCCCGGGCTCCGCAAACGCCCACGCGGACTTTGTGTTCCGCAACGGTGCGGTCTACACCGTCGACGGCCCGGCGCCGTGGGCGCAGGCGCTGGCCGTCAGGGGCGACACGATCGTCCACGTCGGCGACGAGGCGGGTGCGATGGCGCTGGCCGGACCGGCGACCCGGGTGGTCGACCTCGGCGGCCGCCTGCTGATGCCGGGCTTCGTGGAAGGCCACACCCACCCGTTCCTGGGCGCGTTCCTCACCTCGGGCGTCGATCTTCAGGTGCCGACGCTGGCCGATGCGCTGAGCGCGATCGAGGCGTACGCGAAGGACAACCCGACCGGGCCGGTGCGCGGATTCGGTTGGCGGGTGGACATGTTCGGACCCGACGGGCCCGACCGCGCCGAACTCGACCGCATTCTGCCCGACCGGCCGGCGTTCTTCTTCGCCATCGACGGGCACAGCCTGTGGGCCAACAGCACCGCGCTCGAGATGGCGGGCGTCAAGCGCGACACCCCCGACCCGATACCGGGTTTCAGCTACTACGCCCGCGACACGAACGGTGACCCGACCGGTTACATCCTCGAGGTGAACGCGGTGCTCGGCCTGGTCGACGCCGTCGAGCCGATCTCCCCGGACACCATGGGCACGCTCATGGAGGGTTGGCTGCCGAAGGCGTCGGCCGCCGGGATCACGTCGGTGTTCGACGCGGGTGTGCCGCCCATCGGCGACGACCAGGCGGCGTTGCTGCGCCTCTACGCCGACGTCGAACAGCGCGGTGCGCTGCCGTTCCGCGTCGTCGCGTCCTATTCGGTCCGCTCCGCACCGGTCGACGGTGCGGTCGACGCGCTCGAGGCGGTCCGCGAGCAGGTGTCCGGCGAGTTGGTGTCCGTCGACGTCGTCAAGATCGTTGGAGACGGCACCCAGGGCGGCTACACCGCCTGGCTCGTCGAGCCCTACGCCGACAAACCCGACTCGACCGGCGGGTCCCCGTTCACCGAGGAGCAGTGGCATCAGCTCATCGGTGCGGTCGACGCCGCGGGGTACGACGTGCACGTCCACGCCTGCGGGGAACGCACCGCCCGCGTCGCCCTCGACGCCGTCGAGCGCGCGATCGCCTCGAATCCGCGCCGTGACCGTCGGCATGCGATCGCCCACCTGGTGTTCGTCGAGGACAGCGACAATCCCCGCTTCGGCGCCCTCGGGGTCACCGCCCAGTTCTCGGCGAACTGGATGTCGGCGGATCCCGACACCCTCGAGAACATGGGCGCGCGCTACGGGTCACCGCGAAAAGACCTGCTCTACCGCCCGCAGGCGGTGCTGAGATCCGGCGGCCGGATCTCGCTGGGCACCGACTGGCCGGCCGCCGGCTACTTCTCCACGTACAAACCGCTCGACTCGATCCAGGTCGGGGTGACCCGGCAGCTGATCGGGCAGACCGACGCGCCGGTGCTCGAACCCGCCGACCAGCGGTTGTCGGTGGCCGAGGCGATTTACGCCAACACACTCGGTGCGGCGCACCAGTTGCGGCTCGACCACAAGGTGGGCTCACTCGAGGTCGGCAAGCTCGCCGACCTCATCGTGCTCGACCGCAACATCCTCGAGATCGACCCGCACGACATCCACCGGGCCAACGTCACGATGACGATGATGAACGGGCAGATCCGCCACGAGACCTGACACCGAACGCGAACTCGTGCGCGATCTTCGTGCCGATCTTCGAGCACTAGCTCACGTTCAGCGCCGCACCACGGCGGTCTTGGTGGCCAGGTCGTGCAGGCCCCGCAGATCCTCGTCGGTGAACAGTGCCGGAATCACCAGCGCGATCATCAGCCCGCGGACCAAAGCGCGGCCGAACCCCACGTGCTCCCGGTCGTCCATCGACACCACCATCAGGCCGAGCGCGTACTGACCGGGGGTGAATCTGAACAGGCGCACCGACACCGCCCCGATGACGAACCAGATGACGAGGATCACAGTCGACATCGCGCCCACCGAGATCAGCCCGAGCGTCATGGCCAGCGCGGCCAACCCGTAGGCGATGAACCAGTCGACGAGCATGGCGGCGACCCGGCGGCCGAACCGGGCCATCGACCCCGGCCCGCTGTCGGGCAACCCGAGCCGTTGACCCGGATATTCATTCGGTGGTTGGCCCGGGCCGCCGGGTCCGCGATTCGATTCCGGACCGGACAGCCAGGACCCGAGCGCGCGGGCCATACTGAAAGGATAGGCGGGCTCGCTGCGCCTGCCTCGAACCCGGGTGTGATGCTCCGCCGTAACTTCGGCGCAACATGCGGTTGACGACCGTGCAACATCGTGTCCCTAGCGTCAACGCGCGGGTTACCAGTAAAGGAGAAAACTAGAGTGGCAGATAAGACGGCCGACGACATCATCAAGTTGATCAAGGACGAATCCGTCGAGTACGTCGACATTCGGTTCTGCGATCTGCCCGGCGTCGTCCAGCACTTCTCGATCCCGGCTTCGGCGTTCGACGAGAGCGTTTTCGAAGACGGTCTGGCGTTCGACGGCTCGTCTGTCCGCGGCTTCCAGTCGATCCACGAGTCGGACATGATGCTGCTGCCCGACCCCGAGACCGCGCGCATCGACCCGTTCCGGCACGCCAAGACGCTCAACATGAACTTCTTCGTGCACGACCCGTTCACCCGCGAGGCCTACTCCCGCGACCCCCGCAACGTGGCACGCAAGGCGGAGAACTACCTGATCAGCACCGGCATCGCCGACACCTGCTACTTCGGTGCCGAGGCCGAGTTCTACATCTTCGACTCGGTGACCTTCGACTCGAAGATCAACGGCACGTCCTACGAGGTGGACTCCGAGTCGGGCTGGTGGAACACCGGTGAGCCGTTCGAGGCGGACGGCAGCGCCAACCGCGGTTACAAGGTGCGCCCCAAGGGCGGCTACTTCCCCGTCGCCCCCTACGACCACTACGTCGACCTGCGCGACAAGATGGCCACGAACCTGATCAACGCGGGCTTCGTGCTCGAGCGCGGTCACCACGAGGTGGGCACCGCCGGTCAGGCCGAGATCAACTACAAGTTCAACACGCTGCTGCACGCGGCCGATGACGTACTGCTGTTCAAGTACATCATCAAGAACACCGCGTGGCAGGAGGGCAAGACGGTCACGTTCATGCCCAAGCCGCTGTTCGGTGACAACGGCTCGGGTATGCACGCCCACCAGTCGCTGTGGAAGGACGGCCAGCCGCTGTTCCACGACGAGTCCGGTTACGCCGGCCTGTCCGACACGGCGCGCCACTACATCGGCGGCATCCTGCACCACGCCCCGTCGCTGCTGGCGTTCACCAACCCGACGGTGAACTCCTACAAGCGTCTGGTGCCGGGCTACGAGGCGCCGATCAACCTGGTGTACAGCCAGCGCAACCGCTCGGCGTGTGTCCGCATCCCGATCACCGGCAACAACCCGAAGGCCAAGCGCCTCGAGTTCCGCTGCCCGGACAGCTCGGGCAACCCGTACCTGGCGTTCGCCGCGATGCTGATGGCCGGTATCGACGGCATCAAGCGCAAGATCGAGCCTCAGGCCCCGGTCGACAAGGACCTCTACGAGCTGCCGCCGGACGAGGCCGCCAGCATCCCGCAGGCCCCGACGTCGCTGTCCGCGGTGATCGACCGCCTCGAGGAGGACCACGAGTACCTCACCGAGGGTGGCGTGTTCACCGAGGACCTGATCGAGACCTGGATCTCCTACAAGCGGGAGAACGAGATCATGCCGATCCAGATCCGTCCTCACCCGTACGAGGTCGCGCTCTACTTCGACGTTTAGTCGGCTCGCCGACGCGACGTTTAGTCGGCTCGCCGACGCGACGTCTAGTCGGCTCGCCGACGCGACGTCTAGGTCGACAGCGAAAGGCCGGGTGGCGTGCATGCCACCCGGCCTTTTCGCTTGGATGGAGCCCATGCGCGTTCTGGTCCAGCGGGTGTCCTCGGCAAGGGTCGTCGTCGACGGCGAGGTGGTGGGCGCCATCGCACCCGCCCACCAGGGCCTCCTCGCGCTGGTCGGGGTCACCCACACCGACGACGCCGACATCGCCCGCAAACTCGCCGAAAAGCTATGGCAGCTGCGCATTCTCGATGGGGAGCGCTCGGCTGCCGACGAGACGGCGCCCATCCTGGTGGTCAGCCAGTTCACCCTCTACGCCAACACCGTCAAGGGGCGGCGGCCGTCGTGGAACGCCGCGGCGCCGCGGCCGGTCGCCGAACCGTTGGTGGTGGCGTTCTGCGAGGCGCTGCGGGGGCTGGGAGCGCCGGTGCAAACAGGAGTTTTCGGGGCGCACATGAATGTGGAACTGGTGAACGACGGTCCGGTAACAGTGCTGCTGGAGCTCTGAAAATCCGCTGTGTTCGCGCGTAAGGTCACCCCATGGCGACCAATTTCGACGCTCGGCTGGCGAATTACTCGTCACCGTTGCTGAGCATCTTCCGGATCATCTTCGGGTTGGCTTTCACTCTGCACGGCAGCATGAAGCTGTTCGGCTGGCCGCTGGGCGAGTCGGTTCCGGTCGGCACCTGGCCGTTCTGGTGGGCCGGGCTGATCGAATTCGTCCTCGGCATCCTCATCACCGTCGGGTTGTTCACCCGCATCGCGGCGTTCATCGCCTCCGGAGAGATGGCGGTGGCGTACCTGTGGCAGCACCTGCCGAACGGCTTCTGGCCGTACGACCCGGGGGTGGGCGGCAACGGCGGCGAACCCGCACTGCTGTACTGCTTCGCCTTCCTGGCCCTCGCCGGCCTCGGCGCCGGCACGCTCTCGGTCGACGCCCGTCGCCGCGGCCGGATGGGAGCGGCCGGCGGTGTCGCGCCGAACCGGGTTGTGACCGGGTCAGCCGCACCGGCCGGATACCAAACGGGTCAGCCCGTCCGCCGGGGCGGCCTGCTCAGCCGCTTCCGCCGACCGCGCTACTAGTTGGCCCTCGACCGCGACGCACGGTAGCTTCGTCGACGGGGCCTTCACGTCTGTGACATGGGGACGCCGTATCTGAATCCGGTGGCCCCATTGAGGAGGCTGCATGGGCGCGGACGGTCCCATCGGCGTCGCCATGGGTCTCGACGCCGCGTGGTCGTCCATCCCCCACCCGGTGATCGTCGTGACCAGCGACGGAGTGGTCCGCGCGGTCAGCACCTCGACGCATTCGGTGCTGCCGTCGGCGATACCCGGCTCGGATCTGGACGACGTCGCTCCCCCGTGGTTGGCGCAGGCACACCGCCGGCTGGTCCAACGACTCGGCACACCCGACGCCGACGACGCTGCCGCATCCGGCAGCCTGCACGGCAAACGTTTCGAGGCCCGCCCGACCGTGCTCGACGGTCAGATCGCCTGGTGGTTGGTCGAGGACGCCGGCCGCGAGCTGTGGGATACGAAGCAGGCCCTGACCCGGGAACAGGCGCGCACCTCGTTCCTCGGCGAGGCCTCGGCGGTGCTGATGGCCACCCTCAACGTCGACCGCTGCATGTCGGCGACCGTCCACCTGGCGGTGCGGCACCTCGCCGACGCGGCGTCGGTCGTCGCCCCGGTCACCGGCAACCGGTTGCCGGTGGTGTGTGGTGACCGCGGCGCGGTGGAGCAGCGCACGGTCGAGGCGGATCCCTCGGATGTGCCGGGGCTCAGTGAGGCGCTGCGCGGCTTCCCACCGGTGCCGTCACGGTGGCTCGATCCGGCCGCACTGCCCGAGTGGCTGGTCCCGTCGACGTTCGACGGTCCGGTGGGGTCGGTGCTGATCACCCCGCTGCCCGGCCTCGGCGTGCCGGCCGGGGCGCTGGTACTGCTGCGGCGGGCATCCGAACCGGTCTTCGGAGAGGACGACGAGCTGTCCGCGCGGCTGTTCGCCGCACGTGCCGGTGCGGCCCTGTCCACGGCGGGGCTCTACGCCGAACAGTCGGCGATCACCCGCACACTGATGCGCGACCTCGTCCCGCCCCAGCTTCGCCGGCTGCACGGCTTCGAACTGGCCGGCGGGTATCGCGCCTCGGAGGACCATCAGATCGTCGGCGGCGACTTCTACGACGTCCACCCCGGCGCCACCCCCGAGGACGACACGTTGGTCGTACTCGGCGACGTATGCGGCAAGGGTCTCGAGGCCGCGGTCCTGACCGGCAAGATCCGCAACACACTCCAGGCGCTGGCGCCGCTGGCCCAGGACCACGGCGGTGTGCTCAGGTTGCTCAACAGCGCCCTGCTCTCGGCCGACCACACACGCTTCGCCACCCTGGTCCTGGCATCGGTGGCGCGCCGCGACGGTCAGGTGGTGCTGCGATTGACCAGCGCCGGGCACTGTGCGCCGTTGATCGTGCGCAGCGACGGGCGGGTCGAGGAGGCCGACACCCGCGGTCAACTGGTGGGTGTGCTGGAGCAGATCCAGGCCCGCACATTCGAGACGGTGCTGGCGCCGGGTGAGACGTGCGTCCTCTACACCGATGGTGTGACCGAGGCGTGGGGCGGACCGCTCGGTACCGACATGTTCGGTGAGCAGCGCCTCGCAGCCGCCCTCGAGGAGTGCGCGGGGATGCCCGCCGAAGCCGTGGTCGAACGGATCATGATGCTCACGACGCAGTGGGTGCGTCGCCGCGAGCACGACGACATCGCCGTCGTCGCCATCACCGCCCCACGCCGGACGCACCTCAGCGCGGTCGACGGCCACACCGCCGGGAGGTACACCGCTTGAGCAGGCATGACCTCGAACTCGGCGCCGAACACGCGGCCACCCGGGAGCAGCTGTGGAACGCAGTCCTCGATGGTGACGAATATGCCGCGGCCGCAGCGGTTTTCGCCGCGATCGACCGGGGCGTGAGCGCCGAGGTCGTCCTGCTCGAGGTCATCGCGCCGGTACAGCACCGCGTCGGTACCGAGTGGGCCGCCAATCGGATCACCGTCGCCGAGGAACACGCAGCCACGGCCATCAACGACCGGGTGATCGCGGCGCTGGCGCATCACCCCGCCAGCGCGCCCACCACGACGTGCGGGCGCGTGACGGTGGCGTGTGTGGACGGCGAATGGCACGCGCTGCCCGCACGACTGCTCGCCGAGGTGCTGCGCCTGCGGGGCTGGCAGGTCGACTTCCTGGGCGCGCAGGTGCCCACTCCCCACCTCATCGCCCATCTGCACCGGACCGGCCCGGTGGCCGTGGCGCTGTCGTGTTCCATCCCGACCCGGCT
The DNA here is from genome assembly GCF_010731575.1 of Mycolicibacterium monacense. Lineage (NCBI taxonomy): Bacteria > Bacillati > Actinomycetota > Actinomycetes > Mycobacteriales > Mycobacteriaceae > Mycobacterium > Mycolicibacterium monacense. The sequence continues at coordinate 1,327,957 of NZ_AP022617.1, read as the reverse complement.
GCCCACCGCGCACGCCGCGATCACCGCGTGCCAGGCCGCAGGCGTTCCCGTCATCGCCGGCGGCGCCGCATTCGCGCCCGACGGGCGTCACGCCCGCCGGTTGGGCGCGGACGCCTGGGGTCCGGACGCCCGCGTCGCCGCGGACCTCCTCGGCCGGGGTCTGACCAGAGACCACCACACCTCGGCGCACCAACCCATCGACGATCTGCCACATCTGGGCGACCAGGAGTACACCATGGTCGGCCGGACCGCTCCGCAGCTGGTCAAGGCGACCGTCGGCGATCTGGAGGACCGCTTCCCGGCGATGCGGACCTACACCGAACGGCAACGCCAGCACACCACCGAGGACATCGCCCACATCGTCGATTTCCTCGCCACCGCGCTCTACCTCGACGACGACGATCTGTTCACCGGATTCGTCACGTGGACCGCCGACATCCTCGCCGCGCGCGGCGTACCGGCCACCTCGCTTCACCCCGCGTTGGAATCTCTGCAGGCTCAGCTGGTGGAGTTCCCACGCACTCAGCGGCTCCTGAACGCCGCCTTGACCGCCCTGGACCACACCGCCGACATGGAACAGATCGTATGAACCTGACCTCCTCCCTCGACGCCGCCGACCGGTCGGCCACCGTCCGCATCGCCGGTGAGCTCGACGCCGAGACGACCTCGGAGTTCGTCGACACCGCATCCCGGCTGCTCGAGACCAACCCCGGGCTTCGCGCGCTGCGCTTGGACTGCGCCGATATGACGTTCTGCGATTCCGCGGGGCTGTCGGGTCTGCTGCTCATCGAACGCCGGACCACCGCGGCCGGCGTCGACCTGCACCTCGACAACCGGCCGACCTACTTCGAGCGGGTCCTCGACATCACCGGGATCCTCGAGTACATCGCCGGGCGACGCGCGACCTCCGCACCCGCGCCCACCGAGGAGCCGGACGGCGACCGGGGCGAGACCGAACTCGGCTAGCGGTCCAGCCCGAGGTCCTTGCGGAACCGCTTCATCCCGTCGATCTTCTCGGCCAGCGTCGCGTCGGCACCGGTGTAGAACATCCACGGCATGGTCAGGATGTGGGTGATGCCCGCGGCCTCGGCACGGTCGTAGTCCGCGCGCACCAGCGCGTCGGTCAGCGGCGTGAGGATCGTGAAGTCGTCCACGGATTGCCCTGCCGCGGTGCGTAGTTCGTGAAGCCGATGCGCCACGGCGATCGCCCGGTCGGTGGTGATCAGATCGCCGATCCAGCCGTCGTTGCGCGCGGCACGGCGGAACGCGACATCGCTGAGGCCGCCGACGTAGATCGGGATGTGCGGCGGGGTGGGCTCCATCTCCAGGCGCGGCGTGGGGTAGAACTCGCCGTCGAACTCGGTCCAGCCCGGCTGCCACAATGCCCGGAACAGGTCGAGCATCTCGTCGGTGCGCCTGCCGCGACGGTCGAATCGCTGCCCCATCAACCGGAATTCGTCCTCGCACCAGCCGACCCCGACACCGAGTTCGACCCGGCCGCCGGCGAGGTAGGCCGCGGTGCCGATCGCCTTAGCCGCCGAATAGGGGTCGCGCATCGCCGGTACGTACACCGTGGTGACGAACTTCAACCGCGAGGTGACCTGCGCGAGGGCGCCGACGAGCACCCACGGGTCCGGCCAGTGCGTGAACGGCTGCCAGCGCCGCTCTCCGTCGCGGGTGTACGGATACGGCGTCTCGAGTGTCTCGAGGTTCACCACGTGGTCCGGGATGCCGAGACCGTCGTATCCGAGTTCGTCTGCGGCGCGGGCGATGTCGAGAATCTCGCTGGTGTCGACGAACGCCGGGCTGACGTAGTACTTCATCCGGGGTCAGCCACCGAACACCTTGCGCACCACGGTCTTCGCACGCCGTGTCACCCGCAGGTAGTTGTCGAGGAATTCGCCGCCGTCATCGTTGTCCCAGCCGGCGGCCACGGCGACCGCGTTGAGCATCCGGCCCGGGCCGGGCAGCTGGTCGGTCGGTTTACCGCGTACCAGCACCAGCGCGTTGCGCGCCCGCGTCGCCGTCAGCCAGGCCTGCCGCAACAGGTCGATGTCGCCCTCGGCGATGAGTTCGGCGGCGCCGATCGCGTTGAGCGCCTCCAAGGTCGAGGTGCAGTGCAGGGCGGGCACCTTGTGCGCGAACCGAAGCTGCATCAGCTGCACGGTCCATTCGATGTCGGCCAGCCCGCCGCGGCCGAGTTTGGTGTGGGTGTTGGGATCCGCACCGCGCGGCAGCCGCTCGGCGTCGACACGCGCCTTGATCCGCCGGATCTCCTGCACGGCTTGCGTCGACACCCCACCCGCCGGATAGCGGGTCTTGTCGATCATCAGCAGGAACCGTTCACCGAGTTCGAGATCGCCCGCGACGCGGTGCGCACGCAGCAGCGCCTGCACCTCCCACGGCTGCGCCCACTGGGTGTAGTAGGCCTCGTAGGACGCCAGCGTGCGGACCAGCGGTCCGTTGCGCCCCTCCGGCCGCAGCCCGGTGTCCACCTCCAGCGGCGGGTCGGAGCTCGGGGTGCCCAGCAGCGACCGCACCCGTTCGGCGATCCCGGTCGCCCACCGCACCGCGGTGGATTCCTCGGCGCCACTGCACGGTTCGCAGACGAACATCACGTCGGCGTCCGACCCGTAGCCGAGTTCGCCGCCGCCCAGCCGGCCCATGCCGATCACCGCGATGCGGGCCGGCGGGCCGCCGTCGGGTTCGTTGGCGCGCATCACCGCATCGAGCGCGGCCTGTAGCACGGCGACCCACAGCGCGGTCAGCGCCCGGCACACCTCGGTCACCTCGAGCATGCCGAGAAGGTCGGCCGAGGCGATGCGCGCGAGTTCGCGCCGCCGCAGGGTGCGGGCGGCGGCGATGGCACGCACCGGATCGGCGTGCCGGCCCGCCGAGGCCACCAGCCCGCGGGCCATCGCCTCGGGTTCGGTGTCGAGCAGCTTCGGGCCGTTGGGTCCGTCGGCGTAGAGCTGGATGACCTCCGGGGCGCGCATCAGCAGGTCCGGCACATAGGCCGAGGTACCGAGCACCCGCATCAACCGTTTCGCGACGGCCCCCTCGTCGCGCAGTGTGCCGAGGTACCACCGCTGTTCGGCCAGCGCCTCGCTGATGCGGCGGTAGGACAGCAGACCGGCGTCGGGATCGGGGGTGTCGGAGAGCCAGTCCAGCAGCGTCGGCAGCAGCACCCGCTGGACGCGGCCGCGCCGTCCCCCCTCCCCGGTCAGTGCGGCCAGATGCGTGAGCGCGCTCTGCGGACCCTCGTAACCCAGTGCGGCGAGCTGCCGTTCGGCGGCCGCGGCGCCCATCCCGGGTTCGATGCCCAGCGCGGGCTGACCGACCGACTCCAGCAGGGGCTGGTAGAACAGCTTGGCGTGCAGCCGCGACACTCGCAGGCTCTGCCGCTTGAGCTCCTCACGCAGCACGCCGAGCGCGTCGCGCTGCCCGTCGGGTCGGACGTGGGCGGCGCGGGCCAGCCAGCGCAGCGCCTCGTCGTCGTCGGCCTCGGGCAGCATGTGGGTCCGCTTGAGCCGCTGCAGCTGCAGCCGGTGCTCGAGCAGCCGCAGGAACTCGTACGACGCGGTCAGGTTGGCGGCGTCGTCGCGGCCGACGTAGCCGCCCGCCCCGAGCGCGGCCAGCGCGTCGACGGTCGACGCGACATGCAGCGATTGGTCGTTGCGACCGTGTACGAGCTGCAGCAACTGGACGGCGAACTCCACGTCGCGCAGGCCGCCGGTGCCGAGCTTGAGCTCGCGCGCCCGCACGCCTGCAGGTACCAGCTCCTCCACCCGGCGCCGCATCGCCTGTACTTCGGGCACGAAATCCTCACGCTCACAGGCGGTCCAGACCATCGGCGACAGGGCGTCGATGTACTCGCGGCCGAGTTCGGCGTCGCCGGCCGCCGGCCGCGCCTTCATCAGCGCCTGGAACTCCCACGTCTTGGCCCAGCGCTGATAGTAGGCGATATGCGATTCGAGCGTGCGGACCAACTGACCGTGTTTGCCCTCGGGGCGCAGCGCGGCGTCGACCTCGAAGAAGGCGTCGGCGGCGAACCGCATCATCTCCCCGGCCACCCGCGTGGTGGTCCGGATGTCGGACTCGGCGGCCTCCCCCACTACAAAGATGACGTCGACGTCGCTGACGTAGTTCAGTTCGCGCGCACCGCATTTGCCCATTGCGATGATCGCCAGGCGCGGCCGGTCGCCGTCACCGCACACCGAGCTCATCGCCACCTCGAGCGCACTGGCCAGCGCGGCGTCGGCCAGATCCGACAGGTGCTCGCCGACCGTCGGGAACGGCAGCACCGGTTCGTTCTCCACCGTCGGCGCCACGTCGAGGGCCGCGAGGACCAACAGCCGGTCGCGGTACAGGTTGCGCAGCGGCAGCATCGCCGAAGCGGTGTCGGTGGCCGATCGGGCGAGTGCGGTGAACTCCTCGCGCAGCGCCTCGGCCGTCGGGAGCGCCACCTTGCCCGCGAGCAGTCCCCACTTCTCGGGGTGGGCCACGAGGTGGTCGCCGAGGGCGAGCGAGGAGCCCAGCACCGCGAACAGCCGTCCGCGCAAGGGTTTGTCGGTCAGCAGTGCGGCGTTGAGGGCGTCCCAGTCGTCGCCGAGCGCGTCGGCGAGACGCACCATCGTGTGCAGCGCGCTGTCGGCGTCCGGGGCCCGCGACAGCGACCACAGCAGTTCCACGTGGCGGTCGGTGTTCCAGCCCAGCCGGTCCAGATGCGCGGGGGCCTGTTTCTCCACCAGCCCGAGGCGCCCGGTGCTGGGCAGCTTGGAGCGTTCGGTCGACGGTCTGGCCACGCCGCTGACGTTACCGCGCCCGCACTACAGCGACAGGTAGGCCTGCAGCTCGTACGGCGTGACGTGGCTGCGGTAGGTCTCCCACTCCGCGCGCTTGTTGCGCAGGAAGTAGTCGAACACGTGCTCCCCCAACGCTTCGGCGACCAGTTCGGAGTTCTCCATCTCGCCGAGTGCGACGCCGAGGCTGGTGGGCAGCTCCCGGTATCCCATGGCGCGACGCTCCTCGGGGGTCAGGCTCCAGACGTTGTCCTCCGCCTGCGGGGCGAGCACGTAGCCCTTCTCGACACCGCGCAGCCCGGCGGCCAGCAGCACCGCGAAGGTCAGGTACGGGTTGCACGCCGAATCGGGGCTGCGCACCTCGATGCGGCGCGACGACGCCTTACGCGGTGTGTACATCGGAACCCGCACCAGCGCGGAGCGGTTGGCCGCACCCCAGGACGCCGCGGTCGGCGCCTCACCGCCGTGCACCAGTCGCTTGTAGGAGTTCACCCATTGGTTGGTGACGGCGCTGATCTCGCAGGCGTGCTCGAGGATGCCGGCGATGAACGACTTGGCGACGTCGGACAGCTGCAGCGGGTCGTCGGGGCTGTGGAAGGCGTTGGTGTCGCCCTCGAACAGGCTCATGTGGGTGTGCATCGCCGAGCCCGGGTACTCGGCGAACGGTTTGGGCATGAACGAGGCCCGCACACCGTCACCGAGGGCGACCTCCTTGACGACGTACCGGAACGTCATCACGTTGTCGGCCATCGACAGTGCGTCGGCGTAGCGCAGGTCGATCTCCTGCTGGCCGGGAGCGCCCTCGTGGTGGCTGAACTCCACCGAGATGCCCATCTGCTCGAGCGCGTCGATGGCATGCCTGCGGAAGTTCGGGGCCGAATCGTGCACGGCCTGGTCGAAGTACCCGCCGTTGTCGGCCGGGACGGGCGGGGTGCCGTCGTTGGGGCCGGGTTTGAGGAGGAAGAACTCGATCTCGGGGTGCACGTAGCAGGAGAACCCGAGGTCGCTGGCCTTGCCGAGCTGACGGCGCAGCACATGGCGCGAATCCGCCCACGACGGGGAACCGTCGGGCATCGTGATGTCGCAGAACATCCGCGCCGAATGGTGCTTACCGGAGCCGTCGGCCCATGGCAGCACCTGGAAGGTCGACGGATCGGGGCGGGCGACCATATCGGCTTCGGAGACGCGCGCGAAGCCTTCGATCGACGAACCGTCGAAACCGATGCCCTCCTCGAAGGCGCCCTCGAGTTCGGCGGGCGCGATCGCCACGGACTTGAGGTAACCGAGGACGTCCGTGAACCACAACCGGACGAAGCGGATGTCGCGTTCCTCCAGCGTGCGGAGCACGAATTCCTTCTGGCGATCCATGAACGCGAGCGTAGGTTCCGGCTGTTAATTCCGTGTTACGGCGCTGCTCCGAGTGGAATCTCGGTCAGCACCTCAACCCGTTCGGCGGCACGACGCCGTCGACCAGGAAGCGCACCACGGCCGTGTCGACGCAGGCGTCGCCGTTGAAGACCACGGTGTGCTGCTTGCCCTCGAACGTGATCAGCGACGCGCCCATCTGCCGGGCCAGTGCGACCCCGGCCTCGTACGGGGTGGCCGGATCTCCGGTGGTGGACACCACGACGACCTTGCCGGGGCCCGGGCTGGTGGCCGGCCGCGGCGCCGACGTCGCGGGCACCGGCCACAGCCCGCACACATCGCGCGGCGCGTAGCCGGTGAACGGGCCGTAGGACAGGAACGGCGCCGCCTCCCGGAACCGCCGGTCGGCCTGCACCCACGCGGCGGGATCGGTCGGATACGGCGCATCCACGCAGCGGATCGCGGTGAAGGCGTCCTGGCGGTTGGCGTAGTGGCCGCTCGCGTCCCGGCGCTGGTACTCGTCGGCCAGCGTCAGCAGGTCCCCGGGGTCGGTGCCGCGCTGCAGGCCGAGCAGCCCGCTGGTCAGGTACGCCCACAACCGCGGGGTGTACAGCGCGTTGCCGGTACCGGTGATCGCATCCTGGTAGCTCAGGCCGCGCGGGTCGGACGTGGCGGCCGGACGCGCGACCAGCGGGTCGACGAGCTGGTGGTAGCGGGCCACGAACTGGGCCGGGTCGGTCCCCAACGGGCAGCCCGCCGACTTGGCGCAGTCCGCCGCGTAGGCGTCGAAGGCACGCTGGAATCCGGCCTGCTGGGCGACGGATTCGTCGATGGGGCCGAGGCTGGGGTCGACCGCGCCGTCGAGCACCATCGCGCGCACCCGGTCGGGGTAGCGCTCGGCGTAGGCGGCGCCGAGTTCGGTGCCGTAGGAGAAACCGAGGTAGTTGAGCTGGTTCTCCCCCAGCGCGGCCCGCACCACGTCCATGTCCCGCGCTGCGGCGGCCGTGCCCACGTTGGCCAGGAACTCCACGCCCATCCGGTCCACGCACTGCTGGGCGAACCGTTGGTGGATCCCCTCGATCTGCGCGACGCCCGCCGGACTGTAATCCACCATCGGTTCGCGGCGGTAGGCGTCGAATTCGGCGTCGGTGCGGCAGCGCAGCTGCGGCGTCGAATGTCCCACGCCGCGCGGATCGAAGCCCACCAGGTCGAAACGCCGGCCGATCTCGGTTTCGGCGAGCGCGGCGCCCATCCCCCTGACGGTGTCGACCGCCGAGGCGCCCGGTCCGCCGGGGTTGACCATGAGCGCGCCGATGCGGTCCCCGGTCGCCGGCACCCGGATGACCGCGAGCTGGGCCTGCGCGCCGTCGGGCTGGTCGTAGTTCACCGGGACCGGGACGGTCCCGCACTGGGCGGTCGGTATCCGCGAGGCGTCACCCCACTGCTGACACGTCCCCCACACCGGCGGCTGGCCGTAGCGCTGGGTGGCGTCACCTTCGGGGGTCGCCGACGCCGGAGGCGCGACTGCGCCCGCGACGACGAGCGCCAACGCAGCCAGCACCGAGCCCCGCCCTACCCGCCACATGGCGATCATGGTCGCACGGCCGACGCGCTCGTACGCACCGCGCAGGCAAACGGTGACCGGGCTGTGATCGCCGCTCAGCGGCACCGGGTGTCCGGCGGCGGGACGACGACGTCGATGAGGTATCTGGCGGCGATCTCGTCCACGCACGCGTTGCCCTGGAACACCACGGTGTGCTGGGTGCCCTCGAAAGTGAGCATGGTGCCGCCGAGTTGGCGGGCGAGGTCGACACCGGCCTGATACGGGGTGGCCGGATCGTTGGTGGTGGACACGACCAGGATCGGCGGCAGCCCCTCGACGTCGAGTTCGTGCGGCTCGCTGGTCGGCGGGACCGGCCAGAAGGCGCAGGTGCTCAGCGGGGCGTGCCCGGTGAACTCGCCGTAGCTCATGAACGGCGCGACCTCGCGCAGCTTGCGGTCCTGCTCGACGATCTTGTCGCGGTCTTTCACCGGCGGTCGGTCGACGCAGTTGACCGCGACCCGGGCGTCGGTCGAATTGTTGTAGTGGCCCTGGGCATCCCGGCGCATGTAGAGGTCGGCCAGCGCCAGCATGGTGTCGCCGCGCCCGGCTTCGAGCTCGGTCAGCCCCTGGGTGAGGTAGCGCCACAGGTTCGGTGAGTACAGCGTCTGGATGGTGCCGACGATGGCATCGCTGTAGCTCAGTCCGCGTGGGTCGTCGGTCTTCGCCGGGTTCTCGACCAGCGGGTCGACCAGGCTCTTGTAGACCTCGACGGCCTTGGCCGGGTCGGTGCCCAGCGGGCAGTCCGGCTGCTTCGCGCAGTCGGCGGCGTAGTCGTTGAACGCGGTCTGGAACGCGGCGGCCTGCCGGATGTCGGCCTGCAGCGGGTCGGCGTTGGGGTCCACGGCGCCGTCGAGGATCATCGCGCGCACCTTCTCCGGGAACTGCTCGGCATAGGCGGCGCCGATCCGGGTGCCGTACGAGTACCCCAGGTAGGTCAGCTTGTCGTCACCGAGCGCGGCGCGGATCGCGTCGAGGTCCTTGGCGACGTTGACGGTGCCGATGTTGGCCAGGAAGTCCTTGCCGGACTTGTCGACACAGCGTTCGATGAACGCCTTCGTCTCGTTCTCGATGTACTCGACGCCCTCCGGGCTGTAGTCGACCTGGGGGTCGGCGCGCAGCCGGTCGTTGTCGGCGTCGGAGTTGCACCACACCGCCGGGGTGGAGGACGCGACCCCACGCGGGTCGAACCCGACGACGTCGAAACGTTCCCGGACGGACTGCGGCACCGTCGACAGCATCGATGCGGCCGCCTCGACACCCGACTCGCCCGGGCCGCCGGGGTTGATCACCATCGAGCCGATCCTGTCGCCGGTGGCCTTGAAGCGGATCATCGCCAGCCGCGCCACGTCACCGTCGGGGTCGGCGTAGTCGACCGGCACCGACAGCAGACCGCATTCCGCGCCCGCGGGGATGCGGGATTCGTCCGACGGCGCACCGGCCTGACACGGCGCCCACTGGATGGGTGTCCCCGGCCGCGGTACGGCGATGACCGCGCGACCGTCGACCAGGTTGCTGCACCCCGCGACGAGCGGCAGTGCGATGACGGTCGCCGCGACCCCGATCCGAAGCCTCATGGCACCACATGCTGCCATGAACCGGCGCCGACCCCCGCGAGCGGCGGTTTCACCGGGTCGCGTCGAGCAGTTCCTCGAGTGCGTGGCCGAAGTCATCGGCCATGTCCCACAGGTCGGGCAGCAACTCGGGGCAGGACACGATCCCCACGTCGAGTTTGCCGTTGAGCGACATCACCGTGATGTTGAGCCCGGAGCCGTGGAAGACCGGTCCGATCGGATACATCGCCTTGACCTCGTTGCCGAGGTAGTACAGCGGCATCTGGGGGCCGGGGACGTTGGAGACCACGAGGTTGAGCACCGGGCGGGCGCCGGACAGCCGGCTGGCGGCGTAGACGCGCATCGCCATCCCGAACACCGCGGGTGCGGCGAACGTCGTCCAATCCTGCAGCAGCGTGGCGCCGATCGCCGAATTATGCTGTTTGGCAACGGAATTGGCCTCCGAGATGGCCTTGAGGCGTTCGACCGGGTCCTCGATCTGGGTCTCGAGGCGGGAGAACATCGCCGACACCTGGTTGCGTCCGGGCCGGTCGGACTTGTCGTGCACCGACACCGGCACCGCGGCGATCAGCGTGCTGGTGGGCAGTTCCCCCCGATCCTGCAGGAACTTGCGCAGCACGCCCGAGACCAGCGCCATCACCACGTCGTTGAGCTTGACGCCGAAGTGGTTCTTGACGGCCTTCACGTCGTCGAGCTCGAGTTGGGCGAACGCGATGTTGCGGTGGCTGGTCACGTTGGCGTTCCATGCCGTCTGCGGCGCCACGAAGGGAGGCGCCATCGACAGCCCCGAACGCGCACGCTTGACGGTGTCGAGCACCGTGTTGACCGTCGCGGGCAACGCGTTGGCCAGTTTCAGCGGCCGGGTGGCGAACTTGATCGCCCCGTTGACGGCGATCTCGAGCTGGTTGCCGCCGCCGACGCCCGCGACCGGTTCGGGGTCCGGCGCATCGGGTTCGGTGCTGCACAGCTGCGACATGAGGCTGGCGCCGGTGACACCGTCGACGGCGGCGTGGTGCACCTTGGTCAGCACCACGAGCGGTCCCCCGTCGCGGGCGTCGGTCCCGTCGATGCCCTCGATGATCCACTTCTCCCACAGCGGCCGGGAGCGGTCCAGCGGCAGCGAGGCGATGTGGCCGAGGATCTCCGCGAGCTCCTCGCGGCCGCCAGGCGCGGGCAGCCCGATGCGGTGAAGATGCCGGTCGACGTCGAAGTCCTTGTCCTCCACCCACACCGGGTGGTCGGGGTTGAACCGGCTGTCGGCGAGCTTCTCGCGGAACTGCGGCATGGACTCGATGCGCCGCGACAGGGCGTCGCGCAGTTTGGCGAAGGTGTAGCCGCCGGGCATCGTCGTGGTGTCCAGCTCGAGGATCGAGCACACGTGCAGGAGCTGCTGTGCGGTTTCGAGATACAGGAAACTGGCGTCGAGACCGCTGAGCCGTTGCATACGCCCAGCGTAGGGGTCCGGGACGACGGTGTGAGCAAATCCACTTAACACCGTGTTCACCTGCGCGCGCCGGAGTGGCAGACTTGGGACGTCAGACGAACCCGGGGACCCGGATGGGCCTCGAGGATCGACCCGACCATCACGAGGGACAACGATGTCTGAGCAGACTGTCTACGGTGCTGCGAGCGATCAGCCCACCCCCAAGCCGCGCGTCAAGGTCCGCACCACCCACCTGCAGAAGTGGAAGGCCGAAGGGCACAAGTGGGCGATGCTCACCGCCTACGACTTCTCCACCGCCCGGGCATTCGACGACGCCGGCATTCCGGTGTTGCTCGTGGGCGACTCGGCCGCCAACGTCGTCTACGGCTACGACACCACGGTGCCGATCACGATCGACGAGTTGATCCCACTGGTGCGCGGCGTGGTGCGGGGCGCACCGCATGCGTTGGTGGTGGCGGATCTGCCGTTCGGCAGCTACGAGGAAGGCCCTCGCCAAGCCCTGGCCACGGCCACCCGGTTCCTCAAGGAGACCGGTGCGCACGCGGTCAAACTCGAGGGCGGCGAACGCGTCGCCGAGCAGATCGCCACGCTGTCCGCGGCGGGCATCCCGGTCATGGCGCACATCGGCTTCACCCCGCAGAGCGTCAACGGCCTGGGCGGCTTCAAGGTCCAGGGCCGTGGCGACGCCGCCGAGCAGACCATCCACGACGCGATCGCGGTCCAGGAGGCCGGCGCGTTCTCGGTGGTGATGGAGATGGTGCCCGCCGAACTGGCCACCCAGATCACCGGCAAGCTGACCATCCCGACGGTCGGCATCGGCGCCGGGCCGAATTGCGATGCGCAGGTGCTGGTCTGGCAGGACATGGCCGGACTGACGTCGGGCAGGACGGCGAAGTTCGTGAAGCGCTTCGGCGATGTCGGCGCCGAATTGCGCCGTGCGGCAAGCCAGTACGCCGACGAGGTGGCGGCCGGGGTGTTCCCGGCCGAGGAGCACAGCTTCTAGGCGGACTGTCTTACGCGAAGTCCGCCCTGCGTTTGGCGAGGAACGCGTCGACACCTTCGCGGCCGTCGGCGGAGTCGGCGCGGCGCGCAATCGTCCGGCCCTCGAGTTCCATCTGCTCTTCGAGACCGTTCTTCAGCGAGGCCAGCAGCAGCGTCTTGACCGCACCGTGCGACGGCGCCGAACCGCCGGCCAACTGATCGGCCAGCGCGGTCGCGCGGTCGCCGAGTTCGGCGTCGGGTACCACGTCGGTGACCAGACCCCAGTCGAGGGCTTCGCCGGCCGACAGTGTGCGGTTGGTCAGCATGAGCTCCTGCGCGCGGCGCATCCCGATCAGTCGCGGCAGGTGGTACGAGGCGCTGCCGTCCGGGCTCAGCCCGACCTTGGTGTAGGCCATCGTGAACGACGCGGATTCGGCGGCCAGTACCAGGTCGCCGGCCACGGCGATGCTGAAACCGGCCCCGGCCGCGGCGCCGTTGACCGCGGTCACCAGCACGGCGTCCATCCGGGCGAATGTCGAGACGGCCCGGTGCAGATCGTCGGCGACGCCCTTGATGAACCGGCCCCGCGACGGCGCCGTCGCGAAAGCCTTGAGATCGCCTCCGGCACAGAAGAAGCGGCCGGACCCGGTGAGCACCACCGCCTTGGTCGCCGAGGTGTCGCAGCGCGCGGCGGCGTCGGCGAGTTCGGCGGTCATGGTGTCGTTCATCCCGTTCGCCGCCTCCGGGCGGTTCAACACGATCCGGGCCACCGGACCTGACTGCTCGAAGGTGATTGCCTCGTATTCGCTCACAGGGGGACTGTAGCGATCGCCGTCGTCGGGGCTCGTTCACCTCGGTGTGGCAGGCTTGTGGCCCCCACGGACCAGCGAAGGTGGACATGGCAGCCAAGACGCCCAAGACATCTCGGTACACCGAGGTGGAACGCAAGTTCGAGGTCGCGGAACCGGACAGCGCCGAGTCGACGGTCTCCCCGTCGTTCGACGGGCTCAGCGCGGTCGCTCGGGTCGAGCGCCTACCCGTTCAGCAACTCGACGCCGTGTACTTCGACACCCCCGGACTGGACCTCGCCGCGCACCGGATCACGTTGCGGCGCCGCACGGGTGGCACCGACGCCGGCTGGCATCTCAAACTCCCCGCGGGACCCGATGCGCGCACCGAGGTCCGCGCACCGCTCGACGGCGCTGAGAACGAGGTGCCCGACGAACTCCGCGACGTCGTGCTGGCGATCGTGCGGGACCGTCCACTCGCCCCGGTCGCGCGGATCAGCACGCGGCGCACCGTCGACCTGCTGCACGGGCCCGCCGGTGACGCGGTGGCCGAGTTCTGCGACGACGAGGTGACCGCCTCCGCGGAGGGCGGCGAGGAGCAGCGGTGGCGCGAGTGGGAGCTGGAACTGACCGGTGCGGGTGACGCGAAACTGCTCGACCGGTTGACGAACCGGCTGCTGGACGCCGGGGCCTCACCGGCCGGGCACGGGTCGAAGCTGGGCCGGGTGCTCGACACCGGACAACCCGACGACGAGGTGAAGACCCATACCGAGGATCCAGTGCGCCGGGCCGTCGCCGAACAGGTCGAGCAGCTGGTGGAGTGGGACCGCGCGGTGCGCGCCGACGTCGAGGACTCGGTCCACCAGATGCGGGTGACGACGCGCAAGATCCGCAGCCTGCTGCAGTCCGCCGAGGGCGTGTTCGGCATCTCGGACGACGCGTGGGTGCTCGACGAACTGCGCCAGCTGGCCGCGGTACTCGGGGTGGCGCGCGACGCCGAAGTGCTCGCCGAACGGTACGCCAACGCGCTCGACGGGTTGGCGCCCGAAATGGTGCGGGGGCCGGTGCGGGAGCGGCTGGTGGAAGGTGCGAAGCGGCGGTACCAGTCGGGGTGGAAACGGTCGCTGATCGCGATGCGTTCGCAGCGTTACTTCCGCCTGCTCGATGCCCTCGACGGTCTGGTGGCCGCCGAACCGCCGGGCACCGGCCCCGGTGAGGAGCCGAAGCCGACCACGATCGACTCCGCCTACAAGCGGGTCCGCAAAGCCGCCAGGAAGGCGGCAGCGGCCGCCGACACCGAAGCCGACGAGGCACTGCATCGAATCCGCAAGGGTGCGAAGCGACTTCGCTACACGGCGGCGGCCACCGGTAAGGCCAAGGTGTCGGAACGGGCCAAGGCGATCCAGTCGCTGCTCGGCGACCACCAGGACAGCGTGGTCAGCCGCACGCACCTGCTCCACGAGTCCGAGGCGGCGCATGCGGCCGGCGAGGACACGTTCACCTACGGACTGCTGTACCAGATGGAGTTCGACGCCGCCGAACAGTCGCGGGCACAGGTCGACGGCGCGCTGCGCAAACTCGACAAGTCGGTGCGCAAGGCCCGGAAGAAGGACAAGTGACGGGCGGACGAGCTGGCCTGTAAGCCGGATTCTGTTCCGCGCCGTCATTGCTGACGGCGCGGCGGCGACCATCCATCTGGGCACTCCGTCGCCGGGTGCCTCGAGCGGCCTACCCGCAGGCTCGGGCGAGCAACCCTCGAGCGCCTGCGCAGCCGCACCGGGTGCGGCCTCTTGGCCTTGCTTCGGGTGGGGTTTACCGAGCCACCCCGGTCACCCGGGGTGCTGGTGCGCTCTTACCGCACCGTTTCACCCTTACCGCCCCTTTGCCCGAAGGCGTCAGGGGTGGCGGTCTGTTTTCTGTGGCACTGTCCCGCGAGTCACCTCGGATTGCCGTTAGCAATCACCCTGCTCTGTGAAGTCCGGACTTTCCTCGAACCGTTTCCGGTCCGCGGCCGCCCGGCCAACTCGTCCGCGCAGATCACCGTACCCTCATATGTATGCCGCAGGTGCCGCCGGCCCGCTATCTGCAGCGTGCCCGTGACCTCGTCGACGCCCGGTACGCCGAGCCGATCACCGTCGACGACCTCGCCGCGGCCGCCGGTCTGTCGCGGGCGCACTTCAGCCGCATGTTCACCCGCACCTTCGGGGAGTCGCCGCGCGAGTACCTGCAGACCCGCCGACTCGAACGCGCCGCCGCGCTGTTGCGTTACACCGACCGTTCGGTGGCCGACATCTGCGCGATGGTCGGGCTGCAGAGCGTCGGGTCGTTCACCACCAGCTTCGCCCGGGTCTACGGTCTGCCGCCAGCCGCCTACCGGGCCAGCCTGCCCCCGGCGGCCACGTACGCGCGGGTGCCGACATGCATCCTCAAGCGCGACACCCGTCCGCCCGCCGACAGCCGGGTGAAGACAGCACACGGGGAGAAGACGAAGGCGCCCGTCCGGTCGTAGCGTTCATTCCATGAAGATCGCAAGTGCCCACCTGTGGGTTCATGACCAGCAAGCAGCGCTCGAATTCTGGACCTCGAAGGTCGGAATGGAAGTGCGCCAGGATGTTTCACTACCCGATGTGGACGGGATGTTCCGGTGGCTGACCGTCGGACCGCCCGGACAGGACGACGTGTCGATCGTCCTGATGGCCGTCCCCGGCCGACCCGTGATGGACGAGGCCACCCGTCAGCAGGTGCTCGACCTGACCGCGAAGGGCTTCGCCGGGACGGTGTTCCTCACCACCGACGACTGCCAACGCAGCTACGAGGAGTTGTCCGCCCGCGGAGTCGAGTTCACCGAGACACCGCACGAGATGCCGTACGGGATCGACTCCGGATTCCGCGATCCGTCGGGCAACAGCGTGCGGTTGACGCAGCTGGCGGAGGTGCCGGTCACGTAATCCGTGCGGCGAGTGTGCGTCCACTGCGAAGATCCGGGCGATTCTTCGCACTGGGCGCACGTTCGGCGCGGTCGGCCGGGCGCGCGAATGACCGATGAGTTCAGCCGCTCTCCGTGGTCCCACTGTCATGCCCCAACTCCTCAGAGTCCAGAACTTCAACGTCTCCAGCGACGGTTTCGGCGCCGGCGAGAACCAGAGCCTCGAACGGCCTTTCGGCCACGTCGACCCGGGTGACATGTTCGCGTGGGCCGGCGCGACCGCGAGCTGGCCCAACCGCACCGACCCCGGCGGCAGCCGCGGGCTCGACGACTACTTCACCCGGGACTTCACCAACAACATCGGCGCCGAGATCATGGGCCGTAACAAGTTCAGCCCCCATCGCGGCCCGTGGCGCGACCACGAATGGCAGGGCTGGTGGGGCGACGAACCACCGTTCCACACCCCGGTCTTCGTGATGACCCATCATCCGCGCCCGTCGTTCACCCTGTCCGACACCACGTTCCACTTCGTCGACGATGCCCCCGCCGCAGTCCTCGAACAGGCCCGCGAGGCCGCGCAGGGCAGAGACGTCCGGTTGGGCGGCGGCGCGACGGTCATTCGACAGTTCCTCGACGCGGGCCTGGTGGACACGCTGCACGTCGCGGTATCCGATGTGCGCATCGGACGGGGATCGCGACTGTGGGAGTCGCCGGAGGAGTTGGAGGACCGCTACTCCACGAGGCGGTGCCGAGCCCCAGCGGGGTGACCCACCACCTGTTCTGGCGATCATGATGGGAGCATGTGCCCGGCACCTGACGCAGTCCTGCAGGAGAACCATCCGACCGCGAGGGCGTGGGCCGAACCCCGCGGCGTCCGCCGACGGGGTGTCGGCTGGTTCCTGATCCTGGCGTTCGCCGGCGCATGGATCCCCTGGTTCGGCGTCCACCTGGCGGGCGGGTCGTTGGACGATCCCGTCATCCAACTGCTCACCGCCGCCTTCGTCCCCGCCCTGGCCGCCTGCGTGGTGCGTCGATGGGTGACCCGGCAGGGTTTTCGCGATTCCGGCATGCGGTTGCGGCTGCGGACATCGTGGCGGCATTACGCGGCGGCCGTGACGATCCCGTGGGGTGTGCTGCTCCTGGCCGTCGGTATCGCCGCGGCGACCGGCATGTGGTCACCGCAATCGACGGATCTGAGTGCGTCCTCGTGGCTGTACCTGGCCGCAGGCCCGCTGATCTGCATCGCGCTGTCGCCGGTCTTCTGGGGTGAGGAGTACGGCTGGACGGCGTACCTGCGCGACCGCCTCGTGCCCGGCCGTCCGATCCTCACCACGTTCCTCACCGGGCTGATCTGGGGGCTGTGGCACTGGCCGCTGCCCTGGGTGGGCTACTTCGGCGGCGACGCCCCGGTGTCGGATGCGGTGTGGGGCATGCTGCTGTGGCTGCCGCTGAGCATCCTGCTCGAGTTCCTGATCGGCTGGCTGTGGTCGGAGACCGGGTCGGTGTGGCCGGGGGCGATGCTGCACGCCGGCGCCAACATGGTGGCGTCGCTGGGGATGATGGTCGTCTTCGGCGACGCGGTCGGCATCACCGGTACGACGGTGCTGCTGTGCGCCGCCTTGGTGCCGTTCGTGCTCGCAGTCGTCCTCACCGGCCACACCGCGGGCCGGATCCGTCCGATCAGCGGCGCCGCAACAGGATGACGTTGTCCAGCCACGTCACCGGCTGCCCGTCGGGGCTCACCCCGTCCCGCTCGACCGCCTCGACCCGGAGTTCCTCCCAGGCCTCGGGGTCCACCGCCAGCGACGCCAGGGCGTCCTGCAGCGACGGCAGATCGTGCGGGTGCCCGTCCTTCCACGTCCACTCCGGCGTCGCTCCGTGATCGACGATCAGCAGCAGCCCGCCCACCGTGACGGCATCGGCCGCCCGGCGCAGCGCACCGGTGCGGTCCACGTCGAGCGGGGAATGGAAGAACTGCGCCGACACCAGGTCGAACCGCCCCTCGGGGAACGTCTCGGCCAGGTCGTGCTGTTCGAACCGGACACGCTCGGCCACCCCGGCTGCCGCGGCGTCCTCGGCGGCCCGTTGCAGCGCGGTGTGCGAGACGTCCACGCCGACCACCTGCCATCCGTGCCCGGCCAGCCAGATCGCATCCGCACCCTCGCCGCAGCCGAGGTCGAGCGCGCGCCCCGGCGGCAACGGTTCGACGATCTCGGCCAGCCGAACATTGACCCGGCCGCTCCACACCCGGTCCTTCGCGCCGTAGTGCTCCTCCCAGAACTCCACCGTCTCAGACATTCACGTCCTCCTTCCATGCCGGTACCGGCAATCCGAACTCGTCGGCCAGCAGGCTCTGCATGACCGCCGCGGCCACCTTCGAACCGGCCGCGATCGCCGCGGCCACCTGCGGCAGCGCCACGGTGACGTCACCGGCGGCGAACACCCCGGGCACCGACGTGCGGCCGAACTCGTCGACCCAGACCGCCTCGGCCGAAAGGGGATTCGGCTCACCGAACCGCACGCCGAGCCGTTCGGCCAGCGCGGACCGCTGACCCACCGACGCCGCGACCATCAGCGCCCGCCGGCCCAGTACCGAACCGTCGGCGAAGACGACCTCGAGACCCTCTCCGGCCGCGCGCACCTCGGTGACCGGCCGTCCTTCGATCAGGATGCCCGCGGCCTCCAGCAGCACGCGGTCGTCGCCGACATCTCCTGCGAGCACCACGATGTCGTCACTCCACCCGCGCAGGAGCAGTCCGGCGTGCACCGCCCGGGCGCCGTCGGCCAGCACCGCGACCGGGGCGTCACGCACCTCCCAGCCGTGACAGAACGGGCAGTGGAACACCGCATCGCCCCACATCTGCGCCAGGCCGGGAACTTCCTGCAGGCGGTACTGCATACCGGTCGCGAGCACGATGCGTCGCGCGAGTTCGACTGTGCCGTCGGCCAGTTCGACGGTGAACTGCTCGCCCCGCCGCACGTCGGTCACCACTCCGGTGCGCAGTTGCACCTGCGGGTATCTCGTCAGCTCCGCTCGCCCGGCGGCGTACAGCTCCGCCGGCGCCCGCCCGTCGTGTCCGAGCAGCCCGCCGATCCCGTGCGCCACCGCATTACTCGGCTCACCGGCATCCACCACGAGTGTGCGGCGGCGCGCCCGCCCCAGTACCAGCGCGGCGCTCAGTCCGGCGGCGCCGCCGCCGATGATCACGCAATCCCAGATGTCGTCCATGTCCCGAGGTTGCCGTGTAGCCGCTACAGGTGGCAAGCTTATTTGCCATGCAGGCAAACGAGGCGTCCGAGGACAGCGTGGACCAACGGGTACGCAAGCGGTTGCGGGAACTGCGCCGCCAGCGTGGGTTCACCCTCGAGGAGGTGGCGGCCAGGTCGGCCATCGACGTGTCGACGCTGAGCCGCCTGGAGTCCGGTAAGCGACGCTTGGCCCTCGACCATCTCCCCCGGTTGGCCGCCGCGCTGGCGGTCACCACCGACGAACTGCTGCGCAGCCCGGAGGCGGAGGACCCGCGGGTGCGTTCGGATTCGCACACCCGCCACGGGGTCACGTACTGGCCGCTGACCCGTCAGGGGTCGCCGAGCGGTCTGCACGCGTTCAAGCTCCGGGTCAGCGCCCGCAGGCGCAAACCACCCGAAGACCTACCCGTGCACGAGGGTCAGGACTGGATGTACGTGCTGTCCGGACGGCTGCGGCTGATCCTCGGCGACCGCGACTTCATCGTCGAACCCGGTGAGGCCGTTGAGTTCTCGACGTGGACACCGCACTGGTTCGGGGTGGTCGACGGCCCGGTGGAGGCGATCGGGATCTTCGGCCCGCACGGCGAGCGCCTCCACCTGCACACCTAGAGGTGGGCGGTCTGGTTGACCAGCCGCACCGACGATCCACCGTCGGGGTAGAACTCCGCGATGCTCAGCGAGGCGAGATCCAGGTGCAGCCGGTACAGGATGCCTTCCCCGGCGTTGAGCGCCAGCCGCAGCATCGTCTTGATCGGCGTGACGTGGGAGACCACCAGCACCGTCGAGGCGCCGTGGTCGGCGATGATGCGGTTGCGGGCCCGCCGCACCCGGTGGGCGACGGTGTCGAAGCTCTCCCCGCCGGGCGGGTCGACGCTGGTGTCGCGCAGCCAGCGGCCGTGCAGCTCCGGATCCCGTTGCGACGCTTCGCCGAATGTCAGCCCTTCCCAGGCGCCGAAATCCGTCTCGATCAGATCCTCGTCGACGGTGACGTCCAGTCCGAGCGTCTTGGCGGCAGCGGTCGCGGTGTCGTAGGCGCGCTGCAGCGGTGAGGTGATGACGGCGTCGATGCCGCCCCGACCCGCGAGGTAGGCGGCCGCGGCGCCGGCCTGGCTGCGGCCCAGTTCGGTCAGCGCCGGGTTGCCGCGCCCGGAGTACCGGCGCTCCACCGACAGCTCGGTCTGTCCGTGGCGCAGCAGCAGGAACCGTGTCGGCTCCCCCCGCGCACCCGTCCAGCCGGCCGGTGACGTGGGGGTGTGGGTGGACGCGGCGGGGGCGGCCGTGCGCGGCGGGGGGTCGATACCCTGCGCGGCGTCCATCGCCTCGTTGGCCAGCCGGTCGGCGCGGGCGTTGGCGGCCCGCGGAATCCACGAATACGTGACGCGGTCGAACCCCTCGGCCAGTTCCCGCGCCCGCTGATACAGCGGAATCAGGTCGGGGTGTTTGACCCGCCAGCGGCCCGCCATCTGCTCGACGATGAGTTTGGAGTCCATCGACACCGCGACCTCGGTGGCGCCGACGTTGGCGGCCTCCTCGAGACCGGCGATCAACCCGCGGTACTCGGCGACGTTGTTGGTGGCCCGGCCGATCGACTGTTTGGCCTCGGCGAGCACCGACGACCGGTCCTCCGACCAGACCACCGAGCCGTAGCCCGCCGGTCCGGGGTTGCCCCGCGAGCCGCCGTCGGCCTCGACGAGAACCTTCACTTCTTGAAGCCCTCCGCGCGCACCAAAATTGCGTTGCACTCGGGGCAGCGCAGCACCTCGTCGTCGGGCGCGGCCGAGATGCGGGCCATCTCGCCCCGGTCGATCTCGAGGCGGCAGGCGCCGCATCGGCGACCCTGCAACTGCCCGGCGCCCGCACCGCCACGGGCTCGTTGCCGCTCGTAGAGGTCGACGAGGTCGGACTGCAGGGACCCCAGCAGCTCCTCGCGCCGGCTGAGGTTCTCCTGCCGGGATCCGTCCAGTTCGGCCACCGCGTCGGCGACCGCGCGCTGAGCTGCCGACAGCGTGATCTGCAGTTCGTCGACGCGCGCGAGTTCCGCCGCGCGCTGGGCGGCCAGTTCCTCGCGGCGCTCCATCAGCTCCAGCAGGGAGTCCTCGAGGCTCGCCTGGCGACGTTCGAGCGTCTCGAGTTCGTGCTGCAACTCGGCGACCTGTTTGGCGCCGACGCTGTCACCCTCCAGCAGGGCCCGGTCGCGGTCTTCGCGCTGACGGACGGCGTCGATCTCGGACTCGAACTTGGCCACCTGCTCGTCGAGATCGTCCATCGCGATGCCGAGCACCGCGACCTTGTCGGTGGCCGCACCGTGTTCGGCGCGGACCCGGTCGAGTTCGTCCTGTTCGGGCAGCTTGCGCACCCGGTGTTCGATCCGCGCCAGCCCGGCGTCCACCTCGGCCAGCTGTAGCAACGAATGTTGCTGCCAGACATCAGCTTTCACTTGTTTCCCTACCAGTTCCTAGGTTCCATGGATCGGTGCGCAGGGCACAGACCCGCACCGGCAACGCATCAGAGAAGTGGCGCCGCAGCACACCGGCGGCCTGTTCGCACCACGGGAACTCGCTTGCCCAGTGTGCGACGTCGACCAGCGCCACCGGCGACGCCCGCCGGTGCTCGTCGGCGGGATGGTGGCGCAGATCGGCGGTCAGATAAGCCTGTACCCCCGCGCGCGACACCGCGCCGAGCAGCGAGTCACCCGCTCCCCCGCACACCGCCACCCGTGACACCACGGTCGACGGATCCCCCGCGGCGCGCACCCCCCAGGTGGTGGCGGGCAACGCGGCGTTGACCCGGGACACGAAGTCGGACAACGTTTCCGGTGTCGGCAACGACGCGATTCGGCCGATTCCGACGTCGCCGGGGATCGGCGCGATGTCGAAGATGTCGAACGCGGGCTCCTCGTAGGGATGTGCGCCACGCACCGCGTTGAGCAGGTCACGGCGCCGCGCCGACGGCGCGATCACCTCGACGCGTTCTTCGGCGACGCGCTCGACCGAGCCGACGCTGCCGACGGCCGGTGAGGCTCCCTCGTGGGGCAGGAACTGTCCGGTGCCCGGCGCGCTCCAGCTGCAGTGCGAGTAGTCACCGATCTGACCGGCACCCGCACCGAACATGGCCTCGCGCACCGCATCCGCGTTCTCTGCGGGTACGTAGACCACCCATTTGTCCAGTTCGGTGTCGGCGGCGATCGGTGAGAGCACCTCCTCGACGGTGAGCCCGAGCGCGTCGGCCAGCGCATCGGACACCCCCGGCGACGCGGAGTCGGCGTTGGTGTGCGCGGTGAACAGGGACCGTCCGGTGCGGATGAGCGAATGCACCAGCGCACCCTTGGGGGTGCTCGCCGCGACGGAATCCACCCCCCGCAACAACAGCGGATGATGCGCCAGCAGGAGCCCCCGCTCGGGCACTTCGGCGATGACGGCCTCGGTGGCGTCGACCGCGACGGTCACCGATTCCACGGGTTCGTCGGGGTCACCGCACACCAGCCCGACCGAATCCCAGTCCTCGGCCAATCGCGGCGGATACGCCTCGTCGAGCACGCCGATGACGTCGGCCAGCCGTACGCTCATCGCATCGCCTCCGCCAGCGCCTCGGCGAGCACCGGCCACTCCTCGCGGACCGCCGCCCTCAGGAACTGACCATCCAGGCCGACGAATGTGTCGCACCGCCGCACTGCGATCCCCCTGACTTCCAATCGTTTTCGCACCAACTCGGCATCCGGCACCGCGAACAGCACGAACGGTGCGGAGCCGGCGACACACTCGGCGCCGATCCGGCGCAGGCCGGTCACCATCTCCGCCCGCAGCGCCGCGAGCCGTTCCGCACCGGCTTTGGCCTCGCGTAGCGCGGACGGCGCATTGCATGCGGCGAGCGCCTCCAACTGCAGCGTCCCCAGCGCCCAGTGTGCGCGCTGCGCGGTCAACCGCCGCAGCACGTCGGGGGCACCGAGCGCATACCCGACCCGTAGCCCGGCCAGCGCCCAGGTCTTGGTGAGGCTGCGCAGCACCAGCACGTCCGGCGGGGCATCGTCGGCCAGCGACTCCGGCTCCCCGGGCACCGCGTCGGCGAACGCCTCGTCGACCACCACGATCCGGCCGGGTCGGCGCAGCGCGAGGATGTCGGCCCTGGGGTGCAGCACCCCGGTGGGGTTGGTGGGGTTGCCCACCACCACGAGATCGGCCGCATCCGGTACCCGGGCGCCGGTCAGCGCGAACGGTGGATCGAGCACCACGTGTGCGAGGGGCACCCCCGCGGCGGCGAACACCGCATCGGGTTCGGTGAACGACGGCGCGACGAGCGCGGCCAACCGGGGCTGCAGGCGGGCGAGCAGCGCGAAGCCCTCCGCCCCGCCGGCCAGCAGCGCGACCTCGTCCTCGGCGCGCCCGTGCCGGGCCGCCACCGCGGCCACGGCGCGGCGTTCGTCGGCGGGCGACGGATAGCGGCCGAGGTCGGCCAGGCGGTCCGCGAGGCGCTCGGCCAGCCACGACGGCGGCGCGGCGGCGCGCACGTTGACGGCGAAGTCGAGCATGCCGGGCAGCACGGCCTGGTCGCCGTGGTACCTGATCGCCTGCGGCGCGGGACGTGGCACAGCACGACAGTAATGCGCGCGACGCGACGCGAAGCCGGACGACCCCGCGAACGCCGGTGCGGACTTCGGGGAGAATGGGGGCGTGACCGACACGCTGGCCCGTTCCACCGCCACCCGCCCGCAGCTCGTGCTGTTCGATCTGGACGGCACGCTGACCGATTCGGCGGAGGGCATTGTGGCGAGCTTCCGGCATGCGCTGGGTGAGGTCGGGGCGCCGGTTCCCGACGGTGATCTGGCCGGCCGCATCGTCGGCCCGCCGATGCACCACACCCTGCGCTCGCTCGGCCTCGGCGAGCAGGTCGACGCGGCGATCGCGGCCTATCGGGCCGACTACACCTCACGCGGCTGGGCGATGAACCGCACCTTCGACGGCATCCCGGCCCTGCTGGCCGACCTGCGGGCGGCGGGGATTCGCCTGGCCGTGGCGACCTCCAAGGCGGAGCCGACTGCGCAGCGCATCCTGGCCCATTTCGGCCTCGACGGCTTCTTCGAGGTCATCGCGGGCGCCAGCCCGGACGGGACGCGCGCGGTCAAGGCCGACGTCGTCGCCTCCGCACTGGCCCGGCTGGAACCCCTGCCGGAACGGGTGGTGATGGTCGGCGACCGCCTGCACGACGTGGAGGGCGCAGCGGCGCACGGTATCGACACGGTGGTGGTCGGCTGGGGCTACGGCCGCGCCGACTTCGCCGAGCCCACCTCGGTGCCGGCGTTCGCGCACGTGGACAGCGTGGCCGACCTGCGGGAGGTGCTGGGTGTCTGAAACGCCGTTGCACATCACGTTCGTCTGCTCGGGCAACATCTGCCGCTCGCCCATGGCCGAGAAGATGTTCGCCCACCAGATCGCCGAACGCGGGCTGTCCGGGGCGGTCCGGGTCAGCAGTGCGGGCACCGGAGGCTGGCATGCGGGTGATCCCGCCGACCGGCGGGCGATCCACGTGCTGCGCGCGCACGGTTACCCGAGCGGGCACGAGGCCGCCCAGGTCGACGACGACCACCTGGCCGCCGATCTGGTGGTCGCGCTGGGCCGCAACCACGTCCGGATGCTGACCGAACTGGGTGTACCGCCCGGGCGGCTGCGCATGCTGCGCTCGTTCGATCCGCGTTCGGCAGCACATCCCCTCGACGTGGAGGATCCCTACTACGGCACCCAGGACGATTTCGAGGACGTGTTCCGGGTGATCGAGGCGGCACTGCCCGGGCTGCACGACTGGGTCGACGAACAGCTCACCATCCGGGGTATCGCGAGCTGATGAAGCGTTGGGCGTTCCTTCTGCGGCCGGCGTGGCTGGCGCTGTTCGTGGTGGTGCTCGCGTTCGCCTACCTGTGCTTCACCGTGCTGGCGCCCTGGCAGCTGGGCAAGAACACCACGACCTCGCGGGAGAACGATCAGATCGCCCGCTCCGTGACCGCCGAACCGGTCCCGGTGACCTCGGTGCTGCCCCGGCAGGATTCGGCCGCGCCGGACGAACAGTGGCAGCGGGTCACCGCCACGGGGCGGTACCTGCCCGACGCGCAGGTGCTGGCCCGGCTGCGGGTGATCGACGGCGATCCGGCATACGAGGTGCTGGTGCCGTTCGCCGTCGACGGCGGCCCGACCGTGCTGGTGGACCGCGGCTACGTCACACCCGAACAGGGCACGGAGGTGCCGCCCATCGGACCCGCCCCCACCGAGACCGTGACCATCACCGCACGCCTGCGCGACGCCGAACCCGTTCCGGCGGGCAAGGAACCGCTGCGGGAGAACGGCACCGTGCAGGTGTACGCGATCAACCCCGGTCAGATCTCCGCGCTGACCGGTGTCCCGTTGGCCGGCTCCTATCTGCAGCTGGTCGAGGATCAGCCGGGTGGGCTGGGCGTCATCGGTCTACCGCACCTCGATGCCGGCCCGTTCCTGTCCTACGGGATCCAGTGGATCGCGTTCGGCATCATCGCCCCGATCGGCCTCGGCTATTTCATCTACGCCGAGGTCCGTCAGCGCCGCCGCGACAAGGCTGCCGCGGACTCCACCGCGCCCGCGACCCCCGAGGACAAGCTGGCCGACCGCTACGGCCGGCGGCGCTGACCGCCACCGCCAGCACCGCGGCCGCGCCCTGCACCACCCGCGACAGCCGCACCGCCCGCCGCAGATCGGCGGGCACGGGAGCGCGTCCGTCCCCCAGCGTCGGCCTGATCTCCAGTTCGTGGGCGTACTGGGTGGGCCCACCCAGACGCACGCCCAGCGCACCGGCGAACGTCGCCTCGGCGACCCCGGCGTTGGGGCTGGGGTGCCGGTGGGCGTCGCGCCGCCAGGCGTGCATCGCGGCGACGGGTGAACCACCGACCACCGGCGCGCACAGCGCCGCCAGCAGCCCGGTCAGACGAGCCGGCAGGTAGTTGAGGGCGTCATCGAGTCGTGCTGCGGCCCAGCCGAATCGGGCATATCTCGGGGAGCGGTTGCCGATCATAGCGTCGAGGGTGTTCGCTCCCCGGTACACCAGCAGACCGGGCACACCGGCGACGGCCGCCCACACCAGCGGCGCAACCTGGGCGTCGGAGGTGTTCTCGGCGATCGACTCCACGGCCGCGCGGGTCAGGCCCCCGGCGTCGAGCACCGACGGATCCCGTCCGCACAGTGACGGCAGCAGATCGCGGCCGGCCTCGATGTCACCGGTGTCCAACACCTCCGACAGTCGGTCACCCACCCGGCACAGCGAGGTCCCGCCCGCCGCGACGAAGGTGGCAGCCGCGGTGAGTGCGGTCGTCGCCCAGGGGCTGCGACGCGCCGCCCTCTGCGCCGTCGCGCCGGCGACGGCGAGCGCGCTCAGCAGCGCACCGGTGTGCAGTGCGCCCGCCCGTCGGGAGTCGGCGTAGCTGATGCGCTCCAATTGCGCTGCGGCGCGGCCGAATCCGGCGACCGGATGTCCGCGGCGCGGATCACCCAGCAGCGCATCGGCGACCAGTCCGGCGGCGATTCCGGCGGCGCGGGCACGCATGATCGGCGAAACCATCCCGGGAGCGTCTCACACGATGATGCGCAGTCGACGGCATCCCAGCTTGGCAAATTTGACAAGATCACCGATGAGCATCGGAATTTGCGATGTGGTCAATTTTTAGCAAAGCTGAACGGACGCCCGCGAGCGCATCGGACAGCGTGCACTCCGCACCTCCCCGGCGTCCCGCCCGAGCGAAGAAACTCGTCGGCGTTCCGGGTCACCCGGTCGGCGGCGACCTCACGAACTGCGGATCAACCAGATGCTGCTTGACCGACAGCCGACCACGCGCGCCAGCCTCGAAGGGCTACGCGTCGCACGGCCACGCAGCGCAGGCCGCGCAAGTTGCATTGCCAAGCACAGAATCTTGCGGATCCCGCTAAATCTTCCTCTGACCGCCCGACAGTGCTTTGATACATGAACAGGGGGTTTTGGCAAAGGAGGTCGAGATGTCGGTCTCATCGGGGGGAACCGGCGAGTCGGCGACGTCGATCGTCGTCATCGACCGCCAGGCCGTGGTGCACGCCGGCATCGAGCACTGGCTCATCGGCAGCGTGCCACCGATCAAGATCGTCGGGCACTTCTCGGATCCGGCCGAGTTCCTCGCGGCGTACCCGACGGCGGATCCGACGGTCGATGTCGTCCTCTCGGCGCTGAAATACGACGACCACGGGCCGGATTTCGATTCACTTCGCCGGATCTGCGCCGGCGGGCACCGGGTCATCGTCTATTCGTACCTCGTCACCGACGAAGTCATCCTGACCTGCCTCGACGAAGGGGCACTCACGTTCGTGGCGAAGTCCGAGAGCGGAAACCACTTGCGCGACGCGATCTACGCGGCGCGGACGAGTACGCCGTACGTCGCCCCGCGAATGGCCAGAGCGCTGCTCAACGACAAGACGGGCGGGCGGCCCCACCTCACCAAACGGGAACGCGAGGTACTCGTCGCCTGGTTCCAGACCGAGAACAAGGATGTCGTGGGACGGCGATTGTTCATCGAGCCGTCCACAGTCCGCACACACCTGCAGCGGGCACGGGCGAAGTACGCCGCAGTGGGCCGACCCGCGCCCACCAAAGCGGCCCTTGTCGCGCGGGCGATCCAGGACGGGATCCTCAGCGTCGACGATCTGTGAGACGGACGGGACCGGTTGCGCGCCCGAGTGCGTCTCCCCGCAAATCAGCGCGCGGATGGATTTTTGGCAAACTCGACTTATGCTGTGGCGTCTACCGTTCTGTCCGTCGAACGGATGAGGCGGTTGTCGCTTGATCGCACGAACCTCGGAAAAGCACTGATCAAACGTTTATTTTGTCTTGCTTGACGTCGGGCGAACGCGCAAACTCTGCATACCGTCATGGACGGCACTTTAAACAGCAAACTTCTGACACTTCAGGAGTACGCGTACGGGGTGGATTTCCGCGGAGCAGAGGGCATCGGGTCGTGCCCGGCCCGCGGTGAGGAGGTAGGACCATGTTGCATCGAGCACCGTCCCGGGCACAACGAGCGAACAAACGCGTCATCGGCGCATCGGTCGTCTCCGTCGGCCTGGTGTTGAGCGCCGCGCTCTACCCGCTACCCGGTGATTCGCGCCTCCTCGACCTCTTCCCGCCGGAGGGGGGCGCCTCGGATTCGCTGTCACCGGGATCGAGTCTGGTGCAGCTCCAGCTCACCGACCGCGACATGTTGGACGCCATCGCGGCGTCCGCGCTGCCTGAGGCCATCCGAGAGTTGCTGAACGGCGGCGACACGATGCTCCCCGGATTCGACGACCTCTCGGTGTCGACGCTCAACACTCTGGTCGAGACCTACGGACTGCCGAATCTCGTCCTGGCTCTCAATACACTCGCCCGGATCGTCCCACTGGTGGCCGGAGGCGGCCACGGATCGAGCGGTCCACCGATCGAACTCGGTCAGGGCGTTCTGCCGACGCTGGTCATACTGCTCGACTTCCTGCAACAGGAACTGCCCGCACTGTTCGTTCCCGGATCGCCGGCCCTGGTCGTCATGGTCATGCCGGCGGTACTCCGGTCGCTCGGATTCCTGGCCACGCCGGCGCCGCCACCTCCGGGGCCCACGGTGTCGACGTTCGCAGGACCGCCCGTGGCCGACCCCGGTCCCAACCTGGAGCCCGCACCTTCGCATGACCCGGTGCCGCCGCCCGAGCCAACACCGGTATCGGCACCCACATACGAACCGCAGGTTGCAGTCCAGGATCAGGTGTTCACCCCCACGCCGGAGCCACTCCCGGAGGTCCCCGCGGTGGTCACCGTCCTCTCTACGCCGGATCCGGCCCCCGAACTTCCCCTCGAGACCCGTGAGCCCCTGGAACCGGGCGGCATCGACGGCGACCCGGTCGAAGAACCCAGCGATCCGGACCCTCCGGCGACAGCGGAGCCCGATGACACCGCCACAGCCGAACCGGATCCACCGCAGCAGACACAACAGAACGAACCGGACGAGAACAAACCGGACGACA
Source organism: Mycolicibacterium monacense (assembly GCF_010731575.1). Lineage (NCBI taxonomy): Bacteria > Bacillati > Actinomycetota > Actinomycetes > Mycobacteriales > Mycobacteriaceae > Mycobacterium > Mycolicibacterium monacense. Next base: position 1,299,200 of record NZ_AP022617.1, on the reverse strand, counting down.
ACCCGCCGGGGGGCACCGACGAGAACGGGGCATGAGCCCGTTCTCACAACCACACAACAAGGGGGACAACATGATCGACGGACGAACCACCGAGACGGCCGACTCACGATCGCGACGCCGCTGATGTGCGGCATCATCGCGTGCCGGACGCACCGTCCGGCCGCCGAGTATCTGCTCACCGCACTTCGCCGCCTCGAATACCGCGGATATGACTCGGTCGGTGTGGCGGTACGGACCACCGCGGGCGACATCGCGCGACTGCGGACCATCGGGCGGATCGGCGCACTCGAACTGCAACTGCGGCAGTGGACCGGAGCCGAACTCGACGGCACCGGCATCGGCCATACGAGATGGGCCACCCACGGTCCGGTGACCGAGGACAACGCGCATCCGCACAATGACTGTTCGGGACGGATCAGCCTCGTGCACAACGGGACCATCGAGAACGCCGACCGATTGCGCAGCGCGCTCGCCGGCGCGGGCCACCGCTTCACCTCCGCTGTCGACAGCGAGGTGCTGACCCACCTGATCGAAGACGAGTTGCTCGTCGCCGACGATCTTCCGTCGGCCGTGCGCAACGCCCTGGCCGTGGCCGAGGGCACCTGGGCTCTCGCCGTGCTCGAACGCGGTACCGGCCGAATCGTCGTCGCCGCCAACGGGTCTCCCCTGCTCGTCGCCCGCACCGCCCACGGGGTGTTCGCCGCGAGCGACATCGCCGCCATCGCCGACTGGGTGGACGAATTCCAGGTCGTCGAAGACGGCGACGTGATGGAACTGACCCCCACCGACCCGGTGGCCTGCACCGATCAAAACCGGGTGCAGCCCACCATGGTGCGGTGCATATGGCGCAGCGGCGACGCCGACCTGAACGGCTACGCCGACCACATGGCCAAGGAGATCGACGAACAACCCGAAGCGGCGATGCGCGTGCTCGACGAACTCGCCGGGGGCGTCGCCGACGGGACGCTGTGGGGCGATCTCGGGCTGGCGCCGTTCGACCGTCTGCAGGTGATCGCCTGCGGCACCTCGCTCAATGCGGGGATGGTGATCGGTAACGCGGTGCACGGCCTGGCCGGCCTGCCGGTCACGCGGTGCGTCGCGAGCGAGGCCGGGATGGACCTCCCCGAGCCCCGCACGTTGTGCCTGGCGATCAGCCAGTCCGGCGAGACCGCCGATGTGCTGCACGCCGTCAGCACACGCGTCGCCGAGGGCTGTTCGATCCTGGCCGTCACCAACAGTTCCCACTCCACCCTCGCCCGTCGCGCGGACGGCGTGGTCCACTGCGCCGCGGGCCCGGAGATCGGCGTCGCGGCCACCAAGACTTTCGTGTGCCAGATCATCGCGGGCGTCGCGGTGACGATCTCGGCGCTGGTCGCGATGAGTCGGGTGTCGCGGATTCAGGCGATCGGGCTCGTCGACGAACTGCGGCGGTTACCGGACCAACTGGCGCGGGCCGGGACCGTCGCCAAGAGCGTGGTGCCCCCGCTCGCCGAGGAGTGCATCGACGCCTCCGGCTACGTCTTCATCGCGAGAGGCACCGGCCTGCCCTACGCCGCCGAGGGCGCACTCAAGCTCAAGGAACTGACCTACCGCTGGGCGGAGCACTATCCGGCCGGTGAACTCAAACACGGTCCGCTGGCCCTGATCAGCGACGGCACCCCGGTCGTGGTGGTCGACAACGGTGACCCGAAACTGGCCACGAACATCGCCGAGGTGCAGGCTCGCGGCGGACGGGTCGTGCGGATCGGCCCGCCCGGCAGCTGCGTACCGGTGGTCGAGGACCCGATGGGCCCGTGGGGTCCCCTCCAGAGCGCGCTCCCGTTGCAGATCCTCGCGCGGACATCGGCGCTGTTGCTGGGCCGCGACGTGGACAAGCCGCGCAACCTCGCCAAATCGGTGACGGTGGAGTGACGCGATGACATCGATCGGAGCTCTCTGATGCGCGCCGTCGTCACCGGCGCAGCCGGATTCATCGGGTCCGCGCTGGTGGACCGCCTGCTCGACGATGGGCACCAGGTGGTCGGGATCGACAACCTGAGCACGGGATCGCTGGCGAACCTCGGATCCGCGTTGCGGCACAGCGCCACCGCCGCACGTCGATTCACCCTGGTGCGCCGGGACATTCAGGCGCCGGAGCTGACCGACATCATCGCGGGCACCAACCCCGCCGTCATCTTCCACCTGGCCGCGCACGTGAACTGCGAAGCCTCTTGGGCCGATCCGCATTTCGATGCCCGGAGCAACGTGCTGGGCACGATCAACCTCTGCGAGGCCAGCCGGCGCGCCGGGGTCGAGAAGATCGTCTACGCCACCGAGGGCGCGTCGTGTTCGTCCTCGCCGAGTTCGGTGGCCAAGGCCGCGGGCGAGATGTATCTGCGGGCCTATGCCGAACGGTATGGCCTGGCGCCGATCTGCCTGGCGATGGCCGGCGTCTACGGGCCGCGTCAGCATCCGGGTGGAGACGCGGGGCTCGTGACGCGTCTGGCGAGCGCGCTGATCACCGGCGCTCCGTCTGAGACCTGCCGCGACGACTTCGTCCACCGGGACTTCCTTTTCGTCGACGATGCGGTGGAGGCCCTGGTGCACGCCGGGTGCACACCGGTCGCGGCAGGCACCTACCACGTGGGCAGCGGACGCCCGACGACTGTGCTGCGCATGCATCAGATGATCTGCGCGGCAGTCGGGACCACGCGGCCCTGCCTGGTGGTCTCGATGGACGAGTGGAAGGCGGCCGCAGCAGGAGCCACGAGTACCGCCGGGGAATGGGACTGGACGCCCGCGGTGACTCTCGCCGAGGGGGTCGCCCGCACGGTCGAGTGGTTGCGAGCGACGCTCGACTCCGACTGTGACCGGCAAGAGGCAGGGTGAGAACGACCGTGTTCAGCCCCTTCAGAAGACGCCCGGACGCCATCCGCGGCACCGACCCTCTGACCGCCGCACCCGGTCCGGTGTTCTTCGACCGGACGGGAAAACGTCTGTACTACTTCGCCGCCGGTGTCATCGTGCTCGCGGTGATCGTGGCAGTGCTGCCGGTCCGGGTGACCCCCATGGCCTTCGATCCGCTGTGGACCGTGCCGACCAACAGTGATTCGGGCTTCCCGCGTCGCGTGCTGTCCACCGCCGACGACCGGCGCTTTCCCGTTCTCGGCAGCGAGGATGACGAGGTCCTCAGCAGGGTGGTCCGGGTCGACCGGCGGGGTGATCAGTGGAATCTCGTCGACCCGTTCACCAATCAGCTGTACCGGGTCGCCGACGATGACGACAAGGATCGGATTCGCGACAGTGCCTACGCGATAGACCATTACGGCCGTCCGCCGGACCGCCACCTGATGCTGACATTCGACGACGGACCCGACGTCGAGTTCACCACCCAGGTGCTCGACATCCTGTCCCGCGAGAAGATTCCCGCGACCTTCTTCGTCCTCGGCTCTCAGGTCGTCCTGCATCCGGATGTCTTCCGGCGGATGATCCGCGAGGGCCATATGGCCGGCAACCACACGATGTTCCATGTCGACTTCGACGAGCACACCGATTTCCGCAACCGGCAGGAGATCATCGCCACCGACCGCGTCATGCGCGCCACCGCGGCCTATGCCAGCAGACTCTTCCGGATCCCGCGAGGCGACCCCGACAACAACACGCTCGCGCTGCTGCAGTCACAGCAGCTCGGATACCTCCAGGTCGACCAGGACATCGACACCCTCGACTGGAAGGTGTCGCCGGAGAACGAGGTGGCGGTCCCACAACTCGACGGGCGTGGACACGTCGTCCTCCTGCACGACGGTGGCGGCGACCGGTCAGCGACCGTCCGCATGCTCGAGCAACTGATCGCCGAGGCCAAGAGCAAGGGCTACACCTTCTCGACGCTCGCACCGCTGCTGTCTGAGCAGGAGCTGCCCGTGAGCAACGCCGAACAGTATCCGGCCGACGCCGCGACGTACCACACGCTGCGGCTGATGGAGAAGGCGCCGGGAGCAGTGCTCGGGTTCCTGTTCTGGCTGGGCATGGGCTCGCTGACGGTGATGTCGTTGCTGTACCTGATACTCGCGCTCGTCTGTCAATACCGGCAGAACCGGTTGCGCTGGAACGACATCGGCGATGACCAGCTGCCGATGGTGAGCGTGGTGTTGGCCGCCTTCAACGAGGAGAAGGTGATCGCGAGAACGATTGCCGAACTCCGCCGCAGCGACTACCCGCGGTCGAGGTTCGAGGTGGTCGCGGTCAACGACGGGTCCACGGACGGCACCCTGCGGATCCTCACCGAACTGGCGCGCGACTGGCCCAAATTGCGCGTGGTCGACCAGGCGAACAGCGGAAAATCGTCGGCGATCAACAACGGGATCAATCACGCGTCGGCGGTGTCGACCGTGATGGTCACGATGGACGCGGACACCCTCTTCAGACCGGACACGATCCGCAACCTCGCCCGGCACTTCGCCCGCCACACCCACGGCAGACAGGTCGGCGCGGTGGCCGGGCACATCAAGGTCGGCAATCGGCGCAATCTCCTGACCGCCTGGCAGAGCCTCGAGTACATCTCCGGAATATGCGTCACCCGTATGGCGGAGCGCCTGCTCAACGCGATCTCGATCGTCCCCGGCGCGTGCTCGGCGTGGAGCCGCACGGCCCTCGAGGAGATCGGCGGCTTCTGCGATGACACCATGGCCGAGGACTGTGACGCGACCCTGGCGCTGCAGCGACGCGGTTACCGGATCCTGCAGGAGAACAACGCCATCGCCGACACCGAGGCGCCGGAAACCATCCGTGCCCTTGCCAAACAACGCAAACGGTGGACCTACGGCAACATCCAGGCGCTGTGGAAGCACCGCGCCATGCTGTTCCGGCCGCGCTACGGGGCACTGGGTCTGGTCGCGTTGCCCTACGCCGCGCTCTCGCTCATCGTGCCGCTGCTGTTCATGCCGCTGACGATCGTCGCGGCCGGGATGAGCCTCGCGGCCGGCAACTGGCAGAGCATCGCGCTGTTCGCGGGATTCGTTGCGGCACTGCACATGATCATCTCGATCACCGCTGTCGCGATGGCCCGGGAACGCGCCTGGCATCTGCTCGTCGTCCCCGTCTACCGGATCATCTACGAGCCGCTGCGGGCCTATCTGCTCTACGCCTCGGCCTATCGGGCCATCAAGGGCACCATCGTGGCCTGGGACAAGTTGGAACGCAGGAACACGGTGAGCGCCTTCGTCGAACGTCACCGCCCGATGCCACCGATCCTCGGGGCTCAGCAGTAGAGGTCCTCCCCCGGCGGCACCCCGAGCAGCGCGCTGATCCGCAGATAGGCGTCCACCCGGCTCTGCACCTGCGCCGGATTGCCGCCGCCACACTCGAGAACGCCGTTGAACGCCCGGATCGTCTCACCGAATCCGAGGCCGCGCACCATCGCGTCATGCGGGGTGGCCGCAGCCGCGGCTTTCTGGGTGGTCCAGAACCACAGCGCGGTCCGCCACGCCAGTGGGGCGTCCTGCGCGACGAGCTCGGGTTCGGTGAGCAGGTCGACCCCGAGCGCATCGCCCGCCGCGCGATAGTTGTAGTTCCAGCTCAGTTGGCCGGGACCGCGACCGAAATAGGCGTCCTCGCCCGCTGGACAACCGAACGGAAGGTCGGCGTCGCAGTACACTCTGCGGCGCTGTGGGCTCTCCTCGATGATCTCCAACCCACCCGTCTCGTGCGAGATGTTGCCGAAGAACGCGGCGACCTCGCGCCGGCGTGTGGTCTCGTCACCGGTCGTGGCGAACGCCGGAAACGACGGGAGCGCGTCCACCAGGTCGTCGTACGAGTAGAACCCGATGCGGCCGGGGAAGGCGCGGTCGAACTCCTCCCGGCTGACCACGAAAGCGCTCGCCGGGTCGGCATCTGCGTGCGGTGGCACCGGCATCGATTGGGCCCCGCACCCGACCACCGCGGCCACCGCCAGACACGCTGCCGTTCGCAGGTAGCGCATATCGAATCTCCCGATCTGCCGGTTGCACTCTTCACCGAGTGTGACAACATCGCCCGGCCCCAGGAGGGGGTTTTGCCGCACAGACTTCCCTGCGGCCCAGGATGTTTGATCGGGACAATAACGTCACATATGCGGTGCGCGGCACCTTCCGGCAGCCCGCTCGCGGACCGATAATCGATGAGGCGGTGAATGGCCTGACTGATCCGAGTAGCCGGATGTGCACGACTCCCCGAACCGGCCACGCCACCGCGGCCACTCCACTGGCCCGCAGGAAGGGGATGAACGATGTCTGAGCAGGAACGCAATGTCGAGGTGGTCAAGAAGGGGTACGACGCCTTCGCAGCCGGTGACATCGAAACCGTGATGAGCCTCTTCGACGACAACATCGAGTGGATTCATCCCGGGGCGAGCGCGATCAGCGGCACGTACCACGGGAAGGGCGAACTCGGTTCGTACTTGGAGAAGTTGACGAGCAAGCCGATCGAGGTCCGGGTGCACCGCCTCGTCGCCGAAGGTGACACCGTGGTCGCGCTGACCGACGTCACCGTCGAGTCCGAGCACTCCCGGGATGCCGATGTGTTCACGCTGCGTGACGGCAAGACGGTGCGTGTCGAGGTCTACGGCGACACCGCGCTGATGGAACGCGTGTACGGCAAGAAGCAGGTCTCGACGACGTAACTGACCCGATTGCGCTGTGGCACAGATGAATACGTCTGCGGGTGGCTCGCCGATGGCGATCGGCGGGCTCACCCACGTCGCGGTCACGGTGCGTGACCTCGAAGTCAGCACACCGTGGTACCGCGCACTCATCGGTACCGAGCCCGTCCTCGACGAACACACCGACGCCGGCTTCCACCACGTGGTGTGGGCATTCGGCGACGGCACGCTGTTCGGCATCCACCAGCACGACAGCCCCGCCGGACAGGTTCGCTTCAGCGAATTCGCCCCCGGACTCGACCATGTCGCCTTCGGCTGCGCCGATCGGACCGAACTCGAGCAGTGGGTACGCCGGCTGGACGAACTCGGCGTGTCCCACGGCGGCATCGTCGACGCCGGCTACGGGTCGGGGCTGAGTTTCCGCGATCCGGACGGGGTGGCGCTGGAGTTCTTCGCCCCGCCGCCGCGTTAACCGTTGCGGCACAGAGTCATCGAAAGTCAAGTCCGTAAACAGGCTTCCCCCCGTTCGAGGGGTAATCGCACGAAAGGGTATGGATCATGTCGGAACAAGAACGAAACATCGAGGCGGTCAAGAAGGGTTACGAGGCCTTCTCCTCCGGCGACATCGAGACTGTCATGAGCCTCTTCGACGACGACGTCGAGTGGGTGCAACCCGGCAGGAGCGCGGTCAGCGGCACGTTTCACGGTAAGGACGAGATCCGCGCCTATCTCGGCAAGCTGGCCGAGAAACCGTTGACGGTCAAGTTGCACCGGCTGATCGGCGAGGGTGACACGGTGGTCGCGCTGACCGAGCTGACGCTCGCCGGCGAGCATGGCACCGATGCGGACGTGTTCACGCTGCGCGACGGTAAGACCGTCCGCGTGGAGGTCCACGGCGACACCGCACTGATGGAACGGGTGTACGGGAGCAAGCAGGCCGCGACCGCACAGTGAAGATCGCCGGACCCGACTGCCCGGCATGAAGTGGGCGTGGACGGTATCGAACCGCCGACCGCTGGTGTGTAAAACCAGAGCTCTACCACTGAGCTACACGCCCCGTGCCGGGCAGGCTACCCGGACCCCCACCGCAGGCGGAAATCGCCTCAGCTCGAGCGCAGCGCCGCCAGCGCGTCCGTCCACACCGCCTGATCGCGCGCCTCACCCGGGCTCTTCATCTCAGAAAACCGGATGATTCCCGACCGGTCCACCACGAAGGTGCCCCGGTTGGCGATGCCTGCGTCGGCGTTGAACACCCCGTAGGCCTGGGCGACCGCACCGTGCGGCCAGAAGTCCGACAGCACCGGGAAGGTGAAGCCGCTCTGCGTCGCCCAGATCTTGTGGGTGGGCGGCGGGCCGACGGAGATCGCCAGCGTCGCCGTGTCGTCGTTCTCGTAGGTGGGCAGGTTGTCCCGGATCTCGTCGAGCTCACCCTGACAGATGCCGGTGAACGCGAGTGGGAAGAACACCAGCAGCACGTTCTTGGCGCCCCGGAAGTCGCCGAGCGTGACGGGCTGACCGTTCTGGTCCTTGAGCGTGAAGTCGGGCGCCTCGGTGCCGACATCGAGTGCGGCCACCTAACGCCTCCCCGCGGCCTTGGACTTGGGCTGCACCAGCCGGCTGGCGATCCAGTCACCCAGGTTCGCCGACGAGGTCTGCATCAGACCTGCCGTGGGCGCCGACTCCGCGATGTCCGCCGGTTGCACGTGCCCCGGCTTACCGGTCTTCGGCGTGATCACCCAGATCACGCCGTCGTCGGCGAGTGGGGTGATGGCGTCCATCAGGGCGTCCACGAGGTCCCCGTCGTCGTCGCGCCACCACAGCAGCACGACGTCGATGACCTCATCGGCGTCCTCGTCAAGCAGCTCGCCACCGCACGCATCCTCGATATCGGCCCGGATGTCGTCGTCGACGTCCTCGTCCCAACCCAGTTCCTGCACAACCTGATCGTTTTCGATGCCCAGTCGTTGGGCGTAGTTCGGGGCGTCCGCCGCCGCCACCACCGTCGGTCCTCCTTCTGCCGATGCTGCGCGTTCTCGAGCCCCTATCGTTGCACGTGCCCCACCGGTTACGTGCGGCCGCTGCCCCGGTTCGTCAATATGATGCGTCGCACAGTTCGAGCGCGACCTCCCTGGAATCGTTCAACCGCGTCACCGCGTCGTTGAACTCGTCGGGCCCGGCGTCCCGGGTGATGGTGCCCGCGACGTCGCGCGCGGCGCCCACCCAGGCGCCCAGCGCATCGCGCAGTTCCGGGGTGAGCACGTCGGAGATGCCGGTGGCGACGAGGTCGGCGCTGATGTTGAGCGCCTCCACCGCCGGTCCGGCGCGGACCCCCACCTCGGGCGTGTTCTCGTTGACCGCGTCGACGTAGGCGTTGACGGCGCCGATCGCGTTGACGCTGGAACTGCTGAGGTCCTCGCACGCGGTGTGGATGGCCGCGGTGGTCAAGGACTGCTGCCGTCGGGACTCCCGGGCGCTCGACTGCGCGATCGACTCCTCGACGGAGGCGGACACCGAGGCGCGGTACACCGGCGCGGCCTCGCGGTCGACCTGACCCGAACCCGAGGTCACCGACGTGCAGCCGACGATGACCATGGCCGCCGCGGCGAGGCTGCCGAGTATCCGGGCAACCATCTTCAGCCGCCTCCCCTGGCGCGGTCCACCGCTCAGCACGGTCTGCAGACGTTACCGGTTGACCGGCGTCGTCGCGGGTTCATTCCGACCACCTGCCCCCAGCGGTGCAGTTGGGGCACGATGGGGGAAGGATGGAGGTTGTCGCGCACGTGGAGAGCCACAAACCCCCCGCGGTCGCGGCGTACCGATACCGCCTGACAAGGAGCGGAAGTTGACCACCGAGTTCGTGCGCCAGGATCTGGCCCAAAACTCCTCCACCGCAGCCGAACACGATCGTGTCCGGGTGATCCGTGAGGGTGTTGCATCGTATCTGCCCGACATCGATCCCGATGAGACGAGCGAATGGCTGGAGTCGTTCGACCAGCTGCTCGAACGCTCCGGACCGGCGAGAGCCCGCTACCTGCTGTTGCGGCTGCTCGAACGCTCCGGGGAGCAGCGGGTGGCCATCCCCGCGCTCACCTCGACCGACTACGTGAACACGATCCCGACCGAACTCGAGCCGTGGTTCCCCGGCGACGAGGACGTCGAACGCCGCTACCGGGCCTGGATCCGGTGGAACGCCGCGATCATGGTGCACCGCGCGCAGCGTCCGGGAGTCGGTGTGGGCGGCCACATCTCGACGTACGCGTCGTCGGCCGCGCTCTACGAGGTGGGCTTCAACCACTTCTTCCGCGGTAAGAGCCACTCCGGCGGCGGCGACCAGGTGTTCATCCAGGGCCACGCCTCCCCCGGGATCTACGCGCGCGCCTATCTCGAGGGCAGGCTGACCGCCGACCAACTCGACGGGTTCCGCCAGGAGCACAGCCACCCCGGCGGCGGTATCCCGTCGTACCCGCATCCGCGGCTGATGCCCGACTTCTGGGAGTTCCCCACGGTCTCGATGGGCCTGGGCCCGATGAACGCGATCTACCAGGCCCGGTTCAACCACTACCTGCACGACCGCGGCATCAAGGACACCACCGACCAGCATGTGTGGGCGTTCCTCGGCGACGGCGAGATGGACGAACCGGAGAGCCGGGGGCTCATCCACGTGGCCGCCCTCGAGGCGCTGGACAACCTGACGTTCGTCGTCAACTGCAACCTGCAGCGCCTCGACGGCCCGGTGCGCGGCAACGGCAAGATCATCCAGGAACTGGAGTCGTTCTTCCGCGGCGCCGGCTGGAACGTCATCAAGGTGGTGTGGGGCCGCGAATGGGATGCGCTGCTGCACGCCGACCGCGACGGCGCACTGGTCAACCTGATGAACACCACCCCCGACGGCGACTACCAGACCTACAAGGCCAACGACGGCGGCTACGTACGCGACCACTTCTTCGGCCGTGACCCGCGCACCAAGGCGCTGGTGGAACCGATGACCGACGCCGAGATCTGGAACCTCAAGCGCGGCGGGCACGACTACCGCAAGGTCTACGCCGCGTACCGCGCGGCGATGGAGCACAAGGGCCAGCCGACGGTCATCCTCGCCAAGACCATCAAGGGCTACACCCTGGGTAAGCACTTCGAGGGCCGCAACGCCACCCATCAGATGAAAAAGCTTGCGCTGCAAGACCTCAAGGACTTCCGCGACGCCCAGCGCATCCCGATCGGCGATGCCCAGCTCGAGGAGAACCCCTACCTGCCGCCGTACTACCACCCCGGCCCCGAGGCGCCCGAGATCCGCTACATGCTCGACCGCAGGCGCGCGCTCGGCGGTTTCGTGCCGGAGCGTCGCACGAAGTCCAAGGCACTCGCGCTGCCGAGCAGCGATGCCTACAAGGCGCTGAAGAAGGGCTCCGGCAAGCAGGAGGTCGCCACCACGATGGCGACAGTCCGCACCTTCAAGGAGATCCTGCGCGACAAGCAGATCGGCCATCGCATCGTGCCGATCATCCCCGACGAGGCGCGCACGTTCGGGATGGACTCCTGGTTCCCGAACCTCAAGATCTACAACCGCAACGGGCAGCTCTACACCTCCGTCGACGCCGAGCTGATGCTGGCGTACCGGGAGAGCGAGGTCGGGCAGATCCTGCACGAGGGGATCAACGAGGCCGGTTCGGTGGGCACGTTCATCGCTGCGGGCACGTCGTACGCCACGCACAACGAGCCGATGATCCCGATCTACATCTTCTATTCGATGTTCGGGTTCCAGCGCACCGGTGACAGCTTCTGGGCGGCCGCCGACCAGATGGCCCGTGGATTCGTGCTGGGCGCGACGGCCGGGCGCACCACGCTGGTCGGTGAGGGGTTGCAGCACGCCGACGGCCACTCACTGCTGCTGGCGTCGACCAACCCCGCGGTGGTGGCCTACGACCCGGCGTTCGCCTACGAGATCGCCTACATCATCGAATCCGGGCTGCACCGGATGTACGGGGAGAACCCGGAGAACGTCTACTTCTATCTGACGATCTACAACGAGCCCTACGTCCAGCCGGCGGAACCGGAGAACCTCGACGTCGAGGGTCTGTTGCGCGGGATCTACCGGTACCGGGCCGCGGCGGAGAAGAAATCCAACACCGCCCAGATCCTGGTGTCCGGCGTGGCGATGCCCTCGGCGCTCAAGGCCGCCGAGATGCTGGCCGAGGAGTGGGACGTGGCCGCCGACGTGTGGTCGGTGACCAGCTGGAACGAGCTCAACCGCGACGGCGTCCAGGTCGAGAAGGACCTGCTGCGCCATCCGGACCGGCCGGCGGGCACCCCGTACATCACCACGGCGCTCGCCGACGCGGCCGGACCGGTCGTGGCGGTCTCGGACTGGATGCGCGCGGTGCCCGAGCAGATCCGGCCGTGGGTACCCGGTACGTACATCACGCTCGGCACGGACGGTTTCGGATTCTCCGACACCCGGCCCGCCGCGCGGCGGTTCTACAACACCGACGCCGAGTCGATCACCGTGGCGGTGCTCGAAGGGCTGGCCCGCGACGGCAACATCGACATCTCGGTGGCCGTCGAGGCGGCCCGCCGCTACGAGATCGACGACGTGCTGGCGGCGCCGGAGCAGACCTCCGATCCCGGGGTGGCCTGAGTACCTCCCGCGAGCAGACACAGAATCGCGTCCCCGAAGGCGGCCTAACGCGATTCTGTGTCTGCTCGGCACACCCGGCTTGGAGGTATCCGCCAGAACCATGGCGTAGCTTTTAGGGATGCCCGACAATCGGTACGTGCCGCCGGCCTCGACGGTCGAGGTGCTGCAGACCGTGCCGGATTCCGTGCTGCGCCGGTTGAAGCAGTACTCGGGGCGATTAGCCACCGAGGCGGTGGCCTCCATGCAGGACCGGCTGCCGTTCTTCGCCGGCCTGGAGGCCTCGCAGCGCGCGAGCGTGCACCTGGTGGTGCAGACGGCGGTGGTCAACTTCGTCGAGTGGATGCGCAACCCGCAGAGCAACGTCAGCTACACCGCGCAGGCGTTCGAAGTCGTGCCCCAGGACCTGACCCGCCGCATCGCGTTGCGCCAGACGGTCGAGATGGTGCGCACCACGATGGAGTTCTTCGAAGAGGCCGTGCCGCTGCTCGCGCGCTCGGACGAGCAGGTCACGGCCCTGACCGCCGGCATCCTGCGCTACAGCCGGGATCTGGCGTTCGCCGCCGCCTCGGCCTACGCCGACGCGGCGGAGGCACGCGGCGCGTGGGACACCCGGATGGAGGCCAACGTCGTCGACGCGGTGGTCCGCGGTGACGTCGGGCCGGAGTTGCAGTCCCAGGCGGCCACGCTCAACTGGGACGCCACCGCCCCGGCCACCGTCATCGTCGGCCTCCCCCACCCCGACCGAATCGATCTCGCCGCCGACGACGTGCGCGACATCGTGACCCGCAACGACCGGGCCGCGCTGTCGGATGTGCACGGCACCTGGCTGGTCGCGATCGTCTCGGGGCCGATCTCACCCACCGACCGCTTCCTCAAGGAGATCCTCGTCGCGTTCGCCGACGGCCCGGTCGTCGTCGGCCCGACCGCGCCGACGCTGTCGGCGGCCCACCTGTCGGCCACCGAGGCCATCGCCGGCATGAACGCGGTCGCCGGGTGGAGCGGTGCGCCCCGGCCGGTGTCGGCGCGCGAACTGCTGCCCGAACGTGCGCTGCTCGGGGACGCGACGGCCATCGCGGCGCTGGAAACCGAGGTGATGCGGCCGCTCGGCGACGCGGGCCCGGCACTCACCGAGACCCTCGACGCCTACCTCGACGCGGGGGGCGCGATCGAGGCGTGCGCCCGTCAATTGTTCGTTCATCCAAATACCGTCCGCTACCGGCTCAAACGGATCGCCGACTTCACCGGGCGCGACCCCACCCTGCCGCGCGATGCCTACGTGCTCCGGGTGGCCTCCACCGTCGGCCGGCTCAACCGGCAAGCGGCCCAGTCCAGCCGGGCGAGTGGGCCATCCCCGCAGGTCCCGGCCGCGCGGCCGGCCAGTGCGACCCTCTACCGCAGCGGATGAGATGTTGCGGCCCGATCTCGCTGGAGTCGCATCACATGCCGTTTTGTGGACTTGCTACAAAAACATAAGACGAGGTTCATAATCTCTTACACGGCGCAAAGTCGTCTTCACAGTGTTCTCTTAGAGACGTGCCTCAATCGCATACCCAGATCGCGCTGCTCGCGCCCGGCCAGGGGTCCCAGACTCCCGGGATGCTTGAGCCGTGGCTGCAGCTGTCCGGCGCCGCCGAGCGCCTGGCGACGTGGTCGGAGATCAGCGGCCTGGATCTCGCCAGGCTGGGCACCACCGCCGACGCCGATGAGATCACCGACACCGCGGTGACCCAGCCCCTGGTCGTGGCCGCGACACTGCTCGCCCACGAAGAAGCCGCCCGACGCGACCTGTTCGGCGGCGCAGGTGACAACACCGTCGTCGCCGGCCACTCGGTCGGGGAGATCGCCGCCTACGCCATCGCCGGGGTGATCTCCGCCGACGATGCCATCAAGCTGGCCGCGACCCGCGGCGCCGAGATGGCCAAGGCCTGCGCACTCGAGCCGACCGGCATGGCCGCCGTCCTCGGTGGTGAGGAGGCCGAGGTCCTTGCCCGCCTCGAGGCGCTGGACCTGGTCCCCGCCAACCGCAACGCGGCCGGTCAGATCGTGGCCGCCGGTGCGGTGTCCGCCCTGGACAAGCTCGCCGAGGATCCGCCGGCCAAGGCCCGCGTCCGCAAGCTGGCCACCGCGGGCGCATTCCACACCCGGTACATGGCCTCCGCACTCGACGGCTACGAAGCCGCCGCCCGCGAGGTGGCCGTCGCCGAACCCACGGCCACGCTGTTGTCGAACGCCGACGGCCAACCGGTAGCCTCGGCCGCGGACGCGATCGAGAAGCTGGTCGCCCAACTCACCCGGCCGGTGCGCTGGGATCTCTGTACCGCAACGATGCGGCAGCGCTTCGAGAACGCCGAGAACGCCGCGATCGTCGAATTCCCGCCCGCGGGCACACTCGTCGGCATCGCCAAACGTGAACTTCGGGGGGTTCCGACGCACCCCGTCAAGTCCCCCGCTGACCTGGACGGGCTCACCTCGCTGTAATCCGCCGGGACAACCACATATCGATCGTCATTCAAGAGTTCTCCGCTCCGCGGAGGCATGTTCACCACATATATAGAAGGAGCCATCGTGCCCGCCACTCAGGAAGAAATCATCGCCGGTCTCGCCGAGATCATCGAAGAGGTCACCGGCATCGAGCCGTCGGAGGTCACCCCCGAGAAGTCCTTCGTCGACGACCTCGACATCGACTCGCTGTCCATGGTGGAGATCGCGGTGCAGACCGAGGACAAGTACGGCGTGAAGATCCCCGACGAGGACCTCGCCGGTCTGCGCACCGTCGGTGACGTGGTCGCCTACATCCAGAAGCTCGAGGAAGAGAACCCCGAAGCTGCCGCCGCTCTCCGCGATAAGTTCTCGCAGTGACCAGGCCTTCCACTGCTAACGGCGGTTTCCCGAGCGTCGTGGTGACTGCCGTCGAGGCCACCACGTCGCTCGCCGCGGACATCGAGAGCACGTGGAAGGGCCTGCTGGCTGGCGAGAGCGGCATCCGCGTTCTCGAAGACGACTTCGTCACCAAGTGGGACCTGCCCGTGCGGATCGGCGGTCATCTCGTCGACAACGTCGACGACCACATGACCCGCATCGACATGCGTCGCATGTCGTACGTGCAGCGCATGTCCAAGCTGGTCTCGGGTCGCCTGTGGGAGACCGCGGGCAGGCCCGAGGTCGATCCGGACCGGTTCGCCGTGATCATCGGCACCGGTCTGGGCGGCGGCGAGAAGATCGTCGAGACCTACGACGCGATGAACGAGGGCGGCCCCCGCAAGGTGTCGCCGCTCGCGGTCCAGATGATCATGCCGAACGGTGCGGCGGCCGTCGCCGGTCTGGAACTGGGCGCCCGCGCCGGGGTCATCACCCCGGTGTCGGCCTGCTCGTCCGGCTCGGAGGCGATCGCGCACGGCTGGCGTCAGATCGTCATGGGTGACGCGGACTTCGCCGTCGTCGGCGGCGTGGAGGGCGGCATCGAGGCGCTGCCCATCGCGGCGTTCTCGATGATGCGCGCCATGTCGACCCGCAACGACGACCCCGCCGGGGCGTCGCGGCCGTTCGACAAGAACCGCGACGGGTTCGTGTTCGGCGAAGCCGGGGCGATGATGATCATCGAGACCGAGGAGCATGCCCTGGCCCGCGGCGCCAAGCCGTTGGCCCGCCTCATGGGCGCGGGCATCACCAGCGACGCGTTCCACATGGTGGCCCCGGCCGCGGACGGTCTTCGGGCCGGCCACGCGATGAAGCGTGCGATGGAGACTGCGGGGATCGATCCCAAGGACGTCAACCACGTCAACGCACACGCCACCGCGACGCCGATCGGTGACACGGCCGAGGCCAACGCCATCCGGGTCGCCGGTGTGGAGCACGCCGCGGTGTACGCGCCGAAGTCGGCGCTCGGCCACTCCATCGGGGCGGTCGGTGCGCTCGAGTCGATCCTCACGGTGCTCGCACTGCGTGACGGCGTCATCCCGCCGACACTGAACTACGAGACACCGGACCCCGAGATCGATCTCGATGTCGTTGCGGGCGAGCCACGGTATGGCGACTACCAGTACGCCATCAACAACTCGTTCGGATTCGGCGGCCACAATGTGGCCTTGGCGTTCGGTCGTTACTGAGTAGCGCACGACCAACGGAAAGACACATACGGAGCAGTAATGGCACGGTTAACCAGGCTTTCGACGGGGAACGGTTTCCCCAACGTGGTCGTCACGGGAGTTGCCATGACGACCGCCCTGGCTACCGATGCGGAGACCACCTGGCAGCGTCTACTCGACGGGCAGAGCGGTATCCGCACGCTCGAGGATCCGTTCGTCGAGGAGTACGACCTCCCGGTCCGGATCGGCGGGCATCTGCTGGAGGACTTCGACAGTGAGCTCACGCGTGTCGAGCTGCGCCGTCTGTCCTACCTGCAGAAGATGTCGACCGTGCTGGGCCGGCGGGTCTGGGCGAACGCCGGTTCCCCGGAGGTCGACCCGCGTCGGCTGATGGTCTCGATCGGCACGGGCATGGGCTCCACCGAGGAGCTCGTGTTCAGCTACGACGGGATGCGTGCCAAGGGTCTCAAGGCCGTGTCACCGTTGGCCGTGCAGATGTACATGCCCAACGCGGCCGCCGCCGCGGTGGGTCTGGAGCGCAAGGCCAGGGCCGGGGTCATCACCCCGGTCTCGGCCTGCGCCTCCGGCTCCGAGGGCATCGCCCAGGCCTGGCGCAACATCGTGCTGGGCGAGGCCGACATCGCGATCTGCGGCGGTGTCGAGACCCGGATCGAAGCGGTGCCGATCGCGGGGTTCGCGCAGATGCGCATCGTGCTGTCGACCACCAACGACGATCCGGCCGGCGCCTGCCGCCCGTTCGACAAGGACCGCAACGGCTTCGTCTTCGGCGAGGGCGGTGCGCTCCTGGTCATCGAGACCGAGGAACACGCCAAGGCCCGCGGCGCCAACATCCTGGCCCGCATCATGGGTGCGAGCGTCACCTCGGACGGCTACCACATCGTGGCGCCGGACCCCAACGGTGAACAGGCCGGGTGGGCCATGACCCGCGCCATCCAGCTGGCCGGTCTGCAGCCGACCGACATCGACCACGTCAACGCGCACGCCACCGGCACCAGTGTCGGTGACGTCGCCGAGGGCAAGGCGATCAACAACGCGATGGGCGGTCACAAACCGGCGGTCTACGCACCCAAGGGCGCGCTCGGCCACTCGGTCGGCGCCGTCGGCGCGGTGGAGTCCATCCTGACGGTGCTGGCGCTCAAGAACGGCGTCATCCCCCCGACCCTCAACCTGAAGAACCTGGATCCGGAGATCGACCTCGACGTCGTCGCCGGCTCTCCGCGCCCCGGTAACTACCAGTACGCGATCAACAATTCGTTCGGATTCGGTGGGCACAACGTCGCGCTCGCTTTCGGGAAGTACTGAGCACCACAGCTTCTCGACAGTCAGCTGACATCGGAACGGGCACTAGGAGGATTTGAATGACGGTCATGGCCCCCGAGACGGTCGGCGAAACGCTCGACCCGCGCGATCCGCTGCTGCGCCTGCGCACGTTCTTCGATGACGGCACCGTCGAGTTGCTGCACGAGCGGGACCGCTCGGGTGTGCTCGCCGCGGCCGGCACCGTCAACGGCGTCCGCAGCATCGCGTTCTGCACCGACGGGACCGTGATGGGCGGCGCCATGGGCGTCGAGGGCTGCCGCCACATCGTCAACGCCTACGACACCGCGATCGAGGAACAGAGCCCGATCGTCGGCATCTGGCACTCCGGCGGCGCCCGCCTGGCCGAGGGGGTCAAGGCCCTGCACGCGGTCGGTCTGGTGTTCGAGGCCATGATCCGGGCGTCCGGCTACATCCCGCAGATTTCCGTGGTCGTCGGTTTCGCCGCGGGCGGCGCCGCCTACGGACCGGCCCTGACCGACGTGATCGTGATGGCGCCCGACAGCAAGGTCTTCGTGACCGGCCCCGACGTGGTGCGCAGCGTCACCGGCGAGGACGTCGACATGGTCTCGCTCGGCGGACCCGAGGCCCACCACAAGAAGTCCGGTGTCTGCCACATCGTCGCCAGCGATGAACTCGACGCCTACGAGCGCGGTCGCCGCCTGGTCGGACTGTTCAGCCAGCAGGGCCATTTCGACCGCACCAAGGCCGAAGCCCAGGACAGCGACTTGGCCGCGCTGCTGCCGGAGTCGGCGCGGCGCGCCTACGACGTGCACCCGCTGATCACCGCACTGCTCGACGACGGCGTGCCGTTCGAGGAGTTCCAGGGCAAGTGGGCGCCGTCGATGGTCGTCGGCCTCGGCCGGCTGGCCGGGCGCACCGTCGGCGTGCTGGCCAACAACCCGCTGCGGCTGGGCGGCTGCCTGAACTCCGAAAGCGCCGAGAAGGCCGCGCGTTTCGTGCGGCTGTGCGATGCGTTCGGCATCCCGCTGGTCGTCGTCGTCGACGTGCCGGGCTACCTGCCCGGCGTGGATCAGGAGTGGGGCGGCGTGGTCCGCCGCGGCGCCAAGCTGCTGCACGCGTTCGGTGAGGCCACCGTCCCGCGCGTCACGCTGGTCACCCGCAAGATCTACGGCGGCGCCTACATCGCGATGAACTCGCGGTCGCTGGGTGCGACGAAGGTCTTCGCCTGGCCCGACGCCGAGGTCGCCGTCATGGGCGCCAAGGCCGCGGTCGGCATCCTGCACAAGAAGAAGCTGGCCGCCGCCGCCCCCGAGGACCGCGAGGCGCTGCACGAGGAGCTCGCCGCCGAACACGAACGCATCGCCGGCGGCGTGGACTCCGCCATCGAGATCGGCGTGGTGGACGAGAAGATCGACCCCGCCCACACCCGCAGCAAGCTGACCCAGGCGCTGGCCGAGGCGCCCGCCCGCCGCGGCCGGCACAAGAACATCCCGCTGTAGGCGCTCTACGCAGAACACCCGGAAGATCCCCGGCCGCCGCATGGCGTCGCCGGGGATTTCTGCGTCTGCCTGGCAGCAGCGCCGGCGGCGCGTAGCGTGGGGAACGGCGTCGGGGGAAGGATCATCGCCGGAAATCAAGGGGAGAAAAATGATCACATCGGGCATCACCATGCGCCGTAAACTCGCCGGCGTGCTCAGCACCGGCGCCCTGCTGGGGGTCGCGGCCGCCACCATCGCCATACCGTCGGCTTCGGCGCAGCCCCAGTGCACCGCTGCCGGACTGAGCAGCGCCCTGTCGTCGGTCTCGGGGCAGACCGCCGCATATCTCAACAGCCACCCCGGCGCGAACGACGCGATCACCAACGCCGGTTCCGGTGGTGAGGCGGTGATTCGGAACTACTTCGTCGCCAACCCGCAGGAGTGGGCCGATCTGCAGCGCATCGCCCAGCCGTTGCGCACCCTTCGGCAGCAGTGCCAGGTCGACGTCGCACCGGCCGAGATCGCGCGCCTCTACGACGCGATGGCCGCGTAGCGCCGCAACACCAGTCACCGTCAGGTGGCCCGGTCAGCGCCTCGGGACGATCATCACCGGAACGGGGCTGTGCCGCAGGATCTTCGCGGCGGCCGACCCGAGGAACACGTGCGCGGCAGGCCCGGCCGCACCGGAGCCGAGCAGAAGCAGATCGCCCGGCTCCCAGGCCACGTCCTCGACGGCGGTACGCCAGTCGTGGGAGACCCCGACGACCACCTCGGCGTCGGGGGCGGCGATGTGGGCCCGAATCTCGTTGAGCTGCTTGGTGATTTCGTCGGCGGTGCGCCTCGACCACTGCTCGACGACGAGGCTTTCCGCGGACGGTTCGATCGACCCGCTGAACACCGCGACCGGCCGCACCGAGAACGACGCGATCCGCAGCCGCGCCGACCACCGCACCGCGAGTTCGGTGGCGGTCTCGATCAACCGGACGGCGTCGGCGTGCCCACCGTAGGCGACGGTCAGCCGCCGGATCGGCTCCCGGCTCGGCGGATAGCTGCGCGGTGCGATCGCCACCGGCACCGCGGCGGTGTGCACGAGGCGGTCGGTCACGCTGCCCAGCGCGACCCGGCCGAGCAGACCGGACGACGAGGAGCCCACCACGACCACGTCGGCGTGGTGGTGCGCCGCGAGCTCGGTCAGACCTTCGGGTACCGACGCCGCCTTGTGCACGACGACCGACACATCGGCGTCGCCGGACATCTCGGCGACCACCCGTTCGAGTGACGTGCGCGCCGCGGCCGTGACGTAGCGCAGGTACTCCTCCTCGACCGGGTCGCCGCGAGGCGGCCACGGCCGCTCGACGATCGCCGCGGCGATGATCCGGTCGAAGGTGCACCGGGCGATCTCGGCCGCCAGATGCAGCGGTGCGCTGCCCTGCCGGCTGGCGCTGAACCCGGCGACGATCGTCATGGCGTGGCCGTGGCTTCGGCGCCCGTGGCGACCACGTGGGTCACCGGAACCCTGTGCTGTGCGCGGGCCCGGTCGACGACGTCGAAGCGCTGCCACACCGACTTCTCGGGCGGCAGCGTCGAGATGACGATCTGGTCGGGGTCGAAACTCTCGACGGCGTCGGCCAGCGCCCGCAGCGGCCGGCGGTCGCCGAGCTCGCCGTCGGCGGTGAAGTCGTGCCCGCGCAACGCGTTCAGCGTCAGGTCGAGGCGTTCGGAGGCGGCCTTCTGGGTGGCCTCCTCGACGTCGAGCGGTCCGTGCGTCTCGGCCGTGCCCGTCTCGATCGGGCTGACCGGCACCACCACGAAGTAGTGCGTCTCCTGATCGGCGCCGATCCGGTGCAGCTCGTCGAGCAGCTCCGTCGAGTTGACGGTCTGGTTGGCCAGCACGAGGACCCGATGCGGTTTGCCGGTGCCGGTGACCCCTGCCTTGGTCGGCCGGCGCTTGAGGAAGTGCTTGTTGGCGAAGTAGAGCAACAGCACCACTCCCCAGGACAGCAGGCTCAGCACCAACTGGGACCGCAGCGCGTCGTCGATGAACATCTGCACCAGGATCGCCACGATCCCGACCGCGGTGAGCACCGACAGCACCGGGAAGAGCCACATCTTCACGCGCAGTTCGGAATCCGGTGTGCGCCTGCGCAGGATGATCTGGGAGACGGCGATGAGCAGGTAGACGAACAGGATGATGGCGCCGCTGGAGTTGAGCAGGAACGCGAAGATGGTGTCCGGTGACACCGCCGCGGCGATCACGCACAGGAACCCGACCACCGACGACGCCAGGATCGCCTGTGCCGGCACTCCCCTGCGGGTCACCCGGACCAGCGAGGGCGGCGCTTCCCGCCGGGCGGCGAGGACGAACAGCATGCGCGACGCCGTGTACATCCCGGAGTTCAGACAGCTCAGCACCGCGGTGAGCACGACGGCGTTCATCACGTGGTCGGCATAGGGAATGCCCATCTCGGTGAACGCCGCGACGAACGGTGACGCAGCGATCCCCTCGTCGTTCCACGGCAGGATCGTCACGAGCAGCAGCGCGGAGCCCACGTAGAACAGCAGGATGCGCACGATCACCGAGTTCGCGGCCTTGGACACCGCCCGCTCGGGGTCCGCCGACTCGGCGGCCGCGATCGTCGCGATCTCGGCGCCCACCATCGAGAAGATCACCGTCACGATCCCCACGGTGATCACCCCGAAGCCCATCGGCATGAAGCCGCCGTGCGCGGTCAGATTCGAGAAGTCGGCGTCCTTACCCGGCCACAGCCCCACCACGAACAGCGCACCGAGCGCGATGAAGGCCACGATCGCGGCGACCTTGATCCCGGCGAACCAGAACTCGAACTCGCCGTAGGACTTCACCGAGAACAGGTTGGTCGCCGTCATCAGCACCATGAACACCAGCGAGGACGCCCACAGCGGGACGTCGATCCAGTACTGGATGATCTTCGCGCCCGCGATCGCCTCGAATCCGACGACGATGACCCAGAAGTACCAGTAGAGCCACCCGACGGAGAAACCCGCCCAGTTGCCCAGGGCGTTGCGCGAGTAGTCGGCGAACGAGCCCGTGGACGGATTGGCCACCGCCATCTCGGCGAGCATCCGCATCACCATGATGATGAGCACGCCACTCATCGCGTAGGTGAGGAAAGAGCCGGGCCCGGTGTCGGCGATCACCACCCCGGACCCCACGAACAGTCCGGCGCCGATGACGCCGCCGATGGCGATCATCCGCAGTTGGCGCTGGTTGAGCGCCTTTTTCAAGGTGGGTGCTGCACTCATCCGGCACGGATACCCAGATGTGACCGCCGTCACTCCACAAGTGCGTCGACGAACTCCTTCGCCACCTGCAGCGCACGGTTGCGGTCGTCCTCGACGAGGCCGATCCGGGTGCGTCGGTCGAGGATGTCGTCGACGGTCAGCGCACCCTCGTGGGTGACCGCGTATTCGAATTCGGCACGGGTGACGTCGATTCCGTCGGCCACGGCCGCGGTGGGCCGGTCGCAGCGGGCGCGGGCGACCACATGTGGGGCCTCGGCGCCGTAGCGGGCCACCAGCGACGTAGGCAGATCCGCCGGAACCCGGCCGACCGCCCCCACCAACGGCAGGTCACGGGTGCGGCACGGGCCCGCGGTCAGACCGCGCAGCGCGATCGCGCGGTCGAGGACGTCTTCGGCCATGTAACGGTATTCGGTCAGCTTGCCGCCGATCACGCTGATGACGCCGGACGGGGATTCGGTCACCGCGTGGTCGCGCGACAGGTCGGCGGTGCTGCCGGCGCCGGTGCCTGTTTCGCTCCTCGCGTGCGCGGTGTCGATCAGCGGGCGCAGTCCCGCGTAGGCCCCTCTGACGTCGGCTGCGGTCAGCGTCGTCGCCAGCGCGGTGTTGACGGTGTCGAGCAGGAAGGTGACTTCCTGTGGGCTCGGTTGTGGCACATCGGGTATCGGCCCGGGCGCATCCTCGTCGGTGAGCCCGAGGTAGACGCGGCCGAGTTGTTCGGGCATCGCGAAGACGAACCGGTTGAGCGCGCCGGGGATCGGGATGGTCAGCGCGGCGGTCGGGTGGCCGAACGCCGCGGCGTCGAACACCAGATGCGTCCCCCGCGATGGCCGCAGCCGCAGCGTCTCGTCCACGTCGGCGGCCCACACACCCGCGGCGTTGACCACCGCGCGCGCCGCGACGTCGAACGACTCGCCGGTGCACTGATCGGTGAGCCGGACGGAGGTCCCCGTGGCGTGGGAGGCGCCGACGCGGGTGAGGATGCGCGCGCCGTGCTGGGCGGCCGTTCGCGCGACCGCGGTCACCAGGCGGGCGTCGTCGATGAGCTGGCCGTCGTAGGCGAGGAACGCTCCCGCCAGCCCGTCGCGGCGGACGGCCGGTACCAGCTCGGCGGCCCGCCCGGCCGTGACGCGTCGCGAGCGCGGCAGCGTCGACGCCGGCGTACCCGCCAGCCGGCGCAGTCCGTCGCCCGCCAGGAATCCCGCCCGCACCAGCGCGCGCGCCGGACCACCCATCTCGGGGAGCAGCGGTACGAGCTGCGGCATCGCGGAGACGAGGTGGGGGGCGTTGCGGGTCATCAGGATCCCGCGTTCGACGGCGCTGCGCCGCGCGATGCCGACGTTGCCGCTGGCCAGGTAGCGAAGCCCGCCGTGGACGAGTTTGGAACTCCAGCGGCTGGTGCCGAACGCCAGATCGTGTTTCTCCACCAGCGCCACCGACAACCCGCGGCTCGCGGCGTCCAGTGCGATACCGGTGCCGGTGATCCCGCCACCGATCACCACGACGTCGAGCGGGGCACCGTCGGCGAGGGCGCTCAGTTCGGTGGCGCGGCGGGACGCGTTCAGGACCGGACTCCGTGACGAGGTCATGGCCGCAGGTATCCGTTCAACGAGCGCGCCAGCTCCACCGACAGTGCCTCCTCGTCGAGCAGCGGGGCGACCATCTGTGCGGATTGGATGGTCGACTGGGTGATCAGCAGGCACATCGCGGCGAGTTGGCGGGGTTCACCCGAGCGGACGCTGCCCTCGTCCTGGGCGAGTTTGATCTCACCGGCCAGCGCGTCGATGAGGATCTGCTGGCTGGTGCCTAGCCGTTCGGTGATGTAGACCATCGCCAACTCCGGCGCGCTGTGCAGCACCGCGATCACGATCTCGTCGTTGCGCAGCCGATCCCCCACCCGCACGATCCGGTCGACCAACGGCTCGCGGCCGACCGCGCTGCCGGGTACCGCGTCGAGCACACCGGCGATCCGCGCGGTCAGCAGGGCGGCGAGCACCGCGTCGGTGTCGCGCCAGCGGCGGTAGATGGTCGGCCGGCTGACCCGGGCGCGGCGGGCGATCTCCGCCAGCGTCACCCGGTTGACCCCGTAGGCCACGACACACTCCGCGGCGGCGTCGAGGATGCGCTCCTCCACCGATCGCGGACTGTCCTTACGGATTGACACCATGTGTAATACTGTAACGCATGTCCGCCGGATCGGAGCACCCAGCAGCCCTTCTCCCCCCGATGAAGTGGAACGCCTGGGGTGACCCGGATGCCGCCAAACCGCTGTCCGACGGCATCCGGGCGCTGCTCGAGCAGGCGCTCGGCGTCACGGAAGGGGCGGCACCGCCCGCTCTCGAGGACGTGACCGTGCGCCCCTCTGCGCTGCCCGATGCCGACCGCGACGCACTCGGCGACATCGTCGGTGCGCCGTACTGCCTGGTCGACGACGCCGGCCGGCTGTTGCACGCGGGCGGCAAGTCCACCCTCGACCTGCTGCGCCGCCGCGACCGCGGTGAACAGGAGGCCCCCGACGCGGTCCTGCTGCCCGCCGACGAAGATCAGATCGCCGCGATCCTCGAGTACTGCGGCGCGCAGCGGATCGCGGTGGTGCCGTTCGGCGGCGGCACGAGCGTGGTCGGGGGTCTGGATCCGATCCGCGGCGACTTCACCGCGGTGGTGTCGCTCGACCTGCGGCGACTCGACCGGCTGCACTGGCTCGACGAGGTCTCCGGTGAGGCCGAACTGGGGGCCGGCGTCACCGGCCCGGACGCCGAACGGCTGCTCGGCGAACGCGGTTTCTCCCTCGGACACTTCCCGCAGAGCTTCTGCTATGCGACCATCGGCGGCTTCGCCGCGACCCGGTCCTCGGGTCAGGACTCCGCGGGTTACGGCCGCTTCGACGACATGGTGCGCGGCCTGCGCGCCGTCACTCCGGCCGGTGTCCTCGACATCGGCCGCGCTCCCGCCTCGGCGGCAGGCCCGGACCTGCGGCAGCTCCTCGTCGGCTCCGAAGGGGCGTTCGGCGTGATCACCCGGGTACGGCTGCGGGTGCACCCCGTTCCGGAGGTGACCCGATACGAGGCGTGGTCGTTCCCCGACTTCGCCACCGGCGCAACGGCTTTGCGCGCAGTCACCCAGACCGGCAGCGGACCGACCGTGCTCCGACTGTCCGACGAGGCGGAGACCGGCGTCAACCTGGCGACCACCGAGGCCATCGGCGAGCAGACCATCACCGGCGGATGCCTGGCCGTCACGGTCTTCGAGGGCAGTGCAGCGCACGCCGAGAGCAGACACGCCGAGACCCGCGCCCTGCTCGAAGAGCACGGCGGCAGGTCACTGGGCGAGGGACCCGCCAAGGCGTGGGAGCACGGCCGGTTCGGGGCGCCGTATCTGCGTGACTCGCTGCTGTCCGCGGGGGCGCTGTGCGAGACGCTCGAAACCGCCACCACGTGGTCGAACGTCCCGGCGCTCAAGACCGCGGTCACCGATGCGCTGACGGATGCGCTCGGCCGATCCGGGACGTCGGCGCTGGTGCTCTGCCACATCTCGCACGTCTATCCGACCGGCGCGTCGCTGTACTTCACGGTCGTCGCCGCCCAGCGCGGCAACCCGATCGAGCAGTGGCGTGCCGCGAAAGCCGCTGCATCGGAAGCGATCATGCGCGCCGGCGGCACCATCACCCACCACCACGCCGTCGGCGCCGACCACCGGCCCTGGATGCGCGACGAGGTCGGCGACCTGGGGGTGGAGATCCTGCGTGCGGTCAAGGCGACCCTCGACCCGGCCGGAATCCTCAACCCGGGCAAGCTGATTCCATGACACGATGAGCCCGATGACCATCGGCCACGTCACGGTGCTGACGAACCCGCTGTCGGGCCACGGCAACGCCCCGCACGCCACCGAACGCGCCGTCGCCCGGTTCCAGCGGCGTGGTGTCGACGTGACGGCGATCGTCGGGACCGACGCCGCTCACGCGCGCCGTCTGGTAGACGAGGCGCTGGCCGGCGGGACCGACGCGCTCGTCGTGGTCGGCGGGGACGGCGTCATCTCACTGGCCCTGCAGGCGCTGGCACACGGCGACGTCCCGCTGGGCATCGTGCCGGCGGGCACCGGCAACGACCATGCCCGCGAATACCGTCTGCCGACCGGAGACCCGGAGGCGGCGGCCGACGTGATCGCCGACGGCCACACCGAGACCGTCGACCTCGGCCGGATCGACGACGCGTCCGGCGGGCACAAGTGGTTCGGCACGGTGATGGCGGCCGGTTTCGACTCCCTGGTCAGCGACCGCACCAACCGGATGCGCTGGCCGCACGGCCGGATGCGCTACAACGTGGCGATGGTCGCCGAACTGTCGAAGTTGCGACTGCTGCCGTTCCGGCTGCGCTTCGACGGCGGCGAGGAGGTGCGTACCGATCTGACGCTGGCCGCGTTCGGCAACACCCGAAGCTACGGCGGCGGCATGCTGATCTGTCCCGACGCCGACCACACCGACGGGCTGCTCGACGTCACGATGGTGCATTCGGCCTCGCGGACCCGGCTGATCCGGTTGTTCCCGACGGTGTTCAAGGGGACCCACGTCAACCTCGACGACGTGACCACCGCCCGCGCGCGGGTCGTCGAGGTGGACTGCCCGGGCATCAACGCCTACGCCGACGGCGACTACGCCTGTCCGCTCCCGGTCACGGTGTCCGCGGTGCCGGGCGCGCTGCGCATCCTGGTGCCCGCCCCCTAGCGCGAGCAGACACAGAATCGCCCTTTCGCGACCGGGAAAGGGCGATTCTGTGTCTGCTCGCGGGGGAAGTCTGGCTACCCGACTCCGCGCGACAGCCAGCTGACCTCGGCGCCCGCGCCGCCGTCGCGGTAGGGCTCCAGCGCCTCGTCCCATGCCGTGCCGAGCACGGTGTCCAGTTCGGCGGCGAGCACGTCGGCGCCGGCGGCCATCAGCGCACGCAGCCGCATCTCGCCGACCACGATGTCGCCGTTGGCGCTCATCGGGCCGCTCCACAGGCCGAGCTGCGGGGTGTGGCACCAGCGGTGTCCGTCCACTCCCGGACTCGGGTCCTCGGTGACCTCGAAACGCAGCACCGACCAGGAGCGCAGGGCGTTGGCCAACTGCGCGCCGGTCCCCACGGGACCCACCCAATTCGTGACAGCGCGAAGCTGCCCCGGCATGGCGGGCTGCGGGGTCCACTTCAGGTTGGCGCGCGCCGACAGGGTCGACGACAACGCCCACTCGACATGTGGGCACACCGCCGCGGGTGAGGCGTGCACGTACACCACGCCTGTCGTCGCGTCGGCGAACTGGTTCGACGCACGCATAGCTGCTCCTTCGGCTCCACGAGGGACGTCTTCCCCAAGCGGCCTCTTGAAACCGAATTACAACTGTGTCGTGCGTGTCTATTGTGCCTTGTGAGGCGCCTGTTGCGCTAGTGTGGCCCGAATTCTCTCAGGACTCCATCAGAGATCGTCGGCCAACGCTCGTACGCCCAGTCCCCGAAGTCGCGATCAGCAAAGGTGACGAGCGCCAGGTCCGCGTCCGGATCCACCCACAGAAACGTCCCTGACTGGCCGAAATGGCCGTACGTGCGCTTCGAGTTCGTCGAGCCGGTCCAGTGTGGCGACTTGTCGTCGCGGATCTCGAACCCCAGGCCCCAGTCGTTGGGGCGCTGCACGCCGAAGCCGGGCAACACGCCGTCGAGTCCCGGGAACTGCACGCTGGTCGCCTCGTCGTGCATCTGCTGGGAGACCAGCTTCGGGCGCAGCAGGTCGCCGGCGAACGCCGCGACGTCGGCGACCGTGGAGTAGGCCCCGTACCCGGCGGCCTCCGCCCCGCCGTCGAGCGTGCTGTCGGACATGCCGAGCGGTTCGAACACCGCCTCGGCGAGATAGCGGCCGAACTCGATGTCGGCGGCCCGCTCGATGGTGGCGGCGAGCACCCCGAATCCGTAGTTCGAGTAGACGCGGCGGTCGCCCGGTTCGGCCATCGTCTCGTCGGAGTGCATGGAAAGCCCGGAGGTGTGGGCGAGCAGGTGCCGGACGGTCGAGCCGGGCGGACCCGCCTCGGTGTCGAGGTCGACGACACCTTCCTCGACGGCGATCTGCGCGGCACGCGCCGCCAGCGGTTTGGTGACCGACGCGAGCCGGAACCGGTGCCGCTGATCGCCGTACTCGGCCAGCACACCGGCCGGTCCGACCACCGCCGCGGCAGCGGTACCGACCGGCCAGTCCGCGATCACGTCGAGCACGCCCATCGGGCAGATGTTACTTGCGGCAGACGTAGTAGAAGTTCAGCGGATCGGAGTCGATCTCCCGCACGTCCACTTCGGTGAAGCCGGCGTCGGCCAGCATCGACGTGGCGAGTTGGCGGCCCCAGCAGGTCCCCAGCCCCGCGCCGTCGAGCCCGAGCGACACGCTCATGCAGTGCATCGTCGAGACGGTGTAGAGGTAGGGCGCCATCGGCACCCCGACGTTGTCCTCCAGCCGGCTCGACGCCTTGATGTCGACCATCAGGAACACGCCGCCCGGCCGCAGGGCGCGCTGGATGTTGGCCAGCACCCGCGCGGGCTGCGCCTGGTCGTGGATCGCATCGAACACCGTGATGACGTCGTAGGCCTCGACGGCGTCCAGCGTCGCCACGTCGGCGGCGACGAACTGCGCGTTCTGCAGCCCGAGGCGCTGCGCCTCGGCGCGTCCCACGCCCAGGCCCTCGTCGGAGAAGTCGATGCCGGTGAACCGGCTGGCCGGAAACGCCTGCGCCATCACGTTGATGGCATGTCCGCTGCCGCAACCGATGTCGGCGACGTCGACGCCGGCCGCCAGCCGCGCGGGCAGGCCGTCGGCCATCGGCAGGATCACGTCGACGAGCGCGGCGTCGAACACCTCACCGCTCTCCTCGGCCATCAGGGTGTGGAACCTCGGATAGGCGCTGTAGGGCAGTCCCCCACCGTGGCGGAAGCATTCGATGATCTTCTGCTCGACCTCGCCGAGCAGCGGGATGAACTGCGCGACCCGGGCCAGGTTGTCCGGGCCGGCCGCGCGGGTGAGGACCGCGGCGTGCGTGGGCGGCAGCGAATAGGTCTGCGCCGCGGCGTCGTAGTCGACGACGCGGGCGGCGACCGTGCCGCCGAGCCACTCACGCACATAGCGTTCGTCGAGTCCTGCGGCGTCGGCGATCTGGGTGCTGGTGGCCGGCGGGAGTTGGGCCAACGTGTCGAACAGACCGGTCTGGTGTCCGATGGACAGCAGGATCGTCAGGCTCGCGCTGTCGATGGCGCCGACGATGCGTTCGGCGAACTGTTCGGTGGAGGTGGTGTCATCGAGTGTGGTCATACCCCGGAACGCTAGGCGCCGGGGCGGGTGGGCGGATCGGGAAAACGATGTATTTTCCGCACCTTCGGCCTACACGATGCCGGCTACGCGATGTTGTGCTGGTGCGCCCACGCCACCGCCGCAGCGCGCGATGACACCTGCAGCTTGAGGTAGATGTTCGCCAGGTGCCGGCCGACGGTCTTCTCGCTGATGAACATCTGTTGCGCCAACTGGCGGTTGCTCGCACCGTCGGCGGCGATGCGGCGCAAAATGTCGATCTCCCGCTTGGTGAGCCCACCGGGAGGTCGGCCGCAGACCGTGGCGGGTTCCACCCCGAGATGGGCGTAGATGCTCTCCGCGGTGGCGGAATCGGCGTCCGCGGTTGCGTGGTCACCCAACGCGCGGTGCGCCAACGCCATCCACTCGTAGACCTCGGCGGTCTCGTAACGCGACTGCTGGGTGCGGTATTCGCGTAACGCGGCGCCCAGGCTGTCGAGCGCCTCGGCGTGCCGTCCGGCCTGGACGTGGACCGCGCCGCGCGCATGGGCCGCCCACGCCCGGAAGCCCGCGGTGCCGAATTGCGCCGCACCGTCTTCCAGTTCGCGGCAGTATTGCTCGGCCTCCTCGAATTGCCCACGCGCCAAGGCGATCTCGACGGCGGCGCGCAGGAGGCGCATCCGGTCCAGGCGGTCTGCCGACGTCAGGGCCACCCTTAGATCGGCCCATGCCGCCTGGCTCTGGCCCAGCCGGCAGCGCAGCATCGCCTC
This sequence comes from Mycolicibacterium monacense, assembly GCF_010731575.1. Taxonomy (NCBI): domain Bacteria; kingdom Bacillati; phylum Actinomycetota; class Actinomycetes; order Mycobacteriales; family Mycobacteriaceae; genus Mycobacterium; species Mycolicibacterium monacense. The sequence goes on along the minus strand of NZ_AP022617.1, from coordinate 1,268,748 downwards.
ACCCGGCTGCGGATCGACACCCGATGCGCGGGCCCTGGCGTACGCGGCGAACGCGCCGTCCGCGTCGCCGCGCAGTCGCCGCACCTCCCCCAGTTGGTAGAACCCCTCGCCGGCCGCCCAGGAGTTGACGCTCTCGAGCATCTGGCTGGCGCGGGCCAACTGGTTCTCCAGGCTCTGGTAGTCGTCGGTGGCGGCCCGCACCTGCAGCCGGTGCACGTCGCACACCCCGCCGTAGGTGTCGGATCCCGCCGCCGCGCACCACCGTTCCATGGAGTGCACCCAGGCCCGCATCCGTGGCAGGTCGGCCACCTTGTGGCAGATGTGCAGCACGATGCAGTAGATGTCGCCGGCCCAGTCGATCGGCACGTCGTCGGCCATCAGCGGCAGCATCACCTCGTCGAGAAGTCCACCGGCGTGCGACATCCGCCCGGCATAGACCGCCTCGATCGCCTCGGCCACCATCGCGAGCGCGGTCAGTGCGGGCACGTCGAGCCGGCCGCTCATCGCCCGCAGATCCGCCACCAACCGGGTCAGCGTGTCCAGGTCGTCGCCGAGCACGGCGACCACGGCGTCCAGATAGGTGAGGTAACCGTGCGTCGGGCTCTCCGGCACACCGTCGAGCAGTCGGCGGGCGCGGTTCATCCACCCGGCGGCGATGTTGAGGTCCCCGCGGGTCAGCCACGCCAGCGCCAGTTCGACGGCCTTGCGCGCCGCGGCGTTCGGATCGCTGCGCGCCAACTGGGCGAAAACCCGCTCGGCGATGCGCACCGCTTCCTTGGCCTCGCCGATGCGCCAGGCCGCGACCGACAACGCGTCGAGGTCGTCGGTGCTCAGCGCCGCGACGGCGTTGGCCCGGGCGAAGTTCGCATACGAGCCGTGCCAGTCGCGGCCGGCATGGGCGGCGCGGGCCGCGGTCACCAGTTCGGTGTGGAGGTCGGTCGTGGTTTTCATGTCGCCGGCGTTCATCTCGCTCGGTTCAACGGTAGTGCGGACCCGACGGTTCAACCATGGGTTTGGCCGAGACCGACACGATTCGTTCCCACCGCCGAGGCATTAGGTTGTAGGGATGAGTCAGACAGTGCGCGGGGTGATCTCCCGGTCCAAGCAGCAGCCGGTGGAAGTGGTCGACATCGTGGTCCCGGATCCGGGTCCGGGTGAGGTGGTCGTCGACATCATCGCGTGCGGGGTGTGCCACACCGATCTGACCTACCGCGAGGGCGGGATCAACGACGAGTACCCGTTCCTGTTGGGCCACGAGGCGGCCGGGACCGTGGAGTCGGTCGGCGAGGGTGTCACCAATGTGGTGCCGGGCGATTTCGTGATCCTGAACTGGCGTGCGGTGTGCGGACAGTGCCGGGCGTGTAAGCGGGGCCGCCCCCATCTGTGTTTCGACACCCACAACGCCGCGCAGAAGATGACGCTGACCGATGGCACGGAGCTGACCCCGGCGCTGGGCATCGGCGCGTTCGCCGACAAGACCCTGGTGCACGAGGGGCAGTGCACGAAGGTCGATCCGGCGGCCGATCCGGCGGTGGCCGGGCTGCTCGGCTGCGGCGTGATGGCCGGTATCGGGGCCGCGATCAACACCGGCGCGGTGGGCCGCGACGACACCGTCGCGGTGATCGGCTGCGGCGGCGTCGGTGACGCGGCGATCGCGGGTGCGGCGCTGGTCGGGGCAAAGAAGATCATCGCCGTCGACACCGACGACAAGAAGCTGCAGTGGGCGCGCGAGTTCGGCGCCACCGACACGATCAACGCCCGCAGCGTCGACGACGTGGTCGAGGCCATCCAGGAGCTCACCGACGGATTCGGCACCGACGTGGTGATCGACGCGGTCGGAAGGCCCGAGACCTGGAAGCAGGCGTTCTACGCCCGCGATCTGGCGGGAACCGTTGTGCTGGTGGGTGTTCCGACCCCGGACATGCGGTTGGAGATGCCACTGGTGGACTTCTTCTCCCGTGGCGGATCGCTGAAGTCGTCGTGGTACGGCGACTGCCTGCCCGAACGGGACTTCCCCACGCTGATCAGTCTCTATCTGCAGGGCCGGTTGCCGTTGGACAAGTTCGTCTCCGAACGCATCGGCCTCGACGGCATCGAGGACGCCTTCCACAAGATGCACGCCGGTGAGGTGCTGCGCTCAGTGGTGGTCCTGTGATGATGAGCGGCGGACCGATCCAGCGGGTGGTCACCCACGGCACGTTCGAACTCGACGGCGGGTCCTGGGAGGTCGACAACAACATCTGGGTCGTCGGCGACGACGACGAGGTGATCGTCTTCGACGCCGCCCACGACGCGGCCCCGATCGTGATGGCCGTCGGCGGGCGCAACGTCGTCGCGGTGATCTGCACCCACGGCCACAACGACCACGTCACCGTGGCACCCGAACTCGGTCAGGCGCTCGACGCCCCGGTGCTGCTGCACCCGGCCGACGACATGCTCTGGCAGATGACCCACCCGGACAAGACGTTCCGCGCCGTCGAGGACGGTGCGACGCTGCGCGCGGGCGGGATCGAACTGCGCGCCCTGCACACCCCGGGGCACTCGCCGGGTTCGGTCTGCTGGTACGCCCCCGACCTCGGTGCGGTGTTCTCCGGGGACACCCTGTTCCAGGGCGGCCCCGGTGCCACCGGGCGGTCGTTCTCCGACTTCCCCACCATCCTCGACTCGATCTCCGGACGCCTCGGCACCCTGCCCGGGGACACCGTCGTCTACACCGGCCACGGCGACACCACCACCGTCGGCGACGAGATCGTCAACTACGACGACTGGGTGGCACGCGGCCACTGACGCCTCTCGGGCACTTGCGCGCCGAATCCGCCGCGCGGCGACTACCGTCGGAGGTGTCGTCCGTTCGAAGGAAGTCCGCTCGTGCCCGAGTCCAGCGTCGTGGTCCGTCCGCAGCCGATGGACAGCGCCTACTTCACCGCCGGATCGCGGCTGCAGGCGGCCGGTCTGCGTCCGGCCATCGCCCTGTTCGAGCAGGCCGCTCGGGTGGTGCCGCTGCCCGCGCCGCCGCAGCCCATCGCGATCGCCGACTACGGCGCCGCCACCGCGCACAACTCGCTGCTGCCGATCTGCGCGGCGATCGCCGTCCTGCGCACCAGGACCACCCGCGAGCACTCGGTGCTGGTGGCGCACACCGACGTACCCGAGAACGACTTCACCGCGATGTTCCGCACGCTGACCGAGGACCCGGATTCGTATCTCCGCAAGGACGGCGCGTCGTTCGCGTCGGCGGTCGGCCGGTCGTTCTACTCGCAGATCCTGCCGTCCAACAGCGTGACCCTGGGCTGGAGTTCGTATGCGATTCAGTGGCTGAGCCGGGTGCCCGCCCCGGTGCCCGATCATCTGCAGGTCGCCCACACCGCCGAGGAGGCGCTGCGCACCGCCTACGCCCGCCAGGCCGCCCACGACTGGCATGAGTTCATCGCGTTCCGGGGCCGCGAACTGTGTCCGGGCGGGCGTCTGGTGGTGATGACCATGGGCATCGGTGAGGACGGCGAGTACGGCTACCGGCCGCTGCTGGCCGCGTTGACCGATTCGCTGACAGAACTCGCCGGGCGGGGGCTGGTGCGCCAGGACGAAGTGGTGCGCATGACGATTCCGACCGTGAGCAGACGTGCCGCTGATTTCATGGCGCCGTTCGCCCCGTCGGGCCGTTTCGAACGCCTGGAGATCGAACACCTCGAGATATTCGACGGTGAGGACAGGTTCTTCGCCCAGTACCGAATGGACAAGGACGCCAAGGCTTTCGGCGACAACTGGGGTCAGTTCGCAAGGGCGTCGGTGTTCCCAACGATGGTGGGCGCCCTCGACGGCGGCCGTGACGATCCGCGTGCCGGACAGTTCCTCGACCGCCTCGAGGCCGGCATCGCCGCGCGCCTGGCCGCCGCACCGGAGCAGACGCAGATCCCGCTGGCCCATCTCGTGCTGCACAAGCGGCCCAAGAACCGCTGATCAGCCGGCGACGCGCTCCCGGAACGTGTTGCGGTAGCTCAGCGGTGCGACGCCGGTGAGCCGGCGGAACTGTTCGCGGAAGTTCGCCGGTGAGCTGAACCCGACCTGGCGGCCGACGCGTTCGACGCCGAAACCGGTGGTCTCCAGGAGTTGCTGGGCGTGCCGGACCCGCACCCCGGTCACCCACTGCATCGGGGTCTGACCGGTCTCGGCCTGAAAGCGCCGGTTCAGCGTGCGCACGCTCATCGACGCGTACTGCGCGATGTCGGCGAGCGTCAGGTCCCGGTGGGCGTGCTCTTCGAGCCAGGCCAGTACGCCGTCGAGGCGGGTGTGTTCGGCGAGCGGACCGGTGGCCGCCCGGTTGCGCAGGATGAACTGCGCCTGCCCGCCGCCGCGGTGCAGGGGTGCGACCGCCATGCGGGCGGAGTCCGCGGCCACCGCGGCGCCGTGGTCGCGCGCCACCATGTGCAGGCACAGGTCCAGACCCGCCGACGCGCCTGCCGAGGTCAGCACCTGTCCCTCGTCGACGTAGAGCACGTCCGGGTCCAGATGCACGGCCGGGAACGCGGCGCGGAACGCGTCGGCGGCCATCCAGTGGGTGGTGGCCCGCCTGCCGTCGAGCAACCCCGCCGCGGCCACCGTGAAGGCGCCGGTGCAGATCGACGCGACCCGCGCACCCGCGGCGTGCGCGGCGCGCAACGTCTCCAGCACGTCGGCGGGCGCCTCGGCGCCGATGTCGTTGCAGCCCGGCACCACGATCGTGTCGGCGTCGGCCAGCGCGTCGATGCCGTGGTCGGTGCCGATGCGCAGCGGCCCGGCGTCGACCTGCGCTGCGGTGGCGCAGACCCGAACGTCGTAAGCCGTTGTGCCATCGGTTTTTCGGGCGCGGCCGAACACCTCCACGGCGGTGGCGAGGTCGAAGGCGATGACGTCCGGCAGGGCCAGGACCGCGACGGTGTGCATGGCGGCACCATAACAGTCACGCTGGCAAGATATCGGCGTGGTTTGGCGATCTGGCCACTCCCGGAGCGCAGCCGGCGCGGGCACGCTGGTCGGCATGGATGCCCAGATCGTGCTGTTCGACGGATTCGACCCACTCGACGTCATCGCGCCCTTCGAGGTCCTCGTCGCCGGCAGCGACGCCGTCGGGGGTGACCTGACCGTGGAACTCGTCTCCGCGGAGGGACCGCGGCCGGTGGTCAGCGGCAGCCGGGGCCTGGTCCTGCACGCGACGTCCGGATTGGACCCGCACCGGCCGGGTTTCGTGATCGTGCCGGGCGCCGCTGGGCCGATCGAGGGTGACCCCGACGAGGGGGTCGAGACCATCCCGGTCCTGTTGGCGCGCTTCGGCGATACGGTGGCGATCCCGCTGATGCGCCGGGCCATGGCCGATCCGGAGGTCACGGTGGCCACAGTCTGTGGCGGCTCCCTCGCCCTGGCCATGGCCGGTTTGCTCGAAGGCAGGTTCGCCGTCACCCACCACCTCGGCATGGACATGCTCGAGGCGACCGGCGCGCACGCCGTACCCGCCCGGGTGGTCGACGACGGCGACCTGGTCACCGCCGCGGGGGTCACCTCCGGGCTGGAGTTGGCGCTGCACCTGCTCGACCGCAGCTACGGCCCGCAGATCGCGGCCGCGGTCGAATCGCTGTTCGCCTATGAACGGCGCGGCACGGTGTGGAGCAACCGCGGCCGCATCCCGGTGTCGGTGTGACGGGGGTCGTCGGCCAATGGGACGTGCGGATCAGGACCCCGATCGGATCCCTTTCCACCACTTACGAATTCGTCGTTGACGGAGGAGCCCTGCGTGGCAGCGCGACCTCCAGGGACGAAACCGTTGCGCTGCACGACATCACGGTCACCGACGAACCGGACGGACAACGGGTGACGTGGCGACAGTCGGTGACCAGGCCCATGCGGCTGCACCTCGCCTTCGACGTCGTCGTCGCCGGCGACCGGATGACCGGCCACTCGCGGGCCGGCCGGCTGCCCCGCTCGGCGGTGACCGGCGTGCGCCGCGCGCGCTAACCGCCGAAGCCGGGAGGTGCCGGGACGAACGGCAGACCCGGGATCGTGGTGTAGGGCAACGTCGGGATCACCGGCGGCGGCTGCGTGGTGGGCGGCGGGGGTGGCGGCTCTTCGGCCGGCGGCGGGGGCGGCGGCTCCTCGGCCGGCGGTGGCGGTGGCGGCTCCTGGGCCGGCGGCGGCGGTGGCGCCTCGGTGGCCGCCGGCGGTGGCGCCTGCTGGGTGACGGTCTCGGGCGCGGGGGCCTGGGGTTCGGGATTGTCGACCGGCGGTGGCGCGGCCGGCGCCGGGCCCTCGGTGGTCGTCGTCACAGGGGTGGTGGTGTCCGTCGTCGCGGGTGCGTCACCGTCGTCGCGGTTGACCAGGAACACCGCCGCGGCGAGCGCCGCGAGCACTGCCGCCGCCCCGATCGCCAGCGCCACCGGCGTCCGCCGGTACCACGGCACCACGGCGGGCCGGTCGTCCGCGGCGGACTCGGCGGCGCCGAACATCAGTCGCGGCCGAAGATCCTGCGGGTCGGCGGCCGGGTCGGCCTCGTAGGCGGCGGGTGCGACATCGGGGATGTCGTCGGCGTCCGACCACGCCAGCGCTCCGAAGGTGCCCGATTCGGCGTTTTCGAACGCGGCCGGCGCGGCCGCCGTGAGCGGGGCTGCCGCGGCGAGTGCGGTGTGGTCGTCGTCGGGCCCGCGCACGGCGGTCAGCCCGGCACCGATCGCGGCCGACAGTTCCGGCCGCGGGGTGGTGACCACAGGGACGCGGAAGTTCTCCGACAGGGCGGTCGTGACGATCGGTATGCGCGCACCCCCGCCTGCAGTGGCCACCGCGGCCAGGTCGGCCGGTCGCGCACCGGTGCGCTCGATGGTGTGGCGCAGCACGTCGACGAATTCGGCGAGTGGGCCGCGCACCACGTCGTCGAGTTCGGTACGCGTGACCCGGACCTCGCCGGCGCTGCCCGGCAGTTCGGCGCTCAACGCGGTCACCGTGTCGGTCGACAACCGCTCCTTGGCGGCGCGGCACTGGCCCCGCAACCGGGTCAGTGAGCCGATCGCCGACGTTCCGGACAGGTCCGCCGAGTCAGGGACACCGGCGAGGACGTGCGTCAGCAGCGCCTGATCGATCAGGTCACCGGACAGGTCGAGATGGCGGACGGTCGGGGCGACGGGTCGATATCCGTCGGCGGCGTCCACCACGGTGATGCTCGTCCCCGAGCCGCCGAAGTCGCAGAGCGCGATCAGGCCGCGGGTGGGCAGACCCGGTTCGGCCTGCAACGCCGTCAGCGCGGCCGCCGCGTCGGGCAGGACGGGGGTGGCCGGGCCGAACTCGGCGATCTCGGCCAGGGCGGCGCGCAGCGCGTCGACGGATCCGGCGTGCCAGTGGGCCGGGTGGGTGACCCCTATCGGTGCGCCCGGTTCGTGACCGCGGGGCAGCGCATAGAGCAGGGCCCGCAGCGCATCGGCCACCAGCGTCGCGCCGCGGTGGCTGGTCCCGTCGGCGGCGAGGATGCCGACCGGGTCCCCGACGCGGTCGACGAAGTCGGTGATGACGAGCCCGCGCTCGTCGAGGCGGGGGTTCTCGCTCGGCACGCCGACCTCCGGCGGCCGGTGCGGGAACAGCGTCAGCACCGGTGAGCGCCGCACGGCCGCGCGGTCCACGACCACCGCCGTCAGTGCGGTGGCCCCGATCGACAGCCCGGTTGCGTCCGTCATGTCAGCGAATTGTGCCCGCTCCGGCGATCAACGGTAAATCCAGTGCCGTGACCCACCCCGGCCGCAGGTCGTTGACGGCGGGCACCGCGTTGAGCGCCCGCATGCCGGTGGCCAGGCAGCCGGCGGCGGCGGCGTCGCGTCCGGAGCCGTCGGTGAAGCGGAACGCGGTCTCCTGCACGATGCTCGGCGTGCCGTCGATCTCGACGCGGTAGACGTCGTTCTGCGTTCCCGACGGCCAGTCAGGTGCGGCGTCGGCGCCGATGCGGTTGACGTGTTCGAGCTGGATGCGGGTCTCGCCGCGGTAGACGCCGTTGATGGTGAACCGGACCGCGGCGACGCTGCCCGCCTCGATGACGCCCTTGGCGCTCGTGCGCTCCGTCGGCGTGACCCACTTGTCGTAGGTGGTGGTGATCTCGTCGAGCATGATGCCCGCCGCCTGAGCGATCATCGGAACCGTTGCCCCCCAAGCGAATACGAGGATGTCGGGGGTTTCGAGCAGCGCGCGGTGCCCGGGTGGCCTGCCGATGCCCATCTCGTTCTCGTAGTCGCCGGTGTAGTTGGTGTAGTCGAGCAGTTCGGCCGCGCGGACGCGCTTGACCTCTGAGCACACACCCATCAGCGTCATGGGGAACAGGTCGTTGGCGAAACCGGGGTCGATGCCGGTGGTGAAACACGACGATTCACCGAGTTCGCACGCCTCGGTCACCGGCATGATCCACTCGGGCGGGTTGAGGTGCATGGTGGGCCACACCCACGGCGTCATCGCCGTCGAGCACACGTCGATACCCGCGCGCAGGAAGCGGGTGATCACCGCGATGTTGGCGTCGGCATGTGCGGCGGTGGGCCCGAAGTGCACCAGGGCGTCGGGGTCGAGCGCGATGAGCGCGTCGACGTCGTCGGTGGCGGTCACGCCGATCGGGTGGCCGAGCCCGCAGATCTCCCCCGCGTCGCGTCCGACCTTGGCCGGGTTGCTCACCCCGACGCCGACGAGCTCGAAGAGCGGATGCCGGTCGATCTCGGCGATCACCATCTTGCCGACGAAGCCGGTGCCCCACACGACGATCCGTTTGGTCATGCGCTCTTGCCTTCCGTCGGGATGTGTTCACCATAGGGTGAGACCATGACGGCTGCGGTGGAACAGAGACTGGCCGGTCGGCGGGCGCTGGTGACCGGCGGATCACGCGGTATCGGCGCGGAGATCGTGCGCCGGCTGGCCTTCGAGGGGGCGGCCGTGGCGTTCACGTACGGGTCGTCGGTGAGCGATGCGGACAAGGTCGTGGTCGACGTGTCCCGCGGTGGCGGCCGGGTGTTGCCGATCCGCGCGGACAGTTCGGACGCCGGGCAGATCGCCTCGGCGGTCGACGAGACGGTCACCCGCCTCGGCGGCCTCGACATCCTGGTCAACAACGCCGGGGTGGCCCATCTCGGCGCGGTCGAGTCGTTTCCGCTCGACCAGTTCGACCGCCTGGTGGCGGTCAATGTCCGCGGCGTGTTCGTGGCGATCCAGTGCGCGGTCCCGCATCTCGGCGACGGCGGGCGCATCATCAACATCGGCAGCGTCAACGCCGACCGGGTCCCGTCGCCCGGTCTGTCGGTGTACGCGATGACGAAGGCCGCGGTGGCGGGGCTGACCCGCGGCCTGGCCCGCGAACTCGGGCCGCGCGGCATCACGGTCAACACCGTCGCGCCCGGGCCGATCGCGACGGACATGAACCCCGCCGAAGGCGAGTTCGCCGACGCGGCAAGGGAAATCATCGCCGTCGGGCATTACGGGAACCCCACCGACGTGGCGGGCGTGGCGAGCTACCTGGCCGGCCCCGACGCCGGCTACGTGACCGGCGCCAACTGGACAGTCGACGGCGGGTTCACCGCCTGAGCGGCCCGCAGAGATCTAGAAGCAGCGCCGCAGGCCGCCCGGCTCACAGATCAGCGGGTACTTGTCGACCGGGATCGGCAGTTCAGTCTTGTACGCCAAACTGAACGGCGTCTTGATCATCGTGGCGGGCAGTTCGCCGTTGCAACCCGGCGCGTGGGTGTTGGTGCGCGTGCCGGACATGGTTTCGGTGTTGAACTCGTAGATCTCGACGACCTGCAGTGGACTGCCGTCGGAGCAGGTGATTCCGTCGGCGATCGTGGTGTCGTAGGCCCACACACCGTTGGTGAGCACCGCGTCCCCACCCTGGACGCCCTCGAACGACGTCACGTGCAGCCGGCAGGCCACCGGTAGGTACAGCGGTTCGCGCAGGTCCCCCACGGTGGGGACACACGACGGGAAGATCGTCCACTCACCGCTCAGACCGTCGGCCTGGGTGTAGGTGTAGATCCCCTGCAGCACCTGCTGCTCGGCCTGCGCCGGTCCGGCCGCGCCGACGGCGACCCCGAGCGCCAGGACGACGGCGGCGATCACTCGCGAGATGGTGGTCATCGGGGTCAGTATGGCAGTCGGCCTCCCGTGAAGTCACCGGTTCACCGCTTCGGCGTTTGCGGGGACGACCGCGTGGGGTAAGAAGCGGGGAGGTGCCCGATTGATCTTGAGGTGGTCGTGATGCGGCGTGACGCGGTGCAGGCTGCCGGCCTGGCCCTGATCGTGGCGCTGCTGCTGGCGGTCACGGGCTGTTCCACCGCAGAACGCGTAGACCTCGGTGACGCCACCTCGGGCAATCTCGTAGCCGCGATCGCGGGCGAACCCGACCAACTCGACCCGCACAAGACCAGCGCGTACTTCTCGTTCGAGGTGCTCGAGAACGTGTTCGACACCCTGGTCGAACCCGACGCCGCCCTCGAGATGCGCCCGGCGCTCGCCGAGAGCTGGGAGGTCAGCCCCGACCAGCGGGTGTGGACGTTCCACCTGCGGCGCGGCGTGACCTTCCACGACGGCTCGCCGTTCACCGCCGACGACGTCGTCTACTCCTACCGCCGCATCATCGACGAGGAACTCACCAACGTCGACAAGTTCAGCGCCGTCACCGACGTCACCGCCGTCGACCCCGCCACCGTGCGCATCACCGTCGACAAACCCACCCCGAACCTGCTGACCAACCTCGGCGGGTTCAAGGGGATGGCGATCGTGTCGCGGGCCAACGTCGAGAGCGGACGCATCGCCACCCATCCCGTCGGGACCGGACCGTTCTCGTTCGCCGGCGCCACCAGCGGTGACTCGATCACGTTGCGCGCCAACCCCTCGTTCTGGGGTGGACCGCCCCGCATCTCGGGGGTCACGTTCCGGTTCATCTCCGAACCGTCGACGGCGTTGTCGGCCCTGCAGGCAGGCGAGATCGACTGGACCGACTCGGTTCCCCCGCAACGGGTTTCGCAGCTGCGTGACGACGAGTCCCTGCGCCTCGCCGTCACACCGAGCAATGACTACTGGTATCTGGCGCTCAACGAGGCGCGTGCCCCGTGGAACGACGTGCGGGTGCGCCAGGCGATCGCCTACGGCATCGACCGCGAGGCGATCGTCGCCGCCACGAGCTACGGCACCGCGGCCGAGAATCAGCTCGCGATCCCCGAGGGCAACCCCTGGTACACCCCGTACGACCGGTACTCCGCCGATCTCGAGAAGGCCAGGAGCCTGCTGGCCGAGGCGAACGCCGAACCGGACCGGCTCGACATGCTGGTCACCAGCGAGTATCCCGAGACGGTCACCGCCGCGCAGATCATCGCCGACAACCTCGCCCCGCTGGGGATCACGGTCGACATCCGCACCGTGGACTTCGCCACCTGGCTCGACGAACAGAACAACGGCAACTTCGACATGCTGATGATGGGTTGGCTCGGCAACATCGACCCCGACGACTTCTACTACGCCCAGCACCACACGAACGGCACCAGCAACGCCCAGAAGTTCTCCGACCCGGAGGTGGACCGCCTGCTCGACGCCGGCCGCGTGGAGACCGACCGCGACGCGCGCCACGACGTCTACGCCAAGGCCGCCACCCGCATCGCCGACGAGGTCAGCTACATCTACCTCTACAACCCGTCGGTCATCCAGGCCTGGACCCCGGCCCTGTCGGGATACGAGGCACGCCGCGACGGTGCGGTCCGCTTCCGCGACGCCGTCCTCGGTGAGGACGAAAGCTCATGACGGCGTTGCTCACCCACCCCGTCGTACGCTTCCTCGCCCGGCGGATCGCCTATTCGCTGGTGGTGCTGATCGGTGTGCTGGTCGTGGTGTTCGCACTCGTGCAGTTGGTGCCCGGTGACCCCGTGCGCATCGCGCTGGGAACCCGCTACACCCCGGAGGCGTACGAGGCGCTGCGGTCGGCGAGCGGCCTGGACCGCCCGTTGATCGTGCAGTTCTTCAGTTATCTGGGCAATGCGCTCACCGGTGATCTCGGGGTGAGTTTCCGCAACGGCGACCCGGTCACCGCCACCCTGCTCGACCGCCTGCCCGCGACGGTGTCCCTGGGGTTGGTGGGCATCGTGTTCGCACTGCTCATCGCGGTGCCCGCGGGCATCTGGGCAGCGCTGCGCGAAGGCCGGGTCAGCGATGCGATCGTGCGGGTGAGCAGCCAGTTCGGGGTCTCGGTCCCGGACTTCTGGCTCGGCATCCTGTTGATCGCGCTGTTCTCGTCGACGCTGGGGTGGCTGCCGACGTCGGGGTACCGACCGCTGTTCGACGATCCGGCGGGCTGGCTGCGCCACATCGTCCTGCCGGGGCTGACCGTCGGATTGGTGGCGGCGGCGATCATGACCCGCTACATCCGGTCCGCGGTGCTCGAGGTCGCCTCGATGGGCTACGTGCGGACCGCCCGGTCGAAAGGCCTTGCGCCGCGGGTGGTCACGCTGCGCCACACGGTGCGCAACGCGCTGATCCCGGTGCTCACCATCACCGGTATCCAACTCGCCACGATCCTGGGCGGCGTCATCGTCGTCGAGGTGGTCTTCGCCTGGCCCGGCCTGGGCCGGCTCGTGTACAACGCCGTCGCCGCCCGCGACTACCCCCTCATCCAGGGCGCGGTGCTGCTGATGGCCGCCCTGTTCTTGCTCATCAACCTGATCGTGGACGCGCTGTACGCGGTCGCCGACCCGAGGATCCGGCTGTCATGAGCGCCCCCGCCGACCACACCAGCCCCGAAACGCGAATCGCGTCGTGGCGGTTGCTGCTCGGCAACCCCGTCACGGTCGTCAGCGCGGTCATCCTCGCGGTGGTCATCGTCGTCGCGCTGTTCGCACAGTGGCTGATCCCCTACGGCGTCAACGACATCGACGTGCCGAACGCGTTGCAGGCCCCCAGCGGCGCGCACTGGTTCGGCACCGACGAACTCGGGCGCGACGTGCTCTCACGCGTACTGGCCGCGATCCAGGCGTCGATGCGGGTGTCGGTGGTCAGCGTGTCGTTCGCGGTCGTGGTCGGGGTGACCGTCGGTGTGGTCGCCGGATACCGCGGCGGGTGGCTGGACACCGTGTTGATGCGCATCGTCGACGTGATGTTCGCGTTCCCGGTGCTTCTGCTCGCGCTCGCGGTGGTGGCGATCCTCGGGCCGGGAGTGACGACGACGATCTTGGCGATCGGCATCGTCTTCACGCCGATATTCGCCCGGGTGGCCCGGGCGAGCACCCTGTCGGTGCGGGTGGAACCCTATGTGGCGGTGTCCCGCACGATGGGCACCGGGCACCTCTACATCCTGACCCGGCATGTGCTGCCGAACATCTCGGGACCGCTGATCGTGCAGACGTCGCTGTCGCTGGCGTTCGCGATCCTGTCCGAGGCCGCGCTGTCGTTCCTCGGTCTGGGTATTCAACCGCCCCAGCCGTCGCTGGGTCGGATGATCTTCGACTCGCAGGGTTTCGTGACGCTGGCGTGGTGGATGGCGGTGTTCCCCGGCGCGGCGATCTTCGTCATCGTCCTGGCGTTCAACCTCCTCGGCGACGGGCTGCGCGATGTGCTGGATCCCAAGCAGCGCACCATGATCGAGGCACGCGCACGCGAGGAGCGAGAATGACACCGGAGAAAGCAATGACCGAACCGGTCCTCGACGTCGCCGACCTGCAGGTGCGGATCGGCAGGCGCGACATCGTGCGCGGGGTCTCGTTCACCGTCGAGCGGGACAAGACGCTGGGCATCGTCGGCGAATCGGGGTCGGGCAAATCGATGACGGTGCTGGCCGCCACGGGTCTGCTGGACGCCCCCGGCGCGGTGGTCGGCGGCTCCAGTCGGCTCGGCGGGCAGACGCCGACGCAGTTGGTCGGCGCCTCGGCCCGCACGCTGCGGTCCGTGCACGGCGGGCGCATCGGTTTCGTGTTCCAGGACCCCGGTACGTCGCTCAACCCCCTGCTGACGCTGGAACGTCAGATCACCGAATCCCTCGAGGCGCACCGGAACATGACGCGCCGGCAGGCCCGCGAACGCGCCCTGGAACTGCTCACCGCGGTGGGACTGCCGGAGGCGGACCGGCGCCTGGACTCCTACCCGCACCAGTTGTCAGGTGGGCAGCGCCAGCGGGTGATGATCGCCATCGCCCTGGCCTGCGACCCGGAACTGCTCATCGCCGACGAACCGACCACCGCACTCGACGTCACCACGCAGGCGCAGATCATCGACCTGGTGCGGGATCTGCAGCGTGACTTCGGCACCGCGGTGGTGTGGATCAGCCACGACCTCGGGGTGATCGGGCAGGTCGCCGACGACGTCACCGTGCTGCAGAACGGGGTGGCGGTCGAGCAGGCCCCGGTGCTCGACGTATTCGACCACCCGCAGCACGACTACACCCGCGAGCTGCTGGCGGCGCGCCCGCTCGTCGGCGGTGACGGTCCTCCAGCCGCCGACCCGGACGCTCCTGTCCTGCTCGCGGTCGACGGCCTCGACGTCCGGTTCGACGTATCCGGTCCGACGGGCCGCTCGACTGTCCATGCGGTGCAGGATCTTTCGTTCCAGATCCGCCGCGGCAACACACTCGGCCTGGTCGGCGAGTCCGGGTCCGGGAAGTCGACGGTCGCCGCCGCGCTGACCGGTCTGGTCGCCCCGCACGCCGGGTCGGCGACGCTGGACGGCGTCGACGTGCTCGCCGTGCGGGGCGCCGACGAGAAGCGGCTACGGCGGCGGATCAGCCTGGTGTTCCAGGATCCGTTCTCCTCGTTGAACTCCCGGATGCGGGTGGGTGCGGCGATCGGTGAACCGCTGGCGGTGCACAAACTGGTCGACGGGCGGGCCGGCCGCCGGGCGCGGGTCGCCGAACTGCTCGACCTGGTCGGGTTGCCCACCGACTTCGCGTCGCGCTACCCGCACGAACTGTCCGGCGGTCAGCGCCAGCGGGTGAGCATCGCCCGCGCGCTGGCGACCGAACCTGATCTGCTGATCCTCGACGAATCGACTGCCTCCCTTGATGTCTCGGTCCAGTCCAAGGTGCTCGACCTGCTGGCCCGACTGCAGCGCGACCTCGGGCTGACGTATCTGTTCATCGGCCACGACCTCGCGGTCATCCAGCGGATGAGCCACGACGTGCTGGTGATGCGCGACGGTGCGGCGGTCGAGTACCGGCCGGCGACGGATTTGTTCGCCGCCCCCGAGCAGCCGTACACCCGGGACCTGCTGGCGGCCGTGCCTCCCGCCCGGCCCCGTGCGTCGGCGTGAGACAGTCGTCGCCATGACACAGCTGAGCGGCAAGGTGGCGTTGGTGACGGGCGCGTCGTCGGGGTTGGGTGCGGCGACGGCGAAAGTGTTCGCCGAGCGCGGTGCGACGGTGTTCGGGATCTCCCGCGACGCCGACCGGATGGCGTCGGTGTTCGCCGACGTGCCCGGCGGGACGTACGCGTCGGTCGACATCACCTCCCCCGAGGCCTGCCGCCGAGCCGTCGACGACTGCGTCGCGAAGTTCGGCAGGCTCGACGTGCTGGCGAACATCGCCGGCTACCACCAGATGCGGCATACCCCGACGATGTCCGATGCCGACTGGGACCACGACCTCGCCGTCAACCTCAACGGCCCGTTCTTCCTGTGCCGCGCCGCGTTACCGCACCTGCTCGAGACCGGCGGCAGCATCGTCAACGTCGCCTCCATCGCGGGTGTCGAGGGTGAGGTGTACTCGGCGGGCTACTGTGCGGCCAAACACGGTCTGGTCGGTCTGACGCGCGCACTGGCCATCGAGTTCACCGCGGACCGGGTGCGGATCAACGCCGTCTGCCCCGGCGGCATGGTCACCCCGCAGACGACGGAGTTCTCCGCACCCGATCAGGCGGACTGGAACCTGATCATGCGCATCGCCGCACCCCGCGGGATGATGGATGTCGCCGACGTCGCCAAGACCATCGCGTTTCTGGCCAGCGATGACGCCGCGGCGGTGCACGGCGCGGTGTACGTGGTGGACAACGGGAAGACGGCAGGATGACGCGACTCCCAGGTGTGGTGCGGTCGAAGGCGACCCGAGCGAGCGCAGGGGTGGCCAGGTCGGTGGGGACCCTCAACAGCGCAGGCGTCTCGGCGTCCGTCGGCACCATGAACAGCGCCGGGGTGACCGGCTCGATCGGCACCGCCGGCAGCGCTGCGGTGGCCGGAAGCGCGCTCACCGCACTGTCGTTCGCGATCAGCGCGTGTCTGGCCTGCGTGGGGTGTTTCGCGTGCGCCAGGTGCGTCGCGTGCCTCGGCTGCGCCCGGTGCTCGAATTGTGTTGGCTGCGTGGGGTGTTACAACTGCTCAGGGCTGCGGAACGCGGTCGGCCTGCGGGATGTGCACGTCTAGCCCAGAGACGTGTGCATGAGCAGCGTGCTGTAGTCCGACCAGCGTGACAGCGTGAAGTACAGGTCGCGGCCCTTCGACCACGGGTGGATGTACGGGGCGTAGATACCGCCCGGCACCGCGGCCGAGGTGACGACCGTCTTCGCCGAACTCCACGGCCCCTCGGGTTTGTCGGCGGTGCGCATCACCACATCGCTCACCGTGTTGGTGTAGAGCATCACGAACTTGTTCAGGTGGTCGTTCCACGCCACCGACATCTCGCTGCCCGGCGCCCACACCACCTGGACCGCCAGGAACGGGAAGCCGCGCAGCCAGCCGAAGGGCGTGTAGTACTCGTAGGCGGATTTGTCGGCCACGGCGTTCTCGTTGACGCGGGACAGGAACGGCATACCGCCGCGGCCGGCCCCCGTGCCGTAGGCGTAGACGTAACCCTTGTACCGCAGGTACGCACCCATCTGGAAGTTCTGGTCGCCCCAGACGAACTGCACGCCGGGCACGGTGTTGAACCAACTGGGCCGGATGCTGGTGCGTGGCACCGTCCACGTCTCGCCGTTGTCGTCGGAGACCGCGACGGCCGAGAAGTTCGTCGACCACTGTCCGGGGGCGCCCCACTGGCTGACCGACATGAAGTTGACGTATTGCCGGGTGCCGACCGAGATCCCGGCCGTGGGGATGACAGTTACCTCGGTGGCGGCCAGGTTGAGGCTCTGGATCACCTGCCGGGAGAAGCTCGGCCGGTCGGCGTTGACCGGTGAGCCACCGAACCTGTCGCCGGGCACCGGGTCGGTGACCGTCATCCCGTTGGAGAGGTCGGTGGTCGCGCTGCGGAAAAGGGTGTTCTTCCGCCACTCCTGGTCCTGCAGGCTGCAGTTGCCGAAGGTGTCGCCGAACGCGATCAGCACCTGGCGCTGCGCACCGGAGTTCCCGTTGTCCCACAGGATGCCGAGGTCGGCACCGGAGATGCCGAACCGCGGGTAGGACGACGAGTTCGGGCCGGCGATCGTGTCGACGATGGTGGCGCCCGCCGCGGCGGGCGCCGCTGCCGCGGTCGGCGCGGTGTCGGGGGCGACGGCGGCGTCGGACTGGGCGGCCTCGGCGGCGGTCGTCTTCGGCGCCGGTTTGCGCCCGATCGGCAGGTGCAGGATCGGGAACCGCGGGATGGTGAACGAAGGGTTGGCGCTGCGGGCCGACGGCGCCGCGACCGGAACCGAACACGGGTCGGCGGCGGCGGGCGGGCTCGTCGCCACCGGCACCACGAGCGACGCCAGGGTCGTCGACGCCACGGTCAGCGCCGCCAGTCGTCGCATGGCCGGCATGTCACACCTTTCGGACCGCATGAAGCGAGATACCGGTGTGACAGTAGTGGTTTGTGTGGTTGACCGACCGGCTCAGCGAGGGAACCGCAACGGCTTCGTGATCGATCCGAGATCGTTTGCCATGACCAACTGACGTCTACGTCAACGCAGCACGCGATGAATCACCGCGCACTTTATTTGTTTGCGCAAAGGCTAGCTGGCGGCGCGGCCGAGCAGGATATGGGGCGTGCGGTGGGTTCCGTCGAGCTGACGGGCGAACTGATCGCGGGCGGCGAGCACCACGTTCTGCAGGCGGGCGACGTGGGCGGACTGACCCCCGACTGCGGCGGCCGCATCGGCCACCTCGTCGATCGCCTGCCAGGTCTGGGCGCTCAGCGGGGTCAGGGGCTGGAGATGTGCGTTGCGAACGCCGGTGCGGATCGCCTCACACAACCAATGTTCAAAGTTAATTCGAAGGGTTTCCTCAGGGAATTCATTGGTATACATGTTCGCTGTCCTCCGCACGCCAAGCTGTTTAGGCTGTTCACAGCTTCGCGTCTGATCTTACCCCCCTTTGCAATCTCCCAACCCTCCAGATCGGGTGAGCGGCCGATAGTGGCCCAGGCCACATCGACGTGTCGTTCCCAGGCGAGTGGGCATGCTGCTCCAGGTACCTACTGAGGGGAATTCATGACTGAGAACAACAAGTCCGACCAGGCACGTAAAGGCCTCATCGACTCGGTCAAGGGCAAGGCCAAGGAAGTCGTCGGCGCCGTCACCGGCAACGACTCCCTGACCGCCGAGGGACAGCTCGAGCAGACCCAGGCCAAGGAACGCAAGGCCGCGAACGCCCAAGAGGCGCTCGCCGAGGCCGAGGCCGAACAGGCTCGCCAGGAGGTCGCGGAGGCGCGGCAGGAGGGTGCGCAGGAGCGCGCGGCCGTGAACGCCGAGACCGCCGCCCAGGAGCGCGCGGCACGCGCCGACCAGGCCGCCCAGAAGCAGCAGGCCGAGCAGGCGGCGGCGCAGCGGGCGGCCGCAGACACCGCCCAGGCCGAGACCGAGGCCCAGCGCCGTGCCGAGCGGGCCGACGCCGAGGCCCGCGCGGAGAAGGCCGCGGCCACCGCCGAGGTCGCCGACGCCGCCGCTCAGCGCAACGACGCCTTCAAGGTCGCCGCGGGCGCGAAGGCCGAGGCCGAGCGCATCCGGCAGGAAGCCGACGAACTGGCCGCCGACGCCGATGTTCCCGAACAGCGATAGAGAACCCAGGAGTAATTGATGAGAGTCACCGACGTCCCATTCGCCGTACTGCGATTCCAGTACCAGATCGCCCGGATCCCCCTGCAGGTGATCGAGGACCGGGTCGTGGCACGCCTCGACGCAGAGGCACCCGCCCGGCTGTTCTACGAACGCTCGCTGGGCATGCTCGACCTCGCGGTCGGCAATGCACTCAGCGCACCCGAGGTCGAACATCGCGGCGCGGCGTTGATCGAGCGCAGCGAGGCCCTGCGCCGGGCGGCTCAACTCGACGAGACCGCCACCGAGGTGCACCAGCAGGCCGAGGCGAATCTCGAATCGACCCGCGAGCAGGCCAAGCGCGAGCAGATGCAGGCGGAGCAGGACCGGGAACGTGAGATCAAGGAGTCACGCGAGACGGCGTCCGAGCGTAAACAGAATGCCGTGCAGACCGCCCAGAAGAAGGCCGCCGACGCCAAGCAGCAGGCCGACCAGATCGCTGCGCAGCGGGTGAAGTCGGCCGAGGCCGCCCGCCGCCAGGAAGAGGCCGTGATCTCGGCGACCGAGAGGAGCATCGAGAAGGTCGCGCAGGGCAAGCTCGACGACGCCGCCGACAAGGCCGGTAACGCCGCCGCCAAGCGGGCGCAGGCCGACCGCGTCGAGGATCTCGCGGAGACCGAGAAGGAAAAGCGTCAGCAGGAGCGCGCGGCGAAGAACGGAAACTAGCCGCAGCTAGTCCGAGTAGTACTCCAGTACGCGCTCCGAGGTATCGGCCCGGCCGTTGCTCACGATGGTGAGCCGGTCGGGCCGAACTTCGTAGCGGGCACCGCCGGACGGGTCGACCACGTCGTATCCGCCGCCTGCGGGCTTGGCATCCTGCAGCTCGATCGTCGCGCCGTCGCTGAGCCGTTCGCCGCGGTAGTAGTACTCGTCATCGTCGTTGCGGCACACGATGGCCAGTGACTGCGCGGTGCGCACCATCGCCGCCGGGGAGCCGCCGGATTCGCACCGTGCGTAGTGGCCGACGAAACCCTGCCCGTCGGCCCCCGACACTCCCGCCGGGGCGGTGGTCGACGTCGACGGCGAGGTGCTCGTCGTGGACGGCGTGGTGCTGGTGGTCGACGGTGTGGTGCTCGGGGTGGTCGACTCGGTGGTGGTCGGGATGCTCTCGTCGTACGGGGCGGTGGTGGGGGTCAGCGTCGTGCGGGCCGTGGGCGTGCTGTCCTGCCCGTTGAACGCGAGGATCGCGGCCAGCACGGCGGCCACCCCGAACATCACGATGATCGCGGCGATCAGCACCACCTGTGCGGTGTTCTTCTTCGCCTGCGGTTTCGCCGGGGGTCGAGGCGCCGCGGGCGGATACGGGGTGAAGCCGGTGGCGGCGGGGTTGGCGAACACCGACGAGAATTGGCGGGTGCTGTTCGGCGGCGCTGCGGCGGCGGCACCGGCGGCGGGCGCTGCGGGCTGCATCGCCGCGGCGGAGGCCGCCTTGGCCAGGTCACCGGCGGTCGGGAACCTGTCCCCCGGCTGTTTGGCCATCCCCCGGGCGATGACGTCGTCGAACGCGCGGCTGATCCCGCGCCGCATGATGCTCGGCCGCGGCGGCGGCGCGAACATATGGGCGCTCATCAGTTGTTGCAGGGCACCGGTCTCGAACGGTGGTTTACCGGTCAGGCACTCGTAGAGCAGGCAGGTCAGCGAGTACACGTCGGCGGGCGGGCCGACGGGTCCGCCGCTGAACCGCTCCGGCGCCATGTACGCCGACGACCCGACGATCATCCCGGTCGACGTGACACCCGGATCCCCACCGGTGTGGGCGATCCCGAAATCCACCAGATAGGCGAAGTCGTCGGGGTTGAGCAGGACGTTCTCGGGTTTGACGTCGCGGTGGACGAGTCCGTCGGCATGCGCGGCGTCGAGCGCCGCGGCGACCTGGGCGATGATCGAGGCCGCCCGTTTGGCGTCGAGGGGCCCGCCGGCCTGCAATACGTCCTTGAGGCTGGCGCCTTCGACCAGGCGCATGTCGATGTAGAGGACACCGCCGATGTCACCGAAGTCGTGCACCGGGATGACGTGCGGTTCCTGCAGCCGGGCCGCGACGCGGGACTCGCGGCGGAAGCGCTCCTGGAAGCTCGGGTCGGCGGCCATCTCCGCGCGCAGCAGTTTCAGCGCGACCGTACGGCCCTTGACCGTGTCGTAGGCGCGGTACACCTCGCCCATCCCGCCGACTCCGATCAGGGACCGGAGTTCGTACGGGCCGAACCGGGTACCGAGCCGCGAGCCGCCGTGCGGGGTGGCCATCAGAAGTGAGTCCTTTCAGTCCGTCCCGACCGTACCGGTACCGACTACCCGCCGGATCCGGTGACAACAGTGTTCCCGGTCGGCCGGGGACGGATTCGTGGCACATCCCACACGCACTTCCACGAGCGGACCGGTGCCGAGAGGGAGGCCCCTAAAACGTTGCGCGGTCTGCTATCACTACTCACGACACCACGTCACGGAGGATTTCACCACGTTGCCCAACTCGCACGTTGAGGCTGGGCGCCGTCTCGGTCCCCCGTCAGAACGCACTGCTCGCACCGGTCCGGCGAAATGGATCCGGCGGTTCGCGATCCCGATCATCCTCGGCTGGATCCTGCTGGTCGCGGTCCTGTCGCTGACGGTGCCGCAACTCGAGGTCGTCAGCCAGATGCGGTCGGTGTCGATGGCCCCCGCCGAAGCACCCTCGGTGATCGCCATGACCCGCGCCGGGGAGGTCTTCGAGGAGTTCGAATCCGACAGTTCGGTCATGATCGTGCTGGAGGGCGAACAGCGCCTCGGCGATGAGGCGCACCGCTTCTACAACGACATGGTCGACCGGCTCGAGGCCGACACCGTCCACGTCGAACACATTCAGGACTTCTGGGGTGATCCGCTGACCGAGGCGGGCGCGCTGAGCGGCGACGGCAAGGCCGCCTACGTCCAGCTGTATCTGGCCGGCAACCAGGGCGAGGCGCTGGCGAACGAGTCGGTCAAGGCCGTGCAGGACGTCGTCACCGGTCTGTCGCCCCCACCCGGGGTGAAGGTGCACGTCACCGGCGGCTCGGCGCTGGCCGCCGACCAGCAGATCGCCGGCGACCGCAGTGTGCGCGTCATCGAGATGGTCACGTTCGCCGTGATCATCGTGGTGCTGCTGATCGTGTACCGGTCGATCACCACCGTGCTGCTGGTCCTCGGCATGGTGCTGCTCGGTCTGTCCGCGGCGCGCGGTGTGGTGGCGTTCCTGGGCTACCACGAGCTGATCGGGCTCTCGACGTTCGCGACCACGCTGCTGGTCGCGCTCGCGATCGCCGCGGCGACCGACTACGCGATCTTCCTGATCGGCCGCTACCAGGAGGCCCGCACCGCAGGCGAGGACCGCGAGTCCGCGTTCTACACGATGTTCGCCGGCACCGCCCACGTGGTGCTCGGCTCCGGTATGACGATCGCCGGTGCGACGTTCTGCCTGAGCTTCACGCGGTTGCCGTACTTCCAGTCGCTCGGCGTCCCCCTGGCCGTCGGCATGACCATCGCGGTGTTCGTCGCGCTGACCCTGGGTCCGGCGTTGATCACCGTCGCCACCCGGTTCGGCCTGCTGGAACCCAAGCGGGCGATGCGGATCCGCGGCTGGCGCCGCCTCGGTGCGGCGGTGGTCCGCTGGCCCGGCCCGATCCTGCTGCTCACGATCGCGCTGTCGCTGATCGGTCTGCTCACCCTGCCGGGTTACAAGACCAACTACAACGACCGCAACTACCTGCCGGACGACCTGCCCGCGATGGAGGGTTTCGCGGCCGCCGAACGGCACTTCTCCGTCGCCACGATGAACCCCGAACTGCTGCTCGTCGAGACCGACAGGGATCTGCGCAACCCCGCCGACTTCCTCGTCATCGACAAGATCGCCAAGGCGGTCTACCGCGTCGAGGGCATCGGGTCCGTTCAGGCCATCACCCGCCCCCAGGGCAAACCGCTGGAGAACGCCACCATCCCGGCGCAGATGAGCCTCGGCGGGGTGATGCAGGCGATGACCCGGCCGTACCTGCAGGGGAACATGGAGATGCTCCTGCTGCAGGCCGACGAAATGGAGAAATCCGTCGACACGATGACCGAGATGATCGCGTTGATGGAGCAGATGAGCGCGACCACCCACGACCTGGTGGGCAAGTCCAAGGACCTGTCCGTCGAGATCGCCGAACTGCGGGACAGCATCTCCGATTTCGACGACTTCTTCCGGCCGATCCGCAACTACTTCTACTGGGAGCCGCACTGCTTCAACATCCCGGTGTGCGCGTCGATGCGGTCGGTGTTCGATGCCCTCGACGGGGTCAACACCATGACCGAGGACTTCCAGGCGATCATCCCGGACATGGAGCGGCTCGACGCGCTGATGCCCCAGCTTCTGGCGATCATGCCGCAGACGATCGAGACCATGCAGACCGCGCGCGCGACGATGCTGTCGATGCACTCCACGCAGTCGGCCCTGCTGGAGCAGCAGGCCGCGATGGACGTGAACTCGACGGCGATGGCCGATGCGTTCAACGAAGCCATGAACGACGACACGTTCTACCTGCCCCCGGAGATCTTCGAGAACGAGGATTTCAAACGCGGTATGGAGAGCTTCATCTCGCCGAACGGCCGCGCGGTCCGGTTCATCATCTCCCACGAGGGTGACCCGCTGACAGTCGAGGGCATCGAACGCATCGACGCCATCGAGACCGCGGCCAAGGAAGCCATCAAGGGCACCCCGCTGGAGGGTTCGCGCATCTACATCGGCGGCACCGCCGCGGCGTTCAAGGATATGCAGGAAGGCAACAACTGGGATCTGCTGATCGCCGGAATCGCCGCGCTGTCATTGATTTTCATCATCATGCTGATCCTGACGCGGGCATTGGTGGCCGCGGCGGTGATCGTCGGCACCGTGGTGCTGTCACTGGGCGCGTCGTTCGGGTTGTCGGTGCTGGTGTGGCAGCACGTGTTCGGGATCGAACTGCACTTCATGGTGATGGCGATGGCCGTCATCATCCTGTTGGCCGTGGGCGCGGACTACAACCTGCTGTTGGTCGCGCGCCTGAAGGAGGAGATCCCGGCGGGGATCAACACCGGGATCATCCGTGCGATGGGCGGAACCGGGTCGGTGGTGACAGCCGCGGGTCTGGTGTTCGCGTTCACAATGATGTCGATGGTGGTCAGCGAGCTGACCGTGGCCGCGCAGATCGGCACGACGATCGGCCTGGGACTGATCTTCGACACGCTGGTGATCCGGGCGTTCATGACGCCGTCGATCGCGGCGCTGCTGGGCCGCTGGTTCTGGTGGCCTCAGCGGGTGCGTCAACGGCCGGCGACGACGGGTTCACTGATCCGCCGCTGAACCCCTACCGACCGAAGCCGGCGTCGCGCAGCGCCTGCGCCATCGACCCCGACGGTGCCTTCTCGCGACGATCGTTGTCGCGCTTGGGGTTTCGCTTCTGCTGTGGCCGCGGCGCGCCGGCGTTCTGGCGCGGTTTGGCCTTGTCGCGCTGCGGTGTGTCGCCCAGGCGCAGGCTCAGCCCGATCCGCTGCCGGTCCACGTCGACCTCGACGACCTTGACCCGCACCACCTGACCGGACCGCACCACCTCGTGCGGATCGGAGACGAAACGGTCGGCCATCGCGGAGACGTGGACCAGCCCGTCCTGGTGCACGCCGACGTCGACGAACGCCCCGAACGCGGCGACGTTGGTCACCACCCCCTCGAGCACCATGCCGACCTTCAGATCGGCCACCTTCTCGACACCGGCCGCGAACGTCGCCGTCGAGAACGCCGGCCGGGGGTCACGGCCGGGCTTCTCGAGTTCGGCCAGGATGTCGCTGACGGTCGGGATGCCGAACCGGTCGTCGGCGAAGTCGGCGGGTTTGAGCGAGCGCAGCTGCCGTTCGTTGCCGATGATCTCGGTCAGGGTGACCCCCGACCGGTCGAGGATGCGCCGCACCACCGGGTAGGCCTCGGGGTGCACACCGGAGGCGTCCAGCGGATCGTCCCCGCCGGTGATCCGGAGGAAGCCCGCGCACTGTTCGAAAGCCTTGGGCCCCAAGCGCGGGACGTCCAGCAGTGCTGTGCGGTTGCGGAACGGCCCGGTCTTCTCACGGTGGGCGACGATGGCCTCGGCGAGCGTGTCGGTGACACCCGACACCCGGGACAGCAGCGGCACCGACGCGGTGTTCAGGTCGACGCCGACGGCGTTGACGGCGTCCTCGACCACGGCGTCGAGGCTGCGCGCCAGGGTCCCCGGCGTCACGTCGTGCTGGTACTGGCCCACCCCGATCGACTTCGGCTCGATCTTGACCAGTTCGGCGAGCGGATCCTGCAACCGGCGTGCGATGGACACCGCACCCCGCAACGTCACGTCCAGCGCGGGCAGTTCGTGCGCGGCGTACGCCGAGGCGGAGTACACCGACGCCCCGGCCTCGCTGACCATCGCCTTCACCGGCGCCTTGGCCCCCGCCGCCGCGATGTCGGCGATGAGTTCGGCTGCCAGCGCGTCGGTTTCGCGCGATGCGGTGCCGTTGCCGACGGCGATCAACTCGACCCCGTGGCGGGCGACGAGCGCCGCGAGCGTGGCCTTGGCCTGATCCCACTGCTTCTGCGGCTGATGCGGGAAGATCGCGCAGGTGTCGACGACCTTGCCGGTGCCGTCGACGACGGCCACCTTGACACCCGTGCGGAAGCCCGGGTCGAGGCCCAGGGTGGTCCGGGAACCCGCGGGGGCGGCGAGCAGCAGGTCCTTGAGGTTGCGGGCGAACACCGCGACCGCATCCTCTTCCGCGCGTTGCCGCAGGCGGACACGTGCGGCGACGGCCGCCGAGACCATCAGCTTGACCCGCCACGCCAACCGGACGGTGGTCGCCAGCCACGGTGTCGCCGGGGCCGTCGACGCCATGTCGATGCCCAGGGTCTGGGCCACCATCGCGAGGTAGAGGTCGTCGTCTCCCCCGTCGAAGTTCAGCGACAGCACCTCTTCCTTCTCGCCGCGCATCACCGCGAGCACGCGGTGCGACGGCATGTTCTGCAGGGGTTCGGAGAATTCGAAGTAGTCGCGGAACTTCTGGGCCGCCGGGGTCTTGGCGACCTCGTCGGAGCGGGGTGAGGTGCGCAGCGCCCCGTCGGTCCAGAACTTCTCGCGTACGGCGCCGACCAGATCGGCGTCCTCGGCCGCACGCTCGATCAGGATGTGGCGCGCCCCGTCGAGTGCGGCGGCAGCGTCGGGCACACCGTCGGCGAGGAACCGAGCCGCTGCATCCTCGGGGACCAGCGTCGGATCGGCGAGCAGGCGGTCGGCGAGCGGTTCGAGGCCCGCCTCCCTGGCGATCTGCGCCTTCGTGCGCCGCTTCGGCTTGTACGGCAGGTAGATGTCCTCGACCCGCGACTTGGTGTCGGCGGTCAGCAGCGCGGTTCTGAGGTCGTCGGTGAGTTTGCCCTGCTCCTCGATGGAGGCCAGCACCGCCGCCCGCCGCTCGTCGAGTTCCCGCAGGTAGTTCAGGCGTTCTTCGAGCGTGCGCAGTTGCGCGTCGTCGAGGCTGCCGGTGACCTCCTTGCGGTAGCGGGCGATGAACGGCACGGTGGCGCCTTCGTCGAGCAACCGGACGGCGGCCGCGACCTGCCCCTCACCGACGGCGAGTTCCTCAGCGAGACGGGCATTTACGGATCTGACGGTCAGGCTCGAAGTCACGCCGAGACCCTACCGAAGCCGGCCGACAAGTCGCGGCAGCGGTCGACCGGCGCGGCGCTCGGTCAGGGATGGGTGGTGGTGTGGCCACCACCGTCGACCAGGGTGTCGAGGTCGTGTTGCCACGCGGCGGACCGGATGCGGTCACACGTCATCTGGACGAGCGTGGAGAGGATCGCCGCACCCGCGGCCACGCTCAGCCAGATCGCGGCGGCGCCCGCCACCGCCTCGACGGCGGCGCGCGACGCCGGCGCCGGGGCGAGCACCCGGGCGCCGTCGGCGTCGATCCACAGGTCCACGGCGTCGCCCGGGTCCACCGAGCCGTGCGCCTGCACGGTCTCGGTGTGGCGGGTGTCGCCTTCCCACCACTCCACCGGGACGGTCATCATGCCGGTCCGGGTGAACGACCGGTACTCCGGCACATCGGTGACCACCGCGGTCACGTGTTGCCTGGTCGCGTTCTGTTCGTTGTAGAAGTGGCTGCGGGAGTCGTGGATCGCGGTGCCGATGGCGGCGGCGACGGGCACCGCGAGCAGCACCACCACGATGGCCAGCGTCACGACGAGCGCCTCGAACCGGTCGGTGGGGCGGACCAACGGCCCGCGGTCGAACAACCGCACGAGAAGGGGCCACCGGGGCACGCGGATCTCGAAGGGTTCCATGGCATCGTCGCGCCGTCGACGCGACGTGTCGTGCCGAGGGGCCGGTTCGTGGCGCTTCACCGTGATCTCCGTCCGTCGGCGAAACGGCCACCGGAGGTGAGCGCGGCGATCACCACCCACCTCCTCGAATCGATCCATCGGTTGATTCCATGGTGGACGAGTTGTCCGCCGCACGGTTAGCCCGAACTCGACAACGTCGCGGCGGGGAATTGTCTGATTCTCACAGGACCGATGACGCAATTCGCCGTGGCGGCGGATTGCGCGTCACGCCGGGCTCACTGGCGCACGGACTCGCGCTGTTCGGTCGTTGCGGCGGGCACGGCGGCGGGGGTGGCGGGCCGGCGCCGCAGGCGGGCGTCGGCGCGGGCGAACCGCCGGTCGAGGACCCGGAAGTCGCGCTTGGTGAGCGTGCGGCTGATCCGGGCGAGTTGATCCAACTGTTCCCAGCTCAGACCGTCGAGGTCGCCGTCGGTGTCGTGGGTGGCCACGACCACGCCGCCGCGCAGGAGCGGGACGTTCTTGGCGGTGAACCCGGTGGCGGCCAGCAGCAACTCGGTGGCGCTGCGATTGACCCGGCGCTGGCAACGCCGCGTGGTCGGGGTGAACCAGAAATCGAACTGGCGATCACCGCTGGACAGGCTTTCCAACCCGTAATCGCTCACGAGATGGGCGATATCCGCTTTGCTGAAGGCGCGGGTTTCGTAAACCACGCCCTTGGGATCGATATAGAGGACGGTGTTCATGAGGAGTCCTTTTCGCTGGTGGATTCGGTTGAGATGGGCTCTCGATAATGAGGTTTGCCGTGATACTTCTGTGATAAACGTGAAATTTGTGACCAATGTGACAGATGATTCGAATTGAGGTCCACGATGAAGGCAATGCAGCTCTCCGCCTGGCAGACGCCGCCGGAGATCCGGGAGGTTCCGGAACCCGAGCCCGGACCCGGTGAGGTGGTCATCCGCGTCGCGGGCGCGGGCGCCTGCCACTCGGATCTGCACCTGCTCCACGATTTCGCGCCAGGGATGATGCCGTGGAATCCGCCGTTCACGCTCGGCCACGAGAACGCGGGGTGGGTGCACACCCTCGGCGCCGGGGTGAGCGGTTTCAGCGTCGGTGAACCCGTCGCGGTGTACGGACCGTGGGGATGCGGACGCTGCAAACGGTGCCAGGTGGGCATGGAGAACTACTGCGAGCGCGCGGCCGATCAGCCGGCGGCCGGCGGTGGGCTCGGCTACGACGGCGGCATGGCGGAATACATGCTGGTGCCCGCCGCCCGCCTGCTCGTCCCGCTCGGTGACCTGGACCCGGTCGAGGCCGCCCCGCTGACCGACGCGGCGCTGACGCCGTATCACGCGATCAAGCGGTCCCTTCCGCTGCTCACGCCGGGGGCGACCGCGGTGGCCATCGGCATCGGCGGGCTGGGTCATCTGGGCGTGCAGATCCTGCGCGCGTTGACCGCCGCGCGGATCATCGCCGTCGACAACCGGCCCGAGGCGTTGCGCCTGGCCGAGCGCAGCGGCGCCGACCACGCGGTGCGCGCGGGCGACGACGCGGCCGGCGAGATCCGCGACCTCACCGAGGGCCTCGGCGCCGACGTGGTCGTCGACTTCGTCGGGGTCGACGCCACCCTGGCGCTGGCCACCGCGGTCGCCCGGCCACGCTCGGACATCACGGTGGTCGGCATCGGCGGCGGCACTGTGCCGTTCGGCTTCTTCTCGGTGCCCTACGAGGCCAGTCTCGCGACGACCTACTGGGGCTCCCGCCCGGAGCTGATGGAGGTGCTCGAACTGGCCCGCCACGGACGGATCAAGACAGAGGTGCACCGGTTCCCGCTCGAGGAGGGACCGCAGGTCTACGAACGTCTCGCCGCGGGCGAGTTCACCGGACGCGCGGTCATCACCCCGAACTCATGAGCCCAAAGCCCCGAGTCCGCATTCGTGTGACTTCCGACCCTGGCTCGACCACACCGGACCGTGGCACGTTTGCATTCGTCACGCAACGAGAGGACAGATCATGAGTGGGTCCGCCTACGTCACCTTCTTCGAGGAGATCGGCATCGACGACGTGCCTCTGGTCGGCGGCAAGAACGCCTCGCTGGGCGAGATGTACCAGAACCTGTCCGGCCAGGGTGTCCGTGTGCCACACGGGTTCGCGATCACCGCCGCGGCGTACCGCCACATGCTCGACGAGGCCGACGCGTGGGGCCGGTTGCACGCCGAACTCGACGACATCGACCCCGCCGACGTCGCCGCCCTGGCGCGCAAGGGTAAGCGCGCCCGCGAGATCGTCTACGGCGCAGGGCTACCCGACGATCTGGCCGCCCAGATCCGGGATGCCTACCGCACGCTCCAGCAGGAGTACGGCGAAGACGTCAGCCTCGCCGTCCGCAGTTCAGCGACCGCAGAGGACCTGCCCACGGCGAGCTTCGCCGGCCAGCAGGACTCCTACCTCAACATCAAGGGCGACGAAAGCCTGCTGGACACCTGCCGCCGCTGCTTCGCCAGCCTGTTCACCGATCGCGCGATCCACTACCGGATCGATCAGGGCTTCGACCATTTCAAGGTGTCGCTGTCGATCGGCGTGATGAAGATGGTCCGCTCCGACATCGCCTCCTCCGGCGTGATGTTCTCGTTGGACACCGAATCGGGTTTCCGCGACGCGGTGTTCCTCACCGGTGCCTACGGCCTCGGTGAGAACGTGGTCCAGGGCGCGGTCGACCCCGACGAGTTCTATGTCCACAAGCCCACCTATCTCGCCGGCCACCGCGCGGTCCTGCGCCGGCGCCTCGGCGACAAGGCCGTGAAGATGGTCTACGTCGAAGGCGAGACGAAGAACACCACCCGCAACATCCCCACCCCCAAGGCCGATCGCGCCCGCTTCTGCCTCGACGACGAGGACGTCCTGGAACTGGCCGGCTACGCGTGTGCGATCGAACAGCACTACGGCCGGCCCATGGACATGGAGTGGGCCAAGGACGGCCTCGACGGGCAGCTCTACATCGTCCAGGCCCGCCCCGAGACCGTGGCCTCCCAGCAGAGCGTCACCGCCCTGGAGACCTATGTGTTGGAGAGCCACGCCGAGGTGCTGGCCGAGGGCCGCTCGGTCGGCGAGCGCGTCGCCTCCGGTGCGGTCAAACGCATCGAGCACCTGTCCCAGCTGGCGGAGTTCCAGCCCGGGCAGGTGCTGGTGGCCGACACCACCACCCCCGACTGGGAACCGGTCATGAAGACCGCCGCGGCGATCGTCACCAACCGCGGCGGACGGACCTGCCACGCGTCGATCATCGCCCGCGAACTCGGCATCCCGGCCGTCGTCGGGACCGGCGACGCGACCGTCAACGTGCCCGACGGCGCCATGGTGACGGTGTCGTGCGCGGAAGGCGATACGGGCCGGGTGTACGACGGCGCGTTGGGTTTCCACGTGGACCGCACCGAGGTCGGCGACATCGCGCGGCCGCGCACCGAGATCATGATCAACCTGGGCAACCCCGAACTCGCCTTCAAGACGTCGTTCCTGCCCAACGACGGTGTCGGATTGGCCCGGATGGAGTTCGTGATCAGCGAGTACATCCGTTTCCATCCGCTGGCGCTGCTGCACCCCGAGAAGGTCGACGACCCTGCGATCCGGCGTGACATCGAACGGCTGACGCAGGGCCACCGGGACGGGGGCGCCTTCTTCGTCGAGCGCCTGTCGGAGGGGATCGGCACGATCGCGGCCGCGTTCTGGCCGAAGCCGGTGGTGGTGCGGATGTCGGATTTCAAGACCAACGAGTACGCGAGCCTGCTCGGCGGACGTGTATTCGAGCCCACGGAGAGCAACCCGATGCTCGGCTTCCGGGGGGCCTCGCGCTACGCCCATCCCGCGTACGCGGAGGGCTTCGCCCTCGAGTGCCGGGCGATGCGGCGCGTACGCGAGGAGATGGGCCTGAGCAACGTCATCCTCATGCTGCCGTTCGTCCGCCGGGTCGCCGAGGCGGACCTGGTTCTCCAGACGATGGCCGACCTCGGTCTGCGGCGAGGGGAGAACGGGCTGAAGATCTACGCGATGTGCGAGATCCCGAACAACGTCATCCTCATCGACGAGTTCGCCAAACGCTTCGACGGATTCTCCATCGGCTCCAACGACCTGACCCAGCT
This sequence comes from Mycolicibacterium monacense, assembly GCF_010731575.1. Classification (NCBI taxonomy): domain Bacteria; kingdom Bacillati; phylum Actinomycetota; class Actinomycetes; order Mycobacteriales; family Mycobacteriaceae; genus Mycobacterium; species Mycolicibacterium monacense. Next base: position 1,237,342 of record NZ_AP022617.1, on the reverse strand, counting down.
CACCCTGGGCGTCGATCGTGACAGCGAGGTCGTCGCGTTCGACTACGACGAACGTGACGACGGCGTGAAGGAGATGATCCGGCTGGCCGTGGAAGGCTGTCGCCGCAACGGCATTCACTCGGGACTGTGCGGACAGGCCCCCTCTGACTACCCGGACATGGCCGAGTTCCTGGTGCGGGTCGGCATCGATTCGATGAGCCTCAACCCCGACACCGTCGTGCGGACCACCCGCCTGGTCCTCGCCGCCGAACAACAGCTCGCATCCCTGTCATGACCGTGCCGGTCGTCATCGATCCCCGCTACCACGACGCGGTGATCTTCGACCTCGACGGCGTGCTCAGCGACCCGGCGCCGACGGTGACGCTGGCGCGCGAACTGCAGGACGTCGGCGTCAAGACCGCGGCCTGTTCGTCGAACAGTCACGGCCGGGACATGGTGAAAAGCATTGGGGCCGAGGGTTTCGATGTGTGCGTCGACGGCTCCGCCGAAGACCGGGCCGGCGCCCCGTGTCTGGAGGCAGCGCGCCGACTCGGTGTGCGCCCGCAGCGCGCCGTGCTCATCGAGGATTCGGCCGCGGGCCGGACACCGGGCCGCGACGGTGGGTTCGCCCTCGTGATCCGGGTCGACCGGACCCGGCACCCCGACGAACCGATCGACGGCGATGCCGACCGGGTCGTCGCGGGTCTGGCCGGTATCGCGGTCCGCACCGGTGACAGGCGCGTCTCCGAGGTCCCCAACGCGTTGGAGTCCTACGGACAGCTCATCGGTATCACCGGCGCCCGCGAGTCGGTGTTGTTCCTGGACTACGACGGAACCCTGTCCCCCATCGTCTCCGAACCGGACGCCGCGGTGCTGGTCGACGGCGCGGCCGAGGCGCTGGCGCTCGTCGCCGCGGTGTGCCCGGTCGCGATCCTGAGCGGCCGCGACCTCGCGGATGTCCGCACCCGCGTGGGCGCACCGGGGCTGTGGTACGCCGGCAGCCACGGATTCGAGCTGACCGGACCGGACGGCACCTACCACCAGAACGAGGCGGCCGCCGCGTTCGTGCCCGTCCTCGAACGGGCCGCCGGGGATCTGCGCGACCTGCTGGGGCACGTTCCCGGAATCTTCGTCGAGCACAAGCGCTTCGCCGTCGCGGTCCACTACCGGGAGGTCGGGTCCTCCGACGAGGTCGCCGAGATCGTCTCGACCACACACAGACTCGGCAGGCAGGCCGGTCTCCGGGTGACGAGCGGCCGCATGCTCGTCGAACTGCGACCCGACATCGACTGGGACAAGGGCACCACCCTGAGGTGGATCCGGGACCGCATCGACGCGGCCGGTTCGCTGATGCCCATCTACATCGGTGACGACCTCACCGACGAAGACGCGTTCGATGCGGTCCGCTTCGACGGCGTCGGCATCGTCGTGCGCCACGACGAGGACAGCGACCGCAAGACGGCGGCCCGATTCAGCCTGCAGTCACCCGACCAGGTGCGCGAATTCCTCCAACGGGGGTCGCAGTGGCTGGCCTACAAGCACCAGGTCGCAAGCGAGGCCTGGGATCTCACCTACGAGGGGTACGACCCGCAGAGCGAGAAGCTGCGCGAGGCGTTGTGCACCGTCGGGAACGGTTACTTCGCCACGAGGGGCGCGGCACCGGAATCGAAGGCCGGCCAGGTGCACTACCCCGGCACCTACGCCGCGGGCATCTTCAACCGCCTCGTCGACGACGTATCGGGTACCGCCGTCGACAACGAGAGCCTGGTGAACCTGCCGGACTGGCTCTCGCTGACCTTCCGGATCGACGGCGGTGACTGGTTCGACATCGACGAGGTCGAAGTGCTCTCCTACCGCCAGACTCTCGACCTGCGCGGGGCGACGCTGACGCGGGAGGTCCGCTTTCGCGACGACGCCGGGCGCACCACTTCGGTTACGCAGCAACGTTTTGTCGCGATGCACCTGCCGCACGTCGGCGCTCTGCAGACCAAGATCGTCGCCGAGGACTGGTCGGGCCGGATCACGATCCGCTCGACGCTCGACGGGAACGTGACGAACTCGCTGGTCGAGCGGTACCGCGACCTCGGTAAAGAGCACCTCGAACTGATCGAGAAGCGGCAGCTCAGCGACGATTCGGTGTTGTTGACGGTCCGCACGACCCAGTCGGGCATTCCGATCGCCATGGCGGCCCGCTGCATCGTCTGGCGTGACGACGCCCCGGTCGGGGCGTCCTACCGACTCGTCGGGGACGGCGCCGAGATCGGTCACGAGATCACCGTCGAGCAGTCGGTCGGCGAGGCGCTGACGGTGGAGAAGCTGGTCACCCTCTTCACCGGCCGCGACGTCGCGACCTCCGATCCCGCGGTGGACGCCGAGCGGTGGGTGGCGCGACTCGGCCGGTACGCCGAGGTACGCGAGGGACACCTCACCGACTGGACACACCTGTGGGAACGCCTGTCCATCGAATTCGACGATTTCACCGACGAAGTGCGCATCCTGCGGCTGCATCTGCTGCATCTGCTGCAGACCGTCTCCCCCAACAGCGCCGACCTCGACGTGGGTGTGCCCGCGCGTGGCCTGCACGGTGAGGCATACCGCGGCCACATCTTCTGGGATGAGCTGTTCATCTTCCCGGTGCTCAATCTGCGGCTGCCCATGATCACCCGATCGCTGCTGGCGTACCGCTACCGGCGGCTGCCGGAGGCCCGGCACGCCGCCAGGGAGGCCGGTTACGCCGGCGCGATGTTCCCCTGGCAGTCCGGAAGCGACGGCCGCGAGGAAAGCCAACGGCTGCACCTGAATCCGCGCAGCGGCAACTGGAATCCCGATGCGAGCGCTCGCGCGCACCACATCGGTATCGCCGTGGCCTACAGCGCGTGGAAGTTCTACCAGGCCACCGGGGATCTCGCCTACCTGATCGACTACGGCGCCGAGATGCTGGCCGAGGTCGCGCGCTTCTGGGTGAGTCTGGCCAGCTACGACGAAGACCGCGGCCGCTACAGCATCCGCGGGGTCATCGGGCCCGACGAATTCCACTCCGGCTACCCCGACGCACCCTACGACGGCATCGACAACAACGCGTACACGAACGTGATGGCGGTGTGGGTGATCATGCGGGCGCTCGACGCGTTGGACCTGCTTCCGCTGCCGAACCGGCTCGACCTGCTGGAGACGCTCGGGCTGACCAGCGGTGAACTGGCGCACTGGGACGACGTGAGTCGCCGGATGTACGTGCCGTTCCACGACGGTGTCATCAGCCAGTTCGAGGGCTACGGCGAGCTCGAGGAGCTGGACTGGGACCGCTACCGCGCCCACTACGGCAACATCCAGCGCCTCGATCGCATCCTCGAGGCGGAGAACGACGACGTGAACCGGTACAAGGCGTCCAAACAGGCCGACGTGCTGATGTTGCTGTACCTGATGTCGGTGCCCGAACTCGGCGAGATCCTGAACCGGCTCGGTTATCACTTCCCCGCGGACCAGGTTCCGAGCATGGTCGACTACTACCTGGCCCGCACGTCGCACGGGTCCACGCTCAGCGGAGTCGTGCACACCTGGGTCCTGGCGCGCGCCAACCGCGACCGTGCGATGGAGTTCTTCGAACTGGCGCTCAAGTCCGACGTCTCCGACATCCAGGGCGGCACCACGTCCGAGGGCATCCACCTGGCCGCCATGGCCGGCACCGTCGATCTGATGCAACGCTGCTTCACCGGATTGGAGACCCGGTCCAACCGCCTCATCCTTTCCCCGTACTGGCCGGAAAGCCTTGGGGTGCTGGCGGTCCCGATCCACTACCGGGGCCTGCACCTGCACCTGCGGGTCAGCGGTAAGGGTGTGATCATCAGCGTCGACCCACGCGAGGCCGCCGGGGTGGTGGTGGAATGCCGGGGGCGGGTGGTGCAGCTGATGCCGGGCACCACCGTCCGCTTCCCCGGCTGACCGGCCTCAGGCGCTCGGCGAGGCGAGCGCCAGCACCTCGTCGAATCCGTCGACGAGGCACTGGCGGAACACGTCGAAGTCGGGGATCGCCCCGGTGTCGACGTCGATACCGATCGTGCAGATGTCCACGTAGGTCAGCAGAGTGACGTTGACCGCCGCGCCGATTGTCGGGCCGAAGGCGTACTGCGTCACCACCCGGGCGCCGCCGAGGAACACCGGCACCGGTACGCCCGGCACGTCGCTGCACAGGAAATCGACGTTGCGCAGGATCGAGCCGATGTACCACCGCGGCATCATGTTCAGGGCGCCGGCGATCCACTGGGTGTAGGGCAGCGACTTCTCGTGGCGAACCGCGCTGGTTCTCTCGTGGATCCGACGGATCCGTTCGGCGGGGTCGGCGATCCCGACGGGGACGTCGAACCGCATCAGGGTGATCCGGTTACCCCCCAGCTCGTCGCCCTCCTCGCGCAGGCTGATCGGCATCGTCAGGTGCAGGTCGCCGACGTCGGCGCCGTGGTGTTCGTGGTAGCGGCGGAGGCCGCCGGCCACGCCGGCCACGAATGCGTCGTTCAGCGCGCAGTCGCAGCGGTGGGCAGCGTCCCGGAGTTCCCGGAACGGAACCTCTGTCACGCCGAGGCGTCGAATCAGGCTGCGCTTCCTGATGATCGGCGAACCCGTCCGGTTCACCGGGCGGACGGTCCGGACGACCGACGCGGCGATCTGGGCCGCCGACGACACCGTCGACACCGGCCGACGGATGCCGTCGCGGATCAGCCTCGGGGCGCTTCTCGCCGTGCCGATCACCGCGTCGGTGATCAGCCGGGCGTCGTACTTCGCCGTCTCGCGGTAACCGCTCAGCCACGGCGGCGGGGTCACCTCCGGGACCTCCGCGACCGGACCGTGTTTCTCGGGGATCTCGGACAGATCGAACAGGATCATCCCGATCTGGACCCCTCCCACCCCGTCGGTCAGGGCGTGGTGGAATTTCAGGACCACGGCCGCCCCGCCGTCGTCGAGCCCGTCGACCAGCGTCGCCTCCCAGAGCGGACGCGCACGGTCGAAATCCTCCATCGCCGCGACCCTGGCCATCTCCAAGACGGTGTCGAAGCCGCCCGGGGCGGGCGCGGTCACTCTGCGCATGTGGAAGTCGAGGTCGAAGTCCGCGACGTACTCCCATCGCGGCGGCGTCGGCGGTGACGACGGGACGACCCGCTGCCTCAACATCGGCACCTTGCGCGAGACCAGGTCGAAACGCGCGCGCAGCTCATCCCAATCCGGGGATCGCTCGAGCACGATCACCGTGACCACGGTGGAACGCAGTCCGGGATCGGTCTCCATCGCCCAGGTGAACGCGTCGCTGTTACGCATGAATTCAGTCATCTCGAAGGACACGTTAGGGCTGCCGGGGAGCACCGGACCAGGGCCGTTGGTCTCTTATCCGATCAGGACGTCGATTCGTTCGGACGATCGGTTCGGGACTTCAGACCCTGTTGCGCGGCCCACAGGGAGCGGACAGTGGTGACATGGACCACCTGAGCACCCTCGACGCGAGCTTCCTCGAGGCCGAGGACTCCGACCCCCACGTCAGCCTCGCCATCGGTTCGGTGTCCGTACTCGACGGTCCGGTTCCCGACGACGACGCGTTCGTATCGGGCCTCGCGGACCGGGTGCTCGCCGTGCCGCGGTTCCGGCAGGTGCTTCGCACGCATCCACTGGACCTCGAGGCACCGGAGTGGGCCGACGCGGAGAACTTCGACATCTCCCATCACGTGCACCGGACCGCGCTGCCGCATCCGGGCGACGACGCGGCGCTGTTCCGGCTGACCGCCGACGTGATGGAACGCCGACTCGACCGCGAACGGCCACTGTGGGAATGCTGGATCGTCGAGGGGCTGCCGGACGACCGGTGGGCCATGATCATGAAACTGCACCACTGCATCGCCGACGGGATCGCGACGATGCACATGCTGGCCGGGCTGAGTGACAGCGGCGAGGGCGATACGTACGCCACGGAGATCCGGGCGGCCGGCAGCACAGCGCAGCGCAGGTTCCGGTTACCGCAACTGAGTCCCGATCCGCGGCAATGGGTCGGCACCCTGTGGCGGACCTCGACGGGTCTGGTCGGGGCCGCCGCACGCGGGGTGGGCGGGGCCGCCGAGATCATAGGCGGCCTCCTGCGGCCGAGCCCCACATCGCTGGTCGGATCGGTGAGCACGATGCGGCGTTTCGCGGGTGCCGAGGTGTCGCTCGACGACGCGCAGCGCGTCTGTTCCGCCTTCGGGGTGACCCTCAACGACGTGGTGCTCGCCGCGATCACCGACGCCTTCCGCGCCATGTTGATCCGCCGGGGCGAGAAACCCCAGGGCAATTCGCTGCGCACGCTGGTACCGGTGTCGGTCCGCGCGAACAACGCCGTCGGCAAGGTCGACAACAGGGTGTCGCTGATGCTCCCGTACCTCCCGGTCGACAAAGCCGATCCCGAAGAACAGCTGATGACCGTCCACGCGCGCTTGACCCAGGCCAAGAACAGCGGGCAGCGGCAGGCCGGACACGCCGTCATCTCCGCGACGAACATCATCCCGTTCCCGTTGACCGCGTGGGCGGTTCGCGCGATGACCCGGCTCCCGCAACGCAGCGTCGTCACCGTCGCGACGAACGTGCCCGGTCCCCGGCACCACATGCAGATCATGGGGCGCAAGGTCGTGCGCATGTTCCCGATCCCGCCGATCGCGCTCGGCCTGCGCACCGGTATCGCGATCGTGACCTACGCCGACCGGTTGGTCTTCGGGATCACCGGTGACTTCGACACCGCACCCGACGTCGACGACCTCGCCCGCGGTATCGAACACGCGATGGACCGTCTCGTGGAGATCAGCACCGACGCCGAGAACCGACGACCTCACTAGGGGAGCCCGAATCCATGAGTCAGGGCCGCGCGGACACCGACGTCCTCGTCAAGGCGATCCGGCTGGCGTGCAGAGCGCCGTCACTGCACAACAGCCAGCCGTGGCGGTGGATCGTCGGTGAGACCGTGGTCGATCTGTTCGCCGACCACCGACGGGTGGTGCGCTCCACCGACAGATCCGGCCGTGAGGCCATCATCAGCTGCGGTGCGGCCCTCGACCACTTCCGGACCGCGATGGCCGCCTGCGGCTGGAGCACCGACGTCGACCGTTTCCCCGATCCCGGTGAGCGCGACCACCTGGCTTCGGTCACCTTCGCGCCCGCGCGCAGCGTGACGGCGGACCAACGCGACCGCGCCGAGGCCATCGTGCGACGCCGCACCGACCGGCTGCCGTTGCGCGCACCCGAGCGTTGGCAGGAGTTCGAACCGACGTTGCGGCGCAGCATCGAACCCGGGATGGCGGCACTGGTGGTGCTGGACGATCAGTCGCGGCCGATACTGGCCGAGGCATCCCGGCTGACCGAGTCACATCGCCGCCACGACATCTACTACCATGACGAATTACGTTGGTGGACAGAACCTTCCCGGCCGTACCGGGGCGTGCCACCGAGCGCTCTGGTGTCCGAGGAGGAGCAGGGACGAGTGGACATCGGTCGCGCCTTCCCGGTTTCGGGGCACGGGAATCGCTGCCCCGAGGTGCGCACCGACGAGGCGAAGATCCTCGTCCTGACCACACCGGGTGACACCCGCGCCGACGCACTGCGGTGCGGCGAGACGCTGTCGACCGTCCTGCTGGCGTGCACCGCGGCCGGGCTGGGGACATGCGCGCTGACCCATGTCACCGAGTTGCCGGAAAGCCGCGCCACGATCGAGAACCTGATCGGGGACCGCGGTGTTCCCCAGGTGCTGATCCGGGTGGGCACGGCCCCGACGATCGAGGAGGATCGGGCGCCGACACCGCGGCTTCCCCTCAGCGACGTCATGCAGATTCGACGATCGAACCGCCCTCGGCCGGAGGAGTGACATGAACGCGAACGGTAGCGGCATCCTGGTGGGTGTCGACGGCTCGGCGGAGTCCGACGCCGCCATCCGCTGGGCGACCCAGGAGGCGGTGATGCGCCGTGCGCCACTGACGTTGGCGCACGTGGTCGCGGCTGTGGCGACGAGCTCACCGATCGGGCCCATCCTCGCCGAGATCAACGAGTGGCAGCAGGACAACGCCCGGCACGTCCTCGAGCAGGCACTCAAGACCGCGCAGGCCTGCGCACCCGAATCCCATCACCCCGACATCCACACCGAAGTCCTCGGCGCGAGCGTGGTGCCGACGCTGGTGCGCGAATCCGCCGACAAACAGATGATCGTCGTCGGCAACCGCGGAACCGGTGCGCTCGGCCGGCTGCTGCTCGGCTCGGTCAGTACCGGGCTGGTACACCACGCCCACTGCCCGGTGGCCGTCATCCGCCCCACCCGCGGCGGGTCCCCGGACGCCGATGCGCCCGTCCTGCTCGGCATCGACGGGTCACCCGCCTCGGAGGCCGCCACCGCGATGGCGTTCGACGAGGCGGCACGCCGCGGAGTCGACCTGGTGGCCCTGCACGCGTGGAGCGATGTGGCGGTGTTCCCGATAGTGGGTCCGGCCTGGCGCGAATACGAGAGCCAGGGCGAAGAGGTCCTCGGCGAACGGCTCGCCGGCTGGCAGGAACAATATCCCGACGTGCGCGTCCACCGTCGCCTCGTCTGCGACCAACCGGCCCGATGGCTGATCCGCGAGTCCGAGCACGCGCAGCTGGTGGTGGTCGGCGTCCGCGGCCGCGGCGGCTTCGCAAGCACCTGGCTGGGTTCGGTGAGCTCGGCGGTGGCGCAGTCCGCGGACACCCCGGTGCTCGTGGTGCGCGACGCATCGAGGGGTCAGGGCCGATGAGACGGTCCGGCGAACGCACAGGACACGGACCGGCCATCGTCACGCTGACGATGAACCCGGCGCTCGACATCACCACGAGCGCGCCGCAGGTCCGGCCGACCAGCAAGATCCGTTGTGTGGGAGCCCGTTACGACCCTGGAGGCGGTGGCATCAACGTGGCCCGCACCGCTCACGTCCTCGGCGAGTCGGTGTCGGCGGTGTTCCCCGTGGGCGGGCCGACCGGCGACCTGGTCACCGAACTGCTCGGTAAGGCCGATGTTCCGTTCCGTCGTATCGCGATCGGAGATCCGACGCGCGAGAGCTTCACCGTCAACGACGACAGCAGCGGCCAGCAGTACCGGTTCGTCCTTCCCGGCCCCTGTCTGACCGCACAGGAACAGGCGAAGTGTCTGGAGGAACTGCGTTTCGAGGCCCGCGCGGCGCAGTTCGTGGTGGCAAGTGGCAGCCTGCCGCCGGGCGTTCCCTCGGACTTCTACCAGCGGGTCGCCGACATCTGCCGCGACGTCGGCGCACGGCTGATCCTCGACACCTCGGGCGACGCCCTCCAGAGCGTCCACTCGGGGGTCTTCCTGCTCAAAGCCAGTGTGCGCGAACTACGGGAGCGGGTCGGCCGCGATCTGCTCGACCGGTCCGATCAGTTGACCGCCGCACAGGAACTCATCGCCGCCGGCGTCGCCGAGATCATCGTGGTGTCCCTGGGTTCGGAGGGCGCGCTGCTGGCCACCTCGCAGGGCGGTCACCATTTCCCGCCGGTGCCCGTGGAGGCCGTCAGTGGTGTCGGCGCGGGGGACGCGATGGTGGCGGCGATCGCCGTCGGCCTGACTCGCGGGTGGTCGCCGACCAAGTCCGTGCAGTTCGGGGTCGCCACCGGAGCTGCCATGTTGTTGACGCCGGGGACCGAGGTGTGCGCACGAGCCGACGTGGAACGGCTCTTCGAAGCGACGCCGGAGCCCGAAGAGATTGTCGGCTAACGGATCCGGCCGCCCGCGCCCGGCCGCGCGGGTGCCCGATACAGCGCGGCGCCCGCGGTGATCCCGGCCCCCGCGGCGACGATCAGGATCAGGCCCTCCGGCGGGAGGGCGGCCAACGCCGGCTGCAGGGCCGAGGCGAGCGATGCGGTGTGGGCGTTCTCGTCCTCGGCGACCACGAGCCGGCCGGCGCGCAGGTCGAGCCGCTCGGCGAGCGCGACACCGTAGCGGTGGCGGCCTGGCGCGGCGACCACGACGTCGATGTCGGACAACGTCAGCCCCGCATCGTCGAGGCAGCTGTGAACGGCGTGCACCGCGGCCTGCGCGAGCCGGTCATCGAAATCGGGAGATTCCTCGAAGCGCAACACGTTTCGGGCGTCCGCCGACCCCACCGTGGCGCGGAAGTTCGCCCCGCCATCGGGATCGTTGACCCAGCTCACCCGCCCGAGCCCGGAGTCGTCGTCGGTCCAGTCGCACAGCAGCGCGGCCCCCACCGGCGTGAACGGGAAGTCCCGGCTCATACCACGCCCGGGATCGGCTTCGCTGGCGGTGATGAGTGCGTGGGTGACCGCGCGCGACCGGAGGAATCCGTCGACGATCTGCAGCCCGGTCAGGATGCCGCAGCTGCCGTTGGCGATGTCGAACGAGAACGTGCCGTGGGCATCGTCGAACGGGCCGCCGTGCGGATCCTCGGGGTTGGCGCCGATGTCCTCCTGGATCAGTGCCGCGAGCGCGGGCTCCCCCAGATTCCGGTCCCGGTAGATCCCGGCGTTGACGAGCAGATCGAGGTCGTCGGGATCCCGCTGCGCGGCGTCGAGACACGATCTGGCGGCCGCGACCGCGAGGTGCAGGGCACTGTGCCGGGTGCGCCAGCCGCCGCGCGTCAGCTCGACCCGATCAATGATGGTGCCCATAGCGATTCACCAGATCCTCGTCCACCTCGATGAGTACGACCCCGATCTCGAGCCCCGACGCCAGCGCGATGAGCGCGATCGTCTCGCCGGGCTCGATGTGGCCTGCCTCCAACTCTTCGACGAGGGCCACCGTATGTGTCGTCGACGCCGTGTTCCCGTAGCGGTCGACGGTGATCACCGCGTCGTGGCGGGGGCTGTCGCCGAAGACCGCGGACATCTCGGCCATCCCCTTGCGGATGGCCCGCGCCGAGGTCTGATGCGTGATCACGTGGTCGATGTCGTGGATCGCGATCCCGGCCGCGTCCAGGACCTCGTGCAGCAGCACCGGCGTGTCGGCGATCGCCGCCCGCTGGATCGCCCGGGAGTCGGTGAACATCCGCGCCCCCGGATCGCGGCCCTTCGGGTAGGCCAGGCACAGCCGGCTGTGGTCGGCGATCGTGGTGAAGCCGGCCAGGCTGATCGCGCCCGAGTCGGCGCCGGCGCGTTCGAGCAGCAATGCAGCGCCGGCGTCGCCCAGGGTCAGACAGGCCAGTTCCTTGCTCATGATGGTGCGGATGTGGCGGGCGGCATTGTGGCCCAGCTGGGAGATGTATTCGCCGCTGACCACCAGGCCCCGCCGCACCACGCCCTGGCGTATCCAGTTGTTCAGAACCGTGACGCCCGTGAGCATCCCGGCGCACGCATTGGACAGGTCGAACGTCATCGCCCGCTGTGCACCGATGGCATGCGCGACCGCGCTGCTCATCGTCGGTTCCATCCACTGGGTCAGACCGCCGTGGAACTTCGTGATGCTGCAGCTGATGACGACGTCGATCTCGGAGGCCGGCGTCTCAGCCCTGTCCAGGCAGTCGCGCGCCGCCGTGGTGGCCAGGCTGTAGGAGTCCTCGTCCCCGACCGACACCCGGCGCTCGTGGATCCCGGTGAGGCGTTCGAGGTCGATGTGGGTGTTGTGCCGCGTCGTCGACATCAACTCGTCGGTCGTCAGACGGGTCGCGGGCAGATGCCGGCCGGCCGCGGCCAACCTTGTGCGGTACGGCGCGCCGTCACCGTCCCTCGAGTGGTCCATCACCAGCCAATGAGTGCTCACCAGCGTCACCTCCCGATGTGATCGTGGTTCACCGCGGCGACCCGCGGCCAGGGCATTTGGACCCTTGTTGGCGGCCTGACGGCATGTGCTCGATCTCGGCCAGCACGGCGTCGACCACCTCCGGCACGGCCGCGGCCACCGCGGCGGACAAGCCCAGTCCCACCCCGGTGTCGGCGGCTTCGACGGCGAACACCAGGAGATCCCCGGGCATCCGGTCCAGCGCTCGACCCAACTCGAGCACCGTGGCGAGGTCGACGGCATGCGACGTCACGGTCGACGACGCCGGCAGTTGATCGGCGGCGCAACGGTGGATCCGGCCCGGTGTCGACGGTGTCGCGACCGCGGCATCGATCACCACGGCCAGCCGGGCCCCGGCCCACGCGTCGAGGATCGCGCACGGGTCGTCGGCGACGCTGAGCACCCGGACGCCGGGAGTCCCGCGGGCATCGACGGCCGAAGCGACGGCCGGGCCCACACCGTCGTCCCGGCGACAGCTGTTGCCGACGCCGATCACGACGATGTCGCTCATCCGCGCTCGACGGTGAGCGTCAGGAAGTGCGCCGAACACGAGATGCACGGGTCGTGGTTGCGGATCGACCGCTCGCACAATGACGTCAACTCCGCATCGTCGAGCGTGAGGTTGCCGGCCACCAGCCGGCCCATCTCGTATTCGATGGCGGCCTGGTTCTGCGCGGTCGGTGGCACCATCGTCGCCGCGCTGACCAGACCGTCGTCGCCGATCTCGTAGCGGTGGTACAGCAGCCCGCGCGGCGCCTCGCTGACGCCGTGGCCGACGCCGGCGCGGGCCGGCACGTCGACGAACGGCCGGGCGGGCCGCTCGTAGTCCTCGATGATCCGCAGCGCCTCCTCGATCGCGTACACGACCTCCACAGCACGGACGACGATGCTGCGGAACGGGTTTCGGCACTGCGCACCCAGCCCCGCCTGTGCGGCAGCCTGCCGGGCGGTCGGTGAGAGGGCGGCCGAGCTCAGCGAGTACCGCGCGAGCGGCCCGGTCAGATAGCGCTCCCCGTCGAGCGTCGCGTGCAGCGCCGTGGAGTGCGGCACCTGCATCTCCCTGACGTGCTCGCTGAAGTCGGCCACCGGGAATGCGGGCCCAGCGCTGCGCACGATCGCGCCGTCCTCGATCGCGTACCGGTCCGGTTGCGTCAGCGCGAGGAACTCGTGGTCGAATTCCACGTCGGGGAAGTCGAATTCGGCCACCGACCGCAGCGTGAACAGGGCGTCGTCCAGCGCGCGGCGCAGTTCCTCGGCCAGCGGTCCGAGCTCGTCGCGGCGCGGAACCGAGTAGAAGCCTCCCAATCGGACGTTGATCGGGTGGATGGCCCGCCCGCCGATCTGCTCCATCAGCCGGTTCCCGGCCTTCTTCAGGGCCAGCCCGCGTTCGAGGAACTCCCGGTGGTCCTTGGCGAAGCTGATGGCGTCCGGGTATCCCAGGAAGTCCGGTGCGTGCAGCAGATAGATGTGCAGGGCGTGACTGTGGATCCACTCCCCGCAGTACAGCAGCCGCCGCAGCTCGATCAGTTCGGGATCGAGCGTCACGCCGCACGCATCCTCGATCGCGTTGCAGGCACTGACCTGATAGGCCACCGGGCAGATGCCGCAGACCCGCGCGGTGATGTCGGGCGGTTCGGTGTAGGCCCGTCCCCGCAGGAACGCCTCGAAGAACCGCGGCGGCTCGTAGATGTTCAGTTCGACGCTTTCCACCACGCCGTCGGTCAACGTGACGTGCAGCGCCCCTTCACCTTCCACACGGGTCAGCGCGCCGACGGTCAGGGTGCGGATCTCGGGATTCACGTATCGTCCCGGTGCTCGGCGAACTTCGCGACGTTGAACGTCGAGAACACCCGGTCGACGTCACCGCCCGACATCCCGTCACGGCGCAGCACCGGGATGAGCGCGGCGGTGTTCGGCGTCGCCGCGGGACCGAAACACCCGTAGCACCCGCGGTGATACGTCGGACACAGTGCACCGCAACCGGCGTGCGTCACCGGCCCGAGGCAGGGCACGCCCTCGGCGACCATCACGCACGTCACCCCGCGGAGTTTGCATTCGGTGCACACCGTCTTGGCCGGCAGCCGCGGTTTGCGCCCCACCAGCAGCGCGGCCAGGGTCTCGAGCAACTGGCCACGGTCGATCGGGCAGCCCTGCAGCTGATAGTCGACCTCGACGTGGGCCGCCGCCGGGGTGGAGGTCGCCAACGTGTCGATGTAGTCGGGCCGGGCGTAGACGACCGAGGCGAACTCGTCGACGTCGGCGAAGTTGCGCAGGGCCTGGACTCCGCCGGCGGTCGCACAAGCGCCGATGGTCACCAGCACCCTCGACTGCTCGCGAATCTCCTTGATGCGCCGTTCATCCGCCGCGGTGGTGATCGAACCCTCGACCAGCGACACGTCGTAGGGACCACCCAGGATCGCGCTCGACGCCTCCAGGAAGGTGGCGATCTGGACCTGGCCGGCGAGGGTGAGCAGTTCGTCCTCACAGTCGAGCAGGGTCAGCTGACAGCCGTCGCACGAGGCGAACTTCCAGACCCCCAGCGTGGGTGGGCTCATCTACAGCTCCTCGACCTGCAGCAGTGGCTCGGCGACGTCGTAACCCACCACGGGTCCGTCGCGGCACAGCAGTAGCGGGCCGAGCTGGCAGTGCCCGCACCAGGCGATCCCGCACTGCATGTTCCGTTCGAGCGAGACACGGATCTCACTGTGCGCGAGTCCTTTTCGAAGCAGCTCCTGTGCGCCGTTGCGCATCATCGGCTCGGGGCCGCACAGGAATGCGGTGGTGCGGCCGGGCCGGACGGGCAGGCGGCGCAGCGGTTCGGTGACGAAGCCGACCTCACCGGGCCAGCCCTGGACCGGAACGTCGACGGTCAGGTGGACGTCGATGGCGCCGCTGTCGGCCCATCGCCGGAGTTCGTCGGAGAACAGGAACTCCTCACGTGAGCGGGCGCCGGCGATGAGCGCCACCCTGCCGTAGCGGTCCCGGTCGGCCAGCGCGCCGAGCACCACCGGCCGAAGCGGTGCGAGGCCGACCCCGCCGGCGACGATGACGAGATCGCGGCCCTCGGCGTCGTCGAGACCCCAGTTGGTGCCGAACGGCCCCCGCATCCCGATGACGGTCCCGGGCTGCGCGTCGTGCAGGGCCCGGCTCACGGCGCCGACCGCGCGGATGGTGTGGGTGATGGCGTCGTCGGTGGCCGTCGGCGCCCCGCTGACCGAGATCGCGATCTCGCCGACCCCGAAGGCGTACAGCATCAGGAACTCACCGGGTTTCGGCGCGGGAAGCGGGGCGCCGAGCGGTTCGAGACACAGGGTGGCCGAGTCACGGGATTCGGTGGTCCGGCTGCGTACCCGGTACGGCACCGGGGTCATCGCCGAGATCGGCGCCGACACGGTGGCGGCCTCAGTCATCGGCGGCGTCCGCCCCGTCGGCCATTCGGTTCATTTCCTCGGTGATGTCGATGCCCGTCGGGCACCACGCGATACAGCGCCCGCAGCCCACGCATCCGCTGCTGCCGAACTGGTCGTGCCAGGAGCCCAGCTTGTGGGTCAGCCAGTGCCGGTACCGCGACGACGCCGTCTGCCTGGTGCTTCCTTCGTGCACGAACGTGAAGTCGAACTCGAAGCACGACGCCCAGTGCATCCAGCGCTCGGCGTGCTCACCGCTGAGGTCGGTGACGTCCTCGACGCTCGTGCAGAAGCAGGTGGGACACACCATGGTGCAGTTCCCGCACGTCAGACACCTGCCGGCGACCTCCTCCCACTGCGGCGACTCCCGGGAGTCGATCAGCAGTCGGCGCAGGTCGAGTTCCGGCATCTGGCGGCCCATGTGGTTCGCGGCCTCGCGGACATCAGCACGTGCCGAGTCGACCTCGGCCGGCTCGGCGTCGCGGTGCGCCACGGCGGCCAGCACGTCGGCGCCGTCGTCGCTGCCCACGTCGACGACGTACCGCCTGCCCTGCCCGTCGATGCGTTCGGTCAGGGCGAGGTCGTAGCCGGGACCGACCGCAGGGCCGGTCCCCATCGACGCGCAGAAGCACAGCCCGCCGGGTTCGGTGCAGTTCACGGCGACGACGAAGAGCCGCTCCAGGCGCCCGGTGAAGCCCCGGTCCGGATGGGCGCCCCCGCCCAGCACACCGTCGAGGACGCGGATCGCCGACAGGTCGCATGCGCGCACCCCGATGAAGGCGTACCTCGGGGGCTCGTCGGACGGGGCGCCGTCCGAGGACCAGAGCCGCTGCCTGGGCTGGTGGAGGAATTGCTTCCAGGACTGCGGCCCGGCGGAATGGCCGAACAGCGCATCGTCGTCGCGGCGGCGCAGACGGTAGCTACCGGGAGCGACGTCGACACCCCAGCCGCGGGGCAGATCGTCGGCCGAGGTCAGTTCGGCGAGCACGATCGCGTTGTCCGAGACGGTCGGGCCCACCACGCGGTAGCCGCGTTCGATCAACGCGGCAAGCATCTGCTGCAACCCCGCAGCGTCGATCACCCCGGCGTTCACGGGCCCATCGTGCTCTCAACCGGGAGCGGATGTGGAGGCATTGGCCCTATTGCGCGAAAGCCGCGACGGTCATCGGCGGGGCGGGCGTCGCGCCAGGGTCCGGATGTGCGACCGTCGGGTGTACGCAAGCGCGGGAGTTGAACAGCAGTGAGTAACGACCAGATCCTCGCCGCCCTGTTGAGGAGGGCGGCGCCGTCACTACTCGTCGTCGCCGCGGTGGCCGCCGGCGGCTGTTCGGCGTCGAGCGAGCCGGCAGCCGCACCGTCGCCGCCCCAGGCGGTGACTGCGCCGTCGGCCACACCGAGGGCCGCAGCCGAACCACCGAGACTGCGCCTGGCGGCCGACCCCGCGAGGATCGTCGACGACCTCGTCGCCGACGAGCAGGCGCTGCGCGATCCGTCGTCTCCGGAGGAGGTGCGGCGGGCGGCCGCGCGGCGCCAGCAGCTGGCCTACCGCGCACTGGGACATCACCCCGAGTGGGACCCGGTCGTGCGACCGCGGGTGCCGGCGCCGCTGCTTGAGATCTACGACCGCAACGTCAGCGCCCGGCGCCAGTTGTCGTCGCTGAGCAAGGGCGACGCCAAACCGACCCTGCCGGCCTGGCGGATCATCGAGCCGCGGCCCGCCGAGGAGTTGATGGGCTACTACCGCAAGGCCGAGGCGACCTTCGGCGTCGGCTGGAACTACCTGGCGGCGATCAACCTGGTGGAGACGGCGTTCGGGCGCATCGCCGGGGTGAGTACGGCAGGCGCCCAGGGGCCGATGCAGTTCATGCCCGCGACGTTCGCGGCCTACGGGGGCGGTGGCGACATCACCTCACCCCACGACAGCATCATGGCCGCGGGCCGCTACCTCGCCGCCAACGGTTTCACCCGCAACCCCGATGCCGCGCTGTGGCGGTACAACAACTCGAACGAGTACGTGCGGGCGGTGAGCGACTATGCGGCGGTGATGGCCCGCGATCCGGCGGCGTTCGCCGGATTCCACCGCTGGGACGTCTACTACAACTCGACCGCCGGAGACGTGGCGCTGCCCGTCGGGTACTCCGCGACCGCACCGGTTCCGGTCACCGATTATCTGGCCGCACACCCCCTCGAACCGCCGGTCGTCCGCGTCTCGCCCCGCAGCGAACAGATCCTCGGGGATCTGCTGCGGGTCCGCAACGGCGCTCTGCACGAACGGGTTCCGTCCCTGGCCGAGGCGGTGTCGGGAAGATTCCTCGGGGTGCCCTACGGCGCGAACACACTCGTAGGTTCGCCGACCCGACCCGAGGAACTCATCGTCAACGTCGAGGCGGTGGACTGTTTCACCTACGCCGACTACGTGGAGGCGCTCAAACGCGCCGACGACCGTGAGGAGTTCATCGACCGCCTCATCGAGGTGCGATACAAAGGCGGTGTCGTCGGATTCCGGAACCGGAAGCATTTCTTCACGGACTGGTCGACCGCGACACCGGCGATCGCGACGGATGTGACCGCGGATCTCGGCGCGAAGTCGGTCACGGTGGCCAAGCGCCTCAACCAGAAGGACGGTGGCGGGGTGCATCTGCCCGGGCTGCCGGTGGTCCCCCGTCAGGTCTCCTACCTCCCGAGTGCCGAGATCGACGACGCCGTCGTGGCCGGTCTGCGCACCGGTGACTACATCGGGGCGTACGCGGAGGACGGCGGCCTCGACGTCACGCACGTCGGGATCTTCGTCGACGGACCCGACGGACCGGTCGTGCGGAACGCCTCGTCGCTGCGGGCGAACAACAAGGTGGTCGACGAGCCGTTGGGCGACTACCTGCGCACCATCCCGGGCATCGTGGTGCTGCGCCCGACCCGGTGACGCGAGGGTCCGCAACGCGAACGAGTCACTCGCCTCCAGCCGGCGACATTTCTGTGAAAAGGTAAGGACCGCGTTGGTCCACGCCGCGAGGATGTGGTCGGTCGACAGATGGGGTGCGATTCGGATGAACGGTTCGGTACGCGCGGTGTTCACTGCCGGCGTCGTCGCGTTGACCGGCGGTGCGCTGGTGGTCAGCACCCCGCTGCTCCCGACGACGGTCGAGGTCGTCCGGCCGGTGGTCAACACCGCCGGCGTCGCAACGCTCGCGCCGCCGGTCGAACCACCCTCGGCGGACGAGCTGAGATCGGCGCTCGCACTGGTCGGCCAACTCGCGCAGGCGCCGATCGGCGCGGACGAACCTCCCGTGAGGGTCGCCGCGGCGGCGTTCGACGATCCGGCTGTGCTCGACACGGCCTCCACCGTCATCGACGACGTCTACTCGGTGGCGAGGTACTGGGCCAACTACGTGGCGCTGGATCTCGGCCCCTGGTTGCTCAACTGGGTTCCGTTGGGATACCTGATCTCCGACCAGATCTACATCTGGTATCCGGATCTCGTCCTGCCCACGGTCGACAGCTTCGTCTACGACTTCCTCGATCCGGTGGTGAACGACGCGCTCAACCCCGCCGTGTGGCTCGAGGGCATCAACGCGATCGTCAGCACCGCCGCCAACGGCGTGGGCAACGGGATCGTCGACGAGATCGACTACGTCCTGAGCCTCGGATGGTTCCCGATCCCATTGCCGCCGTTACCGACTCCCCCGCTGCCGCGCCTCGCTTCGGAGTCGGCGCCCGCCGTGACAGTGGCGGCCTCGAGCGAGTTCGACGAGATCGTCACCGACACCACCGACGGTCCGCTCGCGGATCCTGCCCCGCAGGCGAGCGTCGAGCAGATCGCGACCGAGAAGATCGACGAGACCGAGACCGAGACCGACCCGGCGGCGGAGGTGCAGGCGCCGGGAGACTCCGGGTCCGCAGCCGAGGACGTCGAGGAGCCGGCTTCGGACTCCGAAGACGAGGAGTCGCAGGAGGTTGCGGACGACCCGTCCGTGGACGACCCGTCCGACGCCGATCAGCCCGACGCCGATCAGGCCGAGGGCGAGAGCGCTGAGCAAGAATCCGCCGCCAAGACCGCCGAGACGTCCAGCGGCGAAAACGGTTCCGGCGACTGACCACGGTCCCAGTCAATCCACCGCCAGTTCCAGGCGTTCGAGTCGACGCACCAAGAGACTCGGCAACCAGCGGCCGACCTCGACCGCGTCCACCTGCGAGGTGCGTTCGAGGAGCTGACGGATGACGATCCTGGCCTCCAGTCTGGCCAGGGCCGCTCCGACACAGAAGTGCGCACCCCTGCCGAACGCCATGTGCCCCCTGCCGGCGGGGCGGTCGAGCCGGAAGTCGCCGGGGTCGTCGAAGTGTGACGGGTCGCGATTGGCCGCGCCCCAGAGCAGCAGCAGCCGGGATCCCGCCGGTAGGTCGACGTCGCAGAGCGTGGTGTCGTGGACGACGTGCCGGTAGTGGCCGCGGAACGGCGGTTCGCAGCGCAACACCTCTTCGAGGAATGCGTCGAGCAGTTCGGGCCGGGCGCGGACCCGCTGCTGGATGTCCTGGCGGGTCGCGAGAATCCATGCGGCGGAGCCGATCAGCGACGCCGTCGACTCGCCCCCGGCGCTGAACAGGGTGATCATCATGGCCAACGCCGCCATATCGTCCAGCGTGCCATCGGCGCACGCGGCTGCGAGGTCGCCGAGCAGATTCTCGCGGGAACCTGCTGCCGCACGCCGGAACTGGTCGGCGATGTAACCGCTCAACTCCAACACCGCGACAGAAGCGGCGTCCAATTGCTGTTGGGTGACCAGACCCTCGACGACCTGGGTGGCCGAGTACCCCCATCGGATGAGCTTGTCGACGTCGGCGTCGGGCACGCCGATGATCCGCCCGACGATCATCATCGGCAGCCGGTTGGCCACCGCACCCATCCACTCGATGCGGCCGTCTCGAAGGTGGGTGTCCCAGAGTTGCGCGGCGGTGTCGTCGATGAACGGCTCGAACGCGCGAATGCGTTTGACCGCCAGATGCGGTAGCAGCGCTTTGCGATGGACGGAATGGGCCGGCTCGTCCGCGGTCGCGAGGGCCTGCGTCGGGCCGCCGAGTTCGCCGAGGTGGAACTCGGTGACCGCGCCGCCGGGCTGATACAGCATGGTCGCGGTCAGGTTCGACGAGAAGTCGTCGCAGCGGGCGATCGCCTCGGTCACGGCGTCCCATCCGCTGACTGCGTAGAAACCGGAATCCCCGATGCGGTGCACAGCGCCGGCCCGGTGCATCCGCGCGTAGAGCGGACCCGGGTCCTGGATGTAGCGATCGTCGAAGAGCGAGATGCCAAGGGCACCATCCGGTGACGTCATCGTTCCACGCTGCGCGGCGCGATGACGCCACGTCAACGGGTGCCGCCGAAGTGGAGATCCGGCGCCGACGCTACGGCGCGGCACTGTCTCAGCGCGGGGACGCCACCCTGCGGAAATGCTGAAACACTTCGCCAGCCTCGTCTCAAATCTGAGATACTCCGCGACAACCGGACACGGGGGTTCTGCGCGATGGTTCGCGACGACTGGGTGGTCGGCGGCGATCGCCGCGATGCGGCGGCCGAACGCATCTACGCCTCCGCCGTCGACGTCGTCGTCACCGAGGGACTGGACGCGCTGGACATCGACGCCCTTGCGAAGCGACTGCACTGCTCGAGGGCCACCATCTACCGCTACGCCGGAGGAAAGGCCCAGATCCGTGACGCGGTGTTGATGCGCCTCGCCGCAGGCGTCATCGACACGGTTCGCCGCGCCGTCGCGGACCGGAGCGGTGCGGACCGGGTCGTCACCGCGATCACGGTGGCGCTCGGCGAGCTCCGGTCCGATCCGATGCGAAAACTGCTCATGGGCGCACCGAACGCGCCCGAACTCGGTGCGCTGCATTCGTCACCGGTGCTGGGCCAACTCGCCGCCGACCTCAGCGGGATCACCGAGGACGACCCCTTGGCCGCACAGTGGATCGTGCGGGTGGTGGTGTCGCTGGCGTACTGGCCGGACCCGGACCCCCGGCAGGAAGAACAACTGCTTCGCCGCTTCGTCGCCCCGGCGTTCGGCGCGGCGTCGTCGCGGTAACGCCGGACCTGACGCCGACGATGTGTCAGCGTGAAGTTTGCAGTGCTCATCGCCGGGGTCGCCCTGGGACTCGGATTCGCCCCGGCAGCCCTCGCTACCCCGCTGCCCCAGCAGCCCTCCCAATGCGATCCCAATTACTCCGGCCCATGCGTTCCGATCGCCAGCGACGTCGACTGCGCCGCAGGCAGCGGGAACGGCCCCGCCTATGTGTCCGGCCCCGTCACCGTCATCGGGACCGACATCTACGAACTCGACCAGGACGGCAACGGAACGGGTTGCGAGAACGGCTGAGACACCGCCGTCCTGAGTCAGGCATTCATCGACCCGGCGGTCTCCGGCTGGCTCTGAATGCCGGTCCGGGCAGGGCGTAGCAGATCGGTAGGTAGATCACCCACGGCAGGCCCAGGCACAGGACGATCGCCGACCACATCACGCTTGGCGCGCGCACGGAGTCGTCAGCCCGGAACAGGAAAATCAGCGCGTCGACCGTTATGGCCAGGAAGCCGTAGGCGGAGATCGAGATGGCAGCGAGGGCGAGCGCCCGGAACCGGGAGTCGGCGACGGCGCCCCAGTCAGCCTGCGCCTTCCGATACCGGTAAAGGCCGGCCGTCCTCAGCACGATCATCGAGCAAGCGATCGCCGCCATGACCAGACCGAAGATCCAGACAGCTGCGACGGCCAGACCGGACGGCCGGTCCGGGTACATCATGAACACCAGGTACTGGTTCGAGACGTTGACGAGCGACAGCGTCGTGGTCAGCACGATGAAGAAGCTGAAGACCCCTCCCAGAGCCGCGAAGATCGGACTCTCGATGTCGTTCGTGATGGCGTACTGGACGATCATCCAACCGATGCTCACGACCAGGACGGTCGCCCCGACCATCAGCATTCCAAAGCCCGGCATCGCCAGGGTCCACACGAGATAGCACACGTACTCGCCGCCCGGCGCGATCACGTCGTCGATCACGAACGGCTTCCTCGAGTGCACCGACGCGAACAGGAAGGAGTCGGCGGCGAGGATCAGCACACCGGAGGCGAGCAACGCGATCGTGTGGGGTGGCGCCGCTTCCTTCTTCCCGAGCAGGAACGCGACCGCGCCGAGCGCGAGTCCGCAGAGCAGGTTGGACAGGAAGCCGTAACCTCCGACCAGCTCGACTATGCTCGTCGGGAGGTCGATCGAGACACATGAGCCGTCCAGTTGTGCATTCACGAGGACTCACCTCCCCAGCCCCGCCGAGACTGCTGCCAGATCACGAAATCACTGCTGGACCTTATCTGTGCGCAGTTTCGCCGCAATACAAGACCTGGGGTGGGGCGGGCGGGGCTCGAACCCGCGACCAATGGATTATGAGTCCACGGCTCTAACCGACTGAGCTACCGCCCCCGGCGCATCGAACGCGGCACCATCGTCGCATGCGGCTGTGATTCCCTCGCCCGCACCCACGGCAGCGTCATGGCCACCCAGACGATGACGATCAACACCGTCGCCGAGACGATGTACACCGGCCACGGGCCGAGCACGTCCAACAGGCTCGCGGTCACCGGCTTGCCGTTGAGGAACCCGTAGTTGGTTCCGGCGATCCGGTTGAACGCGAACGTGACCGCCGCCCACGCCGCGGTGACCAGCAGGACGAGCCGCAGGCTGCGCCAACTCGGTCGCATCCCCCGCCCCCACGTCAGGTAGATCGCCGCCCACACGACCAGCAGGTGGATCGCCCAGAACGCCAGAAACGTGTAGTGCGGGAAGTCGGGGCCGACCAGAACCGGCGAGATCAGCGCCTGCGCGCTGAGCACCAGTCCCCAGTAGTAGGTCAGCGCGAACGCCCAGTGCCGCTGCGACCACAGCGCGCACGCCGCGGCCACCGTCGCCAGGTCGGTCAACCGCAGAGGCACGGACCGCCCGATCATCGGCGGGAACAGCGAGTAGACCAGTACGGCCACATAGATCACCGCGGTGAGCCCACCGACGATCCGGCCGAACCGCCGCGACTGCTCCTCGGTCTGCCGACGGCCCACCCACACCAGGACCACCGCACCGACCACGAACACGGCGATGGCACCCCAGTACGACGGTCCGTACGTCTCGAACTGTCGTGCCGCGGTGACGGTCACGGCGCCCCGGCGAACACCGTCTGCCCGTCGTCGTCGATCAGGTAACGCTCGGTACCTGACGCCACCCGGGGCGTGTCGGCGCCCAGTGCGACGGCGATCTTGTTCGTCGCGTTACGCATGATGTCCAGTGTCAGCTCGAGGGACTCGTCCTCGGAGAAGCAGCTGCGCACACCCCGCGCCACCTCGACCGGTATCGCCGACGGTGTCCACACCAGCGCGTCGACGTAGCGCAGCGCCGCCTTGTGCTCGTCGCTCAACTGCTCGGAGTGCTCGTAGTCCTGGATCTCGGCGTACAACGATTCCGAACCGCCCGCATCGAGGGCATGGCCCTCCCGCAGTGATTTGCACAGCCGGCAGTTGTGGGCGACCGCCCCGCGCAACCGCACCACCTCCGTCGTGAGCGGATCGAGCGCGCGCAACCGGGCGACCGCGGGGACGAATTCGCCCAGCAGCGCCTGCGCCGGGTCGGTCTCGTGGTCCCAGTCCACCGGTACATCCCTACCCGGATGGCCCAGCCCCAACGCCTCCAACCCGGCCCACACCCGCGGCACGAAGTCCGCGATGAACACCGCGGCGCTGACCCGAAACGCCCTGTCGCCCAACGCTGTCACGAAACAGGTGCGCTGATTGTCACTGACGCCCGTCACGTCGGTGGCGAACTGTTCGGCGAACGCCGCCACCACCGACTCGGCGTCGGACTTACCGTCGAACAGGTCGACTTCGACCGGTAGCGGCAACAGCCGCAGGGCCCGCCCACACGTCAGGCGGATCACGGTGTCGAGGCGCAAATCCCCCGACGACGTCGCAACCAGAGCGGACAACTGTCGAAACACCGCATCTACGGGCACCTCAGTGATTATTGCGCCTGGCTCACCGAAGACATGTGAAAGTCGGGAATCCGTAACGTCGGCATCGCCGCGCGGGTCGCCCAGTCCCCCCACTCGCGTGGCAGCGTCACCTCGCTCACCCCCGCCTCGGTGGCCCGCCGCAGTAGATCGAGCGGGCTCTCGTTGAACCGGAAGTTGTTCACCGCCGCCGAGACCTCACCGTCCTCGATGAGGTAGACGCCGTCGCGGGTCAGCCCGGTCAGCAGCAGCACCGTCGGATCGACCTCGCGGATGTACCACAGCGTCGTCAGCAGCAGTCCGCGCTCGGTGGCGGCGATCATGTCGGCCAGTTCCGCGGTTCCGCCGGTCATCAGCAGGTTCTCCGCCGGTACCGCGACCGGCTCCCCGAACTCCGCGGCCGCGGCGCGCGGATAGGCCAGCGCGTTGACCGCGCCGTCACGCAGCCAGTCCACCCGGTCGATGTCCATCCCGTTGTCGAACACCGACACCCGCTCCGAGGACGTGGCCGCCGTGACGAACGGCAGGCACGCCAGACCTGGTGCGGCGGGATCGGAGTACAGCGTCAGCGGCAGGTCGGTCAGCTTCTCCCCCACCCGGGTACCGCCCGGCGCCGACAGCGCGGTGCGGCCCTCCTGCGCCCCGCGGCCGTCCATCGTCCAGGTCAGGTAGATCATCATGTCGGCGACCGTCGACGGCGGCATGAGTGTCTCGTAACGTCCGGCGGGCAGTTCGACCGTGCGCTCGGCCCATCCCAACCGTGTCGCCAGGTCTTCGAGCATGGAATCGGTTGGCACGTTGACGAAGTCGGGCGTGCTGACACCGGCCCACGCGCTCGCGCCGCCCCGCTTGGCGTTGATCTCCACCGATCCGGTCGGCTGCGTGTAGCGGCGGCGCAGACCCGTCGACGTCGCGACGAACGTCGTTTCCAGCACGTGCCGGGCGAACCCGTACAGTGCGTCCTCGCCACGGAATCCGCGCGCCAGGCTGCCCGCCACGCCGGCGAACACCTCCGCGCCGGTCGCAGGCACCGGAAGCTCCCAGTCTCCGGGTGTCTCGGTCGGCGGCAGCGGCGGCGCACTGTCGCGGGCCTCGGGTGCGGCGACGGCGGCGTCCTGCGACGCCGCGACCAGCGCGCCGATCGCGGCCGGTTCCACCTCGCTGGAGCGCACCGACCCGACGCGCGCGCTGTTGCCTTGCCGCACAATCGAAATCACCGTGGTGCTGCGACTGACCGACTCACCGTTGGTGGTCATCGAGTTGCCCGCCCACCGCAGCGACGCGTCGGCCCGGTCGGTCACCAGCACGATCGTCTCGTCGGCGCGACCCCGGCGGGCCGCTTCGGCGAGTACGGCGTCGACGACGTCCTGCGGCCCGATCACCTACCGGCCTCCTCACGGGTGTTGAGCACGTTGATCCCCCGGAACAGCGCGGACGGACAACCGTGGCTCACCGCCGCGACCTGTCCGGGTTGGGCCTTACCGCAGTTGAACGCCCCGCCGAGCCGCCACGTCGACGGCCCGCCGACGGCCTCGAGCGCACCCCAGAAGTCCGTCGTCGTCGCCTGATAGGCCACGTCACGCACCTGACCGTCGAGGCGGCCGTCACGGATCCGGAAGAACCGCTGACCGGTGAACTGGAAGTTGTAGCGCTGCATGTCGATCGACCAGCTCTTGTCGCCGACGATGTAGAGGCCGTCCTCGACGCGGGCGATCAGGTCGTCGGTGCCGACGTCCTCGGCGGCCGGCTGCAGGGACACGTTGGCCATCCGCTGGATCGGCACGTGGTGCGGCGAGTCGGCGTACGCGCACCCGTTGGACCGGGCCACCCCCAGCCGCGGGGCGAACACCCGGTCGAGCTGATAGCCGACGAAGATCCCGTCGCGCACCAGGTCCCAACTCTGCGCGCGGACGCCTTCGTCGTCGAAACCGATTGACGCCAGACCGTATTCGACGGTCCGGTCGGCGGTCACGTTCATCACCGGTGAGCCGTACCGCATGGCGCCGAGTTTGTCGGGGGTGGCGAACGACGTGCCGGCGTAGGCGGCCTCGTAGCCGATGGCCCGGTCGTATTCGGTGGCGTGGCCGATGGATTCGTGGATGGTCAGCCAGAGGTTCGTCGGGTCGATCACCAGATCGGTCGGCCCGGCGGTGACGCCGGGCGCCTTGACCTTCTCCGCGAGCAGCGACGGCAACTCGGCGAGTTCGGCGGTCCAGTCCCACACCTCGTCGCCGGCGACGACCTCCCAGCCGCGCGCGGTCGGCGGGGCGAGGGTGCGCATGGTCTCGAATGTCCCTGCGGCGCTGTCGACGGCGACGGCATCGAGGGTCGGCAGCACCCGCACCCGCTGCTGCGTGATCGACGACCCGAACGTGTCGGCATAGAACGTCTGCTCCTTGGCGGTGTGCAGACCGGCCGACACGTGGTCGACGCCGTCCGCGGCGAGCAGCCGACCGGAGTATTCGCCCAGTACCGCGATCTTGTCCGCGGCGGGCACGGTGAACGGGTCGACGCGGTAGTCCGACACCCAGCTGACGTCACGGTAGACCGGTTCGGGTGCCAGTTCGATGCGTTCGGCGTTGAGCGGGGCCAGCGTCGTCGCCACGGCCACCGCCCGCCGCGCGGTATCGGCGGCCACCGCCGGGTCGAGTTCGGCGTGCGAGGCGAACCCCCATGTGCCGTCGACGATCACCCGCACGGCCAGGCCGATCTCCCGGTCGATGACCGCGGTCTCGAGTTCGCCGTCGCGCAACTGAACCAGTTCGCTGGTGATCGCGTGGATCCTCAGGTCGGCGTAGGTCGCCCCCGCCGCCAGCGCAGCCGACAACGCGGCGTCGGCCAGGTGCTGTCGTGGCAGGGCGAGGAAGTCGGCGTCAACACGTCGGGGCGCTGTCACGGCATCCACCGTAGTGGCGCTGCGGCGACGGCACCGATCAGGTGGGCGCCGAACTCGTCGGCAGCACGGTCAGTTCCACCGCCAGCGCCGCCCCGCACACCACGACGATGATCGCCATGGTGATCCAGTCGCGCGCCCTGGGTCCCGACGGCGCCGCCGAGATCTGCCCGGTGCCACCGCGGGCGGTGATCGCATCGCCCATCTCGTCGGCGCGACGCAGTGCGGCGGTCACGGCCGCGGCGAGCAGGTCGACGATCTCGATCAGCCACCGCTTGCGCCGCGCCTTGCGGCTCGACAGGTGCTGTTTGGGGCGCAACCGCCGCGCCGCGTACAGCGTCGCGAACTCGTCGACGAGCATCGGAAACGCCCGAAGGGCCAGGGCGATCGCCACCGCCCAGTCGTCGATCGGGATGCGGACCGCCCGCAGCGGGCGGCCCAGTTTCGCGACCGCGGGGGCGATCTCGGCGACGTTGGTCGTCCACGACACCATCGCGCCCAGACCGAGCAGCACGATCGACAGCGCCGTGATGCGCAGGAAGTTGAACAGGCCGCCGAGCCCGACCTCGACCGAGCCGAAGGCCACGACGGGGTCCCCACCGCCGAACGTCGCCGTCAGGCCGCCGATGAACAACAGACCCCACAGGAAGGCCGGGATCGACGGGAGCGCCCCACCCGGGATGTGCGCCAACCGCGCCGCCACGACCACCAGCAGTCCGACCGCCGCGATCGGCACCCAGCCCGGATAGAAGGTGAGCAGGACTCCGATCGCGGCGACCGCGATGAGCTTGGTTCCGGCCCACAGGTCGTGGATGACCGAGCGTCCCGGGACCGGACGCAGCAGCACCACCGGCCGGCGCGGTTTGCGGGCGGGGGCCGTCACGACACACCTCCCGCGGTCGCCGAGGCGGGGGCGAGCAGGCCGTCTCGCAGATGCAGGGTGCGCGGGCACAGCTCCTCGAGTCCGGAGAAGTCGTGGGAGATGACGACGACCGTCAGACCGGCGTTGCGGCGCAGATCGGTGACCAGCCGCAGCAGGCCGCGCTGGCTGGCGGCGTCGAGCCCGGCCAGCGGTTCGTCGAGGATCAGCGCCCGCGGTTTCCGGGCCAGCAGACCGGCCAGCACGACGCGGCGCATCTGACCGCCGCTGAGCTGGTCGATCCGCCGCGAGGCCATCGTCGGATCCAGGCCGACCGTGGCGAGCGCCTGCCGGACGCGGTCGTGGTCGTGGTGGGAGAACCCCGCGGCCGAAGCGATCTCCCGGTCGACATGGCTGCGCATGAGCTGCAGACGGGCCGCCTGGAAGGAGATCGCGACGGCGCCGACCTGGTCGGAGACGGGTTCGCCGTCGAGCAGGCAGCTGCCGGTGGTCGGCACGGTCAGACCCGCCATGATCCAGGCCAGTGTCGATTTGCCGGAGCCGTTGAGGCCGTGGATCAGCAGACCGTCGCCCTCGGGCACGGTGAAGTCGATGTCGCGCAGGGCGGTCTTGGCCCACGGGGTGCCGGTGGCGTACTCGTGTCCGACGCCGACCAGTTCGAGGACCGGTGCGGCGCCGGTGTGAGCGACGGGCGTCGTGCCCGTGGGGGCGGCGGCGGTCTCGACCATCTCGGCGTTGTCGGCCGCGCCGCCGTTTCCGGTGAGGTTGATGGTGCGGTCGGCGACGCCGGCCTCGTCGTTGTAGTGCGTGATGTGCACCAGCGACATGTCGTGATGTTCGGTGAGCCCGGACAGCACCTGGATGAGACCGTCGCGGCCCTGCTGGTCGACCATGCTGGTGACCTCGTCGGCGATGAGCAGCGCCGGTTCGCGGGCCAGGGCGGCGGCCACGGCGAGCCGCTGCAGTTCGCCGCCGGAGAGACCGCCGGTGTCGCGCTCCTCCATACCGCTCAGGCCCACCTCGGACAGCAGCCTGGGCACGTCGGTCTTCGTGCCCGGAGGCAGGCCCCAGACGACGTCGTCGGCCACCCGCGTACCCAGCACCTGGCTCTCCGGGTGCTGCATGACCACCGCGGTGCCGCCGAGGCGCCCGAGTCCCACCGCCCCCGGCCGCTCGACGGTGCCCGCGGTCGGTTCGCGGCCGGCCAGCACGAGCATCAGCGTCGTCTTCCCCGATCCGTTGGCGCCGGTGATCGCGAGGTGTTCGCCGGGACTCACGGCCAGCGACACCGGACCGAGCGCGTCCTGCCCGGTGTTGGGATAGCGGAACCGTACGTCGCGCAGTTCGGTCGGGACCGGCGCGACGGGCCCGGTCTCGGCGGCGGCCTCGAGTTTGTGCACGTCCGGGATGTTGACCAGGCGGCCGAGCACCCTCGACAGCGCCCACCATCCGATCAGCGTGACCATGGTGATGCTGAGGATCCCGGATCCGCCGATGACCAGTGGCCAGTAGTCCAGCGCCGTCGCGAAGTCGCGTTTGAGCCGTTCGGCCGAGTCCTCCATGTTCGGGATGCGCGACAGCACCGCGGCGATGCCGTTGATGTTGGCGGTCAGCGAATCGAAGATCAGGTTGCGCAGACGCGAGAGGACGGTCAAGGCTGCCACCGCCGCCGCGCCGAAGGCGGTTCCCGCGACCAGGGCCGCGACGAACACGGTGGGCGTGCCGCGGCCGCGCCGTTTGACGATGCCGGTCAACCCGCCGATGTAGGCGCAGTCGATCACCGACATCATCCCGCCCATACCGGCGATCAGGAAGGCGATGGTGGCCCCCGCGACCGTCGCGGCGATCAGCACGCGCAGGCGGTAGCGATAGGCCAGCAACCCCATCGGGACGGTGCCGAGCAGCGACAGCGCGGCGGCGAACGGGACGACGACGGCGATGATGGCCGTCGCCGCACACAGGGCCGCCATCACCGAGGCCTGGGCGAGTTCACCGGGCTGCAACGACCCGGCGCGGCGAGGCTGGCTCGGCGTCGGGGTTGCGGTCATCACCCGATTCTGCCAGTCGGCCGCGTAGGGTCTGCGTCCCCGGGCAGATGACAGTGCTTGGACTGCATAGTTTTCCTATGTATTATGGCGGCCATGACCACACCTGCCACCGAGGATTCCCCCGGGGCGGGCGGCGAACATCTCGGCGGCGACCTGCTCGCCGTCGTCGCCCGGCTCAACCGGTTGGCCACCCAGCGCACGCGGTTACCGCTGCCCTGGGCGCAGGCGCGGCTGCTGTCGACCATCGAGGACCAGGGTGAGGCCCGCATCTCCGACCTCGCCACCCTCGACCGCTGTTCGCAGCCCACCATGACCACGCAGGTGCGCCGGCTCGAAGACGCCGGCCTGGTCTCGCGGACCACCGACCCGCTGGATGCGCGGGCGGTGCTGATCCGCATCACCGACAAGGGCAGGACGGTGCTGGCCCAGGCCCGCATCGACCGCGCCGCGGTCATCGATCCGCGGCTGGCACAGCTCTCGCCGGAAGACCGCCAGACGCTCGCCGACGCCGTCGAGGTCATCGAGCGGTTGCTCGCGCAACCCGACAGCTGACAGACAGGAGTCGCCCACCGATGTGGCGCCAACCCAAAGCCGTCTGGGCCGTAGCCTTCGCCTCCGTCGTGGCGTTCATGGGCATCGGCCTCGTCGACCCCATCCTCAAACCGATCGCCGACAACCTGAACGCCTCCCCGTCCCAGGTGTCGTTGCTGTTCACCAGCTACATGGCCGTGATGGGGGTGGCGATGCTGATCACCGGCGTCGTCTCCAGCCGCATCGGCCCCAAGCACACCCTGCTGCTCGGTCTGGTCGTGATCATCGCCGGCGCCGGTCTGGCCGGGATGAGCGGCACGGTCATGGAGATCGTCGGATGGCGCGCGCTGTGGGGTCTGGGCAACGCCCTGTTCATCGCGACCGCGCTGGCCACGATCGTCAACTCGGCGCGTGGCTCGGTGGCGCAGGCGATCATCCTGTACGAGGCCGCACTCGGCCTCGGTATCGCCGTCGGCCCACTCGTCGGCGGTCTGCTCGGTGAAATCTCTTGGCGCGGGCCATTTTTCGGCGTCTCGGCGCTCATGGTCGTCGCCGTGGTGGTCACCGCGATCCTGCTGCCGCCGACGCCGCGGCCGGAGCGGGCCACCACGCTGGCCGATCCGTTCCGCGCGCTGCGGCACCGCGGTCTGCTCGGCACGTCGATCACCGCGCTGCTCTACAACTTCGGGTTCTTCACCCTGCTCGCGTTCACCCCGTTCCCCTTGGACATGTCCGCACAGCAGATCGGGCTGATCTTCTTCGGGTGGGGGGTGGCGCTCGCGTTCACCTCGGTGGTCGTAGCGCCCCGGTTGCAGCACCGGTTCGGCACCGTGCCCACACTGATCGTCAACCTGCTCGCGATGACGGCGACGTTGGTCGTGATGGCGATCGGCACCGACAGCAAGGCAGTGCTGGCGACCTGTGTCGTGGTGGCCGGCCTGTTCATCGGCGTCAACAACACGCTGATCACGGAGACGGTGATGAAGGCCGCCCCGGTCGAACGCGCGGTCGCGTCGGCCGCCTACAGCTTCCTGCGGTTCGGCGGTGCGGCCGTCGCCCCGTGGCTGGCCGGTGTGCTCGGTGAGCAGGTCGACGTCCACCTCCCCTACTGGGTCGGCGCGGGCGCGGTGCTGGCGGCCGCCGTCGTGCTGACCGCCACCCGCGGACACCTGCGCGGTATCGACGTCGAGGAAGACGAGCTCACCGAACGCACCGACGAGGCCCGAGCCGTGACGGTCGGAAGCGAGACCTAGGCCTAGGTGACGGTGGTGCCGATGAGGAGGCCGACGGCGTAGGTCGCGGCGATCGCGATCGCCCCGAGACCGAGCTGGCGGATCCCGGCGAACGCGATCGGCTTGCGGGTGAACCGCGCGGCGCTCGCGCCGGCGATGAGCAGGCCGACCCCGCCGAACAACAGCCCCACCCAGAGCGATTCGTAGCCGAGCAGGTACGGGATGAGCGGAATGATGGCGCCGATCGCGAACATGACGAACGACGAACCGGCCGCCACCCACGGCGACGGCGTCTCCTCCGGATGCACGCCCAGTTCCTGGACGAGGTGGAAGTTCAGCGCCCGCGTCTCATCCTGGTGGATCTCCGTGGAGGCCTTGCGGGCGGTCTCGTCGCTCATCCCCATCTCCATGAGCATGCCGACGAGCTCGTCCTCTTCGGCCTGCGGCTGGGTCCGGAACGACCGCCGTTCGAGGCGGACCTCGGAGTCGATCTGCTCATTGGCCGTCTGCACCGATGTGTACTCCCCGAGCGCCATCGAGAACGCGCCGGCCAGCAGACCGGCCACACCGCTGAGGACGACGGTCTGCGCGCTCGCGCTCGCGGCCACCCCCGCGATCAGCGCGGTGTTGCTGACCAGCCCGTCCATCGCCCCGAAAGTGGCCGCACGCAACCACCCTCCGGTGACGTCGGCGTGCTGATGATCGACCGTGTGCGGCAGGCCGGTCGGTGACACCGGATTAGGCCGCTCGGAATCCGTCATGCCGATATTGAACGCTCACCCGAAGATGACGTTTTCCTGAGGTCTGCCTTGGTTTGCCATATCACAGTTTCGCGGAATGGATAGCGGGTTACCGTCAGGTATGACCACCACTGCGGAGCATCTGCGAAACGCCCTCGACGGCCGCTGGCGTGACGTGAAGAACGACATGCGGGACAAACTCTCCCACGAGGTCTTCAAACCGCATTACACCCCGAACACGGTCATCGCCCGCACCAAGGTGAACGAACAGCTGCGGATCATGGCCGCCGAGGGCGCCGCCGAGGACGGCTTCGCGAAAGAGCACGGCGGCAACGGCAACGTCGGCGCGGCCATCACCCAAATCGAGATGCTCGCGATGAGCGACCTGTCGCTGATGGTCAAGGCCGGTGTGCAGTGGGGACTGTTCGGTGGTGCCGTCGAGAACCTGGGCACCGAACGCCATCACGAGCAGTACGTCAAGCGCATCATCGACTGCGATCTGCTCGGGTGCTTCGCGATGACCGAGACCGGCCACGGCAGTGACGTCCAGTCCCTCGAGACGACGGCCACCTACGATCCGGACACCCAGGAGTTCGTCGTGAACTCCCCCACCCCCACCGCCCGCAAGGACTACATCGGTGGTGCGGCCCAGACCGCCCGCATGGCAGCGGTTTTCGCGCAACTCATCACCCACGAGGACGGCAAGCCGGTCAACCACGGCGTGCACTGCGTGCTGGTGCCGATCCGCGACGAGAACGGCAACGACCTGCCCGGGGTCACCACGTCGGACTGCGATTACAAGGGCGGTCTGCCCGGCGTCGACAACGGCCGCATCGTGTTCGACAACGTGCGGGTGCCGCGGGTGAACCTGCTGAACCGCTACGGCGACGTCGCCGAGGACGGGACCTACACCTCCCCGATCGAGAACCCCAACCGGCGGTTCTTCACGATGCTCGGCACGCTGATCCGGGGCCGGGTCACCGTCGGCGGCAGCGGGGCCGCCGCCGCGCGGGTGGCCCTCGACATCGCCACCCGGTATGCGTTGCAGCGCAAGCAGTTCTCCGCACCCGACGGCGGAGAGGTGGTCATCATGGACTACCTCGTGCACCAGCGCAGGCTGCTACCCCTGATCGCCCGCTCGTACGCCCTGCAGTTCGCGCAGAACGAACTCGTCGCCAAATGCCACGAACTGCAGAGCGCCGAGCACCCCGACGCCGAAGAGCAGCGGGAACTTGAGGCCCGCGCGGCCGGCCTCAAGGCGGCCAACACCTGGCACGCCAGCCGGGCGATCCAGGAGTCGCGCGAGGCCTGCGGCGGTGCCGGCTACCTCGCCGAGAACCGGCTCATCGGGCTGCGCGGCGACATCGACGTGTTCACCACCTTCGAAGGTGACAACCACGTGCTCACCCAGCTGGTGGCCAAGGAACTGCTGACCGCCTACGCCGACGACGTCAAGGGGATGAGCCCGGTGGAGTGGGTCCGCTTCGCGGCCAACACCGTCGGCACCCGCGTGATGAAACGTACTGCGGCCGAGACGATCATGCAGACCATCCTCGACACCCGCCAGGACAACGAGGAAGAGGGCAGCCTGTTCAACCGCGGCACCCAGGTGCAGATGTTCGAGGACCGTGAGGAGTATCTGCTGTCCTCGGTGGCCCGCCGGCTGCAGGGCAAGTCCAAGGAGATGTCGGCGTTCGACGCGTTCAACGCCGTGCAGGACCACGTGCTGCACACCGCGCAGGCCCACATCGACCGCATCGTGCTCGAGGCGTTCGTCGCGGGCATCGACGCGTGCGAGGACGAGGAGGCCAGGAACATCCTCGGCATGGTCTGCGACCTGTACGCGCTGTCGGTGATCGAAGAGGACAAGGCCTGGTACATCGAGCACCGCTTCCTGTCCACCGAACGCGCGAAGGCGGTCACCCGCGGCATCAACGAGCGGTGCCGCTCGCTGCGGCCGTACGCGGAACTCCTCGTCGACGGTTTCGGCATCCCCGAGCAGCTGCGCTACGCCGCGATGATGGACCCCAAGGAACTGTTGACGGCGGAGCCGGCCTAGCCGTTGGGGATCGGGTCGACGGCCTCGAGCTTGCCGTCTCCCCCGATCCGGAATCGGACGGTGCCGATACCCGTTGGGCAGCAGGGCGGTTCGTCGCTCTGGCGCCACTGGTACTGCACCTGCACGGTGTCTTCACCGGTCGGCAACACCGAGATGTAGGGCCGCGGATCCGGGGTGGCCGGGCCCAGCGGTGTGTTGCCTGCGAAGAAGAGGACCTGCTGCGGGCTGTCGGGCGCCGCGGCGGTCGGGCCGATCTGCACCCAGTACAGCCGGCAGTCGGTGGTGTGGCCGTTGGCCACCTCGGTCCACGTCGCGCCGGGCGCGGCCGGTGGGGTGCCGCTGATCTCCCGCTGGACCGTGTCGGGGGTGGGACCGTCGGCCGGCGTGCACGTATCGGGTTTGGGGGGCGCAGCCCCGGGCGGGCTCCACCCGCACCCCGCCGTGAGAACACCTGCGGACACGAGCACCGCCAGGACCAGCCGCATGGCCCGAGCCTACGCACCGGGGTCAGCAGCCGATCTCCTACGCTGACCACGACACACCTCTACCGAAGGAGTTGCCGATGGCGTGGTTCCTGGCGATGCAAGGACCGCCCAGCAAGCTCGGTCAGTCGCTGATCTACGAATTGCAGGAGTCGGCGGACCGGGCGAAGCTCGCCGAGGAGATGGCCAGCGCCGCGACGCTGGACCGGGTGGTCCCGGTTCCGGCCATCTTCGGTGGGCAGCGCCAGGAGGTGACGCTCTACGTCCGCCCCGCGGCGTGGGGTGTGTGGGCGTTCTACGAGATGTCCGATGAGGAGCGGCGCCAGATGATGGCCGCCGCCAACCCACTCATGAGCGCACTGGCACAGGCCGCGAAGCAACAGCAGACGGGCAGGGGCCAGAGGCAGGGTCCCGGGCCGAGTCAGACTCCGCTGGGTCTCTAGATCTCATAGTCGTGATCCGACCGGTCCTCGGTTTCGGATCACCGCGGCCCCGATCGGTCTAGCATCGGAACGACGATCGATTCTCGACGTTCCGGGGGTGTCCGTGACAACCGAATCCGTTGTGCAGCCGACGTTGACGGTCAGGCGTCCGTTTCCCGAACGGCTGGGCCCCAAGGGCAACCTGATCTACAAGCTCATCACGACCACCGATCACAAGCTGATCGGCATCATGTACTGCGTCGCCTGCTTCGCATTCTTCCTGGTCGGCGGGCTGATGGCGCTGTTCATCCGCACCGAACTGGCGGTCCCCGGACTGCAGTTCCTGTCGAACGAGCAGTACAACCAGCTGTTCACCATGCACGGCACCGCGATGCTGCTGTTCTACGCGACGCCCATCGTGTTCGGGTTCGCCAACCTGGTGCTGCCGCTGCAGATCGGCGCCCCGGACGTGGCGTTCCCGCGCCTCAACGCGCTGTCGTTCTGGCTGTTCGTCTTCGGTGCGCTGATCGCGCTGGCCGGGTTCATCACCCCCAGTGGTGCCGCGGACTTCGGCTGGACCGCCTATACGCCGCTGTCCGATGCGGTGCACTCACCCGGGCCGGGTGGTGACCTGTGGATCTTCGGCTTGGGTGTGGGCGGTCTTGGCACCATCCTCGGCGGCGTCAACATGATCACCACCGTGGTGTGCATGCGCGCCCCCGGCATGACGATGTTCCGGATGCCGATCTTCACTTGGAACATCCTGGTGACCTCGATCCTGGTGCTGCTGATCTTCCCGCTGCTGACCGCGGCGCTGTTCGCCCTCGCCGCAGACCGCCACCTCGGTGCGCACATCTACGACCCGGCCAACGGCGGTGTGCTGCTGTGGCAGCACCTGTTCTGGTTCTTCGGCCACCCCGAGGTGTATGTCATCGCGCTGCCGTTCTTCGGGATCGTGTCGGAGATCTTCCCGGTGTTCTCCCGCAAGCCGATCTTCGGCTACACCACCCTGATCTACGCCACCATCGCGATCGCCGCGCTGTCGGTGGCGGTGTGGGCGCACCACATGTTCGCGACCGGAGCCGTTCTCCTGCCGTTCTTCTCGTTCATGACGTTCCTCATCGCGGTGCCGACGGGGATCAAGTTCTTCAACTGGATCGGCACGATGTGGCGGGGTCAACTCACCTTCCAGACACCGATGCTGTTCTCGGTGGGCTTCCTGTTGACGTTCCTGCTCGGTGGTCTGTCGGGGGTGCTGCTGGCCAGCCCGCCGCTGGACTTCCACGTCACCGACAGCTACTTCGTCATCGCGCACTTCCACTACGTGCTGTTCGGCACCATCGTGTTCGCCACCTATGCCGGCATCTACTTCTGGTTCCCGAAGATGACCGGCCGACTGCTCGACGAGAAGCTGGGCAAGCTGCACTTCTGGTTGACCTTCATCGGCTTCCACACCACGTTCCTGGTGCAGCACTGGGTCGGTGACGAGGGTATGCCGCGCCGCTACGCCGACTACCTGCCGTCGGACGGGTTCACCACGCTCAACATCGTCTCGACCATCGGGGCGTTCATCCTGGGCATCTCCACGCTGCCGTTCCTGTGGAACATCTTCCGCAGCTGGCGCTACGGCGAGCCCGTCGTGGTCGACGATCCGTGGGGGCACGGAAATTCGCTGGAGTGGGCCACCAGCTGCCCGCCGCCGCGGCACAACTTCACCGAACTGCCCCGCATCCGGTCCGAGCGCCCGGCGTTCGAGCTGCACTACCCGCACATGGTCGAGCGGATGCGCGCCGAGGCGCACATCGGCCGCCACGCGACCGCCGGAGAGATCCAGGAGGGCTACGGGCCACGAACGGAGCCCGACCGCAGCTGAGCTGACGTGGCTGCCTCGGCTCAGGATTTCTCGGAGTCGGATTTCGCGGATTTCTCGGAGTCGTCGCTGTCGTCCGACTCGTCGTCATCGGAAGACTTCTCGTCCTCATCGGAAGACTTCTCATCGTCGGAGGACTTGTCACTGTCGGAGGACTTGTCGCGGTCGGAGGACTCCAGCTTGTCTGCGTGCTTGGTCAGGAGGGCAGCCAGCGCACGGGCCTCCTCGACCTCCAACACGTCTTCGGACACGCGCTCGTCGCCGTCATCGAATCGCTCGAGGGTGATCGCGTTGTCTCGCGTACCGACATCCCACCGACTGCCTTTTTCACGACCCATGACGTTGCTGCCTTCCCGAACGGAGTGACCTGGTCACGTTCGAGTACCCACTCGGAAACGCCGGAACCGGCCGGAAAAGGCTGCGCTATCTTTCATCGACGGTTTGCGGCGACGGAACGGCGCGAATCACGATCTGAGCTCCCCCGGCTGGACTCGAACCAGCAACCCTTCGGTTAACAGCCGAATGCTCTGCCAATTGAGCTACAGGGGACTGCGGTGTCCGCGTGAACCTTCCGCGCGAACCGAGGAGTGACTCTAGCCTATGCACCGGCACCCTCGCCAACGCGCTCCCCGGCACGGCGCGAACCGCCCGTCATGAGGCAGGATGGACACCACGCACCGTCTAGTGGAAGGGCCTTCGTGATCGGGTACGTCGCCGTCATGGCCGTCGGTTATGTGTTGGGTACCAAGGCAGGCCGGCGCCGCTACGAACAGATCGCGGGCACCTACCGCGCGGTGACCAGCAGTCCCGCCGCCAGAGCGGTGATCGATACGTCACGGCGCAAGATCGCCGAACGGGTGTCGCCCGACCCACAGTTGATGACGCTGACGCCGATCGACGAGCAGACGACGGTGCTGCGCCCGGAGGCGCCCACCGAGAAGTGAGGCGCGAGGCGGCCTAGTTGCCGATGCCCTGGCTGATGGTGGTACCGGGCAGCAGCGGACCCGTGGTGAGGCCGACGCCGGCGCCGCCGAAGGCCACCCCAGGCGTAGCGACGCCGACCGGTGTGCCGTTCGAGTAGGACAGGCACTTGCCGTCGTCCTTGTTGCCGAACCATGCCAGGCACGCCGGACCCGCCTGCGTGACCTGCTCGGGTGTGGTGGAGAGCGCAGCAGCCAGCGGAGCGGCCACCGCCGCCGCAGCGAACGCGCCGATCGCGACCGAGCGCCGGATCCGAATCATGGTTGCCACAGGTGTTGCCTTCCCTCGCCGTTCCCCCAACGGGTTATAGCGCGCTCACCATATCGTGTTACGCGGTATCACGCAGTCAAGTCATCCCCGCTGGCCTGTTCGAGCAGGCTGCGGCGGTAGGCCTCCATAGCCACCAGGTCGCCGAACAGCGCGTGGTACTCGTCGCCCTGCTCCACCGGCGACATGCGCTGCAGTTTCGACTTCACCTCGGCGATCTGCCGGCCCACCCAGACCTCCTGGAGCCGGGCCAGGACTCCGCCGATGTAGCGGGGCAGCTTGTCGTCGTCCTCGACCCGGATGGCCTCGACGCTCAACTCGTTGACCAGGTTGGCCGCCTGCGGGCTCGCGGTCTGCTCACGCACCACCTCGATCCACTGCGCACCCGAGAGCCCGGCGGCGGCACCGCCCGCCGCCTCGATCGCGGTGCGCACCGCGCGGTATCCGGGGTGGGTGAAGCTGTCGACGGTCAGCGCGTCGAACACCGGACCGGCCAGCGCGGGATACTGCAGCGCCGATTTGAGCGCCTCGCGCTGCGGCCACAGCGTCGGATCGGCCGGATCGGGCCGCGCGGCCACATCCGGCGCGCGCCGCGGTTGGGCGGGCGCCGCATCCGCTCCATTGCGCCGGCGGCCGCGGTCCGGCATACCGCGCTTGGCCGCCTCTTCGCGCACCCGGTTGAGCACCTGCGCCTCGTCGGCCCATCCGGTCCAGCCGGCCAGCCGGCGCGCGTACTCGTCGCGCAGCGCATAGTCACGGATCCGGGACACCAGAGGTACGCAGCGGCGCAGCGCCTCCACCTGCGCGGCGGGATCGTTGTCGAGGACGTCGCCGGCGGGGATCAGGCTGCGGATGGCGAACTCGAACATCGGGATCCGCCGCGCCACCAGATCGCGCAGCGCGTTGTCACCCGACTTCAGGCGCAGATCGCAGGGATCCATCCCGTCGGCGGCGACCGCGACGAACGACTTGCCGGCCACCTGCTGGTCACCGTCGAACGCCTTGAGCGCGGCCGCCTGCCCGGCGGCGTCCCCGTCGAACACGAAGATCAGCTCGCCGCGGTACCAGTTGTCGTCCATCATCAACCGGCGCAGCAGCGCGAGGTGGCCTTCGCCGAAGGCCGTTCCGCACGAGGCGACGGCGGTGGTCTCGTTGGCCAGGTGCATGGCCATCACGTCGGTGTACCCCTCGACGACGACGGCCCGGTGGGATTTGGCGATATCGCGTTTGGCCAGGTCCAGGCCGAAGAGCACCGCCGACTTCTTGTACAGGACGGTCTCGGGGGTGTTGACGTACTTGGCTTCCATCTGATCGTCGTCGAAGATCCGCCGCGCGCCGAACCCGATCACCTCTCCCCCGGCCGCCCGGATCGGCCAGAGCAACCGGC
Source organism: Mycolicibacterium monacense (assembly GCF_010731575.1). Taxonomy (NCBI): domain Bacteria; kingdom Bacillati; phylum Actinomycetota; class Actinomycetes; order Mycobacteriales; family Mycobacteriaceae; genus Mycobacterium; species Mycolicibacterium monacense. Next base: position 1,197,381 of record NZ_AP022617.1, on the reverse strand, counting down.
GGTGGAAGCGGTCCATCGGACCGCGTTTGCCCTCCCGGGACAGTCCGGCCGCCTCGAGCTCCTTGAACTCGAATCCCTTGCGCAGCAAGTGTTTGGTGAGCTTGTCCCAGCCAGAGGGGGCGAAACCGCACCCGAAGCGGGCGGCCGCCTGGGCGTCGAAGTTGCGCTCGATGAGGTACTGCCGGGCCGGGGCGGCCTCGTCGGATGTCAGCGCCTCGGCGTAGAACTCCTGCGCGGCGGCGTTGGCCGCCAGCAGCCGGCTGCGGCTGCCCCGGTCGCGCTGCACGTTGGTGTTCGAGGCGCCGGTGTAGGTGACGGTGTAGCCGATGCGGTCGGCGAGCAGTTCCACCGATTCGACGAAGCTGACGTGCTCGATCTTCTGGACGAACGCGTAGACGTCACCGCCCTCACCGCAGCCGAAGCAGTGGAAGTGGCCGTGGTTGGGCCGCACGTGGAACGACGGCGACTTCTCGTCGTGGAACGGGCACAGGCCCTTGAGCGAATCGGCGCCGGCGCGGCGCAACTGCACGTAGTCGCCGACGACATCCTCGATGCGCACACGTTCACGGATGGCCGCGATGTCGCGATCTGGTATCCGCCCGGCCACCGGGTCAGTCTAGAGGTCGGGGCGATCGGGCTTCGTGCACTCGTTCCAACCGCCCCTCGGTGTAGGACGCGATCTGATCGATCACCACGCGCAGCCGGGCGCCGTCGTCCTCGGCGGCGACGAACTCGGGCGCGAACAGCGGATCCAGGCTGCTCGGCGCCTGCCCCCACAGGATCAGGGCCACCTCGTGGATGCGGGTGCGCTGGTCGGCCTGGATCCCCAGGTGCCCGTGGTCGCTCATGATGAACTGCAGCGCCAGCATTTTCAGCACCGCCACCTCGGCGCGCACCAGGGTCGGCACCGCCAGCTCGGTATCAAAACGGTGTAGCGCACCTCCCCCCGCGACCGACCTGGTCTCGGTGATCGCCGCGTTGGCGAAGCGGCCGACCAGTTCGCTGGTCATCCGTTTGAGCGCGACCGATGCGCCCAGGGTTCCGTCGTACTTACCCACCTGCGACACCACCGGCATCTGCGAGAGGCGTTCGGCCGCGGCCAGCAGGTCGTCGGGCGCCAGGGTCGGGAATGCCTCGGCGCCCAGGCGCGCCAGCGAGGCGGCCGCATCGTCGTCGGCCAGCACCCGCAGGTCGATGCGGCCGGAGACGACGCCGTCCTCGACGTCGTGCACCGAGTAGGCGACGTCGTCGGCCCAGTCCATCACCTGGGCCTCCAGGCACGGCCGCTCGGCCGGGGCGCCGTCGCGCACCCACCGGGCCGCGGCCATGTCGTCGCCGTAGAAGCCGAACTTCGTGCGGTCACCGCGCTGCCACGGGTATTTCGTCACCGCATCCAGCGCCGCCCTGGTCAGGTTGAGCCCGGCGCTGCGACCGGTCGCGTCGAGCACCTTGGGTTCCAGCCGCGTGAGGATGCGGAAGTTCTGCGCATTGCCCTCGAAACCCCCGAAGGCCTTGGCGATCTCGTTGAGTGCGCGTTCGCCGTTGTGGCCGTAGGGCGGGTGGCCGATGTCGTGGGCGAGGCCGGCGAGGTCGACGAGGTCGGGGTCGCAGCCCAGGCCGACGGCCATCCCGCGGCCGATCTGGGCGACCTCGAGCGAATGCGTCAGCCGGGTCCGCGGGGTGTCCCCCTCGCGTGGGCCGACCACCTGCGTCTTGTCGGCGAGGCGGCGCAGCGCCGCACAGTGCAGCACCCGGGCGCGGTCGCGTGCGAAGTCGGTGCGGTGCTCGGTGCCGGTCCCCGGCAGGACAGCACTCTTCGCCGGTTCGTCCACCCGGCGTTGGCGATCGAACTCGTCGTAGCTGTCCTGCAGTCGTGGGTTCACCGAGGCACAGTCTGCCAGGACGGTCCGCCGGTCTTCCGAAGCTCCGGTGTGCGCGGCACTACATTGGCGATCATGCGCATGACGCGACTGCTCGCCCTGCTCGCCACGTTCCTGACGGCGGGCGTCCTACTGGCGCCGGTGACTGCCGCAGCGCCGCCGTTCCGGCTGCCGGGCTATGTCACCGACCAGGCCGGCGCGTTGTCCGCCGCGCAGCGCGGCGAGGTCCAACAGGCGGTCGACCGGCTCTACAACGAGCGCAAGATCCGGCTGTGGGTGGTCTTCGTCGAGGACTTCTCCGGTCAGGGTGCGGTCAACTGGGCGCGCAGCACCATGCGGATCAGCGATCTGGGTGGCTACGACGCGCTGCTGGCGGTGGCGACGGTCGACCGGGCGTACGCACTGCAGGTGCCCTCGACGGTGCCGGATCTCACCGCCGGCAAGGTCGACGAGGTGCGGCGCAACCAGGTCGAACCGGCGCTGCGCGACGGTGACTGGGCCGGCGGTGCGATCGCCGCCGCCGACGGGCTCAACGACGCCGCCGCACCCCGTCAGATCGCCTGGGGTGGGCTGCTGTTCGCGCTGGGCGTGATCGTCCTGGCCGTGTTCGTCCTGTGGGTGTGGGCCCAGCGGCGACGCCGCAAGCGCCGCGCCGCCGAGATCGAACGGGCCCGCCAGGTCGATCCGAGCGATCCGAATGCGCTGGCGTCGGTGTCGCTCGACGCGCTCGAGGAGTTGTCCAAATCGATTGTGGTCGAGGTCGACAACGCCGTGCGCACCAGCAGCAACGAACTCGCCCTCGCCGTCGAGGAGTTCGGCGCCAAGCGCACCGAACCGTTCACCCGCGCCGTCGACACCGCGAAACAGGCGTTGGCGCAGGCGTTCACCGTGCGTCAGCAGCTCGATGACGCGATCCCCGAGACCCCCGCTCAGCGCCGTGACCTCTTGACCCGTGTGGTCGTCTCCGCCGCGAAGGCCGACCGCGAACTCGACGCGCAGACCGAGGCCTTCGAGCAGCTGCGGGAACTGGTGATCAATGCCCCGTCGCGGCTGGACGGCCTGACCCAGAGCGTCGTCGACATCACCGCCCGCATCGAACCGTCCCGGCAGAAGCTGGCCACCCTGCACACCGAATTCGACGCCGCGGCATTGACATCGGTGGCGGGCAACGTCGATGCCGCGACCGAACTGCTGATGTTCGCCGACCACAACATCACCCGCGGGCGGGAGTTGGCCGCCCGGCCGGTGGCCGGTCAGCAGACCGAACTCGTCGATGCGGTGCGCGCCGCGGAATCGGCGTTGAGCCAGGCGAGTTCGCTGCTCGACGCGGTGGACAGCGCCGCCAGCGACATCCGGCGGGCGGCGGCGCACCTGCCCGCGGTCATCGAGGACATCCAGTCCGGTATCCGTCAGGCCGGTGAGTTGTTGGCCGGCGGCGACGTGCCGCAGGGCGCCCAACTCGCGTCCGCGCGTGATGCCGCCTCAGCGGCCGTCGCGACCGCCCAGCAGTCGGGTTCCACCGATCCGCTCGGCGCCTTCACGCAACTGACCAAGGCCGACGCCGACCTCGACCGCCTGCTGGCCACGGTCGAAGAGGAACGTGAGGCCGCCGATCGGCTGAACCGGGCGCTGGAGGAGGCGCTGTTCGTGGCCCGGTCCCGGGTGCGATCGGTGTCGGATTTCATCGACACCCGCCGCGGCAGCATCGGACCGGAGGCCAGGACCCGGCTCGCCGAGGCGGTCCGCCAGATCAGCGCGGCGGACGCCAAACGCTCCACCAACCCGTCCGAGGCGATCGCGCATGCGAACGGCGCGGCCATGCTCGCCGCTCAGGCGCAGCAACTCGCCAACAACGATGTGCAGTACGCACAACAGGCGTACATGGGCCGGTACGGCGGCCGCGGTGGCGGCGGCAACATGGGCGCGATGATCGGCGGGATCCTGATCGGCAACATCCTCAGCGGCGGTATGCGCGGCGGCTTCGGCGGCGGCGGTTTCGGCCCGGGATCCTTCGGCGGGTCCGGTGGCGGTGGCGGCGGGATGTTCGGCGGCGGCGGCCGCTTCTAGGGTCGACCTCCCACCGCGAGCAGACACAAATGTCCCTGAATTACCGCGTGTCGCGGGACATTTGCGTCTGCTCGCGAAGGGCGGCTCAGCAGCCCTTGAGCCGCACCGCCAGGTAGTCGGACACCTCGGATAGTGCGACGCGGTCCTGGGTCATCGTGTCGCGTTCGCGGATCGTCACGGCGTGGTCGGTGAGCGAGTCGAAGTCGACGGTGATGCAGTACGGGGTGCCGATCTCGTCCTGGCGGCGGTAGCGCCGGCCGATCGCCCCCGCATCGTCGAACTCGACGTTCCAGTTCTTGCGCAACTCCGCGGCGAGGTCGCGCGCCTTGGGCGACAGGTCGGCGTGGCGGGACAGCGGCAGTACCGCGGCCTTGACCGGCGCCAGCCGCGGGTCGAGCCGCAAGACCGTGCGCTTGTCGACACCGCCCTTGGCGTTGGGCGCCTCGTCCTCGGTGTAGGAGTCGACCAGGAAGGCCATCAGCGATCGGGTCAGACCCGCCGCCGGCTCGATCACGTATGGCGTGTAGCGGGTCTCGGTGGCCTGGTCGTAGAACGACAGGTCGGCGCCGGAGTGCTTCGCGTGCGTCGACAGGTCGAAATCGGTGCGGTTGGCGACGCCCTCGAGCTCACCCCACGGGTTGCCGGCGAAGCCGAACTTGTACTCGATGTCGACGGTGCGGTCCGAGTAGTGCGACAGCTTGTCCTTCGGGTGCTCGAAGAGGCGCAGGTTGTCACGGTCGATGCCGAGGTCGACGTACCACTGCAGCCGGGTGTCGATCCAGTACTGGTGCCACTCCTTGGCGGTCGACGGCTCGACGAAGAACTCCATCTCCATCTGCTCGAACTCGCGGGTGCGGAAGATGAAGTTGCCCGGGGTGATCTCGTTGCGGAAGCTCTTGCCGATCTGGCCGATGCCGAACGGCGGCTTCTTACGCGCGGTGGTGACCACGTTGGCGAAGTTGACGAAGATGCCCTGCGCGGTCTCGGGCCGCAGGTAGTGCAGACCCTCCTCGGTCTCGATCGGGCCGAGGTAGGTCTTGAGCATCATGTTGAAGTCACGCGGTTCGGTCCACTGACCCTTGGTGCCGCAGTCCGGGCACGCGATCTCGTCCATCGGCACCGAGTCCGGGCCGGCCAGTCCGTCCTTGGCCCCCCTCTTCTCGAAGTAGGCCTCCTGCAGGTGGTCCTGGCGATGGCGCTTGTGGCAGTTCAGGCATTCCACGAGCGGGTCGTTGAACACCTCGACGTGGCCGGAGGCCACCCACACCTGCCGGGGCAGGATGATCGCGCTGTCCAGGCCGACGACGTCGTCACGGCCGGTGACCACCGACCTCCACCACTGCCGCTTGATGTTCTCCTTGAGCTCCACCCCGAGCGGCCCGTAGTCCCACGCCGACTTCGTGCCGCCGTAGATCTCGCCGGATTGGTAGACCAGTCCACGGCGTTTCGCCAGGTTCGCAACGGTGTCGATGATCGAAGAAGATGGAGCCACGGTGCAACAGCGTAGTGGGCGCTGGCGGCCCCTCCCGCCACGGCGTCGGCCACCGTTGACATGCGAATCGATGCATGTATGGTGTCAGCCATAATGAAAATCGTTTCCAGCACGGTGGCGTCGGACGCCGCCCACCAGCACGGGGCGTCGCCGCTGCCGGAGCTCCCGCCGCGCGAGGTACTCGACACCGCCGGCGAGCTGCTGCGCGCCCTGGCCGCGCCGGTCCGGATTGCGATCGTGCTGCACCTGCAGCATTCGGCGCGCTGTGTGCACGAGCTCGTCGACGCGCTGGGCGTTCCGCAGCCGCTGGTCAGCCAGCACCTGCGCATCCTCAAACAGGCGGGCGTGGTGGCCAGCGAGCGGTCCGGCCGCGAGGTGCTCTACCGGCTCGTCGACGCGCATCTGGTGCACATCGTCACCGACGCCGTCGCCCACGCCGGTGAGGACGTCCGGTGAGCCCGGCCCCGGTCCGCGCGACGCGGCAGCGGGCGGCGATCGCCGACCTGCTCGACGGACTCGACGAGTTCCGCTCGGCCCAGGAGCTGCACGACGCGCTCAAGCGCCGCGGTGAGGGCATCGGGTTGACGACGGTCTACCGCACCCTGCAGTCGATGGCGGAGTCCGGTCTGGTCGACGTGCTCCGCACCGACACCGGCGAGTCGGTCTACCGCCGCTGCTCGGCCGACCACCACCATCACCTGGTGTGCCGCGCGTGCGGCGCGGCCGTCGAGATCCAGGGCGGTCAGGTCGAGACGTGGGCCGCCGACATCGCCCGCGAGCACGGATTCTCCGACGTCAGCCACACCATCGAGATCTTCGGTCTGTGCGGGGACTGCTCAGCCCGTTAGCGCCCGGCGGATGTCGGCGCCGGCGCTGAGCACCAGCAGGATCAGCGTGCGCAACGCGTCGTCGGTGAGGCCGGCGGCCGGAAAGTTGTAGCGCAGCAACACATCCGCGGCCTTCTTCGAATTGCGCCTGGCGCCTGCCGCGATCTCCCGGTCGCCGCTCTTGGCCGCCAGCGACACCGTGCCCAGTAGCGTGCCGTGCGCGTGCTCGGCGACCGCGGTGCGCAGTTTGGCGTCCAGCGGCAGATCCCACGCCAGGATCTGGGTGAGCGAGACCAGCTCGAGGCCTTCGGCGATGGTGACCACCCGCAGCGAGGCGATCGTGCCGTCGTGACGCACCGTGAGCGCACCGTCGGATTCGCGGGTCACCGCGTCGACGAACCCGTCGAGCACGGCGGCCAACCGCGGCTGCAGGTCCATCAGGCCCTACCGAAGCGCCGGTTGCGGCTGACATACTCCTCGCACGCCGCCCACAGGTCGCGGCGGTCGTAGTCCGGCCACAGTTTGTCCTGGAAGACGTACTCGGCGTACGCGGACTGCCACAGCAGGAAGTTGCTGGCCCGCTGCTCCCCCGACGTGCGGATGAACAGGTCGACATCGGGGATGTCGGGCCGGTGCAGATGTCTGGCGAACGCCGCCTCGGTGATCCGGCTCGGGTTCACCTTGCCGTCGACGGCCTCCTGCGCGAGCTGGCGCGCCGCCTCGACGATCTCGGTGCGCCCGCCGTAGTTCACGCAGTAGTTGATGGTGATGACGTCGTTGTCGACCGTCATCTCCTCGGCGATGTCGAATTCCTTGCTCACGCTGCGCCACATCCGCGGCCGCGACCCGACCCAGCGCATCCGCACGCCCATGTCGTTGAGGTTCTCCCGGCGGCGGCGGACGACCTCGCGGTTGAACCCCATCAGGAAACGCACCTCTTCGGTGCTGCGCTTCCAGTTCTCGGTGGAGAACGCGTACACCGTCAGGTGTTTGATGCCGATCTCGATGGCCCCGCACGTGATGTCGATCAGCACCGCCTCGCCCATCTTGTGGCCCTCGGTGCGGCCGAGCCCGCGTTGGGTGGCCCACCGGCCGTTGCCGTCCATGACCACCGCGACGTGCTGGGGCACCTGGTCGGCGGGGATCTTGGGCGCGGCGGCCTTGCTGGTGTGCTGCGGCGGGCGGGCGAATCTGCCGTTGGTGTTGGGCGGCAGCTCGGGGAACACCACCGGCCACGTCGACTTGTCGGGGAAGGTCGGATAGTCGTCGGCAGGTGGGTCGAGCTGCGGGAACTGCGACTTCTTGCGCTCAGCTCCCCGCCGCGAGCTGGTCACCCGGTTCGTCACCACGGTGCACATCCTGCCGCAACAGCGAAATCCGGTGATCAGCGACCGCATGATCGACCCGGTAGACGCGCTCCACCAGCGGCAATGTGCGCAGCTGTCGCTCCAGGTGCCACTGCAGATGGGCGGCCACCAGCCCACTGGCCTGGCTGCGGTGCGACGGTGTCGACGCCTCGGCGGCCGGCCAGTCGCCGTCGTGCAGCGCGGACATCAGGTCCAGCACGGCCTGCGGCGGGGTCACCGACCCCGACGGCCGGCAGTGCACGCACACGCTGCCACCCGCCGCGACGTGGAACGCCCGGTGCGGGCCGGGGGTGGCGCAGCGGGCGCATTCGGTCAGCGCCGGCGCCCAGCCCGCGATTCCCATGGCGCGCAACAGGTACGCATCCAACACCAGTTCACGAGGGCGGCTGCCGTCGGCGACCGCGCGCAGCGCACCCACGGTCAGCCGGTGCAGCGCGGGCATCGGGGCGCGCTCCTCACCGGCGAGGCGTTCGGCCGTCTCGAGCACCGCGCACGCCGACGTGTAGCGGCCGTAGTCGCTGACGATGTCGGAGGCGAACGCGTCGATCGCCTGCACCTGGGTGACGATGTCGAGGTTGCGGCCGGGGTGCAGCTGGACGTCGATGTGGGCGAACGGTTCCAGCCGCGCGCCGAACTTGCTGCGGGTACGGCGCACCCCCTTGGCGACCGCACGGACCAGCCCGTGGTCGCGGGTCAGCAGGGTGACGATCCGGTCGGCTTCACCCAGCTTGTGTTGGCGCAGCACGACCGCGCGGTCCCGGTACAGCCGCATCAGACCAGTGTTCCATCACGGTCCGACAATGCTCGGTTGGCAGCGCCGATATGGTTGGAACCGATGGCCGATTCGTCTGCTCCCCGCCCCGCTCGAACCGCCTTCCCGACCCTGACCGACCAGCTCTATCAGCTCGCCAGTGGCGCGGTGACGGCGGACGATCTGGTGCGCCGGTCCCTGCACGCGATCTCGGCGAGCCAGCCGACTCTCAACGCGTTTCGGGTGGTGCTGGCCGAACAGGCCCTCGCCGAGGCCGCCGAGGCCGACCGCCGGCGCGCCGCCGGGGATCAGCGTCCGCTGCTCGGCATCCCGATCGCGGTGAAAGACGACGTCGACATCGCCGGGGTGCCGACGCGCTTCGGGACCGCAGGCACGGTGCGGCCCGCCGACGCCGACGCCGAGGTGGTCCGGCGCCTGCGCGCCGCCGGTGCGGTGATCGTCGGCAAGACCAACACCTGCGAACTCGGCCAGTGGCCGTTCACCAGCGGACCGGCCTTCGGCCACACCCGCAACCCGTGGTCGCGCGAGCACACCCCCGGCGGATCGTCGGGCGGCAGCGCCGCGGCGGTCGCGGCCGGCCTGGTCACCGCGGCGATCGGCTCCGACGGCGCAGGCAGTGTGCGCATCCCGGCGGCCTGGTGCCATCTCGTCGGCATCAAGCCGCAGCGCGGCCGCATCTCGACCTCGCCGCTGGCCGAGGCGTTCAACGGCATCACGGTCAACGGGGTGCTCGCCCGCACCGTCACCGATGCGGCGCTGGTGCTCGATGCGGCGTCGGGCAACGCGGCGGGCGACCGGCACCGGCCCGCACCGGTCCGGGTGTCGGAGTACGTCGCCCGCGCGCCGGGACCGCTGCGGATCGGTTTGTCGACGAAGTTCCCGTTCACCGGCTTCCACGCCACCCTGCACCCCGACATCCGCGCGGCGCTGCACACCGTCTCGGGCCATCTGGAGGAACTGGGCCACACCGTGCGGCCCGCGGACCCCGATTACACGGTCGGCATGTCGTGGAACTTCCTGTCCCGCTCCACCTCTGGGCTGTTGGACTGGGCCGAGCGGCTCGGCTACGGCGTCGACTTCGACAAGCGCACGAAGGCGAATCTGCGGATGGGCCGGCTGCTGTCCGAACACGTCCTGCGCAAGGCGCGCGCCAAGGAGGCCGCCGCGCAGCGCCGAATCGGCTGGGTGTTCAACATCTGCGACGTGGTGCTGGCCCCGACCACCGCGCAGCCACCGCCCCGCGTGCACGACTTCGACGAGCTCGGCGGACTGGCCACCGACCGCACGATGATCAAGGCGTGTCCGGTCACCTGGCCGTGGAACCTGCTCGGCTGGCCGTCGATCAACGTCCCGGCCGGGTTCACCGCCGACGGACTGCCGATCGGCGTGCAGCTCATGGGTCCCGCCGAGAGCGAACCGCTGCTCATCTCGCTGGCCGCCGAACTCGAGGCGGTCAGCGGATGGGTCGCCCGTCAGCCCAAGGTGTGGTGGGATACGCCGCAGATGTCGCAGGCCGCGAAGGCCCCGACGGACGACGGACCGTCCGGCGACCCGCTGGAACTGCGCGAGACGGCTTAAAAGCCCAGTCGGCCAAGCTGTTTGGGGTCGCGCTGCCAGTTCTTGGCGATCTTCACGCGCAGGTCGAGGTAGACCTTCGTGCCGAGCAGCTTCTCGATCTGTAGTCGTGCGGCCGTGCCCACCTCGCGCAACCGCGCGCCACCCTTGCCGATCACGATGCCCTTCTGGCTGTCGCGTTCGACATAGAGGATGGCGTGCACGTCGATGAGGTCGTCCCGGTCCTCGCGCGGGCTCACCTCGTCGATGACCACCGCCAGCGAGTGCGGCAGCTCGTCGCGCACACCTTCGAGCGCGGCCTCGCGGATCAACTCGGCCATCAGCGTCTCTTCGGGTTCGTCGGTCAGTTCGCCGTCGGGGTAGAACGCCGGGCCGGGCGGCAGCTTGCCGGCCAGTACGTCGGTCAGCACGTCGAGCTGTTCACCGGTGGTCGCCGAGACGGGCACGATCTCGGCGTCGGGCCCGATCAGTTCACTGACCGCCATCAACTGCGCGGCGACCCGGTCCTTGGGCACCTTGTCGATCTTGGTGACGATCACGACCAGCGTGGTCCGCGGCGCGACGGCGCGGATCTGCTCGTGGATCCACCGGTCCCCCGGCCCGATCGCCTCGTCGGCGGGGATGCACAGGCCGATCACGTCGACCTCGGAGTAGGTGGTCTTGACCAGGTCGTTGAGCCGCTGCCCCAGCAGCGTGCGCGGCCGGTGCAGACCCGGCGTGTCGACGAGGATGATCTGGAACTCGTCGCGGTGCACGATGCCGCGGATGGTGTGGCGGGTGGTCTGCGGCCGGTTGGACGTGATCGCCACCTTGGTGCCGACGAGCGCGTTGGTCAGGGTCGACTTGCCGGTGTTGGGCCTGCCGACGAAACACACGAAGCCCGAACGGAACTCGCTCATCTATCGCCGAGCCTGCGGTGAGATCGTGATTCCGCTGCGATACGTGATCTGTGAGCAGTCTCGGCGGTCATGAGAGCACCTTCCCGGACCGGTCGGTGACGATCACCGCGGCGTCGGCGGACAGCTCACGCACCGCGGCCACCCCCGCATCGTCGGCCGAGCCGCCGACCAGCACCGCCGCCTCGAACCCGGCGGCCCCGCTCGACACCGCCGCGGCGACCGCCGCCTGCAGGGCGGTCAGCGGGAGCGCGTTGAGCGCCACGGGGGCGCCGGCGTAGGTGCGGCCGTCGAGGTCGCGCACGGCGGCGCCGCCGGCCGCCTCGGCCCGCGCCATGGCGCCGCGCGCCAGCACGACGAGTTTGTCGTCCTCGGGGTCCAGCTCAGTCACCGCGCTCCTCGGGTTCGGTCTCGTCGTCGTGCTCTGGCTCGGTGGGACTGACCAGGACGGTGCCGATGCGCACCCGGCCGCGATGGTCGGGGCCGCCTTCGGCCTTGAGCCGCAAGCCGTCCCAGGTGATCTCGGCGCCGGGCAGCGGTACGCGCCCGAGTTCGAAGGCGACCAGACCGCCGACGGTGTCGACGTCGAGATCCTCGCCGAACTCGATGTCGTAGAGCTCGCCGAGGTCCTCGATGGGCAGCCGCGCGGACACCCGGTACTCCCGGTTGCCGAGTTCTTCGACCGGCGCCACCTCGTCGGTGTCGTACTCGTCGGCGATCTCGCCCACAATCTCCTCGAGGACGTCCTCGATGGTGACCAGCCCGGCGATGGCGCCGTACTCGTCGACCAGCAGCGCCATGTGGTAGCGGTCGCGCTGCATCTCACGTAGCAGTTCGTCGAGCGGTTTGGAGTCCGGCACGAACACCGGATCGCGCATGACCTGTGCGACGGTGGTGTCGCGGCCGCCGTTGACCGAGTAATACGTCTGCTGGACGAGGTCTTTCAGATACACCACGCCGACCACGTCGTCGACGTTCTCCCCGATGACGGGGATGCGGGAGTGTCCGCTGCGGACCGCGAGTGAGGTGGCCTGGCCGGCTGTCTTGTCACTTTCGATCCACACCATCTCGGTGCGCGGCACCATCACCTCGCGAGCCGCGGTGTCGCCGAGTTCGAACACCGACTGGATCATCCGGCGCTCGTCGTCGGCCACCACGCCGCGCTGCTGGGCCAGGTCGACGACCTCACGCAGTTCGATCTCCGAGGCGAACGGCCCGTTGCGGAATCCGCGGCCGGGGGTCAGCGCGTTGCCGATCAACACCAGCAGGCGGCTGATCGGGGTGAGCAGCACCGAGATGGCCTGCAGCGGAAGCGCGGTGTACAGCGCGATGGGATAGGCGTTCTGGCGCCCGACGGTGCGCGGCCCGACGCCGACGGCGACGAAGCTGGCGACCACCATGATGGCCGCGGCCGCGGTCAGTCCCCAGCTCACGCCGAGGTGGCCGTCCAGGTAGGCGGCGAGCAGCACGGTCGCGGTTACCTCGCAGGCGATCCGCAGCAGCACGATGAGGTTGATGTAGCGGGGCCGTTCGTGCATCACCCGCTGCAACCGCACGGCTCCCGGCCGTTCCTCGCGTACGAGTTCCTCGACCCGGGCCATGGACACCGTGCTCAGCGCGGCGTCGATCGCCGCGAACAGCCCACCGAACGCGACGAGCGCGATCACTCCGATGAGTTGGGGAAGTCCGCTCATTCGTCGAAGTACCGGGACTTGTCGAGCAGCCGCCGGTCTCGCTCGGTCTGACGGTCGAGGTGATACGCCTCGACCTGATGGGCCACCCACTCCTCGAGCAGTTCACGCTGCAACGCGAACATCTCTTTCTCCTCGTCGGGTTCGGCGTGGTCGTAGCCCAGCAGGTGCAGGACGCCGTGCACCGTCAGCAGCGCCAGTTCGTGGCCCAGCGAATGGCCCGCCGTCTCCGCCTGTTTCGCGGCGAATTCGGGGCACAGCACGATGTCGCCGAGCATGGCGGGACCCGGTTCGGGCGCATCGGGGCGGCCGCCGGGTTCGAGCTCGTCCATCGGGAAGCTCATCACGTCGGTCGGGCCGGGCAGATCCATCCAGCGCATGTGCAGATCGGCCATCGACGACGTGTCGAGCAGGACCATCGACAGTTCGGCGGCCGGGTTGACGTTCATCTTCTCGATGACGAACCGGGCGACGCTGATCAACTCCTCCTCGGAGACGTCGATGCCCGATTCGTTGGACACCTCGATGCTCATCGCGCTACCGCCGCGACCGGCCGTTGGACGCGCGCCGCTGGGCCCGGTTCAGCTGTGCGGGCTCCTCGAATCTGGCGTACGCGTCGACGATTTCGCCGACCAGGCGGTGACGGACGACGTCGGCGCTGGTGAGTTCGGCGAAGTGGATGTCGTCGATGTTGTCGAGGATGCGCATCGCCGCGCGCAGACCCGACTCCGCACCGCCGGGCAGATCCATCTGGGTGATGTCACCGGTGACGACGATCTTCGAGTTGAAGCCGAGGCGGGTGAGGAACATCTTCATCTGCTCGGCGGTGGTGTTCTGCGCCTCGTCGAGGATGATGAACGCGTCCGAGATCGTCCTGCCCCGCATGTACGCCAGCGGCGCCACCTCGATGACACCGGCGCTCATCAGCTTCGGGATCAGCTCCGGATCCATCATGTCGTGCAACGCGTCGTAGAGGGGCCGCAGATACGGGTCGATCTTCTCGCTGAGCGTGCCGGGCAGGAAGCCGAGGCGCTCACCGGCTTCGACGGCGGGACGAGTCAGGATGATGCGGCTGACCTGCTTGGTCTGCAGGGCACTGACGGCCTTGGCCATCGCGAGGTAGGTCTTACCGGTGCCGGCCGGACCGATGCCGAACACGATGGTGTGCGCGTCGATGGCGTCGACATAGTGCTTCTGGTTCAGCGTCTTGGGCCGGATGGTCTTGCCGCGCCGCGACAGGATGTCCAGCGTGAGCACCTCGGCGGGTGACTCGTCGCCGGTGCCGGTGAGCATCGCCACGCTGTGCCGGATTGCCTCCGGGGTCAGATGCTGGCCACTGGAGACGATGGCGACCAGTTCGGAGACCACCCGTTCCGCGAGCGCGACATCGGCGGGTTCACCGGTGAGGGTGAGTGCGTTGCCGCGGACATGGACGTCTGCCGACAGCAGTCCTTCGAGGGCTCGCAGGTTCTCGTCGGCGGAGCCGAGCAGGCCCATGACGAGATCGGGCGGAACATCAATGCTGCTGCGTACCGGGGTGCCGGTCGACGGTCCCGTCCTGGGGGCCGGAGATGACCCGGACGAGTCAGCGTTCGTTTCGCGGGGCGTCACGTGCTGCTTTCTGCCTGCTTTCTGTCTTGTCCGGGCGGGCCGGCCGTATCGTCGCTGGTCTGAGTCTACCGCCGGGTGCGACACCGCCCCAATGCTTAACCTGGGAGCGCCGATGATCCCCCGCCCCCGCGCCGCAGCGACCGCCTGGATTCTCGGTGCGACGGCCTATCTGACGGCTGAGGCGGTCACCGCCGCGGCGTACCGGCCGTCCTACAGCTACGTCCGTGACTACATCAGCGAACTCGGTGCGCCCGGTCAGCCCTGGGCCGCGCTGATGAATATCGCGTTCGTCGTGCAGGGCGTGTTGTTCCTGTCGGGTGCGGTGCTGGTGAGCGGATCGCGCCACCGGATGCTGACGGCGTTCGCGGTGGCCAACGCGGTCGGCAACATCCTGGTCGGGACCGTGCCCGCGGGCGGGGGCGTGCTGCACATCGTCGGCGCGGCGCTCGCGATCGGCGGCGGCAATGCGGCCGCACTCGCCGGTGCGTCACTGCGGCCCGGTCGCACCTTCCGGTTGTTCTCGAGGGTGATCGGCGGGTTCGGCCTGGCCAGCCTCGGAGCGCTGGGTGTGCAGACGTGGACCGGGATCGTCATGCTGCCCGATCCGGTGTGGGAGCGCGCGAGCGTCTACCCGATCCTGACGTGGCAGGTGTGCGCCGCCGCTTCGTTGGTGGGGGCACTACCGCCAGCGCGGCGTCAGCACCCCTAGTGCGCCGAGCCCGACCGCCGCCGCGGTCGAGGTGCGCAACACCGTCGGACCGAGGCGGACCGCCACCGCCCCCGCCGCCGTCAGGGCATCGAGCTCCTCGTCGGCGATCCCGCCCTCGGGTCCCACGATCAGGGTCACCGCCCGGGCCTGCGTCAGATCCACGCCCGTCAGCGGGCCGGTGGCGGATTCGTGCAGGACCAACACCGTCGCGCCGTCGGCCACCTCGGCGGTCACCCGGCACACCAGCTCGGCCGTCGTCACCACACCGTCGACCGGCGGGATGTGGGCGCGCCGCGACTGCCGCGCCGCGGAGCGGACCACCGCACGCCAGCGCCGCAGACCCTTGTCCACCTTGGCGGCTCCGTCCCAGCGCGCCACGCAGCGGGCGGCCTGCCACGCGAGAACCGCGTCGGCGCCGGCCTCGGTGGCCGACTCCACCGCCAGCTCCGCGCGGTCGGATTTGGGGATCGCCTGGACGACGGTCACTGCCGGCGCGGGTGGTGTGACGGTGCGGCGTTCCAGCACGCGTGCGGTCAGCCGGCCCTTGCCGACGTCCTCGACCACGCAGTGCGCCACGGTGCCGTCGCCATCACCCAGGTCGAGGTGTTCACCGGCACGGGTGCGCCGCACGTTGGTGGCGTGAAAACCGGCGTCGCCGTCGACGACGGCGAGCTCACCGAGGCCGGGCAGCGCGTCGACATAGAAGAGGTCGCGCACGCGACGAGCCTTCCTAGCGGCCGGTGAACGTCTCGCGCAGCCGGCTGAACAGTCCGCCGGCGTTCGACGCGGCCGGTGAACTGCTGGTGCGGACCTCGGCGACGTCCCGGCTGCGATGCTCCTTGAGCTGGCGCAGCAGCTCGATGTCGGTGTGGTCCAGCTTGGCCGGCACCACCACGTCGATGTGGGCGTGCAGGTCGCCCCGGACACCCGACCGCAGGTGCGGCATACCGTGGCCGCGCAGCGTCGACACCGCGCCCGGCTGGGTACCGGCGGCGATGATGAGTTCGAGCGGACCGCCGAGGATGTCGTCGACGCTGACGGTGGTGCCCAGCGCGGCGTCGACCATCGGCACCGACACCGTGCAGTGCAGGTCGTCGCCGTCGCGGACGTACACGTCGTGCGGCTTCTCGTGCACCTCGACGTACAGGTCCCCCGCCGGTCCCCCGCCGGGTCCGACCTCACCCTGGGCGGCCAGCCGCACGCGCATGCCGTCACCGACCCCGGCCGGGATCTTGACGCTGATCTCACGCCGGGCGCGGACGCGGCCGTCGCCGCCGCAGCGGTGGCACGGATCGGGGATCACTTCGCCGACGCCGCCGCACACCGGGCACGGCCGCGTCGTCATGACCTGGCCCAGCAGCGAGCGCTGCACGGTCTGGATCTCACCGCGGCCGCCGCAGGTGTCGCACGTCGCGGGGGTGGAGGTGCCGTGGGTGCCCTTACCGTGGCACAGGTCGCACAGCACGGCGGTGTCGACGGTGACCTGCTTGGTCACACCGGTCGCGCATTCGGCCAGGTCCAACCGCATCCGCAGCAGGGAGTCCGAGCCCGGCCGGACCCGTCCGATGGGTCCGCGGGAGCCGCCGCCACCGCCGAAGAACGCCTCGAACACATCGCCCAGCCCACCGAAACCGGCGCCGAATCCATTCCCGCCCGAGGCGCCCGCACTCTCGAGCGGGTCACCACCGAGGTCGACGATCCGCCGCTTCTCGGGATCGGACAGCACCTCATAGGCGGCGCTGATCTCCTTGAACCGCGCCTGCGCCTCCTCGTCGGGGTTGACGTCGGGGTGCAGCTCGCGGGCGAGCTTGCGATAGGCGCGCTTGATCTCCTGATCGCTGGCGCCCTTGCTCACTCCGAGCAGGCCGTAATAATCGCGTGCCACGCTTGACCTTTCAGTGCCGGTGTACCGGCTGTTGAGACTCTCCCTGCGCCGCGGTCATCGCGTGCCCAGGACCTCACCTATGTACAAAGCAACCGCAGCGACATTAGCGATAGTTCCCGGATAGTCCATCCGTGTGGGACCCACCACACCCATGCCGCCGTAGACCTTGCCCGAACTGCCGTACGCGGTGGTGACCACCGACGTGCCCGCCATCTGCTCGGCCTCGGTCTCGTGACCGATCCGCACGGTGACCTTGCCCGCCTCCTGCTGCGCGGCGAGCAACCGCAGCACCACCACCTGCTCCTCGAGCGCTTCGAGAACCGACCGCAGCGAGCCGCCGAAATCGGCGGTGTTGCGGGTGAGGTTCGCGGTGCCGCCGAGCAGCAGCCGCTCCTCGGTGTGCTCGACCAGGGTCTCGACCAGCACGGTCGCCGAGCGGCCCACAGCGTCGGCCAACCGGTGCGACATCCCGGGACTGCCGCTCAGATGGGTGGCGAGGTCCGAGACCGCCACCGACGCGGCGGAGAGCCGCTTACCCTCCAGTGCCTGGCCCAGCAGATCGCGCAGGGTCGCGAGTTCGTGCTCGTCGATTGCATCGCCGAGTTCGACGATGCGCTGATCGACGCGGCCGGTGTCGGTGATGACGACCAGCAGCAGGCGTGCCGGCGTGAGCGCCACCACCTCCAGGTGGCGGACCGACGAGGTGGACAGGGTCGGGTACTGCACGATCGCGACCTGACGGGTCAACTGCGCCAGCAGGCGCACCGCCCGGCGCAGCACGTCGTCGAGGTCGACGCCGGTCTCGAGGAACTTGAGGATCGCCCGACGTTCGGCCGACGACAGCGGTTTGACGTCGTCGAGGCGGTCGACGAACTCGCGGTAGCCCTTCTCCGTGGGGACGCGCCCGGAACTGGTGTGCGGCTGGGTGATGTACCCCTCGGCCTCCAGGACGGCCATGTCGTTGCGGACGGTCGCACTGGACACCCCGAGGTTGTGTCGCTCCACCAGGGTCTTGGAGCCGATCGGCTCCTTGGTGGCGACGAAGTCGGCGACGATGGCGCGCAGCACCTCGAAGCGGCGGTCGTCGGCACTACCCATCGTGTCCACCCACCTCTCGAGTCCCAGCGCTGTTCGGGGTCCAGTTTACGGTGCTCAGCAGCCGTGTTACGCATCGTGCGCGGTAGGCGTACTACCCACCAACCGAGTTCGGCTAACCTTCGTCGTAACCGGGGGGCAGAGCAACCGAAGGCGCGCTGATGATCTTCAAGGGTGTCCGCGACGGGAAGCCTTATCCCGAGCACGGTCTCAGCTATCGCGAGTGGTCGCGTATCCCGCCCCGCCAGATCCGGCTCGACGAGATCGTGACGACCACGACCGTGCTGGCGCTGGACCGGTTGCTCTCCGAGGATTCGACCTTCTACGGCGACCTGTTCCCCCACGCGGTCCGCTGGCAGGGCGTCATCTATCTCGAGGACGGTCTGCACCGTGCGGTGCGTTCCGCGCTGCGGAACCGCACGGTGCTGCACGCCCGGTTGTACGACATGGACGTGCCCTACTCCCAGCAGATCTAGTCGCCGCGCCCCGGCGCACCCCCAGTGGGCCGGTCCTCAGTTTCCTCTCAGCGCCCCGCCAGTCCTCTCACCAGTGCTTACGTTGGGTAAAGACACCCTAAGTTAAGTTAGGCGAACCTATTGCTACTTAGGTAATGCTCAGCTAACGTTTGGCCTCGCCACAAGTGGCGATCAAACGCAAAATTCCATGAGGAGAACCCGTGCAAGCAGCACTACGCGACGAATTCGGCTGGGACACAACCGAGTCCGCACATTCGATGCCGCGTCGCAACAAGTTCCTGGCCGCCGGTGCGGCTGTGGTCGGCGCAGGCGCCATGGCCGTTACCCCGGTGACGGTGACGCCGACGCTCCCCGACATCCAGGTGCGAGCGGTCGAGCTGTCGGCGGTGGTCGACCCCTTCACCCAGTTCGGTAACAGCATCGAAGCGACGCTGGCCAACCTCGAGTTGCTGGGTACGAACCTGTCGACGGTGACGCTGCCCGCGCTGGGCCAGATCCTGCAGAGCAGCCCGGAGCTGGCCACGGAGCTCCTGGAGACGTTCGCATCGACGGCGGCCGACCCCATCGGCACCCTGACCGCTCTGAAGGGGGTCGTCGATCAGTACGGCCCGATCATCGAATCCGGTAGCGCGGCCTCCAACACCGCTCTGCAGACGGCGTTGGAGAACCTGCCCACGATCCTGCAGAACACGGTCAACTACCTGCAGAACGGTGAATTCGTCGAGGCCTTCAGCGAGGTCAACATCTGGTTCCTGGTGCAGTTCCTGGAGCGGCCGTTCGTCCCGCTGATCCCGACGCTCGGGATCCCGGGTGACATCGCCGACGCCCTGGGCGCGGAAAAGGCCGGCGATGTGCTCGACGCCCTGTTCACCCGCGGCGGGATCAACGGCATCACCAAGGCCGTGCTCGCACCGGCGCTCACGGCGGTTCTGCAGAGTGCGGTCATCCTCGACGAGGTCAGGGCGGCCTACGAGGACGGCGACACCGCGACCGCACTCACCGGGCTGGCCTCGCTGCCGGTGTACGTGACCAACGCGTTCTTCAACGGCTTCGTGCCGCCGTTCCCGACCCGCTCGACCTTCCCCGGGGTGTTCAGTGACGGTGGCCCGGTCGACTACTTCGCCGTCGACCTGCCCCGGATCATCGGGAACGCGCTCAAGCCCGCGACCCCGGCACTCGCCAAGGTGGCGTCGACCGAGGTCGCTCCGGCCGGCGAGACGGTGACCCTGGACATCGGCGCCGACGCCAAGACTCCCGCCGCCGGCGCGGAGGGCACCGACAAAGCGGTGGCGATCGAGGCCGGCACACCGGCAGTCGAGCCCGAGACCGAGGTCGTCGCCCCGGTGACCGAGGACACCGCCGTCTCCCCGGTCACCGAGGAGACCCCCGCGAAGACGACGACCGCCCGCCCGAACGCCCTCAAGGAGTTCGGCGACGGAGTTGCCAAGGCGGTCAACGACACCCGCATCACCCTGAAGAAGACCTTCGGCGGTGCCGGCAAGACCGAGAAGAAGGAGTCGACCGACGAGAAGGAGTCGACCGCGTCGACCCCTGCGAAGGACGACAAGGATTCGGCGCCGGCGAAGTCGGAGTCGAACAGCGGCACGGACTCCAAGCCCGCTGCCGAGTAGGAGCGAACGAAACACCGGGTCCCCCTCACACGAGGGGGACCCGGTCTCGTTGGCGATCACCGCACGGCAGATGGGCGCAGCGCGCTACTCCGAGGCCATCGCCTCACGCAGGCTGCGGGGCCGCAGATCCGTCCAGTTCTGCTCGACGTAGGCCAGGCACTCCGCGCGGGTGGCCTCTCCGAAGACCACGCGCCACCCCGCGGGCACGTCGGCGAACGTCGGCCACAGGCTGTGCTGCTCCTCGTCGTTCACCAGGACGTAGAAGCGGCCGTTCTCGTCATCGAATGGGTTGGTGCTCAATGCTTCTCCTGTTCGTCATGGCTGCGTTCGCCCCGAGGTCCGCGCCGAGGATGCGATCGGACATCAGGCCGAGGCAGCTGAGGTTGGGAAATCCGGGTCCCTGGTTGAGACCGGCGAGCCCGGGCAGGAACAGCTTCGGGGTCACGCCACCGACCGCGAGATCGTGGCCGATCGACTCCTGCAGCAGCTCGCCGGTCAGTGGCCCGCCGAGGCCGAGTTCGAGCAGATCGCGCGCATCCTGGCCGAGCAGCGGCAGGAACCACAACGCGTCGGCACCCTGACCGTCGATCACCAGGTCGAAACCGTGCACGGTCTCCACACGTTCCCCGGCCCGGTCGGTGTGCAGTGTCAACCGGATCCGCCCGTCACGGGGCACCGCGTGGGCGACGCGCCCGCGCAGGTGCCGGATGCGGTCGTCGGCCAGCAGGGCCTCCTGCACACGGGCGGAGAACACGCCGCGGTCGGTGCGGAACATGGCGTCGCGGCGTTCGGCGAGCGTCAGACTGGTCCAGCCGGTGGGGTCGGAGAACAACGTGTTCTCGAAGAAACCCTCACCCCGGGTGAACAGCGTGACCTGAGGTGAGATCACCGTGATCGTCGAAACCCGGTGCCGGAAAAGCTCGTTGAGCATCGACGCGGCGGTCTCGCCGCCGCCGATCATCGCCACGCGTTCGGCGACGATCAGCTCGTGCCCGGCGGTGCGCCGCCAGAAGTCGGCAATCGACATCACCCGCGGATGGCCCGGCAGCAGTGTCCGTTCGGCCTGACCGGGTCCGGTGATCATCACCGCGTCGGCGGCGACGGTCGACTCGGGGGTGCGCAGCTCCCAGCCGCGGTCACCGACCGAGATGCGTTCCACTTCGCCGTGCACCACGTTCATCCCGATGGCGTCGGCGACCCAGCGCAGGTAGGCCGCCCATCGGTGGTGGTTCGGCGCCGGCCTGCCGCGGTCGATCCACTCGGCGAACTGCGAGGTGGCCACCAGGTAGGCCTGCCAGCTGTGCCGCGTCATCCGGTCGTCGAGTTCGGCGTTGCGCCGCGGCAGCAGCGCTGAGCGGTAGGGGAAGCCGATGTCCTTCTCCGGGCTGGTCCCCAACCGGTGCTGCCCGTCGGTCCAGCCGCCTGCGGCGGTCCAGTTCGCGCCCACCCCGGCGCGTTCGACGACCACCACATCCGGTGCGTCGACGCCCATGTTGCGCAGTTCGGCGGCCTTCGCGGCAACGGCGACGGCCTTCGGGCCGGCACCGATCACCGCCAGCGTCGCGGTCATCGGGCAACCTCCTGCAGCGCGTCCTGCCACAGGGTCTGCAGGACCGCGACGTCGTCGGCGGAGAGCACCTCGGGCAGCGTCCGCCACTGGGTGGCCAGGACGGGCGCGTCACCCTGGGGAAGGATCGCGGCCATCACGGTCACCTCGTGCCGGACGGCCAGTTCCGGTTCCGGTAGCACCGACACCGCGCGCAGCAGACCCTTGTCGACGTTGAACGTCCCGGCGCCGCCCACGTCGGCGCGGCCCAGGTAGTTCAGCAGCAGCTGCGGTTGCCGGTAGGCGCAGAGCCGTTCCGCGGTGTCGGCCCGCAGGTATCGCAGCAGACCGAAATCGATTCCCTCACCGGGGATCTCGACCGGCCCGGCATCGGGATCGACCCGTACGGGGTAGATCGCGCTGAACAGTCCGACGGTGTCGCCGGTGTCGGCGTCGGCGCTCACCGCGCTGTCGGCGCGGCCGTGGGTCTCCAGCGCCAGCAGCGGCGGCGGTGTGGGTTGACCGCGGCGCCGTCGCCAGGCGGTGACGGTGCGCGCCGCCGCCAGGGTCAACAGCGTCGGCATGGCCTGCGCGGAGGCGATCAGCCGGGCGGTGAGATCGGGTTCGGTGATGGCGACGCTGACCTCGAGATCGCGGGCGCGGTCGGCTTCCGGGCGCACTCGGCGCGCCCCGAGTTCCGGGTCGGCGCCGTCGAGCTGCGCGGCCCAGAAGTCGGCCGTGTCGAGCCGGTGGGCCCGCTCGCGCACGCGCGCCGACCACTGCCGGTAGGTGGTGTGTTCGCGCGTGGGTGTGGGTGTGCGCCCTGCCCTCAGCGCGTGCCAGGCGGTGTCGAGTTCACCGATGACGACCCGCCACGACGCCGGATCGATCGCCAACACGTGCGCGGTCACCACGAGCACCCCCGGGCCGTGCGCCGGGCGCAGCCACAGCGCCGACCACAGCCGGCCACGTTCCGGATCCAGCCTCTGCACCGCGGTTTCGGTGTGTTCGGCGACCGCGTCGGCGAGGTCACCGCTCACCGCGACTTCCGACAGCAGCTCGTCGGCGGGCGTCTCCGCCTGCGGCACCAGCGTCATGGCGGTGCGGTCGAACCGGGTGCGCAGCACCTCGTGGCCGTCGAGGACGGTGCGCAGCACGGTGCGCAGCGCGTCGGCGGTGATGCCGTCGGGCAGCGGGATCGCCTCGGTCTGCGCCAGCCGGCGCGGGTGGCCGTACTCGTAGAGCCAGTGCACGTTGGGCAGCACCGGGATCGGGTCCGACGAGGCCGCTTCGGTTGCCTGCGAGGAGGATTCGGTACCGGCCTCGGCGTCGACGGCCGTGGCGAGTTCGCGGATCGAACCGCACTCGAGCATGAGTCGGGCCCGCAGCGCGACACCGCGGCGGCGCGCGGCCTGCACCACCGAGAGTGCCACGATGCTGTCCATTCCCAGCGAGAGCAGATCCGCGTTCACGTCCACCGCGGTGGTGCCCAGCAGTTCGGCGACCGCCTCGGCCAGGGCGGCCTCGGTGGGCGTCTCGGGGGCGGCCGCCGGCCCGGCCGCGGCGGCGTCGTACGTGGCGAGCGTGGCGTCGTCGATCTTGCCGTGCGCGGTCAGCGGCAGTTCGTCGAGCACCGCGATGTGGTGCGGTACCAGATAGCGCGGCAGCCGCGTGCTGAGCATGTGGCGCAGTTCGGCGACGGCGACGTCGGTGCCTCCGGTGGCCGCATAGGCCGTCAATCGGGGCCCGGCGCCGTGGCGGCGCACGGCGACATGGGCGGCCCGCACGGCGGGATGGGTCTGCAGCACCGCGCACACCTCGCCGGGTTCGACCCGGAAGCCGCGGATCTTGACCTGATCGTCGCTGCGGCCCAGGTACTGCAGGGCGCCGGTGGCGTCACGGCGCACCACGTCGCCGGTGCGGTACATCCGGTTCCCGGCCAGGAACGGGTCGGCGACGAACCGGCCTGCCGTCTCGGAGGCCCGGTCCAGATAGCCGCGGGCCAGTTGGGCGCCGGACAGGTAGAGCTCCCCCGCGACGCCGTCGGGCAACGGACGCAGCCAGGCGTCGAGCACGTAGGCGCGGGCGTGGCGGGTCGGCGATCCGATCACCGGCTGGGGGTGTTCCGCGATGGCGGCGACGACGGCCTCCACGGTGGTCTCGGTGGGGCCGTAACAGTTGAAGGCCGTCATCGAGGTGCGCGCGCACTCCTCGCGGATGAACCGCCACGTGCCGGAGCCCACGGCTTCGCCACCGAGTGCCAGCACCGCCAGCGGCACCCGCGACATCAACCCGAAAGCCTTGAGCTGAGCGAACATCGACGGGGTGGTGTCGATCATGTCGATGTCATACCGGTCGATGGTGTCGACCAGCGCTTCGGCATCGCGCTGGACCGCGTCGCCGATGATGTGCACCGAATGCCCCTCGAACAACGCGACGAGCGGCTGCCACGCTGCGTCGAAGGTGAACGACCAGGCGTGCGCGATCCGGAGCGGACGGCCCAGCCGTGTCGCCGCCGGCCGTAGGACGTGCCGGGCGTGGTCGTCTGCGTAGGCGAGCACCGCGTCGTGGGTGCCGACCACTCCCTTGGGGATGCCGGTGGTGCCGGAGGTGAACACCGCATAGGCGGCCTGCCCCGGGGCGACGGTCGCCGGTGCCCACGCCCCGTCGGGTGCACCGACGCCGGCCGACAGCGCGTCGACGACGACGGGCGCCGCGGTCTGGCGCAGGATCTCCTCGATCCGCTCCCCGGCCATGCCGGGATCGAGCGGCACGATCATGCCGCCCGCCTTGAGGACGGCGAGCATCGCGATCACGTAATCGGGTCCGCGCGAGAGCCTCACGGCGACCGGCGTTTCGGCGCCGACACCGCGTGCGGTCAGGCCGGCGGCCAGCCGGTCGGCGGCCGCGTCGACCTCGCGGTAGGTGAGCGTGCCGCCGTCCCAGCTGAGCGCGACCGCATCCGGGGTGCGGCGCGCCGCCTCGGTGAACGCGCAGTGCACCCCGGTCCGCGGCGGCGGTTCCGTGACAGCCGGCACCGCAGGGTCGTCGCCGAACAGGATGCGCACGTCGCGAAGTGGCCGGTCCCAGAGGGCGATCAGCCGCTCGACCGTGTCGAGCAGGCCCTGCCCGACGTCGTGCGGGGTCAGCGCGCCCAGGGCGCCGTCGAGGGTCTCCACCAATACGGTCAACCGCTCGTCGGCCATGTGGGCGGCGATGGTGACCGGGAAGTGCGACAGGCTCTCGAGGGCCGCGGGGATGAAGGTGGCGCCGGCGGCTTCGAAGCGGTGGTCGCCGCCGACCAGCCCGCCCGGTGGGAAGTTCTCGTAGACCAGCAGCGAGTCGAACATCTCCCCCACCCCGGCCAGCGCCCGCAGCTCGGAGTGGGCGAGGTAGCTGTGCTCGCGCAGCGCGGCGGCGGTGCGCTGTAATGAAAGGCATTGACTGCCAACGGTGTCCACCGGATCGAGTCGCACCCGCAGCGGAACGGTGTTGATGAACAGGCCGACCATCGTCTCGACGCCCGCGAGTTCACCCGGGCGTCCCGACACCGTCATCCCGAACGTCACGTCACGGCGGTCGGTGAACACCGACAGCATTGCCGCCCAGGCCATCTGCACCAGCGTGTTGACGGTCACGCCCCGCGAGCGGGCCGTCTCGGTGAGCCGTCGGCTGGCGCCGGCGTCCAGTGCGACCTCGGTGCGCCGCGGCAGCCCGGCGGCGGGTTCGACGGCGGACAGCGCCGGGGTGAGCAGCGTCGGAGCGTCGATGCCGGCGAGGTGCTCGGTCCACAGCGCCCGACTCGCCGCCTGGTCACGACCGGCCAGCCAGCCGATGTAGTCACGGTAGGGCCGCGGCGGGTCGCCAAGCGCACCCGGATCCCCGCCGGCGCGGTAGAGCGTCAGCAGTTCGCCGACGAACAGCGGAAGCGACCAGCCGTCGATCACGATGTGGTGCGCGACGATCACCAATCGCCAAGCAGGACCCGGCAATTCGATGAGCAGAAACCGGATCGCAGGCCCCCGTTCGAGGTCGAAGGGGCGCCGTCGCTCACGGTGCTCGAGTTCGGCCGCCTCCTCGGCGGTCCGGGCGCGCACATGCTGCCAGGGCAGGTCGACGCGGGCGGGGACGACCTGGACCGGACGGGGCAGGTCACCGCGGAAGAAGCCGGCCCGCAGGTTCGGATGCCGCGTCAGCAGCGCCGTCGCGCAGTCACGCAGCAGCGCGGTGTCCAGCGTCCCGGTGACGTCGGCGGCCATCGCGATCACGTAGGGATCCGGACGGGGATCGCCGTCGGCGTGCTCGGAGTCCGCGAGCATCGTCATCGAGTACAACCCCTGCTGCAGCGGGCTCAGCGCCATCACGTCCTCGATCGCGTTGGCAGCGGCCTGGGTCCGCGTCACGGCGTGTCCTCCTGCGACGCGTTCCACGACGCCGTCAGCGCCGCGAGTTCGTCCGCGGACAGGCCCGAGGCGCTCATCGGTGCGTGGGCGGTGTCCCCCGCGGGTCCGGACACGTCCGCCGCGGCGTCGACGGCGGCGGCGAGGTCGTACAGCGTGGGTTGTTCGAACACCATCCGAGCGGTCAGCCGAAGGCCCGCGTCGCGGGCGCGGGCGGCCAGCTGCACGGCGAGGATGCTGTCCCCGCCGAGGCTGAAGAAGTCGTCGTGTCGCCTGGTGACCTCGACGTCGAGCACGTCGGCGAGCAGGGTGGCCAGCGCCCGTTCGGTGTCGGTCGCAGGTGGTTCCGCGGTGTGACCGGCCGCCCGCACCGCCGGTTCGGCGGCGAGGCCCTCCGCGCCGACCAGTTCGAGGACGCCGTCGGCGCTCCAGCGGGCCTGATCACCCGTACGGTGCAGCCGCCCACCGGCATCCGCACCGTAGGGGTGGGCGACGAACCGCGTCGCGGTCAGCGCGGCTTCGCCCCAGTGCGCGGCGGCCAGCGGGCCGCCCGCGGTGTAGACGTCGCCGACCACCCCGACGGGCACCGGCCGCAGCGTCTCGTCGAGCACGAATACGCCTCCGCCGCCCCACTGTTCGAGGATGCGCCGCTGCTCCCCGGGCGCACCGATCTCGAGATCTCGCAGCGTGAGGTCCGGCTGGTCGGCGAACGCCGTCACCACACGGCCCAGCCAGCCGACGAACCGCTGTGCGGTCTCGCGGCTGTAGAGCTCCGGGCGGTAGATGACGTGGCCCCGGTATCCGCTCGAGAAGCCGCCGTCCACCCCCCTTTCGGAGGCGAAGAAGTTCAGCGACAGGTCCGCGTGCGCGGCGTCGAACGTCGGCTCGAGCACCGTGACGGTCGTGTCGCCGTCGGGGCCATGGGCGATCACCCGGTCCTCGGGCAGCTGTTCGCGCACGTGCACCACGACGCTGAACAGCGGGTTGCGCGCCAGGGTGCGCACCGGGCTGACCGCGTCGACCACCTGGTCGAACGGCAGATCCTGGTGGGCGTAGGCCTCCAGCGCCATCTCGCGGGCGCGACGGCACACCTCGCGTAGCGTGGGGTTGCCCCGAAGGTCGTTGCGCAGCACCAGGATGTTGATGAAGAACCCGACCAGCTGGTCGAGTTCGGGTTCGGACCGGCCGGCCACCGGGGTGCCCAGCGGAACGTCGGGACCGCCGCCCGCCTTGTGCAACACCACGGCCACCGCCGCCTGCAGCAGCATGAACTCGGTGACGCCGAGTTCGCGGCACAGCGCCGTGAGCTTGTCGCGGGTCGCCCCGTCGATGTGGAATTCGACCGCCCCGGCCCGTCCGCTGGGCACCGGCGGCCGCGCGAAGTCGGGTCGCAGCCCGGTCTCCTCCGGCAGGCCCGCCAGCTGTCGGGTCCAGTAGTCGCGCTGCGGTCCGGCGATGCCGGCGTCGTCGGCGAGAAGCGCCGACTGCCAGGCGCCGAAGTCGGCGTACTGCAGGGGAAGCGGTGCCCACGCGGGAGCTTCACCCGCGGCGCGCGCCCGGTAGGCGGTCAGCAGATCGGCGAACAGTACCGTCGCCGACCAGTGGTCACCGGCGATGTGGTGCATCACCACCGACAGCACGACACCGTCGGGCACGCGCAGCACGGCGGGGCGGATCGGCCGGTCCTGCTCGAGGTCGAAGACGTGGGCGCGTTCGCGGTCGAGTTCGGCGCGCAGCCACTCCTCACCGTCGCCGTGGGCGCGGCGCACGGTCACCGGCTCCGGTGGCAGCACGACCTGGTGCGGCACCCCGTCGATTTCGCGGTACACGGTGCGCAGGATCTCGTGACGGTTGACCACGTCACCGATCGCGGTGACCAGGGCGTCGACGTCGCACGGGCCCCGCAGCCGCGCGGCGAACGGGATGTTGTTGACCACGCTGGGCCCGTCGACGCGGTAGGCGAACCAGGACCGCAGCTGCGACGACGACAGCGGTGCGGGCCCGTCGAGGTGCAGCGGCATCAGCCGTGGTCGTGCCGGCCCGCCCCCGCCCGCGCGCAGGGCGTCGACGTGCCCGGCGAGCTGCGCCACCGTGGCCAGTTCGAAGACCTCCTGGACGCCGATGTCGACCCCGCATGAGGTGCGGACGGCGGCAACGAGTTTGGTGGCGAGCAGCGAGTGCCCGCCGAGGTCGAAGAACGAATCGTCGGCGCCGATGTTCGCGCTGCGGCCGAGCAGTTCGCCGAACAGCCGGGCCATCTCGCGTTCGGTGTCGGTCCCGGGTTCACGGAAGTCGACGGTCGAGGTGAGCTCCGGTGCGGGCAGCGCGGCGCGGTCGATCTTGCCGTGGGTGGTGATCGGGACCTCGTCGAGCACGACGTACGCCGCGGGCACCATGTACTCGGGCAGCGCCGCGGCCACCCGCGCACGGATGCGGTCGACGGCCACCGAGTCGCGGTCCTCACCGCTCACCGGGGTCAGGTAACCGACCAGGCTCTTGCCCAGGTTCGGCAGCTCGCTGACCATCACGACGGCCTGTCCGACACTCGGGTCGACGGAGATGGCGGCCGCCACGTCACCGAGTTCGATGCGGAATCCGCGGATCTTGACCTGTTCGTCGGCGCGTCCGACGAATTCGATGTCCCCGTCGGCGTTGCGGCGGGCCAGATCGCCCGACCGGTAGAGCCGGCCACCGGGGGTGAACGGGTCGGCGACGAAGCGTTCGGCGGTCAGGCCCGGCCTGCGGTGGTAGCCGTGCGCCACATGCGTTCCGCCGATGTAGATCTCGCCGATGACGCCGACGGGCACCGGCTGCAGCGCATCGTCGAGCAGGTGCATCTGGGTGTTGATCTTGGGACGGCCGATCGGCACGATGCGGGTGCCCTGTTTGCCCTCCACCTTGTAGCGGCTGGCGTTGATCACCGTCTCGGTGGGGCCGTAGAAGTTGTGTAGCAGCGCATCGAAGGTGGCGTGGAATTTGTCGGCCACCTCACCGGGCAGTGGCTCACCGCCGATCGGCACCCGCTGCAGGGTGCGCCACTGGTTGACCCCGGGCAGCGACAGGAACAGACCGAGCAGCGACGGCACGAAATGCATTGCGGTGATGCGCTCGTCGCGGAGCAGCTCGGTGAGATAGCCGATGTCGTTGAGCCCGCCCGGGCGGTGGATGACGATCCTCGCGCCGCAGGCGAGCATGCCGAAGATCTCGGCGATCGACACGTCGAAGCTCGGCGAGGCGACCTGCAGCAGCCGGTCCTTGGCGTCGACCTGGTAGTCGGCCTTGAACCAGACGAAGTACTCCGCGACCGGGCGGTGGGATACGGGAACGCCCTTGGGCAGCCCGGTGGTGCCGGAGGTGTAGATCAGATAGGCGGTGTTGTCGGGTAGCAGCGGCCGTACCCGGTCGGCGTCGGTCGGGTCGTGGGCGGGTGTCCCGTCGAGTCCGCTGACCGGTTCCCGCAGGACGAGTTTCGCGTCGCAGTCACCGAGGATGAACGCCAGCCGGTCCTCCGGGTAGGTGGGGTCGACCGGTACGTACACCGCACCGGCCTTCGCCACGCCCAGCGCGGTGACGATCAACTCGGGAGATTTGTCGAGGAGCACCGCCACGCGGTCCTCGGCCCCGATGCCCTGGCCGATCAGCCAGTGCGCGACGCGGTTGGCCTGTTCGTTGATCTCCCGGTAGGTGTAGTGGCGGCCCTCGTAGGCCACCGCGATCTCGTCCGGTGTGGTCGCGGCCTGGGCGGCGATCAGGTCGGGCAGTGTGCGGGGCGGGGTGTCGAAGTGGTCACCGCGGGCGACGTCGTGCAGCCACGCGGCGTCGGCGGCGCTCATCAGCGCCAACCGCGCCAGCGTGGTGTCCGGCCGGTCGAGGGCGCTGCCGAGCAGTACGACGAAATGGTCGAGAAGCTGTTGGGCCAGTGCGGGTTCGATGATCTCCACCAGGTGCTCGACCTCGACCACGGCACCCCCACCCGAGGGCTCCGCATCGAACTCGACCATCACACCCAGCGGCAGCTGGGTGAGGTGGCTACGCAGGTCGGCGCGCTCGCAGTGGACGCCGGCCGGGGCGAATCCGAACCGGTCGGGCCCCCGGAAGCCGAAGCTGACCCTGGTCATCCGCTCGGTGCCGTGCCGACGGTCCGGGTTGAGTTCGCGGACCACCTGGTCGACGTTGACGCCCTGGTGCGCGAAGGCGCCGAGCGCGGTGTCGCGGGTCTGGATCAGCATGTCGCGGAACGACATCGACGTGGTCGGTCGCAGCCGCATCGCGACGGTGTTGCCGTAGTAGCCGATCCGGTCCTCCGTGCCGGTACCGCGGTTGAGCACCGGGGTGGCGACGAGGAAGTCGTCGGCGTGGGTGTAGCGGTGGATCAAGGTGCCGAACACCGCGAGCAGCACCGCATACGGCGTGCATCCGGTCTCGCGGGCCAGGTCGACGACCCGCCGGGCGGTGTCGGCGTCGAGCGCGACACCGGTCCGCGCGGACCGCCAACCGGTCGGCACCGCCGAGCCGGTCGGGCCGGGAAGTTCCAGTGGCTCGGGCGGATCGGCCATCACCCGCCGCCAGTAGGCG
This sequence comes from Mycolicibacterium monacense, assembly GCF_010731575.1. Classification (NCBI taxonomy): domain Bacteria; kingdom Bacillati; phylum Actinomycetota; class Actinomycetes; order Mycobacteriales; family Mycobacteriaceae; genus Mycobacterium; species Mycolicibacterium monacense. Next base: position 1,166,886 of record NZ_AP022617.1, on the reverse strand, counting down.
AGGTCGTCCGCCGCGTCGCGGGGAACCGCAGGCACGTGGGGCTCCAGCTCCTCCCCCAGGTCCTCGCCGGCGTAGGCACGGGTGAGATCGCCGAAGAAGACCTCCCACGAGCCGTCGTCCCAGGCGATGTGGTGGGCGACCAGCAGCATGACGTACTCGTCGCTCCCGGTGTGCACCATGGTGATCCGCAACGGTGCGTCGGTGGACAGGTCGAACGGCGCGGCGAACTCACGCTGGGCGAGGACCTCGAGGCGGAGCCGCTGCGCCTGCTCGGACTGGTTGGCCAGACCGGTCAGGTCGTGTTCGGCCCAGGCGGGACGCAGGTCGGCGTGCACGGTCGGGCGCGGTGCGCCGGTGTCGTCGGCGGCGTAGGTGGTTCGCAGGACGGGATGTCTGCGCGCGACGGCGTCGAGGGCGCCGCGCAACGCGGCGAGGTCGACGGCGCCGCGGATGCGGTAGGACACGCAGACGTTCAGCAGCGCGCCGGACGGGTCGGCGGCCTGGACGAACCACATCCGCTGCTGCCCCTCGGACAGTTCACGGGTCGAGGGTTCGGTTCCTCTGGGGTGCTGCGACGACAACCCGCGCTCGGTGAGCCTGCGGCGCAGCAGTTCCAGTCGGGCGGTGTCATCCACACCAGTCAGCTCGGTGGTGTCAGTCACGCGGGATTTCCACTTTCTCGTCGAGCTCGGCGACCAGTTCAGCGCCGGTGACTCCGCCCAGCAACGTGGCGAGCGGAACCGTCCGGCCGAGGACGCGTCGGAATCTCTTGCGGAGGTCGAGGGCGAGCAGGGAATCGACCCCGAGGTCGAACAGGGAGGCGTCGAGGTCGATCCCACCGGGGTCGGTGATCTTGAGGACGGCGGCCAGTTCCGCGCGGACCGCGTCGGCGGTGTCCACCGGCGCCGCGGTGGTTTCGGCTGTCTGCGGGTCGCGTACGGGTTCGGTGGCGGCGGAGAACATCTGCATGCGATGCGGGTCGGCGGAGAACACCAGGGGGTCGACGGTGTGGTCGCAGAGGCTGGCCTCGATCGCGGGCAGCGGGGCCATCGGCCGCAGACCGGACCGTTCGATGCGGGCGGTCTCGGCGGCGCCGACGATGCCTTCGCCACTGTCGGATCGCCACAGCCCCCACCGGACGGATACGCAGCGGTGGCCGTCCGCGCGCAACCGTCCGGCCATCGCGTCGAGCATCCGGTTGGCTGCCGAGTACACCGCGTGGCCGTGGCCGCCCCACAGCCCGGACACCGATGAGCACAGGACGATCCGGGCATCGGGGTGCAGCGGCCACAGGTCGGCGAGGTGTGCGAGGCCGGTGACCTTGGCGCCCAACGTGTTCACCGCGGCCGCCGCATCGAGTCGGTCGCCGCTGGCGAAGGTCGCCGCACCCGCGGCGTGGATCACCAGTGACGCACCGATGCCGGCGAAGTCCGTTGCGGTGCGGATGCTCTCGCGGTCGGTGAGGTCGCACGGCACCGACACCACTTCGGTGCCGCGGGCTGCGGTGAGTTCCGCGAGCACCGCCGGATCGACGGCGCGGCGGCTGAGCAGGACGATGCGCCGCGCACCCCGCTCGGCGAGGTGGCGCGCGTAGTGCAGGCCGATCCGGCCGGCACCACCGGTGATCACCACCTCGTCGAGGATCCCGGAGTCCAGCGACCATGCGGGGGCGACGGGGGCGTCGGCCACGGTGCGTCGGTACAGCACCGGACCGTCCCCGCCCCGGATCGCGCGTTCGCCGGCTCCGGTCAGCAGCGTGTCGACGACCGCGGTGTCGATCGTCGGGTCGGCCGGCAGGTCCAGGTGGTGGAAGCCGAGTTCCGGGTTCTCGAGCCCGAGGCTGCGGTGCATCGCGGCGATCGCGGCGGCCGACAGTGCCTGCGGCTCCCCGGTCCGCACCCGTTCCGCGCCTGCGGTGACCAGCCAGATGTCCCGGCACCGTGGGCCCGCCGAAGCCGGGTACCGCAGCGCCCCGGAGCCCACCAGGTCAGTGACCGTCGTGACCGCGGTCTTCGCGTCGGCGCCGCCGGGTTGCGGTGCGACGACGACCATCACGTCCGCGGTGTCCGGGGTGCCGAGCGCCATGCCGGGATGAGCGTCGACGGCCGTCCGCAACCGCTCACCGAACGGGCCGGTCGCCCCGAGTTCCAATACCGTCACCGTGACGGGTGCGGTGTGAGCCGACGGTGTGACGTCGTCGATCGGTTGCCACACCTCCTGCGCCACGGTGATGTCCGCGGTCTCGGAGAGCGGTTCGGGTTGCGCCCACAGCGGCGTGGCGCGCATCGGTGCGTTGGGGAAACCCCGCAACCGGTGCGCGGTGGGTTCGACGGCGTCGCGCCATCCGTGGCCGGGATCCGATATGGCCGCAACCGCGAGGTTGTCCGACAGCGCCTCGGTGATCGGTGTGTCTCGTCTGCCCGATCCGACGAGGGTGGCGGTGGTGTCGCCGAGCAGATCGCCCATCGCGAACAGCAGCTGCGGATGCGCGGACAGCTCGACGAATGTCGTTGCCCCACAACGCCGCGCGGACTCGAAAGCGTGGTCGAAGCGCACCATGGTGCGCAGGTTGGCATACCAGTAGTCGCCGAACATGGCGCCCGCGGGCACCACGTCACCGGTGGCACCCCCGATGAACTGCACCGGGGTGTCGGCGAATACGGCCTGCGGCAACTGCTTCACGAAATCGTCACGCAGGGGTTCGAGGATGCTGGTGTGCACCGGGAAGCCCACGGTGATCTCGCGGGCGAACCGGCCCTGCTCACGGACCAGCGCGACCGCGGCCGATACCGCGCGCCGGTCGCCGGAGACCGCCACCGAGGTCGCGGCGTTGACCACCGACAGCTCGAGCCAGCCCGGCGTGGCCGCGATGACCTGTTGTGCGGTTTCGGGATCCACACCCAGAACGGCGACGGCGTGGTCGCCGGACAGTCGATCCACCACCTCGGCGCGGGCGATCACCACCGCCACCGCGTCGGCCAGGGTGATGGCGCCGGCGAGATAGGCGGCGCCGATCTCGCCGAGACTGTGGCCGACGGTGATGTCGGGAAGCACTCCGTAGGACCGCCAGACGTGCGCGAGCGCGACGGCGTGGGTGAACTGCGCGCCCTCGATCTCGGCTTCCGAGAATTCTTCCGCGGTGCCGGGTGTGGTCAGGTAACGCATCGGCGAGGCGGCGCCCGCCGCGGTGAACGCCTCGGCGCACGCGTCCGCCGCGGCCCGGTACTGCGGCAACTCCTCATAGGCCTGCGTCCCCATCGACGGCCACTGGGTGCCCTGCCCGGGGAAGACGAACGCGATGCGCGACGGGGAACCCTCGGCGCTGCAGGCGACGAGGGGATGCTCGGCGCCCTCGGCGACCGCCCGCAGCCCGTCGGCCAGTTCGTCGCGGTCACCGGCCCGCACGACCGTCCGGTGCCGCCGCACGCGGCGAGTGGTGAGCAGGTGCCCGGCCACGTCGGCGACCGAGGCCGCGGGGTCGTGGTCGAGGTATCCGAGCACGGCGCGGGCATCCTCGGCGACGAGATCGCCGGCATGTGCGCTCAGCAGCACCGGGATCCGCCCGTCGGGCCACCGGTTCGGCCGCGTCACTTCGCTTCCCGGGGCCGGTCCGGCACGGCCACGACCACGTGGGTGTTGGTGCCGCTCATACCGAACGCCGAGACCGCGCCCACGCGTTCGCCGTTGCGGGCCGGCCAGGGGGTGAGCTTGTTCGCCAACCGAAGGCCGCTGGTGTCCCAGTCGATCTCGCGACTGGGCTCGTCGGCGTGCAGGGTGGGCGGGATGGTGGCGCGCTCGGCGGAAACGAGCACCTTGGCCAGCCCGAGGGCGCCCGCCGCCGACTGGGTGTGCCCGATGTTGGACTTCACCGAGCCGAGCAGCGGTCCACGGGCGGGGGCGGTGTCACCGTAGGTGGCCGCCAGCGAGCGCAGTTCGGTCTTGTCACCCAGCCGCGTTCCGGTGCCGTGACCTTCGATCATGCCGACGTCCTCGGGTGAGATCCCGGCCTCTCGGATCGCCTTGCCGAACAGGCGGCTCTGGGCACGTTCGCTGGGCGCGGTCAGCCCGACGGTGCGGCCGTCGGAGTTGATGCTGCTGGCGCGGACCTCGGCGAGGATGTCACGGCCGTCGCGCACCGCGCCTGACTTGCGTTGCAGCACGAACAGTCCCGCGCCCTCGGCCCAGACGGTGCCGCTGGCGTGTGCACTGTAGGGCCGGCAGTGGCCGTCGTCGGAGAGCGCGTGCTGTGTGGAGAATTCGACGAAGTATCCGGGGGACCCCATCACGCACACCCCGCCGGTCAGCGCGAGGTCGCAGTCACCGGATCGCAGCGCCTGCACGGCGAGGTGGAAGGCGGACAGCGCCGAGGAGCAGGAGGTGTCGACGGTGACGGCGGGGCCGGCCAGATCGAGGGTGTAGGCGATCCGCCCGGAGACGACACCCAGCGACGTGCCGGTGATCAGGTGGCCGCTGTGGTGGGAGAACTCGCTGAGTTCGGGCCCGTACTCCAGTGCCGAGGCCCCGAGATAGCAGCCGACGTCGTGGCCGGCCAGGTCGTCGGGGTTGATGCCGCTGTTCTCCAGCGCACGCCACGCCAGGCGCAGCGCCACCCGCTGCTGCGGGTCCATCGCGACGGCCTCGCGCGGCGAGATGCCGAAGAACTCGGGATCGAATGTCGATGCGCTGGTAAGGAATCCGCCGAGATCGTGGATCGGTTTGAAACCCTCGCGCCTGGACCCGGTGAACAGTTCGCGAAGCGACCAGCCGCGGTCGGTGGGAAACGGACACAGCGCCTCGCGCTGTTCGGACAGCAGCGTCCAGTAGTCCTCTGGAGTGTCGATGCCGCCGGGCGCCTCCACCGCCATTCCGACGATGACGACCGGATCCGGTTCGGCGGCGAGTCGGTTCGCGCCGGTCATCCGCCGCCCACCAGCGCAGCCACCTCGTCGAGATGCTCGTCGAGGTAGAAGTGGCCGCCCTGGAACGTCGACAATGTGAACCGGCCCGCGGTGTGGGAGGCCCAGCGCTGCGACCACTCCCGGCTGATCCGGTGGTCGCGGTCACCGCGCAATGCGTGGATGTCGGCGCGGATCTGCACGTCACGCCCGCAGGCGTATCCGCTCAGCGCGCGGTAGTCGGCCCGCACCGCCGTCACGAGGAGTTCGACGAAGTCCTCGTCCTCTAGCAGCCGGGGGTCGGTGCCGCCGAGGTCGACCATGTCGGCCAGGACGTCACGGTCGGTGCTCGGCAGCGGCGCGGCCTCGGCGACGGTCGACGGGGCCTGGCCCGCCGACGCCCACAGCGTGCGCACCGTGACACCGTTGCGTTCGGCGACCCGGGCGAACTCGAACGCCACCACCGCGCCCATGCAGTGGCCGAACAGGTCGAGCGGGCCGAGGCGGTCCCACGGCCCGGCCTCGAACAACTGGGCCGCGAGCGCACCGATGCTGTCCGCCGCGGGATGCCGCAAGCGGTCGGCCCGCTGCGGATACTGCACGATGTGGGTGTCGATTCCGTTGCCGGACAACGACTTCGCCAGCGCGCGGTATGCCGCGGCGGCGCCGCCGGCGTGCGGGAACACGACCGCCGTCGCACCACCGGACGCCGGGAAGTGTTTGACCCAGGGCGCGAACTCGAGTTGCCGGGCCGTCATCGCGACGCCTGCGCGGACGTCGAGTGCAGGGCCGACGCCACATCGGCGGAGTTCATGTCCGCGACTTCGAGGTAGAGCTCGGCGACGCCTTCGAGGCGGTCGCTGCCGGACTCGTGGTCGACCAGCCGCCGGGCCAGCGCACCGACCCTGCGTGCGGCGAAGATGTCGGTGACCATCACCCCCGGGGAGTCGAGCCACTCGCGGATCCGCGCCACCGCCTGGGTGGCCAGCACCGAATCGCCGCCGAGTTCGAAGAAGTCGTCGTCGGCGCCGACGCTGTCGCGGTCCAGCACGGTGGCCACGATGTCGGCCAGCGCCCGCTCGAGCGCCGTCGACGGCGCCCGGTACGTCGGCGCCTGAGCGTTCGCTCGTTCGGCCATGCTGCGGGTCAGCTCCGCGGTGACCGCCCTGCGGTCGATCTTGCCGCCGACCGTGAACGGGACCGCCTCGACCAGCGCGATGTGGCTCGGAACCATGTGTGGCGGAACGAGTTCGGCCATACGGCGGGTCAGCTCGTCGACCGTCACCGCGGGCGACGATGCCCGCACGATGGCGGCCAGCTGCTCGCCGCGGCCGTCACCGGGGGCCGTCAGCACCGCGGCCACGGCGGCCTCGACGACGGCGATGCGGCGCAGTGCAGCCTCCACCTCGCCGAGTTCGATGCGGTATCCGCTGATCTTGACGCGGTGGTCGGCGCGACCGACGAAGTCGATCTGACCGTCGGGCAGGTAACGGACGAGATCGCCGGTGCGGTACCAGGTCCGGCCGTCGTGGACGACGAACCGTTCGGCGGTCAGGTCGGGCCTACCCCGGTACCCGCGGGCGATGCCGCGTCCGCCGACCCACAGTTCTCCGGGCACCCAGTCCGGGCAGTCGGCACCGTCGGCGGCGACGACACGGCAGGCGTTGTTGGGCAGCGGACGGCCGAACGGGACGGCGGACCACTCCCGCGGCAGCTCACCGGGTTCGCAGATGGTGTTGTGGATCGCGGTCTCCGTCGCGCCGCCGAGGCCGGCGAACCGCACACCCGTTGCGGCCCTGCGCAGTTCGCGAACCATCTCGGTGCGCACCCAGTCGCCGCCGGTGGGCACCACCCGCACCGACGGCAGCGCACCGCCCACCTCGAGCAGCATCTCAAGCCAGCCGGGCATCCAGTGCAACACCGTCACCGAGTGCTCGGCGATCAACCGTGCCCAGCTGTCGGGGTCGCGGCGCTGCGCTTCGTCCACGACAACCAGTGACCCGCCGGCGCGCAGCATCCCGAAGACGTCGAGTACGGACAGATCACCTTCGAGCGTGGACAACGCGAGGCTCCGGTCGGAAGGCCCGATCCCGAAGTGGTCGTTGATGAATTCGAGGGTGTTCATCGCCGCGGCGTGGGTGACCTCGACGCCCTTGGGGGCGCCGGTGGAGCCGGACGTGAACAGCACGTAGGCGACCCGGTCGGGCTCGACCGTGGCGGGGGTGACATCGTGCACCCGCGATCCGACCCGGACCGCCTCGGCGATGGTCAGTGCGGGCAGGAAGGTCGGGGGTTCGTCCCCGCACGCCAGCGCCATCCGCACGCCTGCGGTCTGCAGGATGCTGTCCGCACGGTCGGCGGGTTGATCGGCGCCGATCGGTACGTACACCGCGCCTGCGGCGTGGATGGCCAGCAGCGCGGTGACCTGATCGGCGCACTTGGGGCCCATCACCGCGACGGTGTCCCCCGGCTTGATGCCCGCCACCTGAAGCGCACCGGTGACCGCCAGCACCCGTTCGCGCAGTTCGGCATAGGTGAGGGTGCCGGTCGAGCCGATCACCGCGGTGGCGTCGGGTGTGTGTGCGGCGGTGCGGAAGAACCCGTCGTGCAGCGCGTCGTCGCTGCGCCGGGCGCCGGTGTCGTTCACCGCGTCGCGGACCGCGCGTTGCGCGGGTGGCACCGCGGGCGGATCGGCGGCGTCCCAGGCCGCGTCGTCGGCGGCGAGCCGTTCGAGTTCGGCGAGTTGGTAGGCGAACATCGCGTCGATGACGCCGGGCCGGAACGCGTCCTCGCGGACGTCCCAGTTGACCAGCAGTCCCCCGTCGAACGGCGTCACCTGCGCGTCGAGCAGCACCTGCGGGCCCTGGGAGATGTGCCAGACCGGGGTGCCGAACTGGTCGGTGACGTCACCGGCGAACAGATCGCCCAGGCCGAGCGCGCTGGTGAACACGAACGGCGCCAGCGAGGGCGAACCGTGATGGCGGCTCAGATCGCGCAGCACCGACAGACCCGAGTAGGTCGCGTGTTCCGCGGAGGTGTGCAGCGCCTCCTGCATCACCCGCGCCCGCTGCGCCGGGGTGTGCGCCTCGGTGAAGTCGACGTCGAGCATCAGTGACGAGGTGAAGTCGCCGACGAGTTTGTCGACGTCCGGGTGGAACGGCTCGCGGCCGAACATCGGCAGGTTGAGCAGGAAGTGGCGGCTGGTCGACCACCGGGCGAGCGTGCCGGCGTAGCTCGCGGCGAACGCCATCGCCGGTGTGATGCCGCGCGCGCGGGCGGCGGCGAAGAGCCGGTCACGGATGTCGGTGTCGAGGAAGTGCCAGCGTCGGGTGCCGCGGCGCGGGTCACGCTGTTCGGCACGCGGAACCAGCGGCAGCGCGGGCGGTTCGGGGAGATCCGGGATGCGCTCGGTCCACCACCGGCGGTCCTCGTCGACGGTCGGCGCGGGCGTGGCGGTGAACGCGCTGCGGTATTGGCGATAGGTGTACTGCAACTCGGGCAGCTGCGCGCCGCGGTAGAGCGCGGCGAGGTCGGCCATGAAATTGCGGTAGCTCACGGCGTCGGCGGCCTGCATGTCGAGGTCGACGTGCAGACGGGTGCGCCCGTCGGGCAACAGGGTCAGTGCCAGCTCCAGCACCTCGCCCTCGAGCAGTTGGTGTGATTTGGCGTGGCGGATGACCTCGAGCTGTTGTTCGGCGTCGGCGACGTCGAGGTGTCGAAGGTCGGTCACCTTGACGGGCAGATCGCGGTCGCTGATGCGCTGCATGCCGTCGCCGAGGATGTCGACGCGCAGCATGGGGTGGCGCGCGGCGAGCGCGGCGGCCGCGGTACGGAGGCGCTCGGGATCCACCCCCGCACCGTCGAATTCGACGTAGAGGTGGGCGGCCACGCCGCCGAGTTCGGTGAGCTCGTTGCGGCCCACCCACAGCGCGTGCTGGATCGGCGCCAGCGGGAACGGCGCGTCGGGATCTCCGGCGCTCGCCGCAGTGTCACCCGATTGCGTTGCCGCACCGGGGCTTTCCGCGGTGCGTTCACCGACGAGCCGGGTCCAGGCGGCCACGGTGGGGTTCGCCGCCATCGCCGCGAACCGCACGTCGATGCCCTGTTTCCGCCAGCGTCCCGACAGCGACATCATGCGGATGGAGTCCAGGCCCGAGGCGATCAGGTCGGCATCCGGATCGAGTGCGGACTCCTCGATTCCCAGAAGTTCGGCAACCTCGGCCCGTACAGTCTGCGAACTGGTCACAACGGCCTCCACCGTGTTCCTCCAAGTCAACGTAGGCTGCCCTAACTTCAGGAAGGCTATCCTATATTCAGGGAGTCGAACACTCCTACCTCGAGGGGCCTCTACGCGCGATGAGCACCGGATTCCAGCATGTGCACAGCGACCTGACCGATGGCTTCGTCCCATTCCCCGAAGACCGCGCCGAGCAGTACCGGCGGGCCGGGTACTGGACCGGGCGGCCCCTCGAGTCCCTTCTCCTCGACGCGGCACACCGACGGCCCGATCACCCGGCCGTCGTCGACGTCGACGGATCCCTCACGTTCGCGGAGCTGACCGCGCGCGCCGACACCGTCGCCGCGGCGCTGGCCGGACTCGGGATCCGTCCTGGTGACCGGGTGCTGCTGCAACTACCCAACTCCGTGCGTTTCGCCGTCGCGTTCTTCGGTCTGCTGCGGGCGGGCGCGGTGCCGGTGATGTGCCTGCCCGGCCACCGCACCGCCGAGCTGGGACACTTCGCCGACGTCAGCGGCGCGGTGGCGCTGATCGTGCCCGACGAGGTCGGCGGCTTCGACTACCGCGAGATGGCCGCCCAGTTGGTGGCGGACCGGCCCACGCTGCGGCACGTGCTCGTCGACGGTGACCCGGGACCGTTCCTATCGTGGGCGGCACTGATCGACAGCGGCGGCGTGGCACCGGAGATCGGACCCGTCGACACCTCGCTGCCTGCCCTGCTGCTGGTCTCCGGCGGAACGACCGGACTGCCCAAGCTGATCCCCCGCACCCACGACGACTACGTCTACACCGCGGTGTCGAGCGCGCAGGCGTGCCACTTCACCCCCGACGACGTCTACCTGGTGGCGTTGCCGGCCGGCCACAACTTCCCGTTGGCGTGCCCCGGCATGCTGGGGGCAATGACCGTGGGGGCGACGACGGTGTTCACCGCCGATCCCAGCCCGGAGGAGGCGTTCGCGCTCATCGACAAACACCAGGTGACCGTCACCGGGCTGGTCAACGCGCTGGGCAAGCTGTGGGCGCAGGCGTGCGACTGGGAACCGGTGCTGCCGACGTCGCTGCGCCTGGTGCAGGTGGGCGGTTCGCGGATGAGCCCGGAGGAGGCGCGGTTCATCCTCGATCTCCTGACCCCCGGGCTGTCCCAGATCTTCGGAATGGCCGAGGGCATGCTGAATTTCACGCGGCCGGGAGATCCGCTCGACGTCGTGGTGCACACCCAGGGCAGGCCGGTCTCCCCGCACGACGAGATGCGGGTGGTCGACGAGTCCGGTGTCGAGGTCGCACCGGGCGAAGAGGGCGAACTGCTGGTGCGCGGTCCCAACACACTCAACGGGTACTACCGGGCCGACGAGGCCAACGCCCGGTGCTTCAGCCCGGACGGCTTCTACCGCACCGGGGACCGGGTGCGGATCTTCGCCGACGGCCCGCTGGCCGGCAACGTCGAGGTGACCGGCCGGATCAAGGACGTCATCCACCGCGGCGGTGAGACGGTTTCGGCGACCGACCTCGAGGACCATCTGCTGACCCACCCCGCGATCTATGCGGCGGCCGCCGTCGCGCTACCCGACGACTATCTCGGTGAGAAGATCTGCGCCGCAGTGGTGTTCCGCGGCAAGCAGCTCACGCTCGCCGAACTCAACGCATTCCTCGACGAACGCGGGGCGTCCACTCACGCCCGGCCCGACGTGCTGGCTGCGATGCCGTCGCTGCCGCTGACCGCGGTCGGCAAGGTCGACAAGAAGAAGCTCGTCGAGCAGCTGAGCGGGTGAGAGCCTCGTAGCGCAGCAGGGCGGTGCCACCCGGGAGGTTCGGTTCTCCGGCAGCCGCAACGAGATTCATGACGGCAGGATGGCCGCCGCCGGCTGCCTGTACAGAGGCCCCACTCTCGGCAGATGCGACGGACCCGTCCAGCCCGACGGCACCTGGCCGCCAGCGGATCCGAATTTCGCCGAACCACCTGTGCACGTCGACGGCTGATGTCGTGTCGGCACGATGCGTCACGTGGACGCGCGCGCAGGGGCTGGAACGGGATGCCGGCCGGGGCTCCGCTCATGATCAGGGGTGAAGAACTCGGTGGTCGACGCCTGAATCTGTGACGGCGGTCAGCCAAGTGCGCGCCATTCCCCGAGGATGGCATTCGGTTCGTGGGACGTCATCACCTCAACCATTAGATTTCGCTGGCACCCAACTCGCGATCGCGTCGCGGACGTCCAGCACGGCCGTGTCCGCCGCCGCGCGACCGGCGTCCGTGCCGACGGAGTCTTAGGCGACCAGCGGGGTTCCGACAGCCGTCGGAAACAGGCGGGCGAAAGCCTCGTCCGCGGCGCGGTTGCGGGCCGCCAACACGGGCAGCAGCCGTTCGTCGCCCTGCATTTCGGCGGTGGCCGACGAACTGGCGGCGGCGAGCCGCTCACCGATGCGAGCTCCGTAGGCGACGAGGAAGGGCAGCCTGAACGCCTTGGTACGCATTTGTCCCCGGACGCCGTGGCGGCGTCCGGCAACGAGCATCGCCCGGGGCGGTTGCTCTTGCCCATGCGCCGAAGTCTGGCCCATCGGTCTGACACAGAGGGGTGATGCAACGTCGGCGCATTGCCGATCCCGCTCGGCCAGGAAGGCGAGCACCTACGGTGATGCTCTCCGCGATGTCCGCAATGGTGTCCTCGGCGGTGTCGTACCGCTTTATTGGTTCACGAGGCCCAGGGTTGCCGCGATGCCGGCTCCGAGGATGAGAATCTCGTCCACCGCGTCGGAGCGCGTCCCGGTACACCCACAAGACGCATCCGGTAGCCGGAATCGTGACACCACCTGCCGCTGACCAGCACATCTCGGTTTGTCCGTGGTCGAATGTATGTTCGACGTATGTTGGGCAACGAACTCCAGGACGCGGTGACGGCGCTGCGTGCCGCCTTCGACGCGGTGGCCGCCTGTGATGTCGACCTCCTGGATCAGCCCAACCTGCTGGCCGCCCTCGACGACCTCGAAACCCTGGGGTGTCAGCTACCCACGATGAACCATCGCCTGCTGGCGCGCCTGCAAGCCGAGTCCACCCCGCAGCAGTTGGGCGCCAAATCCTGGAAAGAGGTGCTCACGGTCCGGTGGCGGATCTCAGGCAGCGAAGCCCACCGACGCCTCACCGAGGCCAGCCTGTTGGCGCCGCGCCAGGCGATGACCGGTCCGTCGCTGCCACCACTGCTACCGGCCACCGCGGCAGCCCAATCGCTCGGGTGCGTCACCGGTGAACACGTGGAGGTCATCCGTAAAGCGGTCGACAAACTGCCCGCATGGGTGGATACCGCCACCCGGGAGCAGTTCGAGATCACCCTGGTGCGCACCGCGGCCGGGGTGGGTCCCAAGGAACTCAAAGAGGCCGCGGACCTCACGCTGTTTCTGCTCGACCAGGACGGTCCCGAACCCGATGACACCGAACGCGCCCGCAAACGCGGGGTCACCAAGTACAAACAGCGCCCTGATGGAATGGTGGATCTGCGTGCGACGATGACCCCGGAGGCGTGGGCGGTGTGGGAGGTGCTCTTCGCCAAGTACGCCGCCCCGGGGATGTGCAATCCCGACGATCCTGAGCCCTGCACCTCCGGGACACCGTCACAGGCCCAGATCGACAACGATTACCGCAGCCTGGCCCAGCGCCAACACGACGCGATGCTCGCGATCGGGCGCATCGCGTTGATGAGCGGTGACCTCGGACAGCTCAACGGACTACCGGTCTCAATCATCGTCCGCACGACCCTGCAGGATTTGGAGTCGCGTGCCGGGGTGGGCACCACCGGCGGCGGCACCGTCATCCCCATCAAAGATGTGATCCGGATGGCCGGGCATGCCAACCACTACCTGGCGGTATTCGACCGCGCGACCGGATCGGCGCTAAATCTGTTCCGCACAAAAAGGATCGCTTCCCCGGCCCAGCGCATCATGCTCATCGCCCGCGATGGTGGCTGCACCAAACCCGGCTGCACCATCGGTGCCTACGGCTGCCAAGCCCACCACGTCGACGCCGACTGGATCGACGGCGGCAACACCAACGTCGATGAACTCGGGCTCGCGTGCGGACCCGACAACCGCAGCGTCGGCACCAACGACGGCTGGACCACCCGCATGAACGACCAACACGAAGTCGAATGGATCCCGCCACCACAACTGGACACCGGCCAGGCCCGCATCAACTACCACCACCGGCCCGAACGCCTCCTCACCCCGCCCGGCGATCCCGACCTGCCCGGCGCATCGGCGGAACCGGCTGACACTAAAAACATTGGCGACACCGAGCCGAACAACCGCGCGGCCGGGGAGGCAGACGAGACCCGCCCCGCGAAGACCGCTGCACCGGTGGCCGGCGAAACCCGCCAGGCTCCCTGCGCGGAAGATGCCACCACTTCACCAGCCGACGTCAACGAGACGCGGCCCGTGGAGCCGGGCTCGCCGATCCGATCCGCCGACAGCGCCGGTGAACCCGGCGGCCCCGCACCCCCGCAAAATCGGGCGGCTTGAGCGCCGCAGATCGTCGCCACCGCACCCGCACCGCATGACATCGCGACGGGTGAGGCCCTTGCTGCACAGCCGCTGACTCAAGGGAACACCACCACAGCCATACGTTTAGCCGAACTGAAATCCTCTGAAAGTTAATGCGATTCCGACAGACAGCGTGGTGCGGCGTCGCTTTGACGCTCACTTCGATTGACGCCTGCAGGTTGTCCTTCCGTGGATCTGTGGGCCGCCATAACGAGTGGCCACCCGAACCCGGACGAACAACCCTGCTTATTACGCGGCTGAAGAGTCCTCGGCCATCAGCAGTTCGGTGATTCGGTCGGTCACCGCCGCGGCGGTCGGGTACTCCCACAGCAGAGTCGGCGGCAGCGACAGCCCGGTCTGCTTCTCCAGCCGGCGCCGCAGGGCGACGGTCATGATGGAGTCGACACCGATCTCCACCAACGGCAGCCGTAGGTCGACATCATCTGCGGCGCAACCGAGTTCGGAGGAGACCGCGGTGAGCACCTGGCGAGCCGCCCACTCCGCGACGTCCTCGTCACCGCGGTCCGCGACCGGCTCCGCGGATTCGGTGGGCGCGACGTCGGCGAGGATCGGCACCGATGCCGCCGACGGCAGCACCGGCAACACCACCACGTTGGGGTCGTCGTCGCGCATCGCCGAGTCCAGCGCCCGCATCGCGTCGTCGAGTCCCACCGTGCCCATCCCGAGCGCGTCGAGCTGGGCGGCGACGAATCCGGAGGCCGAGCCCATGCCCATACCCCGCCACGCCGTCCACGCGACGCTGGTGGTCCGGTCGCCGAGGCGGCGGCGGTGGCGGGCGAAGGCGTCGAGGTAGGCGTTGCCGCAGGCGTAGGCACCCTGGCCGGGGAAGCCCGCCAGATAGCCGCACGACGAGAACAGCACCATCCAATCCAGCTCGCCGGGCGGGAACAGCTCGTGCAGCGTGTTGAGCCCGGCGACCTTCGGCCGCATCGCCGCGTCGAGATCGTCCGCGGTCGTCGTGGCCAGCAGCGCACCGGCTTCCACGCCCGCGGCGTGAATGACTCCGCGCACCGGCGGCAGGTCGACCAGCGCCGACCGCAGCGCGGTGGCCGCTCCGGGTGCGCCGACGTCGACGGCCGCCACCTTCACCGACACCCCCCGCTGTTCGAGGGCGGAGACCACGGCGACCACTTCCCGGTCGCTGTGGTCGCGCCATGCGCTGCGCTCGGGAATGCCAGACCGCGACACCAGCACCAGACGCCGCGCCCCCAGGTCGGCCAGGCGCTGCGCCAGCCGCAGCCCCAGCACGCCGGTGCCGCCGGTGATCAGGTAGGTACCGCCCGGCGAGCACTGCAGCGGCGCCGCCTCCCCCGGTCCGGCGTGGGCCAACCGCGCCGCGTACGCGACGCCGTCGCGCACCACCACCACACCGTGCCCGTGCAGCGCGCCGAGCGCCCGCACCGGCAACCGGTCCCCGGTGATGTCGAGCACGCCGCCCCACAGGTGTGGATGTTCGGCCGCCGCCACCCGCGCCATTCCCCACAGCGGGGCGTGCGCCGGGTTGACGCCTTCGTGCACGTCGGAGGTCAGCACCCACAACCTGGTTCGAGCACCGGACGCGTCGAGATGCTGCACCGTGCTGAGCACGAGTTCGGCCGACGTCTGCGGTGTCTCGTCGGCGCGCGGCAGCACGAGCACCACCGACCCGCTCGGGAGCGCGCCGAGTTCCGTTGCGTGACCGACAGATCGGTGCGGCACACCGGCCTCGTCGAGGTCGCGGGTGACGAAGGCCCGCGTAGCGGCGTCCCCGCCGACGAGCACCACCTCGGCAGGCAGGTCGGCGTCCGGCCATGCGACCGGTTGCCACGCGACGTGGTGCAACAGCCGCGCCGTGTCGCGGCCGCTGGGATTCTCGAGCTCCTCGAATGCCATGCCGGTCAAGGACACCGAGACCGCACCGGACTCCTCGGCGAGTACCACGTCGGTGACGGTGCCCGCATCGCGGCGGCGTACGTGCAGCAGCGCGACGGCAGGTGGTTTGTCGTGGACGTGCACCCGTTCGATCCGGGCGGGCATGCGCAGTCGCGGCGGACCGTCGAAGATCGTCGAGGCCGCCGAGGTCGCGGCGTCGAGCAGTCCCGCCCACGTCGCCGGCGTCGATCCGTCGACATCGGCCGCGACACGCGCGAAGAGCTCACCGTCACCGCGGTGCAGGTCGAGCACCTGCCAACCGAATCCCATCGCGGCCACGCCGAGGGTCTCCAACGTGTCCACGACATGAGTCGACGGCAACACCTCCGGACACCGCGCGCGGATCTCGTCCTCGTCGAGCACGGTCAGCGCGGGTTCCCCACCCGGCGCGGCCAGCGCGGTGCAGTGGGTCAACCAGCCACCGTCGGCGTCCTCGCCGTCGTCGACCACCCGGGACGCCAGGGCCAGCGAGCGGTCCTGCGACACCACCTGGATGTCGCGCGCGCGTCCCGGCGGCACGGGTGTGCGCAACCGCACGTCGGCCAGATCCGTTCCGGCGGCGGCGAGGAACGTGTTCAGCAGGACGGCGGCGGGCACGATCTCGGTGCCCTGCACCGGGTGGTCGCCCGGGTAGGGCCGCGTCGACAAGTCCAGCCGTGTCTGCCACACCCGTGCGGGCACCGCCCCGGTCACCTCCATCGGGCCGCCGAGCAGGGTGTGCGAATCCGGCTCGTGCACACCGCGACCGCCAGGGGGCGCGGCGGGCGTGCGCCAGTGTCGCCGGTGCACCCACTGCGTTCCGGGAAGATCTGCGGCCCAGGGTTTTTCGGTCTCGACCCGGTGCGCGACCGGTGCGCCGTGGCAGTACAGCGCTCCGACGGCGGCGGCGACGGCAGGCAGCTCGGGCTGTTCGCGCCGCAGCACCGGCACGACCGCGTGGTCGTCGATCGCGTGGTGCGCCAGCGTCTCCGCGATGGAGTGCGCGACCACCGGATGCGCCGACACCTCGAGGAACAGCCGGTGTCCGTCCTCGGCCGCGGCGGTCACGGCTTCGGCGAAGCGCACCCGGCCACGCAGGTTGGCCACCCAGTAGCCGGGGTCGCGTGGTGCGGTCGACCGGGGGTCGGGCAGCGCGGTGGAGTACAGCGGCACGCCGGCGGACTTCGTCGGCGCCAGACCTGCTGTGAGACGGGCGAGTTCGGCGGTCAATCCGTCCATCGCCGGGCTGTGGAACGCCACGTCGGTGTTCACCCGGCGCACCGTCATCCCCTCGTCGGTCCAGCGCGCCGACACCTCCTCGACCGCTTCGACGGTGCCCGAGATGACCGTCGACTCCGGTGAGGCGCTGATCGCCGCCACCACATCGGTGCGGTCGCCCAGGCGCCGGTCGGCCTCGGCGAAGGGAAGACGGACCAGGGCCATCGCCCCCGCGCCGGCCACCGATCGGAAGCCCCGTGCGCGGTAGCAGGCCACCGCGGCCCCGTGGGCGAGGTCGAAGACACCGGCGACCACGTTGGCGGCCACCTCACCGACGGAGTGGCCGATCACCGCGGCCGGATGCAGACCGCGCTCGCGCAGCACCGCGGCCAGGCCGACCTGCATCGCGAACGTCAGCGCCTGCACGCGATCGGTTCCGCCGAGGTCACCGCTGTGCAGCGCGGCACGCGCCGAGAACCCGAGTTCGTCGGCGAACACCGGTTCCACCGCGTCGATGACCGTCGCGAAAGCCGGTTCGTGCGAGAGCAGTTCGCGACCCATGCCGGGCCAGTGCGATCCGTGTCCGGAGAACACCCACACCGCACCGTCGGCCGCACCCGCGAGTACGTTGCCGGTGAGAACCGACGGTGTCGGGCGGTCGTCGGCGAGCGCGTCGAGCCCGGTCACCAGGTCGGCGCCGTCGTGTGCGATCACCGCGGCGCGCACCGGTTCGTGGGAGCGCCGCGCCCACAGGGTCGCGGCCACCTCTCCCACCGAATGTGGTCGCCGCCGAAGGTGATCGGCGAGAGCGGCGGCGTGGCGGATCAGGCGCGCGGACGACCGCCCCGACAGCGGGACGGCCACGGGTTCGGCGTCCGTCTCCGCCTCCGGGCGTACGGCGACCGGCGCCTCTTCCAGCAGGACATGGGCGATGGTGCCGCCGTAGCCGTAGCTGCACACCGCGGCCCGGCGCGCGACATCGTCGCGACGCGGCCACGCCTCGACCCGGGTCGGAACCCGCAGTCCATTCGACGCCCAGTCCACGGCCGGGGTGAGTGTGCGGACACCGGCGGTCGGGGGGATCGCCTCGTGCTGCAGCGCCATCGCCGCCTTGATCAACCCCACCACCCCGGCCCCGCCCTCGAGGTGACCGGTGTTGGGTTTGACCGATCCGACGCGGCACGGTTCACCGTCGGCCCGCCGCGCCCCGTACACGGCGGCGAGCGCGTCGAGTTCGACCGGATCGCCGGTCGGCGTGCCGGTCCCGTGCGCCTCGACGAATCCGACTGTCGCCGGGTCGATTCCGGAGGTCGCACAGGTGCGCCGAAACAGGTCCTCCTGGGCGGCGCCGTTGGGCGACATGATGCCGACCGTGCGTCCGTCCTGGGCCACCGCCCCACCGCGGACGACGGCGATCACCCGGTCACCGTCCCGCACGGCGTCGGCCAACCGCTTGAGCACCACGACCGCGGCGCCCTCACCGCGGCCGTAGCCGTCGGCGTCGGCGTCGAAGCTCTTGCACCGGCCGTCGGGCGCGGTCGCCCCCGCCTGGTCGAGGACCCGGGTCAGACCGGGCCCGATCAGTGCGCTGACACCGCCGGCGAGCGCCAGCGACGTCTCCCCCGTCCGCAGCAGTTGGCACGCCTGGTGCACGGCCACCAGCGAGGCCGCGCACGCCGCATCGAGTGCGACGCTGGGGCCGCGCAGATCGAGCAGGTGCGAGACGCGGTTGGCGATACCGCACAGCGACGTGCCGATCCCGGTCCACGCCTCGATCCCCGGCAGGTCCTCCATGATGAGCTTGCCGTAGTCGTCGGAGTTCACGCCCATCAGCACCGCGGTGTCGCTGCCGGCCAGCGAGCGCGGCGGAATCCCGGCGTGTTCGAGTGCCTCCCAGGAGACTTCGAGCGCCAGTCGCTGCTGCGGATCCATCAGTTCGGCTTCACGCGGTGAGACACCGAAGAATTCGGCGTCGAAACCGGCCAGGTCGTCGAGGAAGGTGCCCCACGGCGTCGTCTCGCGCAGCACCGCGGCGTTGCGGGGGTCGCGCCGCAGATAGGGCTCCCAGCGGTCCGCGGGCACCTCGCGCACGCGACTGCCCCCGTCTAGCAGGAACGTCCAGAAGTCCGCGGGGGTCGCGATGTCGCCGGCCAGCCGGCAGCCGATGCCGACGATCGCGACGGGTTCGGGGAGGCCGGGTGCCAATTGGTTAGCCTTGCCTAAGTCCCTCGACATGCGGGCAATGATGGCACAGCCGCGCCGATCCGGGGCGACCACCTCCGGTCGGATTCAGTCGGCGAGCAGCGTGCGCACCACACCGTCGGCGAGCAGGCGGCCACGGTCGGTGAGGACCAGCGCCGCCCCGTCGACCACCGCGAGGCCGTCGGCCACCACGGTGCCGACGCGACTCCGCTCGTCGGCGGTGAGCATGTCCAGCGGCAGCCCGCTGCGCAGCCGCACCCGCAGCATCACGTCCTCGGTGTGCCGCGCGGCCGGGTCGAGCACCTCGAAATCGGAGACGGGCAGTGCCCCGTCGCCCAGCGCGGTGGCATAGGCGTTGGGATGCCTGACGTTCCACCACCGGGTGTCGCCCAGGAAGCCGTGCGCCCCCGGCCCGACCCCCCACCATTCGCCGCCGGCCCAGTAGCCGAGGTTGTGGCGGCACTCGCCGCCGAACCTGGCCCAGTTCGACACCTCGTACCAGTCGAACCCGGCCTCGCCCAGCCGCGCATCGAGCAGTTCGTACCGCGCCGCCAGCACGTCGTCGTCGGGGGCGGTCACCTCACCGCGCCGCACCCGGCGGGCCAGGGCCGTCCCGTCCTCGACCACCAGCGCGTAGGCCGACACGTGGTCGACCCCCGCCCCGATCGCGGCGTCGGCGGACCGGCGCAGGTCGTCGTCAGTCTCCCCCGGCGTGCCGTAGATCAGGTCGAGGTTGACGTGCCCGAAGCCGGCTGCGCGCGCCTCTCCGGCGGCGGCCACCGCGCGGCCGGGGGAATGCAACCGGTCGAGCACCTTGAGGACATGGCGGGCCGTCGACTGCATACCGAGCGAGACGCGGGTGTAGCCGGCGGCCAGCAGCGCGTCGAACAGTTCGGGTCCCGACGACTCCGGGTTGGCCTCAGTGGTGACCTCGGCGCCGGGCGCCAGTTCGAAGTGCTCGCGCACCGCGGCCAGCACCGCGGTCAGGCCCGCACCGCCCAGCAGCGACGGGGTGCCACCGCCGACGAAGACGGTCCGCACCGGCGGCGGCGTCCCCAACGTCCGGGCCGCGAGCGCCAACTCTTGGCGCATCGCGACCAGCCAGCCCTCGGGGTTGGCGCCGCCCGCCTCCGCGGGGGTGTAGGTGTTGAAGTCGCAGTAGCCGCAGCGGGTCGCGCAGAACGGGACGTGGATGTAGAGGCCGAACGGCCGACCCGCGGTGGCGGCCAGTTCCGGCGCGCGTACGGGGGCGGTTCGGAGGCTCACCTCTCCATCGTCCCAGCGCGACGTCAGATGGCGTAATCCCGCGGCCGATCCGCGGGGCCTGGGGCGACTTTTGCTCACCGCGAGCGCAAATATGGCCCGGTTAGGGCAGGTGCGGCAGTTCGTGGCACAATGGCCGGGTGACTGCCGCGCCGGCCCTCAACACCCGCATCTCGCTGGTGGTGCGTCGGCATGTGGACTTCAAGCGCGTTTGTACTTCTTGTTGTCTGCCTTGACGCGCCTGATCTAGGACCCAGCCCACCCCGCACGTACAGCTGGCCGCCGGATCTGCGCCGCCGGACAGCCCCCCGGTGATTCAGCGCGGTCCCAACGCCGGCTCCCAGCAAGGAGCCAGACCCCATGACCGAGACCCCGACCCGCCCCGCCAAGCCCGTGAAGCGTCCGCGCGGCGAAGGACAGTGGGCACTGGGATACCGCGAGCCGCTCAACGCCAACGAACAGTCCAAGAAGGACGACAACCCGCTCAACGTGCGGGAGCGGATCGAGAACATCTACGCCCCCGGCGGCTTCGACACGATCGACAAGGGCGACCTGCGCGGCCGCTTCCGCTGGTGGGGCCTCTACACCCAACGCAAGCCCGGCTTCGACGGCACGTGGACCGGTGACGAGAACACCGACATGCTCGAAGACGAGTACTTCATGCTGCGGGTCCGCAGCGACGGCGGTGCGCTGACCGCGAAGGCGCTGCGCACCCTCGGTGAGATCTCCACCGAGTTCGCCAGGGACACCGCCGACATCTCCGACCGGCAGAACGTCCAGTACCACTGGATCGACGTCAGGAACATGCCGGAGATCTGGCGCCGGCTCGACGAGGTGGGGTTGCAGACCACAGAGGCGTGCGGCGACTGCCCCCGCGTCGTGCTCGGTTCGCCGCTGGCCGGTGAGTCCCTCGACGAGGTGATCGACGGCACGCCCGCGGTCGACGAGATCGTCAAGCGCTACATCGGCAAGCCGGAGTACTCCAACCTGCCGCGCAAGTTCAAGACCGCGATCTCCGGTCTGCAGGACGTCGTGCACGAGGTCAACGACGTCGCGTTCATCGGTGTGGTGCATCCCGAGCACGGCCCCGGCTTCGACCTGTGGGTCGGCGGCGGGCTGTCCACCAACCCGATGCTGGGCCAGCGCGTCGGGGCCTGGGTTCCGCTCGATGAGGTGCCCGACGTCTGGGAGGGCGTCGTCAGCGTCTTCCGCGACTACGGATACCGGCGCCTGCGCTCCAAGGCCCGGCTGAAGTTCCTGATCAAGGACTGGGGCGTAGAGAAATTCCGCCAGGTTCTCGAGACGGAGTACCTCAAGCGCCCGCTCATCGATGGACCCGCGCCCGACCCCGTGACCCGTCCGATCGACCACGTGGGGGTGCAGAAGCTCAAGAACGGTCTCAACGCCGTCGGCGTCGCCCCCATCGCCGGCCGCGTCTCGGGGACCATCTTGAGCAAGGTCGCCGACCTGGCCGAGGCCGCGGGCAGCGACCGGATCCGGTTCACGCCGTACCAGAAGCTGATCGTGCTGGACGTGCCCGATGAGAAGCTCGACGAGCTGCGGGCCGGGCTGGACGCGTTGGGCCTGCCGTCGACCCCGTCGCACTGGCGGCGAAACCTGATGGCGTGCACGGGAATCGAGTTCTGCAAGCTCAGCTTCGCCGAGACCAGGAGCCGCTCGCAGGTGCTGGTGCCCGAGCTCGAGAAGCGCCTCGAGGACATCAACGCCCAGCTCGACGTGCCGGTGACGATCAACATCAACGGCTGCCCGAACTCGTGCGCCCGTATCCAGGTCGCCGACATCGGGTTCAAGGGCCAGATGGTGGACGACGGGGACGGCCCCGAAGAGGGCTTCCAGGTCCACCTGGGCGGCAGCCTCGGGCTGGACAGCGGTTTCGGCCGCAAGCTGCGCCAGCACAAGGTGCTCGCGACCGAACTCGGCGACTACATCGAGCGGGTGGTTCGCAACTTCGTGAAACAACGCGAGGACGGCGAGCGTTTCGCAACGTGGGCCCTACGAGCAGACGAGGCGGACTTGCGGTGACGGATGTGATGTCGGATATCGACCTGCAGCAACTGGCGGAGCGCGGCGCGGCCGAACTCGGCCCGAACGCGTCGGCGATCGACCTGCTGCGCTGGACCGACGAGAACTTCTCCGGCAACTACGTGGTGGCGTCGAACATGCAGGACGCGGTGCTGGTCGACATGGCGGCGAAGGTCCGGCCCGGTGTGGACGTGCTGTTCCTCGACACCGGCTACCACTTCGCGGAGACCATCGGCACCCGCGATGCGGTGCAGGCGGTGTACGACGTGAACGTCGTCAACGTCACCCCCGAGCGGACCGTCGCCGAACAGGAGGCGCTGCTCGGCAAGGACCTGTTCGCCCGCGAGCCGAACGAGTGCTGCCGTCTGCGCAAGGTCGAACCGCTGACCAAGGCGCTGAGCGGTTATTCGGCCTGGGTCACCGGCATCCGCCGCGTCGAGGCCCCCACCCGGGCCAACGCACCGCTGATCAGCTGGGACAGGGCGTTCGGCCTGGTCAAGATCAACCCGATCGCGGCATGGTCGGACGACGACATGCAGGCCTACATCGCCGCCAACGGCGTGCTGGTCAACCCGCTGGTCGACGAGGGTTACCCGTCGATCGGTTGCGCACCGTGCACGGCCAAGCCGATCGAGGGCGCCGATCCGCGCAGCGGGCGCTGGCAGGGCCTGAACAAGATCGAATGCGGGCTGCACCAGTCTTGAGCACGTTGATCCTGACCGCGCACGGCAGCGTCGACCCGCGGTCGGCGGCGGTCACGCATGCGGTGGCCGGCCGGATCCGGCGGCTGCGACCGTGGCTCGACGTGCGGGCGGCGTTCCTCGAGAAGTGCGCCCCGAGCCTGCACGACGTGCTCTCGGAGACCGGCAACGCCACCGTCGTACCGTTCCTGCTGGCCGATGCCTACCACGCCCGCGTCGACATCCCGGCCGTGATCGACACCGTCGGCGCCCCGGTGCGGACCGCCCCGGTGCTCGGTGAGGATCCCGCACTGCTGTCGGTGGCGCGCCTTCGACTGACCGAGGCGGGGGTCTGCCCCTACGACGACGAACTCGGTGTGATGGTCGTGGCCGTCGGGTCCTCGAATCCATCGGCCAACGCCAGGACCTCGACCGTCGCGCCCGCGCTGGCGGACGGCACCCGGTGGGCGGGTACGAAGGTCGCCTTCGCCACCGGCCCGCACGCCGACCTGGCCGGCACCGCCGCCGCGCTGCGGGATTCGGGCGCCCGTCGGCTCGTGATCGTGCCGTGGTTCCTCGCCCACGGCCGCATCACCGATCGCGTTGCGGATTACGCTGCGCGCGAGGGTATTTCGATGGCCGAGCCGCTGGGGTCGCACAACCTGGTGGCGGCGACGGTGCTCGACCGCTTCGACGACGTGACGGAGACACGCGCCGCGGCCTGACCCCGCGTCGAGTGTGCCTCCACGGCGGGAATCCCGCGAAAGCACCACCGTGTGTACACAGTCGGCGCCGTGACGGCACACTCACAGCACTCTCCCAGCGTCGGTACTCTGGGTGCCGACGGACTATCCGCCCACCTACCGAGCAAGGACTCGATGCCCCCTCTCAGACCCAAGGCGGTCACATGTTGACCGCCGTCGTCGGAATTCTCGTAGGTTTTCTCGTCGTCTTGGCGATCACAGCGTTGACCGGATACTTCGTCGCGCAGGAATTCGCCTACATGGCGGTGGACCGGTCACGGCTCAAGGCCCGCGCTGAGGCGGGCGACCACGCAGCCGCCCGCGCGCTGACCGTCACCCGCCGCACTTCGTTCATGCTGTCGGGTGCCCAATTGGGCATCACGGTCACGGGACTGCTGGTCGGATACGTCGCCGAACCGCTGATCGGGCGCGGTCTGGAAACACTGCTCGGCGGTGCCGGGATCCCGACCGCGGTGGCTGTCGGCATCGGCGGTCTCGTCGCAATCGCGGTCTCGACGGTCGTGCAGATGGTCTTCGGAGAACTCTTCCCGAAGAACCTGGCGATCGCCCGCCCCGAGCCGCTGGCCCGCTGGCTGGCGTTGTCGACAACGATCTATCTCAAGCTGTTCGGCTGGCTCATCTGGCTGTTCGACCAGTCGTCGAACATGCTGCTGCGGCTTCTGCGCATCGAACCGGTGCATGACGTCGAGCATTCGGCGACGCCGCGGGACCTCGAACACATCGTCGCCGCTTCCCGCGATGCCGGGGAGATCCCGCGGGAACTCTCCGCCCTGCTGGACCGTATCCTCGACTTCCCCACCAGCACCGCCGAACACGCGATGATCCCGCGTTCGCGCGTCGACGTGGTCCGCGCCGACGAAGCCGTGCCGGATGTGCTGGAGCGCATGGCCCGCGGGCACACCCGCTATCCCGTCACCGGTTCCGGCCCTGACGACGTCATCGGCGTGATCGACCTACACGACCTGCTCGGCCCCTCTACCCAGTCCACAAGCGGCACCGCCCGTGCGCGCTGCCGCCCGGCCGTGGTCGTCCCGGAGACGCTCCCGCTGCCAAACGTGGTGCGCGAATTGGCTCAGACCGGTGACGAGATGGCGATCGTCATCGACGAATACGGCGGGTTCGCCGGAATCGTCACCGTCGAGGATCTGGCCGAGGAACTCGTCGGCGAGATCGACGACGAACACGACACCGAATCGACGGCGGACATCGTCGCCCGGGACGGCGGCTGGCTGCTCGCCGGCGATCTACCACTCGACGAGGCCGAACGCACCCTCGGGCTGACGCTGCCGGAAGGCGACTACGAAACGGTCGCGGGCATGGTCATCGCACACGCGGCCGGCCTACCCGACGCCGGGGACACCGTCGTCATCGAATTGCCCAGCGACAATGCGGATCTGCTCAACGACGGCCCTGCGCCGGCGCGGCAGATCGTCGCGGAGGTGCGGGCCGTCGACCGGCGGGTACCGTCGCGTGTGTTGGTCACCGTCGACACCCGCACGGAGGGGGGCGACGATGAATAGCCCGTGGGCGGTCGTGGCGATCACCGTCGGGCTCATCAGCCTCAGCGCGTTCTTCGTCGCCGTGGAGTTCGCGTTGATCGCCGCACGCCGCAGCCGGCTCGAGGATGCGGCCGCCGCCAGCGCGGCGGCGCGCGCCGCACTGCGCAGCGCCGGTGAACTGTCGTTGCTGCTCGCCGGCGCCCAGCTGGGCATAACGGCATGCACGCTGCTGTTGGGCGCCGTCACCAAACCGGCTGTGCACCATGCGATCACGCCATGGCTGGCTGGCCTCGGCGCACCGTCGTGGGCGGCCGACGCAAGCGGGTTCGTCCTGGCGCTGGCGATCGTCACGTTCCTGCACCTGGTGATCGGCGAGATGGCGCCGAAATCGTGGGCCATCGCCCATCCTGAACGGTCGGCCACCTTGCTGGCTCTGCCGATGCGAGGGTTCATGTTCCTCACGCGCCCACTGCTGCGTGGCCTCAACCACGCCGCCAACTGGTGCCTGCGCCGGGTCGGGGTCACCCCGGTCGACGAACTGGCCGATGCGCAGGATCCGGATGCGCTGCGTCAGCTCGTCGAACACTCGGCGACGGTGGGCACCCTCGACGAGCGCTATTACGCGAATCTGACCAGCGCGCTGGAACTGGAGGCGCTGAGCGTGGGACAGGTGGCCCGGCGGGACGGCGCGTACAGCGACGTGCAAGCCGATGCGACGCCGGAGGAAATCCAACAGACCGCACACGCGACCGGGCATCTGCGATTGTTGGTGCGCGACGGATCCGACACCGTGGGCGTCGTGCACGTCCGCGACAGCCTGTCGTCCTCGGGTTCGGCGCGCACGTTGATGCGCCCGGTGCTCAGCCTGCCGGAGAGCACCCCGGTGTACGAAGCACTGCGCACCATGCGGGAGACGCGAAGCCACCTGGTCATCGTGGACGGCCCCTCCGGTCGCGGCCTGTTGACCCTGACCGACCTTCTCCACCGGCTGCTGCCCAGTGAGGCGGCGTAGCCGTACAGTCGGGTCAGCGCAGCACGGCCGCCTTCGGCGCCTCGGTGTCCCCGGGGATCTCCGGCACGCGCGTGGCCCGCACGTAGACCGTCTCCCCTTCGCGCAGCCCGAGCGCCTCCGCGTCACCGCGGGTGATCTGCGCGGTGAACGGCGCATGCGTCGCCGCATTGGTCAGCTCGAGGCGAACCTCGAAGCCCAGCACCACGATTCGGTCGATGACGGCCTTGACCACGCCGGTGGCCTGGATCGACTCGCTCTCGTAGATCGGCAGTTCCGGATTGCGGCCGACCCGGATGTCGTGCGGGCGCACGAGCGTGCCGTTGAGCGACGACACCGCGCCCAGGAACGACATCACGAACGCGTTGGCCGGGGTGTCGTACACCTCGGTCGGTGAACCGACCTGTTCGATCCGGCCCTTGTTGAGCACCGCGATGCGGTCGGCGACGTCGAGCGCCTCGGCCTGGTCGTGGGTGACCAGCACGGTGGTGACGTGGACTTCGTCGTGCAGGCGGCGCAGCCAGGCCCGCAGATCCTCGCGCACCTTCGCGTCGAGCGCGCCGAACGGCTCGTCGAGCAGCAGCACCTGCGGATCGACCGCCAGCGCGCGGGCCAGCGCCATCCGCTGCCGCTGCCCGCCGGAGAGCTGATTGGGGTAGCGGTTCTGGAAGCCGGCCAACCCGACGACCTCGAGCAGGTTGTCGACCTTCTCCTTGATCTCCGCCTTGGGCCGCTTGCGGATCTTCAACCCGAACGCGACGTTCTCGCGCACCGAGAGGTGCTTGAACGCCGCGTAATGCTGGAAGACGAAGCCGATGCCGCGGCGCTGGGGCGGTACCGCGGTGACGTCGCGCCCGTTGATCGTGATGGTGCCGGTGTCGGGCTGGTCGAGGCCGGCGATCGCCCGCAGCAACGTCGACTTGCCCGAACCGCTGGGACCGAGCAGTGCGGTGAGCGAACCGGCCGGAACCTCGAAGTCGATGTTGTCCAGCGCCGCGAAGTCGCCGTAGTGCTTGTTGGCGCCGCGCACGATGATCGCGTCTGTCATGACCCTCTGCTCTCCTGTCGGCCCCGACGGGCGTCGAGTACCACCTGGACCACCAGGACGATCACCGCGACCCCCATGAGCAGTGTCGACACAGCGTAGGCACCGTATTCGGCACCCCGGTTGTAACGGTCGGACACCAGCAGCGTCAGGGTCTGCGAGGTGCCCGGCAGGTTCGACGACACCATGATGACCGCGCCGTACTCCCCCAGTGTGCGGGCGATGGTGAGGACCACGCCATACGTGAGACCCCAGCGGATCGACGGCAGCGTGATCCGCCAGAAGGTCTGCCACCACTGCGAGCCCAGGGTCGAGGCGGCTTCCTCCTGGTCGGTGCCGATCTCGTGCAGCACCGGTTCGACCTCGCGGATGACGAACGGCACGGTGACGAAGATGCTCGCGAGCACGATGCCGGGCAGCCCGAAGATGATCTTGAAGCCGAGGTTGTTCTCGACGAATCCGAACACCCCGGCCGACCCCCACAGCAGGATCAGCGCGACACCCACGACCACCGGCGACACCGCGAACGGCAGGTCGATCACCGCCTGGAGCGCGCTCTTACCGCGGAACTTGTTGCGCGCCAACACCAGCGCGGTCGGAACCCCGAACAGCACGTTGAGCGGGACGACGATCGCCACGACGAGCAGCGACAACTGCAGCGCGCTGATGGCCGCGGGGGTCCCGATCGATGCGACGAACGCGCCGATGCCGGGTGAGAAGGTCCGCCACAGGATCAGCCCCACCGGCACGACGACCAGCACCAGGATGTAGGCCAGCGCGACGAAGCGCAGTACCCGGCGCGTCACCGGCGACAACAGCATTGCTCGATCACCCCGCCATCTGTTCCCGTTTGGCCGCCCGCGCGCCGAGCGCGCGCAGGATCAACAGCACGACGAACGAGATCGCCAGCAGCACGATCGAGATGGCGGCCGCACCGGTGCGGTCGTCGTTCTCGATCAGCGTGCGGATCCACTGCGAGGACACCTCGGTCTCCCCCGGCACCGCGCCACCGATGAGCACCACCGAGCCGAACTCGCCGATGGCGCGGGAGAACGCCAGCCCGGCGCCGGACAGCAGCGACGGGAGCAGTGCGGGCAGGATGATCCTGGTCAGGATGGTCCAGTTGTTGGCGCCCAGCGAGGCGGCCGCCTCTTCGACCTCCCGGTCCAGTTCGAGCAGCACCGGCTGCACCGAGCGCACCACGAACGGCAGCGTGACGAACAGCAGCGCGATTCCCACACCCCACTTGGTGTGCTGCAGGTGCAGCTGGACCGGGCTCGCCGGTCCGTAGAGCGCCAGCATGACCAAGCTGGCGACGATCGTGGGCAGCGCGAAGGGCAGGTCGATGACGGCGTCCACCAGCCGTCGGCCCGGAAAGTCGTCGCGGGTGAGCACCCAGGCCACCAGCAGGCCGAAGAAGGCGTTGACGATCGTCACCCCGACCGAGATGGTCAGGGTGACCCGGAACGACTCGAGTGCGGCATTGCCGGTCACGGCGCGGTAGAACGCCTCCCACCCGCCGCCCACGGACTGCCAGAGGATCGCGGCCAGCGGCAGCAGCACGATGACGCTGAGCCAGATGGTCGCGACGCCGACCCGAAGGGACGCGGTACCGCGACGCCGGGCGAATCCGCCCGGCGCCCGGCCGTTGTCACCGTCGACGGCAGTGATCATCCAGTCGCCTGGGTGTAGATCTTGGTGATCGAACCGGAGTCCTTGTTGAACAGCTCGCTGTCCACCTTCTGCCAGCCACCCAGGTCGGCGATGGTCCACAGCTTCTGCGGCGCCGGGAACTGGTCGGCGAACTCCGCGGCGACCGCCGGGTCGACCGGGCGGAACCCGGCCTCGGCCCACAGCTTCTGCGCCTCGGGCGTGTACTGGAAGTTCACGAACGCCGTCGCCTGCTCGAGATGCCGGCTGGAGTTGACCACCGCGACCGGGTTCTCGATCTTGAAGGTCTGCGGGGGGTTGAAGTAGTCGAACTCGTGGCCGAGGCGGCGCGAGTTGATCGCCTCGTTCTCATATGCCAGCAGTACGTCGCCGCTGCCCTGCAGGAAGACGTCGGTGGCCTCGCGCCCGGAGCCGGGCCGCAGCTTGATGTGCTCGCTGACCAGCTGGTTGACGTAGTCGAGACCGGCCTGCGGGTTCTTGCCCCCGTCGCTCTTCACCGCGTACGGGGCGAGCAGGTTCCACTTGGCCGAACCCGAGCTGAGCGGGCTGGGGGTGATGACCTCGACGCCCGGCTTGAGCAGGTCGTCCCAGTCGCGGATGTTCTTCGGGTTGCCCGGGCGGACCATCAGGCTCACCACCGAACCGAACGGAATCCCCTTGGTGGCGTTCTTGTTCCAGTCCTCGCTGACCTTGCCGGACTTCACCAGGCGGGTGATGTCGGGTTCGACCGAGAAGTTCACCACGTCGGCGGGTTTACCCGAGTCGACGCCGCGAGACTGATCGCCGGAGGCGCCGTAGGATGCGGTCACGCCGACCCCCTTACCCTCCTCGGTGGCCGCGAACGCCGGGATGACCTTGGACCACCCGGGTTCGGGCACCGCGTAGGCGACCAGGGTCAGGGTGGTCTCGGCGTTGGAGCCACCGTCGGAGCCCGCGACGTCGCTGGCGCCGCCACCGCACCCGGCCAGAAGTGACGCGGTGGCGGCGAGCGCCGCGGCGACCCGCCAGCGCTTGAAGGTCTTGACTGAGCTGAGCATCGATGGCCTTTCGATCGTCTTCCGTGGAATGCAGGACGGACCCCGTCAAGCGGACACTGGTGACGACGAGAAGGCAGCACGAAAAGTGCCGTCGCCGAAGCCCAACCGCGGACGGGGGGTTTCAGCAACAACAGTGAACGTCAGCAACCGCGCACGAACCCACGGCAATGAGCGCCAAGATGTGGCACTCGCTATTGCCGGACGCCGGATGCATGGCGCGAAGAATAACAGAGCCGCCGGGGTGTCTCACCACGAGCGGTCAGCGAGTCATCAGCCAGGCGACGATGACCAGCAGGATGAGGACGACCAGGATCAGGGTCACCCGCGAGCGCGGCATCCCGGTCATGACGGTTCCTGCCCGTCGTGGCGGGCGCGCCGCAGCACCCGGACACCGGCTGCCAGCGCACCGTCGAGGAGCACGGCCAGCCCATAGGCCAGCAGCAACGCCACCGGCATCACCACCGCCGTCTGTGCGACGAATCCGAGACCGGTCAGCCACAACTCGACGCCGTCCCACCAGCTGAGGAATGCGTCCACCGGGCCAGACTATGCGATGGCCCGGTCCGCGACGGCGGGCCGTCGGCGCTGTCACCGCTCAGCAACGGCCGGACATGGGGTTTGAGTAGACGCCGAGCACGTCGGCAGTCGATGATGGCGGGCATGGTTCTGGAACACACCGAGCCCACCGACGGAGCCGCGACGATCGGGCAGCCGGCCTATCTGCCCGACACTCCGTTGACGGTGACGGCGCCGGTCCCCTACGCGCCGACCGGTGGGCTGCGGAACCCGTTCCCGCCCATCGCCGACTACGGCTTCCTGTCCGACTGCGAGAACACGTGCCTGATCTCCTCGGCCGGCTCCGTCGAGTGGCTGTGCGTGCCCCGCCCGGATTCGCCGAGCGTGTTCGGCGCGATCCTCGACCGCGGTGCAGGTCACTTCCGGCTCGGCCCGTACGGCGTGACGGTGCCCGCGGCGCGGCGTTACCTGCCGGGCAGCCTGATCCTCGAGACCACGTGGCAGACCCACACCGGCTGGCTGATCGTGCGCGACACCCTGGTGATGGGTCCCTGGCACGACCTCGAGGCGCGGTCGCGCACCCACCGGCGCACGCCGATGGACTGGGATGCCGAGCACATCCTGTTGCGCACCGTGCGGTGTGTCAGTGGCACCGTCGAGCTGGTGATGAACTGTGAGCCGTCGTTCGACTACCACCGGGTGAGCGCCGAGTGGGAGTACTCCGGCCCGGCCTACGGTGAGGCGATCGCGCGCGCCAACCGCAACGCCGACTCCCATCCGACGCTGCGGCTCACCACGAACCTGCGGATCGGGTTGGAGGGCCGCGAGGCCAGGGCCCGCACCCGGCTCAAGGAGGGCGACAACGTCTTCGTGGCGCTGTCCTGGTCGAAGCATCCGGCGCCGCAGAACTACGAAGAGGCCGCCGACAAGATGTGGCAGACCAGCGAGGCGTGGCGGCAGTGGATCAACGTCGGCGACTTCCCCGACCACCCGTGGCGGGCGTACCTGCAGCGCAGCGCGCTCACACTCAAGGGCCTGACCTACTCCCCGACCGGCGCGCTGTTGGCCGCGAGCACCACGTCGTTGCCGGAAACACCTCAGGGCGAACGCAATTGGGACTACCGCTACGCGTGGGTGCGGGATTCGACGTTCGCACTGTGGGGTCTCTACACGCTGGGCCTGGACCGCGAGGCCGACGACTTCTTCGCGTTCATCGCCGACGTGTCCGGCGCCAACAACGGGGAGCGCCACCCGCTGCAGGTGATGTACGGCGTCGGGGGTGAGCGCAGCCTGGTCGAGGAGGAACTGCACCACCTGTCGGGGTACGACGGCGCCCGCCCGGTGCGGATCGGCAACGGTGCCTACAACCAGATGCAGCACGACATCTGGGGCACCATGCTCGATTCGGTCTACCTGCACACCAAGTCGCGTGAGCAGATCCCCGAGGCGTTGTGGCCGGTGCTCAAGCACCAGGTCGAGGAGGCCATCAAGCACTGGAAGGAACCCGACCGCGGCATCTGGGAGGTCCGCGGCGAACCGCAGCACTTCACCAGTTCGAAGGTGATGTGCTGGGTGGCGCTCGACCGTGGCGCGAAGCTCGCCGAACTCGAGGGCGAGAAGAGCTACGCCCAGGAGTGGCGCACCATCGCCGAGCAGATCAAGGCCGACATCCTCGCCAACGGCGTCGACTCGCGGGGCGTGTTCACCCAGCGTTACGGCGACGACGCGCTGGACGCCTCCCTGCTGCTGGTGCCGCTGGTCCGGTTCCTGCCGCCGGACGACCCGCGGGTGCGGGCCACGGTGCTGGCGATCGCCGACGAGCTGACCGAGGAGGGTCTGGTCCTGCGCTACCGCGTCGAGGAGACCGACGACGGGTTGGCCGGCGAGGAGGGCACGTTCACGATCTGCTCGTTCTGGCTGGTGTCGGCGCTCGTGGAGATCGGTGAGATCAGCCGTGCCAAGCACCTGTGTGAACGGTTGTTGTCGTTCGCCAGTCCGCTGCACCTCTACGCCGAGGAAATCGAACCCCGCACCGGCCGCCATCTGGGCAACTTCCCGCAGGCGTTCACCCACCTGGCCTTGATCAACGCGGTCGTGCACGTCATCCGCGCCGAGGAGGAAGCCGACAGCTCGGGGGTCTTCGTCCCGGCCAACGCGCCGTCGTAAGGAGACGTTCAGCGGGAAGTCAGGATCACGGTGTATCCATGTCTTGCCAGACGCAGCACCGACTCATCACGATGGTGTTGTCAGTGAGGGGGAAGTATGGACAACCGGATCACGGACGTGACGTCGCGCCGGGTCATCGACATCGCGATCGGCATCCTGGTGGGATTGCGCGGCTGCACCGAACGTCAGGCGTTCGACGAACTGGTCACCGTGGTGAAGCAGACCGGCCTCGGCATCGGCCGGGTCGCCGGCGGGTTGGTGGCGCTGGCCGCCGGATCGTCGTCGGCCGAACACGCCGAGGCGTTCGCCGCCTGGGGTGAGCTGATCCGCGGCGCCCGTCGGGTGCCAACGGGATAGCCGCAGCTCGGGCTTTCGGACCGTCACCGGGCGGTCTACCGTTGACGTGTGGCCACAACGGCCGCCACGAGACGTGATCTCGCCCCTCGCCGGTATCGCGGAGTCACCCGCACCGGCCGGAGCGAAGCGCGACATCCCCTCCCCGACAGCACCTCCGGGCACGAGGGTGTTGCCGTCTGGGCGCCGGTCACGCCGTCGCGGACTGCATACCCCGGGAGTGCGTGATGAGTCGGATCCTCGCCGCCGTGTACGGCATCGTCAGCTATGTCATCTTCCTCGCCGCGTTCTTGTACGCGATCGGCTTCGTCGGCGACTTCGCCGTGCCGCGAACCGTCGACCACGGCGTGGACGCATCGATCGGTGAAGCGGTCGTGGTCAACCTGGTGCTGCTCGGGTTGTTCGCCGTACAGCACAGCGTCATGGCCCGTCCGGCGTTCAAACGCCGGTGGACGCGGTGGGTCCCGCCGGTCGTCGAGCGCAGCACGTACGTCCTGATCGCGAGTCTGCTGCTGCTGCTGCTGTTCTGGCAGTGGCGCACCATGCCGCAGACGGTGTGGGACGTCTCGTGGGCGCCGGGGCGGTTCGCGCTGTGGGTCGCGTT
Organism: Mycolicibacterium monacense; assembly: GCF_010731575.1. NCBI lineage: Bacteria > Bacillati > Actinomycetota > Actinomycetes > Mycobacteriales > Mycobacteriaceae > Mycobacterium > Mycolicibacterium monacense. The sequence continues at coordinate 1,133,248 of NZ_AP022617.1, read as the reverse complement.
CTGGGCCGGGTGGGCGACGGTGCTGGCGTCGACGTTCATGATCAACCACTTCGACCTGTTCGGGCTGCGACAGGTGTACCTGGGCTGGCGGGGTGAGCCGTACACCGGGCTGAAGTTCCAGACGCTGCTGCTGTACCGGGTGGTGCGCCACCCGATCATGCTCGGGTTCATCGTCGCGTTCTGGGCCACGCCGACCATGTCGGCGGGACATCTGCTCTTCGCCATCGCCACCACGGGCTACATCCTGGTCGCGCTGCGCTTCGAGGAGCACGACCTCACCGAGGCGATGGGCGACGAGTACCGCGACTACCGTCGTCGCGTCCCGATGCTCGTACCCGGCCTGCACCGCGACCACCACCGGCACGCGCCGACCACTCCCTCCGGCGCAGCGGGCTAGCGGCCGCCGCCGGCGCTCAGGCGGGGACGAATTCCCGCGTCGTGAGGTTCTGCCAGGCGGCCAGCACCGCGGCGAGTTGTTCGGCGGAATGCCGCCCCAACCCGCACTCGGTGGAAAGCCCGAACTCGGGCAGGAATTCACGCGCCAGCGCACTGCGCGCCCGTGCCCCGTCGGCGCCGTCCTCGGCGTGCACGAGGCCCAGATAGATCTCGGTGCCCGGTTCGAGCGCGAGATCGGCCAACGGCTGCCAGTGTGCGCGCCTGGTCCATGCCGCCACGGTCGCCGCCTGAATGGCGTCGATCCGCCGCTGCACGTGGCGCGAGAGTCCGTTGGCGAGCGTGACGATCGCGCGGGCGTCCCGCGGCAGGACGTGGCGTCCCCCGCGGGCGGCCGCCTCCTCGTCCGGTGGATCACCCATGAACGGCGAGGCGCCGAACTTGGAGTCGCCGTAGCACAGGTGGAACGTGAGCTCGGCGTCCTCGTGCACCCAGTGCGCGAGCCGCGCGGTGGCCGCGAAGATGGGTTCGAGCCCGCCGTACGGGTTGTCGAACCACCCCTCCACGGTGGCCAGTTCGGTCGGCAGGTCCCACTGGATCGCCAGATCCCGCGGCGGGACCGCCTCCTGGACGGCCTCGACGCTCTCCCGCAGCCGCTGTTCGTATGCGAAGGCGATCTCCACGCGGGAGTCGAACTCGGCGAAGGAATTCACCGCGTTGAACGGTGTCGGAATCGACACCAGGAAGCGCGAATCAGGCGCGAGCACACCACGATCGCGCGCAGCACGGAACAACGCGTACGACTCGGCCGCCACCGAGTGGTAGTCCACCGCCGGGAACTCGACGCTCACCCCGGGGCGGATCCGGGCCCGGCCGTCGACGATGTCGAGCGTCGGGTTGTCCAGGAAGTGGCCGGCCTGCGTGAGCACCCAGTTCGCGCGGTCCCCCGGTTCGCCGTCGGGGACCCGGGTGACGCCCGGCTGCAGATGTGCGCCGACGAGCCGGAACGCGTCCTCGACGCCGGGGACGTTGATGCTGCCGGTCAGGTAGAACCGTGGGTCTTCGTGGTCGGTCATGATGAGATCTCCTGTGCGGCGGACGAAGTCAGAGCAGGACACCGAGGCGCGGGGGAAGCGTGCCGCGCAGGGTGTGGTTGCCGAGGTGGACGTACTTCCAGCGGGCCGGATCGTGCAGCGAGTGCACCCGCACGTTGCGCCAGTGCCGGTCCAGCGCGTACCCGCGGTCGGTGGCCGAGGCGCCGGCGAGTTCGAAGACGCCGCTGGCGATCTCGACGGCGAACTCCTGGGCGAGCGCCTTGGCCGCAGCCACCTGCAGTGAGGCCGCCGCGGCGGATTCACGGGTCAGCTCCGGTTCGGTCAGCGCCTCGTCGATGCGGGCCGTCCCGGCGGCGAGCAGTGCCTCGAGGGCGTAGAGCCGCGCGGTCAGCTCACCGAACCGGCGTACGACGTGCGGTTCGTCGGCGGCGCTGTCGACACCGGCCTCGAACCACGGCCGGCTCTTGGTGGTGACGAAGCGTGCGCCGTCCGTCAGGGCCGCGCGGGCGATCCCGATGTCGACCGCCGCGTGCAGCGCCTGGTCGAAGGCGCCGAGCACCGACGGCGGGGAGGTCACCGGGTCGGGATCGGGACCTTCGTCGATCACGTAGGGATCGTCGACGGCCACCCGGTCGAACACCACCTCGCCGCTGGCGGTGCCACGCTGGCCGAACGACGACCAGCGGTCCAGGTTCAAGGTGACACCGGGATCGGTGGGACGCACGAAAACCGTTGCGCCGTGCGCTGGTTCGGTGTCCGCGATCCGGGCCGCGACGGCGATCCAGCTCGCGCCGAGCGTTCCGGTGGCGTAGTACTTCGTCCCGTCGAGCACCCAGCCACCGCCTGGCCGGCGGGTCACCGTGGTCAGCCGGTCGACGCTGAGCCGGGTACCGCGCTCGACGGTGGCATTGCCCAGTTGGGCTCCGGCCACAACGTCGCGGTAGATCGTCGGGGCCGGTTCCGTGTCACCGAGCCCGCCGATGGCGGCGTTGAGGACGAAGTGCGCCAGCAACAACTGTCCGACCGCCGAATCCGCCTCGGACAGGATGCGCAGCACCTCGACCGCCGTCGAGCGGGGCAGATCGGGTCCGCCGAACCGTTCGGGCACGATGATGCCGAGCAGACCGCTCTCGGCGACGCGGCGCAGTTCCGCCTCGGGCCAGACTCCGCGGACTTCGCGGTCGACGGCACCGACGGCGATCTCGGCCGCGACACGGCGGGCGACCGCGAGGGTCTGGTCCACCGACACCAGGGTCGGGGCGGTGGTCTCGGGCGTGATGGTCATCGGGGGTGGGTCCTTTCGTCGATGGCCGTTCAGTGCGACGGTAGGGGTGACTCCGGTGCGGCGGAAGACGGTTCAAGCGACGCTGGAAGGGCTTGCAGGAACACTGAATACACCGCGGGCCCGCAGTCGCGCGCCGGTGTCCGCCATGAGCGACACCAACCGCGCCAGCGCCGAGGCCGCGGCGGGCTCCGCGGCGGTCGCCACGGCGACCCGGCGCACCGGCCGGTGAGTGAGCCGGCGCACCGCGACGTCGCCGCGCGCTGCCCACGCGGCCAGCGACGGGACGAGTGAGACACCCATGCCGGCGGCGACCATCCCCTGCACCGTGCCGTAGTCGTCGGCGCGGAAGGTCACCTGCGGATCGAAACCCGCACGCCGGCAGGCGGTGTGGAACACCCGGGTGTCGGGGCAGGTGCCCGTCGCGGTGCTCACCACCCACCGCTCGGCGGCCAGCGCCTCGAAGGGCACCTCCACCGCAGCGGCGAATCGATGGTCACGGGGCAGCACCACGAAGAACTCGTCGTCGTAGACGGGCACGGTGTACACCCCCCGGAATTCCGGCGGCTCGCCGGGCACCTCGGTGACCATGGCCGCGTCCGCACCGTCGGCGCCCAGCAGCGCCACCCCGTCGTCCGGATCGGCGGTCACCAATTCGATTCCGGTGGTGGGATATTCATGCCGGAGCCGGGTGATCACCCGCGGCAGGATCGTCGCGGCGGCGCTGCTGAACGAGGCGACGCGCAGCGTGTCGGGCACCGCCGATGCCGCCCGTGCCAAATCCTGTTCGGCAGCGGTGACGGCGCCCAGGATCACGTCGGTGTGTTCGAGCAGCCGGGTGCCCGCCGCGGTGACACGGGTACCGGACGGACCCCGCTCGAGCAGTTTGGCGCCGACATCCCGTTCCAGCGCCGTGATCTGCTGGGAGACCGCGGACGTGGTGTAGTTCAACGACACCGCCGCCGCGCTGAGCGAGCCGCAGCGCACCACTTCGCGCAACACCACGAGCCGGCGGACATCGAACACGTTGTGACCGTACGGCGGCACCGCGAGGCGCCGACAGCATTGCGATCAGGCCGACGCAATCACCGGGTGATGCCGTGATGCAGTTCGGCGACGTCGGGATGCGCCCGGGTGCGCGACTTCCACGCGTTCTCCCCGTAAGTGTTGAAGATCGGGTTGTCCGGGTCGGTTTCCACCCCCCGCGAGCGCACAGCCAGCTCCGGAGGCAACGGCAGGATGGGGATCAGCGCGTCGAGGGCCGGGTTGAGGAAGAACGGGATCGAGATGCGGTCCGTGCCGGGTGGCGGGGCGAGCACACGGTGGCGGGTGGCACGCAGGTACCCACCCGTCGCCACCTCCAGCAGTTCCCCGATGTTGACGATGAAGGCTCCGGGAAGGGGCGGTACGTCGATCCACTCGTCGGGGCCCGACTCGACCTGCAGCCCGACCGATCCCGGTTCGACGAGCAGCAGCGTCAACACCCCGGAGTCCTTGTGCGCGCCCACACCCTGCGCCGTCTGGGTCGTGCCGGGATAGCGCACCACCTTCATCAACGTGGCGGGCCGGTCGGCGAAGGCTGCGTCGAAGGTGTCCTCGGCCGCACCGAGCGACACCGCCCAGTGCCGCAGCAGCCGCACACCCACCTCCGACAGCGCGGCCCCCCACTCTTCGAATGCGGCACGGAATCCCGGCGGCTGCGCCGGCCACAGGTTCGGCCCCTGCAGCCGCCAGTAGCCTTCGGCGCCCTCGATGACGTCGCGCTCCGGTCCGATGTCGATCTGCTCGCGCCAGTCCACGGTGCCGTTGGTCAGTTCCCCACCGAGCCGGGAGTATCCGCGGAACTGCGGGCTGAGCAGTTGGCTGATCTCGTTCTTTCGCTCCGGCGGTTGGGTGAAGAAGTCACGCGCCAGGCGCAGCACCCGCTCGAAGCCCTCGACCGGCACACCGTGCCCGACGAGGTAGAAGAACCCGGCGTCGTGGGCGGCCTCCCGCAACCGGGCGCGGAAACCCGCCGGGTCGGTGTCGGCGTCGGTGAGGTCGAGGACGGGCAGCACGTGCGCCATTGTCGGCCGTCGACGCCGGTGAGGCGAGCGGCGTTCACGATCGCTGGACACCGTTGCAGCGTTGGTGATGGCCGTGCCTAGCGGACCGCCTCCGCGGCGTTGGCCGCCATCTCGGTGGCGATCGTCGCAGCCTCGCCACCCGGGCCGAAGGCGCACGCCCAGGCCTCGACGGTCAGATTCGACACCGCCGACAGCGCGTGCTGACATCCCCATCCGTCGGCGTCGCGCTGCACCGACACCTGCGTCAGCAGAGATCCGTCGTTGATCACCGACGCCATGTCCCACACCGAGCGCACCACCCCGTCGTCGACGGTCAGCGCGGCGCTCGCGCAGTCCTGCCACGTCGTGCGGGAGGCGTCGACGAAGTCCTGCGCCTCCTTGTCCGAGGGGTAGAGCACCGCGGTCTGCTCGACCCAGTGCTGGTTGCCCTCGTCGGGTTCGCGGGCCACCTGATCGCGCATCACGGTCCATCCGCTGTCGGCGTAGACGGGTGCCTCGGCGCCGTAGATCGCCCCGAGACACCCCGGGTCCGACACGTCACCGGAGTGGTCGGTCATCTCCGCGGAGTCGCTGGTGACGGTCATCCGGGTGGAGCCCACGATGCCGTTGAGCTCCCCGATGGACAGCAGTACGTCCGCGACATGTGTCTCCGACAGCGGCGGCACACCGACCGGCACGATGTTCGCGGGCCGCACGGCGTTGCCGGACACGGTGTCCGCGCATCCGGCCGTCAGCGCCACCACACCTATTGCGACCGCCCAGATCCGGCCCATCACTGTCTCCGTCTGCTGTCAGCCGGTCAGTTTGCCGAGCATGATCTGCGCGACGTCGACCGCACCGTCCGCGCCGCCGGTCCTCGCACCGGCGATGTCGGAGATCTCCACGTCGACGATCGCGTCGCCCGCCACGCCCAGCGCACGCTGGATCGGTGTCCCGCTGCCCGCCCCGTGGACCACCACCGCCGAGACCACCCGATCGTCGACCGTCACGTCGGCGATGCTGCTCTGTTCACCCGCACCCGGGCCGCCCCGGTCCAGTACGACCGTCTCGCCGTCGCACCGAGCCCAGTCGTCGGCGGCGGTGGCGAAGAACGCCGCCGCCTCCTCGGTGGAGCCGAGTTGCACCACACCGAAGAACCCGCTCAGCGCCGGGCCGTCGACACTGCCCGCCGCCCACGATCTGCTGGCGACCGACCGCACCGAGCTCGCGCCGTAGACGGCCTGCTGGAGCCGGTAGGTCGTGCTGACACATTCCACCGGCGTCGCCTGGGACCGGTCGACGCCGCGCAGCAGGGTGTCGGCGCCGCCCTCGACGAGCTGGCCCATGAGGCCGGTCGGGGCGATGTCCAGGGCGTCGGAGAGTTCCTCGGTGGTCGGCAGTACCGGCTCGAGCGCGCGCGCCGCCGAGTGGGTGGCTGCCGGGGCCGGGTCGACGGCCACCCCGTCGACCGTGGCCGTGCAACCGGCCGAGAGCAGACACGCGCCGGCCAGCATCGCGGCCAGGCGTGGTGTGCGCATGCCTTTCTCTAGCACGCGGACGCGGCCGGTGCGACCGTTCGGGCTACTTCTTGGGTTTGTCCCCGGCGGCGTCGGTGGACAGCGCGGCGACGAATGCCTCCTGCGGGACGTCGACCCGGCCGATGGTCTTCATCCGCTTCTTGCCTTCCTTCTGCTTCTCGAGCAGTTTGCGCTTCCGGGTGATGTCACCGCCGTAGCACTTGGACAGCACGTCCTTGCGGATGGCGCGGATGTTCTCGCGGGCGATGATCCTCGAGCCGACGGCCGCCTGGACGGGCACTTCGAACTGCTGACGCGGGATCAGTTCCTTGAGCTTGGTGGTCATCTTGTTGCCGTAAGCCGACGCACCGTCCTTGTGCACGATCGCGCTGAACGCGTCGACGGCCTCACCCTGCAACAGGATGTCGACCTTGACCAGGTCGGCCTCCTGTTCGCCTGCCTCCTCGTAGTCGAGGCTGGCGTAGCCGCGGGTGCGGGACTTCAACGAGTCGAAGAAGTCGAAGATGATCTCGCCCAACGGCATCGTGTAGCGCAGCTCCACGCGCTCGGGCGACAGGTAGTCCATGCCGCCGAGTTCGCCGCGGCGGGACTGACAGAGCTCCATGATGGTGCCGATGAACTCGCTCGGCGCGATCACGGTGGTCTTCACGACCGGTTCGTAGACGGTGCGGACCTTGCCCTCGGGCCAGTCCGACGGGTTCGTGACCACGATCTCGGTCCCGTCGTCCTTCTCCACGCGGTACACCACGTTGGGCGCCGTCGAGATCAGGTCGAGGTTGAACTCGCGCTCGAGGCGTTCACGGGTGATCTCCATGTGCAGCAGGCCGAGGAAGCCGCAGCGGAACCCGAAGCCCAGCGCCACCGAGGTCTCGGGTTCGTACGTCAGTGCCGCGTCGTTGAGCTGCAGTTTGTCCAGCGCCTCGCGCAGCACCGGGTAGTCCGACCCGTCGACCGGATACAGGCCGGAGTAGACCATCGGCCGCGGCTCGCGGTACCCGGTGAGGGCCTCCTTCGCGCCGTGGCGGGCGGTCGTGACGGTGTCACCGACCTTCGACTGGCGGACGTCCTTCACGCCGGTGATCAGGTAGCCGACCTCTCCGACACCCAGACCGGCCGAGGGTTTGGGATCGGGCGAGACGATGCCGACCTCGAGCAGCTCGTGGGTGGCACCGGTCGACATCATCGCGATGCGCTCGCGGGGGGTGATCTTGCCGTCGACGACGCGGACGTAGGTGACCACGCCGCGGTAGATGTCGTAGACGGAGTCGAAGATCATCGCGCGGGCCGGGGCATCGGCGTCGCCGGTCGGCGGCGGCACCAGCCGCACCACCTCGTCGAGCAGTTCCCTGACGCCTGCGCCGGTCTTACCGGAGACCCGCAGGACGTCGGACGGTTCGCAGCCGATGATGTGCGCCAGTTCGCCGGCGTAGCGGTCCGGGTCGGCGGCGGGCAGGTCGATCTTGTTGAGCACCGGGATGATGGCCAGGTCGCGGTCCAACGCCAGGTACAGGTTGGCCAGCGTCTGCGCCTCGATGCCCTGGGCGGCGTCGACCAGCAGGATCGCGCCCTCGCAGGCCTCCAGCGCGCGGGACACCTCGTAGGTGAAGTCGACGTGGCCGGGGGTGTCGATGAGGTGCAGGACGAACTTCTCTCCGTTGACCTCCCACGGCAGCCGCACGTTCTGCGCCTTGATCGTGATGCCGCGCTCCCGCTCGATGTCCATCCGGTCGAGGTACTGCGCGCGCATGTCGCGATCCGCGACGACGCCGGTGATGCCCAGCATCCGGTCGGCCAGCGTGGACTTGCCGTGGTCGATGTGCGCGATGATGCAGAAGTTCCGAATCTGCGCCGGCGCGGTGAAGGTCTGGTCGGCGAAGCTGCTGATGGGAATCTCCTGGTAGACGTCGCGACGGGGCGCGTGTGCGCACCTCAAGGGTATCGACCGTGGTGCCCGACGGCACAATCGCGCCCGCCCTTCCTGACCTATGCTCGAAAACATGGCGTCGCAATGGAAGACGTTTCAGCGGTTGGCGGAGAAACTGGTGTTCCAGGAGGCGCCGAAGGTGATCCGCCAGCTACAACAGTCCGAGAACCGCCCGCGCACCGTGCAGCAGGGCATCCAGCAGGGCCTCAAGATCGGCCTGGGGGTCGGCCTCTCGCTCGCGGGTGCCTCCAGCCCGCCCCAGCCCGCCATCGCCGCGGGGCGGCCGGTGACGAGCAACAGCGTCCCGACCGCCCACCGGGCCCGCAAGATCGTCTACGCACCCGACCTCGACGGCCGGGCCGATCCCGGTGAGATCGTGTGGACGTGGGTGGTCTACGAGGACGACCCGACCCGCGGCAAGGACCGTCCCGTGCTCGTCGTGGGCCGCGACCGCCGCACCCTGCTCGGCCTGATGCTGTCCAGCCAGGACCACCGCGGGGACGATCCGAACTGGGTCGCGATCGGCGCCGGCAGCTGGGACTACGACGGCCGGGTCAGCTGGGTGCGCCTCGACCGGGTGCTCGATGTCCCCGAGGAGGGCATCCGCCGCGAGGGGGCGATCCTCGACCGCGCACGCTTCGAGGCCGTCGCCGCCCGGCTGCGCGCCGAGTACTCCTGGAGCTGAGTATTCGACGGCACGGTTAATTTTTTTCCGCGCGGGTAGTCCGTTCATCAGGAAGGACGAGCAATGAACGGACTGGGTGTCGGCCTCGACTCGGCACAGCTCACCACGGCCTCCTCGGCGGAATGGCCGACAGGCGTCCCGGCCATCTGCTTCGCCTGCGGCTACCCCACCATGCATCCGGGACTGTGCGCTTACTGCCGACCCGGTCCGATGCCGTAATCCCCTCGCCTGCCGCCGACCGGCGCAGGCGGGTCAGGGAAGGAGCGTCGCGATGCGAGTACTGCGGGGTCTTCTCGGAGCACTGCTGTGGATCCTCGGCGGCGTCGTCGGCCTCGTCGGCGTAGCCCTGTGCCTCACCGCGATCCTGCTCCCGCTCGGTGTCCCTCTCCTCGCTCTCGCCCGACGTCTGGTGACGCGCGCGGCGCAGCTGATGTTGCCGCGCCCGCTGGCGCATCCGGTCAAGGAACTGGCGAAGACCACCGACAAGACGAGCCGTGACGCACGTAAGGCGGTGCGCGGACAGCGCAAACGCTTGTCGCGAATGGTTTCGAAGTGATGGGAGGCCGACATGCGAGTGTTGAACGGGTTGCTCAACGTGGTGCTGGGAATCGTCTCGGCCGTGCTCGGTGTGGTGCTCGGCGTCGTCGCTGTGCTGGTGTGGCTCGTCGGCCTGATCCTGTGCGTGACAGTCCTGTTGCTGCCCTTGGGCATTCCGGTGCTCCGACTGGGAAGTCGGCTGTTCGGCCTGGCCGGACAGCTCATGCACCTACCGTGACGGCGCCCCGCCCGTGCGCCGAGACTGCTGCCAGATCACGCTTCACCGCGAATCCGTGATCTCACCGCAGTCTCACCGTGGCTGTCGCCACATCGGCCACAGCGAGGGGCCCCCATCCGGCACCCTCAACTCCCCGGTGACCTCGAATCCGAACCGCTCGTAGTACGCGATGTTGTCCGGGTTGCTGGACTCGAGATAGGCCGGCGCGTACTCGGCGTCGCAGCGGTCGAGCCGCGAGCGCATCAGCGCCTGTCCGAAACCCGCCCCGCGTACGGTCGGATCGCTGCCGATGATCGCCAGGTACCAGTGCGGCTCCTCGGGGTGGTGTTCCTTCATCAGGTCGGCCACCTGCTGGCCGATGGCCACCCGCTTGCCGAAGGCGCGGACGAACGCCGGCATCATCAGGAACTCCTCGAGCCGTGTCTGCTTCCACCGGCCCGGCGGATCCCACAGCGCCGCCGCGCCGAGGCCGTCGTCCGCCGCGGCCACCTCCACCCCGCCGCCGCGCAGGAAGTGGTGGCGGGTCATGGTGGCGAACATGCGCGTGAGACCGCGCCCGCGGTCCGCGTCGTCGGGCAGGATCCACTTCATCACCGGGTCGTCGTGGAACGCCCGCCCGAGCACATCGGCCAACTCCCGGACATCCGACCTACGCCCGGGACGGACGTCTACGGCAGCCATCCGCCCACGATCGCACATCCTCAGCCGGCGGGGACCGCCTCGGCGGGAGTGCCGGCCAGGAGCGGAAGCACGCCCTCGCCGACGTGGCGGATCTCCTCGGCCTGCGGGTAGCCCGACAACACGAATTCGCTGATCCCGAGCCGTGCGTACTCCCCGAACACCGCGGCCACCTCGGCGTAACTGCCGGTCGCCGCGGTGCCCGCCCCGTCGCGCAGCAGACTCGGCCCGGCCCACAGCCCCGGGTACACCTCGAGGCTGCGCGCGTCGACGAGTTCACCGGTGGTCAGCGCCGCCATCCGCCGCTGCCCCTCGGATCCGCTGACCAGGTAGCGCTCGTGTGCCCGGCGGACCTCGTCGGCCGACAGCCCCGCGATGAGGTCTTCTGCCCGCTGCCACGCCTGTGCGGAGGTGGGCCGCGCGACGGTGTGCAACCGCACGCCGTACCGCAGCGTGCGCCCGTGCCGGGCGGCCGCGGCCCGCACCCGGTCGATCTTCTCGGCGACCTGATCCGGCGGTTCCCCCCAGGTGAGGTACACGTCGGCGTATTCGGCGGCGACCTCGATGGCTTCCGGCGACGAACCGCCGAAGTAGACGGTCGGCACCTCGGTGAGCGGATACGCCGTCCTGGCGTGGTCGACGGCGTAGAACTCGCCGTGAAAGGAGAAATCGGGCTCCGACCAGATCCCCCGCACGATCCGCAGGAACTCCCCGGTGCGCCGGTACCGCGCCGACTTGTCGATCCCGTCGCCGTAGCGGCGCATCTCGTCGTCGTCGCCACCGGTCACCACGTTGAGCGCCAATCGGCCACCGGTGAACCGCTGGTAGGTGCTGACCTGTTGCGCGGCCAACGTGGGTGACAGCACACCGGGCCGGAACGCCACCAGGTACTTCAGCCGCCGCGTGTGCTGGGCCAGCGCGGCGGTGGCGATCCAGGAGTCCTCGCAGTGCGACCCGGTCGGTGTCAGCACCGCCTCGAAGCCGAAGTCCTCGGCCGCGCGTCCCAGCGCGGTGAGGTTGTGCAGGGTCGGCTCGAGGTGCGACCCGGCCCGCGCCGTCGCACTGCCCCGGTTGTCGGCGATCGTGGTGGTGTCACCGTGGGTGGGCAGATACCAGTGGAACCGCAGCGATCCGTTCACACCGCCACCTCCGCCCGCTGCGACAGCACCTGCACCCGCGGCAGGATCTCCGCGGCGAACCGCTGCATCTCAGCCTCGAACGGCTGGAACGCGAGCATGAACGTCTCGATCCCGAGTCGGTGCCACTCCACGATCCGCTGCGCGACGGTGTCGTAGTCACCGACCAGCCCCGCCGCGGTACCGCCGTTGGGGCCGATGTGCGGACGTTCGCGCAACCGCTGCCACATGACCGAGGCCGGGTCGGTGTCGCGGCTGAACCGGTCGATGGTGTCACCGTCACCGGCACGGTCGCGGGCGTTGAGTTCCCAGTGGTAGTCCAGCAATTCGGCCGCTTCGCGCTGTGTCGGCGCGGTCACGACGAACGCCGCCAACCCGAACCGGATCGGGTCCAGCCCGTGCCTGGGCCTGCGCCGCACGTCGGTGAGGAGCGTGACCGCCTCCTCGGGCGCCTGACCGTTGAGGAAGAGCACGTCGGCCTCGGCCGCCGCGAGGTCCCGTGCCGGCCCCGACTCGCCGCCGAGATAGATGCGCGGCCGGGTGCGGTGTGTGCCGGTGGGGTGCAGGTGGAAGTCGTCGACGTGAAAGTACTTGCCGTGGAATGTGGTCCGCTCCCCCGCCAGCAGCCGCCGCACGATGCGCAGCCATTCGGCGCCGTAGACGTAACGGTCGCCGTGTTCGAGCATGCCGATCCCGGAGCGCTCCAGATCCGGGACCCACCAGCGCACCCGGGACCACGACGCGTTCACCGGATCGTCAGGGTGGCTCAGCGCGGCCATCGTGCCGTGCACGTTGGCCCACACCCCGAACCTGGGATATCCACTCACCGGAAGCACCCTGGTCGTCGCGGCCGGCGGTGTCGACGGTTCAAACCACCGTGAATGCAACGGCATTCGGATCACCGCGATCCAGACGGTGTTCGGGGTGCACCGCCCTGCGTAGGTTTCGCTGCTGTTGTCCACGCAGCGTCGGCTGCCCTCACCACCTCAGCGAGCCCACATGATCGAGATCGACAACCTGACCAAACGGTTCGGCGACCGCACCGTGCTCGACGACATCTCGCTGTCGGTCGGCGCCGGTGAGATCCTCGCCGTCGTCGGACCCAGCGGCGCCGGTAAGAGCACCCTGTCGCGGTGCGTGAGCTTCCTCGAGCGGCCGACCAGCGGTTCGGTCCGCGTCGACGATGCGGATTTCACCCGGCTCGAGGGCGACGCGCTGATCGCCGCCAGGCGCAAGATCGGCGTCATCTTCCAGACCGCACCGCTGCTGCGCCGGCGCACGGTGGCCCAGAACGTCGCGTTACCGCTCGAATACCTGCGTGCCACCGACGATTCCGTATCCCGGCGTGTCACCGAGCTCCTCGACCGCGTCGGGCTGCGCGACCGCAGCGGGTACCATCCCGCACAACTGTCGGGCGGCCAGCGGCAGCGGGTGGGCATCGCCCGAGCACTGGCTCTGGGGCCGTCGGTCCTGCTCTCCGACGAGGCGACCTCCGGACTCGACCCCGCCACCACGAAGTCCATCCTGGCGCTGCTCAGCCATCTGCGCGAGGACTTCGGCCTGTCGATCATCCTGATCACCCACGAGATGGAGGTGGTGCGCGAGATCGCCGACTCGGTCGCGCGCATCGACGACGGGCGCATCGTCGAGAGCGGTTCGGTCACCGACGTGATCCTGGACCCGACCTCGGCACTGGCGCGTGAGCTGCTGCCCGAGCGGCCCAGCGTGCCGGTGCGCGGCGACGCCGAGGTCTGGGAGGTGTCCCATGCCTCCCGCCACGTTCCCCTGGACTGGCTGACGTCGATCCAGTCGGTGCCCGGAATCTCCGGCGTCCAGGTCGACGTGCTCAGCGCCAGCGTCGAGGCGATCCGCGGTGTGGCGGTGGGCCGCGCGGTCCTCGCCATCTCCCCGGCCGCACCGCCCGGATTCGCCGACCATCTCAGCGCCCGCGGTCTGCACGTGACGTCCACAGCGGCCACCGCACGGAAGACGGCGGCATGAATCTCCTTGCCGCCGAGGACTTCAACACCCCCTGGGCCAACGTCCCCGACCTGCTGCTGCCCGCCTACGGCGAGACGTGGCTCATGGTCGGCATCACGATGGCGCTGGTGGTGACGATCGGCATCCCGGTCGGCATCACCCTGCACAACACCTCCGAATTCGGGCTCTATCCGAACCCGCGGGTGTTCGCGGTGCTCAACACCATCGTCAACATCGGGCGGTCCCTGCCGTTCCTGATCCTGATGGCCGCGATCATCCCGGTCACCCGGTTCATCGTCGGCACCACGATCGGCATCCAGGCCGCGATCGTGCCGATGACGGTCGCCGGCGTGCCGTTCTTCGCCCGGCTCGTGCAGAACGCGCTGCGCGAGGTCCGCACCGACGTCGCCGACATGGGACTGGTCTCCGGCGGATCGACACTGCAGGTCATCCGGACGGTGCAGCTCTCGGAGGCGCTGCCCGGTCTCGCCGGGGCGCTGACCGTCAACACCATCGCGATGATCGAGTATTCGGCGATCGCTGGGTCGATCGGTGCGGGCGGCGTGGGCAACCTGGCAATCACCTACGGCTACAACCGATTCGACGACAACATCATGATCGCCACCGCTGTGTCGCTGATCATCACGGTCCAGATCGTGCAATTCACCGGCGACCGTGTCGTCAAGGCCCTCACCCGCTGAAAGGAACCACCATGACCAGTCAGACCAGTTCGCCGGCCGGACCCGGCCTCGACCTCGAGATCAAGAAGCGCAAACGGTGGCCGTGGATCGCCGGCGCCGTCGTCGCGGTGCTCGCCGTCACCGGCGGCATCGTGTACGCCAACGTGTCGAACCAGGACAAGCCGTTCGGCCCCAACCTCAAGGTCGCGACGTGGAGCACCGACATCGCCGCCGAGAACCTGCTGGGCTACATCGCCGAGAACATCGCCCCGTCCCACGGCATCACGATCGAACCGGTGCAGATCGACAACCTCATCGAGATCAACCGCGCCGTCGACGCCGGCAACGTCGCGGGCAACTTCTTCGAACACCAGCCGTTCCTCAACGACGCCATCGCCGCCAACGGATTCGAACTCACCCTGGCCGCACCGACGTTCACCTGGGACCAAGCGACATACTCCGACAAGTACCGGAGCTGGAACCAGCTGCCCGACGGTGCGAGGATCGCGCTGCGCGACGATCCGGCGGGCCAGGCCATCGCACTGCTCGACCTCGCCGAGGCCGGCCAGATCACCCTCAAGCCGGGCAAGGACACCGTCGCCGGATTGCCGCAGCTCGGTGACATCGAGTCGAATCCCAAGAACTACCGGTTCATCCAGGTGCCGATCGGCCAGCTCGCCCGCAGCCTCGCCGACGTCGACGCCGTCGTCGTGCACATCTCCGACGTGTACGCGGCCGGCCTGACCGAGGACCAGATCCTGGCCCGTCACCCGGCCCCGAAGGGCAGCGAAGGCGGTCTGGTGGTCAGCGACAGACACCTCGACGACCCCAACGTGCAGAAGCTGATCGCCACGTTCCAGGATCCCAAGATCGCCGAGTTCCTGGAGACCACCGACAACAAGCTGATCCGCGACACGCTGGGGCCGATCTCGTGAGCAAGCCGCTGTACTTCTCCGCGTTCGTGATGAACACCGCATCCCATGTGCTGCACGGGCTGTGGCGCGCGCCGGAGGCACACAACCACGAGTTCAACTCGCTGCGGCACTGGACGTCGCTGGCCGCCACCGTCGAGAAGGCCGGCTACGACCTGCTGTTCTTCGCCGACGTGTTCGGCCTGCGGGCACCGTGGAACGGCAACTGGCGCAAGGCCGTCGAGGGCGGGATCCAGGTGCCGGTCAACGATCCGTCGGTGCTGGCCT
The DNA here is from genome assembly GCF_010731575.1 of Mycolicibacterium monacense. Lineage (NCBI taxonomy): Bacteria > Bacillati > Actinomycetota > Actinomycetes > Mycobacteriales > Mycobacteriaceae > Mycobacterium > Mycolicibacterium monacense. The sequence continues at coordinate 1,117,878 of NZ_AP022617.1, read as the reverse complement.
CGGCGCTGGCCACGGTGACGGACACGCTCGGCATCGTGTTCACCAGCTCCATCGTGCAGGACCATCCGTTCAACTTCGCGCGGCGGATGTCCTCGCTCGACCACTACACCGACGGCCGGCTCGGATGGAACATCGTCACCAGCTTCAACCAGAACATGTTCCGCAGCTTCGGCCACGACGGCACGCTGGCCCACGACGAACGCTACGAATGGGCCTATGAGTACCTCGACGTGGTCTACAAGCTGTGGGAGGGATCGTGGGACGAGGATGCGCTGGTCCAGGACAAGGTCCGCGGTGTGCACTCCGATCCGGCCAAGATCCACCGCATCAACCACGTCGGACCGCGCTACCGGGTCGAGGGCCCGCACTTCACGTCCCCGTCACCGCAGCGCACACCGGTGCTGTTCCAGGCCGGCGCCTCCCCGGCCGGACAGCTGTTCTCCGCCCGCAACGCCGAAGGCGTCTACATCAGCAGCCCGAATCCCGCTGCGGCGCATGCCCTGACATCGGAAACCCGGGCGCTGGCCGCCGCCAACGGCCGCGACCCCGGCGCCATCACCTTCGCCCAGGGGCTGTCGTTCGTCATCGGTGACACCCACCGCGAGGCGGTCCGCCGCAGCGACGAGATCAAGCGATACCTCGACCTCGAAGGCGTTGCGCTGCATGCGCTCGGCGACGCCGGGGTCGACGCAGGCCGGTTCCCACTGGACACGCCGTTGAGTGAGCTCGGCGAGTTCACCGGCGTGCAGGGGTTCGCCCGGTGGGCCGCCGAATCGTCCGGCCACAGCGAGCCGACCATCCGCGATCTGGCCTGGGTGCTCGAGGGCGCCAACCGCGTCGTCGGCACCGCCGAGGAAATTGCGGATCGCTTGGAGGAGTGGCGGGAGGCCGGCGTCGACGGCATCAACGTCTATCACGCCACCGTGCCGGGCACGTTCACCGAAGTCGCCGACCGGCTGTTCCCGACGCTGCGCGAGCGGGGCCTGATCGCCACCGACAAGTCAGGGACACTGCGGCACAAGCTGCTGGGGCGCGGCGACCGGCTGCCCGACAGCCACCCGGCGGCGGCCTACCGCGGAGCCTTCGGCGACAACACCCTGCTCGACACGGTGCCCGACCCGGCCGAGGAACTCATCCCCGGGTGATGTAGGCCTGCAGCTGCTCCTGTTCGGTCTGCAACTGCTCCATCCGGTTCTTCACCACGTCGCCGATGCTCACGATCCCGGCCAGCCGGCCGTTGTCGAGCACCGGCACGTGGCGGACGCGGTTGTTGGTCATCAACGCCGACAGATCGTCGACGGGATCGGCCGGTGTACACGTCACCAGCACGCTCGTCATGATCTCCGAGACCGGGCACCGCAGCAGCTCCGCGCCGCGTTCGTGCAGCCGGCGCACCACATCGCGTTCGGAGACCATGCCGACGACGCCGTCCTGGCCGACGACGACCATCGCGCCGATGTTGTGGGTGGCGAGTTCGGCCAGAAGCCCGGTCACCGTGGTGGTCTCGGTGATGGTCGCCACCGCTGAGCCCTTGCTGCGCAGCACGTCCGCTATTCGCATCGCCGCCTCCGCCTTCTGTGATACGGCTCACACCAGGCTAGGCCGTCTTCCCCGGAAGCGGAATAGCCAATCGCCTGACGCCCGCCGCGGCGCAAGGTACCTATGAGGCCATGATCGAAGTGACCCTGCTCGGAACCGGAAGTCCCGTCCCCGACGCGCGGCGGGCCGGCCCGTCGACGCTGGTGCGCGCGGGCGGTCACGCCTTCCTCGTCGACTGCGGTCGCGGCGTCCAGCTCCGCATGGCCGCCGCCGGGATCGCCGCGAACGGGTTGTCGGCGCTACTGCTGACCCATCTGCACAGTGACCACATCGCCGACCTCGGCGACCTGCTGATCACCCGCTGGGTGACCACCTTCACCGACCAGGTGCCGCTGCAGATCATCGGCCCGCCCGGTACCGCCGAGACCGTGACGGCGATGCTCGCGGCGTTCGGCCGCGACATCGGCTACCGCATCGCCCACCACCCCGACCTGACCGCACCCCCACCGGTCGAGGTGCACGAGGTCACCGAGGGTGTGGCGTGGGACCACGACGGCGTCACCGTCCGCGTCGCGCCCACCGACCACCGCCCGGTCGCCCCGACCATCGGGTTCCGCGTCGAACACGCCGACGCCTCGGTGGTGCTCGCCGGCGACACCGTGCCGTGCGCGACGCTCGACGCGCTCGCGGCGGGCGCAGGCGCCCTGGTGCACACCGCCATTCGCAAGGATCTGGTCGAACTGGCGCCCCAGCAGCGGGTGCGCGAGGTCTGCGAGTACCACTCGTCGGTCGAAGAGGCCGCCGAGACCGCGGAGCGGGCCGGCGTCGGGATCCTGGTGCTCACGCACTACCTGCCGCCGATCGCCCCGGGGCAGGAGGCCGACTGGCGGGCGAGGGCGGCCACCGCGTTCCCCCGCCAGATCGAGCTGGGCGACGACCTGCACCGCGTCGAGGTGCATCCGGGCGTGTGCGTCAAGCCAGCCGGGTGATCTCCACGACGACGTCGAGGTCGGTGGACCCCTCCCCCGAGTAGATGCCCTTGAGCGGTGACACGTCCGCGTAGTCGCGTCCGACGCCCACGCTGATGTACTGCTCGTTGATGTCGCTGTCGTTGGTGGGGTCGTAGTGCCACCAGCCCCCGGTCCAGGCCTGCACCCACGCGTGGCTCTGGCCGTCGACGGTGTCGCCGATCGCCGCATCCTTGCGCGGGTGCAGGTAGCCGGATACGTATCGTGCCGGAATTCCCATGCTGCGCAACAGGACCAGCGACAGATGCGCGAAGTCCTGACACACTCCCTTACCCTCGCGCAGCGCGTCGAGACCCGACGAGTGCACGCCGGTGGTCCCCGGCACGTAGTCGAGTTCGGTGTGCACCCAGTTCGCGGCGGCGATGACCGCCTCGTACGGGTCGTGGTACTTCGCGATGCGCTGGCCGACCCGGGCGATGCGCCTGCTGTCCGGGGTGTAGTGCGATGCGGTGAGCACCTCGTCGAACCGGTCGATGACCGCCTCGGACCGCAGATCGTCCCATGTCACGGTTTCCGCGGGACGGTCGTCGACGTCGGTCTCGACCACGGAGGAGGACGTCACCTCGAGTTCGGTGTGCGGTGCGTGCAGGTCGAACGCCGTCACCGCGGTGCCCCAGTAGTCGACGTAGCGGTACTGGCGGGTGGCCGGCGCGGTCTCGACCCGGTTGAGGATGACGTTCTGCCGGGCGTCCGAACGCGGCGTCAAACGGGCCTCGTTGAACGACGCGGTGACCGGCGACTTGTAGGCATAGCCCGTCGCATGTACCACCCGCATCCGCCACATAGCTAGACCTCCCCTTCTTCGATGACCATCGCATTGCGACCGGCATCGGTCCAAGCCACCCACGGCGCGACGTGGAAGTACTGCAGCGCCAACGCTTCTCCGACGTCGCTGCACGTCTTCTGCAACCCGGCCAGCCGTTGCTCGAGCGATTCGAGGAGGACACCGGGATGCATGAATTCCAACTCGCTGCGCGCGCGGCCCAGCAGACGCTGCGCTTCGGCCGTGGCGCCCAACCGGTTGTGCGGTCTGTTGAGCAGTTCGTCGAGGTTGTGCTCGGCTAGGCGCAGCGAATAGAAGATCGACCGCGGGAACAGCCGGTCGAGCATCATGAACTCGACGACGCGGCCGGCGTCCAGCACGCCCCGGTAGGTGCGCAGGTAGGTGTCATGCGCACCGGCCGAACGCAGCAGCGTGACCCACGCTGGCGACGATCCGCTGTCGCCGACGCGCGAGAGCAACAACCGGACCATCATGTCGACGCGTTCGATCGCCCGGCCGAGCACCATGAACCGGTAACCGTCGTCGCGGCTGAGCGTGGAATCGGCCAGCCCGGCGAACATCGCGGCGCGCCCCTCGACGTAGGACAGGAACTCGTGCGGGCCGAAGCGTTTGGCGGCGCGCTCCCGTTCGGCCAGGGCGTTGTAGGTGGTGTTGAGGCACTCCCAGATCTCCGTCGAGGTGACCTCACGTGCGCCACGGGCGTTTTCGCGCGCCGCCGAGATCGAGTCGACGATCGACGTACCGTCGGCGCTGTCGCGGTTGAACGCGACGATGTCGGTCAGCGACCACACGTCGAGCGGATGGTCGGGCGCCTCCATGCCGAGCACCCGCAGCAGCGTCCGGGCCACTCGGTCCGGGTCGACGCTGGAGTCCTCGAGCAGTTGGTGCACCGTGACGTCGAGGATGCGGGCGGTGTCGTCAGCGCGTTCGACGTAGCGTCCGATCCAGTACAGCGATTCGGCGTTGCGTGCCAACATGTTCCGACAACCCCCTACTGCTGCTGCTGTTGCTGCTGCTGCAGCTGTTCTGCGGACTGGGCATCCGCATTCTTGTCCACCTTGTTGGCCTTCGCCGACTTGGGCAGCGAGCGCACCACCTCCGCGGCGGCCAGCTCCCGGTCGGCGGCCGACGCACGCGAGGCCAGCACCCAGGTGTCCTTCGACCCGCCGCCCTGGCTGGAGTTGACCACCAGCGACCCCTCCGGCAGTGCGACGCGGGTGAGTCCGCCGGGCAGCACCCACACATCGTCACCGTCGTTGACCGCGAACGGGCGCAGGTCGACGTGTCGGGGCGCCAGCTTGCCGCCGATCTGGGTCGGTACGGTCGACAGCTGCATCACCGGCTGGGCGATCCACCCGCGGGGGTCGTTGCGGATCTTCTTGCAGATGGTGTTGAGCTCCTTGTCCGATGCATCCGGACCGAACACGATGCCGTACCCGCCGGAGCCCTCGACGGGTTTGATCACCAGTTCGGTGACCCGGTCGAGCACCTCTTCGCGTTCCTCGTCGAGCCAGCAGCGGTAGGTGTCGACGTTCGCCAGGAGCGGCTTCTCGCCCAGGTAGTACTCGATGATCGTCGGCACGTAGGTGTACACGAGCTTGTCGTCGCCGACGCCGTTGCCGACGGCGCTGGAGATGACGACGTTGCCGGCCCGGGCGGCGTTGAGCAGCCCGGCCACCCCGAGCACCGAATCGGGGCGGAACTGCATCGGGTCGAGGAACGCGTCGTCGATGCGGCGGTAGATGACGTCGACCTGGCGCTCACCGGCGGTGGTGCGCATGTAGACCGTGTTGTCGCGGCAGAACAGGTCGCGCCCCTCGACCAGCTCCACGCCCATCTGCCGGGCGAGCAGTGAGTGCTCGAAGTACGCCGAGTTGTAGACCCCCGGTGTCAGCACGACGACCGTCGGGTCGGCCTCGTTGGAGGCGGCCGCGTTGCGCAGGGCCCGCAACAGGTGCGAGGCGTAGTCGTCGACCGCGCGCACCCGGTGGGTGGCGAACAGGTTGGGGAACACCCGCGCCATGGTGCGGCGGTTCTCCATCACATAGGACACCCCGGACGGGGACCGCAGGTTGTCCTCGAGGACCCGGAAGCTGCCGTGTTCGTCACGGATCAGGTCGATGCCCGCGACGTGGATGCGCACACCGTTGGGCGGGCTGATGCCCACCGCCTCGCGGTGGAAGTGCTCACAGGACGTGACCAGCCGACGCGGGATGACGCCGTCGCGCAGGATGTGCTGTTCGCCGTAGATGTCGTCGAGATAGGCCTCGAGTGCCCGCACCCGCTGCGTGATGCCGCGCTCCAACCGCGTCCACTCGGCGGCGGAGATCACCCGCGGCACGAGGTCCAGCGGCAGCGGCCGCTCCTGGCCGGACAGCGAGAACGTGATGCCCTGGTTGATGAACGCCCGGTCCAGCGCATCGGCGCGCGCCTGGAGGTCGGAGGCGTCCGCCGGCTCGAGTTCGGCGAAGATGCCCTTGTAGGGCCCGCGCACGTTGCCCTGGGGGTCGAACATCTCGTCGAAGGCCTTGTCGTAGCCGCCGACGCTGTTGTAGCCGTCGAAGATTCCTTCGTGCCTTTTGGTCCGCGCACCGTTGGTACGGGAGGATCGGCTGGATTCGGTCGGCAGGGTGCGCAGGCTCACCCATGACACTTTGCCCCACACCGGGCGTTCAGGCAGGTTAGCGGGGCTCACTTTGGTCGATTGAGTGCCTCGCTGGTAGCCTGAACAATCGCTGCCCGCCGCCTCGGCGGGGCCGAAGACTTTGCATCATCCATCCGATATTCAGAAGGACTGCTCTACGTGGCCAACATCAAGTCGCAGGAAAAGCGCATCCGTACCAACGAGCGTCGCCGTCTGCGCAACCAGTCGGTGAAGTCCTCGCTGCGCACCGCGGTGCGCGGGTTCCGCGAGGCCCTCGACGCCGGCGACAAGGACAAGGCCGCCGAACTGCTCGTCGCGACCAGCCGCAAGCTGGACAAGGCCGCCAGCAAGGGCGTCATCCACAAGAACCAGGCCGCCAACAAGAAGTCGGCGCTCTCGGTCGCGCTGAACAAGCTCTGAGCGTTCCCCGCGCTCGCTAGTCGGCCACGAGTTCGGCGACTCTGCGCACCGCTGATTCAAGGGCGTAGTCGGCATCTGCCGCTGCGCCCTTGACGTCTGCGTTGAGTGCCGCGACCAGCCGCATGGCCTCCGCCACCGACGCCCGCGACCAGCGCCGCGCCTGCTTCTGCGCCTTCTGCACCCGCCACGGCGGCATGCCCAGTTCACCCGCCAGCCGGTAGGGATCGCCCGACAGTGGCGCGACACGGGCGATGGTGTGCACCGCCTCGGCCAGCGCATCGGCCAGCACCACCTGCGGTTCGCCGCTGAGCATCGCCCATCGCAGCGCCTCGGCGGCCCCGGCGACGTCGCCGGTCACGGCCTTGTCGGCGATGTCGAACCCCTTCACCTCCGCCTTGCCGGAGTGGTACCGACGCACGGCGACCGCGGTGACCTCACCCGCGGTGTCGGCCACCAGCTGCGAGCACGCCGCGGCCAGCTCGCGGATGTCGGAACCGACCGCGTCGAGCACCGCGGTGACGGTGTCGTCGGTGACCTTGACCTTGTGGCTGCGGAACTCCCTGCGCACGAAATCCGCCCGGTCGGCGGCCTTGGCGATCTTGGCGCACGGATGCACCTCGGCGCCGAGCTTCTTGAGCTGATCGGCCAGCGCCTTGGCCCGGCCGCCGCCGGAGTGCACGACGACGAGCATGGTGCCCGGCGGCAGATCGGCCGCCGCTCCTGCGATCAGCGCGACCGCGTCCTTACCGGCCTCGGCGGCCGATTCGAGCACCACCACCCGCTCGTCGGAGAACAGCGACGGGCTGAGCAGTTCGGCGAGTTCGCTGGTGCTCACCTCTCCGGCGCGTAACCGGTCGACCGGGACGTCGTCGGTGCCGGCGAGCTTGCGCGCACTCTTCATCACCGCCGCCACCGCGCGTTCGACGAGCAGTTCCTCGTCCCCCAAGACCAGATGTAGGGCTGCGACCTGTTGGCTCACCCGACGATCGTGTCACGCGCCGCCGACACCGCCGAGCGCGGCGTGGCCGGACGCCGACCACGCCACCAGACCCAGCACCGCCGCACCGGCGGCCAGCCGCACCCACCGCCACCGCCACAGCACGACGAGCGCGATCCCACCCGCCGCGACCAGCCCGACACCGGCCCAGCCGGACGGCACCGGCACCGACGCGCCTGGCACCGCCGCCGCCCAGTCGGCCACCCGCAGCAGCCACCACAGCGGCGGTCCGGTGAACCGGATCAGCAGTCCGGCGCCCGCCGGCCACAGCCAACACAGCGCCGCCGCAGCGGTGCCGATCACCGTGATCGGTGGAATGACCGGCGCGACAACGATATTCGCCAGCACCGACACCAGGCTGACGCGGCCCGAGATCCCCGCCACCAGCGGTGCGGTCACCAACTGCGCCGCCATCGCCACGCCGACGGCGTCGGCGACCGGTTTGGGCCACCCCCGCCCGGTCAGCCGCCGCGACCACACCGGCGCGATCACCACCAGACCGGCTGTCGCCGCCACCGACAGCGCGAACCCGGCGTCCACGGCCAGCTCCGGCGCGACGATCAGGAGGAGCAGCACGCTGGCCGCCAGCGCCGGGATCGCCTGCCTGCGGCGGTGTGTGACCAGCGCGAGCAGGGTGATCGCCCCCATCACCGCGGCCCGCAGCACGCTCGCCGACGGCTGCACGACCACGACGAAGGTGATCAGCGCCAGCGCGGCCAGCGTGACCGCCGCGCGCGGTCCGAGCACCGCCGCGCTGAGCAGCACCGCCCCGCACACGATCGTCACGTTGGCGCCCGACACCGCCGTCAGATGGGTCAGACCCGCGGTGCGGAAGTCCGCCGTCGTGTCCGGTGGAACGGCCGCGGTGTCACCGAGTACGAGAGCGGGCAGCATCGCCGCCTGATCGACCGGCAGCGCCCCGCGCGCGGCGTCGGCCAACCCGCTCCGGACCGACTGCGCCATGCGATGCACCGGCGGCGCCGTCCCCACGGCCGCCTCCCCCGTGGCCGACAGAACGGCGACGGTGAGGTCCCGCCGCGTGGGCCTGCCGATGCCGGCGCGAAACGCCGCCGGGCGGCCCGCGCTCACCTCCGAGAACCCCTTCGCCGACGCGAACACCACCACCCGGCCCGACATGGGCCTGCCGTCCACCGCGTGCAGGACAGCCCGGAACATCAGCCGCCCGCCGCCGAGCGGTCGCGGGCTGTCGCCCGGTGTGACGGTCACCGGCGCAGTGGCCCCGTAGAGCGCCGTGACCGGATGGTGGCGCACCTGGTCGACGCGGACGGTCACCGCGACGGTGAACGCCGCACCCACCACGGCGACGCCCGCGAGCCCGGCGGCCGCCGACCGTATCGCCGCGCCTGCCGTCACCTCGGCACCACCCCACACCGCCGCCGCAGCGGTCGCGGCGATCCCGCCGAGCAGTACGAGTACCGCGGCCGCGGTGTGCCAGTGGATTCCGGCCGCGGTCACCGCCCAGCCGGTCGACGCCGCCGGCACCAGTCGCAGGTCCAGCGGCGCCGCCTCGTCGCTCACACATGGACCAGATCGCGCAGTTTGGCCAGCCGCGCCGGTCCGATGCCGTCCACGTCACCGAGCTGATCGACACTGCTGAACGCGCCGTGGGCATCTCGCCAGGCGACGATCGCCGCCGCGGTGACCGGACCGACGCCCGGCAACGTGTCCAACTGCTCGACGGTGGCGGTGTTGAGGTTCACCGGCTCACCGGGCGCACCGGTCCGTTCGGCCGGCGCAGAACCGGACGGTGCCGCAGCGCCACCGTCGCCCGCCGCCGTGGTGGAGCTGCCCATGGTGGCCGGTTGTCCCGGGCCGGCGGCGATCCCGACGATGATCTGCTCGCCGTCGGTGAGCCGGCGTGCCATGTTCAGCCCGATGAGGTCCGCGCCGTCGACCGCTCCCCCGGCGGCCTCGAGCGCGTCGGCGATCCGGGCGCCCGGCTCGAGGGTCACCAGCCCCGGCTTGTGGACCAGCCCGACCACGCTGACGACCACCGGCTGGTCGGGCGCGGGCTTCGGGGAAGCCGACGACACCATCTCCACCTCGGGCAGTTTCGCCGCGACCACCGGGGGCGGGTCGTCACGCCACATCGTGAACACCGTGACCAGCACGGCGATGACGCCCACGACGGCGAGCCCGACGACACCGGCGCGGCCCGGGTCGGCCCGCACCGCCGCCACCCAGCCCGGCCCCGTCGGCGTGGCCGTATCCGGCAGCCACCGGGACAGGGCGGTATCGGGCCGTGCTCCGTCGTGGTCGGGTTCCTCTTCGGCGCCGAGTCGGCGGTGCAGCCGCTCGGCCGGCTCTTCGGTCCGCATGCGCCCGACGGTAGGGACGCCGTCCGTCGGATCAGCCGCATCCGGCGGCCGGGATGGCGTGGTTGTGGATGAACGCCGCGCTGTGGATGACGGTCAGCGTCCCCATCCGTCGGCGCGCCAGCACGTCCAGTCGATCTCGACGCGGGCACCGACCGCCAGCCCGGTGACCCCGACGCACGTCCGTGACGGCAGCCGGTCGGGAAACCAGGCGGCGTAGGCGGTGTTGAACGCCGCGTACTCCGCCCAGTCGGTCAGGTACGCCCGGACCGCGACCACGTCGTCGAGGCCGCCACCGCACAGTCGGGTGACGCGCAACAGGTTCCGCAGCACCTGATCGGTCTGCGCCTCGATGCCGGTGCCGACGATCTCGCCGGTGTGGTCGGTCGGCATCTGCCCGGTGACGTAGAGCGTCTGCCCCGCGGCCGTCGCGTGGGCGAAGGGCGCGACCGCGGGCGGAACGCCGTCGTCCAGTGTGAAAGTGAAGGATCGGATCGTCATCACCCCTAGTCTCTAGTAGCGACTGCAGGCTCGACGAGGAGGCGCCGCCAGATGACCCCACCGCGCACCGGGCGCCCGGTGCGCGTGATCCAGTGGACCACCGGCAACATCGGCAGGCGGTCGCTGCACGCGATCATCGGCCGTGACGACATGGAACTGGTCGGCGTGTACGCACACGGCGCCGCGAAGGTCGGCGTGGACGCCGCCGAACTCGCGGGGTGGCCGGAACCGACCGGTGTCACCGCCACCGACGACATCGACGCGTTGCTCGCGCTGCGGCCCGACGCCTGCTGCTACAACCCGCTGTGGCCGGACATCGACGAGCTGACCCGGCTCCTCGAGGCCGGCATCAACGTGTGCTCGAGCGCCGCCTGGATCACCGGCGGCAAGCAGTCGCCGGAGGATCTCGACCGTATCCGGAAAGCCTGTGCGGCAGGTAATTCGACGATCTTCGGCAGCGGTGCGCACCCCGGTATGACGAACATGGTCGGCATGGTCCTGTCCGGGGCATGCGAACGCGTCGACGAGATCCGCATCACCGAGTCGGTGGACTGTTCGACCTACGAGTCGGCCGGGACCCAGACGGCGATGGGTTTCTCGCAGGACCCCGACACCCCGGGCCTGGCCGAGAGCGTCCGCCGCGAAAGCGAGGTGTTCGCGGAGTCGGCGGCGATGATGGCCGACGCGATCGGCGCAACGCTCGACCGGATCACCTTCGACGTCGAGTTCAGCACCGCGACCGGCGACACCGACCTCGGGTTCATGCAGATCCCGGCCGGCACCGTCGCCGGGGTGTACGGCTACCACCGCGGCTGGGTGGGCGACCGAAACGTCGTCAGTGTCGGATTCAACTGGATCATGGGCGATCACGTCACCCCGCCCAAACCGCTCGAGCACGGCCACGTCATCCAGGTGTTCGGGCTACCGAATATGCGCACGGTGCTCCACTGTCTGCCGCCGCGCGACTGGACCGAACCCGGTTTCATGGATCTCGGGATGATCTACACCGCGATGCCGGTGACCAATGCGGTGCCCGCGGTGGTCGCCGCACCGCCGGGCATCGTGACGCTCAAGGACCTGCCGCCAGTCACCGGCCGCATCGGCTGACCACCACGCGCGCCGACACCACGGTGGGTGACGCGAAACGCGGGTGAACCCGTCAACTACCCTAGTCTCGGCGAGGGCGAAGCCGTTGCGCGAGAAGAGCTTTGGCGGGGCCGTCCAGGTCCGCGAGTGCAGCCGGACGTCCGGTCATCGCCATCAGCAGGGCCTCCCCTGGTCCGACCACCTCCGGGCCGTCGCCGTGGGTCCAGTCGACATCGGTGGCGCGCAGTCGCAGCCCCCGGATCCGCCGGCCGGCACCCAACCGCGGATTGCCGGGCACCAGCGGCAGGATCCGCGACAGCCGGTCGGCCGGGATGGTGCGCGGCCGGTCCAGCGCGCGGCGGATGTCCTGGTGGTGGATCGTGCCGTCGACGAAGCCGATCATCCCGCCGAACTGCGCGGTGAGCCCCGACGGGTCGAGGTGCCGGTTGAGGTGATCGAGCAGTTCCGACGGGGACAGATGGGAGAATTCGTTCACCCCGACCTGATTCGCGTGGGTGATTCGGCCCTTCACCAAACGCCCGAGGAAGCCGGCGACGCCGAGATCCTCGTAGCTGATGACATGAGCGACAACGTCTTTGACGGTCCACCCGGCGCACAGACTCGGTGCGTACCACTCCTCGGGGGTCAGCGTGGCGAGGAATTCCGCGAGATCGGCGCGTTCGGCGCGCGTCAACTCGGTCAGCGGCGCTTGCGCGGTCACGTCAGCAGGCCCCGGTACCGCGTCAGGTACAGCGGCCAGCCGGCGTCGCCGCCGACACCCGTCGCCACGGATTCCCAGCCGTCACCGTGCCGGTCGAGGTGACGGTGCTCCAGGACGACGCGGGTCCGCTCGGCGGTCTCGCCGACGAACCGCACCTCCACTTCGCTGGTCCGTTCGAGGTCGGCCTCGACCTGCCAGGTGGGGCCGATGTCCCACGTGAACACCACCCGATCCGGCGGCTCGTAGGCCACGATGCGCGCCCACCGGCACTCGCTGCCGTCGACGCCGCGGTCGTAGATGTGTCCACCGACGCGCGGTTCGAACACCGTTGCGGCGATGGGCACTCGCAGCAGGTTGTGCTCACGCGGTTTGAAGTCACCGAACCGCTCGGTGAACACCCGGAACGCACGTTCGAGCGGTGCGTCGACCGTCACCTCGTGACGGACGGTGGTGGATTGCGCCTCCGTCATGGGCCCTCTCCTTCTCGCTGCTCGACGATCTCCTTGAAGTCGGCCAGTGCGCGCGCCCAGAACCGGTCGAGATCGGCGCGCATGGCCGCCAGCCCGTCCGGGTTCAGCTGGTACACGCGACGCGTACCGTCCGCGTGGTCATGGACCAGTCCGGCCCGCTTGAGCACCTTGAGGTGCTGGGACACCGCAGGCCTGCTCACCGGCAGGTCCCTGGCCAACTCGCCGACCGCACAGGGACCGCGCGCGAGCCGTTCGACGATCGAGCGTCTGGTGCGGTCCGCCATCGCCACCCACGCTTCGTCCTGTTGGTAAGTGACCACGAACCGTAAGTTACCACTTACCGAAGCGCGCGTCGAGACCACGGTTGGGTGACGCGGAACGCGCGAGAAGCCGTCAACAACCGTCGTGCCGACGGTCCGACGAGCTCAGGCCGAGAGGCTGACGCACACCCCGACCGCGCCCGCACCGAGGTGGATCGCCAGCACCGGCCCCATGTCGGTGACCGTGAGCGTCTCGATCTGCGGCAGTCGTTCGGTCAGCGCCGCGCCGATCGCGTCGGCGGCATCGTGGTTGTCGACGTGGTGCACGGCCACCGCCGCCCGGCGGTCCCCGACGAACTCCACCACCTGCTCGACGAGTGCGGCGTGCGCCTTGGACGCGGTGCGGATGCGCTGGGCGAGCTCGAGACGACCGTCGACGTCGATGCGCAGCAGGGGTTTCAGGGACAGGGCCGTGCCCAGCCAGGACGACGTCGCGCCGATCCGCCCGCTGCGCCGCAGGTTGTCGAGCCGGTGCACCACGATGAACGCCGACCCCCGCGGCACCGCCGACCGAGCGACCGATTCGACGGTGTCGAGGTCGCCACCGGCGGCCGCGCACCGCGCCGCCGCGGTCGCGACGAAGCCCACCCCCATCGCGGCCGATCGCGAGTTGACCACCCGCACGGCCGAACCGAATTCGCGGGCCGCGGTCACCGCCGAGCTGAACGTGCTCGACAGGGCCGCCGAGAGATGTACCGCGACCACACCGTCGCCGCCGCTGTCGGCCAGCGCCCGCCGGTAGGCCGCACCCAGTTCACCCGGCGTGGCCCCGGCGGTCGTCACGTGCGCGCGCTCGTGGATGTCGTGAGGTATGACATCCACGCCGTCGCGCAGATCGTGCTCGTCGACCAGCACGTGCAGCGGGACCTGTCGGATGTTCCAGCGCCGCAGATCCTCGACCGGCAACCGGGAGGACGCGTCGGTCACCACCACGACCCCCATTGATCAGTTACCCTGCGGCACACCGGCTTCGGCGAGCGCCTTGCGCATGAGCTCGGCCACCGCCTGGTGCGCCTCGAAGTTCCAGTGGATGCCGTCCGGGTTGCCGTGCCCACCGAGGACCTGTTCGGCGACGGCGGCCTTGAGGTCGACCAGGGGGACGTCGTGTTCCTCGGCCCATTCGGTGATCGCCCGTACCGTGCCTGCTCTGCCGTGATGCGCCTTGCCGTAGGTCTCGGCGATGTGCACCGACGGGAGCGAGGCGACGATCGGGATGCCGGGGCGGTTGAAGTCGATGGCGCCCCTGGTCATCTCGAGGTACTCCGCGCTGAGGTGCGGCGGCAGCGCGGCCCGCGCCACCGGTGACAGCCGCGGTTGGATCCAGCCGTACCCGTCGCGCACCCACCGGCGCAGCCACGGTGGCCGCACGTAGCGGATGAGTTCCCGCAGCGCGGTGGGCAGCGGTGACGGCAGCGAATCCATGCCGCCGGTGGCGAAGACGACCGCACCGGCGCGCGGCAACGCCGCCCACGCCCGCGGATCCTGCGTCGCCGCCCACCACACGTCACGGCATGTCCACCCGATGCGGCCGATCAGTTCGAGATCCCAGCCGAGTTGGCCGGCAACGAGATTGGGCCAGATCCGGGGATCGTCGGACGGCAGGCCGCCGGTCGGGCCGTAGTAGGCCAGCGAATCGGCGAAGACCAGTAGCGTGCGGCGGGCCGGGTCGGGCTCAGAGGACGTCATGGCCGACCTGCGCCGAGGCGTTCCACACATCCAGCCGCCAGCGGATGTCGTCGAGGCCGGCGTCGGGCTGCGAGTGTCCCGACAGCTGCACCCAACTGGCGTTTCCCATCCCGCCCAGCACCGGCCAGTTGTCCACCGGCAGGCCCAGCAGATCGGCCGTCAACGCGGCGATGAGGCCGCCGTGGGCGACCAGCACGACGGGGCGGTCGGGTTCGTGACCGTCCGAATCCGAACCCCACTCCGGTTGCCCCGCAACGAGTTCGCCCACCAGCGGCCGGCTACGGGCCGCCACGTCGACGCGGCTCTCCCCGCCGTGCGGCGCCCACCTTGCATCCTCGCGCCAGGCCAGCCGCGCACCCGGGGCGGCGGCGTCGACCTCGAGGTGAGTCATCCCCTGCCAGTCACCCAGATGCGTCTCCCGCAACCGGGTGTCGACCGACACCGGCAGCCCGCAGCGCTCACCGAGCGCGACCGCCGTGTCGAGGGCGCGCCGCAGATCCGAGGACACGATCAGCAGCGGCTGACGTTTGGCCAGCGCCTCGGCGGCGACGACCGCCTGTTCCCTGCCGAGTTCGGACAGCTCGGTGTCGAGTTGCCCCTGCATCCGGCGTCCCGCGTTGAACTCGGTCTGGCCGTGCCGCAGCAGCACCAACCGGCGCACCCTCACGAGACGTCATCCGTTTCTCTTCGCGCAAGCGGCTCATCGCCGTCCAGGTCCACCGGCACCGTCGGGCAGTCCCGCCACAGCCGGTCCAGCGCGTAGAAGTTGCGCTCGTCCTGGTGCTGGATGTGGACGACGATGTCGACGTAGTCGAGCAGGGTCCACCGTCCCTCGCGGGTGCCCTCCCGGCGCGCGGGCTTGTGCCCGGCCAGCCGCATCTTCTCCTCGACCTCGTCGACGATGGCGTTCACCTGTCGTTCGTTGCTCGCCGAGGCGATCACGAAGCAGTCGGTGATGACGAGCTGGCCGGAGACGTCGATGACGACGACGTCGTCGGCGAGTTTCGACGACGCCGCTCGGGCGGCGACGGTCGCCATCTGGATGGCTTCGTCGGAGGCGGTCATTCGGGTGTCCTCAACTCTGGAGTCGGTTCGGGAAGGTAGAGCCTGCGTTTGGTGACGTACTGCACCACTCCGTCGGGCACCAGGTACCAGATTGGCCGCGCCTCGACGGCGCGCTTACGGCAGTCGCTCGACGAGATCGCCAACGCCGGCACCTCCACCAACGACAGCGCGTCGGCGGGAAGTTCCCGAAGGGCGGCCGAGATGTGCTTACCGTCCAGCTCGTAGCCGGGTCTGCTGACCCCGACGAACCGCGCGATCGAGAACATCTCCTCCCAGTTCTGCCACGACAGGATCGAGCCCAGCGCGTCGGCGCCGGTGATGAAGTACAGGTCGGCGTCGGGGTTGAGCTCATGCAGGTCGCGCAGCGTGTCCTTGGTGTAGGTCGGTCCGCCGCGGTCGATGTCCACCCGGCTGACGGAGAACCGGGGGTTGGACGCGGTGGCGATCACCGTCATCAGGTAGCGGTCCTCGGGTGCGGTGACCCGGCGGTCGTGCTTCTGCCAGGGCTGTCCGGTCGGCACGAAGACGACCTCGTCGAGGTCGAACAGGTCGGCCACCTCGCTGGCGGCGACCAGGTGTCCGTGGTGGATGGGATCGAACGTCCCGCCCATCACCCCCAGCCTGCGCGTTCGAATCTCTTCGCGCGAGCGGCTCATCGGACGGGTTTGCACGAACAGCGAGCTTACGGCAGCCAGAGCCCGGTCAGACCGTTGTGCGGTCGACCGTGAGCACCTCGGAGACCTCGAACGCGGCGCGGTCGGCGCGGTAGACGTCGCGCGCGTACTCCACGCAGCGGCCGGCGTCGTCCTCGGTGCGCCGGGTCAGCAGCGTGCCCGCCGAACCGGCCCGCACCGCGAGCTGGGAGCTCGACGTGTCGTCGAGCACGATCGACTCCAGCACCGCCGTCGACCGGGCCAAGCGCATGCCGTAACGATCGCGCAGGACCGCCCACAGCGAACCCTCCTCGGGAGTGTCGAGGATGCCCGGGGTCAGGTCGGCGGGCAGGAAGGTGGTCTCGAGGGCCACGGGTGCGTCGTCGACGCTGCGCAGGCGGTGGAACACGTGCACGGCGGCCCCGTCGGGAAGCGCGAGGGCCAGCTGCACCGCGGGCGTCGGCTGTTGCCGTTCGGCCCACAGCAGGCGCGCGGCGGGCCGGCGTCCGAGCCGGGACACCTCCTCGGAGAAGCTGCCGATGTGGAACCGCACCCGCGGTTCGGCGACGAACGTGCCACGCGGCGGTCTGCGGTAGACCACACCCTCGCTCTCGAGCAGCGACAGCGCCTGCCGGGCGGTCATCCGACTGACGCCGTGCTGTTCGGCGAGTTCGCGTTCCGACGGCAGCAACGTGTGCGGCCCGAGCTGCTCGGTGGCGATCCGGTCGCGGACCAACGCCGCGATGGCGAGGTAACGCGGTGGGTCGCCACCGCCCTGCGGCGGGCTCTTCCTGGCGGCGGCCGGCATGTCTGCAGCGTAGCCGGGTGCTGGATTCACATGGCCAAGGAGAACCGAAGCCGCGCGTCGGGTAAACGCTTTGTTACCTGGCTTGACGATGATGTGGCTCACACCCATACTACGGTTCAACCACATGGTCTATACCAACTCTGGAGGAACGATGTCCGGTCCTGTTCCCGGCGACGGTGACGCCGCCGAACTCGCACAGTTCGGCTACTCCCAATCCCTCGAGCGGCGCACCGGGAAGTTCGCGTCGTTCGCCGTGGCGTTCGCGTTCGTCTCGATCGCCACCGGCATCTTCACCACCTACGGATCGGTGCTGAACTCCTCGGGTCCGATCGGTATCTGGACGTGGCCGATCGCGGTCGTCGGCCAGTTGGCGGTGGCCTTCGTGCTGGGCGCGCTGGCCTCCCGGATCCCCGTGACCGGCTACCACTACCAGTGGATGTCACGCCTGGCCAACCCCGTGCTGGGCTGGATCATCGGCTGGATCTCGTTCACGTTCCTGGCCATCGTGGTCTGCGCGGTCGACTACACGATCGCCTCGACGATCCTGCCGGTGCTGCTGAACTACGAGAGCACCGCCACCATCGCCTGGCTGATCACCGCCGGCGTGCTGCTGATCCAGTTCCTGCTCGTGGCGTTCTCGACGCCCTGGGCCGAACGCGTCAACAACAGCTTCGTCACCCTCGAACTGATCGGCATGGTGGCGCTCACGGTGCTGCTGCTCGTGGTCGCCGCGATCCGCGGGGACATGGACTTCGGCAACCTGTTCAGCAAGGGCGCAGTTCCAGCCGAGGGGTTCTGGAGCTTCGGCGACTGGACGTCGGCGGGCCCCTGGATGCTGGGCTTCCTGCTCGGCGCCTTCACCATCGTCGGCTTCGAATCGGCCGCCAACCTCGCCGAGGAGACCCACGACCCCGAACGGGTGGTGCCGCGCGCGATGTGCCAGGCCGTGCTCGCCTCCGGTGTGCTGGGCTTCCTGTTCCTGGTCGCGGTGACGCTGGCCGCGGGCGATCCCATCGCGCTCGCCGAATCCGGGACGCCGATCGCCGACGTCATCGAATCGACCCTCGGCTCGGTCGTGGCGACACTGCTGCTGCTGATGGTGGTGCTGGCGATCTTCGCGTGCGGTCTGGTCATCATGATCACCGGCGTGCGGCTCACCTGGGCGATGTCGCGGGACAAGCGCTTCCCCGGCTGGCAGCAGTGGGACCAGATCTCGCCGCGGTTCCACACCCCGTTCAAGGCCGCGGTGCTCTACTTCGTCGTCGCCAACCTCATCCTGGCGATCTTCTCCCGCTCGGAGACCGCGCTGTTCACGCTGTTCGGCGCCGCCACCCTGCTGCCCGCGGTGATGTACGCCTCGACCGTGGTGCTCTACCTGATCAAGCGCAAGTCGTTGCCCGCCAACGGGAAATTCGACCTCGGCGCGTGGGAGATCCCGGTCGTCGCGGTGGCAGTGGTCTGGCTGGCCTTCGAACTGGCGCTGTTCCGCGATTCGAGCTTCAAGGAGGCGTGGTCCTACGTCATCGTCATGGTGGTGATCGGTGCGCTGTACCTGGGTTACCTGCTGGCCACCCGCGGCCGCCACGGCTTGTCGATGCCCGATATGCACTCGATCGACGCCGAACTCGACCGTGAGGCCGCGAAGGACTGATGACACATCTGCTCGCCATCGATCAGGGCACGTCGGGGACGAAGGCGATCGTCGTCGACTACGGCTCCGACGGGTCCGGTCGGGTGGTCTCGGTCGCCGAGGTCGCGTTGCGGCCGCAGTACCTCGCCGGTGGCGCGGTCGAGCAGGACCCGGAGGCGATGTGGGATTCGGTGGTCGGTGCCGGCCGGGAAGCGTTGGCGCGGGCGGGTGTTCCCGTCGCGGCGGTCGCACTGGCCAACCAGGGTGAGACGGTCCTGGCGTGGGACCGTGACACCGGCCGCCCGCTGACACCCGCAATCGTCTGGCAGGACCGTCGGGCCGAGTCGGTGTGCGCTCCGCTGGCCGGCTCGGCCGACCGGATCGCGCAGCGGACCGGGCTGGTGCTCGACCCGTACTTCTCGGCGCCGAAGATGGCGTGGCTGCGGGCCGGACTCACCCGCTCCGGGGTCGTCACCACCACCGACACCTGGCTGGTGCACCGGCTGTGCGGCGCGTTCGTCACCGACACCTCCACCGCGAGCCGGTCACTGCTGACCGCACTGGAATCCCCCACCTGGGACGACGAACTGCTCGACCTGTTCGGACTGGCCGGGGAGTCGCTGCCCGCGATCGTCGACAGCGACCAGATCGTCGGCGAGACAGACGTTTTCGGGCCGACGATCCCCGTCGCCGGTCTGATCGTCGACCAGCAGGCCGCCCTGCTGGCCGAGAGCTGCCTGGAGCCGGGCGCCGCCAAATGCACGTACGGCACCGGCGCGTTCCTGCTGGCGCAACTCGGTGAGATCCCGGCCCGGTCGTCGTCGGGGCTGACGACGTCGGTGGCGTGGCGGCTGCGCGGTCAGACCTCGTACTGCGCCGACGGTCAGGTGTACACCGCCGCATCGGCCGTGCGGTGGGCCATCGACCTCGGCCTGGTACCCGCCGCGGACCACCTCGACACCGTCGCGACCGATTCGAGCGACGGGGTGCTGTGCGTCCCGGCGCTCGCGGGTCTGGCTGCGCCGTGGTGGGATTCGGGTGCGACGGCGTCGTTCACCGGTATGACGCTGTCGAGCACCCGCGGACACCTGGTGCGGGCGCTGCTGGAGGGTATCGCCGCCCAGGTCACCGCGCTGGCCGACCTCGTCGGCACCGACCTAGGCCGTCCGCTGACCCGGTTGCGGGTCGACGGCGGGCTGACCCGCTCGACGGTGCTCATGCAGGCCCAGGCCGATCTCGCGCAGATCCCGGTCGACGTGTACCCGTCCCTGCACGCGACCGCGCTGGGCGCCGCCGCATGCGCGCGCCTGGCATTGGAGCCCTCGCTCACACCGGCCGAGGCCGTCGGCACGTGGACTCCCGTGCACACCTACGAACCCCGCTGGTCCGCCGACCACGCCGCCGACTACCTCCAGCGGTGGCGCCGGGCCGCGGAATCGACACTGCAGAACCAAGGAGAGACCTCGTGAGTACGTCCGACGTCAGCGACGTCATCGTCGTGGGTGCGGGCATCGTGGGCAGCGCGATCGCGCGCGCCCTGGCCGGCACCGCGTTGTCGGTGACGCTGCTGGAAGCCCGCGGCGATGTCGGCGACGGCACCAGCAAGGCCAATACGGCCCTGCTGCACACCGGATTCGACGCGAAGCCGGGCACGTTGGAGTCGACGCTGGTGGCCCGCGGCTACGACCTGCTCGGCGCCTACGCCGAGCAGACCGGGATCCCCGTCGAGCGCACCGGCGCACTGCTGGTCGCGTGGACCGACGAGGAACGCGACGCACTGCCGGGTCTGCAGGACAAGGCGCTGCGCAACGGCTACACCGAATGCGAGATCGTCGACGCCGCAGAGGTGTACCGCCGGGTGCCCGACCTGGGGCCCGGCGCGCTGGCCGGCCTCACCGTCCCGGGCGAGTCACTCATCTGCACCTGGACGACCAACCTCGCGCTGGCCACCGACGCCGTCCAGCGGGGTGCCCGGTTGCTGCGCAATGCCCGCGTGCTGCACGCCGAACCGGCCGACGGGCACACCACGCTGCGCACCACGGCCGGCGACGTCCGCGGCCGCTGGATCGTCAACGCCGCCGGTCTCGGCGCGGACGCTCTCGACGCCGAGTTCGGCCACCACCGCTTCACCGTCACACCGCGCCGCGGTGAACTCCTGGTCTTCGACAAGCTCACCCGGCCGATGGTGCCGCTCATCGTGCTCGCGGTCCCCTCGTCACGCGGTAAGGGCGTCCTCGTCAGCCCGACCATCTACGGCAACGTGATGGTCGGCCCGACATCGGAGAACCTGACCGACCGCACGGCCACCGATACCAGCGAGGAGGGTTTCGACTTCCTGCTCAGCAAGGGAAAAGTGTTGATGCCCAAACTCTTCGACGAAGAGGTCACCGCGAGCTACGCGGGCCTGCGGGCCGCGATCGACTCCGACGACTACCTGATCGACGTCGACGCCGCGCAGCGCTACGTGCTGGTCGGCGGCATCCGCTCCACCGGGCTGACGTCGGGGATGGCGATCGCCGAGCACGTCATGGGGCTGCTCGGCGGGACCGACCTCGATCTCGAACCGCGCGCCGACCTGCCGGACCCACCGCGGATGCCCAATATCGGCGAGGTCGGGGTGCGGCCGTACGAGGACGCCGGCCGCATCGCCGCCGACCCCGCGTACGGACGGATCGTGTGCTTCTGCGAACGCGTCACCGCCGGTGAGATCCGCGACGCGTTCGCGTCGACGATCCCACCCGCCGATCTGGACGGGCTCCGCAGGCGCACCCGGGTGATGAACGGCCGTTGCCAGGGGTTCTACTGCGGTGCGCACACGCAGGCGCTTTTGGAGGCCCGCGGCGCCGAGGATGCCGACGATGTGGCGGCGGTGCGATGACGGCGCCGACGCAGAAGGTGGCCGTCGCGATCATCGGCGGCGGACCCGCGGGCCTCACCGCCGCGGCGGCGCTCGCACCCGACGTCGACGTGCTGGTGCTCGAACGCGAGGCCATGACCGGCGGAATCCCCAGGCACAGCGATCATCCCGGCTACGGAATGCGCGACCTCCGGCGATTCATGTCCGGACCCGCCTATGCGCGGCGGCTGACCGCGCAGGCACTCGACGCCGGGGCCATGCTCGAGACCGAGGCGATGGTGACCGGTTGGGGCGGTGAGCGACTGCTGCAGGTCACCACCCCTCGCGGTGTGCGGACGGTGTCGGCCGATGCGGTCGTGCTGGCCACCGGTGCGCGGGAGCGTCCGCGACCGGCCCGGCTCATCCCCGGTGACCGGCCCGACGGGGTGTACACCACCGGACAGCTGCAGAACCTCGTGCACCTGCACCACGCGCGGGTCGGTACGCGCGCGCTGATCGTCGGCGCCGAACTGGTCAGCTGGTCGGCGGTGCTGACACTGCGCGAGGCGGGTTGCGCCACCGTCGCGATGGTCAGCCGGTACCCGAGATCCGAAGCCTATGCCGGGTTCCGGGTCCCGGGCCGGGCGTTGATGAGCGGACCGGTGCTCACCCGCAGCCGGCTGGTGAGCATCCACGGCAAGGACCGGGTGCGCAAGGCGGTGGTCGAGAACCTCGACACCGGTGAGCGCACCACCGTCGACTGCGACACCGTCGTGTTCACCGGCGACTGGATCCCCGACCACGAGCTGGCCCGCACCGGCGGTCTGGCAATGGACGCCGGAACCCGCGGCCCCGTCGTCGACGCCGCGTTGCGCACCAGCGCGCCCGGCGTGTTCGCGGTGGGCAACCTGCTGCACCCGGTGGACACCGCCGACGGGGCGGCGCTCGACGGACGCCACGTGGCCGCGGCGGTGCGGGGCTGGCTGCAGCGCCGCGAAGAACCGTCGCCGGGCGTGCGAATCCGCACCGATGAGCCGTTCAGATGGGTCGCACCGCAACTCATCTCGCCTAACGGCGGGGCCGCCGCCAGGGGTGATCTGCTGTTCTGGGTCGCCGAGTATCGCCGGCTGCCCAAGTTGCGGGCGGTGCAGGACGGCCGGGTGTTGGCGACGGCCCGCACACCCTGGCCCGCGGCGCCGGGGCGGGTCTATCGCGCGCCGTGGTCGCTGGTGGCGAACGCCGATCCGAACGGCGGCGACGTCACGGTGGCGTTCGCCTGACCCTCACTGCGCGAGCATACACAGAGTCGCGTGATCCCCTACGCGAGAGGGCGATTCTGTGTCTGCTCGCGGGGGGAAGGTGAGTTACACCGGCAGCAGCTGGTCGATCACCGCGGCCAGCTGTTTGGCCGAGCGGCACTCGTGCATCGTGATGATGTCCTCGTAACGCGGCGTGGCCGAATCACCGCTGCCCCAAAGGTGTTTCGGTTCGGGGTTGAGCCAGTGCGCGTGGCGGCTGGCGTTGACCATCCGCGCCAGCAGTTCCGTTTCCGGGTTGCGGTAGTTGTTGCGCCCGTCCCCGAGGACGAGCAGCGAACTGCGCGGCGACAGCGCCGTCGGGTACTTGTGCAGGAACGAGACGAAGGCGTTGCCGTAGTCGGAGTGCCCGTCGCGGGTGTACACACCGGCCTCGCGGGTGATGCGCTGCACGGCCACCGCCAGATCCGCGTCGGGGCCGAACAATTCGGTGACCTCGTCGGTGGTGTCGATGAACGCGAAGACGCGTACCCGTGAGAACTGTTGGCGCAGCGCGTGGACGAGCATCAGCGTGAAGGAGCTGAACCCGGCGACCGACCCCGACACGTCGCACAGCACAACGAGTTCCGGCCGCGCCGGGTGCGGTTTCTTGAGCACGACGTCGATCGGCACTCCCCCGGTCGACATGGATTTGCGCAGCGTCTTGCGCATGTCGATCTCACCGGCCCGGGCGCGACGCCGGCGCGCCGCCAGCCGCGTGGCCAACGTGCGCGCCAACGGGGCGACCACCCGGCGCATCTGGCGCAGCTGTTCACCGGAGGCGCGCAGGAACTCGACGTTCTCGGCGAGTTGGGGCACCCCGTACATCTGCACGTGTTCACGGCCCAGCTGCTCCGCCGTACGCCGCTTGGTCTCACCCTCGACCATCTTGCGTAGCTGCGATATGCGTTGCGCCGCAATGGACTTGGCGATCTGCTCCTGGGTGGGAGTGGGTTCGTCACCGTAGGGCGCCAGCAGCCCGGCGAGCAGGCGGCCCTCCAGATCGTCGAGGCTCATCGCCTTGAGCGCCTGATACGACGAGTACGACGGCCCCCGGCTGGAGTTGTAGCGGCCGTAGGACTCCACGATCTGGGCGATCATCGCCGTCAACCGCTCGTCCATCTCGGCCAGGTCGGGGTTGTCGGTCAGCAGCTTCAGCAGCGCCTCGCGCATCGCCTCGACGTCCTCGGGCGGCAGGCCCTGCTCGTCGCTGTCCGCGTCGTCGTCGGCCAGGACGGTCTTACCGCCCAGCGCCGCCGGGAAGAACAAATCGAACATCGCGTCGTAGGTGTCGCGGTGGTCCGGACGCCGCAGCACCGCACACGCGAGGCCTTCCCGCAGAACCTCCCGGTCGCCGAGGCCGAGGACCGCCATCACCCGCCCGGCGTCGACGGTCTCCGACGGGCCCACCGAGATGCCCTGTTTGCGCAGCGCCTCGACGAACTCGACCAGGTGGCCGGGTATCCCGTGCGGGGCGAGCGGCTGTGGCGGTCGGACGCGGCGCGGCGGCATCAGTTGAGCCTTAACTCTCCGGCGGCGCGCTGCTGATCGGACTGGTGTTTGAGCACCACACCGAGGGTGGCGGCGATCATCGCGTCGTCGATGGTGTCCATGCCCAGCGCCAGCACGGTGCGGCCCCAGTCGATGGTCTCGGCCACCGAGGGCAGCTTCTTGAGCTGCATTCCCCGCAGCACGCCGATGATGCGGACCAGTTCGGAGGCCAGGTGCTCGGGAAGCTCGGGCACCCGCGACAGCAGGATCCGTCGCTCGAGATCGGGATCGGGGAAGTCGATGTGCAGGAACAGGCAGCGGCGCTTGAGCGCCTCGGAGAGTTCCCGGGTGGCGTTGGAGGTGAGCACCACGAACGGGGTCCGTTCAGCCTTGATCGTGCCGAGTTCGGGGACGGTGACCGCGAAGTCGGAGAGCACCTCCAGCAGCAGACCCTCGATCTCGATGTCGGCCTTGTCGGTCTCGTCGACCAGCAGCACCGTCGGGTCGGTGCGCCGGATCGCGGTCAGCAGCGGCCGCGACAGCAGGAACTCCTCGCTGAACACGTCGAGTTTCGTGCGGTCCCAGTCCCCCGCTTCGCCGGCGTTACCGGCCTGGATCCGCAGGATCTGCTTGGCGTGGTTCCACTCGTAGAGGGCACGGGCCTCGTCGACACCCTCGTAGCACTGCAGCCGGACCAGTTCCGAACCGGTGGCCTGCGCGACCGCGCGGGCGAGTTCGGTCTTTCCGACACCGGCGGGCCCTTCGACCAGTAGCGGTTTGCCCAGCCGGTCGGCGAGGAACACCGCGGTGGCCGTCGCGGTGTCGGGCAGGTATCCGGTCTCGCCGAGCCGGCGCGCGACGTCGTCGATGTCGGCGAACAGCGGCGCGGGACGTGCGGGGACGCTCAAATCACATCTCCTGTATCAGGCAGGGCGGGTGTGGCCGTCTCCCCAGACAATCCACTTGGTTGACGTCAATTCTGGCAGACCCATCGGGCCGCGGGCGTGCAGCTTCTGGGTGGAGATGCCGATCTCGGCGCCGAATCCGAACTGCTCACCGTCGGTGAACGCCGTCGAGGCGTTGACCATCACCGCGGCCGCGTCCACCCGTTCGGTGAACCGTTGCGCGGCAGCAAGATCGGCGGTGACGATGGCCTCGGTGTGACCGGAGCCGTATTCGTTGACGTGGGCGATGGCCGCGTCGACGCCGTCGACCACCGCCAGCGCGATGTCCATCGAGAGGAATTCGGCGCGCAGTTCCTCCTCGGTGGGGTCGGCGTGCACGGTCACGCCGGCGTCCTGCAGCGCCTTGGTGAGCCGGGGCACGGCCTCCTCGGCGATGGCGGCGTCGATCAGTACCGATTCGGCCGCGTTGCACACGCTCGGCCGACGGGTCTTGGCGTTGAGGAGGATGGTCTCGGCCATGTCGAGGTCCGCGGCGGAATGCACGTAGACGTGGCAGTTGCCGACGCCCGTCTCGATCGTGGGGACCTGGGCGTCACGCACGACGGCGTCGATGAGGCCTGCGCCGCCGCGCGGGATCACGACGTCGACCAGACCGCGGGCCTGGATGAGGTGGGTGACGCTGGCCCGATCGTGGCTGGGCAGCAGCTGCACCGCGTTGGCGTCGAGACCCTCGGCGACCAGCGCCGCCCGCAGCGAGTCGACGAGCGCGGCGTTGGAGTGCGCGGCCGACGAACTGCCGCGCAGCAGCACCGCGTTGCCGGATTTCAGCGTCAGCCCGAACGCGTCGACGGTGACGTTGGGCCGCCCCTCGTAGACGATGCCGACCACGCCGAGCGGAACCCGCTGCTGACGCAGCTGCAGCCCGTTGACCAGCGTGTTACCCCGCAACACCTCACCGACCGGATCGGGCAGGCTCGCCACCTGGCGCAGGCCGGCGGCCACCCCGTCGATGCGCTGCGGGTTGAGCGCCAGCCGGTCGAGCATCGCGTCGGGTGTGCCCGCCGCCCTGGCCTTCTCGAGGTCGCGCTCGTTGCCCGCGATGATGAGGTGCGCATCCATGAGCACCCGGTCGGCGGCCGCACGCAGCGCGCGGTTCTTGGTCTCGGTCGACAGCGTCGCCAGCGTGCGCGAGGCGACCCGGGCCCGGCGGGCGGCGTCGTGGACCTCGGTGCGCAGGTCAGGAGCTGCGGGGGCGTGCACACTCATCAGTCCAGCGTATCGAAGGTGGCGGGGCCGGCCGACGCGTGTCAGGGTCACCGCCGTCCACCGCTGGTCTAGCGTTACGCCCATGGCGGCGGCGCGTGTCTGCGTGGTGGGCAGTGTGAACGCCGATCTGCGCTTCGCGGTGCCGTCGCTACCGCGCCCCGGCCAGACCGTCCTCGCGTCCTCGATGACGACCTCGCCCGGCGGCAAGGGTGGCAATCAGGCGATCGCCGCGGCGCGGGCCGGCGGCGACGTCTCGCTGGTGGCAGCACTCGGCGACGACCCGGCGGCCGGGCAGTTGCGCGCTCACCTGCGCGCGAACGGGGTCGGCCTCGACGGTGTGGTGACGGTGCCCGGCCCCAGCGGCTCGGCCGTCGTGATCGTCGACGCCGCCGCGGAGAACGCCATCGTCGTCGCGCCCGGCGCCAATGCGCACCTGAGCGTGGCGTCGTCGGCGGTGCGTGAGGCGATCGCCGGGGCGGACGTCGTGCTCCTGCAACTCGAGATCCCACTGCATACGGCGAACGACGCGGCCCGGGTGGCGCGCGATGCGGGCGCGGTGGTGATGGTGAACGCCTCCCCCGCGGGCGCGCCGCCCCACGAGCTGCTGAGGCTGTCCGAAGTGGCCGACGTGGTGGTGGTCAATCAGGCCGAGGCCGGTGAATGGCATTGGCCGGTTCCGCATCTGGTCATCACCCGCGGCGCCCGCGGGGCGAGCTACCTCGGTGACGGTGAGCGGTTCGACGTCCCGGCACCCGCGGTCGAGGCCGTCGACACCACCGGCGCCGGTGACGTGTTCGCCGGAGTGCTGGCCGTGCATTGGCGGTCCGGACACGAGAACGCGTTGCGCCGCGCGTGCGTCGCGGGCGCGCTGGCCACCCTGGTACCCGGCGCGGGTGACTGCGCTCCCACCGCCGAAGCGATCGACGACGCATTGAGATGACAGGAGAAGCGATGTCAGAGCACGACGCCCCACGCCCACCGGACGGTGACTGGCTGGGCACGCCCTATCTGCGGTTCACCCGCGAGGGGGCGTTCGGGGTGTGCACGCTCGACCGCCCCGAGGCGCGCAACGCGATGACCCCGGCGATGTACTTCGGCATCAAGTACGCGGTCAACCACGTGGGCACCGATCCCGACCTCGCGGGTCTGTTGATCACCGGGACCGGCGACGTGTTCGCGCCTGGCGGCGACATGGGCGGCGGCGGGGCGGACAACTGGTTGACCTTCGGATCGGCGCTGGGTATGGACGCGTTGCCGTTCGACACGCTGCGCCAGTCCGCGAAACCCGTTGTGGCGGCGGTCAACGGGCTCTGTCAGGGCGGCGGCATGCAGATCGCGCTGTGCAGCGACGTGGCCGTCGTCAGTGATCGCGCCACGTTCCGGGTGCCCGAGCTCTACCGCGGGATCGCCGACACCTACTACAGCCACATGCTGGCGCGGCTGATCGGCCCGGTGCGCACCCGGGACCTGATGTTCACCGGCCGCACCCTGTCGGCGGCCGAGGCCCTGGACTGGGGGCTGGTCGCGCGGGTGGTGCCCCACGACGACCTCCACGACGCCGCCCGGGAGGTGCTCGCGCAGTGCTGCCGCACCGCACCGCATGCCCGCTCGGTCATCAAGTCGAGCCTCGACAACTACATCGGCCTCTACGACCGCATCGGGATGCAGTCGAGCCTGGGCGCACCCGAGTCGATCGAGGGGTTCATGGCCTTCAAGGAGCGGCGCTCACCCGACTGGGTGCACCCTGAGCTGCGGATCGACGGGCGGTTGTGACCGCGGCATAGCTCAACTGGTTGAACTCGGGACCAATGGCCCTGGTGTGCCGGCCGGACGGAATGCGACGTTCGGTGCGTGGAGCACCTGACGACCCTGGACGCGGGCTTCCTCGAGGCCGAGGACGCGGACCCGCACGTGAGCCTCGCAATCGGCGGCGTCGCCGTCCTCGACGGCCCGATGCCCGACTTCGCCGCGCTGACGGCCACCCTCACCGAACGGCTGACGGCCGTGCCGCGGCTCACGCAGCTCGTCCACACCCGTCCGCTGGACCTCGGTGCGCCGGAGTGGGTGCCCGACGAACACTTCGACATCTCCCATCACATCCGGCGTGCGGCCCTGCCGCGACCGGGTGGCGATGCGGATCTCGACCGCCTGGTCGCCGACATCATGGAGCGCCGGCTCGACCGGGCCCGGCCGCTGTGGGAGTGCTGGGTGATCGAGGGGTTGTCGCGCCACCGGTGGGCGGTGCTGATGAAGGTGCACCACTGCCTCGCCGACGGTATCGCCGCGACGCAGATACTGACCGCACTGTGTGACGACGGGCCCACCGCGGCGCTGCGCCCGTATCCGCGGGCGGTGCCGTCGCCGGGCTGGTCGCTGCGCATCGATCCCGTCGGCTGGATGTCGAGCGCGGTGCGCACATCGTTGGGACTGACCACCGCGGCGGTCCGCGCGGTCCGTGGCGCGATCGACCTCGCGGGCGGCGTGCTGCGGCCGGCGCCCTCGTCGGTCCTGAACGGCCCGGTGGGCAGCATGCGCCGATACGCCGCCGTCGACGTGTCGCTGCCCGATGTGCGCCGCGTCTGCGACGAGTTCGGGGTCACGCTCAACGACGTGGCACTGGCCGCCATCACCCACAGCTACCGCGAGCTGCTGATCCGACGCGGCGAGAACCCCGGTCGTGACTCGCTGCGGACGCTGGTGCCCGTCTCGGTTCGTCCGGCAGACGCCATGGACGAACCGGACAACCGGGTGTCGTTGTTGCTGCCCCGCCTGCCGGTCGACAAGGCCGATCCGCTCCACCAGCTGCAGGCGGTGCACCGCAGGCTCACGTACGTGAAGGGCAGCGGACAGCGGCAGGCCGGAAGTGCCGTCATGTCGGCGGCGAATGCGATCCCCTTCGCGGTGACGGCATGGGCGGTCCGGAACCTGACGCGGTTGCCGCAGCGCGGTGTCGTCGCGCTGGCGACCAATGTTCCCGGCCCGCAGGAGGAACTGACGATCATGGGCCGCAAAGTCGGGCGGCTGTTGCCGATCCCGCCGATCGCCCTCCAATTACGCACGGGCATAGCGATTCTCAGCTATGCCGACAAACTGTTCTTCGGGATCATCAGCGACTACGACGCGGTGCCCGACGTCGACGAGCTGGCCCGCGGGATCGCGCAGGGAGTCGGGCGCCTCGCCGACCTCGCCTCCGTCCCGCATCGGTCGACACCGCTTGGCACGCTGGCGCTGGTGACCTGACACCTCCTTGTTGGCGCGAGGGTGTGCGCACGCGCGCTGACTCTCGAAACCTCTTTCGTCACAGTGGTTTCCACAGTCACATCGCCGGCGGTTTTGTCAGACCCTCGAACTAGTGTTCGAAGCATGGATGGATTGTCTGGCGCGGTCGACCACCTCGTGGCGTCCATCGCCGCTCTGCAAACCGCCTCCATCGACGATCTCTCCTACGAGCAGATCGTGGCCGAACTGGACCGCATCAAAGCAGCGGTGTGGGCGGTGCCCAGTGTGGAGCACCGCCTGACCGCGCGGCTGATGGACGCCGACCCGCATGAACTCGGCGCCACCTCTATCAAGGAGGTGCTGGCCAACCACCTGCGCATCTCCCGCAAAGCCGCCGGTGAGCAGCTCACCGACGCGCGCCAGTTGGGGCCGCGCTACACCCTGACCGGGGAGCGGGTGCAGACCGAGTTGGCCCACACCGCCGATGCGGTCGCCCGCGGCGACATCGGCACCGCCCACGTGCGGATCATTCAGGAGTTCGTCAAGAAGCTTCCGGCATGGGTGTCCTGGGAGCGCCGCGACCACTACGAACGCGACCTGGTCGGCCACGCCAGCGCACTGCGGCCCGAGGACTTCCGCAAGGTCGCCGACACCCTGCTGGGGTTCATCGATCAGGACGGCACCGAACCCGACCACCACACCCACCAACGTCGCCGTGAGTTCACCGTCGGCCGCCAGCAGGCCGACGGGATGAGCCGGGTCTCGGGGTGGCTCACCCCTGAAGCCCGCGGGCACTGGGATGTCATCGCCGCCAAATACGCCGCCCCCGGCGCCAACCTGCCCCACGACGACGCCCACACCGGCCGCGACGACCGCACCACCGGCCAACGCCACCACGACGCGCTCACCACCGTCCTACGCGACGCGGTCACCTCCGGCTCCCTCGGCCAGGTCGCCGGCGTTCCCGCCAGCATCGTCGCGACGATGACGCTCAACGAGCTCGAACGTGCCGCCGGGTGGGCGCACACCGGCGGCGGCAACAAGATCCCCATCCGGGATCTGATCCGGATGGCCGCCCACTCGCGGCACTACCTGGCGGTGTTCGACGACCACACCGAAGAAATCCTGTATTTCGGCCGCGCCAAACGCTGCGCCACCACCGCCCAACGCCTAGCCCTGTTCGCCCGCGACAGGGGCTGCACCCACCCCGGCTGCACCGTGCCGTTTTACTGGGCCGAAGCCCACCACACCGACGACTACTCCCGCGGTGGGCGCACCGACATCGACGACCTCACCCTGGCGTGTCAACCCGCCAACCTGCTCATCGAAAAGACCGGATGGACCACCCACCGCCCCGGCAACGGCCGCACCGAATGGACCCCACCCAAGGAACAGGACACCGGCCAACCCCGCATCAACAACCACTTCCACCCCCACCGCTACCTCACCGACAAGGCAGACGACGACGAACCCGAATAGTCAGCCCTTCGGGATCGCGTTCTCGATCTCGTCGAGCCACACTCGCGCGGACATGTCCGACGGCGCGCGCCAGTCACCGCGCGGGGACAGGGAACCCCCTGCGGACACCTTGGGCCCGTTCGGCAGCGCCGAGCGCTTGAACTGGCTGAACGAGTAGAACCGCTGGGCGAACACCTGCAGCCAGTGCCTGATCTCGTCGAGGGTGTAGCTGGGCCGCTTGCTGTCCGGGAATCCGGTGGGCCAGTTGCCGCTGTCGGCATCGCGCCAGGCGTGCCACGCCAGGAAGGCGACCTTCGACGGCCGGAACCCGTAACGCAGCACCTGGAACAGCGAGAAGTCCTGCAGGACATAGGGTCCCACCTTGGCTTCACTGCTCTGGATCTCCTCGTCCTCACCGGAGGGCACCAGTTCCGGGGTGATCTCGGTGTCGAGCACCGACTGCAGGACCTCGTTGACGGTGTCGTCGAACTGCTTCGAGAGGATGACCCATCGGATGAGGTGCTGGATCAATGTCTTCGGCACACCCCCGTTGACGTTGTAGTGCGACATCTGGTCGCCCACACCGTAAGTGGACCAGCCCAGCGCCAGCTCGGACAGGTCGCCGGTGCCCAGCACGATGCCACCGCGCTGATTGGCAAGGCGGAACAGGTAATCCGTGCGCAGTCCGGCCTGCACGTTCTCGAACGTGACGTCGTAGACCTTTTCGCCGCGCGAGAACGGGTGGTCCATCTCCGTGAGCATCAACTTGGCCGTCGACGTGATGTCGATGGTCTCGAATGTCACACCGAGCGCCTCGGCCAGCCGGGTGGCGTTGTTCCTGGTGTGCTCACCGGTCGCGAAACCCGGCAGCGTGAACGCGAGGATGTCGCTGCGCGGCCGCTCCTCCCGGTCCATCGCCCGCGCGGCGACGATCAGCGCGTGTGTGGAGTCCAGGCCGCCGGAGAGCCCGAGCACGATCTTGGGGTAATGCAGTGCGCGCAGCCGCTGTTCGAGGCCGGCCACCTGAATGTTGTACGCCTCGTAGCAGTCCTGTTCCAGCCGGGCGGGATCCGCGGGTACGAACGGGAACCGCTCCACCTCGCGATACAGACCGATGTCGCCGGTCGGCGGGTCGAGCGTGAACTCGATGCGGCGGAAGGAGTCCTCGTCGATCAGATGGTGGCGGCGGTTGTCGTCGAAAGTACCCATGCGCAGTCGTTCGTTGCGGAGCAGCTGGAGGTCGACATCGGCGATCGAGCGGCGTTCACCCTTGGGGAATCGCTCGGACTGCGCCAGGCACGACCCGTTCTCCCAGATCATCGTCTGCCCGTCCCAGGCCAGATCGGTCGTGGATTCCCCTTCTCCCGCGGCGGCGTAGACGTAGGCGGCCAGACACCGCGACGACGCCGAACGCGCCAACAGGCACCGGTCCTCGGACCGGCCGATGGTGATCGGGCTGCCGGACAGGTTGGCCAGCACCGTCGCCCCGGCCAGCGCCGCCTCGGCGCTCGGGGGCACCGGAACCCACATGTCCTCGCAGATCTCGACGTGCAGCACGAAACCGGGGACATCGGTCGCCTCGAACAGCAGATCCGGACCGAACGGCACCTCCTGCCCTCCGACCCGGATCTCACCGCGCTCCTCGTCGCCGGCGGCGATCTGGCGATTCTCGTAGAACTCACGGTAATTGGGGATGTAGGACTTCGGGACCACGCCGAGGACCTGCCCGCGGTGAATGACCACCGCGGTGTTGTAGACCCGGTGGCGGTAACGCAGTGGCGCACCCACCACGAGAACCGGCAGCAGCTCCGCCGACGCCGTCACCACCTGCAGCAGGGCGGCTTCGACCGCCTCGAGCAACCCGTCCTGCATGACGATGTCCTCGATCGAATAACCCGTCAGCGTCAGTTCGGGGAACACGGCCAGCGCCGCGTTGTCGTCATGACAGTCACGCGCCATCCGCAGTACGGACTCGGCGTTGCCCTTGGGGTCCGCGATGGACGTGTGGTGCGTGCACGCGGCGATCCGCGCGAAGCCGTGACGGTACGCCGAGTAAAAATCCATGCCACATTGTTGCCCGCATTGGTCGCGGGGTATGCAAGCGACATGACCAAGACCGCGGTGCTGATCATCGACATGATGAATACCTACGACCATCCGGACGCCGAGAAACTGACGCCGAACGTCGAAAGGATCATCGATCCGTTGGCGAAACTCATCTCCGACGCCCGCTCCAGGGACGACGTGGACCTCATCTACGTCAACGACAACTACGGTGACTTCACCGCCGAGTTCAGCGACATCGTGCGCTCCGCGCTCGACGGCGAGCGCCCCGACCTCGTCAAACCGATCGTGCCGCAACAGGGTTGCCGGGTCATGACCAAAGTGCGCCACAGTGCGTTCTACGCCACATCGCTGGCCTACCTGCTCAACCAACTCCGACCGGAGCGCGTCGTGCTGACCGGGCAGGTGACCGAACAGTGCATCCTCTACACCGCACTCGACGCCTATGTCCGGCACTTCCCGGTGGTCGTCCCCCGCGACGGGGTGGCCCACATCGACGCGGAACTCGGCGAGGCGGCGCTGCGGATGATGGAGCAGAACATGAGCGCCGAACTGATCGCCGCCGCCGATTGTCTGGACTGACGTTTAGTCTGGATGAGGTGGAATCACCGGAACTGGTCGCGCTGCTGGCGGGCCGCCGCGTCGCGGTACTCACCGGGGCCGGGATGTCGACCGACTCGGGTATCCCCGACTACCGCGGGCCGGACTCGCCGCCGAGCAATCCCATGACCATCCGGCAGTTCACGTCCGACCCGGCGTTCCGGCAGCGGTACTGGGCGCGCAATCACGTCGGCTGGCGGCACATGGCGGCCACCCTGCCCAACGCCGGACACCGCGCGCTGGCCGCAATGGAACGCACCGGGGTGGTCCTCGGGGTCGTCACGCAGAACGTCGACCTGCTGCACACCAAGGCCGGCAGCCGCAACGTCGTCGACCTGCACGGCACCTACGCCCGGGTGATCTGCCTCGACTGCGGGTACACGATGTCGCGGGCCGATCTCGCCGAGATGCTCGAGGCGGCCAACCCCGGATTCCTCGAACGCGCCGAACGGGTCGGCGGCATCGCGGTCGCCCCGGACGCCGACGCGATCATCGGCGACACCGACCGCTTCCGCATCGTCGACTGTCCGGCCTGCGGCGGCATGCTCAAACCCGACATCGTGTACTTCGGTGAGAGCGTGCCCAAACCCCGCGTCGAGCAGGCCTTCGCGATGGTCGACGACGCGGACGTGCTGCTGGTCGCCGGCTCCTCGTTGACGGTGTTCTCCGGCTACCGGTTCGTCCGGCACGCCGCCGCGCATGGGATGCCGGTCGCGATCATCAACCGGGGGCCCACCCGTGGTGACGATCTCGCGACGGTGAAACTCGACAACGGTTGTTCGCCGATGCTGGCGCTGCTGGCCGACGAGCTGCCCGCATTCGCCTCATCGGCGTAGATGGCATTAGATGGCGAGGTGCTCTCTGTATT
The DNA here is from genome assembly GCF_010731575.1 of Mycolicibacterium monacense. Classification (NCBI taxonomy): domain Bacteria; kingdom Bacillati; phylum Actinomycetota; class Actinomycetes; order Mycobacteriales; family Mycobacteriaceae; genus Mycobacterium; species Mycolicibacterium monacense. The sequence goes on along the minus strand of NZ_AP022617.1, from coordinate 1,083,188 downwards.
CGGTCTACGGCCCGCACCCGGCGCGATCGACGGACGCTGGGCCGTGGGGCTCGGCGACGCCCTCGCCAGGCTGGTTCCGGCCCCCGAACCGCTGCGCGGCCTGCTGCGGCTGCTGAACCACTTCGGCGGCCTGGCCATCAGCGGTGACGAAGTGGAGTTCGACGGCGACGGCGTGCAGTGGTCGGACGTCAAGGAGATCGAGACACACAAGCTGGCCGGCTATCTGCTCTCCGGTGCCCTCGACAAGCAGATCGACAAACTGCCGGTGCCCTGGTTCCCGTTCCGCGGCCTCGCGCTCAGCGCCGCCTCGCAGGCGGCGCTCACGGTGATCGTCGCCACCGCTGACGGTGTGTTCCGCGGCGCCTTGGACGTGGCGATCCCCGCCGAGGTGCACTACCGCGGGTTGCTGCGGGAGCGGACGCTCACCCCGGGGATGCTGGCCACCGTGCTGCTCGCCGACCCGGCGGTGCGCAAAGCCCTCACCGCGACGGCCGAAGCGCACGGCGTGGAGATCCGCCCCGCCGACGACGACGTCCTCGATGCCGCGCGTCGCCGGGCCCGGCGGGTGAAGGCGCTGCTGAACGCCGTGCGCTCAGACGGCGACGAGGTCGTCGGCGTGGACGGCCGGCCTGCGCATGTCGGCGGGTAGGTCCGACGTCGAACGGCCCAGCATGGTGGCCAGTTCGGTCGCGTCGTAGGCCACCACGCCACGGGCGACCATGGTCGCATCGGGTGCGCGCAACTCCACGACGTCGCCGCCGTAGAACCGTCCCGACACCCCGGTGATACCCGCGGGCAGCAGCGAACGCCGTTGCCGCACAACGGCATTGACCGCACCCTCGTCGAGGGTCAACGCACCTGTGGACTCGGCGGCGTACCGCACCCAGAAGCGCCGCGCCGACATCCGCTCCGCGCGAGGGGCGAACACCGTGCCGACCGACGCATCCGACAGTGCGGTGGCAGCGTCGGCGGCGGCGGCCAGCAGCACCGGAACACCGGCATCTGCGGCCAGCAGCGCCGACGACAACTTCGACGCCATACCGCCGGTGCCGAGGTGGCTGCCGCGCCCGGCCACCACCCCGTCGAGGTCGTCGGCTCCGTTGACCTCGGCGATGAAGCGGGCCGGGTTGTCCGGGCCCGCTTTCCGCGGATCGCCGTCGTAGAGGCCGTCGATATCGGAGAGCAGCACGAGCGCATCCGCCCCCACCAGATGCGCCACCAGTGCCGAGAGCCGGTCGTTGTCGCCGAACCGGATCTCGTTGGTCGCGACCGTGTCGTTCTCGTTGACGATCGCCACGGCGTGCAGTGCGCGCAACCGGTCGAGGGTGCGGGCGGCGTTGGTGTGCTGCACGCGCATCGAGATGTCGTGGGCGGTGAGCAGCACCTGTCCGACGGTGCGCTCATACCGGGCGAAGGCGGTGTTCCACGAGTTGATCAGCGCGACCTGCCCGACGCTGGCGGCGGCCTGTTTGGTGGCCAGATCGGTCGGCCGCTTGGACAGCCGCAACGGTTCGATACCGGCCGCGATGGCGCCGGACGACACGATGACGACGTCGGAGCCCGCCTTCATCCGCTTCTCGATCGCCTCGACCAGCGTGGCCAGCCGGTTGGCGTCGAATACGCCGGTCGGCGTGGTCAGCGCGGTGGTGCCGATCTTGACGACGACACTGCGCGCGGTGCGGACGGCCTCGCGGTGCACGGACGGACGGGTGGCGGCCTCGGTCATTCCTCACCGCCGGGCTCGTCGGTGGACTGCCGACGCTCCCGCCGGGCGATCTTGCGCTCGGCCGCCGAGACGCGGTCGGTCTGCTCGAGGCGGGTGTCGGTGCCGCGGCCGGACATCTGCACGTCCACCCCGGCGGGCGTCTGGGGCTCCCAGTCGAACGTCATGTCCCCGATGGTCACCGCACAGCCGGGACGCGCGCCGAGCCGCAGCAGCTCCTCTTCGACGCCGAGGCGGGCCAACCGGTCACCGAGGTAGCCGACCGCCTCGTCGTTGTCGAAATCGGTTTGGTTGATCCAGCGTTCGGGCCGCGTGCCGCGCACCACGAACCCGCCCTGTCCGTCGGGGTGCACGGAGAACCCGGTCTCGTCGACGGCGATGGGCCGGATGATCGGGCGGCGCGGGACGACGGGCGGTTGGGCCTCGCGGTAGGTGCGGACCATGTCCCACAGCGCGAAGATGAACGGCCGCAGACCTTCTCGCGCCACCGTGGAGACCTCGAACACCGGCCAGCCGAACCGCTCGGCCACCTCGTCGCGGACGAAGTCGGCCAGTTCGCGGGCGTCGGGCACGTCGATCTTGTTGAGTACCACCGCGCGCGGACGTTCGGCGAGGTCGCCGAGCGTCGAATCACCCTGCAGTGTCGGGCGATAGGCGGCCAGTTCGGCTTCGAGCGCCTCGATGTCGGAGATCGGGTCGCGGCCGGGTTCCATCGTCGCGCAGTCGACGACGTGCACCAGCACGGCGCAGCGTTCGATGTGGCGGAGGAATTCCAGGCCCAACCCGCGCCCTTCGGAAGCGCCGGGGATCAATCCGGGCACGTCGGCGACCGTGAAGGTGTGGTCACCGGCCGAGACGACCCCGAGGTTGGGCACCAGCGTGGTGAAGGGGTAGTCGGCGATCTTCGGTTTGGCCGCCGAGATCGTGGACACCAGTGAGGATTTGCCCGCCGACGGGAACCCGATCAGCCCGACGTCGGCGACCGTCTTCAGCTCGAGGGTGAGCTCGCGGACCTGCCCCTTCTCGCCGAGCAGCGCGAAGCCGGGGGCCCTGCGGGAGCGGGAGGCCAGCGCGGCGTTGCCGAGGCCGCCGCGACCACCCGCCGCGGCTTCGAACCGGGTGCCCGCGCCGACGAGGTCGGCCAGCACTCGACCTTCTTCGTCGAGGACGACGGTGCCGTCGGGCACCCTGACCTCGAGGTCGGCACCGGCCGCACCGTCACGATTGCTGCCTGCGCCCTGCTTGCCGGAGGGCGCCACGACATGCGGGTGGAAGTGGAAGTCGAGCAGTGTGTGCACCTGCGGATCGACGACCAGCACGATGCTGCCGCCGCGACCGCCGTTACCGCCGTCGGGACCGCCGAGTGGTTTGAACTTCTCGCGGTGCACCGACGCGCAGCCGTTGCCGCCGTTGCCGGCCCGCGCGTGGATCACGACACGGTCGACGAAGCGGGGCATAGTCGATCACTCCTTCGCCGAATGAACAGATGGGCGCTAACTTGCGAGAAGCCGGCGCACAAACGTCGATCTCGGCGCCGGGATCAGGCCTCCGGTCGGGCGACCGGAACGATGTTGACGGTCTTGCGACCGCGACGGCTGCCGAATTCGACGGAGCCGGGGGCAGTGGCGAACAGCGTGTCGTCGCCGCCACGGCCGACGTTGACGCCCGGATGGAAGTGGGTGCCGCGCTGGCGCACGATGATCTCGCCGGCCTTGACAACCTGACCGCCGAAGCGCTTCACACCGAGCCGCTGGGCGGCGGAATCACGACCGTTGCGCGAGCTGGACGCGCCCTTCTTGTGTGCCATGTCATCGCCTCCAGTTACTTGATGCCGGTGACCTTCAGGACCGTCAACTGCTGACGGTGACCCTGACGCTTGTGGTAGCCGGTCTTGTTCTTGAACTTGTGAATCCGGATCTTCGGGCCCTTGGTGTGCTCGAGCACCTCGCCGGTGACGGCGACCTTGGCCAGATCCTCGGCCTTGCTGGTGACATTGGCACCGTCGACGACCAGGGCGACCGGCAGCGACACCGACGCGCCCGGCTCGGAGTCGAGCTTCTCGACCTTGACCACGTCACCAACGGCGACCTTGTACTGCTTGCCGCCGGTCTTGACGATTGCGTAGCTCGCCATCGTGTCCTAGTCCTCTTCCGTAGCCGGTGCGCGCACTGCGTTGCCCGGGGGCTGCGTGCGCGGGTCTGGGTGCGGGTGTCGATTCGATCCCGCCGCCGCCGGCAGTCAGCCTGGCGGCAACTGGTCAAGGGTACGTGACCAGCAGGTAAAGGGTCAAACCGCCTACTCGCTGCTGGGCGGACCCGCCGGACGTGCGGCAGCGCGTCGGCGCGGACGCCGCACCGGGACCGCGATCACCTCGGGTTCGTCCTCGTCATCGGAGTCCTCATCGGAGTCTTCATCGGAATCCTCGTCGGAATCCTCGTCCTCGTCGGAATCCTCGTCCTCGTCGGAATCCTCGTCGTCGAGGACCTCGATGTCGTCGTCCTCTTCGTCGTCGTCGTTGTCGAGGTCGATCTCGTCCTCATCGGAGTCGTCGGAATCCTCGTCCTCGTCCTCATCGGAATCGTCGGAGTCCTCCGCGTCCTCCGCGTCCTCGAAGTCCTCGTCGTCGAGTTCTTCACCGACGGCCTCGTGCACCTTCTCGGCGGTGTCGTCCTCGCGCGCACCGGACTGCTCATCGGCCGACTCGTCGGACTCGTCCTCGGACTCGTCGTCGCGGCCGTTCGCGGCGGCCATCGCCTTGAACATCGGGTGCTCACCGGCGGGGTGCGGCGGCACCTTGATCACCGGCACGGCCGCGGGCGCCTCCTCGGGCTTACCGCCCTTCTTGCCGCGCTTGCTGCGCCTGCCCGTCCCCGGCTCGGACTTGCGCCCGTTACCCGAGGCGTTGTCGATCGGATCGCCGTGCAGCACGATGCCGCGCCCCGCACAGTGCGGACACGGGGTGGAGAAGGCCTCGATCAGCCCGGTGCCCAGCCGCTTACGCGTCAGCTGCACCAGACCCAGCGAGGTCACCTCGGACACCTGGTGGCGGGTGCGGTCACGGGCCAGCGCCTCGGTCAGCCGCCGCAACACCAGATCGCGGTTCGACTCGAGCACCATGTCGATGAAGTCGATGACGATGATGCCGCCGATGTCGCGCAACCGCAGTTGGCGCACGATCTCCTCGGCCGCCTCGAGATTGTTGCGGGTGACCGTCTGCTCGAGGTTGCCGCCCGACCCGGTGAACTTGCCGGTGTTGACGTCGACGACGGTCATCGCCTCGGTGCGGTCGATGACCAGCGTCCCGCCCGACGGCAGCCACACCTTGCGGTCCATGGCCTTGGCGAGTTGTTCGTCGATGCGGTGCACGGCGAACACATCCGGACCCTCGCCGTTGGGGTTGCCTGCCGGTTCGTACTTGGTCAGCCGCGGCATCAGGTCGGGCGCCACGGACTCGACGTAGGAGTTGATGGTGTTCCACGCCTCGTCACCCGAGACGATCAGCCCGGAGAAATCCTCGTTGAACAGGTCGCGGATCACCTTCACCAGCACGTCGGGCTCTTCGTAGAGCGCGACGGCGGCGCCGGCCTTCTTCGCGGTGATCTCGGCGGCCTTGGCCTCGATCTGTGTCCAGCGCTCCTGCAACCGGTTCACGTCGGAGCGGATGTCGTCTTCCTTCACGCCCTCCGACGCGGTGCGGATGATCACCCCGGCGTCGGCGGGCACCACTTCGCGCAGGATCTCCTTGAGCCGTTGCCGCTCGGTGTCGGGCAGCTTGCGGCTGATCCCGGTCGACGACGCACCCGGCACGTACACCAGGTAACGGCCGGCCAGCGACACCTGCGTGGTCAGGCGGGCACCCTTGTGCCCGACCGGATCCTTGCTGACCTGCACGACGACGTAGTCGCCGGGTTTGAGCGCCTGCTCGATCTTGCGGTTCTGCCCGCCGAGACCCGCGGCCTCCCAGTTCACCTCACCGGCGTAGAGCACGCCGTTGCGACCGCGACCGATGTCGACGAACGCGGCCTCCATCGACGGGAGCACGTTCTGCACGATGCCCAGGTAGATGTTGCCGACCAGGGACGCCGAGGCCGGCGACGTCACGAAGTGTTCGACGACGACCCCGTCCTCGAGCACCGCGATCTGGGTGTAGCGCGCACCCTCGTGGGGCGGTTCGGTGCGGACCTTGTCGCGCACCACCATGACGCGTTCGACGGCCTCGCGGCGGGCGAGGAACTCGGCCTCGGACAGGATCGGCGGGCGGCGGCGTCCGGCGTCCCGACCGTCGCGACGGCGCTGCCGCTTGGCTTCCAGCCGGGTCGAGCCGCTGATGCCCTGGATCTCGTTGTCGTCGCTGTCGCCGGACTTGCCACCCCGCTCACGCGGCGGGCGTTCGTGCACGACGGTGTTCGGCGGGTCGTCGGGTGAACCGTTGTCGGAGTCGTCCGACGCGCCGGACTTGCGCCGACGCCGGCGGCGACGCCTCCGCGAACTGCCGTCGCCACCCGAGGTGTCCTCGTCGCCGTCCTCGTCGGAGTCGTCGCCGGTGTCCTGATCGGAGTCGGCCTGCCCGTCGGTCTTCGTCTCGGTGCCCTCGGCGGCGTCGGGCTCCCCGTTGTCGTCGCTCTGTTCGCCGCGCCCCCGGCCCCGGCCGCGGCGTCCCCGCCGGCGGCGCCGCGCGGCGGGCCGCTCCGACTGGTCGTCCTCGTCGTCGTCCTCGCTGTCGGCCGACGCGGCGACGTCGTCGTCCTCGTCTTCGTCGTCGTCCTCGTCGGCGGGCTCGAACCGCACCGGCTGGGGTGCGACAAACAGCGGCAGGTAGTCCGCCCGCTCGACGGGGGCCGTCTCGAGGATCGTCCGCGATTCCGGCTCGTCCTCGGGTTCCGGCACGTCCGGCGTGTCATCGACGGGAGCCACGTCGATCGTGACCTCGACCGACTCGACCGTCTCGATGACCACCTCGGGGGCATCGGCGACCGACTCGGCGATCTCCGCGGGCGCCGGGGCTTCGACGGGGGCGTCCCCGTCGCTGCCGGCGAGCACTTCGCGGACCCGCTCGGCCTCGGTCTTGTCGACGGTCGAGTGCGCGCTGCGAGCGCGGCCGTCGAGTTCGGCCAGTGCGTCGAGGACCCGCCGGCTGGTGGTGCCCAGCACCCGGGCCAGTGAGTGCACCCTCAGGCGTTCGGGAAGTCTTTCGCGAGGCGAAGCCTCTTCTGAAGAGTCCGGCGAGTCTTGGGCTTGAGTATTTTCACTGTCGGCCACGTATTCTCCTCAAGCCCCCGGGCGCGTCGTACGACGCGGCCACGCGAGGGCTTCCGCTGTTGTACCCGGTGAGACTTCCCCGGGTTTGTTGTGGTCTCGCTCCGAGCGGCCCCAGGTCAGAACCCACTCAGTGCCTGGCTGAATGACGGCTGGACGGTCGGCGCCGCACCGCGGTCGCGGTGGTCGCGCACGTCGAAGTCTTCATTCGGGCGACGAACTCTGGTTGAAGTCCGGCTACCCGCGACCAGTATCCCACACGACGCGGCGCCCACCGACCAGGCGCCGCAAACAAACGTCAGCGGCCGGGGAACCAGAGGTCGATTTCGCGGGCCGCGGACTCCGGCGAATCGGAGCCGTGCACCAGGTTGTCCTGGGTGACCAGGGCCAGGTCGGCGCGGATGGTGCCGGGTGTGGCCTTCTCCACCGGATCGGTGCCGCCGGCGATCTGACGGAATGCGGCGATCGCGCGCGGACCCTCGACGATCGCGGCGACCACGGGGCCCGAGGTGATGAATTCCAGCAGCGAACCGAAGAACGGCTTGCCCTCGTGCTCGGCGTAGTGCCGCCGGGCCAGTTCGTCGTCGACGGTCTTCAGTTCGAGCGCGGCGAGGGTCAGACCCTTGCGCTCGATCCGGCCGAGAATTTCCCCGACCAGGCGCCGTTGCACGCCGTCGGGCTTGATCAGAACCAGGGTCCGCTCAGTCACGGCGGACAGCGTACCGGCCCCGGTTTCGGGAACAGTCAATGCGCAGCTCAGAGGCGGTTCTGGGCCATGATGGCCCCACCCAGCCAGCGGTGCACGAAGCGGCGGAGATCGTCGCGGGAACGCGACGGCGGATTGGGCGCCACGAAGAACGACAGCATGGTGCGCAGCGTGAACTCCACGAGGTCCACCAGCGCCGCGTCGTCGTAACCGTGGTCGACCCAGTCGACGTCGAAGCGGTTGACCATCCGCATGCCGATCGCCCGCGCCTCGTCGGAGGCGACTTCCCCGGAGTGGGTGTTGACGTAGGGCTCGGACAGCAGGATGCCCAGATGCGGGGTCCGCGCCACCTCGTCGAGCACGTACAGCACGCCCTCGGTCATCGCCTCGGCGGGATCCTCGATGCCGCGGACGGCTTCGGCCAGGCGATCGAGGAAGTCGTCGACCGAGGCGATCGCCGCTGCCCGCATCAGCGCGTCGGCGGTCGGGTAGTAGCGGTACACGGTCTGGCGGATGACGCCGAGTGAGGCGGCGACATCCGAGATGCTGATCGCGGTTCCAGTCTGGGCCAGCAGCCCCACCGCCGCCTCGACGATGCGCCGGGAGGCCTCCTCGTCGTCGGCGGGCGGGCTACCGTTCCACCCTCTTCTACGGGCCATGGGCCTGCAGGGTAGCGCGCACGCTTGACGAGCAGCGCCTGAACATACAAACATACAGAGATCGTAGTGTTTGTATGATTACAGAGGGGCGTCGATGTCCGAGCTGATCGTCCGCAAGATGCGTTTCGCGTTCGCCGAATCGCCGGTTCCGTTCTGCTGGAACGAGGACAACCCCGCGTTCTCGTCGATGGCCAACGCCGTCTCGTTCCTCGCGGTGGCGTTCGAGAAGATGATCGGCGCGATGGTCCCCGAGGTGATGCCGCGGATCACCGATCCCGTGGTGGCCGCCGAGGCCGACGCCTTCACCCGGCAGGAAGGCCAGCACTCGATGGCCCACCGCCAGCACACCAAGGCGCTGATCAAGCAGTACCCGGGCCTCAAGCAGACCCTCGACGAGGTGATCGCCTCCTACGACGACCTGACGGCCAACACCCCCCTCGAGTACCGGCTCGCCTACACCGCCGATCTCGAGGCCACCTTCACCCCGGCGTTCAAACTGATGCTCGACAACGACGCCACCCTGTTCGCCCCGGGCGACGACCGGGTGGCCTCGCTGTTCCTGTGGCACTTCGTCGAGGAGGTCGAACACCGCAGTTCCGCGCTGACGATCTACGACGCGGTGGTCGCCAGCCCCTGGTACCGCATGCGGGTGGCGCCGTCGGTCTTCGCCCACGTGTGGGCCGCGCTCAAGATCGCCTGCGCGGGCTTCAACGTGCACGTCCCTCTCGAGGACCGGCGGATCGACGCGATCTCGATGTTCGGCATGCAGGCGCGGAAAAAGGCTCTGCTGCAGCGACTTCCACTCGTGACGGCGCCGTATGACGGTCCGGTCGCCAACGCCTTCGCCCGCCTGCCCAAACGCGAGATGCTCACCGCCCTGACCGGTGTCGTGCGCAGCCAGATACCCGGCCACGATCCCGCGCAGGAGGCGCTGCCCGATCTGGCCCAGAAGTGGTTCGATCGATACGACGCCGGTTACGAGGTCACCCGCTGGTACACCGCGGCGACGAACGAGAGCGACGCCCATGTCTGATCTGTGTTCCCCCACCTTCGCCGATCTGGCTGAGCGGCTCGGCTTCTCGTGCGACGAGGCGGGCGGTCTGGTCGAGTTCCGCAATCCGTTCGGGTTGGAGAACTGGACGCTGCCGGTGCTCGAGGTCCTGATCGTCGTCGGCGCGGTGCTGACGCTGGTGTACGCGATCAACCGCCTGCGCCGGCACGGCGATCCCACGAACCTGGTGCTGTGGTTCGGCGCGATCGCCTATCTGCTGATCATCGAACCGCCGCTGTACTTCCCGTCGGCGTTCGGCATCGACGAGCACGTCGACACGATGTTCGCCCACAACGTGTTCACGGTGGAGTTCCTGTGGGGCCGACTGCCGCTGTACATCGTCGCGATCTATCCGATGATGGCGACGGTCTCCTTCGAGATCGTCCGCCGGCTCGGCGTTTTCCGCCGCTACGGCACTTTCGTCGGCGCGCTGTGCGTCGGGTTCGTCCACCACGCGTTCTACGAGATCTTCGACCACCTCGGCCCGCAGTTGCGGTGGTGGGAGTGGACTCTGGACAACCCGCTCAACCAACCGTTCTTCGCCTCCGTGCCGTTGCCCAGCGTGGTGGTGTTCGCGGCGCTGTGGCCGACGTCGCTGGCGTTCTGCGTGCAGTTCTTCGTCGGACGCCACGTCGATGCGGGCCGCAGCTTCTCCGGGGGAAGCCTGGTGCTGCGCACGGTCGTGGTCGGTGTGCTGGCGTCGGTCGGTACCTTCGTGCTGCCGCTGCCCGCGACCATCGCCGGTGGCGTCTCGGGCAGCACCGACGTCGGCGGCGTCGTGTACGCGCTCGAACTGGTTGTCCTGAGCGTCATCTCGGCGGCGGTGCTGGCCGCGCAGTGGCGGCGCCTACGCGCGGGCCGGCCACACCGAGACCCGTCGCCCACACTGATTTTCGGTTACGCCGGCGTGTACCTCGCGGTGATGGCCGTACTGTGGCTCACCGCGCTGCCGGCCTTCTTCGGCGCGGTCGACGGTGTCACCGCCGACGGCGATCCGATCGGCAGCCTCTGGTACACCGTCGCGTGCTTCGTCGTCGCCGCACTGTCGTTGGCGGCCGCGGCGACGGTGCCGACCCGGCGGGTCACCGCCGCGGACGAAGCGGTCGACGTGACCACCTAGCGGCCTACTCGCGCGGCTGCTGGCCCGGCAGCAGTCCGCGCTTCTGCCTACGCAACACCTCCGCGCGCAGGTAGACGATCATCAACCAGACCACCGCGAAGATGACGCCGATGATCCCCACCCCGGGATAGACGGCCCATCCCGCGATCAGGCCCACCTGCACTGCGAGGTTGGCCCAGATCGCCCACGGCCGCCCTTGGATCCCGGACATCAGCACGAGCACGACCGCGAAGCCGATCAGGTAGCCCGTCGACGCCGCGGTCAGCCCGCCACCGACCGAACCCACCACCGGCAGCGCCAGTAGTACGACGATGGCCTCGAGGATGAGCGTGCCGGCCATCACGCCGCGGAAGCTGCGCCACGGGTCGGGCGCCTGGGGCTGACCGGACGGGGTCTGCTCGCTCATTGCGGATCCCGTCCGAACAGGGTCCTCGCGGCACCCGCGGTGACCACGGACCCGGTGATGACCATCCCGGCACCGGCGAGTCCTTCGCCGCCGGAGTCCTCGACCACCGCGGTGGCCGTCTCGATGGCGTCCGGCAGCGTGGCCGCCCGGATCACCCGTTCCGGGCCGAAACGCTCCTCGGCGCGTACGGCGAGCGCCTCGACGTCGAGCGCGCGCGGCGAACCGTTGTGGGTGACGACGATCTGGTCGAACGCCGGTTCCAGCGCCGCGAGGATGCCGTCGACGTCCTTGTCCCCCATCACCGACACCACCCCGACCAGGAAACGGAAGTCGAATTCGGTCTGCAGCGCATCGGCGAGCGCGGCGGCGCCCGCGGGGTTGTGCGCGGCGTCGATGAACACCGTCGGCGCGCTGCGCAGCCGCTCCAACCGGCCGGGACTGGCTGCGGCGGCGAATCCGGCCCGCACGGCGTCGATGTCGAGTTGGCGCTCCGCGCCCGCGCCGAAGAACGCCTCGACCGCGGCTAGGGCGAGTATCGCGTTGTGGGCCTGGTGTTCACCGTGCAGCGGCAGGAAGATCTCCGGGTACACACCGCCGAGGCCCTGCAGTTCGAGAAGCTGGCCGCCGACGGCGACCTGGCGGGACAGCACCGCGAATTCGGAGTCCTCGCGGGCCACCGCGGCGTCCGCGCGGACGGCCTGGGCCAGCAGCACCTCCATGGCCTCGGGTGCCTGGCGCCCGATCACCGCGACCGTGTCCGTCGGGACGAGGTCGTCGGGCTGGCGGGTGATGATGCCCGCCTTCTCCCCCGCGATCTCGGCGATCGTGTCCCCGAGGTAGTCGGCGTGGTCGATGCCGATCGGCGTGATCACCGCGACCGGGGCGTTGACCACGTTGGTCGCATCCCACCGGCCACCCATACCGACCTCCACGACCGCGACGTCCACGGGTGCGTCGGCGAATGCGGCGAAGGCCATCGCGGTGAGCACCTCGAACTTGCTCAGCCGCGGTCCGCCTGCCTCTTCGGACCGTTCGTCGACCATCAGGACGAACGGTTCGATCTCGCGGTAGACCTCGACATATCGGGCCGGGGAGATCGGTTCGCCGTCGATGGCGATGCGCTCGACCGCCGACTGCAGATGCGGGCTGGTGGTGCGTCCGGTGCGCCGGCTGAGCGCGGTCAGCAACGCATCGACCATCCGGGCCACCGACGTCTTGCCGTTCGTGCCCGCAATGTGGATCGACGGATAGCCGCGCTGGGGGTTGCCGAGCATCTCGAGCAGCGCGCTGATCCGCGCGGTGCTCGGCTCGATCTTGGTTTCCGGCCAGCGGGCGTCGAGCAGGTGCTCGACCTGCAGCAGCGCCGCGATCTCGTCGGGGGTGGGCTCGGGCCGGCTCATCGCAACGCGCTCAGGCGAGCCGTGATGCGCTCGACCTCCTCGCGCGCCACCTGCTGGCGGCCGCGGATCTTGTCGACCACCTCCGCGGGCGCCTTGGCGAGGAAGGCGTCGTTGCCGAGTTTCGCAGCCGTCCCCTTGAGTTCTTTCTCCGCGGCGGCGAGGTCCTTCTCGAGCCGGCGGCGTTCGGCGGCGACGTCGACGGTGCCGGAGGTGTCCACCTCCACCACGACCGTCGCAGCCGACAGCCGCACCTCCACCGACGCCGAGGGGGTGAATCCGTCACCGGCCTCGGTCAGCCACGCGAGTGCGCGCACCGCGGGAACGTGCTCGTCCAATCGGGCCGCCCCGATGTCGGACAACCTGGCCGGCACCCGCTGCCGGTCGGCCAGCCCCTGATCACTGCGGAACCGGCGCACTTCGGTGATCAGCTTCTGCGTGTCGGAGATGCGTTGCGCCGCAGCGACGTCCGCAACGAAGCCGGACGGCTCCGGCCAGTCGGCGACGACCAGCGACGCACCACCGGTCAGCGTCTTCCACAGCACCTCGGTGACGAACGGCATCACCGGGTGCAGCAGTTTGAGCAGGGTGTCCAGAACCGCGGCCAACACCGCTGTTGTATGTGAAACACCCTCGCCCAACTGGACTTTCGCCAGCTCGACATACCAGTCGCAGAACTCGTCCCACGCGAAGTGGTACAGCGATTCACACGCCCGGCTGAACTCGTAGGCCTCGAATGCGGCGTCGACCTCCGCGCGCACCTCTTCGAGACGGCCCAGGATCCACCGGTCGGCGTCGGTGAGCGCCGCGACGTCCGGAAGCGGCGCCGGGGCGGCGCCGTTCATCAACGCGAACCGCGTGGCGTTGAACAGTTTCGTGGCGAAGTTCCGCGATGCGCGCGCGTGGTCCTCGCCGATCGCCAGGTCACCGCCGGGGCTGGCACCGCGGGCGAGCGTGAAGCGCAGCGCGTCGGCGCCGAAGGTCTCCACCCAGTCGAGCGGGTCGATGCCGTTGCCGCGGGACTTGCTCATCTTGCGACCGTGTTCGTCGCGGATCAGCCCGTGCAGGAACACATTCTCGAACGGCACGTCGGCCGTGCGCTGTCCGTCGAGCGTGAGCGCGGGATCGTCGGCGACGAAGGTGCCGAACATCATCATCCGCGCCACCCAGAAGAACAGGATGTCGTAGCCGGTGACGAGCACCGTGGTCGGGTAGAACTTCGCCAGCTCCGGGGTCCGGTCGGGCCAGCCCATGGTGGAGAACGGCCACAACGCCGAGGAGAACCAGGTGTCGAGCACGTCGGGATCCTGCTCCCAGCCGTCGGGCGGGGTCTCGTCCGGTCCGACGCAGACGGTTTCCCCGTTGGGACCGTGCCAGATCGGGATCCGGTGGCCCCACCACAGCTGCCGGGAGATGCACCAGTCGTGCATGTTGTCCACCCACGCGAACCATCGCGGCTCCAGGCTGGGCGGGTGAATGACGGTGTGTCCGTTGCGGACCGCGTCGCCGGCGGCCTTGGCCAGCGACTCGACCTTGACCCACCACTGCAGCGACAGCCGCGGTTCGATCGGCTCACCGCTGCGTTCGGAGTGTCCGACACTGTGCAGATAGGGCCGCTTCTCGGCGACGATGCGGCCCTGGTCGGCCAGCGCCTCGCGGACCTTGACCCGCGCCTCGAACCGGTCCATCCCGTCGAACTGGGTGTCGGTGTTCGCGATCCGGCCCTTCGTGTCCATGATCGAGGGCATCGGCAGCGAATGCCGAAGCCCGATCTCGAAGTCGTTGGGGTCGTGTGCGGGTGTGACTTTCACTGCGCCGGTTCCGAATTCGGGATCGACGTGGGTGTCGGCGACGATGACGATGCGACGATCCAGGAACGGGTGCGGCAGCGAGGTGCCGACGAGGTGGCGGTAGCGGTCGTCGTCGGGGTGGACGGCGATCGCGGTGTCGCCGAGCATCGTCTCCACGCGGGTGGTGGCGACGATGATGTGGGGCTGTGCGTCATCCAAAGAGCCGTAGCGGAACGACACCAGCTCACCCTCGACGTCTTCGTACTTGACCTCGAGGTCGCTGATCGCCGTCTCCAGCACCGGCGACCAGTTGACCAGGCGTTCGGCCTGGTAGATCAGACCGGCGTCGTAGAGCTTCTTGAAGATGGTCCGCACCGCGCGGGAGAGCCCGTCGTCCATGGTGAAGCGGTCGCGGCTCCAGTCGACGCCGTCGCCGAGCCTGCGCATCTGCGCACCGATGGTGCCGCCGGACTCCCGCTTCCAGTCCCACACCTTGTCGATGAACAGTTCACGGCCGAAGTCCTCTTTGGTCTTGCCGTCGACCGCCAGCTGCTTCTCCACCAGCGTCTGGGTGGCGATCCCGGCGTGGTCCATCCCGGGCAGCCACAGCACCTCGAACCCCTGCATCCGCTTGCGCCGGGTGAGCGCATCCATCAGCGTGTGGTCGAGCGCGTGGCCCATGTGCAGGCTGCCGGTCACGTTCGGCGGCGGCAGCACGATCGAATAGGCCGGCTTGTCACTGTCCGGATCGGCGGTGAAGTACCCGGCTTCCACCCAGCCCTGGTAGATGTCAGCCTCTACCGCCCCCGGATCCCACGACTTGGGCAGGGATTCGGCGTGTGCGTCAGGGGTGGCGGTCACCCGTCAATTCTAGGGAGCGGCGCGACCGCCTACCGCCCGGGTCCCACCCCTGCTCAGGCCAGTCGCGAGGTCTCCAGCGAGACACCGGCACCCGGGAACCGCGCCAGCAGCGCGTCACCCATCGCCGCCGCCGGCGTGAGCACCCCGCGCAGGTCGGACAGCTTGTCGCGGTCCAGTGCCAGCGCCAGACCGCACTCCCCGAGCAACACCGACGTGGCCTTGTAACCGGGGTCACCCCGCTGCGACATCCGGGCGAGGTAGCGCGCCCCGGTGGTGGTCGTGGTGTAGGTCTCGACGGTGTAGTGCCCGCGTTCGCGGGTCTGCTCGCTGGGGCCGGTGCCCGGCGCGGGCAGCACCCGGTCGACGAGTTTGCGCGGCAGCCGGTTGAAGTAGCGCGAACCGAGACCCATGACGGCGGCGCTGCCCGCGGTGGTCAACGCGGCGACGGCGGGTGCGACCGGTGTGCGCCCGGTGCTCATCACCTCGGAGTATTCGAGTCTGCGTCCGTAGGCGTAGCCCAGCAGCGCGTTGCTGCGCCGGACGATGCGGGTGTTCGGCCCGGCCATCGCGAACGCCGCGGTCCAGTAGCCGGACAGTTCGGGCGCGATCTCCGCACCGCGCCGCCAGCGCATGTCGGGCTGGGCGCCGAGTTCGGGTTCGGCGCTGCGGTCCGGCGACAGCGTGTAGGGGTCGGTCATCTCCCGGCGGGCCTCGGGGTCGGTCGAGGCGGTGTTCAGGACTTCCAAGATCGACGCGATCGTGCCCCCGGACGCCCCGCCGGCGAGGGTGCGCACCACCATGCTGGTGTCGCCGAGCTCGCCCTCCCCGTCCGCGGCCACCTTGCGGTGCAATGCGTAGACGGTGAGATCCGAAGGGATGGAGTCGAATCCGCAGGCGTGCACGATCCGGGCGCCGGTGTCGACCGCCTGTTTGTGGTAGTGGTCGATGCTGTCGCGGACGAACATCGTCTCGCCGGTCAGGTCGGCGTAGTCGGTGCCGGCGGCCGCGCACGCGGCGACCAGGGGCAGCCCGTACTTGGTGTAGGGCCCGACGGTGGTGATGACGACGCGGGCGCGGGCGGCCATCGCGTTGAGCGTCGACGGCTGCGAGGCGTCGGCGGTGATGAGCTCCCAGTCGGTGGCCTTCGGCCCCAGCGACTCGCGGACCTCGAGCAGTTTGTCCTGCGAGCGGCCGGCCAGCGCGATGCGGGCCCCGGCACCGTGGTCGGCCAGGTATTCGGCGGTCAGTTTCCCGACGAATCCGGTGGCTCCGTAGACGACGATGTCGAACTCACGCTGCTGTGCGGGACTCATGGTTTCGACGCTACCCGAGCAGTTCGGGCAGCTCGACGTCCCGCCCGAGCACGTGCCGGGCCAGGAATGCGAAGACGACCTGGTACCAGAGCTTCGCATGCTGGGGAGCAAGCACCCAGTGGTTCTCCGAGGGGTAGTAGAGGAAGCGGTGCGGTCCGGTGCCGTCGTCCGCGGCGGGCAGGCGCGATCTGGTGAGCAGCTCGTACCAGAGCCGCAGCGCTTCGCCGATCGGCACCCGGTAGTCCTTGTCGCCGTGGATCACCAACATCGGCGTGGCGATGTTCTCCACGAACAGGTGCGGTGAATTGCGTTCGGCCATCTCGGGTGTCATCTCGCGCGCCCACCAGTACGCGCCGTCGGTGGTGGGACCGAACTGATCGAGCGCCCACAGGCTGGCGTGGGTGACGATCGCATCGAACCGGTCGGTGTGCCCGGCGATCCAGTTGGCCATGTATCCGCCGAACGACCCACCCATCGCCGCGGTGCGGGTGCCGTCGATGCGCGGGTCGGCGGTCACCGCGTCGGTGGCGGCCATCAGATCCGTGTAGGGCGCCTCGCCCCAGGCGCCCCAGCCCCGCTGGATGAAGTCCTGGCCGTAGCCGGTGGACAGGGCCGGATCGGGGAGCAGCACGGCGTAGCCCTGCGCGACCATCAGCCACGGATTCCACCGCCAGTGCCAGGCGTTCCAACTGGCGAGCGGTCCGCCGTGGATCCACAGCAGCAGCGGCGCCGGGGCGTTCTCGCCGGCGCCGTCGGGCAGGGCCAGCCAGGACCGCACGGCGGCGCCGTCGGGTGCGGTGGCGGTGATCTCGCTCAGCGTGCCCGGCAGCCTCGGGGCGTCGACGGTCGGCAGGACGGTGACGGTGCCGTCGGGGTCGATGCGCACCGGGTGCGGTGGGGCGGCGTAGTTGTGGCGGATCGCGAAGAGCACACCGCCGGGTGCGGTGACGACGTCGGTGTAGGTGTGGTCGTCGTCGGTCAGCTTGGTGACAGCGCCGGTGTCCGGGTCGATCAGGAAGATCGGCCCGCGGCCGTTGTCGTCGGCGGTGACGATTAGTTTCGCGCCGTCGCGGCTCCAGGTGACCGATGTCGGCCACCGGTCCCAGTGGGCTGTCAGTTCGCGCACCTCACCACCGAAATGCAGGCAGCACAATGTGATTCGCGGGGCCTGCAGCGGAGTGGAGATCGTCTCGCGGGTGAACGCCAGCATCCGGCCGTCCGGGGAGATGGCCGGATGGCCCAGATCGGCCCCGGGGTCGTCGGCGACCGTGGTGCGCTCACCGCTGCCGACCTCGACGCGTACCAGGGTGTCGCGCAGCGCCGCCCCGGCGGACGGGTTCTGCCAGGAGGTGACGAGAAAGCTGCCGTCGTCGCTGACGTCGACGGCGGCGTCGCGCAGACCGCCGCCCGGTCGGGGTGTGAGGTCGCGGCCGTCGGCGGCGTCGAGCAGATGCGGCTGATCGGGTCCGAGGTCGTGATCCCAGGAGCGCACCGGATACCCGCTGTGCAGGACCGCGGAGACCTTGTTGTCCTTTCTCAGCGCACGCAGCCTCTTGTCGTCGTCGAGGTCGGCGGCCGAGACCAGCATCGGCGCGCTCACCACCGCGACCCCCGCGGCCCGGGCGCAGCGCACGGACGTTACACCGCCGGGCGGGGTGAGTTCCTCGACCGCTTCCCCGCCCTGTGCGGGCAGCCGCCACAGCGCCGCGGGCGGCGAGTCCCCGTCCTCGGCGGAATCCCCGGTGGGGCGCGACGCGAGGAACAGCAGATCTCCGCCCGGGGTGAACGCCGGCGCCCGCTCCCCCTTCGCGCCGCGGGTGAGGCGGCGGGCGGGGCGCCTCCCGGCGGGGTCCAGTTCCCAGATCGCGGTGACGAACGCGGTGCGCTTGTCGTCGAGCTCGCTGATCGTGGTCACCACCCGCGACCCGTCGGGAGACACGGCGAGCCCGGCCACCCGTGGGAGTGCGAGGTAGGCGTCGAGCTCCGCGAACGGCGAGACAGTGTCCGGCATGACTTCAAGTAGGTAGCACACCGTGCGCGTTAGGTTCGACCGATGTCGCAGCAGATTCTGGTCGTGGGCGCGGGTATCGCCGGTCTGGCCACCGCGGTGGCGCTGCAGCGGATCGGCCACCCGGTCACGGTCGTCGAGGAGAAGGCGGACACGTCGGCCGGTGCGGGCATCAGCATCTGGCCCAATGCGCTGGCCGCTCTCGACGCGTTCGGCCTCGGCGACGCGGTGCGCGCCTCCGGTGGCCGGGTGACAGCGGGCGCGCTGCGGTGGCACGACGGCACGTGGTTGCGCAGGCCGTCGGCCGACCGGATGGTGCGAGCCCTGGGTGAGCCGCTGGTGGTGACCCGTCGGGCCGACCTGACCGCAATCCTGGCCGGCGCCCTGGCGCCGGGGACAGTGCAACGCGGTGTCGCCGCCAGCGTGATCGACACGACACCGGCCGGGGTGCGCATCACGCTGTCGGACGGATCGGTACGCGATGCGGCCGCGGTGATCGGCGCCGACGGGGTCGGCTCGATGGTGGCCCGCCACCTCAACGGACCGCTGCGCCACCGCTACGCCGGGTACACCGCGTGGCGCGGCATCGCGGCCCACCGCCTCGACCCGCAGTTGGCGGGCCAGACGCTGGGGGCGGGCACCGAGGTGGGCCACGTCCCGCTGGGACCCGACCACACCTACTGGTTCGCCACCGAACGCACCGCCGAGGGCGGTTCGATACCGCAGGGTGAGCTCGACTACCTGCGGGAAAAGTACCGCAGCTGGGCCGAGCCGATCCCCACGCTGCTGGCCACCAGTGCCGCACAGGACGTACTGCGCAACGACCTCTACGACCGGGAGCAGATCCGCGTCTGGTCGCGAGGCTTGGTGACCCTGGTCGGTGACGCCGCCCATCCCATGCGGCCGCACCTGGGACAGGGTGGTTGTCAGGGCCTCGAGGACGCGGCCGTCCTGGCGCGGTTCGTGGCGGCCGCCACGGGCACCGAGACCGACTTCGCGACCGCATTCGTCCGATTCGCCGGCTTCCGCCGAGCCCGGGTACGGGCGCTGGTCCGGGAGTCCAAGTTGATCGGCCGCGTCGTCAATCTGCGCCCGGCCGTTCTGAGCGCGCTGGCGAGCAGGGCGACGGTGGTGATCCCCGAGGCTGTCCTGGGCCGCCACCTGGCCGCGGTCGCGGCGGGCTCGGCATTCACGCTCCCGGAGGCGCCCGGATGACCGCCACGCTGGGGCCCTTGCTGGTGGACGCCGCCGATCCGCCGGCGATGGCGGCGTTCTGGTCGGCCGCGCTGGGGCGCCCGGAGCAGGAGCGCCTGTTGCGCTTCCGGGTCCAGCGGGCCCCGAAGACGGTGAAGAACCGCGTACATCTCGACGTCGCGGTCGGTCCGGAGGGCCGGGGTGTCGACCGGCTGCTGAGGCTCGGCGCCCGGGTACTCGCCGACCACCTACCCGACTGGGTGACGCTGGCCGACGTCGAGGGCAACGAGTTCTGCGCGTTCCCCGGTCGGCCCGACGACGACGCGGCTGCCCGGGTGTTCGCGGTGTGCACCGACAGTGCGCAGCCCGAACAGCTGGCCGCGTGGTGGGCGGCGAGGGTCGGCGCGCGGATCGGTCCTGGACCGGATCAGACGCCACGCTGGCTGCACGGGTGCGCCGGTTGGCCGGGACTCATCTGGAAGTTCGTCCGCGTCGACGATGCGCGCATCACGCCGAATCGCTGGTGGCCGACGCTGGCGGAGTCGGTGGACGACCTGGTGGCCGCCGGTGCACTGATGCGCTCCGACGGCACGCTGGTCGATCCGCAGGGCAACGAGTTCAGCGCTGACCCAGAGTCCCCAGCGGGCTGAGCACCGTCGAGCAGAGCTGCTTGAGGTCCACGATGCCCAGGACGCTGCCCGAGCGGACCGCGGCGCAGCCGGTGGCCGGACGCGGTGCGGCGGCCGGGGCGGCCACCCGGGGGGTCTGCGGGTTGTTCCACACGGCGGCGCGGGTGGCGACGCCACGCGGACCGCACTTCGGCCAGGCCTTGAGTCCCTGGGTGGCGAGCACGCGCTCGGCCACCTGGATCTGCTCGCTGCGCGATGCATTGGCCGGATTGCCGCGCCCGCCGTGCGACGACCAGGTGGTGGGCTTGAACTGAAGCCCACCGAAGTACCCGTTGCCGGTGTTCGTCGACCAGTTGCCGCCTGATTCGCACTGCGCGATGGCGTCCCAGTTGACCGAGTCGGCGCTCGCCGTTGCCGACGAGAAGAACGTCGGGACCAGCGCGAACGCCGCGCCGATGACGGTGAGCCAGATACCTCGGGTGAGAGCTTTACCGATGTTGATCATGTGCGGTCCTTCCCCGACCGTTTGACACCAGGACCGCGGTGGAAGGACTGCTCTCTCCCGATGCGGTTATGGGGAGTGTCGGGTGACGGACATCACGTGTTACCAGGGTTGCGAAAGTTTTAGTCGTTACTTATCTGACGTAAGAGGCCAATGAGAGCAAAGGGGCGGCACCTGTCGGTGCCGCCCCTTTTTGCGTCTCGATGTGCGTCAGCCACGCCCACCGCAGGTCGGCCATGCGCCGATGCCCTGGGACTGCAGCACGTTCTCGGCCACGCGGATCTGCTCTTCACGCGAGGCGTTGTGCGGCGAACCCGAGCCGCCGTTGGACTGCCAGGTGCCCATCGTGAACTGCAGGCCGCCGTAGTAGCCGTTGCCAGTGTTGATCGACCAGTTGCCGCCCGACTCGCACGCCGCGACGGCGTCCCAGTTGACGCCACTGTCCGCATTCGCGGTGCCGGCGCCCAGCGCCATCGGAGCCACAGCGAGCGCCCCGGCAAAGGTGGCCAGACCAAGCGTCTTGCGGATGTTCTTCAAAACTTCTTCCTTTCGCCAAGCGCGCGCCATCCACGCCCGGCAAGCCGGGCGCGCAGCCTGAAGCACAGGCAGGAGAGCTGAGCCGCACCGTCTCGGTCAGGTGCGACATGGGGAGCTCGACATGCTCCGCCGGACTTCAGCCCGACGTCCGCTGGGCGATCTCGCCGTCCGCGGCCCCACTCACGCGCAGGTTCGTGGTTTGGAATTATTTGCTCCGGGTCAGGAGCTGTCGAGGACGCTACAAAGCGTTCGCCGAGAAGTCATATCCACCGAACGCCGGATCACCGCAGATAACGAGATGATCACGACAGCCTGTGAGCCTCTTAACTCGCAGGTCAGCGCATGATCACCGAGGCGCGCGCGACCGCATGCGACGACCTGTTTTCGTGAGTCAAATCACGCACATTTTGTGAGCTGGACCACGTCGCAGGAGGTTTGACCAGCACAAATGTGGTCACGACGGCGATTCGGTGGTCCGGGGCGGGCACCTCCCCATGAACCGATTCGCTCACCGGCACCGGCCGATGCGACGCGTCTCCGTCCACCAATATCGTGGCACACCAACTACTTTCGTGCTTTAAGCCGCGGTGCCGCTTCGATCAGCCATACCGGCAAGACAGCGAATCACGTTGCCGCACAATTCGATTCCCGGTCGATGACCGCTCCCCTTCGAGGCCCACGACTGGCCCTTACGCCCGCGAAAAGGCCTACACCGGCCTATTCAGCCAATTTTCGAGGCTGCCGCCGGAATGTAGCACCCACCCGCGCCGAAAGCCACGGTCGGTCAGTGAGCCGAAATCCGCACTGCGCGAGGGGATTCGAGCAGAGTCATCCAAAAAATGGCCGGTGCGAGCGCATTGATGCCACACATTTTCGCGCCGTTGATCACGAACCGGTAAATGGCGTATTCACGCGGCGATTCCGCCGAATTGTTCACAACGGAACAAATCATGCCCGGCAAGACAATTTGCTGGGGAGATCAGCGGGTAACGGGCAGATCGGCAGGGGTGTTGGCGTTGGTGAGCGCCCGCTGTTCGGGCATGACGATCCGCTGGGTGTCGACGGTGTCCACCAGGGCCCGCATACTGCGCTCGCCGGCGGCCACCAGAGCGGAGATGTGGCCCGCGAGTGAGGTCCGGTAGACACCCGCCAGGTAGTGGTCGCGGCCGTCCCACGGCAGCACGACGTCGACGCCGAGTCGTGCGGCGGGCACGGCCAGGTCGTCGACGAAGTCCATCGTCAGATACGGCATGTCGACGGCGCAGACGAACGCCCACTCACAGCCGGCTTCGGCGGCCGCGCGCAGCCCCCGGCCGGTGGCCAACAGTGGACCCACCCCGCGCACCTCGTCGCGCAGCACGTGCGCCTCGAGTTCGGGAAGGGGTTGGCCCGGTGCGGCGATCACGAACACCTGCGAACAACGCCGTCCGACGGTGGTCACCACGTGCTCGACCAGGGTGGAACCGTCGACCACCAGCGTCGCCTTGTCGCGCCCCATACGGCGGGACGCCCCGCCCGCCAGCACGACTGCGGCCAACGGTACGGGTGAGGTCGTCGCCCCTTGGGTCACCTGGGCGACGTTAGTCGACGGTCCAGGTGTCCTTGCCGCGAAGCAGCGATTGCAGTGCCGCCGTGTCGTGCGGCTTGGCCTCGCGCGCCGAGCTGACCTGCTCGCGGGCGGCATCGTCATAGGTGGGCCGGTTGACCTGCCGGAAGATGCCCATCACCATGTGGTCGAGGTTCTGCTCGGACAGGCGGGACAGCGCGAACGCGTACGCCGGGTCGTCGATCTGGGCGTTGTGCACCACGATCTCCTCGGCAGGCACGTCGGCGGTCTTGGCGACCTCGAGGCCGTAGCCGGATTTCACGACGCAGTACTCGCCGTCGGCGCCGAAGGTGATCGGCTCGCCGTGGCGGACGTTGATCAGCCGCTCCTCGGCGCCCTCCTTGCGCAGCGCGTCGAACGAACCGTCGTTGAAGATCGGGCAGTCCTGCAGGATCTCGACCAGGGCGGCGCCGCGGTGCTGGGCCGCGGCGCGCAGCACCTCGGAGAGGCCCTTGCGGTCGGAGTCCAGCGCGCGGCCGACGAACGTGGCCTCGGACCCCAGCGCCAGCGACACCGGGTTGAACGGGTAGTCCAGCGAGCCCATGGGCGTCGACTTCGTGACCTTGCCGACCTCGGAGGTCGGCGAGTACTGACCCTTGGTCAGACCGTAGATCCGGTTGTTGAACAGCAGGATCGTGATGTTGATGTTGCGGCGCAGCGCGTGGATCAGGTGGTTGCCGCCGATCGACAGCGAGTCGCCGTCGCCGGTGACGACCCACACCGACAGGTCGGGACGCGCCAGCGCGAGCCCGGTGGCGATGGTCGGCGCGCGGCCGTGGATCGAGTGGAAGCCGTAGGTCTCCAGGTAGTACGGGAACCGGCTCGAGCAGCCGATACCGCTGATGAACGCGATGTTCTCCCGGCGCAGGCCCAACTCCGGCAGGAAGTTGCGGATCGTGTTGAGGATGACGTAGTCACCGCACCCGGGGCACCAGCGCACCTCCTGGTCGCTGGTGAAGTCCTTACCCTTCTGGGGCTGGTCGGTGGTGGGCACCCCCGCGGTCTTCGACAGCGGCGTCAGGCTCAGGTCGGTTCCGATCAACTGAGTGGCGCGATCCGCTTCGCTTCTCGCTGTTGTCATTCGTCAGCTCCCACGCCAGCTCCCACGGTGGCCGCAGCCAGCCGCGCGAACGTGGCCTTCTCGTTTTCCTTGTCTCCCAGTGTGCCGTCGATCGCCGCATCGATGATGCCTTCGACCTCGTCAGCCAGGAATGCCATGCCCTCGACCTTGGTCACCGACTGCACGTCGGCGAGGTAACGCCCGCGCAGCAGCAGCGCCAGCTGCCCCATGTTCATCTCCGGCGCCACGAGCTTCGGATACCGCGCGAGCACGTCACCGAGATTGGCCGGGAACGGGTTGAGGTGCCGCAGGTGCGCGTGGGCGACCTTGACGCCCTTGCGCCGGGCCCGGCGGCACGCCTCACCGATCGGTCCGTAGCTGCTGCCCCAGCCGATCAGGAGCAACTCCGCGTCGCCGGTCGGATCGTCGACCTCGAGATCGGGCACGGTGATGCCGTCGATCTTGGCCTGCCGCAGGCGGACCATGAGGTCGTGGTTCTTCGGCTCGTAGCTGATGTTGCCCGAACCGTTGGCCTTCTCCAGACCGCCGATCCGGTGTTCGAGACCCGCGGTGCCGGGCACGGCGAACTGGCGGGCCAGCGTCTCCGGATCGCGTGCGTACGGCGCGAAGTCGTCACCGGACTGCGCGAAGGTGTGGTCGATCCGCTCGTACCCGGTGATGTCGGGGATGCGCCACGGCTCCGAACCGTTGGCGATCGCGCCGTCGGACAGGATGATCACCGGCGTGCGGTAGGTCAGCGCGATCCGCGCCGCATTCACCGCGATGTCGAAGCAGTCCGACGGCGACCGGGGTGCGAGCACCGCGACGGGCGACTCGCCGTTGCGGCCGTAGAGCGCCTGCAGCAGGTCGGCCTGTTCGGTCTTGGTGGGCAGGCCGGTCGACGGGCCGCCGCGCTGCACGTCGACGATCACCAGCGGCAGTTCGGTCATCACGCCGAGGCCGATCGCCTCGGCCTTGAGCGCCACACCGGGACCCGACGTGCTCGTCACGCCCAGCGCGCCGCCGTAGGAGGCGCCGAGAGCCGCACCGATGCCGGCGATCTCGTCCTCGGCCTGGAAGGTGAGGACGTTGAAGTTCTTGTGCTTGGACAGCTCGTGCAGGATGTCCGACGCCGGGGTGATCGGGTAAGTGCCGAGCACGAGCTGCGTGTTCGCGAGCTGCCCGGCGGCGACGAGCCCGTACGCCAGCGCGGTGTTACCCGAGATCTGCCGGTACTCACCGGACTTCAGCTTGGCCGGCGACACCTCGTAGGTGGTGGCGAACGCCTCGGTGGTCTCACCGAAGTTCCAGCCGGCCTTGAGCGCCAGCACGTTGGCCGCGGCCACATCGGGCTTGCGGGCGAACTTCTCCTGGATGAAGGCTTCGCTCTGGTGCAGTTCGCGGCCGTACATCCACGACAGCAGGCCGAGGGCGAACATGTTCTTCGCGCGCTGCCCGTCCTTCTTCGACGCGCCGATCTCCTCGACGGCACCGAGGGTCAGCGTGGTCATCGGGACGGCCTGCACGACGTAGTCGGACAGCTCGTCGGTCTCCAGCGGGTTGGCGTCGTAGCCGACCTTGGCCAGGTTGCGCTTGGTGAACTCGTCGGAGTTGGCGATGATCAGGCCGCCGCGGGGCAGGTCGGAGACGTTGGCCTTGAGCGCCGCCGGGTTCATCGCCACCAGCACGTCGGGCCGGTCGCCGGCGGTGAGGATGTCGTAGTCGGCGATCTGGATCTGGAACGACGAGACACCGGGCAGGGTGCCCTGGGGGGCGCGGATCTCGGCGGGATAGTTCGGCTGGGTCGCGAGGTCGTTTCCGAACAGCGCCGCCTCGGAGGTGAACCGGTCACCCGTGAGCTGCATACCGTCACCGGAGTCACCGGCGAACCGGATGACGACCTTCTCGAGCTTCTGCCGCGGTGCGGCGCCGTTGCCGTTCAGCCCCATCCCCCTGCCTTTCCCACTGTGAGCAGCGGGTCCACCAGTTCGCGGGCGCTGCGGCGCGCCGTCGGCGGACGACCCACATACGTTCGAATAGAAGTTGATGTCACTCTTAGTACCGATTATTGCACTGTTCTTAGGCAACCCGGTACCACACGGCACACCGCCACGCCGGGCAGGGTGGATTGAATGCGCTGTTCAGCGCGGTGAAGCCCACCCGGAACACGGCGATGTGTGGTCTTCGTCACGTTTGGAGAACGCGATTCTCCTAAGAAAAAGTTACCCACCGGTAGCTGTCGGCTAGCACAGTTTGAGGCGGTGGATCTACGGCCGGCGACCGCCGCGCGGTGACGAGTGACGGCGCTCGGTCCACCGGAACCGGAGCATGAGGATCTGGCGGTGCGCACGCCACCCGGCCGACAGCGGGTCGCGCCAGGCCGGCGTACGCGACCAGTCGGATTCGACGTCCATGCCTCAATTGTGCAGATCCCGGCCCGGTCGGCACGCCGGCGCGCATGTGACGTCGGCATCGGATCGGTGAACAGTGTGTTGCGGATTCGGCGCGTCAGATCTTGAACCGGCCCGCGAACCCGCGCAGCGGTAGATCGGCGCTGGTCAACAGTCCGGGCGGGGCGGCGACGACGGAGGCGATCGCGTTGAGCGCGGGAAGCCCGGTGACGGTCATGCCGATCGAGGCGAACGATGCGGGGTCGGACAGGTCCACGCCGGGCTTCGGGAAGATCATGTGTTTGTTGTAGATGCACGGATCGCCCTTGATCTGGGTGATGTAGCAGCCCTTGATGTCCCAGCTGGGGTCGGTGTACGGGGTCATCTGCCACTCGAGGTGCGTCTCGACGCGGGGCACCCCGTCCACCATGCCCTGGTACTTGATGTAGTTGCCCCCGAGCGATCCCTTCGGCAGCTGGTACCAACCGAGGTCGACGTCCTTGGTGCAGGCACCGAGCTCGTAGGAGAAGGTCACCTCGTCGAGTTGCAGGCCGAAGCAGTCGGCCATCATCAGCACGCTGTCGGCGAAGACGCGCGTGTACTTCTCCAACTTGCCCGGGATGTCCGGATCGTCGACGGGTTGGCCGTAGCCGACCTCGATCCAGGTGTCCCTGCTGTGGTGGCACGACACGTCGACCGACTCGATGGTCGTGACGTTCTCGATCTCGGCGACGTCGGCGGAGCACACGACCCCGAGGATCTGGTTCACGCCGGGGTTCATCCCGGTGCCGTAGAACGTGGAACCACCACGTGCGGCCGCTTCCGCCAGGACCTGGGTGACCGGTCTCCCCGACGGGTGCGGGTGGTTGTGGTCGCGGTGCCATCCGGTGATCCAGTCGGCGGTGGTGACGATGTCGATGCCGGCCTCGAGGACCTTGACGTAGAGGTCCTCGTCGGGGAACACGCCATGAAACGTCAAGACGTCGGGCCGTGCCGCGATGATCTCGTCGACCGAACCGGTGGCGGTCACGCCGATCGGGTCGATGCCGGCGATCTCGCCGGCGTCGCGGCCGATCTTGTCCGGTGTGTAGCAGTGCAGGCCGACCAGTTCGAGGTCGGGCCGGTGCTGCAGCCGCTTGATCATCTCGGTGCCGACGTTGCCGGTCGCGACCTGGAAGACCCGGATCGGGGAAAGCCTGTCGGACATGGTGATTCAGCCCTTCTGTAGTGCGGCGTGGACTTCGGCGGCGCTGCCACCGATGCCGTCCGGGTAGAACTGCTTGGCCCACTGGCGGATCGCGGTGAAACCCTCGAACTCGGCGGTCGCCAGCGCGGGCGGATCGGAGTAGCGCTGGTGGCTCCAGATGTGGATGTCCTGGGCGAACTGCCGGATGACCTCCTCGCCGAAGCCGCGCGCCTTGTCCGCGGCCCGCTGGTCGTCTCGACCGGGAGTGCGTCCGATGTAGACCATGAACCGGACATCGGAGGTGCGCTCGTCGACGGGGGTGACCGCCGAGATCGTGCGGTTGTCGACCATCCCCCAGCTCTTGGTCACCGCGATGCCCAGCCCGCCGTTGATGGCCTCGACGCCGCTGCGCACATCGTCGATGGACTGACCCTCGTCACCTTCGAACGTGATGGTGAAGTCGACGTAGGACACGGGTGCGGAGAAGTCGTGACGGGTGAACACCGGGACGATCGGCGTCTGGTGCACGTACTTGAAATGCGCGAAGTCGACGCCGTTCTCGAGGACGTACTGCGGGTGCATCTCCAGCGACCCGCGGAAGAGCCGCTGCTGCGGGTAGTAGCCCGCGGCGCTGCTGCCGTCGGCGAACGAGGCGAACACGTCGGGGGCGTCGAAGAAGGGTTCGCGGCCGTCGACGTCGTGCCAGATCCAGATGGCGTCGTTGCGCTCGACCACCGGGTAGGTCCGCATCCGCCTGCCGCGGTTGGGCCGGTCCTGATACGGGATGCAGACGTTGCGACCCTCGGCGTTCCACTGCCAGCCGTGGAACGGGCACTGGATGACCTCGTCGACCACGTGACCGCCGTGGCCGAGGTGCGCGCCGAGGTGTTCGCAGTAGGCGTTCATCACGGTGACGCGGCCCGACTGTGTGCGCCAGGCCACCATCTCCTCGCCGAAGTAGTGCATCGCGCGCACGTCCCCGACGCCGACCTCGTCCGACCACGCCACGCAGAACCAGCCGGTCGGCTTCATCGACAACGGCGGTTTGGCCATTGGACAAGAATCACAGAGGGCTCTACGATTCGTCAAGTGGTAGAGGTGAACCGGCGCCCGAACCGGCGCGGACAGGCCACCCGTGAGGCGATGCTCGACGCCGCGCTGCGGACTCTCGCCACGGGTGACGCCACCGCGGCGTCGGCCAACCGCATCGCCAAGGACGCCGGTGCCACCTGGGGTGCGGTGAAGTACCAGTTCGGGGACATCGACGGGCTCTGGGCGGCCGTGCTCGCGCGCACCGCCGAGCGCCGCGGACAACTCGCCCCGGCGCTCTTCGCGAGGACGCTCATCGGCAGGTCGAGCACCACACCCGAAGCGCCCCTGCGGGCACGGGTCGCCGCCATCATCGACGTGCTCTTCGACGGTCTGTCCGCTCCGGACTCCCGCGCGATCGAGACGCTGCGCGCGGCGCTGCCACGCGACGGCGCCGAACTGGAACGGCTCTACCCTCGGACCGCGGCCGAACTGCAGTCGTGGGGCCAGAGCTGGATCGCGGCCTGTCAGACCGCGTTCGCCGATGTCGACGTCGACCCCGAGCGTGTCCGCGAAGTCGCCTCGTTCATCCCCGGCGCGATGCGCGGTCTGGTCTCCGAGCGCCAACTCGGTTCGTACTACGACCTGGACCTCGCCCGGCGCGGACTGACCAACGCGATCGTCACCTACCTGCAGCCGGCCCGGGGATCTGTGCCCGGCGCCGACTGACCGCCGCGCGGAACAGCCGTCACCATCGCGTCATCGCCGGCGCGCGCGTCAGCGTCGGCGAGCGGGTACCGCACCACCATGGCCCTGCTCCGCGCCGCCGCGGCCGCGGCCGCCGTCCTCACCGTGGTCGGCGGGTGCGCGTCGGAACAGTCGGCGCAACCACCGTCGACGTCCGCCGCCACCGCGACGACCACCGGGCTGCTGCCGTCCGGAGTGCCGACCGAAGGCAGCCGCCCACCCGTCGAGGGGCTGCCGCCACCGGCCGAACCACAGCGGGCGCCGGCCCCGACGACACCCGTGCCCGGTCGCACCGTCGCGGTCGGAGCCCAGCCGGAGGGCATCGTCGTCGACGCGCAGACGCGCACCGTCGCCGTACTGAAACGTCAGCCCGACGAGCTGGTACTTCTCGACGCCGATACCGGAGAGGTCACCGGCCGTACCGCGCTGCCCGGGTTCGGCCGTCACCTGCAGCTGGCGCGGCCCGGCGGCCCGGTGCTGGTCCCCGTCGAAAGTGCCGACGCGCTCATTCGCGTCGCGCTGCCCGGTGGCGAGTCCCAGTCGCAGATCGTCACCGGCACGTTCCCGCACGACGCGTCCGAAGCCCCCAACGGCACGGTCTTCGTGGCCAACGAACTCGGCGGGACGGTGACCGTCCTGCGCGGCGACGAGATCGTCAAGGTGTTCACCGACAGTGTCCAGCCCGCCGGTCTCGCGCCGGTCGGCGACTCGATGGGGTTGCTCGACGTCCGCAAGAACGACCTCACCGTCTACGACACCGAAGAGCTGACGATCGTCGGTGCAACAACCGCCGGCGAAGGACCGACCCACCAGGTCGCCGACAAGCACGGCCGGCTGATCGTGACCGACACCCGCGGTGACGCCGTGCGCGTGTTCACGCCGCGGCCGGAGCCGCGAGAAGTGGGGCTGGCGGCACAGCCCGGCGGGCCCTACGGCATCACCTATGACCCGAACCACGACCGGGTGTGGGTGGCGTCCTCGGGCACCAACGAGGTCGTCGGGTACGACATGGCCGAACCGACGCCGCGGGAGGTGGCGCGGTTCCCGACGGTGCAGAATCCCTACACCGTCGCCGTCGACCCCACGACCGGCAGGCTGTTCGTCGCCGGTGTGACCGGAGGCGTGGTCCAGATCATCGACGTCACCTCCTAGGCTGGAGGCATGGGTCGTGTCACCGCGCGGCGGCGCATACACCACATCACCGCCGAAACCAGCGTCGCGCGGCCCGAGACGCTGGCGGTCGAAGAGCCACTCGAGATCCGCGTCGGGGGCGAACCACTCACCGTCACGATGCGTACACCCGGGTCGGATGTCGAACTGGCACAAGGCTTTCTGCTCACCGAAGGAATCATCGGGCACCGCGACGACGTGCTGACGGTGCGGTACTGCCGCGGCGCGGGCGATGACGGCGTCAACACCTACAACGTGCTCGACGTGGCGTTGGCGCCGCACGTGTCCGCACCCAGTCCGGATCTGCGGCGCAACTTCTATTCCACCTCGTCGTGCGGGGTGTGCGGCAAGGCCTCCCTGGAGGCCGTGCAACTCATCAGCCGACACGGACCCGGAGACGACCCCACCCGGGTGGGCGCCGACACGTTGTCCGCACTGCCGGATCGGCTACGGGCGGCGCAGAAGGTGTTCGCCACCACCGGCGGGCTGCACGGCGCCGCGCTGTTCACCGCCGACGGCGGGATGCTCGTCGTGCGCGAGGATGTCGGTAGGCACAACGCCGTCGACAAGGTGATCGGCTGGGCACTCGAGGCCGACCGCATCCCCCTGACCGGAACGGTGCTTCTGGTCAGCGGCCGGGCATCCTTCGAGCTGACGCAGAAGGCCGTCATGGCGGGTATCCCGGTGCTCGCCGCGGTATCGGCGCCGTCGTCGCTGGCGGTCGACCTGGCCGGCCAGTCCGGCCTCACGCTGGTGGCCTTCCTGCGCGGCCAGTCGATGAACGTCTACACCCGGCCGGACCGCATCACCCGCTGATCTCCACGCGATCTCCACGAAACCTCCAAGTCCGTACGCCGTCACCTGGCTGACCATCGAAGTCCGATGGACACCGCCAAGCCAGGAGTTCGAGATGCCGGAAGTACTGATCGCGTCCATGTCGCCGATAGGCCACCTCGGGCCGTTGCTCAACCTCGCCCGCGGCCTCGTCGACCGCGGTGACCGGGTCACGGTCCTGACCTCGGCCGCGCGCGCCGGGATGATCCGCGCGGCCGGGGCACGACCCCGCGCCCTGCCGCCGCAGACCGACATCGACGAGAGCCGGCTCAACGAAAGCCTCCCCGGGCGCGAGAAGACGTCCGGCATCAAACGGGTCGACTTCGACATCACCAACGTCTTCGTGACCCCATTGCCCCATCAGGCGGCAGCCCTGGCCGAGGCGTTCGCCGAGACACGGTATGACGCCGTCATCGTCGACGCGATGTTCCTGGGCATCCTGCCGTTCCTGCTCGGTGAACACGCCGCCCGCCCACCGGTGCTGGCCTACTCGACCACGCCGCTGTTGATCAGCAGCCGGGACACCGCTCCTCCGGGGTTGGGTCTGCCGCCGTCGTCGAGCCCGCTCGGGTGGCTGCGCAACTCGGCGCTGACCACGCTGACGCACCGGGTCCTCCTGCGAGGCTGCCACCGGGCCGCCGACGAGGCGCTGCACCGGATGAACAGCCGCCCGCTGCCGATGTTCGTCACCGACGCCGCGTTGCTCGCCGACCGCTTCATCGCCCCTACCGTCCCCGAATTCGACTATCCGCGCGGCGATCTGCCGCCTCATGTGCGCTACGTGGGCGCTGTGCATCCCGCACGGACGCAGACGTTCACCCCGCCCCCGTGGTGGGGGGCGCTCGACGGCGGACGCCCGGTGGTGCACGTCACCCAGGGCACCGTCGACAACGCCGACCCCCGGCGGCTACTGCTGCCGACCGTCGAGGCGCTGGCCGGTGAGGAAGTCACCGTGGTGGTCACCACCGGTGGCCGTGGACTTTCCGTACCTCACACCGCCCTGCCGACGAATACCCATGTGGCCGAATTCATTCCGCATGACGTGTTGCTTCCGAAGGTCGACGTGATGGTCACCAACGGCGGGTTCGGTGCGGTGCAGCGCGCGCTGTCCCTCGGCGTGCCGCTCGTGGTCGCGGGCGACACCGAGGACAAGCCGGAGGTCGCCGCGCGCGTCGCCTGGACCGGTGCCGGTGTCGACCTGCGCACCGGCACGCCGACTCCCGGTGCGATCCGCTCGGCGGTCCGCGACGTGCTCGACCGCGCGCACTACCGGGAGAACGCCCGACGGCTCGAGGTCGCCTTCACACGCCGCGACGGAGTGGCCGAGATCGCCGCGGTGATCGACGAAGTCCTCGCCGAGCGTCGTCAGACAGTGCGGTGACGGTGACGAAAAACGCGGTTGTCGACCCATCGGCGGCCGCGGCCGGGAATCATCTCCGTCATCGGCCTTCTGAGCGGAAAGGCAGGGCCCATGGAATTCGAGACGTCGAACATGTCGCGGCGGCAGGTCGTTGTCGGAGCCGGGGTGGGCACCCTGGCCGCGGCGTTGAGCGCGTGCGGTTCCGGTGGTGAGGCGCCGGCCGAGCAGCCGGCCGAGTCACCCGACGCCGGCGCGTCCGCCGGCGAATCCCTTGTGAAGGTCGCCGACGTCCCCGTCGGTTCGGGTGTCGTCCTGGAGGACCTGGTCGTGACGCAGCCGACGCCGGGTGCGTTCACCGGATTGTCGAACGTGTGCACCCACAAGGGCTGCAAGGTGTCCGAGGTGGTCGGCGGCGAGATCGTCTGCCCCTGCCACGGCAGCCGCTTCGGCCTGGACGGTTCGGTCGTCAAGGGGCCGGCGACCGAACCGTTGAAGAGCCGGCCCGTCGCGGTCGAGGGTGACGAGGTCGTTCTCACCTGAGGCCGCCGGGTCCGTAGACTCACCTCGAGGAGCCGGTCCTGACCACGGGGCGCAACACACATGCGAGTGTGTACTCCCCCACCGACCCGAGGACTCATGTGGCAATAACGGACGTCGCCGCCTACGCGCATCTGAGCGAGGCGGATGTCGAAGCACTCGCAACGGAGCTCGACGCCATCCGCACCGACGTCGAGGCCTCACTGGGTGCCCGCGACGCCGCCTACATCCGCCGCACGATCCGTGCTCAGCGTCTGCTCGACGCGGCCGCCCGGATCCTGATCCACCGCAGCCGCGGGAAGGTGGGCTGGGTGCTGGGCACCGTCGCGCTCGCGACCGCCAAGAGCATCGAGAACATGGAGATCGGCCACAACGTCGGGCACGGGCAGTGGGACTGGATGAACGATCCGGAGATCCACTCGAACACCTGGGAATGGGATATGGCGGGTCTGTCGTCCCAGTGGCGCTACTCGCACAACTACACCCACCACGTGTACAACAACATCATCGGCGTGGACGACGATCTGGGTTTCGGCGTGCTGCGGGTGTCCCCCGACCAGGAGTGGAAGCCGGACTACCTCGCGGCGCCTGTACGAAACGTGTTGCTGGCGTTGATCTTCGAGTGGGGCATCGCGCTGCACGGTCTGCACTCGAGCCGGGACCGCGCACTGCTCGTCGGCGGTTCGAAGGGCGGCCGGGAACTGCTGGCCAAGGTCGCACGCCAGGTCGGCAAGGACTACGTGGTCCTGCCCGCGCTCAGCGGACGGCGGTTCCGGCGGACACTGCTGGCCAACGTCGCGGCCAACGTGCTGCGCAACCTGTGGGCGTACGTGGTCATCTTCTGTGGGCACTTCCCCGACGGCGCCGACAAGTTCGACCCCGCGGTCCTCGAGGACGAGACGCGGGGTGCGTGGTATCTCCGACAGATGCTGGGCAGCGCCAACTTTCACGCCGGCCCCGCGATGGGCTTCATGAGCGGACACCTGTGCTACCAGATCGAACATCACCTGTTCCCCGATCTGCCGAGCAACCGGTTGGCCCAGATCGCGGACCGCGTGCGCGCGCTGTGCGACAAATACGACCTGCCGTACACGACGGGTCCGCTGTCGCGTCAGTATCTGCAGACGTTCCGCACGATCCACCGATACGCGCTACCGAACCGGTTCACCGTCGCGAAAATGCACTGAGGGTCGTGAACCTTCGCGGTTCACGACCCTCAGTGCAATCTCGGCGTGAGCCTAGGCGCTCTTGTCGCGACGCTCGGGGCGTGACGGCTTACGCGGCACGATCGTCGGCAGCACGTTGTCCTGCACGGTCTCCTTGGTGACGACGACCTTCGCGACGTCGTCGCGGCTGGGGATGTCGTACATCACCGGCAGCAGGACTTCCTCCATGATGGCGCGCAGGCCACGGGCGCCGGTGCCGCGGTGGATGGCCTGATCGGCGATGGCGTCCAGCGCGTCACCGGTGAACTCCAGCTCGACGCCGTCCATCTCGAACAGCCGCGTGTACTGCTTGACCAACGCGTTCTTCGGCTCCGAGAGGATCTTGACCAACGACTCCTTGTCGAGGTTGGTCACCGACGCCACGACCGGCAACCGGCCGATGAACTCGGGGATCAGACCGAACTTGATCAGGTCCTCGGGCATGACCTCGGCGAAGTGGTCCTGGGTGTCGATCTCGGCCTTGGAGCGGACCTCCGCGCCGAAGCCGAGACCGCGCTTGCCGACGCGGTCGGAGACGATCTTCTCCAGACCGGCGAACGCACCCGCGACGATGAACAGCACGTTGGTGGTGTCGATCTGGATGAACTCCTGGTGGGGGTGCTTGCGCCCGCCCTGCGGAGGCACCGACGCCTGCGTGCCCTCGAGGATCTTGAGCAGCGCCTGCTGCACACCTTCGCCGGAGACGTCGCGGGTGATCGACGGGTTCTCGCTCTTGCGGGCGATCTTGTCGACCTCGTCGATGTAGATGATGCCGGTCTCGGCGCGCTTGACGTCGTAGTCGGCGGCCTGGATCAGCTTCAGCAGGATGTTCTCGACGTCCTCACCGACGTAGCCGGCTTCGGTCAGCGCCGTGGCGTCGGCGATCGCGAACGGCACGTTGAGCATCTTGGCCAGCGTCTGGGCGAGGTAGGTCTTACCGCAGCCGGTCGGGCCCAGCATCAGGATGTTGGACTTGGTCAACTCGACGGGCTCGGTGCGCGAATCGCGGCTCTTCTCGCCGGCCTGGATGCGCTTGTAATGGTTGTAGACGGCGACGGCCAGGGTGCGCTTGGCGGTGTCCTGTCCGATGACGTAGTTCTCGAGGAACTCGCGGATCTCCGCGGGCTTGGGCAGCTCGTCGAGTTTCACCTCGTCGGCGTCGGCCAGTTCCTCTTCGATGATCTCGTTGCAGAGATCGATGCACTCGTCACAGATGTACACGCCGGGGCCGGCGATCAGCTTCTTGACCTGCTTCTGACTCTTCCCGCAGAACGAGCACTTCAGCAGGTCACCGCCGTCTCCAATGCGCGCCATGGTGGTGGGGTCCTACTTTCCTGTTCGACGTCGGTGGGTCGTTCGGGTCGTTGAGAGGACCTGTGATGGGGCCCTGTTCCCGACGCTACCCGTTAACTCGCGCGCGGTGCGACCGATAGCGGCGAATCGCGCTGGTGGTATTCAGCTGTCGCGCCAACATAACGCCTCACACGTCCGGTTGCCGCGTGCCACGCGCCGCCGTGTCCCTGGCGTGTCGTCACCGTGACCGGAGCGAACGGCTGAGGCCAACAATACCGCGCACGGCATTGTTGGCCTCGTGACCGAAACGGGTCCCCGCCGGTGGTCAGGACGTCTGAGCCGACAGCTTCCGGTACTCGAGGACGGTGTCGATGATCCCGTAGTCCTTGGCCTCTTCGGCGGTCAGGATCTTGTCGCGATCGGTGTCCTTGCGGATCGTCTCGGGGTCCTTGCCGGTGTGCCGCGCCAGGGTGACCTCCATCAGCGTGCGCATCCGTTCGATCTCCTTGGCCTGGATCTCCAGATCGGAGAACTGACCCTGGATCACGCCGGACAGCGCGGGCTGGTGGATGAGGATGCGGGCGTTCGGCAGCGCGAGCCGCTTACCGGGTGTGCCGGCGGCCAGCAGCACCGCGGCGGCCGAGGCGGCCTGGCCCAGGCACACCGTCTGGATGTCGGCGCGCACGTACTGCATGGTGTCGTAGATCGCCATCAGGCTCGTGAAGGAGCCACCGGGCGAGTTGATGTACATGGTGATGTCGCGGTCGGGATCGAGCGACTCGAGGACCAGCAGCTGGGCCATGATGTCGTTCGCCGACGCGTCGTCCACCTGCACGCCGAGGAAGATGATGCGTTCCTCG
The DNA here is from genome assembly GCF_010731575.1 of Mycolicibacterium monacense. Lineage (NCBI taxonomy): Bacteria > Bacillati > Actinomycetota > Actinomycetes > Mycobacteriales > Mycobacteriaceae > Mycobacterium > Mycolicibacterium monacense. The sequence continues at coordinate 1,046,759 of NZ_AP022617.1, read as the reverse complement.
AAGAGCTTGTTGTACGGGTTGGATTCCTTGACGCCGAAGCTCGAGTGCTCGATGAACGACGGCAGGATGTAGCGCGCCTGCGGCTGAAGGCGGGGATCGGTCTGGTTGCTCATTAGGGGGCCACTCCGTCGTTGATGCTGGCGCTGGTGATGATGTGGTCGACGAATCCGTATTCGAGCGCTTCCTGCGCGGTGAACCAGCGGTCGCGGTCCGAGTCGGCCTCGATGCGTTCGATGGTCTGCCCGGTGAACTCGGCGTTGAGGCGGAACATCTCCTTCTTGATCGCCGCGAACTGCTCGGCCTGGATCGCGATGTCGGCCGCGCCACCGGTGATACCGCCGAGCGGCTGGTGCATCAGGATGCGGGCGTGGGGCAGGGCGTAACGCTTACCCTTCGTGCCCGCGGCGAGCAGGAACTCACCCATGGACGCGGCCATGCCCATCGCGTAGGTCGCGACGTCGCACGGGGCCAGGACCATCGTGTCGTAGATCGCCATGCCGGCGCTGATCGAGCCGCCGGGCGAGTTGATGTAGAGGTGGATGTCCTTCGTCGGGTCCTCCGCCGAGAGCAGCAAGATCTGGGCGCACAGGCGGTTGGCGATGTCGTCGTCCACCTGCGAGCCGAGGAAGATGATGCGCTCGGCGAGCAGACGCTCGTAGACCGAGTCCTGGAGCGTGAGGCCCGGCGCCCCGCCACGCATAACAGTCACGACTGGATACCTGCTTTCTCTTACGTCTGGGGTCCGCCAGTTCGCGGTGTGTTCGTCGATGTCTTCTCGACACTAACCAACCTGCGTGAGCGTGCACTCCCTGACAGGCGAGCGTTCGCTCACAGCGTCACTTGGCCTCGTCGGCCTCGTCGGCTTCCGTGTCGGAGTCGGCGTCGGAGTCGGCGTCGGCCTCGTCGGCGCCCTCCGCCTCGGCCTGCGCGCCGCCCGACGGGCCGAAGAACTCGGTGGTGTCGATGTCGTTGCCGTCGGTGTCCTTGACCGTGGCGCCGTGCACGACGGCCGCGATGGTCAGGCCGCGGCGGACGTCGGCGAACATGGCGGGCAGCTGGTTGTTCTGCTGCAGGATCTGCAGCAGCTGCTGCGGCTCGAGCCCGTACTGCCGCGACATCAGCACCAGCCGCTCGGTCAGGTCGCCCTGGCCGACCTGGACCTCGAGTTGGTCGGCGAGCGCATCCATCAGCAGCTGCGTCTTGACGGCCTTCTCGGCCTCGGTGCGGGTGTTGGCGTCGAACTCCTCGCGGCTGCTGCCCTGTTCGGCGAGCTGCTCGGCGAAGCGGTCCTCGTCGTGGTCGAGGCCGTGGATCGCGTTGTGCACCGTGTCGTCGATCTGGGCCTGGACGATCTTCTCGGGCAGCGGGACCTCGGTCTGCTCGAGCAGCAGCTCCAGCGCCTTGTCGCGGATCTGCTCGGCCTGCTGGACGCGCTTCACCCGACGGACCTGCTCGGTCAGGCTCTCCTTGAGCTCGTCGATGGTGTCGAATTCGCTGGCGAGCTGGGCGAACTCATCGTCCGGCTCCGGCAGTTCACGTTCCTTGATGGACTTCACCGTGACGGTGACGACGGCCTCTTTGCCTGCGTGCTCGCCGGCGGCCAGCGTGGTGGTGAACTCCTTGCTCTCCCCCTCCGAGAGGCCGACGATCGCATCGTCGAGGCCCTCGATCAGCTGGCCCGAGCCCACCTCGTGCGACAGGCCCTCGGTGGTCGCCTCCGGGACGTCCTTCCCGTCGACGGTGGCAGACAGGTCGATGGAGACGAAGTCGCCGTCCTTTGCCGGACGGTCGACACCGGTCAGCGTGCCGAAGCGGGCGCGCAGGGACTGCAGTTCGGTGTCGACCTCCTCGTCGGTGATCTCGATCGGGTCGACGGTGATCTCCAGCGCGGACAGGTCCGGCAGGGTGATCTCGGGACGGACGTCGACCTCGGCGGTGAACACCAGGTCCTCGCCGTACTCCTTCTTGGTGATCTCGATCTCGGGCTGCCCGAGGGGCTGCACGTCCGAGCTCGTCACGGCCTCGGTGTAGCGGCCGGGGACGGCCTCGCCGACGACCTGGTCGAGCATGGCCTCGCGGCCGACGCGGGCCTCGAGCAGCTTGCGCGGCGCCTTACCGGGCCGGAACCCGGGGAGCCGCACCTGCTTGGCGAGCTCCTTGAACGCCCGGTCGAAGTCCGGTTCGAGTTCCGTGAAGGGCACCTCCACGTTGATGCGCACCCGGGTGGGGCTCAACTTCTCGACGGTGCTCTTCACTGCGGTCTCTCCTCATGTCTGGGTACTTCGTCATATCGTGCTGGGTCATACCGGTGCTGGTTGTCGGGGTGACAGGATTTGAACCTGCGGCCTTCCGCTCCCAAAGCGGATGCGCTACCAAGCTGCGCTACACCCCGCGCCGTCACGGTCCGCACCGTGCACTGACGCGCGGCGCTGACCACGCGAGATACTACGGCTTGTGCACCGAGCACCGACGCGCGAGGCAGCCAATTGGATTTGATCCGGTGCGCGCCGGTACGATCCTCTCGCGCAACGTGCGGGCGTAGCTCAATGGTAGAGCCCTAGTCTTCCAAACTAGCTACGCGGGTTCGATTCCCGTCGCCCGCTCCACTCGGCGTCCAGGCCGGACAGCAGACGACCCCCTCCCGAGGTTCGAGAGGGGGTCGACTCGTTTCCGGCGGGCCTACTCGTCGGCCCCGTCCGAACCCTTGTCGTTGCTGCTCGACGAGTCACCCTCGGAACCGTTGTCCGAGGTGTTGTCGCCGGCGGTGCCGCCGTTGTCAGAACCGCCGTCATTGGCGTCAGCGCCGTCGTTCTCACCGCCGTCCTCGTCGCCGGCATCCTCGTCGCCGCCGGTCACGTCGACGCTCTCCTCGAGGTCGCTGTCGTCGCCCTCGTCGGTGTCGCCAGCGAGGTCGACGTCATCGGTCCCGTCATCGGTCCCGTCGACGGGCTCGGAGTCGGTCGGCTCGGAGTCGACGTCGACCTCGTCGTCGGGATCGGTCACCGCCGCGCCGATCTTCTCGGGCTCCGGCGCCGACTCCTGGTAGGACACCTCCTTCACCGGCGGCTCGTCGGTCAACTCGTCGGTGGAGATCGAGATGAAGTTGGCGTCGGCGTCGGGCAGGTCGCTCACCTGCGACTCGGCCGCCGCACGTCCGAAGCCGAAGATGGTCCGGATGGAGTCGGCCAGGCCCGCTCGCCACAGGAGGAGTGCGCCGATGGGGCCGGCCAGTGAGAAGCCGAATTCCGGACCCGCGGCGGGGTTGATCAGTTCCGGACCCGTCAGCAGGCCGCCGGCGAAGATGCCGAAGGGCAGCGCTCCTCCGCCCAGCACTGCACCGAAGTCGGGACCGTAGCCGCCGCTGAGGAAGCCGTTGAGGATCGTGGCCGGCGCGTTGACGATCTCGCGCAGCGGATCCCCGCCGTCGAAGGAGTCGACGATCGCCTGGACCGACGCCACGGCCGCGGCGGCTGCATTGATGACGGGGCCGACCACCGAGAGCAACTGGATTCCGAGCGTGAGCGGATCGGTCACGAAGGTAAACGCGTTCACGGCGTTCGTCAGCGTCTGCGTGAGCGCTGCCTGAATCGGCTGCGCGAGGAAGATCAGCGGTGCCACCGGGGCGATGGCCGCGCCCACCAAGAGGTTCACGGCACTGTAGAAGTCACCCTCGCCGAGCGCGTCGATCGCGTCGCGGATCTGGTTGGGCACCGTTTCGGTCAGCGCCGTCCCGACCGCGTCGACCGTGTTGCGTGCCGCCTCGGCGATGGTCTCCAGGTTCGCGGTCTGATTCTGGATGATCACTTGGATGGGCGTCGCGTCGTTGTCGTACTGCTCGAAGAAGTACGAAACCAGAGCCTCGAAGTTCTCCGAAGCCCGCGTGAACACCTCCTCGTAGGTCGGGTTCGAGATGGCGGTGAGGCCCACCGGGCCGGAGAACACCGCGGGGATCCGCGTATCGCTCAACGTGGAGTCGACCGCCTGAATCGGCGCGAGCGCCAATGCGCCGGCTCCGACCACCGCTACGCCCGCCGTCAGATACGACCGAACTGTTTGCTGCATGTGCACTCCTCGTGTGCGAAGTGATCTTGAACATCGGAACGTTAACCTGAGAAAAAACTGAGCCGCAGGCGATTCGCAAAATTAGTACAAGTTTCAGTTCAAATCGGTATGCCTCCTCACAGGCAGTCAGCCAGCAATGATGCCGCCAACAGAAACTTAACGGCGTTAGTTCTTGACGGCTGCGAAAATTACGAGCTACGCTCATTCGTTTCCTTACGCAAGCACCGTAGTCGGCGGTTGACGCGTTCTGGTGCGAAACGCTTGCGCAGATAGCATTAGCCGATGGCGCAACAGCGACGCCGTTCACCTCCCACGAACAGTTTGCTCTTTCAAATTGCGTGGCCCGCATATAACCTGGTCCCGCCCAGCTTTTTGACGCGGGCGAAAGTAGGGGGGAGTTAGCAGTGGTCAGTCAGTCATGTCGCGCGGGAGGTGCGGCGCTGGCGGTGGGTATCGGCATGCTCCTCGCGCCAGGGATCGCGGCAGCAGACCCCTCCGCCGACGCGGCAGGCACCGATGTCTCCGCGCATGCACCGGCCGACACCCGGCAAGACGACCACACCGAGAAAGCCGACGAGGAAACGGACGCCCCCGAAGACAACGCGGAGGACATCCCCGAGGACAGCGCGGAGGACGAAGCGGAGGACGAAGCGGCGTCGGTGGAGGACGAAGATACCGACGCGAAAACCGGCCACCGCGACGCGGACGACGAAGAACCCACCGAGGATCTCGTCGACGAACCCGTTGCGGACGAACCCGTTGCGGACGACCCCGTTGAAGACAATGAAGTCGATCCAGAAGAACCCGCCGAATCGCCCGCGCCCGTCGCGACGCTCACCGACACCATCGGCGCCGGCGGCACGCCTGCCCCGGTCGAGTCACCCGCGACGTGGGCCGTACTCGCCTGGGCCCGCCGCCAACCGTTCAGCACCACCACGGCCGCGAACACATCCGCCAGGCACACGACCGCGTCATCCTCGACGGCGACGCCGGCCACGACCGTCGACGTCAGGGACTACGGCGCGGTCGGCGACGGCGTCACCGACGACTCGGCGGCGATCAAGGCCGCCGAGGCCGCGCTGGCCTCCGGCCAGCGTCTCTACTTCCCCGAGGGCAGTTACCGGTTCGCCCAGCAGAACCCGAATGGCGGCGCGGCGGTCCTACTCAAGGGTCTCTCCGACGTCACGGTGGAGTTCGCACCGGGCGCCCGGCTGCTGATGGACAACCTCGACGCCGCCGGGCACGGCACCAGCCACGGCATCCGCGTCGAGGGCGCGGCGTCGAACGTGACGATCCTCAACGCCACGATCGAGTGGAGGACCCGACCGTCTGCGCGCAGCTTCGGCGACGGGTTCTCGATCCTCGGGTGGGCGTCGAACACCCCGCCCCCGCCGGGTTGGACCGGATCGACCGGAACGGTCTCCAACGTGTCGCTCGTCAACGCCACGGTGATCAACGCGCCGCAGACCGGCGCGATCTTCATGGGCGCCTCCGACGTGACCGTCACGAACTTCACCGCGATCGGCACGCTGGCCGACGGGTTGCACTTCAACGCGAACCGCCGGGTGACCGTGCACGGGCTCCTCGCGCAGAACACCGGCGACGACGGCCTGGCGTTCGTCACCTACTACGACCCGACCCTGCCGTGGACGTACGGGCCCGGCGACGGCCCGTTCAACCAGCCCGGCCTCGGCGAGTGGAACAACGGCGGTTCGGTGGCGACGAACATCACCGTGACGGGTGGGGCGGCCAGCGGGGTGCGCGTCCAGGGTGGTTATGACATCACGATCACCGATGTCACCGTGACCGGTAAGGAGTTCGGCCTCCAGGTCAACTCCGCCAAGGCCACCGGTCCGGGCGACTGGACGAGTCTGGCGTCGCGCGACATCGCCGTCTCCGATGTGACCATCAGCGATACCGTGACAGGAATCGTCCTGGCCACCAACAACATCGACGGCACCGAGGCCTCCATGTGGTGGGACTTCTCGGGCCTGACGATCAGCGACGTCACCATCCACAACTCCCGCAACTGGTCGCTCGCCGTCGAGACGCCGGCGAGCACCACGAGCAGATTCGCCGGCGTCACCCTGCGCAACATCCATGCCGAAGTCGACGCGGACGTCGGCCCACTCGGCGGCGGCAACGGCGGCATCCTGCTTGCGTCGCTTCGGGATTCCGTGATCGACGGTGTGCGCCTGGTGTCGGTCCACGGTAGCGACATCAACGTCGTCGGCGCGGCTCAGATCCGCAGTCAGTACAGTGTCGCCGATCTGCCGTCGTCGAACCTGACGATCGACGATCTGGTCCTCGAGGGCCCGGGTCGGATCCTGATCCAGGACATCGCCGGCCTGGACGTCGGGACTGTGGCGTCCCACGGCGCCAACAGCGCCGCCATCGAACTCTTCCGCGTCAAGTCCGCCTCGTTCGACACCATCGGGGCGTACCTGCCCGGCCGCGGCAACGGGGCGGGCTGGGGCGTACGGCTGCTGCAGGTCCACGACCTCGACGTGGCGAACATCGAGGTGATCACCGACGACCACATCGGAACATCCTGGTGGGCAGTGGAACTCGGCGGTGGCAATCCTGCACAGGACATCGCCGGTGCCGGTGTGCGCATCGACGACGTCACCTATGTCAGCGGTCGTGACGCCACGGACTCCGACATCGTGGTCCAGGGTGGACCGTACGGACCAGTGGACTGGTACATCAACGCAACCTGGCTCCACGAGGGCGAGGCGTCGCCGCTGTGGCGCACCGGTCTGTGGGGCGACGCGATCCCCTCGCTCACATCCTGAGCAGTCCGGATTCCTGATAGCGCAGCTCCGTGTTGACCTGCCACGGATCCGCGTCGTCACCGAAATAGCGGGCGACGCTCTGCATCGCGCTCAGCATCGCGTGGTCCTGGTTGTCGTAGTGATGCATACCGTTTCGCCCCATCGGCCGAAGCGACGGGTGGTGGTGGCGCAGGAAGTCGCGGATCACCGCGACGCTTCTCTCGCGCTCGGAATCGTAGACCGGGTAGGCGAACTGCGAGCGGACGACCATGATCTTCTCGACCGCGGACGCGGCAACTCCCAGCGCGCGTAGATCCTGTTCGACGACCTTCGTCATACCCTCGTCGTCGGCCAACCAGAGGTCGCCGTCGGTGTTGGTGAAGTACTCCAGGCCGAGGTAGGTCCCGCCCCACTGCGCCGGGGCCAGATCCGGCGACCAGCGGGTGTAGTTCTGGATGCGACCCACCCGCATATGCCCACTCGGGGTGTACATCCAGTTGTACGGGAGGTCGACGCGCTCGCGCAGGGCGACGCCGACGGTGATCAGGGCGCGATGCCTCAGGGCTGCCGCGGCCGCCCGGACATGTTGGGGCGGTCCGGGTTCGAGGGCTTCGACGAGGGACCGGAGCGGCATGCTGGAGAACACCGCATCGCCGGAAGCGGTGTCGCAGTTCTGCAGTGTGACGATCCACGTCCCGCCGCGGTGACTCACCTTCACCACCGGCGACTCCAGTGACGTGACCACACCGCTGTCGGCGAGCGCCGCCGCCGCGGCCTCCCAGAGCTGCCCGGGCCCGAGGCGGGGATACCGGAAGACGTCGCGCGCGGCGAAAGCGTCGACCTTCCGCCATCGGATCGGCCGGATCCGTTGGTTCGCCCAGTCACTCGTCAGGTCGGCCGGCTCGGCGAGCCAGGTCTTGCGGACGTATCCGTCGAAGAACAATGTGTACCAGTGCCGCCCGAATTCGCGTGTGCCCCAGTCTTCGAAGCTCTCGGAGGCGCCACCGTGACGCCTCCGGCGAATCAGCCTGGCCCGCAGCAGGTCGCCGAGGCCGTGAATCCCGCTGCGGACCCCCAGCTGGGTGAGCAGGTCGCGGCCGATGAGCGGATACCGCACTCGGCGGCCCTGCACCAGCATGGCGGAGCGCCGGGCCACCGCGACCCACTCCTCCGCGGGCAGCAGAGACCTCCAGATGCCAAGGACCGCTTCGCTTCTTGTGAAGAACCGGTGCCCGCCGGGATCGAGGCGCCAGTCACCTCGCCGCGGCGTGCGGGCCAGACCGCCGACGTTCGCGGACGCCTCGTAGATCCGCGGCGTGACCCCGCGCTTCACCAGTTGCAGTGCAGCGGTGAGACCGGCGGGCCCGGCGCCGATGATCAGCGGATTCCTGTCGGGCTCCATGGCGTCACCGCCCACGCCGCTGCGGGAAGCGTCGGTAGTCGGCGATCAGATCGTCGATGTCCGCGCGTTGGAGATCGTTGAGCGCAGTGGTCAGGAACATCAGCTGGGCGTACTGGCTCTGCAAAGGCAGGAATCCGCTGAGCAGGGGTTCGGGCGTGGTGCGGATGACCAAGTCGACGTCGCCGATCTCGAGAGCGGCGGTGATGTCGCAGCCGTTCTGTCGGGCCCGGCGGTGGGCCGCCCGGAGTTCGTCGGCGGCGTCGTAGGCGGCGAGGATGTTGATCCGGAAATCGCGGCCGGTCATCGTTTGCTCCACCGACCGGGCGGCAGCGACGTATTCGTCCGGAAGAAGATCGAGATCGCCGTGGATTCGCACGCCACAGGCGGTGTGGTCGAAGTTAGCGGGAATCAGTGTGCTGAAGAAGTGGGTCGACGCCGCGAACACCGCCTCGAGCTCGTCGTCCCGTCGTGCCAGATTTGCGCGACTGAGGTTGTATACCGAGACGGTCTGCACACCGTGTTCTTGTAGGGCGAGCAGAATATCGACGACTTTCATCGCTCCGCGTCGGTACGCGTCGACCAATGTGGTTTTATTGGCGTCCGCCCAGCGCCTTAACCCGTCGGGAATCAATCCCACGTGCGCCGGCCCCCCCGGCGGCGATAAGTGCACTTATTGAGTGTAACGGAATTTGCCCGTGGAAAAGCTATTCTTCGGTGGGACGGAGCACCGCGAGAACCGTCAGGATCAATATCTTGAAATCCAGCAGCAGCGACCAGTTCTCGATGTAGTAGTTGTCGAATTCGGCGCGGTCGGCGATCGAGGTCTGCCCTCGCAACCCGTGCACCTGCGACCAGCCGGTGATGCCGGCCTTCACCCGGTGCCGCTCGCCGTAGCGTCGCACATGCATCTCGAACAGTTCGACGAACTCGGGCCGTTCGGGACGCGGACCGACCAGGGTCATGTCCCCCTTCACCACGTTGAGCAGCTGCGGAAGTTCGTCCAGCGACGTCTTGCGCATGAACTTGCCGATCCGGGTGCGGCGGTCCTCCCCCTCGACACCTCCGGGCGCGGCGCCGGCCTTCAACTCGAAGGTGGCGCCGGCCGGGGCGGGCCGCATACTGCGGAACTTCAGACAGTCGAAGACGACACCGTCACGCCCGACGCGTGGCTGGCGGAAGAAGATCGGCCCGGGCGAACTGAGCTTGACGGCGAGCGCCAGCCCGATGAACAGCGGCGAGATGAGCAGGACGCCGAGGGCGGCGATGGTCCGGCCCAGCGCGTACTTGAACGCGAACTGCCAGCCCTTGGGATCGACCGGGCTGAGCACCATCAGGGGGACTCCGCCCAGATGCTCGATCCGGGTGTTGCCGTTGACGACGTCCATCAGCCGGGGAACGACCCGCACCCGAACACCGAGCCTCTGCGCCAACTGGGCGCAGCGCGCCAGTTGCTCACCCGAAACCGGCGACGGCGCGATGATGAGGTCTTCGGCACCCGTTGCGCGAACGGCGTTCTCGAAATTGTCGACGGTCCCCAGATACGGCACGTTGACCAGCTCGGCGTCCGTGGGCGGCGCATCGTCGAGCACGCCGACCGGACGAAGACCGTAGTCGGGCACCTGAGCCATCCGCGTGATGATCTGGTTGGTGATCGGACCGGACCCGACGATCAGCGCCGGCGCTCCGAAGCGGTGTTTTCGCCGCAGGTAGCGCTGCGTGACCGACCTCATCAGGCGCACCGCGGGAACCAGGATGGCCGCACACAACCAGATCCGAACCATGACGTCACTGGGGCGGATGTGGGCCACCACCTGCTGACCCTCCGGGAGAGCGGGTATGCGCAGCACCATCACGCTCAACACCGCGAGTGCGGACACCGCCGCGGCCGTCTCCACCGGCTCGAGCTCGTCGAGGAAGCTGCGGTTCAGCTTCCGCTTGTACAGCGACCGGGTGGCCAGGACGAGCACGAGTACCGGCACGAACGCCCACGAGTACAGCAGGACGTTACGGTTGTCGGCCTGATCGCCGATCCACAGATGCGCCAGCACGACGGCCCATGCGCCCGCCCACACGTCGAGTGCGATGGTGATCGCGATGTACCCGGACTCGACGCGCAGCCGATCGAGGAAGCGGGGCCGCCGCCTGGCGGTCGCGCCGCCGGGAACCGATGCAGCAACGGCCGCCTGTCGTGGCACCGTGGCCTGGCTACTGGGCGGCATCGCGTGTCGCGTCCGCGTGTGAGTGCATGCGTCACTTCCCCCCGGGCAAATCTTTGCAGCTGCAACCTTATAGGTGTTCTGCCGGCAACGGGGAGAAAACCGTGCGCAACCTGAGAGTCTTTTGCCGACGGCGCGAGTTTCCCCGGGTCGCGGCGGCCCTCACTACTGCTGTCCGGCGCGTGACCCGAACATCTTCTCGGCGGCGAGTTGTGCGAGATCGCTGAGAATACGGACGTGACCGGTACCCCAGAGTCTCGGTTTGACATCGAATACACACAACGTTCCGACCGCGTTGTCGTCTTTGTCGGTCAACGGGATGCCGAGATAGGCGACCATGGTGCCGTCGCGGACCGCAGGATGATTCCTGAACACCGGATCGGTCCTGGCGTCTTCGAGTACCAGTGCGGAGCCGTTTGCCACCGCATATTGGCAGACGGACCGATCGAGTGGCGTCTGCCGTTCGTCGTCGCCCATACCCACCGAACTCTTGAAGAATTGCCGGTCGACGTCGATCAGTGACATGGCGGCCGACGGGGCGTCCAGCGCGGCGGCCGCCGCCCGGGTGATGCGGTCGTATGCCTCGTCCGGAGGTGAGTCGAGCAGCCCGGTGGCGTACAGAGCCTGCAACCGGTCGGGGGCGGTGATCTCGGATTCGACACTGGGCATCTCGGTCTCGGCAAACACCCTGCACTCGTTGAGGCGCGCCATGAGTTCGTCGATCGAGGCCCGTTCGGTACGCCTCAGATCCGCCACCATCTGAGACGCCACGGCGCGGGCGACATACGAAACGACATCTTCGCCCGCGTCACGCGCGCAGTCCTCGAGCAGGCGGTTGAGCCACTCGTCGAATCCTGTCAAAGAACCGGTCACGGGTGAAACGGTATCCGACCCAACCGATGCAATGAATACGAACAGATGTGACCGAGTCGGGACCTTGGCGGCGGCGACGTAGCCTTGTTTGGAATTGCAACAAAGGGAGGTCGTGTGAAAGACGCGCGGAACCGCGGTGGCCGGCGTGTCGATCTCCTATTCGATGCGCGGCATATCCGCCAAAGCGGGATCGGCACGTACATCCGGACCCAGCTGCCCTACCTGGAGGAGGCGGCCGACCGTGACGGCCAGACCCTGGCGGTGCTCGCCGACCCGCAGGCCGTTCCTGCGCTGCGCCCGAGCACCGAGCTCATCCTGGCCTCCCCTGCGCAGGCGCCGATGTACTCGGCCGCCGAACAATCGGTGTGGCGCCGCGCATTCGAGGCGGCGCGACCGCGCGCGGTGTGGCTGCCGCACTACCCCTACCCGTTGGCCCGTTTCCTTCCGGGCAACCGCCGCACGGCGCTGTACGTCACCGTCCACGACACGATTCATCTTCTGCCCGAGGCCATCAGCGGGCAGAGTCGGGCCCGGCGGCTGTATGCCCGCGCCATGCTGGGTGCCGACGCCAGGTTCTGCCGCCGGATCTTCACGGTGTCGGAGGCGACGGCCACGACGCTGAGGGACATCGAACCGTCCGCGCCGGTGCTGGTGACACCGATCCCCGTGGACGAGGTGTGGCTCGATCCGGTGGATCCGGCCCTGTCGCCGGTCGGTGGCCGTTACCTGCTGTACGTCGGAAACACGAAGATCTACAAGAACCTTCCGCTCGTTCTCGAGGTGTTCGCCGATCTCACCGACGAGATCCCTCACAAGCTCGTGATCGCCGGCGGCGGCGCCACCCTGCGGACTATGGACGACCGGGTCCGCAGACTCGCCGAGGACAATCCGGACCGCGTCCTGGTGACCGGCCAGCTCCCGTTCGCCGCGCTGCGGTCCTTGGTTGCGTCCGCGGAGTTGCTGATCATGCCGTCCCTGTACGAGGGCGCCGGCCTGCCGCCGCTGGAAGCCATGGCCTCGCGCACACCGGTGTTGGCGTCGGACATCCCCTCGATCCGTGAGACGTGCGGCGACGGCGCCGAGTTCTTCGACCCGCACCGGCCCACGGAACTGGCCGACCTGCTCCGGCGGTACTGCTCAGACGACGCGTCACGAGCCGACCTGGCCAGGCGCGGCCACGCGCACGTGCTGGCACGCCAGCAGCAGATCCGCCCGACCGCGGCGGCCGATGCGATCTTCGGCGAACTCGTCGGCAGCCGCACGTGACGTTGTCGAGGCGGGAACTGCTGGCACGCACGTCCGCCGCGGCCGCCTCGGCCCTGCTCGCGGGCTGCTCGACGAACGGCCCGCGCACCGTCGTCGACGTCCGCGCCCACGGCGCCACCGGTGACGGGATCACCGATGACTCCCGGGCGGTCCAGGCGGCTGCAGCCGCACTGCGCCCGGGGAGCACCCTTCGGTTCTCCAGGGGGACATACCGATTCGCACAGCGTTGGCCGCCCGGCGGGGCCGCGGTCGTCATCTCGGGTTTGGCCGATGTCCGCGTCGAATTCGATCCGGGCGCGGAGCTGTACATGGACAACCTGCATCCGACGAAGCACACCGGGAGCAGTCACGGCCTGCTCGTCCGCGGTCCGGCGTCCCGAATCCACCTGCGGGGACTGAACATCCGGTGGGCAGACGGCGCACGGCGCTCACTCGGTGACGGCATCCGGGTGGAGGGCTTTCCCGATCTGGACGGCGCACAACCGAAGGGCTGGTCCGGGCAGTCCAGGCCGGTCACCGAGGTGACCGTCTCCGACTGCACCGTGAGGTCGAGCCCGCAGACCGGGGTGGTCATGATGGGTGTCTCCGGCATCGAGGTGACGGGGCTGCGGGTGACCGACAGCGGCGCGGACGGACTCCACTTCAACGCCTGCCGGCGCGCGACGGTGACCGAGTACAGCGCGGTGAACACCGGCGACGACGGGCTCGCGCTGGTGACGTACTTCGAAGCCGAGCCGACTTTCGATCCTGCCGCGCACACCTTTTCGTTGCCGGAGCTGACCGACTGGTCGAACGCGGACTTCACCGTCGAGAACGTCAACGTGTTCGGCTGCCGGGCGAACGGGGTACGGCTCGCGGGTGCCCACCGCGTCACCGTCGAGGGTCTCGACGTCGTCGGCGTCCATGCCGGTTCGGCGTTTCTCATCGACTCCGCGGAACCGGGCACCGACGTCGGGTGGCACTACGTCGCCAGCCGTGCGGTCCGCCTCGACGACGTCACCGCGACCGACTGCGACATGGGGATCCATCTGCTGGCCCGGCCTGGCACGTCCGGGGACCCGCGCTTCACCGACTTCGACATCCACGTCGGCGACGCGACGATCGACGATTGCCCCACCTGGGCGGTCCGCGCCGAGTCGCTGACGGACACGCGGGTCAACGGCATGCGCATCGACAACTGCAGCGTCACGACCGCCTCCACGACGGGCGGCAACGGCGGCGTGGGCGTCGGCGATGCGAACGGAATCACGTTCGGCATCATGACGATACGCCACGCCGAACCGGTCATCGCATTTCAGACCGTGAACGCCGGAGCGCTCACCGTCGAGAAGCTCGGCGTGGCGATCACGCGACGGGACCGGCCCGAGGGGAAGCTCGATCCCTGTGTCCGGCTCGACTATTCCGACGGCGTCATCGATCAGCTGACCATCGGCTGGCCGGCCGCCGGCGACGGGTGGGTGCCAGTCCGTCTCTCCGAACCCGGGCCGTGCGAGGACGACATCGGCGAAACGCCGCTCGCCATCCGCGGCCTGACGGTCACGCCGCCGGTCGAGCGTCCTTCGGCGGTCGTATGCGGGCGGTGACCAGTGCGCTGCCCGCGGTCAGCAGCAGCAGGAAGATGACGATGCCGTACACCAGGATCTGCACCCGCCAGACCTCGAGGAAGCAGTACGCCACCACGCCGGCGGACGCGGCGATGACGGGGCTGAAGCTGAAGATCCGCGCGAACGCGTACCCCGCGAATCCGTACGCCAGGATGGTGTAGAGCCATCCCCAGGCGCCGTGTTCCGAATAGATGTCGGCGAACACGGAATTGGTGAAGAAGTTGCCCGCGAACGTCACCGAGTACCCGTAGACGGCGGCCTGCTTCCAACTGTCGTCCTTGGCCACCTTGTTGAACTGCAGGAAGGTGGGCTTGACCGCATCCAGCGATGCGACCGCCCCGACCTTGTTCTCCCAGGCGCCGCCGGCCACCGCGTCCGAGACCCCGATCTGAACCTGCGCGGGCACCGCCAGGTAGGCCCCCGACTGGTAGAGGTTCATGGCCACCGGGTTCGACACCCCGGCGTCCCGGTAGTAGTTGGCGTTGCGGAAGTAGTTGAGCGCGGTGAGGACGGCGAACCCGCAGAGCACGATCACCGCGACCGTCATCCACGTGCGTGCGCCCGGTCCGCCGGTCGGCTGCCGAGGTCGCCGACCCCGCACCCAGACCGCGAGGTAGACCACGCAGGACATCAGCAGTGCCAGTCGTGAGGCGATCATGGCGTTGGAGATGAGCAGCAGCACCCCCGCGACCATGTAGGGCCACCCGATGACCTTCTTGCGCCAGAGGTAGACCCCGATGGGCGCGGCGAGGATCGTGGCGTAGCGCAGGGTCTGTGGACCCGCGAACCCCGACAGCGCATTGCTGAAGTCGTTGGCGGTCTGTTCGCTCAACGAGGCGACGATCGCCGACGGACCGCCCACCTTCATGAACGAGTAACCGACGCCGACGGCGCCCGCCGCGAGGATCAGGAAGAAGTAGCGCCGCTCGAACCATGCGGCGCTGGTCAGATCGTCCCCGGTCGCGGGCCGTGATCGGCTTGTCCCCCACCAGAATCCGACCATCGACACCATGACGGTCGCGCAGTACCACAGCAGCAGCAGCGCGACGCCGCGCCCGCTGATCTCGGCGGGGAGCGCGAAACCGGTCAACGCCTCGGATGCGGCCTGCGGCCCCACGAACTCGTGGCGCGCATACAGCGCCGACCACGCCAGGAACGACAGGGCCACGGGCGCCAGGATCAGCACCGCGGGGCTGAACCATGCGGGCGGGCGGGTGGCGCTGGGCATCGTCAGCCGAACCGTTGGCGTAGTCGACGGGTGCCGAACGTCGCGGCGTAATCCGGCGCCCCCATCACCGCGGCGAAGTGGTAGACGACCGCCGTGATCATCTCCGCGACCACGAAGGCCAGGAAGATCGCCGCCGTGTTCTGCCACACGAACAGCAGGCCCACGCTGACCACCAGGTAGACGACGGTGCTGGCACCCCGGATCCAGAAGACGAGCACCGTCTTACCCGCCTTGCGCAGGGCGGCGAACGGCACGGTGGACACCAGCATGGCGGCCTTCCACAGACAGGCCAGCAGCATGGCAGCGACTCCCACGTCCTGCCATGCCGGACCGAAGACCAGGCTGCCGACTCCACCGAACGCGGCGATCAGCACGGCGGCCATCCCGACGGCGAACACCGCGACGAACGCCTTGAGCTCACCCCGGTGCCCGTGCGCGAGCAGGCGATAACGCCCGTAGGCCAGGATCGGCTCCAGGGCGCCGGCGACGGTCGAGATGACGCGGAACGTGACCGAGGCGGCCGGTCCGACCAGGACCAGAAGTAACGAGGTGATCGCCGGTTGAACGGCGCCGACGACCGCGGTCTCCGCGGTGACCCAGCTGGATCTGCGGACGTCCGGCGGAAAGCCCATGCGGGGCATCGCTTTTCGCCGCCGGTACCGGACCACCACCGCGAGCAGCGCGCCGATCGCCAGCACCCGCACGCTGTGCGGGCTGCCCTGGTCGGCCATCCACAGCGCGATCAGGCTGGCCACGATCAACGCCCCCGCGGCCGCGCCCTCGTTCTTCCATTCGCCGGTCACCACCCCGATCGAGCGGGTCATCAGCAGGCCGGTCATCACGCCGATGGCGCTCGCCATCAGGATCGCCGACGAGGCGACCGCGGGGCCGAATACGAGCAAGCCGCACGCGGCGGTGCTGAGCAACACCACCCACGTCGGCAGGCCCAGCTCTCCGTCGGCGTCGGGAGTGGCCAGCCGACCCTCGACGATGAAGGCGTTGAACAACTGCGCGACGTAGACGCCGACGGCGAGCGCCAGCGCGAGGAACCCCTGGGTCTCGATCGGCGCGATGCGCGCGTAGATGGCGATGAAGATCGCCGGGAAGACGTTCAACGCCAGACCGGCGGCGACCTGCACGCCGGCCTGCAGGTGCTTGGTGTCAGGCACTGCGGTGGGTCGCCAATGTCTGCGCCACCACGTCGGCCATCCTGGCGCGGAACGCTTCGGGTGAGAACTGTTCGGCGCGTTGGCGAATCGCGACCGGGTCGAAGCGACCGCCGTCGAAGGAGGCGAACGTCTCGGCGAAGTTGCCGACGATCTCCGCGTCATCGCGCCCCGTGACGAAGGCGCCCGTGACACCGTCGACGACGCTGTCCAGGGCGCCGCCGACACCGAGTGCGATCACCGGGGTGCCGCACGCCATCGCCTCGACCGGGGTGATGCCGAAGTCCTCCTCGCCCGGCATGACCATCGCCCTGGCGCGTCGATACAGGTCGCGGAACTCCTCGTCGGAGACGCGGCCGACGAAGGTGACGTCACCGCCTTCGGCGAGCTTCCGGCATCGGGCGGCCTCTCTGCCGTCCCCGGCGACCACCAGTCTGACGCCGGCTTCCACGGCCGCTCTGATCGCGATGTCCGGGCGTTTGTAGCCCACCAAACGACCGGCCAGCAGGAAGTAGTCGCCACGCGTCGATGCGGCGTCGGGTGTGTAGAAGTCGATGTTCACCGGGGGGTGGACGACCTGCGCGTCTCGGTTCCAGTGGTCCCTGACCCGTTGCGCCACCGTCGCACTGTTGGCCACGATGGAGGTGATCCTCGGTGCGGCGGACAGTTCCGTGGCGATGGCCAACCGGGACAGCACGTCCAGCGCCAGACGGCCCGGCAGCGACGACGCCTCTTCACGGCGCATCGCCTTGTCCCATGCCCACCGCGCCGGTGAATGCACGTAGACGACCGTCGGTGTGTCCCCGGCGGCGTGGACCGCCGCGGCGGCGAATGCATGGTGGCTGATGAGGACGGCCTCCGCCGCACCGAAGTCCAACCGCTTCATCCAGCTCGGGACGAGCGGCAACAGCGGCGCGTAGGTCCGGTAGCGCGCCGCGCGGTACGCCGACGAGAGCGGACCGGTCCGCACCCGCGCACTGAACGCGGCGGTGACACGGGGATCGACGATCGGGATGTTGACCGGCGCGTCCGGCCACTGCCGGGCGAACTCGGCGACCACGTGTTCCGATCCGGCGATCTCGGTCAACCGTTCGTGGACGATCGCGACCGTCACTGCATACTCCGCTCTGCATCGTCGACGTCCTGCCGGGGTGACACCTCGGGCTTCCGTTTCTTCCGGTGTGCACCGCCGGCGCGGTGGTAGGTGAACGCGGCGACCACCGGAGCGTCGCTGTCGGCGGTCGCGGAGCGCAGCGCCACCGCCTGTGCCGCGGTGTCGGCGTCGATGCGGGCCACGAGGACGATCCCCGTCGCGGCGGCGATCAGCTCGGGGGTCAGCGTCGGATCACCCACGACTCCGCCGTGGCGCACCCGGACCGACGGGGGCTGGTCGGCCGCCCCGAGTTCGAGAAGCTCGGCCACCTCGGCGCTACCCGAGGACGGTGACGCACCGATGACGAGCAGCACGCCGCCCCGCGCCGTCGGGCATTGCGCATAGAGGGTGCGGGCGACCCGGGCCTGCTCGCCGTCGTGGTTGTCGGGGGATGCGGCGCCGAGATCGACCGCGGGCACGAGCACACCGTCGACGCTGTCGGTCAGCGTCGCCGTCATCGCCGCGCGGCCGGAACGCCGCCCACGCGCGAGCAGGATGGCCACCGCGACGGAGCCGCCGAGGAGCCCGCCGAGGAACACCCCGATCAACCACTGACCGGAGCTGTCGTGGTTCGGCGTCGGGGGCTGCACAACCAGCAACGTCGAGGCCTCGCTCGCCTGGAGTTCGACGGCGGCCCGGATGCGCGCGAGTTCTTGCATCCGCACAGGATCGACGGTCTCGTCCTGCTGCCACCGCGACAGTGCGGCGAGGATGGTCCGAAGTTGCTCGTCGACCCGCTGCGCAAGCTCCTGCCGGTACAGATCGATCGCCACCTGAACGGTCCTGATCGCATCGCCACGAGATTTGCTGCTATTGCTGATCGTGACCACAGCCGACTCGCTGGCTTGCGCGACATTCAGCTCCGCCGGCTCGTCCATCGCCATTTTCCTGGCCACCGCCTGGGCGAAACCCTCGCCGGACAGATATGCGATTTCCCCGCCGACGAAATTGCTCGTATTGCCTTGATTGTCCGGAGTGACCTGACTCGCGCCCGCCGCGATCGCCGTCAGGTCTGCCGGATTCTGTAGACGCACAAAGGCTGTCGCTGTCGTATCGGTGCCCATCGCCGCGAAGGCCAACCCACCCAACAGGGCGCCGACGCACACGCCGACGAGCGCGGCGGCGATGTATTTGACCCTCACAAGGCGTGATTCCAGCGAAGAAATCATCGCGATCGCGGGTGCCGGAACTCTCGACCCATTGACAGACAACTGTGCGGCGCTCCGTCCTGACCCTCGATGCGACCAATATCGTAGTGGCCCGAAACGCTTCGCCGGGCGCGACACAGATATCGGCGAACGCCCAGTAAACACGTTGGGGTTCAAGGGGCGAAGCGGCGCGTCGGACTTTTTGCGAAGATGGTTTGCCGGTAACGTCCGGCGCCCAGGGGTGATTTCCGGAAGCCCACTGACTCGAGACTGGAGCAGCGGTGTCTGTTGGGTTCATCCGCCGGGTCGTCGGCCTGGTGTCGTCGGTGTTCATGGTGGCCGCTCTGGGCGCACCCGCCGTGGTGCACGCCGCCCCACTGAACGCCGACCCGGCCGCGGGACCGGAGGTGGCGCTGCCGTGGCGGACGCTGGGTCTGCCCGGTGACATCACCCTCGTCGGCGCCGATACGAACCAGGACTTCACGGTGCCCGTGCCAACCGGTTTCGCGGCGATCCGGTTGCGGGGGCTGATCCACGCGCCGGTGGACCTCGGCGCCGGGTTCGTGGAGATCTCCGACAGCACCGGCAGATCACTGGCGACGGTGAACCTGCCCGCCGTCGCACCCGATCAGGCGGTGGTGCCGTTCGACGTCGACATCGCCGCGGGACGGGTGAACGCCTCGAAGCTCGGGCTGTCGTTCACGGTGCGGGAGGCCGCGCTTCCGGTCGGTGACCGGTGCGGGCTCGGGGAGCGCGTCACGCTCAGCGATCTGGCCACGGTGTTCACCGGTGTCGAACCCGCACCCACCACCGTTGCCACGTTCTTTCCGCCTGTGCTGCAACGGCTGACGATCTACGCACCGATCGACGCCGACGACGCCGAGGAGCAGGCGGTGCTCACGCTCGCGTCCGCGGTCGCCCGGATGTACCGGCCGCAGTCGCCGGTGGTCACGGTGGTCAAAAAACCGCGCGGCGCGACTCCCCCTGCGGCGCCGCAGTTCACCCGCGCCGTGGTGGTCGAGAACGGTGACGCCGCACTCGAGGTGGTCAACCCGGACACCCCCGACGTCTATCTCGAGTTGAACGGCCGCGGTGACCAACTCGCGGCCCAGGCGTCGCTGGTGGCCAACCAGATGCAGTCGTTGGCACAGGTTCCCGGGGTCCGCGTCGACAAAGCCGGTTCCGCCGGTGAATCCAGCGTCGACGAGATGAGTTTCGGCGAGCTGAACATGGCCGGTGAGAGCTCGGTCCTGCGGACGTCGACGATGACAGTGGGTGTCGACCGGGCCGCGCTGGGCGCCGGGCGTGTCGACGGTCTGCAGGTGCATCTGCTCGCCACCCACACGCCGGTGCAACCCATGGACTCGGCATCGGTGATGGTCAGCGTCAACGGTCAGGCCGTGCACACCGCCCCGTTGGGCGAGAGCGGTCGCGTCGACACCGTGTTCTACGTACCCGGCGAATTCCTCGACCAGAGAATCAACCTCGAATTCGACCTGACTTTCAGCCCGCGTCAGCTGTGCTCGCCGACGATTGCGCCGCTGACCTTCCAGGTCGACCCCCGGTCGACGTTGACGATGCGGCGCGGCGGGCCGCCTCTCGGCGGTTTCGGCGCGGTGCCTTCGGAATTCGGGCCGGAGTTCCTCGTCGCGCTCGACGGCGGCAACCCCAACCAGTTGCACTACGCCACCCGCGTGGTCACCGCCGTCGCGCGGCTGACCGATGCCGCGCTCACGCCGCGCATCGTGGACGTCAAGGCCGCGGCCGACGCCGGGATCGGGGCCTTGATCGTGGCCAATGCCGCGACGATCGAACAGACTTCGATCCGGCCGCCGGTCGGCGGGGAGAGCGCCGAGGTCAAGGTCGACCTGGGCGACGAGTTGCGCGCCGACATCAACCGTGGGCTGGGTTCGGTGCAGGCGTTCGCCGACCCGCCGCGCAACCGCAGCGTCGTCCTCGTCACCACCAGCGGCGCCTGGACCCTTGTCGAACCCCTCTTCGGCTACATCGACCAGCAGCCCGACGGCTGGTCGAGTCTGGACGGCAACGTGCTGGCCGCCGGTGCGGCGGGCAGTGTCACCAACCTGTCGATCGGATCTGAAGACACCGCGCCGCCCCCCGCCCAGGACTCCGCCGATTCACGGGTCTGGGTGGCCGTCGGGGTGGGATGCGCAGCCCTCGCGGCGCTGGCGGTCGGCGCGGCACTGTGGTGGCGCCGCCGTCGCGGTTCCGCCGCGTAGCGACTACGGCACCGAAGGCGGCCGCTTCGCCTTGATCTCGTCGACCTGACCCGGAACCGCACCGGTCACCGTCGACACCTGATCGGTGGCCGCCGCGGCGGTCTGTTCCGGAACCGCTTTGGCCGCCGCAACCGCCAGCTGCCTGCGTTTCACCCACAACCAGATCGCGGCACCGATCGCACCGCAGGCAAACAGTATCGCGCCCGGCACAACGGACAGACGTCCAGCCATGTTCCGCCTCCTCACAGACCGGCGAACCCGCTAGCCGCACACTACGCCGCTCCCCGGTCTGCGCTCCGGATTCCGCGGATCGGTAAGACAATCGGCGTCAGCTCGCGACGGCCTCGTCCGCGACCTTCTGGACCTCCA
Organism: Mycolicibacterium monacense; assembly: GCF_010731575.1. Lineage (NCBI taxonomy): Bacteria > Bacillati > Actinomycetota > Actinomycetes > Mycobacteriales > Mycobacteriaceae > Mycobacterium > Mycolicibacterium monacense. The sequence goes on along the minus strand of NZ_AP022617.1, from coordinate 1,025,258 downwards.
CCAGGTTGTCGCCGTACACGCCGGCGTTGCCCAGACCGCAGTGCCGGTCGGCGGTGATCGCGTTCACGGTCGTGCCCGAACCCCCGCTCTGCCAGTGTCCGACGTTGGCCATCACCAGACCCGGCATCAGGTCCGGCTCGTAGGTGGCCGGTCCCACGAAGGATCCGCGGTCGTTGAACACCCGCACCATCTCCCCTTCGGCGATACCGCGTGCGGCGGCGTCGTCGGGATGGATGAACACCCGCTGGCCGCCCTGGACCCGCTGCTTGTCCGGCGCGTTGCCGTACTGACTGTTGAGGAAGGCGTGCGGTTTCGGCGAGATGATGCTCAACGGGAACCGTTGCGCCAATTCCGGATTCGACTGCGGGGATTCGAAGGGCGGAACGTAGTCGGGTACCGGGTCCACGTATCCGCCAGGCTGCATCGCCTCGTACATCGACCGCCAAACCGGGACCACGAAGTTGCCACCCTCGGCGAGGCTGGACTTGAACTCGCACTTGCCCGACGGGGTGGGGAAGTTGCCCTCGGCGTGCGGGGCCCTGGTGTCCGGGGTGCCGACGTTGAGCCGCATCCACCCGACCTCTTCGAGCTTCTCGTACGTGATGCCCTGCAGCGCAGGCGCTTCCCAATCGTGGAAGTCGATGAGCATCTCGCGGTCGGTGCGGTTCCAGTAGGCCATCGACTCCTCGTCGAACTCCATGGTCCGCGCCAGCCGGCGGAACAGTTCGACGTTGGGGATCGCTTCACCCGGCGGCGCGATCGCGGGCTGGTTGAGCGAGATGTATAGGTGGCCCCACGTCACCATGATGTCGAGCTGCTCGGCCTGCATGGTGGCAGGCAGCACCAGATCGGCGTATTTCGCGGTGTCGGTGATGAAGTGCTCGCTGACGACGGTGAACAGGTCGTCGCGCATCAGCCCGCGCATCGTCTTCTCCTGCGCGGGACCCTGTGACACCGGGTTGGAGTTGTAGACGAACAGCGATTTGATGGGCGGGTCGAGTTCGAGTTCACCGGTCAGCGCCATCCCGAGGTCGAGTTCGTTGACCACGCGGGTGCCCTCGGGAATCCACTCCGGCATGCAGATCTTGTCGAACCGGGTGGGGAACTCCCAGATCGGCATCTCCATCGTGCCGCCGCCGACGTGCCGCCATGCCCCGACCAGCGCGGGCAGACACGTGATGGCCCGGATCGCCTGTCCCCCGCCGCGGCTGCGTTCCAACGCCACCCCCTGCCGGATCGCCGCGGGCTGACTCGTGGCGTACTCGCGGGCCAGCGTGCGGACGTCGTCGGCGGGCACACCGGTGATCTCCTCGACCCGCTCCGGCGGATAGTTCGCCGCACGCGCTGCGAGTTCGTCGAATCCGACGGTGTAGCGCTCGATGTAGTCGGTGTCGGTCAGCCCCTGCGCGATGATCTCGTGGATCATGCCCATGGCGAGGGCGCCGTCGGTGCCGGGCCGGATGCGGATGTGCCAATCAGCCTGTCGCGCAGTCCGGTTGCGCACCGGATCGATGACGACGATCTTCGCGCCGTTGTTCTTGCGCGCCTCCAGCAGGAACGGCCAGCCGTGCAGGTTCGTGCTGGTCATGTTCATGCCCCACACGATGATGTACTTCGAATGCGCCATCGACTCGACGTCGAGACCACCCGACCCGCCGACGGTCATATGCCACGCCGTCGACGATCCCGACTCGCAGTACGTCTTTTCCGCCACCGTCGATCCGAGCCGGTTGAAGAACGCGTCACCCGAGGTCAGACCATTGAGCACACCCTGGTGGCCGAGGTAGGCGTGCGGCATGATCGCCTGGCTGCCGTACTCGTCGATGATCGCGGTCCACCGCTGTTTGATCTCCGCGAGCGCCTCGTCCCACGAGATCCGCTCGAACGCACCCGAACCCTTGGGCCCCACCCGGCGCATCGGGTACAGCAGACGGTCGGGCTGGTAGTGGTGCTCGTGGAAGTTCTTGACCTTGACGCACAGACCGCCCCTGGTCATCGGGTGGTCCGGATCTCCCGTCACGTCAACGAGTTTCCCGTCCTCGACGTGGTAGAGCATCGCGCACGTGTCGGGGCAGTCGTGCGGGCAGGCGCCTCGGACGATGGTGAGTTCCTTCACGGGGGTCCTCCTGGGCTGCAGTGGGTGCTACCAGTTATGCCGAGGTTTGTGGCCCGCCAATTGCACGGACATTAAGGTGCTGTGACCGAACCTCCCCCGGACCGTGATCGGCTCGCGGTGGCACTCGATGTGGGCCCGTCGTTAGGCTTTTCACTTCGACCCGATCCGCAGGAGGAGTGTTGATCTGCTCGACGGCGCCACTCATCTCCGGGTGCTGCGCCGACGAGTTCACCGGCGTCCGCGAGGCATTCGCCCGCAACTTCACCGATCGCGCCGAGGTCGGTGCCGCCGTCGCGGTCTGGGTCGACGGCGAACTGGTGGTCGACCTGTGGGGCGGGTCGGCCGACGGCAGCGGCGCGCGGCCGTGGCGCCGTGACACCCTCGCCAGCATCTACTCCGGCTCCAAAGGTCTCACCAGCACCTGTGTGCACCTCCTGGCCGAGCGCGGGGACATCGACCTCTACGCCCCGGTCGCCCGGTACTGGCCGGAGTTCGGGCGGGCGGGGAAAGAGGACATCACCCTCGCGATGGTGATGTCACACCGCTCCGGTGTGATCGGGCCGCGGAGCCGGCTGCACTGGTCGCAGGCGACGGACTGGGATGCGGTGTGCGCCCACATCGCGGCCGCCGACCCGTGGTGGGCGCCCGGCACCGCGCAGGGCTACCACATGGTGACCTTCGGGTTCATCCTCGGTGAGGTGGTGCGCCGGGTGACCGGCCGCACCATCGGGCAGTACCTGCGCACGGAGATCTCCGAACCACTCGGTGCCGACGTCCACATCGGGCTGCCCGCCGCCGAACACCACCGCTGCGCCGAGATGGTCGGCAAACCGCACATCCGTGACGTGCTGGCCGCGGGCACGGCGCCGGACCATCCACACTCCCTGACCGAGCACCCGATGGCGGGCCTCGCGGTGGCGATGGGCTTCGTCCCGGACGACGAACTCGGTTCGAACGCGCTGGACGCATGGCGCGAAGCGGAGTTCCCCGCGACCAACGCCCACGTCTCCGCGCTGGGCATGGCCACGTTCTACAACGCGCTCGCGCAGGAGAAGCTGCTCTCACGTCGGCACATGGAAACGGTGCGGGTCTGCCAGGGCGGGTTCGACACCGACATGGTGCTCGGTCCGCGCGTCGCCGACCACGGCTGGGGTCTGGGCTACATGCTCAACCAGCGCGGCGTCGCGGGCCCGAACCGGCGCACCTTCGGCCACGGCGGCTCGGGCGGTTCGTTCGCCTTCGTCGACCTCGAACACCGCATCGGCTACGCGTACGTGATGAACCATTTCGACGCCACGAAGTGCAACGCCGACCCCCGCACCGTCGCTCTGTCCGACGAGGTCTACCGCGTCCTCGGCGTGCGGGTCCGCTGATTTTTCGCGCAGCGCGAACGCCGAGGTCGCGTCGGTAGGCTGGACGCATGAACGGCGTCCTGCTCGTCCTGATCATCGTGGTCGTCGCCGCGCTCGCGCTGGCGGTCTACAGCTCCTCGAAGGCGTCGGGCCGGCGTGACGCCCAGACCCTGGCCGACGCGAAGGCCGACGCCCGGCGGGTGATCGAACGGCTCGGCGGTCAGGTGCTCAACCTCAGCGGCACCGACGAGGCGTCCAAGCAGGCGCTGGCCGACGCGTCGGAGCGCTACACCGCCGCCGCATCGCAGATCGACCAGGCCACCTCGGCCAAACAGGCGCAACTGGCGAAGGAGAGCGCGGTCGAAGGCCTCTACTACGTACGCGCGGCGCGAGTCGCCATGGGCATGGACCCGGGTCCCGAACTCGAGACGCTGGCCGGGCAGCGTTCGGCGGGTGCGGTCACCGAGGACCGCCGGGTGCAGTTCGACGGCCGGGAGATCGAGGCGTCGCCGACACCGTCGCAGCGCACCCCGAACTACTACCCCGGCGGCCGGGTCGCGGGCCGTCCGGTGCCCGCGGGCTGGTACTCCGAGCCCTGGTGGAAACCCGCGCTGGTGGCGGGCGCCTGGGGGCTGGGGTCGGTGCTGCTGTTCGACGCGTTGTTCTCCGGGATGCACGGCAGCGGATATGAGCAGGGTTTCGCCCAGGGATACGACCAGGGCTTCGATCAGGGTCAGGATCCCGGGGCCGACGGCGGCTGGGACGGCGGCGACTCCGGTGGCGGCTGGGGCGATTTCGGTGGTGGGGACTTCGGCGGGGGCGACTTCGGCGGCTTCTGAGCCGGTCGGTCAGATCCGGCTCTCCAGCCGCGCCGACACCCCGGCCTCCTGCAGGTCGAGCCGCTCCAGCATGGCGCGCACCGCCTCGTCCTCGATGCGGCCGGCGTCGCGTTCGGCGATCAGCGCATTGCGCTGCGCGCACAACACATCCCGGTAGAGCTTGGAGAAGACCTCGGCGCGGGGCGTATGCGATTCCGGGTCGGGCATCTCGTCGGCGTCCTGGGCGTGCCGGGCGATGGTCTGCCGGATGTTGGCCAGCGTCGCGTCGTCGAGTCCGGGCGGCGGTGCGTCGGCGAACCGGTTCAGCACGTCGTCGGCGGCGGCGTGCACCACCTGTTCGGCCTTGCGGGTCTCGGTCTCGTCGGACTGGCGGTCGTGCTCGAATGACGGTTGCAGCCAACGGATCAGCGGCGGCAGCGTCCATCCCTGCAGCAGCAGGGTGCCGACACTGACGACGAACGCGATCGCCTGGATGGTGGCGCGCTCGGGGAACGGCTCGCCGTCGATCGTCATCATCGGGATGCCCGAGGCGGCCGCGAGCGTCACCACCCCGCGCATCCCGGTCCACGACACCACGACGTTCTCCTGCCACGTCAGCATCCGGCGGTCGACCAACCCCGACAGCCGGCCCGCCCCACCCCGGCGGCGCACCCCCAGCGCGCCCCGGCCGCCCTGTTCGGGTTTCGGCACGCTCAACTTCGACTCGACCTTGCGGGAGAGCACGCCGCGGCCGAACATCGCGAACACGCACACCGGCCGGATCAGCAGCACCACCAGCAGCACGACGGCGGACGCCACCGCGACTTCGGCCAGTGACTCGTGCGCCTCGTTGAGGTCCTCGAGCACGAAGCGCAGCTGTAATCCGATGTAGGCGAACACGAACGCCTCGAGCATGACGTCGACGGAGTTCCACACGTAGCGCTCCTGCAGCCGGGTCTGGTAACCGGCGTCGAGTGAACCGTGGCCGACGACGAATCCGGCGACCACGACGGCCAGCACGCCGGAGGCGTGCAGGTGCTCGGCGGAGATGAACGCCGCGAACGGCACCACCAATCCCTGGATCGTCTCCAGTCCCGGATTGGCCAGGCGGCGGCGGATCCACAGCGTGATGAAGCCCAGCGCGGCGCCGACGACGGGGCCGAGCAGCGCGCTGTAGCCGAACAACAGCACCGGGTTCTCGATGAACGCGCGGGTGCCGGCCACCTGGGCCACCGCGATCGAGAACAGCGACAGCGCGGCGGCGTCGTTGACCAGGCTCTCGCCGGTGAGGATCGCCATCACCTTCTTCGGCAGTCCGAGCCGGCGGCCCACCGCGACGGCGGTCACCGCATCGGGTGGCGCCACCACCGCGCCGAGAATCAGGGCGGTCCCGAATGTCAGCGACGGCACCAGCCACGACGCCAGCCCGGCCACGGCGAAGGTGGTGATCACCACCAGCCCCACACCGAGGCCGAGGATCGGCCGGATGTTGCGCAGGAACGTCGGGAACGAGAAGCTCAGCGCCGCCGAGTAGAGCAGCGGTGGCAGCACCACCGACAGCAGCACATCGGATTCCAGTTCGATGCCGTTGAAGTCGGGCGCGAAGGACACCGCGAACCCGACGACGACGAGGACGAGTGCGGGTTCCAGCCCGCGGCGGTGGGCGATGGCGGTGACCACGATGGCGCCGACGACGACGAGGATGAGTTCCACCGGGCGATTGTCGCCGCAAACCCGCGCGTATGCGGGCTTCGCCTCACCTCTGGCAGGTCGGGCACCAGAACAGGTTGCGGCCCTCCAGGACGGCGGTGTTCACGGGCGTCCCGCAGATCCGGCACGGTTCGAGCGCCCGGCGATACACGTACGTGCGCGGCCGGCCGGTGCGGTACGACGGTGCCCCGTGATCGTCCTCGGGCCGGACGGTGACGATCTTGCCGCGCCGCACACCGACTTTCATCAACTCGACGAGGTCGGTCCACATCGCGTCGAACTCCCCCGGCTCGAGGTTGGTGCCCAACCGGTAGGGGTCGATGCGGTGGCGGTACAGCAGTTCGCTGCGGTAGACGTTGCCGACGCCGGCGATCACCGTCTGGTCCATCAGCAGCGCGCCCACGGGCCTGCGCGACCGGTTGAGCCGCGTCCACGCGGGCGCCGGATCGGCGTCGCGGCGCAGCGGGTCGGGTCCGAGCCGGGCCAGGATGTCGGACACCTGCGCCTCGTCGACGATCTCGCAGGCGGTGGGGCCGCGCAGGTCGGTGCCGTGGCCGTCACCGACCATGCGCATGCGCACCTGTCCGACGGGATCGGGTGGCGGATCGTCGGCCGACACCGCGAACTCGTCGAAACGTCCGTAGAGGCCCAGGTGCACGTGGATGATGCGGCCGCCGCGGTAGTGGTGGAACAGGTGCTTACCCCAGGCGCTGGCACCGGTGAAGGTGCGGCCGTCCACCATCGCCGCGCCCTCGGCGAACCGGCCCTGCGGACTGCTCACCCGCACCCGCTGGCCCTTGTACCGCTTCTGGTGCAGCCGGGCGAGCCGGTGCAGCGTATGGCCCTCGGGCATCCGTCAGGCAGGGGCGCCGGGCACCGGCGGCGCTTCGTGGGTCCGCTCGTATTCGGAGAGGATGTCGATACGCCGTTGGTGGCGTTCGGCTTTCGACCACGGCGTGGCGAGGAACGCGTCGACGATCGCGAGCGCGTCGGCCTCGGAGTGCATGCGCCCACCGAGCCCGATGAGCTGCGCGTTGTTGTGTTCGCGGGCCAGCTTGGCGGTCTCGACGCTCCAGGCCAGCGCGCAGCGGGCGCCGGGCACCTTGTTCGCGGCGATCTGCTCACCGTTACCCGACCCGCCCAGCACGATGCCGAGGCTGCCCGGATCGGCGACGGTCTTCTCCGCCGCGGCGATGCAGAACGCCGGGTAGTCGTCGTCGGCGTCGTAGTCGAACGCACCGCAGTCCACCGGTTCGTGGCCGGTGCTGCGGAGGTGCTCGATGATGACCTGCTTCAACTCGTAGCCGGCGTGGTCGGCTCCCAGGTAGACGCGCATGGCGGCCATTGTGACAGGTCAGCCGACGGTGATTGCGTCGAGGCGCTCCTTGATGAAGTCCGACGACGTGACCGGGTCGAGCCCGGCCACCCTGCCGATCGGCGGGCCGAGCGGCGTCACGACGGCGTCGTGATTGGCCTCGTAGAAGTAGATCAGCGAGACGAGGTCCTCCTCGGGTGCATCCGGCTGCGGCGGGAGTACCCGGTGCCGGCCCGACGGCCAGCGCCGCCCGCTCCAGTACTCGAGCAGGTCGCCGATGTTGACGGTCAGCGCGTCGGAGCGGTACGGGGCGTCGGCCCACCCGTCGGCCTCGGAGTACACCTGCAGCCCGCCGGCCCCCGGTTCCCGGTCGAGGATGGTGACGGTGCCGAAGTCGGTGTGCGGTCCGATGCGGAACTGTCCCGGTTCGGGTTCGCCGACGACGGAGACAGGCGGGTAGTGGTTGATGTTCATCGTCCACGTCGGCCGGTCGGCGAGCCGCTCAAACGGGTTGTGCGACAACCGGAGTGCGTGCGCGAAGAGGGCCAGCAGATCGTCGGCGACGCGGCGCATCTGCGCGGTGTACGCGGTCACCAGCGGACGCAGTCCGGGCACCTCGTCCGGCCACACGTTGGCGGCGAACCAGATCCGGTCGATGTCGGGGTCGCCGGTCGGGGTGTCGGCGCCCAGGCTGAAGCTCTCCTTCAGATCCGGCGGGGTCTCGGTGCCCTCGGCGTACCCGTTGGCCTCGGCGCCGGGGCCGATCCAGCCGTGGCCGCCGACCGGCACCGAGTAGCGCGACTTGACGGCATGCGGCTGGGCGAAGAAGGCGCGCGCGGCGGCGCGGACGTCGGCGGCCAGCACCGGGTCCACCCCGTGGCCGGTGACCAGGATGAACCCCGCCTGCTGCAGTCCTTCGTCGACCTCGGCGGCGACGGCGTCGGCCTCGGCTCCCCCGGCGTACCAGCGGGACAGATCGATGGTGGCGATCATCGGCCGATGTCCTCGTTCCACAGGTCGGGTTCGGCGTCGATGAACTCGGTCATCATCGACACGCAGCGGTCGTCGTCGAGGACGGTGACCTCGACCCCGTGTTCGGCCAGCCACTCGTGGCCGCCGGTGAAGGTGCGGCTCTCCCCCACGATCACCGCGCCGATGTTGAACTGGCGCACCAGCCCACTGCAGTACCAGCACGGGGACAGGGTCGTCACCATCACCGTCGACCGGTAGTCCCGTTGGCGGCCGGCGTTGCGGAACGCATCGGTCTCGGCGTGTACGGACGGATCGTCGTCCTGCACGCGGCGGTTGTGACCGCTGCCGAGCAGGGTCCCGCCGGCGCTGAAGAGCGCGGCACCGATCGGGATTCCGCCTTCCGACAAGCCTTTTCGCGCTTCGGCGTAGGCGACGTCGAGCATGTCGGCGACGCTGGTCACGGGGCGGGGTGGGCTCGGCACAGCCCAGAAACTAGCACCCGGCGGCGGTTACGGCGCGACGAAGGCCCTCACGTGTAGAACGAGTCCAGCAGGTCCTTCTGCTTCTCCTCGACAACCCCCCGCTTGACCTTCAACGACGGTGTCAGCTCGTTGTTCTCGATGGACAGGTCGTGGTCGAGGATCGCCCACTTCTTGATGGTCTCCCACCTGTTGAGCTCCGAGTTCAACCGCTCGATGTAGCCGCCGATCAGCTCGCGCACCGCATCGGACTTCACCAGGTCGGGGTACGACTTGTCCCCCATGCCGTGTTCTGCGGCCCAGCCGGAGATGGCGTCGGGGTCCAGCGTCACCAGCGCGACGCAGAAGTTCCGGGACTCGCCGAACACCAGCATGTGCCCCGCGTACGGGCACAGCGCCATGAACCTGCCCTCGATGGCCGGTGGCGCAACGTATTTCCCGCCGGAGGTCTTGAACAGCTCCTTGATCCGGCCGGTGATGGTGAGGAAGCCGTCGTCGTCGAGTTGACCACGGTCACCGGTGCGCAGCCATCCGTCGTCGGTCAGCGTCTCGGCGGTCTTGTCCGGCAAGTTGTGGTAGCCGTCCATCACACACGGCCCCTTGATCTGGACCTCGCCGTCGTCGCTGATGCGCACCTCGCTGCCGTCGAAGACCTGCCCGACCGTGCCGAGCCGGTAGTTCTCCAGCCGGTTGATGAACGCACCGGCGGCGGTCTCGGTGAGCCCGTAACCCTCGAGGATCAGCAGGCCGGCCGCGTGGAACCACTCGGCGATGTCGCGGTTGAGCGGTGCGGAGCCGGAGATCATGAACCGGATCCGGCCGCCGAACACCGCACGCACCTTGCTGAAGACGAGACGGTCGAACAGGGTGTGCGCCAGCGCCAGATGCGGCGGCACGGACTTGCCCTCACGCCGCAGGCGGCTGACCTGACGGCCCACCGCGAACGCGGCGTTGAACAGCTTCTCCTTGACGCCGTGCTGCTGCATGACGACCTTGGCGTGGGCCTTCTCGAAGATGCGCGGCGCCGCCCCCATGAAGGTCGGCTTCACCGTCCCCATGTTCTCGACGATCTTGTCCACCCGACCGTCGATGGCGCTGGCGAACCCGCAGGCCAGCTGCGCCGAGATCAGCACCTTGCCGAACGCGTGGGCCAGCGGCAGCCACAGAAGCTGCAGATCGTCCTCGTGCAGGATGTCGAAACCGGCGACCGTCTCCCCCTCGTACACCCACGCCCGGTGGGCGAGCCGGACGCCCTTGGGTTTGCCGGTGGTGCCCGAGGTGTAGATCAGCGTGGCCAGCTGATCGGAGGTGATCGCCGCGGAGCGGTCACGCACGGCCGACGGCTGCTCCTCGAGGTGTTTGCGGCCCAGGTCGACGACGTCGGCTAGGTTCAGCACCCAGTCGCCGTCGCCGGTGCCGTCGAACAGCACCACCTTCTCGAGGTTCGGCAGTTCGTCGCGTTTGTCCCGCAGCTTCGCGAGCTGCGCGTCGTCTTCGGCGAACACGAAGCGCGACCCGGAGTCGGCGAGGATGTAGGCCGTGTCGGCGGCATTCGTCGTCGGGTACACCGTGGTGGTGGCACCGCCGGCACACATGATCGCCAGGTCGGCCAGGATCCACTCGTAGCGGGTGCTCGATGCGATGCCCACCCGCTGTTCGGGTTCGATGCCCAACGCGAGCAGGCCTGCGGCCAGCGCCTCGACCTGACCGGCGGCGTCCTGCCACGTCAGCGACGTCCACTTGCCGTCGTCGAGTTTGCGGAAGGCTTCGGACTGCGCGGATTTCTCGACACGGTCGAAGAACATCCGGGCGACGTTCGCGGAGGTGGTTCCGGGCCGCTTCTGGCTGTCGATGGACATCGTTGTCTCCGGGACTCGGGGCTGGGTGCGACGCCGCCCCTCACGGGGTGGTCATCGATGGTTGCACACTCATACCCGGTCCACGCCGTTTCGACGCAGCCCACCGCGACGCCGGCGTCAGTCGAACGACGGCTTCTCCGTGCGGGTGCGCTTGAGCTCCCAGAAGTGCGGATATGACGCGAAGGTGACCGATGCGTCCCACAGCTTCCCGGCCTCTTCGCCGCGCGGAATCTTCGACAACACGGGACCGAAGAACGCCACACCGTTGACGTGGATGGTCGGGGTTCCGACGTCGTCGCCGACCGGGTCCATGCCCTCGTGGTGGCTCTTGCGCAGCGCCTCGTCGTACTCACCGGACGTCGCGGCCTCCGCCAGTTCCGCGGGCAGGCCGACCTCGGCCAGCGATTCGGAGATGACGGCGGAGAAATCCGGGTCGGATTCGCCGTAGCCCCGGTTGTGGATCCGGGTGCCCATCGCGGTGTACAGCGGGCCGAGGACGTCGGCCCCCTTGGCCTGCTCGGCGGCGATCGCGACCCGCACCGGACCCCACGCCCGCTTCATCGCCTCCTGGTACTCCTCGGGCAGATCGCGCCCTTCGTTGAGCACCGCGAGGCTCATGACGTGGAAGTTCACGTCGATGTCGCGCACCTTCTCCACTTCGAGGATCCAGCGGGAGGTGATCCAGCACCACGGGCACAACGGGTCGAACCAGAAATCAGCTCTCGACTTCTCGGGCATCAGGTAGGTCCTTTCGGTGACTCTCGGCGACTCAGTGACTCTCAAGAACGGCGAGGACAGCGTTCCGTGCAGCACAACTTCGCCTGCGCACCCGATGTTCCCGGAAAAGGTGATTCGCACCCACCGACCCGCGGGACACGCAGTGGTGGGTCAACCTTGACCCAACCGTGTTGTTCCTGTGACCAAAGTAAACCAGTGTGGCAGAGGACAGACGAGGAGCACCATGTCCGCAACAGTTCGAACCCGGATGGCGGTGGCGGCATGTGCCGCCGCGCTCGCCGGCGCCCTGATGACCGCGCCGGCCGCGGCCGCCGATCCGCTCGATGATGCGTTCCTCTCGGCGCTCAACAGGGCGGGGGTGCGCTACGACAACCCGGTGGACACCGTCGCACTCGGTAAGCGGGTGTGCCCGATGCTCGTCGAACCGGGTAAGGATTTCGCGAAGGTCGTCGCGACCGTGCGCAACGACGGCGTCCCGCCCGACCTGGCGGCGTTCTTCGCCGGCATCGCCATCCAGATGTACTGCCCGCAGATGGTGTCCTCGGTGGGCAACGGCACGTTCCTGAACTGGCTGCAGACGACGAGGTTCCCTCGCGCCCGATAGGTTGGGGGGCGTGGCACTTCCCAACCTGACCCGCGAGGCGGCCGTCGAACGCGCGGCCCTGATCACCGTCGACAACTACCGCATCGAACTGGATCTCACCGACGGTGCCGGTGCCCCCGGTGAGAAGACCTTCCACTCGGTCACCACCGTCACGTTCGACGCGACGCCGGGCGCCGACACCTACATCGACATCGCCGCGGACACCATCCGCGCGGCCACCCTCAACGGCCACGACGTCGACGTGTCGGGTTACGACGAGTCGACCGGCATCCCGCTCGCGGGGTTGGCCGAGCACAACGTGCTCGTCGTCGACGCCGACTGCCGCTACTCGAACACCGGCGAGGGACTGCACCGCTTCGTCGACCCGGTCGACGACGAGGTGTACCTGTACTCACAGTTCGAGACCGCCGACGCCAAGCGCATGTTCGCCTGCTTCGACCAGCCCGACCTCAAGGCGACGTTCGACGTCACGGTCACCGCGCCCGCGCACTGGGAGGTGGTGTCCAACGGCGCGCTGGAGGGCAGCCGTGACGACCGCGCCGCTCAAGCGAACGGCGCCTCCAAGACCCACGTGTTCGTGCAGACGCCGCGGATGAGCACCTACCTCGTCGCCCTGATCGCCGGACCGTACGCCCGCTGGGACGATCTGTACCGCGACGAGCACGGTGAGATCCCGCTCGGGCTGTTCTGCCGCAAGTCGCTGGCCGAGTTCATGGACGCCGAGCGGCTGTTCAGCGAGACCAAGCAGGGATTCGGCTTCTACCACAACAACTTCGGGGTGCCCTACGCGTTCGGCAAGTACGACCAGCTGTTCGTCCCGGAGTTCAACGCGGGCGCGATGGAGAACGCCGGAGCGGTGACGTTCCTGGAGGACTACGTCTTCCGCAGCAAGGTCACCCGCGCCTCGTACGAGCGTCGCGCCGAGACCGTGCTCCACGAGATGGCGCACATGTGGTTCGGCGATCTGGTCACCATGACCTGGTGGGACGACCTGTGGCTCAACGAATCGTTCGCGACGTTCGCCTCGGTGCTGTGCCAGGCCGAGTCGACGGAGTACACCGAGGCGTGGACGACGTTCGCCAACGTGGAGAAGTCGTGGGCATACCGTCAGGACCAGTTGCCGTCGACGCATCCGGTTGCCGCCGACATCCCCGATCTGCACGCCGTCGAGGTGAACTTCGACGGGATCACCTACGCCAAGGGCGCCAGCGTCCTCAAACAACTCGTCGCCTACGTCGGCCTGGAATCGTTCCTCGCCGGGCTGCGGGACTACTTCCGTGACCACGCCTTCGGCAACGCGACGTTCGGCGATCTGCTCGGTGCGCTCGAGAAGGCTTCGGGCCGTGACCTTTCCGGGTGGGGCAGGCAGTGGCTCAAGACCACCGGGCTCAACACGCTGCGCGCCGACTTCGACGTCGACGCCGACGGCCGGTTCACCCGCTTCGCCGTCACCCAGAGCGGTGCCGCACCGGGTGCCGGTGAGACACGCGTACACCGGCTGGCCATCGGCGTGTACGACGACGATCCGACCACCGGAAAGCTCGTGCGGGTGCACCGCGAGGAGCTCGACGTGGAAGGCGAGAGCACCGAAGTCCCCGCACTGCAAGGAGTTCCGCGCGGAAAACTGGTGCTGGTCAACGACGACGACCTGACGTACTGCGCGTCGCGGCTGGATCCGGATTCGCTGCAGACGGTGCTCACCCGCATCGCCGACATCGCCGAACCGTTGCCGCGCACGCTGGCCTGGTCGGCGGCCTGGGAGATGACCCGCGAGGCCGAACTGCGGGCCCGCGACTTCGTCGCGCTGGTGATGAGCGGTGTGCACGCCGAGACCGAGGTCGGCGTGGCGCAGCGGCTGCTGCTGCAGGCGCAGACCGCGCTGAACTCCTACGCCGATCCGCAGTGGGCGCGTGAGACCGGCTGGCCGGCGTTCGCCGACCGGCTGCTCGATCTGGCGCACGAATCGGCCCCGGGTTCGGACCACCAGTTGGCGTTCGTCAACGCGCTGTGCGCGTCGGTGTTGTCGCGTAACCACGTCGCCGTGTTGGCGACCCTGCTCGACAACGAACCCGCCGCGGTGAACCTGACGGGGCTGGTGCTCGACACCGACCTGCGGTGGCGCATCGTCACGGCGCTGGCCGCCAGCGGCGACATCGACGCCGACGGACCCGAGACGCCGTTCATCGACGCCGAGGCGGAGCGCGATCCGACCGCGGCAGGCCGGCGCCACGCCGCGGCGGCGTCCGCGGCGCGACCGCAGCCCGCTGTGAAAGAGGCTGCGTGGCAACAGGTCATCGAGGACGACACGCTGGCCAACATCACCACGCGCTCGATCGTCGGCGGCATCGTGCAGCCGGGTCAGCAGGCGCTGCTGGCGCCGTACACGGAGAAGTACTTCGCCGCCATTGCGGGGGTGTGGGAGCGCCGGTCCAGTGAGGTCGCCCAGACGGTGGTGATCGGCCTGTACCCGTCGTGGGACATCAGCGACGAGGGTCTGGCGGCCGCGGACCGCTTCCTCTCCGGTGACGTGCCGCCGGCGCTGCGCCGACTGGTGCTCGAAGGCCGCGCGGGGGTGGAACGCGCACTGCGGGCGCGCAAGCACGACGTGAGCTGACCCCACCTCTCCTCGCGCGAGCGTGCGGGTCGGCACACGACACGCCGCGGTGGTTTCCGCGGTTGCGCACGCTCGCGCGGCATCCTCGGGCGGTGGCGGTCAATCGCACTCGCAGGGCACGCGCCGCGCGCCGACGCAAGCTACGCGTCGCGCGCGCCGGTAACGATCTCACCGCCGCGCAATGGTCGGCGCTCAAGGCGGCGTGGGACGGCTGCGCCTACTGCGGCGCCACCGAGGGCGTCATGCAGCGCGACTGCGTCATGGCGATCTCGCGGGGTGGGCGGTACACCCTGGACAACGTCGTGCCGGCCTGCGCGTCCTGCAACACCAGCAAGTGCAATGACGAGGTCACCGGCTGGATGCGCCGCAAACGCCTCGACGAGCGCCGGTTCCTGACCCGCTACATCGAGATCCGGTCGGCGCTCACGCGGGCGGATTCAGCGGGGTGAGACGCCCGCGGACAGCACCCGGATCCCGCTGATCAGCCCGTCGATGAGGTTGCCCTCCTTGAACGACGCGGCCGCCGCCGAGACGCCCAGCGGTGCGGCGGTCTCGATACCGCGGCCCTTGACGTCGACGCCGTAGACCACCTCGATCGCGCGCTGGTCCGGCGACACCGCCAGCAGCACGGCGTTGTTCGGTGTCGGCACCTGCGACAGGATCTCGCGGGCCGTGGCAGCGGTGTCCGCGCCGAGGTCGCCGATGTACACCGCGAAGCGGGCCTTCGCCGCCCGCGACCCGTACTTCAGCGCGTCGTCGAGCACGACCAGGTCCTTGGTGGCGAACGGATAGTCCACCGACATGGTGCCGGGCTCCGTCACGCCGGACAGGCGTCCGCTCGAGGTCAGCGCCCAACCGTAGGGCAGACCCTGGCGTTCGACCGCCGCGCGGTGACCGGTGACCTGAACTTCACCACTTGCCACTTGCGCCGCCTCCAATCGTCACGGGATGTGAGTGATGCTCGCCGACATTGCCGCCATGCGCGGCGGAGTCGGCCTGAATGCTGTGTCCGGTCGCATGCTCCTGGTGCGCCGGCTCGTCGGCCGCCCACAGGATCGGCGAGTGCCGCCACGGTTCGGACAGTTTGTAGCTCGCTGGGTGCGGACCCTTGCCACGGAAGATCAGCAAGGCCAGGACCGCGGTCAGTCCCAACGGCACGAGGACGAGGACGAGGATCACGGAGGTGGTCACGGTGTGAAACGGTATCCCACCGCGGTATCAGGCCGCGCCCTCACCCAGGTATCGCATCCACGCCGGGTCGAGTTCCTTGACCGTCGACAGCAGCCGCCAGTGCTGCCCCTTGGGCGGCAGCGGCACGTGGCGCAGCGTCCAGCCCAGTTCGGCCAGCAGGTGATCGGCCTTGCGGTGGTTGCACGGTGCGCACGCGGCGACACAGTTCTCCCACGAATGGTCGCCGCCGCGACTGCGGGGCACCACGTGGTCGACGGTGTCGGCCTTCGCGCCGCAATACGCGCAGCGGAACCGGTCGCGGTGCATCAACGCCGCCCGGGTCATCGGGACGCGGGCCCGGTAGGGCACGCGCACGAAACTGCGCAGCCGGATGACCGTCGGCACCGAGATGCTGCGGGTCGCCGAGTGGATCACCGGTCCTGAGGGATCCTCGTGGACGACGTCGGCCTTACCGCAGATCAGCATCACCACCGCGCGACGCAGCGGCAGCGCGGTCAGCGGTTCGTAGGTGGAGTTGAGCAGCAGGACACGACGGCGTCCCCACAGCGAACCGTCGTGGATGGAGGCCGCGGTCTCTCCGCCGTGGATTTCGACACTGTGCAGCACACGGGCGCTCGCCGCGGGACCCGAGGGGCCGACCGCGGCCGCACGCTTGTGGCCGGTCGGTCTCGACGGGCTTTTCTTGCGATGCGCCATACGTCCTCCGAGGAGACAGTCCACCATGGATCGGCGGCCACCGCACGGCAATTCCGCACGTGTTCGCAGGTCAGTCCGGTGAACATCCGATGACGTCACCGGGATGCCGGGGCCGGGCCGCCGACAGGCCACAATGGAGTCGTGACGCAACCAACACGGTCGTTCTACGACGAAGTCGGTGGCCACGAGACGTTCCGCGCGATCGTGGCGCGGTTCTACGAACTGGTGCGCGAGGACGAGATCCTGCGCCCGCTGTACCCCGATGACGAACTCGAGGCGGCCGAGGTCCGGTTGCGGATGTTCCTCGAGCAGTACTGGGGCGGTCCTCGAACCTACTCGGACCAGCGCGGACACCCCCGGCTGCGGATGCGCCACGCTCCGTTCCGGATCGGCTACATCGAACGCGACGCCTGGCTGCGCTGTATGCACACCGCCGTCGCGGAGATCGACGCGGTGACGCTGGACGACGAGCACCGCAGGGAGCTGCTGGCCTACCTCGAGATGGCCGCGCAGTCGATGGTCAATTCGCCGTTCTGAGCGCAGGCGGCCACAATGGGCGCAATGGCTCACCCCCCGACAGCTGACCAGCCCTGGTGGTCGCGCGCGGTGTTCTACCAGGTCTATCCCCGGTCCTTCCACGACAGCGACGGCGACGGTGTCGGCGACCTCGACGGCGTGACCGCCAAACTCGACTATCTGAGTGAACTCGGCGTCGACGCACTGTGGCTCAACCCGGTCACCGTCTCCCCCATGGCCGACCACGGCTACGACGTCGCCGACCCCCGCGACATCGACCCGCTGTTCGGCGGCATCGACGCCCTGGATCGGCTCATCGCCGCCGCGCACGACCGCGGTATCCGCATCACCATGGATCTGGTGCCCAACCACACCAGCTCGGCGCACCCGTGGTTCCAGGCGGCGCTGGCGGCGGGTCCGGGCAGCGCCCAGCGGGAGCGCTACATCTTCCGGGAGGGCACCGGTCCCGACGGGCTGCTCCCGCCCAACAACTGGATCTCCGTCTTCGGCGGGCCCGCGTGGACGCGGATCGTCGAACCCGACGGGCAGCCCGGCCAGTGGTACCTGCACCTGTTCGACCCGGAGCAGCCCGACCTCAACTGGGACAACCCCGAGGTCTTCGAGGATCTCGAGAAGACGCTGCGCTTCTGGCTCGACCGCGGCGTCGACGGTTTCCGGATCGACGTGGCGCACGGGATGGCCAAACCGCCGGACCTGCCCGACATGGAGATCGCCGAGAACAGGATGCTCGCCGAGACGGCCAGCGATCCGCGGTTCGACCACCAGGGCGTCCACGACATCCACCGCAACATCCGCTCCGTGCTCGACGACTATCCCGGCGCGGTCGCCGTCGGCGAGGTGTGGGTCTACGACAACGCCGCGTTCGCCGCCTACCTGCGGGCCGACGAACTGCATCTGGGCTTCAACTTCCGGCTGGTGCGCGCCGACTTCGACGCCGACGAGATCCACGACGCGATCGAGAACTCGCTGGCCGCCGTCGCCCTGGAGAACGCGACGCCGACGTGGACGCTGTCCAACCACGACGTCGAGCGGGAGGTCACCCGGTACGGCGGCGGGGCGCTCGGGCTGGCGCGGGCCCGGGCGATGGCCCTGGTGATGCTGGCGCTGCCCGGCGTGGTGTTCGTCTACAACGGCGAAGAACTCGGCCTGCCCAACGTCGACCTGCCCGACGAAGTGCTTCAGGACCCGGTGTGGGAACGCTCCGACCGCACCGAACGCGGGCGCGACGGATGCCGCGTGCCGATGCCGTGGAGCGGTGACGCTCCCCCGTTCGGGTTCTCGACGACGGCCGACACCTGGCTGCCGATGCCGGCGGAATGGTCGTCGCTGACCGTCGAACGCCAGCTGGCCGAGCCGGACTCCGTGCTGCACTTCTTCCGCCGGGCGCTGCGCCTGCGCCGGGACCGCTGTGGCGTCGACGGGGCCACGCTGACGCAGCTGTCCGCCGAGGACGGGGTGGTGACGTTCCGCACCGACGGCGGACTCACCTGTGTGCTCAACGCCGGTGAGCGCCCGGTCGACCTGCCCCCCGGTGAGGTGCTGCTCGCCAGCGCGCCCCTGCAGGCACCTTCCCCGTCGCTTCGCTCGACCCAGGATCGGCGGCTACCCCCCGACACGGCCGCCTGGGTGGTCTAACGCAACACGACCGCCGGGTCGCCGCGCCGTCGCAGCACCGAACCGAACGGCGCGTCGATCCGCAGCCAGGTGGGCGAGACGCGGATCCGCACGATGTCGCCGGCATCGAGCGCGGCGCTGCTCTGCGGTAGGAAACCCATTGCGGTGAGCGCGAATACGCACCGCATCGGGACACCGACGCTCTCACCGTCCCCGCTGACCGCGATAACCTCCTGATCGAGCAGCGACGACGGCGGACCGTGGGCGCCGCTGTGCTGGCGCGCCAGCGCGCCACCCTGCGTCACCAAATCGAGCATCACCCGGGCCGGCACGTCGTCGAGATGGGTGAAGCCCGTCTCGGAAGGCACCGCACCACGCCACGCCGAGTCCATCGGGAAGCCGGTGTCGACGAACCCCGACGCGTCGATACCCGCCAGCCCCGCCACGAGGGCGTCGGCGCCGGCGCACAGGTCCTTCGGGCGCAGCCGTCCGCTGACCACCCGGCTGGCCAGTACGTCGAAACCCGTTGCCACGAAGGCGACCACGCCGCCGCCGGCCCGTTCGCGCAACCGCACCACAGCGGCGCCGTCGAGCCGCACCGCCCGTTCGGCGAAGGTGGCCAGATCGTCGCGGTGACCGGGATCGGTCAGCCAGAGCCCACGCTCATGGCCGGTCATCGCAGATAACGTTGCAGATAGGTGCGCTGCTCGGGCGTCAGCCGTTCGAGCCGCTGCTCCTCGATGTGCACCGCGGCCAACTGGGTCTCGGCGATGACCGACGGTTTGGAGTCCGCAGGCGCGCCCATGGAGCGGACCTCGTACCCGATCGTGAAGTCCACCGCGCGAACGCGTTTGGACCACATCGTCACCTGCAACGGCGAGTCGATCAGGCGCAGCTGCCCCTTGTAGGTGATGTGCACGTCGGCGATCAACAGACCGATGTCGGTGATCCGCGCCTCGAACGGCTCACGCAGAAACGGGATGCGCGCCTCTTCGAGGATGGTGACCATCGTGGCATGGTTGATGTGCTGGTACATGTCGATGTCGGACCACCGCACGTGCACCGGCGCCACGAAACCTGCTGTCACCCGGAAGACCCCGTTCCACTCGATCGTGTCATGCTGCGAATCTGACGGGCCGCCACCGACAAGGTCGCCAGGTCCCGTTCACCGTCCTCGTAGATCTCGGCGAGCGTGCGCCGCGCCCGCGCCACCCGCGACCCGTTGGTCATCTCCCACTCGGCGATCTTCTCCTCGCCGTTCTCGTCGGGTTCGCCGACCGCCAGCACGTCGAAGCACAACGACCGTATCGAACCGTAGATGTCGTCGCGAATCGCCAACCGCGCCAGAGAATGCCAGCGGTCGCCGCGGGGCAGCTGGGACACCGCGGTCAGCAGGCTGTCGGTGTTGAGGTGGTCCATCAGCGCGAAGTACGTGTCGGCGACCTCCGCGGGGTCCCGGTCGTCGATGTCGGCGATGTCGATGACGTCGAGCAGGCTGAACTGGTAGAGCCCGGTCGCCACCGAATAGGCCAGCTCCTTCGACGCCCCGTGGGAGCAGAACTCGCCTGCCTCCTTGTCGACGATGGCCGCGTCGTCACCGCGCAGCCACTCCTCCATCCGCGGGGTCAGCGCCGCCACCTTGTCGGCGAACCGGTTGATCTCCGCGCCGACGGCCAGTGGTTGCGGCCGGTAGTTCAGCAGCCAGCGCGCCGCCCGGTCGATGAGCCGGCGCAGGTCGAGGGTCATCCGGTCACTGACCGCGACCGGCAGGTTCGCGGCGCGGATCTGCCGCCACACGTCACCCACCCGGAAGATGGCGCTGACCGCGACGAAGCTGCGCACCGCGTCGATCGGCCCGACGCCGGCGTCCTCGCTGATCCGGTACGCGTAGGTGATGCCGCTGGTGTCGACGACGTCGTTGACCAGCATCGTGGTGACGATCTCGCGGCGCAGCTGATGTGAACGGGTGTCGGCGGCGAACTGATCCCGCAGGGTGGACGGGAAGTAGCGCGGCAGCCGGGCGGCGAACGCCTCCTGGTCGGGGAGTTCGCTGTCGAGCAGGTCGGCCTTGAGCGCCAGCTTGACGTGTGCCATCAACGTCGCCAGTTCCGGTGAGGTCAGGCCCATCCCGGCGTCGAGCCGGCGGCGGATCTCCTTGTCCGAGGGCAGCGCCTCGAGCTCACGGTTCATACCGTGCTGCTGGACGAGGTGGGTGATCATCCGCGAGTGCACCGGCAGCAGGCCCGCCGCGTTGGCGCGGCTGGTGCCCATCAGGTCGTTCTGGTCCCGGTTGTCCGACAGCACCAGCTCACCGACCTCGTCGGTCATCGACAGGAGCAGGTCGGTGCGTTCGTCGGCACTCACCTTTCCGGCCGTGACCAGTGAGTCGATGAGGATCTTGATGTTGACCTCGTGGTCGGAGCAGTCCACACCCGCGGAGTTGTCCAGGGCGTCGGTGTTGATCCGGCCCCCCGCGAGGTCGAACTCGATGCGCCCGCGGGACGTGACGCCGAGGTTGCCACCTTCGCCGATCACCTTGGCGCGCACCTGATTCGCGTTCACCCGCACCGGATCGTTGGCGCGGTCGCCGACGTCGCCTTCGGATTCGGCCTCGGCCTTGACGTAGGTGCCGATACCGCCGTTCCACAGCAGGTCGACCGGCGCCTTGAGGATCGCCTTGATCAGCGCGGGCGGTGTCATCTCCTCGACGCCGTCGTCGAGGCCGAGCACCTCGCGGACCTGTGGGCTCACCGGGATCGACTTGTGCTCACGGCTGTACACACCGCCGCCCTCGCTGATCAGGGACCGGTCGTAGTCCTCCCACGACGAGCGGGGCAGGTCGAACAGCCGCCTCCGTTCCTCGAATGACGTCGCGGCGTCCGGGGCGGGGTCGAGGAACACGTGCCGGTGGTCGAACGCGGCGACGAGCCGGATGTGTTCGGACAGCAGCATTCCGTTGCCGAACACGTCGCCGCTCATATCGCCGATGCCGACGACCGTGAAGTCCTCCGACTGGGTGTCGACGCCCATCTCGCGGAAGTGGCGTTTGACCGACTCCCAGGCGCCCTTGGCGGTGATGCCCATCGCCTTGTGGTCGTAACCGACCGACCCGCCGGAGGCGAACGCGTCTCCCATCCAGAAGCCGTAGGACTTGGCGACCTCGTTGGCGATGTCGGAGAACGTCGCGGTGCCCTTGTCGGCGGCCACCACCAGGTAGGCGTCGTCGCCGTCGCGGCGGACCACGTCGGGCGGTGCGACCACCTCGCCGCTGATCTTGTCGACGTTGTCGGTGATGTCCAGCAGGCCGCTGATGAACAGCTTGTAGCAGGCCACCCCCTCGGCGCGCTGGGCGTCGCGATCGGCTGCGGCGTCACCGGTCGGCACCGGGGGCTGTTTGACGACGAACCCGCCCTTGGCGCCCACGGGCACGATGACGGCGTTCTTCACCGCCTGCGCCTTGACCAGACCGAGGACCTCGGTGCGGAAGTCCTCCCGCCGATCCGACCACCGCAGACCGCCGCGGGCCACGTAGCCGAACCGCAGGTGGACGCCCTCGACCCGAGGGGAGTACACGAAGATCTCGAATTTGGGCCTGGGCAAGGGCAGTTCGTCGATCAGCCCGGGATCGAGTTTGATCGCGAACACGTCGCGGGCCCGGGCCGACTCCGCCCGCGCGACGAAGTGGTTGGTGCGCAGCGTGGCCTGGACCATCGAGGCGAACGCGCGCAGCACCCGGTCGGTGTCCAAACCCGTGAGGGCGTCGATGTCGGCGGCGACGGCCGCGGCCGCACTCTGGGCGTCGCGTTCCTTTGCGCTCTCGGTCGGATCGAACAGCGCCTCGAACAGCTCCACCAGCGACCGGGCGGTGTGCGGGTTGTCGTTGACCACGGATTCGATGAACGACTGGCTGTACGGAAAACCGGCCTGCCGCAGATACTTCGCGTACGCCCGCAGCACCATGACCTGCTGCCAGCTCAGCCCGGCCCGCAGCACCAGTTCGTTGAACCGGTCGATCTCCGTGCGGCCGTTCCAGATCGCGGTCACCGCGTCGGCGAACCTGGCGGCGGTCGCGTCCCGGTCGGACCCGTCGCCCACCGACTCCGGCATGGTGTGGTGCGGCCGGATCTTGAACTGGTAGATCCAGACGGCCAAACCGTCGGCCCGGGTCACCGTGAACGGTCGTTCCTCGAGGACCACGACGCCCATGGACTGCAGCATGGGCAGCAGCTGGCTCAGTGACGCCGATCGGCCGCCGAGGTACCAGGTGAGCTTGCCGACGCGGTCCTTACCGCCCTCGGCGAACACGAGTTTGACCGAATTGTCCTGCAGCGCCTCGATGATCGCGATGTCGTTGATCGCCTCGGCCGGTGTGACGGCCTGCTTGTAGTCCTCGGGGAACGCGCCGGCGTAATGCTCCGCCGCGTCCTGTCTCAGGTCGCCGGATGCGGCGGCGCCGAGCAGCCGGTCGCCCCACGTGCGGGCCGCCTCGGTGAGCTCACGCTGGATGCGCTCCTCGTTCTCCGGGGACACGTCGACGTCCCCGGGCCGCGAACCATCCGGCAGCCGGACGGTGAAATGTACGACTGCCCAGGGTGATTCACTGACCCGGGCCGAGTAGTCGATGCTCTCACCGCCGAGTTCGCGGACCAGGATGTCCTGCATCTCGAGGCGGACGGCGGTGGTGTAGCGGTCACGAGGCAGGTACACCAGGGCCGCGATGAAGTGCGCCAGGCTGTCGGCGCGCAGGAATAGCAGGGTGCGCCGCCGGGAGCCCAGATCGATGACCGCCATAGCCATGTCGAGCAGTTCGTCGGCCTGCAGGGCGAACAACTCCGGACGCGGAATGGTCTGGATGATGTCGAGCAGCAGCTGCGCGGGGTGGCTGGGGTCGCGCTGGGCGATGGCCAGCGCCTCGTTGACCCGCCGCGAGATCAGCGGTATGCCGAGCACATTGGCGTTCATCGCGGCGACGGTGAACAGGCCGACGAAACGGTGTTCGACCGCGTCGTAGCCGTCGCCTCCGGCTCCCTCTTCGCGGATGACCTCTTCACGGATGACCACGACGTACGGGTTGGCGCCGTAGCGCACATAGCTCGGGATCGTGGCCTGCGCGAGCGCCAGCAGGTCACCCTCGCGGGTCAGCGGCGCCAGCACGTCTTCGCGCAGCCGAAGGACGCCGAGGCGGCTGTCGGCCTCGACCGACGATTCGGTCGCGGTGACCGGACACCGCTGGCAGCCGATGAGGATGAAGTGCCCGTCGGCCAGCCACCGCGCCAGCGCGGCGACGTCCTTGCGTTCCGGTGCGGTGAAGTGGCCGCGGGTGTCGGCCTCGATGTCGTTGGCCAGCGACTGCAGCCGCGCCACCATGGCGCTGCCGTCGATGCTGACCTGACGGGCGTCGGCGAGGATGCGCGGGAGCATCCGCCTGGCCGCCGCCACCGACGAGCGGTCGGCGGATTCGGAGAGCTCGATGTGGATCCAGGCCTCGTCGTCACCCTCGCCGTCGGCCGTTTCGGAGGCCGGACGCGCCTCGAGCAGCTCACCGGCGGGTCCGCGGCGCACCCGCAGCACCGGATTCATGATCGCGCGGTAGGCCACGCCGAGCCGGTGCAGCAGCACCGTCACCGAGTCGATGAGCGTCGGCGCCTGATCGGTCACCACCTGCAGCGCGGGGCCGAGCCCCTCGGCGTCGTCGGCGCCGTCGACGCCGTACGCCGCGACCAGGGTCTCCCCGGCCTGCCTGCGTTCGGCGAGTCGGTGATGGGCCCGCACGAGTTCCGAGGACTCCAGCATGTCCGCCGGGTCGACCGCACCCGACGTCGCAGTGTCCGCCGCCGACTCCCCCTGCTGCGGTCCGCGGTACGTCTCGGCGTAGGCCTTCGCCAACCGGTCGAGCGTCTCCGTCGAAGGGTTGCGCGCAGCGTCGGCACCGGTTCCCGTCATGCGGATCACTCCTGACTCACACCCGCGCACCGCCCGCCGTTGGACGGTGCACGAGCGACACTATCCCTCGGTCGCTCCGCTCTGCCCCGCCGGATCAGTCCCGCGTCAGCCTGCGGTGTGTCACCCGGTGCGGGCGGGCCGCCTCGGCCCCGAGTCGTTGCACTTTGTTCTCCTCGTAGGCACCGAAGTTGCCTTCGAACCAGAACCATTTCGCTTCGTTGTCGTCGTCACCCTCCCACGCCAGGATGTGCGTGCAGGTGCGGTCGAGGAACCACCGGTCGTGGGAGATGACCACCGCGCAACCCGGGAACTGCTCGAGAGCATGCTCCAGCGAGCTCAGCGTCTCCACGTCGAGGTCGTTGGTCGGTTCGTCGAGCAGGATCAGGTTGCCGCCCTCCTTGAGCGTCAGCGCGAGGTTGAGCCGGTTACGCTCACCGCCCGACAGCACACCGGCCGGCTTCTGCTGATCGGGCCCCTTGAACCCGAACGCCGAAACGTAGGCGCGCGAGGGTATCTCGTTCTGCCCGACCTCGATGTAGTCGAGGCCGTCGGACACGACCTCCCACACGTTCTTCTTGGGGTCGATACCCGCACGGTTCTGGTCGACGTAGCTGAGCTTGACCGTGTCACCGACCCTGACGACGCCGCTGTCCGGCTGTTCGAGGCCGACGATCGTCTTGAACAGCGTGGTCTTGCCGACGCCGTTGGGCCCGATCACCCCGACGATGCCGTTGCGCGGCAGCGTGAAGGACAGGTCCTTGATCAGGGTGCGCCCTTCGAAACCCTTGTCGAGGTGTTCGACCTCCACCACGACGTTGCCCAGCCGCGGCGGCGTCGGGATCTGGATCTCCTCGAAGTCGAGCTTGCGCGACTTCTCGGCCTCGGCGGCCATCTCCTCGTAGCGCCCAAGCCGGGCCTTGTTCTTGGCCTGCCGGGCCTTGGCGCCCGAACGCACCCAGGCGAGCTCTTCCTTCAGCCGCTTCTGCAGCTTCTGGTCCTTCTTGCCCTGCACTTCGAGGCGTTCGGCCTTCTTCTCCAGGTAGGTGGAGTAGTTGCCCTCGTACGGGTAGGCGCGGCCGCGGTCGAGTTCCAGGATCCACTCGGCGACGTTGTCGAGGAAGTACCGGTCGTGGGTGACGGCCAGGATGGCGCCCTTGTAGGAGGCGAGGTGCTGTTCGAGCCACAGCACGCTCTCTGCGTCGAGGTGGTTGGTCGGCTCGTCGAGCAGCAGCAGGTCCGGCTTGCTCAGCAGCAGCTTGCACAGCGCGACGCGGCGGCGCTCACCACCGGAGAGGTGGGTGACCGGCTCGTCGGGCGGCGGGCAGCGCAGCGCGTCCATCGCCTGCTCGAGCTGGCTGTCGATGTCCCACGCGTCGGCGGCGTCGAGCTCTTCCTGCAGCCGGCCCATCTCCTCCATCAGCTCGTCGGAGTAGTCGGTGGCCATCAGCTCGGCGACCTCGTTGTACCGGTTGAGCTTGCCCTTGATCGGGACACCCTCTTCGACGTTCTCGCGGACCGTCTTCGTCTCGTCGAGATGCGGTTCCTGCTGCAGGATGCCGACGCTGGCACCGGGCGCGAGGTAGGCGTCGCCGTTGTTGGGGGTGTCGAGGCCGGCCATGATCCGCAAGACGCTCGACTTACCGGCCCCGTTCGGACCGACGACGCCGATCTTCGCGCCAGGAAGGAAGTTCAGGTTGACGTCGTCAAGGATGACCTTGTCGCCGTGCGCCTTGCGGACCTTGCGCATCGTGTAGATGAATTCGGCCATGCCGTGGTGTTGCCTTTCTCAAAGCGTGGTCAACGTCTGTTGCCGCGGGCCCCATCCTAGGCGTGGCCGGATGTGGCTAGGCGCTCAGTGGCAGCGCCTCCGCGGCGTCGGGGTCGCCCGGACCGGTGCCCGGACCGGTGTGGCCGGCCTCGGCGTCTGCGCCGTCGGCTACTTCACCGCCGGTTTCGGGGGCTTCCGGTGCCTCACCGGCTCCGGCGGGACCGGACTGGCGCAACGTCTCGACCCGGGCGACGCAGCGGCTGAGATCCGGGCCGACCGCGGTCGCGCGCACCTCGACCGACGAACGGCGTACGCCCTCACGGTCGTCGTACTCGCTGGTGTGCACGTGTCCGACAACGATCACGGCGTCACCCTTCCCGAGCGAGGCACCGACCCCGGTGACCAGTTTGCCCCAGCAGCTCACGCTGACGAACAGCGAGTTGCCCGGCTCCCAGGAGCCGTCGGCGGTGCGGCGCCGGGAGTTGCTGGCCACGCGGAACCTCATCACCTCCTGATCGCCGACGCGCTGCCGGTACGGGTTGTTGACGATGTTGCCGACGACGGTGATGGGCGTCTCGAACATGGTGAGCCTCGATTCCTGTCTGATCCACGGGCCGACGGTGTCTCGCCGGTACCGCCATTCACCGGGACGCCACCGACGGCGGGCGGCACCCGGTGCGGACCCGCGGGGGTGCTGTGGATGAATCGGGCGCTGTGGACAGGCGCCGTCAGCGGCCGTCGCGCCGGGCCAGTTCGGCCAGCATCGCGTTGTAGGCGGCCAGGTCGGCATCGTGGTCCCGCTCGGCCGCCCGGTCGAGCCGTTTCGCGTCGCGATCGTCGCTGCGGCGCCACTGGATGAGCAGCGCGAGCAGCACCAGCACCAGCGGGATCTCGCCCGCGGCCCAGGCGATGCTGCCGCCGAGCTTCTGGTCGGCGAGCAGATCGTTGTGCCAGCTCAGGTGCAGCGACCGGTAGAAGTCCTCGGCGAGCACCGAGTTCATGCCCATCAGCACCACCCCGAAGAATGCGTGCAGGGGCAGCGAGGCGAACACGATCGCGAGCTTGGCGAGCTGCGGGATGCGCCGGGGGGTCGGGTCGACGCCGATCACGACCCAGTAGAAGAGGTAGCCACTGAGCAGGAAGTGGATGTTCATCACGACGTGGGCCGCGTGGTCGTCGACGGCCGCCTCGAACAGTCCCCCGAAGTACAGCCCGTAGAAGCCGGCGACGAACAGCGCGAGCGCGACGATCGGATGGGTGAGCACGCGTGACACCCGCGAGTGCAGGGCGGCCAGCAGCCACTCCCGCGGGCCCGGCGGCTTGCCCTTTCCCGCCACCGGCAGCGCGCGCAGCGCCATCGTGACCGGCGCACCGAGCACCAGCAGGATCGGTACCAGCATCGACAGCAGCATGTGCGCGACCATGTGCACGCTGAACATCGCCGGCATGTACCGGCCGAGTCCCGAGGACGTCGTGATCAGCAGCGTCGCGCAACCGAGCAGCCACGCGACCGTGCGCCCGGCCGGCCAGGCGTCACCGCGTCGCCGCAGCCGCCACCACCCGGCGAGGTAGACCAGCGCCAGGATGATCGCCGCACTGCCCAGGATCAGGTCGAAGCGCCAGTCGAACAGGATGCGGGTGACGGTCGGCGGACCGGCCAGGTCGTAGCCGATCTCGACCTCCACCGGGGTGGGCTGGCGTCCCGGCGGAGGGGGCGGTGTGCGGCCGAGACCGACCGCGATGCCGAACGTCGCGCCGAACAGCACGGCCTCGACCAGCGCCAGGCGCACCAACGGACCCCGCGCGCCGGGGTCGGCCTGCAGACCCGCCACCCCCTTGCGGCGCTGCAGGTAGCCGAGCACCCCGAGCACCGTCAGCGCCGCCGCCTTGGCGAGCACCAGACCGCCGTACTCGGTGCGGAACAGGTCGGCTGGCGACATCCGCACCAGCGCGTTGATCACGCCGCTGAGCGCCATCGCGACGAAGCACCACAGCGCGACCGCGGAGAACCGGCGGGCCGCGACGTCCCCGTGCTCGCCGCCGCGCAGGGCGTGCACCAACAGCGCCAGCAGACCGCCGGCCCACAGCGCGCCGGCGACGAGATGGATGACCAGGCTGTTGGTGGCCAGGTCGTGCGCACCGCCCGACGACGAATGCCCGGTCAGCGCGAGCGGCATGAGCGTGAGCAGGGACCCGGCGAACAGCGGCGGCGTCCAGGCCCATCGCAGCACCGGCAGGGCGGCCAGCGTGACGACGGCCGCCAGCAGCGCCGTCCACCGCCAGGCACTCGCCACGTCGACCTGACCCGCCACCGACCAGATCTCGACCGGGTTGAGGTGGTCGCGCAGCGCCTGGCCCGATACGTCCGACACGGTCAACGGCACGAGGAGCACCGCGCACACCGTCCACACCGCCGAGGCCGCCGTGCCCAACCGCAACGCCCGGTATCCCGCGACGTCGAGCACGCCGTTGGCCTGCGGCGGCACCAGGAACGCCGCGAACAGGAAGGCGCCAACGGCGGTCACCGCGGCGATCTCCCCGGCCGCCCGCACGAACGGCAGCCCGTAGGTGGTGACCGGGCCCGGATCGGGCAGCCCGGTGGCGGTCAACGCGTCCGCGAGCGACAGCGCGCCGATACCGGCGGCGGTGAGACCGGCCAGGGCGGCCACGCCCACCAGCACGGGCCACACCGCGCTGGGGCGTGTCTTCACCGCAACCGTGGTCATGTTCCCAGGGTATGGCGTGTTCGGCGTCACCCTGCCGGGCGGTTCACCGCGGCTCGACCCGTCTTGGCCCGGTGACGTTCGGCCTCCCGCGCCATGAACTGCTCGCGGGCGTACCGGTCGACCTTGTCCATGTCGGCCAGGATCCCGCCCAGCTCCTCACAGAACGCCGTACGCCGCACCTCGAGGTCCGGACCGGATTCCAGCAGGTGCTGATCGGCGGCGACCTGCCGGGCGGTGCTGAACAGCAGTGCCGACACCGACTCGTTGCTGCGCACCCGGTCCTGCGCGACGTACTGGCGGCCCAACCCCATGGCCCGCTTGATGAGGTCCTTCTCCTCGATGTCGGCCGGGGCGTCGCGCAGGGCGCTCGCCAGGATCTCGTAGGCCTCGAAGAACGGCCGCAGCATCGCGCCGGCCATCAGGGGCCGCTTCTCCCGCAGCAGTGCGTCGATCCGCTCACCTCCGGCGGCCACCTGCGACTCCCAGTCGGCCCGCCACGACATCTCCTCGACGACGTGCTCGCGGAACGCCGCCGAGTCGGCGAAGTAGAAGTCGAACTTCAGAAGATCGCGCAACCGTGCCGCCTGTGTCCAGAACGCCTCCAGCGGATCCCCGTCCGCGCGTGCGGCGTACCCCAGCGCCAACTCCACGATCGACGTCTCGAGGAACGCGTGGATGAGGGTGTTGCGGTAGAACGCCGCCTCGTGCTCGTCGTCGGCCGCGATGTACCAGACCGGTTCGCGACCACTGTCCACCTTGGTGACGGGGTGGCCGTTGGACAACGCATCGACCGCGGCCTGCACCCCCTCGGGGGTGCGCAGGCGCAGCGCGCTGTTGGTCAGCGGCTTGTCCTTGCGCATCAGGTAGTCGAGCCCGTCCTGCAGGGTGTGGTGCAGCTGGTCGAGGGTGAGTGCGACGCCGCGGGTGGTCAGCAGCAGTCCCGACACCAGTGCGGTCGCGTTGATCGGCGTCACCTGCAGGATGCGCCAGGCCACTTCGAAGGCCATCTTCTGCATCGCGAGCCGTTTGGCGGACTCGTCGGTCGCGATCGGGCCACCGGGTTCACCGAGGTACTGGCGCATCGAAACCGCTTCGGGGAAGCGGACATAGATCTTGCCGTAGCTTCGCTCCCCCTGCGCCTTGATGTAGTTGTACAGCCAGCTCAGCCCCTCCGGGGTCTTCTCGCCCCCGCGGGCGTAGTCGGCGTACTCGGAGATCTCGTGCAGCTGATCGAAACTGATCGACACCGGCTGCAGCAGGATGTCGTCGCTGCGGCCGGCGAGGTACGCGTCGGCGACGTAGGCAAGCAGACCGAGCTTGGGGGGCAGCATCTTCCCGGTGCGCGACCGGGTGCCCTCGATGGACCAGCTGAGGTTGAACCGCTTCTGCACGACGTAGCCGACGTACTCCTTGAGCACGTACTTGTACAGGGGGTCTCCGGCGACGTTGCGGCGGATGAAGATCACGCCGGACCGACGCAGCAGCGGCCCCATGAAACCGAAGGACAGGTTGATGCCGGCGAACATGTGCACCGGGGGCAGCCGGTTCTCCTGCATCGCGACGGGGACGACACCGCCGTCGAGATACGACCGGTGAGAGAACAGCAGCACCGCCGGATGGTTCTCCAGATCGCTTCGCAGCCTGGCGATCTCGGTGTGGTCGTAGTCGATGTTGGTGTCGAAGCCCCGTTTGACGATCAGCCGGCTGAGGTTCGGGATGAGGTCCACCGACACCCGGCTCCACCCGGTGGCCAGTTCGTCGAGCATCTTGCCTGCCTCGTCCACCGTCGCACCGGGGATCTTCTCCAGTCCGGCACGGAATTTGGTGGAGGCGAGGATCTCCGGCTTCACCAGCCGGGGCGACTTGTACTCGGGGCCCAGCAGCCGGTACTCGACGCGCTCGATCGCCAGCACCGCGCGGCGGACGACGAAATGCGCGAAATCGCGTGGGTTCTCGGCGACGGTGTGGTCGTGCCACTGCTGACGGAGTTCGGAGACCTTGGCGGGTTCACCGGCGATGACGCGGGCCCGGGTCCGGTCGCGTTTGAGGATGCGGCGCTGCAGGATCTCGGGTGGACGGTAGGTGTCGCGACCGGAGATCAGCGCCACCACCTTCGACCGCGTGGGCAGACCCGCGGGCACCCAGAACACCCGCACCGGCACGACGGTGCGGTCCTCGTCGGCCTCGAGTTCTTCGACCAGTTTGGCGAGGACGCCGGGCGACGGTTCCCCGTCGACGGGTAGCTGCAGCACGTCGACCTCGACGTCGGGGTTGTCGTGGCGTTGGGCGGCCAGCCACTCGTCGAGCAGTTCCACCTCGGCCGGCGACGACGCGGCGGCCAGCACCAGCGCGTCGTCCGTGGTGGTGAAGCTGGCGTAGTAGTCGTCGGGCAGCTTCACTGTCGACCTTTCACCCCGGGCTGCGACCTGCCGTTGGCCGACGTTTTCTGTTGCGGCTCAGCGGTCTTGGCGGCCTTCTTCGCCGGCGTCTTCTTCGCCGGTGTTTTCTTGGCGGCCTTCTTGGCGGCCTTCTTGGCCGGCTTGTCCTCGACCTTGCGTGGCTCCACCGCCTCCCCCGGCGACCGTTTGTAGAGGGCGGGGACCGGCAGGTTTCCGTGCGGCCACGCCTTGAGGGTGTCGAGGTAGATCTGCCGGATCTCGGCGATGCGGTCGGGCAGATCCTGCAGCGTCCAGTCCTCGGTCGGGATGGGCGGATAGACCGCGATGTCGACGGTGCCGGGATTGAAGGTGCTCGAATCACGCGCGGCGACGACCTCCGCGTTGCGGATGACGATCGGCACGATCGGTATCCGCGCCGACATGGCGATGCGGAACGGACCCTTCTTGAACTCCCCGACCTCGGTGGTGTCCAGGCGGGTGCCCTCGGGCGCGATCAGGATCGAAAGACCCTTTCCGGCAAGCTCTTCGACCTTGCGAAGACCTTCGACGGCGGCCTTGGGATCGTCGCGGTCGATGAACGCCGCGTCCATCACCTTGCCGATGGTGCCGATCAGCGGGTCGTTCTCGAGTTCCTTCTTGCCCACCGTCGTGAAGTCGGTCTCGACCAGCCTGCCCGCGATGAGCGGGTCGGCCTGATTGCGGTGGTTGAAGATGAACACCGCGGGGCGCTGTGCGGTCAGGTTCTCCCGGCCGAGCACGTTGAGGTTGATGCCGGCAGTGGTGAGCAGCAACCGGCTCCACGTCGAGGTGAAGAAGTTCACCCCGGTACGCCTGTTGCGGGTGAGCAGTCCCACGCCGAGCGCGCTGGCGGCGACCGGTAAAACCGATCCGATGCCGGCGACCGTGCGCAGCTGGGAGAGTGGACTGCTACCGCTGCGGCTGCTGAACCGCAGCACCGGCCACCCGCGCTTGGCGGCGACGGCGGCGAGCTTGCCCGCCGGGTTGGTGGGCCGCGGGTTGCCGACGAGGTACATCAGCGCGACGTCCTCGTCCCCGTCGGCGTAGAAGTAGCTCTTCGACAGGTCGACGCCGTTGCGGGCCGCGAACGCCTGCACCGCATGGGCTTTCCCCGGCCCCCACAGAAT
Organism: Mycolicibacterium monacense; assembly: GCF_010731575.1. NCBI lineage: Bacteria > Bacillati > Actinomycetota > Actinomycetes > Mycobacteriales > Mycobacteriaceae > Mycobacterium > Mycolicibacterium monacense. The sequence goes on along the minus strand of NZ_AP022617.1, from coordinate 992,662 downwards.
GGGCCGGACCACCTCACCGGTGATGCACCCGTTGTCGTCGGTCTCGAACTTGTTGCTCAGCACGTTCTGGATGCCGAGGTACCGGGCCACGGGTTCGACCTGCACCGTCAGCGCCGACGAACTGAGCACGACGGTGTGACCCCGCGCCATGTGCGCACGGACCAGCGCGCGCATCTCGGGGTAGATACGGTCGCGGACGTGCTGCAGGAAGAGGCGTTCGGCGAGTTCGTCGATGTCGCTGAGCGAACTGCCGCGTAGCATGCGCGCGCCCTTGCCGATGAGGTCTTCGAACTCCGACCGGCCGAGTTGGTGGTTGAGCCCGGCCTGCACCATGCCGATGAACTCCCCCACGCTCATCTGCCTGCGGCGCAACCGGTCCCGGGTCATGATGACGCCGGTGAACCCGGCCACCAGCGTGCCGTCGAGATCGAAGAACGCGCCGACCTGCGGCCCCTCCGGTGCGGCGAGGATCTCCGCGACCGACCCCGGCAGACGCATGGGACGCCGCTCGGACTGCTGACCGTCGTCCGGACTCATTGTGGCGCACTCCCATTCGGTGACGGTTTTTCGGACTCCAGGGTGAACGACGCCGGGCTGGCGCGGCCGGGACCGCCGATGGCGAGCACCTCGTCGAAACCGGCGAGCAGGCACTCGGCGAACAGGTCGGGGTCGGTGATGGACGCGCGGTCGTAGCGGGCGGTGACCGTGCAGAAGCCGGAGCGCGACACCAGAACCACCATCATCGCCACACCGGGCAGCGGTCCGATGCCGTACTGGCGGAGGATCTTTGCGCCCGCGATGTAGGTGTCACCGGCGTAGACGGGCACGTTGCTGGCCTGGACGTCGGAGTTGACGACCGAACCGGCCATCGCCTCGAGCACCGTGTCGGGTAGCAGGCTCGCGACGGGTGCCACGGCGCCGATCATGTCGAGGGCGCGCTCCTCGCGCTTTCGCGTCATCTGTGCGCGCAGCTTGGTGATGCGCTCGCGCGGATCCGTGACGCCGATGGGTGCGGCGAGGTTCACCCCGACGAAGCGGTTGCCGCCCGCGGGATCGGCGTCGGACCGCAGGCTCACGGGGACGGCCATCGGCAGCGTGGCGACGGGTAGGCCGAAGGCGTCGTGGTAGAGCCGCAGCGCCCCGCACACGCCCGCCAGGTACGCGTCGTTGATGGAGCCGCCGGCCGCCTTGGCCGCCTTGTGCAGGTCGCCGAGGGACATGTCGATCGCCTCGCTGCGTGTCGAGAGGCTGCGCCGGCGCAGCAGCGGCGAGGGTTCGGCGACCGAGCCCACCACACGCGCGCCGGAGCGGGCGTAGTCGACCACGCCGCCGACGGACGAGACGGGGTCGCGCACCACCTTGCCGACCGCGCTCGCGGCGCCGCCCAGCGCGTTGCGGACGCCGCCGAGGAGGGAGAACGGCAGCCGGTTGAGCCCCTGACGCATGAGGTCGTTCGGCGAGAGGTCCTGCGGAATCGGCAGCGGCGGCACATCGCTGGGCGGCGGGTCGCGTTCCAGGTCGTAGACGCTGGCGAACATCTCGACACCGCCGACTCCGTCGGTCACCGCGTGGCTGAAGTGCAACATCGTCGCGGCGCGACCACCCTCGAGCCCTTCGACGAGCGTGGCGGTCCACAGCGGGCGCGAGATGTCCAAGGGCGACTGCAGGGCGATCTCGGCGAGATCGATCAGCTGCCGCATGTTGCCGGGCTCCGGGATGCGGACCCGGCGGACGTGGAAGTCCAGGTTGAAGTCGGGGTCGACGACCCACCGCGGTGCGGCCGTCGGCAGGGTCGGCGTCACGACCTTCTGGCGCAGGCGCAGGACTTTGCGAGAGGCGTGTTCGAAACGGGTGCGAAACCGGTCCCAGTCCGGCGTGGTGTCGAGGATCTCGATGGTCAGGATGCCCGAGCGTGTCCGCGGGTTGGCCTCGCCGCGGTGCAGGATCTGGTCGAACGGGCTGAGCTCTTCGGGCAACCCCGCGGCATCCAATTCCGGCACGTCGCTCGTCGCCACCCTGAAGCCCTCCTGTCGACAGTGCCTGCTCGCATGACTGCTGACACCACGCTAGTCCGCGGCTGCCCACTGGGAGGCGAGATACACTCACCCGCGCTGCCTCCGTAGCTCAGCGGATAGAGCAGCCGCCTTCTAAGCGGTTGGTCGCAGGTTCGATCCCTGCCGGGGGCGCTGGGTGCTCGCGCCGAGACTGCGCGGAGATCACGTCCAGCCGCGTCGTCGCGATCTGGCAGCAGTCTCGGCGCTAACGGCCCCGGGCCACGATCACCGGAGAGCGCGCAGCCTGCACCACGGCCGTGCTGACCGAACCCAGCAGCATGCCCGCGAACCCGCCCCGCCCGTGGCTTCCGACGACGAGCAGTTGCGCCGACTCCGAGCGCTCGAGCAGATGCTCGACGGGCCGGTCGAAGACCGACTCACGGTGCACCGTCACGTCCGGGTAGCGCTCGCACCAGCCGGCCAGGCTGACGGCCAGCGTCTCCTCGGCCGGGGCCCGGACCGTCGCCCAGTCGACGTACGGGTGCAGGGACTCGTTGCGGTCGCTCCAGCTGTGCAGGGCCACGAGGTCGACGCCCCGCATGGACGCCTCTTCGAACGCGATCTCCACCGCGCGCTGCGAAGCCCGCGAACCGTCCACCCCGACCACGACGGGGCCGGTCTCCGACGGCTGGTCCGCATCGGGGCCGATGACAGCGACAGGGCATCGCGAGTGGTGCAGCAGTCCGGTGGTCACCGAGCCGAGCAGCAGCCGCTTCACCGCACCGTGCCCGCGGGTTCCGACCACCAGCATGTCGGCTTCCTTGGCCACGTCGACGAGCCCGGGCACCGCCGCGGCCTGGACGAGCTCGGTGGTGACGTCGACCGCACCGGCGTCCTTCGCGACGGTTTCCGCTTCGGCGAGAACCGCGCGGGCGTCCTGTTCGCGGCTCTCGAAATACTGCGCGGGCAGCGGCGCGGCAGGCACGGCCATCGCCCACGCGGCGGTGACGTCGGTGGCCAGGACGTTGACCAGGACCAGCGGCACCCGGCGCATCACCGCCTCACGAGCCGACCAGCGCACAGCGGCGTGCGAACCGACGGATCCGTCGACTCCCACGACGATTCCCGGGTGGACCGCAGTGGACATCTCGACATCCCTTCGCCGTTGCGGGCTGGTACGTGATCAGTATGGGTCGGAGCAGGTCGGACGGCGTAGGGCCTTTGGTCCCTTCCCCGGCGTGGGACGCTTGGCGGACACTGATGGATGCGGCGAAACCCGGCGACCGGGTTCCGCTCAACTCGCACAGGGAGATTGATGACCATGACCAAGGGACAGCAACTCGATGTCCTCAACCGCAGGCAATGCCTCGATCTCCTGGAAGGTGTGCGCGTGGGCCGTCTGGTCTTCACCGAGGACGGCCTGCCCGCGGTCCACCCGGTCAACTTCCGGATGAAGCGCGACGACGTGATCATCCGCGTCGCCGGCGGGGCGAAGCTCGCCGCCGCGAACAAGAACATGGTGGTGGCGTTCGAGGCCGACGAACTCGACCCGGATCTGCGCACCGGATGGAGCGTGACCATCGTCGGAACGGCGCACCCGATCTCCGATGTCGACGAATTGGTCGAAGTGTCCGGCACATTCCTCGAGCCGTGGGTGGAGGGTCGTCGCGACCACTTCATCCGGATCGAGGCACAGAAGATGACCGGACGCCGCTTCCGCGAGCACGGCCTCCCGAAGTACCAGAGCGCGGGCGAATAACGCGCGCCCGCCGCGTGGAACCCGAAATCGGCAAGCGCCACATGACATTTGGACCACGGTGCCGCAGGTCCACACCTTAGATCGACCGCTGTCCGATGCCCGTCACCGGGGCCGACGACGGGCCCGAATAGGGTGATCGCGTGGCTGATTCCGTACTGATGCAGGTCGACGACCACGTCGCCCTGGTCACCGTCAACGATCCCGACCGTCGCAACGCGGTGACCTTCGAGATGTCGGCGGCCCTGCGCGCAGCCGTCGACGCGGCGGAGGCCGACCCCGGGGTGCACGCGCTGATCGTCACCGGGGCAGGCAAGGCGTTCTGCGCGGGCGCGGATCTGACCGCCCTCGGCGAGGCCACCGAGGACGGTCTGCGCCGCATCTACGACGGCTTCCTCGCGGTGGCGCACTGCCCGCTGCCGACCATCGCGGCGGTGAACGGGGCGGCCGTCGGCGCCGGCCTCAACCTGGCGCTCGCGGCGGACGTCCGGATCGCAGGCCCGAATGCCCTCTTCGATCCGAGGTTCCAGAAGCTCGGCATCCACCCCGGTGGCGGGGCGACCTGGATGCTGCAGCGGGCGGTGGGTCCGGAGGTGGCGCGCGCGGCGCTGTTGTTCGGGATGCGCTTCGACGCCGAGGCCGCGGTCCGCCACGGCCTCGCCCTCGAGGTCGCCGACGATCCCGTCGCCACCGCACGTCAGTTGGCCGCCGGGCCTGCGGCCGCACCGCGCGAGGTGGTGCTGGCGACGAAGGCGTCGATGCGCGCGACCGCCAGCCCCGGCACGGTCGACACCGAACAGCACCGCACGGCGGTCGACATCGAACTCGGTCCTCAGGCGGCGTCCATCGAATCGCCGGAGTTCGCCCGCCGCCTCGCCGCGGCCAAACGCAAGTAGGTCACAGGTCGAGCAGCGCGAGCTCCGGCGCTTCGACGAGCTCGCGCAACTCGCCCAGAAAGGCCGCCACGGTGGCCCCGTCGGCGATGCGATGGTCGAAGGCGCACGTCAACGTCATCGTCGGCCGGGCGACCACCTCACCGTCGACGACCACCGCGCGCGGCTTCAACGAACCCATGCCCAGGATCGCGGCCTCCGGATGGTTGATCACCGGCACGCCCTCGTCGAGCCCGAGCGCACCGAAGTTCGAGACGGTGAACGTCGACCCCGACAGCTCCGCCGGCCGCACCCGTCCGGCGCGAGCCTCCGCCACCAGCCGCCCCACCGCGGCCGCGAGTTCACGCGTGGTCATGTCCTGCGCGTCGGCGATCACCGGCACCAGCAGCCCGCGCGGCGCGGCGACACCGAATCCGACGTGGACTGCAGTGTGCCGGTGGATCTGCGGCCCCTCCGCCGTCTCGATCCAGGTGGCGTTCAGCGCCGGGTGGTGCCGCAGCGCCAGCGTCAGCAGTCGCAGCGTCAGCACGAAGGGCGTCACCGGCGGGTCGGTGCCGAGCAGTCTGTCCCGCAGCCGCAGCAGTGCGCTGCCGTCGACCGTGACGCTGGCGTGGGCATCCGGGATCTCCCTCCGCGACAACGACATCCGTCGCACCATCTCCGCCTGGACACCCCGCACCGCGACCTGCTCCGCGGCCGGCGCCCAGCCTTCCGCCGCACGCTGCACGTCCTCGCGGGTGACCACGCCGTCGGGTCCCGATGCGCTGACCGCGTTGAGATCCACGTCCAGTTCGGCCGCCAGCTTGCGCACCGGCGGTTTGGCGCGCGGCCGCGCCGACCGGCGCCTGCTGGTATCCATCGCCTCATCGGCGCCGTATCCGACCAGTACCGATTTGCGTTGCGGCACCGGTTCATCCGCTGATGTCGCGATCCGCACCAGCAGGGATCCCACGTCGAGCGTCTGACCTTCGTCGCCCCCGCGTTCGACCACCCGGCCGGCGTACGGGCTGGGGATCTCGACCTCCGCCTTGTTCGTCTCGACGGTGCACAGCGTCTGGTTCAGCTCGACCTCGTCACCGACATCGACCGCCCACGAGGTGATCGTCGCGTCCTGCAGACCCTCACCCAGATCCGGCACCAGGAAATCCTGCACGGTCATGGCATCTCCAGGGTCCGCTGGACGCAGTCGAGCAACCGGTCCACCCCCGGTAACCACAGCTTCTCCAGCCGGGCCGGTGGATACGGGGTGTCGAACCCGGTGGCGCGCAACACCGGCGCCTCCAGGTCGTAGAACAGCTCCTCGGAGATCCGTGCCGCCAGTTCGGCGCCGAAGCCCAGTGTCCGCGGACCCTCGTGCATCACCACCGCGCGGCCCGTCTTGCCCACCGACGCCGCCACGGTGTCGAAGTCGAGCGGGTTGAGCGACCGCAGATCGACGACCTCCAGCGACCAGTCCGACTCAGCCGCGGCGTGTTCGGCGGCGGACAGCGCCGTCGCGACCAGCGGCCCGTACGTGAGGACCGTGACGTCGGTGCCCTCGCGGCGCACTGCGGCCCGCCCGATCGGCAGGCCGGGCTCGGTGGTGTCCACGGCCCCCCGCGCCCAGTACCGTCGTTTCGGTTCCAGGTAGATCACCGGGTCGCGGGCGGCGATCGCGTGCCGCAGCAGCCAGTACGCGTCGGTCGGACTCGACGGTGTCACGACCTTGAGGCCCGCGGTGTGCAGCCAGTACGTCTCGGTCGATTCCGAATGATGTTCCACCGCACCGATTCCGCCGAACGACGGGATGCGGATGGTCACCGGCATGTCGACATCGCCGCGGGTGCGCATCCGGTACTTGGCGAGGTGGCTGACCACCTGGTCGAACGCCGGTGCGGCGAACCCGTCGAACTGGATCTCGGGCACCGGGACGAAACCGCGGATCGCCATCCCGATCGCGATGCCGACGATCGCCGACTCGGCCAGCGGCGTATCGAAACACCGCTGCTCACCGAAGGTCTCGGACAGGCCGTCGGTCACCCGGAACACCCCGCCGAGGGTCGCGACGTCCTCCCCGAAGACCAGCACGCGGTCGTCGGCGGCCATCGCATCGTGTAAAGCCCGGTTGATGGCCTGCACCATGGTCAGTTCGGTGACGGTCGGGACGTCGGTGATGAACCGGTCGTGATCGTCTGCGCCGGTGGGCCGTTCGATGAGTTGGGTCATGTCACGCCTCCTTCGCCAGTTCGGCGAGCAACCGGTCGCGCTGCTCGGCGAGGTCCGGGGTGATGTCGTGGTAGACGGTGTCGAACACCTCTGAGACATCGAAGTCGGGCGCCCCGACCACCGCGTCGCGCAACTCCGCGCGCAGCCGCTTCGAGCGAGCCGCCACCCGTTCCTCCAGCCGTTCGGACCACACCCCGGCGCCCTGCAGGTACGTGCGGTAGCGCGGGATCGGATCGCGTGCCCGCCACCGGTCCACCTCGGACTGGTCGCGGTACCGGGTGGGGTCGTCGGAGGTGGTGTGCGGGCCCAGCCGGTAGGTGACCGCCTCGATCAGCGTCGGCCCGCCGCCGGCGCGGGCGCGGGCGGCCGCCTCGGACATCACCGCGAAACACGCCAGCACGTCGTTACCGTCGACCCGCACGCCGGGCATGCCGTAGCCGGCGGCTCGGTGGGCGATCGACGGCCCGGCCACCTGGCGCTGCACCGGCACCGAGATGGCCCACTGGTTGTTCTGCACGAAGAACACGCACGGCACCTGGTAGACCGCGGCCAGATTCATCGCCTCGTGGACGTCGCCCTCGCCGGTGGCGCCGTCGCCGAGGAACGCCACCGTCACCGAGTCCTCGCCGAGGCGCTGCGCGGCCATCGCGGCGCCGACCGCGTGCAGACCCTGGGTGCCGATCGGAATCGAGATCGGCGCACAGCACTTCGCCGTGAACTCCAGACCGCCGTGCCATTTGCCGCGCCACACCGCGGCCATCTGCGCCGGGGCGATGCCGCGCAGCAGGAACGCCCCGATCTCCCGGTACTGCGGGAACAGCCAGTCGGTCTTGCGCAGACAGGCGGCGGCGCCGACCTGGGCGGCCTCCTGCCCGCGGCACGAGGCGTAGAGCGCCAGTTCACCCTGGCGCTGCAGGTGGACGAACTCCGTGTCGAGGTCGCGGGTGACGACCATCGTCTCGTAGAGCCAGGCCAGGGTCTCCGGAGGCAGGTCGCGGCTATAGCGCTGCTGTGCGCTCGGTGCGCCATCGGCGCCCACCAGCTGCACGGGGTCCAACTCGACGCCTGCCATACCGCCTCCTTCAGGTCGCATCGACGGCATGTTTCGCCGTCCGACGACTTCAGGTGCTCAGCGTGTGGCGGTCAGAGCAGGAACCCCCTGGTGTAGGGCTGCCGGTCAGCTGCCTGGGTGTGGCGCCAACGCGACGATGCGCTCTGCTCGCCTCAGCACTGGGGCATCCACCATTATGCCCTCGAACTGGAAGACGCCGCGTTCATCGCGCGCCGTGTCCAGGACGCGACGGGCCCAGTCGACCTGTTCGTCGGTGGGCCGGTAGCCGTCGCGGATCACCGCGACCTGGGTGGGGTGGATGGCGACCTTGGCGTCGAATCCGACCGCGACCGCATCGTCGGTTTCGGCCCGCAGCCCGTCGAGATCCTTGATGTCGAGGTAGACCGAGTCCAGTGCCATCCGGCCGTAGGCCTTGGCGGCCAGCAGCGACCGGGAGCGGACGTGCACGGCGAAGTCCCGGTAGGAGCCGTCGGGCCACCGACTCGACGTGCCGCCGGTGACCGCCAGCAGATCCTCGGCGCCCCACATCACCGCGACGGTGTTGTCCACGCGACTCGATTCGACGACGGTGAGCGCCCCCAGCGGGGTTTCGATCAGCGCCACCACCTCCAGCGGCGCCAGTGCGCTCACCTGTTCTGCGCTCTCGGTCTTGGCGAGCATGACGGTCGTGTAGTCGGTCCGTGCCAGCGCCTGCAGGTCGAGGGCATGGTCGGGCGTGGTGGTCGGGTTCACCCGGACGACGGTGCGCGACGGGTCGAGCGGGGTGTCGACGAGCGCCGCGCGCGCCGCCTCCCGGTCCCTGGCGGCCACCCCGTCCTCGAGGTCGAGGATCACCACATCGGCTGCCGCGGCGGCCTTCTCGAAGCGCTCCGGCCGGTCGGCCGGGCAGAACAGCCACCCGGGCCCGTTGTTGCCGAGCGTCACTGCGGGTCTCCTTCAGGTCGCTTGCGCACCATGGTCTTTCGCGACGCGGTCGCGACGACGTCGCCGTGCTGATTGCGTCCGACGTGGGAGAACGTCACGATCCCCTCGCCCGGCCGGCTCTTGGACTCCCGCTTCTCGAGCACCTCGGTCTCGGCGTACAGCGTGTCCCCGTGGAACAGCGGTTTCGGGAACGCCACCTCCCCGAATCCGAGATTGCCGACGATCGTGCCCTGCGTGAGCTGGGCGACCGACAGACCCACCAGCGTCGACAACGTGAACATCGAGTTCACCAGCCGCTGGTTGAACGGCGGCAACGCATCCGAGAACGCCGCGTCGAGATGCAGCGCCTGGGTGTTCATGGTCAGCGTGGTGAACAGCACGTTGTCGGCCTCGGTGATGGTGCGCCCCGGCCGGTGCTGGTAGACCACGCCGGTCTCGAACTCCTCGAACCACAGCCCGCGCTGCGTGACGACGCGCTTCACAGGCCGAGCTCCCGCCCGATCAGCATCAGCTGCACTTCCGTTGTGCCCTCACCGATCTCGAGGATCTTGCTGTCGCGGTAGTGCCGGGCGACCGGGTACTCGTTCATGAAGCCGTAGCCGCCGAAGATCTGGGTGGCGTCGCGCGCGTTGTCCATCGCGGCCTCGCTGGCCACCAGCTTGGCGATCGCGGCCTGCTTCTTGAACGGTTTACCCGACAGCATCAACGCCGCGGCGTCGTAGTAGGCGGCGCGGGCGGTGTGCGCACGGGCCTCCATCCGGGCGATCTTGAACGCGATGGCCTGGTTGCTGCCGATGGTGCGGCCGAACGCTTCCCGCTCCTTGGCGTAGCGGACACTCTCGTCGACACAACCCTGCGCCGCGCCGACCGACAGCGCGGCGATCGCGATGCGGCCCTCGTCGAGGATGCGCAGGAAGTTGGCGTACCCGCGGCCCCGCTCACCGAGCAGGTTCTCCTCGGGTACCCGGACGTCGTCGAACGACAGCGGATGGGTGTCCGAGGCGTTCCAGCCCACCTTGTTGTAGGCCGGTTCGGCGGTGAACCCCTGCGTGGGCACGGGGACGAGGATCGACGAGATCTCCTTGCGCCCGTCGACCTCACCCGTGACGGCGGTGACGGTCACCAGCTTGGTGATGTCGGTACCCGAGTTCGTGATGAACTGCTTGCTGCCATTGATGACCCACGTTGATCCATCCGATTTTGCGGTGGTCTTGGTGGCGCCGGCATCGCTGCCGCCACCGGGTTCGGTCAGCCCGAACGCGGCGAGCGCCTGCCCACTGGTCAACTGCGGCAACCACTCCCGCTTCTGGTCCTCGTTGCCGAACCGGTACACCGGCATCGCCCCCAGCGATACGCCGGCCTCCAGCGTGATCGCCACGCTCTGGTCGACCTTGCCGAGTTCCTCGAGCGCCAGGCACAGGGCGAAGTAATCCCCGCCCATCCCGCCGTACTCCTCGGGGAACGGCAGTCCGAACAGGCCCATATCGGCCATCCCGCGCACGACCTCGTACGGGAACGAATGCTCCGCATCGTGTTTGGCGGCCACCGGCGCCACGACGCTGCGGGCGAAGTCGCGCACGGTCTTGGCGAGTTGTTCGTAATGGTCCGGCAGCGTGCCGGACGCCAGAAAGTCGGTCATGACTGGTCTCCTTTGTCGGTAGCGAGGATCCGTGCCAGCGGCTGGCCCACTTTGACCTGGTCGCCGACCGCGACGAGCAGTTCGACCACGCCGTCGACGGGCGAGGTCAGGGCGTGTTCCATCTTCATGGCCTCGACGGTGACCACGACGGTGCCGGTCGTCACCGTCGCCCCGGCTTCGACGCCGACCGCCACCACCGAACCCGGCATGGGGCTGGTCAGCTCGGCGTCACCGCCGTGGGCGTCGTCCTGGCGCACCGGCGCCTCGCGGACCTCGGCGACGGCGACCGTCCGACCGGCACCGGCCAGCCACATCTGTCCGCCGTCGGCGGCGACGAGATACTCGGCGCGCAGTCCGTCTAGTGTGACCACGAGCCGATCCCCGTCGAGTACGGCCGACAGCGAACGTGTTTCACCGTCCTCGATCCGCGCGGTGGCGGCCTGCGGGGAACCGGTCAGGTGGACGTGGTCGGTGCGCTCACCGGACTGCAGGCGATGCGTCGTGGGTGCGTGGTCGCCGACGCGCCACCCCGTCGGCACCGCCCACAGGTCGCCGCCCGGTGCCGGCCACGCCCGCAACCACAGATACGCCCCCGCGGCGATCAGATCCGCGTCGCTCACCGCCACCGGCGCGTAGTCGGGCGCCCGGCGGTCGAGTAGACCGGTGTCGAGCCGTCCCGCCGCGACGTCGGGGTCGGTGAGCAGGAACCGCAGGAACTCGATGTTGGTGTCGACCCCCAGGACGGCGGTCTGTGCGAGCGCACGGTCGAGTGCGCGCAGCGCCGCCGGACGGTCGGCTCCGTGGGCGATCACCTTGGACAGCATCGGGTCGTAATCGCTGCCGACCACCGCGCCACCACGCAGTCCCGAATCGACCCGGACGCCGGCGCCGGTGGGTTCGGAAAGGGCGTGGACGGTGCCACCGGTCGGCAGGAAGCCGCGACCGGGATCCTCCGCATACACGCGGGCCTCGACGGCATGGCCGTGCATCACGACGTCACCCTGGGTGATCGACAGCTTCTCCCCCGCGGCGATGCGGACCTGCTGCTCGACGAGGTCGACACCGGTGACCATCTCGGTGACCGGGTGCTCGACCTGCAGCCTGGTGTTCATCTCCATGAAGAAGAACTCGTCGGGCCGGTCGGCCGAGACGATGAACTCCACCGTCCCGGCGCCGGCATAGTCCACGCTACGCGCGGTGTCGCAGGCCGCCGCGCCGATCCTGGCGCGGGTGGCCTCGTCGAGCAGGGGCGACGGCGCCTCCTCGATCACCTTCTGGTGGCGGCGTTGCAGGCTGCACTCACGTTCACCGAGATGGATGACGTTGCCGAAACCGTCGGCGAGGACCTGAACCTCGATGTGGCGGGGGTTGAGCACGAAGCGTTCCAAAAACAGCGTGTCGTCGCCGAACGCGGCGGCCGCCTCCCGGCGCGCCGAGACCAGCGCGGCAGGCAACTCGGCCGGGTCGTGGACGACGCGCATCCCCTTGCCGCCACCGCCGGCCGACGGTTTCACCAGGACCGGGAAGCCGACGTCACCGGCACCGGCGATCAGGTCGTCGTCGGTCAGGCCCGGACGCGAGACGCCCGGCACCACAGGGACTCCGAACGCCGAGACGGCGGCCTTGGCCGCGATCTTGTCGCCCATCGTCTGGATCGCCCCGACGGGCGGGCCGATGAACACGATGTCCGCGGCCTGCAGCGCCGCCGCGAAATCGGCGTTCTCCGAGAGGAATCCGTAACCTGGGTGCACCGCCTGCGCACCGGTGCGGCGGGCCGCGGACACCACCGCGTCGATGTCGAGGTAGCTCTGCCGCGCGGCGGCCGGGCCGATGCGCACGGCGACGTCGGCCTCGGCGACGTGACGCGCACCGGCGTCGGCATCGCTGTGCACCGCCACCGAGCGGATACCCATCGCGCGCAGGGTGCGGATCACCCGGACCGCGATCTCCCCGCGGTTGGCAATCAGGACGGTGTTGAATGTCACGGGATCACATCCGGAAGACGCCGTAGGAGACAGGCTCGAGTGGCGCCTGCCCGACAATGGAAAGAGCCAACCCCACAACGGTTCTGGTGTCCGCCGGGTCGATCACGCCGTCGTCCCACAACCGCGCTGTCGAATAGTAGGGGTTGCCCTGACGTTCGTACTGTTCGCGGATCGGCGCCTTGAATTCCTGCTCCTGCTCGGGCGTCATCTCACCTCGCACCGTGGCCAGCACCGATGCGGCCTGTTCACCGCCCATCACCGAGATCCGTGCATTCGGCCACATCCACAGGAAGCGCGGCGAATACGCGCGACCGCACATCGAATAGTTGCCCGCCCCGTAGGAACCTCCGATGACGACGGTCAGCTTGGGCACCCGTGCGCACGCCACGGCCGTGACCATCTTGGCGCCGTGTTTGGCGATCCCGGAGGCCTCGTAGTCGCGGCCGACCATGAACCCGGCGATGTTCTGCAGGAACAACAGCGGGATCACCCGTTTGTCGCACAGCTCGATGAAATGGGCGCCCTTCTGCGCGGATTCGCCGAACAGCACGCCGTTGTTGGCGACGATGCCGACCGGATGGCCGTGGATGCGCGCGAACCCGGTGACCAGCGTGGTGCCGTACTCGGCCTTGAACTCCGCGAATTCGCCGCCGTCGACGATGCGGGTGATGACCTCGTGCACGTCGTAGGGCACCCGCGAGTCGACCGGGACGACGTCGTAGAGCTCGGACTGATCGGCCACCGCATCCACCGCGGGGGCCACATCCCAGGGTGGCGGCTGCGGCCGCCCGAGGGTCCCGACGATGCGGCGCACGATCCGCAGCGCGTCGCGGTCGTCGTGGGCGAGGTGGTCGGTGACGCCGGAGGTCTTGGAGTGCAGGTCACCGCCGCCGAGGTCCTCGGCGGAGACGACCTCGCCGGTGGCGGCCTTCACCAGCGGAGGGCCGCCGAGGAAGATCGTGCCCTGATTGCGCACGATCACCGCTTCGTCGCTCATGGCCGGGACGTAAGCCCCACCGGCGGTGCAGGATCCGAGCACCGCGGCGATCTGCGCGATGCCCTGGGCGCTCAGCGTGGCCTGGTTGTAGAAGATCCGGCCGAAGTGGTCGCGGTCCGGGAACACCTCGTCCTGACGCGGCAGGAACGCACCGCCGGAGTCGACCAGGTACACGCAGGGTAACCGGTTCTGCCCTGCGATCTCCTGGGCGCGCAGGTGCTTCTTGACCGTCACCGGGTAGTAGGTGCCGCCTTTGACCGTCGCGTCGTTGGCGACGATCATGCATTCGCGTCCGGAGATCCGGCCGACACCGGCGATCATCCCCGCGCCCGGGCATTCGTCGTCGTACATACCGTCGGCGGCCAGCGGGGCGATCTCCAGGAAGGGGCTGCCCGCGTCCAACAGCCCGTCGACCCGGTCGCGCGGCAGCAGTTTGCCGCGGCTGACGTGGCGCTCGCGCGATTTGGCCGGCCCACCGAGCGCCGCACCCGCGAGCTTGGTGCGCAACTCCTCGACGAGCGCTGTGTGCGCGTCACGATGTGATGCCCGCGGTGCCATCCGTGAACCCGTTCATTTGAGTTAATGACGACTAACTCGTGGTATGTTAATCACGATTAACACCCGATGTCCACCTCCCACCGCAAGAGGCCGTCCATGGCGCCGACGTCAGTCGCGAGCACCCGCCGCAGCCGGGCGAAGTCGGACCGTCGCAGCCAGCTGATCGCCGCGGCGGAACGCCTTGTCGCCGAGAAGGGTTACCTCGCGGTGCGCCTCGAGGACATCGGCTCGGCGGTCGGCGTCAGCGGACCCGCGATCTACCGGCACTTCCCCAACAAAGAGGCGATGCTCGTCGAACTGCTCGTGGGCATCAGCACCCGGCTGCTGGCCGGTGCGCGCGAAGTGCTGACCAACTCCCCGGACGCGGAGACCGCCCTCGACGGGCTGATCGACTTCCATCTCGACTTCGCGCTCGGCGAGTCCGACCTCATCCGGATCCAGGACCGGGACCTCGGCCATCTGCCGGACCCCGCCAAACGACAGGTGCGCAGAGCGCAGCGCCAGTACGTGGAGATCTGGGTGGAGGTGCTGCGGGCCGTCGACCCCTCGCTCGACGAGGCTCAGGCCCGGCTGATGGCCCACGCGGCGTTCGGGCTCCTCAACTCCACACCGCACAGCGTCAAACCCGGGGCAACCAAAACGGCCGAGGCCAGCTCGCGCACTGTCCTTCGAGCGATGACAGTGGCGGCGCTGGCCTCGGCCGGTCGGCTACAGGGTTAATACCAGACTTTTCGGCCTCCGACGGCGCGGCCGGTCGCTCCGAGGATCCAGAAGACCGCACCGATCACGATGAGAACCGCACCGATGGTCGTCAAGATGTTCATGCCCAGGACGAATCCCAGCACCACCAAGATGATTCCAAGAATGATCATTGCCTACTCCATCTCTTTAATTGTTGGCGCCAGTCATTACTGGCTGGGCTGCGGGATCTGCACCTCGGCGCAGTTCACCTTCGGATTGACGCCCGTGTAATTGAGCGGGCCCGCGACAACGGTCAAGGCGACGTTGGCCGCGGTGGCGCAGTTGGCGTCGCCCGATTTGAAATAGTCACGCTGAAAGGCAGCCACCACGCCGATCAGCAACCAGACGAGCACAATTAAGCCGAGTATGCCTCTCATGCCCCAGCCTCCATCCTGTTCGCGCCGGAGTGGCGCGCAACACCGTTTACCCCCAGGACAATTTGTCCAAACCTGTTGTCCGGGGCGGATGATCGTCAGAGCACCGAAGCCGCCGAGAACGCCTTGAGCAGCCACGTCGTCATCGCGTTGACGAGCGCGGCCCGGTTCTCCCGCTTGACGATCTCGTGACCGTCGTCGTCGAACACCAACAGCTCGACGGTGCGGTCCAAAGCGCGCAATGCGTCGAACATTTGCTGCGATTCGCTGGGTGGCACGTTGGTGTCGTTCCCGCCGTGCACCAGCAGCAGCGGGGCGGTCAGCGCGGGGGCGCGCAGCAGCGGTGAGAGCCGCTCGAGAAGGTCGCGGTCGCCGATCGGGTGCCCGTACTTCGGGTAGGCGGCCGCCGCGATCCACGGCTCGGTGTTGCGATACCAGGTGTTCAGATCACTCATCCCACAGATGCTGATGCCGGCGGCGAACAACTCCGGGTGAAAGGTCAACGCCGCCTGCGTCAGATAACCGCCGTACGACCAGCCGCAGCAGGCGACGCGGTCGGCCGGCACGGCTTCGTGCTCGATCAGATAGCGCACACAGTCGGCCACGTCGTCGATCGCGGCGAACCGCAGCTCCTTGTCGTCGGCGTGCATGAACGCACGGCCGAAGCCGCCCGAGCCGCGCACGTTCGGGGTGAACACGGTGATGCCCGCGGCCAGCAGAGCCGGGTAGTACTCGTTGTAGCCGGGCCGGGACTGACCCTCCGGCCCGCCGTGCAGGAAGATCATCGCGCCGACGGGTTCGACCGGTGCCGGCGGGCGGTACAGCCAACCGGTCAACTCCATCCCGTCACGGGCGACGACCACCTCCAGCGTGGGATCCGCCGTCAGCGGGCCCTCACTGGGTTCGCGGTCCACCCGCTGCCACTCGCGTGAGCGCGGATCGACCAGTTCGACGGTGGGCGGCAGCGACGGGCTCTCCACCGTCATCGCGACCATCGAACCGCCCGCGCTGATCGTCAGTTCCGTCGCGACGAGACCGGGCAGCGGGATGGGTTCGGACAACGTGTTGTCCGCGTATTCGAGGATCTGTAATTCACTGCAGCCGTTGACATTCCACAGGAGCGCGACGGTCGACATATCGTCGCTGACGACGAACTCGTCGAGGTCGAAGCCCGGCTTCTCCGCGACGACGTGGTAGGAGACGCCCTCGGCGGTGGTGGTCACCTCGATGAGGCGCGCGTGAGATCCGCCGTTGTCGCTGCGGATCAACGCCCGCACGTACCCCTCGGTGCTGTTGAGCCCGTAGTCCTTGGCCGGGTGGTAGAGCGTGAAACTCTCCCCCATCGGGCCCGACCGCAGGCGCCGTGGGCTGTGGTCGTCGAGGATGAACCCCAGGTCGGTGGTCGAACCCGGATCGTAGGGCAGCAGCGCGGTTTCGGTGAGCCCGCGCAGCATGATGAGATCGCGGTAGCCGCGTGGGCCCACCCGCACCAGCGCCGCGCCGGCCCAGGCGTCGACCAGGCGTCCGGCCGTCCGGCGGTCCAGCACGATGGTCGCGCCGTCGGCCGGGTCGATCAGACACGAACTGCCGACACCGTCCTCACCGGTGAGGATCGCCGCGACCTGGGTGCCGTCCCAACCGATGAGTTCGGCGCTGCCGTCCGGCTGATCCATGGGCCACGAGTCGATGCGGCGGGCGTCCCGGTCATCGGGATCGGTTGTCACGACCCAGATCTGGAACCGGTCACTGCCGTCGGGGGCGACCTGGCAGGCCAGCCAGTGCCCGTCGGCGGAATGCATGACCCGGGTGACCGGGCCCTCGACCGGCAACTCCACGTCTCGTGAGGAACTCGCCCGCCAGCCCAGCAGGAACCGCTGCACCGCCCGGGGGAAGCCGCCGTCGTCGACGAGGTGCGCGAAGGCCGTCGCGTCAGGCGACAGCGACGCACCGTAGTTCGCCCGCACCTGGCGTCTCACGCGCTGGTTCTCCTCACTCTTCGTGGTCCTCGTCCTCGCGACCGACCGGCCACCCCTGACGGTATCCGCGTCTGCAATCACCGGCACACCCAACACCGTGACGGCGCGACGGGATCCGCAGGTACCCTGCGACCATGAGGTGGGTATGACCGAGTCACCACGTCGTGACGGCGCCGAGCCGACCCAACCGCTGGGTAACGGCTACCAGGGCCAGCCGGACCCCGCGTACGCCAACCAGGCCCCGTACGGTCCGGCGTATCAGCCTCCCGCCGCACCGAATCCGACGGAGCAGCTGTCGCCGTACTACCAGTACGGCCAGTACGGATACGACCCGTACGCGACCGGTCAGTACGGGCCAGGCGGCCCCCAGCAACCGCCTCCCGAGGGCCCCAAGTCGCCGATGTGGTTGTGGGTGCTGGCGGGCGCGGTCGTCCTGCTCGTCGTGGCGCTGGTGATCGCACTGGTCATCACCAACAGCTCCCGGCAGCAGACCGTGGTCGCACCGGCCCCCTCGATGCCCGAGCCCACCGCGACGACGTCGGAACGGCCCACCACCACCTCGCGCATCCCGACACCGGTGGTCCCGCTGCCGACCACACCGCGGTCGTCGACCGCGCCGTCCACGCCGCCGCCGTCGGAGTCGACCGAGACCGTCACCTACGACGTCGTCGGCGAGGGGCGCGTCATCAACATCACCTACACCGACACCGGCGGCGTCCCGCAGACCGAGTTCAACGTCGCCCTGCCGTGGAGCAAGCAGGTGGAGTTGCCGTCGCCGGCGCGCAGTTCGGCACGCATCAGCATCATCAACGTCGGACGCGACGTCACCTGTTCGGTGACGATCAACGGCGCGCAGGTGGAACAGAACACCGGGTCAGGGCTGACCTTCTGCGTCGGCATGCGCTAACGCCGGCCGGCGGTGCGGTGCGCGCACCGCGAGCATGGCCGCCAGCCCGGCGGCCAGCACCACGCACAGCCCCGCCATGCCCGCGCGGTCGCTGTCGAACAGGTCGATGAACATGAAGAACAGCCACGGCGCGAGGAACGCCACCGCCCGGCCCGTCGTGGTGTAGAGGCCGAACGCGACACCCTCCTTACCGGGCGGCGACATCCGCAGCATCAACGTGCGTGCCGAGGACTGCGTCGGGCCGATGAACAGGCACAGCAGCAGACCGCACACCCAGAACGCCGACGGGCCCGACAGGCTCAGCAGCGTCAGACCGACCGCGATCATCGCGGTCAGCGACACCACGATCACCGGTTTCGAGCCCACCCGGTCGTCGATCAGACCACCGATGACCGCCCCGACCGCGGCCACCACACATGCGCTCACACCGAACAGCAGGACGTCGGCCTCGGAGATGCCGTAGACGCTCACCCCGAGCACCGCACCGAAGGCGAACACCCCGGCGAGTCCGTCGCGGAACACCGCACTGGCGAGCAGGTAGTAGACGATGTTGCGGTCGCGCCGCCATTCGCCGGCGATCTCCGTCCACAGCCTGCGGTAGGCGGCGAACACCCCGGAGGGCTGATCCGGGTCGACCTCGTCGGCGCCGGGCAGATGTGGCGGCACCGTGAGCAGCAGGGGCAGCGCGAAGAGCAGGAACCAGGCGGCGGCAAGCAGCATCGCCGCGCGGATGTTCTGACCGTCGGAAACCGGGATGCCGAGCAGGCCACGGGTGTCGCCGTCGCCGGAGACAAAACCCACGTACACCAGCAGCAGCAGGAAGACGCTGCCGAGATAGCCTGACGCCCAGCCTATTCCGGAGATCCGTCCCGACCGCTGCGGGCCGGCCAACTGCCGCAGCATCGCGTTGTAGGGGACGCTGGCCAGATCGCCGCACGCCGCGGTGCAGGCCAGCAGCACCAGACCCGCCCACAGGTAGCGGTGGTCGTCGCGGATCAGGCTCATCGACGCCGTGAGCAGGACCGCGGTGCCGGTCAGCACGGTCAGCACCACCCGTCGCCGGCGTGGGGCCTGCACCCACACCCCGGTCACCGGGGCCAGCACCGCCACCACCAGACCGGCCACGGTCATCGCGCGGCCCAGCCAACTGGTGGCCGAGGTGTCGCCGGGAAGATCCGAACCCACCGCGCCGGTGAGGTACACCGCGAACACGAACGTCGCGACGATCGCGTTCATCCCGGTGTTCCCGCAGTCCCACAGGGCCCACGCGACGATGCGGGCTCGGCCGGCGGTCGGCGCCGAGGGCGGGGGTTTCGGCGCGTGTTGGGTCACGGTCGCCCACGATATAGACCACGGACGCGAGGTGACCGCGCACGCGGCCGTCCCGATATAGTCCCGCCCATGCCAGTACCCGCACCCCGCCCCGATGCCCGCGCGGTCGTGACCGGCGCGTCCCAGAACATCGGCGAAGCGCTGGCCACCGAGTTGGCCGCGCGTGGACACCACCTGATCATCACGGCGCGCCGCGAAGAAGTGCTCACCACGTTGGCGACCCGGCTGACCGAGCGCTACGGCGTGACGGTCGAGGTGCGCCCGGTGGACCTGGCCGATCCGGCCGCCCGCACCGCGCTGTGTGACGAGCTGGCCACCCGCGAGATCTCCATCCTGTGCGCCAACGCCGGGACCGCCACGTTCGGGCCCGTCGCGCGGCTCGACCCCGCCGACGAGAAGGCGCAGGTCCAGTTGAACGTGCTCGGCGTGCACGATCTGGTGCTCGCCGTGCTGCCCGGGATGGTGGCGCGTCGGTCCGGCGGCATCCTGATCTCCGGATCGGCGGCCGGGAACTCCCCCATCCCGAACAACGCGACCTACGCGGCGACCAAGGCGTTCGTCAACACCTTCAGCGAATCGCTGCGCGGTGAACTCAAGGGTGCCGGTGTGCACGTCACGCTGCTCGCGCCCGGCCCGGTGCGCGAGACCCTGCCCGACGAACACGAGCAGTCGCTGGTGGAGAAGCTCATCCCCGACTTCCTGTGGATCTCGACCGAGTACACCGCCAAACTCTCCCTCGACGGGCTGGAGAGCAACAAGATGCGGGTGGTTCCGGGGGTGACGTCGAAGGCCATGTCGGTGGCCAGCGGGTACGCCCCGCGCGCGATCGTCACGCCGATCGTCGGCGCGGTCTACAAGAAGCTCGGCGGCGACTGACGACGGCTTACCCGCGCCGTCGCCTACTCGCGCCGGAATAAGGTTCCGGTACGCATATGGGCGCCCCGGCGTGTCAGAAGTCTGATGTCGGCGAGGGTGTCGACAACTAACGACGGCGGCGCCGGCGACCGGTGCCGAAGATGCTGCGGGTGATCTCGCGGCCGATGACGGTGCCCGCTGACCGCATCGCGCTCTTGAAGGCCGGGCTGTCCATCACCTTGTCGAACAGACCCGGCTCCGGCGCGGGCGCGGGCATGGGCGGAATATCGTACGGCGGCGGAACCGGCGGCAGGTCCGCGGGCGGCGCGGCCGGCGGCGGCGCCAACCGGGCGGCCAGCCGCTCGTAGGCGGATTCACGGTCGACGGTCTGGCCGTACTCGGCCTGCAGCGGGCTGGCCGTGGCGGCGGCCGTGATCGCCTCGGCGCCGATGGTGTCCATCAGCGACCGCGGGGCCCGCATCCGCGTCCACGCCACCGGCGTCGGGACGCCCTGCTCGGAGAGCACCGTGACGATCGCCTCGCCGATACCCAGCGTCGACAGCGCCGACTGCAGGTCGTAGACATCGGTTTTCGGGTAGGTGCGGACGGTCTTGCGCAGCGCCTTCTCGTCGTCCGGGGTGAACGCGCGCAACGCGTGCTGCACCCGCGCGCCGAGTTGTGACAGCACGCCGTTGGGTACGTCGGTCGGCAGTTGCGTGCAGAAGAACACGCCGACGCCCTTGGACCGGATCAGCTTGACGGTCTGTTCGACCTGTTCGAGGAACGCCTTCGACGCGTCCGCGAACAGCAGGTGCGCCTCGTCGAAGAAGAACACGAGCTTCGGCTTGTCGAGGTCACCGACCTCCGGCAGCGTCGTGAACAGATCGGCCAGCACCCACATGAGGAAGGTGGAGAACAGCACCGGGCGGGCGGCCTGGCTGCCCAGTTCGAGCAATGTGACGACGCCGCGGCCGTCAGCGTGGAGGCGCAGCAGATCGTCGGGTTCGAACTCGGGTTCACCGAAGAAGGTGTCCGCCCCCTCGGCCTCGAGGTTGATCAGCGTGCGCAAAATCACCCCGGCCGTCGTCGAGGACACAGCCCCGAGCGCCTTGAGTTCGGGTTTCCCCTCTTCGCTGGTGAGGAAGTGGATCACCGACCGCAGATCCTTCAGATCGAGCAGCGGCAACCCCTTCTGGTCGGCCCAGTGGAAGATCAAACCGAGCGTCGACTCCTGAGTCTGATTGAGCCCCAACACCTTCGACAGCAGGATCGGGCCGAAGCTGGACACCGTGGCGCGCACCGGCACCCCGACACCGCCGGTTCCAAGGGTCAGGAACTCGACCGGGTACGCCGTCGGAGTCCAGGCGTCGCCGGTGTCGGCGGCCCGTTCGGAGACCTTCTCACCGGGTTCACCGGGCCGGGCCAGCCCGGACAGATCGCCTTTCACATCGGCCATCAGCACCGGCACGCCCGCGGCCGACAACTGTTCGGCGAGCACCTGCAGCGACTTCGTCTTGCCGGTGCCGGTCGCGCCGGCGACCAGGCCGTGACGGTTCACGGTCGCCAGCGGGATCCGCACCCGGGCGGCCGGATCGGCCACGCCGTCGACGACGACGGTGCCCAACTCCAGCGCCTGGCCTTCGGTGGCGTAGCCCGCGGCGATCCCGGCGGCGCGGCCGTCAGTCGACTCACTGGTCATGGCGCTGACCCTACTGGGGACGGTCCGCAGTGACGGGTGTCGGCGCACATCCGCGGCGGGGGCGAATACCCTGATTCGCTGTGCGTGACGAACTGGTGTGGATCGACTGCGAGATGACCGGCCTGGATCTGAGGTCGGATCTGCTCATCGAGATCGCGGTGCTGGTCACCGATGCCGACCTGAACATCCT
Organism: Mycolicibacterium monacense; assembly: GCF_010731575.1. NCBI lineage: Bacteria > Bacillati > Actinomycetota > Actinomycetes > Mycobacteriales > Mycobacteriaceae > Mycobacterium > Mycolicibacterium monacense. The sequence continues at coordinate 970,565 of NZ_AP022617.1, read as the reverse complement.
CGGCGACGGGCTCGACGTGGTGATCCACGCGCCCGACGAGGCGCTCGACGCCATGATCCCGGTGGTGACCGAGATGCACACCCGCTCGGGGCTGATCGAGGAGGTGCGTGCCTCCACGGTCGACCTCGCGACGGCCGAGGAGATGGTGCTCGACTACATCCGCGGGCACGTCAAACAGGCCAAGACGGCGCCGCTGGCCGGGAACTCGATCGCCACCGACCGCGGGTTCATCGCCCGCGACATGGCCAAACTCGACGACTATCTGCACTACCGAATGATCGACGTCAGCTCGATCAAGGAGTTGTGCCGCCGGTGGTATCCGCGGATCTACTTCGGTCAGCCCGAGAAAGGTCTTGCGCACCGCGCGCTGGCCGACATCCACGAGTCGATCCGCGAGCTGAAGTACTACCGGCAGACGGCGTTCGTCGCTCCGCCCGGCCCGTCGACCAGCGATATCGCCGCGATCGCCGCCGAGCTCGGCCCGCCCGGCAAGGACGCGGCGGATACCGATTCGGCCGCAGGGCACACGACCGGTTAAGATCGACGGGCTGCGCGGCCCGGTGGGTCCGCAGCGATGGTGGCTGTAGTTCAGTTGGTAGAGCACCAGGTTGTGATCCTGGCTGTCGCGGGTTCGAGTCCCGTCAGCCACCCGAAGTACGAAGAAGCGCCTCACCTGAAAAGGTGAGGCGCTTCTTTCGTCTCGGGGTCAGACTCCGGCGTTACCGGCCTGCCACTGCTCCCACGGGATGTTCCAGTCGCCGAGACCGTCGGTGCCCGGCAGTACCGAACCGACGGTGTTGACGACCTCGACGATGTCCCCGCGCTTGGTGTTGTCGAAGAACCACTTGGCGTTCGACGGGCTGACGTTGAGGCACCCGTGGCTGACGTTGCTTTGCCCCTGCGAGCCCACCGACCACGGCGCGGAGTGGACGTAGATACCGCTGTAGGACATCTGGGTGGCCCAATCCACCTCGGTGCGATAACCGTTGGGCGAGTTGACCGGCACCCCGTAGGTCGACGAGTCCATCACCAGATGCGAGTACCGGTCGCCGATGATGTAGGTCCCGTTGTTGGTCGGGGTGCTGTTCTTGCCCATCGAGATCGGCATGGTCTTGACGACGGCGCCGTTCCGCCGGACCGTCAGTGTCTTCGTCGAGTCGTCGGCGGTGGCGACGACCTGGTCACCGACGGTGAACTGGGTCTTGACGTTGTCCTGGCCGAACAGCCCGTCACCGAGGTCGACGCCGTAGGTGTTCACCTCGACCTGGACCTTGGTGCCCGGCTCCCAGTACTCCGCGGGACGCCAGCGGACCTCCTGGTTGCTCAGCCAGTAGAACGCACCCTCGACGGGCGGGTCCGTCTTCACCGAGATGGCCCGCTGCGCCGCCAACCGGTTGGTGATGTTCTCGTCGAACCGGATCGCCACCGGCTGACCGACGCCGACGACCTCACCCTCGTTGGGCAGGACGTAGGGCATCGTCAGGTTCTCCGGCGAATGCGTCTCGAACGTCATCTGCCTGCTGGTGACACCGCCGAGGCCCATCGACTTCGCGGTGAGCGTATAGCTCTTGTTGTAGCCGAGCGGCTCGGTGGTGGCCCAGGTCAGCCCGTCCTGGCTCAACTTGCCCGAGACGGCCTCACCGTCCTCGTTGACCATCGTCACCGAGCCCAGGACGCCACCTTCGGCCGCGACGGTGACCGGACTGTCCACCGCGACGCCCACGGCCCCGTCGGTCACCGAAGACGTGAGCTTCGGCACCAACAGGTCACCGAACGGGGTGCCCTTGTCGGTGATGACCTGCTGAGCCTGTTCCTCCGAGTCGCTCGAACACGAGGTGAGCCCCAGCACCATGGCGGGAACCACCAGCATGCCCGCCCACCAGGCTCGTTGCCGCCGCGGACGGGTCACCGAACGGACCTGCCACATTGTCTTCTCCACCTCACACCCAGGGTTCTACTCACACGGATTTCTCAGTGCCACAGTCTACTGGCAGCACCGACATGCAGCCTGCCGGTGAGATCCGTGGATACCCACGCGACGACGCGATTTCACCTCACGGCCGAAGTCCTGTTATCGTCTTCCCCGCGCGCCGTTAGCTCAGTTGGTAGAGCAGCTGACTCTTAATCAGCGGGTCCGGGGTTCGAAACCCTGACGGCGCACCACCACGAAAGCCTCGCCTCGGCGGGGCTTTCGTCGTTTCGGACCGTTGCTTGGCTTGCCCCAGGTCGGTCGGCGCCCAGTACGCGCCGACCGACCCAGTGTGATGCCTTAGGTGCCGTTCGGCCCCTCCTCGCCGTGGTCGCCGGGCGCCCCGGCGGACGTGCCGGAGCCGCCGGTGCCACCGATGCCCGCGCTGCCGCCGCTGCCCGGCTGTCCAGCTAAGCCTGGATTGCCGGGTCCGCCGGGTTCGGCGCCCCACTGGTTTCCCGTTCCGCCCAGCCCCGCCGCGCCGCCGCTCCCGCCGGCGGCGCCGTCCCCGCCGTTCCCGCCGGCCCCGCCCGCGTCGGCGCCGGAGTCGCCGCCGTCGCCGCCCCAGCCGCCATTGCCGCCCGCACCACCGTTACCGCCGTTGTGGCCTTGGCCGCCGTAGCCGGGGGATGTCCCGAACAAGCCGCCGAAGCCGCCGGTGCCGCCGTTACCACCGTTACCGCCTTTGCCGCCGGCGTTGGCGTTGCCACCGGTGCCACCGGCGCCTGCGGGTCCGAGCGCGGAATCGCCGCCGTCGCCGCCCAAGCCACCGCTCCCGCCACGGCCGCCGTCGCCGGCCTTGCCGCCCCCAGATGCTCTGCCGTTGTTGATGTACGCGCCACCGTGACCGCCGTCGCCGCCGAGGCCGCCGACACCGCCGACGTCACCCGCGCCACCGACGCCACCGCTCCCCGTTCCGTGCGCGGCACCGCCGGCACCGCCGGCTCCGCCCCCGGAGGCGTCACCGCCGTCACCGCCCCAGCCGCCTAAGCCGGACATCCATCCTTCACTGGAACCGCCGTCGCCACCTCTGCCGCCGACACCACCGTTGGCGCCGGCCCCGCCGTCGCCGCCGGCACCGCCGTTGCCTGCACCCATGGCCGCTCCGCCGGCGCCGCCGGTACCGGCGAAGCCGCCGGGCCCGCCGTCGCCGGCGCTGCCGCCGTGGCCGCCGTACGTCTCGTAGTTGTCCTCATCGAGTCCGCCCGCTCCGCCGCTACCGCCGGAGCCACCGGCGCCGGCCGCTCCTGCTTTGCCGCCGGCTCCACCGTTGCCCGAGCCGTGAGCCGCACCGCCGGCGCCACCGCTGCCGCCGAAGCCGCCGTGACCGCCGCTCGCGCCGGTGCCGCCATGGCCGGCGTCGGGAGCAACGCCGCCTATAGGGCCGTCCGGGAGCGGCTGATCTCCGTTCTGACCGCCGTGGCCGCCGGCCCCGCCCTTCCCGCCGATGCCGCCGGAACCGCCGACCCCGCCCGCGCCGCCATCACCCGAACCCAATGCCGCGCCACCCGCTCCGCCGACGCCGCCGTCACCGGCGAAACCACCTTCGCCGCCATTGCCGCCTTGCTGGCCGGGGTCGAGGTACCCATCACCCGACTTGCCGTTGCCGCCGTTACCGCCGAGACCGCCGTTGCCGCCGTTGCCGCCGGCACCACCGTTGCCGCCGTTGCCCGACGTCGATCCACCGAGGCCGCCTGCCCCGCCGTTACCTCCATCCATACCCGCCGATCCAGAAGTGCCCGCACCACCGCCTCCGTGGGCAGCGTGAGCGCCCGCCGCGCCGGCCGCGCCGTCGCCCCCGTTGCCGCCGTTGCCGCCGTTGCCGACCGCCCCGCCGTTGCCGCCGTTGCCGCCGTTGCCGACCAGCTCGCCGTCGGCGCCGTTGCCGCCGTTGCCGCCGTTGCCACCGCTCGTGACCGCGGCGCCGTCGACGCCCGCGGCGCCGGCATTGCCGCTGTCGGCGTAGCCGCCGGTGCCCGCCGCGCCGCGCGAGCCGCCCGCTCCGCGGGTGCCCGGGTCGCCGCCGTTGCCGCCGTCGGCACCGTCACCGAAAAGCCCGTTGCCGCCGTTGCCGCCGTTACCGGCCGACCCGGCGTTCCCGCCACGCCCACCCGCGCCGCCGTCGCCGTTACGTCCCGCCTGGCCCGACCCGCCCGCCGCGGTGCCGCCGCCTGCTCCACCCGTGCCGCCGCTGCCGCCGCTGCCGCCGTCGCCGCCATTCGTCCCGTCACCGCCAGCGCGTGGGTTGGGCGCCAGGAAGCTGCTGTCCGCGCCGTGCACTCCATTGCCCCCGGCGCCGCCGTTCCCGCCGGCCCCGCCCGTGCCGCCGGTCCCGCCGGTGCCGCCGTCGCCGGAGATCGAGCCGCCCAAGCCGCCCGCACCGCCGACTCCACCGTTCCCGCCGGCAGTACCGTTCTCCGCGGGGATGACGCCGAGTTGAATGACGTTCTGGGTCAACACAATCGCGTTGGAACCGTTGGTGCCTGCCGCCCCGTTGCCGCCCGCTCCGCCTGCACCGCCGTTGCCGATCGCGCCGCCATGACCGCCCGCACCGCCGTCACCGCCACTGGCCCCGGCGGCAGTGGGACTGAATCCGGCGCCGCCGTCTCCGCCGTTGCCAACCGGGCCGATCACCGCTTCGCCGGCGTCACCACTTGCACCCGCCGTGCCGCCGCCGAGCCTGCGGGTGCCGGCGGCGCCGCCTATTCCGGCGGCGCCCACCGTGCCGGGGTTGCCACCGTTTCCGCCAGCTCCGCCGTTGACGATCACGGCATCGCCGGCCTTGCCGTCCCCGCCGTCACCGGGAGTGCCCGCATCGCCACCCCGCGCGCCGGCGCCGCCGTCGCCGTTGGCGCCGACCCGGCCGAACCCGCGTTGCGCTCCGGCGCTGCCGCCGGCGCCGCCGATCCCACCCGCTCCGCCGCTACCGCCGTCGCCGCCTCGACCGCCTGCGGCGCCCGCGATGGTGGCGTCCGCGCCATTCACCCCGTTGCCGCCCCTGCCTCCGGTACCGGCCGCGCCGCCGATACCGCCGTCGCCGGCGTACCCGAACAGCATGCCGCTGCGCCCACCGACACCACCGGCACCACCGGCGCCGCCGCCGACACCGCTGGTGCCCCACTCACCCGCTGCCACACCGTCGATGCCGTCCGCACCGTTGGCGCCCATCCCACCGGCCCCGCCCGCGCCGCCGGTTCCGTATATCGACAACAACCCGGCGTGACCGCCCGCGCCGCCTGCGCCGCCGTCTCCGCCGCGAACACCGGCTACACCGGCCGCGCCCGCGCCGCCTGCCCCACCGTTGCCGACGAGCAGGCCACCCCTGCCGCCACGCCCGCCTGCACCGTTGTTGCTGCCGGCCTCCCCGGCCCCGCCTGCCCCACCGTTACCGATGAACCCGGCGTTGCCGCCGTTGCCGCCGCGAAAGCCATTGCCGCCGTTGCCTATCAGCAGACCGCCGTGGCCGCCGGAGCACACCGTGCTCGCCGGGCACGTGGTCGCGGTGTAGCTGTAACCGTTGCCGAGCAGCAATCCCGCGTTGGGGCGATCAGCGGTGCCATTGCCGACGAACAGCCCGACGACGTTCCCGATCACGACAGCCGGGTCCTGTCGAGTCAGCGGCTTCGCGGGCGTTCTCGCCGCGGTCGCTGCCAGGACCCGGTTGGCGGCGGGGGCGTCGGCTGAGGGGGCCGCTGGCGCGGTGTCGCCATCGGATGCGGCGCCCTCGTTCGCGGGGCTGCCGGTGCCGGTCGTCCTCGCATCTGAACTGTCGTCCGCCGCCCGCGACCGCGACGCATCCGCGAGGGATTTCTTCAGGTCCCTGATCGACTTCGTGTCGCCGTCGTCGTCCTTCGCGCGGCGAGTGTGTCCGCGCGGTCTCTCGTCGGCGTCGTCGCGATCGATCCTGGAAATCGTCGCGCCGAATCGCCTCTTGCCGTCCCCGTCGTCCCGTGACGACTGATCGCCGTCAGTGGACGCGCCGGTATCGCCCTTGGCCGGCTGTGAGGCTGACGAGGAATCGCTGCCCGAGGTCGAATCGGCCTGCGCCAATCCGGCACCTGCGATCATGGCCGCACCCATCGCGACGGTGACCGCCCCCGCGCTCAGCCACCCCGACACCGGAAGGACGCGTGGCCCCTCCGCCTTGCGTCGGTGCTGCCCCTTGCCACTACTGCGATGTCTGCCCGCCACGAAATCCCTCTCCTATATGACCCGGATCCAGGCGGCTCGAGCCGTGTCCGGTACTGAGCCGCGGCCGGAGCCGCTCACCCATATACGAGATTTGCTGTATGACGCCTCGGGTGAGGGTAAGCGAACAGCGCCTAATTGACGACCCCGTTGGCCGAATTGCCTTAATTTTGGCTGAGAGCCCCACTTCTCCGAGGCAATCGCGCTCGGCCGAGGGCCCGACCTCGCGCCCGCTGCAGGACACCGACGCGGTCGCCACTCGCCACGAGCACCGGTCAGCGACCACGTTCAAGGAGCTAAAGAGTTCGCCGACTGATCCACCGACGCGCGGCGGGCGGCCAGCAGTCAATTCCGCTCGTTCCGCACGGGAACATCGAGTCGACTTCTGCTCCACCCCTGGCCGGTTTCGCCCGCAATGTGCTGACTGACCATAATGCAACTTACTCTGGTACGCCAGCGGACTACCTTAAGGTTGCCGCGGCAAGCGCACATCCCGCAATTTCGGGCAACGAACTGGCCAGTCGCGATCCTGGCAGGTACCGTCATGCGTTAGCTGACGGTTTTGCCACTGCCACGCACCGAAAGATCGAGGACTTAGCTGATGACGCCAGTGCAAATTCCGACCGTGCCGTTCCCGGCACCGGGTGACCGCACCGGCGCGTCCACCCCGGTCGCGGTGGTGAGCTGCAGCCGCATCGGCCTGCGCGCCAATCCGCCGAGGCCGTCCCTCGTCGACTGGCTGCTGCCGTCCCGGCGCCGCTGACGACCGTCAGCGGCGGCGGCGCACCGCCACCACGACGATGAGCAGGGTCACGCCGGCCAGCGACACCGCCACCGGCGGTTGGGACACGAACCGGATCACCTGAGTCTTGATGTCGTCGGCCAACCTGCGTGGGTTGGCCCGCTCGGCCAGCGAATCGACGGTCAGCGCCAACTGGTCGCGAGCAGCGTCGATGTCCTTCTTGATGGCCTCGGGATCCCGGTCCGCCACGTTTGTCCTCCAACTCCCGTGCTGGGTCCCCAGTCTGGTCCCCGTCCTGCGGAACTACCCTAGATCAGCCGGTGTGACGCCGACGGCACCGGTCGACCAGAAGGGACAGCCATGCCTCAGACCCCCCGCCTGGCGGTAGGCGACACCGCACCGGACTTCAGCCTCCCCGACGCCGACGGGAACACCGTCAACCTCTCAAACTACAAGGGCCGCAAGGTCATCGTGTACTTCTACCCGGCCGCGTCCACGCCGGGCTGCACCAAGCAGGCCTGCGACTTCCGGGACAACCTCGCCGAACTCAACGACGCGGGTGTCGACGTGGTGGGCATCTCACCCGACAAACCGGCCAAGCTCGCGAAGTTCCGCGACAAGGAGGGCCTGACCTTCCCGCTGCTGTCCGACCCGGACAAAGAGGTGCTCACCGCATGGGGCGCGTTCGGCGAGAAGACGATGTACGGCAAGACCGTTCAGGGCGTCATCCGCTCGACGTTCCTCGTCGACGAGGACGGCAAGATCGCCGAGGCGCAGTACAACGTGCGCGCCACCGGTCACGTCGCCAAACTGCGCCGCGATCTGTCGGTCTAACTGGCGCCGAGTTTCTCCAGCAGCAGCGCCTCGGCGGTGGCCGCCCGCTCGAGCACACCGAGGTGCAGGCTCTCGTTCACGCTGTGCGCCTGGGTTCCCGGATCCTCGACACCGGTCACCAGGATCGTCGCCTGCGGGAACGCGGCGGCGAACTCGGCGATGAACGGGATCGACCCGCCCATGCCCATGTCCACCGGTGTGGCGCCCCACGCCTGGGTGAACGCCGCACGGGCGGCGTCGTAGACCGGGCCGGCCGCGTCGATCGCGTACGGCTGGCCGGTGTCCCCCGGCGTCACGGTGAGCCGAGCACCCCAGGGGACGTGCGCTTCGAGGTGGCGGGTCAGCGCGTCGAGGTGTGCCTTCGCGTCACCGCCCGGCGCCACCCGCATGCTGATCTTGGCCCGCGCCCGCGGGATCAGCGTGTTCGACGACTTGTCGATCGGCGTGGTGTCGATGCCGATGACGGTGATCGCCGGCTTGGCCCACAGCCGTTGCACCACTGAGCCCGAACCGATCTCGGACACACCGGGTAGCAGTCCGGACTCTTCGCGCACCCAGTCCGGACCGCGGTCGACATCCGCAGCAGAGCCCTCGTGTAGGCCGGCAACCGCCACATTCCCGTCGTCGTCGTGCAGGCTCGCCAACAACCGCACCAGCACGGTCAGGGCGTCGGGCACCACACCGCCCCACAGGCCCGAGTGCAGACCGTGATCGAGGGTGGCGACCTCGACGACGCAGTCGGCAAGACCGCGCAGCGAGACGGTCAGCGCGGGCCGGTCGGTGCTCCAGTTGTCGGAGTCGGCGATCACGATGACATCGGCAGCCAGCGACTCCTTGTGCGCGGCAAGCAGATTCGCCAGCGACGGGGAACCCGACTCCTCCTCGCCCTCGACGAACACCGTCACCCCGACCGGTGGCTTGCCGTCGAAGGCGCGGAACGCCGCCAGGTGGGTGGCGATGCCGGCCTTGTCGTCGGCGGTGCCGCGGCCGTACAGCCGTCCGTCGCGCTCGGTGGGTTCGAACGGGGGCGACGACCACTGGCCGGGGTCACCCTCCGGCTGTACGTCGTGATGGGCGTAGAGCAGCACCGTCGGTGCACCGGGCGGCGCCGGGTGCCGGGCGATCACCGCAGGCGCGCCGCCCTCGGCGACGATGCTGACGTCGTCGAAACCGGCCGCCCCGAGGAGATCTGCCACCGCCCGCGCGCTGCGCTGCACCTCGTCACGGCGCGCCGGATCGGCCCACACCGACTCGATGCGGACCAGATCCTCGAGGTCGGACCGGACCGACGGTAGGACTTCCTGCACCCGGGCCACCACGTCGCTCATGGGCACGAGCGTAGTGGGTCTCCGCTTCACCGCGAGCAGACGCAAATGTGCCCGGAAATCCCCGGCGCGACGGACATTTGCGTCTGCTCGCGGGAAAGGCCGGGCTCAGCTCAGTCGGTCTCCGCGTCCCGGCGCTCCTCCTGCAGCCGGTCCTTGCTGCGGAGCAGGCGCAGCAGCGTCACCAGGCCCAGCCCGCCGACGATGTTGCCGACCAGCGTGTAGCCGAACCACCGCAGCCAGTCGAGATATCCGAACGGCGCGTCACCGGCGATGAACGCGCCGAAGATCAACAGCGAGTCCAGTATCGAGTGGAACATCTGCAGCCCGGCGAGCATGAACGCACCGGCGACGGCCGCGGCGATCTTGCCCAGCACCGAATCGGTGCCGTGCTGCATCCGCGTCATCAGCGTGATGACCATGCCGCCGAGCAGCGCGAGGGCGAAGGTCTTCGCCGACAGCGGTGCGGTGGCGAAGTGGCCGGCCGATTCGATGGTCTGCTCGTGCAATTGGGGGAACGCCGTCATGATCAGGAGCATCAGCACCCAACCGCCGATCAGGTTGGCCGCCAGCGTGCCGCCCCACAGCTTGAACAGCTGAGCGACGCTGGCGCGTTTGGCCGCCACGGTGGTGACGGGCACCAGGAAGCCCTCGGTGAACAGTTCGCTGCGTCCAAGCAGTAGGGCGAGGAATCCGATCGAGAACGCCAACCCCGCCAGCAGCGAATTCTGCGTCTCGTGCAGCACGTACAGGTAGGCCAGCACACCGATGGCGATCTCGGTGCCACCGAAGAATCCGGTGACCAGCACTTCGCGCCAACTCCGGTGCAGCCGCTGGGTGCCCTCGTCCACCATCCGGCGGAAGGCGTGTTCGAGGGCATCCTCGATCGGGCTGTCGGACTCCCCCAGCTGACGCTGGCTGGTTCCACTCACGATGGGTCCTCACGGTAGGCGAACCGCACGGGTACCCGATGTGCGAACCGTCGAAGCGACGCCGCGCCGCTCAGGGCTCCTCGATGACGGCGACGGCCGCCGCCGTATCCCCTTCGTGGGTCAGCGACACGTGAATCGTCGCCTCCCGCAGGTGTTCGGCGATGTCCCCGGTGAGCCGCACCTTCGGCCGCCCCCACATGTCGGTGACCACCTCGATGTCGCGATGGATGCCTTCCGGCAGCGCGGGCCGTTTGGCGAACCGCGAACCCGACCACGCCTTGATGACGGCTTCCTTGGCGGCCCACCGCGCGGCGAGATGCCGCGCCGCCGACGAACTCTTGTCGGCGGCGTCGCGGCGCTCACCCGGGGTGAACGTCTCGGCGAACACCGTGCCGGGACGGTCCACCTGCTCGGCGAAATCCGGAATGGATACCAGATCGATGCCCACTCCCACTATCGCCACGCAGCGACCCTAGCGGACGCCCGGACGCTCTTCGCGCAAGCGCTCATCGCACGTAGACGTCGCCGTCGCCGAGCCGGGATGCCGCGTCGAGCAGCATCGCCGCCTCCTGGCGCTTCTCGGGCTCGTCGTGGCTGAACCGGCGGCCGTCGGGGCGCTCGTACATCGGCCGCCCGCCGGCGATCGCCGACGCCAGCCTGCGCTGACCGGCCAGCGTGCGCTGTTCCGCGCGCGCCACGTAGTCGTCGCGCTGCTCGGGAGCGAGCGTCGACAGGAACGCCTGCGGATGCACCAGTGCGATCAACCCGGAGACGTGGCCGAACCCGAGGCTGGTCACCAGACCGGCCTTGAGCGGGAACTTCTCCCCCATCCGCAGGGTCTCCCGCGGCCAGACGAAGTGCCCGGAGGTGGCCATCTCGTCGTCGACACAGTCCAGGCTGCGGTTCGGCGGGATGACCCCGTCGCGCAGCACCTGGCACAGCCCCATCATCTGGAAGACCGCCGCGCCGCCCTTGGCGTGCCCGGTCAGCGTCTTCTGGCTGACGATGAACAGCGGCGCCCCGTCGGACCGGCCCAGCGAGTCGGCGAGCCGCTCGTGCAGTTCGGTCTCGTTGGGATCGTTCGCCAGGGTCGACGTGTCGTGCTTGTAGATCACCGAGATGTCGTCGGCGCCGACGCCCAGCTTGTTCAACGAGCGGGCCAGCACCGAATCCTTGCCACCGCGACCGGCGCCCAGTGCGCCGAGCCCCGGAGCCGGGATCGAGGTGTGCACACCGTCGGCGAAGCTCTGCGCGTAGGCCACGACCGCGAGGACCGGCAGACCCATCTTGACCGCGAGGTCACCACGGGCCAGCAGGATCGTGCCGCCACCCTGGGCTTCGACGAAGCCCAGCCGGCGCCGGTCGTTGGCGCGGGAGAACTTCGAATCGCTGATCCCCTTGGCGCGCATCATCTCGGTGTCGGCGGTGGCCGCCATGTCACCGAACCCGATGATCGCCTCGAGTGTCAGATCGTCGAATCCGCCCGTCACCACCAATTCGGCCTTGCCGAGCCGGATCTTGTCGACACCCTCCTCGACCGACACCGCCGCCGTTGCGCAGGCGCCGACCGGGTGGATCATCGCGCCGTAGGAGCCGATGTAGGACTGGACCACGTGTGCGGCAACGACATTCGGCAGGACCTCCTGCAGGATGTCGTTCGGCTTGTTCCGGCCGAGCAGGTTGCCGTGGTACATGGTCTGCATCGAGGTCATACCACCCATACCGGTGCCCTGCGTGCTGGCCACCAGGCTGGGGTGCACCCAGCGCATCAGCTCGGTCGGGGTGAAACCGGCCGACAGGAACGCATCCACGGTCGCGACGATGTTCCACAGCGCCACCCGGTCGATCGAGTTGGCCATGTCGGGCGTGATGCCCCACACGGTCGGATCGAAGCCGGTCGGGATCTGCGCGCCCACCGTGCGCGACAGCTTGGTCTTGCGCGGAACGCGGATCTCGGTGCCCGCCTTGCGGATCACCTGCCAGTCCGAGGAATCCGGCACCGGGCGCACCACGGTGTGCTCGGGGTCGAAGTCGACGAATGTGCGCGCCTCCTCCTCGGAGGACACCACGAAGCTGAAGTCCTTGTCGAGGAAGACGCTGACCAGCAGCGGTGAGGCGTGATCGGGGTCGATCGCACCGTCGTCGACGAACTCACGGATACCGCACCGCTCCACGACCGCGTCATGGTAGCGCTCGACGAGTTCCTCCTCGGGCACCAGATCACCGCTGGCGGCGTCGTACCACCCGGGCTTGGGATCGTCCTCCCACTTGATCATGCCTGTGGTCCAGGCCAATTCGAGGACACCGGCGGCCGACAGCTCGTTGTCGACCTCCATCTCGTAGCGGGTGCGCGACGACCCGTACGGGCCGAGTTCGGCGCCGCCGACGATCACCACCAGATCGGCGGGGTCGACGTCGAGGTCAGCCCACTCAGGCGGCGGGGCCGGGGTGTATCCGCGCGGCGGCGACGGCAGCGCGGCGATGGTGCCCGGCGCTGGTGCGTCGGCGTCCTCGTCGGCGGCGTCGGCGGACATCTCCTCGCGGGCCTTGGCGGCCAGCGCGGCCATGTCGAGCTCGATGTCACCGAGGCCGCCGGTCAGATCGGCCTTGATCGGCTCGCGGGCCGCGGCGACCTTCGACTCGATATCGCACAGCGACAGCAGCATCGAGGCCATCTCCGCGGTGGTGTATGTCGTCACGCCGGCTTCCTCGACCGCACCGGCGATGGCGTCGTTGTGCCCCATCAACCCGGTGCCCTTGGTCCAGCCGATCAGCGCGTGCGCCAGCGAAACCCGTTGCGCCCAAGACGTTTCGGCCTTCCACCGGTTGACGAGCGCATCCAGCGAGGCCTTCGCCTCGCCGTAGGCGCCGTCCCCCCCGAACATGCCGCGGTTCGGCGAACCGGGTAGCACGACGTGCAGACGGGAGGCGATGTCACGCTCGGCGCCGATAGACGACAGCCCGCCGATGAGCCGTTGCACGGCCCACAGCAGCACCTTCATCTCCATCTCGGAACGCGAACCGACCTCCGACATGTCCCCGGCGACGCGCGGCGCCGCGAACGGGAACAGCAGCGTCGGGGTCTGGGCGTCCTTGAGGTGGATCGACTGCGGCCCAAGGCTTTCGACCTGCTCCGTACCGACCCACTTCACCAGCGCGTCGATGTCGGAGTACGACGCCATGTTCGCGGGCACCACCCACAGCTTCGCGTCGTAGCGGGCGTTGTCACGGTAGAGCGTCTTGTAGAACGCCAACCGGGCGTCGTCGAGGCGCGACGTGGTCGCGATGACCGTCGCACCGCCGTCGAGCAACTGCCCCACCACGGCCGCGGCAATCGAACCCTTCGAGGCACCGGTGACCACCGCCACCTCGTCGCTGTAGCGCCCCTTGCCGGGGTTCTCCGCGCCGGCCGCGATGCGGCCGAACAGCGACGCGTGCACGTTCCGGCCCGCCGCAAGCGCACGCCCCTGCCACCAGTTCGCCTGCGTGGCAACGACATGGCCGGCGCCCTCGAAACGCTCGGACAGCTTCGGCCAGTCGGTGTCGATGTCGTCCTCGTCGGCCAGCCAGATCTTGACCAGGTCCTCACGTGCGCTGGCCCACCGGTCGTCGAACACCACGGCCTTGCGGCCGTCGAACGCCGGCGCCACCAGACGCGGCCAGTCCGAACCGAGTTCGGCGGTGACCAGGTCGATCAGCTCGGCGTCGGTCGCCGATTCGGACGGGGTGACCGGCGTGTCCAAGCCGAGCTGGCCCAGCACCAGGCGGGCCGCGTTGGCGAGCACACCGTCGCGTCCGGTGACCTGTTCGGCGAACTCGCCGAGCGCCGCCGAATCGACCACGCCGCCACCGCCACCGCCCGCAGAGGGCAGGGAGACCGCGACGCCGCGGCGCGCTGCCACCGCCGCGACGGCGGCGTCGATCACCTTGTCGACGGTCGCCGCGTCGGCCAGGGCGCCGTCGTGCAGACCGCCGAGGCTCCCGCCGCGGACGCTGCTGCCCTCACGGGTGCCCAGCGCCACCTCGACGGTCACGTGCTTGGCCCAGCCGGCGCCGAGTTCCCATGCCTTACCGACGCGTTCGGCGATGTAGGCCGGACGCTTACCGGACGGCCCGAGCACCGTGCGGAGCTGATCGTTGATCGCGTCGCTGAGCACCGGACCGAACGGCTTGTAGGTGCGGGCCAGCTTGGTGACCTGACCCTTGAGGGCACCGAGGTCGGCCTCGGCCGCACCGTCGATGGCGCCGAGGTTCAGCTCCGAACCCAGGTCGACCAGCATCTGGTTGCGCCGCGACGACGCACCGTCGGTGATGGTCTCGATGGAGTCGAGCGCCTCGATCTGGTCGAGACGCATCTTGGCCGACAGCGCGACCAGCGCCACCGTCGCGTCCGCGGCGTCGAACGTGATGTCGTCGGGACGCGGTCCGCCCGACGGTGCGGCGGGTGCGGCCGCGGGTGGCGGGCTCTCCGCAGTCGGAGCGGTCTCGGCGGCCGGCGCCTCGGCTTCGGGTTCCGGATCGACGACCGGATCTTCATCCGTGGCGAACAGCACCGCGGCGTCGCGCTCGCTGTTGAGCACCTCGACCGTGCTGTGCGAGTACTCCGGCAGTTTGAGGGTGTTGGTGGCCAGACCGGCGACCGTCGGGGCCGACTTCACGCCGATCTCGACGAACCGCTCGACCCCGAGTCCGCCCGCGGCCTCCTCGATGAACAGCAGATCCTGCGTCTCGATCCACCGCACCGGGCTGGCGAACTGCCAGGCCAGCAGCTCGATGACGATCTTGCGGCACAGCTCCTTCGGCTTCTCGTTGCGCCAGGTGTCGTAATCGGCGAGCACCTCGTCGAGCGGTTCGGCCGGCACCAGATCCCGGATCTCCTCGACGAAGTCACGGTCCAGCGTGAACGGCCGCGGCACCAGGTTCGGGATGTACTTGCCGATCAGCAGTTCCGGATCGGCGTCGCGCGGCATGACCCGCTCCAGGGATCGGCGGAAGTCGGCGACACCGACCCGCAGCACCGAGGAGTGGAACGGCACGTCGATACCGGGCACGAGGATGAACGAGCGCTTGCCGCCGCTGAGTTCGCGACGCCGTTCGATCTCCTCCTCGAGCGCCTCGAGCCCGCGGACGGTGCCCGCGATGGCGTACTGCGCGCCACGCAGGTTGAAGTTCACGATCTCGAGGAATTCTCCGGTGCGAGCGGCGATCTCGGCGACGAAGTCCTTGACGTCGGCGTCGTCGAGATCGATCTGGCTCGGCCGGATCGCGGCCAGCCGGTAGTTGGACCGGCCCAGCTCGTCGCGGGGCACGATGTCGTGCATCTTGCTGCCGCGGTGGAACACCACCTCGAGCAGTGCCTCGAGTTCGTAGACGCCCGAGACACATGCCAGCGCGGTGTACTCGCCGACGGAGTGACCGCAGGCGATCGCCCCTTCGACGAACGCACCCTGCTCACGCATCTCGGCGACCTGCGCGGCGGCGACGGTGGCCATCGCGACCTGGGTGAACTGCGTCAGGTACAGCACGCCCTCGGGATGCTGGTAGTGCACCCCGGACGCGATGAGGCTGGTCGGGTTGTCGCGCACCACGTGCAGCACGGAGAAGCCGAGCGTCTCGCGGGTGAACTTGTCCGCCGAATCCCACACCTTGCGGGCGGCCTTGCTGCGGGCCCGGACCTCCATGCCCATGCCCTTGTGCTGGATGCCCTGCCCCGGGAAGGCGTAGACGGTCTTCGGCGCCGCCAGGCGGGCGGTCGCCGACATGACCAGATCGGTGCCCACCTTCGCGGTCACCTCGAGCACCTCGGCGCCGACGTCGATACCGACGCGGTCGACGCGGAAGTCGATCTCGTCACCGGGCAGCACCATGCCCAGGAATCGGGCGGTCCAGCCGACGAGACGGGCCGGCGGGACGGCCTTGCCGTCGGTGGCGGTGACGACGTGCTGGGCGGCGGCCGACAGCCACATGCCGTGCACGATCGGCGACTCCAGGCCGGCCAGCAGCGCGGCGGCGCGGTCGGTGTGGATCGGGTTGTGGTCACCGGAGACGACCGCGAACGGCCGCATGTCCACCGGCGCGGAGACCACGACGTCCCGGCGACGGCGACGCGGGGTGTCGGTGGCGTTGTCGGAGATCGCGCCGCCGGCACGCGCCGGATCGCTCAGCTCCGCCGCACCGGTCCGCCCGCGGATCGCGAAGCGTTCCTCGAGCGTGGCCAGCAGGGTGCCGTCGGCGTCGGTGACGGTCACCGACACCGGCACGACCCGGCCGACCTCGGTGTCGGTGGCGGTGCCCGCCGTGGCCGTGACGGTCAGGTCGGTGCGGTCCTTGGGCAGCGCCGCGACGAGCTGGGCGCCGTGGTCGAGGTGCACCAGGCTCAGCAGACCCTCGACGACGGGGAAACCGCTGTCGGTCGCCGCGGAACCGATGGCGGCGAACACGGCCGGCCAGCAGCGGCCGACCAGCGCATCCGGCACGACCGTCAGCGTCGGCGCCAGCGGGGCGCCGAACGTCGCGGTGACGCCGGTGTGGTCGGCGACCAGTTCCGGATCCCAGACGACGGTGGCCGTCGCGGTTCCGTCGTGGACGGGCGGAAGGCCGGACGGACCTTCTTCCACGCCGGCGGCGATCGCCAGCACGGAGCGCATCGCGGTCGCCGCGTCCTCGGTGGTGACCAGCGGGGCGCCGCCGGTCCGGATGACGTCGGTCAGCGTGAAGCGGATGTCGATCCAGGTACCGGACAGCGGGACGCTGAGCACCACGTGCTGGTCGTCGGCCACCTCGAGCCGGGCGCCGGTGGACGCGTGGGTGGCCGTGCGGCCCTCGTCGCGCACCTGCCAGTCGGCGGAGGCGGCGATGCGGTGCACGGGGTTGACCGCGGTGCGGCCGGCCCACAGCACGTCGGGGGCGTCGAGCAGCACGGCGAGCGGACCGACCACATCGGTGCGGCCCTGGCGACGGCTGGTCACCGGCCGGGGTCCACCGTCGGCGGCGAGGACCTCGTCGACCGCCGCCTGCTCGAAGCGGTCGAGCAGCTCACCGACGGGCTCGTCGACGCGGGTGATGCCCGCGACGGCGGCGGTGCCGGGAATGATGCAGACCTGGTCGGCGGTGTAGCGGGCGTCATGCGCCTGCCACAGCGAATCGCTGCGCCACCACCGGCGCACGTCCTTGTCGATGACCGGCACGAAGTTGACCGGTTTGCCGAGCGTCTTGCACAGCTGGACGAAGAACGGCACGTCCGCCGGGTGCAGCAGCACCGTCTCGGCGTCCGGGTAGCGGTTCACCAGCGCGTCGATCGCGGCCTGCGGGGTCTCCAGCAACTCTGAGCCGGCAGAACCAGAAAACACAGTGTCGATCGGACCGTGGTCCTGCGGGTGCAGCCGCGCCTCGGCGCGCTGCAGCATCTGGGCGAACCGGTCGCGCCAGGTGATGTCGAGCCACGGCGAACCGGCGCGGCTGGTGTCGGCGGTGCTGTCGCCCTCGCCGATGGCGAGTTCGACGTAACGGGCCAGCCATTGCAGGTACGTCATCTCCGCGACGTCACCGAAGTAGGGCTTGGCGGTCGCAGCCATCGCGGCGATGATCTCGTCGCGGCGCTCGGCGACCGCGTCGGCGTCGCCGGCGACCTCGTCGAGCAGCCGACCGCAGCGCGACGCGGCGTTGTCGATCTCGTGGATGTCGGCGCCGAGCTGGCTGCGCCCGGAGGCCATCCCGCCCTGCGCCTTACCCGCCCCGACCCACTGATCGGTGCCGGTGGTGTCGACCAGCAGCTGTTTGACCGCCGGTGAGGTGGTGGCCTCCAGTGCGGCCATCGCCGCGGTGCCGACGAGGATGCCGTCGACGGGCATCACCGGGAACCCGTAGGCCTGCGACCACCGGCCGGACAGGTACTCCGCGGCCCGTTCGGGGGTGCCGATCCCGCCGCCGACGCAGATGGTGATGTTCGAGCGCGAGCGCAGCTCCGAGTACGTCGTCAGCAGCAGGTCGTCGAGGTCCTCCCACGAGTGGTGGCCACCGGCGCGGCCGCCCTCGATGTGCACGATGACCGGTTTGGTGGGGACCTCGGCGGCGATCCGGATGACCGAGCGGATCTGCTCGACGGTGCCCGGCTTGAAGACGATGTGGCTGATGCCGATGCCGTTGAGCTCGTCGATCAGGTCGACGGCCTCTTCGAGCTCCGGGATACCCGCGGTGACCACGACGCCGTCGATGGGGGCGCCGGCCTGGCGGGCCTTCTGCACCAGCCGCTTGCCGCCGAGCTGCAACTTCCACAGGTACGGGTCGAGGAACAGCGAGTTGAACTGGATCGCGCGGCCCGGCTCCAGGAGTCCGGCCAACTCGTCGATGCGGGCGTTGAAGATCTCCTCGGTGACCTGCCCGCCGCCGGCGAGTTCGGCCCAGTGGCCGGCGTTGGCCGCCGCGGCGACGATCTTGGCGTCGACGGTCGTCGGCGTCATCCCGGCCAGCAGGATGGGCGAGCGGCCGGTCAGGCGGGTGAACTTGGTGGACAGCTTCACCGAGCCGTCGGGCAGCCGGACGGCGGTCGGGGTGTAGCTCGACCACGGGCGGGCCACCTCGGGCACGGCGCCGACGGTGAACAGGTTGCGCTGGCCGCCGCGGGTGGCGGCGGGCACGATGCCCACCCCGAGTCCGCGGATCACCGGGGCGGTCAGCCGGGTCAGGATGTCCCCCGGCCCCAGGTCGAGAATCCAGCGGGCGCCGGCGTCGTGGAGTTCGGTGACCTCGTCGACCCAGTCGACCTGGTTGACGAGGATGGCCTCGGTCATCTGGCGCGCGAGCGCGACGTCCAGCCCGACCGCCTCGGCCCACCGGCCGACGATGTCGATGCCGTCGGCCAGGCGCGGGGTGTGGAAGCCGACCTCCACCTGGACGGGGTCGAAGGCCGGCGCGAAGACCGCGCCGCCGCGCAGCTTGTTCTTGCGCTCGGCCTCTTCCTTCTCGGCGATCTGGGTGCAGTACAGCTCGAAGCGTGACAGTTGCTCGGGGGTCCCGGTGATGACGACCGAGCGGCGGCCGTTGCGGATCGACAGCACCGGCGGCAGCACCGTGCGCACGTCGGTGGAGAACTCCTCGAGCAATTCGTAGATGCGCTCCGGGTCGGCGTTGGTGACCGAGACCATGGGCGGTCGGTCCCCGAGGACCGTGATGCCCCGACGACGGGCCACCAGCGTGCCCGCCGCACCGATCAGCTGCGCCAGCGCGAGCAGTTCGACGTCCTTGGCGCCCTGGGCGGCGAGCGCCTCGACGGCGAGGACACCCTGGGAGTGCCCGGCGGTCGCGACGGGCGGCGTCTCGAACAGGTCCATGCCCTGGCGGGCCAGCGCGCGTACGGCGGCGACCTGGGTCAGCAGGACACCGGGGACCGACACGGCCGCCGACGTCAGCTGCTTGGCGGTCGGGACCGGTTCCTCGGCGGCCAGCGCGCGCACCCAGCGCAGCGGCTCGAAGCCGATCGGCCGGACGACGACCAGTTCCCTGGCCACGGGCTCGAGCAGCAGCTCGGCCTCACCGGCGAGGGTGGCCAGCTCCGATTCGATGCCGGTCGAGGACACCAGCTCCTCGAGCGTCTCCAGCCACGCACTGCCCTGCCCGCCGAAGGCCACCGCGAACGGTTCACCCGCGGTCAGGCGATCCACCAGTGCATGAGTGGTCTTGGCTCCGGACTCGTCGTCCCAGCTCGTGGAAACCCTGTCATGCTCGTAGATCGTCACTTCGCGTTATCTCCCTCGGTGGTGCTCTCGCGCCCGCGTGTACTGCTCGCGTGGTCGGTGTATCGGGTGGTCGTCTGCGGCCGGCCCGCGCTGCCCTGCGGCGGCCGACGGCGATTCGGCGTCGAATCCGGCTGGTCGCTGTCGCGAGCGGACCTCTCGTGGAGTCCGCCTGCGGACAACCCAGCCCCACTAAGAGTGGCATAAGAAGGAGGGGCTCCCGGGTCGCCGAATCGGTTACTGGCGAGTTCTACGCTCGGGTAACCATCGCTTGGGTAACACCCTGTTCGGAAGGCGCGCACGGCTTCCGGGACAAACGTCCTGCTGGCGGGTGGTTACGGTCGAGTAGCTATAACTACGCTGATCAAAGCATTATCGTTACCAAATCGTTATCTAAATTTTTCGGCGTCCGAATGGCGAGTTCAGGGACGCAAATGGGTCGACAGCACAGGCCGATCTGTTCGGTCAACGCCCGAGCGGACGTCGCCAAGTTTGCTGTGCCTACTTACTGATCGGTAAGGTTTTCAGTCCCACTGGCCGAATTGAGGCCGCAGGATGTGGTTGATGTCGACACCGACGCCCGCGACCGTTCGCGCGTCGATCTCCACCTGATGAAGGTGTGCAGCCGGGTGGGCGACCCGGCCCGGCGAACCCCAGTTGTGTTGCCAGAAGTAGGTGCCGATGCCGTCCTGCAGCGCCCACTCGATCGTCTTCGAGTTGGCGTAGATGCCCACGCGCTGACGACCCAGCACCGCCTCCCACCCCTTGAGGTAGGGCGCCACCTGCTGTTTGTACTGTTCGAAGGTGGGGTCGTCGTCGATGGACGCGTAGATCGGGGCGCCGTAGGAGCCGCCCGCCGCGACGTGCAGTTCCCAGCCGCGTTTGGCGTGCTGGACGCCGGCGTTCTGGCCGCCCAGCCAATCGGCGGTGTCCGCCTTCCCGAACTGGTAGCACGAGACGATCTTCAGCCCGTTCTGGTACAGATCGCGCGCCTCGGATAGCAGGATCGGCTTGCCCAGCATCCATGCCCCGCCCGGCCGACGGTCCGATACGTAGCGGATAGCTCCGATGGCCCCGGAGGCGCGGATGTCGGTGGCTTTGAGCACGCCGGCGGCGTAGTCGAGCAGGACACCCAGGGGTGCGGCCGCGGCCGTCGGCGCCAACGCCGAGGCGACGGCCTGCAAGCCGGCGCTCATGCCGAGCACAGCGGGAGCGGCCGCTTTCAACACCTGACGCCGCGAGATCGACACGCGTCACAGAGTACGACGGGCGCCCCAGGAATCACTTCAACGCCACTGGTCACATCCGTCTCAGTTTGCCCCGTGGACCGGGCGCGGCGGCGCGCTCCGGTCGACGGGCACTTCACCCCGCCACCAGGAGACCTGCGCGTGCAGCGCCTCGTCGAGGTGGCGTGCGACGAGCCGGTTGGCCAGTTCGCGGTAGTCCTGCACCATGCGGTGCATCTCCAGCGGGTCCGGCGTCCGATCACGCCCGAACCGTGCCTCGATGCACTCCTGCAGCGCGTCGGCCACCACCCCGGCAAGGGTGTCGACGTCGCGTCTGGTGGACGCCACGATGCGCACGATGGCCCGGATGTAGAGCATCGGATCCGCCGCCCGGCCGACGATCTCGGCGATCGACGGGTCGAGGAACACCACCCTGCCGTCGACGACCTCGGCGAGGCCGTACGCGACGAGCTCGCCGGCTTCTTCGGAAGACGGATCGAGGTCGAGGTCACGGCCGGCCGAAAGAGTCTCGTCACGGCCGTCCTCGGCGGTGAACAACGAGCGCTGCAGTCCCAGGATGTCGGCGAGGTCGGCGCCTGCCCGCATGCTCGCGAAGAACTCTGCGATGTGCGCGGAGCTGAACCCTCTGCGCAGCAGTTGGTTGATCGTGTCGAGCTGCGCGAGGTGGAAGTCGTTGTAGTAGGCCGACCGTCCCTGACGCCGCGGCGGGTCGAGCAGGCCGCGTTCCCGGTAGGCGCGGATGTTGCGGGTGCTGACGCCAGAGATCCGCGACAGCTCGTTGAGCCGGTACTCGACCACGTCCACGCTCCCTCCTCCCGCGCGTCGTGCCTCGAACCGCGGCACAAATCACTGTACCCGCGGTATGGGAAAACTAGCGAACTCACGTCGACTTCGGCGGAGAATCGGATGCCTGGGCGACCATGCCCGATGATCAGGAACGATATTGATCATCATCGGCGATAACTGACGCGTGTGCGCATTTTCAGCCAACTCGGAGGCGGCGCGCAGCTGTCTCCGCCAGCGCACTCACAGCGAATGTCACAGCTGAGCGGTTCGTCGGTACCGGTCTGCGTGGGACACGATGGAAAGGACACATCAGCCAATCGACGGAGGGTCCGAGTGCGCCCCTGGATCGTGTGGGCCACCGGACTGCTGGCCTACATCGTCGCGGTGATGGACCGCACCACCCTGGGGGTTTCCGGTCTCGACGCCGCCGAACGGTTCTCGGCCACTCCGAGCGTGCTGGCCACGTTCGTCGTGCTTCAGGTCGTGGTGTACGCCGGTGCGCAGGTGCCCGCCGGGGTGCTGCTGGACCGGTTCGGGTCGAAGGTACTCATCGCCGCCGGGGCGGCGTTGATGGCCGCCGGACAGCTCACCCTGGCGGTGAGCGAAGCGTTGCCGGCCGCCATCGCGGCCAGGGCGGTTCTCGGACTCGGGGATGCGCTCACGTTCATCTCGGTGCTGCGCCTCGTGCCGCACTGGTTCACGCCGAAACAGGTCCCGTTGGTCACGCAGCTGACCGGGATCTGCGGCCAACTCGGCCAGGTGCTCTCCGCCGTGCCGTTCCTGGCGATCCTCGGCGTCGCCGGCTGGACGACGGCCTACACGTCGGTGGCCGCGCTGGGCCTGGCATCCCTGGTGCTGACGCTCGTGCTGGTCAAGGACACCCCGTCGGGCAGACACGTACCCGAATCGAGGGGCACGGTCGGTGACACGTTGCGCAGCGTCAAGACCGTGTGGCTGCGGCCGGGCACCCGGCTGGGTTTCTTCACCCACATGGGCACACAGTTCTCGGTGACCGTATTCGCGCTGATGTGGGGCGTGCCGTACCTGACGGTCTCGCAGGGCCTGTCGACGTCGGCGGCCGGCACCCTGCTGTCGGTCTCCGTGGCATCGGCCATCGCGTCGGGCATCGTGATCGGCGTGCTGACCGGCAGGCACCCGCACCGCAGGTCATGGCTGGTCCTCGGGATCATCGGGTCCAACGCGCTGGTCTGGACGGTCGTGCTGGCCCTGCCCGGCCGTGCGCCGCTGTGGTTGCTCGTGACGCTCGTGATCGTCATCTCGGTCGGCGGCCCCGGCTCGATGGTCGGCTTCGACTTCGCCCGCACCTTCAATCCGAGCGCCACGCTGGGCACCGCGCAGGGAATGGTCAACATGGGCGGGTTCCTCGCCTCGCTGCTCGTGATGCAGGCCATGGGCCAGATCCTCGACGCGACGGGCGGCTACTCGTTCGAGTCGTTCCGGTGGGCGTGGACGGCCCAGTACGCGGTCTGGACGCTGGCCACCGTCGGCATTCTCATCACTCGCGGCAAGGCCCGGCGGGTGATGAGACTGGAGCAGGAGCGCATGCTGCTCGAGAGTTTCGAGGCGCACCCCGCGCCGCGCTGTGAGGGTTAACGCTTCCGGGCGGACTCGCGCCGGTTGGCCTTCTTGATCGCCGAGACGAGTTCGTCCTTGCTCATGGTCGACCGGCCCGAGATGTCCAGGCGCCGGGCCACGTCGAGGAGGTGCTTCTTCGACGCGTTGGCGTTGACGCCTTCGGCGGACTCGCCCTTGGGGTTCGGACCGCCGCTCTCGGCGCGCTTGTCCGACGGGCCCTTCTCGTCCTTCGGCTCCCAGTGGTCGCCGACCTTCTCGTAGCTGTGCTTGAGCGCGCTGTACGCCACCCGGTGCGCCCGCTCCCCCTCGCCGTACTCGTCGGCCGCCGAATCGTGGGCCTTGGCGAACGTCCGCTGCGCCTTGGCGTCCGATTTCTTCAGGGTGCTGGGCAACTCACTCTTCTTGGCCTGACCGCTCTTCGTGGTCTTCGGCATCGCGACCTCCCGCGGTCTCTCGACTACTTCGGGGTTTCTCGACTACATCGGGCGAGATACCCCTGGGCCGCCGCGAGCAAACCGGGGTGCAGCCGCCGTGACCGAAGCAGGATCACACCGGGTCGAACGAGGAGATCTTCCAGGCGCCGTCGATCTTCGTCATACCGACTTTCACGCTGCTCGCCGCATACGCTCCGTCGGGATTCTCCTTGCTGGTCGTCGTCTGGTTGATGAACAGCAGCACCTCGGCCGACTCGGGGCTCAGTTGCGACAGGGCGGCCTGGACGACCGCCGCACTGGTCTTCACCTGCTTCTGCTTGGCGGCGGGGGTGACGATCTTCTCGGTGAAGTCCGTGTAGTAGTCGAGGAAATCTCCGGTCAACTGGGTTTTCGCCGCAGCGAAGTCCTTGTCGAGCGTCTCGGGAGAGTAGGTCAGCAGCGATACCGACGCTTGACTCGCCGCATCGATCGCCACCTTCGCCGCCTCGGAATCGGTCTCCTGGTCGGGCCGGAACTGGAAGAAATACAACCAGGCCGTCGCCCCCACGGAGGCGATCAGCGCGATGGCGAGGACAGCCATCCCGACTGCGCCCACGACGCGTCGGCGCGACTGCACCGCGCCTTCGGACTCTCCCGCAGAGGCGTCCTCGAGCGACTCGTCGCGCCTGTCGATCTCGTCGACGGATGGTTCGACGTCGGTGACGCTGGCATCGGTGACGCTGGTATCGGTGACGCTGGTGTCGTCTTTCTCGGTCACGGCACGAACTCGACTTTCGACATCTTGATCTGGTCACCTTCGCGACTGAGCTCCACGGCCAGCCGCCACGCGCGGGGCTCCTGTTTGGCACCGGCGGCATTCGTGACTCGGGACGTCGCCGAGACGAGGACGGACGCCGAATCGTCGGTCATCGACTTGACGGCCGCCAGGTTGACGTTGACCTCGGTGACGACCTTCGAATCCTGGGCGACCTCTGCGAAGGCCTCGGCCTGCTGCTCGAAGTCCTCTTTGAACTGGCCCGTCGAGTTGTCGATGATGCGCTTGACGTCTTCTTGCGCCTTGTTGAAGTCGAGCGACATCAAGGTCACCACGCCCTGCCGGGCGGCAGCGGCGTACTCGGCCCGCTGCTCCCGCTCGGCGACGGCCTGACGGTGGTGCCAGAGCATGTAGCCGCTGGCGGCGAGCGAGGCGCAGATCACCAGCACTGCGATGGTGACCGCAAGTCGCTTCCACGTCAGTCGGGGCAGGCGCAGGCGGGGCCGCCGGCGCGCACCACGCTTCTTGTCGGGTTTCGATGGGATCTCATCGCCGTCCGTTTCGGGCGCGGTCGTCGACTCGACCTCCGGATCAGCTACTGCAGCGGTTTCGGTGACCGACTCGTCCGACTCTTCCGGCTCCCCGTTCGCCGGCTTCCCGTTCGCCGGCGACGCGCTGGCGGCCGCAGCCTCACGGCGCAGTCGGATCGCGCGAGCCCGGGCGCGTGCCGCGGCCGCGGCAGCTTCTGCTTCGGCGGCTTCCGCCTCGGCTTCTTCGGCACGCGCGAGTACGTCAGCGTTATCGGCGTCGCGAGCAGGTTCCTGCGCCGGCGCAGCGACGCGGTCAGCGTCGAGCACCGATGCACGGCGCCTGAATGACGGCACGACGACCTCCTTGGGTGTACGGAGCCCAGTGCTCAGAGAGCGCTGTTCAATGAGAATAACGTTTTCATTTTTCGAGTATGAGGCTGACGATACCGCATCTGCGGGACCCGATCCGTCGCACTTTGCCTGCGGAAATGACGTTTACGGGCTGTGCGCGCGCTCAGCGTAGTTGGTCCTTCATCACCTTGCCGGTGGCGTTGAGGGGCAGTTCGTCGAGGAACTCTACATACCGCGGCACCTTGAATCCGGCCATTCGCTCACGACTCCAGGCGATGAGGCCCTCGGCCGACAGCGGCCCGGCGTGCCCCTCGCGGCGCACGACGAAAGCCTTGCCCACTTGTCCCATCCGCTCGTCGGGGACGCCGATCACCGCGGCCTGCGCGACATCCGGGTGCTCGAGCAGGAAGCCCTCGATCTCTGCCGGATAGGCGTTGAAGCCGCCGACGATGAACATGTCCTTCTTGCGGCCCACGATGCGCAGGCGCCCGGCGTCGTCGAGCGTGCCGAGGTCGCCGGTGTGCAGCCATCCGTCGGGGTCGATCGCTTCGGCGGTCGCCGCCGGATCGTCGAGGTAGCCCTGCATGACGCTGTAGCCGCGCACCAGCACCTCACCGTCGTCGGCGATGCGGACCTCGACGCCGTCGCACGCGGTGCCGACCGTGGTCGCGATGTCGGCGAACGAATCCCCCGGACGCGACAACGTGGCCGTCCCCGCCTCGGTGAGGCCGTAGCCGGTCGCCAGCGTCTGGAACGGCAGCTCCTCGAGCACGCGCCGCACCAGTTCGACCGGGATGTCGGCCGCGCCGGTGACGCCGGCGCGCAAGGTGGCGAGCTTCGACTTGTCCGCGACGGAGAGAAGCGAGTGATACAGCGTCGGCGGTCCGGGCAGCATGGTGATGCGTTCGGCGGCGATCAGGTCCACGACACGGTCGACGTCGAACACCGGCACCGGCACCATCGTCGCCCCGCGGATGAACGACGCGATCAGCCCGGCCTTGTAGCCGAAGGTGTGGAAGTACGGGTTGACCATCAGGTAGCGGTCGCCCTGCCGCAGATCGGCGAGGTTGCACCACTCCTCGTAGAGCCGCAGGTTCTGCCGGTGGTTCATCATCACGCCCTTGGGACGCCCGGTGGTGCCCGAGGTGAAGATGATGTCGGAGATGTCGCTGCTCTCCACGGTGCGACTGAACGGCTCGCCACCGGCCAGGAAGTCCGACTTCAGGTCGATCACCGGAACCCCTTCGGGGGCGGCGTATTCGACCCCGAGGAAGCACTGCTGCACCAGCACCGCCTTGGCGCCGCTGCGCGTGATGACGTCGGCGGCCTCCTCGCCCTTGAACCGCGTGTTGACGGGTACGAGCACACCACCGGCGGTCAGCAGGCCGAACGCCGCGATGATCCACTCGGCGGAGTTGGGCGCCCAGATCGCGACGCGATCACCCTTCCCGATCCCCAGGTCGGCGAATGCGCCTGCAGCACAACGAATTCTGTGGACAACCTCCGCAAATGACAAGCGCAGCGGACCGTCGACGACCGCTTCCGCGTCGCCGAAGCGGTCCGCTGCACTCAGCACCATCTCGGGGATGGTCGACCACTCGGGAACGTACGTCACGTCGTGACGAGACGTCCCAGGTTGCCGCCCATGATCTTCGCCTGATCCTCGACGGACAGGTGCTCGAGCGCAGTCACGTAGTGCGTCGGCTCCGCCAGACCCTCCGGGTGCGGCCAGTCCGAACCGTAGAGCACCTGGTCGACACCGATCAGGTTGATCAGGTCGTCGATGCCCTCCTCGTAGAACGGGCTGACGTAGATCCGGTTCTTGATCTCCTCGATCGGGTTGCCCAGGAATGCCTCGGGAGCCTTCTTCCAGACCTCGGCCATCGAGTCCAGCAGCGGGAACATCCACTTCGAACCGGCCTCGACGATGCCGACCTTGAGCGTCGGAAAGCGGAACAGGGCACCATGGATGACCCACGAGGCCACCGCGTCCTGGATCGGACGCCACTCGTTGAGGATGCCCATCGCGTTGGTCTGGAACGGCAGCATCTCCTGCTGGGCGCCATCCCACTCGGAGGTGTAGCGCGAGTAGCCGCTGTCGCTGGAGTGCATGCCGACGAAGATGTCGTGGTGGACGACCCGCTCCCAGAACGGGTCGAACTCGGGCAGCGCGAACGAACGCGGGCCGCGGAAGCCGGGCACCGGTGCGGGACGGATCAGGATGGCGCGGGCGCCACGCTTGACGGCCCACTCCAGCTCCTCGATCGCCTTCTCCACGATCGGCAGCGTGATCACCGGCGTGGTGAAGATGCGGTTCTGGTAGTTGAAGCCCCACACCTCGTGCAGCCACTCGTTGAGCGCGTGGATGATGACGTGGATGGCGACCGGGTCGTCGGACAGCCGCTCCTCGATCAGGCTGGCCAGCGTCGGGAACATCAGGCTGCGATCGACACCCAGTTCGTCCATCACCTTGATGCGGGGTTCGGGCTCGAAGAACGCCGGGATGGCCTTCATCGGCTCACCGAACAGCTCACGCTTGCTCTTACCGTCGGGGTTGCCGAACTTGAAGTACTCCTCCCACGCCCCCGGCTTGGCGACCACCGAGAAAGTGGGGTTGGGGATGTAGTTGCTGATCTGCCCCTTGAGCGCGATCTTCGTCCGGCCGTTGACCTCGACGTACTGGACGACGTCCTTGTACTCCTTGGGGAGGTACTTGGTCATCGCCTCCGGCGGCTCGTAGAGGTGGTTGTCCGCATCGAACAACGGGAACGGGATGTCGACCCGGTGTGACAGTTGACCCATGGAAAACTCCTTTGCTTATCGGGAGAATCGTATTCTCATTTCGAGAAGGCTGCAATGTCCCGTGTCGGGCTGCATTGACGGATCTGCTCGCGGATGAGCACCTTCTGGACTTTGCCGCTCGCGGTGCGGGGGAAGTCCTCGTCGACCTGATGCAGCTCCTCGGGCCACTTCTGCCGGGCGACCCCGGCGTGCTCGAAGTGCGCGCGGACGTCGTCGAGGGTGGGCATCGGATGGCCGTTCCGCAGCCGCAACACGGCGGCGGCGTGTTCGCCGAGCCGCGCGTCGGGCGCCGCCACCACCACCGCCTCGGCGACGGCCGGCATGCTCAGCAACACCTCTTCGACCTCGAGTGCGCTGATGTTCTCGCCGCCGCGGATGATCACGTCGGCCTTGCGGTCGGTGATGGTCAGGTACCCATCCGCGTCGAGGACGCCGACGTCACCGGTGTGGTACCACCCGTCGTCGTCGAAGGCCCGGTCGGTCAGGGCGTCGTCGGTGTAGCCGAGACAGAGGTCGGGGCCCCGCGAGAGGATCTCGCCGTCGTCGGCGAGTCTGATCTCGACGCCGGGGCGGGGATCGCCGTCGGTGTAGAGGCGTTTGTCCTCCGGCGCGGTGGGCCGTGACCCGGTGATCGACGGGTGTTCGGTGCTGCCGTAGGACCGGAACACGAACAGTCCGAGGTCGGCCAGTCGGCGCGTCACCGCGGCCGGGACCGTCGAGCCGCCGAGCCCCACCGTCGAGAAGCGCGCGATGTGCTCCGGTGTGCAGTCGGAATGGTCGAGCAGGCTGGTGACGAAGTACGGCGGTCCCCCGCCGACGGACAACCCCTCGGTCTCGATCAGGCCCAGCACCTTGCCGGGGTCCCAGACGTCACACAGGTCGATGGGGGCGTTCTCGAGCACCGGGATGAGAAAGGCGCCGACCATCCCGATGAAGTGTCCGACCGGTGTTGCCGTCAACTGGCGGCCGCGGTCGGGGGGATAGTTCTCGAGCAGCTGACGGGTCTCGAAGCCGAGGGTCTGGTGACTGTGGATGACGCCCTTGGGATCTCGAGTGGTGCCCGACGTGAAGGCGATCAACGCCGGCCCGGCCGGATCCGTATGGACCGTATCGGTCATCGGCTCGTCGTCGAACAGTTCGTCGAAGCCGGCCTCGCCGACCAGTCCGACGATCGGCACGTCCGCGCACAGATCGGGCTGGAACGTCATCCGGCCGAACTCGGCGACGGTGATGAAGACCTTGGGGCGCGCCGTCGCCATGATGTGGGCGAGTTCCTTGCGGCCGTAGAAGTGCACGATCGGCACGACCACGGCCCCGAGGAATGCCGAGGCCCAGAACGCCATGGCCGCCTCCGCCCAGTTGGGCAGCTGGAATGCGACGACGTCGCCCGGCCCGACCCCGCGCCGGCGCAGGCCGGCGGCCAGCCGGCGGGCCTGTAGTTCCACGTCGCCGAAGGTGCCGCGGTAGGGCCGCACGTCGGAGTACACGCAGAAACCGGTGTCCGGCCCCGTCGCCAGGTGTCGCGCCAGGAGTTCGCCGAGCGTTTCGGGTGTCCACCACCCCTCCTGCTCGTACCGTTTGATCAGCTCAACCGGGATTTCGCGCATGGTCCCCAAACTGTCGGCGGCAAGCGGTGCGCCGCCGCTGTCGCTCGCGCCGGCGCCCTCTCGGTGATGCTATTCTCCGCAGCCGAGAATGCCAATACCGAACTGGGAGAACGTCTGATGGTCGACCTCGAGATCCAGGACGGTCTGGCCGTCATCACGATCGATCGCCCGCATGCCCGCAACGCGATCTCGCTGGAGACGATGGGGCAGCTGGAGAAGGCGCTCGACGGCGCGCAGGGAGCCAGGGCGCTGGTCGTGACCGGGGCCGGTGACCGCGCGTTCGTCTCCGGCGGGGACCTCAAGGAACTCAGTGCGCTGCGCACCGAGCCCGAGGCATCGGCGATGGCGCTGCGGATGCGCACGATCTGCGACCGGATCGCCGAGTTCCCGGGTCCGGTCGTCGCGGCGCTGAACGGCCACGCACTGGGCGGCGGAGCCGAGGTGGCGGTGGCGGCCGACATCCGCCTCGCGGCCGACGACATCCGCATCGGCTTCAACCAGGTCTCGCTGGAGATCATGCCGGCCTGGGGCGGCGCCGAACGGCTGGCCGGCCTGGTCGGCAAGAGTCGGGCGCTCCTGCTGGCGGGCACCGGCCGGATCCTGACTGCCGCGGAGGCCTACGAGCTGAATCTGGTGGACATGGTGTTGCCGCGCGAGGGATTCGCCGAAGGCTGGCGCACGATCGCCCGTTCATTGGCCGGCCGACCGGCCGGCGAGATCAAACGGGTGATCGACGGCGTGCCCGCCACCGAGGCCGTCGCGGCGTTCGCACGGCTGTGGGTGGCCGACGAACACTGGGCGGCCGCCGACAGGGTGATGAAACGCGCCAAGTGATCCGACCGCCCGGAGGTGCCGGTTCTCTCTAGACGAGAATGGCATTTCCCACTAGGGTCACCGGTGTGCAGGTTCGCGGGGTTGCGGCCTGCCCGGACACGGAGGACGACGCATGGCGAAGGCGCTCGCGCCCGAGATCTCGACCTGGCCCGAGGACCAACCTCAGCTGATCGGCAGCCGCTGCGGACGCTGCGAGGCCACCACCTTCCCGGTGCAGAACCACTGCCCGAAGTGCAGCGCCGGCGAGATGTCACCGGTGCTGCTGCCCCGGCGCGGCACGTTGATCGCCTGGACCACGCAGGGCTTCCCACCCGGAGCGCCCTACAAGGGACCGACCGGCAAGGACTTCGTCCCGTTCGGCGTGGGCCTGGTGCAACTCGGCATCGGAAGTGACGCGGTCATCCGCGTCGAGGGCCGTCTCACCGAGAACGACCCAGCCAGGCTCGAATTCGGCATGCCGGTCGAGCTGACCATGATTCCGTTCACCAAGGACGAGGACGGCGAGGACATCGTCACCTTCGCCTTCCAGCCGGTCTGAGGCCGACGAGAGGAACAGTCGAGACATGAACGACGTAGCCATCATCGGCGTCGGCCTGCATCCCTTCGGCCGGTTCGACAAGACCGCGATGGAGATGGGCGCCGAGGCGATCCAGTTCGCGCTGGCCGACGCGAAACTGGAGTGGAAGGACATCCAGTTCGGCTTCGGCGGCAGCTACGAGGTGTCCAACCCCGATGCCGTCACCCGACTGGTCGGCCTCACCGGTATCACGTTCACCAACGTGTTCAACGCCTGCGCCACGGCGGCCAGCGCGATCCAGCAGACCGCTGACACGATCCGCCTGGGCAAGTACGACATCGGCATCGCCATCGGACTAGACAAACACCCCCGCGGTGCGTTCACCGACGATCCGGCCAAACTCGCCCTGCCACAGTGGTATGCCGAGAACGGTCAGTTCGTCACCACGAAGTTCTTCGGCATGAAGGCCAATTACTACCTCCACAAGCACGGCATCTCCGAGGAGACGCTGGCGCGGGTGGCCAACAAGAACTTCCGCAACGGCGAACGCAATCCGAATGCGTTCCGCCGCAAGGAGATCTCGGTCGACGAGATCATGGCGTCACCGGTTCTGAACTACCCGCTGCGGCAGTACATGTTCTGCGCACCCGACGAGGGCGCCGCCGCGGTGATCATGTGCCGCGGTGACATCGCCCACCGCTACACCGACAAGCCGGTGTTCCTGCGCGCCAGCGAGATCCGCACACGGACGTTCGGCGCCTACGAGGTGCACGCCACCTCGGCGCCGCTGGACGAGGACGCCTCCCCCACCGTCTACGCCGCGCGCGCCGCCTACGAGATCGCCGGGATCGGACCCGAGGATGTCGACATCGCCCAGCTGCAGGACACCGACGCCGGCGCGGAGGTCATCCACATGGCCGAGACCGGATTGTGCGCCGACGGTGAGCAGGAGAAGTTGCTCGCCGACGGGGCCACCGAGATCGGTGGCAGCATCCCGGTCAACACCGACGGCGGCCTGATCGCCAACGGCGAGCCCATCGGCGCATCCGGTCTGCGCCAGGTGCACGAACTCGTCCGCCAACTGCGCGGGGAGGCCGGCGACCGTCAGGTACCCGGCGAGCCGAAAGTCGGTCTGGCACAGGTGTACGGCGCGCCCGGCACCGCCTCGGCGACCATCCTGACGGTCTGACGTCGGTGACGAATCGGAACCCGGCGCGAGACTATCGTTCTAGGATTCGCAAATGAAGCTTTCGCAGACGAACGGGCGGACGCGGCGGTCCGTTTTGCCGACACTGATATCGGCGACGGCGATTGCGGCCGGCGGCGTGCTGTTCACGCCGGCGCAGGCGGGAGCTCAGGGACCACCCCCGCTTCCACCCCTGCACAACGTCAAGTACACGGTGTTCGCAGAGCAACCGTTCTTCGTCGACATCTATTACCGCGACGTCGACCCGGAGAACTGGGCCGCGTACAGCCACAACCCCTACGTGTACAGCCCCAAGGTCGCGGCGCAGGTCGGCCCGGATCAGCAGTGGAACCTCGACGTGCAGCTGGCCAAACCCGACCAGTGGGCAATGGTCACGGCGACCAGCGGTCCCGGCGAGCAGACTCCGAACATCCACTGCGTGCTCGCGGTCGACGGAGTGGTCGTCGCCACCCATCAGGGACCGAAAGGTGCGCTCTGTTCCATTCGGAAGTGGTGATCGCCGGTCGGGGTCACACCGTCGGCGGGAAGCGGTTCGCCTTCCAGCCGACGGATCCACTGCTCGCAGAACGCATACGTTTCCGCGTGGCCGGTCGTCATGCCCAAAGCTCGCTCCACCACCAGGCTCTGCGACACGCTGGTCGCGAAGACAGTCCATACGACGGGCGGAACGTTGGCCGCATCGACCCCGTAGCGCTCGAGCGCGGTGGCGATCGCCTTGTTCTGCTCTTCCCTGAATCTCTCGGCGTAGTAGATGATCTCGGCCCGTAACTCTCGACGATGAGTCGCCAACCCCATGAACTCCATCGTGAGCCGGGTGGCCTCGGGTTGGTTGCTGAACCGCCAC
This sequence comes from Mycolicibacterium monacense, assembly GCF_010731575.1. Classification (NCBI taxonomy): domain Bacteria; kingdom Bacillati; phylum Actinomycetota; class Actinomycetes; order Mycobacteriales; family Mycobacteriaceae; genus Mycobacterium; species Mycolicibacterium monacense. Next base: position 937,335 of record NZ_AP022617.1, on the reverse strand, counting down.
AGGGCCCACAACGGCTGCGGCGACGCGAGCGCCTGGGAGAGCACCTCCAGGCCGGCCTCCGCCATGCGGCGGAACACCGCCCGGAAGAGGTCCTCCATGGTGCGGAAGTAATAGTGCACGAGTTGGGGTTTGAGACCGGCCTTCTCCGCGACGCGGCGCGAGGTGACCGCGACGTAGCCCTCCTCGAGAAGCAGTTGTTCGGCGGCGTCGAGCAGCACACCGCGGTTTTTCGCGTCCGGCGCCCCGATGCGTCGCGACTCTCCGGCGCGCGTGGTCATGCGATCACGTTCCTTTCCCGATTCACGAGTGTTCGACACGCCGATCGTAGTGGCGGCCCGCCGCCCATCCTTGACCCTGACGTTCACGCCATGCTAAGCAAGTGCTCAGCACATTGCATAATCAGCTGGCGGCAGCCATGCACAACAACACGCCGGCAAGCGCCGAATATGGAGGGCTTACGACCATGACCGCGGACTTCGATTCGGTTGACTACTTCACCGACCCCTCCCTGGTCCCCGACCCTCATCCGTACTACGACCACATCCGCGAGAAGAACCCCGTGTGCTGTCCGATCAACAACGGCGTGCTCGCGGTCACCGGCTGGGAAGCGGCCAACACGGTCTACAAGGACTCGGAGAACTTCTCGTCTTGCGTTGCGGTCATGGGGCCGTTCACGCCGATGCCCTTCACCCCGGAGGGAGATGACATCTGCGCGCAGCTGGAGGCGCACCGCACCGAGATTCCGATGTACGAGCACATGGTCACCATGGATCCGCCGCAGCACACCGACGCCCGTTCGATCCTGTCACGGCTGCTCACTCCGAAGCGGTTGAAGGAGAACGAAGACTTCATGTGGCGGCTCGCCGACCGCCACATCGACGAGTTCATCGCCGACGGTCAGTGTGAGTTCCTGGCCGCATATGCCAAGCCCTTCTCACTGTTGGTGGTCGCCGACCTCCTCGGGGTGCCTGAGGAGGATCACGAGGAGTTCCGTGAGGCCTTCGGGGCCGAGCGGCCCGGATCCAACATCGGTGGTCTCGACCACGAGGTGATCGCCGCGAATCCGCTGGCGTGGGCGGACGAGAAATTCTCGCGCTACATCGAGGAACGCCGTGAGTCCCCCCGCGACGACGTACTGACCTCGATCGCCACCGCCAAGTACCCGGACGGATCGACACCCGAGGTCGTCGACGTGGTGCGGACCGCGACGTTCCTGTTCGCCGCCGGTCAGGAGACGACGGCGAAGCTGCTCGGCGCCGCAATGCGGGTGCTGGCCGACCGGCCCGACATCCAGCAGCAGCTGCGCGATGACCGCAGCCTGATCCCGGTCTTCATCGAAGAATGCCTGCGCATGGACAGCCCGGTGAAGAGCGTGTTCCGGATGGCCCGTAAGACAACGACTCTCGGCGATGCGGCGGTGCCCGCGGGCACCACGGTGATGGTCAGTCCCGGGGCCGCGAACCGCGATCCGAAGCGGTTCGACAACCCGCACGAGTTCTCGCTCGACCGCAAGAACGTCCGTGAGCACATCGCGTTCAGCCGCGGAATCCACTCCTGCCCGGGCGCACCGCTGGCGCGGGTGGAGGGGCGGGTCTCCATCGAGCGCATCCTCGACCGGATGGCCGACATCACCGTCAGCGAGGAGAAGCACGGGCCGATCGACGCCCGCCGGTACGTGTACGAGCCGACCTTCATCCTGCGCGGGCTCACCGAGATCAACATCGAGTTCAAGCCGGTCGGCTAGGCTCCATCCGCCGAAACTCCGGGCAGAATGCGCCGAGCCCGCATCTGCGCAGTCTGTTCGGAGTCGGCGGGTGACGCTGCTGCCTGCGCCTCGTCCGCCCGTGCGTGGAGTCCGACCGCCCGCCGCCGAGCGCGCGCCGTGGACCGCTCAGCACCACGTTCATCATGTCGAAGCGGTTGGCGTGCAATCACATCCGGCCGCGGTATGGCCACACCGGCCTAGTCGCCGCGCTCCCAGTAGGAACGGCCGTCCTTCGCCACGCAGGTGAGGAACAGGCCATCCGGCGCCTGGGCGACCTCGCCTTCGAGGGCGGGACACAGGTCGAACTGGTTCTTGACGCCGTGCATCTCGGGCGAGCGGAACCATCGGGGTTCGTATCGGCGCGGGGACCCGCAGAACACCAACCGGCCCCATGAGGTCACACCGAAGGCGTAGTAGGTGTTGTTGCTGCAGTAGGAACCGAGGACGACGCCCGGCTGGATGCCGGGTGTGCAGTTGGGATGGTTGCACTCGGCACCCGGCGGTGGCAGCGGTGGGTTCGGCAGCGGCTGCGCTGACGCGGGTGGTGCGGCAGTCACCAACGCGGAGGTCATCAGGGCAGCGAACGCTGCGACAGCGGATCGCACCCCGCCATTCTCGCACAAGCTGAGGACCAGATTCTCGTTTTCAGCAGGGATGTACACCAGCCGCGATAAGCTTGCGGCATGCGAGGATTCGACATCGCCGTGGGCGCGGCGGCAATTGCTCTCGTGGCAAGCGTGGGCGTCGCAACGCCGGCGGCCGCGTCGAATTTCGGTGTCGAACTCAACGGCACCTACAGCGTGATGTCCGACGGCGAGTGGGCGCTGAGAAACGCCGGTCCGTTTGGCATGGGTGGCGCCCAGAGTTTCTTCGACCAGCAGACGGTCGTCGAAACCTGGACAGTGACGACGGAATGCGTCAGCCCGATCGAATGCTTCGGTGAAGTGAAGAGCGATCGGGGCTACACCGCCACTATTCGACTCGAAGATTTCTGGCTGATCGACCACGACGTGCCGAACTGGTTGCCGTGCCCGAACGGCACCTTCGCCCCGGGTCATCAGAAGTTCATTCTCGAGGGAGTCAATCCCGCCCGGAACGAATTCGTCAACAACCCCGACTTCCTGGTCGGCCGGAACGTGACCAAGAGCGCGAGCGGCGCTTGCGGCAGGAACCAGCCCGTCGTCGTCGAGATGCCCGTGAAGATGCAGAAGCTGTCCTGACAACTCCTGCAGCCTCATGTCGAGGCGCAGTGAACCAGAGCTGAAATCGGATTCACGGCCCGACAGACCGGCAACGGCTCGAACTCACCCCGAAGTCGCCCGATCGCCGATTACCGAGGCCACCTCCCTCGATTTCGGCGGTCTCGTTCCCGATACTCGCGCAGCGTGTACCTAAAAGTGTTGCGCAGGAATCGAATCACTTACTCAGGCACCACCTGGCCAGGCCGTCGCCCGGTGGTGGCCGTCGGCCTGATCCACCGTCACTCCCCGACAGCCACCTCAGGTCGGCAACAGGTCCTGCCAGGACTTGGGCGCTCGCAGCGCGGAATTCGTCTGGCGCTCGAGTCGACCATCAGGGGTCAGATACTCGCCGGTGGCCGGGTCGTAGTGCGCCACCGCGAGTGACGGTCCCCCCGTTCCGTTGCCGCCGAAGGCGCTCGGCGCAGCGGGGACCGCACCGCCGCTGGGAGGCACTTCGGCCGCCGCGGGCGGTACAGGCGGAAGGGGCGTCCCGTTGATCGAGTTGCCGGGCGGTGGCGGAGGCGCCACCGCGGCCGGCGCCGCCGCGGGGGCGGGCGGCCCTGCGGGGACCGGCGTCGTGGCCGGGGCCGGCGCGCCGGGCGGAGGGGCGACCGGCGGTGTGCCCGCCGGAACCGCGCCCGGGGGTAGCGGTGTGCCTTGCAGCGGGGCGTAGATCCGGTCCTGGAAATCCACCCGCTCGTCGACCGGGACGCCCTGCGAGACCAGATTCGGGTCGAAGGGATACGGACCAAGACTGTGCTCACGGATCGCGAGTGGCTGATATCCCTTGGGGTCGTTGCAGAGTTCGACCGTCGGCGCCCGCTTGCCGGGGTGCTCGATACACGGGTAGTTACGGGCACCACGGACGCTGATCGGCGAGTCCTGCGGCAACTTGCAGTACAGCCCGTCAGGCGTGTCGACCGTCGTCATGTCCTCCGGGCTCCGCCACTGCGAGGGCGGCAGGAAGCCGACTGTGCACGCCACCGGGTCGCTGATGGTGAGCGCGAAGTCACCCGAAGGGAGGCCGGTGGGATTGTTCTGCGGGAGCCCGAATGACTGCTGTGCGGCGATGATTCCCGGAAAGATCACCAAGAGTTGCTCGAGCGCCGGATTGTAGGTGAGCAGAACCTGAGTCACGCTGGTCAGATTCGCCAGCAATATCGGCAGCGTCGGCTTGATCTGGGTGAGGAGCTGCGAAACCTCCTGCGCGAAGCCGGGTCCCTGCTGCAGGACCGTGCGCAGCTCGGGGTCGTTCTGCACCAGTTGTTCGGTGACCCCGGCGAGGCTGCGCGCCCACGTCCGGATCGCCTCGGTGGATTCCACTTGCGAATCCAACAGTGGCCCAACGTCATCGATGAGCTGTCGCGTCTGGTCGGAGACAGCGTTCACGTCACCCGCCAGCGTCGAGGCCGAGTCCAGAAGCGACTGGAAGTCGGGGCCGGCCCCGTTGAGGGCCTTGAATGTCTCGTCGAGCAGATCGGGGATCCTGTCGCTCGGGATGCTGTCCACCAGCGCGCTCAGCTGGTCCAACATGGGACCCACCTCTTGCGGAATGGTGGCTCTGTCCCTGGAGATTCGCGAGCCGTCCTCCAGGTAAGGCCCCGAGTCGGTTTGGGGCAACAGCTCCACGTACTGCTCACCGACCGCGGACACGCTGCGCACCTCGGCCAGCAGATCTGCGGGGACCTTCGGCGAGGTGTCGAGTGACATCGTGGCCTCTGCGCCGTTCTCGGTCAGGTTCACTCCCATGACCTTGCCGATCTGGACACCCCGGTAGGTCACATTGCTGAAGCGGTAGAGCCCACCGGCCGCAGGCAATTCCAGCGTCACCGTCAAGCGGCCGATGCCGAGCAGGGTGGGAACCTTCATGTACGCGAAGATCATCACCGACACGCCGACGATCGAGGCGATGGTGAAGATGATCAGCTGGGTTCGTACAAAGCGGGTCAGCATCAGCCACCGCCTCCCGGTTGGGCATCGGCCGGAGCCGGCAGTTGGGCGTCGGCCGGAGCCGGCAATTGGGCGTCGGCCGGAGCCGGCAATTGGGCGTCGGCCGGCGGAGCCGGCGGTTGAGCATCCGCCGGCGGAGCCGATTCGGCTCCGTACGGTCCTGCGAAGATCTGCGAAGAGGTACTGACCGGTGCCTGCGGCAGCCACGGCGCAGCCGGCGGGGGTGGCGACACCGGGAGCAGCGGTCCGGACACCGGCGGCATGGTCGCCCCCGCTGGCGCCTCCGCCGGTGGCGGTGCCACACCGATCGACATCGGACTGTACGAATAATTCAAGTAGTAGGGGTCGCCCGGGGCCGGTATGAGTTTGGCATTTTCATCACCCCATCGGGTGCCCAGCAGGAGTGTCTTCTTCAGGCGCGGATAGGTGATGTCGAAGGTGGCGAACAGGTTGATGTAATCGCCACGGGTGATCCGGTCGGCGAACGTGGGGCCGTACGGGAACGCGGACGCCCACAGGAGCGCGAGGTTGAGGTCGGGTCCGATGTCGGCGAGTGCCCCGAGAGCCGGCCCCAGATTCTCCAGATCCTTGACCAGATCGTCACCGGCGTCCTCAACCAGAGCGGTTGCGGTGTCACCCAGTTTCCCGAGCTTGTCCAAAGCGGCCGTCAGCCGGGGCCGTTCGCTGATCAGCACGTCCAACGCCGGCGGAATCTCTTTGAGCGCCCGGTCGATCGTGTCGCGCTGACCGGCGAACGTGCCGGCAACGCGGTTCAACTGCTGGATCGACGCGATGATGTTCTCACGCTGCGCATCGAGGACTCCGACGAAGTTGTCGAGCCGGGTGATCAGTTGGCGGATCTCGGGTTCACGACCGGACAACGCGAGGTTGAAGTTGTGAATGATGTCGCCGATCTGTCCGAGCCCGCCGCCGTTGGCGACGACCGACAGTGACGACAGCGTCCGTTCGGTGCTCGGATAGGTCGACGAGTCACTCAGGGGGATGGTGGCACCGGCTTGCAGTCGACCCTCCGGCGATTCCCCCAGCGGCGGGTTGAGCGCCAGGTGCATCGACCCGAGCAGGCTGGTCTGGCCGACCGTGGCCACCGCGTTGGCAGGCACCACCACGTCGGGTTTGACCGAGATCTGCACTTCGGCATGCCAGTCGTCGACGGTCATCTTGCGGACGCTGCCGACGACGACGTCGTCGATCAGCACCGGCGCATTCGATTCCAGCGTCGCGACATTCGCGATCTCGACCGTGTAGGACGTGGCGCCCGGCCCCGTCCCCTCGGCCCCGGGCAGCGGCAACGAGTTCACCCCCTGAAAGGAGCACCCGGTGAGCGTCAACGCAAGACATGACCCAGCGACCGTCAATCGCTTCATATAGCTCCCGTGGATCATCACGGAGCCTCCGCAGGCAGCGGCGGCCCGCTGGGCGGCGGCGGGTTGGCCGGCGCCGGGGTGGGTGGAAGCAGCATCCCATCGACTGTCTGCGGTCCCGGCGCGATGTTGCTCAACACGTTCGGCGGCGCTGGGATCGGGGCGCCGGGGTACAACGCCGGTGATGGGATGGCCGGCGCGTCGTCGTCCGGCGTATAAAGCCCGGGGGGACCCGGCGGTTGATTCCAGCCCGGAGGCGGCGGGATGTCCCCGGCTCCGAGGTAGGCGGACACCGACGGGAACGGCTCGGGCGGATCGCCCGGTCCTGCTCCCCCAGGTGCGAGCTTCGGGTCGGTGTAGATGATCCGCTCCGGATTGACCGCGGGCCTCAAGTAGGCGTTGATCGGCAGAGGAATGTTGTTGAAGTTGAGCAGGCGCAATGCGGGACCGAGGTACTGCGCGCAGAGTTTCGCCGTCTCGGGTGCGGTGGTGTTGGCGACGCCGCCGATCAGGCCGCAGACGAAGTGCACCGGGTTGGCAAAGTTGACAAGGGAGAACGCACCCGTCACCGCTCCGCCGTTCGGGTAGTAGATGTTCTGGAAATTGGCGATCGCATTGGGGGTGATGTGGAGGACATTCTCCAATGCCGTGCGGTTGTCGACCAGGACCTGAGTGACGTTGGCCAGTCGCTGAATCTGTTCGGCGGTCAGATCGCGGGTGCCCGCGACGAAGCGCTGCACCTCGCCCAGGGCGACCGACAGTTCAGACAGAACCGCGTCCAGATCGGACCTGCTGTCGTCCAACACACTGGTCAGGGTGGCCAGTCGATTCTCGAACTGGACGATCTGCTGCTTGCTGTCGCGTAGGGCGGTGACGAAGATCTGCAGGTTCTTGATGATGTCGACGATGTTCCCGCTGCCCTCGGCGAAAACCCGGGCCACTCCGGAGAGTTGGGCCAGGGTATCCCGGAGTTTCTCGCCGTTGCCATCCAACGCATCGGCCGCGCTGTCGATGAACCGCGAGACGGACGTGTCGGACACTCCGGCCTCCGGCCCCAGCGCGGTAGCCAGGCGCGTCAGCTGTTCCTTCACTTCGTCCCACTCCACGGGAACCGCGGTTCGGTCGCTGGGGATCACCCCGCCGTCGGGCATCTTCGGTCCGTCGCCGGTGCGGTAGGCGGGCGTGAGCGCGACGAAGCGTTCCGCCACCAGATTCTGCGCGACGATCACCGCCTTGGCGTCTGCCGGTACCGGCACGTCGCGGTCGACGCTGAGAAGCATTTTCGTCTCGGTGCCCTCGGGGGTGATGGCCTCGATCTTGCCGACCTTGACGCCCGACACCCGTACCTCGTCACCGGGATAGATTGCCGTCGCGGTGGGGAAGTACGCCGTGATGGTGTTCGGCCCGAAGTACAGCTTTCGCACCAGGAAAACCGCGCCTGCGACCAACACGAGGGCCAACAGGACCGCCGTCCAGGCCGCCAGGCGCTTACGGGGTGCCGTCATCGGGAAGGTCTCCTGGCTGCGGAATGGCGTTGATCGGGAAGGGAAGCTCGGCCCGCGGTCCGGCGTCGTCCGGCGGCTGGCCGGCGTCCATCCCGCGGCGGAATCCGAAGGCGTAATCGAGGAAGGGCTGCAGAAGCTGCGCCGGTTGGATGTTCGGCACCAGCGCGTTGTAGTACGCACCGTTCGACACGATCTCGCCCTGTGTCAAATAGTATTTCGCCGCGCCCGGCAGGATCTTGGCGAGGTTGTCGCGGTTCCTCTCCAGCATCGCCATCACCTCGTTCAGGTGTTTCAGCGTCGGCGCCAGCTCCTGCTCGTTCTCGGCGACCACCCCGGTCAGTTCGCGCGACACCGACGCCGTCGATCTGAGCAGGCTCGTGATCGCGTACCGGCGTTCGTTCAGCACCGCCAGCAGATCGTTGGAGTTGAGGATCAGCGAGTTGACCTGTTGGCTGCGTTCGCTGAAGATCCCGGTGACATCGCCGGCCGTCTTGAGCAACTCGGCAAGGCTTTCGTTGCGGTTGTTGAGCGACCGCGACAACCGGGAGACCCCGTCGAATGTCGGACCGAGCTGTGGGGCGATCTGGTCGAGCGTCTCCGAGAGAGTGTCCAACGATCGGTTGAGCGAATCCGTGTCGGTCTCTGCGGTATTGGCCGTCAGTTCACTGACCGCATCGGTCAACGAAAACGGCGACGACGTACGCGACGTCGGAATGGGCTGGTCGCGGTCCAGCGTGCCGCTCCCCTCGGACTCCAGCGCCAGCACCCGCTCTCCGAGAAGCGTTCCGGTGCGGATGTGCGCGGTGGTGTCGGAACCCAGCGCGTATTTGCCGTCGACCGTGAATGAAACCAGCGCATCGCCGTTGACGAGTTCGACCGACGACACCTGGCCGACCTTGAGGCCGGACACCGTCACGTCGTTGCCGCCGGCGATGCCACCGGCCTCGGTGAACAGCGCCTGGTAACGCAGGGCTGTGGCCCAGGACAGCAGTCGTATCGGCTGCAGCCCGATCATGATGACGAGGATCATCAGGACGACACCGATGATGCCTGCCTTGATGAGTTGGGACCCGCGGTATTTGTCCATCTACTGATCCACACACCTTCCCGTCTCTTGCTTGATCCAGGGGAACACCACGGTGCGGCCCTCGAGATCACTGGCGCGGAAGGTGATTCCGCAGATGTAGTAGGGGAAGAACGCGCCATAGGAACCCACCCGGGCGAGCTTGCGGTAGATCTCGGGTAGGCGCTGCAGGGTTGCGTCCAGGCGCGGTAGATCGGTATTCAGCAGCGGAGCGAGCCGATTCAGCTGGTCGATCGTGTTGTTCAACGGCGGCCGTGCCCGGCCGAGAAGGTCGGCCAGCGACGAGGTTCCGTTGTCCAACGCCTCGATGGCGGTGCCGATCGGATCGCGGTCCGCGGCCAATCCCTCGATCAGCTGATCCAGTCTGTCGATCGCGCCGGAGAACTCCTCGCCGTCTTTGGACAGCGTGTCCAGCAGCGTTCGCAGCTCGTCGATCAACTGCTCGATCACCTGGTTGTTGTCGGCGAGTGAGTTGGTGAAGGACGACGACTTCGAGAACAACGAATCGAGTGTTCCGCCTTGACCCTGCAGGATCTGGACAAGCGACGTGGTGAGGCCGTTCACATCCTCTGGATTGAGGCCCCGGATAACCGGTTTGAGGCCGCCGAGCAGTACGTCGAGGTCGAGTGCCGGTGCGGTGCGAGCCAAGGGAATCTCGGAGCCGGCCGGGAGAATTCTCGTTGAACCGGGGCTGTCGATGAGTTCGACGTACCGATCGCCGACCAGATTGAGATAGCGGATCGCCGCTTTGGTGCTGGTGGTCAGCTTGGTGTTCTTATCGGTGTCGAACTCGACCACGACTTTTCTGTCGGCCCGCAGCGACACGCTCTTGACGGTGCCGACCCGAATGCCGGCGATCCGCACACTCTCGCCCGCCTTCAGCCGCGACGCATCTTCGAAGACAGCCGAATACTTCTCGGTCGCACCGGTCCTCGAGTCACTGAACACCAAGAACAGGAAGGCGGTCAGCACCACCATGATGACGCCGAAGATGAGGAACTTGATCAGCGTGCCAGTCGATCGCGTCATCCCGGCATTCCAATCTGTGCGGTGTTTCGAGGCGGCCCGTCGAGTGGTCCGAAGAGCCAGTTCTTGAGTCCCTCGGAGTTCAGCAGGATTCCCGCGTTGCCATATTGCGCCGGATTGGAGCCGACGTCGCCGACGACCATCGGCGGCACGAACTCAGGGGGTAGTTCGGGCAGTCCGAGTTCCTTGCAATAGTCACGCCCCCCGCTCTTGGCCGCGACCTTCGGCAGGTCACCGGGATACCGGTACCGCTCGACGCCCAGTGTCAGGCCGGCCGAGACCATGATGCCCGAGTACTGCGGTCCTGATTTCGCGAACGGGATGAGGCCGCCGATGCCGCACCACAACGACTTTTTGTAGGTGTTGAGCAACTCGGCGGTGGGCACGAGATTCTCCAGGACGTCACCGAGGGCCTCGCGGTTGCCACCGATCACCTCGTTGCCGATGTCGGCCAGACCGATTGCGCTGACCAGGAACTCGTCGAGGTTCTGCTGCTGGTCGACGATCGTGTTGCTGAACTGTGTCGTGTTCTGCATCGCAGAGATCAGGTCCGGCGCCGCGTCTCCGTAGGCCGTCAGCGTGGGCACGGAGGCCTCGATGTCTTGGGCCAGATTCGGCAGGCTCGGTTCGATCTTGGCGAGCACCGCATTCAGATCGACCAGCGTCTGACCGAACTTCTCGCCGCGGCCGTTGAATGCCGACGAGATCGCACCCAGCGTCTCGTTGAGCTTCGCGGGATCGATCTTGTCCAGCACCTCCACGAGCTGCTGGAACACCGTATTGACCTCGACGGTGACATGCTGGCCTTCGATCACCTGCCCCTTCCGCAACTTCTCCGGAGAGGGGTCCTCCGGCGGGAAGAACCGCACGAACTTGGCCCCGAAGACAGTCGTCGAGGCGATGTCGACGTTCACGTTGGACGGAATGAGGTGGAGCTGTGACGGATTCATCGCCAGATGGAGAACCGCCTTGCCGTCGGGCCGCCGCTCGATCGTCTCGACCCGCCCGACTTCGACGCCGCGCATCTTGACCTCGGCATCGGGGTTCATCACGAGGCCGGCCCGGTCGGACACGACCGTTACGGGAACGGTTCGGGTGAATGTTCCCGCGAACAGACCGATGGCCAGCGCGATGATCAGGCCGATGGCCACGAGCAAGGCCAGCCCTGTCAGCGGACGTACTGCGCTCCCTTTCACCGTTGCTCCCCTATCCCGACAGGTTGAAGTTGCCGTTGCGGCCGTAGACGGACAGGGAGACCAGCAAGGTGACCGACACGACCAGGATCAATGACGTGCGCACCGCGTTGCCGACGGCCACGCCGACACCGGAGGGCCCGCCGGAGGCGAAGTATCCGAAATACGTGTGTACCAACAGGATTGTGATGGCCATCAACACCGCTTGCAGGAACGACCACAACAGATCGATCGGGTTGAGGAACGTGTCGAAGTAGTGGTCGTACAGTCCGGCGGACTGTCCGAACAGCATCACGGTGGTGAACTGGCTGGCCACGAAACTCAAGATCACCGCGATGGCGTACAGCGGGGTGATCGCGATCATCCCGGCCGCGATCCGCGTGGAAACCAGGTACTCGACGGGCCGGATGGCCATCGACTCGAGCGCGTCGATCTCCTCGTTGATGCGCATCGCCCCCAGTTGCGCGGTCACCCCGGCGCCGAATGTGGCCGCCAACCCGATGCCGGCGACCGTGGGAGCGGCGATGCGCACGTTGATGAATGCGGCGAGGAATCCGGTGAGGGCTTCGATGCCTATGTCGCCCAGTGAGGAGAAACCCTGCACCGCGAGCGTTCCGCCCGCGGCCAGCGTGAGGAAGCCGACGATCACCAGCGTGCCGCCGATCATCGCCAGCGTGCCTGCGCCCATGGAGATCTCGGCGATCAGCCGGATGATCTCCTTCCGGAAGTGCAACGTTGCGTGCGGCACCCCGCCGATCGCCCTGATGTAGAACAGCATGTGGTCGCCGAGGCGCCCGAGCACGTCGACCGGCCGGCGCACACCGCGCGCGAGGCGGGGGTAGTTGCTGCGAAGAACTGTCAAGGTACCCATCGATACGCCCCGATCACTCCGACGCCATGTGGATGCCGACCGTCGTGACGAGCACGTTGATCGCGAACAGGGCCATGAACGCGTAGACCACGGTCTCGTTGACCGCGTTCCCCACCGCCTTGGCCCCGCCGCCGGAGACCGTCAAACCGCGATAACAGGCGACCAGTCCGGCGATCAACCCGAAGAGCAACGCCTTGACACAGGAGATGATCATCTCGGGCACCCCGGTCAACAGGGTGATGCCCGCAGCGAAGGCTCCCGGGTTGACGTCCTGGATGAAGACCGAGAACGTGTAGCCGCCCAGGATCCCGATGATCACCACCAGGCTGTTGAGCAGCAGGGCCACCAGGCCCGAGGCCAGCATCCGGGGGGTCACCAGGCGCTGCACCGGGTCGATGCCCAACACCTCCATCGCGGAGATCTCCTCGCGTATGGTCCGCGACCCGAGATCGGCGCACATCGCCGTCGCCCCCGCGCCGGCCACGATCAGCACCGTCACGAGGGGCCCCACCTGCGTCACGGCGCCGAAGGCGGCACCGGCGCCGCTCAGGTCGGCTGCACCCAACTCCCGCAACAGGATGTTGAGCGTGAACGACACCAGGACGGTGAACGGGATCGCCACCAGCACCGTCGGCGCCAACGACACCTTCGCCACGAACCACGACTGCTCGAGGAACTCCCGCCATTGGAACGGCCTGCGGAACACATTCCTGATGGCGTCGGCCGACATGGCGAACAATCCGCCGACCGCGGCCATCGGCCCCGCCAGGTTCTTCACCTGCGGTAGGCCAGGGGTCCACCGCTCCGGCCCGCTACCTCGTGCCATGTGCAGTTCCCTTCGAGATGGTCACAGCGAACACCGGAATCACGGCTTCGCCGCGAAGGTGCGCAGACAAACCGGAGTGGTGCGCGACTCCGGTCGCGCCGGGCGAATGCCCCTTGCTTCCCCGCTCGTGTTCACGGGCAGCTCCCCGCCGTTAGTCGTGACCACCGTTTCGACGAGTTTGTGGTCCCCGAACCTCTCGGCGAATGTCACATCTTCATAGCTCATGCGCCCGATTCCCGTGATTGATTCGTCAACTCCAGCCACATGGATATCTCCAGAAACAAGACCTGCCGTCTCAAACGCCTGCTCGGCCGACGGAGTCGTTCCGACCGAAGATGTGAACGGCATTCAGATCTCCGGGGTCACGTGACGGCGCCGGCCGTCTTGAGCTCGATGATGCGGTCCCAGTCGAGGCCGAGTTCGACGAGGATGTCGTCGGTCTGTTCGGCGAACCCGGGCGCGGCGGCGGTCTGTGGAGCGGCGACGTCGAACTGGACCGGGTTGGCCACCAGTTCCAGTTCGCCGGCCTGCACGATGTACTCGTTGGCCCGGATCTGCGAGTCCTTGGCCGCCTGCAGTGTGTCCTGCACGGGCGCCCACGGACCGGCCAGCGTCGCGAACCGCTCACTCCACTCCGGCAGTGGACGCTTACGCATTGCCTCGGTGAGGATCTCGACGGCGGCCGGGGTGTGCTCGGCGAAGGACTCCGCGGACGCGAAGCGCGGATCGTCGGCGTACTCGTCGAGATCCATGTGCTTGCACACGTCGGCCCAGAACTTCGTCGGCTGCATCATCACGAACGAGATGTAGCGGTCGTCGGCGGTCGGGTACACCCCCACCAGCGGGTTGATCGGCGAACCGTGCACCCCAGGAGGCGGCTGCACCATCAGCTGGTTCAGGTGCGAGGTCAGCGCAACGGTGTGGCCCATCGCCCACAGACCGCTGCCCAGCAGCGAGACGTCGACCACCGACGGCTCACCGGTGCGCTCCCTGCGGAACAGCGCCGCCGCGATGCCGCCGGCCAGATTCGTCCCGGAGATGGTGTCGCCGTACGCCGGTCCGGGCGGGCCGATCATGCCCTCGATCCCCGGCGGGGTGATGGTGGCGGCCGTACCGGCCCGGCACCAGAACGCGGTCATGTCGTAACCGCCCTTCACCGACTCCTCACCGCGCGGTCCGAGCGCGCTGCCGCGGGCGTAGACGATGTTCGGGTTCACCGCACGGATGTCGTCGACGTCGATGCCGAACTTCTGCCGATGTCCGGGCAGGAAGCTGGTCAGGAACACGTCCGCGCGCCGGGCGAGTTCGAGCAGGACCTCCCGGCCCTCGGGCACCGACATGTCCAGCCCGATGCTGCGCTTGCCCCGGTTGGCGTGTTCGATGTTCGGGTTCGGATCGCCCTCCACCCGCAGCGGTCCGGTCTGACGCAGTCCGCGCTGAGGATCGCCGGTCACCGCGTGTTCGACCTTGATGACCTCGGCGCCCCACTCACCGAGCACCGCACCGCACGACGGGACGAACCCGTACATCGCGACCTCGAGGACGCGGATGCCCTCCAATGGCCTGCTCATCAACGCACTCTCCTCTTCGCGCAAGCGCTCATCAGCCCACCACCGTCGCGAATGTCTTGGATTCGAGGAACTCCTCGAGGCCTGCGGTGCCCATCTCGCGGCCGATGCCGGACTGTTTGTAGCCGCCGAACGGGCTGTCGGGGCTGAAGTAGTTGCCGCCGTTGATCGAGAACGTCCCGGTGCGGATGCGGCGGGCGACCGCCAGCGCTCGCTCCTCGCTGCCGAACACCGCGCCGGACAACCCGTAGATGGAGTTGTTGGCGATGCGGACGGCGTCGTCGTCGTCTTCGTAGGCGATCACCACCAGGACGGGGCCGAAGACCTCCTCCTGTGCGATCTCGCTGTCGGGGTCGACATCGGCGAGCAGCGTCGGCGAGTAGAAGTAGCCGGGGTCGACCTTCTCGCCGCCGGTGACCAGTGATGCCCCTGCGGCGACGGCCCTTTGGACCATGCCGTCGACCTTGTCGCGCTGCTTCTCACTGATCAGCGGACCCATGTAGGTGGACGGATCGGCTGGATCTCCGAAGCGCACCAACCCGAAGTTGTTCTTGATCTTCTCGACGATCTCGTCCTTGTGCCGGGCCGGCACCAGCAGCCGGGACGTCAGCGCGCAACCCTGGCCGGCGTGGGTGACCATCGAGAACGCCGAGAACAGTGCCGCGGTGTTGAAGTCGGCGTCGTCGAGCACGATTGCCGCGGACTTGCCACCGAGTTCGAGGAACACCTTCTTGAGCGTCTCGCTCGCGGCGGCCATGATGCGGCGCCCGGTGGGGGTCGAACCGGTGAAGGTGACCATGTCGACGTCGGGGCTGGTGGTCAGCACCGCGCCCACCTCCGGGTCGGCGCCGGAGAGCACGTTGACGACACCGGCCGGGATGTCGGTGTGCTCGGCGATCAACTCGCCGAGGGCCAGGGTGATCAACGGCGTGTCGGGTGCGGACTTGAGGACGACGGTGCAACCGGCGGCCAGCGCCGGCGCGAGTTTGGCCAGCGCGAGTTGGTTCGGATAGTTGTAGGCGATGATCGCCGCCACGACGCCCGCGGCTTCCTTCTCGACCCAGCGGTGGTGCTGCATGCCCCGGCTCTCGATGTTGCCGAGGTCTTCGGTCATCGGGTAGTCGGCGAGCAGGTCGGCGTAGTAGCGCACGATCGCGATCGGCTGGTCGAGTTGCGCGCCCTGGCACAGCGCCTCGGTGGCGCCCACCTCCGCGATCGTCAGTGCGGCCAGTTCGTCGCGATGCTCGACCAAGGCGGTGTGCAACTGGTCGAGGCAGCGCAACCGCAGTTCGACGTTCGTCGCCCAATCGGTCGTGTCGAAGGCGCGTCGCGCCGCGGCCACGGCGGCTTCGGCGTCGGCGACGGTCGCATCCGGCGCGTACCCGAGCACCTGGCCGGTGGCGGGATTGAGGGAGGGAAACACCCGTCCGGTGTCGACCAGCCGACCGTCGATCAACAGCCGCCGATCCGCCTGCACGTCACCGGCCCGGGAGCCGGCGGCACTCTGGCGATCCGCGCTCACCGTGGGCGTCTGAGCCATCATCCTCCTCCGTGCGATGGAAATTCCATTCTCATTCCCGGCGAATCATACATTCGGCACGAGAGAACTCAAGGAAACCTAGAGTGGCTAGTCATGGGCTTGGGGAGCCGGATTGGAGCATAGGTGGGCGCCGAGCGCGTCCGTGCGATTTCTTGCAGAATGATCGACATCGAGAGTACGGTTCTCATAATCGGAAGGATGATTCTTGATGCTTGAGACGACCGAGACAGCCCCGGCCGCCGGACAGGACAGAGCACTGTGAAGACCGCCGTGGTCACCGGCGGAGGGTCGGGTATCGGACTGGCCATCGTGCAGCGGCTGCAGGCCGACGGGCTCCACGTCGCCACGATCGATCTCAAACCGGGCGACGGCGAGTTCGCCCACGCCGCCGACGTGACCGACCGGTCCGCGGTCGAGGCCGCCTTCACCGCGATCCGCAAACAGCTCGGTCCGATCACCGTGCTCGTCAACGCCGCCGGGCTGGACTGCTTCAAACGCTTCAGCGACGTGACCTTCGACCGCTGGCAGAAGGTCATCGACGTCAACCTCAACGGCGTCTTCCACACCATCCAGGCCGTGCTGCCCGACATGCTCGAGGCGGGGTGGGGCCGCATCGTCAACATCTCGTCGTCGAGCACCCACTCGGGCGCCCCGTACATGTCGCCGTACGTGGCCGCCAAGTCGGCGGTCAACGGCCTGACGAAATCGCTTGCGCTGGAATACGGGCCGAGCGGTATCACGGTCAACGCCGTACCGCCCGGCTTCATCGACACCCCGATGCTGCGCGCCGCCGCCGAGCGCGGCTACCTCGGCGACATCGACGCCACGATCGCCGCCACCCCGGTGCGGCGCATGGGCAGACCAGAGGACATCGCCGCCGCCTGCGCGTTCCTCATCAGCGAGGAGGCCGGCTACATCACCGGCCAGATCCTCGGCGTCAACGGCGGCCGTAACACCTGACGGTCATGCATCACCAACGGAATCAACCGGTTACACGAGAGGACAAGCTGTGGGGCGCGTAGAAGGCAAGGTCGCATTCATCACGGGCGCAGCGCGCGGGCAGGGTCGCAGCCACGCCATCCGACTGGCCGAAGAAGGCGCCGACATCATCGCCATCGACATCTGCGCCGACATCGAGACCGTGGGTTACCCGCTGGCCACCCGGGAAGATCTCGAGGAGACCGCCCAGTACGTGGAGAAGGCGGGCCGCAAGGCCGTGATCGCCCAGGCCGACGTCCGTGACGCCGCCCAACTGAAGCAGGCGGTGGACAACGGCGTGGCCGAACTCGGACACCTCGACATCGTCGTCGCGCAGGCCGGCATCGCGGCGATGAAGGGCGCCCCGCCGATGCAGGCGTGGACCGACGGCATCAACACGAATTTCGTCGGGACCATCAATGCCATCCAGGTGGCGCTGCCCCACCTCAAGGAGGGCGCCTCGATCATCGCCACCGCCTCGGCGGCCGCGCTGATGGACGCCTCGAAGAAGGACCGCCCGGGCGCCGACCCCGGGGGGATGGGCTACATGACCTCCAAGCGTCTCATCTCCCAGTACATGCACGACCTGGCGACCGAGTTGGCGGTGCGCAACATCCGCGCCAACGTCATCCACCCCACCAACTGCAACACCGACATGCTGCAGAGCGAGCCGATGTACCGCTCGTTCCGGCCCGACCTCGAGAAGCCCACGCGCGCCGACGCGGAGCTCGCGTTCGGTGTCCAGCAGGCCATGCCTGTGCCGTTCATCGAGCCCGAGGACATCAGCAACGCGGTGCTGTGGCTGGCCTCCGACGAGTCACGCTTTGTCACCGGCATGCAGTTGCGCGTGGACGCTGGCGGCTACCTCAAGTGGTACGACTACCACGTCTGATCCGAACACCGTTGTACCGCAGCGACTTCGAGGAGAGCAGTGAAGGTAAGGGTTGACCCGGACCGTTGTCAGGGGCACACGCTGTGCTCGATGATCGCACCGGATTCCTTCGTGTTGAGCGATATCGACGGCACCGCGTCGCCGGTCAACGAGGTCGTGCCCGACGATCAGCAGAACGCCGTCCGCGAGGCGGCGTCCTCCTGTCCGGAACAAGCGATTTCGATCGAAGACGACTGACTCGGAACGGATGTCTGCAGACCAATGACCCAGGGAGCCAACAACGACGTGAGCAGCGTCGACGATCTCCGCGGCGAGCCCGCCTCCAGTGATCGCAAGAAGAACAGCTACCACTTCGACCGGCACACACCGGAGTACCGGCTGCAATTCGAGAAGATCACCGAGGAGATGCAGACCAAGTGCCCGATGGCGTGGAGCGACACGTACGGCGGGCACTGGGTGGCCGCCGACAGCAGGCACGTGTTCGAGTTGGCGCGCTGCCCGGCGGTGTCCAACCACCACGACATCAGCGGTGAAACGCCGTTCCAGGGCATCACCATCCCCAAGGCGAGTCGGGCCACCGTCGTCCGCGGCGGCATCCTCGAGATGGACGAACCGGAACACAGCGCCTACCGCGGCGCTCTGAACCCCTATCTCTCACCCGCCGCGATCAAGCGCTGGGAACCGTTCGTCGACGAGATCACCCGCGCCGCCCTCGACGAGCACATCGAGTCCGGCCGCATCGATTTCGTCGAGCATCTGGCGAACGTGGTGCCGGCGGTGTTCACGCTGGCGATGATGGGCATCTCGCTGAAGAAGTGGAACGTCTACAGCGAGCCAACCCACGCCTCGGTGTTCACCCCCGAGCACTCCCCCGAACGCGAGAAGATCAACGAACAGCATCGCGAGATGGGGATCGACCTCATCACCAACATGATGGAGATCCGGGAGAATCCGCGTCCCGGTCTGGTGAACGCGCTGGTGCAGTTGCGCATCGACGGTGAGCCCGCGCCGGACATGGAGATCCTCGGCAACCTCGGTCTCATCATCGGTGGCGGTTTCGACACCACGACGGCGCTCACCGCGCACGCACTGGAGTGGCTCGGCGAGCACCCCGACCAACGGGAACGGCTCAGCCGTGAGCGTGCCACGCTGCTGCATCCGGCCACCGAGGAGTTCCTGCGCTTCTTCACCCCGGCCCCCGGCGACGGCCGCACCTTCGCCGACGACGTCGAGGTGGAGGGTCAGCAGTTCAAGAAGTACGAGCGGCTGTGGCTGTCCTGGGCGATGGCCAACCGCGACCCGTCGGTGTTCACCGCACCCAACGAGGTCATCCTCGACCGGAAGGGCAACCGCCACTTCAGCTTCGGTATCGGTGTGCACCGCTGCGTGGGCTCCAACGTGGCCCGCACGGTGTTCAAGTCGATGCTGACCGCGGTGCTCGACCGGATGCCGGATTACGTGTGCGACCCCGAGGGCACCGTGCACTACGACACCATCGGCGTCATCCAGGGCATGCGCAATCTGCCCGCGACGTTCACGCCCAGCAAGCCGCTGGGCCCGGGTCTCGACGAGACGCTGGAGAAGTTGCAGCGCATCTGCGACGAGCAGGAGCTGGCGCGCCCCATCACCGAGCGCAAAGAAGCCGCCGTCATCGACTGATCCGCACTTGCGATCGGCGCCAAGATGTTTTGATGACAGCGGTCAAGTACCGGAAGGGACGACGATGAAGCGCTTCAAACTCTTCGTCGCGGCAGCCGCGATCATGATGGCGGCGGGCGTCGTCGCACCGCCGCCCGCGCACGCCATGATGGTTCTGGGCAACTATGACCTGCAGACCAACCGTTACACGCAGGCGTCATGGGTCTGGTTCGTCACCAACTGCTACCCGGACAAGCAGCCGGACTGCGCCTATGTGCGGGCGAGGCCGCGCCTGAAGTTCTACGCGTACTACGAGGGTACGGCGCAACTGGTCAACGGTCGCTACACCATGACCGTCGACGTACCCGACGGCCTGCGCTGCCCGGGACACAGCATGCCGACCCGCGAGACGTATTCGTGGGACGAGGTGAGCCTCGTCGGGACCATCGACTCGGTGTACAACGTGGGCTGCTTCAACGGCCCGCCCGGAACTCAGTTCTGGACGTTCAAGCTGCAGAGGCTGTAGCGGCCCACGCCGGGGACTCGGCACCCGTCAGGTTTGCTCGAGGGGATGAAAAGGTAACAGTTCCACTGTTATCGTCGATATATCTGCTGTCGGGTGATCTTGTGCCCGGTGAAGCGCTTCGACAAGAGAAATTCCGAGAAAAGGGTGTACGCATGCTGAAGCTGTCGCGCAAGAACATCGCCATCACGCTCGGCGGCCTCGCCGTGGCGATCCCACTTTCGGCAGGCGTTGCGTCGGCGCAACCCAACCTGGGGCCGATCATCAACACCACCTGCACCTATGACCAGGTGATCGCGGCGCTCAACGACCAGCACCCCGACCTGGCCGCACAGTTCGCCCAGCAGCGCAGCGGCCAGCAGGCGGTGCGCAACTTCCTCGCCGCATCCCCGCAGCAGCGGCAGGCGACGGTGGCGTTCCTCCAGAGCAACCCGACCGCACAGGCCTACTTCGGGCCGATCTCGAACGTCGCCGCCACCTGTAACAACTACTGACGCGGTGGCCGCGCGGCTGAACTCAGGCGCGCGGCAACCCCAGTACCTGCGTGGCGATGATGTTGCGCTGGATCTCCG
Source organism: Mycolicibacterium monacense (assembly GCF_010731575.1). Taxonomy (NCBI): domain Bacteria; kingdom Bacillati; phylum Actinomycetota; class Actinomycetes; order Mycobacteriales; family Mycobacteriaceae; genus Mycobacterium; species Mycolicibacterium monacense. Next base: position 916,781 of record NZ_AP022617.1, on the reverse strand, counting down.
AGGTTCCGCCGGCGATGGTGCCGGAGAAACTGCGGGCGTAGCGCTCGAACCAGCTGGCGAAGTAGTGGTCGAGGTTCATGTGCTCATAGCGCCCGGTCGTCGAGGGGTGCACCAGCCCGGCGGACCCGGATGCCGTCAGCGCCGCATCAGCGGCCCGCATCTCGGCCTCCGAGCCGAACAGCTTGAGCACCGACACCGATGCGGTGTCCATTTCCCCGCGGGCGGCGCGCGCCAGCGCGGCCGAGCCCATCGCCCGCAGCGCCTGATAGTCCATGATCATCGACGCATACTGGTCGCGCTCGATTTCGGTGGTCGGCCGGAAGTCGGCGATCACGTTGTCGATGCGGTCGGCGAAACCGAGCCACATCATCGTGCGCTCGTGACCCAGCGAACCGTTGGCCACCTTCCAGCCCTGGTTCAGCGGGCCGACGAGGTTCTCGGCGGGCACCCGGGCGTCGGTGAAGAAGACCTCGTTGAAGTCCTTGTTCTCCTCGCCGCACAGATCGGCGAAGGGACGGCACACCACCCCCGGCGTATCGGTCGGGATGATCAGCGCACTGATGCCCCGGTGCTTGGGCGCATCCGGATCGGTGCGCACGAACGCCAGCAGGTAGTCGGCGTCGTGGGCGCCGGAGGTCCACACCTTCTGCCCGTTCACCACGAAGTGATCGCCGTCCTGCACCGCGCGTGTCCGCAGTGACGCGAGATCCGATCCGGCGCTGGGTTCACTCATGCCCAGCGAAGCGGTGAGTTCCCCGCGCAGCACCGGCACCGCCCACCGGTGTTTCTGCTCGTCGCTGCCGAAGGTGATCAGCGAGGCGGCGACGATGTTGACGCCCTGCGGGTTGAAGCTGTGGTAGATCCGTCGCCGGCACAGTTCGTCGAGGTGGACGAACTGCTGGAGCACGGAGGCGTTGCGGCCGCCGAACTCCGGCGGCTGTGCGGGCAGCAGCCAGCCGTTGTCGAACAGCAGCCGCTGCCAGTCGCGCGCCCACTGCGGCATGTGCGAGACCGACCGCGGCCGTTCGAGCGTGGCCGATTCGGGCGGCAGATTCTCGTCGAGGAAGGCCGCGAACTCGGCGCGGAACTGCTCGACGTCGGAATCAAAAGTCAGCTGCATGGAATTCCTCCGCGATCGTCGCACGGTGCTCGGCCGCACCGCCCAGCAGCAGTTCGCCGGCCTTGGCCCGCTTCAACGCGAACTGCAGATCGTTCTCCCAGGTGAACCCCATCGCGCCGAAGAGCTGCAGGCCGTGCCGGAACACCAGCGACTGGCACTCCCCCGCCGCCGCCTTGGCCATCGACGCGGCGAGCCGGCGCCGCGGGTCGTCGGCCGCGATGGTCAGCGCGGCGAAGTACGCCAGGGCGCGAGCGCGTTCGACGGCCACGTGCATGTCGACAGCCTTGTGCTGGACGGCTTGGAACGACCCGATGGGCACCCCGAACTGCTGGCGTTGTTTGACGTGGTCGAGGGCCAGGTCGAGGATCCGCTGGCAGGCGCCGACGGTGGTGACCGCGATACCGGTCAGCGCGAGGTGACGCGCCCGTTCGGAGTCGGTGCGCACCCGGTCGGTGTCGGGCACCCGGACAGCGTCGAACGAGACGTCGGCGACGTGCAGCACCGGATCGAAGACCGGGCTGCGGCGTCGGATCGCGACGGCGGCGTCGACGACGAAGACACCGGCGTCGGTGACCACCGCGAGACGGTCGGCGCGGTCACCGTCGAGCACGTAGCGCGCGGCCCCGTCGAGCACCCAGCCTTCGGTGTCGCGCACGGCGCTGATCCCGTCGTAGACTGCCGCACCCGCCTGCTGCGGATCGAACCGGTCCGCCGCCAGCGGCGCGTACTGCGTCATCGTCGACAGGAACGGCGTCGGATCGGTGGCCCGCCCCATCTCCTCGCACACGATCGCCAGCTCGACGGCGTTCTCGGGATCGGTCAGCTCCGTCCATCCCGCGTCGACGTAGCTCTTCCACAGCGGCGTCGGATCGACGCCGTTCTCGGCGATTTCGCGGACCAGCGAGGCCGGGCACTGTTTGGTGACCGCGTCACGCACGGTCTCCTGCCACAGTCGCTGATCCGCATCGAACTCGAGTAGCATCCGGCGCCTCCTGGTGCGGTGTCACGACCATGCGAGAATAGCATTCTCATTATCCGTCCACCCGTTCTCCCTCTCCGACCGTCAAGTTTCCTAAGCGCACCGCTGCGCGACTGACCAGCACATCCGTTCACCTGCGGTGATGGCAGGCAGGGTAATGAGAACTCGGTTCTTGCCTTTGAAGAACTTCGATTTACACTGGCTGTGAGTCCGGTCATCGCCGCACACGCGCGAAGCCGTCTGCGCTCCGGACGAACATCGGAGGACAACCTTGGTCACAACGCATCCGGACGGGACGCGCTCACCCCTGATCGACGCCAGCGTGCACATCTTCGTCAAGTCGAACAAGGACCTGCGACGCAACTTCCTGCAGGAGCCATTCCGGAGCCGCGGGTTCCCCGACTACGAGATGGACTGGTACGGCGCGCCCGGCGGCGAGTACGCCAAGGGCACCGAGGGTCCGGACGGCCAGTACCCCGGCTCGGATCCCGACGTAGTGGCCAAGCACCTGTTCGACGACCGGGGGGTGGACGTCGCGATTCTGCATCCGATGACCCGCGGCATCATGCCCGACCGCCACCTCGGCACGGCGATCGCCGCGGCGCACAACGAGATGATGGTGACCCGCTGGCTGGAGCATTCGCTCCACGGCGACCGCTTCCGCGGGACCATCCGCGTCAATCCCGACGACATCACCGGCGCCCTGCGGGAGATCGAGAAGTACCGCGACCATCCGCGCGTCGTGCAGCTCGGGGTGCCGCTGCAGTCCCGCGAACTGTATGGCAAGCCTCAGTTCTGGCCACTGTGGGAAGCGGCGGCCGACGCCGGATTGCCCGTCGCCGTGCACTTCGAGGTCGGCTCCGGCGTCATGCTGCCGCCCACACCCAACGGACTGACGCGCACCTACGAACAGTTCGTCGGCTTCACCGCGATGAATTTCCTCTATCACCTGATGAACATGATCGCGGAAGGGGTATTCGAAAGGATGCCCGCGCTGAAATTCGTCTGGGCCGATGGCGCCGCCGACCTGCTGACCCCGTTCATGTGGCGGATGGACTGTTTCGGGCGGCCGCACCTGGAGCAGACGCCCTGGGCGCCGAAGATGCCCAGCGATTACCTGCCCGATCACGTCTACTTCGTGGAAGGCAGCCTCGACGGCCCCGGTGACGTCGACTTCGCCGGTGAGTGGGCCGGGTTCACCGGCAAGGACGACATGGTGATGTACGGCTCGAGCTACCCGCACTGGCAGCTCAACGAACTGTCGGTGCCGAGCGCGTACACCGCCGAGCAGCGCGACAAATTGTGCTGGCGAAACGCCGCGCAGCTGTACGGCATCGAGTTGCCGGCAATCCCGGCCATCGCGTCCGCGATTCCGGCACAGTACGTCCGCGATTCCGGCACAGTAGAGGTAACGAGGAGGCCTTCATGACTGTCACAGCCAATCCACGGGTACCTGCCGCCGAACGCATCGCCGTGCGGTGCGTGGACAGCGACGTCCACCCGACCCCCCGTAGCGGCGAACTCGGTCAGTACATCCCCGAGCCGTGGCGCAGTAGGTATTTCGGCACCCACAAGGTGGGCGACCAGATCTACTACGACGCGCCCGACTATGCCCACTCCTACGCGATGCGCGTCGACTCGTTCCCGCCCGACGGCGAATTCGCTTGCAGCGATCCTGATCTGGCGTTCAAGCAGCTGATCATGGAGGCCGGCGCGGACATTGCGATCCTGGAGCCCGCCGCCTACCCCGCGCGCATTCCCGAAGCGCAGCACGCGATGTCCGTCGGGCTCAACGACTGGCAGGCCAATCACTGGCTGGACAGCCACAACAACTGGCACGAGCGCTGGCGCGGGTCGATCTGCCTGGCCATCGAGGAACCTGAGGCGAGCGTCGCCGAGATCGAACGCTGGGTCGGGCACCCCTACATGGCGCAGATCCTGATCAAGGCCGAACCGCGTCCCTCGTGGGGTAACCCCAAGTACGACCCGATCTGGGCGGCGGCTGCCAAACACGACATCACCGTCGCCTGCCACCTGTCGCGCAGCCACTACGACGAACTGCCGATGCCGCCGGTCGGGTTGCCCAGCTACAACCACGATTTCATGGTCACGTACTCGCTGCTCGCGGCGAACCAGGTGATGAGCCTCATCTTCGACGGCACATTCGATCGCCACCCCAATCTGCGCATCGTGTTCGTCGAGCACGCGTTCTCGTGGATCCTGCCGCTGATGTGGCGGATGGACGCGCTCTACGAGGCCCGCAAGTCGTGGCTGGACATCAAGCGCAAGCCGAGCGAGTACGTCAAGGACCACATCAAGTTCACCACGCAGCCGCTGGACTACCCCGAGGACAAGACCGAACTCACCCGTGCGTTCGAGTGGATGGAGTGCGAGAAGATCCTGCTGTTCTCCAGCGACTACCCGCACTGGACGTTCGACGACCCGCGCTGGCTGGTCAAGCACCTGCCCGAACATGCCCGTGAAGCAATCATGTTCCGCAACGGCATCGAGACCTACAAGCTGCCGGACACCGTGCCGGCTCTCGAGGGCCAGGTGCGGGTTTTCTGACACATGGACAAGGACAAGACGCCCCGCCTGGCGCAGGGGCGTGAACACATCGTCGCCACCGTCGACGAGATCCCACCCGGCTCACACAAGATCGTGCCGATCGGCCGCCACGGCGTCGGCGTCTACAACGTCAACGGCACCTTCTATGCGATCGCCAACTACTGCCCGCACGAAGGCGGTCCCCTGTGCCTCGGCCGCGCCCGCGGGCGCACCGTGGTCGACGACGACGTGCCCGGCGACGCGGTGATGGTGCGCGACCTCGAGTACATCTACTGCCCCTGGCACCAGTGGGGTTTCGAGTTGGCGACCGGAACCACCGCGGTCAAACCGGAGTGGAGCATCCGCACCTACCCGGTCCGCGTGGTCGGCAACGACGTGCTGGTGATGGCATGACGACAACCGACGACACCACCGAGCAGGTGGGCCCGCAACTCAAGCGCGGCGAGAAGGTCATCGAGATCAACGGCGGCAGGGTCGTCTACGAGATCCTCGGCAAGACCGGCGATTTCATCGCGCTCACGCCGGGTGGACGGTTCAGCAAGGACATCCCCGGGTTGCGACCGCTGGCACAGGCGCTGGTCAAGGGTGGCTACCGGGTCCTGCTGTGGGACCGCCCGAACTGCGGGAAGTCCGATGTGCAGTTCTACGGCCAGAGCGAATCGCACATGCGGGCCGAGACGCTGTACCAACTGATCACCACGCTCGACATCGGGCCGTGCATCCTGGCCGGCGGATCCGGCGGGGCGCGCGATTCGATGCTCACGACGATGCTGTACCCGGAGATCGTCACCAAGCTCGTCGTGTGGAACATCGTCGGCGGCGTGTACGGGTCGTTCGTGCTGGGCTCGTACTACATCGTGCCGAGCATCCTCGCGGTGCGCGGTGCGGGGATGAAGGCCGTCGCGCAGGTGGCCGAATGGCAGGAACGCATCGCGGAGAACCCCGCCAACCGGGACCGCATCCTGAGCCTGGACGCCGACGAGTTCCTCAAGTTGATGTTGCGCTGGCTCAACGCTTTCGTGCCCAAACCCGGGCAGACGATCCCGGGTGTGGAGGACGAGATGTTCGACGACATCCGGGTGCCCACGCTGATCATCCGCGGCGGGGAGAACGACCTCGACCACCCCAAGCGGACCTCCCTGGAGGTCAGCTGCCTGATCAAGGGCTCGACGGTCATCGACCCGCCGTGGCCGGAGGACGCCTGGGAACGCGCCGGCGAGAAGCGGGCATCCGGGAAGGTCAAGCGGTTCAACATGTTCGACACCTGGGTGCAGGCCGCCCCGGCCATCCTCGACTTCCTGGGCCGGTGAACGTGTCAGACGGTCCGGATGTGCACCTCACAGTTGAGCGAGGCCTCCAGCGCGGTGTGGATGCGGCTCTCCGGGATCCGCTCGAGGTCGGCCTTGCGCAGCGTCACGTGCACGACGTCCCACCCAGCATCGTCCGCGGTGCGGGTGACGTCACCGGCCAGACCGAAACCGGCCAGCACGCCGTGCGCGTCGTCGTCGGTGCCGCGGCTGATGTAGGTGAGCACACCGGCGACCGGTTCGGTGCCGAACGCCTCCGCGCACAGACCGAGCGCCGTCTGGGTGAGACTGCCGGGGTCGTCGCCGGCGATCAGCAGCTCGGCTTCGCGCCGGCCCGGCGGCATGGCGGGCAGGTTGTTGTCCACGATGTCCGCGCCCGCCGCGCCCCCGAGTTCGCGCAGGCGCGACATGCCGTCGGCTAGCTGCGCGGGTGTCAGTTCGCCCGCCGGGTCCACCCCCACCCGCACCACCGCAGTTCTCATGTCGGCCAGCCTATCCGCGAGGACAAAGTAGAAGCAGATGAACCCCACCGCCGCAACCGATCTCACCACCGCCGTCTGGCCGGGCACCACGCCGCGTCTGCTGCACGTGCCCGCCGGGCGGGAGGACTACGCCGACTACGCGCAGTCCGGCGGCTACCGCGAGCTGCCCGACCCCGAACGACTGCTCGAGGAAGTCGAACTGTCCGGCCTGCTCGGACGTGGCGGTGCCGCGTTCCCGATGGCGGTCAAACTGCGCTCGGTGCGCGATCACGGCCGTACCCGCGGCGGCGCCGTCGCGATCGCCAACGGCGAAGAGGGCGAACCCGCGTCGATCAAGGACCGGTGGCTGCTGCGGCACCGCCCGCACCTTGTGCTCGACGGTCTGCGCCTGGCCGCGCGCGTCGTGGAGGCCGAGCGCGCAATCGTCTACGTCTCCGATCCGGAGTCCGCCCGCAGTGTCGAAACCGCGCTGACACAGGTCGATTCACCGGTTCTGGACGGTGTGTCGATCAGCGTCGTGGTCGTCGACCCCGGTTACGTCGCCGGTGAGGAGACCGCCGCCGTCCGTGCCATCGACGGGGGGCCCGCCAAACCGACGGACAAGCCGCCGCGGCCGTTCGAGGAGGGGGTGGGTGGGCTGCCCACACTGGTCAGCAACGTCGAGACGCTCGCCAACCTGCCGTATCTGCACGAGCACGGGGCGCGGGAGTACCGGTCGGCGGGCACACCGTCGTCCCCCGGCACCTTCCTGGCGACCGTCACCGGCGGTGGCGGGCCACCGGCGCTCTACGAGTTGCCGCACGGTGTCGCCCTCGCCGATGTGCTGACCTGGCACGGGATCTCGCCCGATTCGGTCAGCGGCGTGCTGATGGGCGGTTACTTCACCGGGCTGCTCAACCGTGACGTCCTCGACGCGACGCTCGACCACGAGGCGCTGCGCCGCCTCGGCAGCGGTCTGGGCTGCGGGGCGGTCGGGGTGCTGACCGACGAATGCCCGGTCGCGGTGGCCGCATCGGTGCTGGCCTACTTCGACCGCGAGAACGCCGGACAGTGCGGATCCTGTTTCAACGGGACCGCCGCCATGGCGGCCGTGGCTGTGGCGCTGCGCGACGGCGTGGCCTCCGACGACGATCTGGCCCGGCTGGAGCGCTGGTCGGTGGTGCTGCGGGGGCGGGGTGCGTGCGGGACGCTCGACGCGGCCACGAACGTCGCCGCCAGCCTGCTCACCGCGTTCCCGCAGGCGGTGGCCCGGCACCGGGAGGGCAGCTGTGATCGCTGCGCCGTCGACCTGTACGACGTCCGACGACCCTACGAAGTGGAGGCGGTGGTGAGCGCGTGAGGATCCGACTCGATCGCACGATGTGCGACGGCTTCGGCATCTGCGCCAAGCACGCACCGGAGTACTTCTCGCTCGACGACTGGGGTTACGCCTCGCTGATCGGCAACGGCACCGTGCCCGAGGCCGATCGACCCGCAGTGCTGCGGGCGTTGCTGGACTGCCCCGTCCACGCCATCATCGAGATGCACGAAGGAGAGCCGGTGCACGACAGGCCATCCCAACCAACACCGGGTGCGGTATCGGCGGATGACGACGCGAACGGCGACCACGCGGACGCCGTCCGCGACGAGCGCATGCTTCCGGGACTGTAGACATGGCCGACATCCCGGGCCGGCCGCTGCCGCAGGTGACCGCGCAGAACGAGTTCTTCTGGACCGCGGGCGCCGACGGTGAACTGCGCATCCAGCAGTGCCAGGACTGCGAGTCGCTGATCCACCCGCCCCAACCGATCTGCCGGTACTGCCGCAGCCAGAAACTGGGCGTCCGCACGGTGTCGGGGCGGGGCACACTGGCGGGTTTCACCGTCAACCACCGGTTCGGTTTCCCCGACCTGCCGCCGCCGTACGTGGTGGCGCAGGTGGCGATCGACGAGGACCCGCGGGTCCGGTTGACCACCAACATCGTCGAATCCGACCCCGACGGCCTCGAGCTGGGCCAACCCGTCGAGGTGGTGTTCCAGCAGGCCGACGACGTCTGGCTGCCGCTGTTCCGGCCGGTCGCCGGCGACCCGGGCGAGTTGCCTGCCGACGAGATCGCCCCCGAACGTTTCGGCGACCACATCCGGCCGATGCTGCGCACCGAGAAGTTCGAGCAGCACTCGGCGATCACCGGTATCGGGGCCTCGCGGCTCGGTCGCCGGCTGATGGTGCCGCCGCTGTCTTTGACCATCGAGGCGTGTGAGGCCGCGGTCGCCGATGCGGGGCTGACCCTGGACGACATCGACGGGCTGTCGACCTATCCGGGACTCGACGTCGCGGGCATGGGCGAAGGCGGGGTCACCGCACTCGAGGGAGCGCTCGGGCTGCGGCCCACGTGGATCAACGGGGGTATGGACACCTTCGGTCCGGGCGGCTCGGTGATCGCCGCGATGATGGCCGTGGCCACCGGGATGGCGCGGCACGTGCTGTGCTTCCGCACGCTGTGGGAGGCCACGTTCGGGCAGCTGCTCAAGGAGGGCAAGATGGCGCCGCCCGGGGGCGGGCGGACCACCAGCTGGCAGATGCCGTTCGGTGCGACATCGGCGGCCCACACCCTGGCGCTCAACGCCCAACGGCATTTCCACCGGTACGGCACCACCCGCGAGACGCTGGGCTGGATCGCGCTCAACCAGCGGGCCAACGCCGCGCTGAACCCGACGGCGATCTACCGCGATCCGATGTCGATGGAGGACTACCTGTCGGCCCGGCCCATCACCACACCGTTCGGCCTCTACGACTGCGATGTGCCGTGCGACGGTGCGGTCGCGGTCGTGGTCTCGGCGGTCGACGCCGCCCGGGACATGCCGAAGAAGCCGGTGTTCATCGAGGCCGTCGGCACCCAGATCGTCGAACGCACCGACTGGGACCAGACGACACTGACCCACGAACCGCAGGTGCTCGGCCAGTCCGCACACCTGTGGACCCGAACCTCGTTGCGGCCCAGCGATGTCGACGTCGCCGAACTCTACGACGGCTTCACGTTCAACTGCCTGTCCTGGATCGAGGCCCTCGGATTCTGCGGGATCGGCGAGGCGAAGGACTTCCTCGACGGCGGCCACAACATCGCCCGCGACGGCGTCCTGCCGCTCAACACCCACGGCGGTCAGCTCTCCCACGGCCGCACCCACGGGATGGGCCTGATGCACGAAGCCGTCAGCCAGTTGCGGGGCGAGGCCGGGGATCGCCAGGTGGCCGACGCACGGGTGGCCGTGGTCAGCAGCGGCGGCCTGACGCCCAGTGGTGTGCTCCTGCTGAGGAGCGACGCGTGACCGCGCACGTGAGGAGCGAAGACGGCACCGCGCACGCGAGGAGCGAAACAGCACCAGCACCGCGTCCGCGGGTGGTGATGGTCGACGGCGTGCCGATGTCGGGACTGGTGGCCGAGGCCGACGGGCAGCCGCGTGCGGTGGTGGTCGCGCTGCACGGCGGGGCCAGCACGGCGGCCTACTTCGACTGTCCCGGTCACCCGCGACTGTCGCTGCTGCGCCTGGGCGCGCGGCTGGGGTTCACGATGATCGCCCTCGACCGGCCGGGCTACGGCAGCTCCGCCCCGTATCCGGACGCGATCGAACACCCTGAGCAGCGGGTCGCGCTCGCCTACGGTGCAGTAGATGCGATGCTCGGCGAAAAACCGCGGGGCGCAGGTCTTTTCGTGGTCGCACATTCGAACGGATGCGAACTCGCGCTGCGGATGGCCGCACACGACCGCGACGGCCTGATCGGGCTGGAACTGGCCGGCACCGGGCTGCGCTATCAGGACGCGGCGCTCGACATCCTGCGCGACGCGGGTCCGACCCGGCGTCCGCCGGGTCTGCGGCAACTGCTCTGGGAGCCCGCCGACCTGTATCCCCCGGCGGTGCTGACCGGGATCACCAACTCCTCCACGGGCGCACCGTACGAGGCCGCGATGGTGCGGGACTGGCCCGGTCGGGACTTCCCGGCAGTGGCCGCCGGGGTGCGGGTTCCGGTGCGGTTCAGCCACGCCGAGCACGAGCGAGTGTGGTGCTCCGACGCCGAGGCGCTGGCGGGGATCGCGGACGTGTTCACCAACGCACCGCGGTTCGTCACCGCCGAACAGGACAACGCCGGGCACAACCTCAGCCTCGGGGTGACCGCCGCGGCCTATCACCTGAAGGTGTTGTCGTTCGTCGAAGAGTGTGTCGTCTCGCAGGGCGCCGAACAGCAGGTAGCCGAGAAGAAGATGGAGGTGGGTTAGATGCGCGTCGGATTCATCGGCCTGGGCAGTCAGGGTGGCCCGATGGCGCGGCGGATCGTCGAAGGCGGTTACGAGCTGACCCTGTGGGCCCGGCGCCCCGCCAGCCTCGAACCGTACGCCGACACCGCGGCCAAGACCGCGGGCAGCCCGGCCGAGCTCGCCGCCGCCAGCGATCTGATGTGTGTGTGCGTGGTCGGCGACGACGACGTCCGCGAGGTCCTCTACGGCGACACCGGTGTGCTCGCGGGTCTCGCGCCTGGAGCGATGATCGCCATCCACAGCACCGTGCACCCCGACACGTGCAGAGAGATCGCGGAAAAAGCGGCGGCCCAGAATGTTTCGGTGATCGACGCCCCCGTGAGCGGCGGCGCCCCCGCCGTCGAGCAGGGCAAGCTGCTGGTGATGGTCGGCGGTGAGGAGGCCGACGTCGAGAAGGCGCGTCCGGTGTTCGCGACGTATGCCGACCCGATCGTGCACCTGGGGCCGCTGGGCAGCGGTCAGGTGACCAAGATCCTGAACAACCTGTTGTTCACCGCCAACCTCGGCAGTGCGCTGAGCACACTGGAACTCGGCGAATCGCTCGGCATCCCCCGCACCCAGCTGGCCGAGGTCCTCAACGGCGGGTCGGCGACCAGCAAGGCGCTCGGCAGCATCAGCATGTTCGGCGGGACGGTCGAGGCGCTGGCGCCGATCGCCGGTGCGCTGCTGCAGAAGGACGTCCGCCACGCGGCCAGCATCGCGGCGAGGGCGTCGGCCCCCGAGGGCTCCGTCTTCACCGCGGCCGACACCGCCCTGGAATCGATGGACCACCCGAGGTGAGCCGGGTCGGCTTCGTCGGTGCGGGCCGCATGGGCGCACCGATGGTGCGCCGCCTTGTCGGCGCCGGCCACACCGTCACCGCACTGGGCCGCACCCCGGAGAAGCGCGCGGCGGCATCGGATTTGGGCGCCGCCACGGCGGCGGAGCCGGTCGACGTCGCCACCGGCGCGGACATCGTGGTCGTCTGCGTGTTCACCGACGATCAGGTGCGCGCGGTGTGCCTCGACGGCGGCCTGCTCGCGGCGATGGCGCCGGGCGCGACCCTGGTGATCCACACGACGGGCAGCCCGGACACCGCCCGGCTGCTCGCGGCACGGGGACGCGACCACGGGGTGGACGTCGTCGACGCACCGGTGAGCGGCGGACCGCATGACATCGCCGCCGGGGCGGTGACGCTGTTCGTGGGTGGCTCCGAGGCCGCCGTCGAGCGGGCGCGTCCGGTGTTGGCCGCCTACGGCGATCCGATCCTGCACGTCGGGCCGCTCGGCGCCGGGCAGAGCGTGAAGCTGGTCAACAACACGGTGTTCGCCGCGCAGATCGGGCTCTTGCGCGAGGCGGTCCGGCTCGGCGGTGCGCTCGGGGTGGCCGAACCCGATCTGCTGACCGCGCTGACCCACGGCAGCTCGTCGAGCCGCGTGTCGAACATGATCGCCGGGCGCGGATCGGTCGATGCGTTCATCGACATGGCCGGCGCGTTCGTGGGCAAGGACGTCGATGTGGTCAGGGCGATCGCCGCCGCCGCGGGTACCGACCTGGGTCTCCTCGACGAGGCCATCTCGGCGGGCATCGGCGACCGGAACGCCACGCCGACGTGATCGCCGAACTCGCGTCCGGAAGAGACGAAAACTGTTAGCTTTACAGTAAATATGCTTTACGTAACGCTTCCGGCTATCAGCCCGCCGCGAAGGAGGAGCCCATGACCAAGCCACGACTGAAGTTCGACCCGGTCTCGCAGGAGTACTTCGACAACCCGTACGAGATCTACCGGCGGATGCGCGACGAGGCCCCCGTCTACTACGACGAGGCAGAGGACTTCTACGCCCTGACCCGTCACGAAGACGTGGCCGCGGCGCTGAAGGATCACGAGTCCTTCTCGTCGTCCCGCGGATGCGACCTGGCCATGGTCAGGTCCGAAGAGGGACCCGCGAAGTCGATCATCTTCATGGACCCGCCGGAGCACCGGCACATGCGCAGCCTGGTGAACAAGGCCTTCACTCCCCGCGCCATCCAGTCCCAGCGCGAGACGATCACCGAACTCGTCGAGCACTACCTGTCGCAGGTCGATCCCGACGGCTTCGACGTCGTCCAGGACTTCTCCGGCCCGTTCCCCGTCGAGGTGATCACGCGGATGGCCGGCGTGCCCGAGGCGTTCCGCCAGCAGGTGCGGCACTGGATCGACAAGGGCCTGGAACGCAAGCCCGGCCAGCTCGCGTGGTCCGACGAGAACATGCAGGCCAACATCGATTCCGGGGTGTACTACTACGGCCTGGTGCAGGAGCGGCGGCGCAACCCCCAGGACGACATGATCAGCCGGTTGATCGCCGCGGAGATCCCCGGCGAGAACGGCGAGATGCGCAAGCTGGACGATATCGAGATCACCGGCTTCACCTCGTTGCTGGGCGGGGCCGGCGCCGAGACGGTCACCAAGCTGGTCGGCAGCGCAGTCGTGGAGTTCGCGCGCAACCCCGAACAGTGGCAGCTGCTGCTCGACGACCGCAGCCTGATCCCCGCCGCCGTCGAGGAACTGCTGCGTTATGTCGGTCCGGTGCAGTACAACGTGCGGTACACGCTGAAGGAGGCCGTGCTGCCCAATGGCACCGTCCCCGCGCACAAGCCGGTGTTCCTGATGAACGCCGCTGCCAACCGCGATCCGCGGGCGTTCGACAACGCGGAAACGTTCGACATCACCCGTGACCGCGCGCAGGCGCAGAACCTCGGCCTCGGGTACGGCATCCACAGCTGCCTGGGCGCGGCGCTGGCCCGCATGGAGACCGCGATCGCGCTGGAGCATCTGCTCGACTTCATGCCGCGCTACGAGGTCGACTTCGACGGGTTGGAACGGGTCCACATGCAGAACGTCGCGGGGTACCACCATGTCCCGGTGAGGGTGCTGAAGTGACCCGCAGAATAGAGGTCGATTTCGGGCTCTGCGAGAGCAACGGGGTGTGCATGGGCATCATCCCCGAGGTCTTCGACCTGGACGACGAGGACTACCTGCACGTGCTGACCGACGAGGTCACCCCCGAGAACGAAGAACAGATCAAAGAAGCGGTGCGCCAGTGCCCGCGCCAAGCCATTTCAATCCGCGAAGAATGAGATGCATCGCGGCCGACCGGGAGAGTGAATGACCACCCCGAAGACCAATTCCGATCTCGTATTCGACCCGTTCTCCGAGGAGTACTTCAACGAGCCGTGGGAGATCTACCGGCGCATGCGCGAAGAAGCGCCGGTGTACTACAACGAGGAACTGGACTTCTATGCGCTGTCCCGGCACGCCGATGTGGCCGCGGCGTTCAAGGACTATCAGACATTCTCTTCGGCCTATGGCCTAGACTTGTCGATGGTGAAAACCGGTGAACCGGCTCCGTTCAAGATGATCATCCTGATGGATCCGCCGGAGCACCGGCAGATGCGCAGCCTGGTCAACAAGGTCTTCACCCCGCGCCAGATCGCGAAGCTCCAACCGATGGTCGAGGAGACCATCGACTCGTGCTTCCGCGCCGCCGATCCGGAGCACTTCGACGTCGTGCAGGAATTCGCGGCGTTCTTCCCGGTGGAGGTGATCACCCGGATGCTCGGCGTCCCGGAGGATCGCCGCCAGCAGGTGCGCCAGTGGGTGGACACGTCGCTGCACCGCGAACCCGGCCAGGAGGAGATGTCCCCGGAGGGTATGCAGGCCATCGCCGACGCGATGGGTCTGTACTTCGAGCTGATCGCACAGCGCCGGGAGAACCCGCAGGACGATATGTTCACGGCGTTGGTCCAGGCCGAGATCGAACGTGAGGACGGGCGCATGGAGCGCCTCGACGACCTCGAGATCGCGGGTTTCGCAACGCTTCTCGGCGGCGCAGGCGCCGAGACCGTGACCAAGCTGATCGGTAACGCGGCGGTCACGTTCGCCCGTTTCCCCGACCAGTGGCAGAAGCTGCTCGACGATCGCAGCAAGATCCCCGCCGCCGTCGAGGAACTGCTGCGTTACGAGGCGCCGGCACAGTACAACGTCCGTCGGTCGATGCAAGACGTGACGATCCACGGGGTCACCATCCCGGCCGGCAAACCCGTGTTCCTCTTGGGTGGTTCGGCCAACCGCGATCCCGAGGCGTTCACGAACGCCGACACCTTCGACATCGACCGTGACCGCACCGAGGCGCAGAACCTCGGCTTCGGGTACGGCGTGCACAGCTGCCTGGGCGCGGCGCTGGCCAGGATGGAGAGCGCGATCGCGCTGGAACGCCTGCTCGACTTCATGCCGCGCTACGAGGTGCTGTGGGACGAGTGCCGCCGGGTGGCGATGCAGAACGTCGCCGGCTGGTCGCACGTCCCGGTGCGTGTGCTGCGTTAGCGCCATGCGATTCGTGTTCGTGCACGGCGGGTTTCATGCCGCGTGGTGTTGGGAGGACACGATCACCCAACTGCGGGCACTCGGTCACGACGGCGTCGCCGTCGACCTGCCCGGCCATGGTGCCCGAATCGGCGAGGAGTCGACGCTGGCCAACCGCCGCGACGCGGTGGCCGCGGCGCTGACAGACGGCGAGCCGGACAAGAGCGTCCTCGTCGGGCATTCCGGCGGCGGTTTCGACGCCACGCTGGCAGCTGATGCCCGCCCGGATCTGGTCAGCCACATCGTCTACCTCGCCGCTGCACTCCCTCGCGAGGGGCGCACCTATCCGGAGGCGATGGCGATGCGTGACTCCGAGGCGGGCGAATTCGATGCCGATGTCGGAGAGATGTTGAGCTATCTGCGATTCGACGACGACGGCGCGATGTGGTTCGCCGATTTCGACGGTGCCTGGCGCTACTTCTACCACGACTGCGACGAGGACACCGCGCGGTGGGCGTTCGAGCGGCTCGGCCCGGAGCGGTTCGGCGACACGACGGTCACACCGGTTTCGGTGCCGACGTTCTGGGCGGCCGACCTCCCCCGCAGCTTCATCCGCTGCCTTCAGGATCAATCGATGCCGCGCTGGCTCGCCGATACCGTCACCCGCAGGCTCGGCGTGGAACAGTTGACCATCGACGCGTCCCACTCGCCGTTCCTCAGCAGGCCGCGCGAACTCGCCGAACTACTGGTGGACGCGACCGCCACGAAACCGGTCGCACCGCTGCAACCGCACTAGTCGCCCTGGAAGTCGGGCAGCGTGGCGGGGTCGGGGAGCTGCATCTGCAGGTAGACGGCGATGTACCGAATCTTGTTGTCTGCGTTGAACTCGTACACCGAGGCGCTGTTGACCACGCTGCTGAAGTCACCGATCCGACTGCGCTCCTCGAGTTCGAGGAACGCCACGTCGGCCGTCTCGGTGAGACGCTTGAACGAGCAGTCCCAGTCCGAGGACTTCGCCCAGTTGGTGAGGAACTCGACGTACTCGTCCCAGTTCATCACCTCCTTGAAGGGGCCGATGCGGATGAACTCGTCGACCGCGATCAGCTCGGCCAGCGGGGCCCAGCTGTCCACCGAGAATCCGGGATCCTTCGCACTTTTCACCAGACGGCCCATCGTCTGGCTGTACTCCAGCACCGCCCGCGACCGTCCGGTGCTCTCGCCGATGACGTCCTCGATCGTGGTCACACCGTCTCCCCCGCGGCCGCGAGCGTGCGCTCGAGGGCTTCGACGTACTCTCCGGTGC
Organism: Mycolicibacterium monacense; assembly: GCF_010731575.1. NCBI lineage: Bacteria > Bacillati > Actinomycetota > Actinomycetes > Mycobacteriales > Mycobacteriaceae > Mycobacterium > Mycolicibacterium monacense. The sequence continues at coordinate 900,410 of NZ_AP022617.1, read as the reverse complement.
CGTTGAACGGCCCGTGCACACCGATCGCGACGTCGAGGAAGGCGTTGTACTCGTCGTTGACGTGGGTCTCCCACCGGGTGATCTGACCGTCGTCATCGGTCTTGATGAAGCTGTACGAGTAGAAGCCCATCTTCACACCGTCGGTGGTGTGGCCTTCCCACCGCGTCTTCATCACGACGCCGTTTTCGGCAGGCCAGTAGTCGAAGCTGGCCGGCTTCCAATCCGGGAAGCTCAACGAGTACGCCTTCGCCTCCATCGTGGAGGCCTTGGCGGTGTCGGTGGGGAACTCGCTGAGCTTGAACACCTGGTCGCCGGTGAAGTACGGCGATACGTACACGCCGTCCTCGGCGAATTTCCACGCGTCGGCGAAGGCTTCGCCGTCCTTCACACCCTGGCGCAGATAGGCGTCGCGATACGCCTCGGCCATCCGGACGTGGTGGGCGATGCGCTGTTCGAGGTTCAACGTGTCCTGCTTTCCATGTAGCGGTCGACGACCGAGTGGTAGTGGGCGATGACGACTTCTTCCTTGACCAGCGACATGTGATCGAGCCGGTCGTTGCGCAGGCCCTTCTGCTGCCGGGGCATCTGCTCGTAGTCCTGCTGAAGCGCCTCGAAGTACTTGTGGCTTCCCGGCGTGTCCACCACGATCGCCTCGGCCCGGACGGCGTCGCGGAACTCCTGCGGCACATACATGTAGCTGGCCACGTGCCAGATGCATCGGTTCGGGTCACCGTCGGGGTGCGGCGCCGACATGATGACGTGGCATTCGCCGGCGCGCACCGTCATGAAGTAGTTCGGGAACAGCACCCAGCCCTGGTTGTCGACCATCTGGTCATCGGTCAGGGCGCTGACGTCGAGCCCCATACCGGTCAGCACCTCACGGGTGGCCTGCTGCAGCAGGAGACGCGCGGTGACGCCCTCCGGGAAGTCCACGTTCCCGTCCGAATCCTGGTAGGGCGCAATCAGTTCCTGGAAGCGCGGGATCACCGCGACGGTGCCGGGGAAGGTTTCGGGCAACGCCAGGATCCCTGCGACCTGATCCTGCACGCCGGCACCGACGACTTCGAAGGGGGCCATCGCGACGCTGTGGTTCTCGAAGAACCGGTAGCGCGCGGTCCTGGGATTGATGTGCAGCACCTGCAGCAACTGGGGATGGATCCCGTTGATGTGGTAGCCCTCTTCGAAGGCGTCCATCACGACTTTCCAGTTGCAGTCGATGGCCTCGGTGACGTCCATGACCGTGGTGAACTGCTCGATGTTGTACGGCTCCAGCAGGGTGACGACGTCCTCGCCGAGGTACTCCCGCAGTGGTTCCGCATCGGGATCCGGATTGAGGAAGAGGAAGCCGGCGAAGGTGTCGACCGAAACCGGGAGCAGAGAGTTCTCGGTCTTGTCGATCGGCCCGGCGAGGTCTTCGCGCAGCATTCCTTTCAACCTGCCCTCCAGGTCATAGGACCAGAGGTGGTACTGGCAGAGGAATCCGCGCTTGGCGTTGCCGGTCTCGGTGACGCACAGCGCGTTGCCGCGGTGCCTGCAGGCGTTGACGAAACCCCTGAGCGTGCCGTCCTTTCCACGGACGATGATGAAGGACTGATCGAGGATCTGGTACTTCTTCCAGTCGCCGGGCTTCGGCAGGTCCTCGACGCGGCCCGCGATCTGCCAGACGCGCATCCAGATCGCATCCCGCTCGCGCGCCGCGTAGTCCCGACAGGTGTAACGGTCGGTGGGGATGGTCGTGTTGAACGTCCCGGGCTCCACGTCATCCAGACTCGAGCCGAGACCGGATGCGGGATCGAGCCAGTCTCCTGGGCGAGTTGCCGGCAACAAGGTGGTCCTCCTCTGTCGAGGGCTTTGTCGAGGGCTTTGTCGAGGACGCTCCCGGCGGTGGAGGTTTCGTCCGGGCGAGGGCTGCCCGAGGAAGCCTCACGCCGGCTGTCCTGGAGCGAACCAGTGCCCACTGCGTGTGACGCGACTCACTTTATACACTTATGTATCTCAGATACAACGCCGTATGTAAAGTGGTGGAGATCACATCGCGAGGGTGGCCGCATCTGTCGAAAGGCCACACTCGGGCCGGGTCACGGTCACCAACCGTGATGGGAGGATGTCCCCGTGGCTGAACGCTGGACCAAAGAGCGCCGTACCGAGCACACCCGGCAGATCTTGTTGGACGCCGCAGAGGAAGTCTTCGCGCGCAAGGGATTGACCGGCGCGGCGCTCGAAGAGATCGCCGAGGCCGCGGGATTCACCCGCGGCGCCATCTACTCCCAGTTCGGCGCGAAGGAGAAGCTGTTCCTGGCGGTCGTCGACCGCCAGCGTCAGCGGTTCCTCGACGGTTTCGCCGAGGTGATGATGTCGTTTCACCGCCTCAGCGACGTCGACATCGACGAGTTGGCCGAGCGGTGGCGCCAGTTGAGCAGCGGAGCCGACCGAGCGGCACTGGGGTACGAGCTGACCTTGTTCCTGCTGCGCCACCCCGACGCGCGGGAAAGCGTGGCCACTCAACGCCTGGAAACCGTTCGCGCACTGGGCGAATTCATCAGCAAGAACGTCGCCCGGATCGGCGGCACGCTCACCATCGAGGCGGAGACACTGGCCCGGGTCGTCCTGGCCGCCAACGACGGCATCACCCTCGACAGTCACCTCGACGGCGAGGACCTCTACCGCCCCTACCTCCAGCTCGTCATGTCGAGCGTCCGAACGCCGCAGTGACAGACGAAGCGGCCGCTACCGCTATCCCAGGCCGGAAACGATGACCCCGTTGCAGTCGGCCGCCGCCTGGCGCAGTTTCGCGGCCGCCTGGTACTCGTCGGAGTAGTACCACTGCTTCGCGGCGTCGACGGACTCGAATTCCAGCAGCACCGTCTGGTTGCCGTGCCACTGCCCTTCCAGGTTCTCGACCGCCGGACCGAACGCCAGCACCTTCGCGGTGCCCATGGTCTGGCCGGCGAGCTTGCCGTACTCGGCCATACCGGCCGGGTCCTTGACGTCCTCGGTGAGTAGCACGTACGCCTTGGGCACTCTGATTCTCCTTGTCGATCAGTCGATTTCGATGATGGCACGTTCGGGGCAGTTGGCGACGGCGTCGCGGGCCGCGCTTTCCAGTTCGGCTGGAACCTCTTCCGGATCGGCGACCGCCCAGCCGTCGTCGGTCATCTCGAACACGTCGGGACAGAGCGTCAGGCACATCCCGTGTCCGGCGCAGCGGTCCTCGTCGACGCGCACCTTCACGGCTTCTCCTCCGCTTCGACGCCGGTGGTGTCGAACTCCAGGTGCAGCTCTGTGAGGCCGCGCAGGATGTAGGTCGGGATGTAGTCGTACCGGCGTTCGCCGGCAGGGCCGTGGTGCGCCTCGCTGATCCGGATGTCGGTCGTGCGGTCGAGCAGGCGCTCGAGGCCGACGCGGGTCTCCGCGCGGGCCAGCGGTGCACCCGGGCAGCTGTGGATCCCGCGGCCGAACGCCAGGTGCTGGCGCGCGTTCTTGCGCTGCGGGTCGAATGTGTCCGGATCCTCGAAGCGGCGCGGATCCCGGTTCGCCGCACCGTTGATCACCATCACGGTCGTGCCCGCGGCGAGCGTCTCGTCACCGACGGTGGTGGGCACCCGAGACAGCCGGAAGTCACCCTTGACCGGGCTCTCGATGCGCAGGCACTCCTCGATGAAGTTCGGCAGCAGGCTGCGGTCTTCGCGCAGCGCGCGCTGGATCTCGGGCTGGTCCCCCATCACCTTCAGCGCGGTGGACAGCAGTCGCACGGTGGTCTCCTGACCGGCCGAGAAGACGTTGGTCGCCACCCGCACGACGTCACCGACCTCGGGCATGGTGCCGTCCGGGAACGATGCGGTCGCCAGGCCGGTCAGCACGTCGTCGCGGGGTTCGCGCCTGCGGTCCTCCACGTACTCGGCGAACACGTCGTAGAGGTACTCCAACGGCGTCTTCGTCAGCGCCTTGTCGGCGCTGCCCAGCGCGCCGCCGTGCGTGCCCTTCGCGAGCCGTTCGAGGAGTTCGGGCCGGTCCTCGTCGGGCACCCCGAGCAGGTCGGCGATCACCCGCAGCGTGAACGGGGCCGCGAACCCCTTGATGAACTCCCCCTGCCCCGGCGCCAGGAACTCGTCGAGGATGTCGTCGGCCAACTGCCACATCGCATCCTCGTTCTCCTTGAGGCGCTTGGGCGTGATCAACCGCATGAGCAGGGCCCGGTGGTTGGTGTGTGTCGGCGGGTCCAGCGTCGGCAATTGGTCGCTGAACGGGATCTCGTCACGGTGCTTCTCGATGAGTTCGGTGACGTCCCCGTCCTTGAAGTCCTCGAGCGGGATCGGGAACCCGGGGAACGGCCCCGTCACCGAGATGCACGAGGAGAAGGTCTCGGCGTCGTTGTAGACGTCCACGGCCTCCTGCCAGCCGGTGACCATGGTGACGCCGTAATGGTCTTCACGCGTGACCGGGCATTTGTCGCGGAGCGCGGCATAGAAGGGATAGGGGTCGTCGGTCAGACGACCGTCCCGGAAGAAGTCGACTGAGGTGAGATCCTCCGCCATGTGCTGCTCCATTCGATCCAAGAAGCGAGAACGTGATTCTCATCTTTGCGTATCAGGTTTTCACACCGGCGATGCGGCGTCAACGACAGGTCGCTCACACGTCCTCGGGCTCGATGCCGAAGGCGTTCACCGCCACCGCGAGCAATTGGTATCCGCCGATCGTGAACACCAGGTCCATGCATTGGCGGTCGTCGAGGTGACCGCCCAGCGCGGCCCAGGTGTCGTCGGAGATCGTGCTGTCCGACTCGAGTTCGTCGACCACCCTGATCACCAGCCCGTCCAGCCCGTCGCCCATGGCGCCGCTGCGGATGCCGGCTATCTCATCGACCGTCAGACCGGCGCGCTGCGCGAGGACGACGTGGTGGTCCCACAGGTAGTCGCACCGCCGCCACAACACCGCGCGCATCAGCGCCACCTCCCTGATCCGAGGGGTCAGCGTCGACTCCCGCAGGAGGTAGGCGTTGAACTCCAGATAGGCGCGGGTGAGCGGTTGGTGCCGGACGAGCGTGGCCAGCACGTTGCCCGCATCGCGTGGGTTCGCCCGGTCGGCGCCGAGCAACGGGCTCAACGCCCGCCGGACGTCGTCGTCCCAGCGGTCGGGCGGGAGCGGCGTCAGACGCGTCACTGGATCGGTTCGTCGCCGAGCACGGTGGTGCGCAGCATCTCCCGCGGTGAGTTCTCCGGATACGGCGCCGCGCGGTGCAGTACGCCGCGGTTGTCCCAGATGACGGTGTCACCGACCGACCAGGTGTGGCTGTAGACGAGTTCGGGTTGCGTGGCGCGGTCGAGCAGATCGGCCAGCAGGGCCCTGCCCTCGTCGAGGTCCATGCCGACGATGTAGTCGGCGGAGGCACCGAGGACCAGGGACTTGCGGCCACTTCGGTGGGTCCAGACGAGGGGATGTTCATGCGTGGGACGGGACCGCCACCGCGCCAACAACTCCGGCGACGGGTCGGGGGTGACGCGGCGCTGTGAGGCCTCCAGCGAGTGCACCACCCGCAGCGATGCCAACCGCTGCTTCTCGTCGTCGTCGAGGTGATCGTAGGCGCCGTAGGAACTGGCGAACTCGGTCTCCCCGCCACTCTCGGCCACCCGCCGCGCCGAGAGCACCGTCGCCATCTGTGGGTACTCGTCGCCGGTCGGGGTGCACCCGTCGATGTGCCAGTCGAACGTGGCGCGCAGATAGGCCGCCGAGGAGTTCTTCGACTTGTCGAGGGTGACCGGATAGATCCCCGCCACCGGATGGTGTCCGTCGGAGGAGTGGTCGACCTCGCCGAGGCGCCGGCAGAACTCGACCTGTGCCTGCGGGTCGAGGTGCAGACCCGGGAAGACCAGCACACCGTTGTCCTCGAGAGCCTCGAGCACCGCGGCACCCAGTGCCTCGTCGCCGGCCAGCGCATCCGGATCCAGCCCGGTCACCTCCGCGCCGACAGATGCGGTGAGCTTGTTGATCGTCAGCACAGTCATGGTCGTCCCGTCCCGGTTGTCATGGCACCGGCGCGCTGACGCGATGCATGACCGCGTCGGCGGAGTCGGTGGGTTTCTGCGTCCCGAAGATCTCGACGGCCATCGAGACCATGATCATCGAGTAGATGAGGTGCAGCAGGTTCAGCGCGTCGTCGGGCACGTCGTCGAGCGGGAACTTGTCGCAGTAGTCGATCGCCTCCTCGAACCGCGGCGAGAACGCGTCGTAGAACTCGCGGATCTCGGGCATCGGGGTGGCCAGCCGGGTCTCCCACCGCTCGGCTTCGGTTGGCAGGCACCACTTCTCGGCAAACGGCTCGAATTCGGCGAAGGCACTCGGTAGACGGCTCATGCTCGCACCCCCACCGGTGCGCGTTCGGCCCGGTAGTCGTCGACCCACTTGACAGCCTCGTGGTGCAGATGGCGCACCAGAATCTCCTGATCGCTGAGCGGATAGTCGTCGATTATCGGCTCGTCCAGGCCGTACTCCAGCGCCGCCTGCGTGCCGCCGAGCATGCCGGCGTCCTGCAGCGCGAACTCCTTGAGCACGACGGAGGCGACCTCGTGTTCGATCCGCTCGCGCACCGTGCGGGCCGGATGGAAGGCGTTGTACGCCTCGAACTTGTGGGTGTTGTGCGAGGTCGGCCAGTACCGGTACAGCAGGTACCAGCCGTGGTAGATGAGGATCTCCAGGTTCGGGAAGATCTGGAAGTTGGTGATACCCCATGGCTCGATACCGCCCGGGTTCAGACCGGCCGACTGGAGGGTCTCCGGAGTCCGCCATGGCCCCACGAGCCCGCTGCGGGTGATCCGTTCGACGGGGTACATGAATTCCGGGTCGAGCAGCCACCGCCGGGTACCCGCGGTGGACACCAGGCGGTGCGGACCGTCGATCTGGAAGTGCCCGCACTCGAACGTGGCATTGGGTTGGCGCACCGCGCTGGGCACCTGCTGCGAATGCAGCGACGGCACGTGGTAGTACTCCTGGAACGCGTCGGCGAAGATTTTCCAGTTGCTGTTGTTGTGCGCCTCGAACTCGTAACGCTCGGTCATCAACTCGAACGGGTAGTCGTCGAGCGCGGTGATCATCGGGCCGAGGAACTCGCGCAGGCTCCACCGCGGTTCGGGATCGAGGTTGATGAAGATGAACCCGTTCCACACGTCGCACTGCACGGGTGCGAGTCCCAGCTTCTCGGTGTCGAGGTCGAAGAACTCCCCGGGTTGCTGGACGAACTTCAGCGCACCGTCGAGGCCGTAGCGCCAGCCGTGGTATTTGCACGTGAACTGCCGGCAGGTGCCTTTGACCTCCTCACCCGGAAAGTCGTTCCACACCAGTTTGTTCCCGCGGTGGCGGCAGATGTTGTAGAAGGCGCGGATCTGCTCGTCGCGGCCCTTCACCACGATCACCGAGACACCTGCGACGTCGATCTGCTTGGTGAGGTAACTGCCGACCCGCGGCAGTTCCTCGACCCGGCCGACGTTGAGCCAGGCCCGTTTGAACACCGCCTCGCGCTCGAGTTCGTAGAACTCCGGCGAGACGGAATCGCGGAACGAGATCGGTCCGGTGCCGAGTTCGGGATAGTGCTCCGTCCAACTGCCTTCCGGCGGTTTAGGCCAGCGCCCCATGCGAACCTCCCTGTCGTTGCATTGCGTGGTGCGGCATCACAGCACCGATCCGCCGTTGACTCCGAGCACCTGACCGGTGATGAATCCCGCCTCGTTGGAGCACAGGAAACCGACCGCGGCGGCGATGTCGTCGCCGGTTCCGAGGTGGCCCACCGGGATGCTGGCGGCCATCTGCTCGTTGGGCGGCAGGTGACCGGCGGCCTGCGAGTGGTGTTGCATCGGCGTCTCGATACCCGACGGCGGGACGTTGTTGACCGTGATGCCGGTCGGTCCGTATTCGCGCGCCAGCGATTTGGTCAACGAGATCAGCGCACCTTTCGATGCGGCGTAGTGCGCCATCTTGGGCGAACCGCGCTGGGCGCTCGACGACGAGATCATCACGATCCGCCCCCACCCCGCCTCGAGCATGTCCGGCACCGCGACCTGACAACAGTGGAACGTTCCGGTGAGGTTGACGTCGATGAGCTTCTGCCAGGCCTGCGGAGTGATCTCGAGGAACGGTGCGAAATCCACCAGCCCGGCACTGGTGACCAGGATGTGCACCGGGCCGAGTTCGGTGCGTACCTTGGCGAAGGCCTCCTCCACCGCGGCGCGGTTGCTGACGTCGGCGGCCACGCCCAGCGCGGTCACGCCCTCGGCGCGTAGGTCTTCGGTGACACGTTGCGCCGCATCGCCGTTGAGGTCGAGCACGGCGACCCGGTGTCCGCGCCTGCCGAGCTCGTGACAGATCGCCTCCCCCATGCCCGAGGCGCCGCCGGTCACCACCGCTACCCGTGTCATCGCTTCACCTCTACTCGTAGACCACGTGCACTGATCGACTCGTCGGCAGCGATTGGCAGGTCAGCACCCAGCCGTCGGCCACCTCGTCGTCGTCGAGCGCATCGTTGTTGAGCATCCGCGCGCTGCCGGACACCACCTGGGCCATACACGTTCCGCAGGAACCGGTCTCGCACGACGAGGGTGCGCGCAGACCGGCCGTGCGCGCGGTCTGCAGCAGGGTGTTGCCGGACCGGTAGGGCACGGTGGTGGTCTTGCGGTCCAGTTCGATGACGATCTCTTCGGTGGCCTGCGCCTCGGATGCGTCTGCGCCGGCGGGCACCTGCGCCACCTGGAAGCGCTCGAGGTGCACGCGGTCGCGGGGTGCGCCCCTCGTCGCAAGTGCTCCCTCCACCGTGTCCATGAACGGTCCCGGTCCGCAGATGTAGAAATCGGCATCTCCGGCGCCTGCCACGAAGGATTCGATCGCCGCAGGGGTGACGACGCCGCTGTCGTCGTCGTAATGGTGTGTCAGCACCAGTCGGTCGGCGTTGTGTTCGACGAGGCGAGCCAGGTCATCGGCGAAGATGACCGATCCCCGGTTGCGGTTGGCATAGAACAGCCGGATGGACCGCGCCGACGTCGCGAGCGCTGTGCGGATCAGCGACATGATCGGCGTGATCCCGCTACCGCCGGCGAAGGCGACAATCTCGGAGTCGGTGTCGCGCAACAGGAACCGACCCTCCGGCGGCGCGGCGTGGATCTCCGCCCCTTCCGACACGGTGTCGTTCAGCCAGTTCGACACGAGTCCGCCGGGATCGCGCTTGACGGTGATCCGGAGTTCCTCCTCGACCGGAGCCGACGACATCGAATAGCAGCGACGCAACTCCTGGCCGTCGAGGTTGACCCGCAGCGTCAGGAATTGACCGGCCTGGTAGCGGAACCGCCCGGAGCAGTGGCGGGGCACGTCGAGCACCAGCGACACCGCATCAGAGGTCTCACGTACGACCCGCTTGACGCGCAGCGGCGAGAAATCGGCGACTGGTTCGGACATCGTGGCCCACAGTATCAAGTACTTGTCATTGGGATCAAGGGGCCGGCCGTGGTCGAATACCGGCGTGAACGACACACCGCATCATCAGGTCATCGCATGGGGCACCGGCGCGGTGGGCATCGAGATCCTCACCGCAATCATCGACCACCGCACCGACCTCGAGATCGTCGGCGCACACGTCTATTCCGCCGACAAGGACGGCATGGATGTCGGCGCGCTCGCCGGCCGGGATCCGATCGGTGTGACGGCGACCGTCGACGTCGAACGCGTGCTGGCGTTGGAGGCGGACTGCGTGCTCTACACCCCTCGCAACACCGACCTCGATGAAGTGTGCGCGATCCTGTCCAGCGGCAAGAACGTCGTCACGACCGCATTCCTGTTCCACCCGCACCGCGCCAGGACCGCCGACCGGGAGCGCCTGCTCGCCGCCTGCCGGACCGGCGGGACCTCGGTGCACGGGAGCGGCCTGAACCCCGGCAACCTGTCCGGCGTCCTGCCGTTGGCGCTGTCGGGGATGAGCCGCACCATCGACAGCATCACCCTGCAGGAGCGGGCGGACTGGTCGGTGTACGACAGCACATCGATCACGTTCGACAACATGGCCTTCGGGCAACCCGTCGAGGACATCAGCCCCACCGGGACGGAATTCCTGGCCTTCAACAGCGCGATCTTCAGCGAGCAGGTCTGGCTCATCGCCGACGCCCTCCACGCCGGCATCGACGAGGTCACCGCCACAGTGGAGGCCGTGCCCGCCGCCTCGGATCATCAGATCTTCGACCGGCTGCTGCGGGCGGGAACCACTGCGGGACAACGGTGGAAGTGGTCAGGGCGACGCGACGGCGAGACGTTGGTCGAGATCGAGACCCTGTGGACCGTCGGGGGTGAGTACCCAAGGGACTGGCCGCGGCCACAGCACGGGTGGACTCTGACGATCGAGGGCGACCCGTCGATGCGCACCCACTTCTTCTCGCTGGCGAGCTTCAGCCGGGACGCGAGCATGGCCGACCACGTCCGATCGGCCAACGTCGCCACCGCCATGCAGGTGCTGAACGCGGTGCCCGCGGTCTGCGCCGCACCCGTGGGCTTCGCGACGTCGGCCACGCTGCCGCTCATCCGCAGTCACGTCGGATTCGGCAACCGCTGAGGGTCACTCCCCCACGTGGTCGTCGGCCAGCGTGTGTCCGGTGCCCTTCACGACGACCCGGGCCAGCAGGTCGCGTAGCGTCTTCTGTTCGTCGGGGGTGAGCACTCCGAACACCGCTTCGTGCGCGGCGATCGCGTCGCTGACGACCGCGGCGGCGACTCGGCGGCCCTCGGCGGTCAGGTAGGCCTGCAGGATTCGCGCGTGCTGCGGATCAGGTCTGCGCTCGACGAACCCCCGCTGCTCCAGCGCCTTGACCGCCAGCTGGACCCCCTGCGGGGTGATCAGCAGCCGCCGCGCGAGTTCGGCGCCGGACAGGCCGGGTTCGTTCGACAGCTGTCGCAGCACACCGATCTGCGCGGTGCTCACACCGTGCTCGCTCACGGCCTCGTTCACCGTGGTCAGCGAGAAGTAGAACGCCTGTTTGAGCAGCCACAGGATGTTGTCCGTGAGTTCCATGCGAGGCTCCTGGCGCGCGTTCATAGGCCCGACGCTAGCGCTCTCAGACGGTGCCGCGCTTGTGGACGACACCGTCCTTCATCACGAACCGCACGTCGAGCGTGGTCGCGATGTCGCTCGACGGATCGCCGGGCACCGCGATGATGTCGGCGAGATAGCCGGGGGCGAGCCGGCCGAGTTCGCCGTCGGCCTCGATGAGCTCTGCGGACGTGATGGTCGCCGCGCGCAGCGCCTGCATGGGCGTCATGCCCCGGGACACGAGCGCACACAGCTCTTTGGCGTTCTGTCCGTGCGGCACCGCCGGGGCGTCGGTGCCGCACGCGATGCGCACACCGGCGGCGATCGCCTTCGGCAGCATCGCCTGAGCCCGGGGAAACACCTCCTCGGCCTTGCGGCGCAGCTCGGGTGCGATGCGGTCGACCGCCATCGCCTCGGTGAGATAGGTGGTCGAGACGAGGAACGTGCCGTGATCGACCATCATCTGGATCGTCTCGTCCGTGGCAAGGAAGCCGTGTTCGATGCAGTCGATCCCGGCGCGGATACAGGCGCGGATCGCGCTGTCCCCCACCGCATGTGCGGCGACCCGTACCCCGGCGCGGTGGGCCTCGTCGGCGATCGCGGCGAACTCGTCGTCGGAGTACTGCTGCGCGCCGGGGGCGGTGCTGTGCGACATCACCCCACCGGAGGCCGAGACCTTGATCAACTTGGCGCCGTGGCGGATCTGGTAACGCACGCAGGTCCGCACGTCGTCGACGCCGTTGGCGATCCCCTCGGCCACCGACAGCGGCATGATCCCCGGTGCCAGGCGCTGGAAGACCGTCGGATCCAGGTGGCCGCCGTACGGGGTGACGGCGTGGCCGGCCGGGTAGATCCGCGGGCCGGCGTGCCAGCCCTGGTCGACGGCGCGTTGGAGCGCCACATCGAGCAGGTAGCCGCCGGTCTTGACCATCAGCCCCAGATTGCGCACGGTGGTGAATCCGGCGTCGAGTGTGGTGCGAGCGTTCACCGCCGCCCGCAACGTGCGGTACACCGGGTCGTCCTGCACCCCGTGCATCGGACTGGGCAGACCCTCCGGCCCCCCGGGTCCGCCGATGAGCAGGTTCAGCTCCATGTCCATCAGGCCGGGCAGCAGGGTGACGTCGCCGAGGTCGATCTCCTGAGCCGGATTCTGCGGCGGCTCAGCGGGATTCACGGACTGGATGCGGTTACCCTCGATCACCACGACGGCCGGTGCGCGGACGACGCCGGCCTCGACGTCGGCCCAGCGGGCCGCTTTGAGAACGGTCGGACCGGTCACGGAAAGGGCTCGGCGTCGCAGTCGAGCGTGGTGGCCCCCGAATCCGGCACCTTGGGCTGTTTCCAGCATTCGACCGGAAAGGACACCTGGATCATCGAATAGAGCAGGTGCATCAAATTCAGCACGTCGTCGGGCATGTCGTCGAGAGGGAACTTGTCGCAGTAGGAGATCGCCTCCTCCGCCCGTGCGGTGATCGCGTCGTAGAACGCCTGCATCTCGCGCATCGAACTGTTCAGCCGCTTGGCGTAGCGTTCCGCCTCGCTGCCCAGACACCAGTCGGAGAACTGTTCGAGATCGGCGAATTCCGGCGGCAGTTTCGCGGTCGTCGTGGCGGTGTCGGACACGGTCACACCCCCTGCCCGACGTGCTGGGCCTTGCGCTGGTACTCCTCGACCCAGGCCGCGGTCTCCTTGTGCAGGTGGCGGATCAGCACCTCCTGATCGCAGAGCACGAAGTTGTCGAGCACGCGCGACTCGATCATCGACTGGGTGGCCTCCAGGGTGTTGGCGTCCTGCAGGCCGTACTCCTTGAACGACACCGCGGCCAGTTCCTGGGCGATGCGTTCGCGCGCCGTGCGGGGCTGCGGGAAGTACACCGTGCCCTCGAAGATGTGCGTGTTGTGCGACGTCGGCCAGTAGTGGTACGTGAGATACCAGCCCTGCCCCCAGAACAGGACGACGAAGTTGGGGAACAGCTGGAACGAATCCAGGCCCCAGGGATCGCATTTCGCCGGGTTGAGCCCCGCGGGCATCTCCCCCAGATCCGGTTTGTCCCACGGGCCGAACAGCCCGCTCTGGCAGATGTCCTCGATCGGCTTGCGCATCTCGTCGGCCATCTCCCAGGCCCGCACGCCCGAGGTGCTGACCAGCCGATGCGGTCCTTCGATGCGGTAGTGCGGCGCTTCGAAACCGGCTTCGGCCGCGGCCTTCGAGTACGCGGTCGGTGACTGGTTCGCATGCAGCACCGGTGCGTGGTAGAACTCCTGGAACGCGTCCATGTAGAGCTTCCAGTTGGCCTTGACCTCGGAGCGGTAGTGGAACCGCGAGGTCATCCGGTCGAACGGATAGCCTTCGAGATTCGTGATCATCGGTCCGAGGAAGTCGCGCAGTGTCTGCTCGGGCTGTTCGGCGAAGTTGACGAAGATGAAGCCCTCCCACACGTCGCAGTGGACACCGACCAGCCCGTAACGGCTCTTGTCGAGGTCGAAGAACTCGCCCTCCTGCTGCACGAACGTGAGGTTGCCGTCGAGGTCGTAGCGCCAGGCGTGGTACTTGCAGGTGAACTGCCGGCAGACTCCACTCGTCTCTTCCAGCGGCATGTCGTTCCACACCAGCTTGTTGCCGCGGTGCCTGCAGATGTTGTGGTACGCCTTGACCTCACCACTGCCGGTGCGCACCACGATGATCGAGGTGTTCGCGACCTTCAGTTCTTTGGTGAAATAGCTGCCCTTGCGCGGTAGCTGTTCGACCCGTCCCACGTTGAGCCAGGCGCGCTTGAAGACGGCCTTACGCTCGATCTCGTAGAACTCGGGATCGATCGAGTCCTCATAGGACACCGGCCCCGTCCCGAGCTCCGGATAGTGCTGCGTCCAGCTGCCCTCTGGCGGTTTGGGAAACCGGGCCATGTGTCGTCTCCTGTCTAGCGGCAAACAGCTACGCACAGCTGCCTTTTCGGCATTCCGCTCAGAGCGTGCACTGCCGACGGTATATGCTTCACAGGTCAATCGCAAGTAGTTGATATTGCGGGTTCGCGGAGAGGCTGAGACGTTGGCAGTGCGTGGCGACGAGTTGTTCATCGGCGGCACCTGGTGTGCACCGAGCACCGACCGGCGGATCGAGGTCATCTCCCCGCACACCGAGACGACCGTCGGCCACGTCGCCGCCGCCGCACCCGCCGACGTCGACCGGGCCGTGGGCGCCGCCCGGGAAGCGTTCGACACCGGCGGGTGGCCGCGGACGTCGCCGGCAGGCCGGATCGATGCGGTGCGCCGGCTCGCCGCGAACTACGCACGGCGCCGCTCCGAGATGGCCGAGCTCATCACCTCCGAGATCGGCGCGCCGATCAGCTTCTCGCAGCGGGCCCAGGTGGCACTGCCGTGGTCGATGATCAACGCCTTCTGCGATCTGGCGCAGACGTATCCGTGGCGAGAGGCCCGCCCCGGTAGGTACGGCTCCGACATCCAGGTGCTGCGTGAGCCGGTCGGCGTCGTCGGCGCGGTCGTGCCGTGGAACATGCCTCAGTTCCTCATCGTCACCAAGCTGATCCCGGCGCTGCTGGCGGGGTGCACCGTCGTCGTCAAGCCCGCTCCCGAGTCACCGTTGAACGCTCTACTGCTCGCCGAGGTCATCGCCGAGTCCGGCTTGCCGCCGGGCGTGGTCAGCGTGCTGCCCGGCGACGGGAGCGTCGGCGAGTACCTGGTGGGCCATCGCGGCGTGGACAAGGTGTCGTTCACCGGGTCGACGGCCGCAGGCCGGGCCGTCGCCACCGCATGCGCGGCCGACCTGCGGCGGGTCAGCCTCGAACTGGGGGGCAAGTCGGCGGCCATCGTCCTCGACGACGCCGATCCCGTTGTGGTCGCCGCGGGCGTGCGGTCGGCGAGCCTGTCCAACAGCGGTCAGATCTGCAATGCGCTCACCCGCGTTCTCGTCCCCAGGTCCCGCGCCGGGGAGTTCACCGATGCGTTGGCCGCGGAGGTCAGCGCGCTGGTCGTCGGCGACCCCACCGACGGTGCCACCCAGGTCGGCCCGCTCGTGGCCAGACGGCAACAGCAGCGGGTCACCGGCTACCTCGAGCAGGGTGTGCGGGACGGCGCGCGGGTGGTCACCGGTGGCACGGGCATGCCCGACGGACTCGACCGCGGGTGGTACGTCAAGCCCACCGTCTTCGACCGGGCGGACAACTCGATGACGATTGCGCGCGAGGAGATCTTCGGGCCCGTGCTGACGGTCGTCGCCTACGACAACGAGGACGAGGCGGTTGCCATCGCCAACGACTCCGACTACGGCCTGGCTGGATCGGTGTTCACTGCGGACACCGACAGAGGGCTGGCCGTCGGCGCGGCGATCCGCACCGGCACCTTCGGCGTCAACCAGGGCTACACGATGGATCCGTTCGCCCCGTTCGGTGGCGTGAAGTCCAGCGGCTACGGGCGTGAGCTCGGCCGAGAAGGCATCGACGGGTACGTCGACACCAAGTCGATCTCCGTTGCGCCGAAACAGGATCTCGCCACGGCGGCCGCGGGCAAGGGAGCGTGACGCTGTGACGATGCTGGAGACCCGCGAACCGAATTTCGCCCGGCCGGTCGCAACGCACCGGGGCCGCATCTACCTCGCTGTCGGACTGCTGACGGGAGTCGTGTTCCTCGGCATGACGGTCGCCGTCCAGTTCGGAATCATCGCCCCGTCCTTCACCGCCGACGTCATCGCCAACCTGCTCTTCGGTGTGCCGGTGCTGCTCGTTCCGTTCGTCATTCTGTGGAATGCGCCGGGCGAGAACCGGACCCGGCTCGACAAGGCGGCCGAACTGACGTTGTTCTACCTGCCGTTCACCGCATGCAGCCAGATCGGCTACGAATTGATGTTCCTCGTCGGCCACCCACTCGGTTGGTGGACGCCGACGGCGGATCCCGGCTGGAAGTGGCTGTGGTGGCAGTACGCACTCGCCGACACCCGCTACGTCAGCGGGAACCCGTGGATCTTCGCACTCGAGGTGGTCGGCGTGATCACCGGCATCATTGTGTTCACCGTCTGGACCAGGTTGATCCAGGTCGATCTCCCCACGGAGTCGCGAATTCGTTGTCTCTGGGTCGCATTCGCGGGCTGTGCGGTGTTGATGAGCAGCACCGCCGTGTACTTCCTGGCCGAGGTGGGAGCGGGTTTCGAGAACATCGGTCAGGGGGCGTTCGGGCTGGGATTCAAATTCATCGCCGAGAACGTCCCGTTCATCGTGCTGCCACCGCTGGTGCTCTACGCGATATACCTGCAGATCGACTACCTGACGCGGCGGGCGGCCACCGCGGCCGCCTAGATGCGGGCAGGCATGCTGTCCCATCCCCGCACCGCCGATGCCGGTGACATGACGGCGTTGTCGATGTCGACTTCCCAGTCCGGGAAGCGAATCAGGATCTCCTCCAGCGCGATTCGGCCCTCGATCCGTGCCAGCGCGTTGCCCAGGCAGTAGTGTGCGCCGACGCCGAACGTCAGATGCTGGCGCACCGGACGAGAGATGTCGAAGCTCTCCGCGGTCTCGCCGAAGCGACGGCGATCGCGGTTCGCGGCGCCGATGAGCATCAGCATCGCCGAACCCGCGGGCACCGTCTGACCGTAATAGTCGACGTCGCGGGTGACGTAACGCGCCGCCTGCAGCGCCGGCGGTTCGTAGCGCAGAATCTCCTCGATCGCGCCGGGAAGCAGCGCACGGTCCGCCACGAGCTGTCTCCGTTGATCGGGATGGTCGGACAACAACTTGCCGGACCACCCGATCAGCCGCGTCGTCGTCTCGGCGCCGGCGACCGCGACGACGTTCATGAACATGAGGAGTTCGTCGCGGTGCAGCTTCCGGACGGTGCCGGTTTCGTCCTCGAACTCAGCGTGCAGCAGTTCGGTGGTCAAGTCGTCGGCGGGGTGCTCGCGCCGCCAGTCGATGAACTCGGCGAACACCTCCCCGTCGGTGATGGCACCGTCCGGGTTGTCTGTCATCGATCGGCCGTGCTCTACACGGACGTGCTTGTCGCCGTCTTCGGCAACGAGTTTCTGGTAGTCCTCGGGGATCCCGAACAACATCCCGACCACCCGCATCGGCATGACCGAGCCCAGGTGCGTGACGAAGTCGAAGTGGTCCGCACCCACGAGCGGGTCGAGACAGCGTTGGGTGAGCTCACGGATCTTGGGCTCGAGCGCGTTGATCTTGCGTGGTGTGAACGCCCTGGACAACAGGTTGCGGTGGATGTCGTGCAGCGGCGGATCCTCGAAAACCAGTGTGCCTGGTGGGATCTCCATGCCGGACTGGATGATCTCGAGCACCGCACCGCGCGCGGAACTGAACGTCTGGTGATCGACCAGCGCCCGACTCACGTCGTCGAAGCGGCTCAGCGCGTAGAAGTCGTGGTCGGCGTTGTAGTACAGCGGTGCCTGCTCGCGGATCCGGTTGAACATCGGATACGGGTCGGCGTTGAGTTCGACGTTCCACGGGTCGTAATAGATTCCCTCGGTCGCGGTGATGGTCACCGGCGCTCCCTTCGAAGTTCTTGCTCAGTGATCGGGCAGTTTGATCGCGGACATGTACATCTCGATGACCGGCCGGTAGAGGTCGACATCGTCGAGTTCGCTACCCAGCACGACGGAATCGCTGGTCGCGACCAGCACCTGAGCCAGCGTCATGGGCGGAATCAACAGCGCTCCGCCGAGCCTGTCGATGCCCTCGACGATGAATGCGGCGAGCGCCTCGACGACTTCGGACCTCTTCTCGGCCACACGCTTGCGCGCCTCCGGGTTACGGATCAGGTAGAGCGCGAACTCGTGGCCCAGCGCGGCGTGTTCGGCGCCGCGGTCACGGCTCAGTTCGCGCCACCGCGCGGCGATCTCATCGAGTTCGCGCGATCCGACCTGTTCCGATGACGACATCACTTCGGCGAAGTTCTCGAAGTACCGGCGCCAATACCGGTCGCTCACCGCGAGGAAGAGTTCCTCCTTGGTGGAGAAATGCTTGTAGATGGCGCCTTTCGTGTAGCCCGCCGCGTGCGCGATGTCGTCGAGAGTCGCAGGTGCGAAACCCTTTTCGGCGAACACGTCCTCCGCGGCATCGAGAAGCAGCGAGCGCGTGTGCTCGAGACGCCGTTCCCGTGTCCACCGCTCGACCATGCCAAAAGTGTGCCACAGAATCTGAGAATCCATCTGGACATTGAGATACTCGCTGGTATCTTTCCGAGGGTGAGCCGCGGAGGGACGCGGGGATTCCAGGAGGCGTCGTGAGCGATCTGTCGAACAAGAAGCCCGCACTGACCGAGTCGCTCGGCGGGACGGGCGAACTCGGCGCCCAGGTTCAGCCCAAGCCGATGGCGGTCAAGATCTGGGCAACGGTCGGCGCCGCTTTCCTGGCGTACACCCTCTATGTGCTCATCCGGTGGGTCAGCGGACCCTACTTCGAGCCGGTGGCCGGAGGCCCGAGCGAGCCACCGCTTTACATGAAGATCCCGTTGATCGCCAACGCGGTCGTGCTCTGGATCGGCCTGCCAATCGCCCTGTGGTTCTTCATCATCCGGCCCTGGGTGCGGGAGAGGCGCATCACGCTCGACGGCATGCTGCTGGTGTCGATGGCCCTGATGATGTTCCAGGATCCGATGCTCAACTACTACAACACCTGGTGCACGTACAACGCCTGGCTGTGGAACCAGGGTTCCTGGGCACCGCACATTCCGGGCTGGGTGGCACACGAGGAGCCGGGCCATACCGTGCCCGAACCGCTGCTGACCAATATCCCCGGCTACATGTACGGCGTACTGCTGCTCACCATCGTCGGGTGCGCGATCATGCGCAAGATCAAGAACCGCTGGCCGACCATCAGCAATCTACGGCTGATCCTGGTCACCTACGCGATCGCCTTCGTCTTCGACTTCGTCATGGAGGGACTCGTCCTGCTGCCGATCGGCTTCTATTCCTACCCAGGCGCCATCCAGTCGTTGTCGTTCAACGCCGGCACCTACTACCAATGGCCGGTCTACGAGGGCTTGATGTGGGGCGGCGTCCAGGCGGCGCTGTGCTGCCTGCGCTTCTTCACCGATGACCGGGGACGCACCGTGGTCGAACGCGGCCTCGACAGCATCCGAGGCGGATTCGTCAAGCAACAGTTCATCCGCTTCCTGGCGATCTTCGGCGGTGTCAGCGCCTGCTTCTTCCTGTTCTACAACGTTCCCGCGACCTGGCTCGGCATGCACGGCGACCCGTGGCCGGAAGACGTGCAGAAGCGCTCGTACTTCAACCCCGGCATCTGCGGCGAGGGAACCGACCGACCGTGCCCGAATCCTGAACTGCCGCTGCCGACCAAGCACTCCGGCTACATCAACCACGACGGCGAACTCGTACTACCCGAGGGTGCAGAGGTGCCGCCGATCGTTCCCGTCGAACCGGGCAGGTGACGGGCAGGTGAGGTGTCAGGGCATCTTGACGGCCGACACGTACATCTCGACGATCGACTGATAGAGATCGATATCGTCGAGGTGACTGGCCAGCTCGACGGCATCGGTGGTGGCGATGATGATGTGGGCGAACGTCGTCGCGGGGATCAGCAGCGTCGCACCGAGACTGTCGATGCCCTCGACGATGTACGCGGCGAGTTGGTCGACCACCTCTGATCGCTTGGCGGCGACCCGCTCTCGCGCCTCCGGGTTGCGCAACAGGTAGAGGTTGAACTCGAGGCCCAGTGCCGCATGCTCGGCGCCGCGGTCGCGACTCAGCTGACGCCACCGCTCGCCGATGTTCTCGAGCTCGCGCGCCCCGATGTGATCCGACGACGACATCACCTCGGCGAAATTGTCGAAGTAACGGCGCCAGTACCGGTCGCTCGCGGCCAGGAACAGCTCTTCCTTCGTGGCGAAGTACTTGTAGATCGCACCTTTCGAGTACCCGGCCGCCTTGGCGATGTCGTCGAGAGTCGCTGTCATGAAGCCCTTTTCGGCGAACACCTCCTCGGCGGCATCCAGTAGCAGCGAGCGTGTGCGCTCCAGACGTCGCTCCCGCGTCCACGGCTCAACCATGCGGCAAGTTTGCCACAGTTGTTTTTCGGACTATTGGTCATCCAGATACTCGCTGGTATATTTTCGACGCATCGGCCACTTCGGGAGGGAATCCCGAGGTTCATGCGATCGACAAGCGCAGAGGAGACAGTGTCGTGAGCGATCTGTCGAGTAAGAAGAAGCCCGTTCTCACCGAGTCGTTGAGCAGCGCGTCGATCGGCACGCAGCCTCAGAAGAAGATCACCCCGGTGCGCGTCTGGGCCGCGGTCGGCGGACTGATCCTCGCTTTCCAGCTGTACGTGTGGATCCGCTGGGTGACCGGCCCTCACTTCGAGCGGGTTCCACCGGGGCCGACCGACCCACCGACGTTCATGAAGGCGATCCTGTTCACCTGGACCGCCGTGATCGTCGTCGGAATGCCGATTGCGATCTGGTGGTTCCTCATTCGGCCCTGGCGCAGGGAGCGGCGAATCACCCTCGACGGCATGCTCTTCGTGTCCTGTGGCCTGCTCTGGTTTCAGGATCCGCTGCTGAACTACTTCAACACATGGAGTACGTACAACACCTGGATGTGGAACATGGGCTCGTGGGTCCAGGACATTCCGGGTTGGGTGTCATACGGAGAACCGGGCGCCATGATGGCCGAACCGGTCCTGATGAACGCGCCCGGCTACTTCTTCGTCCTGCTGTGCACGATGCTCGGCTGCTGGGTCATGCGCTTGGCCAAGAAGCGGTTCCCCAACATCAACACCTTCGGCCTGATCGGCGTGGTGATCGCCTGGACCTTCTTCTTCGATTTCGTCATCGAGGGCCTGTTCCTCATGCCGATGGGGCTGTTCACCTATCCGGGCGCCATCCAGGCGCTGTCGGTCAATGCCGGCACCTACTACCAGTGGCCGCTCTATGAAGGCCTCATGTGGGGCGGTGTCCAGGCCGGTCTCTGCTGTCTGCGCTACTTCACCGACGATCGTGGCCGGACGTTCGTCGAGCGGGGGCTCGACCAGGTCCGAGGCGGGTTCGTCAAGCAGCAGCTCACCCGCTTCCTGGCGATCTTCGCCGCGTGCAGCGCCTTCTTCTTCGTGTTCTACAACATCCCGGCGCAGTTCTTCGCGATGCACCAGGATCCGTGGCCGGAAGACATCCTCAAGCGCTCGTACTTCCTGATGGGCATCTGTGGTGAAGACACCGATCGACCGTGCCCCGACCCTGCGCTACCGATGCCCCTGACGAATTCCGGCTACATCAACCACGACGGTGAACTCGTCTTCCCGGAGGGCGTCGAGCTACCCACGAACGTTCCGCTCGAGCGAGGAAACTAGATGCTGAACAGTACTGCTGCGGTGACCACCCCCGTGTCGAACGCGCCGTTCTACCGCGCGGTGCGCGACGAGGTGGAGGTCTTCCGCGCAGCAGCCCGCCGCGGCCTGCCGGTGTTATTGAAAGGCCCCACCGGCTGCGGTAAAACGCGATTCGTGGAGGCGATGGCCCACCAGTTGGGCCGGGATCTGATCACCGTGGCGGGCCACGAGGACATGACGTCGGCGGATCTGGTCGGCCGATTCCTGTTGAAGGGCGGTGAGACCGTCTGGGTCGACGGACCGTTGACCCGTGCGGTGCGCGAGGGCGCCATCTTCTATCTGGACGAGGTGGTGGAGGCGCGTCAGGACACCACCGTGGTGATCCATCCGCTCGCCGACCACCGCCGTGAGCTTCCGGTCGACCGGCTCGGCACGACACTGCAGGCGGCACCCGGGTTCCAGCTGGTGATCTCCTACAACCCGGGCTACCAGAGCGTCCTGAAGAACCTCAAGGAGTCGACCCGTCAGCGCTTCGTCGCCATCGAGCTGGGCTACCCATCCCCCGACGTCGAAACCGAGGTGGTGGCCTACGAAGCGGGGATCGACACCCAGACCGCACGTGCGTTGGTCAAGCTCGCATACGCCATCCGGAACCTGGACGGCTCACCGTTGCGCGAAGTGTCCTCCACCCGCATGTTGATCCTCGCCGGCGGCCTCGCGGCCGAAGGTCTGAATCTACGCAGCGCCGTCCACGCGGCCGTCGTCCAGGTGCTCTCCGACGATGAGGACGTCATCCGCGCCCTCGACGAACTCGTCGACACGGTCCTGCCCCGGAGCCGCGGCGGCGGCGACATTCAACCCGAGACGTGACCGACGCCTCCACCCCGGGGAACCCAGACCGGTTCCGGTTCCTCGCCACCTACATCGCCGGCAGGTCCGTCGAAGTCACCGAGGCAGCGGACGGCCAACCCGTGCACACCGACGGCCAGTTCATCTTCGTCTCGGCCGGAGGTTCGATCGACCAGCAACGCCGCGAGATGATGGTCCAGGCCGCACTTCTCGGTGCGGGCAGCCTCGATCCGCGATTGGTGAAGGGACTCCGGGCTCGGGCCACGACGGCGCGCCGTTACCTGACGCTCGAAGGACAGCGCGCTCTCGCCCAACTCGCGCAACGGATTCCGCTCGATGCCGCGCTGCTGGCCGACGGCCGACCCGCCACTGCGACCGCCGAAGAGTCGCTCGAGGTGGCCAAGAGCCGAGCCAAGGTCGCCGACCCCCCGGAATGGTTCGGCGTCATCAAACCCTCCCGGCTGATGGCGGCTCCCGCCGGACCGGGTGGACAGGCCACCAACAAAGACCTCAAACTGCAGTTCGACCCCATCGACATGCCCGAGTCGGATGACGACGACGAGGACCAGGACGATGACGGCGGGAAGTCCGGGGACAGCAAGATCCTCAAGCTGTTCGAGAGTCCGATCTTCAACAACCAGTCGATGTCGGACTACATGCGAAAGATGTTCGGCGGTAAGCGTTCCGAAGGGGAGGGTGCCGCGGGCGCGGAGATGACAGTTCGCTCCACACGGCGAGTACAGGAGATCGGAGCGAATGCCCGTCCCCTGCCCACCCGGATCCAGTTCACCGACGACGGCAAACCCGGTGCGGCGTTGGGCGTGGGAGGCGCCCTCTATCCGGAATGGGACGTCTTCAACGACCGGTACAAGCCGGACTGGTGCCGGGTGATCGACTTCCCACTGACAGTCGCCGCCGACGTCTCGGACGCCGGTGTGGCGCACGACGACGTGTTGCGGCGCCGCCTGGCTCGCGTCGGGCTCGGCCCAAAGGTGCTGCGGGGCCGCGCCGACGGCGACGACCTCGACATCGAGGCGCTCATCGACCTGTTCGTCGACCTGCAGTCCGGCTTCTCCGGTGCCGAACACGTTTATCTGGAGCGCCGTAAGCTCGCCCGCAATCTCGGGGTGCTGATCCTCATCGACGCGTCCGGGTCGGCCGTCGACGCCGATACGGACGGCCTCGCGGTGCACGACCACCAGCGACGGGCGGCCGCCACCTTGGCCGTCACCCTCGAGGAGCTCGGTGACCGCGTCGCCGTCTACGCATTCCGCTCGCAGGGCCGGCACGCTGTCCATCTGCCGGCCATCAAGACGTTCGACCAGAGTTTCGGCGCCGTCGGGCGGGCCCGGCTCAACCAGCTCGAGCCGGCGAGCTACACCCGCCTCGGGGCCGGAATCCGGGGTGCGGGCGAGGTTCTCAAGAACGAGGCCGGCACACCGAACCGACTGCTGCTGGTCCTCTCGGACGGATTTCCCTACGACGACGGCTACGAGGGCCGCTACGCGGAAGCCGACGCGCACAAGGCTCTCGAAGAGCTCCGCACCGAGGGCGTCGCCTGCCTGTGCCTGTCCATCGGCGCCGCCACGGAAACCGATGTGCTCGAACGCGTCTTCGGTTCCGCCAGCTTCGCCAGCGCCGCAGATCTCTCCGAGTTGAGCCCCCAGATGGACGAGTTGTTCATGTCCGCGCTCGCCGAACTCGCCGCGCCGAAACCCGCGCGGGTGTGACCGGTCGGTCCGTCATCCGTCGAGCGAGTCCCAGAACCGGGTGAGGGCCGCGGCACCGGCGGTGGGGTCCTCCACCATCCACCAGTGTCCCAGCCCGTCGAGCACCTCCGTTCGGGCGCCGGCGCGGTCGGCCGCCCGACGCCGCATCTCCTCGGACCCGACAAACGGGTCCTCGGTGGCCACCAGCGACAGTCCCGGCCGGGCTGCGGCGTTCTCGAGTGCCCGCCCGGCATCGGCCAGGGCGGGTTGGCGTGCGGAGCGGTACAGCGCCAGAATCGCCCGGCCCATCTCCGGCCCCAGCGCCGTGGCGAACGACGCCGCGACGTCCGCGGGAACGCCGAAGCCGACCAGCTGTTGCGTCCGGTCCTGTACCGACCCTTCCTGCATCATCGCAACCAGCTGCTCGCCGGTCTCCGCGGTCTGGAACCCCTGGGCCATGTCATGCCACACGTAGTCACGGTCGAACAGGCCGACGACGTCACTGGCCCAGCTGCGCACGAGCTCGGGGCGATGCATCATGACGTTGACCACGTGACCTCCACCCCAGTCGTGTCCGACGAGGTCGACGGGTTCGCCGATGCTCTGCAGCTCTGCGACGAGCCAATCGCGGTACGCGATGAAGGTCGCCGGGAAGCCGCCGGGTAGCGGGGCGCCGAATCCCGGCGGCGACAACCGCACCACATCCGTGCGGCCGAGTGCGTCGACGAGTGGGTCCCAGACCGCGTCGGTCTCCGGATTCCCATGTACCAGAACCACAGTCAAGGCGGCCCTCCTCGCCGAACGACGTGGTGTGGGACCAAGCCGTAGGTACGACACCACACCAGATGGATATCAAGTACTTAACATTTACCACGTGGTGCGATATGACTGGAAGGTGCTCACTGGCGAGAAGATCCTGATCACCGGCGCGACGGGCAAGATCGCCTTTCCGATCGCGCGGGCCCTCGCCCCGAACAACGAGGTGTGGGGTGCGGCCCGGCTCCGGGATCCCGCGGACCGAGAGCGGCTCGAGGCGGCGGGGATCATCCCGCTGGCACTCGACATCAGCACCGGCGACTTCTCCACACTGCCCGACGACTTCAGCTACGTCTTCCACGCGGCGGTCGACACCGGCCAAGGCGACTGGACCCGATGCGTCGACACCAACGCGCAGAAGTCCGGCGATCTGCTCCATCACTGCCGCGCGACCAAGGGATTCGTGTTCTGCTCGACCGGTTCCGTCTACGGCTACCAGGGGCAGCGCCCGTTGCGCGAATCCGACCCGCCGGGGGTCCCACTGCGCGCCAACTACAGCTTCTCGAAGATCGCCGCCGAGGCGGTGTGCACCTGGGTCTCCGAGAGGTACCGGATACCTCTGACCATCATCCGCATCTGTTCGACCTACGGTCCGGAAGGCGGAGCACCCGCCGACCGCCTCGAGATGATGTTGGCAGGCAAGCCGATTCGGCTGCACCCCGACAGGCCGAACAAGTACAACCCGATCTATGAGGACGACTACGTCGAGCTCGGTATCCGCGCCATGGAGGTCGCGTCCACACCGCCGATCGTGGTGAACTGGGCGGGCAGCGAGACCGTGAGCGTCGAGGAGTATTGCGCGTATATGGGCGAACTGGTGGGCGTCGAGCCGGCTTTCGACTACTCCCCCGAGGCGCACACCCCACTCTGGCCCGACGTCACCTACATGCACGACGTGCTCGGGCGAACGAAAGTGCCCTGGCGCGAGGGCATGCGGCGCATGGTCGCGGCGCGCCACCCGGAACTCGTACTGAGCCGACCGTGAGAGGGCACCCGATGGAGCTACCAGGCACACCGTCCGACGACGTGCCGGCCGTGCTCGCCGAAGGCCGGGGAGACATCGGCACGCTGTTCGTGTCGATGGCGACGCGGCATCCGGACGGCGCCGACGCCGACTACCTGCGCTGGCACACCCTCGACCACCGGCCCGAACAACATCGACTGTCCGCTGTGCGCGCCTCGTTGCGGTTGGTCTCGACGCCGGCGTGCCGGTCTGCGCGTGCGGTGAGCACCGGACCCTACGACGCCATCGATCACGTCATGACGTACTTCTTCACCGACCCCGGCGGTATGGAACCGTTCCTCGCGTTGTCCAAGGCGCTGGGCGACGCGGGTCGCAAGCTGCCGCTGCTGCCGCCCGTCGAGCGGGGCGTGTACGAGGTCGGCGCCAAGGCGGCGGCGCCGCGCGTGAAGGTCGGCGCCGATGTGCTGCCGTGGTGGCCGGTCCGCGGCGTGTACCTGCTGCTGGAGCGCGGCGCCTCGACCTCGACGGACCTACTCGGCGTCGACGGCGTCGCCGGCGTGTGGACGGCCACGTCGCTGCCCGTCGGTGCGCGCCTGGCCAGTGCGCCTGCGGGACAGACGCTCTCGTACTGTTTCCTCGACGAGGACCCGGTTGACACCGCGGGCCGCCTCCTCCCGGTGTTGCAGCAGCGCTGGCGCGAACCCGGGGTCACACCGTTGTTCGCAGCACCGTTTCACCCCGTCGTGCCCTACGAGTGGGACCGCTATGTGCCGTGAGTGGAGGATGTGATGCGGATCGGGTTGATGGTCGGCTCCGACCGGGAACGCACACGTGCGGACCGGTTGGACGGGCTGCTCGACGACGGGCGGGCCGCCGAGGCGCAGGGGTTCGCGTCGTTCTGGTTCCCACAGGTGCCCGGTTATCTCGACGCGATGACCGCGGTCGCACTGCTCGGCCGCGTCACCGAACGCATCGAGATCGGCACCGCAGTCGTGCCCATCCAGACGCGGCACCCGCTCGTCATGGCACAACAGGCGGCCACGACCCAGGCGGCCTGCGGCGGACGATTCACCCTGGGGATCGGCCCATCTCACGACTGGATCATCTCCGGGCAGCTGGGGCTGCCCTACGACCGGCCTGCCCGACTGGTGCGCGACCATCTCGACGTCCTCGGCGCGTCGCTGTCCGGTGCGGGTCCGGTCGACGTGGACAACGACAGCTACCGCGTGCACGGCTCGATCGACGTCACCGACTACGAGGTTCCGGTACTGCTCGCCGCACTGGGCCCGGTGATGCTGCGCCTGGCCGGTGAGCGTGCGGGCGGCACCATCCTCTGGATGGCCGACGAGCGGGCGATCGAGAGCCATATCGCTCCCCGCCTCACCGCCGCCGCGTGCGCCGCGGGTCGCCCGGC
This sequence comes from Mycolicibacterium monacense, assembly GCF_010731575.1. Classification (NCBI taxonomy): domain Bacteria; kingdom Bacillati; phylum Actinomycetota; class Actinomycetes; order Mycobacteriales; family Mycobacteriaceae; genus Mycobacterium; species Mycolicibacterium monacense. The sequence goes on along the minus strand of NZ_AP022617.1, from coordinate 873,299 downwards.
GCCGCGCATCGTGGCCGGTGTCCCGGTCGCCCTGTGCTCACCAGGAGAGGTCGACGACGCTCGCGCTCATGCCGGCGAGGTGCTCGGCCACGCGGAACTGTCGCCCAACTACCTTCGGCTGCTCGAGCACGGCGACGCCGACGACGTCGGCGACACCATGGCCGCGGGAGACGAGGCGTCGGTTCGCGCCCGGTTCCGGCGCTACCGAGATGCGGGTGTGACAGACCTGGCCGCGCGCGTGATCCCACTCGGTGAGGACGCCGCCGCGCGGCGGGACTCCCGTTGCCGTACAAAGGATTTCGTGGCATCACTGTGCGCGGAGTTCGGTTGAGATCTCAGGTGCGCTGCGGAGGTCGTCGGGGTGATCAGTTCGCTGCTTGGGGTGGGGGTTGGAAGGGTGTGTACCACCACCAGTCGGCGCGCTCGCCGGATGGTCCGCGGTAGAGCGGCACGGTGGGTGGTGGTGTGGTGGGTGGACGCGCCAACGAGCCCGAGTGCAGTTGTCGGCCGGTGGCGTCGGTGACGGTGAGCTTTGATGCGGGTCCGGTGATGGTGATGATGCCGCGGTGGTGCAGGCGGTGGTGGTAGGGGCAGACCAGGACGAGGTTGTCGAGGTCGGTGGGTCCGCCGTCTTCCCAGTGCTGGATGTGGTGGGCGTGCAGTCCGCAGGTGGATTCGCAGCCGGGGACCACGCAGGTGCGGTCGCGGTGTTCGAGGGCGCGCCGCAGGCGGCGGGTGATCAGGCGGGTGGTGCGTCCGGCGCCAATGGGTTGTCCGTCGCGTTCGAACCACACTTCGCAGGTGGCGTCGCAGCCCAGGTAGCGCCGGTCGGCATCCGAGAGTAGCGGGCCGAGGTGGAGGGCGGCGATGCGGTCGTTGATGTCGAGGTGCATGACCACGGTGGTGCGGTCTCCATGCGGGCGGCGGGCGGCTTCGGCGTCCCAGGCGGTGTCGATGAGGTCCATGAACGCGTCAGCCAGCCGCGGCATCGGCGGCCGGCCGAACCCCCGGGCGTCCTTGTGGTCGGTGTCGCCGTGGTCGCCGTGGTCGCGTTTCCATTGGGCGATGAGCCCGTCGAGGCGGGAGTGCAGGGCGGCGTCGACTTTCGCCGCGTCGACGTGGGGCACCTTGATGTGCCAGTGGATGTACTGCTCGTCGGAGGTTGTGGTGATCGAGGGCTGTAGGTCTGCCGGATCGGGGAGGGGTTTCGGTTCGACGTCGGCATCGCTGACAGGTTCAGGTTCGGGTTGGGGTTGGGGTGGGGGTTCGAGTTTGATGGCGGTGCGGAGTTGGCTGACTGAGGCGTGGGTGGCCAGTTCGGCGTAGTGGTCATCGGATCCGGTGGTGGCCCGTTCGGCGATGGCGCCGACTTGATCCAGGGACAGTCGGCCCTCGCGGAGGGCTTGGGTGCAGCGGGGGAACTCGTCGAGTCGGTGGGCGATGGCGGCGATGGTTTTCGCATTCTTCGACGACAGTCCGAGTTTCCATGCCACCAGTGCGGGGATGGAGCGGGCACCGGTGGCGCCCCACAGTTGGTCACGGTCGATCTCGGCCACGATTTCCACGATGCGCCCGTCGATGGCGTTGCGCTGGCCCGTCAGTTCCGCGAGTTCCTCGAAGCACGCCTCGAGCCGCGCAGCGCGAGGTGCGCTGGGAACGAAACCCGGTGCGCTCGAAGGCATGACACCATCATGACAGGACGGTCTGACACGAATCAGCGGCCCGGTCAGCCGAACACACGGATCGGATCGGTGCCGTCCCAGTCGGCCGCCGCGCCGCGGACCATGGCGGCCATACCGTCGAACATGTCTGACCGCTCGGTGATTTCGTAGATCGCCGCGGCGCCCGCCGCGGGCTCGGCAGGCTCGATATAGGCGAAACGGACCCCACCCTCCTCACCACCCGACCACACCACCGGCCACCCGGCGGCCCCGGCACTGCGCACCGCCGCGTCGTAATCGTCGACCCACCAGGCGAGTTGATGAAAACCGCCGTCACCGCCGCCCAGGAACTCAGCGTAGATCGACGGAGCGCCGTCCTCCTGTGCGATCACCTCGATCTGCATGTCCCCGATGTTCGCCAAGCCGATGGAGAGGGTGACGTCGCAGGGCGCGCCGCGATAGGACCCGTGCTGGCGCAGCCCGCGGATCACGAACCACGGGCCGACCCCGGCTGCGATCCAACCCTGCAGCGCACGGTCGAAATCACGGACCACATAGCCCAACTGACGGACCGGGCCGGGGAACGGCGCCGATGCGCGAGACGGATCCATCGCCCGACCATAGGCTCAAAGTTTGTCACGGGTCAACTATTCCCATACGCAGAATTGCCCTGTAGTTTCCGTCTTATGCCTCGCCCCGCCACCCCGATGCCGACTGACCGTGGTCAGCGCCGTACGTCGCTGCAGCAGGAGCGGTCGCGGGAGACCAAGCGGATGCTGGTGCAGGCCGCGATGGCGCTGTGGCGGACCAACGGGTATGCGAACACCACGGTCGCCGACATCTGCACCGCGGCCGGGGTGTCGAAGGCGTTGTTCTACTTCTACTTCCCGCGCAAAGAGGACGTTCTGTTCGAAGTGGGTGTGATGTCCACCCGCTCGGCGCGGCAGACCGCCGATGCGCTGCTGGCCAAGCCCTATGAGGTCCCGGCGGTGATCGCAGCGGCACTGGCCGACCTCGAGAGGTCGATGGCGCGCAACCCACCGGAACTGGTCGTCGCGGCGATACTGGAGGGCTACCGTCACGAGCACCGGATCCTGGCCGGCGCCGAAGCCGTCGAGGACGACGGTGGGATGTTCACCGCACTGTTCGACCGCGCCCAGCGCGACGGCAAGTTGGCCCGGCACATCGATGCCGGCCATCTGGCGTATCTGGCGCACACGCTGGTCAGCGAGGGCGCCCGGCACTGGGCCGTCGGCGCGTTCGGCGACCGGTCGTTCACCGAGGTGGTGGGCGCCGACATCGACGCTTTGATCGCGGGTCTGAGCCGCGAACCCTGAGAAGACGAAGGAGTCACGATGGCGTGGGATTTCGAGACCGACCCCGAGTACCAGAAGGTCCTCGACTGGGCCGATGAGTTCGTGCGGGAGGAGGTCGAACCGCTCGACCTGGTCTGGCCGCACCAGCAGTTCGTACCACTCGACGGCGAACGGCGTCGCGCCATCGACCCGCTGAAGGAGGAGGTGCGCCGCCAGGGCCTGTGGGCCACACACCTGGGACCCGACCTGGGCGGTCAGGGTTACGGCCAACTCAAACTCGCGCTGCTCAACGAGATCCTCGGGCGTTCGCAGTGGGCGCCGATCGTGTTCGGGTGTCAGGCGCCCGACACCGGCAACGCCGAGATCATCGCGCACTACGGCACCGACGAGCAGAAGGAGCGGTATCTGCGGCCACTGCTCGACGGTGAGTTGTTCTCCTGCTATTCGATGACCGAACCGCACGCCGGCGCCGACCCGACGTTGTTCACCACCCGCGCGGTGCGCGACGGTGACCACTGGGTGATCAACGGCCAGAAGTTCTTCTCGTCCAACGCCTCGACGGCCGCCTTCCTCATCGTGATGGTGGTGACCAACCCCGATGTCAGTGCCTACCAGGGCATGTCGATGTTCCTGGTGCCCACCGACACCCCCGGCGTGAACATCGTGCGCGACATCGGCCTCTACGGGGAGGCCGAAGGCCACGGCGGTCACGCGCTGATCCACTACGACAACGTGCGGGTGCCTGCGGACGCACTGCTCGGCGGGGAAGGTCAGGCGTTCGCGATCGCGCAGACCCGCCTGGGCGGCGGCCGCATCCACCACGCCATGCGCACGATCGGGCTGTCCCGCAAGGCGCTGGACATGATGTGCGAACGCGCGCTCAGCCGCCAGACCCAGGGCAGCCGGCTGTCGGACAAACAGTTCGTCCAGGGCTATATCGCCGACTCCTACGCCCAGCTGCTCCAGTTCCGGCTGATGGTGCTCTACACCGCATGGGAGATCGACAAGTACAACGATTACAAGAAGGTGCGCAAGGACATCGCCGCGGTCAAGGTGGTGATGCCGACCGTGCTGCACGACATCGCGTGGCGGGCCATGCAGGTGCACGGCGCGCTCGGGGTCACCAACGAGATGCCGTTCATGGGCATGGTCACCGGCGCGGCGGTGATGGGCCTCGCCGACGGCCCCACCGAGGTGCACAAGACGACGGTCGCCAAACAGGTGCTACGCGATTACCGGCCAGCCGAAGGCACCTGGCCGTCGGAGTGGATTCCTGCCAAACGTGAAGCGGCGCGCGCCAAGTACGCCGATTTCCTCGAGCACGAAGTGCGCAACCTGTGACGCAATCCGATTCTGCTCCTCACGTGCGCGACATCGACACTGCCCGCCTCGCCACGTGGATGGACGAGGCGGCGTTGCCGGGTAAGGGCGAACCGCTGCAGACCTTCTTCCTCTCCGGCGGCACGCAGAACGTCATCTACGAGGTCCGCCGCGGCGAACACCGGTGCGTGCTGCGGATGCCCCCGCCCGGCGCGCCCCCGGACCGGGACAAGGGCATCCTGCGCGAATGGCGGATCATCGAGGCGCTCGACGGCACCGACGTCCCGCACACCGCCGCGGTGGGGGTGTGCGACGACCCCGGCGTGCTCGGCAGGCCGTTCTACCTCATGGGGTTCGTCGACGGGTGGTCCCCGATGGACACCCATGCGCGCTGGCCGGAACCCTTCGACAGCGACCTGTCGGCCCGCCCCGGCCTGAGTTACCAACTGGCCGAGGGCATTGCGCTGCTGTCGAAAGTCGACTGGCGCGCCCGCGGGCTGGCCGATCTGGGCCGCCCCGAAGGCTTTCACGAGCGGCAGGTGGACCGGTGGATCGGGTTCCTCGAGCGGATCAAACGGCGCGATCTACCCGGCCTGGACGTGGCCACGGCATGGCTGCGCGCCCGCAGACCGCTCGACTTCATCCCCGGTCTGATGCACGGCGACTACCAGTTCGCCAATGTCATGTACCGCCACGGCGCACCGGCGCAGCTCGCGGCGATCGTCGACTGGGAGATGGGCACCGTCGGTGATCCCAAACTCGATCTGGGCTGGATGGTGCAGTCCTGGCCGGACGACACCGACGCCCCCGGAGAGTCGGAGATGAGCTACGTGGACATGCGCGGGATGCCGTCGCGTGACGCTGTCGTGGCGCATTACGCCGAGGTGTCGGGGCGCCAGGTCGACGACCTGGACTACTACCTGGTGCTGGCCAAGTGGAAGCTGGCGATCGTGCTGGAGCAGGGCTTCCAGCGCGCCGGCGACGACGAGAAGCTGCTGGCCTTCGGCCCGGTGGTGACCGATCTGATGGCCTCGGCCGCCGAACTCGCCGAATCCAGCGACTACCGGTGAGAGCCGCGGTCTGCGCGGCCCCCGGACCGCCGGAGGGGGTGCGGATCGAGGAGCTGCCGTCCCCCGTGCCCGGACCCGGTGAGGTACTGGTGCGGGTCGGCGCGGCGGCGGTGAACTTCCCCGACGTCCTGTTGATCGCGGGCCGCTATCAGGTCAGCGTGCCCACACCATTCGTCCCGGGCAGCGAGTTCGCCGGCACCGTGATCGGGATCGGTCCGGGGACAGCGGGATTCGCGGTGGGCGATCGGGTGACCGGAACCGGCATGCACGGTGCGTTCGCCGAGGAGGTGGCGGTCGCGGCCGACGCGCTGAACCCGATCGCTGACGGTGTCGACGACCGGACGGCCGCCGCTTCCGGGGTGGCGCACCGCACGGCGTACCACACGCTGCGCTCGGTGGCGCGGACCCAACCCGGCGACGAGGTGGTCGTCCTCGGCGCCGGCGGCGGGGTGGGCCTGGCGGCCGTGCAGCTCGCGGCGCACCTCGGCGCCCGGGTCACCGCGGTGGCCTCGTCGGCCGAGAAGCTGGCCGCGGCAACGCAACACGGCGCGAACCGGGTGATCAACCACCGTTCCGGCCCCCTGCGGGACGCCCTGCGCGACGCGGTGCCCGGCGGTGCGGCGGCGGTGGTCGACCCGGTCGGGGGCGAACTGTCCGAACCTGCCCTGCGTTCACTGCGCCGGGGTGGGCGCTTCGTCACCGTCGGCTTCGCCTCCGGCGTCATCCCCCGGATTCCGCTGAACCTGGTGCTGATCAAGGGCGTGACGGTGCAGGGCTTCCAGTTCGGCGACATCCCCGCCGACGAATTCGAACGTAACGAGCGGGAACTACGGAAGTTGCTCGCCGACAGCATGATTCGTCCGCACATCGGTGAGGTCTACGCACTCGAAGACGTCACCGCCGCGCTGCGGCAGGTGGCCGACGGACGTGCCGTCGGCAAAGTGGTGATCGACCTCTCCGGGCGCGGAGGCTAGCTCGCCGGGATGAGGTCCGCGGCCACCGACGGGCGGGCCATCATGCCGCAGCGGAAGGTCTCGATCTGACCGACGAACGCGGCCTCGATGTCGTTGACCGCGGCGAGCGCCTGCGCCTTGAACGCCCGCGCGGCCGCGCTCAGCTCGTGACGGACCGCGTCCACGTCGTCGTCCAGGTCGGCCGGACAGCGCTCACCCCACAGCGTCACCTCGGTGTAGCCGCTGTCGAGCGCGGTGCGCACATGCCGGCGGACCCGCTCGTCGCAGTCGATGAGGTCGGCCGCCACCGCGACGGTCTGCGGGTGCGGGCGGTCGGTCCACGCCTCGAGGACCGGCTGCAGCGGCAGGACCGTGGCGCCGAGGATCTCCAACGGGCGCACGTCCTCGTCCGCGGCGTCGATCAGCACGGTGACATCCCAGCCCGCCATCGACCGGTCGTAGAGCCAGCCACCGGCGAAGCGCACGGCGTCCCGCACGTTCGGAGAGACGATGTCGAGGCGGTAGCGCATGTCGGGCTGTTCGGTCATCTGATGATCTCCTCGTGCGGCGTCGGAACGGGGCTGAAGTCGCGGGCCAACATGTCGGCGTAGTCCTTGAACACCTCGGCCAGTGGGATCGACGGGTCGAGCAACCACGACGTCTCCATCCCGTTGACGAAGGCGAGAATCTCGACGGCCTTGGTGGCCGCGTTGAGGTCTTGGCGGTACCGGCCGGCGCGCTGTTCGCGCCGGATGATGCTGGTGACTATCGACACCGCGGCCCGCTGACGGTCGAGCAGCCGGTCGTGCAGCGGGGCGTCGGGCGCGATGTTCTCGGCAAGCAGGACGGTGAAGGTGCCGACCAACTCGGGTGCCCGCTCGAACCGCTCGGCCACCCGGGTGATCTGTTCGAACAGGTCGCCGGTGCGGTCGGCGTGGGTGTCGTCGTCGGTGTCGCGGACATCGAGCACCGCGTTGAGCAGCTGTTCCTTGGACTGGAAATGGTGCAGCAGGCCCGCGGGGGTGACACCGGCCTCCCTGGCGATCTGCGCGAGCGACGTATTGCGCCACCCGTTGCGGGCAAGGAGCCGCTCGGCGACCGCGAGTATCCGCTGACGGCGGTCCTCACCCTTTGCCAGCAACGTGGCATAGGGCCTCGAAGACTCCAGCGCGGACACTCAACTCCCTCGGTCGAACCAACCTAGTGAACACACAGTAGGTAGGTTTGGCCGATGTGACAAGGGTCTCAGAGAAATTAGGTTTGGACGCGCGTCACACTGCTGGTCAGGCGCTCAGCAGAGTGCTTAAAGTCCGAGCGATTTGGCGATGATGACCTTCATGACCTCACTCGTGCCCGCGTAGATCCGGGCCACCCGGGCGTCGTTGTACAGGCGCGCGATCGGGTACTCCATCATGTAGCCGTAGCCGCCGAAAAGTTGCAGGCAGCGGTCCACAGCGCGGGCCTGCATCTCGGTGCAGAAGAGCTTCACGCGAGCAGCGTCCTCGCGCGACAACACACCGTCGACGTGGTCGAGCACGGCCCGGTCCAGCATCGTCTGGGCCGCTTCGATCTCGGTGGACACGGCCGCCAACTCGAACTTCGTGTTCTGGAACGACGCCACCGGGGTGCCGAACGCCTTGCGGTTCTTGACGTAGTCGATCGTGGCGTGCAGCGCCGAACGGGCCTGCGCCACCGAGCCCACCGCCACGGTCAACCGCTCCTGCGCGAGGTTGTGGCCGAGGTAGCTGAACGCCTCGCCCTCCTCCCCCAGCAAATTCGCCGCGGGCACCCGGACGTCGGTGAACGACAGTTCGGCCGTGTCCTGCACCTTGCAGCCCATCTTCTCCAGCTCCCGGCCACGTTCGAACCCGGGCATCCCGTCCTCGACGACGATCAGCGACAGGCCCCTGCGCCGGTTCTCCGGATCGGTCGAGGTGCGGGCCACCACGACCACGAGGTCGGCCTGGATGCCGCCGGTGATGAAGGTCTTGGCGCCGTTGACGATGTAGTCGTCGCCGTCCCGCACCGCGGTGGTCCGCACCCCGGCCAGATCCGATCCGGTGCCCGGTTCGGTCATCGCGATCGCGGTCAGCAGGGTGCCGTCGGCCAGCCCGGGGAACCACCGCTTGCGCTGTTCGTCGTTCGCGTAGTGCAGGAAGTACGGCAGGATCACCTCGAGCTGGGTACGCACGGTCGACAGCGTGACCAGCGCCCGGGCCGCCTCCTCCTGCAGCACCACGTTGTAGCGGTAATCGTCGATCCCCGCTCCCCCGTACTCCTCCGGGATCGCCATGCCCAGCATGCCGAGTGCGCCCATCTGCTTGAAGACGTCGCGCGGCATGCGGCCGGCCTTCTCCCACTCCGGGTACTGCGGCACCACCTCCTTCTCGACGAAGTCGCGGGCCAGCTGCCGGAAGGCGTCGTGGTCGTCGGTGAACAGGTCTCGGCGCACGCTCGGGTCCTCCTGGTCGGCGGAAGTGGTCTAGGCGATGAGTTCGACGAGGGTCGCGTTGGCCGTGCCGCCGCCCTCGCACATGGTCTGCAGTCCGTACCGGATGCCGTTGTCACGCATGTGGTGCACCATCCGGGTCATCAGCACCGCGCCGGAGGCGCCGAGCGGGTGGCCGAGTGCGATGGCGCCACCGAGCGGGTTGAGCCGATCCTCTGCCGCACCGGTGTCGGCGAGCCACGCCAGCGGCACCGGCGCGAACGCCTCGTTGACCTCGAACACGCCGATCTCGTCGATGCCGACGCCCGCCTTGTGCAGCACCTTCTCCGTGGCCGGGATGGGCCCGGTGAGCATGAGCACGGGGTCGGCGCCTGCCACCGCGCCGGCGCGGTACCGCACGATCGGCGTCAGCCCCAGCTGGACGGCGTTCTCCGCGGTCATCACCAGCAGCGCCGCCGCACCGTCGGAGATCTGCGAGGAGTTCCCCGCGTGGATCACCCCGTCGTCGCGGAACGCCGGCTTCAGTCCGGCCAGCTTCTCCACCGACGTGCCGCGCCGCACACCTTCGTCGGCGACCACCGGTGCGGTGTCCTCCCCGGTGAACACCGGGACGATCTGCGCGTCGAAAGCCTTCGCGTCCTGCGCCTTTGCGGCCAGCTCGTGCGATCTCGCCGAGTACTCGTCGAGGCGGGTGCGCGAGAAACCCCACTTCTCGGCGATCAGCTCGGCCGAGATGCCCTGGTTGAAGCTGAAGTCGCGGTACCGCTCGAGCACCTTCGGCCCGTACGGCATGCCGGTGGCTCGCGCCGAACCCAGCGGCACGCGGCTCATCACCTCCACACCGCCGGCGACGACGATGTCCTGCTGACCCGACATCACCGCGTGCACGGCGAAGTCCAGCGCCTGCTGACTCGAACCGCAGGCGCGGTTCACGGTGGTGCCCGGGATGTGCTCGGGCCAGCCGGCGGCGAGCACGGCGAACCGGCCGATGTTGCTGGACTGGTCGCCGACCTGGGAGACGCAACCCCAGATGACGTCGTCGACGACATCGGGTTCGATCCCGGCCCGCAGGACCAGTTCGTTGAGGACGACGGCCGACAGGTCCGCGGCGTGCATGCCGGACAGGCCGCCGTTGCGCTTGCCCACCGGCGTGCGGACGGCTTCGACGATGACGGTTTCGCGCATGGGGTGCTCCTGGTTCGTACGCGTGGCGGCTATGACTGTGCCGGACCGACCGCGCCCTGCTCACGCAGCGCGGCGATCTCGTCGGCGGACAGGCCCAGCCCGCCCAGTATCTCGTCGGTGTGCTGACCGAGTCCGGGCACCGCTCCCATGGGTTGTTCGAACCCCTCGATCACCGGGGGCGGCAGCAGCGCGGAGATCTCGCCGTTGGGCGTCTCGACCGGCCGCCAGCGGTCGCGGGCGGTCAGATGCGGGTGGGCGACGACCTCACTCGGCAGGTTGTAGCGGGAGTTGCCGATACCGGCGTCGTCGGCCTTCTTCTGGATGTGCGCGCGATCGTGTTGCGCACACCAGGATCCGATCGCCTCGTTGAGGATGTCGCGGTGTGCGCACCGGTCGGAGTTGCTCGCGAACATCGGATCGTCGGCCAGGTCCCGGCGCTCGATGATCTCCCGAGCCAGCCGCTGCCACTCCCGGTCGTTGGTGGTGCCCAGCACCACCGTCTGCCCGTCCCTGGTCGGAAAGGCGCCGTAGGGCGCGACCGCCGGCGAGCTCATCCCCAGCGGTTGCTGGTCGACACCGGAGTGCTGGGTGTAGGTCAGCTGGTAACCCATGATGTCGGTCATGGTGTCGAACAGGCTGACCGCGACCGCGGGGGCCGGTTCGGCGCCGTCCCCCTTGCGCGCATACAGCAGCGCCAGGATGGACAGCGCGGCGTACAGCCCGGTCGAGATGTCGGCCACCGGTGGACCGGGTTTGGCCGGCATCCCCGGGTAACCGGTGACCGCACACGCACCCGATTCGGCCTGGATCAGCAGATCGTAGGCGCGCTTGTGCGAGATCGGCCCGCCGGCGCCGTACCCGTCGATCTCGACCGGGATCACCCGCGGATGCCGGTGTTTGAGGTCGGCGGCGCCGATGCCCATCCGGGCCGTCGCGCCGGGGGCGAGGTTGGACACCAGCACGTCGGCGCCGTCGAGCAGCCGGTGCAGGATGTCCATGCCCGCGGGCGATTTCAGGTCGAGGCTCAGCGACTCCTTGCCGCGGTTGGCCCAGACGAAGTGGGCAGCCTGACCGTGGACCACGTCGTCGTAGTGGCGGGCGAAGTCACCGCCCTTGGGGTTCTCGATCTTGATCACCCGGGCACCGAAGTCGGCGAGTACGCGCGTGCACATCGGTGCGGACACCGCCTGTTCCAGCGTCACGACGGTGATGCCGGCCAGCGGAGGGAGGGTCTGCATCACATCACCATGCCACCATCCACCGGAAGCACCTGACCGGTGATGTAGGACGCGGCGTCGGACGCCATGAACACGAAGGCCCCGGCAACCTCCTCCGGTCCGGCCCAGCGCTTGAGCGGGATGCGGTTCATCATGTTCGCCGCGAACTTCTCGTTGGTCCGGATCGTCTCTGTCATCGGCGTCGCGGCAAGCGGCGCAAGGGCATTGACGAGGATGTTCTTTGTGGCCAGCTCGCGGGCCAGCGATTTGGTCATCCCGATGATCCCGGCCTTGGCGGCCGAATAGTTGACCTGCCCGAGGGTTCCGGTGATACCGGCGGGCGACGTCACGTTGATGACGCGTCCGGTGCCGTCGGTGGGTAGGTACGGCAGCGCGGCCTGCGTGCAGTGGAACGTGCCCATCACGTGCACGTCGAACGTCAGCCGGAACGCCTCCTCGGTCAGCTTCGGGAACATCGCCGGTGCGGTCACGCCGGCGTTGTTGACCAGGATGTGCAGCGAGCCGCCACCGAGACCGGCGGCCTGTGAGGCGGCGGCGTCGGCGGCGCCGCGGTCGGCCACGTCGAGCGCGCACGAGTCGGCCTTGCCGCCGTCGGCCCGGATGCGCTCGGCGACCGCAGCCGCGGCGTCACCGTCGATGTCGGTGACCAGCACGGCTGCGCCGGCCTGAGCCAGGGCCGCGGCGACCGCGGCACCGATCCCCCCGCCCGCGCCCGCGCCGGTCACCATCGCGGCCCGTCCGGTCAGGTCGAAGTAGCTCATGTCAGTAGCTCCTTGGCAGGCCGAGGACGTGGGAACCGAGGAAGTTGAGGATCATCTCCTGGCTGACGGGGGCGATCTTCATCAACCGCGCCTCACGGAAGAAGCGTGCGACGTGGTACTCCTCGGCATACCCCATCCCGCCGTGGGTCTGCAGCGCGCGGTCGGCCGCGGTGAATCCCGCGTCGGCGCACAGGTACTTCGCCGTATTCGCCTCGCGCCCACAGGATTTGCCGTTGTCGTAGAGCCAGGTCGCCTTGCGCAGCATCAGTTCCGCGGCATCGAGGCGCGCCAGCGAATCGGCCAACGGGAACTGGATGCCCTGGTTCATCCCGATCGGGCGGTCGAAGACGTGCCGGTCATTGGCGTACTTGACGGCCTTGTCCAATGCGATCCGGCCGATGCCGAGCGCCTCGGCGGCGATCAGCATGCGCTCGGGGTTGAGGCCGTCGAGGATGTAGAAGAACCCCCTGCCCTCCTCGCCGACGCGGTCCTCGACCGGGATGCGCAGATCGTCGATGAACAATTCGTTGGAGCTGACCGCGTTGCGGCCCATCTTCGCAATCGGGCGGATGTCGACGTGCGCGCGGTCGAGGTCGGTCATGAACAGCGTCATACCGTCGGTCTTCTTGGTGACCTCGTCATACGGTGTGGTGCGGGTGAGCAGCAGGATCTTCTCCGACTCCAGCGCCTTGGAGATCCAGACCTTCCTGCCGTTGACCACATAACTGTCGCCGTCCCGCTTGGCGAACGTGGTGATGCGCGACGTGTCCAGTCCCGCACCGGGTTCGGTGACGCCGAAGCAGACGTGCAGATCACCACTGGCGATGCGCGGCAGGGTGCGGGCCTTGAGCTCGTCGGAGCCGTGTTTGACCACCGGGTGCATCCCGAAGATCGACATGTGGATGGAACTGGCCGCGTTCATCCCGCCGCCCGATCGCGCCACCGCCTCGGCGAGCAGCGTGGCCTCGGTGATCCCGAGCCCGTGGCCGCCGTACTCCTCGGGAATCGTCATCCCGAGCCAGCCGCCGCCGGCGATGGCGTCGTAGAACTCGGTGGGGAACTCGTGGTTGGAGTCCTTCTCCATCCAGTACTGGTCGTCGAACCGCGCGGCGAGCTCGCTGACCGATTTGTAGATCAGCTGCTGGTCTTCGGTCAGTTCGAAATTCATACCGCCCGACACTTGGTTCTCCTCTGTGTTCGAAAAAGACTGTTGCACAGCAGTTCACCGGCGCGATCAGCTGCCGCCGCCGCACCGGTGAACGTCCCCGCAGATCAGTCGCGGGCGCCGGTGACCGCCTTGGCGTTGGCCTGGAAGTCGGCGAAGCTCGACCCGCTGCGTTCCTTGTGGGCACTGAGCGCACGGATCGACACGTCGTGGCCCTCTGCGGCTTTGCGCAGCGCACCGACCGTGGCCTGCTCCTTGGGGATGTGCTTGAAGGGTTCGAAGTGGTACCAGCGCATGGCGTTCTCGTGGGTGATCTTGTTGATCTCCTCGTCGGTCACCTCGTAGGTGTCGAACACCGCGCCGAGTTCCTCGGGGGCACCCGGCCACATCGAATCGCTGTGCGGGTAGTCCATCTCCCAGCAGATGTTGTCGATACCGATCATGTGGCGGTTCTTCACCCCGACCGGATCGGAGATGAAGCACGTCAGGAAGTGGTCCCGGAAGACCTCCGAGGGCAACTTGTCACCGAAGTTCTGGTGCGTCCACGTCGAATGCATCTCGTAGGTGCGGTCCACGCGGTCGAGGAAGTACGGAATCCAGCCGGTGCCGCCCTCGCTGAGCGCGATCTTGAGCGTCGGGAACTCCTTGATCGGCGCGGACCACAGCAGGTCGGCCGCGGCCTGCACGATGTTCATCGGCTGCAGCGTGATCATCACGTCCATCGGCGCGTCCGGCGCGGTGATCGCCAACTTGCCCGACGACCCGATGTGGACGTTCATGATGGTCTCGGTCTCCACCAGCGCCTCCCAGAGCGGCCGCCAGTGCTCGAGGTCGTGGAAGCTCGGATAACCCAGCGTCGAGGGGTTCTCGGTGAACGTCAGCGAGTGCACCCCCTTCTTCGACACCCGGCGCACCTCCTGGGCGCACAGTTCCGGATCCCAGATGGCCGGGATCGCCATCGGGATGAAGCGGCCGGGGTTGCTCCCACACCATTCGTCGATGTGCCAGTCGTTGTAGGCCTGGACCAGGGCGAGCGAGAAGTCGGGGTCCTCGGTGGCGAACAGGCGGGCAGCGAAGCCGGGGAACGACGGGAAGTTCATCGTCGCCAGCACGCCGCCGGCGTTCATGTCCTTGACCCGTTCGTTCGGGTCGTAGCAGCCCTTGCGGATCTCGTCGAGGCCCTGCGGTTCGAGTCCGTACTCCTCCTTCGGCCGGCCGGCCACCGCGTTGAGCGCGACGTTGGGGATGACCGTGTCGCGGAACTGCCAGGTGTCCGAGCCGTCCGGATTGTGCACCAGCCGGGGCGCATCGTTGATGTACTTCTCCGGCAGGTGGTTCTTGAACATGTTCGGCGGTTCGATGATGTGATCGTCCACGCTGATCAGAATCATGTCGTCGTACTTCACGGCTGCGTCCTTCCGTTGAGCGGCTGCGTGCTCCGGCGAGGTTCTCCCTCTCAGGAAACTATCTTCTCACTACGGGAGAATCAACGTCGGTGAACAATTGACGCAGTCTGCGCCACCTGCCGCCCATGGCCGGTGACCCGCCCGCCGGTGCTCGCGTGTTGACCATCATGCACCTTTGTGGAAACCTCTTAGTCAGAAATGAGAACCTGATTCTCACCCGCGAGAGGAGGCGCCTGTGCGAGTGGCCCCGTTGCCGGCGGATCAGTGGGATGACGACGTGCGCCGCGCGCTGTCGGTCATGCTCCCTGACGAGCGGCTCAACCCGGAGGGGGCGGGAAACCTCCTCACGACGCTGGCCCGTCATCCCCGCCTGACTCGCGCGTTCCTGCGCTTCAACGTCCACCTCCTGTTCCGGTCCACGCTGCCGGCCCGGCTGCGCGAACTGGCGATCCTGCGGGTGGCCCACCTCCTCGGCTCTGAGTACGAGTGGGAACACCATGTCGCGATGGGCCGCGAGGTCGGGCTGAGCGACGCGGCCATCGAGGGCGCCGCACGAGGTGAGGGCGCCGACGAACTCGACCAGGCAATCCTCGACGCGGTCGATCAGCTCCAGGAGAAGGCGAACATCTCCGATCACACGTGGGCGCAGCTCAGTGCCCATCTCGACGAGCGTCAACGGATGGACCTCGTCTTCACCATCGGCTGCTATGGCGCACTCGCCATGGCCATCAACACGTTCGGCGTAGAACCCGACCAGGAGAGGTAACGAACCGTGGCACATTTCCCCAAACCGGCCGCCGGTAGCTGGACCGAGAACTGGCCGGAGCTCGGCACGGCACCGGTGGACTACACCGACTCGATCGACCCGGAGCAGTGGAAGCTGGAGCAGCAGGCCATCTTCCGGAAGCTGTGGCTGCACGTCGGTCGCGTGGAGCGGCTCCCCAAGACCGGCAGCTACTTCACCAGGGAGATGCCCTCCGTCGGACCGGGCACCTCGATCATCGTCAACAAGGACAAGGACGGCACCATCCGGGCGTTCTACAACCTGTGCCGCCACCGCGGAAACAAGTTGGTGTGGAACGACTATCCGGGCGAAGAGGTCTCGGGCAGCTGCCGCCAGTTCACCTGCAAGTACCACGCCTGGCGTTACGCCCTCAACGGCGACCTGACGTTCATCCAGCAGGAGGATGAGTTCTTCGACGTCGACAAGGCCGACTACCCGCTCAAGCCGGTGCGCTGCGAGGTGTGGGAAGGCTTCATCTTCGTCAACTTCGACGACGACGCCGAACCGCTGGAGGACTACCTGGGCGAGTTCGGGCAGGGCCTCAAGGGCTACCCGTTCCACGAGATGACCGAGGTGTACAGCTACCGCTCCGAGATCAAGGCGAACTGGAAGCTGTTCATCGACGCGTTCGTCGAGTTCTACCACGCGCCGATCCTGCACATGAAGCAGGCGACCCCGGAAGAGGCGGCCAAGCTCGCCAAGATCGGTTTCGAGGCGCTGCATTACGACATCAAGGACCAGCACTCGATGATCTCGTCCTGGGGTGGCATGAGCCCGCCCAAGGACCTCAGCATGGTCAAGCCGATCGAGCGGATCCTGCACAGCGGTCTGTTCGGCCCCTGGGACCGTCCCGACATCAAGGGCATCCTGCCCGACGAGCTGCCGCCGGCGGTCAACCCGGCTCGCCAGAAGACGTGGGGCCAGGACTCGTTCGAGTTCTTCCCGAACTTCACGCTGCTGCTGTGGGTTCCGGGTTGGTACCTGACGTACAACTACTGGCCCACCGGTGTGGACACCCACATCTTCGAGGCCAACCTGTACTTCGTGCCGCCGAAGAACACCCGCCAGCGCCTGTCGCAGGAACTCGCGGCCGTGACGTTCAAGGAGTACGCGCTGCAGGACGCGAACACCCTGGAAGCCACCCAGACTCAGATCGGCACCCGCGCCGTCACCGAGTTCCCGTTGTGCGATCAGGAGATCCTGCTGCGCCACCTGCACCACACCGCGCACAAGTACGTCGACGAGTACAAGCTCGAGCAGGCCGCGAAGGCGGCGACGAACGGAAAGGTCAAGGACGAGGCACATGTCTGACACGCAGGAACGTCTGCTGCCCGAAGAGTTCGCCGACCTCGAACGCTTCAGCGATTGGATTCTGCCCACCGAACCGGAGCGCTACGCCAAGCGGCTGGCCTCGACGATGGAGGAGATGCAGGATCTCTATGACGTCGGGATGGCGCGACTCGAAGAGGTCATGACCTACCTCGACGCCCGATTCCCGTTGCACGGCATGCCCGATGACGCGAAACGGCTCATGCACCTGATGCAGTCGGTGGTGATGGTGTCGTTCCCGGTGGAGGTGTGGAAACAGCCCCGCGTCCTCGACAGCGGCGCCGCCTGGGTCGAGATCATCCGGGAGCCGGTGGTCTAGCGGTGCACGGCGCTCTGCACAGACCACGGTTTGTGGGGAAGGTCGCCCGAACTCCGTCGAGCACCGTAGTGTCGGCGCGAACATGCTGACACTGAAGGCGGCCGGGTACGTCGACGTCGATGCCGGGGAGATCATCCGCCCCGGCATCGTCCGTGTCGACGGTGACCGGATCGTCTCCGTCGGCGGATCGCCGGTCGACGGTGACGAGGTGATCGATCTCGGCGACTCGATCCTGTTGCCCGGCCTGATGGACATGGAGGTCAACCTCCTGATGGGCGGCCGGGGCGAGAACCCCGGCCTGTCCCAGGTGCAGGACGACCCCCCGACCCGGGTGTTGCGCGCGGTGGGCAACGCCAGGCGCACCCTGCGCGCCGGGTTCACCACAGTGCGCAACCTCGGTCTGTTCGTCAAGACCGGCGGATACCTGCTCGACGTCGCGCTCGGTAAGGCGATCGACGCCGGCTGGATCGACGGGCCGCGTGTCATCCCGGCGGGACACGCGATCACGCCGACCGGCGGCCATCTCGACCCCACGATGTTCGCGGCGTTCATGCCGGGCGCACTGGAGTTGACGGTCGAGGAGGGCATCGCCAACGGCATCGACGAGATCCGCAAGGCCGTGCGCTACCAGATCAAACACGGCGCCCAGCTGATCAAGGTGTGCGTATCCGGCGGCGTCATGTCGTTGACGGGTGAGGCTGGCGCACAACACTATTCGGACGAGGAACTGCGCGCCATCGTCGACGAGGCGCACCGGCGCGGGCTGCGGGTGGCTGCCCACACCCACGGCGCCGAGGCGGTCAAACACGCAGTGGCCTGCGGTATCGACTGCATCGAGCACGGATTCCTGATGGACGACGAGGCCATCCAGATGCTGGTCGACAACGACCGATTCCTGGTGACGACGCGGCGGCTGGCGGAGTACATGGACGTGTCCAAGGCGCCGCCGGAGTTGCAGGCCAAGGCCGCTGAGATGTTCCCCAAGGCGCGCACGTCGATCAAGGCCGCCTACGAGGCGGGCGTGAAGATCGCCGTCGGCACCGACGCCCCGGCGATCCCGCACGGCCGCAACGCCGACGAACTCGTCACCCTCGTCGAATGGGGTATGCCGCCGGCCGCGGTGCTGCGGGCCGCGACCGTCGTGGCCGCCGATCTGATCAACGTCAGCGACCGCGGCCGCCTGGCCGAGGGACTGCTCGCCGACATCATCGCCGTACCGGGAGATCCGTTGTCCGACATCACCGTCACCCGGCACGTGAACTTCGTCATGAAAGGCGGAAAGGTCTTCAAGAATGACAGCGCCAATTAGCGAATCGCGTCTCGCGGACCACATCGAGATCCAGCAGTTGCTGGCCAAGTACGCCGTCACCATCACCCAGGGTGACATCGACGGGCTGATCTCGGTGTTCACCCCCGACGGCACCTACAGCGCATTCGGGTCCACCTACACGCTGGCCCGGTTCCCCGAACTCGTCGACGCCGCCCCCAAGGGTCTGTTCATGACGGGGACGGCGCTGGTGCATCTGGACCCCGACGATCCCGACAAGGCCACCGGCACACAGCCGTTGTGCTTCATCGAGCACTCCAAACACGACATGCGCATCGGGTACTACAACGACACCTACGTGCGCACCGATGGCGGCTGGCGTCTGCGCACCCGCGCCATGACGTTCATCCGGCGCAGCGGCGAACACGACTCCGGTCGCCCCCACGCCATCGGAAGGCCCGAGGCCGGATGACCGAAGCCGTTCAGTACTCCGATCCCGCCGAGTTCCGGTCTCAGCTGGTGGCCTGGCTCGGCGAGAACGATCTGACCCCACCCGAGGACCATTCGCTGGAAGGCCACATCCGGCAGTTCGCCCGGGTGCAGAGGGCGCTCTACGACGCGGGCTGGATGCGCTACGGGTGGCCCGAGAGCGCGGGCGGCCTCGGCGGACCGGCGATCCTTCGGGCCATCGTCGGCGAGGAGGTGGTCGGTCGCCGACTGGCCGAACCTGGGCCGTACTCGATGCTCGAGGTGCTGGCGCCGACGATGATCGACTACGCCGCCCCCGATCTGGCCGCCGAGATGGTGCCGAAACTGCTCAGCGGCGAAGAGCAGTGGTGCCAAGGGTTCTCCGAACCCGGTTCGGGTAGCGATCTGGCATCGCTGACCACCCGCGCCGTGCTCGATCCCTCATCCGGGGGGAACACCTACGTCGTCAACGGCCAGAAGGTCTGGACCAGCTTCGCGCAGTACTCCCACCGGTGCATCCTGCTGACCCGCACCGGCGATGCGAACACGCCGAACCACGAGGCGATCACCGCGTTCTTCGTCGACCTCGACACCCCGGGTATCACCGTGCGGCCGCTGCGCACCATGCACGACGTCGACGAATTCTGCGAGGTCTACTTCGACGACGTCAGGGTGGACGCGAGCCGGATGCTCGGCAAACCGGGCGACGGTTGGCGGCTGGCGATGGATCTGCTGCCTTACGAACGCTCCACGTGCTTCTGGCAGCGCATCGCCTACCTGTACTCGCGGTTCGACGCGCTCGTCGAGGAAGTCAAGCGGGTCGGTCAGGCCGTGGACACCGACATGGGCGACGTGTACCTGGCGCTGCACACGCTGCGGTGCCGTTCCCGCGCCACCCAGCACCGGCTGGCCGACGGTCAGAAACTCGGGCCGGACACCTCCATCGACAAGGTCCTGCTGGCCGGCGCCGAACAGCTCCTCTACGACACCGCGCGTGATCTGCTGCCCGGCGCCATCGAACTCGACGAGACCGAATGGCGCACCGAGTACCTGTACTCGCGGGCGGCCACCATCTACGGCGGCACCGCCGAGGTGCAGCGCAACATCATCGCCCGCCGCCTGCTCGACCTCGGGAAGGAGTGATCGTGGACCAGCAGTCACTCGAGATGCTCGAAACCTCACTGCGCAAGACCATGCTGTCGACATCGGGGCCCGATCTCGACGCCGCGCTCACCGAACTCGGCTGGGCCGAGATGCTGACCGACATGCCCGATACGGCGGTGCCGCTGGTGTTCCGCCTGCTGGGTGAAACCGGTTCGCACGCATCGGCTCTCGTCGACGTGGTGTTGCACGCGACCGGGAACACGATCGGCGACACCGTGGAACTGCCGCTGCCGTACGCGGGTAACTCGTGGGTGGTGTGGGACCGCGTCGGGACGGCCCCGAACACGACGCTGGGCGGCCTGCCGCTGCGCCGCGAGGAGGAGGGCTACCCGATCCGGGTCGCCGAGGCCCGTCTGGCCGTCGGCTGGTGGCTGGTCGGATCGGCGCGGGCGATGCTGAGGCTGGCCTGCACGCATGCGCGCGACCGGGTTCAGTTCGGTAAGCCGATCGCCCAGTTCCAGGCCGTCCGGCACCGCCTGGCCGAGACGCTGGTGGCCATCGAGGGCGCCGAGGCGACGCTGACCCTGCCCGGATCCGAGAATCCCGACCTGACCGCGCTGCTGGCGAAGGCCGCGGCGGGTAAGGCGGCCTTGACGGCGGCCAGGAACTGCCAGCAGGTGCTCGGCGGCATCGGGTTCACCGAGGAGCACGAGTTGCACGTGCACGTGAAGCGGGCGCTGGTCCTCGACGGATTGCTGGGTAGCGCAAGGGAACTCACCCGTAAGGCCGGAGCGGGGCTGCGGGCCCGCGGCTCGGCGCCGAGGCTGGTCAGCCTCTGATTGCTCCGCGAGCGAGAATTCGGGGCGCTACTGGACGGTGCCCTTCATCTTGTCGAGGTCGACCAGCACCGGCCATCCGCCCACGCTCAGCGCGTTGCCGTGCCCGGTCTGGTGGATGTCGAACACCGACTGGATCGCCGCGTAGAACCCCTGTACGTCGAGGGTCTGGTTGACCGCACGTTTGGCCTGACGCAGGGCGAACGGCGGCATCGCGGCGATCTGCTCGGCCAGCGCGCGGGTCTCGGCGTCGAGATCGTCACGGGGTACGACCCGGTTCACCATGCCGGTGCGTTCGGCCTCCTCGGCGGTCAGCGGCCGGCCGGTGAACAGGATCTCCTTGGCCTTGCGCGCCCCCAATTCCCAGGTGTGGCCGTGGTATTCGACACCGCCGATGCCCATCAGCGCCACCGGATCCGAGAACAGCGCGTCATCGGCGGCCAGGATCAGATCGCAGGGCCAGCACAGCATCAGCCCACCGGAGATGCAGCGGCCCTGCACCGCGGCGATCGACGGTTTGGGCGTATTGCGCCACCGCAGCGTGTACTCGAGGTAGCGCTTGGACTCGTGGGCGATGATGAACTCGAGTGTGATCTTGTCCGGAACCGGCCCGCCGCCCCGCAGGTCGTGACCCGCCGAGAAGTGTTTCCCGTTGGCGCGCAACACGATCACCACCACCTCGGGATCCTCGGCGGCCCGCGTCCACGCGGCGTCGAGTTCGTCGAGCAGTTCGGTGTTCTGCGCGTTGGCCACCTCGGGGCGGTTCAGCGATATGGTCGCGATCTTGTCGGCGACCTCGTAGTCGATGTACACGTTGCTCCTCTAGTTCCTGGGCAGCCCGAGCAGGCGCTGGGCGATGATGTTGCGTTGGATCTCGGAAGTCCCGCCGGCGATGGTCCCCGCGAAGGTCCGGGTGTACCGCTCGAACCACCCGCACGAGTAGGCGTCGAGATTGAGCGGGGTCCACGGCCCGACGGTGGTGGGGTGGGCCAGCCCGTCCACCCCGACCGCCTCCAGCGCGTGTTCGGTGGCCCGCTGCCCGGTCTCGGAGCCGAGCAGCTTGAGCACCGACAGCGCCCCGGCGTCGTCGACTCCCCTGGCGGCCCTGGCGAGCGCGACCGAACCGAGCAGGCGCACCGCCATCGAGTCGATCACCATGGTGGCGTAGCGGTCCCGGTCCAGTGCGGTGTGGGCCGGGAAGTCGTCGATGAGGTCCTGCAGGCGGTCGGCGTAGCTGAGCCACAGCATCGTCCGCTCGTGTCCCAGCGATCCGTTGGCCACCCGCCAGCCGTCGTTCTCGGGACCGATCAGGTTCTCCACCGGCACCTCGACGTCGTTGAAGAAGACCTCGTTGAAGTCGAGTTCCCCGGCGTCGCAGATCGAGGCGAACGGCCGGCGGATCACGCCGGGCGAGTCGGTGGGGATCATCAGCACGCTGATCCCGCGGTGTTTGGCCGCATCCGGATCGGTCCGCACGAAGGTGAGGATGACGTCGGCTTCGCTCGCCCCCGACGTCCAGACCTTCTGCCCGTTGACAACGTAGTGTGCCGCATCCGGTGCGCGCACCGCCCGGGTGCGCAATGATGCGAGGTCGGAGCCGGCCCCCGGTTCGCTCATACCCAGCGCGGCGGTCATCTCGGCGCGCAGGATCGGCACCGCCCACTTCTGCTGCTGTTCGGGCGTGCCGAAGGAGATCAGCGACGCGGCGATGATCCCCACTCCCTGCGGGTTGAAGCTGTGGTAGATGCGGCGCCGCGACAGTTCGAGCTGATAGGCGTACTGCTGCAGGATGGTGGCGTTGCGGCCGCCGAACTCCGGCGGATGGCCGGGCAGCAGCCAGCCGTTGTCGAACAACAGGCGCTGCCAGCGACGGGCCCAGTCTGGCAGGTCGGCCGACGACCGCGGGCGCTGCGCCGTGTCGGCCTCGTCGGGTTGGTTGGCGTCGAGGAATGCCACGAACTCAGCCCGGAAGGCTTCGACGTCGGCGTCGAAAGTCAGTTGCACGGCACTCCCGGGTTTGCTCTCTGGGGAAACGCTTCAATAATGCCCAATCTGAGAATACTATTCTCGCCATGAGGAAGGCACAATCTCCGACACGTGGGCCGCGAGGGGGGCTTCGACCGCAATGCCCAGACATTCTCCGGTACAGTTCATCCATGTTCTCCCGACCCGGCCAGGCTATGAGCTGCCGGTGAGCACCCCCAGCGAAGAGCCGGCCTGGAAGCAGCGGGCCGTCGAACGGTCGATCAAGACCGCCAAACTGCGCGCCGCGCAGCGCGTCCAGCGCTTCCTCGACGCCGCCCAGGCGATCATCATCGAAAAGGGCAGCACCGACTTCACGGTGCAGGAGGTCGTCGACCGCTCGCGCCAGTCGCTTCGCAGCTTCTACCTGCAGTTCGACGGTAAACACGAGTTGCTGCTGGCCCTCTTCGAGGATGCGCTGAGCCGGTCGGCCGACCAGATCCGGGCGGCCACGGCCAGCCACACCGATCCGATCGAACGCCTCAAAGTCGCCGTCCAGCTGCTTTTCGAGACCTCCCGGCCGGACCCCGCCGCGCAGCGGCCCCTGTTCACCGACTTCGCGCCCCGACTCCTGGTGTCACATCCCGCGGAGGTCAAGGTGGCGCACGCCCCGTTGCTCGTGCTGCTCGCCGAGTTGATGGAAGAGGCCAGCGCCGCAGGCCAACTACGCGAGGGCATCAACCCCAAGCGGATGGCCGCGATGACGATGCAGACGGTCATGTTCGTCGCACAGTCCAGCGGCGGCGCCGACGACGGCTCCGTCCACCCGATCACCGCCGACGAATGCTGGGACTTCGTCGCGCACGGTTTCGCCAAGATCTAGCACACCTCCACCGCCCGCCGGCGGCCTCGCCGATGCGCGGCGTGGCCTCACCCGCGGGCCCATCCGTGCGCCCTCGACATTCTCGCGGAAACGTCATTCTCCTAAGCGGACAGTAGAAACTGCCCGATTCGAGTGCGACGTTGACACAATGGAATGCCGGTGGGAAGGTGCTGAGCAGGTGCACAGCGCATGACGAACGAGGAATCGAGGAACCGATGGCAGGACGGGTAGAAGGCAAAGTCGCATTCATCACGGGTGCGGCCCGCGGACAGGGCCGGGCCCACGCGGTGCGACTGGCGCAGGAGGGCGCCGACATCATCGCCGTCGACATCTGTAAGCAGATCGACAGCGTCCGGATCCCCCTGTCGACCCCCGAGGATCTCGCCGAGACCGCCGATCTGGTGAAGGGACTCAACCGCCGCATCTACACCGCCGAGGTCGACACCCGCGACTTCGAGGCGTTGAAGGCCGCTGTGGACGCCGGTGTGGAGCAGCTGGGCCGGCTCGACATCATCGTCGCCAACGCCGGTATCGGCAACGGCGGGGAGACGCTGGACAAGACCAGCGACGGCGACTGGGAAGACATGATCGACGTCAACCTCGGCGGCGTGTGGAAGACCGTCAAAGCCGGCGTACCGCACATCCTCGCCGGCGGGCGTGGCGGTTCGATCATCCTCACCAGCTCCGTCGGCGGCCTCAAGGCCTATCCGCACACCGGCCACTACGTGGCGGCCAAACACGGTGTGGTGGGCCTGATGCGGACGTTCGCCGTCGAGTTGGGGGCGCAGAACATTCGCGTGAACTCGGTGCATCCGACCAACGTCAACACGCCGCTGTTCATGAACGAAGGCACCATGAAGCTGTTCCGTCCCGACCTGGAGAACCCGGGCCCCGAGGACATGAAGGTCGTCGGGCAGATGATGCACACGCTGCCGATCGGCTGGGTCGAGCCGGAGGACATCGCCAACGCGGTGCTGTTCCTCGCCTCCGACGAGGCCCGCTACATCACCGGCGTCACGCTGCCCGTCGACGGCGGCAGCTGCCTCAAGTAACCCA
The DNA here is from genome assembly GCF_010731575.1 of Mycolicibacterium monacense. Lineage (NCBI taxonomy): Bacteria > Bacillati > Actinomycetota > Actinomycetes > Mycobacteriales > Mycobacteriaceae > Mycobacterium > Mycolicibacterium monacense. The sequence continues at coordinate 848,767 of NZ_AP022617.1, read as the reverse complement.
CCTCCCACCGACCGGGGACCTCGCCACAGGCGAGGTCCCCGGTTCGCGTTCACGGCACGGGGCGCCCATTCGGGCGAAACATGCGCCACCGTCGCGCCCGGATGGTTGCATGGACTTGCGCAATCGCGGGGATACCTCCTTTACCGGCGGCGAAGACGGAGGTGGGGCGTGAAGCGACTCAACGGCATGGACGCGATGCTGCTGTACAGCGAGACCCCGAATCTGCAAGGTGGCGATCATCGACGCCACCTCCTACGACGCCACGCACGACAGCCCGTACTCCTTCGAGGTGTTCCGCCGCACCATCGCCCGCCGACTGCACCTCCTGGACCCGCTGCGCTACCGACTGATCGACATCCCGTTCCGCTTCCACCACCCGATGTGGCTGGAGAACTGCGATGTCGACCTGGACTACCACGTCCGCACGGTGTCGGTGCCCGCCCCCGGCGGCCGCCGGGAACTCGACGAAGTCATCGGGCGCATCGCCAGCACCCCGCTCGACCGCGACCGGCCGCTCTGGGAGTTCTACTTCGCCGAGGGGATGGCCGACAATCGGTTCGCCCTGATCGGCAAGGTGCACCACACCCTGGCCGACGGCGTCGCGTCAGCGAACTTGCTGGCGCGGCTGATGGATCTGGGCGGTACCGTGACCCCCGAACGCGACGAGTACACCACCTGTCAGCCCCCGACGAAATCGCAGTTGCTCGCCGAAGCCAGCCGCGACCATCTGCAGAAGGTGGCCGAGTTCCCCGGCCTGGTCGGCGAGGCGGTGCGCGGCACCTTCCGGGTCCGGCGGCGCACACACGATCAGCGCGGTGGCACCGACGAGATGGCCAAGATGTTCCGGACGCCGCCCACCTTCCTCAACCACGTGGTGTCGCCCGGGCGAACCTTCGCCACGGCATCGGTGGCGCTGGCGGACATCAAGGAGACCGCCCGGCACCTCGGGGTGACGTTCAACGACGTGGTGCTGTCGGTCAGCGCCGGCGGGTTACGCGAACTGTTGCTGCGCTACGACGGCCGCGCCGACCGCCCCCTGCTGGCGTCGGTGCCCGTGGCCACCGACCGCTCCCCCGACCGGGTAACCGGGAACGAGATCAGCGGGCTGGCGGTGTCGTTGCCCGTCCACGTCGACGATCCGTTGCGCCGGGTGCGGTTGACCGCGTTGGCCACCAAGCGCGCCAAGGAAGTTCACGATCTGATGGGGCCCCGGCTACAAGGGAAGATGATGGAGTACCTGCCGCCGTTCGCGCCCACGGCGTTCCGCTGGCAGTCCGAGCACGCCACCCACAACCGCATCATGAACGTCGCGGTGTCCAGCGTGCCGGGCCCGCGCGAACACGGACACATCGGCGGCGGCGACGTCACCGAGATCTACTCGGTCGGGGTGCTTTCGGCGGCGAGCGCCTTCAACATGACCGTGTGGAGTTATGTCGACCAGGTGGACATCTCGGTGCTCTCCGACGACCAGACCTTCCGCGACATCCACGAGGCGACCGATGCGATGCTGCACGCGCTGGTCGAGATTCGCAGCGCCGCAGGGCTGCCCGCGGAACTCCGCCGGGTCGACACCGCCATGGCGCCGGCGAGCGCCGGCGTCGGCTAGTTCAGGTGGGCGCGCAGTTCGTTGCGCAGCACCTTGCCGGTGCCACCCCGGGGTAGCTCGTCGAGAATCACGATGTCGCGCGGCACTTTGTAATTCGCCAGGTTGTCGCGCACGTGTTCCTTGAGCTCGTCCGGTGTGAGCGCCGCTCCGGCGGCGGGCACCACGAACGCGGCGAGGCGCTGGCCGTACTTCTCGTCGTCCACGCCGAGCACCTCGGCCTCGGCCACCCCGGGGTGCGCGGCGAGGGTCTTCTCGACCTCGATCGGATAGACGTTCTCACCGCCGGAGACGATCATCTCGTCGTCGCGGCCGACCACGAACAGCCGCCCGTTCTCGTCGAGGTACCCGACGTCGCCCGAAGCCATGAAGCCGTCGTGGAAGTCCTTCGTCGACCCGGAGGTGTATCCGTCGAACAGGGTCCCGCTGCGCACGAAGATGCTGCCGGTCTCGCCGGGCGGCAGTTCGCGGAAGTCGGGATCGAAGATGCGGATCTCGGTGCCGTCGGCGGGTGTTCCGGCGGTGTCGGGTGCCGCGCGCAGATCGGCGGGTGTCGCGGTGGCGATCATCCCGGCCTCGGTGGCGTTGTAGTTGTTGTAGATGACGTCACCGAACTGGTCCATGAACGCGGTGACGACATCGGGGCGCATCCGCGAACCGGAGGCGGCGGCGAACCGCAGCGACCGGCCGCTGTAGCGCGCGCGCACCTCGTCGGGCAGATCCATGATCCGGTCGAACATCACCGGCACCACGATCAGCCCGGTGGCCTTGTGCTCGTCGACCAGCGCCAGGGTGGCCTCCGGGTCGAACCGGCGACGGGTGACGATCGTGCACGCCAGCAGGCCGGCGAACAACAACTGGGAGAACCCCCAGGCGTGGAACATCGGCGCGACGATGACGGTGGTCTCCTCGGCGCGCCACGGCGTCCGGTCCAGCACGGCCTTGAGGTCGCCCGCGCCGCCACTGCCCGCAGAACGCTTGGCGCCCTTGGGGGTTCCGGTGGTTCCGGAGGTCAGCAGGATGATCTCGCTGCTGCGTTCGGCGGGCCGGGGGCGCTCGCCGCGGTGCGCCTCGATCAACGCGTCCACCGTGGTCTCGGCGCCTCCGCCTGGCTCGTCGGTCCAGGCGATGATCCGGACGGCGTCGGGGAGACCGGACAGGGCGCGTTCGACGGTCTCGCTGAACTCCTCGTCGTAGATCACGACGTCGGCGCCCTCGCGTTCGGCGACCTCGGCCAGCGCCGGTCCGGCGAAGGACGTGTTCAGCAGAAGTGCGTTGGCGCCGATGCGGTTGGCGGCCAACAGCGCTTCGATGAACCCGCGGTGGTTACGGCACATGATCGCCACGGTGCCGGGGGTGCCACCCGGCAGCCCCTGCAGCGCCACGGCGAGCGCATCCGAGGCGTCGTCGAGTTCGGCGAACGTCAGCATGCCGCGTTCGTCGATCAGCCCCGGCCGGTCGGGGCAACGCTGTGCCGCGGTGGCGAATCCGACCGTCGCCGTCATCCCCACCCTGCGCACGGCCGCACCCATCTTCAGGTAGCGGTCCGGACGCATGGGGGCGATGAGCCGGGAGCGCCACAGTGTCTGCATCAACCCGACGCTCGCGCCTACTTTCGCCGCGGTGTCGCCCAGCACCGGGATCATCCCAGCACCGGGAATCGGCGTTCGCGCGCGAGCTCGTCGAGCGCCTCCTGCATGACGGTGCGCACGTGCGCGTCGACCTCGGCCACGTCTGGATCCTCCCCGAAGTGTGCGGTGATGTCGATCGGGTCGAGCACCCTGGTGACGACCTTGGCGGGCAGCGGCAGGTTCGGCGGGAAGATCGCCGACAGCCCGAACGGGAAGCCGAAGCTGACCGGCAGGATCTCCATCCGGATCTTCTTCAACCCCAACCTCCTGGCCAGCGAGTCCCCGCGGGCGAGGAAGAGCTGGGTCTCCTGTCCCCCGATAGACACCACGGGCACGATCGGCACACCGGCCTCGATCGCGGTGCGCACGTAACCGGTCCGGCCGGCGAAGTCGATCTTGTTCTCCGCGAACGTCGGCCGGTAGGAGTCGTAGTCACCGCCGGGGAACACCAGGACCACCGCGCCGGAGCGGAGCGCGTCGGCGGCGTTCTCACGGCTGGCCTCGATCACCCCGGCCCGGCGCAGCAGGCTGCCCAGCGGCGGGACGAATACGCCGTAGTGTGCCAGCGTGTACACCGGCCGGTCGTAACCGAACTTCTTGTAGAAAGCCGGCGCGAAGATGAGGACATCGGGGGTGAGCATGCCGCCCGAGTGGTTCGCCACCACGAGTGCACCACCGGCGGACGGGATGGCGTCCAGCCCGCGGACCTCCGAGCGGAAGTAGCGCCTGATTGCGGCCCCGGCCGTCTTGGCGATCGCCGCGGTGAACTCCGGATCCCACTTCGCCATCTCGGGCCGGTCGGGCGGCACCCGGGTGTCCTCGCCCCTGTCGTCGTCGCTCATCGGCTCCCCCTGACGGCTGTCGATCCTTCCGGATCAGCGAATACGTTACTCTCGCTAAAGGAGAACACCATAATCACCTGTTCTTGCTGACTGACCTCGTAGGAGAACAATGTCAGATGCGGTGCTCGTAACCGGCGGTTTCGGCCTGGTCGGTTCGCAAACGGTGCGGCGACTCGTCGAACTCGGCCGGCGGGTGGTCGCCACCGACCTGCAGACCGACGCCAACCGGAAGGCCGCCGGGTCTTTGCCCGACGGCGCCGAGGTGCGCTGGGCGGACCTGACCGACTCGGACCAGGTCGACCAGCTCCTCACCGAGGTGGCTCCGTCCGCGATCATCCATCTGGCCGCCGTGATCCCGCCGCCGATCTACCGCAACCCGAAGGTGGCCCGCAAGGTCAACGTGGACGCCACCGCGACGCTGGTGCGGGCGGCCGAAGCGCTGCCGCAGCCGCCCCGTTTCGTGCAGGCTTCGAGCAATGCGGTGTACGGCGCGCGTAACCCGCACCGGCACAAGGCCCCGGTGACCGCGGAGACCCCGCCGAACCCGACCGAGCTGTACGGCGCGCACAAGCTCGAAGCCGAGGAGATCGTGCGCGCGTCGAGCCTCGAGTGGGTGGTGCTGCGCCTCGGCGGTGTGCTCAGCGTCGATCCGAAGGCCATGCCGTTGACCACCGACGCGTTGTTCTTCGAGAGCGCACTGCCCACCGACGGCCGGCTCCACAGCGTCGACGTGCGCGACGTGGCGTGGGCGTTCGCGGCGGCCACCACCGCCGACGTCGTCGGCGAGATCCTGCTCATCGCCGGCGACGACACCCACAAGCGGCGCCAGGGTGAGGTCGGACCCGCCCTCGCCGGCGCGCGCGGGTTGGCCGGCGCGCTGCCGCCAGGCCGTCCCGGTGATCCCGAGCGGGACGACGCCTGGTTCATCACCGACTGGATGGATGCCACGCGCGCACAGGAAGCCCTTCAGTTCCAACATCATTCGTGGCCCGACATGGTCGCCGAGATGAGCGGCCAGATAGGGTTGCTGCGCTATCCGCTGCAGCTGATCGCACCGCTGGCGCGGGTGTTCGTCGCCCGCCAGGGCGCCTACCGGAACAAGCCCGGCAAGTACGCCGACCCGTGGGCGGCGATCCGCTCCCGGCTCGGCGACCCGGGACTCGACCGGCCCCGTTAACCGGGGCCCAGGGTGGCCGCACCGGTCCGCGGATGCCGGTACCAGCCGCCCGCCGCGTGGGTTCCGCCGTCGACGTGCAGCGTCTCACCGGTGATGTATCCGGCCAGATCGGACGCGAGGAACACTGCGGCCCCGGCGATCTCGTCCACGGTCCCGGGCCGGCCCATCGGTATCGCGTCGCCGATTCCGGCGGGCAGCCCACCGGGCGAGAGCGCCACCAACCCTTCGGTGACGACGACGTCGGGCGCCAGCGCGTTGACCCGGATACCGTGCGGGGCCAGTTCGAAGGCGGCCGTCTGCGTGTAGTTGACGACGCCGGCCTTGGCCGCCGCGTAGGCCGCGTAACCCGGGGCGGCGCGGACCCCTTCGATCGACGTCACCGTGATGACGCTGCCGCCCACCCCGGCGGCCACCATCTGCTGCGCGACCCGCTGCGTGCACAGCAGCACATGTCGCAGATTCGCCTTGTACAGTGCGTCCCAGGCGTTTTCGCTGGTCTCCAGCAGCGGTGAGGAGAACGTACCGCCCGCGTTGTTGACCAGGATCGTCACCGTGCCCAGTTCGGCGACCGTGCGGTCGAGGGCCGCCGTCACCGCGGCGCTGTCGCGGACATCGGTGACGATACCGAGCCCGCCGACGGATTCCGCGGCGACCGCACAGCGGTCGGCGTCACGCTCCCAGATCGCCACCCGGGCGCCGAACGCCGCCAGACCCGCGGCGATACCGAGGCCGATACCGGCGCCGCCGCCGGTGACCACGGCGACGCGGTCGGTGAGCAGGATGCCGGACGGGTCGATGGCCATGGCGCCAGTCAACCAGTCAGACGGTGTGGCCGATCACCTTGTCGGCGGCGAGTCGGGCGATGTCGTCCGCGGTGAGGCCCAGTTCGGCGAGAAGCTCTTCGGTGTGCTCCCCGAGCAACGGCGCCGGATGACGGTGGAATCGCTGCGGCCCGGCCGACAGCCGGAACGGCAGCGAACTGTGCGGGGCGGGCGGGTTCACCGGGTGGGCGACCTCTTCGAAGAACCCGCGATGGGTGAGTTGAGGCAGTTCGGTCTGCCGGTGCGGCTGCATGACCTTCGCGACCGGAACCCCAGCCGTCCAGAGGATTTCGACGATGTCGTCGGCGCTGCGCTGACCGCACCACCGCTCGAGCCGTTCGTCGATCTCGTCGTGTGCGGCGCGGCGGCCGGCCTGGGTGGCCAGCGCGGGGTCCGAGGCCCAGTCGGCGGCGCCGATGGCCGCGCACAGCGCATCCCATTGCGCGTCGGTGGCCACCGCGATCGCGACCCAGATGTCGGGACGGCCGAATTCGTCGATCCCATCGCTGAGGTAGAGGTTCTGCGGGGCCGCGGTCGGCCCGCGGTTGCCCGACCGGCCGAGCAGCGCGCCGTAGGCGCTGTACTCGATGACCTGTTCGGCGGCGACGTTGAGTGCGGCGTCCACCATCGCGGCCTCGACCAGGACGCCCTGCCCGGTGCGGCGCCGGTGTTCGAGCGCCAGCAGCAGGCCGTTGAGTGCGTGGATGCCGGCGTTGGGGTCGCCCACCGAGTACGGCTCGTTGGGGTTGCGGTCGGGATAGCCGGTGAGCCAACTGATCCCGGCCGCGGCCTCGATGACGTAGGCGAACGCGGGGTTGTCCCGCCACGGCCCGTCGAGGCCGAAACCCGGCATGCGCAGCATGATCGCGTCGGGGCGCAGCGCCTGGACGGCGGCGAAGTCGAGGCCGAGGTGGTCGAGCACCCTGGGGGTGAAGTTCTCGGCGACCACGTCGGCGGTCTCGATGAGCCGGTTGAGCAGTTCCCGTCCGCGCGGGGTGTGCAGGTCGAGGGTCAGACCCTTCTTGTTGGTGTTCAGCCCGGAGAAGATCGGCGAGCGCTCCCACCACTGCTGCTCGGTGGCGGGGATGCCTGCGATCAGCCGGGTGCCGTCCGGGCGCCGCGCCGACTCGACGTGGATCACCTCGGCGCCGAGCAACGCCAGGATGTGGGTGCACGACGGACCCGCCCAGAACGTCGTCAGGTCGAGCACCCGCAACCCCTCGAACGGCAGCTGTGCGCCCGTCGGTTGCGCCGAAACAGGATTCCCTGCTGCCAAGCCGCCGGCTTGACGACCGGGAATGCTGTTTCGGCGGTAGGTCTCGGTGTGCTCGCCGAGGCGCGGCGCGGGCTGTGGGGTCCGCAGCACCGGCGGGTTGAGCCGGTAGGGCGGGCCGGGCTGGGTGAACCCGTCGCGGGGGTTGGTCACGAACGATCCACGTTCGACGTAGTGGTCGAGGGTCGCCACGGTCTCACCGTTGGCCACCGGCGCGTTGGGGATGCGGAAGGCCGACGCGAGGTCGCGGATCTCGTCGACGGTCTGCTCGGCCACCCAGGCGTAGAGCTCCTTGGCCTTCTCGTTGGCCTGTTCGGTGATCGACAGCGGCGAATCCTCGTCGATCCACTCGTCGTGTCCGGTCATCGCGCACAGGTCGAACCACTGCTGCGCGGTCCCGCAACCGATGTCGACCAGACCGTCCTTGGCGCGGGCGATCCCGGGCACGGTGAGCTTGCGGGCGTCGCGCCACGGCCGGCCCAGCATCTGGTGGTAGGTCACCGGGTAGTAGGTCAGCCCGAGGATCTGGGTCTCGAGCATCGACAGGTCGATCAGCTCGCCGACACCGCGGAGACGGACGGCCAGCGTCGCGGCGCTCGCGTACGCACCGGCGAGGTACTCACCGACCTGTCCGCCGACGTACACCGGCGCCCGGTCCGGGGCGCCGCGGCCCAGTCCGACGATCCCGCCCGACCACGCCTGCAGCGTGAATTCGGTTGCCGGGCGGTCGGTCCACGGTCCGTCGAGGCCGAACGGGGTGATCGCGGTGACGATCAGGCCCGGGTGGCGCCGGTGGATCGCCACGGGCGCCACGTCGGGGTGCTCGGCCAGCGCCGACCCCCGCGACCACACCACCGCGTCGGCCGATGCCAGCAGATCCTCGACGAACGCGATGTCCGAGGATTCGGCGGGGTCGGCCACCACACTGTGCTTGGAGCACGCCAGGTACGAGAACAGTGCGCCGTCACCGCCGGTGTCCGCGCCCGACGCCGACCACCGCCGCAGCGGGTCGCCCTCGGGCGGTTCGACCTTGACCACCTCCGCGCCACCGTCGACGAGCAGCTTCGTGCAGTAGGCGCCCGCGATCCCGGTCGACAGGTCGACGACCCGGAAACCGTCGAGTGGCCCCCGCTGGGGATCACTGTCGACATCCGCTCCCATCGTCACTCCGGTTTCGCGCGGTTCGACTTCGACAGTCTGAAGTCCGGTGGGAACTTGCTGTCGTTGTCGTTCACCGCGTCGGCCAGGCCGCTGTCGATGGCCTCGTGCATGTCGAGGTCGCCGGCGTCGTCGTTGGCGACCCCGCTGCCCATCGACTCGAAGAACGCCGACAGCAGACTGCCCATGTATTCACCCTGGTGCTGTTTGAACACCTCGAAGAACAGCTTCTGCTGGAACACGGTGTCCACCGGCCGGTTACGGGCGCACGCACGTGCGTACTTGTCGACCTCGGCCTCCAGCTGGTCACGCGGCACCACGCGGTTGAGGAAGTTGCAGTCCTTCATCTCCGCGGCGGTGAACGGCCGACCCGTGAACACCATCTCCTGGAACGCCCGCAGGCCCATCATCTGAATCCAGGTCCACATCCGCGGACCCCAGCCGTAGTAACGGAACGACGGGTGCCCGAACAGTGCGTCGTCACTGGAGATCACCAGATCCGCGTCGGCACACTGGTAGAAGTGCCAGCCGTAGCAGTACCCCTTGGCCTCGACGATGCTGATCTTCTTGAGCTCCTGCAGCGGCCGGTTGCCCGCCTGCACGTTCGCATACCACGCGCTGATCGTGGCGCCGTTTCGGAACGTGCCCTTCGGCGGGTACGTCACGTCGCCGACACCCTCGTCCTCGAGGCGCAGTTCGGCCAACCGCAGGTCTGGATTGTCGTTGCCCTCCATGAACTCCGGCAGGTCGGCGCCGCTGCCGAGGTTGTCCCCGACACCACGGATCACCACAACCTTGACGTCGTTGTCGACGGTCGCCGCGCGGCACAGATCGGCGTAGCGCAACCGGGCCGCCGACGTCGGCGCGTTGAGGAACTCCGGCCGGTTGAAGGTGATCGTCGCGATCTTGGTCTTCGGGTCCTTCTCGTAGAGGATGATCTCCTCCGGCTTGGGCCGCTCCGCGGCAGGGGGCTTGGGCCGGTCAGCCATGGACGGCCTCCCCGTAAGCGGGGGCGGTCGAAAGGATTTCGGCGCCGTCGGCGGTGATCAAAACGGCATCGCGGGTGAACACCGCGCCCACCCCCTGTTCCCACACGTAGGCGGTGACCGCGAGCACCATGCCCTCCTCGAGGACGTCGGCTTCCGCGGTCGCGCGCAGAGCCGGTGACACCACCGGCGGGTCGAACCCCAGCCCGAGTCCGTGTGCCACCGGCATCGCAGGCAGACGCTCACCGGCCTGCTCGTAGGCGGCCAGCAACCCGCTTGTCGTCATACCGGGTCGGCAGGCCTCGATCAGCCTTTCCCACAGGCCATCTCGTCGTCGGAACAGCGCGCGCGCGGCGTCTGTCGGCTCCCCGACACAGAGCGTTCGGGCCACCTCGGCGACATATCCGTCGGCCAGTACCCCGGCCGACAACGCCACCAGGTCACCCTCGCGCACCAGGCCGTCACTGTCGGCTCGGCGCCACGGATGCTCCTTCGACGTCACCCAGGCCGCGTCCTGGGTCGCCGGGGTGCTCACCCCACCGGCGGCCTCGGCCTCGAGCATGGCACCGGCGAGCGCCTTCTCCGTGGTGCCCGGACCCAGCGCCGCAACGCCTGCGGCCAGGCCCTCCTCGGCGACGACCAGTGCCCGACGCAACGCCTGCACTTCCTCGGGTGTCTTGATCCGGCGAGCCGCCTGCATGGCCTGCTCGGCGTCGACCAGCTCGGCGTTCGGGAAGGCCATCGGCAACAGTTTCGCGAACGTCGGTGTCAGAGCATCGGTTCCGACCCGCCGAACGGTGTCGGCGCCCTTGATGTTCTGCAGTATGCCGACCAAGGTCATCGGGTTCCACGCGAACCCGTACAGATTCTCGTGCGGGATCTCCTCCGGGATGCCCTCGTCCCACGTGCTGTTGAGGTGGATCTCCCCGGTCGCACGGACGAACTCGCAGATCGGCCCGAACGGGCGGGTGCCCACCACCCACAGCTGCGGGGCACCGGAGATGTAGCGGACGTTGGCTTGCCGGCCGAGCACCAGCATGTCGAGGTCGTAGGCCTCCATCTGCGCGAGGGCGCGCTCCCGACGGCTGTGGCGCAGCGCCCGGCCGTCGGCCTCGATCTCAATTCCCACGGGTCACCTCGTACGGGTCGTATGGATACTCGGTCAGCGGCATCCAGCCGCCCTCGGTGACGACCACGATCTCCTCGCCGCGGTAGCCGCCGGTGCCGTCCTCCCAGACCACCGGCTCGAACACCAGGAGCATGCCGGACGGGAAGACGAAGTTGTCGTCCCACTCCTGACCGAGATCCGTTCCGATCATCGGCATTTCGGCCGCGCTGGTTCCGATGCCGTGGCCCAGGTAGAAGTGCGGCAGCCACGGCTTCTGCCCGCCGGCCGCCGCGGTGGCCGCGCGCCCGAGGTCGCCGCAGGTCGCACCGGCCTTGGTCACCGCGAGCACCGCGTCGACGATCTCGCTCCACCTGTCGAACTGCTTCTGCTGGGCCGGCGTCGGATCCTGACCGACGATCCAGGTGCGTCCGTGATCGGAGCAATAGCCCTGGTAGGCGATGGACACGTCGGTCCACAGGACGTCGCCCTGCTGGATCTCACGTTCGGTCGTCAGCAGGGGCAGGGCCAGATCGCCGGTGGTGGTCCAGGTGCCCTCGGCCTTCGACGCCGGCATGGCCTGCCAGATCGAGTCGAACATGTTGGTGGTGGCGCCGAGTTCGAAGGTGCGGCGCACGAATTCGGCGGACAGGTCGATCTGACGCGCACCCGGGGCGAGCGATTTCTGGATCTCGGCGACGGCCTGTTCGGTGATCTGACACGCCCGCCGGATGCAGGCGATCTGGTCGATGGTCTTCACGATCTTGGCCGCGCCGATCACCGGGGCCGCATCGATCGGCGCGTCGGGGAACAGCGCACTGCCGGCCCGCCGCATCGCCCCGGTCAACTCGTCGGTCGCGACTGTCGCGCCGGCCGGGATCAGGCGGGCCAGGATCTTCGCGAATTCGGCGACGCCTTCGTCGAACTCCAGATAGACCGGCCCGTGCAGGTGGTCGTCGGGCAGGTCCGACTCCATCGCCGCACCCTCGCGGAAGGGCAGGAACAGGTGCGGGTGCTCGTCGTCGGCCAGCACGACCGCCACCGGCCGCTCGACGTGTGACAGGCCGGCATCGGCCAGCGGCCAGCTGATACCGGTGGCGTACATGACGTTTCCGTTGCCCAGCAGAACCAGCGCGTCGACACCCTGTTCGGCCATCGCGGCGTGCAGACGTGCACCGACCTCACTGCGCAGCCGGGTGAAGTCGGGCTCCTGCGGGATGTCCAGCCACGTGTACCCGGTCCGGGCGATCTGGGTGACGCCGGTGTGAGTCGACGTCGTCATCAGACCCCCAGGAACTTCCGCACATTGGTGCTGACGATCTTGACGGCGTTCTCCGGGCCGACCGCGTCGACGACGGTGGCCAGCGACTTCTCCGAATACCCGAACGTCGATTCGTTGTGCGGGTAGTCGCTCGACCACATCACGTTGTCGACGCCGATGCGGTCGATCAGCTGCAGGCCAAGGGGATCGACCATGAACGACGCGCTCATGTGGTTGTCCCAGTAGTGACGCACGTCGTGTTCGAGCTGGTGGTTGAACATGTGCCGGTAGGAGGCCAGCATGTGCTCGGCGTCCTGCAGCGCGGTGGGGACCCAGGCGATCCCGCCCTCGAACCAGCCGATCTTCAGCGACGGATGCCGGTCGAGGATGCCGGAGAAGACGTACTTGGCGAACTGTTCGCGGAACGAGTCGACGTTGACCATCATGCCGACCACGACGCTGTTGTTCTGGCACGGCGTCTTGGGCGGCGTCTCACCGATGTGGTGGCTGACCGGGATACCCGAGGCCTCGATCTCGTCCCACACCGCGTCCATCGCGGTGCTGCCGTAGTCGTAGATGTTGCCCTCGTCGTCCTTGCCGGGGTTCAGCGGCAGCAGGAACGTCTTGAGCCCCAGCGACTTCAGCTCTTCCAGTGTGCTGCGGGTCCCCTTCGGGTCCCACCAGTTGATCAGGCCGACACCGTAGAAGTGCCCATTGCTGCGCTCCTGCAGATCGGCGATGTGCTCGTTGTAGATCCGGAACACCCGCTCGCGCAGCGCCTTGTCCGGGTAGTGAAACAGGGCCAGGACAGCGTTCGGAAACGCGAGCTCCTTGTCGATACCGTCCTCTTTGAGCTCGCGGATGCGCGCCTCGATGTTGTTCGAGGCGGCCCCGGCGAGGTCGTCGTACTGCATGAGCACGCGGCCGAAATCGCCACCGGTCCAGGCCTTGCCCTTCATGCCGACCATGTAGGCGCCGTCCTCGTACCAGATGCGCGGGGCGGCGCCCTTGAGCTCCTCGGGGAAGCGTTCGTAGAAGATGTCGTCGGCGACCGAGATGTGGTTGTCGGCGCTGAAGATCTCGGTGCCTTCGGGTAAGCCGGTCACCGCGCCGGCGGAGTGGCCGTGCCGGTGCTTGGGGGCGCCGAAACCTTCGGGGGGATAAAGGGTCTGAGTGGGGCTGGGGGCTGACATCTTTGGCACTCCAATCGGGCTGTGGGAAACCTGTTACCAGGTCACGGGAAGTTCGTAGACGCCGTAGGCGAGGCGGTCGTGTTTGAACGGCACCTCGTCGAACGGGATGCCCAGCCGCATGGTGGGGATGCGGCGCAGCAGCGTGTGGAAGACGATCTGCAGTTCGGCGCGGGCGAGCTGCTGGCCGACACACTGGTGGCGGCCGTAGCCGAAGCCGAGTTGCTGGCCGGCGTCGCGGCGCAGGTCGAGCTTGTCGGGTTCGGGATAGGCGGCGGCGTCCCAGTTCGCGGGCGCGAGGTCGATGATGATGCCTTCGCCGGCGCGGATGGTCTCCCCCGCGATCCCGATGTCCTCGATCGCGACGCGCCGCTGCCCGTTCTGGATGATCGACAGATACCGCATCAACTCCTCGACGGCGTTGGCGATGGCCTTGGGATCGTCGGTGTCGCGCAGGAAGTCGGCCTGTTCGGGGTTCTCGATGAGCGCCAGGATGCCGATGCCGATCATGTTGGCGGTGGTCTCGTGGCCGGCGATCAGCAGGCCGGTGCCCAGCTGCGCGGCCTCCTTGACGCTGATCTCGCCCGCCGTGACCCGTTCGGCCAGATCGGACACCGCATCCTCGGCCGGATGCGCCATCTTCTTCTCGACGAGGTCGATCAGGTACCGGTGCAGGCTCATCGCACCCTTCTGGCCGTCGGCGGCCGACGCGTAGCGCGCCAGCCCGACGTTGGCGTGGTGCTGGAAGAACTCGTGGTCCTCGTAGGGCACGCCGAGCATGTCGCTGATCACCCGGGTGGGCACGGGCAGCGCGAGTTTGGCGACCATGTCGGCGGGTTGCGGTCCGGCGAGGATCTCGTCGATGCACTCGTCGGTGACCTGCTGGATGACCGGTCGCAGACCCTCGACGCGTTTGAACGTGAACGGTTTGGACAGCATCCGGCGGAAGCGGGTGTGCTCCTCGGCGTCGGAGGTGAACACCGACCGCGGGCGCTTGTTGACCGTCGAGAGCATGTGCTCGTTCCAGTGCGGGAAACCCGACCGGCGGTCATCGACGCTGACGCGGGAGTCGGCGAACAACTCGCGGGCCGCCGCGTGTCCGGTGATCAGCCACGGGGTGCTGCCGTCCCAGATGCGGACGCGGGAAAGCGGTCTGACCGCGCCCATCTCGAGCATCCGGGGCGGCGGTGCGAACGGGCAGGCCGCCGCGCGTTCCATCGGATAGTCCGGGATGTCAGCCGAGACTTCGGCGGTTCCGGTCAACGTGTCCGACACATCACTCCTCGAGGTGGATGGCAAGGGCTGGGCAGGCGGCGGCCGCCCGGCGGACGTCCTCCTCCTGATCGGGGGCTGGGTGGTCGACGAGCAGTTCGACGACCCCGTCGTCGTCACGCTGGTCGAAGACGTCCGAGGCGTTGAGCACACACTGGCCCGACGACACGCATTTGTCCTGATCGACCGTGACCTTCATCAGGGCACCTCGGTGACGGGGGCCTGCCAGAGTCCGACGATGGCGTCGATGAGGCCGGACGCCGCAGCGGCCCAGGATGCGCGCGGCACCGCCGCACCCTCGGCGAGGGCGCGTTCACGTTCGGCACAGCTGTGCATCAACAGGTTTCGGCCCATGACGTTGCGTTCGGCGCGGACGTAGGGCGGCAGGTCGGGCAGGCAGCCGGCGATTCCGTTGATGACCTCGACCAGCGACGCCGACGACAGCGCGTCGCGCACGATCATGCTGTGGTAGGCGGGGTCGGTCATGACCTGCGCGGCGAAGCGCGCGTACCAGCTGGGGTTGCCGAGCTCTGCCAGGTGGTCGGTCAGGGGCCGGACCAGACACGCCACCCAGTCGCGCATATCGGGGGCCGGACCGAGGTCGGCGACCATCTTCTCGCGCAGCCGCTCGATGGGGCCCCGGTGTTTGAACTCGATGGCCCGGACCAGGTCGGTCTTGGTGCCGAAGTGGTAGCCGACCGCGGCGTTGTTCCCCTGCCCCGCCGCCTCGCTGACCTGGCGGTTCGACACGGCGAACACACCGTGTTCGGCGTAGAGACGTTCGGCCGCCCGCAGGATCGCCTCCTGGGTGCTGTTGGCCCGCTCGGCCCGCGCGGTCCTCGCTGTGGTCACGCTCACAGTCAACTCGGCGCACCGGCTTAAGTCAAGCGACTGATTTAAAGTCACGTCTGGGCGCCGTTGACCGTCGCTCCGGGCTCGGCCTTGCGCGGGATGATCTTTCCGGCGATGGTCCCGCCTTCCACGGGCAGCACGATGCCGGTGACGTAGCGCGAGCGATCGGTGGCCAGGTAGAGCGCGGCTTCGGCGACGTCGTCGGG
The DNA here is from genome assembly GCF_010731575.1 of Mycolicibacterium monacense. Lineage (NCBI taxonomy): Bacteria > Bacillati > Actinomycetota > Actinomycetes > Mycobacteriales > Mycobacteriaceae > Mycobacterium > Mycolicibacterium monacense. The sequence goes on along the minus strand of NZ_AP022617.1, from coordinate 833,390 downwards.
GGTGCCCTCGCGTTTGAGCGGCCGGTCGTTGCGCATCTGCGCGCGGATCCTGGCCTCGAACTTCTCGAGACGTTCGCGGTCCTCCCCGGTGGCCGAGCTCTGCAGGATCGGTGTCGGGATGTTGCCCGGGGCGATGCAGTTCACGCGGATGTCGTAGTGCGCCAACTCGATCGCCGCACACTTGGTGAAGTGCAGGATGGCCGCCTTCGACGCGCGGTACACCGGTACCCCGCCACCGGCCTGGATCCCGCCGATCGAGGACAGGTTGATGATCGACCCGCCGCCGTGCTCGGACATGTACCGCCCCGCATCGCGGGTACCGGCCATGACGCTGAGCAGGTTCACCCGCATCACCCGGTCGAACTCCTCGAGATCCTCGTTGAACAGGCCGCGCCGCAACGGGCTGGAGATCCCGGCGTTGTTGACCATGACGTCCAGCGCCCCGAACCGCTCCACCGCGACGTCCACCAGCCGGCGCATCTGTTCCTGGTCGCCCACATCGGTGTGGTGGAACAGGGCGTTCGGCCCGCACTGTTCTGCCAGCGCCTCGCCGAGTTCGTCCTGCACGTCGGCGATCACGACCTTGGCGCCCTCGGCGACGAACCGTTCGGCGACGCCGCGGCCGATCCCCGACGCGCCACCGGTGACGATCGCGACCCGCCCTTGCAGTTCGTCATTGGGTCTAGTGACCATCAGGCGGACACCTTTCGTTGAGGGACGTCGGCGAAGAATTCGAGGAGCAGATCGGTGACCGCGGCCGGTTGTTCGATCTGCGGGCAGTGCCCGGCGGCCGCGACGACCGCGGACCGCGCACCGGTGATCTGTCCGGCGATCTTGGCGGCCCACCCGGCCGGCAGCAGTTTGTCGCGTTCCCCTTCGACGATCAGCGTGGGCACGGTGATGCGCTCGTACGGCCGGGTGGCCGACGGGGGCGGTGGCGGTTCCAGACCGGGCCTGCGAAACCGGGCTGCCGCCAACGACTCCCAGGCGCCCGGGGCGATCGACGACTCGTAGCGTCGACCGACGTAGTCGTCGTCGGCCGGATACGACGGATCGGCGAACAGCGCGGTGACGATCCTGCGCATCCCGTCCGGCGTCGCGTCGTAGTCGTAGAGGGCGTTGGCGTGTTCGTTGCGCTGGATGGTCCCGCCGCCGCACAGCGCGACGAGGCTGCGCGCGGGCAGCACGGGCGCGCCCGACGTGGCGTCGACGAGCAGGTTGATCGCGCCCATCGAGTTGCCGACGAAATGCGCCGACCCCACGTCGAGGACCTCGCAGAAGCGCGCGATGTGGCGGATGCGCATCCCGCGGCCGTCGGTGAAGTCGACGACCTTCGCCGACCGGCCGAACCCCAGCATGTCGGGCGCGAGCACGTGATACCGCTCGGCCAGTGCGCCGATCACCCGCTCCCAGCCGAGTTCGGCCGACGCGCCGAACTCGCCGCCGTGCAGCAGAACCACCGGATCGCCCTGCCCCGCTTCGAGATACCCGGTGGTCAGCCCGTCGACGGCGACCGACTTCCGGTGGAAGCTCACTTCGCGGTCCGGTGCGCCGCGGCGAACGTCAGCACCTGATTGGCCAGCAGGTCGAGCTGATTGCGCACCGGCTCGTCGACCAGCAGACCGTCGCCGTCCCAGATCGGGTCGGCCGAGTTGATCGCCACGCCGAGCGGGGTCGGCCAGGCCCGCAGCGCATGGCCGATCGAGCGCAGCTGCCCGAGCGTGTTGACCGCCGCCTGCCACCCGTACGCGCAACTGATACAGCCCCACGGCGTGTTGTCGAGGTACACCCGCGGGTCCTCCCGCAGATCCTCGATGTAGTCGAGCGCGTTCTTCACCAGACCCGAGATGGCGCCGTGGTATCCGGGTGATCCGACCACCACCGCGTCGGCGTCCCGAAGCGCCGCAACGAGTTCCAGCGCACCCGGGGTGCGCTCCAGTTGATGCGGTGCGTACATCGGCAGGTCCAGATCGGGACCGGCGAACATCCGGGTGCGCCCACCCTGCCGCTCGACGGCCTCGAGGCAGTACCGCACCGCCCGCTCGGTCGACGAGTTGGCGCGCAGGGTGCCGCCGAGCCCGACGACGAATGGGATCTCACCTGGGTCGGTCATCGTCTCCCCGTCACTTGATCGCGATCGGATTCAGCGGTGCTCCCACCGCACCGGTGACCCGCAACGGCGGTGCGATGAGCTGGAATTCGTACACGCCGTCGGCGGCGCAGTCGGCGGCCAGCGCGCCGAGGTCCCAGTACTCCCCGAGCATCAGCCCCATATCGCGCAGGCACAGCATGTGCATCGGCAGGATCGTGCCCTCGACGCCGGACACCGGGTCCTCGACCATGAGGTTGTCGGCGGCCACCGCGGCGATCTCACGTTCGTGCAGCCACGATGCGCAGCGCCAGTCCAGCCCGGCGTACGGTTCGGTGCCGTCGCCGGCCTCCAGGAACCTGTCCCACCATCCGGTCCGGATCAGCACGATGTCACCGGTGCCGACCGAAACCCCCTGAGCGCGGGCCACTTCGTCGAGTTCGTCCGGGGTGATCGGCTCACCGTGTTCGACGAACACGTCGGCCCCGCGGTGGCGCACCAGGTCGAGCAGTACGCCGCGCGAGGTGATGCCCTTGCCGTCGACCTTGTCGATACCGCAGTGGAAGGCACCCTGGCTGGTCACCGAATCGGCCGGGAACCCGTTGTAGAGCTTGTCGTCGTAGTAGACGTGCGACAGCGCATCCCACTGGGTGGCGGCCTGCAGCGGCATGATGATCATGTCGTCGTTGAACCGGAACGGGTTGTCCACGAAGTACCCGGCGAGCTGCTGGGCGACGGTGTTCTTCAACCACTGCGGGCCGTACTGCACCAGGGTGTTGGCGTCGCCACCGTCGACGGTCATCACGTGCATCGGGTTGGGCCGGTACTGGAACGCACCCTGCGGGCCCGAGGATCCGAAGTCGACGCCGAGGGGAAAGACCTTGCCGTGCCGCACCAGGCGCGCCCCCTCGGCCACCTTGTCGGCGGTGATGAAGTTCAGCGTGCCGAGTTCGTCGGCGTCGCCCCAGCGTCCCCAGTTGCGCAGGGACTCCCCCGCGCGGCGGAACTCGTCGAGTGTGGCCACGTCACTTCCCTTCCGAAGTCGCGTCTAGACTCGCGGCCACCCGGCCGGCGAGGTTCCCACCGTCGACCCAGATGACCTGGCCGGTGATGTAACTGGCGGCGTTGCTGCCGAGGAATGTCAACACCGCGGACTGCTCCTCCGGATCCGACACCCGGCCGAGCGGTTTGGGGATGTCGTCGAGGAAGGCCGGACCGTACGCGGTCCGCAACTGATCGAGGATCGGCGTCTCGGTCACACCGGGCCCCGTGCAGTTGATGCGGATGCCGCGCGCACCCAGCGGGCCGGCGCTGCGCATGGTGTAGAGGATGAGCGCCTCTTTGGCCAACCGGTAGCCGCCGTCGGCGAGCGCCTCGGGATGTTCGGCGCACCAGGCGATCCCGTCCTCCATGGTGGCTGTGCGCACCAGACCGGCGGTGGTCGGCGCGTTGTCCAGGTACGACGCCGCCGCGAGCGAGGAAACGCTGACGATCGACGATCCCGGCCGCATCCGCGGCAGCATCGACTCGGTGAAGTGCCGGGTGCCGAGGAAGTTGATCCGCACCACCAGTGGCGGATCTCCGATGCCCGAGGACACGCCGGCGACGTTGAACAGCACGTCGACGTCACCGCCGATCGCCGCCACCGCGGTGTCGATCGACGCCCGGTCGGAGAGGTCGATCTCGCCGAACTCGTCGAGGTCCGCCGCGGGGCGTCGCATGTCCAGACCCACCACCCGGGCGCCGAGTTCGCTCAGCTGCCGCACGAGGTGCGCGCCGATCCCCGACGCGCAGCCGGTGACGACGACCCGCTTGCCGTCATAGCGCCACAGCTGCTCGATGTGGCTCACGGGTGGTTTCAGCCCGCCTGCTCGCGGGCCCGCTTCTCCGCCTCCGCGGCCTTCACCCGGCCCTCGTTGATCTCGGCCATCGCCTCGGGGATCTCACCCGCGGTGAACTTGCCGCCGCGGCCGGTCGGCAGGCCGCCGAACGAGTAGGTCTCGTCGAACATCGGCGCATCCGACGGCTGGCGGCGGGACTCGACCTTCTCGACGACCGGTTCCAGCCGCTTGGCCTTGTCCTTGACCGCCTTCTCGTCGCGCTCGATGAACTCGGGCAGGATCTCCTTGCCCATGATCTCGATGGACTCCATCGTGCCCTCGTGGCTGCGGGGGTTGAGCAGCAGGATGATCTCGTCCACGCCGCTGGCTTCGTAGCCGCGCAGGAACTCGCGGACCGTGTCAGGCGAGCCGATCGCGCCGCGTCCCGGACCGTAGGCGAGCGTCGGATCCTCCTTGACGGCCTTCTCGTACAGTTCCCACACACCGGTTCGGCCGGGGGTGTGCATACCGGTCAGGTAGTAGTGCATGATCCCGAACGAGAAGAAGCCGCCGCCGATGCCGAGCCGTTTGAGCGCCTCCTCGTCGGACTTGGCGACCATCATCGACAGGTCACCGCCGATGGCCAGCAGGTTCGGGTTGATCGCCGGGGTGATCGGCGCACCCTTCTCCTCGAACTCCTTGTAGTAGCCGTCCACCCGATCCTTCAACGCTTCGGGACCGGTGTAGGCGAAACTCAGTGCGCCGATGGCCTTCTGGGCGGCCATCTGGACCGAGGACGGGCGGGTGCACGCCACCCAGACCGGCGGGTGCGGACTCTGCAGCGGCTTGGGGATCACGTTGCGGGCGGGCATTTCGACGTGCTCGCCCTTGAATCCGGTGAACGGCGCCTCGGTCATACAGCGGATCGAGACCTCGAGGGCCTCCTCCCACTGCGCGCGCTTGTCGGCCGGGTCGATGTTGAAGCCGCCGAGTTCGGCGACCGACGATCCCTCACCCGTGCCGAACTCCACCCGGCCGTTGGACAGGTGGTCGAGGGTGGCGATCCGCTCCGCGATGCGGGCCGGATGGTTGATGGGCGGCGGAAGGTGCATGACGCCGAACCCGAGCCGGATGTCCTTGGTGCGCTGGCTGGCCGCCGCGAGGAACATCTCCGGCGCGGTCGAGTGGCAGTACTCCTCGAGGAAGTGGTGCTCGGTCAGCCAGACCGTCGAGAAGCCCGCCTTGTCTGCGGCCTCGACCTCGTCTAGTCCGTGCTGGAACAACTGGTGCTCGTCATCCTCCGACCACGGCCGCGGCAGCGGGAATTCGTAGAACAGCGAGATTTTCATGTGCTTCCTCCGATGGGTGACGGCCCTGGACTGGGTTGAGCTTGGTGGTCGACGTGCGCGGTGCCGGAATCCGGCTGCGCGGCGGCGTCTTTCGCCGCGATGTGTCTGGCGGCGACGTAGCCGAACGTCATGGCGGGCCCGATCGTCGCGCCCGCACCGGCGTAGCTGCGGCCCATCACGGCGGCCGAGTTGTTGCCCACCGCGTACAGGCCGGGCACCGCCGAATCGTCGTCGCGCAGCACCCGGGCGTACTCGTCGGTGCGCAGGCCGCCCGATGTGCCGAGGTCACCGAGGATGATCTGGAACGCGTAGTACGGCGGCTTGCCCAGCGGGTGAAGGTTGGGGTTCGGCAGCGTCGGGTCGCCGTAGTAGTTGTCGTACGCGCTGTCGCCACGGTTGAAGTCGTCGTCGTGTCCCTTGCGCGCGAGCTCGTTGAACCGTTCGGCTGTCCGGCGCAGGTTCTCGGCAGGCACGCCGATCTTGGCGGCCATCTCGTCCCACGAGTGGGCTTCCTTGACCACCCCGGAATCCAGCCAGGCCCTGGGCACCTTCCACCCGGTGGGCACCGGCGCGAAGGGCACCTTCGGGATGGGCAGGTGCCCGCCCACCACATAGCGGCGGAACGACCGGATGTCGGTGATCAGCCAGCACGGGATGTGCTCCACACCGGACCGCTGGCCGTCGATCATCGCGTGCGCGAAATCCATGTACGGTGCGGCCTCGTTGATGAAGCGCTTCCCGTCGCCGTTGACGACGAACTGCGCGGGCATCATGCGTTCGTTGAGCATGAACTGCAGCCGCCCGTCGGGCCAGCACATCGCCGGGAACCACCACGCCTCGTCGAGCAGTTCGGTTGCGGCGCCGACCTTCTCGGCCGCGCGGATACCGTCGCCCAGGTTGGCCGGGTTACCGAAGCTCCAGTCCTTCTCCAGAACCGGCAGATGCTCTCTGCGCCAGTCCATGTCGTGGTCGAACCCGCCGGCGGCCAGGATGACGCCGCGGCGCGCGCCGATCCGGACCGCGCGCCCGGCCGTCTCGACGACCGCACCGACCACCTCGCCGTCGGGACCGGTGATCAACTCGGTCATCGGCGCGTCGAGCCACAGCGGGATGTTCTCCTGCTTCATGGCCAGCCGCATCCGCGCGGCCAGGGACTGGCCGATGGCGGCCATCCGGTCGCCGAACACCCGCGCCCGCACCATCCGCCAGATCAGCTTGACCAGGACGGCCTTGCCGCGCCAGTTCTGCCGCACCTGATAGAAGAGGCGAAGGTCCTTGGGCGCGAACCAGATTCCCTTCGGCGCCAGCGCCAACGGCTGGAGCAGGTGCTGTTCGTCCTCCTCGAGCCGGCGCAGGTCGATGGCCGGCACGTTGATCGTGCTGCCGAGTTCGGAGCCGCCCGGCAGTTCCGGGTAGTAGTCGGCGTAGCCGGGCTTCCAGACGAATTCGAACCACGGGCTGAGGTTCTCGAGGAACTCCATCATCTGCGGGGCGGCGTCGACGTAGGTGCGCAGGCGCGCATCGCTGACCAGCCCCCCGGTGATCCGCTTGAGATACCCGAAGACCGCGTCCGGGTCGGGTGTGTAGCCGGCCTTGCGCTGCGACGGCGCACCCGGCACCCAGATCCCGCCGCCCGAGAGCGCGGTCGATCCGCCGAAGTGCGCGGCCTTCTCGACCACCAGCGTGTCCAGCCCGCACGAGTGAGCTGTCAACGCGGCGGTCATCCCGCCGCCGCCCGAGCCGACCACCAGCACGTCGACGTGCCTGTCGAAGTTCACGCGAGCACCGCCGTCCGGATCGCGAAACCCGCGATCAACTCGGGTGCGGCACGGTAGAAGCGCAGGCCGGTGCGGTAGTCACCGCCGGCCGCCAGCGCCGCGAAAGCCGCTACCCAGGTGCGGATCTCGTGTGCGGAGTTCCCACCCTCGCGGGCGATGAACGCGTTGGACCAGCCGTCGAGATCCGAGAGCCAGCCCTCGTCGAGGATCTCCAGGAACGTCGCATCCCACGCCGGATTGAGCGGCTGCAGGGGGCTTTCCCCGTGCGCGAACGCGTGCGCCGCGTCGATCACCGCGGACTGCCGGGCCATCCGCTGTTCGGTGCTCATCGGTGCGCCGTGCACGATGCGGTCGAGCGCCGCCGGCGGGGCGGTCGCCAGGGTGGGCACCGGCGGGTCGTGGGACAACCCACCCGAACCGATCACCAGGACACGCTTGTCGAGGGTCGCGAGGTACCGTCCGATCGCCGTACCCAGCGCACGGGTGCGCCGCAGCGGGCCCAGCGGGGTGGCGACGGAGTTGATGAACACCGGGATGACGGGACGGGCCATCGCATCGCCGAACAGATTCTGCAGCGGCTGCACGGTGCCGTGGTCGACGTCCATACTCGCCGAGATCGCCACGTCCACACCGGCTTCCAGTACGGCGGTGGCCAGCTCGTTCGCGAGGTCCTCCGGCACGTCGAGCGGTCCGGCGTGGGTGCCGTAGTCCCCGACGCCCTGCGCGGAGGTGCCGACGCAGAACGGGGGCATGACCTTGTAGAAGAACCCGTTGTAGTGGTCCGGTGAGAAGGTGACCACCAGGTCCGGGTCGAACTCGGTGACGAAATCACGGGCGACGGCCAGCGCCGACCCGATGTCGTCAAGGAGTTCCCGCGACGGTCCCGGAAGGTTCAGTAGCGGACTGTGCGACGTGCAGCACAGGGCGATCTGCGCCATGGTGACCATTGCCTCCTCCCTGGGTCAGATGGAGCACCCCGAACAGGGCGGTGCTCACTTCGGGGGCACGCTGCGCGATGCAGGCGCCGGCGATACAACGGTCGGGGCGCAGGAACAGCACCGATTCGGCGTGGGCGTCGAACCAGCCCTTCAGCGCGCCGGTGCGGTCGCCGATCACGGTGACGTCGGGATCGTCGTGACCGGTCCAGTGCAACTGTGTCAGAGGGCGGGCCGCGACGAATCTGGCACCGAGCGCCTTCCACCGGTCGAAGAGGTCGGCACCCAGGAGTGCGCGCGGGTTGTTGTTCCAGCACAACACCGCGAACCCGGTGCCGAGCACCTCGTCGAGCAACACGTTCTGCGCGTCGCGGCTGTCGACGCGCGGTTGGATGAACAGCGTGCCCGCCGGCGAGGTGGGCGAGGGCGCCTCCGGATGGAAGACCGCGCCCTGCTCGTAACGGGGCATCGGCTTGAACCGCATCTCCAGCACGTAGCGCTTGAGGGTGGGTACCACCGATGCGCCGCGAATCAGCTTGTCGCGCACCGCCGCGACGTGCCGGTTGGTCGGTGAGATGACCCGTCCGACCATGGTGGACAGGTCGATCATCGCCCTGGCGTGTTTGCGGCGCTCGACGTCGTAGGTGTCGAGCAGGGCGTCACCGGCGCGCCCGTCGACCACCGCGGCGAGTTTCCAGCCGAGGTTCGCGGCGTCGCGGATTCCGCTGTTGTACCCCTGGCCCTGCCACACCGGCATCAGGTGCGCGGCGTCACCGGCCAGGAACATCCGGCCCTTGCGGAAGGCGCCGGCGATCCGGGAGTGGTGGGTGTAGACCCGGTGCCGGATGACCTCGACACGTTCGGGATGGGGCACCAGCAGCCCCAGCATCCGGTGGATGAACGCGGGGTCCTCGGCCTGTTCGTCGGTCTCGTCGGCGTGGATCATGAACTCGAAGCGGCGGATTCCGTGCGCGATCGAGATCGATGCGTACGGCCGGGCCGGATCGGCGCCGACCTCACTGTTGGGGTGGCCGAGCGGATCGTTGGCGATGTCGACGACCAGCCAGCGTGTCGGGGAGGTGGTGCCGTCGAAGGACACCCCCATCAGGCGCCGGGTCGCACTGCGTCCACCGTCGCAGCCGACCAGATAGCGCGCCCGCACCGGTGTGGGGTCACCGTCCAGTCGCACCGTCACACCGTCCGCGGTCTCCTCGCATTCGGCCATCCTGTGCCCCCAGCGCACCTCGACGTGGGGGAATCGCGCCAATCCGGCGTGCAGTTCGGCATCCACCATGGGTTGCACGAAACCGTTGCGTTTGGGCCAGCCGAACCGTGCGTCCGGCGGCGCCATCTCCGCGAGCAGTCGCCGGTTGCCGTCGAAGAATCGCAGGATCTGGTTCGGCACGGTGTGCGGCAGGACCTTGTCCACCAGTCCGATCGCCTGGAAGGTCCGCAGCGCCTCGTCGTCGAGCCCGACTCCGCGCGGGTAGTCGATGAGCGTGGCGCGCTCCTCGACGATCATGGTGCGTACGCCCTGGAGGCCGAGGATGTTCGCCAGCGTCAGGCCCACCGGGCCGGCGCCGACGATGACGACGTCGGTGTCGGTGTCGTCTCGTTCGGTGGCCGGGGTCATCAGCGTCCCAGCAGGAAGTCGACGTGTAACCGGTTGAAGGTCTTGGGGTCTTCGTACTGCGGCCAGTGCCCGCAGCCGGGCATCACCTCGAACCGTGCGCCGGGGATCATCGACGCGATCCGCCGGCCCTCCTCCACGTCGGCGGTCGGATCGTCACTGGTCCACACGACCAGCGTCGGCGCGCTGATCGCGCCGTACTGCTCGGGGCCGAGCAGGTTGCGGGCGCGGATCTCCGGATCCTGCAGCGCCATGATGTCGCGCATCGCCGTCACGAATCCCGGTTGGCGGTAGACGCGTTGGCGGCTGGCGACGATGTCGTCGTACGCCTTGCTCTTGTCGGCCATCAGCCACTTGATGCGGGCCTGGACCGTCTCCCAGCTGGGATCCTCGGCGGCCGCCATGGACAGCGTGACGATGCGCTTCATCACCTCGGGATCGGCCTGCGAACCACCGGCGGTGTTGAGCACCAACCGCATCACCCGGTCCCCGTGGTCGGCGGCCAGCCGGGCCGCCACCCACCCGCCGAGCGATTCGCCACTGATGTGGGCCTTCTCGGCGCCGATGGCATCGAGGAACGCGCGCAGATGGTCGACGTAGTGACGGACCTCGAGAGGATGGCCGGGTTTGTCGGTGTACCCGTGCCCCAGCATGTCGATCGACCACGTCGAGAAGTGCTCGGCGTGCGCCTCGAGGTTGCGGACATAGGCCTCGGCGTGGCCGCCGGAACCGTGCAGGAACACCAGCGCCGGCTTGCTGGTCTCGCCGGCGTGCAGGTAGCGCGTGCGCACCCCGCCGGCGTCGAGATAACCCTGCGAGAACGCGACGCCCTGCAGGTCGCTCCAGACGCTTTCGTACTCGGCCACGGGGGCTCGGTCTCCCTTCCGGTGCGGAAATGCCATTCTCGCTCCGCGGTAGCGATGCGTGCTAATATCGCTCACTAATGTGCACTATGTTAAGAGCATCACTCTCGCGATGACGTCTGTCAAGGGATCGGGCGGCACGGGAGGCGGTATGGGAGACGGGAAGGTGCCCGACAAACTCGCGGCGGGATCGCAGACCCTCGCGAGGGGTCTGTCGGCGCTGCAGGCCGTGGCCACCGCGCCGGGCGGGCTTACGGTCCAGCAGGTGGCCGACTACGTCGGCGTGCACCGGACGATCGCCTACCGACTGCTGGGCACGCTCACCCAGTTCCGCTACGTCGCCAAGGGCGAGGACGGCCGGTACCGGCCGGCGGCCGGACTCGCGCTGCTCGGTTCGTCGTTCGACAACAACGTGCGGGCACTGAGCGTGCCGGTGCTGCGCGGGCTGGCCGACGAACTCGGCACCACCGTCTCCCTGCTCGTCGCCGAGGGCGATCAACAGGTGGCGGTCGCGGTGATAAGCCCGACGAATGTGTACTACCACTTGTCTTTCCACGAGGGCAGCCGTTATCCGCTCGACCGCGGTGCGGCCGGTATCGCGCTGCTGGCGAGCATGCCGCCGCGTCCCGGCGAACGGGAACTCGTGCCCCGGGCCCGCGAACAGGGCTGGGTGATCACCCACGGAGAGGTGGAACCCAACACCTACGGCCTGGCCGTACCGGTGCGCCGGCGGCCGCCGTCACCGCCGACGTGCATCAACCTGATCTCGCACCGGGAGGACGTCGTGCTGGACGGGAAGGACGCGGTGATCGCCGCCGCCAAGGAACTCGCCGCCATCCTCTGACCGGGTGTGGCGCCGACAGGAAGGACCTCGCGTGAGCGCTTGGGACCATGAGACCGATGTCGTCGTGCTGGGCAGCGGCGGCGCCGGACTGGCCGCGGCTCTGACCGCCGCCGTACACGGCGCCGCGGTCGAGGTGTACGAGAAGGCTCCGACGGTCGGCGGGACCACGGCGGTCTCCGGCGGGATCGTGTGGATTCCGTCGCACGACAGGGCCGCCGACGAGTTGACCGTCGAGGACGCGCTGGCCTACCTGCGCGCACAGTCACTGGGGGTGATGGACGACGACCTGGTGGAGACGTTCGTGCGCACCGGGCCGCAGATGCTCGAGTTCGTCGAGGCACACAGCGGCCTGCGCTTCTCGGTGGCCGAAGGCTTCCCGGACTACAAACCCGAACTGCCGGGCGGACGCCCCGGCGGCGGCCGCTCACTGTCGGCGGCGCCCTTCGACCTCGCGCGCCTGGGTCCGTGGCGGGACCGGATCACCTCGTTCCCCGCGGATTTCAGCAACGTGGGGATCGACGCCGAGACCCGCGCCCGCATCCACGCCTCGGTGGACGAGACGCTCGAGGATCCCTGCGTCGCCGGGACGGCGCTGATCGCCGGCCTGCTCAAGGGTCTGCTCGACGCCGGCGTCACGCCGCAGACCGAATCCCGCGCCGTCGAGTTGATCGCCACCGACGGGCGCATCGTGGGTGTGCGAATCCAGCAGCGCGACAGAGAGATCCGCGTACATGCCCGACGCGCGGTCATCCTCGGCACGGGCGGGTTCGAATGGGACCGCGCACTGGTCGAGGCGTTCCTGCGTGGGCCGATGCGCGGTCCGGTCTCCCCACCGAACAACACCGGCGACGGTCTGCGGATGGCGATGGCGCACGGCGCCGATCTGGCCAACATGGGCGAGGCGTGGTGGGTGCCGATCGTGCAGATCCCCGGCGACACCATCGACGGACACCCCCGCAGTCGCAGCGTCCGGCTGGAGCGCACCCGGCCGCGCAGCATCATCGTCAACCGGGCCGGTAAGCGGTTCGTCAACGAGGCCGGTGAGTACAACTCGATGGCCGGGGCGTTCCAGTACCTCGACCCCAAACACGGCTACGTCAACGATCCGGCCTGGATCGTGTTCGACTCGCTGCACCTCAAGAAGTACGGATTCCTCGCGGTGGAACCCGATGGCCCCGCCCCGGACTGGTATTCGAAATCGGGCGACCTCGGCGAACTCGGCGAGAAGACCGGGATCGACGCCGACGGTCTGGCCCGCACGCTGGCCGACTGGAACCATCACGTCGCCGAGGAGCGCGACCCCGACTTCGGCAGGGGCGCAAGCGCTTACGACGGCTACTGGGGCGACCCGCAGGCGCCCACGCCTGCGTTGCAGACCCTGGGGCCGATCGACACGCCGCCGTACTACGCCGTGCCGGTGGGCATCGGTGCGATGGGCACCAAGGGCGGCCCCCGCACCGACCGCGACGGCCGGGTGCTGCACGTCAGCGGTGCGCAGATCCCGGGGCTGTTCGCGGCGGGCAACGCCATGGCCGGCGCGACGGGTAAGGCCTACGGCGGTGCCGGCGGAACGCTGGGTCCGGCAATGGTTTTCGGTTACCGCGCCGGCCGGGCGGCCTCCGGGGCATCCTGACGCGGTTCTGCAGGCCGACGGATGTCCTAGGCCGACAGCGCCGCGCCCACGAGATATGTGCCGATCAAGGCGGTTCCGATGAGGACGACCCACCCATCGGTGAGTCGGCACAGCCATGCGGGGGCATGGCGCACCTCCATGAACTCCCGAAAGATGATGCGCACCTTGATGAGCGCGATGACGATCGCGCCGACGGTGACCACACTGCTCGCCTTGAGGGTCCCGTCTTGATCAGCGCCGTGATCCAACCAGACGTACACCACGGTCAGCGCCGACAGCACGACCCAGACGAGCAGCAACCTCATGTTGACCGAAACGCTCACAGCTCACCTCACGACGTAGAGTGACGCAAAGATCAGGACCCACAGGAAATCGACGGTGTGCCAATACGTCGCACCCGTCTCCACCAGCTGCTGGGATCGCCGCAGCGGGCTCCGCAACTGGTACACGACCACACCGAGAACCACGAAGCCGATCAAGACGTGTATGCAGTGGATCGATGTCAGGAAGAAGTAGTGCTGGAAGAACTCGTCGCTGGTGAACGTGTTGCCGATGCCGATCTCCTTGACCCACTCGATCACCTTGGCGACCAGGAACGCCAGCCCGAAGAGGATCGTCAGGAACGCGTTGGTCAACGCCGACCGGTAGGCGCCCGCGCGGGACGCCTGCACGCAACGGGCGATCGCCCACGAACTCAACAGCAGGGCGATGGTGTTGAAGACTCCGATGCGGAGATCCAGATCCGCCTGCGACTGCAGGAAGAGCTCTTGATTGTGTGTGCGGGAGAAGAGGTAGACCGAGAGATATCCGGTGAAGAGCAACGACTCGAACAGCACGAACAACCACATGTCCGGCTGTCCGGGTACGGATTTCACCGGGTCCTGGTCCAACTGACGCGGCCTCGAGCCGGCGAGGTCGGTCATCGGACTGCCTCCACGGTGTCCGAGTCCTCCCGGATGCCTTCAGCCGGCAGGTCGGGTAGTGGGCCGGTGCCGAAATCCTCCCGTTGGATCATCTTGCGCAGCAGCATGATGAATGCCGCGGTGTAGAGCAGGAAGACGACCATGTTGATCCACCAGGCGATCGCCCCGTTCCATGCGAAGACGCCGCGCTGGAACATCCACGCCGGCGCGACGACGACTTCGGTCAGCGCGTTGCAGAGACCGAGGTACCCGAACCATTTGGGCAGCACGCGGTTCTTGTCCAACAGAATCGCGACCATCCAGACCAGCGAGCCGATCAGGAACACCCCCATCGTCCCGCTGAACGACAGGAACGCGAAATCGTAGAGCCAGTGGATCAACTCGGGATCGCGGTCGGGCCGCAGCGCCGCAACGGTCATCGCGATGGCCATCACCAACATGCCCGGGATGGCACTGAGCGCGTACATGGCCAGGTACGAATACCCGAAGATGGGGCTGACCGACATGCGCCGCATCGAGTACGCGAGCAGGGCGTTCATCGGGCCGCACATACCTGAGATGAGGAACACGACGCCGAACCCGGCGAGAATGCCCAGATGACGGTCGTCGAACCACTGAACGACCGTCGGGATGTCCCACGCCGGGCTCGGCGGGGGCTGGACCCGCGTGACGAGGAAGAACAGCACGCCGTACAGCTGGTAGAAGACGACCATCACCCACCACGCGAACCACAACTCCTTCTTGGGGTGGTGGCGGACGTTCCAGAAGAACCGGCCGATGACGGAACTGGGCGGCGGCTCGACAATCGGCGGACTCATGCGACGACCCGCTCTTGCGTCCGCTGGCGTCGGATGGTCTGGGCCACAACGAGTCCCATGACGACGATCCACAAAGCGATGGCGACGTTCTTGAGCCAGAACGACAGCACCCCGTCCCAGGCAAACGGCCCGGTCCAGGCCAGCGCGGTGAAGGCGGCAGGCGCCAGCGCGGCCGCGACGAGGAGATTGAAGTGTGCCACCCACGGTTTGAAGACCGGTTGCGCCTGGTGATCCCAGTAGATCGCGAGGGCCAGCAGCAGGCATTGGGCGATCAGGTACGGAACCAGGATGGTGAAGGTGATCCAGGCGAGATCGTTGAACAACTGCGTCAATTCCGGGGCGCGTTCCGGGCGGAAGGCGCCGAGCAACCAGAACATGTTGGCGACCAGGAAGAGCGTGGGCGGGCCCGCGGAGCAGGCGAGCAAGCTGTAGGACAGGATCGGCGTGCGGTGAGCCATCCTCCGCACCTGCACCACGATGAGCATCACCAGGGGAATCAGGCCCACGCCGAACCAGTTGAACAGGATCATGCTGTACCGGATCCGTGCCGTCTCATCGCGATAGAACGCCGCGACCTCCTCCGCCGACATGGTCGGCGACATCGGGTGGACGAAGCCGGGAAACAGGAAGAACGCCGATACCCAGATGAGCACCACCGCCGGCAAGGTCCACAACAGGATCACTTCGCCGTCAACACGTCTCGTCATCGCAACCCCTCACCCTGAGCACCCGTTGCCCCGACGGTTACCCAGGCTAGCCGATCGGCTACTCGTGTCAATAGCCGATCGGCTATCCTGAGCGGGTGCCTTCCGTGCCGCCCGTACACGACCGCCCGGCGGTCCGACGCAGCGCCGCGCAGATCCGGGTGCTGGACGCCGCGCTGGATCTGATCGCCGAGAACGGGGTCAGCGGCACGTCGCTGCAGATGATCGCCGACCGCATCGGCGTCACCAAGGCCGCGGTGTACCACCAGTTCAAGACGAAGGAAGAGATCGTCATCGCGCTCACCGAGCGGGAGCTCGCGGGGCTCGAGGATGCGCTGGCGGCCGCCGAAGCCGAGGAGAACCGGTCACGTGCGCGTGAGGTGCTGCTCACCCGGGTGGTGGACCTGGCCATCAACCGGCGCCGGGTGGCCAGCGTGCTCCAGTTCGATCCCGTCATCGTGCGGTTGCTCGCGGAGCACGAACCGTTTCAGCGGTTCATCGAACGCCTCTACAGCGCGATGCTGGGCAACGAGACGGGTACCAGGGCCCGTGTCCATGCCGCGATGCTCTCCGGCGTCATCAGCGTGGCGGTCATGCATCCGTTGGTCGTCGACATCGACGATGACACGTTGCGCGACGAAGTGCTGCAGACGATGCGGCGAATCGTCGACCTGCCGGGGTGACTCAGGACTCGATGCGGACCGCGAACAACTGCTCGGCCGCACCGTAGGGATCGTGGGTGCCCTCGGCGACGAGTTCGGCGAGGCGGTCGAGCTCCGGATGGGTGCGCAGCAGGGTGTGCGCCAGCGACAGGATCTGAGTCCTGGCCCGGGCGGTGCGCCGCTGTGCGGTGTCGTCGCGGTGGTGGGCGTCGATCGTGTCGACCAGCTCGGGGACCCCCTCGCCCTGTGCGGCAACAAGTTTGAGGATCGGCACGCTGACCTCACCGCGCAGGTCGCGCACCGTCTGGTCGGCGCCGTCGCGGTCGGCCTTGTTGACCACGACGATGTCGGCGACTTCGAGCAGACCGGCCTTGGCGGCCTGCACCGCGTCACCGGCGCCGGGGTTGAGCACGACGACGGTGGGGTCCGCGATCGCGGCGATCTCGATCTCCGACTGACCGACACCCACGGTCTCGAGGATGATCAGGTCGAACGCCAACGCGGCCAGCAGCCGGATCGCGGCGGGGACCGCGGCCGCCAGACCGCCGAGATGTCCGCGGGTGGCCACCGACCGGATCAGCACATCGGGGTCGTTGATGTGGGCGGCCATGCGGATGCGGTCGCCGAGCAGCGCGCCGCCGCTGTAGGGCGAGGACGGGTCGACGGCCAGCACCGCCACCCGCAGTCCGCGTTGCCGGTACGCGGTGACCAGCGCCGCGACCGTCGTCGACTTGCCCGCACCCGGCGGACCGGTGAGACCGACGACGCGGGCCCGGTGCGGAGCGAGCGCGGCGAGCACCTCGTCGCGGCGCGTGCCCTCGACCAGGCTCAGCAGCCGGCCGGCGGCACGGGTCGACCCGTTGCGCGCGGCGGCGATCAGCTCGTCTACATCCATGTGTGCACCAGCCTAGGGTGCCGGCACCTCGATCACGGTCGCGGAACCCATACCGCCGCCGGCGCACATGGCCGCGACACCGATCCCTCCCCCGCGACGGCGCAACTCGTGGACCAACGTGACCAGCATCCTGGCGCCCGTCGCGGCCACCGGGTGGCCCAGCGAACAACCGCTGCCGCTGACGTTGACCTTGGCCGGATCGATGTCGAGCATCTTGACGGTGGCCACGCACATCGCCGCGAACGCCTCGTTGATCTCGAACAGGTCGACGTCGGAGAGCGAGATGCCCGCCCGCTTCAATGCTTTCGGGATGGCCTCGACGGGCGCCAGTCCGGTGAAGGCCGGATCGACGCCGACCGACGCCCAGGCCTTCACCGCGCCGAGTGCGGGTAGCCCGAGCCGGTCACTGGCCAGCGCCAGCACCGCGGCTCCGTCGTTGGCGCCGCAGGCGTTGCCCGCCGTGATCGAGAAACCCTCGATCTCGGGGTGCAGCGGCTTGAGTGAGGCGAGCTTCTCGATGCTGGTGTCGCGTCGGGGGTGTTCGTCGGTGTCGAAGAGCCCGTAGGGCGTGTCGATGGGGACGATCTCCTCCTTGAAGCGGCCCTCGTCGATGGCCTGGATCGCCTTGCGGTGGGAGTCGAGAGCCCACTGGTCCATCTCCTCGCGGCTGACCCCGGCGCGCACGGCGGCATTCCAGCCCACGGTGATCGACATGTCCATGTTCGGGGCATCCGCACGGTCGGGGTGCGTGGGCGGGAACCAGTCGAGCATCGCGGCGTCTTTCGCGCTGCTGGCACGGCGGGTGAAGCGCGGTGTGGTGGACGCCGAGTTGACCCCGCCTGCGATCACCAGCTGGTCCATGCCCGCGCGGATGCTCGCCGCGGCGCTCTGCACCGCGGCCTGGCCCGCAGCGCAGTGCCGGTTGTTCGACAGGCCCGGCACGGAGATCAGGCCGGCGGTGATCGCGGCGTGGCGGGCGATCACTCCCCCGCCGTAGAGCCCCTCGCCGAGGACGACGTCGTCGATCTGGCCGGTGGGCAGGTCTTCGGCTGCGGCTGCGACGACGTGCTCGGCCAACCGGTAGGCGTCGGTATCGCGGAGCGTGCCCTTCATGGCGGTCCCGATGGGCGTGCGCAGCGCAGAGACGATGACGGCTTCTGGCATGAGTTGACTCCGTTTCGGCGTCGGATGAGAATAGTATTCTCTCAGGACGAGAGTCATCGTTGCAAGAAGGAGAAGCGCATGCAGATTGCCGGTAGCTCAGCGATCGTCGTCGGGGGCGCAGGTGGACTGGGTGAGGCGACGGTGCGCCGACTGCAGGGCGCCGGCGCGAAAGTGGTCGTCGCCGACCTGGCCGACGAGAAGGGTGCGGCGCTCGAGAAGGAACTCGGTGTGCGGTACGTGCGCACCGACGCAACCTCCGAGGAGTCGGTGAACGCCGCGATCGCAGAGGCCGAATCGATGGGCCCGCTGCGGATCTCGGTGGACACCCACGGCGGCCCCGCCAGCGGCGGCCGGCTGATCGGCAAGGACGGTTCACCCCTTGACCTCGACGGATTCAAGAAGACGATCGAGTTCTACCTGACGGCGGTGTTCAACGTGATGCGGCTGACGGCCGCGGCGATCGCGAAGTCCGAGCCACTGGAAGAGGGCGGCCGCGGCGTCATCGTCAACACCGCGTCGATCGCCGGGTACGAGGGACAGATCGGCCAGCTCCCGTACTCGGCGGCCAAGGGCGGGGTGCTCGGGATGACGCTGGTGGCGGCGCGTGACCTGTCACCGTTGGGCATCCGGGTCTGCACGATCGCGCCGGGGACGATCAACACGCCCGCCTACGGCAAGGCGGCCGACCAGCTGGAGCAGTACTGGGGTCCGCAGGTGCCGTTCCCCAAGCGGATGGGCCGCTCGACGGAGTACGCGCAACTGGCGCAGAGCATCATCGAGAACGACTACCTCAACGGTGAGATCATCCGCCTCGACGGAGCGCTTCGGTTCCCGCCCAAGTGAGTCTCGCCGGGAAGGTCGCCTTCGTCGCCGGCGCCAGCCGTGGCATCGGCGCGACGGTGGCGAAAGCCCTCGCCGCAGAAGGCGCCGCCGTGGCAGTCGCCGCCCGGTCCGAGCAGCCGGGCAAGTTACCGGGGACCATCCATACGGTGGCCGAGTCCATCACCGCGTCCGGCGGCCGTGCGCTACCGGTGTCGTGCGACGTCACCGATGAATCGTCGGTGGAAACCGCAGTGGCCCAGACTATTTCGGAATTCGGCGGAATCGACATCCTGGTCGCGAACGCCGGGGTGCTGTGGCTCGGCCCGATCGAGTCGACGCCGCTGAAGCGTTGGCAGCTGTGCCTGAACGTCAACCTCACCGGCGTGTTCCTCGTGACGAAGGCAGTCATCCCCCACGTGCGCGCGCGTGGCGGCGGATCCCTGATCGCGGTGACGACCACCGGCGTGACCATGACCGACCAGGGTTCGAACGCGTACTGGGTGTCCAAGGCCGCCGCCGAACGGCTCTACCTCGGGCTGGCGGCCGACCTGCGGGCCGACAACATCGCGGTGAACTGCCTGAGCCCCTCGCGCGTCGTGCTCACCGAGGGCTGGCAGGCCGGCGGCGCGGGCATGGAGATCCCACCGGAGATGGTCGAGCCCCCGGAGGCCATGGGGCGCGCGGCCGTATTACTGGCGGCCCAGGACGCCAGCGGGATCACCGGAACGATCCAACGCTCCGAAGAGGTTGTGCGCTAGTCGGGTTCGTCGTCGTCTGCCTTGTCGGTCAGGTAGCGGTGGGGGTGGAAGTGGTTGTTGATGCGGGGTTGGCCGGTGTCCTGTTCCTTGGGTGGGGTCCATTGGGTGCGGCCGTTACCGGGCCGGTGGGTGGTCCATCCGGTTTTCTCGATGAGCAGGTTGGCGGGTTGACACGCCAGGGTGAGGTCGTCGATGTCGGTGCGCCCACCCTGGGAGTAGTCGTCGGTGTGGTGGGCTTCGGTCCAGTAGAACGGCACGGTGCAGCCGGGGTGGGTGCAGCCTCTGTCGCGAGCGAACAGCGCGAGGCGTTGGGCGGTCGACGCCGTGCGGCGGGCGCGGCCGAAATACAAGATTTCTTCGGTGTGGTCATCGAACACCGCCAGGTAGTGCCGCGAGTGGGCGGCCATGCGGATCAGATCCCGGATGGGGATCTTGTTGCCGCCGCCGGTGTGGGCCCACCCGGCGGCACGTTCAAGCTCGCTGAGCGTCATCGTCGCGACGATGCTGGCGGGAACGCCGGCGATGTGACCAAGGGACCCCGACTGCACATGGTCCCGCATTGCTCGGGTGAGGGCGTCGTGGTTGCGCTGGCCGGTGGTGCGGTCGTCGCGGCCGGTGTGGGCGTCATCGTGGGGCAGGTTGGTGCCGGGGGCGGCGTATTTGGCGGCGATGACGTCCCAGTGCGCGCGGGCTTCGGGGGTGAGCCAGCCCGAGACCCGGCTCATCCCGTCGGCCTGCTGGCGCCCGACGGTGAACTCACGGCGGCGTTGCTGGGTCTGGTGGTCAGGTTCGGCGCCGTCCTGATCGATGAACCCCAGCAGGGTGTCGGCGACCTTGCGGAAGTCCTCGGGCCGCAGTGCGCTGGCGTGACCGACCAGGTCGCGTTCGTAGCGGTCGCGGCGCTCCCAGGACACCCATGCCGGCAGTTTCTTGACGAACTCCTGAATGATCCGCACATGGGCGGTGCCGATGTCGCCGCGGGCGACCGCATCCGCGGTGTGGGCCAACTCGGTCTGCACCCGCTCCCCGGTCAAGGTGTAGCGCGGCCCCAACTGGCGCGCGTCGGTGAGCCGCTCGCCGGCGGTTTTGTCGGAGATGCGCAGGCTGCTGGTGAGCAGTTTCTTCAACGATGTGGCACCCCAATCCCGGGGGTTGGCCTGATCGACCAGGCGGGCGGTCAACGCGTGGTCGATCGCCAGATCGCGGCGGTGGCCACGTTCGCGCAGTTCGATGACTTCCAGGGTTTGAGCGGCGCTCAGCGAGTCCACCGGCAGCGCGGCGAGTGCGGCGCGGGCGGCTTCGAATTCGGCGAATGCCGCGACGACTGCTGCCCCATCCATACTTCGAACACTAGTTCGAACCACCGACAAAACGGCCGGCGCTGTGACTGTGGAAACCACTGTGACGAAAGAGGTTTCGAGACTCGGCGCGGGTGCGCAACTGCTGCGAAATCCGCGGCGCGTCAGTTGTTCTTGGCGTTGAGCTTTCCGACGATCGTGCGGAAGTCCTCCGTCTGGAACGACTGCTCTTCTGCGGTGTTGGCGTAGTCGAGGCTTGCCAGCACGGCCCGCTCGAGGTGGATGTTGAGCAGCCGCTTCGTCGACTCGAGCGCCTGGCGCGGCATCTGCATCATCTTCTCCGCGCAGGCGATGGCCTCGGCGAGCGGATCCTCGACGATGTGGTTGGCCAGGCCCAACTCGGCGGCGCGCTGCGCCGGGATGCGGGTTCCCGTCATGGCGAACTCCTTGGCCAGCAGCAGGCTGATGTGCAGCGGCCACGTCAGCGGACCGCCGTCGGCGGCCACCAGGCCCACCTGCACGTGCGGATCGGCGAAGTACGCCGTCGGCGCCATGTAGACGATGTCGCTCAAGGCGACCAGGCTGCAACCCAATCCGACGGCGGGCCCGTTCACCGCGGCCACCACCGGAATCCGGGTGCGGGTCATGCCGAGCACGATCTCGCGACCGTGCAGGATGGTCTTGGCCCGCAGCCTCCCGTCCTTACCCAGCTCGTCGAGGTAGGCGAAGTCACCGCCGGCCGAAAACGCCCGTCCCGCACCGGTGATCACCGCCGCCCGCGCGTCGAGATCCTCGTTGAGGCGCGGCCACAGTTGCGCCAGGCCACAGTGCAACGAGTCGTTGACCGCGTTGAGCGCATCGGGCCGGTTGAGCGTGATGATCCGCAGCGGACCGTCCGCGGTCACTTGGATTTCGTCAGGCATGTCGTACATGTCAGGCTCCTCTGCTCTTCGCGCGGGCGCTCATCGCACTCCCAGTCCCAGGATTCGTGACGCGATGATGTTCTTCTGGATCTGCGACGTCCCACCCATCACGCTTTGCGCGCGACTGTAGAGGTAGGCGCTCAACAGGTCCGGATCCTTGGTTCCGCTGACCGAGAGCGCGGCGTGGCCCACCGACTGTTCGGTCCACGTCATCAGCAGCTTGTCCAGCGAGCCCTGCGGGCCGTGGGTGATGCCGTCGAGCTGCTCGGACAGCCGGCGGCGGACGTGCAGCCGCAGCATCTCGGCCTCGACCGCCGCCCACACCAGATCCTCCGGCGGCCGGCCGTCGACCCGGGCGGCCATCTGCCGCACCAGCTTTCCGTACCTGGCCGAATAGCCCAGCGTCGACGGTTCGCGTTCGTGGCTGACGACCGTCATCGCCAGCGCCCAACCCTCCCCCGGCGCGCCGATCATCTGGTCGGCGGGCACCACGGCGCCGTCGAATGCCACCTGTCCGAATTCGGTTGTCACGCCGTTGATCATCTTCAGCGGTCGCTGTTCGATCCCCGGCTGGTGCATGTCGACGATGAACGCCGAGATGCCCTTGTGCCGCGGCACTTCCTTGTCCGTGCGGGCGAGCACCAGACACCAGTCGGCGATGTCGGAGTAGCTCGTCCAGATCTTGTGGCCGTGGATGAGGTAGTTGTCACCGTCGCGCGTGGCGGTGGTGGTCAAGGACGCCAGGTCCGAGCCCGCGCCCGGTTCGCTGAAGCCCTGGCACCAACGCTCGGTGCCGTTGATCATCCCCGGCAGGAACCGCTGCTGCAGTTCCTTGCTGCCGTGGTGTCCCAGGCCGACGACGAGGTAACCCAGGCTGGGCCGCGGCGGGGCGCCGGCGCGTGCGAGCTCCTCGTCGACGATGACGTCGTAGACCGGCGGGAGGTCCTGCCCGCCGAACTCGCGCGGCCACGAGGTGCCGAAGAACCCGGCGGAGTACAGCGCCTGATGCCACTCCCCCTGCCGCGCCCAGTAGTCGTCACCGGAGGCCGCGAAGGCCTTGGCGTTGTCGGTCAGCCAGTTCCTCAACCTGTCCCGGAAGGCTGCCTCTTCGGGTGAATCACGAAAATCCAAGATCGATGTCCTCCAGACGTACCGGCCACAATTCGGTCGAAGTCAGAACGCGCCGCAAGTACACGTGCGCAAGGCATTCCCAGGTGTTCCCGATGCCGCCGTGCACCTGGATCGCGGTCTCGCACACGGTGCGTGCGGCACGGGCGCAGTAGAGCTTGGCGTACCGGCCGGCGCGCACCGCCTCGGCGCCGGGAAGTTCGTCCACCGCCCATGCGGCGTGGCGCTGGATCGACACCGACCCCTCGATCAGCGCGAGGCCCTCGGCGAGCAGATGCGCGATCGCCTGGTAGGACCCGATCGACTTACCGTACTGTTCACGGACTTTCGCATAATCGACGGCCAGCGCGTGGGCGCCCCTGGCCGCGCCGAGGATGTCGGCCGACGTGGTGGCCAGCGCGAGGGCATGCCAGCGCTGCGCGTCTTCCGGGGAGAGCTCGGAGAGTTCGGCGGGCGCTTCGGACACTCCGGCCGCACTCCCCGTCAGGTCGACATCTCCGGGTGCGCCGGCAGGCGTCGACGGTGCGCGGCCCAGTAGCCGGCCGAGGTCGTCGGACAGGGCGGGGCCGAGGAACGGCACATCGACCAGGCCGCGCCCGAATTCCTCCGCCACGACGGCGACTTCGACGCCCGACGCGCCGTCGGAACGCAGCGCCCGCCACCCCGTCGATTCGACCGTCTTCTCCAGACGGGCGAGCCGCGCGGAGTCCGCGAGATCGGCGACCGAGCCCGGCCCGAGATCGTCGGCGAGTTTGGCTGCGGCGTCGCGCAATTGCTGCTGTTCAGCTGTCAGACGTACATCCATGCTGCTCCTTCAACACTCGGCGCAGGACCTTCCCGGAAGGCAAGCGCGGAATCGCCGGGACGAAGACCACCCGGCTCGGTCGCTTGTAAGACGCCAGCGTTCCGGCGACGAGTTCGGTCAACTCGTCGGCGGGGACGTCGCTGTTGGTGGTCACGGCGGCGACCACGGCTTCGCCGTCGGTGGGGTGGGGTTCGCCGAAGACCGCACAGTCCTCCACGGCGGGGTGTCCGTGCAGCACCGCCTCGACCTCGGCCGGCGCCACTTGGAAACCCCTGACCTTGATCATCTCCTTGGAGCGGTCGGTGATCCGCAGCCAGCCCTCGGCGTCGAGGCGTCCGACGTCGCCGGTGCGGTACCAGCCGTCGGCGAACGCCGCCGACGTCGCTTCCCGCGGCAGGTAGCCGGCCATGACCGAATCCGACCGCACCTGGATCTCCCCCACCTCGCCCGGACCCAGTGGCGTGCCGTCGTCGAGCGACACGATCCGCACCCGCACACCGGGCACCGGCTTGCCGACGGTGTCCAGTCGCGCACCGGTGACGGGATTGGCTGCGATGACGGGCAACTCGGTGGTGCCGTAGGCGGCCACCCACTCGACTCCGGTGCGCCGGGTGACGTCGTCGGCGACACTCTTGGTGACCGGCGTGGCGCACCACATGATGTAGCGCAGCGACGACAGGTCGTAGCTCTCCAGCTTCGGGTGCGCGGCCAGTGCCAGCGCGATCGGCGCGACGGCCATCTCGATGGTGATCCGGTCGGATTCGACGTGGTGCAGCATCGTGTCGATGTCGAAGCGGGGGTGCAGGCGGAGCCAGGTGCCCGTCTCGAGCGCCATGACGATGTTGAGAAGGCCGAGGATGTGCGACGGCGGCGTCATGATCTGCATCCGGTCGGCCGACGACAATTCCAGTGCGTCGCGCCAGTGCCGCACCGCGGCCGCGAACGCGCCGTGCGTGTGCCGGACGGCCTTGGGCATCCCAGTCGTTCCGGAACTGAACACGAACAGCGCGTCGGCGCCGGGATCGACGGCGTCGAATTCGCGGCGCCCCGGTGTGACGGGTTCGTCGAGGTGCAGCATCGGCATGTGCTCGGCGAGGACCGGATGGTCACCGACGGCGTGACTGGGCCGGGTCAGCTCCAGCGCGTGGGCGACCTCGGCGTGTTTCCACGCGGGGCTGATGAGTACGGCGGCGGCGCCCAGGTTCCAGATTCCGCGCAGTGCGGCAACGAATTCCGGCCGGTTCGACGACATCATCGCCACCCGGTCGCCCGCCCGGACGCCACGCTGCTCCAGGCTGGTCGCCATACCGCTGGCGAGCGCGTCGAGTTCGTTCAGGGAGTACTCGCGCTCCCCGAAGGCGAGGGCGGCAGCATCCGTCACGTGTCGGCCATCGCTCACCGCCGCCGGACCCCTCCTGGACGCCGTACATTGCACTTGAGAACAGCCTATCATTTCGGGAGAATAGAGTTCTCCATATATCAGAACCACCATGCTCGAAGGAGTCACATGACGGCCGATCCGATGCCCGCGGTGCCCGACGGCGGGGCCGGCACCGAGGTCACCATCGTGCTCGACCGCAAGACGCTGTCGGTGGCCCAGGTGCCCGGCGAAACACTGCTCGAGAGCGCACGCAGGGCCGGTATGTCGCCGCCGTTCTCCTGCGAGGCCGGCAACTGCGGGACCTGCATCGCCAAGCTCACCGAGGGCACCGCCACCATGCGGGTCAACGACGCGCTCGACGACGACGAGGTGGCGGACGGATACGTGCTGAC
Organism: Mycolicibacterium monacense; assembly: GCF_010731575.1. Classification (NCBI taxonomy): domain Bacteria; kingdom Bacillati; phylum Actinomycetota; class Actinomycetes; order Mycobacteriales; family Mycobacteriaceae; genus Mycobacterium; species Mycolicibacterium monacense. Next base: position 807,776 of record NZ_AP022617.1, on the reverse strand, counting down.
CTGCCAGGCGGTTCCGGACACCGCCAGAGTGTCGGTCACCTACGACGACTGACCGGTGGCCGCCTCCGGAAGTTGTGGCGGCGGGCGGTAATCGGGTCGGTAACCGGCGATGCGGATGGGGCTGCCGACCAACCGGAAGTCACCGGCGGTCACGAGTGCCTCCGGTGTCTCGTCGAGCGCGTCGGGTAACCCGCGAACGGCCGCGGCCGGGATGCCGAGGGGGCGCAGGCGCGCCTCCCATCCCTTCGCGGTGTCCTTCGCGAGCGCCTCGGTGACGACGGCGAGCACCTCCTCACGCTGCGCTGCCCGTTCGGCCATGGTGGGGTAACCCTCGAGCCCGGCCTCGGACGCGAACAGCCGCCAGAACCCGTCGTGGGTGATGAACAGCGCCAGATAACCGTCGGCGGTCGGGAACAGTTGCGCCGGAACGTAGAACGAATGCGCGCCGTTGGGATGGCGACGCGGCGCCACCCCGTCGTTCAGGTATGCCGCCGCCCGGTAGTTCAGCTGCGAGAGCATCACATCGCGCAGGGAGACGTCGACCTGTCCGCCGCGACCGGAGACGATCATCGCGAGCAGACCGAGGGCGGCGGTCAGCCCGGTCGAGTTGTCGGCCGACGAATAGCCCGGAAGCGTCGGGGGGCCGTCGGGCTCGCCGGTCATCGCCGCGACGCCGGTGGCCGCCTGGATCACGTAGTCGAACGCCGGATCGTCCCCGCCGTCCAACCCGAACCCCGTCATCGCCACGCACACGATCTTGTCGTTGTGCTTCCGCAGCGCCTCGTAGGTCAAACCGAGGCGGCGGATCACCGACGGTTTCATGTTCACCAGCAGCGCATGCGATTCCGAGACCAACTCGCCCAGACGTCGTTGCCCGTCGGCGGACTGCAGATCCAGACAGACGCTGCGCTTGTTGCGGTTGAGGCTGGCGAAGTAGCTGTCGCTGACCTGGCGCGAAATCTCACCGCCGGGCGGCTCGACCTTCGTCACCTCGGCACCCAGGTCCGCGAGCATCATCGTCGCGTACGGGCCGGCCAGCATGACACCGACCTCGAGGATCCGGATGCCGGCCAGCGGGCCGTTCACCGGGACCCTCGGCTCTTCGCGCAAGCGCTCATCGGGACCCTCGGCTCTTCGCGCAAGCGCTCATCGGGAGCCTCGGCTCTTCGCGCAAGCGCTCATCGGGACCCTCGGCTCTTCGCGCAAGCGCTCATCGCACCTGCTTGCCGAGCTCGGCGATCACCTCACGGGTGCGGTACTTGGAGGCGATCAACTCGTCACGGGTGTCACCGATCGGCAGCAGCCGCACGGACAGATCCGTGACCCCGGCATCGGCGAACTGCTTGAACCGCGCCAGGATCGCGTCTTCGTCTCCCGCGGCGCACAGATCACCCACGTTGCGCGCGTCGCCGCGGTCGAGCAGCCGCTGATAGTTGGGTGACGTCTCGGCCTCGGCCAGGATGCGATTGGCCCGCTCTTTGGCGGCGTCGATCTCGGAGTTGGCGCACAGGCACACCGGGATGCCCGCGACGATGCGCGGCGCCGGCCGGCCCGCGTCCGCCGCAGCCTTGGTGATCTTCGGGGCGATGTGGTCACCGATCGCCTTCTCGTCGGCCATCCACAGGACCGTGCCGTCGGTGAGTTCACCGGCCAGCTGCAGCATCACCGGACCGAGTGCGGCCACCAGGACCGGCATCGGCGTATCGGCCTGCAGCACAGTGGGATTGTGCACGGTGAAGGAATCGTTCTCGACGTCCACGTCGCCGGGTCCGGCCAGTGCCGCGTTGAGCACCTCGAGGTAGTCGCGCGTGTAGGCGGCGGGCTTCTCGTAGGGCAGGCCGAGCATGTCCCGCACGATCCAGTGGTGCGACGGACCGACACCGAGCGCCAGGCGGCCACCGGCCATGGCGTGTACCGACAGCGCCTGCCGCGCCAGCGCGATCGGGTGCTGTGCCTGCAGCGGCACGACGGCGGTCCCGAGTTCGATGCGCGACGTGTGCGCGGCCATCACCGCGACCATCGTCAGACAGTCGAAGTCGTTGGGCACCTGCGGCATCCATGCGGTGTCCATCCCCGCCGATTCGGCCCACTGGATGTCGGACACCAGTTTGGTGACCTTGCGCGCCATGTCGCCGCGCTCGGCACCGATCATCACACCGAGTCTCATCGGTACTCCTCCGCCGAACGTGCGGTCAATGCGAAAAATCGGCCGAAAAGTCGCAGTGGGCGCACGTTCGGCGCCAGAACCGTCACTGGGCAACCTCACCGGTCAGCTTGCGCACCTCGGTGACCAGCGTCTCCAACGGTGTGCCGGTCGGGAAGACCGCGGCCGCACCGGCTTCGAGCAGCTTCGGCACGTCGGCCTGCGGGATGGTGCCGCCGACCACGACGGCGATATCGCCGGCGTCGGCCGCGCGCAGCGCGTCGACCGTCCGCCGGGTCAGGGCCAGGTGGGCACCGGAGAGGATCGAGAGCCCGACCACCGCGACGTCCTCCTGCAGCGCAATCGACACGATGTCCTCGATGCGTTGACGGATACCGGTGTAGATGACCTCGAAGCCGGCGTCGCGCAGGGTGCGCGCGACGATCTTGGCGCCTCGGTCGTGGCCGTCCAGGCCGGGTTTGGCGACGAGAACACGAGTCGGCATCCAGAACACCCCCCTTCTAAAAGACGACAGGCTGCTGGAATTCGCCCCACACCGCTTTGAGCGCCGAGACCATCTCGCCGACGGTGCAGTACGCCTTCGCGCAGTCGATCAGTTTGTGCATCAGGTTGTCATCACCTTCGGCCGCCCGGGACAGTGCCGCCAACGTGGCCGCCACCGCATCGGCGTCACGGTCCGCCTTGACCTTCGACAGCCGCTTCAGTTGCAGATCGCGGCCTTCGGCGTCGAGTTCGTAGGTGTCGATGTCCGGTGGTGGTTCGTCGGTGACGAACTTGTTCACCCCGACGACGGGCCGCTCTCCGGACTCGACCTCCTGGTGGAGCTTGTAGGCCTCGTCGGCGATCAGCCCCTGCAGGTAGCCGTCCTCGATCGCGCGGACCATACCGCCGTGCGCCTCGAGGTCGTGCATGATCTCGACGATCTTGGCCTCGGTGGCATCGGTCAGCGCCTCGACGAAGTAGGAGCCGCCGAGCGGATCGGCCACCCGGGTCACGCCCGTCTCGTAGGCCAGGATCTGCTGGGTGCGCAGGGCGAGGGTGGCGGACTCCTCGCTGGGCAGGGCGAACGGTTCGTCCCATGCGGCGGTGAACATCGACTGCACGCCGCCGAGCACCGAAGCCATCGCCTCGTAGGCGATCCGCACGACGTTGTTCTGCGCCTGCGGGGCGTACAGCGACGCGCCGCCGGAGACACAGCCGAACCGGAACATCGACGCCTTGTCGCTGGTCGACCCGTAGCGCTCCCGCACGATCGTCGCCCAACGCCGCCGTCCGGCACGGTATTTGGCGATCTCCTCGAAGAAGTCGCCGTGGGTGTAGAAGAAGAACGAGATCTGCGGTGCGAACTTGTCGATCGACATCCGGCCGCGTTCGACCACCGTGTCGCAGTAGGTGACGCCGTCGGCCAGCGTGAACGCCATCTCCTGCACGGCGTTCGCGCCCGCGTCGCGGAAGTGCGCCCCCGCCACCGAGATGGCGTTGAACCGCGGCACCTCCGCGGCGCAGAACTCGATGGTGTCGGCGATCAGCCGCAGCGACGGCTCCGGCGGCCAGATCCAGGTGCCGCGGGAGGCGTACTCCTTGAGGATGTCGTTCTGGATGGTGCCGGTGAGCTTCTCGCGCGGCACGCCGGACTTCTCCGCGGCGGCGACGTAGAACGCCAGCAGGATCGCGGCGGTGCCGTTGATGGTGAAGCTTGTGCTGATCTTGTCGAGCGGGATCCCGTCGAACAGGATCTCCGCGTCGGCCAGGGTGTCGACGGCGACACCGACTCGGCCGACCTCCTCGCCGAACTCGGGATCGTCGGAGTCGTACCCGCACTGGGTGGGCAGGTCCAGCGCCACCGACAGGCCGGTACCGCCCTGATCGAGCAGGTACCGGTAACGGCGGTTCGACTCCTCCGCCGTGCCGAAACCGGAATACTGCCGGAAGGTCCACAACTTGCCGCGGTATCCCGACGCGAAGTTTCCGCGCGTGAAGGGATAGGTGCCGGGCGCGGGCGGTTCGCCGCTCCGATCGCCCGGCCCGTAGACGGGCTCGAGCGGGAGGCCCGAGGAGGTCTGCACGAGGTCGCTCATCAGTGGATAACGTACTTGCAAAAAATGAGAATGCCAATACCGCAATCGGGAAGGGCGAGACAGCGGCACCTGTTCGGCACCCGCCGGCGGTTGACCCCACACCCGTCGACACCCCAGCGCCCACCTGCACCGGCGCATGCGACACAATCGCTGGATACGTCACTTGCAGAAAATGAGAATGGCAATACCATCGAGGTGAGTCGAGGAGGCCCATGCCCAGCGAACAACGGGTGCCCAGCCAACGGACGTTGACTGATCGCACCCTGGTGGTGTCCGGTGGAAGCCGCGGCATCGGTCTGGCGATCGCGATCGGCGCGGCCCGCCAGGGCGCCAACGTCGTCTTGCTCGCCAAGACCGCCGAACCGCACCCCAAACTGCCCGGCACCGTGCACACCGCCGTCGCCGACGTCGAGGCCGCCGGCGGTAAGGCCGTCGCCGTAGTCGGGGACGTCCGCAAGGAAGAAGACGTCGCGCGCGCCGTCGACACCGCGGTCGAGCACTTCGGCGGCATCGACATCTGCGTCAACAACGCCAGCGCCATCGCCACCGAACCGACCGAACAGCTGTCGGCCAAGAAGTTCGATCTGATGATGGACATCAACGTCCGCGGCACCTTTCTGCTGACGAAGGCCTGCCTGCCGCATCTGCGCGAATCGCCCAACCCGCACGTGCTCACGCTGGCACCGCCGCTGAACATGAACCCGCACTGGCTGGGCGCCCACCCGGCGTACACCCTGTCGAAGTACGGGATGACACTGCTGTCGCTCGGCTGGGCTGCCGAATACGCCGAGGCTGGGATCGCGTTCAACTGCCTGTGGCCGGAGACCTACATCGCCACCTCGGCGGTGGCCAACATCGGCGCCGACGCACTGAAGACGTCGCGTGATCCGCAGATCATGGCCGACGCCGCGGTCGAGGTGCTGTCCCGCCCCGCGCGCGAGACCACCGGTCAGTGCTTCATCGACTCGGCCGTGCTCGCATCGGCCGGGGTGAGCGACCTGTCGCGTTACGGTGGCGGAGACAACCCGACCCTCGACATCTTCGTCGACAAGGCACTGGACAAGTCATGAGTATCTCGCTGCTGCTCGAGATGTCGGTCTCGGCCGACCCGGAGCGGACCGCCGTCGTCTCCGACGGCCTGCGGTTGTCCGTCGAAGAGCTGTCCGCACTGGCCGACGGGGGCGCCGGCGTCATCGCGAAGTCCGGCGCGGCGCACGTCGCCTACGTCGGCACCGGCGGAGTCCTGCTGCCGCTGCTGTTGTTCGCCTCGGCCAGGGCCGCGATCCCGTTCACCCCACTCAACTACCGGCTCAGCCGCGAGGGCCTGCACGAACTCATCGCTCGGCTCCCCGATGCCCTGGTGATCGCCGACCCGGAGTACCGGGAGGTCGTCGCGGGTGCGGGCAAGCAGCTGATGGACTCCGAGGAGTTCCTCGCCGCCGCGCGGACGGCCGAACCCACCGCGGAGTTCGCCGACCCCGACTCGGTGGCCGTCGTGCTGTTCACCTCGGGTACCACCTCACGCCCCAAAGCCGTTGAGCTGACCCACAACAACCTGACCAGCTATGTGACCGGCACCGTCGAGTTCGCCTCTGCCGACCCGGAGGACGCCGCGCTGATCTGTGTACCGCCGTACCACATCGCCGGCGTCGGCGCCGCGATGTCGAATCTGTACGCGGGCCGGAAGATGGTGTATCTGCGGCATTTCGACGCGCGCGAGTGGATCCGGCTGGTCAGCACCGAGGGCGTCACCACCGCCACGGTCGTGCCCACCATGCTCGACCGCATCGTGTCCGCGCTGTCCGAGGAGCCGGTGGCGCTGCCCACGCTGCGCAACCTGGCCTACGGGGGTTCCAAGGTGGCCCTGCCGCTGGTGCGCCGAGCCCTCGAACTGCTGCCCGGCGTCGGATTCGTCAACGCCTACGGGCTCACCGAGACCAGCTCCACGATCGCGGTGCTCGGCCCCGACGACCACCGCGCCGCACTCGCCTCCGACGACGCGGCGGTGGCGCGCCGACTCGGCTCGGTGGGTCAGATCGTGCCCGGTATCGAGGTACAGATCCGCGCCGACGACGGCACCGTGCTCGGCCCCGGGGAGACCGGCGAGCTGTTCGTGCGGGGCGATCAGGTCTCGGGTCGCTACACCGACATCGGCTCGGTGCTCGACGCGGACGGCTGGTTCCCCACCAAAGACGTTGCCTCCCTTGATGAGGACGGCTACCTGTTCATCGGCGGCCGCTCCGACGACACCATCATCCGCGGCGGGGAGAACATCGCACCCGCCGAGATCGAGGACGTGCTCGTCGAGCACCCCGACGTGCGTGACGTCGCCGTCGTCGGCCCCGAGGATCCGCAGTGGGGGCAGATCATCGTCGCGGTGGTGGTGCCGGCTCCCGGCGCGGACCCCGACGCCGACGATCTGCGCGCGCACGTGCGCAAGCACCTACGCGGCTCCCGCACCCCCGACCGGGTGGTGTTCCGCGCCGAACTACCCACCAACGCCACCGGCAAGGTGCTGCGCCGCGAACTGATCGAGGAATACGCTGCCGCAGCAAGAGACCCCGAGAAGGAGCCCGCATGATCAAGAACGGCACCCGCCTGAAGAGCCAGGTGTGCGACACCCAGGTGATCGTGGTGCGAAGCGCCGAGAGTCTCGACGATCTGCGCGCCGGCGGTGCGCCGATGGTGCCGCTGGACAGCGCGAACGGGGCCGACCCGTCCGACCTCGCCATCGACCCGGCCCTGTCGGACGGCAACGTGATGGGTAAGCGCTACGTCGACGACAACGGCGCCGAGGTGCTGGTCACCAAGGCGGGCGCCGGCACCCTGTCCGTCGGCACCACCCCGCTCAACCTCAAAGAGGCCAAACCGCTTCCGGCCAGCGACTGACCCACCGGTCGGTGCGCGCCAGGTACGCGGCGGGTCTGGCGACCGCATTCTTGCTGACGGCCGCCGAGGTGACCGCGATCGTCGTCACGCTCGGTGTCGAGCGCGTCGCGGGCGCGGAGGCGCTGCTGACCGCGCGCAACCTGTTCGCGGTGGTGGGTCTCATCGCCGCGGGAGTGCTGGGCACCACGGTGGGGGGTCTGGCCGCGCTGGCACCGGCGTTCCGGCGGTTGTCCGACGGGCGAGACTCGCCCGAATCCCGACGTGCCACGACGAACATCACCGCGCGGCTGTCCGCGGCTCTGCTGACCCCGTGGGCCGTGGCGGCCGGTGTGCTGATCGCCCTCAACCTCCGGGCGGGCGCCGAGCCCCTCCTCGTGATCATCACGGCCGCGATGTTCGGCGCCACCGCCACCGTGTGCACCGGTTTCCTGTTCACCCAGCGCACCCTGCGACCGTTGATGGCCGTGCTGACCACCGAAGTCGACCAGGCCGAGGTGGTACCCGGTGTGCGCGGGCGGCTGGTGCTCATGTGGACCGTGTGCACCGCCCTCCCCGGTGCGGGCATCGTGACGCTGGTGGCCCTGCAGCGCCTCGGCCTGCTGGTCGACGATCCCGCGTCGATCGAGCTGCCGGTGCTGGTGCTGGCGCTCGTCGCCGTGCTGCTCGGCCTGCGGACGTTGATCGTGGTGTCCCGGTCGATCTCGGATCCGGTGCACGACGTGGTCGAGGCGATGGGTGAGATCGAGCGTGGCGGGGCCGGACGGCTGGTCGACGTCTACGACCGGTCCGAGATCGGGCATCTGCAGAGCGGTTTCAACCGCATGGTGATCGGATTGCAGGAGCGCGATCGCCTCCGTGACCTGTTCGGCCGCCACGTCGGACCGGAGGTGGTGCGCCGCGCCGAGGCGGCGACCGGCGCCGAGGGCGGCGTGCGTTACGCGGCAATCCTTTTCGTCGACCTGGTCGGCTCGACCCGGCTGGCCATCGGGCGCGACCCCCAACGGGTCGCCGAGTTGCTCAACGACTTCTTCCAGGTCGTCGTCGCCGCGGTCGACCACCGGCACGGACTGATCAACAAGTTCCAGGGCGATGCCGCCCTCGCCGTGTTCGGCGTACCGCTTGCCATCGACCGCCCCGCCGACGCAGCCCTGGCGACCGCCCGCACTCTGGCCGCTCAGTTGCGAAGCCGGCCATTGGATTTCGGCATCGGCGTCTCGGCGGGCCCGGTCTTCGCCGGGAACATCGGCGCGGAGAACCGCTACGAGTACACCGTGATCGGCGACCCGGTCAACGAAGCCGCGCGCCTGGCCGACCAGGCCAAGGCCTCCGATGAGCGCGTGCTGTGCTCCGGGGCGGTCTGCGAACGTGCCGATCCGCAGGAACGGTCGCACTGGAGCGCGCAGGGTGAGGTGCTGCTGCGCGGCCGGGTGGATCCGACGCCGATCTTCACCCCGTGTGAGAACACACGTTAGTTTCCGGACAAGATCGGGAATGCTCGGTCCCAGCAGTGCTGGGGTCGACGTCGCGATCGAGGAGCAGCCATGGCCACCATCGACGGACACCGCCCGCGGGAGGCAGAACCGCTCGCGGTGCGGCGCGCGGTGCGGGGCGCCGCGATCGGCAACACCGTCGAGTGGTTCGACTTCGCGATCTACGGCTTCCTCGCCACCTACATCGCGGAGAAGTTCTTCCCCACCGCCGATGACACCGCCGCACTGCTCAACACCTTCGCGATCTTCGCCGCCGCCTTCTTCATGCGGCCGCTCGGCGGGTTCTTCTTCGGCCCCCTCGGGGACCGGATCGGGCGTCAGCGTGTGCTGGCCCTGGTCATCCTGCTGATGTCGGCGTCGACGTTCGCGATCGGCCTGCTGCCGAGCTACGACGCCATCGGTGTCGCCGCCCCGCTGCTGCTGCTCCTGCTGCGGTGTCTGCAGGGATTCTCCGCCGGCGGCGAATACGGTAGCGGCGCCTGCTATCTCGCCGAATTCGCACCGGACCGCCACCGCGGGTTCGTCGTGAGCTTCCTGGTGTGGTCGGTCGTGGTCGGATTCCTGCTCGGGTCATTGACGGTCACCGCGCTCGAGGCGGTGCTCGACGAATCGGCGATGGACTCCTACGGGTGGCGCATCCCGTTCCTCATCGCCGGCGTGCTGGGCGGCGTCGGACTCTACATCCGGTTGCGGCTGGGTGACACACCGGATTTCGAGGAGCTCAAGGAATCCGGCGAGGTGTCCACCTCACCGCTCAAGGATGCGGTGAGAACCTCGTGGAAACCGATCCTGCAGATCGCCGGGCTCGTCATCATCCACAACGTCGGCTTCTACACGGTGTTCACCTACCTGCCGAGCTACATGACCGAGACGCTCGACTTCACCAAAACCGATGCGTTCCTCTCGATCACCGTGGCCAGTGTGGTCGGATTGGTGCTCATCCTCCCGCTCGGCGCACTGTCGGACCGCCTCGGCCGCAAACCGTTGCTGATCGCGGGTGCGGTGGGCTTCGCCGTCTTCGCCTATCCGCTGTTCGCACTCTTCAACACCGGATCGCTGCTCGGCGCGATCGCCGGACACGCCGGTCTGTCGGCACTCGAGGCGCTGTTCGTCGCGGGCTCACTGGCCGCGGGCGCGGAGTTGTTCGCCACCCGGGTGCGCTCCAGCGGCTACTCGATCGGCTACAACACGTCGGTGGCGCTGTTCGGCGGTACCGCACCGTATGTCGCGACCTGGCTCACCGACCGCACCGGAAACGAACTCGCACCGGCCTACTATCTGATCGTCGCCGCCGTCATCTCGTTGGCCACCATCCTGACCATGCGCGAAACCGCCACCCGCCCACTACGGATGCGGGTCTGACCGACCCGCGAAAAGCCTTGCCGGGCCGTGGATCGGCCGATAGTGTCCGAATGCATGGCAGCGACCAGTGCCACCGCCACCGTCGGCACGTCGCCGCTGCGGGTCGCGTCGGCCAGTTTCATCGGAACGACCGTCGAGTACTACGACTTCCTGATCTACGGCACCGCGGCCGCGCTGGTGTTCCCCAGACTGTTCTTTCCCGACGTGTCGCCGGCCACCGGACTCCTGTTGTCCTTCGCGACGTTCGGGGTCGGCTTCGTCGCCCGCCCGTTGGGCGGCATCGTCTTCGGCCACTACGGCGACCGGGTGGGACGCAAGCGGATGCTGGTCTACTCGCTGCTCATCATGGGCACCGCGACGGTGCTCATGGGTGCCCTGCCCACCTACGCGCAGATCGGTGTCGCGGCGCCGATCCTGTTGACGCTGTTGCGGTTGGCACAGGGCTTCGCCGTCGGCGGTGAGTGGGGCGGCGCCACCCTGATGGCCGTCGAACACGCCACACCGGACCGCAAGGGGCTGTACGGGGCGTTCCCGCAGATGGGCGCCCCCGCCGGTACGGCCACCGCGACGTTGGCGTTCTACGCCGTCTCGCTGCTGCCCGACGAGCAGTTCCTGTCCTGGGGTTGGCGGATCCCGTTCCTCGCCAGCGCCGTGTTGATCGTCATCGGCCTGGTCATCAGGCTCTCGCTGGCGGAGAGTCCCGAATTCGCGGCGGTGCAGGCCCGTGCCGCGGTCCTGCGGTTGCCGATCGCCGTGGCGTTCAGAAGACACTGGCGGCAGATCCTGCTCGTCGCCGGGGCGTATCTGTCGCAGGGGGTGTTCGCCTACATCTGCGTGGCGTACCTGGTGTCCTACGCCACCACCGTGGCCGGGATCGACCGTGCCCAGGCACTTCTCGGTGTCTGTGTGGCCGCCGTGGTCGCGGTCGTGATGTATCCGGTGTTCGGCCGGGTGTCCGACGCCGTCGGCCGCAAACCGGTCTTCCTGGCCGGCGTGATCGCGATGGGCATGTCCGTGCTGCCGGTCTTCGCGCTGATCAACACCGGTAGGCCGGGGCTGTTCCTGCTCGCGCTCGTGCTGGTGTTCGGGTTGGCGATGGCACCGGCGGCCGGCGTGACCGGATCGCTGTTCAGCCTGGCATTCGACGCCGACGTGCGCTACAGCGGTGTCTCGCTGGGCTATACGCTCTCGGCGGTGGTCGGATCGGCATTCGCACCGACCATCGCCACGGCCCTGTACGCGGCGACCGAATCCAGCGATTCGATCGCCGCCTACATGATCGCGGTGTCGGTGATCTCGGCGGTGTCGGTCAGCCTGATGCCTGGGCCCTGGCGGCAGCCCCGGGTCAGGTGACACCGACTCAGGTGTCGATGTCGGCCAGCGCCTCGGAGGTCTGCAGGTCGGCGTACGCCGCCGAATACCGTTGCGCCAGTGCGATCGCGATATCCGGACGCTGCCACAACTCGCCGGCACTCGCGGTGCACATCCACAGCGTGAGCCCGTGCGCCACCGACGCCCGGTAGCGCAACCAGATCTCCCCGAGTGACGGCAACTCGTCGGCGGGCAGGCCGAGCGCATCGCGGTACTCCTCGAGGAGGTGGCGCTCACTGCGGCGCCGGTCCTCGATCGTCAACGCGCCCTGCAGGAAGTACCCGAGGTCCAGCGACCAGTTCCCGCGCCGGGCGACCTGCCAGTCCAGGAAGCCGACCTCACCGCCGGGCAACAGGTAGGTGTTGCCGATGTGCGGATCGCCGTGCAGCAGGGTCTGCGGCGCCTTGGTCAGGCTACGGATGTACGGCTTCCAGATGTCGTCGATGAGTTCACCGATGGTCAAGGCCATCACGACGTCCGGCGCATCGTCGCCGAGCCGTTTCTGGGCCTCGGACAGCGGCGCCGCGCCCATCCCCTCCCACGGGACGAACGGCTCCAGCCAGTCGAGCGCGGGCTCCTCGAGAACCCTTCTCCCCCAATACCGTCCGTGCATCCGCGCCAAGCCGCGCACGCCCGTCGCGGCCTGTTCCACCGTCAGCGGACGGGTGGCGTCACGCGGATCGGCGTCGCGCGCGGTGAGATCCTCCATCACCAGGATGAAGTCCTCGGCGGCCTCGTCGACCAGCGCGGTGAACACGGTCGGGTGTTCCAGCGGCAGGTCCACCCCGCAGGTGAACAACCGCGGTTCGTGGAACAGACCACTGGTGAGCCGCACGAGATCGCGGTGCGCCGGATCGACCGCCTTGACGAACACCGTCTCCGGACCCGACCCCGCCGAGTAGGTCAGGCGCAGGCGCGCACGCCGGTTGGTGCCGTCGTCGCGCAGGTCGACGCCGACCGAGTCGACGACCGCATCCGGATGGTGCGCTGACAGCGCGGCGGTCATCCACTCCGGGGTGATCTCGTCCCAGTCCTTCGGAACGATCAGTGCGGCACTCGTCATCGCACGACCGCCGGCATCGAATCCCAGCCCCGCACAGTCGATGTCGGGGAGAGCGCGGCGTTGGCCATGTCGACATCCCACTCCGGGAAGCGTTTGAGGATCTCCTCGAGGGCGATCCGCCCCTCCAGTCGCGCCAGCGCCGAGCCGAGACAGTAGTGCGTGCCGACGCTGAACGCGAGGTGCTGGCGGGGTTCGCGGTGGATGTCGAAAACGTCACCGTCCGGCGGGAATTGGCGGTGATCGCGGACCGCGGCCCCGATCAGCATCAGCATCACACTGCCCTCGGGAACCGTCTGGCCGTGGATCTCGATGTCGCGGGTCACGTAACGCGCGACGTGCGGGGCGGGCGGCTCGAACCGCAGCAGTTCCTCGACGGCCTGCGGGATGAGGGCCGGGTTGTCGACCAATTCCCTGCGCTGGTCGGGATGTTCGGCCAGCACCTTGGCCGCCCAGCCGATCAACCGCGTCGTGGTCTCGTTACCCGCGCCGGCCACCACGTTGAGGTAGACGAGCAGTTCCTCGCGCCGCAGCCGACGCACGGTCCCGGTCTCGTCGGCGAACTCGACGTTGAGCAGTTCGGTCATGATGTCGTCGGACGGATTGTCCTTGCGCCAGTCGATGTAGGCCTCGAAGACCTCGCCGGTGACCATGCCCTGCTCGGCCGCCGACATCGGCTTACCCGCCTCGGTGCGTAGCTGGGCGTTGCCGTAGTCGCGGATCATCTCCTGGTCGTCTTCGGGGATGCCGAGCAGCGAGCTGATCACCTTCATCGGCATCTGGGCGCCGAAGTCGGTGATGAAGTCGAAGCGCCCGGCTCCCACCAGCGGATCCAGGCTCTGGGCGCAGAACTCGCGGATCTTCGGTTCGAGCGCGTTGATCTTGCGCGGCGTGAACATGCGCGCGAGCAGTTTGCGGTGCACATCGTGGATCGGCGGATCCTCGAAGATCACCGTGCCCGGCGGGATGTCGATGTTGGCCTTGATGAGCTCGATGATGGCGCCGCGCGCGGAGCTGAAGGTCTCGTGGTCCACGAGCGCCCTGCACACGTCGTCGTAGCGGCTCACGGCGTAGAAGTCGTATTGCGTGTTGTAGTACAGCGGCGCCTCCTCGCGGAGGCGTTTGAACATCGGGTAGGGGTCGGCGTTGAGTTCGACGTCGTAGGGATCGAAGTAGGGATCGAAGTAGACGTCGGGGCTGGCACTCACGGTCACGGACAATCCGCCTCTCTGTACGCGCGGTATGGAGCTTACACGCGTAAGCGTGCCTGGAAGCAACAAATTCGCCGACAGATGTAACGCTCAGGTTGAGGCGCGCTGGATCAGTCCGGCGACCTTGCGGGCGTTGGGCTCGTACTCGATCGGGTAGCCGAGTTCGGCCATCATGGCCGCCACCGCGACGTCGACGATCTCTTTGGCGTCGAAGCCGACCGAGGTCAGCGGCGGACCGCTCACCGCGCCGAGAAGGCGCGCGTCGACGCCCATGACGGCCAGGTCGGCGGGGCACCGCAGACCGGCTTCGCGCAGCCCGTGCAACACCACGAACGCCGTCTCGTCGCTCTGCGCGCACACGGCCGTCACACCCTGTTCGACCCATCCGGTCACCACCCGGGCGGCGTCGCTGCCGTCGGTCGCGAGCATCCCCACCGTGAGTTCGGGCAACCCGTGGTCGCGAGCGGCGACCTGCAGGCCGGCGAGCCAGTAGTCACCCAACGGGCGGAGCTTGTCGACATCGGAGTACGCGAACGCGAGCCTGCGGTGACCGCGGTCCTTCAGATGGGTGATCCGCAGTTCACCGATGGACAGGTGCAGATCACCCAGCGCGCGCAACTGTGCGCTGCCGACATGGATCTGCGGGATTCCCGCCGCGTCGGCGGCGGCGAGCGCCGCACCGGTCAGCGGGAACACGCTCGTGACCGCGACCGGGTTCAGATCGTTGATCGCGTCGACGACGTTGCGGTCGTCGTCGGTCTCGAACTGCAGCGACAGGACGATGCCGTGGCGGGCCAGCGCGGTGGTGAGCCGGCTGCCGACCTCCATCGGCAGCTCGCCGAGCGCGATCCGGGGCACGATGTAGAGCACCACCCCGCTACCCCCGACGGCGAGGTTGCGTGCGGCAAGATTCGGCCGGTAGCCCAGCGTCTCGGCGGCCTTGCGCACGGCGTCGCGGGTGCGCGGCGAGATGCGCTGACTCTCGACGTTGTTGAGGACGTAGCTGACGGTGGCCGTCGACACGTTGGCGAGACGGGCCACGTCGGCCTTGGTGGGCCGCGCCGTTCCCCTACCGTTCACCAGCTCATCGTCGCACGTCAGCGGCCAGTGTCGCGGCCAGCGGCCGGCCGGCGGACTCCCGCAGGGTGAGCAGCGTCGCCAGCGATACGACGGCCGCGACGATCAGGTACAGCGCCGGGGCGAGGTTGTTCTCGGTCGTCGCGGTCATCCACGTGACGACGTAGGGCGTCGTCCCGCCGAACGCCGCGACCGACACGTTGTAGCCGATGGAGAACCCGCTGTAGCGCACCCGGGTGGCGAACAGTTCGACGCCGGCGGTGACCGCGGTCGACACGTAGATCGACTCGATGGCCGCCAGCACGCAGTGCGCGGTGATCGCCGCGGCGAGCGAACCGGAATTCAGCAGCAGGAACAGCGGATACGCGAAGATCACGAACGCCACCGCCCCGCCGATCAGCAGCGGACGCCTGCCGATGCGGTCCGACAGCGCGGCCAGCGGCAGGATCAGCACCAGGGCGACCAGACTGGCCAGCGACATCGAGACGAACGCCGCCGTCTTGCCGAATTCGAGGGTCTTGATGAAGTAGGTCGGCAGGAACGTGAACACCACGTAGTAGCCGACGTTGAACACGATGAACAGGCCGATCACCTGCAGGATCGGCCGCCACGCGGTGGTGGCCGCCTCACGCAGCGGCGACGACGCCACCCGGTCGGTCTCCGACAGCGCCGCGAACTCGGGCGTGTCGTCGAGGCGTAACCGGATGTAGAGGCCGACCAGGCCCAGCGGTGCGGCGATCAGGAACGGGATCCGCCAGCCGTAGCTGTCCATCGCCGCGGTGGGCAACAGCGCCTGCAGCACCGTCACCGTCACCGAGCCGAGCAGGAAGCCGACGACACCGGACCAGGCGATGAACGTGACCGTCAACCCGCGGTTGCGGTCACGGGCGTACTCGGCGAGATAGACTGCGCCGCCACCGTATTCGCCGCCCGCGGAGAACCCCTGCAGGCATCGCAGGAACAGCAGCAGCAGCGGTGCGGCGACGCCGATGCTGGCGTAGGTCGGCAGCAGGCCGATGCCGAGCGTGGCCACCGACATCAGCAGGATGACCACCGCGAGCACCCGCTGACGTCCGATCCGGTCGCCGAGCGGGCCGAAGACGAACCCGCCGAGGGGCCGCATGAAGAAGGCCGCGGCGAAGATCGCGAACGTGTTCAGCAGGGCGGCCGTGTCGTTGCCCGCCGGGAAGAACTTGGCGGCGATGAAAGTGGCGAGGAAGCCGTAGATGGCGAAGTCGAACCATTCGACGGCGTTACCGATCGACGCGCCTGCGACCGCTTTGCGGATGGCCGCCGTCTCGGCGGGTGCAGGCGCGGATGTCTGACTCTCCATGGCGAGAGGCACACTACCGCTTATCCGCGTAAGTAGGTGGTCGTTTCAGTCCGTACGCACGACGAGCGTGGGGCTCAGCCGGTCCGCCGGGATCTCGCGACCGGCGGCCAGATCCCTCTCCAGGGCCTCGGCGTAATCGATCAGACCGGCGACGTCGATGCCGTAGGGGCCGGCCGGCGCCGTCGTCAGCCGCCCGACGGCGCGGCGGAGCAGCGCGCGGGCACCGTCGACGTTGCCCCGCTGCACGTGAGTGATGCCGACCATCAGCTGGGCCAGACCCTGCCAGAGCGCCTTCTCGTGGTCTGGTCCGTCCTTCCACGCCGCCTCGAGCACTTCGTGGGCGTTGAACGCGCGTCCGTCGTCGACGAGACGCTGGGCGTAGTCCAGCGTCTCGGCCGGCGGCAGGTGCAGGTCGTCGGGGATGCGGTCGACGCCTTCGCTCCCCGGTGGCAGCGGCCGGCCGAGCGCATCACGCGGGCGACTGTTGCGGGGCCGCCCGGCCTCGTCGCGGTCACGCCCGGACATGCGGATCCTCCTCGGCCGACGCGCGCCGGCGCCAGGCCGCCCAGGCGCCGGTCGACCACAACGCCCAGACCACGAGGACCGGCTGGAAGAGCAGTCGGACAGCGCGGTCGCGGTCGGAGTCGAGGCCGAACGCGTCGGTGTGGGTGAGGTACTGGGAGATGTTGCCCGGGAACACCAGCACGAAGAACGCGGCGGTGATCCAGCCGAGCGGGACCCGCCACCGATGCAGCACGATCAGCGCGACGCCGAGCGCGATCTCCACGACACCCGAGGCGATCACCACGAGGTCGACGTCCAGTGGCAGCCAGGGCGGAACCTGGGCGTAGAAGTCGGTGCGGGCGAACGTCAGGTGACCGATCCCCGCGAAGAGAAGGGACGCGCCGAGAAGCACCCGGGCGGTCAGGCGGAGGAGTGTCACCAGGCCATGGTGCCTGGTCCGGTGACATGGAGTGCGGGCGGAGGGACTCGAACCCACACGCTCTTTCGAGCACGGACACCTAAAGACCGCGCGTATACCTGTTTCGCCACGCCCGCAGCGTGGCCATCGTACCGTCCGAACGCTACGAGCTGTCGGTGGCGGTCTTTACGCTGTGCCCATTACGAGGGAGGCGATGGTGTGGTCAGCGGCTCAATACGATGCGGCGAAGCGCCTCTTCACAATTGGGAAGAACAACAGTCAGATCGCGCGCGAGTTGGGCATACCGCGGACGACCGTACGCGATTGGCGCCGCGACCAGCGGCGGCCGAGGCTCAGTGACGGCACGCCGTGCGGCACCAGTCATGACTTCACAAGCGTTCTCGCGGAGCCCTACTGCTATCTGCTCGGTCTATACCTAGGCGACGGATGCATTTCCCGGAGTGGGCGCGTATGGCGGCTCCGCATCACCTTGGATGACAAATACCCTTCGATCATCACGCGGTGTCGGGAAGCCATCAACTTACTGATGCCGAGCCAACGCGCTGCTTCGCTGCAACGCGCCGGGTGCGTCGAAGTATCGCTTTACTCAAAACACTGGCCGTGCTTCTTTCCCCAGCACGGTGTAGGCCGGAAACACCAACGGGCCATTGTGCTGGAGCCGTGGCAGCAGACACTCGTCGATCAAGCAACCCAAGAGTTTGTAATGGGTCTGATACACAGCGACGGTTGCCGCGTGGTCGCCAACGACCGCGGCGTCGCCAGTATTCGCTACCACTTCTCTAATAGGTCCGAGGACATCCTCGGTTTGTTCACCGCCGCCCTCGACAGCCTCGCGATTCCATGGACCAGGTCGAGCCCACACATCGTCTCCGTCTACCGGAAAGCCGCCACCGCACGTCTCGATGAGTTCGTCGGCCCCAAGGACCAAGCGGTACCGTGGAACCGTGTCCACTACACGGCGTAGGAGACCGGCGCTGATCCTGCTGGTCGTGGCGGCCGCCGCCGGCTGCCTCGCGCTCGCGTGGTGGCAGTGGACCCGCTGGGAGTCGACGACGGGCTCGTTCCAGAACCTCGGCTACGCGCTGCAGTGGCCCATGTTCGCCGGGTTCTGCGTGTACGCGTACTACAAGTTCGTCCGCTACGAAGAAGCCCCGCCCGAGCAGAATCCGCGCGGCGCCCTCACCGAGATCCCGGCCGATCTGCTGCCCGAACGCGGGACGACGGCCGCCGCCCCCGCCCCGGACGACGACCCCGCGCTGCGCGAGTACAACGCCTACCTTGCTGATCTCGCCGAAGCCGACAACGAAGGCAGGACCACACCATGACCGCACCGGAGACGCCCACTACCGCGCCCGCCGGAGTGTCCATCGAGACCATCGCCAAGGCGGTCCGCAACTACCGCATCCTGGCCTGGGCAACCGGTATCTGGCTGATCGTGCTGTGCGCGGAGATGGTGCTCAAGTACATCGTGAAGGTGGACTGGCCGTTCCTGTGGCTGGTCGCCCCCATCCACGGCTGGGTGTACTTCGCCTACCTGTTGTTCACCGCCAACCTCGCGGTGAAGGTGCGCTGGCCGATCGGCAAGACCATCGGCGTGCTGCTCGCCGGCACGATCCCGCTGCTCGGCATCATCGTCGAGCACTACCAGACCAAGAATCTCAAGGCGCGCTTCGGCCTGTGACCGGCCGGACGCCCCGGCGGGCACCGTCGATGTCGTCGCTCAGCCGAGTGACGTAACCGACCAACGCCTCGACGTCGGCGTGGTCCCAGCCGTCGACCGCGCGGCGCAACCCCGCCACCTTGTGAGACCGCTGCCGCCGCAGGCGATCCCGGCCTCCCACGGTGAGCGCGAAGCGTGGCGTGCGCCCCGACCACGCGGGTGGGCTGTCCTGCGCCACCGGTGCGACGAGACCGTCGCGTAGCATGACGAACGCCTCACTGCCCACCGTCGCGGCATCGACGCCCAGCGCGTCGGCGATCTCCTCGACCGATGCGGGCCCGGCCTCCTCGAGATGGGTCAGCAGCACGTAGGTCCGGCGCCCGAGGAACGGCGTCGACGTGCCGTCGGCGTAGGTGCCCAGTGCGGAATGCCGGCCCAGTCGCGTCAGCACCGCCTCGAGATCGTGCACGGGGGGACCCGGTTCGGAGTGCACCTGCGCGATCGCGGGAGCGGGTTTCGGGATGGCCAGCGCGATCAGCCCCGCCACGCCCGCCGCGCAGGCGGCGATGATCAGCGCGGTGTGGAACCCCTCCAGCGACGGGAGCACCCGGCCGGCGAACGACGTGGTCATCCCGGCCAGCACCGCGCCCATCACGGCGCTGGAAACCGAGGTTCCCAGGGACCGGGCCAGGGCGTTGATGCCGTTGGCGGCGGCGGTCTCCGCGATCGGAACCGCCGCGTTGATCAGGGCGGGCAACGAGGCGAATGCGAATCCGACCCCGACGCTGACCGCGACATTGAGGATCAGCACCTCCACGGGACTGTCCAGGAGTTGGAGGCCGGCCAGGTAGGACACCGAGATGATCGCGCATCCGATGACGAGGGTGAGCCGGGGTCCGGTGACCGCCGCGATCCGCGCGGCGATCGGTGCGGACACCATCATCGCCAGCCCGCCGGGCGCCATCCACAGACCTGCGTGCAGCATCGACTGCCCGAGCCCGTACCCGGTCTGCGTCGGCAGTTCGAGCACCTGCGGTGCGACGAGCGACAACGCGAACAGGCCGAAGCCCACGCCCACCGATGCGAGGTTCGTCGTCAGCACCGGCCGACGGACCGTGGTGCGCAGGTCGACGATCGGTGCGGGCGCACGCAGCTGCCACCAGGCGAAGACCGCGAAGATGACGGGTGAGGCAGCGAACAGGCTCACCGTCGTCGTGCTGGTCCACCCCCAGGTCTGCCCCTTGGAGATCGCCAGCAGCAGCGTGGTCAGGCCGCCCGCCAGACCGACCGCACCGAGCAGGTCCACCCGTTCCGAGGTTCGCGATCCGACCGGCGGGACCAGGACGGCGAAGCAGATCAGGGCCGCCGCGCCGAGCCCGGCGGCGAACCAAAACAGCACGTGCCAGTTGAAGTTCTGCGCGATCACCGCCGACAACGGCAGGCCCAGGGCACCACCCACCCCGAGCGAGGCGCTCATGATGCCCATCGCCGAACCCACCCGGTCGGCGGGGACCGCCGCGCGCAGCACGCTGATCCCCAGCGGGATGATCGGCATCCCGAATCCTTGCAGCCCGCGGCCGACGATCACCGGGATGAGCGAGGTGCTGACCGCCGCGATCACCGAACCCGCCGTCAGCAGCGCCGCACAGGTCATCAGCACGGGTTTGGGTCCGTAGATGTCGCCGAGCCGGCCGAACAGCGGCGTCGCGACGGCCGCGGTGAGCAGTGTCGCGGTGATGGCCCAGGATGCGTTGGCCGGACCGGTCCGCAACAGGGTCGGCAGTTCCGGGATCAGCGGGATGATCAGCGTCTGCATCAGCGACACGCTGATGCCTGCGGCCGCGAGGACGGCGACGAGCACGTTCGGGCGGACCCGGGCGGCCACCGCCGCCGCATCCGCCGCTGACGTCTCCACACCGTGCCGAGCCACGACGGGGATGCTACCCATTAGGTTATCTATCTAAAACCTCGCGGCGGCGTGATCTCAGCCGCCGAGCTCCCGTAGCGCCGGGACCAGCTGGGCGAGCGCGCGACCGCGGTGGGACGCGGCGTCCTTTTCGGCGGGCGTCAACTCGGCGGCCGTGCGATCGGAGTCCTCGGGCAGGAACACCGGGTCGTAGCCGAACCCGCCCTCCCCGCGCGGCGCCCGGGTGATCGCCCCGCGCCACACGCCGCGGACCACCACCTCGTGCGTGCCGTCGACCAGCGCGCAGGCCGAGACGAAACCTGCGCCGCGCCGCTCGTCGGGAACGTCGCGCAACTGCGCGAGCAGCAGTGCGGAGTTCGCAGCGTCCTGCCCATGGGTGCCGGCCCAGCGCGCCGACAGCACGCCCGGCATCCCGTTGAGCGCGTCCACCTCGAGCCCGGAGTCGTCGGCGATGGTGGCGATACCCGTCGCGCGGAACGCGTCGCGCGCCTTGGCCAACGCGTTCTCCTCGAACGTCGCCCCGGTCTCGGGCGCCTCGTCGAACGGTGCGACGTCGTCGAGCGAGAGCAGGGTCAGCCCGGACACCCCCGCGGTGTCGAGCACCCGCCGAAGCTCGGCCAGCTTCTTGCGGTTGCGTGAGGCCACCAACAGTTGCGTCAGCTTCCGAACGCCTTCTTCGGCGGCGACGTCGGCTCGGGGAGCGCACCGGGATACGGCGCGTCGAGGGCTTCGCGTTGCACGACGAACAGCTGGTCGCAGGAGGCGAGCGCGAGGTCGAGCAGCTTGTCCAGCGTCGAGCGCGGGAACGTCGCCCCCTCACCGGTGCCCTGGATCTCCACCAGCGTGCCGGTGTCGGTGGCGACGACGTTCATGTCGACCTCGGCGCGCGAATCCTCCGAGTACGGCAGGTCCACGCGGACCCGGCCGTCGACGACGCCGACGCTGACCGCGGCGATCGCACACGACAGCGGCCGCGGATCGGACAGCTTCTCGGCCGCGGCGAGGTAGGTCACGGCATCGGCGAGCGCGACGTACGCACCGGTGATCGCCGCGGTGCGGGTGCCGCCGTCGGCCTGCAGCACATCGCAGTCGATCGCGATCGTGTTCTCCCCCAACGCATTCAGATCGATGCACGCACGCAGCGACCGGCCGATCAACCGGCTGATCTCCTGGGTGCGGCCACCGACCCGGCCCTTGACCGATTCGCGGTCGGAGCGATCGTGCGTGGCGGCGGGCAGCATCGCGTACTCGGCGGTGAGCCAGCCCTGCCCCGTTCCCTTACGCCAGCGCGGCACTCCCTCGGTGACGCTGGCCGTGCACATCACGCGGGTCTCACCGAACTCGACCAGCACCGAACCGGCGGGATGCGAGGTGAAACCGCGGGTGATGCGCACCGGACGCAACTCGTCGTCAAGCCGACCGTCTTCTCGTCTGGACACGGGCCAACCCTAACCGGTGGCCCCGTCAGCGATGCGTGACGTCGAACGACTCGTTGCACACCACGGCGTGCACGGGACCGTCGAACTCCGCCTTGGCCTCGCTGATCACGTCCTCGCGTGAGGTCCACGGCGGGATGTGGGTCAGCAGCAGTTCGCCGACCCCGGCGAGCGCCGCCGCCCGGCCGGCCTCCGTACCCGACAGATGCAGTCCGGGCGGATGCTCCGGCGAATGCGTCCACGACGCCTCGCAGAGGAACACATCGGCCCCGCGGGCGAGTTCGATGAGCGGATCGCAGAACCCGGTGTCACCGCTGTAGACGAACGTCGCGCCGGACGGGTCGGTCAGGCGCATCCCGTAGGACTCGGTGGGGTGGCAGACCAGTCGCGGCAGCACCGACAGCGCCCCGATCTGCACGGCGGAGTTGTCCGACCAGTTCCGCACCTCGAAGATGTCGGAGATGTCGTCGATCTCGCCGCCCTCCGGTGAGGATGCGGCGCCCAACCGGGCCCACGTGTTGGCCGGACCGTAGAGCACCCCGCGATCCGGAGCCGGCGACGGGTGGTACCTGCGCCACACGAACAACCCGGGCAGGTCCAGACAGTGGTCGGCGTGCAGATGGCTCAGCAGCACGTACACCGAGTTGGGGTCGGCGTGGCGCTGCAGCGCGCCCAGCACGCCGCCACCGAAATCGAGCACCAGCGGCGGGGTGTCGGGCGCGGTCACCAGGTATCCGGACGCCGGCGAATCAGGCCCGACGACACTGCCGGAGCAACCGAGTACGGTGATTCGCACGCCCACTAGCTTGCCATGCCCATTACCCCGTTGACGAAAACATCGCCGGGTTTCCCGTCCCCGGCCACGGGTGCGGCGATCCTCAAGCCTCGATGCGGCGTTGCACGGGCCGCACCCCGTTCAGGCTCGGGCCGAGGAAGCGGGTCGCCAGGGTCGCGAAAGCCTCAGGGTCGCCGGTGGATTCGAACACCCGGGTGGCCGGGGTGGCCCCCGGATCGGCCGGATGCGGGCGAAGCAGGTCCAGTTCGGTCAGCACCCGCAGCAGATCCTTGGCGGTCTCCTCCGCGCTGGACACCAGGGTGACCTGATCGCCCATCGCGAGCTGGATCAGACCCGACAGCATCGGGTAGTGCGTGCACCCGAGCACGAGGGTGTCGACGTCCGCGCGCTGCAGCGGTTCGAGGTACCCCTCGGCCAGTCCGAGGACCTGTCGTCCGCTGGTGACGCCGCGTTCGACGAAGTCGACGAACCGGGGACACGCGACGCCGATGACCTCGATGTCGCGGGCGGCGGCGAACGCGTCCTGGTAGGCGCCCGACGCGATGGTCGCCGCCGTGCCGATCACCCCGATGCGGCCGTTTCGGGTGGTGGCCACCGCCCGGCGCACCGCAGGCAGGATCACCTCCACCACCGAAACCGGCGCGTAGCGCTCGCGGGCGTCGCGCAGACACGCCGACGACGCCGTGTTGCAGGCGATCACCAGTGCCTTGACGCCGCGCTCGACGAGGTCGTCGCCGATCGCGAGGGCATGGGCGCGGATCTGCGGGATCGTCAGCGGGCCGTACGGCCCGTTGCCGGTGTCCCCGACGTAGACGATGTCCTCGTCGGGCAGCTGGTCGATGATCGCCCGCGCGACCGTGAGCCCCCCGACACCGGAATCGAAGATCCCGACGGGCAGCAGCCGATCGTCCACCGCGTCGGTCACGAGGTCAGGTACGGCGGAGCGGTCCGCGACCGGCGAAGTTCGCGGGCCTTGCGTTCCGGACTGGACAGGACGTAGGCGGCGACGACCCCGGCGACCGCACCGCACAGGTGTCCCTGCCAGGACACTCCCGGGGTGCCGGGCAGCACGCCGAGCAGGATGCCGCCGTAGACGAACAACACGATGACCCCGACGACGATCTCCCAGGCCTTGCGCGTGAAGAAGCCGAACACGATCAGGAAGGCCAGCCAGCCGAAGATCAGGCCGGACGCACCGATGTGGTTGACCTCGCAGCGCACGCCGACATAGGGGCAGTGCGTGCCGAGGTTCCCGATCAGCCAGGTGCCGAGGCCGCCGAGGATCCACACGATGGCCGTCGCGTAGATGAACCGGGACAGCCCGGCCAGGGTCATCAGGAACCCGAGCACCAGCGCGGGACCGGTGTTGGCGAGCAGGTGTTGCCAGTCGGCGTGCAGCAGCGGCGAGAAGACGATGCCCCACAGGCCGTCGGTCTCCAGCGGGCGGATGCCGTTCTCGTCGAGCCGGTGCCCGGTGAGCGAATCGACCAGTTCGATGACGTAGAGCAGGACGACGAAGCTGACGATCGTGGCGCCGCCGACGATCCAGGCGGGCCGCTTGCTGGACGGCGCCGGGTACGCGGGAGACCCCGTCGGCCCCGTCACGCCCATAGCTGCCCTTCCAACGCGTCCTCTGCGTCGTCGAGGCTACCGGTGTACGCACCGGTCGACAGATACTTCCAGCCGGCGTCACACACGGTGAACGCGATGTCGGCGCGTTCGCCCGCCTTGATCGCCTTGGCGGCCATCCCCAGCGCGGCGTGCAGGATCGCCCCGGTCGAGACACCCGCGAAGATCCCCTCCTTGGTGACCAGTTCGCGGGTCCGCTTGATCGCGTCGAACGACCCCACGGAGAACCGGGTGGTCAGCACGTCGGGGTCGTACAGCTCGGGGATGAAGCCCTCGTCGATGTTGCGCAGCGCGTAGACGCCTTCGCCGTAGCGCGGCTCGGCGGCCACGATCTGCACACCCGGCACCTTCTCGCGCAGGAACCGGCCGGTGCCCATCAGCGTCCCCGTGGTGCCCAGACCCGCGACGAAGTGGGTGATCTCGGGCAGGTCGGCGAGCAGTTCGGGTCCCGTGCCGTAATAGTGCGCATCGGCGTTCGCGGGGTTGCCGTACTGGTAGAGCATCACCCAATCCGGGTTGGCCGCCGCCAGTTCCTTGGCGTGCGCGACGGCGGTGTTGGAGCCGCCTTCGGCCGGCGAGAAGATGATGCGGGCGCCGTAGAGTTCGAGCAACTGCCTGCGCTCGATCGAGGTGTTCTCCGGCATCACGCAGATCATCTGGTAGCCCTTGAGCAGCGCGGCCATCGCCAGCGAGATCCCGGTGTTGCCGCTGGTGGGTTCCAGGATCGTCGAACCGGGGTGCAGCAGCCCGTCGCGCTCGGCCTGTTCGATCATCCGCAGCGCGGGCCGGTCCTTGATCGAACCGGTCGGGTTGCGGTCCTCGAGTTTGGCCCACAGCCGCACATGCGGTCCGTTCTCGTCGTCATCCCATCTCGGCGACAGGTGCGGGCACCCCACCAGCGGGGTGTTGCCGAGGGCCTCGAGCACCGAGTCGTAACGCGCCAAGGTCACCCACCTGCCACGGCGGGCAGGATCGTCACCGAGTCCCCGTCGGAGATCGGGGTGTCGAGTCCACCCGAGAAACGCACATCCTCGTCGTTGACGTAGATGTTGACGAACCGGTGCAGCTTGCCCGGCTTGTCGGGGTCCACGAGCCGCTCGGAGATGCCGGAGTAGTTGGCCTCGAGGTCGCCGATGACGTCGGCAAGGGTGCCGCCGGAGGCGCTGACGCGCTTCTCCCCGCCGGTGTGGGTGCGCAGGATGGTCGGGATGGACACCGAAACGGTCATGTGACGGACTCCTTCGATTCTCGGTAAGCGTGATTTCAGTAGGTGTCGACGATCTTGACGGGCTCTTCGCTCACCACGCCGTCGACGATGCGGTAGCTGCGTAGTTCGTGTTCGTCCGGGTCGCGGGTGGACACCAGGACGTAGTGGGCGTCGGGTTCGGACGCCAGCGCGATGTCGGTACGGCTCGGGTAGGCCTCGGTGCCGGTGTGCGAGTGGTAGATCACCACCGGCACCTCGTCGGCCTCGTCCATCGAGCGCCACACCTTGAGCTGCTCCATCGAGTCGAACCGGTAGAACGTCGGCGACCGTTCCGCGTTGAGCATCGCGACGTGCCGTTCGGGCCGGTCGGACCCCTCCGGGCCGGCGATGACGCCGCACGCCTCGTCCGGATGGTCGGCGCGGGCGTGCGCGACCATGGCGTCGACCAGATCGGCACGGATCACCAGCACTGCACTCCCCTATCGCTGCACGGACTTCTCACCCGAACGCTCCGGGCAACAGGTCCCGGTACGTCGGTATTCCGGCCGCACCCTCGGCGGCCAGCACGCCGACCATCACGGCGCGGGCCAGACAGTCGGCCGCGGCCGCCCCGATCGCGGTCATCAGCGGCACCTCGGGTGACATCGACGCCGGTGTGGTGGGGTCGGGAGGCACCTCGACGGCACCGGTGGCCAGTGCGAACACCGTATCCCCGTCGAGTGGGGTGTGACACGGCCGCAGGGTGCGGGCCAGCCCGTCGTGCGCGGCGACCGCCACCCGGCGGCAGCCCGCCGGGCTGAGTGCGGCATCGGTGGCGACCACGGCGATCGTGGTGTTGAGCGGGCTGAGCTCCTGATGGCGGCCCGCATAGGCCGCGATCTGGTCGGCGGGCGGGTCGACGAGTCCGAACTCACGCCGGTACTCGGCCATCCACGGCAGTCCGGTCGCGGTGTCGAAGGCCTCGCCGGCCGAGTTGACGACGACGATCGCGCCGACCGTCACCCCGCCGTCGAGGATCACCGAGGCCGTCCCCACCCCGCCCTTGAGGACGCCGGCCCGCGCCCCGACCCCCGCGCCGACGGTCCCCACCGCGACGTCGACACCGGCGCTCGCGGCGGCGGCGTAGCCGAACTCCGCGGTCGGCCGGCACGCCCAGCCGCCGACCGGCAGATCGAAGATCACCGCGGCGGGCACGATCGGCACCACGCCGCCGTCGAGCGCCACCCCGCGGCCCTGCTCCTCGAGCCACGTCATCACGCCGTCGGCGGCGGCCAGCCCGTAGGCGCTGCCGCCGGTGAGCACGACGGCGTCGGCATGGCGCACCGAATTGCTCGGATCCAGCAGATCGGTCTCCCGGGTCCCCGGCGCACCGCCGCGACCGTCGACGGCCCCGACGGTGCCCGGTGGGGTGAGCACGACCGTGGTGCCGCTGGCCCACCCGCTGCCCAGGGCGGCGTCGGCGTCCAAGCGGTCGTGGTGGCCGACCAGGATGCCCCCGACGTCGGTGATCGATCCGCTCATCGCAGGGGTTTCCCCACCAGGCTGAGCACGAGGTACTCCTGCAGCACCGTCAGCCACTGGTACACGTCCACATGTCCGGCCATCGGATGGTCCGGGGGCAGTTCGTCGCTGCCCATGGCGTCGATGTCGAGCATCGTCCCCAGGGCCAGCCGGACGTCGTTGACGGCGGCGGCCCAGGCGTGCGCATCGTCCTCGGTGAGCTCGAACCGCCCGCCGCCGGCCGGCAGGGTGTCCAATAGCCGTTGTGCCGCATCGCGTTTGACGGCCAGGATCTCCGGTTCGTGCAGGCTGCGCAACGCACTGTTGAGGCTCTCCGCGGTACCGGACCCGGCCGGGTGATCGGTGGCCGCACGGAAGAAGTCCGGCAGCAGCCGTTTCATCGTGGCATCCTGCGGCGGTGCGTTGTGCCCCGTGCGCATCCCGGTGATCTCCTCGAGTTCGTCTGCGGGAGCGGACGATTCACGTTCGTCGAGCATGCCCTTCACCGAGCTGACCAGGCTCTGCAGCAGTGCCGCCTCGTGCGGTTCCAGCGCGGACCGGAACCTCGCACCGTCGGCGGTCTGCACACGCTTCCATTTGCGCACTCCAGCGTCCCCGTCAGCGATCCTGCTGCATGGTCGCCCACAGCCCCGCGGCGTGCAGCTTGGACACGTCGACCTCCATGGACTCCCGGCTGCCCGCCGATACGACGGCCTTGCCCTCGTTGTGCACCTGCAGCATCAGCTTGGTGGCGTGCGGTTCGCTGTACCCGAACAGCTTCTGCAGGACGTAGGTCACGTAGGTCATGAGATTCACCGGATCGTCCCAGACGATGGTCACCCAGGGTGCGTCGGTGGCCTCGTCCTGATCCGGCACCGTGGCCACGTCTCGCTGCTCGCGGGTTCCCGGGGCTTTCGCCGGTGTGACCATGCCCGTCAGGATACCGGGGCGGCCATCCGGGTTACGGTGGCAGCTGTGACAGCCGCGCTGCTGACCGACAAATACGAGCTGACAATGCTGGCAGCCGCGCTGCGCGACGGGACCGCACACCGGCGCGCGACGTTCGAGATCTTCGCCCGGCGGCTGCCCGACGGTCGCCGGTACGGCGTGGTGGCCGGCACCGCCCGGTTGGTCGAGGCGTTGCGCGAGTTCACCTTCGACGACACGGCGCTGGCCGCCGTCGCCGACTTCCTCGACGACGAGACCCTGGGGTACCTCGCCGGGTACCGCTTCGGCGGCGACATCGACGGCTACCCGGAGGGCGAGCTGTTCTTCCCGGGCTCGCCGGTGCTGTCGGTGCACGGCACGTTCGCCGAGTGCGTGGTGCTCGAGACGTTGGCGCTGTCGATCTTCAACCACGACAGCGCGATCGCCGCGGCCGCCGCCCGGATGGCCACCGCGGCCGACGGCCGACCGCTCATCGAGATGGGGTCGCGGCGCACCCATGAGCAGGCGGCCGTGGCCGCCGCCAGGGCGGCCTATCTGGCGGGATTCGCCGGCAGTTCGAATCTCGAGGCGCAGCGCCGTTACGGGGTGCCCGCCATGGGGACCAGCGCCCACGCCTTCACGCTGCTGCACACCACCGCCGACGGGCCCGACGAGGTGGCCGCGTTCCGGGCCCAGGTCGAGGCCCTGGGAGTGGACACCACGCTGTTGGTCGACACCTACGACATCACCGCGGGCGTCGCCAACGCCGTCGAGGCGGCCGGTCCGCGGTTGGGTGCGGTGCGCATCGACTCCGGCGACCTCGGTGTGCTGGCCCGCCAGGTGCGCGCCCAACTCGACGGCCTCGGCGCGACCGGGACCCGCATCGTGGTGTCCGGCGACCTCGACGAGTTCTCGATCGCCGCCCTGCGCGCCGAACCGGTCGACTTCTACGGAGTCGGCACCTCGCTGGTCACCGGCTCCGGCGCACCGACGGCGGGCATGGTCTACAAACTCGTCGAGGTCGACGGCCTGCCCGTCGAGAAACGCAGCAGCCACAAGGAATCCCACGGCGGACGCAAACAGGCGGCCCGGCTGGCGAAACCGTCCGGCACCATCGTCGAGGAGGTGGTGCACCCGTTCGGTTCCCCACCTGAGGCCACCGCCGGTTACGACCTGCGCCCGCTGACGGTGCCGCTGGTCCGCGACGGTGAACCGGTCGGCGACGTCGACCTCGCCGCCGCGCGTGAGCGGGTCGTCGCCGGACTGCACAGCCTGCCGTGGGACGGGCTGAAACTGTCCCGCGGCGAACCGGCGATCCCGACCCGCATGATGGCCCCTGTCCGCGGCGCCGGACGACCCTAGGAGTGGCCACGGGTAACGACGACGCCGGCGAAGGCGTCACCGATCTGTTGGCCGCGGCCGTCGCTGCGGTGGGCGGTGCCGAGCGGCCCGGTCAGGTCGAGATGGCCAGGGCCGTGGCGACGGCGTTCGACACCGGCCGGCACCTTGCGGTGCAGGCCGGCACCGGCACCGGCAAGTCGCTGGCCTATCTCGTGCCCGCGATCGCCCACGCGATCGCCGTCGACGAACCGGTCGTGGTGT
The DNA here is from genome assembly GCF_010731575.1 of Mycolicibacterium monacense. Lineage (NCBI taxonomy): Bacteria > Bacillati > Actinomycetota > Actinomycetes > Mycobacteriales > Mycobacteriaceae > Mycobacterium > Mycolicibacterium monacense. Next base: position 778,114 of record NZ_AP022617.1, on the reverse strand, counting down.
CGACCGCCACGATCGCCCTGCAGCGCCAGCTCGTCGACCGCGACCTGCCCCGCCTCGCCGACGCCCTGAGCGGTTCGCTGCCGCGCCGACCGCAGTTCGCGTTGCTCAAGGGCCGTGGAAACTACCTGTGTCTCAACAAGATCCACAACGGGAGCACCGGAATCGGCGACGCCCCCGACGACCGGCCCCAGGAGGAGCTCTTCGACGCGGTCGCGGCCACCGCCCTGGGCCGAGACGTGCAGCGGCTGACCAAGTGGGCGTCGGACACCGAGACCGGTGACCGCGACGAACTGCGACCCGGCGTCCCCGAGCGGTCGTGGCGTCAGGTCAGCGTGTCGGCGCGGGAGTGCATCGGCGTCTCCCGATGCCCGTACGGCACCGACTGCTTCGCCGAGAAGGCCCGCGAGAAGGCGGCCGACGTGGACGTGGTGGTGACCAACCACGCGCTGCTGGCGATCGATGCGATCTCCGATGCCGCGGTGCTGCCCGAACACAGCGCGGTGGTGATCGACGAGGCGCACGAACTGGCCGACCGGGTGACGTCGGTGGCGACCGGTGAGCTCTCGGCGACCTCGCTGGGCATCGCCCACCGCCGGGTGGCGCGGCTGGTCGAGGGTGAGCTCGCGGATCGGCTGGAGGCCGCCGTCGCCACCGTGTCGTCGGCCATCCACGACGGCACGCCCGGACGCATCGACCGCCTCGACGACGAGCTGGCCACCTACCTGACCGCGCTGCGCGACGCGGCCGACCGGGCCCGGTCGGCGATCGACACCGCACCGAGCGATCCGAAGGCCGCCGCCGCGCGGACCGAGGCGGTGACCGCGCTGAGCGATGTCAGCGACACCGCCAACCGGATCCTGGACTCCTTCGTTCCGGCCATCCCCGACCGCGTCGACGTCGTGTGGCTGGACCACGAGGGCGGCGGCGCCGGTTCGGTCAGCGCGATCCTGCGGGTGGCGCCGCTGTCGGTGGCCGGGCTGCTGCGCACCCGGCTGTTCGAGCACGCGACCACGGTGCTGACGTCGGCGACGCTGACCGTGGGCGGCAACTTCGAGGCGATGGCCCGGGCCTGGGGGCTGGCCGACACCAAGTGGCACGGACTCGACGTCGGCTCACCGTTCGACCATGCCAAGGCCGGGATCCTCTACGTCGCCGCCCACCTCCCGCCGCCGGGCCGCGACGGCACCGGTTCGGCCGAACAGCTCAAGGAGATCGAGGCCCTGATCACCGCCGCGGGCGGACGCACGCTGGGCCTGTTCTCCTCCATGCGGGCGGCGAAGGCCGCCGCGGAGGTGATGCGCGACCGGCTCGACACGCCGGTGCTGTGCCAGGGTGAGGACACCACCTCGGCGCTGGTGGAGCGGTTCGCCGACGATCCGCAGACCTCGCTGTTCGGCACGCTGTCGCTGTGGCAGGGCGTCGACGTGCCGGGGCCGTCGCTGTCGCTGGTGCTCATCGACCGGATCCCGTTCCCGCGGCCCGACGATCCGTTGCTGACGGCCAGGCAGCGGGCGGTGACCGCACACGGCGGCAACGGTTTCATGGCCGTCGCGGCGTCACACGCCGCACTGCTGCTCGCCCAGGGGGCCGGCCGGTTGCTGCGGCGCACCGACGACCGCGGTGTGGTCGCGGTCCTGGACTCGCGCATGGCGACGGCCCGCTACAGCGGTTACCTACGCGCCTCGCTGCCGCCGTTCTGGGCCACCACCGACCCGGCCCGGGTGCGCGCGGCGCTCGAACGCCTCCGCGCCGGGTCCTGACGTCACTATCCTTCGAACGAAGTGACACGGAAAGGCGCCAGCATGAGCCGACGGCGGGTGTTCGGCGTCCAGGTCACCGCGGCGGCGGTGCTGGTGGTCGCCGGCTGCTCGACCACGCTGCAGGGCCGTCCGGTATCGGTGTTCGACGACCCGTTCCGGGTGGCCGGCATGGTGGCCACCGACGGGCCGACGGGTCTGCGCCCGGATGCCGAGGCCCCCGGCCGCGACGTCGTGGGCTCCGACGGCGGTGACATCGACAAGCTCGCCGCGGCGGCGGTCAGCGACGTCGAGGAGTTCTGGACGCAGGCCTATCCGGAGACGTTCGCCGGTGAACAGTTCACCCCGATCGAGACGCTGATGTCGTGGAACTCAAGCGAATTCGACGGGATGTTCTGCGGCATCGACACCATCGACCTGGTCAACGCCGGGTTCTGCCTCGAGGAGAACACGATCGGGTGGGACCGTGGTGAACTCCTGCCCGCACTGCGGGCCGCGAACGGGGACATGGGTGTGGCGATGGTGCTCGCCCACGAGTACGGGCACACGATCGTGCGCCAGGCCGAGCTCAACGATCCCGACACCCCGGTGCTGGTGCCCGAACAGCAGGCGGACTGTTTCGCCGGGGCCTACATGCGCTGGGTGGCCGAGGGGTCGTCGCCGCGCTTCACCCTGAGCACCGCCGACGGTCTCAACGGTGTGTTGTCGGCCGTCATCGCGTTCCGCGACCCGTTGTTCAGCGAGGGCGATCTGTTCGCCGCGCTCGACGAACACGGTTCGGCGTTCGAACGCGTCTCGGCCTTCCAGTTCGGCTTCACCGACGGCCCGTCGTCGTGTGCGGCGATCGACCTGCGCGAGATCGGCCAGCGGCGCGGCGATCTGCCGGTGCTGCTCGCCGAGGACCAGACCGGCGAACTGCCCGTCACCGCCGAGTCCGTGCGGTCGATCGTCGACGCGCTGACCATCACGTTCGAACCCGCCCGCCCGCCGCAACTCGACTTCGACGCCGACGCCGCGCAGACCTGCCCGGACGCGCGCCCGAGCCCGCCGGTGTCCTACTGCCCGGCCACCGGCAGGCTCGTCGTCGACCTCGCCGAACTGCAGATCATGGGCGCCCCGCAGGAGGAGGTCGACACCAACGGGCTGGCGAACGGCGACAACACGGCGTACTCGGTGCTGATGTCGCGGTATCTGCAGGCGGTGCAGCGCGAGCAGGGTCTGGTGCTCGACACCGCCGAGGCGGCCCTGCGCACCGCCTGCCTGACGGGGGTCGCCACCTCGTTGCTGTCGCGCGACGTCACCACCCCCGACGGGAGCACTATCGCGCTGACGGCCGGCGACCTCGACGAGGCGGTCTCGGGCATCCTGACCAACGGGCTGGCCGCCAGCGACGTCAACGGCGATTCGGTGCCGTCGGGGTTCTCCCGGATCGACGCCTTCCGGGTCGGGGTGCTCGGCGACGAACAGCGGTGCCTGACCCGCTTCCCGTAGGGGTCAGACAACCTTGGTGGTGCCGTACCACGCGAGCACCGCTTCGGACATCTCGGTCTCGTGGGTCAGGATGGCGTATGACCGGATGAACGACTGCCCGACGCAGCCGTCGATCTTGATGCGGAAGTTGCTGACCATCACCCACGGCGCGGCGCCGGTGAACTCCTTCTCGGTCACCGGGACGACGTTGATGATGCCGGGTTTGAGGCCGACGGTGACACCGCCGCCGATGTTGCCGCCGATGCCCGGCAGGATGCCGTCGGGGATCGGTGAGATGACATCGGTCCCGATCACGCCGAGCGACGGGTTCAACCCCGCGGTCCCGGTCAGCGACACGCCGTTGGACGTGCTCATGTCGATGCCGCAACCGATTTCGTAGCCGACCTCGAGGACGCCGGTCGGCGGGTCGGCGGCGTCGGGGCCTGCGAGGTCACCGGAGAAGGTGCCGCCCACGACGTACTCACGCGACGACAGCGCGGTGGTCAGCGGCGGGATCACCGCCTGGGTCTCGTCTTTCGCCGACAGCGTGAGCGTCCAGCCGTCGGGGGTCCCGGTGTGCGAGGGCGGCGTCGAGGGAACCGCACCCTCGGGCGGCGGCGGCGCGGCATCACCGGCCACGGGTTCGGCGGCGGGCTGGGCCCATCCGTATGCAGGTTGGGCGGTTGCCAGCAGACCGCAGATCGCCAGCACCGTGAAGCCGCGTTGCCACACCGTTGTAGCCCCCTAGCTGACTAGACGCACTAACCGAGGAACCTACATGGCGGTGGGTGGAGGTTCGACGTGCGTCCCGGTCAGTCGGGCATCCGCAGGACGAAGCCGGACTCCAGCGCGACCCACAGGCCGCCGTCGGGGCCGAACGCCAGACCGTGCGGTTCACTGCCGGGCGGCAGGTCGAAGGTCTCGATGTCGCCGTCGGCGCTGACCCGGGCCAGCCGGTCGGCGCCCCACAGGCTCACCCACACGCCGCCGGAAGGGTCGGCGACCACGGCGTGCGGCTTGCCGGGCAGGTCGATCTCCTGCAGTGCCCCGTCGAGTGGGATGCGGCCGAGTTTGTCGGCGAGGATCTCGGTGAACCAGATCGCGTCGTCGTGGGTGGCGGTGATGCCCACCGGGCCGGCCCCGCGGGTGGGCAGTTCGCGCATCGTCACCCCGTCGCGGGGATGCAGTCGACCGATTGCGTTGCCCTGGTTGAGGGTGAACCACACCGCGTCGTCGGGTCCGCGGGTGATCATCGACGGGGTTCCGCCGACCGACGCCCACCCGCTGGTCTCGCCGTCGACGGTGATGCGTCCGATACCGCCCGACCCCATCTCGGTGAACCACAGGGCGCCGTCGGCGCCTGCGCAGATGCCGAACGGCGCGCTGCCCTCGCTGAGCGGGAACTCGGTGAGTTCCCCTGCGGTGGTGAGGCGCCCGATCCGGTCGTCGCCGTTGCGGGTGAACCACAGCGCCCCGTCGGGTCCGGCCGAGATCAGCGACGGGCGGGAGCCGTCGGCCACCGGGAAGCGATCGACCGCTCCGTCGGCCCCCACCCGGGCGATCGCACCGTCGTGCACGAGCGTCACCCACATCGCCCCGTCGGGTCCGGCCGCCAGGGCGTAGGGGCCGCCCGCGATCTCGCGGATCAGGCTCACGCCAGCGCGACCAGGCCGAGTTCGTTGTCGGCGGCCAGCAGCCGATGGTGCGGCAGCACGCGAACGGTGTAGCCCACCGGCCCGGCCACCGGCAGCGGCGTCGTCGTCGCGAAGACCTCCCTGCCGTCGTCGGCGGTGCCGGTGTGCTCCATCGGTGCCGTCACCGGATCGAGCAACGTGTCGCTCGCGTCGACGCGGCCCAGGACCGCCTGCACGGACACCTCGTCGGGCCGCAGACCGGCCAGCGCCACCGTCGCGGTCAACGTCAACTCGGAATTGATCAGCGGGGTGTCGGGCAGTCCGGAGCTGTCCACGTCGGTGATCTCGAGCTTCGGCCACGCCGCCTGCACCCGGCGCCGGTAGGCGGCCAATTCGCTCGCCGCGCCGAACGTCACCCCGTCGGCGTCCTCGACGGTGCGCCGCAGCGACTGCGCGGCGGGGGCGTAGTACTTCTCGGTGTAGTCGCGCACCATGCGGGAGGCCAGCACCTTCGGGCCCAGCACCCTGAGGGTGTGGCGGACCATCTCGACCCAGCGGATCGGGATGCCGTGTTCGTCGCGCTCGTAGAACTTGGGGGCCACCGATTGTTCGACGAGGTCGTAGAGCGCGGCCGCCTCCAGATCGTCGCGGCGCGCCTCGTCGGCCAGTCCGTCGGCGGTCGGGATCTCCCATCCGTTCTCACCGTCGAACCACTCGTCCCACCAGCCGTCGCGGATGGACAGGTTCAACCCGCCGTTGAGCGCGCTCTTCATCCCCGACGTGCCGCACGCCTCCAGCGGGCGCAGCGGGTTGTTCAGCCACACGTCGCAGCCGTAGTACAGCTGCCTCGCCATCGACATGTCGTAGTCCGGCAGGAACGCGATGCGGTGGCGGACGTCGTGACGGTCGGCGAACCGGACCACCTGCTGGATGAGCGCCTTTCCGCCGTCGTCGGCGGGGTGCGACTTACCCGCCACGATCAGCTGCATCGGCCGCTCCTTGTCGAGAAGCAGCTTCTCCAGCCGTGCCGGATCGCGCAGCATCAGCGTCAACCGCTTGTAGGTGGGCACCCGGCGCGCGAACCCGATCGTCAGCACGTCCGGGTCGAATGCGGTTGCGATCCAACCCAATTCAGCCTCGGCGGCGCCGCGCTCGAGCCAGGACCGGCGCAGCCGTGCGCGGACGTCGTCGACCAGCGCCCGGCGCAGCTGCGAACGGATCCACCACAGGTGACCCGGATCCACCTCCTGCAGGCGCTCCCACGTGGCGGTCTCGCGCAGCAGTCCGAGGTCGTGGCTGCCGAGGAGTTCGCGACCGAGTTCGAGCCACTGCGGTGCGGCCCACGTGGGGGCGTGCACACCGTTGGTGATCGAGCCGATCGGCACCTCGTTCGGATCGAACCCCGGCCAGAGTTCGTTGAACATCTCCCGGCTGACCTGTCCGTGCAGCAGTGAGACGCCGTTGGCCCGCTGGGCCAGCCGCAGACCCATGTGGGCCATGTTGAACTTCGACGGATCGTCCTCGGCGCCGAACGCGACGATCCGGTCCAGCGGCACCCCCGGCAGCAGGTGCGAGCCGCCGAAGTACCGCTTGATCATCTCCACCGGGAACCGGTCGATACCCGCGGGCACGGGGGTGTGCGTGGTGAACACCGTCGAGGACCGCACGACGGTGAGCGCGGTGTCGAAATCCAGTCCGGCGTCGATCAATTCGCGGATGCGCTCCACCCCGAGGAATCCGGCGTGGCCCTCGTTCATGTGGAACACCTCCGGTGAGGGCAACCCCTCCACCTCGGTGAACGCGCGGATCGCGCGGACGCCGCCGATACCGGCGAGGATCTCCTGTTTGATCCGGTGCTCCTGATCGCCGCCGTAGAGGCGGTCGGTGACGCCGCGCAGTTCGTGTTCGTTCTCCGGGATGTCGGAGTCGAGCAGCAGCAAGGGAATCCGCCCGACCTGCGCCACCCAGACCCGCGCGCGCAGGGTGGCGTCGTCGGGCAGCTCGAGTTCGACGAGCACCTGGTTGTCGTCGGCGTCGGTCAGCAGCCGCAGCGGCAGCCCCTGCGGATCCAGCGACGGATAATTCTCGTGCTGCCACCCGTCGGCGGTCAACGACTGCCGGAAGTAGCCGGAGCGGTAGTACAACCCGACGGCGATCAGCGGCAGCCCCAGGTCGGACGCGGACTTGAGGTGGTCGCCGGCCAGGATGCCCAGACCGCCGGAGTAGTTCGGCAGCACCTCGGCCACGCCGAACTCCATCGAGAAGTAGGCGATCCCGTTGGGCAGCACCTCACCCTGTTCGAGCTGCTGCTGATACCACAGCGGCCGGCTCAGGTAGTCGTCGAGATCGGCGGCCAGCCCGTCGAGTCGGCGCACGAACGATTCGTCGCGGGCGAGTTCGTCGAGCCGGCCCGGCTTCACACCGCCGAGCAGCGCGACCGGATCGCAGCCGATCTGCTGCCACAGTTTCGGGTCGATGTCGGCGAACAGATCCTGGGTCGGTTTGTCCCACGACCAGCGGAGGTTGATCGAAAGCCGCTCCAGCGCGGCAAGCCGGTCGGGAAGGTGTGCTCGGACGGTGAACCTGCGCAGGGCTTTCACGTGGGTTTACCTTACTGACTTCTCCGAGCGCCGCAGCCCCTCGTCGATTCCTTGGCCGGCTTCGGGTTGGGCCGCGCACTACGGTGGGTATAGGGCGCGGAGAAGGTCTACGACAACCGACCGAGACAGAACCAACCGACAGAGTGGCCACATCGACGATGCTGGTGGTCGCGCCGATTCGAAGAGGAGTGGTGGTGGCCGGCCGTATCGGAATCGATGACGTCGCGCCCGTGGTATCCGGCGGCAGGTATCCGGCCAAAGCGGTGGTGGGTGAGGTGGTGCCGGTGAGCGCCACGGTGTGGCGCGAGGGCCACGAAGCCGTCTCCGCAACGCTGGTGGTGCGCTATCACGGCACGTCCTATCCCGAACTCGCCGACGCTCCGGTCGGCCGGGTGAGCACCACCGAGGCCGTGCCGATCGACGAGGTCGTCAACCCTTCGCCGCGGAAGAAGCCGCAGGCGCTGCCGATGAGCCTGGGCCGCACCCCCGATGTCTTCCACGGGCACTTCGTACCGGACGCGGTCGGGTTGTGGACCTACCGTGTCGACGGCTGGGGCGATCCGATCGCCAGCTGGCGCCACAACGTGATCGCCAAACTCGACGCCGGCCAGAGCGAGTCCGAACTGGACAACGATCTGCTCGTGGGCGCGCGGCTGCTGGAGCGGGCCGCCACCGGTGTCCCCCGTCAGGACCGCTACCCGCTGGTGCAGGCCGTCGAACGACTGCGCGAACCCGGCGATCCGTTCTACCGGGCGGGGGCGGCGCTGGCGGCCGACGTCACCGCACTGCTCGACCAGTATCCGCTGCGCGAATTGGTCACCCGCGGTGAGCAATACGGCGTCTGGGTGGACCGCCCGCTGGCCCGCTTCGGCTCCTGGTACGAGTTCTTCCCCCGCTCCACCGGCGGTTGGGACAGCCAGGGCCACCCCGTGCACGGCACGTTCGCCACCGCCACCAAGGCGCTGCCCCGGGTCGCCCGGATGGGCTTCGACGTGGTCTACCTCCCGCCGATCCACCCGATCGGCAAGGTGCACCGCAAGGGCCCGAACAACAGCGTGACCGCGGGCCCGAACGACGTGGGGTCACCGTGGGCGATCGGCAGCGACGAGGGCGGCCACGACGCCGTGCACCCGGAGTTGGGCACCATCGAGGACTTCGACGACTTCGTCGCCGCGGCCCGTGACGAAGGCCTCGAGGTGGCGCTGGACCTGGCGCTGCAGTGTGCGCCGGACCATCCGTGGGCGCGCGAGCATCCGGAGTGGTTCACCGTGCTGCCCGACGGCACCATCGCCTACGCGGAGAACCCGCCGAAGAAGTACCAGGACATCTATCCGCTGAACTTCGACAACGACCCGACGGGGTTGTACATGGAGGTGCTGCGGGTGGTCCGGTTCTGGATCTCCCACGGCGTCAAGGTCTTTCGCGTGGACAACCCACACACCAAACCGCCCAACTTCTGGGCGTGGCTGATCGGGGAGATCAAGAACGAGGACCCCGACGTGCTGTTCCTGGCCGAGGCGTTCACCCGGCCGGCCCGCCTGTACGGGCTGGCGAAACTCGGCTACACGCAGTCGTACACGTACTTCACCTGGCGGACGTCGAAACACGAGTTGACCGAGTTCGGCAGGCAGATCGCCGAACACGCCGACTATGCGCGGCCCAACCTGTTCGTCAACACCCCCGACATCCTGCACGAAAGCCTCCAGCACGGCGGCCCCGGCATGTTCGCGATCCGCGCGGTGCTGGCGTCCACGATGAGTTCGGTGTGGGGGGTCTACTCCGGTTACGAACTGTTCGAACACCGACCGGTGCGGGAAGGCAGCGAGGAGTACCTCAACTCCGAGAAGTACGAACTGCGTCCGCGCGACTTCGACGCCGCCCTGGCCGACGGGGAGTCACTGGAGCCGTTCATCACCCGGCTCAACGAGATTCGGCGGGTGCATCCGGCGCTGCACGAACTGCGGACCATCACGTTCCACTACCCCGACAACGACGCCGTCCTGGCCTACAGCAAGTTCGACCCGGCCACCGGTGATCAGGTCCTCGTCGTGGTCACGCTCAACCCGTTCGGGCCCGAAGAGGCCACAGTGTGGTTGGACATGCCCGCATTGGGAATGGAGCCATACGACAGGTTCTGGGTCCGCGACGAGATCACCGGAGAGGAATACCAGTGGGGGCAGTCGAACTACGTGCGCATCGAACCGGCGAAGGCGGTCGCGCACGTGCTCAACATGCCCCAGGTGCCCGCCGACCAACGCCTCAACCTACTGCGTAGGGAGTGAACACACGCATGGCCAAGACAAAAGGACTGCCGAAAGACACCGCGGTGACCCCCAGCCCGCATCTGCGGCCGCACACCGCCGACCTGAACCGGTTGCTCGCCGGTGAGCACCACGACCCGCATTCGATCCTCGGGGCGCACGAATACGACGACCACACGGTGATCCGGGCGTACCGTCCGCACGCGACCGAGGTCGCGGCCGTCGTCGGCGGCGAACGCCACGTGTTCACCCACCTCGAGGCCGGCGTGTTCGCGGTGACGCTGCCGTTCACCGGCCTGATCGACTACCGCCTCGAGGTCGGCTACGACCACGGCGGCGACCAGCCGCACATCCACCACACCGCCGACGCGTACCGGTTCCTGCCCACGCTGGGCGAGATGGACCTGCACCTGTTCTCCGAGGGGCGCCACGAACGGTTGTGGGAGGTGCTCGGGGCGCATCCGCGCACCTTCGAAACCCCCGACGGCGTCGTCGAAGGCGTCTCGTTCGCCGTCTGGGCGCCCAACGCCAACGGTGTGCAGCTGATCGGCGACTTCAACCACTGGGACGGCAACGAGGCGCAGCTGCGCGTCCTCGGTTCGACCGGGGTGTGGGAGCTGTTCTGGCCGGACTTCCCGGTCGACGGGCTCTACAAGTTCCGCATCCACGGCGCCGACGGCGTGGTGAGCGAGCGGGCCGACCCGATGGCCTTCGCGACCGAGGTGCCGCCGCAGACCGCATCGCGGGTCACCACGAGCAGCTACACGTGGAACGACGACGCGTGGATGACGCAGCGCGCCGCCCAGAACCCGGTGTTCGAGCCGATGAGCACCCTCGAGGTGCACCTCATGTCGTGGCGGCCCGGCCTGTCGTACGTGGAGCTGGCCGATCAGCTGACCGAGTACGTCGTCGAGCACGGGTTCACCCATGTCGAGATGCTGCCGGTGGCCGAGCACCCGTTCGGGGGTTCGTGGGGTTACCAGGTCACGTCGTACTACGCGCCGACCTCGCGCCTGGGCACCCCCGACGAGTTCCGCTACCTCGTCGACCGACTGCATCAGGCCGGCATCGGGGTGATCGTCGACTGGGTGCCCGCGCACTTCCCGAAGGACGCGTGGGCGCTGGGCCGGTTCGACGGCACCGCACTCTACGAACACGCCGACCCCCGCCGCGGTGAACAGTTGGATTGGGGCACATACGTCTTCGACTTCGGCCGGGCCGAGGTGCGCAACTTCCTGGTCGCCAACGCGCTGTACTGGCTGCAGGAGTTCCACGTCGACGGACTACGCGTGGACGCCGTCGCCTCGATGCTCTACCTGGACTACTCGCGGCCCGAGGGCGGCTGGACGCCGAACATCTACGGCGGCCGCGAGAACCTCGAGGCGGTGCAGTTCCTCCAGGAGATGAACGCCACTGTGCACAAGGCCAGTCCGGGCATCGTGACGATCGCCGAGGAGTCGACGTCGTGGCCCGGCGTGACCCGTCCGACCAATCTGGGCGGGCTGGGCTTCTCGATGAAGTGGAACATGGGCTGGATGAACGACACGTTGGCGTTCATCAGCCGCGACCCCATCCACCGCAGCTACCACCACCACGAGATGACGTTCTCGATGCTCTACGCGTTCAGCGAGAACTACGTGCTGCCGATCAGCCACGACGAGGTGGTGCACGGTAAGGGCACGCTGTGGGGCCGGATGCCCGGCGACGACCACCGCAAGGCCGCGGGCGTGCGGCAGCTGCTGGCCTACCAGTGGGCGCACCCCGGTAAGCAGTTGCTGTTCCAGGGCCAGGAGTTCGGCCAGCGCGCGGAGTGGTCGGAGGAGCGGGGCGTCGACTGGTACCAACTCGACGAGAACAGCTACTCGGGCGGCATCCTGCGGATGATCTCCGACATGAACGGGATCTACACCAGCCACCGGGCGCTGTGGTCACACGACACCAGCCCGGAGGGGTACTCGTGGATCGACGCCAACGACTCGACGAACAACGTGCTGAGCTTCCTGCGCTACGGCGACGACGGTTCGGTGCTGGCGTGTGTGTTCAACTTCTCCGGCTCCGAGCACAGCCACTACCGGCTGGGCCTGCCGCACGCCGGGACGTGGCGTGAGGTGCTCAACACCGACGCGGCCGACTACAACGGCGCGGGCATCGGCAACTACGGGGCGGTGCAGGCCACCGACGAGCCGTGGCACGGCCGGCCCGCCTCGGCGGTGATGGTGCTGCCGCCGCTGTCGGCGCTGTGGTTCGAGCCGGTGGCCGCCGAGGCGCCCGTCGTCCAGGAGCCCCCGACTGCGCCGCCGCTGTCCTGACGGCGCTCAGTACAGGGCGTTGGCGAGCTTGCGCCGGCCCGCGATGACCTCGGGATCGGCCGGGTCGAAGAGCTCGAACAGTTCGATGAGCCGGGTTCGCACCCGGGTGCGGTCGTCGCCCGCGGTGCGCTTGACCAAGGCGATCAACCGCTCGAACGCCGCCTCGACCTGCTGCTGGAGGATCTCGACGTCGGCCGCGGCGAACGCGGCGTCGACGTCGTCGGGTGCGGCGTCGGCGACGGTCACCGCGTCCGGGCGCTGCGTCGTCGCACGTTGGAGGAACACGATCTGCCGGACCGCGCCCTTGGCCTCGGCGTGATTCGGCTGGGCGTCGAGGATCGCCTGGTAGGCGCTCAGCGCGGCGTCGAAGTCGCCGTTGTCGAGGAAGGCGCGTGCCTGCGCGACCTCGGGGTCGACCTGCTCGGGCTGGTCGGGATCACCGGATCCGGCGAGCTTGCCTGCCGTCGCTTCGAGGAGCGAGTCGATCCAGCGCCGTAGCTGATCGGCGGGCTGCGGCCCCTGGAAGCTCGAGATCGGCTGGCCTCCGGCGAGCGCGACGACCGTCGGCACCGCCTGCACGCCGAACATCTGCGCCACCCGCGGCGTGGTGTCGACGTTGACCGTCGCCAGCGACCACTTGCCGGCGTCGGCGTTCGCCAGCTCGGCGAGCGTCTGCCCCAGTGCCACGCTGGAGTCGCTGCGGGGTGACCACAGCAGCACCACCACGGGAACCTGACTGGAGCGGATCAACACCTCGGCTTCGAGGTTCGCCTCGGTGATCTCGACTCCGCCCGGGCCGCCTGCCCCGGCGGGCCCGGCCGCCTCGGCGGCGGGGCGTTGTTTGAGCGCGGACAGATCAACCGCACCGGCCAGTGCCGGCCCGATGGAAGGTCGTGGACGTGTCACGCGTGCAAGTCTGTCACGTTGTTTCGGGTGCGGGGCGGCCCGCCCGACCCGCCGCGGAGACGGTGTCGCCGTCGAGCCGACCCGTGCGATCGGCCCATATGAGGAAAATCACAGTTCCGAGCGGGACGATGCTCGCCAGCCCCGCCAGCAACCATGTCCAGGCCCGCCACTTGAGAGTGAACCCGGTCACGACGGCGGCCGCGAGGAACGCGACGAACACGCCGCCGTGGATGGGTCCGAAAATCTTGACCCCGATCTCGGTGCTCGGGCTGGCGAGGTACTTGAAGTACATCCCCAGCAGCAGCCCGACCCAGCTCGCCGCCTCGAGCAGGCCGACGAGCCGGAGCCAGCCGACGGGGTTACGCAGATCGAAAGCACCAGACATGGCCGCCATTGTGCCGGAAGCCGGCCGCGATTACTACAAGCCGTCGTAGAGGCCGGGCCGACGCGTCAGGGGCGACGCAGGATCAGCGCATCGCCCTGACCGCCCGCACCGCAGAGCGCGGCCACCGCGTAACCGGAGCCGCGGCGGGCCAGCTCGAGGGCCGCGTGCAGCGTGATCCGGGCACCGGACATCCCGATCGGGTGGCCGATCGCGATGGCACCGCCGTTGACGTTGACCCGCTCCGGATCCACGCCGAGTTCCTGGGTGGACGCCAACGCGACCGCCGAGAACGCCTCGTTGATCTCGATCACGTCGAGCTGATCGGTCGAGATGCCCTCGCGGGCGATCGCCTTCTTGATCGCGTTGGCCGGCTGGCTCTGCAGGGTGGAGTCGGGGCCGGCGACCACGCCGTGCGCGCCGATCTCCGCGAGCCAGGTCAGGCCCAGTTCCTCGGCCTTGGCCTTGTTCATCACCACCACTGCGCAAGCGCCGTCCGAGATCTGCGACGCCGAACCGGCGGTGATGGTGCCGTCCTTGCGGAACGCCGGCTTGAGCCCGGCCAGCGACTCGGCCGTGGTGTTGGCCCGGATGCCCTCGTCCTCCGAGAACTCGATGGGGTCACCCTTGCGCTGCGGGATCGACACCGGCACCACCTCGTCGGCGTATACGCCGTCCTTCCACGCCGCGGCGGCCTTCTGATGCGAGGTGGCAGCGAACTCGTCCTGCTGGGCGCGGGTGAACTGGTCGACGTCGTTGCGCTGTTCGGTGAGCGCACCCATCGGCTGGTCGGTGAACACGTCGTGCAGGCCGTCATAGGCCATGTGGTCGAGCGCGGTCACGTCGCCGTACTTGTATCCCGAGCGGCTGTTGACGAGCAGGTGCGGGGCCTGGGTCATCGACTCCTGACCACCGGCGACCACGACGTCGAACTCACCCGCGCGGATGAGCTGGTCGGCCAGCGCGATCGCGTCGATGCCCGATAGGCACATCTTGTTGATGGTCAGCGCAGGCACGTCCCACGGGATACCGGCGGCCACGGCGGCCTGGCGGGCGGGCATCTGCCCGGCGCCGGCGGTGAGCACCTGGCCCATGATCACGTAATCGACGGACGACGGTGCCACACCCGCCTTCTCCAACGCGGCCTTGATCGCGATCCCGCCCAGATCACTGCCCGAGAAGTCCTTCAGCGAACCCATCAACTTGCCTACCGGCGTGCGGGCCCCAGCAACGATCACCGACGTCGTCATCAATACCTCCAAGCGGGTTTCGGGCGGTTCCGATGAGGCTATACAGGTGACCTGAAGTGTTCGGAACCGATGCCGTTAGGTTACCTTTGCGATATGACTGCCGAGCAAATTGACGCCCGTCCAGTGCTGGCCACCGCCCTGGTGACCGCGATCGATCACGTCGGTATCGCGGTGCCGGATCTGGACGAAGCGATCAGGTGGTACCACGACCACCTCGGCATGATCGTGCTGCACGAAGAAGTCAACGAGGAGCAGGGCATCCGCGAGGCCATGCTGTCGGTGCGGGGCGCCCCGGTGGGCAGCACCCAGATTCAGCTGATGTCACCGATCGACGACTCGTCGACCATCGCGAAGTTCCTCGACAAGCGCGGCCCCGGCCTGCAGCAGTTCGCCTACCGCGTCAGCGACCTCGACGGCCTCTGCGAGCGGTTGCGCGAGCAGGGCGTGCGGCTCATCTACGACGAGCCCCGCCGCGGCACCTCGAACTCGCGCATCAATTTCATCCACCCCAAGGACGGCGGCGGCGTGCTCATCGAGCTCCTCGAACCCGCCGCCGAGCACTGATCCGCTAGGACCATCTACGCGTCGGGCCCCGCGTGGCCCGGTGCGTCCAGCACGGCGTGTGCCAGTGGCGGCGGTCCTCGACCGCCGACTCCCCCGAATCCGCCGGCCAGACCACGAGATGTGCTGTGCCGGGCCGGATCTCATGATCACAGCCAGGGCACCGGTAAGTCTTCGTCGCGCGCGAGCCGACCACCGGTCGAACCTCGTACTCGTACCCGTCGGGCCCGGTCTCGACCCGCCGTTGCTCGAACACGGCAGGCAGCGGACGCGACCGCCGCGGCGGAGGGCGGCGCCTGGGCATGAGGGCAGTCTAAGCGCTCAGAACAGCCGGTACTCGTCGCTGTCCATACCGCGCATCTGGTCGTAATCGAGTATCAGACAACGAATCCCACGATCGTTGGCCAGCGTGCGGGCCTGCGGTTTGATCTGTTGGGCGGCGAACACGCCGGACACCGGCGCCAGCAGGGTGTCCCGGTTGAGCAGTTCGAGGTAGCGGGTGAGCTGTTCGACCCCGTCGATCTCACCGCGGCGTTTGATCTCCACGGCCACCGAACGACCGGTCTCGTCGCGGCACAGCAGGTCGACCGGCCCGATCGCGGTCATGTACTCACGGCGCACCAGCGTGTAACCGGCGCCCAGCAGCTCGACGTGTTCGGCCAGCAGCTTCTGCAGATGCGCCTCCACACCGTCCTTGACCAGCCCCGGATCCACCCCGAGGTCGTGGCTGGAGTCGTGTTCGATCTCCTCGACGGTGATCCGCAGCTGCTCGCCGGTCTTGTTCTCCACCACCCACACGGGGTGCGGATCACCGGACTCCTCCGACAGCCGACACGGTGGGCTCATCCAGTTCAGCGGTTTGTAGGCCCGGTCGTCGGCGTGCACGCTGACCGAACCGTCGGATTTGATCAGCAGCAGCCGGCGGGCGGACGGCAGATGGGCGGTCAACCGGCCGACGTAGTCGACCGTGCACTGGGCGATGACGAGACGCACCCGCACAACATTAGGGTCTGCGGACCCGCGCAAATTAGGCTGGCGGCACAATGGACGCCACGACGACCGCCAAGAAAAGCGTTCCACAACGCCTGGGCCTGCTCCTGGAGAAGGTGACCAGGCAGAGCGGGCGGCTGCCGGACACCCCGCATTACGGCTCGTGGCTGCTGGGCAAGCCGGAGGAGAACCAGCAGCGCCGGCGCATCCGCATCCAGATCATCCTGACCTTCTTGATCCTCGTCACGAACATCCTGGGCATCGGGGTGTCGTTGCTGCTCAACGCCGTCGCCATCCCGGTGCCGAGCGTCTTCTCCGACGCGCCGGCCTGGCTGACCTGGGGTGTGGTCCCCGCGTACATGCTGGTCGCGCTGCTGTTCGGCACGGCGTGGATCACCTCGCACATCGTCCGATCGTTGCGATGGGCGATCGAGGAGCGCACACCCACCCGCGCCGACCAGTACAACGTGTTCCGGGCGCCGTGGCAGGTGGCGAGGATGCTGCTGCTCTTCTGGGGCGTCGGTACCGCGCTCCTGACGCTGCTGTACGGCCTGCAGGATTCGGCGTTCATCCCCCGGTTCTTGTTCGCGGTGGGCTTCCCCGGAATCGTCGTGGCCACCGCCTGCTACCTCGTCACCGAGTTCGCGCTGCGGCCGATCGCCGCCCAGGCGCTCGAAGCCGGCCGCCCACCACGCCGGCTCGCACAGGGGGTCATGGGCCGCACCATGACGGTCTGGCTGCTCAGCTCGGGTGTGCCCGTGCTCGGCATCCTCCTGCTCGCCGTGTTCTCGCTCTCGATGCAGAATCTGAGTGCCACGCAGTTCGGGATCGCCGTGATGATCATCGCGGTGGTCGCGCTGCTCTTCGGGTTGATCCTGATGTGGCTGCTGTCGTGGCTCATCGCCACCCCGGTGCGCGTGGTGCGCGCCGCGCTCAAGAACGTCGAACGGGGCGACTTCGACTGTCAGCTGGTCGTTTTCGACGGCACCGAACTCGGTGAGCTGCAACGGGGTTTCAACAAGATGGTGGAGGGGCTGCGCGAACGCGAACGGGTGCGCGACCTGTTCGGCCGCCACGTCGGCCGTGAGGTCGCCCTGGCGGCGGAGAAGGAGCAGATCGAGCTGGGCGGCGAGGAACGCCACGCCGCGGTGATCTTCGTCGACATCATCGGATCGACGCAGATGGTCACCAGCAGGCCTGCGTCGGAGATCGTCGAACTGCTCAACCGGTTCTTCGCCGTGATCGTCGACGAGGTGGACCGCCACCACGGCCTGGTCAACAAGTTCGAAGGCGATGCGGTGCTGGCCGTGTTCGGCGCCCCGGTCGCGCTCGACAACGCCGCGGCCGAGGCGCTGGCCGCCGCCCGCGCCATCGCCGAGCGGCTCACCTCCGAGGTGCCCGACTGTGAGGCGGGGATCGGGGTGGCGGCGGGTCAGGTGGTCGCGGGCAACGTGGGCGCCAAGGAGCGTTTCGAGTACACCGTGATCGGCGAACCGGTCAACGAGGCCGCCCGGCTGTGCGAACTCGCGAAATCGGTGCCGAACCGGTTGGTCGCGTCCTCCGACACCGTCAAGGCCGCGACGGACGCCGAACGCGCGCACTGGACTCTCGGCGACACGGTGACCCTGCGCGGCCACGACGAGCCGACGACGCTGGCGCTGCTGGCTGACGCCTAGTTCGCGCGCAGCGTTCCGTCGACGTATTCGGCGCGACAGGCCCGTCGGGCCAGCTTGCCGCTGGTGGTCCGCGGGATGGCGCCGGCGGGGACGAAACGCACGTCGGCGACCTCGACTCCGTGGCGCTGCCGCACCGCGGCGCGGATCGCCTCGACGGCAGGCGCCGGGTCGGCGCGGCGGGTCCCCGATGCGCGCTCGGCGATGATCACCAACTGCTCGCCGGAGACGGTGAACGCGGTGGCGTGGCCGCGGCGCACCAGCGGGGAGGCGTCCGCTGTGGTGGCCTCGATGTCCTGCGGATAGTGCCCGCGCCCGTCGATCACGATGAGGTCCGCCAGCCGGCCGGTGACATAGAGCTCGCCGTCGAGATAGGTGCCCAAGTCGCCCGTGCGCAGCCAGCGACCGTCGTCGGGAACGCCGTCGGCATGACCTCCCGCCCTCGATGTCAGTGCGGCGCAGAATGTCTCGCGAGTCTCGTCGGGTCGACCCCAGTATCCGCGGCCGAGGTTCTCACCGTGCAACCAGATCTCGCCGACATATCCGTCGGGCATTTCTTCACCGGAGTCGGGGTCGACGATCACCGCCCACTGGCTCCGGGCGATCTGACCGCACGACACCTGGGCCACCGCGTCCTGCGCGTCGGCGGCCACGCGGACCGCCCGGCCTGCGGCCAGTTGTGCGCGGTCGAAGTGCGCCACCGACGGTTCCGCGTCCGGGGCGATCGTCGCGACGAACAGCGTCGCCTCGGCGATGCCGTAGGACGGTTTGACCGCCGTCGGCGGCAGCCCGTATTCGGCGAAGGCCGCGGTGAAGGTGTCGATGGCCGCCATGCTCACCGGTTCGGATCCGATGATGAGGACGACGTTGGCCAGATCGATGTCCTCACCTTCGTCGGGCAAGCCCCGCTGGGCGGTCCACTCGAAGGCGAAGTTCGGCGCGGCGGTGACGACGCGGCCCTGCCGGGACCCCTCCGACAGCGCGCGGATCCAGCGCTGGGGCCGGCGCAGGAACGCCGTCGGCGACATCAGCGTGGAGTGCCCGCCGTAGACGGCCGGGAAGCCGATCATCGACAGCCCCATGTCGTGGAACAGCGGTAACCAACTGACGCCGTGGGTGTTTCGGTCCAGCAGGTCGATCGACAGGATCATCTGCAGGAGGTTCGTGCCGACGGCACGGTGGGTGATCTCGACGCCGGCCGGGGGCCGGGTCGCGCCGGAGGTGTACTGCAGGTGCGAGACGTCGTCGACGTCGATCGGCGTGGTCACGAACGACTCCCCCGCGGAGTCGGGAATGTCGTCGATCAGCACGACGTGCGGACGCGTGACGCCCACGAGGTCGGCGAGGAAACCTTCGACGGCGCCGGCCGCCGCCGAGGTGGTCAGCACGACGGTTGGGCGGGCGTCCTCGAGCGCGGTCCGGAGGCGTTCGGCGTGGCCCTGCAGTTCGGGCGCGAACAGTGGCACCGCGATGGTGCCCGCCTTGATCGCGGCGAAGAACCCGGTGACCCAGTCCAGGCCCTGGGGCGCGAGGATCGCGACGCGGTCGCCGCGGGAGGTGAGCTGCTGTATCCGCGCACCGACCGCGCGTAGCCGCACGCCGAGTTCGGTCCAGGTGAGCTCCGCGACCCGCACCTCGTCGGTGCCGGTGTGGTCGAGGTAGCGGTACGCCACGGCGTCGCCGACAGCGGCGATGTTGCGGTCGATGAGCGAGATCAACGTGACGCCCGGCGGGAGCACGATGTTGCCCGCGGCGTCGAGGCAGTCCTCGATCTTCAGCAGACCTTCGTGAACCATCTGCCCGGTACCGCCGCTCATGGTTTCGAGTCTAGGGATGCGGCCGCACGGGCAGCATGGCGCACGACCATGTCGGATTTCCGCCGGTGGTGTCGGTGGCGGCGTGTAAGTCTGACAGCATGTACGACGATTTCGACCGCTGCTACCGGGCCGTGCAGTCCAAGGACGCGCGGTTCGATGGTTGGTTCGTCACGGCGGTGCTGACGACGCGGATCTACTGCCGCCCAAGCTGTCCCGTCCGGCCGCCGTTCGCCCGCAACGTGCGCTTCTATCCGACCGCCGCGGCCGCTCTGGCGGCGGGATTCCGCGCCTGTAAGCGGTGCAGGCCCGACGCGTCGCCCGGTTCTCCCGAGTGGAACGTCCGCGGCGACGTGGCCGCCAGGGCGATGCGCCTGATCGCCGACGGCACGGTCGACCGGGACGGTGTCACGGGTCTGGCCGGCCGGCTCGGCTACACCACGCGGCAGTTGCAGCGCATCCTGCAGGCCGAGGTGGGGGCGAATCCGCTGGCGTTGGCCCGTGCGCAGCGGGCACAGACCGCACGCGTGCTGATCGAGACCACCGACCTGCCGTTCTCCGATGTGGCGTTCGCCGCGGGGTTCTCGAGCATCCGGCAGTTCAACGACACGGTGCGCGCCACCTCCGCGTGCACCCCGACCGCGATGCGGGAGCGGGCGCGACGCCGCTTCGGGGCGGCCACCGCCGGCGCGGGGTCGCTGGCACTGCGCCTGCCGGTGCGTAGGCCGTTCGCCTACGAAGGGGTGTTCGGGCACCTGGCGGCCAGCGCCGTACCGGGTGTCGAGGAGTTCCGTGACGGGGCCTTCCGCCGCACGCTGCGGCTTTCGCGGGGCCACGGCATCGTCGGCCTCACCCCCCGCGACGGTCACGTCGACTGCGTGCTGCACCTCGAGGACCTTCGGGACCTGTCCAGCGCCATCGCGCGGTGCCGGCGCCTGCTGGACCTCGACGCCGACCCGGAGGCCGTCGTCGACGTACTCGGCGCCGACCCGGACCTCACCGCGTTGGTGACGAAGGCGCCCGGGCAGCGCATCCCGCGCACTGTCGACGAGGCGGAACTGGCCGTGCGGGTGGTTCTGGGCCAACAGGTCTCCCTGAAGGCCGCCCGCACGCACGCCGCGCGGCTCGTCACCCACTACGGTCGCCCGATCAGCGATCCACACGGTGGCCTGACCCGCGTGTTTCCCACCGTGGAGGAACTCGCCGACATCGCTGCGCCCCATCTGGCCGTACCGCGCAGCCGGCAGTCCACCGTGCGCTCGCTCATCGCGGCACTGGCGTCGGGCGACGTGCGACTCGATCCCGGATGTGACTGGAACGAGGCACGGGCACAACTCACCGTACTGCCCGGCATCGGCACATGGACTGCGGAGGTGATCGCGATGCGCGGACTCGGCGATCCCGACGCCTTCCCCGTCACCGATCTGGGCGTGCTCACCGCCGCTCGCCACCTCGGCCTGGCCGAGGATGCCCGGGCCCTTGCAGCGCACGGCGCCCGGTGGCGTCCGTGGCGGGCCTACGCGACGCAGCACCTGTGGACGGCGCTCGATCATCCGGTCAACGACTGGCCCCCGAAGGAGATCCGACAGTGACGATTCGATTCCGTACCGTCGACAGCCCGGTCGGTCTGTTGACCCTCGCCGGCCGCGACGACCGGCTCAGGCATCTGCGCATGGTGGATCAGACCTACGAACCGAGCCGCCAGGGTTGGGAGCCCGATCCGACCACATTCGGTGACGTCGTGGCGCAACTCGGCGCCTACTTCGCCGGCGAACTCACGACGTTCGAACTCGAGCTCGACCTGGCCGGAACGGCGTTTCAGCGTCGCGTCTGGGAAGCGCTGCTGACCATTCCGTACGGGGAGACGCGGTCGTACGGCGACATCGCACGACAGATCGGTGCACCGGGCGCATTTCGGGCAGTCGGACTGGCGAATGGCCACAATCCGATCGGCATCATCGTGCCCTGCCATCGGGTGATCGGCGCGAATGGCAGCCTCACCGGATATGGCGGCGGAATCGAACGGAAGCGGATGCTCCTCGGAATGGAAAGGCAATTCCATTCCGCGGTTCCGACACTATTCGATTGATTCCGACTGGGCCGTTGAATAAAAAGGCCGTCAAACAAAAAAGACCTCGGCCCTCCGATTGTGGTCGGAGGGCCGAGGTGTAAAGGGTGTTCGGCGGTGTCCTACTTTTCCACCCGTGGTGGGTAGTATCATCGGCGCTGGCAGGCTTAGCTTCCGGGTTCGGGATGGGACCGGGCGTTTCCCTGCCGCTATGGACCGCCGTAACTTTATTTTCACTCGTTTCTGAGTGCCCCCACAGGTGGTGTGGGGGAAGTGTTTTTGGTGGTGGGGTGTGAATCGTGTCCGATTCTGGTGTGGATGCGTGGTTGCGAGGCGTTTGTGTGCACACCTTTTGTGGGTGTGTGTAAGTTTTCGGCCGGTTAGTGCCAGTTCCCTGCACACATTGCTGTGCTTCTAGGTCTGGTCTATCGATCCCGTGGTCTGCGGGGGGCCTTATCCCACTTAAATGGGTGAGAAGCCTGGTCTTGGAGGGGGTTTCCCGCTTAGATGCTTTCAGCGGTTATCCTGTCCGAACGTGGCTATCCAGCGGTGCCCCTGGTGGGACAACTGGTGTACCAGAGGTTCGTCCGTCCCGGTCCTCTCGTACTAGGGACAGATTTCCTCAAGCTTCTGACGCGCGCGGCGGATAGAGACCGAACTGTCTCACGACGTTCTAAACCCAGCTCGCGTGCCGCTTTAATGGGCGAACAGCCCAACCCTTGGGACCTGCTCCAGCCCCAGGATGCGACGAGCCGACATCGAGGTGCCAAACCATCCCGTCGATATGGACTCTTGGGGAAGATCAGCCTGTTATCCCCGGGGTACCTTTTATCCGTTGAGCGACACCCCTTCCACTCAGAGGTGCCGGATCACTAGTCCCGACTTTCGTCCCTGCTCGACATGTACGTCTCGCAGTCAAGCTCCCTTGTGCACTTACACTCAACACCTGATTGCCGTCCAGGTTGAGGGAACCTTTGGGCGCCTCCGTTACATTTTAGGAGGCAACCGCCCCAGTTAAACTACCCACCAGGCACTGTCCCTGAACCGGATATACGGTTCGAAGTTAGAAGCCCAATACGATCAGAGTGGTATTTCAACAACGACTCCACAACCACTGGCGTGGCCGCTTCACAGTCTCCCACCTATCCTACACAAACCGAACCGAACTCCAATACCAAGTTGTAGTGAAGGTCCCGGGGTCTTTTCGTCCTGCCGCGCGTAACGAGCATCTTTACTCGTAATGCAATTTCGCCGAGTCTATGGTTGAGACAGTTGAGAAGTCGTTACGCCATTCGTGCAGGTCGGAACTTACCCGACAAGGAATTTCGCTACCTTAGGATGGTTATAGTTACCACCGCCGTTTACTGGGGCTTAAATTCTCAGCTTCACCCCGAAGGGTTAACCGGTCCTCTTAACCTTCCAGCACCGGGCAGGCGTCAGTCCGTATACATCGTCTTGCGACTTCGCACGGACCTGTGTTTTTAGTAAACAGTCGCTTCTCACTGGTTTGTGCCACCCCCTCCCGCTGCCCCGGGTAAACCGGTTGACGGTATGGAGGTCCCCCTTCTCCCGAAGTTACGGGGGCATTTTGCCGAGTTCCTTAACCATAGTTCACTCGTACGCCTTGGTATTCTCTACCTGACCACCTGTGTCGGTTTGGGGTACGGGCCGTGTGTGCACTCGCTAGAGGCTTTTCTTGGCAGCATAGGATCACCGAATTCGCCTCAATCGGCTATGCATCACCTCTCAGGATATGTGACATCCGGATTTGCCTAGATGTCTCCCTACAGGCTTACCCCAGTACAACCACTGACTGGTACGGCTACCTTCCTGCGTCACCCCATCGCTTGACTACTACCAACGAAGGTCCCGCGCAGCCCCACAATCCCTCACCCCGAAGGGATCGGTGACCGTGGTTTTGGGCGGTTAGTACCGCTGATTCATCAGGGACGCTCACACACGGGTACGGGAATATCAACCCGTTGTCCATCGACTACGCCTGTCGGCCTCGCCTTAGGTCCCGACTCACCCTGGGCGGACTGGCCTGGCCCAGGAACCCTTGGTCTTTCGGCGGGCAAGGTTCTCACTTGCCTTATCGCTACTCATGCCTGCATTCTCACTCCCACACCCTCCACAGCTAGATCACTCTGCTGCTTCACCGGATGCAGGACGCTCCCCTACCCAACCAGACATATATCTGATTGCCGCGGCTTCGGCGGTGTGCTTGAGCCCCGCTACATTATCGGCGCACAATCACTTGACCAGTGAGCTATTACGCACTCTTTCAAGGGTGGCTGCTTCTAAGCCAACCTCCTGGTTGTCTTCGCGACTGCACATCCTTTTCCACTTAGCACACGCTTAGGGGCCTTAGCCGGCGATCTGGGCTGTTTCCCTCTCGACGCACGGAGCTTATCCCCCGCCGTCTCACTGCCACACTCTCACTTGTCGGCATTCGGAGTTTGGCTGACGTCAGTAACCTTGTGAGGCCCATCGGCCATCCAGTAGCTCTACCTCCAACAAGAAGCATGCAACGCTGCACCTAAATGCATTTCGGGGAGAACCAGCTATCACGGAGTTTGATTGGCCTTTCACCCCTACCCACAGCTCATCCCCTCAGTCTTCAACCTAAGTGGGTTCGGGCCTCCACGACGTCTTACCGTCGCTTCACCCTGGCCATGGGTAGATCACTCCGCTTCGGGTCCAGAACACACCACTACACCACACACTGTTGTGTGGATACGCCCTATTCAGACTCGCTTTCGCTACGGCTACCCCACCCGGGTTAACCTCGCGACATGTCCCTGACTCGCAGGCTCATTCTTCAAAAGGCACGCCATCACCCCACGACAAGTCGAGGGCTCTGACGGATTGTAGGCACACGGTTTCAGGTACTCTTTCACTCCCCTCCCGGGGTACTTTTCACCATTCCCTCACGGTACTAATCCGCTATCGGTCACTGGGAAGTATTCAGGCTTACCGGGTGGTCCCGGCAGATTCACAGCAGATTCCACGGGCCCGCTGCTACTCGGGGACACATCACTACAGAGCACGTGTTTTCACCTACGGGACTCTCACCCTCTACGGTCGGCCATCCCAAACCAGTTCGACTAACACGAGCTTTTCTCACTGCAGCCCAGACCGGCAGATCTGAGAACAATGCACCCACAACACCGCACACACAACCCCTGCCGGGTATCACATGTGCACGGTTTAGCCATCCTCCGCTTTCGCTCGCCACTACTCACGGAATCACTTTTGTTTTCTCTTCCTACGGGTACTGAGATGTTTCACTTCCCCGCGTTCCCCCCCGACACCTATGTATTCAGTGCCGGGTGACACGACATCACTCGTGCCGGGTTTCCCCATTCGGACATCCTCGGATCCACGCTCGGTTGGCAGCTCCCCGAGGCATATCGCAGCCTCCCACGTCCTTCATCGGCTCCCAGTGCCAAGGCATCCACCATGCGCCCTTAAACACTTACAACACAAAACCAAAAAATGAGTCAAAAAAAGAAATTGCATACAAACAGATGACCAACCCACACCAACACACCCACCCCACAAAAGAGGGTGAGCCCATTCGCGCAAGCCGCCATCTAGATGCTCGCAACCACTATCCACAAATCAAACACCACACCCCACCACCAAAGCAGGGCAGCAACACAAACCCCCGAACCAACGCTCGAGAGCCGGCACCCACCCCCACAAGGGAGTGAGCCCGCGGGCCTGTTGCCTCAGGACCCAACAGTGTGTCTGGCAATCCTTCGCATCAACCGGTTTCCCTCCGGCCAACACACGTTTGTTGTGCACCAGACCCGCCCCCACTACAGAGACAGGCCATCTTCACGAATCGCTCAACTCACCGAACCCCACACGATGTGGGCGGGGCCAAGTCTCGTGGTGCTCCTTAGAAAGGAGGTGATCCAGCCGCACCTTCCGGTACGGCTACCTTGTTACGACTTCGTCCCAATCGCCGATCCCACCTTCGACGGCTCCCTCCCACAAGGGGTTAGGCCACCGGCTTCGGGTGTTACCGACTTTCATGACGTGACGGGCGGTGTGTACAAGGCCCGGGAACGTATTCACCGCAGCGTTGCTGATCTGCGATTACTAGCGACTCCGACTTCACGGGGTCGAGTTGCAGACCCCGATCCGAACTGAGACCGGCTTTGAAAGGATTCGCTCCACCTCACGGCATCGCAGCCCTTTGTACCGGCCATTGTAGCATGTGTGAAGCCCTGGACATAAGGGGCATGATGACTTGACGTCATCCCCACCTTCCTCCGAGTTGACCCCGGCAGTCTCACGAGTCCCCACCATAACGTGCTGGCAACATGAGACAAGGGTTGCGCTCGTTGCGGGACTTAACCCAACATCTCACGACACGAGCTGACGACAGCCATGCACCACCTGCACACAGGCCACAAGGGAACTGATATCTCTACCAGCGTCCTGTGCATGTCAAACCCAGGTAAGGTTCTTCGCGTTGCATCGAATTAATCCACATGCTCCGCCGCTTGTGCGGGCCCCCGTCAATTTCTTTGAGTTTTAGCCTTGCGGCCGTACTCCCCAGGCGGGGTACTTAATGCGTTAGCTACGGCACGGATCCCAAGGAAGGAAACCCACACCTAGTACCCACCGTTTACGGCGTGGACTACCAGGGTATCTAATCCTGTTCGCTCCCCACGCTTTCGCTCCTCAGCGTCAGTTACTGCCCAGAGACCCGCCTTCGCCACCGGTGTTCCTCCTGATATCTGCGCATTCCACCGCTACACCAGGAATTCCAGTCTCCCCTGCAGTACTCAAGTCTGCCCGTATCGCCCGCACGCCGAGGGTTAAGCCCCCGGTTTTCACGAACAACGCGACAAACCACCTACGAGCTCTTTACGCCCAGTAATTCCGGACAACGCTCGGACCCTACGTATTACCGCGGCTGCTGGCACGTAGTTGGCCGGTCCTTCTTCTGTAGGTACCGTCACTTGCGCTTCGTCCCTACTGAAAGAGGTTTACAACCCGAAGGCCGTCATCCCCCACGCGGCGTCGCTGCATCAGGCTTGCGCCCATTGTGCAATATTCCCCACTGCTGCCTCCCGTAGGAGTCTGGGCCGTATCTCAGTCCCAGTGTGGCCGGTCACCCTCTCAGGCCGGCTACCCGTCGTCGCCTTGGTGAGCCGTAACCTCACCAACAAGCTGATAGGCCGCGGGCCCATCCCACACCGCAAAAGCTTTCCCCCACCAGGCCATGCGACCAGCAGGGTGTATTCGGTATTAGACCCAGTTTCCCAGGCTTATCCCAAAGTGCAGGGCAGATCACCCACGTGTTACTCACCCGTTCGCCACTCGAGTACCCCGAAGGGCCTTTCCGTTCGACTTGCATGTGTTAAGCACGCCGCCAGCGTTCGTCCTGAGCCAGAATCAAACTCTCCAAACAAAACCCAAAAAGGCCATTCAGAAAAATCTGATCAAACAACAAGACACCAAAAACTGGCATCCAAAAACAACCACACCCCTAAACGGGAAAAAGAGGCGCGGCCAAAACAAAAACAACAAACAAAAACCACCAAACACACTATTGAGTTCTCAAACAACACACCCGCTGAGCAGGCAACCCCGATACTGTACTGCATTGTTTCGAGGAAGTCAACCAGGTTCCTCCCGGGCCTTTCGGCCGGGGGCCTTCGGTATGTCCGTTAGCTTACGCACAGGTTGCGCCGAAGCCAAAATCGCCTGGTCAGAGGCGTGACAACCGCGATTTCCGCGGCGTCAGACCGTCGGCGACTACACCACGCGCTCGATCTCGGCGCCCAGACTCTTCAGGTTCTCCACG
The DNA here is from genome assembly GCF_010731575.1 of Mycolicibacterium monacense. Taxonomy (NCBI): domain Bacteria; kingdom Bacillati; phylum Actinomycetota; class Actinomycetes; order Mycobacteriales; family Mycobacteriaceae; genus Mycobacterium; species Mycolicibacterium monacense. The sequence continues at coordinate 750,612 of NZ_AP022617.1, read as the reverse complement.
AAGAGCGGGTAGCCGCGGTCGATGTGGAACACGTCGTGCACCTCGGTGTCGCCGTCGGCGACCAGACCAGCGAGCACCAGGCCGGCGCCGGCCCGTATGTCCGATGACCACACCGGGGCACTCGACAACTGCGGGATTCCGCGCACCACCGCATGGTGTCCGTCCGTGCGGGCATCCGCGCCGAGCCGGATCATCTCCTCGACGAAGCGGAATCTGGCCTCGAAGACGTTCTCCGTGATCATCGACGTGCCGTCGGCGATCGACGCGAGCCCGATGGCCATCGGTTGCAGATCGGTCGGGAATCCGGGGAACGGCAGGGTCGCGACGTTGACCGCCTTCGGCCGTTCGTACTGCACGACCCGGAACCCGTTGTCGTCCTGGGTGACGGTCGCCCCCGCGTCGTGCAGTTTGTGCAGGACCAACTGCAAATGCTGTGGGTCGACGCCGGTCACCGAGATGTCCCCTTGGGTCATCGCCGCGGCAATCCCCCACGTCGCGGCGACGATCCGGTCCCCGATCACCCGGTGTTCGGTCGGATAGAGCCGGTCCACGCCGGTGATCGTCAACGTCGACGATCCGGCGCCCACGACCTGGGCGCCCATCTGGTTGAGCATCGCGCACAGGTCGACGACGTCCGGTTCCCTGGCGGCGTTGTGGATCGTCGTCACCCCTTTGGCCAGCACCGCGGCCATCAGGATGTTCTCGGTCGCCCCGACCGACGGGAACTCCAGCTGGATCTCCGCGCCGTGCAGTTCGTCGGCCTCGGCGACCACGCAGCCGTGCTCGATGTTGCAGCGCGCACCGAGCTGGCGCAGACCGGCCTGGTGCATGTCCAGCGGGCGCGATCCGATCGCATCGCCGCCGGGCAACGCCACCCGGGCCCGCTTGCACCGCCCGACCAACGGGCCGAGCACGCAGACCGACGCCCGGAACTGGCGCACCGCGGCGAAGTCGGCGTCGTACTTCGGTTCGTCCGGGGAGGTGATGCGCACGACGTCACCGTCGAGCTCCACCGTGGCACCCAGGCCCCTGAGCACCTCGGCCATCAGCGGGACGTCGAGGATGTCGGGGCAGTTCGTGATCGTGCTCGTCCCCTCGGCCAACAGCGATGCGGCCATCAGTTTCAGCACGCTGTTCTTCGCTCCGCCCACCGCGACTTCGCCCGATAACCGGTTGCCGCCGGTCACCACGAATCGCTCGCTCACGCCGGTCAGTGTAAACAGCGGCTCCGGCCGTGTCAGTTTCCGAAAGTCCCCGTGCCTTCCGAAAAGGTCACCTGCCGGGCGCCTAGTACGGTTTGACCCATGGCAGTGCACCTGACCCGCATCTACACCCGCACCGGTGACGACGGGACCACGGGACTCAGCGACTTCAGCCGCGTGAGCAAGAACGACCCTCGCCTGATCGCCTACGCCGACTGTGACGAGACGAACGCCGCGATCGGCGTCGCGATCGCGCTCGGCGATCCGCCCGCGCGAATCGCGGCCGTGCTGCGCCAGGTCCAGAACGACCTCTTCGACGCGGGCGCGGACCTGTCCACCCCGGTCGCGGAGAACCCCGAGTACCCGCCGCTGCGGATCACGCAGCCCTACATCGACCGGCTCGAGTCCTGGTGCGACGAGTTCAACGAGCCGCTACCCGCGCTGACCTCGTTCGTCCTGCCGGGCGGGACACCGTTGTCGGCGCAGTTGCACGTCGCGCGCACGGTGGCGCGGCGTGCCGAGCGGTCGGCGTGGGAGGCGGTGGACGCGCACGGCGACACCATCAGCGTCCTGCCCGCGAAATACCTCAACCGGCTGTCGGATCTGCTGTTCATCCTGTCGCGCGCGGCCAATCCCGACGGCGACGTGCTCTGGAAACCCGGCACCGATCAGTAACTGCGGCGCCGGGCGCGCGGCGACGGCCGCGATTCGAGCCACGACAGGAATGCGGTGAGCGCTCCCCGATCGAGCGCGATCTCGTAACCGCGCCGACGCTCGGGGCTGGTGTCGCGCAGTTCGAGCACGACGATCTCGTGGGTCATGATGTCGAATTCGTCGCCGCGCGGACTGCGCCGGGACACGATCTCCAGACCCCGCCGGCTAAGCCGGCGATCGGGCCACCAGCGCAGGCTGGACAGCCGGTAGAAGCTGGCTTCGCCGCCGCGGTACCGCACGACCCCGTGCCGCCAACCGTGACCGCCGACTGCGGGCACGTCACGCAGGATCGCCGCAGTACCGCCGACCTGGCGCAGCTTCCACAGGCGGTAGGTCAGCGCGATGACGACAAGCAGCAGCACGCCGATGAGCGCGACCATGCTCCACATGGGCGCGCTCATCGGTACCGCTAGTCGATCTGGCCCAGCGCGCGCAGTCGCGCGCGGCCCCGGGCGGCCGTCGCCGGGTCGTCGGACTCGGAGTCGCGACGCGCCTCGTCGGCGTTGATCTCCGATTCCAGCTCGGCGGTCTCGGCGAGGATGATCACGCCGGACTCGGTCACGGACATGAAGCCGCCGCCGACCGCGACCCGCAGGTCTTCCTCACCCTCGCGTTCGACGCGCACCATCGCATCGTCGACGAGCTGAGCCACCAGCGGGATGTGCCGCGGCAGGATGCCGATCTCACCGGAGGTGGTGCGGGTGAAGACGAATGTCGCCTTACCCGACCAGATCTCCCGCTCGACGGCGACGATGTCTACGTCAAGGTCGGCCATCGTTAGGCGTCCTTGTCTGCGTCGTCGCCCTTGTCGTCAGCCTTGGAGTCGCCCTTGCCCTTGTCCTTCGAGTCGCTCGGAGGCGGGGCGCCATCGCTGCCGCCGTCGTCCATCTTGGCGCCCATGCTCTCGGCCTTGCGCTGCAGATCCTCGAGGCCGCCGATGAGGAAGAACGCCTGCTCGGGCAGGTGGTCGAAATCGCCCTTGCTCAGCTTGTCGAAGGCCTCGATGGTCTCCTTGAGCGGAACGGTCGAACCCGGCTGACCGGTGAACTGCTCGGCCGCCATCATGTTCTGGCTCAGGAAGCGCTCGATGCGGCGCGCGCGCTGCACGAGCTGCTTGTCCTCCTCCGCGAGCTCGTCGATACCGAGGATCGCGATGATGTCCTGGAGGTCCTTGTAGCGCTGCAGGATTCGGATGACTTCCTGGGCGACACGGTAGTGCTCGTCACCGACGACCGACGGGTCGAGGATGGTCGAGCTGGAGGCCAGCGGGTCCACCGCCGGGAAGATGCCCTTGGAGAACACCGAACGGCTCAGCTCCGTCGTCGCGTCGAGGTGCGCGAACGTGGTGGCCGGGGCCGGGTCGGTGTAGTCGTCGGCGGGCACGTACACGGCCTGCATCGAGGTGATGGAGCGACCACGGGTCGAGGTGATGCGTTCCTGGAGCTCACCCATCTCGTCGGCCAGGGTCGGCTGGTAGCCCACCGCCGACGGCATACGGCCGAGCAGCGTGGAGACCTCCGAACCGGCCTGGGTGAACCGGAAGATGTTGTCGATGAACAGCAGCACGTCCTGCTGCTTCTCGTCGCGGAAGTACTCCGCCATCGTCAGCGCCGACAGGGCGACGCGCATACGCGTGCCGGGCGGCTCGTCCATCTGGCCGAACACCAGGGCGGTGTCCTTGAGCACGTTCGCGTCGGCGAGCTCGACCCACAGGTCGTTGCCCTCACGGGTGCGCTCACCCACACCGGCGAACACCGAGGTGCCGCCGAAGTTGCGGGCGATGCGGTTGATCATCTCCTGGATGAGCACGGTCTTGCCCACACCGGCGCCACCGAACAGGGCGATCTTGCCGCCGCGGACGTAGGGGGTGAGCAGGTCGACGACCTTGAGGCCGGTCTCGAGCATCTCGGTACGCGGCTCGAGCTCGTCGAAGGCCGGCGGCTTGCGGTGGATGGACCACTTCTCGAAGTCCTTGCCGTAGCCGGGGTCGTCGAGGCAGGCACCCAGGGCGTTGAACACGTGGCCCTTGACGCCCTCGCCGACGGGCACCGAGATCGAGGCACCGGTGTCGGTGACGTCGACGCCGCGAACCAGGCCGTCGGTCGGCTGCATCGAGATGCAGCGCACCAGGCTGTCGCCGAGGTGCTGGGCGACCTCGAGGGTCAGCGTCTTGGCGAGGTCCTTGTAGGAGATCTCCGCGTGCAGTGCGTTGAACAGCTCCGGCACGGACCCGCGCGGGAACTCGACGTCGACGACAGGCCCGGTGACCCGCACGACGCGGCCGACGTTGTCGGTGCCGGTCTTCTCTTTTTGTTCGGTGGCAGCAGTCATTCTCTTATTCGCTTCCTGGCTCTATCGCTGGGCTTCAGGCCGGTTACTTCTTGGCGGCGTCCGCGAGCGCGTTCGCGCCACCGACGATCTCGCTGATTTCCTGGGTGATCTGGGACTGCCGCTCGCGGTTGGCCATCAGCGTCAGGTCCTTGATCAGGTCGTCGGCGTTGTCAGACGCCGACTTCATCGCGCGCCGGCGCGAAGCCGACTCCGACGCCGCCGCCTCGAGCATCGCGGCGAAGATGCGTGTCGACACGTACCGCGGGAGCAGGGCGTCGAACAGCGTCTCGGCACTCGGTTCGAAGGAGAACAGGGTGTGCGGTTCGTTCGTGTCTTCCTCGCTGTACTCCACCACCATCGGCGCGATCCGGCGGGCGATCGCGGACTGCGACAGCATCGACCGGAACTCGGTGAAGACGATGTGCAGTTCGTCGAGGCCGAGTATCCCGTCCGCCCCGGCGTCATCGCCCTCGTCGTCGACGCCGGCCATGAACGCCTTGACCAACGTCTCGCCGATCTCCTGAGCGTGCTCGTACTCGGGCCGCTCGGAGAAGCCGCTCCACGACTCGGTCACGTCCCAGTTACGGAAGCTGTAGTAGGACAGTGCCTTTCGGCCGACCACATACAGGACGGGCTCCTTGCCCTCTTCGCGCAGGAGCGAGAACAGCTCTTCGGACCGGCGGAACACGTTGGCGTTGTACGCACCGGCCAACCCGCGGTCCGAGGACACGACCAGCACCCCGGCGCGCCGCGGATTCTCGCGCTGCACGAGCAGCGGATGGTCCAGGGCGCTGGCGGTGGCGAGTTCGGTCAGCATGTTGGTGATCTCGCGGTCGTAGGGCCGAGCCGCCTCGACTCGGGCCTGCGCCTTGGCGATACGCGAGGTCGCGATCATCTCCTGGGCCTTGGTGATCTTCTTGATCGACCCGGCGGAGCGGATGCGGCCGCGCAGTTCGCGCAGTGTGGCAGCCATGGGTTATGAGCGCCTTACTTCTTCTTCGGGGCGGGCTTGCGGACCTTCACCGATTCCTTCTCGACGTCGTCCTCGGACATGGCCTCGACGTTCTCGTCCGGAACCACGGACTCACCGGAGGTGGTCTCGAAGCCCTTCTTGAACTCGTTGACCACATCGGTCAGCGTCTTCTCGAGTTCGTCGGAGAGCTTCTTGCTCTCGCGGATCTCGGTGAAGATCTCCTCCTTGGACGAACGGACGTGTTCGAGCAGCTCCTGCTCGAAACGCTGCACGTCCTCGACCGGCACCGTGTCGAGGTGACCCCTGGTGCCGAGGAAGATCGCGACGACCTGCTCCTCGACGGGCATCGGGCTGTTCTGCGGCTGCTTGAGCAGCTCGACCAGCCGGGCGCCGCGGTCCAGCTGCGCCTTCGACGTCGCATCCAGGTCGGAGGCGAACGCCGCGAACGACTCCAGCTCGCGGTACTGGGACAGATCCAGTCGCAGTGAGCCCGCCACCTCTTTCATCGCCTTGATCTGCGCGGCGCCACCCACACGCGACACCGAGACGCCGACGTTGATGGCGGGACGCACACCCTGGTTGAACAGGTCGGTCTCCAGGAAGCACTGCCCGTCGGTGATCGAGATGACGTTGGTCGGGATGTAGGCCGAGATGTCGTTGGCCTTCGTCTCGATCAGCGGCAATCCGGTCATCGAGCCGCCGCCGAGTTCGTCGGACAGCTTCGCGCAGCGTTCCAGCAACCGCGAGTGCAGGTAGAACACGTCGCCGGGGAAGGCTTCGCGGCCCGGCGGGCGGCGCAGCAGCAGCGAGATCGCGCGGTAGGCCTCGGCGTGCTTGGTCAGATCGTCGAACACGATCAAGACGTGCTTGCCGTCGTACATCCAGTGCTGGGCGATCGCCGAACCGGTGTAGGGCGCAAGCCATTTGAAGCCGGCCGAATCCGATGCGGGCGCCGCGACGATGGTGGTGTAGTCCATCGCGCCGCCCTCTTCGAGCGTGCGGCGCACGCTGGCGATCGTGGTGCCCTTCTGGCCGATCGCGACGTACACGCAGCGCACCTGCTGGTTCGGGTCGCCCGTCTCCCAGTTCTGCCGCTGGTTGAGGATCGTGTCGACGCAGACCGCGGTCTTGCCGGTCTTGCGGTCACCGATGATCAGCTGGCGCTGGCCGCGGCCGATCGGGGTCTGCGAGTCGATCGCCTTGATACCGGTCTGCAGCGGCTCGCTCACGCCCTGGCGCTGCACCACCGAGGGCGCCTGCAGCTCGAGCGCACGACGATCGGTGGTCTCGATCTCTCCGCGGCCGTCGATCGGCTGACCGAGCGGGTTGACCACGCGGCCGAGGTAACCGTCACCCACCGGCACCGACAGCACCTCGCCGGTGCGCTTGACCTGCTGGCCCTCTTCGATCTTCTCGAAGTCACCGAGGATGACCGCACCGATGCTGTGCTCGTCGAGGTTGAGCGCGACACCCAGGACACCGCCGGGGAACTCGAGCAGCTCCTGCGTCATCACCGAGGGCAGGCCCTCGACGTGCGCGATACCGTCACCGGCGTCGATGACGGTGCCGATCTCTTCCCGCTCGGTGTCGGTGGCGAAGTTGGCGACGTAGTCCTCGATCGCCCCTTGGATGTCAGCAGCCGAGATAGTCAACTCTGCCATGGGTTCGTCTTCCTGCCTTTGTGTTGAGTCTGGTGGGGTTCGGAGTTAGTCGGGCAGCTGGGTTTCAGCCGAAGCCAGCCGCGAAGCCAGTGACCCGTCGATCACCTCGTCGCCCACGGCGATGGTGAGGCCGCCGAGCATGTCGGGATCGATGTGCAGCTGCAGGGATGCCGGGCGACCGTAGATCCGGCCGAGCACCTCGGCGAGCCGGGTGCGCTGTGCATCGCTGAGCTCCGCCGCGGCGTTGACGTGCGCCACGACCTCGCCGCGCCGCGCCACCGCGAGCTCGGCCAGTTCGCGAACCGCCTCGTCGGCGCGTTCGCCGCGCAGGAGCTCGACCGTCTGGGCCAACAGCGCCCTGGTGGTCTCGCCCGCCCGGTCGCCGAGCAGCCGGTCCAGCAGTCCGATCCGGCCGTCGACGGGGGTGGTGTAGTCGCTGAGCACCCCGCTCAGCCGCGACTCGGAGTCCAGGATCCGGCTGAACCGGAACAGCTGGTCCTCGACCTCACTGGTCTCGTCGTTGCGCTCCGCACGCACCAGCAGTGCCAGCCGCGCGGTGTGCCGGACGGCGTAGTCCAGATCGGATTCGTCTGACCACCGTTGGGCCACTGCGGCTTTGACGACCTCGAGCGCGGTGTCGGAGATCTTGCCCGACAGCACCGCTTCCGCGAGGTTCGCCTTCCCCTCGCCGTCCTCGGTGGGTTCACCGAAGTGCTTGCCCAGGACCGGTTCGGTCTTGAGCAGCTTCGCCACGGCGGCGAGCTCGTCACCGAGTGAGGTCAGACCGTCGGCGTCGACGTCGGCGGTCAGCTCGTCGAACCGCGACACCAGCGCCTTGAGTGACTCCCGGCTGGTCGAGCGCATCCGGGATCCCACGGCGTCGTCGAGCGTGGCGTCCGAGGGCGCCATGGCGTCGAGTTCGTCGAGGAATCGGTCCACGGTCGCCGACCGGTTGTCGTCGTCGGAGACGTGATCGCGGACCAGTTCGCGGGCCCGGGCCACCGACTCGGTGCCGAGGTGCGAACGGAGTTCGCGGATCAGCTGCTGGCGCAGCAGCTGCACCTGCGCCTGCCCCTGCACCTTGATGCGCTCGACCTCGGCGTCGGCCTGTGCACGCATCTGCTCGGCGATCTTCTCCGCGTCCGAACGGGCCTCTTCGACCACCCGCCTGGCATCGGCCTTGGCCTCTTCGACCGCCTTGGCGTGCTGCTGATCCGCCTGCGCCACCTTGTTCGCCGCGGTCGAGCTCTCCTCGAGCTGACGGCGCACCGTCTCCTGCTGCGCGGTCATCATGCGCCGCACCGGCGGCACCACGAAACGCACGAGCAGGAACACGATGACCGCGAACCCGACGAGCTGCCCGATGAATGTCGACATGCGCTACCGTCCCTGGCTCGTCGCGGCGGCGCTGGAGATGTCGACCCCGAGGACGCGGCTGGCCAGGGTGGCCGACAACGTCTCGATCGACGACTGCAGTTCGGCCGCGGTCTGCTGGCCCTGACGGGACAGCTCTTCGTTGGTCTTCTGCAGAGTGGCCGCCGACTCCGCGCTGGCGCGGGATCGCATGTCCTCGAGGATCTTGCGACCCTCGCCGCGGGCCTCGTCCCGGATGCCCGAGGCCTCACGACGCGCCTTGGCCATCACCTGCTGGGAGTCGCCCTGTGCGGCGGCGAACAGATCGGCCGCCTTGCGGTTGTCCTCAACCGTCTTGGTGACCATTGCTTCGCGCTCTTGCAGCACCTTGCTGATCGGGGGCACCACCCACTTGGCGATGACGCCCAACACGATCAGGAAGATGAGCAGCACGAAGAAGAAGGTGCCGTTGGGGACGAGGAAGTTACCGCCCCCGCCTTCTTCCGCGGCCAAGATGGTCGTGCTCAGGTCACCCATGACTGAAGATTCCAAACTGACTAAGCGACCGGGGTTGCGAAGACGAACAGCGCCATGAACGCCAGGTTGATGAAGTACGCGGCCTCCACCAGACCGACCGTGATGAAGAACGGCGTGAACAGGCGACCCTGGGCCTCCGGCTGGCGGGCGATACCGGCGATCAGCGCGTTACCGGCGATACCGTCACCGATACCGGCACCGATCGCACCGCCGGCCATGATGAGTCCACCGCCGATGAGCGCGCCGGCAGCGATTGTGGGATCCATTCCTTATCCTCCTTGATATCTGGTAGTCGCCTACCAGGACGTGGGTCGAGCGTTGGATTCGAGCGGGTCGTGCTGGTCAGATGTCCGGTCAGTCGTGGTGGTCGTCGAGCTCCATCGACTGGCTGAAGTACAGGATGGTCAGCAGCGCGAAGATGAACGCCTGGATCGCGCCGACGAAGAGGTCGAAGCTCTTCCAGATCGCGTTAGGCGCCCACATGATCCACGGCGGGAACAGCGCGATCAGGGCGACCAGGATGCCGCCGGCGAAGATGTTGCCGAAGAGTCGCAGTGACAGCGAGATCGGCTTGGCCAGTTCCTCGACCAGGTTGATCGGGGCGAGGATCGCGACGTGGCCCTTCAGCAGCTTCTTCGGGTGGCCGAGCAGGCCACGGCGCCAGAACCCGGCGGCGTGGTAGGCGATGAACACAAACAGCGCCAGCGCCAGCACGAAGTTGATGTCCGAGGCCGCCGGCTTGAGCAGCTCGTGGATGCCGGTCTCGTCGGAGTACTGGACGGGCAGCACCGACAGCCAGTTGGCGATCAGGATGAACGCGAACAGCGTGACGGCCAGCGGGAGCACGAAACCGGCCACCCGCATCCCGATGGCGCTCTCGATCTGATTGCGCATCTGCACCGTCAGCGCTTCCCAGAACAGCTGAACGCCGTTGGGCACCCCGGTCGACGTCACCTTGGCGCGCAGGAAGAACGCCAGCCCGAGCACGATCGCGGCCGCGATCGCGGTGGACAGGATCGTGTCGGTGTTGACCGTCAGCCCGAACCAGTTGGCCTCCGTGTGGTGGCCGACCTGAATACCGCTCTCGGCGGCGAGGAACGTCTGCGTCATTGCTGTGGAGTCTCTCCTTCGAGTCCGTCAGCGGCCTGGGCTTTGAGTTTCTTGACCACCGGCAAAGTCGTGGACGCCACCAGGATCACCTGGAACAGCGCCATGCCGAACACCACGCCGAGCCCCTGGGGCTTGAAGACGTAGGCGATGGTCAGGCCGATCACGGTCATGATCAGCAGTCGGGTGGCCGAGTTCAGGGCCATGTTGCGTTTGAGGGGATGGTCCTTCGAGGTGATCGACTCGACCGAACGCTGGATCATCACGGCGTTGGCCAGACCGAGTCCGAGGCCGATCGCGAAGAACAGACCCACCATCGGGACGCCGAGCAGTGCCGCGGCGACGGCCGCGACGGCGGCCAGAGCAACACAGATGACGAGCAGACGGACAGGCCGGAAGGCCACTGCCGGCAACACCAACGGCGCGTCCTGCGCTGGCGTCGTCACTGCTTCACCTCGATCCGCGGTTCGTGGGGGCACCCGGTCTGATTCCTGTGAGTAACCTGCCGAGCGTATCGGAGGGCTACGGGCTCGCTGGAATCACCCAAGGGGTACTCCCTTTTTGTCGGTCTGAAACGGCCCGAATCGGTGCGAATCCGACGGGCCGGTGGCCGGCAACCCGCGAGGTGTGAAACTTGCCCTGGCTGGGTTCTAGCAGCACGTTACCACATGGTAGGCAGCCCTAAACGGGGCCTACTACTTTTCGTCGTACACGCTCTCCGCTGCCACTTCTCGGCGCCGGACCAGTGGAACGAGGGTCACCACGACGGCCACCGCGGTCGCGCCGAGCATGACCATTCCGGTGTGCCGGGGATCGAAGAATATGGTGCTCGCCGCACCGAGGGCGACGATGCCGACCCACATGTAGATCAGCAGCACCACGCGGCGGTGGGAGTGGCCGATCTCCAGCAACCGGTGGTGCAGATGCATCTTGTCGGGGCTGAACGGGCTGAGGCCCGCGCGGGTGCGCCGGATGATCGCCAGCAACATGTCCAGCGCCGGGACGAACATGACGGCGACGACCAGCAGGAAGGGCGACAGCAACGCGAACACGTCGCGGGCGCCGTACGCCGTCTGGGAAATGGGCCCGGCCGCCGTGGTCGAGGCCGCGGCCAGCATGAGGCCGATCAGCATCGACCCCGAGTCCCCCATGAAGATCCTGGCCTTGTGGAAGTTGTGCGGCAGAAAGCCAAGACAGGCCCCGGCGAGCACCACCGAGATGACCGCGGGCGGGTAGAACAGCACATCGCCGCCGTGATCACGCAACAGCCCGACGGAGAACAGGCAGATGGCCAGCGCCGTGATCAACCCCAGCCCGGCCGCGAGTCCGTCGAGTCCGTCGACGAAGTTCATCGCGTTCACGATCGCCACCGTGAGCGCCAGCGTCAGCAGGATCGAGGCGACCTGGTCGAGCACGATGGTGCCGACGCCGCCGATGGGGATGTACAGCACGCTCCACGCCACCCCCATGGTGACCATCACGCTGGCCGCGGTGAGCTGGCCGGCGAACTTGGTGAGCGCGTCGAGTCCCCACCGGTCGTCGATCAGCCCGATCGCCATGATGAGCCCGCCGGCGACCACGACCGCGGGCATACCGGTGGAGTAGACGAAACCGCGGGTGAGCGCGGGCAGTTGGGAGGCCAGCAGTACCGCCGCGGCGACGCCGACGTACATCGCCAGCCCGCCCATCCGCGGAGTGGGCTCCACATGCACGTCGCGCTCACGCGGGTAGGCCACCGCACCCAGCCGCGTGGCGAGGACACGGACCCACCCGGTGGCGAAGTAGGTGATGATCGCGGCCGTCAGGCCGACGAGGACGAGCTCGCGCAGCGGCACGCCCGCGCCGCGATCGGAGAGCGCAAGGTACTCGACCATCACCGCGAAACGTTACTGCACGCAGCTGTGGTCACTGCGTGAGCAGGCTTTCGGTGTTGACCCCGAGGACCTCGGCGACGGCCTCGGCGGTGACGGGCCCGGTGCGCAGGATGCGTGGGTGGGCGCCGCTGAGGTCGACGATCGTCGACGCCGCCTGCTGTTCGGACGGACCGGCGTCGAGATAGACGTCGACCAGGTCGCCGAGCTGCTCGCGCGCGTCGGCCGCCGACACCGCGGCGGGCCGGCCGGAGATGTTGGCGCTCGACACGGCCATCGGGCCGACCTCGCGCAGCAGCTCGATTGCGACCGGGTGCAGCGGCATCCGCAGCATCACCGTGCCGTGCGCATCGCCGAGATCCCAGGGCAGCGAGGGCGCCTGCCGCACCACCAGGCTCAGCGCGCCCGGCCAGAACGCGCGGATCAGTTCCCGCGCGGTGTGCGGCACCGTGTAGACGAGGCCCTCGATGGTGTGCCACGAGCCGACCAGCACCGGCACCGGCATGTCCCGGCCGCGGCCCTTGGCGGCCAGCAGTGCGGCGACGGCCTCGTTGTTGAACGCGTCGGCGCCGATGCCGTAGACGGTGTCGGTGGGCAACACCACCAGCCCGCCGTCTTTGAGCGCGCTGACGGCGGCCGCGATACCGGTCGCCCGGTTGTCGGGGTCGGTGCAGTCGAACAGTTGGGTCATCGCGCCTCCGGGGTGGCAGTGGTGGCCGGTCGACGCCGGGCGGTGACGAAGCGCGGGCGGCCGGTCAGGTCGGTGTGGGTGGTCACGCCGTCGAAAACAGCGTCCCCGAGAGCAGCGTCCTCGAAAACAGTGCCGGTGCGGCGGAAGGCCGCCGCCGTGAGTTCCGAGGTGGTGTCGTCGTGTTCGACCGCGACGCGGCCGCCGGACCGCAGCCAGCGCTGCGCGAGGCCGACGATCGCGTCGATCACCACCATGCCGTCGGGTCCGCCGAACAGCGCCTGGGGCGGATCGTGTTCGGCGACCTCGGGGTCGAGGGCGGCCCCCTCGGGGATGTAGGGCGGGTTGGCGACGACGAGGTCGACGGCACCGTCGAGGTCCGGGCGCAGGTCGGCCGCGGTGACGTCGGCGTCGAGCAGTTCCACGTCGCTGCCTGCGAGGTTGCGGCGGGCGTAGCCGAGCGCGTCGGCGGAGTTCTCGACGGCGATCACCCGCGCCTTCGGCAACGCGGTCGCGATCGCCAACGCCAGCGCTCCCGAGCCGGTGCACAGGTCGACGATCAGCGGCTCGTCCGGAAGTGCCTGGCGGACAACCCATTCGAAGAGCGCCTCGGTCTCCGGGCGCGGGATGAAGACCCCCGGACCGACGCTGACCTGCACCGGCCCGAACGCCGCCGTGCCGGTGAGGTGCTGCAGCGGGATGCGCTTCGCGCGGGCCGACACGAGGTCGGCGAAGCGGATGCCGAAGTCCGGCGGGAGGTCGGCGAACATCAGTCGCCCGCGGTCGGTGCCCGCCGCGTGCGCGGCCAGCAGTTCCGCGTCCACCCGAGCCGAGGCGACCCCGGCCGCGGCCAGCACCGCCGCGGCCTCGTCGATGACCTGGCGCAGCGATGACGCCGGCGCCCGGGTCATGAGCTCTGCAGTCGCGCCTGTTTGTCGGCGGCCGCCAGCGCGTCGAACAGCGGGTCGAGATCGCCGTCGAGCACCTGGTCGAGGTTGTGCGCCTTGAAGTTGATGCGGTGGTCGGCGATCCGGTTCTCCGGGAAGTTGTACGTACGGATCCGCTCGCTGCGGTCGACGGTGCGGATCTGGCTGGCGCGGTCGGCCGACGCATCGGCCGAGGCCTGCTCCTCGGCGAGCGACTGCAACCGGGCGGCGAGCACCTGCATGGCACGCGCCTTGTTCTGCAGCTGAGAGCGTTCGTTCTGGCAGGTGACGACGATGCCGGTCGGCAGGTGGGTGATCCGCACGGCCGAGTCGGTGGTGTTGACGCCCTGACCGCCCTTACCCGAGGACCGGTAGACGTCGATGCGCAGGTCGGACTCGTCGATCTGGACCTGTTCGACCTCTTCGGGTTCGGGGTAGACGAGCACGCCGGCCGCCGACGTGTGGACGCGGCCCTGCGATTCGGTGACCGGCACCCGTTGCACGCGGTGCACGCCGCCTTCGAACTTCAGCCGCGACCACACCCCGTCGGCCGAGTCGCCCTTGCTGCGGATCGAGAGCGTTGCGTCCTTGTATCCACCGAGGTCGGACGTCGTCTCGTCGAGGATCGTGACCGACCAGCCGTGCCGTTCGGCGTACCGGATGTACATCCGCGCGAGGTCGGCGGCGAACAGGGCCGACTCCTCGCCGCCCTCCCCCGACTTCACCTCGAGCACGATGTCGTCGGCGTCGTGCGGATCACGCGGCGCCAGCAGATCCGACAGCTGGGTCTCGAGTTGGTCGACGGTGGCCTCGAGTTCGGGCACCTCGGCGGCGAACGACGCATCGTCGGCGCCGAGCTCACGGGCCGCCTCGAGGTCACCGCGGGCGGCTTCGAGTTTTCGGTACGTGGCGACGATCGGCGCCAGCTGCGCGAACCGGCGACCGGCCTTGCGCGCCTTGCCGGCGTCGGCGTGCAGCGCGGGGTCGGCGAGCTGACGCTCCAGGTCGGCGTGCTCGGCGAGCAACGCGTCAATCGCTGTGGTGGGAGCACTCATGGCGACCTCCTTCCCCGAAGACTTCCCCGAACGCAAACCGACGCCCGGCCTGCGCGCGAGGCGGCAGAGCGGGCGTCGGAGTGGTAGCTACTTGTCGGCAGAGTCCGTGTTGGCAGCCTTGTTGGCGCCACGCTTGCCGTAGCGCTTCTCGAAGCGCGCGACGCGGCCGCCGCTGTCGAGGATCTTCTGCTTGCCGGTGTAGAACGGGTGGCACTGCGAGCAGACCTCGACGACGATGTTGCCGGTCTTCTTGGTGCTGCGTGTGGTGAACGTGTTGCCACAGCCGCACTGGACCGTGGTCTCGACGTAGTCAGGGTGAATACCCGTCTTCATTGGTGTCCTCTTCGATCGTGGGCCGCCGGGTCGCCCGCTCATGACCTGCGCTGAGGTGGGCGTGAACCGGAACCGAGGGTGTGACTAGCGGTCAATTATGCCAGGTCAACCGCCAACAGCCTAAACGCGCGGCAGCACGGGGCTATTCCGGCCGGACAGAGCCAGCACGATGTCGCGGATCGGGGCGCTGACCAGGCGGCCCTGCCCCACTGAGAAGTCGGCGTCGGTCGCCTCGAGCTGCACCCCGGTGAACCGTCGGCGCGCGTGGAACGGGAAGCCCATCGTCCAGAGCCGTCGGGCGGCCACGACGGCGGGCGCCGGCGGCATCTCCCGGTCGACGCCGAGTGGGATGGCGATGTCCTGGCCGTGCACCAGCACGTCGGTCAGCGGGTCGGCGACCGCGGTGCCGGGCGGCCTGCGCCGGACCCCGGCCATGCCGCGCAGCGCCGCGATGATCTCGTCGGGTCCGCGCGGGTCTTCCCGTGCCACCCGCGACACCATGGTGTTGAACCGGAAACCCGACCGCACGGCCTCGAGCACCATCCGCGGCCAGGCCGTCGTCGACTGGGTGAGGTGGACGGCGACGTCGCGCACCGACCAGTCCGGGCACAGCGACGGGGTGGCCCATTGCTCGGGTGTCAGCGTGTCGAGAAAGTCGGCGAGGTCGGCGCGTTGTGCGTCGATGTGGGTCCAGATCTCGGCGTCGTCCACGACCCCTCCTATAGTCAGCTTCCCTGACTAAATTAGTCAGGGAAGCGTACTAAAGTCAATGGGGTGGCTGAGACCCCGAGCGTCGCGATGCTGATGTTCGTCGCACACCGTGCCGCGGAGACGCGGATCCATGAGGCGTTGCGCGCGGCGGGATTCGACGACCTCACGCTGGCCCAGAGCAGGTTCGGCCAACGGCTGCGTCCCGACGGCATCCGCCTCACCGACCTGGCCGAGGAGGCCCGGGTGACGAAGCAGACCGCCGGCGCGCTGGTCGACGAACTCGAACGCGCCGGTTACGTCGTCCGCAGGCCGGATCCCACCGACGCGCGGGCCCGACTGGTGATGCTCAGCGACCGGGGACAGAAGCTGTGCGCCGCCGCCGCGGCCGAACTCGCCGAGGTCGAACGGGAGTGGCGGGCGCACCTGGGCGCGGAGACGTTCGACCGGTTGCGCGATGCGATGGTGTCGCTGCGCGAGATCACCGACCCGTACCGCTGAGCACCCGATACGAGGTCCGGTCGCGGATCCAGATGTGGCGTCCGCGCGGATCGGTGCCCATGGCGACCAGTTCGCGTTTGAGGATCTTGTTGGTCGCGGTGCTCGGCAGATCGCCGGCGATCCACACGTACCGCGGCCAGCCCTTCGTCGAGAGATCGCGCTGGGCGGCCAGGAACTCCTCGAACTCCTCCGGCGTCAGTTTCGCGTCGTCCTGCAGCACGACGGCCGCCATCACCTGGTCGCCGACGTGTTCGTCGGGCACCGGGTAGACGGCTACCCGGTTGATCGCGGGCAGGCGCAACAGGATCCGCTCGATCGGCGCCGCGGTGAGGTTCTCCCCGTCGACACGCATCCAGTCACCCGTGCGGCCGGCCAGGTATATCCATCCGTCGGCGTCGCGGTAGGCGAGGTCACCGGACCAGTACATGCCGTGGCGCATCCGGTCGCCGGTGGCGTTCGGATCGTTGTAGTAGCCGCGGAACAGTCCGCCGCCGGCGGTGTTGACCAGCTCCCCCACCGCCGTGTCGGCGTTGAGCAACGCCCCGTTCTCGTCGAAGCGGGCGACCTCGCATTCGCGGACCGTGTCGGGGTCGTAGATCGCCACACCCGGGAAACCCTTGCCGATCGATCCGTGTGGGCAGTCGTCGGGCCGGGTGATGATGACCGCGGTCTCGGTCGACCCGAAGCCGTCCCAGACCGTGCAGCCGAACCGTCGGCCGAACGCCTCGATGTCACGGTCGGCTGCTTCGTTGCCGAATGCGATGCGCAGCGGGTTGTCGTGATCGTCGGGCTTCTCGGTGGTCGCCAGGATGTAGGCCAGCGGTTTGCCCACGTAGTTCATGTAGGTGGCGCCGTACCGGCGGATGTCGGACAGGAAACGTGACGCCGAGAACGTCGCCGGGGCCATCGCCGCGCCGGCGCCGACCGCGACGCTCCACCCCGCGTAGACGGCGTTGGAGTGGAACAGCGGCATGGCCAGGTAGCAGACGTCGGCCTCGGTGAGCCCGTAGCGCTCCACCAGCGCGCCACCGGCGAACAGCACCATCGCATGGGGCACCTGGACGGCCTTGGGTTCACCGCTGGTGCCCGAGGTGAAGATCATCATGAAGGTGTCGTCGGGACCCACCTCGCGATGCGGGGTGAGCTCCGGCGCATCGGCCATGCGCTGGGCCCAGTCATCGGTGGAGACGTCGAAGACGGTGACGCCGGGCAGGTCCAGCCCGTCGATCAACGCCCGGTGCTCCGGGTTGACCAGCAGGATCTGACAGTCCACCCGCGCGACGTCGCGGGCGAGCGCCTCGCCCCGACGGGTGGTGTTGACACCGCACAGCACATAGCCGCCGAGCGCGGCGGCGGCCAGCGCGGTGAGCATGTCGGGGCTGTTGCCCAGCAGCACACCGACGTGCAGGGGGCGGGCCGGATCGGCGGCGGCGATGACGGCGGCAGCCTGCCGGGACGCCTCGGCGAGGTGTTCGCGCCAGGTCCAGCTGCGGTCGCCGTAGCGGACCGCGATCGCGTCGGAGTCGGCGCGCTCGCGCAGCAATCCCTGGAGAGTGTCCGGCACGGATCCACCTCGTTCGTTCAGTGAACAGATCTCTGAATCTGTCTACCATGTTCGCCCGGCGCTCCGGACCGGCGCGCCTGTTGGCAGAATGCACTCGTCGCGGTTGTCCGCGCGGCGAAATGCTCGAAGGGGGACCGAAGCCCGGTGACGGCCATGACGCCCGCGCAGTCCGTGCGTGACCGCTTGATGGATGCGGCGGAATCCTGCTTGCGCGCCAAGGGGATTCGGGCCACGACAGTGTCGGAGGTCGCGGAGGTCGCCGGGGTGTCCCGCGGCTGGCTCTACCGGCACTTCCCCGACAAGGTGTCCCTGCTCGGCGCGGCGATCGTGCGGCTCAACGAGGCCTACTGGTCCGAGGCGCACGCCGTTCTCGAGCCCATCGACGGGCTGGCCGAGCAGATCGTGGCGGGCATCCGGCACGGACGGCTGGCCTACGACGACCCCGGTGCCCTGCTGATGAAGCTGCGCCTCGAAGAACCCGAGGAGTTCGCGGCCTGCGCAGGCGCCGGCGTGCAGGGGCTGGTCCCCGACCTCGCCGCCTTCTGGAGCCGCTACCTGCTGGCCGCCCGCGAGCGGGGTGAGATCCATCCGGCCACCGATATCGCCGAGGCGTCGGAGTGGGTGGCGCGTTCGGTGATCTCGCTGGCGACGGTGCCGGGCAACACGCTCGATCCCGCCGACCCGGCGGCCCTGCTCACCCACATCCGCAGGTATGTGATGCCGGGGTTGACGGCCGATCCCGCGGTCTGACCGCGAAAAAGGCCCCCACCTCGACGGCGGGGGCCCTCCTCGTAGCACGGATCAGTCGTTGTCCACCGACCCCGGTGTGTTCTTCGAGACCTGCACCAGGAACTCGTAGTTCGTCTTGGTCTTGCGCAGCTGACTCATCAGCAGGTCGATGGCCTGATGGCTGTCGAGACCCGACAGCACCCGGCGCAGCTTGTGCACGATCGCGAACTCGTCGGGGCCGAGCAGCAGCTCGTCCTTACGGGTGCCCGACGGGTTCACGTCGACCGCGGGGAACACCCGGCGTTCGGCGATCTTGCGATCGAGCTTGAGCTCGGCGTTACCGGTGCCCTTGAACTCCTCGAAGATGACCGTGTCACCGGTCGAACCGGTCTCCACCATCGCGGTCGCGACGATGGTCAGTGAGCCGCCCTCTTCGATGTTGCGTGCGGCACCCAGGAAGCGCTTCGGCGGGTACAACGCGGTCGAGTCCACACCACCGGACAGGATGCGGCCCGAGGCCGGCGAGGCGTTGTTGTAGGCCCGGCCTAGGCGGGTGATCGAGTCGAGGAGCACCACGACGTCCTTGCCCTGCTCCACCAGGCGCTTGGCGCGCTCGATGGCCAGTTCGGCGACCGTGGTGTGGTCGGACGGCGGCCGGTCGAAGGTCGAGGCGATGACCTCACCCTTGACCGAGCGCTGCATGTCGGTGACCTCTTCCGGACGCTCGTCGACGAGCACCACCATCAGGTGGCATTCCGGGTTGTTGCGGGTGATCGCGTTGGCGATGTCCTGCATGATCGTGGTCTTACCGGCCTTCGGCGGCGACACGATCAGCGCGCGCTGCCCCTTGCCGATCGGCATGATCAGGTCGATGACGCGGGTGGTCAGCTTGTCCGGAGAGGTCTCCAGACGCAGCCGCTGATTGGGGTACAGCGGGGTCAGCTTGCCGAATTCGGGACGCTTCCTCGCATCCTCGACCGGCCCGCCGTTGACGCTGTCGAGACGCACCAGCGGATTGAACTTCTGGCGCTGGTTCTGACCGCCGCCTTCGCCCTCCTTGGGCACCTTGACCGCACCGGTGACGGCGTCGCCGCGGCGCAGCCCGTTCTTGCGCACCATGTTCATCGACACGTAGACGTCGTTCGGACCGGGCAGGTAGCCCGAGGTGCGGACGAACGCGTAGTTGTCGAGGACGTCGAGGATGCCGGCGACGGGCTGGACGACGTCGTCCTCGCGGATCTCGGTGTCGCCACCGCCGCCGCCCTCGCCACCGCGCTCACCACGGCGCCGGCGGTCGCGGAACCGGCGGCCGCGGCGGCCACCCCGGCCGTCGCCGTCGTCGTCGCCATCGGCGCTGTTGTTGCTGTTGTTGCTGTTGTTTCGGTTGCCCTGGCCCTGCTGCTGGTCACTGTCGGACCGGTCGTCGGACCTGGTGTCGGACTGATCGCCCCGCGGACGATCGGACCGGCGCTGATCGCCCCTGGACTGCTCGCCCTTCGGCTGGTCTCCCTTGGGCTGCTCGCCGTCGGGCTGCTGCGCCGCGGGCTTCTCGGCCTTGGTGCGGTCGTTCCTGGGCCGCTCGGTCTTGGGCTCCGCAGCGGCCTCTTCGGCCGGTGCATCAGCCTTCACCTCGGGGGCCTTCACCTCGGGGGCCTTGGCCTCGGGGGCCTCTGGAGCCTTGGCCTCGGCGGCGCCGGCCTGACGGGATGCGCTGCGACGCTCACGGCGCGGGGGCGTCTGCGGTGCGGCGGCGCTCTCCGCATTGGCGGCACCGCCGTCGCCGCGGCGTTCGCGGATCGCGGCGATCAGTTCGCTCTTGCGCATGCCGGAGGCGCCTTCGACGCCGATCTGGCGCGCCAGGGCGCGCAGTTCCGGCAGGACCATCGAGGTCAGCGAGGCGGCACGGTCACCCGACGCCACATCGGCGGTCGGGGCGGACTCCGCGGTCGTCGTGGTGACGGCCGGGCCCTCCGACGCCGTGGAAGTTTCGGTGTTCACGACGTTCGGCAACTCTGTTCGCTCAGCGCTGTCGGCCGTGAAGAGGTCCGTATCGGTCACGGATTTCCTTTCTTTCCCTCGCTGATTGCGTTGGCGCGAGGGCTCAAAATGTCCTCGGCGTTCAGCCGATCCGCCGAACGCGAAGGTTCCACCGTCGCCTGTGCAACGGTGATCGCCGGGATTCGCCGCCATGGGGCGAACCGTCGGTCCACGAGTGAAACACGGGAAAGATGAGGATCGTCCTAGTGTCGGCGCAGGCAGAGACGCTGCAATTGCTGGACGAAAGCGAGAATAACCCGCTTACGTGTCGGAAGCAAGAAACCTCCGCAACCCGAGTGACGCGTGTCAACCCTCAGCGGCCGGCGGCCACGCCGGTTGACCAGCGCACACCGTCCCCCACCGCCATCTCGGCGATGGTGAACCCGTTCGCGATGCCGAACTCGACCGCCTCGGCGGGCAGCTCCGGCTCGGTGCTCAGTGCGATCACCGCAGGTCCGGCACCGGACAACACCGCTGCCACACCACAACCTCGAAGCACGCGCAGAAATTCCGCCGACGCCGGCATCGCCGCCGCCCGCTGCGGTTGGTGCAGGACGTCCTCGGTGGCGGCCATCAGCAGGTCGGGGCGCTCGGTCAGCGCCACCACCAGCAGCGCCGCCCGACTGAGGTTGAACCGCGCATCGGTGTGGCTGACCGTGTCGGGCAGCAACACCCGGGTCTCGGCGGTGGAGGACCGCTGCTGTGGGATGGCCGGGAAGAGGTGGATGTCAGGATGCACCCGCAACGGTGCGGCCGCGTAGCGCGCCTGGGCACCCGCACCGTCGGTCCAGGTGACGACCGCCCCGCCCAGCACGGCGGCCGCGGCGTTGTCGGGGTGACCCTCGAACGCCGACGACAGCTGGATCAGCTGCTCCACCGTGAGTGGCGTCCAATCAGTTTGGGAGACAAGGCCATTGGCGGCAGCAAGTCCGCCGACGACGGCCGCTGCCGAGGAACCCAGCCCCCGGGAGTGCGGAATGTCGTTGCGGCACCGCACCACGAGTCCCGGCGCGACGCATCCGGTCGCGCGCAGACCGGCTTCGATCGCCCGCACCACCAGGTGCGACGAGTCCAGCGTGACCTGACCGGCACCCTCCCCCTCGACGGTGACGGTCAAGCCGGAATCGACTGTCTCCACGACGATTTCGTCGTAGAGGCTGAGCGCAAGGCCGAGGCTGTCGAAGCCGGGGCCGAGGTTGGCGCTCGACGCCGCGACCATGGCCGTCGCCGTCAGACCGGCGGGGAGAGTCTGGGTCACCGACACGTCCCGTCAGACCAGACCGAGTTCGGCCGCCACCGCCACCGGATCCACGGCGAGCGGTGTGACGGTGGGCATTCCCTTGAGCGCGGTGTCGGGATCCTTGAGTCCGTTGCCGGTGACGGTGCACACCACGGTCGATCCCTTGGCCACCCAGCCGTCCTCGACGGACTTGAGCAGCCCGGCGATGCTGGCCGCCGAGGCCGGTTCGACGAAGACTCCTTCGGTGCGCGCGACCAGGTGGTACGCCGCCAGGATCTCCTCGTCGGTCGCCGCCAGGAAGCGGCCGTCCGACTGCTGCTGGGCTTCGACCGCCGACGCCCACGACGCGGGGGCGCCGATGCGGATCGCGGTGGCGATCGTCTCCGGGTTCTTCACGGGCTCACCGGTCACCAGCGGCGCGGCCCCCGCCGCCTGGGTGCCCAGCATCCGGGGCAACCGGTCGGACAGGCCGTCGCGGTGGTACTCGCTGTAGCCCTTCCAGTAGGCGGTGATGTTGCCCGCGTTGCCGACCGGCAGAGCGTGGATGTCGGGCGCGGCGCCCAGGACGTCGACGATCTCGAACGCGGCGGTCTTCTGACCCTCGATGCGGTAGGGGTTGACCGAGTTGACCAGTGCGACGGTCGGGAAGTCGGCGGTCAGCTTGCGGGCGAGTTCGAGGCAGTCGTCGAAGTTCCCGTCGATCTGAATGATCTTGGCGCCGTGCATGACCGCCTGGGCCAGCTTGCCCATCGCGATCTTGCCCTGCGGGATCAGCACCGCACACGTGATGCCGGCGCGGGCCGCATACGCCGCTGCCGAGGCGGAGGTGTTGCCCGTCGATGCGCACAGCACCGCCTGCTTACCGCTGGCCGCCGACTCGGTGACCGCGACCGTCATCCCGCGGTCCTTGAACGAACCGGTCGGGTTGAGCCCCTCGACCTTCAGATGCACTGTGCAGCCGGTGAATTCGCTCAACCGCTTGGCGTGTATCAGCGGCGTGCCACCCTCGAGCAGGGTGACCGGCGTCCAGTCGTCGCCGACGGGAAGCCGGTCGCGGTAGGCCTCGATCAGGCCCGGCCAGCGCCGGTGCACCGCGTTCACGGGCGTGCTCATTCGCTTGTTCCTTCCATGCGCAGCACGCTGTTGACGCTCTGCACGACGTCGAGTTCGGCCAGGGCCGAGACGGTTTCGGACAACGCCGCATCGGTCGCACGGTGGGTGACGACGACGATGCGCGCACCGCAGGGCTGTCCGCCCTCGTCGACCACACCCTCCTGGCGCACCTCGGCGATGCTGACCTCATGCCTGGCGAATTCGGCTGCGACCGTGGACAACACGCCAGGACGGTCGGCGACGTTCATGTTGACGTAGTACCGCGTGGGGATGAACCCGATCGGCGACACCGGCAGCTTGGCGTACTTCGACTCCCGCGGTCCGCGCCCGCCCTGGACGCGGTTGCGCGCGGCCATCACGAGATCGCCCATGACCGCCGATGCGGTCGGCGCGCCACCGGCGCCCTGGCCGTAGAACATCAAGCGGCCGGCAGCCTCGGCCTCGACCACCACGGCGTTGAACGCGCCGTTGACCGATGCCAGCGGGTGGTCGAGCGGAACCAGCGCCGGGTAGACCCGGGCCGAGACGCGCTGTTGGCCGTCGTCGGTGGTCAGCCGCTCACAGATGGCGAGCAACTTGATGGTGCACCCGAGCGAGCGGGCGGATTCGAAGTCCTCGGCGGTGACCTTGGTGATGCCTTCGCGGTAGACGTCGTCGGCCGTCACCCGCGTGTGGAACGCGATGGACGCCAGGATCGCGGCCTTGGCCGCGGCGTCGAAACCCTCCACGTCGGCGGTCGGATCCGCCTCCGCGTAGCCGAGCGCACTGGCATCGGCCAGCGCACTGTCGTAGTCGGCGCCGGTGTCGTTCATCGCCGACAGGATGTAATTCGTTGTGCCGTTGACGATCCCGGCCACCCGCAGCACCGTGTCGCCGGCCAGCGACTGGGTCAGCGGGCGGATCACCGGGATGGCACCGGCCACCGCGGCCTCGAAGTACAGGTCGACCCGGGCGGCCTCGGCGGCCTGCGCCAGCTCACCGGTCGACTGGGCCATCAGCGCCTTGTTCGCGGTCACGACCGACTTGCCCTGTTCGAGCGCGGAGAGGATCGCCTTGCGGGCCGGTTCGACCGGACCCATCACCTCGACGACGATGTCGACGTCCTCGCGCGAGACCAGTTCTTCGATGTTGTCGGTGAGCATGTCGACGGGCACCCCGCGGTCGCCGGCCACCCGGCGCACCCCAACCCCGCGCAGTACGAGGGGGGCGCCGACACGCGCCGCCAGGTCGGTCGCGCTCTGCTCGATGATGCGGACCACTTCACTGCCCACATTGCCGAGGCCCAGGACGGCTACGCCCACCGGTGTGTCGCCTACCGATTTGTCACTGTTCATTGACCACTCACTTCCAGACTCAACAGATCGTCGACCGTCTCGCGGCGCAGGATCAGGCGCGCGTGCCCGTCGCGCACCGCCACCACCGCGGGGCGGCCGATCAGGTTGTAACGGCTCGACATCGAATAGCAGTAGGCGCCGGTCGCGGCCACCCCGAGCAGATCGCCCGGTGCCACATCACCGGAGAGCCAGGCGTCCCGGACCACGATGTCGCCGCTCTCGCAGTGCTTTCCGACCACGCGGCTCAGTGCGGGGTCGGCGTCGCTGACCCGGGAGACCAACCGGACGTCGTATTCGGCGCCGTAGAGCGAGGTGCGGATGTTGTCGCTCATCCCGCCGTCGACGCTGACGTAGCGGCGGTACCTGTCCGACGCCACGGCCACGTCCTTGACGGTGCCGACCTCGTAGAGCGTGATCGTGCCCGGTCCGGCGATCGCCCGGCCCGGCTCGACCACGAGTTTCGGGGTGGGCAGCCCGACGGCTGCCGACTCCTCGCGCACGATGGCGCTCAGCTTGGCGGCGAGGTCGGCGACCGGCGGCGGATCGTCCTGCGGCAGATAGGAGATGCCGAGGCCACCACCGAGGTCGACGGTGGACATCTGGGCGGTCTTGTCCACCCCGAATTCGGCGACGACATCGCGCAGCAGGCCGATCACGCGGTGCGCGGCGAGCTCGAACCCCGCGACGTCGAAGATCTGCGAGCCGATGTGGCTGTGCAGGCCGACCAACCGCAGGTTGTCGGTCTCGAACACGCGGCGCACGGCGGCCATCGCGGCCCCGCTGGCCAGCGAGAGCCCGAACTTCTGGTCCTCGTGCGCGGTCGAGATGAACTCGTGCGTATGGGCTTCGACGCCGACGGTCACCCGCACCAGCACGTCCTGGACCACGCCCGCCGCGGCGGCGATCTCGTCGAGGCGTTCGATCTCGATCATCGAGTCGACCACCACGTGGCCCACGCCGGACTTCACGGCCAGCGCCAGTTCGTCCGGCGACTTGTTGTTGCCGTGCAACGCGATCCGCTCGGCCGGGAAGCCGGCGTGCAACGCGACCGCGAGTTCTCCGCCACTGGCGACGTCGAGGGCGAGCCCCTCCTCGTCGATCCAGCGCGCCACCTCGGTGCACAGGAAAGCCTTTGCGGCGTAGCGCACGTACTCGCCGCCACCGAACGCGGCGGAGATCTCCCGGCAGCGCGAGCGGAAGTCGGCCTCGTCGATGATGAAAACCGGCGTGCCGAACTGGGCCGCGATGTCGGTGACGGGCACCCCGGCGATCGACACGACACCGTCGGCGCCGCGAACGGCGTTGCGCGGCCACACATTCGGGGCGATCCGCAGGACCTCGTCGGGTCCGGCGGGACGCGGTGGCGCGCCGCCGTGGTGGATCTCCTCGGCGTGCCGGGGGCCGGCGGGGTGGGCGTTCACATCCGCTCCGGGGCGCTCACGCCGAGGATCGCCAGACCGTTGGCGATCACCTGACGGGTGGCCTGACACAGCGCCAGGCGGGCCTGATGAAGGCTGCCCGGAGCCTCATCGCCCTGCGGCAGCACGCGGCAGGAGTCGTAGAACCGGTGGTAGTCACCGGCGAGGTCCTCGAGGTAGCGGCACACCCGGTGCGGTTCGCGCAGCGCGGCCGCCGACTCCAGCACCCGCGGGAACTCGCCGAGGTTGCGGATCAGCGTGCCCTCTTTGTCGTGGGTGAGCAGGTCGAGGCGCGCGGTGTCGGCGACGACGCCGAGGTCGGCCGCGTTGCGGGCCAGCGCCGACAGCCTTGCGTGGGCGTACTGCACGTAGTAGACCGGGTTCTCGTTGGACGCCGAGGACCACAGCGCCAGGTCGATGTCGATCGGGGTGTCCACCGAGGAGCGGATCAACGAGTACCGCGCGGCGTCGACGCCGATCGCCTCGACCAGATCGTCGAGGGTGATCACGGTCCCGGCCCGCTTGCTCATCCGCACCGGTTGACCGTCGCGCACCAGGTTGACCATCTGGCCGATCATCACCTCGACGGTGTCCGGATCGTCGCCGAGCGCCGCCGCGGCGGCCTTGAGCCGGGCGATGTAGCCGTGGTGATCGGCGCCGAGCATGTAGATGCACAGGTCGAATCCGCGCTGCCGTTTGTCCAGGAAGTAGGCGAGGTCACCGGCGATGTAGGCGGGGGCGCCGTCGCTCTTGATGACGACGCGATCCTTGTCGTCCCCGAAGTCGGTGGTGCGCAGCCAGGTGGCGCCGTCCTTCTCGTAGATCGCGCCGTTCTCCCGCAGCCGGGCGATCGCCTCCTCGACCCGTCCGCTGGTGTGCATCGAGTCTTCGTGGGTGAACACGTCGAAGTCCGTGCCGAAGTCGTGCAGCGAGATCTTGATGTGGTCGAACATCAGGTCGACGCCGATGGCGCGGAAGGTCTCCCGCATCTCGCCGTCGGGCAGTTCGAGCGCACCCGGATCCTTGGCGAGGACCTGCGCCGCGATATCGCCGATGTAGCTGCCTGCGTACCCGTCCTCGGGGGTGGGCTCCCCCTTGGCCGCGGCGATCAGCGAGCTGACGAACCGGTCGATCTGCGCGCCGTGGTCGTTGAAGTAGTACTCCCGCACCACCGCGGCGCCCTGGGTGGCCAGCAGCCGGCCCAGCGCATCGCCGACGGCGGCCCACCGGGTGCCGCCGATGTGGATGGGGCCGGTGGGGTTGGCCGAGACGAATTCGAGGTTGATGTTGCGCTCGGCCAGCGCGGCGGAGTGTCCGTAACGCTCGGCACTCGTGATGATGTCGCCGACGATCACGTTCTGGGCCGCCGCCTCGATGCGCAGGTTGACGAAACCCGGGCCGGCCACCTCGGCCGAGGCGATGCCCGCGGCGGCCGTCAGCGCCTCGGCGAGCCATCCCGCCAGTTCGCGCGGGTTCACGCCGACCTTCTTGCCGACTTGCAACGCCAGGTTGGTGGCGTAATCGCCGTGCTCCGGATTGCGGGGACGCTCCACCGTGACCGTCGCGGGCAGCGCGGCCGTGTCGAGGTCGCGCTCGGTCAACACAGCGGTGGCGGTGGTCCTGAGCAAGTCGGCGAGGTCGGCGGGTGTCACGGGGGTCCATCCTATGGTCTGGGGTGGTCAGTGCCCGAATCCATTCCTCGGGCCGTGATGCGTTACGCTGTGCACGCCCAATGGCGCGGTACGTCTGAACGCGCCCCCGTAGCTCAGGGGATAGAGCGTCTGCCTCCGGAGCAGAAGGCCGCAGGTTCGAATCCTGCCGGGGGCACCAGGTCAGACCCTATTTTTGACTGCGGCGTGCGATATACGTGCAAGATAAGCGTTCAGACGACCGTTGTCCCTGGCGGGAGCCGGACACGCGACGTGACCAGGTTGACGGTGCGCTGCCAGTCATCATGTTGCCGCCAGGCTTAAACGTCGGCGAACGGGCGGCGAGCCGTCGGGCGTTACCCCTAATATTGCTCGGACTGGCAGAGTTTGGGCCAGCGGCGCAGTGAACAGGGGGGTGGATAGTGGCCCGAGCACCCATTGATCCGTCCGCCCTGACGTGGGCGCGCGAGACCAGCCGTGTGACGGTGGACGACCTTGCTCGCGCCATGAACGTCAAACCGTCCCGAGTCATCGAGTTCGAGTCCGGCGACGCGGAACCGACCTTCCGGCAGCTAACCCTCATGGCAGGGAAGCTCGACCGACCATTGGGTTTCTTCTTCGCGCCGCCGCCCGCTGCATCTGATGTGCCGGACACCGCAGACTTCCGAGGGCGGTCCGACGGAAGTCTTCCGCCGGACCTGGCGAAGGAGATGCGCCGGGCGGAGCAACACCGAGATGCGATGCTCGAACTTGGCGGCCGTCCCGAGCGCCGCGTGGAGGTCGGACCCGTCACCTGGGAAACCATCGCTGAGCGCGCATCTGATCTGCGGGGGAAATTCGGCCTCACCGACACATTCGTACCCCCTGAATCCTCCAACAATCAGGTGTTCAGTTTCTGGCGCGGACTACTCGAAGACAACGGAATTCTCGTTCTTCAGACGACGAAAATACCACTCGAAACCTTCCGAGGGCTGTCCGTTCATCATGATGAATTGCCCGTGGTGATTGTTAACGGGGGTGATAGCCCAGCCGGGCGCACATTCACCCTATTTCATGAGGTCGCACACCTAATCAACAGAACTAGCGGGCTGTGTGCGCTACGGGAGACCGTGAACGAGGAGGCGCTCGCCAACAATTTCTCCGCTGCTTTCCTTATGCCGGAGACTGCGGTGCGAATGAACATTCTGGATGACGTGGAACCTGGCAAGGTTGCCGACCACCTGGCGCGGCATTTCAAGGTGAGTGCGTTAGCGGCGGCAGTTCGGCTGCGCAGGCTTGGGTTCATCTCCGACAGCGATCTCGATGGCATCAGAGCGGCGAGCGAAGAACAGTGGGAGCAGGCTCGACAAGCGCAGAAACAGGGCACGGGGTTCGTGCCGCCTTGGCGACTCCGCTATCGCGATCTGGGGCCGAGTTACATCGGCACGATTGCGCGCGCTCTCGAAGATCGCCGGGTCGATCTGGTGGATGCGACCTACCTGCTCAACGCACGTCTGCCGATGGTTGAGCAGATGCTCGATGAGTATTACCGAACCGGCGGCGCTGAATGAAATTCACGCTCGACACGAATATCCTCATCGGTTTGCAACGGAACTATCCGCGAGATATTTTTCCAGGACTTTGGGAGAGCATCGAGGCGTCAGTCTCATCGCAGGATAGCTGTGTATGCGAGGCGGTTCTCCGTGAGATAAAGCGCGGCGGCGACGATCTCCATAAGTGGGCGAAGGACCTACCGGGGTTCGTCTGTGCGGTCTCCGGTGCTGAGTTGACGACGGTTGCAGAAATTGCCCGTGCCCATCCTGGGTGGGTGCAGGGCCAACTCAACGAGGCTGATCCGTTCGTTGTTGCTCACGCAAAGGCGGAGCGGTCAGTCATCGTCACCGAGGAGAGCCGCAAAGGTCCGAACACGGACGACAAGAATCAGAAGATTCCGAATATCGCCGATGAGCACTCAGTTGCAACGATGAAGTTCTTCGACTACGTGCGGACGAATGGCTGGGCGTTCGCCCGCACATAATGCGCACCCTCGGACTCCCGGATAAGACTCAGCCGACTAGGCGACCTCGGTGAACGTCGGCACCCACCCACCGCATTCGTCGCAGCCGCGAAGGCGGACCACCGTCACGTCGCCCCGCGCGTAGGCCACCGCGTCCTGATTCGACACATGGCGTAGTGCGCGCTGAGCCTCGATGTCGGTCAACGGTTCTGGGCAGCATCGGGCGCAGTAGCAACCGGCGGGCTCCGCGGCGGTCGCGGGATGGGTTAAGTCGGTGCGCAGCTTCGCCCGGCCCGCCCTGGCCAGTCCCCCGCCGCCGGACGGGCCGACGGTGCGCGCGGTGGCAATGCAGCCTGTCATCGCCCACCGATCTGGCGCGTCATCCACTGCGGCGGCGGTGGCACCTTGCCCTCCCGCGCGCGGCGGGCGACGTCCATGGGGCTGACGATTCTGATGGGTTCGGTGATGGCGTGGGCCAGTACGTCGTAGGCCACCACCGCCGCCGCCACCCGGTCAGGCTGGTGCTGCCCGGCTTCCCACGTCACGGCCTGCGCCTCGAAGTCCGGCAGGAACCCCGCCACCCGTGCGCGTCCGGTTTCCAGCGCGGCGAGCAGGCCGGTGGAACGGGCCACAGCGTCGCCCTTGCCCCGGTCGGTGCCCTTGGGTGGCCACCCGGTGACGCGGATGGGCCGGTCCACGCGGAACCGGGCCAGCACCTCGGTGACGAGCCGGGTGTAGGTGGCCCGCGCCGCAAACGCCTCCACCGCGATCTCTGACGCACCCACGTCTGCGGCGAGTTGCACGGCGCGCACCGCCCAGGCGTCCGATGTCATCCGGGCCGACACGTCGGCGATGAGCGCCACCACCCCGTCGGCGGTCAGCGCGGCGGCGATGATGCCGGTCTCGTCGCCCTCGCCGGAGTCGGCGGGGTCCACGCCGACGACGATCTTGACCGTCCCCGGCGGGGCGGCGGGCAACCGCCACGTGTCGATCCACGCCGCCTTAATCAGCCCGCCCTCGGGCGTCGTGGGGGTGCCCAAATACATTGCGGCCCATGCCCGCGACCCGACCTCGGACTTGATCTCGCGGAACTGCTCGGCGGTGCGCCCCACCGCGCTGGTCATAGCCACGCCGCTGCGTTCGCGGCCCAGCGCGTCGGGCACCCCGGCGGTGCTGATGGCCGGGATGTTCACACACCGCCACCGGCTGCCGGGTTCGGCGAGCAGCGACCCGGCGAGGTCGTCGGGGTGCCACCGCGTGAGCACGACGATGGCCGACGCGCCGGGCATCAGCCGGGTCATCAGGCTGGCCTTGAACTCGGCGGTGAGCCGCCGCCGGTAGGCGTCCGAGTCGGCCTCCTGCGCACCCTTCACCGGGTCATCGACCAGCAGCACCGACGCGCCGAACCCGGTGGTGCTGGACAGGATTCCGCCCGCCAACATGCCGCCCCGGTGTCCGGCCACCCGCCACCGACCGACAGCCTGCTTGTCCGCCGCCAACTCGATGCCGACGACGGCGGGGTTCTCGGCGATCAGCCGTCGGGCGGCGGCGCTGTGCTCCTCGGCCAGGGCGTCGCCGTAGGACTTCACGATGACCTCGGCGTCGGGGTCGCGCGACAGCAGCCACACCGGGAGCACCTGCGAGGTGAGCACCGACTTGCCGGTCCTGGGCGGCATGGTCACGATCAGCCGGGCGTCCGGCATCTCCACCGCGCGCACCAGTTCGTCGGACAGCAGCTTGATGGCCGGGGTGACCACGTAGCCGGGAATGAGCCGCCGGGCCAATTCCGCCGGGGTCGCGGGCCGCCGCCGTTGGCGCGCTGACGCGATGGCACGGGCGGCGGTCATCGACACGATGGGGTCGCGTCGGCGGTCGGTCGTCGCGGTCACGCGGCCCTCCGTTGCTTGGGATTGAAACCGGCACACTCGGCGGTCCACAGGTCGGCCCGCCGCCACTGGTGCCCGCAGCCGTCGCACACGTAGTCGCACACCAACCCTCTGCCGCCGCGCCAGGTGACGGCATCCGGCTCGGTTTGGGTGGCCAGGCGCACGCAGCGGTCGGCGTGATGACCCGCCGGGTTGCACCGGGGGCAGTAGTCCGGCAGCCAGAAGTCGTGGAACGGGTCAACTGACGGGGTGGCGGTGGGGGTTGTCACGGTGGGCTCCTCGGGTGTGTCGTCGTTGGGTGAGGTGGAGTCCCTGCGTGGTTGTGGTCGTCGGTTAGGTCATGCGGGAACCGGACGCATACCGGCCCGCAGCCCCGCGAGTTGCGAACTGCCCGGCCCGCCGCCGTCGGTGATGCCCAACGCCGCGCACACGTCAGTGTGGGTCGCCTCCCCGGTGTCGTAGAGCCGTCGGGCCACGCGGATGACGGCGGGCCATGTCCGCTCGACCAGCGGGGTGACGGCGTGCCCGAGATGCGTGCCGCCGGAAGCGATCAGCATCCGGTCGTCCTTATAGCCGCCCGCGTTGAGGATCGCGAACACCTGGCGCTGCGTCGGGCGGTTGTCACGGCCACCGGCGCGGAACTTCGCCTGCGCCCACGGCCCCGCATACGCGATCTCGGGGTCACGCCCGTGGGGCGTGTCGGCGAACGAGGCGAGACCATCGACACCCCACACGCGACTGTTGGACACCACCGCGCTGCGGAGTTCGCCGCCGAGGGCGACACCAGCGACGGCGTGGGCCGCTTCGTGAACGCACACTTCGAGGTGATGCCGTTCGCGCGTGGTGAGGTCGGCCATCGTCAACGGGCGTCGGCGGGCATTGGTGGTGCCGGTCATCGGTCTGTCCCTTCGGGTGTGGTGGTCATTGCGGCGCGTCGGAGGTGGTGGCCGACGCCGGGACAGCGGTGCGGAACACATCCGGTCCACCACCGTCCCGACCCCGACCGTTCGCCGACACGGGAGACTCTGAGTCGTTGCGTAGCAACAGTTTCCGCGCGTTCTTCTCGCGCTCCTTGGCCATGCGGACAGCCCACCGCGCCGCGCCCGCATCGAGGTAGGCGTCCAGACACGCCGTGCACGTCCAACCGTGGACCGATCCCTTGTAGGTCAGGCACGGCCCACCGCAGCGCCAGCAGACGGCGATGCCGTCGTCGGTGGCGGTCATCGTGTCGGCTTCGGGTTCGGCGGTCATCGTGGTCACGGCGTCGCCGTCACCGCCGCCACGACAGCCTCGTAACCCACCAGGACGGTGCGTTCGGCGAGGGCGGCGAAGGTGTTGTGCCGCTCGTCAATCGCGGTGCGAACCTGCACCTCGTCGCGCCAGCCGAACGGCTGGCTGGTCGCCACGATAGTGTCGCCCAGCCCGGCGACGTACCCGCCGCCGACGACCCACGTGTGCCCCGACGGCGACAGCCGGGCCGTCCCCGACTTGGCGAACAGCGCGGCCTCGATGGCGGGCAGATGCGCGCCGATGTGGAAGAACCCCACGGTGTTCGTCTCGGCCATCGCACCTTCGAGGTAGGCGACAGCCTCCTTGAGGGTGGGCCGGATGGCGATGCCGCCGGGAAGGTCGGCGGCGTCCACCAGCAACCGGGCGGCGAACTCGCGCTCCACCGTCGGCTGTTCCTCCAACCGGAACACCTGCGCCGCACGCGCCTGCACCTCGGCCCGCGATGGCTCGGTCAGGTCGCACTCGTCATACGCCCACACCGTCATCGGGTCGAACGGGTCCAAGATCGGCGGACGCTGACCCTCCTTGCGCTCGGCGTTGTCGATGGGCGGGACCGAACACCACGGCGCGCCCCACACGCCGGAAGCGTCGGCACCGCCGTAGTTCGGGCCACGGACCTCAACGCCGTTGAGGTGACGCGACGGCTCGCCCGCGCCCACCTCGGTCCAGAACGTCGCGGCGTAGAGGCCGGGGATGGCCGGGTTCACCGCCGGAACCTCGAAATGCGTTGGCAGCATCGCGGTGTGGGTCGTCGCGGGGAAGTCGGGCAGGCCGGTGGTCATGGTGTCACCAAGGGATTCGAGTTCGGCGCGGGCGCGGTCGGCGTCGGTCGAGGCGGTCGGGTGGTGGTCGCCGTGGTCGTCGCGGTCGAGACGCCGTTCCAGCGCCAAGGCGGCGTGGTCGATGGTGCGGGTCAACAGCCGCGCCAGTTGGTCGGAGCGGGAAGGCTGGCCACGCAGCGCGGCGGCGTTGGGCGGATGAGAGTGCGCGAGCAGGTCGGAGAACGCGGCATCGACGGCCATCGCCATCGCCACCACCGCCGCCGCCCACGAACCGGACGCCATGTCCTTGTCGGCGATGTCGGGCAGCGCCGGGCGCGGCGCGAGGTCCACCAATGTGGTCATGGCGTACTTGCGCTTGCCCGGCTCGTCGGCCAGGTGCGCGGTGCGGCGGCGGGCATCCGTCTCGGCCACCCACCCGACGATGACGCCGACCGCCTCGTGGACGCCTTCGGCCAGCCACGGCACCGAGGCAGCGGTGCGCATGAACCGGGTGGGCCGGTCGTCGGCGGCGATCCGCTGCGCCAACGGGCCGACGACATCGGCGATCTCGCGGGCCAGCGACCAGGTGCCGTCGTAGTGGGCGGCGGGCAGCCCGGTGCGCCGCCGCTCGCGGTGTTCGGACGGGGTGTACGTGCGCGGCGGCTGCGGGCGTTGGGCGGCGAGCGCGGCGGGTGTGCGGTTGCGCGCCATGACCCCGGCCTGAATGGCGGTCATCGGGCCACCGCCTCGCGCAACCGGGCGGTCAGAGCGTCGAGGTGGATCGGCGCGATCTGGCCCGCCTCGGCATCGATGGCGCGGCGGGCGCGCCAATAGCTCAGCGCCGCCCGACACGCAATGACATCGGGGTCATCGTTGCCGCGACCGCGCGCCAGGTACGCCGCCAACCGACCCGACCACTGCGCGGGGGTCAGCGACGTAGGGTCGGTGAGGAATGTGGTCTGCATAGTGGCGACCATAGACGCCGACCGTGCACCGACGGTCGAGGCTAACGCCGTCGGCGTGTCCCGAAATATGTTGTGGGATAGGAAGATAACCCGTAAACGTCGGGAAACTGAACGTACCTCCGCCGGGCCGGTTCAAGACTTTCGGGCAGCACCGACGAACAGCATTCCGCCGAGATGTTGCTCGATCCGCGCAGTGCCGTGCAGACCGTGGCGGGCCAGTTCGGCGGCGAACTCGGCTGCGTCGAAACGGTTCTCGCGCGGGTGCACTGTGAAGGTGCGGAACGCCCACGTTTCAAGCATGTGGCGCGGAACCTCCTCGAACAGCAGTTGCCCGCCGGGGCGCAGCACGCGGGCGATCTCGGCTACGGCCTCCTGCCATTGCGGAACGTGGTGGATGATGCCGAAGTCGATCACGGTGTCCTGGCTGGCGGCTGGTTGTTTGATCTCGCAGGCGTCGCCGACTGAGAGCGACACTGGACGGTTGTGTAGGCGTCGGCGCGCAAGCTCGACCATGCTGTCGTCAAGGTCGAATGCGGTGACCCGGTTGGCGTGGAGCCGGTCGAGGATGACCTCGGCCCCGACGCCGCGACCGCACCCGACTTCGAGCACGTCTTGGCCCGCGAGGTCGCCACCGGCAAGACGGCGGAACCACGCCGCTTCCCGGCGGTGTTGGTGGGCGGCGCGGATGGGGTTGTTCATCGCGGCCCGTTCGATGGCGTTGAGCTTCATTGGATACCTCGCCTCATCGGCTGTCGTCGTTATCATCGGCAGAAGTTGATTAATCTCGTTGAGAAGTTATCATCGTGAAATGCCGATGAAAAGTAGTAGCGTCCCTCCGGCCACGCGCGACGACTTAGCGGGCGCGGTCGCGTTGTTCCACGGCCTGTCCGATCCGACCCGGCTGGCCATCGTCGGCCACCTGGCTGGCGGTGAAGCACGGGTAGTTGACCTAGTGCGGGCGCTCGGCCTGCCGCAATCTACGGTTTCGTCGCACCTGGCCTGCCTGCGCGACTGTGGCCTGGTCAACGGACGCCCCGAAGGCAGGCAGATGTTCTATTCGCTTGCCCGCCCCGAGTTGCTCGACCTGCTGGCGTCCGCTGAAACCCTCCTCACCGCGACGGGCAACGCCGTCGCCCTCTGCCCGACCTATGGCACCGACAGGACGACCTGATGAGCACACCCGACACCACGCTGACCGCCGCCGAGACCGAACGGCTCACCCGCCGGGGACTGCGCCTGGCTCAGTTCACGGTCGGCTACAACGTCATCGAAGGCGCTGTCGCCATCACCGCCGGGCTGATGGCCGGGCTGGTGTCGGTGGTCGGGTTCGGCATCGACTCGGGCATCGAATCCATCGCCGCCGTCCTGGTCGCTCTCCGGCTGTCGGCGCGGCTGCGCCACGGCCACGCCGATGAACGCAAGGAGCGCATCGCCCTCAAGCTGGTCGCCAGCACGTTCTTCCTGCTCGCCGGCTACGTCACCATCGAGGGCATCCGCAGCCTGATAGGCGGCGAGGAACCCGAAAGCTCGCCGCTGGCCATCGGTCTGCTGGTGGCGTCGATCATCGTGATGCCAGTGCTGGCTGCCGCCAAGAAGAAGGTCGGTACCCAGCTCAAGGACAACCTGATCCTCGCCGACGCTGCCGAGACCAAAATCTGTGTGCTGCTGAGCATTTCCACGCTGCTCGGCGTCGGCCTGTTTGCGCTCACCGGCGCCGCCTGGCTCGACCCCGTTGCTGGCTTCGTCATCGCCGCGTTCGCCATTCACGAAGGTAGGGAAGCCTGGGAGGGCGAACTGGTCGAGGACGACGACTGAACGGACCGTGCCATGACCCGAGTGACCGACCATAGTCCCGCGTCGCCGGGTAGAGGCGGCTGAACAAAGACGACACTGTCCCGCGCTTTAGGGGCACAAATGCCCTACACCTCCGATTCGACAGTCCGCGACGATTGGACGATGACCGAATCTCGTGAGTCCGGGACAGAACGTGCCGCAGCAGCAGTAGGGGAGCGGCGCGTCTTTGAGTCGCCATCGCCTTACGACGATGGCAGGCGCAACAGGTCGAGCTCGATTTTGGTGTGGGTGGGCATCGTCGCCGGTGTCGTGTTCATCGTCGCTGTGATCTTCTTCTCGGGGTTTTCATCGGTAGGCACTCAGACGGCAATTTCCGTGGTGGATATCACCAGCCGGGGATGATGGGACCGAGTCAGATGGGACCGTACGGCCAGATGGGACCGGGCATGATGGGACCCGGCGGCATGATGGGTCCCGGCGGCATGATGGGTCCCGGCGGCGCGTGGCCGGGTCAGCAGACGCCGACGACCACGGCTCCGACCACCCCTCGGCCATAGGGTTGGTCGTAGTGAGGTCACGATGGCGCAGTTGATGAATCGCCGTGCGGCTCGCCGCACTCGGCGCATTGGCGGCGGGCAGTGTTCTTGGCGTTGGATACGTCATCCGCAACGTGTTCGAACCGCGGACGCCGGACCTCCGGCTCACCAACGGACCCGGCGACGGCGGCATGATGGGCGGGCCAGCGGACATGCGGGTCTATATGGACATGTTCGCTCGGCACAATGAGATCAGGCGCACGGTGGAAGAAATACCAGGTGGCGTGCGCACCACCACCGAATCAGATTCGCCCGACCTTACTGCTCAACTACAGGCGCACGTTTCGAGCATGTATTCCTCGGTGGCGGTCATCGTGTCGGCTTCGGGTTCGGCGGTCATCGTGGTCACGGCGTCGCCGTCACCGCCGCCACGACAGCCTCGTAACCCACCAGGACGGTGCGTTCGGCGAGGGCGGCGAAGGTGTTGTGCCGCTCGTCAATCGCGGTGCGAACCTGCACCTCGTCGCGCCAGCCGAACGGCTGGCTGGTCGCCACGATAGTGTCGCCCAGCCCGGCGACGTACCCGCCGCCGACGACCCACGTGTGCCCCGACGGCGACAGCCGGGCCGTCCCCGACTTGGCGAACAGCGCGGCCTCGATGGCGGGCAGATGCGCGCCGATGTGGAAGAACCCCACGGTGTTCGTCTCGGCCATCGCACCTTCGAGGTAGGCGACAGCCTCCTTGAGGGTGGGCCGGATGGCGATGCCGCCGGGAAGGTCGGCGGCGTCCACCAGCAACCGGGCGGCGAACTCGCGCTCCACCGTCGGCTGTTCCTCCAACCGGAACACCTGCGCCGCACGCGCCTGCACCTCGGCCCGCGATGGCTCGGTCAGGTCGCACTCGTCATACGCCCACACCGTCATCGGGTCGAACGGGTCCAAGATCGGCGGACGCTGACCCTCCTTGCGCTCGGCGTTGTCGATGGGCGGGACCGAACACCACGGCGCGCCCCACACGCCGGAAGCGTCGGCACCGCCGTAGTTCGGGCCACGGACCTCAACGCCGTTGAGGTGACGCGACGGCTCGCCCGCGCCCACCTCGGTCCAGAACGTCGCGGCGTAGAGGCCGGGGATGGCCGGGTTCACCGCCGGAACCTCGAAATGCGTTGGCAGCATCGCGGTGTGGGTCGTCGCGGGGAAGTCGGGCAGGCCGGTGGTCATGGTGTCACTCCAAGGGATTCGAGTTCGGCGCGGGCGCGGTCGGCGTCGGTCGAGGCGGTCGGGTGGTGGTCGCCGTGGTCGTCGCGGTCGAGACGCCGTTCCAGCGCCAAGGCGGCGTGGTCGATGGTGCGGGTCAACAGCCGCGCCAGTTGGTCGGAGCGGGAAGGCTGGCCACGCAGCGCGGCGGCGTTGGGCGGATGAGAGTGCGCGAGCAGGTCGGAGAACGCGGCATCGACGGCCATCGCCATCGCCACCACCGCCGCCGCCCACGAACCGGACGCCATGTCCTTGTCGGCGATGTCGGGCAGCGCCGGGCGCGGCGCGAGGTCCACCAATGTGGTCATGGCGTACTTGCGCTTGCCCGGCTCGTCGGCCAGGTGCGCGGTGCGGCGGCGGGCATCCGTCTCGGCCACCCACCCGACGATGACGCCGACCGCCTCGTGGACGCCTTCGGCCAGCCACGGCACCGAGGCAGCGGTGCGCATGAACCGGTGGGCCGGTCGTCGGCGGCGATCCGCTGCGCCAACGGGCCGACGACATCGGCGATCTCGCGGGCCAGCGACCAGGTGCCGTCGTAGTGGGCGGCGGGCAGCCCGGTGCGCCGCCGCTCGCGGTGTTCGGACGGGGTGTACGTGCGCGGCGGCTGCGGGCGTTGGGCGGCGAGCGCGGCGGGTGTGCGGTTGCGCGCCATGACCCCGGCCTGAATGGCGGTCATCGGGCCACCGCCTCGCGCAACCGGGCGGTCAGAGCGTCGAGGTGGATCGGCGCGATCTGGCCCGCCTCGGCATCGATGGCGCGGCGGGCGCGCCAATAGCTCAGCGCCGCCCGACACGCAATGACATCGGGGTCATCGTTGCCGCGACCGCGCGCCAGGTACGCCGCCAACCGACCCGACCACTGCGCGGGGGTCAGCGACGTAGGGTCGGTGAGGAATGTGGTCTGCATAGTGGCGACCATAGACGCCGACCGTGCACCGACGGTCGAGGCTAACGCCGTCGGCGTGTCCCGAAATATGTTGTGGGATAGGAAGATAACCCGTAAACGTCGGGAAACTGAACGTACCTCCGCCGGGCCGGTTCAAGACTTTCGGGCAGCACCGACGAACAGCATTCCGCCGAGATGTTGCTCGATCCGCGCAGTGCCGTGCAGACCGTGGCGGGCCAGTTCGGCGGCGAACTCGGCTGCGTCGAAACGGTTCTCGCGCGGGTGCACTGTGAAGGTGCGGAACGCCCACGTTTCAAGCATGTGGCGCGGAACCTCCTCGAACAGCAGTTGCCCGCCGGGGCGCAGCACGCGGGCGATCTCGGCTACGGCCTCCTGCCATTGCGGAACGTGGTGGATGATGCCGAAGTCGATCACGGTGTCCTGGCTGGCGGCTGGTTGTTTGATCTCGCAGGCGTCGCCGACTGAGAGCGACACTGGACGGTTGTGTAGGCGTCGGCGCGCAAGCTCGACCATGCTGTCGTCAAGGTCGAATGCGGTGACCCGGTTGGCGTGGAGCCGGTCGAGGATGACCTCGGCCCCGACGCCGCGACCGCACCCGACTTCGAGCACGTCTTGGCCCGCGAGGTCGCCACCGGCAAGACGGCGGAACCACGCCGCTTCCCGGCGGTGTTGGTGGGCGGCGCGGATGGGGTTGTTCATCGCGGCCCGTTCGATGGCGTTGAGCTTCATTGGATACCTCGCCTCATCGGCTGTCGTCGTTATCATCGGCAGAAGTTGATTAATCTCGTTGAGAAGTTATCATCGTGAAATGCCGATGAAAAGTAGTAGCGTCCCTCCGGCCACGCGCGACGACTTAGCGGGCGCGGTCGCGTTGTTCCACGGCCTGTCCGATCCGACCCGGCTGGCCATCGTCGGCCACCTGGCTGGCGGTGAAGCACGGGTAGTTGACCTAGTGCGGGCGCTCGGCCTGCCGCAATCTACGGTTTCGTCGCACCTGGCCTGCCTGCGCGACTGTGGCCTGGTCAACGGACGCCCCGAAGGCAGGCAGATGTTCTATTCGCTTGCCCGCCCCGAGTTGCTCGACCTGCTGGCGTCCGCTGAAACCCTCCTCACCGCGACGGGCAACGCCGTCGCCCTCTGCCCGACCTATGGCACCGACAGGACGACCTGATGAGCACACCCGACACCACGCTGACCGCCGCCGAGACCGAACGGCTCACCCGCCGGGGACTGCGCCTGGCTCAGTTCACGGTCGGCTACAACGTCATCGAAGGCGCTGTCGCCATCACCGCCGGGCTGATGGCCGGGCTGGTGTCGGTGGTCGGGTTCGGCATCGACTCGGGCATCGAATCCATCGCCGCCGTCCTGGTCGCTCTCCGGCTGTCGGCGCGGCTGCGCCACGGCCACGCCGATGAACGCAAGGAGCGCATCGCCCTCAAGCTGGTCGCCAGCACGTTCTTCCTGCTCGCCGGCTACGTCACCATCGAGGGCATCCGCAGCCTGATAGGCGGCGAGGAACCCGAAAGCTCGCCGCTGGCCATCGGTCTGCTGGTGGCGTCGATCATCGTGATGCCAGTGCTGGCTGCCGCCAAGAAGAAGGTCGGTACCCAGCTCAAGGACAACCTGATCCTCGCCGACGCTGCCGAGACCAAAATCTGTGTGCTGCTGAGCATTTCCACGCTGCTCGGCGTCGGCCTGTTTGCGCTCACCGGCGCCGCCTGGCTCGACCCCGTTGCTGGCTTCGTCATCGCCGCGTTCGCCATTCACGAAGGTAGGGAAGCCTGGGAGGGCGAACTGGTCGAGGACGACGACTGAACGGACCGTGCCATGACCCGAGTGACCGACCATAGTCCCGCGTCGCCGGGTAGAGGCGGCTGAACAAAGACGACACTGTCCCGCGCTTTAGGGGCACAAATGCCCTACACCTCCGATTCGACAGTCCGCGACGATTGGACGATGACCGAATCTCGTGAGTCCGGGACAGAACGTGCCGCAGCAGCAGTAGGGGAGCGGCGCGTCTTTGAGTCGCCATCGCCTTACGACGATGGCAGGCGCAACAGGTCGAGCTCGATTTTGGTGTGGGTGGGCATCGTCGCCGGTGTCGTGTTCATCGTCGCTGTGATCTTCTTCTCGGGGTTTTTCATCGGTAGGCACTCAGACGGCAATTTCCGTGGTGGATATCACCAGCCGGGGATGATGGGACCGAGTCAGATGGGACCGTACGGCCAGATGGGACCGGGCATGATGGGACCCGGCGGCATGATGGGTCCCGGCGGCATGATGGGTCCCGGCGGCGCGTGGCCGGGTCAGCAGACGCCGACGACCACGGCTCCGACCACCCCTCGGCCATAGGGTTGGTCGTAGTGAGGTCACGATGGCGCAGTTGATGAATCGCCGTGCGGCGCTCGCCGCACTCGGCGCATTGGCGGCGGGCAGTGTTCTTGGCGTTGGATACGTCATCCGCAACGTGTTCGAACCGCGGACGCCGGACCTCCGGCTCACCAACGGACCCGGCGACGGCGGCATGATGGGCGGGCCAGCGGACATGCGGGTCTATATGGACATGTTCGCTCGGCACAATGAGATCAGGCGCACGGTGGAAGAAATACCAGGTGGCGTGCGCACCACCACCGAATCAGATTCGCCCGACCTTACTGCTCAACTACAGGCGCACGTTTCGAGCATGTATTCCCATATCGGCCAGGGCGACGAGGTCATGTGCATGAGCTCGACGCTGCCGACCCTGTTCCGAAACGCAGGCGGCTACCGACGCCAACTCACGCTCACTCCGACCGGAGTGATTGCCGAGGAAACGGCAGACGATC
The DNA here is from genome assembly GCF_010731575.1 of Mycolicibacterium monacense. NCBI lineage: Bacteria > Bacillati > Actinomycetota > Actinomycetes > Mycobacteriales > Mycobacteriaceae > Mycobacterium > Mycolicibacterium monacense. Next base: position 709,349 of record NZ_AP022617.1, on the reverse strand, counting down.
CCAACCTGATAGAAGTGATCCGCGCACACGCCCGCGAGGTCACTGGCTTCGTCCGTGACGGAATGCCAGCGATGATGCAAGGCATGATGGGACCCGGCGGCATGATGGGACCCGGCGGCATGATGGGACCCGGCGGCATGATGGGACCCGGCGGCATGATGGGACCCGGCGGCATGATGGGACCGCCGCGCTCCTGATGTGGCGCGCCGGTTGACCCGGCACTCCCTGCCTATCCGTGGGAGTCACGCCGCCACTCGCTTGTGGATTCGGGCCACCGTGTTCGGGAACCACTTCGATCCGCCCTGGCCGGTCGGCGTGCCGTCGGCGTTCAGGCTGTCGGCGATGGCTGCCCACGTCGCCCCTGCGGCGCGTTCGCGGGCGATGCGCTCGACCACCGACGGCGGCACGGTGGTCGGGCGTCCGAGCCGCACCCCCTGCGCCTTGCGGACGGCCAACGCCGCCTTGGTCCTGTCGCTGATGAGGCCGCGTTCCAGTTCGGCCACGCTGCCCATGATCTGCGTGGTGAACCGCCCCGCCGCCGTGCTGGTGTCCACCGTGCCATCGACGGCGACGACCACGCCGCCCGCGCGCTGGGTGCGGTCGAGCACGTCGAGGAGGGTGGGCAGGCTGCGGGCCAGGCGGTCGGACTTGGCCACCATCAACACCGCCGCCTGTGCCGACTCCACGGCGTCGATGGCGGCGGTGAGGGCGGGCCGGGCGTCGATGGCCTTGCCGCCGCTGACGCCCTCGTCGGCGTGCCACCCGACGATGGTCCAGCCCCGGCGGTCGCACTCGGCGGCGATGGCGGCGCGTTGCGCGTCGAGCCCGGCACCGCTGGCCGCTTGCTCCTCGGTGGACACGCGGATGTAGGCGACGACGGTGCCGACGGGCGCGGTCTGGACGCGACGGCGGCGGGTGCGGGGCGTGGTCATGCTCCCATCGTATAACGCAAACGACCGTTTGCGTTAAGAGTCGCCGCCCGACATTACGTCGAGTGCCGCCGCCGCACCTTCGAGGCGGGCGCGTTCGGTCGCGGTGGCCTCCAACTCCCCGCGCTCGATGGCGTCGAGGATCAGCCTGACTTGGCGTGCGGTCGTGGCGATGTCGGCGCGCTTCATGTCGTCGTCAGTTCCGCCGGGTGTTGCCCGCCAGCCACGCCGCTGTCGGGTCGTAGTGGTCGGGCCGGGGCGATGTCGGCATCGGGCTGCGCCGTCTCGGGGTAGTGCGCCACGCTGACGAGTGAAACCGGGTCAGGTCGGGTGTCGGCAGGGCCGGGCGTGCCGACCGCCTCACCGGCCCGTTGGCGCGCGACGGCCACCCACTCGGCCAACTCGTCGGCGGGGATGCCGTCGAGGGCGAGCACCTGGCGGGCGATGTCGCATTGCAGCGACCACGCGGGGTCGTCCGGCGCCGCGACGGTGCCGACCATCTCGCGCAACTCGGCGACAGCCTGGTCCTCCAACGCCGACGGCGACAGCGTGCCCTCGGCCACGTCGCGGGCGATTGAGGATGCCGCCTTGATGACGTCCTCGGTCGTGGTGGTGCTCATCGGATTACCTCCGCGTCGATGACGTTGCCGCTGGCGATTGCCGACGGCTGCTCACGCTGGGCGACCAACGCCAGCAGTTCGGACTCCATGCGGTCGATGATGGCGGTGGCGTCGTGGCTGACGTTCACGTCCACCTGCTGGGCGACGGGCACGTGCAACCCGTTGATCTTGGCGTCCTTGTCGATGTTGTCGCCGATGGCGCGGGCGTAGGACACCACCGCCTGGTGGTCGCCCGACTGCTTCGCCTCGGCGAGACCGGCGAACAGCACCGACTTGGTGATGCGCAGCCCGTCGGTGGCGGTGCGGCGCAACGCGGCGGGGTTGTCGGCGGGTTCGGACTCGACCAGGCGGGCCACCGCCAACTGCGCCGCCCGCCGCGACCGGAACCCTTCGGAGTCGGCGATCTGCTGCCACGTCTTGCCGGTGCCGCGCAGCCAGCGCGCACGCTCGGCGCGGCGGCGGCTGTCCTCGCGGCTCATCGCCGGTCCTGGTTTGGCCATGTGGCCATTGTGGGGCAATTAGGTCCGTCTTCGTCAGTACCCGACGTTTACGGGATTGTGGTGTGGCTGCGGTCATTTCGGTGCCACCGCCCGCCCGCACCGCCGCCGCCCGGTCCACTGTCCGCCGCCACTGTCCGCCGCCACCGCGCCCGTCGGATGCGGTGTCGAGGTCGATGTTCGGTTTCGACGGCCACCCTCCAAACCCGGCCCTCTCGGGTGCGTCCCGCTATCCCTATAGCGGGGCCGCGAACACCCGCGAAGCGGGAACTGTTCATCGGCAAAACCGCGAACATACGCGAACCCCAGGTCAGAGGGCATATTTAGAGCACGTCGGCATTGCCGCGAATGCCGTGGACCCCGATTTCGCGGCTCATTTCGCGGTGACCCGATGCCGCGAAGTTGCGATGCTCTGACCTGCGCAAACGCATATTCGACGCGCGCCGGGTGACCGTTGCGCCCATGATTCACCTCCGTGGTTAACATTTAGAATGACGCTGACCAGGTGTTCGCGGGTTGCTGGCTAAGTTCGCGGCTGCGCCGCGAAGTTTGACGTCGACGCTCTGACCGCATGTTTGCTGCGCGCTCAGTCGGTCGGCGGCGGCGTCTCCGGCGACTTCGGGGTGGCCTTCTGCGACGACTTCCCACCGCGCCGCCGTGTCGCCAGGTCCACCACCTCGGCGCTCACGTCGGCGGTGTCGTCGGCGTCGGGCGGAGCCGACTTCGGCGAGTAGGTGCGCCGCCCGTTGGTCGGGTTGACGTGCTGGGTCACCAGACGCCCGTAGTTGTCCTTGGCCAACCGCGCGAGGTGCGTGCCCACCGCGTCCTTGCCGAGTTCGCACCCGCGCGCCTGGGCGCGGCGGGTCACCTCCGCAGGCGACAGCGGGCCGTCGTCGGCGTCGTTGACGACCGCCACCAGAATCTTGTCGTCTTGGGCCAGCGCCGCCGCCACCTTGTCGGCGGTCTCGTTCATCGTCAGCGGGTCGCGCGCGGTGGCCACCAGGGTCGTGTAGCCGTACCCGGCTCGGCCCTCGGTGGGCGGCATCGTCCCGGCCACCTTCTCGACCTTCACCGGGTAGCGCGTGCCGGTGGCCTCGGATTTGTGCTTGTCGATGACGAACTCGGCCTCGTTCGGGCCGGTCGCCTTCTGCACCACCGTCGCGTCGGTGTCGTCCCGCCCCACGCTGGACCCTCGGGCGTGGTCCTGGCCGCGCGCGGTGTGGTGGATGACGATGACCGCCGCGTTCGCCTCCATCGCCAACTTCTGGGCGTTGGCCAGCGCCGCGCCGATGTCGGTGGACGAGTTCTCCTCGATGCCCCTGGTGGCCTTGCGCTGGGTGTCGAACACGATGAGTTTGATGCCCCGCGCCTTCACGAACTCGACCAACTCGGCCATCCACTCGTCGTCGGCCAATTGCACCACGTCGTCCCAACCGAGGAGGTCCAGGCTGGCGATGTCGAGCCCGGCGCGCTGGCACCACGCGGCGACATCCGCGCCCATGCCGTAGTGGCGGCGCTCGGCGCAGAAGTACAGCACCGAGTGCTTCTGCGGCACCTTGAGTTGGTGGGTGAAGTCGCGGCCCGCCGCCACCGAGCACGCCAGTGCGAGCACGGTGAACGTCTTGTAGGTGCCGCCGTCGCCGACCCAGTGAGTGACCGTCTGCTCGTAGATCAGCCCGTCGATGAGGGTGCCGGTCGGCGGGTCGTTGGCCATGTCGGAGACGTGGCGGATGACCTCGGCCAGGGGGTGGCGCGGGGTCGCCATCGCCGCAGCCTTCCGGCGCACCTGTGCCCGGTGGTACTCGCGGATCGCCGCCGCCTCGATCTTCAACGCGCCGATCTCTTCGGGCGTCAGTTCCGGCATCGCGGTGAGGTGGGCGTCGGTCGCGCCCACCTTCACCGCCTTGTCCCCGCTGAACATCACGTCCGGCGCGTCCTTGACCGGATCGCGCCCGGCGTTGCGGCGCGCGATGTCGGCGGCGATTGCGCGCGCCCACGGCTCGGTGCGCCCGTCGAGAATCGACACCGGGTAGCGGCGAGACGCCCACCGTTTCAGCCGTTTCTCGCTGGCCTCCTGCGCCTTCGCAGCGGTGGCGTGCTTGGCGTTGGCGCCCCGGGTGTTGAACGGCTGGTACCCCTCGTCGCCGGGGCGCAGACCGTTTACGTCGGTCTTGCCATCGTCCTCGGCGGCGGGCGGCGCATCGTCGGCCCGCCGCCGGGCGGTGGCCTTGCCGAAGTCGGCGGGCATGGCGGCGAGGAGGGCGTCGGCACGGCTGCGGTGACCGTTGATGGCGGTGGCCTCATCGGTGGCGCCGGCCTGCTTGCCAGTCGGGGAGGTATTCTCGGTCATGTCTCCTACTTCGCGGCGATGGGGAGTCCTTGGAAGTGGTGCCGCACCGGCACATCGCGGGCGAAGCCAAGCACGCGGCTGGTGCGGCACCACTGCGTTACGGGTATGTGCGCGTTGAGTTTTAATGTGTGGCCACTCACCGCGCGGCCTGAATCTCCACAGGAATGACCGGGCGCAGCAGCGCGTTGACATCGGCGACTTTGACGCGCATCGCGCTGCCCGGCTTGTCGCTGATCCGGTAGGCGGGCAGCTCGCCGCTGGCGATCTTCTCGCGGAACGTGAACACCGAGTAGCCGGTGCGCGCGGCGGCAGATCGCAGCGATTCGTACTCGGGGGTGGGTGTGGTTGTGCGGGTGGACACTTCGGGTCTCTCCTCTGACCTCGCCGTAATCCGAGGAGGCCGGGTTGGACGCCTCGGGTCATGGCGGGCCAATCCCGCGCTGTAACGCCGCAAATATAGCGCGGGTTCGCGGGGTTTCGCCACATTCCGCGCGGAACACGCCGAACGAATTAGGTTGTGCGCGTTGGAGTTTAGTTTCCCGACGTTTACGGGTTTGTCGCGGCTAGCGCGGAAAGTTTGTCGGCAAGCGCGGCGGCACGTCCTTCGGCGGTGTGTTGGTAGCGCATGGCCATGTTCGGCGAGGTGTGGCCGAGCCGGTCCATCACTTCGCGCAGCGTTGCGCCCGCCTGCGCGGCCATCACGCCACCCGCATGGCGCAGGTCGTGGAAATGCAACTGCGGCTGCCCGATTGCCTCGCGCGCGGCCTCCCACGCCGTGCGGAACCGCTTCTCCCCGGCGAACGATCCGGTGGACGGTTCGGTGAACACCAGCGCCTCGTCCCCCTCGCCGACGTGGCGCGCGAGGTGGTCCACAACGGCGGGCCGAACGTGCGGCGGCACCGACACCACGCGCCGCGACTCGCGCGTCTTGGTCGGCCCCACCTCGAACTTGCCCTCCCGGTACGTCACGGCCCGTTCGATGCGAACGGTGGACCCGTCGGCGGCTATGTCGCAGCGGCGCAGCGCGAACACCTCCCCCTTGCGCAACGCGCACCACCCGGCCAGCAGCACGGCCAGGCGCGCGTCGTCGGGCATCGCCGCCGCCAACTCGGTCAGTTGGGCGGCGTCGAGCAACACCACCGAGCGCTTGGCGTGCTTCACCTGTGCCGCGCCCTTGATCCGGCACGGATTGCGCTCGATCAGGTCGTCGGCCACGGCGGTGTTGAACACCCCGTTGAGGATCGCGTACGCCTGCGCGTTGCGCGTGTCATGCTCGGTGCCCAACCCGGCGAACCACGTGCGGACGTGCTCGGGCGTGATCTCGGCCAGTCCGAGGTCGCCGAGGACGGGGAGGATGTGGTTGTCGAGGTGGCCCCGGTAGTTGTCGCGGGTGCGGCGCGCCAGCTTCGTCTTGTTGTCCAGCCACGTGTTGGCGTAGGTGCGCAACGTCAGCTTCTCGGCCTGTCGGCGGGCGGCGCGTTCGGCGGGCGGTGTCCACTCCCCCGGTCGGCGGCGGTCGAGGTCGATTAGATCCTCCTCGGCCTGCAACCAATGACCCGCGCTGCTCTTGGTGGGGAACGTGGCCAGCGCCTTATAGACCGCGCCGTTGTGGAGGTAGCTCGCCTGCCACCGGCCCGAGGGCAATTGGCGCATCCGCCCGAACGACCGCCGCGTGCGCTCCGACTTCGCGGCCGCCCGCTGTCCTGCCATGCTCCACTCCCGTCGCCGTGCAATCTCCGTGCAATAGTCATCCTATAGGAACCCGACAGAACCTCGCAGTTCGCAAAGGCGATATCCGCTGGTAAATGCAGGTACGGGCAAGTTCGTGGTGGTCACCGGCAGGATTGCGCGGTGCTGATCGGCAAATTCGAATCCTGCCGGGGGCACCACACCGAAACCGCCATTTACCAGCGGGTCTGAGCCGCAGGCGGCTAGCCGCTTCCGGCGGCAGCGGCCACGCCACCCGGCCGACCTCGTGACACCCACATGCGCCACAAGTAGACAGCCACGCCACCCGATGCGAGCAACGCCAGCAACCCGTCGAGGCGCGTCGCGTTCATGATGAGGATCGTCGCGACCAAGACCGCTCCGATGACGTTCACCGTCAGTGCAGCACGCCGGCCGTCGCGGTAGGACAGGCGCGCGCACGCGATCGTCGCCGCCAGGAAGCTGGCGAAGACGGCCACGGCATAGAAACCCACCAGGCGCTGCTCGCGTCCACCGGCGGCGACGAGGGCCGCTGAGGACACCAAGACCAGGGCGACACCCCACTCGGGTACCAAGAACCTGTTGATTCGCGCGAACCGGATCGGAACCAGGCCTTCGCCGGGCCTGCCGAAACTCGCCAACGCCTTGAGTACGCCCGATCCGGCCAGATACGAGGACGCAGCAGCGGAAAGGAGAAGCAGTGCGCTGCTGGCCTGAAAGGCCGCGAACAGCGGGCCGCCGCCGGTTGCGCGCCGCGCGACTTCGGCGATCAAGGTGGAATCACCCGGGGGAAGATCCGTCCCGAGTCTGACGGCGAGCGCGGCGAAGGAGACCGTCAATGCGCCGACGATCCCGATCATCAACCAGAGCGTGAGGCGTCCGAGCCGGCGCCGTCCGCGATCGTCGAGCTGCGGCAGCTGGGCGATCGCATTCGAGGGCGCCTCGACTCCGGTTGCCAACGCCATACCCAGCGGGATGGCGAGGAGCACAGGGGCCAGTCCCGCGCCGTACAGCATGGGTGTCGTTTCGACGCTGACACCGTCTGGCGCAGGAGAACTCGTCGACGCGGTGACACCGGAAAAGATCACCCACATCGACAGCACGATGAAAGCCAGGGTCGCAACCGCGAAGACGATCCGTCCGGCTTGGCCCAGCAGGACGCCGGCGGCGACCACGACGACGAGCCCGAGTCCGATCGGCATCCTCAGTGAAGCCAGGCCGGGGAGATAGGCGATGAGGGCCGATGCGCCCGCCGCGCAGCTGACCGCCACGGTGAGCGTGAAGTCGACCAGCAGTGCTCCCAGCGGGATGAATGCCCAGCCCTCACCGAAGGCGTGGGCAACGCCGTCCGGACCACCACCTCCCTCGGGGAAGCGTCCGATCAACTGGTGATAGGTCGCGGATATGACGCCGATGATCGCAATGACCGCCGCCATGGCGGGAAGCAGTTGTGCCAGATCGCCGTTCAGCGAACGCAGCGTCGCCTCGATCGCGTAGGCGACGGAGGAGACCGGATCTGCCATCACGGTGAAGGCGAAACCGAGGGTGAGCGTGATGCGGCGCGCCCTCATGCCCGCGATGGTAGGTGAACCGTCACGCACGCGCGGGCGCCGACGAATTCCGGGGAGTTAACTACGCGAGGACGCGCGCGCACGTCGACCCGGTCGCCCACTCGCCCGCATTCGCGTTGATCAGCGTGTAAAAGTGAGCGGGTGGATCCTGATCAGGGGGCGCTGGGAGATCACCGGGTTCGCTCACGAAAACCGGCCGTGGTGTTCGTCGTCGGGTGTCTGTTCGCCGTCCTCGTCGTCGGGTGGCTGTCGCTGGTGACCCAGCCGACGGCGCTGGCCAGCACGGCGTGGTGGCCCGTCGCCGGGATCGCGGTCGGGTTGGGCATCCGCTTCCCGCGCCGTCACGTGTGGGCGCCGGCCGCCGCCGTCGCCGCGATCACCCTTCCGCTCCTGCTCTGGGCGGGACGGCCCGCCGCGCTCGCGACCGCGCTCGCATTCGCCGTCGCCCTCGAGATGGTGATCGCCACCCTCATCCTCAGGGGGCGCCACGATCGCCTGCCGAGCCTGTCGGAGCCGCGCGACCTCGGCCGGTTACTGGTGGCCGTCGGCTCGGCGGCGATCGTCTACGACGTGGTCGGCGCCGGCGCCACCTACCTGCTCGCCGATTCCACCGAGGCGTGGATCCGGTTCGTCACGTCGGCGCCGAAGCACGCGGCCGGGATGCTGCTGCTGGTCCCGCTGTTCATGCACCTGCCGCGCCGCCCCCGGCCTGCGGGTCCGGTCGAGACCGTCGCGCAGGTCGTGACGACCCTGGGCCTGGTCACCTTCGTGTTCGCGTTCAACCCCGGAATGCCGCTGTCCTTCCTCCCCTTCATGCCACTGGTGTGGGTGGCGATCCGACTGACGACCCGGGAACTGATCCTGCTGATGCTGGCGATCGCCGTCATCGCCTCGGCCGGCAGCGCGTACGGCACCGGGCCGTTCGCGTTCAACCTCCTCGCACCGGAGGTGGGCAACCTCGTCCTGCAGGTCTTCGAGCTGTCGATGGTGGTCGTCTTCCTCTCGCTCTCGCTCGCGGTCGGCCACGAGCGGACCACCGCACGGCGCCTCAACGAGAGCGAGGAGTTGTTCCGCCGGATCTTCGAAACGTCGGTGGCCGGGATGCTGATCGCCACCCGTGCCGCCACGGGATGGAAGGTGTTGCGCGCCAACGAGTCCGCGGTGGCCATCATCCCCGGTCTCGCCGACGCGTCGGCCGAGCTCACCGACCTGTTGGGCGAGGAGGCCACCGCCGCGCTCTCGGCGGAAGCCGACGCGCTCACCGAGGGCAACGCGCGCCTGACGCTGACCACCGGCACCGAGCGGATCCTCAACGTCAGCATCTCCCCGATCAGCGTCGACGGGGACAGCAGGACCCTCGCGCTGCAGTTCTACGACATCACCGAGGCGATGCGCGCCCGCAGGCTGGAACAGGAGGAACTCGAGCGCGCCGCCGAAGTGCAGCGTGCCCTCCTGCCCGGGACGCTCCCACCCACCCCCGGGTGGACTTCCGGTGCGGCTTCGGTGCCGGCCAGACAGGTCGGCGGGGACTTCTACGACATCCGGGTTCAGGTCCCGCACGTGGTCCTCAGCCTCGGCGACGTCATGGGTAAGGGCATGGGCGCGGGAATGCTGGCCGCCGCGACCAGAGCCGCGCTGCGCGCCACCGACCCCGAGCTCAGTCCGTCGGCCGCCGTGAGCCACATGGCCGGGGTCGTCGATCACGACCTGCAACGCACCAGCGCCTTCATCACGCTGACCTACGTCCTCGTCGACCTCGTCACCGGCGACTTCCGCGTCGCCGACGCCGGGCACGGACTGCACTTCGTCGTCCGGACCGGATCGGGTCTGGTGGAGCGCACCGCCTCCAGCGATATGCCGGTGGGGCTCGACAGCGGCTGGGGCGAGAAGCGCGGAGCGCTCCAGCCCGGCGACGCGATCCTCCTCGTCAGCGACGGCGTGATGGACCTGTGGGGCGGCTCCGTCGAAGGGCTGTCGGATGCCGTGGCACAGTGCGCCCGGAAGCACGGCACGAGCCCGCAGGCGTTGGTCGACGCCCTGTGCGCGCGGGCGAACGGTGATCTGGACCGCGATGATGTGACGGCCGTCGTCCTGCGGCGGGAACCGGTGGACGTGGCGGCACGCTGACCGCGAACTTCGAACCATCCTGCCCTGAGTTTGCTGAACACCGACACAGTTGCGTTTGTTCGCAAAGATCGGGGCCCACCTGAAAGGGAGGCCTTTGCCCTGCCTGGGCACGGGTGTCGATATCGCGAATCGAGCACATCAACGCTGTTCGCGAGGTGTTTCGCAGAGGTAATCAAGTGCCGGCGTTCGCGGTTCGACGAGGTGGGAAGCCGACACACGATTTGCTCTGAAGCGATACGATCTAAGAGATTTCCTATCCGAGGGGTTGAACGTGGATATCAAACGAGTACTGGCCGGGGCATCGATCGTCGGTGTCGTCGGCCTTCCGGCCTGGTTCCTGGGCGTGGGGGTCGCCTCAGCTGAACCGGTCGCCGGCCAGGAGTGCGCCGACCCGGCCACCTGCGAGCGGGCACCGGAAGAGCAGCCGGCCGAGAAGAAGAACAACGCGAACGAGGCGCCGATCCAGATCCCCGAGTCCTGGTCCCGCGAGGTCGCCAAGAATGTGGCCAACCTGCCGTCGCCGGTCGAGGCGAACGCCAGCGTGCCAATCTCGGTCGGCCTGCCGGACGTGGTTCCGGACATCGGTTTCAGCGCCCCGGTCCATCTGCACCCGCCGGCCCTGGGCGGCATCGGTCTGCCGGCCGTCAGCATGCCCAGCCTGAACCTCCCGGCGCCGAAGCTCGGCCCGCCGAACAACCCGCTGAACCTCGGCCCGCCGACCAATCCGTTCAATCTGCCGAAGATCGGCTTCTGATCCGGAGCTGACAGACGACAGTGCTGACAGACGACAGTGCTGACAGACGACAGTGCTGACAGACGACAGTGGCCGCCTCGCTGATGCGAGGCGGCCACTGTCGTCTCCGGCTTACTTGAACCAGTGCGCCGGCTTGTCCCACTGCCCGGGCGGCGGAACGAACGGCAGTTTCGCAATCTGCCCCGGCGGCGGTACGAACGGCAACTGGGAGATCTGGCCCGGCGACGGCACCGGATCCCACCACCTGAACTCGTCGGCCTGCGCCTGACCCGCACCGAATCCGACGGCGGCGAAGCCGAACGCTCCAGCCATCGCCGTTCCGACCACCAACTTCTTGAACTTCATCGCGACCTCCTCATCGCCTGGCGGCAGCGGTGCTGCCCATGAGTCGATACTGCTTATGAGCCCCCCGATATCTTCATCGCGCCGACGCGGCGGTTCGTTAGCAAAAGAAAACGATTTGCAGACCCTCGTGCCGGTTGGTCGCCAGGCGGCCCAGGGTGCTCGGCGCCTCGACCAGCGGTGCGTAGTCGGTGATCAGATGCGCCTTGATGTCGCGTCCGCGGGCCTGTAGGAAGTCGACCGTCTCCGCGCTCAGCCGGTCGCGGTCCCACAGGTGGGCCGTACCCCGCGGCACCCGGCCGATCTGCGCGCAGCGCACCGACAGCCCGTTGTGGTGGAATTCCTCGCCGAGCCGGACGTCACCGCACCCGTCCTGATAGAAGGCCAGGTCGATGACGGTGCCCTGGGGTCGCAGCAGCCGCAGGGCCAGGGCCAGCGCGCTGCCCCGCCCGCGGCACTGGAAGACCACGTCGGCGCCGCGCTCACCGGATCGGCCCCACTGCTGCTTGACCGCGACCGCCGGGTCGCCGCCGCCCGGATCCAGCGTCGCCAGGTCGAGCCGTTCGGCGATGTCGCGCCGCGCCGCGGTCTCGTCGAGCACGAGCACGTCCGCCGCGCCGTGGTGGGCGGCCAGTAGCGCGGTCAGCAGCCCCACCACCCCCGCGCCGACGACCGCCACCCGCCTGCCGCGTACGCCGTCTCCCAGGGTCCGGACATCGGCGCCCACCACGTCGGCGGCGGCGTGCAGCAGTCCGTTGGCGCAGATCGGCCCCATGTGGGCGACGTAGATCCCCAGCACCGCGTCGAACCCGGCGGGCAGTACGACGAACCGGTCGCGCAGCGCATCCGCGCGGTAGCAGCTTCGGTGGCCGTAGGTCATCGCCACCAGCCGCCCGGGGGCAACCGAGGGCACGCGGCTCGCCGTCACCCGGCCGACCTGCATGTAGCCGAACCGCTCCACGGGGTAACCGGCGTTCGGTTCGCCGGCCAGGAACAACCCGAGGTCGGCATCCCAGTTCTGGTGCAGCGCCGGGTTCGTGCCCTTGACCCAGCTGAGGTCCGTCCCGGCGGACAGTCCGCTGAACACGGTGGCGACGTCGAACTGCCCCTCGGGCAGGGCGCCCTGCGACGGTTGCGCCCTGCACGTCACCACACCGGGCCGCTCGACGACCACGGTGTAACCGGCGTCAGACATGGACCGCCACCGGCCATGCCAGGTGTGCGGATTCCGCTATCGCACAGGCCAGTTCGTGGGTACGCAGGGCGTCGGCGTAGTCGACGAGGATTCCGTCGCGGCCGGCCCCGCGGTCCATCACGGCGTCGATGAACGCGCGGTCTGCGGATCTCTTGGCGTCGTCGGGGTCCAACTCGCGCTGCAGCGGTCCGTCGGCCGTCCGTGCCGTGATCGCGTCTTCGCGGACCGCGACACTCAGCCCGTCCGCGTGGATGTCGATACCGGCGAGGTGCTTCCAGGTCAGGCAGCAGGCGGCGGCAACCGTACCGACCGCACCCGAGGCGAAGCGCAGGGTCGCCGCGGTCGCCCCGTCGATGTCGGCGTCGGGCGCGCTCGGCGGGGCGGCGTTGGCGTAGGCGCTGACCTCGGCGACCTCGCCGACGAGGTACCGCAACATGTCGAGCACGTGCACCGCCTGCTCGACGATCTGCCCGCCCGAAAGGTCCCGTCGGCACCACCACGCCACCGGCGGCACCCGGTCCAGCCACGATGCGACGGCGAGCCGAACGACGCTGTCGCCCAACATGTCCCGTACCAACCCGACGGCCGCCGAATACCGCCAGTGGTGGCCGACGGCGCTGGTGACACCACGCTCGCCGATCAGACCGGCGATATGTCGGGCGGTGCCCGGGTCGGTACCCAACGGTTTCTCGACGAACAACGCGACGCCCGCCTCGACGAGCGACTCCTCGATCGGACCGTGCGCATGCGGCGGAACGCAGACGTAGACGGCATCCGGCGGGTCGGCCAGGAGTGCGGAAAGGTCGGGGACCACCGCCGCGCCGGTGGCCCGCGCGAACGCGTCGGCGGCAGGGCCCGCGGGATCGGTGACCGAGGCGATGGTCACGTCGGGCAGTTCGGCGAGGTGACGGGCATGGCGGACGGCGACACCGCCGGCTCCGACGAACGCGACTCTGCAGTGACCCATGCCAACCTCCCGGTGCTCGCGCTGAATACCCGCGACTTGCGGCGGTATGCACGTTTGACGCATACGTCGATAGGGCCCGGGTACTCGCCTGCCATGTCGCTGACGGTGCTCATCAACGCCGGCCCGTGGCTGACCGTGCCGCCGCACGGGTACGGCGGGATCGAGAACATGATCGCGACGTTGATCCCCGAACTGCGCAGCGCCGGCGTGCGGGTGGTGCTGGCCACCGTGGCGGGCAGCACGGTCGACGTCGACGAGAAGATCGTCGGCTTCGACGAACCGCAGTTCCGGCATCTCACCGAGCCGTACAACCAGGTGATGGGAATCGCCGCGACCCATATGCACCGGCTGGTGACGGAGTTGGCGGCCCGCCATGACGTCGACCTGGTCCATGACCACCTCGAAGCGGTGGGGCCCACGGTGCTCGCGGCGGCCGGCTCCCGGCTACCACCGGTTCTGCACACGCTGCACTGGGATCTGTCCAAACACCCTGGCCTGTACGGGAACCTGGCGGTCGACCACCTCTGGGTGAACGGCGTGTCCGCCGCGCAGATCGCGCTCGGTCCGGCGCGACTGCGGCAGCGCAGCCTCGGTCACGTCCACCTGGCGACGCCGCTGACCCGGATCCCGCACAACCCGGTGCGAAAGCGTCGCCACGTCGCGCTCGTCGCGCGGATCTCGCCGACCAAGGGGCAGCACGTGGCGGCACGGCTGGCCCACCGGGGCGGTTTCGAGCTGGTGCTGGCCGGTCCGGTGGGGCCCTACGCGGACGCCGCGGAACTGGCCGCCGACCCCCACGCGGAGCGGTATCCCGATGTTCGGTACTACCGCGACGCGGTGGCACCGCTCGTCGACGACCGGCGGGTGCGCTGGGTCGGGACCCTCGAGGGCGAGGCCCGTGACCGCCTGGTGGCCACGGCCCGCGCCACGCTCTTCCCCCTCACCTGGAATGAGCCCGGGGGGACCGCGGTGATCGAATCGCTGGCGCTGGGCACCCCGGTGGTGGCCTATCGGCGGGGTGCCTTCCGGAGTTGGTGGCCCCGGACACCGGCCGCCTCGCCGAACCGGGCGACGAGGCGGCGCTGGCCGAATTGCTTTCGCAGGTCGACGAGATCGAACCGGCGCGGTGCCGGGCCGAGGCGCAGCGCCGGTTCTCACCCGCGGTCATGGCGGCCGGGTACCTGCGGATGTACGAGGAATGCGTCACCCGGGGTCGCACATCGGGGCCGCTCAATACGCGTCGTGCAGGCGGATCCACTCGTAGGGCGGTCGCTGGGGCCACCCGGCGGGCGAGTCCTCCCAGGTCTCCTGACGGCCGTACGGGGTGAGGTCGAGCAGGTCGAACACGACCATGAACGGTTCCTCGCCGCGTTTGTAGGTCGACCAGGTGTGGAACACCCGGTCCCCGTCGCGCAGGAACACGCTGATGCCGTGGCGCTCCTCCCCGTCGACCGTCACGTGGAAGTCCTCGTTGAACGTCGACGCGCCGGAGGACACCCACGGCAGATCCCAACCCATCCGGTCACGGAAGGCGAGCAGCTTGCCGAGCGGTGCACGGGACACCAGCACCAACGAGGTGTCCTTGGCGTGCAGGTGCGACAGCGGGCCGAGGTGGTCGGCCATCATCGAGCAGCCCTCACAACCCTGCTCCCAGTCGCGGCCGAACATGAAGTGCTGCACGATCAGCTGGCGCCGGCCGTCGAACAGGTCGATCAGGCCGACCGGGCCGCTCTCGGTGTCGAACACATACGGTTCGACCACCTCGACCATGGGCAGGCGGCGCCGCGCCGCACTCACCTCGTCCTTCAGCCTCATCAGCTCCTTCTCCCGAACCAGCAGTTCGGCGCGGGCGTGCTCCCACTCCGAGCGCGAGACGATCGGAGGAAGGTGGTCGGCGGCCATGGGCTACACCCGGTCTTTCACCACGTCGGCGATCCGGGTCAGCTGCTCGACGTCCGAGCTGGTCGGGATCAGGTGCACCTCGTCGGTACCGATCCGCTCGAACTGCTCGAGCACCGCGAGCAGATCGTCCTCGGTGCCGGCGAACCCCGTCGCCGGGGCCATCGCGTCGACGTACTCACCCGGGATCCAGTTCATGTAGCGGCGCAGATGCCGATGCACCTGCGCCCGCGCCTCGTCCCGGTCACCGAGGGCGAACCAGAACGACGTCGCCAGGTGTGGCCGCGGTTTACCCGCGTCCGCCCAGGCGGTGCGCGCGACGTCGAACAACTCGTTCTGCTTGACCGGGTCGAGGTCGAGGATGGTGCCGGCCATGCCGTCGGCCCACGCCGCCGCGCTGCGCACCGTCTTGGGTCCGATGGTGCCGACCAGCAGCGGCGGGCCACCCACCTGCACCGGCGGCGGCCCCACCGGCAGCACCGACTCTGTCACCTTCTCCCCCGCCCAGACCCGCTTCATCACCGCGACCCGCTCCGCCAGCTGCCGCATGGTCTGCGTCGCCGGATCCGCGCCGACCGCCTCGTAGTCCTCGTGCCTGCCGCCGACGCCGATCCCCACCGTCAACCGGCCACCGCTGATGAGGTCTCCGGTCGCGAGCGCCTTGGCGAGCATGACCGGATCGTGCAACTGGGGCACGATCACCGTCGTCACCAACCGGACGCGCTCCGTCCACGCCGCCACCGCACCGAGCAGGGTCAGGCTCTCGGGGTTGTCGAAGGCGATCCGCTCACCCCAGCACAGCGCGGAGAACGGCCCCTCGTCGATCACCCGGGCCCACGCGCGCAGCGTCGCGGAGTCGAGATCGGGTTCCATCACCGGCAGGGTCATTCCGATTCGCACCCCGCGATTCTGGCATTCGGGGGTTAACCCCCGGCGAGCTCGGCGGAAAACGCTGTGTCGCAGCGGACGCGCACTCCATAGGTTGGACACATGGTCGCAGTCACCGCCAGCCCCCCACCCGCGTCCGTCGCGGTCAATGACACCACGTCACCACCCCGCACCGTCGGCATCGTGCCGACGGCCTCCATGGTGATCGGCGCCGCCATCGGCGTGGTGTGGTTCTGGATCCCGTTGGGCCTGCTGGTACTCGGCACCTCCTCGATCCCGTCGGTCATCGGATTCATCTTGGCGGCAGTCGTTTTCATCTACCTGGTCCGCGGGGTCGACTGGGTCGAGCGCGTCCGCAGCGAAGCGGTGTTCGGGATGCGGATCGGGCGCCCGTTCCGGCGGATGACCCAGTACACCGGATTCCAGGGTTGGCTGCACCAGCTGTGGCTGGACGTCAGCAGCGCCCGGTTCTGGAAGACGTTCGCCCACCACTACCTGCGGATGATCTACGACATCCTGGCCACCGCGCTGGCGTTGGCGCTCCTGGCGTTCGGGTTCCTGGCGCCGGCCGCCGCCCTCGCCATCGACCACAGCGACGATGCGGCGGGTCTGTCGTTCCTCCCGCCGGCACTCGCGTGGCCGCTGGCCGTGGTGGCGGTGGCCGCGTCGGTCGCGATCCTGATCTTCGCGCCCGCACTCGACGCGATCATCGACCGCTGGCTGCTCACCCCGTCTCCCACCGCGACGCTGAAGTATCAGGTCAGCGCGCTCAGCGACGCCCGGGCGGGCGCGGTGTCGTCGGCCCAGACCGAACGTCACCGCATCGAGCGGGATCTGCACGACAGCGTCCAGCCGCGGCTGGTGTCGCTGGCCATGGCGATCGGCCTGGCGCAGACGAAACTCGACAGCGATCTGCCCGCGGCCAAACAGCTGATCGCCGAGGCGCACGACGAGGCGAAGAACGCTCTGGTCGAACTGCGCAACGTGGTGCGGGGTATCGCGCCGACGATCCTGGCCGACCGCGGGCTCGACGCGGCGTTGTCCGCCGTCGTGCAGCGGGCCGACAACTCGGGTGTGCCCACGACGTTGAACCTGCACCTGCCGCGGCGCCTGCCCGAGGAGACCGAATCCGTCGCCTATTTCGTTGTCGCCGAGGCCCTCACGAACGTCGCCAAACACGCCGGGGCCAGCCAGGCCGTTGTCACCGTCCGGTACGACGAGCCGTCGAACTCGCTGTACGTCTCCGTCTTCGACGACGGCCGCGGCGGTGCGGCGATCGCCGACGACGACAACGCCACCGGCCTGCGGGGGCTCGACGAACGGGTGCGCGCAGCGCGCGGCACGTTCACCGTGTCCAGCCCGACGACCGGGCCCACCATCGTCACCGCGGTGCTGCCATGCGCATCGTGATCGCCGAGGACTCCGCGCTGCTGCGCGCCGGAATCGAGCGCATCCTCGCCGACGCCGGCCACGAGGTGGTCGCCGGAGTTCCCGACGCCACCAACCTGTTACGACTGGTCAACGAGACCCGGCCCGATCTGGCGATCCTCGACGTCCGGATGCCGCCGACCTTCACCGACGAGGGCATCCGCGCCGCCGCGCTGCTGCGCAGCCAGAACCCGGAGTCCCCGGTCCTGGTCCTGTCGCACTACGTCGAGCAGCGCTACGCCGCCGAGTTGATCGCCTCGGACACAAAGGGTTTCGGCTACCTCCTGAAGGACCGGGTGGCCGACGTCCCGGCATTCCTCGACGCGGTCGAGGTCGTCGGCCACGGCGGTACGGTGCTGGATCCGGAGGTGGTCTCCCAGATCCTGGTGCGGTCACACCGGCGCGCGGCACTCGACCAGTTGACTCCCCGTGAGCACGAGGTGCTCCAACTCATGGCGGAGGGCAAGACGAACTCGGCGATCGCGAGCGGGATGCACATCTCGGTCGGATCGGCCGAGAAGCACATCGCCTCGATCTTCACGAAATTGAACCTCGCCCCCGACGAGACCGAGAACCGCCGCGTGCTGGCCGTCCTGCGGTTCCTCGAATCCTGAACGTGCGGAAGGACTTCCGATGACAACCATCGCTCCCCCACCCCCACCCCCCGCCCCGGTCGGTCCGCCGCCCGAGCTGTCCCCCGGCGGACGGACCGCATTGCGGGGTGTGCTCATCGCCGCCGCAACCATCCTCGTGGTCGCCGCTGTCGCGGCGCTCGGGGTGGCGGCGTGGGGTCTGAGCACGGTGCGGGTGCTCAGCGACAGCCACGCGCTGCCCTCGGCGATGCGGTCGCTGGTGATCGACACCGCCGACATCCCGGTGGCCGTGCGCATCACCAGTGATCCACGGGCCGAGGAGGGCCGCGCGAACCTGCGCCTGGTGAATACCGCGAGCAGCGGGGAACACCGACTCGCGATGACCACCACCGGGCCGGAGACCCGGATCGTCCTCGAGGGCCGCCCGTCGAGGACGTTCGGCTGGGCCCGGGGCGGGGAGATCACGGTGACACTGCCGCCCGAACAGGCGCGCCGCCTCAGCGTGCGCACCCAGCAGGAGACCGGGGTGGTGCTCGCCCAGGCCGACATCGACCAACTGACCGCGCGCACCACGCACGGCGCGGTCGTGCTGAGCGGGTCGGCCCGCCGGGTCGAGGTGCAGACCGCAGACGGGGCCGTGACGGCGCGGGATCCGATCTCGGTGCGGGAACGGTTCTCGGCCACCACATCCGAGGGCGACATCGCCGTCGACTTCCGCGATGCGGCGCCGCGCACCGTGGAGGCGATCAGCCGCGACGGAGACATCGTGCTCGGGCTGCCCGACCGCGGTCCCTATCTGGTGCGCGCACAGTCCGGCGATTCGACGCGGGTGCGGGTGCCGGAGACCTCCGATCCCGCCGATGCGACGAGTGAGATCACCGCGCGCACGGACAACGGCAGCGTCGTGATCGAGGAGAGCGACGACGGCTGGCGCCGCTGAGGGCATCGATCCTGCCAACCGCCGGTCAATCGCTGCCAGCGGAAATGATTGCCCTGACGTGCTGGTTTGAGGAGACAGAGAACAAAGAAACCGTCCGAACCGCGACGACCGCCACGGCTCGAACACCACCGGAGAGAAGTGAGAGAAATGACGAAGTTCGCAGCCACCACCCTGTTCGCCGGCGCCGCCGCCACCGCCTTCTTCGGACTGGCCGCCCCCGCCCAGGCCGCCCCGGCCGGACCGGGCAACGCCCAGAACACCATCGAGCAACTCGACGACCGCGGCTACGCGGTACGGGTCAACCATCAGGGCATGGTCAAGCCGCTCGATGAGTCCAGCATCGTCGCGGTGCGTTACGACAACGACGACCGCGTCGTCTACGTCACCGTCCGCTGACGCGGCCCACCTGCTTCACTGAGTGGACATGTCCGTCACGTTCAACCACACGATCGTCGCCGCGAAGGACCGCCAGCAGTCGGCCGACTTCTTCACCGAACTGTTCGGACTCCCCGCCGCCCGGGAGTTCGGCCCGTTCCTCGCCGTGGAACTCGAGCACGGCGTCAGCCTCGACTACGCGCAGGTGTCCTCCGGCGAGGACGTCCGGCCACAGCACTACGCATTCCTGGTGTCCGAGGACGAGTTCGACGCCATCTACGGCCGCATTCAACAGCGCAACCTGCAGCACTGGGCGGATCCGCACGGCCGGCAGCCGGGAGAGATCAACCACCACGACGGCGGCCGCGGCGTCTACTTCCAGGACCCCGCCGGGCACTACCTCGAGATCATCACCCGGCCGTACGGGTCGGGTGCTCAGACCTTCTCGTAGGGAACCGGATCAGGTGCCTCATCTGTGCCGGGGGTCACGGTGCCGTTGATCGGACAGCGCGCGGTCTCCGGGACCTTGATCAGCGCCAGCGCACCGATCACACACGCGGCCATCATGTAGTACGCCGGGAACAGCACATCGCCGGTGGTGTTGGTGAGCCATTCGTTGACCGCCGGTGCGGTGCCGCCGAAGAGTGAGGTCGACACGTTGTAGGCGATCGCGAATCCGGCGTAGCGCACCTGGGTGGGGAACATGGCCGGGAAGGTGGCCGAAATGGTCGCCAGCTGCGGTACGTAGAGCAGCCCCAACACCGCGAACCCGATCACCGCCCCGGCCAGGTTGGTGCCCATCAGCAGGAACATCGGCACACCGGCCACGAAGAGGCCGATCAGCGAGAACCACCACAGGGGTTTGCGCCCCACCCGATCGCTCAGCAGGCCGACGAACGGCACGAACACCATCATCGCCAGCATGCCGATGATCGGTACGAGCAGCGACTGGTCCGCCGACAGCCCGATCTGGGTCTCCAGATAGGTCGGCATGTAGCTGAGCAGCGTGTAGTTGACGACGTTCAGCGCCACGACCATGCCGCCGAGCTTCAGGATCGGCCGCCAGTAGCGGGCGAGCAGATCGCGGAACGCCGCGGTCACCTGAGGCTCGGCCTCACCCTTCTCCTCGAGTTCACGGAAGACCGGGGTGTCTTCGAGCCGCGACCGCAAATAGACGCCGACGAGTCCGAGTGGGGCGGCGAGCAGGAACGGCAGCCGCCAACCCCAGTCGTGCATCTGGTCGTCGCCGAGCACCAGAGAGCAGCCCAGCATGAGCAACGCACCGATCGCGAACCCGCCGAGGGTCCCGAATTCGAGGAAGCTGCCGAGCAGTCCACGGCGGCGGTTCGGGGCGTATTCGGCCATGAACGTGGCGGCGCCGCCGTACTCGCCTCCGGTGGAGAAGCCCTGGATCATCCGCAGGAGGACCAGCAGGAAGGGCGCCCACATCCCGATGGCGGCGTATGTGGGCACCAGCCCCACGCAGAAGGTCGCGCCGGCCATCAGCACGATCGTGATCGCGAGCACCCGCTTGCGGCCGAGGCGGTCGCCCAGCGGGCCCCAGACGAAGCCACCCAGCGGTCTGACCAAGAACGACACCGCGAACGTCATCAGCGCGAGCAGCGTCGCGCGCCCGGCCTCCCCGGGGAAGATCGCCGCGGAGATGTAGCTGACGCCGTAGGCGTAGATGCCGTAGTCGAACCACTCGGTCGCGTTGCCGATCGCGGACGCGGCGATCGCCTTCTTCACGACTCCAGGGTCGGGGTGGCCGTCGGCGGTGGTCGGTCGATCATCTTGCCGATCATGTTCGGAATCCACAGGTTCCTCTCGCTGGTCGGCAACCGACGTTACCGCTCCGCGTTTTCACCATCCGAGGGGCCTGCGGACGCCTCGTCGTCGTCGTCCGCCGAATTCTTGACCTTCGGTTCGAGGGCCACGCTCCATGACCGCCGGTGCGGGGTACGTGCCTGCTGCTGGCCGGCGGACGGCCGCAGCGCAACCACATTGCCGATCGCCCGGCGAAGCCCGGGCGGCCCTTCGACGCGCAGGAAGTCGCCGATACGCCCGGCGCGGTAGCGCAGCGGGGAGCCGAGCAACTCGCCCATCACGACACCGGCCCCGATGGCCAGTGCGATGGCGGCGGCACCCAGCGCCTGGGCAATCCCACCGGGGATGTTGCGGTCGACGGCGAAGAAGAACACCGCACGGAACACCGCGAGGCCCGGCAGCATCGGGGTGATGCCCGCGGTGGCGGTGACCAGGGCCGGAGCCTGCCGGCGAATCGAGATCAGGGTGGCCAGCAAACCGACGCCGACGGCGGCGGTCCCGGTGGCGACCACCCCGCCGACCCCGGCTGCGCCCAAACCGATCAGCACCGCCTCCGCCAGGCCCGCCGCGACACCGGCGGTGAGCACCGAGCGCAACCGCGCATAGCTGGCGATCGTCAGGCAGGCGCCGGCAAGCGCGGCGCCCAGCACCGCGAGCAGGATCGGCACCGGCCGGGTCGGCATCACGAACGACTCCGTGGCGTCGACGTGGAGCTCGATCTGGATCCCGGCGAGCGCGGCGACCTGCAGCCCGGCCAGGATGCCGACGACGATGCCCGCGGTGAGGAACAGGACGTCACCGAGGCGGGCCACCGCGGTGACCATGTAACCGGTCAGCGCGTCCTGCACCGAACCCACCAGGGTCAGACCCGCCAGCAGCATGACGATCCCGGTCGCCACCAGGGCGGTGGGCCCCACCCCGGCGTAGAGGTACGCCGCGACGGCGATCATCGTCGCGATGAACGCGCCCGCCGCCTGCTGGAAGAAGAACGGCGTGCCCCACCGGTTGAGCACCCGGCCGACCCGATCGATCAGCGCCGAGGAGACCGCGGCCAGGATCCAGGTCAACCAGCTTCCGCCGAGCAGCATCGCGATGCCCAGGGCGAAACCGGCCCACCCCGCGGTGGCGACCCAGCGTGGATACGGGTGGGGCCGCTCGGTCAGCTCGTCCATCGCCTCGTGGGCCTCGTCGACCGATACGCCGCCGGAGGTGATCCGCCGGACGAGCAGGTCGAGTTCGGCGAGCCGCGAGTAGTCGGTCGAGCGTGCGTGGACTGCCCGCACGATCGTCACCGGCGGGCTGTCGGCGGTCGGCAGCGCCGATACGAAGATGGTGGTGACGAAGACGTCGACGACACAGTCGGTGAGCTGGTAGGCCTGCGCGACGTCCTGCGCCGTCGCGACGACGTCGGCGGTACCCGACCCGGAGGACAGCATCACCTCGGCGAGGCGGACGGTCAGGTCGAGGACCTTGCGGGTGTGCCGCTCGCTCAGCCCACCCGACACCCGCCGGCGCTGGCCCGCACCCGATGCCGGGTCGCGTCGGCCCCGCAGCGCGAGATTCAGTGCGCGCCGACGCCGGGGCGGTCCGTCAGATCGTTCGGAATCCACTGCCACGACGATACTGATGCCGCGAATGAGCTCAGGTGCAGACTATTTCGAGTCCACGCGGTGGTGGTGGCCGCGTTTGCGCTCCTGGTCGAGGTAGTCACCGGCCATCGACGCCACGTGCGCAGGCAGCGCACCGGACGCCACGTCGGCGAGGCTGGTCTGTTCGAGCACCGAACGCATGCTGGCCCGCAGCGCGCGCCACACATCGGTCAGCGCCGCGGTCGGGCCGGAGTACGGCAGGTCGCCGAGGCCGATGTCGCGCACGCTGGCCAACGGGCCGTCGATGCAGCGCAGGACGTCGGCGATGCTGATGTCGGCGGCCGGCCGGGCGAGTTCGTAACCGCCGTCGCGGCCGCGCTGGCTGCGCACCAGCCGGTCGGTGCGCAGATCGGAGAGGATGTCGACGAGGAACTGCGCCGGAATCCCCTGGGCTTTCGCGAGGTCGTCGGTTTTGACCAGCACACCGTCGTCGGCGGTGGCCAGCTGCACCATGGCCCGGACGGCATACTCCGCCTTGGCCGACATCCGCATGATCTGAGGCTAGTCCGGGATGTCCTGCGAACTGGGCACCACCACCGCGAACAGGTCGGCCATCCCGGCCAGACTGGCTGCCTGCATCGCTGCGGCGGGCACGGTGTCGTCGCTGCCGAGGCCCGGCAGCGCGCGGGTCGCGGTCGCCGAGGCCACCACCGTCGGCGCGTAGCCGAGGTTGAACGCGCCGCGCGCGGTGGAGTTCACACACATGTGGGTCATGAAGCCGGCCAGCACGAGGTTCGAGGCGCCGACGGCCTTGAGCCGGTCGTCGAGGTCGGTCTGCACGAACGAGTTCGGGTACTGCTTGACCACGACGGGCTCACCCTCACGCGGGGCGACGATGGGCACGATCGCCCCGGTCTCACCCTCGATGTCGTAGAGCGAATCCGGTCCGTCCGAATGCTGGATGTGGATGACCGGGATCCCGGCGGACCGCGCCCGCTCGAGCAGCGACGCCGCCTCCTCCAGCGCGGCCTGGACGCCCTCGAGTTCCATCACACCGCGGGTGTAGGTGTTCTGGCAGTCGATGAGCACCAGGGTGGACTGGGAGAGGTTGACCGGCTGCTGGGGCAGATCGGCCAGGACGCGCAGGGTTGGATTCGCCACGTCCGCGAGCCTACTCAGCGGGTGACGGCCAGCACCGCCTCGGCCAGTTCCGGACGGCACACCACCAGATCGGGCAGCTTGGGGTCCTCGCGGTTGTAGATCAGCGGTGAGCCGTCGATGCGGGAGCAGTGCAGTCCGGCGGCGCGGGCCACCGCGACCGGCGCGGCCGAATCCCACTCGTACTGTCCGCCCGCGTGCACGTAGACGTCCGAGAGCCCTTGCATGATCGAGGCGACTTTCGCTCCGGCCGAACCCATTTCGACGAGCGTGCCACCGAGTGCGTCACGCACCGCGAGCGCGATGGCGGGTGGGCGGGTGCGCGACACCACGATCCGCGGTGGCCCGTCGAGCGGCCTGGGGGCGGCGACGTCGGGGGTGGCCAGCGTGGTGTTCTGCGCGGGCAGCGCGACCGCCCCGGCCACCAGTTCACCGGACTGCCACAGCGCCACATGGACCGCCCAGTCGTCGCGGTCGAGTTCGGAGAACTCCCGGGTGCCGTCGAGGGGGTCGACGATCCACACCCGCTGCGAGCGCAGCCGCACGGGGTCGTCGGCACCTTCCTCTGACAGCACCGCGTCACCCGGCCGTTGCTCGTTGAGTTCGGCCATCAGGAAATCGTGAGACCGCTTGTCGCCGGCCGCTTTCCGCTCCTCGGCCGAGGTGTCGGCGAACTCCGCACGCACGTCGAGCAGCAGGTCGCCCGCCCGGGTGGCGAGCCGGGCGGCCAGCTCGTGATCGTTCACCGGCTGCCGTCCAGCATGTCGATGACCAGCTGGGCCAGGTCGTCGACGTCGCGGTCCGGGGTCAGCCGCAGGTCCGGGTTCTTCGGGCGCTGGTAGGGGCTGTCGATCCCGGTGAAGTGGGTGATCTCACCGGCGCGCGCCTTGGCGTAGAGGCCCTTGGGGTCGCGCCGTTCGCAGTCCTCCAGCGGGGTGTCGCAGAACACCTCGAAGAAGTCGTAGCCCTGGTCGACGTGTACCGCGCGCGCGAGTTCGCGATGCTCGGCGAGCGGGCTGATCGCAGGAACCAGCACGGTCAGGCCGGAATCGGCCATCAGCGTCGCGATGTGGGCGAGCCGCCGCAGGTTCTCCGCCCGGTCGGCCATCGAGAAGCCGAGGTCGGCGTTGAGGCCGTGGCGCAGATTGTCACCGTCGAGAACATAAGCGGGACAACCCCGTTCGAGGAGCTTCTGCTCCACCCGCACCGCCACCGAGGATTTGCCGGAGCCCGAAAGCCCGGTGAACCACACGGTGCGGCCCCTGGAGAGCCGGTCCTTGGCGCTGACCAGCGACTGATGGCGCACGGTGTTCGGGGTGGCGGTGCGCGCGGCCACCGGGGTGGTGTCGCGGACCATGCCCGCGGCGACCGTGCCGTTGGTGTCCGGGTCGATCAGGATGAACGAGCCCGTGGCGGCGTTGCGGGAGTACTCGTCGAGCAGCAGCGGCTGCTGGGTGCGCAGCGTGACCCGGCCGAGTTCGTTGAGCTTGAGCGCGGTGGCCGATTTGTCGCGGTGCAGGGTGTTGACGTCGAGGCGGTAATCGAGCGACGCGACACGGGCGCGGGTGACCCGGGTGGTGTGCTTGATCAGGTATTCGCGGCCGGGTTCGAGCGCCGAGGCGTCGGCCATCCAGCAGACGGTCGCGTCGAACTCGTTGGACACGTGCGGCTGGTTGTGGACGCGGGCGATCACGTCGCCGCGGCTGATGTCGATGTCGTCGGCCAGGCTGACCGACACCGCCATCGGCGGGAACGCCTCGCCGACCGGACCGGTCGGCGAGTCGATCGCGGTGATACTGCTGGTCTTACCGCTGGGCAGCACGACGATCTCGTCGCCGACGCGCATCACGCCGCTCGCAACGGTGCCGGCGTAGCTGCGGTGGTCGGCGTGGTCGCGGGTCTGCGGGCGGATGACGTACTGCACCGGGAAGCGGACGTCGGTGAGGTTGCGGTCGCCGGCGATGTAGACCTCTTCGAGGTGGCTCAGCAGCGCGGGCCCGTCGTACCACGGGGCCTTGTCCGATTTGGTGACGACGTTGTCCCCGAGCAGCGCCGACATCGGGATGGTGGTGACGTCGTGGATGTCCAGACGTGCGGCGAAGGCGTGGAACTCGTCGCGGATGTCGTTGAACTTCTCCTGATTCCAGTCGATCAGGTCCATCTTGTTGACCGCGAGCACGATGTGCTGCACGCCGAGAAGCGACGCCAGGAACGCATGCCTACGCGACTGTTCGAGCAGCCCGTGGCGGGCGTCGACGAGGACGATCGCCAGCTGCGCGGTCGACGTGCCGGTCACCATGTTGCGCGTGTACTGCAGGTGGCCGGGGGTGTCGGCGATGATGAATTTCCGCTTGGCCGTGGCGAAGTAGCGGTAGGCCACGTCGATCGTGATGCCCTGTTCCCGCTCGGAACGCAGGCCGTCGGTCACCAGTGCGAGGTCGGTGTAGTCGTTACCGCGTTCCTTGGAGGTGCGCTCGACGGCGGCGAGCTGATCCTCCATGACGGCCTTGGAGTCGTAGAGCAGCCGGCCGATCAGCGTCGACTTACCGTCGTCGACGGACCCGGCGGTGGCGATGCGGAGCAGCGTGGTGGTTTGCGTCATCAGAAGTACCCCTCGCGCTTACGGTCTTCCATCCCGGCCTCGGAGATGCGGTCGTCGGCGCGCGTCGCACCGCGCTCGGTCAGCCGCGACACCGCGGTCTCGGCGATGATGTCCTCCACCGTCGACGCGGTCGATTCGACGCACCCGGTGCAGGTGACGTCGCCGACGGTGCGGAACCGCACGCTGGTCTCGAAGACCTCTTCGTCGTCGCGCGGCTGCATGTACGGGTGCACGGCCAGCAGCATCCCGTCGCGCTGGAACACCGGACGGGTGTGCGCGTAGTAGATCCCCGGCAGCGTGATGCCCTCGGCGCCGATGTAGGCCCAGATGTCGTACTCGGTCCAGTTGGACAGCGGGAACACCCGGATGTGCTCACCCTTGCGGTGCCTGCCGTTGTAGATGTTCCACAGCTCCGGCCGCTGCGCCTTCGGATCCCACTGGCCGAACTCGTCGCGGAAGCTGAACACCCGCTCCTTGGCGCGGGCCTTCTCCTCGTCGCGGCGAGCGCCGCCGAACGCGGCGTCGAAGCGGTTCTCGCGGATGGCGCGCAACAGCGTGACGGTCTGCAGCGAGTTGCGCGAGGGCCCGTTGTCGACCACGCGGCCCGCGTCGATGTCCTCCTGCACCGAGGCGACGACCAGGCGGACGCCGTTTTCGGCGACCAGGCGGTCGCGCGTGGCGATGACCTCGTCGAAGTTGTGGCCGGTGTCGACGTGCATGACCGGGAACGGCAGACGGGCCGGCGCGAAGGCCTTGATCGCCAGATGCAGCATGACGATCGAGTCCTTGCCGCCGGAGAACAGCAGCACCGGACGCTCGAATTCGGCGGCGACCTCGCGGATGATGTGGATGGCTTCGGCCTCGAGCAGGCGCAGATGGCTCAGCTCGTATTGGCCCGGCTCCGGAGCGGCTACATGAGCGGCTGTCATCGGATTCCTCGTTAAGTTGGTTGATCTTGCCAGATTTACGCGGATTACCGAAAATTACCGGCGAGACGATGGCGGTGTCAAGGCGGCCCGAGCGCACGCCCCAGCAACGCGGAGATTGTCACCCCGTCGCGGTAGAGTCGAACGCATGTTCGATACGGTGTTTGCGGGGCTGGAGGAGTCCGCGCTTCTTGCTGCGATCGAGCAGTCCGCGCGTGAGGAGGCGCAGGCCGGGGCGCGGAAGTTGGCCGCGATCGCGGAGCTGGTGCATCTGACGGTGACCTGTGACGAGGAGTGCGACGGGTGGGTGTATGACTCGTGGGCTGCGGCCGCCTCCGAGGTCGGGGCGGTGTTGAACATCGGCCACAAGCGGGCGTCGGGGCAGATGCGGATCGCGGTCGCGCTGCGTGACCGGTTGCCCAAGGTCGCGGCGCTGTACCTGCAGGGCCGGTTGAGCGCCCGGTTGATCTCCGAGATCAGCTGGCGCACCCGCCTGGTCGACGACGAGCAGGTACTGGCGCTGGTGGATACGGCGCTGGCCGAGGCGGCGTTGCGGTGGGGGCCGTTGTCGGAGGCGCGGTTGACCCGTGCCCTCGATGCGCTGATCCACCGGTATGACCGGGATGCGGTGATCCGAGCCAAAGAGACCATCAAGACCCGCGACTTCCATATCGGATCCGGTGATGATCCCGACGAGTTGGTGTTGGTCTGGGGTCAGCTGCTGGGCTGTGACGCCGCGGCGTTGTCGGCGCGGATCACCGCGTTGCTCAAAGGGATCTGCGACAACGATCCGCGCAGCGTGGGTGAGCGGCGCTCGTGTGCGGTGGGCGCCATCGTCCAGGGCCACGACCATCTACCGTGCCGCTGCGGCTCCCCCGCATGCGCGGCAGCAGCGCCGGAGAAGTCGAATGTGGTGATCTCGGTGATCGCCGATCCGGCCGCAATCGAGGCGGCCCAGAAGCTGATCGCCGCCGAAGACCAACACCACGCCGAGCCCGACCCCACGCCCGAACCTGCCGGGTCGGAACCCGTCCCGTGCCCGCAGGATTCAGGGGTGGCGTTGCTGCCCGGGGTGAAGCTCCTGCCGATCGTGGCGTTGGCCGAGGCGATCCGCGGCGGGGCGGCGATCAAACCGTTGTGGCTACCCGGCCCGGACCCCGAACCGCACTACCGGCCCTCGGCCACGCTGGCCGCGTTCGTGCGCGCCCGCGACCTGTTCTGCCGCTTCCCCGGCTGCGACGTCCCCGCCGAGCGCTGCGACATCGACCATGTCATCCCGTGGCCGTACGGACCCACCCACGCGTCGAACCTGAACTGCAAATGCCGCACCCACCACCTGGGAAAGACGTTCTGGGCCGGCTGGCATGACGAACAATCACCTGACGGCACGGTGACCTGGACAACCCCGACCGGCAAGCGCCACACCACGGTGCCGGGCAGCCGGCTGTTCTTCCCCGAATGGGACACCACCACCGCCGAGTTACCGCCGCTGGAACAACCGCCCCCCGACCCCGACCGCACCGCGAAGATGCCCAAGCGACGACGCACCCGCGCCGCCGACAACGCCGCCCGCGTCAAAGCCGAACGCGAACGAGCGATGGCCGACCACGCAGCCAACGCGGACCCACCGCCACCCGCGCCGCACCCCAACTACGGCGACGACCCGCCACCGTTCTGACAGAACTCCGATGACATCGTCGGGGCGCCGCGGTCTAGACCGTCACCTCGGTCAGCCGTCCCGTCGCGACGTCGAAGACAAAGCCGCGCAACGACTCGTGCTTGGTGACGAACGGGCTGGCCTCGATCCGCCGGATGGATTGCCGCACATCCTCTTCCAGATCGCCGAAGGACTCGGCCGCCCACTCGGGTTTGATGCCGGTCTCGTCCTGGATCGACCTCTTGAACTCGTCGTCGGTGAAGGTCAGCATGCCGCAGTCGGTGTGGTGGATGAGGATGATCTCCTTCGTCCCGAGCAGCCGCTGGCTGATCGCCAGCGATCGGATCTCGTCGTCGGTGACCACACCGCCCGCGTTGCGGATGACGTGCGCTTCACCGTCGGCGAGGCCGAGGACCCGGTAGACGTCGAGCCTGGCGTCCATGCACGCCACCACCGCGACGTGCTTGCTCGGTGGCAGCGGCAACGGACCGGTGAAGGTCTTCGCGTACTCCTCGTTGTTCTTCAGGTACTCATCGGTGACCGACATGGCGCGACCATAGCAACAACCGTGGCTCGTGACACCGGTCAGAATCAGCCGGATTGCAGGTCGTAGACGGTCGCTCCACCAACCTGAACGGGGGTGAAGTTCTCCTGCACCCACGCGGTGATCTCCGCGGCGGTGCCGTCGCGCCCGAAGCCGGGTGGACCACCCCTGTCACTGCCGATGAAATACCGGACATCACCGTCGGCGACGTACTGCTGGAACTGCGCGAGTGTCGGCGAGGCGTCCGAGCCGGTGAACCCGCCGATCGCCATGATCGAGGCCCCGGAGTCCAACTGCAGACCCGCCGATCCCATCGACCCGACACTGGCTGCCGCCCAACGGCTGTCGACACCTCGGACCAGCTCCGCCACGGCGGCGTCGTCCCGGTCGCCGCGGGGGCCTCCCGGTGGCATTCCTCCGAAGGCGTCGCCGCGTGCGGGACCGGACATGGTGCCGGGACCACTCGCGGGGTGCGCCACGTTGTAGACCGCGAAGGCGGTGGGCGCGGCGAGGCCGGCCAGCGCCGCGGCGACGACGACGGCTGTCGCGGCCCGCTTCAGCCGGTGCGCACCGACCACCAGGATCGCCGCGACCAAAATCGCGAGCGCGAGCACCACCCAGCGCAGCCACGGCAGCCAGTCCGGGGTGCGGACGAGCAACACGAACGCCCAGACGCCCGTCGCCGCCATCATCGCGGCCAGCGCGAGGCGGGGCTGAAGGTAGCGCCTGCCGCGCCAGCACTCCACGACCGCGATGCCGACCAGCGCGGCCACCGCGGGCGACAGCGCCACCGTGTAGTACGGGTGGATCGTGCCGTCCATGAAACTGAACACGACGCCGGTGACCAGCAGCCACCCGCCCCACAGCAGCAGGCTCGCGCGTACCGCGTCGGTGCGCACGGCGCGGCGGGTGAACCAGATGCCGGCGGCCAGGCCGATCAGCGCCGCGGGCAGGAGCCACGAGGCCTCGACACCCATCGAATGCCCGAACAGGCGTCCGATCCCAGGCTCACCGCCGAAGAACAGATTCGCGCCGCGACCCGGTCCGTCCCCCGGACCGCCGCCGGGCCCGCCGCCCGGTCCCCCGCCACCGGCGATTCGCTGGATGCCGTTGTAGCCCAGGGCCAACTGCAGCAGGCTGTTGTCGGTCGAACCGCCGATGTAGGGACGCGACGACGCCGGCCACACCTCGACCAGAGCGATGAACCATCCCGCCGACACCACCATCGACACCGCGCCGACGGCGAGCGTGCCGATCCGCCGCCACAACGCCACCGGCGCCGCCACCAGGAACGCCAGCGCCAGACCGGGCATCACGAGGAAGGCCTGCAGCATCTTGGTGAGGAACGCGAACCCCAACGCGCAGCCGACGAGGACCATCCAGCGCGTACTCGCGGTCTCGATCGCCCGCACCATGCAGTACGCGGCGACGACGAGCAGCAGCACCAGCAGCGCGTCGGGATTGTTGAAGCGGAACATCAACGCCGCCACCGGCATCGTAGCCATCACCGCACCGGCGACCATCCCGGCGCCCGCACCGCTGACCCGTCGCACCGCGGCGAACAGCACCGCCACCGTCGCCACACCCATCAGCGCCTGCGGTAACAGCATCGCAAACGCGCTGAACCCGAACAACCTGGCGGACAACACCATCAGCCAGAGCGAAGCCGGTGGCTTGTCGACGGTGATGGAGTTGCCGGGGTCCAGCGACCCGAACAGCCAGGCCGTCCAGTTCTGGGTGCCGGCCTGCACGGCCGCGGCGTAGTATTCGTTGGCCCAGCCCGAGGAGCCCAGCCCCCACAGGTAGAGCACGGCGGTGGCGGCGAGCAGGGTGAGCAGCGCCGGCCGCTCCCAGCGCGCGCGGCCTCCGGAGGTGGCGGGCGCCGCCGCCGGTGGTGCCTCGGTGGTCACTGTCATTGGGGAGTCCTCGATGTCGGTGGGAGGTGAATTCAGCGGGTGCGCCGCGGGTGGAAGACCCAGCCGCGCAACAGAACGAACCGCATGACGGTCGCGGCGAGGTTGGCGGCCACCAGGACGCCGAGTTCGACCAACCGGTGCGGTTCGGCGGAGACGGAGTGCAGCAGAGCCAACGACCCGCTGGTGATGCCGAGCGCGATCGCGAACACGATGAAACCTTCGAAGTGGTGGCGCGCGGCGCCGCGGCGACCCGCGACGCCGAAGGTGAAGCGCCGGTTGGCCGCCGTGTTGCCGACCGCCGTCACCGCCAGCGCGATCAGGTTGGCGGCCTGAGCGCCGAGCCAGCCGCGGGTCAACATGAACAGCAGTAGATAGGCCAGCGTGGACACCACACCCACCGCCCCGAACCGGACGGCCTGGCGCAGCAGTGATCGGGGTGCCGCCGCCGACCGCGACGGCGCCAACTGGTCGGCGAGCAACTGCACCGGGATCGACCCGTTCGCGAATCCGCGCAGCAGTCGACCGATTCCCTTGAGGTCGGCGGTCGCGGTGGCGACGATGTCGACGCGGCTGTCGGGGTCGTCGACCCAGTCGACCGGGACCTCGTGGATGCGCAGACCGCTGCGTTCGGCCAGGACCAGCAGTTCGGTGTCGAAGAACCATCCGGTGTCGGAGACGTACGGCAGCAGCTGACGGGCGACGTCGGCGCGAATCGCCTTGAACCCGCACTGGGCATCGGAAAAGCCAGCGGCCAGAGTCGATTTCAGGATCAGGTTGTAGCACCGCGAGATGAACTCGCGCTTGGCGCCGCGCACCACGCGCGAACCGCGGCTCAGCCGGGTGCCGATCGCTAGGTCGGAGTGCCCGGAGATCAGGGAGGCGACCAGCGGTGCGAGGGCGGCCAGATCGGTGGACAGGTCGACGTCCATGTAGGCCAGCACCGGTGCGTCGGACTGCGACCAGACCGCGTGCAGGGCACGACCGCGGCCCTTCTCCTCGAGCCGCACCACCCGCACATCGGGCAGTTCGGCGGCGAGCTGCGCGGCGATCCGCGGGGTGGCGTCCACGCTGGCGTTGTCGGCGATGGTGATGCGGGCCGGGAACGGGAAGTGGTCATGCAGATGCCGGTGCAGGCGGCGCACCGACGCGGCCAGCGCGGCCTGCTCGTTGTAGACCGGTACGACGACGTCGAGCACCGGCACACCGGCGGCGCGGGCCGCCTCCACGACGTCGGGACGGGGCCCGAAGCCGGCGCGATCAGCGTCGAGTTCCACGGCGAGTTCTGTCATGAGAACCATGTTCGCGGCGCAGCGTGAGCCCAGGGTGGGGCCGAGCTATGCGCCCGCTGTGAGTCACGCCGGGGCCTCGGTGAGGTCGTAGACGACGACACCGTCGACGGTTCGCCCCGGGTAACGCGCCTGCACCCAGTCCGCGATGTCCGCGGCGGCCCGGCTGCCGCTCTGCTCGGCGCCGCGGCCGAAGCCGAGGGGTGAGCGGCTTTCGATGAAGTAGTGCACATCGCCGTCGGCGACGTGACGCTGGAACTGTTCGAGGGTGGGTGACGGATCGGTGCCGTTGAACCCGCCCAGGGCCATCACCGATGCGCCGCTTGCCAATTGGTAGCCGGCCGCGTTGTTCGACCCGACCACCGCGGCGGTCCACCGGTACGCGTGGGCGTCGCGGGCCAGCAGCGCGGTGAGCTGTTCACCGGGCTCGGGTGAGCTCAGCAGTCCGGGCGGTCCGCCGAAACCCCCGCGCGCCGGCCCCACCGACGGGATGGCGCCGGTGTGCGGGGCCGCCGCGGTGGCGACCGAATAGGCCGCGGGCGATGCGAGACACACCACGACGGCCAGTCCGGCGACGGCGCGGACGACACCGTCGGGCAGCCGGGCCGCCACGATCAGCAGCACCGCAGCACCCACTCCCCCGACCGCGACGGCCGCCCGCAGCCACGGCATCCAGTCGGCGTTGCGCGACAGCAGCACCGCGGCCAGCACCGCGGTGACGAGCACTGCACCGGCCATAGACACGGCACACCACGGTCGGGACCTGTTGCGCCACAGCAGGTGTGAGCCGATGCCGATGACCGCGGCGATCGCCGGTGCCAGCGCGACCGTGTAGTACGAGTGCACGATGCCGTTGGCGAAGCTGAACACCACGGCCGTCACGACCAGCCACCCGCCCCAGCTGAGCAGGGCCGCGCGGGTGGTGTCGGTGCGGGGTGTCCGGCGGGTGAGCAGCAGCGCGGCGCCGAGGCAGATCAGCGCCGCGGGCAGCAGCCACGCGATGTCGAGACCCATCCCGAAACCGAACAGCCGCCCCGCCCCGACGTCGTGGTTGAGGTTGCCCAGCCCACCCGGTTCGTCACCGGTGAGTCGGCCGAGACCGTTGTAACCCAAGGCCAGTTCGACGATGCTGTTGTGTTGCGATCCGCCGATGTAGGGCCGGGAGTCGGCCGGCCACAGCTCGGCGAGCAGCAGATACCAGCCGGCGGCCGCCACCATCGCCGCGGCCGCGCCGGCCAGGTCGAGGATCCGGCGGCCCACCGGACGGCTGCCGGCGAGCAGATAGGCCGCCACGAAACCCGGGAGCACGAGGAACGCCTGCAGCATCTTGGCCAGGAAGCCGAATCCGACGGCCACCCCGGCGGCGATCAGCCACCATCGGCGCGCATCGGGTTCGCAGGCCCGGGTCACGCAGTAGCCGGCCACGACGAGCAGCAGGACCAGCAGCGCGTCGGGGTTGTTGAACCGGAACATCAACGCGGCCACGGGGGTCACCGCGAGCACCGCGCCGGCCAGCAGCGCGGCGCCCGGTCCGCTGACACGCCGCACCGCCGCGTACAGCACCGCGACGGCGGCCACTCCCATCAGGGCCTGCGGCGCCAGGACGCTCCACGAGTTCAGCCCGAACACCCGTACCGACAGGTCCATCACCCACAGCGCCGCGGGCGTCTTGTCGACGGTGATGGCGTTGGCCGCATCGCTGGACCCGAACAGCATGGCCGTCCAGTTCTGGGACCCGGCCTGCGCGGCGGCCGAATAGAACGCGTTGGCCCATCCGCTGGCCGACAGGTTCCACAGGTACAGCACAGCGGTCGCGGCCAGCAGCACGCCGAGCCCGATCCTCGGCGACCAGACAGAGAATCGCGCTCTCGGGCGATCATTCGGGCGATTCTGCGTCTGCTCGGCGTCAAGGGTCAGGGTCACTCGACCCATGGTGGCCACCCGGACTAGGCGCCGGATTGGTCTTCCCTGTGTGTCAGCTGTGCGCCCGGCAGCCTCACGACGAATTCGGTGCGGCCCGGCGCGCTGTCCACCTCGATGGTCCCGCTGTGCGCCTTGACCACCGCCGCGACGATGGCCAGGCCCAGCCCGGTGCTGCCGCCGCGGCGCGACCGCGACGAGTCACCGCGGGCGAACCGCTCGAAGATCTCCGGCTGCAGCGACGGCGGGATGCCGGGGCCGTCGTCGGTCACGGTCAGCACGGCGCCGCCGTCGGCACCGACCGCCAATGCCGTGACGACGGTGGTGCCCGCCGGTGTGTGGACCCGCGCATTGGCGAGCAGGTTGCCCAGCACCTGATGCAGTCGCGCCTCGTCGCCGTCGACCACCACCGGCTCCTCGGGCAGCTCCAGCGACCAGACGTGGTCGGGACCGGCGGCGTGCGCGTCGCTCACCGCGTCGACGACCAACCGCGACAGGTCGACCGGCTCGCGCTCCAGGGGCCGGCCGTCGTCGAGGCGCGCCAGCAGCAGCATGTCCTCGACCAGGCGCGTCATCCGCGCCGTCTCGGATTCCACCCGGTTCATCGCGTGCGCGACGTCGCCGGGCAGCGCATCGGAATGCCGCTGCGCCAGTTCGGTGTAGCCGCGGATGGCGGCCAGCGGGGTGCGCAGCTCGTGGCTGGCGTCGGCGACGAACTGACGCACCCGGGTCTCGCTGGCGTGCCGCGCCGACAGCGCACCGGCGATCCGGTCGAGCATCCGGTTCAGCGACGTCCCGAGCTGGCCGACCTCGGTGTGCGCGCTCGCCGGGTCGACGGTGACGATCGGCGTGGGTAACCGCACCTCGCCGCGGTCGAGTTCGAGGTCGGCGACCTCGCGCGCGGCCGCCGACACCCGCGACAGCGGCGCCAACTGCCTGCGGATGATCCACACCCCCGCCGCGGTGGCGCCGATCAGCGCGATCGCCGCGACCACGCAGAAGATCACGAGCACGGTGAGCAGGGTGTCGTCGACGTCGGACATCGGCAGTCCGGTGACGATCACCTCCGCCGGACCCCGCGCCGGCAGCGCGATCACCCGGTACCGGCCGAGGCCGTCGAGTGTGAGGGTGCGTGGGACCTCGTCGGCGGGCACCCCGGCGAGCTGCCCGGCCGCGGCGCCGCTGACCTCGACGCGTTCGCCGTCGGCGGTGATGACACCGGCGTCGACGGCGGTGCCGCGGTCGACGACCGCACCGACCGTGCGCGCCGCTTGGCCCGGCGCGTTGAGGAACGCCGGCCCGGGTCCGCTGTCGTCGCGGATGATCCGCCGGTGCGGGAAGCCCGGCGGCGGCGGGAACCGCGGCGCGGGCAACATCAGCGGCGGTGGCGGCGGGCCGAACGCGAACAGGCCGACCGACCGGCGGGCCGTCTCGTCGAGCTGGGTGTCGAGCTGGTTGACCAGGAACCGCTGCAGCGCGAGTTCGGTGCCCACCCCGACCGCCGCGCACACCAGCGCGAGCAGCACGATCTGGGTGGCCAGCAGCCGTCCGCGCAGCGACCAGGTGCGCGGCGAGAACAACCGCGTGCGGCCGACCGGCTCAGCGGGCGGCGGGTTTGAGGACATAGCCTGCGCCGCGCAGCGTGTGGATCATCGGCTCGCGGCCGCTGTCGATCTTCTTGCGCAGATACGACACGTACAGCTCGACGATGTTGGACCGGCCGCCGAAGTCGTAGCTCCACACACGGTCGAGGATCTGCGCCTTGGAGAGCACCCGTTTGGAGTTGCGCATCATGAACCGCAGCAGTTCGAACTCCGTCGCGGTCAGCGTGATCGGGTCACCTCCGCGGGTCACCTCATGGCTGTCCTCGTCGAGCACCAGATCGCCGACGACGATCTTCGCCCCGCCGCTCTCGCTCACCCCGGTGCGGCGCAACAGCGCACGCAGCCGCAGCACGACCTCCTCGAGCGAGAACGGTTTGGTGACGTAGTCGTCGCCGCCGGCGGTCAGCCAGGCGATGCGGTCCTCGACCGAATCCTTGGCGGTCAGCAGCAGCAGCGGCAGTCCGGGAATCTGCTCGCGCAGCTTGGCCAGCACGTCGAGCCCGCTCATATCGGGCAGCATGACGTCGAGCACCACCACGTCGGGCGGGTTCTCCCGGGCCAGCGCGATCGCCGTCGCGCCGTCACCCGCGGTCGCGATGTCCCAGCCCTCGTAACGCAGCGCCATCGAGACGAGTTCGGCGAGCACCGGTTCGTCGTCGACGACGAGCACCCGCACCGGGTTGCCGTCGGCGCGGCGCATGACCGACCGGTCGGTGTCGGTCTGGTTCGGGCTCATGGTCTCCATTATTCGCACGGTCATGGGCCCGAACTGTGCGATGTCTATGCGCCCGCTGTGAACGCCTAGACGCGGAATTCACACCCCGCGCACAGCCGGCACCCACACTCCGGAAGCACAGTGGGTCCATGAGCACCGATCAGGTATGGGGTTCGCCCGGCGACGGGCGCTGGAGTCTGCGCGAGACCGCGGCGGCGATCGCCGCGGCCGCCGTCATCGCCGCGCTGGGCGGCGGCGCGATCTATGCGGCCACCGACGGAGGCGCCGGGGTGCCCGGCCCCGGCTCCCACCAGCCGTTCGGTCTGCCGCCCGGCGGTTTCGGCGGGCCGGGCGCCCCGCCGCCGCCACAGCCCTGAGCCTGCGGGCGGGGAGTTTTCTTCTACCCTCTAGCCCATGCAGCCCTGCACCGGCAGTCGCCGATGACGCGGTTCCTCGCGCGCCGGCTGCTCAACTACGTCGTGCTGTTGGCGCTCGCATCGTTTTTGACGTTCACGCTGACCTCGCTGACCTTCGAACCGCTCGACAGCCTGCTGCAGCGCAACCCGCGGCCCCCGCAGTCGACCATCGACGCGAAGGCGGCCGAACTCAACCTCGACAAGCCCATCCCCGTGCGCTACGCGCAGTGGCTGGGTGACGCGGTGCGCGGCGACTTCGGCACCACGATCACCGGGCAGCCGGTCTCCGACGAGCTGGGCCGCCGGATCGGGGTCAGCCTGCGGTTGCTGGTGATCGGGTCGGTGCTGGGCACGGTCATCGGGGTCGTGGTCGGCGCGTGGGGCGCGATCCGCCAGTACCGGCTGTCCGACCGGGTGATCACGCTGTTGTCGCTGCTCGTGCTGTCCGCCCCGACGTTCGTCATCGCCAACCTGCTGATCCTCGGGGCGCTCAACGCCAACTCCTGGCTCGGCGTGCAACTGTTCGAGTACACCGGCGAGACCTCACCCGACGCCGTCGGCGGCCCGTTCGACCAGTTCGTCGACCGGTTGCAGCACCTGATCCTGCCGACGGTCACGCTCGCGTTGGCGGCCATCGCCGGGTTCAGCCGCTATCAGCGCAACGCGATGCTCGACGTCCTCGGCCAGGACTTCATCCGCACCGCGCGCGCCAAGGGTCTGACCCGGCGCCAGGCACTGTTCAAACACGGTCTGCGCACCGCGCTCATCCCGATGGCGACGCTGTTCGCCTACGGGGTGAGCGGACTCGTGACCGGCGCGGTGTTCGTCGAGAAGATCTTCGGCTGGCACGGGATGGGCGAATGGGTGGTGCAGGGCATCGCCACGCAGGACACCAACATCATCGCGGCGATCACGGTGTTCTCCGGCGCCATGATCCTGTTGGCCGGGTTGCTGTCCGACGTGATCTACGCGGCGCTGGACCCGAGAGTGCGGGTGCAGTGATGATGAGCGATTCGACGAGTACGACGGCGCGCTCGGGGCTGGACACCTCGCGGTTCGCCTCGCGCCGGACGCTGGTGACGCGACGGTTCCTGCGCAACAAACCGGCGGTGGGCGCGCTCGCGCTGCTGGTGCTGATGTTCGCCGGCTGCTATCTGTTGCCGCCGCTGCTGCCCTACAGCTACACCGATCTCGACTACTACGCGCTGCAGCAGCCGCCGACCACCGAGCACTGGTTCGGCACCAACGCGCTCGGCCAGGACCTGCTGGCCCAGACGCTGCGCGGTATGCAGAAATCGATGCTCATCGGCGTCGCGGTGGCGTTCATCTCGACGATCATCGCGGCCACCGTCGGCTCCATCGCCGGCTACTTCGGCGGATGGCGCGACCGCACGCTGATGTGGCTGGTTGACCTGCTGCTGGTGGTGCCCAGCTTCATCCTCATCGCGATCGTGACACCGCGGACCAAGGAGTCCGGCACCATCCTGTGGCTGATCCTGCTGCTGGCGGCGTTCAGTTGGATGATCAGTTCCCGCATCGTGCGGGGTCTGACGATGAGCCTGCGCGACCGCGAATTCGTCGTCGCCGCCCGCTACATGGGGGTGCCGCACTGGCGGATCATCGTGCGCCACATCGTGCCCAACGTCGCGTCGATCCTCATCATCGACACCGCGCTCAACGTCGGGTTGGCGGTGCTCGCCGAAACCGGGCTCAGCTTCCTGGGTTTCGGGGTGCAGCGACCCGACGTCTCACTCGGCACGCTGATCGCCGACGGCACCGGTTCGGTCACCACCTTCCCATGGGTGTTTCTGTTCCCCGCCGGGGTGCTGGTGCTGATCATCCTGTGCGCCAACCTCATCGGCGACGGCCTGCGCGACGCACTCGACCCGGGGATCCGCCCGGCCCGGAAAGGGCGGAAGACATGAGCCTGCTCGAGGTCTCCGGGTTGACGGTGACGTTCGCGACCGACACCGAGCGGGTGGCCGCGGTGCGCGGCCTGGACTACCGCCTCGACGCCGGTGAGGTGGTGGCGCTGGTCGGCGAGTCCGGGGCGGGCAAGTCGGCGGGCGCGATGGCCGTCGCGGGGCTGCTGCCCGAACATGCCGAGGTGGCCGGGTCGGTGCGGCTCGACGGCACCGAACTGCTCGGGCTCTCCGACGCCGAGATGTCGAAGATCCGGGGACGCCGGATCGGCACGGTGTTCCAGGACCCGATGTCGGCGCTCACGCCGGTGTACACCGTCGGCGACCAGATCGCGGAGGCCCTGCGCGTGCACAACCGCGACCTCGACCGCCGCGCCGCGCGCACCCGCGCGGTCGAACTGCTCGAACTGGTCGGCATCGCCCAGCCGGAGCGCCGCGCCCGGGCGTTCCCGCACGAACTGTCCGGCGGCGAACGGCAGCGGGTGGTCATCGCCATCGCCATCGCCAACGACCCCGATCTGCTGATCTGCGACGAGCCGACCACCGCGCTGGACGTGACCGTGCAGGCGCAGATCCTCGAGGTGCTGCGCACCGCGCGCGACGTCACCGGGGCAGGCGTGCTCATCATCACCCACGACCTCGGCGTTGTCGCCGAGTTCGCCGACCGGGCGCTGGTGATGTACGCCGGCCGGGCCGTCGAGATCGCCTCGGTGTCGGAGCTGTACACCGAGCGGCGGATGCCCTACACGGTCGGGCTGCTCGGGTCGGTGCCACGGCTCGACGCGCGCCAGGGCGAGCGCCTGGTGCCGATTCCCGGTGCACCGCCGTCGCTGGCGGCCCTGCCACCCGGCTGCCCGTTCGCACCGCGCTGCCCGCTGGCGATCGACGAGTGCCGCGCCGCCGAACCGGAGCTCATCGAAGTGGGGCCGGGTCACCTCGCGGCGTGTATCCGCACCGAACACGTCGCGGGCCGCAGCGCCGCCGAGGTGTACGGCGTGTCGACCGCAGCGGCCGCGTCGCCGCCGTCGGCCGACGATCCCGTGGTGCTCAAGGTGAGCGATCTGGTGAAGACCTACACGCTGACCAAGGGCACCGTGTTCCGGCGCCGGATCGGCGAGGTGCGCGCCGTCGACGGCATCAGCTTCGAACTGCAGCAGGGCCGCACGCTGGGGATCGTCGGCGAATCCGGATCCGGCAAGTCGACGACGCTGCACCAGATCCTGGAACTCGAACCGCCGCAGGGCGGTTCGATAGAGGTGCTCGGCGAGGACGTGGCCGCGCTCGACACGAGGGCGCGGCGTGCGCTGCGCGGTGACCTGCAGGTGGTGTTCCAGGATCCGGTGGCCTCGCTCGACCCCCGCCTACCGGTGTTCGAGGTGTTGGCAGAACCGTTGCAGGCCAACAACTTCGACAAGGCCCGCATCGACGAGCGGGTGGCCGAACTGCTCGGCATCGTCGGGCTGCGCCGTGAGGATGCCAGCCGCTACCCCGCCGAGTTCTCGGGCGGGCAGAAGCAGCGCATCGGCATCGCGCGGGCACTGGCCACCCAGCCGAAGATCCTCGCCCTCGACGAACCCGTCTCCGCGCTGGACGTGTCCATCCAGGCGGGCATCATCAACCTGCTGCTCGACCTGCAGGAGCGGTTCGGGCTGTCGTATCTGTTCGTCTCGCACGACCTGTCGGTGGTGCGGCACCTCGCCCACCGGGTGGCCGTCATGCACAAGGGCGCCATCGTCGAACAGGGCGACGGGGACCGGGTCTTCACCGCGCCGCAACACGACTACACGCGCCGCCTGTTGGCGGCGGTACCCCAGCCGAGCGTCCCGCAACGTTAGAGTCCATATGCATGACGTTGCGACGCCTGATCTCGGCCGCCCTCGTTGCCACCCTCACCCTCGCCGCGTGTTCCAGCGGTGACGAGGAGACCCCGTCGGCCGGCGGTAGCGCGGAGGTGGGCGCCACCAACGACGTCAATCCTCAGGACGTGTCCAACCTGCGCCAGGGCGGCAACCTGCGCTTGGCGCTGACCGCATTCCCGGCGAACTTCAACAGCCTGCACATCGACGGCAACGTCGCCGATGCGGCCGGGATGCTCAGGGCC
Source organism: Mycolicibacterium monacense (assembly GCF_010731575.1). Classification (NCBI taxonomy): domain Bacteria; kingdom Bacillati; phylum Actinomycetota; class Actinomycetes; order Mycobacteriales; family Mycobacteriaceae; genus Mycobacterium; species Mycolicibacterium monacense. The sequence continues at coordinate 667,984 of NZ_AP022617.1, read as the reverse complement.
ACGATGCCGCGCGCGTTCCGGATCGCCGCGGACGGTTCGGCGACGCTGAACACCGACTACTTCACCGGCGCCGAGATCACCGGCACCGACCCGCAGGTCGTCACCTGGACGATCAACCCGAAGGCGGTGTGGAGCGACGGCACCCCGATCACCTGGGAGGACATCGCCGCCCAGGTGAACGCCACCAGCGGTAAGCAGGAGGGGTTCGCCTTCGCCAGCCCCAACGGCTCCGACCGCGTCGCGTCGGTGACCCGCGGGGCCGACGACCGGCAGGCCGTCATGACCTTCGCCAAGCCCTACGCGGAATGGCGCGGCATGCTCTCGGGCAACACCATGCTGCTGCCCAAGAGCATGACCGCGACGCCCGAGGCGTTCAACCGCGGCCAACTCGACGCGCCGGGCCCGTCGGCGGGTCCGTTCATCGTGTCGAACCTGGACCGTACGGCCCAGCGGATCACGCTGACCCGCAACCCGAAATGGTGGGGTGAGCCGCCACTTCTGGACAGCATCACCTACTCGGTGCTCGACGACGCCGCCCGAATCCCCGCGCTGCAGAACAACGCGCTGGACGCCACCGGTCTGGCGACCCTCGACGAGTTGACGATCGCGCGGCGCACCAACGGTGTGGCGATCCGGCGGGCGCCGGGCAACAGCTGGTACCACTTCACGTTCAACGGGGCACCGGGGTCGATCCTGGCCGACAAGGCGCTGCGGCAGGCGATCGCGAAAGGCATTGACCGCCAGACCATTGCGGCGGTCACCCAGCGCGGCCTCGCCGACGACCCGGTGCCGCTCAACAACCACATCTTCGTCGCGGGCCAGCAGGGCTACCAGGACAACAGCGGTGTGGTGGCGTTCGACCCCGAGAAGGCCAAACAGGAACTCGATGCGCTCGGATGGCGGCTCAACGGGCAGTTCCGGGAGAAGGACGGCCGCCAGCTGGTGATCCGCGACGTGCTGTTCGACGCGCTGAGCACCCGTCAGTTCGGCCAGATCGCGCAGAACAACCTCGCCCAGATCGGTGTGAAACTCGAACTGGACGCCAAGGGTGCGGCCGGCTTCTTCACCGACTACATCAACACCGGCGACTTCGACATCGCGCAGTTCTCGTGGGTGGGTGACGCGTTCCCGCTCTCGGGTCTGACGCAGATCTACGCCTCCAACGGGGAGAGCAACTTCGGCAAGATCGGCAGCCCGCAGATCGACGCGAAGATCGAGGAGGCGCTGGAGGAACTGGATCCGGCGAAGGCTCAGCAGAAGGCCAACGAGGTCGACAAACTGCTGTGGGACGAGGTGTTCAGCCTGCCGTTGACGCAGTCGCCGGGCAACGTGGCGGTGCGTGCCAACCTCGCCAACTTCGGGGCGTTCGGCCTCGCGGACGCCGACTACTCGAAGATCGGCTTCGTGAAGTAGCCGGGTTCGGGTCCCGCTGATCCAAACGGTGCTGCCCGGCAGGCGGCCTCGGTAGAACCGAGGACATGACGACTGTGGAGAACGCCAGGGCCCTGCCCGGCTCACCGGAATTCGCTGTCCTGCTGGCCCAGATCGCGGCGGGCGCACGCGACCGGGACCGCGACGACGAGAACCCCTTCGACCAGGTGGCCGCACTCAAACGTGCCGGGTTCGGCGCGCTGCGGCTGCCGGAGTCTCTGGGTGGCGCCGGACTGACTGTGCCGCAGTTGTTCTCGACGATCATCGACGTGGCCGCCGCCGACCCGATCGTCGCGCACATCTTCCGCGCCCACTTCTGGTTCGTCGAGGAGCGGCTGCGCACCGCCGACGACCCGGCGTCGCGGCGCTGGCTGGACCGGGTGCTCGACGGCAAGATCGTCGGCAACGCGTTCAGCGAGAAGGGCGGGTTGGCCGTCGGCAGCCTGGTGTTCAACACCCGCCTGCTGCCCGACGGGCAGGGCGGCTACCGGCTGACCGGTGAGAAGTACTACAGCACCGGCACGTTGTTCTCCGATTATCTGACGGTGACCGCGACCACCGACCACGATTCGGTGGCGACGGTGGTGGTACCCGCCGACCGCGAAGGCGTCGGGATCGTCGACGACTGGGACGGCTTCGGGCAGCGCCGGACGGGCACCGGCACCACGACGTTCACCGATGTCGCGGTGGCGGCCGACGAGGTGCTCACCGATGCGCCGTACGACGCCGAACCGCAGCCGACGGTGCAGTTCGCGTTCCTGCAGTTGTTCATCCACGCCGTGGTCGCGGGGATCCTGGAGAACGTGGTGGAGGACGGGGTCGCGCTGTTGGAGTCGCGTGAGCGCAACTTCAGCCATGCGGTGGCGGAGCGGCCGGTCGACGACCCGTTGCTGCAGCGGCAGCTCGGCGAACTGGCCAGCACCGCCTACGTCGCCCGGGCGGCCGTGCTGGATGCCGCCGCGATCATCGGTGCGGCCACCGATTCGGCGGTCGACGGGGTGCCGGACGCGACGCTGGCGCAGGACGCGCAACTCGCCGTCGCGAAGGTGAAGGTGCATCTGGACCGGGTGGCGCCGGACGCCGCCACCCGCCTGCTGGAACTCGGCGGGGCCAGCGCCGCAAGCCGGACACGCAATCTCGACCGGCACTGGCGCAACATCCGCACGATCACACTGCACAATCCGGTCGCGTACAAGGCGCGGGTGGTCGGCGAGAACCTGCTACACGGCACGCCGGTTCCCGCCAACGCATACTTCTGAGGGCTTCGCGCTCTCAGGTGGGGTTGCCGGGGCGCTTGACCGCCTTCTTGGCCGGCGCCTTCTTGGCGGGCGCCTTCTTGGCCGGGGTCTTCTTGGCCGGGGTCTTCTTGGCGGCGGCGGCCTTGGCCGGTTCGACCGCCTTCTTCGCTGGGGCCTTCTTCGCGGGAGCCTTCTTGACGGGCGCCATGTTGGCGGCTTCGGTCTTCGCCGTAGTCGCCTTCACCGCCGTCTTTTTTGCGGGAGCCTTCTTTACGGGAGCCTTCTTTGCGGGCGCCGTCTTCTTCGCGGGAGCCGTCTTCGCAGCCGTCTTCTTGGCCGGGGTCTTCTTCGCCGGAACTTCGATCGGCGCCGCCCGCCCGGAACCCGTCGCGGCTTTCGCACCGGACGGCAAGGCGGCCGGGCCGCCCGCGTCGTCCGACGACGATCCGATACCGACGCGACCGGCCGCTCCCTCCACCGCGTCACGCGCCTTCTGCGCCAAATCTCCCAGCGCCGCTCCGACCGTCGCGAGCAGATCGGTGACGCGCTGTTGCAGCGGCGCACCGTTGTCTCCCGACGAAGCGTTGTCTCCTGATGACACCTTGTCTCCTGATGACGCGTTGTCTCCTGATGACACCATGGCCTCCCGTTTCACGTATGACTCATGGCCCCATACCCGTTTTCGCGAATACCTCACGTATCGCGCGCAACGGCATGCGTCGAGAGGGCGAAAAACGTCGCTCAGACGGTCAACTCGATGTGGTGCGCATCCGGCACCGAGGCGTACCGCTGGGGGCTGCACGTCAGCACGATCACCTGGCCGTCACCGCCGATGACGTCGAAAACCGTGCCCATCTTGGTCAACCGGTCGGGATCGGTGAATCCGAGCGCATCGTCGATGACGACCGGCACCGAGTCCTCCTTGGCCACAAGGGCGGCACCGGCCAGACGGGCCACGATGCCCAACTGTTCCTTCGCCCCGCCCGACAGTGACTCGTAGGGCACCGTGCGGCCGGCGAGTGTGCGGTTGTGGATCCGCAGATCGCTGTCGACCTCGACTTCGAAGCTGTCGCCGAACACCAGCCGCCCCAGGCGTTCGACCTCGCGGCGGTACGGCTCGACATAGCGTTCCCGTGTCGCGGTGCGGTGTCTGCTCATCACCGAGCGCAGCAGATCCACCGCCCGCGCCCGGCGGTGCACCCGCAGGTAGTCGGACTCGGCGTGTTCGCGTTCGCCATGCGCGCTGTCGAGTTGACCCTGTCTGCCCTCGGTGCCGTACACCTTCAGGGCGGCCGTCACTTCGCGCAACGCCTCGGTGGTGTCCTCGTGCCGGGCCTGCAGCGCCCGGTCGCGCGCGGTCACCTCGGCCAGGTGGGCCTCCACCGCCTCGGGCGCGGACTGCGCCAGTTCGTCGCGCAGCCGGGCGGTGCGTGCGACGGCACGCTCGGCCACCTCCCGATCGGCTTCGGCGGCGACCGACAGCGCCTCGTCGGCCACGGTGTCGCGCGCTGCGACCAGTCGCTCGGTGGCGCTGTTCAGCTCCGCCTGGGCGGCGGCGAGCTTCTCCCGCACGACGCCGAGTCGAGTGGCCTTCTCCCCCAGCTTGGCCGACGCCGCGACCGCCACCTTGCGATGCGTCTCGCAGTCGCCGATGGCCCGCTGGTGCGCCGCGACGGCGGCGGCCAGGGCCTCGCGCGCCGCGGCGGCATCGGCCGGGCCGTCGAGTTCGAACAGCGCATCGGTGTCCGGCTGCCCGTTGCGCAGTTCGGCCAACCGTGCCCGCAGTTGCGCCTCGGTGTCGTCGCCGGTCAGTGCATCGACCGTCGCGCGCAACGTGGCCCGGGTCTGGGTCAACTCCCGGCGCCGGTCGTGCAGCGTTCGCGCGGTCGCGACGTCGGCGGCGCCGACGGCCTGCAGCGCAGCCGCCAGATCGGCGTTGGCCTCGTCGAGCCGCGCCTGGGTCTGCGCCGCCGGGGTGCCCGGAACCACGCGCGCCGTCAGCAGTCCGGGGACGGTGATCTCGGTGGGCGTCGTCGCGTTGACCGACCAGCCCTCGCCGGCGACGACCCGCACCAGCTCGTCGCCCACCCGCACGTCGACGTCGGCGACGGCATCGAGTTCGATTCGCGCAGAGGCCAGTTCGGCCTGTCCGGCGGCGCGTTCGACGGCGAGGGCGGCGGTTTCGACGACCCGCATCGAGGTGTCGGTGACCGCGATCCCGGCGAGTTCGGTGTCGACGGCTGCCAGCTCGCGCACCGCCGCGTCGATCTTCGCCAGCCGCGCCGTCAACCGGTCGGCCTCGTCCCGATCGGAAAGGCGTTGCGCCACAGCGCGTGCCGCGTCGACGCGCGCGTGGTGTTCTTCCACCGCGGCCCGCGCCCGCTCCGCAGCCTGCTGCGCCGCCTGGTCGACCGCGCGGGCGGTGGCCTCCTCGTCCACCGCTGCGGCGACCGCGGCCTCCAGATCGGTGATTGCCGCACGGCGTTCGTCGATGTCGGCGCGCAGGCGGCGGCGTTCGGTGACCGCGGCCAGCGACGCCGTGCGGGTGGCCTGAGCCGCCTTCGCGATCACGTCGGCCTCGTCGACCTGCCTGCGCAGCGCCGCCACCGCCTGTGCGGCTTCGCGCGCGGCGGTCACGTCACGAGTGAGCGCGGCCCGCTGCTCGGCCGATTCCGCCAGTTGTCCGGTCAGCGCCGCATGCCGGCGCACCGCCTCGTCGACCTCACCGACCGCGGCCGCGCAGCGCGCCACTTCGGCCTCGGCGGCCTGCAACCGCTTGATCGCCGCGGCCCACTCACCCGTGGGCCGACCGGTCGCGGTGAAGTACCGGCCGTACTCCTCGTCGATGCGGTCGACGAGCAGCGGTTCGGCACCCGAGGTGGTGGCCGCCTCACCGGCGGCCGCGTCGAGCGCACGGGCGAGCGCATCGGAACCGGAGAAGTCGGCCGCGGCGGTGGAGGCGGATTGCCAGACCCGTTGCGCCTGCCACAGATCCATGTCGACGGTCTCTTCGAGGAGGGCCAGCGCGCGCTCGTGCGCCTCGTCACCGGTGAGCTGCTCGCGGTGCGGGGCGAGGATGGTCAGCTCCGTCTCCGCGCGTTTGTGAAAACGCTTGCGGTAGACGAACCGATAAGGGCCTGTGGAGATCTCGGCGCTGATCTCGGCGCCCACGTCGGCGTGGGTGGGTTTGACCTGCTTGACTTCCTTCTTCGTCGAGCGGTCCTTGGCGGCGAAGAGCAGGTCCAGCGCCTCGATCATCGACGATTTGCCGATCTCGTTGGCTCCGCTGATCACCACGACACCGCGATCGGGGAACTCGATCTCGCGACGGCTGATGCCGCGGTAGTTGGTCAACACCAGACGGTGCAGCTTCATGCGACATCGCTCCGTTCGACCAGGCGCAGCAGCAGTGCCAGCGCGGCGCGGGCGTCGTCGGCGCGGTCCCCGTCGGCCCGGGCCGCCTCCACCAACTCGTCGACGGCCGCGGCGGCGAACCCGCCGATACCCAGATCGTCGAATTCCCCGTCGGCGGGCAGGACGGCGATGTCGGTGCCGCGCTCCCACTCCGTCAGCGCCGCGAACAGCCGGGAGTACTTGAGCAGACAGTCATCCAGCGCGGCCTTGTCGGTGACGGTCAGCGACCCCGTCAGCCCGAGGCGGACGACCGTGCGCTCCTTGTCCGGCATGAGATCGAGGTTGAGGTCGAGATCGGCGACGTCGCGGCCGTTGTCGACCGAACGGGTCAGCGTGACGAACCGCCAGCGCCCCAACCGCTCGGGGCGCACCCGCACGGGCCGCCGCGCGTCGTCCTCGTCGATGTCGACGACCAGGGCGTGGCCCGAGTCGGTCTCGATGTCGTCGTAGTTGGTGACCTCAGGCGACCCCGAATACCAGACCCGGCCGGTGGCGCCGACATCGGTGCGGGAGTGCTTGTCCCCCAACGCCACATAGTGCACCGCACCGCGCGCCAGGGCGGCCTCGACGGCGGCCAGCCGGATCAGCGCCGCCTTGTCCTTACCCGGGTCGATGAGGTCCACCGCGCCGTGGCCCACCACGATGCGGGTGACACCGTCGGCGGGTAGGCCGGCGAGCACGTCACCGACCAGATCGCTGGTCGGGGCCTTGGACCGCCACGGGGCCGCGACGAGTTCGAGCCCCGGCCGCACCGGGTGGACACCGGCGCGGTCGAGCACGGTGACGTTGTCCGGGCATTCCGCGGTGAACAACGCGCTGGTGTACACCGAGGAGGCGTCCAACGGGTCGTGGTTGCCGGGCAGCAGATACACCGGGACACCGATGGTCCGCGTCGCCTCCAGCGACTGGCCGACCTCGCGCGGGGAGAGCTGATTGTGTTCGAACACGTCACCGGCGACCACCACGAACTCCGCCTTCACCTCGGCCGCCAGCGCACCGACCGCGACCACGGCCTCACGCCGCGCCGCCGAATACCGGGGCTGCGCCTCACCGTTGAGGAAGTGGCGGGTCATCCCGAGCTGCCAGTCGGCGGTATGCACAAATCGCATGTGGCCCCGTCCCTTTCCCCTCGTCGTCGTGGTGCATGGCGAGTGTAGGACCGGACACCGACAAGTCAGCGGACCTCGTCCGGCATGTGGCCGCGGCACCTAACGTGAAGGGGGTGAGCACGAACATCCGCACCCTGGTGCTGCTCCGGCACGCCAAATCCGACTACCCCGACGGTGTCGACGATCATGAGCGGCCGTTGGCCGCGCGCGGCATCCGCGAAGCCGGCCTGGCCGGCGACTGGTTGCGCACCCACCTGACGCCACTGGACGCGGTGCTCTGCTCGACGGCGACCAGGACGCGGCAGACCCTGGAGCGCGCACGCATCGACGCACCGGTCCACTACGCCGACCGGCTCTACGACGCCACGCCGGGCATGGTGATCGACGAGATCAACATGGTGGCGCGGCGTTTCGACCACCCGGTCGACACGCTGCTGGTGATCGGGCACGAACCGGCGATGTCGCACGTCGCGCTGGGGCTGGCCGCGGTCGAGGTCAGCAACCGTGAGGCCGCCACAGGCATCGCCACCAAGTTCCCGACGTCGGCGCTGGCGGTGCTGCGCACCGAACAGGGGTGGGACCGGCTGGCGCTCGGCGGCGCCGCGCTGGTCACCTTCCACGTCCCCCGCTAGCGTGCGATTTCGGCGTGCGCGGTCGCGCTCAGCGCGACCCAGCACGCCGAAATCGCCCAGCTACGAGTTGGTGGCGAGGGTGAGTTCCATCAGCTTGATCGCCATCCCGCAGGCGTCGATCCCGGGGGCCTGCGGATTGACCCACCAGCCGACCACGCCGCCGGCGTCGCTGGCCACCCCGCACGCGCCGTTCGGATCGCCGGGCCGCATCACGATCGACGGCACACCGGCCACCGACCGGTTCTCGATCTGATACTCCAGCTTCTGGGCCGTCTGCTGCTCGTTGTCGAGGCTGCCTTCCTCGAACCAGAAACGGGTGATGTCGACCAGGCCCGCGGGATTGGCGGCCTGCCAGCGGCAGACGGCGCCCACGAAGGTGCTCTGGATGTCCAGCGGATCGGCCCCGACGGTCTCGGCGAGGATGTCCTCGGTCAACACGTCGCACTCCTTGAGCAGGTTCGGGTACTGCCGTTCGGAGTCGTTGTTGCTGGGCCCGCCGCCGGAGCCGGCGCGCGCGGCCGTGCCCTCGACGGTGCGCGTGCAGCCCAGCAGCATCGTCAGGGCGGCCAGCAGGGCGGCCACGGCGGCCAGAGTCCGTGCGGAGCGGCTCATCGGGAGTTCACAATCGATTGACGGGTGAGCTCTTTGGCGACCTCACACGGATCCGGGAAGGGTTTCTCGGCGAAGCTGACCGACCATTCGATGAAGTCGTTGTCGAACTGGATGCCGATCTCACACAGGTTGGTGCCCAGCGCCAGATCGTCGCCGGTGGCGATGAACCCGTCGTGACCCTCGATGTTGATGTCCTCGACGCTGGTGCGCGACAGTTCCTCGGTCTTGCGCTCACGCCCGATCGGGCTGCCGCGGAAATGGGTGAACGAGAAGTGCGGCCCGACGATGCTGCCGCCGGCCAGCCACTGGCAGCCCACCGATGTCGTCGCGGTGTTCACCAGACCCGGCACCTCGGTGAGCTGGCTCATGGTCTGGTCGCTGATCCCGCCGCACTGCGGGAAGAACGGGCCGTGCTTGATGTCCTGCTGGGCCTGGGTGCTCTGCGGCGACTCACCCGGCGCCGCGGGCTCCGAATCCGACGAACAGGCGGCCAACAGCGGAAGCGCGGCCGCCGCCAGCGCAGCCAGCGCTTTCGCGTGGCGGGTCCGTCCCGTCGTGCGCGTGCTGGGGTTCACGCCATGCACTGTAGCGGCAGCGCTGATCGTGAACCACCGACATGCCGGTTGACCTGCAAGTTTCTTCGGTGTGCGACAGTAGCGAGATGCTCTGGGGCCTGCTGCGGCAGTACGTGCGGCCGTATCGCGGACTGCTCTCCGTGGTCGCCGGACTCCAGGTCGTCAGCACGCTCGCCTCGCTCTACCTGCCGACCGTCAACGCCGCGATCATCGACGACGGCGTCGCCAAGGGCGACACCGGAACCATCGTCGAACTCGGCATGGTGATGCTCGGCGTCACCGCGCTGCAGGTGGTGTGCGCGGTCGGCGCGGTGTATTTCGGGTCGCGGGCCGGTATGGGGTTCGGCCGCGACCTGCGCTCGGCGATCTTCGACCGGGTGACGCGGTTCTCCGCGGAGGACACCGCGCGGTTCGGCGCCCCGTCACTGCTCACCCGCACCACCAACGACGTCGGCCAGATCCAGCTGCTCGTGCAGTTGACGTGCACCATGCTCATCACCGCCCCGATCATGTCCGTCGGCGGCATCTTCATGGCGATCCACCAGGACGCCGGGCTGTCGTGGCTGCTGCTGGTCAGCATCCCGGTGCTGGCCGTCGCGAACTACTGGATCGTGTCCCATCTGCTGCCGATCTTCCGGCGCATGCAGCAGCTCATCGACAATATCAACCGGGTGCTGCGCGACCAGCTCACCGGCATTCGGGTGATCCGCGCCTTCGCCCGCGAGCCACTCGAACGCGACCGCTTCGCCGACGCCAACCAGACGCTGTCGGACACCGCGCTGGACGCCGGCCGCTGGCAGGCGCTGATGCTGCCGGTCACCACGCTGGTCATCAACATCTCCAGCGTCGCGCTGATCTGGTTCGGTGGCCTGCGCATCGACGCCGGCCAGATGCAGGTCGGCTCGCTGATCGCGTTCCTGTCCTACTTCATGCAGATCCTGATGGCCGTCCTGATGGCCACGTTCATGCTGATCATCATCCCGCGGGCGGCGGTGTGCGCCGAACGCATCGACGAGGTGCTCCAGACCCGGCCGGGGATCGACACCCCGCCCGACGCGGTCCGGCCGGACGCGGTGCGCGGTGAGATCCGCCTGGAGGCGGCCACCTTCTGCTATCCCGGCGCCGACCAGCCGGTCGTCGAGGACGTCTCGTTCACCGCCCACCCCGGGACCACGACGGCGATCGTCGGCTCGACCGGATCCGGGAAGTCGACGCTGATCTCACTCATCTGCCGCCTCTACGACGTGACCGCGGGCGCGGTACGCATCGACGGAATCGACCTGCGCGACTACGACATCGAACGGTTGTGGTCGCTGATCGGGTTGGTGCCCCAGCGCGGCTACCTGTTCACCGGCACGGTCGCCGACAACCTCCGGTACGGCAGAAGCGACGCCACCGAAGACCAGATGTGGGAGGCGCTGCGGGTGGCCGCCGCCGACGATTTCGTCCGCGCGCACGCCGACGGTCTGCAGATGCGGGTCGCACAGGGCGGGATGAACTTCTCCGGCGGGCAGCGGCAGCGGTTGGCGATCGCGCGGGCCGTCATCCGGCGGCCCTCGGTGTACCTGTTCGACGACGCGTTCTCCGCCCTCGACGTGCACACCGACGTCCGGGTGCGCACCGCGCTGCGCGAGGTGTCGGCCGAGGCCACCGTCGTTGTCGTCTCGCAGCGGCTGTCGACCGTCGCGCAGGCCGATCAGGTGATCGTCGTCGACGACGGCCGCGTCGTCGGCGTCGGTACGCACGACTCGCTGCTGGCCGACTGCCCGACGTATGCCGAGTTCGCCGAATCGCAGTCCGTCGGCGCCGATGTGGGCGGCCGCCAGTGACCCGGCCGATGGGCGGCCCCATGCGCGGTCTGCCGCAGGCGCCGGCCGAACGCACCCGCGACTTCAAGGGCTCCGCCCTGCGCCTGGTCCGGCGGCTCACCCCGCAGCGCACACTCACCGCGTCGGTGATCGGCCTCGGCGTGGCGGGTATCGCGCTCGGGGTGCTGGGCCCGCGGATCCTCGGACACGCGACGGATCTGTTGTTCAACGGCGTGATCGGCCGTCAGCTGCCCGCGGGGCTGACCAAGGAGCAGGCCGTCGAGGCGGCCCGGGCCCGCGGGGACTCGACCTTCGCCGACCTGCTGTCGGGGATGGCGGTGGTTCCCGGACAGGGTGTGGACTTCGGCGCCGTCGCCCGCACGCTGGCCCTGGCGCTGGGCCTGTATCTCGTTGCGGCGCTTCTGGTGTGGATCCAGGCCCGGCTGCTGAACGTCGTCGTGCAACGCACCATGGTGCGGTTGCGCGCCGACGTCGAGGACAAGGTGCACCGGCTGCCGCTGTCGTATTTCGACACCCGCCAGCGCGGTGAGGTGCTCAGCCGCGTCACCAACGACGTCGACAACATCCAGACCTCGCTGACGATCACCATCAGCCAGCTGCTGACCTCGGTGCTGACGATCGTCGCGGTGTTGGTGATGATGTTGACGATCTCACCGTTGCTGGCCCTGCTCACCGTGCTGACCGTGCCGCTGTCGCTGCTGGCGATCCGCTGGATCACCCGGCGCAGCCAGCGGTTGTTCGTCGCGCAGTGGCGCAACACCGGCCGCCTCAACGCCCACATCGAGGAGACCTACAGCGGTTTCACGATCGTCAAGACGTTCGGCCACCGCGCCGCCGCCCAGCAGAAGTTCCGCGAGCTCAACGACGAGGTCTACCAGTCGAGCTTCGGCGCCCAGTTCTTCTCGGGTCTGGTCTCCCCGGCGACGGGGTTCATCGGCAACCTCAGTTACGTGGCGGTCGCCGTCGTCGGTGGCCTCCAGGTGGCAGGAGGGCAGATCACGCTCGGCAACATCCAGGCGTTCATCCAGTACGTCCGCCAGTTCAACCAGCCGCTGGGCCAGGTCGCCGGCATGTACAACACGCTGCAGTCGGGCATCGCCAGCGCCGAACGCGTCTTCGACCTCCTCGACGCCGAGGAAGAGTCCGCCGATCCGATGCGGGATTTGCCCGCCAGCGGGCGCACCGGACCGGGCCGGGTGGAGTTCGACCACGTGCACTTCGCCTACACGGCAGGCACACCGGTCATCGAGGACCTGTCGCTGGTGGCCGAACCGGGTAGCACGGTGGCCATCGTCGGGCCGACCGGTGCGGGCAAGACCACGCTGGTGAATCTGCTGATGCGGTTCTACGACGTCGATTCCGGGCGCATCCTGATCGACGGCGTCGACATCGCCGCGGTCAGCCGCCACTCCCTGCGCTCACGGATCGGGATGGTGCTGCAGGACACCTGGCTGTTCGCCGGCACGATCTACGACAACATCGCCTACGGCCGACCCGACGCGACCGAGGCCGAGGTGATCGAGGCGGCCAGGACCGCGCACGTCGACCGCTTCGTACACACACTGCCCGACGGGTATGCCACCAACGTCAGCGACGACGGTGGCTCCATCAGCGCAGGTGAGAAACAGCTGATCACGATCGCCCGCGCGGTGCTGGCCCAGCCGCAGCTGCTGGTACTCGACGAGGCGACCAGTTCGGTGGACACCCGCACCGAACTGCTCATCCAGCAGGCGATGGCCGAACTGCGCCGCGACCGCACGAGTTTCATCATCGCCCACCGGCTGTCGACCATCCGCGACGCCGACCTGATCCTGGTCATGGAGGCGGGCCGCATCGTCGAACGCGGAACGCACGAGGAACTCGTCGCCTCGCGTGGCGAATACTGGTCCATGACACAGGTCTGAGCGGCAGGATGCGCGTTATGCCCAGCACCACCGTGCACACCTTCTGCCGTTACTGTCTGGCGTCGTGCGGGGTCGAGGTGACCGTCGAGGACAACCGGGTCCGCAAGATCTCCGCCGACCGGCTCAACCCGCACAGCTGGCACGACTTCTGCGCGAAGGGGCGCACCGCGGCGGAACTCGTCGACCACCCCCGCCGGATCCGCGCGCCGATGCGGCGGGTCGGTGACCGCTACGTCGAGGCGACCTGGGACGAGGCGATCACCGACATCGCCGCGCGGATGAACGCGGCGATCGAGGCCGACGGCCCCGACGCGGTCGGCGCCTACTACGGCAACCCGACCGGGTTCTCGGGGTCCAACGTCATCTTCATGAACGCCTGGCTCGACGCCGTCGGCACCCACAACCGCTACTTCGTCGGCTCGGTCGACCAGAACGCGATGCACGTCGTCGCCGAGGCGATGTACGGCTCGATGCTGATGGCGCCGGTGTCCGACATCGACAACTGTGACTACTTCCTGCTCGTCGGCACGAATCCCGCTGTGAGTGCGTGGAATTGGCTGGAGACGGTGCCCGGCGGGTGGCGGCGGGCGCTGGAGCGCCAGAAGCGGGGCGCGACGCTGGTGGTGGTCGACCCGGTCCGCACCGAGAGTGCCGACCATGCCGATGTGCACCTCGCGGTCCGGCCGGGTCAGGACTGGGCGCTGCTGCTGGCGATGGTGAAAGTCGTTCTGGACGAAGGGCTCGAGCACCGGGGCGACTGCACCGACCTCGCGGTCGGGGTGCCCGAGCTGCGCAGCCTGGTCGCCGAGGCCGACCTGGACGACCTCGCACAACGCTGCGGTGTCGACCGCGCGACGATCGAACGGGTGGCGCGCGACTTCGCGGCGGCCCGGGGCGCGATGGTGGTGACCCGCACCGGGGTGTCGCTGCACGCGGCGGGCACGGTCGCCGAATGGCTCGGCCACGTGCTCAACGTCGTCACCGGCCGGATGGACCGGCCCGGCGGACGGCGATTCGAACCTGGCTATGTCGACGCGCTGCGACTCGCCGCGCTGGCGAAGGGCAAACCGCATGTGAGCCGGGTGGCCGGGCGTGAGATGGTCTCGGGCGCACACGCTTTGGCGGAGCTCCCGGACGAGATCACCACACCCGGGCCGGGGCAGATCAAGGCCATACTGATCAACTGCGGCAACCCGGTGGTGTCCGGTCCGGACGGCGCCAAGCTCGACCGGGCACTGGCCACGCTCGACCTGCTGGTCGTGATCGACCTGGTGCAGCGCGAAAGCCACCGCCACGCGCACTGGCTGCTGCCCGCCGCGCACTGGCTCGAACGCGACGATCTGCTGGCGTTCACCAGCAGCATGCACGACGAGCCGTTCGTGCAGTACGGGCGCCGTGCCGTCGAACCCCCGCCGGGCGCCCGCGAGGAATGGCAGATCTTCACGGACCTGGCGCTCGCGATGGGCCTGCCCCTGTTCGGCGTGCGGGGAATGAACGGTTTCGTGCGGGCCACCCGGCGGGCCGCCGCGCTGACCCGCCGTCCCGCACTGGCGTTCGGGCCGCAGTGGCTCAATCGCATCCTGGTGGCGACCTCACGAAAGGTCAACGGCCGCAAGTTACGTTGGCGCGACGTGGCGAACAGTCCGCACGGGCTGGTGCTGGGGCCGCGCGAGTTCGGGCACTTCCGCGACGCGCTGCGCACGCCCGACAAGAAGGTGCACGCCGCCCCGCCGGAGTTCGTGACGCGGACGCGCGAACTGCTCGCCGCACCGCATCCGTCGGCGCCGGCCGGCTATCCGTTCCAACTCGGCAACCGCCGTCACCGCCACTCGATGAACTCCTGGCTCAACGACCTGCCGGGGCTGCATCCGGGCGGTAAACGCAATGAGGTGGTCATCCATCCCGAGGACGCGGCAGCGTTGGGTGTGGCCGACGGCGACCGGGTGCGGGTCTTCTCCCCCGTCGGCGCCGTCGAGGTGCATGCCACGGTCAGCGACCAGCCGCGCCGCGGCCTGGTGGTCCTCGACCATGGCTGGGGCTCAAGGGTTTTCGACCCGCGCGGGGATGCGGAACCGCAGTCCTACGGCGTCAACCGCAACCTGCTCGTCGACGGCACAGGACTCGATCCACTGTCGCAGACCTCGACGCTGAGCGAGGCGTGGGTCGGGGTGCAGAAGGTCTAGAGCTGCGGGCCTTCGGCGCGCAGATCGTCCACCTTCGCCATCGCGTCGCGCAGTTGAGCCAGCCACTCGTCGGCGTGCTGACCGACCAGCCGCACCGACCAGGCCAGCGCGTCGGAGCGGGACCGTGCCACCCCGGCGTCGACCAGGGTGTCGAGTACCTGACGCTCGGGTTGGCGTAGCCGCGTCATCACCGGAACGGCGATGTGGGTGAACAGGATTCGCTCGGCATCCGCCCCGGACCCGATCTCGACGCCCCAGGCGACCTTGCGGCCGTATCGCGCCTCGGCCTCGTCGGCGATCTGCATGCGCTCCGGGCGGGTCTGCTCACGGAAGCGCGCGGCGCGTCCGGAGGCGCGGGCTTCGCTCTCCTGTTCGGCGGGTTCGGGGAGTCGGCCGATGACGGTGATCTCCTCGCGGTCGACGACGACAGTGGGGTCCCCGGCGAACCAGCCGTCGGGGAGGCGGCCGGCGAACCAGTCCGCGGCGTCGCTCGCGTCGGGTTGCTCGGCCTGTTGCCACCCGCCTGCCCGTCCGGGTCGGCGATGATGATGTGTCTTCATGATTACATGATTACACCGTTGCACAGCAGGTGGTGGAGTGTTCACCACGGGTGAACACGCTCAGCCGGCCTGGGCGGGCCACCCCGGCACGGCGGGTTCGAACGCGGGCGGTTCGGTCGGTCTCGATGCGGCGATGATCCCCATGTCGTGCGGGGAGTCCGGCATCTTGTCGAGGCAGCGGCGATGATTCTCGGCGCTGGTCCGGGATTCGCTCGGGTCAGCGCCGGTGTTCGGCACCCCCTCGAAGCCTCCCCACCGCGCCTTGTTGCCGGCCAGAATCTGCGCGCCGTCGAAGACGTCGTCGGCGGGCGCCGGGTTCGGACCGCGCTGCGGCCCACGCTCCGGCAGCTCCCTGTGGTTGCGCACTTCCACCCGCCACACGAAGACGTAGTCGAATTTCCCGAAGCCCACGCCCTCGGTCGTCTCATACGCGTTGCCCTTCGCCTTCTTGACGAAGAGGTTGTAGCGCCCGTCGCAGACGTACGCGCGGTAGCCCCCGTCGATCGGGTCGAGTTGCAGCAGGTGGAAATACTCGTTGCCGAACAACTGCTTTCCCGCGATGTCGATCCTCGCGTCCGGATAGGCGTCCCAGACCTCCACCGGATCCGGCCCTTTCCACGGGAGGCCGGTGGGTCGCTTCACGGTGCTGCCGAACCCCGGATAGGACTCGAACTGCGTCGGCAGGGAACTGCCTGTCCCAGCCGTGAATTCGGCGACCCGCCGCCCCTCCAGATAGGCCCGGATCGGAACCGCCGCACCGGTGAGGAGGTCGATTCCCGGCTCCGCCGTCCACCGGAACCGGAAGCTGTCGAGCGTCGCCGGCCAGTTCGGGTACGTCTGCCCGGGCGCAGGCGGGCCGGACGGCTCCGGATCGGCGGAACACCCGGCACAAACCAGCGCAACCGCACACACGACGGCGGCGATGCCGCCACGGGGTCCGCTCACGAAACCCAACACTGCCACGCCCCGCGTGTCGGTCGGTGCACTGATTTAGGGTCGAGCACAGCGATTCTCAGGGCGAACAGGAGTGATTCGATGACCGGTCAATGGCTGCCCGACCCCGACGGCCGCCACGAATTCCGCTGGTGGGACGGGCAGCGCTGGACCGACCAGGTGTCCAGCCGGGGTCAGGTGACGCAGGCACCGATGGCCGGGACGCCCGCACAGGCCCCCGCGGGTGGTGACGGATTCGCCGGCATCTCCGGCGATCTGGTCGACGGACGCTTCAGCGAGAAGGAAGCCACCCCGATCGCCAACCAGAACACCAAGATGCTGCGGGTGCGCCTCGGCGAACCGTTCATGGCGCGCCAGGGCGCGATGGTCGCCTACCAGGGCAACGTCGACTTCTCCTTCGAGGGCGGCGGCGCATCGAAATTCCTCAAGAAGGCGCTGACCGGGGAGGGTCTGCCGTTGATGCGCTGTCAGGGCCGGGGCGACGTGTTCCTCGCCGAACGCGCCTACGACGTGCACCTGCTCAAACTCACCAACAGCGGCCTGTCGATCAGCGGTAAGAACGTGCTGGCCTTCTCGGCGGGGCTGGACTGGAACATCGAACGGGTGCGTGGCGGCAGCATCGCCACCGGCGGCCTGTTCAACACCACGCTGCGCGGGTCGGGGTGGGTGGCGCTGACCACCGACGGCCCGCCGGTCGTGCTCGACGCCGCCGAAGCGCCGACCTTCGCCGACACCAACGCCGTCGTCGCGTGGTCGGCCAACCTGCAGACGCAGCTCAAGGCGAGCTTCAAGGCCGGCGCGCTGATCGGGCGCGGATCCGGCGAGGCACTGCAGGTCGCCTTCCACGGCCAGGGTTTCGTGATCGTGCAGCCCTCCGAGGGCATCCAGGTGCCGACGCAGTGACCGACCTTCGACCCCACTGGGACACCGAGGCGTTCAGCGGTGTCTACGCCGGCCACCCCGGCCGCCTCGACCGCCGCGGCCCCGCCACGATCACCGACCTCATCGCGGGCACGCGCTGCTGGACCGACCGTGAGTTCCTGGTCCACGGCGAGCGCCGGATCTCCTATGCCGCATTCCGCGGCGCACTCGGCCCGGTCGGCGCCCATCTCGCCGATCTCGGGGTGCGGCCGCGCGACCGGGTGATGGTCTTCGGCTACAACAGCCCGGAGTGGATCGTGGCCGTGTTCGCCCTCCTTCTGCAGGGGGCGGTTCCGGTGCTCGGCAACCGGTGGTGGAGCCCCGCCGAGGTGGCCCATGCCGCCGAACTGCTCGACCTGCGGCACATCTTCACCGACACCGCGCTCGACACCGATCGCCCGGCCAGCCCGCTCGCCGACCTGGCGTACGCATTCGACGCACCGGCCGGTCCGGCGTCGCACGCCGATGAAGACGTCGACATCGACCAGGTCGCGATCGTCCTGTTCACCTCCGGCAGCTCCGGGCTGCCGAAAGCCGTCGAGCTGTCCCGCCGTTCGGTGATCGCCAACCAGCAGAACATCCTGACGCGCAACGGCAGGCTGCCCCACCTGCTGAACGCCGACTCCCCGCAGGCCGTCAGCCTCGCGAGCACGCCGATGTTCCACATCGGCGGCCTGTCGAGCCTGCTCACGCATTTCCTGACCGGCGGCCGAATCGTGTTGGCGCAGGGCCGGTTCGACCCCGGCCAGGTGATGGCGCTCGTCGAACGCGAACGGGTGCAGGTCTGGGGCGCGGTGCCCACCATGGCCGTGCGCGTCCTCGAACACCCCGAGTTCGGGTCCCGCGACCTGAGCAGCCTGCGGTCGTGGCCGCTGGGGGGCGCTCCGGTGAGCCCCGAACTCCTCGAACGCATCCGCACGCAGCTGCCCACCCTGCGTGAGCGTGGGCTCTCCAACACCTGGGGCATGACCGAGGCCGGCGGCTTCCTCACCGTCGCCGACAGCCGGGACCTGCGCGCGAGGCCGGGCACGGTGGGCAGGCCCTATCCCGTCGTCGAGTTGCGCATCGACCGGCCCGACGACGACGGCGTCGGCGAAGTGCTGGCCCGCTCCCCCACCGTGATGCTGGGTTACGCGGGTCGCGCGGACGACGACACCGTCGACGCCGACGGCTGGTTGCACACCGGCGACCTCGGCCACCTCGACGACGACGGCTATCTCTACATCGACGGCCGCAGCAAGGACGTCGTGATCCGCGGCGGTGAGAACATCGCCTGCCCGCACGTCGAGGCGGCGCTCGCCAGCCATCCGGCCGTCGTCGAGGCCGCGGCCCTGGGCCTGCCCCATCCCGACCTGGGCGAAGAGCTCGCCGCGGTGGTCGTCTACCGCAGCGGTGCACTGCCGCCGACCGACGACGAGCTGCGGCGCCACCTCGCGGGCATCGTGTCGTCGTTCGCCGTCCCGACCCGCTGGCTCATCCGGACCGAACCGCTCCCCACGCTCGCCGGGGAGAAGATCGACAAGAAAACCCTGGCGACCGCATTCGACTGACGACCGCGCGGTTTACCCATACCCCCTATGGGTATATGCTGGGGTCATGAGCCTGAAGCTGGAAGTCGAAGGTATGAGCTGCGCGCACTGCGTCGCGAGCATCACCAAGGCCGTGCAACCGTTGCCCGGTGTCGCCGACGTCTCGGTGGACCTCGAGGCCGCCGCCGTCACGGTCACCGGTGAACCCGACCAGGCCGCCGTCGTCGCCGCCATCGAGGATTGCGGATACGACGTGCGCCCCGCGGCATGAGTTCGGTCGTCCTCGCCGTCGGCGGCATGACCTGTGCGTCCTGCGCGGCCCGCGTCGAGAAGAAGCTCAACCGGATCGACGGGGTCAGCGCGTCGGTGAACTACGCGACCGAACAGGCCACCGTCTCCTATCCCGACACCGTGCGGCCGGAGGATCTGGTCGCCGCGGTCGAGGCGACCGGATACACCGCGACCCTGCCCACCCCCGAACCCGAGGAACCGGAGCCACGCGGGGAACCCGACGAGGCGGCCGCATGGCGACAGCGGTTGACCATCTCGGCGGCGCTGAGCCTCCCGGTGGTGCTGCTGTCGATGATCCCGGCGCTGCAGTTCGACAACTGGCAGTGGTTGGCGCTCACCCTCGCCTCCCCCGTGGTGGTGTGGGGCGCATGGCCGTTCCACCGGGCCGCATGGATGAACCTGCGCCACGGCGCGGCGACCATGGACACGCTGATCTCGGTCGGTGTGACCGCCGCGTACCTGTGGTCGCTGTGGGCGCTGTTCTTCACCCACGCCGGCATGCCGGGGATGACCATGTCGTTCGACCTGCTGCCGTCGGACACCGGCGATGTGCACCTCTACCTCGAGGTCGCCGCCGCGGTGACTACGTTCCTCACCGCGGGCCGCTACTTCGAGGCGCGCGCCAAACGTCAGTCCGGCGCGGCGCTGCGTGCGCTGCTCGACATGGGCGCCAAAGACGTTGCCGTGCTGCGTGATTCCCGTGAGGTGCGGATCCCCGTCGGCCAGCTGACCGTCGGCGACGAGTTCGTGGTGCGGCCGGGCGAGAAGATCGCGACCGACGGGGTCGTGGTGTCCGGCTCCTCGGCCGTCGACCAGTCGATGCTGACCGGTGAATCGGTGCCCGTCGAGAAGGGCCCCGGTGACGACGTCGTCGGCGCGACCGTCAACGTCGGCGGCCGCCTCACGGTGCGCGCCACCCGGGTCGGCGCCGACACCCAGCTGGCGCAGATGGCCCGGCTGGTCAACGAGGCGCAGAGCGGTAAGGCCGAAGTGCAGCGGCTGGCCGACCGGGTGTCGGCGGTCTTCGTCCCGGTGGTCATCGGGCTGTCGCTCCTGACCCTGGCCGGATGGCTGCTGGTCGGCGGACCGGTCAGCGCCGCGTTCACGGCGGCGGTCGCCGTGCTGATCATCGCCTGCCCGTGCGCACTCGGCCTGGCCACCCCGACCGCGCTGCTGGTCGGCACGGGTCGCGGCGCCCAGCTGGGCATCCTGATCAAGGGTCCGCAGATGCTGGAGTCCACCCGCCGCGTCGACACCGTCGTGCTGGACAAGACCGGAACCGTCACCACCGGCCAGATGTCCGTCATCAGCACCCATGCCGACGAGGCGACGATGCGGCTGTTCGGCGCCTTGGAGAGCGCGTCGGAACACCCCATCGCCCGTGCGATCGCCGCGCACGCCGCCGAACGCGGTCAGCTGCCGGCGGTCGAGCAGTTCGAGAACCACGGGGGCAGCGGGGTCAGCGGAGTCGTCGACGGGCACCGCGTCGCGGCCGGGCGGCTGGCCTGGCTGTCCCGGGACACCGCGGCGCCGGTGCCCCCGGATCTGCGCGAGGTCGCCGAGGCGGCCGAGGCGGAGGGACGGACCCCGGTGTGGTTCGCCCTGGACGGGGAGATCTGCGGGGTCGCCGTCGTCTCCGACACGGTCAAGGACCACGCGGTCGACGCGATCGCCGACCTGCGCGCGCTCGGGCTGACCCCGGTGCTGCTGACCGGAGACAACCGGCGCGCCGCGCAGGCGGTGGCCCGGCAGGTCGGTATCGACGTCCGCGACGACACCGTCATCGCCGAGGTGCTGCCGCAGGACAAGGTCGACGCCGTCCGGGCGCTGCAGCGCGACGGCAAGGTGGTCGCGATGGTCGGTGACGGCGTGAACGACGCCGCCGCGCTGGCACAGGCCGACCTCGGCCTGGCGATGGGCACGGGCACCGACGCGGCGATCGAGGCGTCGGACCTCACGCTGGTGACCGGCGACCTGCGCGCCGTGCCGGACGCGATCCGGCTGTCGCGCGCCACGTTGCGCACGATCAAGGGAAACCTGTTCTGGGCGTTCGCCTACAACGTCGCCGCGCTGCCGTTGGCGGCGTTCGGTCTACTCAACCCGTTGATCGCCGGTGCGGCGATGGCGTTCAGCTCGGTGTTCGTGGTCACCAACAGCCTGCGGCTGCGGCGGTTCACCCCGTCGCGGTGAGGTTCACCCGCCGGGCCGGCGGGCGCGGAACAGTTTCACCTCACCCCTGATGCCCTTGAGGTGACGGGCTCCGGCGTAGGACCAGGAGAACCGCTCGTCGTCGCCCACGGCCTCGCGGACCGATTCGGAGACCAGCACCGTGCCCGGCCGGGCGGCCCCGGTGACGCGGCTGGCGAGGTTGACCGGGCTGCCGAACCAGTCCCCCGCCCGGCTGACCGCCTGCCCGACGGCCAACCCGACCCGCAGCCGGGGGAATTCCGCATCGCTGGTGGCGGCGTCGAGCAGGGCCAGCGCCGCCTCGAGCAGCGCCGCGGGATCGGTGCTGACCAGCATCACCGCGTCACCGATCGTCTTGACGAACCGCACCGGCGCCACCGCGAGTTCGCGCGCCAGGTCGCCGAGCCGGCGGGCGAGCTGCTCGAGCTTCTCCGGTGGCACCGCCTCACCGAGCCGGGTGAACCCGACCAGATCGGCGAACATCACCGTCACCTCACGGGCGCCGGGCAGCGGCAGACCCTCGGCCCGCTCGGTCGCCGACACCGCCTCGGTCTCCATCGCGTGACGCAGCTGCAGCAACAGCATGTCCTCGACCATCGGGCCGAGCATCGGGGCGAGTTCCCGAACCAGCGCCTCAGACTTCTTGGCGATCTGCAACTCCGTCGCACCGGGGGTCAACACGGCCGCGAACGCGGTGTACCGCATCACCTCGGCGGCCTTCGCCAGCCCCTCGGACAGCACGCGGACCACCTGGACGACCTGATCCGGGTCGAGGCCGAAGTCGATGAACCGCTGGGCGCGGGCGGCGGCCTCCGCATCGGCGCGCAGGTGCACGACCGCGTCCGGGTCGTCCTCCCGGGACAGACCCATGGCCCGCTGGACGCGCTGCAACAGGTCAAGGTCGATACCGAACTTCTCACTGGTCTCGCGGGCGGAGACGTAGACGCCGTCGTCGCCGACGTGTCGCCGCGAGGCGAGCAGCATCGGGGCGATCGCCTCGTGCACCTCCGCCATGGTGAATCCACGGCCGAGCAGCCACTCGATCAACTCGGCGCGTTCGGAGCGCGCCGTTCCGGTCAACCCGACGAGGAGCCCCTCGATGTCTTCGGTGTCGCGCGCTTCGGTCACGCCACAACGTATACCCAGCCGCGCGTCGGGCATCATGGTCGGCGATGTCCACACCGGACCTGGTGCAGGGTTTCGCACCCATCGTCGGCGGTGCACCCCGGACGCTGGTACTCGGCAATGCGCCGAGCGTGCTGGCCCTGGCGAAGCACCAGTACTACGGCAACCCGCGAAACGCCTTCTGGCGGATCGCCGGTGCACTCTACGGATTCGACGCCGATGACCCGTACGCCGTACGCACCGCCGCGTTGATCGCCCACGGCGTGGCGGTCTGGGACGTGCTGCGTGAGTGTCGCCGCGCCGGCAGCCTCGACTCGGCGGTGCAGCCGGACAGCATGGTGGCCAACGACTTCGGCTCGTTCTTCGGTGAGCACCCGACCATTCGGCGGGTGCTGTTCAACGGCGCCGCCGCCGACCGGAACTTCCGGCGGTTGGTTCCGGGGGCCTTCGAGGTGGAGTTCTCGCGGCTGCCGTCGACCAGTCCCGCGCAGACCATGCGCTACGAGCGGAAGCTGGCCGCGTGGCGCGAGGCGTTGGCGGATTAGTTGTGATGTCCAGGCCGTCGCCGAGACTGCTGCCAGATCAAGGAAATCGGCGAAACGGTGATCTCCGCGCAGTTTCGGCGCAGGTGGGGAACGTCCGACCGATCACTTCCTGCCAGTCGTCGGTCAATCACTGCCAACGGGATGGATGGCGCTGACCTGCAGGTTGATGCAGTCAGACCGGCCAGGAAATCCCTCCAGACCGAACGGACCAAGAAGAGGTACGGAAATGAACAAGTTCGGATTCGCCACCATCATCGCCGGCGGACTGGCCACCGGATTCCTGGCCTTCGCCGCCCCCGCCCAGGCCGCGCCCAGCGGGACAGGCAACGCCGCCGACACCATCAGCTCGCTCGACGACCGCGGCTACCAGGTGCGCGTCACCCAGCAGGGTATGAACAAGCCGCTCGACCAGTCCAGCATCGTCTCGGTCCGCTACGACAACGACGACCGCGTCGTCTACGTGACCACCCGCTGACCAAACCCCGCCGAAACTGCTGGGAGATCACCGAAACTTGCGAAACGGTGATCTCCCAGCAGTTTCGGCGTGTTCAGGCGCCGTGGCGGGAGGCGTATTCGCCTGGCGTGCAACCCAACATCGCGCGGAAGTCGTTGGTGAAGTGGGCCTGGTCGTACCAGCCGAGGCGTGCGGCGAGGTCGGCGAAGTCGACGTCGGGGGTGCTCTCGATCTCCAGCGCCGCCTGCTGCAACCGGTATCGGCACAGCACCCACTTCACCGGTACGCCGACGTAGCGGCGGAACACCCGCTGCACCGTGCGCTCGCTCCACGGCGACGCGGCCACCACGTGCTCGACGCGCTGCAGGCGGTCGTCGTCACGGATCCGGTCGACCAGCGCCGTGAGCACGCGGTAGGTCGGGTCGAGCGCACCCGAACCGGCGCCGATGGCGTCGTCGAGCGCGGCACCGGCGCGCTGGGCGTCGCAGGGCAGCGCCAGCGGACCTCCGAACAGGTCGTCGTTGATCGGGTCGACGCGTCCGGTCAAGGCGGAGGCGTCGCGGTCGAAGCGGGCCGCGAACCCGCCGGGACGGAACCGCGCGCCCACGACGGCGCCACGCTCCCGCACTGTCACGCGGAAGACCCGCTCGACCACGCCGTGCACCAGGGTGGCGGGCAGCCGGTGGCCGTGGCGCACCTCGTCCTCACCCCATTCGCGGGTGAGGTGGACCGACGGGAACGTGATGACCGTGCTGTCGACGGGCGGGCGCCCACGCAGATCCCAGCTGACCGACCAGAAGTGTTCGACGAACACGGCGGCGCGCGGCGACGGCGTCCACCGCCTGAGGTCGTATGCCGACGCGCTGCCGGCGCGGCCGACCACTCCGCGCACCGGAGTCGCTGGCGGGTTTTTCCAAGCCCCCATGCCGCAAGGCTACAAAGCTTTCAGTCATGAGCGTTTCACCCATTCCGGAGGGCTACACCAGCCTGACCCCGTTCCTGGTCATCGACGGCGCCGCCGCGGCGATCGACTTCTACACCAGCGTCTTCGGCGCCACCCTCGTCGAACGGATGGACGGCTCCGACGGCTCGGTCGCGCACGCCGAACTCGACTTCGGTGACGGGCGCCTGCAGCTGTCCGACCCGAACGCCGACTACGGGCTCGCGGCGCCGCCGCGCGGAGAATCGGTGACCCATTCGATGGTGTTGTACTGCACCGACGCCGACGGGGTCGTGGCGCGTGCCGAAGCCGCCGGGGCAACCGTGCGCGAGGCGGTGCAGACGTTCGTCACCGGCGACCGGTTCGGGTCGATCGTGGACCCGTTCGGTCAGCGCTGGGCCGTGATGACCCGGGTCGAGGACGTCTCGGCCGCGGAGCGCGATCGCCGGTTGGCCGACTGGGCCCGCGAGAACGTCTAACCGGTCCGGCTACCGTGGCGGGATGTCCTGTGTGTTCTGCGACATCGTCGCCGGCGACGCCCCCGCCATCCGCGTCTACGAGGATGCGGACTTCCTGGGCATCCTCGACATCCGCCCGTTCGCCCGCGGCCACACGCTGGTGATCCCCAAACGCCACACCGTGGACCTCACCGACACCCCGGCCGACACGGTCGCGGGGATGGCCCGCATCGGACAGCGCATCGCGAAGGCGGCACGTCGCTCGGGATTGCACGCCGACGGCAACAACGTCGTCATCAACGACGGGAAGGCGGCCTTTCAGACCGTGTTCCACATCCACCTGCATGTGCTCCCCCGCCGCAGCGGCGACAAGCTCTCGTTCGCGAAGAACATGGTGCTGCGGCGCGATCCGGACCGGGAGGAGTCGGGCCGGCTGCTGCGCGAGGCGATCGCCGAACTCGACAACGCGCCGTAGACGTCACCACGCGGGTCCGTGCAGGCCGACACCCTACGGGCGCGCAGGCTGACACACTGGGGCAATGAGCCACCTCACCTCGCTCGAACAGGTCGGCGCGCGGCTGCTTAAGTTGCACGACCTGCTGTACAAGAAGACGAACGGCCGCATCGGGCACCATTTCCCCGGCGCACCGCCGAGCCTGCTGCTGCACACCGTCGGCGCCAAGACCGGTCAGGCCCGCAGCAACACCCTCTCCTACGCCCGCGACGGCGAGGACTACCTCATCGTCGCGTCGCTGGGCGGGGCCCCGCGGTCACCGGGCTGGTATCACAACCTCAAGGCGAACCCTGACGTCGAGATCAACCTCGGCACAAAGCGATTCGCGGTGACGGCGCACCCGGTACTGCCGGACGACCCGGACTACGCCCGGTTGTGGAAAATCGTCAACGACAACAACTCCAACCGCTACGACGCCTACCAGAAACGTACGACGCGGCCGATCCCGATCGTCAAGCTGACGCCCTAGAACAGCTCCTTGGCGAGCAGTTCCAGCGTGGTGTCGCGGGCCGGCGCCGTCGCCGGGTCGGTGCCGCGGCGCGCCGAGGCGACCGGGTT
Source organism: Mycolicibacterium monacense (assembly GCF_010731575.1). Taxonomy (NCBI): domain Bacteria; kingdom Bacillati; phylum Actinomycetota; class Actinomycetes; order Mycobacteriales; family Mycobacteriaceae; genus Mycobacterium; species Mycolicibacterium monacense. Next base: position 642,021 of record NZ_AP022617.1, on the reverse strand, counting down.
GATCATCACCTCGTCGACGTCGAACTCGGCGGCCAACGCCCGCACCTGATCGGCCGCCTCGGTCGGCGACCCGACGACGGCGCGCTGCAGTCCGTGCCGGACGACGGCCTGGGCCTGCGGGCTGAGCTCCTTGGCCTGCGCATCCTCCACGAGGTCGAGCGCGGTCAGCGGCTGACCGGTGCGCAGCTGGGCCATCATGTGCAGGTTCGGCAGCATCAGCGCCATCGCCTCGTCGTGCGTCTCGGCCACGACGGCGTTGACGGTCAGGAACGTGACCGGTTCGGCGGCGACGTCGCTGGGCCGGAACTCCGACCGGTAGGTCGCCAACGCCTCGGCGGTGCCCTGCCCGGAGAAGTGGTGGGCGAACACGTACGGCAGCCCCTTGGCCGCGGCCAGATGCGCGGAGTACATCGACGAACCGAGCAGCCACAGCCGCGGTTCGGTGGTCGCCGCGGGGGTGGCCTTGAGGATGTAGTTCTCGCGCATCAGGTTGCGCGGCAACGAGACCCGCACCCCATGGCGGCTCATCAGCGCCGCGACGTCGTCGAGGTAGTCGGGGAAACGTTCGATGTCGGTGTCGTCGCGGCCGGCGGCGCCGCGCAGGGCCATCGACGTCACCGGATCCGATCCGGGGGCCCGGCCGATCCCGAGGTCGATGCGGCCGGGATGGGCGGCCTCGAGCAGGGCGAACTGCTCGGCGACGGCCAGCGGGGCGTGGTTGGGCAGCATCACGCCGCCGGAACCGAACCGCACCTGCGACGTCTGCGCGGCGAGGTGGGCGATCACGACCGGTGGGCTGGTCGCCGCGACGGCGGGCATGTTGTGGTGCTCGGCGATCCAGTAGCGCGTGTAACCCAGCCGGTCGGCGGTCTGTGCGAGTCGGGTGGTCGCCGCCAGCGCATCCGACGTGGTCTGGTCGGTTCGCACGGGGATGAGGTCCAGGACAGAAAGACGCATGGCAACGTCAACGCATTCCGGCCCGGCTACGTTCCCGGTCTAGCGTCCCGCCAGCTCACGGGCCCGGATGAAGACGGCGTCCATCATCGCCGGGGTCAACTTCCCGGTGAACGTGTTCTGCTGACTGGGGTGATAGCAGCCCATCAGCGTGACGCCGTCGATCGCGGCCTCGGCGAGGTGCCCGAACTGCGGCGCGGGGACCGGCACGGACGCCCCGCCGCGGCGCAGCATGTGCAGTGCCGCCTTCCACGCGAACCCGCCGAGGGCGATCACCACCCGCACGTCCCCGCTGACCAGGCGCCACTCCGCGTCCAGCCACGGTGCGCACGTCGCCCGTTCGGCCGGCGTCGGCGCGTTCGCCGGGGGTGCGCACCGGACCGCGGCCGCGACGCGAACGTCGTTGAGCGACAACCCGTCTGCGGCGTCCACGCACAGCGACTGGTTGGCCAGGCCGGCGCGGTGCAGTGCGGCGAACAGAAAATCGCCGGAGCGGTCGCCGGTGAACACCCGCCCGGTCCGGTTGGCGCCGTGGGCGGCCGGGGCCAGGCCGACGACCATGATGCGCGGATGGGTGTCACCCCACCCGGGTGCGGGCCGGCCCCAGTACGGCTGATCGACGAACGACTTGCGTTTGACGGTCGCAACCTCCTCCCGCCACTCGACCAGGCGCGGGCACGCTCGGCACACCGACACGAGCGCGTCCAGTTCGTCGAGTGACCCGACCGCGGCCGCCAGCGACTCGACCGCAGCGGCGGAGGCGGCGACCGCCGTGGCGGGGGTGGCCGGGTCACCCGGCCACCCGGTGCCCGGCGGCACGGGTGAAGAGAAGGGGACGCCGGTGCGCGGGTGAGGTGATTGCACGCCTCCACTGTGCCGCCCGCTGCTACATTCGGCCGCGATACCCATGATCGCCAGCAAGCGCGTCCCGCTGTACCTCATCTACTTCTCGGCCTTGACCGCCGGAGCGGGTAACGGCATCTCGCTGGTCGCCTTCCCCTGGCTGGTGTTGCAGCGCAACGGCTCAGCGGTCGACGCGTCGATCGTCGCGATGGCCGGAACGCTGCCACTGCTGGTCGCCACTCTGATCGCCGGCGCCGCGGTCGACTACCTGGGCCGGCGCCGGGTGTCGATGATCGCTGATGGTTTGTCTGCCCTGTCCGTCGCGGCGGTGCCCGTGCTGGCGTGGACGTTCGGCGTGCAGGCGGTCAATGTGGCGGTGCTGGCCGGACTCGCGGCCCTGGGTGCGTTCTTCGATCCCGCCGGGATGACCGCCCGCGAGACGATGCTGCCCGAGGCCGCGCACCGGGCCGGGTGGACGCTCGACCACGCCAACAGCGTGTACGAGGCCGTGTTCAACCTGGCCTACATCGTCGGGCCGGGCATCGGTGGTCTGCTGATCGCGACGATGGGCGGCGTCAACACCATGTGGGTCACGGCCGCGGCGTTCGTCCTGTCGATCGGCGCCATCGCCGCGCTGCAGCTCGAGGGTGCGGGACGACCCGACCGCGACCAGCTGCCCGAGCGGGTGTGGTCGGGCATCGTGGAGGGTCTCGGATTCGTCTGGCGCACACCGGTGTTGCGCACCCTGGCGGTGGTGGACCTGGTCGCCACCGGGCTGTACATGCCGATGGAGAGCGTGCTGTTCCCGAAGTACTTCACCGACCGCGACGAACCCGCGCAGCTGGGCTGGGTGCTGATGGCGCTGTCGATCGGGGGGCTAATGGGCGCCCTCGGCTATGCCGCGCTGTCGCGATACGTCAACCGCCGCACGGTGATGCTGGCCGCCGTGCTCACCCTCGGCGTCGCGATGACCGTCATCGCGTTCCTTCCGCCGCTGCCGGTGATCCTGGTGCTGTCGGCGCTCGTCGGGCTGGTCTACGGGCCGATCGCGCCGATCTACAACTACGTCATGCAGACGCGCGCGCCGGCCCACCTGCGCGGCCGCGTGGTCGGGGTGATGGGGTCGCTGGCGTATGCAGCGGGCCCGCTCGGCCTGGTGGTGGCCGGTCCACTGGCCGACGGCGCCGGACTGTCCGTGACGTTCCTCGCGCTCGCGCTGCCGATGCTCGCCCTCGGTGTGGCGGCCGTCTTCCTGCCCGCCCTGCGCGAACTCGACCGGGAACCGGCCCGACCCCTCAGAGGCGAACCCGGGGCGGGGTGAACACCTCGGCGATTTGTCGAACCGCTTCGGGGGCGCCGGCGACGTGCAACCTGCCCGCGGCGACCAGTTCGTCGACGCGGGCGGGGTCGGTGGCGGCGGCCAGCACGTCCACCTCACCGGTCAGCACCACATCCGGGGCGACCTCATCGCCGACCAACTCCACCCGCCGGGTGCCGATCAGGATGGTCGCCCCGCCCTGCGGGGTCGCCAGGCGCAGCACCAGATCGGGTCCGGTCCGGTCGTCACGCACATAGGCGCGCACCGCGCGCGCCAGCCATTCGGGGCGCACCAGATCCGTCGGGGTCCGCGTGAACAGAAGATGCCTGCCCCACCGCACGAACGCGTTGATGACGTCCTCGAGCGCGCGTCCGTCGTCGGTGAGGTCGTAGACGTTTCCCGACCCCGGTTTGGGGAGTTCGCGTTTGACCACCAGCCCGTTGCGCTCGAGATCGCGCAGCCGCCCGGCGAGCATGTCGGTGGCGATCGGCGTGAGGCTGTTCAGCAGGTCCCCGTAACGCCGTGGCCGGTCGAGCAGCTCGCGCACGATCAACAGCGTCCACCGGTCACCGACCAGGTCGAGACTCTTGGCCAGCGCGCAGTGTTGGCCGTAGGAGCGGGACATGCGTCGAAACTAGTGCAGGTCAGCCTTCCCTCAACGCATACTTGTTTTTTCCAAGCGATACTCCTACCGTGAATTCATGACCGCAGCACCGCTGGTCGCCATCGACGCCGAACCCGCCCTCGAGCACCTGCTCGACATCCGCATCGCGTTCTCGGCCGTCGAAATCTTCCAGACCCCGGTCGGAACGCGGTTGACCTACGTCATCGCCGACGGCCGCTGCGAGGGCCCGCGCATCTCCGCCGACGTGCTGCCCGGAGGTGGCGACTGGGTGGTGATCGGCACCGACGGTGTCGCCCGCCTCGACGTGCGGGCGACGCTGCGCACCGACGACGGTGCCCGCATCCACCTCACCAACACCGGCCGGGTGTCGATGTCCGACGCCGCCACGCAACGCTTCTCGGCCGGGGAAATGCTCCGCCACGACGAGATCTACGCCCGGTCGAGTCCCCTGTTCGACACCGACGACGACCGCTACCGTTGGCTCACCGCCCTGCACACCGTGGCGATCAACGAGGTGTCGCTGCGCGCCGTGCACTACCGGGTCTTCGCGGTCCGCTGAGCACCGGTTGCGCACCGACCTAGCATGGCGGACGTGAACTCCGCGCTCGCCGAACTGATCGCCGACCTGTCCGACGGTGTCGTCGTCACCGACCCCGACATCGTGGCGTCCTACCGGCAGGACCGCGCGGCCGATCCGAGCGCGGGAACCGCGCTGGCCGTCGTGCGCCCCACCCGCACCGAGGAGGTGCAGACGGTGTTGCGGTGGGCGTCGGCGCACAAGGTGGCCGTGGTCCCACGCGGCATGGGCACCGGACTCTCCGGCGGTGCGACCGCGCTCGACGGCGCGATCGTGCTGTCGACCGAGAAGATGCGTGACATCACCGTCGACCCGGTCACCCGCACCGCGGTGGCCCAGCCCGGCCTGCTCAACGCCGAGGTCAAGAAGGCGGTCGCCGAATACGGACTGTGGTATCCGCCCGACCCGTCGTCGTACGAGATCTGCAGCATCGGCGGCAACGTCGCCACCAACGCCGGCGGGCTGTGCTGTGTGAAGTACGGCGTCACCACCGACTACGTGCTCGGCCTGCAGGTGGTCCTCGCCGACGGCACCGCGGTGCGCCTCGGTGGGCCGCGCCTCAAGGACGTGGCGGGGCTGTCGCTGACCAAGCTCTTCGTCGGCAGCGAGGGGACGCTCGGCGTGATCACCGAGGTGACGCTGCGCCTGCTGCCGCCCCAGCCGTCGCCGTGCACGGTGGTCGCCACATTCGACTCCGTCGAGGCGGCGGCGGGCGCCGTGGTCACCATCACCGGCAGAATCCGGCCGTCGATGCTGGAGTTCATGGACGCGGTCGCGATCAACGCGGTCGAGGACAAGCTGCGGATGGGCCTGGACCGCAACGCCGCCGCCATGATGGTCGCCGCCTCCGACGACCGGGGCGCCGCCGGCGCCGAGGACGCCGAGTTCATGGCGAAGGTGTTCACCGAAGCCGGTGCGACAGAGGTGTTCTCGACCTCGGATCCCGACGAGGGTGAGGCGTTCGTGGCAGCCCGTCGATTCGCGATCCCGGCCGTCGAGGCCAAGGGCGCGCTGCTGCTCGAAGACGTCGGCGTGCCGGTCCCCCGGCTCGCCGACCTGTGCGCAGGCATCGAGAAGATCGCCGCCGACCGTGACGTGATGATCTCGGTGATCGCTCATGCCGGCGACGGCAACACCCATCCACTGATCGTGTTCGACCCGGCCGACGCGGCGATGGCCGAACGTGCCGAGACGGCCTTCGGCGAGATCATGGACCTCGCCGTCGGCCTGGGCGGCACCATCACCGGCGAACACGGTGTCGGTCGGCTGAAGCGGCCGTGGCTGGCCGGCCAGATCGGGCCGGAGGCGATGGAACTCAACCGTCGCATCAAACAGGCGCTCGACCCCGACGCGATCCTCAACCCGGGCGCGGCGTTCTAGCCAAGCAGTAGAGACCGGACCACGGGCCGTGGTATCCATGAGACATGACGACGAATGTGTCTCATGCGGCCCGGTTCGAATTGGCGACGGCCGAGACGTGGACGAACCCGTGGCCGATGTACGCCGCCCTGCGCGACCACGACCCCGTCCACCACGTGCTCCCGCCCGCGGCCCCTGAGCGCGACTACTACGTGTTGTCGCGTCACGCCGACGTGTGGCGCGCGGCCCGCGACCACGAGACGTTCTCCTCCGCGCAGGGCCTGACCGTGAACTACGGCGAACTCGAGATGATCGGGCTGGCGGACAACCCGCCCTTCGTCATGCAGGACCCGCCGACGCACACCGAGTTCCGCAAGCTGGTGTCCCGCGGCTTCACCCCACGGCAGGTGGAGGACGTCGAACCGGCGGTGCGCGAGTTCGTCATCGAGCGAATCGAGCGGTTGCGCGCCGACGGCGGCGGCGACATCGTCCGCGAACTGTTCAAACCGCTGCCGTCGATGGTCGTCGCGCACTACCTGGGCGTGCCCGAGGCCGATCGGGCGCAGTTCGACGGATGGACCGAGGCGATCGTCGCGGCCAACACCGAATCCGCCGGGGTGACCGGTGCCGGCGATGCGATCGGCGCCATGATGGGGTACTTCGCCGAACTGATCGAGCGCCGCCGCCGCGAACCTGGTGACGACACCATCAGCCACCTGGTGGCCGCCGGCGTCGACGTGCTGCCGGTGCTGGCGTTCACGTTCACGATGGTCACCGGCGGTAACGACACCACCACCGGAATGCTGGGCGGCACGGTCCAGCTGCTGCACCAGCGCCCCGATCAACGCCGACTGCTCGCCGGCGATCCAGGGCTCATCGCCGACGCCGTCGACGAATTCCTGCGGCTGACCTCACCGGTGCAGGGGTTGGCGCGCACCGCGACCCGTGACGTCACCGTCGCCGACACCACCATCCCGGCGGGGCGCAAGGTGCTGCTGCTCTACGGGTCGGCCAACCGGGACGAACGCGAATTCGGCCCTGACGCAGCCGAACTCGACGTCACCCGACGGCCGCGCAACATCCTGACGTTCAGCCACGGCGCGCACTTCTGCCTCGGCGCGGCCGCCGCGCGCATGCAGTCTCGGGTCGCGCTGACCGAACTGCTCGCCCGCTGCCCTGACTTCACCGTCGACGAGGCCGGAATCGTCTGGGCCGGCGGCAGTTACGTGCGGCGTCCGCTGTCGGTACCGCTCGCGCTGTAGATGCTTGCCGACCGTATTCTCGACGCGGCCGAACGGCTGTTCACCGAACGCGACGCCGCGAGCGTGGGCATGAAGGACGTCGCCGAGGCGGCCGGGTGTTCCCGCGCGACGCTATACCGCCACTTCGACAGCCGCGACACCCTGCACACCGCCTACGTGCACCGCGAGGCGCAACGGCTCTACCGCACGCTCACCGAACACCTGGACGGAGTGTCCGACCCGGCCGAACGGCTCATCGAGGGCACGCTGCTCACCCTGCGCAGTGTCCGCGAAAAGCCCGCGCTCGCATCGTGGTTCGCGCCGACCGCGCGGCCGATCGGCGGTGAGTGGGCCGAACGGTCCGAGGTCGTCAGGGCGATGGTCGAGGCGTTCGTGCGGTCGCTGGGCGACTCCGGCGACGTCGAACGACGGGCCCGCTGGCTGGTCCGGGTGCTCACGTCGCTGCTGCTGTTCCCCGGCGGCGACGAGGGCGAGGAACGCGCGATGCTCTCAGAGTTCCTGGTACCGGCCATGATCGGAGTCGCAGCCGGCGGGCTGATCACTGCCGCGACATCGCGATGTTCAGCTTGTCCTCCGCGGTGATCAGGTGGTCGTGGTCGGCGGCGCCGATATCGATCTTCACCCAGTCGATTCGGCCGGTGAAAGCGTTGTCGTGCGGCCCGTAGTCGGGTGACGTCGGCGAGCCGCTGTCCGAGCCGACGTCGCACATCTCGTCGGCGGAGAACGCCATCGGCTCGCTCTGGTCGACCCGCCCCGTCCCGACGGCTTCACCGTCACAGAAGAGCGTGACGGTGCCGCCCTTGCCCAAACCCCCACCGTCGTAGGCGAATTCCATACGCAGGAGGTGATCGCCGGCCGAGAGCGGAGCCTCGGCGGTGACGTAGTAGTACTCGATGCCGAGGAAGTTGTAACAGTATTTCAACCGGCCCTCGTGCGCGTACAGACACCAACCACCGACACCGCCGCCCTGGCTGACCACCACCCCCTGCGCACCGGACTCGGGCACCGACAGCTCGGCCGTCACCGAATGCGACTTGTTCTTGATGTTGAGCACGCAGCTCTCCATCAGCCGCATACCGGGGAAGATCGTCTGGGTGCTGCCGGTGATGAGCACCGGCCGCCCGGAGATGTCCGGGTTGAAGCGCTCGTACGACCTGTCGTCGATCGGCAACACGTCGTACTTGACCGCCTCGATGAGCCAGAGACGCTGTAGTTCGGCGAGTTTCGCCGGATCATCGGCCGCCAGGTCGTGCGCCTGGGTCCAGTCGCCCGGCCCGTACAGCTCCCAGACGTCGTCCTCGAGCGCCGGCTGGTCGGACAGCCACGGCGTCCGGTGTTTGGTGACCGCCGTCCAACCGTCGTGGTAGATGCCGCGGTTGCCGAACATCTCGAAGTACTGCACCCGGTGGGTCTCGGCGGCATCGGCGGCCCGCAGCGTCGACATCATGCTGAAGCCCTCGATGGGCGCCTGCGCGATGCCGTTGACCATCAGTGGTGCGGGGATGTCGGCCGCCTCGAGAATCGTTGGCACGACGTCGATCACGTGGTGGAACTGGTCGCGGGTCTGGCCGACGGCGTCGATCCCCGCGGGCCAGTGCACGATCGTGCCGTTGCGGGTGCCGCCCCAGTGGGAGGCGACCTGCTTGGTCCACTGATACGGCGCGCACAGGGCGTGCGCCCAGCCCACCGCATAGTGGTTGTACGCGTCCGGCGTGCCGAAGTCGTCGATCTTGGACAGCAGGAAATCCTCGGTCTCGATCCCGGCCAGCCCGTTGAGCGTGCACATCTCGTTGAAGCACCCGTTCGGCGTGCCCTCCGCCGACGCGCCGTTGTCGCCGATGATGTAGTAGATCAGCGTGTTGTCGAGTGCGCCGAGGCCGTCGACCGCGTCGATCAGCCGCCCGACCTCGTGGTCGGTCTGCTCCATGAAGCCGGCATAGATCTCCATCTGCCGGGCGAGCACCGGCTTGAGCCGGTCGGGCATGTCGTCCCAGCCGGGGATCTCGTCGTGGCGCCGGGTCAGCTCGGCGTCCTGCGGGATCACCCCGAGTTCCTTCTGGCGGGCGAAGATCTGCTCGCGCAACACGTCCCAGCCGGCGTCGAACTCGCCGCGGTACCGGTCGGACCACTCCCGGGGCACGTGGTGTGGCGCATGGGTGGCACCGGGCGCGAAGTACATGAAGAACGGCTTGTCCGGGGTGAGCGCCTGCTGTTGGCGCACCCAGGTGATCGCCCGGTCGGCGAGGTCCTCGGTCAGGGTGTAACCCTGCTCGGGCGTCTTGGCCGGTTCGACGGGTGTGGTGCCCTCGTACAGTCCGGGGTAGTACTGGTTGGCCTCGCCGCCGACGAACCCGTAGAAGTGCTCGAACCCCGACCCGGTGGGCCACTGGTCGAACGGCCCGACCGGCGACACCTCCCACACCGGGACCTCGTGGCATTTGCCGAACTGACTCGTCGAGTATCCGTTGAGCCGAAGCGTCTCCGAGATCGGCGCCTTGTCCTTCGGCCGGATGCTGCTGTATCCCGGCGCGGACGTCGCGATCTCGGTGACACCGCCCATCCCCACCGAGTGGTGGTTGCGTCCGGTGAGCAGCGCCTGGCGCGTCGGCGAGCACAGCGCGGTGGTGTGGAAGCGGTTGAGTTTCACGCCGTCGGCCGCCAGCCGCTCCGCGACCGGTGTGCGGCACGGGCCGCCGAAGGCCGAACTCGCGCCGAAACCGACGTCGTCGATCAGCACGATCAGCACATTCGGCGCGCCGTCGGGTGGGCGCAGCCGCGTGATCGGCGGATACGTCGTGTTCGGATCCTTCGCGTCGTACGTCGTCAACCCGACGTGCCGGGGATCCGGGATCGGAAGCACGTCACGCCGCACCGCGGCCGCTGCCTGCTGTTCGTTGTTCTGGGGTGACGAATCGGACATGGTCGGCCTCCGCGGTTTCCCGGACCACGCTCTTGGAGCCCGGGTTCGGCCCACCATATGCCGCACCGAGTCGGCGATTCGGGGTTTTCGACGCGGCGTCACACCTGCGCCGGGCCCCTCAGACCTGCCAGTACGCCTGCGCCTTGATGGACTTCTTCGGGATCCTGTAGTCCTCGCGGAACACCCTCGACACCGCGCGGGTGGTCCGGTTGTCGCAGGCCACCCAGCCGAAGTGGTCGGCCGCGTCGAACGCCGCCGCGGCGACGGTCTCGATGAGCGCCTCTCCGGCGTTCTTGCGGTCCACCCAGGTGACGTCGGAGGTGCGCGCGACCGGGAGTTGCTTGTCCTCCTCGTGGCCCGCCTCGAGGAACACCCGCGCCGGGGCGTCACCGATGGCGGCCAGCAGCGAGTTGATCGCGGGCAGCGACGCGGTGTCGCCGACGATCACGTAACCGGCCGGACGCGGTTCGGGCAGTGCGAAATTGCTGCCGAGGACGGTGATCTCGAGGGTGTCGCCGGGCCGCGCGTCGCGCGCCCACTGGGACGCCACGCCGTCGTGCAGCGCGAATTCGATGTCGACGGTGTCACCGGACGGGTCGGGGTTGACCAGGGTGTAGCCGCGCTGATGCTGTTTGTCGCCGTCGGCGAACCACACCCGCACCCACTGCGTCGGGTGTGGCGCGTGCTCGGCGAGCATCCCCCCGGCGGTGAAGCTGAGCCGCAGGTAATAGGGGCCGATCGCACGCTTACCGGTGACCGTGAACGTGTAGTCGCCGGCGCGCATCAGCTTGAGCACGGCGCCGCTGAACCCGCGCGACGGCTTCCTGTCGGCCATACATCCGCCCTTCGTAGACAACTTAGGGCAGCTTAACCTAACGCCGCGGCGGAGCGGGGGGTCCAATCGGCGTAGGGGCGCCGCAAGTTCAGCCCGGGCGCACCCGGGTGAACCGGTGCAGCACCCACGCCAGCGGAACCGTCAGCACCAACGTGCCGACGAACAACCACAGCATCGAACCGGTGTAGATCGGGTAGCGCAGGATCTCCACCATCACAACTTCCATCGTGACCAGGTGGATCAGGAAGATCTCGTAAGAGATCTCGCCGAGGAAGACCATCGGCCGGCTGGCCAGCACCTTCGCGTACAGACCCCGATCGCCCAGAGCCAGCGGCGCCACCGTCAGCGTCGCGATGACCGCGTAGAACGCCGTCTTCACCACGGCGTCGCGCAGCGCATGCGGTGAGGTCGTCGGCTCCCCCGCGATCGGCGTGGACGCGATGAGGTAGCAGACCACCGCCAGCGGGATGGCGGCCAGCGCGTAGACGCGCACCCTCATCGCCTGCAGCACGGCCAGCAGCATGCCGCCGACGAACCAGACCAGATACGTGGGCAGCCAGAGTCGGGCGCCGTCGGGCAGCCAGTCGACGCTGTGCACCAACCACAGCCACAGCGGCGAGACGGCGGCGAACAGTGCGAGCCCCACCAGCAGCACACCCGGACGCCACGCGCGCCGGCACAGCACCACCAGCAGCGCGTACGCCAGTGCGGGCAGCACCACGTAGAAGGCCGCCTCCACCGCGAGGCTCCACATCTGCGTCAAACCCTGGTGCAGGAACGAGTACAGGTAGTCGTCGGTGTAGATCTGCGTGAGGGTGAGGTTGCGGAACAGCCCCTCCCACGTGTGTCCGGGATTCGGACCGGCGGTGCGGAAGTGGTAGACGAGGTAGGCCGCCACCACCGTGACCGCGTAGGCGGGCATGATGCGCCGCACCCGGTGCCAGGCGTAGCGGCGCACCGAGGGCGGCGGACCGCCGCGGGCCGCCGCCTGCACCCACGGGCGGAACAGCAGGAAACCGGAGAGCACGAAGAAGATCGGCACCCCGATCTCCATGCGCGAATAGACCAGACCCGCGAACCCCTGCGGATACTTGCCGGTGGTGTAGGCCGCGTGGGTCAGCACCACCAGCAGCGCGGCGACCGCCCGGATCCCGGTCAGCGATGCGACCCGCTCAGCGGTGGAGACCGATTCCAGTCCGCCCTGGACCGGATCGGCCGAGACGGAGTCCTGCACGCCCCGGGGTGCGGTCACTTGCCCTTGTAGCGCGCCTTCGGCCCGCGATCGGGCTCGAGATTGATCAGCACACCCTGGATGCGTGTGCGCTCGAGCTTCTTGAGGGTGTCCTTCGGCAGGTCGGCAGGCAGCTCCACCAGCGAGTACTCCGGCTTGATCGCGATATGACCGAAGTCGCTGCGGTTCAGGCCGCCCTCGTTGGCGATCGCGCCGACGATCGCACCGGGCATCACCTTGTGCCGCTTGCCCACCGCGATGCGGTAGGTCGCGAGGTCCGACCGCGTGCGGTCGCGCGCCTTGCGTGGGCCGCTCTCATCCCGGACGGGCCGCTCCCGCCGCTTCTCCGGCGGCGGTTCGGTCATCAGGAACTCCTCGCCGTTGCGGGACTGCACGGCCAGCGCCGCGGCGATGTCGGCCAGCGGCACGTTGTTGTCGCGTTCGTAGTCCTCGATGAGGCGGCGGAACAGGTCGATGCCCGGAGCGTTGAGGGCCTCACCGATCGAGTCGCGGAACTTCTCGACCCGCTGGGCGTTGACGTCCTCGACCGACGGCAACTGGATCTCGACGAGCTTCTGCCGGGTGACCCGCTCGATCGAGTTCAGCAGGTGCCGTTCGCGCGGGGTGACGAACAGCAGCGCGGTGCCCGAGCGGCCTGCGCGCCCGGTGCGCCCGATGCGGTGCACGTAGGACTCCGGGTCGTGCGGGATGTCGAAGTTCACCACGTGCGAGATCCGCTCGACGTCCAGACCACGGGCGGCGACGTCGGTCGCGACCAGGATGTCGATCGAACCGTCCTTGAGTTGCGAGATGGTGCGTTCACGCACCGCCTGCGGGATGTCGCCGTTGATGGCCGCCGCCGCGAACCCGCGCGCCCGCAGCTTCTCGGCCACCTCCTCGGTGGCCTGTTTGGTGCGGACGAACACGATCATCCCGTCGCCCTGCTCCGTCTCCAGCAGCCGGGTCAGCGCGTCCATCTTGCGCGGGTACGACACCTGGATGTAGCGCTGCGTGATGTTCTCGGCGGTCTGCGTCTTGGACTTGACCGTGACCTCGACCGGATCGTGCAGGTACTTCTTGGTGATCTTCTTGATTCCCGGCGGCATGGTCGCGGAGAACAGCGCCACCTGCTTGTACTCGGGGGTGTCGGACAGAATCCGTTCGACGTCCTCGGCGAAACCCATCTGCAGCATTTCGTCGGCCTCGTCGAGCACCATGTAGTCCAGGTGCGACAGGTCGAGGCTGCCCTTCTCCAAGTGGTCGATCACCCGGCCCGGGGTCCCGACGACGACCTGCGCGCCCCGTTTCAGCCCGGCCATCTGCGGTCCGTAGGACGAGCCGCCGTACACCGGCAGCACGTTGACCGGCAGATGCGCGCCGTAGCGGCCGAACGCCTCGGCGACCTGCAGCGCGAGCTCACGTGTCGGCGCGAGGACCAGGGCCTGGGTGGCGCGGCTGTTGGGGTCGATCTTCGACAGGATCGGGATGGCGAAGGCCGCGGTCTTGCCGGTGCCGGTCTGGGCGAGCCCGACGACGTCGGAGCCGGCGAGCATCGCCGGGATGGTCGCGGCCTGGATCGCCGACGGCGTCTCATAGCCGACGTCGGTGACGGCCCGCAACACCTCCGGGTGAATCTGCAGATCAGCGAAGGTGGTTTCGGTACCGGGGGCGTCCGGCTCAGGCGACGTCATAACGTGGCAAGTCTAGTGCGCCATCGGACGACTTCTGCCCAGCGCGCCTGTTCGAACCTCACATCCGATCCCGGTACGGTGCGTCGTTGTGAAACGGGTGGTCGTGATGGCGGTCGGGACGGCCGCACTGTCGGCCCTCGTCGGCTGCGGTTCCGGCGATTCGACGGTGTCCAAGACCCCCGAGGCGACCGGACCCTCACCGGCGCCCACCGCCCCCGCCACCCCGAGCATCGCCCCGACCGTCGGGCCGCCGCCGGCCGCCGGGCCGTCGGACCCGTGCGCGGTGAACCTGGCCGCCCCCGAGATCGCCAAGGCCGTCTCCTCGCTGCCGCGCGACCCCCGCAGCAACCAGGCGTGGAGCCCCGAACCGGTGGCAGGCAACTACAACGAGTGCGCGCAGCTGTCGGCGGTGATCGTGCGCGCCAACACCAACGCCGAGAACCCCAACACCCGCGCGGTGATGTTCCACCTCGGCAAGTTCATCCCGACCGGGGTGCCCGACACCTACGGGTTCAACGGCCTCGACCCGGCCGGCACCACCGGCGACACCGTCGCGCTGCGTTACTCCGGCGAGGTCGACGGGCTGGCCAGCATCGTGCGGTTCCGGTGGAACGGCAACGGTGTCGAGTTGATCGGCAACACCGGCTAGCTGTCGGACCGCTGCCCTACAGTGGCTGCGTGTTCGTCGAATCCGTTGGGGCGCACGACGAGGCCATCTACAGCGCTTCGGATCTGGCCGCCGCCGCGCGCTGCGAGTACGCGCTGCTGCGTTCATTCGACGCCCGGCTGGGATGGGGTCCGTCCGTGGCCACCGAGGACGAGCTGCTGGCCCGCACCGCCGACCTGGGTGACGAACACGAGAAGCGCCACCTCGACACACTGAGGACCGACAGCGACCACAACGTCACCGTCATCGGCAGGCCGCCCTACACCGTGGCCGGGCTGACCGCCGCCGCCGAGGCCACCACCCGCGCCGTCGCCCGCCGCGCCCCGGTGATCTACCAGGCCGCGATGTTCGACGGCCGGTTCGCCGGTTTCGCCGACTTCCTGATCCTCGAGGGCGACCGCTACCTGCTGCGCGACACCAAGCTGGCGCGTTCGGTGAAGGTCGAGGCGCTGCTGCAGCTGGCCGCGTACGCCGAGGCGCTGACCGCGGCGGGGGTGCCGGTCGCCGACGAGGTGGAGCTCGTGCTCGGCGACGGGGCCACCGCCCGCTATCCGCTCGAGGAACTGCTGCCGGTGTACCGGCCGCGGCGGGCCGCGCTGCAGCGGCTGCTCGACGACCATCTCGCCGGCGGGACGCCGGTGCGCTGGGAGGACGAGACCGTCCGGGCGTGTTTCCGCTGTCCGGAGTGCAGCATCGAGGTGCGCGCACAGGACGACCTGCTGCTCGTCGCGGGCATGCGGGTCAGCCAGCGCGCCCGGTTCCACGAGGCGGGGATCACCACCGTGGCCGAACTCGCCGCGCACCAGGGTCCGGTGCCGGAACTGCCGGCGCGCACCGTCACCGCGTTGAGCGCCCAGGCCCGGCTGCAGACCGCACCGCGCGTCGACGGCAAACCGCCCTACGAGGTCGCCGATCCGCAGCCGCTGATGCTGCTCCCCGAACCCGACAAGGGTGACCTCTTCTTCGATTTCGAGGGCGACCCGTTGTGGACCGACGACGGCCACGAGTGGGGCCTGGAGTACCTGTTCGGTGTGCTCGACACCGCCGACGGGTTCCACCCGCTGTGGGCGCATGACCGGCCGCAGGAACGGAAGGCGCTCGAGGACTTCCTCGAGTTGGTGCGCAAGCGGCGCAAACGCCATCCGAACATGCACATCTACCACTACGCCGCATACGAGAAGACCGCGCTGCTGCGCCTCGCCGGGCGCTACGGCGTCGGTGAGGACGCGGTCGACGACCTGTTGCGCAGCGGGGTGTTGGTCGACCTGTACCCGTTGGTGCGCAAGAGTTTTCGCATCGGCACCGAGAACTACAGCCTCAAGTCACTGGAGCCGCTGTACATGGGTGGGCAGCTGCGCACCGGGGACGTGACCACGGCCGCGGCGTCGATCACCGAGTACGCCCGCTACTGCGAGCTGCGCGCCGAGGGCCGTGACGACGACGCCGCCGTCGTCCTCAAGGACATCGAGGACTACAACCGTTACGACTGCACCTCGACGCGCAAACTGCGCGACTGGCTGGTGTGCCGGGCCATCGACTGCGAGGTGCCGCCGCGGGGGCCGCAGCCGGTCCGCGACGGCGCCGAGCCCGAACCCGTCGACGCCCTCGACCGCACGCTGTGCCGTTACGCGGGCGACGAACTGGAGGGCCGCACCCCGGAGCAGTCGGCGGTCGCGATGGTCGCCGCCGCCCGCGGCTACCACCGTCGCGAGGACAAACCGTTCTGGTGGTCGCATTTCGACCGGCTCAACAACCCGGTCGACGAATGGGCCGACAGCACCGACGTCTTCCTCGTCGACCCCGGCGGCGCACAGGTCGAGGTGGATTGGCACACGCCGCCGCGGGCCCGCAAACCGCAGCGCCGGGTCCGGTTGAGCGGCGCGATGGCCGCCGGCGGGCTCAGCCGCGACATGTACGCCCTCTATGAACCGCCCGCCCCGGCCGGGCTCGGCGACGATCCGGACCGTCGCGCGGCGGGCAGCGTCACCGTCGTCGAGTGCAACGCCCCCGACGTCCCCACCGAAGTGGTCGTCGTCGAGCGCACCCCACGGGACGGCGGGGTGTTCGACCAGTTGCCCTTCGCGCTGGCGCCGGGGCCGCCGATCCGCACGACCGCGCTGCGTGAATCGATCGAGGCGACGGCCGCCGACCTGGCCGAGCGCCTCCCCCGGCTACCCGAAACCGCGGTCACCGACATCCTGCTGCGCCGCCCGCCGCGGACCCGCAGCGGCGCCCCACTGCCCACCGGGCCCGACGTCTCGGCCGCGATCACCGCCGCGCTGCTCGACCTCGACTCGTCCTACCTGGCCGTGCACGGCCCACCCGGCACCGGCAAGACGTTCACCGCGGCGGCCATCATCGCGACGCTGGTCAACACGCACGGCTGGCGGATCGGGGTGGTGGCGCAGTCACATGCGGTGGTGGAGAACCTCTTCCGCGGGGTCATGGACGCGGGGGTGGACGCGGCGCGGGTGGCCAAGAAACGGGGGCACGGCGACGACGCCAACTGGACCGTACTCGAGGAGGCGGGGTTCCCCGGCTTCGTGGCGGACCGCGACGGTTGCGTGATCGGCGGCACCGCTTGGGATTTCGCGAACGGCAACCGGATTCCGCGCGGCTGCCTCGACCTGCTCGTCATCGAGGAGGCCGGGCAGTTCTGCCTGGCCAACACGATCGCTGTGGCGCCGGCGGCGGCGAATCTGCTGCTGCTCGGTGACCCGCAACAGCTACCCCAGGTCAGCCAGGGCACGCACCCCGAACCGGTCGACACCTCCGCGCTGGGGTGGCTGGTCGACGGTGCGCACACGCTGTCCGCCGAACGCGGCTACTTTCTCGACGTGTCCTGGCGGATGCATCCGGCGGTGTGCGCGGCGGTGTCCCGGCTGTCCTACGACGGGCGGCTGCAATCGAATGAGGCGGTGACCACCGCGCGCACGCTCGAGGGCTGGTCACCCGGGGTGCACGAGGTGACCGTGCCCCACGACGGCAACGCCACCGAAAGCCCGGAGGAGGCCGACGCGATCATCGCGCGGATCGGCAGGTTGCTCGGTTCGGTGTGGACCGACGAGAAGGGTTCCCGACCGCTCGCACAGGACGACGTGATGGTGGTGACGCCGTACAACGCCCAGGTGGTGCTGCTGCGCCAACGTCTCGACGCGGGAAGGCTGACCGACGTGCGGGTGGGGACAGTCGACAAATTCCAGGGCCAGCAGGCGCCGGTGGTGTTCATCTCCATGGTGGCGTCCTCGATCGACGACGTGCCGCGGGGAATCTCGTTCCTGCTCAACCGGAATCGGCTCAACGTGGCGATCAGCCGCGCGAAGTACGCCGCCGTGGTCGTGCGCTCGGAGGCCCTCACCGAGTACCTGCCTTCCACGCCGAAGGGACTGGTCGAACTCGGCGCGTTCCTGTCGTTGCCGAGTCAGGGTGCGGGCGCTGACCCGGATTGAATATTTGCGGCGACGCCAAATAGCAACCTTGGTCCCGACGGTCGGTGGACTTTCGTCCCTCGAGCCGAGTGCTGACCGCCCTATGCGTTCGACCTGCTCAGGAGCAGTGTTGATGGCGTAAGGAAAGCACTTGGGGAATCCAGGGGGAATGATGAAGACCACCGAACTTATTGTCGTGGCAAACAACCCGAACACCCGCTCGCCGACTCGGATGCTGTCACTCCTGGCCGTCGGCCTCGTGATGGTTCTCTCGGTGTTGGGCCATGCCCTGATGAGCGCGCCGGAGGCGTCGGCGGTTCCGGCGTTCTCGGACGAGGATCGCCAGTACATCGAACTGCTCGCCGACGCGGGCATCGATGCGAGGCGCACCTACTACGACGTCGCACTCGAGGGCCGTCAGATCGCCAACGATGTGCGTTGGGGCGCAAGCCCGTTGGCGATCGCGAACGATTACTACTACGGGAGTGACCTGACGTGGTACCAGGCCAAGTACCTGGTGACGGCAGCGATCGTCGTCTACGCCCCCGAGATGCTGCCGCCGTCGGTGGGTGGGCCGTCGGAACTGGCCTGAGTGTGCGGGATGGCCAACGGGTGCGACCCGTTGGCCGTCCCGTTCGTCAGTCGCCGTCGCGGCGTGAATGACGGCCGCCGGAGGGGGTGTCCGTTCCGCGGCGCGAGCGTTCACCGAACTCGCGCAGCCATGCGGGTGCAGCGTCGCCGGCGTCTCGGTATCGCCGGCCCCGTCTGTCGTCGACCGGCGTCTCCTCTCCCTCCACATGGAAACCGTTGTGCGCGAAGCCGATCGGCTCGACCTCGGGCCGGGCCGGCGGCTCCGGTAGCAGTTCGTCGAGCACACGGCGCCACGGATCGTCGGCACCGGACGGCTCGGCGGCCGCCTCCGCGCGGCGGCCCCGCGTTGCGAGCGGCGTCGTGACACTGTCGTCGGCGCCGACCTCAGGACGGGTCGAGATGGGTTCGGTGAACTGAAGATCGTCCCAGCTGACGGCGTACTCGAGGTAGTCGTCGTCGTCATAGCCGTGGCTGTCGTCGACGGAGTCGTCCCGGGGGTCGGCGCGCGCCACCGGCGCGGCGACAACCGGCGCCGATACCTCGCCGAAGCCGCGCAGGAAGATCGCCGCGACCACCCCGATCAACGCCACGAACGCCGGCAGCAGCAGCGACTGCGACATCGCGGCGGCGAACGGCACCTGAAGGAATTCGGGGAGCGCCGACACCGCCCCCTCCCCGCGCGGCGCCCCGCCCTGCGCCGACGGCATCTCCGCGCTGATCCGCGACGTCATGAACGCCGCCATGCCGGCGCTGCCCAGCACCGACCCGACCTGACGCGTCGCGTTGTAGACGCCGGACCCGGCGCCGGCGAGATGCGGTGCCAGATTCCGGGTCGCGGTGGCCGCCAGCGGCGACCAGATGAACGCCATACCGATACCCATCACGAGGAACGGCAGGACCAGCCGCCAGATCGGCGTATCCGGCGTCATCTCGATCGACAACCAGGTCAGCCCGATCGCCAGCGCCGAGAACCCGAACCCGACGATCGGTCGCGGATGGGCGCGGTCGACGATTCGCCCGACCGCGGGTGCCAGCACTCCACTGGCGATGGCCATCGGCGCGGTCAGCAGCGCCGACTCGGTCGGCGACAGCCCACACACCGCCTGGGCGAAGAACATCGCGGGCACGATCATGCCGGTCACCACGAAGCCGATGACGGCGACGCCGAAGCTGGACAGCGAGAAGTCGCGGTCACCGAAGATCCGCAACGGGATCAACGGTTCGTGGGGGTTGACCGACTGCCAGTAGACGAACCCGGCCATCACCGCGACGCCGGCCACGATGACCACCCAGATCCAGGGCTGCCAGCCGTGGGACTGCCCCTCCTGCAGCCCGAAGACGATCGCGAACATCCCGACCCCGGACAGCAGCACCCCGAGCAGGTCGAACCGGTGCGCGGTGGTGGTCAGCGCGGGCACCCGCCAGAACGCCAACGCCAGGCCCGCCACCCCGACCGGCACGTTGACGAAGAAGATCCACTGCCAACCGAGGTGGTCCACCAGCACGCCACCCGCCAGCGGCCCCACCAGCGTGGCCACCCCGGCCGTCGCACCCCACACACTCATCGCCACACCGCGCCGCTCGGGCGGGAAGATGCGGGTGATCGTCGACAGGGTCTGCGGCGTCAGCAGTGCCGCGCCGACGCCCTGGACGACCCGTGCGGCGATCAGCGTGTCGATGGACCCGGCCAGCCCGCACCACAGCGAGGCGGCGGTGAATACGGCCAGACCGACCAGGTAGACGTTCTTGGGCCCGAACCGGTCCCCCAGCCGACCCGCTACCAGCAGCGGGACCGCGTAGGCCAGCAGATAGGCGCTGGTCACCCAGATCACCGCGTCGTAGTCGGCGCCCAGCTTCTCCATGAGCACCGGGTTGGCGACCGCCACGATGGTGGCGTCGACCAGGATCATGAAGAAGCCGACCATCATGGCCCACAGCGCATGCCATGGGTCACCGGTCACCGGTCGCGCTTCGGACGTGGAGAACATATCGGGTCGACTCGCCTATCGAAGGATCCAGCCAGCCGACGCTACGTACCCGGCACCCGAGGAAACAAGTCCACAAGTGGTCGGGTTCTCAGGCGGGTTCGGCGGCGCTCGCCAGGGCCCCGTCGGCGACCTCGACGGCGTCGTCGGTGACCTCGTCGGGGTTGTCGGAGTCCTCGCGGTTGCCGCGCAGCCCCACCGCCATCAGCGCGACCAGCGCCACGACCGTACCGACCGTCATGACCAGGGCGAGCGCGAACTCGTCGTTGCCGAGCACGCCGACCAACGGCGCCACCGCCGCACCGAGCCCGAACTGCCCGGCGCCGAGCAGGGCCGCCGCCGTGCCGGCGGCCTCGTTGTGCCGCGACAGCGCGACGGCCGGCGCATTCGGCAGCACCAGGCCCATCGCGGCGAGGATGGTCCACACCGACACCAGGAACCCGGTCAGACCACCGATGTGGGCGACCGTCAGACCGACGAAGACGACACCGGCCAGCGACGCCACGGCCAGCGCCCACACCATGATCTGCTGCGGTGCGAACCGGCGCAGCAGCACCACGTTGAACTGCGTGGTGCCGATCAGGGCGACCGCCCCGGCGCCGAACACCAGCGCGAAGGTCTGCTGGTCCAGCCCGTAGTCACCCTGCAGCACGAACGCCGCGCCGGCGATGTAGGCGAACAGTCCGGACATGCCCAGTGCCGCCACCAGCACCAGCACCACGAACCGCGGGTCGCGCAGCAGCGAGGCGTAGGTGTCGGCGATGCCGCGCACCTTCAGCGGACGGCGGTGCGCCACCGGCAGGGTCTCCGGCAGCACCAGGGCCGCCACCAGGAGCAACCCGCCGGCGAGGACGACCAGCGCGGCGAACACCCACTGCCACGACGCGTGCAGCAGCACCGCCGCGCCCAGCGACGGCGCCAGCACCGGCGCGACGCCCAGGACGAGCATCAGCCGCGACATCACCGTCGCCGCGGCGGTCCCGGAGAACAGGTCCCCGACGACGGCGATCGCCACCACGGTCGCGGCGGCAGCGCCCATCCCCTGCAATCCGCGCGCCACACCCAACACGGTGATGTCGGGTGCCAGCATGCACAGCACCGACGCCAGCATGTGCAGCACGATCCCGGCCATCAGCGGGCGTCGCCGCCCGAGGGAATCCGACAGCGGACCCACGAGCAGCTGGCCGAGCGCCAGGCCCGCCAGGGTTCCGGTGAGCGTGAGCTGCGCGACCGACGAGGACACGCTCAGTTCGTCGGCGATGCTCGGCAACGCGGGCAGATACATGTCGATGGTGAGCGGACCGAGCGCGACGAGAGCGCCGAGCACCACGATCATCCGCGCCCGGCTCGGCGCGACGGGCACCGGCGCGCTGAGGGCAGGGTTCTCGTCCACGTGCGGGGATGTTGCCATGGACTAGGTCAGCGAGTCGCGTCGATATTTTCTTCCATCAGCCCCCCAACAGTGACCGCGGTCACTGCTCGGCACCCCGCGGCGGTGGCCGTTCGTTGACATCGCGTTAGCCTGGGAAGTCAGGCGGCACGGCAGAGGGAGGCCTCGCAATGAGCGCTCGATCGGACCGCAAGAAGCAACTCGCACTCGTCGGCGCGGCCGACGACGAGAAGCCCGGTGCGGCAGCCAAGGTGCTGTCGCGGATCATCGAACGCAGTTCCCGCGTGCAGGGGCCCGCGGTGAAGGCGTACGTGGACCGCGTCCGCGCCGGCGACCGCACCGCCTCCCCGGCCGAGATCATCACCAAGCTGGAGAAGCACTACATGGCCGCGGTGATGACCAGCGGAGCCGCGGTCGGCTCCACGGCGGCGTTCCCAGGGGTCGGCACGATCGCGGCGATGTCCGCGGTGGCCGGCGAGACCGTGGTGTTCCTGGAGGCGACGTCGCTGTTCGTGCTCGCCGTCGCCGAGGTGCACGGCATCCCGGCCGCCGAACGGGAGCGGCGCCGTGCGCTGGTGCTCTCGGTGCTGGTCGGGGAGGACAGCAGGCAGGCGGTGGCCGATCTCCTCGGCCGCGGCCGCACCAGTGGCGCGTGGATCAGCGAGGGCGCGGCGACGCTGCCGTTGCCGGCGGTGTCGCAACTCAACTCGCGCCTGGTGCGGTACTTCGTCAAGCGCTACACGCTCAAACGCTCTGCGCTGGCGTTCGGCAAGGTGCTGCCGGTCGGTGTCGGCGCCGTCGTCGGCGGAGTCGGCAATCGGATGATGGGCAAGAAGATCGTCGAGAACGCCCGGTCGGCTTTCGGTCCGCCACCGTCGCGCTGGCCGTCGACACTGCACGTGTTGCCCTCGGCACAGCCGAATCCGTGACCACTGTCCATGACCACTACGACCAGAACTCCCCCATGGCGGCATTGCCGTGGTCCGGTGTTGGCCGGAGCGCTAGCCTTTAGGCGGCGCCAAAGCGGGTAACCCGCAGAACAGAACATGAGCGGCGAGCATCCTTGCCATGCTCGCCTGAGACGACGGAATCGAGGCGAGTAGCTGCCGTGAGCAGTTCACCTTCACCATTCGGCCAGAACGAATGGTTGGTCGAGGAGATGTATCGCAAGTTCCGCGAGGATCCCTCGTCGGTAGACCCCAGTTGGCACGAGTTCCTCGTCGACTACAACCCGGAACCGACCACCGACTCCAGCGCGAGCGAGAACGGTCAGCAGACGCGCACCGCGGCGCCCAAGGCCCCGCCGGAGCCGGCGCCCGCCCCGGCGCCGAAGACGCCGGACTCGAAGACGCCGGACTCGAAGTCGCAGGCCCCCAAGCAGGATTCGAAGCCTCAGGAGTCCAAGCCGCAGGCGAAAGCCAAGCCCGCCGAATCGAAGTCGTCGACCAAGCCGGCCGACGCCAAATCCGAGAAATCCGGCAAGTCGGGCACCAACGGCGCTGCCAAACCCGCCGCCCAGCCTGCCGACGACAGCGATCAGAACCAGGTGCTGCGCGGCGCGGCCGCGGCCGTCGCCAAGAACATGTCGGCGTCTCTGGACGTGCCGACCGCGACCAGCGTGCGCGCCATCCCGGCGAAGCTGATGATCGACAACCGCGTCGTCATCAACAACCACCTCAAGCGCACCCGCGGCGGCAAGATCAGCTTCACCCACCTGATCGGCTATGCGATCGTGGCGGCGGTCAAGAAGTTCCCGAACATGAACCGTCACTTCGCCGAGGTCGACGGCAAGCCCAACGCGGTCACCCCGGCGCACACGAACCTGGGCCTGGCGATCGACCTGCAGGGCAAGGACGGTAACCGGCAACTGGTGGTCGCCGCCATCAAGAAGGCCGACACCATGCGGTTCGGCCAGTTCATCGCCGCGTACGAGGACATCGTGCGGCGCGCGCGCGACGGCAAGCTCACCGCCGAGGACTTCTCCGGTGTGACGATCTCGCTGACCAACCCGGGCACCATCGGCACCGTGCACTCGGTGCCGCGGCTGATGCGCGGTCAGGGCGCGATCATCGGCGTCGGCGCGATGGAGTACCCGGCGGAGTTCCAGGGGGCCAGCGAGGAACGCATCGCCGACCTCGGCATCGGCAAACTCATCACGCTGACGTCGACCTATGACCACCGCATCATCCAGGGCGCGGAATCCGGTGACTTCCTGCGGACGGTGCACCAGCTGCTGCTGTCCGACGACTTCTTCGACGAGATCTTCCGCGAACTCGGCATCCCGTACGAGCCGGTGCGCTGGCGCACCGACAACCCCGATTCGATCGAAGACAAGAACGCCCGCGTCATCGAACTGATCGCGGCCTACCGCAACCGCGGCCACCTGATGGCCGACATCGACCCGCTCCGGTTGGACAGCAACCGCTTCCGCAGCCACCCCGACCTCGACGTGCTCACCCACGGGCTGACGCTGTGGGATCTGGACCGCGAGTTCAAGGTCAACGGATTCGCCGGTGCTGAGCGCAAGAAGCTGCGCGACGTGCTCGCCGTGCTGCGCGACGCCTACTGCCGCCACATCGGCGTCGAGTACACCCACATCCTCGAACCCGAACAGCAGCAGTGGCTGCAGGAGCGCATCGAGGGCAAACACGAGAAGCCCACCGTCGCGCAGCAGAAGTACATCCTGAGCCGGCTCAACGCCGCCGAGGCCTTCGAAACCTTCCTGCAGACCAAATATGTTGGGCAGAAACGGTTCTCGCTCGAGGGCGCGGAGACCGTCATTCCGGCGATGGACGCGGTGATCGACCAGTGCGCCGAGCATGCGCTCGACGAGGTCGTCATCGGTATGCCGCACCGCGGCCGGCTCAACGTGCTGGCCAACATCGTCGGCAAGCCCTACAGCCAGATCTTCAGCGAGTTCGAGGGCAACCTCAACCCGTCGCAGGCGCACGGCTCCGGCGACGTGAAGTACCACCTCGGCTCCAGCGGCACCTACCTGCAGATGTTCGGCGACAACGACATCACGGTGTCGCTGACGGCCAACCCCAGCCACCTCGAGGCCGTCGACCCGGTGATGGAGGGCCTGGTCCGCGCCAAACAGGATCTGCTCGACAAGGGCGACACCGAGGACGGATACACCGTCGTCCCGCTGATGCTGCACGGCGACGCCGCATTCGCCGGACAGGGTGTGGTGGCCGAGACGCTGAACCTGGCGCTGCTGCGGGGCTACCGCACCGGCGGCACCATCCACCTGATCGTCAACAACCAGATCGGCTTCACCACGTCACCGGCGGCCGCGAAGTCGTCGGAGTACTGCACCGACGTGGCGAAGATGATCGGTGCGCCGATCTTCCACGTCAACGGCGACGATCCCGAGGCCGCGGTGTGGGTGTCCAGGCTGGCCGTCGACTTCCGGCAGAAGTTCAAGAAGGACGTCGTCATCGACCTGCTGTGCTACCGCCGCCGCGGGCACAACGAGGGTGACGACCCGTCGATGACCCAGCCGTCGATGTACGACGTCATCGACACCAAACGCGGGGTCCGCAAGAGCTACACCGAAGCGCTGATCGGCCGCGGCGACATCTCCATGAAAGAGGCCGAGGACGCGCTGCGCGACTACCAGGGTCAGCTGGAGCAGGTCTTCAACGAGGTCCGCGAGCTGGAGAAGCACGAGATCGAGCCCAGCGAATCGGTGGAAGCCGACCAGCAGATCCCGGCCAAACTCGCCACCGCAGTGGACAAATCGCTGCTGGCCCGCATCGGCGACGCCCACCTGGCGGTGCCGGAGGGTTTCACCGTGCACCCCCGCGTCAAGCCGGTGCTCGAGAAGCGTCGCGAGATGGCCTACGAGGGCAAGGTCGACTGGGCGTTCGCCGAACTGCTGGCCCTGGGCACCATGATCTCCGAGGGCAAACTGGTCCGGCTCAGCGGTCAGGACACCCGCCGCGGCACGTTCACCCAGCGGCACTCGGTGGTGATCGACCGCAAGACCGGCAAGGAGTTCACGCCGCTGCAGCTGCTGGCGACCGACTCCGACGGCAACCCGACCGGCGGCAAGTTCCTGGTGTACGACTCGCCGCTGTCGGAGTTCGCCGCGGTGGGCTTCGAATACGGGTACTCCGTCGGCAACCCGGACGCAATGGTGTTGTGGGAGGCGCAGTTCGGCGACTTCATCAACGGCGCCCAGTCGATCATCGACGAGTTCATCAGTTCGGGTGAGGCCAAGTGGGGTCAGCTCTCCGACGTCGTGCTGCTGCTGCCGCACGGCCACGAGGGTCAGGGCCCCGACCACACCTCGGGCCGCATCGAACGGTTCCTGCAGCTGTGGGCCGAAGGGTCGATGACGATCGCGCTGCCGTCGACCCCGGCGAACTATTTCCACCTGCTGCGCAGGCACAGCCTCGACGGGATCCAGCGGCCGCTGATCGTCTTCACGCCGAAGTCGATGCTGCGCAACAAGGCCGCGGTGTCCGACATCCGCGACTTCACCGAGCAGAAGTTCCGCTCGGTGCTCGAGGAGCCGACCTACACCGACGGCGACGGCGACCGCAACAAGGTCACGCGGATCCTGCTCACCAGCGGCAAGATCTACTACGAGCTGGTGGCGCGCAAGAACAAGGAGAGCCGCGACGACGTGGCGATCGTGCGCATCGAACAGCTCGCACCGCTGCCCAAACGGCGGCTGGCCGAGACGCTGGACAAGTACCCGAACGTCGAGGAGAAGTTCTGGGTGCAGGAGGAGCCGGCCAACCAGGGTGCATGGCCCACGTTCGGGCTGACGTTGCCCGAGATGCTGCCGGACCACTTCACCGGCATCAAGCGGATCTCGCGACGCGCGATGTCGGCGCCGTCGTCGGGTTCGTCGAAGGTGCACGCCGTCGAACAGCAGGAGATCCTCGACGAGGCCTTCGCCCCGTAGGACAGCGCAGCGGGTGCCGGCGGACTACAGGCCGGGGAGCGGAAGCGGCGACTTGCCGTAGGCGAGCGCCGCGACCGCGCCCGGGCAGAACACCTGGATCGCCAGGCCGGTGAACATCGTGGCCGGCCCCAGCGGGCGGCCGATCATGTCGGAGACGTCGGCGGCCACGTTCGCGACGTTCTGCCCCGGCTCGGCCAGCATCGGGCACACCGACTGGCCGACGCGCACCGCGGTGGCCGTGTCGACCCCGGTGACGCCCGAACCGGCCAGTGCGGACAGGAACATGTCGGTGGCCGTGTCGGCACCCGCCGACCCCGTGCCCAGCGACATGGCGGACCCGATCAGACCGGATGCGGCGAGCGACGCGACGGCCGCGCGGTGAAAGCGCTTCATGACAGGACCATCGCGGCACGGTCACGGACCGTTACCCCGCTGCACCGGTACCGCGAGTACCGACTAGCCTCGACGCGAGTCGAACCGACACGAGGAGTGCGTATGCAGGGCTTCGCCGGAAAAGTCGCCGTGGTGACGGGCGCCGGATCGGGAATCGGGCAGGCGCTGGCGATCGAGTTGGCCCGTTCCGGGGCCAGCGTCGCGATCAGCGACGTCAACCTCGAGGGCCTGGCCGTCACCGAGGAGCGCATCAAGGCGATCGGCGCACCCGTGAAGTGCGACCGCCTCGACGTCACCGAGCGTGAGGCGTTCCTGCTCTACGCCGACGAGGTCAAGGAACACTTCGGCAAGGTCAACCAGATCTACAACAACGCCGGCATCGCGTTCACCGGCGACATCGAGATCAGCCAGTTCAAGGACATCGAACGGGTGATGGACGTCGACTTCTGGGGCGTCGTGAACGGCACCAAGGCGTTCCTGCCGCACCTGATCGCCTCCGGCGACGGGCACGTCGTCAACGTCTCCAGCGTGTTCGGCCTGTTCGCGGTGCCCGGCCAGGGTGCCTACAACGCGGCCAAGTTCGCGGTGCGCGGTTTCACCGAGGCACTCAACCAGGAGATGACCGCGGCGGGCCACCCGGTCAAGGTGACCACCGTGCACCCCGGCGGCATCAAGACCGCGATCGCCCGCAACGCCACCGCCGCGGAGGGCCTCGATCCCGAGGAACTGGCCAAGCTGTTCGACAAGAAGCTCGCGAACACCACCCCCGAGCGGGCCGCGCAGGTCATCCTCGACGGCGTCCGCAAGAACAAGGCGCGGGTGCTGATTGGCACCGACGCCAAGGTGCTCGACGCGGTCATCCGGGTCGTCGGGCCGCACTATCAGCGGTTGTTCACCTCGGTGACGTCGAAGCTGCTGCCCCGCCCCCACTGAGGCCCGGTCAGTCCCGCAGCGGGTGCTCCGCCAGCCACTCGCCGGCGACCACCGCGGGATCGTCCCCGGCACGGACCCGGGCGCGCATGTCGGCCAGCGCCGCCGTGTCGAGCACGCCGGCGACCTCGTTGAGCGCGAGCACCTGCGATTCGCCGAGGGTGTTGCGCCGGTACAGCGGTACGACGTTCTCGGCGCGCACCAGCGAGGTGCTGTCGGCGAGCACCACCAGGTCCGGCGGGATACCCGGCGACGCGGTCGTCGTCCATGCGGCGTCGACCTGTCCGGTCTTGACGGCGGCGACCAGCGCCGCGGCGTCCGGGAAGTCGCGGGGGGCGGGCAGCCGGCAGGTGCCGATCGTCGCTGGCGTGCGCGCCCCGCGGACCCGGCCCGGGCGGACCTCACCGCAGTTGCGCACCACGGCCAGGAGGTCCTGACCACCGAGTTCGGCGACGGTGGACTCGGTGACGGCCAGGGCCGGCTTGTCCTCGGCGGCCGTGGTGTAGTCGCCGGCGGCGATGCCCTCCGGCAGCGCCGAGACCATGTCCCGGTACACCTGCTCGTCGGCGCGCGCGGTCGCCTCGGGCTGGAAACGGTCCAGCAGCCGACCGGTGAGGCCCGGCACCACGGCGACCTCACCGGCGTCGAGCGCGGCCAGCGGATCGGCGGTCGGCTCCACCCGGGTGCCGGTGCCGTAGTGGCGCAGCGCCGCGGCATACAGATGTGCGGTGACCAACGACGCGTCGTCCTGCGCGGAGCCGATCGTCAGGGACGGTCCGGCCTGCGGAGCACCGCACGCGGTCAGCGCCACTGCGCACAACGCGATCAGCAGGCGGCGCACAGCGACTCGGCGGCTCAGCCGACCTGCGAGGCCGCACCGACCGCGGCGGCGACCGCAGGGGCCACCCGCGGATCGAGCGCGCTCGGCACGATGTGGTCGACGGCCAGGTCGTCGCCGACCACCGAGAAGATCGCCTCGGCCGCGGCCACCTTCATCCGCTCGGTGATCCGGCGCGCCCCGGCGTCGAGCGCACCGCGGAACACGCCGGGGAACGCCAGCACGTTGTTGATCTGGTTCGGGAAGTCGCTGCGCCCGGTCGCCACGACGGCGGCGTACTTACGCGCGAGGTCCGGGTGGATCTCCGGATCGGGGTTGGACAGCGCGAACACGATGCCGCCCGGCGCCATCGTCGCGATCAACTCCTCCGCGACGACACCGGCCGAGAGTCCGAGGAACATGTCGGCGCCGTCGAGGGCCTCGGCCACACCGCCGGTGCGGCCGGCCGGGTTGGTGCGTTCGGCGAGTTCGGCCTTGAAGGAGTTGAGGTCGTCACGGCCGCTGTGGACGATGCCCTTGCTGTCGAGCACGGTGACGTCGCTGATGCCGGCGGCCAGCAGGATGTTGGCACACGCGACGCCCGCCGCGCCCGCACCGGAGATCACCACCCGCAGCGTGGCCGCGTCCCGGCCGAGGACCCGGGCCGCACCCATCAGCGCGGCGAGTACGACGATCGCGGTGCCGTGCTGATCGTCGTGCATGACCGGGCAGTCGAGGGCCTCGATGACGCGGCGTTCGATCTCGAAGCAGCGCGGCGCCGAGATGTCCTCGAGGTTGACCGCCCCGAACGTCGGGCGCAGCCGCACCAGCGTCTCGACGATCTCGTCGGGGTCCTTGGTGTCGAGCACGATCGGGATCGAGTCGAGGCCGCCGAATGTCTTGAACAGCGCGCTCTTACCCTCCATCACCGGCAGCGACGCGGCCGCGCCGATATCGCCGAGGCCGAGCACCGCACTGCCGTCGCTGACCACCGCGACGAGCCGGTTGGCCCACGTGTACCTCGCGGCCAGGGCCGGGTCTTTGGCGATGGCGCGGCTGACCTGGGCGACACCCGGGGTGTAGGCGATCGACAGGGCGCGCTGCGTGTCCAGCGGTTCGTTCAGTTGCACCGCGAGCTTGCCGCCCTCGTGAGCGGCGAAGATCTCGTCGTCACTGATGACGACCTGTGAGGAACCAACAACAGTTTCAGCCACGAGTGAACACTATCGGACCCCGCGTTCTCACCGACCGGGCTCACCCCTCGGTGAGGTCCGGTGGCCGGGCCGGACGCGTACCATTTCCGGATGCCGTCCTTCCACGTCCCGGTGGCCCGGGCGGTCGTGGACTGCGCCGTGTACTGCGACGGGGAGCGCGTGGCCGGCAGGTTCACCCACGCGTCGGCGCTGCAGCAGGCCCGCGAGTTGGGCAACGAGGGGCGCGCGGCGTTCGTGTGGATCGGGTTGCACGAACCCGACGATCACCAGATGCAGACCGTCGCCGAGGTGTTCGGCCTGCACGAACTCGCGGTCGAAGACGCGGTGCACGCCCATCAGCGGCCCAAGGTCGAACGCTACGACGACACCCTGTTCCTGGTGCTCAAGACGGTGAAGTACGTCGAACACGAGTCGATGGCCAAGGCGCGCGAGATCGTCGAGACCGGCGAGATCATGGTGTTCGTCGGATCCGACTTCGTCGTCACGGTCCGCCACGGTGACCACAGCGGGCTGACCGGCGTGCGCAGACGCCTCGAAGCCTCCCCCGCGGCCCTCGCCCTCGGCCCGTACGCGGTCATGCACGCGATCGCCGACCAGGTGGTGGACAGCTACCTCGAGGTCACCGAGATGGTGGAGACCGACATCGACGCGATCGAGGAGGACATCTTCTCCCCGCGGTCGCGCACGAACATCGAGAACATCTACCTGCTCAAGCGCGAGGTGGTGGAACTGCGCCGTTCGGTCTCACCCCTGACGCCGGCGCTGCAGCGGATCAGCGACTACGACGACCTCATCTCCATCGAGATCCGCCGGTACATGTCCGACGTCCTCGACCACAACATCCGCGCCTCCGACCGCATCAGCAGCTACGACGACCTGCTCAGTTCGCTGGTGCAGGCCGCGCTGGGCAAGGTGGCGATGCAGCAGAACGTCGACATCCGCAAGATCTCGGCATGGGTGGCGATCGCCGCGGTGCCGACCGCACTGGCTGGCATCTACGGGATGAACTTCGACCACATGCCCGAATTGCATTCGCCGTGGGGCTATCCCGCGGTCCTGCTGGTGATGTTGACCATCTGTTCGCTGCTCTACCGCACCCTGCGCCGCAACCACTGGCTCTAGGAGGGGCTGGCGGCCCTTCGGTGGGGATCCAGCACGTCGACACCGTCGGCCGTCCACGCCTCGCGCATCGCGTCGGCGCCCTTGAGGCGCACCCACGCCGCCTCGGTCGGCGTGATGGGGGTGGCGGAGAAGACCGTCACCGCGGGCAGCGGACCGGGTAGCGGGACGTCGTCGATCTCGCTGTCACCCAACAGGAATGCGGTGAACGGTGACTGCTCCCACAGCGGCGTCTCCAGGTCGATCAACGCACCGGCCTCCAGCACCAGGCCTTCGACCGCGGGGGCGGCGGCCAACACGGCGACCGAGCGGGCCAGCCCCGTGGGGGTCGGACCGCGAAGTGCGACAACGACTTCGGCACGCGGCCCGTGGATCGCGTCGGTCACCAGCTCGGTCGGGTCGAACATCGGATGCCGCGAACAGCCCAGGGACACATAGTGTGCGACCCCGTCATCGCCGGGCCCGTACCGCAGTACCTCGATCCGCTCGGTGCCCAGGAACGTGACGCTGGCGGCGGCGGGTTCGGCGGTGATCCCGGCCCGCCGGAAGTGCTCGCCCAGGTGGGCGCGCACCGCGGTCAGGACATCGGTCACTCGGCGGGCTTGGCCGGTTCCACGATCGCCGGCGGCTCCTCGGAGCGCTCGTCGGGGATGGTCAGGTTCTCCCCCGAATCACCGTCGAAGATCACCAGTTTCGAGGTGTCGAGCGCCAGCTCGATCGTGTCGCCCTGCCGGAC
Organism: Mycolicibacterium monacense; assembly: GCF_010731575.1. Taxonomy (NCBI): domain Bacteria; kingdom Bacillati; phylum Actinomycetota; class Actinomycetes; order Mycobacteriales; family Mycobacteriaceae; genus Mycobacterium; species Mycolicibacterium monacense. Next base: position 610,218 of record NZ_AP022617.1, on the reverse strand, counting down.
CGGGGATTCGGTGGAGACCCTCGCGACGAACTCGTTCTCACCCTGACCGGATTCGACGGTGAGCTGCTCGAGCTGGGCGGACCGGGCGCCCGCGCCCTCGGTGCGGAAGTGCACGTACTTCTCCGCGCCCAGCGACTCCACCATGTCGGCGGTGACCTCGAAGTTCAGCGCGCGGATCCGGGCGTAGCCGTCGAGCACCGAGGCGTCCTCGAGGTGTTCGGGCCGGACACCGACGATGATGTTCTTGGGCTTACCCCGCCGGTTGATCAGGTCGTACGCCTCCTGGGTCAGCGTGACCTCGCCGAACGGCAGGCGCACCCCCACGTCGGTCAGCGACGCCGGGAAGAAATTCATCGCGGGCGAGCCGATGAACCCGGCGACGAACAGGTTCGCCGGCCGGTTGTAGAGCTCTTCGGGCGAGCCGATCTGCTGCGCGACCCCGGCGAGCATGACCACGACGCGGTCGCCGAGCGTCATCGCCTCGGTCTGGTCGTGGGTGACGTAGACGGTGGTGGTGCCCAGCCGGTTCTGGAGCCGGGAGATCTCCGAGCGCATCTGCACACGCAGCTTCGCGTCGAGGTTGCTCAACGGCTCGTCCATCAGGAATGCCTTGGGGTTGCGCACGATCGCGCGTCCCATCGCCACGCGCTGGCGCTGCCCACCGGAGAGTTGACCGGGTTTGCGGTCGAGCAGTTCGGTGAGGTCGAGGATCTTCGCGGTCTCCTCGACCTTCCGGTTGATCTCGTCCTTGTTGACCTTCGCCAGCGTGAGCGGGAAGCCGATGTTCTGCCGCACGCTCATGTGCGGGTACAGCGCATAGGACTGGAACACCATCGCGATGTCGCGGTCCTTGGGCGCCTTGTCATTGACGCGCTGCCCGCCGATGCGCAGTTCACCGGAGGTGATGTCCTCGAGTCCGGCGATCATGTTGAGCGTCGTCGACTTCCCGCAACCGGACGGTCCGACCAGGATGATGAACTCGCCGTCGGCGATCGTGATCGACAGTTCCTTCACCGCCGTCGCGCCGTTCGGATAACTCTTGGTCACCTTGTCCAAGACGATTTCGGCCATCGCGCTACCCCTTCACCGCACCGGACGTCAGCCCGGCGACGATCCGTCGCTGGAAGATGAGAACAAAGACAATGATCGGGATCGTGATGACCATCGCGCCCGCCGCGATCGACCCGGTCGGTTCCTCGAATTGCGAACTGCCCGTGAAGTTCGCGATCGCCACCGGCGCTGTGATCGCCCGCTGCGTCGCGGTCAGCGACAGCGCGAGCAGCAGATCGTTCCACGCGAAGATGAACACCAGGATCGCGGCGGTGACGATGCCGGGCGCCGCCAGCGGCGCAATGACTTTCCGGAACGCCTGCGCCGGCGTCGCACCGTCCATCTTCGCCGCCTTCTCCAGATCCCAGGGGATCTCGCGGAAGAACGCCGAGAGCGTGTAGATCGCCAACGGCAACGCGAAGGTGATGTACGGGATGATCAGGCCGGGCCACGTGTCGAACAGGCCGATCGAGCGCTCGATGTTGAAAAGCGGTGTCACCAGCGAAATCTGGGGGAACATTGCGATCAGCAGCGCAACGCCGACCAACAGGCGCTTACCGGGGAACGTCAACCGCGCCACCGCGTATGCGGCCATCCCGCCGACCACCACCGCGATCACCGTGGTGATCAGACCGATGCCGATGGAGTTGATCAGCGCGGACGTGAACGCGTTGCCCTGGAAGATGCCCTTGTAGTTGTCGAAGGTGATCTCGGTCGGGATCAGCTTGCCGTCCTTGACGCTCGACGTCGGCTTGAGCGACAGGCTCAGGATCCACAGCACCGGCAGCAGCGCGTAGATCACCACGAGGATGTTCACGACGGCCCATCCGCTCGCGCGACCGGCGGTCACCCGCTCGTTCATCTAACGCCTCTCCTCGTCCGAGCCGGGCGCAGACGCTCCGAACAGCTTGATGTAGATGAACGCGATGATCGCCACGCACAGGAATATCAAGACGCTGAGCGCCGAGCCGAGCCCGAGGTTGAACGCCTTGAACAAGTTGTCGTAGCCCAGGATCGACACCGACCCGGTGTTGTTGGCGCCGCCGGTGAGGATGTAGATGTTGTCGAAGATCCGGAACGCGTCCAGCGTGCGGAACAGCAGCGCCACCAGGATGGCCGGTTTGATCAGCGGCAGGATGACCTTCACCAGCCGCTTCCACGGCCCCGCACCGTCCATCTGGGCGGCGTTGAGCAGATCCTGCGGCACCAGCGCGAGCCCCGACAGCAACAGCAGCGCCATGAACGGCGTCGTCTTCCACACCTCGGCGAGCACCACGATGGCCAGCGACGGCAGCTGCTCCGTCAGCGGCGCGCTGCCCTCCGGCAGCAGGTTGGCCAGGTATCCGGTGCCGGGCGTCCACGCGTAGTACCAGCTGTAGGAGGCCGCGACGGTGACGATGCCGTACGGGACCAGGATCGCCGTGCGCACCACCCCCTTGCCGAAGATGGTCCGGTGCATCACCAAGGCCAGGGCCATCCCGAGCACGAACTCGATCGCGACCGAGACGACGGTGATCGCCAAGGTGACGGCGAACGCGGTCCACCAGTATTGGTCGCTCAGGACCGTGACATAGTTCGACAACCCGACGAATTCGGTGTCACTGGGTTCGGCGAGGTTGTAGCGCTGCAGGCTGAGCCACACCGCGTACCCGATCGGATAGGCGGTCACCGCGAGCATGAGCACGACCGCCGGGGCGATCAGCATGAAGGCCAGCCGGCGGTCCGAACGGGAGTCGTCGCTGCCGCCGCGCACCTCGGTCGGCGGGGCGGGCGCTGCGGTGGCCGTCACGGGATCAACCCCTTGCCGTCGATGGCCTTCTGGACCTGCTCGGTGAGTTCATCGGCGGTCCGTTCCGGATCGATGTCCGATATCGGTGCCAGCGTCACCGTGATCCGCGTCGACATCGCCTGGTACACCGGTGAGGCCGGCCGGACCGCGGCGTTCGTCAACTGATCGCGGATGATCTCGTACTGCGGGTATTTCGCCTGGAACGCCGGATCGTCGTACAGCGACGCCCGCACCGCGGGCAGTCCACCCTCGACCGAGGTGTACCGCTGGTTCTCGACGTTGCGCAGGCACCGGATCGCCTCGAAGGCCTCGGCGCGGTGCTGGGTCGTCCTGGCCACGGCCAGGTTCAGACCGCCCAGCGTGACCCGCGCCGGGTCGCCGGGTTGCACCCCGGGATACGGCGCGAAGCCGAACACGGGCCGGCTCGCGTCGAAGGCGGTCCGGAACTGCTCGTCGCTCGGTGAGAAAGAGCCCACGTCGTTGATCGCCCCGGTCAGCGACGGGTCCTGATTCAGCGGCAGGAACGGCACGCCACCCTTGACGGCGTTCTCCAGCAGCGACGGCAGCACGTAGGGCCAGTTGACCTCGAGCGCGGCCTTGCCCTGCTCGAGCGCGAGGCGTGCGGTCGTCTCGTCGGTCTGGGTGATCGACGGATCCGCCCCCGGGGCGGTCGCCACAGACTTGATGATCTGCAGCGCCTTGACCGTGGCGGCCCGGTGCTCCGGGGTGTCGGTCAAGGTGACACGCTCACCGTCGTCGGAGAGCACCTGCCCGCCGGCGCTCTCCAGTAGCGTGTTGAACCAGACCATCAGGCCCTCGTACTGCTTGCCCTGCACCGCGATCCAACTCGGACCACCCGCGGCATGCAACCGGGTGGCCTCAGCGACCATCCCGTCCCACGTCGTAGGCGGTTGCGGGATGAGATCGGCCCGGTACCACAACAACTGGGTGTTGGTGGTGATCGGCGCCGCGTAGAGCTTGTCCTGCCATTTCGCGGTCTCAAGGGGTCCGGGCAGCGTGTTGGCGGTGGCATCGGCCTCGGCAAGTCCGGCCGGATCGTCCGAGAGCGGCAGCGCCCAGCCTGCTTCGGCGAATTCGGCGGTCCACACCACGTCGAGCGCCATCACGTCCAGTGAGGTGTCGTTGCCGGTGAGCCGGCGCGCCAGCTGTAGGCGCTGGTCGTCGGCGCCCTTCGGCAGGTTGCGCTGTTCGATCCGGAACCGGCCACCCAGTTCTTCGTTACAGCGGTTGGCGACGGCGGTGAACGTCGCCGCCTCGTTCGCCGGGGTGTAGTAGTTGATGACCAGCCCACCGCCGCCGGATCCACACGCCGAAACCATCGACGCGGTCGTCAGCGCGGTGACTGCTGCAGCACAGAGCCGCCGAGCGCGCACCACCAGCCTCCCGTCTGTTCCCCTCTGGCCGCGTCGAGCGGCCCGGGCGGGGAACTTCCCGCGGGCAAACCGTAGAGGGAGACGCGCGTGATGTGCAACACTTCGACTGGTCCGGCGGTGGATTCACCCCCGATCGTGACCTCGCCGTGTCATCTCAGATCGTCAAGCGCGCCAGCAGATCCCGGCCTTGTTCGGCGTTCTTCGGGTCGCACAACACGTCGTAGCGGCCGGCCACCAACTGCATGGTCGAGCTGAAATCCCTTGTCCCGCGGGCCATCGCGTACGGGATCGCCGAGGTGATGAGGCCGAAGAAGACACCCGCGATCAGGCCCGTGAGCAGTGCGCTCCACGGGTTCGGGCTGAAGAAGCCCAGGATCAGGCCGATGAACAGACCCAGCCACGCGCCGGTCAGCACACCGCCGCCGAGCACCTTCGGCCACGACAACCGGCCCGTCACCCGTTCCACCTGCATCAGATCCACGCCGACGATGGTCACCTGCTGCACGGGGAACTGCTGATCGGACAGGTGGTCGACCGCGCGCTGCGCCTCGGCATACGTCGAGTAGGACCCGATCGGCCACCCCTTGGGAGGCGTGGGCAGCGCGGCGGGCACCCCACGCGCACCCGCGGGTGAGTTGGGCGGCGCGCCCGGTGTCGGCCCGGATTGGAAAGGACTCGTCATCGCTGGTCATTCTCCTCTAGGACGCCGGTTTCGGCAGCAGGTTCCGACTAGATCAACGTCTCGGGCGCCCCATTCGTGCCCACTCGGTGCGCTAGGTTGAGATCATGACGAACCCGGAGCGCGACCCCGAGCCCTCGTCAGCGGCCGAACCCGGTGCGAGCGGCTCCGAACCGCCCGCCGGCGGTTACGAGACACCGGCTTACGGCGAACAGCCGAGCTATCCGCCGCCGCCACCCGGTTTCGAGCAGCCCGGCTATCAGCCACCCCAGTATCAGCAGCCGGACTACCAGCAGCCGCAATACCAGCAGCCCCAGTACCCGCCGCCGCCGCCCGGGTACCAGCCCTACGGCTCGTACGGCTCCCCGTACGACGCCCCCGCCGGGTATCCCCCGCCGCCGCCGCCCGGATATCCGCCCTACGCAGGTGGATACGGTGCGGGCCCGAAGACCAATGCGCTGGCGATCTGGTCGCTGGTGGCGTCGCTGATCGGCTTCGTGTGCTGCCTCGGCTCCGTGGCCGGCATCGCGCTGGGCCTGGTGTCGCTCAACCAGATCAAGCAGAACCAGGAAGAGGGTCAGGGTCTGGCCATCGCCGGGATCGCCGTCGGCGCGGTCTCGCTGCTGGCCGGTCTCGTCATGGCCGTCGTCCTCATGGGCGCCTGACGTTCAGGCGGGCGGCCGGAACGGTTCGCCCTGCCGCGTCATCCCGGCGGCCCGGCCCTTGCCTGCGACCACCCGTGCCATCTTGCGGCTGGCCTCGTCGATCATCTCGTCGCCCAGCATCACCGCGCCGCGGGCGCCGCCGGCCCGCGAGGTGTGCCATTCGTAGGCCTCGAGGATCAATTCGGCATGGTCGTAGTCCTGTTGGCGCGGGCTGAAGATCTCGTTGCCAGCAGTGATCTGATCGGGATGCAGCACCCACTTGCCGTCGAAGCCGAGCGCCGCCGAACGCCCCGCCACCCGGCGGAACGCCTCGACGTCGCGCACCTTGAGGAACGGTCCGTCGATGGCGTGGATCCCGTGTGTGCGGGCGGCGATCAGGATGCGCATGAAGATGTGGTGGTAGGCGTCGCCGACGTCGTATCCCTCGGGTTGTTCGCCGACGACCAGCGTGCGCATGTTGAGGCTGGCCATCAGATCGGCGGGGCCGAGCACCAGTGCCTGCACCCGCGGGCCCGCGGCGATCGCGTCGACGTTGGTCAGGCCGACGGCGTTCTCGATCTGCGCCTCGACGGCGATGCGCCCGACGGGCAGTCCGTGCGTCGTCTCCAGCTGGGTGAGCAACAGGTCCAGCGCGTGGATGTGGCTGACGTCGGTGACCTTCGGCAACACGATGAGGTCCAGGTGCGCACCGGCGGTCGACACCACCTCGATGACGTCGGCGTAGGTCCACGGCGTGGTCCAGTCGTTGACACGAACACCGCGTAACTGTCCGCCCCAACCGGATTCGGCCAACGCCAACGCGACCCGGGTGCGGGCCTCGGCCTTGGCCTCCGGCGCGACGGCGTCCTCCAGATCGAGGAACACCTCGTCGGCAGGCAACCCCTTGGCCTTGGCGATCATCTTGGCACTGCTGCCGGGCACCGACAGACAGGTCCGGCGCGGCCGGGCGGAATCGTCGAGTTCGCGGGGTCGAAGCGCGTGGTTCACGGCTCTACTCTCTACCCTTTGAGTCATGGCGGCGGTGAACAGGGTCTACGCGGCACGACTGGCGGGAATGGTCGTGCTGGGTCCCGACGGTGAGTCGATCGGCCGTGTGCGCGATGTCGTGATCAGCATCAGCATCGTCCGCCAACAGCCGCGTGTCCTCGGCCTGGTCGTCGAATTGCTCACCCGCCGAAGGATTTTCGTCCCGATCCTGCGGGTCACCGCGATCGAGCCCAGCGCGGTCACCCTCACCACGGCCAACGTGTCGCTGCGCAAGTTCGTCCAGCGCCCGGGCGAGGTGCTGGTGGTCGGTCAGGTCCTCGAGACCCGGGTGCGCGTCGACGACCCGGACCTGTCGCAGCTCGCCGGAATCGACGTGGTGGTGGTCGATCTCGGCATCGAGCAGAGCCGCACCCGCGACTGGCTGGTGACCCGCGTCGCGGTGCGCACACAACGGCGCCTGGGCCGGCGGTCCAACATCCACGTCGTCGAGTGGGCGCACGTGCAGGGCCTCACACCGTCAGGTCTGGCGATGCCCGATCAAGGCGTGGCCTCACTGCTCGAGCAGTTCGAGGGTCAGCGGCCGGTCGAGGTCGCCGAGGCCATCCGGGAACTGCCCGCCAAACGCCGCTACGAGGTGGTCAACGCCCTCGACGACGAACGCCTCGCCGACGTGCTGCAGGAACTGCCGATGGACGATCAGGCCGACGTGCTGCGCCAGATGAAGACCGACCGGGCCGCCGACGTCCTCGAGGCGATGGATCCCGACGACGCCGCCGACCTGCTCGGGTCGATGACCCCCGCCGACGCCGAGACCCTGCTGCGCCGCATGGATCCCGAGGACTCCGAGGACGTGCGCCGCCTGCTGAGCCACTCCCCCGACACCGCGGGCGGTCTGATGACCTCCGAACCGGTGGTGCTGGCCCCGGACGTCACGGTGGCCGAGGCGCTGGCCCGGGTACGCGACCCCGATCTGACCCCGGCGCTGGCGTCACTGGCGTTCGTGGCGCGCCCGCCCACCGCGACGCCGACGGGCCACTATCTCGGGTGCGTGCATCTGCAGCGGTTGCTGCGCGAACCGCCCGCCACGCTGGTGAGCGGGATCCTCGACACCGACCTGCCGAGCCTGAGTCCGCAGGATTCCCTCGGCGCGGTGACGCGGTACTTCGCGGCCTACAATCTCGTCTGCGGTCCGGTCGTCGACGAGGAGAACCACCTGCTGGGCGCGGTGTCCGTCGACGACGTCCTCGACCACCTGCTGCCCGACGACTGGCGCGAGCGGGTCACCGAACCCGAACTGACCGGCACCGAAGGGAACTCATGAGCGACCTGTCGGCGCGCGGGCGGCTGGACACGCCGCGCAGCCCGCGTCGCATCTCGTTCAACGTCGACCGGGAGGCGGTCGGCCAGGTCGGTGAGCGGGTCGCCCGTTTCCTCGGCACCGGTCGCTATCTGGCGGTCCAGACGATCATCGTGATCGTCTGGATCGCACTCAACATGTTCGCGATCTCGCTGCAGTGGGATCCGTACCCGTTCATCCTGCTCAACCTCGCGTTCTCCACCCAGGCGGCGTACGCGGCACCGCTGATCCTGCTGGCGCAGAACCGCCAGGAGAACCGCGACCGGGTGTCGCTGGACGAGGACCGCAGGCGCGCCGCCCAGACCAAGGCCGACACCGAGTACCTCGCCCGCGAGCTGGCCGCGTTGCGGTTGGCCGTCGGCGAGGTCGCCACCCGCGACTACCTGCGCCGTGAGCTCGAGGAGCTGCGCGAGATGGTGGCGACGCTGCTGGCAGCGAACGACGTCGACGACCGGCGGTCCAAGCGATCCGGATGACACGGGTTTGTCGCATTGCTGCAACGGACGTGACACGAGGTATGTATGGTGACTTGGTTCACACACCTGGGTCGGGCCAGCGCAGACGCTTAGGACGGTTGGAGTGCACATAGGGGGAGCAGCCGCGGTGGCCGCGGCCCGGCGCCGCGCGGGAAAGGCACTACGCAAGCCTGCCGCCGGGGTCTTCATCCTCGCGCCGCTCGTGCTGGCCGGGGCTGTCGGCGCGACGTCACCGGCGTTGCAGCATTCGGTCAGCAACGCCGCGGTCACGCCGCTGGCGGCCGTCGAGACGTCGCCGCGCAACTCCGCGGGTCCGTCGGTCGTGGCGGTCAAGAAGTCGCCGAGCGCCTTCCGCATCGCCGCGTCCACCGTGTCCTCGCCGCCCCCGGCCGTGGTGGTCAACTCCCCCGGCAGCCTGAAGATCCCCGCGATGGCGCTGAGCGCCTACCGCAACGCCGAGCGGATGATGGCCGCCGCCGTCCCCAACTGCGGGGTGAGCTGGAACCTGCTGGCCGGTATCGGCCGCATCGAGTCCGGACACGCCTCCGGCGGTGCGACGGATTCCCGCGGTACCGCGGTCACCCCGATCTACGGACCCGCCCTCGACGGCACCCTGGCCGGCAACGAGGTCATCGAACTCAGCCGCAGCGCCAACCGGGTGACCTACGCCAGGGCGATGGGGCCGATGCAGTTCCTGCCCGGTACGTGGGCGCGCTACGCCTCCGACGGTGACGGCGACGGCAGGGCCGACGTGCAGAACCTCTACGACTCGACGCTGGCCGCCGCGCGTTATCTGTGCAGCGGCGGGCTGAACCTGCGCGATCCGTCGCAGGTGATGTCGGCGATCCTGCGGTACAACAACTCGGTCGCCTACGCGCGCAACGTGCTCAGCTGGGCGGGCGGCTACGCGACCGGGGTCGTCCCGGTGGACCTGCCCCCGATCAACGGACCCGTTCCCGCGATGGGCGATTCCCACCTGGAGGCCAACAAGGGCCTCGGCCCCGGCGCCCCGGTCAACGCGACGGGCCTGCCCGCCGACGACCCGCTGGCCCTGGTGCCGCTGCTCAGCCGCAACGACGCCAGCCGGATGCCCGGCACCAACGTGCCCGGTTTCGCACCCGGACAGCGGCTCGGCCCCCTGCCCGGCCCGGCCCCGGAGGCGCCGGCGTCCACCGCCCCGGCGCCCACCGCGCCCGCGCCGTGGGTGCCGCCGTGGATGGCTCCGCCCCCGGCACCGCAGCCCAGTTGCGTGGTGTTCTGTCTGGAAGACGCTCCGGCGCCGGCCGCCGCGCCCGCTCCCGGCCCGGTACCGCCTGCGGCACCGGCCCCAGGGCCCGCCCTTCCCGGACCGCCCGCCGCACCCGCGCCGGGTCCCGTCCCGCCGCCCGCTCCCGCCGCGCCGGCAGCTCCCCTGCCGGGTCCGGCACCGACCGGTCCCGCGCCGGGTCCGCTGGCCTGAGCGGCGGCACCGGCCGCGTTTGGGAACCGGCTGTCGGGTCGGCCTAGACTCGCAGGTGATGTCCCAGAATCCCGATGAGCGCCAGACGGCGATCCGTGCCGCACTGGCCAAGGTGATCGACCCCGAACTGCGCCGACCGATCACCGAGCTCGGCATGGTCAAGAACGTCACCGTGGACCCCGGTGATGGTTCGGTCCACGTCGAGGTGTACCTGACCACCGCGGCGTGCCCGAAGCGCAGCGAGATCACCGAACAGGTCCAGCGGGCGGTCGCCGATGTGCCCGGCACCGGCGCCGTCCGGGTCAGTCTCGACGTGATGAACGACGAGCAGCGCGCCGAACTGCGCAAACAGCTGCGCGGCGACTCGCGTGAGCCGGTGATCCCGTTCGCCCAGCCCGGTTCGCTGACCCGCGTCTACGCCGTCGCGTCGGGTAAGGGCGGGGTCGGCAAGTCAAGCGTCACGGTCAACCTCGCCGCGGCGATGGCGGCCCGCGGGCTGTCCGTCGGGGTGCTCGACGCGGACATCTACGGCCACTCCGTGCCCCGCATGATGGGCACCACCGACCGGCCCACCCAGGTCGACTCGATGATCCTGCCGCCCATCGCGCACGAGGTGAAGGTGATCTCGATCGCGATGTTCACCCAGGGCAACACCCCGGTGGTGTGGCGCGGTCCGATGCTGCACCGGGCGTTGCAGCAGTTCCTCGCCGACGTGTTCTGGGGCGATCTCGACGTGCTGCTGCTCGACCTGCCCCCCGGCACCGGTGACGTGGCGATCTCCGTGGCCCAGCTGATCCCGGGTGCGGAGATCCTCGTGGTCACCACACCGCAGCTGGCGGCCGCCGAAGTGGCCGAGCGGGCCGGGGCGATCGCCCTGCAGACCCGCCAGCGCATCGTCGGCGTCGTCGAGAACATGTCCGGGCTGCTGATGCCCGACGGTTCGACGATGCAGCTCTTCGGCGAGGGCGGCGGCCGCCAGGTCGCCGAGCGGCTGACCCGCGCGGTCGGCGCCGACGTCCCGCTGCTCGGTCAGGTGCCGCTGGATCCGGCGCTGGTCGCCGCGGGCGACTCGGGGGTGCCGCTGGTGCTGTCGGCGCCCGACTCACCGGCAGGCAAGGAACTGCGTGGCATCGCCGACGCGCTGTCGGCCCGCAAACGAGGGCTGGCCGGAATGTCGCTCGGCCTGGATCCCGCGGGCCGCTGATCTCTCAGGTGGCGTCGCTGTCGAACGGCGTCGCCGTCGACTCACTCGGCGGTGTGGCCGTCACGGGCGGATTCACCGGGGTGACCGGCTTCTCCTGACCGGCGGCCGGTTTGCCGTTCTGCTGGTCGAACTTGCCGGTGAAGAACGAGTCGTCGCCGTCGAGCAGGTGTTTGGTCAGCGCCGCACGCGGCGTCATACCGCGCAGCTTCTGCAGTTCGGTGATGGGTTCGCGCAGGTCCTCGAACTCGGGACCGAAATCCTGACGCAACTGGGTGGTCGCGCCGCTGACGTAGTCACGGGCCTGGCGCAGCGCGTTGGAGGTCCAGCGGATCGCCCCGGGCAGCCGTTCCGGTCCCAGGATCACCAGCCCGGCGATCACCAGGATCAGCATCTCCCCCCAGCCGATGTTGGCGAACATCAGTCGGTGGCGGCGTCTGGCGTCGGTGTCACGGTGAGCGTCACCGGACGGCCGTCGCGGACGACCTCGATCGGGGCGGGTTCATTGATCTTGAGCTGACGCACCGCGACCACGAACTCGTCGGCGTCCGCGACGTCGCGGTTGCCGACCTTGACCACGACGTCGTTCTCCAGGATGCCGGCCCGCTCGGCGGCGCTGCCCGCCTTGACGTTGGCGACCTGGGCGCCGGAGGCCACGTCGTTGCTGACGGACTTCGCGGTCAGGCCGAGTGTCGGATGCTCGATCCTGCCGTCCCTGATCAACGCCTCGACGACGGTCTTGACCTCGTTGACCGGGATCGCGAAGCCCAGACCGCTGGCGCTGTCGGACAGCGACTTACCCGCGGTGTTGATGCCGATCACGTTGGCGTCCATGTCGATCAGCGGGCCGCCGGAGTTGCCGTGGTTGATCGACGCGTCGGTCTGCACCCCGTCGATCACGGTGTCGGTGTCGGATCCGTCGCCCGACAGCGGAACCGGCCGGTGCAGGGCGCTGATGATGCCGGAGGTGACGGTGCTGCGCAGACCCAGCGGGGCGCCCGCGGCGATCACCTCCTCACCGACCTGCAGTTTGTCCGAGTCACCCATCTTGGCCACGGTGAGGTTGTCGACGTTGTCGACCTTCAGCACGGCGAGGTCGGTCTTCGGGTCGCGGCCGACCAGGTTGGCGGGGACCTCTTTACCGTCGTTGAACACGACGGTCATCTTGTACTTGGCGGGGTTGTTGGCGGCCTCGGAGATCACGTGGTTGTTGGTGACGATGTAGCCGCGACCGTCGATCACCACACCGGAACCCTGGGAGCCCTCCTGGTCGCTCTTGGCCTCGATGGTCACCACGGAGTCGGCGACCGCGTCGGCCACCTTGGTGATGCGTCCCTCGGGCGGGTCCCCGCTGTCACTGGTCTCCAGCGTGACCTTCGACGTGGTGAACGCCTGCACGGTCTCGGCGGTCTTGTTGCCGACCCAGCCGCCGAGCGCGCCGACCATCAACGCGGTGAGCAGCAGGATCGCCAGCCCGACATAGGACACCTTGCGACCGAACAGCACGTCGCGCACACCGAGTTTGCCGGTCTGTGCCGGACCGTGGACGGGTGCGGGTGCCTCGACGGCGGGGGTGCCCAGCGCCACGGGCGCGTTCGGGTCGCGCCACGGATCGGGTTCGACGTCGCCGGTGTCACCGGCCCGTTCGGCGTCGAGCGCACCCGAGTCGGCGGGATGGCGCTGCAGGGAGTCGGCACCGGCGTACGGCGGACGGCCGAACGCCTCGGCGAGCACCGGGTCGGGCGCCTGGTCCTTCGGGGCGTACTCCCCCTGGCCGCGGTGCTGGTCCACGCCGAGGAACGAACCGCTGACCCCCCTGGGCCGGCCGAAGACGCGTTGGGCCGTCGGGTCGACCGGAGGCCGCTCGACGGGGCGAGGTGCCATGCGACGGCTGGCCTGGTCCTGATTGGTCACCGGTGGTATCACTCTCTATCGGAGCACCCGGCATGACCGGGCGCAGTCGCTGCTCGACTCCAGAACCCAGCCTACCGGCGTCTGCGCCGGTCCCGCGTTTGGTCGTCAGCAAACTTCGGCTGATCTGCTTCCTCAACCGGTGAGTGCGGCATGTGCTGAGGGATCTGCGACAACATCCCGAGCAGCGTGTTCGGTATGGCGATCGGCTGGGAGTCCCGCAACGCTGAGCGGGCCTGACTCTGGGCATCGACCTCGGCAGCGCACTGCGGGCACAGCGACAGATGGCTGGCCGCCCGCATGTGCGCGGTCATGCTCAGTTCCCCGTCGACGAAGGCCGCCACTGCCTCGATGGACAGATGCTCCGTGGAGCCGAACTGGCGCGGCGCGCCCACCGGGGCGTTGCTCTGCGAGGCGAATTGAGCGGGAAGCCAGGAGAACGCTCGCCGGAACACATGCCCGGGATCGACCATCACCTGACTCCTCTCGGTTCGTCACCGATTTGTAAGACGCCGCTCCCACGAATGTAGCGCGGACCGGTCCACCAGGACATGGTGATGATCAGGCGGATGTGGCGGCGTCCGGCGCGTGACGGGCCAGGTGGTCACGCAACGCCTGCCTGCCGCGGTGGATCCGGCTGCGAACCGTGCCGAGCTTGACGCCGAGCGTGGCGCCGATCTCCTCATAGGACAGACCCTCGATGTCGCACAGGACGACCGCGGCGCGGAACTCCGGGGGCAGCGAGTCGAGCGCGGCCTGCAGGTCCGGGCCCAGGCGGGAGTCGTGGTAGATCTGCTCCGGGTTCGGATCGTCGGCGGGCACCCGGTCGTAGTCCTCGGGCAGCGCCTCCATGCGGATGCGGCCGCGGCGCCGGACCATGTCGAGGAACAGGTTCGTGGTGATGCGGTGCAACCAGCCCTCGAAGGTGCCGGGCTGATAGTTCTGCACCGACCGGAAGACGCGGATGAAGGTCTCCTGGGTGAGGTCCTCGGCGTCGTGCTGATTGCCCGAGAGACGGTAGGCCAGCCGGTACACCCGGTCTGCGTGCTGACGCACCAGCTCGTCCCAGGACGGCATCGTCGTCCTGTCGCCGGTGGCGTCGAACACTGCCGTCCCCGTGAGCTCGTCGGTCGGCTCGACCCAGTCCGAATCGCTGAACTGTTCGAGATGCGCCATCGAGACGGGAGCGGCTTGGGCTGCCGCAGTCGTGGTGGTCGTCGGATCCTCCAAGTCAGGGCCGGCAGAGTCATGGCCGGCGTCGGTCATGGTCGTCGGCTGGTCATTTCGCGCAACACGATCGGCGGTGTTCCTATTCCCGAAGCGCAGGCGCCTCCCGTGTTCCATGCCAGCCACCGTTCCCGAGCGGGGTGTGGTAGCGATATGAGCAATATGAACGTTCCCTGAGAATGCCGGATACCCGTTTGTTCACCAGGGAAAACAGGCCGAATCGGACGTACATCACACGTTGCCGTGCGGGCGTGTCGCGGACCCGCGCCTCGCGGCCGCGCTCTACAGTGCGGGCATGGCCAGCACCGACGACCCGGCGGGTCAGCGACCGAGCCGCGCCGAGGCGATCGTCGCGCACGCCGAACAGTCCATATCCGAGGACGCGATCGTCGCGGCCGCCCGCGAACGCGCCGTGGACATCGGCGCCGGGGCGGTCACTCCCGCGGTGGGCGCGCTGCTGTCGGTGCTGGCGCGGCTGACCGAGGCGAAGGCCGTCGTGGAGGTCGGCACCGGCGCAGGGGTGAGCGGGCTGTGGTTGCTGTCGGGCATGCGGGAGGACGGCGTGCTGACGACCATCGACGTCGAACCGGAACACCAGCGCATCGCCAAGCAGGCATTCATCGAGGCCGGCATCGGCCCCAGCCGCACCCGGCTGATCAGCGGACGCGCACAGGAGGTGCTGACCAGGCTGGCCGACGAGTCCTACGACCTGGTGTTCATCGACGGCGACCCGGCCGACCAGCCGCAGTTCGTGGTCGAGGGCGTCCGGTTGCTGCGCCCCGGCGGCGCGATCGTCGTGCACCGTGCCGCGCTCGGTGGCCGCGCCGGGGATGCCGCCGCCAACGACGCCGAGGTCAGCGCGGTCCGCGAGGCCGCCCGGCTGATCGCCGAGGACGAGCGGCTGACGCCGGTGCTCGTCCCGCTCGGCGACGGCCTGCTGGTCGCCGCCCGCGACTGACCGACTGCGCCGAAACGAACAAACGGGCGCAAAAGTACGAGTAGTCGCCGCCATTTCGTCGATCTCGCCGAAATCGCGCCACCCCCTTGACCCGCGACTGAACGCGCGTTTAGCCTATTGAACATGCGTTCAGTTGCCGAGGACCGGACCGCCGTCGCCCGCATCCGCGATGCGGCGATCGAGCAGTTCGGGAAGCATGGCTTCGGGGTCGGCGTCCGCGCGATCGCCGAGGCCGCCGGGGTCAGCGCCGCGCTGGTGATCCACCACTTCGGCTCGAAGGACGGGCTGCGCGCGGCATGCGACGACTACGTCGCCGAGGAGATCCGCAGCGGCAAGTCGGCGGCGATCCAGAGCAATGACCCGGCGACCTGGCTCGCCCAGCTGTCGGAGATCGAGTCGTACGCACCGCTGATGGCGTACCTCGTGCGCAGCATGCAGTCCGGCAGCGACCTGGCCAAGATGCTCTGGCGCCGGATGATCGACAACGTCGAGCAGTACCTCGACGAAGGGGTCAGGGCAGGCACGATCAAGCCCAGCCGCGACCCGAAGTCACGCGCCCGCTTCCTCGGGATGGCCGGCGGCGGCGGCTTCCTGCTCTACCTGCAGCTGCACGAGGATCCGACC
The DNA here is from genome assembly GCF_010731575.1 of Mycolicibacterium monacense. Taxonomy (NCBI): domain Bacteria; kingdom Bacillati; phylum Actinomycetota; class Actinomycetes; order Mycobacteriales; family Mycobacteriaceae; genus Mycobacterium; species Mycolicibacterium monacense. Next base: position 594,441 of record NZ_AP022617.1, on the reverse strand, counting down.
GATCTGCGCCGGGTCCTTCGCGACTACGCCGACGACATGGTCCTGCCCGCGCTCGAGCTCTACACCAACGGGCTGATGGCCGATTCGACGATGTACGAAGCCTTTCTCACATACCAAGGAGACGGTGATGACGGTCCAGACGAGCAGGTCCCCGCGACGGCCTGAGGGCACCGCTGCCCACGCGATCGAAATCCACGGCCTGGTCAAGACATTCGGGCGCACCCGTGCGCTCGACGGTCTCGACATGAGCGTCTCCCCCGGCGACATCGCCGGCTTCCTCGGCCCGAACGGGTCCGGCAAATCGACCACCATCCGCGTACTTCTCGGCCTGCTGCGCGCCGACGCGGGCACGGTCCGGGTGCTCGGCGGCGATCCGTGGCGCGACGCGGTGGACCTGCACCGCCGCATCGCCTACGTTCCCGGCGACGTCACGCTGTGGCCCAATCTCACCGGTCTGCAGGCCATCGACTTCCTCGCCCGGTTGCGCGGACCCGGCGCACAGGACACCCGTCGCCGCGACGAGCTGATCGACCGCTTCGAGCTCGACCCGCACAAGAAGGCCCGCACTTACTCGAAGGGCAACCGCCAGAAGGTCGCCCTGGTGGCCGCGTTCAGCACCAGAGCCGATCTTTACATCCTCGACGAACCGACCTCAGGCCTGGACCCGTTGATGGAGAAGGCTTTTCAGGGCTGCGTCAAAGAGGTCGCGCACGGCGGGGCCGCGGTCCTGCTGTCCAGCCACATCCTCGCCGAGGTCGAGAAGCTCTGCGACACCGTGACGATCATCCGGGCGGGGCGGACCGTGCGCTCCGGCCCGCTCGACGAACTGCGCCATCTGATGCGGACGACGGTGACCGTGCGGACCCGCCACGACGCCGCGGCACTGAGCAGCGCCCCGTTCGTGCACGACTTCACGGCGGTCGACGGCGGCGCCCGGTTCTCGGTGAACCGTGCGGATCTCGACGCGGCGATGGCGCGGTTGACCGAATTCGGGATCGTCGAGCTCACCGTGACGCCGGCCTCGCTCGAGGACATGTTCCTGCGTGAGTACTCGGGAGCCGGGCGATGACCACCGAAGCGCCCGTCCGCGCACGCGCGGAGACTGCATCCTCCTACACCGGCGTGGGCGAACTGATCCGGCTGGCGCTGCGTCGCGACCGCGTCCGGCTCAGCGTCTGGATCGCCGCGCTCACGCTGATGATGGTGTACGCGCCGAATGCGGTGAAGCTGGCCTATCCGGACGAGCCACAGCGGATGGCCCGCGTGAACCTCATGAAGACCCCCGCGGGAATCATCATGGGCGGCCCCATGTTCGGCGTACGCGAGACCGACCTCGGCACGATGATGGCCAACGAGCTGATGCTGACGCTGATCGTCGCCGCCTCGATCCTCTCCATTCTCACCGTGATTCGCCACACCCGTGCCGAAGAGGAAAGCGGCGCAGCCGAATTGGTGCTGTCCTCGGTCGTCGGCCGGTACGCGCGCACCACCGCGGCGCTGATCCTGGTCGGCGCGGTCAATGCGGTGCTGACCGTCACGATGACCGTGGCCATGTCCGCGTCCGGCTTCCGGCTCCTCGACACCCTCGCGATGTGCCTGGGCGTCACCGCGGTGTCGATGCTGTTCGCCGGTGTCGCCGCGGTCACCGCACAGCTGTGGCGGCAGGCCCGCGCCGCGACCGGGGCGGCGATGGCGGTGCTGGCGCTGGCGGCGCTGGTCCGCGGGATCGGCGACGTCATCGACAACTCCGGCAGTGCGCTGAGTTGGTTCTCCCCCATCGCGTGGGCGCAGCAGATGCGCGCGTTCGTCGAGCTGCGGTGGTGGCCGCTGGCGCTGCTCGTCGCCGTCACGGTGGCGCTCATCGCGCTGGCCGCGCGCCTCGAGAGCCGTCGGCAGTACGACGACGGCACCCTGCCCACCACCGCTGAGCGGCCCGGCGCCCCGCCGATCCGTGGTGTCCTCGGGCTGCACCTGACGCTGCAGCGCGGGCTCACCGTCGGCTGGGGCATCGGCATGTTCCTCGGCGGGCTCGCCTTCGGCTCGATGACGAAATCGCTCATCGACGCCGCGAAGACGAACGAGTTGCTGGCGCGGGTCCTGGCTGCGCAGGGCCACGAGGGCGTCTACACCACGATGACGCAGTTCCTCGCGGCCGCCGCGACGGCGTACGTGGTGAGCGCGGTGTTGCGGGTGCACAACGACGAACAGTCCGGCGCGGGTGAGGCGGTGCTGGCCGGTGCGGTGTCCCGGTGGCGATGGCTGCTGAGCGCGGTGACCGCGGCGATGCTGGGGGCCACGCTGCTGATGGTCGGCGCCGGCCTCGGCAACGGCCTCGGCGCCGGACTGACGCTCGGCGAGCCGGACACCGTCGTCAAGCTCACCGTCGCCGGGCTGGCGTTCGTCCCCGCGCTCGCGGTGGTCGCCGGTGTCGCGGCGTTGGCGGTTGCCGTGCGCCGGCCGTGGCTCGCGTGGCTGGCGGTGGCGTTCATCGTCATCTCGCTGTACCTCGGTGCGCTTCTGCGTCTGCCACGGTGGCTGCTCGACGCCTCACCGGTCGGGCGGACGACGGCGCCCACCGACTATCCGGTGTCCGCGCTGGTGGTGATGTGCGTTGTCGCCGCGGCGGTGACCGCGGCGGCCGGGTGGCTGTACCGCCGCCGGGACGCGGTGTGACGGGACAGGGGCATTTGGTGAAGATCGCACTACAGAGCGCCGCAACGGCAGTGCTGGGTCTGCTCTTCTTCGGTGTCACCCTGTTGGTGCCCGCAGACACGCTTCACTACTGGCAGGCGTGGATGTACATCGCGGTGTTCATCGTCGGGACGATGGGGCCGAGCCTCTACCTCGCGGTGAAGCAACCCGCCGTCCTGCAGCGGCGGCTCAATGCCGGCCCGCTGGCCGAGACGCGGCCCGCCCAGCGGTTCGCGATGTGGGCCACCTTGTTGACGGTCATCGGGGTTCTGGTGATCAGCGCGCTCGATCACCGTTTCGGGTGGTCGTCGGTGCCGACTCCGGTCGTGATCCTCGGCGTGGTGCTGGTTGCGGTCGGCCTCGGGATGACGCAGCTCGTCATCCTCCAGAACGGGTATGCCGCAGCCACGGTGACCGTCGAGGCCGGCCAGCAGTTGACCACCTCGGGTTTGTACGGACGGGGGGCACCCGATGTATCTCGGCGCAGTGGTGATGATGATCGGCACCCCGCCGGCATTGGATTCGTTGTGGGGCCTGGCCGCGTTGGTACCCGGCGGGCTCGCGTTGCGCATCCGCATCCTCGACGAAGAGCAGTTGTTGCGTGAGCAACTCGACGGCTACGACGACTACACCAGGCAGGTGCGCTATCGGCTGTTCCCCGCCGTGTGGTGACCCTAGTCAGGATTCGGGTCCAGGGTTCACCTCTCGAGTTCGCTGTCGCGTTGGCATCACCCCCACCGCCCGCAAAACATTAAATGTTTAGCGATTTATGCTGATGTTCACGCAGGGCCATTGCGGCCGGCCCTGACCAAGCAGCCATCGCCGACCCCCGGTCGATGTTGAAGCCCGCAAGAGCCGCGGCGGAAGGCACATCATGTCGCTCTCAGGAAAGACCATGTTCATATCCGGCGCCAGCCGCGGTATCGGGCTGGCCATCGCCAAGCGCGCTGCCGCCGACGGCGCCAACATTGCGCTTGTCGCCAAGACCGCCGAGCCGCATCCGAAGTTGGAGGGAACGGTGTTCACCGCGGCCAGGGAGATCGAAGCCGCCGGCGGCCAGGCCCTGCCGATCGTCGGCGACGTGCGGGACGGCGACTCGGTGGCCGCCGCGGTCGCCAAGGCCGTCGAGCAGTTCGGCGGCATCGATATATGTGTCAACAACGCCTCGGCGATCAACCTCGGCTCCATCGAGGAAGTTCCGCTGAAGCGTTTCGACCTGATGAACGGTATCCAGGTCCGCGGCACCTACACGGTTTCGCAAGCCTGCATTCCGCACCTCAAGAGCGGGGACAACCCGCACATCCTCACGTTGTCGCCGCCGGTCCGGCTGGAGGCGCGGTGGCTCAAGCCGACCGCATACATGATGGCCAAGTTCGGCATGACCCTGTGCGCACTGGGCATCGCCGAGGAGATGCGCGAATACGGCATCGCCTCCAACACGCTGTGGCCGAGAACCCTGGTGGCCACGGCGGCGGTGCAGAATCTGCTCGGCGGGGACGAGGCGATGGGCCGCGCCCGCCGGCCCGATGTCTATGCCGACGCGGCATACGTGGTTCTCAACAAGCCTGCCCGCGACTACACCGGCCACAGCCTGCTGTGTGAGGACGTACTGCTGGAGTCCGGCGTACGGGATCTGTCGGCCTATGACTGCGTACCCGGCGCTGAACTGGGACTCGACCTGTGGGTCGACTCTGCCAACCCGCCCGGCTACACCGGCCCGCCAGCCTGAGAGCTGCCGGCGATATGCCCTTCGCCTGCTCGCTGGGATTTCGCCAAAGCGATAAATAGTTTACGGTTTAGGGCGTTGGGGCGAATCGAGGAGGCCAAGCGGCGTGCGGATTATTGTCACCGGCGGGAACAGCGGCGTCGGACGGGCGACCGCTAGCGCGATGGCTGCCGAAGGACACGAGGTCGTGATCGCTTGCCGGACGATGAGCAAGGGATACGACGCCGCCGCGTCGATGTCCGGCAGAGTCGATGTGCGTGAGCTGGACCTCGCCGACCTCACCAGCGTCCGTAAGTTCGCCGACACCGTCGACTACGTCGACGTGCTTGTCAACAACGCCGGCGTCCTCGGCCTGCCGTTGACTCGCACCGCCGACGGTTTCGAGGCGCACATGGGCACCAACCACCTCGGCCACTTCGCGCTGACGTGCCTACTGGGCGACCGGATCCGCGATCGGGTGGTGTCGGTCGCCAGCACCAACTACACCACCGCCCGCATGCACTTCGACGACCTCAACTGGCAGCAGCGGAAGTACAACCCGTGGTCGGCATACGGTGAGTCCAAGCTGGCGAACCTGTTGTTCGTGCACGAACTGGTCGCCAGGGGCAAGACCGCGTACGCCTCGGACCCCGGGATGACGAATACCGCGATCACGCGGGACGGCTCGGGGGTGCTGCAGTGGGCCGGCCGCGTCATCTCCCCGCATATCGCCCAAAGTCCCGATGACGGCGCCCGCTCGACCATCCAGGCGATCACCACAACGTTGCCCAACGGAACTTATCTGGCGCCGCGGGGCCTGATGCACCAGTGGGGCAAGCCCAAGCCGACGAAGTTGAAGGCGAAGGCCCGCGACGCCGACAGCGCCCGGCGGCTGTGGGACCTGTCGGCCGAGTTGACCGGATGCGCCTGGCAGGAGGCCTGAGGCGTGGCCGTCGACCGCCTGCTGCCCACCGCCGAAGCACGCGAGCTGATTCAGCTGGCCGCCGATGTCGCCGACAAGGTGCTGAAACCGGTCGTCGATGAGCACGAGAGGTCGGAGACCTACCCCGACGGGGTGTTCGCCGCGCTGGGTGAGACCGGACTACTGACCCTGCCGCACCCCGAGGAGTGGGGCGGCGGCGGACAGCCGTACGAGGTGTACCTCCAGGTCCTCGAGGAGCTCGCCGCCCGCTGGGCGGCCGTGGCGGTCGCTGTGAGTGTTCACGTTCTGTCCTGTCATCCGCTGATCGCGTTCGGCACGACCGAGCAGAAGCAGGCTTGGCTTCCGGCCATGCTCAGCGGACAGACGATAGGCGCCTACAGCCTGTCCGAACCGCAGGCCGGTTCCGACGCGGCCGCACTGGCCTGCAAAGCCACCGCCGTCGCTGACGGTTACCGCATCAACGGCGCCAAGGCCTGGATCACCCACGGCGGCATTGCCGACTTCTACAGCCTGTTCGCCCGCACCGGAGAAGGAAGCGGGGGCATTTCGTGCTTCCTGGTGGAAAAGGACACCGACGGGCTCTCCTTCGGAAAGCCCGAGGAGAAGATGGGCCTGCACGCCGTTCCGACCACGACGGCCCATTACGACGACGCATTAGTGCCCACGCAGCGCCGGATCGGCACTGAGGGCCAGGGTCTGCAGATTGCCTTCAGCGCACTGGATGCCGGTCGGCTCGGCATCGCGGCCGTCGCGGTCGGACTCGCGCAAGCGGCGCTCGACGAAGCGGTCTCCTACGCACAACAGCGTACGACGTTCGGGCGCAAGATCATTGACCACCAGGGCCTGGCATTTCTGTTGGCCGACATGGCCGCTGCGGTCGACTCCGCCCGCGCCACCTACCTCGACGCTGCACGCCGCCGCGACGCCGGCTTGCCGTACTCCCGTAACGCGTCGGTCGCGAAACTCGTCGCGACCGACGCGGCAATGAAGGTGACCACCGACGCCGTGCAGGTCTTCGGGGGCTACGGTTACACCCGGGACTATCGCGTCGAGCGCTACATGCGCGAGGCCAAGATCACCCAGATTTTCGAAGGCACCAACCAGATTCAGCGGCTGGTCATCGGCCGGTCGCTGGGCCGATGAGCAGTACCGTCGCGCACCTGCAGGAGGTCTATCCATGACAGCCGACACCGGATACCAACGGCCCCAGCTGCGGCTGGCACCCAGCCCGACCGCGGAGTCGCGAGCCTTCTGGACGGGGGGCGAGCGCGGTGAGCTTCTGATCAACCGCTGCCACAGTTGCGGGCACTTCTTTCACCCGCCCGGCCCGGCCTGCTGGCGTTGCCGCAGCACCGATGTCGCACCCGAGCCGGTATCCGGGCGGGCGACAGTGGCGGCATACACGGTCAACCGCCAGACCTGGATCCCAGGATTCGAGCCGCCCTACATCGTGGCGATGGTCGAGCTGGACGACGAGCCCGACGTGCGGCTGATCACCAACGTGGTGGGCGTGTCTGAGGACGACATCGAGGTCGGTATGGCCGTCGAGGTCTTCTTCGAGGACTGGACAGCGCTCTCGGGCGAGGAGGAGAGCCGGGTGTGGCTGCCGCTGTTTCGTCCGGTGGATACGGCCGCCACCACCTGATCCCTGGGATTCGGGGATTTCGACCGCGCCGATTCACGTCGCTGTAATGTGACAGTGGACTGTCATATCAGCTTTGTGGAAAAGGATGCCGATGACCAGCCGAGCCCTGCCCGTGACCCTGCAATCCCCCGAGGACCTCACACCGGAGGTGTTGACGTCCCTGCTGCGTCGCCACCAACCGGGGGTGACCGTCACCGACATCCGGGTGCGCAGCACCTGGCAGGGCACCACCTCGCACCTGCACCTCGACGTCGAGTACGCCGAACCCGAAAGCGCGCTGCCCCGACAGCTTTTCGTGAAGACACAGTTGAGCACCGTGCACGATCTGCCTGCTGCCGTCGACGAGTCGCTGTCCCAGGGCGGCGGCGGCACCGTGCTGCTGGACGACGAGACGACGTTCTACCGCGACCTGCGTGGCGACCTCGACGTGGAGACGATGACGACCTACTTCGCCGACCACCTCGACGGTCCGTCGCAGTTTCTGGTCGTCGGTGAGGACATCACGCTGCGGGGCGCCCAGGTCCCCGACGCCGTCGCCGGGCTGTCGGTCGAGCAGGTCGACGAGCTGTTGGCGACGTTGAGCCGGGTACACGCCCCGTTCTGGGACAGCCCCCGGTTGCGCGACAACGGTGATCTCGCCTGGTTGCAGCATCCACTCACCGGCGGCTTCGCGGAGTTCCTGCGCAGCAACGGGTTCAGCATCATTCGCATGTTCCTCGAACTGCCCTACAAGCAGGCGCTGCTGGATGCCACCGGCGAGGACGCGGATTCGATGGAAACGGCATTCTGGAAGCTCCAGGAGTACGTCGCCGCTGACCCCATCACGCTGCTGCACGGCGACCCGCACCCGCGCAACACCTACGCGCTGCCCGACGGCCGGATGGGTGTCCTCGACTGGCAACTGGTGCGGCGAGGTTCGTGGTCACACGACGTCGGCTACGCGCTGGTCGGTGCACTGACACCGGAGCTGCGGAGGGCACACGAGCGGGAACTGCTGGACAACTACCGCGGTCGGCTCCTCGACGCCGGCGTCACCTCGCTGCCCGACCGCGAGCAGATGTGGACCACCTACCGGCAGAGCCCGGCGTGGGGCTTCTGCATGTGGGCGATCACGCCCGACCAGATGTACTCCGTCGAGATCGTGAAGGCGGTGCTGGGGCGCTTCGCCGAGGCCTACTCGGATCTCGGCACCGGCGCGCTGTTGCGCTGACTGAATGCAGTTGCGCACCCTCGTGAGGACGAGGGTGCGCAACCGCCTGACTGAAGTGGCGTGTCGCCCGCAGACGCGCACGCTCGCGGGGATCAGGTCATGTTCATACCGGCGTCGAGCATCAACGTGGTGCCGGTGTAGTACTTGCCGCTGTCGCTGACGAGGAACAACACCGTCTCCGATACGTCGGCCGGTTCGATGACCTGGACGGGTAGCGCGTTGGTCATCGCCTTGGCCAAGTGCTCATGCGCCGCGATCACTTCGAAGAGCGCCGGGTTCTCCACGATCATGGCGGTGTTGACTCCCGTCGGCGCGATCGCCATGACGCGAATGTTCTTGGCCGCCAGCCGTTGAGCGTATGCTCGGACCAGCCCGGTGACGCCGATCTTCGCCGCGGCATACGCGTCCGCACCACCGCTTCCGTCGGTCAGCGCCTTCAACCCGGCCATCGAACTGGTAGCGACGATCGCGCCACCACGGTCGGACTCCACCATGTGGGCGCTGGCGATCTGCAGGGTGTTCCACACCCCGGTGAGCAGCACGCCGATGCCGAGCTCCCATGCCGCCTCGGGGTCGGGCTCATCGACGCGGTTGAGCACGATGCCGGCATTGGCCACCACCGTGTCGATGTAGCCGAACTCCTCGACACCGTCGTCGAACGCGGACTGCAGCGCCTTGCGGTCCCGGACGTCGGCGTGGCGGGCGATCATCCGCCTGCCGGTCTTCTCCACCAGGTTGACGGTCTCGTCCAGGTCCTCGGGGGTTGCCATCGCGTACATCACGCCGTCGAGTTGGCGGCAGATGTCCACGCCCACGATGTCGGCGCCCTCCTCGGCCAGCCGAACGGCGTGCGACCTGCCCTGGCCCTTACCTGCGCCGGTGATGAAGGCGACGCGCCCGTCCATTCTGCCCATGTGGTGCTCCTGGTTCTTACTTGACAACGAATTCGGGGATGCGGTAGCCGCTGTCCCCCAGGTCGACGATCCGCAGCTGGACCTGCTGGCCGATTCGAACGTCTGCCGGATCGGCGTCGATGACGGCGTTGATCCGCAGGCCAGGCTGCTCCGCCAGCTCGACCAATCCGACGACATACGGCGGAATTCGCCCCGGCACGAGCGCCTGTCGAACCACGATGTAGCTGTAGATCGTGCCGTCGCCGCTGACTTCCTCGAAATGCACAGGGCCGCCGGTGTACCGGCTGCGCTCCAACGGTGGATGGATCCACTTTCCGGTGTCGTCGCAGCGGCACAGCATCAGCTTGCCGTCCTTGAGACCCTCCCAGTACGGCGCCGTATCGGGATCCGGCACCGGAACCGGTGGCAGGAGTGCGTGGTTCGTCGCTGCCGTTGATGTCATGGCTTCTCCCTGCTGTAGACGTTCGCGCCGCCGAACGGGCCGCCGCCCGCGGTGACCAGCGCCAGTTGAGCATCGTCGACCTGGCGCACGCCTGCGTCCCGACGCAGCTGCAGCACCGCCTCATAGTGGTGATTCAGCCCGTGGATGTAACCCTCCGACAACAGGCCACCGTGCGGGTTGACCACGACGTCACCGCCGTAAGTGGCGCGTCCGGTCGAGAAGAACTTGCCGACCTCGCCTTTCTCACAGAAGCCGAAGCCCTCCATGGTGGCCATCACCGTGTAGGTGAAGCAGTCGTACATGCAGGCCAGATCCATATCGGCCGGACTCAGGCCAGTCTTCTCCCAGATCTTCGGACCCGCTATGCGGGAATACATCTCCGTGGGATCGTCCCACTCCGTCCAGCCGGAGCCGCCCTGCGAGTTCGACGAACCGACCAACCACACCGGCGGTTTCTTGGCATTACGCGCGATGTCCTCACCGGTGATCAGCACGGCCACCGCGCCGTCCACCTCGGACGTGCAGTCGAGCACCCGGAACGGTTCGTTGATCCAGCGGGCGGCCAAATAGTCGTCCATGGTGAGCGGTTCGCGGCGCAGTGCGTGCTCGTTGGGACCGGCGTGTGCACGTTGGGTGATCGCGATCTGCCCGAGATCCTCACAGGTGGAACCGTATTCGTGCTGGTGCCGACGGGCCCACATGGCGAACCACTGCGGCGGCACCATGTAGCCCGAGGCGGTGTCGAACTGGTCGTGATGCTGCACCTGCATCGGCCCCTCTATGTGGCCGAACCGGTAGCCGGACCGGCCGTTGAGCGAGCGGTACACCAGGACGGCTTTACAGATCCCGGCCTCGATCACGGCGGCGGCCGTGGCGATCTGGTCGGCGACCAGGTTCCCGCCGCCGTACATCGCGTTCGCCCAGGCCAATTCGTCGATTCCCAGTGCCCAGCCGACGAAGATCGGCTGCTCGGAGTCGTTGGCCATGAACGTGCAGATTCCGTCGATGTCCGCCGTGCTGAGCCCCGCATCCTCGATGGCGTCCCGGCACGCGGCAACAGCCATGCCACGAGTGGTGCGGCCGGACTTGCGGCTATAGGTGGTGCGCCCGATGCCGACGATGGCACAGGTCATGTGGTTCTCCGATCTACTTGGGCGCCGGGTCGCGCGGCAGGCCGAGAATGCGTTCCGCGACCAGGTTTCTGACGATTTCCGAGGTACCGCCCGCAATCGTGAGACACCTGCTGAACAGGTAGTCGTGCACGACGGCGGGTTCCTCTCCGACCAGGAGGGCCGGACCAGCGATTCGCAGCGCGAGTTCCGCGACGCGCTGAGCGTGCTCGGCACCGAAGAGCTTGGCGATGTTGCCCTCGATGCCTGGCCCGGAATCGAAGACCGCCCGAGCGGCCTGCCGCAGATTCAGCGCGGCCAGGGTGTACGCCTCGATGAGCAGCGCACCGACATCGCGCGCGAGACCGGTGTCGCCGGAGCGGTGGCGCGCCAGCAGATCGATCAGCGCGTCGGCGGTCATGGTGACCGAACCGCCGCCGATGGACACCCGTTCGTTGCCGAACGCCGCCATCGCCACGGTCCAGCCCGCGTTCACTGCGCCGACCACGTCGCGATCGGGCACGAAGACGTCGTCGAAGAACACCTCATTGAAGAGGGTCTCGCCGGTGATCTCGGTGAGCGGGCGGATCTGCACCGCCGGATCGGCGAGGTCGATGACCATCGCCGTGATGCCCTTGTGTTTGGGCACATTCGGGTCGGTGCGCACGGTGGCGAGACCGCGCTGGCAGTTCACCGCATCGCTGGTCCACACCTTCTGACCGGACACCACCCAGCCGCCGTCGACGCGCCTGGCCTTGGTGGCCACCGCCGCGGCGTCTGAGCCGGCGCCGGGCTCACTGAAGAGCTGACACCAGCGAATCTCGCCCTCGAGGCTGGGCCACATCAGCCGCTCGATCTGTTCGGCGCTGCCGTGCTGCAGCAGGGTGGGCACCACCCATTCGCCCAGCCCGAGGCTCGGCTTGTCCAGACCCTGCAGGACGTCCTCGATGATCAGCTGCTCGACACTGTCGGCACCCCGGCCGTAGGGCTTGGGCCAATGCGGTTGCAGGTAACCGCTGCGCGCCCAAAGCTTCTGGCGGTCATCGGCACCGGCCGTGTCGAGTTCGGCGCGGAAGTCCTCCGCTGCCTGCCGGTACTGCTCGGCTTCGGGCGGCAGGTCCACCGAATGACCGCGCCGCACTCCCCGGGACTGCAGCTCGATGACCCTGTCCCGCAGGGCATCCTGGTCGCCGGCAAAGGCCTGCAGGACCGTGGCGCGCCTGATGTAGAGGTGGGCGTCGTGTTCCCAGGTATACCCGATACCGCCGTGCACCTGGACGTTCTGCAGGGCGACCCGCTGGTAGGCGGGGAGCGCGTGGCCGGCGGCCATGGTCACCGCCAGGTCGGCCTCCGCACCGCCTGCGCGTGCGGCGTCCCAGGTCACCGCCACCGCGAGCTCGGTGTCCACGAGCATGTTGGCGCAGTGGTGCTTGACGGCCTGAAACGAGCCGATCGGCCGGCCGAACTGTTGGCGGGTGGCGGCGTACGCGGCCGCCATCTCGGTGCAGGCGGCCAGCCCGCCGACGGCCTCGGCGGTGGCCAGGAGCCGCAGCATCCGGACGGCCGTGGCGCCCGCGCCGGGGAAGACGTCGGTGACCGCAGCGGAGTCGAGGCGCAGCACAGCGACCGGCTGCAGGAGTTGGTCGACCGAGTCGATGGTCCTCGTGCTCACCCCGTCACCGGCTTGGACGAGCACCAGATCGTCCCCGACCGGAAGCAGGAACACGTCGGCTGCCGCCTCGGCGAGTACGGGCACCGCAGTGGCCGAGACCCGCGAATCCTGCACAGCCGCATCACTCTTCGTCCCGATGCCGGCCACGACATCACCGGACACCAACTGCGGCAGCCAACGCTGACGCTGCTCGTCGGTGCCGATTTCGGCGATCACGGCCGACGCGGCGACCGTGGGCAGGAACGGTCCGCCGATCGCAGCGCGGCCGAGTTGTTCGGCCACAATGGTCAGCTCGGGCAGTCCGTAGCCCTGGCCCCCGAACTGTTCGTCGACGTGCAGACCGAGCCAACCGGTCGACACGATCTCCTTCCACAGCCCGTCGTCGGTCCACCACCGGCCGCCGGTCTCCGGTTCGAGCAGGATGCGGCGAGCGTTCGCGACCCCGCCGCGGCCTGCCACCATCGACTTGGCCACATCGGCCAGCGCGCGGTGATCTTCGGTTATTGCCAATGACATGTAGCGACCTCACTGGTCGGGGAGAATCCGGTCACCATGCGGTGCCGAACTTCTCGCGGTAGGTGACCTCGGTGGCGGGGCGACGACGGGGCGGTGACAGCTTGCGCGCCGGCCGGCCGACGTACACGGCCGCCATCGGGATCAGGTTCTGTGGCAGGTCCAGCAGTTCGCGGACGCGGTCGACTCCGAAGGTGGTCAGGCCGGTGGTGAGACATGACCCGTAGCCGAGGTCGGCGGCGGCGAGCAGCATGTTCTGCACAGCCGGATAGATCGAGGACGGTGCGTAGATCTCTGCGACCCGGTCGGTGTCGGCGCAGACCACCACCACGACCGGTGCCGCAGCGAACCCGCCTCTGGAGAAACCGTATTCGAGGTCGGCGACGAGCACCTTGTCCTCGACGCTCTGCTTGACGAAGTCGCCGCCTCCGGCGTTCCACGTCTCCGTCCACCAGTCCGCCAGCAGTTTCCGGTTCTCCTCGTCGCGGACCACCACGAACGACCACGGCTGGGTGTTCTCGGCGCTCGGTGCGTGCACCGCGATCTGCAGCATCTGCTCGATGTCGGAGTCGAGCACCTTGCCGTCCGGGTCGAATCGCCTGCAGGCGCGCTGCGCCTGCATCACCGTACGGAGTTCGGACATCTCAGTCGGCCAACCGTCGGTCGCCGCGCGGCGTCCAGCCGGTCATCGAGACCGTGGACAGGTCGAGCGTCTCCCCCAGCGACAACTTCCCCGACATCACCCGCTCGAGGAACTCCGCCATCACCACTTCGGGCTCGCGATCGAGCTCGTAGATCACCATGTACCGGTGGGTGGGTGGAGGCAACTGTGCGGGCAGATCCTCGTCGTCGGGGATCTTCAGCTCGGCGATGTCGTAGCGCTGCGCCGCCACCACACCCGGAACATCAAGCACCTCCGGCACATGCACTTCGTCATACCACTTGTTGAAGGAGTCGTCCTGGCCCTCAATGGGATTGCTCAGGACAACGAATCGATTCTCGGCCACGGTCACGCCTTTCTGACAGAGCCCACCCAACTCGGGGCACCGGGCAACAGTATGACAGTCGACTGTCACAGTCAACGAGCGGGGACACCGGTGAACGCGGACCGTTCGATGTAGGCGTAGCCCGTCTCGCCGCCCCACTGCACCTGCGCCCAACTGACGGTGTAGGCGCGCACCGGGTCCATGACTCCATAGGGCAGCCCATCGGCCATGGATATCCACAATGACGAGCGGATGGTGCCGTTGATCGTGTGCCCGCCGTCGAGCGCGAACGTGTACGTCTCGCCGTCGCGGGCCAGTACCGCGGCCGGTGGCGCCGACTCGATGCCGACCTGGTGCAGCGCGCCGCCCTCGACCACGTAGGCACCCTCCAGCGTGGTACGGCCATCGCGGGCCCAGTAGCGGCACATGCCGAATGCCCGTCCGCTCGGGAGAACACCGCCGGTGATGACGTGCCCGCCCCAGTCCTTGAGGGTGTCGGCACCGCGCGGACCACGTGAATGGTCGCGCCAGCCACCGCCGTTGAAATCGGTTGTCACGCCGTCGACGGTCAGCTGACCGGTCACCTGGATGAGTTGCTCGTAATGCTCGCGGGCCCAACTCTGTTCGGCCATGCCGTCTCCGGCGGTCGCGGCGTCCCACACCGGGGTCAGGCATTCCACCTCGAGGTCCAGACGGACGTGGGTCTTGGGGCCGTCGGCCAGCAGACCGGTGCGCATCTCGTCATAGGACGAACGCACGCAGAAGCCGTCGAACGTGATGCGCCACTTGTGAAACGGCTGCTCGCACTGAAACTGCAGATTGGCACCGGCCGGCTGGCGGTCAGGAACCGTGCGGTGATAGGCCCACATGCTGAGCACGCCCTGGTCCTCGGGAAGCGCGATGAGCACGCGGTCTTCCCACATCTCCCACATGTCGGCGACGGTGCCCAGATGCAGCCACATCCCGATGTCGCTGACCGGATCGTACGGAGTGAACAGCAGGTTCTCCGTCCACCCGGGCACATCGGGGCAAGCCCGCACCGTGCTCTCGCTGTCCGGACTCAGTCCGGCGGACATCTGACGTATCCCGCCGCTCAATGTGGGTTCCCTTCCCTATTCGGCCCAGTCATCCGGCTGAGCTATCCGGCCGACCGCGCCAGCACGGCGACCTCGCCGGTGGAGCCGTCGACCCGCACCACATCACCGCTGCGCAACACCTTGGTGCCGTTGCCGGTCCCTACGACGCAGGTGATGCCGAGTTCACGCGCCACGATCGCCCCGTGGCTGGCTGGGCTGCCGATATCGGTGACCAACGCACCCGCGAGTGAAACCAGTGCCGTCCACCCGGGGTCGACGAACTTGCACACCAGAACCTCGCCGTCCTCGAGAACGTCATCGGAATCGGCGTCGAGCACCACCCGGACGGTGCCCTCGACCACGCCGGGCCCGGCCGGCGTGCCGCGCACGCTGCCGTCACCCGTGCCGGCGGCGTCTCCGGCCGCAACCGGTTCCGGCATCCCGGTGAAGATGACCGGGATCTCCAGTGCCCGATACTCGTCGCGTCGCTGCCTGCGAAACGCCACGAGTTCGCGGGCGTTACACGGCAGCGATCCGAGTAGCTCGTCGATGGTGAGGTAGAACGTGTCGTCCGGACGATCGAGCTCGCCGGCCTCGACCAGGTCCCTGCCCAATGTGGCCGCCCCGGCGCGGCACCCGTCGACCGCGGTCAGGAAGGCGGCCTTGGTGAGTTCCACCGACCGCACCTGAGCTCCGGTGAACTGGAGCAGTCGCCGGAACAGCTGCCGCCGCACCGCTGGCAACCCGGCCAGCAGGTCGGATTCCGCCCGCTCCCGGGCGGCCACCGCGCGCTCCGCCCGCACTCGCGGTCGCTCGGCTTCGGGCCTGCCCGCGTGGGCCGCAGCGATGCGGATCACCGCCTCGGGATCCTCCCGCCACGAATGCCCGATGACGTTGCCCTCGTTGGGGCCGTGGAATCCGTGGCGTTCCAGAAACTCGGTGACCGTGAGTTGGCCCTGCCCCAGTGACCACACGTCGTCGGCGAGCCGGGTTTCGATGACGCCCCCGTATCCGGCGAGCAGCGTCGGCACCAGGTCCGAGCGGCCGAGCCGGGCAGTGATCGCCTCCACTTGGGAGCGGAGACCGTTCAGGATCATCCGGGTGCGCACGTGTGCCCGCATGACGGCGGTGAACCGGCGCGACGATTCCGCCAGCAGGGCGCGGGGATCGGCGGGAGCACCCGGCAGAACCTCGGCACGCCACCAGTCCATCTGCTCGTCATGGGTGCGCTGCGGCACCCACCGCTGCCGTATCGCGGTGAGCGGCGCCTTCACCGCCACGAACGGCAGCCGGGTGGGGTCACTCCTGGTGGGGGTGGCATCGGCACGGACCGAGCCCAACAGGTCGCGTTCGAAGTCGTCACCGGTCATCCCGGGGAGGAGTCCGGCCAGCTCGCGGGCGCGCTCGATGTTCATCGCCTGCCTGCCGTAGAAGCACGCGGTCGCCCACTGATTCGGATCGTCGGGGACGAAGATCTCCGAGCGGGGCAGCACGCCGAAGTCGTACAGCCCGGCCCTGGACGCCAGTTCGACGCCGTTGCCCCAGAGGGACCAGCACAAGGGTGAGAGGATGTCCGGCGTCGCCTCGCCCACGTTGGTCAGGGTCCACATCCGGTCCGGCTCGCTGCTCCCCCGAATCGGGTCCGTCAGGTCGGCGGGCACACCGAGGTCCGTCATATTCCTCCTGAGCGACTGATGACAGTTCACTGTCAATATCGAGTTTGAATTCTGACACGGCCGGTCGCCACTCGTCAGGGTTTTACCGATCCCTTCGGCCGCTGTTGACTGTGGCAGTCCACTGCCATAGTGTTCTCGGTCACATGGCCCGTGCGGTCGCGGACGGCGCACGCCACTCGAAGGTCATCTAATCCAAATCGAAAGGCTGACAATGAGATTCACTGTCTACCTGCCCAACTGCATGCATGTCGCCGCCATCACCCAGCCGTGGGAGCATGACCTGGGTGGGCGGGACATCGCGAAAGTGGCGCAACGGGCTGAAGAGCTCGGCTACTCGATGGTCTTCCTGCCCGAGCACTTCTTCACGCCGACGTCTCATGTCGAACTCTCGGGGAACCACTACTTCGACGCCACCACCGCGCAGGCCTACATCGCCGGTGCCACGTCGACGATCACCATCGGGTCGATGGTCACCATCCTGCCGTTGCACAACCCGATCGTCGCCGCGAAGCAGATTGCGACGTTCGACTGGTTCAGCGGCGGTCGTGCGCAGACCACCGTCGGGGTGGGTTGGCTCAAGGAGGAGTTCGACGCCATCGGCGTTCCCTTCAACAAACGCGGCCGGATAGCGGACGAATACCTCGAAGCGATGTTCGAGCTGTGGCACAGCGATTCGCCGAGCTACGACGGCGAGTTCGTCAAGTTCGATGACATCGCGTTCGGGCCGAAGCCGATCTCCAGTCCCCACCCGACGGTGTGGCTCGGCGGGGACGCCGACGCAGTGCTGCGCCGGGCGGCCCGCTTCGGCGACGGTTGGGCGCCGTGGCTGACCAAGCCCGAGGAGTTGCCCGCCAAGCTGGATTACCTGCGCTCGCAACCCGGATTCGACGACCGACCCTTTTCGGTGTTCTACAGCCTGGCCGTCCTGTCCATCGGTCAGGAGCACGCCATCGTCGACGACCCGAATGCGCAGTTCGGCCAGAGTGCTCAGCAGGTCATCGACAACTGCAACATGCTGGCCGAACTCGGGGTCACCGACACGTGGGTGAACCCGCCGCCACTGAACGACTTCAACGCCTACCTTGACCACATGCAGTGGGTGGCGGAGGAGATCATCCCCAAGGTGGGATAGGTCTGGGAGCCCCTGGACGACGAAAAGAGCCCGGCCGAGCAGCCGGGCTCTTCTCGTTGGCAGGGGCTATGCCGGCCGGATGTTCAGCGGCACCGACTGCAGACCCATGGTTCCGGTGGGCCATGGCACCTGCGGCGGATTGCCGTCGACCAAGGTGTATTCGGGAATGCGGGCGTGCCACTCCTCGAGAATGAGTCGCAGCTCCAGGCGGGCCAGGTGGGAACCCAGGCACCTGTGCGGGCCACGTCCGAACGCGAAGTGCACCGCCTTGCTGTCGACGTGCACTTCGTCGACGTCGTCATAGCGCCGCGGATCGCGGTCGGCACTGCCATAGCTCAGCATCACCCTGGTGTCCTTCGGTACCACTCGGCCGGCCACCTCCACCTCCTCGGTGGTGACGCGCGGGGCGAAGGGTACGGGACCGTCGACGCGCAGCAGCTCCTCGATGAAAGCGGGAATCAGCGAGTAGTCGTTGCTGATCCGGCGGCGCAGATCAGCATCTTCGGCCAACTTCGCCAACGAGAACCCGACGGCTGAGGTGACGGTGTCCAGGCCGGCGAGCACGAACATGAAGCACAGCCCGAGAATCTCGTTGTCGTCCATGCCACCCTCGTCGGTGTCGTGGATCAACTGGGTGAGCATGTCACTGCCGGAGGTGTCCGTGCGCCGCTCGGCGATGTGTTCGTTGAGGTAGGTGAACAGCTCGAGCGCATAGGTGAGGACCTCGGGCGTCGGCTCTCCGCTGCCGGGGTCGGTGAATTGCAGGATCGCGTCCTTCCAGTGGACCAGCCTGTCGCGGTCTGCCATCGGCAGTCCGAACAGCGTCAGGAACACCTGCGACGGGAACGGCGTGGCCAGGTCAGCCACCACTTCGCACTCGCCCTTGGCCACGATCGCGTCGATGAGTTCACCCGCCTGCCGGCGCAGCTCGGGCTCACGCTCGGCCATCCTCTTGGGACTGAAGAACGGGTCGAGCATGCGGCGGAACCGGGTGTGGTCGGGCGGATCAATCGCGATGGGCACGAGAGGGACCGGGCTGCCCAACACGTCGAAAGCCTTCGCCGAGGAGAAAATCTGCGGCCTCTTGGCCGCGAATTCCACTGCCTCGGCACTGGTGAGCACAATCTCCTCACCGGACAACACGGCCTCGCCCGCTTCGCGCAGTTCCCGCCACGCGCGCGAACGGTCTTCCGTGAACGGCAGATCGTTGATGTTCAGGGTGCCGTTCACGCTGAGCTCGGTCATGTAGGTGCAGATCCTCTCACGTACGCCAGACTGGCGATCCGAAACAAACTATGACAGTAAACTGTCACATGTGGGAAAGTATCGTCGGCGCGGCGAGCGGTGTCAACGATGTGCCATATCCGCTCTGGTTGTAATGTCAGAACACCCGACACGGCCCAGGAGGATCGCAGATGGCACGGGGTGACCGTTCGCCACGAAACGAGCATGCGGACCGGACCCGGATGGCACTGCTGGAGGCGGCACTGAATCTGTTCAGTGCCAAAGGCTATGACGAGACGACGACGGACGAGATCGCCGCTAGCGCAGGCGTGTCCCCGCGGACGTTCTTCCGTTACTTCCCGACCAAGGAGTCGGTCCTCTTCTTCGGCGAATACGACTTCATCGACGCCGTCGGTGGCGTGTATCTCGCGCAGCCCGAAGGCGCATCCGACTTCGAGGCGATGGCGAACTCGTTCGCGTTGCTTGCTCCGGGGCTCAAGCGCATCCGTAAGCGGATCGCGCAGTATCACGAAGCGGTTGCGTCATCGCTGGTCCTGCTCGGCCGCGAGCGCAAGAACCACGAGGCCAACGCCGAGACCGTGGCGAAGATCATTGCGCAGCGGCGCCACCTGCCGTCGCCCGACAGCGAATGCCGACTGCTCGCATCAGTCGGGATGCTGCTCGTGGAGCGCGCACTCAATCAGTGGTTGGCGGCGCCGGGCCGCGCCCTCGACGACATCATCCGGCAGGAGTTCGCGGCGCTGCCCGCCGTCTTGAAGTAACGAAGCCGCGACCTACTGGTCGTCGAACAGGGTGCCGTCGGGGCAGGCCCGCGGGGTGTCCGGTCCGCAGTACTGCGTGCGCATATAGCTCGGGTAGGTCTCGGTCGGTCCGGCGTAAAGACCGGCGAGGTTCACCGGCAGGTCATACACGCCGATCGCCACCACGTGCAGAAAACCGGTGACCGCCAGCACCCGCAGCAGCGCCTTGACGCGCGGCCCGGCCCAGCGCAGGGTCTCCACGCCCGCCTCCACCCGGATCTGGCCGTTGCGGTTACGGAAGAACATCAGCGCCCCGCTGGAGCTGAGCACAAGGGACCAGAGAATGGGACCGTAGAGCGGTATCTGCACCGTCTGGCCGGCCCACAGCGTGGCACCGGGAATCGACGCCGGATACGCGACCAGGCCGTGGTGCACCGCAAAGATCTCGAGGGGAAACTCGATGACGTACACCGCAAGCCAGCCGGCGAAGAACGTGCGAACCGGCCCCAGCGTCGGCCAGCGGCGGCGCGCCCTACGCATCGCCCACCCGGCCAACTTGCCCATGGCCAGCGGCATCCAGATGTAGATCATTCCGATCATCAGCACCGGCTCGGCCATCAACCGACTGCCGGGGCTCAGCGATCCGGGGACGTTCTCCATCCAGTTGCCGAAGTTGACCAGGCCGGCGTTGTAGAACAGCACCGGCTGAAACCAGTTGATCAGCGGATCGTGCCACCAGGCGATGGCCGACCCGATCACGACGGCGGCCTCGACGCAGAGCTGCCGCTCGCGCAGACTCTTGCGGACGACGTAGACGATCGCGACCAGAGCCAGTGTCGGGCACGCGATTTGGAAGATCGTCATCGCCAATTGGGTGCCGCCGGGGATCGGATCGGGACCCGGGTCCGCCGGCGTCGCGTTCCCAGACACGATCCACGACGTGTAGACGTAGGCGGCGAAAAGGATGCACACCGCACCGACTCCCGACCAGAACAGCACCGGCCGAACGGTTTTGATCTGCGCCGGCTCGACCGCTGACTCGACGCGGCCGACCTCGTCGGGGCTTTTGAGATCTGTCACTGCAACGCCTCCTTTGGCGACGACCTACCAAAGATGGCAGTTCACTGTCACAGTGTCAACGCCTTGTCCGAATGCCGTGGCTATCGGCCTTCGGCAGCACCGCCGCCACCAGTTCACTCAGAGCGGTCGCGTTGGCGTTGATGGTCACACCGTCAGGAAGTAGACGACGATGCCCAGCAGCACGATGCCGGCGACGCAGCCGCCCAGCAACCGCACCGTCTCGGAGATCAACCCTTCGCGGGTCGGCGGGGGTAGGAAACTCATGTGTGTGCCTTCCGGTTGTGTTGGCGTGCGGTCACGGCGCGTAGATGCTGTCGTTGCCGGTGACGACCCGCATGACCACGAGGGGCACCACCAACAGCAGAGCGAAACTCACCTGGAAGACCACGAACCAGGCGCCGAACCGAGCGAGTTCGAACTTCCACCGCGGGATCGTCACCTCGTAGTCCAGGAGATCGTCGTATTCCTGTTGCCTGGAGCGTCGCGTCGACGCTGGGGTGGCGGTCGCGGTCGCGGTCACACCGCCCGAGCCGGCTGTTGACGACAGCGGCGCATCGCCGATGGCTTTGGGCCGGGTGAAGCGCTCGAGTCCGAAGAAGCGCTCGAAGTGGTTCAGGCCACGAACCGGCGGCTTGCCGGCCCAATACGCGATCAGGTTGGGCCAGAAGCACATCAGGCCGATGGTCCACAGCAACGTGATCTGCCCGCCATTGGAGAACGTCATCACCGGGCCCATACCCGGGTCATATGTCCACCAACCCATGGCCGCAGCGATACCCTCGACGAAGAAGTCCCAGGCGTAGTTCACGGGAATCGCCAAGACCACAATGGCTTTCAGCATGCTCCAGCCGAACTTTTTCACGAGTAGCTGGCCGAGCCAGAAGATGACGAGGGCGTGCACGGTCCAGTAGACGGCGTAGGCGAACGGCATGAACATCGGGTCGTACGGCGTCTTGAGCGGCAGCCAGTCCATGACGTGGTGCTGCATGAAGGTGGGGCTGTAGATCAGCTGCTGACCCCAGTCGCCCACCGATTCCATCCAGTAGACCAGCATGCTGTTGACGAGGAACAGCAGTCCCCAGGTCAGCCGCCTTCGACGGACGGAGTCCGCGATGGCGAGCAGGATGACGAGCCCGCCCACGATCGGAATGACCCAGTTGAAGAACCACGTGCCCGACGGGTCCACCAACGCGGGGGGGATCGGCGGATCGGCTAACAGGAGCGTCACGGAACCTCCGTCTCGAGGGGGTTTCAGATCTGTAACCTAGTTCACTATATGTTGCGGGCGCGCATCGTATGCAGGTTCCGGCACACTCCCCGTTTCTGACGTCATGTACATGCCAAATAAAGGCATATGAACAGGGGTTTACCCCACGGCTACTTGTCTTGATCTGACAGCGATGGCACACTCCGGTGTAGCCGGCGTCACAGCAGGCTATCGAGTGCCGCAACCGAATCGAGGACGCGTTTTGACAACCGACTCCCTGCCCAAGGTGTCCACCGAGACCCTTCCGATGCCCGCGGCGCGTGATGAGGCCTGGCGCACGCTGGACGAGCATCCGCTCGTGGAGGTGGAGGACGGGTACGCCGCCACCAGCCGGGACTTCGTGGAACTGGTGCTGAAGAACCCGTCGGTGTTCTCCTCCAAGAGAGCCTTCGACGTGCTGGCCAGTCCTGTACCGCTCGTCCCCATCGCATTCGACCCACCCGAGCAGGCCCGGTACCGACGCATCCTGCAGCCGTTCTTCAGCCCGCGGGTGATCAAGCCACTCGAAGCGGATCTGCGCGCGCAGATGGTCGAACTCATCGAGCCGATCGTGGCGCGCGGTGAATGCGACTTCGTTGCGGAGGTGGCTTCGGTGTTCCCCACGCAGGTGTTCCTCACCCTCTTCGGGCTGCCTCTGGAGATGCGGGACCAGTTCATCGAGTGGAAGAACGCCGTGCTGAACCTGAGTGCTGCCGCGGGGCAGACCACAATCGATGAAGCGGCCCAGGAGGGCATGCTCAAGGCCGCCGAACTGTTCATGTACCTGACCGAGCTGATTCAGCAGCGGCGTGGGGTACCGGGCGACGACGTGCTCAGCCAAGTGCTCAACATCGAGCCACCCGACGCGCTGTCCGACGAAGAAGCCATCGGGCTGTGCTTCCTGTTCATTCTGGCCGGCCTCGACACCGTGATGGACTCGCTGGGCTTCGGCATGCAGCGGCTCGCCGAAAACCCTGACCGGAGAAGGGAAATCGTGGAGGACCCGGCCCTGATTCCGGTCGCGATGGAAGAATTGCTGCGACTGGATCCGCCGGCCCCGTTCATCCCCCGCGTGACCACCCAGGACACACAGGTGGGGGCGCACACCCTGCCGGAGGGCAGTCGCATCACCAGCTACCTCGCCGTGGCCAACCGCGACGAGAAGCTCTTCCCCAACCCGTATGAGATCGATTTCCACCGCAGCGACAACCGCCACATCACCTTCGGCACCGGTGTCCACCGTTGCCTCGGTTCGCATCTGGCCCGTCTCGAGATGCAGGTGGCTTACGAGGAGTGGCACAAACGCATCCCGCACTACCACATCACCGAGGGCACCACACCGCACGTGCACTGGCCGCGGGGCACCGTCGGTCTCGATTCGCTGCATCTGACCGTCGGAGATCCGTCGTGAAGGTCGCCATCGATTCCGACAAGTGCATGGGTCACGGAATGTGCTACGCCTTGGCGCCCGACGTCTACACCGACGACGAGCACGGCTACGGCCACGTGATCGGTGACGGCACTGTCCGGGACGACCAGGCTGAGGCAGCTCGTCACGCCGCGGCCAACTGCCCGGAATCGGCAGTCGCGGTGGATGTCTGACGGCGTTCCACAGACGCGTTCACTGATCTGATGGTCCTGGTCCGGGGAAATCCCCACGTCGTTGGCAGACGTGCACAGTCCTGCAACCACATCGGGTAGCTCAGCCGCACCGCTCCAAGACCCTCAGACGCCCGTCGCAGATTTTTTGCGGAACAACTCGAGGCGAAGTCGCCGGCGAAAGACGGGTTTCGGTGACCGCTACCGTCAACGTGAGGTGTGCAGGTTCGGCACACCGGCTTGCGGCACAGGACGGTGATTCGGTGTGCTCCGTGGACACGACAGCTCATCTAACAGTAGTGTCACTTCCGTGGAGGTGCCAGTATGAGGTCTGATCGGCTGGTTGTGTGCGCAAGCCACAGCCCGGGCAAGGAACGCGATGTCGAGCACGCGTTCGGTCATCGGTTTCGCTCGGCGCTGGCGGCGGCGGCCGAGGACGTGCAGCGCTTCGATCCCGACGTGGTCATCGTGTTCGGCGGAGACCACCGGCGGGCGTTCCGCCATGTGGTTCCGGCCTTCGCCGTCGCCCTGTCAGCGTCGATCCTCGCCGAGGGGGGCCACCCCGCCGGTGGCCTCGACGTCCCGTCGCACGTGGCCCGAGGGTTGTGCGAGCACCTGCTCGCCGCGGGATTCGATGTCGCCGCATGCCGCGATATCGGGCTGGATCACGCGTTCGCGCAACCGGTTCGGGACCTGCTGGGCGAGCTCGCGGTCAAACCGGTGATCCCAGTGCCGGTGAACTGCGCGACGGCTCCGCTCCCGACCGGACGCCGTGTGGCCGAATTCGGAGCTGAGGTCGGGCGTTTCCTCGACAGCATCGACGAGCGGGCACTGGTGATCGGCACCGGCGGGCTGTCGCACTCACCACCGAGCCTGGAGGTCGACACCTACGCTCTCACCGACGACGAGCGGGCGCGGATCATCGCCGACGGTATGGCCGAGGCGCGCAACAAGATCCGACCCGACTGGGACCACGAGGTCTTAGACGCGATGTTGCACTGGGACGTCGAAGCGCTGATCGGGCTCGTCGACAGTGCGCATGCACGCGGGGGCGCGGGTGCCAACGAGGTACGCACCTGGGTTGCCGCGGGTGCTGCGGGCGGCGGCCGGCCGTTGACGCCGCTGGTCTACGAGCCGGTCCCGGAATGGATCACCGGGATGGCGGTGGCGATGTCGGCGTGACCGGCATGGCGCGCGGCGGCGCAGGCGGTGGCGCGGGGGTACGCGAGAAGAGCGGAGCCGGCCCGGGCTGACGGACCCCGTTGACGTCGACGAACACGCCGCGTGCGCTCAGGTGGGAATCCTCCATCGCTTCGGCAATGGTCAGGACCGGCGTCACGCACGCATCGGTGCCTGCGAACACCTCCGACCAGTGGTCACGCGGATACTCCCGGAATCTGTCGGCCAGCAGCCGACCCATGGCCGGCCACCCGGCGCGGTCCCGTTGCGGGCCAAGCGTTTCCGGGTCGATATCCAAAAGCCGCAGCAGCTCGGCGTAGAACTGCGGTTCCAGTGCGCCCACCGCGACGAAGCCCCCGTCGGCGCATTCGTAGGTGCGGTAGAACGGCGCGGAGCCGTCGAAGATGTTGGCGCCCCGCTCGCCGGACCACCGGCCGTCGGCGCGCATGGACCACAGCACGTGTGCCAGCAACGCCGTACCGTTGACGATGGCGGCGTCGATGACCTGACCGCGGCCGGAGGTCTGCCGTTCGACCAGGGCGGCCAGCACGCCGACGACCGCGAACAGCGAGCCGCCGCCGTAGTCGCCGACGACGTTCAGCGGCGGCGCGGGCGGGCGGTCCGGCGCGCCGATGGCGTGCAACAGTCCGGTGAGGCCGATGTAGTTGATGTCGTGGCCGGCCTGCGCGGCACGGGGGCCGGTCTGCCCCCACCCGGTGACGCGGGTGTAGACCAGTCCCGGATTGCGGCGGCAGCATTCATCGGGCCCCAGGCCCATTCGTTCCGTGACGCCTGGACGGAATCCCTCGATGAGAACGTCGGACCGGTCGATCAGCCGGCGCACCTGATCGAGGTCACCGGCGTCCTTGAGATCAGCAGAGACGATCCGGCGCCCGCGTAGCTGGGCGCCGCCACCGCCGCGTCCCGGCCGCTCGACGCGCACCACCTCCGCGCCCATGTCGGCAAGCAGCATCGCGGCGTGTGGGCCGGGCCCCATGCCGGCCAGCTCGACCACCTTGACACCGGCCAGCGGGCCGGCCGGAATTGCAGGCAAGCCGTCTACCACGGCCCCATCCTAGCGCGTATCTGACGGATCGTTCACCTCTGTCTGGCCAGTTATGGCTCAATACAATGAGGTTGAAACTGCTGGTAGTGCATATCTGACAAACATGTCACGAATGCCGAGCGCCGGCACCGCAAATTGACCGAGGCGCCATTGGCCGGCGTCGCCGGCTGCGTCACGACGGCATCGGCGGGTGCGCGCCCACTACGTCGGGAGGCCGAAGAAGCCGCGCCGGATCAGCGTCACCAACAACTCCACGATCTCGTCGTCGTGGATCGGCTCGGGCAGATCCAGCGCGGCCTGCCGGACACGGGTCACCAGTGCGCGCAGGATCAGCGCTGCGACTACCGGGTCGAACGAGTAGGGGCCCGGTCGGCCGGTCAACATCCTTGCCGCGCCGACATCCATCAGGACCTGGCCGTTCTCCCCGATCCCGACGATCGTGGGGTCGTCGGTGGCGCCTTCCGCCCACGCTTCGATGCAGCCGGAGTACCGGTCGTAGAACTCAACGTAGGTGGCCAGCCAGTTCCGCAGCGTCTCCTCGTCCGCCACGGGGTCCACGTCGGCGATGCGCTCGGCGAACGCCATTGCAGCGGTATAGATCTCGGCGGCCACCGCGGCCAGTAAATCCTGCTTGTCGCTGAAGTACTTGTAGAAGGTGCCCCGGGCGACGGCGGCCGCCTCCACGATGTCGTCCACACTCGTGCTGCGGTAGCCGTGGGCACGGAACTGGGCGGCGCCTGCGGCGGCCAACGCCGTCACGGTACTCACGGCTCGCTTGCTGAGGGTGGCGGTGCGATCGCTGATGGACAGTCCTTCAATGTCCGGAGCCGCAGGCACCTCGACGGCGTCCACGTCGGCCGCCGGGTCAGCGCTGGCGCGCAGACGCAGCGACGTCAGCACCGACGGCGGGGTGTCGGGGAACAACGCCAGCTGCAGGAACACCGAAAGCGTGTCGACCGCGTCCTTCGCGCTTCGGCCATAGGCACGGTCGGTGTGCACGAACAGGTTGATGCGGTGCACCAGCGCGGTCATGGTCATGGCCGCCACCTCCGGGTCCAGACCCTGCAGTCCGGACGCGGCCAGCCGCTCGGCGACGCGGTGGTTGTAGCTACGGACGAAGCGGGTGATCTGCGGCCGCACCTTCGTGTCCGACGAGGCGATCGCCGTCCACTGCACGAACATGGTGGAGTACTTCTCGAACACCCAGCTCCACTCGCCCAGCCACCAGTTCAAATTGTCGAAGCCGACTTCGTCGGGGCCGAGTGGACCGATGCGGCGGGCCACCCGGAACAGCGCGCTACCGCACTCGTTGAGCAGCTCGAGGAAGATCTCGTCCTTGCCCTGGAAGTACTGATACAGGGTGGCCCGGGACACACCTGCCGCCTTGGCGATCGCGTCGACCGAGGTGTCGAAGTACCCGAGTCGGCCGAACAGCTCCAGCGACACCTCGGTGATCCGGCTACGCGTGGTGGCGCCGCGGGCACCCACAGCAGGGCTGGAGGGGCCGTAGCTGGCTCGGCGGACGATCGAGGCTTCGGCCATGATGTTTCTAGCCTATGGCCTATCCGGGCCGGCCGCGTCACCCTCGGGCGCGTTTCGGGGGAGGAGAAACTCCGCCGTGCCGGTGATCGCGACGCCGCCCGTCTGCCGGGTCGCCGTCAACTCCACCGTGACCCGGTCGCCGTCCGGTTCCGCGGACACCGCGGTCACGGTCCCCGAGCAGGTCAGCACGTCGCCGGGCCAGACCTGCTCACGAAAGCGCACGCCGAAGCGGCGCACAGGCCGTGCACCCAGCCAGTCGGTCGCGAAGCCGGCCAGCAACGCTGCGGAGAACATGCCCTGCGCGAACACCGACGGGTACCCCGCGGACCGGGCCAGTTCGTCGTCGTAGTGCATGGGGTTCAGATCGCCCGACGCCCCGGCATAACGAACGAACATCTGGCGTGTCAACGGTCCGTACTCGCGGGACGGTGCCTGCACGCCTACGCGCAGCACGGAGGTCGCGGTCATCGTGCGGCCGTCTCGATGAACGTGGCCCTCGCCTCGGCGACCAGCACGCCTGCAGCGTCACGGTATTCGGTGACCACCGTGGCGAAGCGCATCGTCCCGCCCCGCTTGCCCGGTTTGGAGAACCGGTCGACGACCTTCTCCTGTGCAGTCAGCACGTCGCCCGCAGCCGGCAGGTCGCCGTGGAAGGTGTACTCCTGTTCACCGTGCAACAACCGCTTGCGGTCGAAACCGACGCTGACCCGGACTCCGGGCGGCGCCCAGCAGGCGGCGCTCGTCAGGAACGTGGGCGGGATGATCGCGCCGTTTCCCCGGTAGGCCGGGTCATCGGACTGCATGGCCTCGGCGAACTCTGCGATCTTGCCGCGCTCCACCACCAGCTCCCATGGCTGTCCCACGCTCAGGTCGGCGGCGCTGTCGGACGATACGGTCATAGTGACCAATAGTGTCAGAAAAAGTGGTGTAGTGAAACCGGAAGACGGCATCAGCACTAGGAAGGCGGCTTGTCCAAAGATGACATTGCTGCCAGAATCAGTGCCCATGGTCGACTTGGCGGCGAGCTACGTCGCGGGCAAATGGGTGTCGAGCGGCAGCGCAGAGCAGATGGACGTGACGTCCCCCACCACCGGTAAAGTGCTGGGCACCGTGGGTATCGCGGGCAGCGACGAGGTGGACGCCGCCGTGGCGGCCGCTCGCGGGGCGTTGCGGTCGTGGGGACGCACCTCCCCCGCTGATCGCGGCGCCGCACTGGGCCGTCTGGCCGACGCACTGACCGCACGCAAGAGTGAGCTGGCCGATCTGGCCACCGCGGAGATCGGCTCGCCGCGTTCCTGGAGCACATTCGGTCAGGTCATCACCGCCGCCGGCGTGCTGCGCGCCTACGCCACCATCACCCCGGGCCATCCGTTCTCGTCGAGCCGCCCCTCGATGACGGGCGGCAGTGTCGAGGTCCGCCAGCTGCCCGTCGGCGTGGTGGGTGCGATCGTGCCGTGGAACACGCCGCTGTTCATCGCCGCGCTGAAGCTCGGTCCCGCGCTGGCCGCCGGCTGCACGGTGGTGCTCAAGCCTGCGCCAGATGCGCCGCTCGGTTTCGGCGTGCTGATGGAGGCGATCGAGGAAGCCGCGATACCCGACGGAGTGGTCAATCTCGTCAACGGCGGTGCCGCGACAGGCGAGATGCTGACCGAGCATCCGGGCGTGGACAAGGTCAGCTTCACCGGATCGACGGCCGTGGGCGCCAAGATCGCCGCGTCGTGCGGCTCCCGCATCCGCCGCTGCAGCACCGAACTCGGTGGCAAGTCGGCGGCCATCGTGCTGCCCGACGCATCGCTGACGGAGACCGTGACCGGTCTGGTCAGCGGCGTGATGGGCAATAACGGCCAGCTCTGCGCCGCGCTGACCCGAATCCTCTTGCCGCGCAGCCGCTACAGCGAGTTCGTGGACGCACTGACCACCGCGGTCGCCGATCTGACGGTCGGAGATCCGGCCGACCGGTCCACCGACATCGGGCCGCTGATCAACGAGGCTGCACGCAACAGGGTCGAGGGGTTTCTGCAGCGGGCGCGTGCCGAAGGCGCCACCGTGGCGACCGGCGGCGAGCGGCCCGAAGGCACCGGCTGGTTCGTCACCCCCGCCCTGGTCGAGGCGACCAACGACATGGAGATCGCCCGCGAGGAGGTCTTCGGTCCAGTCGCGGTGGTCATCGCGTATGACGACGACGGCGACGACGTGTCGGAGGCGGTGACCATCGCCAACGACTCGCGCTACGGGTTGGTCGGCGCGGTGTGGTCGGCCGACGAGGAGCGTGCGGCGTCGGTGGCGGCACAACTTCACGTCGGATCGGTGGCGGTCAACTCCACGGCCGTGCTGGACTTCGCCAGCCCGTTCGGCGGCTTCAAGCAGTCCGGCATCGGCCGCGAGGGGGGGCCGGAAGGCATCACCGGCTTCATCGAATATCAGGCCATCATCCGCTAGGCGGAAAGGAACAATCGCATGCAGACCCAGGCAGCGGTGCTGTGGGAGCGCAACACACCATGGTCGATCGAGACCATCGATCTCGACCCGCCGAAAGCGACCGAGGTACTGGTCGAGTTGCACGCGTCCGGTATGTGCCACTCCGACGACCACCTCGTCACCGGTGATATGCCGATCCGGCTGCCCTGCATCGGCGGGCATGAGGGCGCGGGGGTGGTCAAAGCCGTCGGCGACCACGTGTCCTGGCTGGCGCCCGGTGACCACGTCGTGTTCAGCTTCATCCCGTCCTGCGGCCGCTGCCAGTCGTGCTCAACCGGCCACCAGAGTTTGTGCGACCTCGGGGCAAAGATCTACTCCGGGATGCAGATCCACGACAACACCGCCCGGCATCACGTCAACGGTGAGGATCTCGCCCTGGCCTGCGGTGTCGGCTCATTCGCACACCACACCGTGGTGCACGAGGCGAGCTGCGTGAAGATTCCGCAGCACTACCGGCTCGACCGGGCGTGCCTGCTCGGCTGCGGCTTCATCACCGGTTGGGGTTCGTCGGTGTACGCCGCCGAGGTGCGGCCCGGCGATACGGTGGCGATCGCCGGAGTCGGCGGCATCGGCGCCGCGGCGGTCCAGGGGGCGCGGCTGGCCGGCGCACGAACCATCACCGTCATCGACCCCTCGGAGTACAAGCGGGGTGAAGCGGTGAAGATGGGTGCAACGCACACCGCTGCGAACTGGGACGACGCGAAAGGCGTTGTGGCCGAAGCCACTTGGGATAGGGGTGTGGACAAGTTCATCTGTGCGATGGGCGTGGGCGACGGACAGCTGGTCGGGCAGGCACTGGCCATGACGGCCAAGCGCGGCAGATTGGTGGTCACCAACATCCACCCGATGTTGGAGCGTGAGATCAGGGCCAACCTGATGGACCTCACGCTGACCGAGAAGCAGATCATCGGAACCCTGTACGGCTCGGGCAATCCGCGCGCGGACATTCCGAAGATCCTGGAGTTGAGCAGTGCCGGACAAGTGGATCTGGATTCCATGGTCACCCGCACCTACCCGCTGGAGAAGGTCAACGACGGCTACGCGGACATGCATGCGGGCGCCAACATCCGCGGCGTGTTGATCTACCCGCCGGCCGAGTCGTCGCTGGGCTGACCGCACGGTCAGGGCAGCGCCCATGCCGCGACCGTTCTGTCTGCTCGGCGTTGGGACCGAGCAGACGGAACGGATGGGTGAGCACACCGGCGACGAAAGTCGCCGGGAAGAGCGCTGATCCGGTCGCGCAGCACCGCTACCCGACGGCCGGCGGCGCTCCGCGCCGATCGGCCGGCCTGGTGGGGTGACCCTCGGGACGAATCGGCCTCGGCGAGTGCCCGCATGGCTTCAGGGGCCGAGGTCACCGACGATGCCGCGGCATCCCCGAGAACACCACCACAGTGCCTCGCGGAGCAGCAGCTCAGACGGTCGGATGCACGGCCTCCCAGCCGCCCCCTTCGGCCGAGCGACGGGCGGCGTCGATCACCGCAAGGGACAGCAGGCCGTCGTCGAACGTGGCCGCGGTGCTCGGGGCGCCCTCGAACGCGGGCAGCCAGTCCTCCAACATCAGCGCCATCGCCCTGCTCGCGTGGCCTGCCAGCCCCTTCGGCAGGTACTCCGGGTGGGCGGGTTCGCGCTCGTTGACGGGCAGCGGGCTCATCCCATCGTCGGCCGCGGCGCCGGCCAGATACTCAGCCGAACGCAGAGCACCGTCTCCGGTGATCGTGCCGTCGGAGCCGAACAGTTCCAGGCGGTAATGGTCGGCGTGGGCACCCATCACCGAAATACTCAGGATGGCAGTCACCCCGGATTCCATCCGCATCAGCAGTGCCGCTGTGTCGTCTGCGGTGATGTGCAGGGTCTCCCCGTCGGGCAGCTCGCGGACCGGATCGCTGGTGCGCACCTCGGCACACACGGACTCCGGACGCCCGAGCACACTGCACAGGAAATCCAAGTCGTGCACCAGCATTCCGGCCAGATACCCACCGCCCTGATCCCGGTCGTACATCCAGCGGGCCTGCGGCTGACGGCTGGGATGCCAATAGGACGCGCTGCGGCTGACGCGCGCGAGGTACGGGCTGCCCAGGAATCCCGACCGCAGCTTGTCGGCGACTGCCAGCCAGTCCGGATTCCACCGGTTCTCGAAGCAGCAGGCGGTGGGCCGGCTCGACTTGTCCGCCGCGCGCACCATGTCGCGCGCCGCGTCGAGATCCCCGGCCAGCGGCTTCTCACACAGGACGGCTTTGCCCGCATCCAGCGCGGCCAGGGTCATGTCGCGGTGCAGCACGGTGGGCGTGGCGACCGAGATGACGTCGAGGTCGTCACGAGTGACGAACGACTGCCAATCGGTGGAGGTCTCGTCGATACCCAATCGACCGGCGACCCGTTCCAGCCGCTCAGGCGTGCGCGCGCACAGCGCGACCGGCTCGAAGCCCTGTGCCGCCCGGAACCCGGGCACCTGCACATGAGCGCCCCACCCCACACCGATGATGCCGACGCGCAGGCTGGTGGGTTCTGTCATGCGTACTCCTACGGTTGTGCGACACCGACAATGGTGACACTGATGTTAGATAACCACGATCACGAGGGGAACACTTTCCACGCAATTGAGGAACTGTCGAGCACCCCGACATTGCCATGAGGTGACACGAGTGCCAGAATCGGTAGTTGTGAGCGCCATCGACATCGATGAACAGCAATTCGCACCGCTGATCGATCTGCGGTGGTGGCAGGACCGACCAGGTGAACGCACCGAGCTCTACCGGCGGCTTCGCGACGCCGGCGGTCCGGTGTTCGTGCGCACCAACCGCCCGGATGCTGCCCGGCCCCGCGGGTTCTGGGCGGTCGGCGCGCATCGCGACATCGCCGACATCAGCCGCCGGCCGGAGGAGTTCAGCTCCGGTCAAGGCACCCAGATCTTCGATCAGACCGCCGAGATGCGCGAGTACCGCGGTTCGATCATCGACATGGACGACCCCGAGCACATGCGGCTGCGCAAGATCGTCTCGCGCGGCTTCACCCCCCGCATGCTCTCCGAGATGCGCGGTCTGGTCGAGGAGACCACCGCAGAGATCCTGGAGGAGATGCCGGCATCCGGCGAATGCGACTTCGTCGCCGCGTTCGCCACGCTGCTGCCGCTGCGGATCATCGACAACATGCTCGGCGTGCCACGCGAGCACGAGCAGTTCATCCTGCAGGCGACCAACGTGGTGCTCGGCGCCTCAGATCCGGAGTATGTGCCCGACCAGAGCGTCGCGGGCATCGAGGCGGCAGTCGCCCGCACCAGTGAGCAGCTCATCGAACTGCTCAAGGGCATTGCCGAAGACCGCATCGCACATCCCCGCGATGACGTGATCAGCAAGCTGGTCACCTCCGACGAAGAGAACCTCACCCCGCAGGAACTGGCGAAGTTCTTCATTCTGCTGATCGGCGCGGGCAACGAGACCACCCGAAACGCGCTCACGCACGGGCTGTTGATCCTCAGCGCACATCCCGAGCAGCGGGAGCGGCTGTTGGCGGACTACGACGAGCTGGCTCCGACGGCGGTCGAGGAGATCCTGCGCTACTCGAGCCCGGTGATTCACATGCGCCGCACCGTGACCCGTGACGGGGTGACGTTGACCGATGGGGCGGGACAGGTCACCCATACCTTCAACGCGGGCGAGAAGGTCGTGCTGTGGTACCCGGCGGCGAACCGCGACCCGGCGGTCTTCGACAACCCCGAGACCTTCGACGTCGCCCGTAAACCCAACAACCACATCGCGTTCGGCGGTCCCGGTCCGCACTACTGCCTCGGCGCGCACCTGGCCCGCCTCGAGCTGAACGTGGCCTTCCGGATGCTCTACGCGCGCTATCCAGACATCACCGCGGCCGGCGAGCCCGTCATGCTGCGATCGAACTTCGTCAACGGCATCAAACACCTGAAGGCCACCTACACACCATGAGCACAGAGGCGGCGGTGCTGTCCGACATCGCGGACGGCGTCATGACGATCACCCTGAACCGGCCCGAGGCGGCCAACGCGGTACGGCCCGACGACCGCGATGCGCTCATCGGGTTGCTGGCCACCGCCGACGCGGACGAGCAGGTCCGCGTGGTGGTGCTGCGCGCCAACGGCAAGCACTTCTGCTCCGGCGCAGACGTGGGGTCGCTGGCCGAGCGACGCGCGCGGGTGGAGAAGCGGGTGCTGGACCCGACCCGACGCATCATGAACGGAGCCCAGAAGCTGGTGGCCAGCGTGCTGGACTGCACCAAGCCGGTGATCGCCGCGGTGCACGGCGCGGCGACCGGCTTGGGCGCCCACGTGGTGTACGCGTCCGACCTGGTGATCGCCACTGAGAACGCCTACTTCGCGGAGTCCTTCGTCAAGCGCGGGCTCGTCGTCGATGGCGGCGGCTGCTACCTGCTGCCTCGAAGAATCGGCATGCAGAAGGCCAAGGAGATGGCGTTCTTCGGCGAACGGCTCACCGCCGCCGAGGCGTTCACCCTGGGTCTGGTGAACCGGGTGGTCGGCGCCGCCGACTTCGACGCCACGGTAGCCGACTTCGCCGGGCGGCTGGCGGGGGCGCCGACCAGCGCGATCGCGTTAACCAAGCGGCTGCTCAACGACTCCCCCGACACCGACCGGTCGGGCGCGTTCGTCGCGGAGGCGATGGCGCAGGAGATACAGTCCTATGCGCACGACTCCACGGAGGGCGTGCAGGCGTTCATCGAGAAGCGTCCGACCGAGTTCACCGGGTGGTGAGGATGGCTCGCGCCGACATTCCCACGATCGACTCCGCCAGCGCTCCTTACTGGGATGCCGCCCGGCAAGGACGACTACTGATCGCTCAGTGCACGGCGTGCGGCAGGGTGCACCACTACCCGCGACCGTTCTGCCCGTACTGCTGGAGCGAGAACGTGGCGCCCGTGCAGGCCAGCGGAACCGGAACGCTTTATACGTATTCGACCGTCTACGTCAACGATCTGGCGCCCTTCAAGGAGCGGCTGCCCTACGTGGCGGCGATCGTGGAGTTGGACGAGGGACCACGCCTGATGACGACGATCGAAGGCGTTGAGCCCGAACAACTCCGGGTCGGCATGCCGGTTACCGCGGTCTTCCGCCCTGTCGACGACGCGGATCCCGACAGCCCCTTTCTGACCATCTTCACACCCGTAGAGGAGCCCGCATGACTGGACTACTGGACGGCAAGGTCGCCCTGGTGACCGGCGCAGGCCACGGCATCGGCCGTGGCCACGCGCTCGAACTGGCCAAGCACGGCGCCACCGTCATCATCAACGACCTGGGCACCAGCCTGTCCGGCGAGGGCAGCGGCAAGGTGGCCGACGAGGTGGTGGCGATCATCGAAAGCCGGGGTGGGACGGCAGTTTCCGACTTCAGCGACGTCGGCGACGAGGAACAGGTCGACCTCGCGGTGGAGCGCGCTTACTCACAGCTGGGCCGGCTGGACATCGTCGTCAACAACGCAGGTATCGTGCGCGACAAAGCGATCTGGAACATGACCGTCGACGACTTCGACCTGGTGATGCGGGTACACGTCCGTGGCAGCTGGCTGACCAGCCGTGCGGTGGCCCGCAAGTGGCGGGCCCAGGCGAAGGCCGAGGGCGGAAAAGTGTACGGCCGCATCATCAACACCACCTCCGGCGCTGGACTGCACGGCCACTTCGGGCAGACCAACTACAGCGCAGCCAAGGCCGCGATCGTGGGACTGACCCAGACCCTGAGCCTGGAGTTGGCATCGATCGGTGCCACCGTGAACGCGATCAGTCCCGGCGGGCGCACCCGGATGTCCGCATCCATGCCCGGGGCGGCCGCGCCGATCGAACCCGACGAGCGCGACGAGGACGACTTCGATCCGAAGGACCCGTCCTTGGGTTCCCCGGTGGTGGCCTGGCTTGCCAGTCCCGAGGCCGGACACATCAGCGGTCAGGTGATCCGCGCGATGGGTGAGAACCTGCAGCTGCTCAAGGGCTGGCATGCGGCTGCGTCGGTGTCCAACGGCCAGAAGCGCTGGGATGCAAACAAGTTGGGGGCGATCATGGCCACCGACATCTTCGGCACCCGCAACACGGGACTGCGTCTGGGCGGCTGAGCCGGTCGGAGTACACGCTCCACGCGTCACCGATTCGGCGAAGCGACTCAGCCCGTCGGCCCGAAGAGCGAGTGGAGCCGGTCGGGCGTGCTGCCGTGCAGTACCAGTTCGTCGGCACCGGCCGCACGGTAGCGCTGGAAAACGTCATGACAGGCGCGTGCCGATCCGATGGCGGCAGCACTGCCGGTCCACGCCGCGGGTAACACCGAAGCGACCTCGACGAGTTCCTCCCGGGTGAGTACAGAGTCCGCCGAACCCCTGATCCCGGCGAGCAGCGGATGGGACCGCAACCGAGCCAACGGTTCCGGATCCCACTCGTTGACTGCCGCCAATCGCTCCCCGAAGCCGGGAATCTGGTAGTAGGTCACCGCCCGCGCACCTACCACGGCGACCTCCTCCGCCGGGGGCAGATCGCACGCGACGACGACGGTGGCGTACACCCGGACGCTGCCCGGCGGCCGACCCGCCGCCCGTTCGGCGGCACGGACGATCTGCACCGACCGTCCCACCGCCGCAGGGGTCAGGAACGGATGCAGCAGCACCCCGTCGAAGTGGCGGCCCGCAAGCCCGAGGCCTTTGGGGCCGATCGCCGCGAACACCAGCGGCGGCACAGGTTGCTCGGGTACGTCGTTGAGCCGCAACGACGGATAGGTGCCCGCGGGTCCGTCGTAGCGCACCTTCTCCCCGCGGCAAAGGCGCCGGAAGATGTCGGCGTGATCGACGATCGAGGCATTGCTGGAACGGGGTAGGCCGACCGCCGTCCACATGGCGTCGACCGAACGTCCGACGCCGAGGACGAAGCGCCCACCCGAGAGCGCCTGCGCCGTCATTGCCAGGGACGCCAGCAGCGCGGGATGCCGGGATTGCAGATGCGTGATGCCCGAGGCGATCCGGATCGTCTCCGTAACCTGGCTTACCGCGCCTGCGATCACCCCGAGGTCCTTGGTCCCCCACCGCTCGCTGAGCCACACCGTGCGCAGGCCGAGGCGCTCGGCCGCACGCGCCTGATCGACCACGGCACCGGGATCGGTGACTCGTCCGGGTAGCACGTAGGCGCCGAGCGGGACGCCGCTGGGCTGGTTGCCGTCCATACCCGCTATTCTGACAGTAGTGTCCAGGTCGGCGGCGAGGGAATCCTGATGGCGTACACATCGGCGCGCGGCGACGTCGGCGACCGGGTGGTCGAGGTGCTGCACACGTGGCTGCCTCCCCGGTTGGCGCCGGCCGGCATGACCACCTTCGATATCTCCGAATTCACCTCGCCTCAGGCCGGCTTTTCGGGCAGGACGGCCTTCTTCACCGCGTCCTGGACCGACCGAACCGGCACACATCACGCGGAGGACCTGGTACTGCGCGCACAGCCCGACGATCACCAGTTGTTCACCGCGCCCGACGCTCCGCGGCAGGCCGAGGTCATGCAGCGGCTTGGCGCACAAGGCATTCCGGTGCCACACGTCGTCGGCATCGAACGCGACGCGTCGATCCTGGGGACGCCGTTCTATCTGATGCGACGGGTGTGGGGGCGGACGCCCTCGGACGTTCCGAGTTGGCACAAGCGGGGCTGGACCGTCGAACTCTCCCCGGCGGAACGGGGGTTGCTGTGCGACAACGGCTTACGCGCATTGGCTGCCGTGCACCGCATCGACGACCCCGACACGCTGCGGTTCCTCCGCGGCGAGGCCGACCCCGATCGGACACCCCTTCAGCGCTATCTGGACAAGCTGCGAGGCTGGCACGACTGGTGCCGTGCCGACCTGACGGTGGGCGCGAACACGCTCACGCAGGCCCTGCGGGTGATCCTCGAGGCGGCCCCTGATACCGATGCCGAGACGGTCGTCTGGGGGGATGCACGGGTCGGGAACATGTGCTTCGGCGACGACCTGTCGGTGGTGGCGCTGTTCGACTGGGAGACCGCCGGGACGGGGCCGCCCGACATCGACCTCGGCTGGTGGCTCATGTTCGAGCGTTTCCTATGTGAATCGCTCGGATTCACCCGCCCACCGGGCGTTCCCGACGATGACGAGACGGTGCGCCGCTACCTGCGGTTCGGCGGCTCACTCACCGGCGACATCGTCTACTACCAGCTGCTGGCCGCGTTCGTCCTGTCGCTTATCAACAATCGGCTCGCCCGGCTGCTGGTCCGCGACGGGTTGGATGCCGAGACGGCCACCAGCTATCCGCGGGCTTCAGTCGCGCTGGTGGAGCGGTACCTCGACCAGATCTGAGGCGTCGACTAGAACTGCGCCATGCCCTGGTCGACGGACAGCCGGGTGGCCGTCACGAAGCGCGACTCGTCCGACGCCAGCCAACACACCGCCGCCGCAACGTCTTCCGGCTCGCAGGCCCACTGCGGCAGGAACGGCGTACCCATGTTGTTGAGCGTGGGATTCGTCTCGATGGCGGAGAACAACGCCGCGATCATGTCCCCGCCGCCCATCGGGGTGTTGACTGGCCCAGGGTGCACGCTGTTGACCCTGATGTCGTGCTTGCCCAGCTCCGCGGCGAAGGCCCTTGCCATCCCGGTCACCGCATGCTTGCTCGCGGTGTAGTGCACCATGTACGGCTGCACCTTCACACCGGCGTAGGAGCTGATCAGGATGATGGATCCACCACGGCCCCCGTCGATGATCCGCTGCGCCCCGGCCATCACCGTGTTCCAGGTACCCGTCACGTTGACGTCGATGATGTCGCGGAACGACTCGGGTGTGATCTCGTTCCACGGCGCAGGGATGCAGATGCCGGCGTTGGCCACGATGACGTCGAGTCGCCCGTAGGCCTCGACGCCCTCGTCGACGGCGGTCCGCAGCGCGTCCAGATCACGAATATCCGCCGCGGTGGCCATGATTCGGCCACCTGCGGCCTTCACCTCCTGCACGGTCTCCTGGAGGTCATCTGGGGTGGCGGACGGGTAGCGCACCGAGTCGGGCAGCGGTCCGGCCAGGTCGACGGCGATGATGTCGGCACCCTCCTCGGCCATCCGCACTGCGTGCGCGCGGCCCTGCCCTCGCGCGGCGCCGGTGATGAACGCGACCTTCCCCGTCAGTCGACCTGTCATCATCGTGTCCTTTCGGTTGTCGAGTCGACGTCATCGAGGGCGAGCGGGCCCTCCCGGACTGCGGTACCCAACAGGCCTAGGCCAACGCGGGCCTCGGCCGCAGCCTCGCGGCACGCCGCGATGTCCTTTCGCAAGAAAGGTCCGGCCAGCTCAGCGAATCGGTCCATGCCACCGATGCGCTCAGCGTGCGCCGCCGCATGGCTACCTGCGCTGCACACCTGCAGCGTGGACAACAGCACGTCCGGGTCGACGCCCAGCTGTGTGCCCAGTTCCGTTGCCGCTGCCAGGAGTTGAGCGTTGGCGGCGAACAACAGGTTGTTGATCAGCTTGAGCGCCAAAGCACTGCCGAGCGTGCCGGTCGGTACCACCGGATCGGCGTAGGCGGCCAGGACTGGCGTCACGGCGGCAACGGCGTCCCCCGGCCCCCCGAGCAGCACGGTCAATGTGCCTGCAGCGATGTCGTCCGCGGTACCGCTGACGGGCGCGTCGAGCACGACCGGGCCGGAGGACGAATGGTCCCGCAACGCCGCGAGGGTGGCCACGGTCCCGGTGGTGTGTGAGACGAACACAGCACCGGGCTTCGCGTTGGCGATGAATCCGTCTGGGCCGAGCCCGGTTTCGCGAAGCTGCGCATCGGAGAACAGGCACGAGATGAGCACGTCGCTTCGGTGGGCCAGGTCGGCGACCGAATCGGCCAGCGCCGCGCCCTTGGCTTCTAGTCGGCGCCGGGCGTCCTCGCGTCTGGCGTACACCAAGACGTCGTGGCCGGCGCCGAGCAGACGCTCGACCATCGGTTCTCCGAGTTGCCCCGCACCGAGGAACC
Organism: Mycolicibacterium monacense; assembly: GCF_010731575.1. Classification (NCBI taxonomy): domain Bacteria; kingdom Bacillati; phylum Actinomycetota; class Actinomycetes; order Mycobacteriales; family Mycobacteriaceae; genus Mycobacterium; species Mycolicibacterium monacense. Next base: position 554,588 of record NZ_AP022617.1, on the reverse strand, counting down.
CGACTGTATCGGCCACTGCGCTCCTAAGCGTCGACTGTTTCGCCGACCGGGACGACGGTCGGCACCCATCGAGCGATGCGGTCCCACAGCCGGCTGCGGTGGCTTGAAAAGTTGTGACAGTGCCCCGAATGCGGTACGACGTGCAAGGTCACGTCCGGGGAACCGATGTAGTTGATCGGCTCGGCATGCGGGTTCGGCGATACGTCCAGTGCCGCGCCAAACGCGAGGAAGACGGGCACGTCAAGCTGCGAAGCGTAATTCGCAACGAATCCCGGGGTGGTGACCTCGGCCGCCGCTCGCACCGGTACCCGGCTTTGTGCTGCGGTGTCCGCATCGATGACGTCCTGCGGAACCTCGCCTGCATAGAACAGATCCGCGAGGTACGCCCGAGGCGCGAAGGTGTGGATGTCGGTGGGCTTGGCACCGGTCAACTGACAAGCCGCGGCGATGGTCTGTTGAATTCGAGCTTCCAGATCGGCCTCGTCGGCGGTGTCCTGGTACACGTTGGTGATCTGCACGCCGTAGCCCAGCAGCGCGACGGCGTCGTACGGGTGGCCCATAGCCTGCACCATCGTCGTCAGACAGGCGCCCATCGAATGGCCGACGCCCACCAGCGGGAGGGTGACCGGAAGCTGGTCGTGAATCTCACCGCATCGCAGTCGTTCCCGAACCTGGCGGGCAACTTCGGCATCGCCCTTCGCGAGTAATTCCAGGCCCAGGGATCCCGACGCGATCGGGTCGTCACTCTCCCCGATCCCGAGGTGGTCGACCGCGATCACGACGAACCCCGAGTCGGCCAGGTGTTCGCCGAAGCTGTATCCGGGATGGCCGTCGACATCGAGGTGCCAGTACTGCTTGTCGTACGTGCCTCCGGCCAAACACAGAAGCACGGCACGCGCGTCGTCGGGTCGCTCAGGCAGGAACGCCCACGCCCTCTGTGTCAGCTGCTCGCCGGACCCCACGGCATCGGTGACATCGAATGTCAACGAAAGTCGCATGCGCTGATCTCCGGGGCGAAGCGGGCGACCGCATTCTCGACGGCGAGCCGTACTTCTGGTCTTGGTCCGAGGGTCTCGCCGGAAGCCCGTCGTCGTGCCACATGCGTCCAGCGTGCGCCGCACGCTCGCGTCAGCGCCACGTCAGGTTCAGCGAATCCACGCCGAACACCTGTCCGCCGTGCTCGATGGGCTCCCCAGCGAGTTCGTAGTCCGGAATGCGCTTGTGCCACTCCTCCAGGACGACGGCCAGCTCCTGCCGGGCGAGGTGCGAGCCGAGGCAACGGTGTGGGCCGCCGCCGAAGGACAGGTGACGCGTGACGCCGCGGTCGAGGTCGACTGTGCGGGCGTCCGGGTAGGCCTCCTCGTCCCGGCCTGCGAATGCCAACGAAAAGGACGCCATGTCGCCCGCCTTCACAGGGCAGCCGTGGAAGTCCATGTCCTGAGTGGCTTTTCGGGCGGTCTGCACGATGGGATAGACGCGGAGGATCTCCTCGACCGCTCTTGGGATGAGCTCTGGGTCGGCGACGATCCTGGCGCGGTCGCCCGGATGGGTGGCCAGGTGCAACATCGCGTAGGACAGCTGGTTGGAGACCGTGTCGAGTCCGGCCATGAACAACAGCAGGAGGCAGTTGAGCAGCTCCAGGTCGTTGATCGGTTCCCCGTCGATGGTCCAGTCGATGGCCTTGCTGACGATGTCGTCGGCATCCGGGTCCCGGTTCTCACGGCGCTGTTGAATCAGCTCGGAGAAGTAGCCCATCACGTGCGTCATGCCCTCGAGCCGGGTGGCGTTGACCTCCTCGCCCACGCCGCTCTGATGCAAGATCATGTCCTCCCACGCCAGGAACTTCTCGAGATCCTCGACGGGCATGCCCATGATCGTCAGGAAGACGGTCGACGGGAACACCCGCGCGATCCGTTCCACGAAGTCGCACCCCTGCTCGCTTGCGAGCTGGTCGATGAGTTCGCCGGCCAGCTTCTGCTGTGCCCCGCGCAGACCCTTGACGCGGCCGGGCGAGAAGTACTCCGCCAGCACCTGGCGCCACTTGGCATGGTCGGGCGGGTCGATCATGATCGGGATCCACTTGTAAGGCGGCTCCGGCTCCGTCGGCACGATGACGCTGCTGGACCAGAGCTCCGGATGCTGCAATCCGTCCAGGATCACCGCGTTCTCGGTGAACACCCAGTAATCCATGCCGGCCTCGGTGTTGCGGAAGACCGGCCTGGCCTCGTCCTGACATTCGTCTAGCAGGCGGAAGTGCGTCAGCGCCGGCGAGTCAGGAGTATTCATGTCGATGTTCTTGACGGGACATGCTGCGGTGGGCTGACTCTCGCTCATGTTGTCCTTCCGTAGCGGCCGCGACCGAGCACGATGTCGAAGCTGATTCGTCCGCCATGCTACGGCAGTCGACTGTCACATTTGATCGAAACCAAGGCCGTTGTCAACCCAACGACTCATCACACTAGGTTAGCTATGTCATGTGACCGACGCAATACCCGCCGACTCCACCCGGGATGTCAACGAACGGCGAAGCCGGCGTCGAGCGGCCAGGCCACGCGCCGACGAGGTTGACGTCGATGATGTCTGCGCCGTCCGCCGCGAGTCTGACCGCGTGCGCGCGCAAATCTGGCCGCGGGCGGCTCAGGTGATGAAGGCAACTTTGCCGTTCAGATGTCCCACACGTCCAGCACCTGGTGTCTAGAACGCACTTCCGGTGTGAATGCGGGCCAGCCGCAAGCCTTCCTGTGGATCATCGACTTCGATGTCCCAGTTGCCGCAGGAGCACGTGCAGCGGTAGTGACCATTGAGCGGCAGGATCGCCTGGCCGTCACACGATCCGCCGGTGTTGGCGATACTGGTGAGGAACTCCAGCGGCTTTTCGTGCAGTGCGCTGTCATCGGACATCGAACTACTCCTCAATCCTGTCGGCTGTGCCGACCCGGAACACCGGCAGCATCCACCCGTCGGCGATCGCGGTGAAGTCCACGCGCACCCGCATGTCGATCTGCACCTCGGCGGGTGCGACGTCAATGATGTTGGACACCAGTCGCGCACCCGGGGCGTCGGGCAGGTCGAGCACCGCGGGCACGAGCACGAGATCGGGCATGCCGGGGAATCCGTGCACGACGGCGAAGCTGTAAACGACGGCCTCGCCGCTGAGTTCGACCCAGTTGACGGTCTTCGACTGGCAGGAGGGGCAGAACGGGGTCGGCGGCAGGCGGAAGGTGTGGCAGTCGGCGCACTGCGGCGCGACCAGCCGACGTTCCTTCGCAGCCTGCCAGAACGGCTCGGTGTCCTTGTTGACCGCGATCCGGACGTGCTCGCCGGGGAGCGTGGTGGACCGGTTGACCGCAGCGGTGCTCACGCGGCCTTCCCCAGGATCAGCCCACTGACGGGCAGGCTCGCCGGTCCGCCAGTGACCAGCGCGAGTTCGGCGTCGAGGACCTGATTAACGGCGGTGCCGCGCATCTGCTCGACTCCTTCCATGATGTGGGTCATCCCGATGATGTAGGCCTCGGAGAGCTGACCGCCGTGGGTGTTGACCGGAATCGAGCCGCCGTCATACCGGATGGCGCCGCTCTCGACGAACGCGCCACCCTCCCCCTTGCCGCAGAACCCGTAGTCCTCGAGCTGCATCAGGACCATCGGGCTGAAGTGGTCGTAGAGCAGGGCCACGTCGATGTCGGCCGCGCTGATACCCGCCTGCTCGTAGAGCCGCTTGGCGATGGGCGCATTGCCCGAGGATGCGAAGTATTCGTCGGGCATGCCCATCCAGGCGAACGCCCTCCCCCAGTCGCGAACCCCGCCGTGGGCGGCGGCGACCACCGGCACCGGAGGCTGCTTCAGATCCTTCGCCCGATCAATGCTGGTGGTGATCACCGCGACGGCGCCGTCCGTCTCCTGGCAGAAGTCATAGAGACACAGAGGTTCTGCGATCATCCGCGCGTTGAAGTAGTCGTCCAACGTAAGTGGTTGGCGGTGCATGGCCTTCGGGCGATTCAACGCATTGCTCCGCGTCGAGAGCGCAATCTCGGCGAATGCCTCACGGCGGGTGCCGTAGAGGTGCATGTGCCGGCGCGCCAACACCGACATCAGCTGACCTGGGCCGAACAGTCCCGACGGCTGCAAGAACGAGTTGATCGGATCAGGGTCCATCGCCGAGAACACCGACCCCAACCGCTGTTTGGACTGCTGCAGTGCCATCACCGTGACCACCACCGAGGCATCGCCCGCCACGATGGCCGCCCGGGCCAGCCCGATCGCGCCCGCCGAGCCACCCCCACCGGAGGTCAGCGCGGCGGTGAACCGGACCTCCGGAATGCCCAGGGTCTCAACGAAGTCGGCGGTGTCCATCTTCTCGGTGTAGCCCGCGCTGGCGCCCGAGTAGTACGCGAAGCCGTCGATCTCGGCGGCCGTCAGACCGGCGTCCTGGCAGGCGGCCAAGATCGCCTCGCCGGCAAGCTCGGTGATCGACTTGGGCAACGAGCCGCCCCGCTTGTAGTAGGGCGTAGCACCGATGCCGACGATGGCGACGTCGCGCAAGCCGGTCTTCATTCCGGAAGTCGTCACGGACTCAGAACTTTTCGGCTGGGACGGGCGGGACGTCGGGGAACAGTTCGTAGAACGTGCCCTGGGTGATGCGCAGTCGAGTCTCGTCACTGATGCCGTCGAAGAGTCCCTTCAAGGTGTCCTGGGTGTGACCGAAGGTGCCCTCCATATGCGGGTAGTCGCTGCCGAACATCACGTTCTTGTAGCCCATGTGCTCGAACGCGGCGACCGCGGTCTCGTCGTGCTGGAACGACGCGTAGACCTGGCTGTAGAGGATCTCCTTCGGGTTGCGGCTCAGCTTGGGCCGCACGGCCATGTGGTGCTGCCGGTAGCCCTCCAAAAGGCGGTCACCGAGGAACGGCACCCACGTCGCCCCGCCCTCGGAGATCAGCACCCTGAGGTTTTCGTGGCGGTCCAAGGCGCCGGAGGCCACCATCTTCATCGCCGCCCGCTGACCGGAGAACGTCGTCTCCGCGTAGTTCATGATCGCGCCACCCGGGCCGCGATACACCTGCCCCGCCCCGCCCGATGCGCCGCCCACGGTCATGTCGACGGGGTCGGTGCCGATGTGGAAGGCGATGACCATGCCCGCTTCCTCGGCGGCGGCCCAGAACGGTTCCCACTCCTTGCGGTGCCAGTCCGGCGCGCTGGGATGCGGTGTGGTCGGCAGGAAGACCGCCTTGAAGCCGTTGTCCGCGGCCCAGTGCAATTCCTCGACCGCATCCTCCACGACCAGGGTCGACACCTGTGCGGTCACCACGTACCGCGGCGACACCGCGCAGATCTCCTCCAGGGCCCACTCGTTGCTGGCCCGCATGCACGCCTTGAGGAGTTCGGGGGTGCGGAAAGTGGAGGCCCACATGCCCAACGACGGGAAGATCACCTCCCCCCAGACACCCTCTTTGTCCAGGTCGCCCAGCCGTGCCCTGGCGTCGCGGATGCCTTGCGGCTTCATGCTTTCCTCGATGAAGGCTGTCATCGCCGACGACGGCAGCTTGCGCCGGAAGATCTGGCCGTCGACCGAGACGGTTTCGTACTCGCCGTCGGGATCCTTCTCGGCATGTGGCGTCAGCTCGGCGAGCCGTTTGGGTAGCCGGGACCGCCACAGGTCATCGGGTTCGAGGAAGTGGGAGTCGCCCGAGTTCGTCCAGATCATGCTCATTGATCCTCCGTGGGTCCGGTTGCTCACCTGATGATGTCAGCTGATCCGCCTCAAGTCCAGCATTTCTAATGCATCGACATTATTATTTTGGGAGACGATGAACCGCCGGTAAGACTGAGGTGGACTGGGAGGAAATTCATGACGGAGCTGGGCATTGAATCGGGCGCTGGTGCGCGCCGGCGCAATGCCTCGGGTGAGTCGACGCGGGTGATGCTGATGGAGGTCGCCGAGCGGCTGTTCGCGACGCGCGGCATCGAAGCGGTGACGCTGCGGGAGATACAGCAGGCCGCCGGGCAGTCCAACACCTCGGTCATCCGCTACCACTTCGGCTCTCGCGACGGACTGATCCGTGCGCTCGTCTCATACCGCCAGGCGTCCCTCGGGAAGGATCGCCGCGAAATGCTCGCGACCATGCGTGAGCAGGGCAAGGAAGCCGATCCCCGCGCGGTGGTGTGGCTGCTGGTTCGCCCTATGGCGAACAGCATCGCGAACGGCGAGATGTTCGTGCCTTTCCTGGCCCGGCTGAGCGAGGATCCGCGGGCGCGCAACGACTACTGGCCGGATCACGTGGACGACGATTGGACCCAGGAGAAGCTGGAGGAACTGGTCGACGCCGCGTTGCAGGACCTGCCAGAGCGGGTCCGGCGTGGACGGACGTTCCAGCTGTACATCAGCCTGATCAACGTGCTGGCCGCGGCCGCCCGGTCGGGGCACGGACTCAGTGAGGCACAGCTGCACAACTACGTGGACACCTGGGTCGGCATGCTGACCGCGCCGGTGTCGTACGAGACCCGTGCGCTGATCGCCGACGACCACTCCTGATTCATCAGCTACCGCCGATGACCTCCTTGGCTCTCAGGTCGGCGATCGCGGCCTCGTCCAGTCCCAGCTCACGAAGCACCGCATCGGTGTGCTGGCCGATGGTGCAGCCCGCCTCGGCCTTCGTGCGCGACCGCGAGAACCGGCACAGCGGCGCCAACCGACGGTGCTCCTCGAAGATCGGGCTGACCGCTTCCACCGCGTATCCGGCTTCGAAGTACGGATCGGTCTGCAGCACCAGTTCGGAGTTGGCCTCGACGACCTCGACGCAACCGACGTCCTGAGCGGACAGTTCGCGCTCCCACTCCAGCTTGGTCTTGGTCGCGAATACGGGGGTCAGCGCAGCGACCAGGTCGTCGTCGTGGGCGGCGCGGGAGTCGGCGTCGGCGAAGCGTTCGTCGGCATGGAGGTCGACGTAGGGCGACAAGGCCTTTGCCAACGCGGGCCATTCACGCGGTAGCGGCGCGGCGAGGAAGACGTAGCCGTCGACCGCGGGGTACATCCGGTAGAGCGCGCTCATGCCGAAGAACTGGTCGTCGGCGGCCGGATTCGCCGGGCGCGCGGCATAGCTCGCGTTGTAGGGGATCATCGCCTGCTGCACGGTGCCGAGCATGGTGGTGACCACGTTCGACAGAATCGTTCCGCGACGCTTGGCGTACAGCGCGACCAGCAGAGCCGAGCCGACACCGTGCGCCGCGATGCCATCAGACTGCACGGCCGGGACGGCTCCGCCCGCGTGGAGTTGGACCGCCCGGCGGTGGAGATCGTCGAGGTCGGCGGGAGCATCGCCCGGATCGTGGCTGTCGATGAGCGCAATCCCGGATGCCGCACCGACGGACGGTGCGTAGGCGGCGCGGTGCGCGAACGGCCCGTCGACGCCGTACCCGGACGTCGTCACGAAGGCCAGGTCCGGGTTGACCGCCTTGAGTGAGGCCTCATCGATCTTCGACCGTTCGGCTGCCTTCCCGCGGAAGCACTGCAGCACGATGTCGGACCGCTTCGCAAGTTCGTAGACCAGGTCGAGACCCTCGGGCTTGGTGAAGTCGATCGCGACGCTTTCCTTGCCCTGCAACACCTTTGCGCCGCCGGCTTCGGGGAACGCGACTAGGTTGCGGATGTTGTCGCCCTCAAGCGGTTCGACCTTGATGACGCGGGCACCCAGATCGGCCAACAACGTCGCGCCGTACGGGCCTGCGAACATGCTGCCGAACTCGAGCACCGTCACGCCCTTCAGCGGCGGGTCATCGGGGGCAGAGCCAGGGACACTCGGCACGGGTTCATCCCAATTCGCGACGGACAAGGCCTCGTTGTGCTCGCCGAGTCGCGGAGCCGGTCGAAGCTCGGTCAACGGCCTGCCGTCTGCGTGAATGAGGGTCGACGGCTGGCGCACCGGCCCGAGCTCGGGGTCCGTCACGGTGACTGACCGGCCCTCGTATGCCGTTTGAGGGTGGTCCAGGGAATCCTCGGGAGTGCGGAACAGTTCGCCGCTGAGGTCGGGGTTCTCCGCCATCGCCTGCTGCCATTCGGCGAGCGTGCGCGACCCCACCCGCTCGATCATCATGTCCCACCACTCGGTGCGCAGCTCGGCGGTCGGCAGCATGGGGAAGCCCTGCCACTTCGGGTTGGCGAGTTCCTTCAGCAGGTCCAGCTCGGTGAGCCACGCGCCGATCAACTTGGGTGACACCTGAGCGAACTGCAGCCACCGACCGTCCTTGGTGGGACACACCAGGAGTGCGTAGATGAGGTAGGCCTGGGGCCGGCCCTGATCGTCGTAGGCGGCGTCCATCGGCTCGAAGGCCCCCGGATACCGTTCGAGCACCATCTCGTAGAACCAGTTGTACGGATCCATCGAACCCATGCCGGTGACCAGGTTGGTCTCGACGGCCTGGCCGCACCCGCTGGTCTCCCGCTCGAGAAGCGCGGCCAGCACGCCCTGGACGGCGGCGTGAGCCGCGCCCCAAGACGCGTAGGCGAAGGTGATGTACGCCGGCCCGGGCCGCGGGGCAAGTCCCCGTTTCTCGTGCATGACGCCGGTCTTCGCCATCACCAGGGCCTCCCAGCCCTTGTAGTCGCGGAACGGTCCGGTGGAACCCCACCCGGTGATCGTTGCCACCACGAGTCGCGGGTACGCCGCCGACAACGCGTCGTGGGTGAGGCCGAGGCGCTCCGCCGTGGTGGGCCGCATGGTGTTCACCATGACGTCGGCCCGACCCAGCAGGGTCCGCAACCGGTCCAGGTCGGCGTCGTCGTGCAGATCGAGAGTCACGCTGCGCTTGCCGCGCAACAGTGCGGGCCAACCGGCGAGGTCCCGCAACGGGCTACCGTCCGGCGGCTCCACCATGATCACCTCGGCACCGCAGTCGGCGAGGAACTGCGTCGCCTGAGCCCCTGGCAGGGTCGTCGACAGGTCGGCGACCACCAGGCCGGCCAGTGGACCACCCGACGCCGAGCCGACTTCCGGCATATTCGCTCCCTACGCAGCGCTCGCAGATCTCGTCAGCGTGTTGTGACGCACGCCACGCCAGCATCACAGCGTCCAAGATTAATGTCAATGCATTACTCTTGCGAAAATGACGGATGCGTCCACGCTATGACCGACGAGCACGCCGAACGGGGCGGATTCCCGCCGATCCGGACCTGGCACGAACCGAACCTGCGCAATCCGGGCGGCGGCGCCGAGTACGGCGACATGATCTCCGAACTGCGCGACTTCCTCGACGGTGTGGCCGCCGCAGCGCCGGACACCGCCACGACGGTGGAGTTGACCGAAGACCTCCGACGGTGGGCCGATCGACTGGCCGACGCCGCGGTTCCCGAACGGCGACAGATCTTCGCGCGGCGCCTTGATCTGCCCGGCCGCGGGCAGACCATGTCCCCCAACTTCATTCCGATTGCGGGCGACCACTTGAGCGTGGAGGGCACCGTCACGTTCGGCCGCTACTTCCTCGGTGGCGGCGGAGCCGTGCACGGCGGCGCCATTCCATTGCTTTTCGACGAGGTGCTCGGTCGGCTGGCCAACTCCGGTGATCGGGCGCCGTCGCGAACCGCGTATCTGCACACGGACTTTCGGTCCATCACTCCGGTCGGCGAAGAACTCGCGGTGCGCGGCTGGTTTGTCAGCGAGCAGGGTCGCAAACGCGTCCTCCGGGCGGAGATCACCTTCGGCGACACCCTATGCGCCGAAGCGGAGGGACTGTTCGTGGCCCTGCGCGCCGACCAACCGTGAGCCGCCGAACTCAGCGCACCGCGAAACCGGCATCGAGCGGCCAGGCCACCCCGGTGATGAACTTGGCCTCGTCGGAGACCAACCACGCCACCGCGCCGGCGATGTCCTCTGGCATCAGCACCTGAATGGGCAGAGCATTCTGCATCGCCGAGACGGCCGTGTCGTTGGCCTCGAGCAGCTTGGCCATCGTCTCATTCATCACCATGCCCGTCGCCACGCCGGTCGGGTGGATGGTGTTGACCCGGATCCAGTGCTGCGCCAACTCGTTAGCCCACACCTGCATCAGGCCGACCAGGCCGCGCTTGGCGGCGGTGTAGGCCTGTCCGCCGGCGCGGTCGGTGCCGGTACCCTTCAGACCCGCGCTGGAGCTGGTCAGCACTATCGATCCACCGCGACCGCCGTCGATGAGCGCCGGTAGCGCGGCCTCGACGGTGTTCCACACCCCGATCAGGTTCACGTCGACGATGTCGCGGAAGATCTTGCGTCGGTCCCCGTCGCCGCTCAGCCGGATGATGCCTGCGTTGGCGACCACGATGTCGAGGCGGCCGAACTCGCGGACGCCCTCGTCGACGGCCTGCTGCAGTGCATCGGCGTCGCGGACGTCGGCCTGGTGGGCGATGATCCGCCTGCCCTGGTTCTCGACGGCCTTGATGGTCTCGTCGAGATCGTCGGGGGTGGCGTTCGGGTAGTCCATCGAGTCGATGTCGCGGCAGATGTCCACCGCGATGATGTCGGCGCCTTCAGCGGCGAGTCGGACCGCGTGGGCGCGGCCCTGGCCCCGTCCCGCACCGGTGATGAACGCTACCCGTCCGTCCAGATTCCCCATGGTTGAATTCCTCTCATCGTGTCGGTTGTCGACGTTGAATATCGCTGTCGTGCTTGGTGATCAGCTCGCGCAGTGCGAGCCGGTCCGGTTTGAGCATCGCCGTCAGGGGCAGCTCGTCGACGACGAGAAGTTCGTCGGGCGCCTTGTAGTCGGCCAGTTCTGCGGCCACGTGGGCGCGCAGCTCGGCCAGTGTCGGCGGATCGGCGGCGTCCACCGGGACCACGAACGCGACACCGATCTCGCCGATCACCGGTGCGGGCCGCCCGACCACGGCGGCCTCTCTCACCCCGGGATGGCCGGTCAGCGTCCGCTCCACCTCGCCCGGATGCACGTTGTACCCGCCGCGGATGTACATGTCACCGCGGCGTCCCACCAGCACGAGGTTGCCGTCGTCGCCGAGCACGCCGATGTCGCCGGTGCGCAGCCAGCCGTCGCGCAGCACCTCTGCGGTGAGTTCGGGATTGCGCCAGTAGCCGCGCATCACGCACGGACCGCTCACTTCGACGTCCCCGTCGGGGCCGACGCGCACGGTCATTCCGTCGGCCGGCCGCCCGACGGTGCGGAACTGGACCTCGGCGGCATCGCCGGGTTCGGTGCCGCAGATGGTGGGGCATTCTGTCATCGCGTACCGGACCACCAGCGGGACACCGATCCGTTCGGCCACCCCGCGGACCAGTTCGGGGGGCGCGGGTGCCGTCGCTGATACCCCGACCCGCAAATGTGGCAGAGCCTGCGGGCTCACGCCCTCGAGGTCCAGGAGTTTGGCCCACTGGGTCGGGACTGCGCCTGCCACGGTGACGCGCTCGTCGCGCAGGATGCCGAACATGCCCGGTGCCGACCACGGCGTTGGCGGGATCACGAGCGTGACGCCCCACACCAGCTGATCCCATAGCTTGAACATGTAGCCGGCGTGGGCGAACGGGGTCGACGTGAGACGGCGGTCGTAGGGCGCGCTCATGACGCCCGCTGCCAAGGCGCCGGCCGCCAACCGCTCGGCGTCGAACACCGCGCCCTTCGGTGCTCCCGTCGTCCCGCTGGTGAAGATGAGCGCGACCGGGTCACGCGGCCCGAGGGCGACACTGGGTGGGACGGCACCGGTCGAAGAGGTCGACAACGCGGACCGCCGCAACACCCGCTGACCTCCGGCGGGCAGGTCCGGGAGCTGCTCGTCGACGACGATCAACGCTGGATCTGCCTGCTGCAGAATCGATTCGATCTCCCGACGGCCCAGTCGCGGGTTGAGTCCGGTGGTGATCGCCCCGATCATCGCCGCCGCCGCGTAACACGTCGCGTAGTCGACGCCCGAGGGCAGCCACAGCATCACCACGTCGCCCTTGCCGATGCCGAGGCCGGCGAACTGGGCCGCCACGCTGCGGGCGCGGCCGATCCATTCGGCGAAGGTGGTCCGTGCACCCGGCTCGACGTAGGCCTCCCGGTCGCCGTGGGCCGAGGCGGCCGCCTCCAGCATCGATCGGGTGTCACCGACGTCCGCGCGCAGCGGTGCACGCTCCACCTAGGGCTCCTCCGCGCCGAGAATCATTGTGCCGCTTGAGCAGAACCACCCGCCGGTGCCGCTGACGCAGGCAATCCTCGCGTCGGGTGTCTGCCGCGGGCCGCATTCTCCCCGCAGTTGGCGTACCGCCTCCACCAACAGGAACAACCCGCGTTGACCCGGGTGGCACGCCGAGAGGCCGCCGCCGTCGGTGTTGGTGGGAAGTTCGCCGCCCAATCGCAACGAGCCCTTCTCGACAAAGCCGCCGCCCTCACCCTTCGGGCAGAAGCCGAGGTCCTCCAGCGTGAGCAACAGCATGTAGGTGAATGCGTCGTAGATCTCGGCGACGTCGACGTCGGACGGCGAGACGCCGGCACGGTCGAAGGCCAGTGGCCCGCTGACCGCGGCGGGGCCGACGGTGAGGTCGTCCCACTGCGAGGTGAGCATGTGCGAGGTGGTCTCGGCGGCACCGAGCACCCAGACCGGCTTGCTTCGCAGATCCTTCGCACGCTCCGCGCTGACGAGTACTGCGGCCGCACCACCATCACTGCGAATGCAGCAGTGCAGCTTGGTGAACGGGTCGGCGATCATCGGGCCGTCCAGGACGTCGTCGATGGTGATCGGGTCGCGGTAATAGGCCTCTGGATTGGCAGCCGCATTGAACCGGGCGGATACGGCGACCTCGGCCAGCTGTTCGATGGTGGTGCCGTAGGTGTACATGTGTCGCCGCGCGGCCATGGCGTACTTGGATATCAGGGTGTGGCCGTAGGGCGCCTCCCACTGCAGAGGTCCGCGCGCACCCCAGTTGATGCTGGCGCCCCGCAGTCCCTTCCGGAGATCCGAGCGGGCCGTCGAACCGTATGTGAGCAGCACCACGTCGGCATGTCCGGCGGTGATGGCATCCGCCGCGTGTGCGGCCATCACCTCCCACGACGCGCCGCCGACTGCAGTGGAGTCGATCCAGCGCGGCTGCAGCCCGAGGTACTCGCCGACGTCGACCGGGGGCAGCGTGCCCTGTCCGGTGGAAGCCAGGCCGTCGACGTCGCCGGGGGTCAGCCCGGCATCGGCCAGGGCGCGCCGACTCGCCTGGGCCATCAGCTCATAAGGACCCTTGTCGTCGACGCGGCCGACGTCGGACAGGGCGACGCCTGCGATGGCGACGGTGCCGCTCACTGGGCGCGGTCCTGCGCCAGCAGCTCAGCGAGCACGTCGGTCGGCTCGCCGAAGAGATGCCGAAACACGTGGGCGCGCTTCAGATAGAGGTGCATGTCGTTTTCGAACGTGTAGCCCATCCCGCCGAACACCTGGATGCCCGCGGCGGCGTTGTCGACGGCCGCCGAACCCGCCACCGTTGCGGCGGAAAGCACCTGCAGCAGCGCGTCCGCGCGTCCGCTCGCGAGCGTGATCGCGGCGAACAAGGTCTGTGCCTGGGCGGCCTCAGCCGCGATCTCCATGTCGACGCAGGAATGCTTGATCGCCTGGTGCACACCGATCGGCTTGCCGAACTGCTCGCGGGTCTTGGCGTGTTCGGTCGCCCGCGCCGCTGCCGCCGCGGCGAGGCCGGTGAGGTAGGCCGCAGCCAGTACCGTGGCTCGCGCCCAGATCCACTCGTCCTCGGCGGGCAGCCAGTGTAGGGGTTCGGCGGACTCGACTGTGGCGGAGGCGATTCGGGTGCCCGGGTCCGCCGCTTCCACGCGGGTCAGCGAGCCGAGCGAATCGATGTCGAGAAGTGCGGCGCCGCTGCGGGCCACCACCAGCGCATGCGAGGCGCCTGCCGGGTCGAACAGGTCGAAGGTGCCTTTGACCGGCCGGGCGTCGCCGTCGCCGCGCAACACCGCGAGCGCCACCGAGGCATGTCCGGAACCGATCCGCTCCGCCAGCGCGACGTCCCCGCAGCCGGCGGCCACTCGGGCCGCCAGCGTGCACGCAAGGAACGGGCCGGGCGCGAGTCGCTTGCCGAGTTCGATGAACAGCAGCACCTCGTCGTCGAACGGACGGCCCGACCCGCCGGACTCCTCGTCGAGTCCCAGTGTGAGCAGGCCCATCTCGGCGCCTTCGCGCCAAAGTTCTTCGCTCACTGTTGCTTCCGCGCGTCGACCGGCGCGGATTCGTTCGACAGGCATCCGCTCGGCGAGAAATTCTCCCGCCGCCTGAATGATTTCGAGTTGCTCAGTTTCGGGCAGCAGGTTCACGACCATCTCCTATCATCGCGGCAGTCCCAGCACGCGTTCGCCAACGATGTTGCGCTGAATCTCGGATGTGCCGCCGCCGATGGCCTGGGAGAAGCTGTAGTAGTAGTAACCCACCCAGCCGTCGGCGTCCCAGCGCGACGTGTGCCGAATCGAGGCGGGACCGACGACGTCCATCGCCAACTTCCCGATCTCCTTGGCCAATTCGGCGTACATCAGCTTGACGATCGAGCCACGAGGACCGGGGGTCTCGGTCTTCATCGCCTCACAGATGTTGGTGTAGGTGAGCGCCCTAAGCGAAGCCACCGAGGCGCGTGCCCGCGCCAGCCGCCGCGCGATGTCGTCGTCGGCGATGGCGGGCCTGCGGCCATCCGGACCGACGTGGTCGCGGGCGTAGTCGATGAGATCCTCGATGATCTTGGCCAACCGCACCTGGTTGGCCGTGAACGCGGTGCCGCGCTCGAAGGACAGCGTCGCCATCGCGACCGACCAGCCGCCGCCGAGCTCGCCGACCACGTTGGACAGCGGGATGCGCACGTCGTCGTAGAACACCTCGCAGAACTCCGCTCCACCCTCGATGGTCTCGATGGGTCGCACGTCGATGCCCGGTGTGCGCATGTCGCAGATCACCCAGGTGATGCCGGTGTGCTTGCTCCCGGTGTTGTCGGTGCGCACCAACAGCTCCTGATAATCGGCGACCGTCGCGAAACTGGTCCACAGCTTCTGCCCCGACACCACCAGGTGCTCCCCGTCGATCACTGCCTTGGTCCGCAACGCCGCCAGGTCCGACCCGGCGTCGGGCTCGGAGAACCCCTGACACCAGATCACCTCGCCGCGAAGGATCTTCGGCAGGTGAAAGGACTTCTGCTCGTCGGTGGCACGGGTGATCAGGGTCGGCCCGGCGTGCGAGTTACCGACGAAGCACGCGTCGATGCCTGGGAACCCTCGGGCGGCATATTCCTCGTACCAGATCAGCTGCTGCAGCAGGGTCAGGCCCTTACCGCCGTACTCGGTGGGCCAGGCGATGCCGGCCCAGCCGCCGTCCCACTGCGTGCGCTGCCAGGCCAGGTCGTATTCGCGGATGCCGGCGTCGTCGCGGGGGCGCGGTTCGGTCGGCTTGTTCTCGTCGAGCCAGGTCCGTACCCGGTCACGGAACTCGATCTGATCGGGCGTGAAGTCGAGGTCCATGATCCGAAAGTATAGGTGACACGATAGTCAGAAATAAAGGTCATTGCTCCAATTGCCGATAGGCGGCCGCCAGCCGTTCCGCACCGCGTGCCAGCAGCGTCACGTCGGCGCCCACGAGCACGAAACTCGCGCCGGCCCGCAGGTAGCGCCGCGCCACCGACTCGTTGAACGCGTTCACCCCGGCGCTCTTTCCGTGTTCCACGATCATCGCCAATGCGTCTTCTATGGTGCTCACGACTTCCGGAGACTCCGGCCGGCCGAGTTTGCCCATCGACGCCGCCAGGTCGGCGGGACCGATGAACACCGCGTCCACCCCGTCGACGTCCGCGATCTCGCCCAGCTGCGCCAGGCCTGCGACGGTCTCCACCTGAACGGTCAACGACACCGTCGCGTCGGCGGTGACAAGATAGTCAGAAATGCGGTTCCAGCGGGAAGCGCGCGCCAGGGCGCTCCCGACCCCGCGGACGCCCTCGGGCGGATACCGGGTGGCAGCCACTGCGGCGGCCGCCTCAGCAGGACTGTCGATCATCGGGACGATGAGGTTCTGCGCACCGATGTCGAGCAGTTGCTTGACGAACACTGGGTCGGCCGATGGCGGCCGGACCAGCACGTCGACGTCCGGGTATCCGGCCAGCACCTGCAACTGCTCGAGCGTGGTGCGGAGGTCGTTGGGCGCGTGCTCCTGGTCCAGCAGCAGCCAGTCGATTCCGGACCCGGCGCAGATCTCGGTCACGTAGCCGCTGCCCGAGGCGAGCCACATCCCGAACCGCGGTGCTCCGTCACCGATGCGCTGCGTCCACCGGTTCGTCACGGCGCGTCGCTCCGATCGAACGACACGGACACGGTGCCCAGCAGCCCGTAGTCGGCGACGAAGGTGTCCCCCGGCTCCGCGAACACCGGTTTGGTAAACGATCCGGACAGGATGACCTCACCGGGCTGCAGCGAAACACCGTGCGGCGCAAGCCGATTCGCCAACCACGCGACGCCGTTGCCGGGATGGTTGAGCACGGCGGCGGCCACCCCGGATTCCTCGATCGTGCCGTTGCGCAGCAGGAGCGCCGCCACCCAGCGCAGGTCGACGTCCAACGGCCGGAACACCCGCCCGCCCAGGACCAGGCCCGCGTCCGCGGCGTTGTCGGCGATGGTGTCGACGATGGTGCGCAGGTGACCGGTCTCGGGGTCCGACATCTGGACCCTGGCGTCGAGGATCTCGAGCGCGGGGGTGACGAACTCGGTGGCACGCAATACGTCGAACAACGTGACGCCCGGCCCGCGGAGCGCCTCGCCGAGCACGAATGCCAACTCGACCTCGACGCGGGGCCGGATGAAGCGATCGGGCGGGACACGACCGCCGTCGTCGAAGAACATGTCGTCGAACAGCGCGCCGTAGTCCGGCTCGTCGATCGACACCGCCCGCTGCATCACCTTGGAGGTGAGTCCGATCTTGCGGCCCTTGACAACCCGGCCGTCGGCGACCTTGAGCTCGACGAGCGCCCGCTGCACGGCGTAGGCGTCCTCGATCGTCATGTCCGGAAAGTCCAGTGACAGTTGCCGAATCGGCGTGCGGGTCTGCTCGGCCGCATAGAGCCGGCGCGCTATGTCGGCGAGCTCGGCCTCGGCGGGCCTACCCACTGTGCCTGATCCTCTTCGCGCAAGCGCTCATCGCGTGAGAAACTCGACCGCGGCGGCGTTGAAGGCTTCGGGATCCTCGAAATGCGGCCAATGTCGCACCGACGCCATCTCGAACACCTCGGAGTTCGGGATCAGGTCCGCGATGGTGCGCGCGGTGTCCTGGTACACGCCGTGGTCCTTGCCTGAGGCCACGATCATCACCGGCGCCTTGATGCTGCGCCACTTGTCGTCCGGGATCAGGTTCCGGTGGCGCGCTGTCTCGTCCTGCAGGATCAGCAGTCGGTCAATCGTCTTGCGGGTGTCTTCGCGCCGGTAGACCGCCTGACGCAAACCGATGAGATCGGGCAGCCGATTGCCCTCGTCGGCGATCAAGTGGGCGAACACGGCGTGCAACGACTCCCACGTCGGTTCGTTGACCGCCTTCGTTCGTTCCTCACGAATACGCGCCATGTTCGACGCCGACGCCTCCCGTCCGGCCGGCGACATCAGGATCACCTTGTCCACCCGGTCGGGGTGGCCGACCGTCACGGCCGAGGCGACGAACGCGCCCAGCGACATGGCGACGAAGCTGGCCGAGGGCATGCCGAAGTGGTCCAGCACGCCCAGGACGTGCTCGACGTAGATGGGAATCTCGTAGTCGTAGTCCGGCTTGCCGGAGAACCCGTTACCGACCATGTCGATGGCCACGCAGTGGAAGTGCTCGGACAGCGCGGCGAGGTTGGGCGCGAATGTCTCCCAGTGCCCGCCCGTGCCGTGCAGGAATATCGCGTGCGGTTTGTCGGGCCGGCCCGCCTCGGCGTAGCGGGTGCGCACCGCGGCGCCGTTGACCGTGATGTCGACGAAGCCCTGCCGGAACTCCAGATCCTTCAGAAACATCCAGATGCTGCGGTAGTTCGCGGTGTCGACCACTGCCTCGGTATGCGATGCCTGCGCCTCGGTCATCTCGCCCCTTCAGTCGTTTCTGACAGCGTTGTCAACTTCTGCTGTCATCGCCCAGCACGTGCCTCCATGTTCGCATAAGCGGGAAGTACGCATGTAGGAAACCCCTACACGCCCGCATCGAGTCGTTGTCAGGCCGACGAGCAACAGATGGCGGTCGATTGATTCTGACACTTGTATGCGGTAAGACTTGGAGTGTGAACACCCCGGCGGGACGCCGCGTGCTCGCTGAGTTGGTCAACGAGTTCGCGGCCGTGCGGTTGTCGTTGGACGTCAACGGCAACGGCCCTCGCCTGCTCGTCGAGGACCTCGAAAGCGGCGAGCAGGTCTTTCTGTGCCCGTTGGAGTTGGCCAGCTTCACCCTGGCCACCCCCGAAGACCGCGACGAATGGCTGCGGGTGGGCAACTACCGCGGCGAACGTGGAGGGACGGAGCAGCCTTGAGCGTCCCACACGTCGACCTCGTCGGCCTCGGCATGACGCCCATGTCGTTGCGCCCCGGCAAGACACCCGTGGAACTGGCCACTCAGGCCAGCGGCGCCGCGCTGGCCGACGCCGGCATTGCGCGCGGTGACGTGGACGGCCTGCTGGTCGGCTCCTCGCAGGGCGTGCGGCCGGATCGGCTCGGTGTCGGTTTCGCCGCCCAGGGTGGCTTCGCCGACCTACGCCTGCTCGAACACGTCGAGATCAAGGGCGCCACCACGATTGCCATGATCCAGCGCGCGCGCCACGCGATCGCCACCGGCGAGGCCTCCACCGTGCTGTGCGTATTCGCCGATGCCCCGCTGGTGGCCGGACGGGGTGCCGGATCGACCTACGCGCAGAGCGGCGGCAACAACGGAACGCGCGGCCTGGAGCGGGCCTCCGGCCTGCTCGGCTCGGTGCCGACCTACGCGCTGCTGGCCCAGCGGTGGCTGCACGTCACCGGAACCGGCGCCGAGGCGCTGCGTTCGGTGGCCACCACGGCGCGACGCTGGGCGCAGGACAATCCCCACGCGGTCAACCGTGAACCGCTCGACGACGACGGCTACCAGCGAAGTCCGATGATCGCCGAACCGCTGCGGCTGCTGGACTGCGCAAGACCGGTCAACGGCGCTGTCGCGGTGGTGCTCACCGGTCGAGCTTCGGTCGGCACCACGCGCGTTCGCGTGCGCGGTGCCGGGAGAGACCATCCGGTGCGTCGCCGCCGGGCAGGCGCCGAGTCGTGGTTCGGTGGCGGCGGCCGGGCGGTGGAGGACGCGCTCGACCAGGCCGGCATGTCCCGATCGGACCTCGATGTCGCCGAGCTCTATGACCCGTTCTCGATCGTCACCCTGGTGCTGCTCGACGAATACCGTCTCACCGGCGGCGTACCCGCAGGCGCCTTCGTCCGCGACGGCCACACCGGCCCGGGTGGCACGCTGCCCACCAACACCGGTGGCGGTCAGCTCTCCGGCTTCTACCTGCAGGGCATGACGCCGCTCGCCGAGGCCGTGATCCAGTTACGCGGCGCCGGCGGGCAGCGCCAGGTCCCCGATGCCGCCGTGGCCCTGGTCGGCGGCATCGGCGGCCGGCTGGACCACCACGCCGCACTGATTTTGGAGCGGGCGGCATGAGCACTGCGGCCGACCACGCCGACCAGATCCTCGACGACTGGCTACTGGATCCCTCGCTGGCCCCCGCCGCCGGTGACGAGGTGTTGGCGCCGCTGTACGACGCGGCGCAGCGGGGCGAGGTGATGCTGCCGTTCTGTGCCGCATGCGCGAAACCACTGGAACTCGAGCAGGACATCTGCGACGGCTGCGGGGGCGGTGATCGCAGCTGGCGCGCGGTGGCTCCGCACGGCACCGTGCACGCCGCCACGCTGATGCACCGGCGCGAGCCCGGGCTCGTGCACGCACGTGGCCCCTACCCGATCGTCGACGTCGAACTGGACAGCGGACATCGCCTGGTGATGACGACCGCGCGGCCCACCGATACGGCCCCGCGCATCGGCACCGCCGTGCACATCGCCTTCCGCCGGCTCGGCGACGTCGTGATACCGGCCATCGACACCCTGGAGGAAGACGCGTGACGACTCTCGAAACAGGAAACGCCATCGACGATTTCGATGTGAATTCGATCATCCGGACTGACCGGGTACACGGGTCGGTCTACACGTCGGCCGAGATTTTCCGCCGCGAGATGGACACCATCTTCAAGACCGGCTGGGTATATGTCGCGCACGAGAGCGAGGTGAGCGAGCCCGGCGACTACCTCACCCGGATGATCGGCCGCGACCCGGTGGTGGTGGTACGCGGCAAGGACGGCGTCGTACGCGTGGTGCTGAACCGCTGCACACACCGTGCCAACAAGCTGTGCAACGCCGAGAAGGGCAACGCCAACTCGTTCCGGTGCCCGTATCACGGCTGGACATTCAACAACACCGGTGCGCTGCAGGGTGTTCCGATGCGGGAAGGTTACGGCGAGGCGTTCAACGAGGTCCGCTCCGAACTGGGCCTCGCTCAGGCGCCCCGGGTGGACAACTACGGCGGCTTCGTCTTCGCGTCGCTGGCGGCCGAGGGCGTCTCGCTGCGTGAGCACCTCGGCAACGCGACCCACGCGATCGACCGACTCCTCAACCTGTCCCCTACCCGCAAAATCGATCTGCGGGCCAACTGGATGAAGCACCTTCACCACGCCAACTGGAAGATGGTGGTGGAGAACAACGTCGACGGATATCACGCCCTGTTCACGCACGCCTCGGTGTACGACGCGATCAAGCCCGCCAAGGTGTCACATGTCCCGACCAAGGTCGACGTGCTCGTCCGCGACCTCGGCAACGGTCATTCGGAGATCGATTACAGCGACGAATACCGGAAGCTGGACGAGGAGTTCATCTGGTACGGCCGTATCCCGCGCGCGAAGCTGGCCGGTTACGTCGCCGACCTGGAATCGGCGTACGGTCCCGAACAGGCGCACGATGCGCTGGTGGTGGGGCCGCCGCACACGCTCATCTGGCCCAACCTGTTCCTGGCCGAGATGAACGTCATGTTCGTCGAACCGCAGGCGCCCGATCGGACGGTCGCCTACACCACCGCGGTGCTGATCCCCGGCCAGGACGACCTGAACGTGCGCACGCTGCGGCGCTCCGAGGGGGCGATGGGCCCCGCCGGCTTCCTGATCGCCGACGACGGTGAGATCGGCATGCGCAACCAGGCGGGCCTTGCCGCCGAACTGCCGGAGTGGCTGGTGCTGGCGCGCGGCGTGGAGGGCGACATCACCGACGAGACCGGGATCATCAACCGGGACAAGAGCGCCGAGACGCCACAGCGGGGGTTCTACTCACAGTGGGCGACCGTCGTCGGCGGGAAGGCGTGAACATGACCGCGAACACTGCGCCCCAGACACGGCCCACGCTGCGGCCCCTGCCGGACAACGAGATCCTGTCGTTCCTCTATCTGGAAGCGCGCCTGGCCGACGAAGGCCGCTACTCGGAGTGGGAGGCGCTGTGGGCCGATGACGACGCCGGGGTCGAATACCGGGTACCGATGCACCCAGAGGACGATCCGCGCACCACGTTGGCCTACATCAACGACAACCGACGACGGATCAAGAGCCGGGTTGCCCAGCTCAACACCGGCAATCGCCACTCCCAGACCCCGCCGTCGGTCCTGCGCCGCGTCATCTCCAACAGCGAAGTGGTCGACGAGGGCGCCGATACCGTCACAGTGGAGTCCAATTTCGCGCTGTTCGAATACCGTCTTCGACAACGCTTCTGGGCCGGGCGGGTGAGCCACACCATTCGGCGATCGCCGGACGGGCTGCGGCTCGTCCGCAAGATCGTGCACCTGGTCGACGCCGGTGGACCGGTCGAGACATTGGCCTTCTTGATCTGATGCTGATTTCAGACATCGCCACCAACAACGCGCGCCGCTATCCGAACAAGCGCGCGCTCGTCGAGGCCGACCGGGTGCACACCTGGGCTGAGGTTGACGCGCGGGCCCGGCGGCTCGCTGGTTTCCTCACCGGCCGGGGCCTCATGCCCGGCGACCGGGTGATGGTCATCGCCCGCAACTGCATCGAGTGGCCGGAGATCTCGTTCGGACTGGCCAAAGCGGGACTGATCGCCGTGCCGGTGAACATCCGGCTCGCCCCCGACGAGGTGGCCCACGTCCGCGATGACTGCGGCGCGCGTGCGGTGGTCATCCACGCCGATCACCTCGAGCGGTTTCTCGGCGAACTGACCGACCTCCCACTCGTGCTGGGCATCGGCGCCCGGTCTTCGACCGGTGCCGACGAGGTCGTCACCGACTACGAGACCGCCCTGGCCCAGGCGCAGCCCGCCGCTCCTCGAAGCGACGTCTCACCCGACGACGTCGCGGTGATCCTCTACACCAGTGGCACCACCGGTCGTGCGAAAGGGGTCATGCACACCCACCGCGGTCTGCTCTACCAGGCGGCGGACACGAATCTGGTCACCGAAGCCAACCGGTCGGACGTCATGCTGGCCACCACGCCGTTCTTCACCGCGGGAGGAATGGTACGGACTGTGTCGTGGCTCTACCTCGGCCAGACCATGGTAATTCACCAGCGTTTCGACCCACAGGCAGTGATCGACGAGATCGAGCGCAGCGCCATCACTTTCACGACCTTCATCCCGACGATGCTGCACCGCACGCTGGCGATTCTCGAAGACGGCCCGCCCCGCGACATGTCGAGCCTACGGCGGATCTCCTACGGCTCCGCGCCGGTGCCTCCGGGATTGGCCCGCAAGGCGATGGACCTGCTCGGCTGCGATCTCCAGCAGCGCTACGGGCTCACCGAATGTGGCGGGCAGGCCACCATCCTGACCCCGCAGGATCACCGCGAGATCCTCGCGGGCAGAACCTCGATCGCCACGTCCTGCGGCCAGGAGACGCCGATGTGCGCGATCCGCGTCGTCGACGTCGACGGCAACGACGCCCCGGCCGGGGAGGTCGGCGAGATCGTGATCGTGAGCCCCGCCAATGCGATCGGCTACTGGAACCGGCCCGAGCAGACCGCCGAGACGTTCCGCCCCGACGGGCTGTACAGCGGCGACCTGGGATACCTCGACGAAGACGGGTACCTCCACATCACCGGCCGCAAGACCGACCTGATCATCTCCGGCGGCTTCAACGTCTATCCCGCCGAGATCGAACGGGTGATCGCCCAGCATCCTGGAGTGGACATGGTGGCGGTGGTCGGCGTGCCGGACCCGGAATGGGGTGAGACGCCGGTCGCGGCGGTGATTCCGAAGACGCACGTCGAGGACCGAGACGCGCTGACCGCCGAACTCGTGTCGCTGTGCCGCGCGGAGCTGGCCGGCTACAAGCAGCCACGCCGCTTCGTGTTCCGGAAGGAGTTTCCGCTCGGCCCGGCCGGAAAGATCTTGAAACGCGAGATCGCTAACCAGGTGACCGAAGTCGCCGCCGCCGGTGCGAAGATGCCGGTATCCACCGGATCGACTGAGGAGCGGCCGTGACAGACAAGCCCGACCTGCGCACCATCGAATTCGACGTTGCCGACCACGTCGCCACCGTGACGCTGAACCGGCCCGAGAAGTTGAACAGCTTCACCGAGGAGATGGCGGCCGAGCTCGCGACCGTCTGGGCCCGCGTACGCGATGACGACGACATCCGGGTCGCCGTGCTGCGCGCAAACGGTGAGCGCGCTTTCTGCAGCGGACTCGATGTCTCCGAGGGCACATGGTGGAAGCACCTGCCGATCTTCAATCAGGAGGATCCCGGCGCGTTCCTGGGCCCCAAGGGACACAAGGTGTGGAAGCCGGTGATCGCCGCCCTGCACGGCATCGTCGCCGGCGGTGCGATGTACTTCGTCAGCGAATGCGATTTCGCGATCTGCGCCGAGAACGCCACGTTCTTCGACCCGCACGCCAATGCCGGCATCGTCTCGGCGCTCGAGCCGATGGGCATGCTGGCCCTCGGCGTGCCCTACGGCGAGGTGATGCGCTGGGCATTGCTGGGCAGCGAGGAGCGGATGACCGCTGCGACCGCGCTGCGTGTGGGCCTCGTGACCGAGGTCGTACCCGACGATCAACTGCGCATCCGCGCAGCGGAATTGGCGGCAGAGATCGCCACACGCCGGCCGCAGGGCATCCAGGGCACGGTGCGCGCGATGTGGGAAGCCCGGGACCTCCCACCCAGCATCGCCGCCCGGCATGGGCTGTCCTACACCCACATAGGCAATGCCGGTGCCACCCCCGATTCGCTCAACAACAAGAAGCGACCCCGCACTCGCTGAGGAGGCGGCATGACTGACATCACGACCGAGCAGCTGGCCACATTCGACCTGCTGATCGGCGGCGAACCGGCGGCGGCCGCATCCGGCGCGACCTACGACAGCGTGGACCCGTACACCGGCCGCCCATGGGCGCGTGTCCCCGACGGCGGCAGCGCCGACGTCGACCGCGCAGTGGCCGCGGCGCGCGCCGCGCTGGAGGGGCCGTGGGGCACCCTCACCGCGACCGCCCGCGGGAAGTTGCTGTGGCGCCTCGGCGAGATCATCGCGCGCGAAGCGGAGCAGCTGGCGGAGTTGGAAGTGCGAGACGGCGGCAAGCTGATTCGCGAAATGGTCAGCCAGATGCGTTCGTTGCCCGAGTACTACTTCTACTACGCCGGGTTGGCCGACAAACTGCAGGGCGAGGTGGTGCCCACCGACAAGCCGAATTACCTGGTCTACACCCGCCATGAGCCGGTCGGCGTGGTCGCTGCAATCACGCCGTGGAACTCACCGCTGCTCCTGCTGACGTGGAAGCTGGCCGCCGGCCTCGCCGCGGGCTGCACGTTCGTCGTCAAACCCAGCGATCACACCCCGGCGTCGACACTCGCGTTCGCGAAGCTGTTCGCTGAGGCCGGCTTTCCGCCCGGCGTCATCAACGTCGTCACCGGCTGGGGTCCGGAAACCGGCGCTGCGCTGGCATCCCACCCGGGTATCGACAAGGTGGCTTTCACCGGGTCGACCGCCACCGGCATTCAGGTCGGCAAGGCCGCGATCGAGAACATGACGCGGTTCTCCCTGGAGCTCGGCGGCAAGTCCGCTCAGGTGGTCTTCGACGATGCGGACCTCGACGCAGCCGCGAACGGCGTGATCGCAGGCGTGTTCGCGGCCACCGGCCAGACCTGCCTGGCGGGCTCGCGCCTGCTCGTCCACGAGAGCGTCGCGGACGCGCTGGTCGAGCGCATCGTCGCACGCGCGGCGACCATCAAGCTCGGGGACCCGAAGGATCCGACGACCGAGATGGGCCCGGTGTCGAATCAACCGCAGTACGAGAAGGTGCTGTCGCACTTCGCCTCCGCGCGCGAGCAGGGCGCCACGGTGGCCTATGGCGGCGAGCCCGCCGCCGAGCTCGGCGGCTTGTTCGTCAAACCGACGGTGCTTACCGGGGTGGATCCCTCGATGCGGGCGGTCGCCGAGGAGATCTTCGGGCCGGTGTTGGCGGTGATGACCTTCACCGACGAGGACGAGGCCGTCGCCGCGGCCAACGCCAGCGAATTCGGGTTGGCCGGCGCGGTGTGGACCAAGGATGTCCACCGCGCGCACCGGGTGGCCGCCAAGCTGCGGGCCGGAACGGTGTGGGTGAACGCCTATCGCGTTGTCGCTCCGCATGTTCCGTTCGGGGGCGTCGGATACAGCGGGATCGGCCGCGAGAACGGCATCGATGCCGTGAAGGATTTCACCGAGACCAAGGCGGTGTGGGTGGAACTGTCCGGGGCGACCCGCGACCCATTCACGCTCGGATGAGCGTGCCGACCAGCAAGGAGAAACACATGACGATCGACCTCGCTGCCGCGGACAAGGTCCTGGCCGGTCTGCGGCCGTTCCCGGTGGCGGTCACCACGATCGACAACGGCTTCGCCAACGGCCTGATGTCGCTGTCGGCCGGCTCGGCCAGCATCGTGCCGGAGCTGCCCCGCGCCACAGTCAGCCTGACCAAATACAACAAGTCGCACGACATGCTGGTCAACTCCGGCATTTTCGTGATGCATATGTTGTCCGCCGGCCCCGACGAGATCGACAAGTCGATGGAGATCCTGATGACCCTCGGCGGCAGCTCTGGCCGCGACGGTGACAAGATCGCCAAACTGCGGACGAAACCCGGTGTCACGGGGGCACCGATCCTGCTCGATGCGCACAGCTACGTCGAGTGCAGGATCACTGGCTCACTGGACAACGACGAGAACACCATCTTCGTCGGCGACGTGGTGGCCGCGGAGGTGTTCAGCTCCGAGCAACGGCTGCGAATCGGCGAGGCGTGGGGCAGGTTGCCGCACGAATGGGTCGAGCAGTACGAAGCGAATCACGAGCCGCAGCTGCAGAGTGCACGCGATCTGCGGGCGGCGGCCGCGGCACGGGTCTAGTGGCCGGCGATTCTCCGTCTGGCGCATGGGAGCTGCCGGACGAACTGGTGATGCTGCGCGACACGGTGCGCCGGTTCATGGCTGCGCACGTGCATCCGATCGAGGAGACGCTGGGTCACGACGCGACAGGGCTGCCACTCGAACTGCTCGTCGAGCTGCAGGCGAAGGCCCGCGAGCTCGGGCTGTGGTCGCTGCAGACACCCACGGAGTACGGCGGCGCCGGGCTCGGCGTCCTGGGCCAGGTGGTGGTCGCCGAAGAGGCGGCGAAATGCCGGATGGGAGCATTCTTTCCGGCGCTCGGCGCTTTCGGGGGCAACCCGCCCAACATCATGTTCAAGGCGTCTTGTGAACAGTTCGAGAAATACGCCCGCCCGATCATCGACGGCACAATGTCGAAGGCCTACACCGCGATCACCGAAGCCTCCGGCGGCTCGGATCCGGCGCGGGCGATCCGGCTCAAGGCGACCAGGCACGGCGATGGCTACGTACTGAACGGCTCCAAGATGTGGATCTCACATGCGCCGGGCGCCGACTGGGGAGTGGTGTACGCGCGCACCGGCGAAGGGCGCGACGGTATCTCGGCGTTCATCGTCGAAAAGGACACCCCCGGTGTGACGTTCAGCCGGATTCCGGTGATGGCCTCCTTCGCGCCCTACGAATTGAATTTCGACAACGTGGCGATACCCGCGGAACAGCTGATCGGCGTCGAAGGACAAGGCTTCTCGATGGCCAGTGACTTCCTCATCCACGGTCGGATCATCTACGCCGCCGGGCCGATCGGCATCGCACAGAGCGCGCTGGACTTGGCCTGCCGGTGGGCGAAGGACCGCGACGTGTTCGGCGGAAAGCTCGCAGACAAGCAGGGCATCCAGTGGATGCTGGTGGAGAGCGAGGTGGAATTGCGCGCCGCGCGGCTCCTGATGTATCAGGCGGCGTGGAACGCCGATCTCGGACACAACGTCCGGGTGGATGCGTCGGTGGCCAAGATGTACGGGACGGAAGCGGCGTACCGGGTCCTGGACCGGTGCATACAGATCCACGGTGCGCTCGGCATCTCCACCGAACTGCCGCTGGAACGCTGGTTTCGCGATCTGCGCGTCAAACGCCTCGGCGAAGGCGCCACCGAAGTCCAACGCGAAGTCATCTCCCGGTCACTGTTGAGATAGTCGTAGAGATAGGAACAATGTGCGCTACAACCTGATGTTCCCGATGCGTGCGGTCAAGCACTGGAGCCGATGGTGCGAGGGTGCCACGATCGGCGATGTCGCGAAACTGGTCGAAGAGGCCGGCTTCGACGGTTTCTCGATGTCCGAGCACCCGTATCCCGACAAGACCTGGCTGGCCCACGGCGGCCACCACGCCTTCGACCCGTTCGTCTCGCTGAGCTTCGCCGCCGCCGCGACGAGCCGCATGCGAGTGATGACCTACATCCTGGTATCGGGTTACCGCAGCCCGTATCTGACGGCGAAGGCGGCTGCGAGCATCGATGTGCTCTCCGGCGGCCGCTTCACACTGGGCACCGGGGCGGGCTACCTGAAATCGGAGTTCGAGGCGTTGGGCGCCGATTTCGGCCGCCGCGGCGCGCTGCTGGATGAAGCCATCGGCGCATGGCGGGCGGCCTGGGCGGGTGACGACCACGAGGGCCCGGAGTTCGGGGTGAGTGGACACATCGCGCTGCCGCCACCTCTGACGACCGGCGGGCCTCCGATCTGGATCGGGGGCAACAGCGCAGCCGCGCAGCGCCGGGTCGTCGAGGTGGCCGACGGCTGGATGCCGATGGCTGCATCGGGCGAGATGGCTGCCATCACCCGCGCCCGCCCGCTCGAAGACATCGCGACCCTCGGCGACTGGATCGCAACCATCAACAAGCGGCGCGCCGAACTCGACCGGGCCGCGGCCGACGTGTCGTTTGTCCCGTTCGAGGCCGACCTGCTCGTCAGCGGCGACTGCGCGAAATTCTGCACGTCGGTGCAACCACGCCTGGGCGCCTACGCCGAGGCGGGGGTGACCTGGATTACCATCGAGCCGGCCAGCAGGAGCTTCACCGACTTCCGCACCGACATCGATGTGCTGGCGTCCCAGCTGATTCATCGCTGACCGCACGGAGGGATGGCGCAGCATGGCTCTACCCGACCTCGTCCTCGTCCACGGCGGCGAGCACGCAGCCGACTGCTGGGATCTCGTCCTCGCCGAAATACACCGTCAGGCACCGGAACTGCGCACTCTCGCAGTCGATCTCCCGGGTCACGGTGACAAGCCGGGAGACCTCGCGACCGCCACGATCGGCGAGTGGGTGGAATCCGTCGTCGCAGACATCGAGGCCGCGGGTCTGGGTGACGTCGTGATCGTGGGCCACTCGATGGCCGGGGTGACGGTACCCGGCGTCGTCGCCAAACTCGGTTCCTCGCGGGTGCGGGAGATGATCCTGGCCACCGCATTCGTTCCGCCGCAGGGCCTCTCCATCGCGGACACCCTCGGCGGTCCGTTGGCGGTCTTCGCCCGACATGCCGCACGAATCGGCAGGCCGATGAAGATTCCGGCTCCCGCGGCGCGGTGGGCGTTCTGCAACGGCATGACACCCGCACAACGCCGATTGACGCTGTCGAAGTTGTACGTTGAATCCGCTCGTATACCAGGCGAGCCCGTGGACCGCAGCACACTTCCCGAGGACGTCCCGCGCACCTGGATACTGACCACCCGCGACCGGGCGTTGTCGGTCAAGTCCCAGCATGCGAGCATCGCCGCGCTCGGTGGCGTGCAGGAGGTGATTCCGGTCGACGCCTGTCACGAGCTCATGTTCAGCCACCCCGTCCGCCTGGCGGAAGTCCTCGTCGAGCGGTGCCGGCTGCGGAGCGTCTAGGGCTGACCGGGCAACAATTCGACGAACAACCCTTCGGCGTCTGCGACCGTCACCGTCCCGTCGAGCAACCGTCCCGAGACGAATCGCTTACGCCCGTCGATCCGGTCGAGCGTCGCTTCTATCGCGAGCCTGCGCCCGATGGGAGTCACGCTGCGATAGTTGACGTGGACGTAGGCCGTTCGCGACAGTGGGCGGCCGCCACCGGCACTGAGCCGCCCGAGGATCTCGTTGAACAGCACGGCGTGGGCTCCCCCAGTCGCTGCGCCGTTGCCGCCCAGGTGATAACGGGCGAACGTGACGTGCGCACGCACGCGTGTTTCGGTCCATTCGTCGACGACGTGCGGCGGCAGAAACGGGTGTCCCCGCCCGGGCAGATCCAGCCGCGCACCCGCCGGGGCGTCGAGCGGCGCTACCTGATGAGCTGCCAGAGTGTCGGCGATGTCCGAAAGTTGCTCCAGCACAACGGCTCCGGTTTCCGAGGGCAGTCGGGCACCCACGAATCCGTCCTGCACCCGGCGGAGCTGCTCGACGAGGTCGGCGAAGTGCGGTCCGCCACGTTGCGGCATCGGTCCCTGATGCCGCCAATGATCGGTCTGTCCTGTATCGGTCACAACTCTCCTACGGTGCGCCGCCGTCGGCGTAAATGGTTTGGCCGGTGACGAATCCGCAGACATCGGACAGCAGGAAGGCGATCAGTGCCCCGATCTCGTCGGGCTGACCGGGTCGCTTCAATGCTGCGTCGAAGCCGAAGTCCTCGACCAGTGCGCGCTCCAGCGCTTCCTCGTACGGGTAACCCTTGCTGTCGGCGACATATCCCCGGATCGCGTGCAGAGCGTCGGTCTCCACCGCGCCGGGGGCGATGCTGTTCGCACGGATGCCGTCCTTGCCGTGCGTGCGGGCGATCCCCCTTGTGAACGTGGCCACCGCCGCCTTGAGGCTCGCGTAGGGCAGCCGCGGCTCGTGCGGCGAGCGCGCCGAGTACGCCGCGGTGGTGACGATTGCGCCCCGGGTGGCTGCCAGGTGCGGCAGGGCGGCCTGGACGCTGCGGGTGGTCGCCAGCAGCACGTCGCGGAACGCCTGCTCCCAAGCGTCGTCGTCGGAGTCGATCGGCATCATGCCGGCCGTGCCCATGGTGATCGCGATCCCGTCGAGCCTACCGAGGAGTGCCACGGCCTCTTCGACAGCGGCGACGGCCACGCCGGGCTGGCTGACGTCATGGACGAGGCCGTGCGCCGCCGCGGCGCCGATGTCCGCCACGGCGACTGCCGCGTTCTTCGCCTTGGCCTCGTCGCGTCCGATCAGTACGACGGCGGCGCCTTCGCGGGCGAGTGCCCGCGCGGCGGCCAAACCCATCCCCGCCGTGCCGCCGACGATGGCGTACCCCTTGCCCGCGATCCCCAGATCCACCGACCATTCCCTCCAAACATGACGCGACTGTCAGAAGATTACGCCATTTACACGCCGGGCGAAGTCACCGCGCGCGAAAATCTCCCTGCCGGTGGAATAGCATCGCGTCGCAGCCCTTCGGCAGGTGACACTACTGCCAGATTCAGGTGATCGCGCCTTCGATCTTCAGCTCGACGAGGTCGAGGTCGTCGAGTCCCAGTTCCCGCAGCACCTCGTCGGTGTGCTCGGCGAACATCGGCGCCCGGGTGAGCTGTGCGTCCGCCTCGTCGAATTTCACGGGATTGGCCACCAGCTTGCGCTTGATGCCGTGGACGTCCACCACGTCGGCGATGCGCCCGTTGGCGATCAGCGACTCGTCGTTGGCCACCTCCCAGGCGTCCTGCACGGGCGCCCACTGTCCGCCGAAGGAATTCAGCAGCCGCTTGCACTCATCGAAGGTCCTGGTGCCGATCGCCCCGGAAATCAGCCTCATCGCTTCGTCGGCGTGCGCCGCCAGCGACTCCAGGGATCCGAACCGCTCGTCGTCGGCGGCCCCGAACAGGCCGAAAAGGCGGCACAGCGGAGCCCAATATCGGGTCGGTTGCAGCATCGAAAGCTGAATGTAGCGGCCGTCGGAACAGCGATACGCACCGGTGAGCGGGTTGCCCGGCGCCTGTGTGCGGATGTCGATCTTGGGCAGCGGGCAGCCGTAGAGCATGGCGAGATTGACGCTGAACTGGTTGGCCCATGCTCCCACCGCCAGCAATGACACATCGATGACCGACGTCTGGCCCGTCGTCTGTCTGCCGTACAGCGCTGCGGCCACCGCGCCGGCGATGGTGATGCCCCCGATGTTGTCGCCGAAGCCCCCGGCGGGCATGCCCGTCGGCACTTCGGAGTCGACGGGCGTGACACCCTCGGCGCTGCCCGCACGGGCCCAGAACGCCGTCACGTCGTGCGCACCTGTCTCGCTGTCGGGCCCTTCGCTGCCGAAGCCACTGCCCGCGACGTAGATGATCGCGGGATTGATGCGCCGTATCTCGTCGAGGTCGATGCGGAGCTTGGCCCGTGCCTGGGGCAGGTGGTTGGTGAGGAAGACATCGCTGCGACGGACGAGTTCCTCGAAGACCGGTCGCGACTCGTTGAGCGCAAGCGAGAGGCCGACGCTGCGCTTGCCGCGGTTGGGCGCCTCGATCGTGGGTGCGAACGACACCCCCGGTGCGGTAGCGGACCGTCCCTGAACGCTGACCAGTCCGCGCTGCGCATCTCCGGTCACCGGGTTCTCGATCTTGACGACGTCGGCACCCCAGTCAGCGAGCACCGCACCTGCGGAGGGCACGAAAGTGAACTGGGCGACTTCGAGGACGCGCACACCGGTCATCGGCTTTTGCATTTAGCCCCACATCCATTTTGGTTGCCGGGCTGAATTCGTCCGGCGCCATATGCGCTCATGGATCCAAACCGACTCACCGATGCGACATTGACCGAAGACAGTATCAGTGCTCATCGGGCATGTCGAAGCGTGAAGCACATCGTCACATAGGTTACTAGGTAAGCATTGTCGTGCGAAGCGAACCGCACCGACTGACCGTGTCTCGACACCGCGCCTCCTACACCACAAAGTCGACAATAATGTGGTTCCGGCCACAGGCTAGGTACTAACGTGGTTATGCGTCAAGAACGTCAGCGATGGTCAGGGGTTGAAAGGATGGCGGACATGCCGACGCGGACAGGTGCGGGCCGGGCCGGGTCCTGGGGCACCGATTCGCCCGTGGGCCAAGAGCAGGCCAGGGAGCGACTGCTGGCCGCCGCTGATGCGTGTTACGCGGAGCGCGGGCCGACCCGCACGCGCATGAGTGATATCGCGAACAAGGCCGGCGTGCATCGCCGGACGGTCTACGACTACTTTCCCACCAAGGACGCACTGCTGGCGGCATCCTTCGTGCGCGCGATCAGCGCGGTCCTCGACGTCGCGGAACCTCATTGGCACACCGACGAACCTTTTTTGGAGCAGCTGGTGAACGCGACACTGGTCGGACTGCAGGCGGCGCGCGACTCCCCCGCCATGGCGCTGCTCATCAGTGAGGAGGCCCTCGGACGGACGTTCCGGGCCGCAGAGGCGTCCGAGGCCTGGCGGGAGAACCTCGCCGAGGGGCTCGGCCGACGTATCGAGGTGGCCATGTCTGCCGGCGAGGTTCGCGACGACGTCTCCGCCGACACCATGGCGCACTGGGTGACCCGCATTGCGTTCAGCCTCGCCGCCGAACCTGGCAGACCGGAGGACGGCGGCGACGAGGGGCTCATCCGCGCGTTCGTGCCTGCCTCCCTGGCTCCGCGGCGTGGCACGAGCTAGCCGCCGACCTTGGCGGCATGGATCATCTCGGCGATATCGACGAACTTGAGCCGCGGGCGCGACCCTTCGGCGCCACGCTTGCGTTCCGCGGCGTCTATCGCGCGCCAGCCCCGCCAGTCGACTGGATCGACGCCGCGGTCCTTGAGCAGCTCGCGTAGGGCCGCCCGGTCTTTCACCTCGCGAGACAGCTTGCCGTCGTCGTAGTCCGTCCACAGGTGGGCCACCGTCTCCTGTGCGCATGTCCGGTTGGTCCCGATGACACCTCTGGCCCCACGCTTGATCCACCCCGTCACGTAGGCCCCCGCCACGGGCTGACCGTCGTCGTCGATGACGCGGCCACGGTCGTTGGGCACGATGCCTTTCACTGGATCGAACGGCAGGCCTTCGACGGCAGACCCCTGGTACCCGATCGAGCGAAGGATCAGCGAGGTCTCGATGAGCTCGCCCTCTGCGTCGGGCGAGCCCGTGACGAGTCCGCCGTTCTCGTCGAGGCTGTTGCGCACGACGCGGAGTCCTTCGGCCCGCCCGTCACCGACCACCTCGACCGGCGATCTCAGGAACCGGAACACGATTCGCTTGTTCGCAGGCGACGGTTGTCGGCTCGCATACTCCCGCGCGATGTCCAATTTCAGCGTCGTCTCGACGTCGTCTTCGGAGTTCGCCTCCAACTCGTCGCTGTCGATCACGATGTCGATCCCGGGCAGGTGACCGAGGGCGAGGAACTCCCCCGCCGAGAACGCACTGTCCCGCGGACCGCGCCGGCCCAGGATGACCACCTCTCGGATCTCGCTGCGCGACAAAGCCTCCAAGGCATGTTGGGCGATGTCGGTCTGGGCGAGATCTTCCGGTGCCATCAGAAGTATCCGTGCCACATCCAGTGCGACATTGCCGTTGCCGACGATGACCGCACGGTCGGCTGACAGATCGAATTGACGGTTCACGTGGTCGGGATGGCCGTTGTACCACCCGACGAAGTCCGAGGCTGCATCATTACCCGGCAGATCGTCGCCGGGAATGCCGAGGTCCCGGCTCCGGGACGCACCGACCGCGTAGATCACTGCATGGTGGTGGGCCAGCAGGTCGTCGTGGCTCAGCTGGGAGCCCACCTCCACATTGAGGTAGCAGCCCATCCGCTGATTGCTCAACGCGGCGTCGAAGATGCGCGTGACAGATTTGGTGCGCTGATGATCAGGAGCCACGCCGGCCCTGATGAGTCCGAACGGAGTGGGTAGGCGCTCGAAGAGGTCTACTTCCACGCCATCGACCCGCAGCAGCTCACTAGCGGCGTAGCACGCCGCGGGGCCGGCGCCGACGATCGCCACCCGGAACGAACCGGCGGCGACGCCACCATGTTGGACCGCGGGGGACGAGACTGCCGGCGCCAACGGATGCCGCTGGAAATAGCTGGCGTTGATCTCGCGGAACCTCTCCTGGTCGGCAGGAAGATCCTCGTCGTAATAGATCGCGTCGACCGGGCACTCCTCCAGACATGCCCCGCAGTCGATACACGTCTCCGGGTCGATGTAGAGCATCTCGGTACCGACGAACTGCCCCGCTTCCCCCGCGGGACGGATGCAGTCGACCGGACACACCGGCACACAGCTGGCGTCCTTGCAGCAGTTCTGTGTGATCACGTAGGCCACGGCTGTCCTCTATCGGCAGGTAGGAGCATTCTGCTCGATCTAACATGATTTCTGACGCCATGTACATATTGATGGCGTGCTGATAGCCAGCAAACAATGGTGATTCGGGACAAATATCGGCAGTTGATGCGATGATCTGACGTTGGTGACCACAAATATTTGGAGTGCCGGGGAAGCGAGGCCAGCGTGACGGACGTCAACCGTGATCTGGGTGTGGTGCGTTACGAGCGCGACGGAGCGATCGCCCGCATCGTGCTGAACTGGCCCGAGCGGGCCAACGCGCAGTCCTCCGAAATGGTCGAGCAGGTCGATTGCTGTCTCGACGAGGCACGCCGGGACTACGGGGTCAAGGTGGTGATCGTCAAGGGCAGCGGTAAGGGCTTCTGCGCCGGACACGTGATCGCGCCCGACGCGTACCCCGAGTTCGCCGAGTCGCAGGCCAACATGGGCAGCAATTATCAGGGCAGCAAGGAGTTGTTCCTGTGGCCCACGCTGCGGTATTGGGAGTTCCCGAAACCGATGATCGCCCAGGTCCACGGTTACGCAATCGGCGGCGGCACGTACTGGGCGCTGCTGCCCGAACTCACCATCGCCTCCGACGACGCCTACTTTCAGATGCCGCTGGTGCCCGGTCTCGGCTTCGCCGGTGGCGAGACGATGATCGAGCCGTGGGTGTTTATGAACTACAAGCGCGCGGCCGAATACCTCTACACCGCGCAGACGCTGACCGCCGACGAGGCGCTGCGGATGGGCCTGGTCAATCGCGTCGTCTCCCGCGACGAACTCGAGCCCGTCACGGAGGCGTTGGCGGCCAGAATATCCCGTGCTCCGCTATCGACGTTGATGGCGACCAAGACCATGCTGGTCCGCGCGTGGGAGCAGATGGGCATGCGCCAGCATCTGCAGCTGTCGGCGGACCTGATGACGGTGCTGGAGCAGACCTCCGACGCGCAGGCGCTGCGCGCTGATCTGCTGGCCCGGGGCCGACTCCCCCGCCAGCAGGCGGACGAGCATCAGCGCGAGAGATAGCACGCGACGGCGCTGCGGATCGAGTCGTGGATCGGCGCAGGGTGCCGGTCGAGTTCGCGCTCGGCCTTGCAAGGCGTACATGCCCTTCAAGGGAGCTCTGCGGCCGCCCTGCCGCTATCGCAGGCCCGCCGGCCTGGGAAAATGTTTGGCGCGTAGTTCGGCTTTACGCACCTTGCCCAGGGAGGTGCGGGGCAGTGCGTCGACGATGACCAATCGCTCGGGTACCTTCTGCTTCGCCAGACCCGCGGCGGTGAAGTGGTGCCGCAACGCGGTGAGGTCCAGGTGCGCACCGGTTTTCACGACGACGACCGCTGCGACGACCTCCCCGACCCTGGCATCGGGCGCGGCCACCACCGCACCCTCGGACACCGCGGGGTGGGTGGCGAGCACGTCCTCGACCTGAGCCGACGAGATCGTCTCACCACCGCGGATGATGACGTCCTTGATGCGGTCGGTGATGGTGAGCCTGCCTTGGGCGTCGACGCGACCGAGGTCTCCGGTGCGGAACCATCCGTCGTCGGTGAAGACCTCGTCGTTGAGCAGCGGGTCGCGATAGCCGATGAACTGCTCCGGCCCGCGCACCACCACCTCACCGTCGACGTCGGCGGGTAACTCCACCCCGTCGGGGTCGAGGATGCGCACGACGGACCCTGGCATCGGCTTGCCGTCCGTACCCAACCGTGCCCAGCCGGGCTCGCCGGCGTGCACGCCGCTGACGGTCGGATGCTCGGTTGCGCCGTAGGAGCGGAACGTCGCGATGCCCGCCGCGGCAGCCCGTTCGCCGAGTTCCCGCGTCACGGGCGCGGCACCGACGAGGAACTCCCGGAGCGTCGCGAGTTCGCCTTCACCGCAGCCGAGTTCGAGGATGCTCTGCAGATGAGTGGGAACGCCCGCGGTCGACGTGACCTGGTAGTCGCGAATCACCTCGACTGCGCGCCGGGCGTCCCAGCGCTGGAGGAACACCGTCCGCGCTCCCGACATCAACGCACGCAACATACTGCCCACCCCCGCGATGTGGCCTGGCGGAAAGCTGACCAGCGACACGTCTTGTGGCTCGCCGGCGATCAGAGCCGGCATCGACGCCTGCTCGGCCAACACGGTGTTGTGTGTGTGCTGCACACCCTTGGGTGCCGAGGTGGTGCCCGAGGTGTACATCAGGAGGCACACGTCGTCGGCGTCGACCTCGGGTCGGACGTATTCGTCGCACGGAACCAAATCCGACCAGCTGAGCCATGGTGAAGGCCTCCCCGGCTCGGCGTCGACGAGGACGACGTCGACCACAGCGGAATCCACTGACGCAGCATTGGACTCGTCGGCGGTGATCAGCACCGAGGCCCTCGACTGGGAAACGATGAACCCCACCTCACCGGCTCGGTAGATGTGCACGATCGGCACCAGCACCGCGCCACTCAGCAGCACCGCCTGATAGGCGATGGCGCATTCCGGACGGTTGGTCAGCTGCACGGCCACCGCGTCGCCCGCGCGGACGCCGAGCCGCTGCAGAGCAGCCGCCAGCCCGACCGCGGCATCGTGGAGCTCGGCCACGGACGTCCTGTGCACCGAGTCGGCCGCCACGAAGTCGACCGATACCGAGCCGTGCTCGCGCGCGCCCGCTTCGAAAGCGTCGACACACGTCGTCGACGAGAACCAACCCTCCCGATACCACATGCTGCGTAACGCTGCATAGTCGAAGGACATCAGCGGTACCCACCCACCTCGAAGAACATTGTCAACTACGTTATTCCAGGGGTGCGCCGTCCCGGGCACGGGTTTGCGGGATCGTGGCAGGCGACGCCTCGTCATCGGTCCACAGCGCCCCATCGCCCGGCGAAGGCGCCACCGAAGTCCAACGCGAAGTCGTCGCCAGGGCACTGTCGAAATAGTTATATAGTTATCTAGCTGTCGGTGAATGGGAGTCACGTGCGCTACAACCCGATGTTCCCGATGCGGGCCGTCAAACACTGGAACCGGTGGTGTGAGGGCGCCACGATCGGCGATGTCGCACGGCTGGTGGAGGACGCGCGCCTGGCACAGTTCCTGCTCGAGCGGTGCCGGTTGCGCGGCTGAGGGCCTGACGACCCGGCAGGTAAATGGTTGACGAAAGGTTCTTGAACCCAATGGCATTGCAACCCGGCCCGTCAGTCGGCCATCGGCGAATCCCGTGATCTCCGTGCCGACGTGCTTCTTCGTCACCGACGGCGAACACTATGTGCCAACCCCGTTGGCGCGAGGACCGTGGGGCCCGTCACTCAGCGGTAACTACATCGGCGGGTTGCTCGGGCGTGCGGTCGAGCGGGAAGTCGACGACGATCTCGACATGCAGCCGGCCCGGCTGACGGTCGACCTGCTCAGGCCGGTGGCGTTGCAGCCCGTGCAGCTGCATTCGTCGGTCGTGCGTGACGGCCGCCGACTTCGACTGGTCGACGCGGTCATGACGCAGAACGACGTCATGGTGGCACGAGCCAGCGCCTTGTTCCTTCGCCGCTGCGAGCAAACCGTGGACAGGGTGTGGACGTCACCCGTCACAATGCCCGCGGTCCCGGCTGAACCCGACGAGTTGGCTGATGATCTGCCCATGGTGTTGCGTTCATACGGTCGCGACCCGGTCGAGGGCAGTCCGGGTGTCGGCGTCACCGAGTGGCGACACGACGGGCAGAAATTCGCGTGGCTGCGGGAGACGAAGCTGCTCGTCGACGACGAGCCACTGTCGCCCTTCACCCGCGCCGTCATGGCCGCAGACGTCACCAGTTCGCTAACCCATTGGGGCACTGCTGGACTGCAGTTCATCAACGCCGACTACACGGTCACACTCAGTCGGTTGCCCGAAGGTGTCTACATCGGTTTGGCATCGGTGACGCACTACAGTCACGCCGGAGTCGCCACCGGCGTTGCGGCGCTGTTCGACGAAGCCGGACCCATCGGCAGCGGTCTGGCAACCGCATTGGCGAACCCCGGCTTCACGCCACCGCCGTCCATGGTGTCAACCTGACCGACGCCAGCGGTGCCGACCAATTCCGGCTCAGGTGATGGCTCCATCGATCTTCAGTTCGGTCAGTGCGCAGTCGTCGATGCCCAGCTCCGTAACACCTCGTCGGTCTGCTCGGGCGATCAGCGACCCGTCGTGGGCGACCTCCCAGGCTCCTGCACCGTGGCTCACTGGCCGCACTGCCGATTCAACGCCGCCATCGACGGAATGCTGTTCGGCGGTGTGGGTCAGAGCGGCTCAGGTGGACATCACGGCAAGACCGGGTCGCCGCCCTTCAGCCACTATCGCACCGGCTGCGAATCCCGCCTGCCAGGCGCTATGACCGCGCTCCTGGCGCCGCCGACCTGGCCGCGAGTTGATGCGGTCATGAGCTGGGCGGCGCGCGAACAGGCAGTTCGAATACGCAGGCGGATCGAGCGATACCGACGCGACAACTCGGCAGGACCGCAGCGCGGACACGAGGCATATCCCAGCTGCGGTCGTCACCGCCCCCGAAACTCGGTGGCGCGCCGCTCCCGAAAAGCACGCACACCTTCCCTGAAGTCATCCGTACCGATCAGGGCCACCTGCCCCTCGGCTTCAATTGCCTGCACCGCCTCCAGCTGGTCGAGCGCAGCCGCTGCCAATGCGCGCTTGGTCCAGCCGAACGACAGCGTCGGCCCCGCTGCAACCGACTGCAGTACGTCTTCGAGCACCGCCTGATAGTCGTCCTCGCCGGTCAGGTACGAGATCATCCCCCAGTCGAATGCCGTCGCCGCATGGATTTTCTCGGCGGTCATCGCCATCCGTGTTGCCCGCGCCCGGCCGATCAAGCCAGGCAGCAGCGCGCTTGCCCCGCCGTCGGGCATCAGGCCGACCTTGCTGAATGCCAGCTGGAAGAACGCCGACGGCGCGGCCACCACCAGATCGCACGCCAGTGCCAGCGGGCAGCCGAATCCGGCTGCGGCGCCATGCACTCCGGCGACGACGGGCTTGGGCAGCGCGACGATAGCGCGCACCACCCGGTTGGCCGCCTCGGCGGCACCGGCGGTGTCCCGACCGGTCAGGTCGCCGCCCGAGCAGAACGCGCGTCCGAAGCCGGTCAACAGGACGGCGCGAACCGAGTCGTCGACCGCGGCGGCGCCCAATCGAGCCGCGAGCTCGTCGAGCATCGGAGTGTCGACGGCGTTGAGCTTATCCGGCCGATCCAACCGGATCCGCAGGACCGCGCCGTCCTGCTCAACTGAGATGCCGTTCACCGCAACGCTACAAACCCAGATCGCGACCGATGATGTCCTTCATGATCTCGGTGGTGCCACCGAAGATGGTCATGATTCGGTTGTCCATGTAGTCCCGGGCCACCCGGTACTCGGTCATGTATCCGTAGCCGCCGTGCAACTGGACGCAGCCGTCGATGACCTTCTTGGCGGTCTCGGTGCACCACCACTTGGCCTTGGATGCCTCGACCGCGGTGAGTTCACCGTCTACCACTGCCTGCAGGCACCGGTCGATGTACTGCTCGCCGATCTCGAGTTCGGTGTCCATCTCCGCCAACAGGAACCGGTTGTGCTGGAAGTTGCCGATCGACTGACCAAAAGCCTTGCGGTCCTTGGCATATTGCAGAGTCTGCCGGAAGGTCTCGCGCGCTCCTGCGATGGCGGAGATCGCAATGGACAGCCGCTCCGACGGCAGGTTGTGCATCAGGTGATAGAACCCGCGCCCCTCTTTGCCGAGTAGGTTAGCCGCCGGAACCCGGACGTCCTCGAAGAACAGTTCGGCGGTGTCCTGGTAGTGCAGTCCCATCTTGTCGAGCTTGCGGCCGCGCGTGAAGCCCTCCATGCCGTCCTCGACGACCAGCAGGGTGAACCCCTTGTGGCCGGCTTCGGGATCGGTGCGACACACCACCACGACGAGATCGCAGTTGATGCCCGAAGAAATGAATGTCTTCGAGCCGTTGACGATCCAGTCGTCTCCGTCGCGGACAGCGGAGGTCTTGATGCCGGCCAGATCGCTGCCTGCCCCAGGCTCCGTCATGGCGACGGCGACGATCAGCTCGCCGCTGATGATGCCGGGGAGCCAGCGCTTCTTCTGATCGTCGTCGGCAAGCCCGGAAAAGTACGGGCCGACCACATCGTTCTGCAGGCTCAGCGACGGAGCGGGCCCGCCGTAGCGCGCGATCTCCTCGTCGATCACGGCATTGAACCGGAAATCGTCGACGCCGCCACCGCCGTACTCCTCGGGCATGTTGAACCCGATCAGGCCGTACTTGCCCGCGGCGACATACGCCGAGCGGTCGACGATGCGATCGCTCTCCCACCGCTCGGCGTTGGGCACGAGCTCACGCTCGATGAACTGCCTGACGGTGTCGCGGAACGCTTCGTGTTCGGCGTCCAGAACAAGTCGCTTCATCTGTCTGTCTCACTCTCCGTACAGTCGACGCATCTCGTCGCCGACCCTGCCCGACATCCGCGAGACAACCTGGGCCCCGCGCCTTCTGAGATCCGTATCCGGAACCGGTAACACCACGGCCCCGGTTGTCCTCGACGGTAGCAACACCTTCGCGGTCCCGCGCGTGGTGGCCTCGT
This sequence comes from Mycolicibacterium monacense, assembly GCF_010731575.1. Classification (NCBI taxonomy): domain Bacteria; kingdom Bacillati; phylum Actinomycetota; class Actinomycetes; order Mycobacteriales; family Mycobacteriaceae; genus Mycobacterium; species Mycolicibacterium monacense. The sequence goes on along the minus strand of NZ_AP022617.1, from coordinate 513,390 downwards.
CGCGCTGGCTGGTGGCCGAGACGTCGAGTGAGACGACGTCATCGGCGTTCTCTCCCTTGGCCGTCACCTTGCCGGCGCAGCGGTGGACGTCCCCGTGGTAGTTGAACCCGCGCAGCTGGAGATCCAGCTCAGCCAGCCAGCCGTCGTCACCGATCCAGTTCGTCAGCAGGTGACTCACCCACGCCGCGCGCATCTGGCCGTAGTCGTAGGGCGCCGGGATGCCCAGGGCCTGTGCCCGCGCGGCGTCCCAGTGCAGCCGCTGAACGACGTCGGGGACGCCGTACTCATCTGGTTGGTAGAACGCGGGCATCCGCTTGCGCAGTTGGTGGGCGAACTTCAGCGGCCCGACGCCGTAACCGCCCCAGCCCCAACCCATGTGCATGGAGATGATGTCGACGACGGTCAACGGGCCCTTGATGATTCCAGGCAGCTCGTCGCCGACGGACACGTCCTCCCACCACTGCGGGTCTGCGCCGCGACGCTGCTCCGCCTCGTACTCGGCCTCGACCTGGTCGAGTTCCTCGGCGGTCCAGTGTTTGCGCTGGATGTCCTTGAGCTTGCCGGACTTCTTGGAGCCCTGGCGTTCTGCGTTGATGTAGGACTCGTCGCGGGTGGCGATCGGGTTGCCGTCGGTGTCGACGTACAGGTAGCGGAAGGTCTCCTTGACCGAACGCCCACCGGAGAATTCGCTTTCCTTCACTTGGACGTCGAGCGTGTAGTTCTCCACCAGGACCGGTCGTCCCGCGTAGATCGGTCGGTACCACGTCCACTTCACACCCGAGTAGTACTTGCCCGTGCCACGGAACAGACCGCGGAACAACTTCTTGCGCTCCGGATCGGTGAACTTCGGGGTCTGATCCAGGCCTGTCGTGATCGGGAATGTGGGTGGAGCGATCTGCCCGTGCCAGCGGGTGGACGGTCCATAGGTAGGGTCGTAGAACAGTGGGTTGTCGTCGCCGCAGCCGAAGGCGAAGTGTGTGATGGCGTCGGCGGAGGGGAGCTTGTTCCACGCCTCGTCCCGCTGAAATACCGGGATGCCGATCTGCGCCCTGGCCCGTTCGATGTCCTCGTCGGTGATCCGGCCCTCTTCGGCAGCGGCGTCGGCGCCGGACTTCTCGGTGGCGGTCACTGGTTCTCCTAGAACTTCAGCATGGCGCCGGCGTCGACCTTGAACTGCAGGCCGGTTACGAAGCGGGATTCGTCGGAGGCAAGGAAGCAGACCGCGTTCGAGACGTCCGAGGCTTCGACGTACGGCGTGGGCATGGCCTGCATGGCTGGGAATGCCAACAACGCGTCCTCGCGGGTCGGTGATTCCAGGTCAGGCCGGAACTGCCGGTACATCGGCGCACTGTTGAGCATGTCGGTGTTGACGTTCGTGGGATGAATGACGTTGGCGCGGATGGATTGTGGCGCCAGCTGACCCGCAAGCTGAAGGGTGTAGGAGTCCACCAGCTGCTTGGCGTAGCTGTAGCCCGCCCCGCCCGGGCCCTGCGGACCGGCCGCCCCGGGCGGCATCTTGGACGCGATGAGCCCGGCGACCGACCCCGTGGTGATGATCGACGCGCCCTCCTTGAGGTAGGGCAGCGCGGCGTGCACCGTGTTGACCACGCCGACGAAGTCGACGTCGAACGCGTCGGCGAAGGCTTGCACCGGGAGCCCGCCCCCCAGCGGGCAGATGCCCGCGTTGGCCACGACCACGTCGAGCCGGCCGCCGAATTCCGCCACGGCGTTGGCGAGTTCGCGGGCCAGCGCCGAGCGGTCGCGGACGTCGACCTCGGCCGTGTAGGCCTTGCGGCCGGTCTTCTCCACCTCGAGACCGGCTTCTTCGAGATCGCGCGACGTCGCGAGCGGGTACTCGTTGGTCTCGATGTCGTGACAGATGTCGAAGAGGATGACGTCCGCCCCCTCCTCGGCCAGCTTGACCGCGTGGCTGCGGCCCTGACCGCGCGCCCCCCCGGTGACTAGAACCACTTTGTCCTGTACGCGGCCCATTTCAGCGTCCCTTCCATACGGGTTGACGTTTCTGCGCGAAGGCCAACGGGCCTTCCATGGCGTCTTCGGATTCCAGCAACGCAGTGAATTCGCGTGTAGTGCGGTCCCACTTGGGTTCCTCGGTGGCGATGATGTCACCGTCGGCGCCGTATGCCACCCGCTTGCTGGCCTGGACCGACAGCGGTGCGTTGACGGTGATCCGCTCGGCCAGCGCCAGTGCGGCCTCGACCACGGCGCCGTCGGGTGCTACCTGGTTGATCAGGCCCCAACGCAGCGCGTCGGCAGAGGACATCGGCTCCCCGGTGAAGATCAACTCCAGTGCAACCTTGCGCGGCAGTTGCTCGACGATCCGGAACACCCCTCCGGCCCCTGCCATCAGTCCACGCTTGACCTCCGGTAGCCCGAAACTGGCGCTCTCGCAAGCGACGACGAGATCACTGGCCAATGCCAGCTCGGAGCCACCCCCCAGCGCAGTGCCGTTCACCGCGGCGATGGTCGGCTTGTCGATGAAGTGGTGCACATACCCGGCGAAGCCCCATTCCGGGTGCTCGGCGTGGTAGAGGTTCTCGCCGCGCGAAACGGCCTTCAGATCCGCCCCGGCGCAGAACGACTTGTCCCCCGCACCAGTGATGACCACGGCCCACACGTCGGGATCGCCTTGGGCTGCAGCCAGCGCATCGCCGACCGCCGTACTGACCGCGCCGTTGACGGCGTTTCGTGCCTCAGGCCTGTTGATGGTGATCAGGGCGACGTTGCCTCGCCGCTCGACGAGCGCCGCGGGGTTCGTCATGGTGTCTGTCATGAAATGCCTTCCTTTCCATTGCCATTGCGTGATCCGGTTCCGGTGTCGAGTTGCTCCACCATCGCAAGCAGTTGACGACGGTCCACCTTCAGAGCTGCGCCTCGGGGCAACGCGTCGACGACGAGGACGCGGGCGGGCACCTCGTAGGGAGTGAGTGTCGCGCGGCAGTGCTGACGCAGGGTCTCTTCGTCGGCGTACTTGCCCGGGCGTAATTCGACGGCAGCGATTGGGATCTGGCCCAACCGTTGATCCGGGATGGGGGCCACGGCGGCGTCGGCGACGGCCTGATGCGCGCGCAGTGCGCGGATCACGGTTTCCGGTGCCACCTTGAACCCGCCGCGCACGATGACGTCGTCGGCGCGGCCGTCGATGTAGAGGAACCCGTCGACGTCCAGGTGCGCCAGGTCGCTGGTGGTCACCCAGGTGTCGCCCGACCCGCCGGCTTGCAGCGTCGCGACCTGCAGCCTGCCGGTCTGATCGGCTGCCAGCACGGTGCCCTCGTCGTCGACGACCCGCAGCCGGACCCCGGGGAAGGCGCGACCGACGCTGCCCTTCTTGTCGGCCCAGCGCGCGTGGAAGTCCTTGACGGTCCATCCGGCCACCGCGCCGGAGAATTCGGTGGCGCCGTACACGACCAGAATTGGTATGCCGTAGCGGTCAAAGAACGCGTCGACCAGTTCGGGGTCGACCGGGCTGGTGCCCGCGTTGATCGCGCGGATGCTGGCCAGATCCTCGGCCGGGATGTCGGTGTCGAGCACGGATCGGATGGCCGCGGGGGGCAACCCGGCGACAGCGGGCCGGTGCTCTTTGACCGCGGCGTGCCAACCCGGCACCGTGAAACGGTCGAGCATGGCGACCGGACGCGCCGCCACCAGTGATTGCAACAACGACCACAGGCCGCCGATGTGCACGATGGGCAGTGTTACCAGGCCCACGGTGCCCGACAGCGCCGGCCTGGACCGCGACTCGGGTCGTTCGTTGTGCTGCAACGCCGCAGCGAGGGATGCCTCCAATTGCGTACGGGTCAGGGGGATGCGTTTCGGGGCACCGGTGGTGCCCGATGTCAGCATCTCGATGGCGACCGAGTCATCTGCGGGTTCACCGTTCGACACGTCCGTCGTCGCCCAAGTGCGCATGTCGAGGTGACCGGGGTCCAGGCTCCAGCCGGTGGCTCCGAGGTCGGCGACGGCGTCGGCGAAGACCTGTTCGGACCACAACGCAGACGGCGCGAGCACGAACGGCGCAGCCGCCGCAGTCAGGTCGGCGCTGAGCCGTTCCGGGGGTTGCAGCGGACTGACGGTCACCAGCGTGCGTCCGCCGCGGAAGATCGCGATCAGCGCGGCGACGGACTCCATGCGGTTGGTCAGCACGACCGCGACCCGGCCAGTCGGGCCGCACCCGGCGGCGGTGAGCTCCCGGTCGATGAGATCGACCAACGCCCGCACCGAACCCCAGGAGACCCAGTGCCCGTCGCACTGCAGCATGCGCGCGTCGTCGTCGGCATCCCAGAGTCGCCCCAACGCCTCGCTGATGGTGGTCATGGTCACTTCCGAATCGATTCGTGTGGCGGTCGCCGTTCTCCTGAACCTAGATGACATGGTTTACTAGGTCAACCTAGTGGAGGGACTGCAATGGACTTCGGATTGACCGATGAACAGGATCAGCTCGCCGAGGCCGAGCGAGCCTGGCTCAACCGAAACGATCCCGTCGCCCGGGTCCGCGCGACACTGGACTCGGAAGCCATCACCATCGACAGGGCAGCAGTCGCCCACGCTGCGGAATCGGGCCTGTTGGCACTGCTCACCCCGGAAATCGGGGGGTGTCACGTGGATCTCGCCGTCGTGGCCGAGGCGCACGGCGCGGCGGCGAGCTCGCTGCCCATCGCCGACCTGGCGGTCGCCGCCTGGGTGCTCGACAGCGTCGGGATGCCCCACGCGGAGGCCGCCGCCGCGGGCGACACACTGGTCGGCCTGACGTTTGGCCCGACCGTTGCCGCCGACGGCGACGCACTGCACCTCGTCGGCGCGAGCAGTCCAGTGCCCATGGCCCGGGGCATGGACGCCGTGGCCGTGGCCGGACGCGTCGGCGGACGGGAGTACCTGACGGTGCTCACCGCACCCACCTGGTCGGGGATGTCGACGTTCGACCTGACCCGCTCGTGGGCACGGGTGAATCTCGACGCCGCGATCGACGATTGGACGGAGCTGCCGCCGGGGACGCTGGCCATGCTGTGCGACGCGCTTGCAGTGCATCGGGCGTTCGACGCGCTGGGCGCCGCCGCGCGCCTGCTCGACATGACGGTGTCCTACGCCGGGCAACGAGAACAGTTCGGCACCCCGATCGGCTCGTTCCAGGCTGTCAAGCATCACTGCGCCGACATGACCCTCGCCGTGGAGGCAAGCAGGGCGACACTGTGGGCCGCAGCGCTCGCGCTGGACACCTCTTCTGGCACAGCACGATCCCGCGCTGCGTCGGCCGGGGTGGCGTACGCGAAGTCGGCGGCCGCCCGGGTCGCGGGCACTGCGTTGCAGGTGCACGGCGGCATCGGATTCACCTGGGAGCACGACCTTCATCTGCTCCTCCGCCGCATCAAGGTCGACGAGGCCTTCGACGGCACCGTCGCCGAACACCGCGCGGCACTGATCACGGCCTGACTCACCGCCGCTCACGCGGCAGCGCCAGACCCCGCTCGGCAATCAGGTTGCGCATGATCTCCGAACTGCCACCCGCGATCGTGTAGGCCCGGGCGTACAGCCACTCGTCCTGCCAGCGGCCGTCGTCGAGCACGTCTTGGTCACCTTCCACCAGAACGCCTGACTCGCCGCCGAGTTCGACGGCGAAGCGCGCGATCTCGAGGTTCAGCTCGCTGAACATCAACTTGGCCATCGCGGCGTCGTGCATGCGCTCGGCGCCGCGCAACCACCGCGTGAGGTTGGCGTAGGTCAGCGCCGACAGCGCCTCCACCTCGGCGCTGAACTCGCCGATCCGGTCACGGACCCGATCACTGTCGATGGCCGCACGGCCCTGGATGCTCACGCGGCGGGCGAGGTCGACAAGTCCATCAATGGCCAGTCTCAGCTTGACCACCGCAGCGCCCACACTGGTGCGCTCGTGGCCCAGCGTGGCATTCGCGATCGCCCAACCCTGCCCGGGCGTCCCGATCATCGCCTCGGCTGGAACCTCGACGGAATCGAAGAAGACCTCGTTGAAGTCCGAGGTGCCGGTGAGCTCGCGCAGCGGACGAACAGTGAGGCCCGGGCTGGACATGTCGACGATGAACGCGCTGATGCCCTTGTGCTTCGGCGCGTCGGAATCGGTGCGCGCCAACAGATAGCCGTAATCAGCCCAATGCCCGTCGGTGGTCCACACCTTCTGACCGCTGACGGTATAGGTGTCGCCGTCGAGCACCGCGCGAGTACGCAGCGACGCCAGGTCGCTGCCGGCGCCGGGCTCGCTGAACAGCTGGCACCACAACTGCCGACCGGTGCGGATCTCGGGCAGATGCCTGCGGCGCTGCTTGTCGGTGCCGTAGTGGATCAGCGCATGGGAGGCGAGCACGCAGCCGCTGGGCACACCGGGCGCTCCGGCGCGCGCCAACTCCTCGCTGACCACGATGGCGTGCTCAGCTGAGCGGTCGTCACGGCCGCCGAACTCCCCCGGCCAGTCCGCACCGGCGTAGCCCGCGTCGAACAACCGGGCCGTCCAGTCTTTGAGCGCGTCCAGTTCTGCCTCGTTCGCGGCGCTGCGCACACCTGCCCGTCGGGGGACGGGCGGCGCGTGCTCGGCGATGAAGTCGCGCACCTCGGCGCGGAAGGTCTGCAACTCGGGTCCCATACCGTATTCCACGTCGTCGTCTTCCTTGTCGGTGTGAGTCGGTGTCAGTTCGTCAGCGGTTCAGGGTCCGCTCTGGGCGCTTCTGCGTGAAGAGCTGCATCAGTTCCGTAGCGGCGCGGTCGCGCAGCACGTCGGCGCGGCCCACCAGAACAGCGTTGGCCTGCGCACGGCGCAGCAACAGGTGGGCGGGGTGCTCCCAGGTGAAGCCGATGCCGCCGTGGATCTGCAGTGCCCCCTCGGCGGCGGCGAGGCCGGCATCGAGCGCCGCGGCGGCGGCGAGGTCGGCCAGGTACTGCGAGTCCTCGACGTCGGCCTCGGCTGCAGCGAGAATCTGGCTGCGCGCACCCTCCAGCGCAACCAGCATGTCAGCGCACCGGTGGGAGATCGCCTGGAAACTGCCGATGGGCCTGCCGAACTGCTCACGCTCGCAGGCCCAGCCGACGGCCATCGCCAGCGCGCGTGAGCCGACGCCCACCGAGTCCGCCGCCACCGCCAGGAGGGCGTGGCGGCGTGCGCTGCGCAGCGCCCGGCGTGTGTCGGTTCCGACGGCCAGGACCTCGCCGGTGGCCCCTGTCAGTGTCACCGTGCCGATGGTGGCCGTCAGGTCGAGCGGTTGCCGGGCTGCCACCTCGACCCCGTCGGCGGCGGGATCGACGGCCACCAGCACTTCCCCATCGGCGGTGCACGCCAACACGATCAGCACTTCGGCGCTGGGTGCGCCGGCCACGATGGGGACGACGCCGTGAAGGGCCGTCCCGTTCCACTCGGGCAGTTCGGCGCCGCCGGTGATCCAGCCGCCGTCGTGTAATGGCACGGCGAAGGCTGCGGTCGTGCCCGCGGTGATGCGCGCGATCAGATCCCTTGCGCCGCATTGCACGGCAACGTCGAGCGCCGTCACCGTTGGGACGAGCGGTGCAGGCGCAAGCGCCTTGGCGGCTTCTTCGATCGCGGCGTAGAGCAGTCGCGGCCGCGTACCCGCGCCGCCGAGCGATTCGTCCACGGCCAGACCGGGCAGGCCGAAATCGACCAGCGCCGACCACACCGCGGTATCGGTGGCATCAACGGGGCGTTTCCGATCGAGCAGAGTCGACAGGTCCACCTTGGCGTGCAGCGTCTTCGCCAGCACGTCACGCAGTTCGCGTTCGTCCTCCTCGGGGACGGCCAATGGTGCACCGGGGGTGACCGCGGCGGTCCGGGTGCCCTCGCCGCGATGCGACGGCAGTCCGAGCACGCTCTCGGCGATGGTGTTGCGCTGGATCTCGGCGGTGCCCGCGCCGATGGTGGTCGCCCGGCTCATCAGGTATCCGAAGGTCCAGCGGCCGCTGTCCACGGCGTCGGGCGCCCGACTGCCCAGCGCTGCGTGCGGCCCGGTCGCGCGCAGCGCCAACGCATGCATGTGTTGTTCGAACTCCGATTTGACCAGCCGGTTCACCGACGCCACCCCGCCCGGATCCTCGCCACGCAGCACGGCGGCCAGTGCGCGGGCGCTGTTGGCGGCGATGGTGCGCACGCCGGACTCCAGCCGAGCGACGTCTTGGCGAACCAGCGGGTCGGTGTCCAGGCTCCGGGACGCGACCAGTTCGATCACCCGGTCGGCGGTGCGGCGGTATTTGAACTCGTCGGCGAGGAACGCGGTGGCCCGCTCGTGGCCCAGCGAGGTCCGCATGATCGACCAGCCGGCACCCTCGTCGCCCACCCGGTTCTCCACCGGGACCGGCACGTCATCGAGGAACACCTCGGCGAAATGGGCCGCCCCGCTGATGTCGCGCAGCGGCCGCACGGTGATCCCCGGGCTGTTCATGGGAATGAGCAGGTAGGTGATGCCGTCGGTCGAGCGGCCTGCCGGCCCGGTCCGCACCAATGCGAACATCCAGTCTGCCCGGTCGGCCATCGTGGTCCACACCTTCTGGCCGGTCACCCGGTAAACGTCGTTGTCGCGGACCGCGCGGGTGGACAGCGACGAGAGGTCGCTGCCGGCTCCCGGTTCGGAGAACCCCTGGCACCAGAATTCGTCCGCCCGCAGCAGCGGCCGAAGGAAGCGGTCCTTCTGTTGCGGGGTGCCGTGGGCGATGAGCGTGGGCGCGACGATGAACGACAACGGGCACGGGTGCGGCGGTGCGCCCGCGTCCGTCGTCATCCGGTAGTAGTCGAGCTGGTCCTCCAGCGACAGCTCCAATCCGCCGACCGAGCGCGGCCAACCGGGCGCAGCGAGCCCGTGGTCGACGAGCTCGGCATGCCAGGCGCGGGCCGCGTCGATGCGCTCGGGTTTGACCCCCGAACGTGCGGCCTCGTCACGACGACGGCGAAGATCCGCGAGGAGGCGCTCCAGCCGGGGGCGCCAATCACCTGTCTGCATCACACCCCACATAGTAAACCTGGTTAGTTATGTGGAGTGTGACCGTCAAGCTTGCGATTGGCAAGTGCGCCGTCAGTCCTCCTCGAGAACCAGCGCGAGTTCCGGACAGGCGGCGACGCCGTCGCGGGTGAGCTGCTCGTCTTCGGGCCGTACCTCGCGTTCCTCGAGAATGCAATAACCCGAGTCGTCGATGGGGAACAGCTCCGGATCGACGGCGTAGCACTGCGCGTGCCCGACGCACTTCGACTGTTCGAGACGAACCCTCATGCGAACTCCTCCACTTGACCGCCCCAAAATGGGGTGCAGACCGGGTAACTTCCTATGACAGCATCAGACTAAATGATTAACTATTTAGGTCTGGGCGTAAGTCATCGTTAACCAGGTTGGATATGTGGCATGCTACGGACTGTGACACAGGTCATGGGTGAGAACGTGCCGCCGTACCTCCGGCCGCCGGTAGTGCTCCTCGACGGCCACTGCCCGTTGCCCCGCGAGGTGCTGGGCAACAAGGGCCATGGACTCAATCTGATGCGCCGGCTCGGGCTGCCGGTGCCGCCTGCTTTCTGTCTCACCACCGATGTGTGCGCGCAGTTCCTCGCCGGTGAGGACCACGTGCTGGACCGCATCTGGCCCGACGTGCTCGACAATTTGCGCTGGCTGGAACATGAAACGGCACGCACCTTCGGTCAGGGCCCTCGGCCGCTGCTGGTCAGCGTGCGCTCCGGTGCGGCTCAGTCGATGCCCGGGATGCTCGATACCGTGCTGGACCTCGGCATCGACGACGACGTCGAGAGCGCACTGGCGCAGGAGGCGACACCGCAGTTCGCCGCGGACACCCGCAACCGGTTCCGCGCCATGTACCAACGAATCGTCCTCGACGACGACGAGTCCGAACCGGTGCCCGACAACCCGTTCCTGCAACTGCGCGGCGCGATCGCCGCGGTCTTCCGCTCCTGGCACAGCGCCCGGGCCGAGGCCTATCGCCGGCACCACGGACTGGGCGACGGTGGTGGCACGGCTGTCGTCGTACAAGCGATGGTGTTCGGCAACCTCAGCCGCGACTCGGGCACCGGGGTGCTGTTCACGCGCAATCCGATGACCGGCGCCAACGAGCCGTTCGGTGAATGGTTGCCGCGCGGTCAGGGCGAGGACGTGGTGTCGGGCAGCTACGACTGCGAACCGCTCAGCGCGCTGCGCGAGCAACAGCCTGGCGTGTACGCCGACCTCATGACGGCGGCCGAAACTCTCGAGGACCTCGGCCGCGACGTACAGGACATCGAATTCACGGTCGAAGAAGGCAGGCTCTGGCTGCTGCAGACCCGCGCCGCCAAACGGTCGGCCCAGGCCGCCGTGCGGCTGGCCCTGACACTCCTCGACGAGGGGCGCATCGAGGAAGACGAAGCGCTTCGGCGTGTCACGCCGGTGCACGTGCAGACCTTGTTGTCGCCGTCGCTTCAGCCCGAAACCCGGCTCGCCGCACCGCTCTTGGCCAAGGGGTTGCCCGCGTGCCCAGGAGTGGCGTCAGGCCGCGCCTACACCGACGTCGACGCCGCGCTCGATGCCGCCGACAACGACGAGGATGTCATCCTGGTCCGCACCTCGACCAGTCCCGACGACGTTGCGGGCATGCTGGCCGCACGTGCCATCGTGACCCAGATCGGCGGCGCCACCTCCCATGCCGCGGTGGTCAGCCGCGAGATCGGCAGGCCGGCGGTCGTCGGCTGCGGCGCCGGCGTGACGGCCGCCCTTGACGGCCGGTTGATCACCGTCGACGGCAATGCGGGCGAGGTGCGAGAGGGCGTGCTGCCCCTCACCGCGTGGTCGGAGGCCGACAGCCCCGACCTGCGTCGGCTCGCCGATATCGCGCGCAGGCGCAGCCCGCTTCGCGCGCACCGCGCAGGTGACTATCCGGTACTGCCGGCCGGCTCCGATGCCGCGGTGCGCGATGCGTTGGCCGCCGGCCACGCCGACGTGGTGTCGACGACTCCACTGATCACCATGCTGACGGCGTTACGGCTCGTCGGCTGAAGCGTTGAGGACGACGATGGATGAACTGAGCATTTTGCAAGCGACGCGGCTCAAGGGCCGGGTCAGCCCGGAAGCCTTGGCGGCGACGCTGAACCGCGACCAGGCGACCGTGACGGTGGCCATCGCCGAACTCGGCGAGGCGGGTCTGCTCGTCGAGGGCAAGTCCATCCGGCTGACACCGGCGGGTCGCGAGCGACTCAACGACCTGCTGGCTGAGGAGCGCCTGGGCGTCGACGCCTCTGCGATCTCGCACACGTACAACGAGTTCCGCGATGTGAATGCCCGGTTCAAGTCGCTCGTGTCGGAGTGGCAGCTCAAGGGCGGAGAGCCGAACACCCACGAGGATGCCGACTACGACGCCGATGTGCTCGCCAGGCTCGAGCGGGTGCACGACGCCGTGCTGCCGATCATCGGCTCGGCCGCCGAGCAACTTCCTCGGCTGAGCGCCTACGCCGACAAGCTCTCCACGGCGATGGAGAGGGTATCCGCCGGGGAGACGACATGGTTCACCCGACCAATCATCGACTCGTACCACACAGTGTGGTTCGAACTGCATGAAGAACTGATACTGGCCGCCGGGTTGACCCGCGACCAGGAAGCCAAAGCCGGTGCTGCCGAATAGGAGTAGTCGAGTGACTCAGAACTTCTTCGCCAAAACCGTCGGTCGACGGTACCTCGCCAGAACCCGACGGCTCGGCACGCTCGCCGCGGCAGTGACGGCCGCGACGACTGCCGCGACGATCGGCGCAGCTGTCGCCGCAGCGACGCCCGGCGCGGCTGATGTGTCCGGGGAAGGGTTCTGCTCGTTCGAGATGTCGCCGCCGAAACTCATCGAGCTTCCCGGCGGGGGCAAAGCGGTGAACGCGACGATCAACCCCACAGGTTGTACCGGCGACTACGTTTCGCCGCGGTCCGCCACCATCTGCGTGTCGACTCCCGACGGACCGGGCAAGTGCAGTAACGCCCCCGGCTACGCAACGGGAGAGGTTTTCGTCACCGCGACGCGGTACACCGGCACCTTCACCGCCACAGGGCGAGGATGCTGGGCGGTCGTCAACATCCCCAGAGGAGACGTCTGCACACCGCTCGCCCCGATGAGCTCGACGTTCTGACGCCGGACTCCAGCTGTACCCGGTCATGAGGTTGCTCGCAGGCGGCTGAGGGGTGTGAGACCGGCGAAGCAAGGTGGTGCGGGCATTGCGGTGGGTCAGCAGAACCTCCGGGTCGGTGATGGGCCTTCGACAAGCCACACCCCACCCGGAGGTTCTCCTCCCATCGAGCCAACACGCCCGTCACCAGTGTCCTGACCGAGTACGGCTAGCGCGGGAAGTTCAGCATCCGCCTAGCGTTCTCCTCGACGATCAGCGAGCACTCGTCGTCGGGCACGTCGGCGAGCACCTCGGCCGCGCGCTTGCGCGAGTTCGGCCAGTTGGAGTCGCTGTGCGGGAAGTCGATCTCCAGCATGATGCGGTCGACCCCGATGCTGTGCCGGTTGGTCAGGCCGTGCTCGTCGTCGATGAAGCAGCCCCAGAAGTGCTTCCTGAACAGATCCGACGGCCGGGTGTCGAAGTCGATCGCCTGGTAGTAGCGGTGCCGCTCCCACACGTAGTCGGAGCGCTCCAGGATGTAGGGCACCCAGCCGATACCACCCTCGGCCAGTGAGAACTGCAGATCCGGGAACTTTTGAAGCTTGCCGGAGAACAGCAGGTCGACGGTCGTCCACATCAGATTGGACGAGAACAGCGTGGTGGCCACGGCGAACGGGGCGTCGGGGGTCTGCATCTGCCCGGGAATCGGCTTCATCGACGAGAAGGAGAAGCCCGGCACGTAAGACCCGGAGCCGAAGTGCAACGACACCGGCATCTGCGTCTCGGAGCAGACCCGCCAGAGGCCGTCCCAGTGATCAGAATGGAACGACGGCAGGCCCAGCGGGACCGGGCTGTCCGGGAACGACACCGTGCGCGCGCCCTTGGCGGCGACCCGCTGCGCCTCGGCCACCGTCGCGTCGATGTCCCAGACCGGCAGGATGGCGAGCGGGATGTAGCGCTCGGGCGCGGTCGCGCACCATTCGTCGATATAGAAATCGTTCCAGGCCTTGACGCACAACAGCGCCAATTCCTTGTCCTGAGCTCGGATGAAGGTGCCACCGCCGAAGCCGGGGAACGAGGGGAAACAGAGCGCCGACTGCACGCCGTCGAGGTCCATGTCCGCGACTCGTGCAACCGGGTCGTAGCAGCCGGGGATCATGTCCTCGTACCGGACCGGGTCCATGCCCCATTCCTCGGGCGGCTTGCCGGCCACCGCGTTGAGTCCGATGGTCGGAAAGATCTGGCCGTCGTAGGACCACAGATGGTTGCCGTCCTGCTCGACGATCCGCGGACCGGCCTCGCGGAACTTCTCCGGCAGGCGGTCCTGCCACACCCGGGGGTGTTCAACCAGGTGGTCGTCGACGGAGACGATCTGGTGATGATCCTGAAGTGGCATGGCAACTCCCAGTTTCTGACAGCTAGTCTTAGTTTCTGACGCTTCGTCTCAACGCTATATGATGCAAGCCACAATCGTCTAGAGCTGAGAGGTGCGACATGTCCACGACGCAGGATCCCGACGGTCAGGCCAACATCGGCCGGGAAAAGTCGGACGAAGACGACCATGATCTGTTGACCTTCTCGGAAGCAGGCGAACGCCTGAAGGCGGAGATCGCCGCCGCGGCCGAGGCGGTGAAGCGGTTGCGGGCCTCCGGCGACGCCGACGATGTCGAGAAGGCGGACGCACGACTGAGCGCGCTGAAGGCGGCCGCCAAGCGCAACACGGCGCAGCCCATCAACGACGCGAACTTCGAGAAGTTCTTCGGCTATCCCGGGAAGGCCAAGCGCAACCTGCCCGCACCGCCCGCCGCGCAGTGACGGCCGATTCGGCCGACGGTTCGCCGAGGCGGATACTGCACTGATGACGAAGGTGACGCCTCTCGGGGACGGGCTACGCCGCCCCGGGTACGCGCCACCGGCGAGCACGGCGGTCGGGCGACGGGGTCTGCACACCCGTGACCGGATCGTCACATGTGCGGCGGAAGTGTTCCTGTCACAGGGCTTTCACAGCACGTCCATCGACACGATCGCGAAGGCCGCCGGGGCGTCGCGGGCGGCGATCTACCAGTACTTCGCCGGTAAGGAGGACATCTTCGGCGAGCTGAGCAGAATGGCGGAACGAGCGGCGCTAGAGCACGCGGGACAGCTGGGTCGGCTCGGCCCGACGGCTGACGGGTTGGCGAACCTGCGCCGTTGGTTGCACGAGTGGGCGGATGTCTACGACGCCCATGCCGCCGTGTTCGCCGAGTTCCCCGGGATCGGCACGGCCACCGGTCTATCCGTCATCGACGCCGGATCCGTCACCGAGAAGTTCGGCGACCGAGTCGCCGGCCGATTGCTGGCCTCGCCGGCGCCAGGGCTCGAGCACGACGACGCCCTGGCGGCACTCATGCGGATCCCGCACATGGTGAACCTGTACCGGCACCGCGGAATGTTCCCGCTGCCCTCCCGCGAAGGCGTATCCGACTCGCTGGCAATCGCCTTGCAGCTCATGCTCTATCCCGATACACCCGTCGACATCATCTGCGCGGCCTTCCCCGACCGCAGCGGTGGATCGGCCGCGCCCCCCACCGCTGTCGCTCCAGTCGATGGGGCCGTCGAGTCTGCCGGTGACCTGTCACCGGTTCGTCGTGATGTCCTGGCGGCCAGTTCCCAGCTGTTTGCCGAGCACGGCTACTACGCGGTCAGCATGCAAGACATCGCCGCGGCCGCCGGCATCAGCCGGGCGACGCTGTACCGCTACTTCAGCACCAAGGACCGAGTCCTGGCCGAGCTCACCCGGCGGGCAGTGATAGAGACCGCGGGACACGCCGCCGCGCTGCACGGGTTCGCCGGCGAGCAGTTCGACGCCGACCGATTCCGCCGCTGGATGCTCGATTACGTCCGCTTCCACCGCAGCTACCGCGGCGTCATTCGGGCGTGGTTCGACGGGACAGTGTCAGAGCAGCTTTCCGACACGTCGATCGCCCACGGTATCGGCTCGATGCATGGCGCGGTGAGCACGCTGCTTCGCACCGCAACGCTGCCGCCGGGCATGGATCCGGCCGTCGCGGCTGCGGTCTTCCTGGCGACTCTTGGCCGCATGACCGAGCCGACCGATCGCGATCTCGACACCGACCAGCACGCAGCCGAACTCATGGTGATGCTGATTCGGCGGTCGCTCCTACGGGCGGCGTGATGCGCAATATAGATCAACTAGCGGCCGGTCGGTAGCCGGCCGCCGAATTGCGCAACTGCCAGATAAGACTCGGGCACAGCTCCTGTGCGGCCTGGCTGATCAGGTATGACGCTTGGAATTCATCGGAGGTGCGGAAGTCGGCCTTGATATCGCCGACCAGCTGCGCGTATCCCCGGCCCTGGGCGATCTTGTCGCAGATGCCGCGGCCGTAGGCCAGCGCGTGATCGGCATTGGCGAAGTTGTACCCCGGCCGGACCGTCACATTGACCAGATAGGCGACCGTGTCCGCGGCGGCCGTCGGCGCGCCGACCGTCAGCATGCCGCCCATGGTGGCGAATGCGGCGACCAGACCGGCCAACAGCTTCCGATGCGTCATGAAGAGAAATCTTAATTCATTTAGCTCATTTCGAGGTAGTCTCACCCGACATGACAGTGAGTTGCAGAGTCCGACGCTTCGTGGCGGCGCTTCCGGTCGCCGCCGTAGCCGCGGGTATGGTGCTGGCCGCACCGTCGGCGCAGGCCGACAATCGGCGGCTCAACGAAAGCGTCTACAGCAACATCTTCTCCGCGCAGAGCATCAACGGCTGCACGACCGACCCGAAGAGGGACCGCCGACTCGACGAGGCCGCGCGACGGCACACGCTCGACGTCCGCGCCAACCGCAATATCAACGGCGACATCGGTTCGGATGGTTCGACGCCACAGGACCGAGCAAATGCGGCGGGCTTTGTCGGCAAGGTCTCCGAGACCATCGCGATCAACCCGGCGCTGGCCATCAGCGGCCTGGAGATCCTCAATCAGTGGTGGCACAACCCGGTGTCGCGGAGCATCATGCAGGACTGCAGCAACACCGCCATCGGAGTGTGGTCGGAGAACAGCCTCGATCGGACGGTCGTGGTGGCGGTGTACGGCCAGCCGGGAACGCCCAGCTAGCCGCGGGCGAGTTCGGCGCGCAGCAGCTTCTTGTCGACCTTGCCACTGGCCAGCACCGGCAAGGCGTCGACGGTGACCAGCCGTCGCGGCACTTTGTAGCCTGCGAGTCGGCGCCGGACGAACGCCTGCACAGCCTCCAGCGTGACAGTAGCGCCGGTATGCGGCACGACGACGGCGCAAACAGCTTCGCCCCACCGCTCGTCGGGTGCGCCGACCACCGCGCAGGCCGCCACCCCGTCGGCTCTGCTGATGACGTCCTCGACCTCGGGCGAGTAGACGTTCTCGCCGCCGGTGATGATGACGTCCTTCTTGCGGTCCACCAGATACAGCAGGCCATGTTCGTCCAACCGACCCACGTCGCCGGTGTGGCACCAGCCGTCTTGCAGCGTGACCAACGTGGCCGCGTGGTCGTCCCAGTATCCGCGGAACAATGCGTCGGAATGAACGACGATCTCACCGGTCTCACCGGCGGGCACATCGCGGCCATCGTCGCCGAGGATCCGCACCCGCGCACCAGGAAATGGAAAGCCCACGGAGCGCAACCGCTCGGTGGCGCCTGGCGCCTCCAGCGAGTGCATTTCGCGTGGCAGCCCGGACACGATCGCCTCGGTCTGCCCGTAGAGGTTCAGGAAGCCCGCGCCGGGGAGCGTGGCCAGCGCGCGCTGCAACGTAGCCGCAGTCATCGGTGCCGCCGAGTAGACGACTGTGCGCACCGACGCCACGGTGGCGGGGTCGCTGATGTCGTCGAGCAGCGCCTTGAGCATGACCGGCGCCAGGTGCAGCACCGTGATCTGCTCGGCGGCGATCAACCGCACCGCTTCCGCCGTTTCGAACTGCTGTTGCAGCACCACGGTTCCGCCGCGGGCGTGCAGGCCGCCGACGATGGCGAGCGCGCCGACGTGAAACATGGGCATGTTGATCAGACCACGATCGGCACTGCCGCAGCGCATTTCGTTGTTCATGGTGAACGCCACCCGGCGCAGCTCGCGTTGCCCGAGAATGCAGCACTTGGAGGCGCCGGTGGTGCCGCTGGTGAACAGCAGGCAGGCGATGTCGTCGGGCTGGGCGATGAACTCCGGCTCGCCGCCGCGGCCGCTGTCGAGGAACTCCTCGTAGTGCGTCATCCCCGGCTGGCAAGCCCCGCCGATGGTGACCACTCGGGGCGGCGACGGCAACCGGGCAGCGAAGTCGGCGACCACCGGAGCGAATTCGTCGGCGCAGAACACGATCGAGGGGGTGACCCGGCTCAGCACCTCATGCGTCTCGGGCGGCGAGAGCCGGAAGTTCACTGTCGCCATGATGATTCCGCTGAGTTGAGTGGCCGCGACCAGCTCTCCGAACTCGATGCTGTTGCGGCTCAACACCGCGATGCGGTCCTGGCGTCGTACGCCGGCGGCGGCCATCGCCGAGATCAGTCGAACGGCCCTGTCGCGCAGTCGCCCATGGGTGATGCTGCGTCCGCCGTGCCGGTAGGCGGGCACGTCGGCGAACCGCACCGCGTTGTCGGTGATGATGTCGCCCAACGTCATGTCAACGTCGGCGCCGGCCCGCGTCACTGTTCCCCTGCCCGCAGCGTTGCGATCACGGTGTGCACCGGCACAGCAGCGAACGCAGGTCCTTGGTTCCGGTCATCGCCAGGCCTACTCCGGCTAGCGGCTGCTCAGCAGCATCGACCCCGCCACCGGTCCGCCGCCCACAGCCACGGCGACCACCTCGGGAGTACTCGGGACCTGCCGCTCGCCGCCCTCGCCCCACATCTGAACGCAGGCCTCGTGCAGGAAACCCATACCGTGCAAACGGCCGCCCGAAAGTTGCCCGCCGCTGGTGTTGATCGGCAGCGCGCCGTCCAACGCGATGCGCGAACCGTCGTCGAGGAACTCGCCGACCTTGCCGTGCTCACAGAAACCCATCGCCTCCAGCCACATCACGGTCAGGAAGGAGAAGCCGTCGTAGAGCTGCGCCATGTCGACGTCGGCCGGGGTCAGCGTCGTGTTCTGCCACAGCGTAGCGGCCGAATCGTGGGCGGCCATGGTGGTGATGTCCGAGCGCTGATCCCAGGTGGCGCGCTCGAACATGCCGGGGCCGACGGATTCCACCGTCAGCGGGTGGCGGGGCAGGCCGGCCGCGGCGTCGCGGCGCGAAACCACGACCGCCGTCGCGCCGTCGCAAGGTACGTCACAGTCGTAGAGGCAGAGCGGCTCGGAGATCATCCGAGCGCCGAGGTAGTCGTCCATCGTCATCGGCTCGCGGTAGATCGCGTCAGGATTGCGGCCGGCATTGGTGCGCGCGTTGATCGCGATGTAGCCGAGATGCTCACGGGTCAAACCGAAGTCGTGCATGTAGCGCTGCGCCGGCATCGCCAGCCAGTTCGCCGCCGACAGCGCACCGAACGGCGCGACCCATTCCAGGTGCGGCGGCAGCTTCCCACCACCGAACAGCACTGACGCGCGGCCGCCGCCGGCCTGCTGCGCGGCAGTGGACTCCCACACCGACCGGTACACCACGACATGGTTGGCCAGGCCGAGACTGACTGCCATACACGCCTCGATCACCGGCCCGATCTGGCCCGCGGTCTCCATCGCCGAGACATACCACCGGCAGCGCAGCCCCAGCGAGTTTCGAACCTCTTGAATGGTGGCGCCGGAGAATCCGGCGTCGGGCACCCCGGGACCCGGGTAGCTCGCGATGCCGTCGATGTCGTCGACACTGAGCCCGGCATCGCTGATGGCCCGAAGTACCGCTTCGAGGGTGAGATCCAGCCCTGTTCGGCCGAGACGCCGGCCGACCTGGGACTTACCCGCGCCGGTGAGAACGGCCTTTCCGTCGAACGGACCGCCGGTCATTCGACCGCCTCCTTCGGTGCGGCTTCAGCGCCCGTCACCCATGCATACATACTTTCATCGCTTTCATTCGGCGCCGGAGCCATCAAAACACCCACCGGGAGATGAGTTCGACGACGGCTGCCGGTTTGTCGGCGCCGTCGACCTCGACGGTGTGCCGCACGGTCAGGTTAACGGTGTCGTCGGCGACCTTGTCGGCGGCGGCGAGGTGAGAAAGCACCCGGATACGACTGCCCGCCGTGACTGCAGACAGGAATCGCACTTTGTTGAGCCCGTAGTTGATGCCCATCTTCGCGTCCTCGACGCGGTAGTTGTCCTTGCTCAATGCGGGGATCAGCGAGAGGGTGAGGAAGCCGTGCGCGACGGTCGCGCCGTAGGGGCTTTCGGTCTTGGCCTTCTCCACGTCGACGTGAATCCATTGATGATCCATCGTGACGTCGGCGAAGGCGTCGATCCGGCTCTGGTCGATGTCCACCCAACGGCTGACTCCGAGTTCCTCGCCGATCAACGCCAGCGCGTCGTCCACGGACCTGATCACCTTCACTTGCTGCTCCCAACTCCGTCACCCGATATACCGCTATCTATATAACGGTATAGACTAGCCCCGATCACCGGGCACCAGCCCCTGAAACGACTTTGGGAGAAACATGGCCGCATCGACGTCCAAGGCAGTGATCGTCGCCGCTGCCCGCACACCGATCGGAACGTCACGCCGGGGCACGCTGGCCAACATGCCGGCGGTCGAACTCGCGAAACCAGTGGTCACCGCGGTCGTGGACCGGTCCGGCCTGGCAGGCGCCGATTTCGACGACCTCGTGCTCGCCGAGAGCCTCCAGGGTGGCGGTGACAGTGCCCGCTTCATCGCGGTCGACCTCGGCATGACCGACATCCCCGGGATCGCTGTCAACCGCCAGTGTGCGTCCAGCCTGTCGGCGATCGCCGTCGGCGCGGGCCAGATCGCTGCGGGCATGAGCCGCGCCATCCTGGCAGGCGGCATGGAGTCCTGCTCCACCACACCGCTTCTGCGCAAGCGCAAGCCGTTCACCACCGGCAAGTCACCCGAGGACTACCAGGATCCCTGGTTCCCGTTCTCCCATCCCCCCACCGACGATGCTCCCGCCCTCGACATGTCCATCACCGTCGCCCACAACTGTGCGGTGCAGTACGGGATCTCCCGTGAGGCGCAGGACGAATGGGCGTTGCGCAGCCACCAACGCGCCGTCAAGGCCATCGACGCCGGCTCCTTCGTCGATGAGATCGTGCCGGTCGAGGTCCCGCAGGCCGACGGGGGCACGATCACGTTCGCCCAGGACGAGCATCCTCGGCGCGAGTCGACGATCGAGACCCTCGCGGGGCTCAAGGTGCTGCACCCCGAGATCGACGGATTCACGGTCACGGCCGGCAACTCCTCGGGCATCAACGACGCAGCCGCCGTTGTCGCACTCACCACCCCGGACACCGCCAGTGAGGTGCTGGCACATGTGTTGTCGTGGAGTGCGGTCGGCGTGGCGCCGAACCGGACCGGCAGCGGGCCCATCACGGCCATCCCGAAGGCGCTCGAGTTGGCCGGCCGCAAGCTCGAGGATGTGGCGTTGTTCGAGATCAACGAGGCGTTCGCCGCCCAAGCGGTGGCCTGCGCCCGCGAGCTGCAACTCGACGAGGACATCGTCAACGTCTACGGGTCCGGCATCAGCCTGGGCCACCCGATTGCGGCGACCGGTGCACGCATGGTCACCTCGGCAATCTACGAACTGCGCCGCCGCGGCGGTGGCATCGGCGTCCTGTCCATGTGCGCCGGCGGCGGCATGGGCGCGGCGATGGTCATCGAGGTGGCCTGACATGACCGCACTGATCACTGAGGGATTGTTCCGGGTCGACGGCGACCGTGCGGTGTTGTTCGGCTCGCGCCGACGATCGACCGGCGTGGTGAAGTTCCCCGCCGAGCGACCCGAGCTCTTCGATGGGGACGCCGACATTCAGCAGGACATCGAGGCGATCGAATTGTCCACCACGGGAACGCTTTACACCTACACCACCCAGGAGTTCCCGCCGCCGCTGCCGTACAAGGGCAACCGCTCCCCCGACGTGTTCAAGCCCTACGTCGTCGGCTTCGTCGAATTGCCCGAGGGCGTGCTGGTCGAGTCGTTGATCGTGGGCGCCACCCCCGACCAGTTGCAGATCGGTCAGCGGCTGGTGTCGACCACGACCAATCTGGAGACCGAAGACGGCCGGTCGCTGGCGACCTTCGCTTTCCGGCCCGAAGGATAGGCTCCGGGGGTGACCGGCCTGGGCATCCCGTCCCTCGGGCTCCATCCCCTACACGGGGTGCACGAACCCACTGTCGGTAATCCACCGCGTCGGGCCGGTTCCGCGCGGCGCACCACGTCGATCGACATGACCCGCGCCGGGGGGACGCTGGACCCGGTTCACCTCGAGGGTCGAGCCCGCGACGTGCGGACGGCGCAGGACGGTACCGCCTCCGTGCTCGGCGAGGCCGAGATGTCGGCCACCATCGAGTTGGTCGCCCGCGTCGTCCGCCACGTCGAGGTCACACCGCCCGTCGATGGGATATCGCACCTTTCGGGCGCGCCGGCGATGAGCGGTTTTCGCGCCGCGGCCGATAAGGCCGCCCCGGGCTTGCGCGCATCCCGCGACCTGCGCTATTCGCTGCTCGACGACATTCCGGTCGCGACGCTGGTCTCCGGTCATGCGCTCTCGGCCTCGGGTGCGCTCGGCGACGTCTCCAAGTCCGGGTATCTGCCGGTTGCCGATCAGTGCGCGGGCTTCGCGACCGGCGGGTTGCTGATGACCTCGTTCGAGGCCGGCGATCCTGCCGTGGTCACCGGGCCGGTGGCTCCGGACCTCGACCACGATGTCGACGACTGGGCGTGGCACCCGATGAAACCGTTGCCGTTGCATGGCATGCGCCGGCGCCGGCGCATCGACGTCTACGAGGACGGTGACGGGCGGATCGGCATCGACGCCATGTTCCGCGACACCTATGTGCGGACCGACGCCGTGGAGACGATCATCCACGAGTACACCCTGGCCGCGGCTGTCGACGCCGACACCGGAGTGATCCTCGAGTCACACGCCACTCCGCGAGTGCTGCCCTGGCAGGAATGCCCGGGCGCAGTGGCCAGCGCCGAGCGGATCGCCGGAATGACGCTGCGCGAACTGCACTTCCGGGTTCGGCAGGAGTTGTTCGGCACCAGCACGTGCACCCATCTCAACGATCTGCTGCGCAGCGTCGCCGACACCGAGGCGCTCATCGACCAGATGCGCAGCGCCTAGCTCCGTGACGTCCCGGCCGATGTCCGCGGGGCGAGCGATGCCGCGAGCAGATTGCGGAGTATTCCTTCCTCGCCGCCGTCTTCTGCGCCGGCGGGCTCCGACATGAGGCTGAAGTTGACTCGAGTCACCCAACGGGCCAACGTGTCCGGGGAGAGATCATCGCGGACCTCCCCGGCCGCCGCAGCGCCGGCGATGCGCTGACCGAGCGCTTCTGCGAGCTTGTCACGCCATAGCTCTGAGTGCTCGGCCGCGTGGTAAGTGTGCGCCGCTTCGTCGTTGTGAATGAGTAGCCGGATGGCCGGCGATGTGCGGGCTGCGGCATTTCCGGCAAGACACGCCGCGACCAGACGATCGAGGAAAGGCTCGTCTGTACGCCAGCAATGGTCGGCGGCGGCGAGCACGCCGTCAAGGGCACGAACGAACGAGGCAACGAGAATCGCGTCTTTGGTCGGGAAGTAGTAGTACACCGTGGATCGGTTGACGCCCGCCTTCTTGGCGATGTCACTCATCCGGGTGCTGGTCGGTCCGCGCTCCGCATAGCACGCTTCGGCCGCTGCCAGCAGGCGCTCTCGCGCTTGCTCCTCGTTGAGCGGCAGGTCCGCGCCCCAGGCGGCAGCCCGACTCACCTGCGGATGCGCGGTCACGGTTGCAGAGCTTACCTGCAGATATTGACCCTGTCCGACACAGTGGCCTATTCTGTCGGACATCCCACACTGGAGTCATATGTGTCCAACGCGACGTCTTTGGCGGGAACGACTGCGGCAGAGGAGCAGACATGTGGAACGGCTTCGACCAGCTTTCGACGCGGGCGGATCTCATCCCCAAGGATCCGGCACCGGAACTGATCAAATCGACGACGTGGCAAGTCTCCATGCTGGCCGTCACAGTGATCCTGGCAGCGCTGGTCTTCGGCTACGCCATCAGGACGTGGCGCACTACTAGACGCTCCGAAATGTTCTGGATCACGCTCGGAGCGCTGGCCGCGGTATTCTACGAGCCTCTCGGTGACTACATGGTCGACATCACCTATCACCAGTCCGGCGCACTGACCTCGCTGACCGGTTTCAGCGGCACCATCCCGCTGTGGGTGTTGTTCATGTACCCCGTCTTCTGGGGCCCGGCGATCCTGTACTTGGTCACCCGCCTCGAGACCGGCCTTGCCGTGAAGCGGTGGATGGGCCTGTTCGCCTTGGCCATCCCCTTCACGTTGTTCTTCGAGGTGCCGATGCTCCAACTCGGCCTCTACCAGTACTACGGAACGCAGCAGCCCATTGCGGTCTGGGGATACCCCCTCTGGATGGCCTTCTCCAACACCGCCGCCATCTTCGTGGTGTCCCTGCTGGTCCATGCCGCCAGGAAGACCACGCTCGTGCGTGAGCGCCCCGCCTACCTCGTGCTCCTCGTGCCGAGCTTCATCATCGGCGTCGGCGTGACCACCATCGTCCCGATCGGCTTGGCTATGAGCTCCACCACCTCGCTGCTCATCATCAACCTGTGCGCCACGGTGTCAGCGATGCTGTCGGTCGCGTACGCCTGGGTCGGGTTCAAGATGGTCATGCCGTCGACCCGGACGCAGTCGCCGGCCGCCGAGAAGGACACCGTCGCAGCCTGACCGACGCCGAGGGGGACTGTCCAACACAAGTGAGATGATGTTGGACCGTCGACAATATAGATTCTTGTAGGAGCGTGAACGCGCTCGGTGCCTAACGAGCGGGCTTGCGCTACAGCGGATCCCGCGATGCAACGATCATCGTCAACGACGTACGGTGTCGCCGGCGGGTCGGGGCCGACCCGGCGTCAGAATTCGATCCTGATGCGCTCAGAGGCCGGCCGGGCTTGGCATCCCAGCACAATACCGTCCGCGATATCGTCGTCGTCGAGCGCGCCGTGGGTATCCATCTCGACCTTCCCGTCGATCAGAACGCATTGGCATGTGCCGCAATCGCCTTCACGGCAGGAGTAGGGCGCTTCGATTCCCTGATCGACGAGCAGGTCGATCAAAGTGTCTTTCGGTGTCCATGTCAGCGTGTGGGTCGAACCGTTCAGCTCAACGACCACCTCGGCGGTCAGCGGGTCATCGGCAGAATCGCCGATTTGATCGACACTCACCGGCCTGTCGACGAACGGATCCCCGGACAGGGAAACAAAGTTCTCAATGTGGATCTGGGTGCGCGGTGTCCCCAGACCTTCGATCGCACTGCGCGCGCTCTTCATGAATGGTGCTGGGCCGCAGATGAAGACGTCGTGGTCCGCGAATGGTGCGAGGAGCGGCGTCAGGGTCGCGTCATTGGGCAGGCCCTGCACACTCTCCAGCCAATGGATGACTGTCAGCCGATCAGGATGCTCCGCAACGAGTTCGCGCAGCGCCGCGGCGAAGATGATGGCATCAGGGTCCCTGTTGGCGTAGATGAGCACCACTCGCCCGTGACTCTGGACCAACACGGACTTGGTGATCGACATCATGGGGGTGATGCCGCTGCCGCCGGCGATCAGCAGTAAATCCCTGTCCAAGTGGTCGGGACTGAAAACGCCAGCAGGCGGCAAACACTCGAACTCATCACCTGAACGGACGTTGTCGCACAACCAATTCGACGCATACCCCTCAGCCGTACGCTTCACCGTCACAGCCAGCCGCTTGTCGGTGTCCGGCGAGCTGCACAATGAATAGCACCGGGCGACGAACCCCGTCCGCTCGCTCGGCACTCGCAACGTCAGGAACTGGCCAGGCCGGTAACCGACATCGCAACCATTGGGTGGGTCGAACACGATGGTGACGGCGTCGGCGGTCTCGGCGACGACGTCGGCCACTGTGAGTGGCCAATTCGGAATGGGCACTGGGTGTTTGGGCCGAATCAGTGGGCGCCGGAGGGCGCGAGTTTGTCCTCAGCAGGCTCCGCGTCGGGATAAAAGCCACGCGCCCACCGGCGCAATTGCCGGAACCCTGCGGCTTCGGAGGCGGTGAGGCCCGGCGGATCCATGTACACCTGACTGTCCCAAATCGCGATGTCGTCCGGCAGCGCGGCTTGTGCAGCCGTCAGGCGCTCGTCGTAATTGCCGTTGGCCTCGTCAATCCAGTACGTGGAGAATATGTCTGATGTGTGATCGTCGACGGGAGTGGTGCAGATGGCGATGACGCGAAAGCCCTCGCGGGTGTGCTCGCCGTTGAACGATATGCCGAGGCCCGACCAGTAGATCTCCAAGGTGTTGGTCGTCTCGCCCGGCTGGTCGACGCCCCCACTCCACCGTCGGCCGAAACCCACCTTCGCCGACCACGTCACGTCGTCGGTGTCCTCCCGTAGCACGACCGGACTGATCGGGGTCTTGTGCACGAACCGGAAGTGATGCGGATCGACGGCGTTCTCGGCGATGACTTGCGGATGCACGTGGATTCCGGCGAATTTGAGCCGGGCTTCCGGACCGACTGGGAAGTAGTCCCGATCGTGAATGTGTTCGCCGAGCACCCGCAGTCCGTCGGGCACCTCCCACATCGGAGCGCGCCCGGCGGCGTCGTGCCATACGTAGATGGACTCGTTGAGTTCGGTGACCGGCCATGACCGAACCTTACGACCTCGATTCGGCCGGTTCTCGTAGGGAATCCGCACGTTGCGGCCCTCCCCGTTCCACACCCAGCCATGGAACGGACACTGGATACCGTCCTCGACGACGCAGCCACCCTTGGACAGGTTGGCGCCGAGATGCTGGCAGTGGGCATTGAGTACGTGCACCGCCCCCTGCAGGTCTCGAAAGGCGACGAGTTCGACGCCGAAGTAGCGCAACGGGATGACGTCGCCCTCGGCCAGGTCGGCACTCCACGCGACCTGGAACCACCCGGTCGGCTGCATGCTGGGTAGACCGTTCACGATTACTCCTTCATCGATTGGGATACGCCATCGACACTATTTCTCAACCCTAGCGGGAATGGCGTTCCCAGGCAATGATGATGCTACGTTGGAAAATGTATTCGCAGGAAATGGAGCCGCCCCATGAGCGACGACGGTCACCAGCCGGAACGGGATGCGATCCTGCGGGCGGCATACCGGTTGATCAGTCATGGCTCGACCACCGGAACGACGTCGATCGAGAACATCCTTCGAGCCGCCGGGGTGAACCGGCGGATCTTTTACCGGCACTTCGCCTCCAAGGACGACCTGATCATCGCGATGCAGGAGTGGGCAGGCGACCTGATCTTGGCTGACCTGCGCATAGCGGTCGCTGCCGCCGACACGCCAGCAGCGGCAATCACCGCCTGGATCGAGGACTATCTGAGCATCGGCTGGCAGGAGGCACGATTCCGCGATGCCTTGGCGTTCATGTCCACGGAGGTCACGGGAGCGCCGGGTATCGCAGCGGCATTGGAGGCGACGTACGCGCGGCACCGCGAGCCGCTGGCCGCGGCGTTGGCCGCCGGCCTGGCCGACGGCAGCCTGCCCAACGCGCGCCCGGAACTCGATTCGTTCGCCATCCACGCGGTCGCCGTACGTCACCTCGAAGCCCGCATCCGCGGGCGGCTCGACACCGACTTCGACGAGGTGCGCAATCAGGTCGTCGAGCTGATCCTGACGGGGCTGTCCGCCCCTGCGGTGCACCCCAACCCGGCCGGAATCGCTGCTCGGTGAGTGCTGACGAGAGTCTGAACCGCCGTCGACGTTGAGGGCGGCGCCGGTGGTGTAGGTGTTGCGCCGCGGCCCGAGCATCGTGATCGTCGGCGCCACTCCTGGGCAACCCCGCCCGACCGAGCTGACTCAATGCGTCGCCGAACATGTCCTCGAGGATCACGGCCACATCGACGGGGTGTTCGAGGCTGTCCGCCATCATCTGAAAAGGGTGGAAATCCCACTTGCCACCGGTTACTGTCGGACCCTAGCGGGAATGGCGTTCCCGGACAACGTCCCGATTATCGGGAAAGCCATTCCCGACACAGGTCGGAAGCCCGGTTTGACGGCCGATGCACAGCGATCGTCGATGCCAACCACTCGACGAGGAGATGCCGATGTACGGTTTCGAGGGCCCGGCCGAGACGTTTCAAGAGCGCGGTTTCCCACATGCCGACTACCCCACGGGCTGGTTCCAGGCGGGCTGGTCCGCCGGGTACGGCCCTGGGCAGGTCGTGCCCGAGCGATTCTTCGGACAGGACCTCGTCATCTACCGCACCGCTTCCGACGACCAGCCGTCCGGTGGCCGGCTCGTCGCGCTGGACGCGTACTGCCCTCACATGGGCGCCCATCTGGGTCACGGCGGCACGGTGGAAGGAACCTGTGTGCGCTGCCCGTACCACGGATGGGTGTGGGACGCCGACGGCCGGAACGCGGAAATACCCTATGGTGACCGCGACTCGATCAACGCGAGCACTCGTAGTTGGCCCGTGCGAGAACACAGCGGCATCGTCTATATCTGGCACGCCGCCGACGGTTCGGGCCCCAGCTGGGATCCGCCACGCTTCCCCGAGGCCGGCACCGGGGACTTCTACCCGCCCTACCCGTGGGCCACCCATCGCGAACCCATGCGAATGCATCCTCAGTTCGCCG
Organism: Mycolicibacterium monacense; assembly: GCF_010731575.1. Taxonomy (NCBI): domain Bacteria; kingdom Bacillati; phylum Actinomycetota; class Actinomycetes; order Mycobacteriales; family Mycobacteriaceae; genus Mycobacterium; species Mycolicibacterium monacense. Next base: position 485,523 of record NZ_AP022617.1, on the reverse strand, counting down.
CCGAGAACTTCCCCGACCTCGCGCACATGCGGTACGTCCATCGCTGGGAGGAGATTCCAGATATCTCTCTGTGGCAGGAGGACGGCCCCGTGTTGCGGGTCGACTACGACGGCATGATCTCCACGCCCAAGGGTTCGGTTCGAGTTACCACCGAGAACACCGCCCACGGCGTCGGGCTCAACATCAACCGCGTCAAGGACGGACTGCGGTCGACCACGCTGGGCGCCTTCACTCCGATCGACCAAACCCGCAGCGAGGGTTTCATCACCGTTTGGGTCGCCAACCGCGACCTTGGGTCCGCCGAGCCGGACGGTCTGGCCCGCAGCATTGTTGCAGCCAACACCAAGGAATTGTTCGGGCCGACGGCTGACCGGCGGGTGTGGGAGAACCAGCGCTACCGCGAGCATCCGCTCGCGGTCGGGTACGAAGCGAAGTACACCCGCGCGTTCCGCAGCTGGTCTCGACAGTTCTACCCGGAGCCGTCACTGGCCGAGGTGGTCCACCCATGACAACGGATCGTCGATGGTCGGCCCCCGAGCCAGGCCGCACCGCAGTGGTCTGTGTCGAATGCCAGAACGGCGTGCTGGGACCCGACTCGATGCTGCCTGCGCTGGCGGCCGACGCAGAACCGGCGCTGGCAGTGATCGAGTCACTTCTCACCGGCGCTCGGGGCGCGGGTGTGCTCGTCGTGCACACCCCATTTGCCGGGCGCCTGGGCGGTGACCCGGGAACCACCCCGCTGATGCGTTCAACCGCTCCTGCGACTGCCGAGTGGAGGCCGGGCCACCGTGCAACTCAGGTCCTGCCGCAACTACTCGATCCGTCGGACCTGATCGTGCCCCGACATCAGGGCGTGTCGCCGACGTGGGGTACCGAACTCCTACCGCTCTTGCGCGCCCGGAAGCTCGACACTCTGGTGTTCGCGGGCGTATCGCTGAACGTCGCCATTCCGCTGGCCGTCGGACAAGCGGCTCACGAGGGATTCAACGTCGTCGTCGCCGGTGACGCCGTCGTGGGCACCCCTGCCGAGTACGGCCGCCTGGTCCTGCGCAACACGATTTCCCTACTGGCTCAGGTTGTTTCAGTCGCCGACCTCACACGGGCCTGGCAGCAAGCGATGGACTTGCGCCAAACGCCTTGAGCCACAAGTACTTGACACCCAACCTCCCAGAAAGGCGTGACTTCCAATGACGATCACAGGAGCCCATCTCGAGCACTTCATTCGACGCTGGTACGAATTGTGGAACGACCAGGACAAGCAGGGGTGGCTGCGGCATTGGAAGGACGCCGCGCCAGGCGAACCGACGCTCGAGGACCCGGTAGGAACACCGGTCAAACGGGGCTGGGAACTGGCCGCCGAACTGTGGGATCGCACCGGGCCGAATCACCCGGCCGTCCGCATCGAGCAGATCATCCTCGGCGGATCCGAAGCCGTCGTCGTGTGCCACAACGAAGGCACCTACCGTGGCGAGGCACTCGTCATCCCCAGCGTCGATGTGTGGCGATTCAATGCCGACGGCACCAGCTCCGTGCGCAGCTTCTGGGAGATTCCCGACCACATCCCGTACGGAAAGTGGACCGCGAAAACCGGCAGCGCCCCGGCCAGCTGATCCGAGGATCCGGTCATGGAGGAGATCTGTCGCGAGTGCGGTTTCGATCAGTCCGAGACGCTACCGTCGGACGTCGCCATGGAGTTGTACCCGGCGGTTCGGGCGATCGGCGTCAGCGTCCTCGCCGTCTCTGGTGATGAGCTTCGGCGCAGACCGGCAGCGACGGTATGGTCCCCGCTGGAGTACCTCGGGCACCTACGGGAGTCGATGGCGTTCCACCGCTGGCTGATCGAGCGTGCGCTGTCCGAAGACAATCCGCTGATACCAACGGTGGACCCGGACGAGTCAGTCGTTCAGGCCGCCTACAACGACGCCGATCCGCTCGAACTGCTCGCGCAGTTCGAGCGGCGGATCCAGCGGCTCGCCGATGTGCTGATTGCGTTGGACGACGATTCGGCCACCCGCACCGTGACGCTCGACGGTCGGGAGATCTCAGTTGCGCTCATCGCGCGCAGCGCCTGGCATGAATGCCACCATCACCTCGGTGACATTCGACGCCTGGGAGGTCTTGACCCGTAGAGCTTCTGAGGTTTGCCCGTCAGCGGGGGCCGGGCGTGGCGTCACCGAGTTGGTCCGACTCGGCAGATTCGGGATCGCCGGCGGGGGCCGCGCCTCGTGTGTCAGCGGGGTCGATGTCCTTCAGCGACTTCTCGTCGGCAATCGGCTGACTCGTGTCGAAACCTGACATGTGGTGCTCCTTCGGTGTCCAAATGAGCCGGCGCGAGGCTGGACCGGCGTCGTCTACGGTTCCACGGTTACCCACAGCGGCCGGTGGTTAGACGGCTGATTCCGACGCGCCGAGAACCGCCATCGCCGAGATCATTTCGGCGACCACCGCGATCATTTCGTCGCGGTCGACGGCGACGGTCTGCCTATTCACGGTGTGCCAGGCCCGGTCGAGCAATCCCATCACCGCAACGCCGATGACGTCCGGCGAGTGCGCGCCGGCCCTGGAGATAGCCTGCCCCAACTTCCACGACGCGCGAGTCACCATGCGATTGCGTGAGTTTCGAAACGAATCGTCGTCAGGGGCGGAGTGCGCCGACGCCAGCACGAACGCACCGTGCTGGTCCATGTAGTCGAAGTAGTGGCCCACCCACACCCGGATGTCGGCGGGGCTGAACGGCGCCTCCGCCTCCGCCCATTCGGCGATGACGGCCAGGACGTCGTGATACGCCGTCTTGCCGAGGACGTTGAAGATCTCGCGCTTGTCCTTGAAGTACGTGTAGAACCCGGCGCGCGAGATACCGCATGCCTCGGTGATCGCGTTGATGGGCGTGCCGGAGTATCCGCGCTCGAGAAAGAGGCGCCGGCTTGCTTGCAGGATTGCCGCGCGGGTGCGCTCACCGCGGGTGGCGTCCTGTGGCGACGCGTCAGGAGCACTCGAGGTGACCGCCATGTGGCAACGCTATATGACAACATCGTCAAGTGCAATAAGTACACGTGGAAACAGCTATCGGACCTCCTCTAGCGCAGCACTTGACACAATCGTCAAGTTGCGCCAGGCTCATTGGCAAGCCCGATGTAGAGCAGCGAGAGGCACAACGATGACCCAGTTCACCGACGCACCGATCTTCGACGCCGATCAGCACATGTACGAGACCCCGGATGCACTGCTGCGGCACCTGCCGGAGAAGTACCAATCGAAGGTGCAGTTCGTCCAGATCGGTAAGCGCACCAGGATCGCGATCCTGAACAAGATCACCGATTACATGCCCAACCCGACTTTCGAGCGGGTGGCCGCCCCCGGTGCGCACGAGAAGTTCTATTCCGGCCAGAATCCCGAAGGTCTGACCATGAGGGAGATGTCCGGCCGCGGGATCGACTGCCCGCCCGGCGCCCGTAATCCCGACGACAGGATTGCCGAGCTCGACCGTCAAGGCGTCGACGCTTGCATCAATTATCCGACGCTCGCCAATCTCGTTGAGCACTCCGCGGCCGAAGATCCCGAATTGACGGCGGCGATCATCCACTCGCTGAACCAGTGGATGCTCGAACACTGGGGCTTCAGCCATCAGAACCGGATCTATTCGACGCCGGTCCTCACGCTGGGACTCGTCGACAACGCGCTACGGGAGCTCGAGTACATCCTGGAAAACGGCGCCAGGGTCGCCCTGATCAAACCGGCGCCGGTGAACGGTTACAAGGGCTGGCGCTCACCGGCGCTGCCTGAATTCGATCCGTTCTGGCGGGAGGTCGAGGCAGCGGGGTTGCCGATCGTGTTGCACGCGAGCCAACCGCCGCTGCAGGAGTACATCGAGAAGTGGGAGCCGGCGGAGACGCAGAGCGCCTTCGAGATGTCGGCGTTCAAATGGACGGCGCTCGGCCACCGGGAGATCGCCGACATGCTCACCAGCCTGATCTGCCATGGCACGCTGACTCGGTTCCCGAAGCTGCGTATCGCCAGCGTCGAGAACGGAAGCGCTTGGATCAAGCCGCTTTTCGACGACCTCGCTTCGACGTATCACAAGATGCCGCAGAACTTCCCCGAGCATCCGCATGAGGTGTTCCGTCGCAACTGCTGGGTCAGCCCGTTCTGGGAGGGCTCCGTGGCGGACGTCGTCGAGACCGTCGGATGGGACAGGGTGATGTTCGGGTCGGACTGGCCGCATCCGGAAGGACTGGAAACTCCCAAGGGCTACTTCAAGTACGCCGAGGGAATGGACAAGCGGCGTACCTACGACTTCATGGGTGACAACGCCCGCCGCTTCATGGGACTCCCACTGGCCAACCCCGATCCGGAGGCGGTCAAGCCCCCCGCGCTGGCGAACGCTTGAATCAGTGATCAACTTCTGCCGCGGAATAGCTTGTAGCCCAATACAAGCTATTCCGCGGTTGGGTTGACGACCTCAGTCCGACGTACTCCACTGGGTGACCGACGAAGTGAATCCGTTGCCGAGTTTGGCAAGAATCCACGGCGGCAGACGTTTGGGCATCGGTAGCGGGACCGGTCGGGCCCCACGCTCCTCGAGGAGCGCTTCGTAGGCGGATGTGTCACCGCTGAACGGCTGCCCCTCGCCGGCGATGAACCCGTACAGCTCACAGCCCTGCGGGCCGGCCTCCCACGGGCCGAAAACGTCACCCCACTCCAGCATGATGTGCGTGCCAGCGCGGGCGACGAGGTCGCCACAACGAATCTCACCGGCCAGGATGAAGTTGCTGTGATCGCCGGTGTGGCCGTGCTGCGAGGAGATCGCACCCGGATCCCACTTGTTCCAGAACGCGAAGTAGCGCGGTGTCAGCTCGATCCACTTCTCCCAGATCGACGCGGTGCGACCATCCGCGAACTCGTAGCGCAGCATCTCCTCAGCCGGTACGTCGTCGAGGTGCTTGATCGACGGTCCACCTCTCACGAACACTTCCTTTCTTTTCGCGGACAACAGATGAACTTCACGTTGACATCACCCTGTCAAGCCGAACCTGCCTCATGAGGTGGTGGACTGTCCAGTGACTCAGCGGGCCGCCCGGCCGCCTCACGGATGAGCGCGAACGCTTCGACCATCGCGTCGGTCACCTCGCGTGGGTCGCCGAAGGTCGCGTCGTCGGCGAGAACCGAGATATTGAGTTGGTCGACGTAACTCCAGACCGTGATGTTCAGCCCCACGCCGAAAGTGAGTGGTCCGACTGAGTACAACTCCACCATCGGAGCGCATGCTATCCGGCCGTACTCGCGCGGACCCGGCACGTTGGAGACGGAAACGTTGATCAGCTTGTTGGGCGAGTCACTGGTCGCGATGCGGCGAAACCCCCACTCGCTCAACGCCGGTAGCGCATAGTGCGACCAGCGGCTCACGAGCTCGTTTCCGAGAAGGCGGGCGTTCTCTTTGCCGATCATCGCCCCGGTGTGAGCAAGACGTACCCACTCGAGTGGATCGGCCAGGTGCACGGGCAGCGACACCACAATGGTCCCGATCGCGTTGCCCGAGATGCGCTCTGGTGACGTGTCGATGCTCAGCGGCACCCCGCACAACAACGGCTCGTCGGCGCGACCGTCATACTTCAGTAAAAGGGTGCGGAGAGCGCCCGTACTGATGGCCAGCACCATGTCGTTGATCGTGACACCGAGTTGCTTGCCGATTCCCTTCACCTCATGGAGGTCGAGCTTGACACTTGCGAACGTGCGGCCAGGTGTCACGACATGGTTGAGGAAGGTCCTCGGCGGGCGGAAGTTGCGGGCCTGCCCAGGTACCGAAACGGATTTGCGGCGGACACGCCGGACTCCCGTGACAGTATCCCGCACCAAGCGGGGAAACTCCCGTAACAGGACGATGTGATCCGCCAGCGCTGCCCGGAGCAACTGCGCACCGGAGGGGTGGGGATCACGCCGGTAGTCGTCCCTCTCCAATTGTGAAGAACCAGGCAGGTCCAACGCGCGCGCCATCAAGTTCGCCGACGCGACGCCATCTGCGAGCGCATGATGGACTTTGCCGATGATGGCGAACCGGTTGTCCGCCATGCCCTCCACGAAGTGGAACTCCCACAGCGGTCTGCTCCGATCCAGTGGGGTACTGGCGACCTCACCGATTGCGACATCGAGTTCGCGGTTACTCCCGGGAGGGCTGACCTGCATGCGCCGAACGTGGTAGTCGAGGTCGACGTCGCAGTTCTCCAACCACATCGGATGGTGCATCCTGCCCGGAATGTCGACAAGTTGGTAACGCAGCGGTTCGAGCAGGTGCAGACGCCGCGCCAGCGTCTGCCGGAAGCGGTCGAACCCGAACTCGTCGCACTCCGAAGCATCCACGACCGCGACCTTCAGCGTGTGCTGATGCAGGTTAGGGGTCTCGTTGTACAGCAGTACCGCGTCCCAGCCTCCCAGCCTCTTCACCGCTCCTCCATGCCATGCATCGCTGTTCGATGTGCCGCATTCAAGATATTCGGGTAACCGCCGTGTGCGCTGGATAACATCTAAATGTCTAACGATTTTTACTAGGAGGTCGAGTGAACGCGCCTGACACCGAGCCGTCGGCCATCACGAAATGGGACCCGGCCCTGACCGAACAGTTGATGGGTCTGATCCGCCCGGTGATAAAGGGCTGGCACCGCGCCGAGGTACGTGGACTCGACCAGTTCCCGGCCGGTGGCGCGCTGGTGGTGGCAAACCACTCGGGTGGGCTGTTCGCCATGGACGTGCCCGTGTTCGCCACCGACTTCTACGCGAAGTTCGGCTACGACCGACCGGTCTACACGCTCAGCCACGACATCCTCTTCGCCGGTCCAACCGGCGACTTGTTCAAACGAACCGGGTTCATTCCAGCCAGCCATGAGAACGCCGACAAGGCCTTGCGCGCAGGTGGCGTCGTCGTGGTGTTCCCCGGCGGCGACTACGACGTGTACCGGCCGACCGCCTCGGAGAACACGATCGACTTCGGCGGGCGCACCGGTTACGTCCGGGCCGCGCTCAACGCGGGCGTGCCGATCGTGCCGTCGGTGTCGATCGGTGGCCAGGAGAATCAGCTGTTTCTCTCCCGCGGCGAGTGGCTGGCCAAGGCCGTGCGGCTGGACAAGCTTCTGCGGGTGAAGATCCTGCCGATCTCATTCGGCTTCCCGTTCGGGTTCTCGGCCGTGCTGCCGGTCAACCTGCCTCTACCGACGAAGATCGTCACTCAGGTGCTGACGCCGATCGACATCACCGCGGAATTCGGCGAGGACCCGAACGTCGACGAGGTCGATGCCCACGTGCGCCAGGTCATGCAGCGGGCGCTCGACGAGCTCGCGGCCGAACGTCGGCTACCGGTGATCGGCTGAATCCGATGATGAACCGCCTCCGTAAAACGGCCGGAATCGTCGGCACGATGTACCGCGCAAGAGTGATCGCGCCGCTGCGGCCCGACCGCTACCTCCGCATGGGAGCGGCAGTGCGGCGTGCTGGAATGTCGGTGACCACAGGCTTCGCCCTCGCAGCGCAGCGATGCCCCGACCGGCCCGGGCTCATCGACGAACTAGGCACGCTGACCTGGCGGGAACTCGACAGCCACAGCGACGCGCTCGCCGCCGCCCTCCAGACACTGCCCGGTGGACAGCCGGAGGTCGTCGGCATCATGGCGCGCAACCACCGCGGGTTCGTGGAAGCGCTTGTCGCGGCAAACCGGATCGGTGCCGATGTGCTGTTATTGAACACCTCGTTCGCGGGTCCGGCGCTGGCGGACGTGGTGGCCCGAGAGCAGGTTGACGCCGTCATCTACGACGAGGAGTTCGCGCCCTCCGTCGCCCAGGCGCTCAAGGACCGCCCCAAGGCGGCAAAGATCGTGGCGTGGACGGATGATCCGGACGCGCAGGCCGTCACCGTCGCCGGCCTGATCGACGGGCACATCGGTCAACGACCCTTGCCGTCCGACCGGACATCCAAGCTCATCCTGCTGACGTCGGGCACCACCGGCTCACCCAAGGGCGCCAGACATTCCGGCGGCGGAGCCGATGCGCTGAAGTCAATCCTCGACCGTACGCCCTGGCGGGCCGAAGAGGTGACGGTCATCGTTGCGCCGATGTTCCACGCCTGGGGCTTCGGGCAGCTGGTGTTCGCGGCCATGATGGCCTGCACCATCGTCACCCGCCGGAAGTTCGACCCCGAGGCCACCCTCGCCCTCGTCGACGAACACCGCGCCACCGGGCTCTGTCTGGTGCCGGTCATGTTCGACCGCATCGTCGACCTGCCCGAGGACGTACTCTCCCGCTACAGCGGCCGCACACTGCGCTTTGCGGCCGCGTCGGGGTCGCGGATGCGCCCCGACGTCGTCATCAAGTTCATGGATCGCTTCGGCGACGTCATCTACAACAACTACAACGCCACCGAGGCCGGCATGATCGCGACAGCCACGCCCGAGGACCTGCGCGCCGCGCCCGACACTGCTGGGAAGGCCGCCGAAGGAACCGACATCCGAATCCTCGACAGCGATTTCCACGAACAACCCCGCGGTGAAGTCGGCACCATCTATGTCCGGAACTCAAGCCAGTTCGACGGCTATACGTCCGGTGCCAACAAGAACTTCCACGACGGATACATGTCCTCGGGCGACGTCGGGTATCTGGATGAAGCCGGCAGGCTGTTCGTGGTGGGCCGCGACGACGAGATGATCGTCTCGGGCGGCGAGAACGTGTACCCGATCGAGGTCGAGAAAGCGCTGGCCACCCACCCCGAGGTCAACGAAGCGGCGGTCATCGGCGTCGATGACGAGCAGTACGGCCAACGTCTGGCGGCGTTCGTCGTGTTACGTGACGGAGCCTCCGCCACACCCGAGGATCTGAAGGCGCATGTGCGCGAAAACCTCGCCAATTACAAAGTGCCGCGAAGTATCACAGTGCTCGGCGAATTACCGCGCGGCAGCACGGGCAAGATCGTCCGTCGCGAGCTTCACGCCCTCATCGAACCCGACTGAGCATGGAGCGCGAACCCAGATCCGGCGACTGGTCGTACGGGCGCACAGACCCCGAAGTCAGTCGCTGGCCGGCAGCGGCTTGGCTTCCTTGAGTGTCAGTGCGGTCGTCCCGACGCTGAGCGACCCGACGCCGGCCTTGGTGACCAGCACTTCCGCGCCCCCGTCGTCGACATACCGCTTGCCCATCGCCGCCCCGCCTGCGAAGGCATCGTCGAGGGTGGCCCCGGCGGGTCGTTCTGCGCCCAGCGGCAGCATCGGTTGACCGCCACACCGCAGATCGTCCAGGCTCTCGGCGGTTTTGACGACGATCACCTGCGTGTCACAGACCTGGCTCTGCAACCGCGTGCCGTTCTTGATCATGTTGAGCTCCTTGCTGTTCGGTGGTCAGTCTAGGCAGTCGCCGGCTTGAGGTCGTCGAGGATCTCGCGGCGCAGAACTTTGCCGGTGGCGGTGGTGGGCACCTGGTCGCGGAACACGATGCGATCGGGAGTGCGTGATCCGCGCAAGGTTTTACGAGCGAAGTCGCGCAACTCTTCGGCCATCGGCTCGGCCCCGGGTTCAGGCACGACCACCGCGACGATGATCTGGCCCCATTCTGGGTCGTCCATACCGACGACGACGACCTCACGGACGTGCGGATGCTCGACGAGCACTTCCTCGATCTCCGAGGGGGCGATGTTCTCGCCGCCCCGAATGATCGTGTCGTCAGAACGGCCGCCGATGAACAGGTACCCGTCGTCGTCCAGAGTGGCGATGTCTCGGGTGGGGAACCAGCCTTCGGCGTCGAGCACCGAACCGATCTCGGCGTACCGGCCCGACACCTGAGGGCCGCGGACGAACAGTTCGCCGGTTTCGTTCGGGCCGAGCACCGTGCCGTCCTCGGCCCGGATCTGCACCTCTATGCCGGGCACCGGACGACCGACCGAGCTCAGCCGCCGCGCGACGGCTTCATCGCGCGCGCCGTGCGCCAGTCGATGGTCCTCGGGGGTGAGCACCGCGATGGTGGAGCTCGTTTCGGTGAGACCATAGGCATTCACGAAGCCCACCTGCGGCAACAGGTCGAGCGCCTTGCGCACCAGCGGCTGGGCCACTTTCGAACCGCCGTAGGCGAAGTTCCGCAGCGAAGGCAACTCGACGGGCTCCTCCTCGAGTACCGCGACGATCCGGTCGAGCATCGTCGGCACCACCGTCGCGGTGGTCACCTTCTCTGTACGTACCAGACGTACCCACTCGCGCGGATCGAACCGGCGCAGATAGACGATGGTCCGTCCAGCGTAGAGATTCGACAGCGCAGCACCGACACCGGCGATGTGGTACGGCGGAACGCACACCAGCGCCGCGTCCGCGGGATCGGCCGACGCGAACTCGACGGTTCCGGTGACGTAACTGGTCAAGTTGTTGTGCGTCAGCTCAACGGCTTTCGGCCGCGACGTGGTGCCAGAGGTGAACAACACGACGGCCACGTCGTCTGGATCGGCGAACTCGACCACGGGTTCCGCCGATCCCGCGGCGGCGAGGAACTCCTCGGAACCGGTCAACCGGCCACTCGCGGTCGTCACCGTGTCGCGGTAGTCGTCGTCGACGACGACAAGTGGGTCGGGCAGCCGGTCGATGAGCTGGCCCAGCGCCTCGGGGCTCAGCCGGTAGTTCAACGGAGTGAAGGGGACGTTCGCACGGGCGGAGGCGAAGATCAGCAGAGGCAGCATCGCTCCCCCGGTCCCGACGTAGACAACGTGGGCAGCACCCGACGCGGCGATCACTCCGGCGCCTCCGTCGGCAAGTTCACTCAACCTTGCAGCGGACCACCGAATGTCGCCGTCCATCAGGGCGGACCGATCGGGATCACCTGATGCCGCCATCTCAAGTAGCAATGAAATACTCACACGCCCTCAGCCCTTGTTCGCGAAGTCCGCCGTACCGCCTTTCGGCCGGTGACGTGATTCTAGACTCGAGCCCTAGAATCCGATATATAGTTATAGGCTTAGGAGCATCAAGTCAACGCGCACTCCTGCTGCAGCAGTACTGAGCCGCGCCTGCCGAGAGGAACGCAATGAGCAACACGCCCGATATCGCCATTATCGGTGTGGGACTCCATCCCTTCGGACGGTATGAGGACCGGTCCGCGCTGGAGATGGGGGCGGTCGCGATCAGTAGGGCGGTGCGTGACGCCGGAGTGAACTGGTCGGACGTGGGCAGTCTGTACGCGGGCAGCCTGGAGGTGTCCAATCCGGAGGCGGTGACCGGCCTGGCCGGGATGACGGGAGTGCCTGCGCGCGCAACGCTCAGCGGTTGCGCGACCGGCAACTCGCTGTTGACGCTGGCGGCCCGCGACGTCCAGCTCGGCAACGCCGACATCGCCGTCGGCGTTGGGCTGGACAAACATCCGCGTGGCGCCTTCGGCGCCGACCCGTCGGTGTCGGGCTTGCCCCAGTGGTACGGCGATCAGGGCATGTTCCTGACCACCCACTACTTCGGCACCAAGATCATGCGCTATATGCACGACCACGGCATCAGCGAGCAGACGCTGGCCCGCGTCGCGGCCAAGAATTTCGACAACGGCGCGCTGGCCCCACACGCCTGGCGACGCAAACCGATGAGCATCGAGGCGATCCTGGCTTCGCCGGTCGTCAATGCCCCACTGCGTCAGTACATGTACTGCAACCCGAATGAGGGTGCCGCCGCCGTCGTGGTATGCCGCGCCGATAAGGCCAAGCAGTTCACCGACACCCCGATCTACCTGCGCTCCACCGCGCTGCGCAGCCGCCGCGAAGGCGCCTACGAGTTGCTGCGGACCTCGATCGAGTTGCCGCTGGTGCCGGGCACCACCGCAGAGGCCGCCCGCGCCGCCTACGAGTCGGCGGGCATCGGTCCCGAGGACATCGACGTCGCTCAACTACAGGACACCGACTCCGGCTCGGAGATCATCCACATGGCCGAGACCGGCCTGTGCAAAGACGGCGAACAGGAGGCACTGCTCGCCGACGGTGCCACCAAGATCGGCGGCCGGCTGCCGATCAACACCGACGGCGGACTGCTGGCGAACGGCGAACCGGTCGGTGCCTCGGGCCTGCGCCAGGTGTACGAGCTCGTGCAGCAACTGCGCGGCACCGCAGGCGACCGCCAGGTGCCCAACGATCCACGGGTCGGGCTGGCCCAGCTCTACGGAGCGCCCGGGACCGCGGCAGTCGCCATCCTCTCCAGATAGCCCGACAAAAGGAGCAGTGCCGATGACCGACATCCAGGCCGAATCGCGTCCGCGCGCCGAGGTGGACCTCGATCACCATTCGCCGGAGTTCCGCGAGGATCCACACGGCACTTTCAGGAAGATGCGTGAGTCGGGTTGCCCGGTCGCGTATTCCGACCACTACGAGGGCTTCTGGGCGTTGGTCGACTACGCGTCGGTGTTCGAGGCGGCCCGAGACGACGCCCTGTTCAACTCGTTCCCCTCAGTGGGTGTGCCTGCCAGTGAGCTGCCCCTGCCGATCCTGCCGATCGAATCGGATCCGCCCGAGACGCAGGAGCTGCGCGAGGTCACTCTCAAGCGGTTCTCCCCAGGATCGGCCGAACGGTTCCGCGACGCCGCCATCGCGATGACCGACGAGGCGATCGACGCGTTCATCGAGCGCGGCCAGTGCGACCTGGTGGGTGAGCTCACCACCCCCTTGCCGGCACGGTTGATCCTGCGGCTGCTGAACTTCGACGAATCCCGCGCCATGGACTGGGTGCACTGGGTGCACACCACCGTGCACGACCGCGCGCACGACCCCGAGAAGGCCGGGACCGCCGGCCTGGAGATGTTCGGCGAGATCGTCAAACACATGGAGGAGCGGCGCGCCGAGGGCCTCGGCGACGACCTGTTCAGCGACATCCTGCGTGGCCAGTTGAACGGCGAACCGCTCGACGACGGCCAGATCACCATGTACACGGTGCTGATGATGCTGGGCGGCATGGATACCACCAGCGGCTTCACCGGCAATGTGCTGCTGCGGCTGTGTGAGGACACCGAGCTGCGTCAGAAGTTCATCGCCGATCCGGGTCTGGTCAAGAAGTCCACCGACGAACTGTTGCGGCTGTACACGCCGACCCTCGGGTTGGCGCGGACGGTATCCCGCGACGCCGAGTTCCACGGGCAGCAGCTGTGCCAGGGCGACCGCGCGATTCTGATGTGGGCAGCGGCCAACCGCGATCCCGCGATGTTCGAGAACCCCGACACCCTCGACCTCGATCGTGCGAACGCCAAGAAGCACATGGCCTTCGGGGTCGGAATGCACCGCTGCCTCGGCTCGCACTACGCCAAGATGATGTTCGATGTCATGGTCACCCGGATCCTGACCCGCCTGCCGGACTTCGAGCTGGCCGGCGAGCCGAAGATGTTCGAGGACGCCGGTGAGGTGTTCGCGGTGCGCGAGCTGCCGGTGAAGTTCGCGCCCGGCCCGCGGACGAGTTGACGCCGGCCGGTGAGTATTTCCTCCGCCACGGTGCACGTGGACGGTGCGGCGATCGAGTACACCCAATCCGGCACCGGGTCTCCTGTGGTGTTCGTGCACGGCGCCTACGTGACCGGGGCACTGTGGGACGACGTCGCGCAGCGGCTGTCGGACACACATCGATGCGTTGTCCCCACCTGGCCGTTCGGTGCTCAGCGGAAGCCGGTCGCCGAGCCGGTCGACCTCTCCGTGGCAGCCGCCGGACGGCGCATCCTGGGCTTGCTCGAGGCGCTGGACCTGTCCGGCGTGACACTGGTGGCCAACGACACCGGCGGTGGCATCGTGCTCGCCGCGTTGGGTGACACCACCCTGAACTGGGGCCGGGTGTCACGGCTGGTGTTCACCAATTGCGATAGCTACGAACACTTTCCGCCCAGCAACTTCGCACCGATCGTGCGGCTGTGTCGCAGCCGCCTCGTCGGCGCCGCGCTGATGCGATTGCTGACCACGCCGCCGGGCCTCAGGGTGTTCGCCGGTGCGGTCACCCGCAATGGCATCGACGCGCAGCGCCGCACCGCGATCTTCGGCGGGTTCCTGTCGTCTGCGGCCGTTCGCCGTCAGGCGGTGCGCTTCACCGCCGGACTGCATCCCCGCTACACCCTGGCGGCCGCCCCGGCGATCGAGGCGTGGGCCAAGCCGGTGCTGCTGGCGTGGGGTGATGCCGACAAGATGTTTCCGATGGCCCACGCCCAGCGGCTTGCCGAGGCGTTCGCCGACTCAACGCTGGCGCCGATCCACGATGCTTCGACCTACGTCATGCTGGACCGTCCCGACGAGACCGCAGCGTCGATCCGCGCCTTCGCGGAGAGTTGACATAGCCACGCCCTGATGAGTGACATGTTCATACCTTCTCGAGTGAGGCACGGAGAAACGGTGAAGGCTGGCACGATCGCTGGTCTGCTGGACGGTTGCGCCGCCAGCCGACCGGATCGTCCCCTGCTGCGGGACACCGAAGGCACGACACTGAACGTCGGCGAGGTCGCTGCCTTGTCGTCGGCGGCCACCGGGTGGCTGTGGGATGCCGGCGTGCGACCGGGCATGACCGTCGCCTGGCAGCTGCCGTCGCACGTCGGCGCCGCGGTGCTGATGCTGGCGCTGGCGCGGACCGCCGTCACCCAGGCCCCCGTGCTGCACCTCTACCGGCAGCGCGAGGTGTCCGCGGCCGTAGACGTCGCCGAAGCCGACATCCTCCTGGTGGACGAATCGACCGCGGGGAACGCCGCACCCGGGATGCGCACCGTCGTCGTTCCCGCCGACCTGATCGAGCGGCTCCGCAACTCTGCGGCGGCACCGGCACCCGAATTGAACGGCCCACGCGGAGCTGAGGATTCGCGCTGGGTGTACTTCACCTCCGGCACCACCGGCCGACCCAAGGGCGTGCTGCATTCCGACGCCACACTGCTGGCCGCCGCGCGCGGATACACCGAGCACCTCGGTGTGGGCACTCATCCGCAGGAGCTCGGCACCATCGCCTTTCCCATCGCGCACATCGGCGGGATGGTCTACCTCGCCTGTGCCCTGTTGGGCGACTTCCCGGTGCTGATGATCCCGAAGGTCACCGCCGACAGCCTGCCCCACCTGCTTGCCGAGCACCGGGTGACGGTGACGGGTGCCAGCACCGCCTTCTATCAGATGCTGCTGTCGGCCCAATTAGCTGCTCGGACAACTGATTTACTGATGCCTTCACTGCGAATGCTGATCGGCGGGGGTGCTCCCTGTCCTCCCGAAGTCCACCGGCAGGTACGCGAGCATCTCGGCATCCCCATCGTGCACGCCTACGGGATGACCGAGGCGGCGATGGTCTGTGTCAGCGAGGCGGGCGACAGCGACGAACAACTGGCCAACAGCTCGGGCCGGCCGATTCCCGGATCCGAAGTGCGGATCAACGCGAACGGCGAGATCGAGCTTCGCGGTGACAATCTGACCACCGGATACGTCGATGCCGGCCAGTGGGCCCGAGCACTGACCGGCGACGGCTGGTTCCGCACCGGCGACCGGGGACAGTTACGTGCCGACGGGCGCATCGTGGTCACCGGCCGCACCAAGGATCTGATCATCCGCAAGGGCGAGAACATCGCACCCGACGAAATCGAGAACGAGTTGCTGGCCCATCCCCTCGTCGACGAGATCGCGGTGCTCGGCCAGCCCGACGAACTGCGCGGCGAGCTGGTGTGTGCGGTGGTGCGACGGTCGTCGCGACACCGCGACGTCACTCTCGACGAGTTGTGCGCATTCCTCGACCAACGCGGTTTGATGAAGCAGAAATGGCCCGAGCGGCTGGTGATCGTCGACGAGTTCCCGCTCACCGGGTTGGGCAAGGTCGCCAAATCCGAGCTTGGCCGGCAGATAGCAGGAGGAACCAGATGACGGCGTTGGCAGAAGACGAACGTCAGGAGCTCGCACACTCCGTGCGTTCCGCCTGCGAACGAACCGCGCCAGAGGATCGGGTACGCGAGGTGGCCTACGGCGAGGGTCACGACGGTGGCGGCGACGCCGGGTCCGGCTTCGACACCGCGCTGTGGAACGTGCTGTGCAACCAGGTCGGGGTCGCAGCCATCGCGCTACCCGAGGACCTCGGTGGCGCGGGATACGGCGCCTCGGCACTGGGCGTGGTCGCCCACGAACTCGGCCGCGCCCTGGCGCCGGTGCCCTTCCTCAGTTCCACCGTGCTGGCCACCGGCCTGCTCGTCGCGTTCACCGAGAGTGACCCCGGCGCGGAGAAGCGGATCACGGGGCTCGTCGAAGGCCGCCGTACCGCCGCGGCGGCACTCACCGGCGACGGTGGGCCGTGGCGCCCCGACGCGGTGACGCTCACCGCCGCATGCACCCGCGACGGGTGGCGCGTCGACGGCGCCGTCCGCCATGTCCTGGGCGCCACCGCTGCCGACGATCTGGTCGCCGTTGCCAACGTCGGGGACGGTGAACTGGCGGTGTTCCTCATCGATTCCGCAGCCGACGGCGTCGTCACCGACCCCGAACGGGTGCTCGACGGAACCCGGCCGATGGCCACCCTCACCTTCAGCGGCGCGCAGGCGGTTCGCCTCTCCGGGGACGGCCCCGTCGAGGACGTGATCGACCGAAACGTCAACCTGGCGTTGGCGGTGTTGTCCGCAGAACAGGTCGGCGCGTGCGAGCGGGTGCTGGAGATCGCGACGGATTACGCCCGTACGCGGGAGCAGTTCGACCGCCCGATCGGCAGCTTCCAGGCCGTCAAGCACAAGTGTGCGGACATGCTGGTCGACCTCGAGTGGGCGCGGTCGGCATCACAGGCGGCGCTGCAGGCCCTCGACGGCGACGCGGGACTCGCAGGCGAGGCGGCCTGGCGCGCCAGCATGGCCAAGGCGGTGTGCTCGGAGTCGTTGCGGAGCGCGGCGCACGCGAACGTACAGATTCACGGCGGCATCGGCTTCACCTGGGAAGACTCTGCGCACCTTTACCTGCGCCGGGCGCGTACCGACGAGGTGATGTTCGGTGCGCCCGCCCAACACTGGGACCGACTGGCCGCCCAGGCCAAGCTGCTGTGAAGCGGCCTACGTAGTTACCTGAGTCCACTTGCCTGCCTGACACGCGGGTGACTAGACTCACAAGAAATAACTAAATGTTTTTCTGTTTAGACACCACTACAACCGTCCTTACGAGGAGGCAGCAGTGCCGCTACAGCCCTGGATGGAAATGATTTCCGTCGACGACCACCTGATCGAACACCCGAAAGTGTGGAGCGATCGGCTCCCCACCAAGTTCCTGGAGGCCGGCCCGAAGATCATCGAGTGGGAGCGGCCTGACACCGGCCAGATGTGCCAAGTGTGGGAGTACGAGGGCCGGATCTACCCTTACATCGGCCTGAACGCGGTCGCCGGCAAGAAGCCCGAGGACTACGGCATCGAGCCGGTGCGCTATGACGACATGATCCCCGGCTGCTACGACCCCAAGGCGCGGGTGGCCGACATGGACATCGACGGCGTGCAGGCGATGACCTGCTTCCCGTCGTTCCCCCGGTTCGCCGGCGCCGTCTTCGCCGAGGGTGAGGACAAGGAACTCGCCAGGCTGTGCTCGGCCGCGTGGAACGACTTCGTGCTCGACGAGTGGTGCGCCACGGCACCCGACCGCTTCATCCCGGTAGTCATGCTGCCGTTCTGGGACGTCGAGGCAAGCGTCAAGGAGATCCACCGCACGGCGGGCAAGGGCGCCAGGGCGGTGACCTTCCCGGACCTGCCCGATCGCCTCGGTCTGCCGTCGGTGCACTCGGACCACTGGGACCCGCTGCTGTCGGCGCTCGAGGAGACCGACATGGTGCTCGCGCAGCACTTCGGTTCCGGCGGCTTCCCGCCGCCGATCGCCCCGGACGCACCGTTCGCAGTGTTCGTCACGCTGATGGGCACCATGTCGATGACCGCGATGACGGACTGGCTGTTCTCGCACACCCTCTATCGGCACCCGAAGCTGAAGATCGGGTTGTCCGAGGGTGGCATCGGCTGGATTCCCTACATCCTGGAGCGCTGCGACAGCGTCTGGCGCAAGCACCGGTTCTACAACAACATCAACCAGGACCACCCGCCGAGCTACCTGTTCAAGAAGCACATGCACGGCTGCTTCATCGAGGACGACTTCGGGGTGGAGATGCGGCACATGATCGGCATCGACAAGATCACCTGGGAGTGCGACTACCCGCACTCCGACTCCTACTGGCCGCAGAGCCGGGAGCGCGCCGCTCAAGCGCTGGAAAAGGTGCCCGACGACGAGGTGCATCGCATCGTCGAGTTGAATGCCCGCGAGCTGTACAACTTCCCGCGGGCGGCGTGACCGAGGGCGACGGCGTGGACCGCATCGAGCAGCTTCCACAGTCGGACTGGACCGACCAGGATCTCCTCACCAAAGACGAGGCGCGCGAGCGCCTCGTCGAGGAGATCGGTCGGACCCAGGCCCGGCTCGATGAGGTGAAGGCGCGCACGGGCGACCCGGCGGAGTTCGACGCTGAGATCACCATGCTGGCCCGCCGGCTCAATGCGATGGAGTCGGTCCGCGATGAATACAACGACTATCTCGACGGGAAGTGACTCCGACCCGTCTGCCAAGGAGTGATGGTGCCGGCTTCCTCTGACGTCGTCGAAGATATCGACGCACTACGGGCGGAGATCCGCGCGTTCCTCGACGGCGCGCCGAAGCCGGCAGGCCTGCGCAACTACGGGCCCACGCCCACGGCCGCCGATGTCGAGCCGGGGCGACAGTGGCACCGCTACCTCGCCGATCACGGCTACACCTGCCTGCACTGGCCGCAGGAGTACGGCGGCGCCGATGCCAGCGTGGCCTACCAGGCCGTCTTCGCCGAGGAGTGTGCCCGAGCGGGGGTGCCCCGTCAGCTGAACATCACGGGCGCGGATCTGGTCGGCCCGGTGATGATCAAGTTCGGCAGCCCAGATCAGAAAGAGCGCTACCTGAAGCCGATTCGGCTCGGCGACGCAGTCTGGACGCAGCTGTTCTCCGAACCGGGCGCGGGCTCGGACCTGGCGGGCGTGCGCACCCGGGCCGAGCGCACCGCCGACGGGTGGCGGATCGACGGCCAGAAGGTCTGGAGTTCGGCGGCGGCTTCGGCCGACTACGGTCTGCTACTGGCCCGCACCGGCCCGGACAAGCACCGCGACCTGTCGATGTTCGTTGTCCCGATGGATGCCCCTGGAGTCACGGTGCGGCCGTTGGTCCAGATGGATGGCGAGAGCAAGTTCAACGAGGTTTTCCTCGACGGTGCCGAACTCAGCGACGATGCACTGATAGGTGAGGTCGGACAAGGCTGGGCCGTGGCGATGGTGACGTTGGGCCGCGAACGCCTGACACTGGGCACCCAAGCCGTGGCGATGTTCCAGCTGCATGAGCGGATGGTCAAGGCCGCGCGAGACCACGACCTGCTGGACGGCGTGCTGTCGCGGTCCATGACGAAGTTGTGGGCGCGGATGTGGCTGCTGCGGTTCACCTGGCAACGCGCCATCGACTCGGGCGACCTCACCTCACCGGCGTTCTCGGTGCTCAAGCTGATGACGTCGGAGACCGATCAGGACCTTGGCGACGTGGCCACCGAGGTCCTCGGCACCGACGCCTGCGTCGACCCGGCTGACAACGAAATAGTGCACCACATGCTGGTCGGGCGGGCGCAGACCATCCTCGGCGGCACCAGTGAGATCCAGCGCAACATCCTCGGCGAACGGGTGCTCGGACTTCCCAAAGAACCGCGATGAGCGCTTGCGCGAAGCGCAGACCACCACGGTGACAGCTCCTTTGACCGCAGCCACCCTGTCGAGTGCGCTGCGGCAGGCGGTACGTCCGGGAACGACCGTGGCCCTCGGCGACGGCGTCGGCGCACTGTCCTGTCTTGATGACGGCTCATCGGTGGGCGCTGCACTCAGCGGTGTAGCGCGCGCGGTGGGTTCGGTGCGACTCGTACTCGGCTGGCTGCCCGCCGCGGTCGCCGGCCTCGAGGCCGACGCATTCGGCGAGGTGGCCGCCTTGATGCCCGGGTGGGGCGTCCGTGACCTACTCCGAACCCCGACAGCACGTTTCGTACCCACCCGACTCTCGGCCGTCGGCGCTCTGCTCGCCGGGGCCCTGCGGCCCGGCCTGCTGATCACGCGGGTCGTCGAACGGGGTGGCGAACTGCATTTCGCCACCGAAGTGTCCTGGCAGCATGAACTCGTCAAGGCCGGAGTGCCGGTGCTCGGGATCGTCGACGGCGCAGCGCCGATGGCCAGCGCCCTGCCTGCGCTCGACCCCGCTCAAGTGACGGTGGTGGGGCGCAGCGCCGACGGTCCGGTGCGATTGCCGCCCAAGGCGCCCGAAGCGGTGCACGACGCTCTCGCCGACTCCGTGCTGCGGTTCGTCCCGGAGGGAGCCCGGCTGCAGTACGGGCCAGGCCAATTGGGTACGGCGCTGTTGAACCGCGCAGCGGTGCCGCTGCAGATCGACACGGGGCTGCTCACCGACGCCGTCGTCGACCTCGAACGGCGCGGACTGTTGGCCGCGATGCCGTCCGCGACGTATCTGATGGGCAGCGACGTCCTGTACGACTGGGCAAACGGCAAGCCCATCCTGCGCGGCATCGAGTACACCCATGACTTCGTCCGACTTGCCCATGGCGCACCGTTCATCGCCGTCAACACCGCCATCGAACTCGACCCGTACGGCCAGATCAACGTCGAAGGTGTCGGCGAGAAAGTCGTCGGCGGAATCGGAGGACACCCGGACTACTGCGCCGCGGGCGCAATGAGCCGGGGCGGTTTGTCCATCATCGCCGTGCCGTCCTCGACGAACGGCCGCTCACCCCTGGTGGAGCAACTGAGCCGTCCGGCGTCGACCCCCGCCCACGATGTCGACGTGATCGTCACCGAATCCGGTCACGCCGACCTGCGGGGCGCCGACTGGTCGCAGCGACGGCACCTGATCACCGAATTGTTCTCGAAATGAAGGAGTTGACGAGCGATGCCTGAAGGCCCTCTGACCGGCAAGGTGGTGCTGGTCACCGGAGGCGGACGCGGCATCGGCCGCGGCCACTGCCTCGAGTTGGCCCGCCAGGGCGCGGCCGTCATCGTGAACGACCCCGGGGTTGGCCGGGACGGCTCCAGCGGTGACGGAGCAGGTCCCGCGGCCGACGTCGTCGCCGAGATCGAATCGGCGGGCGGCAAGGCCATCGCGCATACCGGTTCGGTGTCCTCGTGGGACGACGTGGCGGACATGGTCTCCACCGCCGTCGACACGTTCGGCTCCTTGACTGGTGTGGTCAACAATGCCGGCATCCTGCGCGACTCCATGGTCGCCGCGTCCAGCGAGGCCGACTGGGACAGCGTCATCGCTGTGCATCTCAAGGGCACGTTCGCGGTCACCCGGCATGCCTGTGAGTACTGGCGGGCGCAGTCCAAGGCGGGCAATCCGATTGACGCGCACATCGTCAACACGGTGTCCGGTGCGGGCTTGTGGGGCAACGTCGGGCAGAGCGCCTACGGCGCGGCGAAGGCCGCCATCGCGAACCTGACCATCGTCACCGCGATGGAAGCACAGCGCTACGGCGTTGCGGTGAACGCGATCTCGCCGCTGGCCATGTCACGGATGACCCAGGAGGTGTTCGGCGGCCGCGCTGACGACCCCGCCCTGGATCCCGCTCGCAGCTCCCCGGTCGTGGCCTGGTTGCAGTCCGCGCAGTCGTCGTGGCTGACCGGACAGATCCTGCGTATCAATGGCGACAAGCTCACCCGGATCAACGGCTTCACCGAGGCACCCGGCGCCTACCACGCCAAAGACGGTACATCCCTTGCATTTTCGGAGATCGGTCAGGCCGTCAGCTGGCTCTACGGCACCGCACCGCGGGGACTGGCCGGGCCGCTACCCGCTGACTAGCAGCGCCGAACGTGAAGGTATGACCGAGATCTGCGCCGAAGCTGACACATAGGTTCACGTTCGGCGGGGAAGTCCAACGCGTGACGTTGTTGGACGGACCGCCTGTCAAGCAACGACAGCAGGTTCTCGGACCGGTTGATCGTCGAGCTTCGCGTGACGTCCGTACGGAGCAGGCTCGCGTTCCGGAATCCACAGCGCCAGCACGATTGCGCTCACCACGGTCGCGGCAGCCAGAACAAGAGCGGCCTGACTGTGACCGTGAGTGAAGGCGGCTTTTGCCGCGGCGGCGAGTGGTTGAGCAGCAGGTCCCCCGCCCTCGACGACCTCCAGAGCCGCGGCAAGTGAGTCAGAGAACGGACCTCTGGCCTGCGGAGGCATCTGGGTGAGCACCGAGTGGATGCGGCTCGCATACCCAGCCGCCAGCACGCTTCCGGCGATGGCGATGCCGATTGCTGCGCCAACCTCGCGCGCGGCGTCGTTGACCGCCGCCGCCACACCCTGATCCTCCGCCGAAGTCGCGTTGACGATGGCTGTCGTGGCAGGCGCCATGCACAGGCCCAGCCCCGAGCCCATGAGTAGCAAGGGCCACAGGAGGTCGACGTACACCGCGTCGACGGTGATGCGGCTCGTCAGGTAGAGCCCGGCTGCGACGAGAAGGAACCCGGGAACAGTGAGCAAACGGAGGCCGATGCGCGGCCCCAACCAGGGCGCCAGAGCGGACACCGCGACCAGGGGGACGCCGATAGGCGCCATCGCCAGCGCCGATTTCATGGGCCCATAACCGAGGACCAGCTGCACGTACTGCACGATCAAGTAAGCGACGCCGAACATCACCATGAACTGCAGTGCCACTGCCAACGCGCCGCCGCCGAAGCTGCGGTCGGCAAACATCCGCAATTGCAGGAGCGGATGTGCGATGCGCAACTCGACAAGAACGAACACCGACGTGGCGAGCGTTCCACCCCCGAACAACGCCAGGACCAGAGGGTCGGTCCAGCCCCGTACCGGGGCCTCGATGAGAGCTGTCACGATCAGTGCAATGGCCGCCGCCACCAACACCGATCCGACCAAATCCATTGAGTGGCGCGTCTTCTGGCGAGATTCGGGCAACGTGCAGGCAGCTACCAACAAGGTGCATCCCGCTGCGGCGAAACCGATGAAGATCGACTCCCACGACCACCACTGCAGCAACAGTCCGGAACACAGCATGCCGAGCACCGCTCCGGATCCGGCTACACCAGCCCACACTCCGACGGCGCGGCCACGTTGTGCCACTGGGAAAGTCGCGGTCATGATCGACAGCGTCGAGGGCATCATGAAGGCGGCGCCGGCCCCGGCGAGGGCGCGCGCGGCGATCAGCCAGAGGGTCGGAGGCGAACAGCGGGATCGTCGAAGCTGCGGAGAACACGGCCAGCCCGGCGATGAGAACTGCCTTACGCCCGTGGCGATCACCGAGTGCGCCAGCCGGCAGCAGCAGGCATGCAAGCGCCAAGGTGTATCCATCAATGACCCACGTCAGCTGGGTCTGAGTGGCGCCGGTCTCGGCGGCGAGGTCCGCCAGTGATGTGTATAACGCGGCCATCGACCCTACAACGAGCGCGACGGTCAGGCATGACACCACCAAGGTCCACTTCTGCGTCCAGGACAGCTGGGTTGACTCCAAACCACGCTCCCGCCAATCAAGCTACGTTCCGTAGCGCTACGCTACTATCAGTAGCACAGACGCGGAGACGGGAGAAAGTCATCGCCACTGGCACACCCGCGGTCGACGATCACTACGAAGACGTCGATCCGCGGCTACAGCGGTCTCGGGCCCGGCTGCTCGACGCCTCAGCGCGACTGCTGTCCACCGGTGGCGTCGAGGCCGTCACCGTTGATGCCGTCACGCGCGCTTCCCGGGTGGCCAAGACCACCTTGTATCGCCATTTCGGCGGTGCCACGGAGCTTCTCGCCGCGACTTTCGAGCGGATCCTGCCTCAGGTGATCCCCCCGCCCGCGACGGGTCCGCTACGGGACCGGTTGATCGAGTTACTCAGCAGACAGGCCACCCTGCTGGACGAGGCGCCTCTGCATCTGACGCTGCTGGCCTGGGTCTCGCTGGGTCCCGAACAGAGTAGCGATGCTCATCACAGCGGAGCCGTCGCACGTAATTCGCTACGTGCCAAGGTGATCGAGCAGTACCGGCAGCCGTTTGACCAATTGCTCGAGAGCCCGCAGGCCCGCGCCGAACTCGGCGACTTCGACCTCACGCTGGGACTGGCGCAACTCCTGGGACCGCTGCTATTCGGTCGCCTGACCGGTATCCGCGCCATCGACCGCGACGACTGCATCCGGATCGTCGACGACTTCTTCGTCACCCACCAGCCGGGCGCTGCCTCCCGATGACACCGCCCGGCTGCGGCCTAGAGCGACGGATGGCGTGCCACATCCCCGCCGAATCGCCGACGACGTAGCACTTTCCTGTCATCGTTGAGATCCACGGGTCAACTCCCCGACTTGGTGAAGAAGCTCAGCGGCCGTTCGACGAACTCGAAAACCACGCCCTCGGGGGACCGCAGGAACGCGATGTGCAGGCCCTCGATCTTGGTCCCCGGCAGCGGGCACCACACCGGATCACCCATGCGCTCAACGGAGTCAGGCACCTGGGCCAGGGCGTCGTGCACGTTGTCCACCCGAAGAGCGCAGCGATAGAGACCCTGGCGGTTGCCACCCCACGGCACCGGAGTGGGCTCGGTGTCGGGGTGCTGGACCACCACGAGCGAGAACTGGTGCCCGTCCTCCGCCAACGCGTACCGGGCCACCACACAGTCCACCGCGTCGGCCGGCCCGCCAGGTCCGAGTTGTTCACCGGCGACCGGCAGCGTCCGCGGCGCCTGCACCTCCTCGAACCCGATGGCGGTCAGGAACTTCCCGGTGGCGGCCGCGTCGATCGCCGCGATCCGGATCCCGTTGAACAACGAGCCTCTGGACGCGTCCGCGTCGGCGGGCAGCTCGGTCAGCTCGATCACCACGCCGTCGGGGTCAGCCGCAAGCACCGACTTCCGGCCACTGATCAAGCCGT
Organism: Mycolicibacterium monacense; assembly: GCF_010731575.1. Classification (NCBI taxonomy): domain Bacteria; kingdom Bacillati; phylum Actinomycetota; class Actinomycetes; order Mycobacteriales; family Mycobacteriaceae; genus Mycobacterium; species Mycolicibacterium monacense. The sequence goes on along the minus strand of NZ_AP022617.1, from coordinate 460,613 downwards.
CGACGGGATTCCCCACCGTGCAACCCGCGGCGCGCAATTCGCCCGCTGCGCCGTCGACGTCGGCGACCGCGAGTTGTGCCGAGCGAATCCCCGGCCGCGCCGGATCGGTGCCGGGATCGCGGGCCAGCGGAGGTGAGCGGTATTCGATGGCCTCAAGCGCACAGCCGCCGCGGCCGCCGCGGCCGTCGTAGAGAAACGCGGTGGCACAGTACGTCTCGCCGGCGAGACCCAGAATGGAGCCGTCGGTGGCGACTTGCGGATCGGTGCGCATCCGCGCGGTGAGGCCGAGCACGTCGCCGTACACCCGCTCGGTGGCGTTCAGCGATTCACAGTTGAGGTTGACGTGCAGGAACCGCCGGGCCAGTACCTCCGACACCACTACAACACGACCGAATTGATCTTGAAATCGATGATCTCGTCCTCGCTGAAGCCGAGCTCGGCGAGCAGCGCATCGGTGTGCGCGCCGTGTTCCGGCGCGCACGTCAGCTCCAGCGGCGTCTCGTCGAACTGCACCGGGCTGGCCGCCAACGAGAATTCGTTGTTCTTGGCATCCGTGACGCGGGGCAGGTATCCGTTGGCGATCGCCTGCGGATCGCTGTGCAGCTCGTGGGCGGTGCGCATGACGTCCCACACCCCGTCGAAGCCGGCGAACGCCTTCTCCCAGTGGGCAAGATCCTCGGATTCGAAGCTGCGGCGCAGCTCGGCGATGCAGTCCTTGCGGTTGCCGAAGCGCACCACGGCACTGGCGAACCGTTCGTCGTCGATGAGTTCGGGCCTGCCCAGTCGGGTACAGAAGTCCGCCCAGAACCGGTCGGCCTGCAACAGGACGAACGAGATGAACCGGTTGTCGCGGGTCCGGTAGATGCTGGCCACCGGGTTGGGCATCTCGTCCAAATTGAACTTCGGGATGTCCTGACCGGTGACGCCCGCACCCACGATGTCGGGGCCCAACTGCCAGATGGCGGCGTTCAGGAGGGATACGTCGACGACCGACGGCTCGCCGGTGCGTTCGCGTTTCACCAAGGCCGCGGCGATCCCGCCTGCAATCGCCAGGCCGCCGTAGGAGTCGCCGAACGCCGGCCGCTGGATCGGCGGATAGGAGCCGTCGCCGTCGGAGTACGCGTCGCCGATTCCGCCGCGCGACCAGTACGCAGCGAGGTCGAAGCCGCCCTGGGACGCCTGGTCGCCCTTGATGCCGTACCCGTGCCCGCGCGCGTAGATGATCTTCGGGTTGCGGGCCCGGACCTGCTCGACGTCGATGCCCATCCGCTGACGGGAATCCGGTAGCAGGTTGGTGACGAACACGTCGGCCGTCTCGAGCAACTTCATCAGCAGCTCCAGTCCCGCGGGGGTGGAGGTATCGAGCCCGATGCTTCGCTTGCCGCGGTTGGGCTGCTCGATGAAGTGGTTCACTCCCCCCGCACCGGTGACGATGCCAGAGCTGATGAGCCCCCGCTGGGGATCACCGGTTTCGGGATGCTCGATCTTGATGACGTCGGCGCCCCAGTCGGCAAGTACGGCACCGGCGGCGGGAACGAACGTCCATGCCGCCAGTTCGACGACACGGATTCCGTTGAGAATGTCTGTCATTGGTTCCTTCGATCGGGGTATCAGTCGACGGGGTAGGCGATGACTTTGGTCTGCAGATGTTGCTCGAAACCCTCGGTGCCGTTCTGCCTGCCGATGCCGCTCATCTTGTAGCCACCGAACGGAGCGTCAGCGCCATAGAAGATGGCGCCGTTGACGTTCACCGAGCCGGTGCGGATGCGGCGGGCGACGGCCATCGCGCGCTCGGTGGAGCCCAGCACAGTGCCCGCCAGCCCGTAGATCGAGTTGTTGGCCATCTCGACGGCACCGTCGTCGCCGCCGTCATACGGGGTGATGGTGATGACCGGTCCGAAGATCTCCTCCTGGAACACCCGGTGCTCAGGACTGACATCAGCGAGAACCGTTGGGGCCACGAAATATCCGCGGTCCAGGCCGTCGGGCTTTCCGCCGCCGACGGTGACTCTGGCACCCTGTTCCTTCGCGACGCGGATGTACTCCATCACGCGGTCGCGCTGCTTGGCCGACACCAGCGGGCCACAGAAGTTGGCCGGGTCACTGGGGTCGCCGATGGTGACCGAGGCGAACGTCGCGGTGGCCATCTCCACGGCCGCCTCGTAGTGCTGCCTGGGCACCAGCATCCGGGTGGTCAGGGCGCAGCCCTGCCCCGAGTGCATCAACGCGCCGATGCAACCGGGGACTGTCGCAGCGAGATCGACGTCGTCGAGGAGCAGGTAGGCCGACTTGCCGCCCAGTTCCATCAGATTGCGCTTCATGGTCGAGGCCGTGAGGCGCTGGATCAACTCACCGACCGCGGTGGAGCCGGTGAACGAGATCATGTCCACCCGCGGGTCGGTCAGCAGGCGCTGTGCGACGTCGTTGTCCGAGGCGGTCACGATGTTGACCACGCCCGGCGGGATATCCGTCTTCTCGGCGATGATGCGGCCCCACCGCAGCACGCTCCACGGGGTCTCGATGGCCGGCTTGAGCACCATCGTGTTGCCGGTGGCCAGGATCTGTCCCACCTTGTTGGCGACGATCTCGACGGGGAAGTTCCACGGCGTGATCGCGCCGACGACACCCATCGGCTCCTTGACCACGGCGCGGTGGTAAGGCACGCCCATCTTGGCGTCGACGTCGAGTTGGCGTTCCCAGGCGAACTCCGAGATGTGTTGCGCGGGCCAGCGGATCGCGTCGGCCAGCGGCCAGTCCAGTTGGGCGATGTAGGTCATGCCGAGCGGCGTGCCGGCCTCGGCGACCAACTCGGCGCGCATCTCCTCCTTCTCCAGCTGCAACGCCTCGTGCAACTGCATGAGGCAGTGCTGGCGGAACTCGCGATTGGTCGACCAGTCGGTGGTGTCAAAGGCACGCCGGGCGGCGGCAATCGCCTCGTCCATGTCCTCCGCACCGGCATCCGCGGTGACGCCGAGCACCTCCTCGGTGGCCGGGTTGATGTTGTCGGCGGTCCGACCGGTCGATGCGTCCCGCAGCCGACCGTCGATCAACAGCCGGGTTTCGGGGTGGGATTGGACGGTGGTGGTGGAGACCGGTGAAGCCGTCATTGGCGCTTCCTCTCGCAGAAGTGTCAGCGTGGGCTATTGTAGCCTCTTATAGATAACTGTTTAGCGGATTCGGTCCAGCAACCGGGTTCTGCACGACCATGGAGGGGGATCCGGTTGTCCGCCCCTGTCGAGAGCGCCGTACACGGCGACCGCCAACTCGAATACGTCTCAGACGTTGCGCTGTTCCGTCAAGATTTCCGACGATACCTGCGCGAACTGGATGTGGCCGACGAGTGGCGCACCGCTGCGTTCACCAGCGCCGAGGACGGGCTCACGCACGACGCCCAGGTCATGGCCCGGCTCAACACCGACGGCTGGAACCGCTACGGCTGGCCGGAGGCCGCAGGCGGCCTGGGTGGCAGCGAGATCCACCGCGCGGTGTACTACGAGGAACTCGGCCACGCGATGTTGCCGATTCCCGCGCAACACTGGACCCTGGAAACCCTCGGGCCTGCGCTGTTGAAGTTCTCACCTGGGCTGGCCGCTGCCTACCTGCCGGGCTACCTCAGCGGTGCCGAGTGGTGGGGTCAGAGCTTCTCCGAGCCGGAGTCGGGCAGCGACCTGGCCACCCTGCGCACCCGCGCGGTCGACGACGGCAACGGCGGATTCGTCCTCAACGGCCAGAAGATCTGGACCAGCCAGGGACCGACGGCGACGCGACTGCTCGCGCTGGTGCGAACCGGGGCGCCCGAGAGCCGCCACCGCGGGCTGACCATGATGATGGTCGACGCCGACGCCCCGGGTGTCACCATCCGCCCCATCGCGTTGGCCAGCGGGCGCCGCGAACTGGCCGAGGTGTTCTTCGACGACGTGCGCGTGGACGCCGGGCGTGTCGTCGGCGATGTCGACGGCGGCTGGGCGGTAGCCATGCACCTGATGCAGTACGAACGGGGCATGTACGGCTACGCCGTGCTCAACAAGGTGCTCACCGAGCTGGGCCGGCTGCGGGCGGACATGGTGACCGTCGGCGCGACCGAGGCGCAGCGCCAGCGCTTCGCGCGCGTCTACGTCGACGTGGTGTCGGCGCAGGCTCGCACCGCGACGACGGTCCGTAGGCTGGCCGAGGGCGAGCCGGTCGGCGCGGACAGCAGCATCGACAAGCTTCTGTTCGGCCGGGCCGAGAAGGAGGTCAACGACCTCATCCTGGACGTCACCCGCGACCACATGATCGCCGGGACCGGTCGCGGCGGCGCGGCGCTCGACACCGCCCGCGCCGAGTGGTGGTACTCGCGTGCCGCCACGGTGATGGGCGGAACCGCCGAGGTCCAGCGCGGCATCATCGCCGACCACATTCTCGGGCTGCCCAAAGAAAGGAAGGGCAAGTGACCGACGAATCATGGCCGATGGTCGAAGAGGCGGTATTCCGTCTCTTCGCCGAGCTGGCCGGCAAGACCGGGACCGACGCACATGTGGCAATCGGTCCGCGGCTGGCCGAACTGGGCTGGGCCGACATCGAGGCGGAGTTTCCGGTCGAGGCAAGCGAGCTGCTGTTCCGCGCCCAGGGCCGAACGCTCGCGCACACCGACTGCCTCGACCGGGTGATGCTGGCCGAGCTGGCGGCACGGCTCGGGGAATCCGTGGACGGCATCGTGCTGCCCGACGTGGCCTCGGGCTATACCCCCGGTTCCGATGACCAGCGGGTGTCCGGCATCCTGCTCGGCCCGCTCCAGGGGCGGCTCGCCGTCCCGGTGTCGACACCGACGGGCATGGTGTCTGTCGGCGTGGTCGACGCGTCGCGGCTCGACGGCGAACGGATGGACACCTTCGACACGTCGGCGTTCTGGACCCGGGTGAGCGGACCACTGGACGCCGCTCTCGTCGAGGCATCCACCGAATGGGAACTGGCGATCAGTGCAGCGCACCGGGCCCTGGCCACCGAACTGGTGGCACTGGCCGAGCGAGCGCTGCAGATCGCGATCGACCACGTCACTGTCCGGGTGCAATTCGGCGCCCCGATCGGGTCCTTCCAGTCACCGCGCCACGCCTTGGCCGACGCCTCGGCGGTGCTCGCGGGCGCCCGCGCGTTGCTTGCCGAGTCGTGGCGCTACGGGGGGCGGCTTTCGGCGTTGACCGCCAAGATTGCCGCAGGCCGGGCACACCGTGCGGTGAGCGACGTGGCGCTACAAGTGTGCGGCGCGATCGGTCTGACCGCCGAACACGACCTGCACCGCTATGTCACGCGAGGGTTCCAGGTCGACTCGCTGTGCGGGTCACACGATCAGCTCGAGGCGCGGCTCGGTGAGCGGCTCTTCGAGAGCTACGCTCCCGGCCGCGCGCTACCCGCGGCCATCTCTTGGGCTGAATAGAGGAAACTACATGCGCCGCAACATCTTCGAGGAGATCCACGACGACTTTCGGGCCACCGCCCGGGAGTTCTTCGAACGCGAATGCGTGCCGAACGTCGAGAAGTGGGAGCGCGACGGCAAGGTGAGCCGCGAGGCCTGGCTGGCTGCGGGCGAACACGGCCTGATCGGCTGGGAGTTCGACGAGAAGTACGGCGGCCTCGGGGTCAGGGACTTCCGGTTCAACCAGATCATCTCCGAGGAGATGTTCCTGACCGGATCGGTCGGCATCGGCCTCGGCGTGCAGAACGACATCCTGATGCCGTACCTGAATCACCTCACCACCGACGAACAGAAGGCGCGGTGGCTGCCCAAGTTCGTGTCCGGCGAGTACATCGGCTCCATAGCGATGTCCGAACCTGCGGCCGGATCCGACCTGGCGGGCATCAAGACCACCGCCCGTGACGAGGGCGACCACTGGGTGGTCAACGGCCAGAAGACCTTCATCAGCAACGGCCTGCTGTCCAAACTGGTGCTCACCGCGGTCAAGACCGACCCGTCGGCCCGCCACAAGGGCATCAGCCTGCTGATGATCGAGGACGGCATGGAGGGGTTCACCCGCGGCCGCAAGCTCGACAAGATCGGTCAATACTCCGCCGACACGGCCGAGTTGTTCTTCGAAGACGTCAAGGTGCCCAAGGAGAACCTGGTCGGCGAGCTCAACCGCGGCTTCTATCACCTGGTTTCCAACCTGCCCAGTGAGCGGGTGGGCGTGGCCTGTTATGCACTGCCCGCCGCCCGCCGCGCACTGGAGCTGACGAAGGCGTATGCGCTGGAACGCACCGCGTTCGGCCAGCCGATCGGCAAGTTCCAGGTCAACCGCCATTTCATCGCCGAGATGCAGACCAAGCTCGATGCCGCCCAGACCTACCTGGATCAGTGCGTGCTCTCGGTCAACGACGGCACTCTGACCGATCAGGATGCCGCGGGCCTGAAGTGGTGGACTTCCGAGGTCCAGTGGGAGATCATCGACCGCTGCCTGCAGCTGCATGGCGGCTACGGCTACATCAACGAGTATGAGGTGGCCAGGCTCTGGCGGGACTCGCGAGTGCAGCGGCTCTACGCCGGCACCACCGAGATCATGAAGGACCTCATGGGCCGCGCGATGGGATATTAGCGATGATCTTGCTCACTGCCCCAACGCCGAATACCCGGTCGAAATGCGAATTCGTATAATCTGCCAAATGGTTAGTTGATTCGTGCACAGGCACATACCGGTGGAGGTTGCAATGGAGGTCACCAGTCTTCGGGAACCGAAGATGGCCGATCGGGTGGCCACGGTGCTGCGTCGGATGTTCATCCGGGGCGAGATCTCCGAAGGCACCATGCTGCCACCGGAATCGGAGTTGATGGAGCGCTTCGGGGTGTCGCGGCCGACCCTGCGGGAAGCGTTCCGCGTGCTCGAGTCCGAGTCGCTGATTCAGGTGCAGCGCGGCGTGCGTGGCGGGGCCCGCGTCACCCGTCCCCGGCGCGAGACCCTGGCCCGCTACGCCGGCCTGATCCTCGAGTACGAGGGCGTCACGGTGAAGGATGTCTACGACGCCCGCGTGGCCCTCGAGGTCCCGATGGTCGAGCAATTGACCAAGGACCGGAACCCCAAGGTGATCGCCGAACTCGAGGAGATCGTCGAACGCGAGTCGCAGTTGAGCCCCGGCAGCGAAGCCGTCGACCAGCTCACCGACTTTCACGCCGCCATCGCGCGGTTGTCGGGCAACAGCACCCTGCAGATCGTCAGCGACATGCTGCACCACATCATCGAGAAGGCCAACCGGTCGCTGCAGCCCACCAAGGGTGCCCGCGCCGAGCAGGCCGTCCGTCGCTCGGCCAAGACGCACCGGATGGTGCTGGACATGATCAAGGCCGGCGACGCCGAGAAGGCAGGCGAATTATGGAAACGGCATCTGCAGAAGGCAGAGGAGTTCGTCCTGTCGGGATCGGAAATGTCGACGGTGGTCGACCTTCTCGAATGAGCGGCTTGATTCATCGAGCGACCGACCGCGACATCGAGACCCCGGATTCGATCCAGATTCGTTTCGGCATCGAGTTCCTCGAACAAAACCCGTCAGATGCAACTGCCGTGCTGACCATGCCGATGTCGGGATTCCGTAATCCGTTCACCGGGTCGCCGGCGGTCGGCCCGCTGGCGATCCTGGTCGACGCGGCCGGCGGTATCGTCAATCACTATCGACGCCGCGACGATCAGTGGACCGTTTCGAGCGAGCTGTCTCTGGAACTGAGCTCTCACATCGGATACGACAGCGACGGGCCGGTGGTCGCCACGGCACGCACGCTCGGGCCGACCGGCCCCACCTCGTTGTCGATCTGCACACTCAGCTGCGGTGACATCGTCATCGGCGGCGGCACGGTGAGGTCGTACTACATTCCGACCGACGGCGTCATCCCCGACCGGCCAGAGGAGACGCTGGTGCGGACGGCGCAGACCACTCTGGCTGATCTGATGGCCGTGGCCGTATCGGTGGATGGCGGCGACGACCGCACATCGGTGCTGCGCCAGGGCATCGATCGCAATCTGAACAACGACATCGGAATCGTGCATGGCGGTGTGGCGGCGGCCGGCCTGGAACTCGCGGCGTCGGCGGCGATCAACCAGGGCCGGACCGGCGGACTGCTACAGACCGCCTCGCTGCGGGTGAACTTCCTGCGCCCGTTCTTCGCGGGACAGACTTCCCGGTATGAGGGAGCAGCGTTGCGGGTCGGCCGCAGCACCGCCGTCGGCGATGCGCAAGCTATCGGTGACGACGGCAAGGTGGCGATCACCGCGCGGGTGACCGCCTACCGCTGATCCGAACCCGTCACTTCTTGGAGCGCGCCCGGAAGGCTGCGACCCGCTCCTTGAACTCCGGGGTGGAGAACGACGTCAGCTCCTCGGCGAGTGCGTATTCCAGCACGCCTTGGGCGGCGCGGCTCAGATGCATGTTGAGTGCCACCTTCGATGACCGCAGCGCCTGCGGCGGCAGGGCAGCCATTCGCTCGCCCAGCGCCAGCGCCTCGTCGAGGACGGTGTCATCGCTGACCACCTTGGTGACCAGGTTGAGCTTCTCGGCGATCGGCGCGGTAATCCGATCCCCCAGCAGGACATACTCTTTCGCCTTCATCATGCCGATCAGCAGGGGCAGCATTGCCGCGCCACCGTCACCGGCCGTCAACCCGATGGCGACGTGCGGGTCGGCGAGGTAGCTGCTCTCCCCCATCACCAACAGGTCGGACAGCAGCGCGATTGAACAGCCGAGTCCGACAGCGGGCCCATTGACCGCGGACACCAGTGGCTTGGGGAAGTTGATCACCTCGAGGAAGACCGTCCTGGCCTCGTGGATCTGGAACGTCCGCGCCACCTGGTCCTCGATCAGGCGACCGAACATCACCATGTCGCCACCGGCCGAGAACGCCTTGCCCACACCGGTGGTCACCACCGCGCGCACGTCGTCGTCGGCGTCGAGCACCTTCCAGATGGTTGCGAACGCGTGGTGCACCTCCTCCGTGACAGCGTTGAGCGCTTCCGGCCGGTTGATGCTCACCACGTGCACGTTGCCGCGCTTCTCCACGCGGAGCCACGGCGCAAACTGCTCGTAACCGGCGAGGGTGGCGATCTCAGAGGTCGTCATGTGATGTTCCTGTCAGTTCTTGTCGCTGGAAAGGATGGTGACCGCGGAGACCGCAGTCGGGCCGCCGATGTTGTGGGCCAACGCGACTCGGGCCCCGTCTACCTGATTCTCGGCTTCGCCGCGCAATTGGTTGAACAGTTCGTAGCACTGTGCCACGCCGGTCGCGCCCGGCGGGTGGCCTTTGGCCTTCAGCCCCCCGCTCGGGTTGATCGGTATCGACCCGCCGACGTAGTGCTCGCGGCCCTCGACGAGTTTGTAGGCCTCGTACCGGTTGGCGAACCCGAGATCCTCGTAACTGATCAGTTCGACACCGGTGAAACAGTCGTGCACCTCGGCGACGTCGATGTCGCGGGGCGTCACGCCTGCCATCTTCATGGCCGCCTTCGCGGCGCGCACCGTCGCGGGGAACGTCGTCATGTCCTGCTTGTGCTGATGCATCACCCGGTCCATGCCGAGCCCGACGCCGCGCACCCACACCGGTCGGTCGGTGTAGCGGTCGACGACGTCCTCGGCGGCCAGGATGACCGCTGCGGCGCCGTCACTCTGCGGGGTGCAGTCGTACAGCCCGAACGGTTCGACGACGATCGGGGCGGCCAGCGCTTGCTCGACGGTGATCTCATAGCGCAGTTGGGCTTTCGGGTTTTTCAACGCGTGGAAGTGGTTCTTGACCGCCACCATCGCCATGTGCTCCTTGGTCGCGGGCGACTCGTGGAGGTACCGCATGACGTGCAATGCGAAGTTGGCCGGCGCGACCAGTCCCAGCGGATAGTCCCAGGCGTTGTCGCGGGTCATCGCCGCCCAGTCCCAGAACGTCGTGGTCGAAGACGTCTCGCGGACCTTGTCGGCGCCGACGACGAGCACCACGTCGTAGAGGCCGGACGCGATGGCCATCACTCCGTTGCGAATCGCGTCATTGCCTGTGGCACAAGCGTTCTCGACGCGGGTCACCGGGATATCGGTGAGATCGAGGGTGTCGGCCAGGATGCCCGACGGGAACCCGTCGGTGGTGGACAGCTCGCCGAACCACGCCGCCTCGATGTCGTCCTTCTGGATGCCCTTGTCGACATTTCCGACGGCCTCGGCGTAGGCCATCGGGATCAGGTCCTTGATGCCCAGTTCGAAGTGTTCGGCGAAGGGTGTCATCCCGGCACCGACCATGGCGACGTTTCTCATGCGATTGCTCCTTCGCGCGTGCGACCGGGCCAGAACGCATAACCGTAATCGGGGACGCCTGACCGGTTTGCGATCTTGCGCAACACCACAGATCCCCCCTGTCCGATCGTGGCCTCGCCCGCCGGCACGCCGGTGACCTTGAGCAGCACCCGGACCGGGCTGTCGTCGAGCTGGACGACCGCCAGCGAATACGGGCTGGGCAGGTCGGGTACGGGGATGCGCACGGTGGTGTGCGTGTACACAGTTCCGGTTCGCGGCAACGGCTCGAGGCGGTATTCCCTGGCCAGCTTCCCCGCGTTGTCCACACGCATCCGCGGTGGGAACTGCGGAGCGGAGTCGATACCGGGAGTCTCGTCGAAAATGGCGGCTTCCCAACGGATCTTCGGCTCGAAGGCACGGGAATAGGCAGGCATCGAGATGGGAATCCCGATCCCGTCCGCGGTGCGGGTCTTCGGAAGCTCCCGTGCCGGGAACTCGTCGCGGACGATCTTCGGCGTCTGTCCCTCGATGGTGAGCTCGGCGGCGCTGATGCTGGACTGTTCGACCGCGAGGAGCAGACCTGCCGACCCCGCCTCGACCGCGTCGGCCAGCAACCGGATGGCCGCGGCTGCCGAAGCCGTCGAGTCCCCGACGGCGGCCGAGGTGTCGAAGTCACCGCCGAGATGAGCGAGCGGCACGCCGGCAACCGCGGCCACCGTGGGGGTTCCGGTCAGGCCCAGTCGGGACAGGGTGGAGCGCACCCCGACCTCGCGCTGCAGCCGCGGATCGACGTAGGCGTGGCGGAGGCCGTCCCCGCCGCGGGCGATCAGCGGCAGGCTGCGCGTCTGACGGGCGGCCGGGGCCAGTGCCGCGCCGCCTGCGCCAGTCAGCACCGCCGCTGCCCCCACTGCGACATCGTTGTCGTCAGCGGCGATCACGAGCGTTGCCTCCGCCGCGTTCACCACCTGATCCACCACGGCCGGAGCCCCGCCGAGCACCTCGGCGACCGGAGTGTCGGCAGGCAACGACAGGCCGGCCAGCAGGACCGCGCCGTTGCCGCCCTCCAGCAGTGGGAAGTCCCGCGACACCAGCACGACACGTTGCGCCGTCACATCGGGGTCTGCGGCCCGGCCCGCGGCGACCGCCATGGTCAGCGCATCCTCGTCGGGCCCTTTGGCCCGGCGGCCGCCGACGGTCCATGGCGGCAGATAGGTCCCTATCGAGACGACCTGTGTCATCGAGCCTCGCTTTGGGTGAATGGCCGAGTGACGACCCTCAACTAATGAGCTATATAGTTATAGCATTCGAGGGCCTAGCTCAGCGACACCGGAAGGGTCAGACAACGTGAATACTCCCGATCCTCGCACCTTGAGGAATCGCGTCGTCGTGGTGACCGGAGCCAGCCGCGGCATCGGTGCGGCCATCGCCGTCCGCGCCGGTGCCGACGGCGCGGCCGTGGCGCTGCTGGCCAAGACCGAAACGCCCAACCCCAAGATCGCGGGCACACTGGCCGAGACCGCGGACGCCGTGCAACGCGCCGGCGGGCGGGCGCTGTCGGTGGCCTGCGACGTGCGAGACACCGGCGCCGTGGCGTCCGCGATCGCCAGGATCGCTGAGGAGTTCGGTTCCATCGACATCGTGGTCAACAATGCCGGCGCCCTGGACCTGCGGCCGACCGCACAACTTCCGCCGAAGAACCTGCGTCGGCTGTTGGAGGTCAACGTCGAAGGGCCGTTCGCTGTGGTGCAGGCCGCCCTTCCCCATCTGCGCCAGTCGGGCAACGCGCACATCGTCAACATCTCACCACCGCTGAACCTGGAGCCGAAATGGGTCGGCGCGCATGTGGGACACACCGTCGGCAAGTACGCTGAGAGCCTGCTGACCCTGGGCTGGGCCGAGGAGTTCGCGTCGGTGCCGATCGCGGTGAACTCACTGTGGCCGGCCACCACGATCGCGAGTACCGGCATGATGGTCGCGATGGGAGAGGCGGCGGTTCGCGCGCAGGCCCGCAGCCCGCAGATCATGGCGGACGCGGTGCACGCCCTGGTCACCCGGCCCGCCGCAGCCTGCAGCGGCCACTTCTACACCGACGAGGAGATCCTGCTCGAGGAGGGCGGCGGAGACTTGTCGGACTACCGGCTGGCCGAGCGCGACGAGGACCTCACGCCCAACTTCTACCTCCCGTCGAGCCCGTTGCCCGCCCGATGAGTGACGTGTTGAGCGCCCACGAGCCGGAATTGATCAAGCTGCGGTGCGCGGTGCGTGATTTCCTGCGCTCCGACCGCGCCGAGTTCGGCTGGGCACCTGCCGTCGACTCGTGGCTGGGTGGATGGGACGAGGGGTTCTCGGCGCGGTTGGGCGACGCCGGGTTCGTCGGGCTCACCGTCCCGAAGCGCTACGGCGGCCACGGACTGGGCCATCTGCACCGCTACGTGGTGACCGAGGAATTGATCAGGGTGGGCGCCCCAGTAGCGGCGCACTGGACCGCTGACCGGCAGGTCGCGCCCAGCCTCCTGAACTATGGCACCGAGGAGCAGCGCGAGCGGCTGCTGCCGCGCATCGCGGGGGGCCGCTTCTACTCGTCGATCGGAATGAGCGAGTACGGCGCCGGATCGGATCTGGCTGCGGTGGCGACAAAGGCGACCAGAACCGATGGCGGCTGGCTGGTGTCCGGCACCAAGGTGTGGACCAGCGGCGCCCACCACGCACACCAGGTCGTCGTGCTGGCCCGCACCAGCCCACCGGATGCGCAGCGCCGCCACGCCGGCTTCAGTCAATTTCTGGTGCCCTGTGACGCCGACGGTGTCCGGATCGAGCCCATCCCGTTGATGTCAGGTGCGCATCACTTCAACGAGGTCAATCTCGACCAGGTCTTCGTCCCCGACGCCGACGTACTGGGCGAGGTCGGCAACGGCTGGCATCAGGTGACCGCGGAGTTGTCGTTCGAGCGCAGCGGCCCCGAACGGATTCTGTCCACTGGCCCGCTGCTGTTCGCGGCGATCCGGGCGCTGGGTGCCGGGCCAGCACCTGATGACCGCACGGCCGCCGACGTCGGCGATCTGGTGGCCCGGTTGATTTCGCTGCGTCAGCTCTCGGTGTCGGTGGCGCGCACGCTGGCCGCCGGTGGCGACGCGGCGAATCAGGCCGCGCTGGTCAAGGATCTCGGCACCCGCTTCGAGGCCGAGTCTGTTGAGTTGATCGCCGAACTGCTGGACGGAACGCCGTCGAACCCGCAGCTCGACGCCATGCTGACCACCGCGTGGCTGCACAAGCCGATGTTCACCCTGCGCGGTGGCACCAATGAGGTACTGCGCGGCGTGGTCGCCCGCGGAATGGGGTTGCGATGAGCGCTTGCGCGAAGAGCCGAGGGCCGCGATGAGCGCGCTCGCCGGCGGCGTCTTCGGCGCGGACAGCCCGCAGGACGACAACGTCGAGCTGCGCCGGCTCGTCGACGAGCTGGGGCGGCGCTCGTATGACGCCGGGCTGGGAAGACGCGGCCTGCCCGAGCAGTTGGACGGTGATTTGTGGCGCAACCTCACCGACACCGGGCTCGCGCGGCTGACGAGCACACCCGACATGGGCGCGGGTCCCGAGGAGCTCGCGATCGCGCTCTACGGTGTGGCGCGCCACGCCGGCGCGGTGCCATTGGCCGAAACCGACGCTCTCGCAGGCTGGCTGGGACGGCAGGCCGGCATCGAACTACCCGACGGCCCGCTGACCGTGGCGATCGCCGACGCCGACGCCGACGGTGGGCGGGTCACCGGCACCGCTCAGGCCGTGCCGTGGGCGCGGGCATGCGCGGCGGTACTGCTGGCCGTCAACGGTCGCGACGGCCTGCGGGTCGGTGTGCTCGACGTGACGCCGGACAGCATGCGGGAAAAACACAACCTTGCCGGCGAGCCGCGCGACGACATCGCGTTCGACGTGGCGGCCGACCGACTGCACACCGTTGACCCGACACTGGGTGTCGAGTTGCAGCGGCGCGGGGCGTGGGCGCGCTGCGTGCAGATCGTCGGCGCACTCGACGCCGCGGCAGCGCTGTCGGTGCAACACACCCGCGAGCGCATACAGTTCGGCCGCCCGCTCAGCGCATTCCAATCAGTGCAGCAGACACTGGCCGGCATGGCCGGGGACATCGAACGGGCCCGCGCCGCCGCCGCTTTCGCGGTCGACGCGGCCGCAGCACACGGCTTCGATTCTCGCTACACCGATCACGCAGTCACCGTGGCGAAGGTGTCGGTCGGCCGCGTGGTCGGCCCGGTGACGACCGCCGCCCATCAGTTGCACGGCGCGATCGGGGTGACCCGCGAGCACCCGCTGTGGTTGTTCACGCTGCGTGCGCAGAGCTGGGCCGGGGACTACGGCAGCACTGTGCATTTCGCGCGCCGGCTGGGGCGCCTCGCGCTGACCGCCGACGACCCGTGGGACCTGGTAACAGGCGATCTGACCTAGCTCGAACCCATAGTGAGAAAAGGAGATCTGGTGACGGTACAGCAATTCGAAGGCGCGTCGGCGATTGTCAGCGGCGGTGCGGGTGGTCTCGGCGAGGCGACGGTACGGCGGTTGCACGCCGACGGTCTGGGTGTGGTGATCGCCGATCTCGCCGAAGACAAGGGCAAGGCCTTGGCCGACGAGCTGGGCAGCCGCGCCCTGTTCGTCAGCACCGACGTGACGAGCGAGGTCAGCATCCTCGGCGCCATCGAGCAGGCCAACCAGCTGGGTCAGCTGCGCTACGCAGTGGTCGCACACGGCGGTTTCGGTGTGGCGCAACGGATCGTCCAGCGCGATGGCACCCCGGCCGACATGGGCGGCTTCACCAAGACCATCGACCTCTACCTCAACGGCACGTACAACCTGACCCGGCTGGTGGCCGCTTCCGTCGCCGCCGCCGAACCGCGCGACGGCGGCGAACGGGGTGCCATCGTGATGACCGCCTCGGTGGCGGGCTACGAAGGCCAGATCGGGCAGACCGCCTACGCCGCAGCGAAAGCAGGCGTCATCGGGTTGACCATCGCGGCCGCCCGCGACCTCAGCTCGGTGGGTATCCGGGTCAACACCATCGCACCGGGCACGATGAAGACGCCGATCATGGAGTCGGTCGGCGAGGAGGCCATCGCCAAGTTCGCGGCCAACATCCCGTTCCCGAAGCGGCTCGGCGCTCCCGACGAGTTCGCCGACGCGGCGGCGTTCCTGCTGACCAACGGCTACGCCAACGGCGAGGTCATGCGCCTCGACGGCGCACAGCGCTTCACGCCGAAGTAATCCGCTCCTGCGCCGACCGTCGCGGTCTGGCCAATCCCCCGCTGCCAGACCGCGACGGTCCCAGAACGACTTTCAGAGCCTGCCGTCCACCTGAAGCTCCGGGTGGACCCATGCCGGCGAGTTCTTCTGCTTGAACGCCCGGAAGCCCTCGCGCGCCTCGGGTCCGAAGAGGCTGGTCTGCATGCCGATCCGGTCGAACAGGCCCAGGTAGTTGTCGAGGCTGGCCTTGATCACGCCTCTGGCCGCCGGCGCGGTCCGGCAGCATTGTGCTAGAAGCTCTTTGGCCGTATCGAGTAGGTCGTCGTGGGCGACGACCCGGGCCACCATGCCCCAGTCGAGCGCTTCTTCGGCGGTCAGCGTCCGGCCGGTGAACATCAGGTCCTTGGTGCGCACCGGCCCGATCATCCGGGCCAGCACCTGGCTGTAATAGGTGTCGGCGATTCCGCGGAACAATTCCGGCACCCGGAAGGTGGCCCGATCGCTGACCACCGCCAGGTCACTGCACATCGCAATCTGCAGTCCGCCGCCCTGGCACAGACCGTTGACCGCCGACACCACCGGCTTGGGCGACTGACGCAGGATGTCGAATGGCGTGACATCCATGCCCATGGTGGACGCGAAGTCCATCCAGTTGTCTTCGGCGGCCTGCCCCAGGTCGCCACCGGGTGCGAAGACGTCACCGGTGCCGGTGATGAGCAGACCCG
Source organism: Mycolicibacterium monacense (assembly GCF_010731575.1). Lineage (NCBI taxonomy): Bacteria > Bacillati > Actinomycetota > Actinomycetes > Mycobacteriales > Mycobacteriaceae > Mycobacterium > Mycolicibacterium monacense. Next base: position 444,423 of record NZ_AP022617.1, on the reverse strand, counting down.
CGAGATCGGGATCGGCGTTCACCCGGCTGATGGCGTACCGGATTCCGAAGTACATCGCGGGCGTCATCGCGTTTCGCGCCTCTGGGCGGTCCAGCGTACAGATCGCGAACGCCCCTTCGCGTTTGAAGGTGAGGTAGGGGGTTCCCAACCAGTCGCCGTCGGGTGGACGCGGACTGCCGTTGTGGGTGTCGGACATGTGGGGACCCTTTCCAGAGCGTCGGTAAGCCTAGTTTCCTCAAATTAGCCAAATAGTTGTACGATTCCAAACTCTCGGCGTAGCATCCACGGCGTGGCGAAATTCACACGCCACTACCGGATGGCCGCCCAACTGGGCGCGGCCACTCGATCACCACCGGAGGAATACGGAATGGGTTCACTCGACGGTCGCGTCGTCTTCATCACCGGAGCCGCCCGCGGGCAGGGCCGCTCGCACGCAGTGATGTGCGCCGAACAGGGCGCCGACATCGTTGGTGTCGACATCTGCGAAGACTTGGACGTCGTCCCCTACCACCTGGGAACCGAGGACGATCTGGAGGAGACGGCCCGTCTGGTCGAGAAGACCGGCAGGCAGATGATCACCCGCAAGGCCGACGTCCGGGACATCGCCGCGCTGCAGGAGGCATTCGACGCGGGTGTCAAGGAGTTCGGTCACGTCGACACCGTGATCGCCAACGCCGGGGTCGTGCTCACCAATGCCGACGAGCGCGACGCCTCCGAAGCCCTGCGGCTGGGGCTGGACATCATGCTCATCGGGGTGTGGAACGCCTTCCAGGTCGCGATCCCGCACATGAAGGAGCGTGGCGAGGGCGGCAACCTCATCGCGACGAGCTCGATGATCGCACTGCTTGACCTGACCGATGGCCGCGGTGGCAGCGACGCCTACCTGATGTCCAAAGTCGCCGTCGTCGGCCTGGTCCGTGCCTACGCGGCGATGCTCGCCCCCGACCGCATCCGCGTCAACGCGGTGGCGCCGACGAATTGTGCGACACCGATGATCACCGAGAACCCGGCGCTGTTCAAGGTGATCGAGGACAACCCCCGCATGGTCAACGCCGTGCAGACCGCGCTGCCGGACCTGCCGTTGATCGAGCCACGCGACGTCAGCAACGCGATCCTGTTCCTGCTCAGCGACGCCGGGCGCTCGTTCACGGGAAGCATGTTGAAGGTGGACGCCGGCATGGACGTGCGGCGGGGCTAGGCGGCACTCGCGATGCACTATGGGATCGACGGCCGCTCGGCGCTGATCGTCGGCGGCAGCAAGGGTATCGGCTTCGAAGTAGCCAAAATGCTTGCCGCAGAAGGTGCACGGGTCGCGGTGATGGCCCGCACCAAGACCGACGTCGATGCCGCCGTCGAGGCGATCCGCGAGCAGAGCGGTACCGCGATCGGCGTCACCGCCGACGTCAGCAACTCCGACCAACTCGGCGATGCCGTGCGTGAAGTGACGGCTCAGCACGGACCGCCGTTGATCGTCGTCGGCCAGTCGAAATATCAGCGACCAGGGGACTTCGCCGACATCACCGACGTGAACGTGTACCGCGAGTCGTTCGAGTCGCACACCATGAGCCAGATCCTGCTCCTCCAGGCGGTGCTGCCGGCGATGCAGGAAGCGGGCTGGGGCCGCTTCGTACACGTCGGCTCGGCCACCGCCAAGGAGCCCGCGGGCAACATCCACCATGCGGTGGCCAACACCAGTCGGCCGTCGACCATCGGAATGCTCAAGACCGTCGCCGACGAGTACGCCCAGTACGGCATCACTGTGAACACCGTTGCTCCTGGCTGGATCGAGACCGACAACGCACTCGCCTACCTCGAGAACCATCTCGGCGCGAGCTCGCAACAAGAGCGGCGCGAGTTCATGCTCAAACAGGCCCGGGTTCCCGCGGCTCGGATGGGGAGACCAGACGAGATCGCTTCGCTGATCGCCTATCTGTGCTCGGAAGCCGCCGGTTACGTCACCGGAAGCTGGATCGAGGTCGACGGCGGTCTGCACCGGTCGGCGTTCTAACCCGCGAGGAGTTCGAGTGGAAACCCATGGCGCCCCGCGACTCGCCTACGCAAGCCTGCCGATGGCCGCCGACCGGCAGGTGGGCTGGAACACGCTGCGCGACGCCGGACCGGTGGTATTCGTCGACGGCTGGTTCTACCTGACCCGACGCGACGACGTGCTCGCCGCCCTGCGCAACCCCGAGCTGTTCTCGTCACGGAAGGCTTTCGACGTCCTGGGGAGCCCACTGCCGCTGGTGCCCATCGCCTTCGACCCACCCGAGCACACCAGGTTCCGGAAGATCCTGCAGCCGTTCTTCAGCCCGCACACTCTGTCCGAAGCCCTGCCCGCCCTGCAGAAGCAGGCGCTCGACATCGTCGAGTCCGTCGCCGCGAAAGGCGAGTGCGAGGCCATGGCCGACATCGCGATTCCCTACCCGTCTCAGGTGTTCCTCACGCTGTTCGGGCTGCCCCTGGAGGACCGCGAGCGTCTGATCGCCTGGAAGGACTCGGTCATTGCGCTGGCGGACCGACCATCACTCGAGGGCGCCGACCTGACGCCGGCACTTGAGCTGTTCGCTTACCTCACCGAGGCGATCAATGCGCGACGCGCCGACCCGGGACCAGACGTCCTGTCCCAGGTGCTCACCGGCGATGATCCGCTCGACGATGCCGAGGCGATCGGCTTGAGCTACCTGTTCGTGCTGGCCGGGCTGGACACCGTCACCTCGGCGATGGGCTCGGCGCTGCTCGCGTTGGCGCGCGACCCCGGGCTGCGGGCCATGCTTCGCGCTGACCCCGGCCAGCTCGGCGTGTTCGTCGAGGAGATCGTCCGGTTGGAGACACCCGCACCACTCGTACCGCGCGTCACCACCGCCGAAGTGACCATCGGGGACATCACCCTGCCGCCGGACACCCAGGTGCGGTTGTGCCTGGGCGCGATCAACCGGGACGACAGCGACGCGATCTCGGCCAATCACGTGGTCATGGACGGCAAGGTGCACCGCCACTGGGGGTTCGGCGGAGGACCGCACCGCTGCCTGGGCTCTCACCTGGCCCGCATAGAACTGACGCTGATCGTCGGCGAATGGCTGCAGCGCATCCCCGACTTCTCGCTGGCCGCCGGCTACGAACCCGAAATCGTGTTCCCGGCCAACACCTTCGCCTTGGACCGACTGCCGCTGCAGTGGGGCTGATCGGTCACGGCGTCGAGTACCTACTGACGAGCGCTTGCTTGTAGAGCTTTCCCGTGTCGGAGCGCGGCAACTGCGCCTCGAACGACAGCGATCGCGGACACTTGTAGTGCGCCAACCGGTCTCGCAGCCACTTCAGCAGCTCATGGCCGAACTCTTCGGTGGCGTCGGCCGGGTCGACGGTCTGCACCACGCCCTTGACCGACTGACCCATCTCGTCGTCGGGGACACCGAATACCGCAGCATCCATCACCTTGGGATGGGTGACCAGTAGGTCCTCGGCTTCCTGCGGGTAGATGTTCACCCCGCCCGAGATGATCATGTGGTGTCGGCGGTCGGTGAGGAAGAGGTAACCGCCTTCGTCGAGATAACCGACGTCTCCGACGGTCACCCAGCCGTGCGCGTCGCGCGATGCCCTGGTTTTGGCGTCGTCCTTGAGGTATTCGAAAGAGTGACCGCCCTCGTAATAGATCTCTCCGATTTCACCTGCCGGCAGCTCAGCGCCGTTCTCATCCAGGATGTGCGGCACGCCGACGAGCGGACGACCGACCGACCCCGGGTGGTCAAGCCACTCCTCGGCCCGGATGAACGAGGCGCCAACTGCCTCTGAAGAGGCGTAATACTCATCGATGATCGGGCCCCACCAGTCGATCATCCGGCGTTTGATCTCGACGGGGCAGGGCGCCGCAGCGTGCACCACTCTGCGCAGGCTGGAAAGGTCGTAGGACTTCCGTACGGCCTCGGGCAGTTTGAGCATCCGCACGAACATCGCTGGAACGAATTGACCGTGCGTGACGCCATAGCGTTCGATGCACTCCAAGGCCCGCTCAGGATCGAACTTTTCCATGACAACCGTGGTGCCGCCCATCGATTGCACCACCATCGACCAGAACGACGGGGCGGTGTGATAGAGCGGTGCCGGACTCAAGTAGACCGATTCGCTGGTGATTCCGACCGCGTTCATCAACGGCATGAGGATGCTCGGCGCGTCGACAGGTGCGAGATGCGGAAGTTCGCGACGGATGCCCTTGGGTCGCCCCGTGGTGCCTGAGGAGTACTGCAGCAGGTCTCCCTCAGACTCGTCGGGAATCGGTGTCGACGGTAGATCGGCAACACATTCCGGGTATCGCTGCCACCCCTCCACATCGTCGTCGGCGAGAAGCAGCAGATCCGGCAGACCACCGGGCAAGTGCTCGGCCAGCCCTTCGCACACCTTTCGCGTGGCGCTGGAGCCGATGACCGCCTTTGCGCCGCTGTTGTCGACGATGTAGGCGGCCTCGGGAGCGGTGAGATGCGTGTTGATCAGCGCGTAGTACAGACCACTGCGCCGTGCCGCCCACATCACCACGTGGACGTGTTCGTTGTTCTCCAGGATCGCCGCCACCGTATCGCCCTCACGCAGGCCGGCACGGCGGAAGAGGTGCGCCAGTCGATTGGCCCGCGCCTCCAGCTCCCCGAAATCGATCACGTTCCCGGAAGGGTAGAGAACAACGGCCGGCTGGCCGGAATCGATGTGCTCGCGGATTTGCATTCGTTCACCATACTTTCTGCCGCGGGGCATCGAGCCGAATCACTTTAGGCGTAAACGGTTTATCTCCCGGGCGACAGAGTCGAAAGTTTTGGCACCCATGTCAAAAATGTTCTAAGTTATGTGCAGCGGACATGCGTCCTGCGCGACAATCAGCGTGACTGGCTGTAGGAGAAGAGAATCCGCGGCCAGCCCACCGCTGCCCGACCACACCGAGGACACCAATGTCACCGTCATCTCGCAACCCCGGGGCCGCATCAACCGTCGCGGTTCTCTGCGTCGAATGCCAAAACGGCGTCCTGGGGCCGGAATCGGTGTTGCCGACGTTAGCCGCCGACAGCGGTGATCTGGTAGGCAACCTCGCTCGTTTGCTCCACGCTGCCCGCATCGCCGGCGCACAGGTGGTTCACGCAACCTACGAGGGCACGCTGGGCGGCGACCATTCTGGCGCCGCGAGGATATGGCGGGCACTGGGACCTGCCACAGCCGACTGGGCGCCGGGAACCGCTGGAACGCAGGTGATTCCCGACCTGCTGGCGGAAACCGACCTGGTGATTCCACGGCATCACGGCCTGTTCCCCACGCTCGACACCGAACTGTTGCCCGTCCTCAAGGGGCTGGGCGTGAGCACAGTCGTCCTGACCGGGGTATCGCTGAACCTGGCGCTGCCGCATACCGCCGGACACGTCACACAAGCGGGATTCCGGCTCGTGATCCCGTCCGACGCGGTCGGCGGCACGCCGGCCAGCTACGCCCAACAGGTACTGGACAACTCGTTGAGCGCGCTGGGCAAGATCACTACCGTCGACAGCCTCATCGCGGAATGGACCGGGCAAAAGTAACTTTCGCCCGGTCCATCAAGCCGCCCGACGATCAGATCGGGTCGAAACCGGAGATCAACCAGCGGTTGTCGACCTTTTCCATACTGATCCGGACCGCTGACGCCGTGTCCGTAGGGGCATCCTTACCCACGATCACTGTCTGGTTCACGAATACCATCACGACAGCGTGATCCGCGTCCGCGGACACCGAACCGGCCGCCGGCACCGTCGCTGTAGCTGAGATCTGCTTCTGCTTGGCGCCCGGTATCACCACTTCGTTGGTCAACTGCGAGTACGAATCCCGGAAGCTACCGGTCAACCGATCCCGTGCAGCGGTCAACTCACGTTCGGCGGTGTCAGGCTTGTACGAAAGAAGGGCGACAGTGGCGTCCTTGGCCACCTGCACCGTTTCGATCCGAGCGACCTCCGCCTGCGTCGCGGCGGTGTCCTGCCATTTCAGGAAACCCGCCACCAACGTCAGCACCAAGGCCAAACCGGGCAGCGCGCCGAAAATCAGTACCCGGCCCCAGTCGATGCGCCTGCGCCCGGCTTTGACCACTGAGCTGTCTCCGGATGTTGCCGCCTCAGCGGCGTTGGCATCCGGCGAAGAGCCGATCTCGTCCGAAGCGGCCGGTGCCTCAACGATCTCAACGACGTCGTCCGCTTCGGACGGTGCCTCAACGATGTCGTCCGCTTCGGACGGGTCGCGCTCTGCTCGGTCGCTGCGGCTCAACTTCAGCTTCATCACGGCACAAACCCTACGTTCGAAACTTTCATGTCCTCGCCCACCTTCTGCACTGTCAGCCGCATTCGCCACGCGCGTGGCTCCTGTTCGGCTGCGCCGACGTTCGAAGTCTTCACCGTCACCGCGACGATCACCTGCGCCTCATCACCGCTCTCGGATTCCAAAGCGGCCTCGGTAATCGTCCCGACAGATTTGGACTGTGCCTGCTTGACGACGTCGAGGAACGGTTGGGACCGCTGCGCGAAATCGTCGTGGAACTGGCCCGTTGCAGACTCCAGTATCCGCTGCACATCGGTGTCCGCGTGCTCGTAGTCGATCGTCGTGAGATTCAGCGCCCCCTGCCGCGCCACCTGCACGAACTCTCTGCGCTGCTTATCGGCTTCGTGCGACTGGTAAGCCTGATAGCCGAGCCACCCGGACAGTGCGCCCAGAACGATCACGAGGCTCAGCCCCGCGACCAACGCCAGCCGTTTGGGGGCCGCGGCCCGTTCGCGGGGGCCATCGATGTCCTCTTCGGTGGCGTCCGCCTCGTCACCGCCGCCCGACGACGCCTCGGACAACTCTTCGGACGAACTTTCGGATTCCACAACTGATTCATCGGGCGCCACGGCGCCACCGCTCGGTGCGCTCGATTCCGTTACTGCCCCGTCGGGGGTATCAGCATTTGTTGCCATGTCTGTTCCTCGTTAGCACTTCTGGCCAGATTCGATTGTGTGTAGACGTGCCCGTCTGGTCCGACGTACGTGCCGGTGGCCGGGTCATAGTCGGCCGCCGCAATCGGCGGCGCAGGGGCGAGTGTAGGTGCTGGCGTGTTCGGCAAACTTCCCGCGGGAGGCTGAGGAATATCCTGCCCGCTCGTTGTGGCGTTGGGGTCGCCCTTCCAGTTGTGACCGTCGTTCAGCGGAACATACTCTTCGTCGCTCTCGCACATCTTCACCGTGGGGGCGCGCTTGCCCGGCCGCGTTACACACGGTGTGTTTCGCGCACCACGCACGTTGAACATCGAGTCCTGCGGAATGCGGCAGTACAGATCCTCGGCGGGGCGCTCGGGCGAGTCGAGCTCCGCAGCGGGCCGCATCTGCTGAACCGGCAGGAATCCTGTGGTACACGGCGGCGGAATGTTGACATTCAGGTTGAACGCCAGGAACGCGCCTTCGAAATCCATCTTGGTGTGCCGGTTCGGCACACCGATCGCCTGCATGATCGAAGTGGCCTGGGGCAACAACACGAGTAGCTGTTCGAGGTTGTCCCGGTAGGTGACCAGCACCGGTTCGATGCTCACCAGGTTGGCCAGCACGATCGGCAGCGTGGGTTGCAGCCGGTCGAAAAGCGCTCGCGCCTCGTCGGCCGCCCCCGGCCCGTTATGCAGGATCCCCTGCACAGCAGCATCGTTGGATTGCAGTTGCTTGGTGACGCCAGCGAGGTGAGAGGCCCACGCCTGGATCGAATCCGACGTGTCGGTCTGCGTATCCAGAATCGGAGCGACATTGTCGACCACATTGGTCAGGTCATCCAGGTTCTTGCGCGCGTCGATCGCCAAGGCGGTAGAGCCCTTGACGAATCGGTTGATCTCCGGTCCGAGACCACCGACTGCCGTATAGGCCTCGTCTACCGCGGTCTTCAGATTGTCGCCGGGGATGGCCTCCAGGCCGCGGTTGGTAGCGTCGAGCAGCGAATTGATATCCGGCGGAACCGTCGTCCTCTCCTGCGATATCACGTCACCGTTCTTCAGCACCGGACCGCCGTCACCTTGCGGGAGCAGTGCGACGTACTGCTCGCCGACCGCGCTCTGACTGTGCACCTCAGCTATGAGGTTCGCCGGGATCTTGACATCGGACTGCAGAGACAACTCCGCCTCCACGTCACCACTCTCGGTCAGGCGGACGCTCTTGACCTGCCCTACCTCGGTGCCGCGGTAGGTCACATTGCCCCGTTCGTACAGTCCGCCGGCCTCCGGCAGCTGCAGTGTGACCGAGTAGCGACCGATGCCGAACAACAGGTTCGGCAACTTCATGTAATTGAATGCCATGATCGAGAAGGCGGTCAGCGCAACCGCGAGGAAGACCCCCAACTGGATCCAGATTCTTCTGGTGATGTGCATGCCTAGGGCCCCTGATCCCAACGGTATGGAACGACAAGCGGATTGCCGGCGGTGTACGGGCTCGGCATCTGACCGATGGTGCGACCCCACTGCATTTCGAGCCTCGTCAACGCCCCCTCGAACCGGGTGCCGGTGAACAGGCCCGCATCAAGGCGGCTCAGGGTCAGGTCGATGACCGCAGAGAGGTTGGCGTAGTCGCCTCGAATCCAGTTCGGAATTGTCTCCTTCTGCCACGGGAGGACAGAGAAGAAGCTCATCGAACGGGTCAGCGCCGGCCCGGCGTTGGCCAGCGACTCCAGCACCGGTCCGAGGTCTTTGAGCTCCTTGACCAGGTTCTCTTTGCTCTGGTTGACCGAGTCGGCGGCCAACGCACTGAACTGGCCCAGCCGGTCGAGCGCATCGGCGAGGGTTTGTCGCTGATCCCGTACCACGGCCAGCGCGTCGGGAATCGTCTTGAGCGCATTGTCGATCACCGGTTTCTGGTCGGCAAACTGACCGACCAGATCATTCAGACTCTCGGTGGCCGCGATGATGTCGTCGGTCTGTTCGTTGGTGTACCGGATGAACGTGTCCAGTTGGCTGATCAGACTGCGCAGATCCTCTTCCCGGCCGCGAAAGGCGGTGCTCAACGCCTGAGTGATGTCGTGAATCTGGCCGATACCGCCACCGTTGAGAATCAGTGACACCGCGGCCAACGTCTGCTCGGTACTGGGGTATCTGCCACCAGACGACAACGGAATCAGCGAGCCGTCGCGCAGCCGGCCTTCCGGCGGGACGGCGGTCGGGCTGGCCAGTTCTATATGCAGCGACCCAAGGAGACTCGTCTGGCCGACTGTCGCGGTCGCGTTGGCCGGAAGGTCGACGTCTTTGTCGATGGCCATGGTCACCAACGCATTCCAGCCCTGCCGCTCGATCTTGGTGACATTGCCAACGGTCACGTCACCGACCCGGACGCGGGAATTGCGCTCAATGTTGTCGACATCGGGCAGTTGCGCCTGAACGGTGTACGCGCCGTCGCCACCACCTTCGGTGCCGGGCAGGGGCAAGGAATTGGCGCCGCGCCAGTCGGCGCAGCCGCTGAGTACCACCGCGGCCATCACGAACACTGTGACACCTGGGGCACCGCGCATCCATGAGCGGCTCATGAGCCGGCTCCCGGCGGCACCATCATGCCCTGGAGACCATCGGACGGATTCGTGGGCTGCGCCTCGGCCGGCAACGGGGGTGCGGCGTCGGTCGGCACCTGTGCAGAGTCACCAGCCGGGGACGCGACCGCCGGCCGCACATCCGCCGGTGGCGGCGGCGATTGTGGCGGAACGTAATCCGGACGCAACCAGTCCTCGCTGTAGGTCAGCTCGTTCGGACGCGCGCTCTGACCGACGAAGGGGTTCGCGCCAATGGGCGGGAAGTTGAACTGGCGGTTCTTGACGATGGGCGCCAGATACTGCACGCACAGCTTCGCCGACTGCTCGGCGTTGAGCCTCGACGCCGCCTGGATCGCCCCGCAGATGAACGAGATCGGGTTGGCGAAGTTGTTCAACGCCAGCGCACCGGTAAGAGCACCCTGCGAGGGTTGATAGATGTTGACGAAGTTCTGGAACGTGGTCGGGGTGAGGTGCAGTGTCTGCTTGATGTCGTCGAGGCTCTGATTGAGGGCCGTCGACACCGACGCCAGCTTGTCCGAGGTGGTGCCCAACGATTCCCGGTTCTCGGCCACGAAGGTCTGCACGTCGCCGACTACCGAGTTGATGTCGGCGAGCGCGGCGCCCACTTCGTTGTCGCCGTTGGCGAGCAATCCGGTCACCGAGGCCAGGCTCTGATTCAGGTCACGCATCAAGTCGGTGCTGCTCTGCAGGGCGGAAACCAGCACTGAAAGGTTCTTGACAGTGGTGAACAGGTCGTCGCTGTGGTCGCCGAGGGCCGAAAACGCCTGAGACAGCTTGATGACGGTTTCGCGGATATTGGCGCCCTCGCCGCGGAGGTTGTCCGCCGCGGTGTTGACGAAGGACCCCAGTGTGCTGACCCCGCCCGGCTCCGTGGGCTGGAGTGTCTCGCTGAGCTTTTCGAGCTGCTGGCGGAAGTCGTCCCACTCCACCGGTACGGCGGTGCGTTGTTCGGGGATTACCGCCCCGTCCTGCATCGCCGGTCCACTCGTGTAGGCAGGCGTCAGCTGAATCGCCCGGACGGACACCAACGACGGTGACAGGATGACCGCCTTCGCGTCCGCGGGCACCTTGTACTTGTCGTCGTAGGACATGGTGATCTTGACCTGCTTAGGTTGCGGCTCGATCTTGTCGATCTTGCCGACGGCCACCCCAAGGATGCGCACCTCGTCGCCGACGAAAATGCCGTTGCTGTTGGCGAAATAGGCGATTACCTGGGTGCGATTGAGCCCGCCCGCCGGTCGCGTTGCGGTCACGACGCCCACGGCCGAAATCACCACCAGCGCCACCGCCAGCACGAGCCGCAAGGTTCGCTTACTCATCATTGACCATCCTCCGCGGGCGCGGGGTCACCGGTCGCCGGTGCCAGGGGTGCCGGCGCGGGTTCCCCAGGGGCCGGCACGCTGCTCGGCCCGGCCCCCGGCAGTCCGGGTATCTGCTCGGTGGGGATCGGCGGGCCGGGCGGCGGTCCGCCGGGAGGCGGCGCGGGCGGCGGCTCCCGATACGGATAGCGCGGATCGCCGGGCTTACCCGTAATGGCGTCGGGGATGGTCATTCTCGGCTCACCGCCCTGGCCTGTGCGCGGGAAGGGGATAGGAAGCGCAGGCGTCGCCTTCTGACCAACCTGCGGATCGACCCGATCGGTCGGCAACAAAACGTTGGGATCGAGGCCCAGATCGGAAAACGCGGCGTCGATGGCCGGCTGCAGGAACTGGCCGGGCAGCAGATTGGCGACGTAGGCCTTGTAGAAGGGTCCCGAGGACACTGCCTCGCCCAGCCCGAGCGCATAGCTGTTCAGACCTTTGATGGCCTGCTGCACCTGTACTTTTCGGTTATCCACGACCGCGAGCACCTCGTTGAGCTTGTCTATCGCGGGCTTGAGCGTCTCGCGGTTCTCCCCGATGAATCCCTTGAGCTGCTGCGTAACCGCCGAGATGTTGCCGGAGATCTGGTCCAGCGCGGCGCTCTGGCCCTGCAGTTCCAGCAAGAGCGCATTGGTGTCGGCGATCAGGCTCACCACCTGATCGCTGCGCTGCGCCAGCACAGCAGTGGCCTTGTTGGCGTTGGACAATAGATTTCGCAGGTGTTCGTCGCGCTTGTTCAGCGTATCCGCGAACCGTGCGACACCCTGGACCGCGACCTTGACGTCCGGCGGAGTGTCGTGGAAGGTATCCGCCAGCACGGCAAGCGATTCCGAGAGTTGATCGGTGTTCAGCCCGCTGATGGTGGTCGTCAGATCACCCAGGGCGTCGGGCAACTGATAGGGCGGCCGGGTCCGATCCATCGGGATGGCTTCGCGCTGCTCGCCGTCCCCGCGGGGGCTTACTTCCAGTATTTTTGCGCCGAGCAAGGTCTTGGTCTTGATCGCCGCCTCGGTGCGATCGCCGAGCCGAACGCCTTTGTCGACGCCGAACTTGATCAGGACCCGCGGGCCGTCCAGTTCGACGCTGGTGACTTCACCCACCCGGAAGCCCGAAACCTGCACCGGCGCACCGGCAATGATGCCACCCGACTCGGCGAAATACGCCGAGTACCCCTTGCTGTCGTCGAAGAAGGGCAACTTGTCGTAATTCAGCGCGGCCACCACCATGCCGGCGGTCAGCGCACAACCGATGGCGCCGATGACGATCGGACTGCGTTCAGAGAACGTCTTCATCGCGGCGCACACCTCCCGGTATCTTGACCGGCCACCTTGATGAACACCGGCTGCCCGCCCTTTCCGTTGACCTTCAGGATCGCGTCGCACAGGTAGAACCCGAAGAAGTCGCCGTACAGACCCTCACGACCGAGAATTCGATACGTATCCGGCAGCGTGTTGAGGAGATTGTCGACGTAGTCCTTGTCAGCCAGCACCGTTGAGGCCGTCCGATCCAGCTCGTGGACGGTCTTCTGCAGCGGCGGCCGTGCCTGCGCCAGGAGGTCACTGATCGAACCGGCAGCCGCGTTCGTATAAGCCACCGAATTGCTGATGTCCTGTTTCCGGCCGGCCAGCGTCGCCACCAACTGCGACAGCGACTCGACCGCCTTGGCAAACTGCGTGCTCTGGTCGCCGAGCGAACCCAGGACCGTGTTCAGGTTTCCGATGACCTGCCCGATCAGTTGATCGCGGTCGGCCAGAGTGTTCGTCAACGCCGCGGTCTGCGACAGAAAGGAACTGATGGTCGCGCCCTGACCCTGGAAGGCCCTGATCAGCTGGCTGGACAAAGCATTGACCTGGTCGGGGTCCAGCGCACGGAACAGCGGGCGGAACCCACCTATCAACGCGTCCAGGTCCAGCGCCGGCGACGTCCTGGCAACCGGAATCGTGCTGCCGGGGTTGAGCTTCTTGGTGTCGCCCACCCCTTCCTCGAGACCGAGGTAACGTCCGCCGATCAAGTCGTCATAACGGATGACGGCCCTGGTGCCTTCGGTGAGCACGACTGTGTCGTCCGCGCTGAACTCCACCAACACCGTGGTGTCCGGCTGGATCGAAATCGCCTTGACCTTGCCGACCTCCACCCCGGCGATACGGACGAACTGGTCCGCCTCCAAACCCGAGACGTTGGTGAACACCGCGCGATATGTCCGCTCGGACTGGAACCGAAGCTGGGCGAAAATGGCGAACATCGCGAACATGCCGAACAGGCACACGACCATGAAGATGGCAAGGCGCCAGATGGCGCCTCCCAAATTGTCTTTCACGGCTTCGGCCTCTCATAGGTTTCAACGGACACGATTTCGGACCGCTCACGGCGACGGTGTGACGGCCTCGGGCAGCAGGGGGGTTGGGGTGGGTTGCCCCAGCGCCGGATGCGGCACGACGAACGGCTCCGCCCCCGGCGGTGGGGGCCCCGGATCCCGCGGCGCCCCCGGCGGTGGAGCCGGCGGCAGACCCGGGTACAGCGGAGTTCCGTCGGGCGCGTACTGCGGTGCGCCGTAGGGCGGGGCACCCGGGTACGGGATCGGTCCCGGCGCCGGGCCACCCGGATAGCGAATGCTCGGCGGTTCGGGCACGCCGCGGGTGACGGGGAAGTAGTTGGCCCACCCGGGGAACCCGATGCCAGGATTGGGCCGCAGGTCCAGCCCGGTGCCCCAGCCGGTGTTGGTGACCAGGTGGCGGACCGGCCAGTCGTCGTCGACGATCGGGAGTCCCCCGCAGCCGGGCTTGCCGCCCGGTCCGCCCTTGGCGCCGACGATCGGGAGGTTGTCGGGGTATCGGTAGGGGTCGTCACCGAGCAGGATGGCGGTGTCCAGAATCGCCGACTTGCCGTTCTGGCCGCCCCCCCACTTGTAGCCGCCGTTGTCCAGGAACCACTTACCTCCGACGAGCGTGCAGGTGAACGACGGGCTGTACTCCATCAACAGGCTCGTCGTCGGCTCGAGCGTGTTGATGGCGGTGACCAGGTTTTCCTTGTTCGGACCGAGCACTTCGATGCCGCTGTTGGACAAGCCGAGCAGATTGACCAGCAGGGCGTCCAGCGCCGGCGCGTTGTTGGCGATCGTCGCACTGGTGGTGCTCGCCGCGTTCAGCACAGTGACGATGTCCTGAGCAGCGACGCTGTAGGTGTCACTGAAGTTGCGCAGCGACTGCCAGTCCCGTTGCACCGTGTCGGTGCGCGAGTTGAGGGCGATGAGGACCTGGTTGGCGTCGGTAGTCGCTTCGCCGATCCGCTCCCCCTGGCCGCGCAGACCCTCCGACAGGGCCGAGAGGACACCGTTGAGCTTGGCCGGGTCGATCTTCTGCAGCACGCCGGTCAGGTTCTGGAAAACGGTGTTGACTTCGGTGCTGACATTCTTCGACGCGACCACGGCCCCGGCGGAGATTCGCTTCGGGCTGGGGTCGCTCGGATAGATCAGGTCGACGTACTTGGCGCCGAACGCTGTGGTAGCCCGAATGCGCGCCTCGACGTTGGCGGGAATGTACTTGATCTGATCGGGGAACAGGTCCAGCTTCAGCCTGACCGGATCGTTGCCACCCGTGATTTCGCTGACCCGGCCGACGACGACACCGCGCAGCTTCACTTTGCCGCCCGGCTCCATCACGAGGCCTGAGCGATCCGAGGTGAGTGTCACCGGCACGAATCGCTTGAACGTGCCCGCGAACATCGCCGAGGTCACCATGACGATGGTGACCAGCACCACGAGAAGGATCAGCGTCCACCATGCCGGGTGCAGTGCGCGGTCGTGTCTCCTGGATTCCACAGCGCTATCCCGAGAGGTTCAGATTGCCGGACTGGCCGTAGATGGCCAGCGATACGAAAAGGGTGACGAACACCGCAGCCACCAAGGACGTGCGCACGGCGCGCCCGACCGCCTCGCCGACGCCGGCCGGCCCACCCGTGGCGGTGAAACCGTAATAGGTGTGCACCAGCATCACCACGACCGCCATGGAGATGGCCTGTAGGAACGAATAGATCAGATCGGTCGGGTTCAGGAACGTATAGAAGTAGTGGTCGTAGACGCCGGTCGACTGCCCGTAGACCAGCGTGGTGCCCGTTCGGGTCGCCGCGAAAGCCGCCAGCACGGCGATGCAATACAGCGGGATGACGACGATCACGCCGGCGAGCACCCGGCTGGAGGCCAGGTAGGCCACCGAGCGAATGCCCATGACCTCGAGCGCGTCGACCTCCTCGCTGATCCGCATGGCGCCCAGCTGCGCTGTGGCGCCGGCCCCGATGGTCGCTGCCAGGCCGATACCCGCCACCAGTGGCGACACCAGTCTCACGTTGAGGAAGGCGGAGGTGAAGCCCGCCAGTGCCTCGACACCGACCTGCTGCAGCTGGGAGTAGGCCTGCACCGCGATGAGTGAGCCGGCGGACAGGGTGAGAAACCCGACGATGACGATGGTTCCGCCGATGACCGCCAGGGCTCCGACGCCGAGGCTCATCTGCGCGATCAGCCGAACGACTTCCGTCCGGTAGTGGACGACGGCGTCCCAGATGCCTTTGATGGTCTCGCCATAGAACTGGGTCTGGGTGCCGATGCGGTTCCAACCGTTGACCCATCCATCGACCTTGCGCCGCAACCGCGGGAACTGTGTGCTCGGGGCGCCCTGCGTCATGTCGTCGCCTTCACGGCAACCGCGGTGGCGATCACATTGATGACGAACAGCGCCATGAACGTGTACACGACTGTCTCGTTGACGGCGTTGCCCACGCCTTGGGGCCCACCTCCGACGGAGATGCCCTTATAACAGGCGATCAAGCTCGCGGCCAACCCGAATATCGCCGCCTTCAGCAGGTTGACGACCACTTCCGGCGTCCCGACCAGCAGGGTCAACCCGGCGGCGAACGCGCCTGGGGTCACGTTCTGGAAGTAAACCGAGAATATGAAGCTCCCGACGATTCCCACCATCGTCACCAACGACGTGAGCATCAGGGAGACGACCGTGGCCGCCACTATGCGCGGTACCACCAGCGCCTGAATCGGGTTGATACCCAGCACCCTGAGTGCATCTATTTCTTCGCGAATCGTCCGAGCACCCAGGTCGGCACACATCGCGGTCGCACCCGCACCGGCGATCACGAGCACCGTGACGATCGGACCGATCTGGGTCACCGCGCCCAGCGCGGCACCGGTGCCGGAGAAATCCGCGGCCCCGATCTCCACCAGCAGCACGTTGATGGTGAAGACCGTGAGCACTGTGAACGGGATTGCCAGCATGATGGTGGGAAACAGCGCCACCCGTGCCACGAACCACGTCTGAAGCAGGAACTCGCGCCATGCGAACGGCGGACGGAACATCTGAACGAAGGCGTCCAGGGACATGGCGAAGAAGCCACCAAGGGCGCGCATCGGCTTGGCGGCCACGCTCTGTGCTACCAAAGCCAACCTTCCGCCAGGCCCCTCATTGGGTTCATAGACTGCGATTCCCTTCGTAAAGCTCGCACGCGCGCCGGTTCAGGCCTGTGATTCAGGGCACAGCGCACTGTGCCGAGAAAGGTACACCACGCTTTCCCGCCGTAGCAACAAGCTTGAATCTTCGTCATCTCCGGAACCTGGCCTACCTAGTTGGATACGTACACTTTGCTCGGAGCCATCGTTGATCGTTTTCTGGCTGCCCACGCCATGCTGTAGCCAGCCGGGCTCGACCCATCTGAGAACGCCCAGCAGACGCCGGAGCTCCATGCTGGACGCTCTCATCCCTGCAGTTGAAGCGTCTATTGACGCGAGCGTCGACACACGGGTTCACGCGCTTCCCAGCGCCCCCGGCGACGGCCCACCCACCATGCCAAGCGTCAGGTGACCTCCGCACACTCAGACGTTGCTACCGATGCTGCACGCGCACTCCGGCGAATTGATCTACAAATTGCTAGCAAGGTCGTTCAATTATTCTGACGACCATTGAATGATGTCGGCGATGTATTCAGAACAAGTGCTCAGAAAGAAATCTATTCAATGCTCGAGAAGAATCTTATTCGCCTCAGTTCGTGGCTTTTTCGGAGCACAATGCGGATCGCAAGATTCTCGCGGCGCAGACCAAGAAATCACACACGAGCCCGGTCGGCAGCCGCCGGGACTGTCCCCGGACAGCCGGCGGTATGGCTGTAGCCTCGGGAAACGGACCGGTCGCATGATGTTGCGGTCACCGAGCCCGCCAGATGCGGCGGATCGTCGAGTGGCCTTCGTTCGCGCACCGACCGGTTGTAGATCCGTCAGTCGGACTCGGGAACTTCCGTAGTCGCCTCTTTCCGGACTGCGAAAATGGGGGCTTGTCGGACGCCGCTTGAGACGCGGAAATAGGTATCTATATAGATAATTGAACGATGTTGCCGGCGACAAATGATTTTCGCCCAGCACACTTCGGAGCGGTCCGGCCTCTGCGGCGGGGGCGTTGCCTATGCAAGTAGACGATCTGCCCTCAGCCAGCGTGGTACCGCGCTCCTGCAGGCCGAATGGCCACCAAGGGGCCGCCGATGGGTCGCCGGCGCGTCAATTGACGGTTCGCCAGAGCAATTCGGTCGCCGCGCCCACCACGGCCGCGCGCGAGGTGGACGAGACCTCGTTGTGGATCACCATCGACCAGGAGCGTTCCAGCATTGCCATGATCACCACCCCTGCGGCCACCGGATCGGAGTCGGGGGCGGTCTTCGAGATCGCTGCGATGCCCTCACCAAGCGCCGCGGCCGTCCGACGATGCGAGCGGGACACCGCCGACCGGAACTTCCGATCCGTCGGCATGTCTTCGGCCGAGCGGACGACGAAGGCGTCGTTGTGGTCAAGGTAGTCGAAGTACCTGCTGACCCGCTCCTCAATATCCTCGCGCGAGGTCCGGCCGCTCAGGCCACGGACAGCTTCGACCACCTCGAGGGCTTGCCGGTAGGTCTGCGTGCCGAGTTCGATGAAGAGTTCTGCCTTGTCCCGGAAGTAGTAGTAGAAGTTCGCGCGCGTGACGGACGCCAGGTCGGTGATGTCACGGGCCACCTGGAACCAGCCGGTGGGCACCATGCTCGGCAATGTCTTCGTCGTCATCAACGCGTCCTTTCCATCGGGGGCGCCGGCTCTCACCACATCGATTTTTTGACATCTGTGTCGAAAAATGACTGTCTGCTATCCTACGTGTATTACTAGGTAATCGATGTAGCTCAGATGGGTTGGCGAAGATATGAAATGGGGTCTGCCGTGGCCCGGGCCTGCCCTCGCGGCGCAGGCCGAGGCTGCCGGGGCCGGTGCGTTCTGCGCCGGCGAATTCGCCGACCTGAGCGCGTATGTGACCGCAACGGAGATGGCACACGAAACTTCGACGGCGATGATCGGCCCGGGCATCGCGTACGCGTTCGCGCGATCGCCGTTCGTACACGCCGCATCGGTGCGTCACCTGTCCAGGCATGCTGCGGACAGGGTCTTCCTCGGCCTCGGGTCGGGCACCGCTCGAATGAACCGGGACTGGTTCGGCGTCGATGCTGCGCGTCCGGCTTCCCGAATGGCCGAGTTGATCGAAGTGATCAGGGCGTTTCTGCAGGCGGAGAACGGCGAACCGGTCCGATACCGCGGCGAGTTCTACACCATCGACGCCGATATCCGGGCACCGGTGCTGGGACGGCTGGAGGTGCCCATCCTCGTCGGAGCATTCAACAAGATAATGCTGCGCACTGTGGGGCGGGTTGCCGACGGGGTGCTGGGCCACGGCCTGTTCACCGATCGCTGGTGGACTGAGATGGTGGAGCCGGAGCTCGCCCGTGGCGCAGAATCGACCGGACGCGACGCCGCGGACCTGCTGCGGTGGGGATGGCTGATCACCGCCATCGACGACGACGACCCACCGCGCGCCGTTCGGGACGCGCGCATGCAGATCGCCTTTTACCTGACCGTGAAGACATACGACTCTCTCGTGGAAATGCACGGCTGGCAGGACCAGGTGGCGGCGATACGGAGGGCGTTCCGCAGTGGGCAACCGGATACGATCGCGGACCATGTCACCGACGACATGCTCTGGTCGATCGCGATATGCGGGAGTACCGAGCAGGCGTGCGAGATGCTCGCCGCCCGCAAGCGGCTGCCCGATCTGGCATTCGTGTCGCCGCCGAGTTTTCTGGTTGGCCGCCGCCGACGCGCCGACTACGACGCCGCGGCCATCCGAGTGGCGTCGCAGCTGCCCTGAGCGATCCGAATTCCGAGTAGGGACACGCTGACATGGTTTACTGAGTAGTACTGCTAAGGATCCACCAGGAAGGTCGCGATGCCTCGACAGGAACCGCTCGCGCCGCTGACCGCACCAGAGACCTCCGCGAATGCCGTCCGGTCGCCCAAGACAGCAGAACTCGTGGCCCATACGTTGCGGAAGATGATCGTCGACGGTCAATTGAAGGACGGTGACTTCCTACCGTACGAGGCCGATCTCATGGCGCATTTCCAGGTCAGTAGGCCTTCTCTCCGGGAAGCGGTGCGCGTGCTGGAGTCCGACCGCTTGGTGGAGGTTCGGCGGGGGTCGCGGACGGGCGCCAAGGTCCGCGTCCCCGGCCCCGAGGTCGTCGCGCGACCCGCCGGCCTGCTGCTTGCCCTATCGGGGACGTCACTCACCGACGTGATGACCGCACGCATCGCTATCGAACCGTACGCAGCCGGACTGCTCGCCGAGAATGGCAGCCAACAAGCGCATCGCGAGCTGCAGCGGCTGATCGACGAGATTCCCACGGCTTGGGAGACCGGGGGGCTCGCGGCGGCGTCTACCGAGTTGCACCGCAGACTGGTGGAATTATCCGGCAACGCAACACTGACCATGATCGCCGGCATGCTTCACGAGATTTTCGAGAAGCACATGACCACCGCGTTCCAGGGTGTCCAGAACGTGGTGCCGAAGGCGCAGTACTCCAAGCTGATGCGGTCCTACGTCCGCCTCGCGGTCCTGGTTTCGGAACGCAAAGGTGCTGAGGCGGAAGCTCATTGGCGTAGACACATGGAGAACGCCAGCGCAGCGCTGCGAAAGGGCTACGAGAAGACCCGGGTCCGAGACATCATTTATTGACCTCACCGGTCGGTCCTGCCCATCGCCGCGAATGTGGCGTGGATCTCCCTTTAGCGAGGCGAGACTGATACTGTCCCCCTAAGAAGTCGCAGATATGCGTCATCGATTGACGATAATCGCAGGCAAGGAGGCGGCGGCGTGGCAACAGGCGAGCGGACCGGAACGGTCCCCGTGGTGACGTTCGATTACACGACGACCGAGGCCGAAGGCACTTGGTTCGCCAGATACGACGAGCTACGACAGCAATTCCCTTGGTACCGGAACGAATTCGGCCCCGGTTTCTGGACGGTGTGCAACTACGAGGGAATCCTGGAGATCATGCAGAACCCGCAGGCGTTCTCCAACAGCGTGGTCACTGCCCTCGAGCCGAATCCACCGGTCAAATGGATCCCCGAGATGCTCGACGGCGACGAGCACAAGCAGTGGCGGCGCCAGCTGGGTTCGCTGTTCTCCCCCGGCGCGGTGGAGCGCCTCGAATCGACGGTGCGGCAACGGGCGATCGACATCATCGACGGATTCGTCGGCCGCGGGTCCTGCGACTTCATGGCCGACTTCGCAACGCGCTTTCCGACCACGATTTTCCTCGAAATGATGGGTCTCCCGGTCGACGAACTCGACCGGTTCCTCGAATGGGAGCACGACATCCTGCATGCCGGGGGCAGTGATGAGGAGAAGCTGCAGAAGCAGATGGCCGCGATGATGGCGGTGATGGGTCGGTTCTCGACGGTCATCGCCGAGCGCCGTGAGGAACCGCGCGACGACATCGTCAGCAAGGCGTTGACCTACGAAATCGACGGAAAGCCGGTCACCGACGAGGATCTGCTGTCGTTCTGTCTGCTGATGTTCATGGCCGGTCTGGACACCGTCTCGGTCACGCTCGGCTGGATGTTTCTTCACCTGGCCCGCAACGACGGCGACCGCGAGCAGATCCTCGCAGAGCCAGTCGTAATCCCCACGGCGGTCGAGGAGTTCGTACGCGCGTACGCGATAGTCATTCCTGCCCGCAAAGTCATGGAGGACATCGAGATTCAGGGATGTCCGATGAAGGCAGGTGACATGGTGAACATCCCGCTGAACGCCGCCACCCGGGACGAGGCGGCCTTCGCCGACGCGTCCACGGTGGACATCAATCGTAAACCGAACAATCACATCGGGTTCGGCGCTGGTCCGCACCGCTGCCTCGGTTCGCACCTGGCCCGCCAGGAGCTGAGAATCGCCATGGAGGAGTGGCACAAGCGGATACCTCACTATCGGGTGGCTCCTGATGCGCAGATGTTGGAAAGCGGTAGTCAGTTGGGCCTCGAGAGCCTGCCGCTGGTCTGGGACCTCTGATGCGCAAGCCACTCAACGGTGTTCGGGTGCTCGAGGTCGCACAGTTCACATTCGTGCCGTCGGCGGGCGCGGTGCTGTCGGATTGGGGCGCCGAGGTGGTCAAGATCGAGCATCCCGTGACCGGCGATGCGCAGCGCGGTCTGGTCAAGGTGCTGGGCACGGCGGCCAGTGCGCCGGGATCGAGCTTCGCACCGATCATGGAGGCGCCCAACCGCGGAAAGCGCAGCGTCGGGCTTGCGCTCGACAACGCCGAGGCCCGACCGGTTCTCGACGAGTTGATCCGCCGAAGCGACGTGTTCCTCACCAACTATTTGCCGTCGGCGCGGGAGAAGTTGGGCATCGACGTCGACGACGTCCGGCGCGTCAATCCCGACATCATCTATGTCGCGGGTAGCGGATTCGGCATGAAGGGGCCCGACCGCGACGCCGGCGCCTACGACGCGACGGCGTTCTGGGCCCGTGGCGGCAGCGCCGACGGACTCACACCGCCCGATGCCGCACACAGCGCGTTCATGCCTGCCGGTGCCTACGGGGACAACATCGGCGGAATCACCATCGCCGGCGGCGTGGCTGCGGCGCTCTACGGGCGGCACGTGACGGGTGAACCGTCGGTCCTGGATGTTTCGCTGCTGGCGGTCGGCGCCTGGACCACCCAGTTCAGCGTCAACATGGCGATGCTGATGGGCGGACCGCTGCCCAAGGTCGAACGCCGGACGCAAGCGCCGGGCAACCCGCTCACCGGGGCTTATCGCACCGCAGACGGCAGATTCGTCCAGCTGTCGATGTTGCAACCGACACGGTACTGGCCGGAGTTCTGCCGGTTGATGGGCCTAGATCAGTATGCCGAGGATCCTCGGTTCGCCTCGCTGGCGGCGATGGCCGAGAACAGCGAGACCGCGTACGGCATCGTGCGGGACCGCATCGCCGAGTTGAGTTTCGACGAGTGCAAGGCCATTTTGAGCCGCGGCACGGGCCAGTGGGCTCCGGTCCAGGATGCCTGGGAGATCGCCAACGACGAAGCGCTGCGCGCCAACGGCCGTATCTCTGAAATCGTTGATGCAGAGGGTGTTTCGCGAGAACTGGTGGCCAATCCAGTGAAGTTCGACGACGACCCGGCGGCACTGGCTCGAGCACCGCAGTTCGCCGAGCACACCGACGACGTGCTGCGCGAGCTCGGCATCGATGACGACCGCCTCATCGAGCTGAAGATCGCTGGTGCGATCACGTAGTCTCAGCGCCGTGACCGCCGGCGACATCAATTCCCGTGACGACGGCAGCGTCAGGGACCGATTGATTCGCGCAGCCGACGCGGAGATCGCGGCCCGCGGAATCAACGCGGTGCAGATGGAGGTGGTCGCCAAGACCGCGGGCGTATCCCGTGCCACCGCGTTTCGCCAACTGGGCAGCGTCTCGGAGATGTTGGTGCAGGTCGCGCTGCTGCGGGCCCGCAGACACGTCGCGGCGGTGGCGGCGGTGATGGCCGCCAAAACCGGGGTCTTCGCCAAGTTGGAAGCGGCTCTGGTGTACACCACCCGTGAGCTGCCGTCCGACCCGTCGATATCGGCACTCATCGCCCAGCACTCCGCGTCGATGCGCGATCCGCGCGTTCATCAGGTCGCGGTGGAGGCGGTCGGACCGGTGCTGCGGGAGGGGCAGACCAGCGGGCAGGTGCGAACCGACATCGAGATCGGCGAGATGGTGGACTTCCTCGTCGAGCAGACCTACCTCGCCGCAGAGGAAATAGATCGCTCAGAAGACGAGGTACGACGTCGCTTCCGTCACTTTGTCATCCCCGGCTTGGCTGCATCAGATGGCGGGAGCGGTGAGCGCGTCTCCCGGACGATGGAGGTCCAGGACGCAGTCGGCGTGGCGATCGAGGCGCTGAGCAACCTCGCCGACCAGTTGCGGCGCGAACACCCGCGGTAAGTGGGTCAGCCGGCCAGGTAGCCGCGGGGCGCGGGCATGTCGAGCACGGAGACGAAGCCCGGCGCCGCTGCGACGAGTTGAGGTATGAAGTTCACCGCGCGGGCGGCGTTGAGCGCCGGCGACGAGTCGACGGGTTGATCGGTGCCTGCGGTCAATTCCAGTTGACAGCGGATCGAGGGGTGCCCGTCGACCTCGACAGTCCAGTTCGGTTCGTCGATCTGCTGGCGCCATCCGGCACCGAGCCCGAGGGCGACGGTCTGTTCGTTGACGACGTCGAGGAACGGATACCCCTCGGCGGTAGTCGTGGTGAACGTCCACCGAACCCCGGCGACTGTGCCCGCGGGCACGGTGAGACCGCTTGACTCCAAGGTGATTTCGACAGGCGTGAGCGCGAATTCTCTCGTGCTGATGGTGGTCTGGCCGTAGGCCGCGCCCAGCCCGGCTGCGACGAGCTTGGCCGATTCGGACTGCGCGGTCAGCCAGATTGCGTCCACAGCGGTGGCGTGCTCGGCCTGCTCCCGTGGGACACCCATCATGAGGTACTCGTGGAGTTGGTGTGCCGACGGGTACTCGGCGACGTGGTTGCGCTGAGTCGCCCGGATACGTCGGATGTTGCCGGTGTAGCCGCTGAGGAACAGCGGCAGCACGTCGCTGATGAGCCCGGGGATGTTCCCGCCGCTGGCCAGGCTGGCGCCGCCGGCCTGGCATGCGGCCCGGAGCTCCTCGTCCTCGGCGAGCGGGACGGAGAAGCCCGCCATGCCGGTGTAGACGTTGACTCCCGACCGCAGGAAGCGGGCTACAGTCTCGCGGTCCCAGGCCGCTCCGTGCCAGAGCGCGCAGTCGGGTCGTAGCGCGAGGATCTGATCGACGTCACAGGTAGCGGCCACGCCGATTTGAGCGGTGTTCGTCAGCTCGCCGACGTCGCGGCCCTCCTTCGCCCGATCGTGGACCAGCACACCGACCAATTCGTGGTCGGGGTGCTCGCCGAGCAGCCTGATCACCTGGGAGCCGACGCCGCCGGTGTAGCAGACAACAACTTTCATTCGTGAACCTTCACTATCGGGGGCCCTCCTCGTCGGCGCGCCGGGCGCGGTAGAAGTCGACGGCTTTTCGGATCGAGTCGACGATGGGCTCGGGGCGCCACCCGAGCTCGCGTTCCGCTTTTCCGTGATCCATCGGCGACATGATGTGCATCAACCGGACGCTCATGGACGAAAGCAGAAGGTCCCGTCGCAGCATCGCGGCCGCGAGGTCACCGGCAAAACCCAACGCATACATGATCTTCAGCGGAACTCCCCACCGCGGGCCCCGGACGCCCGCTGCCGCAGCAGCAGCGGTGTACAGTTCGCGCGCGCTGATGAATCTGTCGGAGATGATGTATCGCTCACCGGGTCGGCCGCGCTCGGCGGCCAGGACGAGGGCGCGCGCAGCGTCCTCGATGCCGACCACCTCCATCGCCATGCCCTTGACGTAGAAGGGCATCTTCCCGGCCGCGGCGGCCGCGACGAGTGAGCCGTGTGGCGTGGGTTGCCAATCCCCCGGCCCGTAGGTGTTCGACACGCACATCGCCACCGCGGGCAAGCCGCGATCCCTTGCGTAGCCGAGCACCAGGTTCTCGGCCTCGACGCGCGAGCGGATGTAGGCGCCGCCCTTGTCGATCCAGTTGAACGGCATGTCCTCGGTGGCTGCACCGTCCGCGTTCAGGGCGATCGTGCCGATGCTGCTGGTGAATACGAACCGGTGCAAGTCTGCCTCGGCGGCGATGTCGAGAATGTGCCGCAGGCCGTCGACATTCGTGCGAAAAAGGGGCGCCGGGTCCCGCAGCCACGCCCTGGCGTCGACGACGCAATAGAACACATCGTCGCAGCCGGTCATGGCCTCGCGGACCGCCTGGTCGTCGAAGATGTCGCCATAACAGCGCTCGACGTCGAGGTCGTCGAAAGCCTTCGTGGAACTGGTGGCCCGAATGAGGACTCGGACGCGCTCGCCGCGTTCGACGAGCTGCCGCACGACGTGTGAGCCGAGGAATCCGCTCGCACCGATCACCAGCTTCGTGCTTCCGGGCACCGCCATCCCTTCTCGCTGTCGTGACCATCGGCAGGCATCTCGCAGTGTGCCACACCGTGATCAGCGTGTCAGATTCACGAACGGCCTGGCGGCGACTTCGATGATTCCCTATTAGTGAGACCGCGTCTTATCGGCGGTCGGGCATGTCCCCGGATGTCAGATTCGACTATGGGTTTGCACCTATGGAAAATACACGATGCATAAGATGACGCGCATGTCAGATATTGCGGAAGTCGAGCGGGAGTTTCGGCGCTATTTCATGACCGGCCCGGTGCTCGAAGACTGGGCGGCCTGGGCCAATCTGTTCACCGACGACGCGACCTACTTCGACCACTACTACGGCACCTTCACCGGTCCACAGGAGATCACCCGGTTCCTCGAGGGCACGATGGGCGCCGCACCCCAGGTCTACAGCCCGCTCGTGTGGTACGTCGTCGATGGCACGCGCGTTGCCTACAAGGTGCTCAATCGAGCTGACAACCCACAGCCGGGCGGACGTCCCATCGACTTTCCGTCATACCAGTTCATCGAGTACGGCGGCGACGGCAAATGGCGTTCCGAGGAGGACGTCTGGGTGCTCGCAGAGATGAAACGATTCGCGCAGCGCTACACCGACGCAGCGACGGAACACCCGCAGTCCTTGCAGCAGAAGTTGCGTCGCGGCGACTGGGGGTCCTGGGTGGACTGGGCGCGGCCAGAACCGGAACACCACGCCGCGCCGTCGTGGCTCGGAAAGAACGGTTTCACTCCGTTCTCCGGCATTCACGACATCGACTTCGGTGTCCGGTCTCATTGACGGAGTATCAGGGGAGCACCTCGGCGGGGCAGACGCGTCTAGCGCATTCCCTTGGTCACACTCGACGGCGAAGGTGCCCGAGGCATCCGGACGGAGACCATAATCGTCGAGTATGAAGCGATGTGCGCCCGGTTTCGATGCGCGGGCGAGCCGGCAAGCTGCCACGCGGGCAGGGTACCGGCCTGCCGATGGGCTGTGAGGTGAAGCTGAGTGACCGTTGACAGCCCGCAAGCCGATGCTGCCGTACGTAAAATCCTAATCGGCACGATGAAGGCGTTGAGCAGGCAAGGCACCCAGAAGCTGTCCGTCAGCGATATCTGCAAGGCGTCACACGTCGCTCGTGGCACCTTCTACCGATACTTCAACAACAAAGAAGAGGTGCTGTCAGCTGTCGGCCGGCATTTCGAGGTCGGCATCACCGCGGCGTTCGAGGCGGCGATTGAGGCGGATCCCGACCCGGGACGACGGGTCGCTGTCGTGCTGAACACACTGATCGACTATCGCGCCTCCGGCGGCGACTTGAACCGAATGCTCGACGTGGCACCGGAGTTCACGCTAGCGCTCATCCGCGACACCTTCCCCAACCTGGTCGACGTGGTCACCGAGGCGCTGGGCCCGGCCGCCGATGAGTCTCCACTGGTGACCAGCGGGGCTCTGACCAAACGTCAGCTCGGCGATCTGTTTCTGCGCAGTGTCATGTCGATGCTGCTGCTGCCGGGTAGTCATTCCGATGAAGTCCCCGCGCTGGTGGCTTCGCTGTTCAACGACCCTCCGGCCGGAAACCCTCGTCCGAGACGTCGCACCGGCGCCGGCTGACGCCCCGGTTTCGTTGAGTCACAGTCGCGCCTCACGGCGACGGCGGCAGCAACATCGACTGCCACGTCTTGTTCTGGTCGGCGCTGTGAGCAAGGTTGGACTGCGTGTAGACCCGGCCATCGGGTCCCAGGTACGTGCCCGTCGCAGGGTTGTACGCCGCTGCCGCTACCGGCGGCGGCGGAGCGGCTTGAAGTGCGGGCGGCGATCCCGGCGGCAACTGCGGAACCGACTGCCCCGTAACAGTGGCGTTCGGGTCGCCCTTCCAGTTGTAGCCGTCGTTGAGGGGCACGTAGTTCTCGTCGCTTTCGCACATCTTCACTGTCGGCGCGCGCTTGCCGGGCACGGTTGTGCAGGGGACGTTGCGCGCCCCGCGGACGCTCAGCGGTGAATCCTGAGGCACCCGGCAGTAAAGGTCGCCTTCCGGACGCTTGGGGTAGTCCACTTCGCTGGCCGGCCGCCGCTGCTGAGCGGGCAGAAAGCCGGTGGTGCACGCCGGCGGCACGTTCAGATTCAGGTTGAAGTCGAGGTAGAAGCCCCGGTAGTCCTGCTTGGCGTGAAGATTCGGTACCACGCCGCCGCCCATGATGGCGGTTCCCTGCGGGAGCAGCACCAGTAACTGCTCAATGTTGTCCTGGTAGGTGATCGCGACATCGCCGACGGTGACGAGGTTGGCGAGCACGATGGGAATGGTCGGCCGCACTCGCTCGAAGAGTTGCCTCACTTCCTCGGCAGCGGGTGGCCCCTTCTCCAGGATGCCCGCGACCGCGCGGTCCTGCTTCTCGAGCTGGCCAGTAAGGTCTGCCAGGTTTGCGGCCCAGGCCTGGATGGAGTCCGCCGACTCGGCCTGGGAGTCCAGTACGGGCGCCGACTGGTCGATCAGGCCGATCAAGGGAAGCAGCTCCTTCCTGGCGTCGATGGCCAGGGTCGTCGACCCCTTCACTATTCGGGAGAGTTCGGGCCCGAGGCCACCGATCGCGGTGTAGCTCTCGTCGACAACGGTTTTCAGGTTATCGAGAGGGATCGCACCCAGCGCGGTGTTGGTCGCGTCGAGCAGCGAATTGATGTCAGCGGGCACCGATGTCCGCTCCCGCGGTATCACGTCACCCTGACGCAGCGGCCGGGCATTGCCATCGCGCGGCAGCAACGCGACATACTGTTCACCAATTGCCGATTGGCTGTGTACCTCGGCGTCGAGGTCGGACGGGATCTCGATGTCGGATTTCAACGAGAGTTCGGCCTCGACACCGGTTCCCGCCACTCGCACGTCGACGACTCGCCCCACCTCGCTGCCGCGGTAGGTGACGTTTCCGCTCTTGTACAGGCCACCGGACTCGGGAAGCTGGACTGTCACGGTGTACTGGCCGACACCGGGCACCAGGTTGGACAACTTGATATAGCCGAAGACTGTCACCGCGACTGCAACAGCTGACACCGCTGCGAACACCGCGAGCTTGATCCGTACTTGACGCTCTAAGCGCATTACGGTCCTTGATCGTGCTGGTAGGGAAAAGTGAGCGGATTACCCGCGGTGTAAGGACTGGGCTGCTGGCCGATCGTGCGACCCCACTGCGCCTCTAGCTCGGTCAAACTGCCCTCGAAGCGGGTGCCGGTCAGCAGCGCCGAGTCGAGGCGGCTCAATGTCAAGTCCAGCACCAGCGTGAGGTTGGCGAAATCGCCGCGAAACCACTTGGGAATCAGTTCTTTCGCCCACGGAAAGGTTGTGAGAAAGCTCAACGATCTGGTCATCGACGGGCCGGCGTTGGCCAGCGACTCAAGCACCGGCCCAAGATCCTTCAGCTCCTGAACCAGGGCTTCCTTGGTGAGGTTCACCGAATCTGCGGCGAGCGCGCCGAACTCACCGAGCTTGTCGACCACTTCGGCCAGCTGTTCTCGCTGCTCCTTCAGGACGGCCAGTGCGTCGGGAAATGTGCGCAGGCCACGGTCCACCACGGGTTTCTGCTCGGCAAACTGGCCGACCAGCTCGTTGACGTTCTCAGTGGCGGCGATGATGTCGTCGGTTTGCGCACTCAGCCGGCCGATGAACACGTCCAGCTGTTCGATCAGACTCCGAAGATCCTTCTCTCGGCCGGCGAACGCGGTGCTGAACGCCGCGGTGATGTCCTGGACTTGGCCGATCCCGCCACCGTTGAGCACCAACGACAGCGCCGCCAATGTCTCCTCGGTGGTCGGGTAGCCGCCCGCCGCGGACAACGGGATCAGCGATCCGCTGTGCAGCCGGCCCTGCGGCGATGCGTCGACCGGGGGCGCCAGCTCGATGTGCAGTGAACCCAGGAGACTGGTCTGACCGATCGTCGCGGTGACGTTGGCGGGCAGCGACACATCACCGTCGAGTCGCATAGTGACCAGTGAGTGCCAGTCCTGCCGCTCGATGGCGGTGACGTTGCCAACCGTCACGTCACCCACCCGCACGCGCGAATTCTGTTGGATGTTCGTCACATCCGGGAGCTGAGCTTTGATCTCGAACGAGCCCGGGCCACCGCCCGCGGTTCCGGGGAGCGGAAGAGAGTTCAGCCCGCGCCAGCCGCAGCCCGAGAGTCCGACGACAGCGGTGAGCACCAGCACCAACCCCGACGCACGGGCGTGACGGGACCGCGTCACGACCCGTCTCCGGAGGGGACCATCAAGCCGGGCAGGCCGTCGGCGGGGTTGGTGGCGATCGTCTCGGCGGGCAGTAACGGAGCGCTGCCCGCTGGCGTTGAGGTGACCGCCGGTGGCGGTGTGTCAGGCACCGGCGGAATGTGACCGGGACGCAGCCGGTCCTCGCTGTAGGTCACCTCGTTCGGCCGGGCCTGGGCGCCGATGAAGAGGTTCTCCCCCAGTGGGGGAAAGTTGTACTGGCGATTCTTGATGATCGGAGCGAGGTATTGCGCGCACAGCTTGGCCGATTGCTCGCCGTTCATCCGTGACGCCGCCTGCACAGCACCACACAGGAACGAGATGGTGTTGGCGAAATTGTTGATGACCAGTGCGCCCGACAAGGCGCCTTGGGCAGGCTGCCAGATGTTGTTGTAGTTGTTGAGCGCCGTGGGTGCAATGTGCAGCGTTTGCTTCACGTCGTCGAGGCTGTCGGTGACCGCCTGGGAGACGGACGCCAACTTGTCCGATGTGACGCCGAGTGCTTCCCGGTTCTCGGCCACAAAGCTCTGGACCTCGCCCACTGCGCCGTTGAGGTCCTGCATTGCAATACCTACCGCTCCCGGATCTGCTGTCAGCAGTGCGGTAACCGCGGCAAGGTTGCCGTTCAGTTGCTGCATCAGATCCGAACTGGCTCGCAGAGCCGCCACCAGAATGGACAGGTTTTTCACGGTGCCGAAGATGTCGGTGCTGTGGTCGCTGAGCGCAGAAATCGCCCGCGAGAATTTGATGATCGCGTCGCGGATGTTGGCGCCCTCACCGCGGAGGTTGTCCGCGGCCGTGTTGATGAAGGCGCCCAGCGGAGCAACGCCGCCGGGTTCGCTCGGCTGCAGCATCTCGGTGAGCGAGTCGAGTTGCGCACGGAAATCGTCCCATTCGACGGGGACGGCGGTGCGATCTTCGGGGATCACGGCGTTGTCCTGCATGATCGGGCCGCCCGAGTACGCCGGAGTCAACTGAACGGCGCGCGCCGTCACCAGCGCCGGTGAGAGGACCGCAGCGTTGGCGTCGGCGGGCACCTTATACCTGGCGTCGTACCAGAAGATCACCTTGACCCGGTCGGGCTGCGGTTCGATCTCGACGATCTCGCCGACCGGAACGCCCAGGATCTGTACCTCGTCGCCGGCGAACAGACCGTTGCTGTTCTCGAAGTACCCGACGACGGTGACCCGGTCGGCGGCCTTCAGCGCGGGCGACACCGTAACCAGGCCGGCGATCAGCAGCAGCACCAGGACCGACGCCAAGCCGATCCTTCTGCCGCGCAACGCGGTCACGCCCCATCCTCGGCAGGCGGTCCGGGCGGTGGGCCCCCCGGCGGCGGTTGTGGGAGCGGTGGACGGTACGGGTAACGAGGATCGCCCGGCTTGCCCGTGATGGCGTCGGGCAGCGTCAAGTTCGGCTCCCCGCCCTGCCCGGTACGCGGATACGGCACCGGCAGGGGCGGTGTCCCCGGCTGGCCCACTGAGGGATCGGAGAGTTCCGATGGCAGCAGGACGTTGGGGTCCAGACCGAGGTCGGAGAAAGCCGCGTCGACGAAGGGTTGGATGAACTGACCGGGGAGCAGATTGGCGACATAAGCCTTGAAGAACGGACCAGCGGCCACCGCCTCACCCAACGACATCGCATACGCGTTGAGTCCCTTAATCGCTTCCTGCACACGCTCTTTCCGATTGTCCACGATCGTCAGCACACCATTGAGCTTGTCCAGCGCGGGCTTCAACTGTGCGCGATTGTCGGCGACCAACCCCGACAGCTGCCGTGACATCGCGGAGATGTTGGATGCAACCGTCTGCAGTGCGTTGCTCTGATTCTGCAGCTCCACCATCAGCGCGTTGGTGTCGGAGATGAGGCTGACGATCTGGGTGCTGCGTTCCGACAACACAGCCGTGACCTTGTTGACGTTGGCGAGCAGGTTGCGCAACTGTGCGTCTCGGGCATCGATCGTCTGCGACAGTCGGGCCACACCCTGTACCGCGACCTTGAGTTCGGGTGGCGTCTCGGCGAAAGTCTGTGCCAACACCGACAGCGAGTCGGATACCTGATCGGTGTCCAGACCGCTGATCGTGGTCGTCAGATCGCCGAGTGCGTCAGGCAGCTGATAGGCCGGCGTGGTCCGATCCAGCGGAATCGTGCCCGCCAGGCGGCCGTCGCCGCGCGGTGTCACTTCGAAGATCTTGGTGCCGAGAAGGCTTTTGGTCTTCACCGCCGCTTCCGTGCGGTCGCCGAGCGTTATCTCCTTGGACACGTCGAAAGTGATCAGTACCTGACGTCCGTCCAGCTCAATGCTCGACACCTGACCGACGCGGGTGCCGAAGACCTGCACGGCGGCCCCTGCTCTCAGACCGCCGGCCTCCGCCAGGTGAGCCGTGTAGGTATGGTTCCGCGTGATGAACGGAAGCTTGTCGTACAGCGTTGCGGCCGTGACGATTCCGGCCGTCAGGGCACAGCCGACGGCGCCGACGATCAACGAATTGCGTTCAGCGAAGGATTTCACTGAGGTGCACACCTTCCGGTTGACTGGCCGGCCAACTTGACGAACACCGGCTGACCGCCCTTGCCGTTGACCTTGACGATCAGGTCGCACAGATAGAAGCTGAAGAAGTCGCCGTACATCCCCTGCCTGTTGAGTTGCTGGTAGGCGTCGGGAAGCGTGTTGAGCAGATCGTCGACGTAGGCATGGTCGGCGACCACGATCCCCGCGGCACGGTCGGTCTGTGCGACGGTGTTCTGCAACGGTGGACGAGCCTGGGTGAGGAGGTCGGCGATCGACGCCGCGGCCGAGTCGATGTTGGCCAGCCCATCGCTGATCTCGCTTCTCCGTTCAGCCAGTCCCGCCACCAGTTCCGACAGTGAATCGACAGCCTTGCCGAACTGGTCGCTCTGACCGGCCAGCGAGCCCAGCACGGTGTTGAGGTTATTGATCACCTGCCCGATCAGATCGTCGCGGTCGGCCAGCGTGCTGGTCAGCGCTGACGTCTGCGCGAGGAACGAGGTGATCGTGGCGCCCTGACCTTCGAAAGCCGAAATCAATTGTCGAGTCAGCGTATTCACCTGGTGGGGGTCCAGGGCACGGAACAGGGGCCGGAAACCGCCGATGAGCGCATCCAAGTCGAGCGCAGGCGCCGTGCGGTCCAGCGGAATGGTCTGCCCGGATTCGAGCCTGGCGGCGGCTCCGGCCCCTTCCTCCAAAGCCAGAAACCGGCCGCCGATGAGGTTGTCGTATCTGACGACGGCCTTGGTGCCCTGGGTGAGAACCACCGAGTCGTCCGTTGTGAACTCGACGAGCGCGAACGCGTTTCGCTGCACCGAAACCTTCTCGACCTTGCCCACCTCGACACCGGCGATGCGGACGAAGTTGCCTCTCTCCAAGCCGCCCACGTTGGTGAATTCTGCGTTGTACTTCTTTTCTGCCTGGAACCGCCACTGTCCGAAGACCGCATAGAGCCCGAACAAGGTCAGGCCGCACACCGTGACGAAGATGGCCAGTCGCCAGATGGCGCCTGCGAAATTGTCTCTCACGGCTGCGGTCCTGACGTGTCCTGCGGAGGTGGTGGCGGGCCGACGGGCAGCGGGAGCGGCCCGGGTGCAGGCGCGGGACCCGGTGCGGGCGGCCCTTCGCCACGAATGCTCGGCGGCTCGGGCACGGCGCGTGTGACGGGGAAGTAGTTGACATACCACGGGTGGCCGATGCCCGGGTTGGGCCGGAATCCACCTCCGGTGCCCCACCCTGTGTCCGTGACCATCTGTCGCACCGGATAGCTCTTGCTGGCGTCGGGGAGGGAGCCGCAGCCCGGCTTACCACCGGGCCCGCCCTTGGCGCCGATGACGGGCAGGTTCTCCGGGTACTTGTACTCGTCATCGCCGAGCAGAAAGGTGCTGTCCAAGATGCCTGTTCGGCCGTCCCCCTCACCGAGGGCATGTCGTCCACCGTTGTCGAGGAACCAGGTGGCGCCGAGAAGCATGCAGGTGTAGGAGGGGTTGTACTTCATCAACAGGTTCGTCGTGGGCTCGAGCCCATTGATGGCTTGGACCAGGTTGTCCTGGTTCGGCGCCAGGAGATCGGTGCCGCTGCGCGAGAATCCGATCATGTTGAGCAGCAGCGCGTCGAGATCCGCGGTGTGAGCGGTGATGGTCGTACTTGTGGTGCTCACCGCCGAAAGGCTTTTGAGGAGGTTCTGCGCAGCCGCACTGTAGGCGGCGCTGAATCCGCTCAGCGACCGGAAGTCCTCACGCACGGTTTCCATTCGCGGATTCACCGCCAGCAGAACCTCGTTCGCGTCGCTGGTCGCCTGCCCGATGATCTCACCCTTGCCGCGAACCCCCTCCGCCAACGCCGTCAGCGTTGCGTTGAGCTTCGCAGGATCGATTTGTCGCAACAGGAGGACGAGGTTTTCGAACACAGTGTTGACCTCGGTGCTGACGTTGACCGCTTGCAGCGCCGTCCCCGCCGTGATGCGTGCGATGGCGGGATCGTCGGGATAGATCAAGTCGACGTACTTGGCGCCGAAGACCGTGGAGGCCCTGATCTGTGCTCTCGTGTTGGCCGGCAAATTCTGCACTTCGTCCGGGTCGATCTCCAGCTGCAGGCTGACCCGTTCTGTCCCTGCGGTCACCGAGCCGACCCGTCCGACCTGTACCCCGCGGAACCTGACCTTGTTACCGGTCTCCATGATCAAACCGGAGCGGTCAGACGTCAATGTGACCGGGACAAACGACCGGAACGATCCCTTGAACAATCCAGCCGACAACAGCATCAGGGCGACGATGACGACGAGCAGGATCGCCGTCCACCATCCCAGGTACCTCTCGCCGCCAGAGGATTCCATGCTCAGTCCCCGACCGAGCTGAGGTCGCCGGCGTCGTTGATCAGAGACACCTCAAGCCCCCGAGAATTGGAAATTGCCGCTTTGCCCATAGATGGCAAGCGAAGCGAACAGAATCACGAACACCGCTGCGATCAGCGACGTACGAACCGCCCGACCAACAGCTTCGCCGACGCCCGCGGGCCCTCCGGACGCGGTGAAGCCGTAGTAGGTGTGCACCAGCATCACGACGAAGCCCATCAACACCGCCTGGAACAGTGACCAGAGGATGTCGGAGGGCTGCAGAAACGTCGAGAAGTAGTGGTCGTAGATGCCAGTCGCCTGCCCGTAATACACGGTGGTGGCGAAGCGCGCGGACATGAAGGACATCCATACCGCGATGCAGTACAGCGGGATGACCACGATGACGCCGGCGATGACCCTGGTCGAAGCCAGGTAGGCGACGGAGCGGATACCCATCACCTCGAGTGCGTCGATCTCCTCGTTGATTCGCATCGCACCCAATTGGGCGGTCGTGCCCGCGCCGATGGTGGCGGACAGGCTGATGACGGCGGTCAGCGGGGTGACGATACGGCCATTAACGTAGGCGGACACAAAACCGGTCAGGGCCTCCACGCCGATGTCGCTCAGCGAGCTGTAGCCCTGGATCGTGACAAGCGAACCCGCTGTCAGCGTGAGGAAACCGACGATGCCCACTGTGCCGCCGATCATGGCGAGCGCGCCGGCGCCCAAGCCCATCTGCGCGATCATGCGCAGGGTTTCGCCCCGGTAGTAGACCAGGGCCTCCCACATAGCACCGAGCGTCTTGGCGTAGAACCGCGCCTGCGCACCGATCCGTCGCCAGCCGGCCACCCAGCCGTCCAAGCGGTGCGTCAGGCCGGGAAACCGCGGGCCGGCCACGCTGAGGCTCATGCCGTCGCCTTGATGCCGACAGCGGTGACGATGACGTCGATGACGAACAGTGACACGAACGAATAGACCACCGTTTCATTCACGGCATTGCCGACGGCCGCCGGTCCCCCACCGACCGAGATTCCCTTGTAGCAGGCGAGGAGACTGGCGGTCAGACCGAAGAGCCCAGCCTTGACCAGAGCTATGCCCAACTCGGGTGCGCCGGTGAGGAGTGTGATGCCGGCGACAAAGGAACCCGGTGTCACGTTCTGGACGAATACCGAAAAGCCGAAGCCACCGACGAGGCCCGTCACGATCACCACGCCGGACAGCAGTAAAGACACCAACGTGGCTGCGAGCACTCGAGGTACCACCAGCGCCTGAACGGGATTGATCCCCAGGACGCGAAGCGCGTCGAGTTCTTCGCGGATGGTGCGGGAGCCGAGGTCGGCGCACATCGCGGTCGCGCCCGCACCCGCGACCACCAGAACACTGACGAGGGGACCGATTTGGGTGACAGCGGCAAGGGCTGCACCGCTTCCGGAGAAGTCGCCTGCACCGAACTCCAGCAATAGGACGTTCAACGTGAAGACCGTGAGCACAGTGAACGGAATGGACAGCATCAACGTCGGAACCAGCGATACCCGGGCGACGAACCAGGTCTGCAGGATGAACTCCCGCCCGGCAAATGGCCGGCGCGGAATCAGCATCATGGTGTCCGCCGCGAGCGCGAAGAAATCCCCGAGTGCGCGGACGGGCTTCGCCGCCGAGTGAGACGAGATCACCGTGACCTCTCTGATGAAACACTGATGACGTTGCTGACACGCAGCGCAAGGTGCTGTCCGGTGACACCGTCCGCGGAGGGCCTCGGTCGCACGGAGAGTGGGCCGCACCGGCGCAGGCGCTGCCAGGAGACATGTGCACGAGACGGGTGAAGTGTCATTGCGACGATACTTTAGTTTCATAACAATAGTGGGTCAAGGGGCGGCGGAGATCTGGAACGCAACACCTGCGCCGGCCACCGCCTGTCCAAGATGCCTCGACGTGACAGCAGGCGCCATACACGTTGTCTGCCAGCGGATTACGTGACGAAGTTCGGGGGATGTCGCTCCGCGAATACGGTCATCCGCAACCATCTCGGACGCCTTCGATCCTCCTTCATAGGGCGCCAGCGTATGGCTGGAACCAGCCGACGTCGGTCGGCATCGCGGGGATCGGCTGCGCTCCCAAGCGCGCGCATGAAGGGATGCCCGACGGGGGCGCCGTAGCAACCGCCGGATAATCCCTCGATGCGATCAGAAGATGTTCGGCCAGGGGCGCGTCTATGTTGCTGAACTGCATTCAGCACAGGCTGAAACGGACTTCACGTTTTGTCATCGGGGACGACATTTGAACATATACCGCTGTATATGTTCATCAGGACGAATTGCGATATTATTCCTGTACCAGGGACTGTTTTCCGCATCCGCGGTGAACTGGACGCGAAAGGCCGATCCGGTGGCAACTAGGGCGACTACACAGGCGCGCATCTTCGACGGCGCCCTCCACGCGCTCGCGCGGCAGGGACCGAGGAAGCTGGCAATGAGCGATATCGCCGACGAAGCCGGGTTGTCGGTCGGCACGCTGTACCGGTATTTCAAGAACAAGGACGAACTGATGCGCTCGCTGGGCGATCATTTCGTCGAGAAGCTGCAGTCAGTACTTCAGCAGACCATCGAAGACAATCCCCGACCGGCTGACCGGCTGCAAATCGTTGTCGACGTCATGCTGCGATTTTGGCTGGAGAATCCGGCGACCGTACAGATCGGTCAACTCGAACCCGGATTCGTACTGGACTACATCAAACTGGTGACCCCCAAACTGTCGACAGTGCTGCACGACGCCATCGAGCCCGTGCTCAAGGACAGCACCGCCGTCCTCAGTGGATCAGTGACCCTGGACGAGGTAGTAGATCTGATTGTGCGCATGGCTGTTTCGCACTACTTCATGCCCTCGAACGATTATCGAGAGTTCCGTGACGTCCTGGTCCTCCTCGGTGCATCAGCCGGGCTCGAACCCAGAAGGGCCCGCGCCAGAACCGCCAACAAAGCCGCCAGCTGAGGCGGTCACAGCGACTTTTCACCCACGATGTTGCGAAGAACGCCCACGCCTTCTACCTCAGCCTCGACGACGTCGCCCGCCTGCAGATATCGGCCATCTTCGAACCCGACACCGTGCGTCGTGCCGGTGAACACGATGTCGCCGGCAGCCAATGGCATCCTGGCGACGACATAATCCAAGCACTCATCGATGCTGAAGATCATCTTCCCGGTGCGATCATGCTGGCGCTGCTCACCGTTGACACGCAGTGAGATACCGACATCGATCTGACCGGATCCGCCGAATTCGTCCTTGGTGGTGATCCACGGTCCCACCGGCGTCGTTCCCCCGAGAGCTTTGATGGAGAACAG
Source organism: Mycolicibacterium monacense (assembly GCF_010731575.1). NCBI lineage: Bacteria > Bacillati > Actinomycetota > Actinomycetes > Mycobacteriales > Mycobacteriaceae > Mycobacterium > Mycolicibacterium monacense. The sequence continues at coordinate 406,686 of NZ_AP022617.1, read as the reverse complement.
ATCCAGTCCCCCGCTCATCGGTACGGCGGCATCACGAGCGCTGACGTCGTTGCCCACCGTGTAGCCCAAGACGGCTTCGGTAGGTCGTCCACCGGGGTGACTCACCGACTGCGCCAGCACCACGACAAGTTCGACCTCGAAGTCCAACTGCTCGGTGATGACGGGATTGGCCAGGACGTCACCGTGACCGATGATCGCCGCGCGGGGCTTGAGGAATCCGAGCGTGCTTTTCGGCCGCTCGGTGACGCCCAACTTCTCCAGGTGAGACCAATAATTCATGCCGACTCCCACGACGGTGGACGTCGGCGTGATCGGCGGCAGCAGCCGAACATCGTCCAATTTCAACGGCGGTCCACTGAAATCGAAGGACGCCCGACCTTCCGCGGCTGCCGCACCCCACTCAGCGATGTCACCGAAGAAGGGCTGCACTGTCGCGTTGTCGACGTCCACCACCGCCCAGGAGTCGTTGTCCGGCAGGCCAATCCTGGCGATCTTCAGTGCCCTGTCCCTTCACTCGACGCAGTAGGTGAACCCTCGAGACGAATATCGACGGTGACGGTCTGTGATATCGCTCGGTCGAGGAACTTCGGACGCACCTGGTAGACGAAGCCGAAGTCCCGGCGCAGGAATTCCGCGCGGCCCGTGACGATCGGTCTGGGCCGACCGTCACCGGGAGCGAAGCGCTCCAGTCGAATTCGTAGTGGCACTTGTCTTGTCACGTCCAGGAAAGTGAGCTCGCCAGACATCAGGTACTCACCCGGACCAAGGCCCGCGGCAATACCGGTGGAGCGGTACGTCGCCGTCGGGTGCTTGTCGACGTCGACGAGATGCGCCGAGAGGATCGCGCTGTCACGACCCTTGCTACCAGTTCTCACCGAGCCCAGATCAATGGTGGCGGTTACGGACGAATCGAGCGGGTCCTCGGCCACCACGATCCGACCCCGGACGGCGAGCGTGCCGTGTACGGTGTGCAGACCCAGGTGACCGACCGAGAACTTCAGCTCCGACCGGACCGTGTCCACGGGCCACATTCCTGGCATGTACCCCGGGATTTCCGATGTCGCAGACGACATTGGTACCTCACTTGTGTAATTGCCGGCCAGCTGGACGGCACTCGGCTGTTGTCTCCAGAAATCCGGCTACAGATAGACCGCCAGGTTCTGTACCCCCAGCGTGGCCTGATCGAAATAGATTGTCCGCGCGGCGAGTTTCCACTCATCGCCTACCCGGATTCTGTCCACCCGTCGAGCCGGGAGGAACTCCAGCTGCGGTTCGTCATAGCGGGAGCGGATCAGGACGATCGAGCTGAAGACTTCGTACTCGTCGGCTTTGTCGGTCTCGTAGCTTCGCACCTTGTGCACGATCCGCTGGGTGCGCGACAACGGGTTTTCTGACCAGGCACTGTCGGTCTGGGTCAGCCGCATGAGCTTCAACATCAGGGTCATGATGTTCTCGTTGAAGTGGTACATCTCCGCCTCGAACACCCCCTTCGATCGATGATCGCGGGTGGTGCGTACCGGCGCCCGGTAGATGATGTCGGGCGCCAGCAGGGCCAGCCAGCCAGTCAGATTGTCGTCGTCCAGCAGCGACGACTCGTCTTCGAGCCATTCCACGATCTGGGCATGGCGCGGGTCGGTTGCCGGCAACCGCTTGCCTTGCGGCAGCGGGTAATCGACGGTGCCCAGGCCGGCATGGGCGGGGGGAACAACCTCTTCTCGGGTCGCTTCAGCGGTCACCATGCTCTCCCTTCCATCATCTCGGTGTAGCGGACCCAGAAGTTCCACTGCGTGTCGTCCTTCGGGAACCCGGCATAGATCTCGCCGGGACCCGGCCAGTCATCTGGCTTGTGCTCGCCGGTGATCGCCTGGTACCGCAGCTTCTGGTCCTTGCCGAGGGCACCACGGGCGGCATGGGTCTGCATCGGCCAGGTATCAGTGTCGTCGGCCTCGACGAAACCACTGATGCCGAATGTGGCCGCTGTCATCAGATTCACGGTGTCGCGGAGTTCCTGCGGCGCGTCGCGCTCAACCAGGCTCCAGTGGAAAAGCTCGAAATGCTCGGGACCGCGCGGCACCCATACCCGCCAGCTGAGGAAGGCCGACGGCGTGCCGTCGGGGAACTGGAACGGCATGCAGAGAGCGGCTACGTTCGGCCACAGTTGGCCGACCTGCGGAGTGAACTCCGCAAGGATCTTGAGCTGTCCGTCGTCGAATCGTTCGGCCAGGCCGTCGACCATGTCGGGTGACATCCCTGGCGGCGGGACCAGGTGCAGCCGCTCCATTGGCGTCATCTCAGCGAGGTTCTTGCCTTTGAGGGCGTTGACGTAGTGCTCCTGGGTCAAGTCGAAGCAGCGCACGAAATGGCCGTTGTAGCTGGCGCTCACGCCGGCCATCGCCGGCTCCTGTGTCTCGCCTTCAGTCGACAGCAGCTGCAGTTCCTGCATCGACCGGTGCAGCGACAGGGTATGGAAGATATCGCCGGCGAACTGCTCAGCGGCACTCTTCCAGTTTGCCTTGATGATGAACCGCTGGGGATGACCAAGGACCGTCATACCACCGCGGGTGCGGTTGAACATCAGATCCCAGTAGTACGTCATCGGGCCGAGGTACTCCCGCAGGGTCGGCGCATTATCGTCGAAGGTCACAAAGATCATGCCGCAGTAGGTTTCTACCCGCCCCTTGGCCAGACCCAGTTCGGACTTGGGACGCAACAAGCCGTGCATGTCTTCACGGGCGATGGGGGCCCCGACGAAGGTGCCGTCGGGCTTGTACACCCAACCGTGGTAAGCACATTGAAACGTCTTGGCGTTTCCGGCCTCGAACCGGCACACCTTGGCTGCACGGTGGGCACACACGTTGAGCGCCACCGTGAAGTTGCCGTCCGCCGCCCGGCTGATGATGACCTCGTCCTCGCCGACGTAACGCAGGACGTAGTCGTCCACGTTGGGGATCTCATCCTCGTGCGCCACCGCGGTCCACGCCTTGGCGAAAATATGTTTCAACTCCAGCTGGTAGAGCTCTGGGTCGACCAGGACCCGCAGCGAAACTTCCCTGAAGTCCTTGTCAATCAGCTCCGACAACGGGGTCCCGTCCGAAAGGACCGGTCCGGTCGGGGCGTGTTTCACCTCATCTATGGTCACGCCAACTTCTCCTTTTCCTGTGATTTCATTGCCCGGGACTGGCGGGCGGTGAGTCGAACACCGAGGGATCCGGCGGCCGGGTGTTCAACCTCGGCACATGCAGGCCACCGTCGACCGGAATCGTGGCCCCGGTGATGAAGCGGGCTTCCTCGCTGGCCAGAAAGGCGACCACGGGGGCGATGTCGTCTTCCGGGTCACCCATCCGTCCCATCGGGATCATCATCGGAATCGCCTCCGCGAGTGCGGGGTTGTCGGCCACCATCTGTTCGAAAGCGGCTGAGGCGGCGATCGGCGCGATGGCGTTGACACAGATGTTGTGGCGTGCCCACTGGAAGCCGGCCGTGCGGGTCAGTGCCTGCACACCGCCCTTCGCGGTGTTGTAGTCACCGTGGACCCAGTTGCCGTTGTCGGCGTCGATCGAATAGAAGTTGATGATCCGTCCTCCGCCGCGGGCCTTCATCAGCGGGAACGCGGTCTGCATGCCCCACCAGACACTCCACAATCCGACTTTCATCGTCTGCTCGAGCATTTCGTCCGTCTTGTACTCCAACGGGACGTCCGGCGTCAGCGCGATGGCGTTGTTGACCAGGATGTCGAGTCCGCCGAAGGACTCCTGCGCGGCGGTGATAGCGCCCTCGATATCGGTCTTCCGGGACACATCGGTCTGCACGAACAGCCCTTCGCCGCCGAGCTCACCGATGTCCTCCACCACCTGCTTGCCCGCATCCCGATCTAGCTCAGCGGCAATGACTTTCGCGCCCTCGCGGGCGAACCGGCGAGCGATGCCCCGGCCGATGCCCTTGCCGGCTCCTGTGACGACGGCGACCTTACCGCCCAACCGACTCATTACGCGGTGCTCTCCGATCCGGCTCTGGCTTCGACGACCTCACGGACCCGCGCGCGGAAGTTTGGGTCGTGGGTGTGGCTGAAGTTCACGTTTCCGCTCTCGCCGTCGAACTCATGCAGACCGGTGAGATCGCGGTCACGATCGGCGAAGTCCGCAGCGTAGCCGTTCTCGCGAACCGCCACGATCTCCCACCAGTTGCCGTCGGGATCGGTGAAGTAGAACGACGTGTCCCCATGCATGTGACGGGGCTCGGTGATCTGCTTGATTCCCCACTGGTCTTTGATCTCGACCAACTTCTTGTGCGCGGCGTGGACTTCTTCCACGGTGCCGACGTCAAGCCCGTTGTGCGCCAGCATGGTCATCGTGCTCTCCTTCCCGGTCTCCACCACGGCGTAGGCGTGGTTGGTCCCGAGCCGGATCATCATCGACCTGCTGCTCGGCTGAATCACCTCCAGCCCGAGCACTTCCTCGTAGAAGCGGCGCGCCCTGGCCAGATCCACGGTCTCGAGGGTGCCGTGACCGAGGCGCTGAAGCTTCAGGACAGGTTCACCGGTGAACTTGTCTGTGATTGCGGGCATCAGGGGTTCCTTCTCATCGATGGGAATATCTCTTCGGTCACACCGGGGTCTGCGGACTGGTTTGGAGCGCTTGCATTGCGGTCGCCATCTGGGCTGAGTCCATGTATTCGTCGATCCGTCGAATCTGGCCGTTTACCACGGAGATCCGCTGAATAGCCGGGATGGATGCCGGCTGTCCTCCGGGCAGAGTGATGTGCACGACGTGGCGTTGAACGCAGGCACTGTCCACCAGGTCACGCCCTGCAATCTCGTAGCGGGGCGCAAGCGCCGCCAGTCCGGCGAGTGCCGCCAGCGCCTCTCTGGCCGGCTGCCCGACCTGGTCGTAGTTGTGCCAGATCACTGCGTCGTGCGTGAAGAGGGCGTCGAGAGCGCCTGCGTCGCCCGCCGTCAGCGCGGCGACGAACTTCTCCACGGTGCCCAGAACGTCATGGTGGTTCTCAGCCATGTGACTCGCTTTCGTTGTCCGGCCCGGTCACGGCCATACCTTGGGGGTGAAGATCGGGCGTGCGATCCGTGACGAGATGCGCCAGCCCTCTGCGGTTTTGGTGTAGGTGTCGTGAAACTCGATGACCCGTCCGTTGTCAGTGGCGTAGACCACCGGCCCACCGTCTTCCGCGAGCGGACCGTGATAGACCATGGCGCACACCACCGCTTCTGCGGAGTCGTCGTCGGCCCTGGTCAGGTGGAAGTTCGTCAACAGGTGACGGGTGGTCACCTTCGGCCGCTCGCGCATCCCCTGACGCATCTCCTCGTGGCCGTGATGGACGATTCCGGCCCGGTCGAACACCGCGTCCGGGGTGAACAGCCCGATCATGGAATCGAATTCACCGTTGTCCATGAAGTAGGCGAAAGCGTTGTTGAGGCGGCTGAGCTCCCAGTGGGTGGTCACGGCCTGTGGCGTCATCGTGGCTGTCATGGCGTCGGTTGTCATCCTGTCGGTTGTCCCGGCCGCTAGGCCAAGGCGGCCGGCGGGACGTCCTCTCCGACGAGCAGCGCACCGACGATCGTGTAGATCTCCGCACTGGCGGCGGCGTGCTGCGCCGCCGTCCGCACATCGCGAAGGCGTCGCTGCAGAGTGGACGTGTTGTACATGGCGTTGCTGCCTGCCAGTCCGAACGCCTCGTTGACGATCTCGACACACTCCGTGTGGGCCCGCGCCACCATCGCCCGCTGGCGTGTCGCCTGCAGCGGCGACATGGGTTCACCTGCCGACGCCGCGTCCCACATCAGACGGACCTCCTTCTCGGCCAACGCACGGACCGAGGCCAACCGGATGTCGAGTTGCCCCAGCCGGTATTGGAATACGGGGTCCTCAGCCAGTCGCATGGTGGGGTTGAACGCGGGTCGTTTCGTCTTGGCCAGCGCTCGAAGATCGCCCAGGGCGCCCTCGGCGATGCCCATGACCACCGCGACATGGGTCGGGCCCAGCGCCAAGCGGACAGGCAGCCGAAACAGCGTGGTGTCCACGGTGGCTGGTCCAAAGAAGTTACCAATGTGCTGATCGGGAACGAAGACATCCCTGAGCACGAAGTCGTTGCTGTTCGTCCCGCGCAAGCCAACGGAATCCCACGTCTGAACGAAGTCAGCCTGCTGCGCCGGCACCATCGCCAGCACCATCTGGGGCACCCCCGCGTCGGTCATGACGGGCGCACCTTTCTGCAGCACGATGCAGCTGCCCATCATCCACTGATGCTCATAGCTACCGCTGGCGAGAGGCCACTGCCCGTTGACGACATAGCCACCGTCGGTGCGGATCGCCACCCCTTTGGGGGCGAACGCTCCGCGGGCCATGGTGTCGGGTCCTTCGGGATAGATCTCCCCGTCGAGGACGTGCTGGGGGAAACGGCCGAACACCGGCGCGAAGTCAGCACCGATCATCACAGTCCAACCCGCTGACGCGTCGGCCTTCGCCACCTCCTCGATGACAGCCATGGCATCGAGCATGCTCATCTCTTCACCGCCGTACTGGCGAGGCACGAACATCCTGAATGCCCCTGCGTCCGTGAGCCGCTGGATCAAATCGGCCGGGATAAGCTTCGCCGCCTCGATCTCATTCGCTCGTTCGGCGATCTCGGGAACGATCGCCCGGACGGCGTCCAAGACGGTGGTGGTGTCGGCCTCGACGGCTGTCATGTATGTGTCCTCCAATTGGCCAATCGCCCGGGCGCTTACGCCGGCGTCGGTTAAACGAATAGTTCGCGTTGAACAGTAGTAGTATTATGTGTTCAGTATCACCGCGGCGTCAAGGCATCAGGCGAAGTTCCTTCGCACCGATCCGCGGCGCGCCTCACATCGGACTGCCCGGGGAGCCCGATGCGACCTCGGTGTCCACAGCCACTTCCAGACGGCGAAATGCACTGCCGTGGAACACCAGCGGAGCAACGCCCGGCTCGGTGTGCAGCCGATGAATCTCCAACATGGCGATTGTGTGATCGCCTCCCGGGACCTCATTGAACAGGGAGCACTCCAGCCACACCGAAGCACCTGACACGAATACGGCGCCGTCGGCCGTAGGCACCCAGTCGATGTCGCTGAAGCGATCGCCCTTGCCCGACAGCCGCACGCACGCGTCCTCCTGGTCCTGCGCCAGCACGCTCAATCCGAGTCGACGCAGCCGTCGCAGCCGGGGCCAGGAGGTGGATGTTTTCTGTATGCAGACCGCCACCAGAGGCGGATCCAGCGACAGCGAAACGAACGAGCTCGCCGCCATCCCGACTGGATCGCCGTCTGCGCCCACACCGCACACGGCAGTCACGCCGCTGGGAAAGGACCCAAAGGCCGTACGTAGGACCCGTCGGTCCGTTGATATCGGATCTAGTTCTGTGACACGTTGTTTCGGGTCAGCCAACCTGCGCTCCTCCGGCGATCGCGCTAAGTGCCACCCAAGCGGGCGACATATGCGATTAGGACACAATCTGTATAGACTGTTCAGCACAGGACACTACCTCACAAAGTTTCACTTCCCAGGCCATCGGAGGAGCCGAGCATCATGGCAGACAGCCAGCTACCACTTGTGATCACAGTCGACCGGTCGAAGTGCTGCGGATACACCCTGTGCGCCGCTGAAGGTCCCGACGTCTACACGATCGACGACGCTGGATACGCCGTGGCACCTGAGAGCGTGCCGCTTGAACTCGAGGCGCAGGCCCGCCGAGGAGCGCAGGCCTGTCCTGCCGAAGCCATCACCGTGCGTCGCGCCGAAGCCGGCAAATGATGGCGACGCTTCGGGTCGACTGAGGTTTCAGACCAGGTACAGGTCGGGAGTCCACCGGGCCAGACACGGCAACGCCAGGATCGCCCGGGGCACGTCGGCCAGATCAGGGGTCGGCAACACGTACGCCGACATCACGATGCGGAGGATGAGTTCACTGAGCTGACCACTGGTCACACCCATGGACCGAACGGCACGGGTCATGTTGAGAGCCGGCGCCAGCAGCTCGTCCAGCAGGCAGACGAACTCCGGAAAGATCTGCTGCAAGAAGTCCACGCCGAAGCCCGGTTCAAGGGCGATCACCTGCATGATTTCCGGATGGTCGCGGCCGACGTCGGCCATCGCCTCCACGACCACCCGGACACGAACGTCGAGTTCGGGCCGCTCTTCTACGGCGTTGACGATTCCGTCTTCAAAGAGCTTCACGACTCGTACTCCGACCGCATTCGGGAGGTCTTGCTTCCCACTGAAATAGCGATACAGCGTTCCGCGGGCGATCCCCGCCTCAGCGCTGACGTCGGTCATCGACAGCCTTCTCGCACCGCTGCGTGCCAGCGCCGTAGTGGTCGCGTCGAATATGCGCGCAAGCATGTCGTGGTTCGCCGCCATCGGTCCTCCTCTGCCTTCCACTCTGCAGAGCGTATTCCCGACGTGCAGAAGAAGACGTGGAATCGACAACATTACGCATATCTGTCCTAGGCGGCTCACGGCTGCCTGGTACGGCGGTCCCGTAGATCGACCGCCCGTGCAGCGCGAGAACAGCGAGTACTCAAGTTACGTTTTAGACAGAATCATTCTTAAGTGTCTTGTCGTGCGCCGCGGCCGGTGCTAGCGTCGGCGCTGCGTCGTCATCACCGGGAAGCGGTCCCGCGGGCTCGAGGCATCGACACTCGAGGCCGCCGTGGACGTTTCGGCCGACCGGCGACGACGGGTCGAGCGTGAGCTGCTCCGACTGCCACGGTTTCCTACGAGGACAAGGGATTATGACGACCACACAGGAGTCCGTGTCGGATCTGGCACTGTTCGACAAGAAGCTCGACGAACTGCACCTTCGTGGCCAGTGGCAGTATGACGCGCAGCTGGTCCAGCTCACCGACGGACCCATCCCGGCGGGTGTGCCGTTCCGGTGGTCATGGGAACTCGCGGATCGCGCGCTGACCGAGATGTGCGCGGCGGTGTCGGGCGAAACCGCCCGCAGAAACTTCACTTTCATCAACCCGGCTCCTGACGTCAACGGCACGTCGCAGACCTTGGCAATGGGCATGCAGATCACCCTTCCGGGCGAGATCGCCCCGGCACACCGGCACTCCATCAACGCTTTGCGTTTCGTCGTGGACGGCAGCCCCGACCTGTTCACCGCGGTCGACGGGGAGAAACTGCCGATGGAAGACGGTGACCTGATCATCACGCCGGCCTATTCTTGGCACGATCACCACAACGAAAGCGATAAGCGCGGCGTCTGGGTCGACATCCTCGACGTGCCGCTCATGGGTTATCTGCGTCAGATGTTCTTCGAACCCTTCGGTGGTCGCACGCAGCCATTGCACGAAGACGCTGCCTCCTGCACGAGCACTCGCGCCGCCCATGTACGCCCTGCGTGGGAAGCTCGGCAGAGCTCTCGCATTCCATTCCGGTACGCGTGGAGCGAGGTTCGGGCCGCCTTGGACACACATCGCCACAGTGACGGCAGCCCGTTCGACGGTGTCATCCTGCACTACGCCCACCCGATCACCGGCGGACCGACGCTGCCCACCATCGACTGCTTCGCACAGCTGCTCCGTCCGGGGCTGCGCACCGAACGCCACCGCCACACTTCCAGTGCGGTGTACTACGTCGTGGAGGGCACAGGCACCACAGTTGTAGGTGACGAGGAAATCGACTGGTCTGCCGGCGACTCGTTTGTGGTGCCCAACTGGATGTGGCATGCCCACATGAACCGGTCTTCCGACGTCGACGCCGTGCTCTTCTCCGCGACCGACGCTCCCGTGCTTCAGGCGCTCGGAATGTACCGCGAGGAGCCGCACCACTCATTCGGTACCCAGCCATATCCCATCGTGCCCGGCGATCTCGTATCCGCGGCGAAGACACGGGCATGACCATGGCGATCACCCGTGCGGACATCAGAGGGATCGTGGGCATCGTGCCGACACCTGCGACCGAGGACGCCGATGACTGGCGTTGCCTGAACAGCGTCAATGTCACTGAGACAGAGAAGATGGTCGAGCAGGTCGTCGACGCGGGGATCGATATCGTGATGACCACCGGAACCTTCGGTGAGTGTGCGTCGCTCACTCATCAGGAATGGCTTCAGTTCTCGGCCTGCGTTGCCGAGACGATCCGGGGCCGCGCGCCGTTCTTCGCCGGCGTGACGACGTTGAACACCCGCGACACCATAGCGCGGGGTCGCGAAGCGATCGACGCCGGCGCCGACGGTCTCTTCGTCGGTCGTCCGATGTGGCTGCCGCTCGATGACGCCGGCGTCGTGCGCTTCTATCGCGATGTCACCGAGGCGTTGCCCGGGGTGCCGGTAGTGATCTATGACAACCCCGCCGCGTTCAAGGGCAAGATCAGCGTCGACGCCTACCAGCAACTTGCCGATGCGCCCGAGATCGTTGCGACCAAGCACGCAGGCGGGCCGACTCTGGAGGGCGACATCGAGGCCTTCGGCGACAAGGTCGCCGTGCTGCCCCTCGACAGCGACTGGGTCCGCGTTGCCAAACGCTTCCCGGCCAGGGCAACGGCGTGCTGGTCGGGGAACGTCGCCTGTGCACCCTCGCCGTTGGCCTTGCTCTCGCGCGCCGTGCTGTCGCAGGACTGGGCACAGGCGGACGACATTTCCGAGCAGGTGAACTGGGCATTGGCCCCGCAGTTCGGCGGTGACATGTCGCGCTTCATGGACTACAGCATTCCGGTCGGGCGCGGCCGGTTCCGCGGAGCGGGCTTGATCGACTGCGGGCCCAGCCGGCCGCCCTATACCGATGCACCGGCCGACATGGTCGCCGGCGGTGAGGAAACCGGCCGCCGGTGGGCCGCCCTGGAGGAAAAGTACCGCGCCTTCCGCTGAGCCGAGCGAGTTGTGTGACCGCCGGTGGCCGGTGACACGTGGGGCCCAGGTGATTCGCCGCAGTCCTTCATACGAGTCTGTATCAGTGCTGCCTATCCAGAAGCCACGGCGTGGGCGGTGATGCTCTCGATGTGATCGCCGAACGCGGCGCTGTGGCTGTGCACCGCGATCGCGCGTCACGCCGGCCGGGTCGAGCCGCACCGCTACTGCACACCATCACCCACCTGCTGGGGCTACTCGACGAGAAGTACCTGGGCCCCCCGGAAGGGGCCCCACGGGAGTGAAGCCATCAGCACGCCACAGCCGGGCGGTTGAGGTGGCGGTACCGAACGGCCAGAGCGCAGGAACCAGCCCAACCGTCAGACCGATGTGGCGTGGACCTTGGCGCAAGCAGTGTGAGATCGACCCGCGCCGCATCACCTCGGGCGGGGTGACCGTCGAGCAGTGTGACGGGCTGGAGCCGTGCAATTCTTTGGCGCAGCACACGACCCGCGACCCGCCAATCCCATCAGGAGCTGGAGCTGTTAACCACTTAGTCACTCTGGACGTGAGCGGACGCAATGTCACTGATCGCCATCACAACCGCCTTCGGCTCGGTGAAGAACTCACGGCTGAATGTGCCACCCTCACGCCCGATTCCGGAGTCGCCCACCCCGCCAAACGGCGCGCGAAGGTCGCGAACGAAGAAGCAGTTTACCCAGACGGTGCCCGCGTTCAGCGCGGCTGCCACGCGGTGCGCCCGGGAAAGATTCTCGGTGAACAACATCGCGTTCAGCCCATACGGTGTGTTGTTGGCTGCAGCAATGCCGTCTGCTTCGGTGTCGAAGGGCGCGACGACCGCGACCGGGCCGAATATCTCTTCACGGCAGAGCCGCGCGGTGGCAGGTAGATCCGTCACGACGGTCGGGCGGATGAGCCATCCCTCCCCCGGACCACCCGTGCGCATGGTGCCCCCATCGGCGGGGATCCCCTCGACGTACGAGCGGACCTTCTTCCAATGTTCTTCCGACGCCAGTGGACCGAGCTGAGTGCCGGCGAGTTTGGGGTCACCGGCGATCAGTGATTCGGCAGCATTGACAAAACGGGACAAGAACTCATCGTAGATCTCCCGCTGGACATACAGCCTGCTACCGGCGAGACACACCTGCCCGGCGTTGGAGAAGATCGCCCGGATCGACCAGCTCACCGCGCTGTCGAGGTCGGCGTCGGCGAAGACCAGATTGGCACCCTTTCCCCCCAGTTCCAGGCTCACCGGGGTCAGGTGTGCCGCTGCCGCGGCGGCGATGGTTCTGCCCGTGCCGGTTTCGCCAGTGAAGGTGATCCTGTCGACGCGGGGATCGCCGGTAAGGGCAGATCCCACCGAGCCGGGGCCGTACCCGTGCACGACATTCAGGACGCCATCGGGCATTCCGGCCTGCAAAGCAAGTCGCGCAAGGATGGTCGCGGACGCGGGAGTGTCCTCGGCAGGTTTGAGGACGACGGTGTTTCCCCAGGCGAGCGCCGGTGCGACCTTCCACGTCTCGAGCATCAGCGGGAAGTTCCACGGCGCGATCGCGGCGACGACACCCGCCGGCTCGAATCTGGTGTAGGCGTGGTGACCGGTGTCCATCGGCAGTGCCTCACCGGCTGAGAGCCGCGCATGGTCTGCGAAGAACCGGAAGTTCTGCGCAGACCGCGGCACGTCGTTGCCGCGGGTGTCGGTGATCGGCTTTCCCATATCGGTGGTGTCGGCGAGGGCCAGCTCGTCGCGATGCTCGATGATCAGATCGGCCAGCCGGTGCAGAACTGCACCCCGTTCCGCCAGACCCATTCGTGGCCAGGGCCCGTCGTCGAAAGCGCGGCGCGCCGCCGTTACGGCGCGGGCGGCCTCCTCATGCCCGCCGAGCGCCACCCTGGCCCACGGCTGGCGGGTCCACGGATCTACGGTGTCGAAGCATGCCCGACTGGCCGACTCGGTCTCTTCACCGTCGATGACGTGAGGTATGAGCTCGGTCATGAACCCTTGTTCCGCTCCGCGATGGTCACGTCACCGGCGGCCCAGTGAGTATCGGGAACTTCACGCAGGACCACACGGATGGTGGAGCGCGATGCGCCCAGCGCGGTCTCGACCGCGTCGGTGAGCTCGGTGATCAGCGTACGTAACTGATGCGGCGCGCGGCCCTGGACCAGGGTGACTTCGACTAACGGCATCGCGTTACTTCCCTCCGTGGACGACGAGTGAACCCAGGTTCGAAAAGTGCATTCGCACCGCGGTTTTCGGACCGAGCGCCACCGCGTCGGTCATCCCGCCGGTGAGCACGATCCAGCCGCGCTCGATCACCATGTTCCGATCGGCGAGCACGTTTGCCGCCAACGCCAGCGCCTCGGCGGGGTGGCCCTGAACCGCGGCACCGGTGGCGCTGTCGACGATGACGCCGTCGACTTCGACCAGGCACGCCTCCAGTGAGAGGTCCAGTTCCTCCGGCGGCAAGCCGATCGGACCCGTCACATACCGACCCGATGACGCGTTGTCGGCGACCACGTCGGGCAGGGTGAACCGAAAATCGCGGTAACGGGAGTCGATGATCTCCATGCCCGCGTAGACATGCCCTACCGCTGACATCGCCTGCGCCGCGGTGACACCCGGACCGCTCAACCTATCCTTCATGACGAAGACGAGTTCCGGCTCGACGCGGGGGTGAATCAGCGCGCCCTCCGGTAACGGCGCCCCGGCTGGCAGCGTCATCGCATCGGTCAGCCACGCGACCAGCGGCGACGAGATACCCATTCGCTGCTGCTTGGCCCGAGACGTCAGGCCGAGCTTCACACCCACGACGGTTTCACCACGCTCGACTCGGCGGCACAACGTCTCATCCTGAATTGCGTAGGCCGTCCGCAGATCCAGGTCAGGCCAATCGTCGGTGATCGGGTTGCGGGCAGTTCGCGTGTCCTCGGCGTCGAGCAGCTCGGTCGCCGCTCGGTCAACGGTCCATGTGTTCATGACTGTCCTTCGGCGAAACATGCAGTGACGTGCCCGAGTTGAGCGAACTGTGCGGTCCATACATCGCCAGGGCGCACCGCTTGTGCCGCGGTCACCGAACCCGGTAGCACGACGTCGCCGGCCCTCAGACAGTCGTTCTGCTGACCCAGGGTGTTGGCCAGCCATGCCAGCGATACCACCGGAGAACCGAGCGCCGCTCCACCGGCTCCCGTTGCGACCACCTCGCCGTTGCAGTACAGGTTGCACCCGAGGAGTCGGAGGTTCGCATCCGTGGGCCGAACAGGATGCCCGCCGAGCACGACCCCCCCGGACGACGCGTTGTCGGCGATCGTATCGGCGATGCTGATACGCCAGTCGGCGATGCGGCTGTCGATGATTTCCAGTGCCGGCAGCACGAAGTCCACTGCAGCCACGGCCTGGGCGACTGTCACACCCGGACCGGCGAGGTCGCGCTTCATGATCAGGGCGATCTCCGGCTCGACACGCGGCTGCAGGAAGGCGGTCACTGCGATGGGATCGGACTCCGAGTAGAACATCTCGTCGTGCAGGACACCGAAATCCGGTTGACTCACCCCCATCTGACGCTGCATGGCCGCCGAGGTCAAGCCGACTTTGTGGCCCTTGATGGCGCGGCCTCCGGCCGTCCACCGGTCGACCTGGGCTCGCTGGATGGCAAAGCCCTCCGCAACGGTCAAGTCGGGGATTCGGTCGGTCAGCGGGGCGATCGGGCGGCGCGTCGCATAAGCCGCAAGTAGATCCTCCGCCATCTGACGGCACTCTTCGGTGCGCATCACACGCCGAGCTCAGGCGCAGCGACGGAATGCGGTGCAGTCGAGCGGGCGGCGAGTTGAGGCTGGGAGACGGTTCGCTGGGTCGGCCCCAACCACATATCGATGGAGCCCGGCTCCGCGAGGTCGAACATGCGCGGAGTCCACGCCTCGTCGTCGATCAACTGAACTCCGAATGAGTACTCGTAGGTCAGGTTGTCCGGCCCGAGGAAGTAGATGAAGATGGCCGTCGACGTCGGGTGGCGGCCTGGCCCATGCAGGATCTGCACGCCGTTCTGTTGCAGGAATCGCCAGTTGCGCATCACATCGTCGAGAGTCCCAACTTGGAAGTTGATGTGGCAGAAACCCGGTCCGGCGTCGTTCTGGAAGAACGCCAGCTTGTGATGGACGGGGTCGATACGCATCAGGCAGGCTCCGTCACCGATCCAGTCGGACACCTTGGCGCTGAACACCGTGGACCAGAAGGCGTGCGCGGCCCGCACATCGGGTGCGTCGAGGCACAGGTGGCCGAACTCCGCAATGCCTGCGGCGGGTCGACCGAAGTTGATCGGACGGGCCAGAGTGCTCTGGCCGGTGACCAGTTCGACGTGGTTGCCGAACGGGTCGTCGAAGGCGATGAAGTTGCGGACATGCCGGTGCCGCGCTTCCTGTTCGGAGCCACGCGTTACCGTGCAGCCGTACTGCTGCAACTCGACTTCGGCTGACTCGAGCGCGGCATCATCCCGCAATGAGAACGCCGATGCGAGGACCCCTGGCCGGTTGGATTCAATCAGGGCCAGGCAGTGATGACGGGCGTCGGCCCTCAAGTAGGTGACATCGTGGTCCTCGGCTACCGGATCCAGCCCCACGATGTCCACCGCGAAGCGGGTCGCACGCTGGAGATCCGTCACCCCGGATCGCACGTAAGCGATGTCCTGCAGTTCGATCATCTCCGACCTTCCTGGACCTACCGACGCAACCCGGTCCGCACTACAGTGCCGCACGCGCGCCTCCGGTATTACTTATACTCTTGAACTATATTGCGCACTACCCCTTCGGGTCAAAACCGTCCTGGCACTCCTGCTGAGTCGGCGAGCGCAAAGGGCAATTGGGTAAACTGTTGGTCAGACTCGTCGGATTAATCTGTGCAACAGGTTATTACGTGTCCTGAGCGCGATCGGGCGGCGGGCACTGTAGCGTCCAGCTTCATTGTCCTCCAAAATTATTTTGGAACATGAACTTTCTGGCGGCGTTGGGCACTAGAGTTGCATCAGACAAGTAATACTTCAGGAAGTGAGCATCTGCACGTGCAATCCTCTCTCGATAGCAACAAGACGTATGTCGCGGCCCTGCTCGACCGTGACTGGCGGATGTTGATCGGGGGCGACCGCGTCGCCGCCGGTGACGGCGCGACGATGGAGATCACCGCCCCGCACGACGGCTCCACGATCGCCCGCGTGCCTGCCGCCAGCCCCGCCGACGTCGACGCGGCTGTCGCGGCCGCGGCGGCGGCGTTCCCGCAGTGGCGCGCCACCACCTTGCTCGAGCGCGCGGAGATGATCAGGTCGTTCGCGCAGAGACTGCGCTCCCGGGCAACCGATTTCGGCTTGCTCGACGCCGTCGACACCGGTAATCCCGTCACAGCCATGATCGGCGATGTGATGATGGCGGCCCGGTGGCTCGACTACCACGCAGCGGTGGCGTTCAGCATCACCGGCGACACTCTTCCGTCGATGACGCGCAGCTGGCTGATGACCCGCAAAGAACCGTACGGCGCGGTGGCGCGGATCATTCCCTACAACCACCCGATCCTGTTCGCCGCCGCCAAAGTGGGCGCCCCGCTGATCACCGGTAACACCCTGGTTCTCAAGGTGCCTGATCAGGCTCCGCTGTCCTCGCTGCTGATGGCCGAAGTGGTACTCGAGTCGTTTCCCCCCGGCGTTGTCAACATCATCTCGGGAAGCGGCGCGGTGGCCGGAGATGCCCTGGTGCGGCACCGCGACGTCAAGCGCATCGCACTCATCGGCAGCGTCCCGACTGGCCAGAAGGTGATGGCGGCGGCAGCCGAGGCCGGCATCAAACACGTCACCCTGGAGCTTGGCGGCAAGAACGCGATGATCGTCTGCCCGGACGCCGACCCGAGCGCCGTCGTCGAAGGCGCCGCTTTCGGCATGAACTGTCATTGGAGCCAGGGGCAGTCCTGCGGATCGACTACCCGACTCTTTCTTCACGAGTCACTTCACGATCAGGTGGTCTCCGGCCTGGTCGAGCGATTGAAATCGATCAGGATCGGCCACCCGCTGGATCCGGCGACTGAGATGGGTTGCCTGGTGTCGGAAGCCCAGTTCGACAAGGTGAACCACTACATCGACGTCGCGAAACGCGAAGGGGCCAGGCTGGTCACCGGCGGCGGACGGCCGCCCGGAAAGGAATTCGAGGCGGGCTTCTACGTCGAGCCGACGGTCTTCGCCGACGTCGACATGTCGATGACCGTTGCGCGTGAGGAGATTTTCGGTCCGGTCTTGTCGGTGCTGCGATTCACAGACCTTGACGCCGCCGTCGCTCAGGCGAACGAACTACCGTTGGGCCTGACCGGCGCGATCTGGAGCAACGACATCACCACCGCCGTCTCGGTGGCAGACCGACTCGACACCGGCTACGTGTGGATCAACGGCAGCGGCAGCCACTTCCTCGGTGCGCCGTTCGGTGGTCACAAGAACAGCGGAACGGGTACCGAAGAGGGAGTCGAGGAATTGGAGAGTTACCTCCAGACCAAGACCGTCAACATTCCTCTCCGCTGAGTCGCCCGACCCGCCCGACACCGCGATGATTGGTTGACCTCGATACTGTACAGAGTCAGAACTATCCACCAATTCATCGGGAGGCGACCCCATGCCGCGACGGCCCCGTAACCCACCTTCGATCGCCGAGCAGATCGCAAGGGCGGCCGACCGGGAGGGTCCGGAATTCGACACCGTCGTCCTCGGCCTGACGCTGGCGCTGTTTCGCACCGCGACCGCCTTTGAGCGCGCTCACGTCACCGAACTGGTCCCGCACGACCTGAATATCAGCCAACTCAATATCCTCACGGTGCTCGACCGCGCCTCCGAGCCGCTGACGATGGGGGCGCTGGGCCAGGAGGTGTCCGTGCTGCCGGCCAACCTGACCGGTGTCGTGGACGGGTTGGCACGGCGGGGTTACGTCGAGCGCATAACGAATCCCGACGACCGTCGGTCGTTCCTGATCCGCATCGGGAGACCTGGCCGTAACTTCCTCCGCAAGTTTCTACCCGGACATTGGGCATACCTGCAGACCCTGATGAGCGATCTGACACCCCCGCAGAAGCGTCAGCTGCAGACGTTGCTGGGCAAGTTCCTCGACTCGATCGAACAGAACAGCCAGGCCGTCGCCGATGGCGCTGACGTCAAGCGCCCCCGTCCGAGGCGCCGTGGTGAGGTGTCGTCATGAGACTGTCCGCGTCGGATCAGGCGACAGCGTGATCGACCTGCACACCCACGGGCTGCCGCGCTCCCTGCCCAACTTCGGCCGACGATTCGCGGGTTCATGGCCCGAACTGGTGGAAACCGGCCCGTGCAGCGCTGACATCATGCTGGGCGACCGGCACTTCCGTTCGGTCACGGAGCAATGCTGGAACCTGGAGCGACGACTCGCCGACATGGAGGCTGACGGTGTTGCGCGCCAAGTTATCTCGCCTATACCGATAACCTTCTCATACCACCTGGGCGCCGATGGCGTGGCTGAGCTGGCGCGGGTGCAGAACGAATGGATCGCCGATGCCGTTCGCGCATATCCGACGCGGTTCAGCGGACTGGGCACAGTTCCGCTGCAGGATCCGGACCGGGCCGCAGAGATGGTCGTCGAAATCCGGCAGGTTCTCGGCCTCGCCGGTGTGGAGATCGGCTCGAATGTGTGCGGAGCCAATCTCGACGACCGCGCACTGGATCCATTCTTCGCCGCTTGTGCCGATCACGGCGCGCTGGTCTTCGTGCATCCGTGGCAGGTGCTGGGCTCGGATCGACTCCAGAAGTACGGTCTCGCCGAATCCGTCGGAATGGGCGCTGAGACGGCGACGGCCGCAGCGTCATTGGTGATAGGCGGCGTCTTGGACCGCCATCCCGACCTCGATATTCTGCTCGCTCACGGTGGCGGTGCGTTCCTGGCGCTACTGCCGAGAATCGAGCGATTCTGGGAAAACTCGTCGACAGCATCGGACTGCGGCGACCGCCCGTCGAGTTATGCCGGTCGCTTCTATTACGATTCGCTGCTCTTCGACGCGGACGCGGTTGCGGCTCTGGTCGGGCGCGTCGGGGCCGATCGGGTGGTGGTCGGCACCGATTATCCGTTCGCCATCGCCGAACGACCGGCAGGGGCGGCCCTGCTCGGCGCCGGTCTACCGGAGGCGGTCACTTCGTCGGTCAGCGTGCTGACCGCCGAGAGGATCCTTAGGCTCGCCTGAGCATCAACGGATTCCGTGCGACTATATCCGTGCTGCGCTGACCGTCGACGGTACGAACACGTCCTCGAGTCGCAACGGGCGTTTGCTGAACCCCTGCTCGTGCGCGTAGACCAGCAATGCCCGCAGGGCGGGGAGGTTCTCGGCGACGCCGCACCGGAACGGATCGCCGAGAATATCCTGTTCCGCTTCTGCGTAGGAGGACTCCCAGACCAGGCTGGTCGTGCAGACTGCGGTGTCGATGAGCTCCCGCTGTACGGGTTCGCGGGCCCGTTCGAACGCATCGACGAGATTGTTGGCCACCCAGGGATGAGCGGTGAGCACCGAACGCTTGATGACCACCACATGCATGATCGGAACGACCTGCGTCACGTCGAAATAGGCGCGCTCCGCCGTACGGAAGTCGGGCCACAGCCGTCGAATCCGCGGATCGCCTTGCAGGAACGCCCGTGGGGCACGCGCAGTGATCAGCCCGTCCAGCTCGCCGCGAATCAGCTGGGCGCTGAGGGTGTCCTCGTCGCCGATGTGGGAGACGTCGAAATGGCCGGGAGGTGTCACCGGCGCCTTCTCCTCGCGACCCGGTTGCTCGAGACCACCTGTACGCCAACGGATCGATGCAAGATCGACGCCGTGATGTTCGCCGAGGATGCCACGCATCCACAACGAGGCGGTCATGCTCCATTCGGGGGTCCCGATGACGCCACCGTTGAGGTCGGCCGCCTCGACCACATCCGCGTCGGCGCCGACGTACACGCTGGAGTGCCGGAAGAGCCGCGACGGGAATATCGGGAGCGCGACGAAGGGCCGATCGGGATCGTCGACCGTGGACAGGTATGCACCCATCGAATACTCAGCCACGTCGAATTCGCCGTACTTGCCCTGGCGCCAGAAGAGGTCTTCGATCGCGGTGTGCAGGTAGCGGATCCGAATGCCTTCAGGCGCGACCTCGCCGGTGTAGAGGCGGCGCGTTCTGTCGTAGAGTTCGCCACCGTAGGTCAATTCGAGACGCTCTGAGCTGTTCATGGCAGCATTGCCTCGATCTCGTCGGCGGCCGCATTCAGCTCGCTGAGCACCGTTCTGCGCAAGCTCCTGGTCATTCGGCTCACCGGCACCGAGGCATTCAGGGCGTACGCTCCGCTGCGCAGCGGTACCGCGATGGAGATCACGCCCACCTCGCCCTCTTCATTGCTGATGGCGTACCCGCGCCTGCGCACCTCGGCCAGCGCGGCGTGGAGCGCCGCCCTCGACGCGATGGAGTTCCGCGTCATCTGGACGAGATCCGGCTGGGGATAGAGCCGGTCGAGCTCCTCGGGCCCGAGCGCAGACAGCAGTGCCTTGCCGGTCGACGTGCAGTGCGCGGGCATCGCCACGCCCAGACGATTGGATACCCGCAGCGCCTGTGGGCTCTCGATGGACGCGACGAAGTCGACCTCGGCGCCTTCCAGACGTCCCAGATGCACGGTCTCCCGCAGCGTGGCGTTCAGCTTCTCCAGGACCGGCCGGGCCCGGTCGCCGACATCGAGCCGGCGCAGCACGCTGAAGGCGAGCAGATCCAGGCCCGGTCCTGCGCGGTAGGCCTTGGTTTTCGGATCCTGGCGGATCAGTCCGCGGTACGACAGCATGGCCAGAAGCCGGTGCGCCGTCGAACTGGCGAGGCCGAAGTGAGCACTCACATCGGTGAGCCGCAACTCATTCCGCGTTGCGAGGAGCATGACGATCTGCAAGGCGTTGTCGACCGATTCCACCGGGTACTGGGGTGTCGGCCCGTATGCCCGGGTGACAATCGGTTCTGCTTCCATCGTCATCAGGCGATCACCCTCCGGCTGCGGGCGCGGCCGTGAGCCGCGGTAGGCTTTCCACTTCCGACAGGCAGTCGGCGACGGTCGTTCCCGCGCCGATCATCCGGCGGCACATCATCAGGGCCTTCGGCCAGTTCACGGTCACGGCCGCCGTCAAGATACCGGACTGATCGCCAAACACCGCTGCGCCCTGAGGTCTTTCGGCGTCAAGGTCGCCGACGATCCGATCAAGCACCGCTCGGTGGGGCCGTCCGGCGATCTGAATCTTCCAGTCGTACTGGTCGCTCCAGACGTATTCGGTCGGCGCATAGGAACGTAGCTCGTTGGGGTGGCTGATGTTGTGGGCTACGCAGGCAGCCTGCTCGGCGGCATTGGTCCAGTGCTCGACACGGACGTCTTCCTGATGCCCGGGATGGTGCCAGCGCGCCACGTCACCGACGGCATAGACGCCGGGATGCCCGACTGCGCGGCAGAATTCGTCGCACACCACGCCATCGTCGATTAGCAGTCCTGAGGAGGACAGCCAGCCGTCGTTGGGGATGGCGCCGATACCGACCACGACGGTGGCGGCGGGCAGCGTCTCTTTGTTGGTGAGGGTGACCCGCAGGTCGCCCTCACATCCGTCGACCGACTCGACACCGACGCCGAACCGCGTCTGCACCCCGTGCCGCGCGTGCACGCCGGTGAGGATGGCTCCGAGTTCAGCCCCGACGATCCGGCCGATCGGTGCGGTGAGCGGATCGACGATGGTCACGTTCCGCCCCGCGGCGTGCGCGGTCGCGGCCACCTCGGCGCCGATGAACCCGCCGCCGACGACCACCACCGGTCCGGCGGCCGCCAGCGCGCGAGCCAGGCCACGGCTGTCGTCGAGCGTCCGCAGGAGATGGACGCCGGAGGCCACCGGCCACGGGGACGGTCGCGCATCGGCGCCGGTTGCCACAACGAGGATGTCGAATGGGACGCGCGCGCCGTCGGCGAGGAGCACCGCTCGATCAGCGAGGTCCAGGTGCTCAGCCGCGCTGCCGAGGCGCAATTCGATACCCGCCTCGTCAGCTTGCTCAGCGGTGAGCATCGTCAGCCGGCTCTCATCCCACTGGCCTGCGAGGAACTGCTTGGACAGGGGTGGCTTGTCGTAGGGCAGTCTGCGGTCACCGCCGATCAACACGATCCGGCCGCTGAAGTCCTGGGAGCGCAACGCCTTTGCGGTGCGCACCCCGCCGACGGATGACCCGACGATGACGACGGTCTGCCCGGACATCAGTCGGTCTCGATGCTCAAGGCGTTCACAGGGCAACTGCGCACGGCGTCCTCGATTCGTGAGCGCTCGGGCTCTGCGAAGGTGTCGCGCAACAGCACCACCACGCCGTCGTCGTCGACATCGAAGGTGTCGGCAGCGCCGGTCACGCAGTTGCCGTAGCCCTGGCACGAGGGGTAGTCAGCGTGGAGTCTGGGCATGATGTTCCCTCTCTTCCGATCGTGGGCGCGCGTGCTCAACTGCGCTTTTTCGGTGCCGCGGCGACACTCATGCCTCCGTCGGGGTGGATGACGTCGCCGGTGATGCCGCGGGCGCGATGCGATGCCAGGAACACGTAACTCCACGCGTGATCCTGCGCGGACAACGCGACCTGCAGGGGAACACGCGCCGACATCTCTTCGGCACGACCGGGCACGTTCGAGATGCTGCGGTCCGCCATGCCAAGCCCGGCCAGACCCCGAAGGTCGGTGCCGAGTGTGGCGCCGGGTGCGACACCATTGACCCTGATCTGCGGCGCCAGGTCGTGCGACAGCGCGGTGACCAGTCCGCGGACAGCGAATTTGGAAGCGACGTAGAGGACTCCACCTCGCCCCGCGTAGTACCCGGAGGTGGACTCTGTCAGCACGATGACGGGCCGGGCGGCCTCCCGCAGCGCGGGAAGTGCCGCCTTGACCGAATGCAGATAGCTTCTGACGTTGACACGGAAAATCTCGTCGAATGCCTCGTCGAGCACGTCCGCGTCGATTTCTTCGATGCTGCGGTAGAAGTCGAACACCCCGACGCAGTTGACGAGCACGTCGAGACCACCGAACGCCTCAACCGCGGCGGCGACGGCCTCGTCGTTGGCGGCGCGGAAGCTCGCGTCGCCACACACCACGGGCACATCGGGATGGTCAGCGCTCAGCGCCGAGCACTTCTGCTCATCGCGGTCCAGAACGGCCACGCGCGCCCCCTCATCGAGGAAGGCGTCGACCACCGCCCTGCCGATCCCCGAACCGGCGCCCACGACAAGGGCCCGCCGACCGGTGAGCCAGCCGGTCACCGCGACTCCGGAGCGGACTCGCCGGACCGCTCGTCGACCAGGGATCCGAAGGGGTGTCCGATCATCGCCGAGAATGTCGCGGTCGACTGCCACGTCAGGGCCTCGACTTCAAGAGGGCAGAGCGACACCCACTGCCCCGACTTCTGAGATTCGATCAGCAGCCGCGAGCCGTTGCGGGTGTCGACGCGGGTGAGGCGCACCTCACTGAACTCGTTGCCGATCGTGATCGGTTCGCCGACAACATGTCTGAGCAGCTCACTGCGCACTACGCTCGCCGGGCCCGTCTGCTGTTCCTTGGGAGGCGTCACAGAAACACCGCCAGATTCTGCATGCGGATGACCGACTCATCGACGGAGATGACGCGACGGGCCAGCCGCCACTGCTCGCCCTCGAGCCGCAACAGGTCCTCCCGGCCCGCCGACAGAAAGGCACCCTCCCGAACGTCGCCTCTGCTCCGGAACAGCAGGGTGGCGGACTCGACGATCAGGTGGTCGGGGTCGTCGGTGGCGAAGGTGCGCACGTTCGACAGGTGGTGGCGCAACCGGGACGGCGGATCCTCGGTCCAGGCGTGTTCGGTGAGGAAGCGGGCCACCCGGCGAGACAACGAGTACTTGTCTTCGTCGAAATGCGCCATGCCGGGCGAGGTGTCGTAGCCGGCGGCCAGCGCCGTCGTGACCCTGACCGGCATCAGATAGTGGATGTCCTCGCAGAGACTCTCGAGCCACTCCGAATACGACTGTGCGTCCAGCAGATAGGTCTCGTCGACCAGCCACTGGTGGGCGAGCAAGTGCCGCTTGTCGTCGAATCGCAGCGTCTTGCCGGTACGGGTGACGCGCGATGCCGACCCGCCGAGGCGGGACCGGCTGGAGTCGGTGTCGGCGGCATTGCTCATACGCGCGTCACCGCCCCGTGGTCGCCGTTGACCGTCACACCGTCGGATGATCCGGGACCTACCGTCTCGGCAGAACCGGCTTCGAGGTCATTGGCCCAGCGTCGCAGCAACTCTCGCTGATTGAACTCGCTGTAACCCTGACGGGCGATACCCGGTCCGCTGAATCGGTCGTCAGGCAGTGGAGGCGCTACCTCCGAGTCATCGGCGAGCAGACCCATCCGGCTGTTGAGCAGTAATCGCCGCGCCATCGAGCCGGCCGCCGTGTTGGTCAGCGACACCCAGTTCTCGACATCGTCCTGTTCGAACATGCCGGTACTACCGAAGCACATGAGATAAGCCTTGTAGGACAGCGCCTTGAACTCGTCCGGGGCGTCGGCGTCCACGGCGAACCAGGACAGCACCTCGGTTTCATCTTCGCTGATCGGCTGCCATTGCCGGAGCGTGATGAACGGCAGCACATCGTCGCTGTCGGCGACCTTCGGCCAGTTGTGCACGAATGACAGGTTGGGATACAGCGTTGCGGCACTGAACATGAAGCCGTCGGTGCCGACAATGGCGAGCTGCTCCGGCGACCAGCTCCGCTTCATCCGCTCGATCATCTGGTCGGGATAGCCGACGTACCGAAGCCGCTCCTCCAGCGATCCGTCAGGCAGTTTGTAGGTGGTTCCGCCGCCGTTGCCGGCCCAGTACAGCGCACCCTCTTTGCGCTTCTGCGCGTTGGGCTCCCGGAAGAGTCCGATCTCGACCACCGAAGTGTGCGTTTGGGGCGTGTGGTACATGTCGCCGGCGAAGTTCTCGGCGCCGATCTTCCAGTTCGCCTTGATCCGCCACCGTTGTGGTCCGTGCAACTCGATGCCACTCGAACTCTGCCGCGTGTAGAAGTCGAGGTAGAACTTGAAGTCCCCCAGGTAATCCTCCAGCGGTGGCGCCTGAGCGTTCAGGCTCAGAAAAATCATGCCGTTGTAGATCGCGAGGTTCGGAGCCGGCAACAACCGCTGTCCCTTGCGGGCAAATCCTTCCTCGCCGCCGTAGGCATCCTGGTGGAACGGCAACCCCACAATCCTGCCGTCGTTGCGGTAGGACCAGCCGTGATACGGACAACGGAAGTGTGAGGCGTTGCCCATCTCCGCCCGGCACACCTGCATACCGCGGTGCAGACACATGTTGAAATGCGCGCAGACGGTGCCATTTTCGTCACGGGTGATGATGAAAGAGTCCTCGAGAATCCGCCGCACGACATAGTCTCCTGGCTGTGCGATCTCCGATTCGTGGCCAACGAAGACCCACGCCTTGGCGAAGATGTGCCGCTTCTCCAGCTCAAAGATCTCCCGGTCGTTGTAGATATGGGCCGGGATCATGCCTCGGCGAACGTCGTCGAGTACCCTGGACTGGTCGGTCATGACACCTTTCTTCTGCGCCGCAGTGACGCCCCCTGGTAGCAGGACCGTTCTCTGCAGGCAGAGATGAACCGCAAGTTGAGTCGGATCCTGTGATCGGCAGCTACGTCGAACCACACAACGACGGACTCGATACCCATGAGTGGTCGTAACTCTCCGTTCGTTGGATCCAACGTACGAATCACGTCGGGTCAGCTGGTGAGACGTCTAGTAGAGATAGTACAGATATCCTCATATATGTTCAACAGGCCACTTCCGCCGGGTGCGCTAAAGACGCGAACAGCCCCAGATCGCCAAGGCTCATTGCCTTGGTGTCGGCGTCGACCGTCCCCACCCTGCATTGCGAGTGATGTTCTTGAGCAGCGGCATCGGCCGAAAGGTCAACGGAGTCGTCAGCGCCAGCGTCGTCGTCGAGTGCACAACACCCGGAATGGCGACCACCTGCTCGATCAACTGCTGGAGTCCGGCCTGCGTCTCGGTAGCGACGCGCACCAGAAGATCCTCGCGCCCTGTCGTCGCGTGTATCTCCAGCACCTGAGGTATTCCGACGAGAGCATCCACGATTGAGGAGAGACGACCCTGTTGCACCTCGAGTCCGATGAAGGCCTGCGTGGCGATCCCGGCTTGCGCGAGGTCGAGTTCGGGGCGGTAGCCGGCGACCAGCCCGCTCTCCTCCAACCGCTTCAGGCGCGATTGCACGGTGTTACGCGAGATGCCCAGCCGCGACGCCAGTTCCACGACTCCGACCCGCGCGTCGCGTGCGAGCATCTCGAGCAGGTCGACGTCGAGCCGGTCGATGCTGAACATTCGAGTCACCTCACCACGTTGCCATACCCGCACAAGTGAACCATCAGTTCAGTTAATGCGAGATTAGTTGACCTGAAATCCATTCCAAACCAACCTGATGGGTACTTCGGACCAGATGCCATCGGGCATCTCACCAACCACATGGCGGGGCATCACGATGACAGATCTTCGTTCAGCCGGGCCTGACCGTGACCTCAACGCGCGGTACCGGGCGTCCTCGGGTCCGGTTCTGCTGACCGGAGTTCAGGCGATCGCTCGACTGATGGTGGAGCAGCACGAACGGGACACCCGCGAGGGACGCCACGTCGCTACCTTCGTCTCGGGATACCAGGGCAGTCCGCTTGGCGGACTCGATCAGCTGTTGGCCGGCCTGCCGGAGCTCGAATCCGAACATCATGTCCACCTCCAGCCTGGGATGAACGAAGAACTCGCCGCGACGTCGGTGTGGGGAAGCCAGAATGACCTGCCCTCGGGCACCCGTGACTACGACGGGGTGATCGGCGTCTGGTACGGGAAGGGCCCTGGGCTCGACCGCGCCAGCGACGCCCTGCGTCACGGGGCGATGTACGGGGCAAACCCTGCCGGCGGTGCACTCGCCCTGGTCGGTGACGATCCCGGTGCGAAATCCTCGTCCCTCCCGGTCGCCAGTGAGCGGTCTCTGGCGGCCCTGTCAATGCCGATCCTTTTCCCTCGCAACGCCGAAGAGATCATCGCGTTCGGCATGTACGGCATCGCCTTGTCGCGCGCATCGGGATGCTGGCCTGCCATGAAGATCGTCGCCGACGTCGCAGACGGCGTCTGGACGCTGGACCGCGACTTCTCCGACTTTGACATCACCACCCCGACCATCGAGTGGGACGGCCGGCCCTGGAGCTACCGTCAGCGCATTTGCTCCGCTCCGCCGGACAGCCTGTTCGCGGAGGCCGACCTGTACGGACCCCGCTGGGCGATGGTGCGGGCGTTCAATGCCGCCAACGACATCGACCGTATCGAGGTTGATCCGGCGCAGGCATGGCTGGGCATCGTCGCGGTCGGCACGGCCTACGACACGGTCCGCGAGGCTCTGGTCGACCTCGGGTTGACTGATCGTGATCTGACCCGATCAGGCATCCGAATACTGCGCATCGGGATGCCCTATCCCCTTGACCCGCAGGTGGTTTCCCGCCTCGCAGACGGGGTTGAGCGGATACTGGTGGTCGAGGACAAGTCGGCGTTCGTCGAGACACAGCTCAAAGACATTCTCTACGGCCACCGTGCAGCGCCCGAGGTCCTGGGTAAGCACGCGGCCGACGGGGGCACGCTGATCCCCCCGGACGGCGAACTCACCACCACCCGCCTGCTCGCACCGCTGCGCGCGGTGTTGAAGGACAGGGTGACGCTGGCACCCGCGCCGCCGCCCACGCTCGACCTGACGGTGCTGTCCACCACCCGAACCGCGTACTTCTGCTCGGGCTGCCCACACAACCGCTCTACCGCGGTGCCGGACGGCTCACTGGCCGGCGGCGGGATCGGCTGTCACACGCTGGTCACGATGTCCTCACGAACAGATTCGGCGGTCACCGCCCTCACCCAGATGGGTGGC
Source organism: Mycolicibacterium monacense (assembly GCF_010731575.1). NCBI lineage: Bacteria > Bacillati > Actinomycetota > Actinomycetes > Mycobacteriales > Mycobacteriaceae > Mycobacterium > Mycolicibacterium monacense. The sequence goes on along the minus strand of NZ_AP022617.1, from coordinate 378,852 downwards.
GAAGGGGCGCAATGGATCGGCCAGGCGCCGTTCACCGATGTCAAACACATCTTCCAGAACATCGGCGACGGAACGTATTTCCATTCAGGACAGCTCGCGGTGCAGGCGTGTGCCGCCGCCGGTGTGAACATCACTTACAAAATCCTCTACAACGGCGCGGTCGCGATGACCGGAGCCCAGGATGTCGAGGCAGGGCTGACGGTTCCCGAACTCACCCACAAGCTCGTCGCCGACGGTGTATCCAAAGTGATCGTCTGCGCCGACGAGCCTGAGCGACAGAAGGGCGCGGTGTTCGCCAAAGGAGTGCTGTTGTGGCCGCGCGATCGCCTCGACGAGGCTCAGTGTCTGCTGCGTGACACCGAAGGCGTCACGGCACTGATCTACGACCAGCAGTGCGCGGCGGAAGCGCGCCGCAAGCGTAAGCGCGGAATGCTGCCGCCCCGGCTCACCCGGGTGGTGATCAACGAGGCCGTCTGCGAAGGATGCGGCGATTGCGGTGTCAAGAGCAACTGTCTGTCGGTTCAGCCGGTTGAAACCGAGCTCGGCCGCAAGACGCGAATCGACCAGAGCACCTGCAACACGGACTACTCCTGCCTGGACGGCAACTGTCCCTCATTCGTGACCGTGGAACTGCCCGCCAAGAACGGCCCGCCCACTGCGCCCGAGCGACCCGTCCCGCCGGATGTGCCCGACCCCGCGGTGACGCCGATGTCGGGTATCTACAACGTCTTTCTGGCCGGCATCGGCGGAACGGGCATCGTGACCGTCAACCAGGTGCTGGCGATGGCCGCGCTGCGCGCCGGTTTCTACGCCGAGGGCCTGGACCAGACGGGCCTGAGCCAGAAGGCCGGACCGGTCACCTCCCACCTACGGCTCAGCACCGAACCCGTCCCCTCATCCAACCGGATCAGCGCCGGGGCCGCCGATTGCATCCTGGCCTTCGACCTGCTCACCGCCGTCGATGCCAAGAACGTCGGCTACAGCAACCCCGATCGCACCGTCGTGATCGCCTCGACGAGCAGGACGCCCACCGGCGACATGGTCTACGACGCCGCCGTCGAGCATCCGAGTGATGAGTCGCTGTTGTCCCGGTTGGACGTCCGGAGTCGGTCGCTGGTTTCCTTCGACGCACTGGCGGCCGCCGAACGACTCTTCGGCAACACCACCACCGCGAACTTTCTCCTGGTGGGTGCCGCGTACCAGGCCGGTGCGCTCCCGATGACCGCCGCCGCGATCGAGGACGCGATTTCGATCAATGGGGTTGCCGTGCACGCGAACAAGGCGGCGTTCCAGTGGGGGCGGGTAGCCGTGGCAGTCCCTGAGGTGTTCCGAACCGCCACGACCGACCCGGCCGACGAACGACCGCCGCAGGTGCCGAGCCATCTCTTCACGACGAGCCCGGTCACCGGCGCCGTGCGTGAACTTCTGGAACGGCGGGCGGCGGATCTTGTCGCGTACCAGGACGACCACGCGGCTGCTCGCCTGATCAATCTGGCGCAGCGTGCGTGGGATCAGGAGCGCAGCCTCACCGACCGCACCGACCTGTCCGAAGCCATAACCCGGAACTTCTTCAAACTCATCGCATACAAGGACGAGTACGAGGTCGCCCGGATGCTCACTGACCCGGCGTTCCTCGCATCGGTGCGAGCACAGGTCCCCGGCGGAGAGAACCTGACCTTCAAGCTACACCCACCGGTGTTGAAGGCACTCGGACGCAAAAAGAAGATCAGCATGGGCCCACGTACCCACGTAGCGCTTCGACTGCTGGCGAAGGCCAAGAAACTCAGGGGAACGCCTCTAGACCCCTTCGGGTACACCGAGATGCGACGGATTGAACGTCAGTTGATCACCCACTACGAAGCAACCATCAACGACCTTCTGCCCTCGCTGACACTCGACTCCTATGAATGGGCACTGGCCGTCGCCTCGGCTCCCGACCTCATTCGCGGCTACGAAGAAGTCAAGGTGCGTAATCTTGGCGTTTACCTTTCACGCCTCGGCGAACTCGGAATCCCCACCGATCTGCTGCCGCTGCCGTGACGTGCTGCCGGCGGCATGTCGTTTGGCGCAGCTGAGTCCGCATGCTGGGACATGACGATGCCGCGGGAGCGGGCGCACCGACGGCGTTCCGGTCAGCTGCGCCGAATAACTTTTATGCTGGTTCCCGAATTTGTTGTGCAACAACATATGTCGAACATCACGCGCGGCGCAGGGATCGTCGCTGGCTGGTACGCAGCGGGTGATGGCTGAAACCTGTTCGTCTCGACACTGCCCGCCACATCAGAGGAGAACCCATGCCTGACAAGGCTGGACGGAAAATGCAGGTCGCCATCGTCGGATCGGGCAATATCAGCACCGATCTGCTCTACAAGTTGTTGCGTTCGGAGTGGCTGGAGCCGCGCTGGATGATCGGGATCGACCCGCAGAGCGAGGGTTTGGCCCGCGCCCGCACGTTGGGGTTGGAGACCTCACATGAGGGTGTGGACTGGTTGTTGGCCAGAGACGAGTTGCCGGACATGGTCTTCGAGGCCACGAGTGCCTATGTGCACCGTGATGCCGCGCCCCGGTACGCCGAGGCCGGTATCCGCGCGATCGATCTGACCCCCGCGGCGGTGGGTCCCGGGGTGATCCCGCCGGCGAATCTGCGTGAGCATCTCGACGCGCCGAACGTGAACCTGGTGACCTGCGGCGGGCAAGCCACGATCCCGATGGTCCACGCGGTGTCGCGCGTGGTCGGGGTGCCCTACGCCGAGATCGTGGCGTCGGTGTCCTCGGCGTCGGCGGGACCGGGCACCCGGGCCAACATCGACGAGTTCACCAAGACCACCAGCAAGGGGGTCGAGACCATCGGCGGCGCGCGTCGCGGCAAGGCGATCATCATCCTCAACCCGGCGGATCCGCCGATGATCATGCGCGACACCATCTTCTGCGCGATCCCCGAGGACGCCGACCAGGACGCGATCACCGCCTCGATCAAAGAGGTGGTAGCCCAGGTGCAGACCTACGTGCCGGGTTACCGGTTGCTCAACGAGCCGCAGTTCGATCCGCCGTCGGTGAACTCCGGGGGCCAGGCGCTGGTCACAACATTCGTCGAAGTGGAGGGTGCCGGTGACTATCTTCCGCCTTACGCTGGAAACCTGGACATCATGACCGCGGCAGCGACGAAGGTCGGCGAAGAGATCGCCGCGAAGTTGGCCGGCGCCAGCCTTTCCGCATCATCAGGAGGCCGATCATGACGAGCGACATCTTCTTCGACCCGATCTGGGACGTGCGGATGACGGATACGTCGCTGCGTGACGGTTCGCACCACAAGCGCCACCAGTTCACCAAGGACGAGGTGGGAGCCATCGTCGCCGCACTCGACACGGCCGGGGTGCCGGTGATCGAGGTGACCCACGGCGACGGTCTGGGCGGGTCCAGCTTCAACTACGGATTCTCGAAAACCCCTGAGCAGGAACTGATCAAGCTCGCAGCCGAGACCGCCAAGGAAGCCAAGATCGCCTTCCTCATGCTGCCCGGTGTGGGCACCAAGGAGGACATCAAGGAGGCGCAGAACAACGGCGGGTCCATCTGCCGCATCGCCACCCACTGCACCGAGGCGGACGTGTCGATCCAGCACTTCGGGCTGGCGCGCGAACTCGGACTCGAGACCGTCGGGTTCCTGATGATGAGCCACACCATTCCACCGGAGAAGCTCGCGCAGCAGGCGCGCATCATGGCCGACGCCGGATGCCAGTGCGTGTACGTCGTCGACTCCGCGGGCGCGCTGGTGCTCGAAGGGGTGCGGGACCGGGTCGCCGCGCTGGTCGCCGAACTGGGGGACGACGCGCAGGTCGGTTTCCATGGCCACGAGAATCTCGGCCTCGGCGTGGCCAATTCGGTCGAGGCCGTGCGCGCCGGCGCCAAGCAGATCGACGGATCCTGCCGCCGTTTCGGCGCGGGCGCGGGCAACGCACCCGTCGAGGCGCTGATCGGGGTGTTCGACAAGATCGGCGTCAAGACGGGCATCGACTTCTTCGACATCGCCGACGCGGCCGAGGAGGTCGTCGCACCGGCCATGCCTGCCGAGTGCCTGCTCGACCGCAACGCCTTGATCATGGGTTACTCCGGGGTCTACTCGAGCTTCCTCAAACACGCCATCCGGCAGTCCGAGCGGTACGGGGTGCCCGCGCACCAGCTGTTGCACCGCGCCGGGCAGCGCAAACTGATCGGCGGCCAGGAAGACCAGCTCATCGACATCGCGCTGGAGATCAAGCGCGAAATGGAATCTGATGCGGCGGGTAGGCAGTCGCATGCTATCGGTGGTTCGCCAAGGAAAGGCTGACTGTTGCGGTCATGACGTTGCAGACACCAATACTGGGTTGAGGCGCACGCAATGCCGGCGTAGACGGCACCGGCTTGTCGGCCCTCTACGGGATGTACGAGACCAGGGAGGGACGCGTGTTCCTTGCCGCGCCCCAGCCAAAGGAGTGGCAACGGCTCGTCGCAGCACTTCGGCACTTCACGGACTTCGCAGACCGTCTGGCCGCTGTCCTCAGCCGGGAATCGACCGCCGCGTGGGAAAAGCTGTTACACGCGCACGGAGCGGGCGGTGTGTCAGAGGCCCAGGGACCCCCGAGAGTTGGAACTCGCCGCGATCCTCCACCGGGGTCGCGCCGACGGCACGTTCACCCATTGCTCACCCGAAGCCGACGCCCTATCCATCCGCGCGGCATTCGAGGCGGCATTCCTGAGACTTCGGCGCGCATCGCGAAAAAGGATCACCGCTCAGGATCCCCGTCAGTCACCCGTCTTGGTGGGTGGACGGTAGAAGATCGCCAATTGGCCGACACCACCGGCCAGCCCGAGCCCGACCGAGATCAGCAGACCCCACCAGCCCCGCAGCAGGTCGTAGAAGCCGGTGCCGTGGAAGAGGGCGTAGTCGAGGCTGAGCCTGCCGGACCCGATGGTCGCGACGGCGACCGCGGCAGTCGCGAGCACCAGGTTGTATTCCCAGCCCTCCTTGACGATGAAGAAGCCGTTGTCTCGGTGCACGGTCCACGCGGCGACGAGCATGAGCGCCACGAAGCCCGCGGCCGGAATGGGAGTGAGCAGGCCGACCACCAGGCCGATGCCCGCGGCCATCTCAGTGGTCGCGGCGATGCGAGCGTGGAACATGCCGGGCTTCATGCCGATGCTGTCGAACCAGCGCGCGGTTCCGGGGATCCGTCCGCCGCCGAAGAACTTGTTGTAGCCGTGGGCGGCCATGGCCAGGCCCAGCACCACCCGCAGGATCAGGACTCCGACGTCGTAGGCAGTCATGGCAGACGAATCTAGGGCATTCCTCGGATGACCGCCGCGGCACCTCGGCCGGCGCGCCGGCAAAGCCGACGCGGCGCTCACGCATCGACCGGGTCGTACACCGGCGTGCGGATCCGGGCTCCTTCGCGCACAACTGACCCGTCTCGAGTCGGCCCACCCTCGATCAGTTCGGCAGATGGCCAGGCACCGGAGGCAACGACTGAGTGAATGACCTCGACCAGCTCGTGAGCCACTGTTTCGACCGCCGGCGGGATTCTCCCGCTGCGCTGCCGGCCCAGCACCACCAGGCGTGACATCGTCGGCGCAGACACCGGCGCGGCGCTCAGGATCCCGCGGGCCACGTCGTCGGCGACGCCGGCGGAAGGCAGAATCGTCCAGCCGTAACCGGCGATCACCAGCTGTTTCTGCAGGCGCATCGAGTTGGTTTCGACAGCCACGTCCAGGCTGACGGTCGCGCGGGCACACGCCTGGTCGATGATGACGCGCAGGCCGTGCCCGGCCACCGGCATCACGATCGGGTGTCTGGCGAGTGCCGCCAAATCCACCGGCTCATCGGTGCGCAGTCCCGCGTCCGGTGGCGCCACCGCCCACATCGCCTCATGCAACAGCGGACGCGCATGCACCGATGATGTACTGCGCATGTTGTACAGCAGAGACAGGTCGACGTCCCCGGCGTCCAGCCACTGCTGCAGATGACCGGAATACGCTGTGAGTAACCGCAATTCGATCCCTGGATGACGTCGGGTGACGGCCGCCGTGAACGGCGCTGCCACGACGTCCAGCACGCTCTCGAGGAGCCCGACCGTCACGATGCCGGTCACGTGGTCGGCCCGCGGCCGAAGCTCGGCTCGGGCGCGCTCCAGTTCGGTCAAGGCTCGCCGTGCCCGCTCCACCATCGCTACGCCCGCCGGTGTCGCACGCATGCCCTGCCGCGTCCGCTCGAACAGGTCGACGCCGAGCTCGTCCTCGAGAGCGCGGATCTGGCGCGTGACCGCCGGCTGCACGAGATGCAGCAGCGCAGCGGCCTTCGTTATGGACCCCACCTCGGCAACCGTGACCAACGCTTGCAACTGTTTGATCTCCACGAGCTGCGTCCTCTCATGCGTTCGCGACATCGCACCATCATCAATCGCTATTTCACATCATGAATCATCAACGACCATGATGGAGCGGCGGGGCGGGTGATGGCGAGGAGCACAAGCAGCGGATGTACACGTTCAACGAAGAAGAAGCCGCGATTGTCGCGCTCGTGGGCCAGTTCGTCGACCGCGAAGTCAAACCCGTGGTCCGGGAGCTCGAGCATGCAAACACCTATCCGGAAGCACTCATCGACCAGATGAAGCAGATGGGCATCTTCGGGTTGGCGATTCCCCAGCCCTGGGGCGAGGCCAATGTCTCCGTGCCCTGCTACGCAGCCGTCACCGAGGAGCTCGCGCGGGGCTGGATGAGTTTGGCCGGCGCAATGGGCGGACACACCGTGGTCGCGAAACTTCTCCTGACCTATGGCACGGAGGAGCAGAAGGACCGTTACTTGCCTCGGATGGCCACCGGCGACATTCGCGCCACCATGGCGCTCACCGAGCCCGGCGGCGGCTCGGATCTGCAGGCGATGACCACCCACGCCCGGCGCGACGGCGGCCACTACGTGATCAACGGCGCCAAGACATGGATCACGAACGCCCGCCGCTCACAACTGATCGCGCTGATGTGCAAGACCGACCGCACCGCGGTTCCCGCGCACCGTGGTGTGAGCATCCTGCTCGTGGAGAAGGGGCCCGGCTTCGAGGTGTCCCGCGACCTTCCGAAACTCGGTTACAAAGGCGTCGAGAGCTGCGAGCTGTCTTTCGACGACTTCCGCGTTCCGGAGACCGCCCTGCTGGGCTCGGAGGAAGGCCACGGCTTCGCGCAGATGATGCGCGGCCTGGAGATCGGCCGTATCCAGGTGGCCTCTCGTGCGCTGGGGGTGGCCAGGGCCGCCCTGGAGGACTCGCTGCGCTACGTCCAGGAGCGCGAGACGTTCGGAAAGCCGATCTGGCAACACCAGTCGATCGGCAATTACCTCGCCGACATGGCAACCCGGCTGACCGCCGCCCGCCAACTCGTGCAGTTCGCCGCGCGCCGTTACGAGTCCGGCGACCGAGCCGACATGGAAGCCGGAATGGCCAAACTGTTCGCCTCGGAGACGGCCATGCAGATCGCGCTGGACGCCGTCCGCATCCACGGCGGCTACGGCTATTCCACCGAATTCGATGTCGAACGGTATTTCCGTGACGCACCGTTGATGATCGTCGGGGAAGGGACCAACGAGATTCAGCGCAATGTCATTGCCCGGGAGCTCATCAGACGACACCCGATCAAGTCATGACGGGACTCGCGCAGCCCCTGGAGGGCATCACGGTGGTCACTCTCGAGCATGCGGTGGCCGCGCCTTTCGCGACGCGGCAGCTTGCGGACCTAGGGGCCCGGGTGATCAAGGTGGAACGCCCCATGGTCGGCGACTTCGCCCGGACCTATGACCGGACGGTGCACGGCGAATCGAGCTACTTCGTCTGGCTCAACCGTGGTAAGGAAAGCGTCGAGATCGACATCAAGGACGCCGCCGATCGCCGATTGCTCGACAACCTCATCGACCGTGCCGACGTCTTCGTTCAAAATCTCGGCCCTGGGGTAGTCGACCGGATCGGCCTGGACGCTTCGACGCTGCGCGCACGCCGCCCCGGCCTCATCCACTGCTCGATATCCGGTTACGGACCCGGCGGCCCATACACGTCGAAGAAGGCCTACGACTTGCTCATCCAATGTGAGGCCGGACTGCTCGCCACCACGGGAACAGCAGACACCCCGTCGAAGGTCGGTATCTCCATCGCCGACATCGCCACCGGTATGTACGCCTACACCGGCATCCTGACGGCGCTCTACACGCGCGGGCGCACCGACGAAGGTGCCACGATCGACGTCGCGATGCTCGATGCATTGGGCGAATGGATGATGCAACCCGTGTACTTCAGCGTCTACGGAAGTCAACCGACGCGACGCACCGGGGCGCGGCATGCCTCGATCGCTCCCTACGGGCCGTATCGAGTGGGCGAAACTTCAACGGTGTTCTTGGGAGTGCAGAACGACCGTGAGTGGAAAGCGTTGTGTGAGCGCGTCATCAACCGCCCGGAACTCGTCGAAGACGAGCGGTTCGCCACCAATACGGCGCGGGTCACCAATGACGCCGAGATCACGGGACTCCTCGAAGAGGCATTCCGCGCGAGCACCGCAGACGATGTGACAGCGCGCCTGGACGCGGCCGGTATCGCCTGCGCGGAGTTGCGCAGCCCGGCCGGCTTCGCCCAACACCCTCAACTCGCGGCCAGGAACCGCTGGCGCGCAGTGGCCACCGCAGGAGGGACGGTGAACGCGTTGCTTCCGCCGGTCACGATCGCCGGGCATGAGGCACCGATGCGGCCGGTGCCGCGACTCGGTGAGCACAACCCCGCCATACGTGCCGAGTTCGGCACGACCCGCTGATATAGGTCGAGGCAGTCCTTCTCAAACGTCGCCGGAGGTTAAAGGAAGGGATCTGTAACTAGATTCCTTTCGTTGTCCGCGTGTTGACGCGCGTGGACCTCCTGACACGCCCCGGAGGTGTCGTTGTGTCTGCGCATGTAGCTCCAGTCACGTCGTCCACGATCAGTTGCCGTCGATGTCGGCAAGACCTGGTACGGACGCCCGGTGACGATCGCGATGTCGTGATCGTGAGGTGGGCGTTTCCTCGATTGACTCTGGCCGCTGGTAGCGGCGGCTCCGATGCTTTGCCAGGCCCACGACGCTGTGATCGCGCGCCGAATTTGACTGCCGACCTGGAGTTGTTGACGATCAGTCACAACCCCCGTCGGTAGTTCCACGCTAAGCAAACGGGACGAAGGGCCGGATCAGATACCGTACCCGCTATGGCGGACCCCCTCGGGTTACGCAGCGTCTAGCTTGGCACGCGACCCGTCGCCTCCATGGCAGCCCGAACGACGCCAGATAACCCACACTGGGGTTGCATACGTCAGCGTGGGCGCCAGGCACCCGCCCCTCAACAGCATCACCACCGACCGCTCGAAGACGACACCCCACGCAGGGGTGTCGACCCACCCACGGCGTCGACCCCTGCCGACTCGACCTACAGCCAGCTAGATCCAGATGCCCTTGCCGACCGCCACGACGCCACCGGCGCTGACCGAGAACCGCTCACGGTCCTTCTCGAGGTCCACCCCGACCATCTCCCCCGGCCCGACGACGACGTTCTTGTCCAGGATCGCGTGCCGCACCACGGCGCCGCGTCCGATCCGGGTGCCGGGCATGATGACGCTGCCCTCGACGATCGCGCCGTCGTCGATGTAGACGTTCGACGACAACACCGAATTGCGCACCGACGCCGCGGAGATGATGCTGCCCGCCCCCACCACGGACTCCTGGGCGGAGCCGCCGTTGACGAACTTCGCCGGTGCCAGGTTCTCCGACTCGCCGCGGATCGGCCAGCGCTTGTTGTAGAGGTTGAAGATCGGGTGCACCGACACCAGATCCATGTGCGCGTCGTAGAACGCGTCGAGCGTGCCGACGTCACGCCAGTAGCCGTGGTCGCGTTCGGTCGCGCCGGGCACCTCGTTGTTGCTGAAGTCGTAGACCGCGGCCATCCCGTCGCCCACCAGGCGCGGGATGATGTCGCCGCCCATGTCGTGGTCGGAGTCGTCGTCGTCGGCGTCGGCGCGGATCGCGTCGATCAGCACCTTGGTGGTGAAGATGTAGTTGCCCATCGAGACGAACGCCTCGTCGGGGTTGTCCGGCGTCCCGGGCGGGTCGGCCGGCTTCTCGACGAAGCTGCGGATGCGACCGGATTCGTCGGCGTCGATGACCCCGAACGCACTCGCCTCCGCGCGGGGCACGCGGATGCCCGCGACGGTGGCCCCCGCACCGCTCTCGATGTGGAACTGCACCATCTGCTCGGGGTCCATCCGGTACACGTGGTCGGCGCCGAACACCACGATGTAGTCCGGATCCTCGTCGTAGATCAGGTTCATCGACTGGTAGATCGCATCGGCCGAACCGGTGTACCACCGCGGCCCGAGGCGCTGCTGGGCCGGAACCGGGGTGATGTACTCCCCCGCCAGGCCGCTCAACCGCCAGTTCTGCGAGATGTGCCGGTCCAGCGAGTGCGACTTGTACTGGGTGAGGACGCAGATCCGCAGGTAGCGCGCGTTGACCAGATTCGACAGCACGAAGTCGATGAGCCGGTAGGCCCCACCGAAGGGAACCGCCGGCTTGGCCCGGTCCGCCGTCAGCGGATACAGCCGCTTGCCCTCCCCGCCGGCCAGGACGATGCCCAGCACGTGTGGCAATTCCCTCATGTCTCAAACCTATCCGCCGGTGGTGACTGGGGCCAGCCATTGACACCATTGATTACGCGTCTGCGGGTGGTAGAACGCGGGTTTCGTCTCCTGAATACCCGTCGGGATTCGTCGCAATCGCGTTCGTGAACGGGATCGCGTCAGCGCGGCGCGACCACTACCGTCGTACTCATGCGGGTGGCGATGATGACTCGGGAGTATCCACCCGAGGTCTACGGCGGAGCAGGCGTACACGTCACCGAACTCGTCGCCCAGTTACGCCATCTGTGCGAGGTCGACGTGCACTGCATGGGCGCACCCCGCGCCGACGCCTTCGTCGCCGCGCCGGATCCGGCACTGGTGGGCGCCAACCCGGCGTTGTCGACGCTGTCGGCGGATCTGAACATGGTCAATGCGGCCGGGCAGGCCACCGTCGTGCACTCCCACACCTGGTACACCGGGCTGGCGGGGCATCTGTCGGCGCTGCTGTACGGCATCCCCCACGTGCTCACGGCGCATTCGCTGGAGCCGATGCGGCCGTGGAAGGCCGAACAGCTCGGCGGCGGCTACCGGGTGTCGTCCTGGGTGGAGAAGACCGCGGTCGAGGCGGCCGACGCGGTGATCGCCGTCAGCAACGGGATGCGTGACGACGTGCTCAAGACCTATCCCGCGCTCGATCCCCACCGGGTGCACGTTGTGCGCAACGGCATCGACACCGACGTCTGGTACCCGGTCGAACCGGATCCGAGGGAGTCGGTGCTCGCCGAACTCGGGGTGGATCCGACGCGGCCGATCGTGGCGTTCGTCGGCCGGATCACGCGGCAGAAGGGCGTGGCCCACCTCGTCGCGGCCGCCCACCACTTCGCCCCCGAGGTGCAGTTGGTGCTGTGTGCCGGGGCGCCCGACACCCCGGAGATCGCCGCGGAGGTGACGTCCGCGGTGCAGCAGCTGGCCCGCGCCCGCACCGGGGTGTTCTGGGTGCGGGAGATGCTGCCGATCGGCAAGATTCGCGAAATCCTCTCGGCGGCAACTGTTTTCGTCTGCCCGTCGGTGTATGAACCGCTGGGCATCGTCAACCTCGAGGCGATGGCATGCGGGACGGCGGTGGTCGCCTCGGACGTCGGCGGCATCCCCGAGGTCGTCGCCGACCACCAGACCGGGCTGCTGGTGCACTACGACGCTGCCGACACCGCCTTCTTCGAGACCCGGTTGGCCGATGCGGTCAACTCACTGGTCGCCGAACCGCAGCGGGCGCGCGCATACGGCGCCGCAGGCCGTGAACGGTGCATCGCCGAATTCTCGTGGGCGCACATCGCCGAGCAGACCATGGAGATCTACCGCAAGGTGTCGGGGTAGCCCGGCCGGCGTCGTGCGGCCATCCGGGAACCGGCGCGGGACCCGAAAGCCGCCGCGCCGGTATTGCCCAAAACCGCTAGCTGGTGACGTTCTTCAGTTCGTCGCCCAGCGCGGCCGCCTCGTCTGGAGTCAATTCGACGACGAGCCGGCCACCACCTTCCAGTGGTACCCGCATCACGATGCCGCGCCCCTCCTTGGTTGCTTCCAGGGGACCGTCACCGGTCCGGGGCTTCATCGCCGCCATCGAGAGCTCCCTCCACACTGAACCAACCGCCAGGCCGCCCACCTCTCGGCGGAACCGGCACTCAACTCCTCTATTGTTCCCTATCCGCGCGACCACGTGTGCAAAGACCCGTTTTAACCGCTGTGTCGAGGCACCTCGACGGCCGGTGGCACCCAGCACGTCGCGATGTGGTCGTCGACCATTCCGGTCGCCTGCATGAGCGCGTAGGCCGTCGTGGGACCGACGAACCGGAAGCCGCGGCGTTTGAGTTCCTTGGCCATGGCGGTCGATTCGGGGGTGACCGCGGGTACCTCGGACAGCCCCGCCGGCCTGCCCCGCCGGGCCGGTGCGAACGACCACAGCAGCTGCGCGAGATCGACCCCGGCGTCGGAGAGGGCGGCCGTGGCGCGCGCGTTGGCGATGGTCGCCTCGATCTTCGCGCGGTTGCGGACGATTCCGGTGTCGGCCATCAACCGCTCGACGTCGCGGTCGGTGTACCCGGCGACGCGGTCGATGTCGAAGCCGTCGAACGCCCGCCGGAAGTTCTCCCGCTTGCGCAGGATGATGAGCCACGACAGACCACTCTGGAAGGCTTCCAGGCTGATCCGCTCGAACAGCGCAGGGGACTCGAGAACCGGTTGCCCCCACTCGAAATCGTGGTAGTCCCGGTAGAGCTCGAAATCCGCTGCGGCAAGCCGGGATCCGTCCAACCAGCCGCACCGGACCCGGCCGTCGTCGACGACCCTTTCCTCGGCGGCGACGGTCACGGGGACTCCTCGGCCAGCTCCGCGGCGGCGCGCACCGCGGCCAGTTCACCGCGCAGCGCGTCGATCTCCTGACCGAGCCGGTCGAGCACCCAGTCGACCTCGCCGGGTTTGTAGCCGCGCAGCGTCTGCGTGAACTTCACCGCGTCGACATCGGCGCCGGTGACGCCGGAGGCCGGCAGCACCGTCGCGGTGGTGGCGCGTGGCAGTGGCGGCAGCGACTCCCCGCGGCCGAACAGCACGCTGCCGACCCCGAACAGCACGACGCCCACCAGGACGAGGACCACCAGGTAAAGCAGTATCAGCGTCACGACACCGATACTGCCTGACCGGTGTGACAGACCTCAGCGGGACTGGCGGCTCTTCGCGCCGGCGCTCAGGGGTCGCAGCGTGGCCATCGGCGGCCGGTCCTCGAGCGAGACGCCCGACGCCCGCGGGGTGAAGCCCTCCCCGTCGGCGAAGAACTGGGTGAGCCCCACACCGGAGTCACCGACGCCGACCCGCGACATCAGCGTCGCGATGACCTGACGGCTCATCGACGCCAGTTCGGTCAGCGGACGGTTGCGGTGGGTGCGCACGCCGAGGTTGACCTGGGCGATGCCGTCGAGGCCCAGCCGGTCGTAGGTGTCGACCACCAGGCCGATCTCCACGCCGTATCCGGGTGCGAACGGCACCGAGGTCAGCAGTTCGCGGGTGCCGGCGTACTCGCCGCCCAGCGGTTGCAGCAGGCAGGTCAGCTCGGGCCGCAGCGACGCCAGCAGTGGGCGGGCCACCAGTTCGGTGACGCGGCCGCCGCCGTTGGCGTCCTCACGCCCGCTCACCTTGAGCGGGCGCCGGTAGAAGCCCTTGACCAGGTGCACACCCGGGGTGAGCAGCAGCGGGCCGAGCAGTTTCGGCACGAACATCGGATCGGGGTCGAGCAGATCGGAGTCGACGAAGGCGATGACGTCGCCGGTCGTCGCGGCCAGCGAGCGCCACAGCACCTCGCCCTTACCGGGTTGCGGCGCCACCTCGGGCAGCGCGGTCTCCCGGCTGACCACCCGCGCCCCGGCGGCCAGGGCCCGGATCGCGGTGTCGTCGGTGGAGCCGGAGTCCAGCACGATCAGCTCGTCGACCAGACCGCCGAGCAGTGGGGTGATCGTCTCGATCACCCCGGCCACGGTCTCCTCCTCGTTGAGCGCGGGCAGGACCACCGATACGGTGCGCCCGGCCTTGGCGGCCTCGAGTTCGGCGATCGTCCACGTCGGACGGTTCCAACTGTGGGTGTCGAACCAGCGGTGCCGCGCGATCGCGTCGGCGGAGTGCAGTTCTGGTGTCTCCAGTTCCGGTAACCGCGAAATAACAGTCATGCCAGTCCCCTCACCGTGCGCGTCGGCGGACGCACGCCTTGGATCGACGCGACCATCTCCAGTACGCGCCGAGTGGGCCCGACCTCGTGCACCCGGAACATCGCCGCACCGGCGTGCGCTGCCAGCGCGGTTGCTGCGAGGGTGCCCTCGAGGCGTTCAGTCAAACCCACACCCAGAGTCTCCCCGACGAAATCCTTGTTGCTCAGCGCCATCAGGACCGGCCATCCAGTTTTTACAAGCTCTTCCACGTGCCGCAACAAACTAAGACCGTGGTAAGTGTTCTTGCCGAAATCGTGCGTCGGATCGATGAGAATCCGGTCCCGCGCGACGCCCGCGGCGACCGCCCGCTCCGCCGCCGAGGTGACCTCGGCGATGACGTCGTCGACCACGCCGCGTTCGGTGATGCCGTAGTTGACGCGGAACGGGCGGGTGCGTGGCACCGCTCCCCCGGTGTGGGAGCAGACCAGCCCGGCGTTGAACTCGGCGGCGACCTCGGGCAGTCCGGGGTCGCTACCGCCCCAGGTGTCGTTGATCAGATCGGCGCCGGCGGCGCAGGCCTGTTTGGCCACCGAGGCCCGCCAGGTGTCGACGCTGATCACCACGTCGGGGAACGTGCCGCGCAGCCATTCGATGAACGACACGACGCGGGCGATCTCCTCGTCGGCGCCCACGGTCTGACCCGGACCGGCCTTGACCCCGCCGACGTCGACCACGTCGGCCCCGTCCTCGACGACGCGATAGGCGGCGGATTTGGCGGCCTCGTCGGTGAACGTCGCGCCCCGGTCGTAGAACGAGTCCGGCGTCCGGTTCACGATCGCCATGATCATGGCGCGGTCACCGGCGACCGGACGTCCGCAGAAGGTCGACTCCACCCTGCCAGGCTACGGGCGGGGTGATTTCGGCGTGTTCGGTCGCGGTGGGCGCGACCAACCACGCCCGAATCGCCGCTACTTCGGCTTCTTGCCTTCCTTGACCTCTTCGGCGTACTCGTCGTAGTACTCGACGTAGCCCTCGTCGCGGCTCTTGAGCACGTACAGCGGATCCTCGATGTGGCTGCCGTGGCCCTCCTTGCGCAGGTCGACCTTGAGGCTCTTGAAGGTCGAGGTGTGCTCGAGTTCGCCGACGACGCGGACGAACAGCGGTACGGCGTACGAGGGCAGCCGGTCGTAGAGGGTCTGCGCCAGCGTCTTGCCGTCGAAGTCGCAGCCCTCGTTGAGCTTGATCGCCGCCATACCCGCCCGGCCGCCTGCGCCTTCCACCTCGACGCCGTAGACCGTGCACTCGTCCACCGTCGGGTCCAACGACAGCGCCGCCTCGACCTCGGTGGTGGCGACGTTCTCCCCCTTCCACCGGAAGGTGTCGCCCAGGCGGTCGACGAACGCAGCGTGCCCGAGACCCTGGTAGCGCATCAGGTCGCCGGTGTTGAACCACACGTCGCCGTCCTTGAAGGCGTCGCGAACGAGCTTCTTCTCGGACTCCTTCTCGTCGGTGTAGCCGTCGAAGGGCTGGAAGTTGCTGACCTTGCTCAACAGCAGCCCCGGCTCACCCGTGCGGACCTTCTTGACCCGGCCCTTCTCGTCGCGGACCGGATCTCCCGAGTCGCCGTCGTATTCGACGAACGCGACCGGGGTCGGGCACATGCCGGTGGTCTTGTCGACGTTGAGGGCGTTGACGAAGGCGGTGTTGCCCTCGCTGGCGGCGTAGAACTCGCACACCCGGTCGATACCGAACCGGTTGGTGAACTCGTCCCAGATCGCCGGGCGCAGACCGTTGCCCGCGATGACGCGGACCTTGTGCTTGCGGTCGGTGTCCTTCTTCGGCTGGTTGAGCAGGTAGGTGCAGATCTCACCGATGTAGACGAATGCGGTGGCGTCGTAACGGATGACGTCGTCCCAGAACTTCGACGCCGAGAACGACTTGCCCAGCGCGAGTGTCGCGCCGGAGTTCAGCACCGACGACAGCGCCACCGTCAGCGCGTTGTTGTGGTACAGCGGCAGGCAGCAGTACATGGTGTCCTTGCTGCTCAGCCGCACACCGAGCCCGCCGAAGCCGGCCAGTGCGCGCAGCCAGCGGTAGTGCGTCATCACGCTGGCCTTCGGCATCCCGGTGGTGCCCGAGGTGAAGATGTAGAACGCCTTGTCCTTGGCGAGGACGGCCGACGCCGATTCCGGGTCGTCGGTCGGGGCGCCCTCCGCGAGCTCCTCGAACTCCTCGATCGTCAGCAGACCGTCGGTGTCGGCGCCGCATTCCTTGATCGGGTCGACGAAGTCGGGGTCGGCGATCACGACCTTGGCCGAGAGCAGGCCGAGGCTGTGCTTGAGCACGTCGCCGCGCTGGTGGAAGTTGAGCATCCCGGAGATAGCGCCGCATTTGACGGCCGCCAGCATGAGCAGCACGGGTTCGGGTGAGTTGCGCAGCATGATCGCCACGACGTCACCGCGGCCGACTCCGCGGTCGGCCAGTACGGCGGCGTAGCGGTTGACCGTCTCGTTGGCCTCCCGGTAGGAGATGTCGCGGTCCTCGAACCTGAGGAAGGTCTTGTCGGCGTACTTGGCGGCCCGCTCCTGGAAGACCTTGCCGATCGACGTCTTCGCCGACGGCCTGGCCCCGAACCCGGTGACGACGCCGCCCAGGATCGTCGGCACGTCCATGAGGAACCCCGGCAACCTCGCGGCGATGTCCAGCAAACCGACGCTGCTACGAGTCCCCGATTTCTCGTCGCTCATGTGGTGCAACCCCTCCGATCGTCGTGCGTGCGCACCACCTAACCACGCTCACTCAGAGGCGAGGGGCGCACGCTGCCATCGCCTCGTCGATGTTGTCGACGACGATCAACCGGTCCAGCGCACTGCGGGCGACGTAACCGCTGTCGACCAAACCGTGCAACCAGGCCAGCAGACCCTCGTAGTGACCGATCGGATCGAGCATCACCACCGGCTTGTCATGCATACCCAAATACGCGGCAGTCCAGGCTTCGAAAAATTCCTCGAGTGTGCCGATGCCCCCGGGTAATGACAGAAACGCGTCGGCGCGGTCCTCCATCACCTGTTTGCGCTCACGCATGGTGTCGGTGACGACGAGCTCGTCGGCGTCGACGTCGGCGACCTCCCGGTGCACCAGCGCCTTGGGGATCACCCCGACCGTCCGGCCGCCGTGCGCCCTGGCGGCGTGGGCGAGGGCGCCCATCGCGGAAACGTTCCCGCCGCCGGAAACCAGCGTCCAGCCGCGGTCGGCGATCGCCTCTCCGACGCGAGCGGCCAGGCTCAGCAACCTCTCGTCGGTCGGGCTGGAGGCGCAGTACACACAGACCGCCCACGGGCGGTCGGGTCGATCGGGCACACGCACAACCTAGACGGTCCTACAATCCGGCGGTGCCTGTCGACTGGGTTGTGGCGCCGCACGAACCGGCACTGGAATCCATCGAGGCGGGCGTCCGCACGCGCTCCGGCGCCGTGGTCATCGGCCCGGCCGGGGTGGGTAAGACGACGTTGTTGCGGGCAGCCGCCGAGCGCCTGGGGCCGGGCGGGTCGGTCACGGGAACCGCCTTCGACGCCGCCATCCCGTTCGGCGCGTTCCGCCGTCTGATCGACATCCCGGCCACCGGCAAGACGGCGGCGATCGTGCGCGCGGCGCGCGAGAGACTGCGCGATCAGGTGCTCTACGTCGACGACGCGCATCTGCTCGACCCGTTGTCGGCGACCCTGCTGTATCAGCTCGGGCTGACCGGCACCGCGAGCCTGGTGGTGTCGGTGGCCGCCGGGACGCCGGTGCCCGCGCCGCTCGCGGCACTGTGGGAGGACGATCTGCTGGCCCGCATCGACCTGCAACCGCCGGGGCACGACGACACCCGGGTCGCGGCGCAGGTCGAGTCCTTCATCGCCGATCTCCCGGCGCCGGCGCGGCACGCACTGGAGTACCTGGCGGTCTGCGATCCGCTGCCGGCGGCCGAGTTGCGTGCGCTGGCCGGTGACGAGGCCGTGGTGGCGGCGACGGCTGCGGGTGCGGTCGCCGTCGAGGGTGACGTGGTGCACGCGGGACATCCGTTGTTCGTCGATGCCGTCCGGGACCGGATCGGCGGACCGGACCTGCGCAGGCTGCGCACCGAGGTCGTCGCGCGGCTGTGGGCAGCCCGACCGACCGGCGTCCTGGAGCGGCTGCAGGTGGCGGCGATGGCGCTCGACTGCGACCACGACGTGCCCGCCGCGGAGTTGACGGCCGCCGCCGAGGAGGCGCTGCGGCTCGGTGACCTCCGGCTGAGTGAGCGCCTGGCGCGCGCGGCGCTGCAGGATTCGGGTGAGCTGCGGGCCCGGTTGGCGCTGGGCTACGCGCTCGGCTGGCAGGGCCGCGGACGCGAAGCCGACGAGGTGCTCGCCGCGGTCGACGAAGCCGCGCTCGACGAGGGCGACCTGATGGCGTGGGCGTTGCCGTGCGCGGCGAACCGGTTCTGGATGCTCTCGGAACCCGAACGGGCGACGGCGTTCCTGCGCACGGTGCGCAACCAGGTGGTCAACCCGGCCGCCAGGACGACGATCGATGCGCTGTCGTCGACCTTCGCGATGAACGCGGGTACCCCGGCCCGGGCGGTGGAGATCGCCTCCGAGGTGCTCGACTCCGCGGACGCCGATGACACGGCGATCGGGTGGGCGGCCGCCGCCGCGGCCCTCAGCTGCGCCCGGATGGGCCGGTTCCTCGAGGTCGACGCGCTGGCGGAGCGGGCCGCGGCCGCCGATCACCCCGGCCTGCTGCGCTTCACCACCGGATTCGGGCAGACGACGGCGCTGATGATGTCCGGTGAGCTGGACCGCGCACAGGAACTGGCCCGGCGGATCACCGAATTCGCCGAACTGCAGCAGCCGGGGCGGGCGATCGGCGAGGTGCTGATCGCCGACGTGCTCATCGCCCGCGGCGACGTGGACGGCGCGGCGGCGCTGCTGCGTGACGCGGCAGCGGCCCTCGCACCGACGGGCTATTCGTGGGGCCCGTTGGCGTGGATGCTCCTCGCGCAGGCGCTGGGCGAGCGGGGCGCCGCCGTCGAGGCCGGTAAAGCGTTGGCCCGCGCGGAGTCTCGGCACGGACTCAAGTCGATGCTGTTCGCTCCCGAACTCGGGCTCGGCCGGGCCTGGACGATGTCGGCGCGCCGCGACACCCACGGCGCGGTCGCCGCGGCCCGCGATGCGGCGCGCACCGCCGAGCGGGGTGGTCAGCTGGCGGTGGCGCTACGGGCCTTGCACGTCGCGGTGCGCCTGGGTGATGCGCGCGCGGCCGACCACATGGCCCGCCTCGGCGTCGACTGTGAGTTCGGGCGGATCGCACTCCTGCACGCCAGGGCGTTCACGGCGGCGGACCCGGTCGGGCTGGACGAGGCCGCCGGGGCGTTCGCTGCGATAGGCCTGCAGGGCTCGGCCGCCGATGCCGAGCGGCAGGCCGACGCCGTGCGGGCCTGAGTTTTGCCGCCGTCCGCCCCACCCGGCGGCACTTAAACTGACCCCATGACCGGTGGGCCGCTGTTCGTGCAGACCGATGGTCTGCGCCAGTTCTCGCAGACACATGCCGAGATCGCCGCGGGAGTATCGCAGCTCGTGGGCGGCGCACCGACCGTCGCGGGTGTCGAGGCCTCCCACGGTCAGATCGCCTTCGCGGTCCAGAACGCCCTCACCGGCCTGCTCGGTGCGCGGCAGGGCACTTTGCAGACCACCGCCCGAAGCGGTGACAAGATCGCCGAGCTGCTGCAGAAGGCCGCCGCCGCCTACGACAAGGGCGACGAGCGCTCGGCGGGCAAGCTGAAGGCCGCGATCGAGGGGGCCGGCGGCCCCGGCGGCCCGGCCAGTGGCGGCGGCGGGGCGAACACGGCAGCCGGTGCGACGGGAGCGATCGGCCAGGCACTCGGGCAGCTCGGCCAGATGGGTCAGCAGGGCAGCGGCGCGGTGCAGGGTCTGGTGCAGGGGTTGCAGCAGGTGCCGCAACAGGTCATGCAGGGAGTCCAGCAGATCGTCCAGGCGGCGACGGGCGCCGCCGGTGCGGGCGAGTCCGAGAGGGCGCCGGTGGAAGAGAACCGCGACGGCGGGCCCGACGCGCCGACCCCCACCCAGCAGGTCTGACCCTCACCTCTCGACCAGCACCCCATCGGCCAGGCGAAGCCACCGGTCCACGCCGATCTGGGCCAGGAACCGCTCGTCGTGGCTCACCACCACGAACGCACCCCGGTAGGCATCGAGGGCCGATTCGAGCTGGCCGACGCTGACCAGGTCGAGGTTGTTGGTCGGCTCGTCGAGCAGGAGCAGCTGCGGCGCAGGTTCGCCGTAGAGCACGCACGCCAGCGTCGCCCGCAGCCGCTCGCCGCCCGAGAGCACCGACACCGGCAGATGGATGCGGTCACCGCGGAACAGGAACTGCGCCAACAGGTGTCGGCTTCTGGTCACGGTCATGTCCGGCGCGAAGCGGGCCAGGTTCTCGGCCACCGACAGGTCGTCGTCGAGCAGGTCCAGCCGCTGGGAGATGTAGGCGGTTCGGCCGTCGGCGCGCTGCACGGCACCCGCGTCGGGCTCGACGGCGCCGGCGATGATCCGCAGCAGCGTGGATTTGCCCGCCCCGTTCGGTCCCGTGAGGGCGGCCCGCTCCGGCCCCCGGAGCGAGAGGTCGATTCCGTTGTCCGCGAACAGCTCCCGGCCGCCGCGGGCGATGCGGAGCCCGTGCCCGGCGAACAGGTTGCGGCCGGCGGGCACCTCGGTGTCGGGCAGGTCGAGCGCGATCGCATCGTCGTCACGCAGCGAACGCTCGGCGTCCTCGACCCGAACCCTGGCGTCACCCACCCGCCTGGCGTGTACGTCGTCGGCCCTGCCTGCGGACTCCTGGGCCCTGCGCTTCCTGGCCCCGGCGAGGATCTTCGGCAGACCCGCGTCGGCGAGGTTGCGCACCGCGGTGTTCGAACGCCGCCCCGCGCGCTCGCGGGCCTCCTGCATCTGACGCTTCTCGCGTTTGAGCTGTTGCTCGGCGTTGCGGAGGTCGCTTTCGGCGGCCTGCTGCTCGGCTGCCACCGCCTCCCGGTAGGCGGTGAAATTGCCGCCGTAGAAGACGATTTCGCCACGGCTCAGTTCGGCGATCCGGTCCATCCGGTCGAGCAGCACCCGGTCGTGGCTGACCAGCAGCAGGGTGCCGGCGAAATCGTCGAGCGCGGCGTACAGCGCGTTCCTGGCGTCGGCATCGAGGTTGTTAGTCGGCTCGTCGAGCAGCAGCACGTCGGGCCGCTCGAGGAGTTTCGCCGCCAGGCCCACGGAGACGATCTCGCCGCCGGACAGCGTTTCGAGGCGACGGTCGAGCGCTACGTGCGCGAGCCCCAACCGGTCCAGTTGGGCGCGGGCGCATTCTTCGGCATCCCAGTCGTCGCCGATGGCCGTGAACACGTCGTCACCGGCATCACCTTCGGCGAGTGCGTTCAGCGCGGCGATCACCGGAGCGACACCGAGCACGTCGGCGACGGTGAGGTCGGCCGCCAGCGGCAGGGTCTGCGGGAGGTGACCGAGTGTCCCGGTGACGCTCACGGTCCCGGCCGACGGCGACAACTCCCCCGCGATCAGCCGCAGCAGAGTGGATTTGCCCGCACCGTTGGGCGCGACCAGGCCGGTGCGGCCGTCACCGAAAGAGGCGGTCAGCTCGCTGAAAACCGTGGTGCCGTCGGGCCAGGCGAACGACAGGGAGGAACAGACGATCGATGACATGCGGGGACTTTCGAGGAGGGTACGAGTACGGACGAGCAGGTTTTCCGGATCACCCGGAGATGTCGTCGTCTCCCCACATGTCTTCGAGGGTAAGTCAGCGCGTCAAGCGGTTAAATACCGGCGCAGCACCTCGGTGGTCGCGGTGATCTGGCCGACGTCGACCCGTTCGTCCGCGCGGTGGGCGAGGTTCGGATCCCCCGGACCGTAATTGACGGCCGGGATCCCCAGCGCCGCGAACCGCGCCACGTCGGTCCACCCGTACTTGGCCCGCGCCTGTCCGCCGGCGGCCTCGACCAGCGCCGCGGCCGCCGGCCTGGTCAGCCCCGGCAGGGCTCCGGCGGCGGCGTCGGTCTGCTCGACGGTGACGTCGAGTCCGTCGAGGACCTCGTGGACGTGGGCCAGCGCCTGGTCGACGGTGCGGTCGGGGGCGAAGCGAAAGTTGACGGTGACCGAGGCGGCGTCGGGGATCACGTTGCCCGCGATGCCGCCGTCGATGCGCACCGCGGAGAGTCCCTCGCGGTAGACGCAGCCGTCGATGTCGATGCTGCGGGCCTGGTAGGCGGCCAACCGGTCGAGGACCGCGCCGAGTTTGTGAATGGCGTTGTCGCCCAACCAGGATCGCGCGGAGTGCGCCCGGGTTCCGGTGGCGCTCACCACGACTCGCAGCGTGCCCTGGCAGCCGGCCTCGATGAAACCGCCGGACGGTTCGCCGAGGATCGCGACGTCGGCCTGCAGCCACTCGGGCAGTTCGCGTTCGATGCGGCCGAGCCCGTTGGCCGACGCCTCGATCTCTTCGCAGTCGTACATCACCAGCGTGAGGTCGTGTGCGGGGTCGGCGACAGTGGCGGCGAGGTGCAGGAACACCGCGTCCCCGGACTTCATGTCGGAGGTGCCGCAGCCGTGCAGCTCGTCACCGACCCGGCGGCTGGGGACGTTGTCGGCGGCGGGCACGGTGTCGATGTGCCCGGCCAGCAGCACGCGTGACGGGAGCCCCCGGTTGGTGCGGGCCAGCACCGCGTCGCCGTTGCGGATGATCTCGAAACCGTCTGTCTGTTCGCGCAGTGCGGCCTCGATCTCGTCGGCGATGCGCTGCTCGTGGCGCGACTCGCTGGGGATGTCGACGAGTGCGGCCGTCAGCTCGACCGGGTCACCACGGAGATCCAGCGATGAGCCGCTTGCGCGAAGAGCCGATGATGGGGCCATGAGGTCAACGGTAATCTCTAGCTCCGTGACTTCTGCTGCAGGAATCGGCCTGGCCACCATCGCCGCCGACGGAACCGTCCTCGACACCTGGTACCCGGCGCCCGAACTGGGCGCCGACCTCGGCGAGTCCGGGACCGTCCGCCTGTCGGTCGCCGAGGTTCCGGCCGAACTCGGTGAGCTCACCGGCCGCGACGAGGACCGCGACGTCGACATCGTCGTCGTGCGCACGGTCATCTCCTCGCTGGAGGACAAGCCGGCCGACGGCTATGACGCCTACCTGCGGTTGCACCTGCTGTCCCACCGGCTGATCCAGCCGCGCGGCGCCAACCTGGACGGCGTCTTCGGGGTGCTGGCCAACGTGGTGTGGACCAACTTCGGGCCGTGTGCGGTCGAGGGCTTCGAGACCGTGCGCGCCCGGTTGCGGCGCCGCGGGACCGTGACCGTGTTCGGGATCGACAAGTTCCCGCGGATGGTCGACTACGTGACGCCGACCGGTGTGCGGATCGCCGACGCCGACCGGGTGCGCCTGGGTGCGCACCTCGCGCCGGGGACGACGGTGATGCACGAGGGTTTCGTGAACTACAACGCGGGCACGTTGGGCTCGTCGATGGTGGAGGGCCGGATCTCGGCGGGCGTGGTGGTCGACGACGGATCCGACGTCGGTGGCGGCGCGTCGATCATGGGCACCCTGTCCGGGGGCGGCAAAGAGGTCATCTCCGTCGGCAAGCGCTGCCTGCTCGGCGCGAACGCCGGGCTGGGCATCTCGCTGGGTGACGACTGCGTGGTGGAGGCGGGGCTGTACGTCACCGCGGGCACCAAGGTGCAGACGTCAGACGGGCAGACGGTGAAGGCGCGTGACCTCTCCGGTGCAAACAACCTGCTGTTCCGCCGTAACTCCGTCTCCGGTGCCGTCGAAGTGGTCCGGCGCGACGGCACCGGTGTCACGCTCAACGAGGCGCTGCACGCGAACTGAGCGGCAACTGACCGGCGTTGCCGAAGTCGTCGTCGATCAGCACGACATCGTGGCCGGCGCGGTCGAGGTACGACGCCGCGATGGACGACCGGTAACCCGAGGCGCAGTGCACCCAGATCGTTCCCGCGGGAACCTCGTCCAGCCGTTGCGGGAGTTCGTGCAGCGGGATGTTGACCGCGCCCCGGACGTGGTCTTCCTCGTATTCGCCGTGCTGCCGCACGTCGAGTACCGCCACCGTGTCATCGTCCAGATGCTCTGCCAGACCGGCGAAGTCGGACACTGCATAGCTGCCGACCTCGGCCCCGTCGCGCAGTTCGTCGATGTCGCCGGTGGCCGAACCGGTCAGGCGGTCCACCCCGATGCGCACCAGTTCCCGTTTGGCGTCGGCGATCTGGTCCTGCGACTCCCCGATCAGCGTCACCGGGGCGCCCCACTCGTAGAGCCAGCCGAAGTAGCTGACGAACGATCCGGACAGCTCGAAACCCAGCGTCCCCTGCAGATGTCCTGCGGCGAACGCGGTGCGGTTGCGCAGATCGACCACCCACTCACCGGCCTCGATCCGGCGGCGTAGTTCGGCCGGATCGACCGGTGCGGGCGGTGTGAGGTCCACCGGTGCAGGGCCTTCGCGGTTGATCACGCCCATGTGCGCGTAGTAGGCGGGGTACGCCTCCAGTCCGGCGAGCAGTTCGTCGACGAAGCTCTGTTCGTCCTTGGTGAGCGCCGGATTCGCCTGCCACTGTTCGCCGATGGTCGACGCGTCGCCGGAAGCCGGTGTCGCCGAGCAGAAACTGCCGAATCCATGGGTCGGGTAGACGACCGTGTCGGCGGGCAGCCGGTCGGCGATCTTGCGCACCGAGTGGTATTGCGCGTGCGTGAGCTTCTCGGTGTCGTCGGGCCCGACGAGATCGGTGCGTCCGGTGGTGCCGAACAACATCGAGCCTCCGGTGAAGACGCCGTGGACCGTTCCGGTGTCGTCGCTCAGCACATAGCTCACGTGGTGGTGGGTGTGCCCCGGTGTGTGGAGGACCTCCAACCGGATCGGCCCGGCATCGATGACGTCACCTTCGGTGACGGCGCGCCTGGGGTAACCGACGTCGTCGCCCGCGGGCACCACGTATTCGGCACCGACCGTGCGGGAGAGCTCCAGGCCCCCGGTCACATAGTCGTTGTGCAGGTGGGTCTCCAACACATGGGTGATCCGCGCCTGGCGCTCGTCGGCGAGTGCGAGTACCCGGTCGATGTCGCGCTGCGGATCGACGACGACGGCGGTGTCGCGGTCGCTGATCAGGTAGCTGCGATCCCCGAGGCCGGAGGTTTCGATGATGGAGACGTGCATGTGATTTCCCTTTCTACGTCACTGTAGGAAGACGGTGTCGACGATTACGTATGCGGCAACGGCGAATACGAGGTAGGCGAACCACCGCTGCAATCGGGTGGTGTCGACCTTGGTGCCGAGATGTCCGGCCACCAGCGACGCCGCCATCGCGGCGGCGACGAACACAGCGATGACCGTCCAGTCGACGGTGATGGCGCCGAGATGCGAGAAGATGCCGGCGACGGAGTTGGCGGTGATGATCAGCAGCGATGTGCCGACGGCGACTGACATCTCGACGCCGAGCACCACCACGAGCGCGGGGATGATGAGGAACCCGCCACCGACGCCGAACAGGCCGGTCAACAGTCCGACCAGCAGGCCGGCGCCGATCGACCGGGGTGCGCAGCGGCGCCAGTTGACCCGGCCGGCTTCGACCTCGCATGCCGTGCCGGTGTTCTCCTGGTCGGTGAGCATGCGGATCCCGGCGAACACCATCACCGCCGCGAATCCGATCATCAGCGCCGGCTGCGGTAGATGCCTGCTGATCGCGCTGCCCGCGACGGTCGCCGGGATGCCCGCCGCCGCGAAGATGCCGGCGAGCCGCCACTGCACCTGTCCGGCACGGATTTTCGGCAACGCCCCGACTGCGGAGGCGGTGGCGACGACGATGAGCGAGATGGGGATGGCCTGTTCGATCCCGAGGCCCATCCCGTAGACCAGCGCCGGAACGGCGAGGATCGAACCGCCGCCGCCGAGCAGCCCCAGCAGAACGCCGATCAGCGCACCGAGGCCCAGGCCTATCGCCACCGCCATATGACTCCCTCTACCCGATCACCGGCGCCAGAACCGGCCGGCGGTCCGGCGTGGGGTTTCGGTCACTCGCTCACAGCGACAACGGTCCGCGGTCGGAACCGACCGCATCACGTCGTCGACGTGCTGGCCGCAACCGTCCCACGTGGTCTTGCCGCAGGACGGGCACGTGACGGCGTAACACATCTGCCTCTCCTTCTCTGGTCGGACTGGTCGCCGGGGCATCCTGCAGCGTTCGCCCATGGATACCCCGATCGGTATGTTCTACAATACCCCATAGGGTATTTATTCCGGGCCCGGTCCGCGCTATCCGCGGTCGCCGTCCCGCCGGCGGTGCGCTGACCTGGACGTATACCCCCACCGGTAACATGGAGCGACGGAACGAAAGGAACAGCCATGGTCGGCGACCAAGAAGCCATCGACGCGGTCCTCAATCGGCTCCGCCGGGCCCAGGGCCAACTCGGCGGCGTGATCTCGATGATCGAGCAGGGCCGCGACTGCAAGGACGTCGTGACACAACTCGCGGCGGTGTCTCGCGCACTCGACCGCGCCGGATTCAAGATTGTGGCCACCGGATTGCGGGAATGCGTTGCGGGTGAGGGTGCCGACGGGAGAGACCCGATGTCGGTCGCCGAGCTCGAGAAGTTGTTCCTCGCACTGGCCTGATACATCGACAAAGGACGACAAAGGAGTCGTAGATGAGTATCGCATTGTCCACCAGCCTGAAGACGAACTTCGACGACGCGGTGACCCGCACGCGGGAAGCGTTGTCGGAACAGGGTTTCGGTGTGTTGACCGAGATCGACGTCAAGTCGACGCTGAAGGCCAAGCTCGACGAGGACATGGAGAACTACCTGATCCTCGGCGCCTGCAATCCCCCGCTGGCCCACCGTGCGATCGGCGTCGACCGGCAGATCGGCCTGCTCCTGCCGTGCAACGTGGTGGTGCGCAGCGATCCCGACGACCCGCAGACCACGCTGGTCGAGGCGATGAACCCACAGCTGCTCGTGGACGTCACCGGCGAACCGCAGCTGCAGCCGATCGCCGAAGACGTCACCAAACGGCTGCAGGCGGCGATCGACGCGCTGGCCGCCGGCTGACGGCGCTTCAGCTCTGCGCAGCGAGCACGCAGAACTCGTTGCCCTCGGGGTCGGCCAGCACCACCCAGCTCTGCTCGCCCTGCCCGATGTCGACGCGGCGGGCGCCCAGTGCGAGCAGCCGGTCGACCTCGGCCTGCTGATCGTCGGGGGTGAGGTCGACGTGCAGGCGGTTCTTGACCACCTTCTCGTCCGGCACGGCGAGGAACAAGATGTTCGGGCCGGCACCTGAGGGCGGCCGCAGGATCACGTCACCGTCGTCGGTGACTTCCTGGGCATATCCGAGGACCTCGGCCCACCAGCCCCCGAGCGCGTGGATGTCGGCGGCATCGACACACAGATCGGTGAACCTCAAACCCATTGCGTCAGCTCCTTCTTGAGCACCTTGCCCATCGCGTTGCGGGGCAGGCTGTCGACCATGCGGACTTCCCGGGGCCGCTTGTGCACCGAGAGTTGTTCGGCGACATAATCGATCAACGCCTCGGGTGTCGCATCACCGACGACGAACGCGACGATGCGCTGGCCGAGATCGTCGTCGGGCATCCCGACCACCGCGGCCTCGGCGACGCCGTCGTGGCCGAGCAGGACCGTCTCGATCTCACCGGCCCCCACTCGGAAGCCGCCCGTCTTGATCAGGTCGACCGACTCACGGCCGACGATGCGGTGCATACCAACCCCGTCGACAACAGCGACGTCACCGGTGCGGTACCAACCGTCCACACCCAGCACATCGGCCGTCGCATCCGGCCGGTTCAGATATCCGTCGAACAACGTCGGGCCGCGAACCTCTAGGCGCGCAATGGTTTCGCCGTCGTGGGGCACCGGTGCGCCGTCGTCGCCGACCAGGCGGGTCTCCACCCCGGCCAGCGGGAGTCCCACCCAGCCGGGCCGGCGCTCCCCGTCCGCGCGGGTGCTCAGGGTGATCAACGATTCGGTGCTGCCGTAGCGCTCGACCACCTCGTGGCCCGTCGACGCCGCCAACCGGTCGAACACCGGGACCGGCAGCGGCGCACTGCCCGAGACGAGCAGCCGCGCCGTCGCCAGTGCGCGGGCGGCGTCGTCGTCGGCGGCGATGCGGGACCAGACCGTCGGCACCCCGAAGTACAGCGTGCCCTGCGCCTGTGCGTAGGCCTCGGGGGTGGGCCGACCGGTGTGGACGAACCGGTTCCCGATGCGCAGCGAACCGAGAAGTCCGAGCACCAGCCCGTGCACGTGGTAGAGCGGCAACCCGTGGACGAGGGTGTCCTCGGCGGTCCACTGCCACGCCTCGGCGAGCGCATCGAGGTCGGCCGCGATCGCGCGGCGGCTGATGACGACGCCCTTGGGCGGGCCCGTCGTGCCGGAGGTGTAGACGATCAGCGCGGCCGAGTCGGGATGCGGTTCGGCGTAGCGGTGCCAGGACCGGGCGTGCAGGCGGACGGGGATGTGCGGCAGCTCAGTGTCCTCGGGCTTGTCGCCGAGCCACGCCTGCGCGCCGGAATCGGTGAGGATGTGGCGGCGTTCGGCCACACCCACGTCGGCGGGCACGGGCACGACGGGCACGCCGGCGATCAGGCAGCCGGTGATCGCCAACACCGTCGCGGGCGTCGGCGTTGCCAGCACCGCGACCCGCTGCGCACCGCCGACCCGCTCGGCGACCGACGTGGCCGCCCCGACCAGATCGCTACGGCTGAGCACCGCCTCCCCGATCGTGACGGCGTCGGCGATATCGGCGCCTGCGGCGACCGCGGCGGGGTTCAGCGAGGTCAGCAACACGCCGACGAGGCTACTCGTCCGGGCTGGGCAATACTGGTCGCGTGGATTCGATCCGGCAGGTGTCGTCGCGCGAGGTGTACCGCAACGACTGGCTGACGTTGCGCGAGGACGACATCCAACGCCCGGACGGCAGTGACGGGATCTACGCCGTCGTCGACAAGCCGAACTATGCGCTGGTGATCGCCTGTGACGGTGACCGGCTCAAGCTGGTGGAACAGTTCCGCTACCCGCTCGGGTTGCGCCGGTGGGAGTTCCCGCAGGGCACCGCCCCGGGGCGGGCCGATATGGAGCCGCTCGACCTGGCTGCGCGGGAGTTGCGGGAGGAGACGGGACTGCGGGCCGGGACCGTCACCACGCTGGGCCTGCTCGACGTCGCGCCGGGGATGAGCAGCCAACGCGGCTGGGTCTTCCTCGCCACCGACCTGACCGAGGGCGACCACGACCGTGAACACGAGGAGCAGGACATGCGCAGCGCCTGGTTCACGCGCGACGAGTTCGAGCGGATGGTCGCCGACGGAGAGATCACCGACGCCCAGAGCATCGCGGCGTACGGGATGCTGCTGCTTCGGGAGCGCTTACTCGGCTGAGTCATCCCGGTTGTCCCCAGCGGTGAATTCATCCACAGGCGTGGGGTTTTCGGGGGTTGCGTGTCAGACCCGTCTGTCAGAATCGAAGACATGTTCGATGGTTCGTTGCCCGGGATCGGCGACTTCTCCGCGCTCAGTGACGCGGAGTTGGTGGCCGCCTCGGCCGGCTGGGGACGCGCCGAAAACGCGGCCGCCGCCCGCAAACTGGCCGCCATGGCCGAACTGTTCCGCCGCCGCACCGGCTGCGACACCGCCACCGACCGCCACAACTGGTTCGTCGACCCCGACGCCAACGCCGTCAGCGAACTGGCCGCCGCCCACAACATCACCGAACGCCTGGCCATGTTCCAAACCCACCGCGCCGTCGCCCTGGCCGACCGACTCCCCCAGGTCGCCGCCCTGTTCACCGCCGGACTGATCACCGACCTGCTGGTCCGCGCCATCGTGACCCGCACCGCCCTGATCACCGACCCCACCCTGATGGCCGCCGTCGACACCGACCTGGCCGCCCAGATCACCAGCTGGGGACCCCAATCAGAAAAGAAGACCCTCGCCGCCATCGACGCCATCGTCGAAACCCACGACCCCGGCGCGCTACGGCGGGTCAAAGACGCCGAAAACGACCGCGGCCTGCAATTCGGCTTCATCAGCGACGCCGCCGGCTTCATGACCGTCTGGGCCCGCATGTACGCCCCCGACGGCGCCGCCTTCGAACAACGCGTCACCGACATGGCCCACACCGTCTGCGACGAGGACCCCCGCACCGCCGACGAACGCCGCAACGACGCCCTGGCCGCCGTCGCCACCGGCACCCACCTGCGCTGCGAATGCCCCAACCCCGACTGCCCCGGCCACCGCGACACACAACCCACCAAAGACGTCGTCGTCCACATCGTCACCACCGAAGAAACACTCGACGCCGCCCGCACCCAAACCGAAACGCAGCCCGAACCCGAAGCGGAACCGCACGCGGAGACTGAGCCCCAGCACGAGCCGGAGGCCGAAGACGAGGCGCAGCCGGAGCCCGAGGCGGAGCCGCAAGCGGAGCCTGAGCCAGAGCCGGAGGCCGAAGCGGGGCCGACCCCCGAGGCGGAGGCTGAAGCGACGCCGGAACCGGAAGCGACCCCCGAGGCGGAGGCGGCGCCCTTGGCCGAGGCCGCTGCGCAACCACCGTCGGCCCCGCAGCAGTCAGCCTGCCGCGCACCGGCATTCGTCATCGGCGCCGGAGTCACCAACCCCACCGTGCTCGCCGCCTTCCTCCGCCGCGCCCGCCTCCGCACCATCCAGCACCCCGGCAACGCGCCACCCGAACCCCACTACCGACCCTCGGCAGCCCTGCAGGACTTCGTGCGCTGCCGCGACCTGACCTGCCGATTCCCCGGCTGCGACGCCCCGGCCACCCGCTGCGACATCGACCACACCGTGCCCTGGCCGGCCGGACCGACCTGCGCCGCCAACCTCAAATGCCTGTGCCGAAAACACCACCTGCTCAAAACCTTCTGGACCGGTGAAAACGGTTGGCGCGACGAACAGTTCACCGACGCCACCATCGTGTGGACCTCCCCGAGCGGGCAGACCTACACCACCCGCCCCGGCAGCGCGCTGTTGTTCCCGACCCTGTGCACCCCGACCGCCGAGGCGCCGATCCAACCCACCGAGACCACCACCACCGACCGCGGCCTCAAAATGCCCAAACGCCGCCGCACCCGCGCCCAAAACCGCGCCCGCCGCATCCAAGAAGAACGCCGACTCAACGACGACCTCGTCGCCGAACGCAACAAACCACCCCCGTTCTGAGGTTCGGCGATGACTTACACCCGGCCGCCGGGTCATATCGGTATGAGCACCGAGACAACGATCCGCCAGCTGATCACCCGATGGGTCGACGCCGTCGCGGCCTGCGACATCGACGGCGTGCTGGCCGACCACGATCCTGACATCGTGATGTTCGACGTGCCGCCGCCACATACCGGCGTACGCGGCCTCGACGCCTACCGCGGCACCTGGCCGGACTTCTTCGAATTCCTCCGCGGCGGCGCCAGGTTCGAACTCCTCGAACTGCACGTAACCGCGGGCACCGACGTGGCGTTCGCATACGGCCTGCTGCGGTGCGGCACCCAGGAGATGTGCGACCAGAACCCCGACACCCGGCTGAGGATGACCATCGCTCTACGCCAGCACGACGGTCGCTGGTACGTCACCCATGAACACCACTCCTTCTGCATGACGTGACCCCCGACGCGGTAACAAGATCGACAATTTCGGGTAACAGCGCAGGTCAGCCTGAATTCCACTGCTACGCTGGCGCTTCCGGCATGAAGAGTGTCATGAAGAGTGCGAGGCAGACGATGGCTACCCGTCGAGCGTTAGTGGCGTTGTCGACCGCCGCCGTCGTGTTGCTCGCCATGGTCGGTACGCTCGTCGGCCCGTTGGACACCGCATCCGCGGCTCCCGTCGGCCAGATCTGGACGGGCAGGTTCTCCGTGGTGAGCTATGCCTCGCAGAAGGCCGGCACCAGCCCGGCGGCCCAACAACCCGAAGCCGACTTCACCGGTCAATACGTCTTCAAGACCGACTGCTCGAGTGGGGTGTGCATCGCCACCGTGGTCAGTGGTCCACGCTCGTCGAATCCCACCGTTCCGCAACCGCTTCGCTACACGTGGGACGGCGCCCGTTGGACGCAGTCCTACGACTGGCAGTGGGACTGCTTCATGGGCGACGGCGTACCGAAGGTATGGGCGCCCGCGCGCAGTTTCGTCTACTACGTGCCGCAGCGCGACGGTTCACTCGAAGGCAGTTGGCGCACCGACATCCTCGGCGGCCCGTGCAGCGGCAACGTCACCATGGCCGTCGCGGCCTTCCCGGTGTGGTGACCCACCTGACGGCGCCCGTGGCCTGACCGACTCCACCGCGTTCCCCCGAACCCAAGGCGGGCACGGCCAGACACGGCGCCGATCATGATCATGACAGACGTGTCAGCGACCCGCCAGGGCTCTCAGGAAGAACGCCATGTTTGCCGGCCGTTCGGCGAGCCTGCGAACGAAGTAGCCATACCACTGCGTGCCGAACGGAACATACACGCGAACAACGTTTCCGGCATCGGCCAGCCGTTGCTGCTCCTGGTCACGGATGCCGTACAGCATCTGATATTCGTAACTCCCGGATGCCCGTCCCTGCGCCGCCGCCAGCCCCGGCACCGCGTCGATCACCACCGGATCGTGTGACGCCACCATCGGATACCCGCGTCCTGCCATCAGCGTCTCCAGACAGCGCAGATAGTTGTCCGTGACCTCGTCCGCATCGCGGAACGCCACTGAAGCCGGTTCGTCATACGCCCCCTTGCACAACCGGATCCGCGCCCCGGAGGCGGCGAACTCCGCACAGTCGGCCTGCGTGCGGCGCAGGTAGGCCTGCAGCACCGTGCCCAACCAGTCGAACTCCGAACGCAACTCGCGCACGATCGACAGCGTCGAGTCGGTGGTCGTGTGGTCCTCGGCATCGACGGTCACCCACGCACCGACGCGTTGGGCGTGCGTGCAGATCGTGTGCGCGTTCTCCAGTGCGATCTTCTCGCCGTCCCGCGGCAGCGCCTGACCCAGCGCGGAGAGCTTCAGCGACACCTCCAGCGGCCTGACGGCACCGGCCGGCTCGTCCCGGCGGCCAAGTGCGTCGAGCAGTTTCACGTACGCCTCGACGGTCGCGTTCGCGGTGTCGACGTCGGTCACATCCTCGCCGAGGTAGTCGACGCTGACCATGCGGCCCGAGTTCCGCAGTCCCGTAACGCAGTACATCGCCTCTTCGACGCTTTCGCCAGGTACGAAGCGGTGCACCACATTCCGTGTCACCGGCAGCCGCTCCGCCGTGTGCCGCAGCGAGTCCGACCGGGCGGCCGCCAGGATCACCGGACGTGCTACGCGCTGGAAGGCACCCATTGCTCACACCTCCATGTGGGGATAGTCGTGGTCGGTCGGCGGGACGAAGTTCTCCTTGATCGACCGCGCCGACGTCCACCGCAGCAGGTTCATCGGCGACCCCGCCTTGTCGTTGGTGCCCGATGCGCGCGATCCGCCGAACGGCTGCTGACCCACCACCGCGCCGGTCGGTTTGTCGTTGACGTAGAAGTTGCCCGCGGTGTGGCGCAACCGCTGCTGGGCGGTAAGCACCGCGCTGCGATCGTCGGCGATCACCGCGCCGGTCAACGCGTACTTCGCTCCGGTGTCGACGACGCCGAGGATGCGCTCGTAGTCGTCGTCGGGATAGACGTGCACCGACAGGATCGGCCCGAAGTATTCGGTGCTGAACGACTCGTCGGACGGATCGTCGGAGAGCAGCACCGTCGGCCGGACGAAATAGCCCTCGCTGTCGTCGTACTCGCCACCGACCGCGACCGTCACCGAGGATGCGCTCTTCGCCCGCTCGATCGCCGCGACGTTCTTGGCGAACGACCGCGAGTCGATCAGTGCCCCACCGAAGTTCGACAGGTCGGTGACGTCGCCGTAGCGCACCGCCTCGGTGGCCGCGAGGAAGTCGTCACCCATCCGCTGCCACACCGAGCGAGGGATGAACGCCCGAGAGGCCGCCGAGCACTTCTGCCCCTGGTAGTCGAACGCGCCACGGATCAGCGCCGTCCGCAACACGTCCGGTTGTGCGCTCGTGTGTGCGACGACGAAGTCCTTCCCGCCGGTCTCCCCGACCAGACGCGGATAGCCGTGGTAGCGCTCGATGTTCGCACCGACCTCACGCCACAGATGCTGGAACGTGGCCGTCGACCCGGTGAAGTGGATGCCCGCCAGCCGCGGATCGGCCAGGGCCACATCGGACACCGCCCTACCGTCGCCGGCCACCATGTTGATCACGCCGTCCGGCAGGCCCGCCGCCTCGAGCAGCTGCATCGTCAGGTACGCGGCGAACGTCTGCGTCGGCGACGGCTTCCACACGACGGTGTTGCCCATCAACGCCGGCGCCGTCGGCAGATTCCCGGCGATCGCGGTGAAGTTGAACGGGGTGATCGCGTAGACGAACCCCTCCAGCGGCCGGTAGTCGGTGCGGTTCCACACCCCTCGGGCGCTCACCGGCTGCTGTGTGAGGATGCCGCGGGCGAACGCCACGTTGAACCGCCAGAAGTCGATCAGCTCGCACGCGGCGTCGATCTCGGCCTGATAGGCCGATTTGGACTGGCCGAGCATGGTCGCCGCGGCGAGCTTCTCCCGCCACGGCCCGGCAAGCAGATCGGCCGCGCGCAGGAAGACCGCCGCGCGCTCGTCGAACGGCGTCGCCTCCCACGCCGGTTTCGCGGCGAGCGCGGCGTCGACGGCGGCGCGGGCGTCGTCGTGCGAGGCGTTGGCGAACGTGCCCAGCCGCTCGGCGTGCCGGTGCGGCTGCACGACGTCCATGCGCTCGCCGTCACCCATGCGGTGGTGGCCGCCGATGACGTGCGGCAGATCGAGGGGTGTGGCGGCCAACGCGTCGAGGGCGTCGGTGAGGCGGGTGCGTTCACCCGACCCGGGGGCGTAGTCGTGCACCGGCTCGTTGGCCGGCAGGGGTACGTCGGTGATCGCGTCCATGGCTCAAGAATCCCCGAGACGAGACCTGCGTCACTTAGCCGATCGGCCAAAGAAACACCGCCAGGCCATTACGATCGGACAATATGCGCGCCGCCCGGATCCGGCTCGGCGAGCTGCTGCTGGCGCTGGATCGCACCATGGTCACGCTGCAGCAGGCGCCGCGGGGTCTCGACCTGCCGGTGGCCTCGGTCGCGCTCGTCGACGCCGACGACGTGCGGCTCGGCATCGCCCCATCGGCGGGTAACGCCGACCTGTTCTTCCTCCTCGGCGTCCCGTCGGACGACGCCGTGCGCTGGCTGGCCGCGCAACCACGCCCCCCGGTGGCGGTGTTCGTCAAGGACCCGGCGCCCGAACTCGTGCGGCACGCGATAGCGCGCGGCGCGGCCGTCGTCGCGGTCGACCCGCATGCCCGCTGGGAACGGCTGTACCGCCTGGTCAACCAGTTCTTCGACCACCGCGGCGACCACGGCGATCCGCCGCTGCCCGGCGGCACCGACCTGTTCGGTCTCGCGCAGTCCATCGCCGACCGGGCCCGCGGCATGGTCAGCATCGAGGACGCACAGTCGCACGTCCTCGCGTACTCGGCGTCCAGCGAGGAGGCCGACGAGCTGCGCCGGCTGTCGATCCTCGGCCGCGCGGGACCGCCCGAGCACCTGGCCTGGATCGGGCAGTGGGGCATCTTCGACGCGCTGCGAGCCGGTCGCGACGTGGTGCGGGTGGCCGAACGGCCCGAGCTCGGGCTGCGCCCGCGTATGGCGGTCGGCATCCACCTGCGATCGGGGGCCCGTCGCACACCCACGTTCGCCGGCACCATCTGGCTGCAGCAGGGTTCGGCACCGTTCGCCGACGACGCCGAGGAGGTGTTGCGCGGCGGGGCGGTGCTGGCGGCGCGGGTGCTCGGCAGGATGGCGGCGACCCCGTCCACGCACACCCTGCGGGTGCGGGAGTTGCTCGGGCTGTCCGACACCGACACCGACATCGGCGCCATCGCCCGCGAGCTGGGCGTCGACGCCGACAGCCGCGCCGCGCTGATCGGCTTCGGCACAGCGGCGCCCACTCCTCCCGCCGATGTCATCGCGCTGAGCGCCACGGCATTTCGCGCCGACGCCCAGGTCGCCTCGGCCGGTGACCGGGTGTACGTGGTGCTCCCCGAGATCGGCGCGCCGTCGGTGACGTCATGGGTGCGCGGCGTCGTGGGTACGCTGCGCCGTGAGGCCGGGTTGACGCTACACGCGGTGATCGCCGCGCCGCTGCCCGGGCTGGCCGACGTCGCGGCCTCGCGAGCCGAGATCGACCGCGTATTCGACAGTGCCGCACGCCATCCCGGCGCCATCGGACAGATCACCTCGCTGGCGGACGCCCGTGCCACGGTGCTGCTGGACGAGATCGTCGCGCATGTCGCCGGCCGTCCCGGGCTCGTCGACCCGCGGGTGCGGACCCTCCGTGAAAAGGATCCGCTGCTGGCCGAGACGCTGCACGCCTACCTCGACGGCTTCGGCGACATCGCGGCCGTCGCAAGTCGGATGCACGTGCACCCCAACACGATTCGCTACCGGGTCCGGCGCATCGAGACGCTGCTCGGCACCTCGCTCGACGACCCCGACGACCGGCTGGTGCTCGCCCTGGGTCTTCGCGCCACCGAAAGTGCTCAGCCGCTGAACGCGCCGTCGACCAGCTCGTCGAACCGCTCCAACGCCTCGTCGCGATCGTCGTCGATACCGCGCAGCGGGCCGGGATCGTCGAGGTAGCGCCGGGCATACAGCCGGGCGACCAACGCTTTCCGCTCACCGCCGCGTTCCGCGCGTTCCCACGCCGCCTGCTCGGTCAGCAGAGCGCCCGCATACACGTCGGCCATGAACTGCGCCAGCGGGAACAGGCGTGCCTCGGCGACCGCACCGTGGAGCTTCGTCCAGGCCGTGATCGCGGCGTCGAGATCGTCGACGCGCCGGGACACCAGCGCGGTGGTCGCCTCGTCGTCGGACACCGACACCGCGTCGTGCAACCGGCTCAGCAGCTGTTCGTGCGCGTGAGCGCGCCGGATGCCGCGCGCGACGTCGAGGCACAGGATGTTGTCGGGGCCCTCCCAGATGGTGTTGACCTGTGCATCGCGCAGCAACCGGGCCACCGGCCAGTCCTCGATGTAGCCGTTGCCGCCGTGGATCTCGACCGCATCGGACGCGGCCGTGATGCCGAGCCGGCACACCTTGAGTTTGGTGACCGGCACCGCGATGCGCTGCCGCACGCGCCGCGGCTGACGGTGATTGGCCAGCCCCGTGCAATCGAACACCAGCGCCTGGGCGGCCTCGACGTCGACGATCATCTCGGCGAGTTTGCGCCGCATCAGCGGTTTGTCGATCAGCGCGGACCCGAACGCGTGCCGATTCCGCGCATAGGTCAGCGATTCGACCAGGGCGCGTCGCGCATTCCCGACGGCGAACAGTGCGATGCCGAGGCGGGCGGCGTTGGTGAGTTCCATCATCCGGCCCAGCCCCTTGCCGTCGGACGGTCCCGCCTCGGTGCTGGGCTCACCCGAGAGCAGGAACGCCTCGGCGTCGACGAACTCCACCTCTCCGGAGGCCACCGAACGGGTGCCGAGTTTGTTCTTCAGCCGCCGGATGCGCACCCCGTTGCGGGAGCCGTCGCGCCGGGTGCGCAGGACGAGGAACGAGGCGACACCGCGCCCGGAGTCGGGCGCTCCCTCGGGTTTGGCCAGGACGACGAAGGCCTCACCGTCGCAGTTCGACGCGAACCACTTGAACCCGTCGAGCCGCCAGGCATCGCCCCGGCGGGTCGCCGTCGTCTCCAGCGCGCCGAGGTCGGAACCTCCGGTGCGTTCGGTGAGCATCTGGGCCGTCTCCCCCGCCCACTCACCGGACTCGAACTTCGCGAGCACGTGGTCGCGTACGTCGGCGGGTGCATACGCGGCCACCAGGGCAGCCACCATGCCGCCACCGGTGCCCAGCGCGCAGCCCAACCCGATGTCGGCCTGGTTGAGCAGGTAGTTCGCGGCGAACATCGGGATCGACGAGCGGCCCCCGGCGGCGCGCATATCGTCGCGTAGCGCCTGTTGGGCGTCGAGCACCGCGCGCTTGGCTGCGGTGAACGACGGTGGCATGACGACCCGGCTGACGTCGTGGCCCCACTTGTCGTAGCGCTCCAGCCGCGGCGGGTTGCGGTCGGTCTCCTCGGCCCATCGGGCGACCGCACCGCCCATCAACTCCCCGATGCGCGTCAGATGTGTTTCGGCAACGGGCAATTGGTCCGGCGGCACGTAGTAGGCGAGCGTGAACTGCAGCGTGGGATCGGTCGTGTACCAGTTCAGGCCGACGGCCCCGGCGAAGCGCTCGGTGCGGTAACGCTCGGCTTTGTCGGCGGTACTGAACGGAAGCCGGTCCACGGCATCGACGGTATTACGGGTGCCGGCGGGCTAACCCTGATTCGCCGAAAGCCGTTCGGCGGCGGCGGCGATCCGCTCGTCGGTGGCGGTCAGCGCCAGTCGGACGTGCTGTGCGCCGCGTGGTCCGTAGAACTCCCCCGGCGCGGCGAGGATCCCGAGCCGCGCCAGCCGGTCGACCGTCTGCCGGCACGGTTCAGCGCGGGTGGCCCACAGGTACAGCCCGGCCTCGGAATGGTCGACGGTGTAACCGGCGGCCTTCAGCGCGGGCAACAGCACCTCGCGGCGGCGCGCATAACGCTCGCGTTGCTCGCGTTCGTGGGCGTCGTCGTCGAGGGCGGCCACCATCGCCGCCTGCACCGGGGTCGGCACCATCATCCCGGCGTGCTTACGCACCGCGAGCAGTTCGGCGATGACCGCCGGGTCGCCTGCGACGAAGCCGGCGCGGTAGCCGGCCAGCGACGACGTCTTGGACAACGAATGCACGGCCAGCAGGCCGGTGTGGTCGCCGTCGCAGACCGAGGGGTGCAGCACGGAGACCGGTTCGGCGTCCCAGGCGAGGCCGAGGTAGCACTCGTCGGAGGCGACGAGCACCCCGCGGTCGCGGGCCCAGCCGACGACCTTGCGGAGGTGGTCGACGCCCAGCACCCGTCCGGTCGGGTTGCTCGGCGAGTTGAGGAAGATCAGCGCCGGCCGCTGCGGGCCCAACTGGGTGAGCGAATCGGCCCGGATCACCTGGGCTCCGGCCAGCCGGGCGCCGACGTCGTAGGTGGGGTACGCGAGTTCGGGCACCACCACCAGATCGTCCGATCCCGCCCCGAGCAGCGTGGGCAGCCACGCGATGAGCTCCTTGCTGCCGATGACGGGCAGCACGGCGTCGTCCCCCAGGCCGGTGATGCCGTAGCGGCGTTCGAGCGCGGCCTTCGCCGACGCCCGTAGCTCGGGTGTTCCCGCGGTCGTCGGATACCCGGGCGCGCCACTGGCCGCCGCGAGCGCCTCACGGATGACGGGCGCCACCTCGTCCACAGGGGTGCCGACCGACAGGTCGACGATGCCGTCCGGGTGCGCGCGAGCCTGCGCGCCGGCCGCCGCCAGCGTGTCCCAGGGGAACTCCGGCAGCTTCGCGGAGACCGCCCGGCGGGCTACCTCAGGGGCGGGTTCGTGCGGAGGCGTGTCAGTCCTCGCCCTGCGGGGGCAGGTCCTTCACGGCCTGCGGATCGTTGTCGGTCTGGCCGACCTTGGACGCACCGCCCGGGGAGCCGAGCTCGGCGAAGAAGTCCGCGTTGTACTGGGTGTAGGCACTCCACTGGTCCGGGACGTCGTCCTCGTAGTAGATCGCCTCGACGGGGCACACCGGTTCGCAGGCTCCACAGTCGACGCATTCGTCGGGGTGGATGTACAGCATGCGTGCGCCCTCATAGATGCAGTCGACGGGGCACTCCTCGATACATGCCTTGTCTTTAACGTCGACACAGGGTTCGGCAATGGTGTACGTCACCGGATTCTCCTCAGTGTTCCTCGGTCTAACTGTCCAGTGGGCTGCCGGATCAGGTCGGGCGCCCCGAGGCAGTTCCGCCGATCCGCCTGGAAGTATCCCAGCCGATACCTGGACGGTTGTCTCAGTGTGCCCTAACTTTCACGCGCCAACCCGGACTGGAGCCGCGCGTGGTTACTGATACTAAACGTCGCAGATACAAACCTGCCACCCGCCACACCTGATGCGCGTAAGCGATTGTGCGCTGGGACAACGCGTGGACAGAAACGACGCCACGGTGTCGTACACCGTGCGGCACCGTGGCGTCGGGAAGTCGGTATCAGGCCTGCTTGAGGGCTTCGATTTCGAGGGTGACGGTGATCTTGTCACCGACGACCGCGCCGCCGGTCTCCAGCGGGGCGTCGAAGTCGATGCCGAAGTCCTTGCGGTTGAGAACCACGGAGGCGTCGAATCCGGCAACCTCGCCGTGACCCATCCCCGGGTTGGTGCCGTTGAACTCCAGGTCGAGGGTGATCGGCTTGGTGACGCCCTTGAGGGTGAACTCGCCGTCGATGACGTAGCCGTCGCCGTCGGCCCGTACGCCGGTCGAGGTGAAGGTGGCGACCGGGTGGTTCTCGACGTCGAAGAAGTCGGCCGCGCGAAGGTGGGCGTCACGCTGTTCGTTGCGGGTGTTGACCGAGGCGACGGCGATCTCGGCGGTCACCGATGCGGTGCCGTCCTCACCCACCGTGATGGTCCCGCTGTAGTCGTCGAAGGTGCCGCGCACCTTGCTCACCATGAGGTGGCGGACGGAAAAGCCGATGGTCGAGTGCACCGGGTCGATGGCCCAGGTGCCTGCGCTCAATGCCGTGGTGGTTGCAGCGGTCATGTGTGTGTCTCCTCCGGTCGCGCGCCGGCCCGGTGCCGGCACTCCCCCGGTGAAACGGACCATGGTCCGGTTGTATTCCACCGGCTCCGCCGAACGTGCGTCCACTGCGAGATACCGGCCCGGAATTCGCAGTCAGCGCACGTTCGGCGCGAAGGCCTACTGCCCCGACGATCAGGCCGCCAGGGGTGCGTACGTGGTGGTGCGTTGCCGCGCCGGCCTGCCGATCCCTTCGGCGATCGCGACGAGTTCGGCGACCGTCTTGGCCGAGCCGTTCTCCGAACCGGCCATCCGCGAGATGGTCTCCTCCATCAGCGTCCCGCCGAGGTCGTTGGCGCCGCCCTGCAGCATCACCTGCGTACGTTCGACGCCGAGCTTGACCCAGCTGGTCTGGATATGAGAGATCCTGCCGTGCAACATGATTCGCGCCAGCGCGTGGACCGCCCGGTTGTCGCGGTGCGTCGGTCCCGGCCGGGCGCCGCCGGACAGGTACAGCGGTGAGGACTGGTGCACGAACGGCAGCGGGACGAACTCGGTGAACCCACCGGTGCGGTCCTGGATCTCGCGCAGCACCCGCAGATGACCGACCCAGTGCCGGGGCTGGTCGACGTGGCCGTACATCATCGTCGAACTCGACCGCAGCCCGACCTCGTGGGCGGTGGTGACCACGTCGATCCACATCGACGTCGGCAGCTTGCCCTTGGTCAGCACCCAGCGCACCTCGTCGTCGAGGATCTCCGCGGCGGTGCCGGGGATGGTGTCCAGACCGGCTTCGCGCAGCGCGGTCAGCCATTCGCGCACCGACAGACCGCTCTTGGTCACGCCGTTGGCGATCTCCATCGGCGAGAAGGCGTGCACGTGCATGGACGGCACCCGCTTCTTGACCGCCCGCACCAGGTCGGCGTAACCGGTCACCGGCAGTTCGGGGTCGATCCCGCCCTGCATACACACCTCCGTGGCACCGGCGACGTGCGCCTCCCAGGCGCGGTCGGCGACCTCGTCGGTGGACAGCGAATACGCGTCGGCGTCACCCTTGCGCTGCGCGAACGCGCAGAACCGGCACCCGGTGTAGCAGATGTTGGTGAAGTTGATGTTGCGGTTGACCACGAACGTCACATCGTCGCCGACGGTGTCGCGGCGCAGCGAATCAGCAAGCGCGGCAACGGCTTCCAGAGCAGGCCCGTCGGCGGTGGCCAACGCCAGGTAGGCGTCGTCGGACAGCGACGCCGGGTCGCGCTCGGCGGCGCGCAGTGCCGCCAGCACATCGGTGTCCACCCGCTCCGGCGCGCGTGCGGCCAGTTCGTGGACCTTCTCGCGGATCGACTCCCAGTCACCGAAGGCGCTGCCGAGGTCACTGCGGGTCTCGGTGAGCCGCCCCTCGCTGTCGATGGCCTCGTGCAAGTCGATGCGTCCCAGCGAC
The DNA here is from genome assembly GCF_010731575.1 of Mycolicibacterium monacense. Lineage (NCBI taxonomy): Bacteria > Bacillati > Actinomycetota > Actinomycetes > Mycobacteriales > Mycobacteriaceae > Mycobacterium > Mycolicibacterium monacense. Next base: position 336,306 of record NZ_AP022617.1, on the reverse strand, counting down.
TGCAGTGCCTCGTCGGGCTCCTGCCACGGACGGCCCTCCGGGTTGACGTCGAGGGCGAGCCCGGTCTCCGGATCGGCGAGCGCGTCGACGTGGCCACGCACGCGCGGATCGATCCACGCCGCACCGGCCTGTACGTACTGCGGTTGCGCGGTGAGCCGCTGCACCAGGTCGTAGCCGGCCTCGGCGGTCACGTCGGACAACTCGTCGAGGGCCGGCCACGGCCGTTCCGGGTTGACGTGATCGGGGGTCAGCGGTGAGACGCCACCCCAGTCGTCGACCCCGGCGGCGATCAGGGCCAGGCACTCGTCGCGCGACACCAGGTTCGGGGGCGCCTGGATGCGCATCTTCGGGCCGAGCACGAGGCGGGTGGTCGCGACCGTCGCGAGGAAGTCGTCGATACCGGCGTCCGGTGTAGACGCCATCGCGGTGTGATCCTTGGCCCGGAAGTTCTGCACGATCACTTCCTGGACGTGACCGAATTCCTTGTGCGACTTGCGAATCGCATGCATGGTCTCGGCCCGCTCGGCGAGCGTCTCGCCGATCCCGACGAGCAGACCCGTGGTGAACGGGATCGAGAGCCGGCCGGCGTCGTCGAGGGTGCGCAGCCGGACGGCCGGATCCTTGTCCGGGCTGCCGTAGTGCGCCAGCCCCTTGGTCTCGAACAGACGCCGCGACGTCGTCTCGAGCATCATCCCCATCGACGGCGCAACGGGTTTGAGCCGCGAGAGCTCCGACCAGCTCATCACGCCGGGGTTGAGATGCGGAAGCAGCCCCGTCTCCTCGAGCACGCGGATGGCCATCGCGCGGACGTAGTCGAGTGTGGAGTCATAGCCACGCTCGTCCAGCCACTGCCGCGCCTCGTCCCACCTGGCCTCAGGGCGGTCACCGAGCGTGAAAAGCGCTTCCTTGCAGCCCAATTCGGCGCCGCGACGCGCGACCTCGAGGATCTCGTCGGGCTCCATGTACATACCCGCACCCTGGGCGCGCAGGCGTCCGGGCACGGTGACGAACGTGCAGTAGTGGCAGGTGTCGCGGCACAGATGCGTGACCGGGATGAAGACCTTGCGGGAGTAGGTGACCGGCAGCCGCCCGGCGGGTCCGCGGCGGCCCGCCGATGTGAGCCCGGCATCGCGCACCCGCGCGGCGCTGGCGCAGAGATCGGCCAGATCCTCGCCGCGCGCGGTCATCGCGATCGCGGCTTCATCGACGTTGAGGGCGACGCCGTCCCGGGCCCGGCGCAGTACGCGCCTCATCGCGGCGGGGGTGGGCACTGCAGACTTCGGCGGGACCGCCGGGCTGGGAAGATCAGCGCCGTGCTGGGGGTTCAGGGCCACTCCCCTGTAACCCCGGCGATGGCAACTTTCATCCGCGTGTCTCACATCCTGGAAGCACTGGGTCCGGCATATCGGCCACAGTAGTCCGCGACCGGACGAGTCGGGCGTGGGCGGGGAGGTTTCAGCCGGTGCGGAGGCCGCGGCGCCAGAGCAGCCAGGCGGAGGGAGCGACGCCGACGGCGGTGTAGATCAGAACGCCGAAAGCCATGACGTCACGGCCTCCGAAGACGACATCCCCGCCCGGACCCCCGACCGTCAGGACGGCCAGGGTGGCCAGCCAGGCCCAGAGCGGTAACGCCGCGAGCCGGCCGGAGTCGGTCCACTGGAACGCCGCCCACACCAGCGCGGCGTTGACGGCGCCGACGACGAAGGCGCTCAGCGGGAACGGCGCGACGCCGATGCGCAGGGGCAGGAAGAAGGCACCGAGGACGGCGGTGAGCACACCGTCGAGGGTGAGCAGCGCCAGGATGACGCCACGGAGCAGACCTGCGGCCCGACGGGAGCCGCGCGGCGGTGCCGTCAGGTCGGGATGCTGTCGAGCAGCCCCACGAACGAACCGACCACCCACTGGAAGTTGTCGAGGCGGTCCTGCCAGTGCTGCAGGTTCGGATCAAGGTCGGGATCCATGAATGCCCCTTCGATGTCGCCGGATGCCGTGGAGCTTACCGCGCGCCGAATTCGCTACGCCAGGTTCACGCCGGCGAGCAGGTCGGTTTCCCAGCCGCGTGCGTCGCGTGGGCCCGGCGCACCGGAGACGAGTACATAGTGCTCCACGCCGGGGATCGGCATCGCGATGTTGTTCGACAGCGCGCAGGACTGGCCGTTGGGCGCGACCGAGATCTGCGTGGCGTGGGCGCGCATGGCGGCGACCTTCGCCTCGATGCTGTCGCTGACGTCGACGACGGCGTCGATCCGGTCGTCGGTATAGAGGAAAGGCACGTCGTCGACGCTGACCTGCAACCACTCCTCGGGGACGTCGCGGGCAACGGCGAAGGCGTCGCCCATCCCGCTCTTGGACATGACGGTCCAGTAGAACTTGGGCACCTGCCACTGCGCACGCTCGACGGCCGCGGTGGTGACGCGGTGGGTCTGGACGTGGTCCGGGTGTCCATACCCTCCGTCGGGGTCGTAGGTGACCACGACGTGCGGGCGGAAGTCGTCGAGGATCGCGGCGAGCAGGCCGGCGGCCTCGGCCATGTCGGCGTCGACGAAGCGCGGCTGGTGGCGCGCCGGGGTGTCGGCCATCCCGGAGTCGCGCCAATGGCCGGGGCCACCGAGGAAATGCGGTGCGTCCACTCCCAGCGCGGCGAGCGCGGCGGTGAGTTCGGCGATCCGGTAACCGCCCAACTGGTCGGCGTGGTCGACGGCGAGCTGGGCGTACTGCTCCCCGATCACCTCACCTTCCTCGCCGAGCGTGCAGGTGACCACGCGAACGTCCGCACCGCGGCGGACGTAATGAGCGATGGTGCCGCCGGTCGTGAGCGTCTCGTCGTCCGGATGGGCGTGGACGAACAGCAGGCGAGGGACGAGTTCTGACATCAGCGGTGAATCTACGCCAACGGCCCGCAGCGCCGAGATGACGCACGCGACCGCCGAATCGGCGAACATTTACACCCGACGACCCGCCCTATTCGCCGGATGTTCCTTGAATACGGATGTTCGCCCTTTTCGCTGGTAAGGCGGGCCGGCTGCGCGTGAGGCACAAATGATTGTCTTTTCGCAATCATCGACATCTGCAATCACAGCAATGTTCCGTCGGCACACGATGCCTCATGATCGAGACGTGAAGGGAGATCAAGGATTTCGAGACGATCAACCGACGCCGAGCGGATGACCCGGCAACCGCCCTGCACGCGAGCCCGCGCCGGTCGGTTTCTAAACGTGTGCAGCGACATTCTCAGGAAAGAACCATTTCATGCTGCTGTATTCTCAGGTCAGTCTCAGCTACTCTTTACCGATTGAACGCTGCGCACGTGGGGAGGGCGCCATGCGGCGGGCCATCGCCCCTTTTCTGGCCACCGGGGTCGTACTGTCCGGTGCGGCCGTGGTCGTGGCCAATCCCGTGGTCCCACTCCCCAGCGATATCCGCGTCTCCGCGTCGGACTTCACCGCCGACGGTGACCGGCTCGACGTCCTCGACCCCGAGTTCCTCGAATCCATCGGCGCCATCCGTCAGGACTGGCTGAGTTCCATAGAAGAACTGCAACGCCTCTTCAACGACGTGTCGAACACCGGCCGCGATTCCGTGATCTCCGCTTTCAGCGCCGGCGTCAGTGTCACCGAACCATCCGTCGCGCTGCCGGTCGAAGAGTTCACCGCGGCCCACGAGCGGACGCTCGTCCCCAACACAACGATTCCGCCCGGTGTCCCCAGCGAGACGCTCGAGGGCGTCGTCGGAGCGCTGACCGACATCGGCACCAGCTTCGGCGAGGCCGGCATCACGTTCGTCAAGCAGGTCACCCTGGTTCCTGCGGTGGCGTTCGTGCTGATGAAGCAGGTTGCGACGGGGTTGCTCACCGGGGAAATGGGGCCGATCGAGGCGCTGCACCGACTCATCGTCGAACCGCTCAGCGCTCTCCTGGTAGGGGATCCTGAACTCACCGGCATCGAGGCGATCGACAAGGCCTTCGCCGAGAGCGCGCTCAAGCCGCTCATTCGCGCGTTGATCCGGAATCTGCCGAAGCCACTCGGTAAGGAAGGCGGCCTGATCGATCAGGTCGACCAGACCGTGGACGGCGTCGTGGTCGACATCCGCGACGGCGTCACACCGCCATCGGCAGTCGGCGCGAAACCCCAGCAGGTGGAGTCCGGTACAGACCTGGAGGTGCCGCTACCGGCACTCGAGGTCGATCCCGACGGGGAGTCCGACACTCCGAGTGCGACGACGCAACCGGGAGCTCCCAAACTGCCGAAACCCGGTGAGTTGGCGCGTGAGCTCGGCGTCCGGGTTCAGCAGGGCGTTCAGCAGGGCATCGACAACTTCCACTCGACGATCAAGCGGTTCACCACTGGCGGCAAGAAGACCACCCCCGCCAAAGACGGCGACCAGGCCGGCGACGCGGGCGGACAAGGCGACACCACCGGCGGCAAGCAGCCCACCCCCGGATCCACGAATGACGCGTCTTCCCCGGCTGACGACAAGACAACGGTCGACCGCGAGACCGACTCTGAAAAGTAAGTAGCCGTCTCGAATCGTCACTGTGACGACTCGCTGTGCCGTGCGCGTGTTGGCTCCCGCGCGGGCCCGGAGCGGCCCCCGACGGAGCGCACCCGGACGTTCAGCAAGCCCTCGTGAACGCGTTTGTGCCGCCTACCTGACTGTTCGCTGCGTGCGGCTAAAAGAAGTTAACTGAGCGACTCAGCTGCTTCTCAGATTCGGAGATCTTTGACAAGGTGGCTAATCCATTAAGCGAGCAGAATTTGCCCGTCAGCTACCTGCCAGCAACGTCTTCTCAATAGCGCCTCAGCGGGCGCGAACTTGGAGCTTCGACACGAGGCACATAGACCGAACCGACAGGATAAACCTCCCCCTCCGGGTGCCGCCATGCGAACGAAGCGCTGGACAGATACCCACTTTCGTCGGCGTCAAAACACGTCCGCTAGCAGCAGCATCACGAGTGGAATCGACGGCGGGTCGCGTCGCGTTACGCCCGTCGGCGTGCTTGCAGCACCCACCCCGTCGGGCCGGCCGGCGCCGCATCGGATCCGCCGCGGGGCCATGTCGCCAACTCCCCGGTAACCCGAGAATCAGCGAAGAGCTGCGGAAACGCCCACATCCGCGACGGACCCTTGCTGAAACGCCGCATTCGCGAGCGCTCCGGACCCACGCCTGGGATGCCGCACCGGAAGTGTGCATCAGAACACAGATTCGGCAACAGCGCCTGTCGGTCACACTGGCGCCACTGTACTGGTTAAACTTCCCCATTCAACGATCTCAGCAATCTTGGCGACCGCTGTTCACGTGGCGCGTTCCGTAGCATCCGGAGACGGCCCGGATCCCGTCGGAATTTGCCGTTCACGCCTTGATTTGCTTGCCATCACCGTCGAGGCTAATTCGCATCGCGAAGGGTCAGGCAAACGCTGTCCAGCTCCTTAGAAAACAGTCATAGAAAAAGGCGTAGATCGCTTTGTTACTTAGGTAGTTCTCAGGTATGTTTTGCTCCGTCGGGCTGTTTTTGACTCTGAGGGGATGTCATGGAAGTTGCTGTTCGGTCATACTTGACCGCCGGTGTGGCTGTTGTAGGCGCTACATCGATCGCGTTGGCTCCGGTCGAAGTGCTGCCGCCGGACTTCCAGATTCGTGGCGACCGGATGGTCGCGGTGCTCGAAGATGTCTCGCTGTCCTCACTGGCTGATCTGATCGCCGCCGCGCAGGCTGCGTGGGCGCCGGTCGGCGGTGCGGTGGACAGCGCCTCTCAGGCCGCCCAGGCCGCCATCGTCGGGCTGGGTGGGGCCCTCGAAGCGGCACTCGTGAGCGCCGTCGAAGAAGGCAACAACGCCTTCCAGGCGGTCGTCGAAGGGCTGCTCGACGGCGGCAGTGTGCTCGCGACCGCAATCGACAACGCGATCGCCAACTTCCCGTCGCCGCAGGCGTTCGTCGATGCCGTGGTGTCGGCCTTCGCCTCCGTCAACCTCGATCTCGCGGGCGTCATCGAGGTCGCGCTCGAGGCCGCCCTCGAACTGGGCATCGAGATCGACGCCGGCGCCATCGGCGAGGCGTTCCTCGAGGCCGGGGCCGCGCTGGAGGCCGCGTTCAACGCCGCCCTGGCCGCCTTCCCCACGCCCGAGGAGTTCGTCGCCGCATTCGAGGCCGCGCTCGGTGATGTGATCCCGGGCTTCAACGCCGTCGCCACGGCCGCGGTCGAGGCGTTCACCGAACTCTCGGCCGAACTCGCCGCCGCGATCGATGCGGGTATCGCCGCGGGCGTCACCGCATTCGACGCGTTCGTCGCAGGCCTGCTCGACGCCGGTGGTGAACTGGCCGCGGCGTTCAACGCCGCACTGGAAGCCTTCCCGACCCCCGAGGCGTTCATCGACGCCCTGGTGTCGGCCTTCGGCGCCATCGACGTCGACCTCGGGGCTGCCCTCGACGTCGCACTCGAGGCGCTCGTCAACCTGGGCATCGAGATCGACGCCGGCGCCATCGCCGACGCGTTCATCGAGGCCGGCGCCGATCTGGCGGCCGCCTTCGAGGGAGTCTTCGAGGGCTTCCCGACCCCGGCCGAGTTCTTCGCCGCCTTCAACGCCGCGATCGCGGGCGTCCTGCCCGGGCTCAACGCGTTCGCCGAAGCCGCCGCCGCATCGCTCACCGAGCTGTCGGGTGCGCTGGCCGCGGCCATCGACGCGGGCGCGGCTGCCGGCATCGAGGCGTTCGACGCGATCGTCACCGGCCTGCTGGACGCGGGTAGCGATCTGTCCGCCGCGTTCGCCGCGGCGATCGAGGCCTTCCCGACACCCGAGGCATTCCTCGACGCGCTGGTGAACGCGTTCGCCGCCATCGACGTCGACCTGGGTGCCGCGCTCGACGTCGCACTCGAGGCGCTCGTCGACATCGGCCTCGCACTCGACACCACGGCCATCGCCCAGGCTCTCATCGAGGCCGGCGCCGACCTGGCCGCCGTGTTCGAGGGTGCGATCGAGGGGTTCCCGACCCCGGCCGATTTCTTCGCCGCCTTCAACGCCGCCATCGCCGGACTCGTCCCGGGCTTCAACGCATTCGCCGAAGCCGCCGCCGAGGCGTTCACCGAACTGTCGGGTGCGCTGTCGGGCGCCCTGGAGGCCGGTTTCGCCGCGGGTCTGGACGCCTTCGAATCCGTCATCGCCGCGCTGCAGGACGCCGGGGGTGAGCTCGCCGCCGCGTTCGCCGCGGCGATCGAGGCCTTCCCGACGCCCGAGGCGTTCGTCGACGCCCTGGTGTCGGCCTTCGGCGCCATCGACGTCGACCTCGGCGCCGCGCTCGACGTCGCGCTCGAGGCGCTCGTCGAGCTCGGCATCGACCTGGACGCCGGTGCGATCGCCGACGCGCTCCTCGAGGCCGGGGCCGACTTCGCCGCACTGTTCAACGGTGTGCTGGAAGGCTTCCCGACTCCGGAAGAGTTCATCGCCGCCTTCAACGCCGCCCTCGAGGGCGTCGTCCCGGGCTTCGACGCGCTCGCCGCGGCCACCGCCGAGGTGATCGCCGATCTCTCGGGCGCCCTGACGACGGCGCTGGAGACCGGTTTCGCCGCCGGAGTGGAGGCGTTCGACGCCATCGTCGCGGGTCTGCTCGACGCGGGCAGTGAGCTCGCGGCGGCGTTCAACGCGGCCATCGAGGCCTTCCCGACGCCCGAGGCGTTCATCGACGCCCTCGTCACGGCCTTCGGGGCCATCGACGTCGACCTGGCCGGCGCCATCGACGCCGCGCTCGAGGTCTTCGTGGAGCTGGGGCTCAACCTGGACGCCACCGCGCTCGGCGAGGCCCTCGCCGAAGCGGGTGCGGAGCTGGCGGCGATCTTCGATGCCGCGCTCGAAGGCTTCCCGTCACCCGCGGAGTTCGTCGCCGCCTTCGAGGCGGCCCTGGAAGGTGTGATCCCGGGGCTGACCGCGCTGGCCGATGCCACCGGCACGGCGATCGCGAACTTCTCGAGCGCGCTGACGGCCGCGATCGAAGCCGGCATCGAGGCCGGCGAGACGGCCTTCGAGGCGGTCATTGCCGGACTGCAGGACGCGGGCGGCCAGCTGGCCGCGGCGTTCGAGGCCGCGCTGAGCGCGTTCCCGACGCCGGAGGCGTTCGTCGAGGCCCTCGTCAGCGCACTGGGTGCGATCGACGTCGACCTCGGCGCCTCCCTCGAGGCGGCGCTGGAGCTCATCGTCGACCTCGGCATCGACCTGGACGCGGGGCTCATCGCCGACGTGCTCCTCGATGCCGGAGCAGAACTGGCAGCTGCCTTCAACGCGGCGTTCGAGGGCTTCCCGACCCCGGCGGAGTTCGTCGCCGCGATCGAGGGCGCCATCGAGGCTTTCGCACCCGGCTTCAACGCGATCGCCGATGCGACTGCCGAGGCCATCGGCAACCTGTCGGCCGCGCTGACCGCCGCCATCCAGTCGGGCATCGACATCGGCGGCGCCGCGTTCAGTGGCTTCCTCGAGGCCCTGGTCGAGGGCGGTGGCACCCTGGCCGCCGCGTTCGAGGCCGCCCTGGAGAACCTGCCCAGCCCGGAGGTCTTCATCAGCGCCCTGATCGAGGCGTCCGCCTCGCTCGGACCGGTGCTGGCCGACCTCGGCGCCTCACTGCAGGCCGGCCTGGAAGCGGGCCTCGACCTGGGTGCCGCAGCGCTGGAGGGCTTCGCCGAGATCGGCGGAGAGATCTCCGCCGCGATCGGCGCGAGCCTGGAAGGCCTGCCGACGCCCGCCGAGTTCGTCGGCTCCTTCGCCGAAGCCGGTGCGCAGTTCGGTGCGGCGGCGGATGCCATCACCGAGATCGGTGTCGACGCGGTCAACAACTTCGCCGCGGCGGCCGACGCCGTCGTCGAAGCGTTCCGCGCCACGGCGGTGTCGGCCCTGGAGAACGGCAACGATGCGCTCCAGGCCATCGGCGCCGGTATCTACGCCGCGGTGAACGCGTTCGCCGAGGCCGCGAGTGACGTCAACATCGGCGGTGCCATCAGCGCCGCGATCAGTGGCGCCATCCGCGGGGCGCTGGGTGGTTTCGGTGGCAGCATCGGCGGTGAGCTCGGCGGCGGGATCAACACGCTGAGCGCCGGTACGGGTGAGGTCGCGTCGCCGGAGGTCACTTCGACCCGGATCGCGCCGGAGTCCCGGACGTTGTCGGTGGCCACGGCCCCCGTCGAAGAGAAGGCACCGGCCGCCGAGGCGAAGCTGCCTGAGGTGAAGGTCAACCCGGTGTTGCCGGCTCCTCCCGCGCCGGTGGCCGACCTGCAGAAGCAGATCCAGAAGGGTCAGGTGCAGCTGCGCGAGGCCTTCGACACCGCGGGCAAGCAGGTCAACGACGGTCTCAACCAGACCCGCAAGAACCTCGAGGGGGCCGCGGAGCAGACCCGCAAGAACCTCGAGGGGGCCGCGAACCAGACCCGCAAGAACCTCGAGGGAGCGGCGAACCAGACCCGCAAGAACCTCGACGGGGTCCGGAAGAACATCGAGAACGCTGTCGGCGGTAGCAAGAAGCCGGCCGGCGAGTCGACGAAGAAGGAATCGGCTGACACCTCCTCGAAGAAGAAGGAGTCCGCCAGCTCCAGCTCCGCCTCGGAGTAATCAGTAGCACCGACGCAGGCGGCCCCGGACATCAGTCCGGGGCCGCTCTGCGTTGTCACCGGTCGGTGTCTTTGCCGGTCGACGCGGAGGTTGCCGTCACACGGGACTGACATCGGACGAAGCCGCCCACTCCGCAAAGGTCCTGCCAGCTAATTAACGGCCGCGTCACCTGCGAAATCCGCGAGGTATACGTTCGTATAGCAAAACTCTTTGTTTGCTCAAACGAATTATAACGATCTTGAAATTGCCAGCTACTGACATATGACATGGACAGACACCATGTGGCCGCATCGATTCCAGCGTTGATCATGGCTCTACCTGCGTTTTACTTTGTTCTCCAACAGGCGTGCGGGTTCATCGCAAAGCCTTTGCGTCAGCGCAAGAAGTTTGCCAATTCATGATCATGTGATCTTACTGAGAGGTAAGTTGTGGAACGGAAAAGATTTACCTCGATGTAAGGAGACCCATGCAAATCGCAGCCCGTTCGTATCTCTCCGCCGGCGTGGCGCTGGTCGGAGCCGGAGCGATCGCGATCAGCCCGATTGCGCCGCCGTTGCCCGATGCGAAGGTGCCGACGCTGTCGACGATCGGCGTCGAGCTCAACGCCGCCGTCAACCCGATCCAGACCTGGATCGAGGTCTTCGGCCAGGCGGCGGAGAACCTCGCGGTGCTCGGGCAGACGGTGGCGCAAAACCCGGCACCGATTCTGCAGCAGGTGTTCGAGAATCAACTCGCGAACATCGAGACGCTGGCGCCGGCGCTCGAGGAGTTCTTCACCGGGGTCGTCGCCTCACTCGATCCGACCAACCCCGACGGAATCCCGGCAAATCTACGGGAGGCGTTCGAACTGATCGTCGGCGGTAACCCGGCCGAGGGGATCCCGGCGATCATGCAGGCCTTCCTGCAACCGATCCTCTTCCCGTCGCTCGCACTCCTGATGCCGGTACAGGGCATCATCACGCAGACGGCGCAGAACGTCCTCGACGTCGCCAATCAGGCGCTCACGGTTTTCGCGGTCGGCGCGATCGCAGTGCTCACCCCGGTGTTCAGCGGGTTCAATGCGGCCGGAGCCGCAGCACAGGCCGTGGTCGACGCCGCCAACGTCGGAGACATCGCGGGCGTGATCACCGCGGTGCTCGACATCCCGGGCGTCGTGGTCGGCGGTGTGCTGAACGGTTTCGGGTTCGACGGCGGGCTTCTCACCCCGGAATCCGGCACTGTCGCTGCGTTTTTGACCCTGCGCCAGATGATCGCCGACGCGCTCAAGCCCGATCTGCCGGCGTTGCGCGTCGCCGACGTCTCGTCGACGAAGACGGAGGCCACCGAGACGGTGACCCTGGACCTCACCGATTCGGGCGTGACTCCGGCCGCGTTCAAGACCGAGGTAGCCGGTGGCGAGGAGGCTCAGAGCCCGGGCGCCGAGCCGGGCGACGGTGTTCCCGTCGTGGACGAGAAGTCCGGCGATGAGGTCGTCGACGAGACGCCTGCCGAGGAGGCTCCCCAGGAGGAAGCGCCCGACGAGGATGCTCCCGAAGAAGAGGAAGCCCTCGACGAGGAGACGCTCGAGGACACGCTCGAGGAGGACGCATCCGAAGAGGAGACCGGAGGCGACGACACCACCGAGCAGGAACCGTCCGAAGAACAGAACGCGAACGATGACAACGCCAACGACGACAACGCGAACGACCCCGGTGAGAAGGAGACCGGAACCGAGAACACCGGCGGCGACGCCGGAGGCGCCGAGGCCTGATCCGACCACCAACGGGCCCTCACCCTTCGGGGTGGGGGCCCGTATGCGTCACTGCGGGGTTTTCACCCAACTGCCTGCATCGCCGACGATGCCGACCGGCACGGCCCCCGTGAGGCTCACGTTGCGCACGCTCGGCCCCGCCGCGACGATCGTGGTGTCCTGCAGGATCGGCAACACCGTCCACATGTTCCACAGCCGTGGCTCGACGGCGTCGATCACCTCGGCGATCGGTTCGCTGCCGTCGAGGGCCGCGTCGATCTTCGGCTGGATGCTGCGGTCACACACTCCGGTGATGTTGCTCGGCGCCTGCACCAGCGCGCCGGATTCCGGTGCGGGGCTGGGTGTGGTGGTGGGGGTGGCCGTCGGGGTGGCGGGAGCCGTCGTCGCCGGAGCCGCGGTCGTGGTCGGCCGCGACGATCCGGGCGGCGCCGCAGGCGCGGTCTGCACGGGCGTCGCCTCCAGCGCGGGACAGCCGTACCGGGAGGCCAGCGCGGTGGCCAGGTCTCCCCCGGCCTGGTGCCACCCCACGACGGCGTCGACCCGGTTCTCGGCCAGCGCCTCCCCGTAGAGCTTCACCGGATCCAGCGCCAGCACCGACGCCTCGATGCCGACACTGCGGAGTTGGTCGGCGGCGGTGTTCGCCACGGCGACCGACGTCGGATCGTTGGCGGCCACCCCGAGCACCAGGGTGAGCGGGGCACCGTCTTTCGAGAGGCGTCCGCGACTGTGGTCCGGTGCGGGAGCCCCCGGTGCGCCATCCCCCACCGGCGCCATCTGATAGCCCGCCTCGGCCAGTAGTTCGAGGGCCGCCTCGGTGCCCAGCGCGGGTGGGGCCGTCGGCACATACCCGGGATCGGACGGTGAGCGCACCTGCGCCTGGGCCAGGGTGACGGTGTTGTCGTCGCCGGCACCCACCGACGCCAGCAGGTCGACGTCGAGCAGGCCGAGGATCGCCCGGCGAACCGACGGATCGGCGAGTTTGGGCAGCTGACCGCGCAGCGTCACCTGCATGACCCGCGGCGTCACGATGCGGGCCGTGCGCACATCCGGGATCGCGCTCAGTTGCGCGAAGGTCGCTGCGCCGCCGTGCACCTGGGCGACCTGGGTGTCACCGTTGCGGATCGAGTCCGCCAGCGCCGCCGGGGCACCGCCGCGGCGGAACAGCACGAGGTCGGGTTTGGCGGGTGCACTCCAGTACCGGTCGTTGCGGGCCAGCAGGATCTCGTCACGCTGCGGATCGATGCTCTCCACCCGGAACTGTCCGCCCGTCACCGGCATCGCCTCGGCCAGACCCGCTCCGAAACCGCCGGGCACGTCCTTGACGATGTGCGCGGGCAGGATGTTGTTGAACAGCTCGCGCCACGCGGGGTAGGGCTGGGAGAACGTGACGACGACCTGCTTGGCGCCCTCGACGGACTGCACCCCGGTGATCAGGTCGTAGCCGGCGGGGTCCACGACGCCGGGCTGGCTGACCATCTGACGCCACAGATACCAGTAGTCGTCGGCGCCGATCGGCGCGTTGTCGGTCCACTGCGCCTCGGGCCGGATGTTGTAGGTGACGGTGAACGGGTTCTCGTTGGTCACCTCGGCCGATTCCAGCAGCGTCGGGTCCAGCTCCCACCGCGATCCGGTCGGCGTGTTCGGATCCGGGATCGGCCGGAACGAACTCGGCAGCACCAGGGCGGCGATCGCCGCGTTGACCGGCGACTGATCCGACAGCAGATGCGGGTTGAACCCCGGACCGATCGAATCGATCGCGACGATGATCTGGGTGGCCTTGGGCGCCGGCGGCGGGGTGGTCTGCGGCGTCTCGGTGCTCTGCGGTGCCGGCGGCGGGCTCACGGTGCACCCACCGAGCAGCAGTGCGACGGCAGAGACTAACGCCCCCAACGTCACGCGGTGGCGGCGGGGACGGGTCGGCACGCTCCTCAGAGTATCGACCGCTGAAGCTTGATCAGTTCCGCGCCTTCGCCCGCGAGCGCGCGCGGGCCCGCAGGGTGGCGTCGAGCTCGACCTTGCGCACCCGCACCACCTCGGGGGTGACCTCGACGCATTCGTCCTCGGCGCAGAACTCCATGGCCTGTTCGAGGCCGAGCTCGAGCGGACGGGCCAGCGTCTCCATCACGTCGGCGGTGGAACTGCGCATGTTGGTCAGCTTCTTCTCGCGGGTGACGTTGACGTCGAGGTCCTCGGCACGCGGGTTGATACCGACGACCTGTCCCTCGTAGGTGTCGTCGCCCGGCTCGACGAAGAACTGGCCACGGTCGGAGAGCTGAATCATCGCGAACGGCGTCACCGAGCCGCTGCGGTCCGACACCAGCGAGCCGGTGTGGCGGGCGCGGATCTCCCCCGCCCACGGGCGGTAGCCGTCGAACACCGCGTTGGCGATGCCGGTGCCGCGGGTCAACGTCAGGAAGTCGGTGCGGAAACCGATCAGGCCACGGCTCGGGACGATGAAGTCCATCCGCACCCAGCCCGCGGCATGGTTGGTCATCTCCTCCATGCGGCCCTTGCGGGCGGCCATCAGCTGGGTGATCGCGCCGACGAACTCCTCTGGGCAGTCGATCGTCAGGGCCTCGAACGGCTCGTGCAGCTTGCCGTCGATCGTGCGGGTGACCACCTGCGGTTTGCCGACGGTGAGCTCGAAGCCCTCGCGGCGCATCTGCTCGACGAGCACCGCGAGCGCCAGCTCGCCGCGGCCCTGCACCTCCCAGGCGTCGGGCCGGCCGATGTCGACGACCTTCAGCGACACGTTGCCGACCAGTTCGGAGTCCAACCGCGACTTCACCATTCGTGCGGTGAGCTTGTGACCGGACACCTTGCCTGCCAACGGTGAGGTGTTGGTGCCGATGGTGACCGAGATGGCGGGCTCGTCGACGGTGATGCGCGGCAGTGCGTGCGCATGGTCCGGATCGGCCAGCGTGTCGCCGATCATGATCTCGGGGATCCCGGCGACGGCCACGATGTCCCCGGCGACGGCTTCGTCGGTGGCGGTGCGCTCGACGCCCACGGTGACGAGCAGTTCGGTGATCTTGGCGTTGGTCACGACCGGGTGGCCGTCGACCTCACGCATCCAGGCCACCTGCTGACCCTTGCGGATGCGCCCCTTGTAGATACGGATCAGCGCGAGACGGCCGAGGAAGGCCGACGCGTCGAGGTTGGTCACCAACGCCTGCAGCGGCGCCTCCGGATCGCCCTGCGGCGGCGGGATGTGCTCGAGCAGGACGTCGAAGAGCGGGTCGAGGTTCTCCCCGTCGGGGTTCTCACCGTTCGCGGGTTCGGTGGTGCTCGCGATACCCGCGCGGCCGGAGGCGTAGAGGACCGGCAGACCGAGCGCCTCCTCGGCGGCCTTCTGCGCCTCGTCGTCGAGGTCGGAGGCGACGTCGAGCAGCAGATCGTGGCTCTCGGAGACCACCTCCGCGATCCGGGCGTCGGGGCGGTCGGTCTTGTTCACCACGAGGATGACGGGCAGGTGCGCGGCCAGTGCCTTGCGCAGCACGAAGCGGGTCTGCGGCAACGGCCCCTCGGAGGCGTCGACCAGCAGCAGCACGCCGTCGACCATGGACAGCCCGCGCTCGACCTCGCCGCCGAAGTCGGCGTGGCCCGGGGTGTCGATCACGTTGATGACGGTCATCGTGCCGTCGGGGTGATGCCGGTGCACCGCCGTGTTCTTGGCGAGGATGGTGATGCCTTTTTCCTTCTCCAGATCCCCGGAGTCCATCAGGCGTTCGACGGCATCGTCGCCGCGGTGACTCAGCGCACCGGACTGCCGCAGCATCGCATCGACCAGCGTCGTCTTGCCGTGGTCGACGTGGGCGACGATGGCGACATTGCGGAAGTCATTGGGTAAATCCACGTCGGTGATTGTCGCAGTGCGGTGACTCGATCGCGAAATGCACAGCCGGGCACGCGAGGGAGGCCACCGCGGCCCGATCGCGCCGTGGCAATGTAATGGCGCCCGAGCCCGCCCGTCCCCAGCCTCCGTCAGGATCCCGTCCGCACCGTGAAGTCCAGCAAGTTCGCCGAGCTCAAACCGAAGAAGAAGTGCTGCCGCAGCAAGCCGCGGTGCAAACGGTGCCCGCTGGTGGTGCACAAGGTGCTCAAGGCCGAGCACATGGGCATCCGGGGCAAGGAACTGGAGAAGGTGTACAAGCGGGCGCGCAAGGCCTGAGAGCGCCGTTGACCTGCCGCGACAGCGGTTCGGCGAGTACCGTTGGTGTCATCCGTCGAGATCCGTCGTACAGGCTTGGAGGTGCGATCATGGCGGTTTACGAGGCACTCACCGTCGCCTTGATCATCGTGTTGGCCATGGCCTCGATCGCCGCGCTCTACATTGGGTTGATGAACTGGGCCGGCGCCGCACACGTCGTGCGGTGCAGCACCTGTCATCACCTCACGGTGGCGTCGGCCCGACAGCCGCAGCAATCGTGCCCGCACTGCCGCCATCCGGTGTTGACGCATCCGCTGTATGCGGTACATCACGCGCGCGGCCCCGAACGCGTGCGGGTGATCGACGACCGCCTGCGGTACTGACCGCCCGCTATCCGGCGCCGTTGCGCAGCGCGTGACCGAGCGCCCCGAGCCAGGCCCGGTCCGCGGGAACCCACGGCAGGTCGTCGAGTTCGTGCACCGCGACCCAGCGCAGGGCGCGGTGGTCGATCGGCCGCAGGTCCCCGCCGAGGTGGGTGACCAAATACGCGCGCAGCACGGTCGTCGCGCTCAGGGCGATGTCGTCGCCGATTCGTGGACCCACCGCGACGTCGATGCCCAACTCCTCCTGCAACTCCCGCGTCAGCGCCGCCGAGTCGCTCTCCCCACGCGCGACCTTCCCGCCCGGGAGTTCCCACAACCCGGCCAGCTCGGGTGGCCGGTCGCGCTGCGCGACCAACAGTTGCGACCCGGTGATCAAGGCTCCGGCCACGACGATCTGCTCTGCCATCAGCGGTGACGGTATACCGTCGAAGGCATGGCTGTGTTGACCGACGATCAGGTGGACGCCGCACTGCCGGAGCTGGGCGGCTGGGAGCGGGCCGACGGGGTGCTGCGCCGCTCGGTGAAGTTCCCGGCGTTTCTCGACGGCATCGAAGCGGTGCGCCGGGTGGCTGAGCGCGCCGAGGCGAAAGACCACCATCCCGATATCGATATCCGTTGGCGGACAGTGACTTTCGTACTCGTCACACACTCAGAGGGCGGTATCACGGAGAAAGATCTGCAGATGGCTCGGGAGATCGACGAGATCCTCGACCGGTAGCGCCGGTAGTCGCCAGCCACGCCAGCGTCACCAGCGTGGCGACGATGTAGATCAACCCGGCCCAGGCCAGGTACCACGGCCGGCCGATCTCCCAGATCGTCGGCTGGGCGAAGCTGAGCAGCCACGGCACCCCGATCAGGGTCAGCGCCAACCAGCCCCAGCGCAGCGCCCGCGCGCCGGCCCGGCGCCGCAGCGGCCCGTGCCACAACCAGATCATCAGCGGCAGCACCCACACCCAGTGGTGGGTCCACGAGATCGGCGAGAGCAGCAGGCCGAACAGTTGGACGATGACGATGGCGCCCAAGCGATCCGCGCTGCCCCCGATCGCCCGCCACGCCAGTAGCGCGAGCACCGCGGTGACGAGGATCGCCGCCACGACCAGCGGACCGTAGCCGGCGTCGTGCCCGACGATCCGGGAGATGCCACCGCGCCAGGACTGGTTGAACGACGTGCCGATCGGGCCGACCCGGTCGGCGTCGCCGAGCAGGTCGGTGAAGTAGTACCGCGCCTGCGGACCGACCACGGCCACGGACACCGCCACGGTGCCGGCGAACACCACCGCCGAGAAGACCGCTGCCTTCCAGCGCCGCGCACCGACGAAGTACAGCCCCGACACCGCGGGGGTGAGTTTCACCCCGGCGGCGAGGCCGACCAGAAGTCCCGACCACCACCACCGCGAACTGTGCACCGCGGCCAGCACCGCCAGCACCAGCAGCACGTTGACCTGCCCGTAGTCGAAGGTGCTGCGCAACGGTTCGAGCCAGATGCCGATCGCGGTCCACAGCATGGCGGTCCTGCGGTCGCCGCCGTCGGCGAGTAACCGCTGGCTGAGGCGCACCACGCCGTACAACGCGGCAACGATGCCGATCTGCCAGGCGAAGGCGACGACCCCGAACGGCAGCAGGTGCAGCGGGTAGAAGAGCAGCGCGGCGAACGGCGGATAGGTGAAGGGCAGCGGGAAGTCCGGCGTCTGGTCGGCGTAGACGTAGTCGTAGAGCGTCCCCGGCGCGTCGAGCGCACCCGCTCCGCCGACGTAGACGTGCAGATCGACGAAGTTGGCGCCGTTGGCGGCGAGATAGGTCCACGCGAGCCGCGCGGCGATGCTCAGGACGAGCAGCACGGGCGCCGCCGCAGCCAGTCGGCCCGGCAGTCGGGTGGGGTTCGCCCCGTCGGCGGTGGCGGCGGGGGCGGCAGTGGAGTCGCTTATCGGCCCGACTCTACTGATCCGGTAACCGATTCCCGTCACCTCCGTAACGGTTGAATAAATGCCACACATGTCACTTGAGTAACACCAGTAACTGCGTAGCGTCGGTCGCAGACGTGCTGTCAACGGATTGGGAGATCCATGAAACTCACCAGAAAAACCCTCGTGACCAGCGTGATTGCTGCGGCTGGGGCGGTTCCGATCGTGCTGGCCCTCAGTGCGCCCGCCGCTGCCCAGCCGGCGGCCCCCGCACCGCCCGCGCCGGCCATTCCGTTCCTCGATCAGCTCGGCAACGCGCCGCAGTTGCTGCAGACCTTCGCCTCGGCCCTGACCGGCAGCGGGATGCCCGCCGCGGCACCCGCGGCACCCGCCGCGCCGGCCACCGCACCCGGTGCGACGGCGTCGATCACACTGCCGCAGACCCCGGCCCTGCCCGGTACCGCGTCGGCGCTGCCCGGCACGCCGGCCGCCACGTCACCGCTGCCCGGGGTGAACGTGCCGACCGGACTGGCCTCGCTGATGCCGGCGGGCTCACCGCTGACGAGCCTGCTGCCCGCGGCGACGCCGGCCGCACCGCCCGTCGGCGCACCGCCTGCGGGAGGACCGGCGGCCCCGGCGATGGCGCCGACGATCTTCCCGGTCTCGGCCCTGCCCTGATCACCGCTGTCGATCGTCTGTGCCCTGACCGAAACTCGCGAGGAGTGACATGTCACCGACTCGAACTCTGTTGACGACCGCGGCCGGGGTCGGCGCGTCCGTCGCACTGCTGTTCAGCAGTGCGATGGCCACCGCCGAACCCGCACCCGGGCTTCCGATCGACACGCTTCAGGCGCCCGGTCTGCCCGCGATGGAAAGCCTCGGTCCGGTCATCCAGCAGGCGGCGGCGGATCCGAACAACGCCGCCTCGATGCTGATGGCCGCAGCCGCCGTGTTCGCCGGAGATGCGGCGGCGCCCGCGTCGTCGCGCGATGTGGCCTCGGCGGTCAACCAGTTCGTGGCCGACCCGGCGGCGCATGTGCCCGCACCGGGTGCGGTGCCGGGGACACAGGCGCACCTACCGGCCGGGGTCAACCCGGCGCACGCGGTCGGACCGCTGCCCGCGGGCGCCACGCCGCCCGCACCGGGTCCCGAGGTGGCCGCCGCTCCGGTGGTCGATCCGGTCGCCGTCCCCGCGGCCGCACCGGCACCCGTCCCCGGGGCTCCGGTCGCCACGCCGGTGGCCGCTCCGGTTGCCGCTCCTGTTGCGGAGGCCGCCGGAGCGCTGCCCGGACCCGCGCCCGCGCCTGCGCCGGCCCCCACCCCGGGTCCGCCGGGATTCGGTCCGGACGCCCCGCCCACGCAGGACTTCATGTATCCGTCGATCAGCAACGGATGCCTGAAGGACGGCGGAAACGTCCTGGCGACCGCGATCTCGGTGGCCGGCCCGGCCAAGATCCCCGCACCAGGACCGGGACCCGGTCAGACGGCGTACGTGTTCACCGCGGTCGGCACGCCGGGACCTGCGGCCGAGCAGAAGCTCCCGCTGAACGTGACGTGGGTGAACCTGACCACCGGTAAGTCCGGCAGCGCGACGCTCAAACCGCGGTCGGACATCAACCCGGAGGGGCCGACGACGCTGACCGCCATCGTGGACACCGGATCGGGCAGCATCATGTCGACGATCTTCGGCCAGGTCACCACCACCGAGAAGCAGTGCCAGTTCATGCCGACCATCGGATCAACGGTCGTGCCCTGACGCTCAGACGACAAATCCCCGGTCGCGGTTGCGGCCGGGGATTTTTCGTTTGTGGGCTGGTGCGTCGAGTTCTACGTCAGGGTCGTCGATCGGCGATCGGCACAGCCCTGGTGTCGAACTCGGGGAGGCAGGGTGGCCTAGTAGGCCATGAACAGGATGGCGTCGCGGTCGTATTCGCGGCCGGGATGCGCCTCCGACAGGTGCTTCTGCGCCTTCTCGACCAGATCCTCTTCGTCCTTACCGGTGATCGCCTCACCGCACGGACAGTTCAAGTGTGTCTTCATGTGCCTCAGCCTATTCGCACGTCGGCATATGAGTCAGCGAGACTGCGCACAGATCGCGAATTCGTCGAGAATCGCGATCTGGCAGCAGTCTCGGCGTCAGTTCTTCGCCTGATCCTTCGCGGCGGCCTTCGCCTGCTTCTTGTACGAGCGCACCTTTTCGAGTGCGCCCGGATCGGTCACGTCGGCGATCGACATGTACGTCCCGGCCTTGCCGTAGTCGCCCGCGGCCTCCCGCCAGCCCTGCGGTGTCACGCCGTACTGCTTGCCCAGCAGCGCGAGGAAGATCTTGGCCTTCTGCTCGCCGAACCCCGGCAGCGCCTTGAGCCTGCGCAGCACCTCGGCGCCGTCGGGATCGCCCGAGGTCCACAGCGCGGCGGCGTCACCGTCGTAGCGGTCGACGATCAGTTGGGCCAGCGCCTGGATGCGTTTGGCCATCGACCCGGGAAACCGGTGCACCGCAGGCGTCGTCGAGCAGAGGGCGGCGAACTTCTCGGGGTCGTACTCGGCGATCTCGCGGGCGTCGACACCACCCATGCGGTCGGCGATCTTCTTCGGCCCGGCGAACGCCGCCTCCATCGGGTACTGCTGATCGAGCAGCATGCCGACCAGCAGCGCGAACGGGTTTGATTCGAGCAGCGCGTCGGCCGCCGGATCCTGGACAAGCTGCAGTTTCGCCACCCCGCCAGTTTAAGGTGGCCGAAAACCCGTGAGGTGACGCGGACGCGAGGAGCACCTACAGCAGATGTCCGGCGAGCTCGCGATAGTCCTGGCGGCGGTGCTGATCGTGACAGCCGTGGCCGCCGCGGTCGTCGTGCGCACCCGCCGGGTGGTGGCGACCCCCACCGAACGCGCCGTCCACGCCGCGTTGCACACCGCATCGCTGGCCGCGCGCGCGTTGCGCCAGGGTCTCGACACCACCTCGGCCGAATCGGCGGCGCCGTTCCTGCGCGAGCTCACCGGCACCGACGGGATCGCGCTGTTCGACGGCGAAGGCCGGCTGCTCGCCCGCGAACCGGAGGACGACGCGATCTGGACGTCCGACGTGGTCGACGACGCGGCACGCACCGTCCGCGAGTCGATCGCCGGGGAGCGCCGCGTGCTCACGTCCGTGCGCGCGGCCACGGTCATCGCCCAACCCCTGCTGACCGATGCCGGGGACCTACTCGGGGTGCTCGCCGTCGTCACCACCCGCGATCCGGGGCCGGGCATGCTCGGCGCGGTCGGCGAGGTCGCGCGCTACGCCGCAGGCCAACTCGAACTCGCCGAACTCGACGCCTCCCGCGCCCGCCTGGACCGGGCCGAAGTGCTGGCCCTGCGCGCGCAGATCAGCCCGCACTTCATCTACAACGCGCTCAACACCATCGCCTCGTTCGTGCGCACCGATCCCGACCGGGCCCGCGAACTCATCCTGGAGTTCGCCGATTTCACCCGCTATTCGTTCCGCGCCGCCGGGCAGTACACGACGCTGGCCGAGGAGTTGCGCAACATCGACCGCTACCTGACGCTCGAGCGGGCCCGGTTCGGGACGTCGCTGGACGTTCGCCTGCAGGTGGCCCCCGAGGTGCTCGGGGTCGTGGTGCCGTTCCTGGCGCTGCAACCGCTCGTCGAGAACGCCGTGCGGCACGGGCTGGCCGGGCGCGGCGGCGGGTCCATCGAGATCATCGCCCGCGACGAGGGTTCCGACTGCGTCATCACCGTCGAGGACGACGGTGTCGGGATGGACCCCGCCGCCCTGCGCACCGGGCCGGGTGACGCGCTGGGCGGTGACGGTTCCCCCGCCCCCGGCGACAGCGCGCACGTCGGCCTGACGAATGTCGACCATCGCCTGCGGGCGGCGTTCGGCAACGATTACGGTCTGGTGGTCGAGACGGCGATCGGGGCGGGCACGAAGGTCATCATGCGGGTACCCAAATTCCGGTCCGGCGTGCGGGCCGGCGGAGGTGCGTACGGGTGAACAGGTCCGGCCTGACCGTGCTCGCCGTCGACGACGAGATGCCCGCCCTCGACGAGCTGGCCTACCTGCTGGGCCGCCATCCCGACATCGGCGAGGTGCTGCGCGTCAACGACGCCACCTCGGCACTGCGCGAACTGAACCAGCGCACCATCGACGCGATCTTCCTCGACATCAACATGCCCGGCCTGTCCGGTATCGAATTGGCCGGTGTGCTGGGCAATTTCGCTCAGCGGCCGGCCATCGTGTTCGTCACCGCCCACGACGACAAGGCCGTCGCCGCCTTCGACGTCGGGGCGATCGACTACCTGCTCAAACCCATCCGGCAGGATCGCCTCGACGAGGCGGTCCGGCGGGTGGTCGCGGCGCGCAGCGCCGAATCGGCCGGTGCGGCGCGCAGCGCCGAACCGGCCGCCGACGAGGAACCCGACTCCGACGTCGTACCCGCAGAACTCGGCGGGATCACCCACCTGGTCCCCCGCGACAGCATCGGCTGGGTGGAGGCCGAGGGCGACTACGCCCGGCTGCACTCGGCGTCGGGATCACACCTGGTGCGCATTCCGCTCAGCACCCTCGAAACCCGTTGGCGGGAGCGGGGTTTCCAACGCATCCACCGCTCCTACCTGGTGGCGCTGCGGCTGGTGACGGGGCTGCGCACGAGCGACGGCGCGGTGCTGGTGCGGTTGCGCGCCAACGGTTCGTCGCCGGCCGTCGAGTTGCCGGTGAGCCGCCGTCAGGCCCGTGAGCTGCGTGACCGGTTGGTGCGCGATCCGTTGCGGCATCTGCGACCCGCCGGCGGCGATGACTGAGCCGGGCCGCCCGCAACGCGAACGGGTGGTGCTGGCCCACCGTCGCGGTGCGCGCATGGTGCGCACCAGGGTCGAGGTGCAGGAGCAGACCCAGGTGGGTGACGCGCTCGTGCGGGGTCTGGTGCGCGCACAGCTGGGGCTGGCGCTGCGGCTGGCCACGGTGGTGGTGTGCGTGGTCGCGGCGATCCCGTTGCTGACGGCGGTGTTCCCCGGCTGGGCGGCCCTCACCGTCGCGGGCATCCGGCTCAACTGGCTGGCGCTCGGGCTGCTGGCGTACCCACTGATGTACGGGGTGGGCAGGCTCTACGTCCGATTGGCCGAACAGGCCGAGCGCGACTTCGTCCGCGTCATCGACAGCGAGCCATGACCGGTTCGGCGTTGACGGCGGCCGCGCTGCTCGCCGCGGCGGTGGCCACCATCGCGATCGGCGCCTACGGTGTCCGGTTCTCCCGCACCACCTCCGACTTCCTGGTCGCCTCCCGCACGGTCGGGCCGCAATGGAACGCGGCCGCCATCTCCGGCGAATACCTCTCCGCTGCATCGTTTCTCGGCGTCGCCGGGCTGATCGCGAAATACGGCGCCGACGCGCTGTGGTATCCGGTCGGTTTCACCGCGGGCTATCTGGGCCTGCTGCTGTTCGTGGCGGCGCCGCTGCGTCGTTCCGGGGCCTACACGGTGCCCGACTTCGCCGAGTTCCGGCTCGGGTCACGGCGGCTGCGCAAGGTCGCGATGCTCGTCGTCATCGTGATCTGCGTGGTGTATCTCGTCCCGCAGTACCAGGGCGCCGGCCTCGCACTCAAGACCCTGCTGGGCATGCCGGTGTGGATCGGGCCGGTGGTCGTCGGCGGCATCGTCATCACCAACGTGGTCGCCGGTGGCATGCGCTCGATCACCTTCGTGCAGGCCTTCCAGTACTGGCTGAAACTGACGGCGATCGCCATTCCCGCGATCGCGCTGCTCGGACTGTTCTTCACCGACCGGGGCGAACTGGGTGGGCCGCTCCCGCCGTCCGTCACCCAGGACACGACCGTCGCCATCGAGACCGACGTCGTCGTGCAGGTCACCGAACCGGCCGGCATCACGGTGACGGGCACGCTCGACGGCCGGCCGGTCATCGCCGCACCCATCGGCGCGCCCGGGGAACATGAGTTGGGCGCGGATTCCACGATGACGCTGGCCGACGGCGCGGCCACGCCCGTGCTGGCGGGCA
Organism: Mycolicibacterium monacense; assembly: GCF_010731575.1. NCBI lineage: Bacteria > Bacillati > Actinomycetota > Actinomycetes > Mycobacteriales > Mycobacteriaceae > Mycobacterium > Mycolicibacterium monacense. The sequence continues at coordinate 312,528 of NZ_AP022617.1, read as the reverse complement.
CCCCGGCGGCCGGCGGTGAATGGCTCGCCTCCGGCGGCGGCCTGGGTGGCGCGCATCCGCTCTACCAGGTCGTCTCGATCATCGTGGCGACGTTCCTCGGCACGATGGGGCTGCCGCATGTACTGGTGCGCTTCTACACCAACCCCGACGGCAGGGTCGCCCGGCGCACCGCGCTCGCGGTCATCGCGCTGCTGGGGTTGTTCTACCTGTTCCCCACGCTGATCGGCGTGTTCTCCCGGCTCTACGTACCGCAGCTTCTCATCACCGGCGCCGCCGACGCAGCGGTCCTGCTCGCCCCCGCCGCCGCGATCGGCGGGGTGTTCGGGCAGCTGCTCGCCGCACTCGTCGCCGCCGGGGCGAGCGCGGCGTTTCTCGCGACGTCGTCGGGTCTGCTGGTGAGCATCGCCGGTGCGTTGGCGACCGACGTGCTGCGTGGCCGGGTGCGGGACTTCCGGATCGCCGCGCTCGTCGGCGGGCTGATCCCGATCCCGTTGTCGCTCATCACCTCCGGACTGGAGTTGTCGCGCAGCGTCGGGCTGGCGTTCGCGGTGGCCGCATCCACGCTGTGCCCGCTGCTGGTGCTGGGCATCTGGTGGCGGGGGCTGACCGCGGTCGGTGCGTCCTGCGGCCTGGTGGTCGGCGGGGCGGCCTCGGGGACGGCGGTGGCCCTCGCGATCGCGGGTGCGGTCGACGAAGCGGCGCTCGGCGGGTGGGCCGCGGTGGCCGTCGGCTATCCCGCCGCGATCACCGTCCCGCTGGCCTTCGTCACGATGATCGCCGTCAGCCGGCTCACCCGGCGCAGCGTCCCGCCCGATGTCGCCCAGATCTTCGCGCGGATGCACGTGCCCGAACGGCTGGGCATGGGCATCGAACGCGTACCCGGCGACTGACCTCGCGCCTGCGCGGGCGCCGCCGTTCGTCGCCGGCATCCGACCGCTCACCGCACCGCTGTCGGCCTTCACCGTGTGACCTCCCCGAGGTGCGGGTATGTGACCTGCATCTCATCTAGTTTCAGTCGAGAACTGGTTCACACGACGAGGTCAGGAGTCACGGTGTCCGAGACGGATCTTCCACCGCGGGAGGCAGCGATGCCCAGCGGTGACGAGTATCTGGCCATGCAGGCCAGCCCCGAATTCCAGGAGTTGCGGAAGAGGTTGCGCGGCTTCGTGTTCCCGATGAGCGCGGCGTTCCTCATCTGGTACACCACCTACGTGCTGCTGAGTACGTTCGCCACCGACTTCATGGCGATCCGGGTGTTCGGCAACGTCAACGTCGGGTTGCTCATCGGCATCGGTCAGTTCATCACCACATTCCTCATCACGGGGATCTACGTCCGCTTCGCCAACAAGGTGATCGACCCGCGCGCGGCGGCCATCCGCGCCGAACTGGAAGGCCACGCACCGTGACCGTGCTCGCCGCCGAGACCATCGGCAACCCCGTCGCCAACATGTCGATCTTCGCCCTGTTCGTCCTGGTGACGCTCTTCATCGTCATCAAGGCGAGTAAGAAGAACGCCACCGCCACCGAGTTCTTCACCGCGGGCCGCGCCTTCACCGGTCCGCAGAACGGCATCGCGATCAGCGGTGACTACCTGTCGGCCGCGAGCTTCCTCGGCATCGCCGGCGCCATCGCCGTCTACGGCTACGACGGGTTCCTGTACTCGATCGGATTCCTGGTCGCCTGGCTGGTGGCGCTGCTGCTGGTCGCCGAACTGCTGCGCAACACGGGAAAATTCACCATGGCCGACGTGCTGAGCTTCCGGCTCAAACAACGTCCGGTGCGGTTGGCCGCGGCCACCAACACCCTGGCGGTGTCGTTGTTCTACCTGCTCGCCCAGATGGCCGGCGCCGGCGTGCTGGTCGCACTGCTGCTCAACATCGAAAGCGACCTCGGACAGTCGATCGTGATCGCCGTCGTGGGCGTGCTGATGATCGTCTACGTCCTGGTCGGCGGGATGAAGGGCACCACCTGGGTGCAGATCATCAAGGCGGTCCTGCTGATCGGCGGCGCGGGGATCATGACGATCATGGTGCTGGCGAAGTTCAACTTCAACTTCTCCGAGATCCTCGGCAGCGCACAGGCGATGGTGAGCAGCAGCGAGGACGCCAAGGTCGCCTCGCGCGACGTGCTTGCCCCCGGCGCGCAGTACGGCGCGTCGCTGACCACGCAGATCAACTTCATCTCGCTGGCGCTGGCCCTGGTGCTCGGCACCGCCGGCCTGCCGCACGTGCTGATGCGCTTCTACACGGTGCCCACCGCCAAGGAGGCCCGCCGGTCGGTGGTCTGGGCGATCGCGCTCATCGGCGCGTTCTACCTGTTCACCCTGGCCCTGGGTTACGGCGCCGCGGCCCTGGTCGGACCCGACCGCATCCTGGCCGCCCCCGGTGGGGTGAATTCCGCTGCGCCGCAACTGGCGTTCGAACTCGGCGGCGTAGTGCTGCTGGGCGTCATCTCCGCGGTGGCGTTCGCGACGATCCTCGCGGTCGTCGCCGGTCTGACCATCACCGCGTCGGCGTCCTTCGCGCACGACATCTACGCCAGCGTGATGAAGAGCCATCAGGTCACCGAGAGCGAGCAGGTCAAGATCTCGCGGATCACCGCGGTGGTGCTGGGCACGCTGGCGATCGGGTTGGGCATCCTGGCCCGCGAGCAGAACGTCGCGTTCCTGGTGGCGCTCGCGTTCGCGGTGGCCGCCGCGGCGAATCTGCCGACCATCCTCTACTCGCTGTACTGGCGGCGTTTCAACACCCGCGGTGCGCTGTGGAGCATGTACGGCGGGCTGATCTCGACGATCGTGCTGATCGTGTTCTCACCCGCGGTCTCGGGCACGGCGACCTCGATGATCAAGGGCGCCGACTTCGCCTGGTTCCCGCTGGCCAACCCGGGCATCGTGTCGATCCCGCTGGCGTTCATCCTCGGCATCGTCGGCACTCTGACCTCACCGGACGACGAGGATCCGACGATCGCCGCCGAGATGGAGGTGCGCTCGCTGACCGGGGTGGGTGCGGAGAAGGCCGTCTCGCACTGAGGCCGGCCCGCTGAGCCCAGGACGTCTCGCGCCGGGTGTGTGAATAACGAGGCCGCCGAACGGCGTTGCACCTCGCATGTCCCACACTCGGCGCGAAGCCGTTGTCGACCGTCCCCTACCGTCGGATGCCGTGCCGCGTCCCCTGAGCCGATACGCCTTCGCGTTGCTGGCCTACGCGTTCGCGGTGACCATGGTCGGCACCACGGTGCCCACTCCGCTCTACGCCCTCTACGCCGACCGGATGGACTTCGCGGTGTTGACCACCACGGTCATCTATGCGGCGTACGCCGGCGGCGTGCTCGTCGCACTGCTGGCCTTCGGGCGGTGGTCGGACGCCGTCGGCCGACGCCCCATGCTGTTGGCCGGTGTGGGGTTCGCGATCGCCAGCGCGCTGGTGTTCCTGGTCGCCGATTCGGTGGCGGTGTTGCTGATCGGGCGGGTGCTGTCCGGTCTGTCGGCGGGCGTCTTCACCGGGACGGGAACGGCGGCCGTCATCGAGGCCGCCCCGCAAAGCTGGCGCTCCCGGGCGGCCGCGGTGGCCACGGTCGCCAACATCGGCGGGCTGGGCGCGGGCCCGTTGCTCGCCGGCCTGCTCGTCCAGTACGCACCGCAGCCCCTGGATCTGGTGTTCGCCGTCCACATCGCGATGGCGGTGCTGGCCGGTGTCGCGGTGTTCGTCGTCCCCGAGACCTCACCGCGCAGCGGCCGCATCGGGCTGCAGCGGCTCTCGGTTCCGCCCGAGGCGCGGTCGGTGTTCGTGATCGCCGCCCTGGCGGCCTTCGCCGGCTTCGCGGTCACCGGGTTGTTCACCGCCGTGGCGCCGTCGTTCCTCGCCGACGTCGTCGGCATCGAGAACCATGCGGTGGCAGGCGCGATCGCCTGCTCGATCTTCGCCGCCTCGGCCGTCACCCAGGTGGCCGCCAACCGGGTCGCCCCGTCGCGGGCGGTGGCCGCCGGTTGCGCCATCCTCGTGGCCGGGATGGCGGTTCTGGCTGTGGCGCTGCACTTCTCGTCGCTGCCGGGTCTCATCGCCGCGGCGGTGATCGCCGGTGTCGGTCAGGGGATGAGTTTCAGTCGCGGGCTGGCCGCGGTCGCCGAACGCACCCCACCCGAGCGGCGCGCCGAGGTCAACTCCACCTACTTCGTCGTCGCCTACGTGGCGATCTCGCTGCCGGTGATCGGTGAGGGTCTGGCCGCGCAGGCGGTGGGGTTGCAGACCGCGGGCGTGGGCTTCGCGATCGCCGTCGCGGCGCTCGCCACGGTGTGCCTGATCGCCATCCTGTTGCGGGAGAGGACCCGCGCGGGTTAGCCGCTCTTACGGCGGAATTCGCGGCGGTTCTCCACCGGGCCGTGGCCGTGCGCCTTGGCCTGCTGCGGTCCGCCCTTGCGCTGACCCGCGGAGTCCGTCGAGTGGGCCTTCTTACGTTCGAGGGCTTCCCGGAACTTGCGCTTGGTGTCGTCTTCCGGTTGTTCAGCCATGCCGGCAGCGTAACGCGTCCGAGTGCCTGCCGCCCCTGTTCAACTCGCCCGGTTCACCGCAGGCCCGGCGGCATCCCGTACAGGTGGGTGATCGGCAGGGTCAACAGCACCCGGCGGTCGTCGACCATCGCGCGCCGGTAGTCGTCCCAGTCGGGGTGTTCGCCGGCGATGTTGCGGTACAACGCGATCAGCGCCTCGACGGTGTCGTCGTCCGGTGAGGCGGCCGGTGGGGTGAGGATCGCATCGCCCTCGGCGACGGCGTATGCCCATCCATCGTCGGCGCTGACGTGGATCGACGCCCGCGGATCGCGGCGCAGGTTGCGCGTCTTGGCGCGGGGTTCGGTGATCGACACTTCGATCGCGACCGCCCTGGGGTCGAAGTGGTAGGAGACGTTCGACAACTGCGGTCGGCCGTCGCGTTTGATGGTGGCGAGCACCCCCAGCGAGTTACCGCTGATCACGGCCAACAACTTGTCGTCGAACACCTGGCGCACCATTCTGCGAGCCTACGTTCCTCGGTACCGTCGCGTCATGACACGTTTCGTGGCGTTCCTGCGCGGCGTCAACGTCGGCGGCGTCAACCTCAAGATGGCCGAGGTGGCGGCGGCGTTCGAAGACGCCGGATTCACCGCGGTGAAGACGATCCTGGCGAGCGGCAACGTGCTGCTCGACAGCGACGGCGACGTGACGACCGTGCGCCGCACCGCCGAGCAGGCGCTGCGCGAGCGATTCGGCTACGACGCCTGGGTGCTGGCCTACGACGCCGCCACCGTGGCGGCGGTCTCGGCGGGGTACCCGTTCGAGCGCGAAGTCGAAGGCCACCACTCCTACGTCACGTTCGTCACCGACGAGCAGGTGCTCGACGAACTGGCCGCGTTGGCGGCCGACGCGGGACCCGAGGAGAAGATCGAGCGCGGCGAGGGTGTCGTGTACTGGCAGGTGCCGAAGTCCGCCACGCTGGACACCACCATCGGCAAGACGATGGGCAAGAAGCGCTACAAGTCCTCGACCACCACCCGAAACCTGCGCACCCTGGACAAGGTGGTGCGTTCGGTAGATTCGGCGAGGTGACGAACACACCGCCGAAGGTGGACGGCAGCGCGCTGACCGGGGTCTCGGAGACGGCGTTGCTCACCCTGCAGGTCCGGGCCAACGAGGCCCGCCGCCGGGACGCGCTCATCGACGACCCGATGGCGATCCGGTTGGTCGACTCGATCGATTTCGACTTCGGGAAGTTCGGCCCGAGCCGCCGCCAGGACATGGCGCTGCGGGCGAAGGGGTTCGACGAGTACACGCGCCGCTATCTCAGCACGCATCCGAGGGCGACCGTCGTCGCGCTCGCCGAGGGACTGCAGACCAGCTTCCACCGGCTCGACGCCTCCGGGGTGGGCCACGAGTTCCGGTGGCTGACCGTCGACCTCCCGCCCATCGTCGAGTTGCGCACCAAGCTCCTGCCGCCGTCGGAGCGGGTCCGGGTGTGCGCGCAGTCCGCCCTGGACTTCACCTGGATGGACGAGGTCGATGACTCCGAGGGCGTGTTCATCACCGCCGAGGGACTGCTGATGTACCTGCAGCCCGACGAGGCCATGTCGCTCATCCGGGCGTGCGCGCAGCGGTTCCCCGGCGCTCAGATGATGTTCGACCTGCCGCCGTCGTGGTTCGCCTGGTGGGCGCGCCAGGGTATGCGAACGTCGTTGCGCTACAAGGTGCCTCCGATGCCGTTCAGCCTCACCCCCGGTGAGGCCGCCGCGCTGGTGGACACCGTGCCCGGCATCCGCGCCGTACACGACGTGCCGCTGCCCGAGGGTCGCGGACGGGTGCTCAACGCGCTGCTGTGGACGGTTCAGCGGATTCCGGTGTTCGATGCCGTGCGCCCGGTCTGGACCCTGCTCGAATTCGGCTGACCGACGGCGGAGAGCGTCAGTCGAACGCGGACTCCACGTACCGCAGCGCCGCCGACTTCTCGACGCCCAGCGCCCGCGCCGTCTCGACGTAGTTCTGCGCGGCGGTCGCCATCGCCGTGTCGGCTGGGTCGACACGCGAGACGAAGGTGCCGAACCGTCCACGTGTCTCGAGGACCCCCGCCGTCTCGAGTTCGCGGTACGCCCGCGCCACCGTGTTGACTGCGAGGCCCATCTGGCCGGCGAGTTCACGCACCGTCGGGAGCCGGGTCCCCGGCGAGAGTCTGCCGTCGCGGACGGCGTCGATGATCTGGGTGCGCAACTGGTCGAACAACGGCCGGGCCGCTCGCGCGTCGAGCGACACCCACTCCGCCAAACCGGCCACGTGCCCAGTATCTCCCACACCGGCTAAATTGGTCATGTGCAGGTGACGGTGCTCAGCGGGGCCGGCATCTCCGCGGAGAGCGGGGTGCCGACCTTTCGTGACGTCGAGACCGGGCTGTGGGCCAAGGTCGATCCGTACGAGATCTCCAGCGCCGACGGATGGCGGGCCAACCCCGAGAAGGTGTGGGCCTGGTACCTGTGGCGCCATTACATGATGGACGCGGTGCAGCCCAACAACGGCCACCACGCGGTCGCGGCGTGGCAGGACCATGCCGACGTGCACGTGGTCACCCAGAACGTCGACGATCTGCACGAGCGGGCCGGCAGCCGCAACGTCTACCACCTGCACGGCAGTCTGTTCGAATTCCAGTGCGACGCTTGCGGTTCCCGCTTCGAAGGCAATCTGCCCGCCATGCCCGAGCCGGTCGAGGCGGTCGATCCGCCGCAGTGCCCGTGCGGTGGGCTGATCCGCCCCAACGTCGTGTGGTTCGGCGAGGCGCTGCCGGAGGCCGCCTGGCAGCGCTCGGTCCACGCGGTGCTCACCGCCGACGTGGTGGTCGTGGTGGGCACGTCCTCGATCGTCTACCCGGCGGCCGGTCTACCCGAGATGGCACTGGCCCGCGGGACGGCGGTCATCGAGGTCAACCCGGAACGCACACCGCTGTCGGACAGCGCGACGGTGTCGCTGCGCGAGACCGCCGTGGGCGCGCTGCCCACCCTGCTGCAACGCCTCCCCGATCTACTGCCGTAGGACGCCGGCGCTCAGGCGGGCCGCACCGCCCGGCCCACCGCCAACTCCGACACCGGCAGCGGCACCCACGGCGGGAACATTCGTTCCCGCCGGGCGTCCTCGACCCGGAAGCCCGCCACGGTGATCGCCGTCTCGGTGTGGCGGTGGGTATGGCAGTTGCCCAGCATCCTGGGCCACACCGTCGCATCGGCGACCTTCTGCAGCCGCGCCCGCGCACCGGTCTCCGCGATGTGCTCGAGGTAACGCAGTTCGCCGCCGGGCCGCAACAGCGAGAACAGTTCGCGCAGAACGCCGTCCGGGTCGTCGACCGAACACAGCACGAGCGAGCACACGACCGCGTCGAACGGTTCTGCGGTGCTGAAGTCCTCGACGCTGTCCATGGTGACCGTCACCGGAACGGGGGCGTGCGCCGCGGCCTCGCGGGCGTGCGCGGCCAGGCGGCGTTCCGGTTCGATGGCGACCACTTCGGTCACCGACGGCGGATAGTGCGCGAAATTGGTCCCGGTGCCGGCGCCGATCTCGAGCACCCGGCCCGTCAGGCCGGCGAGGTTGGCCGCGCGCAGTCGCCGCATCTCCTCGGTCTCGTGACCGGACATGACCGTCCACAGGCGGGCGAAGAACGGGTTGTCGACGTCGGCGCTCACCGGCCCCATCCTCCGCTCAGGCCGGGCGCGCCGCCACCGGTTCGGCGTACTCGGGTTCGGCCGATTCGCTGATGCCGAAGCGTTCGTGCAGGCGTGCCAGCGGCTTGGGTGCCCACCAGTTCCAGCGGCCCATCAGATGCATGAAGGCCGGCACCAGCAGCATGCGGATCAGCGTCGCGTCTGCGAGCACGGCCAGCGTGAACCCGACGCCGAACATCCGCATGAACGACACCTGCGCGGCGATCAGCGCGGCGAACGAGATCGTCATCAACAGGGCGGCGGCGGTGACGACGCGGCCGGTGCGGGCGAGGCCGAGCGCCACGCTCTCGTCATTGCGGACGCGAGGAGCAGGTACGGTCCCGTCTGAGCGGGTGCGGCCGGACTTCAGCCAGAACTCCCGGATCCGCGACATCAGGAAGACCTCGTAGTCCATCGACAGACCGAACGCGATACAGAACAGCAGCACCGGCATGTTGGCGACCAGCGTCCCCGTCGGCGTCGTGCCGAGCGCCCCGAGGTGGCCCTCCTGGAAGATCCAGACCAGCGCACCGAACGCGGCCGACAACGACAACACGTTGAGCAGCAGCGCCTTGAGCGGGAGCACCACGCTGCCGGTCAGCAGGAACAGCAGTACGAAGCTGATTCCCGCGATGATGCCGAGCACAAGCGGCAGCCGCGAGGTGATCGACTCCGAACTGTCGCGGTTGATCTGAGCAGTGCCGGTGAACTGGACGGCAGTCCCGCCGGGTGGCGCGACGGCGTGAAGCGCGTCGAGTTGTCGTTCCGACTCGTCGGAGAACAGTTCGGTGTTCGTGGCGACGGTGAGGTAGGCGCTGCCTGCGCCCAGCCCGCTGGCCGCCGAGGGCGGGCCGACCCGGGCGCCGGTGACGTAGGTGCCACCCGGGGCGGCCACGCTCAGCACGTCCGGGACACGCGAGAGGTCCGCGGCGTAGCGGTCGATGTCCGCCGGTGTCAGTCCCCCGGTGTCCGGGACGACGACGGTGACGTCGGTGGCGGTGTCGACGGCGAAGTTGGTGCGCAGTTCGTCGCCGACCTGACGCGCCGACGAGGACTGCGGCAGCACCCGGTCGTCGGGGAAGCCCCACTTGATGCTGAGGAACGGTGCGCCGAGCACCAGCAGCAGCGCCACGATCGCCACGCCGATCGGGATGGACCGGCGCTGGACGTACTTCGTCGACCGGTACCAGAACGTCTCCTCGACGGACTTGGGCGTGGGCTCGGGTCTGCCGAGCAGGCGGCGCGCGAGCCGGCGCACGTCGAAGTCGTCGAGCCGGTTTCCGAGCAGCGCGATCGCGGCCGGGGCGACCACGATCGCGGCCGTCGCGGCGAACCCGACGACCGCCAGCCCGGCGTAGGCGAACGACTTCAGGAAGTACATCGGGAACAGCACCATCGTGGCCATCGACAGCGCGACGGTCAGCGCGGAGAACAACACGGTCCGGCCCGCGGTCACCATGGTGCGGATCAGTGCGCGGTCCCGGTCGACACCGTCGGCGAGTTCGTCGCGGAACCGGCTCACGATGAGCAGGGTGTAGTCGATCGCGAGGGCGAGACCCATCGCGATGGACAGGTTGAGCGCGAAGATCGACACGTCGGTGACCATCGTGAGCAGCCGCAGGACGGCCATCGTGCCGACGATCGCGAACAACCCGACCACCACCGGCAGCGCCGCGGCCAGCAGCCCGCCGAAGACCCACACCAGCACGGCGAAGCTGAGCGGGATCGCGATCAGCTCCATGGTCAGCAGGTCTTTCTCGGTCTGCCTATTGATCTCGACGTAGGTCATGGCCTCGCCGCCCGCGCGCACCGTCACGCCGTCGCGGTCGTACACCAGCCGGTCGGTGAGCTCCTTGGCGTGCTTCTGCGCACCGCTCTCGCCGCCGGTGATCCCGGCGATGATCAACCCGGTCTTGCGGTCCTTGCTGAGTAGCGCCGGCACCGCCTCGCGCGGTGCGGTCCACGTGGAGGCCACGCCGGCGACGTCCGGTGAGGCCTCGAGTTCGGCGGCGATGGCGGTGCCGACCGCGGTGGCCGCCGGGCTCTGGGCGCCGTCGTCTGAGGTCACGCTGATGATCAGGTCCATGTCGCCCTGGTCGAACTTCTCGACGAGCGTCTGGGTGGCGCGCGCCGACTCCGACGTCGGGTCCTGGAAACCGCCCGCGGACAGGGTCTGGCTCACCGGAAGGCCGAGCAGCCCGGCCGCCGCCATCACCAGCGCGGCGACGAACAGGATCCGTTTCGGCGAGGCGATCGCCGACCTGGCAATTCGTGACAGCAACGTCCGCGTCCTCTCGCCCAACCGATTCGCTACTTGTAACCACGAAACGGGCCCGAGAATCTTTCAAACCGGTGACGCCGCTTCTGGCGATGAGAAATGACGCGCTGGCCGGTCTAGACGATGATGGGACCGGCGCCCAGGTAATCCACGGCACGAGGTACGGAGACCATGGCCAGCACAGATGTGAGAACCACCGTCACCACCCCCACGTCCACCGGCACCGACATCGCCCTGTTGGTGCTGCGGATCGGCGTCGGAGCCACCATGATCCAGGCGGGGCTGCGCAAGGCCGTCGACTTCGACACCGTCGTCGGTTTCATGGAGGCCGGCGGGTGGCGGCTGCCCGGCCTGGCGGCGTTCATGGTCACCGCGTCGGAGACGCTCGGCGGCATCGGCCTGGTGCTCGGGGTGCTCACCCCGCTGGCGGCGACCGCGGTGATCGCCGCGATGCTCGACGCCTGGGCGGTCAACGTCTCCGGTGCGGCGTTCTGGTCCGAACCGTTCAACGTGCCGTTCCTGGTGGCGATCGGCGCGACGGCGCTGTTGTTCGCGGGGGCGGGCGCCTACTCGGTCGACGCGCGGGTGGCGACCCGGATCCGCTGGTCGACGCGCATCGCGGTGATCCTGCTGGCGGTGGCGATCGTGGCCGCCGTCGTGACCTGGATCGCCCTCAACGGGACCAATCCCATTCACCTCACGACACCTACTGGCTAGAAACCTACCCAAAAGTAGGATTGCCACCATTTTCCGAATCGTGACTCAATGATTCCTTAAAGGTGACTCATAGGCTCAGTGCCATGTGGATCGACGACACCAGTGCCGATGTCATCAAGGTTGATTTCGAGGCTCTCTACCACGGCGATTTCCTCGTCGAGGGAGACACCTCCGAACAGTTCGACGACTGGAGCCCGCTCGCTCAAGCCGGATGAACACGCGCGCCAGTTCCGGCGCGCGTGTCCATAGGCTGTTTGCTGACCCTTGCAGGGTCAACGGTTGACCAGCGTCAGACCGCAACCGGCTCTTCTGCGGGCTTAACCAGCCCGGCCAGCCGATCGGTGATGAGCTGTTCGGCCTCCTCGACCATCCGACTCACCAACTCACCACAGGTTGGGATGTCGTTGATCAATCCCATCGACGTGCCGACACTCCAGATGCCGGCATCCAGGTCGCCGATCTCGTAGACCTTCACGCCGCGCTTCCCGGCGACCAGATCCTTCACGTCCTCGAACTGACCGCCCCGGTTGAGGATTTCCACGACCTCACGGGAGACGGCGTTACTCGCCACCCGCGCGGTGTTGCGCAGCGGCCGGAAGATGAGTTCCGTGTCGAGTTCGGTGCCCGCGACGATCGCTTCCTTGACCTTCTGGTGGATCGCCGACTCCTCGGTGCACATGAACCGCGAGCCCATGTTGATACCGTCGGCCCCGAGCGCCAGCGCCGCGACCAGGCCGCGGGCGTCGGCGAATCCGCCGGAGGCAATCATCGGGATGTCGATCTTCGACGCCGCCGCCGGAATCAGCACCAGGCCCGGGATGTCGTCCTCGCCGGGGTGACCGGCACATTCGAAACCGTCGATGCTGATGCCGTCGACACCGAGGCTCTGCGCCTTCACCGCATGGCGCACCGAGGTGCACTTGTGCAGCACCTTGATGCCGTTGTCGTGGAACATCGGCAGGTGCGGCGCCGGGTTGGAGCCCGCCGTCTCGACGATCTTGATGCCGGCGTCGACGATGACCTGGCGGTACTCGTCGTACGGCGGCGGGTTGATGGTCGGCAGGATGGTCAGGTTCACACCGAACGGTTTGTCCGTGAGGTCCCGGCAGCGGGCGATCTCGTTGGCCAGGTCGGCGGGGGTGGGCTGGGTGAGCGCGGTGATGAAGCCGAGCGCACCGGCATTCGCCACGGCCGCGACGAGTTCGGCGCGTCCGACCCACTGCATCCCACCCTGGACGATCGGGTGTTCGACACCGAAGGTCTCGGTGAACTTGGTGTGCAGGGTCATTGCGGCTACCTCGGCCCTTTCTCTTCGCGCAAGCGGCTCATCGGGGTTGTCTCCTCTTCGCGCGAGCGCTCATCGGGGCGCCATCCGGATCGCGCCGTCCAGGCGGATCGTCTCGCCGTTGAGCATCGGGTTCTCGACGATGTGGACGGCCAGCGCGCCGTACTCGTCCGGATCGCCTAGCCGCGCGGGATGCGGGACCTGCTGGCCGAGCGACTTCTGCGCCTCCTCGGGCAGCGAGCCCAGCAGCGGGGTCTTGAACAGACCGGGGGCGATGGTGCAGACGCGGATGAACTCGCGCGACAGGTCGCGGGCGATGGGCAGGGTCATGCCGACGACGCCGCCCTTGGACGCCGAGTACGCGGCCTGGCCGATCTGGCCCTCGAACGCGGCCACCGAGGCGGTGTTGATGATGACGCCACGCTCACCGTTGATCGGTTCGGTCTTGGCGATCCGCTCGGCGCTCAGCCGCAGCACGTTGAAGGTGCCGACCAGGTTGACCTGGATGACCTTGTTGAACTCGTCGAGCGGGAACGCGCCGTTCTTGCTCAGCGTCTTGATCGCGTTGCCGATACCGGCGCAGTTGACGTTGATGCGCAGCGGGCCCATCTCCTCCGCGGCGTCCAGCGCTGCGCTGACCTGCTCGGGATCGGTGACGTTGGCCTGCACGAACTTGGCGCGGTCGCCCAGTTCCTTGACGGCCTCTTCACCTTTGAGGTCGATGACCACGACCGAGGCGCCCCGGTCGAGCAGCCGCTTCGTGGTGGCCAGGCCGAGACCCGATGCTCCGCCGGTGACGACGGCGGCGGCGTCTTTGATTTCCACTCGCACATACCTTTCTGTTGGTTGAGATCGACCGTTCGAATCAGACCTTGAGATCAGACCCAGTCGTTGAGGACCGCTTCGGTGTCGGCGCCGGGCACGCCGGGCGGCGTCGGCGTCGTTGTCGTGGTCCGGGAGAACCGCGGCGCGGGCGCCGGGAACAGGAAGTCGCCCTCGCGGTAGAAGGTGTCGCGTTCGGTGTTGTGCGGTTCGGCTTCCACCTCGCCGAAGGACAGCACCGGCGTGACGCACGCGTCGCTGCCGGTGAACACCTTCGCCCAGTGGTCGCGGTCGTGTTCGGCGAACGCCTTGGTGAGCACGGCGCGAAGTTCGGGCCAGCGGCTCATGTCGTTCTGGTCGGGCAGTCCGGCCGGATCGAGGCCGAGTTTGTCGAGCATCTCGGCGTAGAACTGCGGTTCGATCGCGCCGACCGCGACGTAGCGGCCGTCGGAGGTCTCATAGGTGTCGTAGTAGGGCGCACCGGTGTCGAGCATGTTGACGCCGCGCTCGTCGGACCACATGCCCATCGCGCGGAACGCCCACATCATCTGCGCGAGCACGCTGGAGCCGTCGACCATGGCCGCATCGACGACCTGACCCTTACCGGAGCGTTCCCGCTCCCACAGCGCGGCGAGGATGCCGACGAGCAGGAACATGGACCCACCGCCGAAGTCGCCCGCCAGGTTCAGCGGCGGCACCGGCCGCTCGCCGGCGCGGCCGACGGCGTGCAGCACACCGTTGAGCGAGATGTAGTTGATGTCGTGACCGGCCTGCTGACTGCGCGGACCCGTCTGACCCCAGCCCGTCATCCGGCCGTAGATCAGGCGTTCGTTGACCTTCGCGCAATCCTCCGGGCCCAGTCCGAGGCGCTCGGTGACACCGGGGCGGAAGCCCTCGATGAGCACGTCGGCCTTGGCGATCAACCGCAGCACCAGCTCGCGGCCCTCGTCGGTCTTGAGGTTGGCGCCGACCGATCGACGGTTACGGAGCAGTTGGTCGCTGCCCTTCGTCGGGATACCGGGTCCCTTGCCGGGGCGCTCGATGCGGACGACGTCCGCACCCAGGTCGCCGAGGATCATCGCCGCGTGCGGACCAGGACCGATACCGGCCAATTCCACGACACGCAGTCCCTGCAGTGGTCCCGCCATTTCTACCGCCCCTTCGGAGTAGTTGACCGCGACATAGCTTACTTGTATAACCTTCTCGACCGGCCACGGGCTATCGGCCCCTCATGCGAAGGTGTAGCCATGACGACCACCGACTCCGGTACCGGCACCTACGTCAGCATCGACGACCTCATCGTGCGGCTCGACGACGGGGTGCTGTCGGTGACGCTGAACCGGCCCGACAGCCTCAACTCGCTGACCGCCGACATGCTCAACGGCGTGGCCGATGCGCTGGACCAGGCCGCCGGCGATCCCGCCGTGAAGGTGGTGCGACTCGGTGGTGCCGGGCGCGGTTTCAGTTCCGGTGCGGGCATCAGCGAAGACGATCAGACGAAGAAGGCCGAGATCGGGATCAACGCCGTACTCGATGCGGCCAACCGCGCGGTGCGCGCCATCGTCGCGGCGCCCAAACCGGTGGTCGCCGTGGTGCAGGGGCCGGCGGCCGGGGTCGGGGCCTCGCTCGCGTTGGCCAGTGATGTCGTGATCGCCTCGGAGAAGGCGTTTTTCATGCTGGCGTTCACCAAGATCGGGTTGATGCCCGACGGGGGTGCGTCGGCGCTGTTCGCCGCGGCGGTGGGCCGGATCCGTGCGATGCGGATGGCGCTGCTGGCCGAGCGGATCTCGGCTGCGGAGGCCTATGACTGGGGCCTGGTGACCGCGGTGCATTCCGCCGAGGGGTTCGACGCCGAGGTCGACAAGGTGTTGGCTGCGCTGAAGGCGGGTCCGGCGGTGGCGCTGCGGAAGACCAAGCAGGCGATCAACGCGGCGACGCTGACCGAGCTCGAAGGCGCGCTGGGTCGGGAGAGCGAGGGTCAGCTGGAGCTGCTGGCGTCGCACGACTTCCGCGAGGGCACAAGGGCTTTCCAGGAGCGCCGCAGCGCCTCGTTCACCGATCACTGAATCGCGCTGGCGGCACCCACCCCCTCCGAGATCCGATATCACCCGCGATAGCTGATAGCGCCCGCGACATCAGATCTGACAAGCACCACACACCCGGAGCCGCGAAACCCGCGCCGCAGACCGCCGTGTCGGACCCTCGCGCCATGATCGGCCCATGCCCTCCTACACCTATCGCGCCGAATGGTCCCCGCGCCGTGGCGAATACGAGGCTCGGTGTCTGGAATTCCCCGGCCACTTCTGCCACGCCCCCACCCCGGCACATGCCGTCGAAAACCTCGAGCGCGAAATCAGCGACAGCGTCGCCGAGCGCCTCGCCGGATCTGCACAGCCGTCTCTCGGTCGAAGCAGCCGAACAGGGCGTGTCGCTGAACCAGTGGGCGATCACCAAACTCGCCGGCAGGCTGCCGTCCCTCGACGACCTCTTCTGACCCGAAAATCGTTGGACTGAGGCCGACTCCGTCGACGACCATCGAGAGATGAGTACGCCGACCCTCGACCAGAAGCCAGCGCGTGGCGCCGGTCGATGGCGCGTGCTCGCCCCGTTCGCCGTCCGCGAGTACCGGCTGTTGATGGCGGCGGTCTCGCTGTCGATCTTCGCCGAGGGCATGTGGACGGTCGTGATGGCGCTGCAGGTCATCGCCCTCGACAACGACCCCGCCGCGCTGTCGCTGGTCGCCACCTGCCTCGGCGCCGGCTTGGTGGCGTTCGTCCTCGTCGGCGGGCTGGCCGCCGACCGCTTCAGCCAGCGCGCCATCATCATCGTCGTCGAAGCGGTGAACTTCCTGACCGTCGGCATCGTCGCCACACTGGGATTGATTGACGCCCTTCGCATTTGGCATCTGGCCGTCGCCGCCGGGGTCCTCGGCATCGCCGCCGCGTTCTTCTTCCCCGCCTACAGCGCGATCCTCCCGCGCATCCTGCCCGCCGAAGCGCTGCTCGCCGCCAACGGCGTCGAGGGTGTGGTGCGGCCGGTGTTCCAGCGGTCGGTGGGACCCGCGGTCGCCGGCATGGTGGTCGGCGCCACGCTGCCCTCGGTCGGGGCACTCGTGGTCGCCGCCCTGTTCGGGCTCGGCCTGCTCCTGTTGGTCGCGACGCGCCCGGCGCACGCCAGGCCGAAGGCCGCGAGCACACGTGTCCTGCACGACCTGCGCGACGGTTTCCGGTTCGTGCTCCGCACCCCGTGGCTGCTGTCGACGCTGCTGTTCGCCAGCATGTTCGTCCTCGTCGTGCTCGGACCGATCGAGGTGCTGCTGCCGTTCATCGCCCAGCAGCGCTTCGCCGACGGCGCACGCGCCTACGGATTCATCCTCGCGTTCTTCGGCGTCGGCAGTGCGCTTGGCGCCCTTGCCGTCTCGTCGGTGCGGATGCCGCGGCGCTACCTCACCGTCATGATGACGATGTGGGGGGCGGGCTCGATCCCGCTCGTCGTCGTCGGGACGACGTCGTCGTTCCCGGTGATGGCCGCGGCCACCTTCGCGATCGGGGTGACCGACGGTGCCGGCATGGTGATCTGGGGGACGCTGCTGCAGCGCCGGGTGCCGACCGACATGCTCGGCCGGGTCTCCAGTCTGGACTTCTTCGTCTCGCTGGCGTTCATGCCGGTTTCGTTCGCGATCGTCGGCCCGCTGTCGAAGGTCGTGTCGATGGAGACCATCTTCATGGTCGCGGGTATCGCGCCGGTGCTGCTCGCCGCGGTTGCGGTGACGGCAGCGCGGATGCCGCGCGACGAAATCGCCCATCCCCTCGGTTGAGGGGTCAGACCCCGAAGATCGGGGGCAGTGCGAGCACCATGACCAGGCCCCAGAAGAAGTGGGTGAGCATGGGTGCGAGCACTCCCCCGGTCGCACGGCGTTCGAGCGCGCACACGGTGCCGAGCACGATCGCCGCGATGGCCAGCATGAAGTTCTGCGTGCTCACACCCGTCACCACGACGTACACCGCCGTCGACCAGAGCACCGCCCACCACCCGTTCCAGCGGTTGCCCAGTGAGGTGTACAGCGCGCCGCGGAAGAACAGCTCCTCGGCCAGGCCGTTGACCACGGTGATCACGACGACCAACCACAGCGCCCCCTGGTTGGCGTGTTCGAGCACCCGCACGGCGTACTCGGCCATCAAAGGGATCTCCCGGGCCACCAGGGCCGCCACCACGAACGCACCGCCGAGCGCCAACCCGACGACGGTGCCGGTGATCACCGGCCGCTGGTTGCGACTCCGATAACAGATTCGGCCCAGGTGAAGTGGGCCGGAGAGGAACGCGCCCGCGGTCCAGAAGACGGCGAGTCCCGCGGTGAACCAGTAGAAGTCGGGGTCCCCCGGCGGGATCGACAGCGAGTAGCCGAGCAGACCGAAGCCGATCACGACGAAGATCGCGACGATGATCCGGCGGCGACGGATCACCGCCGGCCACTCACCGGCCGGGGCGGCGACGCTCATCACGACGCCGCGTGCCTCCCGGAGAAAACCGGTCCGTTCGTCGCACGGCGCGGGGGTCGGTGACGATCGGTCGGTTTCGGTCATGCCGAATTCCCTTTCGGTACCAGGTTGACGAGGGTGTCCAGGCCGGTGCGCATCGCGGCCGCCACCGGTCCGGGGACCAGACAGAGCAGTCCGAGCGCCGGCCGGGCGATGGGCGGGGTGACGGTCCGCACCAGCCGCGTGATGCGTTCGTTGTCGCCGCCGGCCCAGTCCGGATCGGTGTCGGCGAGGTGGTGCACGTCGACCAGCCGGTTGACCGGTCGCGGGCGTTGCGGGGACAGGGAACGCCGGATCGCCTCGTCGATTCCGGTCAACCCGCCCGCCGGATCCTCGACGAAGTCGCGCAGCCCCTCCTTTGACGCGGTCATCGGGTGGTCGAGGCTCTCGATGAGGTCGCCGGCCAGCCCGCCGGGCACAGGCAGCACCAGCCCGCTCAGCTGCGCGACCACCGACGTGTCGATGCCGCGCACGGGCAGCGGGGCGCGCCACCTGCCGGCCAGCCGGGCGTACTTCTGCAGCAGCTCCCCGTAGGTGGTGGTGTCCGGGCCGTGGATGTCGTAGGCGCCCGCGGGCACCTTGTCGATGTCAGCGGCCGCCACCAGGTAGTGCAGGGCGTCGCGGATCGAGATCGGGTCGATCGGGTGGGCCGCCCACTTGGGCATGGGCAGCACCAGGAAGCGGTCGGCGACGTAGCGCAGCATCTCGAACGACGTGGACCCCGCGCCGATGATGATCGCCGCCCCCAGCCACACGACGTCGGGACCGCCCGGGACGGTGAGCGCCTCGGCGACCTCGGCACGCCCGGCCAGATGCTCGGAGAGCGTCTCGTCGGTGGGGACGAAGCCGCCGAGGTAGACGATCCGTTTGACGCCGGCCTCCCGGGCGGCTTCGGCGACGTTGGTGGCGGCGCGGTTGTCGGTGTCGCGGAAGTCCGGTTGACCGATCGCGTGCACCAGGTAGTAGATGACGTCGACGGGTCCCGCGTCGGCGAGCGCCTGCTTGACCGACTGGGGTTGCTGGGCATCGAGTGCGACCGAGGTCACATCGTCGTACCACCCGAAGGAGCGCAGCCGGTCGGGGGTCCGGCTCGCGACCACTACGTCGGCGCCGACGTCGACCAGGGCGCTGACCAGGCGGGATCCCACATATCCCGTGGCGCCGGTGACCAGGACTCGCACGTTTTTCACCGTGTCTAGGTACCCAGGTCGGGCGAACGGGAACCCCCCGGTCTCCGTTTGCTGACGACGAACACACCGGCGGCAACGGCGGCAACGGTGGCCGCCACGGCCCGGTCGGCGTCGCGCGTGCTCAACGGTGTCGTGGTCGTGAGGAACTGGTAGTACAGCGGCGCGGACAGGTGGCGGATGACGGCTGCGCCGTCGGTGCGCGTCGGCGCCTCCCCGCGGGCCACCGCATCGGTGACGCATGCGGACCACTCCGCGACGCGGCGGTCGTAGAACCGCTCGAGGGCCTGCGCCGTCCGCGGGTCGTAGGTCGCTGCGGCGATGACGGCGCCGAAGAGCCGGCCCTGGCGGGGATCGGTCAGCGTGCGTCGCACGAGGCGGGCATTGGCCCGCAGATCGCCGCGCAGCGTGCCGGTACGGGCCCGAGACACGGACTGTTCGGCCATCTCGTGCAACACGTCGGCGACGAGGACCGGCACGGTCGACCAGCGGCGGTAGACGGTCGACTTGCCGACCCCCGCCCGCTCCGCCACCGCGGTCAACTCCAGCGCGTGCAGACCACCCTCGACGAGAAGGTCTTCGGCGGCCCGCAGCACGGCGGCGCGCACCGCCGCGGTGCGTCCGCCGGGTCGCCGCACCGCCAGCTCCGTCACCCCACCACCCTAACGGGAATGGATTCCCATCAAGACTCGTTGCGGCTCTATCGAGACAATCGTTTCATTAAGGAGGATTCATGGAGTATCGACGGGTTGGCGAATCGGGTCTGACGGTGTCGGAGATCAGTTTCGGCGCAGCGACATTCGGCGGGGTCGGCGACTTCTTCGGCGCCTGGGGCGATACCGGCGTCGAGGGCGCGCGTCGCATCGTGGACATCTGCCTGGAGGCCGGTGTCACGCTGTTCGACACCGCGGACGTGTACTCCGACGGCGCCTCGGAGGAGGTGCTCGGCGAAGCCCTACGCGGCCGGCGCGACCGGGTGCTCATCTCCACCAAGGCCGCGCTGCCCACCTCGACCGGGTGGGGCACCTCACGCGCCCGGTTGCTGCGTGCGGTCGAGGATGCGCTGCGGCGGTTGCGGACCGATCGCATCGACCTGTTCCAACTGCACGGCTACGACGCGGGGACGCCGATCGAGGAAGTCGTGGCGACCCTCGACACGCTGGTCACGCAGGGCAAGGTGCGCTACACCGGCGTGTCGAACTTCTCCGGATGGCAGCTGATGAAATCGCTGGCGGTCGCCGACGGCGCGCACCGCACCCGCCACATCGCCCATCAGGTCTACTACTCGCTCGTCGGGCGGGATTACGAATGGGAACTCATGCCGCTGGGCCTTGCCGAGGGCGTCGGCGCGCTGGTGTGGAGTCCGCTGGGCTGGGGACGGCTCACCGGCCGGATCCGGCGCGGACGACCGCTGCCCGAGCGCAGCCGCCTGCACGCGACCGCTGACGCGGGTCCGCCCGTCGACGAGGATCGCCTCTACTCCGTCGTCGACACCCTCGACGACATCGCCGCGGAGACCGGACGCACCGTGGCGCAGATCGCGCTCAACTGGCTCCTGCGGCGGCCGACCGTCGCCTCGGTGATCATCGGAGCCCGCAACGAGGAACAGCTGCGCGAGAACCTGGGCGCCGTCGGCTGGCGACTCGACGACGAGCAGATCGCCCGGCTGGACGCGGTCAGCGCCCGGGAGGCGCCGTATCCCTACTTCCCGTACCGCAGGCAGGAAGGTTTCGCACTGCTCGATCCGCCGGTGGCGGGTTAGCGGTGCATGTCCACCAGGTGCTGATAGAGCGTGGCGTTGGTGCGGTTGCCGTCGACCTCCGCCTCGCTGAGTTCGCGCCGAACCTTGCCCGGCACGCCGGCGACGAGTGATCCGGGCGGAACCTCGACACCCTGGGCGACCACCGCCCCGGCGGCGACCAACGAACCGCGACCGATGCGGGCTCCGTTGAGGACGACGGCGCCCATGCCGATCAGGCAGTCGTCCTCGATCGTGCATCCGTGCAGCACCGCGTTGTGCCCGACGCTGACGTTGGCGCCGACGGAGGCGGGGAAACCCGGGTCGACGTGCATGGTGACCCCGTCCTGGATGTTGCTGCCGGCGCCGATCTCGATGGGCTCGGCCTCGGCGCGCAGGGTGGCGCCGTACCAGACGCTGGCCTTGGCGGACAGTTTCACCCGGCCGATCACGGCGGCGTTCGGCGCCACCCATGCGGTGTCGTGCAGTTCGGGTGCGTGCTCGCCCACGGCGACAATCAGCGGTTCCGGCATGGCGTCATCGTAGGGGGCGGACGGAACTGTGAGACAACCAACGTTACAAACCTCATCACCGCAGGTCACCGCCGTTCCGACGGCTCCGCGGCAAGGGTCCGAGTTGGCCGTGACCAATTCGTGCCCTTACGATCCGAGACGGCGCCGCATAGGTAGCCGGCCCGACGCCGCCCATCGGCAGGCGTCCTGACGAGCTGAGGAGCCGATCGTGAAGACCCGTACCAGGACCCTGGGCGCAGCCGTGGGCATCGCCGCCATCGCCGTGTCGCTGCCCCTTTCGGTCACCGCCAACGCCGAGCCGGCGACGGTGGAAACCCCGCTGCCCAACCTCGAGGGCGACTGTGATCCCTTCCGCGCCGAGGTACCGAACTGGAAGACCTTCGTCAACCAGCCGGTCAGCCAGGTGCTCGCCCAGATCCCGGACATCAGCACCTTCAGCGCCGCGGTCTCCGGTGGGCTCAACCCCGCCGTGAACGTCGCCTCGGTGCTCGACAACGGGCCGTACGTCGTGTTCGCCCCGACCGACGAGGCGTTCGCGAAGCTCCCGCCGGAGCAGCTCGAGGCGCTCAAGTCCAACCCGGCCGCGTTGACCGACCTGGACTACTACCACGTGTTCCTCGGCCTGCTCGGCCCGGCCGACGTGAAGGGTCAGCGCGCCACCCAGCAGGGCGCCGACATCAAGGTCGTGGGCACCAACGGCGACATCAAGGTCAACGACACCGCCAAGGTGATCTGCGGCGGCATCGCGGCCCAGAACGCCCGCATCTACCTGATCGACACCGTGCTCGACCCGGCGGCCGCGCCGGATGCGGTCAGCCCGTCCGGCACCTCGACGACGGCGACCACCTCGTCGACGGAGAGCACGCCGACGACGGAGCCCACCCCGCTGCCGGCCGAGCAGACCCCGGCCGCGGCGGCCGACATCCCCGCCGCGGACGCGCCGATCGGCTGAGTTACAGCCCAGCAGTCCCCCGCAAGCGGGAGGCGCCCCGTACAGAATCGCCCCTTTTCCGAGGAAAAGGGGCGATTCTGTGTCTGCTGGGCGGAGTCAGACGCCCAGGTCGCGGCCGATGATCTCCTTCATGATCTCGGTGGTGCCACCGAAGATCGTCTGGATGCGGCCGTCGACGTAGGCGCGTGCCACGCGGTACTCCAGCATGTAGCCGTAGCCGCCGTGCAGCTGCACGCAGTTGTCGACGATCTTCTTGGCGGTCTCGGTCGCCCACCACTTGGCCTTGGCCGCCTCGACGGCGGTCAGCTCACCGTCGACCACGCCCTGCAGGCAGCGGTCGATGTAGTTCTCGGTGACGTCCAGCTCGGTTTCCATCTCGGCGAGCAGGAAACGGTTGTGCTGGAAGCTGCCGATCGGCTGACCGAAGGCCTTGCGGTCCTTGCAGTACTGCAGCGTCTCGTCGAACACCGCGCGGGCACCGGCGATCGCCGAGATGGCGATCGACAGCCGCTCCGAAGGCAGGTTGGTCATCAGGTGGTAGAAGCCGCGACCTTCCTTGCCGAGCAGGTTGGCGTTGGGCACCCGGACGTTCTCGAAGTGCAGCTCGGAGGTGTCCTGGCTGTGCAGGCCCATCTTGTCGAGCTTGCGGCCCCGGGTGAAGCCCTCCATGCCGCGCTCCACCACGAACAGGGTGAAGCCCTTGTGGCCGGCTTCCGGATCGGTGCGCGCAACCACGACGCACAGGTCGCAGTTGATGCCCGAGGAGATGAACGTCTTGGACCCGTTGATGATCCAATCGTCACCGTCGCGCACCGCCGAGGTGCGGATGCCCGCCAGGTCGCTGCCGGCGCCGGGCTCGGTCATCGCGATCGCGATGATCAGCTCGCCGCTGGTGATGCCGGGCATCCAGCGCTGCTTCTGCTCGTCGTTGGTCAGCTCGTTGAAGTACGGGGCGACGACGTCGTTGTGCAGGCTCAGCGCCGGACCGTGCACACCGGCCTTGGCGATCTCCTCGTCGATGATCGCGTTGAACCGGAAGTCATCCGAGCCACCGCCGCCGAACTCCTCGGGCATGTTGAAGCCGATGAGCCCGTACTTGCCGGCCGCGGTGTACGCGGACCGGTCGACCAGACGCTCGGTCTCCCACTTCTCCGAGTTGGGCACGAGCTCACGCTCGATGTAATCCTTGACGGTCTGGCGGAAGGCTTCGTGCTCCGCTTCGTAGATCGTTCGCTTCATCTTCTGTTCCTAACGTCTTGTCGTACTTGGCTTACTTCGCCTTCCAGACCGGCTCGCGCTTCTGCGCGAATGCCAGCGGTCCTTCCATGGCGTCCTCGGTCTTCAGCAGCGTCGAGAACTCGCTGAACGTCTGCTTCCAGAACGGCTCGTCGCTGCCGACCACACCGTCGACGGCGCCATAGGACACCCGCTTGCTGGCCTGCACGGCCAGCGGCGCGTTGCAGGTGATCCGCTCGGCGAGTTTGAGCGCGGCGTCCACCACGGTGCCGTCGGGCACCACATCGTTGATCAGACCCCAGCGCAGCGCATCGGCCGCACTGATCGGCTCACCGGTGTAGATCAGCTCGAGCGCGACCTTGCGAGGGAGCTGCTCGACGATGCGGAATACGCCGCCGGCACCGGCGATCAGGCCCCGTTTCACCTCGGGCAGACCGAATTTCGCACGTTCCTCGGCCACCACCAGATCGCTGGCCAGCGCGAGTTCGGTGCCGCCGCCCAGTGCTGTGCCGTTGACCGCGGCGATCGTCGGCTTGTCGATGAAGTGCCGCACGTACCCGGCGAAGCCCCACTCCGAATGCTCGGGGTGGAACAGGTTCTCACCGCGTGAGATCGCCTTGAGATCGGCTCCGGCACAGAAGGACTTGTCTCCGGCGCCGGTCAGGATGACGGCCCGGATCTCCGGATCCTCCTGCGCGGCCTGCAGGGCGTCGCCCACGCCGATGGACACCGACGCGTTGACGGCGTGGCGGGCCTCGGGGCGGTTGATCGTGATGATCAGCACGTTCCCCCGGCGCTCGGTGAGAGCGCCGGGGGCGGTTGCCGTTTCGGTCACAGCAGTTCGAGGATGGTCGCGTTGGCCTGGCCGCCGCCCTCGCACATCGTCTGCAGGCCGTACTGAATGTTGTTGTCGCGCATGTGGTACAGCAGCGTCGTCAGGATTCGCGCACCGGAGCCACCGAGCGGGTGGCCGAGCGCGATCGCGCCTCCGTTGGGGTTGAGCTTGGACTCGTCGGCCCCGATGTCCTTCAGCCAGGCCATCGGCACCGGCGCGAAGGCCTCGTTGACCTCGAACGCGCCGATCTGGTCGAGGCTCAGACCCGACTTCTTCAGCGCCTTCTGGGTGGCCGGGATCGGCGCGGTCAGCATGATGACCGGGTCGGCGCCGGCGAGCACCGCGGTGTGCACCTTGGCCAATGGCTTGAGGCCGAGGTCCTTGGCCTTCTCCGCCGACATGATCAGCAGCGCGGCCGAACCGTCGGAGATCTGGCTGGAGTTGCCGGCGTGGATCACGCCGTCCTCACGGAACGCGGGCTTGATCTTGGCCATCGACTCGACGGTGCCGCCGCGGCGGATACCGCCGTCCTCGAGCACGACGGTGTCGTTGCCGTCCGCGTCCTTGGTCTCGATGCCGACGATCTGGTCCTTGAAGGCACCGGAATCCTGTGCGGCGGCGGCCTTCTCATGCGAACGCAGGGAGAACTCGTCGAGCTCGGTGCGGCTGAAGCCCCACTGCTCGGCGATCATCTCGGCGCCGACGCCCTGGTTCGGGGTCTGGCTGTAGCGGGCCTTGAACGACTCGCCGTACGGGTTTCCGCCGTTGGCCAGCGAGGAACCCATCGGGGTCCGCGACATCGACTCGACGCCGCCGGCGACGACCACGTCGTAGTGACCCGCCACCACGCCGGCGACGGCGAAGTGCAGCGACTGCTGGCTGGAACCGCACTGGCGGTCCACGGTCACACCGGGGACGGTCTCGGGCCAGCCTGCGGACAGCACCGCGGTGCGGGCGATGTCGAGCGCCTGCTCACCGGCCTGCATGACGCAGCCCCAGATGACATCGTCGACCAGCGCGGGGTCCACCCCGGCGCGCTCCACCAGGCCGTTGAGCACCTGAGCGGACAGTTCGGCCGGGTGCACCCCCGACAGACCGCCGTTGCGCTTGCCGACGGGCGACCGTACAGCCTCGACGATGACGGCTTCAGCCATGACACTTCTCCTTCGAAGTCGGATACCGCTCCACACACTTGGACACGACGGTAGAGGACAAGGTTTACTAGGTCAACCTACTGGTTGGTGGGGTCAGCCTCCGGCTGTGGACCCCCCTCAGATGGTTTACTGAGTTGTACAGCTGGCCGTCGGCCGGCGTGGCGCGGACCCGGGAGATCAGGTGGCTCGAACGACACCGCTGGCCCCCATGATCGGGGCGAGCCCTTCGACGACCGCTGTCCGCTCCCCCAAGACCGCGGAACTGGTCGCCGGCACCCTGCGCCGCATGGTGGTCGACGGCAAGCTCAAAGAGGGCGACTTCCTGCCCAACGAAGCCGAGCTGATGGCCCACTTCGGCGTCAGCAGGCCGACACTGCGCGAGGCCGTGCGGGTCCTCGAATCCGAGCGCCTCGTCGAGGTGCGCCGCGGTTCGCGCACCGGCGCCCGCGTGCGGGTGCCCGGTCCGGAGATCGTCGCCCGCCCGGCGGGTCTGCTGCTGGAACTGTCCGGCGCGACGATCGCCGACGTGATGACCGCCCGCTCCGGCATCGAGCCGATGGCGGTGCGGCTGCTCACCGAATCCGGCGACACCGCCGCCTTCGACGAACTCGAGCAGACCCTCGACGAACAGGTCGCGCACAGCTGGCAGTCGGGCCGGCTCGCCGAGACGACCGGCGACTTCCACCGCCGCATGGTCGAACTCTCGGGCAACGCCACGCTGACCATCATGGCGGGCATGCTGCACGAGATCACGGTGCGCCACACCGCGTTCGCGATGAAGGAGAGCAATCCGCCGTCGAAGGCCGACTACGAGAAGCTGATGCGCTCCTACCGCCGGCTGCTGCAGTTGATGCGGTCCGGGGACGGCGCCGCGGCCGAGGCGCACTGGCGTAAACACCTCGACACCGCACGCGCACTGCTGCTTCAGGGCCTGGAGGATGTCAAGGTCCGCGACGTCATGGGCTAGCGGCTCGCCGAAACTGCTGGGAGATCACGTCATTGCGCCGATTCGCGATCTGACCGCAGTCTCGGCGCATCGTCGCCGTCCCGCCGCCACGTCACGTGCACCGGGATGTCGTCGGTCCACGGCTGTCCGGTCACCATGTCGGACACGTTCACGTAGCCGCGCTCGAATTCGCCGGGGGCGGCGTCGACCAACCGGTACTCCTGTCGCTGCCGGTGAATGGGTTGCGCGTCGAGGAGGATGACACGCACCTCACCCGGTTCGAACTGACAGCGCCGCTGCATCGCCGCGATCAACTGCTCGTTGTGCATGTGGCCGTCGCCGAAGTTCCAGCCGACGGCGGTGCTGCACAACCGTTCACCCTCGGTGATGACGTAGTCGTCCTCGTTGCGGCCGGCGAGCGCGTTGTGCACCAGCGTCAACAACGCCTTGCCGTGAGAGTTGAAGCCGCGGAACGCATATCCCTTGTACAGATAGATCATCGCCTGTTCCGGGCTGCCGTAGACCTTCTCGAGCTGGGAGGCGGGCATGCTCGCGATCGCCACGAGTCCGCGCTCGATCTTCTCGTTCGCCGACGGTTTGATGCACCACCACGTGGTGTCCCAGTTGCCGGCGTAGTACCGCATACCGGGCAGGAAGGAGATCTTGCGCGGGAACAGGTTTCCGAGCGCCACGGTGAGCGCCAGAACGGCGAACAGCACCACCGGCAGCGGTGTGCTCAGCTCGGCCAGACCGAGATCGGCGTGGCCGACGAAGAGCGTGATGACGCAGAACATCATGAAGACGTTCCACTCCAGTGGGACCCCCATCGGGATCGCCGACAGGATGCCGAAGTGGAAGACCAACATGACGAAGGCGGCGATCGCCGTCGGCCAGCCGCCATGGGAGAACAGCAGCACCAAAGGCACCAACATCTCGATCGCGGTGCTGAAGTGGGCGATGACCCTCGAGACCCGGCCCGGTCGCAGGTCGTCGGGGAACTTCTCGAAGAACCTGCGCTTGAGCGACTTCGTCCGGATCAGCGGATTGTTCGACATCATCGTCGAGATCACGAACGGAAAGTGCTTGTTGAGCTTCGAGGTCGCCGCACCCATCCAGATCGCGACGCAGACGAGTTTCGCCGCCAGGAGCATGTCGACGCCGTAGCCGACGAAGAGGAAAGCCACGGTGAACGAGCCGTAGACCTCGCCGCGGGCGGCCAGGAAGATCACCTTGTCGCGCAGGCCGAGCACCGCCAGCAGTCCCAGGATGGTCCAGATCTGCCACAGCGGCAGGACGCCGATCTCGGTGCCGAGCGCCGGCACCGGACCCGTGCCGTCGGAGAACAGCGCGACCAACAGCACCACGAGCAGCGCCCCGTACAACGCGGCATCGAAGGGCGTGCGGGTGTCGCCCTTCGTCAAGGGCACCCGGTCAGGCCAGGGCGGCAGGCGGATGGTGCCCGGGCGCAGCCAGTACAGGATCGATCCCATCGGCGGGAAGAACCGGTTGTTGAGCGGTCCGAATCCACAGCCGAGGCCGACCACCTCGAACAACATCGTGTACAGCACGACCTTCTGGAACACGATCGGTTCGGTCCACCACTGCGCCACGTCGGTGAAACCGTCGACACCGTGGGTCGCCAGTGCGAACAGCCAGCCGCCGAGGATGTAGAGCAGGATCTTCACCACGTAGAACAGGTGCATCACCACGGGGGTGCCGAACCCGACCTCGGCCCAGTGCCGGGCCATCGGCCGGATCTTCTCCGAGCGCGTGCCCTTGCTCCACTCGGCGAAGTCGACGACGGGCATGTCGGGCTTGAGAAATCCCATGCCCAAAGACTAGAACGCGTTCTAGTTCCGGGGGAAGGGTTGGCGTCAGGCGCCGGTCTTGGCCGGCGGGCGGTAGAAGATCGCCAGCTGGCCGATGCCACCGCCGAGGCCGAGGACCAGCGCGATCACCAGACCCCACCAGCCCTGCACCAGATCCCATACGCCGGTGCCGTGGAACAGGGCGTAGTCCAGGCTGAGCTTGCCCGGGCCGATCGCGGGGATGGCGACGGCCGCGGCGGCGAGGACGAGGTTGTACTCCCAGCCCTCCTTGACGATGAAGAAGCCGTTGGCACGGTGCACGGTCCACGCGGCGACCAGCATCAACGCCACGAATCCGGCGGCAGGCACCGGGGTCAGCAGGCCGACGGCCAGGCCGATGCCCGCGGCCATCTCCGTGGTGGCGGCGACGCGGGCGTGGAACATGCCCGGCTTCATACCGATGCTGTCGAACCAGCCGGCGGTGCCGGGGATCCGGCCGCCGCCGAAGAACTTGTTGTAGCCGTGGGCGGCCATGGTCAGGCCCAGCACCACTCGCAGGATCAGAACGCCGACATCGTAGGCAGTCATGCAACAGAATCTAGGCCATCTGTTAAGTCGGCGCCCACCCCCCTGTGCCTATTCGGGTGCCTATTCGGGCCGGTCCAGCGCGGCCGCCAGCCGGTCGACGTAGGCGTCGATGTCGCCGACGGCCGACTCGGCGGCGTGCACGCTGACCGCGACGGTGTCACCGATTCCGTGCACGCCGTGGGTCAGGCCCTGCATCGGCGACAACGACGGACAGCCGGTCGTCAGCACCACCGGCGCCCCGCCGAAGTGCAGGTCGGCGGCCCCGCGGTGGACACTCGACACGACGGTGTTGCCGATCGCCGTCGGTGAGCGGACCGTCGGGTCGAACGCCGCAACCCCCCACCGCATGAGCGGCGCCGGAACCGCGGCCGACGCCAGGGTGGCCGCCCGCATCGCGGGGTGGGCGGCCCGCTGTCTGCGTCGCGCCAGTTCCGCGGCGATGCGGGAACTGCGTTCGGCGTGCGGCAGATCCGGGTGCAACCCGACCCCGACGTTGCCGAAGTGGTTGTGCGCCCGTCGCGGACCCGGACTCGCCATCGGCACCTCGGCGCCGAGCGTGGACGGATCGTCGCCGAGTTCGCGCAGATGGTCGGCCAGGGCACGCGAGACGGCGGCCAGAACCGACACGGTGACGGTGCCTGTCGGCAGGTCGGCGCGACGGCGCACCACGGTGCGCAGGTCCCGGGCGCCGTCCGGGCGGGCGTTGCTGCGTAAGGCGGGACGCGAACCTGCCTGCGCCGCAACGGTTCCGGCTGTCACGTCGCGCATCAGCTGCCGGTGTGCGCGCGCCGCGCTGACCGCGCGCAACGGCAGCGTCGCCGACTCCCACGGCGCCACCGTCACCGCGTCGACCGGCGCAGGCCTGCCGAACAGCCACGCCGCCAACGCCGCGGACCGCAGCCCGTCGGCGAGCGCATGCGACACCTGCACCACCGCCACGGTGCCCGCACCCTCGACGCCGGGTATCGCCCGCACGGGGCTGAAGACATGCAGCCGCCAGGCGGCCGTCCGCGCGTCGAGTTGGTCGCCGGTCAGCGCCGTGACCGCGGCCAGACACTCCGACCAGTCGTCGGCCGCATGCGTGCGCACCTGGGCGTCGTCGACACCGCCGTCGACCCACTCCGGATACCTCAGCCGACCCCGGTCGCGCACCCGCAGCCGCAGTTCTCCGCAGGACGGGGCCCGCTCGAGGATCGCGGCGATGGTGCCCGGCAGGTCTCCGGGTAGCCCGGCGAAGCCGTAGACCAGGAACTGGTCGTCAGGCATCTTGGCCGACATCCACAGGTTCTGGGCGTCGACCGCCGCGAGCCGGCGCGCCGTCATAGCGTCCGAGGTTAAGCTTCGCCGCATGCTTCCGGCCAGCAGCAGCACCGGGGTGGCGCTCGTCACCGGCGCCTCGTCGGGGATCGGCGAGCAGATCGCCCGCGAATTAGCAAGGCGCGGATACGGTTTGGCGCTGGTCGCCCGTCGCGGCGATCAGTTGCGGGCGCTGGCCGACGACCTCGGCCCGCACGCCCACGCGCTGCCCACCGACCTGTCGCGCCCCGATGAGCGCGCCGCGCTGCCCGCCCGGATCGCCGCACTCGGCGCCGAGGTCGACATCCTGGTCAACAACGCGGGTATGGCGAACCTCGGCCGCGTCGCCGCATCCGATCCCGCCGCCGAGCTGACGCTGGTGGAACTCGACGTCGCGGCGGTGGTCGACCTGTGCAGCCGCTTCGTTCCCGGCATGGTCGCGCGCGGCCGCGGCGCGGTGCTCAACGTCGCCTCGGTCGGCGCGTTCGGCCCGGTGCCGGGGCAGGCCACCTACGGTGCGGCCAAGGCGTTCGTGCTGTCCTACACCCACGCGTTGCGTGAGGAGTTGCGCGGTACCGGCGTCTCGGCGGCGACCCTGTGTCCCGGACCGGTCCGTACCGGATTCGGCGAGCAGGCGGGTATCCCCGACGACGAGGCGGAGAAGATGTTGCCGAAGTTCCTGTGGGAGCGCCCGGACACGGTCGCGAAAGTGGGACTCGACGGGCTGGCCGCGGGCCGGGCGGTCATCGTGCCCGGCACACCGAACCGGGTCGCCGCGGCGCTCAACCACCTCACGCCGCGGCGCCTGCTGCTGCCGATGCTGGGCCGCGCCCACCCCGGGATGAAGCGCTCCTAGCGGGCGGTCCCGATGAAGTCGACGATGTGGCGGCCGACCACGTCGGGCTGTTCGAGCGCCAGGAAGTGCCCGGCGTGCTCGACGACCGCGACCGCACTCCCCTCGGGCAGCACCCGTTGCACCCAGGGGGTGAAATTCGCTGTGGCGCAGCCGTCGTCGTGGCCGTGCAGGTACAGCGTCGGCAACACCGGCGCCGACAGCCAGTGCCGGTGCAGTTCGGCGTATTGCGCCGGTGGCCGCGAGTTGCGGACGGTGGCGCGGTAGTAGCCCAGCGCGGCCCGCCACCGCCGGCGCACCCCGATGGCGGCGTCGACGTGTCGCAGGTCCTCGGCGGCGTGGTAGCCGGGCGACCACTGCCGCCACAGCCAGGGCACCACCCATGACGCGGACCGGTCCGGCAGCCAGGGCAGCTGGAAGTAGAAGATGTACCAGCTGCGCAGCATCTGCCGGGGCAGCTCGGCGGCCAGCCGCCACCTGTCCGGTACGCGGCCGAGCGGACGGAACGCCGCGGCCGGCGGCACCGACATGATGACCGCCCGTTCGAAGGGGCTGTCGGGCATCGCGGCCAGACCGGTGCCGGCGATCGCACCCCAGTCGTGTCCGATGATGACGTCGCGACCCGTCGGCCCCGCCGCGGCGAGCACGCGCAGGGCGTCGTCCATCAACGCCCCGACGTGATAGCTGCGGTCGGACGGGACGGACGACGGCACGTATCCACGCATGAACGGCGCCACCACCCGCCATCCGGCAGCGGCGAGCGCGGGGGCGAGTTTGCGCCATCCGTAGGCGGTGTCGGGGAAGCCGTGCAGGCACAGCGCGACCGGACCGTCCTCCGGACCCCAGACCAGCGCCCGCAGCTGCCCGGCCGGGGTCGCCACATCCAACCAGCGCGGCGTCATCAGATCGGCTGGAACTCGGACACGCGCCACTGGTCGCCGACCTTGTCGAGGGTGACCCGGACGCTGGAGGCCGTATTGGTCGGGGGTTCCGAGCCGACGGTGACCGTCTGGTTGACGAACAGCAGCACCACCGCGTGATCGGGCTCCGCGCTGACCGACGCGGCCGCGGGGACGTCGGTGACGGCCGAGATCTGTCGCTCCTTGGCACCCGGTACGACGACGGTGTCGATCAGCGAACTGTAGGTGTCGCGGAAGGTTCCGGTGAGCTGCTCTTTGGCGGCCCCGAGTTGCTGTTCGACGGACTGCGGCTCGTAGGTGAGCATCGAGATCGCGATGCTGCGGGCCGCGGCGACCGAATCCTCCCGCGCCTGCTCCGCCGCGTCGGCGGTGTAGTTCCGCCAGAACAGGTACCCGCCGGCGACGGCGAGCACGAGGGCGAGCGCGGGCACGACGCCGTAGGCGAAGACCCGCTCCCACGGGATCGAGCGGCGCGTGGCGACCGCCGGGGCAGCCGCGGGCTCGTCGGCCGTCGACGACTCGGCAGTGGGTTCCTCGACGGCGGTCGCCTCGGGTTCGAACTGCTCGACCGTCGTCTGCTCCTCTTTCGGGGTGTCGGTCACTGCACGAACTCCACCTGTGAGACCTTCGCGCGGTCGTCGACCCGCTGCACGGTGAGCCGCATCCGCCACGCGCGCGGGGGCTGCTCCGGCGCGCCGGCGTTCGACGACTTCACCGTCACCGCCACCAGCACCTCCGCCGTGTCGCCGGAGACCGACTCCAGCCCGGCTTCGCCGAGGGTGCCCACCGACTTGGACTTCGCCTCCTTGACCACCTGCAGGAACGGTTCGGCCCGCTTCTGGAAGTCGTCGTAGAAGGTGCCGGTCGCCACGTCGAGTACGCGCTGCACGTCGGCGTCGGCCCTCTCCCAGTCGATGGTGGTCAGGTTCTGTGCGGCCTGGCGGCCCACCTCGAGGAACAGGTTGCGCTCCTTGGTGTCCTGGTCCGACCGGTAGGCCTGGTAGCCGAACCAGCCGGTCACCGCGGCCAGGACCACGACGAGCGCCAGCCCCGCGAGGAGCGCCTTCCGCACCGGCGAGCGGTCGGCCGGGCCGGCCTCACCGGTCTCATTAGCCTCATCGGCCTCAGAGGTCTCGGGGTTCTCGGGGTTTTCGGGGTTCTCGACGTCGACCGCGGTCTCGTCGTCGACGGTCACGGTCGGTTCGCCGTCGGGGGCGGGGGCGGGGGCATCGTCTGCCATGTCTGCTCCTCTGCGGCACCCGGGATCACCTCATCCCGGCCTTCCGCCAAACGTTACGTGGCGGGCCGCAGGCGTCAGTCGGCGACGTACCGCACCGCTGAGGCCACCCGATCACATGGCGACGACGGCCTCCTCCAGTTCGGCGATGATGATCTTGCGCATTCCGAGCATCGCCTTCGACGCGGCCGCCGCGCGCACCGGATCGGGGTCGTCGAGCAGTTCGGTGAGGCGGTCGGGCACGATCTGCCAGCTGACTCCGAAACGGTCCTTGAGCCAGCCGCACATCGACTCCTCGCCGCCGTCGACCAGCCGGTCCCAGTAGTAGTCGACCTCCTCCTGGTCCTTGCAGGCCACGGTGAACGACACCGCCTCGGTGAACGGGAACTGCGGTCCGCCGTTGATGCCGATGAACCGGGTGCCGTCGAGGACGAACGTCGCCGACACCACCTCACCGGTCGGCCCCGGACAGGCCTCGGTGAAACGGCTGAGGCTCTCCACCGTGGAGTTGGGGAAGATCGACGTGTAGAAGGCGACGGCCTCCTCCAGGTCGTCGTCGAACCAGAGCGACGGGGTTATCTGGGGCATCGGAGTTCTCCTTGCTCGTGGACTACTGCGATAACGACCGCCTGCGGTGGGCGAACTCATCGCGATCGGCCCGATCGGCCGCGAGTAACGTGACGCCCGTGTCCGTGAGTACCGCAGAGACCGTGTCGTTCCGGGGTGCAGAAGGGCTCACCCTGGTGGGCGACGAATGGAACCGCGGCGCGGAGTCGGCCGCCGACCGGCCCACCGTGCTGATGCTCCACGGCGGCGGCCAGAACCGCTTCTCGTGGAAGAACACCGGGCAGATCCTGGCCGACGCGGGGTTGCACGTCGTGGCGCTGGACAGCCGCGGCCACGGCGACAGCGACCGGTCCCCGGAGGCCAACTACTCGGTGGAGATGCTGTGCGCGGACACGTGCGAGGTACTCGACCAGATCGGGCGGCCCGTGGCCCTGATCGGCGCCAGCATGGGCGGGCTGACCGGCATCCTGGTCGCCCGGGAGGCGGGGCCGCAGCGGGTCACCCAGTTGGTGCTCGTCGACGTGGTGCCACGCTTCGAGAAGGACGGCAGCGCCCGCATCCGTGACTTCATGTTCAACCACGTGCACGGTTTCGACACCCTGGAGCAGGCCGCCGATGCGGTGGCCGCCTATCTGCCCCACCGAACCCGGCCGAAGAGCCACGAGGGCCTCAAGAAGAACCTGCGCCATCGCGACGGGCGGTGGTACTGGCACTGGGATCCGGCGTTCCTGACCAAACCCGGTGACGACCCGTTCGTCCGGGCCGACAAACTCGAACAGGCCGCGGTCGAGTTGACCATTCCGATCCTGCTGATCCGTGGCAAGCTCTCCGACGTGGTCAGTTCCGAAGGCGTGCAGGAGTTCCTGCGCAAGGTCCCCGGTGCCGAGTTCGTCGAGCTGTCCGATGCCGGCCACACCGCGGCCGGTGACGACAACGACGCGTTCACCGAAGCCGTCGTCGGTTTCGTCAGCCGGTGACCGCAGGACGTCGCACCGCCGGGTTCGACTTCCTCGAACAGCCGGCGCTTCCCGCCCCACGGGTCAGCGAAGCCGAAGCGCAGGGCATTCTCGCCACCCACTACGGCATCGAGGGCGATGCCGTCTCCCTGGGCAGTCAGCAGGACAAGAACTTCCTGGTGCGCCGCACCGGCACCGGTGAGGTCGCGGGCGTACTGAAGGTGGCCAACCCCGCGTTCACCGCCGTCGAACTCGCGGCGCAGGACGCAGCGGCGACGCTGATCGCCGAGGCCGAACCGGGCCTGCGGATCGCGGTGCCGCTGCCCAACGCCGACGGCGCGGAGGTGACGACGGTCGACGGGCTGTTGGTCCGGTTGCTGCGGTACCTGCCCGGCGGCACGCTGATCGACGCCGATCACCTCGGTCCGGCCGCGGTCGCGGGGCTCGGCGAGGTGGCGGCGCGCGTCAGCCGGGCGCTGACGGGCTTCGAACACGCGGGTCTCGACCGGGTGCTGCAGTGGGATCTGCGCTACGGCGCCGACGTCGTCGCCGCCCTGATCGGCCACGTCGCCGATCCGGTGCAGCGCGAGCGGCTCTCGACCGCCACCCGCGACGCCGCGGAGCGCATCGGCCGCGTCGCCGACGCACTCCCCCGCCAGGCGGTGCACCTCGACATCACCGACGCGAACGTCGTCGTGTCGCGGGCGGCCGACGGCACCCGCCGACCCGACGGGGT
Source organism: Mycolicibacterium monacense (assembly GCF_010731575.1). Lineage (NCBI taxonomy): Bacteria > Bacillati > Actinomycetota > Actinomycetes > Mycobacteriales > Mycobacteriaceae > Mycobacterium > Mycolicibacterium monacense. The sequence continues at coordinate 277,141 of NZ_AP022617.1, read as the reverse complement.
GATCGACTTCGGCGATCTCACCGACACCTGGGCGGTGTCGGAGTTGGCGATCGCCGCCTCGTCGGTGCTGGGGCACAGCGGCACCGAACCGGTCTCGATCCTGCCTGCGGTGCGCGCGTTCCACGGCATCCGGCCGCTGACGGTCGAGGAGATCGACGCACTGTGGCCGATGGTGGTGCTGCGGACGGCGGTGCTCATCGTCAGCGGAGCCCAGCAGGCCGAACTCGACCCGGACAACGCCTACGTCACCGACCAGTCCGACGGCGAGTGGCGGATGTTCGAACAGGCGACGTCGGTCCCGATCGACGTGATGACCGCGGTGATCCGGGCCGATCTCGGATTCGCCGCACCACCCGCCGATGTCACGGCCACCGTGCCGATGATCGCCGGTGTGACCGCCGAAGACGTTGTCACACTTGATCTCTCACCGACATCCGACGCCTACGACTTCGCGTTCACACCAGGGGGCTGGCTGCCGCCGGACGTCGACGACCGGCTCGCCCGACGCGCCGTGGGTGACGGTGCGGCCGTGGTCGTCACACGATTCGGCGAGCCGCGACTCGGTCTGGCGCCCGCGCTGAGCCAACGCAGCGGCGACGTCGTGCCGACCGGTGTCCGGCTCTGGCCGGCGCAACCGCTGACCCTGGTGGCGCCGTGGGACGGTGAGGTCGGCAGCGACGGCGCAGGCGACACGGTGACGGTCCGCGGCGACGCCCACGAGGTCACGCTGACCGGTGTGCGCCCCGTGGGCGGCGCTTCCGCGGTGCGGGCCGGTGACCCGATCGCGCAGGCCGACGCCGCGCAGTGGGCGGACGTCGCGGTGCGCCCGGTCGGCGGGGTGACGGCCCCACCGCTGGTGCGTCCCGAGGTGGCGACGGGCTGGTTGGCGCAGGCGCGCGATCCGCGCCCGGTGCTCGGCCTGCCGCCGGACGCCGTCACCTCCCCCGCCGCCGACCTGGTCGAGCGGCGTGACCGCAGCTTCGCGCCGGTGCAGGAGCACTACTACCGCAGGCCGCCGCAGATCGAGCGCGGCTGGCGGCACTATTTGATGTCGACGGCGGGGCGCTGCTACCTCGACATGGTCAACAACGTGACCGTGCTCGGGCACGCCCACCCCCGGGTGGCCGACACCGCGGCCCGCCAACTGCGCAAGCTCAACACGAATTCGCGGTTCAACTACGCCGCGGTCGTCGAGTACAGCGAGCGGCTCGCCGCCGAACTGCCCGATCCCCTGGACACCGTGTTCCTGGTCAATTCCGGTTCGGAGGCAAGCGATCTGGCGATCCGGCTGGCGCTGGCCGCCACCGGCCGCCGCGACGTCGTCGCGATGCGCGAGGCGTACCACGGCTGGACCTACGGTACGGATGCGGTGTCGACGTCGACCGCCGACAACCCCAATGCGCTGGCCACCCGGCCGGACTGGGTGCACACCGTCGAATCGCCGAACAGCTTCCGCGGCAAGTACCGCGGGGCGGAGGTGGGCCGCTACGCGACCGAGGCCGTCGCGCAGATCGAACGACTCGTCGCCGACGGTCGCGCCCCGGCCGGGTTCATCTGCGAGTCGGTGTACGGCAACGCCGGCGGGATGGCGCTGCCCGACGGCTATCTGCAGCAGGTGTACGCGGCGGTGCGCGGCGCCGGCGGGCTGGCCATCGCCGACGAGGTCCAGGTCGGTTACGGCCGTCTCGGACACTGGTTCTGGGGGTTCGAGCAGCAGGGCGTGGTGCCCGACATCGTCTCGATGGCGAAGTCGACGGGCAACGGCTATCCGCTCGGCGCGGTGATCACCAGCCGTGAGGTGGCCGAGGCGTTCCGCTCCCAGGGATACTTCTTCTCCTCGACCGGCGGCAGCCCGCTGTCGTGTGCGATCGGCCTGACCGTGCTCGACGTACTGCGCGCAGAAGACCTGCAGGGCAACGCCGTCCGGGTGGGCGGACACCTCAAGGCGCGGTTGGAGGCGCTGGCCGACAGGCATCCGATCATCGGCACCGTGCACGGGGTCGGCCTGTATCTCGGTGTCGAGATGGTCCGCGACCGGCAGACGCTGGAACCGGCGACCGAGGAGACCGCGGCAATCTGCGAGCGGATGCTCGAACTCGGCGTCGTCATCCAGCCGACGGGCGACCACTCGAACATCCTCAAGACCAAACCGCCGTTGTGCATCGACACCGAATCCGCCGACTTCTACGTCGATGCGCTGGACCGGGTGCTGACCGAGGGGTGGTAGTCACGTGACCGGACCCGAGATCGCCGCCGTGGTGCTCGCCGTCGTCGCGGTGGCCGAGGCGGTCGGCCTCGTCACGCTGTGGGTGCTGTTCACCCGCGCCCGCGGTGAGGCCGACGAACTGCGCGCCCGCGTCGACACGAGGAACATGCTGCTCAGTGGTGGACGGGAAGCGGTCAAACATGTGTGGCAGACGGCGAACCTGGTGCGGGAGAAGGGTTTCGGCGGCGCGATCACGTCATCGATCGAGGATCTCGCCGACTGGTTCGAGGTGGAGCGCCCCGACCTCGCGCGGCTGGCGCCCCACGGCCGGGTGGCGATCCTGTTCTCCGACATCGAGGATTCGACGGCGCTGAACAACCGGATCGGTGACCGGGCGTGGGCACGGCTGATCGGCCGTCACGCCCGCTCGGTGCAGCGCCACGTCAGGGAGCACGACGGGCATGTGGTGAAGAGCCAGGGCGACGGTTTCATGGTGGCGTTCGCCTCACCCGAGAACGCGGTGCGCTGCGCGATCGCGCTGCAGCATTCGCTGCGGCGGCGGCCCAACGGGATTCGGGTGCGCATCGGGATCCACACCGGTAAGTCGGTGCGGCGCGGGGAGGACCTGTTCGGCCGTAACGTCGCGCTCGCGGCGCGGGTGGCCGCCGAGGCCGACGGCGGCGAGATCCTGGTCAGCGAGGCGGTGCGCGATGCGGTCGCCGGCGCGGACGGGGTGTCGATCGGCGACGGCCGGGAGGTGTCGCTCAAGGGCTTCTCCGGCAAGCACCACCTGTACGTGGTGAGCGCTCAGCGCGGCGGTTCGGATTCGTCGAGCCGCTGATGCAGCCGCGCCCGGATGTCGTCGGGCGTATACGCCCGGCGCCGGCGCTGATCGCGCGCCACGAGGGCGCCGCCGGCGACGACACCGGCGACACCGGCCAGCCCGACCCACTTCCAGATGCTGCGCATGCCATGAGTGTGCCTAAGCTGCGCTGGTGAACGCGAACTCCGTGTCGCTGGCCCGGGCGCTCGACGACACCCGCACCGGGGACATCTGGCTGTTCCGCGGGGCGTCGGGACCCGACCGGGCGATCCAGGCGATGACGAATGCGCCGGTCAACCACGTCGGCATGACCGTCGCCGTCGACGATCTGCCGCCGCTGATCTGGCACGCCGAACTGGGCGACAAGCTGCTCGACCTGTGGACGGGCACCCATCACCGCGGTGTGCAGCTCAACGATGCCCGCGAGGCCGTCGAGCGGTGGATGCAGACGTACGGGCAGCGGTGCTGGCTGCGGCAGCTGACGCCGGATGTGACCCGCGCACAGGAGGACCGGATGCTGCGGGTGATCGCCCGCATGGACGGCACGCCGTTTCCCAGCACGGCGCGGCTGACCGGACGCTGGCTGCGCGGACGCCTGCCCGTGGTCAGCGACTTCACCCGCGGAATCCCCTACGTGCACCGCAGGGTCCGCGAATCGGCCGAACGCGCCAAGGCCCGCAAGCGCACGGCGCTGCAGACGGCGTACTGCGCGGAGACGGTGGCGATCACCTTCGAGGAGATGGGCCTGCTGTCCACCGAGAAGCACGACAACTGGTTCGATCCGGGCTCCTTCTGGAGCGGTGACGCGCTGCCGCTGGCCGACCCGTACCGCCTCGGCCCGGAGATCGCGGTCGTCGGCTAACGGCGCCGCCCCGCGAGCAGCAGCGGGAATCGCACCACGGCGAGAAGCTGATTCATCCGGCGCCGACGGGCGCGCACCTTGAGCATGACCCGCACCCCGATACCCAGCGCGGCGACCACCACGACGATCCACAGAGTCGCCGCCACCAGATAGATCATCTCGACCACCGCCACCCCAACGAGCGTTCACGGTCCCCGTCGCGGTCAGGTCACAGGTGCGACACACGTCGGCGGCTGATGTTCATCCCAGCGACAACCCGGCGTAGATCTGCTCGAGCATCGGGGCCAGCATCGCCTGGGCGGTGGTCCGGCCGTCCGGCGACAGCGTGAGGTTCGTCCAGATCACCAGGGTCACGTCGTTGTCCGGGTCGTAACCCATGAACGAGTTGAAACCGGGCAGTTCCCCGCCGTGGTAGTACATCGCGGCGTTCGGGCCGAACCGCTGATAGGAGATCCCGTACCCGTACTGCTGACCGTCGGGGGCGGCCGGGTCCTCGGGGCGCAGGCTGGCCTTCCACTGGCGGTGGTGGTCGGCGTCGAAGACCTTCCCGGTGACGAGCGCCTTCATCCAGGTGGCCAGATCGTCGGCCGTCGAGATCGCGCCACCCGCGGCGGTCGCGTACGAGGAGTTCTGGTTGGTGTAGTCGACGGGCTGCAGTGTCCCGGCGCGGGCGGCGGCCTGCATGTCGGCGGGATACGGCTCGTCGGCCAGGGCGTAGAAGCTTCCGCCGTACATGTAGCCGTGCGAGTAGGGCGTGGGCATGGTGGTGTCGTCGGCGGCGGGCAGGGACGTCTGGGTCAGGCCGACGGGGCCGAACAACCGGTCGCGGAACTGCCGGGCCAGCGGTTGGCCGCCGGCCTTCTCGGCGATCAGGCCGAGGAGCGCGTAGTTGGTGTTGCTGTACTCGTAGGCGGAGTCGGGCGCGAACTGTGGCGGATGCCGGAAGGCGATGGCCAGCACTTCCGCCGGCGTCCAAGGCTTTTGGGGGTCGGCGTCCATGGCGGCCGACAGCGCCTCGTCGCCCGTGTAGCCGTAGAGACCGCTGCGCATGGTGAGAAGCTGTGCGACGGTGATGTTCTCGCCGTTCGGCACGTCCGGGACCCAGTCGGTGACGGGGTCGTCGAATCGGACCTTGCCGTCCTGGGCGAGCAGCACGATCAGCGCCGCCGTCATGGTCTTGGTGTTGGAGGCGATGCGGAAGTGGGTGTCGGCGGACGGCGGATCCTGCGCGCCGAGTTCGGTGGTGCCGGCCGCGGCGGTGAAACGGCCCTGCGGGGTGTGCACGAGCACAAGAGCGCCGGGCACCGTCAGTTCGCGCGCGAGTCCGTCGACGACCTGCTGGAGCTCCTGCGGGTCGATCGTGCGCAGTGCCTGCGGTTCCGGGGAGGAGCAGCCGGCGAGCAGGAGGGCCGTCACCAGCGCCGCAAGGCTCAGCAGGTGCCGGGTACCCCTCTTCATCACGCCACCGCCTCGGTGATGGACCCCCTCAGCCGGACCTTAACCCCGGCGCGCGCTCACCGTCGGGTTTCCACACAGGCGGCGAGGTTGGCGAGCGAGGAGTCCATCCCCTCCGCATGGTCCTCCGCCGAAATGCCGGGCGGGACACCGTCGGCACGGAAGTCGACCCGGGTTCCCGCGTCGACGGCGGTCACCGACCAGGTCATGGTCATCGTTCCCGCGAAGCGCGGATCGTCGGATTCGAAGGCGACCTCCTGGACGACGCGCTCGTCGGGAGCGATGTCGAGGAAGCGGGCCTCCACGACATCGGAGTCCGCGCCCGACTTGCCGCCCGCCTCGGGCGCCTCGAGATAGGTCAACCGCAGGCGGTACGACCCGCCGGCGCGGCCGTCGAAACGCTCGAACTCGCCGCGCATGCCGCGTGGCGGCAGCCATTCGAGGAGCGCGTCGGGGTCGACCAGCGCGCTGAAGACCCGGGTGAGCGGCGCCGCGATGATCCGGGAGGCGCGGTCCGTGCGCCGGGAGACCTGTTCGCGGACGTTCTCTATGTCGATGAGGGACCAGACATCGGCGATCCGCCGGTCGGTGAACCGGTAGAAAACGTGCTCCGCGAACGCGATTCGCGCACCGGTCGGCTCGAAACCGAGGAACTCCTGTTGCGGGGTGCACTCGAAGAAGAGCCGGCAGGCCACGATGCGAGCGTCGGCCAGCAGGATCTCGGGGACGTACCGCAGGTCGGGTATCGCGCGGGTGTCGGCTTCGAGCATCGAGCGGTAACCGCTGAGCCCCACAAGTTCTCCGTTGTAGGAGACGTCGTCGGCCACGAACTGCCCGAGGTCGTCCCACCGGCGCTCATTCAGGCAGGCCAGGTAGGCGCGGTAGACGTCACGCAGGTCGCCGCCGTTCATTCGGTCCATACTGCAGGGCGGCTACACCCGATTGCTATCTCCGGTTGACCCTGACCGCCTCTTGGATCAGCGCCTTGAACGCGTCCGGGTCCAACTCGTCGTCTTCACGAAGGTCGATGAAGCGCCCGACGGGCGCCTGAAGACTCGCGTTGAACAAATTGTCCGGGTCACTGATGGACGATCCCTTGGCGAAGTTCACCTTGACCTTGCCCTTGTACATCTCCAGTGTGCAGATCAGACCATCCAGCGAGAACGCAGGCACTCCGTCGGGATTCGACGGCTTGCGCCACTTGATCTCCTCGACCACGTCGGGCTCGGCCTGCTTGATCAGCGACCGAATCTCATCGACCCGGTCGATGCGCCAATCTCCAGTCACAGCCCCGAATATACGACCGCGTCTCGCGCACGACGTCACCAATCTTCACGCCCGCTCGTCGCATCATCCCTTATTCAAGTATTACATTGAATAGGTGAACAGCACCACGACGGCTCCGAAGCGCGCCTTCAAGGACCGGCTCTACACGGAATTCGCCCGGATCGGTAAGGCCGTGTCCAGCCCGCACCGACTCGAACTCCTGGAAGTCCTCGCACAGGGCGAACGCACCGTCGAGTCGCTCGCCGGTGAGACGGGGCTGTCGGTCGCCAACACCTCGCGTCACCTCCAACAACTCCGGCAGGCCCAGCTCGTCATGACCCGTCGGGAGGGCCTCTTCGTCCATTACCGCGTCGCGGGCCCGGAGGTGGTGGCGCTGATCGTGGCCCTGCGCCACACGGCAGAACAGCACCTGGCCGAGGTGGACCGCGTCGTGCACGACTTCTTCGGTGACCGCGACGGGTTCGAACCCGTGACGCCCGATGAACTGTCGCGGCGCATGAGCAGCGGAGACGTCGTGTTGCTCGATGTGCGACCGGAACAGGAATACGTCTCGGGGCACATCGCCGGCGCCAGGTCCATGCCGGTCGCCGACATCGCTGCCCGCATCGACGAACTGCCCGGCGACGGCGAGTACGTCGCCTACTGCCGCGGCCCCTACTGCGTGTACGCCGACGATGCGGTCGCAGTGCTGCGGGCCCATGGCCGGAAGGCCACCCGCCTGTCCGAGGGCTACCCCGAGTGGTGGCTGTCGGGGCGTCCCGTGCAGACCGGCGTCTCGACCGATCACCAGAGTGTCCCGTGAGCACCGCGGGCGAACCCCGACTCGGATTGCGCGCCAACCTCGCTCAGTTCTCGCTGCTGGTCGCGGTCAACGCCCTGGTCGGCGGAATGGTCGGCCAGGAGCAGACCGTGCTCCCCCTGCTGGCCGAACAGCAGTTCCATCTCCAGGGCTACACGTTCCTGCTGACCTACGTTTTCGCCTTCGGGGTCACCAAGGCGGCCACCAACTATTTCGCCGGTACCTGGTCGGACCGGTTCGGGCGGAAACCGGTACTGCTGGTGGGCTGGCTGCTCGCCATTCCGGTACCGCTGCTGCTCATCTGGGCACCGTCGTGGACCTGGGTGATCGTCGCCAACGTCCTGCTGGGCATCAATCAGGGCATGACGTGGTCGACCACGGTGATCATGAAGATCGACCTCGTGGGACCCCGACAACGCGGCCTCGCGATGGGGTTCAACGAGGCCGCCGGCTACGTCGCGGTGGCCCTGACTGCGCTGCTGGCCGGACACCTCGCCGCCCGGTTCGGACTGCGGCCGGCGCCGTTCCTGCTCGGCTTGTCCTACGCGCTCATCGCCGTCGGACTCACTGCGGTGTTCGTGCGGGAGACGCGTGGCCACGCGGAGCTCGAAGCGACCACCCACGGCGACAGCAAGGCCGATGCCGCACTGACCAACCGGCAGATCTTCGTCCGCACCAGCTTCACCGAACCCGCCCTGTCGTCGGCCAGTCAGTCCGGCCTGGTGAACAACCTCAACTTCGGCCTGTCGTGGGGACTGTTCCCGATCCTGTTCGCCACCACCGGAATGCCCGTGGACCGCATCGGGATCCTAGTGGCCGCATATCCGGCCGTGTGGGGTATCGGGCAGTTGGCGACCGGTGCGTTGTCCGACCGGTGGGGCCGCAAGCACCTGATCACCGCGGGGATGTTCACCCAGGCCGGTGGGCTGGCGATGATCGCGACCGGCGACACGTTCCTGTGGTGGCTTGCCGCGGCGTCGCTGCTGGGCGCGGGCACCGCCATGGTGTATCCGACGCTGCTGGCCGCGGTCGGCGACGTCGCCCATCCACGGTGGCGCGCCCGCGCAGTCGGCATCTACCGACTGTGGAGAGACAGCGGATACGCCGCCGGGGCTGTCGTCGGTGGCGTCACCGCCGATCTGTGGGGTCTGCGTGCGGCGGTCTGGGCGGCCGCCGCCATCACCGTGGCCTCCGGCCTGATGGTCGCCGCCCGGATGTACGAAACCCACACGGAGAGAGCGTCGTCGGGCACGGGATGATCCCGCACAAAGCTAGACGTTGAAGCAGAAGTCCGAACGTCGCCGTCACACAGTCCCGCGGGCGGCCCACGCGTTGGCGGTAACCCTGAACGGCCCACTACCCAGGCGGTCGCGAGCCACGGATTCGAGCACCGCGCGACGCTCGTCATCGAGTCGCTGGACGTAATCGCCGGCAGGACCCACTCCGAACGTGTAGGGCTCCCACCACTCCTCGAATGTCGGGTGCACGACCTCGGCCGCAATCGAAGCTTCGTCCACATTGCGCAGGCCGGCCGCTTCGAAAAGCTCAGTCAGGTGCCCCATGTGCGCGCCCGAAAGCAGCGCCTCGTCCTCAGCTTCGGGATCGATCACGTGAACCGCATCCCAGAACGGCGCCAGTGCGCCGGTCGGCCCGTCCCACACGCAGGCTGCAATGACACCGTCACGGCGAGTCACACGCGCCATCTGTCTGATGGCGACCACCGGATCCGTCATGAAATGGACCACCAATTGCGCGAGGGCAGCGTCGAAAGCGCCGGTGTCGTACGGCAATTCCTCCGCCGTACCGAGACGCACGTCAATGTCCGGGAAGCGTGTACGAATCGCGTCGATGAACGGTGGTGATGGATCGATTGCTGCGACCTCGGCTCCGACCGACAACAGATGAGCCGTCAACGCGCCTGGCCCGGAGCCGACGTCGAGCACACTGTCGTCCGCGCCGACCCCGGCGAACGCCACGAAGACCTCCGCGAGAGGCTCGGCGTATCGGCCCATGAAACGGGCATAAGCCTCGGGCGAAACAACAAAACTCACCGCAGAATTTTACGACGACGGCCCCGTCACGCGGCCAAATCGGCTTGGCAAGGTCCACCACGTCACCGTTGGTTGATGAGGTTCCGTCGGGGTCTCGGAACAACAGCGCACGGTTCCCCCATACAGCGGAGACTCCGGTAACCGTCTCATGAAAGTCGACGAGTCGATTCACGTCGGCCGTGATGACGCGGGTTGAGGCGAACTTCATCGGGAAGTCTCCGGACACACCCCGACAAGTCTGTGCGGTCAAGCTTCCCTCTGCTGGCCAGACGTTGGTTGGAACCGGACTCCACCACGTCGCAGCGAAACTTGATGTGCGAGGCGGCATGATTACCGCCATGAGCGTCTTCGCTGCGATAGCCGCCGTCGTGGCCTTGATAATCAGTGTCGTCAATTTCGGGTTGGGTTTTTACGACCGCCGTCGGGCGACTATACGGATCGATGACGCGGCGCGGCGCAGCGTGCGCATGGAGAACCGGAAGAAGCTGGACGCGGTGCTCGAACAGGCAAGGCAGGTTGTCACCGAACTAAAGAAACAGGTGGGACCGGCTGGCGCACCGGTGCCGGAACCCTTTCCTGAGCCCGATGAGGACAAGATGGATGCCGTGTCGGCGGGTTTCGCAGCTCACCAGACGGTAGTGAACCCCGACTTAAAAGCGCCGACAATCAACCTGCTTCATCCGCCTCTCTACCGGTTGAAGCGAGATTGGACGCGTGCTTGGAATGTTGCTCAGCGCATTGGGCCGCGCAACACGAGTTCGGATTGGAAAGAAGCGTCCGACAGGCTTCGCCAACGTTTAGAGACATGTACGAGGGAGATTGACGACTTGCAGGCCTGGTTGGCCAGCATGGGCTAGGCAGACGCCAAGACTGCCTAAGCCTTGCTTCTAGACGTTGAAGCGGAACTCCACCTGGTCAGCCTTCACCCGCAGCGCTCGCTTCGATCCAATTCGAGAACTCGATGGCAAGGTGCCAACGGTGCCCACGGAGGATGGTTGGCAGAGTGAGAGCGGGAAACTCGACTGTCAGCAGAGCGCGGAACCCTTCCCCCTCGTCGCGGAACTGGTGTCGCACCCCGCCGATCGCCAAACCGTCTCGCAATCGTGCCACGCCCGCGAGCTGGACGGGATACTCGCGATCCACAGGAGTCTGCAGCGACGACGTGTCGTCGTAGTCGATGAAGAACCTCGCCGCCAGGGGTGATCCCCCGTTGGTCTCCCACACCTCCTGACGACCCTCCGCATCTGTGCGGAACAGGAAGTGGTCTGGATGAGCGGCGAGCATGGCTGCCTCGTCATCCGCGCTGGTGCGTTTTTCGAACCAATCCACGAAGCCGTTCGCCGATCCCTGCGAAGCAACCATCTCGATCGTGCTCAGCGCTCGGCGGCCCCGCGACGCTGTCGCGGTCAACCGCGCCACTCGGGTCGACCAGCGAACGTCACGGCCGAGCGCCCCTTCGATACCGCTGTGACCCAGTTCCGCCTTACGCTGGCGGAGGGCCTCACGGAGTTGGTCGACTTCTGCAGAGGAGACTGGCGCGCCCAGCTTCGAAAGTGCGCGTCGCGCCCGCTCACGTTCTCGTTCGAGGACATCCAAACGCGTGAAGCGGCTACCGCCGAGGATCGCGGTGATCTCGGGAACTCTCGCCATCCGCGCCTCCGGGTGTCGACGTAGTCGGGAATACCGCGCTAAGCCTTGGCTTTCGACGTAGATGGTTGTCCATGGCGGAACTCCACCACGTCGCCGTCGGCCATCACGTAGTCCTTGCCCTCCATGCGGACCTTGCCGGCCGCCTTCGCCGCGGCCATCGAGCCTGCCTCGGCCAGATCGTCGAACGAGACGATCTCGGCTTTGATGAAGCCCTTCTCGAAGTCGCTGTGGATCACGCCCGCGGCCTTCGGTGCGGTGTCGCCCTGGTGGATCGTCCAGGCGCGCGCCTCCTTCGGGCCCGCGGTGAGGTAGGTCTGCAGTCTCAACGTGTGGAACCCGGCCCGCGCCAGCGCGTCCAGACCGCGCTCGGTCTGCCCGATCGACTCGAGCAGCTCGGCGGCCGACTCGTCGTCGAGCTCCTGCAGTTCCGCTTCGATCTTCGCGTCGAGGAACACACAGTCGGCGGGCGCAACGAGCTCCCGCAGTTCCGCCTTGCGCGCCTCATCGGTCAGCACGGACTCGTCGGCGTTGAACACGTAGAGGAACGGTTTGGTGGTCATCAGGTTCAGCTCACGCAGCAGGCTGACGTCGGTACCGGCCGCGAACAGCGTCTTGCCCGAATTGAGCACCTCCTGCGCGGCGAGGGCCGCGTCGAGGACGGGTTTGCGGTCCTTGTGGGTGCGGGCTTCCTTCTCGAGCCGCGGCACGGCCCTCTCCAACGTCTGCATGTCGGCGAGGATCAGCTCGGTCTCGATCACCTCGATATCGGATTTCGGGTCCACCTTGCCGTCGACGTGGACGACGTCGTCGTCGGCGAAGACGCGCACGACCTGGCAGATCGCATCACATTCGCGGATGTTGGCGAGGAACTTGTTGCCCAGTCCCGCCCCCTCCGAGGCGCCCTTGACGATGCCGGCGATGTCGACGAACGTCACCGGCGCAGGCACAATCTTCTCGGAATGAAAGATCTTCGCGAGCGCCTCGAGCCGGGGGTCCGGCAGCGCGACCACACCTTCGTTGGGCTCGATCGTCGCGAACGGGTAGTTCGCGGCGAGCACGTTGTTGCGCGTCAGCGCGTTGAACAGGGTCGACTTACCGACATTCGGCAGTCCGACGATTCCCAGGTTGAGCCCCACAGGGATGACAGTCTGCCAGAGTCCGGCGGGCACGCCCGCGCGCGCTGGGCGCGCACACTCCGGATCAGCCGGTACGGTCTACCTGTGTCCGGACAGCGCGCACGGTCGGCAGTACCGGCCGACCACCGCTCTGTGCACCCACTCTTTCCAGGCCTGCCGTGGTGGGGTGCGGTGGTGTTGGCATTCACCGTCACCGCCGTCGGCTTCGCCTTCGACGCCGGTTCCGGGAGCCGTGAACTCGGTTCGGTCTTCTCCGCGTGCTACGTGCTCGGCTGCCTGCTCGCCGTCCTCGCGGTCCGTCAGGCAGGCCTGTTCACCGCGGTGATCCAACCGCCGCTGCTGCTGTTCGTCACGGTGCCCGGCGCGTACTTCCTGTTCCACGGCTCCGAGATCCACGGCCTCAAGGATCTGGCGATCAACTGCGGCTACCCGCTCATCGAGCGGTTCCCGCTGATGTTCTTCACCTCGGCGGCGGTCCTGCTCATCGGCATGGGCCGCTGGTATCTGGGGATGTCGTCGCGCCACGCGACGGGCACCTCGGCTCCCGCGGCGAAGGGGGCGAAGGGGACCACCAGAGACGTTTCCAAGGGCGCTTCGGCCGCCGCGGCGGCCGGTGGTCTGGTCGCGGCGCTCAAGACCAAGGTGTCCGGGCTCCTCTCCGCGCCCGCCGCGACCGACGATGGGCATGGGCAGGACGAGGAGCCGCCGCGCCGCAGGCGCAGCTCCGAACGACCGCGCCGGGCGGCCAAACCGGCCGCCGAGCGGACCCGGTCGAGCCGTGACGCCGCCCGCGGCGCCGCGGCGCGCAAACCGGCCAAACGCGCCGCCACCCCGTCACGTTCGCGGCACAACCGCCCGCCCGAGACCGAGATCATCGAACCGGTCGTCGACCGGCCGCGCCGGTCCCGCTCCACGCCGCGCACCCCGGAATCCCCCGAACCGCGCCGGCGGTCCCGTACGCAGGCGCCCCGCGAGGCCCGCGAACCGCGGGAGACGCGCGATGCCCGCAAGCTGCCGCCGCGGGAACGGCGCTCGTCGTCCTACGACCGGCCGGAACGCCGTCCCGAACGCTCGCGCCGCCTCGACGACTACGAGCCCTACGAACCGCTGGAGCCGCACACCCGCAACGGCAGCTCCAGCCACCACCCGATCTCCCGGGTCCGGTACCGCGGCGCCGACGAGGACGATCAGCGCAGCGAGTACCGCAGCCGTCCGCGCGTGCGGCGCAGCTGGGATGCCGACGCCTGGGAGTACGACGTCTAGCTCAGAGGGCGACTGACGTGCCGCAGACGCCGCACACCTCGAACTGACGCCGCTTCCACCGCGCGACCGGGATGAAGAACAGCGTGAACTGCTTGAACTGACGCATCTGCGTCCACTGGGTGGTGTTGTGACAGCGCGGACAGGTGCGGGTCTGCCCGGCGCCGAGGTACTGCTGCTTGGTGGACAGGCCGAACAGGAAGAAGAACACGCCCCCAGCGTAGGGAAGCGACTCAGCTGCGAGCGGGCCGGATCTCCCTGGGCAGCGCGAACACCAGTGTCTCGTTGGCGGTCGTCACCGGCTGCACGGTTCCGTACCCGTATTCGGCGAGCCGGTCGAGCACACCGCGCACCAGGACCTCCGGCACCGACGCGCCCGAGGTCACGCCGACCGTGGTGACACCATCGAGCCAGGTCGGATCGATGTCCTCGGCGTAGTCGACCAGATGTGCCGCGTCGGATCCGGCGCCGAGGGCCACCTCGACCAGCCGCACCGAGTTCGACGAGTTCTTCGAGCCGACGACGATGACGAGTTCGCACTCCGGCGCCATCGCCTTGACCGCGACCTGGCGGTTCTGGGTGGCGTAGCAGATGTCGTCGCTGGGCGGGTCCTGCAGCGTCGGGAACTTCTCCCGCAGCCGGCGCACCGTCTCCATGGTCTCGTCGACGCTCAGCGTGGTCTGGGACAACCAGATGACCTTGTCGGGGTCGCGCACGGTGACCTTGTCGACCGCGTCGGGGTTGTCGACGACCTGAACGTGGTCGGGCGCCTCACCGGCGGTGCCGACGACCTCCTCGTGGCCTTCGTGGCCGACGAGCAGGATGTCGTAGTCGTCGCGGGCGAAGCGTTTGGCCTCGTTGTGCACCTTCGTCACCAGCGGGCAGGTGGCGTCGATGGTCTTCAGGTTGCGCGCGGCCGCCTCGACGTGCACGGTCGGCGCCACGCCGTGGGCGGAGAACACGACGATGGCGCCCTCGGGCACCTCGTCGGTCTGTTCCACGAACACGGCGCCGGCCTTGGCGAGCGTGTCCACGACGTAGCGGTTGTGCACGATCTCGTGGCGTACGTACACCGGAGCGCCGTGCTTCTCGAGCGCACGCTCGACGGTCTCCACGGCGCGGTCCACCCCTGCGCAGTATCCGCGCGGCTCGGCCAGCAGAACTCGCTTACCGGAGACACCGCCCGTCACCGAGCTGGACGCACCCGGAATCCCCATGTTGATCGTCGGCGGCATGACTCCAAGGGTACTGACCGATGCCACCGTCCGCCCAGCCGTAGGCTGTCGGCATGGCTACCGCACCCTATGGGGTTCGTCTGCTGGTCGGCGCCGCCGTCACCGCGGTCGAGGAAACCCGCAAGCTGCCACACACCATCCTGATGTATCCGATGACGGTGGCCAGTCAGGTCGCCAGCATCGTGATCCATTTCCAGCAGAACCTCGCCGACCTGGTCAACAAGGGTGACGAGACGCTGGAGAACCTCTTCCCGCCCAAGGACGAGCAACCGGAGTGGGCGACGTTCGACGAGGACGACGGCGCGGCGCCAGCCACCGACGGGGAGCGGCGCACCGAGGGGCGCTTCGCACTGTTCTCCACCGGTGAGCCGGAGACCACAGACACCGGGGACACCGGCACGCGGCAGGCCTCGGCCGCGTCCGAGACCCCGGCGATCGTCACCGAACTGGATTACGAGTCGCTGACCCTGGCACAGCTGCGCGCGCGGCTGCCGTCGCTGAGCGTCGACGACCTCGAGGCGCTGCTCGCCTATGAGGGCGCCACCCGGTCACGCGCGCCGTTCCAGACCCTGCTGGCGAACCGGATCACCCGCGCCACCGCGAAGTGACCACCCCGGCCGACGACCAGGGCAAATCCCCTGAGAATCCCTGGCCGGTCCGGGCTGTGGCCACCCGTGTCGCCAAGTACATCGACCGGCTCGGCATGGTGTGGATCGAGGGCCAGCTGACCGAGCTCAAGATCCGCCAGACGACGGCCTGGATGGTTCTGCGCGATCCGGCCGCCGACATGTCGCTGTCGGTGAGCTGCCCGCGCGACCTCGTCGCGAACGCGCCGGTGCCGCTGTCGGAGGGCACCCAGGTCATCGTGCTGGGCAAACCGCAGTTCTACACCCGCAACGGCTCGTTCAGCCTGCGGATCAGCGAGATCCGCGCGGTCGGCATCGGCGAACTGCTGGCCCGCATCGACCGCCTGCGTCGGCTGCTCGACGCCGAGGGCCTGTTCGATCCCCGGCTCAAACGGCCCATCCCGTTCCTGCCCGGCACGATCGGCCTGATCACCGGCCGCGCCAGCCATGCCGAACGGGACGTGATGACCGTCGCGGCCAACCGGTGGCCCGCGGTCCGCTTCGCCGTCCGCAACACCATCGTGCAGGGCCCCAACGCGGTGCCGCAGATCGTCGGCGCGCTTCGCGAACTCGACCGCGACCCCGGTGTGGACGTCATCGTGCTGGCCCGCGGCGGCGGCAGCGTCGAGGATCTGCTGCCGTTCTCCGACGAGACGCTGTGCCGGGAGATCGCGAGTTGCACGACCCCGGTGGTCAGCGCGGTCGGCCACGAACCGGACAACCCGCTGTGCGACCTGGTCGCCGACCTGCGCGCGGCCACCCCGACCGACGCGGCCAAACGCGTCGTACCCGACGCCGCCGCCGAACAGGCGTTCGTCACCGACCTGCGCCGGCGCAGCGCCCGCGCGTTGCGCCAGTGGGTGCACCGCGAACAGCACCACCTCGACCAGTTGCGCAGCCGCCCGGTGCTGGCCCGTCCGCTGCAGGCGATCGATGCGCGCGCCGACGAGGTGCACCGCGCCGTGGCCGCGGCCCGTCGCGACGTGCGCCGGATGGTGACGGTGGAATCCGAACGCGTGGGCCATCTGTCCGCCCGGCTGACGACGCTCGGTCCGGCCGCCACACTCGCTCGTGGCTACGCGGTCGTACAGACCATGCCCGATACGAACGTTCTGCGGACGACTGCCGATGCGCCGGCGGGTACGCGCCTGCGCATCCGGGTGGCCGACGGCGCGATCACCGCGGTGAGTGAGGGGACCGATGAAGCCCATTAGTGAGATGGGGTACGAAGAGGCGCGCGACGAACTGATCGCCGTCGTGCAGCAGCTCGAACAGGGCGGTCTCGATCTGGATGCGTCGCTGAAGTTGTGGGAACGCGGCGAAGAGCTGGCCCGATGCTGCGAGGAGCACTTAGCCGGAGCTCGTCAGCGCATCGAAACGGCGCTCGGCGAGCGGGACGCCGACGACGGTTGACTCGGCAACCGAAATCCGACCAAGGGGTTCTGAACTAGAACACGTTTCAGTTATAGTCGCGCCATGGCTGATGCAACGCTGACCACAGAACTGGGCCGCGTGCTGGTGACCGGTGGGTCCGGCTTCGTCGGCGCGAATCTCGTGACCGAACTGCTCGAGCGCGGCCACCACGTGCGTTCGTTCGACCGCGCCCCCTCCCCGCTGCCGCCCCATCCGCTGCTGGAGACGCTCGAAGGCGACATCTGCGATCCGGAGACGGTGGCCGCCGCGGTCGCCGGCGTCGACACCGTCTTCCACACCGCGGCGATCATCGACCTGATGGGCGGGGCGTCGGTCACCGACGAGTACCGCCGCCGCAGTTTCGCGGTCAACGTCGGAGGCACCGAGAACCTCGTGCGTGCGGGCCGCGCCGCCGGGGTGAAGCGGTTCGTCTACACCGCGTCCAACAGCGTGGTGATGGGCGGACAGCCGATCGTCGCCGGCGACGAGACCCTGCCCTACACCGACCGGTTCAACGACCTCTACACCGAGACCAAGGTGGCCGCGGAGAAGTACGTCCTGGCGCAGAACGGGATCGACGGAATGCTGACGTGCTCGATCCGGCCGAGCGGCATCTGGGGCCGCGGCGATCAGACGATGTTCCGCAAGGTGTTCGAATCTGTCCTGGCCGGACACGTCAAGGTTCTCGTCGGGAGCAAGAACGTCAAACTCGACAACTCGTACGTGCACAACCTCATTCACGGTTTCATCCTCGCCGCCGAACACCTGGTGCCCGGCGGCACGGCACCCGGTCAGGCGTATTTCATCAACGACGGGGAGCCGGTCAACATGTTCGAGTTCTCCCGCCCGGTCGTGGAGGCGTGCGGTGAGCGTTATCCCCGGCTGCGGGTGCCGGGCCGGCTCGTGCACTTCGTGATGACGGTCTGGCAGCAACTGCACTTCCGCTTCGGGCTGCCCAAACCGTTGCTGGAACCGCTTGGCGTGGAACGGATCTACCTCGACAACCACTTCTCGATCGCGAAGGCGGAACGGGATCTGGGCTACCGCCCGCTGTTCACCACCGAGCAGGCGATGCAAGCCTGCCTGCCGTATTACGTCGAACTGTACGAGAAGATGAAGGCCGACGGAGCGGAAAACCCTGCCGTACAAGCGGTGCGGACCACACCGCCGGCGGGTTGATCCCGCCGGTCAGCTCGCCCCGGTGTCGGCGGTCAGATCGCCGTCGTCGACGAACTCCAGACCACCGTCGTCGAGTGAGACCGCCCAGCGGCGCGCGGCGTCGGCGATGTGGTGCTCACCGATCTCGACCGCTTTCCCCGCGACGTCGGCGAAATCCTCGACGACGACGCCGCGCTTTTCATGATCGGTTCCCGGATGGACCAATACCCGCGAATTGATGGCGATCTGCGAATCGCCATTTCCGGCGTCCCCCTTGTCGCGTTTCGCCATCCCCGCACCTCCGAGCGCATCTGAGTTCTTAAATGAAGTGAACCACGCCGCCACATGCACAGCGCCGTTTCCTGTTATTCGGCGCGCGGCGCAAAAACGCTACGAATTGATATCGACTGCGGCCCGTATAACGCCTACGGCCGTGCGAGGCCGCTCGCCTCTTCTTCCGGAATGTTCCACCGCACGGAGGTCACCCGCGCGTCGACCGCGAGCACTCCGACGATCTTCTCGAGCACCGCGTCGTCGCGCGCCAGCGCCGACACCCCGGCCGCGATCTGGAGCTTCCCCCCGTCGGCGGCGACCGACCGCAACGACGTCAACTGCAGGTGGGAGTCGATGACCGCCTGCACGAGCAACGCCCGGATATCGGTGTCGTGGTCTTCGCGACAGACCACCGTCAGCAGATAGTGCACCGGCGGATGCTCCCTGCCGCCCCAGTTCTTGCGGCGGTCCATCGCCTCCGCCAGCGGGTGCAGCGCCAGGTTGACCGCGACCACGATGACCGCGCTGGCGAGCGCCTCCCGCCACAGCCAGGCGCCGGCCAGCGCCCCCACCGCGGCCGTCGACCACAGCGTGGCCGCGGTGTTGAGCCCCGTCACCGACAGGCCCTGCTTCATGATCACGCCGGCGCCGAGAAAACCGATCCCCGAGACGATCTGCGCGGCCACCCGGGTCGGGTCGGCGTCGGGGAAGCTGTAGGCACCCAGGATGAGGTACAGCGCCGAGCCCGTACTGACCAAAGCCATGGTCTGCAGGCCGGCCATCCGCGAGCGCCACTGCCGCTCGAGTCCGATCGCCACGCCCAGCACGGTCGCCAGCCCGACACGGGTGAGCAGGTCGACGGCGAGCATGCTTGGGATTGTCGCCGGTCCAGCGCCGTGCGGGCACTCGGACACGCAAAAAAGTGACGGTTGAGTGATAGCCGAGACGGCGCGATGCGGCACTTCTACGATCGGAACCTACGCAAAGGCAAGGGAGCCGCTGTACCCGGCGGTGCACCCGACATCGACCGCATCGCCGCCGAAGGCATGCGGTTCCCTCCGCAACAGGAGCCCGGTGGCTTCACCATCGACCAAGCGGTCGTCGACTCGAGGTGTTTCTCCGCAAGGGTTGACACTCCCGCCTCCCGAACTCGGCCGCACAGTTCAAGAAAGGGCCTTGCACATGCCGAACGGACAGCCCAACATCCTCGTGATCTGGGGTGACGACATCGGGATCAGCAACCTCAGTTGCTACAGCCGCGGGATGATGGGCTACCGCACACCCAACATCGACCGGATCGCCGACGAGGGCATGCTCTTCACCGACTCTTACGGCGAGCAGAGCTGCACCGCGGGCCGGTCGTCGTTCATCACCGGCCAGAGCGTCTACCGCACCGGCATGAGCAAGGTCGGGATGCCCGGCGTCGACATCGGACTGCAGAAGGAGGACCCGACCATCGCCGAGCTGCTCAAACCGTTGGGTTATGCCACCGGGCAGTTCGGCAAGAACCACCTCGGTGACCTCAACAAGTACCTTCCGACCGCCCACGGGTTCGACGAGTTCTTCGGCAATCTGTACCACCTCAACGCCGAGGAGGAACCCGAGAACGCCGACTACCCGACCGAGGAGGAGGCACCGGTGATGCGTCGGGCATTGTTGCCGCGCGGCGTCATCCACTCCTGGGCCACCGAGGAGGATTCGGACGAAGTCGATGACCGGTACGGCCCGGCGGGAAAGCAGCGCATCGAGGACACCGGACCGCTGACCAAGAAGCGGATGGAGACCATCGACGACGAAACCACGGACGCCTGTGTTGATTTCATCACCCGTGCGCACGGGACCGGCACCCCGTTCTTCGTGTGGATGAACATGACGCACATGCACTTCCGGACGCACACCAAGCCGGAGAGCCTGGGACAAGCCGGGCGCTGGCAGTCGCCGTACCACGACACGATGATCGACCACGACCGCAACGTCGGTCAGCTACTCGACCTGCTCGACGAACTGGGTATCGCCGACGACACCATCGTCATCTACTCCACCGACAACGGCCCGCACGCCAACAGCTGGCCCGACGGTGCCACCACACCGTTCCGCAGCGAGAAGGCCACCAACTGGGAGGGCGCTTTCCGGATCCCGGAACTCATTCGCTGGCCCGGCAAGATCGAACCGCGCAGTGTGTCCAATGAGATTGTGCAGCATCACGATTGGCTTCCGACCTTCCTGGCCGCCGCCGGTGACCCCGACATCGTCGACAAGCTCAAAGCCGGGCACACGATCGGGGACATCACCTACAAGGTGCACATCGACGGGTACAACCTGGTGCCCTATCTGACCGGCGAGGTGGCCAGGAGCCCGCGCCGCGGAATGATCTACTTCTCCGACGACTGCGACGTACTCGGTATCCGCGCGGAGAACTGGAAGGTGGTCTTCCAGGAGCAGCGTTGCCAGGGAACCCTGCAGATCTGGTTCGAGCCGTTCACCCCGCTGCGGGCGCCGAAACTGTTCAACCTGCGCACCGATCCGTACGAGCGCGCCGACATCACGTCGAACACCTACTGGGACTGGGTCATCGACCGCATCTACCTGGTGCTCTACGGATCTGCGATCGCGACTCAGTTCCTCGAGACGTTCAAGGAGTTCCCGCCGCGCCAGGAACCGGCGTCCTTCACCATCGACCACGCGGTCGATGAGCTCAACAAGTTCCTGTCCACCCGAGGCGGCTGATGCTCGACACGTGGACCGACGGGCCCACGCAGTCCGCCATCGTCGATTTCGTCAACCGGGCAGCCGCCGACATCCCACCCGAGGAGCGCGTCGCGGTGTTCGACAACGACGGCACGCTGTGGTGCGAGAAGCCGATGTACATACAGCTCGACTTCATCGTCCGCCGGCTTGCCGAAAGAGCATCGGCCGAAAGCACTTTGGCGTCCCGGCAGCCGTATCAGGCGGCCAGCGCGGGCGACCTGAGATGGTTCGGCAATGCCATCACGAACCACTATCAGGGCTACGACTCCGACCTGACGATCCTCGCCGAGGCGGTGATGTCGCTGCACCAGTCGATGTCGGTCGAGGATCACGCCGCACTGGTCGCGGACTTCTTCGCCGAGGCAACCCACCCGACGCTGAACCGGCCCTACCAACGCTGCACCTACGTGCCGATGGTGGACCTGCTGCGCTATCTGGAGGACAACGACTTCACCTGTTACATCGTCTCGGGCGGTGGCCGCGACTTCATGCGTCCGATCACCAGCACCATCTACGGAATCCCGCCCGAGCGGGTGGTCGGCAGTTCCCAGGGACTGAAGTTCGACGGCCGAGACGGCCACGGGGATCTGCTGATCCAGCCCGCGCTCGACGTCTTCGACGACGGGCCCGAAAAGCCCGTGCGCATCTGGAACCGGATCGGCCGCAGACCCGTTCTGTCCGCCGGGAACTCCAACGGAGACGACGAGATGCTGCAGTACGGCGGGCGCCCCGGGGCGGCGGCGTTGCGGCTGCTGATCCTGCACGACGATGCCGATCGCGAATTCGCCTACACCGCAGGCGCCGAACGCGTGCTGGCGCATGCCGACGCCTGGGGGTGGACGGTCGTGAGCATGAGAAACGATTGGGCGACCATCTTCGGTGACTGAAGACCTCGTCCGGATTCCCGCGCAGAGCGCGACGATCGGTTCCGACCGGCACTACCCCGAAGAGGCGCCGGCCCGCGACGTGACCGTCGACGGTTTCTGGATCCAGGCACATGCGGTCACCAACGCCGAGTTCGCCGCGTTCGTCGACGCCACCGGCTACCGGACCGTCGCCGAACGCCCCCTCGACCCCGCGAACTATCCCGACGCGCCGGCACAGAATCTGCAACCGGGGTCGATGGTGTTCCGCCGCACCGCCGGACCCGTCGATCTGCGTCACCTGAGCCAGTGGTGGTACTGGACGCCAGGCGCGTCGTGGCGCCACCCGATCGGGCCGGGCTCCTCGATCGTCAACCGAGCCGACCACCCCGTCGTGCACGTCGCCTACGACGACGCCGAGGCATATGCGTCATGGGCAGGGCTGGAACTACCCACCGAGGCGGAATGGGAGGTCGCCGCTCGGGGCGGGCTGTCCCGCGCCGGCTACACGTGGGGCGACGAGCCCGAGGGGCCGGGGCACAAGCTCGCCAACTATTGGCACGGCGAGTTCCCCTGGCGTCCCGACCGGGGCTATGGCCGCACCGCCCCCGTCGGCAGCTACCCACCCAACGGCTACGGGCTGTACGACATGGCGGGCAACGTGTGGGAGTGGACCACCGACTGGTACACCGACACCGGTGGTTCCGCGTGCTGCGCCGAGGACAGCTACGACCCGGCCCAGCCGCAGTTCCCGGTGCCGCGCCGCGTTGTAAAGGGAGGGTCGTTCCTCTGCGCCGACTCGTACTGCGCCCGCTACCGTCCCGCGGCGCGGCGCCCGCAACCCGTCGACACCGGTATGAGCCACATCGGCTTCCGCTGCGTGCGCCACTGAGATGGTGCGTTTCGACGACGGCGCCTGAAACCTGTTCTAGTTTGAGTGATTGTGACCATCAACCGCAACGCCGTCGTGATCGGCGCCGCCTCGGGTATCGGCTGGGCGACCGCCCGGGCGCTGGCCGCCGACGGTTTCCGCATCGTCCTGGCCGACCGCAACGCCGACGGCGCCCGTGAGCGTGCCGCCACCCTCGGCGAACCCCACACATCGGCCTACGCCGACGTCACCGACGAGGCGTCGGTGCAGCGCGTCTTCGACCAGACCGGCCCCCTCGACGCGGTGGTGAACTGCGCCGGGTTCAGCAACGTCGGCCTCATCACCGACATGCCGGTCGACCAGTTCCGCGAGGTCGTCGACGTCTGCCTGACCGGAGGCTTCGTCGTCGCCAAACACGCCGGCAGGCAGCTTCGCGAAGGTGGTGTGCTGGTGCAGATCTCGTCGCTCAACGGCCGCCAGCCGGCCTCCGGGATGAGCGCGTACTGCGCCGCCAAGGCCGGCCTCTCGATGCTGACCCAGGTGGCGGCGCTGGAGATGGCGCCGCGCGGCATCCGGGTCAACGCCGTCGCCCCCGGCTTCGTGCACACGCCGCTGACCGATCCCGCGGCCAGCGTGCCGGGTGTGGTCGAGGAGTACCTCGAGAACACCCCGCTCGGCCGGGCCGGGCAACCCGAGGACGTCGCCGCCGCGGTGGCGTTCCTTTGTTCACCCGGTGCCTCGTGGATGACCGGGGAGGTACTCGACCTCAACGGCGGGGCCCACCTCAAGAGGTATCCCGACATCCTCAGCCACGTCATGAAACTCGCGGGGGCATAAATGGACTTCGCGGGCAGGCAGGCGATCGTCACCGGCGCCGGTTCGGGCATCGGCGCCGCACTGTGCCGGGCACTGGTGGCGGCCGGGGCCGAGGTGCTGTGCACCGACATCGACGCCGACGCCGCCGAGGCGACCGCGCGTGGGCTCGGCGCCCGCTGGTCTCCCTTGGACGTCACCGACGCCGCCGCGGTGCAGCGGACCGTCGACGAGGTGGTGGCGCGCGCCGGTCGACTGGACCTGATGTTCAACAACGCGGGTATCTCCTGGGGCGGTGACACCGAACTGCTGACCCTCGACCAGTGGAACGCGATCATCGACATCAACATCCGCGGCGTGGTGCACGGAGTCGCCGCGGCGTACCCCCAGATGATCCGCCAGGGGCACGGCCACATCGTCAACACCGCCTCGATGGCGGGCCTCACCGCCGCGGGCCTGATCACCAGCTATGTGATGACCAAACACGCGGTCGTCGGCCTGTCACTGGCGCTGCGCTCGGAGGCCGTCGCACACGGTGTGGGGGTGCTCGCCGTCTGCCCGGCCGCGGTCGAGACGCCGATCCTCGACAAGGGCGCCGTCGGCGGGTTCGTCGGTCGCGACTATTACCTGCAGGGCCAGCGGGTCAAGGCCCCCTACGACGCCGACCGGCTGGCGCGCGACACCCTGCGCGCCGTGCAGCGCAACAAGGCCGTGCTGGTCAAACCCCGGCAGGCCCACGCCGCATGGGTTTTCGCGAGGCTCGCGCCCGGGCTGATGCAGCGGATGGCCGCGCGGTTCGTCGCCGAACAGCGGGCCGGGCAGCGGGCACAGACCGTCGGCACCGGGTAGACCGCGTGTCCGACGACGTGTCCGGTGATGTGGAAACCGGTTTCACCACCACCCAGAAGCGTGCGCTCAGCGTGGTCACGCTGCTGGCCGTGGCGTTCGGGGCCTACTTCCTGCGCGGGTTCTTCATCCTGATCGTTGTCGCCGCCGTCGGCGCGTATCTGTTCGCCCCGCTCTACGAGCGGCTGCGGCGCCGCTTCGGCACCGGGCTGTCGGCGACGCTGACGCTGTTGGCGGCCATGCTGACGGTGATCATCCCGGCCACCCTGGTGGTGTTCCTGGCGATCGTGCAGATCACCCAGATGGTCACCACCGTCAACCAGTGGATGGCGACCACCGATGTCAGCACCCTGGGTGACCGGGCGATGACGTTCGCCAACGACCTCATCGAGAAGGTGCCCTTCCTCGACTTCCGGCTCACCCCGGACACACTGCGCGACGGTGTGGTCACGGTGTCGCAGCGCGTGGGCGAATGGCTGCTCGGGGTGTTGCAGGGTGCGGTCGGGGGCGTGCTCGGCGCGCTCGCGGCCACCGTGATCTTTCTCTACGTGTTCATCTCGCTGCTGGTGAACCGGGACAAGATCCGCACGCTGATCCGCAGGCTCAACCCCCTCGGCGAGGACATCACCGACCTGTACCTGGCCAAGACCGGGGCGATGGTGAAAGGGACCGTCAAGGGTCAGTTCGTCATCGCGCTGTGCCAGGGCGTCGCCGGCGCCATATCGATCTATGTCGCCGGTTTCCACGACGGCTTCTTCTTCTTCGCCATCGTGCTCAGCGCGCTGTCGGTGATCCCGCTCGGCAGCGGGATCCTGAGCATTCCGTTCGGAATCGGCATGGCGTTGTTCGGCAACGTGATCGGCGGGGTGTTCGTGGTCGCGTTCCACCTGCTCGTCGTCACGAACATCGACAACGTCCTGCGTCCGATGCTGGTGCCCAAGGCGGCCCGCCTCGACCCGGCGCTGATGCTGCTCGCCGTGTTCTCCGGCATCGCGATGTTCGGCTTCTGGGGCATCGTGCTGGGGCCGGTGCTGATGATCATCATCGTCACGACGATCAGCGTGTACCTCGCGGTCTACAAAGGTGTCCCGCTGTTGAAGGACGAGGACGTCGAGACGAGACCGCCCGGCAAACCGGCGTGGGTGCGCGCGATCACGAACCTGGTGCGCCGCCGCAGGCCGGTGGCTACGCCTCGACCAGCCGCTGAGTGAGGAATTCGACGACGCGCTTGCGGGCCTCGTAGGCGGGGTGGCCGTCGACCTCGCGGATCTGGTCGGTCAGCACCGAATGCGCGGTCGGCGAGATTCCGTGCGGATTCCCCTTGGCGGAGTCGATCTCGATGACCTCGAACGCATCGCCCAACCGCGCCTTGAGCGTCTCGAACCGCTCGGCCGGCGACATCCAGTCCTTGCTGAAGCGCAGGGCCAGCGCGCACAGCCCGTCCTCGGCGGCACGCCGCTCGATGGTCCGCAGTTCACCTTCGGACAGGCCGGGGTCGCGTTTGTGCTTGGGCGTGACCGGCAGCGGCAGCGACGGCTGGCTGAGCACCGGCGCGAGCACGCTGTCGTCGACGGCGGCGGCCAGCGCGAAGCCGCCGGTGAAGCACTGCCCGATGACGCCGACGCCCTTGCCCGGGGTGCGGGCGTTGAGGTCGCGGGCCAGGGCCCGCAGGTAGTGCGCCACCGGGCGGTCGGCGTTGGTGGCGAACGCGGCGAACTCCTTCGACACGCAGCCCTTGAGCAGGACGGGCAGCGCGCCGGGTCCGAGCGGGGGTTTCATCGGCGTGCCGAACAGCGAAGGTGCGGCGACGGTGAACCCGTTGTCGACCAGGTGGTTGCCCAGCGCCAGCACGTGCGGGTGCAGCCCGGGCATCTCGGGGATGAGGACGACACCGGGTCCGTCGCCCTTGCGGTACACGTCGTGGGTGTAGCCGGCGGCGGTGAAGGGTTCGGCGGTCCAGCCGCTCAGGTCTGCGGCCGGAGCCGCCCCGGCGGCGACATCGGGGTTGCGTGCGGTCATGCGCCTACCTCGGGGTCAGTGGCTGCTGCTTCTGGGTCGCGGCGGCCAACGTGCGGTACTCGTCGGTGCTGCCCGCCCCGGTGATCGCGATCTGTACGTTGCCGGGCAGCCGTGTGGTCCACACGGGCTCCACCCCTTCGCCGCCCTGATAGACCACCCAGCTCACGCCGTCGACATCCTGTGCACCGGCCGGGATGAGGCCGGGGCTGATGGACTCGACGAGTTTGTCCTCGTCGGCGTTGCTCTGGGTGAGGCTCAGGTACTTACCGCTCGGCGCCAGGTAGCCCACCCGCGAGACCACCGCACGCGTGGGCGCCCCGGTGCCGGGGTCGGCGGCGCCGCCCTCGATGCCCGACCGGCCGCCGGAGTTCGACCGCCAACCGTCGGGCAGCGCGGGCAGCCGGATCGGGATCTTCAGTGCGTCGGCGTCGGCCTGCAGCGCCGACGCCGCGTCGTGGGCCGGTGCAGGACCCTCCGTCGGGCCGCGGCCCTGGAACGAGCACATCCCGAGCAGACCCGCCAGCACGACACACGCCACCACCAGCGGGGCGAGCGACCAGAACATGTCCCGGCCGTCCTGCAGCACCCGCGGTTTGGCCTCCTTGGGCGCCGGCCCGGACCACTCCTGCGGGGGCGGTTCCGGCTGGCCGGGGTCGACGGTCATGACAGCCAGTATCCCAGCCTCCCGACGGTGATCGGCTTCTGGGACAATCTGCGCATGCCAGCTGACCCTGATGCTCTTCGCGCAAGCAGCTCATCGCGCCGCAGAGAAGCCCCCGACCGCAACCTCGCCCTCGAACTCGTCCGCGTCACCGAGGCCGGCGCCATGGCGGCGGGCCGCTGGGTGGGGCGCGGGGACAAGGAGGGCGGCGACGGCGCAGCGGTCGACGCGATGCGCGAACTGGTCAACTCGGTGTCGATGCGCGGCGTCGTGGTGATCGGCGAGGGCGAGAAGGACAACGCGCCGATGCTCTACAACGGCGAGGAGGTCGGCAACGGCGACGGGCCGGACTGCGACTTCGCCGTCGACCCCATCGACGGCACCACGCTGATGAGCAAGGGCATGCCGAACGCGATCTCGGTGCTCGCCGTGGCCGAGCGCGGCGCGATGTTCGACCCGTCGGCGGTGTTCTACATGAACAAGATCGCCGTCGGTCCGGACGCCGTCGACGCCATCGACATCACCGCGCCGATCGGCGAGAACGTGCGCGCCGTGGCCAAGGTCAAGGGGCTGTCGGTGCGCGACGTGACGGTCTGCATCCTCGACCGGCCGCGTCACGAACAGCTCATCGCCGACGTCCGCGACGCCGGCGCCCGCATCCGGCTGATCTCCGACGGTGACGTCGCGGGTGCGATCTCGGCGTGCCGGCCGAATTCGGGTACCGACATGCTGGCCGGTATCGGCGGCACCCCCGAGGGCATCATCACCGCCGCCGCCATCCGCTGTATGGGCGGCGCCATCCACGCCCAGCTCGCCCCCAAGGACGACGAGGAACGCCAGAAGGCCATCGACGCCGGCCACGACATCGATCGCGTCCTCAAGACCGAGGATCTGGTGTCGGGCGAGAACGTGTTCTTCTGCGCGACCGGCGTCACCGACGGCGACCTGCTGCAGGGTGTGCGCTACAGCGGCGGCGGGTGCACCACCCAGTCGATCGTGATGCGGTCGAAGTCCGGCACGGTCCGCATGATCGAGGCCTACCACCGGCTGTCCAAGCTCAACGAGTACTCCGCTGTCGACTTCACCGGCGACAGCAACGCCGCCTATCCCCTGCCGTAACCGATCAGAAGGGCATCCATGACCGCCGACAGCGCTGTCGACCAGAACACCGAGTACCGCATCGAACACGACACCATGGGCGAGGTCCGGGTGCCCAAGGATGCGCTGTGGCGGGCGCAGACCCAGCGCGCCGTCGAGAACTTCCCGATCTCGGGCCGCGGCCTCGAGCGCACCCAGATCCGCGCGCTGGGACTGCTCAAGGGCGCCTGCGCGCAGGTGAACAAGGATCTCGGCCTGCTCGCTCCCGAAAAGGCGGATGCGATCATCGCCGCGGCCGCCGAGATCGCCGACGGGCGTCACGACGACCAGTTCCCGATCGACGTGTTCCAGACCGGTTCGGGCACCAGCTCGAACATGAACACCAACGAGGTCATCGCCTCGATCGCGGCGGCGAACGGCGTGACCGTCCACCCCAACGACGACGTGAACATGTCGCAGAGCTCCAACGACACGTTCCCGACGGCCACTCACATCGCGGCGACGGAAGCCGCTGTGCGCCACCTGATCCCGGCGCTCGAGGTGCTGCACGAATCGCTGGCCGGCAAGGCGCGGCAGTGGCGCACGGTCGTGAAGTCCGGCCGCACCCACCTGATGGACGCGGTGCCGGTGACGCTGGGCCAGGAGTTCGGCGGTTACGCCCGTCAGATCGAGGCCGGTATCGAACGGGTCAAGGCGACGCTGCCCCGACTGGGTGAGCTGGCCATCGGCGGTACCGCCGTCGGCACCGGGCTCAACGCGCCCGACGGTTTCGGCGCCAAGGTCGTCGAGGTGCTCGTCGACCAGACCGGTCTGGGCGAATTGACCACGGCCAAGGACTCTTTCGAGGCGCAGGCCGCCCGCGACGGGCTGGTCGAGGCGTCCGGCGCCCTGCGGGTGATCGCGGTGTCGCTGACCAAGATCGCCAACGACATCCGCTGGATGGGTTCGGGCCCGCTGACCGGCCTGGCCGAGATCCAGCTGCCGGATCTGCAGCCGGGCAGCTCGATCATGCCGGGCAAGGTGAATCCCGTTCTGCCCGAAGCCGTCACGCAGGTCGCCGCCCAGGTGGTCGGCAACGACGCCGCCGTCGCATGGGGTGGCGCGGCCGGCGCGTTCGAGCTCAACGTGTACATCCCGATGATGGCGCGCAACCTGCTCGAGTCGTTCAAGCTGCTGACCAACGTGTCGCGGCTGTTCGCCGAGCGGTGCATCGACGGCCTGGTCGCCAACGAGGAGCACATGCGTGAGCAGGCCGAGTCGTCGCCGTCGATCGTGACGCCGCTGAACTCGGCGATCGGTTACGAGGAGGCGGCCAAGGTCGCCAAGGAGGCGCTCAAGGAGAAGAAGACGATCCGCCAGACGGTCATCGACCGCGGGCTGATCGGCGACAAGCTCTCCGAGGAGGAACTCGACCGCCGCCTCGACGTGCTGGCGATGGCGAAGGTCAAGCAGGGCAAGTAGCGATTTCGGCGTGCGCGGTCGCGCTGGACGCGACTGCGCACGCCGAAATCACGGGACTTTGCGGTCGGTGATCGGGCCGGCGCGCAGATCCCGCAGCACGCTGGTCAGCGGGCCCCGGTAGGACAGCACCGGGCTCTCGGTGTCGGCGCAGTTCTTGAACCCCTCGCCCATGTCGACGAGGGCTTCGATCGACGTGCGGACCGGCTTCCAGCCGAGCTCCGACTGCGCGCGGCCGGTGTCGAGCAACGGCACGCTGAACGCCATGTCCAGCCAACCCTCGTCCATCGGTTGCAGCCGCGCCCGCCACGACAGCGCCACCGCCGGACGCAGCAGACTCGACGGCACGTGCACCGGATACGCACCGAGGGCCTCGGCGAGATCGTCACGGCGCACCGGGGGTTCGGCCATCAGGTTGAACGGTCCCGCAGCGCGGCGCTCGACGGTCCGGGCAATCGCGTCGGCGACGTCGTCGGCGTGGATGATCGGCACGACCAGGCCGCGGTCGAGCGGAAGCACCGGCAGGAACCGCAGCCACCGCGGCTCGATGAACGCGGGCAGCGTGTAACGACGCAAACCCCCTGCGGCGCTGCGCTGCACGATGAACCCGGGCCGCATCCGCGCGATCGTCAGACCGTCGCGGTGGCTGCGCTCGTAGTCGTCGAGCAGCGCCTCGGCGGCGGACTTCGCGCGGCTGTAGGGCGAGGTGTCGATACCCGCGGTCGACCAGGTCTCGTCGACGTACTGCCCGTAGCGCCCGGCGGCATAGGTGCCCACCGACGACATGTGCACCAGCTGGCCGACGCCGGCGACGTCGGCGGCGCGCAGCACCGCCCGGGTGCCCCCGACACCGACGGCGTCGAGGTACTGCACGTTGCGGGTCGGCTGGAACCCCCAGGCGAGGTGGACGACGGCGTCGGCGTCGCCCATCACGGCCTGCAGCCTGGTGGTGGCGTCGTGTTCGGCCAGGTCGAGCTGACGCCACTGCGCGGAGCGGTAGATGCCGGACTCGGGAGGCTTGCGGCGGGTCACCCCGGTGACGGTGTAGCCCCCGGCATCGGCGAGCCGCTGCAGCAGGGCGGTTCCGACGTTTCCGCTGGCTCCGGTGATCACGAGGCGTGTGGACATACTCGGGTGACTACCCGGCGTCTTCCCGATCAATCACGCGTTCGGGCCTTTGTGCCCTACCGACGCGCCGCCCGCCGCGTGAACCTGGGAGGGTGACCAGCTTTCCCGACGCGGACACGCTGCGGGCGGCACTGGCGTCGGCCGTGCGGGCCCCGTCCGTGCACAACAGCCAGCCGTGGCGCTGGCACGTCGGCGCCGACCGGCTGGATCTGTTCGCCGTACCCCGCCTGCATCTGCGTCACATCGACCCCGACGGTCGCGACTTCCTGCTCAGCTGTGGCGCGACGCTGCACCACGCCGTCGTCGCGCTCGCGGCGCTGGGCTGGCAGGCGCGGGTGCAGCGGTTCCCCGATCCGTCGGACACGAATCACCTTGCGGTGCTGACGCTTTCGCCGCAGGCACCGACCAGTCAGGAGCTGGCGCTCGCCGCGGCCATCCCGCGCCGCCGCACCGACCGCCGACGCTACAGCAGCCGTGAGGTCTCCCCCGCCGACATCGCCGTGATGGGGGCACGCGCAGCCCGGTTCGGAGTGTCGCTGCGCCGGGTGGAGTCGCTGACCGGTCTGCGCGCCGCGGTGGACCTGGCGGTACGCGAACACCTGCACGACGACGCCTATCTGCGCGAGCTCACCGCGTGGACCGGCAGGCACGGGTCGGTGGCCGGGGTGCCCGCGACCAACATTCCGCCCGCCGACACCGCCGCGGCGGTACCGCCACGGGTGTTCGCCGGCACCGCCATGGCGCAGCCGTCGGGCTCCGCCGACGATGCCGACAATGCGGCGGTGCTGGCCCTGGGCACCCGCGACGACGATGCGCCGGCCCGGTTGCGCGCCGGGGAGGCCACCAGCGTCGTCCTGCTCACGGCGACGTCGATCGGACTGGCCAGCTGCCCGGTCACCGAACCGCTGGAGATCGCCGCGACCCGGGCGACGTTGCGCGAGGAGATCTTCGAAGTGCAGGCGCATCCGCAGATGCTGCTGCGCGTCGGCTGGCTGCCCCGCGACGCGGTCGCACTGCCCGCCACCCCGCGCCGCCCGCTGCCGGACTGATCACGCCAGAGGAGCACACCACCGCAGCAGCGTTCCGCCGCCGGCGCTCTCACCGAGGGTCAACGTGCCGCCGGCGTCCTCGGCCCTCGCGCGCAGGTTGCCCAGGCCGCTCTCGGTGATCGACCCGTCGATGCCGCAGCCGTTGTCGGCCACCTCGATGCACAGGTCGTCGGCGACGGTGACCCGCACCGTCAACTCGGTCGCCCTGGCGTGCCGGACGGCGTTGCTGACCGCTTCGCGCACCACCGCCTCGGCATGGTCGGCCAGCGTCGCGCCGACCACCGACAGCGGTCCGACGAACTGCGCGGTGGTGTGCAACCCGGCGCCGGCGAACTGCCCGATCGCCTCGTCGAGGCGTTGGCGCAGGCGGGTCGCGCCGGACGAACCGCCGTGGAGGTCGAAGATCGTGGTGCGGATCTCCTGGATCACCGCCTGGAGGTCGTCGACGTTGCCCGCCAACCGCTGCTGCACGTCGGCGTCGCGCACCCGGGCCAAGGTGCCCTGCAGCGACAGACCGACCGCGAACAGCCGTTGGATGACGTGGTCGTGCAGGTCGCGGGCGATGCGGTCGCGGTCGGTGAGGATCTCGAGTTCCTGCATGCGACGCTGCGAACTCGCCAGCTGCCATGCCAGCGCCATCTGGTCGGCGAACGCGGCCGTCACGTCGAGTTGTTCGGCGGTGAACTCCTGGGCGCCGGGAACCCGCGCCGCCACCAGCACACCGGCGACCGTGTCGGCGGCGCGAAGCGGAAGCACAAGGGCCGCACCGCATTCCGCCGATCCCAGGGTGAGCCGGTCCACCCGCACCGGGGTGCGCTTGCGGAACGCCAGCCCGATCGGGGATTCGTCGAGCGCGACGGTGACCGCGGCACCGGTGAACATTCCCGCGGACTCGACCACCACCAGGTCGTGGACCTGGTCGGGTGGGGCCTCGGTGTCGCCGGGCACCGCGACCAGCGTGCCGTCCGCGCCGGTGAGCGTCAGCGCCTGATCGACCACCCTGCGGAACACGGTGGCCGGGCTGGCTCCGGAGAGCATCTCGGTGGCGATGTCGCGCGTCGCGGCGATCCACGCCTGCCGCGCCCTGGCCTGTTCGTAGAGCCGGGCGTTGTCGATGGCGATACCCGCCGCGGCGGCGAGCGCCTGCACGAGCACCTCGTCCTCCTCGGTGAACGGCTGCCCGCCGACCTTGTCGGTCAGGTAGAGGTTGCCGTACACCTCGTCGCGGATCCGCACCGGCACACCGAGAAACGTCCGCATCGGCGGATGGTTGGCCGGGAACCCGACCGACGCGCTGTGGTGGCGGATGTCGTCGAGCCGGATCGGGCGCGGATCGTCGATGAGCACGCCGAGCACGCCGCGCCCCTCGGGGAGGTGCCCGATCAGGTCGCGGGTGCCGTCGTCGATGCCCTCGTAGATGAATTGGACGAGATCGTGGCCGTGCCCGCGCACCCCGAGCGCGCCGTAGCGGGCATCGACGAGCTGGATGGCGGTGTGCACGATGGTGCGCAGTGTGACGTCGAGTTCGAGGCCCGCCGTGACGACGAGCATCGCGTCGACCAGGCCGTCGAGGCGGTCGCGGCCCTCGACGATCATCTCGATGCGGTCCTGCACCTCGGTGAGCAGTTCGCGCAGCCGCAGCCCCGACAGCGTGTCGCGCAGCGGACCCGGCCCGCGCGGCTCGTCGGGACCGATCGGCTCGGTCATCCCGCCAACCTAGCTGTCACGCTGCCCGGGGCGGTCGAGCTTCGATACGAACACCGCGGCCTGGGTGCGCCGCTCCATCCCCAGTTTGGCCAGCAGCCGGGACACGTAGTTCTTGACCGTCTTCTCGGCCAGGAACATCCGCGCGGCGATCTGCTTGTTGGTCAGACCCTCCCCGAGCAGGTCGAGCAGCACCCGCTCCTGGGCGGACAGTCCCGAGAGCGGATCGGAGCGTTCGACGTCGCCGCGCAGCTTGGACATCAGCGCCGCCGCGGCGCGGTTGTCCAGCAGCGAACGGCCGGCCCCGACGTCCTTGATCGCCTGCGCCAACTCCATCCCCTTGATGTCCTTGACGACGAATCCGCTGGCCCCGGCCAGGATCGCATCGAGCATCGCCTCGTCGGAGGTGAACGAAGTCAGCATCAGGCACCGCAGGTCGGGCAGCCGGGACAGCAGGTCGCGGCACAGTTCGATGCCGTTACCGTCGGGCAGCCGCACGTCGAGGACCGCGACGTCGGGTTGCAGGGTGGGGATGCGGGCCAGCGCCGAGGCCACCGAGTCGGCCTCGCCCACCACGTCCAGTTCGGGATCGGCGCTCAGCAGGTCTATGAGCCCGCGACGCACCACCTCGTGATCGTCGACGAGAAAGACCCTGACCATGGTCGACAGTCTCACAACCGATGCTGCCGATGGCAAGTGAGCAGCGTGCATCCGGCCTCCCGCAGCACCGACCGTCCGCGCGGGTCGGTGAACTCGCCTGGGCCGCGCGCTCTTTCAGCACCGACGACGACGAGCTGCACCCGGCCTGCGTCACCGGCCAGAAAGTCCACAACCCCGTCGTCGCTGGTCAACAGGTCGATCTCGAGATCGGGATGGCGTCGTCGCCAGCCGTCCAGGGTGCGGGCCGCCGGCGCTCGCGCCGACTCCGAGCCCGGCGTCAACACCCGTAGCGGAACGCGGCGCAGCAGCGCCTCGTCGACCGCATGGCGCAGCACGGCGCCGCTGTCGGACCAGTCCTCGACCTCGGCCAGGACGTAGCCGTCGGTGTTGTGGCGCACCAGCGCCACCGGGCAGTGCGCCGAACGCGCCAGCGTGGCGGCGGTGGAGCCGATACGGCCCGGGATGGCGTCCTGTAGACCGACCGCGCCGACGCACACCAGCGCCGCCGACCGGGACGCCGACGCAAGTGCCCGCACAGCGCTGTCCTGCACGATCTCCACCTCGATGCGAACCGGACGCTCGGTCGCCTGGATGGCGGTGAACACATCGCGCACGGCGAGGTCCGCGATGGCGAGTCCACGCGCCGCCGCCGCGACATCGTGGTCGGCCGGTTCGATGGCGTACAGCAGCCGCAGCGGGGTGTCGCGGCCGACCGCCGCGTCGACCGCCCACAGCGCCGCGTCCAGTGCGGCCCGGGATCCGTCGATGCCGACGACCACCGGGTGACGCTCTGTCATGGCGGCCTCCTAACCGAACTGCAGGACCTCCTCGAGGGCCCTGCGTGGCGTGGGCGGGGGCACCTGTTCGATCGCGGGTGCCAGCCCGATGCGTATCAGTACCTGTGGCCGCGCCTCCCGCTCGAGCAATCCGCCG
Organism: Mycolicibacterium monacense; assembly: GCF_010731575.1. Classification (NCBI taxonomy): domain Bacteria; kingdom Bacillati; phylum Actinomycetota; class Actinomycetes; order Mycobacteriales; family Mycobacteriaceae; genus Mycobacterium; species Mycolicibacterium monacense. The sequence goes on along the minus strand of NZ_AP022617.1, from coordinate 242,056 downwards.
ACGAGCGCGCGACTGGACTCCAGTTCGGTGACGTGGGTGACGGTGCAGGTGGCCAGCCCGGCCATGGTGGCCTCGAGCAGCACCGCGGACATCGCCTCACCGCTGCGCAGCGCGTCGAGGCGGTCGTCGCCATCGGTGGACAGCACGACGATGGTGGCGCGGTCCTCGTCGATGGCCGCGCGCCGCTCCGCGCCCCGGGTGACGGGGAAGCTCCGGCCGAGGTCGACCCGTTCGCTCTCTTCGGCGGACACCAGCGCACTCTGCGGGATACCCGCGCTGATCTCGAACGGCGCCGTCCACCAACTGAGTTCGGCGTGGTACGACGAGTCGTAGAGGCGCAGGGCCTCGGTCATGTGAGAGGTCTCGGCGAGCCGGGGGCGGGCGTGGTCGGCCAGCACGTCGAGTTGGACGTCGGCCTCCAGGCGGGTGCGCATCCACTGTTCGAAGGACTCCCAGGCCGGCGCGGCCGCCATCGGGAGACGGTCGGTGCGGCGCAACAGGATCGCGTCGGCACGCCGCCGGTGGGCCTCGGTGACGAAGTCCATCGACGTCACGGTGACCGTCGCCAGGTGGTCGCGGTGGTTCGGGTCCGGCAGCCGGTCGACGTGGGCGGCAAATCCCGCGGCCGCCAACGCGACCCGAAGATGGTGAAGTACCGCGCCGCAACTGATCACGGCCTCGCGGCCGGAACTGTCCGCCGAGAACATCAGCCGCGCGGGGTCGAGGAACAGCTTCAGCCCGTCGGTGTCGACGACCCAGCGCCAGGGTTGGCTGTTGTGCAATGACGGCGCACGGCAAGCCAATTGGACAGCGCCCCGGATGACCTCGCTATCGACCATGGTGTCCGACATGACTCCAGCATGGCCGACACCGAAGCAACTGCCTAGGGCCTTAGGTCCTGTGATTTCGGCGTGGTTGGTCGCGCTGGGCGCGACCAACCACGCCGAAATCACCACGTCACGGCAGCGCGCCGGGGCTGATCTCCTCGAGCATCTCGGTGACCAGTGCGGCGATCGGCGAGCGTTCGCTGCGCTGCAGGGTGATGTGGGCGAACAGCGGGTGGCCCTTGAGCTTCTCGATCACCGCCGCCACGCCGTCGTGACGCCCGACCCGCAGGTTGTCGCGCTGGGCGACGTCGTGGGTGAGCACCACCCGCGAACCGGCGCCCAGGCGGGACAGCACCGTCAACAGGACGTTGCGCTCCAGCGACTGCGCCTCGTCGACGATCACGAACGAATCGTGCAGCGAGCGACCGCGAATGTGGGTGAGCGGCAACACTTCGAGCATTCCGCGCGCGAGCACCTCTTCGAGCACCGCGGGGCTGGCCAGCCCTTCGAGGGTGTCGAAGACGGCTTGCGCCCACGGACCCATCTTGTCGCTCTCGCTGCCCGGCAGGTAGCCCAGATCCTGTCCGCCGACGGCGTAGAGCGGGCGGAACACCACCACCTTGCGCTGGGTGCGCCGCTCGAGCACCGCCTCGAGGCCCGCGCACAGCGCCAGCGCCGATTTACCGGTGCCCGCCTTACCGCCGAGTGAGACGATGCCCACCGATTCGTCCTGCAGCAGGTCGAGGGCGACGCGTTGTTCGGCGGACCTTCCCCGGAGGCCGAACACTTCGCGATCACCCCGCACCAACTGCACGCGCTTGGCGGCGTTGACCCGCCCGAGTGCGTGCGAGCTACCGCCCAACAGCCGAACGCCGGTGTGGCACGGCAGATCCCGCGCCGCGGCCAGATCGATCTCACCGTCGGCGAACAGCGCGTCGACCTCGTCGGTCGTCACGTCGATCTCGTCCATGCCGGTCCAGCCGGACACCACGACGTCCTGGGCGTGGTACTCGTCGGCGGTCAGCCCGACGGCACCGGCCTTGACGCGCAGCGGGATGTCCTTGCTGACCAGCGTGACGCATTTCCCCTCGGCGGCGAGATTCGCTGCGACGGTGAGGATCCGGGCGTCATTGCTGTCGTTCCGGAAGCCGGCGGGCAGCACCGACGGGTCGCTGTGGTTCAGCTCGACGTGCAGCGTCCCGCCTTCGGAGCCAACGGGTATCGGCTGATCGAGGCGACCGTGTTCGAGGCGGAGGTCGTCGAACAGGCGCAACGCCTGCCGGGCGAACCAGCCCAACTCGTGGTGGTGCCGTTTGGCTTCCAATTCACTGATGACCACCAGCGGGACGACCACCTCGTGCTCGGCGAACCGCGTTGTTGCCCAGGGATCGGACAGCAATACGGAGGTGTCGAGCACGTAGGTCCGGAGAGGCGAATCGGTCACGTAGCGCTCCTGGTATCCGCGGGTCCCCCGCGAACCTGTCGGCGGACACTGCGGCACCAGGGCCGGGGCCGGCCCTCTCGTGATCGCAACGATCGGGTACCGCCCGGACAGCAGAGCAATTCGCTAGCCATCGGAGCCGACGCTACTCCCGTCGCAGGGACTGCGCCGCGCAGGCGCGCCGGTGTGTGGCGCGCGCCAGGTTAAGCGTTCGTGAACTCCTGCAACACCGGTTCACCGGACAGTTCCCAGGCGCTGATCCGGTCGGAGATGACCTTGCGCAACTGGGCCTCGTCGAAGATGCCGTGTTCGGCCATCGCGGCCACCTTGTCCTGGTAGGCGTCGATGTCACCGCCGACCACCCCGAGTTCGCGGGCCCGCGCGGCGATCGCCGCCACGGTCTCGTCGCGGTGGGTCTGCAGGCAGTGCGCGACCAGGTTGGCGAAGAACACCTCGTGGCGCTCCTCGTCGGCGGCGACCCGGCCGACCAGTCCCTTGAGGACCGGCTCGGCGATCTGCGCCTCGAGGTTGCGGGTGAACACGGCGTGGGACCGCTCGAAGAACGCCATGAACACCAGCGTCTCGATCTGGCTGAAGCGGTCGGCGCGGTAGCCCTTCATGACGTGCTCGACGCGCACGTCCTCGTTGGCGACCGGGTCCACCTCGCGGGTGACGACCAGGTAGTTGCGCAGCGCGACGGCATGCAGATGTTCCTCGGCGGTCCAGCGGCCGATCCAACGGCCCCACTTCTCCTCGAGGATGAAGTGCTCGACGAGTTCGCGGTGGTAGCCGGCGAGGTTGTCCTTGGTGATCAACAGGATCTCGAGCGCGTCGGTGACGTGTTTGGGCAGCGTCACCTGCGACGGGTCCCAGTCCCGACCGCCGAGGAACGCGAAGTTCTCGCCCTGGTCGAACGGCACGTAGTCGTGCGCGAACCAGAGGTCCTCGGAGTCGAGGTGGCGACGCAGTTCGTCCTTGACGACCGGCTCCAGCTCGAGGGTCAGCGCGTTAGGGACAGGTTTCTGTGCCATGCGGTTACAGTAACCCAATCCTGTGGGAATCGTAAAATTCCCGCGGCGCGTCGCGTCAGAGCGTGAGACCCGGATACAGCGGGTTGGCGTCGAGCATCTCCGCCGACGCCGCGTGGACGCGTTCGGCGGTGCCGTCGGCCAGCGTGTACTTGGCCTTGGAGAACCCAGTGGGTCCGGTCGAATTGGGCTGGGTGTTGTTCAGCACGTCGACGACCAGTTCGGCGACCCGGTCGAACTCCGCGGCGCCGAAGCCGCGGGTGGTCAGTGCCGGGGTGCCGAATCGGATGCCGCTGGTGTACCAGGCGCCGTTGGGGTCGGCCGGGATCGAGTTGCGGTTGGTCACGACGCCGGCGTCGAGCAGCGCCGACTCGGCCTGCCGGCCGGTCAGACCGAAGCTCGTCACGTCGAGCAGCACGATGTGGTTGTCGGTGCCGCCGGTGACCAGCCGGGCGCCCCGCTTGAGGAAACCCTCGGCGAGCGATTTGGCGTTGTCGGCGACGCGCTGGGCGTAGGCCTGGAACGACGGCTGACGCGCCTCGGCGAGCGCGACCGCCTTGGCGGCCATGACGTGCGAGAGCGGACCGCCGAGCACCATCGGGCAGCCCTTGTCGACGGCGTCGGAGTACTCGGGTTGGGCCAGCACCAGACCGCCGCGCGGGCCGCGCAGCGATTTGTGCGTGGTGGTGGTGACGACGTGGGCGTGCGGCACCGGATCCTCGTCACCGGTGAAGACCTTGCCGGCGACCAGACCGGCGAAGTGGGCCATGTCGACCATCAGGGTGGCGCCGACCTCGTCGGCGATCTCGCGGAGCTTGGCGAAGTTCACCCGGCGCGGGTAGGCGGAGTAGCCGCCGACGAGGATCAGCGGTTTGAACTCGCGGGCGGCGGCTGCGAGCTTGTCGTAGTCGAGCAGCCCGGTCTCCGGATCGGTGCCGTAGCTGCGCTGGTGGAACATCTTGCCGCTGATGTTGGGGCGGAAGCCGTGGGTGAGGTGCCCGCCGGCGTCGAGCGACATGCCGAGCAGCCGCTGGTTGCCGAGCTTGTTGCGCAGGCTCTCCCAGTCCGCCTCGGACAGGTCGTTGACGTGTTTGGCGCCGAGTTCGGCCAGTCCGGGCGCCTCGACGCGGGTGGCCAGGATGGCCCAGAAGGCGACCAGGTTGGCGTCGATGCCGGAGTGCGGCTGGGCGTAGGCGTAGGGCGCGCCGAACAGTTCGCGGGCGTGTTCGGCGGCGACGCTCTCGACGACGTCGACGTTCTGGCAGCCCGCGTAGAACCGGTGGCCGATGGTGCCCTCGGCGTATTTGTCACTCAGCCAGGTGCCCATGGTCAGCAGCACGGCCGGGGAGGCGTAGTTCTCGCTGGCGATCAGCTTGAGTGAATCCCGTTGATCGGCCAGCTCTTTGCGGGTGGCCGCCGCGATCCGGGGTTCGACGGACTCGATGACCTGGAGCGCGGCCTGGTAGGCCGTGCTCGCGGTGGCGGCGTACTCGGCGCCCGGAGCGGCCGCCGACGAGGTCACGGAGTCTGCAGTCATGCTGTCGAGCGTAATCGCGCAGGGCGCCGGGGCAGAAATCGCCCGCCATCTGCGCCGAGTGTGCGAACTGATACGCCCCACCCCGCGTGTCGCGGATGAAATCGCACACTCGGCGAAAGTCAGGCCACGCGCAACGCCGACGGGATCAACGGCTCGTCGAGCAGCCGGCCGAACCGCTCGGTCAGCCCGACCCCGGCGGGCCGCGCGTCGAGCCATCCCCGCAGCAGGCGGTACCCCTCGACGTAGGTGCTGGTGTACGCCCGCCACAGCGGCGACGACAGGAACCGCAGCATCTGCCGCGCCCGGTCGTCGTCGACCAGCAGCCACCGCTTGAGGAACGCCACGACGTCGTCGACCGGGCGGTGTTCGTCGTGCAGCATGATCGCCGCGTCCTGACGCACGTCGGCCAGCGCCGTCGTCGCCGCCGACACCGCCTCGGCGCGCGCCCCGTCGAACCGCAGCCCGAGGTCGGCGTAGATCTCCGCGGCCCAGCTCCCCCAGCCGTGCCCATCCCCCGTCGCTTCGCTCGCCCTGTCCCCCATCGCCGCGTACAGCGCCAGATCCGCCAGCCCCTCTGCCATCAGGCACTGCGGCGTGTTGACCAGGAAGATCGTCTGCTCGGCCTGGCCCTTACCGTCGACCAGCCCGAATTCCTTGCGGCAGTGCTCGGTGTGGTGACCCGGATACGACTCGTGGGCGACCAGTCGCGGCAGGTTGGCCATCTGCTGTTTGAGGTCGGCGTTCACCGCGACCGTCGACCGGTAGTTGCCCAGGTAGTAGTTGAACCCCGACCACGGTTTGTCGGTGACGACCTCGTAGGTGATGGTCTCGGTGTCGGGCAGCGGATACGTCGCCCGCACCCGGTCGCGCAGCGCGCTGGAGAACGCGTGGATGCACTCCTCGAGACGCTCGGGCGGGATCTCGTCGGCGGTGCGGTGCGCCTGGATCCGCTCGGCCAGCGGTCCACTGCCGCCGAGCGCCTCGTCCAGCGCGACATGCGCCTGCCGATAGGCCTCCGGATCGCCCTTGGTGATCCGCACGTCGAAGTACGCCTCGACTTCGTCGACGAACCCGACGTCCTCACCGGCGAACTTCCGGCCCGCCAGCGCCAGCGCCCGCAGGTGCGCGGCCAGGTAGTCGGCGCGCGCCTCGTCGAATCCGCCGGTACGCGGGGTGTCGGGCACCGCGGCCAGCAGCCGGTCGGCCTGGCGGGCGAGATCGGCGGGGTCGGGTGCGGGCTCGTCGGCCACCGCGCCCCGCAGCGCGGGGTCACCGGTGAAGGAGTCGACGTAGCCGTCCTCGACGCGGTCGAAGCGCAGACCGAGGAGCAGATATTCGCGGATCAGGGTGTCGGGCTCCATGCCCGCAACGCTAATCTCCTCGCCCCAGGCGTTCACCCCGGAGCCCGTACTGCAAGACTGATCCCATGGCGCGGCTGAGCGAACCGAGCCCCTACGTGGAGTTCGACCGCACCCAGTGGCGTGCGCTCCGGATGTCTACGCCGCTGAAACTGACCGAGGACGAGCTCAAGAAGCTCCGCGGTCTCGGCGAGAAACTCGACCTCCTCGAGGTCGAGGAGGTCTACCTCCCGCTGGCCCGGCTGATCCACCTGCAGGTGGCCGCCCGGCAACGGTTGTTCGCCGCGACGTCGGAGTTCCTCGGCGAACCGCAGCAGAACCCCGACCGGCCGGTCCCGTTCATCATCGGCGTCGCGGGCAGTGTGGCCGTCGGCAAGTCCACCACCGCTCGTGTGCTGCAGGCGCTGTTGGCGCGGTGGGGTAACCACGCCCGCGTCGACCTGGTCACCACCGACGGGTTCCTCTACCCGAATGCGGAGTTGGGCCGCCGGAACATCATGCACCGCAAGGGTTTTCCGGAGAGCTATGACCGCAGGGCGTTGATGCGCTTCGTCACCGCGGTGAAGTCCGGCGCCGATTACGCCTGCGCGCCGGTGTATTCACACCTGCTCTACGACATCGTGCCCGGCGAGAAGCAGGTGATCCGTCATCCCGACATCCTGATCCTCGAGGGTCTCAACGTGCTGCAGACCGGCCCGGCGCTGATGGTCTCGGACCTGTTCGACTTCTCGGTCTACGTCGACGCGCGCCTCGAGGACATCGAGGGCTGGTACATCTCGCGGTTCCTGACGATGCGGTCGACGGCGTTCGCCGATCCGGCGTCGCACTTCCATCACTACGCGACGCTGACCGACGAACAGGCCGTCTTCGCTGCCCGCGACATCTGGCATTCGATCAACCGGCCGAACCTGATCGAGAACATCCTGCCGACCCGGCCGCGGGCGACGCTGGTGCTGCGCAAGGACGCCGACCACGCGATCAACCGGTTGCGCCTGCGCAAGCTCTGACTCACCGCCCCCCGCGAGCAGACGCAAATGTCCCCGACAGCTCGGCGTGTCGGGGACATTTGTGTCTGCTCGGCAAGTCAGAGGCGGCGCCAGCCCACGTACTGCAGCTCGGCGAACACCGCGGTGTAGACCCCGGTGGCCAGCGTCAGCACCACGCCGACGGTCGTCATCGACCACACGTCGCTGACGACCACGACCACCGCGGCGACGGTGTAGGCCAAGTTGGCCGCGATCACCGCCAGACCCGCGCGGTGCAGCGACGGCAGCGTGGAGAGCCCGAACACCACGAGGCCGTAGACGATGAAGAACGCGGCGAGCGAGTACTCGATGGTCGTTGTGGTGCCGGACCATTCGGCCGCGGTGTCGGCCAGCGGGACCGCGGCGACACCGACGAGACCGGTCAGCACGGCGTCGGCACGCATGGCCAGTCGCAGCAGGCGGTCCCGGGTCTGGGTGGGGGCGGTGACGGTCATTTCTTCTCCTTCGGTGGTGGGTTCATTCGTGAGATCAGGGGGGCCGGGTGCGGGCGTCACACCAGACGGCGCACTCCGAGGTACTGCAGGTAGGCGAGGGCCAACGTCAGCGCGGCGAACGTGGCGGTCATGGCCACCCCCGCCGGGGTCAGCGGCAACCACCCGCCGATGAGCACGGCCGCGACGGCGATCGCGAAACCGACGTTGCCGGCCAGCGCACCGACCCCCACGCGGCGCACGTCGGGTACGGCGGCCAGCACGTAGAGCAGGGCGCCGTAGCCGACGAGCAGTGCGCCGCCGATCCATTCGGCGGTGGCCGACAACCCTGAGAGCCGCGACAGCGGATCGGCGGCCATCGCGACGAACAGGCCGAGCGCCGCGCACAGGGTCGCGTCGGCGCGCAGCGCGAAACGCAGCAGCGAATCGGTGGAGTCGGACAGCGGGCGGGTGAGGACGGAGTTGTGGACGGCGGTCATTGCTGGCTCCTCGGCGTTGAGGCTTCCTCGGACACCACCGATGCTGCGAGAAGCGCACTGCCAGATCGACACCGAACGCTGCCGACTACTGCCAACCGCAGGTCAGCGGGTTCTTGTCAGCCGCGGGCGCTGACCAGATCGCTGCGCAGATCGGCGGCGATCACCTTGGCCGCGGCGGTCTGCCAGTTGTGCAGGGACCGCTGCGGCACCTCGGTGACGAACCACTGCCAGGCCCGCCGGGCGACGGGGTCGAGTCCCGCGGGCGTGGCGTTCTGGGCGTAGGCCCGCACCCCGGCCACGTAGGGGAAGTACAGCGAGTTGTAGTGCCGCCACTGTTCGGTGGTGCCGAAGTCCTCGCCGTCGCGCGGTTTGAGCCGGGCGATCCGCTCGGCGAGCAGTGCGCGCAGTTCGTTGGCCCGCTCCAGCGGCTGATCGGGCGCACCCCGTGCGGCGAGCCGCTCGTCGATGACGGGCAGCGCCGTCAACGGGTTGGCCATCAGCTTGGCGAGGTCGCCGTAGTGCCCGAGCGCGCGGCGGGTCAGCCGGGCGAAGGTCTCGTCGTCGACGTCGTCGAGCGGGTTGGCCGCACGCCGCGGCAGCGCAGCCTCGGTGCGGCGAAGCACCGCCCGGTCGGCGCGCAGGTCCGGGGAATGGGAGAACGCCAGCCGGTCCAGCACCCCGGCCAGCGGATCGGCGAGCACGTTGACCGCGATCGCCAGCGCGAGGCTGGTGAACAGCAGCACCACCAGCGCGGTGCCCGGACCCGCGAGCACCATCCCGACGAGCACCTGACCGCCGAACAGCAGCGCCACCGCCGTGGTGGCGACGAAGGACCGTCGCATGTCGGCCCGCAGCGCCTGCCCCTCGTCGAACGCATCCCAGATCGCCACGGCGACACCGAGCAGGGCCACGTCGAAACCCGTTGACGCCAACGCCAGCCAGCTCGGCACCAGGCCGAGCGGTATCACCAGGATCGCGTTGCCCAGCGCGAAGAACAGGGTCGCGATGACGAGGAAACCCACCACCGGAACGGGTTTCACACCGCGGCGCACCGCGAGCACCATCGCGGCGAGCGCGGAGACCGAGACCGCGGCGAACATCACCCAGTGCCCGGGCCGCAGCGGACCCTCGACGCTGCCGGCCATCGCGGCGCCGGCCAACGCCGCTGCCGCCACGCACAGCACGGCGATCAGCTCACCGGTCCGGCCGCGGGCGGTGTCCGGCGGCCGCGACAGTTCGAGCAGCACCGCGAACCACGCGACGCCCGGTACGACGACGAGGTAGATCTCGACCCGGCCGAGCACGTCGGCGCCGCTGGCCACGCGCACGGCATCGAGGGCCACCACGACGGCGAACCCGGTCAGCCCGACCGCGGCCGACAGCAGGACCGGCTTACGCGGGTTGCGCGCGAGCAGGTACAGCCCCAGCCACCAGCTCAGCGCGAAGACCACGGCGGACAGCGCAGCCATGGCACAAGTGTGGCACGCGTCTCAGGTGCCGTAGCGGCGATCCCGGCGGGTGTAGTCGCGCAGTGCGCGCAGGAAGTCGACCCGCCGGAACGCCGGCCAGTACGCCTCGGTGAACCACATCTCCGAATAGGCGCTCTGCCACAGCAGGAACCCCGACAGCCGCTGCTCACCGGAGGTCCGGATCACCAGGTCCGGATCGGGCTGACCGGAGGTGTAGAGGTTCTCGGAGATCGCCTCGGCGGTGACCGCCTCGACCAACTGCTCCCCCGTGACTCCGTCGGCGAGCTTCTTGCTGAGCAGCGCGCGCACCGCGTCGACGATTTCCTGCCTGCCGCCGTAGGCGACGGCGACGTTGACATGAAAGGCAGTGCCGTTGCCCGTCGTGGATTCCACCGCGTCGCGCAGTCGCCGCGCAGGTTCGTCGCCGAGCAGCGAAAGGTCGCCGACGGTGCGCACGCTCCACCGGTTGGCCGGTGCGCAGATCTCCTCGACGACACCGGTGATGATCTCGATGAGCTCGGCGAGTTCGTCGGCGTCCCGTTGCAGGTTCTCGGTCGACAGCAGATAGACGGTGGCCATCTCGATACCCGCGGCCTGACACCAGCGCAGCATCTCGGCGATCTTCGCCGCACCCACGCGATAGCCGTAACTGACGTCGTCGTGACCGGCGTCACGCGCCCACCGGCGGTTGCCGTCACACAACACCGCAATGTGGCGCGGCAGTTGTGATTTGGACCGCATCAGCTCCTGACGCAACCGCATCTCATAGAGCCGGTATGCAGGCTCCTTGAGACCGCGGGGAATGATGTCCATGAGTATTCAGACTACTGTGGCGGCCGAGTGCCCCAACCGAGTTGACGGAGGTGACATGACGACCCCGTCCACACCGATCGACGCCGACGAGCCGCGTTCGCCGGCCGATCCGGAGGACTTCCCCGAGGCAGTCGCCGAACGGGTGGCACAGTTCATCGGCAAGCCGCGGGCGCGCGGCTGGATCCACGTCTACTCCGCCGTCGTCGCGGTGATCTGCGGGGCGACGCTGGTGTCGGTGTCGTGGGCGGTCGTGTCCACCCGCGCGGGGATCGCGACGCTGATCTACACGCTCACGATCGTGGCGATGTTCGCCGTCAGCGGGACCTATCACCGGGTGAACTGGCGTTCCCCGGTGGCGCGCAAGTGGATGAAACGCGCCGACCACTCGATGATCTTCATCTTCATCGCGGGCAGCTATACACCGTTCGCCCTGCTGGCCCTGCCCGAGGGCAAGGGCATGGTGCTGTTCTGGATCGTGTGGGGCGGTGCGCTCGCCGGAGTGCTGCTCAAGATGTTCTGGCCGTCGGCCCCGGCGTGGGTCGGGGTGCCGCTGTACCTGCTGCTCGGCTGGGTGGCGGCCTGGTTCATCGGCCCGATCATGGACGGCGCGGGGGTCTCCGCGGTGGTGCTGCTGATCGTCGGCGGCGCGCTCTACAGCATCGGCGGGGTGCTCTACGGGCTGAAGTGGCCCAATCCGTGGCCGACGACCTTCGGCCATCACGAGTTCTTCCACGCGTGCACCGCCGTCGCGGCGATCTGCCACTACATCGCGATGTGGTTCGCGGTCTTCTCGAGCTAGGCGATTTCGGCGTGCGCGGTCGCGCCCAGCGCGACCCAGCACGCCGAAATCACAGCTGGGTGACGTCGTCCGGACCCCAGTAGGCCTTCATCGAGGCGATCTGCCCGTCATGGTTGAACGTCATGATCTCGATCGGTTCGATGCGCATGGCGCCGCCGACGGTGATCGCGAACAGGAACGCGGCCTCGTTACCGCCGACGCGGATCGTCAGCAGTTCGGTGCTGATCTCGACGCCGTCCGTGTTCTTGTAGAAGCCGGCGATCGCGTGCCGTCCGATGTGCACCTCGCCTCCGCCGACGGGGTCCTCCAGCGTGGCGTCCTCGGCGTACAGCGCGGCGACATCGTCGGCGGTGCCGGAGGCGACGGTGTCGAGGTAACGCTGAACCAGGGCTTTGGGGTCGACGGCCATGTGCCGCAGGTTACACGGTGAGCGCGGCGGCCAACTCGTCTTGGGTCGTCACCGGGAGGTCGCACACCCGGCCCCGGCAGACGTACGCGGCGTCGGCGCCGCGGACACGGTCACGGTCGGTCAGCAGTTCCGACGAGCCCACCGGACCGCCCACCACGATCGCCCCACCCGGTGCGAGTACCCGTGCGGCAGCCAGCAATTCGGAGGCGGCCGGGTCACAGGCCACCGCGATCTGGATCGGTCCGCGGACGGCGGCCTCGGCCACCGCGAGCCAGTGCCCGCCGGATCGCGGCGCCCGTTCGAGGATCAGCGCCGCGGTGGCCAGCGTGGCGTCGGCGGCAGCGCCGTACCGCCCGGCCCGCGACGGCGGCGCCAGGTGCGCGGCCAGTTGCAGCGCCTCGGCGATCAGCGACGCACCCGACGGTGTCGCACCGTCAAACGGATCCGAGGGCCGCAGCACCAACGCCTCGGCGTCGTCGGCGGTGTCGAACCAGTACCCGTCGCGCTGCGGGTCGGCGAAGTGGTCCAGCGCGACATCGACGAGGTGCAGACCGGTCTCGAGCCACCGCGCTTCCCCGGTCGCCTGGTGGACGGTGAGCAATCCGGTGGCCAGCGCGGCGTGGTCTTCGAGGATCGCCGCGCTCTCCCCCACCCGGCCGCCGAGGCTGGCGCGGCGCAACCGGCCGTCGACCACGTGCAGATCGACGACGGCACGTGCGCAACCCGTTGCGGCGTCGAGCAATTCGGGGTCCCCGAGGGCGACGGCGGCCTCGGCGAGTGCGGTGATCGCCAGCCCGTTCCACGCGGTGACGACCTTGTCGTCACGGCCGGGCTGCGGACGGGTCGACCGCGCGGCCCGCAGCGCGGTGCGCACCCGTTCCAGGCGCGCCGGGTCGTCCGCGTCGGCAAGTAGTTGCAGCACCGAGGTGCCGTGTTCGAACGTCCCGGCGTCGGTGACACCGAAAACCGTTGCGGCCCAGCTTCCGTCGTCGTCGCCGAGCACGTCGCGAAGCTGCGCGGGTGTCCACGCATAGGTGAGGCCCTCGACGCCATCGGCATCGGCGTCGAGCGACGAGGTGAACATCGCGTCCGCACCCAGGTCGTGGATGAGGAACCGGGCCGTCTCACCGGCCACCCGGCGGGCCAGCGGAGCACCCGTGCGACGCGCCCAGTGGGCATACGCCCGCAGCAGCAGCGCATTGTCGTAGAGCATCTTCTCGAAGTGCGGCACCACCCATTCGGCGTCGACGCTGTACCGCGCGAAGCCGCCCGCCAACTGGTCGTAGATACCGCCGCGGGCCATCGCGGTCGCGGTGCGCTCCACGGTGGCGAGCGACTCCGGCGACCCGGTGCGCTCGTGGTGGCGCAGCAGGGCCTCCAGCAGTGCCGACGGGGGGAACTTCGGCGCATCCCCGAAACCGCCGCGGGCGGTGTCCTCGTCGCGCAGCACCGCGGCGACCGCGGCGTCGCAGAGTTCCGGCCGCACCGGCGGTCCGCCCCCGGGGAGCCCGCCCGCCATGTTGCGCAGTTCGCCGGCGATGCGGTCGGACGCCTCCTCCACCTCACCGCGACGTTCCCGCCACGTTTCGGCGACGGCGGCCAGCAACTGCAGGAAGTTCGGTTTCGGGTAGTACGTGCCGCAGAAGAACGGCCGCCCGTCGGGGGTGAGGAAACACGTCATCGGCCAACCGCCCTGACCGGTCAGCGCGACGGTGGCGTTCATGTACACCGCGTCGAGGTCCGGCCGCTCCTCGCGGTCGACCTTGATGCACACGAAGTCGGCGTTGGCGGCGGCCGCGACCTCGTCGTCCTCGAACGATTCATGGGCCATGACGTGACACCAGTGGCAGGCCGCGTATCCGATGGACAGCAGGATCGGCACGTCACGTTCGGCGGCCTCGGCCAGCGCGGCCGGGGTCCACTGACGCCAGTGCACCGGGTTGTCGGCGTGCTGGCGCAGGTAGGGGCTGGTGGCCCCGCCGAGTTCGTTACCCGCCGGACTCACGCGGGGGGTTCCCGTTCTCGGCAACGCTGCGGGGGCCCGCGCCGGGATCGCCACCGAGGTCGACGGTGCCGTCGTCCACGGCCTGATCGGGTTCGGGATGTTCGGGGTCGAACGACTCCGGTAACCGCTTGAGGTGCCGGTTCATCGACCACACCAGCAGGAAGACCGCGACCAGAAGTGCCGCGACGATGAGCAGACCGAACGGGCTGGCCTTGCCGAAGTCCGGGCCGGTCTCGCGGGGCTGCTCCTGGGCCAGCCATTCCGTCGCCAGCAACACCGTCTCGATCATCGGTCCACCTCGACGCCCTCGAAGAGATCGGTCTCGGGCAGGGTGACCGGAATGCGTGAGCGGGCCAGTTCGAACTCCTCCGTCGGCCAGAGCCGTTCCTGCCACTCGAGCGGCGCCGCGAAGAAGAAGCTGTTCGGGTCGATCTGGGTGGCGTGTGCCCGCAGCGCATCGTCACGCTGCGGGAAGTACTTCGCGCACTCCACCCGGGTGGTCACCCGCTTGGCGAAGATGTCGCGGTCGGGGTTCCAGTGCTCGAGCCATTTCGCGAACGGCCCTTCGAGCCCGTGCTTGGCGAACTCGTCCTGCAGCGTCTGCATGCGATCCCGCAGGAACCCGTGGATGTAGTACAGCTTCGACACGTTCCACGGCTCACCCGCGTCGGGGTACCGCAGGTAGTCGCCGGCCGCCTCGTACGCGGCCACCGACACCTCGTGGCAGCGGATGTGGTCCGGGTGCGGATAACCGCCCGTCTCGTCGTAGGTCGTCATCACGTGCGGCCTGAACTCCCGGATGACCCGCACGAGCGCCTCGGTGGACTCCTCGAGGGGAGCCAGCGCGAAACAGCCGTCGGGCAGCGGCGGCAGCGGATCACCCTCGGGCAGTCCGGAGTCGACGAATCCGAGCCAGCGGTGTTCGACGCCGAGGATCTCGGCGGCCCTGGCCATCTCGTCACGCCGGATCTCGGCCATCCGGCCGTGCACCTCCGGAATGTCCATCGCCGGGTTCAGGATGTCGCCGCGCTCACCACCGGTCAGCGTCACCACCATCACGCGGGCGCCCGCGTCGGCGTATTTGGCCATGGTGGCGGCACCCTTGCTCGACTCGTCGTCGGGGTGCGCATGCACCGCCATCAAGCGCAGTTCACTCATCTCATCTCATCTAACTACGGCATCGTCGCGACTATGCCCCGGGCAGTTTCGGGCCCGGGCTCGTCTTCGAGGTCGCACCCGTTGCGCTCTATAGTCTCAGTCCTGACAGAGCACGCCGACCGACGGGCACCCCAAACGCATGATCGAACGTCCCGCCGCCCGTTACGGGCGGCAGCGGGTCTCACGCCGGACGCGTCGGCTGGTGGCCGCCGTCCTGGCCGCCGGCGTGGTCGTCGCGGGGGTGATCCTGGCGATCGTGGCCTCCCAGCGGTTGGGCACCCAGGAGGTCGAGGGTGAGCTCGGGGCCTACCGGATCATCGACGACCGCACCGTCGAGGTGACGGTCAGCGTCACCCGCGAGGACCCTTCGCGACCCGCGGTGTGCATCGTGCGGGCGCGGTCCAAGGACGGGAGCGAGACCGGCCGTCGCGAGATCCTCGTGCCACCGTCGGAACAGGCGACGGTGCAGGTCACGACGGTGGTCGAAGCCAGCAAACCGCCGGTGATCGGAGACGTCTACGGATGCGGGCTCGACGTGCCGCCCTACCTGGTGGCACCGTAGCGCGTGGCGCCCGGCGAACGAACGACAGCGAAATCGTGAACGTCCGCTGACGCGTCGGTGGTAGGATCGACCGGTACACGGTTCCGGCTGGGGCCGTGTATTGCTGCATTTACACGCATCTTCGTGCCGGGGGAGGCACGAGTCGGGGGCTGCAGCGATACACGCCACGAGCGCCCGGCCCTCGACCCCAAAGACTTCGTACGCGAACACAGCGCGAGACAACGACGACAGGAGCGCGAAGGACATGACTGACACTCAGGTCACGTGGTTGACCCAGGAGTCATACGACCGGCTGAAGGCGGAGCTGGACCAGCTGATCGCCAACCGCCCCGTCATCGCCGCCGAGATCAACGACCGCCGCGAGGAGGGCGACCTCCGCGAGAACGGCGGCTACCACGCCGCCCGCGAGCAGCAGGGTCAGGAAGAGGCGCGCATCCGCCAGCTGCAGGAGCTGCTCAACAACGCCAAGGTCGGCGAAGCGCCCAAGCAGTCGGGCGTCGCACTGCCCGGCTCCGTGGTCAAGGTGTACTACGACGGTGACGAGAAGGACACTGAGACGTTCCTGATCGGCACCCGTGAGCAGGCCGTCAACGACGGCAAGCTCGAGGTGTACTCCCCCGCGTCGCCGCTGGGCGCCGCGTTGATCGACGCGAAGGTGGGCGAGACGCGCACCTACACCGTCCCCAGCGGCAGCACGGTCGAGGTCACCCTCGTCAGCGCGGAGCCGTACCACTCCTGACGGTCCATGGCGCGCATCGCCGAAGACCTGTTACTGCTGCTGCTGGACAACGCGTCCGCGCAGCCGTGCCTGGACAAGCCGCGCCGCGAGCGGGTACTCGCCGCCGCGGTGCTTCTCGACCTCGCACACGCGTGCCTCATCCGGCCCGCCGTCGACGGTGACCCCGCGCCGGCCGGCCGGCTCGTCGCCTTGACGCCCCGCGGCCCGCTCGACCCCGTCGCCGAACCGGCCTTCCGGCTTCTGCAGCGCCGCGCCCTGCGCCCGCCGGTGGCGATCGACCGACTGCGCAGGCACACCGAGGACGCGCTGCTCGCCCACCTGGAGGCCACCGGCCAGATCGGTCGGGTCGAACTGCCCGGTAAGCGGAGTAAGCGGATCGGCCACCAGTACGGGTGGCCGGTGGCCAACCGCGACCGGGCCGCGCACTCCCGCTCCCAGGTGCTCTCGGCGCTGTTCGACCGCACACCGCCCACCCCCTCGACGGCGGCGGTCATCACGCTGCTGCACGCGGTGGACGGGCTGGGCGCGCTGCTGAGCCTCAACGACCGGGGCTGGCGGTGGGTGCACGGCCGGGCCGGTGAGATCTCGCTCGGCAGTTGGGTCGACGAGTCGCCGACCGGGCTGGCCGAGGTGAACCTCGCGGTCACCGCGGCGGCGCTGCGCGCGGCGTTAGGCTAGCGCCTGCTCCAGGTCGGCGATCAGATCCGCGCGGTCCTCGATGCCGACCGACAGCCGCACCAGATCCTCGGGCACCTCGAGTTGGGATCCGGCGGTGGACGCGTGCG
Organism: Mycolicibacterium monacense; assembly: GCF_010731575.1. Taxonomy (NCBI): domain Bacteria; kingdom Bacillati; phylum Actinomycetota; class Actinomycetes; order Mycobacteriales; family Mycobacteriaceae; genus Mycobacterium; species Mycolicibacterium monacense. The sequence goes on along the minus strand of NZ_AP022617.1, from coordinate 225,170 downwards.
TCATCGCACCCGGATGCTCGATCAGCGACTCCACCCCGCCCAGCGATTCGGCGAGGATGAAAATGCCTGTGCGGGCGCAGAATTCGCGAGCCGCCTTGGGCCCGCCGTGTAGCCGCACCGACACCATGCCGCCGAACCCGCTCATCTGCTTGGCGGCCACGTCGTGGCCGGGATGGCTGGGCAGACCGGGATAGAGCACCGTGTCGATCGCCGGGTGGCCGTCGAGGAATTCGGCGACCGCCGCAGCGTTCTCGCTGTGTCGCTGCATCCGCACCACCAGCGTCTTGAGTCCGCGCAGGGTGAGGTAGGCGTCGAACGGTCCTGGGACGGCGCCCGATCCGTTCTGCAGGAAGGCGAACGCCGTGTCGAGTTCCTCGTCGTTGGTCAGCAGCGCGCCGCCGACCACGTCGGAGTGTCCGCCGATGTACTTCGTGGTGGAGTGCAACACGATGTCCGCGCCGAGCAGCAACGGCTGCTGTAACGCGGGCGAGGCAAAGGTGTTGTCCACCAACACCTTCAGCCCCGATTCGGCCGCGATGCCTGCGATACCGGCGATGTCGGCGATCGACAGCAGCGGGTTGGTCGGCGTCTCGACCCAGATCATCTTGGTCTGCGGGGTGATCGCCGCCCGGACGGCGTCGAGGTCCGACAGCGCGACCGCCGTGTAGCTGATGCCCCACTGGGAGAACACCTTGTCGATCAGCCGGAACGTGCCGCCGTAGGCGTCGTCCGGGATGACGAGATGGTCACCGGGGCGCAGCACCGCGCGCAACGCACAGTCGGTGGCGGCCATCCCGGAGGCGAAGGCCCGGCCGTACCCGGCTTCCTCCACCGCGGCCAGCGCCGACTCCAGGGACTGCCGCGTCGGGTTGCCGGTGCGGGCGTACTCGAAGCCGCCCCGCAGCCCTCCGACACCGTCCTGGGCGAAGGTCGAGCTGGCGTAGATCGGCGTGTTGACCGCACCGGTGCGGGGGTCGGGGGCGTACCCGGCGTGGATGGCCTTCGTGGCGAGTCCAGTGGCGAGTCCGTGGGCGGGTCCGTGGGCGCTGCGCTGTTCAGTCATAACACCGTCGAGCCTATCGAAGCGCCGTGTAGACATGGGTTCATGACGGTACGTATCGACGATCTGCTGGACACCGACGCCATGCTCGCCCCCGAGGAACGCGAGCTGCGTCAGACCGTGCGCCGCTTCGGTGAGCAGCGCCTGCGCCCCCACGTCGGCGAGTGGTTCGAGGCCGGTGAGGTGCCGGTGCGCGAGCTGGCCTCCGAGTTCGGCAAGCTCGGTCTGCTCGGCATGCACCTCGAGGGGTACGGCTGCGGTGGGTCGACGGCCACGGCCTACGGGTTGGTGTGCCAGGAACTCGAGGCCGTCGACAGCGGGCTGCGCAGCATGGTCTCGGTGCAGGGTTCGCTGGCGATGTTCGCGATCCACAAACACGGAAGCGAGGAGCAGCGCAAGCAGTGGCTGCCCGCGATGGCCACCGGCGACGTGATCGGTTGCTTCGGCCTCACCGAACCCGATTTCGGATCGAATCCCGCGGGGATGCGCACCACCGCGCGCCGCGACGGATCCGACTGGATCCTCAACGGGTCGAAGATGTGGATCACCAACGGTTCGGTCGCCGACGTCGCGGTGGTCTGGGCGCGAGCCGAGGAGGGCATCCTGGGGTTCGTCGTCCCCGCCGGCACCGAGGGCTTCTCGGGGCGGGAGATGAAGCACAAACTGTCCCTGCGGGCGTCGAACACCTCGGAACTGCACCTCGACGACGTCCGGCTGCCCGCCGAGGCCCAGCTCCCCGACGCGCGCGGGCTGTCCGGCCCGTTGGCGTGTCTGTCGGAGGCGCGGTTCGGCATCGTGTTCGGCAGCGTGGGCGCGGCCCGGGACTGTCTGGAGACGACGCTGGACTACGTCGGCAGCCGCGAGGTGTTCGACAAACCGCTGGCGGCCTACCAGCTGACCCAGGCCAAGATCGCCGACATGGCCGTCGAACTGGGTAAGGCGCAACTGCTCGCGCTGCACCTGGGCCGGCTCAAGGACGAGGGGCGGATCCGTCCCGACCAGGTCAGCTTCGGCAAGCTCAACAACGTCCGCGAGGCGCTGGCGATCGCACGCCAGTGCCGCACCCTGCTGGGCGCCAACGGGATCACGCTCGAGTATCCGGTGCTGCGCCACGCCAACAACCTGGAGTCGGTGCTGACCTACGAGGGCACCTCGGAGGTGCACCAGATGGTCATCGGGGAGGCGCTGACCGGGGTCAGCGCCTTCCGCGGATGACGTGGGCTACTGCTTGGGTGCGACCTGACCGCCGGTGAGGACGCGGTAGGTGTAGACGAGGATCAGCGTGGCGACGGGGGCGGCCACCAGTAGGCCGACACCGCACAGCAGGGCTCCGACGAACACCGTCACGACCATCACCAGCCAGGCCAGGAAGACGCTTCCGAAGTTCCCCTTGCTGATGTCGAAGCTGGTCTTGACGGCCTCGATCGGCGCGAGGTTGCGGTCGAGCAGGCTGACCACCGTGAACATCAACATGATGCTCGCGATCAGGCCGGGGATGACGCACAGCAGGAAACCCACCGTGGTGATGACGCCGACGATGAGGCCCGCGATGATGACGCTGCCGATGTTGCGCGGCCGGAAGAAGGACCCGATGGAAACCTCTCGCCCGTCGGCGATGTCGAGCATGCCGCCGAGGTAAGCGGATTGCACGGCCGCGGCGACCACGAGTGAGATCAGCCAGCCGATGAACGCGACGATGATCCCGGCCGGGCTGTCGATGGTGTAGGAGAACTCGAAGCCGCTGCCGTCGGACATGTAGTTGGTGGAGTCACCCGGATCCACCGCCGCCGACAGCGTATTGGTCAGCGCCTGGATGACGATGATGATGAGGCCGTAGGCCAGGGTGGCGACGAGGAGCGGAACGGCGTTCTTGCCGAACTTGTTCCACGCCCACGAGAAGGCCTCGCCCACGCTGTAGCCACCGGGCCCGAAGCCGGCGGGCGGGTAACCACCCTGGGGCCCAACGGGATAACCGGCAGGCGGGTAGTTGCCCTGTGGGGGTGGCGGATACCCGCCCTGCGGCGGCGGCGGTGGCGGGTAGCCACCGGGGGGCGGCGGCGGATAACCGCCCTGGGTGGGCGGAGGCGGGTAGCCACCGGGCGGCGGGGGCGGCGGGTAACCGCCCTGAGGCGGCGGCGGATAGTTTCCGGGCGGTGGGGGAGGTTGGTCGGTCATGGTCGCTCTCCGATGTGCGGTCAGCTGTGAACGAGCGAGCTAACAGTACCGAAGATCACGCCCGGCGCACCGGATTCACCACAACGGCAGAAGGCATGGCCGCCATGGCATCCCACTAACGCCGCGTGCTGCCGTCCGACAGGAAGCCGAGCAGGTCGTGGCGGGTGACCACACCGACCGGTTTACCCTCCTCGACCACCATCAGCGCATCGCATTCGCGCAGGGTCTTGGCGGCGGTGCTGACCAACTCGCCCGCCCCGATGAGCGGCATGGGCGGGCTCATGTGCTCGGCCACCGCATCGGCCAGCTTGGCGCGGCCTTCGAAGACCGCCGACAGCAGCTCGCGTTCCGAGACGCTGCCCGCGACCTCACCGGCCATCACGGGTGGTTCGGCGCCGACGACGGGCATCTGCGAGACGCCGTACTCGCGCAGGATCCCGATGGCGTCGCGCACCGTCTCCGACGGATGGGTGTGCACCAGGTCGGGCAGCTCACCGGACTTGCCGCGCAACACATCTCCGACGGTCGGCTGTTCGATCGACCCGTCCAGCCGGTTGCGCAGGAATCCGTAGGACGACATCCACGAGTCGTTGAAGATCTTCGACAGGTAGCCGCGGCCGCCGTCGGGCAGCAACACCACCACCAACGCGTCCGGACCGGCCTTCTGCGCGACCTCGATCGCGGCCACCACGGCCATCCCGCACGAGCCGCCCACCAGCAGGCCCTCCTCGCGGGCCAACCGGCGCGTCATGTCGAACGAGTCGGCGTCCGAGACGGCGATGATCTCGTCCGGCACGGCGGGGTCGTAGGCCGACGGCCAGAAGTCCTCGCCGACACCCTCGACCAGATACGGGCGACCGGTGCCTCCGGAGTACACCGAGCCCTCGGGGTCGGCGCCGATGACGCGGACCTTCCCGCCGGAGACCTCCTTGAGGTACCGCCCGGCGCCGGTGATGGTGCCGCCGGTGCCGACGCCGGCCACGAAGTGGGTGACCTTGCCGTCGGTGTCGCGCCAGATCTCCGGCCCGGTGGTCTCGTAGTGGGACTCCGGCCCCATCGGGTTGGAGTACTGGTCGGGCTTCCACGCGCCCTCGATCTCGGTGACGAGGCGGTTGGAGACGCTGTAGTAGCTGTCCGGATCGTCGGGGGCCACCGCCGTCGGGCACACCACCACGTCGGCGCCGTAGGCGCGCAGCACGTTGCGCTTGTCCTCGCTGACCTTGTCGGGGCAGACGAAGATGCACTTGTAGCCGCGCTGCTGGGCGACCAGCGCGAGCCCGACGCCGGTGTTGCCCGATGTCGGTTCGACAATGGTGCCGCCCGGTTTGAGCTCACCGCTGGCCTCGGCGGCGTCGATCATCTTGACCGCGATCCGGTCCTTGGAGCTGCCGCCGGGGTTGAGGTATTCGATCTTCGCCGCGACCGTGCCAGCCCCCTCGGGGACAACAGAATTCAGCTGTACCAGAGGGGTGTTGCCGATGAGCTCACTGACGTGCTGGGCGATGCGCATGACTCCATCGTCCCAGGCGCGCCGAACGACTACCAGGTGGCCTCTCGTATGTACTCACCGATCTGGCGCAGCGAACGCTGCGCCTCCGACACCAGCGGCGCCCCGAGCTGGAAGACGTGCATCTGCCCCGGCCACACCCGGACCTCGACCGGGACGCCGGCGGCGGCCAGCAGACGCGCCGCCTTACGGGCGTCGCTGATGAGCACCTCGGAGCCGGACACGTGGATCAGCGTGCGCGGCAGCCCGGGTTCGATGTGGTCGAGCGGTTCGTACACCGGCTCGGGACGGCCGTCGACGAGATGCTTCTCGGCGGCGTGCTCGATGAGCTCGACCAGGGCGTGGAACGCCCGCTGCGGGAACATCGCGTCGCTGCGGACGTTCGGGTGGTTGGCGCGGGCCTCGTTGTCGAGCTCGAACAGCGGGGACATGGTGACCACCGCGGCGGGGGTCTCGTCCTCGAGCTGCAACCGCTCGGCGAGGGCCAGCGACAGGTATCCACCCGCCGAGTCACCGGCCAGCACGATCTGGTCGGGTTCGTAGCCCTTGCGGCGCAGCCACAGGTAGGCGTCGTAGCAGTCGTCGACGGCCTGACCCACCGAATGCTTGGGGATCATCCGGTAGTTGACGACCAGCGCCGGGCTGTCAGCGAACTTCGACAGCGCCGTCACGAGCCGGCTGTGCGAGTTGACGCCACACGTCAGGAAAGCGCCGCCGTGCATGTAGAGGATCACGCTGCGCTTGCCGTCGGCCGGCAGGACGCCGGGCGCCCGCACCAGCTGGGCGGTGCAGTTCTGCAGGCCGATGGTGGCGCGGACGGTGCCCGGGGCCGGGCGCAGGGCGCGGCAGGCAAAGTCGACGGCACCCCACGGCCAGGGCATCTTCGGTGCGAGGCTACCGATCGTCAGCGTGGGCTTGATCGTCATCATCGCCGCCAGCGACATGAGTCGCGCGGGGATGCTCGGGCCGTCTTCGACCACCTCGACCGTTGCGCCGTCGCTGACCGGGAAGCGCCGCGGCTTCTGCGGTCGACCCGCCCGGAGGCCAGCATACGAGGAGCTCGGGACCCTACTCGGTGCCGTCATCGCCACCACCTTCTACGCCGTTGTAGTGCCAGGTGTGCTCAGCTACTCAGCCGATCTCCGTAACTCAGCTTCGCACTTGTAACCGATATCACAATGGTCTAAACAAATTTCGTACCGGGTTTGATACCGCACCGTGATCGCCGGTCGGGGGTCGCCACGCGGGCGGTCCCTAAACTGTCAACTGTGCGCGCATCACGCGGTGCCCTGGCGGCTGCGGTGGCGGCCACGCTCGCATCGACTGGCTCCGCCTACATCGGGGTGCGAAACCTGCTCACCGGACAGGCCGACCAGGCCCGCCAGGTCATCCCGAAGTCCTGGGACGTGCCGCCGCGCGCGGACGGCGTCTACTCCCCCGGCGGTGGTCCCGTCGAGAAGTGGCACCGGGGTGACCCGTTCGACCTGCATCTGATGATCTTCGGCGACTCCACCGCGACCGGATACGGCTGCCGCACCGCCGACGAGGTGCCGGGCGTGCTGATCGCGCGCGGCCTGGCCGAGCAGTCCGGTAAGCGCATCCGGCTGAGCACCAAGGCGATCGTCGGCGCCACCTCCAAGGGCCTGTCCGGTCAGATCGACGCGATGTTCGTGGCCGGACCGCCGCCGGACGCCGCCGTCATCATGATCGGCGCGAACGACGTCACGGCGCTCAACGGCGTCTCGCAGTCGGCGAGCAGGCTCGGCAAAGCCGTCGCCCGCCTGCGGGCCAGCGATGCGGTCGTCGTCGTGGGCACGTGTCCGGACTTCGGCGTGATCACCGCCATCCCGCAGCCGCTGCGCACGGTGGCCCGGGCCAAGGGGTTGCGCCTGGCGCGGGCACAGGCGGCGGCCGTACGCGCCCAGGGTGGCGTCCCGGTGCCGTTCTCCGACCTGCTCGCACCGGAGTTCTACAAACAGCCCGACGTGCTGTTCTCCGACGACATGTTCCATCCCTCGGCGGCGGGTTATGCCCTGGCCGCCAGCCAGTTGCTGCCCGCGCTGTGCGTGGCGCTCGGGGAGCACAGCCCGACCGGGGCGTCGGAGCAGGCGTTGCCGACCCGGGCCGCGGACGTCAGCACATTGCTGGCCAAGCTGGGCGGGATCACCCGGCTGTGGCGGCGCACCACCGGGGTGCCCGCTCCGGTCATCGCATCCCCAGGCTAGGTTTCACCTAGCCAGCGAAACGAGGAGCCGTCATGCCTGAAGCCGTCATCGTCTCGACCGCGCGTTCGCCGATCGGCCGCGCCAACAAGGGGTCGCTGGTCGACATGCGGCCCGACGACCTCGCCGCCCAGATGGTGCGCGCCGCGTTGGACAAGGTGCCCTCGCTGGACCCGCGCGACATCGACGACCTGATCATGGGCTGCGGTCAGCCCGCAGGCGAGTCCGGCTTCAACATCGGCCGCGCGGTGGCCGTGCAGCTGGGTTACGACTTCATGCCGGGCACCACCGTGAACCGGTACTGCTCGTCGTCGCTGCAGACCTCCCGGATGGCGTTCCACGCGATCAAGGCCGGCGAGGGCCACGCGTTCATCTCGGCGGGCGTCGAGACGGTGTCGCGCTTCGCGAAGGGCAACGCCGACGGCTGGCCCGACACCAAGAACCCGAAGTTCGCCGAGGCCCAGGAACGGTCCAACCAGGCCGCCGCCGGGGGCGACGAGTGGCACGACCCCCGCGAGGACGGCAACCTGCCGGACGTCTACATCGCGATGGGCCAGACCGCCGAGAACGTCGCGCTCTTCACGGGCGTCAGCCGCGAGGACCAGGACCACTGGGGGGTGCGTTCGCAGAACCGCGCCGAGGAGGCCATCAACAACGGCTTCTTCGAGCGGGAGATCTCGCCGGTGACGCTGCCGGACGGCACGGTCGTGTCCAAGGACGACGGCCCGCGCGCCGGTACCACCTACGAGAAGATCAGCCAGCTCAAGCCGGTTTTCCGGCCCAACGGCACGATCACCGCCGGTAACGCCTGCCCGCTGAACGACGGCGCCGCCGCCGTGGTCATCATGAGCGACGAGAAGGCCCGCGACCTGGGCCTGACGCCGTTGGCGCGCATCGTCGCGACCGGGGTGTCCGGGCTGTCGCCGGAGATCATGGGCCTGGGTCCGATCGAGGCCGTCAAGAAGGCGCTGGGCAATGCCGGGATGGGCATCGCCGACATCGACCTCTACGAGATCAACGAGGCGTTCGCCGTCCAGGTGCTGGGCTCCGCGCGGGCGCTGGGCATGGACGAGGACAAGCTCAACGTCTCGGGCGGCGCGATCGCGCTGGGGCATCCGTTCGGTATGACCGGCGCCCGGATCACCGCCACGCTGCTGAACAATCTGCAGACCCACGACAAGCAGTTCGGTCTGGAGACGATGTGTGTGGGCGGCGGTCAGGGCATGGCGATGATCATCGAACGGCTCTCCTAACCCTTTTCGTTGACTCTGCGCTCACGGCGCAAACGTGCGAGTGGCGAATGCCGTCAGCGCAGAGTCAACTGGTGCGTAGCCGCCAAGCGCGGGTCACGCGGCGGATCACGTCGGCTTCCCGGCTGCGCGCCGCCACCCTGACGACGTGCCAACCCGCCGCCGCGATGTCCTCTGCACGCTGGATCTCGTAGGCGAAACGGTCCTTCGTCGTCCGGTGGTGGTCACCGTCATACTCGACGGCCAACTCGAGGTCTTCCCAACCCATGTCGAGGTAGTAGGTGGTGTGGCCGTCGGGGGCAGGGACCGGGATCTGGGTTCGCGGGCGTGGAAAGTCGTGGCGGATCAACAGCAGGCGTAACCACGTCTCCTTCGGCGATTCGGCGCCGACGTCCACGAGATCGAGCGCCTTCTCCAACTGGCGCAGGCCCCGCGTATGGGGATGCGCTGCGGCGAGCGCCTCGATGTCGCCGACCCCGACATCGGTCGCCCGGATCAAGGCGTCGAGCCGGGCCACTGCCGCGGTGAGCGGACCCCGCCGGCCGAGGTCGAATGCGGTGCGATCGGCAGTCGTGACCGGCAGACCGTCGAGTGTCGCAACCTCGCCGTCGAGAAGTGCGTCCGCGCGGGTGACGACGCCCGGTGGGGTTCGTGCATTTCGCCAGATCAACTCGACCGGGACGTCGTCGTCGATCCATTTCGCGCCATGCAGCGCGGCAGCTGGCAGTCCCGCGACGACACCTTCGCGCCGCGTCCACAACCATGCCGACACCGTGCGTTGACGCAGCGACGGCTCCGCCCGCCGATCGACGTAGACGTCCGGCATGATCGCCCGGTGGTAGCGGCGAAGCTCGTACCGAGTGAGCCGTCCATCCGCCAACGCCTCGGATCCGATGAAGGGCAGATCGTCCATGGCCGAAGTGTCGTGACGGCCGCCGACGCGCCGTTCGTCGTTTCACAGCCCACAGCTCGGCATGTGGACGAATCGCGCACTGTGCATACCGCCCCGCGTCGACTCTGCGCTGGAGGCGCGAAAGTGCGGGTGGCGAACGCCGTAGGCGCAAAGTCAACGCCATGCAATAGCAGAAAGCCCGGCACCACCGGTGCCGGGCTTCCCTAGAGGGCTGCTAGTCGTTCTGGAAGTAACTGAGCAGCCGCAGGATCTCGATGTACAGCCAGACCAGCGTGACGGTCAGGCCCAGGGCGACGCCCCACGCGGCCTTCTCCGGCGCACCGGCGCGGATCATCTGGTCGGCGGCGTCGAAGTCGATCAGGAAGCTGAACGCCGCGAGGCCGATGCAGACCAGCGAGAAGATGATGGCGATCGTGCCGCCGCTGCGCAGGCCCATGCCCTCGCCGCCGCCCACACCGAACAGCGCGAGCACGAAGTTGCCGAGCATCAGCACCAGCACGCCGAACAGGCCGGCGACGATCATGCGGGTGAACTTCGGGGTGACGCGGATGGCGCCGGTCTTGTAGACGACGAGCATGCCGAAGAACACACCGAACGTGGCGAGCAGCGCCTGGGTGATCAGCGCGCCGGCATTACCGCCGGCGACGATGACGTTGCCGAACAGCCACGAGATCGCGCCCAGGAACAGACCTTCCAGGCCCGCGTAGGTCAGCACGACGCCCGGGTTGTCCTGCTTGCGGCCGAAGGTCGCGATCAGGACGACCACCAGGCCGCCGATGGCGCCGATCATGGTCAGCGGGCCGGCCAGCGCCGGGTTCATGCCGACGAGGAAGTAGGAGACGACGGCGACGGCCGACAGCACGGCCAGCGTGATGCCGGTCTTGGTGACGACGTCGTCGATGGTCATCGGCCGGGCGACGCCGGTCTGCTCCGGGTACTGCGTCGTATACGGCTCAGCGTGTACCTGCTGGGCACCGTAGCCGGCGGCTCCGGTACCGAATGTCGCGTATCCGCCCTGCGTCTTCGGCAGGGAGCGGAATACCGGGTTGCTGCTCTCGCGCACCGTCGGGTCCTCTCATAGGTGGTTCGATGACGAACACACGATCAACGATCGACGGTCCGGCATGAGTTCCCGAAATCGGTGTCAAGATCTCACAGGAACTTCCCAGGACAGTCGAGCGAAACCTTACCCGTCGTGCGCCGGGCACGGGCGACGATCTACATTGCTTCCCGTGGCGGAAAACGAGGATGTCCTAGTTTCTGTGGAGAACGGCGTTGGCCTCGTCACGCTGAACCGGCCGAAGGCGATCAACTCGCTGACCCACGGCATGGTGACCACGCTGGCCGACGCGCTGCACGCCTGGGAGAAGGACGACGGTGTCCGGACCGTCCTGCTCACCGGCGCCGGCGAACGGGGTCTGTGCGCGGGCGGCGACGTGATCGCGCTCTATCACAGCGCCAAGGCCGGCGGCGCGGACGCGCGGCGGTTCTGGTTCGAGGAGTACCAGCTCAACTCCTACATCGGCGGCTATCCCAAACCGTATGTGGCGGTGATGGACGGCATCGTCATGGGCGGCGGCGTCGGGGTCAGCGCGCACGGCGACGTGCGGGTGGTCACCGACACCACGAAGATGGGCATGCCGGAGGTCGGCATCGGCTTCATCCCCGACGTCGGCGGCACCTACCTGCTCTCCCGCGCCCCCGGCCTGCTCGGCCTCCACGCCGCGCTCACCGGCGCCCCGTTCTCCGGGGCCGACGCGATCGCCATGGGGTTCGCCGACCACTTCGTCCCCCACGACCAGCTCGACGCCTTCAAGGCCGCGGTCGTCGCCGACGGGGTCGACGCCGCGCTGGCCGCCCACACCACCGAGCCGCCGCCCAGTCAGCTCCTCGCCCAACGTGACTGGATCGACGAGTGCTACGCGGGTGACACCGTCGCCGACATCATCGCCGCCCTGCGCGGCCACGCCGCCGGCCCGGCCAACGACGCCGCCGACCTCATCGCGTCGCGCTCGCCCGTCGCGCTGGCCGTCACGCTCGAATCCGTCCGCCGGGCAGGCCGACTCGACACACTGGAGGACGTGCTCCGCGACGAATACCGCGTCTCGTGTGCGTCGCTGCGCTCACACGACTTCGTCGAGGGCATCCGCGCCCAACTGGTCGACAAGGACCGCAACCCGAAGTGGTCGCATCAGTCGGTCGACGAGGTCACCGCCGCGGACGTCGACGCCTATTTCGCACCCGCCGATCCCGAACTCACCTTTCCCTGACGACCCCTAAGGAGCAGCCATGGACTACGAGACCATCCTCGTCACCCGCGAGGGCCGGGTCGGCACGATCACGCTGAACCGCCCCAAGGCGCTCAATGCGCTCAACTCGCAGGTGATGGCCGAAGTCACCACAGCGGCAGCCGAATTCGACTCCGACGAGGGTATCGGCGCGATCGTCGTCACCGGCAGCGAGAAGGCCTTCGCGGCGGGCGCCGACATCAAGGAGATGGCGAGCCTGTCGTTCGCCGAGGTGTTCACCTCGGACTTCTTCGCGCTGTGGGGCAAATTCGCCGCCACCCGCACCCCGACCATCGCCGCCGTGGCGGGTTACGCCCTGGGCGGCGGATGCGAGCTGGCGATGATGTGCGACATCCTCATCGCCGCCGACACCGCGAAGTTCGGCCAGCCCGAGATCAAGCTGGGCGTGCTGCCCGGCATGGGCGGATCGCAGCGGCTGACCCGCGCGATCGGCAAGGCCAAGGCGATGGACCTGATCCTGACCGGCCGCACGATCGGCGCCGAGGAGGCCGAGCGCAGCGGTCTGGTGTCACGGGTGGTGCCCGCCGACCGACTGCTCGACGAGGCCAACGAGGTGGCCGCGACGATCGCGGGGATGTCGCGCAACGCATCCCGGATGGCCAAGGAAGCGGTCGACCGTGCCTTCGAGTCCACGCTGACCGAGGGCCTGCTCTACGAACGCCGGCTCTTCCACTCCACCTTCGCGACCGAGGATCAGAAGGAAGGTATGGCGGCGTTCAGCGAGAAGCGCCCGGCCAACTTCACGCATCGCTAGATTGCACGGGTGACCGACACCGCGCAGACCGTCGAGGAGACGCCTCCGCAGGAGACCCCACCGCCGAAACGGGCCTGGTGGCTGCGGCATTACACGTTCTTCGGCACGGCCACCGGCCTGGTGTTCGTGTGGTTCTCGCTCACCCCGTCGCTGCTGCCGCGCGGTCCGCTGTTCCAGGGCCTGGTCAGCGGCGGCGCCGGTGCGGCCGGCTACGCCATCGGCGTGTTCGCGGTGTGGCTCACGCGTTACATGCTCTCCCGGGACACCAGCCCGCCTGCCCCGAAATGGGCGTGGGTGGCACTGGTCGTGGTGGGCGTCGTCGGCCAGGTGCTGATGATCGTGTACTTCCACGTCTGGCAAGACCAGATCCGCGATCTGATGGGTGTGCCGCGGATGGGCTTCTGGGACCATCCGTTGACCGCGGTGCTGGCGATCGTCGTGCTGTTCGCCCTCGTCGAGGTGGGTCAGCTGATCCGGCGTCTGGTCGTCTTCCTGGTCCGGCAGCTCAATCGTGTTGCCCCGCCGCGGGTCTCGGCGGTGGTCGTGGTGGCCCTGCTGCTCGCGCTGTCGATCGCGCTGCTCAACGGCGTCGTGGTCCGCGGTCTGATGAGCGCGATCAACAACACGTTCGAGACGGTCAACGACGAGACCGATCCCGACACCCCCGCGCCGGAGAGCCCGCTGCGTTCGGGTGGTCCGCAGTCGTTGGTCAGCTGGGAGTCACTCGGTCACCAGGGCCGCGTCTTCGTCTCCGGGGGGCCGACGGTCGCCGAGCTCAGCGCCTTCAACGGTGCACCGGCGATCGAACCGATCCGCGCGTATGCCGGGCTCAATTCGGCCGACGGCATCCGGGCGACGGCCCGGCTGGCCGCCGAGGAACTGCTGCGCACCGGCGGGCTGAACCGCGCGGTCGTCGCGGTCGCCACCACCACCGGCACGGGGTGGATCAACGAGGCGGAGGCCTCGGCGCTGGAGTACATGTTCAACGGCGACACCGCGATCGTGTCGATGCAGTACTCGTTCCTGCCCAGCTGGCTGTCGTTCCTCGTCGACAAGGAGAACGCCCGACAGGCCGGACAGGCGTTGTTCGAGGCGGTCGACGCGTTGGTGCGGGAGATGCCCGAAGCCCAGCGCCCCCGCCTCGTCGTCTTCGGTGAGAGCCTCGGATCCTTCGGCGGCGAGGCGCCGTTCCTCGCCCTCAACAACCTGATCGCGCGGACCGACGGTGCGCTGTTCTCCGGGCCCACGTTCAACAACACCATCTGGAACGAGCTGACCCGGCAGCGCGATCCCGGCTCACCGCAATGGCTGCCGATCTACGACAGCGGGGAGAACGTCCGGTTCGTCGCCCGCCCCGACGACCTCGACCGGCCCGACCGGCCCTGGGGCACACCGCGGGTGGTGTACCTGCAGCACGCGTCCGACCCGATCGCGTGGTGGAACCCCGACCTGTTGTTCGCCCGGCCGGACTGGCTGAAGGAGCCGCCCGGTTACGACCGCACCGCCCGGATGAAGTGGATACCGGTGGTGACGTTCCTGCAGGTGTCGGCGGATATGGCGGTGGCCGTCGACGTCCCGGACGGACACGGCCACGTCTACGTCAGGGACGTCGTCAACGGGTGGGCGGCGGTGCTCCAGCCGCCCGGGTGGACGCCGGAGAAGACCGAGCGGCTTCGGCCGGTGCTGCACTCCGACGAGAACAGTTAGACGAGAACGCCTTCGGCCTCGAGCGCGTGGTAACCGCCGACGACGTCGGTGGCCCGGTGCAGGCCGAGGTCGAGCAGCGACGCCGCGGCGAGGCTGGACGTGTAACCCTCCGAGCACAGCACCACCCACTCGACGTCGTCGTCGACGGCCTGCGGTATCCGCGCGTCGCTGGTGGGGTCGCAGCGCCACTCGAGCACGTTGCGCTCGATCACCAGCGCGGCGGGCACCTCGCCTTCGCGAGCACGCTGGGCCTGCGGGCGGATGTCGACGAGCACCGCGCCGCGGGCGAGCGCGGCGGGCACCTCGGCGGCGGGCATCCGGCGCAGCCTGGCGCGGGCGTCTTCGAGTATCCGGTCGATGCGGCTGGTCATGTCAGCCCTCCGGGGATTCGGTCAGCTCGGTCCGGTTGCGCCGCAACGTCTTCCGATCGGTGACCTCGTAGTAGGACATGGCGGTCAACGGCGGTGAGTAGGCGTGCACGCTCAGCGTGGGGCCGGTGGTCGTGTCCGGCGCCCACACCACGTCGTGCACCCAGCCGAGCGGGAACGCGGCCTGATCGCCGGCCGCGAGCCGCCGTTGCCGCAACCCTTCACCGTCCCAACGGGTTTCGGACAGCGACCCGGACAACACGGTGAGCGCACCGAGTGAACCGCCGTGGTCGTGCAGTTCGGTCGACCGTTCGGGCACCCAGCTGATCAGCCAGATGTCGAGTTCGTCGTCACCGTGCAGCCGCGTGTACCAGCGGTCGTCGGTGGGGACGCCGCCGCGCGGCAGCAGGTGGTCGTAACGCCCGTTGAGCACGTCGTCGGCGCCGCGGTCGGTGGCATGCAGCAGATCGGGCAGGCGCAACCGGGTGGGGGCGGAGACAGCGGGAACGGCAGGGGCAAGGGTGTGCACGGACATGCGGGAAACTCCAGGAGGCAGACGGGTCTGAGGGTGGGCGTCAGGCCCGACAACACTCCAGAACCGCGGTCCGCTCCATCACGGCGGCCAGTGTTGCATAGATTGGGCGCATGCGCAGATGCCTGCCCCGCCTCTTCGCGGCCGCCACCCTCGCCGGCGCTCTGGCGCTCGCGGCCTGTTCGTCCGGCGGTGACGACGCCTCGACGCCATCGTCATCGCAGGCTTCCTCGCAGGTGGAGGCGTCGCCGACCACGACGGAGGCCCGTAGTGCGGCGCCCGGCGCGGTCGAGGTCTCCCCCGGCGGGGTGACGACGGCAGTGGGCGCCCCCGCCGAGTCCACCGAAGATGAGTACTTCCAGGCGTGCAACACCGCCCGGCAGTGGATGGCCGGCCGCGGCGGTGACCTGAAAGCCCAGCTGGAGCCGTATCTGGCCGAATTGCAGGGCACCGACTCCGCGGGTCCGGGAACGTTCGGCACACCGTGGTCGAAGCTCCCCCCCGGACGTCAGTCAGCGGTGATCGTGGCCGCGGAGGCCGCCGCCGACGAACTATGCGGCTGACTTCGAATCACGGTGCACGAAAAGGGCGGAGAATGACGCCATGACCAAACGCGTCGCTCTCGTGCTCGGAAGCGGCGGGGCGCGTGGGTATGCGCATGTCGGCGTCATCCACGAACTGCGGGACCGCGGTTATGAGGTCGTGGGCATCTCGGGCTCCTCGATGGGCGCACTGGTCGGCGGGTTGCAGGCCGCGGGCAAGCTCGACGAGTACGCCGAGTGGGCGAAGTCGCTGACTCAGCGCGCAGTCCTGCGCCTGCTGGATCCGTCACTCACCGCGCCGGGCGTACTGCGTGCGGAGAAGATCATCGACGCGGTCCGCGAGCTGCTCGGCGACGTGTGCATCGAGGACCTGCCGGTGCCGTATACGGCCGTCACGACGGACCTGATCGCCGGCCGGTCGGTGTGGCTGCAGCGCGGGCCGGTGGACGCGGCGATCCGCGCGTCGATCGCGATCCCCGGCGTCATCACACCCCATGTGCTCGACGGGCGGTTGCTCGCGGACGGTGGCATCCTCGATCCGTTGCCGATGGCGCCCGTCGCCGCGGTGAACGCCGACGTGACGATCGCGGTGAGCCTCGGTGGTAGCGAGTCCGGTGGCGGCGAACCCGACGACGACGCGGCACATTCGACGGCCGACTGGCTGAACCGCTTGCTGCGCAGCACTTCTGCGCTCCTGGACTCGAAGTCCGCGCGCGCGGTCCTCGACACCCCGGCGGTGCGGTCCATGATCAGCCGCTTCGGCACCACCCCCGAGGACGAGGACGGGGAGAGCACCGGCGAGCCCGAAACAGAAACCAGCGCCGACCAACTCGTCGACTCCGCCAAGGAGTTGGCGCTGCCGAGACTGGGCAGTTTCGCCGTGATGAACCGCACCATCGACATCGCCCAGGCGGCGCTGGCCCGCCACACCCTCGCGGCCTATCCGCCCGACCTGCTCATCGAGATTCCCCGATCAGCTTGTCGCAGTTTGGATTTCCACCGCGCAGCCGAGGTCATCGAGCTGGGCAGGCAGTTGGCCGTCGAGGCGCTCGACCAGTTCGAGCAGCCGCAGGCGGCCTCGCTGCTTCAGACCTGACCCGCCAGGAAGTCGGTGACGCCGGCGGCCACCCGGCGGCCCTGCGCCCGGCCGGCCTGCGCGGACGGTATCCGGCACGCCGGGTCGAGCGGGTTCGCGCCGAACGCGGCCAACGCCTCGTCGTCGGCGAAGACGCCCAAGGTGGGAACCGGGAAACCGTCCACCTCGGCGACCGCCCCGCTGCCGAACGGCGACGGCGAGGACCGGCCGGAGGGCACCAGCACCATCGCGGCCTCACAGTCCGCGGCGACGGCCAGGTTGACGGTGCTGCCCACACCGCCGTCCATGAAGCGCCGTGGGCCGATCGTCACCGGCGGCCACACCCCCGGGACCGCGCAACTGGCGGCCACGGCGTCGACCAGGCTCACACCCGCGGTCCGGTCGAAGGTGACCAGTTCGCCCGTGGCGGTGTCGATCGCCGTCACCCGCAGATCGCGGTCGGGCCAGTCGTGGCTGGGCAGCCGCTGTTCGATCACCGCGCGGCGCACGTGCTCGGCGACGGTCGGCGTCGACAGCGCGATCTCGCCGATGCGTTGCAGCTTCTGGGTGGTCGTCGCGTCCGGATCGGTCAGCGCGGCGAGGAAGACACCGGTGATCGTGTCGATGCTGACCCCGGGGTCGATCTCGGCCGACGCCGCCGCCAGCTGCCGGTCGTAGAGCGCGTCGATGCCCAGACCGCTGCCGATCTGCGCGGCCACCGTCGACCCGGCCGAGGTGCCCACCAGGACGTCGGCGGTCAGCAGTGCGCGGGCGGTGTCGGGCGCTTCGTCGGCGATGCCGCGCAGCACCCCGGTCTCCCACGCGATGCCCGCGATACCCCCACCGGCCAGCACCAGTGCTCGCTTCGTCACAGGCAGGCAGTGTGCCAGGTGTGAGTGCAGCCGGCCGCCCCGCATCGCCCTAACCTGTAGCGGTGTCCCGCGTGCTAAGTGTCAACGTCGCCCGACCCCGTCCGAACCCCGCCCGCGCGTCGAAGGTCACCGGGATCGACAAGGTGCCGACCGCCGATGCGGTGCACGTGCGGGCGCCCGGGCCGCTGCGCAAGGGGCTCGGCAGCGGTCTGACCGGCGACGTGATCGGCAACATGAAGCTGCACGGCGGCGACGATCAGGCGGTGTACGCCTACGCGCGCGAAGACCTCGACCGCTGGCAGACCACGCTGGGACGGTCGTTGGCCGACGGCAACTTCGGTGAGAACCTCACCACCTCCGGTGTCGAGGTGACCGGCGCGGTGATCGGCGAGCGGTGGCGGGTGGGCGCCGGCGGTCTGCTCCTCGAGGTCACCTCACCCCGGACGCCGTGCCGCACCTTCGCCGCGCACCTCGGCGTCCGGGGCTGGATCAAGACCTTCACCGAGGCGGCGGTTCCCGGCGCCTATCTGCGGGTCATCGAATCCGGACCGGTGCGGGCGGGCGACGGGATCGAGGTGGTCGACCGGCCCGACAGCGACGTCACCGTCGGACTGGTGTTCCGCGCCCTGTTCGGCGAACCGGATCTGCTGTCCCGGCTGCACGACGTCGAGGCCCTTCCCGACGAGATCAGAAAGCGCGCCGCCCGAGTCTGATTCAGCGCAGCCGCTGGGCCGCGCGGCCGCTGATCAACGGCAGGTCGAGGTAAGTGGCGATGCCCGGCGCGGCGGCGCAGACGGCGGGCACGGAGTTCACGCAGTGTGCCGCGGTCGCCACGATGCCGTTGTTGCTCTCCAGACCCGCCTCGACGCTGTCGGGCTGAAATCCCTTGACCGTCACCGTGAAATCCGGATTGCCGTGCACTTCCATCTCGTAGCGCTCCCCCGCCTCGCCGAACTCCCAGGCGGGGTCGAGGTTCTGCTCACCCATCAGCCAGTTGACGGTGACGCGGACGACGACCTCGCCGTCGACGGTCGCCTCCCAGTGGAACCGCCGCGCCGCCACCTGCCCGGGTTCGATGGCGCCGATCGGTGACTCGATCGGGGCGGTCGCGACGGCGATCTCCTGAGACGAGCGGATCACGGGGTCCGCCCGAAATCCCATCTTGTCGACGACCATCTTCACCGACTGGATGAACCCGCCGTCGAGCAGTTTCTGCATCGGCCCCGAGAGCGCCTTCTCCGGGGTGTCGCCGAAGCCCATCACGTAACGCACCACATCGGGGGCGTCGTAGGTGCGCAGATCGGAGAACTCCTCGGCGCGTACGAACGTCACGCCCGTGGACATGATCGACATGACGAGCGGGAACTTCTCGCTGATCCCCCCTGGTGCGATGCCCGTGCCGTGCAGGGTGACGCCGCCTTCCAGCGCGGCGGCGCGCAGGGGCGCGGCCTCCTTCTCACCGGGGTAGAACCAGCCGACGGGGGTGACGACGTTCTTGCCCGACCGCAAGAGGGCGGCGACCTCGTTCGGGTCGGGCAGCAGCGGCGAGTAGATCACCGCGTCGGCGTCCATGGCGAGGATGTCGTCGACGCTGTCGGTGGCGGTGACACCGAGGTGGTCGGTCCCGATCAGTTCCCCGACGTCCCTGCCCGCCTTGGCCTTCGAATGCACCCAGCAGCCGGCCAGTTCGAGCTCGGGGTGTTCGAGGACACCGTTGATCGCGGCGACGCCGACACCGCCGGTCGCCCACTGCACCACCCGTAACGCCACGACGCCTCCTTCACGGCTCACTAGAACACGTTCTATTGTGGTCTACACCACATCGGGCCGTAAGCGAAGGGAACGCCATGAGGGGAAACCGCGTGTTCGTCGTCGGAGTCGGGATGACGAAGTTCGAGAAGCCGGGCTCTCGTGAAGGCTGGGACTACCCGCAGATGGCGAAGGAGTCGGGGACCAACGCGCTGGCCGACGCCGGCATCGAGTACTCGGCGGTCGAGCACGGCTTCGTCGGGTACTGCTCGGGTGACTCGACCTCGGGTCAGCGCGCGCTCTACGAACTCGGCATGACCGGCATCCCGGTGGTCAACGTCAACAACAACTGCTCGACGGGTTCGACGGCGCTGTATCTGGCCGCCCAGACGATCCGCGGCGGGTTGGCCGACTGCACCATCGCGCTGGGCTTCGAGAAGATGCAGCCCGGATCGCTGAGCGGCGGGGCGAGCGACCGGGAGTCGCCGATGGGTCGCCACATCAAGGCGATGGCCGAGATCGACGAGTTCGCGATGCCGGTGGCGCCGTGGATGTTCGGCGCGGCCGGCCGAGAGCACATGCGCCGGCACGGTTCCACCGCCGAGCATTTTGCGAAGATCGGCTACAAGAACCACAAGCATTCGGTCAACAACCCCTACGCCCAGTTCCAGGAGGAGTACACCCTCGACGACATCCTCGGCTCCCGGATGATCTCCGACCCGCTGACCAAGCTGCAGTGCTCACCCACCTCCGACGGTTCGGGTGCGGCGATCCTGGCCAGTGAGGCGTTCGTCGACGAGCACGGGCTCGCCGACCGCGCCGTCGAGATCGTCGGCCAGGCGATGACCACCGACTTCGAGAGCACCTTCGACGGCACCGCCAAGAACCTGATCGGCTACGACATGAATGTCAAAGCGGCCCAACAGGTCTACGCGCAGTCCGGACTGGGTCCCGCCGACTTCCAGGTGATCGAGCTGCACGACTGCTTCTCGGCCAACGAACTGTTGCTGTACGAGGCGCTGGGCCTGTGCGGTGAGGGTGAGGCGCCGAAGCTGATCGACAACGACGACACCACCTACGGCGGACGGTGGGTGGTCAACCCGTCGGGCGGACTGATCTCCAAGGGCCACCCGCTGGGCGCGACGGGCCTGGCGCAGTGCGCCGAGCTGACGTGGCAGCTGCGGGGAACCGCCGACGCGCGTCAGGTCGACAACGTCAGCGCGGCGCTGCAGCACAACATCGGGTTGGGTGGCGCGGCGGTGGTCACCGCCTATCAGCGCGCCGACCGCTGAAACCGTCGTTGAACCATTCCGGTCGCCACGTCGTTTCCACCACAGATCTCTGGTACGCGGGAAGTTTTCCTATATCGCCCGGGGTTCTAGCGGACGACAATGGGGACAGAGGAACGGAGACGAGCCATGCGTACGAAGTGGGCTCTTGCGGCAAGCGCCGCGGTGTGCGGGGTCATCGCGGCACCGGCAGGTCTGGCGTCGGCGGACGATTCGGCACAGGACACCATCAACCGGTTGCAGCGTGAGGGCTACACGGTCAACATCGACCGCGTCGGTTCGGCGCCGCTGAGCGAGTGTGTGGTGACCAACGTCCGCAATCCGCGGACCGTCACGTCGTTCTCGCCGATCGACCGGATCGGTATCGACGACGACTACAACATCAACGCGTTCAATCCGATCGTCGTCGGCCGGTCGGTCTCGGTCACGCTGAACTGCACGGCCTGATACGCGCCGGAAGACCCGACCGGGACGGGACACCGGTCGGGTCGTTCCGGTCGTGCCCTACGCCGGTGCGGGCACGCGCTCCTCGGCACGCCGGGTGTCGGCGGCATGGTCGTCGACCATGGTGAGCTCGTCGAACGGATCGTCTCCGCGCAGCACCGCATCCACCCGGTCGCGGTCGAGGGTCTTGGTCCACGACCCGACCAGGATGGTGGCCACCGCGTTGCCCGAGAAGTTCGTCACCGCACGGGCTTCCGACATGAACCGATCGATCCCGACGATCAGGCCGACGCCGTCGAGCAGGTCGGGACGGTGGCTCTGCAGACCGGCGGCGAGCGTGGCGAGCCCCGCACCGGTCACCCCGGCAGCGCCCTTGGAGGCGACGATCATGAACACCAGCAGACCGATCTGCTCGGGCAGTGACAGCGGATCACCCAGCGCGCCTGCGATGAACAGCGATGCCATCGTCAGGTAGATCGCGGTGCCGTCGAGGTTGAACGAGTAGCCGGTCGGCACGACGACGCCGACGGTGCTCCGCTCGACCCCGAGGTGTTCCATCTTCGCGATCAGCCGCGGCAGCGCCGACTCCGAGGACGAGGTCGACACGATCAGCAGGTATTCGCGGGCCAGGTAGCGGACGAGCTTGAAGATCGAGACGCCTGCCACCGCCCGCATCAGGGCGCCGAGCACCCCGAAGACGAACACCGCGCAGGTGAGGTAGAAGCCGAGCATCAGTGTGAGCAGTTGTGTGACTGCGGCCCAACCGGTTTGGCCGACGACGTTGGCGATCGCGCCGAACGCCCCGATGGGCGCCAGCCACAGGATCATCACCAGGATCTTGAAGACCAGCTTCTGCAGGTGCTCGACGCCGCGCAGGATCGGCTCACCGGAGCGTCCCATCGCCTGCAGCGCGAAACCGACCAGCAGCGCGACGAACAGCGCCTGCAGCACACTGCCCGCGGTCAGCGCCGAGACCAGGGTGTCGGGGATGATGCCGTGTACGAAGTCCAGCAGTCCGCCGGACTCGTGGGCCTTCTCGGCCAGTTCGGCGCCCTTGCCCGCCGTGCTCTCCGACAGGTTCATCCCGGTGCCGGGGTGCAGGATGTTGCCGACCACCAGGCCGATCGCCAGCGCGAAGGTGGACATCACCAGGAAGTACACGAACGCCAGACCACCGACCTTGCCGACGGTGGCGGCCTTGGCGACCGAGCCGATGCCCAGCACGATCGTGCAGAAGATGACCGGTGCGATCATCATCTTGATCAGGTCGACGAACATGCTGCCGAGCACGCCGACGCTCTTGCCCACCTCGGGCGCCAGTATTCCGACCGCCACACCGGCCACCACGGCCACGATGACGGCGATGTAGAGCCAGTGGGTGCGGTCGCGCCGCTTGGCGGCGGGTGCCTCGGGCGGTGGGTCGAGGGTGACGCTCATGAATCCTCCAGGTCGACATCGGGTGCGGTCTGCAAGTAGGTTCGGCCAGGACGTGAGCCAGGTCACGTTTTAGTTCATTTCGTTCAACGGAGGTGCCGGTGCCCCGTCCCTGGTCCGAGTGGATAGGCCGCTCGCGGCCCCGCTCCCTCGCGGGGCAGGCCATCGCGCTGCAGATTCTCGTGATCGCGGTCATCGTGGTGGCCGGCAGCACGCTCGCGCTGATCGACGCGCGCCGCGACGGCGACGAGGCGGCGCGCCAGCAGGTCGTCGGTATCGCGACCGCGCTCGCGGATTCGCCGTCGACCGCTGCGGCCATCGAATCCGGAAGGGCGACAGAGCTTCTGCAACCGGTCACCGAAGCGGTCCGCACCCAGACCGGGATCGCGTTCATCACGATCATGGCGCCCGACGGGGTCCGGTTCACCCACACCGATCCCGGGCAGATCGGCGGCCGCTACCTCGGGACCACCGAACCCGCCCTACGCGGTGAGACGTTCAGCGAGGTCTACACCGGCACGCTGGGTCCCTCGATCCGCGCCGTCGCGCCGGTTCGGGACGGCGACCGCATCGTCGGCCTGGTGTCGGCGGGGATCACGCAACAGACGCTGGCGCAGCGGTGGCGCTCGCAGGTTCCCACGATCGCGGCGGTGACCCTTGCGGCAGTGGTCGTTTCGTCGATCGGCATGTGGCTGATCCGGCGGCGCCTGATGCGCCAGACCCACGGCCTGCGGCCCGACGAACTGCGCGTGATGTACGAACACCACGACGCGATCCTGCATTCGGTGTCCGAGGGTCTGGTGGTGCTCGACCACGACGGGGTGGCGCTGGTCAACGACGAGGCGCGCCGCCTGCTCGGATTGCCGCCCGGGCCGATCGACCGCGCGGCCCTGCCCCCGTTCCTGCAGACCTCCGATCCCGGGGTGCGCGACGAGGTGCACGTCACCGACGAACGGGTGCTGGTGGTGAACCGTTCGCGGGTCGCCGGCTCCGAGTCGGAGGTGGTGACGATCCGTGACCGCACCGAATTGCAGGGCGCGCTGGGCGAACTCAGCTCGCTGCAGGTCCTCACCGACTCGCTGCGGGCGCAGGCGCACGAGGCGGCGAACAAGCTGCACACCGTCATCACGATGGTGGAGATGGGCCGTCCCGAGGACGCGGTGCGCTTCGCGACGCACGAACTCGAATTGTCGCAGCGCCTCGTCGACCGACTGTCGGAGGCCGTCGCCGAACCCGCGCTGGTGGCACTGCTGCTGGGCAAGACCGCGCAGGCAGACGAACGGGGCATCGCGCTGACCGTCACCGAGGACACCCATCTGCCGTCGCACAGCGAAGCGCTGTCGGGCCAGGAGATGGTCACGGTGCTGGGCAATCTCGTCGACAACGCGATGGACGCCTGCGACCGCGACGACCCGTGGGTGGAGGTGACGGTCAACCAGGACGAGACCCGGTTGTTGATGCGGGTGGCCGACAGCGGCGCGGGGATGGATCCGGAGACGTTCGCGCGGGCGATGCAGCGCGGCTACTCGACGAAGCCGGGTGACGGGAAGGCACATCACGGGCTCGGACTGGCGCTCGTCGCGCAGGTGGCGGCCAGGCACGGCGGTACGGTCACCGCCGACGTCACCTACGGTTCGGTGGTGACCGTGACGGTGCCGCTGGGAGTCTCGTGAGCACTCGGCCGATCTCGGTGCTCATCGTCGAGGACGATCCGCTGATCGCCGAGGCCCACCAGACCTACCTGTCGCGCCTGACCGGTTTCGCCACCGCGGCGGTCGCGCACACCGCGCGCGACGCGATGCGGGCGGCGTCGGAGGCGGCGACCGGTGAGCACCCGATCGATCTGGTGTTGCTCGACCTCGGCCTGCCGGACGCCACCGGGATCTCGCTGGCCTCGGCGCTGTCGGGGCTGCGCCCGGCACCGGACATCATCGCGATCACCTCGGAGCGCGACCTGGAGATGGTGCGGGCGGCGGTATCGCACGGCGCGCTGGCGTACCTGCTCAAACCGTTCACCTTCGCGGCGTTCCGGGACCGGTTGGAGCGCTACCGGCGCTACCGCGACGCGCTGCCCGCGGGTATCGACGCGGCCAGCCAGACCGAGGTCGACCGGGCCCTCGCCGAACTCCGGGGTTCCGCCGACCGGGCCACGGCACCCAAGGGCACCGCACCGGGCACCAATGACGAGATCGCCAGGGCGGTGCGCGATTCCGCCGACGGGCTCACCGCGGACCAGGTCGCCTCACAGGTGGGCGTGTCCCGGGTGACGGCATGGCGCTACCTCGAGCGGCTTGCCGACGACGGCACCGTCACCCGCCTCACCGACTACGGCAGGGCGGGGCGGCCCAAGACGCGTTATCAGTGGCGTTAGACGGCGGGCGACAGTTCCCGCATGTCGGGCCGGACGATCGGATCGGTCGCCGCGAAATGCTTCCGGGGCGTGGCGAGTGACGTCATGGCGCCGGCGTGGTCGGCGACGTAGATCCGGCGGCCGTCCTCACGCACGGCCACGCACGCCGGGGATCCCTCACCGGTGATCTCGTCCACGACCTCACTGGTCATCGCGTCGAACACGGCCACCCGGTCGTAGTCCACGACGTAGGCACGCGAACCGTCGGGGCTGACGGTCAGCTGCGTGGGCGCGCCGCCGATGGCGACCGAGTCGATGACCACGTTGGCACCGAGGTCGATGACGTCGATGCTGCCGCCGTAGCGGCGGTCGGAGCGCAGCACGTAGGCCAGCCCGTCGCGCCCGAGGGCGAGATCGCGGATCGGCGACGGCAGCCGCAACCGGCGCACCACGCGAGCGGTCTCGATGTCGACGGTGAGCAGGGCGCTGCCCGCCAGACCCGTCGTGGCCACGTACAGCCGACGGCCCGCGGCGTCGACCCGGACGGCGTCCACGGTGGTCCCGGGCCGGTAGCCGATGCCGATGGTGCCGAAACGTTCCGCCGCCGTGTCGAGCACCGCGACGTCGACGTCCTGGTCACCGGTGCGGCCGATGTACACGCGCTTGCCGTCGGGGCTGATGGTCATCGCCGTGGCCGTGAAGGCGAGCGGGTAGCGCGCGATGACGGTGCCCACCCGCGTGTCGACCACGGTGACCGCATCGTCGTGCAGCGAGGACGTGGTGACGTAGGCGCGGTCCTCGGCGACGGCGACGAGGCCGGGGGTGCCGCCCACCGCCACCACCCTGGCCGAGCCGAGGGTGTCGGCGTCGAACACGGTGATCGAACGGTCCGCGGGGTTGGTCGTGACCACGAAACCGGATGCGCTGTCGACGGCGAGGTCGCCGACCGGTCCGCGCGGCAGTGCAGCCACGTCGAGCACCGCGACCTGCGGATCCTGTGCGGTCATAGCCGTAACCTTCGGGGCGGCTACGGGGGGTTTCCTACGCGTGAAAATATTTGCCATGAGTCTCGGCACCTCCGCCGGTATGGCGTGCACCGGCCGTTGTGTTCAGTCGTTCATCGCGCCGGGATGGCGCGGTCCGATCCGAGTCTAGCGACAGGGCAACCCGGCTTTTCCCGGCGTTTTCGTCCTAAGTCCACCCGCGCCGGAGAGACTCTCAGAGCATACTTAGGAAACTCTTCGTTACGCAGTCGTGACCTTTTTGTGGCGAATTGGCACACCTCGGTGGCCTGCATGTTAACGATTCCGGCAAAGCGGCCATGATCAAACATCGGAATGCCCGAAAGCGCGAGTTCTTACCTTTGCGCCGAAAAGTGAGCGGGAGATCACACCGGGACACGCCAGCAAATTCCCCGCCCCTGTCCGTTTCGGGGTCGCCGCCACCCCGGTCCGGCCATCGGATCCGACGGCATCGTGGGGCCGGCCACGGCTACTGGTGGCCGGATATTCGCTGGCGGCCCGTTTCGGGCTATCGCGCCGCCACACCCAGAGCCGCGGCGGTGGCCGGCCCGACGATGCCGTCGGCAAGCAGACCCGGGGTTCTGCGCTGGAACTCACGCACCGCCGCCTCGGTTTCCGGCCCGTACACACCGTCGATCTCGAGATGTCCGGCGTAGCGCCGGTAGGCGTACTTGAGCCGTCGCTGCGCCTCGGCGACGTGCGCGTCGGCGAAGCCGATCCGCGCCTGGATGTCGGCACGCAGGGTGTCCAGGTCGATCGCGCCGGGGTCCCACTTGCCCTGGACCCCGCCCGCGTACTCCCGGTGGCCGATCGTGCGGGCGGCGCCGAACCCGAGGCGCCGCATGATCGCCGCACAGCAGCGCACCAACGCGAGGTACTGGGCGTCGGGCCAGTTCGTGCGGTGGGGTGCGGTGGGGCCGGTCCCGGTGTTGGCGCATTCGATGCCGATGGTGTGCCGGTTCCCCGTGTTCGCCGGCAGCCACCGATACCGTCCGGCACCCGCATGCCAGGCGACCCCGGCGGCGACGACCGTCACCGTGCCGTCGCGGGCGATGTGCAGTTGCGACAGCGGCCCGGCCAGGTCCGGGCGGCCGTCGGCGATCGAGGCGGCGGTGGCGGTGTCCGATCCGGTGTGGTGCACCATCACCCCGCGGATGTCGTCGAAATCGCCGTGCCCGCGCTGCGTCCACCCCGGGTGCTCGACCACTGAAAGGCCCTCTGCGCGTACGACATCGGCGAGCCAAACCGGATCGCCGGACCGCAGGGCTACTTTCGGCACACGTCGGGCGAGTCGCCGCGGGCCGGTGCACCTGTGGGCACCGTGTAGGTGGCGACGACGTGGGCGTCGTGGGGGGCGGTGTTGGCGACCCGGTGTGCGAGGCCTGCCGGGATGAACACGGCCTGCCCCGCCCCGTAGGGGACGACGGCGCAGTCGGCGGCGGTCTGCAACTCGACCGTCCCGCCGGTGATCACCGAGTGCTCCGGGCCGGGATGGGTGTGCCAGCCACTGCTCGAGCCGGGGCGCATCTGCAGGTCCTGCACGAGCAGCGAGCTGCGCTCCCCCGGCGCCGTGGTGATGGACACCGGCTGGTCCGTCTCCCCCTTCGCGAGGTCCGTGCGCACCACGTCGCCTTCGGCCGGGGTGGCGGCGGCGGAGCCGGGTAGCACCGCCAAGCCGATCACCGCTGCGGGTACGACACCCCAGCCCCGATGTACGTCCATCGCTTCCCCCTTAGGCGGTCAGGCTCCGGGCAGTGCGGGCGCCGGCGGGACGGGCGCCGGTGGGACGGCCGGTGCCGGGAGCGCCGGAGGCACGGGTGCGGCGGGCGGGGGTGGCGGCGGAGCGACCCCCACCCCGAGCACCCGCAGCAGATCCGGCTTCATCGCCTGCAGCTGCGAACCCCAGTATCCCCAACTGTGGGTGCCCTTCGGGGGGAAGTTGAACACCGCGTTGTGCCCGCCGGCGGCCAGATACTTCTGCTGGAACTCCTTGTTCGTCGAGACCGTGATGTTCTCCAGGTATCCCGCGCTGAAGTTGCCGCCGAAGTCGCTGCCGGTGTCCAGATCCGAAGCCACCCCGCCACCGCAGTAGATCCACAGCGCGGTGCCGTTGGCGGCCAGTCGGCCGACGTTGACGGTCGGGTCGTTGCGCCGCCAGGCGACGTCGCTGGTGGGTCCCCACATGTTCTGCGGGTTGAAGCCGCCGGCATCCTTCATCGCGAAGCCGATCAGCGTGGGCCAGAGCCCGGCGGACGGGTTGAGATAGCCGGACAGGGAACTCGCGAAGATGAACTGGGTCGGGTACCAGGTCGCCAGGTTCAGCGCAGCACCGCCCGACATCGACAGCCCCACAACGGCATTGCCGCGCGGGTCCTGACCGCGGTTGGCCGCCAGCCAGCCCGGCAGTTCCTGGGTCAGGAAGGTCTCCCACTTGTAGGTCACCACACCGGCGCTGTTGGCGGCGGGCTGGTACCAGTCGGCGTAGAAGCTCGACTGTCCGCCGACCGGCATCACGACCGACACTCCGGATTCGTAGAACCACTCGAACGCCGCGGTGTTGATGTCCCAGCCGTTGGCGTCCTCCTGGGCGCGCAGCCCGTCGAGCAGGTACACCGAATGCGGTCCGCCACCCTGGAATTGGACGCGGATGTTGCGCCCCATCGCCGCCGACGGCACCTCGAGCGTCTCGATGGGCAGCCCGTCGCGGGAGTACGCGGTCGCGCTGGGCGCGATCGACGGCGACAGCGGCAGCAGTGCGGTGAGCAGCACCGCACCCAGTACCCATGTCCAACTCCACCCGCTGAATCGCTGCGCCACCGCGTCTCCGTCTCGTCTCGTGGAACTCGGCGACGCTAACAGCGGTCGGTCGGGGCGCCGCCGGCGAAGCGCGGGCCTTGACCCGCTTGTTATCAGACCTTGCGGAGACCGTGAGGTTCCGGTTCGACGGTCCCGGTGAGGCCGAGGTCGCCCAGCGCCTGGGTGACGACGTCGCGCAGCGCGTCCTTCGTGTTCTCACCGCCGGGACGCCAGGCCGCGACGGTGACGGTGACCAGGCCGCCCAGGCGGCTGGACCCGAGGAACAGCAGCCCGCCCGACCGGTCGAGGATCGTGGTGGTGATCTTGGGTTCGACGATGCGCGGCGCCATGAAGGCGGCGTCCGTGCCGTCCGGCCGGTTCACCGCGGGGTCGATGTCGCCGAGGTTCGAGCATCCGATCGGAGCGCCCCGCTCGACGATCATCGACTCCAGTCGGCGGACGAGCAGCCGCGGTGTGAGCGGGGTCAGCGGCAGCGGTGCGAGCAACTCGTTGGGCTTCTCCCGCAGGGCGGCGAATTCGCGTTTCATGGTGGCGCGCAGTTCGGTGAGGTCGGTGGTGACCCGCGTCGGGTCCGCCTTCATCCGCGCCTCGGTCAGGGCGTTGCCGCGGGTGTCGCCGGGCACGCGTTCGCTGACCGGGTAGGACAGCGTCACCAGACCGGCGTCGTCGGTGCGGCCGAGCAGCAGGCCCAGGCGCGCGGCGAAGCCGGCCAGCAGCGAGTTGCTGTTGCCGCCAAGCTCTTTCGCGCGTGCATCCCACTGGGCGGTGTCGACCAGCGTCACCACGCACGGCGCCACCACCGTGCGCGCCTCACCGGTGACCGGCTGGGCGCGCGCCGAGGACATCGACGACGCCAATTCGTCGCGTTGCGATCGGGCCACCCGCACGGTCGCCGCCACGGCCCGGCCCATGTCGGGGATCGCGCGCACCGCCTGGCGGGCGTCTTCGGCCATCGCCTGTCTGCGGGCGCGCGACGACGGCGGCGGATAGCCGAGATCGCGCCGCACCCCGTTCACCGCATCGGTCACCGCTTCGCAGATGGCCAACCCGTCACCGGTGGTGTGCGACACCACCAGGCTGACGGCCGCACCGCCGCCGATCAGCGGTTGGACCCCCAGATGCCACTGCGGTCCGAACTCCGGGTCGATGGGCATGGCGGCCCGCTCGTCGGCCCAGGTCCACACGTCGCGGCGCGGCAGGTCGGCGGCGGCGATGTCGAGGTCGACGGGTCCGGTGGACGCCACCCAGCGGTGCCGGCCGAACGGCAGCGGCGAACGTTCGACGAGGCGTCCCAACAGGCCGTGGCCCAGGTTGCAGTGGAACCGCCGGAGGCCGTCGATGTCGACGGCGCGGTCATAGATCCAGGTGAACTGGATCAGTGGCCCCCGGCCGAGCGCCCGCAGTCCGAGAAACGATGCCTGGTCGATGTAGGCGAGCGTGTTGTCCACCCACGTCACTCTAATCACGACGGCTCACCGTAAGTCGGACATCACCGATGAGTTGTCAATCAGGTTGTGTCGCTTGGCCTCAGACCGAGGCCGACCTCGCAGACCTCAGTCGTGATCCCCCAACCGCTCGGCCAGCGGTGCGAGGTCGGCCAGTTGTTCGCTCATCCGCTGCAGCGTCTCCGTGACCGGCGGAATGCCACGGTGTTCGTCGCGGGCCTTCTGCCACCCCAGCCGCCACATGCGCGCGGCCACCAAATCCCCGGTGTAGGGGCAGTCGATGGTGTGGGGGTACGCCGCTCGCCCCTCGCGATAGATGCGCACAAGTCGGTGACTCATGGGACGGACGTTAGCGCCATCCGGTGACATCACTTCTGCAGTTGCCGCCCGCGGATCGCCTCCAGTGCGAGATAGGTACCCGCCGCGGCGATTCCGCCGGCCAGCCACGACAGGTCGACGCCGCCCAGCGCGCTCGCGACCGGACCCTGCAGCAGCGGTGTCATGCCGTACATGAACATCCAGGTGAAGAGGATGCCGACACCCAGTGCCACCAGGGCGGTCGGCCGCACCGTCGGCAGCAGCCCCGCGCCGGGCGGCGCCAGGAGCGCCTCGGGGTCGACCTCGCGGCGCGCGATCACGAACCAGTGCACCAGAACCACCGCGGCCCACGGCGCCACCCAGCCGACGATGCCGACCAGCCAGCTGTCGATCATCAGCGCGAAGTCGCCGTTGAGCACGAAGAGCACGACCCCGACCATGGCGACGGCGCCGATGACCAGGTTGAGGATGCGGCGGTTGATGTGGATGTCGAGCGCCTGGGTCGACACCGTGCACGTGTAGATGTTGAGGATGTTGGTGGCCAGCGGTCCATGGACGACGAGCAGCAGGACCGGGATGGCCAGCGCGCCGTAGGCGTCGACGATGATCTCGCCCGGATCCGCGGACGAGCTGAGCGTCGCCAGCGTCGCCCCCAGGGCGCCCAGCCAGAGGACCGGGATGAACTGGCCCAGCGCACTGGCCACGAAGAGTTTGCGGGCGGGCACGGTGGTGGACACGAACCGCGAGTAGTCGCCGGCGTAGCCGAACCAGGTGATGCCCCAGCCGATTCCGATGGCGGTCATCACGGCCGACAGGGCGGCGATGTGCTCTCCGGTGGTCAGTGCCGCATCACCGGCGTAACCCCATTCGACGTCGAGGCCGAACCAGGCGACCGCCGTCATCGCGACCAGGATCGCCACGGTCGGCGGCACGGTCCAGCGTTCGAACGCCGCGATCACCCGGTAGCCGAACCAGGCGATCACCACCTGGATGACCATGATGACGGCACCCACCACGATCCGCGGACCGTGTGCGGTGCTGTCGGGATCGGCGATGCCGATGCGCCCGAGCAGCGCCATCACCAGGTCGAGCACGATCCAGGTGTTCACCGCGCACCACCCCATGCACACGACCGCCTGGACGGCGGCGGGCACGTAGGCGCCGCGGCGGCCGAAGATGGCCCGGGACAGCACCATTCCCGTGACCCCGGTGCGCTGGCCGATCACGACGAAGATGCCGAACAGCGACATCCCGATCAGGTTGCCGACCGCGAGCACGGCGATCGTCTCCCACAGACCCAGGCCCATCGTGACGCCGAGGGCGCCGAGGACCCAGTTGATCGGCGCGATGTTGGCCCCCGCCCAGATCCAGAACTGACCGCGTACGTCGGTCGTCCGTCCGGACTCCGGGATGACGGTGAGGTCGGATTCGAGGCGCTCGGTGACCTCGGGGGCCGGTTCACCGGTGGCGACAGCGGACATGGCGGTTCCTGTTCTCCGAAAGAGGTCAGCCGCGCCGTTGCGGTGTCCATCCTTGAGCGATGTGGTGACAATCCCCGATAGTTTTACATCGCACGTTCACTTTCTGCTCACCGTGACGCAGCGCGATGCCCGCCGTGGTGTTGCAATGGGCACATGCCGAAAACACTGAGGGGTGTGCTGGGGATCGTGTCCGCCGCGGTGCTGGCGGCGGTGGCGGCGCCGGTCGCTTCGGCCCAGCCCGAACCGACGGCCCCGGCGGACTTCGTCTCGCTCACCGACGTCGACCCGTCGATCCTGCTGGACGTCCGCTACATCACGCCGCACAACTTCACCGGTGATCCGGTCGACGGGTACCGGGCGCCGCTGTGCCTGCTCACCCGGCCGGCGGCCGAGGCGCTACGGCGCGCGCAGCAGGAGTTCGTCGAACAGGGCTACTCGCTGAAGGTCTACGACTGCTACCGGCCGCAGCGCGCCGTGAACGATTTCGTGGCGTGGGCGAAGAACCTGCCCGACCAGCGGATGAAGGCCGAGTTCTACCCCCGAGTGGACAAGACGCAGCTGTTCGCCGACGGGTACATCGCCGAGAACTCGGGGCACAGCCGCGGCAGCACCGTCGACCTCACGCTGGTCGCGTTGCCTGCCAAGGAGCAGCCGGCCTTCGTGCCGGGCCAGCCACTGGTCGACTGCGCCGCACCGGTCGCGGAACGCTTCGGCGACAACACCATCGACATGGGCACCGGTTACGACTGCTTCGACACCCTGGCGCACACGCTCGACCCGCGGATCCAGGGTGAGCAGCTCAAGAACCGGCTGCTGCTGAAGGACGGGCTCGAGAAGCAGGGGTTGGAGAACTACGAGAACGAGTGGTGGCACTTCACGTTCAAACCCGAGACGTACCCGGACACCTACTTCGACTTCCCCGTCGACCCGTCCTCGCTGACGGGTTAGGCCACCGGTAGGAGCACCGCGCGGGTCGACTGCCACAGCGACACCGGGATGAGCGTCGGCCGTGAGGTCGCGACCGCGCTGCCGAGGACCCTCGCGGTGGCGCGGCCCTTGCCGGTCGGGATCTCGACCCGCGACCCGGGTGGCCCATAGATGCCGGTGCACTCGGCACCGGCGCAGGCCCCGGTGTCGGCGTCGATCCGGTCGGCGAACATGTCGTTGATCCAGCCCGCCATCAGTTGTTGTGCGGCGGGCGGATTCTGGGGCTTCGGGAACCCGGCGACCACATAGGCGGACAGCTGGATGACGGGGTTGCCGCCCAGCATCGAGTCCATGTGCACGCCGCCGTCGAGTTCGACACCGTGGAACTTGCCGGCGCGGCCCGCGTTCAGCGCCTGGGTGATGTTGCTGGTGGAGTTGAAAAGGTTGGTCGGCGCGTGCAGCTCGAGGAACGGAATGTAGGTGCCGGTCGCGTCGAGCGCCGCCAGTGAGTTCTCCACGATGTCGTTGCGCGGCGGGACACCGTCGAGCGAGATGACACCGGCGAGGTGGTTGGATTCGCCACTGGCGGTGACGAATCGGGCGTAATGACCGGAGGCACCGGCGACCAGGCCGCCGCCGAGGGAGTGGCCGACCAGGACGAAGTCGCTGGGCAGGGTGGCGGTGGCGCCGTAGCGGGTGGCGTAGCCCGCGGCGGCCGCGCTCGCGTTGAGCGCCTCGCGGTCGCCGGTGAACAGTTCGGCGACGGCGCGGTACATCGGGTCGCCCCCGAGCCAGAAGTCGTCGGCCCGAAACGGGTTCGAGGTCAGAGTCGGCGCGACGACCACACTGTTGGTGCGCTCGGCCAGGTAGGCGGCGGTGTGACTGTACATCGTGCCGTTGGCGAGGAAACCGTGCTGCAGGTAGATGATCCGCGTGGGCGGTTCGTCCGTGTCGGGGAAGTACCAGTCGGCGCTCACGCGGCGGCCGTCGGCGATCTCCAGAGTCGACGTGCGGACGGTGACGGTGCTGCCGGGCGGGAGTTGCGGTGGGCCGGTGATGAACTTCGTGACGGCGCCGAGGATGTCGAACACGACCGACCCGAACGCCTTGACCACCGGGGGAAGCTGCTGCACGAACCCGAACGGTGAGGGCAGCGGCGTCGGCAGCGCGGGGACCGACAGTGCCGGAGCCACGAAATCGCTTGTCGTGATGTCTTTTTCGTCGCCCTGCCGGCTCATCATCGCGGCGGTGGTGGTGAAGCCCGCTTCGGGGGCGGCGTCGTCCACGGGCGCAGGTTCGGTGACCGTCACCGGAACCTCCACGTCGGTGGCGGCCTCTTCTTTCTTGGCGTCGGTGGCTTCGTCGCCGG
The DNA here is from genome assembly GCF_010731575.1 of Mycolicibacterium monacense. NCBI lineage: Bacteria > Bacillati > Actinomycetota > Actinomycetes > Mycobacteriales > Mycobacteriaceae > Mycobacterium > Mycolicibacterium monacense. The sequence goes on along the minus strand of NZ_AP022617.1, from coordinate 191,239 downwards.
TGGCGTCGGTGGGCTCTCCCCCGGTGTCGCCGGCGGCGCCCGGGGTGGGCACCGTGACGTCCTCGAGCTGTTCCTCGAGCTGCTCGTCGACGGCCTCGTCGACCGGCTCCTCGGTGGGATCGTTCTCGACAGGGTCTTCGCCGAGTTCCTCCTCGACCTCCCCGACCTCCTCGACCTCGTCGCCGAGTTCCTCCTCGAGACCTTCGTCGAGGTCCTCGTCCTCGGGACCGGGCTCGGGTTCCGGTTCGGCGTCCTGAGGAGTCGTGTCGTCGGCGGGGGCGTCCGCCGCGGGTCCAGGATCCGCCGGTTCGGAGTTGGAGGCCGCCGGAGACGGGCCGGAGCCGTCGGATTCGGTCTCGGCCGCGGCCGCCCCGGCGCCGGCGAGTGCGGCCGCCGAAACACCGGCGGCCACCGCACCGATCCCGAGCCACATCGGAATGCGTTCCATCGTCGAACCCCCGTCTCGCGGCTGTCGCCGAGACGGATCGTGGCACAGTTCGGCGTCGTCAGAGGGCGGTTTCGCCGGGTGCCCCGTCGCGTTCGGCCTCGCAGCAGTTCGCGGCGTCGCGCGGTGGCGCGGCGCAGCAGGCCTCCCCGCGCCAGGCTTCGCGTCCCTCCTTGACCGCGATGGCGGCGATCACCAGCGCGGCCACCGAATCGGCCCAGGACCACCCGAAGGCGCTGTTGAGCACCAGCCCCGCCAGCAGCACCGCCGAGAGATAGGTGCACAGCAAAGTCTGCTTCGAGTCGGCCACCGCCGACAGCGACCCCAACTCGCGGCCGGCCCGGCGCTGCGCCCAGGACAGCACCGGCATGACCGCAAGGCTCACGGCCGCCAGCACGATGCCGACCGTCGAGTGCCGGGCCTCACCGATACCGAACAGTGAGCGGACGGCGTCGACCGTCACGAACGCCGCGAGCGCGAAGAAAGAGAACGCGATGACGCGCAGCGCGACCTTCTCCCGCGCTTCGGGATCGCGGCCGGCGAACTGCCAGGCCACCGCCGCAGCCGAGGACACCTCGATGACCGAGTCCAGGCCGAAGCCGATCAGCGCCGAGGACGACACCCGCGAGCCTTCGGCGAGCGCGACGATCGCCTCGACGATGTTGTAGGAGATGGTGGCCGTGACGAACCACCGGATGCGTCGCGAAAGTGTCTCGCGCCGGTGTGCGGTCAGGGCTCGATCGGCGGCCATCAGCAGCACCTGCATCCGTCGCCGTCGTCACCGGTGCAACAGCAGTTCGGGTCGACCGCCAGCACCAGCCCCATCAGATCGTCGAGCGCCGCGCCGATCCGCGGGTCGGCCAGTTCGTAGCGGCTGCGCCGGCCCTCCGGTACCGCCACCACCAGGCCGCAGCCGCGCAGACAGGCCAGATGGTTGGACAGTATCTGCCGGCTGACCCCGAGTTGTTCGGCCAGGTCGGAGGGGTATCCGGAGGCCCGGCTCAGCCGCAGCAGGATTCGCGCGCGGGTGATGTCCGACAGCGCGTGGCCGAACCGCGCGAGGGCATCGGTGTGGGTCAGCGTCAGCACCGTCCGACAGTACATCAGAATCTGTACTGTCGTCCACGATCGGTCGGCGGGGCGCGACAGCCTTTGGTAACAATTCGATAACGTTGCCGTGACGCAATGAAGTCCCCTGCGCAAGGGTCTCGACGCTGGTCAAGAGCGGATCAGGCATCAGCCACCCGTGGATCGACCCGAGGACCTCGCTTGATTTGGCTTCGTTAGCTGTCTTAACGTCGCGTCACCGATGACGCGTAACTGACGAAACTCGATGACTAGTTCGGTGGTGACTTCGACCAACACCCATGCATGCCTTGAACACCGATCCCCGCGCCACAACCTGGACGACGGGGTCAGATGACACTGTCAGACAACGAAATTCGTGGCTTCGATATCTTCGCCGCCCCACCAAGTCCGATGCGATCGCCATGCACCGCCTGGTTTCCGAGACCGGGGTACTCGACGTCAACTCCACCTACGCCTACGTCCTACTGGCGACGGACTTCGCCGACACGTCGATCGTTGCCGACCGTGGTGACGATCTGTGCGGCCTGATCACCGCGTACCACCCGCCGACCCGGCCCGAGGTGCTGTTCGTCTGGCAGGTCGCAGTCACCTCCGCCGCCCGCGGCACCGGACTGGCCGGGACGATGCTCGACGCCCTGGTGCACAGGGTGAGAAAAGACCGGCACGGGCACCCGATCACGGTAGAGACCACGGTGGCGCCTTCGAACGCCCCCTCACGTGCGCTTTTCGGTGCATTCGCCCGGCGTCACCGCGTCCCCATCGCCGAGCAGCCGCACTTCTCCGCAGCGCACCTCGACGCTGACGAGGCCCACGACGACGAGCCGCTACTCCGTATCGGCCCCCTCACCACAACCCTCGCCGATTGACACCTCTTCTGGAAAGGAACCATGTCAACCCTTGCGGACACGACTGCCGTCGCAGTATCCGACCTACCCGAGGTGTACTCCGCGGTCGAATCCGAGGTACGTAGCTACTGCCGGGGGTGGCCCACCGTCATGGCCAACGCCTCAGGCTCGTGGGTGACCGACACATCGGGCCGCCGGTATCTCGACTTCTTCGCCGGCGCAGGCGCATTGAACTATGGACACAACAACCCAGCTCTCAAGAAACCGCTCGTCGAGTATCTGACCGGTGACATGATCGTGCACTCGCTCGACATGGCGACGACCGCGAAAAGTGATTTCCTGCAGGCATTTCAGGAGCTGATCCTCGAACCGCGCGGTCTCGATTACAAGGTGCAATTCCCCGGCCCCACCGGCGCGAACTCGGTGGAGGCGGCGCTCAAGCTCGCCAGAAAAGTGACCGGTCGCGAAGCGATCATCAACTTCACCAACGCCTTTCACGGGATGACGCTGGGAGCACTGTCGGTGACCGGCAACTCGATGAAACGTGCCGGCGCGGGCATCCCACTGGTGCACACCACGCCGATGCCCTACGACAACTACTTCGGCGGTGTCACCGAGGACTTCCACTGGTTCGAGCGTGTACTCGACGACTCCGGAAGCGGGTTCAACCGCCCGGCTGCGGTGATCGTGGAAACCGTGCAGGGTGAAGGCGGGTTGAACGTCGCACGGGCGGAATGGCTTCGGGCGCTCGCGGAGTTGTGCCGGCGGCGGGAGATCCTGCTGATCGTCGACGACGTGCAGATGGGGTGCGGGCGCACCGGTGCCTTCTTCAGCTTCGAGGAGGCCGGCATCGTCCCGGACATCGTCACGCTGTCGAAATCCATCAGTGGCTACGGCCTCCCGATGGCACTGACGCTGTTCCGCAGAGACCTCGACGTGTGGGCCCCCGGTGAGCACAACGGAACCTTCCGCGGCCACAACCCCGCCTTTGTCACCGCCACCGCCGCGTTGAAGACCTACTGGCGAGACGGCGAGTTCGCGGAGCAGACGTCGGCCAAGGGGGCCATGGTCCGTGATCGGCTGGAAGCCATCGCCTCCGAGTACGAGGGGGTCAGCGCTCGGGGACGCGGGATGGCGCAGGGCCTGAAGTTCACCGACGCGCCCGTGGCGGCCACGGTGTGCCGCAAGGCGTTCGAGCGGGGCGTTCTCATGGAGACCAGCGGCCCCTCGGACGAAGTGGTCAAACTGCTTCCGCCGCTGACCACGTCGACAGCCGACCTCGAGGCGGGGATCTCCGTCCTGGCTGAGTCCGTCGCGGCCGCACTGTCGTGACCCACATGCACCGAGAGGAAGGATTCACCCGATGATCGTGCGTACCACGCAGGCCATCACCGGTACGGAGCGCGATGTCGCGGCCAAGGACTGGAGATCCAAGCGGATCGTTCTCGCCGACGACGGCGTCGGCTTCTCGTTCCACGAGACCACCATCAACGCGAACTCGGTCAGCGAGTTCCACTACCGCCACCACGTCGAGGCGGTCTGGGTCGTCGAGGGTTCCGGCACGCTGACCGATCACGAGACCGGAGAAGAGTTCCCGCTCCTGCCGGGCACCATGTACCTGCTCGACGGTCACGAGCGCCACCGTGTCACCTGTCACGAACAGCTCCGCATGCTGTGCGTGTTCAACCCGCCGGTCACGGGTCAGGAGGTCCACGACGAGTCCGGTGCCTATCCGGCGCCGGTGGCGAGTTGATGGCGGTCGACACGGCGCACCGGGTGCGCGACCACTACCCCACCAGACTCGACCAGCCTACTGAGCCCATCACGCGCGCCGAACCGACCGTGTGGGGTCGAGAGCCCGACGGTCCGCTCACCGGAGCTGACCTACGGACGATGGCCGGTGCCGGCTACCTCGTGCGGCCCGACACGCTGGACCCCATCTGGTTAGCGCCACTGCAGGATGAGCTGGCCCGGATCAGCACCGTGGCCGACGCGGGTGACCCGCGCATCATCCGGGAGCGCACCGGAGGCATCCGGTCGGTGTTCCAGCCGCATCTGTTCAGCGAGGTCATCGCCGAGGTCATCTCGCTCGACACCGTCCTCCCCGTGGCGCGCCAGATCCTGGGCAGCGACGTCTACATCCATCAGGCGCGAATCAACGTGATGCCGGGGTTCACCGGTGGCGGCTTCTATTGGCACTCGGATTTCGAGACGTGGCATGCGGAGGACGGCATGCCGGCGATGCGCGCGGTCTCGTGTTCCATCGCGCTGACCGAGAACTTCCCGTACAACGGGTCGCTCATGGTCATGCCGGGTTCACATGAGGTGTTCTACCCGTGCGTCGGCGCGACGCCCGCCAACAACCACGAATCCTCACTGATCCGTCAGGAGGCGGGCGTGCCGGACCGCAACACGTTGACCGCCGCGGCCGAGCGATTCGGGATCGACCAGGTGACGGGTCCCGCGGGCACCGCGCTGTGGTTCGACTCGAACCTGATGCACGGGTCGGGTTCGAACATCACCCCGTTTCCGCGGTCGAACATCTTCCTGGTGTTCAACTCGGTGGAGAACCGGTTGTCGGAGCCGTTCGCGGCGTCGAGGCCTCGCCCGGAGTACCTCGCCGCCCGGGATATGCGGCGAGTCGGTAACTGACTGTCCCGAGTTCGACCCGGCCCGGTTCTGGGTATGCGGTCCCAAACGTGAGGTCGACGGGAGGCGCGCGATGGTGGTGCTGGGTGTGTTGTTGCTGATCTTGGCCGCCGTGGCCGTGGTGGTCGGGCTGGTGTTCTACGGCAACGGCATGGGAACGGTGCCCGACGAGCCCATGCGCGATACCGGCGCCACGCGACGTGGTGTGTCACGCATCGCCTGGTCGGAACTCTTCGGGACGATGAAGACCTCGGTCAAGGGGGCCACCAGAAGTGACGACCGGCGCCAACGGGCGGCCTCGATGGGCGCGTTCCTGGTGATGGTCGGACTGATCCTGGTGGTGCTCGCGGTCGTGTCGTTCCTCACCGCCATGCTCTGAGGCGCGGCCGAACCCGATCAGCCCGCCGGCGGAGTCGGGCTCTCCGGGCTGGTGGGCACGGTGGTCGTCGTCGGCGGCGTGGTCTCGGAGACCGTGGTGGTTGCCGTGGTGGTCGGGCTGGGGCCGGTGGTCGGCGGCGTCGTCGTCTCGGTGACGGTGGCGGGCGGGACGGGCGCCACCGTGGTGGTGACCGTCGACGTGGAGGTCGACGTCGACACGGACGTCTCGGCGCTGGCCGGGCTGATCACACCGCAGGCGATGCGGGTGTCGACCCCTTCGGTCGCACCCGGCATGTCGGCGCCCTGGTGCAGGAGGATCGACGATCCGTCGGGACCCTTCAGTTGGTCCTCGGTGAACGCGTCGGTGGTTACGACGAGCTTGCCGGCTCCGTCGGAACGGACCAGCAGGGGCGGCAGATCGCCGCTGGCCGGCATACCGGTGTTCCCCTCGGCCTGGAAGTGCTCTCCGGACGAGGCGAAGTCGCCCGTCGGTCCGCCGTTGGGGGCGGGCGAGTTCGGCTCACAGCGGCCGAATTCGTGGATGTGCAACCCGTGGAAGCCCGGAGAGAGGGTGCCGTCGCCGACGGTTTCGACGGTCACGGTGGCGTATCCGCCGGTGAAGTCGATTGTGGCATCGGCGACCGCCTTCCCGTCGACGGTCTTGAGTTGTGTCGTCATGACCTGCGGACTGGCTGCTCCGGATGTCGTTGAGGTGGCTTCGCTATCCCCGGATTCGTTGGAACAGCCGCTCAGGACGGCGGCGGGCGCGGCGAGCAAAGCGATGGCGACGGTGACATGCTTGTTCATGCAGGCCTCGTACCCTTGCGTCCCCGCAATGAAACGGGGAAACCTTCCTGCGCAACATGTCTCGCAGAGCGAGATCGCGCAGTGGTCACAACACGGTGTCAAGTCGGCGGCCTGATGGACGAATCGAAATCCGCTGTTAGGGTCGGGGCCATCGTGCGGTTCAACGATGCGGTTCTCCAGAAGCGATGGCGCCCAGCCGTCGCGCTGATGCTCGCGCTCTGGCTGGTCGCGGTCGGTTTCGAGTGGACCCAGCCCGGAGCCGGTCATCCACACCACGGGCCGCACGCGCTGGCTGCCGGCCCGCACGGCGACCCCGCTGCGATGACCGACCACGCGCACTTCGAGAACGGCTCGATCCCGGTCTCCCCCGACACCTACGCCGACGCCGTGCGGCCCCGCGCCACCGTCGCCCTGTTGGCGCTCGGCCTGCTCGCCGCGATGGTCGCGGTCGCCGTGTTCTACCGGGGCGCGCCGCTGGCCCTCATCCGCGGCCCACCCCGCGGACTGGGCGAGGTTCTGACCGGTCGGGTCCTGCTGACCCGGCTCTGCATCGCGCGCCGCTGATCGGCAGCGCCGACCCTGCTCACCCGAGCGTGGTCGGTCGACGCTGCCCCTCGTCAGCGGCTGCGCGGCACCCGTCGCGGCCCCGAAAAGAAGCGACGCTCCCCCATGAAAGCTGCCCTGTCCCTGCGTTCACCCCACCCGTCCCCGTCCCGTCACCACCGACTCGGCCGCTACGAGCGGCCGGGCACCATGGTGGGCAACACCCCCGTGCTGCGTATCGCGGCACCCTTCACGTCCGACGAACGCGGCTTCTGGGCCAAACTCGAAGGCTTCAACCCGGGCGGGATGAAAGACCGTCCCGCCATGCACATGGTCGAGCGCGGACGTGCCTGCGGCGCCCTGCGCCCCGGTGCGACCATCGTGGAATCCACCAGCGGAACGCTCGGCCTCGGGTTGGCCCTGGCCGGCACGGCGTACGCGCATCCGGTCACCCTGGTCACCGACCCCGGTATGGAACCCCTCATCGCGCGGATGCTGTCCGCGTACGGCGCCCGCATCGAGATGGTCACCGAACCGCATCCCGACGGCGGCTGGCAGCGGGCACGCCAGGACCGGGTGCAGCAGATCCTCTCCGCCGATCCGCACGCCTGGTATCCCGACCAGTACAACAACCCCGACAACGTCGAGGCCTACCGGCCGCTCGCCCTGGAACTGCAGGCCCAACTCGGCCACATCGACGTCCTGGTCTGCTCGGTGGGCACCGGCGGGCATTCCGCAGGGGTGGCCCGAGTCCTGCGGGAGTCGAACCCCGCCCTACGGTTGATCGGCGTGGACACTATCGGGTCGACGATCTTCGGTCAGCCCGCCAGCACACGCCTGATGCGCGGCCTCGGATCGAGCATCTATCCGGGCAACGTGGACTACGGGGCGTTCAGTGAAGTGCACTGGGTGGCGCCCGAGGACGCCGTCTGGGCGTGCCGCACACTGGCCGCCACGCACTACACCAGCGGAGGGTGGAGCGTCGGAGCGGTCGCGCTGGTGGCCGGTTGGGCCGCGCGCACACTGCCGGACTCGAGCACGATCGCCGCGATCTTCCCCGACGGACCACAACGCTACTTCGACACCGTCTACAACGACGACTACTGCCGGGCCCACGGACTGCTCGACCACACGCCGCCCGCCGGACCCGCGGTGATCGGCCACCCGCGCGAGCGAGTGGTGTCGTCGTGGACGCGCTGCACCGATGTCGTCGACCCGATGGCGGTGCTGCGGTGACAGGCCTTCTGACACAGTTCCGCAGCTTCGGCTGGCCCAGCCGGCTGCTGATGATCAACCAGTTCGGCATCAATCTCGGCTTCTACATGCTGATGCCCTACCTCGCCGGATACCTGGCCGGGCCGCTGGGACTGGCCGCGTGGGCCGTGGGCCTGGTGTTGGGTGTCCGCAACTTCTCCCAGCAGGGCATGTTCATCGTGGGCGGCACGCTGGCCGACCGGCTCGGCTACAAACCGCTCATCGTGGCCGGATGCCTGTTGCGGACAGCGGGTTTCGGCCTGCTCATCTTCGCCGAATCCCTACCGGCGGTGTTGATCGCTTCGGCGGCAACGGGATTCGCCGGGGCGCTGTTCAACCCTGCGGTGCGCGCGTATCTCGCCGCCGATTCGGGGGCGCGACGGGTCGAGGCGTTCGCGCTGTTCAACATCTTCTATCAAGCCGGCATCCTGGCCGGTCCGCTGGTCGGGCTGGCGCTGTTGGTGCTCGACTTCCGCGTCGCGGCGGCGGCGGCGACAGCCGTCTTCGCGGTGCTCACCGTCGCCCAACTGTTCGCGTTGCCGCAGCACAGCGCCTCCGCGGCGACCGAGAAGAGTTCGGTGCTGGCGGATTGGCGTGTGGTGGTGGCGAATCGGTCGTTCCTGTTGTTCGCGGCGGCGATGATCGGCTCGTACGTGTTGTCCTTCCAGGTGTATCTGGCGCTGCCGCTGCAGGCCGGGATGCTCGCTCCGAACGACGAAACCCTGATCGTCGCAGGAGTGTTCGTGGTGTCCGGCCTGGTGGCGGTGTTCGGTCAAATGCGCATCACGCGGTGGTTCAGCGCCCGCTGGGGTGCGGGACATTCTCTCGTGGTGGGCCTGGTGATCCTGGCGGCGGCGTTCGTCCCGCTGATGGCGGTACCGGACGGCGGCCGATTCGGGGGTGGCGCGGCGGTCGCCGCGCTGCTGGTGGCCGCGGGCGTGCTGGCGGTCGGTTCGGCCGCGGTGTTCCCGTTCGAGATGGACACCGTCGTCTCACTGGCGAACGACCGGCTGGTCGGCACGCACTACGGCTTCTACAACACCATCGTCGGGGTCGGAATTCTCGTCGGGAACCTCGCGACGGGATCGCTCATGCAGGCCGCGCGCGACGCCGGCATGGCCGGGTTGACCTGGGCGGCGCTGGCCGCGATCGGGCTCGCGTCGGCAGCCGCGCTGTACCGACTCGACCGGACCGGTCGGCTGCGGCCCGCACCGACGGCCGTCACCGGGGTCTAGATGCCGGTCAGCGGCCGCCCGTCGGCCTGCCATGCCCGCATACCGCCGCGCAGTTCGACGACGTGGGTGTAGCCGAGGTCGCGGAGCGATTCCGCCGCGGTCGTGCTCATCGGCCCGGACCGGCAGTAGATGGCCAGCGCGGTGGACCGGTCGGACGGGAGGCGGTCGGCCTGGTCGGCGATCCGGTCGAACGGTATCGACAGATCCGTACCGGCGATATCGCCTTCGAAGGGCACGTGCACGTTGATGGTCAGCCGGTCGGGTTCAGCCACTGCGGCGGCGAATTCGGCGGGATCCACCAGACGGGCGGCGGACACCTCCGTGGGTGTGTCGGTTCCGCACGCCGACAGGGCCAGCACCGCGCACGCACCGGCGACTGCGCCGAGCACGCGGCGCGGCGGGCGACGTCGACGGTCGAGCATGGTCTTCAACGTACCCGTATCACCGCTTCGCTCGGGGCAACATCCGCTCCCGCAGGGAGTCGTAGATGGGCGGTGATCCGGTCAGTTCGGCGGCCAGCACGGCCGCGGCGGTGGCGGCGAGCATCGGGATGGCGACGGCCGTCGTGGCCGTCATCTCGATGACGACGACGATGCCGGTCACCGGTGCCCGCACCGTGGCTCCGAAGAATGCGGCCATCCCGACCAGCGCCATCGGAATGCTCAGCGCGGCAACGTCACCGGGCAACAGGGGGCCGCTCACCCCGACGAAGAGCAGCCCCCACAGCGCGCCGACCGCCAGCAACGGCGCGAACAGGCCACCCGGGACGGCGGCCGAGTAGGACAGCGGGCCCGCGACGAAGCGCACCAACAGGTATCCGACCACCACCGGGAGCACGATCTCGTGGCCGCCGAGGATCAGCTGTGTCAGTGTGTCGCCACCCCCGACGGCCTCTGGGTAGACGAACATCGCGAGGCCGATGATCGCGCCGATCACCGCGGCCTTGGCGATCGCCGGTACGCGTCGCATACCGCCGACATGGTCGAGGAACCACAGCACCAGCCGGTTGTACGCCGCACCGAGGCATCCGGTCAGCAGCCCGAAGACCACGAAGAGGGGCAACCACGCCAGCGCGGGGGTGTCCACCGAGGTGACGAAGAAGTCCGGTTCGTTCCCCAGGATGAACCGCATGCAGCCGACCGCGGCGGCGGCCGCGAAGAGCGTGGTCAGCACCGTCGGCAGCCGGAACGATTTGGTCACTTCCTCGAGCGCGAACAGGGTGCCGCCGATCGGCGCGTTGAACGCGACCGCGAGGCCGGCGCCGCCGACGGCCGTCTGCATCATCCGGATGTCGGGGTCGGGAAGTCGAGCGCGGCGGGCCGCCTCGGCGCCGATCGCCGCGCCCATGTGCACCGTCGGCCCCTCGCGCCCGAGCACCAGTCCGGATCCGATGGACAGCACACCGCCGACGAACTTCGCGGGCAGCAGGATCAGCAGCGGCGCGCGGGCGTCGCCGCGATAGACGGCCTCGACGTGCTGGATTCCGCTGCCTGCGGCCAGGGGCACCCAGCGCACGATCAGGGCGGCCAGCGTCGCGCCGAGCGCCGCGGCGGCCATGGGCGCCAACCATCCTGGGCCCGCCAGATCGTGTGCCCAGTCGACGAAGTCGACTCGCAACCGGTCAGCGGCCTGAAGGCACCAGCGGAAGGCGCCGCCGATGAAACCGATCGCCACACCGGCGACGACGGCGGTCGCGCAGAGGTAGACCCATCGGCGCCCGGATTCAGCGGGCTGGTCGCGGTCGACGGCCGGATCGGTCATGGCGCATCAGTCTCGCAGACTGAGGGCCTCGTGGCGGCCTGTCCGCTCAGCGTTTCACGGGTCCCCACGTCACGGGGAGTGCGTAGACGCCGTAGGCCCGTGTGTTGTTCTTGAACTCGATCTCGTCGAGGCTGGTCGCGAGCCGCAGATCGGGTATCCGGCGCAGCAGGGTGTCGAACACGACCTGCAACTCGACGCGCGCCAGCTGCTGGCCGATGCACCCGTGCGGCCCGAAACCGAAGGCCAAGTGGTGATTTCCCTGTCGGGTGACGTCGAGGCGTTCCGGCTCGGCGAAGGCCCCGCTGTCCCAGTTGGCGGCGGGAAACCCGGAGACGATCCCTTCGCCTGCCCGAATGGTCTCGCCGGCGATTTCGATGTCCGCCAGCGCCACTCGGCATTTCGAGTTGCCGGCGACGGCGAGATAGCGCAACAGTTCCTCGATGGCGCCGACGGTCACGGTGGGGTCCTCGGACGCACGCACGATCGCGGCCTGATCGGGATTCAGCAGGAACGCCAGCGTGCCGAGACCGATCATGTTGGCGGTGGTCTCGAAGCCACCGCCGAGCACGCTGGTGGCCATGAAGATGGCGGTGTCCATGGTGACGTTTCCCGCCCTGACCTGTTCGCCCAGTTCGGCGCAGATGGTGTCCGCCCCGGTCGGGTGCTCGACCTCCCGGGTGACGAACGTGCGCAGGTAGTCGAACAATTCGGCCATCGCACGCTGGCCTTCCTCGGCCGGGACGCTGCGGTCGACGCCGGTGGAGATGTGGCGCTGGAAGGTCTCGTGGTCTTCGTAGGGCACGCCGAGCAGCGCGCAGATGGCGATGGTCGGCACGGGAAGCGCCAGGGCGGTCATCAGGTCCACCGGCCGCGGTCCGGCCAGCATCGCGTCGATGCACTCGTCGGTGTGGCGCTGGATCATCGGCCGCAATGCGTTGGCCCGCTTGACGCTGAACGAGCGCGTCAGCATCCGGCGGTAGCGGCGATGCTCGTTTCCGTCGGTGTTGAGGAAGGTGGTGGGCCGCCGCTTCGATTCGCGCGCCTCGGTGGGGCTCCACTGGGGGACGGCGTAGTGGACGTCGTCGGCGCTGACGCGGGAATCGGTCAGCAGGGAGCGCAGCTCGGCCGGTCCGGTCACCAGCCAGGGAGTGCTGCCATCCCACCACCGGACGCGGTGCAGCGGCTTCTCGGCGGCCAGCGTGCGGATCTGTTCGGGCGGTGCGAACGGGCAGCCCTGCTCGCGCGGCTGGGGGTAGTGCGGAAGGTCGGCGTCGCCGCCGGAGCGGACAGGTGACAGGTCGTGCACGGTCATGGCGTCACTCCTCGATGTCGATGGCCCGGGCCGGGCAGGATTCGACCGCGCGGCGGGCATCGTCGTGCTGGTCGGCGATCGGCTGATTCAGCAGCACGACGACGCCGTCGTCATCACGCTGGTCGAACAGGGCGGGCGAAGTGAACGCGCGCTGGCCGGCGGATACGCACATGTCTTGATGCGCAACAACTTTCATGAGTCCCTCACACGAGATCGAACGTCCGGTACCGCGTCCGCACCGCACAAGGCCCGCGGACCGGCACTATGGAACAACCGTATCTTATGGAACACTTGTTCCCTAACGCACAGGATATAACTGTGAGATGGCTTTCATGTCGGCGCCCGCCCCCGCCCGGGACCGTCGCGTCCGTCGGTCGCGCGCCGCGCTGATCCAGGCGGCGATCGACGTGGTCACCGGACGCGACACCGCCTCGGTCGCGCTCAGCGATATCGCCGAGGCCGCCGGCGTCACCCGCAAGGTGGCCTATCAGCAGTTCGGCGACCGCGATGCGCTGCTGATGGAAGCGGCGCTGGATCTGATGCGCCGGGAAGTGGTGCCGCAGGTGATCAACCTGCCGCCGGGCAAGCCACGTGCCCTGGCTGCGCTCCGCCACTTCGCCGACCACCGTCGCTTCTACCGGGCGGTGCTGACCGGCCCGAACGCGGTGAGCCTGGGCGCCGGGCTGGCGGATCTGGTGCTACCGCGCACCCGGGACCGCATCCGCGACCTCCACGGCGACGACCTCGACCCCCAGTTGGTGGCCGATCTGGCCGTTCAGATCAACGGCGGCATCCTCGCGATGATCACCGCGTGGTTGATCGAGGGCGATGACCCGTTGGACCCCGACGACTTCGCCGAACGGATGTTGCGGGTGCAGTACTTCTTGATTCCCGAGGGCAGGCGTGATGCCGACGAGGGGCGTCGTTGACGAGACTGTCGACGCGACCGAGCAGTTGATTGCCCTGCCGAGTATGGAATCCGCTCGCGGCGTCTGCGCATTGGGGCCGGGCATCGAGAAGTCCCAGGTTCCTTCGGTGATGTCGGCAAGTCAGGCCGACCTGGTCGTAGTCGGCTCACCGCTCGACAGCAACGCGAAACTTGATCATGTGATAGCCGTTGATAGTTCAGCAAAAGTGTCAAGGTAAGACATTTTCCTTGTGACCTTCAATATCAGTACCTAAAGTCGCTGACAGCAGTCTGACTTGAGATAGCTGTAGCTTCCGTTCAGTTCCCGATCGGGAGTTTCAAACAGACGACACTAGATGCCAGGGGGATCTCTTCATGATGAGCAAGAAGATGACGATCACGACACTCCTCGGTGGCGCCGCAGTCGGTGCCACGCTGCTTATCGGCGCGCCTATTGCTAGCGCCGACCCGGACGGCCCCAGCTGGGGATCAGAGGTCAAGGGCTGCGTAAAGAACAGCAGCTGCTACGGCGGCGGCACTCGCGGTGAGTACGTGCGGGCTCAAGCACGCGATAACGAGACACCCGGCTACGGCAATGAAATTCACCGGCTGGCCAATCCAGGGGCTTCCGATCCGAGCGGCGCCGTGACAGGTACTAATCCAAGCGGAGACCGCCCGTCTGGGAACTGACCAGCGCCGCTCGGAAAGGCGATTGTCAATCGCGCCGTTCTCGAAGCTATTCGCGGTCACGATTCCGCGCTGGCCGACCCCGCGAACGCCAGCGTCGCCCTGCAGATCAGCTTCCGGGATTCCGAACACCGGTGCCGGATAATCGTCCGACATCACCCATCCCTGGCGGTCATCGCGTACTACCTCACCTATGCGCCGTCCATGTCCCGAGGTGATCGCCCGATCAGTAACCGCGCCTCGGCGTGCGCCAGAGGACCTCACGGACATGTTGCGAATGTTAAGAGGAGCGCGGGATCGACTGTCGTATAACCGATCTGGACAGTCACCGTGATGCGGAGTTGCGAACCTGCCGCGATGCCGAGCGCGCGCGACCCGAGCCTCACGCGGGCGTCAGACCCTCTCGTGGGTGGTCGTCATTCTTCACGGCGACCGCGAAATCGCCGATCAGCGCGGTCACTTCGTCGGCCAGTTCGATCTGCGGAAAGTGGCTGCTTCCCGGCAGGATCGCCTGTCGAGATCGGGGCACGTGGCTGCCGACCAGATCCAGCCAGGGCGATGCCACGCCCGGCGCCAGCGAGACCCGCTCGCGGGCGGTGTCCATGGTGGTGCTCTGGATGGCCAGGAGGGGAACGTCGACCGCGTCGAGTGCGCCCTCCACATCGCCCGCGTCCCAGCGAGCCAGATCCGTCAGCAAGGGTCTGCCCAGCGCCGCGGGGAAGCGCAGGGCACGGTCGACGATCGCTTGCCTGATCGCGGGATCACTCGACGGTACGAACATCGACTCGAAGAAACTCCGCATGAATCGCAGGTAGCCGTCACCGACGAGTTCGTCGGCCATGGACTGACCGGCGGCCTCGGAATCACCGGCGCCGATACGGCTACCGTCCACAAGCACCAGACCCGCCACGGCCTGAGGTCGCCTCCGGCTCGCCGCGAGCACCACCCGGCACCCCATGCTGTGGCCGACCAGGACCGCCGGGGGCACATCGAGCGCGGCCAAGGCCTGGGCGACCGCGGTGCCGTAGGCCTCGATGGTGCACTCGGCCGGCGTTCCCGGACTGAGGCCGTGGCCGGGCAGGTCGCACGTCACGACCGTCATCGTGGGCTTCAGCGTCCGGACCTGTGCGCGCCAGTCCGTCCCGTCGCAGGCCAACCCATGCACGAAGAACAACGGAGGATCCCCGGTACCGACCCTGGTGATGTGCATGCTCCGAGCCCCTCCC
Organism: Mycolicibacterium monacense; assembly: GCF_010731575.1. Lineage (NCBI taxonomy): Bacteria > Bacillati > Actinomycetota > Actinomycetes > Mycobacteriales > Mycobacteriaceae > Mycobacterium > Mycolicibacterium monacense. Next base: position 176,101 of record NZ_AP022617.1, on the reverse strand, counting down.
GGGCCGCCACTGCGGTGAACCAGAATCGTGTCACGTCAGCGTCCGGCGCGGCGAGGAAAGTTGCGTCGCGGGTGGACCGGCCAGCGGTACTAGCCCGCGCAGTTCAGCGACACCGAAATGGACCGGGACACGACGACCGGAACCAGGCGGCCGTGATCGTCATCGTCACCGCCGAAGCCAAAGGGTCCGTCATGGTGTTCGACCCGCGCCAACTCGGTGACGGTCTGCGGGTTACGGACGCTGGTGACGACACACTCCTCCAGCGGAGCGCTGCCGACCCGGTCGATGTTGACGGTGTAGCCCGCGGCCTCAAGCGCTGCGATGGTCTCGAGTGCTGTTTCGGCCTGGGCGGGGATCGCCGGCGCGACCAGCACAGCACCGACGGAGAGCAGCACAGGGGCCAATATCGATGTTCGGCGCATATCTTCGATCCGTTCTACGAAACCCCGTCATCGATTTATCGCCGCGGCGGATCGGTTCGTTTCCCCAGGCTGATCGCCCTCGGACTACGTCTCGTCGGCGACCCCGTGGCGGCTCTGGTGGGCGCCGGGGGCGTCCGAGTCGCCATGTTGATCATCGAGCTGCTCTTGCGTCTCTCGCTGCTCGTCGGTTGCCTGGGTGGCGTCGACGGGCTTGGCGGGCGGATCGTTTGGCTGACTCATGCCTCAGAGTCACCCGATAGGACGGCGGCCAAACCGTTTCAGCCGGCCGGACCGGAGGCCCGAAGTGCTCCCAGCACCGCGGTCACGGGTCACGCGCAGTTCAGCGAGACGGTGATGGTGCGCTTGACCACCACCGGAATGAGCGCTCTGTCGTCGTCGCGGCCCTCCACCAACGTCAGACGCCTCCGCTCCTGCGGCCGGCCGATCTCGGTGATCCGGCATTCCTCGAGCGGTGCGCTACCGATGCGGTTGAGCCTCACGTCGAACCCGCTGGCCTCCAGCTGGTGGATCGTAGCGGCCGCCGAGTCGGCATGGGCCGGCGACGCCGGGCCGAACATGATGGCTCCCACGGCGGCAGCCCCGGCGAACGTGGAGAGCGCGATGGCCCGCAGGACCGGGGCGTGGATGGTGATGGCGTTCATGGCGAGAACCCTTCTGTAGGTGTTGATTCCGAAGAACCGCTGTCATCTGACTGACACAGATCGTGTCGCAGTCGCGCCCGCGGTACTTGGAGGTTGTGTGGAGAACACGTGGAGATCGTCCGCGGGGGTTTCCCCGTGGGACCCCGGCATCGTCGAGCCGGAGCTTGCCGCGGCACGAACGGAGGACCTCCCGTTGGAAATCACCGGCACAAGCGACGATCGAAGATCCGTTGAAACCGCCGCAAAGCCGATACCGTGGGTGGGCCGGCCGCGACAGTACAAGCTGTTCAGAGCGCGCGTGGACCGCTCGGCTGAGAAGGGATGTCTACGTGACGCGGACTTTCGGCACCATCACCGCAGATTCCGGGCGGAGGGTTCACCTCCCATCCCCCTTCGCCGACTCGCAGCATCCGCCTCGGGCGCACCCCTGGCGCAAAGCACGCCAGATGCGCTTGCGGACAGCAAGATACAGACCAACGCCAACACGCTGTCGGCTCGCTGGGACGGCTGGGCCGGGATTGTCGCTGGACCTCGATTCGGCCGGACTTTGAGGTCCGCGGCTAGGAACACGTGATGGATTCCGAGCAGATCATCCGCATCGCGCTGACCATCGTCACGCCGATTGTGACCGCTGGAATCGGGATACTCGCTCTGGTTGTCGGGGACTGGCGCGAACGCCGAACACAAACCGGCCGCCGGAAGCTGGCGGTGGAAGATGCCTGTAGGCAGGTAGGGTTCGCCGCGGATTGGTTCAGCGCCAGCAAGCTGATCAACGACTCACCCGAGGTGCAACAGCAGGCGGCGGCACAAGCACAGGCGTGGCTTGACGAAGCCGCGGAGCTCCTCAGCGAATCCACGCCACCGCCGTCTGCCGAAGTGACGAAATCCGTCACTGCCCGACGCCTCCTGCTCGCCTACCCGATGCACCGTCGAGGGGCGAGGGTCCTTCGGGGCCTCTATTACTTCTTCCTGGGCGTAGTGGTCCTCCAGTTCAGCGGGGCACTGGGCGCCGCTTTCGGTAGGACGGACACGCTGGGTGTCCCCAATTACTTCTCGGGCGGGCTCATCTACACCGACCTTCTCGTCATCTTCCTGTACACGCTCGTCGCGATGGGATTTCGCTTCTGGTCGCTGCGTGTCGAGGAATCACGAGTTACCGCTGCGCCGCGAATGACCATCCGGCGTGCATTGTTGCTGTACAGGTTGAGAGGGCTGCGGGCCATCCTGGCCCGCTTTCTCTTTCACTGCTGGGTCGCGTTGACAGTGCTGATTGCCGTCCTGACGGTGGTCAGCGCCATCGATGACCCGAGGGTATTGCCGTCGAACCTGGTTGCGATCGCCGCGCTGGTCGGGTGGGCGATCGCTCTACGGTATTGGGCGGTTTCGAAGGATTCGCAGCTGCCGCCGTCGGGTTCAGTTCCACCTCTGTGACATGGCGGCTGGCACCCCCTGGAAAAATAGCAGAGCAATGATCAGAACCTGTGGATGACCCTCGGTGGGGCGGCATGAAAGTGGGCGCACCTTCCCGGGGATGATCTGAAGTCCAAGGTTCTCTGATCAAGACCGGCGTTGACGCGCTGGTTGGGAAGGTACGCCCATGCTCACCGTAGTTCACGACACCGATGAGGCCAACGCCAATGACGGCGGTGGTCGGTCGTTGTTGGATGAGATCGTGCGCGACGGCGCCCGGCAGATGCTGGCCGCGGCGCTGAAGGCTGAGGTGGCCGCCTACATCGATGCCCACGCCGGTGAGCTCGATGAGAGCGGTCGCCGGCTGGTGGTCCGCAACGGCTCCCACGCCGGGCGTGAGGTGTTGACCGCCGCGGGCGCGGTGGCGGTGACCGCGCCGCGGGTCAACGACAAGCGTATCGACGCCGATACCGGTGAGCGGCAGCGGTTTTCCTCGGCGATCCTGCCGGCGTGGGCGCGCAAGTCCCCGCAGATGACTGAGGTGCTGCCGCTGCTGTACCTGCACGGCCTGTCGACCAGTGACTTCGGGCCGGCCTTGGAGCAGTTCCTCGGGTCCAGTGCCGGGCTCTCGGCGACGACGATCACACGGCTGACCAGCCAGTGGCAGGAGGAGGCCAAGGCCTTCGGGGCCCGGGATCTGTCGGGCACTGACTTCGTCTACCTGTGGGTCGACGGCATTCACCTCAAGGTCCGCCTCGAGCAGGAGAAGCTGTGCCTGTTGGTGATGATCGGGGTCCGCTCCGATGGCCGCAAGGAACTCGTCGCCCTGGCCGACGGGTATCGAGAATCGACCGAGTCGTGGGCCGATCTGCTGCGGTCGTGTCGCCGCCGCGGGATGATCGCCCGGTGTTGGCCGTCGGTGACGGTGCACTGGGCTTTTGGAAGGCGATGCGCGAGGTGTTCCCGGCTACCCGCGAGCAGCGCTGCTGGTTTCACAAACAGGCCAATGTCCTTTCCTGCCTGCCCAAATCGGCGCAACCCGGTGCGGTCGCGGCGATGCGGGAGATCTACAACGCCGAGGACCTCGACCACGCGCAGGTCGCGATCAAGGCCTTCGAGATCGACTACGGCGCCAAGTACCCCAAGGCGGTCGCCAAGATCGTCGACGACGCCGACGTGCTGTTGGAGTTCTACAAATACCCAGCCGAACACTGGATCCACTTGCGCACCACGAATCCGATCGAATCAACCTTCGCCACCGTGCGATTGCGGACGAAGGTCACCAAGGGGCCGGGATCCCGCGCGGCCGGAATTGCCATGGCCTACAAGCTTATCGACGCCGCACAAGCCCGGTGGCGGGCAGTCAACGCACCCCACCTGGTCGCCCTCGTCCGTGCCGGCGCCGTCTTCCACAAAGGCAAGCTACTCGAACGCCCCGCCGACATCACACCGCCCGAGCCGGCCGAATCAACCGAAACGGAGGTCGCCTGAAACACCCCGATCCACAGGTATTGACAATTCCTCAAAATAGCAGCCGTAATCTTCTTGCGTGGCAACCTCCCGCACAGGCCGCCGACTCCACGGAACGCCGTAGCCGATCGGCAGGGCTCGCGCGGGCCTGAGATCACAGCTACCCTGCAAACGACCCCAGGCCTCTTGCGTGGGCAACTAATTCCGGGAGCCTGCGGTCGTCAGCAGCAGAGCTGCCTCGTTGTAGGGAAACGCTCGGTAGAGCAGCCGGGAACGCGGTGTGACGAGGGCTGCGGCCTCGGCCTTGCTCACCACCCGCGGGTTGACGAGCGCGACAGCCCGTCCACGCTTGCGCAGCACCGTCGGTCCTCCGGCCAGCACATTCTTCAACCAGTCCGTCTGCGGGCCGTAGCCGATGAGGATGGCGTAGCCATCATGGGTCTCGAATACCAAGAGGGGCGTTCGGTATCGCTTACCCGACTTCCGCCCGACGTGCTCGAGCGTCCCGAGGCCGGGAAGCCACGGGGTGATCGTGCGAGCCACCGGATTGGTGACTCGCTTGTTGAACTCTGCGATTCGTCGAGGGACTCGCATTCTCGGAAGTCTAGGTGTCGTCAGGTGACCGACACCAAGTACTCGCCGCGGAAGCGCAGGGTCCCGTCGTCGGCCTCATTCACATCGGTGGCCCAACCGAGGTAGGTCTCGCGCACCAGTTCGTCGCCGAGTTGGGCTCGCATGGCGATCAACGGAGGGAAGCTTGCCAGCATGAAATCGACATAGCTCTCGGGCGAGGGTTCGTCGAAATCGACGTTGTGCCGCTCGAATTCGACTGATTCACCGAGCAACTCACGCACATGCTCTTCGGTGCCCCACAGCACCGGTGGCTGGAAGCCCTCCGGCGGCGCGGGAGAAATCGCGCCTAGGCGCTTGAACATCTCGCCGATGGCGCCCTGCGGCGTCCAGCAGGCGACCGCAATGCGACCCTCGGGCCGGCAGACACGGAGCAGTTCATCCGCGGTGCGCTTGTGGTCGGGCGCGAACATGTGTCCGATCGCGGAGATGACCCGGTCGAAGCTGTCGTCCTCGAATGGAAGGGACTGGGCATCGCCTACCCGCCAGTCGATCTCCACGTTGGCGTCGGCGCCGCATTGCCGTGCAATCGCGATCAGGCCCGGCGAGAAGTCCAAGCCGCATACTCGCGCCCCCAACTTGGCCGCAGGGATCGATGCGTTGCCGGTGCCGCACGCGACGTCAAGCACGGCCATCCCGGCTTCGATGCCCGCCCGCCGGACCAGCACGTCGGCGATGGACGTCACCTTCTCTGCTACTGCTCGATAGTCCCCTGTCCCCCACATGTCATCAGTCATGACCATCAGCGTCCGCCGATTCCGGCCGACAGGGAAGGGGCTCTTGCATCGGTACGGCTGGAGGACCGGAACACCGTCGCGGAGATTTCGGCGCACGGCTGGGTCTTGCGACCGGCTCGCCTCCCGGCCGGCACGTACCGTCGAGGTCATGGTGTTGGCGCGGGAACTGGGTGCGATCAGGAGCGGTCTGGGCAGCGCACTGTTCGGGATGGTCGCCGGGCCGGACGGGCCGGACAACCGCGCACGTATCCACGGCACGCCGGGTCCGCGGTGGTTCGCCGAGGATCGACCGATCCGCCGCGTCCACGCCGACGCATCGATGTTCGTCGGAGGACTGCGCGCGCTGCTTCTGCAGTCGCTGCATCCGCTGGCCATGGCCGGCGTCGCCGGCCACTCCGACTACCGCGGCGATCCCTGGGGACGTCTACAGCGCACCAGCACCTTTCTCGCCGTGACGACCTTCGGCCCGGCCGCCGACGCGCAACGCGCTGTCGACAAGGTCCGCGGCATTCACCGCCGCGTACGCGGTGTGGCGCCGGACGGCACACCCTACGACGCCACTGATCCCCACCTTCTCGAATGGGTGCACATCGCCGAGATCGACAGCTTCCTTCTGGCGCACCAGCTCTATGGCGCACAGCCTCTTGATCAGACCGGCCGCGACGCGTACGTCGCCGACACCTCCCGCGTCGCAACCGCTCTCGGAGTGCTGAATCCGCCACGCACCGAGGATCAGCTGCGCGAACGGATCGAGGCATACCGACCGGAACTGCGCAGCACAGCGGCCGCCCGCGACGCCGCGCGATTCCTGTTGTTGACGCCGCCGCTGCCATTGTCCGCTCGGGCTCCCTACGGGGTGCTCGCCGCCATCTCGGTGGCGATGCTGCCGGGATGGGCCCGTAAGCCGTTGCGGCTGCCGTACTTTCCGCCTCTCGAGGCGACTGCTGTGCGGGTATCCGGACGGGTGCTGGTCGGTGGGATTCGCTGGGCGATGACAGCCAGTCAGGAGGAGCGAACTACTGCTCGCTCAACCCCATCAGCTCGGTGACGTGATGATCACGGCCGGCCAGGTAACCGCCGTCCACCACCAGCGTCTGCCCGCTGACGAAGCTGGCGTCCGCCGAGAGCAGGAAGGCGGCGACGCCGGCCACCTCGGCCGCTCGGCCGAACCGTCGCAGCTTGTGCTCGTGACGTAGGCCCTCGCGCGGTCGCTCCATGCCGGGCATGCCGACAACGGCGTCGAACAGCGGTGTCTCGATGAAGCCGGGACAGATCGCGTTGACCCGAATCCCGCTCGGCCCGTAGTCGATTGCCGCGTTCTTGGTCAGCAGCACGACTCCGCCCTTCGAGGCGTTGTAGGAGCTGCCGCCCGCAGTGCCCTCCAGCCCCTCGATGCTGGACAGGTTGACGATCGCGCCGCGTTCGCCGTCGACACGGTCCTGCTGCAGCATCTGGGTCAGCGCGGCGCGGTTGACGACGAAGGTGCCCTTGAGGTTGACGTCGACCACGCGGTCCCATTCTTCGTCGGGCAGCAGGTGGATGGGTCCTCCGCCTGCCACCCCGGCGGAGTGCACCACGCCGTCGAGCCGCCCCGCTTCGGCCACGACGGCAGCCACCGCGTCAGCGACCGCTTGCCCGTCCAGGATGTCGGCGCGGCGGTAGGCGTATCGATCGGCGACGCGGTCAGCCTCGGGAAGGTCCAGCCCGACGACGTAGGCCCCTTCCTCCAGGAGTCGCTGCACCGTCGCCTGCCCGATTCCCGACGCCGCTCCGGTCACCAGGACACCCTTGCCGTCAAACCTGTTCACTCGCCACCCGTTTCGCGACCGCATACGGCGACAAAGTCTGCCGCTGACATTGACCATCCAGTGGGCCCAGTATGTATGGTCAGCCGTCGTATCCGATGGGGATTGCACGACAAGCGCAGCCCAGACTCGGGGCGACCGGCCGACGGCCGGAGCCCGGCGAGCGTGAGGTCAGGCAGACGTGGCCAGCACTCGACTGTCCTCCGCAGCGAAGGTGTCCTCCAACTGCAACGGTGAGTAGTCGACGTCGATCTCTGCCAGGGCGCGGCCGCGAGCGCTGCTGATGGTGCCGAACCGGCGCATGCCCTTGTCGGCGGCGTACTGCTGAAACTCCTCCTTCGCGAAGCCGAACGGAATTTCGTCGTACAGCGCGAAGGAATCGTCGGTGTTGCTGAGCGCGAGAGGGATCAGCTCGTTCATCCGGTTCTCGAACACTTCCCAGTTCGCGTCGTCGGCCGCGACGTGCCGCCGGCAGGTGAAGGTACCCCACGCCATATGCCGACGCTCGTCGTCACCGATGCGGCGGACCAGCTCCTGCATACCCGGCAGCACCTTTCGATCTACGCAAATCCGGTGCCAGGCATAGTATCCCGTCAAGGCCATCATGCCCTCGATGACGTGGTTGTAGGTCGCGGACGCGCGCACCTGAGCCGCCGGCGACGGGTCGGTGGCCAGGGCCTCCAACGATGCGGGCAGTTCCTCGTAGAACATCTGCCGGTAGGACGGCAGGTCGTCGAGGTAGCACTGGAGGTCGTCGGTCATCCCGACCGCGTCGAGCCACATGCGGAACACCTGCGTGTGCTTGGCCTCCTCGAACGCGAACTGCGTCAGGTACATCTCGTCACCGAGCCGGCCCTCGGCGCGCATCGCCGCCATGAACGGCTGGATGTCCTGGGTGACCGCCTCCTCACCGGCGATGAATTGAGCGCACAGGCGAGTGGCCCAGTCCCGCTCCAGATTCGACAGCGATTCCCAGTCAGCGCGGTCCTTGGAGAAATCGATGTCGGCGGGGTCCCAGAATTTGGCGTTGCCGCCGGCGAAGAGCTTGAGGGGCATGCTGTCCCAATTCAGCCCGCCTGCGGCGAGCGAGTCAGAGCGTGTCCTGGTCATGGTGTTACCTCCTGGGCGGACGTTTCCGGTGAGGGCTGCACCGGGACGGTTTGGAAGGCCGCCGACAACACGGCGACGTATCGGCGCACGGCCAGGGCCGGCTGTTCGGGCGACAGTTCGTCGAGTCCGAGGATCGGATCGAGGCCGCGGACATAGGGCGCCAGCGCGAGGTGAGGCAGGATCATCAGCAGTAGCGAGACCAGGGTCTCGGTGTCCGCGTCATCGCGCAGATCCCCGCGAGCCCGCGCGTCGTGCACCAGCGGACGCAGCACCTCCAAATAGTGGCGGTGGACGACGGCACGCACACTGACCCGGGCGTCAGTCTCGACCTCGAAACTCGCAGCGGCGTGCAGTGATCGCTCTCTGGGATGTTCGGCGAAGTAGGCGACCCATGCGTCGAGGAGGTCGACGAGGAACGGGAAGAACGGCCTGCTCGCGTCGAGTTCGCGGATCTGCGTCTCCATGTACGACCGCACCCGCTGACTTGCCACGTCGGTGATGAACGCGTACAGGTCGCGTTTGTCGGCGAAGTACTGGAAGAGGCTGCCCTTGGCGACGCCCGCGCGGCGCGCGATGACGTTGAGGCTGCCGTGCGAGAAGCCGTGCGCGGCGAACTCCGCCTCCGCGGCCGCCACCACCGCCGCCCGGCGCTCGCCATCGAGTCGGGCCCACGTCACTGTCGGCATCGAGCCTCCACATCACATATGACCACTGGTCACAATACTGTGATCCGGCCCATAGTCAATGGGGTGGGTGGACGACGTTGGGCGACCCTGTCAGCCCGTTCGTAGACCCGCGGCGACACCGCGCGGCCCGGCTACCGCCACCGTCGGAGTTCGTTCGGCGCCCAGCCGGGATCGCCCGTCGTCGCGAATCGCACCCACGCACCGTGCATCGCGCCCACCAGTTCCGGCGGGACATCGCCGTCCCCGAGTAGCCCGCGCGGTCCCCGCAACACATCGACGTCCGTGCGGTCGAAGACGAACGGCAGGTCCACCGCGTGCGCCGCACCCAGCTCTCCCCCGACGCCGGTTGACCGCCAGCCGAACTCGTAGCGATACGTCGGCGCCGAGGCCTGCCTCTCGAGGGCGAAACGCTCGGTGCCGGTGCGGAACAACGCGTCGCCGAGGATCGTCGAGCGCAGTGCACCCCAGCAGGCCCGCGGGTGGCGAGTCCGGTAGTCCTGCACCAGCGTGTCCGGATCGGGGTGCACCCGCGCCGCGAGCGCGTGGACGTCTTCTTCCGTCGAGATGTCCAGGTGCCCCTGCGGCACCAGATACAGGTTGCCCTCTTCGGTGGTCGTACCGATCAGCACGCCGACCTCGGGATGCGCTGTCGGGTCGGTCTGCCGGTCGGAGACGAGGCTGAACGGACTGAGTCCGACCAGCGGGTCGAATCGGTCGCCGACGCGCAGGTCCAGTCCTCCCAGTTCGGCAGCGACGCCGACCAATATCTCGTCGGGGATACCGGCCAGGTCGTCGACCGTCGGTTCCACGCCGAGCGCGTCGGCGACCGCCCGGCTCACCCGTTCCGCTTGGTCCGGGGAGAACGCCCCATAGGGGTTGCCGCTCTGCATGATCGCGCGCCGGATCAGTGTCGGCGCCTGCGCTTCGGCGAGGACGCCCGCGGTGGTCGTCGCGCCGGCCGACTGACCGAACAGGGTCACGTTGTCGGGGTCCCCGCCGAACGCCGCGATGTTGTCGCGCACCCAGGCTAGCGCTGTGAGCACATCGAGCAGGCCGCGGTTTCGCGGCGCACCCGCGATGTCGAGGAACCCCGCGATGCCCAGCCGGTAGGTGACGGTCACCAGGACCACGCCGTCGCGCGCGAACGCCGACCCGTCGTAGAGCGGTGTGCGCGTCGAACCGGCGACGAAACCCCCGCCGTGCACGAACACCATGACCGGATAGGGTTGCCCTGCTGTGGCATTCGCGTGCGGCGTCCAGATGTTGACCGTCAGGTAGTCCGGATCGCGCACCCACCCGGGCCCGAAGAACGGTGACATGTCGAGGCGGCCGAAGCCGTCCCGCCGAGGCTGCGGTGCCGTCGGTCCCGGCATGGTCGCGTCCCGGATCCCTGGCCACGGCGGGTGCGGTTCCGGCGCGGCGAACCGCGCCCGCCCTTCTGGGGCGGCGGCGTAGGGAATGGCATAGAAGACCTGGGAATCAGCGAGCGTTCGACCGCGGACGGCCCCGGATCCGGTCATGACGACGGGGTCAGACACGGGCTGTCACCCGATCGAACGGTGCCCACTTCGTGATGGTGAACCGGTCGCCGTCGCGGGCGAGTTCGGCGGCTCCGTGTCCGCCGAGGTGAGCGGGTACCACCAGCGTGTTCGTATCGGCTGCCCAGCCGAACACCCGGCGGCGGGTCGCGCGGGCCTGCGCGGGATCTTCGCAGAAGCAGCTGTTGACGTCTGGTTCGACGAATTGCAATGGGGTGTGCAGCATGTCCCCGACGAACACCGCCCGGTCGGTGCCGGATTCCAGCGTCACCACCGACGAGCCCGGCGTGTGTCCCGGCGCGGTCTGCAACCGCACGTTCGCGTCGACGGCGAAGGTGTCCTCCCACAGCACCGTCTGCCCGGCGGCGTGCACCGGAGCCACGCTGTCCAGGAAGAGGGTTCGGTGGTCGGGATTTGCGGACTGCCGGTTGGCGGGGTTCCAGTAGTCGAAGTCGGCCCGCGGTATCAGGTAGGTCGCGTTCGGGAAGGTCGGTTCCCAGTGTCCGTCGACCAGACGGGTGTTCCAGCCGACGTGGTCGACATGCACGTGGGTGTTGATCACGTAGTCGGCGTCCTCGGGTCGCACCCCGGCGGCGGCGAGGTTGTCGAGGTAGTCGGTCTGCAGCCGGTGCCAGACCGGCGTGTTGGGCCGTTCCTTGTCATTGCCGACACCGGTGTCCACCAGGATGGTGGCGCCGGCGCTGCGCAGCACCCAGGTCTGGATGGCCGAGACGCAGACGTCGGCGGCCGGGTCGAGGAAGTCGGGGGCCAGCCAGTGCTCGTTGTGCCGCCAGGCGGTGGGGTCGGCCTCCGGGAAGAACGTCTGCGGGGAGAGCCGCACCGAACCGTAGTACTCGAGAACCCGGGTGACGGTGACGTCGCCCAACACGATTTCGTCCATGCGCCCAGCGTGGGTCGCCGGTGGCGGGCGGACCAGCCCCGCGTTTGCCTACCCCTGTCAGGGTCAGGTAGCCCGGCCGCGTGTGACGCATAGTGGGGTATGGCCTCTGAACGACTCGGCGAGTTCCTGCGGGCGCGTCGTGCGCAGGTGAATCCGGAGGACGTCGGGTTGCAGCATTACGGTGAGCGCCGACGGGTGGCCGGACTGCGTCGCGAGGAACTCGCGCAGTTGGCGGGTGTGAGCGTGTCGTACTACACGCGCTTGGAGCAGGGGCAGTCCGTGAACGCCTCGGCAGCGATCCTGGATTCGCTGGCCCGCGCCCTGCAGTTGAACGAATATGAGCGACAACATCTTCGAGACCTCGCCACCCGGCGGACCGAGCCGGTCCGGCGGCCGCCGGCCGAACGTGTCAACACGCTCACCCGCGACCTGTTGCGTTCCCTCGGCGATCTTCCCGCGGTCGTGGTCGGCCGGCGCACCGATGTCCTGGCCTGGAACGACGTCGGTCACGCACTGGTGGCCGGCCACATCGACCGCGAGGCGGTGGAACGGGCGACCGAGCGCCCGAATCTGGCCCGGATGATGTTCCTCGACCCGCACACCCGCGAGCTGTACCTGGACTGGCCGCGTAAGGCGCGGGCGGTGGTGGGGAACCTGCGTCACGTCGCGGGCCGCCACCCCGAGGACGCGCTGCTGTCCGCGCTGATCGGTGAACTGACGGTCAAGAGCCCGGAGTTCGTGTCCCTGTGGGCCGATCATCGGGTCAAACGCTGTGAGGCCGATACCTACGACCTGCATCACCCCCTGGTCGGCCCGCTCACCGTCACCCAGCAGAACCTCACGCTGGCCCGCTCCCCCGAGCAGGCGTTGTCCGTCACGACCACCGCGGAAGGATCCGCGTCGGCCGACACGATGCAACTGCTGATCCGTTCGGTCCGCGGCGATCACCCGGCGCCGCAACGGGTCTGACCTCGTTTGCGGTCAGCGCGCGGAGTCTGCACGCGTCAGGAGCAGGGCCGCCTCGTTGTAGGGAAACGCCCGGTAGAACAGTCGGGAACGGGGGGCGACGAGGGCCGCGGCCTCGGCCTTGTCGACCACCCGCGGGTTCGTGAGCGTGACGGCGTGTCCGCGCTTGTGCAGCACGGTGGGACCGCCGGCCAGCACGTTCTTCAGCCAGTCGGTCTGCAGGCCGTAGCCGACGAGGATGGCGTAGCCCTCCTCGGTCGGGAAGACGAGGAGCGGGGTTCGGTAGCGCTTGCCTGACTTTCGGCCCACATGCTCGAGCGTCCCGAGGTTCGGAAGCCACGGCGTGATCGCCCGCGCCGCCGGATTGGTGACCCGCCGGTTGAACTGTGCGACTCCCCGAGGCATGCGCATGGTCAGAGTCTAGGTGTGCCGTTTAGGCCATCTTCTCGGCAATGATGTCCCGCAACCTTTCACCGAGAGTCTTGCTTTCGAACAATTGCCCCCAGTGATCCCACTTGATCGGTAGAGCCCAAGGCTCAGGGAGCGGTGGTTTCGAGAACATCTTCTGGTGGGGTGGGACAGTGCTGCTGTAGACGTCCCCGGTGGTCGCAACGAAATAGTGCGTCGGGTGCATGTCGTAACGTCCCGGGTCGTGCTTGATCGTCCACCCCTGCATCGCGGGGACGCGGACCTTCTTCGTCCCTCCGCTGTCGCGGATGCCGACATTGGACCAGAACGTCTGCTTGGTGGGCGCCACGCCCAGGCGAGTCATTGCCTCGACGAATTCTTTGAGTTGCGCACGCTGCTGTTCCGCCAACCGCTGATCAGCTCGTTCTTCCGCACTGGTCTGCGACCGTTCCGCAGCCTTCTTCGCTGCGGCATCTTCCCATAAGGACATTCCCGCGCACCTCTCGTAACATACGGCGATCAGTTCGAGATCCTCCCAGACCGGCCGGCCATATGCGGGCTTCGCCGACGTGGGTCGACCTGTCAGCAACCGAATCATCCGTTCGGCGGACACCTTTTCGGCGGAGGCTTGCGGCCAAGGGAAACGCTCACGTCAAACCCGACTCCCGCCGAATCGGATACGGCGGTCCGTCCCGGGCGTGGCCCATAGGCGTCGGCTGTGCCCCCAGTCGGACTCGAACCGACACTGGGCGGATTTTAAGTCCGCTGCCTCTGCCAATTGGGCTATGGGGGCTTCTGCAGGTGGAAGCATACTGAGGCCGGTTCGCGGCTCCGGGACGTCCTCGGAAGCGCGGCGATCCGGTCAGTCTCGCCGGCGCCGGGAATGAGTCGAGGTCGCCAAAGCCGTGACCGCGGCGACGGCTGCGACCGCACCGAGCGCGAGGAACATCGCCGCGTAACCGCCGAGGATGCTCGCCAGGGCCGCACCGACGAAGGGCCCGATGGCGGTGGCGATCATCACCGGTGCGTTGAGGATCCCGCTGAGATGGCCGTAATGGGTTGCGCCCCAACGCTCGGTGACCGCTGTCGCCTGAAGCAGCGTCATGATTCCGCGCATCACGCCCGCGCCGATCGCGACCGCCAGCAGGGCGGCGTAGCCGGTGAAGACCCCCAGGAGCGCGGTCGTGGCCGCGATACCGGCCATGATCACCACCGTCCGCGTCACGACACCGACGCGGCGCACCAGGGTCTGATAGCCCAGTCGGCCCATAACCTGCCCGGCGCCGCCGAGCCCAAGCGCGACCGCCGCGGCGCCCGTGCTGATGCCGCGCTCGGCCATCAGGGGCACCAGGTTGATGATCACCGCATACGACGCCACCCCACCGAGGGCGAACACCGCCACCAACGCGATGAACGCACCACTGCGCGCCGTGCGCGTCGGGGACTCCACCGCGTGGGCGGTCACCACGGCCGGCCAGGGTCGCCGCAGGCCGAAGAAGTGCGCGGGGATCGTGATGACCGCCATCACCACGGCCAACACCAGATAGGTGCTGCGCCAACTCAACTGCGCCGACAACGCGGCGGTCAGCGGTGCGAACACGGTGCTGGCGAAGCCGGCCACCAACGTCAGGACCGTCAGTGCCCGCACGGCGTCGGCGCCGAAGAACCGGGTGAGGGCGGCGAACGCCGGTGCATAGAAGACCGCGCTCATCGCCACACCGGCGAGCACCCACGCCGCGACGAACCAGGCGTACGACGATGCGGCCACCACTGCGACCACGGAAACGCAACCCAGGGCCGAACCGGCCGTCATGATCCAGCGTGGACCAACCCGGTCCAGCCACCTGCCGACCGGGATACCGACGAACGCCGAGGTCACCAGTCCCGCCGAGAACGCTGCGGTCACCGCGGGGGCCGACCATCCCGTCTCGGCGGTGATCTGGTCGGAGAGCACGGTGAAGGCGTAGTACAGCACCCCCCAACTGGTGATCTCGGTGAGCACAACGCCAGCAGGACCCAGCGCAATCGGTGCGATCGGGCGGGCGCCTGCGTGCGATTCGAGCTCATTCGCCAATCGCCTTGAGCGCCAACGCCATGCCCACCCCTCTTCATCGGGACGCTGTTCGACCGACCCTCAGGCGCCGAGTCCCCCGATCAGCAGGTCGACCACATCGCCGGCCAGCGCGCGAATCTCCTCGTCGGTCTGACCGTCGATCCTGCGATACCAGACATCGACGGCGTTGAGGTTACTGAGCAGGGTCCGGGTCGCGAGCGCTTCGTCCACTTTTCGCAGTGACCCGTCGGCGATCCCCTCGGCGATGACTCGGCGGAACATCCGCTCGTAGTCACGTCGTAGCTCGTTCAGCGCGGTCAGTGCGTCCCGCTGCCGCACCTTCAACGCCGTCGAATCCTGATGGCGGACACCCTGATGCACCACGTGGTGGTAACCCAACTCGGTCATGAGGTTCTCCAGGTGCGCGACGGACATCGCGTGCAGCCGCTCGAAGCCGGTACCCGGTGCGGTCGAATGCGGTTCGACGCGTTCGCGCACCCGGCGCATCCCGTCCTGATAGACCGCGAGGAAGATGTCGAACTTCGACCGGAA
The DNA here is from genome assembly GCF_010731575.1 of Mycolicibacterium monacense. Lineage (NCBI taxonomy): Bacteria > Bacillati > Actinomycetota > Actinomycetes > Mycobacteriales > Mycobacteriaceae > Mycobacterium > Mycolicibacterium monacense. The sequence goes on along the minus strand of NZ_AP022617.1, from coordinate 160,751 downwards.
GTGGTAGTAGATCAGCCCCTTGGTGGCACCCACCTCATCGGCGATGTCGTCGATGGTGGTGTTCGCGAACCCGCGCGCCATGAAGGCCTCGGCCGCGGCATCGAGTATCCGACCTTTGACATCCGACTCCAGTTCGGCGCTCGCGCTCACCTCGACCTCATCTCCGCGTCCGCGACGCTCACGATTGACACCCATTGTGACCCTCGTTACGATAATACTCAGTAGTATCCCTGGTGAGGGCGTTTCACGCCACTCGGTACACGGCAAATCAGCTCTCCCACGCGCGACCGTGACGCAACCAAAGGAGCCATATGAGCATCGATTCTGTGCTCGCATCGGCGGACGAACTGCACAAGCGCGCCACGCGCAAGGCCGTTCTACGCCTGCTGCCCGTCATGTGCGCGGTCTACTTCATGGCCTACATCGACCGCACCAACGTCGCGCTCGCGAAAACCCACCTCGAAGCCGACGCGGGCATCAGCGCCGCGGCATTCGGCTTCGGCGCGGGCATCTTCTTCATCAGCTACGCGTTCCTCGAAGTCCCGAGCAACCTGATCATGTATCGCGTCGGGCCGCGGCGGTGGATCGCCCGCATCGCCGTCACGTGGGGCACTTTGTCGGCGCTCATGATGTTCGTTCAGGGCGACCTGTCCTTCTACATCATGCGATTCCTGCTCGGCGCCGCCGAGGCCGGCCTTTACCCCGCCCTGATGTACATGGTCACGGTCTGGTTCGCGCAGAGCTACCGCGCCACCGTCGTCGGGTTCATCTACCTGGCGCCCACCATCGCGCTCGTCGTCGGCGGCCCCATGGGCGGCGCGCTGATGGAGCTCGACAGCGCATTCGGCCTGCACGGCTGGCAGTGGATGTTCCTCATCGAAGGCCTCGTGACCGTCCTCGTCGGCGTCCTGGTGTGGTTCAAGCTTCCCCAGGTACCCAGCGAGGCGCGGTGGCTGTCCGCCGACGAGGCGCAGATTCTCACCGAACGCGCCGCGGGCGCCCACCACGACACCGCGACCCGGATCCGCGGCAACGTCAAGGAGGCCTTCGGCCGACCCTTCGTCATCGTGGTCGCGCTGATCTACTTCTTCAACCAGATCACCAACGTCGGAATCGTTTTCAACATCCCCGCGATCGTCGAGGATCTCGACATCAGCGGTTCGTTCCTCATCGGGCTCCTGTCCGGCAGCGCGGGAATCGGCGCGACGATCGGCGTGCTGGTGATCCCCCGCCTGTTCGCCCGGTACCCGCGCGAGGCGAGCGCCGTCGGCATCCTGGCCGCCGCCACACTGGTCACCTCGATCGCGTTCATGCTCTCCTCCAGTGCGTTGGCCCGCATCCTGCTCATCGCGATCTCGATGATCTTCGTGTTCGGCACCCTGCCGCTGTTCTGGTCGATCGCGATGGCCCGCATGTCCGGACTGATGGCGGCGGCCAGCCTGGCGTTCATCAACACCATCGGACTGATCGGCGGGTTCGTCGGGCCCTACCTGTTCGGGCTGGCCGAGACCGCGACCAACAATCCGTCTGCCGGGTTCTACGTCGTCATCCTCGCCTCGATCATCGGCGTCGCGCTGGCACCGGTGCTCGGCCACGCCATCAAGCGCGAGGACGCGAGCACGTGAAGGGCTGAAGCAGGATCGATGGCCGCAAAAGTGCTCTGCGACAGGAGATCTGCCGACCCACTTGCTGACCGGGCGTGCCCCCCATATGTTGACGCGGCACGTCGACACCACAGGAGCGCAGATGCCGATCACCCCGATCAACCCCGAAGGCCTTCCCGCCGTGGGCCTGTACCACCAGGTCTCCGTGGCCACCGGGTCCAAACTCGTCTTCATCGCCGGCCAGGTCGCCCGCGACGCCACCGGAGCCGCCGTCGGTGAGGGCGACCTCGCCGCCCAGGTCGAGCAGTGTTACCTCAACATCGGCGCAGCGCTCGCCGCGGCCGGCGCCACCTTCGACGACGTCGCGAAGCTGACCGTCTACCTCGTCGACTGGACGCCCGAGAAGATGCCTGCCTTCGCGGACGGCCTCGCCCGCGCCCAAGCCACGCTCGGCATCACCGCGGCTCCCCCGCTGACCGGTATCGGCGTCGCGGCCCTCGCCGAACCCGACATGCTCGTGGAGATCGAAGCGACCGCGGTCATCGACTGAGTTCTACACCAGGGTCGTCAAGCGGCGGCTTTGACGACCCTGGTGTAGAACTCGGCGACGAAGACAGCTCAGGACTCCACCAGCGCCGCCGCGTGCAAGGAGAGCACCAACGCCGGCCGCGGATACCGCAGCCGGGCACACGCCTCCTCCGCCGCCAACTGCAGATGATGCACCCCGCGCCGCAACTCCTCCGGCCCGGCGTCACCTCGCCCGTACCCCGACAGGCACGCCCGGGTCAGGATCACCCCGTGCTTGCGGCGCAGCCGCGCCATCTGTTCGATCATCCTGCGCACCGCGTCGCGCGCCTCGGCCTCACCTGCCCCGACGCGGCAGCGTAACCCCACCACGTCCAGCCGGCCCATCGACATCACCGACGCCGCCAACCGCTCACCGCTCCCCTCGCTGACATCGACGACCACCCGATGCGCACCGTCTCGCCGACCCGCCAACAACAGCACCTCGGCCCACCCGCCGATCACGAACCGCCCGACCGCTGCAGACACCGCCGCCTCGACCGCCTCCACATCGCGGCACTGTGCTGCCACCCGCGACGCGGGCAGACCCGCCTGCAACGCCACCCGCAGCTCCTCGGCGGAGCCCACGTCGACGCCCAGGCCCCGCCGGCGCACCCACTCCGCCACCGGAGCCGTCGTCAACAACTCCGCGGGCACCTGCAGCGGCGTCCCGCGTAACGCCCGGTGGCACACGGTGTGGCGGGGCAGCGTTCGAGAACGGCGAATGCGAATCATGTCCACGATGGTGTCGCCGCGACCTCACACCAGCCTGTCCAGAAGCTGAGAGCCTCCCGCGAGTGCTAAGCGTCCGTAAAGGTGCGCCACCGCCCCGTCAAGAAAACGTCAAGACCCTCGGCAACGGTCACCACCGCGCCGATGCTGGTCGACGGCCACCGAGAGCCGGTGGCGCAGATACGGGAGACGGAATGTCTGTGCTCGTTTACGTCCTGCTGACGGTGGCGGTCTTCGCGCTGCTCGGCCTCGTCCAGAAGTGGGTCGAACAGCTGTGATCGCGAACATCGTCGGGCTGGTCCTGGCCGCCGCGATCGTGGTGTTCCTCTTCGCCGCGCTGCTGTTCCCGGAGAGGTTCTGAGCGTGAGCACCACCACCGCGGGCATCCTCTTCGCCCTCAGCCTGGCCCTCGCCCTCGCCGCCGTCCATGTGCCCCTGGGCGACTACATGTACCGCGTCTACGCCTCCGAGAAGCACTGGCGCGCAGAGCGAGTGGCCTACCGCCTCATCGGCGCCGACCCCGCCGCCGAACAGGGCTGGGGTTCCTACGCCCGTAGCGTGCTGGCCTTCTCCGCCGTCAGCATCCTGTTCCTGTTCGGCCTCCAGCTGCTCCAGGGCCGGCTGCCTCTGCACCTGAACGACCCCGCGACCGAGATGACGCCGGCACTCGCGTGGAACACCGCCGTGAGCTTCGTGACCAACACGAACTGGCAGGCCTACTCCGGCGAATCCACCCAGGGCCACCTCGTCCAGATGGCCGGCCTGAGCGTGCAGAACTTCGTGTCGGCCGCCGTCGGGATGGCCGTCGCGATGGCCTTCGTCCGCGGCCTGGCCCGCCGCGACACCGGAGAGCTCGGCAACTTCTGGGTCGACCTCATCCGAGGCTGCCTGCGGATCCTGCTGCCGCTCAGCATCATCGGCGCGATCATCCTGGTCTCCGGCGGGGTGATCCAGAACTTCGCCCTGCACGACACCGTCGTCTCGACACTGTCGGGCGCCCAGCAGACCATCCCCGGCGGTCCCGTCGCCAGCCAGGAGGCGATCAAGGAACTCGGCACCAACGGCGGCGGATTCTTCAACGCCAACTCCGCGCACCCGTTCGAGAACCCGACCACCTGGACCAACTGGGTGGAGATCTTTCTGCTGTCCTGCATCGCGTTCTCCCTGCCGCGGACCTTCGGGCGCATGGTGGGCAGTCGCAAACAGGGTGCGGCGATCCTCGCGGTCATGGCGGTCATCGCCACGCTCAGCCTCTCGCTGATGATGCTGTTCCAGTCGCAGGCGCACGGCACCGTCCCCACTGCCGTCGGCTCGGCGACCGAAGGTGTCGAACAGCGCTTCGGTGTCGCCGACTCCGCCGTGTTCGCCGACCTGACCACACTGACGTCCACCGGTGCCGTCGACTCGTTCCACGACTCCTACACCAGCCTCGGCGGGCTGATGACGCTGTTCAACATGCAGCTCGGCGAGGTCGCACCGGGCGGCGTCGGCTCGGGGCTCTACAGCATGCTGGTGCTGGCGGTCATCACGGTGTTCGTCGCGGGCCTCATGGTGGGCCGCACCCCGGAGTACCTCGGCAAGAAGATCACACCCCGCGAAATCAAGCTCGCTGCAACCTATTTCCTGGTGACGCCGCTGATCGTGCTGATCGGCACCGCGGTGGCCATGGCCCTGCCCGGACAACGCGACGGCATGCTCAACACCGGCCCGCACGGCCTGTCCGAGGTGCTCTACGCGTTCACCTCGGCGGGCAACAACAACGGATCGGCGTTCGCGGGCCTGTCGGTCAACACCGAGTGGTACAACACCGCGCTCGGCCTGGCGATGGTGTTCGGCCGCTTCCTGCCGATCATCCTCGTCCTCGCCCTGGCCGGATCCTTCGCCCGCCAGGGACGGACGCCGGCATCGGTCGGCACCTTGCCCACCCACCGACCGCAGTTCGTCGGCATGGTCACCGGCGTCACGTTGATTCTCGTCGCGCTCACCTTCCTGCCCGTGCTCGCACTCGGTCCCCTCGCTGAAGGACTTCACTGACATGACCCTCACCACCATCGACGCGCGCACCGCCCACCCCGACGATCCGACGCCGCAGAAGATCCGGGGCGGCCTCCTCGACCCGGCGATGCTGTGGCGGTCGACACCGGCGGCGCTGCGCAAACTCGACCCCCGCACACTCTGGCGCAACCCGGTGATGCTGATCGTCGAGATCGGCGCTTTGTGGAGCACCGCACTGGCACTGATCGACCCGACCTGGTTCGGCGGGCTGACCGTCGCGTGGCTGTGGCTGACGGTCGTGTTCGCCAACCTCGCCGAAGCCGTCGCCGAGGGCCGCGGCAAGGCGCAGGCCGAGACCCTGCGAAAGACCAAGGCCGACACCATGGCCCGACGTCTCATCGGATGGGCACCGGGCCACCCCGGTACCGAGGAGGAGGTCGCCGCACCACTGCTACGCCAGGGCGACGTCGTCGTGGTCGAAGCCGGCGAGGTCATTCCCGGCGACGGTGAAGTGGTGGAAGGCATTGCCTCGGTGGATGAATCGGCGATCACCGGCGAATCCGCCCCGGTCATCCGCGAATCCGGCGGTGACCGTTCGGCGGTGACGGGCGGCACCACGGTGCTCAGCGATCGCGTCGTCGTGCGGATCACGCAGAAGCCGGGCGACAGCTTCATCGACCGCATGATCGCGCTGGTGGAAGGCGCCAACCGGCAGAAGACACCCAACGAGATCGCGCTGAACATCCTGCTGACGTCACTGACGATCGTGTTCGTCATCGCCGTCGCCACCCTGCAACCGCTGGCCATCTACGCCAAGGCCGGTAACCCCGGCGTCCCCGACAGCCTCGCCCTGGACGGCGACGGCATCACCGGGATCGTGTTGGTCTCGCTGCTGGTCTGCCTGATCCCCACCACCATCGGGGCGCTGCTGTCCGCGATCGGAATCGCCGGGATGGACCGCTTGGTGCAGCGCAACGTACTGGCCATGTCGGGCCGGGCCGTCGAGGCCGCGGGGGACGTCAACACGCTGCTGCTCGACAAGACCGGCACCATCACGTTGGGCAACCGGCAGGCCGCCGAGTTCGTCCCGCTCACCGGCGTCACCACCGCCGAACTCGCCGACGCGGCGCAACTGTCGAGCCTCGCCGACGAGACACCGGAGGGACGCTCGATCGTCGTGTTCGCCAAACAGCAGTACGGGTTGCGCGCCCGCACACCCGGTGAACTCGCCGACGCGCACTGGGTCGAGTTCAGCGCCACCACCCGGATGTCGGGTGTCGACACCGGCGGTCACCGGCTGCGCAAGGGAGCGGCCAGTTCGGTGGCCGAGTGGATTCGCTCCGAAGGTGGTTCTGTCCCAGCTGAACTCGACGCCATCGTCACGCGGATCTCCGTCGCCGGAGGCACCGCACTCGTCGTCGGACGGGTGAGCGACGGGCGCGCCGACATCCTCGGCGTGATCCACCTCAAGGACGTCGTCAAACAAGGTATGCGGGAACGGTTCGACGAGATGCGCCGCATGGGCATCCGCACCGTGATGATCACCGGCGACAACCCGTTGACCGCCAGGGCGATCGCGGACGAGGCCGGCGTCGACGACTTCCTCGCCGAAGCCACCCCCGAAGACAAGATGGCGCTGATCAAGAAGGAGCAGGCCGGCGGCAAGCTCGTCGCGATGACCGGTGACGGCACCAACGACGCACCCGCGCTCGCGCAGGCCGACGTCGGCGTCGCGATGAACAGCGGTACGCCGGCGGCCAAGGAGGCCGGCAACATGATCGACCTCGACTCCGATCCGACCAAGCTCATCGAGATCGTCGCGATCGGCAAGCAACTGCTGATCACCCGGGGTGCGCTCACCACCTTCTCGATCGCCAACGACATCGCGAAGTACTTCGCGATCATCCCGGCGTTGTTCGTCGGACTCTTCCCCGGCCTCGACCTGCTCAACGTGATGCGCCTGCACAGCCCGCAGTCGGCGATCCTGTCCGCCGTCGTGTTCAACGCACTGGTGATCGTCGCGCTGATCCCGCTGGCGCTGCGCGGTGTGCGCTACACCCCCGGCGGCGCGTCGAAACTGTTGAGCCGCAACCTGTCCGTCTACGGCGTCGGCGGCATCGTCGCACCGTTCATCGGTATCAAACTCATCGACCTCGTCGTCCAACTCCTCCCGGGAATGTGACCGTGAAACTCTCCAGCATCCTCCGCGGGCACGCCGCGGCATTACGCGCGCTGCTCGTGCTGACCGTTGCCGTCGGCCTCGCCTACCCCGTCCTGATCTGGCTGGTCGCACAGCTGCCGGGCCTGCGGGACCAGGCCGACGGATCCCTCCTCGAACAGGACGGAAAGCCGCTGGGCAGCAGCCTCATCGGCCAGCTCTACACCGACGCCGACGGCAACCCGCTGCCGCAGTACTTCCAGGGCAGGCCGTCGGCGGCCGGCGACGGTTACGACCCGCTGTCGTCCGGGGCCACCAACCTGGGCCCCGAGGACATCGTCGACACCCCGGACCGGCCCAGCCTGCTCACCCAGGTCTGCGCACGCAGCCTGGCCGTCGCGCGTCTCGAGGGCTTGACAGACGATGCCGGGGCACGCCCGTTCTGCACCGGCGGCGGGGTGGGAGCGGTGCTGTCGGTCATCGGCCCCCGCGACACCAACGGGCTCGTCACCCGTCCGGTCCGGGTGACCAGCGTCAACGAACCCTGCGCGAGCACGGATCGGCCGTTCCTCGACACCTACGAAGGCGTGCGCGTCGAATGCGCCAGAGACGGTGAGGACTACGGCACGGGCCAGATCGTGCCGATCCGGGGCGGCGCCCCCGCCGACCCGCCGGTCCCGGCCGACGCCGTGACCGCCAGCGGCAGCGGCCTGGATCCGCACATCTCCCCCGCCTACGCCGAACTGCAGGTCGCGCGGGTGGCGGCGGCGCGTGGGCTGAGTCCAGAGCGGGTGCGCGCACTCGTCGCCGCCCACACCGAGGGGCGCACGTTGGGGTTCATGGGCGAGCCGCGGGTCAACGTCCTCGAACTCAACCTCGCCCTGGACGGTGGATGATGAAGGCGTGACGGTGGCCAACGGCCCGAAACGCGGGGAGCTGCGCATCTACCTGGGCGCAGCTCCCGGCGTCGGCAAGACCTACGCGATGCTCGGCGAAGCGCACCGGCGCCTGGCGCGCGGCACCGACGTGGTCGCCGCCGTCGTCGAGACCCACGGCCGCGCCAAGACCGCCGAACTGCTCGACGGCATCGAGGTGCTCCCCCCGCGTCACGTCACCTACCGGGGCGGCCGGTTCCCCGAACTCGACGTCGACGCCGTCCTCGCCCGCCGTCCCGAGGTCGCCCTGGTCGACGAACTCGCGCACACCAACACCCCGGGTAGCCGCAACGCCAAACGCTGGCAGGACGTCGAAGAGCTTCTGGCCGCGGGGATCACGGTGATCTCGACGGTCAACGTCCAGCACCTCGAGAGCCTCAACGACGTCGTCACCCAGATCACCGGTATCGAACAGCGCGAGACGGTCCCCGACGAGGTCGTCCGGTCCGCCGATCAGGTCGAGCTGGTCGACATCACCCCTGAGGCGTTGCGCCGCAGGCTTTCTCACGGCAACGTCTACGCCCCCGAACGCATCGACGCGGCGCTGTCCAACTACTTCCGGCGCGGCAACCTCACCGCGCTGCGCGAGCTGGCGCTGCTGTGGCTGGCCGATCAGGTCGACGCCGCGCTGGCGAAGTACCGGGCCGACAACCGGATCACCGACACTTGGGAGGCGCGTGAACGCGTCGTCGTCGCGGTCACCGGTGGACCCGAATCCGAGACGCTGGTGCGCCGCGCCTCACGTATCGCGTCGAAGTCGAGCGCCGAACTGATGGTCGTACACGTCGTGCGCGGCGACGGTCTCACCGGTGTCTCGGCACCCGAGATGGGCCGGGTGCGCGAACTCGCGGCCAGCCTGGGCGCCACCCTGCACACCGTCACCGGCGACGACGTGCCCACGGCGCTGCTGGATTTCGCGCGCGAACGCAACGCCACCCAGCTGGTACTCGGCACCTCCCGGCGGTCCCGCTGGGCACGCATCCTCGACGAGGGCATCGGCGCGGCCGTCGTCCAGCGGTCCGGCAAGATCGACGTCCACATGGTCACCCATGACGAGGCGCACCGAAGCCCGACGGCGTCGCCCCGCACCCGGCGGGCGGCGTCGTGGCTGGCCGCTCTGGCCGTACCCGCCGCGATCTGCGCGCTGACGGTGCTGCTGCTCGACCCACTGCTCGGCGTGGCCGGCGAGAGCGCGGTGTTCTTCGTCGGGGTCCTGCTCGTCGCACTGCTCGGCGGCGTGGCGCCGGCGGCGCTGTCGGCCGTGCTGTCCGGTCTGCTCCTCAACTACTTCCTCATCAACCCCCGCCACACCTTCACCATCGCCGAACCCGACAGCGCACTGACGATCGTGGTGATGCTCGCCGTCGCGGTGGCCGTCGCGGCCCTGGTCGACGGTGCCGCCAGCCGGCGCCGCGAGGCGCGCCATGCCGCGCGGGAAGCCGAACTGCTCGCCCTGTTCGCCGGCGCCGTCCTCCGGGGCGCGGACCTGACCGTCCTGCTCGAGCGGGTCCGCGAGACCTACGGCCAACGGGCGGTCAGCCTGCTGCGCGAGAAGGCCGGGGTCGTCGCCTGCGTCGGTGCGGACCCGTGCGTCGACGTCAACACCGCCGACACCGCCATCGAAGTCGGCGACGACGAGTTCTGGCTGCTGCTGGCCGGGCGCAAACTCGCCGCCCGCGACCGCCGCGTGCTCTCGGCCGTCGCCGGGCAGGCCGCCGGTCTGGTCCGCCAGCGCGAGCTCACCGAAGAGGCCGGCCGCGCCGAAGCCATCGCCCGCGCCGACGAGTTGCGCCGGTCGCTGCTCTCTGCGGTCAGCCACGACCTGCGCACCCCGCTGGCGGCGGCCAAAGCCGCCGTGTCGAGCCTGCGCTCCGACGAGGTCGACTTCTCCGCCGACGACCGGGCCGAACTCCTGGCCACCGTCGAGGAGTCGGTCGACCAGCTGACCGCCCTGGTCGCCAACCTGCTCGATTCGTCGAGACTGGCCGCGGGGGTGGTGCGTCCACAGCTGAGTGCCGTCTACCTCGAGGAGGCGGTGCAGCGCGCCCTTCTCGGAATCAGCAGGGGGGCCACGGGTTCCGGAGACATCGGGATCGACCGGGTCGAGGTGGACGTCGACGGGTGCGTGGTGGCCGCGGACAGCGGTCTGCTCGAGCGGGTGCTGGCCAACCTCATCGACAACGCCCTGCGGTACGCGCCCGACGGCCCGGTGCGTGTGACGGCCGGACGCGTGGGTGAGCGGGTGCTGATCGCCGTCACCGATACCGGGCCCGGCATACCGCCCGGCGGCCAGGACAGGGTGTTCGGCGCCTTTCAGCGGCTCGGTGACCAGGACACGACCAGCGGCGTCGGGCTCGGGCTTTCGGTGGCCCGCGGATTCGTCGAGGCGATGGGCGGTACGGTCACCGCGAACGACACCCCGGGCGGGGGCCTGACCGTCGAAATCGACCTCGCCGCACCGCAGGAGGCCCACGCGTGACCCGCGTGCTCGTCGTCGACGACGAACCGCAGATCCTGCGGGCGCTGAAGATCAACCTGTCGGTGCGCGGCTACGAGGTGACCACCGCCGCCACCGGCGCCGAGGCGCTGCGTTCGGCCGCCGATCACAAACCCGACGTCATCGTGCTCGACCTCGGACTGCCCGACATGTCCGGCATCGAGGTGCTGGCCGGCCTGCGCGGGTGGTTGTCGGCACCGGTCATCGTGCTGTCCGCCCGCACCGACTCCTCCGACAAGGTCGAGGCGCTCGACGCCGGCGCCGACGACTACGTCACCAAACCCTTTGGGATGGACGAGTTCCTGGCCCGGTTGCGGGCCGCCGTGCGCCGCGCGACCAAAGAGTCCGACGGCGACGAACCGGTGGTGGTGACCGGATCATTCACCGTCGACCTGGCCGCCAAGCGGGTCGTCAAGAACGGCGCGGAGGTGCACCTCACCCCGACCGAGTGGGGCATGCTCGAGATGCTGGTGCGCCACCGCGGCAAGCTCGTCGGCCGGGAGGAGTTACTCAAGGAGGTGTGGGGTCCGGCGTACGCGAAGGAGACGCACTATCTGCGGGTATATCTCGCCCAGCTGCGCCGCAAACTCGAAGACGACCCGTCCCGTCCTCGGCACCTGCTCACCGAGGCGGGTATGGGGTACCGGTTCCAGCAGTAGCGAATCCCGCCGAGCAGACGCAAATGTCCCGATTCAGGGCTGTTTTCGGGCACTTTTGCGTCTGCTCGCCGAGGTCGGGGCCGGTCGGTATAGCGTGCCGGTATGAGCGGCTATCGAGACCTGTTCAGGGCCAGCATCGACGATCCCGAGAAGTTCTGGGCGGAGGCCGCCCGAGCGGTCGCCTGGACCAGGGAACCCACCCGCGTCCTCGACGACTCCAACCCGCCGTTCTACCGCTGGTTCCCCGACGGTGAGCTCAACACCTGCGCCAACGCCCTGGACCGCCACGTCGAGGATGGCCGCGGCGAGAAGGCCGCGCTGATCTACGACTCCCCCGTCACCGGCGTCAAAGGCACCTACACCTACCGCGAGTTGCTCGATCAGACCGCACGGTTCGCCGGGGCGCTGCGCGAGCTCGGCGTCGAAAAGGGCGACCGCGTCGTCATCTACCTGCCGATGGTCCCCGAAGCGCTGATCGCGATGCTGGCGTGCGCACGCCTGGGCGCGGTGCACTCCGTGGTGTTCGGCGGATTCGCCGCCCACGAACTGGCCGCCCGCATCGACGACGCCCGCCCCACGGTGGTGGTGTCGGCGTCCTGCGGTGTCGAGCCGACCCGCACCATCGAGTACAAACCGATGCTCGACGCCGCCCTCGAGATGGCCGAACACAAACCGGTCGGATGTGTGATCCTGCAGCGCGAACACCACCGCTGCGAACTCACCGACGGCCGCGACCACGACTGGACCGAACTCGTCGCCGGCGCCGACGCCGTCGACCCCGTACCGGTCGCCGCCACCGACCCGCTCTACGTCCTCTACACCTCGGGCACCACCGGCAAACCGAAAGGCATCGTCCGCGACAACGGCGGGCACGCCGTCGCCCTGCTGTGGAGCATGCGCAACATCTACGACACCCAGCCCGGCGATGTGTACTGGGCCGCCTCGGATGTCGGCTGGGTGGTCGGCCACTCCTACATCGTGTACGCACCGCTTCTCCTCGGCGCGACAACCGTTCTCTACGAAGGCAAACCGGTCCACACCCCGGACGCCGGCGCGTTCTGGCGGGTCGCCGCCGAGTACGGCGTGAAGGCGCTCTTCACCGCGCCGACGGCCATCCGCGCGATCAAGAAGGAAGATCCGCATGGCCGCGAGATCGGCCGCTACGACCTGTCGAAACTCGAATACCTCTTTCAGGCCGGCGAGCGCCTCGACCCGGACACCTATCAGTGGGCGGCCGACAAGCTGGGCATCCCGATCGTCGACCACTGGTGGCAGACGGAGACCGGGTGGGCCATCGCGGCCGACCCGATGGGCGTCGAACCCATGCCGGTCAAGCCCGGGTCGGCGACAGTGCCCATGCCCGGTTACGACGTCCGGATCCTGCACCCGGACGGCTCGGAATGCGGTCCGAACGAGGAGGGCGCGATCTGTGTGAAGCTGCCGCTGCCTCCGGGCACGCTGCCGACGCTGTGGGGTGACGACGACCGCTACATCGCCTCGTATTTGCGCGCCTTCCCGGGTTACTACCTGACCGGTGACGGTGGCTACGTCGACGACGACGGCTATCTGTTCGTGATGGGCCGCACCGACGACGTGATCAACGTGGCCGGCCACCGGCTGTCCACCGGGTCGATCGAAGCGGTGCTCGCCGCGCATCCGGCCGTCGCGGAGTGCGCGGTGATCGGGGTGGCCGACGAGATCAAGGGACAGGTGCCGCGCGGGTTCGTGGTCCTCAAGAGCGGGGCCGACGCCCAGGGGCTCGAGGCCGAACTCGTCGCGGCCGTACGCGACAACATCGGCGCGGTGGCGTGCCTGAAGCAGGTCGACGTGGTTCACGCACTGCCGAAGACCCGCTCGGGCAAGATCCTGCGCAAGACGATGCGCGGCCTCGCCGAAGGTCGTGACGAACCGCTGCCCTCGACGATCGAGGACCCGGCAGTGCTCGACAAGCTGCATCCGGTGCTGCGCGAGAAGAGGTAACCGCCTCCCCTCAGACTGCTCGAAACCTCTTTCGTCACAGTGGTTTCCACAGTCACAACCTCAGCGGTTTTGTCGGTGGGTCGAACTAGTGTTCGACGTATGGATGGGGCAGCAGTCGTCGCGGCATTCGCCGAATTCGAAGCCGCCCGCGCCGCACTCGCCGCGCTGCCGGTGGAGTCGCTGAGCGCCGCTCAAACCCTGGAAGTCATCGAACTGCGCGAACGTGGCCACCGCCGCGATCTGGCGATCGACCACGCGTTGACCGCCCGCCTGGTCGATCAGGCCAACCCCAGGGATTGGGGTGCCACATCGTTGAAGAAACTGCTCACCAGCAGTCTGCGAATCAGCGACAAAGCCGCCGGTGATCGGCTTTCTGACGCGCGCCAGTTGGGGCCGCGCTACACCCTGACCGGGGAGCGGGTGCAGACCGAGTTGGCCCACACCGCCGATGCGGTCGCCCGCGGCGACATCGGCACCACGCATGTGCGCATCATCCAGGAGTTCGTCAGGAAACTTCCGGCATGGGTGTCCTGGGAGCGCCGCGACCACTACGAACGCGACCTGGTCGGCCACGCCAGCGCACTGCGGCCCGAGGACTTCCGCAAGGTCGCCGACACCCTGCTGGGGTTCATCGACCAGGACGGCACCGAACCCGACCACCACACCCACCAACGCCGCCGCGAGTTCACCGTCGGCCGCCAACAGGCCGACGGCATGAGCCGGGTCTCGGGGTGGCTCACCCCCGAAGCCCGCGGGCACTGGGACCTCATCGCCGCCAAATACGCCGCCCCCGGCACCAACCTGCCCCACGACGACACCCACACCGGCCGCGACGACCGCACCACCGGCCAACGCCACCACGACGCGCTCACCACCGTCCTACGCGACGCGGTCACCTCCGGCTCCCTCGGCCAGGTCGCCGGCGTTCCCGCCAGCATCGTCGCGACGATGACGCTCAGCGAGCTTGAACGTGCCGCCGGGTGGGCCCACACCGGCGGCGGCAACCGCCTGCCCATCCGGGATCTGATCCGGATGGCCGCCCACTCCCGGCACTACCTGGCGGTGTTCGACGACCACACCGAAGAGATCCTGTATTTCGGCCGCGCCCGCCGCACGGCGTCGACCGCGCAACGCCTGGCCCTGTTCGCCCGCGACAAAGGCTGCACCCACCCCGGCTGCACCGTGCCGTTCTACTGGACCGAAGCCCACCACACCCACGACTACTCCCGCGGTGGGCGCACCGACATCGACGACCTCACCCTGGCGTGTCAACCCGCCAACCTGCTCATCGAGAAAACCGGATGGACCACCCACCGGCCCGGCAACGGCCGCACCGAATGGACCCCACCCGCCGACCACGACACCGGCCAACCCCGCATCAACAACCACTTCCACCCCCACCGCTACCTCACCGACAAGTCGGAGGGGGATGACCCGCCCGGGTAGGAGGCGCGAATGAGGAACGCCGACCGGCGCGGCTATTGCACGCGTTGCTCGGCGTGGCCTGAGCCGTCGAGCACCCGCTCACGCAGCGAAATCCGGGTACCGGTTAATCGTCCCGCCGCACGGGTATTGCTCCTGTGCAGGTCAACGGGAGGCGAGCGATGGCGAGAAGACCCACGTTGATGGCCGTCCAGGGTGCGGCACTGATCGTCGGCACCGGATACCTCCTCCTCGGCGCCCTCGGCTTCCTGCCCGGCGTCACCACAAACTACGAACGCCTCGAATGGATCGGGCACCAGTCCGATGCCCTGCTGTTCGGGGTGTTCGCCACATCGGGACTGCACAACGTGCTCCATCTCCTGCTCGGCGCGGCCGGCATGTTCTGCGCCCGCACGTATGCCGCGTCGCGGGCGTATCTGCTCGCAGGCGGGGTCGCGCTGCTCGGCGTGTGGTTCTACCGCGCCGGCTCCGGCCACAGCGGTATCGCCGAGGTCTTCCCCCTCAACCGCGCCGACAACTGGCTGCATTTCACGCTCGGCGTCGTGATGCTGGTGCTGGCGCTGACCCTTGCCGCACAACACGATCCGACGAAGCCCAGATCGCGCCCACGCGCCAAGTCCCGCGCCTAGCCTGTGCTCGGCGCGCTGCTCTGGGGACTGGTCGCCGCCTCCTCCTTGATCGTCGGCGCATTGGCGGGTGTCGCGCGCGACTGGAACCGCCACCTCATCGGTCTGGTCCTCGGCTTCGGCGCCGGCGCGCTGGTCGCCGGCATCTCGTTCGAGTTGGCGGAGGAGGGATTCCGCGTCGGTGGCGCCCTATCGGTATCCCTCGGTCTGGCCGCCGGAGCGGTGACGTTCTTCATCGCCGATCACCTGGTGGACCGCGTCGGCAACGGGAAGAAGACGACGGCGGGCATACCGCTGCTACTCGGCGCCCTGCTCGACGGCATACCGGAACAAGCCGTCCTCGGCATCGGAATCGCCGCCGGCGGCGCGGTCAGTCCGGCGCTGCTGACGGCGATCTTCGTCTCGAACCTGCCGGAGGCCGTCGGGTCGGCGAGCGATCTGCGCGGCGCCGGTCACCGGGTCAAGGGCATTGTGCTGGGCTGGACGGCGATCGCACTCCTCTGCGCTGCCGCCACCGTGGGCGGATACCAGTTGCGGGAGATCGCGGGCGCATCGCTGCAGGGCGGGATCGACGGATTCGCGGCCGGTGCGCTGCTCGTCATGCTCGTCGGGTCGATGATCCCGGAGGCCACCGAGAAGGCGCGCGAACAGGCAGGTCTGGCAGCGGTCCTCGGGTTCGCGCTGGCCGCCGGACTGTCGTTGGCCGCGTGAGCCGTTGCGCACCCGGTGACCGGGCCGCTACATTCCGCCGATGACCCCCGAGTGGCACCTCGGCCCCGTCGCGGTGCCGGTGCACGGCGTCTTCATCGGCCTGGGGGTCCTCGCCGCTCTGGTCGTCTTCGTCGCCGAGGCCCGTCGACGGGGTGCGGTCAACGAACAGTCCGTCGTCGCGGCCTCCGGCGCCCTCGTCGGCGGCGCGATCGGTATGCGACTGTCGGGGTGGGCCCGCCACCTCGACCTCACCGCCAATCCCAGCCTCGCGGAGGCATGGCAATTCGGGTCCCGCAGCGTTCTCGGCGGCCTCCTCGGCGCCTACCTCGGAGTCCTTGTCGCCAAACGCATCGGCGGTTACCGCGGCAAGACCGGCGACCTGTTCGCCCCGGCGGTCGCCCTCGGCATCGCCGTCGGACGCATCGGCTGCCACCTCACCGAAGCGCCCGGACGTCCCACCACGCTGCCCTGGGGAATCCACGCACCGGCCACCACCCCCGACTGCCCGGGCTGTCTCACCGGCCAGGCCATGCATCCGTCATTCCTCTACGAAATCGCCTTCCAGCTCGCCGCTTTCGTCATCCTGCTGTGGCTTCGTGACCGGATCCGCCACCCCGGGGAGCTGTTCGTGCTCTACATCGCCGGCTATGCCACCTTCCGCTTCCTCGTCGAGTTCACCCGCGCCAACGAGACCGTGTGGCTCGATCTCACTCGGCCGCAGTGGTTCCTGCTGCCGTCGCTGCTCCTCATCGGGATTCGACTGTGGTACGGCCACCGTCGTGGTTACTATCGCTCCGCAGCCCACCAGCAGGAAGTGCGTGCATGAACCATCCGCCAGGCCCGCCGAATCCCGGCGGCTACGGCTACCCGGCGCCACCGCCGCAACCGCCGAAGAAGATCTCGATCGGCATGGTGTTCGTCGGCGCACCGGTCTACATCGCGCTGAACTCGCTGCTGGGTTTCCTGGCGTTCATCATCGCCAGCTCGTCGACGGACTCGGCGAACATCATCCTCGGAGCCGCCGCGGTCATGCTGGCGCTCATCGCCTTCGGTGGCGGCGCCGCGCTGCTGACGGTCCGCAACCCACAGGCCAAGGGCATCGGCCTCGGCCTGATGGTCGGCTGGGCGCTGGTGTCTCTGGTCACCGTCGGGATCTGCACCGGCATCAACCCGTCCCTGTACGCGACATGACCGCCGGCATGGGTCTGCGCGGTGACCGCTTGCACCGCTACGTCACCGCCTACTGCCCGCACTGCCACGACGAGGCCCCCGAACGCCCACTGGCCGACGTGGAACGGCTCAGCGGCCGACTCGTCGAACGCGACGGCCGCGTATGGCTCGAACGGGGCTGCCGCAGCCACGGTCTGGTACGCACGCTCTACGACGAGGTGCCCGAGATCCTGTCCTACCTGGAGGAGTGGACGGCGCCGACGAAGGTCCACACCCCCGACGTGCCGGGCAACTTCGACCCGATTCCCCAGGCGTACCTGCGCGGTCTGCCGGAGATGCAGACCCAGCACACCTGCATCCTCCTGCAGGACATCTCCGACACCTGCAACCTACGCTGCCCCACCTGCTTCACCGAGTCCTCACCCGACCTGCGCAACGTGGTGCCCGTCGCCGAGGTGCTGGCCAACGTCGATCAACGCCTGCGGCGCGAGAACGGCCGCCTCGACGTGGTCATGCTCAGCGGCGGCGAACCCACCCTCCACCCCCGGCTGGCCGAGCTGCTCACCGAACTCGTCGACCGCCCGATCACCCGGATCCTGGTCAACACCAACGGTGTCCGCATCGCCACCGACGACGCCCTGCTCGACCTGCTGACCGCCCACCGCGAACGTGTCGAGGTGTACCTGCAGTACGACGGGCTCTCCGAGGCGGCGCACCGGCACCACCGCGGCGGCGATCTGCGCCGGATCAAACGTGCGGCGCTGCAACGCCTCTCGGAGCGGGAGATCTTCACCACGCTGGTCATGACGACCGCACTGGGCGTCAACGACGACGAGATCGGGGACATGGTCCGCCTCGCACTGGCCACCCCGTACGTCGGCGGGTTGACCATCCAACCGCAGTTCGGTTCCGGCAGATCGGGTGACATCGACCCGCAGCACCGCCTCACCCACACCGGTGTGCTCAGCCGACTCGGCCCGCAGACCGGCGGTGCGGTGACGTGGCGGGATCTCACCGCGCTGCCGTGCTCACACCCGCATTGCTGCTCCGTCGGCTATCTGATCCGCGACGACAACGACCAGTGGCGCTCGCTCGTCGCGCTCATCGGGCACGACAACCTCAAGGAGAAACTCGGCCTGGTGGCCAACCGCATCGCCGACTCCGAAATCCCCCGGCAACTGCGGATGGCCGTGCAGGAATCGCTGCTCGGCCTGCTGTCCGAACAGTCCTCGCTGTCACATCCCCAGATCGGCGACATCTGGCAGATCATCTGCCAGAGTTGCGATCTCGGCATGTCGACGCTGCTGACCCTGGCCTCCTCCGCGCTCCCCGGGCGACGGCGCAAGGTACGGCGCCTGCTCGGTGAGCGCGTCGTCCGGATCACCGTCAAACCCTTCATGGACATGTCGACGATGATCGAGGAACGCCTCGTGCAGTGCTGCGTACACGTCGGCACCCGCAGCGCACAGGACCAGTGCGCCCCGTTCTGCGCGGTGCAGGCGTGGCCGGCCCTGGCGCGCCAACGGCTTTCGGCCACCGCCGGTGCGGCGCTGCCGATCGTCGCGGTGCGCTAGGCGATCGACAGCGCGATGCCGTCGAGGATGTCGTGTTCGCTGACGACCAGTTCGTTGATCCCGGCCCGCTCGCCGAGTTCACGCGCCAGTTCCTCGACGATGATCGCGCCGCCGCCGATCACGTCGACGCGCCCCTCGTGCATCGGACCCAGCGCCGCCCGCTGCTGACGCGTCATCGCGATGAGCTCGTCGCACACCTCCAGCAGTGAGCGAAAACCCACCCGCGACAGGTGAATTGCCTCGGAGTCGTACGTCGTCATCCGATGCGCCAGCGCCGCGAGCGTCGTCATGGTCCCCGCCACGCCGACCCAGGTCCGCGCCCCCTGCACGGGCACCTGCTGCAGCGCCTCGTCGAGCGCGCCGCGGATGAACTCCCGCGCGGCCGACACCTCCTCGGCCGTCGGCGGATCCGAGTGCAGGCACCGCTCCGTCAGCCGCACACAGCCGATGTCGGCCGAGAAGCTCGCGTCCACCCGGTCCCGGCCCACCACGACCTCCGTCGACCCGCCGCCGAGGTCGACGACGACGAACGGCCCGTCCGCCGGGTCGAGTTCGGCCACCGCGCCGCGGAACGACAACTCGGCTTCCTCGGTGCCCGTGATGACCTCGGCCACCGCCCCGTCGACCACCTCACCCAGCACGTCGGCGGTCATCTGGAAGAACGCATCGCGGTTGGCGACGTCGCGGGCCGCCGACGTCGCGACCATCCGCACCCTCGCCACCTCGTAGGCGCGCATCAACTCCGCGTACGCGGCCAGCGCACCCTGGGTGCGGGCCAATGCGTCCGGCGCGAATTCGCCTGTGGCGTCGACACCTTGGCCCAGCCGCACGATGCGCATCTCCCGGTGCACATCGGTCAGCCGGCCCTCGGCGGCATCGGCGATCAGCAACCGGATCGAGTTGGTCCCGCAGTCGACCGCCGCCACCCTAACCACGCAACCTCCACACGTCCGCGTCCAGAATTCCCTGCATACCCGGTTCGGCGGCCAGGATCGCCAGCGCCTCGTCACCGAACGGGTTCACGCCCGGCCCCTTGGCCAGCGAGTGCGCGATCACCACGTGCAGACATTTCACCCGATCCGGCATCCCGCCGCCCGAGAACGTGGTGCCCAGCGGTTCGATCGCATCGCGTTCGGCCAGGAACGACTCGTGCGCCCGCCGGTACGCATCGGCCAATTCCGGGTCCTCAGAGAGCCTTTCGGTCATCTGCCGCATCAGGCCCGACGACTCCAGGCGACTGGCCGCCGCCGTCAGCACCGGATGGGTGAGGTAGTACAGCGTCGGGAACGGGGTGCCGTCGGGTAGCCGCGGTGCGGTCTTGACGACACCGGGCTCTCCGTTGGGGCAGCGGTAGGCGATCTCCAGGACACCTCGCGGCTCACGGCCCAACTGCCGCGCGACGGCGTCCAGATCACTGCGCTCAACCACCGGGCGGCGGGGGTGGTGCGGGCGGAGGCGGCGGCCCCGGCGGAACGGGGGGCGGAGCGGGCGCCCCGTGCGGTTCGTCGGCGATCGTCTTCCACAGCGAGGTGTACCAGGGCTGCCCGGACGGGGCGTTCGGCTGCTCGTCGGCCGGTCGGCTGCCGGGTGCGACCGCCCCGGGCGGCAGTTGCACCTGGAACGGGATGTCGCCGGGCATCACGAAACCCAGCCGCTCACGCGCCTGCGCGGCGATGAACACCGGGTCGGCCAACTTCACCTTCTGCTGCTCGAGTTCGGCGATCTGTTCACGCAACTGCTCCTCGGTGGCCTTGAGCTGCTTCATCTCCGTGCGCTGGGAGAAGTAGGTGCGCACCGGCCCGGCGATCGTCAACGTCAGCACACACACCACCGCCGCCAGGATCGCCGCGCGCCGCGCCGCCGAACCGAACCGCTGTTCGGACTGCTCGACGGCGAGCTGTTCGGCCCGCCGCACGATCGCATGGCCGACCGATTCGGCGTCCGGCTGTTCGGACGCCGGCTTGGCCTCGATGGCGCGCGGTTCCCGGCGCGGAGTCGACGTGCCCTTCGGACGGCCCCGGTTCGCACCGCCGGGCTTACCCGGCCGGGAGGCCGGGGACCGACGTTTCGGATCGGGCCGCTTCGATTCGGGCATCGTCTTTCAGCGCACCATGCCTATTTGGTCTCCAGGGCGAAGCGCGGGAAGGCCAGGTCGCCGGCGTAACGGGCGGCGTCACCGAGGGTCTCCTCGATGCGCAGCAGCTGGTTGTACTTGGCGACGCGCTCGCTGCGCGCCGGTGCGCCGGTCTTGATCTGACCGCTGCCGACCGCGACGGCGAGGTCGGCGATCGTGGTGTCCTCGGTCTCACCGCTGCGGTGGCTCATCATCGTGCGGTACCCGCTGTTGTGGGCCAGCGCGACGGCGTCGAGCGTCTCGGTGAGGGTACCGATCTGGTTGACCTTCACCAGCAGCGCGTTGGCCGCGCCGCGTTCGATGCCCTCTTCGAGGCGCTCGGGGTTGGTGACGAACAGATCGTCGCCGACCAGCTGCACCCGGTCACCGATCTGCGTCGTCAGCGACACCCAGCCGTCCCAGTCGTCCTCGGACAGCGGATCCTCGATCGACACCAGCGGGTAGGCGTCCAGCAGCGAGGCGTAGAACTCGGCCATCTGCTCGGCGGTGCGGGTCTCCTTCTCGAAGCTGTATCCCGTGCCCTCGGTGTAGAACTCGGTGGCCGCGACGTCGAGCGCCAGCGTCACATCGGTGCCGAGCTTGAAGCCCGCGGCCTCGATCGCCGACGAGATCAGGTCCAGCGCGGCCTTGGTGCCCGCCACGTCGGGCGCGAAACCGCCCTCGTCACCCAGCCCGGTCGACAGTCCCTGCTTCTTGAGCACCGACTTGAGCGAGTGGTACACCTCGGCGCCCCAGCGCAGCGCCTCCTTGAACGACGGGGCACCGATCGGGGCGACCATGAACTCCTGGACGTCGACGCCGGTGTCGGCGTGCGCGCCACCGTTGAGGATGTTCATCATCGGCACCGGCAGGATGTGGGCATTGGGTCCGCCCAGGTACCGAAAAAGGGGCAGACCGGCCGATTCGGCCGCGGCCTTCGACACCGCCAGCGACACCCCGAGGATCGCGTTGGCGCCCAACCGGGACTTGTCCGGGGTGCCGTCGAGGTCGAGCAGGGCCTGGTCGATGAGCCGCTGATCGTCGGCGCTCATGCCGATCACCGCGGGCGCGATGTCGTCGAGCACGGCCTGCACGGCCTTGTCGACGCCCTTGCCGCCGTAGCGAGATCCACCGTCGCGCAGTTCGACGGCCTCGTGCTCACCGGTCGACGCGCCCGAGGGCACCGCGGCCCGGGCGAAGGTGCCGTCGGTCAGCGCCAACTCGACCTCGACCGTCGGGTTGCCGCGGGAGTCGAGGATCTCGCGGGCTCCGACCTGCTCGATGATGGGCACTGGCGTCTCCTTCGGGGGGCTGTGCGGACGTCGCCTCAGCCTAAAGGCTGCCTGCTGCCACGGCGTGACCAGAGGCCGGTTTAGAGTCGGCGGCCGTCGGCGTACGCGGTGGCCCAGTCGCGCACCGTGCGGGCGTACTGCTCGGAGTAGTTGTAGGCGCGCAGCCCGTTCATCCAGCCGCGCGGGGTGGAGAGGTCCTTGCCGGTGTAGCAGAGGTAACCGGCCGCGGACAGCGCCGCATCGTCGATGTTGTCCGGATCGGACTTGCCGTCGCCGTTGGCGTCCACGCCGTACAGCCGCCACGTCTCGGGGATGAACTGCATCGGCCCCATCGCGCGGTCCAACTCGTCGTCGCCGTCGAGGAGACCCGAGTCCGTGTCCACGATCTCGAGGTTGCCGCTCGAACCGTCCAGGCGCATCCCGCGGATCGGCGGGGTGACCTCACCGTTGGCGGCGACCATCGCACCGCGGTAGTTGCCGTGGTGGCTCTCGACCATGCCGATCCCGGCGAGCGTGGTCCAGGTCAGATGGCAATCCGGATTCTCGACCTCGGCGACCCGGGCGGCGTAGGCGTAGGCCTCCAACGCGGTCACCGGGATGCCCAGTTGCGGCGCCCGTTCGGCGGCCCATTCGCGCAACGCATCGGCGGGGCGGCCGTCGGCGTAGGTGTCGACCGCGGGGACGGGGTCACCGGGGGGCGGCGGGACACCCTCCGGAATGGGGATGCCCATCTGCCATGAGCAACTCGAGGCCAGCACCAGGATCGTCGCGACGACGACGGCAGCCACCGTCATCCAGCGAGCTTTCGTCCGGGTAGACAGGCTCCCCTCGTCAGACAACGCACTCCCTAAACCGACGGTCGTCGCTCCATACTCCCATGCGACGGTACGTAACCGGCCGTTTCACAAGCCGTGGCGAGGTTGCCGCAGCGCGTCGACAGGCGGCCTCCAGAGTATCGACTCGCGCGGAGTGCGACCGTCGCCTCGGACGCCCCGGGGCGAATTTTTAGGTATGCCTACCCTGTCGGTCGGGCTGCAGGGTAATGTTCGGCTCCGATCAAGGGAGGTCCGATGGGACGGCATATCGCCTGGCAGGTACCGGTGGTGGCATTGGCTGTGGTTCTGGCCGGCTGTTCGAGCAACGGCGAGGGCGGCGATTCCGAGACGTCGTCGACGACTTCGGGGACCTCGGAGTCCTCCGCGGCCGCCGCGGCGCCCAGCCCCGAGGCCCAGAAGGCGGCCACCGAGTACAAGGCGTACGCGATCGCCCAGGCCGACGAGCTCGTCGGCGCCGTCAAGACGCTGACCGACGCGGTGCGGGCGAACAACCTGCAGGCCGCCCAGGACGCCTTCGCCCCCTCGCGCCTGCCCTGGGAGCGCATCGAGCCGCTGGCCGGCCTCGTCGAGGAGATCGACGGCAAGGTCGACGCCCGCGTCGACGACTTCGCCGGCGTCGACGACCCGGCGTTCACCGGCTGGCACCGCCTCGAGTACCTGCTGTTCTCGCAGAACACCACCGAGGGCGGTGCGCAGTTCGCCGATCAGCTCGACGCCGACGTCGCGACGCTGCAGAAGCAGCTGCCGACGGTCGACGTGACGCCGGTCGACGTGTCGACCGGGGCGGCCGAACTCATCGAAGAGGTGTCGGAAGGCAAGATCACCGGCGAGGAGGACCGCTACTCCAAGACCGACCTGTGGGATTTCGAGGCCAACCTGCAGGGTTCTGAGGCCGCGGTGAACCGTCTCTCGCCCGCGCTCGTGAAGGCCGATCCCGCGCTGCTGGGCAAGATCGAGGCCGGGTTCTCGGAGATCTTCGCGACCCTGGGCCCGCTGCGCCGCGGCGACGGCTTCGTGCTGTTCTGCACCGAGAACGACCCGTACCCGTCAGCGCGCTGCCCCGAGGTGACCGTCGACCCCGCGACGATCGACAAGATGAAGGCGCAGTTGGCCGGTCTGTCCGAGAACCTCTCCCAGGTGTCGGGAGCGTTGAAGCTGACGTGACCGGAGGTTCGCGGCGTACAGGTCTTTCGCGCCGGACGTTCTTCGCCGGCGCGCTGGGCACCGGCGCCGCGGTCGGCGTCGGTGCGGCGCTGTCCGGATGTTCGGACGCACGGCCTGCTGCGCCGGTGTCCGGAGCGCGTTTCGTCCCGTTCGACGGCCCGCACCAGACCGGCATCACGTCGGTGCCGATCCCCGAGCAGGGGCTGATCGCCTCCTTCAACGTGTTGTCGAAGGACCGGGCCGGGCTGGCGGCGACGCTCGCCGAATTGACCGACGAGATCCGGGGCCTGATGGCGGGCAGACCGCCCGAGGTGCGTGACCCCGCCTATCCCCCGGTGGACTCCGGGATCCTCGGGGAGAAACCGCCGCCGGACAACCTGTCGGTGGTCGTCGGTGTCGGCGCATCGCTGTTCGACGACCGGTTCGGTCTGGCCGACCGCAAACCCCGCGAACTCGAGACGATGCCGTTCCTGGCGAACGACCGGTTGGATCCCAAGCTCTCACACGGGGACGTCTCGATCATCCTGGAGGCCGGCCACACCGACACCGTGCAGTTCGCGCTGCGACAGCTGATGCGCCGCACCCGCAGCCACCTGGTCCTGCGCTGGATGG
The DNA here is from genome assembly GCF_010731575.1 of Mycolicibacterium monacense. NCBI lineage: Bacteria > Bacillati > Actinomycetota > Actinomycetes > Mycobacteriales > Mycobacteriaceae > Mycobacterium > Mycolicibacterium monacense. The sequence goes on along the minus strand of NZ_AP022617.1, from coordinate 136,086 downwards.
TCGACGGCTACGCCCGCGGTATCGGCGCCGGGCCGGCGTCGGAGGCGGCGACACCGCGAAACCTGTTGGGATTCAAGGACGGGACGTCGAACCTCGACCCGGAGGACGACGCGCTGATGGACCGGCACGTGTGGGTGGGGCCCGACGACGGCGAACCGGACTGGGCGGTCGGCGGCTCGTATCAGGCCGTCCGCATCATCCGCATGTTCGTCGAGTTCTGGGACCGCACCCGACTCGCCGAACAGGAGGCGATCTTCGGGCGGCGCAAGGTCAGCGGCGCACCGATCGGGATGACCGACGAGTTCGCCGACCCGGACTACGCCGAAGACCCGGACGGTAAGCGCATCAAACTCGACGCGCACATCCGGCTGGCGAACCCCCGCACGGCCGAGACCGAGCAGAATCTCATTCTGCGGCGCGGCTTTTCATACTCACGGGGTTTCGACGGCGCCGGCCGCCTCGACCAGGGGTTGGCGTTCGTGTCCTACCAGCGCAGCCTCGAGAAGGGCTTCCTGACCGTCCAGCGGCGACTCAAGGGCGAACCGCTCGAGGAGTACATCCTGCCCGTCGGGGGCGGGTTCTTCTTCATGCTGCCCGGCGTGACCGGCGAGGACCGCTTCCTCGGCGACCGACTGGTCGACTGAGTCACACGCGCACCAATCTCCAGGTGGTGTGTCCCTTCGAGATTCGATATCGCCCGCGCTATCAGCTAGCACCGGCGATATCGCATTCGGGACTCACACATACCCGCCGGATGCGACGCTAGCGCGGGTCTTCGGCGGACCTTGTCGGCCAGTGCGCCCGCCACTCCTCCTCGGTGATCCGGGTGGCCGGTGTGCTGTCGAGTTCGTCGGCGACGTCCTCACCGCGACGGGCGGCCGCGACCGCGCGCTCGACACCGCGCACCGTGTCCATGAACTCGAGAACGTCTGCGCGCAGCGCGTTCTCGGCGTCGTGATCCCCCGACACCTGCACCGTGGTGAGCGTGGCGGGGATCAGGTCTTCGGGCAGCCCCGCGGCGGTCACGCGCGCCAACACCTTCTGCGCCAGCGCCAACGCCGGCTGGGCGGTCGGCACGTCGTCCATACACGACGCACGCGTCTTCTCGAGGGCCTTGCGCTCCTCCCACTGCGCCAACTGCTCGTCGAGCGAAACCGATTCTCCCGCAAGCACCGCCGGCACGCGGTTGCCGAGTTTGCGGATCAGGGATTCGGCCACGTCGTCGATGGTGAACGCATGCTGGGAGGCGTCTTCGGCGATGCGGGCGTGGAACAGCACCTGCAGCAGCACATCGCCGAGTTCGGCCCGCAGTTCGTCCGCGTCGCCGCTGCGCACCGCGTCGAAGAGTTCGTAGGTCTCCTCGAGCAGGTAGCGGCGCAGCGACGCGTGGGTCTGCTCGCTCTCCCACGGCCCCGAGGTGCGCAGCTTGTCCATCATCGCGACCGCGTCGACGAGGCGTTCGCCGGGCTGCGGATCGGGTGCCGAGATCAGCCGGTCACCGGCCGCCAGCCGGGACCTGACCGCGGGGTGGTCCGGATCCGACGACAGCAGCACCGGCGCCCTGTTGTCTTCGGGGTCACCCGCGAAGCATGGCCGCGCCGCAGGCAGCGACCACGGCACCTTGATCGGCATCTCCTCGGTGTATTGCAGGTCGCCGGCGAGCAGTCCGATCGCCTCGACCGGGACGAGTGAGGGGCGGCGGGGATCGACCAGGACAACCGTCATGCTCGTGACCCCCCGAACTTCGCCGTATCGATCTGCGCCTGCGGTTTTCCATTGAGCGCGAGAACCAAACCGGCCACCATCGCGACCAGTTCGGCGTCCCGGATGCGCGGTGCGCCGACGCTGTCGGTGGCGCGCGGGATGGGCACCGACACCGTCCCGGTCGTCGCCCGGTAGGTGGCCCCGGGATACATCCGCTTGAGCCGCAACTGCGCCGAGTCCGGCAGCTCCATCGGCGACAGCTTGACCGTCGACGCCGACACCGAGCTGACGTCGGTGATGCCGTACTCGCGGCACACCAGCCGCAGCCGCGCGACGCCGACCAGGCGCTGCGCCGGTTCGGGCAGCGGTCCGTAGCGGTCGACGAGTTCGTCGATGACCGCGTCGACGCCGGCGTCGTCCTGGGCGGCGGCCAGCCGCCGGTAGGCCTCGAGCCGCAGCCGGTCACTGCCGATGTAGTCCGGCGGCAGGTTCGCATCGACCGGCAGGTCGATCCGAACATCCTTCGTTTCCTGCGGTGTCGCAACGGTTTTCCCGTCGGCGGCCGCTCGATAGGCCTCGACGGCCTCACCGACCAGGCGCACGTAGAGGTCGAACCCGACCCCGGCCACGTGACCGGACTGTTCGGCGCCGAGCACGTTGCCCGCCCCGCGGATCTCGAGGTCCTTCATGGCCACGGCCATACCCGCGCCGAGTTCGTTGTTCTGCGCGATGGTGGCCAGCCGGTCGTACGCGGTCTCGGTCAACGGCTGCTCGGGCGGATACAGGAAGTAGGCGTATCCGCGTTCGCGGCTGCGGCCCACCCGGCCCCGCAGCTGGTGCAGCTGCGACAGGCCGAAGGTGTCGGCGCGCTCGACGATCAGCGTGTTGGCGTTCGAGATGTCGAGGCCGGTCTCGACGATCGTCGTGCACACGAGGATGTCGTACTCGCGGTTCCAGAACCCCTCGACCGTGCGCTCCAGCAGTTCCTCGGGCATCTGGCCGTGGGCGACGACGACCCGGGCCTCGGGCACCAGCGCGGCGATCTTCGACGCCGCCTGATCGATGGTGCGCACCCGGTTGTGGATGTAGAACGCCTGCCCGTCGCGCAGCAGTTCGCGCCGCAGCGCCGCGGCGACCTGTTTGTCGTCCTGCGGCCCGACGTAGGTCAGCACCGGGTAGCGCTCCTCGGGCGGCGTGAGGATCGTCGACATCTCGCGGATACCGGCCAGGCTCATCTCCAGCGTGCGCGGGATCGGCGTGGCGCTCATGGTCAGCACGTCGACGTGGGTGCGCATCGATTTGATGTGCTCCTTGTGCTCGACGCCGAACCGCTGTTCCTCGTCGACGATGATCAGCCCGAGGTCCTTCCACACCACCCCGGTCTGCAGCAGGCGGTGGGTGCCGATGACGATGTCGACCGAGCCGTCCTTCATGCCCTCGAGCGCGGCGCGGGACTCGGCGGGGTCGGTGAAGCGCGACAGGCCTTTCACGGTCACAGGGAAGCCGGCCATCCGCGCGGTGAACGTCTGCAGGTGCTGGTCGGCCAGCAGCGTGGTCGGCACGAGCACCGCCACCTGCTTACCGTCCTGCACCGCCTTGAACGCCGCGCGCACCGCGATCTCGGTCTTGCCGTAACCGACGTCGCCGCAGATCACCCGGTCCATCGGGACCGGCTTCTCCATATCGGCCTTGACCTCCTCGATGGCGGTGAGCTGGTCGACGGTCTCGGTGAACCCGAACGCGTCCTCCATCTCGTTCTGCCACGGGGTGTCCGGGCTGAAGGCGTGGCCGGGCGCGGCCTGCCGTTTGGCGTAGAGCGCCACCAGCTCGCTGGCGATCTCCCGCACGGCCCGGCGCGCCTTGGTCTTGGTGTTGGCCCAGTCGCTGCCGCCGAGTTTGGACAGCGACGGCGCCTCACCGCCGACGTAGCGCGACAGCTGGTCGAGGGAGTCCATCGGCACGTAGAGCCGGTCGGACCCGCCCCCGCGTTTACTCGACGCGTACTCCAGCACCAGGTACTCGCGGCGCGCACCGCCGACGACGCGTTCGGTCATCTCGACGAACCGGCCGATGCCGTGCTGATCGTGGACCACCAGGTCCCCCGCCGTCAGGGCCAGCGGGTCGACGACGTTGCGCCGTTTGGCGGCAAGGCGTTTGCCCTCGGTCGCGGTGACGCGGCTGCCGGTCAGATCGGCCTCGGTGACGATCACCAGGTTCGCGCCCGGCAGCACCACCCCGTCGTGCAGCGGCCCCTTCAGCACCCCGACGACACCGGCCTTCGGCTCCTCGCCGGGCTCGAGCATCGTTGCGGGCGTGTCGTTTTCGCCGAGCTGCTCGACGACGCGGTGCGCGGTGCCCGCACCGGGGGTGACGACCGCGCCGTAGCCGCCGGTCGCCACGTGCGCGCGGAGCATCGCGAAGATCTCCTCGACCGACGACTGCTGCCCGCGCGCCGACGGCGCCGACCGGATGTCGAGTTCGATCGCCTTCTCGTCCGACAGCTGGCTCAGCGTCCACCACGGGTGGCCGCCGGCCCGCGCGCCGGTGCGCACCTCCTCGAAACCGAGGAAGCCCGACGCGCCCATCGCCTCCAGGTCGATCGGCGCGGCACCACCGACGGCGGCCGTCGACCACGACGCCTCGAGGAACTCCCGACCGGTCTTGATCAGATCCCCGGCGCGGGTGCGCACCTTCTCCGGATCGCACACCAGGATCGGCGCGCCGTCCGGCAGGTGGTCGGACAGCATCGCCAAATCGGTCGGCCGCAACAGCGGCAGCAGCGCCTCCATCCCGTCGACCGGGATTCCCTCGGCGAGTTTGGCCAGCATGTCGGGCACGCTGCCCGGCACGGAGTTCTCGTGGGTCGGGTGCTCCGCAGCGAGCACGGCAGCACGACTTCTCACCTCGTCGGACATCAGCAGCTCGCGGCACGGCACCGCGATGACGGTGTCGACCTCGATCTCGGGGATGGACCGCTGATCGGCGACGGCGAACATCCGCATCTCGGAGATCTCGTCACCCCAGAACTCGACGCGCACCGGATGTTCGGCGGTCGGCGGGAACACGTCGAGGATGCCGCCGCGGACCGCGAACTCGCCACGCTTGGCCACCATGTCGCAGCGCGTGTAGGCCAGATCGACCAGCCGCTTGATGACGCCGTCGAAATCCATCTCGGCGCCCACGGTCAGCGTCACCGGCTCGACCTCTGCCAGACCCGGCGCCATCGGCTGCACCAGTGAGCGGGCCGTGGTGACCACCACCCGCAGCGGCGGGCCGAGGCGGGCGTCATCGGGATGCGCGAGCCGGCGCAACAGCATCATCCGCGCGCCGACGGTGTCCACACCGGGTGACAACCGCTCGTGCGGAAGCGTCTCCCAGGACGGGAACAGCGCCGCGGAGTCGCCGATCACCCCGCGCAACTCCGCGGTCAGATCGTCGGCCTCCCGGCCGGTGGCGGTGACGACGAGCAGCGGGCCGGCCTGCGCGAGCGCGGCGGTGACGAGGAGCCGGGCACTGGCCGGACCCACCATCGCGAGATCGTCGGGTTTGTCGGCGGCGCGTGCGGACAGATCGGCCAGACACGGATCGCGCAACGCCAACTCGATGAGCCCCGCAATCGGGGTCTGGACATGATGAAGCCCCGATACGGTCATGATGACCCCATTCTAGGCGCCTGCGCGGGAATCCCGGATCTGCCCGGCGCACCGCGATGCACGCCGACTCCCGGACGTTGCCCAGCACATTTTTCGGAACTGCGGCGAGATTTCGTTGATATCGATAATATCCGTCTACGCTTCCCGAGAAGCCCTGGGCACCAGCCGCTCCTGCACGACAGGCGAAGCCCGATCCATTGCCCAAGCCACCGGTCCGGCAGCACGAGCAACGCTGACGGCTTGTCTGTCGTCACCGTCCGTGATCACAGGCGGTGCACACTCGAAAGGTCACGATGGCGCGCACGCCGGTCGGTCGAATCGCGGTACTCACCGCTGCCCTCGGGGTCGGTCTCACCCCGGCCTTCGCGGCCCACGCCGCCACCCCTCCGACACCCGGCCACCTCGCCATCTCGATCAACGGCGAACTCAAACACCAGGAGGGCACCGCCACGGCCAGCTCGATCGGCACGGGGGCGGACGATTGGTCGCACAACAACTGGGCGACGGCCAAGGGGGCGAACGCCAGGGCGGAAGTGCGCGCTGACCGGTCGGTCGCCGAAGCCACCGGTGACGGGGCCGTCGCCGTGGTGACCGAGGAGCGCAGCCTGGCCTACGTGACGGGAACCGGCAGCCGCGCCACGGTCAACAGCTCGGACAGCCGAGCCACGGTCGAGGGAGACGGCATCTCCGTCCTGATCGACCTCGGGCGCGTGAACCACGTCAACGCCGAGGGCTCGAATTTCGTCTTGTCGGTCCTGGGATATCAGAACAGCGTCGACTACCGGGATGTGCACGGCGGCACCTACCACCTCAGGGGTGACCGGCAGGTGTTCTGCCGCAACGGCACGGTCGCGTGCTCGCCGGCATCCGACCCCGGGGTGCACGGACGTCAGACTCTCGCGCTGACAACCCTGACAACCCTCACGTCCCGCGGACCCATCCTCGGTCTGTTCGGCGACGGGGTCGACGCCGCGCGAGACTGCACCGGCACGGCCTGTAACGGCGGCCGCGGCGGCCTGCTGTGGGGCAACGGCGGCGACGGCGCCAACGGTGGCGTCGGCGGCGCGGCCGGGTTGATCGGCAACGGCGGCCACGGCGGTAGGGCGACGGCCACCGCCGCGGCGGGTGACGGCGGTCGCGGTGGCCTCCTGTTCGGCAACGGCGGTAACGGCGGCATCGCCAGTGCGGAATTCGTCGACGCGGGCAACGGCGGGAACGCCGGCTGGTTCGGCAACGGCGGCATCGGCGGCTTCACGGGCTTCGACTACGGGACCGGCGGGAAGGGCGGCCGGGGCGGAGAACTCGTCGGCAACGGCGGCGACGGCGGCATCGCCATCGGCGACTACGGCGTCGGCGGCGACGGCGGCGCCGCCGGGCTGGTGGGCAATGGCGGCGCGGGCGGCCGCGGCGGACAGTACGACGAGGTCGCCTACGGCGGTGACGGCGGCAACGGCGGACGACTCGCAGGCAACGGCGGCCGCGGCGGCGACGCGTATGCGATCTCCACCGCCGTCGCCGGCTGGGGCGGACACGCCCACGGCATCGGCAACGGCGGCGCAGGCGGCGACGCCGAGATCGTCGCCGAGGACTCCGACGACGGTGTCGCCGTCGGCGGTGACGGGGGCGACGGCGGGCGGATCGGCGACGGCGGAGACGGCGGCAAGGCAACCGGCACCTTCGCCGGCATCGGCGGTGACGGCGGCGCGGGCGGCAGCATCGGCGGCAACGGCGGCCGCGGCGGTGACGGCATCGGAAGCGACGTCGACGGTATCGGCGGCGGCGGCGACGGCGGTGACGCAAAGGGCTTCGGCAACGGCGGGAACGGCGGCGACGGCACCGGCTGGTCGGGATCCGGCGGCCGCGGCGGCGACGGTGGCGCCAAGGTAGGAAAGGACGGCAAAGACGGCGCCGACGGCAGCAGCGGCACCGGCGCCGACTGAGTCACTCCTCGTCCTGCAACCGCGGGTCGGCCTCCAGATGGGTCAGGCCGTTCCACATCAGGTTCACCAGATGCGCGGCGACGACCTCTTTCTTGGGCTCACGGGTGTCGAGCCACCACTGCGCGGTCATCGACACCGACCCCACCAGGGCCTGGGCGTACAGCGGCGCCAGCTCCGGATCGAGCCCCCGGCGGGAGAAGTCACCCGCGAGGATCGAGCTGACCTGGTTGACGGCGTCGTTGAGCAGGGTCGAATAGGTGCCCGAGGTGATCGCCGCCGGTGAATCCCGGATCAGGATGCGGAAGCCGTCGGTGCGCTCCTCGACGTAGGTCAGCAGCGCGAGCGCGACCCGCTCCACCCGCACCCGCGAGCGGTTGTTGGTCAGCGACGAGGTGATGCCGTCGAGCAACGCCGACATCTCGCGGTCGACGACCACGGCGTAGAGCCCTTCCTTACCGCCGAAGTGTTCGTAGACCACGGGTTTGCTCACGTTGGCGCGCTGCGCGATCTCCTCGATCGAAGTGCCCTCGTAACCGCGCTGGGCGAACAGCGACTTGGCGATCTCGACGAGCTGTTGGCGCCGTTCACTGCCGGTCATCCGGGCGCGGGGTGCGCGCACTTCCTTGTCAGGCGCTGCCATAAGGCGAGCGTATCGGCTTCGACTACCATCTCGAGGTGATCGATCCGTCGTGGTGTAATCGGCAGCACCTCTGATTTTGGTTCAGATAGTTCAGGTTCGAGTCCTGGCGACGGAGCAATATGACCTCTTCGACGACCTCTTCGACCGATACTGCAGTTCTCGTGCTGGCCGCGGGCGCGGGCACCCGGATGCGCTCGGACATCCCGAAGGTGCTGCACACCCTCGGCGGCCGCAGCATGCTCGCGCACGCCCTGCACACCGTGGCGAAGGTGGCCCCGCAGCACCTGGTGGTGGTGCTCGGACACGACCGCGAACGCATCGCCCCCGCCGTCGAGGCGCTGGCCACCGACCTCGGCCGCCCGATCGACGTCGCGATCCAGGATCAGCAGCTCGGCACCGGCCACGCCGCCGAGTGCGGGCTCGCGGCGCTGCCCGAGGACTTCACGGGGGTCGTCGTGGTGACCGCGGGCGACGTCCCGCTGCTCGACGCCGACACCATGGCCGACCTGCTGGCCACCCACGGTTCGGCCGCGGCCACCGTGCTGACCACGACCGTCGACGACCCGACCGGGTACGGGCGCATCCTGCGGACCCAGGACAACGAGGTCACCAGCATCGTCGAACAGGCCGACGCCAGCCCGTCGCAGCGGGCCATCCGCGAGGTCAACGCCGGCGTCTACGCCTTCGACATCACCGCGCTGCGTTCGGCGCTGCGCCGCCTGCGGTCCGACAACGCCCAGCACGAGCTGTACCTCACCGACGTCATCGCGATCTTCCGGCAGGACGGCCTCAGCGTGCGGGCCCGGCACGTCGACGACAGCGCCCTGGTGGCCGGCGTCAACGACCGCGTGCAGTTGGCGGCGCTGGGCGCCGAGCTCAACCGCCGCATCGTCACCGCCCACCAGCGCGCCGGTGTCACCGTGATCGACCCGGGCTCCACCTGGATCGACGTCGACGTGACCATCGGCCGCGACACCGTCATCCGGCCCGGCACCCAGTTGCTCGGCCGCACCCGCGTCGGCGGGCGTTGTGACGTCGGACCGGACACCACGCTGAGCGACGTCACCGTCGGCGACGGCGCCTCGGTGGTCCGCACCCACGGCTCGGAGTCCCTCATCGGCGCCGGCGCCACCGTCGGCCCGTTCACCTATCTGCGGCCGGGCACCGCGCTGGGCGCCGAGGGCAAACTCGGTGCATTCGTGGAGACGAAGAACGCGACGATCGGTGCAGGCACCAAGGTGCCGCACCTGACCTACGTCGGCGACGCCGACATCGGCGAGCACAGCAACATCGGCGCGTCGAGCGTCTTCGTCAACTACGACGGCGAGACCAAGAACCGCACGACCATCGGGTCGCACGTGCGGACCGGCTCGGACACCATGTTCGTCGCGCCCGTGACCGTCGGGGACGGCGCCTACACCGGTGCGGGCACGGTGATCCGGCGCAACGTGCCGCCGGGCGCGCTGGCGGTCTCGGCCGGGTCGCAGCGCAACATCGAGGGCTGGGTGGTCCGCAAACGCCCGGGTTCGGCCGCGGCACGCGCGGCGGAGCGCGCATCGGGTGAAGCAGCGGAGCAGGCGCTCGGCCACCACGACGACTCCCAGGGGTCGTGACCTCGACCACTTCTGTTCTCGATCCGGTAACCCGGGCACGAACGACCAGAAACGCTACGTACGATTGGGCCGACACGATCCCCGACCGGCGAGGGCGCACAGTGGGCACCGAGTGGACCGACAACCGCAAGAATCTGATGCTCTTCTCGGGCCGCGCGCACCCGGAACTGGCTGAACAGGTCGCCAAGGAGCTCGACACTCCGGTGACCGCGCAGACCGCGCGCGACTTCGCCAACGGCGAGATCTTCGTCCGCTTCGACGAATCCGTACGTGGCTGCGACGCATTCGTCCTGCAGTCCCATCCGGCACCGCTGAACCAGTGGCTGATGGAACAGCTCATCATGATCGACGCGCTCAAGCGCGGCAGCGCCAAGCGGATCACCGCGATCCTGCCGTTCTACCCGTACGCGCGGCAGGACAAGAAGCACCGCGGCCGCGAGCCGATCTCGGCCCGTTTGGTCGCCGACCTGCTCAAGACCGCAGGCGCCAACCGGATCCTCACCGTCGACCTGCACACCGACCAGATCCAGGGGTTCTTCGACGGACCCGTCGACCACATGCGGGCGCAGAAGCTGCTGACCGGCTACATCGCCGAGCACTATCCCTCCGAGGACATGGTCGTGGTCTCCCCCGACTCGGGCCGGGTGCGCGTGGCGGAGAAGTGGGCCGACTCGCTCGGTGGTACGCCGCTGGCCTTCATCCACAAGACCCGCGATCCGCTGGTGCCGAACCAGGTGGTGTCCAACCGCGTGGTCGGCGACGTGCGCGGTAAGACCTGCGTGCTGACCGACGACATGATCGACACCGGCGGCACCATCGCCGGAGCGGTGAAGCTGCTCAAGCAGGAGGGTGCGGGCGATGTGATCATCGCCGCGACCCACGGGGTGCTGTCGCATCCGGCGCGCGAACGCCTCGCCGAATGCGGCGCCCGCGAGGTCATCGTCACCAACACCCTGCCCATCGGCGAGGACAAGCAGTTCCCGCAACTGACCGTGCTGTCCATCGCCCCGCTGCTGGCCAACACGATCCGCGCGGTGTTCGACAACGGTTCGGTGACAAGCCTTTTCGACGGGTCGGCGTAAGTGGCATCGACTGACGGGCGGCCCGCCGCCGTGATCTACCACAACCCGAAGTGCTCGACGTCGCGTAAGACCCTGGATCTGTTGCGCGAGAACGGTATCGAGCCCGACGTGGTGCAGTACCTCAAGACACCGCCGTCACGCGCCGAACTCGCCGCGATGATCGAGGCCGCCGGGATCGACGTGCGCACCGCGGTCCGCAAACGCGAAGCGCTGTACAACGAACTGAATCTGGCCGACGCGACCGACGACGAGTTGCTCGACGCGCTCGCCGAGCACCCGATCCTCATCGAGCGGCCGTTCGTGGTGACCGACAAGGGCACCCGGCTGGCCCGGCCGATCGACGCGGTGCGCGAGATCCTGTGACAGCCCGCCGCGTCACCGCGGCCGCGGCCGCGCTGCTGGTCCTCGCCATCGGCGGATGCGGCGCGGAAACCCCTGACTACCAATCGGTCTGGAGCACGTCGAGCAGCGCTGCGCCGTCGCCGGAGACACCCACCGAGACGCCGGTGCCCGTCGCGCAGTACCTGGAGGAGGCCGGCGTCACCGGCCGGACCGTCGCGCCGGAGAAGCTGCCCGACCTCACCGTCAGCATCCCGACACCGCCGGGCTGGCAGCCGTATCCCGGCACGCAGTTCGAACCGGGCACCCGGGTGATCGCCAAGGGTGACACGTACCCGATCGCGATGCTCCTGGTGTTCGAGCTGACCGGTCAGTTCGACCCCGCCGAGGCGATCAAACACGGCGACGACGACGCGCGGCTGTCGGAGAACTTCAAGGAACTCAACGCCTCGCAGGAGAACTGGCGCGGGCTGCCGTCGGCGATGGTCGAGGGCACCTACGACCTCAACGGCCAGCGCATGCAGACCTACAACCGGATCGTCATCGCAACCGGGTCACCGCCGGCCAACCAGCGCTACCTCGTCCAGCTGACCGTCACCAGCTTCGCCAACGAGGCCGAGAAGTACGGCAAGGACATCGAGGCGATCCTCACCGGCTTCACCGTCGCCCCGAAGAAGTAGCCGCACCCGCCGATACAGTGGCAACCATGAGTGACTGGACCGCCGCCGACCTCCCCTCCTTCGCCGGCCGCTCGGTGATCGTCACCGGAGCCAACAGCGGCCTCGGCCTCGTCACCGCCCGCGAACTGGCCCGCGTCGGCGCCGACGTCGTCCTCGCGGTGCGCAACACCGCCAAGGGCGACGAGGCCGCGGCCACCATGACCGGCAACGTCACCGTCCGCAAACTCGATCTGCAGGACCTCGCGTCGGTGCGCGAGTTCGCCGCGGGCACCGACAGGGTGGACGTGCTGGTCAACAACGCCGGGATCATGGCGGTGCCCTACGCACGGACCGTCGACGGGTTCGAGAGCCAGATCGGCACCAACCACCTCGGCCACTTCGCGCTGACCAATCTGCTGCTGCCCAAGATCACCGACCGCGTGGTCACGGTGTCGTCGTTCATGCACGTCCTCGGGCGCATCAACCTCGACGACCTCAACTGGAAGGCGCGGCCGTACTCGGCGTGGCTGGCCTACGGCCAGTCGAAACTGGCCAACCTCCTGTTCACCAGCGAACTGCAGAACCGGTTGCGTCGCGCCGGTTCCCCGGTGCGTGCTCTGGCGGCCCACCCCGGGTATTCGCACACCAACCTGCAGGGTCAGTCCGGCCGCAAGCTCGGCGACGCGTTGATGGCCTTCGGCGGTGAGTACTTCGCGACCGACGCCGACTTCGGCGCCCGCCAGACGCTGTACGCGGTGGCCCAGGACCTGCCCGGGGACACCTTCGTCGGCCCGAAGTTCGCGATGCGCGGGCCGACCGGTCCGGTGTGGCGCACGCCGCTGGCCCGCGACATGAAGACCGCCGCGGCGCTGTGGGAGCTGTCCGAGCAGCTCACCGGCACCCGGTTCCCGCTCTAGGATTTCCGCCGGACCGTCCGGGTGCGGTAACCTCGACGCCGCATCACGGCGAGGGTGGCCAGGCCACCGTTATCGACGGGAACACACTGTTCACGCTGTTGTCCTCCCCTGCCGTGTCCACCACCGGCATACAGGAGCAACACATCATGGCCAAGAATGCGCCGAACAAGCTGACCGCCGCGGTCCGCACCGAGACCGGTAAGGGCGCCTCCCGCCGCGCCCGCCGCGAGGGCAAGGTGCCCGCGGTCCTCTACGGCCACGGCACCGATCCCCAGCACCTCGAGGTCAACGCCCGCGACTTCGCCGCGGTGCTGCGCCACGCCGGCACCAACGCCGTGCTGACCCTCGACATCGACGGCACCGAGCAGCTCGCGCTGACCAAGTCGCTCGAGATCCACCCGATCCGCCGCAACATCCAGCACGCCGACCTGCTGGTGGTGCGCCGCGGCGAGAAGGTCACCGTCGAGGTCAACGTCGTCGTCGAGGGTGACGCCACGCCCGGTGCGCTGGTCACCCAGGAGGCAAACGCCATCGAGATCGAGGCCGACGTGCAGTCGATCCCCGAGCAGCTGACCGTGTCGGTCGAGGGCGCCGAGGAAGGCACCCAGATCACCGCCGCCCAGGTCGAGCTGCCCTCGGGCGTCACGCTGATCTCCGATCCCGAGACGCTGGTCGTCAACATCGTCAGCGCGCCGAGCGCCGAGGAACTCGAATCCGAGGGCGGCGGCGCGTCGCTCGAGGAGCAGGCCGCCGAGGTCGCCGAAGCCGAGGCCTCGGAGGAGGCTGCCGAGGCCGGCGAGGAATCGGCCGAGTAAGTCGACATGGCCGAGCCGTTGCTGGTGGTGGGCCTGGGCAACCCCGGGCCCAACTACGCCAAAACCCGCCACAACGTCGGCTTCGTCGTCGCGGATCTGCTGGCCGGGCGGATCGGTTCGGGATTCAAGGCGCACCGGAAGTCCGGCGCCGACATCGCGACCGGTCGCCTGGCGGGCAGAGCCGTCGTGCTGGCCAAGCCACGCACGTACATGAACGAGTCGGGCCGCAACGTCGGGCCGCTGGCGAAGTTCTACTCCGTGGCGCCCGCCGACGTGATCGTCATCCACGACGAACTCGACATCGACTTCGGCCGCATCCGTCTGAAGTTCGGCGGCGGCGTCGCGGGCCACAACGGCCTCAAGTCGGTGGCGGCGGCGTTGGGCACCAAGGATTTCCAGCGCGTCCGGGTCGGGGTCGGTCGCCCGCCCGGGCGTAAGGACGCGGCGACGTACGTGCTGGAACCGTTCACGTCCGTTGAACGCCCCGAGGTGCCGACCATCTGTGAACAGGCCGCCGACGCCACCGAACTGCTGATCGCCCAGGGTTTGGAGCCGGCTCAGAATCTCGTTCACGCCTGGGCGTGACTCCCCCGCTTCCCCGCGCGAGCAGACACAGAATCGCCCAAATCCTGGTGGATTCGGGCGATTCTGTGTCTGGTGGCGAAAGGTGGTGGGCATGCTGTTGACCGCCGGACACGGACGGCTCTCGGGAGCCGAGCTGACCGACCTCCTGCGCGGTGCCGGAGTGACCTCGCTGATCGACATTCGGCGCTTCCCGGGCAGTCGCACCAACCCCGACATGTCGCGCGATGCCATGGCGTCCTGGCTGCCTGCGGCCGGGATCGGCTACCGGTGGGAGGCACGCCTCGGCGGCCGGCGAAGGCTCACCGCCGACGAGCCCCGCGATGACCCGTGGTGGCAGGTCGAACAGTTCGCCGCCTATGCCGCGCACACCAGGACCGCCGAGTTCGATGCCGCACTCACCGAGGTGCTCGACGAAAGCGGCTGCCGCACAGTGCTCGTCATGTGCAGTGAGAGTGTCTGGTGGCGGTGCCACCGGCGGCTGGTGGCCGATGTCGCGGTGCTGCGCTTCAGCGCGGCGGTCAGCCATCTCATGCACGACGGCAGGTTGACACCCCATCCGGTCGCGGCCGGCGCGCGCCTGCGCGACGACGGCTTCGTGGTCTGGGACGGCGCGGTCCAAGACGGTTAAGTGAGCCCGCGGATGCCGCTGTCGACGACCTTGACCGGCTTGTGCGGATACCGCCGTTCGGCGTGTGCCTTCGCCGCGGAGTTCGGCAGCACGTAGAGCGTCTCCTTCTTGTCCTGCAACGGTTTGAGCACCAGATCCATGAAGCCCCTGCGGTCTTCGAGGTAGGGCTCGATCACGTCCTCACCGGCCGGGCACACCGCCAGGCAGTACGCCGCCTTGTAGTTCGCCTTGAACGACAGGCTCTGCCACATCGAGGCGTTCTCCGAATCGCTGACACGTGAGCGGAAGTCGTCGGCGTCGGCACTGTCGGCGACGGTCTGCGCCCAGTCGGTGAAGCCGCCCATGAACTCGCGGTAGTTGTGCACCGAACACGCGACGAAGTCGAAGTCGCCGTTCTTGCCGATCGCCCCCACCGGACACGCCGCGACGCACAGCTTGCACTCCAGACACGGTGAATAGTCCAGCGGTGCACCGTATTCGCTGATCTCGGCGTCGACGAGCACGGTGGCCAGCAGGATGAAGTTGCCGAACCTCGGGTGGATGACGTTGCGGTGGATACCCATCACGCCCAGGCCGGCGGCCACCGCGACGGGTTTGTGGGCCACCACCCAGATGCGCCCGGGATAGCGGTCCATCTCCATCGGGAACGTCGCCGACGGGTTGAGCGCGCGGTGACCGGCGTCCTGCAACGCGCGGGTGATGCGGTGGGCGGCCTCGTTGATGATCTCGCCGCTGCGGTGGAACTCCTGGTTGGCGACACTGCGCGCGGTGGAGCGCACGTTGTCGCGGTTCATCCGCACCACGAGCGAGATGTAACTCCGCGCGCCGGGAAGCGCCGCCTCGACGTGCTCGCGTTCGGAGGCGAGGTCCGGGTTGTCGACCGACGCGAACGCCACGTCGTCGGCGCCGGAGTCGAGGCACAGTGTGCGTAGCCAGGCGGCGTCGACGATCCCGGGCGTCACCTTCGGTCGCCCGGCCACCGCCCGCACAGTGGGGTGCTCGGCGAGGCGTGCGGGGAGCTGCTGCATGCTAGGTATAGTACACAATACCCAGAGTCGATGGCACGGGACGTTCGAAACCCGCCGGACCAGACCAACGGCCCTATCAGCCAGGTGGGCACAGCCCTAGCGTGAAAGCATGGCGGCACCCGAACACCACGACACCGACAACACCCAGCCACCACCTCCCGTGCGGTCCATCCCGTCCGGTGGCGCACTGGGCACTGTGTTCGGCCCACTCGAGCGCACCGGCCGGTTCTACGCGGAATCGTGGCGCGACTACCTCGATCGGTCCGACCGGACGGTTCCGGTCGCGCGGCCGACGCTCTCGCTGGCCAGCCACGCGCTGCGGGATGAGATCGTGCTCCTCGGATTGCGGGCGCGCCGCCCGCTCAGCGACCCGGGCACGTTCTCGCGCATCACCCGTGAAGTGGAGGCGGCGGTCGACTTCTACGGGGAGAGGGGCTGGCTCGACGATCCGACGCGGTTCTTCGCACCGCCGCCTCCGTTGACCGACATCTCGATTCAGCGGGTGAAATCCGCCAGACACACTCACCAGCGCCTGGTGTTCGACAGCGGATACGCACCGCATCCCGGGGAGCCGGGCGCCGAACGCTGGCAGACCTATACCGCCAACCGGCGCTGCTACGGGTTGATGCTGCGCCACCGGGAGCCCCGGCCCTGGCTGGTGTGCATTCACGGCGCGGAGATGGGCCGCGCCGCGCTCGACCTCACCCTTTTCCGGACGCGCTGGCTTCACCACGACCTCGGCTTGAACGTCGTTCTGCCGGTACTGCCGATGCACGGTCCTCGTGCGCGCGGCCTGCCGAAGGGGGCCGTGTTCCCCGGCGAGGACGTCCTCGACGACGTGCACGCCGCGGCCCAGGCGGTCTGGGATGTCCGACGGCTGTTGTCGTGGATCCGTAGCCAGGACCCCGACGCGCCGATCGGCCTCAACAGCATCTCGCTCGGCGGCTACGTCGCATCGCTGGTCGCAAGCCTGGAGGACGGCCTGACCTGCGCCGTGCTCGGTGTCCCCGTCGCCGACCTCGTCGAGCTTCTGGGCCGTCACGCCGGATTCGGACGCGATGACCCGCGCCGGGCCACCATCAAACTGGCCGAACCGCTCGGCCGGATGACCTCGCCACTCAGCCTGAACCCCCGCGTGCCGATGCAAGGGCGGTTCATCTACGCCGGGCTGGCCGACCAGCTGGTCCATCCAAGGGAACAGGTGGTGCGCCTATGGGAGCACTGGGGTCGGCCCGAGATCGTCTGGTACCGCGGCGGCCACACCGGGTTCTTCCAGGCGCGGCCCGTGCAGCGGTTCGTCGAGGCCGCCCTCGTCCAGTCGGGCCTCGTGGACGGAGCTGCACGGTCTCGGGAGAGGTGACATGGACCTTCTGGATCCGCTCGACGCGGCGATGATGACCGGAGAGGTGATCGCCAGCCCCCTGCACGTCTCCGCGGTGCTGATCCTGGAACCGCCCGCCGATGCCGGGCCGGGATACCTCGACGACATCTACCAGCGGGCGCGCACTCCCTCGGTCGCCGTGGACCGGCGGCTTCGTCGCTATCCCCACGTCGGCACCGACACCGGTGGATTGTGGACCTGGCGCGAGACCGACACCGTTGACCTGGGCCGGCATGTCACGCGCCGGACACTGCCCGCCGGTTCAGGCCGAAGCGCACTGTGGCACCTGGTGGGCCGGCTGCACGCCGAACGCCTCGACCGATCCGGCCCGATGTGGTCCGGGTGTCTGATCGACGGCCTCGACGACGGGCGCTTCGCCTGGTTCGTGAAGGTGCACCACACCGTCATGGACGGGGTCGCGGGCCTTCAGCTGATCATCGACGGTTTGAGCGCTGACCCGGAGCGCCGCGACATGCCGCCGTTCTACGCCGCCTCCGGCGCGGCGGCCGGCCGGTCGAACCCTGTTCGTTCCCCCGGCCCCTTGGGGCAGCTGCGGTCGATCGTCGGCGCCAGCGCGTCAAGCGTCGAACTGACGGGACGTCTCGTCGGTGGCGAGCTCTCCGATCTGATGCACTACGTCACCGGCGACACCACCGTGGCGCCGTTGACTGCTCCCTACACGCGGCTCAACCACCGGCTCGGTGACGAACGCGCCGTCGCGGCGGCCACCGTAGCCAAGACCCGCATCAAGGCCGTCCAGTCCCGGGCGGGAGCGACCGGCAATGACGTCGTCACCGCCGTTGTAGCCGGGGTCTTGAGAGGCTGGCTGATGGATCACGATGAGCTGCCAGGCCGCTCACTCGTGGCGCTCTGCCCGATCACCGTGCGGGGCCGCGAACACGGAACCCCCGAGAGCGGCAACGCGTTCGGCGGATGGCTGTGTCCGCTGGGCACCGACATGGACGATCCCGCCGCCCGACTGGATCTGATCCACCGGTCGATGGCCGAGGGTAAACGTCAGGTCGGGAAGCGGGGCGCCGGCACCTCCATGCTCCTGCTGGCGCTGAGCATCGCACCGACCCTGCTGACGCCGCTGCTGCCGCTCGTGCCGCGGCTGCGTACCGGGTACAACCTGCCGATCTCCAACGTCCCGGGGCCGCGCACCGAAATGTATTGGAACGGAGCCCATGTCGAAGAGATCTACCCGGTGTCGGCGGTGTACGGCGGGCAGGCGCTCAACGTCACGGTGTGCTCCTACGCGGACCGGGTCTGCTTCGGCTGGGTGGCCGGGGCCGAGGTGATGCCCGACATCGCCACGGTGACAGAACGTACCGAGCGGTCACTGGCCGAACTGGAAGCAGCGGTTGGCGCGCGCGGCTAACCCCCCGTGCGCCTCGCGTAAGCGCGCAGGGCGAACGGGGCGAACACCGCCGTCAGCACCAGGGACCACAGCACCGTCGCCAGCACCGGATGGTGCAGCGGCAACTGCGCATCCGGTGCCGCCGGGCTGCCGTTGCCCCACAGTTCCCGCATCGCCTGCGCCAGCGAGGAGACCGGATTCCACTCGGCGATCACCCGGAGCCAGTGCGGCATCGGCTCGGTCGGCACGAAGGTGTTGGCCAGGAACGTCATCGGGAACAGTGCGGTGAACATGACGCCGTTGACCGCCTCGACGGTGCGCATCAGCGAGCCGATGAGGATGCCGAACCAGATCATCCCGAACCCGAACAGCAGCAGCAGCGCGAACGCCAGCACCGCCTCGCCCACGCTGCCCCGGATCCGCCACCCGATCGCCAGACCGGTCAGCGCCATCACGAACACCCCGAGCGACGAGTGGATCACGCTGGCGATGCTGCGTCCGATGAGCACCGAGGACCGCGAGATCGGCAGCGACCGGAACCGGTCGATGATGCCCTTCTCGACGTCGGCGGTGATGCCGGAGGCCACCACGAACGCCGAGAACACGATGGTCTGCGCCTGGATGCCGGGCAGCAGGAACTCCCGGTAGGACGCGCCGCCGGTATTGGTGATCGACGCCCCGAACACGAACGCGAACAGCAGCACGAACATGATCGGCTGCGCGGTCACGTCGCTGAGCATCTCCGGCATCCGCTTGGTGTGGATCATGTTGCGCTTGACCATGATCCATGACTGCTGCACCAGGTTGGTGCGGTGTGTGAGCGGCCGGCGGGCCTGGTCGGACTGCCGTGATTCGACGGCGGTCATGCGGTGGCCTCCTCGTCCTCGGTGCGATGGCCGGTCAGCGACAGGAACACGTCATCGAGGCTGGGCCGCGACAGTCCGATGTCGTCGACCTCGATGTCACTGTCCCGCAGCCAGCCTGCGACGCGGACCATGTCGGCCAGCCCGTCGGCGGCCGCGGTCAGCCGGCGGGCGCCGCGGTCGACGAACACCTCCGCGCCCGTCTTCGCCAGCAGCGCCTGGGCCGCCGGGAGATCGTCGCCGTCGGCCACCGTCACCACCAGGCTGGCGTTACCGGCCTGCCGTTTCAGCTCCAGCGGCGAACCCTCGGCGATGATGCGGCCCTTGTCGATCACCACGATGTCGTCGGCCAGCTGGTCGGCCTCCTCGAGGTACTGGGTGGTCAGCAGCAGCGTGGTGCCGCCCTCGACGAGGCCGCGCAGCACGTCCCACAGCTCGCTGCGGCTGCGCGGGTCGAGGCCGGTGGTCGGTTCGTCGAGGAACAGCACCGGCGGCGCGGCGAGCAGGCTGACCGCGAGGTCGAGCCGGCGGCGCATGCCACCGGAGTAGGACTTCACCACCCGGTCGGCGGCGTGGCCGATCGAGAACCGTTCGAGCAGTTCGTCACCCACCCGGGCCAGTTCCCTGCGCCGGATGCCGTAGAGCCCGCCGATCATCCGGATGTTCTCCCGGCCGGTGAGCAGTTCGTCGACCGTGGCGACCTGACCGGTCAGGCCCATGTTGCGGCGCACCTCGTCGGGCTGGCGGACGACATCGAACCCGGCCACCCGGGCCGTACCGCTGGTGGGTTCGGTCAGCGTCGTCATCATCCGCACCGTGGTGGTCTTACCCGCGCCGTTGGGGCCGAGCAGCCCGAGGACCGTACCCGCGGGCACGGCGAAACTCACGCCGTCGACGGCGGTCTGTTCGCCGAACCGCTTCACCAGGTCGATCGCTTCGATGGCCGGTGTCATGCCACGACGGTAACCGCGCCGACCGACAGCGGGCGAACGAGTTTCGGTGCGCGAGCAGACACAAATGTCCGCAACACGCCGACGTTTCGGGGACTTTTGCGTCTGCTCGGCAGGATTAGGTGACCAGCGAGACCGAGTTGGCGCGGCGCAGCTTGCCCGACGAGGTCTTCGGGATGCTGCCCGGTCCGAGAACCACGACATTGCGCGGACGCATCTCGACCTCCGCGACGACCTCGTGGGCGACCTGATGCTCGATTCGGCGCACCTCGGCGGGATCCTGCCAGTTGTTGGACTCCACCGCCACGGCGAACGTCTCACGCGAGTGTCCGGCATCGAGTCGCACCGCGACGGCACAACCCGGCCGGACACCCTCGACGCGGCCCGCCGCGCGTTCGATGTCGGTGGGGTAGATGTTGCGCCCGGCCATGATGATCACGTCCTTGACGCGGCCGCAGACCACGACGTGACCCTCCTCGGTGATGTAGCCGAGGTCGCCGGTGTCGTACCAGCCGTGGTCGTCCTGGGCCGGGATGAATCCACCCATGGTCATGTACCCGGGCGTGACGCATTCGCCGCGCAGTTCGATGACGCCCACTCCGCGAGGCGGCATGACATTGCCGTTCTCGTCGATGACGCGGGCTTCGAGATCGGTGAGCAGCGGGCCCAGATCGGCCAGCCGCTTGGTGTTGCCCTTGGTGGCGGGCACGGCGCGGCGCAGCGCAGCCAGTAGGTCGGCGTCGACCTCGTCGACGACGAGACCGGCGCCGCACGGCGAGAACGACACGGCGAGCGTGGTCTCGGCCATGCCGTAGGCGGGCAGGATGGCCTCCGGCTTGAGGCCGAACGGCTTTCCGGCGTCGATCAGGTCCTCGACGTCGGCGGGTTCGACCGGCTCGGCCCCCGAGAGCGCGAATCGCAGCGTGGACAGGTCGAAGTCGCCCGGTTTGGCCTGGCGGCGCAGCCGCTTGGCCAGCAGCGCGTAGGCGAAGTTCGGCGCCGCCGTCATCGTGCCCTTGTACTTGTCGATGAGCTTGGCCCAGAGCAGGGTGTCGCGCAGGAAGTCCATCGGCGTGACCTTGACGAGCTCGGCGCCGAAGTACATCGGGATGGTGAGGAAGCCGACCATGCCCATGTCGTGGAAACAGGGCAGCCAGCTGACCATGACGTCGTTCTCGACGTCGTACTCCGCGCCGATGAACATCGCCTCGGCGTTGGAGTGGATGTTGCGGTGCGTAACCTGCACGGCCTTCGGGGATCCGGTCGATCCCGACGTCAGCTGCATCAGCGCGAGATCGTCCTCGCCCACCTCGATGGGGTCGATCGGCTCGGCCGCCAGTAGGTCACTGACGGTGAGGACCTTGATCCCCTTCTCCTCGAGCACCGGGATGGCGACCACGAACGGCTCGGAGACGATGACGGCCTTCGCCTCGATCATGCCGATGACGTTCATCGTGTCTTCGGCCCACATCGCGAGGTCGGTGCGCGGCGTCGGCTGGTGCAGCATGGTCAGGCTCGCGCCGCGCATCCACAGGCCCTGCGCGGTCGGGGCGATCTCGACCGGGAAGCCGGCCAGCACACCCACGGCGTCGCCGTGGCCGACACCGGCTGCCGCGAGTCCGCCGGCGATGCGGCGGGCCCGCTCGTGCACCTCACCCCAGGTGTGGCGGATGGGTTCGTGCGGCTCGCCGGTCACCATGCCGGTGCTCACGGTTCGCGCGTTGCGGTACATCTTCTCGGTGAACCTGCTCACGACATCCTCCTGTGGACCGGCGCCACTGCCCGGCTTTTTATGCTCCGCCTGTCCACGAGCGTTGCCGAGTAGGCACGCGCACACGATTCAGGAGCAGTTGGGTATCGAAACGGTGATGAGGCGGCCGGCCCTGCGCTCCGCTGCGGTCGGACCGGGTCCTGCGGGTTTACATCGGCGCCCGCCGACGGCGCCGGCGGGAAAGGACACGCGTCAACTTCTCGACCGCTAGCTTTCACCGCCGACCATCTTAAGAGACCCTTAAGTAACTGCCAAACTCTCGGGCCGATTGAGGCGTGCGTCACACTTTCCGGACGCAATGACCTCATCCTCACACCGACGGCGAGGGTGCGGGGACCACCCGCGCACCCTGCACGGGTCCACTGGCCACCCGCACGGTCCGGCACACCCCGGCACCGGCCAGGCGGGCGCCGACATCGATCGCCTGCGGCGACGAGGCGCACAGGAACGCGCACGTCGGCCCCGACCCGGACACGATCGCGGCCAGCGCACCCGCGTCCAGTCCGGCCCGCAGCGTCCGCCGCAGGTCCGGGCTCAGGCTCAGCGCGGCCGCCTGCAGGTCGTTGCCGAGCAGCGGCGCCAGTTGCCGGGCATCCCCGGACGCCAGCGCGGCCAGCATCGGCTCCGGATCGCCCAGCCGGGCGGGTTCGGCCCTGGCGCCACCAGCCGTGGCACGCAACCGGTCGAGCTCACGAAACACCTTCGGCGTCGAGAGGCCCTTGTACGCGAAGGCGAGCACCCAGTGGAACGTGCTGCGGGCCAGTACGGTCGCGAGCTCCTCGCCGCGACCGGTGCCCAATGCGGTACCGCCGTGCAGCGCGAACGGGACGTCACTGCCCAGTTCGGCGGCCATCGCGTGCAGATCGCGTCGCGGTACGCCGATCTCCCAGAGGTGATTCATCGCGACCAGCACCCCCGCGGCGTCGGCGCTGCCCCCGGCCATGCCGCCGGCCACCGGAATCGACTTCTCGATCGAGATCGCCACATCGGGTGATCTCCCGACGTGCTCGGCCATCAGTTCGGCCGCTTTCCAGGCGAGGTTGCGACGATCGGCGGGCAGCGACTCGGCGCCCTCGCCGGCCAGATCCAGCGACAGCGTGTCGGCGGTCGAGACGGTGACCTCGTCGAGCAGGGATACGGCGTGGAAGACCGTCGTCAGATCGTGGTAGCCGTCGTCGCGCAGATCACCGACGCCCAGGAACAGGTTGACCTTGCCGGGCACCCGCACGGTGACCGACCCGGTGGGAACCCACTCGGAGGCGGTGTTGCCGTTGCGCACCGCTCGACACTATCGCCGCATGTGGACGGTGCAAACTCCAGCGGCAGGCCAGACCGGCACTACTGGACGCGGACCTGTTCCTCGGCTTCGCCGGAACGCTGCAGCAACCGGACGAAGTCCGCGATCGCAAGGGTCTCACCCCGTCGCGACGGGTCGATGCTGGCGGCCAGGAGGCGGCGGGCGGATTCGTTACCGGACCCGGCCCACTCGGCGAACGCGTTGCGCGAGGTCTTGCGGCGCTGCGCGAACGCGATGTCGATCAGATCGAAGACCTGGGCGCGGAAATCGGCGTCGGTCGGCCACGGCGAGGTCTCGTAGCGGTCGATGCGGACCAGTCCCGAATACACCCGCGGGATGGGCCAGAACACCGTCGGCGAGACCATCCCGTAGCGGCGGACGTTGCCGTAGAACCGCACCTTCGCGCTCGGCACGCCGTAATCCTTACCGCCCGGATCGGCGGCTAGGCGCTCGGCCACCTCGGCCTGAACCATGACCATCACCGAGCGGATCGTCGGGAACTCGGCGAGCAGATGGAGCAGGGCCGGCACCGCGACGTTGTACGGCAGGTTGGCGACCAGCGCTGTCGGCTGGTTCTCCAGATCCGACGGCATCAGCGTCAGGATGTCCTGGTTGAGGACCGTCAGACGGTTGATCTCGCTGTGCGAATGATCGGCGATCGTCGTGGGAAGCTGTTGCGCGAGCAGCGGATCGATCTCCACCGCCGTCACATGCGCCCCGCGATCGAGCAGCGCCAGCGTCAGCGAACCGAGGCCGGGACCCACCTCGAGGACGTGGTCATGGCGGTGCACACCGGAGGCCGAGACGATCCGGCGCACGGTGTTGGCGTCATGGACGAAATTTTGCCCGAACGACTTGCGCGGGCGAAAATCGATGTCCTTCGCAAGGCGCCGGATCTCGGTGCGCCCGAGTAGTCGGATTGTCACGACGCCCCCAACCTTCCACTACACGTGGGCCAGGCTCCCCAGCCTTGCCTCGCCCGCGTGACCTCAGCAATCGCGATCTGTTCTTCTCTTGTTGCCAGATCTGCCCTCGGAGCATACCTCAGACCCCCATTGCGCTCCCAGGTGTTTTGATCAAATTGGACCCCACCGAAATAACCGTTACCGGTATTGATGGACCAATTACCTCCGGCTTCGCACTGAGCGAGGGCATCCCACGTCCCTCCGGCGCGCACCGGGGGCACCTCGGTGCCGGGTTTGGCACCCACCCGCAAAACGGCGTTCTTTGCAGGTGAAACAACGACATTGGCTACTGGCAGCCTGCCCGTTTCCACACCGTTGACCTTCGAGATAGCAAAAGTCACGTCCTGAACACCGGGACTCCCCGGATTCTCGACGATCTGGCGGCTCATGTTGAGGTTGACGTCCTCGATGCGGGTGTTCGCCGGGTCCAGCGGCAGCCGCTCGGTGACCTTCTCGACCCGGATCCGAGTTATCTGGATCTGCATCCCGTCGACAACTGGGGCCGAGGCGGCCGGCACGACCTTGTCGCGCTGCTGCAGCGGTGCGCCCGCGGCCTCGAGCAGACCGCCCACGTTCGGCGCGGCCAGCCGGACGGTGCGGATCGCCCCGCCGTCGTCGATCTGGACGGTCTTGGGGGTGACCACCGGAAGCGACATCCCGCCGAGCGGCACCCGGCTGGCGCGCGATGCGGCGGCGGGGGCGCTGTCGGTCATCTGCAGCTGCGCCAGCGCCTCGTCGACGGTCGACGCCGTGGTCCACACCTGCTGGGTGTGCTGACCGTCGAGGGAGATGTCCAGCGGCCTGCTGCGCCGCAGCACGATGGTCTGCGACTGGCTCACCTCGGCGTCAGCGGCCGGGAAGAGGTCGTCGCGGTCACCGACGTCGAAGCCGTTCTCTTCGACGACGTCGATCACGCGCGACTTCATGGTGGACACCGTGGTCTCGGTGCCGTCCACGGAGAGGGTCACGGTCTTGTGGGCGGCGACGGCGTAACCGCCGGCGAAGGTCAACGCCACCAGCAGTGCGCCCACGACGATGCGCAGCATGGGCGAACGCGCCTCGTGCAGCCTGTTCAGAGCAGTCAAGTGGTCGAATCCCTGTTATTGGTACAAACGTTTCAAAAAAAGCGGAGCTAAGTCCGCTTACGATCACAAGACGGTAACGAACTCCTTTACTGAGATCAACCCGTACGGAGTGCGTACGCGCGGATCGCGTTGTCGGCGGTTTGCTGAGCCAGCTCCTCGGCCGGCTCGCCGCGGACCTCGGCCAGGGCGCGGACGGTGTACGGCAGGCAGTACGGCTCGTTGGGGGCGCCGCGGTACGGGTGCGGGGTGAGAAATGGTGCATCCGTTTCGACGAGGAGCTGCTCGCCGGGGATCAGCTGCGCCGCCTCCCGCAGGGCATGCGCGTTCCGGAAGCTCACCGTGCCCGAAAGGCTCAGCAGCCAGCCGGCGTCCACACAGGTGCGGGCCATCTGCGCATCCGAGGAGAAGCAGTGGAAGATCACCGTCTCCGGCGCGCCCTCGGCGGCGAGTACGTCGAGGACGGCCGCGTCGGCATCGCGGTTGTGGATCATCAGCGGCTTGCCGGTGCGCTTGGCGAGGTCGATGTGCCAGGCGAACGCCTCCCGCTGCACCTCCGGCTCGGCGCAGCCGTCGAGCTTGCCGGGCCAGTACAGATCCAGCCCGGTCTCCCCGACCGCCACCACCCGCGGGTGGGCGACGAGCCGTTCGATCTCGACCTTCGCCTCGTCGGTCAGCGCATCGGCGCGGGTGGGGTGCAGGGCCACGGCCGCGTAGACCCGGTCATCCCAGTCGGCGGCCCGGGTGGCCCAGTGCGCCGAGGCCAGATCGTCGGCGATCGTCACGACCGCGCCCACGCCGACCGCGCCCGCCCGGTCCAGCACCGCCCGCACGTCGTCACCGTCGCGCGCACCGCAGGCGTCGAGGTGGGTGTGCGCATCGATCAGCGGCGTCAACGGCTCGGGAGCCGGCGGTGCCGGACGGTTCGATCGACTCACGTCCCACACCATAAGGTGAACCCAAATGAGTCAGCCGTTCTACATCACCACCGCGATCGCCTACCCCAACGGCGATCCGCACGTCGGCCACGCCTACGAGTACATCGCCACCGATGCGATCGCCCGGTTCAAGCGGCTCGACGGATATGACGTGCGCTACCTGACCGGCACCGACGTGCACGGGCAGAAGATGGCCGAGACGGCGACGGCGCTCGGTGTGCCGGTGGCCGACCTCGCACGGCGCAACTCCGATGTGTTCCAGCGGCTGCAGGAGAAGCTCAACATATCCTTCGACCGGTTCATCCGGACCTCGGACACCGACCACTACCGGGCGTCCGAGGACATCTGGCAGCGGATGAACGCCGCCGGCGACATCTATCTCGACGCCTACTCCGGCTGGTACTCGGTGCGCGACGAACGGTTCTTCACCGAGGGTGAGACGACGCTGCGCGAAGACGGGGTTCGTATCGCCACCGAAACCGGCGCCCCGCTGACGTGGACCGAGGAGCAGACCTACTTCTTCAAGCTGTCGGCCTACACCGACCGGCTGCTCGCCCACTACGAGGCCCATCCCGAGTTCATCCAGCCCGACGCCCGGCGCAACGAGATCGTCAGCTTCGTCTCCGGGGGGCTGCGCGATCTGTCGATCTCCCGCACCACGTTCGACTGGGGGGTGCCGGTCCCCGACCACCCCGACCACGTCATGTACGTCTGGGTGGACGCGCTGACCAACTACCTCACCGGGGTGGGCTATCCGGACACCTCGTCGGAGGAGTTCCAGCGGTACTGGCCCGCCGATCTGCACATGATCGGCAAGGACATCATCCGGTTCCACACCGTCTACTGGCCCGCATTCCTGATGTCGGCGGGACTCGAGTTGCCGCGCAAGGTCTTCGCGCACGGCTGGCTGCTCAACCGCGGCGAGAAGATGAGCAAGTCGATCGGCAACGTCGTCGACCCGGTGAACCTCGTCGACACCTTCGGCCTCGACCAGGTGCGCTACTTCTTCCTGCGCGAGGTGCCGTTCGGCCAGGACGGCAGCTACAGCGAGGACGCCATCATCGGCCGAATCAACGCCGACCTGGCCAACGAGCTGGGCAACCTGGCGCAGCGCTCGCTGTCGATGGTGGCCAAGAACCTCGGCAGTGCGGTCCCCGAACCCGGCGAGTTCACCGCCGAGGACCTCGCGCTGCTCGACGCCGCCGACGCGCTGATGGACCGGGTCCGCCGCCATTTCGACGAGCAGGCGATGCATCTGGCGCTGGAGGCGATCTGGTCGGTGCTCGGCGCGGCCAACCGGTACTTCTCCGCGCAGGAGCCGTGGGTGCTGCGCAAATCGGAGGCCGTCCACGATCAGGTGCGGTTCCGCACCGTGCTCTACACGACACTCGAGACCGTGCGGATCGCGGCGTTGCTGAGCCAGCCCGTCATGCCGGATTCGACCGCGACACTGCTCGACCTGGTCGGCCAACCCGCCGACCAGCGCACCTTCGCCGCCGTTTCGACCCGCCTCACCCCGGGCACCGCACTGCCGAAGCCCGTCGGGGTGTTTCCCAGATACCAGGTGGATTAGAGATACAGGTGGCCTGAGCATGAACGGACTGCACGAGAACCTGCAGGGCATCTTCGAAGAGGTGGCGCGGCGCAACCCCGGCGAGACGGAGTTCCACCAGGCCGTCTACGAGGTGCTCCAGAGCCTCGGACCGGTGGTGGCCAAACACCCCGAGTACGCCGACAGCGCGATCATCCG
Organism: Mycolicibacterium monacense; assembly: GCF_010731575.1. NCBI lineage: Bacteria > Bacillati > Actinomycetota > Actinomycetes > Mycobacteriales > Mycobacteriaceae > Mycobacterium > Mycolicibacterium monacense. Next base: position 108,126 of record NZ_AP022617.1, on the reverse strand, counting down.
CCGGCTGTGCGAACCGGAGCGCCAGATCCTGTTCCGCGTGCCGTGGGTCGACGACAGCGGCGCGGTCCAGATGAACCGTGGGTTCCGCGTCGAGTTCAACTCGGCGCTGGGCCCGTTCAAGGGCGGCCTGCGGTTCCACCCGTCGGTGTACCTCGGCATCATCAAATTCCTCGGCTTCGAGCAGATCTTCAAGAACTCGCTGACCGGGATGCCGATCGGCGGCGCCAAGGGCGGTTCGGACTTCGACCCGAAGGGCCGCTCGAACGGCGAGATCATGCGGTTCTGCCAGTCGTTCATGACCGAGCTGTACCGCCACATCGGTGAGTACACCGACGTGCCCGCCGGTGACATCGGCGTCGGCATGCGCGAGATCGGTTACCTGTTCGGCCAGTACAAGCGCATCACCAACCGCTACGAATCCGGCGTGCTCACCGGTAAGGGCATCACGTGGGGCGGGTCGCTGGTACGCACCGAGGCCACCGGCTACGGCACCGTCTACTTCATCGCCGACATCCTCAAGTCGCGTGGGGAGTCATTCGAGGGCACACGTGCCGTGGTGTCCGGTTCCGGCAACGTCGCCATCTACGCGATCGAGAAGATCCAGCACCTCGGCGGCACGGTCATCGCGTGTTCGGACTCCGACGGCTACGTGGTCGACCCCGACGGCATCGACCTCGCGCTGCTCAAGGAGGTCAAGGAGGTCCAGCGCGGCCGGGTGGCGGACTACGCCGAGATGCGCGGCGGCCGAGCACGTTTCGTACACGGCAACGTGTGGGACGTGGAATGCGACATCGCGGTGCCCAGCGCCACGCAGAACGAGATCAACGGCGCCGACGCCGCGGCACTGGTCAAGGGTGGCTGCCGCATCGTCGCCGAAGGCGCGAACATGCCGTGCACGCCCGAGGCGGTGAAACTCTTCGCCGAAGCCGGCACCGTCTTCGCCCCCGGTAAGGCCGTGAACGCAGGCGGGGTGGCGACCAGCGCGCTGGAGATGCAGCAGAACGCGTCCCGCGATTCGTGGACCTTCGACGAGACCGAGGACAAGCTCGCCGAGATCATGGGCCGCATCCACGACCGCTGCCTGCAGACCGCCGAGGAATACGGTCAGCCGGGCAACTACGTGGCCGGTGCCAACATCGCCGGCTTCACCCGGGTGGCCGACGCGATGCTGGCCCTCGGAATCATCTGAGTGACCTAGCTCACATTCGCGGCCTGCGGCGTGACGTTTCCGTCGCGGGCGGTGTCTTGAGGGGCATCACATCCCCGAGACACAAGGAGGCACCATGAGCATCCACCGTCCGCACGTCGTCGTCATCGGCGGCGGATACAGCGGGACACTGGCGGCCAACCATCTGCGGATGCGCGCCGACGTCGACGTCACGCTGGTCAATCCGCGGCCGAGATTCGTCGAACGGATCCGGCTGCACCAGCTGGTGGCGGGCACCGGCGAAGCCACCGTCGACTACGGCGATCTGCTCGGTGAGGGCATCCGGCTCGTCGTCGACACCGCGACCCGCATCGACACCGGCGCCCGATCGATCGAACTGGCATCGGGCGGCGCGCTCGGCTACGACTACGTGATCTACGCCGTCGGCAGCACCGGCGCGGTGCCGGAGTCGGTTCCCGGCGCGGCCGAATTCGCTCATCCCGTCGCCGAACTCGAGCAGGCCCAGCGCCTGCGCGCGATCCTCGACGAACTGCACCCGGACGCGCCGGTGACGGTGGTCGGCGGCGGGCTGACCGGGATCGAGGTGGCCACCGAACTCGCCGAGCAGAACCGCAGGGTGACGCTCGTATGCGGCGGCCGGCTCGGCCCGTCGCTGTCGGATCCGGGCCGGCGGTCGATCGCCAAGACGCTGGCGAAACTGCACATCGCCGTGCTGGAAACAGATGTGGTGACCGAGGTGCGCCCCGGCGCGGTGGTCTTCGCCGACGGCGCCGTACGCCCGAGCGCCCTGACCATCTGGACCGGTGGGTTCGGGGTGCCCGGCCTGGCGGCGCAGAGCGGGCTCAGCACCGACGGGATGGGCCGGTTGCTCACCGACGAGACACTGACCAGCGTGGACGACCCCCGCATCATCGCCGCCGGTGACTGCGCGGCGCCGTCGGGTGAGCCGCTGCGGATGTGCTGCGCGTCCGCATCCCAGCTCGGCCCTCAGGCCGCCAACACCGTGCTGAGCCGCATCGCCGACGAACAGCCCGCCGTGTTCGAGTACGGCTTCGCGGGCACCTGCACGAGCCTGGGCCGCCGCGCGGCCATCGTGCAGTTCGGCCGCAGGGACGACACCCCGCTCGACGCCTACCTGGCCGGCCGACTCGCCGCGCCGCTCAAGGAGCTCATCTGCAGGGGGACGGTCTGGAGTCTGCGCCGCGAGGCCCGCAAACCCGGTTCGGCGTTCTGGCTCAAGGGTGGGCCGCGGCCCCGGGTGGCCGAGTTGGTCGCAGAACCGTGACCACCGAGCATGCCGAGCGATTCACGTCACTGCGACCGCTGCTGTTCACGATCGCCTACGAAATCCTCGGCAGCGCAACCGAATCCGACGACGTACTGCAGGACAGCTTCCTGCGCTGGGCCGACGTGGACCTCGCGACGGTCCACGACACCCGGTCCTACCTGGCGCAGTTGGTGACACGGCAGGCCCTCAACGCGGTGCGCACGAACGCCCGCCGCCGCGAGGACTACGTCGGACCCTGGCTGCCCGAGCCCCTGCTGGTCGACGACGGTGACGCCGCGTCGGACGTGGTGCTCGCCGAGTCGGTGTCGATGGCGATGCTGGTGGTGCTGGAGACGCTCACCCCCGACGAGCGGGCGGTGTTCGTCCTGCGCGAGGTGTTCGGGTTCGACCACGCCGAGATCGCCGAAGCCGTCGGCAAGTCCGTGGGTGCGGTGCGCCAGATGGCGTACCGCGCCCGCGAACACGTGCACGCGCGGCGCACGCGGTTCGGGCCCGCCGACGCCGCCGACGCGGCGAAGGTCACCGAGCAGTTCATGACGGCCGCCGCCACCGGCGACGTGGAGGGTCTGCTGGCGCTGCTCGCCCCGGACGCGGTGTGGATCACCGACAGCGGCGGACGCGCCAAGGCGATCCGGCGGCCGGTGCTGGGCGCGAAGAAGGTGGCGGCCCTCATCGCAGGGTTCTTCCGGGCGGCACCGAAGCAGGTGCCGGACCTCCGACTGGAGACGGCGACCTACAACAACACCCCCGCGGTCCTGGTGCGCAGCGGCGACCGCGTGGAGGGGATGATCCTGATCGACGTCGTCGACGGCCGGATCGCGAACTTCTACGCGATGGCCAACCCGGACAAACTGACCGGGATCGGCGTCGCCCGGACGATCCGCCGTCAGTGACCTGCAGCACATATCGCGCCGGAGTGTCACACTTCCGGTGTGCGTGGTGTCTCGAGGACAGACCGGCGAACGGAGCCGGATGACCGAAGGAGACGAGAATGACCGAAGCCAGGACCCACCGCACGCGACGAGGACAGAAAACCCACGTCGTCGTGATCGGCGGCGGCTACGCCGGTGTGATGGCCGCCAACCATCTGCGCCTCGACGACGATGTCGCCGTCACGCTCATCAACCCGCGACCACAGTTCGTCGAGCGAATCCGCCTGCACCAGTTGGTCACCGGGTCCGATGACTCGGTCGTCGACTACGACACCGTGCTCGGTGACGGCATCACGCTGGTCGTGGACGCCGCCGATCACATCGACGCGGCGGCCCGGCGGGTCGAACTGGCCTCCGGGACGACGCTCGACTACGACTACCTGATCTACGCGGTCGGCAGCACGGGCGCCGCCCTCACCGTTCCGGGTGCCGCGGAGTTCGCCCACCCCATCTCCGAGTACGAACACGGCGAACCACTGCGCGCCGCGCTCGCGGCGGCCGCCGGCGATGCGCCGATCGTCGTCGTGGGCGCGGGGCCGACGGGCATGGAGGTGGCCGCCGAACTCGCCGAAGGCGGCCGCCGGGTGACGCTGGTGTGCGGCAGCGTGCTGGGCCCCTACCTGAGCACCGCGGGACGCCGGACGGCCGCCAAGCGGTTCGCCCGACTCGGCGTGACGGTGCTCGACGGGCCCGACGCCGTGGTCGCCGCCGTGCACCCGGATGCGGTCACGCTGGCCGACGGGCGCCGCGTGCCCAGCGCCGTCACCGTCTGGACGGCCGGCTTCGGCGTCCCCGACCTCGCCGCCCGCAGTGGCCTGACCACCGACCGCATCGGCCGGTTGCTCACGGACGAGACCCTGACCAGCGTCGACGACGACCGCATCGTCGCGGCCGGTGACGCCTCGGCGCCGTCGGACCTGCCGCTGCGCATGAGCTGCCAGGCCGCGATCCCGCTGGGCGCCCAGGCCGCCAACACGGTGCTGAGCCGGATCGCCGGCACCGAGCCGAAGGCCATCAACCAGGCCTTCACCGGCCAGTGCATCAGCCTCGGCCGCGACGCGGGGCTCATCCAGATCGCCCACCTCGACGACCGGGCCATGCGGCTGCACATCGGCGGACGCCTCGCCGCGTCGATCAAGGAGCAAGTCTGCAGGGGCACGATCTCGTTCCTGTCCCGCGAGGCGCGCAAACCGGGAAGCTACTTCTGGCTCAAGGGCGGTAAGCGCAGGCAGCGCCTGGCCGAGGCCCTCCCGGTCCGATGAGCACCACGACCGAGCACGCCGAGCGGTTCACAATGCTGCGGCCGCTGCTGTTCACGATCGCCTACGAGATCCTCGGCAGCGCAACCGAATCCGACGACGTGCTGCAGGAGAGCTACCTGCGCTGGGCCGAGGTGGACCTCGATACGGTGCACGACACCAAGGCCTACCTCGCCCAGCTCGTCACCCGGCAGGCCCTCAACGCGCTGCGGGCGCAGTCCCGGCGGCGGGAGGACTACATCGGGCCGTGGCTGCCCGAACCGCTGCTGGTGCAATCGAAGGACGCCGAGGCCGATGTGGTCCTGGCCGAATCGGTGTCGATGGCCATGCTCGTGGTCCTCGAGACCCTCACCCCCGACGAGCGGGCGGTGTTCGTGCTGCGCGAGGTGTTCGGCTTCAGCCATGACGAGATCGCCGCCGCGGTCGGCAAGTCGACGACGGCGGTGCGGCAGATGGCCCACCGCGCCCGCGAACACGTCCAGTCACGCCGCAAACGGTTCGAACCGGTCGATCCGAAGACGTCGACGGAGATCACCATGCGGTTCTTCGCCGCGGCGTCGACCGGTGACCTCGACGGGCTGATGGAACTGCTGGCACCCGATGTGGTGTGGACCGCCGACAGCGCGGGCAAGCGCAGCGCGGCGCGCCGGCCCGTCACCGGCGCCGAACGGGTCGGCAGGCTGGTCCTGGGCCTGCTGCGGGCCGCGGGCGAAGCCGGGCGGATCGAACCGGCCGTGTACAACAACGCGCCCGCACTCAAGCTCTTCCTCGGGGACAGCTTCGAGGGCATCGTGACCGTCGAGATCGTGGACGGCCGGATCAGCCACTTCTACGCGATGCGCAACCCCGACAAGCTGGTCGGCGTGGACGTCCCGCGGGAGATCACCCGCACGGTCTGAGAAGCTGAGGCGGTGCGGATCGAGCGGCTCGGCGACCTCGGCGATGCGCCCACGGTGCTCGCCGCGGTCGCCTCGGCCGGTGCCGCGCAGGGACTCCCGCCGCCCGCCGCACTGCTCGGGGACTGGTTCGGGTCCACGGCCGTCATCGCCCCGTCGGTGACGATCGCACCCGTCGCGCAGATCGACGTGTTCGACGTGCCGCCCGGCGCCGGGAACGCCGTCGGCGGAGGGTGGTTCGGATACCTGTCCTACCCGGATCCCGGCGCCGACGGCGCCGGCCCGCGCATCCCGGCGGCGGCGGGCGGGTGGTCGGACCGTGTGCTGCGCCGCGACCGCGAGGGCTGCTGGTGGTATGAAAGCCTGAGCGGCACAACGGCTCCCGCCTGGGCGCTCGACGCCATCAGGTCCCCCGGGGCGCCGTCGGCCCACGAGATCGGCTGGACGCCACCGGATCGCGACACCCACCGCCGGGGGGTGACCGACTGCCTGGCCGCGATCGCGGCCGGCGAGGTGTATCAGGCCTGCGTCTGCACACAGTTCACCGGACGGCTGCGCGGATCGCCGCTGGACTTCTTCGTCGACACCGCCCGGCGCACCACCCCGGCCCGCGCCGCATACCTGGCCGGCGACTGGGGTTCGGTGGCGTCGCTGTCCCCGGAACTGTTCCTGCGCCGCCGCGGCACGGCGGTGACGTCCAGCCCGATCAAGGGCACGCTGCCGTCCTCGGCGGATCCGCTCGAGCTGCGGGCCTCGGTCAAGGACGTGGCGGAGAACATCATGATCGTCGACCTGGTCCGCAACGACCTCGGCCGGATCGCGCGAACGGGGACGGTGACGGTGCCCGAACTGCTGGCCGTCCGCCCCGCACCCGGGGTCTGGCATCTGGTGTCGACGGTCACCGCGGAGGTCCCCGTCGACCTCCCGATGTCCGACGTGCTCGACGCGACGTTCCCGCCGGCGTCGGTCACCGGCACCCCGAAGGGCAGAGCGCGCAGCCTGCTGCGGCACTGGGAACCGAAGCGACGCGGAATCTATTGCGGCACAATCGGGCTCGCCTCTCCAGCGGCGGGGTGCGAATTGAACGTGGCGATCCGGACGGTGGAGTTCGGCGCCGACGGGTCGGCCGTGCTCGGCGTCGGCGGCGGCATCACCGCCGACTCCGATCCCGACCGCGAATGGGACGAATGCCTGCACAAGGCCGCATCCATCGTCGGCCCCTGTTCGCCGGCGCCGAGCGCCGAACTGATCGCGACGACGCACTGGTCGGCCACCGCCGAAGAGCCCTAACCGCGCGAGCGCACCACCGCGTCGTAGAGTTCGCGCCGCGACGGGGCCCCCGGATGGGCGGCGATCACCTCGGCGCACGCATCCTTCACCCGGGCGCCGGCCGCGACGCGGTCGTTGACGTCGGCCACCAGGGTGTCCAGGTCGGCCGACGGCACCGCACCCGCGAGCACGACGGTGATCTCCCCCAGCACACCGTCGGCGGCCCAGTCGGCCAGTTCGGCCAGCGTGCCGCGTTTGACCTCCTCGTGGGTCTTCGTCAGCTCGCGGCACACCACAACCCGGCGGTCGCCGCCGAGCGCATCGGCGGCGTCGCGCAGGGTGTCGGGCAGGCGGCGGGGTGATTCGAAGAACACGCAGGTGCGCTGCTCGGCGGCCAGTGCCTGGAACCAGGCCAGCCGGGCGGCGTGCTTACGGGGTGGGAAACCCTCGAAGCAGAACCGGTCGGACGGCAACCCGGAGACTGCCAGCGCCGTCGTCACCGCGGAGGGGCCCGGCAGACAGCTGACCGTCAGCTCGGCCTCCACACATGCGCTGACCAGGCGGTAGCCGGGATCGTTGATCAGCGGCATCCCGGCGTCGCTGACCACCAGCACCGTCGCCCCCGACTTGATCGCCTCGACCAGCGCCGGAACCCGCGACGCCTCGTTCTGGTCGAAGAAGCTCTGCACCCGGCCCACGGGCCGCACGCCCAGCGACTGGGCGAGCTGGCGGACGCGACGGGTGTCCTCGGCGGCCACGATGTCGGCGCGGGCGAGTGCGTTCACGAGCCGCTCGGAGGCATCGCCGGGTTGGCCGAGGGGGGTGGCGCCGAGCAGCAGACGACCGGCGGTCATGCCCACAGCCTACGATCTGAAGACGTGACCGCCCCCGCCACCGAAGCTCCGCGCGCGGTTCCGGTCATCAGCCCCGCCCCTCTGGTGCCGGTGGCCGACTTCGGACCCGTCGACCGGCTGCAGGGCTGGGCGATGACGGCGGTGATCACCGCGCTCGCCGCGATCACCCGCTTCCTCAACCTCGGTTCCCCCACCGATGCCGGCACGCCGATCTTCGACGAGAAGCACTACGCCCCGCAGGCCTGGCAGGTCCTGCACAACCACGGCGTCGAGGACAACCCCGGTTACGGGCTGGTGGTGCACCCGCCCGTCGGCAAGCAGTTGATCGCGATCGGTGAGGCGCTGTTCGGCTACAACGGGCTGGGCTGGCGGTTCTCCGGCGCGGTGTGCGGTGTGGTGCTGATCCTGCTCGTGGCGCGGATCGCGCGGCGGATCAGCCGGTCGACGGCCGTCGGCGGTATCGCCGGGCTGCTGCTGATCGCCGACGGCGTCACCTTCGTCACCTCCCGCACCGCCCTGCTCGACGGGTTCCTCACCTTCTTCGTCGTCGCGGCGTTCGGCGCCCTGATGGTCGACCGCGATCAGGTCCGCGAGCGGATGCACGTGGCGCTGCTCGAGGGCCGGATCGCCGAGACGCCGTGGGGGCCGCGGCTCGGGGTGCGGTGGTGGCGGTTCGGGGCGGGTGTGCTGCTCGGCCTGGCGTGCGCGACGAAGTGGTCGGGGCTGTACTTCGTGGCGTTCTTCGGTGTCCTGACGCTGGCGCTCGACATCGCGGCGCGGCGGCAGTACCGGGTGCCTCGGCCGTTCGTCGGCGCGTTCCGGCGGGATCTCGGGCCGTCGCTGTATGCGATGGTGCTGATCCCGTTCGCGGTGTACCTGGCGTCGTACACGCCGTGGTTCGCCTCCGAGACCGGGGTGAACCGGCACGAGGCCGGGCAGTCGATCGGCGAGGACAGCGCGTGGCCGATCCCCGATGCGGTGCGCTCGCTGTGGCATTACACCTACGCCGCCTACCGGTTCCATTCCGGGCTGACCAACTCCGACGGCAACCACCACCCGTGGGAGTCGAAACCGTGGACGTGGCCGATGTCGCTGCGACCGGTGTTGTACGCGATCGACAACCAGGACGTGCCGGGCTGCGGGGCGCAGTCGTGCGTGAAGGCGGTGATGCTCGTCGGCACGCCCGCCATGTGGTTCATCGCGGTGCCGGTGCTCGGGTGGGCGGTGTGGCGGGCGTTCGTCAAGCGCGACTGGCGCTACGCCGTTGTGCTGGTCGGCTATTCGGCGGGCTTCCTGCCGTGGTTCGTCGACATCGACCGGCAGATGTACTTCTTCTACGCCGCGGTGATGGCGCCGTTCCTGGTGATGGCGATCGCGCTGATCCTCGGCGACATCCTGCACGCGCCACGGCAGAACGCCGAGCGGCGCACGCTCGGACTGATCGTCGTCGCGGGCTATGTGGCGCTGGTGATCACGAACTTCGCATGGCTGTTCCCGATCCTGACGGGCATCCCGATCAGCCAGTCGACGTGGAACATGCAGATCTGGCTGCCCAGCTGGCGCTGAGTCGCTGGCGTTGTCGCCTTCGGCGGCGAAACAGCATTCCCTGTCGTCAAGCGCGCCTGTTGACAACCCTGGTTACTGCCTCGCGGTCTGTCGGCGGGGCTGAGCATCATCGGCGCATGGGAACGATAATTCTGGGCAGTGAAGCAATCGATCGCGGCGAGGTCTCGCGCCAAGGTCTGCGGTCGGCCTACCGGGCCATTTTCCCGGATGTGTACATGCCGAAAGTCGCGGAGCCGTCGCTGTACGCCAACACCGTCGGCGCGTGGCTGTGGTCGAAGCGTCGCGCCGTGATCACCGGTAAGGCTGCAGCGGCACTGCACGGCGCTGAGTGGGTCGACGACGACTCCCCGGTCGAGTTGATATGGCAAAACAACCGTCCACCGCACGGAATCGTGACGCGCAACGACCGATTCACCTGTGAGGAAGTCGTCGAGATCTACGGCCTGGCGGTCGCGTCGATCCAGCGCACCGCATTCGACCTCGGGCGATTCCTTCCCCGCGGCGAGGCCGTCGCGCATCTCGATGCGCTCGCACGGGCGACTGGTCTTGCGGTCGAACACGTGCTCCCCTTGGTCGAACAGTACCGGGGCGCGCGCGGGGTTCAACGCTGCCGAGAGGCACTCCGACTGATGGACGCCGGCGCCCAGTCTCCCAAGGAGACGTGGCTGCGGCTGTTGCTGATCGACGCCGGATTCCCGCGGCCGACCACGCAGATCCCGGTCCTGGACGATTACGGCGACCCGTTCGCCCACCTCGACATGGGCTGGGAGAGGCTCATGATCGCCGTGGAATACGACGGCAAGGAGCACCAGAACGACCGATCACGGTATGTGTGGGACCACAAGCGGTTGACCATGCTTCGACGCCGCGGCTGGTTGCACATTCGGGTGATCAACGAGGATCGCCCCTACGAGATTCTGCGGCGGGTGCGCGAGGCGTGGACCCAACGCGAGACAGCACAGAGGGTCGTCAACCGTTCGGCTTGACGACCGGGAATGCTGTTTCGCGCTGACGCGACGGCCCCGCAGGCCCGCAGGCTACAGCGGGTCGCGGGCGGCCGGGCAGGACATACACCGCGGCCCGCCGCGGCCCGTACCCAGCTCCGAGGCGGCGATCGGCAGCACCTCGATACCCGAATCCGCCAGCCGGGCATTCGTTTCCGTGTTGCGTTCGTAGGCCGCCACCACACCCGGGGCGAGGGCGAGCGTGTTGTTCCCGTCGTCCCACTGTTCGCGTTCGGCGGTGACCGGGTCGAGCCCGGTGTCGATCACCCGCAACCTGTCGATCCCCATCGCCTCGGCGGCGGCGGTCACGAACGGCGCGGCATCGTCGATCCGCACACCGCCGTCGCCATTGCGGCGAATCGTGAACGCCGACAACGTGTCCACCACGTTCGGGTACATCACCACGGCGTCGACGTCGACCATCGTGCACACCGTGTCGAGGTGCATCTGCGCCCGCTCCTGGGCGATCGGCACGGCCAGCACGGTGTGCGCGAGATCATCGTCGAACAGGCTGCGCGCCAACGCCTCCGCACCCGCAGGCGTCGTCCGCTCCCCCACTCCGACCGCCACCACTCCCGGTGCGAGCAGCAACACGTCACCACCCTCGACGGGGGCCGACCGCGATTCGTAAGCCCGCCGCACACCGAGGAACCGCGGGTGGTGGGCGTAGATCAGGTCGGTCAACGACGTCTCCCGCGACCGGGCGGGCAGCGCCAGCGACGTGATCGCCACCCGCGGACCGATCCAGAACGACGAGTCCCGCGTGAACAGCAGATTCGGCAGGGGGTCGATCACGAAGTCCCCGCCGTGGTGCATCCGACGCACCAGCGACACGTCACTCGCCGCGAACGGCAACTCGTTGAACGTCATGCCGGCGACGAGCACATGCGCCAGCGGGGCGGCCGCCAGCGTCCGCAGATACGCCGATAGTTCTTGCGCGAGGGGCAAACCCAAACGCCGCGGGTCGACGGCCGCGGCGATACCGTGCATCCGCGCCGCCCCGCTGGTCAGCGCCTCGGTCAGCAGATCCGCCAGCAGCAGCACCTCGACGCCGCGCGACCGCAGCAGTTCGGCGAACGCATCGTGTTCGTCCTGCGCGCGGGACACCCACGGCAACCCGTCGAACAGCAGGGCGTCGTTGTTTCGCGGGGTCAGTCGCTGCAGTTCCGCGCCGGGGCGGTGCAGGATGACCACACGCAGCGTGCCGACCTCGGAATCGCAGCCCAGTGTCACATCTAGCACCGTAGCGCCAACGCCTCCGCGTCGAGACCTGAAGTATTGTTCAGGTCATGGACGGCCATGAGCTGACCCCGAGTGAGATGTCGGCCCGCAGCGGTGTCGCAGTCTCGGCGCTGCACTTCTACGAGCGCGAAGGGCTCATCACCAGCCGGCGCACCGCGGGCAACCAGCGCCGCTATGCGCGCGAGACGTTGCGGCGTGTGGCGTTCATCCGGATGTCCCAACGGCTGGGCATCCCGCTGGCCCGTATCCGCGCGGCGCTGGCCACCCTGCCGACCGACCGCGTGCCGACGAGCAAGGACTGGGCGAAGCTGTCCGCGAGTTGGCGCGAGGACCTCGACGAACGGATCCTGCACCTGCAGCGTCTGCGCGACAACCTGGCCGGGTGCATCGGCTGCGGCTGTCTGAGCCTCAAGACCTGCGCGCTGGCCAACCCCGGCGACGTTCTCGCCGGAAGCGGTCCGGGACCGGTTCGCCTCTGAGAAGTCGAACGCGTGTGCGATACACTCGCGGCCATGGAGCTGGCTCTACAGGGCTCGCTTTTCGAGCACGCAGAGCGCCGCACACTCGGCAACGGCGCATGGCTCGACGTCCGGTCGGGCTGGCTGACCGATGCCGACACCCTCTTCGACGAACTGCGTGAGCGCATCCCGTGGCGCGCCGAGCGCCGACAGATGTACGACCGGGTGCTCGACGTGCCGCGGCTGCTCAGCTTCCACAACCTCGTCGAGGACGAGGCGCCGCATCCACGCCTCAAACAGATGCGCCGACGGCTCAACGACACCTACGGCGGAGAACTCGGCGAACCCTTCACCACCGCCGGCCTCTGCCTCTACCGCGACGGCAACGACAGCGTGGCCTGGCACGGCGACAACATCGGCCGCAGCAGCCGCGAGGACACGATGGTCGCGATCGTCGGCCTCGGCGCCACCCGGGTCTTCGCGCTGCGGCCGCGCGGCGGCGGCCCGTCGCTGCGCATCCAGCACCACCACGGCGACCTGCTGGTGATGGGTGGATCCTGCCAGCGCACATGGGAACACGCGATTCCGAAGACCACCCGGCCGACGGGTCCGCGGATCAGCATCCAGTTCCGGCCGCACGACGTGCGCTGAGCAGTTTCGCGTCACGCGCATCCGAGGTGCGACAGCGTCAGCCCTGCACTGCGGCGACGGCGTCGACGAGCAGCCGGCGGGCCCGTTCGGTGTTCACCGGCGCCACCGGCTTGTCCGGGATCACGAGTGGGTTCGCCGTCACGATCACCATGTACGTGCCGAACCGGGCGGTGTAGTTGTACAACTCCCCGGTCCGGGGCGCGCCGGCCACCACGGTCTGCAGCACGCGATGGGTGGCGCTGGTCTGCACACCGTCGATGTGCGGCGCCTCCACCACCTCGACGGCACCGCGTAGTCCCGGCCCGCTGAACTCGACCTTCTTGCAGCTGTCTCCCGGTTCGGTCACCGGCACCGGGGCGTTGGTCTCGACCGCGAGCGCGATGAACCGGTTGCCCTCACCCTCGGCGGTGGCCGCGGCCATGTTGCCCTTCAGATCGGCCTCGGGGAGCCGGCCCTCAGCGAACTTCGCGCACTCCGGAGGCTGAAACGTCATGCCGGCGGGCATCTTCTGCGGTTGCAGGAGTTTCGGGTCGATTCCGGTCGGCGCGATGTCGCGGTATTGGTACTGCTCGCCGAACGTGGCCTTGACCTCGGAGACCCGGGCGATGTCGGCGTCTTCAGGGGAGCCGCAGGCGGCGAGCAGTCCGACGCCCGCGACGGCCGCGATCTTCTTCGGGGTGGACATCGCCGCCAATGTACCGGGCGACCGGCGCTCAGCTCCGCAACGCCGCCACGGTCCGCGTCAACAGATCGGCGGCGAAATCGTCGCCGAGTGCGGGATGCGGTGAGCCGGGGTCGGTGACGACGGTGACGTACACCAGGCGTGCGTCCTCATGGGCGACGAAGGTCTGTGCGTGCGAACGGGTTTCCGTCCCACCCTCGACGACCGTGACGGTGTCGGCGACCAACCCCAGGCCGACGGCCCCGGTCACCGGCGGTGGGTCGGCGAGGCGCACCGCGCCGGTCGTCGGCCCGGCCGTCATGGTCCACCGGCCGCACTCCTCGAGCAGCGCGGGGTCTGCGGGCACGGCGCCGCCGGCCGCCACCGCGTACACGATGCCGCCTTCCCCCGAGGCCGAGAATCCGCGCACCGTCGACGAATCGACCGCAGGCTCGGCGAGCACGCCGCACTGTGGTGGCTGCGCCGACCAGTTCTCGCCGTATCCCCATTGGGCCAGCGGTGTGACCCGACCCTGCAATTCGGCCACCTCATAGCCCGGCGGCAGTTCGTAACGGGCCCGGTTCATCCGCGACGGGTCGATGGGTCCGGCCGCTTCGGTGGTCAACGTCGCGGGAGATTGCGGCGACGGTTGACCGCAGGAGCAGACACAGACGGCGGCGGCCATGATGACCGCGAAGCGGCGCACGTCGCGTTGATATCACAACGTGCGCCCCGCGTCGGTCAGGCTGCGTCCGGGTCGCTTTCGGCCGCCGGAGTGCCGCCGGACTCATCGTCGCCCGAGTCGTCGGGCCGCTCGGCTCGGTGGCCGGTCACGCTCTCGACCACACGCCGCACCAGGCGTTCGCCCGGCGGACGAATCGACGGCAGCTTGGGCGCATCGGCCTCCTCGCGGTCACTCAGCCCACGGAGCAAGGGCGAGAGACGGCGTTCCTTGACCTGTTCGGGGGCCGGTGGGACGGGAGTCGCGTTGCTCAGCTGGCCTGTCTTGTCGCCTTGCCGTTCGCTCGGTTGACCGCTGACCACCGGTCCATCGGTCAGCGGTTCGGCAGCCGGCTCCGACGCGGTCGTCTCTGTCGGCACGGCGGCAGTACGGAGGTTGTCCTCGGTGACGGAGTCACCCGGCTGGGGCAGGTCTTCACCGCCCACGCCGTACGGCCGGAAGACGTCTTCCGTTCCGAGCGCCCGGCCGAGTCCGGCCTCTTGCAGGCCGTCGTCGATGCCGACGGGAACCGACTTGGCGAGGTTCACCAGGAAGCGGAACGGGTCGCCGATGGGTAGCAGCCTGAACTGCACGTGCTCACCAGGGCTGCTCTCGCGGTCGTAACCGGCCTCGACGATGACCCGCAGCGGCGCATCGAGGACGGCCAGGATGGGTGCGGGGACACCCGCCTGCTCGAACGGCATGAGCAGCGGTAACCGCTCGGCCGGGATCAGGTAGTAGTCGGTATCGCCCCACTCGCCCTGGTAGATGACGTTCGGGTCGTCGAGGGACTTGGCCGGAACCGCACCGTGCAGGTAGTAGTACGCCGCCAGCGAGTTCGCCATCGCCACGACGTTGAGCGGCGCGACAGGGGCGTCGCCCCCCATGAAGTCGTACTGCTGGGCGACGTCGACCGTGCGGTAGCAGGGCCCGCCTTCCTCACACGAGTCGGTCGGCGTCGGGCCGTGGAAGGTGACGCCGAGAATGGGAATGGTCATGCCTTCGAAGCCGCGCGCCAGGATGCCGCCGTTGGGCCGCATCGCGTTGGAGAGGAGCACGAAAGAAACACCGTCGGCCTCCGAGGGAGGCGTCTGCATCAGGTCACGTTTGACGAGCGAGGCGATGACGGCGCTCTGCGAGTAGCCGAAGACGATGAAGCTGTCGTCTGGCATGGGCGCATCGGATCCGAGCGCCTCACTCTCGTTGTACTCGCACGACGGGGTTCCAGCCACGCACTCGTTGAGATTGTCCCGTCCCTCTTGCACCGAGTCGTCGAACGTCATCGACCCGAACGTGGGGAAGAACTGCTCGGGCGTGATGACCGCGACTTTGTTGACGGATGGGCCTGTGTCCAGCCCGGGATCGATGTAGTTGTCCACCGCATCGGCCATGTAGCCGTCGACGAAGGAGATGGTGTCCGGCGGCGTCGACAACGGGTGGTCTGTGCCGCCCATGATCAACGCCGTCGTCGCCAGAAGCTGAACAATTCCTGTGAGCATTCCTGAGAATGCCAACAACACCACACCGGCTATTGCGGTGAACACGGCTAGCAGCGAACCGACAGGACCACGCATGAAAAGAACCCCTCCGATATCCCCAGATCTGCCGAGATGACATTTCCGATAGCTGTCGCGCCGACAGACAATCGTCTGCAATCTCTTATCAGCAGCTCACAGGAATTTTGCCGGTGCGAGGCGAACCAGTCGAGGTTCTCCGAGCGCGAATTTTCGAGTAATTCCTCAGTCAATCATCGACCGTTGCCCTATCAACGTTTTTACGTCTCAGCAAACCTTAGAATCTAATTGTTCATGCAACCAATCTGATTGCGGGAACAAGCAGTACACTCGACGCGAAGCCGTTCACGCTGCGCAAACCCGTAGGAAATGCGCTGCGGGGACAAGCAGCAATCCGATGCCGCACCATCTGAAATGGCGGCGTTGCGTCTAGTGCCAGATGCGTCCGGGCCGTAGGCTCGATCCGACTTTTCTTGATCGAGGGAGAGACCGCCATGGCAACGTCACTGCGGGTAGGCGGCGTCACAGCCCTCGCCGTCACGCTCGGCATCACGCTCGCCGGATGCGGTTCCGATTCGTCATCCTCCGAGGAGACGGGCACAAGCGAGCAGACCTCGACCAGCGCCCCGCAGACGCCGGCCGCCGCAGAGTCCAC
Source organism: Mycolicibacterium monacense (assembly GCF_010731575.1). Taxonomy (NCBI): domain Bacteria; kingdom Bacillati; phylum Actinomycetota; class Actinomycetes; order Mycobacteriales; family Mycobacteriaceae; genus Mycobacterium; species Mycolicibacterium monacense. The sequence continues at coordinate 91,988 of NZ_AP022617.1, read as the reverse complement.
CGCACCGGAGCAGCCCCCGGGGCCCGCCTACACGATCGTGGACTACATCCGCGACAACAAGATCGAGGAGGCGCCGGTCAAGCGCGGTGCTCCCGGCGCGCCGACGGTCGACCTGCCGCTGCCACCCGGATGGCAGGACGCCGGTGACCGCGCGCCCGAATGGTCTTACAGCGCAATGATTTTCGCGGACCCAGCGATGGCCGAGGACCCGCCGACGATCATCGCCCTGATGTCGAAGCTCACCGGTCCCGCCGACCCGGCGAAGATCCTGGAGTTCGCCCCGAACGAGATCAAGAACCTGCCCGGCTACGAGAACCTCGGCGACGGGAGCGAGAGCGAACTCAGCGGCTTCGCCGCATATCAGATCGGCGGCGCCTACACCCGCGACGGCGCCAAGCGCATGATCGCGCAGAAGACCGTCGTGATTCCGGGCGACGGTGGCCTGTACGTGCTGCAGATCAACGCCGACGGTCGCGAGGATCAGATCGGGCCGCTGATGGACGCCACGGCGGCGATCGACGAACAGGCGAAGATCACGCCCTGAGACCGGTCAGTCCCGGCGGGATATCGCCGACGCCTCGGCGACCTGCTCCGGCGTCGGCCGCACCCCGGTGTAGCGCTCGAACTGCTCCGCGGCCTGCAGTGCCACCACCTCCGCACCGGTGATCACCGCGACCCCTGCCTGGCGCGCGGCGGTGATCAGCGGCGTCTCGGCGGGCGTCGCGACGACGTCGAATACGGTGTGCGCCTGCGCGATCGTGTCGGCGTCGAACGCCTGCTGCCGCTCTTCGGGACCGCCGGCCATCCCGATGGGCGTGACGTTGACGATCACCTCGGCGGACCGCGATCCGACCTCGGCGGCGTAGTCGTAGCCGAGGCGCTCGGCCAGGGCACGCCCGGTGGTTTCGTTGCGTGCCACCACCGTCCCCGTCGCGAAGCCGCGGTCGCGGAAGGCCGCGCCGACCGCGGACGCCATGCCTCCGCTGCCCAGGACCATCACCGAGCGATCGGGTTCCAGGCCGTACTGGTCGATGAGGCGTTGCACGGCCAGGTAATCGGTGTTCGACGCGGTGAGATGCCCGTCGTCGTTCACAATCGTGTTGACGGCGTTGATGATTCGCGCGGACGGCTCGACCTCGTCGACGAGGTCGAGTACGTCCTGTTTGAACGGCATCGACACCGAACACCCGCGGATGCCCAGCGCCCGTACGCCGCCGATGGCCGCGCCGATGTCGGTGGTGGTGAACGCCTTGTAGAGGAAGTCCAGCCCGAGGACCTCGTAGAGGTGGTTGTGGAACCGGGTGCCGATGTTGCTGGGTCGCCCGGCCAGCGAGATGCACAGCCGGGTGTCCTTGTTCAGCGGCGGCCGCCCCATCAGCCGACGGCCCGGATGACCTGGCGGGTGACGTCGCGGATCCGGCCGGTGAGTTCCGGCGGGAACGGCAGCGTGGCCGGGTCGGGCACATCGACGGTGGTGGTCACCACGCCGAGATCGTCGCGCTCCCAGTGCGCCCCGAACTTGTCCAGGATCCTGCGCATCGCGTAATTGTCGGTCAGCACGCGGGCGGTGAACCGGCGGACACCGTCATAGCTCGCCGCGACGACGAGCGCGTACATCAGGACCGTGCCGATACCGCGGCCCTGATAGTCGTCGCCCACGGTGAACGCCACCTCCGCGGTGGTGGGGTCGCCCTCGTCGCGGACGAACCGCGCATCGGCGACGACCGGTCCATGGGCGCCGTCGGTCATCACCCAGACGAAGTGATCGGCGTAGTCGACCTCGAACAGGTAGGCCATCAGCCGCGGTGTGGGCTTGCGGGCGGATTGGAACCGCCGGTAGAGCGTTTCGCTGGAGAATTCGACCGGACCGTTGATCGTCCGTTCGTTGTCGCCGGGCAGGACGGGCCGGATGAACAGTTCGGTGCCGTCACGCACCGTGAGCGGAATCGGCGCGACGAACGCCGCGAGGCGTTGGCGGGCGAGGCGGACGAGCTTGTCCATCATGCCCGGGACTTCGAGCATGGTGGCGAACGCGTCGTCGGTACCGACCCAGCCGGTCACCTGGTCGAGCGCGATGACCGTCGCGGTGCGCGGGGCATCGCGCATCAGGGCGATCTCGCCGACGATCATGCCGTGGTGGACGTCGACGACCGCGTGCAGACCTTCGGCACCGGTATGGCTCACCTGGACCCGGCCCGCGCCGATCAGCAGGAACGACACCGCCTGTTCGCCCTGGCGCATCAGGATCTCCCCGGGCGCCGCGCTCAGCGGCCGCAGCTGAGCCGCCAACGGCTCCAGGTTCTCGGTGGAGCTTCCGGCGAAGAAGTCCAGCGCCGCGAGCTCATCCGCGCGGGCGGCAGTCACACCGGCCATGGCTCCGAGGCTACGGCGAATCCGCCGAGCCCGACAAGGAAAGGTCCGGTGACGTCTTGCGGACAACGAAAAGCGCCCGGTGTCCGTCGAAACGGAACCGGGCGCTGTTCGTTGATGCAGAGCGGCTGGGCCGGGGTTACCAGTCCCAGATCGGTGCGCCGGCACCGCCGAACGGACCGAAGTCGATGTACTGACCGATTCCGCCGGTGATGGACGGCACGGCGCGCAGCGAGTCCTTCGACTCACCGCCGGCCGGCGGCAGCGGTGCGCCGATGTCGGCCGCGCGCACCTCGGAGGCACCGGCGTTCACGACGCCGGGATCGGCGACGCGGATGCCGTCTTCGGCGACGGGGAACGCGGACGGCGCCGCGGGATCACCCTCGACGTCCTCGACGTCGGCGCCTGCGGTTCCGGCTCCGAACGCCAAGAAGGCTCCGGTGACGGCGACCGCACCGAATCCCATGATGCCCAGCTTCTTCGTTTTGCGGACGAGGGCTTCGGCGTGTTCGGCCATCTGCCACCCCTTTCTCTGCGGGATCAGCTCCCGGACCTGTTGACGTCAAGCGCGCTGACGAAGATTATCAGGGAAGGGAGTACCCCGCACCTGCACGGACGTAGCAGATTCTGTGAATTTCAGGGGTCGGATTCCGGCATCGAGATGAAGTCGATGTGACGGGGCCGATGAACGGTCGCCGAAGCGCCTGTGAAGTGGAGCTAAGGGGAATCGAACCCCTGACCTACTCGATGCGAACGAGGCTATCTCGGCGTTTGCGACGTCAAGCTGTGTTGAAGGCGTCAACAACTGCCTGCTCAGAGGGTTGGTTTCGTTGACGCCGAAAAGCCGTCGCTAATCCTGCTGCGTACTGGCTGCGTACTGGACAGCGCGTTGCCCCAACGCCAGCAACTCGTTCACTGGAGATCAGAGGGCTATGGTCGGATCGCGCCGACTCTAAACTGAGCCACGGAGTTGCTCGACGCCACAAAGGTAAAATCCGACTCGGCTGACCGCGGAATCGCCAATGCAGCAGCCGTCAATTGCAGCTGCATACAAAGTCACCTAACCGCGCCGCGCTGACCTTTCCGCATCGGCGACATCGAATGTGGTGCGGAGCGTCAGGTAGCGACGGGGCAGTCAACGGCCCGAGATAGTCCGGCCCGCGTTCCTTAGCGAATGCCTCTGCTTCCTCGAACTGCACGGGGTCCAGCCGAGCCCACTCACCTTGATGCTATCTCGCTTCGGCCGCCCAGTTGCGCCAGAAACACGCTCGACAGGTCGGCTCACCGTAGCGATTCTTTTCGAGCGTGTATGCGAACCGATAGTGCGCCTGAACAGTGCAGATTAGACATTCTGTCAGCTGCCAGTCATTCGGATGGCTGAAGGCTTCGAGCGGTTTGACTCCACCTTGCCACTGCAGCTCCGCTATGTGTTCGTCGCACCAGGTCGGCTTCGATCGCGTTCTGAAGGCTGCGATGCTTGAACATCCCGTGAAGCTACAGAGCTGGTCTGTCGTGACGACGCGCTCTCGCCGTAGCGGTCGAGGAGGCGTAGGCGGCTTCGGGGGGTTCTGGCACCGGGCGCTCAGCTAGGGCCACCTTGCGGAGGCGACCCGGGATAACGTTTCCCGTGCCGCCTTCCTGCTGACCCTCCGCAACCGGCTGCACGACCGCATCGGCGCTGACCAGCGGCTTGCCCTCGAGACACCGTAGAAAGTCGTCTTCCGTCATGACTTCGATGTCTTGTCCGAGGTCTTGCAGTTCGAAGGCTCTGCGAGCCTTCTCGGTCAGGTTCGATCCGGGGCGTAGCACTGCTGGGTTGACGTCGCTCACCACTAGTACATTCGTGCGCTTGGTTGTTGACCTCTCGGCAATTGCTCCAACGCGAGACCACTCGTCCCAGGCAATCTGTCGAGTCATCGACAGCAACGTTCCCGTGAACACCACAACACGCCCGTACAAGTAGCCCTCCGAGTCAGCGTCGGAGTTCAGCTCGCATTGAATGAGCCGCGAACCGCCGCCGCTCAGGGTTGCAAGGCTGCCCCTGTAAGTGCCGGCACGCATTTGACCGATGCAGACACCGACCGACCGGGCGAGCGCGTCGAGGTCGTCGATCTGGTTCGCGCAGGCGAGGCCGCGGATGACATCTGTTACGCCCCCAGCATCCGCGAGCGCGTCATGATGATCGGCGAAAGTCGAGCCGAACGCATCAACGACAAATGGCAAGCCGTAGGACGGCAAAGAGAGCGCGCGGCGCGCAAGAACCATAGTGCAAAGGAATCGCAGCTCCGGCCATTCAATATTGTCAACCGCGCACGCGTAGCGGATGACGCCAATATCGAAGCCAGCATTGTGGGCGACCATGACATCATCACCGATAAAGTCGGTGATCGTCGGCAGAAGGTCCTTCCAACGTGGTTCATTAGCCACCATGTCCGCAGAGATCCCGTGAACAATGGTGTTGAACGCATCGAAGTGATCAGCGCCTTCGGGCGGACGCATCAGCCAGCGGCGTTCGGCTACGGGAACACCGTTCCGGACGCAGACTAGACCGACCGCGCAGGGCGAGCCTCGATAAGAGTTCGCCGTCTCGAAGTCGAGCGCAACATAGTCCAGCATCACGCCACCCATTCGGGCTTGACCAGCGGCTCCGGCTTTACAAGTCGCGAGAATTCCGGAGGGAACTCTGCAAGAGTTGGGCTTCCCCGCTCGTCAGGCAGGATCCATGGAGTTGTACCCGTGCGAGGGTTGATCGTTCGGCGCACACGCTGCTCGTCAGTGACGAGCCACGCCGACCAAGCATCCCTCGCGTAGTGGCGACAGATAGTGCCCGGTATGCAGGTTCGTCTCGCTCGTCAGCATCCAGGCGGGGGGTGGCTAGAGAACTCAGGCGTCACGAGGTTCCGATTTCTGGCTTCGGAGGCATATCGCGTAACCGCATCGGCTATGCGCCGCTGGAAAGCAGCCGTCTCGTCGATGAGGTCTTCGAACGCGTCTGGAGTGAGCGTCTGCCTGAAAGACCATGGCGGAGCCGACCCATGGGTTAGGACAATGGCTCGGTCCGCGGTGAGGTTCCAGACTGTTGCGCCGTGCCGGTCGTCGTCGCCGGGAATGACGACAGCGTTCGTGTGCCCTACGCGCACACCTTCGAGGTGGCCCGTCAACCAGATGACGGTTTGATCCGCTGCTGCTTGCCTGTCGACGACTGCGAATCCGCGCATCGAGATCCCCCCAGATCGTTAGCTGTGCCGATTAACTTACGGCACGCCTGCAAACTTTAAGGCGGCATCCCGACAAACTCGCGCAGACGTCTGCGGCGCGCGTTGCTCGAAATTCGACACCATTGTCGAAAGGCAAGGTCGCTCGGCTGAGACATCCGAACTGCGGCTTACCAAGCAGTGAGGCGCTCGAGTCGCTCTGCCCGCTTACCTTCGGCAGGCGGGTTGACGGTGTATCCGAGCGCCTCAAGCTCCGCGATAGCGCACTCTGGTGAATCACGGACGACTGCGCGCGTCTGAATGCGTCGCCAGCGGGCTCGGCCATCGCGGATGGTTTGCTTCCAGTTCGCGGTGCCCTGGAACCCGCAGTCGCGGATGAGGAACTCGACGACGTCCTCCAGGCACGGCCGGAAGCGCTCACCGCCCAGGGGCACGTGCAGCGACTCGATGCTGTGCGGTGTCTTGTGTTCGAGCCGAGACAGAATGTGCGACAACGCGCCTCGATGTGCGGTGATCTGTACGTGCGAGCGCGGCTTGTTGTTGGGCTTGCGGTCGTAGTCCCAGCGCATGATCGGCGCGCGGTCCAGCTTTGCCTTCAGCGTGAACGACGAGTGCTCAACCGCGATGTGCGTCGAGTACGAGTCGACACAAAGCTTGTAGTTGGCCGCCAGTTCGGCCAGTACCTCCTCCGGATGGTCGTTCGACCCGCGTAGGCCCAGCCTCAGATCAACGACCGACCGCAGGCGATCAGCCTCGGCCATCGTCGCGTCGAGAACCCATTCAGTGCTTACGAGACAGGTCGCGGCTTTCGCTACGTCCTCGACAAACGCATTCACCTCACCGTTGAACTCGTCGTGCGTCAGCGCCATTAGCAGCTAGGTCAGGCGCGGGTCTCTCCTAATAGGAATGCGATCGATTCGAGCTGCTCCCACGCCTCGTGCTCCTCCCCCGCGAGAGCATAGCTTCTGGCGCGGTCGCGAAGTTCCTCGAGAGACATGCCGAGCTTCTCGAGGATCGCCGTACGGCGCGCTCGCAGTTGATCGTCGGATAGGGCCGCAATCTTCGTCATCTGACCTCTCCACCCCTCAGCCAGGACTCGATGCCATCAGTGTGACACTCGGCGACTCGTGCAGATCGCACATCCCTTGCGCCTGTCATAAGTTCATTCTCCGGAACGGACCGACAACCGATGCAAGGTGCCCTGAACTGCGGAGATGCGAGTCCGCGACGTGCTCTGGCCTGCGGCTGTGTCCTCGTCAGACTGATCCAGCCCTTTCGGCGATGCCGCCACGGCCCGCCGCTGGCATCGTCCAGTTCACTCTTGTGCGAATAACTGCGCAGCAGCGACGATCGCCGGACTCGGTTGAACTTGAACACGTCGCGGTGATCGGCGATTGCTTCCAAATTCGGAGCGCCCAGCTGAGGGGTTGCGCGATGCGGCACTCGCCCGGCGGCGGCAGAGTCGCGTCTCAACCGATCTCGTCGAAGATCTCCCGTAGTTCGTGCGGCAACAACCCAGCGGCCTTGCCTAGTTCTACCTCCGTGACGTCATTGCGGACGTTAGCCCTGAACTAGCAGCTCACGGAGCTTCGCGATATTTTCCCCGTGGAGCGCGACCGCGCCTTCGTGCTTATTCCGTCCTGAACCGCCCTTCGCGCCGAAATCTGCAGTCTGTTCGACCGCAGACTTGCTCCGTTGCCAAGCAGCGCGCGTTCGGCCGACGGCCTCGAGGAACTCTTCCTTCGTCACTGCCCCTCCTCAAAGTTCGTCCGCACAGTATCTGCGTTGTACGCCATTGCTGACCCCGCTTCAAAAGTTTGACCTCTAACGGACGGCAACGGTGCTTCGTGAGTCGTGTCGCTCCGCTTAGTCTCAGGGCATGCGGGGTCGCGACACTACTGATGCAGAGCTGCGGTTAGTGGCACCGATCCGTCGAGCGGTTGTCGAAGGCGGAGGACGTGCGCCCACCATTCGCGCAGACGAGCTGCTCGACGAACGATTGCCCTATGACTTGGCGCAGGCGGTGAACGAGGCCAGCCGATGAAGCTGCGCTATCTCCTGGTCCCTCTCGGAGTAGCTCTATTGTTTTTCTACATCGGTTACGTCACCGGTCGATGGCAGGAAGTACCGGGCGAGACCGATTCTTGGAAGGACCTCGCACAACCGGTCGCGGTGGTGGGCGCAGGGTTCCTAGCTCTTCTCGCCGGCTTAGCTGGTCTCTTCGGTGTTTTGGAATCGAGCCGACGAGTCCAAGAGGACAATCGCCTCTCTCGCGAACGGATCGAAGAAGACAACAGACTTTCCCGAGAGCGGATAGAAGAAGACAACCGTGCATCACGGGAGCGGATCGAAGAGGACAACCGCGCATCCCGTGAACAGATCGAGACTGAGAATCTCGCGACTCGAAATCGTGAGGAACGCAGCGAGCGGTTGAATCGCTGTTGGGAGAGGTTCACGTGGGTGGTCGAGCACACGTCCGGTCACGGTCAGGGTTCGGAGATCTTTCCGCCCGAATCAGTAAGTGAGGTGGTTCACACCTTGGTCGAGGAAGCCAGGATGCTGGATGACGGCACCCTTGTGGCGGCGTTGACGGAGTATCAGAAAGTAGTTGCCGAGGAGTTCGCGGCAAGTCTCGACCTAGCGTCCGAACCTGCGGAGACGCAGAATGGTAGTGAAGATGAGATCTAGCACACTTCGCCAACAGATCGATGATCTCGAACCGCTCAGGTATGCCCGAGCGGCGAAGCGCGCTGCAACTCTCGCGAAAGAGTTAGCAGAGAAAGCGGGGACTGATGTATCGCCCGCCGTTCGTCATCTGGCTGAAGCCCCGGTGGAGCAGATCGCGGCCGAACGCATGCGGCGTCGGAGTTCGCCCTCGAAAGGACTGTCTTCCGATCCGTCTCGTGGTGGCGGCTCGCCAGGGTCGACGACCGTTCGGAGCAGCACGCCACTCGACCCCGAGACTGAGCGGCAAGTTCATGAGAGCGTCCGAGACAGTGTTCGCAAAAGCTTGGCCTATACAACCGAGACCATGCAAATGAGGATCGCGGAACTTATCTCGGAGACCATGGCTCCCCTTACCCGGTCCTTGCAGGACATGACGAAACTTTCGGACGCGATCGAGCAGAGCACGTCATCTCTCAATCAGCTCACGGACGCAATACGCGTTATCAAATCTGCCGGTCCGGCGCGTCAGTGGGAGGAGTCCTTCCAAACGCAGATTGCTCCGATCGGGGGCGGAATCACGATCGGCAACGTCCGTTCGACGCCTACTCCGGCTGGCGCTTGGACTATCAGCAATCCGGGACTCTCTAAGTTCATTCGAGGCTCGACATCTGGAAGTCCGATCATCATCACCCGCGAATTTGAGCACGGATGGTCAGACCTCGCACAATTGCTGACCGCATGGGAGATCCACTTTCCACGGGACCTCTTGACAGACGGTCCGACCTTAGAAAAGGGCGACCGGCTCACGTCGCTGGACTTTAAGTGGTCCGCCGGACGCCAAATCGAAGACGGCGACCTATTCGTGTCGGTTCGGGGGCAACAACCGTGGTGGGCGCCTTTGGAAGACGACGACATCGTGCGCGTAGATAGGACTGGGGGCTTTGTACTGATTGAAAGCCGACATCGTAGGCCTCGCTGGTTGGCGACAGTGCTTCACCGGCAAGCCGTAGATACCGACTTCTTCAGGGATGGCCTAATTCTGCTGTTGCGCATCGGGACGACCGCTGACATATCGACCTGGGCGTCCGGCGAAGCTCCGACCACGATCGAATTTCTCGGCCTGTTCGACAGACCAACCACAGATAAAGACGATCCGAACCAGCTAGCAATTCCGATGGAGCCCTTCAAACCGCCATCACACTAGCTGCGCAGCCAATTCGCCGCGCTCGTAGGCGTCAAACTCGGCGCACGGCAGCTAAACTTCGAGCCTGTCTGACATCGCCTAAAGTGCAATTTGAGTGGCCGAAAAATAAAAATTGAGACTCACCGCGTGGGGAGTCTTGCCACCCCTGGTCCAGAAAAATGGCACCCGCACCGCTGACCGACAACGACGAGGGACGAATCAGTGTCGACGGCGATTGGTGTCGGGCAAGCCGCCGCGGAAAGCTCTAACACTCGTGCTACGGGCTTCATCGATGGGTGGCGAGGTGTAGTTTTTCGGCTTCTCTTCCGGCTTCACTCCTCCGAGTTGGAGAGGATCTTCATGAGAGTCGCGCGAGATCGCTGGCTTCGCCGAGGCTGGACACAATTCAGTGGACTCAGGTCTTGTGTGGGCATACGCCAAGCCGGTCCGGCGGTTCGCCCGGGTACGACGGCCGCACTCTGGGCAGTCCCAGGTAACGGCGCTCGGATTTGGTGGCCTCAACTTGTGACTCCTCGAGTGTGGTGCATCTCCTCACGGCCAGGATAATCGCGCACCGGACATTGCCTCTGCCGTTAGGTGGTTGGCAGCGCAGCATCCGGAGGAATTGTCAATACCTGTGGATCGGGGTGTTTCAGGCGACCTCCGTTTCGGTTGATTCGGCCGGCTCGGGCGGTGTGATGTCGGCGGGGCGTTCGAGTAGCTTGCCTTTGTGGAAGACGGCGCCGGCACGGACGAGGGCGACCAGGTGGGGTGCGTTGACTGCCCGCCACCGGGCTTGTGCGGCGTCGATAAGCTTGTAGGCCATGGCAATTCCGGCCGCGCGGGATCCCGGCCCCTTGGTGACCTTCGTCCGCAATCGCACGGTGGCGAAGGTTGATTCGATCGGATTCGTGGTGCGCAAGTGGATCCAGTGTTCGGCTGGGTATTTGTAGAACTCCAACAGCACGTCGGCGTCGTCGACGATCTTGGCGACCGCCTTGGGGTACTTGGCGCCGTAGTCGATCTCGAAGGCCTTGATCGCGACCTGCGCGTGGTCGAGGTCCTCGGCGTTGTAGATCTCCCGCATCGCCGCGACCGCACCGGGTTGCGCCGATTTGGGCAGGCAGGAAAGGACATTGGCCTGTTTGTGAAACCAGCAGCGCTGCTCGCGGGTAGCCGGGAACACCTCGCGCATCGCCTTCCAAAAGCCCAGTGCACCGTCACCGACGGCCAACACCGGGGCGATCATCCCGCGGCGGCGACACGACCGCAGCAGATCGGCCCACGACTCGGTCGATTCTCGATACCCGTCGGCCAGGGCGACGAGTTCCTTGCGGCCATCGGAGCGGACCCCGATCATCACCAACAGGCACAGCTTCTCCTGCTCGAGGCGGACCTTGAGGTGAATGCCGTCGACCCACAGGTAGACGAAGTCAGTGCCCGACAGATCCCGGGCCCCGAAGGCCTTGGCCTCCTCCTGCCACTGGCTGGTCAGCCGTGTGATCGTCGTCGCCGAGAGCCCGGCACTGGACCCGAGGAACTGCTCCAAGGCCGGCCCGAAGTCACTGGTCGACAGGCCGTGCAGGTACAGCAGCGGCAGCACCTCAGTCATCTGCGGGGACTTGCGCGCCCACGCCGGCAGGATCGCCGAGGAAAACCGCTGCCGCTCACCGGTATCGGCGTCGATACGCTTGTCGTTGACCCGCGGCGCGGTCACCGCCACCGCGCCCGCGGCGGTCAACACCTCACGCCCGGCGTGGGAGCCGTTGCGGACCACCAGCCGGCGACCGCTCTCATCGAGCTCACCGGCGTGGGCATCGATGTAGGCGGCCACCTCAGCCTTCAGCGCCGCGGCCAGCATCTGCCGGGCGCCGTCGCGCACGATCTCATCCAACAACGACCGACCACCGCCGTCATTGGCGTTGGCCTCATCGGTGTCGTGAACTACGGTGAGCATGGGCGTACCTTCCCAACCAGCGCGTCAACGCCGGTCTTGATCAGAGAACCTTGGACTTCAGATCATCCCCGGGAAGGTGCGCCCACTTTCATGCCGCCCCACCGAGGGTCATCCACAGGTTCTGATCATTGCTCCAGCATCCGCCCCACCGAAGACGACGGACACTGCGCTGCTGCGCGACGAGATGACCTGTCGATCGTCGCGAGTCTTCAGAACGGATCTCGCGGTGACCACGGTCGCCGCGGCGGCGTTGCCGATTAGACCGGTGGTTGGAGGCCTTGAACGCACCCGTTCGCGTGATCTTCGGGTGTGTATGAGCGTGTGCCGCAGGCACAGCGGCGTAGCTCGCGCGGCCATAGGGGTTCGGCTTCGGTGCTCGCTGGCTCATCATCGGGCTAGGCCGGTGAGCTTCTTGGCGCAGTGCGGCTTGTTCACCGCGAACGCGGGTACGGCGTACGACTGGACCCAGCTGGTCCGGTTCTTCGGCTCGCGCCAGGTCTCGGGCCGCAAAGTCTGCTCAAAGCCGCACAGGCCGACCTGTCCGCGCTGCACGACCCAAGCGGTACCGGGCGTCAGATGGACGTAGGAGAACATAGCGACCCCGAGGCTGTCGAGCATGCCCTTGAGGCCTTGGCCGTACACGACGGTGAGGCTGAACCTTTCCTGCGGATGGACCAGCAGCGTGTCGTATCGGACGTTTCAGACGCTCTTGCTCGCCAGCCAGAATCGCGGCGGCAAGGTCGGCTGCTGGCATGTCGGCGTTCTGGGTAATGGACTCCGGCGGCCCGACTGAAACCGCCGTCTGCCAGTTGTTTCCGGGGATTGTGTTTTCGATGCCGCCGGCCCTCGCGTCGAGCACGGCAAGCGCCCGCAAGTTGACCCGCTCTATGATCGTGTTCGCGAGTTGCAGGGTTTTGATCCGAAAGGTATTCCTGATCGTTGCGCAGGACGGCTTTACCGCTCAGCGAGAACTTGCCGCCCCAGTCCTTGGGGTAGGCGAGCTCGGGCCGTGGGGCCACACCCCACACCCTTCGCCACCGGGTACTCATCGCCGGGCCCGCGCTGCTTGATGGTCCGGTCTTCCCGCAGTAAGAAGTCGCTGGCTCGAACGGAATTGAACAACATCGCTCCGCCGACGAGCGGCTGGCCGAGCGTGTGGAAGATCTTGTCGAGGATCATCTGCTCGCCTGCGAGGTTGGCGATTCGCTCGGTGATCCTGGCCGGCTCGCACATCATCGTCGAGACGGTGAGGTTCGATCCGACCAGCCCCGTCGATCACTCCCCATGATCTGCGGCACACCGCGGCCAGTTTGGCGATCAGCGCAGGCGCGAATGTCAAAGCAGTGCAACGGATGCTCGACCACGCGAAGCGTCGATGACGCTCGACTTCTACGCCGACCTGTTCGACGACGATCTCGACAGCGTCGCGACGAACTTGGACACAGCAATCCGATCTGCTGCTTACCGGCTGCGTACTGGCTCGAACGGCTTCGAGCAGCTAACTGCGTTCGGCAGTCTAGCTGGTCGTTCTCGTGTGGAGCTAAGGGGAATCGAACCCCTGACCTACTCGATGCGAACGAGTCGCGCTACCAACTGCGCCATAGCCCCTGATACCGGTACGAAAGGCTACCAGCCGTCACGCACCGGTCGAAATCGACCTACTGCCCGGCAGCCTTGGGCAGATCGAAGTGCCGGGCGAACGCGACCTCGTCGAGGTGCTCGAAAATCGGGTCCTCGTCGTCGATCTCCAGCACCGCCGCACCTGGTCGACGCAGACGGGCGGGCACCACGTCGAGTTCGGGGTCCTCGGTGTTCTCCACGCCCAGCCGGGAACGGCGGATGCGCTGCGCACGCCTGCGCCGTACCTGCTCCTCGATACGGGTCTGCCTGCGGAGGTAGCCGAGGTAGAGAACGGTCACCGCGCCCACTGCGCCGCACAGCCACCACGCCCACGGCGCGACGAGGTACGCCGCGACGGCCGACGCCAGCAGCGCCACCGCCATCGACGTCACCATCCGCTTGCGGAACAGGTACTTGCGGGCGCTGACGGCCTCCGCGGTCTTCGACTCGTAGCGGCGTCGGCGCGCGGCACCGAGCGCATCGCCGGCCGGTTCGGCGCGTTCGTCGTCGGCGGGGGTCTCGATCCCCGACGAGTCCGGCACGTACTCGTATTCGTCTTCGGTGCCGTCGTCGACGGACTCGGCATCATCCGATTCCGCTGCGACATCGTCGGTTTCGTCGTCGACGTCATCCTCGAGCTCGGCGTCGAACTCGGGCGCCCCGGCCGCTGTCGGCAGGATGTCTTCGAATGGCTGATCGGCGGCGGAGCCGATGGGCAGCGCACCGGAGTCCTCCTCGACGATGTCGACGTCGAGGTAGTCCGGCTCGGCGTCACGCTGCGGCGCGGCGGCCAGGACCACGGCTCCCTCGGGCTCCGCGTCACGGGTGTCGCGGTCGTCGACGGGTTCGTCGTCGAGCTCGTCGGCGGACGGGCGCCAATCCGGATCGGAGTGGTGGCCGGCCGCGGGACCGGACCGACGGAGCAGTCGAGCGCTCTGCCCTGAGTTCAGCACGCGGGTGGCCAGCGCGACATCGCTTGTGCGCCGGACAGCTTCGCGCTTGCTCACCAGCATGGGCACCAGCACGAAGAGCCAGAGCACCACGAGCGAGATCCACAGCAGAGATTGGGGGATGCTTGGCATTCGCCTGCTCCTTTCCCCTACAGGCTAGGTCGGTTGACCAGCGCACCTGGGGGCGACGCGCCGAGACAATTACACACCTGTAATTCGCTTGTGACAAGCACCACTAGTCACACGTGTCACATCAGTAACAGCGATCAGGCCCAGTCGGCGCGGCCCGAGCGCACCAGCGTCGACGACGCCGACCCGCTGAGTTCCTCGACCGTGATCGCCACGAGCAGGTGGTCACGCCACGCGCCGTCGACGTCGAGATAGCGTTTGAGCAGACCCTCCTCGCGGAAGCCGACCTTTGCCAGCACCCGCCGGCTCGGTGCATTCTCCGGTCGTACGGTGGCCTCGACTCGGTGCAGCATCACCGGCCCGAAGCAGTGGTCCACCCCGAGCGCCAGCGCCGCGGTCGCCACTCCCCCGCCGATGCGCTCACTGGCCACCCAGTAGCCGATCCACGCCGAGCGCAGGGCGCCGTGGGTGACGTTGCCGATGGTCAACTGTCCCGCGAACTGCCCGTCGACCTCGATCACATACGGCAGCATCCGCCCTTTGCGGGCCTCCGACCGCAGCGTCGAGCAGACCGATGGCCACGACGAGAAGGCATGCCGCAGTTGCCAATCCACGCCGGTGACCGGTTCCCACGGTTCCAGATGGGCACGGTCGGCCAACCGGATGCGGCTCCACTGTGCGGCGTCGCGCAGCCGAACCGGGCGTAGTCGCACCACACCGGCGGGCACCCGCAGCGGGCCCGCCGGCATCGGCCATCCGGGGTGGAGAGAACTCGACCGCAGCAGGTTCACCTCGACTCGGGTCAGCCGCGTTGGGCCAGGAAGGCGACGTCCACGGTCTCGCCGGTACGGACCTCGTCGACGTCCGTGGGGACGATCACCAGACAGTTTGCCTCGGCCAGCGTGGCGAGCAGATGCGACGAGGCGCCCGGGGCGCCGCCGAGCGCCTGCACGAGGTATTCGCCGGTGTCCTGATCGCGCATCAGCTGACCGCGGAGGTACCCCTTGCGGCCGGCCACCGAGGTGATCGGCGACAGGGCGCGGGCCTCGACGATGCGTCGCATAGGTGCCCGCTTGCCCAGCGACAACCGGATCAGCGGCCGCACCATCACCTCGAACACCACCAGCGCACTGACGGGATTGGCCGGCAACAGGAACACCGGGACCCGGTCGCGGCCGAGCTGACCGAAGCCCTGCACCGAACCGGGGTGCATCGCGATCCGGGAGACCTCCATCTCCCCCAACTCCGCGAGGACCGTGCGGACCGACTCGGCCGCCGCGCCGCCGACCGCGCCGGCGATCACCACGATCTCGGCCCGGTTGAGCTGTCCCTCGACGATCTCCCGGAGCCGGGCGGGGTCGGTGTCGACGATGCCGACCCGGTTCACCTCCGCACCGGCGTCGCGCCCCGCAGCGGCCAGGGCGTACGAGTTCACGTCGTAGACCTGGCCGTTGCCCGGGGTGCGTGAGATGTCGACCAGCTCACCGCCGACACTCATCACCGAAAGCCGCGGCCGCGGGTGCACCAACACGCGCTCCCGTCCGACCGCCGCCAACAGACCCACCTGCGCCGGGCCGATGATGGTGCCCGCTCGCACCGCCACGTCACCGGGCTGTACATCGTCACCGGCGCGGCGAACGTACGCACCGGAGCGCACCCCGCGCAGCACGCGCACGCGATTCGCGCCGCCATCGGTCCACCGCAGCGGCAGCACCGCATCGGCCAACGTCGGCATCGGCGCACCGGTCTGCACCCGGGCGGCCTGCCGGGGTTGTAAGCGGCTCGGGGTCCGGGCACCGGCCTCGATCATGGCCATCACCGGAAGGCTGACGTCACGACCGTCGTGGTCATCGGCCCCGGGACCGCCGCCGACGCCGAGGACGTCGACACTGCGCACCGCGTAACCGTCGATCGCGGCCTGATCGAATCCGGGCATCGGCCGCTCGGTGACCACCTCTTCGGCGCACATCAGGCCCTGGGATTCGGCGATGGCGACCCGTACCGGTCGCGGAGCCACCGCGGCGGCCGCTATCCGAGCCTGCTGCTCCTCAACCGAACGCACAACACGCCTTTCTCCACCTCTGTCGGGCCTGTCGCGCAGATCTAGTTCTCGGTCAGGCCCAATCGCTCGACCAACCACTGCCGCAGCTCGGGGCCGTAGTCGTCGCGTTCCAACGCAAAGTCAACCGCAGCCTTGAGGTAGCCGCCGGGATTTCCCAGGTCGTGTCGGGTTCCGCGGTGGACCACCACGTGCACCGGATGGCCCTCCTCGATCAGCAGCGCGATCGCGTCGGTCAACTGGATCTCGTTGCCCGCACCCCGCTTGACCCGTCGCAGCGCGTCGAAGATCGCTCGGTCCAAAACGTAGCGGCCGGCCGCGGCGTACGGCGACGGGGCATCCTCGGCCTTCGGTTTCTCGACCATCCCCTTGACGCGCAGGACGTTGGGGTTGGTGGCGTCGGGCACCTCTTCGACGTCGAATACGCCGTAGGCGCTGATCTTCTCGGGCGGCACCTCGATAGCGCACAACACCGAACCGCCGCGTTTCGCGCGCACCTTCGACATCGTCTCGAGAACACCGGTCGGCAGCACGAGGTCGTCGGGCAGCAGCACCGCGATCGCATCCTCGTCGTCGGACAGCGTGGGCTCCACGCAGCTGACGGCGTGACCGAGGCCGAGCGGTTCGGCCTGGACCACCGATTCCACCTTGATCAGCGCGGGCGCGCGCCGCACCTTCTCGAGCATGGTCTTCTTACCGCGGGCCTCGAGCGTCCCCTCGAGCACCAGGTCCTCGACGAAGTGCGCGACCACGCCGTCCTTGCCCTCGGACGTGATGATGACGAGCCGTTCGGCGCCCGCCTCGGCGGCCTCGGCGGCCACCAATTCGATCCCGGGGGTGTCCACGACCGGCAGCAATTCCTTGGGCACCGTCTTGGTGGCGGGGAGGAAACGCGTGCCCAGGCCTGCGGCGGGCACGACAGCGGTATACGGAATGGGTACTTCTGGCCGACTCATCGCAGACAGATTAACCGTTGGGCGCAGGTTAAACCCGTTATGGCGGCACCTCGATGTCGCGGACGGGATGACATCGTGGAGGTGTGACGTCGCCGACGAAGTCCGAGATGCGCGCGCAGGTGTTGCAGGCCCGCCGCAAAGTGACGCCGGAGGCGCAGGAGCGTGAGGCCGCCGCGCTAGCCGCGCACCTTGCTGGAATCGCCGCGCCCGGTCGAACCGTGTGCGCCTACGTGCCGATCGGTTCCGAGCCGGGGTCGCTCGCGATGCTGGACGAACTGCTGGCGCGCGGCGCGCGGGTCCTGCTGCCGGTGGCTCGGCACGACGGGGCCGGCGTCCCGACGCCGCTGCGGTGGGGTGAGTATCGTCCGGGGCGGCTCGTCGACGCGCAGTTCGGACTGCGCGAACCGGCGGCACCGTGGCTGACGGCCGATGCGGTGGCCGAGGCCGACGTCGTACTCGTCCCGGCGTTGGCGGTGGACCGCTGCGGGGTGCGGCTGGGACGCGGCGCCGGGTTCTACGACCGCTCGCTGGGGCGGGCGGATACGGCGGCGTTGCTGGTGGCGGTGGTGCGCGACGAGGAAGTCGTCGACCGGGTACCGGGGGAAGCCCACGACGTGCGGATGACGCATGCGCTGACGCCGGGGTGTGGACTGGTCGCTCTGCGGGAATCACAGTGACCGCGTAGCGGTTCTAGCACTTGAGCCGGTAGAGTGCTAACAAGTTTGACGACCTCGGAGGTTTTCGTGCCTACCTATTCCTATGCGTGCACCGAATGCGCCAATCGATTCGATGCCGTGCAGGCGTTCAGCGACGATGCGCTGACCGAATGCCCCCAGTGCAGCGGACGGCTCCGCAAGCTCTTCGGGAAGGTCGGAGTGGTGTTCAAGGGCAGCGGCTTCTACCGGACCGACAGCCGAGAGTCCACGAAGACGTCGAGCAACGGCTCGGCCAAGAGCTCTTCGGAGTCGACGAGCTCCTCGGAGAAGTCCAGCTCGTCGTCGAGCGATTCCTCGTCGAGTGCTTCGTCGAGTTCTTCGTCGAGTTCGTCGTCGAGTTCCACGCCGGCCGCGGCCGCCTCCAGCTGATCCGGGAGTTATCCACAGGCCCGCGTTGACCAGGCGCGCGGGATGGCGCTTACTGCCTAGCGTGGTGGTGTGGGCGAATCCCTCGATCCGGCACCGCTCGCGCGGCTGACCGGTTTGCGGCCGGACTGGAGCCGCACTGTCACCGCGCGCCGGATCGCCGCGGCGATGCTTGTAATACTCGCCGCGGTGGCGGCGGTGCGGTCCGATCCCGACGGCGACCAGGTCGACGTCGTCGTGGCCGCGACCGACCTCACGCCCGGCATGGATTTGGCCGAATCCGATGTGCGGGTCGAGCGTCGCCCGCTGACGACAGTTCCCGACGGCGCCGCGACGGACCCGACCGCGGTGATCGGCATGACGGTCGCCGGACCCACCCGGCGCGGCGAGGTGCTCACCGATCTCCGACTGCTCGGTCCGCGGATCGCCGAGGCCGCCGCCGGGCCCGACGCCCGCATCGTGTCACTGCAGTTGGCCGACGGGGCACTGGTGGATCTGGTGCGCACCGGCGATGTGGTGGACGTGCTGGCGGCACCGACGTCGGACACCGGCGCGGACGCGCGGCCCCGGGTGATCGCCACCCGTGCGGTGGTCGTGCTGGTTTCGGAGAAGCGACAGGGACCCGGCGCGGCCGGTGAGCGCGCGGTTCTGGTGGCGCTGCCGGCGCAGGCGGCCAATGAAGTTGCGGGCGCATCCTTGACGCAGGCAGTCACGCTGACCTTCCACTGAGGAGCCCGAGCGAGGTCTAACGTTGCCGACTATCAGAGTCCAGCAATGAATAAGGAGCGCCCCGCATGTTGAAAGGGTTCAAAGAGTTCCTCGCACGCGGCAACATCATCGACCTGGCCACCGCCGTGGTCATCGGCACCGCGTTCACCGGGCTGGTCACGGCGTTCACCAATGCCGTCATCGAACCGCTGATCAACCGCATCGGAGCGGGTGGTGAAGCGGAGTACGGGATCCTGCGGATCGGCATCGGCGGCGGTCAGACCATAGATCTCAACTTGGTGCTGTCGGCCATCATCAACTTCCTCCTGATCGCCGCGGTGGTGTACTTCGTGATCCTCATGCCGTACAAGAAACTGCGCGAACGGGGCAAGGTGGAACAGGCCCAGGACACTGAGCTGAGCCTGCTCACCGAGATCCGCAACATCCTGGCCGACACCAGCGGTACGCCGAGGCAGGTCACCGGCCCGGGTACCGGTCCCAGCCCGGACACCGCGGAGACCACCAGCGCGGACAGACGCTGAACTGCGGAAACGAGACAGCCCCCGGAACTCGGCGGTTTCGAGGGGTCGTCGCAACACTGCTGGTTAATTGGTCAGTAGTAGATCACGCAGGCGCTCGGCTGGGGTATCCCAGCCGAGCGTTTTGCGTGGGCGGCCGTTGAGTTCTTGGGCGACGTGTTCGAGGTCCTCGGGTCCGTAGATGCTCAGGTCGGTGCCTTTGGGGAAGTACTGGCGCAGCAGGCCGTTGGTGTTCTCGTTGCTGCCGCGCTGCCAGGGACTGGCCGGATCGCAGAAGTACACGGCCATATCGGTGGCCATCGTGAACTGCTTGTGCCCTGCCATCTCGCAGCCTTGGTCCCAAGTCAGTGAGCCACGCAGATGCGCCGGAAGAGTGCTGATAGTCGCAATTAGTGCATCCCGTACCGATTCGGCGTCGTGCCCGCCTGGCAGGTGCACCAGCATGGTGTAGCGCGTCGATCGCTCGACCAGAGTGCCGATCGCGGTCTGGTTCTTCTCCCCGGTGATCAAATCCCCTTCCCAATGCCCGGGAACCGCACGGTCGTCCACCTCGGCTGGGCGGTCGCTGATCATCACCATCGGGTCGGTGAAGCGCTGATAGCGCTCGCCTTCTTTGCGGTGTGGTTTGCGTCGGGTGCGCCCGGTTCGAAGTGCTTGCTGCACTTCCTTTTTGAGGCCACCGCGCGCCTGGAAGTAGAGGGCTTGGTAGATCGTTTCGTGGCTCACCTGCATGCTCTCGTCGTCGGGATGATCCCGACGGAGGCGATTGGAGATCTGCTCCGGTGACAGCTTGCGCGACAGGCCTTCTTCAACCGCTCCCCGCAGGACCACGTTGACCACCAGTTTGGACTGCTTGGGCCGAGCCCGGGCCGAGGCAGCCGCCCGATCGGCGTGATACGGCAGATAGCGGCCATCAATGCTGCGCGCACGAATCTCCCGCGACACCGTGGAAACGTTTTTGCCGATCCGCCCGGCGATCGTCCGTAACGACTCCTTCCCGAGGAGGCCATCGGCGATCGCCACTCGGTCCTGGACCGACAGATACCGGTCATCGATGGCCGGCCGTCCGGTGTCATCGCAGATCAGGTTGCTCACCGACTGTTTGTAGACGGTCCGGTCGGTGTAGTCCACGACCCGACCATCGGGGTGAACCCGCGTGTTGTTGGTGTGCCGGATCCCCTTGCGCCAGTCCCGCGCGGTCCGCACGTTGACACCGACCTCCCGCGCCGCTGCCCCGGTGGACCAACCCTGCTCGAACAGCTCCAAGCACCGACGTTTCGCCTCGGGCTTGCCCCACGGGATCTTCCCGCTGGTCACCAGCCCCTCGGCGACCAACAGTTTGCGTGCCGTCGAATGCGACACCCCACACGCTGTGGCCGCCTGCAGGATCGAACCGGTGTCCTTGAATACGGCCACGACCACACCCAGGTCGGCCACCCCACGCTGATCAGCGCGCTCACCCCGACCACGGGCCTGCCCGACAGGCCGGCCGATCGCCCGCAGAATCGCATAACACCGGTCACGCGAAACCCCAGTAGCGACCGCCGCCTCCTTCACCGGCACCCCGGCATCAACCAACCGCGCTAGCCGATCCCCAAACCGGACACAGTCCTCCGAAAACGACACGGTCGCCGCAACCTCTCAAATGAGAGCGTTGCGACGACCGTGTGAACCCGCTTTTCTCCGGGGGCTGTTCGCTGTCGTGATGGAACTCAGTTCATGTTCCAGGGTTCGCCGTAGGTGGTGACGCTGTCACCGGTCGAGGCGATCAGCCGGGCGTAGGGACGCAGCAGCACGCCACCGGCGGCACCGGTCACCGTGCCATGCGCGTTCGAGACCGCAACCGCACCCTCGGCACCCTCCACGTCGACGGCGAAGGTGGCCACCTCCTGGATGCCCGGGCCGTTGCCCAGGTCGGCGCTGATCGACACACCCGGGAACAGCGGCGGGGTCACGATGCCGGTGAACTCGTCCCCAATGCCCGGCGTGAAGAAGCCGGCGCCTTCCAGGCCGTCGAAGGCGATGTTGGGGGTGGTGTAGCTGAAGTTGATGCCCACACCCAACGACCAGGGGAAGCCGATCTGGTAACCCAGCTCGAGTGAACCCTCGAAGTCCTCGGCACCCTCACCGGCCACGATGTACTTCGCCCGACCCGAGTGGAACCACTCACGGGTGAGCCGGTTGCGGTCCAGCGGGAACACCCCGTTGAGGAACGTGTCCCACTGCTGAATCGTCAGCGTCCGGCCCTGCCCGTCGACCAGGCTGAGCTCGTTGTCCAGACCTGCGTTGGAGGTGCCCGTGCTCGTGAACAGAGCCGCGATGGCCGCCACCAACGCGATCAGCACCCGACTGATTGCTTTCATGATCTCCCTAGCTGTCGCGCCGAATATTGTCTTCGGGCGCCTGGTCGCCTGGAGACCACACACCCATGAGCCAACATGTGACTGCGATGAGAATCCGCACCAGTTGTCTCATGCGTATCTCATCGTCAGTGACGCGCAAAACATAACAGGGCGGCTAAGAACCGACAACAGATAGCGCGCGAACGTCCGGTCACGCCGTCTATCTGCGGAAACGCTGGCCTATCGGGCCGGCTCGGGTTACCGGGTCCTTAACGAGAAGAAGCCCGCGGGTTAAGTGACCCGCGGGCTCCTTCTGCGATGGACCAGGCTCAGTTCATGTTCCAGGGTTCGCCGTAGGTGGTGACGCTGTCACCGGAGGAGGCGATCAGCCGGGCGTAGGGACGCAGCAGCACGCCACCGGCGGCGCCGGTCACCGTGCCGTGCGCGTTCGAAACCGCAACCGCTCCGTCGGCACCCGTGACGTCGACGGCGAAGGTGGCCACTTCCTGGATGCCCGGGCCGTTGCCCAGGTCGGCGCTGATCGACACACCCGGGAACAGCGGCGGCGTCACGATGCCCTCGAACGGTGAAAGAACTCCACCCTCACCCACGATCACCGTGTCCAGGCCGTCGAAGGCGATGTTGGGGGTGGTGTAGCTGAAGTTGATGCCCACACCCAACGACCAGGGGAAGCCGATCTGGTAACCCAGCTCGAGTGAACCCTCGAAGTCCTCGGCACCCTCACCGGCCACGATGTACTTCGCCCGACCCGAGTGGAACCACTCACGGGTGAGCCGGTTGCGGTCCAGCGGGAACACCCCGTTGAGGAACGTGTCCCACTGCTGAATCGTCAGCGTCCGGCCCTGCCCGTCGACCAGGCTGAGCTCGTTGTCCAGACCTGCGTTGGAGGTGCCCGTGCTCGTGAACAGAGCCGCGATGGCCGCCACCAACGCGATCAGCACCCGACTGATTGCTTTCATGATCTCCCTAGCTGTCGCACCGAATATTTCGTCGGGCGCCTGGTCGCCTGGAGACCACACACCCATGAGCCCAACATGTGACTGCGATGAGAATCCGCACCAGTTGTCTCATGCGTATCTCATCGTCAGTGACGCGCAAAACATAACAGGGCGAAAAAGAACCGACAACAGATAGCGACAAGCCATTCTTTTGGGCCTCTGACCTGGGTTTTTACGGCCTTCGAACCATTAACTATTTAAAAAAGAAAACAGCCCAGCCGTGTCGAGTTGGCGAGGCTTTTTGCGATCAGAAACAAATTGAATTTGCGGTCGTTGCGCAGACTTTTTCCATTCGCAAACGTTTCGTCGGCCTGATCCGACGCCTGGCGGCACGAGAGGGAGGTGGCGGTTCGGCTGCCGGCGGGACTTCGACGCCGTCGCCCGCGCCGGTGGAGAACAGCGCCGGCAAACCGGAGGCAGACACGAAAGAGCCCCGCGGGTACGTGACCCGCGGGGCTCCTTCGGTCTACCGGGAACTCAGTTCATGTTCCAGGGTTCGCCGTAGGTGGTGACGCTGTCACCGGTCGAGGCGATCAGCCGGGCGTAGGGACGCAGCAGCACGCCACCGGCCGCACCGGTCACCGTGCCGTGAGCGTTCGAGACCGCGACCGCACCCTCGGCGCCCTCCACGTCGACGGCGAAGGTGGCCACCTCCTGGATGCCCGGGCCGTTGCCCAGGTCGGCGCTGATCGACACACCCGGGAACAGCGGCGGGGTCACGATGCCGGTGAACTCGTTACCGATGCCGGCGTCGAAGAAGTTGGCGCCTTCCAGGCCGTCGAAGGCGATGTTGGGGGTGGTGTAGCTGAAGTTGATGCCCACACCCAACGACCAGGGGAAGCCGATCTGGTAACCCAGCTCGAGTGAACCCTCGAAGTCCTCGGCACCCTCACCGGCCACGATGTACTTCGCCCGACCCGAGTGGAACCACTCACGGGTGAGCCGGTTGCGGTCCAGCGGGAACACCCCGTTGAGGAACGTGTCCCACTGCTGAATCGTCAGCGTCCGGCCCTGCCCGTCGACCAGGCTGAGCTCGTTGTCCAGACCTGCGTTGGAGGTGCCCGTGCTCGTGAACAGAGCCGCGATGGCCGCCACCAACGCGATCAGCACCCGACTGATTGCCTTCATGTTCTCCCTAGCTGTTATGGCCGGTGACTGCTCACCGAGTTGTTGTTGGGTGCCTGGCCCTTACCGCTCCACCACACACCTTGCAAGTTCAAAATGTGGGGCAAATTAGAAACCCCACAGATTGCTCTTACGCCTAGCTCATCGTTGACACGAGGAACATATAGGGGACCCTTCGGGGCGGCAACGCAGACGGTGCGGCCCTAGTGGCGAGGTCACGCGAAGATCAAGATTTGCTGAGTATTCGCTGACGATCGGCGAAGCGGTGGCATTGCGACGACGGTGCCAGCGGCCGCCGACGGAGTGGACATCGACGGCGGCGCGCGAACGTCATAAGTCAGGTTACTTGACTGGGGTAGAAACCCGCAGTTGGCGATGAAGCGCCATATCAACCGTGGTGAGGCGGAATGTTGTCGCGCAGCCATCGATCATGCTGGGCCTCGTCCTCGAACGCCCGGTCGTCGCGTTCGTCGGACGACGTCTCAGGCAGGGTCTCGCCGAAGATTTTGTTAACTGAATCGGGTGCGGGCTTCGATTGCTTCGTCACGAGATTCCTTGCCTGTGATCAAGATCACAAATGGTGTGGGATTACTGTTCATATGCCCGTAACACTGCAGACAGTCGCCGTAACGGGCGCAAACGAAGAAGACGCCGAGGCGACGCTGTGAGGGCGTCGCCGCGGCGTCTTGCCAGGACGAATCGACGTCAGATTTCCAGACTTGATAGCTGTCCGATGATTTGCACGGCCAACGGGCTCAGCGTGGCCATGCCGTCGCGCACCGCCGCGCGGGATCCGGCGATGTTGACCACCAGGGTGCTGCCCGAGATACCGGCCAGCCCGCGCGACACCCCGGCGTCGACGATGCCTGCGGACAGCCCGGACGCGCGCAGCGCCTCCGAGATGCCGAGGAGTTCACGGTCGAGGATGTCCCGCGTCGCCTCCGGCGTCACGTCGCGCGGCGTCACGCCAGTGCCGCCGACCGACACGACGAGGTCCACCCCGCCGATCACGGCGGTGTTCAGCGCGTTGCGGATCTCCACCTCGTCAGCGGACACCACCACGACACCGTCGACGACGAAACCCGCCTCACCGAGAAGCTCGGTGACCAACGGACCGCTGTGATCCTCTTCGTCGCCGTGGGCGGTGCGGTCATCGACGACGATGACGAGCGCACGGCCCACCAACTCCCCTGGCTGCTCCATGACCTCAACCGTATATGTGGGCACGGACAGCGACGCAGCCACTCGCAGTGTTCCCGGTCCGGTCCCGGTGGTCACTGCTGCATCTTCCCGAGAGTCACCTGCACGCTCTGCGGCTTGCCCGACGGATCGAGATAGGTCAGCGTGACCTTGTCGCCGGGTGCCTTGGACCGCACCGCCGCCACGAGCGCATCGGCGCTGTTGATCACCCGGTCGTCGACCTTGGTCACCACCACGCCGCTGGGCAGACCCGCCGCCGCCGCGGCGCCACCCTGGTTGACCTCGACGATCTTCGCGCCGTCGGTCGCGGCGTCGTTGCTGACCTGCACCCCGAGCGACGCGTGTGAGGCGCTGCCGTTCTGGATCAACTCGTCGGCGATGCGCTTGGCCTGATCCACGGGGATCGCGAAGCCGAGACCGATCGAACCGCTCTGCGCCTGCGCCGAGTCACCGCCCATGGTGGCGATGGCCGAGTTCACGCCGACCAGCTCACCGTTCATGTTCACCAGCGCACCACCCGAGTTACCGGGGTTGATCGCGGCGTCGGTCTGGATGGCGTCGAGAACCGTGTTCTGGTTGCGCGTATCGCCGCCGGCGGCGACCGGCCGGTTCAGCGCGCTGATGATGCCGGTGGTGACCGTCCCCTCGAGCCCGAGCGGCGAACCGATCGCGACCACGTCCTGACCGACGCGCAGATCGCTCGACGAACCCAGCGTGATCGGCGTCAGGCCCGAGACCTTCTCGGCGCGGACCACCGCGATGTCGCTGCTGGGATCGGTGCCGACGACGGTGAACGACGTGGTGCGGCCGTCGGAGAGGATCACCTTGGTCTGGGCGCCGCCGGGGGCCCCGGGACCGTCGGCGGCCGCGGCCACGACGTGGTTGTTCGTCAGGATCAGACCGTCGGAGGTGAGGATGATGCCCGAACCCTCCTCCGACGCCCGGCCCAGGTTCGTCTCGAGCTTCACCACACTCGGCACCACCTTGGCGGCCACCTGCTCCACCGAGCCCGCGGGCAGCGCGGCGGCGGGCACGCTCGGCGCCGCACCCGTGATAGAGCTGCCGAAGGACGGGCGGTCCTGCTGGACCATCGTCGCCACACCGCCACCGATACCCGCCGACACCACGGCCACCGCCAATGCGCCGACCGTCAATGCGCCTGCGCGCGAACGCTTTTGCGTAGGGCGCGGCTGCGGCATCACAGCGGTCGGCTGGGCGGCGCCCCGGTAGGGGTCATACGGCGCGCGGAACTGCTGCTGCGGTTGCGCCGCGTACCTCCAGTCGTACGGCTGCTGCTGCGAGTAGGGGTCCGCGCCCTGATACCCCGTGTCCGGGCCTACCGGGCGGTGACCCGGCTGTTGTTGCGGCGGCGGCGAATACCTCGGGTGGTTCGTCATGTCGCTTCGATGCTCTCCTGGTGAGTGGTCCGACAGTTCGTTTAACGAAGTACTTGTCCTCACAGTGCCCAGATGGACTGAGAATCCACTTAGAGTTCCTTCGAAGCGGACCGAGACTTGCCGTTCGTCTCAGTGTTCTTGATCACCCGTCGGTCCGCGCGCGAGCCGGCCGAACGCATGTCGGGGTCGAACTGCGCCGCCGGCACCGGCGCGGTTCCGTTACCGCCCGGGGTCAGCGGACGGCCCGGCAGCATCACGTAGAACGAGGTGCCCGGCGGGTTGCCGCCCGGCACCGTGTCCTCGACCCGCAGTGCGCCACCGTGTTTGAGGACGACCTGTTTGACGATCGCCAAGCCGAGTCCGGAGCCGGGCATCGCGCGCGCAGCCGTCGAACGGTAGAACCGCTCGAACACCAGCCTGCGTTCGGCTTCCGGTATCCCCGGGCCCCGGTCGGATACGACGAGTTCGGCGTGGACCGGATCCGTCTGGGTCAAGCGGACTCCGACCCGACCACCGGGCGGGCTCCACTTCGCCGCATTGTCAAGGAGATTGAGCACGGCCCGGGCCAGCCCCGCGGCGTCGCCGTAGACCTGCCAGCCGACGACGTTGACGTCGAACTCGATGTCGTTGCGCCGCCGCCGAACTCGCTCGAGGCTGCGGTCGACCACCTCGGCCATGTCGACGGTCTCGTAGACCACCCCGCCCGCTTCGTCGCGGGTGAGGTCGACCAGATCGCCCACCAGCGTGGACAGTTCCTCGATCTGGGCGATCACATCGGCCCGCAGCCCGGCCATCTCCTCCTCGGGCAGCCGGGGCGCGCCCGGCGCCTGCGAGGCCATCAGCAGTTCGACGTTGGTGCGCAGAGACGTCAGCGGGGTGCGCAGCTCGTGGCCCGCGTCGGACACCAACCGCGCCTGCCGTTCGCGCGACTCCGTCAGCGCCCGCAGCATCATGTTGAACGCCTCGGTGAGACGGGCGAGTTCGTCGCTGCCGAAGACCGGGATCGGCCGCAGATCGTCGGTGCGGGCCACCCGTTCGGCCGCCTGGGTCAAGCGGCCCACCGGCCGCAGCCCCGCCCTGGCGACCATCCCGCCCGCGATGGCCGCGACCGCCACCCCGACCCCGCCGACGATCAGCAGCACCGTGCCGAGGCGGCCGAGCACCTGACCCGTCGGCGCCAGGCTCTTGGAGATGAGGAGCGAACTGCCGTTGGTGAGATGCACGGCGAGGATGCGCTGATGGTTCGCCGTCCGCAGCGACAGCAGCAGCTCACCGGAGATGACGTCCTTCTCGGCCTCACCGAGCGGAAGCGTCTGCCCCTGCTGGTTGGCGGTGTAGATCGACCGGCCCGGGTTCACCAGCATCGCGTTGACGTCCGAGTACGCGGTGCCCTCGATCGCCTTACCGGGGTCGGCGGCCAACGAGCCGCTCTCGATCAGCAGGCGCGCGCGGCTGTGCAGTTGGTTGTCGATGTCGTCGTAGAGCGCCCGGGACACGACGGCGTACACGGCGACCGACATCAGCACCACGACCATCGCCACCATCGACATCGCCAGCAGCATCACTCGCCACCGCAACGACAGGGAACTGGTGTTGCGCGGGGGTTTCAGCCGCGACGGTTGAGGTGGCAGGGTCATCAGGGGGGCGTCTCGCGGAGCACGTACCCCACACCGCGCACGGTGTGGATCAGTCGCGGCTCCCCGGACGCTTCGGTCTTCCGGCGCAAATAGCCGATGTACACCTCGAGCGCGTTCCCCGAGGTCGGGAAGTCGAAGCCCCACACTTCCTCGAGGATGCGGCTGCGGGTGAGCACGCGGCGCGGATTGGCGATCAGCATCTCCAGCAACGCGAACTCGGTGCGGGTGAGGCTGATCTGCCGGGACCCGCGGGTCACCTCGCGGGTGACCGGGTCCAGGGTCAGATCGAGAAAGGTCAGCGCCGGGGAATCGGGGCCCTCGTCGGGCGAGGTGCGGCGCAGCAGGGCCCGCATCCGCGCGAGCAGTTCCTCGAGCGCGAACGGTTTGGGCAGGTAGTCGTCGGCGCCGGCATCGAGTCCGGCGACCCGCTCGGACACCGAGTCACGGGCCGTCAGCACCAGGATCGGCAGGTCGTCGCCGGTGCTGCGAAGCTGCCGGCACACCTCGAGGCCGTCGAGCCGGGGCATCATCACGTCCAGCACCACGGCGTCGGGCCGGTTGTTGGCGATCAGGTCGAGAGCTTCGACACCGTCCTGGGCCAACTCGACCGAATATCCGTTGAAGGACAGGGACCGGCGCAGGGATTCTCGCACCGCGCGATCGTCGTCGACGACAAGTATGCGCACAGGCACAGTTTCACCTCAACGCCTGAGAGAGCGCTGAGAGGCGCGCCGCTGACGTCCCGAAGTCGTCTAGCGACGATCGAGGTCGATGAGCCCGAGACGGGCGGCCTTGAGCAGGCGACGAGGCACCTTGTGCTGCTGGCCGGCGACGGTCACACCGACGAGTTCGGTGGGCTTGGCCTTCCACTGCGCGCGACGGCTACGAGTGTTCGAACGCGACATTCTGCGCTTGGGCACAGCCATGATCGAGCTTCTCCTCTGACGGGTACGGGTGCCACGCGAAACCCGATCAAGGGCGGGGCGCCGGCAAGTGCTCTTCAGGATAGCCGGTGAGCTGCGCCGCCTCCAAAACGCGGGCGCTCACCGCCGCGACCTCCGGTCGCGCACCATGCCGACGATGATCGGGGCGCCGAACACGATGATGCTGGCCCCCAGGACGCCCAACCACAGCAATGCGACGTTACCCGAGGTGAAGCCCCACCAGATGCTGCCGAATCCCGCCAGCGCAGTGATGACGATGGACAGCGGGACCACGACCGCGGTCCGACGGTCCGGTTCACGGCCGCTGGCGTGCCGAGGGCGCCGCGTGGGGTCCCTCGGCGGATCCGCGGTCCGACGGAACCCGCTGATCAGCAGATACACGCCGAAAGCCGCGAAGAACCAACCCGCCACCGGCGTCGACGCTCCCCTGCCGGTCTCGCTCAGCGGCGGGCTGAGCCCGATGACGACACCGCCCACCGCCCACACCGCCCCGAACAATGCCTGCGTGACCCACGACACCGGTCAAGTATCTGGGCGGCCCCGGCGGCGCCGGCGCACCAATCGCGCGCGAATCCTTGACGTGGAACCGGCAGTACCGGCTAACCTACCGGTTGGTTGGCCGTCGACGACGATTGGAGCCGGCATGGGAGCACGGGTTGGCTGATCCGGTGCGCATCGGCAACTGCTCGGGCTTCTACGGAGACCGCCTGGCCGCGATGCGGGAGATGCTCACCGGCGGTGAGCTCGACTTCCTCACCGGCGACTACCTCGCCGAACTGACCATGCTCATCCTGGCCCGCGACCGGGCGAAGAACCCCGACCGCGGCTACGCCAAGACGTTCCTCACCCAGCTCGAGGACTGCCTCGGCCTCGCCCTCGACCGCGGGGTCCGCATCGTCACCAACGCCGGCGGGCTCAACCCGGCCGGGCTGGCCGCCGCGGTGCGCACACTCGCCGAACACCTCGGCCTGTCCGTCAACGTCGCCCATGTCGAAGGCGACGACCTGATCGCCCGCGCCGGCGAACTCGGCTTCGGCACGCCGCTGGCCGCCAACGCCTACCTCGGCGCGTGGGGCATCGTCGACTGCCTCGACGCCGGCGCCGACGTCGTGGTGACGGGTCGTGTCACGGACGCGTCGGTCACGCTCGGACCCGCCGCCGCCCACTTCGGCTGGGGGCGCACCGACTACGACGCGCTCGCCGGAGCCGTCGCCGCCGGGCACGTCATCGAATGCGGTGTGCAGGCCAGCGGCGGCAACTACGCGTTCTTCACGGAGCTACCCGACCTCACCCACCCCGGCTTCCCGCTGGCCGAGATCCACGCCGACGGATCGTCGGTGATCACCAAGCACCCGGGCGGCGGCGCGGTCACCGTCGACACCGTCACCGCACAGCTGCTCTACGAGATCTCCGGCGCGCGCTACGCCAACCCCGACGTCACCCTGCGCGTCGACTCCCTGGACCTGAAGGCCGACGGACCCGACCGGGTGCGGATCAGCGGCGTCCGCGGTGAGCCACCACCGCCGACGCTGAAGGTATCGCTGAACAGCGTGGGCGGCTTCCGCAACGCGATGACGTTCGTGCTCACCGGACTCGACATCGAGGCGAAGGCCGACCTCGTGCGCCGCCAACTCGAAGCCGGGCTGACGACGAAACCCGCCGAGCTCGAGTGGACGCTGGCCCGCACCGACCATGTGGACGCCGACACCGAGGAGACGGCCAGCGCACTGCTGCGCTGCGTGGTGCGCGACCCGGACCCGGCCGCCGTCGGACGGCAGTTCTCCTCTGCTGCAGTCGAACTCGCACTGGCGAGCTACCCCGGCTTCCACGTCACCGCCCCGCCGGGCGATGGCCAGGTCTACGGTGTGTTCACCCCCGGTTACGTCGAGGCCGCCGAGGTGCCGCACGTCGCGGTGCACGCCGACGACACGCGTACCGAGATCCCCGCCGCCTCGGACACCCTTGAGCCGGCGCCGGTCGACGAGCCCGCGCTGCCCGAACCGCTGCCGCCGGGACCGACGCGACGGGCGCCCCTGGGTCTGGTGGCCGGTGCGCGCAGCGGCGACAAGGGCGGCAGCGCCAACATCGGGGTGTGGGTGTGCGCCGGGGCGAGCGAAGCGACGGGAAACAAGGCAGATGCGCAGTGGCGCTGGCTCGCGCACACCCTGACCGTCGACCTCCTGCGCGAACTCCTCCCCGAGACCGCCGACCTGCCGGTGACCCGTCACGTGCTGCCGAACCTGCGGGCGGTCAACTTCGTCGTCGACGGCATCCTCGGCCAGGGCGTGGCCTACCAGGCCCGGTTCGACCCGCAGGCCAAGGGGCTCGGCGAATGGTTGCGCAGCCGTCATCTCGAGATCCCCGAGGAGGTGCTGCCCCGGTGAGCATCTGGGACACCCCCGAACGCGACCAGTTGCGAAAGACGGTGCGCGCGTTCGCAGACCGCGAGGTGCTTCCGCACGTCGACGAGTGGGAGCGCGCCGGCGAGCTGCCGCGCGAATTGCACCGCAAGGCCGGTGCGGCAGGTCTGCTCGGGGCGGGTATGCCCGAATCGGTCGGCGGTGGTGGCGGTGACGGCGCCGACGCGGTCATCATCTGCGAAGAGATGCACTACGCCGGCGCCCCCGGCGGAGTGTTCGCCTCGCTGTTCACCTCCGGCATCGCGACCCCGCACATGACCGCCTCGGGCGACGAGCGGTTGATCGACACCTACGTCCGGCCCACGCTGCACGGTGAGCTGATCGGCTCGCTGGCGATCACCGAGCCGGGCGGCGGCTCCGACGTCGGGCACCTCACCACCCGCGCCGAACGCGACGGCGACTCGTATGTGGTCAACGGGGCCAAGACCTACATCACCTCGGGCGTGCGCGCCGACTATGTGGTGACGGCGGTGCGCACCGGCGGCCCCGGCGCCGGCGGGGTGTCACTGCTCGTCGTCGACAAGGGCACCCCCGGATTCGAGGTCACCCGCAAGCTGGACAAGATGGGCTGGCGGTCCAGCGACACCGCCGAGCTGTCCTACACCGACGTCCGCGTTCCGGCCGCCAACCTGATAGGCGCCGAGAACACCGGCTTCCTGCAGATCGCGGGCGCGTTCGTCTCCGAGCGGGTGGGCCTTGCGGCGCAGGCGTATTCGAGCGCGCAACGCTGCCTCGACCTGACCGTGCAGTGGTGCCGCGACCGCGAGACCTTCGGGCGGCCGCTGATCTCCCGGCAGTCGGTGCAGAACACGTTGGCAGAGATGGCGCGCCGCGTCGACGTCGCGCGCGTGTACACGCGCCATGTGGTGGAACGGCAACTGAGCGGGGAGACCAATCTCGTCGCCGAGGTCTGCTTCGCCAAGAACACCGCCGTCGAAGCCGGCGAATGGGTGGCCAACCAGGCCGTCCAACTGTTCGGCGGAATGGGTTACATGGCCGAGTCCGAGGTCGAGAGGCAGTACCGCGACATGCGGATCCTCGGAATCGGCGGCGGGACCACCGAAATCCTCACCGCACTGGCCGCCAAGACGTTGGGATACCAGTCATGAACATGCCGAATGTGCACTCAGCGCGAAAATCGGCCGCGACAATCGCGGTGACTTCACACTCGGCGCCGGAGGCCGCGATATGGCGCTGAAGTCCACGCTCGATCCGTCGTCGCCGGGATACGCCGCGGCCGCCGACGCCATGGCCGCCAAGCTGGCCGAACTGGAGACCGAACACGCCAAGGCGCTCGCCGGCGGCGGCGCCAAGTACGTCGAACGTCACCACGCCCGCGGCAAACTCACCGCCCGCGAACGCATCGAACTGCTCCTCGACCCCGACTCCCCCTTCCTCGAACTGAGCCCGCTGGCCGCCTGGGGCAGCGAGTTCACCGTCGGCGCCAGCGTGGTCACCGGGATCGGCGCGGTCAGCGGTGTGGAATGCCTGCTCGTCGCCAACGACCCCACCGTGAAGGGCGGCACCAGCAATCCGTGGACGCTGCGAAAGATCCTGCGCGCCAACCAGATCGCGCTCCAGAACCGGCTCCCGGTGATCTCGCTGGTCGAGTCCGGCGGGGCGGACCTGCCCACGCAGAAGGAGGTGTTCATCCCCGGCGGGCAGATGTTCCGCGACCTCACCCGGTTGTCCGCGGCCGGGATCCCGACGATCGCCCTGGTCTTCGGCAACTCCACCGCGGGCGGCGCGTACGTGCCGGGCATGTCCGATCACGTCGTGATGATCAAGGAACGCTCGAAGGTGTTCCTGGCCGGGCCGCCGCTGGTGAAGATGGCCACCGGTGAGGAATCCGACGACGAATCGCTCGGCGGCGCCGAGATGCACGCCCGCACATCGGGTCTCGCCGACTACTTCGCGCTCGACGAACTCGACGCCCTGCGGATCGGCCGACGCGTCGTCGGACGGCTCAACTGGCGCAAGCAGGGACCCGCTCCGGCCCCGGTGACCGAGCCGCTGTTCGATAGCGAGGAACTGCTCGGCATCGTCCCGGCCGATCTGCGGATCCCGTTCGATCCGCGCGACGTCATCGCGCGCATCGTCGACGGTTCGGAGTTCGACGAGTTCAAGGCGCTCTACGGGTCGTCGCTGGTGACCGGCTGGGCGCGGCTGCACGGGTATCCGATCGGCATCCTGGCCAACGCCCGCGGTGTGCTGTTCAGCGAGGAGTCGCAGAAGGCCACGCAGTTCATCCAGCTGGCGAACCGCTCGAACACCCCACTTCTGTTCCTGCACAACACGACCGGATACATGGTCGGAAAGCAGTACGAAGAGGGCGGGATGATCAAACACGGCTCGATGATGATCAACGCCGTGTCGAACTCGACGGTGCCGCACCTGTCGCTGCTGATCGGCGCCTCCTACGGCGCCGGGCACTACGGTATGTGCGGACGGGCCTACGACCCCCGCTTCCTGTTCGCCTGGCCCAGCGCGAAGGCCGCGGTGATGGGCGGTACGCAACTGGCCGGCGTCATCTCGATCGTCGGCCGCGCGGCCGCCGAAGCGCGTGGCCAGGTGGTGGACGAGGACGCCGACGCCGCGCTGAGGGCGGCGATCGAGGCGCAGATCGAGGCGGAGTCGCTGCCGATGTTCCTGTCCGGCCGGCTCTACGACGACGGAGTGATCGACCCGCGCGACACCCGCACCGTGCTGGGGATGTGCCTGTCCGCCATCGCCAACGGTCCGATCGAGGGGACGTCGAACTTCGGCGTCTTCCGGATGTGAGGCCGTCGATGCTTGCGATTTCGGCGTGCACGGTCGCGGTGAGCGCAACTGCGCACGCCGAAATCGCCGAGGAGGGGGCACGATGATCACCAGAGTCCTCGTCGCCAACCGCGGGGAGATCGCCCGCCGCGTGTTCTCCACCTGCCGCCGCCTCGGCATCGGCACCGTCGCCGTCTACACCGAACCCGATGCGCAGTCCCCGCATGTCGCCGAGGCCGACGCCCGGGTTCGGCTGCAGGGCAACAACGGCTACCTCGACAGCGCCCAGCTGATCGCCGCCGCACGCGCCGCCGGCGCCGATGCGATACATCCGGGATACGGATTCCTCTCGGAGAACGCCGAATTCGCCGCAGCGGTGTGCGACGCCGGGTTGACGTGGATCGGGCCGCCTGCCGCGGCGGTCGCGGCGATGGGCAGCAAGATCGAGGCCAAGAAGATGATGGCCGCGGCCGGGGTGCCGGTGCTCGACGAACTCGACCCGGCCACCGTGACGGCCGACCGGTTACCGGTCCTGGTGAAGGCCTCCGCCGGTGGCGGCGGGCGCGGGATGCGGGTGGTCCGCGACCTCGGCGCGCTGGCCGGCGAAGTCCAGGCCGCGCAGCGCGAGGCACAATCGGCGTTCGGCGACCCGACGGTGTTCTGCGAGCGGTACCTCGCCGCCGGCCACCACATCGAGGTGCAGGTGATGGCCGACGTCCACGGCACCGTGTGGGCGGTCGGCGAGCGCGAGTGCTCGATCCAGCGCAGGCACCAGAAGATCATCGAGGAGGCGCCGTCGCCTCTGGTCGAGCGCACACCGGGCATGCGCGCCAAGCTGTTCGACGCGGCGAGGCTGGCGGCCGAAGCCATCGGTTACACCGGGGCGGGCACCGTCGAGTTCATGGCGGACGACTCGGGCGAGTTCTTCTTCCTCGAGATGAACACCCGACTGCAGGTCGAGCACCCCGTCACCGAGGCCACCACCGGACTCGACCTCGTCGAGCTGCAACTGCTGGTCGCCGACGGCGGTCGGCTCGACGCCGAACCCCCGCCGTCACGCGGATCGTCCATCGAGGCGAGGCTCTACGCCGAGGACCCCGCGAAGAACTGGCAGCCGCAGGCGGGCACGGTGCACCGCTTCCACGTGCCGCCGACGGTGCGGGTTGACTCCGGCGTCGAAGACGGTTCGGTGGTGTCGATCTTCTACGATCCGATGCTCGCCAAGGTCATCTCGTACGCACCGACCCGCAGACAGGCCGCGGCGATCCTGGCCGACGCACTGGTGCGCACGCGGTTGCACGGGGTCCGGACCAACCGCGACCTGCTGGTCAACGTGCTGCGGCATCCGGCCTTCCTCGACGGGGCGACCGATACGGCGTTCTTCGACACCCACGGCCTGGCCGAACTCGCCGCGCCGATCGGCGACGCCCGGGCGGGCGAACTGTCGGTCCTCGCCGCCGCACTCGCCGATGCCGCCCGGAACCGCAGTGACGCAACGGTGTTCGCGGCCGCACCGAGCGGCTGGCGCAATCTGGCCTCCGGCTACCAGACCAAGCGGTACCGCGACGCCGCGGGCGACGAACACGAGGTGCGCTACCGATTCACCCGCGCGGGTGTGCAATTCGGCGACCACGACGACGTGCGCCTGATGTCCGCGACCCCGCAGCGGGTGGTGCTGGCCTCCGGGGGCGTCGAGTTCCCGTTCGACGTCGCCCGCCACGGTGATGCGGTGTTCGTCGACTCACCGCTCGGGGCCGTGGAATTCGTTGCGCTGCCCCGCTTCCCCGACCCGGAGTCCGCCGTCGCGCAGGGATCGTTGATCGCGCCGATGCCCGGTGCGGTGGTGCGGGTCGGCGCCGCCGTCGGGGACACCGTCAGCGCCGGCCAACCGCTGGTGTGGCTCGAGGCGATGAAGATGGAACACATCCTGACCGCACCCGGTGACGGTGTGCTCGCCGAACTGACCGTCGCACCCGGCCAGCAGGTCGAGGTCGGCACGGTCCTGGCCCGGGTGGAGAGCCCAGAAGGAGACGACACATGACCGGATTCGTGGAGACCGACGAACAACAGGCGCTGCGGCAGGCGGTGGCGGCGATGGCCGCCAACTACGGGCAGGACTACTACCTCGAGAAGGCCCGCGCCGGTGAGCACACCGACGAACTGTGGGCCGAGGCGGGCAAGCTCGGGTTCATCGGGGTCAACCTGCCCGAGGAGTACGGCGGCGGCGGCGCAGGCATGTACGAACTGTCGCTGGTGATGGAGGAGATGGCGGCCGCCGGGTCGGCGCTGCTGATGATGGTGGTCTCCCCCGCCATCAACGGCACGATCATCAGCAAGTTCGGCACCGACGAGCAGAATCGGCGGTGGCTGCCCGGCATCGCGGACGGGTCGATCACCATGGCGTTCGCGATCACCGAACCCGACGCCGGGTCGAATTCGCACAAGATCACCACCACCGCCCGCCGCGACGGTGGCGACTGGATCCTCAACGGCCAGAAGGTCTACATCTCCGGCGTCGACCAGGCGCAGGCGGTGCTCGTCGTGGGCCGCACTTACAGGGAGGGAGTGGCAAAGGCGGAGTCGCTACGACCCGCGCTGTTCGTCGTGCCCACCGATACCCCGGGGCTGACGTGGACCAAGATCGAGATGGAGCTCATCAGCCCGGAGAACCAGTTCCAGGTGTTCCTCGACGACGTCCGCCTGCCCGCCGATGCGCTCGTCGGCTCCGAGGACGCCGCGATCGCGCAACTGTTCGCGGGGCTGAACCCGGAGCGGATCATGGGTGCGGCCAGCGCGGTGGGCATGGGCCGCTTCGCGCTGGGCCGCGCGGTCGACTACGTGAAGACCCGACAGGTGTGGAAGACGCCGATCGGCGCCCATCAGGGTCTGTCACATCCGCTGGCGCAGAACCATATCGAGATCGAACTGGCCAAGCTGATGATGCAGAAGGCCGCCGCGCTCTACGACGGCGGCGACGACGCCGGGGCGGCCGAGGCCGCGAACATGGCGAAGTACGCGGCCGGTGAGGCGTCGGTGCGCGCGGTCGATCAGGCCGTGCAGTCGATGGGTGGCAACGGGTTGACCAAGGAGTACGGCGTCGCGGCGGCGGTGACCGCGTCCCGGCTCGCGCGCATCGCTCCGGTGAGCCGCGAGATGATCCTCAACTTCGTCGCGCAGACCTCGCTCGGCCTGCCCCGCTCGTACTGATGAGCACCCTCGTCCGCTACGCCGTCGACGGCCCCGTCGCCCGGCTGACGCTCGACTCGCCGCAGAACCGCAACGCCCTGTCGACCGTCCTGGTCGAGCAACTGCACGACGGTCTGCGCAGGGCCGCCGCCGACGCCGGGGTGCGGACCGTCGTGCTCGGCCACACCGGGGGCACGTTCTGTGCGGGCGCCGATCTGCGGGAGGCCGCCGGACGGGATCCGGGTGACGTCGCGGTCGACCGCGCGCGGGAACTCACCGGGACGCTGCGGGCGATCCTCGAGTCGCCGGTGCCGGTGATCGCCGCGATCGACGGTCATGTGCGGGCCGGCGGACTCGGCCTCGTCGGCGCCTGCGACATCGTGGTCGCCGGGACGGGCAGCACCTTCGCGCTGACCGAGGCGCGCATCGGCGTCGCGCCGTCGATCATCTCGCTGACGCTGCTGCCGAAGATGACGCCACGGGCGGCGGGCCGGTATTTCGTGACCGGTGAGACGTTCGGCGCGCAGGAGGCCGAGCGGATCGGACTGGCGACTGTCGCGACCGACGACGTCGAGTCAACGGTCGCGGAGCTGGCCGCGCAGATCGGCCGTGGTTCACCGCAGGGGTTGGCGGCCTCGAAGGCGTTGACGACGGCCGCGCTGTTGCAGGCGTTCGACCGCGACGCCGCCGCGCTGACCGAACAGTCCGCCGCGCTGTTCGTCTCCGAAGAGGCGCGCGAGGGCATGCTGGCGTTCCTCGAGAAGCGCCCGCCGAGATGGATCGGCTGACCGGCCACTGCGCGCGGACGGCCCGTCGCGGCGAACAATGTGGTTGAAATCGCAGCAATCCGGAACGGCCGCGGCACATTACACATTCGGCGTCGAATGACGCCATAAGCCCAGCGTACGGCGGCGGACATTTGCCCGGGTCGCGGAGAATCCCCGGAAACTTCGAACAACTACAGGGTTCGCCGTCGCGGGCGAGGGCACAGTTTAGCCAACACTCTTGCATGTGCCAGCGTTCGTCGTAGGCTCATCTCTGATGAGCACACCTGCAACGCCGCGGAACGGTTCGAAGCGCGCTGCCGATACCGATCGGATTCAGGTCGCGCAGTTGCTCACTGATGCCGCGGCGCAGGGTCGCCTCCAGATGACCGAGTACGAAGATCGGTTGACCAAGGCGTACGCCGCCCAGACCTATGACGAACTCGCCTCGTTGAGCGCCGACCTCCCGGGCGCGATGACCACACCGCGCGGCACCGGACCGTGCCGGCCCGCACCGTCGACGATGTTGCTGGCGATCATGAGCGGGTTCGAACGCCGGGCCGGTGGAATGTGCCGCGGCGGCTCACCACCATGGCTCTCTTTGGTGGCGGTGTCGTCGACCTGCGCTACGCGGACTTCACCGCCCCCGAGGTCGAGATCCGGGCGTATTCGGTGTTCGGCGGTCAGACGATCCTGGTGCCGCCGGAGGTCAACGTCGACCTGCGCGGTGTCGCGGTGATGGGCGCGTTCGACCACAGCGTGCCGGGTCAGGGCAGCCCGGGCGCGCCGTGCGTGCGGATCGGCGGCTTCGCGCTGTGGGGCAGCGTCGCCGTCAAGCGCAAGAAGCGCAAGCAGGCCGCCGCCGGTTAATCGGTTTCGTCGCCGCCGGCCGCGTCGCCGGTCTTGTCGGTATTCGCCCCGATCGACGCGCCGGTCACCTTCTTGACCACATCGTTGATCCGCTCGGCGAACCGCTGTCCCGGTCGCTCCTTCGCGGGCGCGTCGCTCTCGTCATCGTCAGACGCGGCGCCGGTGGTGTTCCGCTTCAGATTGGGCAGCAGCGTCTCCGAAGCGTCGTCGGCGAGTGTCGACAGCACGGGCAGCTTGCCGACCTCGTCGACCGGTTTGGTCACGAGCTTGGTCGGCTCGGCGAGATCCTCTTGCGCGGTCTTCGCACCGGCGTCGACTCCGGTTGACGCTGACTCCGGCACACCGTCCAAGGCCGTCAGCGACGAACCCGGCTTCATGGGGCGCTCGACAGTGGGGTCGAGCGGGATCGCCGGGTTGTCCTCCATACCCAGACCGTCGTTGTACCCGGCGTTGACCAGTTCGGTCAGGGTCGGCTCGATGGCATCAGCCACGATGTCACCGCCCGGCAGGAGACGCAGCGGACGGACGAGGGGCAGGCCGTCGGACTCGAACGTCACGTAGGTGGTGGTGCCGGGCACCTCCGTCTTACTGACGATCTCGCCCTCGGAATCCAGGACGTAGTGGTAATGCTTCGCCTCGTCCGACTGGTCCTTCGCCTCTTCGATGATGGCTGGCGGCACTATCGCGGTCTGCTGCGCCCCGTAGCCGTACAGATAGGCGACCAGGCTGTTGCCGAGCGCGAACGGGTTGAGCGGGTCGACCGGGGCGCTCGAGTTGATGTTGTACTCGTACGCCACGTCCAGAACCGGCACACCCAGATCGGTCGGAGTGGGGTCGGCCGACGTCAGCAGCAGCGGCGCGAACGGCGAGTACGTGGTCCAGAAGCCGCCGCCCGCGCGGTTGGTGTTGTTGTCGAGGATGACCAGGTCGATGTTGTCCCGGTCCCCGGGCGACAGCATCCCCAGCGCGGTGCCGGTCTGGCCGGCGCCCCATCCGGACGACAGGACGACGGTGCCCCTTGGATCGTCATCGGCGGCACGTATCGCATCCGCGATGCCCTGCGGACCGAGGAAGAACGGGACGACCTGCTGTTCGCCGTAAAGCGGCGGGTTGGCGTAGTCGGTGCCGTAGTACGTCGTGCCGGCAAAGATCTGCGACGTCGAGTTGGCGGGGGTGATCAGCGCGACCAGGTCGACCGACGGCGCGATGGCGGTCGTCGCGCCGGTCATCAGAGCCGATGACAATCCGGTGGCGCCGACCGCGGCCGCGGCGAGCCCACCGGGTGCCATGAGCCTGGCCATCGACGACCGACGTCCGGATGATTTGCGCACAGTGCGGTGCTTCGCCATCGAATCCCCTCGAGATGTCATTGCGTTCCGTCCGCGTGGGCCTCCCACTTCCGCACCGGACGGCGTGAATTCAGCAAAACGTAGCGCACACCACGTCATGATCAACAGACGCGTGCGCAAACTCGAAACGCGGTCTGCGCGAAGTCAAATACTCGCGGGGTCAGGCGCCGATCAGCCGGTCGCGGCGTCGGCGTCCGCGGCCTGCTCAGACGGCTTGGACGGCTCGGCCTCGTCGGTGGCCTTGTCATCCGTATCCGCGTCCCGCGCGGTCGTCTTCTTCGACGTCCCGGTCGTCAACCGGTTGATCGTGTTCTTGATGACGGTGCCGATGTGGTTCGACCGCCGTGTCCGCGGCGCGGTGGACTCGTCGGCATTGAGCTCAACGGTCTCGTCCTCGGTCGGCTGGACTTCCTGGCGCGGTCTGCGGTTGTTGTCCGGATCGGCGAGATTGCGCAGGAACGTCGCGGTCTCGCGCGGGGTGGGCAGCAGCGCGGCCGGCCGGTAGACGTCCGGATTCGCCAGCGGATCGTTACCGGGATAGCCGAAGTTGACGATGTCGGTCAGCGGATCCTCGATCGCGTCGGCGAACCGGTTGCCGGCCTCGCCGCCGTACGTGCGCAGCGGTTGCAGCAGCGGCAGGCCGTCGCGGCGGTAGCTGATGTAGGTGGTCTGGCCGACCTTCTTGATGACGACCGTCTTGCCGTCGATCTCGGCGGTGATCTGCTGGCCGTCGGTCAGTTCGGTGGGGCATCCGCCCGCGCACTGCGCGCCGCTGAGGTCGAGGTCGCCCTCCGGGTCGACCGGAAGGTTCACCTCGTTCTGGTTCAGCCGGTTGTCGAAGTACGTCGCCAACGAATTCGCCATCGCGAACGGGTTCAGCACGTAGGCCGGGGTGTTGCCGTTGATGTCGTACTCGTAGCCGACGTCGATCACCTGCGCGCCCGGTGACGTCGGTGTCGGCAGCGGGTTGACCCCGATGACCGCGAACACCGGGTAGCGGGTGCCGAACCCGCCGTTGGGGCGGGCGACGCTGTTGTCGAGGACGTAGACGGCGTTGGTGGCGACGGGGTCGTCGCCGCCGGTCGCGTCGAGGTAGGTGAGGAGCAGGCTGACGTTCGCCGCACCCCAACCCGAGGACATCACGATGTTCGCGTCGTCGGTGCGGGAGGTGAGCGCGTCGTACACACCGAACGGGCCGGTGAAGAAGTTCACCGTCACCTGATCGTCCTGGGCGAACTTGCCGCGGTAGAAGTCCTCGATGCCCGCACCGGTCGGATTGGTCGAGCTGCCCTCGGTGATCAGGGCCGACAGGTCGTACATGGTGGAGGCGACGGTCTCCGGGTGCACGACTGCGACACCACCCGCGGCGACGACGCTGGCGACGATGACACTGCTGAACGCGGCGGGCAGCACCGCCCGGCGAAGCCGTCCGCGCGGTGTGCGGTCAGCGGTCGGCCGGCACGGCTCCGCGCGGTGGTTCGCCATCGATTCCCCTCGTACCCGACCGTCCGTCGCGGGTCTCCCCATCCCGACCGGACGCTGTGAATTCAGCAAACAATAGCGCACCGCGCCCGGGTTCGAGGAGAAGTTACCGCCGGCGGCGGGACGTCAGGTAGTCGCCGACAACGGCGGCGCCGAGTCCGTCGAGGTCGGGCACCACCACCCGGCCGCCCACGCGGCGGGCGACCTGGTCGATGAACCGCGCGAGGCCGGGGTCGGTGCCCAACCGGAAGATCGTCACCTGGGCGCCGAGGCGGGCGACCTCGTCGAAGCCGCGCACGGTGTGGGCGATGGTCCGCGGATGCGGCGGGTAATCGAAAAACACCTGTGCGCCGTCACGTCCGCCGAAGTCCTCGAGGTGGGCGGTCGGCTCCCCGTCGGTGACCACGAGGATGACCGGCTGGGCGTTGGGGTGCCGGCGCAGATGCCGGGTGGCCAGCGCCAGCGCGTGGTGCAGGTTGGTGCCCTGTTCGTAGACGCCCTCGAGCCCGGTCAGTTC
Organism: Mycolicibacterium monacense; assembly: GCF_010731575.1. Taxonomy (NCBI): domain Bacteria; kingdom Bacillati; phylum Actinomycetota; class Actinomycetes; order Mycobacteriales; family Mycobacteriaceae; genus Mycobacterium; species Mycolicibacterium monacense. The sequence goes on along the minus strand of NZ_AP022617.1, from coordinate 49,541 downwards.
GGCCGCGGTCACCGTCCTGGCGTACCGGCCGAACGCGACGATCTGCAGTGCGTCCGAACGGAACCGGGTGCTCACCAGATGGTTGAGCGCCAGCGCGGTCCGCTTCATGGGCAGCCACCGGTTCTCCATCACCATCGAGAACGAGGTGTCGACGAGCAGCGCCACCGCGGCCTGCGTCCTGGTCTCGGTCTCGGAGATCTCGACGTCGTCGACGGTGATGCTCACCGGGATCTCGCGTACGCTCGAACCCGCTTGGCGCAGAACGGCGTTGGTGAGCGTGCGGGTGACGTTCCACGGTTCGGTGTCGCCGAACTGCCAGGGCCGGGTGGCTCCCGTCAGCTCGCCGGCGGCGCCCGCCCTGCGGGTGTCGCGTTCACCGTGGCGGCCCGAAAGCTGTTGCGCCACATCGCGTAGCGCGGCCTGCCCGAGCTGACGCATGGCCTTCGGCGACAGCCGCCATTTCCCGTCGGACCCGCGGTCGAGGAAGCCCTGGTTCATCAGGGCGCGTTCGAGTTCGGCCAGCGTCCGCGCGTCGACGGCGGCCTGGTCACCGAGCTGGCGGGCCAGCGCGTCGAGGTCGACGTCGTCCATCGTGGCGCCCGCGTAGCTCTGCGACAGCTGCTCGGCGAGCTGTTCGAGCTCACCGATGTCGGCAAGCGCCTGCGCGCCCTCCCCCATCCCCAGCGGGTTGTCGCCGGAGAACTCCGAGGACCCCGACCAGTCCTCACCTGGGCGCGCCGCCTGTAGATGGGAGTCGAGTTTGTTGAGCGCGTTCATCAGCGACGGCGAGCCGAATGCCTGCTGCGCCAGCGCATCCAGCTCGGCGCGCTGGTCCGGGGAGAGGCTGTTGCGGAAGCGCTGTGCGGCCGCGGCGCGTTTGGCCAGCGAGTCGAGGAGTTCGTCGACGTTGCGCGGATTCTCCGGGAAGAACTCGCCGTGCTTGGCCATGAAATCGTCGAAATCCTGTTGCGAATCCTGGCCGTTCGCATGCTTGTCCAACAGCTCGTTGAGGTCGTCGAGCATGTCGTTGACGCGCTGGCGGTCCTCGTCGGTGGCGTTCTCCAGCGCCTCCTTCATGCCGGCGAACCGCTGGTCGAGCATCTCGCGGCCGAGCAGATCCTTGATCTGGTCGTACTTCTCGCGGGCCTCGGGGCTGCGCCACTGGTAGTCCGACAATTCCTGGACGGCCTTGGCCGGCGACGGGGACAGCGCCTCGATCTGCATCTCGGAGAACCGCGCGTCGTCGTCGAGGGCGCGGGCGAGTTCCTTGCGTTCGGCGAGCACCGCCTCGTCGAGCAGCTTCTTGATCTCCTGCAGGGTGCCGTCGAGGTTGTTGCGCTTCAACAGTTCCCGGCGCCGCCGGTTGGCCTCGGCGGCCAGCCGGTCGGCCCCGCGCATGTTCTTGGTGCCGCGCCGCAGCAGTTCGGACAGCGCCCGCCGCGGCGAGCTGCCCTCCATCACGTCCTCACCGATCTGCTCGAGCGCCTCGCGCAGATCCACCGGCGGGGCAAGCGGATCCGGCCCGCCGGTATAACGGGAGTACCGGGATGACCGGCCGTGTCCCTTGTGCGCGCGGGCATCAGCCATAGACGGTTTCGCCCTCTCCGGAGACCTTGTCGATCCGCTTGGCCAGGTACAGCGCCTCGAGCGCCAGTTCGACGGCGGCGGCGCGTTCACCGTCGGTCTGCGCGCCCAGCCGGGTGGCGATCGCGTCGATCACCGGCAGGTCCGGCAGCGCGGCCAGCACGTCCTTGGCGGACACACGTTCACCCGTCGTCACCGGGGAACCCTCCTCGACCGCCGCGACGAGCGGCCCGACGTCGAGACCACCGAGCAACCGCTGCGCGGTGTCGGCGGTGGCGCGGCGCAGCAGGTGCTCGAGCACCACCTGCTCACGACCCTCTTCACCGGATTCGAACTCGAGCTTGCCGCGCAGCACGTCGACGACGGTGCCGAGGTCGACCACGCGGGCGACCGGCTCCTGCTCCCCGAGGATCGTCGAGCGGTGCCGGGCGGCCGCGGCGACGGTCTCGGCCGCGGCGATCGCGAACCGCGCGGAGACGCCCGAACGCTGATCCACCGAACTCGATTCGCGCAGGTTGCGGGCGAAGCGGGCGAGGATCTGCAGCAGGTGGTCGGGGACGGCCGCCGCGAGCTGCGCCTCCTGGGTGATGACGCCGACCTCCGCGTCGAGCTGCAGCGGATAGTGCGTGCGGATCTCGGCGCCGAACCGGTCCTTGAGCGGGGTGATGATGCGACCGCGGTTGGTGTAGTCCTCCGGGTTCGCGCTGGCGACGACGAGGACGTCGAGCGGCAGCCGCAGCGTGTAGCCGCGGACCTGGATGTCGCGCTCCTCCATCACGTTGAGCATCGACACCTGGATGCGCTCGGCGAGGTCGGGCAGCTCGTTGACCGCGACGATGCCGCGGTGTGCGCGGGGGATCAGGCCGTAGGCGATGGTCTCCGGGTCGCCGAGGCTGCGGCCCTCGGCCACCTTGATCGGGTCGATGTCGCCGACCAGGTCGGCCACGCTGGTGTCCGGGGTGGCGAGTTTCTCGGTGTACCGCTCGCTGCGGTGGCGCCAGGCCACCTTCAGGTCGTCGCCCGAATCGGCAACCCGCCGGATGGATTCGGGGGTGATCGGGGTGTACGGGTGCTCGCCCAGTTCCGACCCCTCGATGACGGGCGTCCACTCGTCGAGCAGTCCGGTCAGCGCGCGCAGCAGCCGGGTCTTGCCCTGGCCGCGCTCACCGAGCAGCACGATGTCGTGTCCGGCGATCAAAGCCCGCTCGAGTTGCGGGATCACCGTGTCCTCGAAACCCAGGATCCCGGGCCACATGTCGCGGCCCTCGGCCAATCCGGCCAGCAGGTTCTCCTGGATTTCCTGTTTGACGCCCCGCTCGCGATGGCCGGAGGCGCGTAGTTCGCCGACGGTCCGGGGCAGATCATGGGGTTGGGTCACCACACCACGCTACGACTGCGCGGCGGATGGGGCACTGCTTCCCCCGTGAGCGAATAATGACGTCGGCCTCAGGACGGGTGCTCCGCCACGTGGGTCCGGGCGTGCGCGATCGCGTCGTCGAGCGAGTCCATCAGGTGGTTCTCGTGGCGGAGCGAGTCCAGCACACCGACGCTGGTGATCATGTTCAGGTGCTCGGGGCGCACCCCCTTGATGATCACCGTGATGCCGCGGGCCTCAAGTTCGGCGGTGATCTCCGCCAGGGTGCGGGCGCCGGTGGCGTCGAGCATGCCCAGCTGCGACATCCGGATGATCACGACGCGGATCCCGGCGGCTGCGGGACCCCCGGGGGTCCCGAAGGCCTCGGCGATCTCGGTGGAGATGCGTTCGGCGGCCCCGAAGAACATCGCCCCGTCGAGCCTCAGCAGCGCGATGTGCTCGTCTCCGTCGCGATTCGGACCCGGCAGCTGCTCGCGGGTGACGCTGCTGCGGCCTGCCACGTTGCGCAGCGCGAAGAAGGCCGCGGCGAGCACGCCGATCATCACCGCCTCGATGAGATCGAAGCTGACCGTGATCACCGCGGTCACCACGAACGTCAATGCGTCCGAACGCCCCGACCGCAGGATCGACCGGACCGTGGCCGCCGAGATCATCCGGAACGAGGTCACCATGAGCACACCCGCCAACGCGGCCAGGGGAATTTGCGACACCGGACCGCTGAGCAGATAGACCACACCGAGCAGGACGACGGAATGCACGATCGCGGCGACCCGGGTGCGCGCACCCGAACGGACGTTGACCGCGGTCCTGGCGATCGCGCCGGTCGCGGGCATCCCACCGAACACCCCGGATGCGACCGACGCCAGACCCTGCCCGAGCAGTTCGCGGTCGGGGTCGTACGGGCCCGTCGGCGACATCGTCGCCGCCACCCGGGCCGACAGCAGCGATTCGATGGCGGCCAGCGCGGCGACGGTGACCGCGGCGCTCAACAGCGTCCGCAGTGAATCGACGTCGACCGTCGGCAGTACCGGTGCGGGCAGGTGCGACGGCAGCTCACCGATCGCCGCCACCGGCACGTGCAGTGCGATCACGCCGATCGTCGCGCCGACGACCGCGAGCAGCGAGGCCGGTGCGCCGGGATGCAGCCGGGGCAGCGCGACCATCACCACGGCGACGAAGCCCACGACCACGAGCGTCTTCGCCGCGGCGGCCCAGTCGGCGTGGGTGAGGACGTGCAGCGCGGTGGTCAGGGTCCGGCCGCCGGCGGGTGCGGAGACGCCGAGGGCCGCGGGCAGTTGCTGCGCGAAGATGATCACCGCGATGCCGAGCGTGAACCCCTCGATCACCGGCCAGGGGATGAAGGTGACCGTCCGGCCCAGGCCCGCGATCCCGCAGCCCGCCACGAGCAGGCCGGCGACCACGGTCACCAGCGCGACACTGCCCAGACCGTGGGCGGCGACGATGGGCGCCAGGACCACCGCCATGGCGCCGGTGGGTCCGGACACCTGGACGTGGGACCCCCCGAACACCGCCGCGACCACCCCGGCGACGACGGCGGTGATAAGTCCGGCCGCCGCGCCGACCCCCGAGCTGATGCCGAACGCCAGTGCCAGCGGCAGGGCGACCACGCCGACGGTGACCCCCGCCAGCACGTCGCGCCGCCAGGAGGTCGGCAGGTCGGCGTAGTCGGACCGGCGGGGCAGCAACCGTGCGGGGTTCACGAGTCGGACCGCAGCGGTGGCAGCGACGCCAGCGTGTCGAGTTGGGCGCGCTGGGCGTCGAGGGTGTCGGCCAGGAACGTCCGCGCGATCACCAGCAGTTCGCGGATCTTCGGGTGAGCGAGCCGGTAGTAGACGGCGTTCCCGCTGCGCTGCGCGCTGACGACGTGGTGGCGTTTGAGCACGGCGAGGTGCTGGGAGAGCACGGTGGGTTCGACGTCGATCGCCGACAGCATCTCGCTGACCGGGGTGGGCTGCTCCCCGGCGCTGAGCACCTCGAGGATGCGGATCCGCGCGGGGTGGGCCAGCGCCTTGAACAGATTCGCCTTGATCTCGTAGAGCGGCTGTTCGGGCGGATCCTCGTGCACTGTGACGCCTTCGGTGTGAATGGATTGACCGATTGATGAATTGCATCAATTCGCAATCCAGCATAGCGGCCGATCGGACCGATTCCCCCGTCGGCGTCGGTGATCATCGTCACGAGCAAACCGCACCGGGCCGGTAGTCTGCGGCCATGCCGTTGGAAACCGGTCAGGTCTTCGCGGGCTACACCATCGTGCGACTGGTCGGCACCGGCGGCATGGGTGAGGTCTATCTGGCGCAGCATCCCCGGCTGCCACGCCAGGACGCGCTCAAGGTGCTGCCCGCGTCGTTCTCGGCCGACGACGAGTACCGGCACCGGTTCAGCCGCGAGGCCGATCTGGCCGCCGCGCTGTGGCACCCGCACATCGTCGGGGTGCACGACCGCGGCGAGTACGACGGCCGGCTGTGGATCTCGATGGATTTCGTCGACGGCCACGACGCCGCCCGCCTGCTCGTCGACCGGCATCCGAACGGGCTGCCCGCCGCCGACGTCATCGAGATCGTCACCGCCGTCGCCGATGCGCTCGACTACGCCCACCAGCGCCAACTGCTGCACCGCGACGTCAAACCGGCCAACATCCTCATCACCGGTCCCGACCGGGCGCGCCGGCGGATCCTGCTCGCCGACTTCGGCATTGCCCGCCACGCCGAGGACAACACCGGCCTGACGTCGTCGAACATCGCGGTCGGGTCGATGAGCTACAGCGCGCCCGAGCAGCTGATGGGCCATCCGATCGACGGCCGCGCCGACCAGTACTCACTGGCCGCGACGGCCTACCGGCTGTTCACCGGCAGCCCGCCGTTCCCGCACAGCAACCCCGCGGTGATCATCAGCCACCACCTCAACACACCGCCGCCGCGCCTCGGCGACACCCGGCCGGAGTTGCGGGCCTTCGACGCGGCGATGACGCGCGCACTGGCGAAGGATCCGGCGGCACGCTTCGGTTCCTGCCACGACTTCGCCGTCGCGCTGGCGCAGGCGACCGGCAGCCCGGCCGCGCCGCCGTCACCGGCCACCGCACCGCCCGGGCCCGTCGGCCCGCCGCCCGGCGTCTCCTATCCGGGGCCGCCGATCTCGGCGCCGCCCGCCCAGCCGCAGATGGGGGCGGCGGGTCCGCCGGTGATGGTCTCGCCGTGGATGCCCAGCGGCGCCCCCTATCCCGGTGCCCAATACGGGCCGGCACAGGGACAGCCGCCGCCGCGCCGCCGCGGCCTGATCGTCGCCGGCGCCATCCTCGCCGTCATCCTGCTGGTCGCCGCGGTGGTCTCGGTGGTCTCGGTGGTCGCGGTGAGCGGATCCGACGACGACAGCACACCGAACCCCGCCACGACAACCACGACCACGAGGTCCCGTACGGCCCCCACCACGACACGGCCCACCGCGACGTCGGCGCGTCCCAACCGGTCGGCGTACACGATCGCCGACTACATCCGGGACAACCGCATCGTCGAGGTGCCGATCCCCCGCGAGACCCCCGACGCGCCGGTCGTCACGCTGCCGATCCCGCCCGGCTGGTCCGACGCGGGTCCGCGCGCGCCGTCGTGGGCGTATTCGGCGATGGTGTTCGACGGGCTGCCCGCCAACGTCGACCCGCCGACGGTGATCTCCCTGATGTCCAGGCTGTCCGGCGACGTCGACCCCGCGCGGATCTTCGAGTACGCGCCCAACGAACTGAAGACGTTGCCCGCCGCCCGCACCGGCATCGCCGGCCCCATCAAGCTCTCCGGATACGACGCGGTCCAGGTCGAGGGCACCTACGAGCGCGACGGCAGACCGCGGGCGACGTGGCAGAAGACCGCCGTCGTCGACACCGCCGACGGGCTGTTCATCCTGCAGGTCAACGGCGACGCGCCCGCGGCCGAAAGCCGGCTCATCACCGACGTGGGTGCGGTCATCGACCAGCAGACGACGATCGCGCCTTGAGCGTTCCCACCCGACAGTTGCGCGGGGACGTTTGCGGGGTCAAGCTGCAATTGTCGATGTCATCACCAAGCCGACGTCGGCCGTCAGTTCGAGGGGGTTCATGACCGGCGCAATGCGCGAATGGTGGCGCCAACCAGACCACTACTACTGGCTCACCGCATTCCTCGCGGCTCGCGGCGCGCAACGCGGTATCTGTCGCATGGTCGCGGGGTCGCTCGTCGGATTCGCTGTCGTCCTGCTGGTGTCGATGTTCAGTCCGGCGGGACCGACGGGCCTGGCCGGGCGCATCGGGACGGCGGTCATCGCGGTGGCCCTCATCGGCATGGCGATCGGCTGGTGGCGCGAGGGCTGGCCCAGCCAACGTCAGTCAGCCGGGTTCGTGGTCGCAGGCGCGCTGGCGATCGGCGTCGGGTGTCTGATCAAAGCCGATCCGTTCAACGGGATGTTCGGCGCGGCGACGTTCGCGGTCCTCGCCGGCTACATCGCGTTCTTCCACACGCCGAAGATGATGGCGTTCAACTTCGTGGTGGCGCTGCTCACCTCGACGGTGCTCGCCGTGCGGGTGGCGCTCGACGGCGATCCGGCGCTGGCGATCTCGACGCTGATCTTCCTGGTCATCCTCTACGTCGCGACCCCGTCGGTGTGTCATGCGCTGGTCCACCTGCTGGGCATCGACGTCCTCAACGCCGACATCGACCCGCTGACCGGCCTCTACAACCGCGATGCCTTCGACCGCGCCGCCGCGGCCTACATCAGCTCGCGCAACCGCGACGACGACCGGTTCTTCGTCCTCGTCGTCGTGGACCTGGACAACTTCGCGCTGCTCACCCAGGCCAAGGGCCGGCAGGCCGGCGAGCGGGCGCGGGTCGCCGCGGCGCAGACCCTGCGGGAGACCACGCGGCAGAACGCGGTGATCGCCCACCTACCCGAGACCGAGTTCCTGATCGCCGACAGCTTCCCGACGACCGACAGTTCAGCGCTCGTCGAGCGGGTGCGCAGTGCGATCCGCACCACCCCGCCGCGGACGTCGGCGAGTATCGGCGTGGTGAGCACGCCGATGCAGGGGCTCGTGGAACGCCCACCGGAGGAGGTCCTCGACGAGTTGCTCGAGCTCGCCCGTTCGGCAGTCGTCGTGGCCCGCCGGGCCGGCGGCAATCAGGCGCACCACATCAACTGCCCACCGCTGCGGGCGCTCGAAGACGACGAACCACCGCTCTAAGCCGTTGCGCCGGTCAGTGCGCGAAGTGCCGCGCGCCGGTCAGGTAGAGCGAGATACCGGCCTTGGCCGCCGCCTCGGTCACCACGTCGTCGCGCATGGATCCGCCGGGGTGCACGATCGCCTTCACCCCAGCCTCGGTGAGCGTCTCCAGCCCGTCGGGGAACGGGAAGAACGCATCCGACGCCGCCACCGCGCCGCGCACCCGGTCACCGGCCCTCTGCACCGCCAGCCGCGCCGCGTCGACGCGGTTGACCTGCCCCATCCCGACGCCCACGGTGGCGCCGTCGGCGACCACGACGATGGCGTTGGACTTCACCGCGCGGCAGCTGCGCCAGGCGAACTTCAAGTTGGCCAGCGTCGCCGGATCGGCGGGCTCACCCGTTGCGAGGATCCAGTTGACCGGGTCGTCGCCGTCGGCGTCGAGCGCATCGCGCTGCTGCAGCAGCAGACCACCGCTGATCGGCCGGAGTTCGGTGCCGGTCGTCGGCGGTTGCGCCGCCACCAGGATGCGGATGTTCTTCTTGCGGGACAGGATCTCGACGGCGCCGGGCTCGTAGGCCGGGGCGACGATGACCTCGGTGAAGATGTCGGCGACGGTCTCGGCCATCTCGACGCTCACGGAGCTGTTCGTCGCGATCACCCCGCCGAACGCCGACAGCGGGTCACACTCGTGGGCCTTGCGGTGCGCGTCGGCGACCGACACCGACGAGATCGCGATACCGCACGGGTTGGCGTGCTTGATGATCGCGACGCAGATCTCCTCGTGGTCGAACGCCGCCCGCCACGCCGCATCGGCGTCGGTGTAGTTGTTGTACGACATCTCCTTGCCGTGCAACTGCTCGGCCTGCGCCAGCCCCGGCCACGCGGTGGCGTCGCGGTAGAGCGCCGCCTGCTGATGGGGGTTCTCGCCGTAGCGCAGCACCGCGGCACGCCGCCAGGTGCCGCCCACCCAGGCGGGCAGCTTCTGCGCGGGCTCCTCGGGCGCCAGCGTCGAACCCATCCACGACGCCACCGCCACGTCGTATTCGGCGGTGTGCCGGAATGCCAACGACGCCAGGATCTTTCGTTCGGCAAGCGTGAAGCCGCCGGTTCGGACCGCGGCCAGCACACCGTCGTAACCGTTCGGTTCGACGACCACCGCCACGCTCGGGTGGTTCTTGGCGGCCGCGCGCACCATCGACGGGCCGCCGATGTCGATCTGCTCCACGCACTCGTCGACCGACGCGCCGGACTCGACAGTCTCGCTGAACGGGTAGAGGTTGACCACCACGAGGTCGAACGGCGCGATGCCGAGTTTCGCCAGCGCCTCGACGTGCTCGGGTTTGCGGGTGTCGGCGAGCAGGCCGGCGTGGATGTGCGGATGGAGCGTCTTGACGCGCCCGTCGAGCACTTCGGGGAACCCGGTCACGAACTCGACCGGTGTGACCGGAATGCCTTTGTCAGCAATGGTTTTCGCGGTGGAGCCGGTCGACACGATGTCGACGCCGGCCTCGTGCAGTCCGCGCGCCAGGTCGATCAGCCCGGTCTTGTCGTAAACGCTGATCAGTGCGCGCCGGATCGGCCTCTTCGCCCCGGCCTGCCCTTGGTCACCGCTCATCCTATGGTCGCCTTTCGTCCGGTCCAGGTCACGCCGCGCTGCGCCATCGCGGCCAGGACATCCACCAGCAGTCGTCGTTCGACCACCTTGATGCGCTCGTGCAGGGTCGCCTCGTCGTCGCCGTCGCGCACCGCGACGGCTTCCTGGGCGAGGATCGGCCCGGTGTCCATCCCCGCGTCGACCAGGTGCACGGTGCAGCCGGTGACCCGGACACCGTAGGCCAGCGAGTCGGCGACGGCGTGGGCGCCGGGGAATGCGGGCAGCAGGGCTGGGTGGGTGTTGACCACCCGGCCGGGGAAGCGGTTGAGGAACTCGGGGCCGAGGATCTTCATGAAGCCGGCGGACACCACAAGGTCGGGTTCGTGTTCTGCGGTCGCCGCGGTGACCGCGGCGTCCCACGCGGTGCGGTCGGGGTACTCCCCGAGCCGGACGGTGTAGGTGGGCACCTGCGCGGCGGCCGCGATGTCGAGCGCGGCGCAGGTCCGGTCGGTCCCGACGGCGACCACCCGCGCCGGATAGTCGTCGACGGTGGATTCGAGCAGCGAGGCGAGCAGCGATCCGGTGCCCGATGCGAGCACGACCAGCCGTGCAGGTGCGCTCGGAGGCACACGAAGCGGTTGCTGCACGCGCAGCAGCCTAGTCGGCTCAGCGCCGCGGCTCGCCGTCGGTAGGTGCACTGTCGGTGGGGGGACTGCCCGCGTCGTCGACGATGAAGTGTTCCTCGGGGTCCAGCGCCGGGTCGGGCTCACCGGGGACCGGTTCTGCCACCGGTTCCGCGGTGACCGGTTCGGGGGCGGCCGCGACGGGGTCGACGATCGGTCCGGTCTCGGCGTCGTCGAGATCCTGCTCGGGCGCGGCTTCGGGTTCGGGTTCCGGCTCGGGTTCGGTCACGCGGACGCGCCGCGGCCGGCGGACGATGCCGCCGGACATCGCCACGGTCAGCCCGCCGATCACCATGAACCAGAGGAAGACCCCCGGCCCGAAAGTGGTCTGGTCGACTCCCACCTGGCCGAAGTTGCCGAGCCGTCCGCCGCCGGCCTCGCCGAGCAGCGCCATGGTCAGCGCCGCGACGGCCGACGCGACGACCAGCTTCGCCGCCGCAATGTGGATGGGTGCCGGTCTGCGGGCGACCTGCTGACCGACCGCGACCGCGGCGGCGGCGCCGACGATCAGCAACGCCACCCAGACCGGTCCCAGTGGCGGTTCCGGAACCGCCGCCAGCACGGGCAGCGCCGGCACGTCCCCGCCGAGGACCGTGAACGAACTGAACGTCGCCAGCCCGATGTGCGCGCTGGAACCGACCGCCACCGCCGCCGCGCCGACGACGACGTTGGGCAGGTACAGCAGCGACAGCACCGTCAGGCTGAACTGCCCGAACACCGAATCGGTGATCGCGAACAGTTCGTGCATGGTCGACCAGTGCACGACCAGCGATCCCGCGATGACCACACCGCACAGACCGGCGAGCGCGAGCACACCGGCGGCGGCCGCCCGGAATGCGTCGGGCAGCCAGTCGGGCAGCGGTGAGGTCAGCACCGTGCGGCGTCCCACCCGCGACGCCACGCCGATCGCGGCGCCGATGAGGTGCACGACCAGCACCCCGCCGAACGCGCGCAGCGCCGACGGGGTCTGCAGTTCGGTGAGCACCGAGGCGGCGTCGTGGATGACGGCCAGCGCGATCGCGGCGATCAGCAGCGGCCCGCCCAGCGCGGAGGCCACCACCCACCGGGTGACGAACCACGAGCCGTGTGGCGGCGTCGCGGCCGCGGTGGTGCGGGCGGTCCCCCACACCATCATCAGCGCGGGCATCAACGGCATCGCGCCGAGCTCACTGCCCCCGATCGAGATCGGTACCAGATGCACGCCCAGCCACATGCTCGCGATGGCGCCGAAGGCACCCGTCATATCGCTGTTGGCGATGAGCAGCTGCAGCAGCGTCACCGCCGCGATGACGACGAGTGCCACGACGGACGGCCCGAACGCGACCCGCAACAGCTCGCGGGCCTGGCGGGTGCCGACCGGCCGGTTGTCCACTAACTGGGCCCCTCGCACAGGCTGGCGTGCGCGTTGGTCACGCACGCGCGGTCGGTTTTACGAGGGGTTCTGGCCGGACTGCTGCGACGTCGGCGGCTGCTGTCCCTGTCCGGAACCGCCCTGGGCGGAACCGCCACCCTGCTGCTGGGGCTGACCGTAGGTCGGGAATCCGGTGGGAGGGGTCGGCGGACCGCTCTGCTGTCCCGAGCTCTGGAAGCCGCCGGTCGACGGTCCACCCGCGCCGGGGTAGCCGCCGCCGTACTGCGACGGGTACCCGGGACGCTGCTGCTGCGGGGCCTGCTGGTGCGAGCCGGTGTGAAGCTGCTGAGGCTGGTGCGCTCCCGAGTGCGGCTGACCGTAGTAGGGGCCCGGGCCGCCGTACTGACCGTACTGCTGCTGGTCGTACTTGGGCCGCGGCGTGGGCGGGGTCAGGACACCGGTGTCGAAGAGCAGTGCGGCGACGGCCGATCCGGCCTGCAGCAGCGACAGCACGATCAGTGCGTAGAGCGCCCAGCCGATCGAGGCCTCGGACGGCTTGTTGATCAGCTCGGCGATGACGAGCAGCAACGCGAGCACCGACAGCACGGCCGCGATGGCGACGTAGGTGCGGCCCTTGGACAGCAGCGTCACACCGGCCAGCAGGCCGGCGGTGAGCGCCGAGATGACCGCGAGCCCGATGCCGAGCGTCGAACCGCTGACGGTGCCACCCTGGCCGAGGAAGTCCGACGCGCTGACCTCGAAGATCGGCCCGAAGTTGCAGAGGTAGACGAGCAGGCCGAGGGCTGCGACCACCATGAGCAGGTAGGCGGGCAGCTTGTTGGGGCCCTCGCCGGCGGCGGGCTGTTCGGGCACCTTGCCGAAATGCTGCGTCGGTGCCGAGAACTGTGTGGTGGGCTGATTGGCCGGTGGAAATCCGGGGCTACCGGGTGAGTAGGTCATGACCTCTCCTGTGCTGATCGGGCGTCTGACGTGGGCAACACGTGCGCATGAACACGGACCACCTGAGCAATTCGCTCTCCCACGCTAGCGCACCCACGCTCGTACCCGGCGCACGACGGTGTCTAACCGCTGTGCCGTTGCGGCGTCACACCGTGGCGAGCGCCGGGGCGTCGGCCGAGGAGGCATCGGATGCTTCGATCTCGCGCACCAGCGGCAGCACCCGGGCACCGAAGTACTCGATCTCCTCCTGGAAGTGCAGGAAGCCGCCGAGGATCAGGTCGACACCGCGTTTGCGGTATGCCGCAATGCGTTCCGCGATCTGCTCGGGCGTGCCGATCAGCTGGGTGCGGAAGCCGTCGTTGTACTGGACCAGATCCTCGAAGGAGGAATCCGCCCACATTCCCTTCTTGTCGGCCGTCGAGTTCCCGGCCTGCTGGACGGCGCTGCGGAAGCCCTCGACGGCCGGCTTGTTGGCCTTCTCAATGATCTCCCGCAGGGTGTCCTTCGCCTCCTTCTCGGTGTCGCGGGCGATGATGAACCCGTTCAGTCCGACCTTGACCTCGCGGCCCACCTCACGGGCGTGGTCACGCACCTCGACGATCTGTTCGGTGATGCCGTCGAAGTCCTTGCCGTTGGAGAAGTACCAGTCGGCGTAGCGGCCGCCGTTGCGCCGCGCGGCGGTGGAGTTGCCGCCCTGGAAGAGCTCCGGGTTGGGCCGCTCGGGGGTGTTGACCGGTTTCGGCTTGAGGGTGAAGTCGTGGATGCGGTAGAAGTCGCCGCGGAAGTCCACGTCGTCCTCGGTCCAGATCTTGCGCAGCACCTGCAGGAACTCGGCGCTGCGGCGGTAGCGCTCGTCGTGTTCGAGCCACGGTTCGCCAAGGTGGGTGAACTCGTGCTTGAACCAGCCGGAGACGACGTTGACGGCAAACCGGCCGCCCGACAGCTGGTCGGCGGTGGCGCCGAGCTTGGCGAGCACCGCGGGCTGCCAGAGGCCCGGGTGCACGGCGGCGATCACCTTGAGCCGCTCGGTGGCCAGCAGCAGCGCCAGGCTGAAGCTGGTCGATTCGTGCTGGTATTCGGCGCCGTAGCTGGCTTCGTAGCGGACCTGGCTCAACGCGTATTCGAAGCCGTTGTTCTCCGCGGTCTGGGCGAGTTTCTTGTTGTACTCGTAGTTCCAGTCGGTGCGCTGTTCGATGGTGCTGGTCACCAGGCCGCCACTGACGTTGGGCACCCAGTAGGCGAACTTGACGTGGTCGGCGATGCGTTCGGTGCTCATGGATCCATGGCAGCAACCGCCGCGACCGCCGTCACCCATATGGATCGCGGTGAACTTATCCGTGCTTGCCCTTCTTACTAGAACACGTTCTAATTCCTGCATGGACTTCGGGCTCGTACTCTTCACCAGTGACCGCGGTATCGCCCCGGCCACGGCCGCCAAGCTGGCCGACGACCACGGCTTCCGCACCTTCTACGTGCCCGAGCACACCCACATCCCGATCAAGCGCGAGGCCGCCCACCCGACGACGGGTGACGAGACCCTGCCCGACGACCGCTACATGCGCACCCTCGACCCGTGGGTGTCGCTGGGCACGGCGTGTGCGGTGACCTCGCGGGTGCGACTGTCGACGGCGGTGGCGCTGCCCGTCGAGCACGACCCGATCACGCTGGCGAAGTCGATCGCCACGCTCGACCACCTGTCCGGTGGCCGGGTCAGCCTCGGTGTCGGATTCGGTTGGAACACAGACGAATTGGCCGACCACAACGTCCCGCCCGGCCGCCGTCGCACGATGCTGCGCGAATACCTCGAGGCGATGCGGGCGCTGTGGACCCAGGAGGAGGCGTCCTACGAGGGCGAGTTCGTGAACTTCGGGCCGAGCTGGGCGTGGCCGAAGCCGGTGCAGGCCCACATCCCGGTGCTGGTCGGCGCGGCCGGCACGGAGAAGAACTTCAAGTGGATCGCGAAGTCCGCCGACGGCTGGATCACCACACCGCGCGACTTCGACATCGACGCCCCGGTCAAGCTGCTGCAGGACACCTGGGCCGGCGCCGGTCGCGACGGCGCACCCCAGATCGTCGCCCTGGACTTCAAGCCGGATCCGGACAAGCTGGCGCGCTGGCGTGAGCTCGGGGTGACCGAGGTGCTGTTCGGACTGCCGGACAAGAGCGAGGCCGAGGTCGCGGCGTACGTCGAGCGGTTGGCAGGCAAGCTCTCCGCGCTGGTGTGAGTTGCGCCGAAACTGCTCAGAGATCGCGTTCGCGGCGCCGGACGTGATCTGGCAGCAGTCTCGGCGCGCGGTTACGCCGACGTCGCGCGGTTCTTGTCCCCGTCGGGCCGCACCTCGATGGCCGCACCCAACGGGTCGCCGTCGCTCATCAGCGCCACCAGGTCGTCGTCCTCGCTGATCGCCAGGAAGCGGCTGCCGTCGGCGTCGAGTCGGCCGATGATGATGCCGGTGCGCACGGGCCAGTCGTAACGCACCGAATACGTCTCGACGGTGCCGCGGCCGTCGGCGTGACGGGTGACCGGCACCTTCGGCAACCCGGCGATGTCGGCCTGCAGTTCCTTGCTCCGGTCGGCGGCCCAGTCGGCGGGTTCGGTCGAGTACACACCGACCGAATACTTGCTCATCACACCGCCGTTCGCGCCGACGAGCCCGTACGAACCCGGGTTGTCGCGCATCGCGGCGACGGTCTCGGCGATCCCGTGCAGCGAGTAACTGTTGCCGGGGCCGCCGAAGTACGGCAGCCCGCCGGTGAGCGTCAGCCCGCGCGGATCGTCTGCGTCCAAACCGAATTCGTCGCACACCGCGAACACCGGGAACGGGAAGCAGCTGTACAGGTCGAAGGTTGCGACGTCGTCGATGCCGATACCCGCGACCCGAAGCGCTTCGGCCACAGCCTGTTTCGCCGACACGCTGACGCCGAGCCGCTCGCGGTCCAGCAGGTCCTGTTCGGTCTGGTCGGCGTGCCCGCGCAGGTACACCCACTTCCCCTCGGGCACCCCGAGCCGGCGCGCCGCCGCCACCGACATGACGATGGCCGCCGCGCCCTGATTCACGGTGTCGCGGGCGACCAGCAGGCGCGGATACGGATCGCAGATCATCCGGTTCTCGTCGGTGACCGTGACGATCTCGTCGACCGAGCGTTCCACCGGCGAGGACGAGTAGGGATTCTTCGCGGCCACCGCCGAGAAGGGGGCGAACAGTTCGGCCATCTCGCGGCGGTATTCGGCGACGCCGAGGCCCTTTGCGGCGCGCCGGGCGTTGTCGAGCAGACCGTACTGGACGGGGGCGCCGGTCAGCCCGTGCGCGACGGTGTAGTCGCTCATGTACTGCTCGAACCCGTAGCCGCGGTCCTCGAGCTGACCGCCCACGCGTTCGGTGAAGTCCGGCTTCTGGTCGCGCTTGGCGAAGTACTTCGCCGTCGACCCCGGTTCGGAGCCGACGACGAGCGCCACCTCGATGTCGCCTGCCGCGATCGCCCCGGCGAACTCCGTCATCAACTTCTGCGGGCCGTTGCCGCCGATCGATTCGAGCACCGCGCGCGCCGGATCGGCGCCCACCCGCTTCGCGACCGAGCGCAGGTAGTTGTCCGAGGCACCGAGTGGCGGATCGGCGAACGGGGTGCAGATCTCGAACTGCCGCAGCCCGGCGAACACCTCGATCGCCTGCGCGACGGCGCCGGTATCGGCGCCGGTGTCACTCAGCGCAGCGCGCGTGGCCTCGGTCGCCAGGTCCACCGCCGACATACCGCGGTAGCCGTCGTCGTCGATGCGTTCGGTGAACTGCCCCACCCCGACGATGACCGGCGTACGCGGATCGACCATGACAAACCTCCTGGCAGGTGTTGCTTCGCCAGGCTAATAGAACGTGTTCCGGTTTGGCGAACCGGCCCACCCGTACAACGAGACTGCGGCCAGATCGGGAATCCCGGAGGATTCGTGATCTGGCCGCAGTCTCGGCGAAAAGTCGCTACTGGTTCTGCAGGATCTCCCGGGCGAGCTGCGCGGTCTCCGACGGGGTCTTGCCGACCTTCACGCCTGCCGCCTCGAGCGCTTCCTTCTTGGCCGCCGCGGTGCCCGACGAACCGGACACGATGGCACCGGCGTGGCCCATCGTCTTGCCCTCCGGAGCGGTGAAGCCCGCGACATAGCCGACGACCGGCTTGGAGACGTTGTCCTTGATGTAATCGGCCGCCCGCTCCTCGGCGTCGCCGCCGATCTCACCGATCATCACGATGACCTTGGTCTCGGGATCCTTCTCGAACGCCTCGATCGCGTCGATGTGCGTGGTGCCGATGACCGGGTCGCCGCCGATGCCGATCGCGGTCGAGAAGCCGAAGTCACGCAGCTCGTACATCATCTGGTAGGTCAGCGTGCCGGACTTCGACACCAGGCCGACCGGGCCGGAGCCGGTGATGTTGGCCGGCGTGATGCCGGCCAGCGCCTCACCGGGGGTGATGATGCCGGGGCAGTTGGGGCCGATGATGCGGGTCTTCTGCCCCTTCTCGACGTTGTAGGCCCACGCGTAGGCGGTGTCCTGCACCGGGATGCCCTCGGTGATCACCACGAGCAGCGGGATCTCGGCGTCGATGGCCTCGATGATCGCGTCCTTGGCGAACTTCGGCGGGACGAAGACCACCGACACGTCGGCGCCGGTCTCCTTCATCGCCTCGCCGACGCTGCCGAACACCGGCAGCTCGACGTCCTTGCCGTCCTTGTCGACGTGGCTGACGGTGGTCCCCGCCTTGCGGGCGTTGACCCCGCCGACCAGCTGGGTGCCGGCCTTGAGCATCAGCGCGGTGTGCTTGGTGCCCTCACCGCCGGTGATGCCCTGGACGATGACCTTGGAGTCCTTGTTCAGAAAGATCGACATTGCAGGTCCCTTACTTGTTCGCCAGCTCGGCGGCCTTGTCGGCGCCCTCGTCCATGGTCTGCGCCAGCACCACCAGCGGGTGGTTGGCGTCGGCGAGGATCTTGCGACCCTCCTCGACGCGGTTGCCGTCGAGGCGCACCACGAGCGGCTTGTTGGCTTCCTCGCCGAGGATCTCGAGCGCCTTGACGATGCCGTTGGCGACGGCGTCGCACGCCGTGATGCCGCCGAAGACGTTGACGAACACACTCTTGACCTGGCTGTCGTTCAGGATGACGTCGAGACCGTTGGCCATCACCTCGGCCGAGGCGCCGCCGCCGATGTCGAGGAAGTTGGCCGGCTTGACGCCGTTGTGCTTCTCACCCGCGTAGGCGACCACGTCGAGCGTCGACATGACCAGGCCCGCGCCGTTGCCGATGATGCCGACCTGCCCGTCGAGTTTGACGTAGTTGAGGTCGTTCTCCTTGGCCTTGAGCTCCAGCGGATCGGTCGCGTCGCGGTCCTCGAACTCGGCGTGCTCCGGATGACGGAAGTCGGCGTTCGCGTCGAGGGTGACCTTGCCGTCGAGCGCCAGGATCTGATCGTCGGGCGTGCGCACCAGGGGGTTGACCTCCACCAGGGTGGCGTCCTCGCCGACGAACACCTCCCACAGCTTGGCGATGGTCACCGCGGCGGCATCGAGCACCTCGGCGGGCAGGTGGCCCTTCTCGGCGATCTCGCGCGCGAAGGCCTCGTCGACACCCTTGGTGGCGTCGACGGGGATGCGGGCCAGGCGGTCGGGCTTGGTGGCGGCGACCTCTTCGATCTCCACACCGCCCTCGACCGAGCACATGGCCAGGTAGGTGCGGTTGGCGCGGTCGAGGAGGAAGGAGATGTAGTACTCCTCCGCGATGTCGCTGGCCTCGGCGACCAGGAGCTTCTTCACGACATGGCCCTTGATGTCGAGGCCGAGGATGTTCTGCGCGTGGGTGAAGGCGTCGTCTGCGGTGGCGGCGTACTTCACGCCACCGGCCTTACCGCGGCCGCCGACCTTGACCTGGGCCTTGACCATCACGGGTTTGCCGATCTCCTCGGCGATCGCCTTGGCGTCTTCGGCGGTGTCGGTCACCCGGCCAGGCGTGGTCGGGACGTTGTGCTTGGCGAACAGCTCCTTCGCCTGGTACTCGAAAAGGTCCATGGACTCACTGTCTGTCTGCGTTGACGGTCACGATATTTCGAAGGTTTGCACCCAGGGGGCTCGTGGGAACCTTATCCACACCGGCTCAGCCGGTCGTCACCGCCCACCGCGGATGTGGGAGATCTCACCGCGCCGCCAACGTGATACACCTCACAAATTCCGCTGGTTCGCTCCCCTGGGTTGCCACGCTCATTGGGATTTGGTTAACGTGCCATCTGGTCTTGATAGGTAACGGTCAGATCACGACAAAGGATTCTTCAGGTTGGCAGCGCATCGTTCGTCCCGGTCCCGCGAGGGAGCCTCGACGAATGCTCGCCAGCGGCAAGGCGTTTCGATCCCCGCTGAGCGCCCCGCAGAAGTCACCGACATCATCCCGTTCAACGAGTTCGGCGATCTGGACGACATCGACTTCCGGGACAGCACCGCCTTCGACCGGGACTCGCAAATAATCCGCGCCCCTGAACTCGACGATCTGCACGACACCGACGACCTGATTCCGCTGCGGCTGGCGATCCCCGCGCAGTTCCGCGCCGAGGGTGACGCCGACACTCCGCGCAGGTCCCGCGCCTACCGCGAAAGCCACACCGACGTCAGCGACGGCGCCGCCGCCACCGACATCATCGACCTCCGTGGACGCCGCGCCGCCCACCGCAAGGAGGCCGAGGGCCCGATCAAGAGCCGTCTGGTGATCGCCGCGATGGCCGCGGGCGCGACCGCCGCCGGCGCCTACTCGATGACGCAGAACACCGCTCCGGCCACCACCGACACGGTGCTGGCGTCGGGTGAGACGACCGTCGAGGGTGCGTCCATCTCCGGATCCGTCGACGGTATGCAGATCGTGTCGGTGGCCTCGACCGCCAACACCGCCGTGCACCACGAGGAGATCCAGAAGGCAGCCGCCTTCGCCCAGGAGCGCGCCGAACGCGAGGCGCGCCAGATGAGGCCCCTCTACGTGATGCCGACGAAGGGTGTCTGGACGTCCGGCTTCGGCTACCGCTGGGGTGTGCTGCACGGCGGCATCGACATCGCCGGGCCGATCGGCACGCCGATCCTCGCCGCCGCCGACGGTGTCGTGATCGACGTCGGCCCGACCGCCGGTTACGGCGCCTGGGTCAAGCTGCGCCACGCCGACGGCACGGTGACGCTCTACGGTCACCTGAACACGTGGTCGGTGAGCATGGGCGAGCAGGTCATGGCCGGTGACCAGATCGCGACGATGGGCAACCGCGGTAACTCGACCGGCCCGCACCTGCACTTCGAGGTGATGGTCGGCGGTTCGAACCGCATCGATCCGGTGGGGTGGCTGTCCAAGCGGGGCATCTCCACCGGCAGCTATGTTGGCTGAGTGAGTTCAGCTGACTCGACTGGCCGACCAGACGACTCGCCTCCTCAGCACGACCCCGAGACGCGCATCATCCGCCGTCACCCGACCGGCGCCCAGCCCGTCGTGCCGAGCGCCCAGCAGACCGGCATCATCCGCCGTCACCCGACCGGCGAACTGCCCGCGGTAGCCCACGACCCGCAGACCAGCTACATCGAACCGCCCGCGGTCGAGGACGGTGCGCAGACGTCGTACATCCCGCGCCCCCGGCCGGTGGAGATCCCCGCTACCACGTTCGTCGCGCATCCGCGCACCGCGATCGCCGCGGCGGTGCTCACGATCGTGTCCGGATGGGCCACCGCCGTCATCGCCACCGATCTGATCGCGGGCTGGTGGCGGACCGACCAATTGTTCTGTGTGGCAATCGGGTTCCTCACGACGATCTCGGCGGCCGCGTCCATCGGCGGGCTCGTCATGTTGCTTCTGCGCCGCCGGATGAGCCGGCTGCTCGTCGTCGTCGGATGCGTCATCGGGCTGCTGATCTTCGGCAGCCTGTTCGTCGCCGGCGCGAAATTCCCCTGGATCGTCTACGCAATCCCGGTGCTGCCGGTGGCGGCGATCGCGCTGACGCTGCTGCCCAGCACGGGCCGGTGGGCCCAGTCCGGTTAGAGCTTCTGCACCGGGGCGTGGTTGTGCATCAGCTTGACGCGTCCGGCGCTGCCGAAGTCGATCAGTGACATCGCGGATTCGCCGACGCCCGAGACCTCTTCGACGCGGCCCAGTCCGTACTTGTCGTGGTTGATGCGGTCACCCGGTTCGAGCACGATCAGCGGCTTCTTACCGCCACCCGAGCGCATCGGCGACGGGCGCGGTGCCCCGAAACCCGTACCGGAGGAGCCCGACGACATCCGGCCGGGCGCGCTGAACGACGGTGTCGGATCGGTGCGCCGCCAGTCGATGAGCTCCTGCGGGATCTCCCGCAGGAACCGCGACTCCGGGTTGAGCATGGGTTGCCCCCACGACGAGCGCACCTTGGCCCGGCTGAGATAGAGCCGTTGCCGGGCCCGGGTGATGCCGACGTAGGCCAGCCGGCGTTCCTCGGACAGTTCGTTGGGATCGCCGAGTGCCCGCATGTGCGGGAACATGCCGTCCTCCCAGCCGGTGACGAACACGACGGGGAACTCCAGTCCCTTGGCGGTGTGCAGCGTCATCATGGTGACGACGCCCGAGCCGTGCTCGGGGATGTCGTCGGCGTCGGCCACCAGCGACACCCGCTCGAGGAACTGCGCCAGCACACCGGTATCGGGGATGTCCTCGTCGACCGGTTCGTCGAGGTCTTCGGCCAGCGCCGCGGCGTTCGCCCGGTCGATGCTGAACTCGTGTGCGACGCTGACCAATTCGTTGAGGTTGTCCAGCCGCGCGAGATCCTGCGGGTCATTGGACGCCTCGAGCTCCGCGCGGTAGCCGGTGCGGTCGAGCACCGCCTCGACGAGTTCGCCGAGTTCGTCACCGAGGCGGCCGCGCAGATCGTCGAGCATCTGCACGAAACTCGCGATGCACTTCTCCGAGCGGGTGTTGAGCATCGGCACCTTGCCCTCGGCGGCGGCCTGCAGCGCGTCGTTGAAGCTGGCACCGGTGTTCTCGGCGTACACCGCCACACACGCCTCGGCCCGGTCGCCGATCCCGCGCCGCGGGGTGTTGAGGATGCGGCGCATGCTCACCGAGTCGCCGGGGTTGTCGAGCACCCGCAGGTAGGCGACGATGTCGCGGATCTCGCGGCGTTCGTAGAACCGGACGCCGCCGACGACCTTGTACGGGATGCCGGCGCGGATGAACACCTCTTCCAACGCACGGGAGTTGTTGTTGGTCCGGTAGAAGACGGCGAAATCGTTATAGCTGTGGCCGTCATCGGCCAGCCGGTCGATCTCCTGCGCGACGAACCGGGCCTCGTCGTGTTCGTTGTCGGCGACGTAGCCGACGATCAGCTCCCCGTGACCGGAGTCGGTCCACAGCCGCTTCTCGCGCCGGCCGGCGTTGCGGGCGATCACCGAGTTGGCGGCGTTGAGGATGGTCTGGGTGGAGCGGTAGTTCTGCTCGAGCAGGATGGTCGTCGCGTTGGGATAGTCGCGTTCGAAGTCCTCGATGTTGCGGATCGTCGCACCGCGGAACGCGTAGATCGACTGGTCGGCGTCGCCCACCACGCAGAGCTCCGCCGGTGCCACGCCATCGTCATCCGTGTCGTGGGCCCCATGTCCTGCGAGTTCGCGCACCAGCACGTACTGGGCGTGGTTGGTGTCCTGGTATTCGTCGACCAGGATGTGCCGGAACCGGCGGCGGTAGTACTGCGCGATCTGCGGAAAACGTTGCAGCACAGCGACCGTCTCGCCGATCAGGTCGTCGAAGTCCAGCGCGTTGGCGGCGCGCAGCCGGCGCTGGTACTCGGCGTAGACGTCGGCGATGATGCGGGCCAGGTCGTCGGCGGCCTCCGACGCCTCGGCGGCGGCCTGTTCGGGCCCGATCAGCTCGTTCTTCAGGTTCGAGATCCCGTTGGACAGCAGGCGGGGCGAGTACTTCTTGGTGTCCAGGCCCATGTCCTTGCCGATCATCAACAGCAGCCGCCGTGAATCGTCGGCGTCGTAGATCGAGAAGTTGGAGTTCAGCCCGGGCAGCAGCGACGCCTGGTTGCGCAGGATCCGCACACACGTCGAGTGGAACGTCGCCACCCACATGCTCCTGGCGCGCGGGCCGATCAGTCCGACGACGCGTTCGCGCATCTCGGCGGCGGCCTTGTTGGTGAACGTGATGGCCAGCACCTGGCCGACGCCGACGTCGCGGGCGGCCAGCAGGTAGGCGATGCGGCGGGTCAGCACCGCGGTCTTACCCGACCCGGCGCCGGCCACGATCAGCAGCGGCGACCCCTCGTGCAGTACCGCCTGGCGCTGCTGCGGGTTGAGGCCGTCGAGGAGTTCCTCGGCCCTGTCGTCAGGCCGGGATCTCGGTTCAGTCACGTTCACACTCATGTCTGTCCCAACTTACCGCCGCACGGTGACACTCTTTGCGCTGGCACGGCCGCAGGTGGCAGACTGACAACCGTGCTTGACCAGTGGCGATTTTTTTACGGGTACCGGCCTGCGGTGCCCGTGGTCTAGCTGCTTCCTTCAGCCCCGCGGTCCGCATCCGGATCCGGGGCTCTTCTCTTGTGTGAGGCCCGAAACCGGATGAGACCAGAACCCCCACACGAGGAGTCAGAGATGAGCATCGAAACGGATCAGTCGCTCGACATCGACGCGCTGCGTCAGGAGATCGACGAACTCGACGCCGCCATCCTCGCCGCCGTACAGCGGCGCACCGAGGTGTCCAAGATCATCGGCAGGGCGCGGATGGCGTCGGGCGGCACCCGCCTGGTGCACAGCCGTGAGATGAAGGTCATCGAGCGCTACAGCGTGCTCGGCCCCGAGGGCAAAGACCTGGCCATGCTGCTGCTGCGCCTGGGCCGCGGCCGCCTCGGCCACTAGTCAGCGATTTCGGCGTGCGCAGTCGCGCCCAGCGCGACCAGCCACGCCGAAATCACTTCTTCGACAGCGCCTCGGTCAGCCACGGCGTAAGCCATTCGACGGCCTCCTTCGTGGGGTGTACGCCGTCGTCACGCATCTGGATGCCCTCCACGCGGTTGGTGTAGTACCCGCGCGGTGAGAGCTTCTTGTTGAGGTCGAGCACCGTGACGTTGGGCCGCTTCGCAGTGGCCTCCCGCAACAACTCGTTCCACGCGTCCGCGCGGTCGGGGTCGTCCTCGGGATACAGGGTGCCGTCGGCCTGTTCCGCGCGCCGGTTGTACGGCGCCGTCGTGACCACCACCCGCGCCCCCGTCGAACCGAGGATGTCGAGCGCCCGGTCCAGTTCGCCGCGCAGGTAGCCGTCGTACGCGTCGTCGCCGACGTGCGTCCACTTGCCCTCGTTGATCCGGTCGACCAGCTCCCACCGGCCGATCATCAACAGCACGACGTCGGGGCGGTCGTGGCCGATGCGCTGCGCCCACCGGGTCGGCCAGGTCTCGCATTCCGGTTTCTGCGTCAGCGTCTGTCCGGTCGTCTTGTACGGGCCGCCGCGGGCGATACCGCAGCCGATGGTCGTGTAGTTCGAGAAGTGCAGGCCCGGGGTCTCCGGCAGGTACCGCATCAGCGTCCACGCCACCGAGTCCCCGAACACCGCGACGCTGCGGGTGCCCGGTGGTCGCTGCGGAGCGACTGCGCCGACGGGGATCGGCCGCTCCGGCAGCACCGCCGCGGCGGAGTTGATGTCGAGCAGGTTGGTAGAAGGGTCCTCGCTTGGCTGCACACCCACCGGAACCACCGAAATCGTCACGACGGCGGCCGTCGCCGCGGTGGCCAACGCCAGGGGAAGCTGCGGGACCGTCGCGGGCCGCCACCGGCGGATCGGCCGTTCCAGCAGCCAGTAGCTCAGCACCGCCACGGCGAGCGTCGCCGCGCAGCGGGCGATCAGCAGCGGCCAACCCGTCCACCCGGTGCGTTCGCCGTTGAGGAACAGGAAGATCGGCCAGTGCCACAGGTAGACGCCGTAGGAGATCGTGCCCAGCCACACCAGCGGGCGCAGCGCGAGCAGACGCGCGACCGGACCGGCCTGGTCGAGCGCCGCGGTGGCGACGACGAGCACGGCCGCGGCCGCCGCCGCGGTGAACAGCCCCATCCGGTATTCGGCCGGCGCACCCGTCGCGTAGTGCGCGAGCACGGCCAGGCCGGCCAGCCCGACCACCGACAGCAGGCGTGCCACCCACCGTCCCCAACGCGCGCGGATCGGGGTGCCCATCGTGACCGTCGACCAGTCCCGCACCAGCAGGGCCGCCGCGGCCGCACCGACGAGCAGGGCCTGTACGCGGGTGTCGGTGCCGAAGTACACCCGGTTGGCGCTCGCCTCGGAGGTCAGCAGCACTGCGGCCGTCGCCGACGCCGCCCCACCGACCACCGCCAGCCCGAACACCCCCCACCGCACCGCCCGCAGCGTGGGCGCGGACCGCCGGATCGCCAACACCCCGACGACGGCGATCAGCAGCAGCGGCCACACCAGGTAGAACTGCTCCTCGACGCCGAGCGACCAGGTGTGCTGCAGCGGTGACGGCGGGCTGCCCTGAGAGAAGTAGTCGGTGTGCTGCGCGACGAACGCCCAGTTGGCCACCCAGAAGAACGCGGCGACGGCGTCGTCGCGCAGCGTGGTGACGGCGTCGGGTGGGAAGAACACCCGCGCGGCGACCACCGCGGCCACCATCGCGAGCAGGGCGGGCAGCAGGCGGCGGGCCCGCCGGATCCAGAACCCGCGCAGGTCGACCCGCCCGGTGCGGCCGAGTTCGTCGAGCAGCAGCGAGGTGATCAGGAATCCGCTCAGGACGAAGAAGACGTCGACGCCGAGGAACCCGCCCGAGACACCGGGCACACCGCCGTGATCGGCCAGCACGAGGGCCACGGCGACGGCGCGGATACCGTCGAGCGCGGGGATCTCGCGGCGCCCGGCCGTTCCGCGGCGCGTCCTGCCCGCGACCGGCGCCACCCAGCGGCGGCGCGCGACAACGCGCACCGGTGCCGCAGTCACGGCAGTCACGTCTCCGGCGCCTCCCATATCGGTTCCGAGCACGGAAGTCTATGGGCGCCGGCCGGTCGAATCGCGGAGGCGCACCGCCCCCTTCGCGAGCAGACACAAAAGTGCCCGAAAACCCCGGGAAATGGGCGCATTTGCGTCTGCTCGCGCAGAGAAGGTGACCTACTTCGTCAGCGCGATGTACTTCGTGTCGAGGTACTCCTCGATGCCCTCGGTGCCGCCCTCGCGGCCGAAGCCGGACTCCTTGACACCGCCGAACGGCGCGGCGGCGTCGCTGATCACGCCGCGGTTGATGCCGACCATCCCGGATTCGATGGCCTCGGCGACGCGCAGCGCACGGTCCAGCGACCGGGTGTACACGTAGGCGGCCAGCCCGTATTCGGTGTCGTTGGCCGCGGCGACGCCCTCCTCCTCGGAGTCGAATCCGGTGATCGGGGCGACGGGCCCGAACACCTCCTCCTTGAGGATGCGGGCGTCGGCCGGCACGTCGGCGAGCACCGTGGCCGGGTAGAAGTTGCCGGGTCCGCCGGGGGCGACGCCGCCGACGGCGACGGTCGCGCCGCGCGAGACCGCGTCGGAGACCAGTTCGGTCACCTTCTGCAGCTGCTTGTTGTTGATCAGCGGGCCGAGCGTGGCGGATTCGTCGAGGCCGTTGCCGAGCGTCACCTCGCTCATCCGCTTGACCAGCTTCTCGGTGAACTCCTCGCGCACGGAGTTGGCCACGTGGAAGCGGTTGGCCGCGGTGCAGGCCTCACCGCCGTTGCGCATCTTGGCCAGCATCGCGCCGTCGACCGCGGCGTCGATGTCGGCGTCGTCGAACACGATGAACGGCGCGTTGCCGCCGAGCTCCATCGACGTGCGCAGCAGCTTGTCGGCGGACTGTTTCACCAGCGACTTGCCCACCCCCGTGGAACCGGTGAAGGTCAGCTTGCGCAGCCGGCCGTCGTCGACGAGCGCCTCGGTGACGGGTCCGGGGCTGCTGGTCGGCAGCACCGACAGCACGCCCTTGGGCAGCCCGGCCTCGGCCATCAGCTTGGCCAGGTACAGCATGGTCAGCGGGGTTTCCTGCGCGGGTTTGACGATCATCGTGCAACCCGCGGCGAACGCCGGGCCCATCTTGCGGGTGCCCATGGCCAGCGGGAAGTTCCACGGGGTGATCGCGTAACACGGCCCGACGGGCTGTTTGGTGACGATGATGCGGCCGGTGCCGGCCGGGCTCGGCGTGTACCTGCCGCCGATGCGGACCGCCTCTTCGGCGAACCAGCGGAAGAACTCGGCGCCGTAGGTGACCTCACCCTTACTCTCGGCGAGCACCTTGCCCATCTCGAGGGTCATCAGCGCGGCGATGTCGTCGGCGCGGTCGGTGAGCGTCTCGAAGACCGACCGCAGGATCTCGCCGCGTTTCCGCGCGGGCGTGGCCGCCCATTCGGCCTGCACCGCGCAGGCGGCGTCGAGCGCGGCGACCGCGTCCTCGGCCGTCGCGTCGCCGACGGCCACCAGCACCTCGTCGCTACTGGGGTCCAACACGTTGAACGTCGACTTCGCCTCGCGTTCTTCACCACCGATCCACAGTCCGGTGGGAACTGACTTCAACAGTGCGGTGGTGTCCATACATCCATCATTTACACCTTCATAACGGCGTCCGCACTAGGGTCGGAACACATGACGGCCGACGACCAGCTCACCGACATATCCGCCACTTCCGCCTGGCAGGCGTTGCAGCGCCATCACGGCGAGATCGCCGGGAGACATCTGCGGGAGCTGTTCGCCGAGGATCCGTCGCGGGGCACCGAGTTGACGGTGTCGGTGGGCGATCTGTACATCGACTACAGCAAACATCGGGTCACCCGGGAGACGCTGCGGCTGCTGGTCGATCTCGCCCGCGCTGCGGGTTTGGAGAAGCGTCGTGACGCGATGTTGTCCGGCGTGCACATCAACACCTCCGAGGACCGGGCGGTGCTGCACACCGCGCTGCGGCTGCCGCGTGACGCGAGCCTGACCGTCGACGGTCAGGATGTGGTCGCCGACGTGCACGAGGTGCTGGACCGGATGGGCGATTTCACCGACCGGCTGCGCAGCGGCGACTGGACGGGTGCGACCGGCGAGCGCATCAGGACCGTCGTCAACATCGGGATCGGCGGCTCGGATCTGGGGCCGGTGATGGTCTACGAGGCGTTGCGGCACTACGCCGACGCCGGCATCTCGGCGCGTTTCGTGTCCAACGTCGACCCGGCCGATCTGGTCGCGAAGCTCGACGGACTCGATCCGGCGACAACGCTTTTCATCGTCGCCTCCAAGACCTTCTCCACCCTGGAGACGCTGACCAACGCCACCGCCGCGCGGCGCTGGCTGACCGACACCCTGGGCGACGCCGCGGTCGCCAGGCATTTCGTCGCGGTCTCCACCAACCAGAAGCTGGTCGACGAGTTCGGCATCGACACCGCCAACATGTTCGGGTTCTGGGACTGGGTCGGCGGGCGTTACTCGGTGGACAGCGCGATCGGGCTCAGCGTGATGGCCGCGATCGGCAGGGAGCGTTTCGCCGAATTCCTGGCCGGGTTCCATCTGGTCGACGAGCACTTCCGCACCGCGCCGCTGGAAGCCAACGCGCCTGCGCTGCTGGGCCTGATCGGGCTGTGGTACTCCAACTTCTTCGGCGCCCAGTCCCGCGCGGTGCTGCCCTACTCCAACGACCTGTCCCGGTTCGCGGCCTATCTGCAGCAGCTCACCATGGAGTCCAACGGCAAGTCGGTGCGCGCCGACGGCACGCCCGTGTCCACGGACACCGGGGAGATCTTCTGGGGTGAGCCGGGCACCAACGGCCAACACGCCTTCTACCAGTTGCTGCACCAGGGCACGCGGCTGGTGCCTGCGGATTTCATCGGGTTCTCCCAGCCCACCGACGACCTGCCGACAGCCGACGGCACCGGCAGCATGCACGACCTGCTGATGAGCAACTTCTTCGCCCAGACGCAGGTGCTGGCGTTCGGTAAGACCGCCGAGGAGATCGCAGCCGAGGACACCCCCGCCGACGTCGTACCGCACAAGGTGATGCCCGGAAATCGGCCCACCACAAGCATTCTCGCGACCAAACTCACTCCGTCGGTGGTCGGCCAGCTCATCGCGCTCTACGAGCATCAGGTGTTCACCGAAGGCGTCGTCTGGGGTGTCGACAGCTTCGACCAGTGGGGCGTGGAACTCGGCAAGACCCAGGCCAAGGCGCTGCTGCCGGTCATCACCGCAGACGACTCCCCCGCCGAACAGTCCGACACCTCGACCGACGCGCTGGTGCGCCGCTACCGAGCGGAGCGGGGTCGCTCGGCCTGAGGGATTTCGGCGTGCTGGGTCGCGGTAGGCGCGACCCAGCACGCCGAAATCACGCGAAGAGTCGCGTGAGCCGCGGCGGTAGGACCCGCATCAGCTGCACCAGCGGCGCCCACGGCCACCACGGCACGGCGGCGCGGCCGGCCTCCTTCTCGATGACGCGAACCATTGCGGCGACGCCGGTATCGGTGTCGGTCATGAGCATCGTCGACGCGGACTTCGAGGTCATCTCCGACTCGATGTAACCGGGTTCGAGGACCGTCACGCGGATCGGACCCTTGGCGTATTCGGCGCGCAGCGACTCCCCCAGCGACGAGACGCCGGCCTTGCTCGCGGCGTAGGCGGCCTTCACCCCGGGCACGCCCTTGTTGCCCAGCACCGACGAGATCAGCACGAGGTGCCCGGCACCGGTGCGCTTGAACATCTCCAGCGCCGTCTCGATCTGCACGAGCGCCGCGACGAGGTTGGTCTCAATGGTCGCCTTGTTGGCCCACAGCTTGCCCGACCCGAGCGGTGCGCCCTTGCCGAGACCGGCGTTGACGATCACACGGTCGAGGCCGCCGAGTTCGTCGGACAGCGCGGCGAACACCTTCGGCACCTGGTCGTGGTCGTTGACGTCGAGTTCGGCCACTGCGACGGTGATCTCCGGATACCGTTGCGTCAGTTCGGCTTTGAGTTCGTCGAGACGGTCGACGCGGCGGGCGCACAGCGCCAGGTCACGCCCCTTGGCGGCGAACGCGCGGGCCATCCCGGCGCCCAGCCCGGAGCTCGCGCCGGTGATCAGGATCCTCTGACGGGTCATACGGGCAGCGTATCGGCGGCGATTTCGGCGTGCTGGGTCGCGCCCAGCGCGACCGCGCACGCCGAAATCGCCACTACTTGAGCAGCCGCGAGAGGCGACGGTCGGCGAGCACCCGGCCGCCGGTCTGGCACGTCGGGCAGTACTGGAACGACTTGTCGGCGAACGACACCTCGCGCACCGTGTCCCCGCAGACCGGGCACGGCAGCCCCGTCCGCGCGTGCACCCGCAGCCCGGACCGCTTCTCCCCCTTGAGCGTCGCGGCCTGCTGGCCCACCGACCGTGACACCGCGTCGGTGAGCACGGAGAGCATCGCGTCGTGCAGGGTGGCCACCTGCTCGGGGTCAGTTTGTTGGCGGTGGCGAACGGGGAAAGCTGCGCCACGTGCAGGATCTCGTCGCTGTAGGCGTTGCCGATCCCGGCCAGCACCTTCTGATCGGTGACGACGGTCTTGATGCGCCCGCTCTGCTTGCTCAGCAGGACCCCCAGCTCGTCGGCGGTCAGCTCCAGGGCATCCGGCCCGAGCGCGGCGATCCCGGGCACGGCGGACGGGTCGGACACCAGCCAGACCGCCAGGCGCTTCTGCGTGCCGGCCTCGGTCAGATCGAACCCGGGTGCCGCGCCGGGGGTGCCGAGATGCACGCGCAGAGCGATCGGCCCCTTACCGGGTTTCAGCGGTGCGGCGGCCAGTTTGTCCGACCAGCGCAGCCACCCGGCGCGGGACAGGTGGGTGATCAGGTAGAGGTCACCGGCCTGCAGCCCAGGTACTTGCCCCAGCGGTGCGCATCGGTGACCTCGCGGCCGTGCAGTGCGGTGATCGGCGGGTCGAACGTCTTGAGCACCGAGAACGCCGACACGTCGACGCGTCCGATGGGCAGTCCGACGGCGTGACGGCGCAGGTGGTCCGCCAGTGCTTCGACCTCGGGCAGTTCCGGCATGGGTCCAGTGTGCCGGTCAGCGCTTGATCAGGTTGCCGCTGAGCACAGACAGCACCCAACTCACGATGGACAGCACGATGCCGGCCCAGACCGCCGTCCACCAGAAGTCGTCGATGTAGAGCCCCCAGTGGGTGGTGTGCTCGGTGATCCAGGCGGTCAGCCACAACATCAACGCGTTGACGACGACGTGGAAGAGCCCGAGCGTGACGACATACAGCGGAATCGACAAGATCTGGACGATCGGTTTGACGATCGCGTTGACCAGGCCGAAGACCACCGCCACGACGAAGATGATGCCGACGCGCTGCAGCGTGTTCTCACCGCCGACGAACTCCATGCCGGAGACCAGTTGCGTGACAAGCCACAGCGCGACCCCGGTGACCGCGGCCCGGAGCAGGAAACCCACGGGCTGATCTTCGCACGCTCAGGGACGAAGCAGGTAGGTGTCCATGATCCAGCCGTGCCGCTCGCGCGCCTCGGCGCGCAGCGCGACGATCCGCTCACCCACCTCGCCGACGGTCCCGGAGACGAGCAGTTCGTCGGCGGTGCCGAGGTAGGCGCCCCACCAGATCCGGGTCTGCGCGGGCGTCCCGGTGAATGCGCAGTCGGCGTCGAGCATCACCACCGCGGCCCCGGTCAGGCCCTGTTCGCGCAGCCGCCGTCCGGTGGTGATGAGCACGGGTTCGCCGACGTCGTTGAGCGGGATCCGGTGCCGTGCGGTGAGCGCCTGGATGGCGGTGACGCCCGGGATGACGTCGTACTCGATGTCGACGTGGGCGGCGACCCGGTCGAGGATCCGCAGCGTGCTGTCATACAGCGAGGGGTCACCCCAGGCGAGGAAGGCGCCGACCCCGTCGTCGTCGAGTTCGCGTTCGATCGCCTCGGCCCACAACCGCGCCCGCGCGGCGTGCCACTCGTCGACGGCCTGGCGATAGTCGCCGCTCTTGGCCCGCACGGGGTCGGGCATCTCGACGAACCGGTAGCCGGGTTCGGTGATGAACCGTTCGCAGATCAGCCGGCGCAATGCGACCAGGTCGTCCTTCGTATCCGCCTGTTGTCCTCCTCGCGTGCGGGACCCCTTGTCCATCGCGAAGAACACGTCGGTGTCGTTGAGTGCCGCGACGGCCTGGGCGGTCACGTAGTCCGGGTCACCCGCACCGATGCCGATGACGTGGATCCGTCGAGTCACGCAGGTGAGTATGCCCGGGTGCGTGGGTCACCCGTCGTCGCGGCCCCGGCTGCGTCGCAGCGCCTTCGCGCGTTCGACGTCCTCTTCGATGGCGGCTTCCTTCTTCTCGATGACCCGGGTGTCGCGCGGGGGCAGCTGAAGTTCCCGCTCGGCGGGCAGGCCGGCCTGCAGCTGGCGGCCCCGTTCGAGTTCGGCGTCCAGTTCGGCGCCGAAGAGCAATGCGAGGTTGGTGATCCACAGCCACAGCAGGAAGATGATCACCCCGGCCAGCGTCCCGTAGGTCTTGTTGTAGCTGCTGAAGTTCGCAACGTAGAACCCGAACCCCACCGACGCCACGATCCAGGTCAGGATCGCCAGCCCGGCGCCGAGGCTGATCCACCGGAACTTGGGTTGCTGCACGTTGGGAGTGGCGTAGTACAGCACCGCGACGGCGACGACGACGAGCAGCAGGATCACCGGCCAACGCCCGATACTCCACGCGGTCACCGCCGCCTCGCCGAGACCGATCGCGTTGCCGAGGGCTTCGGCCACCGGACCGCTCACCGCGAGCATGAACGCCACCAACGCCGCGCCGAGCAGCGCGGCGAAGGTCAGGACGAGTTGCAGCGGCCGCAGCTTCCACACCGGGCGGCCCTCGGCGACCTCGTAGATCCGGTTCATCGCCCGTCCGAACGCGCCGACATACCCGGAGGCCGACCACAGCGCGGTGAGGATGCCGATCACCAGAGCGAAACCGGCAGACGGTGATTCCACGAGTTGCTCGATGGTGGGCCGCAGGGTGTCGACCGTCGAGGCCGGGGCGACGTCCGAGACGATGTCGAGCAGGGCGTCGGTGGTGCGGCGGCCCTGGCCGAAGACGCCGAGCAGCGACACCATCACCAGCACCGCCGGGAACAGCGACAGGACGGCGTAGTAGGTGAGCGCGGCGGCCAGGTCGGTGCACTGATCGTGGCCGAACTCCCGGGCGGTCTTGCGCAGTACGTAGAACGCCGACGGTTTGGTCAGGTCGGTCGGAGACTCCGGTTTGCGCGGATCGTCAGGGTCGGGTGCGCGGTGTTTCGTGGACGCAGCTTCGGCCATGCCTCGGTCGATACCCGGACGGCGGTGTCCCAAACTCGCGCGAACGTGAGCTGTGTTCGAGATTCGGCCGAATTCCCAGGCAAAGGCTCACGTTCGGGCCTCCTGTTCGAGCGCCGCCCGCACCTTGTCGGCCTTGCTGTCCGGCATTAGCGGTGGCAGCAGCGGGGTGGCGGCGTCGACCACCGCCTCGATGACCGTCGGCCGGTCGGCGGAGAACGCCGTCGCCCAGGCGTCGTCGGCCTCCTGCGACGAGGTCACCCGGATACCCCGCAGTCCGAGCAGTTCGGCGTAGCCGGCGTACGGGAACCGCGGCACGTCCTGCGACGGGGCGAAGCGCGGGTTGCCCTCCATCTCCCGCTGCTCCCACGACACCTCGGTCAGGTCGGCGTTGTGCAGCACCAGCACCACGAACCGCGGATCCTGCCACGAGCGCCACCGGTCGGCGATCGTGACGAGTTCGAGCAGTCCGCTCATCTGCATCGCCCCGTCACCGACCAGCGCCACCACCGGCCGTTGCGGCGCATCGAGTTTCGCGGCCACCCCGTAGGGCAGCGCGCAACCCATCGACGCGAGATAGCCCGAGAGGTGGGCCGGTACACCGGCGGCAACCGGAGGTGTCGCGCATACCAGTAGGTCGACGATCCGGTGTCGACGGCGACGCGCGCGTCGGCGGGCAGATGGTCCGACAGTGCCCGCACCACGGCCTCGGGGTTGGCGTCGGAGGTCTCGGCGGCGGCCCGGCGCGCGGCCTCGGCGTGCCACTGCTCACGCCACTGGCGGACCTGCTCCTGCCAGGCCCGGTCCGGTTTGGGTTCGAGCAGCGCTGAGAGCCGAAAGTGCCTGTGCCGCTTGCCCGACGACGGGTGCGTCGACGGGATACTTCGCACCGATGACCCGCGGCTGGATGTCGATCTGCACGGCCTTGGCCTGTCCGGGTGCAGGGTAGAACTCCGTCCAGGGATCGTTGGAGCCGACGATCAGCAGCGTGTCGCAGTTCGCCATCAGCTCGGCGCTCGCGGTGGTGCCGAGGTGACCCATCACGCCGGTGTGCCACGGCTGCCCCTCGTCGAGCACCGGCTTGCCGAGCAGTGACGTCGTCACCCCGGCCCCGAGTGTCTCGACCACGCGGGCGATCTCGTCGGCCGCACCGGCGGCGCCGCGACCCACGAGCAACGCCACCCGCCGGCCGGCGTTGAGTATGTCGGCGGCCGAGCGGATCTGGTCGTCGGGGGCGGTGATCCGGGTCGGTGCGCTGACCGCCGCCGAGGGCACCACGCCGTGGCTATGCGCGAGTTCGTCGGGCATCTCGGCCTGCTGCACGTCGTGCGGGATGATCAGGCAGGTCGGTGTCGACGTCGCGATCGCCGTCCGCATCGCGTTGTCGAGCGCCATCAGCGCCTGCTCGGGTGCGAACACCGTCTGCACGTACTGTCCGCAGACGTCTTTGAAGAGCGTGTGCAGGTCGACCTCCTGCAGGTAGCCGCTGCCCAGCGCGGTCGAGACCACCTGTCCGACGACCGCCACCACGGGTCGTTTGTCGAGTTTGGCGTCGTAGAGGCCGGCCAGCAGATGGATGGCGCCGGGGCCCTGGGTGGCCATGCAGACGCCGACCCGGCCGGTGTACTTGGCGTGTCCGCAGGCCATGAACGCCGCGAGTTCCTCGTGCCGGGTGGAGATGAATTCCGGTGCCCCCGAACGCTGTAACGCACCCAGGAGCGTGTTCACCCCGTCGCCGGCATATCCGAACACCCGGTCGGCGCCCCAGTCGCGCAGCCGGGCCACCAATGCATCCGCAACCAGATCTGTCATCGTCGCGGCATACCCGCCGGGACGATCGCCAATCAGCGGTGACGCACAGCGACCACCGCGACGATCACGGCGAACACCCGCCCGCCAGGCCGGAGATCAGCAGCGGCACCGTCCCGTCGGCGCCCCACAGCAGACCCGCCCACAGCCCGGCCGCCAGGATCGCGAACCCACTTGCGCCCTGGAACACACCCTGGGCGCTGGCCTGCACGTCCGCGCCGACCAGCGATGAGATCCACGCCTTGCCGACCCCGTCGGTGCATGCGGTGAACATCCCGTAGACCCCGATCAGCATCCATGCGGTGAGCGTGTCGGTGGTCAGCCCCAGCCCGGTGTAACCGACGGCGAAGAACCCCAACCCGACGGCGAACACGGCCGGCGTGCCGACGCGGTCGGCCAACGCGCCGGCCGGGTAACTCGCGACCGCGTACACGACGTTGTAGCCGACGTAGGCCAGGATCACCTCGACGACGGAGAAACCGATCTCGTTGAGCCGCAACAGGAGAAGCGCGTCGGGAAGTTCACCACGCCGAAGCCGACCAGCAGCGCGGTCACCCGCCAGTAGCGCCGAGGAGGTCCCTGACCCGCGACAACAGCGGCGGCCGCGCCGCCGTCGGCACCGCCCTGGCCCGTTCGCGCACGCAGAACACCAGCGCCACGGACAGCACCGCGGGAATCACCGCCACCCACAGCAGCGGTGCGATCTGATGGTCGAGCAGTTCATAGCCGGCCAGCCCGAACAGCGGGCCGACCACCGCGCCGAAAGTGTCCATGGCACGGTGGAATCCGAAGACCCGGCCTCGTGCGGCGGGGTCGATACCGTCCACCAGCAGCGCATCGCGCGGGGCGCCGCGCAGACCCTTGCCGAGCCGGTCGGTGACCCGTCCGGCCAGCACGCCAGGCCAGGTCCCGGCGGCGGCCACGATGACCTTGCCCAGCGCCGCCATCCCGTAGCCGGTGGCGATCAGCGGCCGTCTGGCGAACCGGTCCCCCAGCGGTCCGGAGGCCAGCTTGGTCAGCGAGGCCGCCCCCTCGGCGGCACCCTCGACCGCCCCGACCACCGCCGCCGGCGCCCCCAGCACCGAGGTCAGGTAGATCGGCAGCAGCGGGTAGAGCAACTCGCTGGCCGCGTCCTGCAGGAACGACACCGCCGACAACAGTCGGACATTGCGGGTGAGCCAGGCCTGCCGAGTGGGCACCCGGTCATGATGCCTGAGCCGGGGTTACTCCGGGTTCTCGTTCGCCAGCGCGGCGAATCCCTTGGCCTGTCCCCGCGCGAGCGCGGCGCGCACCACGCCGACGATCAAACCCTGGATGGCGGCGGCGACGAAGATCTCTTTCATGGAGCTCTGCAGATCCTCCGGGTCCGGCGGCTCCGTTCCGGCGGGGTTCGCCAACTGCCAGATCTGGGAGAAGATCTTGCCGGCGATCAGGCCGCCCCCGATGCTGCTTGCGAGGGCCAGGGGTTTGTACATGGTTTTCGCGACGCTCACGGGCGTGGCGTTCCCGACCCGCCAATCTTCAAACATCGGACTAGAACACGTTCTAGTATTCGGGCATCCCACAACCAGGAGGCACCGTGCGGTTCACCTATGCCGAGGCGATGACGGACCCGACGTACTACATTCCGTTGGCCAAGGCCGCCGAGGCCGCCGGCTACGACGCGATGACGATTCCCGATAGCATCGCCTACCCGTTCGAATCCGATTCGAAGTACCCTACACCCCGACGGCAGCCGCGATTCCTCGACGGGAAGGCGTTCATCGAGTCGTTCGTGCTCGCGAGCGCGCTGTGCGCGGTCACCACCACGCTGCGGTTCAACTTCTTCGTGCTCAAGCTGCCGATCCGTCCGCCCGCCCTGGTGGCCAAACAGGCCGGGTCGTTGGCGGCACTGTTCGACAACCGCCTCGGCCTCGGCGTCGGCACCAGCCCGTGGCCCGGGACTACGAGTTGATGAACGTGCCGTTCGCCAAGCGGGGCAAGCGAATGGACGAGTGCATCGAGATCATCCGGGTCTCACCACCGGTGAGTACTTCGAGTTCCACGGCGAGTTCTACGACATCCCCAAGACGAAGATGACACCCGCCCCGACGAAGCCGGTGCCGATCCTGGTCGGCGGCCACGCCGACGTCGCACTCAAGCGCGCCGCGCTGCGACGGCTGGATGCACGGCGGCGGCGACCCGGAGGAACTCGACGGCCTGATCGCCAAGCTCAACAGGTTCCGCGAGGAGCAGGGCCAGAGCGGACCGTTCGAGATCCACGTCATCTCGGTCGACGCGTTCACCCTCGACGGCATCAAACGCCTGGAGGACAAGGGCGTCACCGACGTGATCGTCGGGTTCCGCATCCCCTACATCACCGGGGCCGACACCGAACCGCTCGCCGACAAGATCCGCAACCTCGAGTGGTTCGCGGAGAACGTGATCGGCAAGCTGTGACGGCGTCGCGTCACCCGCGAAGGGTGGTGTGCGGGCTCTGCCCGTAGGCCTCGCGGTACATCACCGCGAACCTGCCGGTGTGGGCGAACCCCCACTGGGCGGCGATCCGTGTGACGGTCTCGCGAGCCGGGTCCGCGGCCAGCAGGTCCATGTGCGCGTGGTGCAGGCGCGACCGGCGGAGGTACTGCAGCGGGGTCGTCTCCAGATGGCGGCGGAACATGTACTGCACCGCTCTCGGCGAGACGTGGACGGCCGCGGCGATGTCGGCGAGGGCGATGTCGTTGACGAGGTTCTCCTCGATGAAGCCGATCGCCCGTTGCAGGAGAACGGGTTTGGCATCGCGGTCATGTGCGGTGGACGCGACCGTCGAGGCGCTCGGGAAGGCCGCGAGCGTCACCGCGGCGAGCCGGGCGGCATGGCCGAGCACCAGCGGCGTGGCGAGCGCCTCGTCGGCGAGCACACTCCTTGACGTAGTGGACGGTCTGTTGCCAGAGCTGTCGGGCCGAGTCGTCGACGGGCTGGAACAGGGAGAACCGGATCGGCGAGGCCTCGGCCTCCGGCACACCGGTGGCCAGGCTCGCGACCAGCGCCGGATCGAGCAGCACCGTCGTGAGCGCGACGTCCTCGGCTTCGGCATCGTGCGGGAGGTCCGGCTGGGCCATCAGCGCGACCTCGCCCGCGCGGGCCAGGCCGCCGATACCGGCGCACCGGCCTGCGATCCGGCCCCGGTTCGCCCACACCGCGAGCACCTTGTGCAGCGGGTCGGGTGACGCGGTGAACCCGCCGGCCATCGCCATGTCGTCGATCGTGAAGGAGCCGGCGTCGTGACGGCTGTAGGTCAGCACCGGGCCGCCGGTCGGATTCGCCAGCCGCGACAACCGCAGGCGGGAGCCGTAGGCGTCGTCGAGGAACGCCGCCGCCTCGTCGGAATCGATGATCTTGACCTGGGTCCGTGCCAGGACGCCAAGGGAGTCGAGATGTCTTGCTATGGGAGGTACCTCTGCAGGTGACGCAGTGCGGGGCTGAGGCTGAACCCCCGGATTGGTGCTCACTTTAACCAATTCGTTGCCCACCGCCAGCCGGATGGGCGTCGCGAATTTTGCCGGGAGCGGGTGTGATGGGATGACCCCCATGCCCGTTCTGGACAGATTCCGTCTCGACGACAAGGTCGTCATCGTCACCGGCGCCTCCTCGGGTCTCGGCGTGGCGTTCGCCAAGGCCTGCGCGGAGGCCGGCGCGGACGTCGTACTGGCCGCCCGCCGCGTGGAGAAACTGGAAGGCACCGCCGAGCTGGTGCGCGCGGCGGGACGCCGTGCGCTGTCGGTGGCCACCGACGTCGTCGACCCGGCCCAGTGCCAGGCGATGGTCGACGCGGCGATGGCGGAGTTCGGCCACGTCGACGTGCTGGTGAACAACGCCGGTGTGGGCACCGCCGTCCCGGCCACCCGGGAGACTCCGGACGAATTCCGCGCCGTCGTCGACGTGAACCTCAACGGGGCGTACTGGGCGGCGCAGGCCTGCGGCCGGGTGATGGCCCCGGGCAGTTCGATCGTCAACATCTCGAGCATCCTCGGCATCACCACCGCCGGTCTCCCGCAGGCCGCCTACAGCGCGAGCAAGGCGGCGATCGCCGGGTTGACGCGCGACCTGGCACAGCAGTGGGGCATCCGCAAGGGCATCCGCGTCAACGCGATCGCACCGGGATTCTTCGAGTCGGAGATGACCGATCAGTACAAACCCGGCTACCTCGAGAGCGTCATCGAGCGTGCGGTGCTGGGTCGCACCGGCGACCCGGAGGAGCTCGCGGCCACGCTGGTCTGGCTGGCGTCGGACGCCGGTGGCTACGTGACCGGGCAGACCATCGTCGTCGACGGCGGCGTCACCATCACCTAGCGCCTCCGGGCCTTACCCGGCGGACAGGAAAGCCTTACCCGCCGGCGGAGAACTCTGGCTTCCGCGCGATTACGCCGTCGCAGCCGCGGCCGAGGATGGATGTCGTCCCTCTCCTCATCGAACGACATCGAGGAACCTCATGGTTGCGACAGCTCCGACCACCTCCCCCCGCCGGGGCCACGACGAGACCGTGCGGATGCGCAACGCCGATCTGCTCAGGCCGCTGCCGACCGCCGTCGCCCTCGAGGATCCCGAGACGACACGGCTGGGCGCCGTCGGTAAGACCGTGCGGCTGCCCAGCATCGTCATCGGCAACGTCACCAACACCGTTCGGCAGCGGTACGCCGATCTGAACAGCGTCACAGACGTCCCGCCCAGCCGGTGGCAGATCGCGCGGATCCTGCTCGTGCTGTTGCTGGCCTCGATGCCGATCCTGGGCATCTCGGTCGACGTGTTCGGCCTGGTCCCGCAGTCCATCACCTCGGTGGTGATCATCGCGCTGACCGGGGTGCTGGGAGCGATCGTGGTGTTCGCGCCGCACCGGACCGACATGATCGTCGGACGCGGTCTGGTCGCCGGCATGGTGGCGTGCATCGTCTACGACGCCGCGCGGTTGTTCGCCGTGCACGTGCTGGGCCTGATGGAGGACTTCATCCCCGTGATGGGTTCGTGGGTGACCGGTGAGCCGGACACCACCGGCAGCGCCGCGGTCGGCTACGTGTGGCGCTACATCGGCGACGGCGGCGGCCTGGGGGTGGCGTTCTTCGTGGTCGCGTTCGCGCTGGGCATCGACCGGTGGTCGAAGGTCAGAGCGGTGTCCGCCGCGGTGGCGTTCGCCGTCTTCCCCACCTGGGCCGGGCTGATCGCCACCGTCGCGCTGGCTCCGCGCGGTGAGCAGATGATGTTCCCGCTGACGCCGGCCACGGTGACGATCACGCTGGTGGGCCACCTGATCTTCGGCTTCGTTCTGGGGCTGGCGTTCCTGAAGGCGCCGCGCGGCGGGGCCGGCAGCGAATGGCCGTGGCCGCCGCTCCCGCAGATCCTCACCCGTCGGCGCCGCACCGTGTGACCGGCCAGCGGGCCGCGGGCCGTCGGGATCCCCCCGGCGGCCCGCCTCGCGTTTTCGACCACCGAACCCGCCTCTGGGTGAGAATTGCCTCCGACAGGAGGACCACATGCCTTGCCACCTCGAAGTCTGGAAACCGTCCGGGCGGGAGCTGATCGCGCTCGACGGCCAGCGGGTGACCCTGGGCAAGGCCTCCACCAACGCGGTCCCGCTCGAACACGACGAGACGGTGTCCCGCCTGCACGCCGTCCTCGAGAACCTCGGATCCGCCTGGTCCATCAGGGATCTGGGCAGCCGGAACGGGACCTACCTCAACGGCGAGAAGATCACCGCCGAACGGGTCCTGAGGTCCGGTGACGAGGTGCGGGTCGGCAGGTCGCGGATGATCTTCTGGCAGGGGCACGGCACCGGTGAAGGGCCGGGCGACGAGCAGACGGTGTCCGCGCAACCGTCCGACCTCCCGCCGCGCCTGACCCCGCGCGAAATCGACGTCCTGATGGCGCTGTGCCGCCCGCTGGTCTCCGACGACCTGTTCCCCGAACCCGCCTCCGTGCGCCGGATGGCCGGTGAACTGTTCGTCACCGAGGCCGCCGTCAAGCAGCATCTGCAGAACCTGTACGACAAGTTCGCCGTGCCCGCCGAGGGCGACCGCCGGGTCCGGTTGGCCAACGAGGCCCTGCGCCGCGGGGCGGTCACCATCGCCCAGCTGCGCGACGCTACGTGAAGTCCAGCGCCTCGACGGTCGCGACGGGACCTTCGTGGGTGGGCCGGTCGGCGCCCCCGATGCAGTAGAGGGTCGACCCGACGGCGGCCACCGCCTCACCGTGCAGCGGGGTGCTGATCGGCGTCAGCGTGCTCCACGTGCGGCCGGCGATGTCGTACATCTCGACGGTCGCCAGCACCCGCGTCGGTTCCTCGCCGCCGACCGCCACGATCCGGCCGTCGATGAACGCGGCGCCGTAGCTGCCGCGCGGAGTCGGCATGTCGGGCAACGACTCCCAGGTACCGGATCGCGGGTCGAAGCGTTCGAACGCCGCGGAGTTCTCGTCGGCGCTCAGCAGCCGTCCGCCGACGGTGTAGACGTAGACGCCGTCGGACACCGCGGCGAGGTGTTCGCGCGGTGTGGGCAGGTCCGCGGCCTGGGTCCACGACTGCCCGTCGAACACCTCGGTCTGCGCGACGAGTTGCTTGTCGTCCTGCCCGCCGACGACGACCAGTTGGTCTCCGACCACCGCTGCGGCGCCCGCGACCCGCGCGTGCTGCAGTGGCGGGAGATCCACCCACGCACCGTCGCGGAACGCGAACACCTTGTTCGACGCGTCCGCGATGCTGTCGGTGGCACCGCCGAGGACCACCACCTCGCCGCGGTAGGTCGCCGCCGTCGCGTGGTGCAGCGGTATCGGCAGCGGCGGCTGCGGTTGCCATGTGCCGGTTCGGGTGTCGTAGCTCTCGACTGTCTGGAGGCTCTCGCCGTGGCTCATCCCGCCCGCAACCCAGATCGTGTCGCCGAGCACCGTCCAGGCCATCATCAACCGTGCCGTCGGCGCATCGGGCAGGGTCCGCCACTGCGCCACCGGTTGGGGTCGACGCGCGGCCAGCTTCAACGATTCGGCCGAGGCGGTGACGGCGCCGTCGCCGGTCGCCCCGCCGATCGCGTAAACGGTGCGCCCGACGCCGGCCACCGCCATACCGCGGCGCGGACCCGTCATATCCGGCAGCGGGGACCACGTCCGGGCCACGAAGTCGAGCGCGACGACGCTGCCGAGCTCCTGCCCCGCCGACTCACCGCCCACCGCGACCAACCGCCCGTCAGCGCTCGCGGCCCCGAAGTCGCTGCGCGGCTGCGGAAGTGGGGGCAGATCGGTCCAGGTGTCGGCGGCCGGGTCGTACGCCTCCACCGTGGCCAGATCGGCGGACCCCGTGGTGCCGCCGACGACGTAGACGAGCCGGTCGTCGGATGCCGCAGCCGACATCTGCCGCGGCGTGGGCATCGCGGCGCCGAGTCTCCACCCGGTGCCGTCGAAGATCTCGGTGGTGTCGAGCACCTTGCCGGATGCGTCCACGCCGCCGGTGACGATGATGCGCTCGCCGACCACCGCGGCAGACGCCGCCGCCCGCGGTTGCAGCAGCGGGGGCAGTTCGGCCCAGCGGCTGTTGACCACCCGCCACACCCGGTCCGTGGCCACCTTGGTGTTCGCGCCCTCGGTGCGCCAGCCGCCGAGGACGACCGGAGTGCCCTGCCAGGTCACGGCCATCGCATGCTGCACCGGCACGGGTAGCGGCTCACCGCTCTTCCAGCTGTCGATCGCCGGGTCGCCCCTCGTGCCGTCCGCTGACGCGGCCGCCCTCGCCCAGTCCGCCGAAGACCCAGATCGTGCCGTCGGCCTCGGTGGCCGCCACCGCGTCACGGGCCACGCGGGCATCGGCGATCGTCTGCCACCCGGGCTGGGTTTCCTGGGTGGGTTGCGTCTGCCCCACCGGCCTGGCCGCCTCGCTGCCGGCGTCGTCGCGTGGCGTGACGACCATGTAGACGCCGCTGGCCACGAGCAACAGCACCGCGAGCGCCGCCGCGGCGGCGATGAGTTTCCGGTTGCGCTCCGGCTTCTCGGCCGCACCGTCGGGCGGGGGTCCGGGCGCCGGTGGCGGTGCGGACGGCGAGACCGCCCACGGCAGGCTCGACGCGCTGATCGAGGCGGTGTGGGCGAACATGCCGGGCGTCGGCGGGGGCATCGCGCCGGTGGCGCCAAGGGAGTCAGCGCCGGTGGCGCCAAGGGAGTCAGCGCCGGTGGCGCCAAGGGAGTCAGCGCCGGTGGCGCCAAGGGAGTCAGCGCCGGTGGGTTCGTGCCGTCCGGTGGCGTCCGGCGCTTCGGCGCCGGCGGGCTCCTCCGGCGGAGCGCTCGGGTCGCTGAGCGCCATCGGATCGGCAGTCAGCCCGTTGTGTCGTTGCGCCAGTTGCAGTTCGAGGCCGAACTCTTCGGCCGACGCATACCGGTCGGCGGGTTCGCGCGACATCGCCTTCTCGATCGCGGCGCAGACGTCGACGGGGATCCCCTCGGGACGCAGATCCGGTACCGGTGTCGAGGTGATCCGCAGGTAGTGCGCGATGAGATCCTCGTCGGCCTTGCGCTCGTGCGGGGGGTTGCCGGCGATCAGCGCGTAGATCGTCGCGCCGAGGGAGTACACGTCGGCCGCGACCGTCGGCGGGGTGCCGCTGAGCACCTCGGGTGCGGTGTAGGACAGTGTGCCGGTGAAGAACCCGGTGACGGTCTTGTAGCCACCGACGATGCGAGCAGTCCCGAAGTCGCTCAACTGCGGTTCGCCGTAGTCGTTGACGAGCACGTTGGCCGGTTTGATGTCGCGGTGCAGCGTGCCCGTCCGGTGCGCGGTCTCCAGTGCCCCGCACAGTTTGACGCCGATACGCAGCGCCTCGGGCCACGCGATCCGGCCCTCCCGCCGCACCCGCTGCGCGAGCGAACCCCTTGCGTGATAAGGCATCACGATGAACGGGCGATTGCCGTCGGTGACGCCGACCTGCAGGATGTTGACGATGTTCGGGTGCCCGGACAGCCCGCCCATCGCGTACCCCTCGCGCAGGAAACGCTCGCGGTCGTCCTTGTCGTCGAGGTCGGAGGCGAGAACCTTGATGGCGACGCTGCGCCCGAGGGACTTCTGGTTGCAGCGATACACCACGCCGCCACCACCGCGGCCGATCTCGACGGCGTCGGTGAACCCGGCGGCTGCCAGTTCGGTCGCTATCCCGCCCGCCATGGT
The DNA here is from genome assembly GCF_010731575.1 of Mycolicibacterium monacense. Classification (NCBI taxonomy): domain Bacteria; kingdom Bacillati; phylum Actinomycetota; class Actinomycetes; order Mycobacteriales; family Mycobacteriaceae; genus Mycobacterium; species Mycolicibacterium monacense. The sequence continues at coordinate 5,507 of NZ_AP022617.1, read as the reverse complement.
CCCACCGTCCTCCGGGGAGTGCGGATTGTTCGCCTAACGGTACCGAGCAAAAGGCTCCCAGACGCCGGAATCGGGCGTTGTCGTCGGAGTTCGTCCGAGCGCGAGCCGCGGTGGCACCGGGGGCAGATGTCGCCGCCCGCGCCGTCGTAGTCTGAGCCGCGTGCCTGCGGCCATGACCGTCACCGTCGACGAGATCCGCGTCGCCGACCCCGCGGACGCGTGGATACGGGCGGGCTTCGATGTCGACCCCGACGACGTCTGCCGGATCGGCGGGGTGCGGATCCGACTGGTCGGCCGCGACCGTGGCACCGGCATCGTCGGCTGGTCGCTGCGGGGTCTGCCGGGCCCGTCAGCCGACCTCGACGGCATCGCGACGAGCGCATCGGAGGCGGCCGGCGCGGTTCCCGCCACGCACGCCAACGGCGTGAGGGCGATCGACCATGTCGTGCTGATGTCCCCCGACCTGAAGCGGACCCTCGCCGCGCTGGCCGCGGTCGGCCTGGCCCCGCGCCGCGAACGCGCCGCCGACCTGGGCGGTCGACCGGTGCGTCAGATCTTCTTCCGGCTCGGGGAGGTGATCCTCGAGGTCGTCGGGTCCCCGGAGACGGCTCGCGAAGGTCCGTCCAGGCTGTGGGGAATCACGTACGTCGTCGCGGATATCGATGCGACCGCGTCGTTCTTCGGTGACCGCACCGCGCCGGTGAAGGATGCGGTGCAACCCGGGCGGCGGATCACCACGCTGCGGCACCGCGATCTCGGAATGTCGGTCCCGACGGCCGTGATCTCCCCACCTATCCTCATGTCATGACCGACCCGCCGACCGCGGCGCAGTATTCGACGGTATCCGGATCGGCAGGCCGGCCACCGGCGCGCTCATCGACGCCGGTTACCGCACCCGCGCTGATCTTCCCGCGGATCTCGAGGAACTGCTGGCCCTGCACGGTGTCGGGCCGAAGGCAGTTGAGCTGCTCCGTCGGGCAGAGGCCGGCTGAGCCCGTGGACACCGAACCCGTGATCATCCACACCGACGGCGGCTGCCGCCCCAACCCGGGTCCCGGCGGCTGGGGCGCGGTGCTGCGCCACCGCAACCACATCCGCGAGATGTGGCGGTGAACCCGGGGCGACGAGCAACAACCGGATGGAACTGACCGCGCCGATCATGGCGCTCGAGGCGCTCACCAGACCGGTCCTGGTGCACCTGCACACCGACAGCACCTATGTCCGCAACGGCATCACCAAATGGGTGCTGGGCTGGGAGCGCAACGGCTGGCTGACCGCCGCCAAGCAGCCGGTGAAGAACGTCGACCTGTGGCAGCGGCTGCAGCCGCCTGCGCGCGGCACCGTGTCGAGTGGTTCTGGGTGAAGGGCCATTCCGGTGTCGCGGACAACGAGTTGGCCGACCAGTTGGCCACCCGCGGCCTGCGGCAGGCGCTCGAAGCCGCCGCGATTGTCCTCTGACCGGCCGTATGCGCTACCAGCCTGCAGGCGTTTGGCTTTCGCGCCGCGGCGGCAGTCCCAGCGGTGAGGTGTGGCCATGGACGTCCGTCAGCGCACCGACGCGATGGCCTGACTGATCACGGCGGTCACCGCGTCGGGGTGTGAGATCAGCGTCAGGTGCGAGCCCCCGTCGAAGACGGTCACCTGGGAGCGCGACACCCTGAAGTGGCGCCTCAGCCGGATCGTCGCCCCACTCGAGGTGGCGTCCGTTGTGACTCGAGGCGCATACGCGGGACGACGGCGATCAGGCCGCACGATTGCCGGGCGGTGCGGGCCCGCCGGGTTCGCCGGTGTCGTCGGCCGACCGCGGAGGACCAGACTCGGCGTCGCCGACCTTCCCACCGTCGGCGGGTTCGATTGCCCCACTGCGGTCCTGGCTCGTAGGCACAGGGTCGTCGGATGGCCGGAGAAGGCGTTCGGGTCGGTGGTAGTGGTTCAACCGGGCTTGGCCTGTGTCCAGCCGTGGCGGCGGGATCCATTCGACTTCGCACTGATCGTTCATGCGGGTGGACCAGCCGTCGTCTTTGTCGACGCTGCGGTTGTCCGGCCCGCACGCGAGGCCGAGTTCGTCGACGTTGGTGTTGCCGCCGTCTGACCAGTCGGCATCCACATGATGCACCTGGCAGCCGTAGGCGCCGACAGTGCAGCCCGGTTTGGTGCATCCGCCATCTCGCGCGATCAGCATGATGCGTTGCGCCGGGGAGGCAGTCCGCTTGGCGCGGAACAGATCAAGAGCAGATCCGGTAGCTCCGTCGAACACCGCCAGGTAGTGGTTGGCGTGGCCGGCCATCCGGATCACATCGGCGATCGGCACGACGGTGCCGCCACCGGTGGTGCCGACCCCGGCCCGCGACTCCAGATCCTCCAGCGTGGTGCGGATGATGATCGAGACCGGCAGTCCATTCAGTTGGCCGAGTTCGCCACTCATCAAGGCGATGCGCCCGATCGCGACCATCGCATCGTGTGGCGCTGGGCCAGGGGCGGTGGTCGTTGTCGATCTGCTCCTGCGACGGGGTCCCCGACGTGCAGGGTTCGGGATCGTCGGGATTGCACATGCCCGGCGCCGCGTACTTCGCGAAGATCGCCTCCCACACCGCCCACGCTTCCGGCGTCAGGTGCCCGGACAGGTCGACCATCCCGTCGGGGCGTTGTTTCGATCGCGACACGCCACGCTTGCGGGCCCGTTCGGTGTCATCGGGCTCGGGACCGTCCTGATCGAGCAGGAACAACGTGAGGTCGGCTGTGTCCTTGAGTTCCTTGGGGCCCACCGACCGCGGTGCGGACCAGGGTGACCTCGAACTGCTCCCGCGTGACGGTGTCGACGAACCCCGGCAACTTGTCGACCGCTCTGCGGATGACCTCGACGTGTTCGCTGTTGATCAACCCGTGCGCCTGTGCTGCCGCCGTTGCGGGTAACACCGGCGGCAGCGAAGGACCGGTCAATGCCTGGCGCGGCGCCAGCAGACCGGCCTCGGTGAGTCGTCGGTTGGCCTCACTGCCCGAGATCCGCCAGCGGACCGTCAGCACCTCTCTCCACGACTTGGCACCCATCTGCTGCGGTGTCGCCTCGGACCGACGGGCCAGCAAGCGGTGGCTCATCGTGGGCAGCCGGCACCCCAGGGCCTCGAGTTCATCCAGCGCCGCAACGAGTTCGGCGCGGTCCAACAAGGCGACATCACAGGAGGCCACCTCATCGAAGGCCGCACGCAGCGCGGTCACCGCGGCCTGGAGGTCGTGCCCTGACATACCTCGAACATACATTCGACCACCGACAAATCCACACCGCTCGATGCGACATCGACCGCACCTACTCCCACGACGTCGTCCGGCGTCTTGTCCGGTCGCAGCCCCCGCCAGGACGGTTGGCGCAACCGGCCGTCGCCGGTACGCTCGCTGTAACGCACCTCGCCGACGAGTTCGGGCCGCACGAACGTCACGCCCTTGGCGTCCTGGGTGGGAAGCCTTGTCGCGAAGGGGGATTCGTAGGTGTGCAGCGGCGCCAACGTCTTCTTGAGACTGCCGAGTTCCTTCTCGGTGAACCCGGTGCCGACTCGGCCGACGAACTGCAGGCCGTCGGGTCCGGGGATGCCGAGCACCAGTGCGCCGATGCCGCTGCTGCGGCCGCCGTTGCCTTCGCGCCACCCGCCGATCACGACCTCCTGGGTGTTCCACAGTTTGTCCTTGATCCACGCCGACGAGCGCCGCCCCGGCTGATAGGTGGAATCCCATTTCTTGGCGACCACACCCTCCCACCTGCGTTTGCGGGCGTCCTCGAGCCTCGAGGCCGTCGCCGTCGAGTAGGGGTTGCACGATCAGTCCGCCCCCACTGGCCAACGTCTCCAACAGCTTTCGGCGGTCTCGGTACTTCGCCTTCAGCAGCCAACGGCCGTCGAGGCGCAGGATGTCGAACGCCCAGAACTCGACACGGGTGGACCGGGCCCGGTTCTGCATATGACCGAAGCTCGGCACGCCCTTGTCATCGAGGGCGACGACCTCCCCGTCGAGCACGACATGGTGGTCGGCGAGATCTGCTGCCAGCGCGCGTAATTGGGGATACTCTGCGGTGACGTCGCGGCCGCTACGGGACTTCAGACACAGCTTGCCATGGTCGGCGTCGACCAGCAGCCGGTAGCCGTCCCACTTGCCTTCGAACGCCCACTGTTTCGCCGTGAGCTTCTCGACCGAGCCGTGGGTGGCCAGCATCGGGGCGAAGTCCTCGAACGTCGGGTTGCCCTGATCCTTCATCCGGTGGGCGAGCCAGTTGCCGTCGGTCTGGATCAACGCGTAACGGCCGTCGATCCTGTTGCCGTGCAGGGTGATGATGACCTCCCCGCCCTTGGCGGGTCCGTCCGGGGCGTGGTCGTTGAACTTCTCGGTCTCATACGTGCCGGTGTCCCAGACGATCATGTCGCCGCCGCCGTACTCACCCTTCGGGATGGTGCCGTGGAAGGTGAGGTACTCCATCGGATGGTCCTCGGTGTGCACGGCGAGGTGGTTCTCCGAGGGCCGGTCGGGCAGGTTCTTCGGCACCGCCCAGCTGACCAGCACACCGTCGCGTTCCAGACGCAGGTCGTAGTGCAGCCGCCGGGCATGGTGTTCCTGGATCACGAAGCGGTCGTTGTTGCGGCCTTCGGCGGTAGCGGCGGCACGGGCTCCGGCGTCCTCGACGGGTCGCGCATGCTGCGGTACTTGGTGAGCCGGTCCTCGACAGGCACGTACTCGTCGAGATCGGCCAGCAGGTCCCGAACTCCTCGATCCGCTCGAGCACTTCGTCGAATCGCAGATGTCTCAGGTCGGGGTCCTCGATCTCCTCCCAGGTGCGTGGCGCCGCAACCGTCGGATGCTCGCGGCCGCAGGGAGTACGGCGCGATCGTGGTCTTGTTGCCGTTGTTCTGGCTCCAGTCGAGGAACACCTTGCCCTCGCGCAGGCTCTGGTCATCGTGGCGGTGACCTGTTTGGGCATGGCCGCTTCGAGCTGTTGGGCGACGCGTTTGGCGAGCACCGACGCGCCCTGGGAGCTGATCGGCTCCTGGAGCGGGACGTAGAGGTGCAGACCCTTGCTGCCGCTGGTCAGCGGATAGGCCGTCAGCCCGATGCCGGTGATCAGGTCGCGGACCTCGTGCGCGACCTCGCACAGCTGACGGAACGTGACGCCCTCGCCGGGGTCGAGGTCGAACACGATCCGGGTGGCCGGGCCGGGAGTCAGGTCGCCACCCGATCCGACGAACCGCCACTGCGGCACGTGCACCTCCAGCGCGGCCTGCTGCGCGATCCACGCCAGACCTTCGCGGGTGTCGATGATCGGGTAGGTGGTGGTGCCCGATTTGTGCACGATCGTGCCGCGCTGGAGCCAGTCAGGTGCGGAGCTGGCCAGCTGCTTCTCGAAGAACTCCAACTCGCCGACGCCGTTGGGCCAGCGCTTACGGGTGACCGCCCGGCCGGCGATGTGCGGCACCATCGCCTCGGCCACGTCGACGTAGTACTCGAACACCTCGGCCTTGGTGGTGCCC